>NZ_AP039675.1:0-4495174 GCF_055397625.1 Flexivirga sp. G2
GCCTGTGGATAACTATGTGGATGAACGGCGTAGCATGTCCGTCGGCGGCCATGTCTCGCCGAATCTGCATACTGCACACTGTCAGGGAGGACGCAGCGTTGTGAGCGATCCGGACATCGACCTCGCTCACGTTTGGCACGGCGCGATGCTGGGCATCGAGGACTCCGGCATCCCGGCGCGGGACCGCGCGTACCTGCGACTGGCCCGACTCGCCGGACTCGTCGGAGACACGGCACTGTTGGCGGTCCCCTTCCCGCAGACGAAGGTCTTCGTCGAAACCACGCTGAGCGACCCGATCTGCCGGGCGCTCGGCGAGCAGCTGAACACCGACATCCGACTCGCGGTCACGGTCGACGAGAGTCTGCAGCCGACGGACGACGACACCACCGACATCGCCCCCCGCCCGGCCGAGCCCGAGACTCCTTCCGACGTGGAGGAGGACCTCTTCACCAGCGCGGCCGCGCGGAACCGCCAGCCGGTCACGACCGAGCCGATCCAGGACGCTCGACTCAACCCGAAGTACACCTTCGACACGTTCGTCATCGGTGCCGGCAACCGGTTCGCTTGCGCCGCGGCGCAAGCGGTCGCCGAGACGCCGGCCCGGTCCTACAACCCACTCTTCGTGTATGGCGACAGCGGCCTCGGCAAGACCCACCTGTTGCACGCCATCGGCAACTACGTGCGCAACTACTACCCGCACATGCGGGTCCGCTACGTGAACTCCGAGGAGTTCACCAACGACTTCATCAACTCGATCCGCGACGACAAGGCGTCCAGCTTCCAGAAGCGCTACCGGGACAACGTCGACGTCCTGCTGATCGACGATGTGCAGTTCCTGCAGGGCAAGGACGGCACGCAGGAGGAGTTCTTCCACACGTTCAACGCGCTGCACAACAGCGAGAAGCAGATCGTGCTGACCTCCGATCAGCCGCCGAAGATGCTCTCCGGCCTCGAGGATCGGATGCGGTCCCGCTTCGAATGGGGGCTGACCACCGACGTCAAGCCGCCGGACCTCGAGACCCGCATCGCCATTCTGCGCAAGAAGGCGGTCGCCGACTCGATGCAGATGCCCGACCAGGTGCTCAGCCTGATCGCCAGCAAGGTGCCGAGCAACATCCGTGAACTGGAGGGCGCGCTGATCCGGGTGACCGCCTACGCGTCGGTCTCCAACCAGCACGTCACCGAGGAACTCGCCGGCCGCGTGCTGAAGGACCTCATGCCCAGCACCGGTTCCGGGCAGATCAGCGCCACCGCCATCATGCGGCAGACCGCGAAGTACTTCGGCCTGTCCGTCGAGGAGCTCTGTGGGTCGTCACGATCGCGGACGCTGGTCAACGCACGTCAGATCGCGATGTACCTCTGTCGAGAGCTGACCGACCTGTCCCTGCCGAAGATCGGCCAGCAGTTCGGCGGCCGCGACCACACCACGGTGATGCACGCCGATCGCAAGATCCGGCAGCTGATGGGTGAGCGAGCACACCTTTACGAGCAGATCAGCGAACTCACCACCCAGATCCGCCGCGCGACCGCCTGAGCGCCGTCGGCGCGTCCCCTTCCACACCGATTTCCACAGCTTCTGTGGAAATCGGTGTTCGTATGTCGCCCCTCAATTCCGTGACGGCAGCTCGCTGATCGTGCGACGCAGCACTTCGGGACATGTCGCACGCCGACCCCACAACGGTCGATTCTCCACAGCCTGTGGATAAAGGTGTGGGCAGACGGTCGGATGTGACGGGTGTGGTGACTGTCGTCATCCACATCGACCAGTGGGCGAAGCACCGCAATCTGTGCATAACTGCCCGTCGACCGCAGCACCCGACTGCGCACAACCTGTGGACAGATTCCGCCGTCCACCGTTGGCCATAGTTATCCACAGGCGCATGCCCAGGTCCGTCCACATCCCGAACCCGCCGTACGACGCCACTCACGACGGTTCTCCACAGAATCCACAGCAGTTACTACGACTACTTCCCGGAGAAAGATGGCGTTTTCGCCATTGCCGACTGGGGATCTCGTGTGGCATCCCAGCTCGAACCACGGTGGCGGCTCACGGCAGCGGGAGACTAGGGTCATCCTGCGCGCGCCGGTGTCGCTGCAGTCCACTGCCAGCGAGACGATCAATGGCGTGCCGAACACCCGCATCACCTCGCCGGGTATGACGTGCCGTCATACTTTGGCGAGCACCTCGAGTCTTTGTGCACACCGGCACAGGAGGACGTGCGATGCGTCGTACGACGCGCAGCTGCGCTGCCGCTCGTCGCGCCGTGTCGCAGGGCTCCCAGAACAAGGATGGTTAGTACGTGAAGCTCATCGTCGATCGCGATGTCCTGGCCGAAGCTGTGACCTGGGCCGTGCGCGGCCTGTCCAACCGGCCGCCCGTGCCAGTCCTCGCCGGTGTGCTGCTCGATGCGAGCACCGACGGACTCACACTGAGCGCCTTCGACTACGAGGTGTCCGCGAAGGTCACCGTCGATGCCCAGGTCGACGAGCCCGGCCAGGTGCTCGTGCTGGGCCGGCTGCTCGCGGAGATATCCCGGTCGCTGCCGAACAAGCCGGTCTCCATCACCGCCGACGAGCACAAGGTCGAGCTCACCTGCGGGTCCAGCCGCTTCTCGTTGCAGCAGATGCCGACCGCCGACTACCCGACCCTGCCCACCGCGCCCGAGCCCACCGGTGCGATCTCCGGTGACGTCTTCACCCAGGCCGTCTCGCAGGTGGCGATCGCCGCGGACCGCAGTGACACGCTGCCGATCCTGACCGGTGTCCGCCTGCAGATCGACGGCGACAAGGTGAGCCTGCTGGCCACCGACCGGTACCGCCTGGCCCTGCGCGAGCTCAGCTGGAACCCCACCGACGCGAGCGCCGAGCAGACCGCGCTCATCCCGGCCCGCACCCTGCTGGACACCGCCAAGGCGCTCGGTGCCTCCGGCTCCGTCCAGCTCGCCCTCGGCTCGGCCGCCGGCGGCGACGGGCTCGTCGGATTCGAGGCCGGCCAGCGACGCGCCACCACCCGTCTGCTCGACGGCGAATACCCGAAGGTCTCCTCGATCTTCCCCACCAGCGTCGACTCCGTCGCGGTCATCGAGACCGCCGCGCTGACCGAGGCCGTGAAGCGTGTATCGCTCGTCGCAGAGCGCAATACCCCTGTGCGACTTCGGTTCTCGGAGGGTCAGGTCGCGATCGAGGCCGGCCAGGGCGACGATGCGCAGGCCTCCGAGGCGGTCGAGGCGACACTCACCGGACCAGCCATCGAGATCGCGTTCAACCCGCAGTTCCTGCTCGACGGACTCGGCGCGCTCGGCACCCAGTTCGCTCGCATGTCGTTCACCCAGCCCAAGAGCCCGGCCGTGTTGTCGGGACAGCCCGAGGCCGACGGTGACGCCGACGAGTCCTACCGCTACGTCCTGATGCCGGTCCGTTTCGCGAGCTGACCGGGGGACGACCGTCCCCACGCATCCGGAGTAGCGTCAGAGCGAATCACGACATACACGAACGAAAGGCGCGGCATGCAACTCGGTTTGATCGGCCTGGGCAAGATGGGCGGCAACATGCGCGACCGCCTCAAAGCCGCAGGTCACGACGTCGTCGGCTACGACACCAACCCGGACATCTCCGATGTCAAGGACCTGAAAGAGCTGGTCAGCAAGCTCGACGCCCCCCGCAACGTGTGGGTGATGGTGCCGGCGGGCAAGGTGACCCAGTCGGTCATCGACGAGTTGAAGGGTCTGCTCGACAAGGGCGACCTGATCGTCGACGGTGGCAACAGCAAGTTCACCGATGACGCCAAGCACGAGGCCGAGCTCGCCGAGCAGGGCATCGAATTCGCCGAATGCGGCGTCTCCGGTGGTGTGTGGGGCAAGGACAACGGCTACGGCCTGATGGCCGGCGGCAGCAAGGCCAACATCGACCGCTTGATGCCGATCTTCGACGCGCTGCGCCCCGAGGGCCCGCGCGAGGAGGGCTTCGTGCACGCCGGCGACGTCGGCGCCGGGCACTACGTGAAGATGGTCCACAACGGCATCGAGTACGGCATGATGCAGGCCTACGCCGAGGGCTACGAACTGCTCGAGGCCAAGGAGATCGTCAAGGACGTCCCCGCCGCCTTCAAGGCGTGGACCCGCGGCACCGTCGTCCGCTCCTGGCTGCAGGAACTGACTGCCGATGCACTCGAGAAGGACCCCGGCCTCACCCAGATCGAGGGCTTCGTCAACGACTCCGGCGAGGGCCGGTGGACCGTTCAGGAGGGCGTCGAGTACGGCGTCCCGATGCCGGTCATCACCGCTTCGCTCTTCCAGCGGTTCTTCTCCCGCCAGGGCACCGAGTCCCCCGCCATGAAGGCCGTCGCCGCCATGCGCAACGAGTTCGGTGGGCACGCCGTCACCAAGAAGGGTGAGAAGGGCGTCGTCACCGACCACTGAATCCTTTGGCTTCGACTCCTCGCAAACACGGGGGCGGGCTACACCGAGCGAGCTCGGGTAGCCCGCCCCCGTGTTTGGTCGTCGTCGTATCCGCGGGCGTCCGCTTGTCGTGCGCTTGGCTTGTCGTGGCCGGTCGCCGGGGACTTGTCGTCCGGCTGACTGATCCAGGCCCCGTTCCGCATGCGCTCGGTCGTCGTCTCGCGTGGCGATTGCCCACCTAGACTCAGGCGTGTGTTCGTGCGGCATCTGACTCTGAAGGACTTCCGGTCCTACGAGTCCGCCGACCTCGAATTCACCGACGGAGTCAGCACATTCGTCGGTCTCAACGGGCAGGGCAAGACGAATGTCGTGGAAGCGATCGGCTACCTGGCGTCCTTGTCCTCGCACCGGGTCGCGCAGGACGCGCCGCTGGTCCGGGCCGGCACCGACCAGGCCATCGTGCGCGGCGCGGTCGTCCACGACGGTCGCGAGAAACAGATCGAGTTGGAGATCAACCCGGGCAAGGCCAACCGTGCCCGGCTCGGCAAATCGCCGGTGACCCGGCCGCGCGACGTCCTCGGCACGCTGCGCACGGTGCTCTTCGCCCCCGAGGACCTGGCGCTCGTCAAGGGCGACCCGAGTGAACGACGACGCTTCCTGGACGACCTGCTCGTGGCGCGGCAACCACGCTGGGCCGGCGCACGCGCGGACTACGACAAGATCCTCAAGCAACGCAATGCACTGCTGAAGACGGCCCGGACCGCTCCGGACCGGGCCGCAGCGCTCGCGACCCTCCCGGTCTGGGACAGTCACCTCTCCGCCGTGGGTGCCAACCTGGTCTACGCGCGACTGCGACTGTTGCGTGACCTGCAGCCGTACCTGCGGCTGGCGTACGACGAGGTCAGCGCCGGCCAGTCTGACGCGAAGGTCACCTACAAGAGCTCCCTGTATGACGAACTGGCCGACCAGCTCGCCGCCGGCGAGGTCCCCGACGTGGCCGACCTCGAGGCGGGCTTCGCCAAGAGCTTCGAGCAGCAGCACCGCGCAGAGGTCGAGCGCGGCCAGACCCTGGTCGGTCCGCACCGCGACGAGATGGTGCTGCGCCTGGGCACTCTCCCGGCGAAGGGCTACGCGAGCCACGGCGAGTCCTGGTCGTTCGCGCTGGCGCTGCGGATCGCCGCGTTCCAGCTGCTGCGGCACGACCTGGGCACCGATCCGGTGCTGGTGCTCGACGACGTCTTCGCCGAGCTGGACGCCGGACGGCGGCGCCGGCTGGCGCTGATGGTCGCCGACTGCGAGCAGGTACTGATCACCGCAGCGGTCGACGACGACGTACCGGACTCACTCACCGGCAAGCAGTTCAGCGTCACGCTCGGGCGGGTCGAGCCGACATGACCTCCTCACGAACTGTCGCCTGCCCTCCGGCGTCGTCCCACCCGGAGCGCGGATGAGCGACGAGACACCGGACCCGGAGACGCCGGACCCCGAGCCTGCGGACGCGTTGCCGGACCCGGCCGACGAGATCGACCCGATCGATGCCGTGCGGGACGCCATACGGCGGGCGCGAGTTTCGGCGCGGGAGAAGGGTTTTCGACCCGGAGCACCGGCGCAACGACGGCCCCGCAAGGCGGGCGACCTGGGCACCCGACGAGCGCGCGACGACGGCCGTGACCCGGCGATGATCGGAGACCAGCTCGACCGGTTGCTGTCCGACCGCGGCTGGCAGGTGGACGTCGCGGCGGGATCGGTCATGGGCCGGTGGGACGAGATCGTCGGTGCGGCGGTCGCGGCACACGCGCGGCCGGTTTCGTTCACCGACGGCGAACTGACGGTGCGGGCCGACTCGACCGCCTGGACCACCCAGCTGCGTTTGCTGACCTCCACCCTGCTCGGCAACTTCGAGCAGGCCGTCGGTGCCGATGTGGTGCAGTCGCTACGGATCGTCGGTCCGAACGCCCCGAGCTGGAAGAAGGGCCCGCGCACCGTCCGGGACGGCCGCGGACCACGTGACACCTACGGGTGATCGATTTCGCCCGGTGAGCATTTGGCCGCAGCCCGCCCTGCCCACGTACAGTGGGGCGAGTTTTTGCACAGCCATCGACCCCAACCGGCAGGAAGCAGTTCAAACGTGAGTCATGACCAACCAGGTCAGGGCGACCCGAGCGGGGGCCGGGACGAGTTCGACCATTTCTTCAGCGACCGCAACGGATCCACCTCCTCGCCGCGGGACCCGGACACCACTGCCTGGGCCGACCCGGCCGAGGCCGATGCGGACCGCACCCAGGCGACCGGCCACGCGCCGTACGTGCGCCCGCCGCAGCCGCAGCAGTACGACGAGTACGCCCCTGCGGAGCAGACCGGTTACTACCAGCCGGCGGCCTACTACGAGGAGCCGCCGCAGCGGCGCGGCGCCATCTGGGCACCGGTCGCAGTGATCGTCGCCTCGCTGGCCATCGTCGCCGTGGTGATCGCGATCATCCTGAACAACTCCAGCGGCAAGATGTCGGGTGGCGCCTTCACACCGACCCAGACGGTCACCCAGACCTCGTCTCCGCAGTCGTCGCAGTCCTCGGGGTCCTCCTCGGCGCGGAGTTCGAGTTCCAGCCCGTCCTCGTCGGCGAGCAGTTCGAGCTCGTCGAAGCCGGCCTCGAAACTGCCCTCCTCGGCGTCGGCCTGCCCGGGGACCGACTCCTACGGGACCGGCCCGAAGACGACCTGCAGCTTCGCCGGTGTCGTCTCGACGCTCTACAACGCGAAGAAGCACAAGGACGGCAGTGCGTCCTTCCGTGCCAAGTCGCCGGCGACGCACGACAATTACAAGGTCAGCTGTCAGTCGGGCTCCTACGTCACCTGCACCACCGAGACCGGAGCGGTCATCTACATCCTGAGCAAGTGACGGATGCGCGAACGAGTCACCAACGCGTCGTGGACGCGCTGACGGGCCGGGTCAGGTGTAGGGAGTCGCGATGCGGTCGGTTCGACCGCCACATTGCCGTTCACGGCACGGCAACAGTGTTTCTGCGGACCGGACAAGGTATGCTAAGAGGCAGATTCTGAGCACCTGATGGTGACGTGTGCGGCTCGCCTCCCGGCGGGCCGCAGGTGTGCCCGGCTCAGCTTCCATTGGCGTCCCATCGACGTCCACTCCGCGTCACCTCCGCACCACCTCGAGGAGCACTGTGTCCGACACCGCTGCGCAGCAATCACCTGACGAGCAGAACCCGGCGACCCCGCCGGCAGTGCAGGACAACGGCGGTTCGACATACGGTGCCGACGACATCCAGGTGCTCGAGGGCCTGGAGGCGGTCCGCAAGCGGCCCGGCATGTACATCGGGTCGACCGGTTCACGCGGTCTGCATCACCTGATCTGGGAGATCGTCGACAACGCGGTGGACGAGGCGATGGCCGGCTACGGCGATCACGCCGAGGTCACCCTCCTCGCCGACGGCGGTGTGCGCGTCAAGGACCACGCCCGCGGCATACCCGTCGAGATCAACAAGGCGTATGGCGTCTCCACCGTCGAGCTGGTGCTCACCCAGCTGCACGCCGGTGGCAAGTTCGGTGGCGGCGCCTACAAGGTGTCCGGCGGTCTGCACGGTGTCGGGTCCTCGGTGGTCAACGCGCTGTCGACCAAGCTGACCGCGGAGGTCCGCCAGGACGGCAAGATCCACTACATGGAGTTCGACCACGGCGAGCCGCAGGGCGCGCTGGAGGTCGTCGGCGAGACCGACAAGGACGACACCGGCACCACGATCACCTTCTGGGCCGACCCGGAGATCTTCGACACGGTCGACTACGACTTCGAGACGATCCGGGCCCGTTTCCAGCAGTACGCCTTCCTGAACAAGGGCCTGGCGATCACGCTGACCGACGAGCGGGTCCAGCAGATCGACGAGGGTGCCGAGGAGGAGGCACTCGCCGGCGCCACCGCCCAGGACGAGGTCGAGGACGCGTCGGGCAAAGCCAAGACCGTCACCTACCGGTATGACGACGGGCTCATCGACTACGTCAAGCACCTCAACGCCTCCAAGCGCAGCGAGCCGGTGCACGACGACATCATCGCCTTCGAGCACGAGGACGCCGACCGTCTGCTGTCGGTCGAGATCGCGATGCAGTGGACCACGGCATACAGCGAGTCGGTGCACACCTACGCCAACGCGATCAACACGCACGAGGGCGGCACCCACGAGGAGGGCTTCCGCACCGCGATGACCTCGCTGGTCAACAACTTCGCGCGAACCCAGAAGCTGCTCAAGGAGAAGGACGACAACCTCACCGGCGACGACATCCGCGAGGGTCTGACCGCCGTCGTGTCGGTCAAGCTCGGCGAGCCACAGTTCGAGGGCCAGACCAAGACCAAACTCGGCAACTCCGAGGTCAAGGGATTCGTGCAGAGCGCGGTCCGTGACGAGTTCGAGCACTGGCTGGCCCAGCACCCGCGCGAGGGCCAGGCGATCGTCCGCAAGTCGATCCAGTCGGCGGCCGCCCGGATGGCGGCGCGCAAGGCGCGCGAGGCGACCCGACGCAAGGGTCTGCTGGACTCCGCGGCGATGCCCGGCAAGCTCAAGGACTGCCAGAGCAACGACCCGACCGTCTCCGAGGTGTTCATCGTCGAGGGTGACTCGGCCGGCGGCTCCGCGGTCCAGGGACGCAACCCGTTCAACCAGGCGATCCTGCCGATCCGCGGCAAGATCCTGAATGTCGAGAAGGCACGCATCGACAAGGTGCTGGCCAACAACGAGGTGCAGTCGCTGATCTCGGCGTTCGGCACCGGTTTCGGTGAAGAGTTCGACATCGAGAAGGCGCGCTATCACAAGATCGTGCTGATGGCCGATGCCGACGTCGACGGCATGCACATCCGCACGCTGCTGCTGACCCTGCTGTTCCGCTTCATGCGTCCGCTGATCGAGGCCGGCTACGTCTACCTCGCGCAGCCACCGCTCTACCGGATCAAGTGGAGCAACCGCGACCACGAGTTCGCGTTCTCCGACAAGGAGCGCGACGGGCTGTTGAAGATCGGCCAGGAGAACGGCGGCCGGCTGCCCAAGGAGAACCCCTACCAGCGGTACAAGGGTCTCGGCGAGATGAACTACCAGGAGCTGTGGGAGACCACCATGGATCCCGACCACCGGACCCTGCTGCAGGTGACCCTGGACGACGCGGCCGCCGCCGACGAGATCTTCGCGGTGCTGATGGGTGAGGACGTGGAGAGCCGGCGTGGGTTCATCCAGCGCAACGCCAAGGATGTTCGTTTCCTCGACATCTGATCCCCCTGCGGATCGAGTAGCGACGAAGGAGCGTATCGAGATCCTGGTTTCGATACGGGCTCGTACCTCGCCCTACTCAACCCGCTTCGACTTCTGAACTGCAGTGAGAATGAAGGAAATTCATGACTGACGACACGACGCCTCCGGGTGGTCCCACCGACGGCGACGGGCCGCGTTCGAACGTCGACCCGATCGACCTCAACACGGAGATGCAGCGCAGCTACATCGACTACGCGATGGCGGTCATCGTCAGCCGAGCGCTGCCGGACGTGCGCGACGGCATGAAGCCGGTGCACCGTCGCATCGTCTACGCGATGTTCGACGGCGGCTACCGCCCGGACCGCGGCTACAACAAGTGCAGCCGGGTCGTCGGTGACGTCATGGGTCAGTACCACCCGCACGGCGACAGCGCGATCTACGACGCGATGGTCCGCCTCGTGCAGCCGTGGTCGATGCGTTATCCGCTGGTCGACGGGCAGGGCAACTTCGGCTCGCCCGGCAACGACGGTGCGGCCGCACCCCGATACACCGAGTGCCGGATGGCGCCGCTGGCCATGGAGCTGGTGCGCGACATCGAGAAGGAAACCGTCGACTTCGAGCCGAACTACGACGGCAAGACCATGCAGCCGACGGTGCTGCCGGCGCGCTTCCCGAACCTCCTGGTCAACGGCGCCTCCGGCATCGCGGTCGGTATGGCGACGCAGATCCCGCCGCACAACCTGCGCGAGGTCGCCGCGGGTGCCCAGTGGCTGCTGGAGCACCCGGAGTGCCCGCGTGAGGAGCTGCTGGAGAAGCTGCTCGAGATCATCCCCGGCCCGGACTTCCCGACCGGCGCGCTGATCATGGGTCGCAAGGGCATCGAGGACGCCTACCGCACCGGTCGCGGGTCGATCGTCATGCGTGCGGTCGTCAACGTCGAGGAGATCCAGGGCCGGCAGTGCCTGGTCGTCACCGAGCTGCCCTACCAGGTCAACCCGGACGCCCTCGCGGAGAAGATCGCCACCCTGGTGCGGGACGGCCGCATCGCGGGCATCGCCGACCTGCGCGACGAGACGTCCGGTCGCACCGGCCAGCGGCTGGTGATCGTGCTGAAGCGCGACGCCGTTGCCAAGGTCGTCCTGAACAACCTCTACAAGCACACCCAGCTGCAGCAGAGCTTCGGCGCCAACATGCTGGCGCTGGTCGACGGCGTGCCGCGCACGCTGCCGATCTCGGCATTCATCCGCTATTGGGTCGAGCACCAACTCGACGTCATCCAGCGCCGGACGACCTACCTGCTGCGCCGGGCCGAGGAACAGATCCACATCCTGCGCGGCTACCTCAAGGCGCTCGACGCGCTCGACGAGGTCATCGCGCTGATCCGGCGCAGCCCGTCGGCGGACGAGGCGCGTGGCGGCCTGATGTCGTTGCTGGACGTCGACGAGATCCAGGCGACCGCGATCCTCAACCTGCAGTTGCGCCGACTGGCCGCCCTCGAGCGTCAGAACATCGTCGACGAGCACGACAAGTTGCAGCGCGAGATCGAGGACTACCGGGACATCCTGGCCAAGCCGGAGCGGCAGCGGCAGATCGTCGGCGACGAGCTCAACGGCATCGTCGAGCGGTATGGCGACGACCGCCGCACCCAGATCGTGCCGTTCGACGGGGACATGTCCATGGAGGACCTGATCCCCGAGGAGGACGTCGTCGTCACGATCACCCGTGGCGGTTACGCCAAGCGCACCAAGACCAGCGAATACCGGTCGCAGCGGCGCGGCGGCAAGGGCGTGCGCGGTGCCAACCTGCGCGGTGACGACGTGGTGTCGCACTTCTTCACCACCACGACGCACCAGTGGCTGCTGTTCTTCACCAACGCCGGTCGCGTCTACCGGGCCAAGGCCTACGAGCTGCCGGAGGGCAGCCGGGACGCCAAGGGGCAGCACGTCGCCAACCTGCTGGCCTTCCAGCCGGACGAGCAGATCGCCCAGGTCATGGCGTTGCGCGACTACGACGCTGCGCCATACCTGCTGCTGGCGACGAAGCGCGGCCTGGTGAAGAAGACCAAGCTGACCGACTACGACTCGCCGCGCAGCGGCGGTCTGATCGCGGTCAACCTGCGCGACGGTGACGAACTCGTGGGAGCCGGTCTGGCCAGCTCCGACGACGATGTGCTGCTGGTCTCCCGCAAGGGTCAGTCCGTGCGCTTCCACGCGACCGACGACACGCTGCGCCCGATGGGCCGCTCGACCTCCGGTGTGACCGGCATGAAGTTCCGCGACGGCGACGAGCTGCTGTCGATGAACATCGTCGCCGAGGGCACCGACCCGGACGTCTTCGTCGTCTTCGAGAACGGCCTGGCCAAGCGCACCGCCGCCTCGGACTACCCGGTCAAGGGCCGGGCGACGCTGGGCGTGAAGGTCGCCTCGATCTCCGATCGTGGCGGCGACCTGGTGGGCGCGCTGACGGTCGACGAGACCGACGAGGTGCTCGTGGTGATGGAGAAGGGCAAGATCGTCCGCTCCCCCGTCATCGAGGTACGACGCACCGGCCGGTCCACCCAGGGCGTGCAGTTCGCGACCCCGGACAAGAAGGACTCGATCGTGGCGGTTGCGCGGAACGCCGAACGCGAAGTCGAAGAGGATCAGGATGATGGCGTACCGTCGGGCGAGTCGTCGACTGACGCACTGACCGACGACACGGACGCCGAGGCCCCGGTTCTCGACCAGCCGGTCGAGGGCCAGCCGGCCGACAGCGACCAGACTGGAAACGACCAGACTCCGGACGAGCCGGGAGACGATGAGTGAGCACTGACGGATCCGACGCCAACAAGGGCGCCGGGACGACCGCGACCGATGCCGGTGGTGCGGTCCGTCTTCCGGGCGCCGCCGCCGGCGGCAAGAAGCGCACGACACCGCCACGGCCGGCGCCCAGGGCCGGTGCCAAGGGCGGCACGGCCGGCGCGAAGGGTCGGCCGGTTTCGTCCGGCCAGCGACGCCCCGCTCCGCGGACCGGTGGCGCACCGGGCCGACGGCCCGGCGGCCGCAGCACCCCGCGCCGGGTGCGCCTGACGCTGTCCCGGGTCGATCCCTGGTCGGTCATGAAGATCGCCTTCCTGCTGTCCGTGGCGATCGGCATCGCCATGGTCGTGATGATCGCGATGCTGTGGATCGTGTTGCAGGGCATGGGCGTCTGGGACAACGTCAACGAGTTGCTGCGCACGCTCGAGACCAGCGGCAAGACGTTCGACATCATGGACTACGTCGGCTTCGGTCGGGTCGTGTCGCTGTCGGTCGTCATCGCCGTCGTCGACGTGCTGCTGATGACCGCACTGGCCACCCTCGGAGCGTTCCTCTACAACATCTGCTCCTCGCTCGTCGGCGGCGTGCAGATGACACTGTCCGACGAGTAGCCGCACGTGGCAGGCGCCATACTCCCTCGTTTTGGTGCTGCCCGCATTGGTGAGATAGTCTCGTCCGGCGCCTGCGGCATTCTGCTGCAGCCGCCGGACGGTGCACGGGCCTATAGCTCAGTCGGTTAGAGCGCTTCCCTGATAAGGAAGAGGTCACAGGTTCAAGTCCTGTTAGGCCCACCACCCGCCGTCCCGCAGTCGATCGGAGCAAACATGTTGAAGAAGCTCGTCCTGCTGGTCGGTCTCGCCGGCGCGGCCGTCGTGGCCAAGCAGAAGCTCGCCCAGAAGAACGACTCCAAGGACTTGTGGGCGCAGGCCGCCGACAAGCCGGCCGACACCAACAAGTGATCTGATCGGCCGCCCGCCGGCGGCCCTCAGCTCCGGGGACTTAGCTCAGCTGGTAGAGCACCGCCTTTGCAAGGCGGGGGTCAGGGGTTCGAGCCCCCTAGTCTCCACGTGAAGCGACCCAAGGTTCTTGGGTCGCTTTTTGCATGCCTGACGGCCGCCCGCCAACGCACCGCACCGGCCGGCCGTTGACCACCGAAATGCACCGCGCGTACTTTTGATGCGCGAGCCGGTCGACGGGCCCACCCGGATCCGGGCACGACTCACGACGCGTCGGCACCGGCCGGACGCCGAGGAGGTGCCTGCTGATGAGTGACCCCGGGGCTCCGAGTGCCTTCCACGTGAGCGGCACCTCGTATGACGACTTCATGGGCAGATACTCCAGCCTGCTGGCGCCCCGATTCGCCGACTTCGCACTACCCCGCTCGGACGCCCGCTTCCTGGACGTCGGGTGCGGCCCGGGCGCGCTCACCGCGGTCGCGGCGGCCCGGCTCGGCGCCGACCGGGTGGCCGCTGTCGATCCATCCCCCGAGTTCGTCAGCGCCTGTGGGCAGCGCTGTCCAGGTGCGGATGTGCGGCGTGCACCAGCTGAAGACCTGCCATTCGCGGACGCTGAATTCGATGCTGCCGCAGCGCAGTTGGTCTTCCACTTCGTCACCGACCCCATGCGTGCGGTCGCAGAGATGCGGCGGGTCGTGCGGTCGACGGGCACCGTGGCGGCGGCCGTGTGGGACTCCTCGGACGGAATGCAGCTCCTGCGTTCGTTCTGGGATGCCGTGGCGTCGGTCGACCCCGAGACTCCGTCGGAGACGCTGCGCTTCGGCGCGCCGGGTGAACTCACCGCGCTCTTCCTCGAGTCCGGACTCGGTGACGCCGAAGAGGCCAGTGTGGAAGTGGCTTCGACATACGACGGCTTCGACCAGCTGTGGAACACCTTGCTGGCCGGTGTCGGGCCGGCCGGCGCCTACACGGTCCGGCAGCCCGCACCGCAACGTGCCCGACTCCGTGCGGCCCTGCACCACCGGTTGGGCGAGCCGGACGGTCCGTTCACGCTGACGGCCGTTGCCCGCATGACGCGCGCTTACGTCCCGTGACGTCGCGAGAATTCGTATGACGCCTGCCGAGTGCCGCTGCTAGCGTCCGCATCATGAACCTCGACCGGCCGCTTGCGCCGAATCCCTATGACCTGCACCCCGCACCGGCCGACTTCACCGTCACCAGTGACGACCTGACCGAGGCCGCCGCGATGCCCCTGGAGAACGTCGCGGACGGGGCCGGTGGCCAGAACCGCAGTCCGCACCTGTCCTGGTCGGGCGCACCGGCGGAGACCAAGAGTTATGTGGTCACCTGCTTCGACCCGGATGCACCGACGGTCAGCGGGTTCTGGCACTGGATCGCGGGCGACATACCGGCGACCGTCACCGAACTGGCGGCCGGTGCGGGTGCGGCCGGTGGCGCCGCACTGCCGGACGGCGCGGTCCAGTTGCGCAACGACGGTGGATCCGACGGTTACATGGGTGCGGCGCCGCCTCCCGGCGATCGCGAGCACCGCTACATCTTCGCGGTGCACGCGCTGAGCGAGGCCGACCTCGAGCTGGCGGCCGACGACCCGGCAGCCGGCGTCAGCTTCGCGACCCTCGACAGTGAGCTGGCGCGTGCGACGTTGACCGTCACCTATCAGCGCTGACCCACTGCGCACCGCCCGGCGGAACCGTCACGCCGGGTGGTTGCCGTGGCGTCGCTGTCGAACGTCGACCTGCTTGTGCACCAGGGTGGAGATCGCCTCGCACAACACCGCGCGGGTCTCGCCGGGATCGATCACGTCGTCGACGAGTCCGCGCTCGGCCGCGTAGTACGGGTGCATCAGCTCGTCGCGGTAGCGCCCGATGTAGCGGGCCTCCTCCGCCTCTGGATCGGGCGCGGCCGCGATGTCCCGCCGGAAGACGACACGCGCGGCACCCTCCGCGCCCATCACGGCGATCTCGTTGATCGGCCAGGCATACGAGAGGTCGCACCCGATCGAGCGTGAGTCCATGACGATGTAGGCGCCGCCGTACGCCTTGCGCATCACGACCTGGATGCGGGGCACGGTGGCATTGCAGTAGGCATAGAGGAGTTTGGCGCCGTGCCGGATGATGCCGGCATGTTCCTGGCCGACACCCGGCAGGAATCCTGGCACGTCGACCAGCGTCACCAGCGGTATGCCGAAGGTGTCGCACATCGTGACGAAGCGCGCCGCCTTCTCCGAAGCGGAGATGTCCAGGGCACCGGCGAGCACCATCGGCTGATTGGCCACGATTCCCACGACGTGGCCGCCGATGCGACCGAGCGCACAGACGACGTTGCGGGCCCAGTGTTCGTGGACCTCGATGTAGTCCTCGTCATCGACGAGTGCGGACACGACCGCCGTGACGTCGTACGGGACCTTCGGGTCGGCCGGCACGAACGTGGTCAGTTCGTCGACCGACCGGTCGAGCGGGTCGATGCGTCCCTCGTCGTACGGCGGGGCCTCGTGATTGTTGGCGGGCAGCAGGGACAGGACGTAGCGGACGTCGGAGAAGCACGCCTCCTCGTCCTGGTGGATGAAGTGAGCGACGCCGGACACGGTCGCGTGCACGTCGGCACCGCCGAGTTCGTTCATCGTGACCTGCTCACCGGTGACGGTCCGGACGACGTCGGGACCGGTCACGAACATCTGGGAGACATCGGCGACGCTGAAGACGAGATCGGTCAGTGCCGGTGAGTATGCCGCGCCGCCGGCACACGGCCCGACCATCACACTGATCTGCGGTATGACGCCGGACGCGGCGACGTGACGGCGGAAGATCTCGCCATACCCGGCGAGCGCCGTGACACCTTCCTGGATGCGGGCTCCCGCACCGTCGTTGATGCCGACGACCGGGCAGCCGGATCGGGTGGCCAGGTCGAGCACCTTGCAGATCTTCTGGGCGTGCGCCTCACCGAGCGCGCCGCCGAAGATCCGGAAGTCATGGGCGTAGACGAACACCTTGCGCCCGTGCACCAGTCCCCACCCGGTGATCACGCCGTCGGTGGCCGGCCGCCGGTTCTCCAGTCCGAAGCCGGTCGCACGGTGTCGTCGGAAGCGTTCGATCTCGTGGAAGGTCCCCTCATCCACGAGCAGCTCGATGCGTTCGCGCGCGGTCAGCTTTCCCTTCGCGTGCTGCCGCTCCGTCGCGTCCTTGCCCGGCCCGTCGGCGATGCTCGCGCGCAGCCGGTGCAGCTCGGCCGTTCGTTCGGCCAGTGTCGGGCCGGCCGGCTCGACGAGGCACGCCTCGAGCGCGACGAGGGTGCGATCACTGATCTCGGTCATCGCTGCGCAGTCCTTCGGGTCGAACGATCGATGGTGGTGGGTTCGCGGTGGGTTCGCGGTGGTTCAGGCGACCGCGGGCACGACGCTGAGCGAGTTCAGCGCGCTCTGTCGGCGCAGCAGCTTCGGGTCGTGGGTGAGGATCGCCTGGTGCATGTGCCGCAGGCGCAGGCTCGGTTCGACGCCGAGTTCGTGGCGCAGGCGGTTGCGAACCCGGCGGAAGACGTCGAGTGCCTCGGTCTGTCGGCCGTCCAGGTAGAGCGCCACCATCAGCAGCTCGTTGAGGTGTTCGCGTTCCTGATGGATCTCGACCAGGTGGCTCAGATCGCAGATGGCGGACCGCAGCTCGCCCGCGGACAGCCGCATACCGGCCAGCAGCTCCAGCGCCGTCGTGCGGTGCTCCTCCAGCCGCACCCGCTCGGCACGCAGCTCCGGTGCGTCCGCGACACCGTCGAGGGCCGGACCGCGCCATACCTGCACGGCACTGGTGATCATCCGGGCGCCGCGCGCCGGGTCGGACTGGCCGATCGCCTCGGCGGTGCTGATCGCCGCCGTGAAGTCGAACGCGTCGACGTCGGCCGCGCAGATGTCGAGCAGGTAGCCCCCGTCGACCGTGCGCAGCAACTGGTCCTCCCGGCCGGCATCACCCATGCCGGCGCGCAGCGCGCGGCGCAGTCGGGTGACCGTCGCCTGCAGGGCATTGCGCGCGTTCGCCAGCTCGCTCTCCGGCCACAGTTGGTCGATGAGTCGCTCGGTGCTGACGGCGCGTCCCGGAGCGAGGGCCAGCAGGGCGAGCAAGGTGCGCGCCTGGCGGGACATCACCGGCACCGTCTTGCCGTCGTGGTGGATCTCGACCCACCCGAGGAGTTTGATCTCCATCGTCATTCCTTCGCTTGAGTGTGGTGGCCGTTCCGTCGTGTTCGCCACCGCTGATGGGTCAACTATGGGTGCCGCTCGACGCGAAACGAAGCAGATCTCGCGGGGCAGAAGCTGACATGGCAGCGTGTTCAGGGCGCCTCGCGGGAGGCTTCCGACGTGCTCGAGAACGCACGAAACCCCTGGTCAGAGGCCTGACCAGGGGTCACCCCCGTGCGTACCGAAATGTTGTGCCCGACACCGGCCGGCGGGGGTTGTGCCGCCCGGTGCCGGGTGTTTCAGGGCCCGCTGGTCAACATGCGGCGGCGAGCTCGGGAGCGTTCGCGCGTATGTCGGACAGCTCGGCACCGACCCAGTGCAGGTCGAGCGTGATCATCCGCGTGTCGACGACGGCGACCGCTCCGCGCGATCGGGCATCGACCGCGGCCAACGCCTCCTGCGGCACGTCACGGCATGCCACATGACCGGGGTCGAGACCGTCCGGGACCGAATCCGGATTCCAGGACAGCAGTTGCGCCGGCCGCCCGGCCGGGGACACCCGCAGATGCCGCATCGGGACCGACAGGCCGACCTTGGCCGCCTTGAGGATCGCCTCCTTGCGCACCCACCGCGTGAGCAGCGCGTGATGCCGATCGTCGGCGGCCTCGTCCTCGGCATACTCCTGCTCACCGCACAGCAGCGGTTTGATCCGGTCGATGGTCGCCAGATCGGCCACCTCGACGTCGATGCCGACCGGACGGTCTCCGGGGACGATCGCCACCGCGACCAGGTCTCCGCTGTGCGACACCGACAGCGACCAGGCGTCGGCGTGGGGACCGGCGGCCGAGAGCGGCCCGTGGTCGACGCCTGCACAGTCCGGACAGCGGCGGGCGATGTCGGCCTCGGCGTCATACGTGCGGTGCCGCAGGGCGAAGCGGGCCAAGGTCGCACCCGTGGTGAAACGCTGTCGATCCTCTTCCTGCTGGTACCTGTTGCGGCGCACCAGTTCGGTTGCGCTCAAACAGGATTCGTGGGCGCTCTCGCGGTGAGCCAGCCAGACGTGGGCGTTCATGAGGTTCCTCTCCTCTCCGACGGGAGGTTGGCGTGAGTCACGGCAGTCGTCGCACGTCGTGGTAGAAGTCCGGCACCTCTCGCAGCCGACCGCTCGTGGCCAGGTCGTCATAGATCTGTTTGGCGAGTGCCAGGTCCAGCACGCCGAGACCGAACGGGGAGAAGATCGTCGGCCGGTCGGCGCGCAACGTCACCGTGCCCCGCACCACCTGGGCGAGGGTGCCGGTCAGGAAGTCCCGGTTGCCCAGGTGCTGCTCGGCCAGATGCACCGACGTGTTCGCCTTCAGGCAGTGCTCGACGTCGTCGACCACGTTGTCGGCGGCCAGCACCATCGAGACGCCCAGGTCGCGCAACGACAGATTGAGCACCAACGGCCGATGGCCGAGCAGTGCCGGGTCGTCGAGATACGGCTCGGGTGCGACGGTCGTGAACACCACGAGATCGCTGGAGCCGATGGCCTCGGTGACGTCGTCGGTGAACCGCGCCGAGCTTCCCGGGTGCGTCCGTCGGAGGTGATCGACGAAGGACGCTCCGTGCTCCGCGGAGGTGTCGTGAACGACGATCTCCCCCGGGGCCACTCCCGCCGCGAGGAGATACCGCACGACATACCGGGCGATCAGTCCGCCCCCGACGATCGCGACCCGATCGAAGGACCGGCCGTCGCGCAACTCGACGGCCGCCAGGGCGGCCGAAGCAGCGGTCCGGGTCGCGCTGATGATCGCGGACTCCACACAGGCCAACGGGTATCCCGTCACGGGGTCGTTGATGATGGTCACCGCGGACGCTCGGGGAACGCCGTGGGCGACGTTGCCGGGCACGCTGGAGATCCACTTCACCCCGTCGATGCCGACGGACCCGCCGACCGAGGCGGGCAGCGCGATGATGCGGTTGTCCGGCCGGTCCGGGAAGCGCAGGAAGTATGACGGCGGGTTGACCGTCTCCCCGGCGTCGTGCAGCAGGTAGGTGCGACGGATCACGTCGATGGTCTCGGCCTCGCGACCCGCCAGGTGGTCGTCGACCTCGTGGCCGCCGATGACGGCGAACGTGGGGACCGCCACCTCGGTGATGGTGGAGTCGATCTCGGAAGTTGCCGGTGCGGTGAGTGTCATGGTGATGCTCCTTCAGGGGTCTCAGCTGCGGGTTTCGCGGTCCACGAACGCGGTCAGGGTCGCGACGGTTGCGAAGTCGCGCATGCGCAGCTGCTCGACGTCGAACTCGACTCCCAACTCGTCGGAGAGGCACATCAGCAGGTGCATCACCCCTGTGGAGTCGACTCCGATCTGGTGGAACAGGGAGGTCTCGGGAGTGATGTCGGTGAGCTCGTGGCCGCAGACGTCCTCCAACACTCGCAGGACCGTCTCGTACGTGGTTCCGGTTGTCGGAACGGGCGGTGCAACAGACATGGTGACTTGCCTTTCGAAGTAGTGGTGACGAACGCGGTTGTGTGACAAGCGATTTCAGGTGGTGGGCGACATGACGTTCTGCCGGTTCAGCAGATATTCCGTCGTGGCGGCCGATCGGATGGAGACCGCTCGGCCGTCCACGACCAGCACCTCGGCCGGCACGCCGTGGCTGAGGATGTGACCGACCGGCAGTGGCAGGTCGAGCAGGCCGGCGCCGGCGGTGGCGACGAGGTCTCCCAGGCGCAACTCCGCCGCATCGAGGTTCCGGGCGGTGCAGTCGTCCTCGTGTCGCCCGGTGTCCTGCTCGGCGAGGAGCGCGTACGGGCGAGCACCATCCGGCAACGGGCAGTCGAACCTCACGGGAGCCCCGCTGGGCGCGGTGTGCACCACTCGGGTCAAAAGGGTCGCTGCCTGCTGCAGTTGCGGATGACCGGTCGCGATGACGACACGGCCGAGGTCGGCCAACGACGCGACGCGCCCGACCTGCTCGGCCGCGTCCGGCTGCAACACCACCAGTCGGTCCTCCGGCGATGCGCCCGTGAGGTGGCCGAGCAGGCGCGTGAGCAGTTCGACGGTCTCGGAGGTGACCGCACCGCCCGGCACGCACACGCCGATCGGGCGGACCTGGTCGAACGGGCGATCGGTCAGCGCGGTCAGGAAGGCTTCCGCGCCGGCCGGCGCGGCCGGGTCGACCCTGGCGACGACGGCAGCCGGGCGGCCGGCGACAGCGGCGGCATCGTCGAGCAGCGCGACCTGCGCCATGTCGGAGACCGCGAAGGCACCGATGCCGGCGTGCAGGGCAGCATCCACCAGGTCGGCGGAGCTGAGCGGACCGTCGAGCACGATGGTGTCCGCGTCATACCCCGACAGCAACGCGCTGGTGAGCTCGGTGTGAGTCCCGACGACCGCCCCGGCGCACCAGGTGCGCGTGGTCGCGGTGATCGAGACGTTCGGGTTCGCCGACAGCAGGTATGCCGCCTCGATCGGCCCGGGGTGTGCCGCCTGCCAGGTGCGCCACTGGCGGCGCAGCTCGTCGGCGTCATACACGCACACGGGGGTGCCGAACCGCTCCGCGATCTCGTGCAACGGCACGCCTTGAACAGCTGTGGCGCAGTCGGCGTCCGCTGCTGCTCGGCTGTCGGGAATCGGCATGGAAGTGCTCCTCGGGGCAGATCGTTATTCGTCTGGCATCGACGCTAGGCAGCGCGCGTGACCGGCCGCTGACAGGACGCTGACGGGCGATACCGGGTACGAAAACGGCTTCCTATGCTCGGGATTCGACAACAGGACTGATGAAAGGTGACCTCGATGGGGACCGCAGAGTTGATCGTCGATCCGCGACGGCTGATCCAGCACGAGCGAGTGCAGCAGGAACGATTACGTCAGGTCGCCGCAGCATTGGCGAGGGACGGGATCCGCGTTCCGATCGCCGTCACACCGGTCGGTGAGGACCGCTATTTCGTACTCGACGGCGCTCACCGCTCGACCGCCGCGGCGCAACTGGGCATGGCCGGTGTCCCGTGCACGGTCGTCGAACTGGGCGAGGAACCACGGATCGAGGGCTGGACCCATCGCGTGGGTGGAGTCCGGCTGTCGGCCGCCGTCGAGACCTCCGTGCTGACCGGACGCGGAGACGGCCCGGTGGTGGCGACCGTCCGGGCGTTCGGACGGTGTTGGCGTGCGCGGGCCGCCGACGACTCGCCGATCGCCGTGCATCGTGCGTTCCATCAGGTGGGTGAGCTCTACCGGCACCTGCCCTATGAGCGTGAGCGGGTACCGGTCGCCGGGGCGTGGGGGCAGGTGACCTGGAGCATCCCCCGCTGGGACGACCTCGTCGAGTTGGTCAGCAGGTTCGGCCCGTTACCGGCCGGGGTCACCCGGTTCGAGATCGAGCGTCGGGTCGCCGAGCTGCCGATCGCCGCGTGAGATCGGATCAGAGGAAGCCGCGCTGCATCGCGCGGACCCCCATCTGGAAGCGCGACGACGTGTCGAGCTCCTCGCTGATCTTGGCGATGACGCGACGGACGGAGCGCAACGACATACCGACGCGGCGAGCGATGGACTCGTCCTTGTGACCGCCCGCGAGGAGGCGAAGCACTTCCGACTCCAGCACGCTGGGCGTCCAACCGTCCTCGGTGGATTCCTCGGCGCCGCTGCGGGAGGCGACATACTTCTGCAGCGGTTGGGAGGCGTTCTCCCAGGTCCGTTCGAAGGTCTGCACCAGCGCGTCGACGAGGCCGGGCAGCGTCGTCAGACAGGCACCGGTGCCGGGCGACAACGGATCCGTCGGCAGCAGCGCCGCCGACTTGTCCCAGAGCGACAGCCGGGTCGGCAGCGTCGAGGCCACATGGACGTAGGCTCCCGCCTCGACCATCTCCAACTGGTAGTCGAGCAGTTCACGGGACTTGCGCAGATGTCCCGCGAGCACGATCGTGCGCATCTGGATGCCGCGGCCGATGAGCGCCAGATCGCCGGCCCGCGCCGCCTGCAGCGCCTCGGGTGACTGCTCGGTGGTGACCATGGACGCGACGTCCGAGACGGTCGACCGCATCAGATCGTTGATCCGATCGATGACGGTGTGCCGGTCCTTGAGGATCTCGACGGCGTCGTCGCGGAAGACGCGGGTCCGGTCGAACTCCTGCGCGAGTCGCTCGGCGGCGGTCCGGCTGGTCTGCAGCTCGGCCCTGCGGCGGGCCAGCGACGCCTCCTCGTCCTCGATCCGCGCGATCAGTCCGGCACGCGGCGATTGCGGGTGCACGATGCCGGCGCTGACCTCGAGCAGGTCCTCCTCCAGCAGCTTGTCCAGCAGTGGCTGCGGTTCGCTGACGTTGAGCAGGGACCTGAGATCCCCGACCGGACACGCCCCTCGCCGGACGAGCGTCGCGTACGCCGACCACACCTGGGGCGAGAGTCCGGTGCCGGTCAGATCGGCGGGCAACTCGAGGTCGCCGTCGCACACGTCATCCGGATCGGTCATCGACATTCAGTTTCCTCCCGCACGATCAGCTGCCCCCCATCGCGCAGACTGCCGTCTGCAGCATAGGTCGGTCGCGAATAACGACGGGATAACTGGACGAAAAGGTTCCTCGACATTCTCCTCGAGTAGTCAGGCGCGGGACTCGGTGGAACGGACCACGGCCCGCCGGGCACCAACTCAGGGAGTAGCCATGACATCCACAGCTTCCGCCGCGATCGGCCGCTCGGCCGCGCTCGTGGCGGCGATCCTGGCCGTATCCATGGTCATGATCGACCAGACCATCGTCGCCATCTGCGGACCGGCCATCGAGACCGGCCTGCAGATCTCGCACGGATCCCTCGAATGGGGCATCAACTGCTATCTGCTGGCCACTGCGGCGACCTTCGCCCTCGGCGGCAAGCTCGCCGATCACGTCGGGCACAAGCGCATCGCCATGCTCGGCGTCGCTGGATTCCTCATCTCGTCGGTGCTGTGCGCGGTGACACCTTCGGGTGGCTCGGCGGGTACCTGGTTCATCGTCGCGCGCGTCCTGCAGGGGGCGAGCGGCGGATTGATGTTCCCCGCGGCCCTCGGTGTCGTCGTCGCCACGGTCGACCCCGCCCGCCGAGGTCGGGCGATGGCGACGTTCTTCGCGATCACGGGTGCGATGACGGCCATCGGACCGATCGCCGGTGGCTACCTGGCGGTGCACGATTGGCGAGCCGTCTTCCTCATCAATGTGCCGATCGCGCTGGTGTCGCTCGCGGTGTTCGCCGTCACGCCGGTGCACAGTGAGCGCCGCGTCGGGCGACTGGACGTGCCGGGAGCCGTGCTCGTCGCGGCGGGTATGACGCTGACCATCCTCGGTCTGCAGCAGTACAACAGCTGGGATCACTCGAAGGCGCTCGCCGTCGGTCTCGTCGGTGTGGCGCTGCTGATCGGTGCCGCTGCGCACATGATGCGGGCCGCAACGCCGCTCATCGAACTGCGTCGTTTCTTCGACCGCGGCTTCCTGGCGTCGGCGCTTGCCGCAACGGCGTGCTCCTTCGCGTTCCTGCCGTTGTTCTTCTTCCTCAGCGTCTACGGACAGGCGGCACAAGGCATCTCGGCACAGGACTCCGGTCTGGCGATGCTGAAGTTCTTCATCGGTTTCGTCGTCGGCAGCCGCTTCGGCGCACGCATCTTCGACCAGGCCGGCGCGAAGCGCCCCATCGTGCTCGGCGGTGCGATCGGTGCAGCCGGGTTCATCTGGTGGGCAAGCACCCTGACGGACCTGTCCATCGACGGCTCGGCGTTCTCCAACGGTCAGTTGTGGCCGGCGATCGTCGCCGGACTCGGGATCGGCCTGGTGCTGACACCGGTCAGCACGGACGGCCTGAACCGGGGCGACTCCGCGTCATACGGGGAGATCACCGGGACGTTCCAGACGCTGCGGAACTTCGGTGGCGCTCTCGGCCTCGCGGTCATGTCGACGGTCGTGTCCCAGCAGTTCGACGAGCGGATCACCGCCGGCTTCGCCCGACTCGGCGCGCCGCGCAGTGCCGCTGAGTGTGTCGTGAACAGCGTCGCCGGCGGCGAGTCGTGCGGACGCGGATCCGGCGGCACGAGCAGCCCGGACGAGCGCTTCACCCACGTGGTGCAGGTCGGCTACGCCGAGGCGGTGCAGCACGCGTTCTGGATCATGGCCGCCGCGATGATCCTGGTCGCCGTCATCGGTGTGGTGCTCCACCCCGGGGACCGCGGGCAGTTGGCCGGCCACGCCACCAAGGACACCGCGCCGGCGAAGGCACCGCGCGAAGGTCGTCGGGTCGGCGCACTGCTGAGGGCCATCGGTGGCACCACCCAGCGCGCACCCCGTGCCGCTCGCCTCAGCACGGTGCGGCGATGACCGGCGCCGGGACGACCGTGGTCGTCGCACCGGGCCAGGGCTCGCAGGCACCGCGCATGCTCACGCCGTGGCTGCGCGACCCGGAGCTGAGGGCACTCGTCGAGTCCTGGTCCCGGGACAGCGGCCTGGACCTCGTCGACCTCGGCACCAAGGCACCCGCAGCAACGATCGTCGACACCGAGATCGCCCAGCCGCTGCTCGTGACCGCCGGACTACTGGCGCTGCAGACCCGGTCCGCCGTCGACCTCGCCGGGGACGCCACCGCGCTCGTGACGGCCGGCCACTCGATCGGGGAGCTGGTCGCAGCGGTGGGAGCAGGAGTGTTGCGCCCGGAGCAGGCGGTACGGCTGGCCGCCGTGCGCGGCCGTGCGATGGCCGCGTCCTGCCGCCGCGCCGAAACGGGTATGACGGCACTGCTCGGCGGCGATCCGGATGAACTCACCTGTGTCATCGAGGGATTGGGCCTGCAGGTTGCCAATCGCAACGCTCCCGGTCAGCTCGTCGTCGCCGGCCCGGTCGCGGCCCTCGCGCAGGTCGAGCAGGTCGTCCCCGACCACGTGAAGGTGCGACCGCTGCAGGTGGCCGGCGCGTTCCACACCTCCGCGATGTCCGCCGCACAGGAGGAGTTCGCCGCTGCGGTGGCCGACGAGGATTTCGCGGACCCGATCTGCCCCTGGCTGTCGAATGCCGATGGTGAGCCGCTCGAAACCGGAACGGCAGCAGCAGACTCGCTGGTCCACCAGATCGTGTCACCCGTCCGCTGGGACCTCGTCACACGGGGTATCGCGGCCAGGGATCCTCGCGTGCTGATCGAGCTACCGCCGGCGGGAACGCTCACCGGCATCGCGAAACGGGAGTTGCCGCAGGTGCGCGCCATACCTGTCGCGTCGCCGGCGACACTCCGACGCGCCGGCGCAAAGGCCGCCTGACCGCACCGCACCACACGAATCTGACCGGGGCCATCGGCCCCGGTCAGATTCTTTTGTGTCCGCTTCGCCGGTGTTGAAAACGGCGATAACAGAACGGAATAGCCGTCGGTTCGACTGTATGCCGTGACAGATCAGACACAGCGCCCGAACGAGTTGGTGTCGGGCCCCGGTGCAGCGGAGGAGAACCACGTGGCGACCATCGACCATTTGCTGGACAGTGCGGTGTCCACCCGTCCGGATCACCCGGCGGTGATCGACAGCGAGGGAACCCTCTCGTATGCCGAGCTCGACCTGCTGGCGAGGCAACACCAGGCGGCACTGACTGCCGCTGGAGTTTTCGCCGGCGACCGCATCGTCGTCACGGCTCTGAGCGACCGGCACACGGTGGCCCTGGTCTTCGCTGCAGCGCGTGCCGGCGTGATCTGCGTCCCGGTGCACCTGGACCTGCAGGTCGCCCAGCTGGTGCAGATCGCGGGCAACGCGGAGGCGGCGATCGTGCTCGCGCAGGACCCCTCCGACGAGTTGCGGCACGCGGTCGGAGGTGTCATCGACCGCTCCACGTGGTGCGCTCAACTTCCGGTGGCGACCACGGCGACCGGTCCCGTCGGCACGCGGCCCGAGCCGGCCCTGTTGCTCTACACCTCCGGCACCACGTCCGCGCCGAAAGGCGTTGTCTGTCCGCACGATTCGATCCTTGCTGCGACCGACTCCATCGGGCAGGTGCTGGAATACCGCCCGGAGGACGTCGTCCTCGTGCGGCTGCCCCTCGCTTTCGACTACGGGCTCTACCAGATCTTCCTCACGGTGGCCGCCGGAGCGACACTCGTGCTGGCCGGCCGGGAGTCGGACACCTCACTCGTCGAGCTCATCATCGAGCGCGAGGTGACGGTCGCGCCACTGGTCCCGTCGCTCGCCCAGATGTTGCTGATGCTGACCGGCGGGCACGCCGTGGACAGCCGCCTGCGCCTGGTCACCAACACCGGCGCGCGCATGGGTGAGTCGACCTGGCGCGACATCCTGGCCGCGTTCCCCGGCGCCCACTACGCGTCGATGTACGGGATGACCGAGTGCAAACGGATCAGCATCCTGCACCCGCACGAACTCGCCGAGCGGCCCACATCGGTGGGACGGCCCATCCCCGGCAACACCGTCCGGATCGTCGACGAGAGCGGAGCGACGTTGGCATCGCACGAGATCGGCGACATCGTCGTCCGAGGCCGCACGATGATGAGCGGCTACTGGCAGGTGCCGCTGGATCAGCAACGACAGTACGTCGAGTACGACGGCGGGCTGGAATTGCACACCGGCGACCAGGGCTGGCTGGACGAGGAGGGCTACCTCTACTTCAGCGGCCGCGACGACGACATCGTCAAACGGCACGGCATCCGAGTCAGCCTGACCGAGATCGAGGCCGCGGCCGAACGCATCGACGGGGTGGACGAGGCCGTCGTGCTCAAGCCGGGCGCCGACGGGCGGTTGGTCCTGTGCGTCGTCGGCGACCGGCCGATCGGCGAGATCCGCGACGAGCTGACCCGGACGCTGGACCCGGCCCGCCGCCCCACCCATATCCGCACGATCGAGCGAATCCCGCTCACCCGCAACGGAAAGCCGGACCGCAAGGCCCTCGACGCAGCAGTGAAATCAACCGATCACAAGGAGAAGAACAATGGACACGAACTTCGCGCAGTTGCTGGCTGACCACCTCCCCGAGGAGCAGCAGTCCCCTCAGTCGTCCGCCCGCTTCCTCGAGCTCGGCATGGACTCGATGGCCACGCTCGGTCTCTACCTCGCGGTCGAGCGGCACTACGGGATCCGCTTGAATCCCCAGGACATCGCGAGCGGTCGGCTCGCCTCCATCGACGGCTTGTGGGAGGCGGTCCAAGAGGCAACGGCCGCCGCCTCGGTGGCATCGTGATCACCCGCGAGAAGGTTGCCGCCCCGGACCTGTTCAGTGAACAGTCGGGAGTCATCTCCTTCGCCGGCGGGATGCCGAACCTGTCCGTCATCCCGTGGCACCAACTGGCGGACGACACCGACCGTCTGCTCCGGCTGGGCGGCCCGACGGTGCTGCAGTACACGACACCGACGGTCAGCCGTGGGCTGCGCCGAGCGATCGACGCACTCATGGCGATGCGCGGTGTGCCGCGCGACCCGCGCTCGGTCATCACCACGGCCGGGTCGCAGATGGGCCTGGCCGCGGTCGCCCAGCTGCTGGTGCAGCCCGGTGACGTGGTGATCTGTGAAGCACCCACCTATCCCGGTGCCATCTCGGCGTTCACCGCCGCGGGTGCCCGGATCGTCCCGGTCGACATCACCGCCGGCCTCACCGTCGAGTCCGTCACCGCGGCGCTCGAAGGAGCCGGTGCACGGGTCGCGTTCTATTACACGAATCCGGTGCTGCACAACCCGACCGGACGCACCCTGACGGCGGACGAACGCGCCGCCGTGGTGTCGGTCTGCCGTTCCAAGGGCGTCCTGATCGTCGAGGACGATCCCTACGGCCTGCTCGGCTTCGATCCCGAGACAGCACAACCCGATTCGTATGTCGCGGTGGCACCCGACACGATCTACCTGGGCACCTTCTCCAAGGTCTTCGCACCGGGACTGCGGGTGGGCTGGATCAGCGCGCCGGACCACCTCTGCGACGACCTGTCCTTCGTCGTCGAGGCGATGACGCTGGCGCCGCCGACCCTCAATCACGCCATCGTAGCGGGGTTCTTCTCGCTGGGTGACTGGCGAGGACTCATCGACGATTACCGAGCGGCATACCGGCGGCAGGCGCAGGCGATGACCGACGGCCTGACCGAGCTGTTGGGCGCCGAATCGCCCTGGCACTGGGAGAAACCCAGCGGCGGCTTCTATGTGTGGCTGACCCATCGAGACGCCGATGCCGACACCCGGGACCTGCTGCCCGTGGCCACCTCCGCCGGCGCGAACTTCGTGCCGGGAGCCTTCTTCGGCGCCGACGGTGCGTACCGCAACTGCATCCGGCTGTGTTTCAGCGCCAACGACGAACAACAGACCGCCGAAGGTGTCCGGAGGCTGGCCCCGGTGCTGCGTGATTTCCAAGGAGCGACACGATGACCGACCTGCAGAATGCACCGGCGCGGACGCTGGGCGACGTACTGCCGCTCGGCGGGACCGACTGGCGCATCTGGAGCGACTACGTGGTGCGCAGCGCCGGCTTCGCCATCCAAGGTATGGCGCCGTTGGCAGCACCCGCGCTGGAGGAGGCCGATCGCGCGGTCGTTGCCGGGCGACTCTCCGAGCAGGATTTCGCGGCCCTGCATCGCGACGAAAGCGTGCGGTGCGGTGCGTTCCTGCAGGACGTGTGTCGCGACCCGGCCTTCCGCACGGCGATCGCCTGGCAGAACCGACCTTTCGTGGAGTATCTCGACAAGGTGGCGAATCGCCCTGTGGAGCAACGCAACGCCAAGGCGCGGTATCGCGAGCGCATGGTGGCCCGCTACTGGCAGCGGTACTGCACCAAGGCGGAGACCATCGGCTTCTTCGGGCCCGTGCACTGGAGCTCCATCGAGCCGGACCACGAGACCGTCACCTATCGGCCCGGGAAGTCACTGGTCGACGAGCGGCAGTGCGCACTCGAGACCTGGGCCGTCATCGAGATCGGGGAGGCGCTCGCCGCGCGGCCCGGTGTCCGACGGCACCTGCCCGCCCTCCTGCGTGCGGACCTGACGCTGCGGACCACTCCCGAGGGTGGCCAGATCGTCGTGTCCGGACGCCGGCCCGAGCGTCTGACTGCAGAGGAGACGCGAATCCTGGCTCTGTGCAACGGATCTCGCACAGCAGCAGATGTCGCGTCGATCATCGCGGACGACGACCGGCAGGAGAACCGGCAGGAAGCCACCGAGCGGATTGTGGCGCTCTTCGAGCGACTGTCCCGGAAACGGCTGTTGACCTGGGGTGCCAACATCCCGATCTTCGACGATGCCGAGGAGATGCTCGACACCCGTCTCCTGTCGATCAGTGACGCCCGGATCCGCGCGGAGTGCCTGGCCGCCTGGGACGAGATCAAGGCAGCTCGCGACGGCGTGGCCGCTGCCGGATCCGACACCGAACTCGTCGAGGCGCTGCGTGTCCTCGACGAGAAGTTCGAGACCCTCACCGGTTCGTCGTCCTCACACGGTGGCGGACGCGCCTATGCCGGTCGCGCTGTCTGTGTCGAGGACACGACACGGGACGGACAGCTCACTCTGGGTTCGTCGGCCTTCGACCAGATCGCGGAACCCCTTGCCATGCTTGCTGGTTCGGCGACGTGGTTCTCCCGCCGGCTGGCTGCGGAGTATGTCGCGGCGATCGGCGGGCTGGCCGCCAAGGCCCAGGGTCGTCATACCGACCGACCCGTGCCGCTGGCCCGCATCTGGGCGGAGTCGCTGCGCCTCTTCTGGGGTCCGGGTGAGCTCCCGCTGCACCGTGCGGCGGCCGCCCTCGCGGCGGCCTGGTCGGAGGTGCTCGACGTCACCGACACGGATCTGCAGCGAGCACGGCTCGACCTGTCGGTCGCCGCGTGCCGCGAACGATTCGAGCGCGTCTTCGGCACCGACCCGACCCCGGGCTGGCTGCAGGGTGGTGTGCACAGCCCCGACCTGCAGGTGATCGCCCGGGACATCGAGGCCTTCCGGTCCGGTGACTTCACCGTCGTCGCGGGCGAACTGCACGCGTGCATCGCGTCATTGGACACTCCGGCGATCGCCTGGCCCAAGGGCACGACCACGGTCCATTCGGCGGTCAACGAGAGTTTCGGATCCGGCCGCGTCGTTCCCGTCTTCCCGCTCGGGTGGCGCCGCAACACCGGGCGATTCGTCCCTGCCGTGGCCGGCGCGGGCGACACCCTGTTGGGGTTCAGCAAGGCTCCGGTCCGTGACCGCGACCAGTTGGTCGCGATCGATGACCTCGACCTGCACCGGGACGGCGACGACTGGACGGTGGTCGCCGGTGACGGTCGCCGCTGGGAGCTGGCGGAGTTCTTCGGTGTGCCACTGTCCATCGTCGCGGCCGACGCCTTCAAGGTCGGACTCGGCGGCGATCACATCCCCCGGGTGAGCCTGGACAAGCTGGTGATCTTCCGGCAGACGTGGCGGGTCCGGCCGACCGACATCGCACTGACCACACGCTCGAAGGACGAGGCCGACGACTACCGCGTCATCCGCCGCTGGGCGCGTGAAACCGGTCTACCTGCAAGGGTTTTCGTCAAGGCGCCGGGTGAGGACAAGCCGGTGTATGTCGACCTCACCAGCCCCGTCTACGTCGCGACCCTCGCCGGCCTCGTTCGCCGGCTGACCGACGACCAACTGCTCACCGTCGGCGAGATGCTTCCCGACGTCGACCAGACCTGGCTGCCCGGCGCCGCCGACAGCGACGACACCTATGTGAGCGAGCTGCGCGTGCAGCTGGTCCACGAGGCGAGCATCAGCCGCCCGCAACGAACCGACACCGACCACGAAGGAATGACGTCATGATCAAGTACGCCGAGGGAACCAAGGCGCTGGTGACCGGCGCCTCCAAGGGCATCGGAGCCGCCTGCGCGATCGCTCTCGCCGAGTGCGGGTGTGATGTGGCCGTTCACTACAACAGCGACAAGGAGGGGGCCCTCGAGACCGCCGACCGCGTGCGGGCGCTCGGCCGGGAGGCCTACGTGGTCCGGGCGGACATCGCGGTCGAGGAGGACGTCACGGCGATGTTCTCCGAGCTCTCGTCGAACTTCGGCCGCGTCGGCGTCTCGGTGCTCAACTCCGGTGTGACGGCCGACGGCTTCATCGCCGCGATGTCGTCCGCGAAGTGGTCCCAGGTCATCGACACCAATCTGACCGGCACGTTCCTGTGCGCTCGCGAGTCGATCAAGCACATGTACCGCACCGGCGGTGCCGTGGTGATGGTCGCCTCGACAAGCGGTGTCGCGGGCCGACCCGGCCAGCCGAACTACTCGGCCAGCAAGGGCGGCATCATCTCGCTCGCCAAGTCCATGGCCGGCGAGGTCGCGGCACGCGGCATCCGGGTGAACGTCGTCGCACCGGGGTTCATCCAGACCAAGATGACCCGCGCCGTGCCGAAGAAGGCGCTGGACCAGGCCCTCGGCGTGATCCCCCTCGGCCGCATCGGCGAGCCGGAGGACGTCGCGGCGGCTGCCGCCTTCCTGGCGTCCCCGCAGGCGGCATACATCACCGGCAAGGTGCTGACTGTTGACGGCGGAATGATCAACGGATAACGGTGCACGCCAGTCTTTTTCACGACCGGGCCGGCATTTCCTGACCGGCCGCAGAACCACGACACACCATCACTGAAGGAGAACCTGTCATGAGCTACGACACCATCAAGGCGACGGCGCAGAAGCGCTTCGACAACAGCTGGACGCTGAAGTCCCGGATCATCGACGGGCTCGGCCTGGAGACCTCCCCGGAACTGATCTCGGACAACCAGCCGCTCTTCGGCCGCGGTCTGGAGATGGACTCCCTGGACACCCTCGAGATCGTCGTCATGGTCGAGGAGGAGTTCGGCGTCGGCATCTCCGACAGCGACACCGCCGCCTTCGGCTCGATCAACGCGATGATGGACTTCATCGAGGCGAAGGCCGCCTGATGACCGCCCAGCCCCAGCCGGCCGTGCGGCGGTACGGCGCGGACGAGCTGCTCACCATGCTCCCGCACCGCTGGCCGATGCTGATGATCGACAAGGCGTATGACGTCGACCCGGGCCGCAGCGGCAAGGGTGTCAAGAACGTCACGATCTCCGAGCCGTACTTCGCCGGCCACTATCCGAACCACTCGATCATGCCCGGCGTGCTGATCGTCGAGGCCATGGCACAACTGGTCGCGGTCGTCTACATCGCCGAGCACCTCGAGCAAGCCAAAACCGGTGCGGCAGAAGATGTTTCGGAGAAGGTCGGCTACCTCGGAGCGATCAACAAGGTGAAGTTCGCCGCCTTGGTGCGCCCGGGCGACCGACTGGATCTCACGGCCAAGCTCGGCGAGCGCTTCGGCGCCCTGCGCTCGGTCCAGGTGCGTGCCGAGGTCGACGGCAAGGTCGTCGCCTCCGGCTCCCTCACCGTCACCGAACGCGTAGCCGAAGCAGCTGCCTGAACGAAAGGAAAACGCACCATGGCGACCCTCGTGCGTGACTATGTCCCCGCCGACGCCGAGGCCGTCGCAGCCTTGTTCAACCGGCACCGGGACGTCCCCAACCCGATCGACGGCGGCATCACCGCGGCCCAACTCGTGCAGGAGCTGCAGGACCGGGACACCCACACCTTCCTGGTCGCCGTCGAGGGCGACCGGCTCATCGGCACCTTCGGCCTCTTCCACTCCGACGGCCGGCGGGTTGCCGGTCCGGGCGAGCTGATCGCCGACATGTTCTTCGTGGCGCCCGCCCATCGCGGGGGCATGCTGACCGCCGAACTGTTCGGTGCTGCCGTCGAACGGATGGTGCACAGCCCCTACTCGGTGCTCCGGTTGACCGTGAACCCGGCGAACGGCCCGGCATACACGCTCTATCGGCGGGTGGGTTGCCTCGCGGTGCATCGCACCGTGCCGGGTGCCGACGGGAACGTGCAGTTGCACAACTTCCTTCCGCTCGTCCTGCGTCAGGTGCTCCCCGCCCTGCCGAAGGATCTGCTGGATGCCGTTGTGACGCAACGGACCACGTCGTTCATCCCGCGTGCATTGCCGAACGACATGGACCAGGACGTCACGGTCGTCGCCGGCCGCCGGGTCGTCGCCGTGCCCTTCGCCATCGGCACCGTCGAGATCGACACGGTGATCGACATCGACAACCGTGTCGTGCTCAGCGCGGAGCTACCGGGCTTCACCTACCGTCCGGAACCACACCTGGTGCCGCCCCCGATGCCGGTCGACGCGGCACAGCCCGCGCCGACCGTCCTGCGCGCCGGTGACCTCGAACTTCGAGCCGCCGTCGACGGGACCGTCGAGGTATGGCGGGAGGGACATCTCGGGCCGGTGTGGACCGCACTGTGGCCGACCGCGGGTCGCGGCCGAGTCACCGGGTGGCGGGCCGGCAACCCGCGCACCGTCGACGTCGCGCGGTGTGACGCCGACTCGCTGAAGCTGACCGAGGTCATCGACGACACCACCGTGACGGCGACGGTCACGCTCGACGCCTCGGGTCTGTCGCAACGGTTCCGGGTCGACGGAAGCGAGCAGCCGTTACTGCGCGCCTACCACCTGGTCGGCCTGCGCAGCGGCCGGTTGCGGATCGACGATGCGGACTCCCCGCTGGGAGACGGCCTGGGGGTGCGCGACGCCGGCCAGCTACCGGCCGCGCAGACTGTGCTCGACGAGGGAGCCCAGCTGTGCTGGTCCTCTCCCGGAGACACCGCGGTGACCGTGCAGTCCCCCGCCGGCTTCGGCCTGATCAGCGGCATCGTCGCCGAACATCGGAACCTCAAGAACGGCAGCGCTTTTCGAGTCGACATCGGAGCTGCCGAAGCCGACCTGAGGACTGGTCAGCAGTCGGCTGCCGACGCCCACCACGACGAGTCCGCCCGGCAGCCATCGGACGAGACGGTCCGGCTTGCCGCGGAGGCAGGCGGTGTCGTCGCCTGGAAGCCGTTCGGGCGTAACGTTTTTCGCGCGCCATACCCACGCACCCGTGCCTTCGCCAACAATCCGCGCTGGTCGGCCGGCCTCTGGGCCGGCGGTGAACTCGACAGGTTCGACCGTTGCTACGGACCCGGCTGGGGCGTCGCCACCCCGCAGAACTGGACGGCGACAGGTTCGGAACTCAGCTCGACAGCTCAGCGCCTGCGTGTCACGGAGGACAACGACGCCGGCACGGCTCGCCTGACCGTGCAGGTCGACGGGCACAGCGACCCGGAGACGGTCGTGTGGCTCACGCCGGACGCCGCCCCGTCCGGGTTGGTCACCTGCTTCTCCCCGTATGACGACACGGTCGACCAACACGACCTGAAGGAGCGCTGGCAGCGCTGGACCTCCGCGGTGTGCGTGCCGCTGCGTGGCAACCGCACCCTGACGGTGACCTCCGACCCGAGGTCGGCGGCACATCCCGAGATCCTCGTGCGCTGCACGGATTCCGGAGTGCTGATCGGGGCATTCGCCCGGACCGGTGCGACGGCTGCCACCTGGTCGCTGCAGGTCAGCGACCGCACGATCACCGCGTGGTCGCAGGTGCAGCAGGCCGGTGTGGCCGGCACTGCCGCGTGAAATCCCGGCGATATCGACGCCATACAGCAGGTCCGTAGAAATCAACCATCGGACCACTACTCAGGACGAACCCAGAACCAAGGAAGGCACCGATCATGACTTCGCAGATGACCATTGTCACCGAGAACGACACTGCCGCAGCTCCGGGCAACGCCCAGGCGGCTGCCGCCGACTACACCACGATCCGGGAGTCCGTCGGCTGCTACCAGCCCAGCGGTGTGCTGGTGCGGATCAGCGGCGCCGACCGACTGGACTACCTCGACTCGATCATGAGCAAGGGCACCGAATTCGTCGAGCCCGACCAGGTCCGCGAGGTCATCCTGCTCGCGGACGACGGCGCGCCGTTCGCCGTCGTCACCCACTTCGAGATGGAGGAGGAGTCCTGGCTGCTCACCCAGACGCCGACCACCGTCGAGGCGGTCGAGGACTACTTCGCCGGTGCCGAGGGCGCCGAGGTCGAGGTCGGTCCGGCCGGCTGGGCAGCCTTCGCGTTCGAGGGTCCGGCCGCCTGGCGGGTTGCGGAGGGCTACGTCGACTTCGACATCTCCGGCCTGATCCTGCACCAGAGCGCACCCGTCGAGCTCGACGGGATCGAGGGCACCCACTACATCGCCCGGGTGGGAACGACCGGCGAGTACGGCTACCTGTTCCTCACCGACGCCTTCGAGCCGGTTCGCCTCCGGGTGAGTGCCGACGTCGTCGAGGCCGGGGGTCGCCCGGTTGCCGAGTCGGGCCTGGCCCGTGTGCAGGCCGAGGTCGGAAACCCGCTCTACCACAACGGATTCAGCGCGCTGCAGGTGCACGATGCCGACCTCGCGTGGCTGGTCGACTGGGAGCGCATCGGCGAGTTCCGCGGCTCGGACAACCTGACCCGTCCCGAGGCCGGCGATGCCAAGCTCACTCCGGTCGTGCTCGACGGGGACGCGCAGATCGCGCCCGGCGATGAGGTTCTCGCCGGTGACACCGCGGTCGGCACCGTGCTCTTCGAGGCCAGCCCGGGCAACGCCGACGAGCGACTCGCCTTCGTGCGGGTCGAGGCACCGTTCTGGGTTCCCGGCACGCCGCTGCAGGTCGGCGCCACCGGCGCGACCACGGTCAGCATCCCGCGCAAGGTCGCCAAGTCGACCACCGAGAAGATGGGCTGAGCGGGCCATGTCACGAGTCGTCGTCACCGGCCTCGGCCTGATCTGCGACGCCGGCAGTTCGGTCGCCGAGTGCTGGGAGAACCTCACGGCCGGCCGGGCCGGCATCCGCACGAACACGCTCTTCGACACCACCGGTATGCCGACCGACCAGGTCGGCCGGGTGGAGATGGAGACCCCCGAGGGCACCGATCGGTGTTACGCACTCGGCGAGGTCGCGGTGGCCGAAGCGCTGCAGGACGCGGGTCTCGACCCGCGTGCTCTCGGCGAGCGGGCCGGGTTCATCGTCGGCAGCAGCCTCGGCGCGATGCCGTCCCTGCAGGCCTTCCACCGCAGCTACGTCCAGCAGGGCGCCGAGCAGGCGCCGGATGCGCAGGCCGCGACCTCGGTCATCCACGTGGTGGCCGACGCCTTGGCCGCGAAGTTCGGCGTCACCGGGCCGCGGTCGGTCACCTCGAACGCGTGCGCGGCCAGTGCCGTCGCGATCGGGTACGCCGCCGAGTTGCTCTGGAGCGGCGAGGTCGACGCGGTCGTCTGCGGCGGGGTCGACCCGCTGGCGTCCTTGTCGGCATACGGCTTCAGCAGCCTGGGCGCACTCGCGGACGGGCCGTGCTCGCCGCTGTCAGGTTCGGACGGACTCACCCTCGGCGAGGGCGCCGCCTTCCTGGTGCTGGAGACCGAGGAAGCGGCCGCCGCCCGCGGAGCCACGGTGTATGCCGAGATCAGCGGCTACGGGTTGACCTGCGACGGCTACCACCAGACCGCGCCGGATCCGTCCGGTGACGGCGCGGTCCGTTCGATGAGCGAGGCGCTGCGCAGCAGCGGACTGGAAGCGACCGACGTCGACTACATCAACATGCACGGCACCGGCACGCCCACCAACGATGCGGTCGAGCCCAAGGCGGTCAAGTTGCTGCTGGGTTCGAACCCGACGCCGCCGGCGAGCTCCACCAAGTCGATGACCGGACACACGCTGGGTGCGGCCGGCGCGGTGGAGGCGATCTGTTCGGTGCTGGCGATCCGCGACGACATGCTGCCGCCGACGACGAACGTGCGTCCCGCCGCGAAGGACAACGGCCTGGACATCGTTCCGGGCGTCGGCCGGAAGCACGACACGACCGTCGCCCTGTCGAACTCCTTCGCCTTCGGCGGAAACAACGCCTCACTCGTCGTCACCGCACCGGGGCGTTCGACGCCACCGGCCAGGCCGGCGCGCCAGGTGCTGGTGACCGGCGTCGGAGCGGTGTCGGCGGGATCGGCGAGCGCGGACGAGGTCATCGAGAGTCTGACCGGCGGTGCTCCGACCTTCGGTGCTCCGACCGACATCGACGGGTTCGGCACCGCCGCCTTCGGCCGGGCCGACACCAAGTCGCTCGCCCGGAAGATCAATCCCGCCAAGGCCCGTCGGATGGACGCGCTCAGTGTCCTGTCGGCCGCCGCGACGGCGGATCTCTACCGGCAGATCGGGAAGCCGTCCCGCGCGGTGGCGACCGGAACCGGTGTCGTCTTCGGCACCGGCTTCGGACCGCTCAGCACCGTCGCCGACTTCCACACCGACCTGGTGCACGAAGGTGTCTCCGGCGCGAATGCACTCGTCTTCCCGAACACGGTCGTGAATGCGGCGGCCGGGCACCTGGCCATGTTGCACCGCTTCCGGGGGTATGCCGCCACCATCACCACCGGTGGCACGAGTGCGCTCGACTGCATCCACCTGGCATCACGGGTGATCGAGCGGGGCGCCGCCGACCGGATCCTGGTCGTCGTCGCCGATGAGTTCCCGCAGGTGGCACTCGACGTGCAGGCCGGTTTGCAGGACTACGCCCGCGACGGTGTCGTCCGAGTTGGCGGCCAGACCGGTCTGGTGCTGGCCGACGGGGCTGTCGCCATACTGCTCGAAACGCCTGACGCCTCAGCCGAATCCGGCACCACATCGTTGGCTCGCTTCGAAGGTTTCGGCTCCGTGTCGGACCTCAGTGGTCCCGGTCGGCTGGACCACACCGGGGCGGCCTGGGCGCGATCCATGGAGCTGGCCCTTGCCGGTGCCGGTCGCACCGCGGGTGACGCCGACCTGATCGTGTCTGCCGGCAACGGCTGCGACCTCGTCGACTCCGCCGAGCAGCTGGCGCTCAAGGCGGGTGGGCTGGAGGGTGTCCGGACCATCGCGCCCAAGCAGCACGTCGGTGAATCCTATGGATCAGCAGGCGGATTCGGACTCCTGGCAGCGCTGCAGCAGTTCGCTGCCGGCGACGCCCAGCGAGCGCTGTTGAGCAGTTTCGCGTACGGCGCGAGCTACCACAGTGCTGTCGTCAGCGCGGCCTGAAGGACCCGGACATGACCATCACGGCGCAGCGGCCGGCGAGTGTCGAGCAGACGCTCGGCGCGCCGCTGCGCTGGTTGGTATGGCGCTGCGACGCGCCCGCCCGTGACGAATTCGGCCGACGGCTGTCGGTCAGCGGCCGAGTCCAGTTGCGGCAGGCGGCGGCTCGGCTGCTCGGTGACGACCCCGGTGCGCCGGCCCGAGACGAGCACGGCCGGTGGCTGTGGCCGCAACTATGCCTGCACGGCTCGGTGTCGACCGTTCCTGGACTCGTCTCGGTCGCCCTGTCCACGATCGGGCCGGTGGGCGTCGACATCCAGGACGAGCGGCACCGGCCGCACGCAATCACCTGGGCACGACGGAAGCTCGGCGCCGAAAGTGCTTCTCGCAGTGTCAATCTCGGCGACTTCAGTGAGATCGAGTCGCTGCTCAAGGGGGCCGGCCTCGTCGACCGGCAGCCGGAGACCGTGGCGTTGCCGATGTGGCGCCCCGGCTGGCGCTCCACGCCGGACGGCTGGTGGGTGCGTTCCTCCCGCTTGGACGACCTGGCTGCCTTCGCGTCGATCGTCGCAACCGCACCCCGACCCGTCTCGATCGAAGGACAACCATGACAACCACCACGACTCCGACACGCGATTACCGACGCCGCGTCTCCCACGTCGAGCGCTCCTACCTCAACGCACTCGCCCAGGGCAGTGCGGCCACCATCCAGCTCGTCCTCGAAGGACAGGGTCACCTCGACCCGACCGTCCTGCAGCACGCGGTCGACGTCGCATCCGCCGCGAACCGCGGCATGCACGTCGTGCGCCGCGGCGGCTGGTGGAAAGCCGGCGGCGAGAGCCCGACCGTGCAGGTGATCGATCCGTCGAAACAGTTGCAGGACAACGAATTCGACGACCCGCGGGTGCACTCCGGGTTCGACATCGTGCGCGGACCGGTCTGCGGTGTGCTGCTGCAGCACCATCCTGACGGCACCTCCACCCTGATCTTCCGCACCAGCCACGCCGTGTCCGACGGTCGAGGCCTCGAGCACTGGACCAAGGACGTGTTCCGGGTCCTGCGTGGTGAGGAGCCGCGCGGGTCGGACAGTGTGCTCACGGACAAGCACTTCGCGGACAAGGCCGCAGCTGCGACGGGACGCGCCGGCGAGTTCGAGCCGTATGACGTGGGCTCCTTCGCCTCGCCGTTCGCACCGCCGGCCCTGGTGCCGACCGAACTCGGGGCTCCCGTCTGGACCCGGCGCCGCGTCGACGGCAAGCCCCCGGCGGCGATGGCCGCACGACTCGCGGTCGCCGTCGCTCGCTCGGTGCGCCGCCGCAGCAACGGTGCCGACGCCCGCGTCGTCATACCGGTCGACATGCGCCGGCACGACAAGTCGGTGAGCTCGACGGCGAACCTCAGCGCGCCGATCTTCCTCGACGTCGACGGTGACTCGGACTGGTCCGCGGTGCACGGGGAACTGCTCCTGTCGCTGATGTCCGCGCGGGAGGCGGCTCCCCTGGTGTCCGGCTACCGCGGCAGCAACGGTTTCGCACAGACCCTCGACGACGCCGCGGGTGGCACCCAGGTGGTCGACGCGGCCGAATGGCACCCGTGCACCGCGGTCATCTCGGACCACGGGACGGTGCCGCTGGACGGCTACCGGTCCGCCGACTTCGCGGCCGACTCCATCTACACGCTGCCGATGCTGGTGCCGTACTCGGCACTGTTCGTCAGCGCCTTCGGCACCGCCGGACACACCAATCTGACCATCTGCCACCGGGATCGGCCGGACGCGGTGGCTACGGCCAACTCCATTCTCGACACGGTTCAGGAGCTCATGGCATGACACTCGAAGACACCAGACCGGACACCACGCCCGCAGCACCGACCGCCCCGGCGAGCGACGCACCGGCCAGGTCACGCGCGGTCCCGGCCACGGCGGTGGTCGCCATCGCCGGCTCGTTCCTTCCGCTGCTCGACAGCACCGTCGTCAATGTCTCGCTCGACGCGACGGCACGGCAGCTCGGCGCACTCAGCGACGTGCAATGGGTGGTCACGGCATACCTGTTGGCGCTCGCGGCGACGATGCCGCTGGTCGGCTGGCTGACCCGCCGGTGGGGTGTGCGGAATGTCTTCGTCGGGTCGGTGCTGGGGTTCGGAATCGGTTCCGCCGTCTGCGCGTTCGCGCCGACGCTGCCGGTGCTGATCGGCGGACGCGTGCTCGCCGGATTCGCGGGCGGCGTGCTCGCACCCGTGTCGACCGTCGTCCTCGTGCGCAGCGTCCCCAAGGAGCGCATCGCCAAGGTCCAGGCCATGAGCGGGTCGGTCATGCTGATCGGGCCGCTGCTGGGACCGACGGTCGGCGGGCTGCTGATCGAAGCCGGCGGCTGGCCGGCCATCTACTGGATCAACCTGCCGCTCTGCGCGGTCGTCGCCGTCCTCGCCGCCCGCAACGTTCGCGGCGGCGGTGGTGAACCGGGCGCCGTGCTGGACAAGCTGGGTGCGGTGACCGGGCCGATGGCGGCCGTGCTGCTCGTGTTCGGCATACACCTCGCCGGGGTGGCCCAGGGCGTCACACCTGGCGCGGCACTGGCCGTCATCGGGGCCGTGCTGAGCGGAGCCGTCTTCGTGCGGGTCGAGTTGCGGCACCGGGCGCCGCTGACGGATCTGCGGTTGTGGTCCAACCGGATCTACCGACTGTCGGCGATGAACGTCTTCATGCTCGGTTTCGTGCTCTACGGACCAATGGTCGCGATGCCGCTCTACCTGCAGGTCGGTCGCGGCAACTCCGCCGTGTCGACCGGGCTGCTCATGTCCGTCGGAGGTCTCGGGGTCCTCGGGTCGGGAGTGTTGTCGAGCCGGGCGATCAAGCGTTTCGGCTGCGGCCCGCTGATGATCGTCGGCATCGTGCTCACCCTGGCTTCGACCGGCCCGCTGCTGTTGCTGCGGTCGGACACGCCCTACTGGTGGGTGCTGACCTGCCTGATCGTGCGCGGTGCCGGCGTCGGGCTGACCATCGTCCCCGCGATGACCAGCGCCTTCGCATCGATCAGCTCGAACGCGGTGGCGGATGCATCGCCGCAACTGAACCTGCTGCAGCGGATCGGCGGCGCCATCTCGGCCACGCTCATCACCGTGGTCGTGCAGCAGGCGCTGTCCCACCCGCACACGCAGCCGGGCAACGCGTTCGGCACGCCCTTCGCATGGGTCTTCGTCACCTCACTGGCGACCCTGGTGCCGGCGGTCGTCCTGGCCCGGGCGGAATTCTCCGGACGGCGGCAGAGCGCGGAGGCTGCGGCGCACGCCTGAACACCCCGTGCATGACCCGTCGGCGACAGCGCGCCGTCACCGCACTGACGAGCGGCTGACAGCGCGCTGACGGCCGCCCCTCCAGGGTCAGTGTTGGTCACATCGCGAATCACGGCATCCCCCGGCGCCGACGGCTCGCGGATCACCACGAGACCTGGAGGGGACATGATCGAACTCGGAGTGTTGGGACCGCTGCGGGCGACCGCCGGCGGAGGTGAGCTCTCGCTCGGCGGCCGACGCCAGCAAACCGTGCTCGCCGTGCTGGCGATGGCCGGCGGCGACGTCGTCGGCGTCGACCACCTGGGCGATGTGCTGTGGGGTGAGACGCCACCGTCGACCTTCCGCACGCAGGTCGCCATCTGTGTCGCCAATCTGCGCAAGCTGCTGGCGCCGCACGCGGAGGGCCCGACGATCCGGACCCTCAGCCCGGGCTACGCGCTGGTCCCCGAGGCGTTCGACATCGACGCCGACCTGTTCCGGTCCCTCGTCGAACGGGCTCGCGCCGTCCACCGCGACGGCGACGTCGCGGGCGCCGTTCGAACGATGGGCGACGCGCTCGCGCTCTGGCGCGGCGAGCCGCTGGCCGGCATCGACTCGGTCGAGGTGTCCGCCGCCGTGCAGGGCCTCCAGGAGCGCAGTCTCGATGCGGCCGAGGATCGCTTCGAATGGATGGCGGGACAGGACACCGATCGCGAACTGCTGCCCGAGCTGCGTGACTTCGTGGAACGGCACCCGACCAGGGAACGGTCGCGATGGCTGCTGGTCAATGCGCTGGCCCGAGCCGGCCGTCGCGTCGACGCGCTCGCGGACCTGCGGGCCTACCGGGAGTTCCTGCACGATCAGCTGGGCATCGACCCGCCCGAGGAGTTCGGGGCACTCGAGCGATCGCTGCTCGGGAGTCAGCCGGCGGCTCCGGGTCCGACCCCGATCGCCGAGGACGACCGGCAGAGCGCATCACCCGCGGACACCCTCGTCGAACCGGCGACCGTGCGCGCCTTCGGCCGAGAGGACGAGCTGGCCCTCCTCGACGAGGTATGGCGCGAGCGGGACCGCGACATGCGTCCCGTGGTGATCAGCGGGAAACCGCTCGTCGGCAAGTCCACCCTCGTGCGCGCGTGGTTGTCGCGTGCGGCCCAGCTCGGGGTGGGCGCCGTACACCGAGTGACGGCAACGGATTCCGGGCCCGACGTGCCGCGCCGTCTCCTGCTCGACGCGTTGCGGTCGATGACGCCCGAGCCCGTCGACGACACCGAGACGGAGATCGAGCTGCAGGACCGGCTGACCGGCGTGCTCGCGCGAACCGGCGGCGTGCTGGTCCTGGACGACATACCGACCGGGATGGTGGGGTTGCTCCCGGCGTCCGGACCGGACTCGGTCGTCATCGCCACCTGCCGCGGTCGGCGTGCCGGCACCGACGTGCGCTGCGTGCCGCTCTCGCCGTGGAGTCGCGGTGTCGCCGCGGAATACCTGTGCCGCCGGCTGTCGCCGGAGCGGGTCACCGACGATGTCGCGCTCGACCTGCTGTTGGCGACGACCGGAGGCGCGCCGGCGGTGGTTGTCGGTGTCGCCAATCTGTTGCGCAACCGCCCCCATTGGACGATCGGCGACCTCGCCGTGCACACCGAGGCGCTGCTGCGCGAGGTGTCGGAGGTGGACGCCGACGCGGCCGCCGCCATGCGATCGGTGCGCAGTCACCTGCGACCCGGATCGGTCCGCGCCTTGGTGGCGATGTCGTGGGGCACCTCGCGTCGCGCGACCGCGTCGGAGATCGCGCGCCGGTTGAACCGGCCCGCCGGCGAGACCCGCCGCGCCCTGGAACTGCTGGTCGACGAATGCGTCCTGCACGTGGCCGGGCGGGCCGACGACGGATCGTTCCGGTACGGCATCAGCGAGATGATGCTGGCCTGCGCGCGGCTGCTGGATGACGCCGATCACGCGTCATACCAACTGGTTCCGGCCTGACGTACCGGCGTTCGTCCCTGTCGCTCCCCTGTCACTCGCTGTCGCCGCCCGTCCTCGATGACGGGCTGATAACCGGTCGATGACACCGCTTCCTAACGTCACGCCCATAACCCGTCCATCAGGGCCGGGGCTCACGGTGGAGGAAGCGATGAATTGCTTGTCGCAGGGAGGGTGCACAACGGGTGCGATGCCGACGGGGTGGTCCACGTGCCTGTGGTGACCTCGCCGGAGCAGTTTCACGAGGACGCGCTGTTCGTCGACGTGCAGCGACAGACCGGTCGTCGAGTCCTGGTGAAGACCGAGGGGTTGAACTTCGCCGGCTCGATCAAGTTGAAGGCCGCGCTGTCGATGATCGATGCCGCGTTGGAGAAGGGGGAACTTCGACCGGGTATGACGATCGTCGAGTCGTCGTCCGGCAATCTCGGCGTCGCGATCAGTCTGATCGCCGCCAACCGGGGGCTGAACTTCATCTGCGTCACCGACGACCGCTGCAACCCGGCGACGGTTCGGCTGATGCGTGCCGTGGGGACGACCGTGCACATCGTGACCGAGCCGGACCCGGTCGAGGGCTACCTGGGCGCGCGGCTGCGCTTCGTGCGCAACCTCGCACAGCACGCAGATGTTCTCTGGCTGAATCAGTATGCGAATGAGGCGAATTGGGGGGCGCACTACCGGCGGACGGCGCCGGCGATCCTGCGTGAGGTGCCCGACGTCGACGTCCTCTTCGTCGGTGCCGGCACCACCGGGACACTGATGGGCTGCGCCCGTTACATGCGCGACGCCACGGCGGGTCGGGTGCGAGTCGTCGGCGTGGACAGTGTCGGCAGCGTCACCTTCGGGACGGATGCCGGACCGCGGCACGTTCCCGGCCTCGGTGCGGGGGTACGCCCGGCGATGTTCGACGGCACCGTGCTCGATGACACGGTGCTGGTGCCGGAGCGGGACGGCGTCCGCTTCTGCCGGCAGCTGGCGCGGACGGGGTTTCTCTTCGGTGGATCGACCGGGACGGTGCTCGCCGGTGCCGTGTCCTGGCTGACCGAGCACGACCCGGAGGGGGATCTGACCTCCGTGGCGATCGGGCCCGACCTCGGCGAGCGCTACCTCGAGACGGTGTATGACGACTCGTGGGTGGCCGAGCACTTCGGTGATCTGGCGACGTCCGCGGTCGACGAGTCCTCGCCCGGTCCTGCTCTCCTGGCGCGGAGTGCGTGATGGCGAGTCTCGAAGGAGAGCCGGTCGCAGTTGCGGACGGCCGTCGACGCGATCCGCGGATCAGTCGCCGGGCGAGTTCGGCCGGGCACGAGGTCTTCGTGGTCGACGTGCCGGGGCCGCCCGCCGCGGCCACCGTCGAAGTCCTGGACAGGGCACTCGTCGGTGCCGGAGCTTCGGACTCGCGGTGCCGGCTCGCACAGCGGGTGCAGGTCGACGATGCGTTCTTCGAGTTGACGGTGGACGAGCTCGTCGACGACTCGCGACCGGATGACGCGCTGGTGGTGAGCAGCAGATCCCAGCTGGCCGGGATCCGGACGCTCCCGGAAACGGCCGACTCCATGGCGGCGGGTGACCGCGAGGAGTCACGACTGCGGACGGTCCTGTGCGGGCAGACGTGAGGGCCGCCCGCCATACCGGCGAACGGCCCTCACGAGAAGTTTGTGATCAGTGGATCACCAGCAGCCGACGCACGGCGGAATCTCGCTGGTGTGGTCGCTGCCCACGGTCGTCGCACTCGCAGTGGCAGCTGCGTTGTGCGGAGCCGGTGCGGCCATCGCGGGTCCGGCGACGACGAGCGTGCTCGAGGTCATGGTGAGGACGATCGCGACTTTCTTGATGGCGTTCATTTCTTGGTAACCCCTCTTGTGATTGTCGTATCGGTCGAACTGTGCGTCCGAAGTTCCGATGACTTCACTCTGCCCACCCGCAAGCACTTTTGCACTGGTTATGTGCGGGGCGGAAAGAGCCATGGCAGCTTGTTACCCACACAACTCGGCAGTAGGAACTCGTTGCCACCCGCCTCCGACGTGTGCGTGCGGCGAACGGATCCGCGATCTGCCGAACGGCGCGAATCAACTTACGTAGCAGTAGCTTTCGCGCGGGTGAGCTCCCGCTCGCCGAGAGCGACGTGCGGTATGCCGGAAGTGGTCCGCTCCTGCACGCCATACGAACGCCCCCACCGGAGCAGGTCCGGTGGGGGCGTTCCGGTCGGCGGCTACTTGTTGTCGGCGAATGCCTTCAGTGCGGTCGCCGATCCGTTGAACTTGTTCTGGTCGATGCCGCCCGAGACGGCGTACTGCCAGATCGTCTGCTTGCCCCAGCCGCCGGGCAGCGTGCCGACCGAGGTCGGGTGGGCGAACCAGAGCGCGCTGCTGTGGAATGCCGTGCTGTTGCCGGTGCAGTCCTGCCACCACGAGCGGTTGGTGTAGATCATCGGCGTGCGACCCTCCTTCAGCTTGTACTCCGCGACGAAGGCCTTGATCCAGCTGACCATCGCCGCATCGGTCTTGCCGTAGCAGGAGCCTTCGACGTCCAGTGCGCCCGGCATGGTGTAGCCGTCGGCCTTCCAGGCACCGCCGTGCGCGATGAAGTAGTCGGCCTGCGCCTTGCCGGACGCGCCGGCCGGGTTGGCGAAGTGGTAGGCCCCGCGAATGATGCCGGCCTTGCGGGCTCCGCTGTAGTTGCGGGAGAACGTCGGGTCGGTCCAGGTGCTGCCCTCGGTCGCCTTGGCGTAGGCGAACTTCACGCCGGCGCTGTGCTGGGCTGCCCAGTCGATGGTGCTGTTGTTGTTGCTGACGTCGATGCCGCGCACGCTCGCCGGCGCCGCTCCGATGCGGTGCCCGGCGTTGTTGTTCTTCAGGGTCGCGTCCAGGTTTCCCTTGGCGCCGGCTGCGAACGGCTGTGCGTGCCCGGCATACCCGGAGTTGTAGTAGACGGTGACCGGCTTGCTGGTGCGGTTCCACACCGAGGCCGCGTGGTTCTTCACGCACAGACCCTTGCCGGCTCCGGCGCCCTTGAACTCGTAGCAGCCCGGCTGCGTCGCACCGTAGTCACTCACCGACGTGCTGAAGTCCGACACCGACCCGGCCTCGCCGGAGTTGTAGTAGAGGCAGAACTCGCCGGACTCGCAGACGCCGTTGCGTGCTGTCGCCGCATGCGCCGTCGGCGCGGCGAGGCCGCCGATCCCGACGAGCATGGTGGGCGCCGCGATGAGAGCGGCGGTGAGGGTGAACTTCGTCCTGCGCATGGTGGTCTCCTCCTGGTCCGGTGTGAACAGGAAGCAGCCTGCCGGGGCGCGCTGCGATGCCACTGCGATGGCGCTGCGAGTCCTTCGCAGCGGTACGCGGGTCGAGTAGGGCGGGTCGAGCACGCGAGGGGAGCACGCGGGTCGAGTAGGGCGAGGTACGAGCCCGTATCGAGACCTAGGCTCATCCTTTGCTCGGCCGATTCCAGTTGCGCTTCTTGGAAAGGCTGGGAAGCAGATCGAACCGGCCCGCGATGAGCGCCTCGCGTTTAGCACGACTCCATCCCTGGACCTTCTTCTCGAGTTCGTAGGCGATCCCTATGTGCTCAGCCTCTTGTGCCCACACAAGCTGGACCGGAAGCCGCTTGCGCGTGTAGTCGCCGCCTTCGCCCGCCGCGTGCTGCATCATCCGGAAATCGAGATCTCGTGTGCTGCCGACGTAGTAGGAGCCATCGCCGCATTGAAGGATGTAGGTCCATGCCATCACTGAAATATGGGCGATCCCGAAACGGAAGCGGCAGAGGATTTCGTCGACCTGTGGATGGACGATCGCCGGTGCGGAGGATGGGGACCTGGGTTTCGATACGTTCCCCCGCTTCGCTCCTCCACTACTCAACCCGCGTTGGTGGCTTACTCGTAGACGTACTTCTGCGGGCCGGGGTAGATCCAGGACAGGCCGTCGCGCAGCCGGTCCCGCCAGTCCTCCCACGAGTGCCCGTCCCGGGCCTCGACATACCGGATCCGCATCCCGGCTCGCTCGAAGACCGGCACCATCGACCGGTTGGGGACGATCAGCGGCTCGTAGGTTCCACATGAAACGAACATCCGGTCGGCGACCTTGCGGGGCGTGGCGCGGTAGCGGTTCATGAACCGCACGACCGGGTCGAAGACGTCACCGCCGCCGTGGTCGCTGCCGATGTCGGTGAAGACGAAGGACCCGGACTGCACGAGCAGCGAACCGAACAGGTCGGGATAGCGGTATGCCGTGGACAGGCTCGCGACGCCGCCGAACGACGCGCCCATCAGGCAACGCCCGGAAGGCTTTGCCAGCAAAGGAAATTGGTCCTCCAGGGTGGGCAGCAGCTCCTTGGCGATGAAGCGTGCGTGCTGCACCGAGTTGGCGTATTCCTTGTTGCGGTCGCCGGGGTTGGAGAAGACGACGATCGTCTCGGCGACGTCGAGCCGATGGATCAGGTTGTCCAGGACGGTCTGCATCGCCGCGTAGTGCAGGTAGTCGTCACCGTCGTGCACGATCAGCAGCGGATAGGTGTGGGTGGTGCGGAACCTGGCGGGCAGGTAGACCCGGCACTCGCTCTGTCGGCGCAGTGCGGCGGATTGCACTGTCAGATCGACGATTTCGCCCGGGCGTGCGTCGGGATCCGGGTGCACCCAGTCAGGCACGACGTATCCCGTCGCCTGGCAGACCGACGACGAACCGACCGGACTGTTGGCGACGTGCGGGTTCAGCGGGTCGTTGCCCTCCTCGTGGTGGTCGCCGCGGCGCACCTCGAGCTGGTATTCGACGCGGGACCCCGCGGGCAGTTCGAGGATGACGAACCACAGCGCCGTTCCGGGCAGTCGGCGCATCGGCACCCGCTGGGGCTGGCCGACGATCCGGTGCCGCACCCACACCTCGTCGGCGTCACCGCGGTAGAGGAAGGTGCACTTCTCGCCTTCGACGATCGGCACAGTGTGCTGCTGGAGGAACCGGTCGATCGCGTTGTCGTCCAACGGTTTCCGCGCCCGCAGCCGGTGTATGGCGAGCTGGTCAGGCATGATCCACCCCAGCGGTCGATGCAGCACCGAATGTGCGCACCACGCCGGACGTGTCGATCACCGGTGCGTCCGAGGGCAACGAACCGTCCGCGGTCAGCTGCACCCTTGCTCCCGGGTCCAGCGGCACGCACGCGGCCGGCGCGAAGCGTCGCGCCAGCAGCCCCATCCGGGCGGTCTCCTGCATCTGCAGCCGCTGCCGGGCGGACGGCAGCACGACGGCATCCGGCACCAGGCCGAGCCCGTCGTCATACACCTCGGGCGCTCGCGGCCCGCGAGAAGCGTTGTCGTTGAAGAGAACAACGCGTTCGGTCAGCACCATCGCACCCGCTGACCAGGCGATCACCGGCAACCGGTCCAGACCCGCCGGCACCACGTTGAAGAGGTGCAGGGCGTCCAGCAGCTCACCGACGTGTCCGCCGGTGATGACCACGGCGCCGGCCGCCGCGAGCAGCTGCGCCACTTCGGCACGGTGTGCCGCGATCAGCGGGTGCTCGTGCGGCCGGGTCGCCTCGTAGAACGTCGCGTTGATCTCGCGCACCCGCTCCAGGTGTCGGCGGTCCAGCGACCGGAGCACCTCCTCGGCATCGCTGAGCGCGAATCGCTGTGCGCGCTCGGAGCGTTCGACCTGCGAGCGCAGCTCGGTCAACGCCCGGGAGGTATGCCGGACACCGATCAGGTAGAGCTCCTGCAGATCGGTCAGCTCGACCGTCCGGCGCCGGTGTGCTGCAGCGAAATCCGGGTCGCGGTCCAGCACGTCCTGACGACGGGACCACAGCGCGAGATTGGTGGCGTGATCGCCGAGGTGCCGGCCGAGTTCGGCGTCGGCGAGCTCGCGTTCCTGCCAACCCGCGGTGACGGTGGCAAACGGTCCGTCGAGACCGAGCTCGGCCACGACCTTGTCCAGACCCGGTCGTCGCTGCGGACCGAGCAACACGATCGGTGCCGCGGACCTGCTCACTCCGCGTGGACCTGCACCGTGCGTCCGACGTCGTCGAGCATGCCGCGCAGGGCGTCGTAGTCGGGGTGCTTCATCCGGATCCAGGCATTGGCCATGTAGCCGGCCTCGATCGGTTGGGTCGCGGCGCCGACCGGCAGGTGGGAGTCCAGAATCCATTCGCCATACCGGGCGTTGATCTCGTCGAACCCGTCGATCGAGGTGATGGTGCCGTCGCGATCGGGGCGCAGCGCGATGATGCCGGCGGCATACGCCCGGGTCGGGACGTGCCACACCCGGTGGTGCACGATCGCGTCCGCCCAGGCGCGGTAGATGTCGATGTCGTTGCCCGCGGAGTAGAGGTCCCAGCAGCCGACGCCGGGCGGTCGGGCGCCGATCTCGCTGAACCGCAAGCCCTTCGGGCTGACGAAATACTCCATGTGGGTGGGTGCGGTGTGTATGCCGAGCACCTCGTTGACCCGCTCGCCGAGCTCGCGCAGCTCCGCGTAGAACGGTGCGGAGTCGACCCGGTTGGTGGAGATGTACTGCGGACTGACCCAGCGGGTGCGCATCGCCTCGAGCACGCCCGGGTAGTAGTGCGAGGCGAAGTCGAGCGCGACATGGCCGTCGACGCTCAGGGTGTCGTAGAAGCCTTCGTGACCCTCGACGAACTCTTCGATCGCGATCGAGTCGGTGGCGCCGAATGTCGCTGCGGTGTCGACGAGTTCGCGGAAGTTGTCGACGCGTGTGGTGCCGCTGGCTCCGGCGCCGGCCCGCGGTTTGAGGATGACCGGGTAGCCGTGCTCGTCGACGAAGTCACGCAGGTCGTCGAGATTGTGCGCGGCCGCGGAGGCGGCGGTCGGCACGTCGGCCGCGCGCAACGCCTCCTTCATCGCCGGCTTGTCGCGGCACAACCAGGTGGTGCGCACCGACGTGCCCGGTATGCCGAGCGCCTCCCGCACGATCGCTGCCGGCAGCGTGTGCGACTCGATCGTCGCCTCCATGCCGTCGATCCAGGCGATCGACTGGAAGTGCTCCACCGCGATCCGCAGCTGGTCGACGTCGGTGACCGAGCCGATCTGGTAGTAGTGATCGATCCAGGACTGCAGCTCCTCGTCGAGCCACTCCCAGGGCGTCTCCCCGACCGCGAAGACAGTCGCTCCCACCTCGTGCAGCGCACGCGCGAACTCGCGCTGATTGCGCGGGAAGTTCGGCTCGACGAAGACGATGTTCATGAGACGTCAGGCTAACGGCATTCCGGCGTCCCGCACCACGACGGAAACTGCGCGCTGGCCATGCCGAGCGTCTCGGTGCGCCGTGCCTCGCACCGGCGGAGAACTTCAACCCGGAGGATCGGGTCGGCCCAGTTGGCGCGCTGCGCGAACGCGACGCGTCTATCCGCCCAGATTGACACAGCCCCTTGCCGCAAGAACTGGCCCGGAAGCGCTGATGGCGTGATACTTGCTACCCGTGGACGCTTTTGCCTTCGGACGGACCCCAGAGACGCTGCGTGCCCCCTTTCAAGGTGACGGCGTACTGGTTGCAGGTCAGCTTGCCGATGACATCGAGATGCATCGGCCCAATTTCTCGAATAGCACGTTCGCGAACGTCAGCTTCCTCCGCGCCGACGTGAAAGCTGGCTCGTTCCGTAATTGCGTCTTCATCGAGTGCTATTTTCGAAAGGCCGAGCTCAGGGATACGACGTTCGTTGGTTGCAAATTTGTTAACTGCAACTTCACCCATATCTCAATTCGCGGCTGCGACTTCCGCTATGCCGATTTTCGAGACACGGCTCCCCCTTTCCAAGAAATGCTGCATTCTGCACCTCAGCAGGCAAACTTGCGAAACGAACTATTCGACGCTCTCGCGCGAGTCGCGCAGTCGTCAGGAGATCCGGCCGAATCGCGGAGATACAAGGTCGCCGCGATTAAGGCACTCGATCTTCACCTCCGCGCGGCCGTCCGCGGAGACTCGGTTTGGTACCGCGAGCACTTCGACTTGGCGGCCAGAGCGCAGGCTGTCCTCCGGCTCGGATGGCACCGCGTGAACCATCTATTGTGGGGGCATGGTGAGTCCGCGTGGCGCCTCCTATCGAGCGCCGCTGTTGCCGCGCTGATCATCTTCCCAGTCCTCTTTCTTGCGCTTCATTCCGGCGTTCAGGTTCCCCACGGACAGGCGACGGCCAGCGACTATCTGTGGCTCTCCCTGAGTAACTTCCTGCTTATTGACCGCATATCTATTGTCGATTTGACTACTTGGCCCACCCAGAGTTTGGCCGCTATCGAGGCGTTGTTCGGGGTTGTTTTCGCCGGTATGTACGTAACCCTGCTCGTGAAAGCGCTTCTGAGGCGATGACGGAGTACTCGTCGTCATCCGTGGCGCCAGAGCTGACATCTTCCGCAACCGAGATCTGGGTGTACGGGTCCGTCGCTCGTGGCACTCACTCGCACTCCAGTGACCTAGACGTGCTGGTCATAGCCGACGCCTCCCCAGATCCGTCGCTCGTCGAGTCAACGGTCGTCGGGCTTCCCCAGGCGCAACATCTCTCCGTAAGACGATACTCGTGGCGTGAGGTAGCCCAAATGGCCAGCTATGGCTCGCTATTCCTTCTGCACCTCAAACTCGAAGGTCAACTAATACATACCACCGAACCCACCGACGGGCTGGCGAACCTACTGGCCTGCCTTCCGCAGTACACGAACGGCGCCCGTGATATTCGCGGCTTCGCTCAAGCGTTAGAGGATGTCCGTTGGGCATTGGACGACGTAATCGACGAGGACGAAATCCTGTTTGAACTCGGAGCCACCGCAACCGTAATTCGGCACTGCAGTATCTTGGCTTGCCACAAGATTGGCGACCCCCGATTTCACTTGGCCGATTCGATTCGAATTTCCTTCGCTGCGGTCGGTATGTCCGAGCTTGCAGATGCCGCTCTAGACCTGTACCAATTCCGGCTTGCCACTGCTCGGCAGATTCCACCGCCATCGAGACCCAGTTTTTCCGCGGCCAAGCTCTGGCTTGACCACGCACAGACATTCGTTAAAAGAGTCGGCAACTTGTGATGACATCTGTTAACCATGCTCTCCGTCGGATCGATAGGGTTCTGGCATCCGACTTCGAGCCACAAGCCGCATATCCTCTGCGCGCCAGGCTGGGCCGGGCCACGTTGAGCGCATCCCGAGCAGCTTCGGGTCTCGCTAACGACGAGGAAGTCACGCCGTTGATCAACCGTCTGGACGCTGCAACGAAACACATCATGCAGCCGAGCGAGCCGTTCGATGCTCACTGGCGACGGCAATGGGGTGAAGTACTCGACGATCTCCGAACTCTCCGTGCGCTACTTCAACTACACGAGGAAGTGGCGTCAGACGACGCATAGTCGTGCCTGCCGCTCCCCAAGGTTCGACGGCTGCCTCGCATCCGCACATCAGTATGCCTCGCTACGACCCGCGATAGATGTTCCCCGGCGGGTTGGTGCGCCCACGAAACTTTGCCGGGAGAACATACGGCCAGACCGTCTGCGGGACGTCATCGATGTCCCAGCAACGGATACGTGTTCGGGTCTGATCGTCGATGCGCACCAAGGGTCTGTCAGGAATTTATGTAACTGACTCCTCCTGATCGCGCGCCGTTTCGGCGGGGTTGGAAGAAGCCTGTCGTCGTGGACGGGAGTAGCTTTTCGACACTGTCCCTGCTCAGCGCAGCTGCCTGCGGATCGGCGCTTACCTGCGTTCAGTGCAGCCGACGGATTCTGGACAAGATGGCTGGACTCGCCGCATTCACCGCGAAGACGATCAGCCTTTCATTCGCCGCCAAGACGCTGTACGTCTACTCTGATCACCCGCTCGATAGCAATGGGATCGAGCAGACCGTTCTGGACGCCACCTTGGTGGACGGCATCGATACTAATCTCATGGAGTACGCCAAAGTGGGTGGCATAGTCGACGTCGAGGCGAACGCTTGTGCGAACCGGCAGTAGCGGCCCAGCGTCGATGGCGGCAAAACGACGGAAGGTCTCAGAGCGTTGGAGGCTGGACATTCGGTGTCCCAACTCGACGACGGGTGACAAGTGACTATTCGTCGCCGAAGGCCATGTCTGACGAACGAACCCAGGCTGTGCTCTCGCCGTTGAGATAGTCAACCAGCTCTTCCTGTATCGCTTCTTGCTCATCGCCGAACAGGTACGCCACAGAGTCTTCGGTGTCCCACTCATCGACGATCCATACATACTCACCGCTATCGACGGGCAAGCAGTTCGCTGGGTCTTCGAATGTCTGGCGGAACTGCTCCAAGAGCGCTTCGACATGTTGCTCCAGAGAGGGAAGGGATGCAGCTACGACGGTGTAAGAGTCCGGGTGCCCGTAGATGCCTTCGACGGGGAGTTCGTCGACACCCTCGGGCGTGATGACGACGGCTACATCGGTAAGGGCGAAGATCAAGTCGTTCTGCACTCGCCACTCCCGCTCCCAGTCCCAGACGTAGCCCTTACTGGGCATCACGAGGTCTATGAAAGGCGTGAGATCCCACAGCGAGTGGGTCCAGTCGCAGGTGGATTTGAGAGTCTGTAACTGCTGGCTCAGGTTCGCTGCCTGGCTGGACTTCTCATCGACGTACCAAACTCGGGCACCTTGGCGTGAACGGATGAAGTCCTTCGTGAAGCCAACGCCGTATTGCCCGTGCCGCTTCGTCAACTGATGAAGTTGGTCGAGTGGGATCTCACTCAAGCACACCGACTGATGGCGAGCGGTCACCTCGGGAATCGTCCGATAGAAGCTAAACCCGAAGGGTCCGGAGGCCCGAAGACAGCCACTCGTCAGTATCGCACCAAGCGTCCTCTCGCTCTTGGTGAAATGGACGAGGTAATCGCTCATGTCACCCGCAGTGGGATGCAGGAGGTGCCCTGGAACATGAAACGGTGTCATCACGTGCCCGATGTTAGGGGCTTCTCAACTGGTCGAGGGAACCTCGGCGAGAACGCCTGCTCGGGCGCATCGGACAACCACTCGCTCCTGTTTCAGTGGCCCAACCCCAGCTGCGTCACTTTGCCGCGGGCAGGGTAGCCCTGCTCCTCGCTCGCGCCGTAGCTCGGACCACGGAGACGGCGGTGTGACACGCCTTGACCAGGCCCGGCGAGACCTGAGCGCGCTACGCCGTCGGCTGAATCGGAGAAGCATCCAGCTTCTCGACTTCGGCTATCAACTCCTTTACTGCTTGGTAGCGCTGGCCGACGTCGTTGACGGCGCATCGATGGATGATGCGGCCGACTTCGTCTGTTGCCGGCGGAAGAGATTCTCGGCCAGTGAAGATGTAGGCGAGGACGTGCCCGATGGCGTAAATCTCGTTCACCACCCCGTAGTCCTTGAAGCTGCTGAGCGTGGGATCGCGAACGGTGCCCTTCATCTCGGTCTGCGTCCGAGTGAACTCGCTCGTCTGGTCCTTCACCAGTCCGAAGTCCGAAAGCTTCACCAGGAGCGCACCAGAGTCAAAGACCTTCAACAGGATGTTCTGAAGGCTGACGTCACGGTGAAGCAGGCCCTCGCGGTGGAGGTAGTTCACACCGTAGAGGAACTGCAACGCGATGCGCTTCCGCGCCGCGAAGGACATGGTGCCGTTCTTTCTGCGCATGTAGTCGCGGAGCGTGGTGTCGCAGTACTCCATGCGGTACTCGTTGCGGGCCTCGTCGTAGCGATAGACCTCCACCACGTAGGGGAAGCTCAGCTTCCTTAGAACCTCGAATTCCTGCTTGAAGCGTTCGAGGTCTCGTGCGTCAAGGTCCTTCTTGGCCCGCTTCACAGCAAAGTTGATGCCGTAGTCAGGGTCGAGGTATGAGTACACGTGGGCAAAGGACCCGCTGCCCACCATCTTCAGCGCCACGGGCTCCTGTTGCTTCCTCAGCTTGACGTGCCTGGCCGCATGGACGAAGACCGGCTCGTATGCGATGACCTCGATGGGTGAGAAGTCGTCAGGCACGGCGCTGCCGCCGCTCGGGGAAAGCCAGGGCCGACAGCGCTCCAGCGCATCCTGGTACCTGTCGGCAAACTCGACCTCCACCTCAGCGCGCCGCAGAGTATGGAGATCAGCCTTGATCTCCTGGATGAGGGCGAGGAGGGCGCGGCTGTTGTCAGCCCAATAGTGGTGGGTGGTCTCGGCCCGCCCGTTGATATCGGTGAAGTGCTCGTTCAGCCGTTCGTGGAGAACCGCGAACATGTGACCCCACTCCGGGTCGTCATAGAGGCGATCGAAAGCTCGAGACGAGGGCACCGCCTCATACTTCTCGCGAAGATCGGTCAGCATGAATTCGACCGGATTTGCCATAGGGTCCCCCTTTCCGGAGAGACCCTATGGTCTCACCCGACCGCGACACGACGACTTGACGAGTGGCCCAAAGTGCCACCGTGTCTGACCAATAACCCTTCCGTTGATACCTCATTACCGGTGATGGGACACCGCGCCGCATCCGAATGCACGCAGACGGCGGTGCTTCCTGAGGACCCGCGTCATTCCGCCGCGAATGCGTCGTCTATGGGACCCGTCTCCAGGTGCGGTAGACCATCGCAACCGGAGTGCGGGGTGGCGTGATCTACGCCTGACGCGAAGCACAGTCGAGGCACGTGCGAGCGGTCGGTCTCGCTTCGAGACGGCCTGGAGCGATCGGCTGCCCGCACCGTTCGCAGGTTCCGTACGTTCCGGCGACCAGTCGTTCCAGGGCGGCGTCGATCTCGGCCAGGTGACCTCGCACTTGTGACACGAGCGCCGACACCTGCGCCCGTTCGAAGGCGATGGTGGCGCCCTCGGGGTCGTGCTCGTCGTCGTTGTTGGCGTCCCGCGAGGCTTCGACGACATTGTTGAAGTCACCGGTGAGGTAGGTCAGTCGCTGCTCGGCTTGGCCTCTCTCCGCTTCGAGTCGTTCTCGTGCCCCTTCCATTCGTTCATGGTGTCACCGGAGGGGGTCTCGATACGCGCGCTCGTTCCTCACGCGCTACTCGACCCGCATACGTCGGGTCTCGATAAGCGCGCTCGTTCCTCACGCGCTACTCGACCCGCACATGTCCGCTCGTTCCTCACGCGCTACTCGACCCGCATACACGCGCTACTCGACCGGCATACGCGCGCTACCGACCACCTTGGGCTGTCAGTAGCGGATGCGAACATGTGTTCGTGGCAGAGGGCAACTTCCTGCACGCTGATCTCGACTCGTTCTATGCCAGCGTCGCGCAGCGTGACGACCCCGCGCTGCGTGGGCGGCCGGTCGCGGTGGGCGGCGGCATCGTGCTCGCGGCCAGCTACGAGGCCAAGGCGATGGGCGTGCGGACCGCGATGTCCGGCCGGATCGCGCGGCGCCTGTGCCCCGGGCTCATCGAGGTGCCACCGACATTCACCGCGTATGTCGACGCCTCGCACGCGGTCTTCGAGATCTTCCGCGACATCACGCCCGTGGTCGAGGGCGTGTCGATCGACGAGGCATTTCTCGACGTCGGTGGGCTGCGCCGGGTCAGCGGCACTCCGTCGACGGTGGGCGCCACGCTGCGCCGCCGGGTGAAGGAGGAGGTCGGGCTGCCGATCTCGGTCGGCATCGCGAGCAGCAAGTTCCTCGCCAAGGTCGCAAGTGCCGCGAGCAAACCCGACGGCCTGCTCAGCGTGCCGGTCGGTGGCGAGCTGGACTTCCTGCACCCGTTGCCGATCGAGGCGCTCTGGGGAGTCGGCAAGGTGACCTCCGGCAAGCTGCACGCGCACGGGATCGGCACCGTCGGCCGGCTCGCCGCCCTGCAGGAGGACGCCCTGATCGCCATCCTCGGCCCGGGGAGCGGCCACCACCTGCACGCACTCGCGCACGGCCGCGACCCACGCCGGGTCGAGACGGGCCGGCGGCGTCGCTCGGTCGGCGCCCAGCGCGCGATCGGGCGGGGGCGGCATACCGGTGCCGAGCTGGACGCGACGCTGGTCAGCCTGGTCGACAAGGTCACCCGGCGACTGCGATCCGGCGAGCGCGTCGGGCGGACCTTCATCCTGCGACTGCGGTTCGACGACATGACCCGGGCGACCCGGTCCCGCACCCTGCGCCGCGCGACCGCGGGCACCGACGCCTGGCTGGTCGCCGGGCGCGCACTGCTCGAGGAGGCGATGCCGTTGATCGCCGACCGCGGCGTGACGCTGATCGGGATCAGCATCAGCGGGCTCGACGAGTCGGCCGACGAGCAGCTCGAGCTGCCCTTCGAGGCAGTCGCGCCGTCCCGGCTGGACGGCGCGCTCGACGCGGTGCGCGACCGGTTCGGCAGCACGGCCGTCACCCGGGCCGTGCTGCTCGGCCGATCGGAGGGATTCAGCACCCCGCAACTGCCCGATCAGCGGTGACGATGTGCGCCATACTTTCGCCATACACACGAGAACCCCCGAACCACAGCGTGATTCGGGGGTTCTCGGATGCGAAGTGAGTCACTCCTTGGCGGCGTGCCGGCCCCGTCGTGAACCGGACACCGACGCGTCGACCTTCTTCTCGAGGTCGCCGACCGCGTCGTCCGACACCGGGAGCGACGTGGTGTCCTCCACCGGGTTGACGTCCAGCTTCTCGATCTCCGGGGCGGTGACCTGCGGGTTCTTGGCGCCGGACTTCTGGCCGCTGAGGTAGAGCGCGACCGCGCCCGCTCCGGCGAGCAGGCCGAGGGCGATGAACACCTTGCCCTTCTTGCGGCGCTTCTTGGCGACCTGCGGGGCGACCGTCTCGACGGCGTCGCGGGCCTGCTGCGGCAGCGCGGCATACGCACTGCTGCCGGCGGCGGCCGTCGCGGCGATCGTCTCGTGGATGCGGGGCATCCACTCGTCGGCGAAGAGCCGGTGCGCCTGCTCCTTGGTCAGCCCTGCTGCCTCGGCGCGGTCGGCCGTGCTCGCCTTGACCCTCGCGGCGTCCTTGGCTGCCTGCTGGGCAGCCTTCTTCGCGGCCTTGCGTGCCTTCTTGACGCGAGGCGCCGCAGCGTCGGCGGCATCCTTGGCGGCTTGCCGGGATGCCTGCTTGGCGGCCTTCTTCGCCTGCTTCACACGCGGTGCCGCCGCGTCCGTCGCGTCGGCGGTGGCCTCCTTGGCCTTGGCGATCTGCGGAGCCGCAACCTCGGCGACGGCCTCCTTGGCCTTGGCGACCTGGGGTGCTGCTGCCTCGGAAACGGTCTCCTTCGCCTTCGCGACGTGCGGTGCCGCGGCGTCGGACGCCTTGTCGGCCGCATCGGAGAGATGACCGGCGACGCTCTCGACGACCGGTGCGATCTTCTCGCGGCCGGCCTCCGCTGCATCGGCCACCGCCGAGACCAGGTCGGATGCCAGGTCGGACGCCTTGTCCGATGCCTTGTTCACGGCCACGTCCTTGCGCGAGGTCTTGCTGAGCACTGGAGCCCTCCTAGGCTTGAGGCTTAGTTGGTTTCATCCTGCCAAGTCGCACCGGCGAGCAGTAACGCCGGGTCCGGGTGTACCTGAGAGTATGGCGTCTGCGGATGCCAGACTATGGGCATGATCGCAACACTGCAGACCAACCACGGTGACATCAAGGTCAACCTGTTCCCGAACGACGCCCCGAAGACTGTCGACAACTTCGTCGGCCTGGCCGAGGGCACCAAGGAATACCGCGACGACGAAGGTCGCACCAACCCCACGCCGTTCTACGACGGCCTGACCTTCCACCGGATCATCCCCGGATTCATGATCCAGGGCGGCTGCCCGCAGGGCATCGGCATCGGCGGCCCGGGCTACGAGTTCGACGACGAGATCTCCCCCGAGAAGAACTTCGCCGCGCCATACATCCTCGCGATGGCCAACGCCGGCAAGCGCGGTGGACACGGCACCAACGGCTCGCAGTTCTTCATCACGGTCGGTCCGACCCCCTGGCTGCAGGGCAAGCACACGATCTTCGGTGAGGTCGCCGACCAGCCGAGCCGCGACGTCGTCGACAAGATCGCCGCCGTGTCGACGGGTGCGCAGGACCGCCCGAACGAGCCCGTGGTGATCGAGAAGGTCACCGTCCAGAAATGATCGTGACCTGACGATCGTTCACCTCACGTGACCAACAGCATGGGGAACCTCCCCACCTGCCCTCGCCACCCGGACCGGGTGGCGATGGTGTCCTGCCAGCGATGCGGCCGTCCGACCTGCGCCGAGTGCCAGCGGCCTGCCGCGGTCGGCGTGCAGTGCGTCGACTGCGTGGCGGCGCAGCGGAAGGACAGCCGCTCCCTGGTGTCGATCTTCGGCGGCCGGGTGGCCCAGGGCCGCCCGGTCGTCACGATCACGCTGATCGCGATCTGCGTGGTCGTCTGGATCGGGCAACAGGTCAACGACAAGGTCACGACGGACCTGTTCTATGAGCCGATCCTGTCCAAGCAGGACCCGTGGCGGTTCCTCACGGCGGCCTTCGTGCACTCGCCGTCGTCGATCTTCCATCTGCTCTTCAACATGTACGCCCTCTGGATCGTCGGGCAGTACCTCGAGCCGCTGCTCGGCCGGGTGCGGCTGCTGGCGATCTACCTGATCTCCGCGTTCGGCGGATCAGTCGGCTACGAGTTGCTCGCGTCGACGCCGAACTCGCCCACCGACTACCCGACCGGGTGGGTGACCCCGACGGTCGGCGCGTCCGGCGCGGTCTTCGGGCTCTTCGTCGCGGTGGTCGTGCTCAACCGGCACCTCGGGCGTGAGGTCGGCCCGATGGTGGGCCTGATCGTCATCAACGGCATCCTCGGGTTCGTCGTGCCGGACGTCGCCTGGCAGTCGCACCTCGGCGGCGCCATCACCGGTGGCCTGTGTGCCGGGGCGATCGCGCTGCTCGGCCGCAATCGCGCGCAGCTGCAATGGTTCGCGCTCGCCGCGATCACGGTGCTGCTCGTCGTCGCCGCCGTGGTCCGGTTCGAGTCGGTCCACCTGCCTACCGGTTGACGTCATACGGAACGGACCGGAGGTCCTGACCAAGTCCTGAGAAAACGTTTACTCACGGACCCGTCAGTAGCCGCCCGCCAGCTGCGAGTGTGAGTCGTGGACACCGTGTCCACCGCCAGGGAGGAACTCACATGTCAGTCATTTCTCGCCGCAACCTCATCAGGGGAGGCGCGGCCGCCGCCGCGCTCACCGCCGTCGGAGTCGGCAGCACCGGTGCCGCCGACGCGGCAGTGCCGGGTCTCGAGGAGACCTGGAATCTGCGGGTCAGCCCCCGCTTCTGGGACTTCCGGTTCGCCACGTCCGCGATGACACTCTTCCAGCCGTCGGTCCGGGTGATCCTGCCCGACGGCTACGACCAGAACCCCGGCCGACGCTATCCCGTCCTCATGCTGCTGCACGGCGGACACCCGGAGGGCGTCGATCCGGCGCAGCGGTTCCCGGGTGCCTACCTGGACTGGACCATGCATGGTGGCATCGCGGACCGACAGACCGCCGGTGCCGACGTCATCATCATCTGCCCCGATGGCGGCAATGGCGGCTTCTACGTCGACTGGAAGGGGCCGCAGGGTGCGACGGTGAACTGGGAGGAGTTCCACGTCCCGCAGCTGATGAACTGGGTGGACCAGCGCTTCCGCACGATCGTCGGCTGGAAGACCAAGGCGGTCGCCGGCCTGTCGATGGGCGGGTATGGCGCGATCACCTACGCGGCGCGCAACCCGCAGGTGTTCTGCTCGGCGAGCGCCTACTCGGGGCCGGTCGACGTGTTCGACGTCAATCAGATCGCCGTCATGACCGGTGCACCCGTGGCCGACGGACAGTTGCCCGGGTCCATCTTCCAGACGGACACCGCGATGATGCAGCAGTGGAATCCGCGTGCGCTCGCCGACCAGCTGCGCGGCATACGCCTGTTCCTGTCCAGTGGCGACGGCGCGGGCGGCGACCCGGCGTCCTGGATCCAGGAGTCGACCGTGCGGCGCACCCAGGATGCCTTCGTCGGTGACCTGCGGGCACGGAACATCGCCGTCGACTACCGCTTCCTGCCTGGGGGCCAGCACGACTGGAACAGCTGGAACAAGTTCTTCGGCGAGGACATCGGCGGCATCGTGGCGAGCCTCCCGCACCAGTAGGACGTGTCATCCGCGGCCCCTGCCCGCCGGGCAGGTAGGTTGCGGAGATATGTCTGAGGCTGGCCACGTTCATGGCCCACTCCCGCTCACCGGTGACCATCGACTGACCGAGGACGATCTGCTGCGGGCCTACCCGTGGCCCCAGCACGGTCCCTGGCTCCGGGCGATGATGGTCACCACCCTCGACGGGGCGGCGGCCGGGCCGGACCGACTGAGCGGCTCCGTGTCGTCCCCCGCCGACCAGCTGATCTTCAACGCCGTACGCCGGGACGCCGACGCCGTGCTCATCGGCGCCGGCACGTTGCGCGCCGAGCGCTACACACCGATGCGTGCCAAGTCAGCCGACGAGCAGCGTCGTCAGGCTGCGGGCCAACAGCCCGCCCCGGTCGTCACGGTGGTCAGCGGGTCACTCGACCTGCCGTGGGATCTGCCGTTGTGGCACGAATCCAGTTGTCGGCCACTGGTGTTCACCCATGACGGCGCCGATCGGGACCGTATGGCGACGGCGCGCGAGCACGCCGACCTGGTCGTCCTGGACCGAACCGGTCCGCAGGAGATCGTCCACGAACTCGTCGACCGGAAGCTGACCCGGATCGTCTGCGAGGGTGGTCCGCAGCTGCTGCGTGACCTGGTCGCCGCCGATCTGGTCGACGAGGCGGACATCACGGTCAGTCCGGTGTTCGCGGGGACGGAGAACTCACCCTCGACGCCGGCCATGCCGCAGGTGAGCGAGTTCCGGCTGGCCCACGTGCTGCACGGCGACGACACCCTGATGATGCGCTACCTGGCGCCGGGCCGATGATCGACCTCACGGCGCTCGCCCAACTCGCCCAGCGCTACGAGAGCGACCTCTCGGCCCCGATCGAGCCATTGCGGATCGGCACGCGGACCATCGACACGGACGAGACATCGGTGCTGATGAGCGTGGTCAACCTGTCACGCGACTCGTCCTACCGGGAGAGCATCGCGGTGAGCACCGAGTCCGCGGTCCGCAAGGCCCGAATGCAGACGGCCGCCGGCGCGGACCTCGTCGACGTCGGTGCCGAGTCCACCCGGGCGACCGCGGCCCGTGCCGACCTCGCCGAGCAGCAGGCCCTGCTGACGCCGGTCGTCGAACAACTCACCGCCGACGGCATACCCGTCTCGGTCGAGGCCTATCAGGAGCCCGTGGCGCGAGCAGGTCTCGCCGCGGGAGCCTGCCTGCTCAACCTCACCGGGTCGGACGACGACGACCGGATGTTCACCCTGGCCGCGGAGCACAGTGCGACGGTGGTGCTCTGCCACGTCCTCGGCCCGAACGCCCGCGCGCTCACCGGCGACGCGGTCGACACCGATCCGGTCCCACGGATGCTGGACACCTTCGGACAGCGGATCGATCGCGCCCGGGCGCTGGGCGTCACCAGCGTCGCCATCGACCCCGGCCTGGGCTTCGGTTTCCACCTCGACGACCAGCGCGCGCGAGCCCGGCACCAGGCGACCGCTCTGCTGCACACCTTCCGGCTGCGGCGGCTGGGCGTGCCGATCTGTCACGCGCTGCCGCACGCGTTCGACATCTTCGAGGACCAGTACCGCAGTGGCGAGGGCTTCTTCGCGGTCCTCGCGCACCTGGGCGGCACCGGCGTCTACCGCACCCACGAGGTGCCGCTGGTGCGCAGCGTGCTCGACGCGTTGCGGTTCTTCGCCGCCGAGCCCGACCCGAGCTGACCCCCGCCGCGGCCGATCACCTGATCGAAGTTACACACATGTAGTTATCCACTGCTGTGGATAACTCTGTGGACAACGCGCCCTGAGCCACGTGGACCAGCCGGAATTCGGCGGAATCGGTCCTCGCTCTTGACAGCCCTAATGTGATGTGGTTCACACCGGGTGGCCCACTCGGTCGGTCGAAGGCGAGTGCCGGGTGCCTGGACGTGCGACCGGCGCCGAGAGTGACGCCGCCGATGCGTCATACCTGGCCCGGATTTGGGTGCCCCGCGACCGTATCGGGCCCGGCGGACCGAGATTGCAGCGAATCATGAGACACGGCAGTGGATTTCGGTGTTTCGGTGCAGCTCTGACTCCGACCAGGCTCAGATGAGCGCCTGCTCTCACCGACCGCGGGTTCCATAACCGTCGAGTGCGCTGCCGGAGTTCGAACTGCGCTCGCAGTCACGCGGATCCGGGCGGTCGACGGTCTGCACCAGGGTCTGGCAGGAAAGGCAAAACAGCGCCCCGCAAGGGCGCTGAATTACATGTGTGTAGTTTTCCACCACCTGTGGATAACCCTGTGGGTAACCGTGGGACGGCGGTCCTGCCGGGTGGCGCCGAGTGGTCAGCGCCAGCGGGTCGTCATACCGAATCCGATCAGGATCAGTACGAAACCGATGGCCATGTTGCCCAGTCCGATGCCTGGAATCGGGTACTTCTCGCCGGTCAGGTAGTAGACGACGAGCCAGAACAGTCCGACGACCATGAAGGTGCACAGCGTCGGCACCCACCAGCCGGGGCTGGGCGCGTCGACCATCTTCGCGACGCGCTTCTCCTCGCGCTCGCGGTCCTCCTCCTTGCGGCGGTTGGCCTTCTCCTCCTTGGCGGCCGCCTTGTTCGCCGCCTTCTTGGCAGCGGCGTCCTCGTCACCGGCGGGGACTGCAGACCTGTCGTCGGCGTTGTTCTCGGACGTGCTCACGGCGTTCTCCCAAAGCGAAATGTCAGAATTTGCTCCACACTATTTCACCCACCCGGATGCCGGGGGCGCCCAGACCCCTGCGGGATCATGGTGGGACCGTGACGGAGACAGCGAGGAGGCACGACATGTGGCGACCACAGAACCGATGGGCGTATGCCGTGCCCGCTATCGGCGTCGCTGCCGGTCTGCTCTTCGGCATCAGCGCCACCACCTCGCAGGGCACCGACCTGCGACCCGGCACGAGTGATCTGGTGCAGGTGGTGCAGGACGGCAACCGCCGGGTCGCCCGCCAGGCGTCCGACGTCGCCGGACTGCAGGCGACCGTCAAACGGCTCGGCACCAAGGACGCACCGGGCTCCTCGCAACTGCGCAAGACACAACAGACCGCCGACGGGTATGCCGGGACGGCCGGCCTCACCAAGGCCACCGGCAAGGTCGTGACCGTCACGCTCAACGACTCCACCCGCGACCCGTCGACGCTGCCGGACGGCGCCAACCTCGACTGGTTGGTCGTGCACCAACAGGACGTCCAGGCAGTGGTCAACGCGCTCTGGGCCGGTGGCGCGACCGCCATGATGCTGATGGACCAGCGGGTCGTGTCCACCTCGGCGGTGCGTTGCGTCGGCAACACCCTGCTGCTGCAGGGACGGGTCTACTCCCCGCCGTTCCGGATCCGGGCAATGGGTGACCCCGCCAAGCTGCGCAAGGCACTGACCGATGACCCGACGGTTGCGAACTACCGGGCCTACGTGCCCCTGGCCGGCCTCGGGTATGACGTGCAGACCTCCGACAAGGAGACCTTCCCGGCATACCAGGGTGCGCTCGACCTGAAATACGCGAAGGCCGGCAAGTGACACAGAAAGTGACCTCATGACCAGCAGCACGACGAAGATCCTGGTGATCGACAACTACGACAGCTTCGTCTTCACCATCGTCGGCTACCTGCAGCAGTTGGGCGCCGAGACGACCGTCGTGCGCAACGACGCGATCACCGCAGCCGAAGGCGCCGACTACGACGGGGTGCTCGTCTCCCCCGGACCGGGCACGCCCGAGGAGGCCGGTGTCTCGACCGCGATGATCGAGGCCTGCGCGCAGCGCGAGCAGCCGATGTTCGGGGTCTGCCTCGGGCACCAGGCCCTCGGCGTCGTGTATGGCGCGACGGTCGACCGCGCCCCCGAGCTGCTGCACGGCAAGACCTCCCGCATCGTGCACGACGGTGCCGGCGTGCTCGAGGGGCTGCCGTCGCCGTTCACCGCGACCCGCTACCACTCGCTCGCGATCGAGGCCGACACCGTCCCCGACGAGCTCGAGGTCACCGGCCGCACCGACTCCGGCGTCATCATGGCGGTCCGCCATCGGACGCTGCCGTTGCACGGAGTGCAGTTCCACCCCGAGTCGGTGCTGACCGAGGGCGGGCACCGCATGCTCGCCAACTGGCTGACGCTGTGCGGCATGTCCGATGCCGTCGAGCGTTCCGCCGGCCTCGCGCCGCTGGTGCACGGCCCGACGGCCTGAGCCGGTCCTCCCTTACGGGAAGGTCGGCACCGGCGGTAGCCCGGTGTGGCTCGGGTGCGTCGGCTTGGACGTCGGGCTGGTCGGCTCCGTGGTCGAGGACCCCGTGCTGCTGCCGCTGCTGCCGCCGGTCGAGGTCGGGGTGTCGGACGAGGAGCTCGGTGGCGGAGTGATCGTCACGGTCGTCTGACTGGAGTAGACCCCCACGGTCAGCGTCACCGTCGAGTCCCGGTCCACCCGGGCACCCTGCTTCGGCGAGACCTTCTGCACCTTGCCGCCCTGGTCCGGGTCGCTGACCGGGACCTGTTTGGTGTCCCACTTCAGATGTGCCTGGCGCAGCGCGAACTGGGCGTCACCGGCCTCCTGGCCGAGCAGGCCGGTGGGGACGTGCACCTTGCCGCTGCTGACGCTGAGCGTCACCCGCTGGCTCGGGTCGGCCATCGAACCGCTCGCCGGGGCCGCCGAAACGACCTGTCCTGCGGCGTATTCGGAGTCGTCGACCTTCTTGCTGGCGACCGTGACCTTGGTGAACCCCTGGTTCGCCAAGGTCTGTTTCGCATCGGCGACGGACTTGCCGGCCACGTCCGGGACCGACGCGAGGCCGGGACCGTCGCTGACGTTGAGCAGGACTTGGTCGGCCGGGTCGACGTTGGTGCCACCGTCCGGATCGGTGCTGGCGACATACCCCTTGGTGACGTCGCTCTTGACGAGCTTCACCTTCACGTTCTTGAAGCCGTGATCGCTCAGGATCCGTTTCGCGGCAGCGGCCTTCTGCTGGACCACGTTGGGCACCGCCTCGGTCGACGGCTTGTTGCTGTTGCCGTTCATCACCAGGTAGCCGATGCCGAGGATCGCCAGCAGCGCGATGACGCCGGCGACGATCCAGAGACCGGTCAGTCGCCGCTGTGGTTCCTTGTCGTGGATCTCGCGGGTGTGGTCGCGGCGCACCGGCTGCGGTGCCTGCGGTTCGCGGTCCATCACCGACGGCGCCGCGGCCGCGGCGGAGGAGATGACAGCCGTCGCGCCGTCGCTGAGCGGAGCGCCGGTCCGGGCGGCCTGCAGGTCGGCCCGGAAGTCCGCGGCGGTCTGGTAGCGGTCGTCGCGGCCCTTGGCCAGCGCGTGCAGCGTGACGGCGTTCATCGCCTTCGGCACCGACGGCTCGTATGCCGACGGCGGCTTCGGCGGATCGGTGATGTGCTGGTAGACCAGCGCGACCGGCTCGCCGACGAACGGCGTGCGACCGGTCAGCAGCTCGAAGAGCACACAACCGGCGGAGTAGAGGTCGGAGCGTGCGTCGACCGTCTCGCCCTGCGCCTGCTCCGGGGACAGATAGCGCGCGGTGCCGACGACGGCCTGGGCCGACGTCATCGTCGCGCCGGTGTCGGCCAGCGCGCGGGCGATGCCGAAGTCCATCACCTTGACGCTGCCGCCCTTGGTCAGCATCACGTTGGCGGGCTTGATGTCCCGGTGGACGATGCCCTTGTCGTGCGAGTACTCCAGCGCCGACAGGATGCCCATCGTCACGCGGGCCGCCTCGTCGGGGGACAGCTTCTCCTCGTCGTTGAGGATCTCGCGCAGGGTCTGCCCGTCGACATACTCCATGACGATGTAGGGCACGTCGATCTCGGCGCCACCGGACTCGGTGAAGGTCTCCTCGCCGGAGTCGTAGACCGCGACGATCGCGTGGTGCGACAGTCCGGCCGCGGAGTGTGCCTCGCGCCGGAAGCGGGTCAGGAACGTGCTGTCCCGGGCCAGGTCGGCGCGCAGGATCTTGATCGCCACGGTCCGCCCGAGGCGGGTGTCGTGGCCGAGATGCACCTCCGCCATACCGCCGCGGCCGATGAGTTCACCGACTTCGTAGCGACCGCCGAGGATGCGTGGCAGTCCGTCACTCACGCCAAACCCCTCGTTCCTGCCACCCCACGAAGTTCTCCGCTCCTTCGTCGCTCCGATACTTCGCGGGGACCCCGGCTGGGGTTGGCCTGAATCTGAGCCCTTGGTCGCTCGCTGCGCTCGCTCACGAAGAAGCCTCCGGGCTGTAGGTCACGATCGGTTGGTTGAACGGTCCGCTGTCGGGTGCGGTGGGGACCTTGGGACCGCCACCGCCGCTGGTGGCCAGTATGACGCCCACGATGATCGCGATGATCACCACCGCCACGACGCCACCGCCGATCAGCAACTTCTTGGTGCGCGAACCATCGGTCTGGGTGACCGCCTGGCTACCGGAGGTCACTCGCTGCCCGCCCGATGTGGCGAGCGGCTGCGGCCCGGACTGATGCTTGCGCTGGGACCGGGAGAGTTTCTGGCCACCGGAGGTCTGCGGCTGACCTCCGGAACGCATGCCGGTCTGCGGTCCGGACGTGTGCCCGGACTGGGGTCCCGACTGCGCACCGGATTGCGGACCCGACGGGCCGCCCGCTCCGGCCGCTCCGGCCGGACCGGTCGGCTGCGGTGCGGGCGCCCAGATGTTCAGGCCCATCTGCTCGCTGTCGGTCACGGCCTGGCGCAGCGCCCGGCCGAACTCCTGCGCGGAGTTGGGTCGCGACTCCGGATCCTTCTCCAGGGCGACGTGCACGACGGCACGCAACGGCGCGGGCACCTCCTGAGGCAGCGGCGGCGGCTGCTCGTTGACGTGCGCCAGCGCCAGCGCGACGGCGCTGTCGGCGGTGAACGGCCTTCTGCCACCGAGCATCTCGTAGGTCACGACGGCCAGCGAGTAGACGTCCGTGAGCGCGGTCGTGTCGCGGCCCATCGCGGCCTCGGGCGCGAGGTACTGGGCGGTGCCCATCACCTCACCGGTCTTGGTCATGGCGGCGGAACCGACCGCGCGGGCGATGCCGAAGTCGGTCAGCTTCACCACACCGTCCGGTGTCACCAGCATGTTGGCCGGCTTGACGTCGCGGTGGATCAGCCCGGCCCGGTGCGCGGCGTGCAGCGCCGCGGCGGCCTGGCCCATCAGGTTGGCGGTGTCGGCCGCCGAGATCGGACCGCGCTCGTGCAGGATCTTCGACAACGGCTTGCCCGGGACGTACTCCATCACCAGGTAGGCGAGGTTGCCGTCCTCGCCGTAGTCGTAGACCTGCGCGATGTTGCCGTGCGCCAGCGCCGCCGACAGTCGGGCCTCGTTGCGGAATCGCTCGGTGAAGCCCTCCTCGTCGGTGAGCCCCTCCTTGAGCAGCTTGATCGCGACGGTGCGCCCGAGGATCTCATCGCGGGCCTGCCACACCTCGCCCATGCCGCCGGCCGCGATCCGGTCGGTCAGCCGGTAGCGACCTCCCATCAGGTCCCCCATACCGGTCATTTGCCGATCACCGCTTCCATCACTTGCTTGGCGATCGGTGCTGCCACCAGACCGCCGCTCGCTTCCTGTCCGACCGTTCCGCCGTTCTCGACGAGCACCGCCACGGCGACCTTCGGGTTGTCCGCGGGCGCGAACCCGGTGAACCAGACGTCGGCGTTGCGGCCCTGGCCGTGCTCGGCCGTGCCCGTCTTACCTGCCACCTTGATGCCCGGGATGGCCGCATTGGTTCCCGTGCCCTCGCTCACGACCGACTCCATCATGTCGGTCAGCGTGCTGGCGGTGTCCCCCGAGATGGGGTTGGCGAACTCCTTGGAGTCGGTGGTCTGGATGACATCCAGGTTCTTGTCGCGCACCGATTGCACGAGGTAGGGCGTCATCTCCTTGCCGCCGTTGGCGATGGCCGCGCTGACCATTGCGATCTGCAGCGGCGTCGCGCGCACGTCGTACTGGCCGATGGACGACTGGGCCAGCTGCGGCTTGTTCAGGTCGTTCGGGAACACGCTCGGCGTGACCGACATCGGGATCGACAGCGACTTCCCGAAACCGAACTTCGTCGCCATACTCCGCACGTCGTCCTGGCCCAGGCTCATGCCGAGCGACGCGAAGGCGGTGTTGCAGCTGATCGTCAGGGCGCGCTTCAGGGTGACCTTGTCCCCCGCGCCGCAGTTGCCCGGGAAGTCGTTGGGCAGGTAGTTGTTGGTGCCCGGCAGCCGCAGCTTCGCCGGCCCGGGCAACGTCGAATCTGCTTGGTACTTACCGGACTCGAGCGCTGCGGCCGAGGTGACCAGCTTGAACGTCGAGCCCGGCGGGTAGAGGTTGCCGTTGATGGCGCGATTGAGCAGCGGCTGGTCGGGATCCTTGGACAACTTGCCGAAGGACTCCTGCACCTTGTTCAGGTCGTGCCCGGCGAGCAGGTTCGGGTCGTAGCTCGGGCTGGTGACCATCGCCAGGATCGCGCCGGTCTTCGGGTCGAGTGCGACGACGGCGCCCTTCTGGTTGCCCAGCGCCTTTGCCGCGGCCTGCTGCGCCTTGGCATTGATCGTCAGCTGCACGCTGGCACCCTGGGCCGACTGACCGGTCACGATGTCGATCAGCCGCCGGTAGAACAGCTTGTCGGAGCTGCCGTTGAGGAAGTCGTTGTAGGACCGCTCGACCCCGGTGCTGCCGTAGGTGAACGAGAAATAGCCGGTCACGTCGGCATACAGCGAACCCTGCGGGTAGGAACGCAGCCACTTGAACTGGTCGTCGGTCTTCTTCGAGACCGCGGCGGCCGAGCCGCCGACCAGGATCGACCCGCGTTCCTTGCTGTATGACGACAGCAGCGTGCGCCGGTTGCCGGCGCGGTCGTCCAGGCTGCGCGCCTGCACGAACTGGATCAGCGTGGTCGCGACCAGCAGCGCGCAGAACATCGCGGCGACGACGAGGCCGAGACGGCGGATGGGGGCATTCATGCGCACGCCGATCGAACGTCGTCCTGAGTAGCCCGGAGCCTGCGACGGGCGTATCGAAGGATGGCGGAGGAGCCGCGGGTCGAGCGGTGCCCTGAGTAGCCCGGAGCTTGCGAAGGGCGTATCGAAGGGTGCCGGAGGAGCGCAGCAGGGGAGGTGTTTCGAGACCAGCGTATCGAGATCAAGTGCGTCACTTCGTCTTCACCACTTGGGTGTCGTCGGTGCTGAGGTTTTCGGGTCGGTCGTCGGAGGTCGGCCGGCGGGCGTGGTCGCTGATGCGCAACAGCAGCGCGATGATCACCCAGTTGGCCAGCAGCGACGAGCCACCGGCGGAGAGGAAGGGCGTGGTCAGACCGGTCAGCGGGATCACCCGGGTCACGCCGCCGACGACCACGAAGACCTGCAGCGCCATCGAGAACGCCAGACCGGTCGCCAGCATCTTGCCGAAGCCGTCCCGGGACGCGACGCCGGTGCGCAGGCCGCGCTCGACGATCAGGCCGTAGAGCACCAGGATCGCGCAGAGTCCGACCAGGCCGAGCTCCTCGCCGAACGACGGGATGATGAAGTCGCTGTTGGCGAAGTAGGTCAGCTCCGGGTGGCCCTGGCCGAGCCCGGTGCCGAACATGCCGCCGGCCGCCATACCCATCAGGCCCTTGGCGATCTGGTCGGACATCCCGGGCTGGAACGGGTCCAGCCACAACGACACCCGCTCCTGGAAGTGCGCGAACAGCAGGTAGGCGACATACGCGCCGGCCAGGAAGAGGGTCAGCCCGATGATGATCCAGGACCGACGCTCGGTCGCGACGTAGAGCATGCCGACGAAGAGCCCGAAGAACAGCAGCGAGGTGCCGAGGTCGGACTCGAAGACCAGCACACCGAGCGAGGCGATCCAGGCGATCAGGATCGGACCCATGTCGCGCGCTCGCGGCAACGGCAGCCCGAGCACCCGGCGACCGACCAGGGACAGCGCGTCACGGGTCTGCACCAGGTAGCTGGCGAAGAAGATAGTGATCAGGATCTTGGCGATCTCACTGGGCTGGAAGGAGAAGCCGCCCACGACGATCCACACGCGAGAACCGTTGATGTTGCGCCCGATTCCCGGCAGCAACGGGGTGAGCAGCAGGAAGAAGCCGATGAGCCCGAAGGTGAAGGTGTAGCGACGCAACCGGCGGTGATCCGGCACGAAGAAGATCAGCGCGACCGCAGCAGTGGCGGCAACGGCCGTCCACATCAACTGCTTCGGCGCGGCGTGCGGTGACCCGGGCGCCAGGTCGATGCGGTGGATCATCACCAGCCCGAGCCCGTTGAGCAGCGTGACGATCGGCAGCAGCACCGGGTCGGCGTATGACGCCTTCCACCGCAACGCCAGGTGGAACACGAACGTGACGACCGCGAAGCCGCCGCCGAGTGTGTAGAAGTCAACCGGCAGCGAATTGTTCACTGCCAGACCGACATTCGCATACGCCACCAGCACGATGGCGACAGCGACGACCAGCAACACCAGCTCGGTGTTGCGTCGTGTCTTGGGCAGTGCCGACTGGATGCCGCGCCTTCTCATCCCTAGCAGCTGCTTCCGTCCGCGACCTGGGCCTGGCAGCTGACCATGTCCGCGCGGAGGTTCTCGACGATGCTGATCGCGGATTCCTTGCTGCCCGCCGTCATGTTCCCCGCGGCGACCTTGTCGCGGTCGTAGCTGGGCAGGTCGGCGACCCAGACGTCACTCACGGTGTTGACGGAGTGCAGCTTGATCGGGCCGAGATTCTGCGAAATGCCTTGGTAAATGGTGACTTTGCCGTCGTGATCGGCGATGTAGTACTGCCGCTGCGTCGCGGCATACCCGAAGACGGCGATGACGGCGAGCACGGCCACGACGAGTACGGCGAACAGGCCGCGGCGCAACCAGGTGAACCGACGCGGGCCCTCCTCGGCCAGGACCGGCAGGTCGTCGTCCTCGTCGTCGGGCGGCTCGGGGGTGTTGGCGGCCCGCCGGAGCGCGGCAGCCTTCGCCGCCGGGCTGGTGGGGGCGTCATCGGTCTCGGCGGAGCCGGAGACATCGTGCGCCGCCGCGGCGCCGACGACCTGCGGCGCGGTCGAGGTCTCGCCGTCGTCGTCACCATCGACCACGTCGGCCACGACGACCGTGACGTTGTCCCGGGTCGCGGCCTTCAGCGCGATCGCGATGAGGGCGTCGGCGATCTGCGCCGGGGTGCCCTCGCCGGTGATGATCTGCTCGATGGTCGGTGCGGCGACGTAGTCCGGCAACCCGTCGGAGCACAGCAGCAACCGGTCGCCCGGCTTGGCCTCGCGCAGCGACAGATCGGGCTCGTCGTCCTCCCGGCCGGTGAGCACCCGCGTCACCAGCGAGCGCTGCGGGTGGTGCTCGGCCTCCTCGGGCGTGATCCGGCCCTCGTCGAGAAGGGTCTGCACGAAGCTGTGGTCCTTGGTGATCTGGCTGAAGACGCCGTCCCGCACCAGATAGGCGCGTGAGTCGCCGATGTTGGCCAGCGCCAACATGTTTCCGCTGCGCAGGAACGCGATGAGCGTGGTGCCCATGCCCTCGAGCTCGGCGTCGTCGTCCATCTCCGCACGCAGCCGGGCGTTGGCGTTGTGGACCGCGGTGGCGAGGCGGCGCAACGCCTCGTCACTGGCGTAGGACTCACCGTCCAGGGCAACCAGCTCGGACACGACGGTCGAGCTGGCCATGTCGCCGGCAGCGTGCCCGCCCATGCCGTCGGCCAGCACGAGCAGGTCGGGCCCGGCATACCCGGAGTCCTCGTTGCGGCTCTTGCTGCCGAGACCGATGTCGGTGCGAGCGGCATACCGCAGGGAGATCGACATGTGGCGGTTACTTCCTGACCTCGAGGACGGTCTGGCCGATGCGCACGCGCGAACCCTCGGTCAGGGGCATGCCCTCACCGATGCGCTCGCCACCGACGTAGGTGCCGTTGGTGGAGCCGAGGTCGTCGATCATCCAGCTGTCGCCGCCGGCATAGATGCGGGCGTGCCGGCCGCTGGCGAAGTCGTCGGAGAGCACCAGGGTGCACTCCGGGTTGCGGCCGATCAGCACGCCGTTCTCGGTGAGCGGGATGCTGCCGCCGCGCATCGGGCCCTCGATGATCGCCAGCCGGGTCGGGCCGCGACGCACCGGCTTCGCCGGACGCTGCGGAGCGGCCGGGGTGCTGCGGCGATCGCTGGACCGCGTGGTGACGTGGGTGCCGTAAAGATCACCGCGCAGCACACTGACGATGCTGAAGATGAACGCCCAGAGCAGCGCCAGCAATCCGAGCCGGATCGCGGTGAGAGTGAGTTCGCTCACCGGGTCCCGCCTTCGTGCACCGTCAGGTGCGTTCGTCCGATGGTGATGCGGTCGCCCTCGTGCAGGTGCAGCGTCCCGATGGGGTCGCCGTTGACGAAGGTGCCGTTGGTGGAGCCGAGGTCACGAATGGTGATCACCTGGTGCGGGCCGTCGTAGGTGATGCGAATCTCGCTGTGCCGCCGCGAGATTCCCGGGTCGTCGAGCAGTATGTCGGCATCGTCGTCCCGTCCGATCACGGTGATCGCACCCAGCAGGGTGTAGCGGTCGCCGTCGACGTCCAGCCACGGTCGCTGGCGCAGCTTGCGCGGTGCCGCCGGTGACGGCCGGTGGTCGCTCTTGCCGGTCGACGGGTAGCCGGAGGCCGGGCCCGTCGAGATGGCTGAGGAGCCGGAGGGGCGAAGCGGAGGAGCCGGAGTTGCGGGTCGAGTGCCGGAGGAGCGGGGCGGGGGAGGTGTATCGAGACCAGGCCGACGCTGTCCGCCCGGCTGACCCGGCTCCTGTCCGCGCGGTGCGCGCGGGTCGTCGACATCGCGGGCCGGCGGCATACGTTCCGGCATCCGGCGCATGTCGGGCTGGACCTGGCGGGCGTTGGACGGCCGCAGCCGGAAGACACCGGTCTCGAGGTTCTCGTCCTCGGCGAATTGCACGCTGACCGGCCCGCCGGGCTGGTAGCGCTGGCTCTCGGCGTGCTCGGACGCGGTCGCGATGAGGTCGTCGGCCAGCTCGTCCTCGTGCTCGGTGACCAGCGCCTCGTAGTCGGTGGTGGACAGCTCGACGACGAAGAGGTTCGGGACGACGTGCCGCTTGCCCTTGCCGGCGCTGACCGCCCGGTCGTCCATCGCGCGCCGCATCGCGCTCGCGATCTCGACGGGCTGGACCTCGGAGCGGAACGCCTTGGCGAACACGCCGTTGACGCCGCGTTCGATGCTGCGTTCCAGTCTGTCGAAGATGCCCACGGTCGCCTCCTTGCTCCGGGTCGTGCGTGATCGCTTGTCCGCGGCGGCCGAGCCGCGCACGCCATGGTAACTGTGTGGCGTATGACGGCTCGGCATACGCGCTGGGATCCTTCCGAATCGGCACCGGCCGACCGCTGACGTCTCACGGACCCCGTCGATTTGGCGTTCTGCGGTCGGACAGGGCACACTTGACCCCGCACTCGCGCGAGTGGCGGAACGGCAGACGCGCTGGCTTCAGGTGCCAGTGTCCGAAAGGGCGTGGGGGTTCAAATCCCCCCTCGCGCACGTTTGGTCCCGGGCTCGACATCCACTGGATGTCGGACCCGGGACCTTTTGTATGCCGATCCGGATGCCGTTCTGTGTGCCGTCCTGGTCGGGGGTCAGCCGAGGATCGGGAAGCGTCGCACGATGTCGGTCCGCTTCCACCACGCGCCCAGGCCCCAGGCCTCGTCCGCGTGCAGCACGGGCAACGCCAGGACCGCGATCGCGTAGATGAGGTGATCGTCCATGAACGGGTTGTTCGCCGGCGGGAGCACGACCGACCACATGAGCACCAACATGATTGCGGCGGCGACCGCGGATGCGCGCATCGCGACGCCGACACACAGGCCGATTCCGATGCCGAGCAGGCCGAGCATGAAGAGCCAGTCGGCCCAGCCCTGACCGGCGATGTCCTTGTAGAGACCGGCGAACGGACCCTTTGCGGAGAAGTGCAGGAAGCCGTAGGTCGGGCTGCCGCCGTGGATCCACGCCTGCTTGCTGGTCGTGTCGTGCCCGAGCCCGAACGTCTTGTCGAGGAAGGCCCACAGGAACACCCACCCCAGGCTGAGCCTGAGGGCAGCGAGCAGGTAGCGGCGACCGACGGACGTCGACGGTGGTCGACCGGTGGTGGTGTGCACCTCGACCCGAGCCGGGTGTGCCCGTCGGATTCGCGTCTGCGCGGAAAGTTTCATGAAGTCCTCCTCGGTTCGCCCGGCGTAGCGGGTCTTGCTGTCATGGCCAGCGTCGCGCGGTCGAGGGGCTGCCGACAGAGACGAAAGTCCCGGGGACTGTTGGGTATTCGCCTCGTCGGACGGTGCTGCGGACCGGAGGTGTTTGCTCCAGTCGACCTGACTCAGCGCCACGAGCCCGGCCAGCATCGCGACCTCCAGCAGCACCCCCGCGGGAGACGTCAGAGTGGAGGTCATCAGATCCGCGGTGCTGGTGCCCTTCACCAGGTGTGCTCCCCCGAGATACAGGCTGTAGCTCACCAGTCGCCCGGCGAAGAACGATGCCGTGAGCGGGACCAGGCGGACCTGCATCAGCCCGGCGGCCTCGAACAGCTGCGCCGACGGGATCGGTGAGAGCGCGAACAACATGAGTCCCGCGACGGATCCGGCCCGTCGGCGCATCAGCACCGAACCGGCCGCCGTGAGGTTGTGTCGCCGCCCGGCGGGTAGGTGTCGGCCCAGCGCTCGGGTGCCGACGGCGAGCGCGAGTCTGCCGGCGGCCGCGGCCACCGCACCGGTCGGGACCAACAGGACCTCGGACAGATCGTCGCGCAGGTAGAAGAGCACCAGCACCGCCCAGGTCGGTGGCCCGAAGGCGGGGATCAGGTTGATGCCGAACACCGCCGCAGCCATCCAGAGGTACGTCATGGTGGATCCTCCCGCCGAGCACCTCCTCCTGCTCTCCGGGATGTCTTCATGCCGAGGTGTGGCTCTGGTCGTGCCCGCCGCCGGCTTGTTCGGCGCGGGTGTGGGAGACCACGGCGACCGGGCACAGCGCGCGGCGCATCATCCGTTGGCTGACGGCTCCGAGCACGAGGCCGGTGACCTCCCGGTGGCCCCGAGTGCCCACGACGAGCAGCGACGCGTTGGTGCTGTGCTCGACGAGCGTTTCGGCGGTGGGGGCGCATTCGACCCGAGGAGTGACCCGAACGCTCGGATAGCGTGCGGACGGCCCGGCCAGCGCCTTCCTCAGCAACCCGCGATGGTGTTCCTGGGCCGCCGCCATGTTTCCGCCCGGCATCGGGATGCCGCTGGCGAAATCCATGCGGTCCAGTTGCCAGCACAGCACGGCGACCACGCCGAGTCCACGGCGGTCGGCCTCGGCGAAGGCGAAGTCGAGTGCGGCGACGCCATCGGGTCGCAGGTCGACACCCACCACGACCGGTCCCCGTGACTGAAGTTCGGTGAAGGCTGCTCGGATGACCAGGACCGGGCAGTGCGCGGCGGCGGAGACGCGGGTGGCTACCGAGCCGAGTACGGCGCCACGAACGGCGCCCAATCCCCTTGTCCCGAGCACGATCTCACCAGCGACGATGGAGGCGTCGACCAGCGCGTTGACCGGTGAATCGGCAGGTTGTGACCAGGTGACGGCAAGATCCGGATGGTGGTGCTGCACGATGCCGAGGGCTTCGTCGCAGATGTTGTCGATGGGGTTGACGTCGGGCGTCGGACCGTAGGTGGAGTACAGCGCGCCCTCGGCGTGCATGACATGCAATGGGCTGGCTGCCTCCGCCGCCCGGTCGGCGGCCCAGCGGAGCGCATTCCAGCTTTCCCGGGATCCATCGACTCCGACGACGACCGCATTGCTCGGGATGTGGTTACTCATGGAAGGCCTCCTCGACCGCGCTTCCGGGTGGTGCCGCAGGTATTCAGGATCGATCGAGCGCGCCGAGCGGGTGAGGGGCGAAGGTCCCGAATCCGTTTCGTGACCGGCTTCCCGGTTCTAGGCTGGTCTCCATGCAGAGCCCCGAAGACGGTTCTGACCACGCCCGGTCCCTGGTGACACCGTCCACACTCGGTCTGGACGACCTGATCGAAGAACTGCGCGCCCGTGCGACGCAACGCTTCCGTTCCCACGAACAGCTTGCGCACCTGCTGGACGCGGTCGTCGCGGTGACGGCCGACCTCGAATTGAGCGATGTCCTGTCGCGGATCGTGCGCGCCGCATGCGAACTGGTCGACGCCAGGTATGGCGCCCTGGGTGTCCTGGATCGCGATCGGGAACACCTGGTCGAATTCGTCACCCGAGGACTCAGCCCCGAGGAGAGAGCCGCGATCGGAGATCTGCCGCACGGGAACGGTGTGCTCGGCCTGCTGATCCACGAGCCGCAACCGTTGCGCCTGGCGGACCTGGCCACGCATCCCGCCAGCTACGGGTTTCCCCCTCACCACCCTCCGATGCACACCTTCCTGGGGGCGCCGGTCCGGATCCGCAACGAGGTGTTCGGCAACATCTACCTGACCGAGAAGTCCGACGGCACCGAGTTCACCGCGGATGACGAAAGCATCCTGGTGGCGCTCGCCGCTGCGGCGGGCATCGCGATCGACAACGCTCGCCTGTACGAGCGGACCCGTCGGCAACGGGCCTGGGTGGAGACGAGCAATGAGCTCAGCCAGCGCCTGCTCGAAGGATCCAGCGAACGGGACGCCATGCGGTTCCTGGTGGCTGCAGCCGTGGAGCACGCGTATGCGCGCGACGGTTTCGTCGCGCTGCACGACGAACTCGGCCACCTGCATGTCGCCACGTGCAAGGTGGGCGCGCAGCCTGCTGACATCGTGCTCGCCGCGCCCGCTTGGAGCACCCTCGTCCGAGAGGGCGAGCCGGTGCTGATCAACAGGTCCGAGGAACCCGCACCGGACGCGACTGCCGCCCTGGTCGGCGAAGTGGCTGCCGTGCTGGGTGACGGGGACGGCGACGTCGCAGTCATGCCGGTCGTCGTCGGCACCGAGGACGTCGGAGTCCTGGTGGTCGTCTGGGACAGGGACCGCGGATCCGTGGCCGCCGAGATGCTCGAACTGCTGGCGGCGCTGGCCGGCCAGACCGGTCTCGCCCTGACAGCATCCAGGGCCCAGCGGGACAAGTCTCGTCTGGTGCTGTTGGAGGATCGGGACCGGATCGCCCGGGACATGCACGACCACGTCATCCAGCGGCTGTTCGCCACCGGTCTGTCCTTGCAGGCCGCGAGCCAGTTGGCGACGCATCCGACGGTCCGGGCCAGGGTCGACGACGCCGTCAACGACCTGGATCGGGCGATCAAGGACATCCGGCACGCGATCTTCGAGCTGCACGATGTCGAAGCATCGACCGCACAGCAGGCTGTGCAGGAGTTGATCACCGCGCTCACGTCCGCCCTGGGGTTCCGCCCCGAGATCTCCCTGCAAGGACCAATCGACCGGCTGCCGGCGGAGATCCTCGCCGACGTGCTGGCCGTCGTGCGGGAGGGGCTGTCGAACGTGGCCCGGCACGCGGAAGCGGATCACGCATCCGTCCGCGTCGAATGCTCGCAGGAGCTGAGCGTGAGGGTGCGCGACAACGGCACCGGGATCGGGACCGTCTCGCGGCGCAGCGGTCTGGACAACCTCGCCCGGCGTGCGAAGGCGCGCGGCGGGTCGTTCGGCGTCCGGTCGGTCACACCGGCCGGGACCGAGCTGGCATGGTGCATCCCGTTGAGCGGAGGCTCGACGGGACCGGCAGAACAGGTAGGACGCGCATGACGATACGAATCTTCCTGCTCGACGATCACGAGGTGGTGCGGCGTGGGATCCGGGACCTGCTGACCGCCGAACCGGACTTCGAGGTCGTCGGCGAGGCCGGCACCGCTGCCGACGCCCTCCGCGAGATCGTGCTGTCGGCCCCCGACGTCGCGCTGCTCGATGTCCGTCTGCCGGACGGGTCGGGTGTCGACGTGTGCCGCGATGCCCGGTCCGCGCTGCCGACCATGAAGGCCCTGATGTTCACGTCGTACAACGATGCGCGCGCCCTGCAGGCAGCGGTGCTCGCCGGAGCGGCGGGCTACCTGCTCAAGGACATCAAGGGCCCGAGCCTGACGGATGCGGTTCGCGCGGTGGCCAACGGTCGGGATCTGCTGCAGGACCACGAAGTGGAACAGTTGCGGCGCTCCTGGCAGGAACCCGACACGACCGACCGCCGGCTACAGCTCCTGACGCCCCAGGAACGCCGCATCCTGGACCACATCGCCCGGGGCATGACCAACAAGCAGATTGCCGACACGCTCCACCTGGCCGAGAAGACCGTGAAGAACTACGTCACGTCGCTCCTCGCCAAGCTCGGCATGGAACGCCGTACCCAGGCGGCGGTCTTCGCGGCCACACATCCCGAGGAAGGGCAGAAGCGGGACCAATGACCCTGGGACGACACCGACCCGCCGAGGACCGTCGTTGTCATGAACACAAGCAGCGACACACACACCGTCAACCTGTCCCTCTCCGAGTGCTGGGCACTGGTCCGGTCCGTCCCGGTGGGACGCCTGGCGGTCACCGTTGACGGTCATCCGGACATCTTCCCGGTCAACCACGTCGTCGACCACGGAACGATCATGCTGCGCACCGGCCCCGGCACGAAGCTGGCGGCGTCCGACAAGCAGGCGGTGGCCTTCGAGGTCGACGGGTATGACGCCGAGCACGCCCAGAGCTGGAGTGTGGTGATCAAGGGCCGTGCCCATTCGGTCGATCGGTTGCACGACGTCGTCGACGCACTGCAACTGCCGATCTTCCCCTGGCAGGAAGGCCCGAAACCGTGCTTCCTGCGCATCGAGCCGGACTCGGTCACCGGGCGGCGCATCACCGTGAGCGGCGGGCATCTTGCCGGTCCGCTCGCCGGCCGGTGACGGCCCACCGGTCGTCCGCCTAGCCGTCGAGCCGGACGGTCTCGCCGAGGCTCGGCGTGACCACACACCACCCGGTCGCCTCGCGGATCCGGCGTGCGAGGGCCTGTCGTGAACGATCCTCCCCGTGCACCAGGTAGATCACCTCCGGTGCCGCGGGCAGTTCCTTCACCCAGGACACGAGTTCATCGGCATCCGCGTGCACGGAGAAGCCCTCGTCGGCGACCACCGTCGCCCGGACCGGCACGTACCGGCCGTACAGCTTGAGCGCAGTGGCGCCTTCGGCGAGCAGCCGCCCCGGGGTGCCCGAGGCCTGGTAGCCGGTGAGAACGACCGCGTCGCCGGCGCGCGGCAACATGCTCAGCAGGTGGTGCACGACCCGGCCGCCCGTCCCCATCCCCGATGCGGAGACCACGATCGACGGTTCGGGTGGGGTATTGAGGACGATGGACTCCTCGGCGGTCCGCGCCAACCGCAGGTCGAGGTCATCGGCGATCGCGGACGTCAGGTCCGTGCGCAGTTCGGAGCGCATCGCCGGGTCGCGATAGATCTCCCAGGCGGCCAGGGCCATGGGGCTGTCGACATACACCGGCACACGTGGGATCTGTCCGCCGAGGGTGAGCTCGTTCAGCGTGCGCAGCACGATCTCGGTCCGGTCCAGTGCGAAGGCCGGGATGAGGACGGACCCACCACGTCGGACCGTGTCGCGGACGGTCTGCGCGAGGACCTCGTGCGCGGTGGCCACCGGTGTGTGCGAGCGGTCGCCGTATGTCGACTCCAGGACCACCGTGCGCGCCGCGGGAGGTGGTTGGCGCGGCAGCAGGATGGGGTGGTTGGTCCTGCCGAGATCCCCTGAGAACAATACGGTTTCACCGCCGACGTCGACCAGCGCCGACGCTGCGCCGAGGATGTGCCCGGCGCGCGAGAAGGTGACGGTGATGTCGTCGACAATGGTCTGCGCAGCCCCGTACTCGACGGGTGAGAGCAACTTGCTGGCGTCGTCCGCGTCGCCGGCTCGATACAGCGGCGCCGGCGCGCGGTGCCTGCTGAAGTGGCCGGTGAAAGCTGCTTGCGCGTAGTGCTCCTGCAGGTGCGCGCTGTCACGCAGCACGAGGGGCGCAAGACGCGCCGTCCCGGGGGTGCACCAGACGGGTCCGCGGTAGCCCGCCCGGGTCAGCACCGGCAGGCGACCGCAATGGTCGAGGTGCGCATGCGTGAGCACGACCCCGTCGATGCCCGCGGCGACGAACGGCAGCGGCTCCCAATTCCGTTGGCGCCATTGCCGATCGCCCTGGTACATCCCGCAGTCGACGAGCACTTCGCGCGCCCCGCGCCGCAACAGGAACGAGCTCCCGGTGACGGTGCCCACTGCGCCCTCGAAGCCGAGCGTGACCGACATACGACTATTCGTCATCGGCGCCGTCCTCGGTGACCGTCGCGTCGAACGGACGCAGGGTGCCTTCTCGCGCGATCAACACCGGGCAGACGGCCCGTCGCAGGACGGCCTGTCCGACCGAGCCCAACAGCGCCCCCGCGGCTTCGTGGCGACCGTGCGAACCCAGCACCAACAATGATGCGTTCGCACTGCTCGTGAGCAGTATGTCGGCCGGATCGCCGCGTTTCACAAGCACGTTCACACTGTTCGTCGGATGATTTCGTCGTTCGGCGGCCACCAGCTGCTCGATCCGAGCGCGCTCCAGGAAGCCGTAGTCCGTGACGTGCACGACCACCAACGGGCGCCGGTGGATGTCAGCGGCCAGGAATGCGGCGCGCAGCGCATCGCCGTCACTCGGGCGGCCCTCGAGGCCCACGACGACCGGGTCGGACTCCTGCACCTTGCGCAGCGGAGTCCGCGAGACGACGACCGGGCAGTGTGCGTCGGCGATCAACTCGACCGCGGTCGACCCCCCGACGACCTGGCGGACCGGCCCTCGGCCACGGGTGCCGACCGCGAGCAAGGTGGCAAAACGTGACGCCCAGGTCAACGCCGGCAGCGGGTCGCCATACGGCTGACTCCAGGTGACGGCCAGTGTGGCGTAACTGTCGGCCAACGCCCTACGTGCGTCGGCGACGCACCCCGATGGTTCCGGCTCGTAGTCGTCGACGCCGTCCGGCCCCAGCCACAGCGGCGACTGCACCGCGTGCAGCAGATGCACCGGGAGGTCGCGTCGGACGGCCTCGGCAGCGGCCCACTCCAGCGCGGCGGTGCTCTGCGGTGAATGGTCGAGACCGACGACGATCGCGTGCGCCGGGATCGTCGTCGATCGACCGGGGACCCCTGTGCGGTGGGTCGAGGTGTCGGCGTGCTCGATCGGGTTCATGACGATGCTCCCGCCGTGTTCTCGTCCGGTGCCGTCCGGAGTGACGTTCGCCCGTCGCGCACGACCAGCACCGGGCACGTGGCGGTTCGGATCACGCTCTGACTGACCGAACCGAGTACGGCGCCGCCGATCTCACCACGCCCCCGCGACCCGACCACCAGGAGCGCGGCGTCGGCGGAGAAGCGGGCCAGCGCATGGGCGACGCCGTCCTGAACCGCATGGGCGGTCACCTCGACGTCGGGATGGTTGTGCGCCTGGTCGGCGATGGTGCGGTTCAGCAGCGCGAGTTGGTGCTCCTGCGCCTCCCGGATCGGCAGGCCCTGCAACTCGAGGCCGTCCACGATCGTCGAGGCGTCCAGTTGCCAGGCGTGTACGACGACGAGATCGACATGCCGGTCACCGGCCTCCGCGAAGCCTGCGGCCAGGACCGGTCCGAAGCATCGGTCGTATCCGACGCCGACGACGACGGGCGCGCCCGGCCGCGGTATCGGGGTGTCCGCGCGCAGCACGGCCACCGGGCATCGGGTCTGCGCGATGAGCCGGGTCGTGGTCGATCCGAGCACTGCGTCGCCGACGGCGCCGTGTCCTCGGGAGCCGACGACCGTGACGCGTGCGCTTCGGGAGCCGCTCGCCAGTGCGGCAGCGGGATCGCCGGCCGGCTGGGACCAGGTGACTTGCAGGTCGGGGTGCCAATCGCTGAGCATCACCAGCGCGTCCCGGACGACCGAACGCATCGGACGGGAGGTGGTGCTCGAGTAGACCCAGGCCTCGTCGTCGACCACGTGCATGAGGTGCAGCGGCCAGTGCCGTCGGCGCGCCTCGGTGGCCGCCCAACTGAGGGCTCGTGCGCTCTCCGCGGACTGGTCCAATCCGACCAGTACCGCTCCCAGGGGGACAGCAGTGTCCATCAGGAACTCCTTCCGTCAATGCGTTGCCGTCAATGCGTTCAGGGCTCCAGCGTCCGTCGAACGCAGCACGTCCGGCAGGGACGAACGTCCCGCGACAACGATGCTCCGGAAGTGGGCCATTGGTCCCTGTGCGCGCCGGTTCACAGGGGCTGGACTGGTCGGAGCAGGTCAACCACCGGATGGAGACGTCATGACGACCAGTAGCGAATCATCAACGATCACAACCACTTCCGGAGCTTCCTCCGGCGGCACGACGATGAGAGCGGTCGTCTACGACGGGAACGGTCACAAGTCCTGGGACGAAGTGCCGCGGCCGACGATCCAGGCGCCCACTGACGCGATCGTGCAGATCGACGCTGCCACGATCTGCGGGACCGACCTGCACATCCTCGGTGGTGACGTACCGGAGGTCACCGCCGGGCGAATTCTCGGTCACGAAGCAGTGGGCACCGTCGTCTCGGTGGGCTCGGCCGTGAGCACCCGCTCCGTCGGCGACCGCGTCCTCATCTCCTGTATCACGGCCTGCGGCAACTGCGACTACTGCCGGCGCGGGCGGTACGGACTCTGCCTGGGAGGCGGTGGCTGGATCCTCGGCCACACCATCGACGGCACACAGGCCGAATACGCCCGCATCCCGTTCGCCGATCGGTCCACCCACCTCATCCCCGCGGAGGTGAACGATGAGGAGGCGCTGATGCTCGCCGACATCGGACCCACCGGATACGAGGTCGGCGTGCTCAACGGACATGTGGGACCCGGCGACACCGTCGTGGTGGTCGGTGCCGGCCCGATCGGCCTGTCCGCCATACAGTCCGCACGACTGTTCAGCCCCTCGCGGATCGTCGCGGTGGACCTCGCACCCGCCCGGCTGGCGGCTGCTCGACGGTTCGGCGCCGACGTCACGGTCCGGAGCTCGCAGGACGACCCGCTTTCGATCGTTCGCGATCTCACCGACGGGCTGGGCGCCGACGTCGCGATCGAAGCGGTCGGGACCCCGGGGACCTTCGAGCTGTGCGCCCGACTGATCCGTCCCGGCGGACGGGTCGCCAACGTCGGGGTCCACGGCAAGGCGGCCACGTTGCATCTGGAAGAGCTGTGGCCGCGCGACATCACCGTGACCACGGGACTCGTCGACACGTTCTCGACGCCGCTTCTCCTCCGGCTGCTGCAGCGGCGTCGCCTCAGCACCGCTGAGTTCGTCACCCACCGCTTCGCGCTGCACGAGTTCATGGCCGCGTACGAGGCCTTCTCCCGCGCCGCTGACACCAACGCACTCAAAGTCGTGCTGACCCGTTGAGGGCCGGCACCCAGCTCAGGAGGTAGACCCGTGCGACCCGCATCCGTCCGGATCCGTCCGTTCGACACCGCTGACACCACAGCCGTGCGCGCCCTGTTCCGTCGTTGGGGCGACCGGTCCGTCGAGCAGCGCTTCTTCGCCATGTCGCCCTCGCTGGCCGACGGGTACGTCGACGCGTTGGGCGACCCGGACAGAACCCTGTTCGCGGTCGTCGCCGGCAACGCAGCGGGTGACATCGTGGGTGTCGGATCCACCCATCGCCTCGGCGCCGATCGTGCGGAGTTCGGACTCTCCGTCGACGACGGCGTGCAGGGGCGCGGCGTCGGTACTCGTCTCCTGGCGGCATTGCTGCACGACGCCGACCGGCGGAACCTGTCGGCACTGGTGGCGTATGTCGAGCCGGCCAATCAGCAGATGCTGGAAGTGATTCGGGACGAACTGCCCGATGCCACCCGAGAACGACGGGACGGCGTGGTCACGGTGACGGTCCCCGTCGGAACGGCCCTGCAGCACGCGTCGGCCCACCTTCGCGAAGACGTGGTGCCGTCATGAATCGCGACTTCTTCCTCGACAACCCCTTCGGTGTGCATCACTCAGGTGCGACGGGTCCCCGATCGCCGCGAGTCCGTGCTGCGGTGAAAGGCGTTGGCGGAGACCGTATTCGGCTCGCCACGATCGGTCGGACCCTCACCGTCCTCGAAGCGACCACGGACCCCTGCCTGAGTCACCTGATGGCCGAGGACACCTGTTGGCGCTTCTCGCACGAGCAGTGGGTGCGGGCACGCCCGTCGCGATGGAACCGGGAGCAGTGGCACCGCTGGCAGGACGACGGCTACCGACTTCAGGACAAGCTCCGGCGCATCGAACAGCTGGCCCGCGGACTCGGCCTACCTCCGGAGCCGACGCCACGGCTGCGCCGGTGCCGTCGCATCCTGGGGTCACTCGGTCGATTGTTCCGGTGCTGACGATGAACACGACAACCGTGGGAAGCCCCGCGGCAGCAGGACCCGACAGCGTGCGAGACCTCGCGGTGAGCGTGATCACCATTCGTGACCTGCACAAGAAGTTCGGTCACACGGCAGCGCTCGCGGGCCTGGATCTGCAGGTGTCCGAGGGCGACGTGCACGGGCTGCTGGGACCCAACGGCGCCGGAAAATCCACCACCATCCGGATCCTGCTCGGTCTGTTGCGGGCGACATCCGGCCGCGCGCGGGTGCTCGGACTCGATCCGTGGTCACAGGCGACCGAGCTGCATCGGCAGCTCGCCTACGTGCCGGGCGACGTCGCCCTGTGGCCCAATCTCACCGGGGGCGAGGCGATCGACCTGCTCAGTGCACTCCGCGGAGGCGTCCCACGCGCACGACGCGACGAGCTGATCGAACGATTCGAGCTGGATCCCACGCGGAAGGGGCACACCTACTCCACCGGCAACCGGCAGAAGATCGCGCTGGTGGCGGCCCTGGCCGCCGACGTCCGGGTGTTGTTGTTCGACGAGCCGACCCGTGGGCTGGACCCGCTGATGACCCTCGTCTTCCAGCAGATCCTGCGGGAGCGCAAGAGCGAGGGACGGACGGTCCTGTTGTCCAGCCACATCCTCAGCGATGTGGAGGAGATCGCGGACTCGGTCACCATGCTGCGCGGTGGCACGGCCATCAGCAGCGGCAGCCTGAGCCGGCTGCGACATTCCGCCCGCACCCGAGTGCGCCTGGACCTGCGGACCGGCCCGACGCAGCACGAGCTGGCCGCGCTCCACGGCATGTACGACGTCTCCGTCGGTGACCTTCCGGGGTCCGGTCCGGTGCGCTGCCGGGTGACCTTCACCGCGGAGCCGAGCGACGTCGGGGGACTGATCGCCGCCCTGAACCCGCACGGTGTCACCGAAGTCGCATGCACCCCGCCATCCTTGGAGGACCTGTTCCTGGAGAAGTTCCGGGTCGCGCCATGACGGGGTTCGCGGGAACCGGTCCCCTGCTGAGAGTCGCCGTCCGCCGGGATCGACTCATGGTGTCGGTGACGGTGATTCTGCTGGCTGTGCTGGTGGCCGGCTCGGATCGCGCCACCCGCAATCTCTATCCGTCCGGCACGCATCTTCCCGCGAGCCTGCTGGACACGATGCGTAATCCGGCATTCGTCGCGCTGTACGGATCGCTCCCCGAACCGGCCTCGATCGACGCCGTCGGTGTCTCCAAGACGCTGCTGCCGGCGGGGTTGGGTCTCGCGATCCTGGCCCAGGTGATCGTGCGACGTCATACCCGCGCGGACGAGGAGTCCGGGCTGGCCGAACTCGTCGGGGCACAGATCGTCGGCCGGCACGCCGCACTCACCGCCGCTCTGCTCCTTGCGGTCGGAGCGGTCGCGTCCGGGGCCGTCCTGGCCGCCCTCGGGCTGTGCCTGGTCGGATCACCCGTCGCCGGCGCGGTCTGTTTCGCCCTGTGCTGGGTGGTGATCGGGTGCACCGGTGCCGGCCTGGCAGCCGTGTGCGTCCAGATCGCCGGCAGCACCCGGGGCGCGGGTCAACTCGGACTCAGCGCGCTGGCGGTCCTGTACCTGATCCGGATGGTCGGGGACCTCGCGGCTCCTGCGCTCACCTGGTCGAGCCCGATCGGCTGGGCGACGAAGGCCGAGCCGTTCGGAGCGAACAACTACTGGGTGCTGGGACCCGGGCTGGGCGTCTGCATCGTGCTGGTGCTCCTCGCGTACCTGCTCCGGGGACGCCGGGACATCGGTGTCGGACTACTTCCGCAACGGACCGGCAGAGCGCGCGGACGGATCGCCGGGCCGGCCGGGCTCACCTGGCGCCTGCTGCGCGGAGGCGTCGCCGGGTGGCTGGTCGCGTTCGGGGCCTTGGGTGTTGTCGTGGGCAGTCTGACGAGCACTCTCACCGGGTCGGCCGATGCGGCCGTCCAGCGCATGTTGCGCAGCCTCGGTGGTGGGCAGGGTTCCTTCATCGAGCTCTATCTGGCGACCGAGATCTCGGTCTGCGCACTCATCGCCACCGCCGCCGGCATCTCCGTCGCCGGTCACCTCGCCACCGAGGAACGTGCCCGCCGGATCGACCCGCTGCTCGCCACCCCGTTGAGCCGACGGCGTCTCCTGGCGCCATACCTGCTGTGGGCACTCGTTCTCCCTGCGGCGTTGATGCTGTTGTTCGCGCTGTCGGTCTGGGGCGCCGATCGACTGACCGGGTCCCGGCTGGCACTGACGCCGTTGCTGCGATCGGCTGTTGCGACCTTCCCGGCGATGTGGACGGTCGTCGCGATCAGCCTGTGCCTGTTCGCCATACGTGCGGCGTGGATGCCGGTGAGTTGGGGTGTCCTGGTGCTGGCCGGCACGGTCGCCCAGTTCGGTGGTCTGCTCTCCCTTCCCGGCTGGGCACGTTCCTGGTCGCCGTTCGAGCACCTCTCCGCGTTCCCGGCGGATCAGCTGAACGTCGCCGCGCTCGGGGTGTACCTCGCGCTCGCTCTCATCGCGGGTGCGGCGGCGGTGTTCGGATTCATGCAGCGCCAGATCGGCTGATCGCCCCCCTATTCAGCGGTATGCCGGGCCGGGACCAAAGACCCTGCAGCTGATCCGACCGCAGCGGAAGGCTGGGCACATGCAGTCATCGACACACCCCCGAACCCAGCAACTGACCTCCGAGCAGTGCATCGAGCTGCTCGCATCGGCGCCCATCGGGCGTCTGGCCGTCATCGTGGCGGGGCGACCGGAGATCTACCCGGTCAATCACACGGTCTTCCAGGGGGATGTCCTCTTTCGAACCGGTTCGGGCACCAAACTGGACGCGGCCAAGGGCCAGCACGTCTCCTTCGAGGTCGACGGCCTCGACCAGTCAACGCGCACCGCGTGGAGTGTGCTGGTCAGCGGAGTGGCAACCGAGGTCGCCGAGTTGCACCAGGTCCTGGATCTGCTGCGGCTGCCGGTATTTCCGTGGGAACCCGGTGCCAAGCCGCACCTGCTGCGCATCCACCCCGAGACCCTCACCGGCCGGCGGTTCAGAGCGATCGACCTGCTGAGCACCTTCGTCACGCACCAGAACAGCACCATGTGAATGTGGTCGTGAACCCGCAGTGAGCGCCTGCTCATCGGCGATCTGCCCCGGCATACGCCTCAGGACGGCCCGGCCTGTCGATCGGCGTCGAACAGGACCTCAGCGGTATGTCGCGCGATCGGCAGCTCTTCGTTCGTCGGCACGACCAGGACCGATACGGCGGAGTCCGGCGACGAGATCAACCTGGTTCGACCTGAAGCGACGGCGTTGCGCGTCGGATCCAGTGTGATCCCGAGGTGCTCGAGACCGGCCACTGCCATCGCACGCACTCTCTCGCTGTTCTCCCCGACTCCGGCGGTGAAGGACAGCACGTCGAGTCCGCCGAGCACCGCCGTGTATGCGCCGATGTACTTGTGCAATCGGTGAGCCATGACGTCGAGTGCGAGTTGCGCAGCTTCGTCCCGGTGGTCGGCGGCCTCGAGGACATCTCGCATGTCCGCAGACCCGGACATCCCCAGTAGACCGGAGCGTCGCGTGAGCAGGTCCTGCAGGGTGTCGCTGCTGAATCTCCCGGTGCGTAGTAGATGCAGCAGAACACCCGAGTCCAGGTCTCCGGCCCGAGTGCCCATGACGAGACCCTCGAGCGGGGTCATGCCCATGGACGTGTCCACCGGAATGCCTTTGTCGATGGCCGAGACGGACGCGCCGTTGCCCAGGTGCAGGACGATCTGCCGGACGTCGGTCGCCGGTACGCGGAGGAACTCCGGCCCCGCGACCGAGACGAACTCGTGCGACGACCCGTGAAAACCGAATCGGCGGATGCCGTGCTGTTCAGCCACCGCCCGGTCGATGGCGTACGTCGCGGCGGTTCCCGGAAGGTCGGTGAAGAATCCCGTGTCGAAGACCGCGACCTGCGGAACGTCGGGGAACGCCCGAAGTGCAGCCCGAATGCCGGCCAAGTTCGCAGGGTTGTGCAGCGGAGCCAATGGCACGGCTGCCTCGATGGCGGCGAGGACGCGATCATCGATCCGTGCCGGCCTGCTCTGTGCAAGGCCGCCGTGCACCACTCGGTGCCCGATCGCGACGGGAGGATCAGTGGCCAGGTCGAGTCCGAGAGTGCTGAACTGCCCGACGATCAGGTCGAATGCCGCCTGCACGCCGCGTTCTCCGGCAGCACCGGAGGCGCGACGCGCTCCGCACCGCACGCGGTATCTGGCGTCGCGACTTCCGAGCCGCTCGACGGCGCCGGCCGCTTCGCCCTGGTTGCCCGACGTGGGATCGATCAGCTGCACCTTGCAGGACGACGAGCCGGCGTTGACAACGAGGATTCTCATCGCGACAGTTCGGCCGCGCCGATCGTGGCCCGGTCGCCGGCTGAGCAGTCCGCGGTCGTCGGTGGGGCCATCAGGACGCGCCCGCCGCTGTCTGCCGAGAGGACGAGAACAACGGCTTGCGGCCGTCCCGTACGACGAGCACGGGGCAGGGGGCCAACCGGATCAGGTTCTGATTGGCCGAGCCGAGTACGGCGCCGCCGCTCTTCCGGTGGCCGCGCGATCCGACGACCAGAAGTGACGCCTCGGCCGCGTAGCGGCACAGGGCCTCAACGGCGCCGTCCGGCACGGCATGGGTGGTGATCCGTAGGTAGGGGTGACTGCGCGCGACTTCGGCGATGCTCCTGCGCAGCAGATCTGTCTCGCAATGGTGTGCCTCAGCCATCGAGGTGTCCCGGAGGTCGGCCTCGCCCGTCATGGTGGGCGCTTCTGCTCGCCACGTGTGCACGATGATCAGGTCGACATGGCGACTGCTCGCCTGTTCGAACGCCGTCTCGAGTGCACCGACATACGGCCTGCCGTACTCCAGACCCACGACCACCGGCGCTCCCCTTGGTGGGATCGCCGTGTCGGCCCGCAGCACCGCAACCGGACAGTGGGTCTGCGCGATGAGATGGGTGGTCGTCGATCCCAGGAACGCGTCGGCCGCGGCGCCGCGCCCACGCGACTCGACGACGACGAGGCGGGCGACCCGTGCGGCGGTGGCCAGCACCGTCGCCGGGTCACCGATCACCTGCGACCAGGTGATGTCCAACCCGTCGTTCGCCGCGGCGAGCCAGCTGAGCGCGTCGCTGACCACCGGCGCTGTCGCACGTTGCGACAAGGCATATGTCGGCCAGACCCGCTGCGACTCGTCGAGCACATGCATCAGGTGCAGTGGCCAGTGCCGCCGACGAGCTTCGGCTGCCGCCCAGTCCAGCGCCGCGGACCCTGCGCCCGAGCCGTCGAGGCCGACGAGCACCGCTCCCAGTGGCACGTTGACATCCATCATTCGCTCCCTTCACCCAGCAGAACGGTGGACATCTCCAGGGTGCGCCGCGCACCCGGTGTCCGGGAGGGACGAACGTCCTCGCATCGGACCGCGACATACACCGGTTGCGTGGTCCGGCAATGCCTGACGCGGGGCGCGGCAGCGGCAAGGCCAGGGCAGCGCAGGGCAGGAATGACGTGCGCATCCTCGGCCACCCAGGGACCAAAGGCCCTCCGGGCAGGGCGGCCGCCTCGGCATACTCAGCCCATGCAGCCGACCACCTATCTGGCTCCCGAGCACCTCGACCGTGACCGGTGCCTGGGTCTGGTCGGCTCGGTGCCGGTCGGCAGACTGGGCATCATCGTGGGCGGCCGACCCGAGATCTACCCGGTGAATCACGTCGTGCACGAGGACAGGATCTTGTTCCGGACCGGGTCCGGCACCAAGCTCACCGAGGCGCTCGGCAGGACGGTTGCCTTCGAGGTCGACGGGCTGGAGAGGACCGGCACGGTCTGGAGCGTCCTGGCCATCGGGATGGCCACCAAGGTGGCGCGACTGCACGACCTGCTGACGCTGACCGATCCGCCGGTCCGGCCGTGGGAGCCGGGCGCCAAGCCCCACCTGATGCAGATCCGCCTGGACACCCTCAGCGGCCGCCGCTTCCCCGTCGCCCCGGTCCGCCCGACCTGATCTGGAACCGGTGGTGACGACATGTCGAACGGCGGCGGCCACGCGGTGCGGGCACAGCACGTGCAGGTTTCGCTGCGCCGGACCCCTGTGTTGCACGATGTCTCGTTCGACGTACCCCGTGGGACGGTGGTGGGTCTCATGGGCCCCTCCGGCTGCGGGAAGACCACTCTCATGCGGGCGATCGTGGGCGTCCAGCGGGTCCAGGCGGGGCGACTCACCGTGCTGGGCGTGCAACCCGGCTCCCCACGGCTGCACCGGCGCATCGGCTACGTCACCCAGACACTGAGCATCTATCGGGACCTGACCGTCCGGCAGAACGCGACGTACTTCGCCGCGCTGCAGGGATACGACAGGGTGGCGGCCGCCCGCGCGATCGCCGCCGTCGGGCTCGCCGCACTCGCCGACCGTCGTGTCGAACGGCTCTCCGGCGGGGAGGCGAGCCGGGCGTCGCTGGCGTGTGCGCTGGTCGGCGAACCGACCCTGCTGATCCTCGACGAACCCACCGTCGGGCTGGACCCGGTCACGCGCGTGGAACTGTGGCACCACATGCAGTCCCTCGCCGAGCGTGGCGTCACCCTGCTGGTCTCCAGCCACGTGATGGACGAGGCCGCGCGCTGCGACAGCTTGCTGCTGATGCGCGACGGGCGCCTGCTCGACCAGCTGAGTCCTGCGGAGCTGCTCGAACGTGCCGGCACCTCGTCGTACGACGAAGGGTTCCTCCGGCTGATCCGGGCCCGGGGCACGACATGAGTTCGCGGGCGCTCGCCGCCACCGTCCGGCGCATCCTGCAACAGTTGCGTGCCGATCCCCGCACCGTCGCGCTGATCGTGGTCGTGCCGGCGCTGCTGCTGACGTTGCTCTACTTCGTGTATGACGGCGGGCCGCTCTTCAACCGCATCGCGCTGACGATGCTCGGGATCCTCCCGATGCTGGTGATGTTCCTCATCACCTCGGTCGCCATGCTGCGCGAACGCACGTCCGGCACCCTCGAACGGCTGTGGACCACTCCCTTGCATCGTGCGGATCTGCTTGCCGGCTATGGGATCTCGTTCGCGCTGGCCGCGGTCGTCCAGTCGGTCGTCCTCGTCGCGGTGAGCGTCTGGGGACTGGGCGTGACGACCGCCGGCCCGATCGCGTGGGTGCTGCTGGTGGCTGCTGCGTCGGCGATCGTCGGCGTCGCGACCGGGCTGCTCGCCAGTGCGTTCGCCCGCACCGAGTTCCAGGCCGTGCAGTTCATGCCCCTGGTGATCGGGCCGCAGATCTATCTCTGCGGCCTGCTCGTCCCTCACAGCTCGATGCCGCGCGCCCTGCAGTTGTCCTCCGACATCCTGCCGATGACGTATGCCGTGCGCGCGCTGAGCGCCATACGCGACCAGGCAGCGCCGGCCGGTGACGTGCTGCGCAATGTGCTCGTCCTCGTGCTCTTCGGACTCGGCGCGCTGCTGCTCGGGGCACTGTCAATGCCGCGGCGGACGCGCTGACCCACGTCCCGGCACAGCGACGAATCGTGCGGACCGGCGCCGCACCCGGCGGCGGTGGGTGAAGCTGCGGGGCGCGGCCGTGTGAGGTGCGGCGTGGTAGAAGAGCCGCTTGCCCAGCTCGATGAGGATCAGGTAGCAGCCGACCATGGCAAGCAGCGCGAGGAAGAACAGCGGCGGCAGCGACGCCAGGCCCAACGGCGCCGCGAGCGGACTCAGCGGCAGGAGGGCACCGACGCAGACCACTGTGAGCACGGATGCGGTGAGCGGGACGCTGGCATGACTTCGCAGGAACGGGATGTGGCGGGTGCGGATCGCGAAGATAACCAGGGTCTGGGTCGCCAGCGATTCGACGAACCAACCGGATCGGAACTCCGTCGCCTGCGCATGGAAGACCCAGAGCATGACGCCGAAGGTGAGGAAGTCGAACACGGAGCTGATCGGGCCGAAGACGAGCATGAACCGGCGGATCAGGGCGATGTCCCAGTGCGCCGGGCGTCGCACCTGTTCGTCGTCGACCCGGTCGGTCGGGATCGCGAGCTGGCTGGTGTCGTAGAGCAGATTGTTGAGCAGGATCTGCGACGGCAGCATGGGCAGGAACGGCAGGAACGTCGACGCGCCGGCTGCGGAGAACATGTTGCCGAAGTTGCTCGAGGTTCCCATCAGTACGTACTTGATCGTGTTCGCGAAGATCCGGCGGCCGGCTGCGACCCCGTCGGCGAGCACGTCGAGGTCCTTCTCCAACAGGATGATGTCGGCGGCGTCCTTGGCGACGTCGGTGGCGGAGTCGACAGAGATACCGACGTCGGCGTTGTGCAGAGCGAGTGCGTCGTTCACCCCGTCGCCGAGGAAGCCGACACCGTGTCCGCTGTGCCGGTGCAGTTGCACGATCCGCGTCTTCTGCTCCGGGCTCACCCGGGCGAAGACGGTTGTTCGTTCGATCGAGGCCGCCAGGGTCTCGTCGTCCATCGTCGCGATCTCGCGACCGGTGAGGGCGGCCGTGCAGGGCAGGGCGAGTTCCTCGCACACCCGTATGGCGACGTCGGCGTTGTCGCCCGTGACAACCTTCACCTCGATGCCGAGTTCGGCGAGTCGGTGCAGCGCAGCATCCGCACCGGGCTTGGGCGGATCGAGGAAGACGAGGAATCCGGCGAGTCGCAGTCCGTGCTCGTCCGCGGCCTCCAGCCGGCCGGACGCGACTGCATCGCGCACTCCCACGGCGACGACCCGGTTGCCCGCCGCGAATTCCGTCCGGAGCTGGGCCACCGCTGTCGGTGGTAGGTCGACGCAGCGCTCCAGCACCCGCTCCGGGGCGCCCTTGGTGATCTGTGTCGTCGTGCCGGCTGTGTCTCGGACGATCACTGACGCCATCGTGCGGTCGTGGTCGAACGGCAGGACGGACAACGTCTCGTAGGTGGCCTGCACGGAGGCCGCAAGGTCTGCCGGCGCGCCCTGCCACAGCGCACGATCGAGCGGGTTGCCGCCGATCGCCCGTCCCTGCGGGTCGGTCTCGGTGCACAGCAGTCCCCAGCGCAACACCTCGCTCGGCGGATCCGTGCCCACCGGCACCGTCCGCTCGAAGCTCACCTGCCCGACGGTGAGAGTGCCGGTCTTGTCGGTGAAGATCACGTCCAGATCGCCCAGGTCCTCGATGCACACGAGCCGCTTGACCAGGACCTTCAGGTGCCGCATCTCCCGAGACCCGGCGGCGAGACTGGTGGAGACCACGGCGGGGAGCAGTTGCGGCGTGATGCCGACTGCGATCGCCAGCGAGAACAACAACGAGTCGATCAACGGGCGATGCAGTACGACATTGACCGCGAAGATGCCGCTGGTCAGGGTGGCGGCGACCACCAGCAGCAGCGTCGAGAACCGGCGCAGCCCGGCCTGGAACTCGGTCTCGGTCTGGCGGTGTGCCAGACCCGCGGCGAGCTTGCCGAACTCCGCGTTGCGTCCCGTCGCGACCACGACGCCGTGCCCGCTGCCCGCACTGACAACCGTGCCCATCAGCGCGCAGCAACCGAGCTCCGCCAGAACGGTGCCGGGTGCTGCCGGTTCGACCGACTTCGTGACCGGGAGCGCTTCACCGGTGAGCACCGATTCGTCGCACTCGAGGTCGTCGACCGTCAGCAGCCGTAGGTCTGCGGGCACGATGTCGCCGAGCCCGATGCGCACCAGATCGCCGGGCACGAGTGCGGTGACGTCCACGGTGGACTGCCTGCCGTCACGTGTCACGACGGTCGTATGGCGGAGTGCCGAGTGCAACGCCGCAGCGGCACGCTCCGCCCGGTACTCGTTGACCAGCCCGAGGCCGACCGACAGAGCGATGATCACCCCGATGATGACGGCGTCACTGCGTTCGCCGACGAAGTAGGAGGCGGCTGCGGCGATGAGTAACAGCAGCAGCAGGGGCGAGTTCACCTGGCGCCACAACAGCGGCAGCAGTCGCGCCCGGTGCGTGGCCACCGCGTTCGGTCCGATCTCGCGGAGACGGCGGTCGGCCTCGGCGGCGGAGAGCCCGACGGTCGGCTTCGAGCCGACGGACGCGATCACGTCGGACGCCGCCAGGGACGCTGCGGCGACCACCGACGGCTCGTTCCCCTGGCGCGGGACAACCGCAGCAACCGTCATACCTGCACCATCGCGCGCTGGGGTACCGCTGCGCAGGGGCGAAAGTCCTTCGTCTCGACAGGGACCAAACGCCCTGGCTGCGTCCTGGCCGCGTGGCGAACGCTGGTGCGACAAGGTCCCTCTGCGAAAGGACAGGGCAATGGGCGGAACAGGCCGGATAGTCGTAGGTCTCGATGGCCCCGGGGCGGCCTACGACGCGTTGCGATGGGCCATGGAGGAGGCGATCATCCGCGACTGTGCCGTCGAGGTGGTCACCGTGCTGGCGAACCCGGACCTGGATCACGACTCGGTCGAGCGCATGCAGGACCGCCTCATCGAGGCGGCGTCGGAGAAAGTGCCGGACCCACCATCGGTCGCTCGACGGTGCGTCGTCGGTGCGGTGGCGACGGGCCTCGTCGACAGTTCGCACGGAGCGGCACTACTGGTCATCGGCCGACGACAGGTGCCGGTCATTCACGACACGGCGACCGGATCCGTGGTCGAGTACTGCAGTCGGGCGTGCGAATGCGCCGTGGTGGTCGTGCCGCACGCGATCGACGAAGCGCCGGCGAGGGAGCACTACCGGTGGCGCAGTTATGCCGGGGAGCTGTGAGTCGCGGACGTGACGATGGTCCCTGGTCCGCGCAGCGAGGTCGGGCCACGCTCAGGGGTATGACGCTCCCGCCCGACGAAGTTTCCGCTCTCGACGCATGGTTTCGAGCTGCCAATTATCTGTCCGTCGGGCAGATCTACCTGGTGGACAACCCCCTTCTCGAGCGAGACCTGGAGCCTGACGACATCAAGCCCCGACAGCTCGGGCATTGGGGGACCACACCCGGACTGAACATGATCTACACGCACCTCAATCGGCTCATCCGGCAACGTGACGTGAACGCGATCTTCCTGGTCGGTCCCGGACACGGTGGTCCTGCGGCGGTCGCATCGGCATACCTGGACGGCACCTACAGCGAGGTCTATCCGCGGATCGGCCGTGACCGCGACGGGCTGCGTGCGTTGTTCCGGCAGTTCTCCTTCCCCGGCGGCATCCCGAGTCACGTCGCTCCCGAGACGCCCGGATCGATCCATGAGGGCGGTGAACTCGGATACGTCCTTTCGCACGCCTACGGCGCGGCGATGGACAACCCCTCGCTGGTGGCCGTGGCGGTCGTCGGCGACGGCGAGTTCGAGACCGGTGCGTTGGCCACGTCGTGGCACGCGAACAAGTTCGTCGATCCGGTGCACGACGGAGCGGTGCTGCCGATCCTGCATCTCAATGGCTACAAGATTGCCAATCCCACTGTGCCGGCGAGGATTTCGCGAGAGGAGCTGGTAAAGCTGCTGGAGGGCTACGGCCACGAGGTGCTCGTCGTCGAAGGTGACGAGCCGCTCGACATACATCAGCAGATGGCGGGAGCAATGGACCGCGCTCACGACATGATCCTCGACATACAGAACACGGCGCGGGCCGGCGGTTCGTCCGCCCGCAGACCGTGGCCGATGATCCTGCTGGCCACTCCGAAGGGCTGGACCGGCCCGCAGGAGGTGGATGGTGTGCCGGTCGAGGGGACCTGGCGCGCCCATCAGGTGCCGTTACCGGGCACCCGAGAAGACGCCCGCCACCGGCGGCAATTGCAGGAATGGATGCGGTCCTATCGACCCGAGGAGCTGTTCGATGCCGACGGCTGCGTCCGTGCCGCGATCTCCGCGCTCGCCCCGGTCGGCACTCGGCGGATGAGCGCCAACCCACACGCAAACGGCGGCTTGCTCCGAACGCCTTTGCGAATGAACGACTTTCGTTCCTATGCCGTAGCTGTTCCGCGGCCGGGAGGTTCTACGCACGAGGCGACCCGGGAACTCGGTCGGATGTTGGTCGACGTCGTCCGCGACAACGGGAACACCTTCCGGATCTTCGGTCCCGACGAGACCGCGTCCAACCGACTGGACGCGGTGTACCAGGTGACCGACAAGGTGTTCGCCGGCGAGATCCGAACCACCGACGAACATTTGGCCCACACCGGTCGCGTGGTGGAGATGCTGTCCGAACACACCTGTCAGGGCTGGCTCGAGGGCTACCTGCTCACCGGGCGGCATGGTCTGTTCTCCTGCTACGAGGCGTTCATCCACATCGTCGACTCGATGGTCAACCAGCATGCGAAATGGCTGCACACCACCCGCCAGATCGAGTGGCGGCCTCCGGTGTCGTCACTGAACTATCTGCTCACCTCGCACGTATGGCGTCAGGACCACAACGGGTTCTCCCACCAGGATCCGGGATTCATCGATCACGTGATGAACAAGAAGGCAGACATCGTCCGCGTCTACCTACCCCCGGACACGAACACGCTGCTGTCGACGATGCAGCATTGCCTGACCAGCGAGCACTACATCAACGTCGTCGTCGCGGGGAAACAGCCGCAGTTCGACTGGCTGACCGGTCAGGAAGCGGACGACCATTGCGCCCGAGGCCTCGGCATCTGGGAGTGGGCCTCCAATGACGACGGTGACCCCGACGTCGTGCTGGCAGCAGCCGGAGACGTTCCCACACTGGAGACACTCGCGGCGGTGTCGATCCTGCGGAAGTACTTGCCGGCGCTGCGGATTCGCATGATCAATGTTGTGGACCTGATGCGGTTGCAGGACGAGACGCAGCATCCGCACGGTTTGTCCGGGCGGGACTTCGACGCACTCTTCACGACCGATCGCCCGGTCATCTTCGCGTACCACGGCTACCCGTGGCTGATCCATCGGCTGACCTACCGACGGACCAATCACGACAACCTGCACGTGCGCGGTTACCGGGAGGAGGGCACCACGACGACACCCTTCGACATGGTGATGATGAACGACATCGATCGTTTCCACCTCGTGATGGATGTGATCGACCGCGTGCCGTCGCTCGGCTCCGGCGCGGCTCGGCTCCGTCAACAGATGGTCGACACCCGGCGGCGCGCGAAGGAGTGGACGCGAGCCCATGGCGAGGACCTGCCCGAGGTGCAGCGCTGGACCTGGTCCGAGCTGCCGGTACCGCCTACGGTCCCGGAGGGGTCACCCGATGCCGGATCTCGCTGAGTTGCACCAGGCGCATGATCGCTGCCGTGGAGATCACCCCGACGGCGTCGTGGCGATCCACCACGACGGCCGTTGACCCCGATCGCATCCGGGTGAGCATGTCCCCCAATGGCTCCGTCGGACCGACCAGCAGCGCCGGCACGTGCCGGGGCAGGTCGCCGACACGCACTTTCGCGCGTCTCGCCCGAGACGCATCCAGCAGCTCCGTCATGGTGACCGCGTCGACGACGTGACCGTCGAGATCCACGACCGGTATGGCGGCTGCGCGCGCCTGTTCGACACTCAAGGCGTCGATGATCTGGCCGAGGGTCCACCACGACGGGACGGAAGCCGGAGCCGGCAACATTGCGTCACGAGCGACCAACGACTCCAGGTCCGACAGGACGCTGTCCCGTCCTTGCAGCGTCGCCGAGTTGCGGATGTAGAGCCCGATCAGAAACAGCCAGAGTCCAGCCGGACTCCAGGTGAGTACGAACACCAGAAGCCCCAGGGTCAGGAGGGTGGCACCCAGCCGGCGCCCGGCACGGGCCTCCCCGCGAACCGCGGCCCGCCGGTCGCCGCTGCGCGCCCACAGCGCGGCTCGCAAGACCCGACCGCCGTCCAGTGGCGCTCCCGGCAACATGTTGAACAGCCCGATGAGCACGCTGACGGCGGCCAGCCATATGGTCGCCGATCGCATCAGTGGATCCGTGACGAGCAGCGCGGCTCCGCCGCACACGATGCCGATCGCGATGCTGATGAGCGGACCGCTGAGTGCTACGACCGCTTCGTCCCTCGGCGTGCGTGGCTCCTCGGCGAGTTCGGTCGATCCGCCGAGCGTCCACAGGGTGACCCGCTCGACCCCCATGCCGCGACGCCGTGCGACGAGGGCGTGCGACATCTCGTGCAACAGCACCGTCACCAGGAACAGTGTCACGGTCACCACGGCGACCAACCAGGTTCGGATCCAACGGTGCGGCGACGAACCGCCCGGGAGGACCTCCGCGCCGAGCAACTCGACGAAGATCGCAGCCGTGACGATCGTCGTCCAATGAGCCCGGACCGGAATGCCGAACCACCGGCCCAGGCCGACCGTGCCGGAGGTCGCGCCGGTCCGGGCGTTCGCGTTCGTTGGCACGTGTCGCCGCGTCGGTGCGGACATGCGATCCGGCCGTCGTCTCAGCTGAACGGCAGCTCGGGCGGCAACCGGTCAGCACTCGTGGCGCCGGACGCGGCCACGCCGGCGGTGGCTCGCCGCTGGCCGTCGTCGCGACCGAGGACCGTCGGCGTGGATCCGGCCCGTGCCGGGCCGACGTCAGCAGCCTGTTGCTCGCGCGCGAGGAAGGCGCCGAGCTCCTCGATGGTGCTCATCAGTGGTGCCGGGAACACGACGGTCGTGTTCTTGTCGACGCCGATCTCGACGAGGCTCTGCAGGTTGCGCAGCTGCAACGCCAGGGGGTGCGCCATCATCGTGTCGGAAGCAGTGCCCAGTGCCGCGGCTGCCAACGCCTCGCCTTCGGCGTTGATGATCTTGGACCGCTTCTCCCGTTCCGCTTCGGCCTGGCGGGCCATCGCCCGCTTCATCGTGTCGGGCAGCTGGATGTCCTTCAACTCCACCAGGGTGACCTCCACGCCCCATTCGGCGGTGGTTGCGTCCAAGATCTTGCGGATGTCCATGTTGATGCGATCGGTCTCGGCGAGCGTTTCGTCCAGCGTGTGCTGCCCCACGACCTTGCGCAGAGTGGTTTGCGCGATCTGATCGATGGCCGGGCAGACGTTCTCGATGGCGATGACCGACTTGACCGCGTCGACGACACGGAAGTAGGCCACTGCGGAGACGTCGACGCTCACGTTGTCGCGGGTGATGATTCCTTGGGACTGGATGGGCATCGTCACGATCCGCAGCGAAACACGGCGCAGTACGTCGATGAACGGCACGATGAACCGGAGTCCGGGGTCCCGGACGCCGCGGAGCCGACCGAGGCGGAAGAGCACGCCCTTCTCGTACTGCTTGACGATGCGGATCGAGAGCCAGCCCAGCACGATGGTCACGAGCGTGACCACGACAAGGACGCTGATCAGGGTGTTCATGATGATCCTCACGGTCGGCGGTGACGCCGGCGGGTCCACCCCGGCCGGGCGTCACCGGAAACCTTGTGTCAGTTGATGGTCAGGTGGGTCGTCTTCGCCGCGGGCGCCTTCGGCATGGTGACGGTGAGAACCCCGTCGGTCAGGTCCGCAGTGGATTCCGACTCGTCGACGGCCACCGGCAGGGTGACCTCGTAGGTGAACGTTCCGGTGAGCCTGCTGGAGTGCCGCAGCACCCCCTCGCGGACGCGCTCGCGACGTTCACCGTGGATGTGCAAGCGGCGTTCGGTGATGTCGATGGTCACCGCGTCCTTGGCGACCCCTGGCAGATCCAACTCCGCGACGAAGCTGTCGTCGGTCTCGCGCAGGTCGGCACCCGGTGTGCCGTCCGAGAGGTCGCCCGGCTCGGGCCAGATCTCGTGCAGCAGGTGCGCGAACGGCCACGGGCCGACGGCCGGCCACACCGGGCGGCTGCGCTGTGCGACAGCGGTTTTCGGGGATGTCTCAGTACTCATGGGGTGCTCCAACGGTTGGTGGTTGATGACTCCTCGAGTGGACCTCGGACACGGCCCGGTTGCCAGGGACCAAAGACCCGAGTGCGACCACCGCCCGGCGCGCACCCTCCGACCCCTCGGGGGGCGGGACCTTCGGCCCTGATCGTGCAGGAGCAGCCCGCGCAGTCTGGGAACATGACACAGACACAGACACCGTCCAGCACCGACCATCAGCTGAAGAACAGCGTCGCCGAGGAGTTGTCCTGGGCCTCGAACGTGAACGCCGACCACGTCGGAGTCTCCGTCGACCGGGGCGCGATCACGCTGTCCGGGCACGTGAACACCTACCCCGAGAAGTCAGCGGCCATCGCCGCGGCACTGCGCGTCACCGGGGTGACCTCAGTTGCCGACGAGATCGCGGTGCGGTCCCGCCAGACCGACCGTGACGACACCGGGGTCGCGGCAAACGCCCGACAAGCACTCGAGAGCAGTTCCTCTCTGCCACGGACGGTCCAGGCCGTCGTCCATGATCACCAGGTCACGCTGATCGGATCCGTTCCGTGGAACTACCAGCGCAACATCGCCGGTCGCTTGATGGAGAACCTGCCGGGCGTCTACTCGGTGCAGAACGACATCAAGATCGTTCCGCAGCTCCCGTTCGCCGCCGATGCCGCCAAGCGAAACATTCGCGCGGCCCTGGTGCGCAACGCGCAGGTCGAGGCGGATCACATCCACGTCCACACCAACGGCACCGAGATCGAACTCACCGGGAAGGTCCGGTCGTGGTCCGAACGCAACCAGGCCGGACACATCGCGTGGAACACCCCCGGCGTGACGAAGGTGCGCAACAACCTGCACATCGCGTCCTGACGAACGCCCTGACGCGAGACTCGCGCCCACCCTCGCGTCCGGCCCCGGTCGCACCCCGTGCGTCACACGCCGGTCGGCTCGGTCTCGTACTCGTCCGCCGGCGCGGCCGGCTCATGACGCAGCGGCTCCAGCGGCGAGGTCGACTCGCACCAGATCAGGGCGTCGTACCGGCGGCCGAGGACGGTCGGGACGTAGTTGGCCCCTTCGCGCGCCGGGTCGTAGACGACGCCGATCGCACGATGCCCGCGCGGAACGGTCAGCCACGGTGACTGGTGATCGACGGCACTCAGATCGAGGACCGCGTCGGTCCCCAACGCGTCGTGCAGCAGGGCCTCGTGACTTCCGGCGCGCGCCGCAGGGACCTCCATCACCTGCTCGACGGCGCCCCATCGTGAACCGGCGGTCACCGCGCCTCGATATCCGGCGATCCCCACCAGGTAGACCTCCGCCGAACCGTGTCGCTCACGGAGCAGTTGCCCGACGTTGAGCATTCCCTGAGCCGCCATCGTGGTGGCCCGGGCATCACCGACGTGCGTGTTGTGCTCCCACACCAGCCCCTTGGACCGAGGCCCGAACCGGGCTGCCAGCTTGTCGATGGTGTCGGTCATGTGGATGTCGCGGATGTTCCACGAACCACGGTCGGTGCGCACCATGGCCCGGTAGTAGCGCTCCGCCTCGACCGCGATCGCGGCGTTCTGCTGGGCGTCGAACGCCTCGTCGTCCTCCGTGCCGGCACTACGTCGGACCTTCAGCAGCAGCTCCACCACGTCCTGCTCGCAGCTCTGCGGCACCAGGCGGGTGTTCCAGGCGTACGCGTGCGGATCCTGGTGGTACGGCTCGAAACAACGCCACGCGGCCATCGCCTCGGGCAGCGCGTCGGGTGCGTGCGCTGCGAGCCAGGTGATGACCTGGTAGAGGGATTCCCACAACGAGTAGACGTCCAGGCCGTAGAAGCCGACGCGGTCGCCGGGAGGACGCCGCAGGTTCTCGTCGCGCAACCAGTCCAGGAAGTCGGCGACATCGGTGTTGGACCACATCCAGGTGGGCCAGCGCTCGAAGCGTCCCAACGCGGCGCGTGCGTCCAGTTCCGGATGCTCCTCGCCACGCACCCACCGGTTGACGCGCCAGCAGTCGGGCCAGTCCCCTTCGACGCCCACCCAGCCGAAGCCGTGCTCCCGGATCAGTCGCCGGCTCAGCTCCGCGCGCCAGGTGTAGAACTCGTGGGTGCCGTGTGATGCCTCACCGATGGCAACGATCCGGCGCCGACTCGCGCTTTCCACGAGCGTGTCGAGATCCGCCACCGTGTGCAGCGGTTGGGAGCAGCCGGTGATGTCATCGGCGAATTCGCCGGTCATGATCCGGTCCCCTCGCCCACGGTCGTGCCGTGATGCGCGCGCAGCAGGGCGGTCACGGTCTCGTCACTGGTCTGGCCGAAGTCCTGGTAATAGCCACCTACCGACCGGAACCGACGCGGTCGAAGCAGGCAGACGATCTCGTCGGCGCCGTACACCCGCCGCAGAGCCTCCGGAGCACCCACCGGCGCCGCGACGACGACGCGGCGAACGCCCTTGCGCCGCAGAACCTCGCATGCCGCGGACAGCGTTGCGCCAGTGGCGATTCCGTCGTCGACGACGATCGCCACCCTGCCCGTCAGGTCCTCTTCGAAGCGATACGGCTCGAGCACGGCGATCCGAGTGTTCAACACCGCCCGCGCCCTCTTGTCGACCAGGTCGACCTGGGCGTCCGTGGTGCCCAGCCGCCGGATGAGCTCCAGGTCCAGGACGCGCACACCGCCCTCACCGATCGCGCCCATCGCCACCTCGGGCTCGAACGGCAGGCCGAGCTTGCCGACGACGATCACATCGAGTGGAGCGTGCAATGCGCCGGCGACCTCGGCGGCCACGGGTACGCCGCCGCGTGGCAGCCCGAACACCACTGCATCGGCCGAACGGTATCCGCGCAGCGACTCGGCGAGGTGGCGACCGGCGTCGGCGCGGTCGAGAAAGGGTGCGGTCATGGTCATCGTCCTCGGGATACGGCCACGGCCCGCTGCGCGGTCTGTTCCCCGCTGGTGAGCACGATGGCGGATGGTTCAGTTCATTGCGACACGGACCGCACACCCGCAGCCAGGGACCTTCGTCCCAGCCCGCGCCGTGGTGGTCACTCCGTCGCTGGTGACATGCGCAGTCCGGAGTGGTCGAGCCCGCCGACGCTCCAGCCCTCGGTGGTGACGTCGATGCACAAGTGCGCGGTGTCGACGGTGACACCGTCCACGTGCAGCGGGAGCCACCGCGGCGGAACCTCGGGCGAGCAGCCCACCACGCCCGCCGGTGCGTCGGGGTCCAGCCGCAGCATGCTGCGCAGCAGCAGTAGAGGTGCTGCTGCCGACCAGGCTTGTGGACTGCACGCAGCCGCGTACGGCACCGGTATGCCGAAATCCTCGCGGTCGTAGCCGCAGAACAACTCCGGCAGCCGGCCGTCGAAGTGCTCGGCGGCATCCAGCAGACCCTCGGCGACGCGCTGGGCCTCCGCGGCGAACCCGTAACGCATCAATCCGGCGGCGCAGATCGCGCTGTCGTGCGGCCAGACCGAGCCGGTGTGGTAGCTCATCGCGTTGTACGCCCGCATGGAGGACGCCAGAGTGCGGATTCCCCAACCGGTGAACATGTCTCGCGACAGCAACGCTGCCGCGACCCTGCCCGCCTTCTGGTCGTCGACGAGTCCGGTCCACAGACAGTGCCCGATGTTGGAGGTGAGCGAGTCGATCGGTTCCTTGTGACGGTCGAGACCGACCGCGAACCAGCCGCGGCTCGCCAACCAGAACCGGTCGTTGAAGGCGGCCTTCAGCGACGCGGCACGCTCCGCCCATTTCGCCTGCGCCCTGCCATCGCCGAACGCGGCGGCAAGCTCGGATCGCGCGCGATATGCCGCATACGTGTAGCCCTGCACCTCGGCGAGTGCGATCGGTGGTGTGGCAGGTGTCCCGGCGGCGAAACAGATCGCCGACGGTGAATCCTTCCACCCCTGGTTGACGAGCCCGTGGCCGGTGAGGCGTGCGCTCTCCACGAAGCCGTCGCCGTCCCTGTCGCCATACTCCGTGATCCAGTCCAGTGCCCGGTCGACCGCCGGCAGGAAGTCGGCCACCGCAGCGGTTCCGACCCACCGGGCGACCTCGCCCACGAGCATGACGAACAGCGGTGTCGCGTCGGTGCTGCCGTAATAGACCGTGCGGCGTCCCCGGCCCAACGGTTCGGCCGGGCCGAAGCGCACTTCGTGCGGGATGCGGCCCGGCTGCTCCTCCGAAGGCGGGTCGGTCTCGGTGCCCTGATACCGCGACAGTGCGTCCAGGGTGCCCAGGGCGAGCGTCGGTGTCGACGGCAACGTCATCCATGAGGTGAGCAAAGCATCGCGGCCGAACAGCGCCATGTACCAAGGCGCTCCGGCCGCCACCACCGGCGTCGCCGGCCTTGACGGATCGAAGATCCGCAGTGCACCGAGGTCCACCATCGACCGGTGCAGCGTGGCGGCGAGCGGCCGGTGTGCGGTGCTGATCGCCGGCGCGGCCGGGGTCCGTGGCGGGGCGGGGACGGTCCGCCCGGTCGCGGTCCGCGGCGGCGATCCGTGTGCCGCCCCGGCGAGCTCCCCCACCGTGATGAGAACCGACCAGTGGCCCTGCGCGGGCACCTGTGCACGCCATTCCAGTTGCCCGGGGCTGACGTGCGGTTCGCCCGACGCGTCGATGACGACGCCGCGTACGTTGCCGCTACGCCGTCGGGTGATGACCAAGGTCCGTTCGTGGGGTCGTCCCGACCGGGTCGCCCGCGGCCCGATCCGGCCGTTCTTCACCTCGAACACGTCGGCCAGGTCCGCACCGATGTGCAGTGTCACCGTGCAGGTGATGGAAGCGGAGGTGTTGTTCCACACGGTCACCCGCTCGCCGTGGTTCTCGCCGAGGAACCGGTGTCTGCCGATCAGGAAGGTGCTCGCTCCCCCGGCGATGTGCAGGTCCGGCAATCGGCTCAGGAACAACGCGCGGAACGGCTCCGCCTGGTGGACGGCCACCGGTGACAGTTCGAGACCGTCGACACGCAACAGCCAGCGGGAGATGATCCGGGTGTCACGGCTGTACCAGCCCTCGGTGTGCTCGCCGGCGATGTCACCGTTCAGCTGACTCATGCAGAAGGTCGAGCCGTCGAAGACCGTGACCAGGCTGTCCGAGACCCGACCGGGCCCGGCCTCCTGCGACCACGGCCGAGTCATCCGGTCGCGTCGGCGGCGGGTTCCGGCGTCCGGAGGTGAAGGTTCGGCACCCCCGGCGTGCCACGGGTCAGCATCGGATGCCGACGTCGCCCATCGCCCAGGGTGCTGCGGTAGAGATCCTCGTAGTCGCGCGCCATCCGGTCGGCTCCGAACCGTTCCTCCGCCACCGCACGGCACACTTCCCGGTCGATCTCGCCGATCCGCTCGACCGCGGTGATCAGCCCGTTCTCGGTCTCCCGGACGAACCCGGTCCGGCCGTCCTCGACGATCTCCGGGGCGGCACCGCACGGGCGGGTGATCACCGGAGTACCGGCCGCGAGGGCCTCGATCATCACCAGCCCGAACGGTTCCGGCCACCGGATGGGATTGACCAGCGCCGTGGCACCTCGTAGCAGCTCGATCCGCGCCTCGAGGGGCAACTCCTGCGGGGGCGGGTCATCGGGTCCGAGCAGTGGCGCCACCCGCTCCCGGAAGAACTCCTGCTCGGCCGGCGTGCGCATCTTGCTGGCGATGACAATCGGTAGGCCGGCCTGCTTGGCCACTCGTACGGCGGTGTCGACCCCCTTGTCGGCGCACATGCGTCCGACGAACGCCAGGTACCCTCCGTTGCCCGAACCGCGCTGGTACGCCTGCAGATTCAGCCCGTGATGGATGACCGCTCGGATCGGCACCGTCTCCGCCGTCTGTGCCTGCGCCCGGGAGATCGCGACGATCGAGCTGGTACGCGCCGCCTCGACCATCACCCGGCGGATCGCAGGGGTGAACCGCAGGTGATGTGTGGTGACGACCGGCGGACCCTGCCTTCGTGTCGGTGCCAGCAGCAATGGACCGAGCACGGTGTGGTTGTGCACGATGTCCATGTCCGACAAAGCCTCGTAGCCGGCGAGCGCGTGGGCCGCTTCGTCGGTGCTGTCGCCCATCGCGACCCGCGCGGAGGGGAACAGCCAATTGCGACGTACGGGGCATGTGGAGTCACCGACGGTGAACAACTCCACGTGATGCCCACGGGTCTGCAGTGCGCGCGCGAGGTCGTCTATGACGGCCTCCGTGCCCCCGTATGCCGGTGGCGGAACCGGCACCCACGGCGGTGCGAGGAGCCCGATGCGCAAGGTCACGACAGCTCTGACGGGGTGCGGAACGCCGGCGCCCGGTCATTGCCGTCGGTGTCGCGCAGCCATGCGAACGACTCCTTCCAGCGACGCCCACAGGTGCGGCAGACGAAGAGGATCGTGCCGTCGAACGTGACCTGTTCCAGTTCGTTGCGCGAGCACACGGGACACTGCCGGTGCGGGTGCAGCCGAGCATCGAAATCCAAGGAGACCGAATGCAGTTTCATGGATCCAGGGCACACGATCGGCGGGTGCGTCCCCAGGGCCGAAGGTCCCGGACTTCTCTTGGTGTCACGCGGGTGTGTCACATCAGCGTGACGGATCTCGAGGCCGTGACTGTTTCGCCCGGCCCATGGGCAACGGCGCGAACCGGTCCTGGGCACGCAGGCTGAGATAGGCGACACCGCCCAACGGGATGGGCACCCAGAACTCGACCAGGCGCCAGCTGAGCGCTCCGAGCAGGACGGCCTGCGGCGGTCCGCCGAAGGCGATGAGAGCGGGGATGAGTGAACCCTCGACCAGCCCGAGGCCGCCGGGCGTGACCGGCAGGGCACCCAGTGTGTTGGCACCGGCATACGCGACCAGCACGCCGACCGGGTCGATACGCACCCCGAATGCCGCCAGGAAGCACCACAACGACGCGGCGTCGAAGCACCAGTTCGCCATCGCCCACCGGGCGCAGTCCCACAGGTGCCGTCGGTCGGTGAACAGGTGCTCCGCATCAGCCGTGAATCGGTGCACGGCTGCGATGACCGTGGGTCGGAACCGCCTGGGAATCAGCGCCGGGAACGCATGGGCCAGTTGTATGCCGAGCCGAGAGCCCCGTGCTTGTCTGTGTGCCAGGACCGTCAGTCCGACGGCGACGGCGCCGAAGACGACCGGCGCCACGTACACCGGACTCGGTCCGTACCGCAGGGCAGCCGCAACCAGGGCCGCCCACAGCACCGTCAGCAGCGCCAGGAGCGAACCGATCCCTTCCAGGGTGACCCCGGCACCGGCATCCTCGATCGACATCCGTGCGCTCCGAAGCAACCGGTAGCGAACGGCGTTGCCGGCGGCCGCTCCGGCGGGCACCAGGTGGCTCACTGCCAGCCCGCTCACGTCGGTCCGCACCATCCACCACAGTCCCTTGTCGCGGACACCGAGGATCCGTAACGAGAACAGTGAGTAGCTGACCAGGCTGAGTATCTCCAGGCTCACACCGGCGGTGACCCACCACGGGTTCACCGTGGCCAGGAGGCGCAGGGTGCGCTCGGCGCCGGCGAGCCGGGGCACGACGACATACTCGACGGCCGCCACGAGCACCAGGACGGTGCCGACCCGCAGCACCCAGCGCCACACAGCGCGCCGCCTACCGGTGCCGGGTCCGCCGCTCATGACCCATCTCCGCACGGTCGACGGCATGCCCGGCAGGGACCATCGTCCCGCACGATGGCCACCGATACCCGCCCGGTTTCGCGAATCCGGTTGATGTCACGGGACGTTCGACCCTTCAATGCCCGGGCGAACGTACGCACGCTGGGAGGGGTGTCACTAGCAGAAGGAGACGGAGATGCCGGATGAGAAGAAGGTTGTCGTCGTGGGAATCGATGGATCGGCTCCGGGCGTGCGGGCATTGCAGTGGGCGACCGATTTCGCCGACCGAACCGGTGCGGACCTCCTCCTGGCGACGGCGTGGCAATGGCCGATGTCATACGGTGCGCCGGTCTTCTGGCCGGCGTTCGCGCCGGACAGCGACGCGCAGGCGGCGATCGACAAGGCCCGCGCGGGCGTCACGTTGCGGCACGGCGACGTGCACACCGTGGTCCGCGAGGGCCGGGCCGGACCGGTGCTGGTCGATCTCGCCGGCAATGCCGCTGCCCTGGTGGTCGGCAGCCAGGGTCACGGCGCGCTCGCCGAAGCGGTTCTCGGTTCGGTGAGTTCCTATTGCGTGCGGCACGCCCACTGCCCGGTCGTCGTCGTCCGATGAAGGCCTGGACGTTCGACCGGTGTGGGCCGATCGACACCGAACCGCTGCGTGGTGTCGAACGCGACGACCCGGTCCCCGGCCGGGGGCAGTTGCTGATCAGCGTGAACTGCTGCGGTGTCTGCCGCACCGACCTCCACCTCGTCGAAGGCGACCTCGCACCACGACATGCCCGGGTCGTTCCCGGCCACGAAGTCGTCGGAACCGTCGTGTCCTGTGGTGCCGGCGTCGACGGCTTCGCGCCGGGCCAGCGCGTCGGTGTCCCGTGGCTCGCTGCGACCGATGGACAGTGCGCCTATTGCCGTCGCGGTGACGAGAACCTGTGCACGCGAGCGAGATTCACCGGATGGGATGTCGACGGTGGGTATGCCGACCTCTGCGTCGCCGAGGCGGCGTACGTCTACCGCTTACCCAGCGGGATCGACGACCTGCGGGCTGCACCACTGCTGTGTGCCGGAATCATCGGCTACCGGTCGTTGCGGGCAGCGAAGGTTCCGCCGGGTGGGCGGCTCGGCATCTACGGCTTCGGTGCCAGTGCCCATCTCACCGCGCAGGTCGCATTGCACGAGGGAATGCGTGTCCATGTGCTCAGCCGTGGGCGCCGTAATCGAGAACTGGCGACACGACTGGGAGTCGACTCGGTCGGACACGCGACGGCCGAACCGCCGGAGCCGTTGGACGGGGCGATCCTGTTCGCGCCGGCGGGTGATCTCGTGCCGCTCGCACTCCGCAGTCTGGACCGTGGCGGGACGTTGGCCGTGGCAGGCATCTGGCTGTCCGACGTTCCCGTGCTGCGCTACGCCGACGCACTCTTCCAGGAACGCCACCTCTGTAGCGTGACAGCGAACACCCGCGCTGACGGCGAGGAATTCCTTTCCCTCGCAGCACGATTCGACCTGCAAGTGACCACCGCACCGTATTCGATGGACGACGCGCCTCGCGCACTCAGTGACCTGGCGAACGGCAGGTTCGGTGGTGCGGCCGTGCTCGTGACCGCTCACTGACGGTCCTCGCAAGGACGGGTGCACGTCTCCGAGGTTCGAGGATCCGCTTCAGCGACGCGGCAGCAGTCGACCGAGCTCGCCGTCCAGCCCGCGCAGCCGGTGTCGATCCAGTTGCCATCGCAGCAGTCGGTGCAGGCCGTAGGCGGCGAAGGAGACGTCGACCACGATGTTGAGGACCAGAACGGCAAGGTCGAGCACTCGCATGTCGTGCGGTCGGGTGGCGGTGACGCGATCACCCGAAGGGGTCGCCCAGACGCGAAGTTCGGCACCTCGGTGTGTGGCGGCGACGGTCTTGACGGAGCCGCGGTGGACCGAACCGGAACCGTCGACCCAGCGCATTCGAACGGTGTAGGTACGCGGGAGGTTGAATTCGCTGGATGGTCCGGCACCGGCGGGCATCTGTGAGACCGCTTCTACAACGGCGGTCGTCGGTCGCATCGGTGGTGACGCCCAACTGTCGACGATGCGCGGCGCGACGACGACGCTCAGCGCGGGGATGAGGAATGCCGCGACGAGGAACCACATCCAGGCCGAGATGTGCTGGAGCCGGTCGGTCGTCCGGCACATGGGGTTACGCAACAACGGCCGCCCCCCGGTGCGATGCCGGAACCAGCACCAATACAGCTCGTTGTTCCGTAGGAATGCGCGAACCCTGGCGGTCACCGGCTCATCGACGGGAGTCCGTGGCCGTCGGACGTTCGCCGGTTCTCGCCCGTCGCCGTTCTTGCGGGACGAGTCTTCCGGCCGGCGGTGAGGTCCAGACATCGGAGCGCCTCCTTCGGGCATGCTGCGGCCGACCCGTGGGAGCGGTGACCGTCGTCCCACGGGTGCGAACCGCTGGTCTCATGGGACGACGTGAATGTTGTTGTGCACCTTCGTCACACCCGGGGTGTTCCAGGCGACATCGGTGGCCTCCTGGCGTTCGGCCCAGGTGCGAGCGGTTCCGTTCAGTTCGATCTCGGTCCCGGTGGTCGTCACGTGAATGCGCTCGGCATCCAGTTGCGCATTACGCACGAAGGCTGCCTTGATGTTCTGCTCCGCTGTCTTCGCGGCGAAGGGCAGGTGTGGGACCACCGCGATGTCATTGCGCACAGAACGGACTCCGGGGATCTCCGCCATCAGCCTCCGGACGACATTGCGCTGGTAGTTCCACGGCACGGTGCCGGTGAGGGTGACGTGGTGATCGTGAACGGCGGCTCGCACCGTGTGCGGGACCGAGATGGTGGTGTCGAGAGCGCGTTGTGCATGCGTTGCGATCCCGATGTCGTCGCGCTCACCGGGCGACCGCACGGTGATCTCGTCGGCAACGGAGGTCACGCCGGTCACGCGCAGTGCGGCGGCGACGGCCGCCGTTCTTTCGGGGTAGCTGTCGACCTCGCCGGACAGCGTGACCACACCGTCGTTGACGGAGACTCCTATCTGGTCGGCGTTGACGGTCGCGGTCCACGAGAGTTCGTCGGCAACTGCGGTCTTGATCTGGTGAGCTGTGTGTCGGTGCGTTGTCTGTGTCATGTCGCTCAGCCTGTCCCCTGACCGAGGCACCCACAGGGGCCGAAAGTCCTGACACTGCAGACGAGATGCGGCGAACCCCGACATTTTGCAGCACCAGCAGGTCGATGCAGGCTGGGCACGATGCCCGACGTCATGGGCATCGTGTTGTGGGATGCTGGACTTTTCCGGGATTGCGGCGCGACGACCGTCCCGGCGAGCGGGATCGAGGTGCGCGCCGCGGCAGGTGCAGGAGGCCGCAGATGGTCAGTGCGGACCGCGGTGCCGGCGGGCAGGGTGCCTTGGCGGGGTTGCTGGACCCTGTGGATGTACTGGGGCGGGTGCCCGCCGCGGTGACGGTGTGGGATGGGCAGCTGCGGTGCTGGTTCGCGAACCAGGCAGCTCGACGCCATCGTGATCCGGATGGTCGTCGCCTCGGCTCCGGGGAGGGCGAGACCCTGTCGGAGTGGTTGGGTGACCCGGACGCCTTCGCCGCCTACCTGCCGCATGCGACGTCGGTGCTGGCAGGGCAACCTGTCGCCTTCGGTGCGATGTTCCGGGCTCGTGGATCCGAGGCACTGCGTTACGCACACGTGTGGATGGAACCGCTGCACGCAGCGAGCGAGGCGGGGCAGAACGATGCGCCGACCGAGCCGGTCGGTATGCAGATGCTGGCTGTGTCGATCACGGGAGGCGCGGCGTTGCGGGAGCAGCGGCTGGCCGCCGCGGAGGAGCGCGGCGGCCGACGTGCGATGGCTCAGGTTGCCGAGGGTCAGCAGGACGTGATCCGCCGGCTGTTCGGGGTGACGTTGCAGCTGGCGTCCATCAGCCAGCGACGGCAGGGTGTCGACGTGGCGATCGGCTCGGTCATCGACACCGTCGATGCGATCATCCGCGATCTGCGGAGCCTGACGATTCCGAACTGATCCGCCACAGCGGGACGAAAGTCCCTACGGAGACCTGGCTCGTGCCTGGCTGAATGGGGTCATCGCCTCCGGCAACGGAGGAGATGCCGCAAGGCGCACGTGGTGCTCTTCTCGGGTAGGACCCGGTGGGAGATCGTTCCCTGGACGAGGGATGCGTAAGCACCGCGCAGCGCCGGACCGGCTGCCCGGCACGTCGACCGGGCGGGCGAGGCTCGGAGGACATCTACGGAAAACCCCCGGGCCTCGCGCACGACCAGCGCCGCGCCCCAGGGGCGGTGAGATGTCCCGTCGCTGTGGGAAGCCGGACTGTCTCATCTCGGGCCGGGTGGGTGTGCGGCCGTTCTTCGCGGCGCGGTACGCCCGGGCTGAGGACGCGATGCGCGGATCGTGGGAACGCGCCAGTCCTCAGCCGCCTGGTCGTGATCAACCCACAGGCTCCGGAACATCCCGACACCACCTCGTACGGCGTCAGCCCGGCCCGACCCGGGACGAAGGTCCCTGGTGGCCGGTCGCGTCCGGTGACTGAATGGAATCACCGCCACCGGTAACGGCGACGGGACGGAACAGCACCGGTGGTGCTCTCGACCGAGGTGATCCTCGGCCGCAGATCGCCCATGGACGAGGGCGCGCAGGCGCCACCACAGGGCTGAACCGGTTGCCCGGCACGTCGACCGGGCGGGCGAGGCCCGGAGGAAGTCCACGGATACCTCCGGGCCTCGCACTTGCATGCTCCGCGCTCTGCGCTCGCGCTCCCCCCTCCACCATGCCCATGGTCCCGCCGGTCCGCGCAGGAAGTCGGGTCTTTCGTCCCTGGTGACGACCTCGATGCGGGCCCACGGTGGAGACGACGCTCGGTCGAGGAGGAAGCAATGACCATGACGACATACCCGGTGCGCGTTGACGCCCATCTCGACTCCGGACTGAACCGGTGGCTCTGGTTGGTGAAGTGGATCCTGGTCATCCCGCACCTGATCGTGCTGGCGTTCCTGTGGATCGCGTTCATCGCGCTCACCGTGGTGGCCTTCTTCGCCATCCTCATCACCGGGAGATACCCCCGCGCGATCTTCACCTTCAACCTCGGCGTGCTGCGGTGGACCTGGCGCGTGGTCTTCTACGGGTACGGCGCACTCGCGACCGACCAGTACCCGCCGTTCACGCTCGCCGACGTGCCCGAGTACCCCGCGCGCCTGGAGATCGACTTTCCGACCGAGCATCTGTCGCGCGGGTTGGTGTTGATCAAGTGGTGGCTGCTCGCCATACCGCACTACATCGTGCTGTCCTTCTTCCTGGGTGCCGGCGGTTGGGCGGCCGACCGCGCGCACAGCAACGATTCCGCGCTCTGGTCCAGTGGGCTGGTGGGCCTGCTGGTGCTGGTGGCGGCCGTCGTCCTGCTCTTCACCGGCCGGTACCCGCGATCGGTCTTCGACTTCGTGATCGGGATGAACCGGTGGGCCTTCCGGGTCGCTGCGTATGTCGCCCTGATGTCCGACCGTTACCCGCCGTTCCGGTTGGACATGGGGGCCAGCGATCCCGGGACCATCGAGTTGTCGAAGGGGGCGGCCTCATGAGCCGGAACCACGGAATCCGTCACCTCCATGGTGTCCGGCGGCCGATCCAGCGAGCGTGCCTCGCAGCGATCGCTGCCGTGGCCGTTGCGCTCGGCGTCGGCCCGACGCTCGCCGCGGCACAGCCGGCGACGTCGGTGAACTATCCGGGCGGCTCGAGCGCTACGAGGTTCACCGGCACGGCGTTCGACACCTGTACGGCACCGACCACGGCCCAGATGCAGGCCTGGCTGGCCTCCTCCTATCGCGGGATCGGTGTCTACATCGGCGGCGCCAACCGCACCTGCGCCCAACCGCAACTGACGGCGAGCTGGGTCACCACCGTGAGCCGGCAGGGGTGGAGTGTCGTGCCCGTCTACATGGGCCTGCAGGCGCCGTGCACCTACCGTCCCAACGCGCACAAGATCACTCCGAGTCTTGCGGCGTCGCAGGGCAGGTCGCAGGCGGCCGATGCCATCAGCAGGGCGCGTGCCCTGGGAATGCGATCGGGAAGCGCCATCTACGGCGACATGGAGCACTACGACCCGACGAACTCGTCGTGCCGCACGACGGTGCTGACCTACCTGTCGGCCTGGACGCTGGAGCTGCACCGTCAGGGATACGTCTCCGGTGTCTACGCACATCAGAACTCCGGGGCGCTGCATCTGTCCCAGGCCTACGACTCCTCCGCCTACGCACGGCCGGACGTGCTGTGGATCGCCCGATGGGACCTCAACCCGGCACTGACCGGCTGGCCCGGGATCTCGAACCTGCACTGGGCGAACGGTCAGCGCGGCAAGCAGTATCGCGGGGACCACACGGAGACCTGGGGCGGGGTGCGGCTGAACATCGACAGCGACCGGTTCGACGCTCCGGTCGCAAGTGCCGGGCTGCCGTTCAGGGTCACGAGCACGGTGCCCCTGAATTACCGCAGCGCTCCCAGCACGAGTGCTGCGGCGCTGGGCTCCTACCCACCGGGAACCACGGTGCGGGTCATGTGTCAGACATACGGAACGAAGGTGTACACCACGGCGGTCTGGGACCGGCTGGGCAACGGTGCGTACTCGACGGACTACTACCTGAGCACGCCGTCCAAGACGACATACAGCAAGCCGCTGCCAAAGTGCACCTACCCGTACCAGACCACGCCGCCGAGCCTGAACCGGCGCGCCGGCCCGGGCTCGACGTACGCGCTCCGAGGGACGCTTCCGGCAGGTTCGCTGGCCTGGGTCTCCTGCCAGGCGCCGGGGTCGCGGGTCAACTCGACCGTGGTCTGGGACCGGCTCTCGGACGGCACCTGGGTGAGTGACTACTACGTGTCCAGTCCGAGTACGACGACGTACAGCTCGCCGATCCGGCGCTGCTGAGTGGGACGACGGTGCGCCCGCGGACACGTCCACGGGCGCATCGCCACACGTGCGGTCAGCGCAGCTCTTCGAACAATTCGTAGGTCAGGAACGCCGGCCAGACGACGCCCTTCAACACGGCCAGGACGTGCCACCAGAAGCCGTCGTGCTGCTGCCAGAACCAGACCCAGGCACCGATCATCGCCAGGAAGTAGAAACCGCCCCATGCCGGCGGTGCCGCTTTCGCGCTCTGTTTCTCCATGATTCACGCCTTCGTCCTCGTATCGGCCGGTCGTGGTGGATGCGGCCCGGTTCGGCCGCGACCTGATGGTGACGATGCTGGTGCGTGTCGGTGCCGAGGGGCAGGGGCGAACGTCCCTCGCGGCGGTGTCGGGTCACCGACCCCGGACTCGACCATGCAGGACTGCGCGTGCGGCGAGGGTCCGACCTCGGCAACCCCGGGGGCGAATCATCAAAGGACAGGACGAAGGTCCCTGTCGAGAGCGACCGTCCCGTGGGGTAATGGATTCATCGCACCGGCAACGGCAGCGGTACCGGAACGGCACCCATGGTGTTCTTCGCGGGAGTCACATCCCGCCGAAGCGTGTCTCCCGACGAGAGACCCGGACGCACCGTGACGGACCGAACCGGTCGCCCGGCAACGTCAGTCGGACCCGCGAGGCTCGGAGGACATTCTTCGGAAAGACCCCCGGGCCTCGCTCGCGTCATCACGACGTCGTCGCAGGCAACGCATACCGGGTTGGAGTCAGGGGGAGCGGATGAGCACCACGGAAGACGGGTGGCCCCGCCAGGTCGCCGACCTGGTCGACGGCTTGGTCGACGGCCTGGACCCGCTGGTTCGTCGCCAAGTCGACGCGATGCTCGACATACCCGACGGGAACGGCCCGCCCTCGCACGCCGAGGTGCGGGACATCGTGAAGCGGGTGACCGGAGAGATCACCTTCGACGAATTCGTCCGTCGCAACCGGTCCCATCGGGCCGGTGGATGAGCGGCCTCGGGACCTTGGACCCGTTTGCCGGCACCGTGCCCGACACAACCTGAAAGGTATGGACCGCGGCACGTCACCCGGGCGGGTCAGTACGAGCGCAGGATCGCGCGGCGAACTGCCGCTGCTGCTCGCGTGTTCGGTGCTGCTCGCAGGAGGTGCCGCCGCCTCGTTGGCCGATGCCGACCTACTGGCCGGGATGCTCTGGGCGGCTGCGACCGTGCTCGGTCTGGCTTTCGCCCTGACCAAGGCCGTCGCCGCCCTCCGGCGCCGCGAGTTCACTGTCGACGTCATCGCGATCCTCGCTCTGCTCGGTGCGGTGCTGGTCCGGGAGTGGTTCGCGGGCGCGATGATCGCGATGATGCTGGCGACGGGCGCTCTGCTGGAGCAGAAGGCGTCGACTCGGGCCGCCCGGGACCTCGGTCTGCTGGTGCAGCGTGCGCCGCGGACGGCGCGACGGCGGGAGGCAGGAGCGGTCGTGACCTGCCCGATCGAGGATGTGCGGGTCGGGGACGAACTCCTGGTGGGCACCGGTGAGGTCGTCCCGGTCGACGGTCGGCTGGCGTCGACGGCTGTGCTCGACGAGTCCGCACTCACGGGCGAGTCGCTGCCGGTGGCCGCCACGGCCGGACAGAGCATCCGCAGCGGGGTGGTCAACGGGGGCGGGCCGCTGGAGATGGTGGCCACCACGACCGCAGCCGAGTCGACCTACGCGGCGTTGGTGCGTTTGGTGGAGGAGGCGAAGAACTCGTCGGCGCCCTTCGTGCGCGTCGCTGACCGGTTCGCCATGGCCTTCGTCCCGCTCACCGTCCTACTGGCCGGCGCGGCATGGCTCGGCGGCGGTTCGGTGCGTGCCGTCGCCGTGCTGGTGGTGGCGACTCCCTGCCCGCTGCTGTTGGCCGCACCGATCGCGTTCCTGTCGGGGATCTCCAGGGCGGCCCGCCGGGGCGTCGTGGTCAAGGGCGCCGGCGCTCTCGAACAGCTGGCCGAGGGAGAGGTGATGATCTTCGACAAGACAGGAACGCTCACGCTCGGCCGGCCGGTGCTGCGCGACGTCCTCCTCGCGCCCGGACCGCGGGACGCGCGAACGGTGCTGGCCCTGGCGGCGTCGCTCGACCAGGTGTCCGCGCACGTGCTCGCGGACCCGATCACGAAGGCAGCCCACGACCAGGGTCTGACACTGCGTCTGCCGGAGACCGTGGAGGAGGTCCGTGGCTACGGAATCCAGGGGGGCGTCGCCGGCCGCCGGGTGCGGGTCGGCAAGGCGTCCTGGATCCTGGGCACTTCGACGCCGGAGTGGGTGACCCGAGCGCAGCGCCGGGCAACGCTGGAAGACTGTATGACGGTGTTCGTCGCGGTCGACGGACAGCCGGCGGCGGCATTGTTGTTCGCCGATCGAGTACGCCGCGACGCTCCGCGCATGATCGGTGCGTTGCGTGACGCCGGCATCGACCGGGTGGTGCTGCTGACCGGTGACCGGAGCAGCACTGCACACCGGGTCGGCCGTGAGGTCGGCGTCGACGAGATATTCGCCGAGTGTGATCCCGCGGCGAAGCTGGACACCGTCAGACGGGAGTCCTCCCATCGGGCGACGGTGATGGTCGGGGACGGCATCAACGACGCACCCGCACTGGCGGCCGCGCACGTCGGTGTCGCACTGGCGGCGCGTGGTGCGACCGCGTCGTCCGAGGCGTCCGACATCGTGCTGACCGCCGATCGGGTGGACGTGCTCGCGGACGCGATCCAGATCGCGCGGCGGTCGAAGCGGATCGCCCTGCAAGCGGTCGTCGTCGGCATGGGGCTGTCGCTGGTGGCCATGGGCTTCGCCGCCATCGGCCAGATCCCGCCGGCTGCGGGTGCGTTGGGCCAGGAGGGCATCGACGTGCTGGCGATCGGCATCGCGCTGCGTGCCGTGGTCCCGGCCCGTCGTCGGGTGCGACTCACGCCGCCGGACCGCGCAACCGTCGAGCGACTGCAGCGCGAGCACGACGACGTCCTGCCGGTCGTCGAACGGGTCAGGACGGTGGCGGACGCACTGGCGAGCGAGCCGATCGACCTCGGCCCGAGCCGCGAGCTGCTGCACCTTCTCGAACGCGACGTGCTGGCGCACGAACGGTCCGACGAGCAGGACCTCCTGCCACTCCTCGGTCGTGTCCTCGGTCGCCAGAGCACCTCGGCTCTGCGTCGCGGACACGCCGAGATCGAGGTCCTCGTCGCGCAGTTGCGCACCCTGCTGACCGAGGTACGTAGTCCCACTCCGGCGGACCTGGTCGAGCTGCGCCGCATCCTCTACGGGTTGTATGCCGTGCTGCGCCTGCACAACGCACAGGAGGAGGAGCAGTCCAGCAGCCTGCCCGACGACGGCTGAACGGCTGCTGACCGATGCCGGGTGGCGGGTCGGCTTCCGGTGAAGAGGACGTTCGTCCCTGGGCGCCTTCCCGTTGCCCGGTGAGGATCGCAGTGGTACGCAACGCCACGAGAGGAGCCGGAAATGAATGACAGCAAGCGGGTCGTCGTCGGGGTCGACGGGTCACCGGAGTCCGCGAAAGCGGTGCGGTGGGCCGCGGACTTCGCGGATCTCACCGGGGCAGATCTTCTGCTGGTCATCGCCTGGCAGTGGCCGGCCATGTATGGCGCCCCGGTCCGCTGGCCCGAGTTCAGCCCTGGCAACGATGCCCGGGTCGTCGTCGAGAAGGCGAAAGCAGACCTCGCACGGGCACACGGCAAGGTCGACGTCGCGGTGTGGGAGGGCCGGCCGGGCAAGGTGTTGGTGGACGAAGCAGAGTTTGCAGCGGTGCTCGTCGTCGGTAGCCAGGGACACGGAGCTGTGGCGGAGGCGGTGCTGGGCTCGGTGAGCGCGTACTGCGTGCGGCACGCCCACTGTCCCGTCGTGGTGGTGCGTTGAGGCACGGCGTTCACGCCGCCGTTTCGCGGATCGAGCGGCGGCGTCGGATCGCCCCGCCGGACGTCGTGGTGGCAGGGGCTGCCGATCAGATGAAGAGCAGTTGCGCACCCGCCGTCTTGTCGATGAAGTCGCTCGCGCTGATGATGCCTTCGACATCGTCGATCAGGTCTTCCCGGCGCAAGTTGTTCATGTCGGTCGACATCCGGCACGCCCACAGGTGCCCGCCCGCCGCCACGATCTGCTCCAGCATCTCGGGCACGTCGGGCACATCGAGTTCGGCGATCGCCTTGCGCATCCGTGAGGTTGCCAGGTGCGTCATACCGGGCAGCCCGCCGATACCCTGCGGCAGATGCGCCGCGGTGTTGCCCACCGGGGTGAACTTCAGGTGCGCGCAGGTGTCACGGTGGATCATGTCCAGGCCCCAGAAGGTGAAGAACAGATGGGCTCGGACGCCTTCGCCGAGGGCTGCGTTGGCGAGGATCAGCCCCGGATAGGCCATGTCCAGACTGCCCTTGGAGCAGATGATGGCCAGGGTTCTGTCCGGCGACAGGTCGTCGAACGGTGTCCTCGGCTCGTCGTCGACGGTCGGCTGGCTCATGGATCCTCCCGGTGGATTCGGTCGTCGGCTACACACAGCCGCGGGGTTTGGGTAGTCCCGCGACATACGCCATCTTCTTGGCGGGCTTCTGCGGGAACAGTGCGAAGAGATCCTTGATGGGCACCCCGCCGGCGGTGCTGACGCGGCGCAACGTCGGTGTTTCGCCGCGATCCGCGAAGTCCCGTCGGAGGAACCGCAATGGCTTCCAGTGCGCCTCCGTCAGGGTGATGCCGATGCGCTGTGCGAGCTCGGCGGCAACCTCGTCGTCCCATTCGTCGTACTCGGTCATGAATCCTTCGTCGTCCACGTGCACGGTGCGTTCGTGCAAGGCGGTGGTCGGCATGGGTCGCTCCTCTACGAGTTCCTGGCGGCAGCACCGACGGTGCCGGGGCGATGCGTCGTGAGGTTGTGCGTCCGGTGACCGGAGGTGGCGTGTCCGCGCATCAGGACGTTCCAGTAGAAGGGGCGGAATGCCAGCTTTCCCAGGTGATTCCGCCGGGTTTCGGTCAAGAGGCTCAGCGGCCCGAGGCCGCGGAACGGAAATCCGCCGGTAGCGGGGTCACGCTCGTAGTCGAAGTCGATGAGGAGTGCCTTTCCCTCACCGGACTCGATGAAGCAGTTCACGTGACCGTCGTACGACGCGGTGACGGGCTGCCCTTCGGCGAAGGCGACGATGTTCGTGACCACGCTCGGGATCTGGTAGTGCGCGGCCGAGCCGGCCTTCGAGGTCGGCAGATCCGCCGCATCGCCGAGAGCGAAGATGTTCGGGTACTCCTGGGACTGCAGGGTGTGCTTGTCGACGGGGACGAATGCCAGTTCGTCCCCCAGTCCCGAGCGGGTGACGAACTCCGCGCCCGTGACGAGTGGGATGGTCACCAGCAGGTCGAAGGGAACGGTCCTCTCGTCGTACGACACCAGTGTCTTGGCGACCGGGTCGATCCGTTCGACGACGAAGTCGGTCTCCAGGGTGATGTCACGCTCCGCAAGCAGGTCGCCCAGCGCGGCCGCGACGCTCGGCTTGGTGAAGGCCTCGGACAGTGGCGTGACGTAGGTGATGTCCACCTGGCTTCGCCGCCAGTGGGCGCGCAACCACGCGTCGACCAGGAAGGTGAACTCCAGCGGCGCGACCGGGCACTTGATCGGCAGGTCGGTCAGGTGCACGACAAGCCGACCGTGTTCGAGTTCGGTCAGCGCCGTGTGCAGCGCCCGCGCGCCGTCGGCGGTGTAGAAATCGAAGATGCTCCGTCGCCACTCCGGCCCGAGCATCCCCGGCGTCAGGTCCGGGCGGATCCGCGAGCCGGAGGCGACCACCAGCAGGTCGTAGGAGAGAGCCCGCCCGTCGGACAGGCGAATGCTGGAGGTCCCGGGTTCGACGATGTCGACGTTTCCCACCTCGAAGTCGACGCCGTCCGGGATGAACGTATGCCGTGACCGGGTCAGATCGGCAGCGTCATCGGTGTTGAACGGGAGGAACAACAGGCCCGGCTGATACAGGTGTTGATCGTCACGATCGATGACGGTGATCGACCACTCGTCCGGAGCCAGCCTCCTGCGCAACTGGTGAACGAGCATCGTGCCGGCAGTTCCGGCGCCGATGACGACGATCCGCCGGGTCATGATGTCGCCTGCGCTGTGCCGTCGAGAGGTGCCGGGTCCTGCCGGTACTCCTCGACCAGGTCCGGTCGCGGCACCGGGGCCGCGTCCGTCGGGAGCACGACGACCGGACAGACCGCCATACGCGAGCAGTATTCGCTGGTCGAGCCGAGTACGGCGTGCCGCATCGAACCGACACCGTGGCTGCCGATCACCAGCAGGCTCGCGTGCTCGGACCGGGTCACGAGCACCTCCTCGGCGGAACCCGTCTCGACCTCGGCGGCGATCACCGGTTCGGGAGTCACTCCGGCGATCGCCTCGCGAATGATCCGGGACTGCAGGTCCGCAGCAGCTTCCGCGGTGTCGGTCCCGCCCGGCCGCCATACGGTGACGGCCTCGATCGCGCTGTCGCGCAGGCGAGCCTCCGCGATCGCCCAGCGCAGTGCGCTCAGCGAACCCTTCGAACCGTCGACGCCCACCACGATGACTCGGGTGTCGTGCTCAGCAGTCGTCATTGCACCTGCTCCTTCGTCGAAGGGCGGTGCCCCAGCGCCGCCTGGTCCCTGAGGAACTCCTCCACGGAGATCTCTCCGCGGGCGAGTCGCAACCGCAACTCGCGTTCCGCGTCCGCCATCGGCTCGGTATGGCGATCCCGGTAGTTCACCCGGATCAGCACGATCGTGGCGCTCAGCAGGGCGAGCCCGATTGCCGCGCCACCCATGGCCATCCACTCGTCGAAGGCATCGATCCCGACCGGCCAACGCATCATGACGAACCTCCTGGTCTCTCCGTCAGGACCAGCCTCGTGCGCGATGCTGCCGCGTGGCAGGGCACAAAGTCCTACGGCGCCGGAAGGTCAGTCCTGATCCTTCAGTGCACGGGCACGCAACGGCAGCCAGACCAGCAGGGCCATCATCGCCATGGCCAACGGCACGTGGACGGCGGTGAGCGAGTCCTTGCTGTCGTCGCGGATGAGTCCGCCCAGGTAGGCCTCCAGCACGAGCAGCACCGTCAAGGTGCCTGCACCGAGCCACAATTCGCGCTTGCTGCGCAGCCGCAGGAACGCCCAGACGGTTGCGCCGAGCATGAGCACGATCGTCAGGTCCGCGCCGCGGGCGTGCACCTCCATCCACCCGTCAGCGGTGGCGCCGTCGCCGCCGTTGCCGAGGAACAGGCCGGCCCAGACGCCCTGCAGCAGGACCAGCAGTGCGGCGACGCCGAGGAGGACGGACAGGATCCGGTGGTCGCGGCGGGTGGTCGATCGGGTGCGGTCGGTCCGGGCGGGGGCACTGGTGTGGGTCATCGTGGTCGCTTTCGATCGGTTCCGTGTACGAACGGCGGGTTCGCCGGACACCGACCCTTCCGGTGCTTCTTCTCATTTCCTTCTCAGCGCCCTGATCTTTCGGTGACGTCACGTTCGTGACGGTGATCCGTGGTTCGCCGGCCGATAGTGTGACGACATGGTCGGCGACGATTTCCCGCCGGCGGCCCCGGACGGTCGCCCGTTGCGGGTGCTGGTGGTCGAGGACGAGACCGGCATCTCCGAGGCGCTCGTTGCGGCATACGGCTTCCGCGGCTGGGACGCGCAGAGCGCCGCCACCGTCGCCGAGGCGACCGAGAAGGTCCGCGTGCTGGCACCCGACCTGGTGGTGCTGGACGTCATGCTCCCGGACGGGAGCGGATTCGATCTGCTCGAAGTGCTGCGGGCCCGCAATCCGCAGATCGCGGTGCTGTTCCTGACCGCCCGCGACACCCCGCAGGACCGGGTGCACGGGATCGAGATCGGCGGCGACGACTACATCACCAAGCCGTTCGACCTGTCCGAGGTGCTGGCGCGTTCGCTCGGCCTGATGCGTCGAGCGGGCCTGCTGCGGCAACGACAGGGCACCCAACTACGCGTCGCCGATCTGGTCGTGGACATCGACGCGCACGAGGCCCGACGGGCCGGACACCTGCTGAACCTCACGGCCACCGAGTTCGCGCTGCTGCGGTACTTCGCGCGGCATCAGCGCAGGGTGCTGTCCAAGGAGGAGCTGCTGCGCAAGGTCTGGGGGGCCGACTTCGGCGGCACGGTGCACGTCGTCGAGTTGTACGTCAGCTACCTGCGCAAGAAGGTCGACGCGGAGGGCATGGAACCGTTGATCCACACGGTCCGCGGCGCCGGTTACGTCCTGCGGCCGCCACTGTCATGAGACTCGTCCCGAGAAGCCTCACCTCGCGTATGGCGCTGCTGCTCGCGGGGCTCGTACTGCTCGGCGGCACCATCGCCGGCGTGGCGGGCACGATCGGCATCCGGTCCTTCCTGATGGGCCAGCTGGACGACCAGTTGCACCAAGCGGCGGCGCGCAACCTCGTCCTGAAGGGACCTCCCGGTGACGATCACGACAGGGACAACCAAACCGACGACAATCGGGCCAACGACAACGCGGGACTGCCCCCGGGCACGATCACCGGTCAGCTGACCGGCGGAAAGGTCACCGACCTGGTGGTCGCGGCCGACCTGGACGGAGACCACCGACCCACGACGGCCGATCGTGCCGCGGTCCAGCGCATCGCCGGCTCGAACTCCCCGACGACGGTGGACCTGCCGTCACTGGGTGATTACCGATTCCTCACCTCACCCAGCCGGGGTGGCGCACAGCTGGTCACCGGTGTGCCGCAACAGCGAGTCGACCACACCATCCGGGAGCTGATCGGTCTCGAGGTGGCGGTGCTCGCCCTCATGGTCGCGGTGGTGGCGGGCGCCGGCGCGCTGGCCGTGCGCCGGTCGATGCGGCCGCTGCAGCATCTGGCCACGGTCGCGCGGCGGGTGACCGAGTTGCCGCTGGAGTCCGAGCAGAGCCACATCCCGGTACGTGCCGAGGAACTGGTCGAACCCACCGAGGTCGCGCAGGTCGGCCGAGCGATGAACGCCATGCTCGGCCACGTCGATCTGGCCCTGCAGCAACGCGACGAGAGCGAGCAACGGTTGCGGGACTTCGCCGCCGACGCGAGTCACGAACTGCGCACCCCGCTGACCGTCGCGCGCAGCCACGCGGAGCTGCTGCGCGAATACATGGCCTCGACCGAACTCCCCGAGCACGTGCACCAGTCGCTGCGCCGCATCAGCGACGAAACCGGTCGGATGGCGAGCATCGTCAATGACCTGCTGCTGTTGGCGCGGCTCGACAAGTCCGGGCCCGAGCAGCACGACGACGTCGACCTCACCCGGCTCGTGCTGGAAGTGGTGGACGACGCCCGGATCACCGCGCCCGACCACCACTGGTCGATGGGGGTGCCGGCGGATCCGGTGATCGTGCACGGGGACGAGGAGCAGCTGCGTCGACTGGTCAGCAACCTCACGACCAACGTGCGACTGCACACGCCCGCGGGCACTCACGCGCGGGTGGACCTCGACCAGTCCGCCGGGCGGGTCCGGTTGCGCGTCCACGACGACGGGCCCGGATTTCCGCCGGACCTGATCGACCATGCTCACGCGCGCTTCGCGCGTGGTCGGCACCGGCAGGACAGCACGGACAGCACCGGGCTCGGCCTGGCCATCGTGCACGCGGTCGCCCGCTCGCACGGCGGCACACTCGACATCGCCGGCTCACCCGGGGACACGACCGTGACCGTCACGCTCCCGGCCGGCACGGCCGGCTGAGGTCAGGGCTTCCGGGTCACCAGAAGGGCCCGGGCCGGACAGCCCTGCACGATCTGCCGTGCCTCCTCGGCACTCAGGGTCATCCGGGACGGGATCGGATAGCCGAACTCGTCCACTGCGATTGTGCCGCCGGACAGGACGGAGCACACACCGTGTGCGGTGCACGCGATCCGATCCACGACGACCTCCTGCCGGCGGGCCGCCGCCCGCTGCTCAGCGCGCGACACCGGACCGCTCCCGTGCCGCGATGCACCGTCCGCCCAGGTGCGCTTCGACGTCGGGGCCGAAGGCGCGCAGCGCCGACGCGACGAAACTGCTGACCCCGTCGGGGAATCGGCAGGCGCCGCGGCCCGGCAGGAGGTCGAGCCGCTGGTGCAACAGCGGCAGCTCGTCGGGTCGCAACTCGCCGCGGCTGAGCCGGCCGAACTGGTCGGCGACGGCGGGGACACCGAACATGCACGGCCCGCACTGGCCCGCCGATTCGCCCGCGGCGAAGCCGGCGATCCGGGCCACATGCTCCAGCGGGCAGGTCGCCCGGTCCAGCACCTGTATGGCGCCCGTCCCGGTCCGCAGCCGGTATGGCGCGAGCCCCTCGTCGGACCACGTCGCGTCCCAGGCCTGGCGGTCGGTCAGCCAACCGCCGCTGAGCCCGGACAGTCCCGCGGCGGCGACATCGGTGGCGCCGGCCGCGTGCAGCAGGTCGCGCAGCGGCACGCCTGCGGCGGTGTCGTAGACGCCCGGCCGATCGACGCTTCCGCCGATCGTTACCAGCCGTGGCCCGGGCTCGGCGGCCGTCCCGTGACTGCGGAACCAGTCGGGGCCGTAGCGCTCGATCTGCCCGATCCGCCATACGGTCTCGGCGTTGAGGACCAGGGTGGGGCGCAGTCGCCGACCGCTCGGTCCCCGGCCGCCGAACACGACCGGCACCTGTCGCGTGACGGGCCTGGCCCGACCGCCGTGCAGGTGATGGACGAGGGCGGATTCCTCGGATGCGACATACCGTGCGGGCACCGACAGGATCCGCAGGCCGGCGCTGAGCAGCCGGTCCTCGGTGTCGGTGCCGCGGTGGACCGCCCAGTGCACCGTGTGGCTGATCAGTCCGGCGCCGTACTCCACCTCGGCCAGGTGTTCCGCGACGACCAGGGCGTCCTTGCGGGTGCCGATCTCGCCGTCGCAGGCATTGACGATCAGGTCGGCGCGCTGCTCGTATGCCGCGCGCAGTTTCGTGCCGGTCGGGAAGACCGCGCCGCCGCGACCGGTGAGCCCGGCTTCGTCGAGGAGGTCGATCAGGTTCATGTCCACTCCTGCCGTAGAACCTCGCGGCGGCGCCCGCTGTCGTGGTGCGAACCGGCCAGCCGCCACAGGACGGTGGCCGCGCCGACGACGCCGCAGCCGATGGTGGTGTACCGCAACAGCGGCTCGTTGCCGGTGCTCATCGCGATGCCGTGCCAGAGCGTCAGCGGCCACATCACGAAGCTGGCCCGGTGCACCAGTCGCCATACCCGCTCGCTGATCCGGCGCCGCGCGAGAGACGTCACCACGATCGCGACCAGCACGTCGAAGCCGAGCGTGCCCAGCCCCACGCTCAGTCGGCTGTACGACGAGGTGAACGGCAGCACCACGGCGAGCACGTTGATGTGCACGTAGGTGTCGATGATGGCGGTCGCGATGTGCACGACGAGGAAGGTCAGCATGCCGAGCGCCAGGCTGCGGTGCAGGGCCTGCGTGATGGCGGTACGGTCCGCGACGCCGTGCCGCACCCCCGACAGGACCAGGCCCAGGACCATGACCGCGGTCATCAGCACCATGCTGAGCACCCCGGTCGCCCGGGACAGGTACCACAGCGCGCTCATGACGCCGCGCCCATCGAACGGGACGGCCATGCCGGGGTGCGCAGCGGCTCACCCTGCTCCGGCACCAGCAACGCCGGTATGCCGCGAGCCGCGAGCCAGTCCGGCGCGGCAGCACCGAGCACGCACGCCGCGGTCGTCGCCGCATTCGCCTCGAGTGCGGAAGCGGCCACACAGGTCACCCGACGCCAGGTGTGTTCCACCGGTCGACCGGTGGACGGGTCGAGCAGATGGTGGCGGGCGATGCCGTCGGCATACCAGCGACGTCGATCGATGCCGGAGGTGGCGAGACCTTGCGTCGTGATGACGACCCGGTCGTCGCCGGTCGGTGTCTCGGCCGAGACCACCCAACCGCCCGTGGGCGACGGGCCGGCGACGGCGATGTCGCCGCCCAGGTCGACCAGGAAGCCTCCGCGTCCGCGGCGTGCGATCTCGCGCGCCAGTCGGTCCGCCATCGTCGCCTTCGCGGTCGCCCCCAGATCGAGGAGCGTCCCTGCGGCGAAGGTGACGGTGCTCGCAGCCGCGTCGACGGTCAACGAGTGCAGGGTGCTCGGCGGAGCCGGCGTCGTCTCCGCTGCCGATCGACTCCGACCGGGCCGTGCCAGAACGTCGGCGAGATCGGCGTCATACCCGTTGGCCACCATCGCCCGACCCAGGGTCGGGTCGACCAGACCGTCGGTCGCCGCGGCGGCCCACAGGGCGTCCTCGATCAACGATCGCAGCAGCGCGCTGACCGAGGCGGTGACTACCCCGGTCGTGTTCGTGGCGGGCGCTCGCATCAGCTGTGACACCTCCGAGTCGGTGCGGAAGCGGGAGGCGGCGACGTCGAGTTCGCGCAGGCGTGCCTCCGCCAGTGCACGAGCCGCCGGCAATTCGGCGGCGCGCGTCGCGACGATGCGGCACTCGACGCCGATCGCCCGGAAGGAGGTCGCCGTGGTCATGACGATCGGGTGTTCGCGTGGGTCGATTGCGTTGCGGACGGCGTACTGACCGACGGAACCCGACTGAACGTCGAATTGCCCGATGAATGCGAGGAACTCGACGAGCCCGAACTCGAACTCGACGAACCCGAGCTCGACGAACCTGTCGACGGCGTCGTCGACGTCGTGGCCGGCGACACGTGCGACGTCCCCGCGCTCGCGGTGCCGTCCACCGCGAGGTGCGCGGTCAGTGCCAGTGCCGCCGCGGCGCCCAGACCGAGTACGGCGCGGCTGATGCGGCGTGCCCGACGAAGAACAGGAAGCATGAGGAAGAGCCTTTCCAGGAGAACTTCTTCGATCGTCCCGACGGAACTTCTCAACCTCTTCAGGACCAGCTATGACATGCACCGATCCCACATCCGTTGAATGCGTGTCGCGCACGTGTCGGTGATGAGGGGTTCAATCGGAACGAACCCACCGGCCGAGGCGACAGGGAGAGCAGCAGGATGAGTGAAGTCCTCCTGGGCGGCTACCCGGCCAAGCAGTGCCCGCGGGTGGTGCACAACGAGCACGCGCCCGGCTCGGTCGCGGTCGAGTTGCCGGTGCCGGCACAGCTGCAGATCCTGTTCGACGAGGGACGCGCCTTCCAGGACGAAGTCGTCAGCGTGCTGCGGGACGTCCTCGACGACGGCGCCTTCATCGACGCCGACCAGTCGTGGGATGCCTCGATCGACGCGACCGTGATTGCGATGCGTCGGCGTGCTCCGGTGATCGTCGGTGGCCGGCTACCGGACGTCGCGGCACGCCGGGGCGCTCCCGATCTGCTGGTGCGTGTCGGCGCCGGGGCGGCATACCTGCCCGTCGATATCAAGCACCATCACACCCTCAAGGCGTCCAAGACCAACGAGCTGACCTTCTCCTCGATCGACGCACCGATGCGATGGGAGTCGACCAGCGGCGTGTGCAACCGCGGAAGCCACCGACGCGACGACGTCATGCAGCTGTCCCACTACACGCGGATGCTGCAGGACCTCGGCTTCCACCCCGGAGATGAGTGGCTGTATGGCGGAATCCTCGGCACTGACTCCTATGAGGGACTGACGACTCACGGGTGCGGAATCACCTGGTACGACCTGACCGAGCCCGGAGAGCGAACCTTCTCCCCGTCGTCGGAGTCCGGCCGCAAGATGCGCTCGCCGCTGGAGCGTTACGACCACGAGTTCGACTTCCGGGTCGAGGTCGCCAAGGCCGCGCGCGACGGGCGTGAGCTGGTGCGACCGATCGGCACCGACGAATGCTTCACCTGCGTGTGGGCCGAGCAGTGCGAGAAGTCCGTCGGCCCCGATGACGCCGGGTTCGCGCTGCGGCACGGCCGGCTGCGGACACGCGAGTGGCAGTACCTCGCATCGCACGGGGTGACCACGTTGACCGATCTGGCGACGCTCAAGTTCGACGCCGACTTCTTGGACGGCTTCGTTCGAAACGCTGCCAGCCGGTCGGGCGCCGCCGCGGCCGAGAAGGCGCTGCGTGCCGCCGTCACCAAGGCGGACCTGACCTTGCGCGGTGTCGACATAGAGCCGATCACCGGCGCTTGGCCGGAGGTCCCGATGGCGGACGTCGAGGTCGACTTCGACATCGAGTGGGACCGGGCGGGCCGGATCTACCAATACGGCCTGCGCGTCCGGCACGACGCCGACGACACCACTGCGCGCTACGAACCCGTCGTCTCGTTCGAGTCGTTGGACGAAGGCGGAGTGGCGGCGCTCGCGGATCGGGCGGCCGACCGGTTCGAGGAGCTCATCACCGATGCCGAGCGAAGCGGGCGCTCACTGCTGATCTTCCACTGGTCACCGGTCGAAATCTCTCGCACGCAATGCTTTCCGAGGCTCGCGTCGTTGCTGGCGGGCCGGACTTTCGATCTGCTCGCCTGGGCGAGCACCGAGTTCGTGGCACGAAAGTCCTTCTCCATCAAGGACGTTGCGCCGATATTCGGATTCGCGTGGGGCGTCGACGATGCCGGCGGCTTCTCTTCGATGGACAAGATCGAGCATGCTCGTGGGCATGGCCCCGAGGTCGATGCCGCACGTCGATGGTGTCTCGAATACAACGCTGCCGATGTGGCTGCGCAGGCTGCAATCCGCGACGGCTTGCGGGCTCTTCGGGACACGCCGAACAACGCGGTGTGATCAGCAGGTCAGGTGGCATGGCTGTCGGCGTTCCGGAAATGGGTATGACGCGACTGCACGTGCTGAAGGGTCTTCGTCGGTGAGAACGGGTGCGGCGGCAATCCGCTGGGCGTCTTTCTCGACGCGCGTCACCGGGTGGTCCTGGACACGCCCGGTGTCCCGGACGTTGCCAAGGCCACCGACCTGGCCGAGCCTGCGACCGGACATGCATACCGGAAGCCAAGGCCGCCGCGCGACCCCGCCTGAGTAACTCGTTCTTCCAGCAGCGGCCTGTGCGGTGAACGGTGACCGGGACCTTGGTCCCGTGCGCTTCGGGCGAAGACAGCACACCGTGGACGGAAAACCGCATCAGATCGATCGCCCAAGGGACATCCATGACCGCCACAACCACAACAGCGTTGCCGACCCCGAGCGAACACGACGAGCGGACGCCCGAGGGCATCCGGGTCAGGCACGAATTGCTGACTGCCGTTGAGGGACTCGTGGGCGAGTTCCCGTTCCTGCCGGCGGGCACCGTCATCAGGTGCTTCGGCCGGGCAGTCCGCGAGGTCCGCGCCGCAGGCGTCCCCAACCGTGGGGTCGCCGCTGCGTCCGAACAGCTGGCGCGGGTCATTCTGCAGCTGCGTGAGCAGCGGACATTGCGCACGCCCGCCCGCGGTTTCGTGCCTGCCAGCGGCTGACATGGAGGAGGGTCCAGCGTCCTGGACGACGGCCGCCTGGGCGGTGAGCCGCTGCATCGGTCACAGCGCAAGGATGCTCGCGCGGCGCGAGGTACACCTGCCGCGTGCGTGGGTCGGGCGGACCGTTCACTTCGGTGACAGCACCTGCGGTCGGGTCTATCGCGAGACGGCAGTGGCAGCCCGTCTCGCACACCCATGTGTGCTGGACGTCTGTTTCCGGCTGCGTGGTGTGCGCAGTCTCGGACATGTGTTGTTCGAGTGGGAGAGCCTGTTGAACACACCGCTGTTCGTCGGTTTCCCGGGGTTCGGCACGAAACTCTGGATAGCCCACGATGCCCATGGCACCTATCGGGGTATCTACGAATGGGACGGTGCGGACCTGGCTGTGGCATACGCCCGATCGCTGTGGCGCGTTCTGCAGCTGGTGAGCGTGCCCGGATCCATCCATTACCGGGTGCTGCCGGACGTGCGACGCGAGGACCTGCTCGTGACCGTTGGTGACGGTGTGCACCGCCCGGTAGGACCTGCGGCCCGTGACTGGTGGGACATCGTGGGCGTCTCCTGAGGGTCGCAGCGACTCATCAGCACAGCCGCGGCTGAAGCGCGACCTCGTTCTCGCTGGTCTGTGCGTGACTGCCGTACCGCGCCAGGGGTGTCTTGGGCGGTGGACCTTCTTGCGCCGCGGATGTGGTCCCGGAAGGGGAGGGCGCAACGGACCGAGTAGTGGAATCCTTGACGGTCCGTGGATTGTGGTGTGAGCCTGCCTCGGCGGCGCGGACCGGGGGTGTGGGGTTTCGCGGTGGAGGTAGGAGGCGACAGTGGTTGATACTGGCGTTGGTGACGAGGGACAGGGCGGCCTGGCGGGTCTGCTGGATGCGACCGCGGTGTTGGGCCGCGTTCCTGCAGCGGTCACGGTGTGGGACGGTCAGCTGCGATGTAGGTTCGCCAATCTCGCGGCGGAACGTTACCGAGATCCGGACGGCAGTACCGGTGGGGTGCACGGACGGACCCTGTCCGAGTGGTTGGGGGATGAGGATGCCTACGCCGCGTATCTGCCGCACGCGATCTCGGCGTTGGGGGGGCACGACGGTGTCGTTCGACGCGATGTTCCGAGGGAGCGATTCGCAGGCGTTGTCCTTTGCGCACGTGCGGATGCAACCGGTGCACGCGCAGGACGGGCAGCACGGCGAGGCTGCGTCGAGGACCGAACCGGTAGGGATGCAGATGCTCGCGGTTGCCTCGACCAGTGGCACGGGTGTGCGCGAACGGCGGCTGGCGGCGGCGGAGGACCGCGGTGTCCGGAGAGCGATGGCGCAGGTCGCCGACGCCCAACAGGACGTCATTCACCGGCTGTTCGCGGTCACTCTGCAACTGGCCTCCATCAGTCAGAGGCGATCGCTGCGGACGGCCGACCCGTCGATCAGGGCAGTCATCGAAACCGTCGATGGGATCATTCGCGATCTGCGTTCCCTGACCATCGTGCGCTGATCGCGCGGCTCGGGACGAAGGTCCCTACAGCCGTCCGCCCCGTGGTGGCTGAATGGAGTCATCGCCTCCGGTAACGGCGGCGGTACCGCAAGGCACCGGCGGTGCTCTCCCTCGGTGTAGAACCCGAACGGAGATTGTCCTTGGACGAGGGACGATGCACGCTCGCGCAGGAGCCGGACCGGTTGCTCGATGACGTCACACCGAGCACGCGAGGCTCGGAGGAGATCTACGGACACCCCCCGAGCCTCGCGCACGACCCCCTGGCAGGGATGTTGCCGTCGAGGGAAGACGCTCGGTTCGGCACCGAAATCGGTATCCCAGCCGGGCAGAGGCCGGTCCCCCCGCTGGGCACGGGAGAACCGGACCTCGATGGACGGGGCACGCGCAGACATTCGGAGGTGCGCATGCCCGGCCGGGGGCATGACGCGCGATCCAGGGAAACGCGTCTGCCCCCGGCCCTTTCGGGCGGCGCATCGCACCCTCACGATCCACCAGGGCGCCGCTTCTCGGATCGTCGTACGACCGGCCGACGACGGCACCGTCGCCATCGGTGGTCGTGTCGAGTATGTCGAGAGCAGAGACCTTCCCGCCCGACCCCGGGCGCCCCGGTCACACCTGTGGCACCCCGGTCGTCATACAGGTGAACACGACACCTGAAAGGACGATCTCATGAAGACGATGACCTGCCGCCAGTTCGGTGGACCGTGCGACCTGGAGCACCGCGGCGAGACCGCCGACGATGTGATCAAGGCGCAGGACCAGCACCTCAAGGATGCCGAAAAGGCTGGAGACGCAACGCATTTCGCGGCGCGCAAGGAGATGAAGGGCCGCTGGTTGCACCCGAAGAAGTCGATGGGCTGGTACCGCGACATGAAGCAGGCGTTCGCGGACTTGCCGGAGGGCTGACCCTGCCACCGCAGCGCGGTCGAGAATTCGACGACATCGATGGGAACCGATGCAGCGGCCGGGTGGTCTGAAGGCTGTTCGACATGGTCAACCGGCTGCACGAGGCGGCTGGTGGGAGAGGGAGATCCGCATGGTTTCACTTCGTACGTCCGCAGCTGCGATCGGCATTGCCGCCGCGCTGGGTGGTGCCGGACTCGCAACGGCCAGCCCCGCATCGGCGACCGTCCGTGACGGGTACTGCCAGAGCGGCGAGTTCTGCTACTTCTACAACAGCATCTCCGGTGGCTACTTCCACGGCTCGGGTTCGGACTTCAAGGCGAGCCTGTCCAACTACGGAAGCAAGCAACCCGGCTGCTACGAGTTCCGCAGCCCGGGAGCTGGGCGCGGCCAGTGCATCAAGAACAATGCCGCGGCGTACTGGAACAAGTCGAAGCACAGCGTCCGGATCTACGAGAACACCGGCTACAAGGGCCGATACATCACGGTCAAGCCCGGTGGCTTCGGCAACCTGCCGAGCTGGTTGAAGAACAACGAGGCGTCGCACAAGTTCCTCTGAGCGACCTACCTCGACCCCCGAGGACGCGAAGGCCAGTGGACCCCGATCCACTGGCCTTCGCCATGTGCGCAGCCGGTCCGCGACACCCCTGGGGACGATCACGCCGGCGAGGGAGCAGCTTCACTCGCGCGGGGGAATCGTCGGGCGTCGCAGCCGACGACGCTGGTGGGACCGCCGGGGGTCGGCCCGATCTCCGCACTCGTGAAGGGAACGGAAATGGTTTCAATTCGTACGTCCGCAGCTGCTATGGGCATCGTCGCCGCGCTGGGTGGTGCCGGTGTCGCCACCGCGAGCCCTGCGTCGGCGAGTGTCCGTGACGGGTACTGCCAGACGGGCGAGTTCTGCTACTTCTACAACAGCGTCTCGGACGGCACGCTCCACGGTTCCGGGTCGGATTTCACGGCGAGCGTGTCCAACTACGGCAGCACCCAGCCCGATTGCTACGACTTCCGCAGCCCGGGGGCTGGACGTGGGATGTGCATCAAGAACAACGCCGCGGCGTACTGGAACAGGTCGTCGCACAGCGTTCGCATCTACGAGAACACCGGCTACCAGGGCCGTTCCATCACCGTCGCACCCGGTGCCTGGGGCAACCTGCCCAGCTGGTTGAAGAACAACGAGGCCTCGCACAAGTTCCTCTGAGCGTGTGACCGACGGAGCGCCCCGACACATCGTGCTGCGTCGGGGCGCTCACTCGTTGCCCGAGGCGACGACTACTTCACGACGGTGAGACGCACCGCTTCGACGGGACTGCCGTCGGCACGCTCGGCCTGGGGCCCGGTGGTGCGGGTCGTGAGTGTCGTCGTGCCCACGGGATAGTCGGTCGGGATGCGGACGGTCGTGCGGAACGTGCCGAGGTCGCCCTGGGCCTGCACGGTCCGTAGCAGCACGGTCCGACCGTGCCCTCGCAGGAAGATGCTCACCTTCAGGGGATGCGGCGTCGGCGCGTGATTGGTGTCCTGGCAATCGTCCGTGTAGTAACGGCCGGTGACGGTCAACGCCTGCCTGGCACGCACCGACGTCGTTGCGGGAGCTACGGTTTCGGCAGTCTTGTCCTTGGCCAACTGCAGTTGAGGCCCTGCACACGACATACCGATGGCGGTCCGATTGGTGGGGTCGGTCGACCGCTGCGCAATGACACCGGCGACAGGTATGCCGACACCAGCGACGAGAACGGCGGTCGCGGCCACGAGGACAATGCGGCGCTTCGGCACAACATGTCGTCGGGCTGGTGGTGAAACCTGTTGTGACGCAGCAGCATCGACGTGTTCGCGCCATACGCGCCCGGTGTCCCGGAGCCGGTCCTCAATCGTTGGCATAGGAGTCTCCCAAGGCGTGTTCCAGCGCAGCGCGGGCGTCGTGCAGCTGCGACTTGACCGTGCCGGGTGCGCAGTCGAGCAGTATGGCGACGTCGGCCACGGGCAGGTCGACGAAGTAGTGCAGCACGACTGCAGCGCGTTGCTTGTCAGGCAGCGCGGCGACGGCGTGAGCGAGATCGACTGCGGCGGAGTCGGATTCGGGTACGACGAGCGCCTCCGGATCCAGCTCGTGCCACCCGGGACGAGCCCGGCGCCGGCGTTGCCGCGCCTGGTCCGCGACGATCGCCAGGAGCCAGGCCTGTGCGCTCCCCCGGGCCGGATCGAAGAGCCGCTGTTTGCGCCATGCGCGCTCGCACGCATCCTGGACCAGGTCATCGGCGTGGTCGGGTCCGACGAGCGCGTAGGCGAAGCGGCGCATGACGGGGCGGCACGCGGACAGGGCCGCGGTGAGCTCGCCGCCTGCTCGTGTCGATGCCACGTCAACCCACCTCCCGCCGCTGCGTGCTGTCATGAGGTCTACTGCACGAGCGGTCGTTCCGGTTGGGTCCGGGATGCACGTTTCGCAAGAGGGCGGCCCACGCGCGGCGCCGCACGCGGTGCTCGCGCCCGTGAAGATCCGATCAGCCGGCGACCGGCAGGCGCGTGGTGACCGGCGACGGGGTGGGCGGTTCGCCGATCCCCGGCCGCTCGACCTGGACGGTCTGCGTCCGGGTGACGGTCACGGTGGCCGTCACCGTCTTCGTCTTGGTCTCCGGGTCCGAGCCGTCGCCCGGGTAGCCGTTGGCGGAGGTCTCCACGTCCCACGGGTCGGGCGTCGGGGTCGTGTTGCCGCAGATCTTGGCGACCTTCAGCAGGTCCGCCTGGTCGAGGATGTCGACCTCGCCGATCACCTGCGCGGTGAGGCCGTCCGGGCTGATCCCGCCGCCGACGACGATCGCGTCGGGGAAGTAGTCGCTCGGGCCGGTCAGCACGACGCTGCCCGTCTCGCCGGCGGCGAGGTGCAACGGTCCGGCGTGCGGGTAGTCGTTCATGTCCTCGCTGTCGTCGTTGAAATTGACGCCCAGCGCCAGGTAGTCCAGCGGTCCCGCGTCGGCCGGGTTCGTCACGGTGACGCGGGTCGACCAGCGGCTGGCCGCGACGTCGTCCTGCGTGCAGGGACCGGGCGTTGCGGTGATGTCGATGAACTCGGGCTCGTCGTGCGAGTCGCCGGACGTCGCCTGCTCGGACGAGGACGGTTGCGAACCCGGATCGAAGGAGGCAGTGGAGGTCACGCTGCTCGAGGCGGTGCTCGACGCCGTGCTCGACGCCGTGCTCGAGTCGCTGCCCTGGACCAATGTCGAGAAGGTGGTCGACCCGCCGAGCCAGCGCGGACCTCCCGCTGAATGCGATGCCGCGATCGGGGTCGCGGTCGACCCCGCGGCACCGATGACGGCAATGGCGATGACGGCTGCGCCGATCGAACCGGCGAGTGCTCCCTGGTGCAGGCGAGACAGAGTGGGCATGAGCGTTTCCCCCGGGTGAACGTGGGATCCGCGCCGGGAACGACGCGGATCGGTGACGGTGGCTGAAAAGTAATGGACCGGGGTGCCGCGTGATCCGGTTTTCCCAGAACTCGTCGCACACCGGCGCGCGGGCCGCTCCCCGACATACTCGGGGTATGGCGCTACGCATCGTTGTCCTGCTCTGGCCGCGCGACGGACGGGAGGCACAGTTGCACGATTACGAGGACGCAGTCTTGCCGCTCCTCGCGGATCACCGGGGCGTCCTGATCGCGCGTGAACGGGTCGCCCGCAGCTCAGCGGAGGATCCGATCGAGGTGCAGATCATCGAGCTCGCCGACCAGGACGCGTTCGACTCATACATGCGTGATCCGCGGCGAATCGCCTTGGAGGACAAGCGAACCGAGGCGATCGAGCGGACCCAGATCCTCGACGCCGCCCCTCCGCCCGTCAGCTAGCCGGCGGCCTCGCGACGCTTCACCAGATTCATCACGGAGCAGGTCATCACGACGACTCCGTCCTGGTTGCTGACCTCGCACCGGGTGCGGATGAGTCCGCGATCCGGCTTGCTCCGGCTCGGGCGGGCCTCGAGCACCGTGGCCTGCAACGTCAACCAGTCGCTGGGTCGGACGGGTGCCGGCCAGCGCAACTCGTCGACGCCCGGTCCGCCGAGGCTCGCGTCGTGCGAGATGAAGTTGTCGACATACAGCCGCATCATCAGTCCTGCCGTGTGCCAGCCGCTGGCGATGATTCCGCCGAACGGGCCGCGCTCGGCAGCCGCCTCATCCACGTGGATCGGCTGCGGATCGAATTGTGTTGCGAACTCGAAGATTTCGTCGCCATCGACGCCGATCGGTCCGTAGCTGTCGGCAGCGCCTGGCAGATAGTCCTCGAAGCGGCGCTCGTCCCTGGGAACAGCGGAGAATGTGTTCGTCATCCGGCGCTGACCCGTGTTCCCCGTGCGTCACTCACCCTGCCACTCTGCCAGCCTCGGCTGCCTAGTGTTGGTGTGGTGAGCGAGTTGATCTACCACGTCCGCAAGACCTCGATCGGCATCAAGCGCAAGTATGTGATCTCCGCCGACGACGGCGCCGGTCGCCCGGGCGCGATGCTCGGGTATGCCGAGAAGCAGCTGAAGGTCTCCGACGAGATCGTCCTCTACCGGGACGACGAGCGCACCGAATGCATCGCGGTCGTCCGGGAGAGCAGCGCCGGCTTCGTTGCAGCCCTCACCGGATATGACGTCTTCGACGCTGCAGGGCAGCGGCGCGGCTCATTCGGGGTGTTGGTGAAGAAGTCGATGGACCGGACGACGTGGGAGTTCGAGCAGCCCTCCCTCGGGCGGTTCACCGGATCGGAGCGCAGTGTGAAGACGGCTCGCTGGCGGCGACTGATCAGCCTCGGCGGTGGCACCGCGGGCGAGATCGCGGGCGCCGTGATGAAGTACCACTTCGACTTCGTGCGCGATGGTGAGCCGATGTTCAGCATCGAGAAGCCCAAGGTGCTGGACGACTGGTACCGCGTGACCGTGCACGACGACGGCATCGACCGCACGTTGCTGTTCGCGTTGGCGATCACCATGGAAGCGCGACAACGGGGCTGAGCCGACTACTGCCCCGTGCGACCGTCGATGCACTCCCGCAACAGATCGGCGTGACCCGCGTGCCGGGCGTACTCCTCGATCATGTGCACCAGGATGTCCCGGATGCTAGCCGTTTCGTCGCGGTCGGCGAACGGGATCTCATCGCCGAGCTGGTCCTCGGTCAGTGCGTCGCACCAGCGTTCGGCCTCGGCGATCACGCGATCCCAGCTGGCGAAACCGTCGTCGACGCAGTCCTGGGTGCCCACGGCGCCGGTGAAGTCCAGGTCCGGCTCATCCTCGGTCCGGTAGAGCCGCGGCTGGTCCCACTGACCCTGCAGGAAGCGGCGGAACCAGTTGTGCTCGACCCGCGCCATGTGCCGGACCAGCCCCAGCAGACTCATGTTGCTCGGCGGGACGCTCTGCGTCGCCAGCTGCTCCGGGGTGAGACCGTCGCACTTCAGCCGCAACGTCGTCCGGTAGTTGTTCAGATACTCCCGGTATGTCGCCAGCTCTCCTTGCGGATTTCCTTGTGTCCGTGGGTCTTCCGCGACCGGAAGCCACATGCCGTCATACCCCGGGGAGTTCGTCATGGGCCAAGTCAACCGGGTGGGCGGGGCACCGGCAATCGGTTTTGCCGGTGCCCCTGCGGTGTCAGACCTCGCTGTCCAGGTTGGACATCAGTGCGGCCGGATACCGGCTCCCCGCAACGGCATCGGCGGGTATGGCGCGATCGGCCTCGTCGAGGTCCTGCGTGGTCAGCTCCGCCGCAACGGCGTCGACCGCGGGCTGGACCCGTGCGACCTGCTTCATCCCGACGAGCGGCACGATGTCGTCGCCGCGGGCCGCCACCCAGGCGATCGCGAGCTGCGCGACGGTGATGCCGTGCCGGGCGGCGATCGGCTCGAGCCGGGCGATCAGGTCGAGGTTGTGGTCCAGGTTGTCGCCCTGGAAGCGCGGCCAGGCGGCGTGGACGTCGTCGGCGCCGGTTTGACCCTTGGCCGAGCCGATCAGCCCGCGGGAGAGCACGCCGTACGCAGTGATGCCGATGCCCAGCTCCCGGCAGGTGGCCAGGATGTCCCGCTCGATGCCGCGGCTGAGCAGGGAGTACTCGATCTGCAGGTCGCTGATCGGGTGCACCGCCGCGGCGCGGCGGATGGTCTCGGCGCCGACCTCGGAGAGGCCGATGTGACGGACATAGCCCTTCTCGATCTGCTCGGCGATCGCGCCGACGGTCTCCTCGATCGGGACCGCGGGGTCGAGGCGGCCCGGGCGGTAGATGTCGAGGTGATCCACGCCCAGCCGGGTCAGTGAGTAGCCGAGCGAGTTCGCCACGGCGGCGGGTCGAGCGTCGAATCCGGTGAATCCACCGCCGGGTTCGCGCATCCCGCCGAACTTGACGCTGAGCACGTAGTCGTCACGGTCACGCCTCTGCAGGGCTCGTCCGAGCAGCATCTCGTTGTGCCCGAAGCCGTAGAAGTCGCCGGTGTCGACGAGGGTGATGCCGGCGTCCAGGGCGGCGTTGACGGTGCGGATGCTCTCCGCGTCGTCCGATGCGCCATACGCGCCGGACATGCCCATGGCGCCCAGGCCGACGGCGCTGACGACGGGTCCGGTCCGGCCGAGTTTCTTCGTTGCGAGTGTCATGCCTGCCACGGTGCGCGGGCTCGCCGCGTGGCGCTAGGCACGGGCGGTCCGAGGGACTGCCAGTCCCTGGCTAATCCCAGGTCGGTGCGGCACCGTGGAGGGTATGGATCGTGCTGCTCTCGCCGACCTGCTGCGCAGTCGTCGCGAACGACTGGACCCGGCGGACGTTGGGCTTCCGGCCGGACGCCGACGCCGTACGCCGGGCCTGCGACGCGACGAGGTGGCGGCCCTGGCCTCGATCTCGACCGACTACTACGCGCGGCTCGAGCAGCGTCGTGGACCGCATCCGTCCGTCGGTGTGCTGAGTGCGCTGGCTCGCGCGCTGCGGATGACCGAGGACGAGCGGGACCACCTCTTCCACCTCGCCGACCAGGCACCACCGGCGCGGCACAGCACCGGGGCGCACGTCAGCCCGGGTGTTCTCTATTTGCTCGACCGCCTTGACGACACACCGGCTTTCGTCGTCGACGACCTGAGCCGGGTCGTGCTCCAGAACCGTATGTCGAAGCTGGTCTCCGGCGATCAGGAGTCACTCGTCGGGCACGAGCGCAGCCACACGTGGCGATGGTTCACCGACGAGGCATCGCGCAGTCGGGTGCCCGAGCAGGACTGGGACTCGCACTCGCGCATCCACGTCGCCGACCTGCGAGCGACCGTGGGCCGCCGCGGCGACGATCCGGAGGTGGTGGAGCTCGTGACCGACCTGCTCCGGGCCAGCCCGGAGTTCGCCGACCTGTGGGCCGAGCACGAGGTCGCAGTGCGCCGCTCCGACGAGAAGCGGATGCTGCACCCCGAGGTCGGCCTGCTCGACCTGCTGTGTGAGCACCTGACCAGCGGCGTCGACGGCTCCACCCTCGTCCTGCTGCACCCGCGGCCGGGCACCGACTGCCGGGAGAAGCTGGATCTGCTCGCGGTCCTCGGCACGCAGGACCTCACGACGACGAAGGCATAATCGGGTCGTATGACGCAGACACCGCTGGAACTCTTTGCCACCGATGAGCTGATCAGCGCGGACGATCGCGAGTTGCGGGACGCGGTGCGAGCCTTCGCGACCGACAAGATCAAGCCGCACCTTGCCGAGTGGTACGAGGCCGGAGACCTCCCGGCCCGCGAATTGGCCCGTGAACTGGGCGAACTCGGCGTGCTCGGAATGCACCTGGAGGGCTACGGGTGCGCGGGGACGTCGGCGACGGCATACGGACTGGCGTGCATGGAGATGGAGGCTGCTGACTCCGGTGTCCGGTCGCTGGTGTCGGTGCAGGGCTCGCTGGCGATGTTCGCGATCCACCACTGGGGCAGCGAGGAGCAGAAGGACGCCTGGCTCCCCCGGATGGCCACGGGTGAGGCCATCGGCTGCTTCGGGCTGACCGAGCCCGATTTCGGCTCCAACCCGGCGGGCATGCGCACCCGCGCTCGCCGGGACGGCGACGACTGGGTCCTGAACGGCAACAAGCTGTGGATCACGAACGGCTCGATCGCCGACGTGGCGGTCGTCTGGGCGCAGACCGACGAGGGTGAGAACGGCCGCGGCATCAGGGGATTCGTCGTTCCGACCGACACCCCCGGCTTCTCCGCGCCGAAGATCATGCACAAGATGTCGCTGCGCGCATCGGTCACCAGCGAGCTGGTGCTCGACGACGTCCGGCTGCCGGCCGACGCCGTGTTCCCCGAGGTGCGTGGCCTCAAGGGACCGCTCACCTGCCTCAACGAGGCCCGCTTCGGCATCGTCTTCGGCTCGCTCGGTGCCGCACGGGACTGCCTCGAGGCGACCATCGCGTATGCCGCGGACCGGCAGATCTACGACAAGTCCCTCGCGTCATACCAACTGACCCAGGCGAAGCTCGCCGACATGTCGCTCGAGCTGGGCAAGGGCATGCTGCTGGCGTTGCAGCTGGGGAAGCTGAAGGACGCGGGAACCCTTCGCCCGGAACAGATTTCGCTGGGCAAGCTCAACAACGTGCGCGAGGCGATCGCCATCGCCCGCGAATGCCGCACCATCCTCGGCGCAGCGGGGATCACGCTGGAGTTCCCGATCCTGCGGCACGCCAACAACCTCGAGTCGGTGCTGACCTACGAGGGCACCAGCGAGGTGCACCAGCTGATCATCGGCCAGGCACTGACTGGGCAGTCCGCGTTCCGGTGAGCGTTCTACAAGTTGTAGAGTCGGCGGCGTGACCTCCACACTGCCGCCCTCGTCCCGCCGCGCCGCCGCCCTCGTCGCCACCACCGGCCTGCTCCTGGCCATCCCGGTCGCCGCCCAGGCGCACGTCAAGGTGGATCCCGACACCGCGCAGGCGGGCTCCTATGCGACCGTGAACTTCCGCGTGCCGACCGAGAAGGCGAACGCCTCGACCGTCAAGGTCGAGGTCGACCTGCCCACCGACCACCCCTTCACCTCGGCGTCCTATCAGCCGGTGCCGGGCTGGTCGGCGAAGATCACCACCACCAAGCTGGCGAAGCCGGTGAAGACCGAGGACGGCACGATCACCCAGGCGCCGACGAAGATCGTCTGGACCGCGTCCAAGGGCGCCGAGATCAAACCCGGTCAGTTCCAACAGTTTCCGGTCTCCATCGGCATCGTGCCCGACGTGCCGTCGGTCAGTTTCGATGCCATCCAGACCTATTCCGACGGCTCCGTCGTGAAGTGGGACGAGCCGACGAAGGCCGGCGGCGCGGAGCCGGAGCATCCGGCACCCGTGCTGACCATCGGTGCGGCTGCACCGTCGTCAGCGCCGACGGACGCTCCCTCCGTCGCCGCCGCACCGCAGTCGTCGGACAGTGGCAACGACTCGAACAGTGGCGTCTGGTTCGGTGTCGGCGGCCTGGCAGTCGCCGTGGTCGCCCTGCTCGTCGCCCTGTATGGCGCAACGCGGCGATCGCGATGAGCGCCATACCGACTCGAAAAGCGTTGCGCCGCCTGACCATCGGAGCGGTCGCGCTGCTTGTCGCGGTGCTCGGCGTCATACCGGCGGCGCAGGCGCACGACTATCTGGTCGGGAGCACCCCGAAGCTGAACAGCACCGTCACCGCCGCCCCGAAGCGGGTCTCGCTGACCTTCAACGACATCGTGTTGAGTCGCCCGGCGCCGCCGCAGGTGAGTGTGCGCGGGCCGGACGGTCGCTACTTCGAGACAGCGTGTGCGACGGTGACGGATGCGACCGTCGCCATACCCGTGGCGCTCGGCGCAGCCGGCAAGTACACAGTCACGTGGCGGATCGTGTCCGCCGACGGTCATCCGGTCTCCGACAGCATTTCCTTCACCTATCGACCGAGGGCCGGAGCCGTCGCCGCCAAGGGCATCTCTGCCCCGAAACCATGCAGCGCCAACGGTTCTGCGAGCGGTGCGGCTGCGCCTGCGGACACCTCGTCGAGCAACGGCACGCCGACCGCTGCCATCGTGGCCGTCGTCGCGATCGTCGTCATCGGAGTCGTCGGTGCGGTCGCCATGCTGCTGACGCGCGGGCGGCGCCGTGATGAGACGATCGACGACCAGGAGAACGACGAGGAATACGACGACGAGGACTGAGGGAGCCGGCTGATGCGCGCGGTGCTGATGGACGCGATCGCCGGACCACTCGCGGTGCGGGAGGTTCCCCGGCCGGTCGCGCCGCAGGGTGGCGTGGTGGTGCACGTCCGTGCGACCGGACTGTGCCGGAGTGACTGGCATGCGTGGGCGGGGCACGACGACATCGCGTTGCCGCACGTGCCTGGCCACGAATTGGCCGGTGTTGTCGCCGAAGTCGGTGTGGGAGTGCGCAATTGGCGCGTTGGCGACCGTGTCACGGCGCCGTTCGTCGAGGGCTGCGGCCGCTGTGAATGGTGTATGGCGGGCAACGCCCAGGTCTGCCCCGACCAGGAACAGCCCGGCTTCACGCACTGGGGTTCGTTCGCGGAGTACGTCGTGCTGCACGCGGCCGACACCAATCTCGTCGCGATCCCGGACGGCGTGAGTTTCGAGGCCGCGGCGAGTCTGGGCTGCCGGTTCGCCACGGCATACCGCGCGCTCGTGGGCCGTGCGCACCTGCAGCCGGGCGAATGCGTCACGGTCGTCGGCGCCGGCGGCGTCGGTCTGTCCGCCGTGATGATCGCGAAATCCCTTGGTGCGCAGGTGATTGCGGTGGACCGTCATCAAGGTGCACTGGCGAAGGCGACCGAGTTCGGGGCCGACCACCTGCTGGTCGCCGACGGGGGCGACATACCGGAGCAGGTGCACCGGCTGACCGGCGGCACCCACGTCGCGGTCGACGCCGTCGGCACCGAAAACACTTGTGCCGACTCGATTCTCAGCCTGCGACGGCGGGGCCGGCACGTGCAGGTGGGCCTGTTGCCGCCGGTCGAGGGCCATCCCCGCGTGCCGATGGCGCGTGTGATCGGCTGGGAGCTCGACCTGCTCGGCAGCCACGGTATGGCGGCCGTCGACTACCCGGAGATGCTCGCCCTCATCGAGTCGGGTGCGCTGCGTCCGCAGGACCTCATCGAGCGAGTCGTCGGGCTGGACGAAGCCGCCGAACTACTGCCCACCATGGACACCGCCGCACCAGCAGGCATGACGATCATCGATCCGACACGCACGTCGGTCGAGTAGCGAGTGGAGGAGCGAAGCGGGGGAACGAGTGTATCGAGACCGGGGTCTCGATACACCTCCTCCGCTACGCTCCCCCGGCACCCGACCAGCGTCGGGATTACGGCTTGATGGTCGAGGTGTCGATCACGTAGCGGTAGCGCACATCCCCGGCGACGACCTTGTCGTAGGCGTCGTCGACCTGGGTGGCGTCGATGCGCTCGATCGTGGCGCCGATGCCGTGCTCGGCGCAGAAGTCGAGCATCTCCTGGGTCTCGGGGATGCCGCCGATCATCGAGCCGGCGACGACCTTGTTGCGGCCGATCAGGCTGCCGGGTGAGATCTCGTAGGGCTTGTTCGGCATACCGACCGAGACGAGGGCACCGGTCGGCTTCACCAGTCGCAGGTAGTCCTCCATCGGCAGGTCCGCGCTGACCGTGTTGAGGATCAGGTCGAAGCGGCCGGCGTTGTCCTTGAAGACGTTCTCGTCCGAGGTGGCCAGGTGGTCGACCGCGCCGAACTCCTTGGCGTCCTCGGACTTCGCGGTCGTCCGCGACAGCACCGTCACCTCGGCGCCCATCGCGGCAGCGATCTTGACGCCCAGGTGGCCGAGGCCGCCCATGCCGACCACGGCGACCTTCGCGCCGGGACGAGCGCCCCACCGCTTCAGCGGGGAGTAGGTCGTGATGCCGGCGCACAGGAGCGGCGCCGCGACGTCCAGGTCGATGCCGTCCGGGATGTGGCAGACGAATCGCTCGGAGACGACGACCTGCTGGGCGTAGCCGCCCTGGGTGATCTCGCCGTCGTAGCCCTTGCTGTTGTAGGTGCCCACCGAGCCGCGCTCGCAGAACTGCTCGAAGCCGTTCTTGCACTGCTCGCACTCACCGCAGGAGTCGACCAGGCAGCCGACGCCGACGCGGTCGCCGACCTTGTGGCGGGTGACGGCGGAGCCGACCTCGCTGACGATGCCGGCGATCTCGTGGCCGGTGACGAGCGGGAAGTTGGCGCTGCCCCACTCCTCGCGGATGGTGTGTATGTCGCTGTGGCAGATGCCTGCCCACTGGATGTCGATGCGGACGTCGTTGTCGGCCAGGTCACGACGCTCGAGGTTGATCGGAGCGAACCGCTCGCCGGGCGCGGCGACGGACAATGCAGGTGTTGTTGTCGGCATGGATCCGACGATAGACCCGATCACGAAAGCTGCAAAACTCTCGGAATCCGTTGTCCGGTAAGAAAATTCACAGCCGAAATCGGGAATAGACCCAGGCGGGCCGGCGTCTCCTTCCCTGGGTGCCCGGTGCGTCATACGATCGAGAGGATCGACGCACGGAGCGGAGCTCAGCGGACCCGAGGAGAGTCATGGCAGATCTCGACGGCAAGAAGTACGACTACGTGATCGTCGGCGGAGGTGTGGCAGCGGCCGCAGCGGTGGGCGGCATCCGCGAGATCGACGAGAGCGGCTCGATCCTCGTTCTCGGCGCCGAACCGGACGGGCCCGTCTACCGACCCGACCTGTCGAAGAAGCTCTGGCTCGACAAGGACGCCACGCTCGACGGCACGCAACTGCTGGACGGCCAGCAGGCCGACCTGCAGACCAACAGCCCGGTCACGGCCATCGACCCCGACGCGCACACCGTCACGGTGCAGGGTGGCGCGACGATCACCTACGGCAAGCTGCTGCTCGCCACCGGATCGACGCCACGGATGCTCGACCTGCCCGACTCCGACCGCGTCATCTACTACCGGACCGCGGCGGACTACCGGCGACTGCGCGACCTCGCCGGCCGTGACACCGCAGGCACTGTTGTCACCGCCGTCGGCGGCGGCTACATCGGCGCCGAGATCGCGTCCGCGCTGACCCAGAACGACGCGAAGGTGACGATGATCTTCGACGAGGAGCTGGTGCAGCAGCGCATCTTCCCGCCCTCGATCGCGCAGCTGATCACCAAGGACTTCACCGACCGTGGCGTGCGGCTGCTCACCCGGGAGCAGGTCGCCGACGGCACCCTGACCGGCGACACCGTCGCCATACAGGTCGGTGACGGGACGTCCGTCGAGGCCGGCGTGGTCGTCGTCGGCATCGGGGTGACGCCCCGCGTCGAGCTGGCCGAGGCCGCCGGGCTGACCACCGACAACGGCATCGTGGTCGACGATCACCTGCGGACCTCCGCCGCCGATGTGTATGCCGCGGGCGATGTCGCCAGCTACGACGACGCGCTGCTCGGCCGGCGCCGCGTGGAGCACGTCGACAACGCCGAGGCGATGGGCAAGAAGGCCGGCCGCAACCTGGCCGGGGCCGACGAGGTCTACGACTACACCCCGATCTTCTGGTCCGATCTCTTCGACAACGGCTACGAAGCGGTCGGTGACCTGGACTCGCGGCTGGACACCGTCGAGGACTGGAACGACGCCCACACCGCGGCCGTCGTCTACTACCTGCGCGACGACGTGGTGCGTGGCGTGCTGCTCTGGAACGTCTGGGACTCGACCGGCAAGGCGCGTGAGGTGATCGCGAAGTCCCGCGACGGCAAGCTCGGCCGCGACGAACTCGTCGGCACGATCCCGGCCGGCTGAGGGTCAGCGACCCTTCGGCAGCACCCGCAACAGGTCGGCGTGCATGGTCGCCACGACGTCGTCGAGGTCCTGGCCCAGCAACTCGTCGCGGACGGCTCGCTCGCGGAGCGCGTCGACCTGCGCGGCCAACAACTCGAACGGCGGGTCGAAGACCCAGCCCAGGGACTCGTAGCGCTCCCGCACCGCCTGTTTCGCGGCGGCATACGCCTCCTCGATCTCGTCGGCGTAGCAACGCAGGCCGGGCTCGAACTGGCTCTGGTTGCGCAGGTCGAACCGGATCCGGTGCAACCGGCGGTTCGTGCGCAGGCTCTCGCAGATGGTGTCCGCGACGAGTCGGGAGTATGACGTGACGTCGTCGGGGCTGCCGTTCCCGGCACTGAAGATCTGCGAGTCGCGGATGATCCGCACGCACTCGGCGACCAGCGCGTCCTTGCTCCGGAAGTAGTAATGCACCATGCCGTGCGAGAACCGCGTGCGTCGTGCGACATTGCGCACCGACACCTGGGAGTAGCCGTATTCGCTCCACGTGTGCAGGGCGGCCACGGCGAGGTCGCGTCGGCGACCCTCGTGTACATCGTCTTCGGATCGAGGGGCAGCGGATCCGGCGCGCGCGATTTGGGTCATCGATCAAGTCTCCCATCGTGCGCAACGGCGATCGGCGTTGGCAGGCGGTGGGATTCGCCGTAGTTGGTATGGGATTGGTCAAGCCCGGAAGGCGGACGAGCGTTCATGTCCTGGCGTCGGTCGTACCCTGGACGCATGCCGAGCAGCCCGCCCAGTGGTGCCGTCTCGCCGGCCATCAGCACCGCCGGTCTGGGCGTGCTCGGTGCCGTCGCCGAGGGTCGAACGCACGGCTTCGCGGTGGCCTCGCTGTTCGCTGCGAACGGCGACCTCGGTCGGGTATGGCGTATCCCGCGCGCCGTCGTCTATCGGGAACTCGGACGACTCGAGGACGCGGCCCTGGTGCAATCCGACGGCATCGAGACCGACGGGCCGGGTCCCGACCGGACCGTCGTCCGGGTCACGGCCGCCGGACGACGTCGATTGCACGCCTGGCTCGACGAACCGGTGCTCCGTCCGCGGGATGCCCGCTCCGCGTTGCTGCTGAAACTCGCGCTGCTCGATCGCAGCGGCCGGGATCCGAGTGCCTTGATCGCGGCCCAGCGCGACGTGTTCACCGCACGCCTGGTTGATCTGCGGGCCGACGTGGCGGCCGCCGAGCCCGGCAGCTTCGAGCGCACCCTCGCGCTGTGGCGGGTCAGCTCCACCCGGGCCGTGCTCGACTTCCTCGCCACCATCTCCGACGCGCGAGTTCCCTGAGGAGCCCGTGAGGTACGAGCGGGCGTCTCGAAGGGGGACGAACGAACGTCTCGAAAAGTAGCGCGCGGACGGCGACCTCGAGACGGCCTCCCCCGCTCCGCTCCTCCAGCCTCCTCGGCCAGCAAGGATGAACTAGTCACAGTGTCACTAGTCGGCTGCTAACTTCGTTCCCATGAGTGATCTTTCGCGTCGTGGCCTGTTGGCACTCGGACTGGTCGGCGGCGCCTCGGCGCTCGCTGCGTGCGGCTCTTCTGGGGGCGGCACAGGAGGCGGCACAGCCGGCGGCTCGGGCTCCTCATCCGGAGCGGGCGCCACATCAGGGGGTGGCACCGGTTCCGGCTCCTCCGCCGCTCCCACCGGATCGGGCACGGTCAACGTCCTCTATGCCGGCTCGCTCGTCGCGCTGATGGAGAAGCAGCTCGGTCCGGCATACGAGAAGGCGACGGGTTACACGTTCGCCGGATTCTCGGCGGGCTCGACGGCGCTCGCGGCGCAGATCAAGGGCAAGGTGCGCAAGGCCGACGTCTTCATCAGTGCCAGCCCGGATGCCGATGCCGAGCTGATGGGAGCGAAGAACGGCGACTGGGTGCAGTGGTACGTCACCTACGCGACCTCGGCGCTCGTGCTGGGCTACAACAAGGGCAGCAAGTTCGCCGACAAGATCAAGGCCGGCCCTTGGTATGACGTGCTCACCGAGCCCGGCCTGCGGGTCGGCACCACCGACCCGAAGGCGGACCCCAAGGGCAAGCTCGCGCACAAGGCGCTGCTCGCTGCCGGCAAGGACCACCCCAAGCTGCTCGACCTGGCCAACAACGACAAGATCGTCTTCCCGGAGGAGACGCTGGTCGCGGACCTGCAGTCCGGGCAGCTGGATGCCGGCTTCTTCTACACCAGTGAGGCCAAGCTGGCCGGCATACCGACCGTCGAGCTCACCGGCCAGCAGCTCAAGGCGACCTACACTGCGTCCGTGGTCAAGGGAACTCCCAATCAAGCCGGCGCGGAGGCGTTCGTCGCCCACCTGCTCGGCCCTGACGGCCAGGCGATGCTGAAGAAGGACGGCTTCACGCTCGTCACCCCGCCCACCGTGACCGGCTCCGGCGTGCCGGACACGGTCCGAAAGGTGTTGCCCAGCACGTGACTCGACGACGGGGTGGGCCGCTCCCGCTGCTCGGGGCGGTGCTCGCCCTCTATTTGGCTGTCCCCCTCGTCGCGTTCGTCATCCGGCTGGCCGGCTCGGACAACCGAGGATTCGGCGAATCCGGCCTCGTCGACGCCCTCCGCACCTCGGCGATCAGTGCGTCGATCAGCGCCGGCATCGTCACCCTGCTCGGTGTCCCGCTGGCTCATTGGATGGCGCACTCGCGTGGCCCGCTGCGACGTGTCGTCGGCGTGCTCGTCCAGTTGCCGCTCGCGCTGCCGCCGGTGATGAGCGGCATCGTGCTGGTCTACCTCGTCGGTCCCTACACCTGGCTGGGCGAGCGGTTCGGCGGCCGGCTGACCGAGTCGATCGCCGGCGTCGTCATCGCTCAGACCTTCGTCGCCGCACCCTTTCTGATCATCGCGGCGCGGTCGGCGTTCGAAGCGATCGATCCGCAACTGGAGGACGTCGCAGCGACACTCGGGCACCGGCCGCTCGCCCGCTTCGTCCGCGTCGACCTGCGGATCGCCGCACCGGCCATCCGGGCCGGGATGCTGCTGACCTGGCTGCGTGCGCTGGGTGAGTATGGCGCCACGGTGCTGCTCGCCTACCACCCCTACACGCTGCCCGTCTTCACCTACGTGCAGTTCTCCTCGACCGGCATCCCGACAACGCAGGCACCGACCGCGCTGGCGCTCGGCGTTGCGGCGATCGTGTTGTTGCTGGCGGGTTTTCGAGCCCCTCGCGTCATACAGGAGCGATTGCGGCGGCCTGCTCCGGCGGTCGAACCGACACGACCGACGGCCGTCGATGCCCGACCGGTGGCGTTCGACATCGACACCCGGGTCGGTAGCTTCCATCTGCAGGTGGCGCACACCGCGCGCAGCCCACGCATCGCTGTGCTGGGTGCATCGGGCGCAGGGAAATCCGTCCTGCTCCGCTCGCTCGCCGGGCTGCTCGGGTCCGACGTGGGATCCGTGCGACTGGGTGACACGGAGCTGTCCGCGACGGTGGTCGAGGACCGCAACCTCGGCTACGTGCCGCAGCAACACGGGCTCTTCCCGGACCGAACAGCCTGGCAACAGGCGACTTTCGGCGTCCATGCCGACCCCGGTGTTGCGGCCTGGTGGTTGCATCGACTGCAGCTCGACGGGCTGCAGGACCGACTACCGCACCAGCTGTCCGGCGGACAGCGTCAGCGAGTGGTTCTCGCGGCTGCCCTCGCCGGTTCACCGCGGCTGTTGTTGCTGGACGAACCCTTCTCCGCGCTCGACTACCCGGTCCGCCAGGAACTGACCGGCCTGCTGCGTCAATTGCAGCAACGTGATTCTCTCGCAACGGTTCTGGTGACGCATGACCCCACCGAGGCCGCGATGCTCGCCGACGAACTCGTGGTGATCGTCGACGGTCGGGTCGCCCAGGCCGGGACGGTGCGGGAAGTCTTCGACGCACCCGCGAGCCCGGCCGTGGCACGGTTGCTCGGCCTGACCAACGTCCGGACCGGGGTGATGACGTCCGGGGGTGTCGTCGAAGCCGACGGCGTACGCGTGGCAACGACCAGCACACTGGCCCCCGGGACTCCGGTCACCTGGTGTGTGCGACCCGAGCGAGTGACGGTAGGTGACACCGGCGATCACGAGGTCACGATCGCCGACGTCGTCGACCTCGGCAGTCAGCTGCTGCTCGAGCTGCACTGGTCACAAGGCCTGGATCTGCAGGCGCACCAGTTGATTTCGAATGGCGCTCGGCCCCGTGTCGGCGACCCGGTGAGCGTGCACATCGCCCCGGAGGCAGTCAGCGTCTGGCCAACTGCTGCGGGTTGAGCGCCGGAGCGGCGCCCTGAGGAGCGGTGAGGTACGAGCCGCGTCTCGAAGGGGAGCGAATCGGGGGGCGTATCGAAAACCCCGGGCCAACTGCTGCGGGTTGAGCTCCGGAGCTGCGCCCTGAGGAGCGGTGAGGTACGAGCCGCGTCTCGAAGGGGAGCGTATCGAAACCGCGGCTCGTTACTCGACGCCACGCCTTCGGAACTCCGCCCGGTAGCGGTTGCCCTCGACGTCCTGGTCAATGCGCTGCAACGCCAGGCCGTCCACTCCGAACGCCTCGATCTCGGCATGGGTGAGACGCCACGGCGGACCCTCCAGCGGGTCCGCGTCCGCCGGCAGCACGCTCCCGATGACGAGCAGCACGCCACCCGGCGCGACCAGCGACCGGACCGCCGCGGTGCCCTCTGCGCGCACGTCACGCGGCATCGACTGCACGGTCATCGCCTCGACGACCAGATCGAAGCGGCCGGACCATTCGACCGGCAGGTCGAACAGGTCGGCCACCCGGTAGTCGACCGAACTGTCGGGATGCGCAGTCCGCACCTGCTCCACCGCACTGGGTGCCACGTCGAACGCCGTTGTCCGGAAACCCAATGACGCCAGCAGTTCCGAGTCCTGTCCCGGACCCATACCCGGCACGATCGCGGTTCGCCCGGCCCCGATGGCTTCCTCTGGGTGCTGTGCGAACCACTCACTGAGCATCGGATGCGGCGTCCCGCGGTCCCACGGGACCTCTGCTTCACCGCGGCCGGCTGCGTCATACAGCGATTCGAACCACGCCGTCGGACTGCCCGCGGCGAGTGATTCCGCCGCCAGCTGCTGTGCATGGTCGTCGGCTGAAGATGTCTGGCTCATTTCTCCAGCCTGCCACCCACGCGGGTCGAGTAGTGGAGGAGCGAAGCGGGGGAGCGTATCGAAACCGCGGGCGAGGCAGAATGCGCAGGTGAGCCCTTCGATCCAGCGTGTGACAAGCCGCAACGCGACCTTCCAGCAGTGGCAGGCGCTCCTGGGCAACCGGACCAAGCGACACCGGGCCGGCGAGTTCCTCGTGCAGGGTGTTCGGCCGATCTCCCTTGCCCTGGAACACCATTGGGACTTCGCGGCGCTGCTGCGTCCAGTTGGCGCCCGTCCGACCCGCTGGGCCGAAGAGGTATGGCGCACTGCGCCCGGGCAGCGATTCGAACTCGCCGACGAACTGCTCGCCGAGCTCGGCGAGCGGGACACGGAAGAGCGCCCCGAGCTGGTGGCGGTCGTGCGTATGCCGGCCGACGACCTCGATCGACTCGTGACTCCGGACAAGTCACCACTGATCGCGGTCTTCGACCGGCCGTCCGGCCCGGGCAACATCGGCACGCTGACCCGGTCGCTCGACGCGTTCGGCGGCACCGGTCTGGTGGTGGCGGGCCACGCCGCGGACCCTTACGACCCGCGCGCGGTCCGGGCCTCCACCGGCTCGCTCTTCGCCGTCCCGACCGTGCGGGTCCCGGCTGCAGCGGACGTGATCTCCTGGGTCGCCGCGCAGCGCGAATCCGGTGTCCCATACACGGTTTTCGGCACCGACGAAGGCGGTGAGACCGACCTGCGCGCGGTCGACCTGGCCGGCCCGACCATGGTGGTGATCGGCAACGAGACACGTGGCATGAGCGCGGCGTGGCGGGAGGCGTGCGATCGGATGCTCAGCATCCCGATGGTCGGCTCGGCCAGCTCACTGAATGCCGCCACCGCCGGTTCGATCGTCCTGCACGAAGCTCTCCGACAACGGCAGGCCTGACAGGTCCCCCGCGCGGGGGACCTGTTTCACTCGCGCGAGCATGTCGGGGTCGCACCGTGCCGCCATACGTTCGGTGACATGACACGGCGTACCCACTTCCTCGGCATCTTCCTGGCGGCCTGGTCCTTCGGCTTCGCCTGCGTTCACCTCGCGTGGGCCGCGGGCTGGCGCGGTGGATTGCCCGCCTCCTTCGAGTCGATCTTCGATCGACCGTGGTTCCTCGCGTATGACGTCCTCGCCGGCCTGCTCATGTATGCCGCCGCAGCGGGCGCGTTGCTATTGGTGTCCGGTCGGGGCACGGACCGGCTGCGTGCGGTCACCCGCATCGCCGCCGTCTTGGCGCTGCTGCGTGGCGCTCCCGCACTGGTCTTCGACGTGGCGGGCGGCGACTTCGGCGTGGTCAGCTTCGGGGCGGACGTGTGGTTCACGGTGGCCGGTGTCGCCGGACTGCTGCTGTGGTCCGGCACCCGGCGGCGTACGGCGTTCACACCCGTCGTCGTCCGGCCGGACCACCGGAGCACGCTCTCCGTCTGAGCTGTCGACCCGGGCTAGCCGGGCATCGGGGCCAGCGCGATCTCCAACTGGTAGAGCTGCAGATCGCCCGCGTCATCGCTGATCTCGACCCAGCGCTCGCTGAGCGCAGTGATCTCGTCGATGAGTTCGAGCGCCTGCGCCTCGGTGATCCACAGTCCGCGGCCGCTCTGATGGATCGGGACACGCGGACCCTGCGGGTTCTTGAGCATCCGCTCACGGGAACCGCGGACGGGTGACGTCGCCGAGATGCGGAAGTCCCCGGCGACGACCCACTCCGGGCCGGCTGCGGTGAGCGCCTCGGTCATCTCCGCGTTGGTCCGGCGCATCACCCGCGCGAAGTAGTCGTCCGGCATCGACTCGGCAGGAACGACGAATTCCGTTGCTATCGCTCGGTATCGCTTGATCGCACGACCCTTGCGAGGAGTCTCGGCGACCACCTCGAGAAGACCCACGTCATACAGGCTGCGCACCCAGTAGTGGACCCGGGCGAGGGGCAAGCGCAGGAGCGCAGCCGCCTCGCTCACCGAGTGGTCGTCGTGCAGGAACGGCGCGAGGTACGTCGCTGCCTCGTCGCGCACCAGCGAACGGACCATGACCGGATCGGTGATCTGCACCTACTCAGAGTAACCAGTAGTAATCGAAGTAGGTCTGTGTTTACATTCCTCCTTGTGCAAACTCTCGATATATCGCGTCTTTGGGGATGGGTGCGGCGCTGGGTGGGTGTCGAGCGACACTTCTGGCGGATGATGTGGCGGTCCAGTCCGCCGCTCGTGCTCGGCCTCTTCGTCATCATCGCGGTCCGTGGCGTCGCGATCTGGCTGATGGTCTACGCGAGTGGGCATGCCGTCCAGGCGATCACCGATCAATCCGACCAGGTGTGGACCTGGCTGGTGCTCACGGCGGTCGGGCTGGGTCTCGAGCCGTTGGCGGAGGCCTGCCAGGCAGCGGCGTCGGTCGCCCAGCAGCAGCGGTTCACCCGCCAGCAGGTCCTGCTGGTCGCCGAGGCCGCCAATGCTCCGCACGGTATCGAGCATCTCGAAAACCCCGAGACCAGAGCGCGATTCAGCGATATCGAGGATTACCTGCGAGGCATGTTCGGCGTCAACGCGATGTACGCCACCTGGAACGTCCTCGGCTTCGGAGCCATCGGCCTCGGTGGCCTGGTGGCCGTTGCGCAGTGGTCCTGGCTCGCCGCCCTGTGGACGCTGCTCGCCTTCCGCGTCCTGCATGTGACCTGGACCGGCTATCTCGACGTCCTGCTGCGAGACCTGGTCGAGGACGGCAGCCTGGGCCGCCGCGAGGCCGACTACCTCCGGTCGCTGCCCCTGGAGCGCGAGGGTGGCAAGGAGTTGCGCCTGTTCGGCATGACTCCCTGGCTGCTGCAGCGCTACCGGGAGGTGTGGCTCGCCGCCTTCGCCGGCATCTGGCAGCGCCGGTCGCGGGCGCTGCGGGGTGCCCTCATCGGCTGCACGGTGAGCGCGATCATGCTGGTCGGCTCCTACGTCTGGGTAGGGCACGCTGCCTGGACCGGCAGTCTGGCGATCGGATCCACCGTCACCGTCCTGCAGGGCCTGATGCAGATGTCGACGCTCGGTGCCCTTGGCGATATCAACGTGCAGGCCATCCGAGCCCGCTTCTACGAGAACGAGATTCGCCAGCTGCGTGCCGACTTCGGACTGGGTCCAGAGCTGCTCGAGAGCTCGGGACATGGCCCCGCGCTGGTCGAGTGCGGCGAGGAACGAGCCGTGTATCGAGACCACAGCGGGAAAGCTGGTCGAGTGCCGGAGGAGCGCAGCGGAGGAGGTGTATCGAGACCCGCCGCGGTGGATGTCACCGACGCGACCTTCACCTATCCCTCACGCACCGAGCCGGTCTTCCGGAACCTCGACCTGCACATCCCGGCCGGCCAGTCGGTGGCGGTCGTCGGGGTCAACGGCGTGGGCAAGTCGACCCTGATCAAACTGCTCTGCGGGCTCTATGCACCGGACTCGGGAACGGTCCGCGTCGACGGCCGCGATCCGGCCGTGGACGACGAGGCGCGTCGCCGGGTGGCCACGATCTTCCAGGACTTCGTCCGCTACCAGCTCAGTCTGGAGACGAATGTCGCCCTGCCGCTGCTGGCGCTCGGCGGCGACGCCGGTTCGGTGCGTCATACGGCCGAACGGGCGTTGCGCGACGCCGCGGGGACCGACGTGCTGACCCGCCTCGACGACGACTGGGGAACGGTCCTCGAGCCCGGATATGCAGGCGGCACAGACCTTTCCGGTGGCCAGTGGCAGCGTGTCGCGCTGGCCCGAGCGCTCAGCGCCGTCGCCGCGGGCGCCGGTGTTCTGGTGCTGGACGAACCGACAGCGGCGCTCGACGTACGTGCCGAGGCAGAGATCTTCGGCCGTTTCCTCGAGGTGACCCGGGGTGTCACGACGATCCTGGTCAGCCACCGGCTGTCCAGCGTCCGCCATGCGGAGCGGATCGTCGTGCTGGGACCCGAGGGCGTCGTCCAGGACGGTTCGCACGAGCAGCTCCTGGCATCCGGCGGTCCCTACGCGGACATGTTCCGCCTGCAGGCAGCGCGGTTCGCCGCCGCGGGCGCCGCACGAACCGACGACGAATGGGCGGAAGACGCTGAAATGGCCGGTGAACACTGATGATTCGCTATCACCTGCAGTCCATCGCACTCGTTCTCCGGACTTCCTGGGGGATCAGCCGCAGCGCCACCGTGGTCGCGTTCCTCGAGGCGACCGGCCGCGTCCTGCAATATCTGCGGCCGCTGTTCTTCGGACTCGTCGTCGGCGGTCTCGCGACGCACCAGCTCCACCTGCTCGTGCTGGGAGCCGGCGGCATCGCGTTCACCGAGTCGTTCGGCTTCGTTCTCGGGGTCGCCGGTGTGCAGGCGCGCGTCGGCCTGAACGAGCGCATCGGACACCACTTCGACGCCCGGGTCGCCCAGGTCAGCGGCACCGCAGCGACGCTCGATCATCTGCAGGACCCGCGCTACCGCGATCAGATGCACGCCCTCCGCGAACGCATGGGTGCCCTTGGTATGGCGTACAACTCGCTGATCAACGCCGTCAACAACCTGGTCGCTCCGGTGACGACGATCATCGTCGCCGCGACCGCCGACCTACGCCTCCTGCTGCTGCTCTTCATCGGTGCTCCGGCGACCTGGTGGGCCAGCTCGACCATGCGGTGGGAGGAGCAGGCCGAGGACATTTCGGCGGCAGCCGGTCGGCGCAGCAAGCATTTCGCCGGCCTCGCCGTGGACCCGGTCGCCGCGTCCGAGCTGCGCATCTTCGGCGCGCGCGGGCTGCTGTTGCGGCTGTTGGGCCGTGAAGCCAGCGAATGGCGAAAACCGTTCGTCCGCGCGGAAGCTCGAGGTTCGGTCTTCTCCGCCGTCGTCACCATCGTCTACGTCGTGGCAGCCACGGGCGTGCTGGTCTGGCTGGCGCACGACGCCCTCCACGGGCGCGTCTCGGCGGGGCGATTCGCCACGTCCGTGCTCGTCGTGGGGCAGTTGCGGGACGTGGTCAGCAACCTGCAGTCGATGGTCCACTTCCTCGGTCAGACGTTGCGGACCGTGAAGCGTTACCGCTGGCTCGAGGAGTATGGCGAGTCCACCGCGGCCGCACACGCCGGTTCGACATCGGCGCCGACCGCCCTGCGGGACGGGCTGACCCTGCAGGACGTGACGTTCCGCTACCCCGGTGCCGACCGCGACGCGTTGAGCCACATCGACCTGCACCTCCCGGCCGGTGAGGTGATCGCCGTCGTCGGCGAGAACGGCGCCGGCAAGTCCACCCTGATCGGCCTGCTCACCGGAATGTATGACGTGAGCGGCGGCAAGGTGCTGGTGGATTCCGTTGATCTGCAGGACCTTTCGCTCGACGACTGGCGCCACCGATGCGCTGGAGCGTTCCAGGACCACCTCAAGCTCGAGCTCACCGCGCGCGAGGCGATCGGCATCGGCGGCCTGGCGGAGCCGCGGGTCGAGTGCCGGGGGAGCGCAGCGGAGCTGCGGGTCGAGTGCCGGGGGAGCGCAGCGGAGCCGCGGGTCGAGTGCCGGGGGAGCGCAGCGGAGGAGGTGTATCGAGACCAGGTGTATCGAGACCAGGTGTATCCAGACCAGGCCGACCGAGACCAGATCGACCGCGACCTCGAGATCCCCGACGACATACGCCTGCTCGAGGCACTGGAGGACGCGGCGGCGTCCGACGTACTCACGGCTCTCCCCGACGGGCTCGACACCCGGCTCGGTGCATCCTGGCCGGGCGGGGTGGACCTGTCCGGCGGGCAGTGGCAGCGGCTGGCGATCGGGCGGGCGATGGTCCGGCGAGCGCCGTTGCTACTGGTACTCGATGAGCCGACGTCGGCGCTGGACCCGGCGACGGAGCACGCGCTCTTCGACCGCTACGCGGCGGCCGCGAAGGAGACGTCCCGCGCGGGCGGGGTGACGCTGATCGTCACCCACCGCTTCTCGACGGTGGCGTCGGCCGATCGGGTGATCGTCCTCGCGGACGGCAAGGTCGCCGAGCAGGGCACCCACGAGGAGCTGATGGCGGGCGGCGGTCACTACGCCGAGCTCTACGGCCTCCAGGCCGCCGGATACCGCTGACTCTTCCGCCGAGTGACGCAACAAACGCCGACTGACGCAATTGCACGTGCGTCAGTCGCCGGCAAGTGCGTCAGTCGGTCGGGGTGGTCCAGACCCGCGCCAACGAGGTGAGCTGCGCCTCGAGATCCGGCCAGGGGAAGTGACTCATCGGCTGGTGCAGCACCACCAGCCCGTGGATGCCGCACCAGAGCTGGGTTGCGCGCAGCTGCGCCTCCTCCGGAGTGCGTGACACCTCGGTGAGCGCGTCGACGACGACGTGGAACTGCGCCGCGCCGACGAAGTCCTCCCCCTCGCGCAACGGCAGGTTCCAGGTGGCGGTGAAGAGTGTGCCGAACGCGCCGGGGTTCTCCTGCGCGAAGGCCACGTAGGCCCGCCCGAACCCCAGCACGCGTTCGTATGGCGCGGCGTCCGCGGGCACGGCGTCCAGCATCGTCTGCCCGAAGCGCTCCCAGAGCGTCCGCTTGACCACCAGCAGCAGGTCGTCCAGCGAGTCGAAGTGCAGGTAGATCGACGTCGCGGCGACGCCGACCCGCCGGGCGACGGCGCGCAGGGACAGCTGCCACGGGTCGGCAAGTTCCTCGACCAGGGCGATCGCCGCCTCGATGATCTCCTCGCGCAACCGGGTGCCTTCGCCGCGCGCCGCCACCGCTCGGCGGCGCGACCCGGACGCCGCGGTGCCCCCGTGGTGTGTCGCGGACTTCGACGTCATACCGGCGATCCTTTCAGAGACGTGTATTGACGGTTGTTGCGCTACAGGTGTTAACTTACTTCACCGAACACCCGTAGCCCAAAGAATCAGCCAGCCGAGATCGAGGCGGAGACCATGTCCACGAGCACCCTCACGAAGCCGACCCGAGAGGGCGCTCCCACGCCGCAGCGGCCCGGTCTCGCCCTCGCCCTGGTGTGCGTCGCGATGTTCATGCTGATGCTGGACATGACGATCGTCGCGGTCGCACTGCCCGACATACAGGCCGACCTGCACGCCGACCTGGGTGACCTGCAGTGGGTCGTGGACGCCTACACGTTGCCGCTCGCGGCGCTTCTGCTGACCGCCGCGACGCTCGGCGACCGGTTCGGTCGCAGGCGCCTCTTCTCCGCCGGTATGGCGATCTTCACGCTCGGATCGCTCGCATGCGCGTTGGCGGTAAACCCGTTGATGCTCAACGCGATGCGCGCCGTCCAGGGGGTCGGTGCGGCGATGCTCTTCGGTACCGCGATGCCGATCCTCGGCCACGCCTACCCGGACGTGAGGGCGCGGGCGAAGGCGATCGGTGCGTTCGGTGCGACCCTCGCCGGCGCGACGGCGGTCGGCCCGTTGCTCGGCGGTCTCATCGTCGACAACGCCGGCTGGCAGTGGATCTTCGCGATCAACGTGCCGATCGGAGCGCTCGCGTTCCTCGCGGCCCGGGTCGGCCTGCCGGAGTCGCGCGCCGAGAAGGCCCGTCGGGTCGACGTCGCCGGCACCGCGCTACTCACGATCTCGTTGGCAGCATTGGTGTTCGGGCTGATTCGCGGTCAGTCCGAGGGGTGGGGTTCGGGCATCATCGTCGGCTCGTTCGCGCTGGCGGCAGTCGCACTCGTCGTCTTCCTGGTCCGTGCCGCCCACGCCGACGAACCGATGGTCGACCTCGAACTCTTCCGCCGGCCAGGCTTCGTCGGGATCGGCGTCGCCGGCTTCGTGATCGCCGGAACCATCGTGGCCGCAACGAATTACGTCGGTCTCTACTTCGTCAACACGCTCGGCTACACACCGTTCGAGGCGGGACTGCGCTTCCTGCCCCTCACCGTCACGTCGTTCATCGCCGCCCCGGTCGTTGCGCGCATCGGCCACCGCGTCCCGACCGTGGTGACCATCGGCGGCAGCCTGCTGCTCGTGACGATCGGGCTCGTGTGGGCCTCTCGGGTCGACGCATCGTCCGACTGGACCGCGCTCGCACCGGGATTCGTCCTCGCCGGCATCGGCCTGGGCGCCTCCAGCGCGGTCCTGTCCAGCGCCGCCCTCGCCAGTGTCGAACCCGATCGCGCCGGTATGGCGACCGGTGTCGTCAACACCCTGCGGCAGGTCGGCACCGCCGCCGGTGTCGCCGGTCTCGGTGCGGTCTTCGCGGCCCGCACCGGCTCCCGGATGACCAGTGATGTCGCGCCCGCGCACCTGCCGGCCGGTCAGCTCGGACAGCTGAAGGAAGCGATCGCCTCCGGCGCGGGGCGGTTGGTGTCCGGCCACGCACCAGTGAAGGTCCGGGACCAGCTGACGCACGCGGCCGTCGACAGCACGGCATACGGCATCCACGTGATTCTGCTGATCGGTGCGGTGATCGCCGGCGTCGCGACCATCGTCGTCGCAGCCCTGCTCGCCCGCGCACACCGCGCCGACTCGCACAGTTAGCAGCGACCCGCACAGTTGCGACTCGACGTCACCTGTGCGGCTCGACGCGGTGCCGGATTCTGGTTGAGTGGCGACATGAGTGCCGAACCACGCCGGGCCCGTGACCTCGTCGACTTCGACGGCGCACCCGGCGCATGGAACGCGCTCACCGACGTGCCAGGCGTCGAGGTCGGATACGCCACTCTCGTGCACGGAGAGGGAACGCTGGTTCCGGGCGAGGGACCGGTGCGCACCGGTGTCACCGCGATCCTGCCGCTCGGCCGCGAGCGGATCGGCACCTCGGTCCCGGCGGGGATGTTCTCGTTCAACGGCAACGGTGAACTGACCGGGAGCCACTGGATCGAGGAGACCGGCTCGCTGGCCCTGCCCGTGGCGATCACCAACACCCACGCGGTCGGCCCGGTGCACCGCGGCGTGCTGGAGTGGGCCGTCGCGCGGAACCCGCGGCTGCGCGACGGCTGGCATCTCCCGGTGGTCGGCGAGACGTATGACGGCTACCTCAACGACATCAACGGCCGACACGTGCGGGAGGAGACGGCGATGGCCGCTCTCGACGCGGCGACCGCCGGACCGCTCGCCGAGGGCAGTGTCGGTGGCGGCACCGGGATGAACTGCTACGGCTTCAAGGCCGGCACCGGCACGTCGTCCCGCCGGGTCACCGTCGCCGGGCGCTCGTATGTCGTCGGCGTCCTCACCCAGGCCAACTTCGGCGCACGCCACCAGTTGACCGTCCGGGGCCGGCAGCTCGGCCGGCAACTGCTGGACGACAACCCGATGGAGGAGGCCGCACACCGCACGCCGCCCGGCTCCGGGTCGTGCATCACGGTGGTCGCCACGGACGCTCCGCTATTGCCGTTGCAGTGCAAGGCGCTCGCCCGCCGGGTCACGCTCGGCCTGGCCCGCACCGGCACCACCGGCAGTCACTTCTCGGGCGACATCTTCCTGGCCTTCTCCACCGCCAACGCCGGAGCGCTCGACAGCGGCATCGGCGAAGCACCGGCCGGCATACGGCAGCTCGACTTCGTCCCGTGGCCGGCCGTCAACCCGCTGTATGACGCAGTGGTGCACGCCACCGAGGAAGCGGTCATCAACGCACTGGTCGCGGCCGACACCATGATCGGCCGCGACGGTCACCGCAGTCCGGGCTTCCCGAACGACGTGCTGGCCGGTTGACTCAGGGCCCGACGAGCCCGCCGCGCAGCGCACGCATCGCGGCCGCCCAGCGCAGCAGCGCGTCGAGCATGGCGTTCAGGTTGGCCGGCTGGTAGTCCCGCGGCGTGAGCTGCACGAAGTCGGTCATGTCGTCGTAGATCGACAGCGACACCTGCGCGCGCACGGTCGCGATCTGCACCTCGCCGAGCGTGGACTTCAGTTGTTCACCGGCCCGCAGCCCGCCGCTCGAGCCGTAACAGATCAGCCCGGCGGCCTTGTCGTTCCATTCCGCGTAGAGGAAGTCGATGGCGTTCTTCAGCGCCGCCGAGACGCCGCGGTTGTACTCCGGGGCGACGAAGACGAAGCCGTCATACGAGTCGATCAGCCGTGACCAGCGCTTGGTGTGGTCGTGCCGATAGTGCTGCGCGGCGGCCGGTTCGGGCTCGTCGAGCAGTGGCAGGCCGACGTGCGCCAGGTCGATCAGGTCGTACGACGCATCGCCCCGCTCCTTCGCGTGGCCGAAGGCCCACTCCGCGATCGTCGGCCCGACCCGGTCCGGGCGGGTGCTGCCGATGATGAAGGCGATCCGCAAAGAAGTCACCTGCGAACTCTATGGCTCCGCGCTGCCGCCGGAATCGTCCCGCGACCTCGTTCGTTGGCTCACCATGGAACGTCGCGGTGCCTTCCGCGGTCGTATGACGTGCGCGGGGTGTCGATGTTCCGCGCTGATACATAAGGTGAGAGAAACAAACTCGGGGGTCCGCGGACGCACCGCGGCAGCTAGGAGGCTTGCAACATGTCCAACCTCGATCTGAGCGGTGGGCTCGGTGACCAGTTCCAGCAGAACAACGGTGGGCAGCAGCCGGCCGCACCGGCACCACAGCAGCAGCCTGCGCCGCCGCAACAGCAGCAGGCAGCTCCCCAGCAGCAGACCGCACCGGCACCGGCTCCCAACCTGCCTCCGGCACCGGCCCCGGGGTCGACCGATCTCGTGCTGCAGGCGCCCGACGCCGTCCCGATGATCCAGGAGCAGCAGGCCGTGCAGGCCGTCCCGGTCGCGCCCGAGGCGCAGACCGAGCTGGACAAGAAGGCCCAGGCGTTCGTCAACGAGCTGACCGCGATGGACATGAAGGCCCCGGCGTTCACCGACAAGGTCAACTCGATCGTCAACATGGGTGACAGCGAGATCCGGCGTACCTCCGACGTCTCCAACCGCATGCTGCAGCGCCCGGCCGCGCAGGCCGGCAAGGACTCCGCACAGTCCAAGGTCGGTGGCACGCTGATCGACCTGCGCCGCACGATCACCGACCTGGACCCCAACCGGGCCGACCTCAAGGGCGCCAAGAAGATCCTGAAGTTCCTGCCGGGCGGGAACAAGATCGAGAACTACTTCATGAAGTACCAGTCGGCGCAGAGCCACCTGGACGCGATCATCCGATCGCTGGCCGCCGGTCAGGACGAGCTGCGCAAGGACAACGCCTCCATCGAGGTCGAGCGCAACAACATGTGGCAGTCGATGCAGAAGCTGGGCGAATACAACCAGCTCGCAACGGCATTGGACTCCGCGGTCGAGGGCAAGATCGCCGAGCTGTCGGCGGCCGGCCGCACCGAGGACTCCGACATCATGAAGTCCGACGTGCTCTTCGCGGTGCGCCAGCGGCGGCAGGACATCATGACCCAGATGGCGGTGTCGGTGCAGGGTTACCTCGCCCTCGACCTGGTCCGCAAGAACAACCAGGAGCTCATCCGCGGTGTCGACCGCGCGCAGACGACGACCGTCGCCGCGCTGCGCACGGCGGTGATCGTCAGCCAGGCGCTCGCCCAGCAGAAGATCGTGCTCGACCAGATCACCGCGCTCAACACCACGACGTCCAACCTCATCGAGCAGACGTCGCAGCAGTTGCGCACGCAGGGCGCCGACATCAACCAGCAGGCGGCCAGCAGCACGATCGAGATCGACAAGCTGCAGGCGGCGTTCGACAACGTCTTCGCCACCATGGACGCCATCGACAAGTTCCGCTCCGACGCGACGGTCTCGATGTCGCAGACGATCGGCGCTCTGGAGGGTCAGGTGCAGCGCGCCAAGCCCTACCTCGAGCGGTCCATGCGTTCGCAGGGCATCGACGCCACGACGGCGGCGACCTTCCAGCCGACCGGCGGCAACCAGCAACTGCCCGGCGGTCAGAACAAGCAGTAGGGTCACGATCCGTGGGTTTACTGTCACGACTGTTCGACCCGGAAGGATCCTCCGGGCGGCTGCGCGCCCAGACCGAGCATCGGCTGCAGTCCGCGACGCAGGCGGTGACCGACAGCTCCGGTGACTCGGTGCAGGCGCTGTTGCGCAAGAACCAGTCGCTGATCCTGGAGATCAACAGCAGCGCCGGTGAGTTGCCGACGATCGGTGTCGTGCTCGCCCGGGCGGTCACCGACACCGTGCGCGAGGTGCTCACCTCCGGGGAGGCGGACCGGCTCGACATCGGCGTACGCGTCGCGATCAACGGCACGCTGACCGACTATCTACCGGGGTCGATCCGGGCGTATGTCGGTGCCGTGCGAGCCGGAGCCGGTGGGTCGAGTAGTCCGGAGGAGCGAAGCGGGGGAGGACGTATCGAGACCGCCACCGATTCGCTGGTGGAGCAGCTCACCACGTTGCGGCGCAGCGTGGAGCAGTTGGCCGAGGCGAGTCGGGCCCGGGACATGCAGGCGTTGCAGGTCCACGGGCGGTTCCTGGAGGACAAGTTCGGCGAGTCCGACCTGGACCTGTGATGAAGTGACGACGATCGTGCGGAACGAACGTCGGTGGGTGAAGCTCGGAATGGAGAGGTACGGATCGTGAGCCCGATGGCCAAGGGTGCCAACATCGCGTTGCAGCGCGAGTTGCCCAACCTGACGGGTGTGGTGTTCGGGGTCGACTGGGACTCCGGCGGGGAGCGCGTGCTCGACGACAACCTCACGCTGCTGACCCTGCTGGTCGGCGCCGACGGACAGGTGCTCTCCCCGCAGCACGTCGTCCACTTCAACCAACTCGTCTCGGCTGACCTGTCGACCGCCCAACTCGAGGAGGCGCTCGGCACCGACGACGCGCAGGTCGAGGTCGAACTCGGCGGCGTGCCCGACGAGGTCGCCAAGGTCGTCTTCGTCCTCTACCTCTCCGAGGGCAGCGGGAGCAGCCGCAGCATCGGACAGCTGCGCAGCCTCATCGTCCGGCTGCTCAACCTGGACGGCGGCGCATCGATCATCTCCTCCGTCGATCTGGCGGGTGACCTCTCCACCGAGAGCGCGCTGAAGCTGGCCGAACTCTACCGGCACGGCGGTGAGTGGAAGCTGCGCGTGCTCGGGATGGGTTACTCGTCCGGACTCGCCGGCGTGGCCAAGGAATACGGCGTTCCGCTATGACACAGCGAACCGACCTGCCCTTCCTGCGCGCCAGGCGACGGCAGGCCGAAGCGGGTCGAGTGCCGGAGGAGCGCAGCGGGGCGGCGGGTCGAGTGCCGGGGGAGCGCAGCGGAGGAGGTGTATCGAGACCAGGTGTATCGAGACCTGGCGATGCGCTCGACCTCAGCGCGCCGTCCTCGGAGTCTGCGACCAGTTCGTCTCTCGATCTGGGCGGTTTCGATACGGACTCCTCCGCTGCGCTCCCCCGTCCTACTCAACCCGCTTCGGAGACGATTTCGTCGCTGGACCTCGGCAGCAGCGAACCCGCGCCCTCGACGCCTTCGGGCGGTACCTCGCTGAGCCTCTTCGCCGACGAGCCGCCGACGCCGACGCCGACGAGCGCGCCACCGGCCGGGCCGAACGGCTCGACGTCATTGTCGCTGGACGCACCGTCGGGTGCGCCGGTCGCGGTGCAGACGTCGCCGGGCGGGCACCGGCGCATCGCCGACCACGAGCTGGGACTGCCCGGGATCCGAGCCGGTGAGCGTCGGCTGATGACCGAGCACGAGCCGGTCGTCGAACTGACCCGGATGCAGTCGGCCGCCGGGGCACTGGAAGCCAAGGTCGCGGTCCCGAACCCGTCGGAGGTGGTGCTCGGCATCGTCTTCGAGACGAGCGACACCCGCGAATCCCTCGTGCTGCCAGGGCTTTCCCAGCAGGGCCCGGATCCACGCCGACCGATCTTCCGGGCGACCTCGAGCGGTGTGGCGGTCAACCTGCGCCGCATCACCGACATACATCGCCTGTTGCTCTTCGCGGTGCCCACGCGTCCGTCCAAACAATTGCCGGGCGGCACCGTCACCCTCACCACGTATGGCGACTCCCGGTTCGAACTCCCCCTCGTGGCCGGTCCGACGCTCGGCGCCCAGGCGCTGCTGACCGCGCACGTCGTCGAGGGTCGCCTGGTCCTGCGCGCGGAGCACGATCCCTATTCCGGCACCTTGCAGCAGGTCTGCTCGGCATACGGTTATCGGGAGATCTCCTGGCGCGACCCCTACACCCCGCTCGTATGACGAGCCCGAACCAGAAGGCTTGTCCTGCGCTGGGAAGGCATCAGCAAGCTGCTGCCTTCCCGCACAGCCCAAGCTCGCTGTGTTTGTTCAGATTCAACTTCAGAAGTACGACAAGAAAGGAACCTCACGATGGCTGTGAGCCTCAGCAAGGGCGGCAACATCTCGTTGGCGAAGGCCGCACCGGGTATGACGAACGCCGTGGTCGGCCTGGGGTGGGACCCGCGGACGACCGACGGTGCACCGTTCGACCTCGACGCGTCGGTGCTGCTGCTGGCCGACACCGGCAAGGTGCGCGGTGACGCCGACTTCGTCTTCTACAACAACCTGACCGGCGACAACGGCGCCGTGCAGCACCAGGGTGACAACCGCACCGGCGAGGGCGAGGGTGACGACGAGCAGATCATCGTCTCGCTCAACCAGGTGTCGGCCGACGTGCAGCGCATCGTCGTGGTCGCCTCGATCGACCAGGCCGACGCGCGCGGCCAGAACTTCGGCCAGGTCGCCGACGCCTACATCCGTGTCTACGACGCCGACGACCCGCACAACACCGACAAGGGTGTGCGGTTCGACCTCGGTGAGGACGCCTCGACCGAGACCGCGCTGATCTTCGGCGAGCTCTACCGCAACAGCGGGGAGTGGAAGTTCCGTGCCATCGCGCAAGGCTTCGCCGGCGGTCTCGCGAGCGTCATCACCCAGTTCGGCCTGCAGGTCGGCTAGGTAACCCCACGAAGTTCCACCGCCCGACGGGCCACGACCGGGAACCCTCGGTCGTGGCCCGTCGTTGCCTGTGCGGTGAAACCGCTCACCGGTTGCGGCCGTCATACTGGCAACCGTTCCCGTCCCGTCACGCCGAGAAGAGCACCTGTTGCAAGCCCTGAAGCATTTCCGGATCGACTTCATCATCACGGCCGCTGTGCTCGTGGTCGCCTTCCTCTACAACAACTGGACCGGTGTCGGGCTGACCGCGATCCTGATCGTCGTCGAGATCGTGTTCTCGTTCGACAACGCGGCGGTCAACGCCAAGTACCTCGACCGGCTCAACCACTTCTGGCAGGACATCTTCCTGACCGTCGGTGTCATCGTCGCCGTCTTCGGCATGCGGCTGGTCTTCCCGTTCGTGATCGTCTGCCTGTCCGGCTCGATCAGCCCGTGGCACGCCCTGCAGTTGGCGCTGGAGAAGGGTGACCCGCACACGCCGGGCACCTACGGCTACATCCTCACCGAGGCACACCCCGCCATCGCGGCCTTCGGTGGCATGTTCCTGCTGCTGCTCTTCCTGGACTTCATGTTCGACGAGGAGCGCGAGATCAGCTGGCTGACCTGGATCGAGAAGCCGCTGCAGAAGCTCGGCAAGCTCGATGTGCTCTCGGTCGTCATCGCCGGCATCTTCCTGCTGGTCGCCAGCGAGACGCTGGTCCACGAGACGCACGTGCACACGGCCGTGCAGATGCGCTCGATCGTGCTCTTCTCCGGTCTGCTCGGCATCGTCGGCTACCTCGCGGTGAGCGGCCTGTCCACGATGATGGAAGACCGCGAAGCCGCCAAGGACCACGAGTTCGAGGAGGCCGACGCGCACTCCTCGACCGGCCAGAAGGTACTGCTGGCCGGCAAGGCCGCCTTCTCGATGTTCCTCTTCCTCGAGGTGCTCGACGCGACGTTCTCGTTCGACGGCGTCATCGGTGCCTTCGCGATCACGCCCGACCCGATCATCATCATGATGGGCCTCGGCGTCGGCGCCATGTACGTCCGGTCGATGACCATCTTCCTGGTCCGCAACGGCACCCTCGCCGAATACCGGTTCCTGGAGAACGGCGCCCACTGGGCGATCGGGGCGCTCGCAGTCATGCTCGTCATCAGCATCCGGTACGACCTGGGCGAGTTCGTCATCGGTGGTGTCGGCATCGCCTTCATCCTCGCGGCCTGGGCCAGCTCGGTCCTGGCCAACAAACGTGACGCGGCGGCCGAGGGGGCCGACGCGGAGATCGAAGGAGCAAAGTTGTGAGCATCTCGCTTTCCAAGGGCCAGACCGTCGACCTGCGCAAGCAGGACGGTGGCAACCTCAGCCGGGTCCGGATGGGCCTGGGCTGGGACGCCAAGGTCGTCACCAAGAAGACCCTCTTCGGCGGCAGCAAGCAGGTGCAGCGCGACATCGATCTGGATGCCTCCGCCCTTGTCATCAGTGGCGGCCGGGTTCTCGACACCGTCTACTTCGGCAAGCTGCGCTCGAGCGACGGCGCCATTCAGCACACCGGAGACAACCTGACCGGTGAGGGCGACGGGGACGACGAGTCGATCATCGTCGACCTCGGTGCGGTGCACGGGTCCGTCGAGCACATCGTGTTCGTCGTCAACTCCTACAGCGGTGAGAACTTCACCGAGATCGACAACGCCTTCGTGCGCGTCGTCGACTCGATGGCCCGGGACGCCGAGCTCGCGCGTTTCCAACTGACCGGCTCCGGCACGCACACCGCGCTGGTGATGGCGCGCGTCTCGCGCACCCCGGCCGGCTGGACGTTCACCGCCATCGGCGCGCCCGGCAACGGCCGCACCGCCCGGGACCTCGAGCCGCTCGCCCTGAGCGTCCTCTGACCCACCCCACTCCCATCCGGTATGACACGGCAGACACGGCCGGGCGGGGTCAGCCTCGACATCTGGGGCACCCTGCTCGGCAGTGACCCGGCGTTCAAGCCTGCCCGCAACGAGATGCTGCGCGCTGCCGTCGCACCGGACGTGTCCGGCGACACGTTCGACGCGGCCATGCGCCAGGCGGACCGCGACGTCGACGACGTCTGCGTGCGCGACGGCATCGACATCGGTTTCGGCGGCCGGATCGAGGCGACGCTGACCGCGCTCGACCTGCCCACGGACGGCGTCGTCGCCCGGCTCCCGGAGCTGTATGCCGCGCAGGAAGCACTGGCGCTCGCACACCCGCCGCGACCGTTGCACGTGGAACTTCCGGCAGCCGTGTCCGCGCTTCCGGTGCCGGTGGTGTTGACCAGCAACACCGGGATGCTGCCCGGTGACCTGATGCGAAAACTGTTGGCACTGGCGGGGTTCGGTGCGGTGCCCGGTGTCTTCTCCAACGAGCTCGGCGTCGCCAAGCCGCACCCTCGGATGTTCGCGGCGGCGAGTGACCTGCTCGGCATACCCGCCGGTGAGGTGCTGCACGTCGGTGACAACCCGGACGCCGACGTCGCCGGCGCCCGCGCCGCAGGTATGACGGCAGCGCTGGTGCAGCCGGACGGCGGCTCGACGTTGGCGGTGCTGGAGCAACTGCGATGAGCGCACCGGTCATCCAGGTGGTGGCGCACCCGCTGACCGGCACGGCGGAGCGGCCGATCGACGGGCGGAGCGGTGCGCCGTTCGACACCCGGACCTATTCACTGATGAAGCACGGCGACCTGCCGGCGCTGCAGCAGCTCGCCGACGAGGTCGCCGACGTGCTGATCGCGCGGTGTCCCGAGCTGCCGACCGATTCGCGACCGCTGATCCTGCCCGTCGCCTACCTGGTGGCACCGCCCGCCTGCCGGTACCTCGCCGACCGGATCGCCGACCGGGTGAACGCGCTGCGCACGGGTCTCCCCGCTGCCCGGGTGATGCACGTGCACAAGGACTCGGTGACGCACATCGACTACGCCGCGTCGTCAGAGCAGGACCGCCGAAACGACCTGGCAAGCATCGGTTTCCGGCTCACCGAGCCGGTGCGTGATGCAGTTGCGATCGTCGTCGACGACGTGCGGGTGACCGGACTCGCCGAGCAGGTCATGGTGGACCTGTTGCAGGACAACGGTGTTGGGCGGATCGTCACGGCATACGTCGCCACCTGCGACGAGCAACTGGCCGCGGACCCGAGCGTCGAATCGGCCCTCAACCATGCCGAGGTCCGGTCGGTCCACGACATGCTGCCCAGTGTGCGGCGCGGCGACTTCGTGCCGACGATCCGCTTCCTCAAACGACTGCTCGCCGACCCGGACATCGCCGACTTCCTGGCGGCCTGCCCGGCCGACCTGGTGCAGCGCTTCCGCGCCGACGCCGAGGCGACCGGTGACCGATTCCTCGCCGGCTACCCGGCGGGAACCGCCGCGCTGCTCGCCGAGTCCGACCTCCGCTCCCAGGGTGCACCGGAAGGAACGAGTCGATGAGTAAGAAGCGGATCTGCCTGACCAAGCTGGCCTCCGCGGACGGCCTGCCGCAGGCGGCGCTCGTCGACGCGCGCAGCTACTCCCGGTTCAAGCACGGCGACGCCGCGACGGCCCGTCGCTTCGCAGTCGCGCTGGCGGCGCTGGCCGCGCGCCGGCTCGACGAGCGACCGGTGCTCGTCACGACGTCCGCGTTCGCGCTGGTGCCGCCCGCGGCATACAGCCTGCTGATCCCGTTCGTGCAACACCTGCAGTTGCTGCGTCCCGACCTGGAGGTCGGCACGTTCCGGATCACCCGGCGCGGTGTCAGCAACGGTGACTACTCGCGGATGACGCCCGAGGACCGGCGCGCCTCGATCGGTGCCGGCGACCTGACCCCCGAGCGCGACATCACCGGCGCGGTCGTCCTCGCGCTCGACGACATCCGGGTGACCGGCAACCACGAGCGGGCGATGGATCGCTGCCTGACGGAGGCCGGCGTCGCCGAGGTCCGTCATCTGTATGTCGTCGACGCGGCCGGGTTCGCGGACTGTCCGCAGATCGAGTCGGTCCTCAACGAAGCGGCCATCGACGGTGCGGCCGATCTGCTCGAGATCGCCGCCGAACGCCGGTTCGTGCCCAACGCACGACTCTGCCGACGGGTGTTGTCGTTGCCGGCGGACGAGGTGCGCCGGTTCGTCGACGGCGTGCAGCCGGAGCTGCTCGGCTGGCTCTCGGCCGCGATCGAGCACGACGGGCTCGCCCGTGTCCCGGCATACGAAAAGCGAGTGCACACTTGGGAATCCGTGCTCGCCGAGCACCGCGGCAACCGGCTCGTGACCGAGCCGGACGCCGAAGCCGTCACCGGCTGAGCACCCCGTTCGCCGCGGCCGATGCGCCGCGAACGCGACTGGACAGGCGTTAAACCTTCCCGCCCATCGGCGCAAGTGCGTCAGCGTCACGACTTCGCATCGAACCGGAAGCATGCAGGAAACGCTCGGGAGACCCACATCACACGGGGATACTTTTCCCGGCAGTGGGTTCACACATCCTGATGACGCTGCCTGACACCAGTCCAAAGCACTGATCGCGTTGTGATGCTGAACAGCAGTTCCGGGGGGCGCAGCAGCACAAAGGAGTGATGAATCGGCTCTTCCTGGCAAACCCAGGAAGTGACGAATGAAGGAGAATCACCATGCGCTGGACGAAGTTGGTCGTGTTGACGGCCGCGGGTGCCACGTCCTTGTCATTGGCTGCCTGCGGCAGCGGCTCGCCATCCGGCAAGGGCAGCGGAAGCGGGGGCGGGAACAACACCGCGGCGGCGGCTCAGACCAAGGCGGCCCAAGCAGCCACCGACCCGAACCTCAAGGGTCCGGCCCCGGCCGTTGCCGGTGCGAAGAAGGGCGGCACGCTCTACATCGACGACGGGTCGAACCCGCCGACGATGGACCCCTCGGGCATCTACTACATCGATTCGAACGCCTACGCGACGCAATACCTGTACCGCACCCTGACGCAGTACAAGGTCGTCAACGGCAAGCCCGTGCTGGTGCCCGACATGGCCACCAATGTGGGGACCCCGTCGGCGGACGGCCTGACCTGGACGTTCAAGATCAAGCCCGGACTGAAGTACTCCAACGGTCAGCCGGTCAAGCTCGCCGACTTCGTCTACGCCATCAAGCGGTCGTTCGCGACCGAGAGCGTCGCCGCCAACGGCACGAATTACCAGATGCAGTATCTGAAGGGCGGGAGCACCTACAAGGGCCCGTTCAAGCAGCCGAACGCGAAATTCCCGGGCGTCACCACGAAGGGCAACGACACCCTGGTCTTCCACCTGACCAAGAAACTTCCGTCGTTCAACTATTTCGCGTCGTTCCCGGAATTCAGCCCCATTCCGCAGAGTGCCGACACCAAGACCAATTACCAGAAGAAGCCGCTGACGACCGGCCCCTACAAGGTGTCCAGTTACAACATCGGCCAGAAGATGGTGCTGACGCGCAACACCAACTGGGACCCGAAGACCGACCCGGTGCGCAACGCCTACCCGAACACCATCCAGATCAACTTCTCGGTCGTCGACCTGCCCTCGCAGCAGCGGATCCTGGCCAACAGCGGAACCGGCACCAACACGATCAACATCGACGCGATCGACTCGTCACTCACCAGCAAGGTGACCGGCGCGCAGAAGAGCCAGTTCGCGCTCGGGTCCTCCTCGTGTGAATACTTCGACGAGCTGGACTCGCGCAAGATCCCGCTGAACATCCGCAAGGCGATCGGCTACGCGTGGCCGTACAACGAGATGCGCAAGGCCGCCGGGTTGTCCACCCTGAATTACCAGCCGGCGACGACGTATGCCGCGCCCAGCCTGCAGGGCTTCAAGAAGTACCCGCCGCTGCCGTACGCCACCGGCCAGGGCAACGGTGACCCGGCCAAGGCCAAGGCCATCCTGAAGAGCGCGCACAAGCTCGGCTTCCAGCTCTCGTACTACTACGAGAGCGACAAGCCGACCAAGGTCGCCGCGAACAATGCCGAGAAGCAAGGGCTGACGGCGGCCGGGTTCAAGGTCAAGGACATCCCGGTCTCCACCGCCGAGTTCGAGAAGAAGATCTCCGACCCGTCGGCTCCGGTCAACATGGGTCAGGGCACACCCGGTTGGTGCTACGACTGGCCGACCGGTGACTCGGTCTACCCGGTGCTGTTCAACGGTGCCGGCATACCGAACGGCCTGTCCGTCGGACAGTTCAAGAATGCCGCCGTCAACAAGCAGATGGAGGCCATCGAGCAGTTGTCACCGGCTGCCGCGGCACCGAAGTGGGCAGCACTCGACAAGGAGCTGATGACCGACTACCTGCCGTCGCTGCCGGATTACTACTCGATGAACACGGCGACCTTCGGCAAGAACGTCCAGGACGTCCAGATGAACCCGCTGATCAGCATGCCGACGCTGTCGCAGCTGTGGGTGAAGGGCTGACGGACACCACCAGCCGGGTGGCCGGGGTGCGCCCCGGTCACCCGTCGGGTCGCGACCTCCCCTGTCGCCGACCCACGACACGGTTGCGGATCCGGCGAGTCACAGCCAAGCCGGATCCGCAGCCGCGCCACAATGCGTGGGTCGAGTAGGCCGAGCCCCTCATTGAGGTGGCCGAGGAGTCCGTGAGGCACGAGCGGACGTCTCGAGGTCCCGCGCCCCACGCTGGTCGAGTAGGGCGAGGGGCGAGGCCGTATCGAGACCACGCCCGTCTCGAGGCCACGGCACCACTCTGCGAGACGTGCGCAGCAAAGACCTACCAGTTAGTTGACTCGGTAGTAACTTGGTGTCGGTGACCACACAGGACACGAACACCAGAGTCCACGCATTCACCGACGACGCGTTGGGTGACCTCGACGCGACCGGCGTCGCCGAGCGGATCCGCCATCGCGAGATCAGCGCCGCCGAGGCGGTCGATGCGGCCATCGAACGCAGCCAGCGGGTCGAGGAGTCGCTGCACGCGCTCCGGCACCCGGACTTCGACCGTGCCCGCCAACGCGCACAGGACCCTGGGGACGCCGAATTCGCAGGCGTACCAGCCGCTTTCAAGGACAACATCAAGGTCGGCGGTATGCCGATGACCGAGGGCTCGGCCGCCATACCAGCCAAGCCGCTGCCGAAGGACGGGCGGATCGCCGCGCAGTTCCGCGCGACCGGGATCATCCCGATCGGCACGACGACCATGCCCGAGTTCGGCTGGACGGCCACCACCGAGACGTTGACCGGGCAGACGCACAACCCGTGGCACCTCGACTACTCCAGCGGCGGCAGCTCCGGCGGGTCGGCGGCCTGGGTCGCCTCCGGCGTCGTACCGATCGCACACGGCAACGACGGCGGCGGCTCGATCCGGATCCCGGCCGCTGTCTGCGGGCTCGTCGGGTTGAAACCCACCCGTGGCCGGCTGCGGCTGACCGACGGCGGCGAGGCGATGCCGGTCCGGGTCGTCACCGACTCGGTCCTGGCCCGATCGGTGCGCGACGTCGCGAACTTCTATCTGGCGGCCCAGCGGGTCCACCGCAACCGGCTGCTGGCACCGATCGAGGGTGTCGACCGGCCGATCGACCGACCGCTGCGGATCGGTCTGCTGCTGGACTCACCGGTCGCGCCACCGACCGACGGGCCGACCCGGGAATCGGTCGAGGCGCTCGGCCGGCTGTTGGAGACGCTCGGCCACCATGTCGAGCCGTACTCGATGCCGATCCCGTCCTTCTTCAAGAGCGACTTCGTCGACTACTGGCGGTTCCTGGCGATGGCGGTCGAACGGTCCGGCCCGAAGATGTTCGGTGCCGGCTTCGACCGCGACAAGCTCGAGCCGCTGACCCTCGGTCTGGCCGCGCAGGGCAGGTCCCGGCTCTGGAAGGCGCCGGTCTTCATCAGCCGGTTGCTGGCGTCGTCGGCCGCGTCGCGCCTTGCGTTCGCCAAGGGTCCGGATGTGGTCCTCAGCCCGGTGCTGGCCCACACGACACCGAAGCTCGGCTACTTCGCACCGGACCTGTCCGCCGAGGAGCACTTCGGCCGGCTGGTCGACTACACCGGGTTCACGCCGCTGCACAACGCGACCGGCGGCCCCGCCCTCTCGGTGCCGTCCGGCCGGACCGACGAAGGCCTGCCGATCGGCGCCATGCTCTCCTCGAACCACGGCACCGAGTCCCTGCTGCTGCGGCTGGCCCTGCAGATCGAGCAGGCGCAGCCGTGGCAGCGGATCCAGGACGCGAGCTGACCCGGTCCTGCGCCTGGACGGCCGGACGGCCGGCCCGGCGTACCTCGCTACTGTCGTCAGGTACTCGCCGAAAAGTGGCTCCGACGGCGAGTAACCGACGACAGTAGGCGCTTCGTCGTCCGGGGATGGCGGAAGCTGAATCAGTCGCGCTGCCAGCGGAGCTCGCCACCGACATACGTCTGCAGCACCTGGGTGTCGCGGATGCGCAACGGCTCGTCGGCCAGGATCGCCGGGTCGGTGATGTCGGTGTCGACCGCGATGAAGTCGGCGAGCATGCCGGGCGCCAGGGTGCCCTTGTGGTCGGCGGATCCGGTGAGCTTCGCCGGGCCGGTCGTGTAGCCCGCGATCGCCTCGGCAACCGTCACCCGCTCGGCGGGCTGGAAGCCGCCCTCGGGCGTGTTGTCGGCGCGCTGCCGCGTCACCGCCGCGTGTATGCCGTGGAACGGATTCGCCTCCTCCACCGGAGCGTCGGACCCGAACGCCAGATCCGCGCCGGAGTCGAGGACGCTGCGCCAGCCGTACGCGACCAGGTCGTGGTAGGGCAGCAACGTCCGCACCAGGTCGATGTCGCTGGTGCAGTGGGTCGGCTGCATGGAGGCGGTGACGTCCCATTGCCGCAGCCGTGCCACGTCGCCGGGTTGCAGGTACTGCGTGTGCTCGATGCTCAACGGCAGGGTGGTGCCGGTGTCGCGGCGAATCTGCTCGTAGACGTCCAGCACGATGTGGTTCGCCTGATCGCCGATCGCGTGCGTCGCCACGGCGATGCCGGCGGTGACGGCCGCGTGCGCGGCGTCATACAGGTGCTGCTGGGTCATCACCGCCATACCGAGGTTGGTGGTGTCGTCGGCGAAACCGCGGCTCATGTGACAGGTCCGCGAACCGAGCGCGCCGTCGCTGAACAGCTTGACCGGCCCGGTCCGCACCCACTCGTCGCCGTCGCCCGTATGACGGCCTTCGGCGATCGCCGTCTGCAGCGCTTCGATCGGGATGCCCTTGACGACGCGGATCGCCAGCTTGCCGGCCTGGTGCAGCGCCAGGTATGCCGCCCTGGCGTCCTCGCCGTTGAGGTCGGTCACCGTGGTCAGACCGACCGACAACAACAGGGTCTGCGCTGCGAGCAGCAGTTCGCCGAGGTCGCCCGCAGCCGGCCCGGCGGCGACCTCGTCGATCGGCTCCTGCGCGGACTCGCGCAGGATGCCGGTGGGGTTGCCGTGCGCGTCGCGCACCGCCATACCGCCGGGCGGGTCCGGCCACCGGGCGTCGATGCCGGCGAGCCGTAGGGCCTCGGAGTTCGCCCACATGGTGTGGCCGTCGATGCTGGACAGGGCGATCGGGTGGTCACCGCTGACGCTGTCCAGATCCGCCGCGGTCGGTTGCTTCGGGTCGGCCCACTTGTTGCTGTCCCAACGGCCACCGAAGATCCAGCTGCCCGAGGGCAGGATCGCCGCGTGCTCACGGACCAGCTCGAGGGCCTCCTGCAGGGAGCGCGCCCCTCTCAGGTCGACCGCGACGAGCGAGCGCGCGACGCCCGCGGTGTGGATGTGCGCGTCGTGCATGCCGGGCAGCACGAGCTCCCCGGGCAGATCGACGACGTCGGCGGCGGGCTGTTGGGCGAGGAGCTGCTCGGGGTCGCCGATCGCTGAGATTCGGCCGTTTTCGACGAGAATTCCGGTGACGACCGGTTGATCGGCATTCCCGGTGACGACGCGCGGGTGGCGGAAGACTGTTGACACGGCGGCCAGCTTAGGGAGGGATAGGAGAGGAATGGTGATCGGTGTCCCTGTCCGGGTGCCGACATCCGTCGACGTTCTCCATGAAGGGAGTCGGTCAAAATGGTGTGGATTTGGATCGTTGTTGCGATCATCATCATCGCGCTGATCATCTGGTTCTTGATGCGTGGGAGGAGCTCGCAGGGCGCCTCCGCCGACCGGCAGACACAGGTCGGCCGGCACGCGTCCCCTGACACTCGCACGGACTCCGGCACTGCCGGAACCTCCGGCACCGGGTCCGCCGGTGCCGGAGCCACGACCGACCGATCGTCCGGATCGGGTGCGGCGGCCGCCGGGTCCGCCGGCGCGGCAGGTGCCGGTGCAGCGAGTGCTGCCGGCACGGAGTACGGCCGCGCGGACGATGCGACGACGGGCTCGGCGACCGAGACCTCAACCGGATCCACGAATGCTGGTGCCGACCACGGCGCGGGCGACGCGTCGAGCGCACAGACCGCACAGACCGCAGCGGCGGGCGACGCGGCCGACCCCGACGCCGACGTGCACGACGCTCCCACCACCGCCGTTCCACTCGCCGGCGGGCCGAGGCACGGTGCGAGCACCGACTCCGGCCTGCCCGCCGACGGATCCGACGAATTCACCGACGTGCACGATGCCGTCGACGCCGCCCACTCGCCGACCGGTGAGTCCGCGACCGCGACCGGCAGTGGCAGCGGCGTCGACACCGACACAACCGCCTCGGGCCTGAGCTCCGGGACCGCCGCCGACACCGCCGACGAGCGCGGCCCCGGCAGCGACGATCGGGTTGCCGCGGAGAACGACGACCCGACGGCGCGTGCCGCGGACGCGCCGGGCCAGACCCCGGCAGCCGCAACGCGCCACAGCGACAACGAGATTCAAGGCACGGCGGTCCAGCACCCGACGGCCGGGACCATCACGCCGGAGGACACCGAGGGCACTGACGGTGGTGCCGGCGCGACCGGCACGGACACCGAGCACGCCTGGAGCGACAGCCACGACCCCGAGCGGGCGACGGGCAATCTCGACGGCTCGGCCGGTTCCACTGCTGCCGGATCGGCGACTGGTTCGACGACCGGTTCGACGACTGACTCGGCGAGCACGCCGACTCCGACGTCCGACGGCGACGGTGCGGGCGACGGCTCGACCGGCGGCCACGCCGCCGGATACGCCGCTGCCGCGGGCGGTGCCGCCGTCGTCGGTGGTGGCGCAGCAGCTGCCGCCGCATCGCGCGACGGTGACAACGCGACCAAGGCATCCGGCACTGACGCGACGTCCGGCACTGACGCGACGTCCACCGGGGACGACAAGCTGCCCCTTGGCGATCACGACACGGCAGATTCGGCCGACACGGCCGCGGCTCCCGTGGTCGGTTCGTCGTCGGCCGCGACGCACGACGGCAGTGAGACGTCGGCCGCCGAGACGGACACCGCTGCGACATCGGGCACGGGTGCAGCGGGCAAGGACCCGATGGCCGAGCGCTTCGGTGACGGTGCCGCCTCGGCGAATCCGGACGGCTCCGCGCCGGCCGGATTCCCGATCAAGGGCAACGCCGACTCGATGCTCTTCCACACCGAGGACAGCCCGCGGTATGCCGCGACGAAGCCCGAGGTCTGGTTCCGCGACGAGGCTGCAGCAACGGCAGCCGGCTTCGCCCACTGGGACCGGGAGAAGCGTGGCAAGGCGCCGTCCGGTTCGCAGGAGACGACCGGCAGCTCCGGCACGGCTTCCGCTGCCGGCGCGGGCGGTGCAGCAGCAGCGGGTGCAGCAGGTGCGTCCGGCGCCGCGGTCGGTGGCTCGGCGGGCGATACCGCTGCCGCCGGCTCGGCCGAGGCGGCCGGTTCGGCGTCGACCGGATCCGCCACGGGCGGGTCGGCATCGACAGCCGGTTCCTCGGCGGCATCCGACTCGGCAGCATCGGACTCGGCGGCCGGCGGCACGTCATACACCGTCGGCACCAGCCACACGGGTCCGGCGGTGACCGGCCTGACCGGCACGTCGTCGACCGGGCACACCGCCGACGCGACCTCCGCCGAGGGCACCTCGGACGCCGGCGCCGCGGCAATCGACTCGGCGAGCGACTCCTCCGGCGGTGCCGACTCCGGCAGTGCAGCGTCGGGCGCGGGTGACGGTGCAGCGGCCGCGAAGGACACCGCATCGGATCCGATGCAGCAGCAGTTCGGCGCCGGAGCCGCATCGCCCCGCGAGGACGGCAGCGCACCGACGGAGCAGCACAAGATCAAGGGCAACGCCGACTCGATGCTCTTCCACACCGAGGACAGCCCGCACTACGAGCGGACCGTCGCGGAGGTCTGGTTCACCGATGAGGAAGCCGCCAAGGCGGCCGGCTTCAAGCACTGGGACCACCGCAAGCGGTAGTCCTCCGAACAGTTACGACCACCCGACCCTGGGCAGACGCACCTGCGTCCGCCCAGGGTCGGGTGGTTATATGGCCGGGTGACGGCCGTGACGCGTGAACTCCGCACGCTGTGGCGCGGCCCGCTCGCCGTGCCGGAGACGAAGCTCTCTCCGCGCACCCTGGTCACCGAGACCGGCCTGGTGCTGCTGCTCAGCCTGGGCGCGTCGGCGATCTATTCGATCCTGTCGATCATCCGGGACCTGCAGTCGCACGTCGCGCTCAACCAGCAGACGTCCTCCCTGAACAACTCGCAGGCCACGGTCTCCTGGCTCGACCTGACCTATCAACTGGTCGGCGTCGCACTCGGCATCGTGCCGGCGCTGCTCGCCATACACCTGCTCGGACGCGAGATCCGTCATTCGACCAGCTACCTCGGCATCGACCGGACGCGCCCCGGCCGCGACCTCCTGTGGGGCGCGGGGTTGGCCGCGCTGATCGGCATACCCGGCCTCGTCCTGTATGTCGTGGCGCGTGACCTCGGCTTCAACACCACCGTGGTCGCCGCCGATCTCGGCAGTCACTGGTGGGTCACCCCCGTCCTGTTGCTCTCGGCGGCACAGAACGCGATCGTGGAAGAGGTGGTCATGGTCGGCTACCTGTTCACCCGATGGAGCCAGGCCGGCTGGCCGCTGCCGCTCGTGATCGTCTGTTCGGCCGTCATCCGCGGCAGCTACCACCTCTACCAAGGCTTCGGCGGTTTCGCCGGCAACATCGTGATGGGGCTGATCCTCGGCACCGTCTATCTACGCACCAGGAGAGTCCTACCGTTGATCATCACCCACACGATCCTGGACTCGGTGGCCTTCGTCGGCTACGCGCTCCTGCACAACCACGTGGGGTGGCTGTCATGAGCGAACGCACCATGACCGCACCGAAATTCGAGCGGATCAAGGTTGACAAGGTGAGCTGCGTGCAGGGTGAGGTCATCATGCTGCCGCCGACCTCGATGACGGTGAAGGCCGGCGAGAACATCGCCATCCTCGGCCAGAACGGCGTCGGCAAGACGACCTTCCTGCGGGTGCTGACCGGCAACCTGGCACCGACCAGCGGCACCGTGACGTTGGACGGCCAGCCGATCGACGAACGCGATCGCGCCACGCGTGGGGTCATCGCCCCGCTCATCGGCCCGGTCGCGGGCTATCGCGACCTGACCGTCGCCGACCACCTGATCCTGATCGACCAGACCTGGGGCGGTGACCGCGACGGCGCCGGCGAGCGCATTGCAGCCGTCCTCAATCGGCTCGACATACTCCGCTTCGGCAACCGCTTCCTGGCCGAACTCTCTTCCGGGCAAAGGCAACTCGTCGAACTCGCGATGGTGTTGCTGCGCCCGTCGGCGCTGCTGGTGCTCGACGAGCCGGAGCAGCGTCTCGACGAGGGGCGCCGGGCGCTGCTCGGAGAGGTGCTGCGCGAGCGCGTCGCCGCGGGCAGCTCGGTGGTGTGGGTCTGCCACGACAAGGAACTGGCCACCTCCACCGCGACCCGGACCGTCCACTTCCCGCAGGGCGCCTGATGGCGCGCGGAGGGACCCCGGAGGAACGTGAACGCCTTTCGGACGCCTACGAATTGCGCTACCGCGGCGATGGCGGCCCGTTGTCCTCCGCACTGTTCGGTTCCTACCTGGCGGGTCTGGTCGGCACCGTCTACGGGTCGGTGCTCGCACACTATGTCTTCGAGGAATGGCCGCAGATCGCGGACTGGATGGAGCGGCAGCCGTTCGCTTCGGCCGGCATCGCCGTGGTCGCCGTGCTGCTCGTGGCCGCAGTGGCCTTCAAGCTGGGCGGTGCTCGCGGTCCGGTGCTGCCGGAACCGGGCCACATCGAGTTCGTCGTCGCCACCGACCTGCCCCGGCGGGTGACGTTGCGCGACGCGTGGTGGGGCAGCCAGCTGATGGTCGTCACCTCCTGCCTGTGCCTGGGCGCGGCGATCCCGATCGGTTTCGTGATGGCCGGCGGCGCACCGGTGGCGCTCGCGGTCGGCCTCGTGCTCGGCCTGCTCGGCGGCATCCTCATCGTCCAGTCCTGGTTGCGCGGGCAGGTGCGTGGCGACGCACCGTTGACGGGTATGGCGAGCTGGCCCCTCGTCGAGGCGTTGCCCGGGCACAAGCTGCTGACGCAGTCGTTGCTGTCCGAGGCGGTCACGTCCTCGCTGATGGTGTCCGACACGCGGCGTGCCCGTGCCCAGGCGTTCTCGCTGAAACTGCGGCACAAGCCGGAGCGGATCCGTGTCGCCGGGCCGCATCTGACCGTGGTACTCGCAGACGTCAGTGGCCTGCTGCGCACCGGCTGGTCCTCGCTCGGCTGGGTCGTCTTCGAAGTCGTGGCAGTGGCCCTGGCCGGACTGCACGCCGTGCAGCACGCGAACTCGCCGCTGCTGTTGCCGATCCTGGTCGTGCTCACGCACATCGGTGCGGCCGGACTGACCCGCGGGCTGCAGGGTCAGGCAGCCGCGGCGGGTGACCAGTCGCTCCTCGGTCTCAGCTGGCTGCACGAGTCCGTGCTGCACCTGGCGCCGGTGGTCGTGGTGCAGGTCGTGGTCGCGACGATCGTGGGATTCGTGACCGGGTCCGGCGGGTCGGCTGCGGCATACGCCGTGGCGATCGCGGCACTCGTCGTCGGTGGGCAACTGCTCTACGCGCACAAGGGTCCGGCCCCGCTGGGGCTGATGGCCGGTCCCGGACGTGGCGCGGGCGTGCTGTGGTCGATGCACCCGGGGATCGTCGTGTTGGCCGGCGGATTTGCCGCAACCCTCGGCCCCGACATCGCGCTGATGGCGGGCGCGGTCGTCGCAGCGATCGGATATGCCCGCAGCTCAGCAGCTTTCGCGCCCGCGCGGATCAGCTGAATCCTTCCTGCAAATAAGGCCCGTCCCGCGCGAAACGGGTCGACTCTGTACGGAGCCTGATTTCGTCGTTCCAGGGTGCCGTGCGGTGACCGATCGCTGTCGGTGGCGACACGGGACATGCGGAGGAACGCCATGCACGAACTCCTGGGTCGGCTCGGCCGGTTCTGCGCCTCGCGCGGCTGGGCCGTCATCATCGCGTGGCTCGTCGTCGTCATCGCACTCGCCGGTCTGCGAGCCGGTTTCGGCGGTGACTTCTACAACAACTACACCGTCCCGGGCAGCCAGTCCTCGCACGGCCTGACCGTGCTGCAGAAGGAGTTCCCGTCGCAGGGCGGGTATGCCGGGCAGATCGTCTTCCACGCGAAGAAGGGCACCATCGACGACCAGTCGAGCGCCGTGAATTCCGCGATGAAGAACGTTGCGGCGCTGCCGGACGTGGTGGCCACCACCAACCCGCTGACGGTCGACCCGCCGCGGGTGTCGAAGGACGGCACCATCGCCTACGGGACCGTGAACTTCACGGTGGTCCCCGCCTCACTGGGCACCGACTACCTGACCAAACTGGACACGGCGGTCAAGCCGGCCCGGTCGGCCGGACTGCAGGTGGAGTATGGCGCCGGCGCCGGCCAGATCGGCCAGCAGACCGACGACAAGTCGTCGGAGATCATCGGCCTGAGCTGCGCCCTGCTGCTGTTGCTGTTCATGTTCCTGTCGATCTGGGCGGCGGTCATCCCGTTGCTGTCGGCGCTGTTCAGCGTCCTGACCGGCCTGTCGCTGGTCGGCCTGCTCGCCGCCGCCTCGAGTTTCCCGACGACCGCGCCGACCGTGGCGACCCTGCTCGGTCTCGGTGTGGCGATCGACTACGGCCTGTTCCTGGTTGCCCGGCATCGTGAGCACGTCGACCAGGGCATGGACGTGATCGATTCCGCCGCGGACGCGACCTCCACCTCGGGCGGCGCGGTGGTGGTCGCCGGCGGCACCGTCGTCGTGGCCATCCTCGGTCTCTATGTCTCCGGGGTGCCGTTCGTGGGTGCGATGGGTGCGGCATCGGCCGTCGTGGTGGCGGTCGCCATACTCGCTGCGCTCACCCTGACGCCGGCGTTCATGGGTGTCGCGGGAACTCACGTGCGGGCCTTCGGTCGCTATCGCCGCTCGCACCCGAACGACGAAACCGCCCACGAACACAGCGCATTCGCGCGCTGGGGGACCATGGTCAGCAACCGGCCGTGGCCCTGGGCGATCGGGTCGTTCCTGCTGTTGTGCGTCCTGATCATCCCGGTCTTCTCGCTGCGGTTGGGCCAACTGGATGCGGGCACCAATCCGACGGACCAGACGAGCCGCCGGGCCTATGACCTCGTGTCCGAAGGATTCGGCCCTGGTGCGAACGGCCCTCTCAGCGTTGTGGTTTCGCTGCCGAAGGGAGCTTCGTCGGACAGCAACCAGACACTGCTGACGAACCTGCAGTCCACCCTCACCAAGACGCACGGGGTCGCCTCGGTCAGCAAGCCGGACGTCAACAGCGCCGGCACCACCGCGACCCTGACCGTCATACCGACGACGGCACCGCAGGACGCGGCGACCACCGACCTCGTGAACGACCTGCGGGACAACGTGCTGCCGCCGGTCAAGGCGACGACCTACCTGGCCGGGACGACCGCGGGGTATGTCGACTTCACCGAACGCACCGCGCAACGCATGCCGTGGCTGATCCTCGCGGTGGTGGCGCTCTCGTTCGTGCTGCTGACGGTGGCTTTCCGGTCGGTGGTCATCGCGACGAAGGCAGGCGTGCTGAACCTGGTGTCGGTCGGCGCGGCATACGGCGTGATGGTGGCGGTATTCCAGTGGCAGTGGGGCTCGGAGCTGATCGGGATCCACGAGAGCCTGCCGATCCCGGCGTTCGTGCCGATGCTGATGTTCGCGATCGTGTTCGGCCTGTCGATGGACTACGAGGTCTTCCTCATCTCCCGGGTGCACGAGGCCTGGATGACGACCGGCGACTCACACCGCAGCGTCGCGATCGGCATCGGCGGCACTGCGCGAGTCATCACCACGGCCGCGGCGATCATGGTGGTCGTCTTCACCAGCTTCGTGCTCGATGACGACCCCACCGTCAAGATGCTCGCGGTCGGTATGGCGGTCGCGGTGCTCATCGACGCGAGCGTGATCCGGATGATCTTCGTGCCGGCGGTGATGTCGGTGCTCGACGAGCACGCCTGGTGGATGCCGCGCTGGTTGGACCGCATCACCCCGCACATCGACATCGAGGGCGGCGGGTCATCCTCGTGACGGCCGGTCCGGATCCTGTCGGGCATCGAGGCTCGTCAGCGGCCGCCGCTCGCGCGGCAGGGTGCGACCGTCCGGCAACTGCGCGGCGTATGGCGCAGGCTGCTCCGGCGGCACGCCGATCGCGGCCATGCTGGCGACCTGCCAGCCCGGGGCGACGGTGAGCAGCGCCTCGATCGCGTCCCGGTCGAAGCTGCGGAACTGCCGCACGGACAACCCCATCGACTCGGCCTGGATGGTCAGGTGCGCGACGGCCTGCCCGAGGTCATACATCGCGAATTCAGAGTATTCGTAGTCGGTTTCGCCGACCGTGCGGTGGCACAGGTTGACCAGCAACAGGCTCGCACGAACGCCCCAGCGACGTGCGCCGCCGAGCAGGCAGGGGGTGAGCCGCTGATGCATCGCATCAGCACGGCGCGCCGCGACGAACGCCCATGGCTGCGAGTTGCCCGCGGACGGCGCCCAGCGGGCGGCCTCCAACAGGGTGGCGACATCCGCCGCATCGAGTTCGTGGTCGGCGCGGAAATCCTGCGGGCTCCACCGCTGTCGGAGCAGCGGATGCAGGGGATTCGGCTCGGTCACCGGATCAGTTCACCACGCGCAGGCTCCGCGGTGTCACGCCCGGTTCCGGGAGGCGTAACGGCTTGTCGCCTGGGCTGATTCGGCCGAGCACCCGCGGTGTCCCCGCCCCGGTCAACGAGCGCCCGTCGGCGTCCGTGAGCACCCCCGGTATGCCGTGCCAGGTCAGGTAACCGATCAACGCCATCAGGTAACCCTCCTTGTCGTCGACCGGCAGCCCGAGCTCGTCACTGGTCGTGAGCCGTGCCGGCCCGAGATGTTCGGCCAACCGGTCCATCAGGACCGGGTTGCGCACGCCACCGCCGGAGGCGAACACCTTCACCACCTCGTACGGCGCGAGCGCATTCGCGACGGTCACGGCCGTCAGCTCGGTCAGCGTCGCGACCAGATCCGCGAGCTCGCCGGTCGAGTAGCGGTGAGGTACGAGCCGCGTATCGAGACCCGGGGTATCGAGACCATGGGTATCGAGACCAAGGCCCGCGAGATAGTCCGTCGTGAAGAGCTCCCGCCCGGTCGATTTCGGTGCCGGCAGTGCGTAGTACGGCTCGGCCAGCAGGCGCTCCAGCAGCACCTGATCCACCTGACCGGCGGCCGCGAGACGCCCGTCGGCGTCATACGCCTGAGAGCCGGAGGTGGCTGCGGACACAGCGGCGTCGATGAGGCAGTTGGCCGGGCCCGTGTCGAAGGCCGCGACGCCGTGCGGCGATGCCACGGTCACGTTGGCGATGCCGCCCAGGTTGAGCAGCGCGGCGCTCGACCCCGGTCTCGATACAGCTCCCCCGCTTCGCTCCTCCACTACTCGACCAGCTTCCTGCAAGAGCAAGAGATCCATCGTCCCGGCCAGCGGCGCGCCCTGGCCTCCGGCGGCGATGTCGCGGCTACGGACGTCGCTGACCACCGGCAACCCGGTGCGTTCGACGATCGCGGCCGGCTGCCCGAGCTGCAGCCCGCCGTGCGCGACGCCGTCCTCGACCCAATGGAAGACGGTCTGCCCGTGACTGACCACCAGATCTGCACGACCACCGGCGAACTCGTCGACGGCCGACTGCACGGCGTCGGCGATCTCGCGGCCGGCGAGGATGTCGAGGCGGCATACGTCCGCGGCCGTCGTCGACGCGGGCGGCAACAGTGCGAGCAGCCCGGCGCGGGTCGACCCGGACCAGGCGTGGGTGCGCGCACCCAGCGGCCGCAGTGTCAGCTCCCCGTTGTCGGCGCCGGCCAGCTCGGCGACCGCGACATCGATGCCGTCGACCGATGTTCCGGAGATGCAGCCGACGACGATCACAGGGACTCCTTGCAATATGGGCCGGGTTCTCAGCGGGCTGTCGGACAATGCGCGAGTTGTGGCGTTGTATGCCGGGACGCGCCGACGAACGTGCACTATGAGTCAGGCAGGGCACCACGCTCGTTGTGCTTGTTCGGAACCAACGTCTTGGTCAGGATATGTCAATCTTTTCCAAGTGGAGTGACGCTCCTGGCACTTGATTTTCATTCGATGGTTACAGTGACGAGGCAGAAGATCAGGTGGCTCGGACGAGCGGCCGAGCGCAACGAACACCTTGCGACGCCCCGCGCCGAAGGTCGGAAAGGGACGTGATGGCAGAGGTAACGGGTGACCCGTCGGGAGACCCCACGCGTGACGTGCTCGTCCGCATGCGGTCCGCATTGCCGCAACTGCAGCCGGCAGAGCACCGGGTCGCCGAGGTCGTGTTGCGCGACCCGGCGGGCGCCGCGCACCTGTCGATCACCGAGTTGGCCGAACGCGCGGAGACCTCCGTCGCGACCGTCGCCCGCTTCAGTCACAGTGTCGGTTTCGGTGGCTATCCCCAGTTGCGTCTCGCGCTGGCCGGCGCCGCTGCCCGGGAGTCGGCGCTCGGCGGCCCGACCCGCCAGCCGCCCTCCGACCTGAACGAGGCCGAGACCACCGAGGACATCGTGGCGGCGATCGTCCACCACGAGGTCCGCGCGCTGCAGGAGACCGCTGAACACCTCGATCTGTCGGCCCTCGACGCGGCGGTCGCCGCCGTCGCAGCGGCACCGCGGGTGGAGATCTTCGGCATCGGCGCCAGTGGCCTGGTCGGCACCGACCTGCAGTACAAACTCGTGCGCGCCGGCCGGGTCGCGCTCTGCTGGGCGGAGTTCCATGCCGCGATGACGGCAGCGGTGCTGCTCGGACCGGCGGACGTCGCCATCGGCATCTCGCACTCCGGCAGCACCCAGGACGTCGTCGAGACGCTGGCCGCCGCGAAGAAGGCGGGCGCGACGACGATCGCCATCACCAACTTCTCCGGCTCCCCGATCGTCGAGCACGCCGACATCGTGCTGACCACGGCCGCCCGCGAGACCGCCTTCCGTTCCGGCGCGCTCGCCAGCCGGACCGCGCAGCTGGCCGTCGTCGATTTCCTCTTCGTCGGCGTGGCACGCAGCTCGCTGGAGGCGACCACCGAGGCGTTGCGCCGTACACACGAGGCGGTCCGGGACTCGCGGCCGATGAAGCGCGCGGCCAAGAGGAACAAGACCAAATGAACCTCGGTGAACTCACGACCGAGGCGCGCAACCCGCGTAGTGCCGACCTGGATTCGATGGACACCCGGCAACTGCTGGAGCTGATGAACGACGAGGACCAGACCGTGGCGCTCGCCGTGCGGGAGGTGCTCCCGGACATCACCCAGGCCGTCGACCTGATCGCCGAGTCGCTGCGCGCCGGCGGCCGGTTGATCTACCTCGGTGCCGGCACCAGTGGCCGCCTGGGTCTGCTCGACGCGGTCGAGTGCCCGCCGACGTTCGACACCGACGCCGACCAGGTGACCGCACTGCTCGCCGGCGGTCAGGGCGCCTTCGTGCAGGCCGTCGAGGGCGCCGAGGACGACTTGGATGCCGCTGCCGCCGACATCGACGACCTGCAGGTCGGACACGACGACACGGTCGTCGGCATCGCGGCGAGCGGCCGGACGCCCTACGTCATCGCCGGGCTGCGCCGGGCGCAGGAGCGCGGCGCGCGGACCGTCGCCGTCGCCTGCAACAAGAGCTCGCTGATCGGGCGCGAGGCCAAGGTCGCGATCGAGGTCGCCACCGGACCCGAGGTGCTGACCGGTTCCACCCGGTTGAAGGCCGGCACCGCTCAGAAGATGGTCTGCAACATGCTGTCCACCGGCGCCATGGTGCGGATCGGCAAGACCTACGGCAACCTCATGGTCGACATGCGACCGACCAACGACAAGCTGGTCGACCGCGCGCGGCGGATGGTCGCCGCGGCGACCGAGTCCGATCAGCAGACCGCCGCCGATGCGCTCACCGAGGCCGGTGGGCGCACCAAGGTCGCGATTGTCATGCTGCTCGCCGAGGTCGACGCGACGCAGGCGGAGCGATTGCTCGAGAAGGGCAGCGGCAGCGTGTCGGCTGCGACCCGCTGACCGAGTCCTCACGCGTTCATCCGCACCGACGTTTGAACAATGTGTGATCCGGAACACGTCGTCGTTCTACAGTTGTCGCCATGACGAACCTCGCCGCAAACCTGGCCCGTACGGCGGAGCAGCACCCGGACGTCGTGGCGGTCAAGCTCGATGACTTCACGCTGACCTACGCCCAACTCCGTGACGCCGCAGCGAAGTTCGCCGGAAAGCTGGTCGCGCGCGGCATACGACCCGGAGACCGGGTGGCGCTGTCGCAGCCGAACCTGCCGACGTTCCCGGTCATCTTCTACGGCACGTTGTGGGCCGGCGCGACCGTCGTGCCGATGAACCCGCTCTTCAAGCCGCGCGAGATCGCCTACTACCTCAGCGACTCCGGCGCCTCGGTCATGTTCGGTATGCCGGGCGATGGTCCGGAGGGTGCGCAGGAGGCGGGCACCGACTTCGAGATCGTCGATCCGACCGATCAGGCGGGGCTGCTCGGTGACGCCGACCCGATCCCCGAACCGGTCGAGCGAGCCGACGACGACACCGCGGTCATCCTTTACACCTCCGGTACCACCGGCCGGCCCAAGGGCGCCGAGCTCACGCACCACAACCTGGACGACAACTGCCGGATGGTCACCGATCAGCTGGTGCACCTGAGCCCGGGTGACGTGATCATGGGTTGCCTGCCGCTCTTCCACGTCTTCGGGCTGACCTGCGGGCTCAATGCGGCGGTGGCCGCCGGGGCGACGATCACGCTGATCCCACGCTTCGAGCCCGGCAAGGTCCTGGAGATCATGCAGCGCGACACGGCGACGGTCTTCCAGGGCGTGCCGACCATGTACAACGCGATGCTCGTCGCCGCCGGCGACCCGGCCGACAACGACATCGACGTCTCGTCGTTGCGGACCTGCTGCTCGGGTGGCGCGGCGCTGCCCGGCGAGGTGATGCGCAAGTTCGAGGAGCGGTTCGGCGCCAAGATCCTCGAGGGGTACGGCCTGTCCGAGACGTCGCCGGTCGCGTCCTTCAACCTGCCGGACCGACCGCGCAAGGTCGGCTCGATCGGGTTGCCGTTGCAGGGCGTCGAGATGCGACTGTCGCAGCCCGACGGCACTGACACGCCGGCCGGTGAGATCGGCGAGATCGCGATCAAGGGCGACCTGATCATGAAGGGCTACTGGGGCCGTCCGGACGCGACGGCCGAGGCCGTGCGGGACGGGTGGTTCTACTCCGGCGACCTGGCCCGGCAGGACGAGGACGGTTACTACTTCATCGTCGACCGGTCCAAGGACATGATCATCCGCGGCGGTTACAACGTCTATCCGCGCGAGGTCGAGGAGGTTCTCTACGAGCACCCCGACGTCGTCGAGGCGGCGGTCATCGGCGTGCCGCACGAGCACTACGGCGAGGACGTCGCGGCATACGTGGTCCGCAAAGAGGGATCGGATCTGGACGCCGAGACGTTGACCGATTACGTGAAGGAGCGCGTGGCGGCATACAAATATCCGCGGACGATCACCTTCGTCGACGCGCTCCCCAAGGGCGCGACCGGCAAGATACTCAAGCGCGAGCTGCGGCAGCCGGCCCGATGACGCAGGAAGGTTGACGACACATAGTTTTTCTATGTAACATTCGCCCATGAAACCCGAAACCGTCGATCTCGAAGGCGCTCGCCTACTGGGCGCCGTCGCCCGGCTGAACCGCTGGGCGACAAGACACGCCGAGCTGCGCATCCCGCCGGCGCAGGCCCGGTTGCTGTCGCTGATCGAGGAGCTGGGCCCGGCGCGGATCGGCGAGCTCGCGCACGCCGACCACTGCAGCCAGCCGACGATGACCACGCAGGTGCAACGACTGGAGGGCGCCGGTTGGGCGACCCGCTCGACCGACTCGACCGACGCGCGCGTCGCGCTGATCGACCTCACCGACGACGGTCGCGCACAGCTCGAGCAACTCCGCGCATCCCGCGCCGCGGCACTGGCACCCGAGGTCGCCCGGCTGAGTGAGCAGGAGCGACAGGCGCTGCGCAGCGCGACGGAGATCATCCTGCGGATAGTTCACCCCGGTGATGGTGACCAGTAGTCCGACGCGGGCCGTAACCTGACCCCTATGCCCAAAGCCCACCCCGCAGCGCGTGCCGAGGACGCGGTCAATGCCGTCGTGGCCAGACGGCTGCGCAAGCGTGGATGGAAGCTGCAGGTGCTGCCCTACATCGGGTATGGCGGGACCGGTTTCGCTCGGGTGCTGGCGCGGGTCGTGCTCGGCCGGGACGGCCAGCCGACCACTGCGCCCAGTGCGGAGGAGGCGCCGATCCGGCGCGGTTTCAAGGTCTTCTTCACCGCACCGCTCGCCGAGGTCGGCGTGGTGGTGCAGTTCGGCGCGGCGCGCACGACGGCCACCACCGACCGGGGCGGCTACCTCGACGTCGAGCTGCGCGACCACGGGCTGGAGCCGGGCTGGCACACCGCGACGATCAGCGTCGAGGACCTGCAGGTCGAGGCCCGGGTCCAGGTGATCTCGCCGGACGTCCGGTTCGGGATCATCAGCGACGTCGACGACACCTGTCTGGTCACCGCCCTGCCGCGTCCGATGATCGCGGCCTGGAACAGCTTCGTGCTGGAGGAGACCGCTCGCAAGGTCGTGCCCGGTATGCCGGCGATGTACCGCTCCTTGCTGGCGAACCGCTCCGGGGCACCGATCTTCTACCTGTCCACGGGCGCCTGGAACACCCAACCGATCCTGACCCGCTTCCTGCGCCGCCACGGGTTCCCGTCCGGGCCGGCCCTGCTGACCGACTGGGGGCCGACCAACGACAGCATCTTCCGCAGCGGCCAGGCGCACAAGCGGGCGTCCCTGCGGCGGCTGGCCGCCGAGTTCCCGCACATCCAGTGGCTGCTCGTCGGCGACGACGGTCAGCACGACCCGGTGATCTACGAGGACTTCGCGGTCGAGCATCCGGACAACGTCGCGGCGATCGCGATCCGGCAACTCACCGCGACCCAGCAGTTGCTGTCGCACGGTCACCCGTTGGTCCGCGACGAGTTGCGAGGCCGCCCGATCCGGATGATGGTCTGCGAGGGGCCGGACGGTTTCACGCTGCACCGGTTGGTGCGCAAGGCACTCGGTGACGGGTCGGCCGGTGACGGGTCGGCCGCTGACAAGAGGAGCGGTGCCGATGCCTGAGCTTCCCGAGGTCCAGGGTCTCGTCGACTTCCTGGCATCACGCATCGTCGGACTGCCGGTTGCCCGCGTCGACCTCGGGTCCTTCTCGGTGCTGAAAACCTATGACCCGCCGGTGGATTCGCTCGGCGGTCTCACCGTCACCGACGTGACCCGGCACGGCAAGTGGATCGACATCGACGTCGACGGGATCCACCTGGTCTTCCACCTGTCGCGCGCCGGCTGGCTGCGCTGGTCCGACGCGTTGCCGCAGACCGTGGTGCGCCCGGGCAAGTCGCCGATCGCGTTGCGGATGCGGTTCGCGGATGATTCGGGATTCGACCTGACCGAGGCCGGAACGCAGAAGCGACTGGCCGTGCACATCGTGCGCGACCCAGCGCAGGTGCCGGGCATCGCGTCGCTCGGTCCGGACCCGCTGGAGATATCCCGTGCCGATTTCACCGCGCTGTTGACGGGGTCACGGTCACAGATCAAGGGGGTGCTGCGCGACCAGTCGGTCATCGCCGGGGTCGGCAACGCCTACTCGGACGAGGTGCTGCACGCCGCGAAGCTCTCGCCATACGCTGCCGCCGGGAAGCTGGACCCCGACGCGGTCGATCGGCTGTATGACGCGCTGCGCGACATCCTCACCGAGGCGATCGCGGCGGCGTCGGGCAAGCCGGCGAAGGACCTGAAGGACGCCAAGCGAGCCGGGATGCGGGTGCACGGCCGCACCGGCGAGAAGTGTCCGGTGTGTGGCGACGTGGTGCGCGAGGTGTCGTTCGCCGACAGGTCGATGCAGTACTGCGCGACCTGCCAGACCGGTGGCAAGCCCCTCGCCGATCGGCGGATGTCGCGTCTGCTCAAGTAGTCCGGCGTACCGAAGTCTCCCCCGGGTCGGGTTCGGTACGGCGCCCGGGCCGTCTCGCGTACCGAAGTCTCCCCAGGGTCGAGTGCGGTACGGCGCCCTGGGCCGTCTCGCGTACCGAAGTCTCCCCTGTGTCGACGCGCGTCGGCCGGTATGGGGAAGATGGACCCATGACTGACACCACCACGCCCGAGAAGCTGGCCGACGATGCCGTCGTGATCGACGTGCGTGAGCAGAACGAATGGGACGCCGGGCACGCGCCAGGCGCCATACACATCCCGCTCGGTGAGTTGCCGGGTCGGCTCGGTGAGTTGCCCGAGGCCGACGAGCGCGACCCGCTGCCGATCATCTGCCGGTCGGGCAACCGATCCGGGCGTGCGGTGGCCTGGCTCGCGTCGCAGGGTTTCGACGCGGCGAACGTCGAGGGCGGCATGAAGCAGTGGGCCTTCAGCGGCAAGCCCGTGGTGACCGACTCGGGCGCCGACGCGCAGGTGATCTGAGAGTCGCACCCATCACTCGATCGAGGGCCGGGTCGTCGCCAGACCCTCGAGGAGTATGCCGAGCTGGCGCTCGAAACGCTGGTCGGCATTCTCGAAGATGACTCGCCCCGCCGCGCGGCTGAGCGGGGCGTCGGTCAGTGCGGAGTCGCGGTCGGCCAGCGAGTAGCGCTGCTCGCCTGACTGCGCACGCTCCTGCTCCTCGATCACGAATCCGACCACGAAGTTGCTGATCAACTGCGCCGCGGTCACCATCTGTTCCAGCGTCAGCCCGGAGTCGACGCCTGCCTGCAGCCACGGCTCCTGAGCGGCGAGCAGCGCCGGATCGGTCAGCCGCGTCCCGCTGAAGGTCCGCGCGCCGTCCCGGTGCCGACCGTATTCCGCACGCAACACTCGCGCGTATTCGCCCAGTCCCCGCGGCCAATTCGCAGTGCTACCAGCAAAATCCAGCCGGCCGACGATCCGGCGCTGGATCTCCGTGCCCATCTCGTCGAGCAGTTCCTGCTTGCCCTTGACGTGCCAGTAGAGCGCCGGCGGTTTGACGTCGAGAACGTCGGCGACGGCGCGCACGGTCAGCCCGTCGATCCCGCGCTCGTCCAACACCTGTAGCGCGGCCTCGACCAGCCGCGCGCGGCTTACTCCCTTGCTCATGCCGATTCCCTCGTCCCTCGGGTGTCGGCATTCGTTCTGAGCCTGTTTGGTCGCTCGCTGCGCTCGCTCATGCCGATTCCCTCGTCCCTCGGGTGTCGGCATTCGTTCTGAGCCTGTTTGGTCGCTCGCTGCGCTCGCTCATGACTTGACACCTTAACGGTGTTAGGGAGACAGTTGCAGTCCACTGAACTTAACAACGTTAAGGAAGCATCATGAAAGCGGCAGTTGTCACTGAAGCGGGGGCGCCGCCCGTCTGCGCGGACTTCCCGGAGCCCGACGCTTTCGAGGGCGCCACCGACTACGACCTGGTCGGCGCAGGTATCCACCAGGTGGTGCGGTCGCTGGCCTCCGGGCGGCATTACGGCAGCGGCGGCCGCTACCCCCAGGTCATCGGCGTGGACGCCGTTGCCCGTAGAGCGGACGGAGCGCTGGTCTACACCGGAGATGCCCGCGCACCCTGGGGCACGATGGCCGAGCGCATCGCGACCCCGATGGGGTTCGAGTTGCCGTCCGGTGCCGATCCACTAGCGGTGGCCGCCGGCACCAACCCCGGCATGTCCGGCTACCTGCCCCTACGGGCGCGACGCGATGAGCTCGGCGGGCTCGGCACCGTCCTCGTCCTCGGCGCCACCGGCATGTCCGGCCGTATGGCGATCCAGTCCGCGCTGCATCTCGGAGCGGGGCGTGTCGTCGGCGTCGGCCGTGACCCGGACCGACTCGAACAGGTCGCGTCCTACGGGGCGACGGCGGTGTCACTCGGCGACGATCCGGCCGCGGCGATCCGGGCCGGACTGGACGGGCATGCGCCCGACCTGGTGCTGGACTACGTGTGGGGCGGTGTCGCTGAGGCGGCCTTCGCAGCACTGGGACGGACCGGTATGGCCGAGGACGACGCCGACATCACCTACACCCAGATCGGCGCGCTCGGCGGGCCGGATGCCGCGGTACCCTCGACGTTGTTGCGCAGCAGGCGAATTCGGGTGGTTGGCAGTGGTGCCGGCTCGGCGACCCGCGAGGCGTTGATGACCGGGCTGCCCGAGGTCATCGGTCTGATCGGGTCGGGTGTGCTCGACGTGCCGTACCGCAGCTTCCCGCTCAGCCGGATCGACAGCGCGTGGGCGCACACCGGTGGCGACCGAGCCGTCGTGGTGCCCGGCTGAACCGTCGACTCGACTCCTCGCAGCCGACTTCGAGCCGGCGCTCGCGAGCTCGCCGCTGGCCCGAGCCCGTCTGGTTGTCGCCTTCGTGTGCGGAGGCTGGCGCCATACACTTCCGCGGTGAACATCCTGTCGATCCAGTCCTCGGTCGCCTACGGTCACGCGGGCAACAGCTCGGCGGTCTTTCCGTTGCAGCGCCTCGGTTTCGAGGTGTGGCCGGTCTACACGGTGCACTTCTCCAACCACACCGGGTATGGCGAGTGGCGTGGTCCGGTCTTCGAGCCGGAGACCGTGGCCGACGTGATCACCGGCATCGAGGAACGCGGTGTCCTCGGCGAGTGTGACGCGGTCCTGTCGGGCTACCAGGGCGGCGAGCAGGTCGGTGCCGTGATCCTCGACGCGGTGTCGCGGGTGAAGGCCGCGAACCCGAAGGCGATCTACTGCGCCGACCCGGTGATGGGAGATGTCGAGCGCGGCTTCTTCGTCCGGCCCGGCATACCGGAATTCATGCGGGACACAGTGATTCCCGCCGCTGACATCGTCACGCCGAACCAGTTCGAGCTCGAGTTCCTGACCGGCTCCGAGGTGCGCACGGTCGACGGACTGTTGTCAGCGGTTGACGCGCTGCGCGACCGGGGCCCGCGAACCGTGCTCGTCACATCGGTGCAAACCGACGAAACCCCAGCGGACTCAGTGCAACTCGCGGTCGTCACCGATGACGGCGCCTGGCTGGTGACGACGCCGCTGCTGCCGATGTACGTCTCCGGCGCCGGTGATGCCACCGCGGCGATCTTCCTCGCGCGCTGGCTGGCCGAGGAACCCGCGAAAGCTCTTGCCGACACTGCGGATTCGGTCTTCTCGATCATGGAGCGCACCCACCAGGCGGGCACCCGGGAGATCCAGCTGATCGCCTCGCAGGACGCGATCGCGCACCCGCAGGGCCGTTTCGAGGTCGTCCGCCTCCGCTGACCCGGTCACTCGGCAGGGATGGGGTCGTCGAGGTCGCGCAGGTGACGAACCGGACTGCACAGCAGAATGACCGGCGAGACCACTGTGACGACGCCGAGGACGAGCAGCGCGGCGCGCGGGCCGATCCAGCTGCCCAACACTCCCGCGACCAGCGCGCCGATCGGTATGGCGCCCCACGAGACGAAGCGCACCGTCGCCATAACCCGTGACAACAACTCCGGCGGAGTGGCCGTCTGGCGGAAAGTTCGGGTCGCGGTGCTCAGCACGACGACGCCCGATGCGAAGACGGCGTTGCCGACACCGAAAAGGACCCACGCACCGACGTGACTGCCGAGCGGGAGGAGCAGTGCGCCGACGACGGAGACGAATCCGAAGGCGATGCAGGCGCGCGCAGAGCCCAGTCGCCGGACGATGTATGGCGAGGCCGCCGCACCCAGCAGGGCGCCGATGCCCTCGGTGGCGAGCAGAAAGCCGACCAGACCGGCAGGTGCATGTGCGATCTTCACCAGGTAGACGGCGAAGAGCGCCAGCTGCGCGCCACAGACGAAGTTGGTGACGGTTGCGTCCCACATGCACACATTCATCACCGGGTGGTTCCGGACGAAGTTCCACCCCTCGCGCATCTGTTGGCGGAGCGGTGTGCGGTCAGCGCGTTCGACGCGTTCGACCGACTCGGGCAGATGCCGCAGCAGTAGTGCGGACATGACATAACTCGCAGCGTCGACCAGCAGCGTCGGCACCGCGCCGACACTCTGCACCAAGAGACCGCCGATGGACGGTCCGCCGAGCTGAGTCACGGCATCGGTGCCGCTCATCAGACTGTTCCGGGAGTGCAGTTCGCTCTTGGGCACCACTCTCGGCAGGAACGTCGTGTTCGCGACACCGAAGAAGACGTTGGCGAACGACACGACGAGGGCGACCGCCACCAGCTGCGCCATCGTCAGTCCGCCGGCCCACCAGCTCACCGGGATGCTGAGCATCGCGCCGGCCCGCACCAGGTCGAGCGTCACCTGGAGACGTCGCAAGGGCAGGTGCCGCACGATGGCGCCCGCGGGCAGGCCGACCACCAGCCAGGCGATGTATGACGCCGCCGCCAGCACGCCCATCTCGAACGCCCCGGCATGCAGGATGAGCACGCCGATCAGTGGCAACGCGACGCCGGTGACCGCGCTTCCGACTCCGGAGGTCGTCGATGCGGACCAATACGTCCAGAAGGCACGGGGATCCCCGACATCCGGTTCATCGGGCGCGATCGATTTCACTGCTGCGTGGTCATCGGGCGGCATGCAACTCCCATCGAGTACCAAAATGGAACCTACTACGTTTCAGGATGGAATGTACTACGCTCGCGGCTCGTTGGAGGTTGCATGCGGCGAGAAGACCTCGGCGACGCCGACTGTGGCATCGCGCAGACCTTGGGGGTGGTCCAGGACTGGTGGAGCTGGCTCATCGTGCGCGAAATCGCCGCGGGTGCAACGCGTTTCGACGCAATTCAGGACGTACTCGGCATCAGTCGCCGCGCTCTGAGTGAGCGGTTGGCCTCGCTCGTCGACGATGGGCTACTGGAGCGACGGGCCTATTCGAGCAGACCGCCTCGGCACGACTACGTGCTGAGTCGACGCGGCGAAGGGCTGCTGCCGGTCCTGCTCGCCATGCAGGAGTTCGGCGACCGTTGGCTGCTCGGTGACGGTGCCGTCGCCGCGACATCAACGGCCCGGTCGGTGGAGGTCGAGCGCGTGCACCGGTTGCTCGACCACGAGATCCCGAAGCTGCAGCTGGTGGCACACGACGGCGCGACGGTCCCTCTTCGTGGCGACGGATGGCGCGTTCTCTACTTCTTTCCCGGAGCCTTCGTGCCGGACGTGCAGGGTTACCCGCCCGGTTGGGGCGACATACCTGGCGCGGCCGGATGCACGCTCGAGTCGCGGACGTACGCCGCGCGCCATACCGACTTCGCGACGCTGGGAGTTGAGGTCTTCGGCGTGAGCACCCAGCGCCCAGACCAGCAGGCGGCGTTCGCCGACTTTGCGAAGTTGCCGTTCCAGCTGCTCTCGGATCCGGACGGCCGGGTCGCGACGGCGTTGCGACTGCCGATGTTCCGGGTGGCCGGCGGCGACCGCTACAAGAGGCAGTCCCTGTTGGTCGATCCAGCCGGCACGGTCCGCTTCGTCCAGGCTCCGATCACCGATCCTGCCGGCTCTGTGGACGAAATGCTCAGTCAGGCAAAGAAACTCGTCAGCGCACGACCTACGATCGATGGGTGACCGAATACCTGCAGCGACCAGACGGCCTTCCCCCGACCAACGGATACAGCCATGCGGTGTCCTTCGAGGGACCGATGGTCGCAGTCTCAGGACAAGTGCCCATCGACGGTGGTGACTATGTCGGTGACGACGGCGCGGACCAGGTGCGTCAGGTCTTCACGAATCTGGCGACCGCTTTCACCGCTGCCGGATCAGGGCTGGACCGCGTCGTCTCGATGACCGTCTACCTGACGAATCGCGATGATCTGCAGGCGTTCCGAGAGGTTCGCGACACCTTCCTGGATCCGGAGAAGCTACCGACCTGTTCACTGGTGCTGGTCGCCGGCCTGGTGGATCCGCGATTCCGCGTCGAGATCGATGCCATGGCGACCTGCGGAGCCTGATCAGCGAACGACCCGGGCCGGATCGTCCACGACGGGGTGGCCTTCCGCGGCATACTGCCGAAACCCGCCGATGAGGTCGGTCGCGCGCCGAAACCCCAGGCGCTGCAAGTCTCTTGCTGCGATGGAGGACGAGTAGCCCTCGTTGCAGACGATGACGACCACATCGTCGAAGCCGGGCGCGTCGTCCATCACGGCGCCGCTGGTCGGGTCGAGGCGCCATTCGAGGACGAGGCGATCGACGACGACCGACCCCGGGATGTGCCCCTCGGGCAGCCGCGTGTGGTCGTTGCGGATGTCGATGACCCGGCCGCCCTCGCGCCGGATCTGCTCGAGCTCGTCACCCGTCACGCGTTCCAGTCCGGCGCGTACCTCGGTGAGGAAGTCGGCGACGGTGAGCCGGTCGGTCTCATTGCACATTGCTTCAGGCTACGAGCCGCCGTCAGCGGGTGAACTTCAACATCTGCCAGGTCGATGCGATGGCGACGACGATGATCAGCGCCGCGAAGCACACGACGAGCGTGACCGTCGGCACCCACGTCAGCAGCACGCCACACGCGATGACCGGCACGGTGATGCCGGCGTATGCCGCGAGGAACATCCCCGCCACCGTCTCGCCGCGCCGCGCCGGATCGGCCATCCGGTTGGCCGCCGCGATGCTCGAGGCGAAGATCAGCCCGATGCCGGCACCGGCGACGACGCCACCGATCGCGTAGAGCGGCAGGGACCCGACCATCGTGCCGACCGCGACCACCACGAGGCCGGCGACGATCAGCGCCATACCTGCCTGCAGCTTGAGCCGCGGTCGCAGCGCGTAGAGGACGACCTGCGACACCGACGAGGCGCCCATCGTGCCGAAGACGACCAGGCCGATGACCAATCGCGAGTGCTGGTGCATCACCTCACCCAGCACGCTCCCGGTCAGCGACGTGAAGAAGCCGAGCACTGCGAACGCACCGGCGGCGGCTAGGCCCGAAGCGATGAATTCCCCTCGTACCTCTGGCGATACGCTCACGCGCTGAGGTCGGTATGCCGGGCGCTGCTCCGGTATGGCGACGGTCTCCGGCACGCTCACGGCGATCACGCCGACGAGCAGCAGCGCGACGAGGAAGACGAGGAACGGAAGCGTCAGCGGGTGCGGCCACCACTCGGTGAGCAGACCACCGACGAGCGGCCCGAGCGCCAGCCCGCCCGTGTTCACAGCACTTGCCACCAGGCTCGCGCGCCGACCGTCCTCATCGGGCGCACCCACGGACCGCAGTTCGCTGAGGTGCGCCGTTGCAGTCGAGGTCAGCGCACCGATGCCGGCGCCGCAGATGAATCGTGCGATGAGCAGACTGGCGACATCCTTGAGGAAGATGAACATCAGGCACGACACGACTTCGGCGAGGACGGCCGCGACGAGGATGCGGCGACGCCCCAGGTGGTCCGAGATGTGCCCGGCGAAGAAGAGACCACCCATCACCCCGAAGCCGTATGCCGCGAAGATCACCGTGATCATCAACGTCGGGAAACCGTCGCGTGCCTGGTAGAGCGCATACAGCGGGGTCGGCACCGTGGTGAACGCCATCGTCGCGGCGAATGCCGCTGCTACCAGCCAGAATGCGCGCCGGTGACCGGCTTGGCCGGCGCGCGCGGAGGCCGAGTCCGGGGTGGTTGTCGTCATACCTCCATGGTCGTCCCGTCCGCTGATCGTGTCCAACGAACAATCGTCAGGTGATTCATCGACGGGAGCGATTAATATCGTGGCCATGGACACCCGGCAGCTCGAGTATTTCGTGACGGTGGCGCAGGAGCGCAGCTTCACGCAGGCCGCCGCGCGACTCAATGCGGTGCAGTCCACCGTCAGTGCCGGGGTCGCCGCACTCGAGAAGGATCTGCGGTATGCCGTGCTGGCCCGCTCGACCCGCCGTGTCGAGCTCACCCCACAGGGCGCCGAGCTGCTGCCGATCGCGGAGCGAATCCTGGGCGAGGAGCGAAGGATCCGGGCGATCGGCGGCGACCAGGGCGCGGCGCTGCGCGGCCGAATCCGCATCGGCACGCTGACCAGCCTGGAGTGGCTGGACGTGCCCGGCCGGTTGGGTGCCTTCCACCGTCGGCATCCGGACGTGAAGCTGTCGCTGGCGCAGCGGCCCCGCGGATCGAGCGACATCGCGCGGGATCTGCGGGCGGGCCGGCTGGACGTCGGTCTGGTCGGTTTCGACGCCACCGAGCTGGAGGACCTCGCACCGATCGTGCTGCAGGACGTCCCGTTCGTGGCGATGCTCCCGCCGACGCACCCGCTCGCGACCGAGTCGGCGGTCTCGATCGCGGCACTTGCACGCGACAGTTTTGTCGACGTACCAACGGGATTCGGCAACCGGATCATGGTCGATCGGTTCCTCGCCGGGCAGGGCGTGCGCCGTTCGGTCCTGGTTGAGGTGCCGGATCTGGCGACCGTGTCCGATTACGTCCGATCCGGGCTCGGGGTGGCCGTGGTCCCGAGACCGTCGGGCGAGGCGCGCGGTGTCGTCATACGGGAGTTGGCTGAACAGTTGCGATGGCAGCTGTGTCTGGTGTCCTCGCCCAAGGCCCGCGACAGCGGCGCAGTGCAGGAGTTGCTCCGCGTGCTCGGGGAACGGCAACCGACCGCCGGTTAGGTTGGAGGCATGGCTGACATGAGCAGGCGCGCCCTGGTGACCGGTGCCAGCGGATACATCGGCTCCCGCCTCGTGCCTGCACTGCTGGCCGACGGATGGCAGGTCACCGTCCTGGTGCGGCACCCGAACGCGATCCGCGAGCGAGCCTGGGCGCGCGACGAGACGGCCGTCCGGATCGTGGCGGGTGACGCAACGGAGCCGGCCGATCTCGCACGCGCGCTCGAGGGCGCCGACGTCGCCTACTACCTGCTGCACTCGATGGACGGCAAGGGCGACTTCCGCGAGCGCGACAAACGGATGGCACATCAATTCGCCCGTGCCGTGGCCGATTCCGGCGTCAGCAGGGTCGTCTACCAGTCGGGCCTGCACCCCCGCGACGAGCAGCTGAGCGAACACCTGGCGTCCCGGGCGGAGGTCGGGGAGATCTTCCTCGCCGGAGAGGTGCCGGCGACCGTTCTGCAGGCGGCAGTGATCATCGGCTCCGGGTCCGCATCCTTCGAGATGCTGCGCCATCTGACGCACCGACTGCCCGCGATGGTCGCGCCGCGCTGGCTGCGCAGTCGCATCGAACCCATCGCGATCCGTGACGTCGTACGGCTGCTTGTCGCCTCGGCCGGATTGCCCGAGGACAGCAATCGCACCTTCGACATCGGCTGTGGCGACGTACTGACCTACCGCGACCTCATCGATCGTTTCGCGCGAGCGGACGGGCTGCGGCGTCGCGTGATCGTCCCCGTGCCGGTGCTCACTCCGTGGCTTGCCAGCCATTGGGTCGGGCTGGTGACGCCGGTGCCGACCGGCGTCGCGAAACCCTTGGTCGGCAGCCTCGTTCACGACGTCGTGTGCGCCGAGCGGGACGTCTGGGATGCGACGGGCGTGGCCGCACCGCTGTCGCTCGACGACGCGATCGAGGCGGCGCTCGGTGGGCCGTCCCGCGACGCGGCGGCGTTGCCCGAGCCGGGCGAGGTCGATCCGGCCTGGTTGACCGGCGCCGACCCGGACTGGGCAGGCTGAGGGTGCGGGCGCACCTGGGCCGACGGGCCGCAAACGCTGCCGCCGCGGTAACTCTCGCGGTCGGAACCCCGATGCTGCGCCGGGCCATCCGCAGCCCGCGCGGAGGTATGGCGTTCCGGCGCAGAACCGTTGAGCTTGCTGCGGTCTGGACCGCGGGAGCCGTCGCCATACGAGCGTTGGGTGAGCGGCCGTCCGGTGAGTTGCGTTCCGTCGTGCTGCAACCGGCCGCAACGGGCGCGGCGACCGTCGGCGTCTTCACGGTCGGGGCGCTGGTCGGTGCGCGACTCCCGATCGTCCGCGATCGGATGGCCGACGTGCTGGATCACGCCCGCAAGGGGCCACTGCCGACGGTCGCGGGGCTCGCGCTGCTCACCGGCGCCGCCGAGGAGGTCTTCTTCCGCGGCGGACTGTATGACGTGACAGGGCATCTCGGCTTGCCGCCGGTCCGCACCACGACGGCGGTGCACATGGCGGTGACCACGGCGACGGGCAACCCGATGCTGGTGCTCGCCTCGGGACTGCTGAGCGCGCTGGCGGGTCTGGAGCGTGAACGCACGGGTTCAGTGGTCGCCCCGGTGGTGCTGCACGTCGTCTGGTCGGCCGGGATGTTGCTGGTCCTGCCGCCGATCGTCAACGGCCGGAACGATATCCGCCCTGAAAGCCGTCCTCGCCCTCGTCCAGGATCTGCTTGGCCGAGCCGACGATCTTCGGATCCGGGAAGCCGATGACCGCGCGGTCCTTGCCCGGATAGGGCAACGAGTCGAGCACGAACCGCATCGCCTCGATGCGTCCGCGCTTCTTGTCGTTGGACTTGATCACCGTCCACGGCGCCCACGCGGTGTCGGTGTGCTCGAACATCGCCTCCTTGGCCTCCGTGTAGGCGTTCCACTTGTCGAGGCTGGCGAGGTCGGTCGGGCTGAGCTTCCACTGTTTGACCGGATCGGTGGCGCGCCGCTCGAAGCGGGCGATCTGCTCCTGGCGACCGACCGAGAACCACAGCTTGATCAGGCGGATGCCGGAGTTGACCCACATCTGCTCGACCTGCGGGCAGGAGCGCATGAATTCGTCGTACTGACTGTTGCTGCAATAGCCCATGACCCGCTCGACGCCCGCGCGGTTGTACCAGGAGCGGTCGAAGAAGACGAGCTCGCCGGCGGCGGGCAGGTGGGCGACATACCGCTGGAAGTACCACTCGGATTGCTCACGCTCCGTGGGCTTCTCGAGCGCGATGACGCTCGCACCACGGGGGTTCAGGTGCTCGGTGAAGCGCTTGATCGCGCCACCCTTGCCGGCGGCATCGCGCCCTTCGAAGGCGATGACGACCTTCTGCCCGCTGTCCTTGACCCACGCCTGCATCTTCAGCATCTCGATCTGCAGGCTGCGTTTGATCCGCTCGTATTCCTTGCGGGTCATCCGCGTGTCGTACGGGTAGCCGGCTCGCCACGCGCCGTCGCGGACCTCCGGCAGCTCGACGGGCGGCCGCGGGAACGGCTGCACATCGGAGGGGTGTTCTTCGACGGTGTGCTCGGCCGCGGTCCTGGAGACGTCCACCGGAAGAGTCTGGCAAACCTGCACCCGATGGTCGAGTGGCGGCGAGCGAGTATCGAGACGGACGCGAGACTGACTGCCGACGTTCACCTGCCCGTCACCGCGGCAGCCGATCGAGTGCCGGCGGAGCGAAGCGGTGGAGGTGTATCGAGATCGGTGGCCGAGGAGCGACGAAGGAGCGTCTCGAGGTCCCGCCCCTCGATGCCCGCTTCTATCGGTGTCTAGTGTGAACCCCAGAAGGCGCCATACGGACCAATCCGAAGGAGCAGCGATGCGCGGAGTGATGTTGCACAGCCAGGGCGACGTGCGGGTCGAGGACCGTGAGGATCCGAAGATCACCGCGCCCACGGACGCGATCATCAAGGTCACCGCGGCGTGCGTCTGCGGGACGGACCTGTGGCCCTACCGCGGAATCATCGGCGAGGGCAGGGGTCCGACGCCGATGGGTCACGAGTTCGTCGGCGTCGTCGAGGAGATCGGTGCGGAAGTGCGGACGGTCAAGCCCGGTGACTTCGTCGTCGGACCGTTCATGGCGTCGGACGGCACCTGCGAGATCTGCCAGGCGGGTTACGAATCCCGTTGTGCGAACGTGCGATCCATGGGCTCGATCGGCACCCAGGCGGAGCGCACGCTCGTCCCGTGGGCGGACGGCACGCTGCTCGCCACATCGGGTATGCCGGATGCGGACCTGATCCCGTCGCTGCTCACGGCGTCCGACGTGCTGGGCACCGGCTGGTTCGCGGCCGATGCCGCCGCAGTCGCTCCCGGCAAGACCGTCGTGGTCGTCGGCGACGGCGCGGTCGGTCTGCTCGGTGTGTTGTCGGCGCGCGAGTTCGGAGCGGAGCGGATCATCGTGATGAGCCGCCACGAGCCGCGCCAGCAGCTGGCGAAGGAGTTCGGCGCGACGGACATCGTCGAGGAGCGCGGCGCCGAGGGCGTCGAACGGATCAAGGAGATGACGAACGGGTATGGCGCCCACTCGGTGATCGAGGCGGTCGGCACGCAGGAATCGATGGAGCAGGCGATCCGCTCCACGCGTCCGGGCGGGCACGTCGGCTTCGTCGGAGTCGGCCACGGTGTGATGCTGGACGGCCGTGAGCTGTTCACCTCGACGGTGCATCTGCACGGCGGCCCGGCGCCGGTACGCCACTACCTGCCCGACCTGATCGAGCGGATCATGAGCCGAAAGATCAATCCTGGCAAGGTGTTCGACCTGACGCTGCCGTTGGAACAGGCCGCGGAGGGATACCGCGCGATGGACGAGCGACGCGCGATCAAGTCGCTGCTGACGATCTGAGCCACGCTGACCGGTACGGCGAAACCGCGGGGCGAGCACGTGCCGAGATCACCAACACGAGGGGAAAAGCGTTGACACACAAGCGGGTTCGCTTGGCGGACGCGGCGACGATGCCATGGCTGGGTGGTGGCGGGGTCACCCACGAACTCGCCCGCTACCCGGCGGAGGGCGACTTCGACTGGCGATTGAGCGTGGCCGAGGTCCTGCAGGACGGGCCGTTCTCCCGTCTCGACGGGGTTGACCGGGTCATCGTGCTCTGCTCACCCGGTCGGATGGTGCTCAACGTTCCGGAACCTATGGAATTGCAACGATTTTCACCATACGCCTTCGACGGTGGAAGCGACGTCAGCTGCACCGTCCCGGAGGGTCCGACGCTCGACTTCAACGTCATGACCAGGCGCGGTGCGTATGCCGCCGACGTGGCGACCGTCGCCGGCGCGACCGCTGAGGTGGACGTGCCCAGTGACGGGCTGGCCTTCGTGCTCTGCATGGACGGCGCGGTGACGTGTGGGGTCGGGCTTCGTGCGTACGACTTGGTGCGACTGGACGGATCGACACGTCTTGACGCCACCAACGGCACGGCCGCCGTCGTCGCTCTGAGGTCGACGACCGGCCCCTGAGGAGAGCGAGAGCGTGCCCCTGAGGAGCCCGTGAGGGACGAGCGAGAGCGTGCCCTGAGGAGCCGGTGAGGTACGAGCCGGCGTCTCGAAGGGGTACGAACCGGCACGAGCGATCATCCCGCCCGGGCGCCCGCGCCCCTCTAGGGTGAACCGATGACGGAGACCGAGGCCGGCCCGCCTGCCGGAGCGTATGGCGGACGCATCAAACTCAGCGGCCTGGTGACGATGCTGGCGTGGGACGTCGGGCTGCCGCTGGTGGCGTACTACCTCGCGCGCGCCGCGGGGCAGAGCGCGTTTTGGTCGCTGATGGCGGCGACGATCGTGGCCGGGTTACGGGTGGTCTGGAGCGCGTGGCAGCACAAGAAGGTCGACGCGTTCGCGGCATTCATGATGATGATCTTCGCGCTCGGCATGGTGTTGTCGGCGATCACCGGTGACGCTCGTTGGTTGCTGGTGAAGGGGTGCTTGGTCACCGCGATCGCGGGCGTCGTCTTCCTGGCCAGCGCGGCGCTCAAGCGACCGCTCACGTTGACGGTGGCGAAGCGGTTGGCCGCACGCGACCGGGAATCGCTCGCCGAGCTCGAGCAGGGTTGGCGCGAATCCGCCGATTTCCGAACTGGATTCATCCAGTTGGCGCTGCTTTGGGGCGTCGGTCTGGTGCTCGAGTCGGTCGTGCGGCTGGTCGTCATCTACACGACGTCGCTCGACTTCTCGGTCGCCGCGTCGGCCGTCATACAGATCGTGGCGTATGCCGTGCTGGTCGCGATCACCATCGCCCGCGTGAAGGCGATGCGCGCACTCGCCGGCGAGCCCAAGCTGGTCGAATAGCTGACCCAAGCTGGTCGAGTAGCGGCGAGACACGAGCGAGAGCGTGCCCTGAGGAGCCGGTGAGCTGGTGCCCTGAGGAGCCCGTGAGGAACGAGCGAGAGGGTGCCCTGAGGAGCCCGTGAGCTGGTGCCCTGAGGAGCCCGCGAGGGACGAGCGAGAGCGTGCCCTGAGGAGTTCGTGAGGCACGAGCGAACGTCTCGAAGGGTCTCGAAGGGGCAGGAGCGAACGTCTCGAAGGGTCTCGAGGTCCCGTCCCTGGCGTGGTCGCGTCAGGCTGCGACGGTGTGGTGGCTGCCCATGAGTCCTGGTGTCAGGTTCCAGTGCACGCTGTCTGCGCGAACGCATGCCGTGTAGCCCTGCCGGTGGACGATCTGGTGGTGTCGGCCGCAGAGGAGTGCGGAGTTGATGAGGGATGTTGGTCCGCCTGCCCACCAGGGGTTGATGTGGTGGACTTCGCAGAAGCCGGGTGGTCGGTCGCAGCCGGGGAAGGAACAGCCTTGGTCGCGGAGGATGGTTGCGGCTCGGATTGCTTTGGTGGCTAGGCGTTCTCGCCTGCCGACGTCGAGGGGTTGGCTGGGTCCGCCGAGGACGGCGGGGATGAGGTCTGCGGTGCAGGCGAGGCGGCGGGCGGCTCCGGCGTCGATGACGTTACCGTCGGTGGTGGTGGCGCCGTGCCCGTCCAGCAGTTCCTGTAAGCCCATGGTGAGCAGGACGGTGGCTGCGCCGGCTTGGACGCCGTCGCCGGCAGCGACGCGTGCGCCGGCGCCGATGAGGTCCATGAGGGCGTCGACGCGGCGTTTGCCGGGGGAGCGTTCATCCCGGACCGGGTCACCGGGACCGGCCGATGCCGAGCCGCCAGGACCGTCAACTGGTTTGGCGGGTCGTGGTGCGGACTTGGCGGTGATGGCTTCTTTGAGGATGGCCGCGTTCACCGGTGCCAGTTCCGCCACCAACCGTGTCATCCCGGTGGGTGTGGTGCCCCAGGTGAGGGATTCAGCTTGTTCGAGTTTCTCGTCATCGTGGGTGAGTCGGTCGGGGTTGAAGCGGTCGATGATCCGCCGGGTCAACTGCGTCAACCCTGCCGCGCCGAGCGCCGGGTCGACTTGCAGGAACCAGCCCAGGACCTCGTCCCGGTCAGCGGTGGGTATGACGGGTGCCACCTTGTCCGCCTGGGTCAACGCTGTCTTGGCGGAGTCGACCGAACACGTCCCCTCCCGCAACGCGGCCGTGATCACCGCGTTTTTCCGCTCCCGGCACGCGTCCGCGACAGACGCCACGACCCGCACGGTCCTCGGTTCGACCGGCACATCGCCAGCCACGTGTCCCAACAGCCACTGACTGGTGTTCGCGGCATCGGACTCGGCGACCGCACCGCGGCCGACGGCGTCCGCTGTTGCCACCGTGGCGACCTGGGCAGACCGCCCGTGCAACCGCAGTAGCACCGACACCAGCCGGTCCTCATCGGCGCCACCCAACTGGTGGATCACACCAGGGACCTCGTCCAACGCCTCGACGGCTGCCTCCAAGAGGGCAAGCACTTCCGGGCCACGACCCGGCTCCGCACGCGGAACGTCAGCCACATTCACCGAGACCCCTGCAGGGCGAGAGTAGGGCGTCATCGAAGGGCTCATATCGGCCGAATTCCCTTCCCCTGCTTGCTGTTTCGCGTATGTAGAGGATATCAAGAATGGCATCTGACGTAAAGGTATATCCGAACAAAATTATGAAACGTGAGGGCTGGTCGAACGTTGCAGGACGTCTCTGTGACTGGTTGAGGAGCAGCGAGGGGCCGCCATACGCCGCCGGCCACGACGTCGTCCGTCGTCGCGCCGGTCGACGTCGAGCGCAACCCTTCCCGGCACCGGAGCCGCCTGCCGATCACCTTCATCGAGCACGAGACCGGCCGGTCCACGATGAATCCGGGCATCGCGCGCAACACCGGTCGCCATACGGACAACGGGCGAGTGCCGCACCCTGGCCGCTGCGCCCGACTTCCGGTTTGATCAAGAGGTACGCCCATTCTCAAGGGATCCAGGGGCACGCCATGAGCACCGTCATCGTCAACCAGACGATCACCGCGGACGGCTACGCCGCGGGGATCGATCAGACCGAGGAACATCCGTTCGGCGAGGACGGCGGCGACGGCTGGGGCAACAGGCTGCATGCCTGGATGTTCGATCAGGCGGACGAGAACCGCGCCGAGATCGAGCAGATGGCCGGCGCCCGCGTGCACATCATGGGGCGGAACATGTTCGGTCCCGTGCGCGGCGAGTGGGACCGGGAGTGGAAGGGCTGGTGGGGCGACGACCCGCCGTTCCACGGTCCGGTCTTCGTCCTCACCCATCACGCGCGCGACCCGCAGCCGATGGAGGGCGGCACCACCTTCTACTTCGTCACCGACGGAGTCGAGGCGGCACTCGCCCGGGCACGCAAGGCCGCCGGCGACGGCGACATCGCGATCCAGGGCGGCGCGGAGACGATCAACCAATACCTGGCAGCGGGGCTGGTCGACGAGTTGCGACTGCACATCGTCCCGTACACGCTCGGACGCGGAGCTCGCCTGTTCGACGGGGTGCCACCGCTGAATCTGGAGCAGGTCCATGCCCGTATGGCGAGCGCGGTCATCCACGTGACCTATCGGGTGGTGCGCTGACCCGGGATCGGGATCGACCGCTCGATGCGACACGCTAACGATGTATCGGACAGGCCCTAGATTTGCCCATACAGTCCTCGCGTGGACCCGATACGCAATCCCTACGCGCCCGGTGCCGGGCAACGACCGCCCGAGCTGGCTGGCCGCGACGACGAGCTGCGCACCTTCGACGTGGTGCTCGAGCGCATCGCCCGCGGGCGCCCCGAGCGGTCCGTCGTACTCACCGGACTGCGTGGGGTCGGCAAGACCGTCCTGCTGAATGCGTTGCGGTCAGCGGCTGTTCGTGCCAAGTGGGGCACCGGCAAGCTGGAGGCCCGTCCGGAGCAGCGGCTGCGGCGGCCGCTCTCCTCTGCACTGCACCAGGCGGTCCGGGAGCTGGGCCACTCCCAGCAGGACGATGTCGACCAGGTGCTCGGTGTCATCAAGTCCTTCGCCCAGCGCGACACGCCACCGAACGCGAAGCTCCGCGATCGCTGGAATCCGGGCATCGATGCCCCGGCGGTCCAGGGCCGCGCAGATTCGGGCGACATCGAGATCGATCTCGTCGAATTGCTCTCTGATGCAGGCGGATTGGCCGCCGACCTCGGTCGCGGCATCGCGATCTTCATCGACGAGATGCAGGACCTGCACCCCGAGGACGTGTCGGCACTCTGCGCCGCGTGCCACGAGATCAGCCAGGCGTCGCTCCCGATCATCGTCGTCGGCGCCGGCCTGCCGCACCTGCCGGCGGTGTTGTCCGCGTCGAAGTCGTACAGCGAGAGGCTGTTTCGCTACGCGCGCATCGATCGGCTCCCCCGCGAGGCCGCGGACAAGGCGCTGCAGGCGCCCGCCAAGGACGAGGAAGCAGAGTTCGACGACGCCGCCCTCGAGGCGATGTATGCCGCAACGGGCGGCTACCCCTACTTCATCCAGGCGTACGGCAAGGTCGCATGGGACATGGCCCCCGGCTCGCCGGTCGGTGCTGCGGACGTCGCTGTCGCCGCGCCGGCAGCCGAGGCCGAGCTCGCCGTCGGCTTCTTCGGATCCCGTTACGAGAGAGCGACTCCCGGTGAGCGCGAGTACCTGCGCGCCATGGCGGACGCGGCGACCGACATACCCGACGAGGAGAGGGACGACGTCGAGTCGGTGCCGACGTCCGCCGTCGCGAGTGTCCTCGGCCGCAAGCCGCAGTCGCTCTCGCCGGCGCGCGATGCGCTGCTGAAGAAGGGCCTGATCTACTCCGGCGAGCGCGGCCGTATTGCGTTCACCGTCCCGCACTTCGGCCGGTATCTCCGCAGCGTCAGCTGATATTGCCCCGCAAGCATCCGGCGGGAGCGAAGTGAGACTTCTGCGTACTACCGTTGGCAGGTGAGTGATTCAGCGAACGAGGCCCCGGCGGCACGCGAGATGCCGTCCTTCGCCGAGCTCGGGTTGCCCGAGAAGGTGCAGGCCGTGTTGCGGGAGGTGGGCTACGAGGCTCCGTCGGCGGTGCAGGCCGCGACGATCCCACCGCTGCTCGAGGGCCGTGACGTCGTCGGCGTCGCGCAGACCGGCACCGGCAAGACCGCGGCGTTCGCGCTGCCGATCCTGTCCCGCCTGGACCTGACGCAGAAGGCGCCGCAGGCGCTCGTGCTCGCCCCGACGCGCGAACTCGCACTGCAGGTGTGCGAGGCCTTCGAGAAGTACGCCGGCCATCTCAAGGGGGTCAAGGTCCTGCCCGTCTACGGCGGCCAGGGGTATGGCGTACAGCTCTCCGCGTTGCGCCGCGGAGTCCACGTGGTCGTCGGCACCCCGGGCCGCATCATGGACCACCTCGACAAGGGCACTCTCGACCTGACCCAGCTGCGCTTCCTGGTCCTCGACGAGGCCGACGAGATGCTCAAGATGGGCTTCGCCGAGGACGTCGAGACGATCCTGGCCGACACCCCCAGCGACAAGAACGTCGCGCTGTTCTCGGCCACCATGCCGGCCCAGATCCGCCGGCTGTCGAAGAAATACCTCAACGACCCTGTCGAGATCACCGTCAAGGGCAAGACGTCCACGGCGGCCAACATCACCCAGCGCTACCTCACGGTCAGCTATCCGCAGAAGGTTGACGCGCTGACCCGGATCCTCGAGGTCGAGAACTTCGAGGGCATGATCGTCTTCGTTCGCACCAAGAACGAAACCGAGACCTTGGCCGAGAAGCTGCGGGCCCGGGGATTCTCGGCCACGGCGATCAACGGCGACGTGGCCCAGAACGTCCGGGAGCGGACGGTGAACCAGCTCAAGTCCGGTGCCCTCGACATTCTGGTGGCCACCGACGTGGCGGCACGCGGCCTCGACGTGGAGCGGATCAGCCACGTCGTGAACTACGACATCCCGACCGACACCGAGTCCTACGTGCACCGCATCGGCCGCACCGGCCGGGCCGGGCGCAGCGGCGACGCGATCTCGTTCATCACCCCGCGGGAGCGGTACCTGCTCAAGCACATCGAAAAAGCCACCCGCCAGCCGCTGACCCAGATGGCCTGGCCCAGCGTCGAGGACGTCAACACCACGCGGCTGGCCCGCTTCGACGACCAGATCACCGAGGCGCTGCAGGCGAGGGACCGGATCGACGGCTTCCGCGAGATCGTGGCCCACTACGTCCGCGAGCACGACGTGCCCGAGGTCGACGTGGCCGCCGCACTGGCCGTGGTGGCCCAGGGCGACGAGCCGCTGCTGCTCGACCCGGCCGACGAGAAGCCGCGTCGCACCGAGCGACCGGTCCGCGCCGAGCGGCCCGACCGCGGCGCCGGCACCACCAAACCAAGCCGGGGCTACCGCGCCGAGCGCCGCGAGCGGTCCGACCGCGGCCGGGTGACGTTGGCGAGTTACCGGATCAACGTCGGCAGGCGGCACAAGGTGCAGCCGCGCCAGATCGTCGGCGCGATCGCCAACGAGGGCGGCCTGAGCCGCAGCGACTTCGGCGCCATCACGATCCGGCCCGGCTTCTCGCTCGTCGAGCTGCCGGCCGACCTGGCACCCGAGGTCTGGGACAAGCTGCGCACCACCCGCATCTCGGGCCGGCTCATCGACCTGGCCAAGGACGACGGCACTTCCGAGGACCGGGCGGTTCGTACGCACCGTCAGAAGGGCTGACCGGTCCGGTCGACCGCCCGGCTCGCGTCACCCGGGTCCGCCTACGGTCACAATGGCCCGCGAGTCGGACAGGGTCAATCGTTCTGGTGCGGGGCCAACGCAGCGTCTACTGCGGCCTCGACGTGCAGACGCGTGGTGGGGAAGACGGGCACCGGACTGTCGGCTGCGGAGATCAGCAGCTCGATCTCGGTGCAGCCGAGTATGACGCCCTCGGCGCCGGCCCGGACCAGGCGAGCGATGACTTCGCGATAGACCTGCCGCGACTCCTCTCGGACGACGCCGAGGCAGAGTTCCTCGTAAATGATGCGGTGCACCGCAGCCCGGTCGTCGGGCTCCGGAACGAGCACGCGCAGACCGTGGCTCGCCAGCCGGTCCCGGTAGAAGTCCTGCTCCATGGTGAAAGCCGTTCCCAGCAGGCCGACCGAGGTCAGCCCTGCCCGCGTCACCGCTTGCGCGGTGGTGTCGCCCAGGTGCAGCAGCGGTATGCCGATCGAGGCCTGGACCTGCTCGGCGACCTTGTGCATCGTGTTGGTGCAGATCAGTAACAGCTCGGCGCCGGCCGACTCCAGCCTCGTGGCCGCCTCGGCCAGCAGGTCGCCCGCCTCGTCCCATCGGCCGGCGACCTGCAATGCCTCGATGTCGGCGAAATCCACTGAGGCCAACACGATTCGGGCGGAGTGCAGACCGCCGAGCCACTCCCGTACCAGCTCGTTGGCCAGCTTGTAGTACTGCGCGCTGGACTCCCAGCTCATCCCGCCCAGCATCCCGATCACTCGCTGCGAGCCGGTGGTCACAGCAGTCGTGCCCGTCTTCTTCGGCATGCGATTCATTATGTGCCGCCAGAAATTGAGGCGACTGCACCGGTGCGGCGTTGCTACTGTTCGGGGGCCGTGCACGTGACCGAGGAGGTGGTACCCATGAACACATCGACATGGGTGCTCCTTGCGGGAGTCACGGTCGGGCGATAGGTCGTCCGGGAGCGCCATACAAGAGCCCTCCCGAAAGGCACGACCATGCAGTTCCTCTCTGAAACACGCCCAGCCGACGGCCTCGTCGAGCGCAGATTCGTCCTCGGCGACATACCCGGATTTCTATGGATGCCCGAAAACCTTTCTGCGGCAGCGTCATTGCCGTTGATCCTGATCGGGCACCCCGGCGGCTTGGCGCCGTTGCACCCGCGTCTTGCCGCGCGGGCACGAGCCACCGCAGCACTCGGATTCGCCGCCGCCACCATCGAACTTCCCAGCAACGGCGAACGTGCCCGATCCGCTCCGATCGAGCAGGGGCGCACTGCGCTGCACAACGCGCTCCGGGACGGCGGACGACCGTCCGAAGAGGTGATCGACGCATTCATCCTCCCGTTGGTCGACCGGGCAGTCCCCGAGTGGCGGGCCGCCCTCGACGAATTGCTGGAGTTGCCGGGAATCACCGGCCCCGTGGGGATTTCGGGTGGCGTCGTCGCCGTGGCCACCCGGCTCGCGCTCGTCGATCCGCGCATCACGGCAGCAGGCCTCTTCGCCGGCAGCTTCATCCCCCGAGCCACCCTCGAGGAAGCCCGGCGCGTCACGATCCCGCTGCACGTGTTGCTGCAGTGGGACGACGCCGGCAACGACCGCACGCGGGCGCTCGAGTTGTATGACGCCTTCGGCTCGACGGAGAAGACGCTGCAAGCCAATCTGGGCGGGCACACCGGCGTTCCGTCGTTCGCGGGCGATGATGCGGCCCGGTTCTTCGCGCGGCATCTGGCTGGGACACGGTGACGTCATACCCGATGATCGTCGGTGCCTGTGGGTCGCTCCGGCGTGAAGAGGGACATCAATGCAGCAGACCACGACTCTGCGCCGCCATACCGGCCTGAAAGCGGGTACGCGCTCCGAGTGCGTCCATCAGCTCACTCGTCCTGCGATGCACGGTCCGCAGGCTGACGCCGAGCTGGCGCGCGATCGCCTCGTCCTTCAGTCCGGTGGCGAGCAATGCCAGCAGTTGTGATTCGCCGACCGCTCCACCCGACAGACCGTCGGTCGAGAGCGCCGCCCAACCGTCCGGTCCAGGGTCGATCACCGGCAGCGGATGCGCTGTGCGCCAGAGCATTTCGAAGAGTCCGGCCAGCGCACCGACCAGTGTCGGGTTGTGTACCACCAGCGCGCTCTCGACCGTGTCGACCTCAGTGTCGGTCAGCGGCAGCAACGCCGATGTCGTGTCACAGATGACCATCTTCATCGGGACGTTCGGATGGACCCGTGCCTCTTCGCCGGCCGCCATCGCTTGCTGGGTGAGCGCGAATGCGCCTGGGATCTCGAAGGATTCGGGCGCATAGATCCCACGCAACTTCACACCGCGGGACAGCAGCGGGTTCTCGCCCGGGTTCGGCTCACTGGTGTCCTGTGCGTATGGCGGACGGTCGAGCACCAGGATCTCGTGCTCGACCGAGTGCTGCAGTTGCCGGAACCTGCTGGCGACGGCGTCACGGTCGACGATGATCTCGACCTGCTCCTCGGGCCGGTGCCGCCGGTCGACGGGAAGTTCAGCCAGCAGCGCGCGAGCGGCGGTCCGGGATCGTTCGAACTGCTCCTCGCGCGTCGCGGCCAGCGCGTCGACCGCGATGTCCGGTCGGGTGGCGACATACCGAACGGGCCGGCCGGGTACCTGGTTGACCAGGCCGTGGCCGGCGAGCCGGGTGAGTGCCTTGCGCACGGAGGTCGGTGTGCGGCCGACGAGGATCCGCAGGTCCTCCAGCGAGCTGCTCGGGTGGTGCAGCAGGTGCCGGTAGAGCAGCTCGTCATCCCTGCCGACGCCCAGCACGTCGAGCATTGGCTGCCATGCCGTATGGCGGGATGGTGTCACGGCACAAGTCTGCCAGTGATAACCGATGCGTCGGCGGGTTCGCGACGACTAGACATGAATGAATCCACCCGTTGCACAACCCGATTGGGGTCATGATGAAACGAACGATGACCGCTGTATTGGCAGCATCTGCAATGCTTTTCGCTGGTCAAGCGAGTGCCGGAGCCGAACCGTTGCCGGGCCGCGGCTGGCACTCCCCGCAGTGTGCCGTCGTGGACAGTGACGGCACGCTGACCTACACGACCGACGGGTTGAGGACAGCGCACGCCACCGCCGGCGCGGTGCACGCGACGAAGTACGTCTACGGCATCGTCGCGCTCAGCACGCCGGACCACCTGCTGGCCATCGACAGTCACGGGAATCTCTATCTGACCCGCGACGCGGGCTGCATGTGGGTGCAGATCAACCAGGTCCAGGGTCTCTACTACCCGCGGCTGACGGCGGGCCCGGACGGCTCGGCATACATCTGGGGCATCCACAGCAACCGGGTGTTGCGAGTCACCGGCACGAGCATGACCGAACTGCCCGCAGCTACGCCCGACGACGGCGGCGACCTGGTGGCGCTCGCCGTCGACAAGCACGCGCCGCGTCACGTGCGTGCGGTCAGTGAGACCGGTCAGATCTACGACTCGACGAACGCCGGTGTGCATTTCGTCGCGAGCGGCAAACCCGGTATCGCTGCTAGGGATTCGCTGTATGACGCGTCGATCGACCCGAGCAACCTCAACCACGTCGTGCTCGGGAGCATGGGCGAGGGTGCGTACATGACCCACAACGGTGGACGGACCTGGAGCCACACCGGGATGGGTGCCGCGGGTGACAAGGTCAACGCGTTCTCGATGTCGATCTCGCCCGCCAACGGAAATGTCGTGTACGCGCAGGGTCTCAACCTTGCTGAGAACAATGCGAACGCGCCGTCGGAGGGGCGGCACATCTACCAGTCCAAGGACGGCGGCCGGACGTTCCGCGCGATCGTCGACGCCGACGCGATGGGCGGTGTCTTCCTGCAGAACGGCGCACTCCTCGCGCCCAGCCCCACCGATGCGAACCGGCTCTACTGGGTGTTCAGCATGTCGTATGGCGGCTACGGCACCGACCTGTGGAGCATCGACACCCGCACCGGCGAGCGGACGCTGGCACATGACAATCACCCGAAACTGACTGCTATCACGTTCAATCCGCGCGATCGGGCTGTCATGTATCTCGGCTTCGGGTACGAGCAGGTCTCCTAGCCGTCGGCAGCTCGCTCCTCCGCGGACGAAGGTCAGCTACCACGCGCCGGCGATCTGCCGGGTCGGCAGGTTGAGCCGGTTGAAGAGATTGGTCGTGGCGATCTCGAGCAACAGCGTCGCCATACCCGCCTCGTCGAAATGCTCGACGGCCGCATCCCAGACGCCGTCGGGCACCGCGTCCTCGCGGTCGGAGAACCGGGTGACTGCCTCGGTCAACGCCAGCGCGGATCGTTCGGCGTCGGTGAAGTAGTCGGTGTCGCGCCACGCCGCGACGGTTGCCAGCCGATCCTCGGTCTCACCGGCCCGTCGTGACTGGGCCGCGCCTGCCTGGACGCACGCGCTGCACCCGTTGATCTGACTCGCGCGCAGATGGACGAGCGCCAATGTCGTGGGCGAAACGCCCGCCGTCTCGATTGCCTTGTTCAATTGCTGGATCGCTGTCATTGCCGCCGGGATCACTGCCGCCGGGTTCTTCATGCGTGCTGACATGTCGGTTCCTCGGGTCGATTTCGGATTGGTGGTTCGTTGACGATCCGGGAGTGGTAAGTGTGACGACGGGTTCGGTATGGCGGCGGGGCGTCGTGGTCACACGTTGTCGGCCCGGCTCGTCATACAGGTATGAGTGAGCCCCAGGCATTCGTCACCTTCGAGTCAGCCGTCGAACCGCCCGAACCGATGCGCGGGTTGCAGGTGCCGGAGGAGTTGGTGGATGCCCTCGACCGCGGAAAGCGTCCCCGCGTGACGGTCACCGTGAACGGTCACTCGTGGCGCACGCGCGTCGCGATCATGCGGGGCCGCTTCCTGATCGGCTTCAGCAACGCGAATCGGAAGGCCGCCGGCGCGAGCGTCGGTGACGTCGTCGAAGTCCGACTCGAGCCGGACGACGAACCCGCGGTGGTCGTCGAGCCCGAGGAACTCACCGTCGCGCTGGACTCGGATGGAGCGATTCGAGAGGCCTTCGACCGGTTGTCCTTCAGCAGGCGCCGTGCGCACGTCCACGCGGTGGAATCGGCCAAGCGACCGGACACGCGGCGCCGTCGCGTCGAGGCTGTGATCGCCGACCTGCAGGGTGTGGACGGATAGCTAGTTCGAGGGCCGACCGTCACGTGCACCCACAAGCACGCGTCGGCCCGTGTCAAACACTCGGACCTCGTTGCCCGCCTCGGGCCAACGTGATTCGTCTCGATGTGAGACAGCGGCGAGGTCCCAGAGCGCGTCTGGCGGTTTCTACCGGTGGCGCCATGCGATCTCGGTACTCTGAAGGTCGCGACCGAAGTGGTCCGACTCGGGCGAAACCCGAGACAGATATCGACTCGTGAGATGGGGCACTTCGGTGAGGATCAAGTCAGTTCACTTTGAGGCGTTCAAGTCGCTGTACGACTTCACGGCTGACCTCGCTGACCTGACTGTCATTACCGGTGCCAACGGGTCAGGCAAGAGCAATCTCGTGGATGGTCTGGTCTTCATCGGTAACGCGTATCTGCACGGCCTCGAACTCGCTGTGAGCCACGGCGGGGGGTACGAGAACCTCGCTCACCGACGGACACGGCGAGCGCGACGCCCAATCCGGCTAACGGTTGAGGTGGAGGTCGATGCTAAGGAGGTAACTGAGGGACTTCGCTACGCCGGAATTCGGCGTAGAGAACGCAAGGAAGAAAAGAAGCGTAGGCGGGATCCGAGCGTGATCGTTCGGCACGACTTCGCATTCCGTGCGGTCTCCCAGAAGCTCACCGCCGATTTCGAGGTCACTCAGGAGTCGCTCACTGTGGCAGCGCTGAACGGACGTGTACTCGCCACGATCGTCCGACAAAAGGGCGGTGGTATAGCGGTCGAGCGTCAACGCGGCTCGGAGGATTTCTCCGAATTTCTTGATGATCTCCTTTATATGTACGAGCGGGAATATCTCTTAACCGAGGTGAAGTTGGACCGCAGCGAGATTCTGTTTGGACGCGTCATTTTTATCGACGTCTTTTGGCAGATTTCACGTTTCCTTTCATCTATCCGAGTCTTCCAGTTGTCGCCCCACACGTCGCGACTCCCGGGGGTGGCTTCTCCCCGTGCTCAATTGGAATTGCATGGTGACAATCTTCCTGGGGCGGCCGATTTTCTTCGACGGAACGACGCGAAGGCGTGGGCAAGTGTCGAATCTGCCATGCGCACCATTATCCCCACGCTCGAAGAGATCTCGATCGCATACACCGAGGACAGGCGACTCGCAGTTCAGTTTCGCGAGCGAGGAGTCGGTCGACCGTGGAATGCTGCGGAAGTCTCGGATGGCACAATTCAGGCTTTTGCCCTGCTGGTAGCGATCTTTGATCTGCGAGCCTCGATCCTAGTCATTGAAGAGTTGGAGAACGCGTTGCATCCGTGGATACTCCGGCAGTTACTTGAGCTATGCCAAGACTCGCCGAGGCAGATTCTGTTGACGAGTCATTCTCCGGTTTTGCTTACCGCCGTGCCACCTGAATCGGTGAACTTGATGTGGATGGAGCAAGGACGGAGTCACATCGCCGAGGTTGCCTTGATCGATGCCGAAGTCAGGCAGCAGGTACTCGACGGTGAGATCACAATCTTCGAGCTTCTCGACAGCGGCGCTGTTGCTCAGGCTCTGCCACGCGGACTTGGGTGAGGTCTTTATGAAGACCATGATCGTGACGGAGGGCGTGGGCGAGTACTCCGCATTCAAAGTATTGTTCAGTTCCCTGCCCACGACGTCGGGCGCGCTAGCTCCGAAAATCGTCCGTGTGACATGTCAACCGGACGGACCGATTAAGGGCATCGCCAAGGCGTGCGAGCCACTACTCCGACAAGCTCACGCCCGAAAAACCGATCTGTTCGTCCTCGTCATTGACCGCGAGCAGCAGGAGAGCACTCCTCTAGAGCTGGCCTCTGCACTGAAGGGCGAGCTAGCCAGCCTCTCTCCTGGCTCCTTTCATATCGAAGTTGTCTATAAGGACCGCACGTTCGAGAACTGGCTCATTGCGGATCTGAATGCCCTGCGCAAGCAGCCCGCTCGCTATGCGGTGTCGAACGCGTTGATTAGGCATGTCGAGCCCGACAAAGCCGACAGCGCTAGGGCCATAGATCTACTTAAAAAGGCTGTCAAGGGCAAGCAGTACGACAAGATCGACGACGGCCAGAAGATCGCAGATCGGCTTGACCTAATGGCTGCTGCCCGCAACAGTCGCAGCTTCAGGCACCTGCTCCATGTCCTTGGGCACGTCGAGTATCTCGACCAGTGCAGACTGGCCGCCACCGTGTCGCGGACGTAGTGGGTCGCCAGTACGCCGTCTTACCCTTTTCGTCTCGCGAGGCGGCTATGACTCAGTGACAACCCGTGGTTGTTTTAGAGGTTGACGCAGCAGATGCACGGTCTTGTGAGCTTGCCGACAAGACTCTGCAGCTTCCTCCGTGAACGGTGGAAACGCACCTTGCCACCGACGTTGTCCTGGTTGTAACGAGGCCCTACTTGCTGAAACACGGCCCCAACCCCAACTGCCGGAGGCCCTCCCGGTCACCCGAGCCGAAGTCGGTGCGGCCGGTGGTCTCGGCATACATCAGTTCGTTGCGTGAGGTGACGTGCTCGAGGCCGACGAGGTGGCCGAGCTCGTGCATGACGATGGCGCGCGAGATGTTCCAACCGGTGGGGCGGCGGAGGGCAGCGGACAGTTGCGGGCCGTCGAGGTTCATCGATCCGCTGACCCAGTGCTCCTGGTCGGTGTCGAAGTATGGCGCCCCGTCCGGCCCGGCCAGCCCGGCGACCGTGCCTTCGAGTTGCGGCACCGTGGTCGGGTCGGTCCAGGCGACGAGGACCGGCGACCACCTGTTCCCGTAGCGCGCCCGATCCTTCGGCGCCCGGTCAGTGGACGGCATCTCGGTCGTCGGCCCGTCGATCACGAACTTCAGACCGGTGGCGGCGCCGACCCGCGCGGTCGCTTCCTGCAGCAGCTTGTCGCTGTCAGCGGGAGCGTGTGCGTTGTTGACGACCAGGTGGATCGGCCGGCACGGATCCCATGCGACGGGGCGCGTGCCAGTGGGGCTGTCGACCGTCTGGATGAACGAATACTCCGTGGACGACGACGCCTTCGCGGGCGGACGTCCCAGCGGGGTCGTCCTGGCATCCGACGGCACGGGCGGCCACGAACTCGGTATGCCGCTGCCGGTCCCCTTCGACGTGGTCGCCGGACCGCCGATGACCAGGTCGGTGCCGGGGATGTGTACGCCGTTGGCGAGGCTGTTGCCGGAGCCGCCCATCAGCACCGATCGCGCATAGAAGGCGCCGACGGCCAGCAGCAACACCATGACCACGACCAGGACTCCACGCCCCCGATGTTTCTTGACGGGCGCCGGCCGTGAGCTGCGTCGCGTCTGCTGTGGTTGCGTGCGCGCCGTTGTCGACTGAGCGCTCACCGTCCGCCGCTTGCGCGGCAGGGCGCGACCGGCCTGCAGGTCTGCCAGGCATTGCAGACATCGCAATGTGCGGCGTTCGCCGACGAGACCCGCGCGATCGCCCGCGTCCAGTGGTTCCCCGCAGGCGCAGCGAGCCGGCTTCCGCAGGCGGACCATCCTCACCGGCTCGTCCACTGCACCCCCACTTTCCCTTCAACCCGGAGCAAGAGTCTTGCCGATGCCGCACGGTCGCGCGCTGAAATGACGATACGGGCCGTAGCTCGCCTGTCCGCCGGCGATCCACCCGTTACCCCATTGATGTAACGGTTGCCGGACGGTCGCACCGCAGACGCCGAGGGCACGGCGGACGCCGGCCTGCGACGCTGATCACCATGAGCGACTCGAAGCGGTTCACCATCACCCGGACCATCCAGGCGTCGGCCGGCGACATCTTCGCCATACTGCGCGATCCGCGCGGGCACCTGGCGATCGATGCGTCGGGCATGTTGCAGGACGTCGAGGGCGAACCCGTCAGTGCCGTGGGCGACCGGTTCCTGGTGCACATGGACCGCGCGCCGCTGAACGACATACCGCAAATGGGTCGGTATGACGTGACGGTGGTGATCACCGAGTACGAGCATGACCGGCACATCGCGTGGACGATCGACGGGACGATCCAGCCGCCGCTGCGGCACATCTACGGCTACACGCTCGAACCCGACGGGGACGCCACCCGCGTGACGACCTACTACGACTGGTCGCAGGTGGACCCTGAGCGGATCGAGTCGTCGGTCTTCCCGGTGATCCCCGAGGTGGGGTTACGTGCCACGCTCGGCGTTCTCGACCGCACCGTTCGGCTGGGTCTGCTGCCGAAGCGCTGATCGGCCGACGGTTGTTTAGTCGACGGACTCGGCGAGCTTGCCCAGGGAGTCCTCGAGCTGGGACTGAGAGATCAACGGGAACGTGACCTTGCTCAGGATGTCCTTGTCCGTGACCTTCGACCAGTCGTAGGTCAGGCTCACGTCAGTGGAATCCGCACCCTGGGGCGTCAACTCCCAGACCCATTCCCATCCCGGCGGTTCGGTGCCGGCCGGCGCGGTCTTCCAGGAGACCAGTTTGTCCGGGACGAATCCGGTCACCTGGTTGTCCGTCTGGTAGTCGCCACCCATGTGGGGACCGGACATGTTCATCCGGAAGGTCTGCCCGACGGCGGTGATCCGGTCGGCGTGATCGTCGCTGCGCACGAACCCGGATCCGTCGAGGCGCACGTGGTTGGCCGGGAGCGTCAGCTCCTCGAAGACCGCTTTGGCGGGGGCCGGAATGCTGCGGGTGACGGTGATCGACTTCTCGTTGTCAGCCATACGAACGACCCTACGCTTCAGCCCGCGGCATGCGCAGGGTGCAACTCGGTCACCCCGGTGTCACCGGGCGCGGATGCCCCGGCTGCGGGCCGACGGCGCAGCCGGGCGGCGCCGACCTGCAGGGCCAGGCCGAACGCGAGCCAGCAGCCGAGCACGACGAGCGAGCGACTCGACCCGTTGCCGTCGAAGAACGCCACCGACCGCAACGCCGTGTTGGCGGCCCCCGCCGGCAGCAACTGACCCAGCGCACCCCAGCCGACCGGCAGCATCTCGGGCGCGGATGCGGCCGCCGAGAGCGCGTTGCCGACGAGCATTGTCAGCACCGCACCGACGGCCAATCCTCTTGTCCCCAAGAGACTTTCCAAGCCGAGCACGGTCATCGAGATTGCTCCGAGCGTCAGCGCGAGCACCGCGGCATTCGCGATGAACTGCCCTTCCAGCGAGCCGATCCAGCCCTGCAGTACCCCGGCCATCGCCAGGCCGCCGACGATCGAGAAGCCGGCGGCCACCAGCGTGCGGTCCCCGCGCCGGCGGATCAGCACCGTGCTCAGCGATGCACAGGCGAGGCCGGCCAGCACCGACGGCAACACCGCCGACGTGATCCCGGTGCCGTGCGGGTCATCGGCGGGCGCCGGCACCACGTCCGTCATGTGCAACGGCCGGTGCGCGGCCGCCGCGGCCTGAGCGCCGACCTGATCGAGCAGCTGGGCGACGCTGCTGGACCGGGCGCTCGCGGTCAGCACCTCCACGCCGTCGGCCGAGGCCACCAGTGCGCCATACGCCTTGTGCTCGGTGATGGACCGCACCGCCTCCGCGCGCGTCGGCGCCAGCTGTATGGCGTACGCACTGGGCTGCTGTATGACGAGCCGCTCGGTCAACGGCCCGGTCTCCGCGTGCGGCCCGGCGATCACGATCGGCAGGTCGCGCGGTGCGCTGTTCGCGGCCGGCCAGGCGAAGAGCGCGAGCATCGCGCAGATCAGCGCAGTGAGGCCGACGACGAGGGTGAGGATGCGCTTGGTCTCCGGGCGGGCGACATATGCGGTGGGACCCGACATGGACAACTCCTTAAAACGAATATTCGTTCTTTTTATAAGATCGAGCTTGCCTATCTCCGCCGGGTCTGTCAAACAGAACGACCCTTCTTCTAAAGTGGATGGATGCCCCGCATCTCCGAAGCCAGACGGCAGGCCCGCCGTGACGAGATTCTGCGCGCCGCCGTGCGGTGCGTGGTCCGTTCCGGCTATCAGGGTGCGACCATGGCCGAGATCATCGAGGAGTCCGGGCTCTCCGCGGGCGCCGTCTACGGATACTTCGCCAGCAAGACCGAACTCCTTGCCGCAGTGGCAGATTCGCAACTCGGCGTGCTTGACGACGTGATGGCCGACGCGCTCGCCGACGGCGCCGTCCCTGACCCCGCCGACCTCCTGCGTCGGCTCACCGATCACGTCCGCAAGCGGGCGGCCGGCGCCGACGGAGATCTGACGGTCGTCATCGTGCAGGCCTGGGGCGAGGCCGTCCTCGGCGGTCCGATGCGCGATCTCGTGGCGGAACGCGTCGGCAAGCTGCTCGACGGGTGGACCGAAGTGGTCCGCCGTCGCCAGGCGGCCGGACTCATCGACCCGTCGGCGCGCCCGGCGGATGTCGGATGGGTGCTGCACTCGATGGTCCCGGGCTACATGCTGATGCGGCTGAACGTCCGCGATCTCCCGCCGCGCAGATATCTCGCCGGCGTCCAGGCGCTACTCGACGGGCCGCCCCGCGAAGGCTGAGGCAACGGCCGGAAAAAAATTCTGCGCCCCGATGTCGAAGACGCTGGTATGCATTCGACGTACGTGTGACCAGCAAGTCCGAGCAACAATCAGTAGGAGATCGAGATGCCACGTTTCATGGGGTTCGTCCGGATGGAAGAGAACATCGGCATGCCGCCGAAGGAGCTCTTCGGAGCGATGGACGAATACATCGGCAAGCAGACCGCCAAGGGCGCATTCCTTGACGGCGGAGGCCTTTTCGGCACCGAGGATGCGGTGAACTTCATCTCCCGCAAGGGTGAGGTCAGCCGGGTCGACGGGCCGTATGCCGAGGCCAAGGAGGTCGTCGGTGGATGGGCGATCATGCAGTACGACACCCTCGAGGAGGCCGTCGCCGACCAGCAGGAGTTCGCCGAGCTGCACGCGAAGTACTGGCCCGAGGCCACCGTCATCTCCACGATGCGGCAGATCTCGGACGGTCCGGACGTCCCTGAGGACTGATCTGCCGTCACTACGCTGGCCTGGTGCCGGCGCAGACAAGGGCGAACAATCCCCATGAGGCAATCGTCGCCGCGTGGCGGGCCGAATCGGCCCGCCTCGTCGGCGCCCTCACCCGGATGACGCGGGACGTCGCGCTGGCTGAGGACCTCGCGCAGGATGCGCTCGTCGCTGCCCTCGAGCAGTGGCCCTCCGCCGGCATACCGGACAGCCCGGGTGCTTGGCTGATGACGACCGCGAAACGGCGCGCCATCGATCATTTTCGGCGCGCCGACGTCCTGCGGCGCAAGGTGGCCGAGCTCGAGCAGGCCGGTGGGCGGGAGGAGGACGCGATGCCCGATCTCGACGACCAGGTCGATCACATCGAGGACGATGTCCTGCGGCTCATCTTCCTGTCCTGCCACCCGTCGCTCACACCGGAGTCGCGTGCGGCACTCACCCTCCGCCTGGTCGGCGGACTCACCACCGGGGAGATCGCTCGCGGTTTCCTCGTCGCGGAATCCACCATGGGGCAACGCATTTCGCGTGCCAAGAAGACGCTGTCGACGGCGCACGCCGAGTTCGAGCTACCGACCGGGCAGGACCGGATCGACCGGCTGGACGACGTGATGGCGGTGATCTACCTGATCTTCAACGAGGGATATGCCGCGACCGCGGGCGCGGACTGGATGCGTCCCGCCCTCGCGAACGAGGGGATGCGGCTCGCGCGCATGCTGTCCGACCTCGCACCGGAGGAGCCCGAGGTTCTCGGGTTGCAGGCATTGCTCGAATTGCAGGGTTCGCGCATGTCCGCCCGACTCGACGACGCCGGCGAGCCGGTCCTGCTGGAGGCACAGGATCGAAAACGCTGGGACCAGTTGTTGATTCGTCGGGGTGCGGCCGCGCTGCGACGGGCCGAGGAGCTCGCCGCGCGCGGTCGGCCGGTCGGCCGCTACTTCCTGCAGGCGTCGATCGCCGCGCAACATGCGCGGGCAGAACGGGCCGAGGACACCGACTGGCAGCGGATCGCCGCGATCTACGACATCCTGGCGAAGATCGCGCCCGGTCCGGTCGTGGAAGTGAACCGCGCTGTCGCGCACGGCCGGGCGTTCGGGCCGGCTGCCGGCTTGGCCGTGCTGGAAGCGCTGCCCGTCGACGCGCTCACCGGCTCCCCGCTCGTGCCCAGTGTGCGTGGTGACCTGCTCGAGCGGGCCGAGCGCCATACCGAGGCACGTGCGGCATTCACCGAAGCCGCGGCGTTGACCCAGAACGACAGCGAGCGCGCCATACTGCTGCGACGGGCCGAAAAGGCCTGATCCGCAAGCGGGTTCAGCCGGGGATGCTGTCTCCGGGGAAGCTGGCGCAGGGCAGCACCTCATAGGTCATCATCCCCGCCTGCACGCACGGGTCACCGGCCATCAGCTCGTCCGCCTCGTCCAGTGTGTTGGTCATGATCGCCACACCGGCGACGGTGTCGGACTGGACCGGGCAGAGGATGGCGATCACGCCATCTGCGCGTAGGCCCACCATTCGCCGTTGGTGTTCGAGTTCGATCGCGTCCGCGCCGTCCTGGTGCCGGTCCGGAGCCCAGCGCAACTGCACCATGCTGAACGGTATGGCGCTCGCGGCCACGGCCTGGATCTGCTCGTCGGTCACCTTCGGGCTCATGTCGTCAACATCCCATGAAACCGGTCGGTAGGCCATCCGCAGGGGCGGGCGAATCCGGTTGGGGGGTCGAGTTGACCTCAAGCCTGCTTCAACTGTGAGAGTTGCCGCATGACGATCATCGACCCGGCATACCCCGTCCGCATTGCACGCCCCAGTCGCTCGTTGCCCACGGCAGAGGCGTTCTGGTGTGATGGCGCGGGCATGGAAGTTCTCTGGCGCACCGGCTCGGACGCCGAAGGCGGACACGCGCTGCTGATGCTCGGCACGCCGGGTGCGACATGGCACCTGGAGTTGGTGGACGACGCAGCTTCGCTCGCCGCGAATCCACCCGGACCGGAGGACCTGCTCGTCATCTATCTGGGCCGGCCGGCGACGCAGAGCGAGATCGACCGGCTGGTCGCCGCCGGTGGGCAGGTCGTGCCCGCCCGCAACCCGTACTGGGACAGGTATGGCGTGACGATCGAGGACCCGGACGGCTATCTGCTGGTCCTCAGCTCGCGCACCTGGGGCTGATCGACCGTCGAACCCGATGGTGGACAGGACGAGTTCACGTGGCTACCGTCAACTATGTCAATAACGACATAGTCAGGGGATGTCATGAAGAAACTCTTTGCCGCACTCGCACTGTTGGCCGCGCTCTGCCTCGGCCCGCTCTTCCCGGCGACCGCCCATGCCGCCGAACCGTCCGCGCCGAACTCGTCGCACACGACGGCGAGGCCGAGCACCGTGGCGCCGCGCGGGAACGACACCGTTCCGGTCGGCATCACGCTGCCGGAGCTCTCGCTCTTCCAGTGCCCGGTCACCAAGTGCAATCAGGGGCTGGCGATCCGTGGTCAATCGGTGGACGACTTCTGCTACCTGCCGACCACCACGCCATGGGGCGGGATCTGGCACCTGCTCATCGACACGTCGAATGACGAAATCGGTTTCGCCTCATCGAAATTCATCACGGCCGGACCCGGGGGCCACCTCAGTAGTCAGCCGTGCGCGAGCGTGGGCCAGGGCGTGCACATGACGCTCCCGGCGCTGTCTCTCTTCCAGTGCCCGGCGACGAACTGCAACCAGGGACTGGCCTACCGAGGCGATTCGCTCGCCCTCGTCAGCACGCTCTGGTCCGACGCCCACCGGGACCCGTGGACCGGCACCGGCGAGTGGGACATCCTGCTGGATCACAGCAACAACGAAGTCGGTATGGCGGCACCGAGCTTCATCTACTGAGCCGCGCGTATTTTTGAGCGCGGGCGTTCTGTGGTGGGCGACCTGCATCCCGACGACGATCGGGGATTAGCCGCGACGCCGCTTGTAGTAGGCGTACGTCACGGCACCGAGCAACGGCCCCCAGGCGATCAGCGGCACATACATCGCGGTCGCCAGGATGCCTTGCCAGGTGTGCAGGTCCATCGCGGTGTCCCGAGGAATGTCGCCGCCGGTCATCGTCCGCCCGAACGCGAGCATGACCAGCGAGTCAGTCCACATGATCGTCAGGATCGTCGCGCCGATCGCGCCGGGGATCACCGCAGCCATGGTCGGCACGCGGCGTCCGCGCAGGAACGGCACCCACCGCGGGAACACTTCGCCCCAGGTCGAGACGAGGCCGATCGCGGTGAATGCCAACAGCTCCGAGAGGATCGACAGCAGGACGACATACACCCCGAGGGGCAGCCAACCCGGCAGGTTCCCGCTGTCGTCCGCCGTGCGCTCCTTGAGGATCGGCAGGTGCAGCGCGAAGGTGGCGACCCGCCACGCGCTCGACGGCAGGACCAGGAGTGGCACGATGAGCGCCGCACGTCGTGCCCAGCCGGGCACGCCCGCCACCGGCTCATGGGCGCGTGCCCACGCCATTCGGAGTGGACCGCGATCGGCAGTAACAGCAACGATTTCCGTCATACCGTCAACGATGTCGAGCGGCGGCCGCGGCAGCGTCCCTCTTCGGGAGGAACCTTCTCACTCTGCAGGGGGAGAAGCGGTCAGGCATCCCCGTCCGGGGTTGCCCGTCGGGTGACGGCTTCGCGCTTGGTCTCGTTCACGGCGCTCTCGTATGAGGCAACAAGGGCCGCGATCGTCAACGGTTTGAAGCGTTCCACCGTCTCGCGCAGCTGATCCGGCGGCAGCCCCGACTCCTTGTATGCCGGCCAGACCTGCTCGCGGAACACGTCGGTCAGCTCTTCCGCAATGGCCCTGCCGTGCGCCGTGAAGATCGACTGTGCGGCTACTGCTGCGGACGACGGCAGGCCCAAGTCCAGGATCGACACGCTGATCGAAAGATGAGAAACCGCAACGTGATAGCGACCTGCTCCGGCCGGCTGCACCGTGCCCAACGCCTCCAACGTCACCAGGTCGTCGGCGCTGAGCGTCCGACCGGCACGGTCCTCCAGTTCGCCGCGCGACAGCGTTTCCGGCAGGTCGGGCATCCACGGTGCCAGCAGGGTCCGATGCAGCGCGATCGCCTCGGGTGTGGCGTTCTCCGGCAGCCGCGCCATGTAGCTCTCGATCGCGGCGAGCGTGAACCCGTGCGCCTGCAGCTCGCGCACCAGCTCGAGCCGCGCGAGGTGGTCGGCGGTGTAGACGGCCGACCGGCCGCGCCGCACCGGAGCGGGCAGGATCCCGCGGCCGGTGTAGAAGCGGATCGTGCGCACTGCCAGGCCGGATCGCGCGACCAGCTCCTCGAGTGTCAGCTCGTGCGGTCCTCCGTCTGGCATGGGCAGCATCCTGGCACAACGCGAACTCGCCATAACAGTGACAGTGTCACTGTTAGTGTTGAAGCGACTCGTTCCGTATGCCGTACAGGAGTTCCCACCATGGCTGATGCCCCGCAGGCGCTCGTCTTCGACGCCATCCGCACGCCGCGCGGTCGCGGCAAGAAGACCGGATCGCTGCACGAGGTGAAGCCGATCGACCTGGTGGTGGGGCTGATCGACGAGCTTCGCAAGCGCAATCCGGAGCTGGACCCGGCACGCATCGACGACGTCGTGCTCGGCGTCGTCACCCCGATCGGTGACCAGGGTGCCGACATCGCCAAGACCGCGGCGCTCGCAGCCGGCCTGCCGGAGACGGTTGCCGGGGTGCAGCTCAACCGCTTCTGCGCCTCCGGCCTCGAGGCGGTCAACCAGGCCGCGAGCCGGGTCCGGTCCGGCTTCGAGGACCTGATCGTCGCCGGTGGTGTCGAGTCGATGTCCCGCGTCCCGATGGCATCCGACGGCGGCGCCTGGGCGATGGACCCGGCGACCGCGCTCGCGACGGACTTCGTCCCGCAGGGCATCGGCGCCGACCTGATCGCGACCGTCGAGGGCTTCACCCGCGCCGATGTCGACGCGTATGCCGCGGAGTCGCACGCGCGTGCCGATGCCGCCCACAAGGCGGGCTACTTTAAGGATTCCGTCATACCCGTTGCCGACCGCAACGGCCTGACCGTGCTCGACCACGACGAGACGATCCGACCCGGAACGACGGTCGAATCGCTCAGCAGCCTCAAGCCCTCGTTCAAGGACATCGGGGACATGGGCGGCTTCGACGCGGTCGCGCTGGAGAAGTACCACTGGGTCGACGAGATCGACCACGTCCATCACGCGGGCAATTCGTCCGGCATCGTTGACGGTTCGGCGCTGATGCTGATCGGCACCGAGGCCGTGGGCCAGGAGCTCGGCCTGCATCCTCGCGCCCGGATCACGTCCGTGGCGGTCAGCGGCGCCGACCCCACGATCATGCTGACCGGGCCGACCCCGGCGGCGTTGAAGGCACTCAAGCGCGTCGGACTCCGACCGTCGGACATCGATCTCTTCGAGATCAACGAGGCGTTCGCAGCGGTGCCGTTGCGCTTCATGAAGGACCTGGAGCTCTCGCACGACAAGGTCAACGTCAACGGCGGTGCCATCGCGATGGGCCATCCGTTGGGTGCGACCGGCGCGATGATCCTCGGCACGCTGATCGATGAGCTCGAGCGCCGTGGCCTGCGACGCGGTCTGGCGACGCTGTGCGTCGGCGGCGGCATGGGCATCGCCACCATCGTCGAACTCGTCTGAAACACCATTCACTTCAAGGGAATCCGATGACAAACACCGAGACCGCAGTGTCCTCCGCCGTGCGCTACGACAAGGACGCCGAAGGCATCGTCACGCTGACGCTCGACGATCCCGAGTCGAGTGCGAACACCATGAACGACCGCTATGCAGCAGGTATGGCGGCCGCTGTGGACCGCCTGGAAGCCGACGTCGCGACCGGCGAGGTCGCCGGCGTCGTCATCGCCAGCGCGAAGAAGACCTTCTTCGCCGGCGGCAACCTGCAGATGCTGCAGGCCGTTCGACCCGATGACGCCGGGCGATTCTTCGAGGAGGTCGAGAGGGTGAAGGCGCAGCTGCGCCGGCTCGAGCTGATCGGCAAGCCGGTCGTCGCCGCACTCAACGGAACCGCACTGGGCGGCGGCCTCGAGATCGCGCTGGCCGCGCACCATCGCATCGCCGTGGACAATCCGAAGGCGAAGTTCGGCTTCCCGGAGGTCACCCTCGGTCTGCTGCCCGGCGGTGGCGGTGTGACCCGCACGGTGCGCATGCTGGGCATCCAGTCGGCACTGATGGATTGGCTGTTGCAGGGGCAACAGCGCGGTGTGGCCGCGACCCGGGACAAGGGCCTCATCGACGAGGTCGTCACGAGCCAGGACGAGCTGATCCCGGCCGCCCGCGCGTGGGTGCTCGCGCACCGCGACGACGCGGAAGCCGCTTCCCAGCCGTGGGAACGCTCCGGCTATCGGATGCCCGGTGGCACACCCAGCACCCCGAAGCTCGCGCAGTTCCTGCCGGCCTTCCCGGCCAACCTCCGCAAGCAGCTCAAGGGTGCGGCATACCCGGCACCGCGGGCGATCCTCGCGGCGGCGATCGAGGGCGCGCAGGTCGACTTCGACACCGCGAGCCGCATCGAGTCGCGCGGTTTGACCAGTCTCGCGAGCGGGTCGGTGTCGACCAACATGATCCAGGCGTTCTTCTTCGACATGCAGCAGATCACGTCGGGGTCGTTGCGTCCCAAGGGGATCGAGCCGCAGAAGGTGTCGCGGGTCGGCGTGCTCGGTGCCGGCATGATGGGCGCCGGCATCGCGTATGCATGCGCCAGCCGCGGCATCGACGTCGTCCTCAAGGACATCTCCGTCGACAACGCGGCCAAGGGCAAGGCATACACCGAGACACTGCTGACCACGAAGGTCGACAAGGGCCGGATGACGGCCGAAGCGCGCCAGCAGATCCTGGACCGCATCACCGCCACCGATGACGCCGCCGATCTGCAGGGCGTCGATGCCGTGATCGAGGCGGTCTTCGAGGACGCTGACCTCAAGGCGAAGGTGTTCGCCGAGGCCGAAACGGTAATAGGCACAGACGTTCTGCTGTGCTCCAACACCTCCACGCTGCCGATCACATCCCTGGCCCAGGGCGTTACCCGTCCGAAGGACTTCATCGGACTGCACTTCTTCTCGCCGGTCGACAAGATGAAGCTCGTCGAGATCATCAAGGGTGAGCAGACCTCCGACGAGGCGTTGGCTCGCGCCATCGACCTGGTCCAGCAGATCGGCAAGCTGCCGATCGTCGTCAACGACAGCCGTGGGTTCTACACCAGCCGCGTCTTCGGCACGCTCATCCTCGAAGCGGTCGCGCTGGTCGAGGAGGGTGTCGACCCCGCGACGGTCGAGCGGGCTGCCACGATGGCCGGCTTCCCGGCGCCGCCGCTGGCGATGCTCGACGAGGTCTCGCTGACCCTGACTCAGCACATCCGGTCCGAAGCCGAGAAGGACGCCGCCGAGCGCGGCGTGCAGTTGCCCCCGACGCCGGGTTCGGCCCTCGTCGACCGCATGGTCGGCGAGTTCGGGCGCAAGGGCCGTGCCGCGGGCGCGGGTTTCTATGACTACCCGGCGGATTCGGGCAAGAAGCTGTGGCCTGGCATACGCGAGCACTTCACGACGCCCGACGTCGACGTACCGCTGCGGGACATCCAGGACCGCTACCTGTTCGTCATGGCGTTGGAGACCGCGAAGTGCTTCGAGGAGGGCGTGCTCGACTCGTCCGCCGCCGCGAACATCGGGTCGATCTTCGGCATCGGCTTCCCGCCGCTGACCGGTGGAACGGCCCAGTTCATGCAGGGGTATGACGGGGGGCTCACCGGATTCGTCGCGCGTGCACAGGAATTGGCGGCTGCGTACGGACCGCGCTTCGAGCCGAGCGACTGGCTCGTTGCCAAGGCAGAGTCCGGCGAAACGCTCTGAGGGAGCCATCATGCAGCTCACCAGCACCTACCGATCGCCTTGGCTCACAGGAGAACTCGACGATCTGCGCGCTTTGGCGAAGACCTTCTTCGCCAAGGAGTCGATCCCCAACCAGGAGCGCTGGGCGCAGCAGCACCAGGTCGACCGCGGCTACTGGACGGCCGCCGGGGCCGCCGGTCTGCTCTGCATCGGCCTGCCCGAGGAGTATGGCGGGAGCGGTGGCACCTTCGCGCACGAAGCCGTGGTGATGGAGGAGCAGTCCGCGGCCGGGGACGACGCCTTCGGTTACAGCGTGCACAGCACGATCGTGGCGCCATACATCAACAACTACGGGACCGAGGAGCAGAAGCGGCGCTGGCTGCCCAAGCTCGCGTCCGGTGAACATGTCGGAGCCATCGCCATGACCGAACCCGGCGCCGGCTCGGACCTGCAGAGTCTGCGGACCACGGCCCGGTCGGCCGGCGACCACTACGTCGTCAACGGTTCGAAGACGTTCATCACCAACGGTTCTCACGCCGATCTGGTCATCATCGTCGCCCGCACCGGAGGCGACGGCGGCAAGGGACTGTCCCTGATCGTCGCCGAGACGGACGGTCTCGAAGGATTCGAGCGCGGCCGGGTGCTGGAGAAGATCGGCATGCCCGGCCAGGACACCCGCGAGCTGTCCTTCTCCGACATGCGGGTCCCGCGCGAGAACCTGCTCGGCGGCGAGGAGGGACAGGGTTTCCTGCAGCTCATGGAGCAACTGCCGCAGGAGCGGCTGATCATCGCCGTCGCCGCGGCGAAGGGCATGGAGGTCGCGATCGACCAGACGGTCGCCTACGCCAAGGAGCGTCAGGCGTTCGGTCGAGAGCTGTTGAAATTCCAGAACACTCGCTTCGTGCTCGCTGAATGTGCTACCGAAGCACGCGCCGTGCGCACCCTCGTCGACCACTGCATCGAGCAGCACCTCAACGGCGAACTCGACGCCGCAACGGCATCGATGGCCAAGTGGTATTCCACCCAGAAGCAGTGCGAGGTCATCGACAGGTGCCTGCAGATCTTCGGCGGCTACGGCTACATGCTCGAATACCCGATCGCCCGGGCGTATGCCGCCGCGCGCGTGCAGAAGATCTACGGGGGCACGAACGAGATCATGAAAGAACTGATCGCCCGCACCCTGTGAGTGCGCGTCGTGTCCTGCCCGTCGTCAGCCCGAGTCGTCAGCTGATGCCGGCGACCGGCTCGGTCACCGCATGGTCGGCACTGACCAGCCACACCGTGCCACCCACGATCGTCATGTCGGTCGCGCCCTGCCACTTCTTCGTCCCCGACACGCACCGTTTGGTGTCACCGCCGCCGGCCTTCCCCACCGAGATCCCGCACGCGGTCCGTGTCGCGGTGTAGATGGATCCCGAATCCGTCGCGATGGCAACGACTCCCGGTCGTGAGTCGACCTTCTGCCACGACGATCCCGTGGAGGTGCTGTGCCGGATCGAGCCGTCGGAGCACAGCGCGACCAGGTCGGACACGGAGTTGACGGCCAGGTCGACCACACCGCTCGAGCAGGGTTCTTTCCCGACGGGCTTGCCCGTGGTCAGCAGTGCGGACACGTCGCTCGGGTCGGTGCCCCACGTCGGCTGCAGCCCGCTCGACTCGGCGGCGGTCGCGGACAGCGCATAGGTCGCGGGCTTGCAGGACGAGTCCAGGCCGGTCGCGATCAGCTGGGTGCCGACGAACGCCAGGCCGTTGACGGCGGTGAGGGGAACCCTGATCCGCGCCCAGTTCCGGCCGCCGTCGTCGGTCCGCTCGACCTGGGCCGCCTTGGAACTGCTCGTGCAGTGCAGCGATGATGACGCGGCACGCCATGCACGGTCGTTGGTCAGGGCGAGGACGATGACCTTCGGGAGCAGCGCCGCGGTGGCTTTCGGTGTCGTCGCCGGTGAGCTGCCGGTCGGGGAACTGCCGGTCGATGGCGCCCCGGTCTCAGGCGCTGCCGTGTTCGTCGCGTCGGCCAGAGCCAGCTTCGCGGTGTCGACATGGGTGGACCGCAGCGCGCCGGTCACGAGCACTGCGTCCGCCGCGACCAGCCCGGCCAGCAGGAAGACGGCGGCACTCGGACGTGGCATCACTCCACCCATCGGGACGAGGACAGGCGCCGGCGAGGCCGGCGAGGCCACTATGCCGCATTCAGCGACGCATCATCCACGTGTCCAGGGATATTGCTCGGCACCACTCGCGGCCGCCATACGGACCGGCGCAGCCGCCACGGCATCAGCACTGATTCGAGCTGCACGCCGAGCGACATCTTCGACGTTCCGTCGGTCCGATCCACGAAGTGGATCGGCACCTCCAGGCTGATGAACCCCATCAGCGTGAGCCGGTGCGCCATCTCGACCTGGAAGCTGTAACCGCCGCTCAGCGCCGTCTCGGGCTCGAGCAGCCGCAACGCCTCGGCCTTCCACGCCTTGAAACCGGCGGTCGCATCGTGGACCTGCAGGCGCAACACCCGACGGACGTACCTGTTCGCTCCCGCGGACAGCATGCGGCGGTGCCAGGGCCACTGGTCGTCGACGCTGCCACCGGCGACATACCGCGAACCGACAGCAACCACAGCGGAGTTCGACACGAGCTCGGACACCATCCGCGGGATGGCCTCGACCGGATGCGAACCGTCCGCGTCCATCTGCACGACGATCTCCGCACCGCCGGCCAGGGCCTGCGACATACCAGCCGCATAGGCACGGCCGAGGCCGTCTTTGCCCGGCCGATGCAAGACCTGCACCCGCCCCTTGGTGCTCACGGCCAGCGAGTCGGCCACGTCGCCCGTGCCGTCCGGTGAGTTGTCGTCGACCACGAGGATCGAGAGCTGCGTCGTCGGCAGGGCGAGCAGTTTGTCGACCAGGTGCGGCAGCGACTCCCGCTCGTTGTATGTCGGGACGACGACCGTCACTCGGTGGTCCGAGAGCCCAGGTGAAGCGTTCATACCGCCAGCATGCGGCGGGTCGTGTGTAGGCCGGATGTACGCCGAGCAGAACGGTTTTCGCGGCTAGCCCGCGGAGACCATCCGATAGCCGACGCCCCGCACGGTGACGATCTCGGCGGTCGACTGCACCACGTCGAGCTTGCGCCGCAGGCTGGCGATGTGCTGATCGATGACATTGCTGGCGGGCAGGCTGGCGAAGTCCCACACGTGGTCGAACATCTGGTCCCGGCGCAGGACCTCACCGGCCCTCCTGGCCAGCAGCTCGGTCAGTGCGAACTCGCGCGCGGTCAGGTCTGCACGTCCGAAAGGCGTTGTCACTTCACGCGATGCCGGATCGACGACCAGGTTTCCGACCTGCAGCGTGGTCGGTCGTTCGGTGGCGCCGCGTCGCAGCAGCGCGCGCAGCCGCGCCGTGAGCTCGTCGAAGGCGAACGGCTTCATCAGGTAGTCGTCGGCGCCCGCGTCGAGTCCGTCCACGCGGTCCTCGACGCTGCCCCTCGCTGTCAGCAGCAGGACCGGACTCCAGATCCCGTCCTCGCGCAGCCGCCGGCAGACCTCCAGACCGTTCATCCCGGGCAGCATCACGTCGAGCACGATCGCGTCGAACGTCGTCTCCTGCGCATGCCACAGTCCGTCGACCCCGTTGTGTGCCACCGTGACGGCGTAGTTGTGCTGGGCCAGGCCGCGCTGCAGGAGAGCGGCGAGACGCTCCTCGTCCTCGACGATCAATACGTGCATGTGTCCATATTTTCCGCGTCCTCGCTGAGGAGTCGCTGAGGGCCGACCCGGGCCGGCCGGCAGCCGGATCGGCGTACATCATTCCTTCACCGACACCGGCCCACCGTGGTCCCATGCAACAGCCAGGACTTCTCCTCGAGCGGTCGACCGCGGCCGTCGAACGGCCGCAACGCGCCGGGCACGAGGCGCACCAGCGGCGGCTGTTCGTGGTCGCCACCGCCCTGGTGTTCCTCGTCGGTCTGGTGGCCCGCCTCGGCGTCATACTCCGCAAGGGCGGCATACACGGGATCATCGGCTACGACACCGGTGTCTACTTCTCCGGATCGGACGCCCTGCTGCACGGCCGGCTGCCGTACCGCGACTTCACGATGGTGCACCCGCCGGGGATCACCCTGGCGGTGACGCCGTTCGCGGCACTGACCAACATCATGAGCGACTGGAGCGCGTTCATCGTCGCCAACGTGGCGTTCTGCATCATGGGCGCGGCGAACGCCGTTCTCGTGGTGGTCGTCTCCCGCCGACTGGGCATCGCCCGACGTGGTGCCGTCTGCGCGGGCCTGTTCTACGCCGCCTGGTTCGGCTCGGTCAGTGCCGAGTTCGACGTGAAGCTCGAGCCACTCAGCAACCTGCTACTGCTCCTCGGTCTGCTCGCGCTGCTGCGCGACCAACGGCGGCCGACCCGCTGGTCCGCGCTGCTGGCCGGTGCGGTGATCGGCCTGCCGCTGACGGTCAAGATCTGGTGGGTGGTGCCGGTGCTGCTGATCATCGGCTGGCACGGTGTGTGCCGACGCAGCGTGCGCGCCGGCCTGCAGACGCTGCTCGGCGCCGCGGCGAGCGTGACCGTCGTCTGCCTGCCGTTCTTCCTGGCCGACCCGTCCGGCATGTGGCGATCGGTCGTCACCGGCCAACTGGGTCGCCCCGACACGGTCCCGGTCCTCGCTCGCCTGGCCCAGTTGAGCACCGTGCCGGAGATGCTGCAGCACGTGACCACTCGGCAGGAGCACCTGGCCGCGCTGGTCTTCGTCGTATTGCTCTGCGCGACAGTCGCATTCGCCTGGCGGGGCAGCCGTCGAGCGCGCTTCCTGGCCGCCGTCGTGCTGGTGCAGTTGGGCGTGCTGCTGGTCGCACCCTCGTGGTTCGAGTACTACTCGGACTACCTCGCGGTCGGTCTCGCCGTCACCGTCGGTGCCGCCGCGGTCGCCGTACGACGCGAGCACCTCGCCCGCACGCCCGCCGTCGCGCTCACCGCGGGTGTGCTGGTGGTCACTTCCCTGGTGACCGTCACCGGCGTCCACGCGATCCGGCCGTATGGCGGGGCCACCGAACTCACCCGGGCCGTCCGCACCGAGAAGTGCGTGATGTCCAACAACCCCACCGTGCTGCTCCGCCTCAACGCGCTGAGCAGGGGCTTCGCGGCGGGCTGCCCGAACTGGATCGACGTCTCCGGCCGCAAGATGAGTCCGGACGCTCCGGCTGCGCTTCGGGCGCGGCACACGACCTGGCACCAGGTGCTGCTGCAGTACCTGCGCTCCGGCAATGCGATCGCGCTGTGGAAACCGAACGGCAGCAACACGATCAAGATCGTGAGCAACCAGCTCGCGAAGGGCGGCATCGTCGCGCGTGCCGGTGGCCATGTGATCTATGTCGGCCGGTCGGGCTCGTGAGCCACCACAGTTCTCAGCATCGTCTCAGCCGCTCTGCGGGAGCGTTGCAGCAGTCATCAACCCCGTCCCGAAGAGGATCCATGCTGCAACGTGCCCCGCGGGTCGCTTTCCGTCCCTCGTTCCGTCCCGGCCTGATCGGGTTGGGCATCGTGCTCTACCTGATCGGGACCGCGATCGGCATCTGGGCGGTCTCGACCGGTGCCCGGCACACCGGCGAGTTCGCGCTCGACCGCACCATCGCCGCGGACCGTGGGACCTTCGTGGCCGACGTCAGTCGGGTCATCAATGTAGCGTTCGGTCCGGTCGTCGGCCCGATCTGGGCGCTGCTGCTGTGCCTGGTCGTATGGCGCACCCTCGGTCGCAGCGTCGCGCTGCGCGCTGGTCTGCTGACGCTCGTGGGTTGGCTGTCGGTCGAGGTCTGGAAGATGATCTTCCACCGGCATCGCCCGCCGACCGCGGCTGTGCATGCGCTCGTCACGGAGACCAAGCCGGACAGCTTCCCCAGTGGTCACACGGCTTTCACGGCCGCCCTCGTGGTCGGGTTCGCGGTCGTGTTCGCTGCGCACCGCCGGCTGCGCCGCATCGTGCTGATCGTGGGCATCCCGCTGATCGTGGTGGTGGCCGCCAGCCGACTGGTCCTCGGCGCGCACTACCTGGCGGACGTCGTCGCGGCGCCGATCCTGGTCTGCGGGACCATCGCCGGCATCGTCGGACTCGGTCTCCTCGGCGGCCGCACCGCCGACCACACCGGCGACCGTCCCGTCCATAAAGGTGATACTCCTGGGGTATGAGGGTGCTGCTGGTCGAGGACGAGGCCCCGCTCGCTCGACTGGTCGAGCGCGGGCTGCGCAAGGAAGGCTTCGTGGTCGAGGTCGAGCACAACGGCGTCGACGGCCTCTGGCGCGCCACCGAAGAACCGTTCGATGTGATCGTGCTCGACATCATGTTGCCCGGCATACACGGGTATGACGTGCTGCGCCGGCTGCGCGAGCGCGAGGTGTGGTCACCGATCCTGATGCTGACCGCCAAGGACGGTGAGTTCGACCAGGTCGACGCCCTCGATCTGGGAGCCGACGACTATCTGACCAAACCGTTCAGCTTCCCGGTGCTCGTCGCCCGGCTGCGCGCCCTGGTCCGCCGGACACCGGTGTCCCGTCCCGCCACTCTCGAGACCGGTGGCCTACGGCTCGACCCCGCATCCGCTCGGGTCTTCCGCGGCGACGTCGAGATCGACCTGACCCCAAGGGAATTCAGCCTGCTGCAGTTCCTGATGCGGCGCGCCGGGACCACCGTGTCGAAGTCCGAGATCCTGCAGCACGTGTGGGATCCCGCCTTCGACGGCGACGACAACGTCGTCGAGGTGTATGTCGGCTACCTGCGCCGGAAGATCGACCGGCCGTTCGGCACGGGCACCATCAGCACGGTGCGCGGCGTCGGCTACCGACTCGAGGAATCCTGAGCGCCAGGCAGTGTCACGGTGAATCGTGCTCCGCCCAAAGGTGATTCGCCGGCACGAACGTCACCGCCGATGCTGCGGGCGAGCTCCCGCACGATGGCCAGCCCGAGCCCGAAGCCGCCCTCGTCGCGGCTGCGGCCCTCGTCGAGTCGGACGAACCTGTCGAAGACCCGCTCCCGGTCGGTCGGGTCGATGCCCGGACCGTCGTCGTCGACGGTGACGACCGCCGTACCGTCCGGACCGGCAGTCGTGGTGACCAGGACCTTCTTCGATGCGTGGCGGATGCCGTTGTCCACCAGATTCCGCAGAACACGCTCGACCGCGGGCTCGGATGCCCTTGCCCACGTGGGGTTTCCGACGCAACGCACCGCGACCGCCGAGTCGCCACGCCACCGACCGGCCTCGGCCCGGGCCAGGTCGTCGAGGTCGATGGATTCGAGTGATGCGGTCGTACGGCGCTCCTCGGTCCGTGCGAGCAACAGCAGGTCGCCGATGAGGTCGTTCATCCGCTCCAGCTCGGTGTGGACCGTCGATGCGACCTCCGGCCACTCCCCGGCCGGGTCCATCGACGTCAGATCGGCAGCGGCCTGCAGCGTCGCCAGGGGCGACCGCAACTCGTGACTGGCATCGGCGACGAACCGTTGCTGGCGCTCCTGGGACGACTCGAGGCGGTCCAGCATTCTGTTCAATGTCCTTGCCAGCGCAGCGATTTCATCCTTGGATGGCGGCACGTCGACGCGGGCGTCCAGGTGCCCGGCTTCGATGGCGTCCACTTCCGAGCGCATCTGATCCACCGGAGCGAGCGTGCGACCCGCGACCAGCCAGGCCAGGCCTGCGGCGAGCAACGCCAGCAATGGCGTGCCGAGCAACAGCAGCTTGACCACCGTGCTGACCGCTTCGTGCTCGGGTTGCTGCGGCGAGGACACCTGCACGATGTAGCGCCCGGAGTGGGTGGTCACGCTGCGGCTGACCACGAGCGGCGCGCGCACGTCTCCGGGCGTCCACCAGTACTGCGCGTTCTGCACCCGCTTGTGGCTGGTGGTCGGTCGATCGTCACTCAGCGGCCCGGTGACGGTCTTCGGCTGGGCGGCGATCAACCGCCCCTTCGTGTCGAGCACCACGGCCTTGAACGGGCGGTCGGTGTCGGCGAGCCGGATCGCATGTGGCCCGTCCTCGTGCACGGTGTTGGCCACGATGTCCGCCTGCTGCTTGACGCGTGAGCTCAGGCTCCCGGTCAGGGATCGCTGCTGCAGCGTTGCGAGCACGAAGATCCCGGCCAGCAGCGGCACGATCACCGCGAGAGCCGTCACTGCCGCCATACGGGGGCGCAGTCCGTTCGCGCGCGTGCCGCTCACCGAGATCACCCCGCCATACTGCGCCAGGCACGGGTCGCAACGCGAGACGCTGACCTCAGCGTTTCCTCAGCGACGCGTGGGCACCCTACGCTGGTGACTACTCTCTCGTCCCGCGCGGAACGCCGGTCGACCACCACATCCTGGGTTGCGCCCGTCGGCGCGCTCTTCTGGATCCTCAAGTTGACGACCACGGCATTCGGGGAGGCGGCGTCCGACGGACTGGCCGGGATCAGCCCGGTGCTGGCGGTGCTCGTCGGTCTCGTCGGGCTGGTCGCGGCGTTCCGCTGGCAGACCCGCACGCACGGCTTCGTCTCGGAGCGCTACTGGGCGATGGTCGCCGCGGTCGCGGTGTTCGGGACGATGGTCGCGGACGGGGTGCACGTGGCGCTCGGCCTGACCTACCCCGTCACGAGCATCCTGTATGCCGCCGCCACCGCTGCCGCCTTCATCGCGTGGCGGCGCACGGAGGGGACCGTGTCGATCCACGAGATCAACACCCCGCGCCGGGAGCGCTTCTACTGGGCGGCGGTCATGTGCACCTTCGCGCTGGGCACTGCCGTCGGCGACCTCACCGCGGCAACCTTGGGGCTCGGATATTGGCCGTCCGTCATGCTTTTCGCGATCCTGATCGCCATACCGGCACTCATCTGGCAGGTCACCGGCCGACACGAGGTCGGGTTGTTCTGGGCTGCCTACGTGCTGACCCGTCCGCTCGGCGCGTCCATCGCGGACGGGTTCGCCAAGCCCCCGTCCGTCGGGCACGGGCTCGGCCTCGGCGACATACCCGTCGCGCTCGCGCTCGGTGCCCTGCTCGTCAGCCTGGTGCTGATGACGCTGGACCGCCGCCCGACTTCCTGAGCATCGCACCACGGCGTATGTCGCACGGCGCGAGTAGCGTTGCGGCATGGCTGAGTTCACCGAGTCCGACGATCTGCGGGGAGCGACCTTCCGGGACGTGAACCTGCGCGATGCGCGTTTCAATGCGGTCGACCTGTCCGGTGCGGTGCTGCGCGGCGTCGTCGTCGCGGACGTCGAGGTCGACAGTCCATGGCTCTTCGACGGCGACCATTTCCTGCGGGTCAACGGCGTCGACGTGCTCCCGCTCGTCGACGCCGAGCTCAACCGGCGCTTCCCCGGCCGGGAGCAGCGCGCCGCCGGGACACCGGAGGGACTGCGCGCTGCCTGGGATGCGCTGCAACGCACCTGGGCGGCGACGGTGGAGCGAGCGGCCGCCATGCCGGCGGGCACGGTCGACGAGTCGGTGGGTGGCGAGTGGTCGTTCGCGCAGACGCTGCGGCACCTGGTCATGGCGACCGACGTGTGGCTCGGCCGCGCCATACAACGCACGGAGCAGCCGTACCACCCGGCCGGACTGCCCGATACCGGCACCGACAGCGGGAGCGCGGCCTACGAGGACTCCTCGGTCTTCTCGGCGACCGCGCCGTCATACGCCGAAGTGCTGGAGGCGCGGGCGAGCCGGGTCGCGATGGTCGGTGACTTCCTGGCGACGGTCACCCCGGAGGTGCTCGCCGAGCAACGCAGCAACCCGCACGACCCGCAGTACGACGAGACGGTGCTCTCCTGCCTGCACACGATTCTCGACGAGGAGTGGGAGCACCACCGCTATGCCGTGCGGGACCTCGACGCGCTCGCCGGGGGTCAGCCCTCGGCCAGCTGAGCCAGTGCCGCGACGACCAGCGCCTGCGTGCCCCGGTCCAGCGTCGGCTGTATGACGGGCGCGAAATACGGCGAGTGGTTGACTGGGATGTCCGACGAGATCCGGCCGGCCTGCTCCGCCGCGGCATACGTGTCCGGGTCGATGCCACCGATTCCCCAGTAGGAGTAGGGCGTTCCGAGCGCGGACGGGATGTCGCTGAAGTCCTCGCTCGCGCTCTGCAACGGCAGTTCCCGTGCGTCGTCGCCGAAGAAGTCGGCGAACGCCTCGGTCACCCGACCGGTCACCGTCTCGTCGTTGATCGTGAGCGGGAACTCGTCATACAGCTCGAATTCGGGTTCCTTCGGCGAGCCGGAAGCGTCGCACTCCGCGGTGACGATCCGGCGGATCGCGTCGAGCACGTGTCGGCGGGTGTCGTCGTTGTAGGTGCGGACGTTGAGCTCGATGACGGCGCTGTCCCCGATCACGTTGCTCTTGGAGCCGGAGCGGATGCTGCCGACGGTCACCACCGCCGGCTCGGTCGGCGCGACCTCGCGGGACACGATCGTCTGCAGCCGGATGACGATCATCGCGGCCAGCACGACCGGGTCGATCGCCGCCTGGGGCATCGAACCGTGGGCGCCGCGTCCGTGCACGGTGACGCGCATGCTGTTGGCCGCCGACAGCACCGGTCCGACGCGGCTGCCCACGACGCCGGCCGGCATCGGCAGCACGTGCTGGGCGAGGGCGACATCGACGGTGCCGATGACGTCGCGGAGTCCGTCGTCGAGCATGGTGCGGGCGCCGTCGCCGACCTCCTCGGCCGGCTGGAAGAGCGCGATGAGCGTCCCCGACCACTGGTCCTTCGCGGCGGCCAACAGCGCGGCGGCGGTGGCGAGGCACGCGACATGCACGTCGTGTCCGCACGCGTGCATCACCGGAACCGATTCGTCGGCTGCGTCCGTGCTGGTGACGGTGCTGGCGTAGTCGACGCCGGTCGCCTCCTGCACGGGCAGCGCGTCCATGTCCGCGCGCAGCAGCACCCGTGGCCCGTCGCCGTTCGCGAGGATGCCGACGACCCCGGTCCCGCCGATGCCGGTGGTGACGTCGTCATACCCGGCGGAGCGGAGGCGGTCGGCGACCTTCCCGGCCGTCTCGGTCTCCTGGTGCGACAACTCGGGGTGCTCGTGCAGGTCGCGGTAGAAACTCTCGAGGTCGTCGCGTGTGTCGTCGAGACCGGCGAGAACTGTCCGGGCCGCCGTGGTGCTCATGGTTCCTCCAGGTGGTCGGGTGCTTCGTCGCTCAGCCTGCGTCGTGCGCCTGAGCGTCGTCTGGCCTGGATGGCGTGGGCAAGCTTCTCCCGACGTGCGCGGTCGAGCCGGGCCTTCGCCGCGACCCGTCGTGGCGCCGACCAGGCGTCGGCTTCGGGCAGCATCCACCCACGCCAGCGCGCAATCAGGCACAGCCCGCCACCGGTCACTGTGGATGCCACCAATCCCACTGTCGGATAACCGTTCTCGGTGCACACCACGAGTACGCCGCTGGCCAGGATCGCGCAGGTCGCATAGAGCGTGCTGCCACCGAGCACTGTCGGGATGCGTCGCGTGACGATGTCCCGTATGGCGCCGCCGCCCACCGCGGTGATCGTGCCCAGCAGGATCGCCGGCAGCCAGCCGATGCCGACCGCGAGACTCTTCTGCGCGCCCGCGGCAGCCCAGGTGCCGAGCGCGACGGCGTCGATCACCGGCCAGACCCGGTCCCACACCGGACCGCTGACGTTGGCGACGTAGGTGATCGCCGCACCGGCGAGAGCGGTCAGCAGATAGGCGTAGTCCTGCAGTGCGACCGGCGGCCCGGCCTGCAGCAGCACGTCGCGGACGATCCCGCCGCCGAGACCGGACAGCACCGCGAAGGTCAGGAAGCCGATCGGATCGAGCCGCTCCTGGCGGGCGATGAGTCCGCCGATGATCGCATTGGCGAAGACGCCGGTCAGGTCGAGGATGCGGAACAGCTCCGAGAGGTTGCCGGTCTGCATCGGGCTCCTCCTGACGAGGGTGGTCTGGGGCCTCAACGCTAGCGGCTCGATACGCGGAGTTCGGACAACGTCCCGCCGGTGTGGCCGGTGATGGACCACCATGTGCCCATGGGGAATGGAAGGGCCAGGGGATCCCGCGACGCGATGCTGTTGACGCTGCTGGTCGTGCTCGCGTGCGTACCGATCGCCTGGGGAATGGGGCGCTTGCTCAGTGATGGCTGGTTCCCGCAGGGTGACGAGGCGATCGGCGCACTGCACGCACATGACGTCTTCTCGGCACATCCGCCGCTGCTCGGCATGCGCTCGACCAGCAACCTGTCCAACCCTGGCGTCTGGGCGCACCATCCCGGGCCCATGCAGTTCTACCTGCTCGCCATCCCTTATGCCGCAAGCGGATTCGCACCCTGGGGTCTGATCCTCGGATGTGCGCTGATCGCAATGGCTCTGGTCGCCATAGCGATCGTCGCGGGATTCCGGGCGGGCGGCTGGCCCGGTGCAGGCTGTGCGGCGGGCGTTGCCGTCGTGCTCGAGTTCGTCTTCCGCGACAGCCTCGTGCGGCCGCTCAACGTGTGGCCGCCGATCCTCGGCCTGCTCGCGGTGGTGATGCTCGCCTGGCGACTGCAGCGCGGTGATCGTCGGGCACTGCCGCTGTATGTCGTCTGCGCCTCGTTCACCGCGCAGTGTCACATCGGGTTCGTGCCCGTGGTGCTCGTGCTGTCCGTCTTCCTCGGGGTCGTCGCACTGATCCGCTGGTGGCCCGACCGTGGCTGGTCCGACCGTGGCTGGTCCGGTCGGCGGCGGCGCCGGTGGCTGATCGCCGGCGGGCTGCTCGTGCTGTGCTGGTTGCCGCCGATCATCGATGTCTTCGTGACGGATCCGAACAACGTCGAGGAACTGGCCAGGCTCATCACGGGGTCCACGGCCGGCGCGCCGCTCGGCTGGGGCGCCGCCGCCAAACACGTGTTGCTGATGCTGGTGCCCGTTGCCGTCTTCCCGGCGAACGTGTCGCAGGCGACGCTGCTGGCGCACGGAGACTCCGTCCTCACCGCGCCGGCCGCGAATGCGGCGCTGATTGCGGTGTGCTCGCTGGTGGTTGTCGCGGTCCTGCCGGCATTGTGGGCTGCACGCCGCACCGTGCTGCTGCCTCGCCGCAGGTCCGATCCCGCACTGCCGGATCTCGCGGTGGTCTGTCTGGTCACGTGCGTCGCGGTCGTCTGGGCGACGGCGACACTGACGCGCACCAGGATCATCTACAGCGATCTGCTGATCGCGGGTCCCCTGTGCCTGACAGCGGCGGCGGTGTGGCAGGTCGCCCGCTTCGTCCGTGACCGCGTGCCGCCGATGCGGCGCCGTGTGCCGCACGCCGTTCCGGCATTGGCGGTGACCGCGGTGGCTGTGCTGACCGCTGTCGTCATACTCCCCGACTCGCAGTTGCTGCACCTGCTCGGCGGCGGCCGATCCGATTGGGACACGGCGCGATCGGTCAGTGTGCCGGTGTCCGACGCGGTGGCGCAGCGCGCACCGGGTGCGCCGGTGCGGGTCGAGTGCAGCGGCCTCGGGTGCGAGGCCAGCGTCGGCCCGGCGATCCGAGCTCAACTCGCGGCCGACGGCCATCAGGTCTATTTCGACAAGCAGTGGCCGAGGCACGAGGACGACGACTTCCGCCGTCTGCGGCACGCCCCGCACGATGCCCTCACCGTCATCATTCGCGAGAAGGAGACCGGCACGGCCTGGCCGGCCGACGGCAAGCCGGGCGCCGGCGCACTGTGGAGCAGGGAATGGACCGTCGACTATTACGGGCACCACGAGGACATGGTGGCCTCGATCCTGCCCGGGCGTTGATCGGTCCTCCGACCGGAGACAGCTGCCCCTTCACGCAGTGAGACAGTTACCGATCGGTCCTTGACGGGCAGATTCCACTCCTGCCAACCTCTCACAGGTTGGAAGATAAATTCCGCGAGATGGAATCGGAGCCACCATGTTGTCGCACCACGCCAGGTTGAACACGCGGGGGATCTACCGGAGGCAGCGATCATGAGCCGGTTGCGACAGTTCCATATCGCGCTCGCGGCGGTGCCGTTCGTGCTGATGCTGGTGTGCACGCCGTTCGTGAATCGCACCCGGCCGACGGTCGCCGGATTCCCGTTCCTGCTCGTCTGGATCGTGGTCGCCGTCGTCCTCACCTCGGTCTGTATGGCGATCGTCTACAAGACGGACCCGGTCAACTCGCGGGACGAGGAGACGACCGAATGAACGTCGCACTCGCGATCCTGGTGATCTTCTTCGCGGCGTCGCTCGGCCTCGGACTGTGGTCGCGGCGCGGCAAGGAGATGGACATGGAGGGCTGGAGCGTCGGCGGGCGCAACCTCGGCTCGATCATCGTCTTCCTGCTGCTGGCCGGTGAGATCTACACGACCTTCACCTTCCTCGGGGCGTCCGGCTGGGCCTATGCCCACGGCGGCGCCGCCTATTACATCCTGTGTTACGGCAGCCTCGCGTACGTCATCTCCTACTGGCTGGCGCCGGCGATCTGGCGTTACGGCAAGCAGATGCGCCTACTGTCCCAACCGGATTGGTGGGTCGCGAAGTACAAGTCACGCACCAGCGGAACCGTGGTCGCCATCGTCGGCATCGTGGCGATGGTGCCCTACCTCGAGCTGCAGCTGGCCGGCCTCGGGATCATCGTCAACGCGACGTCATACGGGAAGATCTCGACGACCACGGCGGAGTGGTTCGGAGCGATCGCCCTGGTCGCGTATGTCGTTGTCTCCGGCATACATTCGGCGGCGAGCAACGCGGTCGTCAAGGACATCATCGTGCTGGTGATCGTCGTCATCCTGGGCATCTATCTGCCGATGCACATCGGTGGCGGCTTCGGCCACCTCTTCGACGCGCTGGACGGTGGTGGTCTGCCGAGCGCCTGGTCGCAGGGCGGCGTCTCGCTGCATCTGAGCGAATCCGGTTACGACATGGGATGGTTCATCAGCAACGTGCTGATGTCGACCCTCGGGTTCTTCATGTGGCCGCACTACTTCGGTGCGGTGTATGCCGCGGACAACCCGAAGACGTTCCGCCGCAACGCCGTTTTCCTGCCGCTCTACCAGCTGGTCATCCTGTTCGTCTTCTTCATCGGCTTCACCGCAGCGCTCGCGCTCAAGTCGGCACCGGCGGGCGGTGCGAACAACGCGCTCCTGGAGATCGTGACTCAGGAACTGCCGCAATGGGTGGTCGGTCTGGTGGGTGCTGCGGGCCTCTTCTGTGCGCTGGTCCCTGGCGCGATGCTGCTGACGACCTGCGGCACGCTGATCTCGACGAATCTCTACAAACCGTTGTTCCCCAAGGCTTCTGCGGCCTCGGCGTCCTTGGTCGCCAAGGCATCGGTGCCGGTGGTCGCGCTGATCGCGCTCTACCTGCTCTTCCAGGGCGGCCAGGCGATCGTCAATCTGTTGCTGCTCGGCTACGCCTTCGTGACGCAGCTGCTGCCGTCGATGCTGGCCAGTCTGCTGAAGAGGAACCCGGTCAGCGCATGGGGCGCCACGGCCGGCATGGTCGTCGGTGTCGTGCTGGTGACGTGGTTCTCGTTGGACACGGCGATCTACAGCAAGGCGGGCGTGACGACGTTCGGTTTCCTGCCGGGACCGTTGCAGCACATAGCGATCGGCATCGTCGCGCTGGTCGCCAACATCATCGTGATGTTCGTCGTGTCGGCGTTGACCCCGGGAAGTCGCCCCGCTCCCGAGGGAGAACCTGATCGGGAGCTGGCGACGGCGTGAGGCGTGTGCCGTGCTGCGCTCAGAGCACGACGACCGAGCGCAGCACGGCACCGTCGTGCATCTTTGTGAAGGCCTGCTCCACCTCGTCGAGTGCGATCTCTTCGCTGACGAACGCGTCGAGGTCGAGCCGGCCCTGCTGGTAGAGGTCGATCAGCATCGGGAAGTCCCGGCTCGGCAGGCAGTCGCCGTACCAACTGGACTTGAGTGAACCGCCGCGTCCGAAGACGTCGATGAGCGGCAGATCGGGGAGCTTGAGGTCGGGCGTCGGGACACCGACCAGCACCAGCGTGCCGGCCAGGTCGCGGGCGTAGAAGCCCTGCTTCCACGTCTCCGGGCGACCGACCGCCTCGACGACGACGTCGGCACCCTCGGCGCCGGGGTAGATGCGTTCGCAGATCGCCTTGATCTCCGCGACCGGGTCGACCTTCGAGGAATCGATCGTGTGGGTGGCACCGGCGGACTTCGCCGCCTCGAGCTTGCGCGGGTCGATGTCGACCGCGATGACCGGTGACGACCCGGCCAATGCCGCGCCGGCAACCGCCGCGACGCCGACGCCACCGCAGCCGATGACCGCGACCGACCGGCCGCGTGTCGCACCGCCGGTGTTGATCGCCGCACCGAGGCCGGCCATCACGCCGCAGCCGAGCAGTCCGGCCGCGGCCGGGCGGGCCGACGGGTCGACCTTGGTGCACTGGCCTGCGGCGACCAAGGTCTTCTCCGCAAAGGCGCCGATGCCGAGTGCGGGCGACAGCTCGGTGCCGTCCTCGAGCGTCATCTTCTGGGTCGCGTTGTGGGTGGCGAAGCAGTACTTCGGCTCGCCGCGCTTGCACGCCCGGCACTCGCCGCAGACCGCGCGCCAGTTGAGGATCACGAAGTCGCCGGGCGCCACGTCGGTGACGCCGTCACCCACGGACTCGACGACGCCGGAGGCCTCGTGGCCGAGCAGGAACGGGAAGTCGTCGCTGATGCCGCCCTCGCGGTAGTGCAGGTCGGTGTGGCACACCCCGCACGCCTGGATCGCGACGACGGCCTCGCCCGGACCCGGGTCGGGGACGTTGATCGTCTCGATGCTGACCGGCGCGCCTTTCGCTGTGGCGACAACGGCTTTCACTTGCTGCATGGTGACTCCTCACGTCGGCTGCTCGTGAGAAACGCTACCCTGACCTTTCGAGACGTTCGTTCGTCCCTCACGAACTCCTCAAGGACCTTCTGTTGAGGTGGCTGAGGAACGGGGGAGCGAAGCGGAGGAGTGTCTCGAAGCCTCCCGGTGCAAGGGCTTTCGAGACGTTCGTTCGTCCCTCACGAACTCCTCAAGGTCCTTGGTCGGTCACCAGAAACGGGCGGCGTGCGCGAGCGCGGGCGCCTCGAGCAACTGCACGAGTTGCTCGAACAGGGCGACTGCCTCGGGTGCACTCCAGTCGTCGGCGAGCAACTCGCGGGGCAGGCCCGGGTCACGGAACGGCAGCTGACGCCAGGCATCGATGACGCCGAGGTATGCCGCGAAGGCCTCCCGCGGGTCGGGCGTCGCACCCGCACCGAGGTCGGTCGCGATCCGCTCGTGCCGCTCGATGAATGCGCGGTAGCTGCGGTCGATGCCGGCCAGGTCCCAGCTGTCGTAGAGCAGCGACGTCAGATCCTGCGTGCCCACGTAGTTGCCGACGAAGACGGCGGCATATTTGTCCAGGCCGAGATCGGCGATCGCTCCCTCGGCGGCGCTCTGCATCCGCGCCGGAGCCAACCAGGTCGCGGTGCCGACATTGCCGAACCCCAGGTTGCTCAGATGGGAGCGCAGTTTGTAGCGCTTGCTCCGGTCGGACTCTGGAACGCTGAAATTGACTATGCACCAACCATTCTCGAGGTCAGCAGGTCGTCGGGCGTGCCAGATGACCTCGTCGCCCTCGGCGAGGACTGTGAGGGCGTGTTCGGTCAGCCGGTAGCCACGCACCCCGTCCCCTGCCTCGGCCGTCAGCCAACCGCGCTCCTTGAGCCGGAAGACCGCGGTCCGCACACTCGGTGCGTCGACACCGAGCTCGCTCAACAGCTCGATCGTTCCGGCGATCGGGAGCCAGCCGCCGTGCTGCCGGACCACCGACCCGAGGAAGGACACGATCAGGCTGCGGGTGCGGCGGGAGCGGATCTTCGCGCTCTGCTCGTCAGCGGCGGTCATCGCGATCATTGTCCACAGTGGCCGCCGCGGGTCTCCACCGCAGGTGCACATCCGCTGCTTCGCCGTCGCGCAGCAGCTGCAAACGCGGTGGCACCTTGTCGGTGCGTGCGGTGGGCGGGCGACGCCGGCCGGCGGCGAACTGGTCGGGCCAGGGTGCACCGGGACCGGCATACTCCTGCTCGGCCGCCGCATGCAGTGTCCACTGCGGGTCGTAGAGGTGCGGCCTGGCCATCGCGCACAGGTCGGCGCGGCCGGCCAGCAGGATCGAGTTGACGTCGTCGTAGCTCGAGATCGCCCCGACAGCAATGACTTTCACGTCCGCGCCGGAAGCGACCCGGTGACGGATCTTGTCCGCGAACGGCGTCTGGTAGGACCGACCGAATGCCGGCTTCTCATCCTTGCCGATCTGCCCGGACGACACGTCGATCGCGGCCGCGCCGTGCTCGATGAAGGCCTGAGCGATCTCGACTGCATCCTCGTCGGTGTTGCCGTCGGGGAGCCAGTCGGTGGCGGAGATCCGCACCGTCACCGGTATGTCGGACGGCACTGCCGAGCGCACGGCGTCGAAAACCTCTAGTGGATAACGCAATCGGGCTGTCAGCGGGCCACCCAGCTCGTCGGTGCGCTGGTTGGACACGGGGGACAGGAAGGAGCTGAGCAGGTAGCCGTGTGCCGCGTGGACCTCCACCAGGTCGAACCCCGCATCGACTGCACGCTCTGCTGCGGCCACGAATTCGTCTCGTATCCGGTCGAGTTCGCTTCGCCCGAGTTCTCGCGGCAGGTGGCAGCCGTCGCCATACGGGATCGCCGACGGGCCGACGACCTCCCAGTTGCCGTCCGCGAGGGGTTCGTCGATGCCCTCCCACATGAGTTTGGTCGAGCCCTTCCGGCCGGAGTGCCCGATCTGCGCGCCGATCCGAGCCGTCGACCGCTCGTGCACGAAGTCGGTGATCCGCCGCCAGGCGTCGCGCTGTGCGTCGTTCCACAGACCGGTGCATCCGGGCGTGATGCGACCGTCCGGTGAGGTGCAGATCATCTCGGTCATCACCAGACCGGCGCCGCCGAGTGCCTTGGACCCCAGATGCACCAGGTGGAAGTCGTCCGGGAGCCCGTCGGTCGCGGAGTACATGTCCATCGGCGAGACGATCACCCGGTTCTGCAGTCGCAGGCGGCCGATCGACACGGGCTGGAACATCGCGGGCGCGACCTCGCCCGAGCCCTGATCCCCTGCGAACTCCTCCTCCATCCGGTCGGCGAACGCGTGGTCGCGCTCCTTGAGGTTGTCGAAGGTGATTCGACGGGAGCGGGTCAGCAGGTTGAAGACGAACTGGGCCGGCGCCTGCCCGGCATACATGCCGATGTTCTCGAACCATTCCAGCGACGCCTGGGCGGCACGCTGCGTCGACTCGACGACCGGCTTGCGCTCCTCCTGGTATGCCGCAAGGGCCTCCTCGACGTCGGCGTGCTCGTGCAGGCACGCGGTGAGCGCGAGTGCGTCCTCCATCGCCAGCTTGGTGCCGGAGCCGATCGAGAAGTGCGCCGTGTGCGCGGCGTCCCCCAGTAGGACGACGTTGCCGTGATGCCACGAATCATTGCGAACGGTGGTGAAATTCAGCCATTTGGAGTTGTTCGTCAGGATCCGGTGACCCTGCAGTTCGTCGGCGAAGATTTCGGCGATCCGGGAGACCGCGTAGTCGTCCGAGACGCCCGGTGGCAGGTCGTCCTGCGCCGTGCGGTCGAGGCCGGCGCGGCGCCATACGTCCTCGTGCATCTCGACGATGAAGGTCGAGCCCGACCCGGAGTAGGGGTAACCATGGATCTGCATGGTGCCCCACTCGGTCTGTTTGACGAAGAACTGGAAGGCCTCGAAGACCAGGTCGGTGCCGAACCAGATGTACTTGTTGTGCCGTCGGTCCAGGTCCGGTGCGAAGACGTCGGCATACGTGGTCCGGACGGTCGAGTTCAGTCCGTCGGCGGCGACCACCAGGTCGTGGTCGCGCCGGAGCCGGTCCACGTCCGGTGCGGCGGTCCGGTAGTGCACGGTGACCCCGAGGTCGGCGACCCGTTGCTGCAGGATCTGCAGCAACTCCTTCCGGGACATGGCCGCGAATCCCTGCCCACCGACGGTGAACTCGTGCCCGTCGACGGTGACGTCGATGTCCGTCCAGCGGGCGAAGCGCGCCTCCATGGCGGCGTGGACCACCGGATCCGCACCCTCGATGCTGCCGAGCGTCTCGTCGGAGAAGACGACGCCGAAGCCGAACGTGTCGTCGGGCGCATTCCGCTCCCAGACCGTGATCTCGTGGCCGGCGTCGAGCGATTTCATCAGGGTGGCGAGGTAGAGGCCGCCCGGACCGCCGCCGACGATGGCGACCTTCACGAGGAGGTCTCCCCGGTGGGCGCAGCGGCAGCTTCCTGTCCGACGATCTCGCGCAACCGGAAGTGCTGCAGCTTGCCGCTCGCGTTGCGGGGCAGGCTGTCGACGAAGCGCACCTCGCGCGGATACTTGTATGGCGCGATGTGCGCCTTCACGAAGTCCTGGATCTCCTTGCCCTTGGCCGCATTCGGCGACACGCCCTCGCGCAGCACCACGAAGGCGCAGACGATCGAGCCGCGTTCGGCGTCGGGTTTGGCGACCACCGCACACTCGGCCACGTCGGGGTTGTCCTCGATCGCAGCTTCGACCTCGGGGCCGCCGATGTTGTAGCCGGAGGAGACGATCATGTTGTCGGTGCGTGCTTCGTACCAGAAGTAGCCGTCCGCATCGCGGCTGAAGGTGTCGCCGGTGATGTTCCAGCCGTCCACCACGTAACCGAGCTGTCGGTCGTCGGCCAGGTAGCGACAACCGACCGGGCCGATGACGGCCAGCCGCCCGGCCACACCCGGTGCGGCCTCGTTGCCGTCGGCGTCCACGATGGTGGCCCGATAGCCGGGCACCGGCTTGCCGGTTGCCCCCTCGCGAATGTCGTCGCCCGCGGCGGTGATGAAGATGTGCAGCATCTCGGTCGCCCCGATGCCGTCGATGATCTTCAGGCCGAGCTGCTCGTGCACCGCCCGCCAGGTCTCCAGCTGGATGTGTTCGCCGGCGCTGACCGCCGTGCGCAGACTGCGCAGCTTCGCGATGTTGCCGGACTTCAGGATCTGCTTGTATGCCGTGGGTGCCGTTGCGAGCGTGGTGATTTCGTGGGTTTGGACCAGGTCGGCGAGCTGCGCCGGCGTCGCTGTCTCGGTGAGGAACGCGCAGGCACCGGCCCGCAGCGGAAACACCACGAGCATGCCGAGCCCGAAGGTGAAGGCGAAGGGCGCAGTGCACGCGACCAGGTCGTCCGGCTCCAGGAGCAGCATCGTGCGCCCGAACGTGTTGTCGATGGACAGGATGTCGCGGTGGAAATGCGTGGTGATCTTCGGGACGCCGGTGCTGCCGGAGGTCGGTCCGAACATCGCGACGTCGTCGGCTGCGGTGTCGACGGCGGTGAAGTCGGTGGGCTGGTCGGCGATCAGCGCGGCGAGGTCGTCCGCGCCCGCACCGCCATACGTGACGATCCGCAGGTCGGTGGCCACCGTGTCGCGCAACTCGACGACGGCGTCGGCGAAGCGGTGATCGACCAAGGCGATGCTGGGAGAGGTCTTTTCGACGATCGGTGCGATCTCCCGGGTGCGGAGCGCGGCCATCGTCGTGACCACGATGCCGCCGGCCTTGAGCACCGCCAGCCAGGCGGCGACCGTCCAGGGGTTGTTCGGGGAGCGCAGCAGCACGCGGTTGCCGGTGACCAGTCCGAGCCGGTCGGTCAGATAGCCGGCGATCTGATTGGTCCGCTGCTGGAGCTCGCCGTACGACCAGACCTCGCCCTCAGGCGTCTTCAGCGCGGGTCGGTCCGGGCCGAACTTCTTCGTTGGTATGTCGAGCAATTCGGTCGCTGCATTGAGGCGCTCCGGATACTGGAGCAACTCGGTGGTGAACTCCAGCGTCGGCCACTGCTCTCGCGGCGGTAGATGGTCGCGCGCGAAGGAGTCCCGGTATCCCGATGGGGCGAGATCGGTCATCGTGCACCTCCGGTGCTGGTCCGGATCATGCCCTCCTGGACGACCGTCGCCAGGTGCGTCCCGTCCGGGCTGAAGAAGCGGCCCAGGTTGAGGCCGCGACCGTCGCCGGCCGACATCGCCTCCTGGGCGTAGAGCAACCAGCCGTCGACCGGCGCCGTGCGGTGGAACCACATGGAGTGGTCCAGACTCGCGGTGACGAGACCCTCGTCGGCCCACGCCAGGCCGAGGGCGCGCAGCGTCGGCTCCAGGATCGTGTAGTCGCAGACGTAGCTCAGCGCGGCCGTGTCGCGCTGAGCGGCATCCAGGCCGGGCACCTCCCGCAACACGTCGAAGGGTCGGACCCAGACGGCCTGGTGCGGGACCCGGGCGCCCTCGACGGTCAGGTAGATCGGGCCCGGGACGTGCCGCATGTCGAAACTGCGGCCGTGCGACCAGTAGGCGCGTGAGTTGTCGGTCATCGTGCCGCCGGACGTGCCGTCCAGATAGTCCGCGGAGCTGGGCAGCGTCTCCGGATCCGCAACGTTCGCAGGAAATTCGGACTGTATGACGCCGCCGGCCTCGCCGGTCGCGAAGCTCGCCAGGCAGACGAAGATCGGTTTGCCGCCCTGGTGCGCGCGCACCTGACGGGTGCTGTAGCCGCGGCCGTCCCGCAGCACCTCCACTTCGTAGCGAATCTCGGCACCGATCTCCGCCGGCCGCATGAAGTAGGAGTGCGTCGAGTGCAGCCGCTTGCCGTCCACCGTGCGGATCGCCGCGACGACCGCCTGCGCGACGAGGTCCCCGCCATAGGCCTTGGGCCACGGGCACGGTCCCGTGACGGCCGTGAACGCGCGGTCGAAGTGCTCCGGCTCCACCTCGGTGAGGGTGACAGCGTCGGTGAAGATCTGCGAGGTGACGTCCGCGGATCGAGTTGCGGTCATGGACGATTGGTCCAATCGGGCAGCTCGCTGTCCGGGACCTGCGGCAGGTTGACGACGATGTTGTCCGGAGTGCGGGTCGTCATCCAGGTCAGCGGGTTGTTCCGATCCAGGTTGCACTCGACGTGCGGCATGTGCGGCGGTACGAAGACCCAGTCGCCCTCCGACATGTCGATGTAGTCCTCGAACTTCGCACCGAAGTAGATGCGGGCTCGCCCGGACAGGACGTAGCCGCCGGTCTCGGCATCGCCGTGGTGGTGCGGGACGGAGCGGTAACCGGCGAGGTTGTGCACCTTGCCGAACCAGATGCGGGTCGCGGGGGTGTGCTGGATACTCACGCCGGAAACCCTTGTCGCTCCGTCGGATTGACCGGTCTGGCCGAGATCCGGCTCGTGTCCTCCCCGCGTGACGACCGGAACCACGAGGCCCGCTTCGTTGCGGTACATCGAGTTGTCCATGGCTTCGTAGTTGTCGGAGTTGGGATCCACGCCAGGTCCTTTCACGGCCGTCTCGTATTTCAATTGGCGCATGATCGTCATGGCGATGTCAATAGACCCGTTACGCTGAGGACAGGTCAACCACGAAGGAGATCCGATGCCGATCGACCTGACGCCCCTCCCGGTGAACCCCGCCGAGTTGCCGACGCCGAGGGGCTATTCGCACGGGACGCTCAGCGGCAACACGATCCACCTGGGCGGCCAGACGGCGCTGGATGCGGACATGCGCATCGTCCCCGGCGGCATCGTGGCGCAGTTCCGGCAGGCGTTCTCCAACGTGCTCGCCACGCTGCGATCGGTCGGTGGGGTCCCCGAGGATCTGGTCAGCATCACGCTCTATCTGACCGACATCCCGGATTATCAGGCGCACGGCCGGGAGATCGGTGAGGTATGGCGCGAGCTCGCCGGGCCGGTCTATCCGGCGATGGCCGGCATCGGCACGACGGCGTTGTGGCAGCAGGAAGCGCTGATCGAGATCCTCGGTGTCGCGGTGGTGCCGGACGAGCGCCTGATCCGCCCGGCGACCGACGGTTAGTGCTGCGCGCGCAGGATGTCGTGCAGGTGCGCCAACGCCGCCGCGACCTCCGTGAAACTCGTTGACAGCGGTGACATTCCGGCGCGGAGGCCACGTGGCCTCCGGAAGTCCGGTATCACGCCACGCTGCCACAGTTGCGCGATGACGGACTCCATCGCGTCGTGCTCCAGAGTCACGTGACCGCCTCGGATCGCAGGGTCGCGTGGCGAGGCGACGACCACGCCGAGCGGTGCGAACACCTCGTCGGCCACGTCCGCGACGAACTCGGTCAACCGGATCGACTTCTCCCGGATCGCCTCGATGCCGGCGCGTTCGACGAGCGCGAGCATGTCCTGCATCGGCAGCATGCCCAGGATCGGCGGCGTGCCGCTGATGAACCGGCGCATCCCGCTCGCCGGCGCGTATGACGGACCCATCGTGAACGGCTCCGCATGCCCCATCCAGCCGCTGATCGGCTGAACCAGCTTGTCCTGCAACGCCTTTGCGACATACCCGAAGGCGGGTGCGCCAGGCCCGCCGTTGAGGTACTTGTAAGTGCACCCGACGGCGAGGTCGACCCCGGAGGCGTCGAGCCCGATCGGTGCCAGCCCGACGGAATGGCACAGGTCCCACAGCACCAGTGCACCGGTGTCGTGGACTATCCGGGTGATGGCCGGCAGGTCGGCGATGAAGGCCGACTTGTAGGTGATGTGGCTCAGCAGTACGAGCGCGGTGTCCTCGGTGACCACCGCACGAACCTCGTCCGGCGTGACGCCGGTCGCCGGGTCGGGCTCGATCCAGTCGATCGTCAGACCCGACTCGGCGGCGATGCCCTGCACGACGTAACGGTCGGTCGGGAAGTTCTCGGTGTCGGCGACGATCCGGGTGCGTCCGGGGCGCGCGCCGACTGCGGCGCGCAGCAGCTTGTAGAGCAGCACCGTGGTGGAGTCGGCGACCGTCGTCTGGCCGGCGGCGGCCCCGAGGGCCACCTGCCCGATCAGGTCACCCAGGCGCAGCGGCTGCTCCATCCACGACTCGTCCCAGGCACGGATCAGCCGCTCGCCCCATTCGTCGTCGACGAACTGTGCGAGCCGGCGGCCGGTCGCTCGCAGGGGGCGCCCGAGGGAATTGCCGTCCAGGTAGGCGACGACTCCGTCCGGCAGCACGAACTCGTCCCGGTATGCCGCCAACGGATCGGCCGCATCCAGTGTCTTCGCCTCTGCGACAACGTGATCCGGCAGTTGAGCCAGTATGTCGTTCGTCATGTCAGCCACCGATCTGGGTGCGCACGGAGTAGAGCTCCGGGAAGAAGGTCAGGTCCAGCGCACGCTTGAGGAAGTCGACGCCGGAGCTGCCGCCGGTGCCGGTCTTGTAGCCGATCGTGCGTTGCACGGTGCGCAGGTGCCGGAACCGCCAGAACTGGAAGGCGTCCTCGAGGTCGACCAGGTCCTCGCACATGGCGTATTCGGCCCAATGCGCGCTCGGGTCCTCGTAGATGCGTCGGAAGGCCGGGATCAGGTCGGGTTGCTCGACCCACGCCTGTCGGACGTCCCGGTCCAGGATCTGCGCCGGGATGTCATGGCCGTGTGCGACGAGGAAACGCAGGAAGGCGTCATACACGGTCGGTGAGTCGAGGAGTTCGCGCAGCCGGTCCTGCTGCTCCGGCTTCGCCGCGAAGACCGGCAGCATGCCGGCGTTCTTGTTGCCGAGGATGAACTCGACCGAGCGGTACTGGTAGGACTGGAAACCGGATGCAGAGCCGAGAAAGCCTCGGAACTCTGCATATTCACTCGGTGTGAGGGTCGCCAGCACCGACCACTGCTCGGCCAGGGTACGGAAGATGTGCTTCACCCGAGCGAGCGCCTTGCGGGCCCGGCTCACGTCGTCGGTCTGCAGATAGGTGCGCACCGACTCCAACTCGTGCAGGACGAGTTTGAACCACAGCTCGGTCGTCTGGTGCTGGATGATGAAGAGCAACTCGTCCGGGTGGACGGGATCGCTGACCGGGTGCTGCGAGTCGAGCAGCTTGTCGAGGTCGAGATAGCCGCCGTAGTCCATGCGCGACCGGAAATCGGTGCGCACTCCCTCTTCGATCCGTCGTTCGCCGTCTTCGATCGACACTGCGTCCTCGCCCTTCCTCGATGGTCTGCCCAGTCTGGCAGTGTCGACATGGAGGTGGCAGCGGAGGTGTCGGGGCGGAAGCGGTGCGGCCCCCGGGACGGGCGGCGCACGCTGTCCCCCCTGTTGGACAGCGTGCGCCCGGTCCCGTCGTTCCCCTCCGGCGGTTTGCAACGAGACAAGCTTCCTGCGCCCGGCAAGGGGCCGCAACGATTCGACGGGGGCCGAATTCACCGGCACAGTCCGGGAACTCGGTGGCCAGCCACGCCGCGACCTGCGACCATCGTTCGCATGGCGGATCAGGGGCATTGGCAGGTGCAGGCGGCGACCGATCCGGTCGCAGTGCGCGATCTGGCTAGCGAGCTCGTCGCAGCGAATCCCGTTGCCTATTCGGTCTTTTCGACCGTCACCGATTCACTGATCCGCGAACCGAGCCGGTATGTCGATCCGAAGTGGTTCGTGGTCACGGGCGGTACGGGCCGGCCCGAGTTGGTTGCGATGCTGACCCCGCCGCACCCGTTGCACCTGCCGCAGTCGATTCCGGGTGCGGTCACGGCGCTCGCTGAATATCTGGCCGCGACGGATGCCGACCTGATCGGGGTCAACGGACCGCAGGAGGCCGCACTGGAGTTCGCCGACGGCTACCTACCGGTGGTGGGCCGGCAGATCTCCGGGCGCGAGGGCATGGGCGTCTACGACCTGCCGGTCCCGGCCGAGTTGCCCTGGCCGGTCGAGGGCGAGCACCGGACGGCGAACGACGCGGACATGCCGTTGGTCTCGTCGTGGGTGAGCGCCTTCATGCAGGAGATCGGCGACACGACGATCGACGCCTCGGCGACGGCACGGCGGCAGATCGCAGCCGGCAACGTCAGTCTGTGGACCGTTGGCGAGCGTCCCGTGGCGATGTGCTGGGCGAGTGCGCCGTTCGGCGGGGTGGTCCGGGTGTCCGGCGTCTACACGCCGCGGGCCGAACGCGGTCACGGCTACGCCAGCGCCGTCGTGGCGACCGCGAGTCGTCGACAGCAGGAGCAGGGGCACACGTGCATGCTCTACACCGAGCTGGTGAACCCGACCTCCAACAAGATCTACCGCGCCCTGGGTTACCGGCACCTCGGCAACGACCTGCGGCTGAAGTTCGCCTGACCGCGCCGGTCGGAGAGGACCTCGAGACGCACGCTCGTTCCTCACGTGCTCCTCGGTCATCTGTGAGAGGTGGCCGAGAGTGGGGGAGAGCAGCGGGGAGGGTGTATCGAGACCACACCGCGCGGGTCGAGTGCCCGGGGGAGCGCAGCGGAGGAGGGTGTATCGAGACCACACCGCGCGGGTCGAGTGCCCGGGGGAGCGCAGCGGAGGAGGGTGTATCGAGACCACACCGCGCGGGTCGAGTGCCCGGGGGAGCGCAGCGGAGGAGGGTGTATCGAGACCACACCGCGCGGGTCGAGTGCCGGAGGAGCACAGCGGGGGAGGTGTATCGAGACCGTCAGCGGTCGAACACGCCTGCGGCCGCACACTTGGCGGCCACGAAATCCAGCGGCACGGCGTGCTTGGTGTACCCGTGGAAACCCTCGGTGGTGGTCGCCAGGAAGAGTGAGTCGAGCAGCGCCTCGGCAGTCGCCTCGAGTACGGCGGCAAAGATCGGTCCCAGCTGTGCATCCGGTATGCCGCGCCGCTCTCCCGTGTCGAACGCGATCGCGTAATCCCCACTGCCCTGGGCAAATTCGGAACCCACTTGCGCCATACCGAAGACCGAGCGGGTGGCGACTCGGGTGAGCTGTCGAGAGTCCAGCCCCGCGTCGATCGCGACGATCAGCATGCACGAGTTGCCTCGTTCCCGCTGGTCGATCGCTCGGGATGACGAAGCGGAGGAGGGTGTGTCGAGACCAAGGGCCTCGGTGGCGTCGATCGGCACGCCGCGCACGGTGAGTGTGCCGGAGAAGTTGGTCTGAGCGAGCACACCGACCGTGCACGTGCCGAAGCCGCCGAGATCCACGACGCGTGACGAACTGCCGATGCCGCCCTTGAAACCGAGCGCAGCCGTGCCGGTGCCTGCACCGACACACCCCTGCTCCACCGGATCGGTGCTCGCGCTCCGAAGTGCTTGCCGGACATGGGCTTCCGTGATCGGCCGGCTGCGTATGTCGGACAGGAATCCGTCGTTGGTCTCGCCGACGATCGGATTGAGCGTCTCGACACCTTCGTTGCCCGGCTTCTCGAGCACATAGGACACGAGCGCGTCGGCGGTCCGGAAAGCGGAGAGCGTGCCGGTCAACAGGATCGGCGTCTCGATCTCCCCGAGTTCGACCAATTGCGTTGCGCCGACGAGCTTTCCGTAACCGTTGCCGACGAAGAGGCCGGCCGGCATACGACCGCCGGCGACGTCGACGGCGTCGGGCACGATCGCGGTCACGCCGGTGTGCAGCCGCGTGCCCTCGTCGATCGTCACCTGACCGACACGCACGCCGGGGACGTCGACGATCGTGTTGGTCGGGCCGGGTGTGCCGGTGCCCGGCGCCAGCCCGAGCTCGCGAGCCCGCGCGCGATCGGTCGGCACGGGAGCTTCGCTGCGATCGGGAGGCATGTGCTCAACCGTAGTTGGCGATCAGGTTGCGCTGCGAGAATCTCGGCATGAGGACCTCGGGATCGACCATCGGTGCACGTCCCACGCATGTCGGCGTGATCATGGACGGCAACCGTCGCTGGGCGAAGGCGGCGGGTCTCGCCGGAGCCAGTGCCGGCCACCGCGCGGGCGCGGATCACCTCGCGGATCTGTTGCGGTGGTTGACGGCTCGCGCCATACGGCATGCGAGCGTCTATGTCCTGTCGGCGGACAACATTCGCAAACGCGACGGTGACGAGGTCGCTTACCTGTTCCACCTGCTCGAGACCCTGGTGCCGGCGCGGGTCCGCGAGACGGGCGAATGGCAACTGCACGTCGCGGGGGATCTCGACCTGCTGCCGACGAGCTGTGCCGTTGCGCTGCGCGATGCGATGCGGGACACCGCCGATCGGCGCAGCCACCTCACCCTCGCTATCGGGTACGACCCGAAACAGGACCTCGTCGATGCGGTCCGTGACCTGCTGCGTGACGGCGCGGTCCATGACGGCGAGGCGCTCATCGCGGCGATCGGCAGTCGACTGCCGGGTGGGCCGATCAAGGACATCGATCTGGTGATCCGTACCAGTGGGGAGCGGCGCATCTCGGGCTTCTTCCCGTGGCAGAGCGAACACGCGGAGATCGTGTTCAGCGACAAGATGTGGCCGGCGTTCGACGAGGGCGATCTCGACGCTGCGCTTGCCGAGTACGGCCGGCGACGGGCACGCGCCGCGAGCTGATCGCGGAGGTTTCCGACGGCAACGGGTGGCGTCGAGCGGCTTTCCCGCCTACTGTGAAGTGGATCACTACACCTGTTGTAAACGCGGAGGCGCGATGAACCCGGCAGATCATGTGAAGCGCGGCGTGCGGTGGGGCCTCGGGCACGGATTGCCCGGCGGCCTGATGCGTATGGCGGCGCGCAAAGGCGACTTCCAGGGTCGTATGTCGACCGAGGCGGAGCAGGTCAGCACCCGCGAGCTCGTGCCGCTGCTGAACGAGATCCGCGCCGAGGGCACGATGGCGAAATGGCGTCTGGGGCACATCACCGTCGACCATGCTGCGGTGCGGGAAACGTTGAGCAGCAACGATGTTCATGCCGGTTTCGTCTTCGAGGAAGGCACCGTCCTCGGTCGGATCGGACGATGGGCGAAGCGGGACGGGCTCAACCCGGTCGAGTCGCCATCGCTGCTCGCGGTCGAACCGCCGGACCACACCCGCTACCGCAAGCTGGTGACCCGGGTCTTCTCCGCACGGGCGGTCGAGAAGTTGCGCGTACGCACGGAGCAGATCGCGGCCGACCTGCTGGCCGACATACCGGCCGACCGCCCGGTCGACCTGGTCGAGTCGTACTGCGCGAAGCTCCCGGTCGAGGTCATCTCGGAGATTCTCGGCGTGCCGGAGCGGGACCGCGGCCTGGTGCTGCGGCTCGGTGCCGGCGCGGCGCCCAGCCTCGACATGGGTCTGAGCTGGCGCGACTTCCGCGACGTCGAGGACTCGCTCGACGAGTTCGACGCCTGGTTGGGCGACCACCTCGGTCGGCTGCGCAAGCACCCGGGCGACGACTTGTTCAGCCAGCTCGTGCAGGCCAGCGACGACTGCGCACAGCTGACCGAACGCGAGTTGAAGGCAACCGCCGGACTGGTGCTCGCGGCCGGCTTCGAGACGACGGTCAACCTGCTGGGCAACGGCATTCGGCTGCTCGACGAGCACCCGGAGCAGCTGCAGTTGCTGCGCGACGACCCCTCCGGTTGGGCAAACGCGGTGGAGGAGGTCCTGCGTTACGACCCGCCGGTGCTGCTGACCGGGCGACAGGTCAGCCGGGACACCGAGATCGTCGGGCAGCGCCTCAAGGAGGCGGAGCTGGTCATCACCGTCCTCGCCGGCGCCAACCGTGACCCGAAGGTGTTCGCCGACCCGGACAGGTTCGACATCGGGCGGGCGAACGCCGGTGATCACCTGTCGTTCTCGGCCGGGCGGCACTACTGTCTGGGCGCGTCGCTCGCACGGATGGAGGGGCAGGTCGGACTGCGTGCCTTCTACGACCGGTTCGGCACCGTCGAGCTGCTGCCCGGCGCGGAACGTCGTCCGACCCGCATCCTGCGCGGCTGGGAGAACCTGCCCGCACGGCTCACGCCGGCCGACCGCACCCAGCCCGTAGAGACGGTGCCGGCGGCGTCTTGAGACTGCCACCGTACGGTGGGAGACATGGAGTTTCGCTACCTCGGCAATTCAGGTCTGAAGATCTCGGAGATCACCTACGGCAACTGGCTGACCCACGGGTCCCAGGTCGAGAACGACGCCGCGATCGCGTGCGTGCGCGCTGCGCTCGACGCGGGCATCACGACATTCGACACCGCGGACGTCTACGCCAACACCGCGGCGGAGACCGTGCTCGGCGAGGCGCTGAAGGGTCAGCGTCGCGAGAGCCTGGAGATCTTCACCAAGGTCTACTTCCCGACCGGGCCGAAGGGCCACAACGACACCGGCTTGTCCCGCAAGCACATCACCGAGTCGATCAACGGCTCGCTGCAGCGGCTGGGCACGGACCACGTCGACCTCTACCAGGCGCACCGCTACGACTACGAGACGCCGCTGGAAGAAACCATGCAGGCCTTCGCGGACCTGGTCCGGCAGGGCAAGGTGCTGTATGTCGGAGTCAGCGAGTGGACGGCTGAGCAACTGCGCGAAGGCCACAAGCTCGCGAAAGACCTTGGTTTCCAGCTGATTTCGAACCAGCCGCAGTATTCGATGTTGTGGCGGGTCATCGAGGAGCAGGTCGTGCCGACCTCGGCCGAGCTGGGCATCTCGCAGATCGTCTGGTCGCCCGTGGCGCAGGGAATCCTGACCGGGAAGTACAAGCCGGGCGAGCAGCCGCCCGCCGGCAGTCGCGCGACCGACGAGAAGGGCGGCGCGGACATGATCGCGCGCTTCCTGAACGACGAAACCCTCACGGGCGTGCAGAAACTCGCGCCCATCGCGGCCGACCTCGGCCTGACGATGGCGCAGCTTGCCGTCGCCTGGGTGCTGCAGAATGACAACGTCGCCAGCGCGCTCATCGGTGCCTCCCGGCCGGAGCAGGTCACCGAGAACGTCAAGGCCTCCGGAGTGAAGCTGGACGCGGACGTGATGGCCAAGATCGACGATGCGCTCGGCAGCCTGGCGCAGCGCGACCCGTCACTCACCAAGTCGCCCGAGCACCGCGTGGCCTGACCACGGAGATGGCCGAGGAGTTCGCGAGGGACGAGCGAACGTCTCGAGGTCGCTCCGACATGAGGGACCTCGAGACGCTCGTTCCTCGCTCCTCGGCCACCTCAGGGGCGGGGTTTGCGGGGCTTGAGTCGCAGCGGCGGCAGCTCAGGAGCGGGGATTCGGTCGACCGGGCCGTCATACCCTTCGACGTGACCGAATCGCCCTGAGCCCGCTTGCCATTCGTCACGTGCGGCGACGATCTCCTCGTGGCTGCGGGCGACGAAGTTCCACCACATGACGATGTCCTCGTCCAGCGGCACGCCGCCGATGAGTATGGCGCGCGCCGGCACGTCGCCGGACATGAAGCGGATCAACTCGCGACCGGAGTCGACCAGCCCGAGCTCGGCATGCTCCAGCACCAGCGCTTCCTCTTCCATGGCATCGCCGGGAGCGATCGTCAGGTCACCGTCGTCGAGCAGCACGGCGTGCTCGAAGGACGGGTCGACCGCGATGTCGACGGCGGTGCCGGGAGCCAGCTCGATCTGCGCGCCCACCAACGGGCTGAACGTCCGCACCGGCGACGTCGCACCCGCCAGTTCGCCGACGAAGACCCGTGCGGTCGCCTCACCCGACATCACCGGCAACGGTATCTCCGGGGTGGAGAAGTGGTCGAAACCGTTGGTGCCGTTGCGATCCGCGTCGGGTTGCGCCACCCACAACTGCACGCCGCGCAGGTTGTCCGAGCGGGACACCTCCGAATGGCTGATGCCGTTGCCGGCGGTCATCAGGTTGACCTCGCCCGGTCGGACGAGCTGCACGTTGCCCGCGCTGTCGCGGTGTTCGACCTCGCCGTCGAAGAGCCACGTCACCGTCTGCAGTCCGCAGTGCGGGTGCGGAGCGACGTCCATCGGCGTGGTCGACGGCCCGAAGTGATCGGCGAAGCACCACGCACCGACCAGCGTCCGATCGCGGTGCGGGATCGTGCGCCGGACCAGCATGGCCCGCAGGCCGCCGAGCGGAACCTCGCGCGGCTCCAGGCGTTGCAACGTCGTCATTCGGACACGATAACTTCCGGTGAACTTTGCAAAATTTGAGATTAAGCTGCATGCGATGGCGACCGTCTCCCGTGTGCAGGCCTGGCGCTCCTATCTGGAGTCGAGCGTCCTGTTGCAACAGGCCCTCGACGACCGGTTCCGGGCGACCTCGGACCTCACCCTTGCCGAGTACAACCTGCTGCTGGCGCTCCGCGAAGCCCCGGACGAGCAACTGCGGATGGGCGATCTGGCGCACGCGATGGTCTTCTCCAGCAGCCGGCTGAGTTATCAGGTCGGCGTACTCGAACGTCGTGGTCTCGTATGCCGCAAGCGGGACGCGCAGGACGCGCGCGTCATACATGCGTGTCTGACCGACGTCGGACGGGAGACGTTCGACAGATCGAGTCGGTCGCACCTGATGGCGGTGCGCGAACTCTTCCTGGACGACCTCAGCGCCGATGAGGTCGCCACGCTCGATGCGGTCTTCGGCCGGCTGAAGACCCGGCTGCGGGAACCGACCACGGAATAATTCAAATCTGAAGTAAGTTGGACCGCACATGCCTGCTGTCACAGTGTCGAACATCCTGACCCTCCCGCGAGTCTCCGTGCCCGAGCCGGGTGCGCAGCCGCGTGCGGTCCGGTCGGTCACGACCGCCCCGCAAGGGTTCGAGGGTGAAGGTTTCCCGGTGCGCCGTGCGTTCGCCGGAGTCTCGATGGCGGATCTCGATCCGTTCATCCACATGGATCAGATGGGTGAGGTGGAATACGCGCCCGGTGAGCCGAAGGGCACTCCGTGGCACCCGCACCGCGGCTTCGAGACCGTCACCTACATCATCGACGGCATCTTCGAGCACCAGGACAGTGCCGGCGGCGGTGGCCGCATCACCGACGGCGACACCCAATGGATGACCGCCGGGTCCGGGCTGCTGCACATCGAGAAGCCGCCGGAGTCGCTCGTGATGTCCGGCGGTCTCTTCCACGGCCTGCAGCTGTGGGTCAACCTGCCGAGCACGATGAAGATGTCCGACCCGCGCTACCAGGACATCCGCGGTAAGGAGGTCGCGCTGCTGTCCAGTCCGGACGGTGGTGCGCTGCTGCGCGTCATCGCCGGCGAGGTCGACGGCCACGAGGGTCCGGGCATCACGCACACCCCGATCTCGGTCGTGCACGCGACCGTGGCGCCGGGCGCGCGCGTCCAACTGCCGTGGCGCAAGGACTTCAACGCGCTCGTCTACGTGTTGGCCGGCCGCGGATCCGTTGGCGCAGGGCGCCGTCCGATCGAAATGGGCCAGCTGGCCGTCTTCGGGCCCGGAGATGTCATCGAGGTTGCCGCGGACGACAGCCAGGAGTCGCGCAGCCCCAGTCTGGAGCTCTACATCATAGGCGGCCGCCCGATCCGCGAGCCCGTCGCGGCATACGGTCCGTTCGTGATGAACACCCGCGAGGAACTGATCACGGCGTTCGAGGACTTCCAGGCCGGTCGGCTCGGCACCATTCCCGCCGAGCCGCACCCCGGCCACGACGTGCTCTGACCGGGTACCTCCGCTCCGGTCGGCCGGGTCAGGGACCAACGTCCCTCGCCAACTACGCAACGTAGTAGTACCGTTGGCTACGACAATTCGTAGTAGTCAATGGAGGAGGCGGCGTGGACGCCCTCGATCTGGCGCGATGGCAATTCGCGATCACGACGGTCTACCACTTCCTGTTCGTGCCGATCACGATCGGCCTCTCGGCGATGGTCGCCGGATTCCATACGTGGTACCTGCGCCGCCGCCGGCCCGAATTGCTCCGGTTGGCAAAGTTTTTCGGCAAGCTCTTCACGATCAACTTCGCCCTCGGGCTGGTCACCGGCATCGTGCAGGAGTTCCAGTTCGGGATGAACTGGTCCGACTACAGCAAGTTCGTCGGTGACATCTTCGGGGCGCCGCTGGCCTTCGAGGCGCTGCTGGCGTTCTTCATGGAGTCGACGTTCCTCGGCCTGTGGATCTTCGGCTGGGGGCGTATCCCGGAGAAGATCCACGTGGCGTGCATCTGGATCGTGCACATCGGGACGGTCCTGTCGGCATACTTCATCCTCGCCGCCAACTCCTTCATGCAGCACCCGGTCGGCTACAAGTACAACCGGGCGACCGGTCGCGCCGAACTGACCGACTTCGTCGCCGTACTCACCAACAAGGTGCAGCTCGTGACCTTCCCGCACGTGCTCGCCGCGGCATACCTCTGCGGTGGCGCGATGGTGATGGGTGTCGGTCTGTGGTCGATGCGCAAGCACCCCCACGACATCCAGATGTATCGCAAGGCGGCGCGTGTCGGCGCCGTCGTCACGCTGCTCGCCGGCCTCGCCGTCTCCATCACAGGTGACACCCAGGGCAAGGTGATGACCGAGGTGCAGCCGATGAAAATGGCTGCGGCAGAAGCGCTTTACCAGACCCGGGACAGTTGCGCGGAATTCTCGATCTTCACCATCGGTTCGCTCGACGGTGAGCACGAGAAGTTCTCCATCACCGTGCCGTGCGTGCTCAGCTTCCTCGGCACCGGCTCGTTCAACGGCAAGGTCCAGGGCATCGACGACCTCAAACGTCAGTTGCCCGGTCAGATCGAGAAGGCGGCCGCCCAGCGCGGACAACCCGCTCACTACGTGCAACCCGCCGACGCCGTGTTCACCCCGAACATCCCGCTGGCCTACTGGTCCTTCCGATTGATGATCGGCATCGGCATGCTGGCGTCGTTGATCTCGGTCGTGGTGCTCTGGCTGACTCGCAAGGGCCGCTCGGAGATCCCGCGGTGGCTGGTGCTCGCGGGCATCGCGGCGCCACTGCTTCCCGTGCTGGGCAACAGTTTCGGCTGGATCTTCACCGAGACCGGTCGTCAGCCGTGGCTGGTGTACGGCGTCATGACGACCTCGTCCGGCGTCTCGCCGAGCGTCAGCGTCGGCTCGGTGATCACCTCGATGGTCGTCTTCACGATCCTGTATGCCGGGCTCGCGGTCGTCGAGATCAAGTTGATGCTCGACTACACCCGCCGCGGCGCAGACCCCTACAAACCCACGAAGCAGTCCGCGGACGACGAGCCGCTGGCGTTCTCGTACTGACTTTGAAAAATGATGAGCACAGGAGGTCCGGGGCGCAGGGTGGCAGGCAGCTTGCTGCCAGCCACCCTGCGCCCCGGGCATCACTGATGCTGAAGGGAATTCGCGATGTCTCTGGAAACGTTCTGGTTCATCCTCATCGGCGTGCTCTGGGCGGGCTACCTCATCCTGGAGGGCTTCGACTTCGGTGTCGGCATGTTGTTGGCGATCATCGGTCGCGGCCGTACGAAGGCCGAGACCAACGACAAGCGGCGGCTGATGCTCACCACGATCGGTCCGTTCTGGGACGGCAATGAGGTGTGGCTGATCACCGCCGGAGGGGCGATGTTCGCGGCCTTCCCCGCCTGGTACGCAACGATGTTCAGCGGCTTCTACCTCGCCATGCTGTTGCTGCTGGTTGCGCTGATCCTGCGCAACATGGGCCTGGAATACCGCTACAAGCGCGACAGCGACCGGTGGCGATCGGCCTGGGACGCCGTGATAGTCGGTGGCTCCGTTCTGCCGCCGCTGTTGGTCGGCATCGCGCTGACCAACCTGATCCACGGGGTGCCGGTCGACCGCAGCGGGAACTTCACCGGCACGTTCTTCACCCTGCTCAATCCGATGAGTCTGCTGGGCGGCGTTGCGTTCGTGGCGCTTTCGCTGGTGCACGGCGCGTTCTTCCTCGCGCTCAAGACCAGCGGCTCGGTCCACGAGGACGCGCGGCGGATCGCCCGCCTGGCCGCTCCCGTTGCGGCGTTGCTCGCTGTGGCGCTGCTGGTGTGGATCAACGTGCACACCGGCACCGTCTGGTCGTGGATCGTCACGATCATCGGCGTGGTCTGCTTCCTCGGCGCGCTGGTCGCGGACCGGTTGGACAAGGACGGCCTGGCGTTCGGGGGCACGTTCCTGACGATCGGCGCGGCCACCGCGACCTACTTCCTGGCGGCATACCCCGATGTCATGCCGAGCACCACCTCCGCGGCATACAACCTGACGGTGCACAACGCCGCGAGCTCGCACCTGACCTTGCAGATCATGACCGGGGCGGCGGTCGTCTTCACCCCGATCATGTTGCTCTACACGGCGTGGAACTACTGGGTCTTCCGCAAGCGGATCAGCACCGATCACATTGCGCCACAGACGGATCCGCTCGCGACGGTCGATGTGCCGGCGGATCAGCGGACCCTGGGAACCGGGCCGACGACGTGACGGCTGCAGGCGGATCCGCGCGCCCGTTCGACACCCGACTGCTGCGAGCCGAACCGCGGGTACGTCGCCCGTTGGCCGCGCTCAGCGTGATCGGTGTGGTGCAGGGTGCGCTCGCGATCGCGCAGGCCGTCGCGGTCGCCGGCATCGTCGTTGCCGTGGTGCGCGGACACTCGCTGCTGGGGCCGGCGGTGTTCGTGTCGGCAGTCTTCGCGCTGCGGGCGATCGTCGGAGGGGCGGCGGAACGCGTTGCGGCCTGGGCAGGTTCGTATGTCGGCAACCTGCTCCGCCGCCGTGCGATGAGTCGCTGGCTGGGTGGCACGATCGAGACGCGTCCGAGTGAGACCGTCATGACGACCCGCGCCACACAGGGGACTGCTGCGGTCGAGCCGTATGTCGCCCGATATCTGCCGACCTTGATCAGCGCCGCCGTGGTCCCCGCATTCGCGCTGGTGGCGCTGGCCGTCACGGACTGGGTCAGCGCGCTGATCGTGGTGCTCACATTGCCGCTGCTGCCGCTCTTCGCCGCGCTCATCGGAATGCACACCCGGGACGAGACAGCCGCCCGGTGGCGTGAAACCGACCGACTGACAGGGCATTTCCTCGATGTGATGCGTGGTCTTCCCACTCTGGTCAATTACCAGCGCGCAGAGCACCAGGTCGGCCTGGTGCGTACCGTCGGCCGGCGGTGGCGTGCGGCGACGATCCGGACGTTGCGCACGGCGTTCCTCAGCTCGGCTGCGCTGGAACTGCTCGCCACGATCTCGGTGGCGATCGTCGCGGTCTCGGTCGGGCTGCGGCTGGTGAACGGCGGACTGAGCCTCGAGGTGGGGTTGGTCGCCATACTCCTGGCGCCGGAGGCGTATTGGCCGATCCGCAGGGTGGGACAGGAGTTCCACGCGGCGGCGGACGGTGCACAGGCGATCGAGGAGCTGCTCGCCGACGACTCGACGCGGCCCGCACGCCGGGCGACGTCCGGAACGGCGGTGCGCGCACAGAGTCTGGGCTATCGCTACCCGGGGGAGCAGCAGCTGGTCATCCGTGATCTCGATCTGGACTGTCGCACCGGGCTGACCGTGCTGACCGGGCCGTCGGGTTGTGGGAAGACGACTCTGCTGGAGTTGCTCGCCGGCGTGCGCACTCCCACGACCGGTTCCGTCAGTGCGCCACCGATGCACTTCGTGACCCAGCGACCCTTCCTGATGCCGGGCAGCATCGCCGAGAACCTCACCGTGGCAACGGAGTTGCCGCCGGGGACGGACTGGCTTCCGGAGCCGCTGCGCCGCCTGCCGGACGGCCTTGACACGATCGTCGGGGACGACGGCTTCGGCCTGTCCGCGGGGCAACGCGCGCTCCTCGCCCTGACCCGGGCGAAGCTGTCGGACGCCCCGGTCGTCCTGCTGGATGAGCCGACCGCGCATCTGGACACCGCCATGCAGCAGCAGGTCGAGTCCATGATCCGGCACCTCGCGCGCACCCGCACCGTAGTCGCGGCCACGCACGATCAGCGGCTGATGTCGTTGGCGGACAGCTTGATTCGGCTGGAGTCAGCGACGACCGAAGAGACCCCCGAGGAGCCGGTGAGGGACGATCCGGCGTCTCGAAGGGTCTCGAGGTCTCTTGGCCCTTCTTCCGACGAGCGGGACCTCGAGACGCTCGCTCGTCCCTCGCGAGCCCTCAGGGCGGAGCTCGCGACCTCCTCAAGGACCTCTGCCTCTGTGTGGCGGCCGGTGCCGGGCGTGCTGCCGGCGGCGCTGATCGGCGCACTCGCCTCCGTGTGCGGCGTCGCCCTGACCGCGACCTCCGGCTGGCTGATCGTGCAGGCGAGCACCCGGCCGCCGGTGTTGACCCTGCTGGTGGCCATCGTCTGCGTGCGGGCGTTCGGCATCGGACGGCCGGTGCTGCGCTACGCCGAACGGATCCGCTCCCACGACGCCGCGCTCGGCGATCTCGTCGAGCGCCGGGCGACGCTCTTCGCGAGGTTGATCCCGTTGACACCCGCCGGGCTGGGCCGGCGCCGCCGGGCCGACGTGTTGACCGGCGCCGTGAGCGACCTGGATGACGAGGTCGACGTGCAGGTCCGGGCGTTGGTCCCGTTCCTCGGCTGTGCCATCGCCGCTGCGCTGACGCTGGGTGTCGTGACCGTGCTCCACCCGGCGAGTGGGCTGGTCCTCGGCCTCGTCGTTCTCGCCGTCGCCCTGGTCGGCTGGTGGGACTACCGGCTGGAGAGCGACGGCCAGCGGCATACCCTCCGAGCGCGGGCGAAGGTCCACCGCTCCGCACAGCTCGTCACCACGAATCTGCCTGCGGTGCAAGCGATCGCGGCCGCCGAACCATTGCTCCGACAGCTCGACGACGCGGCTCGTGAGAGCACCCGCGCGACGATCCGGCAAGCGCGCGGACGGGCCACCGGGATCGCCCTGACCACCGCGCTGGCCGGAGCAGCCACCGTCCTGACCGCGCTCGTCGCTCGCGACGGTATGGCGAGCGGGGAGCTGACGGCGCCGATCGCCGCATTGCTGGTGCTGGGACCACTCGCGCTCACCGACGTGCTCGCGACGCTGCCCGATGCCATCGGCGCGGCGGCCCGTGGGCGGTGGGCGCATGCCCGGCTGCGGGACCTCGCCGAGCAGTCACCCAGGGTGCACGACCCCGAGGCACCCGTCGACCTGCCGGGAGGGCCGGACCGGGTCCGGCTGCGCGACGTTCGTGCCTCCTGGACCGGCGACACCACGGACCTGGCCGTCGACGACTTCCGCCTCGAGCCCGGTGACCGGGTCAGCGTCACCGGCCCGAACGGCGCCGGCAAGTCGACCCTGCTGGCGGTCCTCGCCCGACACCTCGAGATCGCCTCCGGTGACTACACATTCGACGGGGCCGACGTACAGCGCAGTCGACTCGTCGACGTGCGCGCCCGGCTGGCGATCGTCGACGACGAACCGCACGTCTTCGCCGGCACGGTCCGCGCCAACCTGCTCCTGGCGCGCCCGAGCGGCACCGACCAGCAGATCGCGCGGGCACTCGTCGACGCCGGGCTCGGCCGGTGGCTGGCGACCCTGCCGGAGGGGTTGGCCACCGAACTCGGTGGCGGCCGGAACCTCAGCGGGGGCGAACGCACCCGCCTCGCGATCGCTCGTGCCCTGCTGTCCGCGCGCCCGATCCTGCTGTTGGACGAGCCCGTCGCACACCTCGATTCGCCCACCGCGCGAGCGGTGATGCACGACCTGCGCGTCGCCGCGGCCGGCGCCTCCGTCGTTGCTGTCTCCCATCAGGGCGTCGGGGACCTGGCGCCGGACCGGGAGTTCGCCATACGGCTGCCGAGCGCTGCGGACGAGCGGGTTACGGTGTCGTCGTGGTGAGGCAGGGACGGTCCGGACTCGGTGATCTGGAGAGTGCGGTCATGGAGCAGTTGTGGGCGCTCCCGGAGGGCGGCTGGCTGTCGGTCCGCGAGGTCCACGAGCGGCTCGTCGACCGTGATTTGGCCTACACCACGGTGATGACGGTGCTCGACCGGCTGGCCAAGAAGGATCTCGTCGGGCGGGAGCGTGCCGGCCGTGCCTGGCGCTACCGCGCCGCGTCGACGCGCGACCAGCTCACCGCCGAGGTGCTGCAGTCGAGCCTGGCGTCGCTGGCGCCGGACGACCGCAAGGCGGCGCTGCTCAGCTTCCTGGACAACGCCTCCGCGGACGACATCGACGTGTTGCGTGCCGGACTCGCCGAGGTCGAGCGCCGGCACGGACGCTGACGCAGGGCCGTCAACCGACTCCGAGCAGCGCCCCCCACGCAGTGACGCCGGTGGCCACCACGACCAACACGGCAACCGCGAGGACCACCACGGACAACCGCCGGTGCGAACCGTTGTCGGCCAGCAGCTCCATCCGGCGGACCGCCGGAGCGCCGTTCGCCCCGAGCATCGCGTCCGGGTGCGCACCGTCCGACAGGTGCACCAGCGCCCGGGCCACCGGCACCGGCCCGACCGTGCGGCACGCGGCGCGGTCGGCGAGCAGCTCGATCAGCAACCGCACCTCCTGCATGCCGCGATCACTGCGTATGGCGCGAGGCACTGCCGTGTGCAGCACGGTGAAGAACTCCAGGACCAGGTCGTGCCGGAGCCGCAGGTGGGCTCGCTCGTGCGCCAGCACGCCAGCCAGGTCCTCGCCCGGCAAAGCGCGAATAGTGCTGTCGGTCAACACGACTCGGCGTCGCTTGCCCGGAATGCAGTAGGCCGTGGGCGTCGGATGGGCCAACACCGTCACCGAGTCGTATGGCGCCTCCGCCCGCGGGTCACCCAGCAGGTCGACGAGCTCGGCATGCTCGCGTCGTGCCGCGCGCAGGTTCCGGCCGATCCGGTGACCCTGCAGCAACAGTCGCGCGACGATCAGGCCGGAGATCAGCAGACCGACGAGCAGTAGCGGGATGTTCGCGGCCGGGGCCGGGATCTGCCGTCCGTCCCGGACGACCTGCAGGATCGCGAGCGGTGCAAGGCACACGGACGCGAAGACTGCGGACAACGAAATCGCTTGCCACAGAAGCAGACCCGGACCCGGGACGTATTCCAGCGCGGTCAGGCGCGGTAGCAGCCGCGGGACCGGCCAGGTGAGCAGGACCGCGACCACGAACAATCCGGTCGTGAGCACGGCGTCATTCTCGCAAGGGAGACCGTGTTGTCGCGGTCAGCCCTTGATCGGGACGGCATACAGGGTGGTGTCGCTGCCGATCGACGCGACGCAGTAGGCGACCTTCGCGGTGCCGCCCTTGGGCACGGCGACCTGGCCGTTGGACTGCTTGGCGGGTTGGACCGACTTGCCCCGGTTGGTTGCCGTCAGGACGTTGTCGCCGGACTTGCTCCACGAGTTGAACTGCGAGATCCCGATCGGTGACCACTTCGCCGCGATGATGTGGCTGTCGCCCGTGGTCATGTCGACCCAGGTGTTGCCTGCGACGGCCCAGGTCTCGTCCGGGGCGAGCATGAAATTCGCAGGGAACACAGCGGGTTCGATCGGCGCGGTGGTGATGCGCGGCTGCAGCTGGGGCAACGAGAAGGTCCGCACCCGCGACGCCTTCGGGTCGTTCTTTGGCACGAAGGCGGTGATCAGCTGGTCGCGGGTGGCCGCGATGAAGGTGCCCGGTGTCGTGCCACTCGGCGCCTTGAGGGTGTGCGGCTCGGGAGCGGTCGTGGCGTCCTTGCTGAGCCAGACCTTGCCCTGCGAGTTGGTCGCGACGAGTGTGCCGTCGGCGAGCACGGCCACCGGGTTGGTGCCCGTGGGCAGTACACGCGGGGTGAGCTTGTCGCCATACAGGATGTAGGCGGACTTGCGGTCGCCCGGCTTGGTGACGATCACGCCGCTCGGAGCCAGCGCAGTGCTCCACTTCTGCTCCAGCGGCCAGGTCTTGGGGTCGCCGCCGGCGAGGGGGTAGGCGATGATCTGCGTCTGCGTGGTCAGGACGATCAGATCGGTCCCGTCGATCGGGACCAGGGCCGGACCATCGGCCACGACCGCGTCGACCGGGAGGTCGGCCTTCCACTGCGACTTGCCCGACGCCGGATCCAGGGAGACCAGTTGAATGCCACCGGTCGTGTCGTTGTCGACGGTGACGACCAACTGCTTGGCGGTCACGACGAGCTGCGGCGAGACGTCGGAGATCTTCACCACCGACCAGAGGTAGCTGGCGGGCAGGCCGGCGGGCGGGCGGATGCTGTCCGGCAGTGGCGTCCCCGACACCGTGGGCGTCGGCCGGCCGGTGGTGCCGTCACCGTCGGAGCGCAGTGCGAAGAACCCCGCAGCCGCCGCGCCGGCCAGCACGACCGCGCCGGCGCCGCCGAGCAGCAGCGAACGACGCGACGGTCCTCGCCCGTCCCGTGTCCCCGCAGGCTCCGGTTCCGGTGAGGTGTCCTGGCCGTCGAAGGTGTCGTCCTCGTCCGACCACGCCGGGGCAGCGGGCTGGTCGAAGCCGTGCGGCGCGGTCGAGGGCGCCGTCGTCGTCGGGATCGGACGACCGTGGTCGTCGGTGAGCGCCTGCGTCGGCGGGGTCAGCGCCTCGGTCGGTTCGTCGTCCTCGAGTGCGTATGCCGGTTGCGGCTCCGGCTCCTCGACCGCCGGTGCGGGGTCCGCCGGACGGAACGCGTTGACGGGGGCCATCGGTTCGGTGCGCGGCTCGGTACGCGTGTCCGTCCGCGTCTCCGCACGCTGCTGGACCGGGGCCACCACCTGTGGGGTGCCGTCCGGGGTCAGTGCGATGTGCCAGACCCGGGAGCCCGGAGTCCGGCCGAGCACCCGGACGGTCTCGCCCGGGGCGTGGCGGTCGGCCCGGCGCCGCGCCTCGCGCAGCAACTGGTCGTAGGGGTCGGTGCCCGGCGTCAACGAGACCTCCTCGTCGTCGACGAGGCCGACGAGTCCCTCCTCGCGGTCCTGCAACTCGATGACGTGCGAGATCTCGTCCGGGACGGGTCCACCGGCCGGTTCGGCCGAGGCGGCGGCCGTGTCCTTCGACGTGCCGGCCGAGGTGTCGTCCGCGGTGTCGTCCGTGGGGGCAACCATCTCCGGCGGCGGCACTTCCCACGCCTCGCCGTCCGGTCCGATCGCGAGGTGGAACGTCGCGCCGTCCGGCGTCATACCCGCGACCCGGATCGTGTGTCCCGGCTGGGTGCGATCGGCGCGCCGGCGCGCGGCACGGATCAGGGCGCGGTGGATGCCAACTCCGGGCGGGACGGTGATCTGCTCGTCGTCCAGCCAGGCCGTCGGTGCGCCGCTGGGGTCGGTGCGCACTTGCAGGACGAACGCCGGGCGCGGCGGAACGTCGTGTTCGTGCTCAGTCATGGCGCTTTCGAGTCGGCTGCTGGAGGTATACCGGACCGGAGGTTACCGGCGGGTTGGGACAACCTTCCGGGAATCGCGGTCGCTCGGCATGAGTCTGACACGCTGTTTGTCGCGTTCCCACGCCGAGCCGCCGTCGAAATCTGTTCGTGACCTACCGGCGTGCTCGATGCCGTCGTGTAGGGGAGTATCGCGACAACACTAGAAATCCCTAGACGGTGATATCGGGACGCGCTCCGATGCGCCCGCGCACCGCGCGCCCACCGTCCGCCGTCGGCCCCGTGGCGGGTACGCTCCCACGGTGTCGTTGGACCAGAAGAGCGTTGCGCGCGTGCTCGGAGTCGAGGTGCCCCCTCTCTCCGGGCCGATCGTCGCAGTCACCCATGACTCACGTGCAGTCGTGCCCGGCGGCGCATTCGTCGCCATCAACGGGTTCACCAGCCGCGGTGCCGACTTCGCGCCGCAGGCGATGGAGCGAGGTGCCGCGCTGGTGGTTGCCGAGGAGCCGATCGACGGCATCCCGACGGCCGTCGTGCCCGACGACCGGGTGGCGCTCGCGGCGCTCGCGACCGAGCTCGCCGGACACCCCTCGCATGACCTGACGGTCTACGGCGTCACCGGCACCAACGGCAAGACCACCAGCTCCTACGTGCTGCACGCGATCCTCAGCGGTGCGTACGGCGAGGCCGCGACCGGCCTGATGACCACCGCCGAGATCATCATCGCGGAGCACCACGAGATGGCCGTGCGTACGACGGGTGAGGCCACCGTCGTGCAGGCCAACCTGGCCCGGATGCGTGACGCGGGTGTGCAGCACGTGGTCCTGGAGACCAGCTCGCACGGCATACATCTGCATCGGGTGGACGGAACTCGTTATGCCGCGGCACTTTTCACCAACCTCACCCGCGACCACCTCGATCTGCACGGCACGATGGAGGCCTACTACCTGACCAAGCGCCGGCTCTTCGAGTGGACCGACGGACCGAAGCTCGCCAACGCGGATGACGAGTGGGGTGCGCGCCTGGCGCACGAGATCCCCGGCACGCTCACCTTCGGGGCGGCGCTGACGGCCGACTACCGGATCGAGGACGAGCGTCGCGACGGCGCGCGCACGGTCTTCGAGCTGGTGACGCCGCGCAACGGACGGCTGCAGCTGAGCATCCCGCTGCTCGGCGACTACAACGTGCACAACGTCGCCGGCGCCGCCGGGATCGCGCTCGAGATGGGTATGTCGCCGAACATACTGGCCCGCGCGGTCAGCGCGATGAACCAGGTGCCAGGGCGATTCGAGCGCGTCCCCGCCGCCGTCGACCGCGGCTTCGAGGTCGTCGTCGACTACGCGCACACCGACATCGGGCTGCGCGCCGTCCTCGAGGTCGCGCGCGAGGTCGCCGGCGACGGCCGCCTGCTGTGTGTGTATGGCGCGGCCGGTGCCCGCGACCGCGACAAGCGTCCGAAGATGGGCGCCGTCGCCTCCGAACTGGCCGACGTCGCGATCATCACCACCGACGACGCCTACCACGAGGACCCGCAGGACATCGCCGACGAGGTGATGGCCGGTGCCGACCCCGCCAACACCACGATCGTCATCGACCGGCGGGCCGCGATCGACGCGGCGCTGCGCGAGGCACGCCCGGGCGACGTCGTCGTCGTGGCGGGCAAGGGGCACGAGCGGGTGCAGCACCTGGCCACCGGTGACGTGCCGTTCCACGACACGACCGTCGTCACCGAGCTGTTGGCCGCTCGCTGACTCAACCGGCGCGCGTGTCGCCGGCGACCCAGGACATGTCCGGGTAGCGATCACCGACGACCCGCAAGGCGGACAGTTCGTCGACGGCTGCGGTCGGAAGCTCGAGCGTCGTCGCGCCGACGTTCTGCCGCAGATAGCGGCGTTGCTTGGTGCCGGGAATCGGGACGACGTCCTCGCCCTGTGCGAGCAGCCAGGCGAGGGCGACCTGTGCAGGTGTGGCGGACAGGTCGGCCGCGATGCCCCGGATGCGTTCCACCAGTGCGAGATTGGCGGTCAGGTTGTCTCCTTGCCAGCGCGGCAACGTGCTCCGGAAGTCGCTGCCGATCCCGGTCGTGGCAGCCGCCGATCCGGTGAGCATCCCGCGCCCGAGCGGGCTGTAGGGCACGATCGTGACCCCGAGTTCGCGTGCCGCGGGCACGTCGGACTCCTCGATGTCCCGGCTGAAGATCGACCACTCCGACTGCAGTGCCGCGATCGGATGTATGGCGCTCGCCCGGCGCAGCGTGTCGGCGGACGCCTCCGAGAGTCCGAGCTGTCGCACCTTGCCGGCGGCGACGAGTTCGGCCATGGCGCCGACGGTCTCCTCGATCGGCACGTCCGGGTCGACACGGTGCAGGTAATACAGGTCGATCGTCTCGACGCCCAGACGCTGCAGTGAGGCGTCGATGCACGCGCGGAGGTAGTCGGGTGTTCCATTCGACCCGTTCGGGAATCCGTCGGCTCCGGTGGTGATGCCGAACTTCGTGGCGAGCACGACTTCGTCGCGGCGGGTGGCCAGTACTTCGGCGAGCAGCCGCTCGTTCTCCCCGGCGGCATACATGTCGGCGGTGTCGAGCAGGTTGATCCCGAGGTCGAGCGCCTCGTGCAGGGTCGCGAGCGCTTCGGGGCGGTCGTCGGCGGTGGCGCCATACCCGAAGTTCATGCCCATGCAGCCGAGGCCGAGGGCCGAGACCTCGAGGTCGGCGATGTGGCGGCGCGGAACGGTGGTGTCGTTGTTCACGGTGCGGTGTCTCCTCCGTAGGTGGCGATCTTGTATTCGGTGGCGGCCAACGAGAGCGTGAGTTCGCGGATCTGCCGGCGCAGGGTGTCGCGGTGTTCCAGCAACATCTCCAGGCGCTCGGGCACCGTTTCCGCACCCTCGTCGACCAGCGCGATGTAGTGCTGCAGGTCTCGGATCGGCATACCGGACAGGCGCATTCGGGTCAGGAACACCAGCCGCCGGACTGCATCCGTGTCGTAGCGACGGTGACCGGCGTCGTCCCGGTCGATGTCGACCAGGCCGATCCGCTCGTAGTAACGCAGCGTGTGTGGGGACGTGTCGAGCAGTTCCGCCACCTCCTGCACCGTCATCGGTTCGGTCGGCAGGCTGTTGGTCACCAGCCGGTCGAACACCTCGCGAATCAGCGGACTGTCCGGCTCCCCGACCGCGTCCAGCGCCTTGCGCATCAGTTCTTCAACTGCCATACCGAAGACGCTAGGCCTTTGAGCGCGCTCGAACGCAAGCACGGATGTTCCGCGGGTCGCTGGCCGGACCGAGATCGCCTTTGCGACGATGGGTGCGTGCGCACAGTCGGCTCACCACTCGGTGGCGGCCCGCCCAAGGTGATCGCTCACCGCGGGGCCAGCCACGAACATCCCGAACACACCCTCGGCGCCTACGAGCGCGCGATCGCCCAGGGCGCCGATGGCCTCGAGTGCGATGTGCGGCTGACCGCTGACCGGCACCTCGTCTGCGTCCACGACCGCCGCGTCAACCGAACCTCCGACGGGCACGGCATCGTCTCGGCCATGGAGCTGGCGCAGCTGGAGGGGATGGACTGGGGGAGCTGGAAGCAGGCCCACGGCGACGACGACGAGGTGCCCGACCGGCACCACGCCAACATCCTCACCCTGCGACAGCTGATCCGGTCGGTGCTGGCCAGCGAACGCAAACCGGATCTGGTCATCGAGACCAAGCACCCGACCCGGTATGCCGGGGAGGTCGAGCGTCGGCTGGTGAGTGTGCTCGGCGAGTTCGACCTACTGCGGCCGGCGCCCGACAAGCCCGTCGTGCGGGTGATGTCGTTCTCCTCGCTGGCCGTTCAACGGATGGCCAAACTCGCGCCGCACCTGCAACGGGTCCAGCTGATCGAGGTCGGGACGTCGCCGTTCTTCCGCGACGGACTGCCGTCCAACGTCGCGATCGCCGGTCCGCGGATGGGCATCATCCGCCGTAACCCCGAGTTCGTGGCGCGCCAGCACCACTACGGACACCAGGTGCACGTGTGGACCGTCGACGACGAGGCGGACATCGAGTTGTGCCTGCGGCTCGGGGTCGACGCGATCATCTCGAATCGCCCGGCGCTGGTGCGTGAGATGGTCGACGCTGCCTACGAAGGACACTGAACGGACACTGAACCGCCCATCCGGCATGATGGCTGCTCGGTACGCCGCGGTAGCGACATGCGCCCACGGCATACGTTCACGACAACGACCGGGCGGCGCGACCGCTGATGACGAGGAGAGGCGGCACCACGTGAGTGAGAAGCGCAAGTCCGAGCCCTGGGTGCGGACGGTGCGGCTGCCGTGGACCATCGACTCCGTGCCGCGCGTCCGTGAGGAGATCGTCGCCGACCTGGGCGACGGCAAACTGCCCGGGGACGTTGTCGAGGAGGCGGAGACGGTCGTCGCCGAACTCGTGGCGAACGCGATCCTGCACGGGCGCCCGCTGCCCGACGGAACGGTCCGCGTGCGGTGGCGTGCTCGTCCCCCGCGGGTCGAGATCGAAGTCACCGACGGCGGATCCGACAAGCAGCCGAAGCCCAAGCCGCAGGCCGACTGGGCGCCGAGTGGTCGCGGGCTGCGGATCGTGCGTTCGCTGGCGTTCGAGTGGGGCGTCAGCGACGAGGACGGTCACACGATGGTCTGGGCGGCACTCGGCGGGGCGTCGCGGCGCCGGATCTGAATCGGCCTCGTGGGTCCCGCCCCGAGGGAAGAGGGAGCAACACCATGACGATCCCGATCGACGGGGTGAAGGTCGGGCACTGGACCGACGCCGAGGCCCGAACCGGTTGCACCGCAGTCGAATTCCCGCCCGGCACGGTTGCGTCATACGAATGCAGGGGCGGTGCGCCGGCGGCCCGCGAGTTGACGTTGATGGAGCCGGACAAGTCCGTCACGACCATCGACGCGCTGCTGCTGACCGGCGGTTCGGCGTTCGGTCTCGCGGCCGCGGACGGCGTGCTGCGCCGTATGGAGGAGGCCGGCCGCGGTGTTCCCACCCCCGGCGGTGCCGTGCCGATCGTCCCGACACTGGCGCTCTTCGACCTCGCAGTCGGTGACGCGTCGGTCCGCCCTGGCCCCGATCAGGGGTATGCCGCAGCAGCCGCCGCCACGACCGACGATCCGGCGACCGGCCAGGTCGGTGCGGGAACCGGTGCGTACGTAAGTCATTGGCGCGGACCGGACGGTGCGCTGCCCGGTGGTGTCGTGACCGCGACCCGGCGGCTCGGCGACGTCGTCGTGTGGGCACTGGTGGTGGTCAACGCCTTCGGCGACATTGATCGCGGCTCGCCGACCGTCGACACCGCTCCGGTCGAGGCGCTGCGGCAGTCCTTCGACTTCGGCCGCACGCACACCACGATCGGGGCGGTCGTCACCAACGCCACGCTCGACAAGGTCGGCTGCCACATCGTCGCGCAGGGCGCGCACGACGGGCTGGCCCGCGCGATCAACCCGCCGCACACGCGCTTCGACGGGGACGCCCTGGTCGCCGCGGCGACTGGTGCGGTGTCCGCGCACGTCGACGTCGTACGCCTGCTCGCGCTCGCGGCCGTCACCGATGCGATCCGCTCGGTCCCGGCCGTCTAGTCTGATGCGCCATGGGTAAGGCATCGCGCCGCAAGGGCGCCGACAAGAAGACCGCACGCGCGGCCCGCGTTCCGTTCGCCGCCAGGCCGTTCGACGGTCTGCCGGGCGAGACCGGCTGGGTCGCGATGCGCGAGATCCTGCCGGCCGCGACCGCCCGGGTGTCGTTCTCGTATGACGGTGCCGATCACTCCGCCACCGTCGCAACCGTGCTGCCGCTGGCGTGGGCGGGTCTGCACCGCAGCGACGGCGAGCGTTTCATCGCGACCCAGTCCGGCGCGGGATCGGGCGACCTCAGTCGCGACCTGGCCGCAGCACTCGTCGCCACGGTCGACACGGAGCCGGGGCAGCCGATCGTCAAGACGCCGCAGGTGACGGCCGAGACGCCGCGCCTGCAGGACCTGCTGACCGGCGACGCCCCCGCGATCGAACTGCACGACGGCTTCGACTTCTGGCTCGAGCAGGACGAGCTGGACGATGCGACGGCCGCCTCGCTGGAGCAGGCCAACGCTGCGGTCACGCCGACGGTGCCGCTGCCGTCCGCGCCGTCGGCCTACTGGTGCCGGCTCGGCGAGCGCACCTACGTGCGGTGGGTGCTCCCGCACGACGAGGACGAGGCCACCGCAGCCCTCGCCCGGCTGCACGCGGCCGGCAATGATGCCCTCGGTGAGGGCCGGTTGCTCGGAGCCTTCCGGACCTGTGGCCTGCTGGTCCCCGTCTGGGAGGTCGACGCGTCGGCCGAGCCCGCGTCATACGACGGCAGCATGGGGGAGCTCAGCGGTCGGTTCGCCGAGGCGCTGGAGTCGGTCCGCGGTGGTGCGGCACTGACCGACGAGGAACGGCGCGCACGCGCCGGCCTGGTGTCGCGTCAGATCACGATTCGTTGACCGTCAGGTCGGCGGTCGGGGCGTCCTCGGCCGATGGCTGACTGACCCGCCTCGGATGCGCGATCGTGCCGCGGATGCGGTCGGTCGAGCGAGCCGCCGCCGGTGCGGCGAGCAGCAGCATCAGCAGCGGCGCGAGCAACAGCAGCCCGGTCGGCGGGATCGACACCCCGGAGTCGTTGGAGATGAACCCGAGGATCCAGCAGACGACGATCGCCGCGAGTCCCTCGCCGAGCATCGGCACCCGGTCGACCAGCGGCATCAGCAGCCGCCCCGGCCAGCGGGACGGGGTGAGCAGCGCCCAGATCGCCACGATCAGGATCAGCGGCACCAGCGCGGTGAGCCAGTTGCTGCTCAGCATCACCCAGTTGGCGCGGAAGATGCGCTGGATGCCGGAGAAGTCGCCGTGGTTGCGCACCTGGGAGACGAAGTCACCCAGGTGGGTGCGGTCCTGCGGCGGACGCAGGTAGTCCAGCACGCCGATGGTGCCGACGATCGCGACCGCGCTGCCGAGGATCAGGGCGGCCCGTCGCCAGGTCAGGGCCAGGCCGCCCGCGTTGAGCGCGAGGTAGGCGAACGCCGGGAACATCGCGAGCGGCCCCGCGCCGTCGGCGCCCCAGTTGGGTGCGCCGTCGATCAGCAACGTCACCAGGGCGATGAGTATGACGGTCGCGGCGGCGAGTTTCCGCTGGCCGGCGCGGACCAGCACACCGGACAGCAGCGCGCAGATCAGCAACGCCGCGGTCGCGATCAGCGCGTCGCCGACGTTGCCCATGCCGTAGAACCGGCCGCCATACACCGGTTGCAGGCCCATCATCGAGACGAACTGCAACTGCGTCCCGTGTATGACGTCCAGCAGCAGCGTGGCCAGGGTGACTGTCGCGATGAACAGCGGCGCGCCGATGGGGATCTTCCGCCACGGTCCGAGCAGGGCGACTGCGGCGATGAGGACCGCGAATCCGACGACGCCCCAGCCGAGGGCGAAGCCCGGGTCGGGCGCATCCCACCACGGCACCAGGCCGATCAGCCAGGTGCTGACCGGCATCGACGCGGTCACGGCCGCGCAGCCGCTCAGCCACCAGCGCAGGGCACGACCCGCCGTCGGGATGGTGCCGGCTGCGTGGGCCCGGCTGCGTCGGCGCCACCACCAGATGCCGCCGATCCCGAAGAGCGCGGCCATCACGACGGCGAAGCGGGTCAGGAACGGTGCCGACAGGCCGTGCTCGACGCGCAACTGCATGGCGATCATGCTGGCGTCGACGATCGCACTGGTGCCGGCCGGCCGCGGCTGCACCACGGGTCGACGGCCCTCGGGCAGATGCGGTGCGGCTTTGCCGAGGCGGCTGAAGACCAGCGCCGACAGGTCGGTCAGTTGGATGACGCCCCGCTGCCGGCTCGAGTTGGAGGTGAGCAGCCCGTGCGGGACACCCGGGCCCTTCACCACCGCGGGGTGCAGGATCTCCGGGCCGGTGTCGTCGGAGAATCCGGCGACGACGATGGTCGCGTCGGCGGGGGCCTTGGCCATGATGTCGCCGAGCAGCCGGTCGTTCTGTGTCGGGAACTGCAGGAAGGTGATGGGGCAGGACGTGAGATCGGCCTTGGCCGGGTCCGAGACGTAGTGGTCGGCCGTGCCGTCGACGTCGGTGGCGGCGAGTGCGGCCAGGCGGCCGCCGTTGGTGATGCACTGGCCGGCGGGCTTCATCAGCTCGGCGATGTGCGAGGGGTTCGCCGGGACCGGGCGGTTCCGGGTGCGGGTCAGGACCTTGTCCCAGTTCGTGAACAGCACCGGAACACCGGACCCCGTCGGCGGCGAGTTGCTCAGGAAGGTCGGTGCCGGGAAGACGTAGCAGGGCGGGCTGGGCGTCTGGCCCGGCGGCGTCATACCGACCAGCGATCCGTAGGACGTGCGCTTGCCGGCGCCGAACGTCAGCCACGACTGGGTCTGGCAGCTGTGCGACGAGAGCGCGCGGGTCGCCATCGATCCGACGGCGCCCTCATGGGCGAGTTTCCAGAGGTTCGGGGTGCCGCTCTCGGTCACGTGATCCCAGGACAGCGCCGGCTCACTGATCACGATGAGCGGCCCCGGCTGGGTGATCTTCTCGGCCGCCGGCCACCGGGTCAGGTAGGAGATGAGGTACGACCCACCGACCGCGACAATGGCAACGCACAGCACGCACACCAGCCACCGTCGGAACACCGGGCAAATCGTACGGGACAAATCCAGCAATCTCCTGTGTCGGATGGTGTATGGCGGGCAACGTCCGTATGACGAAGCGCCTCCACCCATCGGCTCCATCGCTCGTAAACTTCCGGCGTGACCCCACCTCGACGCATCGCCTACCAGGGCGAACTCGGCTCCAACTCACACGCGGTGTGCGAACGCGAGTACCCCGATCTGGAGGGCGTGCCGTGTGCGTCGTTCGAGGACGTCTTCGCCGCGGTCGACCCGGGGGACGGGTCGGCGCCCAAGGCCGATCTGGCGATGATCCCGATCGACAACTCGCTGGCCGGGCGGGTCGCCGACATACATCACTTCCTGCCGCGCAGCCGGCTGCACATCGTCGCCGAGCACTTCCACCGGATCCGGTTCTCGCTGATGGGTGTGCCCGGCGCGTCCCTTGATCAACTGCGTACGGTGCACAGTCACGTGCACGCGCTGGGGCAGTGCCGCAACGTCATACGTGAGCTCGGGCTGGAGCCGGTGATCTCCGGCGACACGGCCGGTGCCGCACGGGAGGTCGCCGAGGCGGCCGACCCGACGATGGGTGCGATCAGCCCGCCACTGGCGGCCGGGATCTACGGCCTGGAGGTGCTGCGCGAGGACATCGAGGACGAGGACCACAACACGACGCGGTTCGTGGTGCTCTCGCGGGACTTCGTCGTCCCGCCCGTCGGCAGCGGGCCGATGGTGACGAGTTTCATCTTCAACGTGCGCAACATTCCGGCTGCGCTCTACAAGGCGCTCGGCGGGTTCGCGACCAACGGCATCAACATGACCAAGCTGGAGTCGTACATGGTCGGTGGCCGGTTCGCCGCGACGCAGTTCCTCAGCGAGGTCGACGGGCATCCGGAGGATCCGGGCCTGAAGCTCGCCCTCGACGAACTGCGCTTCTTCACCACGGACGTGAAGATCCTCGGTGTCTACCCGGCCTCACCCGACCGGCACTGAGGACCGGAGATCCCTGAGGAGCCCGCGAGCTGGTGCCCTGAGGAGCCCGTGAGGGACGAGCGGGCGTCTCGAAGGGGTACGAGCGAGAGCGTGCCCTGAGGAGTTCGTGAGGCACGAGCGAACGTTTCGAAGGGTCTCGAAGGGTCTCGAGGTCCCGTCCCTGGCGTGGTCGCGTCAGGCTGCGACGGTGTGGTGGCTGCCCATGCGGCCGGGTGTCAGGTTCCAGTGCACGCCGTCGGGACGGACCAGCGCGGTGTAGCCCTGCCGGTGGACGATCTGGTGATGTCTGCCGCAGAGCAGTGTGGAGTTGATGAGGGATGTTGGTCCGCCTGCCCACCAGGGGTTGATGTGGTGGACTTCGCAGAATCCGGGTGGTCGGTCACATCCGGGGAAGGAACACCCTTGGTCGCGCAGGATTGCTCCGGCGCGGATTGCTTTGGTGGCTAAGCGTTCTCGTCTGCCGACGTCGAGGGGTTGACTGGGTCCGCCGAGGACGACCGGGATGAGGTCTGCGGTGCAGGCGAGGCGGCGCGCGGCTCCGGCGTCGATGACGTTACCGTCGGTGGTGGTGGCGCCGTGACCCGACACGAGTTCCTGTAAGCCCATGGTGAGCAGGACGGTGGCTGCGCCGGCTTGGACGCCGTCACCGGCAGCGACTCGTGCGCCGGCGCCGATGAGGTCCATGAGGGCGTCGACGCGGCGTTTGCCGGGGGAGCGTTCATCCCGGACCGGATCACCGGGACCGGCTGATGCCGAGTGGTCAGCATCGTCAGCGGGTTTGGCGGGTCGCGGTGCGGACTTGGCGGTGATGGCTTCTTTGAGGATGGCCGCGTTGACCGGGGCCAGCTCGGCCACCAAGCGTGTCATCCCGGTGGGTGTGGTGCCCCAGGTGAGGGATTCGGCCTGTTCGAGTTTCTCGTCGTCCGCGGACAGCCGGTCGGGGTTGAACCGGTCGATGATCCGCCGGGTCAACTGGGTCAACCCTGCCGCACCGAGCGCCGGGTCGACCTGCAGGAACCAGCCCAGGACCTCGTCCCGGTCAGCGGTGGGTATGACGGGCGCGACCTTGTCGGCTTGGGTGAGCGCGGTTTTGGCGGAGTCGACCGAGCAGGACCCCTCCCGCAACGCTGTCGCGATCACCTGGTTCTTCCGCTCCCGGCACGCATCCGCGACAGACGCCATGACTCGCACGGACCTCGGTTCGACCGGCACATCGCCAGCCACGTGGTTCAGCAGCCACTGACTGGTGTTCGCGGCATCGGATTCGGCGACCGCACCGCGGTCGACGGCATCCGCTGTTGCCACCGTGGCGACCTGTGCGGACCGCCCGTGCAACCGCAGCAGCACCGACACCAGCCGGTCCTCGTCGGCGCAACCCAACTGGTGGATGACATCCGGGACCTCGTCCAACGCCTCGACGACTGCCTCCAAGAGGGCAAGCACTTCCGGGCCACGACCCGGTGCGGCGGGGGCGTCATACATCGCAGACTGGGTGATGCTCATGACGTGAATCCCCTTCCCCCGCTTGCTTTTTCATCTCTCAACATTCTACTGGACCGCACTGACAACGACTAGTCATTTATCGAACAAAGTTCGGGTAATTGTTCGGTGATGAGCATCCGTTGATGTTCAGAAGCCGCCATGTTCGGGGCGCAACGAGAGAGGGTCGGTGTTTGGGGCTGTGGATCGACGCTCGTACGCGGCACGGCGAAGAGTCGTCCTAACCGTCGGGGTCCTTGGTGTCGCCCTGCTCTTGAGTGCGTTAAGGGCAACCGTCGGTATGTCGCGCGCGGTGCGGAAGGTCGCCGACGCCGATCAGCGAGCAACGTTTCAGGCGCCGACATCGTGTTGCCGATCGTCGTGATCCTCGCGTACTCAACCCCGTTCTTCCTGGCTCCCGTCGTTCGGCCGTAGGCACGCAGGCGGGCTGGTCGATCGTGGGTGCGAGCCATAAAAGCTGACTGCCGCGTGGATGGTTGGGGCCCGCGGGATTTCGCTCTCTTCACGATGATTGCCGCCGGCGGCGTCCAGGAATGGTGGCATGCTGCAGGTATGAGCAGGACGATTCGCAAGCGCTGGCAGTTCGACCACGCAAGCGGCGAACTGCGCTTGGTCGCCGGTCGCGAGCAGACCTGTCGCCCCGGCTGTCGTGTCTGCGGCAAGGACCGAAAACGCGCGCAGCGCCGCAGAATTCGTCACGGAGAGCGCGCGTCGGTCCGGCTCGACGCGTAGTCGCCCATGCCCGATCGTCGTGCCTCGTAGCGGGGGCGACGACTCAGGCCGGCTTGGTCCACACGACGTAATTGTTCAGGTGATGCCCGTCGACCATCGGTGACGCGATGTCGCAGGTGACCAGCGTGACGACGGGTGTCGGGCTGCTGCCCCAGACGCGCTGGTCGGTGGTCAGCTTGGTCTTCAAGACCGATTCCTTGTGGGTGACCGTCAGCCGAACAACCTTGTCGTTGCTACAGGTCACGGTCACCCCCGCGCCGACCGGCACGTTGCGCAGGTTGTAGAAGTTGTCGGGTCCGTCATACGTGACGTGCCCGGCGATCACCGAGATGCCGTTCTGCCCCGGCTGGGTGGAGCGGTCGTACCACATCGTGGTGTGCGCGGGCGGGTAGATCTGCCCCTGCGAGTTGGTCCCCATCGGCACCACCCGCTCGTTGCCGATGCCCACCGAGGTGACCGTCAGGCTCTTCGGAATGCATGCAGCACCAGCGGGATTCGCGACCGTGACGGGCTTGCTGTTGCCGGTCGGCTTCGGCAACACGTCCGTCGACCGGGAGTGGTGCGCCGACGGCGGGTGTTTGCTCGTGGCTCTCGTGGAGTGCCGCGTGGCGGGTGTCGACGACCCCGTGGGCGGGAGTGCCGTCGTGGCGACCGCGTTGTGTGATCCGTCCGTGCCGCCGTCGTCGCTGAGGCCGTGGATCAACACGCCGGCGCCGACGACCGCAACGGCGACACCCGCGACGATCGCGACCGTGCCCTTCGTGCGCTGTCGGCTCGTGTGTTTGCCCACCGGACCTCCTCGTCATACCCCCGCGGCCGCCGCGGCCGCCCTCCGATTATGTCTGCCGCTTCTGTATGCCGTGCCCCGAGCCCGCCGAGCGCGTCACGTATCGGTCCGCAGGAACACCCTTGACACATCGGTTTACAAATTGCATCATTTTGTAAACCTCGAGTGTGATCGGAGTCACAACATGGCCGTGCTTGATGCATCCGGAACGGTGCCCGACGGGTCGACGCAGGCGTGGCGCGACAAGAAGCGCTACCTCTGGCTGATCGGCCTCGTCATACCGTCGGCGTTCGCGTTCGTCTACGTGGCGTATTCGCTGACGGCCTGGTCCGTGTTCCTGTGGGTCGGTCCGATCCTCATCCTCGGCATCGTCCCTGCGATCGACCTGCTGGCCGGCCTGGACCGCAGCAACCCGCCGGACGACGTCATCGAGGCGCTGGAGAACGACAAGTACTACCGGTGGATCGTCTACATGTATCTCCCGCTGCAGTACGCCGGACTCTTCGCGATCATGGCGATCATCGGCGGCGTCAACCCGGTCGGCTGGGTGCTGCAACACACCGCCGGCTACGACTGGGCGTTGGCCAATCTGCCGCACCGGTTGATCGAGCCGTGGAACCTGACCGTCATCGACAAGATCGCCGGGGCGATCTCGATCGGTTGCGTCGGCGGCATCGGGATCAACACCGCGCACGAGCTCGGCCACAAGAAGGAGAGCCACGAACGCTGGCTGTCGAAAATCGCTCTCGCGCAAAGCTTTTACGGTCACTTCTACATCGAGCACAACCGCGGCCACCACGTTCGTGTCGCCACACCGGAGGACCCGGCGAGCAGTCGCGTCGGTGAGAACTTCTACGAGTTCTGGCCGCGCACCGTCCTCGGTTCGCTGAAGAGCGCCTGGCGGTTGGAGAAGCGCCGCTACTCACGACGCGACAAGCACCCGTTCCGGATCGGCAACGACGTCCTCAACGCCTGGTTGATGTCGGCGGTCCTTTGGGGCGTGATCGTCGCGCTCTTCGGCTGGGAAGTGTTGCCCTACCTCGTGATTCAGGCAATCGTCGGATTCTCGCTGCTCGAGGTCGTCAACTACATGGAGCACTACGGGATGCGTCGTCAGAAGGTCGGCGTCCCCGGCAAGGTCCGCTACGAGCGGGTCAACCCCAGCCACAGCTGGAACTCCAACAACATCGCCACGAACGTGCTCCTCTACCACCTGCAGCGGCACAGCGACCATCACGCGAACCCCACACGTCGCTACCAGGCGCTGCGTGACTACAAGGAATCCCCTGTGCTGCCAACGGGATACGCCGGCATGATCGTCCTGGCCGCCGTCCCTGCCGTATGGCGCCGGGTGATGGACCCGCGGGTGCTCGCGCACTTCGACGGCGACATCTCGCAGGCCAACATCTCGCCGCGCAAGCGCGAGAAGATCCTCGCCCGGTACGGCGCCGCCCCCGACACCGCACCCGTGGAGGCGATCGTCGGCGGTGACACCACCGCGCACGACCAGTCCGGCGGGCACGGCGGCCGGTGCCCCGGCTGTGGCTACACCTATGACGAGCGCACCGGCGCACCGCGCGAGGGCTTCCCCGCGGGCACGCCGTGGGACCAGATCCCGGACACCTGGTGCTGCCCGGACTGCGGGGTCCGCGAGAAGCTCGACTTCATCCCCGTCGGCGCCCAGGAGGTGGCCTGATGCGGATCGTGGCGGACATCGACCAGTGCGAGGGACTCGGGATGTGCGAGGCCATGGCGCCGGACATCTTCGAGGTGGGCCCGGAGGGCCACGTCGTCATACATGACGCGTCGCCCGACGAGTCGCGTCGGCAGGACCTGCAGGCCGCGGTCGACTCCTGCCCGGTGCTCGCGCTGACCCTGCAGAGCTGAGGTGAGCGTGCGGCGTCTGGTCGTCGTCGGTGCCTCCCTGGCCGGACTGCGTGCCGTCGAGGCCGCTCGCCGGGCGGGGTTCACCGGCTCGATCACCCTCATCGGTGCCGAGCACAGCGCGCCGTACGACCGGCCCCCGCTGTCCAAGGCCCTCCTGTTTGGCGCGAGCCCGGCGGAGGTCGCGCCGTTCCACACCGTGGAGCAGTTGCGCTCCGAGCTCGGGGTCGAGCTGCGCCTCGGAGTCGCGGCGACCGGGCTCGACCTCGGGCAGCGGCAGGTCCACCTCGGCGCGGCTCGGGTCACCTACGACGGCCTGATCGTCGCCACCGGTGCCACGGCCACCAGCTGGCCGATGGGCGCCGGCGTCCCCGGCATCCACCCGCTGCGCACCGCCGACGACGCGCTCGCCATCCGGGCGGCGCTCGACAACGGCGCGCGGGTCGCTGTCCTCGGTGCCGGCTTCATCGGCTCCGAGGTGGCGTCGGCTGCTCGCGCGCGCGACCTGCCGGTGACCGTCATCGAGGCCGCGCCCCAGCCGTTGACACGCTCGGTCGGCACTGCCGTCGCCGGCGTGCTGACCGCTCTGCATCGTTCGGCCGGCGTCGACCTACGGGTCGGCACCCAGGTCACCGAGGTGCATCGAAATGCTTCGGGTGTCACGGGATTGAGCCTCAGCGACGGCAGCATGGTGCCGGCCGAGCTCGTCGTTCTCGGCATCGGCGCCCGACCGGCCACCGGCTGGTTGCGCGACAGTGGCCTGGCCCTGCACGCGGACGGGGGTGTCCTCGTCGACGCGACGCTGGCGACCAGCGCACCCAGTGTGTATGCCGCAGGAGATGTCGCCCACGCACCGCTGTCCGTCTTCGACGACGACGTGCTGCGGCTGGAGCACTGGACCAGCGCGGCCGAGCAGGGCGCGGCCGCCGCGCGGCACCTGCTCGACCCGGACTCCGCACAACCGTTGCGGACCGTCCCCTACTTCTGGTCCGACTGGCACGGCCACCGGCTGCAGTTCGTCGGGGTGCCGGCCGCGGACGAGGTGCGCGTCATACGAGAGCAACCGGAACGCTTCCTGGCGCTCTACCGGCGCCGCGACCGGGTGGTCGGCGCGTTCACCATCAACGGGCAGCGCGAGATCATGCGCTACCGCCGCCACATCGCCGGACGCGCGCCGTTCGAGGACGCGCTGGCCGAAGCCGCCGCCGGCTGATCCGGCCGGCGGTCGCGGGAGCCCGGGCGGACGATCCGGACGGATGCTTAGACTCGCGGTCGTGAGCACGGCATCGGGAGCGGGGGAGGATCTGCGCGCGCGCCTGCTCCGGGTCGCGGCCGGGCTGACGATCGCCGAGGGGTGGTCGAAGGTCACCATGGCCCGGCTCGCGGACGAAGCCGGAGTGTCCCGGCAGTCGGTCTACAACACCTTCGGCAACAAGCCGGCACTCGCCCAGGCGCTGGTCATGGGCGAGCTCACGGTCTTCCTCGGCAAGGTCGTCGATGCCTTCGAGCGCAGCGGTGACGACCCGATCGTGGCGATTCACGACGCGGCGCTCGCGGTGCTGCTGCTCGGCCGCGAGAACCCCCTGTTGCGGGCCGTGATCGCCGGGTCGCACGGTGCCAACTCCGAGCTCCTGCCGCTGCTGACCACCGACGGTGCACAGCTGCTGGACACCGCGAAGCAGGTGATCACCGCGGGCGTGCTGCGGTTCCGGCTGCCGCTGGACCAGCAGCAGCTCGCGGTCGGCGTCGACGTGATCGTGCGCACCGTGCTCAGCCACATCATCCAGCCCAGCGGAACGCCCGAGGAGACGGCGTCCGGCATCGCGTGGATCGCGGGTGCCGTGCTGCGCTCCGAGCAGTGACCCCGGATCGGCCCGGCGTTCGCACTCCTCAGCGGTATGCCGCAGCCCGCGCCAGACCTCGCATCCCACTGCGCATCATCGCCGCGTGGTTGGCGATGAGCACCGGCCGGGCGAGCGGGTTGGCCGCGAGTCGGCCGGCCAGGCCCGGCATACCGAGACGAACCTCCTGCGTGTAGTCCAGGATCGTCCGGTCGGCACCGTCAGCACGCAGCGCGAATTGCGACCAGCCGACCAGGTCACCGGCCAATGTCGCTCGTAACACTCCGGATTCGGCGTCGACGAGCTCCGTCGCCAGCTCGATGCGCAGGGTGAGCGGTAGGAAGCTGCGGATCTCGGCGCGGCCGTGGACGTCGTCATACGGCGTCACCGAACGGATCTGCGGCCACCAGCTCGGCCAGCGTTCCGCGTCCTCCAGCACCGCGAAGACCGCGTCCCGAGGTGCGGCCACCGGGTGGCTGCTGGCGAAGCGGAAGAGCCGACTCACCTCGGCAGGCGCACCGTGAGCGCGCCGCGTGCGGCGGCGAAGCGGATCGTGCTCGCCATACCGATGACGTCGCCGTCCACCTCGACCCGCTGTGGCGTGCCGACGTCGACGGTCAGCTCCGCGACCTGCGCGCGGGTGAATTGTTCGGAGTCCTTGTGCGACCGGGTGAGCACCTTGCCGACGACGGGCAACCAGCGCAGCCCGCCGCCCTTGATGACCACGACGTCGAGCAGGCCGTCGTCGACGACGGCGTCCGGCATCAGCCGCATGCCGCCCTGCAACATCCCGCAGTTGCCGGCGAGGACCGCCGTGATGTCGCGCTCGAACACGGGCCGGCCGGGCACGTGGATCCGGGCCGGGACCAGCTCGTGGGACAGCTGGCGCAGGCCGGACACGAGGTATGCCGTCCAGCCCAGCCGCGACTTCAGTTTCTCCGTCGTCTCGGCCATGATGTCGGCGTCGCGTCCGACCCCACCCATCACCAATCCGATGTGTTCGGAGTCGAATTCGCTGGTGCCACGCGAATCCAACGAGATGCGGATCGCATCGACCGACGTGTCGGTGCCGGACAGTCCGATGCGCAACGCGTCGGCATACCTGTTGATCGGCAACCGGAGTTGCCGGGCGAAGAGGTTGCCGGTGCCACCGGCCAGTACGACCAGTGGTGTGCCGGTGCCCAGCAGCGCGGATGCGACGCACCGCATGGTGCCGTCACCGCCGAGCGCGACCACGAGATCGACACCGTGAGCCAACGCCTCGGCGGCCTGGCCGGCGCCGGGATCCTCCCGCGTGGTCTCCCACCAGAGCGGGGCGGCCCAGCCGTATCCCTGGAACACTGCGGTCAGTTCGTGCTTCAGGCGCGGCAGGTTCTTGACCTTCGTCGGGTTGACGACAACAGCGGCTCGTTGCACCGACGCCACCTTTCGCTACTCACGGGTCCAGAATCTGGGGCTCAAAATGAACAACGATCTTGGGTGCGTTGGCACAGCGGCAGCCTGCTGACGCCATTGCCGACGCAGAACAAACCTCGTTGGACACTGCGGCAGACGTTATCGGGTTGCACTCGTCAGTGGTGCGCCGCGTAGCCTTGCCTGTCGTGATCGACATCAAGCTAGTGCGCGACAACCCCGACCTCGTGCGTGCGAGCCAGCGTGCCCGCGGCGCCGACGAGAGCCTGGTCGACCAGGTCCTCGCAGCCGACGAGAAGCGACGCTCCTTCATCACCGAGTTCGAGAGCCTGCGCTCGCAGCAGAAGACCGTCAGCAAGGCGGTCGGTGCCGCCATGGGCAAGCTGAACGCCGCGCGCAAGGCCGGCTCGGCGGATGTCGACGTACTGGCCAAGGAGGCCGAGGACGCCCGTGCCCGGGCGACCGAGCTGTCCGCCGAGGTGAAGCAGCGCGAGGCCGCTGCCGACCAGGAGGACAAGGAGTTCACCACGCTGCTGCGTGCGCTGGACAACATCGTCATCGACGGTGTGCCCGCCGGCGGCGAGGACGACTTCGAGACGCTCGAAACCGTCGGCACTCCGCGCGAGTTCGACTTCGAGCCGCTGGACCACCTGGCGCTGGGTGAGAAGCTCGGCGCGATCGACATGGAGCGCGGCGCGAAGGTCAGCGGTTCGCGGTTCTACTTCCTCAAGGGTGCCGGCGCGCGCCTCTCGAACGCGCTGATGGCCTACGCCCAGAGCGTCGCTGCCGACGAGGGCTTCACCCAACTCGTCGTCCCGACGCTGGTCAGCCCGGCGACGATGGGCGGCACCGGCTACCTGGACGCGCACGAGGACGTCTACCACCTGGAGTCGGCCGACCTCTACCTCACCGGCACCAGCGAGGTGGCCATTGCCGGCTACCACACCGACGAGATCATCGACCTCAGCAACGGGCCGCTGCGCTACACCGCGACGTCGACCTGCTACCGCCGCGAGGCCGGTTCCTACGGCAAGGACACCCGCGGCATCTTCCGGGTGCACCAGTTCACCAAGACCGAGATGTTCGTGCTGTGCGATCCGGAGCAGGCCGTCCAGGAGCACCAGAATCTGCTGCGCATCGAGCGCCGGCTGCTGGACGACCTCGAGCTGCCCTACCGGGTCATCGACGTCGCCGCCGGTGACCTCGGTGGTTCTGCCGCGCGCAAGTACGACTGCGAGGCCTGGGTGCCGACGCAGGGCAAGTACCGCGAGCTGACCTCGACGTCGAACTGCACGACCTACCAGGCCCGCCGGCTGAACATCCGCCGTCGCGTCGAGGGCGGCAAGACCGAGTTCGTCGCGACGCTGAACGGCACGATGCTCACCGACACCCGGCCGATCGTGGCGCTGCTGGAGAACCACCAGCAGGCCGACGGATCGGTCCGCGTGCCCGCCGCGCTGCAGCCGTTCGTCGGCACGGACGTCATCCGCCCGGCCTGACCGCGGCACACGAGCCGCCGCACCAGCCTGCCGAATGACGGCTTCTTCGCCGAGTGACGGTCCAATAAGGCCGTCACTCGGCGAGAGAGCCGTCATTCGCGACGGTCAGTCGCGCAGCGAATACGTGAGTATGGCGTTGCCGTTGGACGTGATCTGCGAGTCGACCAGCCGCAGCCGGGTGAGGGGCACCGACTCGTCGAAGAGCCGGGCACCGTCCGGGGTCACCACCGGATGGGTCGTGAGCGTCAACGCGTCCACGACGCCGGCGATGAAGAGCGAGCGAATCGTCTTGATACCGCCACCGATCGAGATGTCGCCCTCGGCGCCGTTGTCGCGCAACGCCCGCACGTAGGCGACCGGGTCACCGTCGATGAGCGTGCTGTTCCAGGGCAGCTCGCCCGACAGCGTCGAGGAGACGACGTGCTTGCGCAGCGGGTTGATGAAGCTGCCGAACGGGTCGTCGTTGCCCGGCCAGTACTGCGACCACTCCTCCCAGAGCCCGCGGCCGAGCACCATGTCGGTGACCGGGGCGATCGCCTTGCCCATGGCCTCGCCCTCCTCGTCCCCGAACGAGTCGAACTGGAACAGGTTCGGCGCCTCGACGACGCCGTTCAGTGAGTGGAACAGATGCGCGGTGACCTTGCGGCTCATGGAGAACTCCTGAATAGGTGGTGTGTTGCCGAAGGGTTGGACGACGCGGCCCTCAGGAACTGAGCGGTCCGCGCGGAGGAAGTTCTCCCGGGAGTCCGAAATCGGCGAAGACCTCCGCACCCATGAAGTGCGTGATGGCCGTGATCTCGCCCGCCGCGATCTCGAGCACATGTATGGCGAAGGCGCCGAAGCTGCCGTCATCGCGTGGATGGAAGACTGCGACGGCAGCACATCCGTTCGCCGTCGTCGGTATGACGCGGGACCCGCGACAGATCGCACCCGGCCCCGACCACCACTCTTTTATGGCGGAACGGCCACGCAGCCACAACTCGAACGGCGGCATACTGAAAACGGCCTCGGCAGAGAGCAATTCGACGAGTTCGTCGACGTCATACCGCTCGAACGCCGACACGTAGGACTCGGCCACCCGCACATCGCCCTCGGTACGGATCGGCGCAGCCGACTCGCGGCCACCGATGCTCCGACGAGCCCGGGTGAGGGCTGAATTCACAGACGGCACAGTGGTGTTCAGCAGCTCGGCGCACTCCGCCGCCGACCACGACAGCGTCTCGCGCAGGATGAAGACGACGCGTTGCAACGGCGGCAGCGTCTGCAGGGTCGCGATGAAGGCCAGTCGCAGTGAGTCGCGCAGCTCCGCGGCCTGCAGCGGATCGTCCGGTGACTCCACCTGCTGCCCCGGCAGCGGTCCGATCCATGACTCAGCCGGCAGCGTCGGCAGGTTCGCGCCGCTGCCCGGCACCTCCCCGGGCGCGCTCAGATCCATCGGCAGCGCACGCCGCGACGGCGCCTTGCGCATGTCCAGACAGGCGTTCGTGGCGATCGAGTAGAGCCAGGTCCGCAAGGACGCCTCGGCACGGAACCGGTCGCGGTGCTGCCAGGCGCGGAGCACGGTCTCCTGCACGGCGTCCTCCGCGTCGGCATACGTGCCGAAGAAGCGGTAGCAGTAGGCGATCAGCTCCTGCCGGTAGCCGTCCACCTCCTCGGCGGTGATGGTGGCGACGGTCGACATGGAGCGAGCCTACAAACGATCTCCGTCCCGCGACGGAGGTAGCGCGAGGAGCGCCTGGCTACCCTCGCCTGTGTGCGCGACACGTGGCGGCATACCCTCACCGTCGATGACAGCTGGGTGCGCCCGTTGCCGGCGCGATGGTGGCGTGTCGACGCGGTCGTCGCCACCCTGTGGCTCGTGGTCGCGATCGCGAGCACCGAGGGCTACCGGGCGCTGGGCGCGCTCAACCGGGACCACACCGCGCTTTGGTTGCAGTACCTCTTCCTCGCGATCCCGTGTGTGGCGCTGCTCTTCCGGCGGCGCTCCCCGTTGCTGACCGTCAGCTTCACCACGGCTGCGTGGGTCGTGACGGGACAGGTCGACGGCAAGCTGACCCTGACGCTCGGCATCCAGTTCGTCTACATCTTCGCGATCTACTCCGCGACCGCCTGGTGTCGTACCCGCCACCGCGGGGCTTGGGTCATCGGCGGTTGCCTGCTGGTGCTTTTCGGTTGGGTCGCCTACACGCTCCTGTTTGAACGGTATGACGTCCCACCGGTCCCGCACGCCATACCCGGGTGGCTGGGCGCGACCATCGTCACCATCCTCACCAATGTCATCTACCTCGGCGGCGTGGTACTGCTCGGGATCCTCGAATGGCGCAACCTGCGCCGGCGCAGTGACCTGGAGGCCCAGGCGCGGACGATCGACGCACAAGCGGCCGAGTTGCGTCGTCAGGCGGTCGACGCCGAACGGTTGCGGATCGCCCGCGAACTGCACGACGTCGTCGCGCACCACGTGTCGGTCATCGGCGTGCAGGCCGGTGCGGCCCGACGAGTGCTCGATAAGCAACCGGACACCGCCCGTGAGGCGCTTGCGGGCATCGAGCGGTCCTCGCGCTCCGCCGTGTCCGAGATGCGCGCGCTGCTGAGCAGCCTACGCTCCCCGAACGAGCCGGATCGCGCCCCGACACCGGGCCTGACCGACGTCGACGTGCTGATCTCGGACTACCGGTCGGCCGGCCTGACGGTCGAGCTCACCACCGTCGGCGACCTGCCGCCGACGACGCCGGACGTCCCGCCCGGGGTCGGGCTCGCGATCTATCGCACGGTGCAGGAGGCGCTGGCCAATGTGCAACGGCACAGCACGGCAACGGCGGCCTCGGTCGTGACGCGGTTCGGTCGGCATACCGACGGAGCATGGGCCGAGGTCGAGATCCTCGACGAGGGCCGCCCGAGAACCTCGGGCACCGGCACGGGTCTCGGCCTGGTCGGCATGCGCGAGCGCGTCGTCGTGCTCGGTGGTGAGGCCGAGATCGGACCACGAGAAACGGGCGGCTTCCGCGTGCGGATCCGGCTGCCGTTCGAGTGACCCCGCACTGCGACGGTCGTGTCGTGCGGCGATCACTACAGTTGCCGCACGACGGACCGGAGCCGCTTCGCCAGAGGGAGAGCAATGAGCGACAACTCGCACACCAGCCCGCCGGCAGCCGCGACGCGGGTCGTCGTCGTCGACGACCAACGCCTGGTGCGGAGCAGCTTCGCGATGATGCTGTCGGTCGAGGACGACATCGAGGTCGTCGGTGATGCGGCCGACGGAGCGCAGGCGATCGAGCTGGTGCGTCGCGAGAGACCCGACCTGGTGCTGATGGACGTGCAGATGCCGGTGATGGACGGCATCGCCGCGACCGAGCAGATCGTCGCCGGCGATCTCGCCAAGGTGGTGCTGCTGACCACCTTCGATCGCGACGACTACCTCTTCGAAGGTCTGCGGGCTGGCGCGAGCGGCTTCCTGCTGAAGAACACCGCGCCCGAGGATCTCGTCGAGGCGATCCGGTCCGTCGCACGTGGGCATGCGCTGCTCGCGCCGGAGGTCACGCTCCGCGTGATCGAACGTATGACGACAACACCCGACACACCTTCTGTGGACCCGCAGCGGCCAGCGGCCCTCAAGCGACTCACCCCGCGCGAGCGTGAGGTGCTCGGACTCGTGGGTCGCGGTATGGCGAACGCCGAGATCGCCCGTGAGCTCTTCCTCGGCGAGGCCACCGTGAAGACCCATGTGTCCAGTTGCCTGGCGAAGCTGCACCTGCGGGACCGTGTGCAGGCCGTGGTCTTCGCCTACGAGACCGGCATCATCCGACCAGGCGATTGACCGTGCCTCAGCAGCGGTCCGATCCCCCCTGGTGCTTGTTGGCCGTCCTACGTCCGGGGGACCAGGGCGACGACCGGATCTCCATCCCGCGCCGGATCCGCGGCGTGGCCGATCGTCATACGTTCGAGGCATGTTGCAGATTGACCGACTGACGCGCCGCTTCGGTGAGACGGTCGCCGTGGACGCCGTCAGCTTCGAGGTGGGGGACGGGCAGCTGATCGGCTTCGTCGGTGGCAACGGCGCCGGCAAGACCACGACGATGCGGATGATCATGGGAGTGCTCGAGCCCAGCAGCGGTGCGGTGCGGTGGAACGACGCACCCTTGACGGCGCTCGATCGTCGCGAGTTCGGCTACATGCCCGAGGAGCGCGGCCTCTACCCGAAGCAGCCGGTGCTGGAGCAGGTCGCCTATCTCGCGCAGTTGCACGGGGTTTCGGCCCGTGACGCACGTGCACGGGGTATGGCGCTGCTCGACCGGTTCGGGCTCGGCGAGCGTGCGAAGGACAAGCTGGAGTCGCTGTCGCTCGGCAACCAACAACGGGTGCAGATCGTCGCCGCCGTCATCGCGCGCCCCAAGATGCTTGTGCTCGACGAGCCGTTCTCCGGTCTCGACCCGGGCGCCGTCGACGACATGGTGGCGTTGCTGCGCGAATTCACCGCCGACGGCACCCCGGTGCTGTTCTCGTCACACCAGCTCGACCTGGTCGAGCGGTTGTGCGATCGGATCGTGATCCTGTCGCACGGCCGCGTCGTCGCCAACGGCATCGCCGACGAGTTGCGACGCAGCGGACCGGTGCGGCATCGCCTGGTGACCGGTGGCGACGCCGGATGGGTGCGCGACCTCGGGTGGCTCGAGGTGATCGACGTCGCCGGCAACACGGCGGTCGTGCAGCTCGCGGCAGAGGAGGACACCGACCGGTTGCTTGCCGAGGCGATGCAACGGGATGCGGTGCGCGAACTCGCCGAGATCGTCCCGTCCGTCGCGGACATCTATCGCGAGGTGACGGCATGAACACCACGACAACCACCGTGTGGCGCCTCGTCGCGACCCGGGAAATCTCGGTGAAGCTGCGCGACCGCAACTTCCTGGTCTCGACGGCGCTGATGCTGGTCCTGGTGGTCGCCGCGATCGGCATCCAGTTCATCGCCACAGGTCACGAGGAGACCAAGCGGATCGCAGTTCAGAACTCCGCCGCGTCAACCCTCGTGGCCTCCGCGGACCGACTGGCCGACCACGCCGACGCATCGGTGAATCTGCAGTCGGACCGGGTGGATTCGGCGCAGGCCGTCGAGCGGCGAGTGTCCTCCGGGAAGGCGGATGCCGGGCTGCTGCGTGCCGGGGCCGGCTGGCGGTTGATCGGCAAGTCCGGCCGCAGCACCGATGTGGCGACATACCTCGGGCAGGCCGTCCAGCAGGACGCGGTGCGGCGCAACGCCGAGAAGGCGGGGACCTCACTCGCCGCGTTGCAGCACGGAGCACAACTGTCCTACGACCTGCTGTCCCCGGACGATGACGACGAAGGCGCCGCACGCGTCGGCGGGGTGGTCTTCGGGATGCTCTTCTACCTGGCAGCACTCCTCTTCGGTATGGCGATCGCGAACAGCGTCGTCGAGGAGAAGCAGAACCGCATCGTGGAGATCATCGCTTCGGCGATTCCGTTGCGGCAGTTGTTGATCGGCAAGATCATCGGCAACACCGTCCTCGCTCTCGGGCAGGTCGTGCTGTTGTCGCTGGTCGGCGTCGGCGGGCTGATGGTGACGGACAACGCCGACCTGCTCGACCAGCTGGCACCGGGCATCGTCTGGTTCGTGCCGTTCTTCCTCGTCGGGTTCCTGGCGCTCGCGGCGTTGTGGGCTGTCGTGGGCGCGCTCGCGACCCGCTCCGAGGACGTGCAGGCGACCTCAGCGCCGATGACCGCGTTGGTCGCGATCGTCTTCTTCGGTGGCATCCTCGCGACCGGGACGATCCAGTCGGTGCTGTCGTTCGTCCCCGTCTTCTCCACCATCGCCATGCCGGCGCGCGTCCTCACCGGCGCCGCGTCCTGGTGGGAACCCCTGGTGTCATTGGTGATTGCGCTCGCCGGTGCCTACGCGATCCTGCGGCTGGCCGAGCGGATGTACCGCACCGCGCTGCTGCAGACCTCGCACAAGATGAGCTTCCGCCAAGCGCTGCATCAAGAGGCCGACTGAGTCGCCCCATAAGCTGGCGACGTGCAGAAGAAACTCGTGGCACTGGACATCGACGGCACGTTGTTGCAGTACGACGGCAGCATGGACGACGAAGTGCGTGATGCGGTGCGTGCAGTCGCCGACGCCGGCCACCACGTGGTGATCGCAACCGGCCGCAGCATCCTCGGCGCGGCATCGGTGATCGAGATGCTGTCGCTCACCGATGGATTCGCGGTGACATCCAACGGCGCCGTGACTGCCCGGTTGCACGGCACCGGCTGGGAGATCGTCGACATGGTGACCTTCGATGCGACCCCGGTGCTCCGGGTGCTCAAGGACGCGTGGCCGGACGCCGTGGTCGGCGTCGAGGAGCCGGGTGTCGGCACGAAGGTCAGCGCGCCGTTCCCTGAGGACGAGTTGGTCGGTCCGAAGCGGATCCTGCCGTGGGACGAGCTGGGCGCCGAGCCGACCACTCGACTCACCTTCCGCTCGCCCAGCGGCACGGCGGAGGACTTCGTCGACCTGGTCGACCGGCTCGGCCTGCACGGGGTCAACTACGCCGTCGGCTACACCGCCTGGTTGGACGTCAACCCCGAAGGCGTCTCCAAGGCGTCCGCGCTGGAGCAGGTGCGTCGGGAGCTGCACGTCGAGCCTGCGGACACGGTCGCGATCGGTGATCACACGAACGACCTGGAGATGCTGCGCTGGGCGGCTCGCGGTGTCGCCATGGGCCAGGCGCCGGACGAGGTCAAGGCGGTCGCCGACGAGGTGACCTTGCCGATCGACGAGGCCGGCGCGGCCGTCATACTCCGGCAGCTGACGCGAGGATTCGTTCCGCATCCTCGCGTCGAAACCGATACGGATGGCCGTCCTTCGGCCGGACCGCTGGTCTGAGATGGCCGACCAGACGATCACCTCGGCGGCCAACCCACGACTCAAGGCGCTGGTCGCGCTGCGCCGCAGGCGGCGCCGTGAAGAGGCGGGCCGCACCTTGCTGGAGGGGTATGACGAACTGGCGCTCGCCCTCGACGCGGGCGTCCGGCCGGAGGAGCTCTACACCTGTGACGAGCTGATGGCCGATCCCCGGGCGCAGCACGACGTGGTGCGACAGGCGCGGGAAGCGGGTGCCGACATCGTCCGCCTGAGCCGCCAAGCGTTCGAGAAGGTCGCCTACCGCGAGGGCGCCGACGGCTTTCTGGCCGTGGTGCCGTCGGTGGGCGCGACTCCGCGTGAGCTGGCCCTTCCGGAGCACCCGTTGGTGCTGATCGCCGAGGGTGTGGAGAAGCCGGGCAACCTCGGCGCCATGCTGCGCACCGCCGACGCGGCCGGTGTCGATGCGGTGGTCGCGGCGAATCCGGTGACCGACTGGGGCAATCCCAACGTCGTGCGCGGCTCGAAGGGCACGGTCTTCTCGGTGCCGGTCGCGACCGCGACGACCGCGGAGACCTTCGCCTGGGCGAAGGAGCGCGATATCACGGTCGTGGCCGCCACTCCGGCGGCCACCGCACTGCACACCGACGTGGATCTCACCGGTTCGGTGGCGATCGCGGTCGGCACCGAGAAGGAGGGGCTGACCGACGAGGCCCTCGCGGCGGCGGACGTCCTCATCCGAATCCCTATGAGTGGCAAGGCAAATTCACTGAATGTCGCCACGTCGGCAGCGATCGTGCTCTATGAGGCGGTCCGCCAGCGCTGACCGTCGACCGGCCCCGCTGCAAAGTCGCTGAGTGAGCAGTGGCACCATCGGTTCATGCGAGTAGATCATCTTGTTTTCGCCGCCGAGCCCGACGGAATGATCGCCACCGCGAAGCGTTTGGGGGCGCTGTTGGGGGTTGAGCCGGTCGACGGTGGACTGCACCCCCGCTTCGGCACTCGCAACTCGATCATCCCGCTGACCGATCGCCGGTTCATCGAAGTCGTCGAGGTCCTCGATCACCCGGCGTCCGACAAGGCTCCGTTCGGTCAGGCCGTCCGCGCTCGTTCCGCAGCAGGCGGAGGGTGGCTCGGCTGGGTCGTCGAGGTCGACGACATGTCGATCGCCGAGCGGCTGCTCGGCCGCAGCGCGGTTCCCGGCAACCGGCACCGCCCGGACGGCGTGGAGATCTGCTGGAAGCAGATCGGCATCCTCGGTTTGATGGCCGACCCGCAGGTGCCGTTCTTCATCGAATGGCCCGAGGGGCAGGACCACCCGTCGACCGAAGGTGTTTCGACCGCGGCGCTCGCCGGTCTGCAGATCGCCGGATCCCCGGACCGCGTCCGCGAGTGGCTCGGCCTGGTCGGAGAGCCGGGTGTGGACCGTGAGGAGTGGGAGCCTGAGCTGCACTTCGACTTCGCTGCGCCGCACGGCACGCCGGGCCTGATGTCGGTGCAGTTCCGCAGCGCCGGCGCCCCGGTCACCATCTGAGCGACCCGGCCGACGGCCGTCGGTCAGCCGACGAGTTCGTAGCCCGCTTCGTCGACCGCGTCGGCGATCGCCTGCCGGTCGAGCGCCGCTTCGCTGGTGATGCGCACCGGTGAGTCGCCGCCCTCGTGCAGGTCGATCTGCACATCGCGTACGCCGTCGATCGTCTTGAGTTCCTCGGTGACTGCGGCCACGCAGTGGCCGCAGGTCATGCCGTTGACGGTGATGTCGGTCTGAGTCATCTGTCTCTCCTCGGTGTCGGGCGTCGATGTGCCGTCGGTATGGCGGAGCGGTCGCGGGTCAGCTGCGGACCAGGCGCGCGATGGCGTCGGACGCCTCACGCACCTTCTCGGTCGCGGCCTCGTCGGACTCGCGGGCGGCGTCGACCACGCAGTGACCGACGTGATCCTCGAGCAGGCCGAGGCCGACCGTCTGCAACGCCTTGGTGACCGCGCTGACCTGGGTCAGCACGTCGATGCAGTAGGTGTCTTCCTCGACCATGCGCTGGATTCCGCGCACCTGTCCCTCGATGCGCCGGAGCCGCTTGAGGTAGTCGTCCTTGGTGCCGGTGTAGCCCGCCATCCGTGCCTCCCGGTGCAGTGAGCCGCTGGATTTTGTATGACGAGTAGCTCCCGTCATACCTCCCGAACAGAATACCCCAAGGGGGTATTCGCCGAAGCTGTCACTCGTTGGAGGGGGCGGCGCGGATTGCGCTCATCGCCTTGTCGAGGTCGGCGCCGATGCCTTCCGCCCCGTCTGCACGGGACCGGCGCATCGCTGCCACCAGGGCCGCCGCGCACGCACCCGCCAGAGTCCGGGCGGCGAGTGGCTGCAGTCCGCGCGACACCAGGATCTCGCTCGCGGTGTCGGCGAGTAGGTCCACCTTGGCCGCGAATGCCGCGCGCAGCGCAGGTGTTGCGTCGACTACTTCATCGAGGGCGTAACTGTCGGCGCGCCTCCCTGCATCCGCGTAGTGCTCGACGATGCCGTCGCAGGCTCGCCGCAGTGATGTCCAGGGCTTCTCCGTTGCGGGGCGATCGGCAAGGGCAGCGAGGAAGCCTTCGCCCATCGCCGTCCACTTGGTCGCGACCACGTCCTCCTTGGAGGAGAAGTAGCGGAAAAAAGTCCGTCGGGAGACTCCCGAGGCTGCTGCCAGGTCGTCGACCGTCGTGGCGTCGTATCCCTTCTCGCGGAAGAGTCGCAGGGCGATCTCGGTCAACTCCGTCTGGAGCAGTCGTCGCTTGCGCTGCTGAAGGGTCGTCGAAGTCACGATCCCATAGTACATCTGATGTCACTAGTGGCACGAAGTGCCATTTATGACGTACAGTGTCGATATCGGTTCACGCAGAGGAGTAGTCATGACCACCTTGTATCGCGACCAGCAGGCATGGAAAGACCTGCAGCAGTTCCTGCCCGAGCGGCTACAGCTGGACGGTGAGACCGCGCCCGCCGAGGAGTTCTGGGACTGGCACGGCAACCAGGTCCACCTCGATCGCTACACAAACCCGGACGCGCCGGTGCGGGTGATCCTGCACCACGGTGTCGGCACCAACGGCCGGCAGATGTCACTCATCCTGGGCGCGCCGCTGGCCCGGCACGGCTTCGACATCGTCGCCGTCGACAACCTCGGCTATGGCATGACCGAGGTCCGCAAGGGTTACGCGCCGAGGTATGACGACTGGGTCGACCTCGTCGTGGACTTCATCGCAGCCGAGAACGCTCGTGACCCGAAACCCACTGTGCTCTACGGTCTTTCGGCCGGTGGCATGCTGACCTACCACGTCGCAGCCAAGGCTCCGAGAGGTGCGCTGCGGGGCATCGTCGGGATGACTTTCCTGGACCAGCGTGTGCAGGAGGTGGCCGACCGGACGTCGCACGACATCGTCACGGCACGCGTCGGTGCCCCCGCGATGCGGCTGATCGCGGGGACACCTCTCGGGGGACTGCGTTACTCCATGGCGCTGGCGTCCAAGATGTCGGCGCTGGCCAACGACCCCGGCGCGATGAAGGTCTTCATGAAGGACCGGACATCGGCCGGCAATGCGATGTGGTTGCGATTTCTTGCGACATACATGCGCTACACGCCGAAGGTGGAGCCGGCCGATTTCGACGCGTGCCCGGTGCTGCTGACCCAGCCCGCGCAGGACCGCTGGTCACCGCGCGAGTTGTCGACGCCGGTCGTATCCAAGCTGCGGGACTTCGAGGAGGTCAGTCTCGAGGGTGCCGGGCACTATCCACTCGAGGATCCCGGCCTGCGGCAGATGGAGGACGCAATCGTCGCGTTCGTGCAGCGCGTGGCGGCCTGAGGTCAGTTCACGGCGAGCTTGCAGAAGGTCGCGAAGTCGTTGGCCGTGTAGTACCAGGCGGCGGGGTTGGTCAGCGTGCCGCCGCCGGTGACGATGCGCCGCGAACCGCGGGTCGAGTCGCCGGGGGTCGGGACGGTGTAGAGGTGGTAGTAGCTGCTGGACTCGGCCGGCAGCTGGCCCTCGCGGTTCTGGTATACCGTGCCGTCCTGGGTGTAGGGGAACGGCCCGTCGTCCTTGATCAGTTGCTCGGTGTCGCCGACCTCGGCGGGCACCGACGCAGCGTCGCAATCCGGGACGCTCGGGTCGCCGCCACCGCCGTTGACACCGGTGATCTTGCAGAACGATGAGTAGTGGTCGCCGGTGTAATACCAGACGGGAGGGCTGGTCAGCGGCGTGCCGCCGGTGATGATCCGGCGAGTGCCGCGCGTCGGCGCACCGGGCGTGATCACGGTGTACTCGTGGTAGTAGCCGCTGGATTCGGCCGGCAGGATGCCCTCGCGGTTGTCGAAGACGACGCCGTCGTTGTTCGGGTAGGGGAACGGTCCACCCTGCTTGATCAGGTTCGCCGTGTCGGTCGCCTGGGTCGGCAGCGACGACAGCGCACAGTCCGGGATGGTCGCCGCGGCGGTGAACGCCGGGCCGGCGGCGACGCCATACGTCGGAGTCGCGTGCGCGACCGACGGGGTGGCGGCGACACCGACGCCGGTGACGAGCGAGGCCGCGGCAACGGCGAATCCGAAACGAGGAGTAAGAATTCTCATGCTGCGAGCCTGCCAACGGCCCGGAATCCTGCAGGTGGCCGATCGGTCAGGATTGCGTCAGAAGTTGGTCAAGCGCGAGGCGGGTTGGATGGCCGAGGAGGGGAGGGGCGAATGACGGCTTCCTCGGCGAGCGACGGTCGGATCGGGCCGTCACTGGGCGAAGAAGCCGTCATTCGGCGAGGTCAGGCGTCGAGGAACTTCACCAGTTGCGGCGCCAGCCCGACATACGTCGCGGGGGTCATCGTCAGGAAGCGCTCCTCGACGTCGGCCGGCAGGCCGAGGCCACGAACGAATTCACGCAGGTCGGCCTCGCTGATCCGGCGACCGCGGGTGAGCTCCTTGAGTCGCTCGTAGGGCTGCTCCATGCCCGGCACACCGCGGGCGCCGAGGGCGCGCATCGCGGACTGGATCGGCTCGCCGAGCACCTCCCAGTTGGCGTCGAGGTCGGCGGCCATCCGCTCCGGCGCCGCGTCGAGCCCGGCCAGGCCACGCGCGACGTTGTCGATCGCCAGCAGCGAGTGCCCGTATGCCGTGCCGATGTTGCGCTGCATGGACGAGTCCGTCAGGTCCCGCTGCATCCGGGAGGTGACCAGCGTGCTGGCGAGGACGTTCAGCAGGCCGTTGCTGACCTCGAGATTGGCCTCGGCGTTCTCGAAGCGGATCGGGTTGACCTTGTGCGGCATGGTGCTCGAGCCGACCGTGCCCTGACCGCGGGCCTGGGCGAAGTAGCCCATCGAGATGTAGGTCCACACATCGGTCGCGAGGTTGTGCAGGATTGCATTGAAGCGGGCGATGTCGCTGTAGACCTCGGCCTGCCAGTCGTGACTCTCGATCTGGGTGGTCAGCGGATTCCACTGCAGGCCAAGGGATTCGACGAACGAGCGAGAGATGGCGACCCAGTCCGTCTCCGGCACGGCCGCGGTGTGTGCGCCATACGTGCCGGTCGCGCCGTTGATCTTGCCGAGGTACTCCGCGCCGGCGATCCGACGCAGCTGACGACGCAGCCGGTGGGCGAGCACGGCCAGCTCCTTGCCCATCGTGGTGGGCGTCGCGGGCTGACCGTGCGTGTGGGCCAGCAGCGGCACCTCCGCGAGTTCCGTTGCCATGCCGGCGATCTGGTCGACCAGCGCGGTCGCCTTGGGCGTCCACACGCGCTCGGTGGCGCCCTGGACCATCAGCGCATAGGAGAGGTTGTTGATGTCCTCACTGGTGCACGCGAAGTGGATCAGCTCGGCGAGCCCGGCGGCGTCCTCGGTGCCGACGATCTGCGGCAGGCGGCGCTTCAGGTAGTACTCGACGGCCTTCACGTCGTGCACCGTCTCGCGCTCGATGTCGGCCAGCTCGGCGATGTCCGCAGTGTCGAACTGCGCTGGTATGTCGCGCAGCCCGGCGATCTCCTGCTCGGTCAGCCGGCGTACACCGGGGACCGCGTCGTGCGATGTCAGGTGGATCAGCCACTCGACCTCGACGTGCACCCGCTGCCGGTTCAGCGCGGCCTCGGACAGGTGGTCGACGAGCGGGGCGACAGCGGCCCGGTAACGCCCGTCCAGGGCGCCGAGCGCGATGGGCGGGTTGGCATCAGCAAGCGAACGCATGGGCTGATTGTCCCAGAGACGCCTTACGGGACGGCGAGGGCGGTGCGCATCAGCGCGGCCGAGCCGAGTCGCGCGACCTGGGTCGCGGGAAGCCGCCGCGCCTGCCAGCGGCGCAGGTCACCGCCGGAGTTCAGCGTGGCCGCGAGAGTGGCGGCATCCACGATCGCGCTGCACGCCCCGCGGCCGAGGTTCGGCAGCATGGCGTGCGCGGCGTCCCCGATGACGACATACCTGCCGCGTGCGTACGACCTCATCCGCGGCGTCACCCACAGTGCCGTCGCGAGCGTGTCGCAGGCGGCTTCGTCGAGGACGCGCCGCACAGCTGAGGCGGCACTGCGGAACAGATCGCGAGCCTCCGCGAGCACCTGCGCCACCTCGAAAGGCTCGACGAGCCCGCTGCGGTGCGTCGTGAACCAGTAGGTCCGATCGCCGGTGACGGGCACGATGCCCGCAAGCAGCCCGCCGCCCCAGTACTCGCCCACATCGACGGGTTCCGGTGTGCCGGAACGGATCCCGCGCAGTGCAATGTATGGCGTTGCCGTTCGCTCCGCCGCTTTCGGATCGACCAGGCCGCGCACCCGGCTGCGGACGCCGTCCGCACCGACCACCAGATCCGCATCCAGCTCCGCAGGGTCGGTGACCGCACCGCTCACCCGGCGCACGGACGCGGGAACGGCATGCGCGAGCACCGCCAGCAGCCTCGGTCGGTCGACCATGGCCGGGCCCGGGCCACGCAGGGTGATCAGTCGCCGTCCGTCGATCCGGTGCAACGCGCCGCCGGTCTGCCGGGCCGCGTCATCGGGCAGTGCGCCGATTCCGTCGAGTATCCGCTGGGCCGCACCCCATAGCCCGAGTGCGCTGCCGGTGACGGCGCGCTCCGGCTGTGCTTCGTGGATGACCACCTCGAAGCGGCTCGGGTCGAGGGACGCCGCCAGCGTCATACCGGCGATGCCGCCGCCGACCGCGGCAACGCGCGAGATCACGCGGTGGTGGAGTCGTCCATCGCGATGACGGCGAAGATCTCCCCGTGCTGCCCCTGCAGCAGTGCCTCCGGGCCCATCGGGGTGTCGATCGTCATCAGGATCGCGGCACCGAGCTCCTGGGCAATCTGTGCCGACGAGTCACGATCGGCGACCGCGAAGTGCACCAGCCACGACGGCGGTGCATCATCGGGCAACTGCTCGGCCTGATGTATGCCGGCCACGGTCTCCCCGGACGGCAGTTTGACGACGGAGTAGGCGCCTTCAAGATCATCGTAGGTGTAGCCGAACACCTTGCTGTAGAACGCTTTCGAGCCCTCGAGGTCACGTGTCATCAGGTCGTTCCAGACGACCGAGCCGGGCTCGTTGACCAGGCCGAACCCGATCAGGCCCGCTCCCTGCCACAGCCCGAAGAAGGCGCCGGTCGGGTCGGCGCAATAGGCGGACCGCCCGACGCCCGGGATGTCGATGACCTCGGTCAGGACCCGTCCGCCGGCCGCGGTCACGGCTGCGCAGGTCGCGGCGATGTCGTCGGTGGCGAAGTAGGTGGTCCAGAACGGTGGCGCGTCACCGCCGTTCTTGTGCTCCAGGCCGGCGACCGGCTGGTCGTCCTTGCGGCATACGCGGTAGTCGGCGTGCTCGTCGTCGCGCTGGACGTCCCAGCCGAACAGCTTCTCGTAGAAATCCTGCGCGTGGTGCATCCCTCGGTGTGCCGGCTCGAAGGCGCAGTCGACCCAACAGGGCGTGCCGGTGGGCCACGGAGTGGTTCGCTCGCTCATTGTCCGAGCTTAGGCGCGGTGTCGTCGGTATGACGCCCGAAGCACCGTATGGCGGGCGACCGAGCAGGAAATTGCGGGGTTGTTCAAATCAACTTCAAGGTTTCGCCAACCGGCCCCCGCGGTGGCGGCAGCGCCCTAACGTATGCCCATGGAGGACGAGAGGGTGGGGAGGTGTCCTCAGATGACGGGAGACCTGCGCGACTCGATCGCGTTCCGGGCATCACGCGAGGCCGCGAAGGCGATGATCGGCGAGGTCGACGCGTTGCGTTGGCTGCTGCACGTCGTCGAGACCAGGTTGCGGACACCCGGGGTCGCCGACGTCGCCACGAACGTGCACCTGGACATCGCCGAGGCGATCGTCGATGCACACATCGAGGAGTTCGCCGAGCCCGGCCTGACCGCCGAGCGATCGGCGCAGCTGCGCTCCGATCCGCGGTGCCTGGTGGTCGTTGCTGCGCTGCACTTCATCACCACCACGCATTGCCCCACCGTGCTCGACGACAAGGACGATCTGGAGATCCTGCGGTGGGCGACCGACGTCGCGCGCTGCGAGCTACCGGTCAGCTGACTCACCTTCCGACCGACGGAGTGCAGCCGGCTGCGCGTCAGAGCTCGGCCTGCAACTCCGCGACGAGCCCACGGCAGGCCGCCTCGACCTCGTCGCGACACCGATCGAAGTCCGACGCGTTGCCGAAGTAGGGGTCGTCCAGCTCCAGGTCGCCGGCCGCCATGGCGTCCGCGTCGAACTCGCGAACAAGTCGGGTCTCGGCGGATGCGCTCACATGCCCGTCGCCGAGCTGCAGCAGGTCGTGCAGGTGGCCGCGATCTGCGGCCAGGATGAGGTCACGTTCGTCGAGGTCGGACGCGCGCAGCTGGCGGGCCCGGTGCGCGCTGCCGTCATACCCGCCGCGGCTGAGTGCGGCGAGTGTGCGGGGGTCGGCCCCCTGGCCCACATGCCAGTCGCCGATGCCGGCGGAGTCGACCGTGACCTGGTCGCCCAGGCCGGCCTCCTCGAGCATCGAGCGCAGGATCACCTCGCCCATGGGGGAGCGGCAGATGTTTCCCGAGCACACGAAGCACACTGAATACGTCACTCAGCGACCCTACTTCGGCGCGTTCGAATCAACGCCACCCGTCACCGGATCCGGGCGGCACCTCCGCTGGCGACGGCCTCGAAGACCGTCGGCGTCGGGAAGCCACCGGCCGCTGCCGCTGCCACGCAGGCGTCCGCGACCATGGCGGCGTCCTGCTGGTCGACCAGGGCGATGACGCAGCCGCCGAAGCCACCGCCGGTCATCCGGGCGCCGTGCGCGCCGGCCGCGACGGCAGCCTCCTGCAAGGTGTCGACGCTCGGCACGGTGATCTCGTAGTCGTCACGCATCGACGCGTGAGAGTCGTTGAGCAGCACGCCGATTCGTCGCAGGTCGTCACCCGCGAGCAGCAATTCCGCGGTCTGCTCGACGCGCGCCGAATCGGTCACCACGTGGCGGGCACGACGTCGCAGCAGCGGCGGCAACTTGTCGAGCGTGGTGGCCAGGCTCTCCAGGGGGACGTCGCGCAGTTCGTCGACGCCGAGTCGCAGCGCGGCCTCGTGGGAGGACTGGCGTCGCTCGGCGTACTCGCCGCTGGCGTGGGAGTGCGCGGTGTGCGAGTCGATGACCAGCAGGGAGAGGCCGGCCGCGGGCAGATCGAAGGGCAGCTGGGTGATCGTCACCGCGCGGGTGTCGATCTGCATGGCGTAGGACTCCTGGCCGCACACGGACGCCAGCTGGTCCATCAGTCCGGTGGGTGCGCCGGCGATCTTGTTCTCCGCGTCGCGGCCCAGGTCAGCGACGGTCTCCTCGTCGAGCTGCCAGTCGAGCAGGTCCGACCAGGCCCGCGCGGTCACGCACGACAGCGCCGCAGACGACGAAAGTCCGGCGCCCACAGGCACATTGGAGTCGAGCGCGATATCGAGCCCGGTCACCGGCAGGTCACGCTGTCGCGCCGCCCACCCCACACCCACGACGTATGCCGCCCAGCCGTAGTCGCCGCCTTCGGCCACTTCGGTGAGATCCAGGGTGACGATCGCACCGTCGTCCATCGACGTCGATGCCACCCGCACCAGGTTGTCGTCCCGCCGTCGGATCGCCGCCACCGTGTGCTGCGCCAGCGCGATCGGAAGCACGAATCCGCCGTTGTAGTCGGTGTGTTCGCCGATGATGTTGACCCGGCCCGGTGCCGCCCAGACACCGTCGGGCTCCTCGTCATACAGCGCGCGGAAGCGGGTGACCAGCGCGTCGAAATCGATCGGGTCCGGAGTGCGAATCACGTTGCCGTCCATGGTGTCCCTACTCATGCCGACGCGTCCCGCAGTCGCCGCGCCACGTCCTCCGGCAGACCGTCGTTGACGAACGCCCCCTGGCCCGACTCGGACCCGGCGAGGAACTTCACCTTGCCCTCCGCGCGCCGGATCGAGTACAGCTCCAGGTGCAGCCACGCGACGTCCCGGTAGGACGAGGCCGGTGCCTGCTGCCAGGCGGCGATGTACGGCGTCGGCTCGTCATACAGCCGGTCGAAGCGCTGCAGCACGTCGAGATAGATCGGCACGAAACCGTCGCGGCCCGCGGCGTCCAGCGCGGGCAGGTCGGGCACCTGTCGCTTGGGGTAGAAGTGCACCTCGATCGGCCAGCGCGCGGCGAACGGCACGAACGCGATCCACTCGTCGTTCTCCGCGACGACCCTTGTGCCTGCTGCGGATTCGCTGGCGATGAGGTCGCCGAAGAGACTGCTGCCGTGCGCGTCGAGGTGGGCCTGTGCGTGCTCGAGCTCGGTGGCCGCACGCGGTGGCACGAACGGGTAGCCGTAGATCTGCCCGTGCGGATGCTGCAGGGTGACGCCGATCTCCTTGCCGCGGTTCTCGAACGGGAAGACGTGCTCGACCCCGTCCATCGCGTTCAGGTCGGCGGTGCGGTCGGCCCAGGCGTCCATGACCAGGCGGGCCTGTTCGGGAGTGAGCTCGGCGAACGAGGAGTTGTGGTCGCTGGTGAAGCAGACGACCTCACAACGGCCGCGGCCCGCGCGGATCTGTTCCAACCCCTCGGTCCGCGTCTCGGGAACCTGCGCGGTCAGTTCGTATGACGGGAAACGGTTTTCGAACGCAACCACTTGGTATTCGGAGGACGGGACCTCGGACTGGTGGTCCCGCGACGGGCACAGCGGGCACTCGTTCGCCGGCGGCATGTAGGTGCGGCTCTGCCGGTGGGACGCGACGGCGATCCATTCGCCGGTCAGCGGGTCGAGGCGCAGTTCCGACCCGGTCACGGTGGTGGGCAGATCGCGCTGGTCGGTCGCCGCGGTCCGGCCGGTGCCGTCCGCGTCATACCAGAGGATCTGGCGGCCGTCGGCGAGCCGACCGGTCGTGCGCTCCATGAGGTCTCCCGGGAGTGAGGGGTCCGCCGGTGCCGCTCGGGTCTCGGCTGACGCAGTCGAACGTTTGAAAATGTTCAGTCCTGTTGTAGCACGAACTCGTCCGATGTCCGGAATGGCCTCACCCGCCGGACGGTTGTGCTGTGCGGATCGTTCGACGTCGGAAAGAGGATGCAATGCGGATCGCAGTGATCGGGGCCGGCGGAGTCGGCGGCTACTTCGGCGGGCAGCTCGCGGCGGCCGGCCAAGACGTGCTGTTCGTGGCGCGCGGCCGACAACTCGCGGCGCTCCGCGAACACGGACTCACCGTCGCCAGCGATGTCCACCCGGTGCAACTGCCCGACGTCCGCGCCACCGACGACATCCGGGCGATCGGCGACGTCGATCTGGTGCTGATCGCCGTGAAGCTGGGCGAGACGGAGAACGTCGCCCGGCAACTCGCCGACCTGCCGAACGGCCCGCGTGCGGTGCTGTCGCTGCAGAACGGCGTGCAGAAGGACGAGATCCTGCGCACGCACCTGCCGGCCGCCGAGATCCTCGGCGGCGTCTGTTACATCGCCGCGGCCATCGAGTCGCCCGGCGTCATCCGGCACAACGGGTCGCTCGCCCGCATCGTCTTCGGCCCGTATGACGGCACTCGCAGCCGGACCGTCGACGCCCTCGAGCACGCGCTCGCGGAGGCCGGTGTCGAGGCGGAGGTGAGCGACGACATCGAGGCCGCCGTATGGCGCAAGTTCGTCTTCCTCGTCGCACTGTCGTCGGCGACCAGTGCAGCACGGCAACCGATCGGCGTGCTGCGTGCGCACGACGCGTCGCGCCGGCTGCTGCGCGACCTGATGACCGAGACCGTCGCCGTGGCGGCCGCGCGGGGCGTCGCGTTGCCGGCGGACTACGTCGACCAGCAGATGGACTTCATCGACACGCTGCCGGAGCGGATGAACTCCTCGATGCACCACGACCTGACGCACGGCAATCCCCTGGAGCTGCCCTGGCTGGCCGGTGGTGTCGTCACCATGGGCGAGGCTGCGGGCGTGCCGACTCCGGTGTGCCGAGCCCTCGCCGGCGTGCTCGCGCCATACGAGAAGGGCGGAACGCCGGCCTGATCCGCCCGCAACGACGAAGCGGCCGCACCCTCGAGGGGTGCGGCCGCTTCGGCTCTTGAGGCGGTTCGGTCGCTCAGTCCTTGTTGCGCGTGGCGATGCGCGCAACGTTGATCGCGAGCTCGAGCGCCAGTCGGACGATCGCGACGACCACGACCAGCCACACCAGGTCGGTGATGGTGTGCACGATCGCGGAGAACGTGCTCATGTGCTTGACCTCGGCGTCACCGAAGTCCTCGCTGCCGAAGTTGTAGATCAGGTTGCTGATGAAGTGCAGGACCGCCCAGACGATGACACCCAGGAAGGTGAGGCTGGCGATCTTCTCGGTCAGCGACTTCTTGAACTGCAGGTCCGAGAAGAGGTCACCGACGCCCTCGCCGGCACCCGACACGACCTGGCCGGCGTCCGAGGCGAACTGCTGGCCGACCTGCTGCGCGCCACCGACGAAGCCCTGGCCGCCCTGGTCCGACTGCTGCTGACCCTGGTCGCCCGGCTGGCCGTAACCCTGCGGCGGCTGCTGGCCGTAGCCCTGCGGTGCCTGCTGCTGGCCCGGCTGACCGTAGCCCTGCTGGTCATAACCCTGCTGGTCGTAGGACGGCTGGTTCTGCTGCCCGAAGCCCTGACCCAGGCTCTGACCCTGGTAGCCCTGCGGAGCACCCTGGCCCGGCTGGCCGCCCTGACCCTGCTGATCGTTGTTCCACGAGCCACCTGTGGGCGTCGACATACGTTCCCTCCTCTGTCGTCCAGGGCCCCATCCGGCGCCCGTTGTCAGCCCCCATCCAACCTGCTCGCGGCCGGGGCGTCCAACGAACCCCCGATCCCGTGGGAGATATGGTGCCCCTCGCGCCGTGACAACGCCGGTCGCCGATCGACCCGTCCGCGGTCACCTTCCGACGAAGCCGTGCTCATAGGCGTAGCGCACCAGACCGGCGCGGCCGTTGCTGCCGGTCTTCGCCAGCAGGTGGTTGATGTGCGTCTTGACGGTGCTGACCGACACGAAGAGCTCACGAGCGATCTGGTTGTTGGCGAGGCCGGCGGCGACCAGCCGCAGCACGTCGATCTCGCGCTCGGTCAACCCGTCAGCATCGCTGTATGGCGCCGGCGCGCCACTCCCGCCCGCACCCGCCGCCTGCAGCATCGCGGTCGTCGCCTTCGCGTCGAGCAGCGACCGGCCCTGCGCCGCGGCGCGCACCGCGGTCGCGATGGTGTCCGGGTCGGCATCCTTGTTGAGGAAGCCGAGTGCCCCGGCGGACAACGCATCGACGATGGTCGCCGCATCGTCGTACGTCGTCAGCGCGACCGCCTGCGTCCGGGAGCCACCCGACCGCAGCCGGCGGATACCTTCGACCCCACCGATCCCCGGCATCCGCAGGTCGGTCAGCAGCACGTCCGGGTCGGTGTCGGCCACCAACGCCAGTGCCTCCTCCGCCGTGGCAGCGACGCCGACGACGTCGATCCCGTCGATCAGCCCGAGCATCGACCGCAGCCCTTCACGGACGACGGTCTGGTCGTCGGCGAGCACCACCCGAACCGTCATACGACCTCCTCGTCCGTGGCCCAGTGGGCGACCAGCAGCCACCCGTCCGTCGTCGCGCCGGCGTCGAGGGTTCCGTGCTCGACCCTGAGCCGGCGCCGCAAGCCCGCCAGCCCGTGGCCGCCGCTCACCTGCTCGGTCGCGGGAAGCACGCTGACATCACCGAGCGTGGTCACGCGAATCTCGTTGTCGGACAGCGTGATCCGAATCGGTAGAGCGGGCGCGTGACGCACCGAGTTGGTGAGTCCCTCCCGTAGCACCGCCCGGGCGGTCTCCCGCCGCTGCTCCGGTATGGCGGAGGTGTCCCCGACCACCTCGATCCGTGTGTCCGAGCCGATCCGCAGGCGATCGACCGTCTGTTGCAGCCAGTCGTCGAGTGGCTCCGCGGCCGTGGTCGACGCGGCACTGTGCAGCGACTCGACCGCCACCCGTGCACCCTGCAGACCCTCTTTGGCCAGGTCCGTCGCGACGGAAAGCCGTTGCTGCAGTGCGGGACTCGCGTCCTCCTGGCGTGCCTGCAACCCCGCGGTCTGCAATGACACGATGAGCCCGGACAGGGTGTGCGCGAGCACATCGTGCAGGTCCGCGGCGATCTCGCGTTGTCGCTCGGCGCTCGCGGCGCGGGCACGTTCCTGGGCGATCACCTGCTCCTGGGCCGCGGCGAGCTCGGCCGACTCGATCTGCCGGCGGCGCTGTTGCAGCAGCGCGATCACGACCAGCGCGAGCAGCAGGTCGATCGCGAGGGTGGCGAGCCCGTCGTGCTGATGCAGGGCCAGGTAGCCGATGCCGAACAACGGCGCGACGGCATACATCACGACGCGCGGCAGATCGAAGGCACGCGCACAGGTCACGATCGGCAGGTACGGCAGCCAGACGAGCCCGCCGAACGGGAGCGCGACGACCATCGCCGCCGACCCGAGCGACATCGCCCACAACTGCCACGGCAGCCACCGGTCCGGGCTGCTGTCGAGGACATGCCTCCGCCACCAGGCGCCCCCTGTCACGAATCCCGCGACGGCGATCACCCCTGCTGCCGTCCCGACCAGCTGGGCCGCCCGCGACGGGTGTTGATCGCTCGTGACGCCGGTCGCGGCGAGTGCGGAGCCCGCGAAGGAGCCCGCGATCACCAACCGGATCAGGATCCGGTCCAATCGCAGGTCGTCCAGCTCGCGCATCCGCACCCGGCCAAACCTACGGTTCTTCCATGGGAACTCCACCCGGAGCGCGGCGGATCTCCACCCGGGCTCCACCCTCGGGCCGATGCCTCCCGACCCGTGGGCCGGGAGAGTTGAGGTCATGAACACCGCAACCGTCGTCCTCGAAGTTCTGCTCGTCCTCGGCCTCATCCTCGTCCGTCAATTGCGGGTGCAACGCGTCAAGGACAACCTGTTGCGGTTCCCGCTGATCATCGGCGGACTCGGGGTGATCAACGCCGTCAGCTTCCTGCAGGACCATCACGTGACCGCAGGCGACGTGGCCGGCGTGATCGCGGGCCTCGTCGTCGCCGCGGCGGTCGCCAGGCCGCGCGCCCGGTCGATGCGGGTATGGCGCGACGCCGACGGCACCTGGCTGCGACGCGGCACGCCGATCACCATCGGCTGGTGGCTGGTCGCGCTGGCCGGACATGTGGCGACCGCGATCGCCGGGCCGCTCGCGTTCGGTGAAACACCGCATGGATTCAGCGGATTCGACTCCGCGACGATCATGATCTATCTCGGGGTCAGCCTCGGCGTGCAGGCGTGGTTCCTCGAGCAGCGGCTGCAGCGCGCCGGTCGCGCGCGCCCGGTGAGCGCCGTGCAACTCGCGAAGTGAGGTGCACATCACATCCGGTGAATTTGCACTATGGCACCCCAAAGGGCAAAGCTTGTTCTGTGCACACCTCCACCTCGACCACAGCGGCGCCTCGCTTGATGATTGCCGAGCCGATGCCCTTGAAGCGGCTGCAGACGGCTCACCGAATCACCTCCGCGGCACAGCAGTTGGCAGTCGAGAAGGGGTATGACGATTTCACACTCGACGAGCTCGCCGAACGTGCTGGAGTGTCCCGGCGCACGTTGTTCAACTACTTCGACGGCAAGCTCGAGGCAACTGTCGGCGGTGGTCCGCAGCTGCGCCAGGCAGACATCGACACGTTTCTCGCCGGTGGCCCTACGGGGGAGTTCATCGACGACGTGGCCGAGTTGGTCCTGGGCATTCTGCGTGCCACCGCCGAGGTCGAGATGACCCGCCAGGACTGGCTCACCATGCGCCGGTGCTTCGAGACCAACCCCAAACTCATCATCGCGGTCCACGAGATGTTTGCCGGCTTCGTCGAGGGTGTGCAGGAGTTGCTCTCGCAACGCTCCGGCATACCTGCCGCCGATCCGCGATCTCGCGTGTTCATCGCCATGATCGGGGCCGTATTCGATGCCTCGATGGACGAATTCAGCACCGGCGACGACGACCGTGACCTGGCAGGTGTCTTCGTCGACAACCTCGCCATTGCACGCCAGATCTTTCACTGAACCACACCGTATTCACGCCAGACCGGACCTAAGGATTTCCATGGCTTCCCTTCTCTACCGGCTCGGCCACACGGCCTATCGCCGGTGGCCGATGTTCATCGCCGCCTGGGCGATCGTGCTCGTCGGCTTCGGCGCGCTGGCGGTCGGCGTCAGCAAGCCGATGGTCGACAAGTTCAGCATCCCGGGCATTCCGTCGCTGCAGGCGCAGTCCATGCAGCAGAAGCTCTTCCCGGGCACCGGTGACGTGCAGGACCAGGCGGCCGCGACGGTCGTTGTCTCCGCGCCGCAGGGTCACACGCTGCAGGAGACCAAGTACAAGAACGCCGTCAACGACCTCATCGCGGACCTGAAGAAGGTCCCGCAGATGCCGACGGCCGCCAAGGCACAGCCGGTCAACCCGGTCGTCGCGGCGCAGGCGCAACAGGCGCAGATCCTGAAGCAGGCCGGCAAGAGCCCGCAGCAGCAGGCCGCCGCGAAGCAGAACGCCCAGGCGGTCTCGCCGCTGTCCAAGGACGGCCGCACCGGGACGATCAGCTGGAACTTCAAGGTCGACACGGTCGCCGACGTCAAGGCCAGCACGCAAGATGACGTCCTCACGGCGCTCAAGGGTGCCCGCGCGGACGGACTGCAGGCGGAGGCCAACGGGTCCGGCATGCAGGCCATGCCCGAGACGGGCGGCAGCAGCGAACTGCTCGGCATCATCGTCGCCGCGTTCGTCCTGTTCATCACCTTCGGATCGCTGGTGGCGGCCGGTATGCCGATCATCTCCGCCGGCGTCGGCGTCATGATGGGCGAGCTGGCGATCCAGTTCGCCACCGGCTTCACCACGATCGGCACCACCACCCCGATCCTGGCCACGATGATCGGCCTCGCGGTCGGCATCGACTACACGCTGTTCATCCTGGCGCGCTATCGGACCGAGCTGGGTGAGACCGATGACCGGGCGCACGCAGCCGGCCTCGCAGTCGGAAAGGCGGGCAGCGCAGTCGTTTTCGCAGGCCTGACCGTGCTGATAGCCCTCTGCGCGTTGTCCGTGGTCGGCATTCCCTTCCTGACCTCGATGGGTCTGGCCGCGGCCGGGTCGGTGTTCTTCGCAGTGTGCGTCGCGCTCACCCTGCTGCCTGCGGTGCTGGGCATGCTCAAGTCGAAGGCGTTCGGCGCCCAGCTGCGCAAGCGCACGGACAAGATCGCCGAGGACGGCAAGACCACCAACAACGGTGTTCGCTGGGCCAATCTGCTGGGCAAGAAGCCGGCGATCATCGTCGGCCTGGTGATCGTGGTGCTGGGCGGTCTCGCCCTGCCGATGAAGAACCTGCACCTGGCCCTGCCGAGCGACTCGACCGCGGCATCGTCGACGACGCAGCGCAAGGCCGCCGACATGATCACCGAGTCGTTCGGTGCCGGGCGGCAGGCTCCCCTGCTCACCGTCGTCGACGGCAGCAAGATCGACGGCACCCAGCAGCGGATGGCGGCATACGGCCAGGTCATGGGCTGGGCCGGCAGTCAGCAGGATGTCGTCAACGCGCAGATCGTCGCGGTCAACAAGGACAAGTCCGGCGCGCAGATCCTCATCACGCCGAAGAGCGGCGCCGACGACCAGTCGACGCTCGATCTGCTGAACACCCTGCGCGACGGTCAGTCGGCCATCGAGAAGAAGACCGGCACCGAGGTCGGTGTCACCGGTACCACCGCCGTACAGACCGACGTGTCGACCCAGCTCACCGACGCGCTGCCGAAGTACCTGGCGGTCGTCATCGGGCTGGCGTTCCTGCTGCTGATGGTGGTCTTCCGCTCGATCCTCGTGCCGCTCACGGCCACCCTGGGCTTCCTGCTCTCGGTCCTGGCGACGCTCGGCGCGACGGTCGCGGTCTTCCAGAACGGCCTGTTCGGGATCGTCGAGGGGCAGCCGATCGTCAGCTTCATGCCGATCATCCTGATCGGCATCGTCTTCGGGCTGGCGATGGACTACCAGGTCTTCCTGGTCACCCGAATGCGGGAGGCCTACGTGCACGGGGCGGACGCCCGGGCATCGATCGTCGACGGGTTCCGGCACGGCGCCCGCGTGGTGGCGGCTGCCGCGACGATCATGATCTCGGTGTTCGCCGCGTTCATGCTGCAGAGCAACAGCCTGATCCAGTCGATGGGTTTCGCCCTCGCGGCGGCGGTGTTCTTCGACGCGTTCGTCGTGCGGATGATGCTGATCCCGGCCGTCATGTACCTGCTGGGTGACAAGGCCTGGTGGCTGCCGAAGTGGCTGGACAAGATCCTGCCGCGGGTCGACGTCGAGGGCGAGGGCCTGGCGAAGAAGCTGGCGCCCGAGCCGATCGAGGACGACGAGGCGCTGGCGAAGGCCTGACCCGGCACTGGCATGCAGGAAGCGGCCCGGTGAGCATCACGCTCACCGGGCCGCTTCCGTCATACAAGCAGTGCTGTTACTTGACGGCGCTCGCGTCGATGGCGCCGGCCGGTGCGGTCACGGGCGACTGCTGGTTCCAGCCGTCGGCGGTCACCGAACCCTCGTCGCTCTGGTCCGCCGGCGGCAGCAGCCGCAGGAAGTCCTTGGTGTCGCCCGCCAGGGTGAGGCTGCCACCGCTGGGTGAGTCGTCGGTCACGATGTAGACGTCCTTGCCGTTGTACGACGACTTCTTGCTCTTCGACTTCGCCAGGTCGCTGTCGGTGATGGTCTCCTCGCCGAGGACCCCGTCGAGGAACGACTTGATCGTGATGGTGGACAGCTTCGCCTTCGTCGACGGAGGAGCGACGACCCACCTGTCGGCGACCTTGGCCGCGATGGTCGGGGTCATCTTGCCGGCGGTGGTCCAGAAGGTCTTGTCGGCCTTGAGGTAGGTCTTGTCGGAGACGGTGCGGAAGGTCGCGGTGCCCTGCCCGGTCTGCGACACGCTGGCTTCCTGGTTGGTCCCGTCGACGGCGCCCTTGATGTCGATGACCTCGGACTTCGTGCCGTCCTTGATGTCCGCGTGCAGGTGTGCGCTCTTGGCCTTCTGGTATGCCGCCCGGGCCTCGTGCACCAGGGATGTGGCATCAGGGGTGCCGGCCTGGTCGCCGCCGGAGGCCGAGGTCGACGAGCCGGATGTCTGGTCGGACGCTTGGCTCGATGTCTGGTCGGACGCTTGGCTCGATGCCTGGTCGGACGCGCTGCTCGTGCCGGAGTCGGAGGCCTGGCCGACCGCGGAGGACGCCGCGCTGCCGGCGGACGTGCTGCCCCCGGAACCGGAGCTGGAGCCGCAGGCGGCCAACGACAGGCCGAGCGCCGCGGCGACGGTCAACTGGGAGATCGTGGTGACGGTACGCATGTCCTCCAAAGTACGTGACGGTCAGCGGCCGGGCGCCGGCCGGCCCAGCACGTGGAAGGGCCCCTGCCGGCGTCGCCGGCAGGGGCCCTTCGTGAGCGCGGTGCTGGTCGCTCAGTCGCCGTCGTTGGCCGACGGGATCGCCCCGCCGGGCACGGTCTTCGGCGTGTAGATCTTGCTGTCACCCGGGTAGGGCTTGGACCAGTTGTGCGTCTGGTACCAGGTCCAGCGGTTCATCTGGGCCGGGTTCGCCCAGTCGGCGCGCGCGGTCCGACCGGTGAAGTGCTGGTTCTCGCTCCACTTCGTCCACTGGGCGGCGATCGCCTTCGTCGAAGCCGGCACCTTGGTCTTCGCGGCCGCGGTTGCGTTCACCTTCGCGGCGGCCGCGCCGGTCTTGCCCAGGGTGTCCAGGCCGCAGGCCGGCGGCGTCGCGACGCCCTCGGTCAACGGCACCTGGTTCGGCACCGCGTCATACGGCGTGGTGTCGGCCTTCTTCTGGAACGCGTCGAACATCGGCGTCGCCGCCGCCAGCTTCTGGTTGAGCGGCTGGGCACCGAGGATCTGCTCAATGGTGCGCACCATGTTCAGCTGCGAGTAGTAGGTGTTGACCACGGCGCCGTGCTTGGCCCAGGGGCTGATGACCTGCACCGGTGCCCGGTGCCCGTCGATGTGGTCGGCGCCGTTCTGGCTGTCGTCCTCGACGACGAAGATCGCCGAGTCCTTCCAGTACTTGCTGTGCGAGATCGTGTCGACGATCCGGCCCACGGCGAGGTCGTTGTCGGCGACCTGCGCCTCCGGGTCGGCGGTGCCACCGGTGTGGTCGCTCGACAGCCACATCATGTTGAGGCCGGACGGCCCGTTCTTCTGGAAGTCCTGCTTCCAGATCTGGTAGCGGTACTGGTCCGGGATGCTGGTGTCGAACGGCGGGGAGGTCGGGTTCGAGATCGCGTTGAGCGACGGGATGACCGAGCCGTAATTGCCCTTCAGCTCGGGCGTCGTCAGCTGTGCCGGGTCGCCGCCGTCCTGCACCGACTTGGCCGCGCAGTAGTACTGCTGCCAGGTGGAGTTGGCCGGCTTGCCCTCGGTGTACTCGAACTCGCCGTAGTTCTTCGCGGTCTTGCCGGCCGACTCCACGGCGGTCCAGAGGAAACCGGACCGCTGGTGGCCCAGCACGTCCTCCTCGGTGTCGTAGCTGCGGATGTACTCGCCCGCGCTCGACTCCGTGTACTCCGGGTTGTCGCCCTGCATCATCCAGTTGTGACCCTCGGCCGAGTTGGTGCCGATGTCGTAGGTGTTGTCGTAGAGGCCGAACTGGTTGGCCAGCGCGTGCTGGTTCGGCGTGATCTTCTGGCCGAACTGCGCCAAGCCCGGGTCGCCGTCACCCTTGGCCACGTCGCCGAACACCTGGTCGTAGGAGCGGTTCTCCTTGACCAGCAGGAAGACGTGCTTGATGGTCGACGGGTCGCCGATCTTCTTCGGCACCGGCACAGCCGCGCTCTTGGCGCCCTTGGCCTGCTGGGCGTTGGCGGCCGTCCACCCGTTCTGGGTGTAGACCTTCGCGGTGTACTTCCCGATCTGCTTGTCGCTCGGCAGCGTGAAGCGGGTGAACGACCCGGTCGTGCTGTGTGTCCCGTGGCCGACGGCCGGCTCGGTGCCGGGTCCTTCGGTGTAGGTGAGCTTGGGACCCCGGGCGTCGACACCACGGGTGTTGGTCACCACGACCTTGCCGTCCACATCGGCGATCGCGGCCGGGTAGTAGTCGGTCGGCAGCAGGCCGATGTAGTTCGCCGGCTCCTTCGGGTCCTTCGCCACGCCATACACGGCAACCGCGTTCGCGCGGCCGAGCGTCACCAGCAGGCGGTCGCCCACCCGGGTGATGCCGGTCGGCGCGTAGCCGACGTCCGAGGACGCCCAGGGCTGAGTGCTGATGGTCTGGACGACCTTGTTGTTGCCGGTGTTCACGACGGACACGGTGTCGCTGTTGGTGTTGGCGACATACAGCGTCTTGCCGGAGAGGTAGAGGTCGGTCGGGTGCAGTCCGACCGTGATGCTGGCCGGTTCCGCGTCGGGGGTGGCGGGGTCGATCACGCTGAGCGTGCCCGACGTCGAGGTGCCCTTGTAGCCGTCGGCCGGGACGTCCGTGCCGTATGACGTCATCGTCGAGTCGCCGCCGGACGCCCGGCGGCCACCCTCGTTGCTGACGTAGAGCTTGCCGCCGACCAGCTGGACCTGGCGCGGAGCGATCCCGACCTCCCACTTGTTCGTCACGGTGCCGGTCGCGACGTCCACGGCCGCCACCGTGTTCTGGCCGTTCAGCGGGACGTAGAGCGTCGTGCCGTCGGCCGAGTAGGCGGACTTGCCGGGCAGCGCGGACGCGCCGTTGACCTTCGGCAGTGCGACGGTGGTCGGTGCACCGAGTGCGCCGTTGGAGTAGACCGGGAACTTGGTCAGGGCGTCCTGCTGCGGCAGCCAGAGGAACTTGCCGTCCGGGGAGTAGGTCGGACCCTCCTGACCGACAGTGCCGTTGGTCAGTTTCTGGTTGGCGTTCGTCGCTGTGCCCACCCGCCATACGACCTTGTAGGTCTTCAGGTCGACGATCTGCAGCACGATCGACTTGTCCGTGCTGGTGGCGGCGAGGAACCGGCCGTCCGGGCTCACCGTGGAGCCCATGTACTTGCCCTCCTTGGTCAGCAGACGCTTACCGATGGGCTGGATGTACTGGTTGTCGGAGACCAGCTGGCCGTTCTGGTAGACGCCACCGACCTGGTTGTCGCCGAAGAGGCTGGACGGTGACGCGGCGGCGATGCCGCCGGTGCCGACCGTCAGGACCGCAGCGCCGGCGATGGCGATACGGAACTTGCGATGACTGAAACCTTGCTTCCGGGATGCACTACGACGTCGTCGCGTGACCTGCATGGAGGTGCCTTTCAGTGATGTGTGGACAGCAGGTCGACATTGGCGTCGAACTGCCACAGGGGATTGGGCGCATCGCCGTCTGCGGTGCGCACGAGGAAGTAGCCGTTGACCTGCTTGGGTCCATCGCCGTCGGCCATGAAACGACCATCGGGCTTCAGGTCCAGCTGATAGATCGCCTGGCCGACGGCGGTGCTGCCGGGCAGGTGCCAACTGACGACACATCGCCAGTCGTTGCCGGCGCCTTCGGGGGTGATCGTGCCGCCGCCGCGGTTGCAGGAAGCGGACGTCTTCAGTTGCGCCTCGGTCACCGGCGGGTTGTGCAGCTGCGTGGTCTGCAGCCGGTAGAGGTGCGCGAAAGCCGTTGCGACAGAACGGTTCACCTTGGTCTGGGTGATTCCGCTCTCGCTGATCGAGCTGTATGGCGCAATGACCAGCGTGCCGACGACCAGCAGGGCCGCGATCGGCGCGAGGCCGATGGTGATCGCTCGACGGCCGGCGGTGTCGTGGCCGGTGCCGCTGAAGTCGCGGCGGGCGAAGACGGCATACGCCAGCACGGTCGCGACGACCGCCCACACCAGGCTGACGCCGACGCCGGTCAGGATCTGGCCGAGCTGTGCCGGGTCGGTGAACAGCCCGTTCCAGGAGATGTATGCCGAGCCCGGCAACGCCAGCCGGACGGCGACCGGCAGGGGCAGCAACTGGGCGAGCTGCATCGCGAAGGCGACGACGGCGGGCAGCAACAGACCCATCGGTGAGCGGCCGAAGAGCACCGAGCCGAGCAGCCCGAGGCCGGCCAGGGCCAGGGTCGGAGCGAGGACGCACAACCAGGCCAGGGCGACCCGGGTGCCGGCATCACCGGCCGACAGGGTGTGGCCGTCCAGGCCGATCAGCGGGTTGTTGCCGGCCACGAGGACACCCGCGACCGAGCTCGACACGGCCAGCCCGGCGACCATCACCAGCAGCACGGTGACGCTCGACAGCGCCTTGGCCGCGAAGATGCGCCGCGGCGAGCGGACCACGACGAACAGGTGCCGCCAGGTGCCGAGCCGGTCCTCGGAGGTGAAGATGTCGCCGGCGACGACGGAGGTCAGCAGTGGCAGTGCCCAGGTGCCGGAGAAGCCGAGCGTGACGAGTGCGCCGGCCCAGCCGGTGTCGTGCATCGACCGCCCGAAGAGGGTGTCCACCGGCAGGCTGCTCTGCTGGCTGACGCCTGCGACAAACAGTGCGGGTGCGATCCAGCAGGCTGCGACCAGGATGCGAATCCGCCACTGGGACAACAGTTTCGTCATCTCGAAGCGATAGACGCGCGCGGTCGGGGTGCGTGGTGGTGCGGTGGTGCCGGGGGTCTGGATCGTGGTCGCCGATGCGGCGGTCATCCGGGGAGCTCCTGATCGTCCGTGAGTTTGAGGAAGGCCGCTTCGAGCGGCGACAGGACCGGGGTGAGTTCGCGCACCGCGACGCCGTCCCGGGCCAGGCGCGCCACGAGTTCGTCCAGGGCCGGTGTGTCGGCACCCAGCAGGAGTGGGCGGCCGGATTCGGGCACGCCGTCGGTGTCGTCCCGCAGGTGTACGCCGCCGGTCGCCGCGGCGATCTGCCGCGCCTGCGCCGGGTTGGAGGTGACGAGTCGGTAGTCGAGCGCGTCGTTCTCGGCCGCGAGCTTGGCCAGCGGACCGCTGAACGCGACGCGGCCGGTGACCAGGATCGTCACCTCGTCGCACAGCGCTTCGACGTCGTCCATCCGGTGGCTGGACAGCACGACGGTCGTGCCGCGGGCGGCCAGGTCGGTGAGCACGCCGTGCACCTGCCGCTTGCCGGCCGGGTCCAGGCCGTTGGCGGGTTCGTCGAGGACGAGCAGGCGGGGTTCGGCGAGGACCGCTGCCGCCAGACCGAGGCGCTGGCGCATGCCGAGGGAGAAGCCCCGAACCCGTTCGTGCGCAACGTTGCTCAGCCCGACGGTGTCCAGGATCTCGTCGACGGCATCGTCCTCGGCACGACGCCCGGCGAGGGTGAGCGAGGAGGTGAGGTTCTGTCGGGCGGTCAGCGTCGGATATAGGCCGGGACCGTCGAGGAACCCGGCGACCCCCGTCGGGACCACACGGGTCCGCCCGAGTCGCTGGTCGAGGACCTCGCCCTCGCCGGACGTCGGCGCGGTGAGGCCGAGCAACATGCCGAGGAGGGTCGTCTTGCCCGCCCCGTTCGGGCCGACCAGGCCGTGGATCTGACCGGTGGGTACGTCGAGGTCGACGCCGTCGAGGGCGATGACGTCATCGAAATGCTTGGTGATCGCGCGGATTCGGATCGCGGGCGGTATGGCGGGGGATGTGGACATGTGTAGTCGTCTCTGTGCTGTGTCTAGGCCATACCGAACCTATGGATCGGGCACCCCGCGAAAGGAGACGCGAATTGAACACTGCGCGAACCGCTGCGCACGATTGGAAAACTTGCCAGAAAGTGAACGGACCTGTAATTGAACGGAATCCGACCCCTCAAGTCGGCGAGGGCGTCGGTCAGATCGACGGGGCCGTGGTGCGGTCGGAGCCCGACCCGGACGACGGGAAGGTCACGTAGCCCTTCGGCACGTCGACGTGGCTCTGGGTGTTCCAGCCGTCGAAGGTCGCCGTGCCGTCGGAGCCGTCGTCGGACTTGCCCGACACCTCGGCGACGTTGTTGGTCCGGTCGGCCAGCACCTTGAAGGTGTTGATGTCGTCTCCGGAGTCGGCGCCCTTCGCGACATACAGCGACATGCCGTGCTCCGAGGCGCGGCTGGTCGTCATGGCGGCCAGCTCGCTGTCGGACAGCGCGTCGGCGCCGAGCATCTCGTCCAGCAGGGAGCGGATCGTCAGTTTGCTGACGCTGCTGCCCGAACCCATGCCGTGCGGGGCGAGCACCCACTTGTCGGCGAGTAGTGCAGCCGTCGTCGACCCGGACTCGGCCGCCGACTCCCAGAACGCCTGGTTCCCCTTGATGTAGTACTTGTCGTCCACCGTGCGCAGCGTCGCATTGCCGCTGCTCGGGTCCTTGACGGTGAGCTCCTGGTTGGTGCCGTCCATCGTGCCGTGGATGTCGATGGTCTGCGTGACGCCGTCCTCGTCGATCGTCGCGTGGACGTGCGCAGACGTCGCGGCGCGGTATGCCGACCGGGCGTCGTCGGCCAGGGTCTTCGCGTCCGGGACGGGGGCGTTGGGGTCCACGCTCGCGCCGGCGGACGAGGGACCCGTCACGCTCACAGCACGCGTCGACCCGCACGCGGCCACTGCCGGGCTGAGGGCAATGGCGAGTGCGCAGACGGTGATGCGTGTGACGGGCCGCATGATCCCAGGATAATCGGGAGCGCGGACGCCGCCGCACGGCGCTGATATCGATTCGTCCGGCCTCGGGGCGACGCCTTAATCTAAGCGGCATGACCGATCCCCGCCTTGCCCTCACCACCCGCGTTCAGCAGGCCCTCGCCGAGGCCTTCGGACCGGAATGGCGAGAGGCGGACCCGGTGATCCGTCCGGCCAACAAGCGGCAGACCGACGCCGACTTCCAGGCGAACGCCGCGATGGCCCTGGCCAAGAAGGTCGGCCGGCCGCCGCGGGAGATCGCGCAGGCCATCGCCGACCGGATCGGCGCCGACGACGGGCTGATCGCGTCCGTCGAGATCGCCGGACCCGGCTTCCTCAACCTCACACTGCGCACCGACTGGGTCGCGGCAGCAGCCGGCCACCAGCTCGAGGACGACCGGCTCGGCATACCCACGCCCGAGCACGAGATCGTCGTCGTCGACTACTCCTCGGTGAATGCCGCCAAGGAGATGCACGTCGCACACCTGCGCAGTGCGGTCGTCGGTGACTCGCTGGTGCGGACCCTCGAAGCGCTGGGGCACGACGTCATCCGGCAGAACCACCTGGGCGACTGGGGCACCGCGTTCGGCATGCTCATCGAACATCTGCTCGAGGTCGGCGAGGGCAGCGACGACGCGAAGCTGCTGGAGAGCGACCCCAACAGCTTCTACCGCGCCGCCCGTGCGAAGTTCGACGCCGCAGGAGACTTCGCGGTGCGCGCTCGCAAGCGGGTCGCGACGCTGCAGGGCGGCGACGCGGAGAGCCTGCGGCTGTGGCGCGAGATCATGGACCTGTCCAAGGTCTATCTCAACAAGGTTTATCGCGAGCTCGGCGTGCTGCTCACGGACGACGACATCCGGGGGGAGTCGTCATACAACGACGAGCTGGCGGAGGTCTGCGACACGTTGGAGGCCAAGGGCATCGCGGTCATGAGCGACGGCGCGCTGTGTGTCTTCCAGGACGAGTTCATCGGTCGCGACGACAAGCCGGTCCCGCTCATCATCCGCAAGTCGGACGGCGGATACGGCTATGCCACAACGGATCTGGCGACGATCCGGCACCGGTCGCTCGACCTGCACGCCGATCGTGCGCTGTATGTCGTGGGCGCTCCGCAGAACCTGCACTTCCGGATGACGTGGTCCGCCGCTGACAAGGCCGGCTGGATCCAGGGCACCGAACCGATCCATGTGCAGATCGGCAACGTCGTCGGCACCGACGGCAAGATCCTGCGCACCCGCTCCGGTGACCTGATCTCCCTGCAGTTCCTGGTGGATTCGGCGCTGGAGCGTGCCGCCGAGGTCGTCGCCGAGTCGCGTCCGGACCTGTCCGAGGCGGAGCAGGCGACCATCGCGCACCAGGTCGGCATCGGTGCGATCAAGTACGCCGACCTGTCGGTGTCGCACGACTCGGGCTACACCTTCGACCTGGACCGGATGCTCGCCCTGCAGGGCAACACCGGCCCCTACCTGCAGTACGCCACCGCGCGACTGCGGTCGATCCTGTCGCGTGCGGACGCCGTCGACCCGACCGGTCCGATCGCTCTCGCCGAGCCGGCCGAACGCGCTCTTGCGTTGCGGTTGTTGGACTTCGGTGGCGTCGTCGCGGAGGTGGGCGAGTCGCTCGAGCCGCACCGCCTGGCGGCATACCTCTACGACCTGGCGACGACGTTCACGGCGTTCTACGAGCACTGCCCGGTGCTGAAGGCCGAGGACGCGGCCGTCCGCGACAGCCGGCTCGCGCTGTGCGCCCTGACCCGCCAGGTCCTGGTCAAGGGACTCGAGCTGCTCGGCATCAAATCCCCCGACCAGATGTAGCGCCCTCGAGGCGGCCGAGGAGCCGGTGAGGGACGAGCCGGCGTCTCGAGGTCCCGACGTGCAACCCAGAGCACCAGCCCCGACGAACTTGTTCGCGGGGCTGGTGCTCTGGGTTCCGAGGAGTCGGAGCGATCAAGCGTGCGGGCCGCCGAAGATGTCGCCGACCAGCTTCTCCAACAGGTTCAGCAGGATGTCGCCCAGGTCGTCCGACTTGTGCTTCGGCGTGGTCTTCTTCGAGTCGTCCAGACTCGGCTTCGGACCGCTGACCTGCTTGCCGGTCGGGTAGACCTTGTCATCGCCCGGCAGCGGGACGCCCTGGCAGACCGAATCGTGTTTGATCAGTGCGCCGTTCATCAGGAAGCCGTATGCCGCGTCGGTGACGCAGGTGTTCTTGCTGCCGAGCACGGCGCCGTGGTTGCCCTGGTTGTTGACCGTCAGGAGCACCGTGTTCGGCGATGCCTTGTGCGCGGCCACGGCACCCTCGTAGGGGGTTGCCGGGTCGAGCGTGGTGTCGGTCATCAGGATCTTCGGCGACTTCGACAGGTCGATCTTGGTGTTGGTCGCCTGGTAGGGCCAGTACGCACACTGGTTCACGACCTGGCCGTAGCCGAGCAGCGGGTACTTCGGTCCCAGGCTGCGGGCGCGGTCGACGTAGTAGTTCTGGTCCTTCTTCCACGACGTGTCGTTGCAGGTCGTCGCCATGAACGTCGTGCTCTCGCGGTTGTCGGTGTAACTGTCCGACCCCGAGCCGAGCAGTCCGAACGCCTGGTAGAGCGCGATCTTGTTCCCGTCGCGAGCGTCGTCCAGGTAGCCGAGGAACTTCGCCGCGGTCACCAGCCCTTGGTCGGAGTACATCTGCTGCGCCAGGACGTTGTCGACGACGTTGGCGGAGAAGAAGCCGAGCTTGCCCTCCGCGGCCGCCTTGCGCACGCGGGTGTGGGTGGCCTCCACCTCGGCGGCGGTCGACCCGATGCCGTAGGTGTCGTTGTGCCGGGCAGCCCACGGTTCGAACTGCTGCGAGAAACGCCGCTGGAAGCCCGCCGGCTGGTAACCGAAGCTGGCCTGGAAGTCCCGGGTGAACGCCGTGTTGCTGTCGAGCACGAACCGGCCGACGTGCTCCGGGAAGAGCGTGGCGTAATGCGCGCCGAGCCAGGTGCCGGCCGAAACGCCGTAGTAGTCAATGGTTTTCACACCCAGCAGCTGCCGGACCAGATCCTGGTCACGCGCCGTGTTGTCGGTGTTGATGTACGGCAGGTAGTCGCCGTGCTGTGCCACGCACTTGTCGACCGATGCCTTCACTGCGGTCTGCAGGGCGGTCACGTTGGCGTCGGTCAGCTGGTGGTTGTCACGCACATTCGTCTTGGGCGGGTCGCAGCTGACCGGGGTGCTCTCGCCGGTGCCGCGGGGGTCGACGCCGATGACGGTCTCGGTGCGCCCGAGCGGCGAGATGGCCGCCACGATGGCCGAGAACCGTGCGGCCGGTCCGCCGGGTCCGCCGGGGTTGGTGAAGACGACCCGGTCGGACTTGCCCGCCTGCTCCGGCTTGGTTCGAGTGACCATCAGCTTGATGTCGCCCTTGCCCGGGTGCGCGTAGTCCTTCGGAGCGGTGACGCGGGCACATTCCGATCGGCTGGCGGCCTTGCCCAGCTTGTGCACTTCCTGCGGGCACAGTGCGGCGCTCCAGGTGAGCTTCTGCGAGGTGTACTTCTCGAGGTTCGCGTGCGTGGGCGACAGGGTCCCGGCAGCCGATGCGGCGGTCGCAGGAGCAGCGCCGAGCGCGCCCCCGCCCGCAGCAACCAGCACGGCCAGGGCACTCACGGTGGTCAAGTGCTGGAGGCGACGGCGCATGACTGAATCTCCTTCGTTGATTGTCCGTTGGTGGACGCGACGGGGGTGCAATGCGGTTCCGAGCAGTTCCGGAGGCGCGAAATATGCAGCGGATTCGCCGCCGCGTGCGTCACACTGGTCCCACGAGCATGACGCTCGGGGGCTTGTAAGGACTGGGAGGGAACCATGTCCGGCAACCCGGACGCGCAGCAGCCGTCTAGCACAGAGCTCTATTTCGTCGTCGAAGGTCGAGTCGGCCGACTCATCATCTGGTCGTGCACCAACCCGATCCCGCCGGACTGGCGGGTCGCCTTCGGACCCGGCACACACACCCAGTGCGAGGACTACCTGGCCTCGCACCAGCACCTCGCCCACTACTGACCGATCCATGCCGAATGACGGCTTCCTCGCCGACTGACGGCGAGATCGCACCGTCACTCGGCGAGGAAGCCGTCATTCGGCACAGGGGGAGCCGGGGTCAGTCGCCGTTCGGGAAGCCGTTCGGGAAGCCGTTCGGGTTCTGGGACTGCCAGCGCCAGGTGTCGGCGCACATGTCGTCGATGGTGCGCGTGGCGTGCCACCCGAGTTCCTCGTGCGCGCGGGTCGGGTCGGCCCAGTACGCCGCAAGGTCTCCCGCGCGTCGGGCACCCACCTCGTGCGGCAGTTCGTGCCCGACCGCACGCTCGAACGCGTGCAGCAGCTGCAGCACCGAAGTGCCTTCTCCCGTGCCGAGATTGAACGCTCGCACCGGCTCGCTCATCGTCGGCAGGTGCTCCAGCGCCGCGACGTGACCGGCGGCCAGGTCGAGCACGTGGATGTAGTCACGCTCGCAGGTGCCGTCCGTGGTCGGGTAGTCGTCGCCGAAGATCGTCAGCTTGTCGCGGCGGCCGACGGCCACCTGTGAGATGAACGGCATCAGGTTGTTCGGGATGCCCTGCGGGTCCTCGCCGATCAGGCCGGACGGATGCGCGCCGACCGGGTTGAAGTAGCGCAGCAGCGCCACCCGGAATCCGTCGGTGATCGACGCGACGTCGGTCAGCACCCGCTCGATCATCACCTTCGTCCGGCCGTATGGCGAGGAGGACGAAAGCGGTTCGTAATCCTCGTGATAGGGCACGGGTGCGTTGTCGCCGTACACCGTCGCGGAAGAGGAGAAGACCAGCTTGTCGACGCCGTGGCGGGTCATCGCCCGCAGCAGCGAGAACGTGCTGTCGAGGTTGTTGCGGTAGTACTCCAGCGGCTTGGTGACGCTCTCACCGACCGCCTTGAAGCCTGCGAAATGGATGACCGCGTCGAACTTCTCCTGGCTGAAGAGGTGCTCGGTCTTGTCCGCGTCGGTCAGGTCGAAGGCGTGCAGCGGGATAGTCTTGCCGGACAACGCCTCGAGCCGGCCGAGCACGGTCGGCTTGCTGTTGGCGAAGTCGTCGACGATGACGACGTCGTGGCCGCCCTCGAGCAGGGCCAGCACTGTGTGGGATCCGATGTAGCCGGCACCGCCGGAGACGAGTACTCGCATGATGCCTCAGGTTACGGTGCAAGGATGGAGCCCGTGGTGAGGACCCTGTGGACAGCCGAACATATTGCCCGTGTTGAGAAGCCGATGCTGACCACTCAGCCTCGCGGCGGGTACGTCACGGTGGACGTCCAACGTCAACTCGATCGTGTCCTGTCGTTGATGCGGACCCAGCAACCGGTGCCGGCCATCGGCACGGTCGGTCTGCGGATCGCACGTTTCCGGGAGGGCTACTCGCCCGAGTCGGTGACTGCGCTCTTCGACAACATCGCCGAGTGGCAGCGTCAGCTGAACATCCAGGACGAGGTCCGCGCCGACGACGCGGCCGGCCAGGCTGCGGCGCCCCGGAGCAACCGGCTCACCTGGACCCGGCAGCAGCAGGTCTGGGTTCGCGAAATCACCTTCCATTCCACGCGGTTCGGTTCGGCATACGAGACCGATCAGGTGGACGACTTCCTCGACAACGTGCTGCGCGCCATGGGCAACGGCGAGCCGTTGCCGGACATCAAGTCCGCGCAGTTCCACATGGCGCGTGCCGGCCGAGGCGGGTATGACGCAGCCGCCGTCGACCACTTCCTCGACCAGCTCGAGCGCATCCGCCCGCTTCGCTGATCGAGTAGCGGTGAGGCACGAGCCGCGTATCGAGATCGAGAGGCGCAGAAGGTCTCGATACGCGCCTCGTCCCTCGGCGCACTCGACCCGCGGATGTGCCTACTTGGGTCGTTGATCGACGATCCGGCGAGCCTTGCCGACGGACCGCTCGATGCCTCCGACAGGCAGCACCTGCACGCGCGCGGACGTGCCGATCCGATCCTTGATGTCACGGGCGAGATCGGCCTCGACCTGAGCCCACCGATCACTCGGGAAGCCTTCTGCTGCCTCGACATTGACGGACATCTCGTCGAGCCGGCCGGGCCGCGTCAGCACGCACTGGAAGTATGGCGAGAGCCCGTCGTACTGCAGCGCCAGCTCCTCTATCTGGGTCGGGAACACATTGACGCCGCGGATGATCATCAGGTCGTCGCTGCGTCCGGTGATCTTGGCCATCCGCCGGAACGACGGACGCGCGGTGCCCGGGAGAAGCCGGGTGAGGTCTCGGGTGCGGTAGCGCAGCACCGGCATCGCGTGCTTGGTGAGCGAGGTGAACACGAGCTCGCCCTCCTCGCCGTCGGGGACCGGCTCGCCGGTGACCGGGTCGACGATCTCGGGCAGGAAGTGGTCCTCCCAGATCGTCGGGCCGTCCTTGGTCGCTGCGCACTCCATCGCGACGCCGGGCCCCATCACCTCGGACAGTCCGTATATGTCGACAGCGTCGATCCCGGCACGTTCCTCGATCTCGCTGCGCATGGCATCGGTCCACGGCTCGGCACCGAAAACCCCCACCTGCAAAGGAAGTTCGCGTGGGTCGATGCCCTGAGCGGTCATCTCGTCGAGGATCGACAGGAAGTATGACGGCGTGACCATGATCGCCCGTGCGCCGAAGTCGCGGAGCAGTTGCACCTGCTTGGCGGTCTGCCCACCGGACATCGGTATGACGGTGCAGCCGAGTCGTTCCGCCCCGTAGTGCGCGCCCAATCCACCCGTGAACAGGCCGTAGCCGTAGGCGACGTGGCAGATGTCGCCGGGGCGCACTCCGGCGGCCCGCAGCGACCGCGCGACCAGATCCGCCCAGGTGTCGATGTCCTGCCGGGTGTAGCCGACCACTGTCGGCATACCCGTCGTCCCGCTCGAGGCATGCACGCGCACGACCTCCGACCGCGGCACCGCGAACATCCCGAAGGGGTAGTTGTCCCGTAGATCGGCCTTTCCGGTGAAGGGCAGCAGCCGAACATCTGCCAACTCTTTGATGTCACCGGGGTGAACCCCGCTGGAATCCAACGCGTTCCGGTAGTGCGGGACGTTCTCGTACGCCGCCGCAACGGTCTCCTGCAGGCGCTGTAACTGATGCGCCCGCAACTCGTCGACCGACCACGTCTCGGCCGCGTCGAGGTCTGCACCGGTCATTTGATCCTCCTCGATCTGCCGCGAAACTCCGCGATCACTGCACCGTCGGACTCACGGGTGACCGTCACGTCGGTGATGCCGGACCGGCCGTAGGTCACGCGCTCGCTCGCCTCCGCGACGAGTACGTCGCCCAGCCGACCGGCGGTCACGAACGAGATGTCGCCACCCGACGCGACCGTCGTGTGGCCGCTCGCGTTGCACGCCAGCGCGAACGTCGAGTCCGCCAGCAGGAAGATGTGTCCGCCGTGCGCGATGTCGTGGCCGTTGACCTGGTGCTCACGCAGTTGCATGCGGGTCCGGGCATGGCCACGCCCGTCGTCATACACGCCGACGTCGACGAGTTCGATCTGCTGGGCGGCCGACGCGCGGTCCTCGCGCCACATGGTCAGCACGTGATCCGTTCCTTCCATGCGGCCAGCCTGCCACCGCGGCAGTCGGTTCGGGCGGCTTCCTCAAGAATTACTGACCAGTCGATCAGTATTTGGACGACGGCCGCCGTCGTGGACACCCCTTCCGCAACCGACCGGTCGGCGTTAAGAATGGTCCGGGGTACCCGGGGGAAGTGCATCGGAACGCGCGACGGCAGTGCTGCGTCTGCACGGATGTCGTACCGAACGTGAGGCGTTCGGCCGCTCATGCCGCGAATCCCGCGAACACCGTGAAGAATGCGCTGCGGTGGGGAACCGCTCTGTTGTGCACCAGTCGTCAGAAAGCAAGGTTGTGACCGAACCAGGTAAACATCGCGTCGGCGCGGGCAATTCGATGCGTCAGGTGGGGACGTCCGTCGCGGGGGTCGTCGTCGGCTTTCTCGTGGTCGCGATCGCGGTCTTCGTCGGGATCAAGATCTTCGGCGGCGGAGGTGGCGACAAGCCACCGGCCGCAGCCGCGACCACCTCGGTCACGCAGGCGCCGGCGACGAGCCTCCCCGACATACCCGTCCCGAAGGTGTCGCAGTCGGTGCTCGACAAGCTGCCCGTCGCCGACACCGAGGGCAAGGTCACCAAGGCGCCCCTCGACCTGAAGACCGCGAGTGGCGGCGTCGCCATCCGGATCGACAAGGCGATGCCCGGATTCGCCAAGCCGGGCGCGGACCCGGTCACCCTGATCCCGAAGTCGCAGATCGGCAGCACGACGTGGCTGCCGGTCCTGCGCACCGAGCGCGGATGGGCTCAGGTGCGCCTCCCTGCCCGTCCCAACGGCGCGACCGCATGGATCCCCGAGGCCGGACTGAACCGCGCCAAGACCGACTGGGCGGTCCGGGTGAAGCTGACGAAGGGCACGATCACGGTCACCCGCGCCGGGAAGTCCCAGGGCACCTGGACCATCGGTCAGGGCAAGACGACGACGCCGACCCCGGTCGGCCAGACCTTCCTGCTCAGCGGTTTCGTCGATCCCAACCAGTCGTTCTCGCCGGTGATCTACGCCCTCGGCGCGCACTCCGACACCCTCGATTCGTATGGCGGCGGGCCGGGCACCGTCGCAGTGCACGGGTGGCCCACGGAGCAGGGTCGCGAGGGAAAGATCTCGCACGGCTGCATCCGGGTCCCGGCGGATGCCCTGAAGATGTTCGCGAAACTGCCGACCGGTACGCCGGTCGACATCACGGCCTGAGCTGTCGCCGTGAGCACCATCACGAACTGAATACTGGTAAGTAAGTTCCCCAAATGGTGATCTTGGGTACTGTGTTACCCGCGCCACACCCCGGTCTCGGTCCGACGGTCCCCTCAGACATCGGAAATAGGACCAAAAATCAAACGGGAGGATATTGATGAAGCGTCGTCATGTCGCGACGGGTGCCGTCGCGTTGACCACGGCAATCGCAATGGCGGGGGCGGGTGCCGGTATGGCGCATGCTGCCGGTCAGGGCAACGACAACGTGCGGCTGAGCAACTCCGGCCGCAGCACATTGGCCACCAGCGGAGTGCGCACCCTCGGTGTCGCTTCCACCGGAACGCAGCTCGACCTGTCCATCGCAGTGCCGCTGCGTAACCAGGCGCTGATGAACTCCATGCTCGCCAAGGGCACGGTCATCTCGCCCGCCCAGTACAAGAACTTGTTCGGCGCCTCGTCGGCCTCGCTCGCCAAGGTCTCCAAGTGGGCCAAGAGCCAGGGCATGAAGGTCACCTCGACCGACGCCGTCAGCGGCACGGTCAACGTGCAGGCTCCGGTCAGCCAGGTCAACAAGGCGTTCTCGCTGAAGATGCAGCGGGTCGCCCTCGGTGCGCGCACCGGGCTGGCTCCGAACGTCGACCCCCTGTTGCCGCGCGACCTCGGCGTCAGCAGCATCGTCGGCCTCAACACCGTCAGCACCGCGCGGACCGGCCCGGTCAGCAAGCTCAGCCCGGTGACGGCCAAGAAGACCAGCGGTCCGCAGAACGGGCAGTCCTCGATCCGCACCGGCAGCAAGCTCGGCACCATCGGGACTGCAGCAGCCGGTTCGCCGAACTGCTCGACCTACTGGGGCGAGAACCTCTACCCGAGCGCGAAGATCTTCAAGAACGAGTCCAACGCCATGTGCGGCTACAGCCCGCAGCAGACCGTGAAGCTCTACAACGCGAGCAAGGCTGCGACGGCCAACGCCAAGATCGGCATCCTGCTCTGGTGCAGCGACAAGGACGTGGTCGCCAAGACCAACGACCTGTCCGACAAGTTCGGTTACCCGCGGCTGACGTCGTACGACAACCAGTCGGCCCCCGAGGACCCGGCGACCTGCTCCGACGGCGACGCCTACGGCGAGCAGGACATGGACGTTCAGACGTCGCATATCATCTCGCCGAAGGCATCGATCAGCTACTACGGCGCCGCCAGCAACAGCTTCGCCGACCTGCTGGGCATGTTCCAGAAGGCCGTCAAGCAGCACAAGGTGAGCACCATCTCCATGTCGTGGAGTGCTCCGGAGTCGCAGACCCCGGCCAGCTTCGTGCAGCAGTTCGAGCGCACCGCGCAGCAGGCCTCGCTGACCGGCATCAGCCTGTTCGGCAGCAGTGGCGACATGGGTGACGAGAGCATCCCGGACAACGGCACGAAGCCGACCGGCAAGAAGGACGTCGCCTACCCGGCCAGCTCGCCGTACTTCACCTCCGTCGGTGGTACCGCGGTCGCCACGAAGCAGGACGGCAGCCGACTGTTCACCGCCGGCTGGTCCACCACGTGGTGGGCACAGCCGAACCCGGCCAGCACCAGTGGCGTCAAGCAGTACCCGTTCCCGCACAACGGTGTCGGTGCCGGTGGCGGCGTGAGCACCAAGTTCGCGCAGCCGGCCTGGCAGAAGGGCAAGGTCAAGGGTTCGACGACCAAGCGCACCGTGCCGGACGTCAGCGCCAACGCGGACATCGCCACCCCGATCGCGCTCGAGTTCGACAAGGGTGAGATCAGCGGCAGCGGTGGCACCAGCCAGTCCTCCCCGCTGGTTGCCTCGCTCGTCGCCAGCTCGAAGGCACTGACCGGTCGCAAGGTCGGCAACGCGGCGCCCTACTTCTACAAGCTGGGCAGCGCCGACATCCGCGACGTCAAGGCGATCGCAGCAGGCACCTACGGCGCCATGCTCGGTCAGGACCGCACCAGCGGCGCTCTCGTGCTGGAGGGCATCGCCCAGCCGGCCGACTCGCTGCGCGTGCAGACCGGGTGGGACAACGTGACCGGTGTCGGCGAGCCGACCGGCACCTTCCTGACCAACTTCGGCAAGTGACATCGGCTTCGAGCCACGTCTGACCGGTGGTGCGGGCTGCGCACCTCAGGGTGTGAGCCCGCGCCACCGCACAAACTTTTTGGTAAATCGAAGGGGAGCAAGACCATGAAACGCAACACTGCGTTGTTCGGGGCTTCGTTGGTGGCAGGTGTCGCTGCTGCGTCGGGGCTGATCATGACCAGCAATGCCAGCTCGGCCGCCACCGGCTACGGCGCCAACTGGGCCGCGACGGCTCAGGGCACCGGGAGTGGCGGTGCGTGGAAGAACGGCGCCTACGGCGGCACCGAGGAGGGCTTCACCGGAAGTGCAAACGGCACCTCCGGAACGTTCTCGCTCGCCGCGTTCAGTGGCCCGACTGTTTCCGTGTCGGTGAGCTGTAATGGCGCAAACCCGGTGACAACGGTCTCCGGTGGCAATGCCGCAGGCACCTACAAGGCGGGCGCGACTGCATCGCTGGCGGCGTTCAGCGGGGTGGCCGGCGTCGAGGGAACGGTGACGTTCGGTACGAAGTCGGCCGGGCACACGGCCGGTGCGCTCATCAACCTGAACGCGCTCGGTGACGGAACTTTCGTCGCCCTTGCCGGCATCGATTGCTCCGCGGCCACGTCGACGACGACACCGCCGACGTCGACCACGACTCCGCCTACGTCGACTGCAACGCAGCCGCCGACCTCCACGGGCACCAACCCGCCGAGTTCGACGACGACCAACCCGCCGACCACGACGCCGCCGACGACGCCGCCTCCCACCACGGAGCCGCCGACGCCGACGCCGACGACCACGACCCTTCCGGTCACCGGCTGAGCTCGGTCGTCACAGCAGGACAATTCGTGCCCCCATTCGCCCACGCGGCGGATGGGGGCACGGTGCATTCTCGGGATCTGCAAGGCTGGCAGGTATGACGCAGGCGCCCCACCACGCACCGGTTCTCGGCGACGGCCGCGAGTTGCGCCGACTCATGACGAGCGCGCTGCCGCGCCTGGACCACGAAGTGCCGGGCTGGGTGCGCGACGACGGTGCGCACGTCTACTCGATCGACGACCGGTCGCAGCAAGTCGGGCTGGTCGCACTCCGAATGCTCGAACACCGAGACGGCACAGGGCAACTCGCCTGGCAGCTGCACCCCGAGGCACGCGGCCGGGGTCTGGCGGCGGCCGCGCTGCGGGCTGTGGTCGAACACGGCTTCGTCGCCCTCGGCCTCCGGCGCATCGAGGCGTATGTCGCCCGCACCAATCGCCCGGCGCTGCGCTCCGCCGCGTTGGCCGGGCTACGCACCGAAGGCGTGCTGCGTGAGTTCCGCGACGGAGTCGACGCACTCGTGCTCGGCCGGCTGGCCGATGATCCGGCGCCCGGCAGCCGCGATGCGTTCACCGCCTGGCTGAACAGTTCGCTGCCGACGAAGCGCGCCATCGCCCAGGCGCTGGTCCGTGACGAGTCGGGCCGGTTGCTGATCTGCGAGCTGGTCTACAAGAAGCCGTGGGACCTGCCGGGCGGTGTGGTCGACCCGCTCGAGTCGCCGGCTACCGCGGTCGTGCGCGAGCTGCGCGAGGAACTCGGTGTGACTGCCACCGTCCGGTCACTCGCGGCGGTCAGCTGGCTGCCCGCCTGGCGGGGCTGGGACGACGCCACGCTGTTCGTCTTCGACGTGTCGGTGCCGGCGCAGCAGCTGAGCGCCATACAGCTGGAGACGAGGGAGATCCGTGCGGTGCACTGGTGCGACGACGCCGAATTCGCCGAGCACGCAGCCGGTTACACGGTGCGCGTCGCCCGGCAGGCGCTGGCTGCACTCGACGCCGGGGCCGGCACGGTCTACCTCGAGGACGGCCGCCCACCAGCCTGGTGACAGGCGGGAAAAGACGAAACAGGCCCGACCCGGCGACCGAACGACAAGTGCGCCCGGCGGCAGCAAGGTCAGGTGAGCGAACGACAAGCGGACGCCCGTGAGACGACGACCGGCAGGCGTCTGGCGCGAGGCGAGCGTGCGAGCCCGCGCCAGGTGCCGGCCGCGAGGAGTCGAACAAGAAAACTCAGTGCTGTTCGAGCTGGTCGGGGAGCAGCATGTTGATCAGCATGCTGACGAACGACACGACCAGTGCGCCGAGGATCGCGGCCCAGAAGAAGTGATCGACGTGGAACGCGAGACTCAGCGGATCCGACAGCCACGACAGGATCTGCAGCATGAAGGCGTTCACGACGAAGGTGAACAGACCGAGCGTCAGGAAGATCAGCGGGAACGAGAAGAACGTGGCGATCGGCTTCACGACCGCGTTGATGACACCGAAGACCGCGGCGATGATGATGATCGTCAGCACCTTGGAGCCGGTCGACTTGCTGTCCTGAGCCAGCGTGATGCCTGGCACGACGATCGCGGCGATCCACAGCGCGACAGCGTTGATACCGGTCTTGACCAGGAAGTTCTTCATGGCTCCAGCTTGCCATGTATGACGGCCGCGCCCGCCTCGAACGCGCCCGTCCGTGGGGTCCTAAGCTGCGGAAGTATGACTGACGCCACACCGGGGACCGTCCGACTGCGAGCAACCCTCGAGTCCATCCCCCGTTACGTTGCCGGCAAACCCGCAGCCGAGGAGCCGGGGCGGACGACATACAAGATCAGCAGCAACGAGAACCCGTACCCGCCGCTGCCGTCCGTGCTCCAGGTCGTGCAGGACGCGATGCAGAGCATGAACCGCTACCCGGACATGGGCACCGTCGCGCTGCGGACCGCGATCGGTGACCACTTCGGTGTCGACGCCGACCAGGTGGCCACGGGCACCGGAAGCGTCGGGCTGCTCGGCACCCTGTTGCAGATCACCAGCGGACCCGGCGACGAGGTCGTCTACGCGTGGCGGTCCTTCGAGGCGTACCCGATCGTGGTGGGGTTGTCCGGCGCGACCGGTGTCCAGGTGCCGCTCGACGGCGAGGCACGGCACGATCTGTCGGCGATGGCCGACGCGATCACCGACCGCACCCGGCTGGTCATCGTCTGCACCCCGAACAACCCGACCGGTCCGGCGGTGCGCGCCGCCGAGCTCGAGGACTTCGTCGCCCGGGTGCCGTCCGACGTGCTCGTCGTCATCGACGAGGCATACCTCGAGTTCAACCGCGACGACGATGCCGCCGACGCCCTTGCTGTATGGCGCTCCCACCCGAATGTCGCTGTGCTGCGGACGTTTTCGAAGGCCTACGGCCTGGCGGGCTTGCGTGTCGGCTACTGCATCGCGCACGAGCAGGTCGCATCGGCGTTGCGCACTGCCGCCGTGCCGTTCGGCGTCTCGCACGTCGCGCAGCAGGCCGCGATCGCGAGCCTGGCGGCATACGACGAACTCGACGAACGCGTGCAGGCACTGATCGCCGAACGCGACAGGATGCTGATCGGGCTGCGCGACGTGGGCTACCCGGTCCCCGACACCCAGGCGAACTTCGTGTGGTTGCCGCTCGGCGACCGGACCCTCGATTTCGCCGCTGCGGCCGAAGCCGCGGGCGTCGTCGTGCGCCCGTTCGCCGGCGACGGGGTGCGCTGCAGCATCGGCGAGGTCGAGGCGACCGATCGACTGCTGCAGGTGGCGAAAGCATTCCAGAATGCGGGTTGAGTAGGTCGGGGGATCGCAGCGGAGGAGGCCGTATCGAAACCGCGACCGTCTGATTGTCTCGATACGCGGGTTCCCCCGCTTCGCTCCTCGACCCGCAGGGCGCTACTCGTGGGTAGCGCTCCGGATTCGGTGCTCCCGGATCGCGCGGGTAACCTTCCGGCGTAAGGCAATGTGAGCCGCGTCATACCTCTCGAACACCGCGTTGTCGGTATGCCGCAGCCGCTGCGCGCCAACGCCCCGGTGACCCCGGTGCGGGCGCATGACACGCCGGGGCACACCCAGCCCGCGGCCGCCCGAGAAGGAGAACCCATGCCCGACGACGCAATGGATTCGGCGCCGGTGACGCCGGGCCCCGTGATACATCACGAGACGGTGGTGACAGGTCCGATGGAGCACGACATCACCGATGGCGGCCCCGACATGGTGCAGTTCGTCGATGGCGACGGCAATCGCCTGCCGACGAACGCGGCGAACGCGGACTACGCGCAGATCGTCGAGGACATGACGGGCGAGGACGGCCGGTCGATGTACCGCGATCTGGTGCTGGTGCGCCGGATCGACGCCGAGGGTCACGCGCTGCAGCGTCAGGGCGAGCTCGGCCTGTGGCCGTCGCTGCTCGGCCAGGAAGCCGCGCAGGTCGGCGCCGGTCGCGCGATGCGCCCGCAGGACTACGCGTTCCCGGGTTACCGCGAGCACGGTGTCGCCTGGTGCAAGGGCGTGCCGCCGGAGAACCTCCTCGGCCTCTTCCGTGGCGTCAACCACGGCGGCTGGGACAGCAACGAGAACAACTTCCACCTCTACACGATCGTCATCGGCAACCAGATGCTGCACGCGACCGGTTACGCGATGGGTGTGCAGCGCGACGGTGCCGTCGGCACGGGTGATGCCGATCGGGACACCGCGGTGATGGCCTTCACCGGTGACGGGGGCACGGCCCAGGGCGACTACAACGAGGCGCTCGTCTTCGCCGGCGTCGCGAACGCCCCGATGGTCTTCTTCGTCCAGAACAACCAGTGGGCGATCAGCGAGCCCAACTACAAGCAGTTCCGAATCCCGCCATACCAGCGCGCTCGCGGCTTCGGCTTCCCCGGTGTGCGGGTCGACGGCAACGACGTCCTCGCTGTGTATGCCGTGACGAAGGCCGCGCTGGACGCCGCACGAGCCGGCCAGGGTCCGACGCTGATCGAGGCGTTCACCTACCGGATGGGCGCGCACACCACGTCGGACGACCCGACCAAGTACCGCATCGCGGCGGAGGTCGACATCTGGCGCGAGAAGGACCCGATCACTCGCATGCGCGGTTTCCTGTCGAGCAAGGGCCACGCCGACGACGCGTTCTTCGACGCCGTCGACAAGGAGGCCGACGAGCTCGCCGCCCGGATCCGCAAGGCCTGCCAGGAGATGCCGAACCCGCCCAAACCGGCGATGTTCGACGACATCTATGTCGACCCGCACCCGGTGGTCGACCGCGAGAAGGCGGAGTTCATCGCCTACCAAGAGTCCTTCGCGGCGGAGGGTGGTCACTGATGGCTCAAAAGCTCTCGTTGGCAAAGGGATTGAACGCCGGCATGCGCAAGGCCATGGAGGACGACCCCAAGGTCGTGCTCATGGGCGAGGACGTCGGCAAGCTCGGCGGTGTCTTCCGGATCACCGAGGGGCTGCAGAAGGACTTCGGTGAGGACCGGGTCATCGACACCCCGCTCGCCGAGTCCGGCATCGTCGGCACCGCCGTCGGTCTGGCGCTGCGTGGCTACCGCCCCGTGGTGGAGATCCAGTTCGACGGATTCATCTACCCGGCGTTCGACCAGATCATCAGCCAGGTCGCCAAGATGCACGCCCGGTCGCTCGGCCACCTGAAACTGCCGATGGTCATTCGGGTTCCGTTCGGCGGTGGCATCGGCGCGGTCGAGCACCACTCGGAGTCCAACGAGGCCTACTTCGCGCACACCGCCGGTCTGCGCACCGTCAGCTGCGCCGACCCGGCGGACGCCTACTGGATGATCCAGCAGGCGATCGCCTCCGACGACCCGGTGATGTTCTACGAGCCGAAGCGCCGTTACCACGAGCGGGCCGAGGTCGAGCTGGACGAGGCTGCGGGCGCGCCGCTGCCGCTGCACCAGGCGCGCGTCGCCCGTCCGGGCGCGGATGTGACGGTGCTGGCCTACGGCCCGATGGTGAAGACCTGCCTCGATGCCGCGGCCGCGGCCCAGGGTGAGGGCAAGTCGCTGGAGGTCATCGACCTGCGGTCGCTGTCGCCACTGGACACCGAGACGATCTTCGCGTCGGTCAAGAAGACCGGTCGCTGTGTCGTGGTCCACGAGGCGTCGACCTTCCTCGGCATGGGCGCCGAGCTCGCCGCGCAGATCCAGCGCGAGTGCTTCTACTCGCTGGAGGCGCCGGTCATGCGCGTCGGCGGTTACAACATCCCCTACCCGCCGTCCCGCTACGAGGAGGACTTCCTGCCCGACCTGGACCGGATCCTCGACAGCGTCGACCAAGCGCTGAGTTTCTGATGCCTGCGGGTCGAGTAGCGGTGAGGGACGAGCCGCGTATCGAGACCAAGCATCGCCATACCTTGAAACTTGCACGAGGAGAACACATTTCATGGGCGTGAAGCAGTTCAAGCTGCCCGACCCCGGTGAGGGTCTGGTCGAGGCCGACATCGTCACCTGGAAGATCAAGCCGGGCGACCAGGTCAAGGTCAACGACATCGTCGTCGAGATCGAGACCGCCAAGTCGCTCGTGGAGTTGCCGATCCCGTGGGAGGGCAACGTCGTCGAGCTGCTCGTGGCCGAGGGCGACACCGTCGAGGTCGGTGCGCCGATCGTGTCGGTGGACGTCGTCGGCGCCGAGGACGACGCACCAGCGGCAGCCCCTGCGCAGCCGGCGGCCCCGGCGGCCGCGGACGACGACGCGGGCGAGCGGGTCGCCAACCTCGTCGGGTATGGCGCGGTCGAGGGTGCGACGAAGCGTCGCGCTCGCCGGGCGTTCGAGGGCGTTCACGGGCCCGGCAGCCAGGGCGAACCACTGCCCGCTCCGGACCTGCACGTGCACGTCGCGACCGACGCGGTGCCGAGCGCGCCGGTACCCCCGGAGAACGCCCCGGCGCCGACCCGATCCCGCAGCGGGGATTCGGCTCCGGCCGGTTCCGGCGGCAAGGCGCTCGCGAAGCCCCCGGTGCGAAAGTTCGCCAAGGACAACGGGATCGACCTCTCCTTGGTGCAGCCCACCCGGGAGGACGGCGTGATCAGCCGGGCCGACGTCGAGGCCTTCGTCGCCGGCGGTGGGTCGCCGGGCGCCGCTGCTCCGGCGGCCGCGGTTGCGTCAGCAGACGGAGCGCGCGAGACGCGGATCCCGGTCAAGGGCGTCCGCAAGATGACCGCGCAGGCGATGGTCGGGTCGGCGTTCACCGCGCCGCACGTGACCGAGTTCGTGACGATCGACATGACGCGGACCATGGAGCTGGTCGAGCGGTTGAAGTCCGACCGCGACTTCCGGGACCTGAAGGTGACGCCGTTGCTGGTGCTCGCCAAGGCGCTGTGCGTTGCGATCAAACGCAACCCGGAGGTCAACGCCACCTGGGACGGAGCCGCCCAGGAGATCGTGGTCAAGCACTACGTCAACCTCGGCATCGCGGCCGCCACCCCGCGGGGTCTTGTCGTCCCGAACATCAAGGACGCTGACCGGATGTCGATGCGTGAGCTGGGCGAGGCGCTCGGTGCGCTGGTCGGCACGGCTCGTGAGGGTCGCACGCCACCGGCGGACATGTCGGGCGGCACGATCACCATCACCAACGTCGGCGTCTTCGGCGTCGACACCGGCACCCCGATCATCAACCCCGGCGAGTCGGCGATCCTGTGCTTCGGTCAGGTTCGCAAGATGCCGTGGGTTGTCACTGACGAGAACGGCGTCGACCAGATCGTGCCGCGTCAGGTGACCCAGCTCGGCCTGTCCTTCGACCACCGGTTGATCGACGGCGACCTGGGGTCCCGGTTCCTGGCCGACATCGCGGCACTGCTGGAGGATCCGGCGAAGGCGCTCGTCTGGGGCTGACCTCCGGCATACCGGATTCGACTGGTTTCGGGGTATTCGTCGTCAGGCTTCGACAGCTTCCGGCCCTGCAGAAAGTGCGCACGCTGCAAGCGCACTCTTTACAGGGCCGAGCTGTGTTTCGAGCTTGGTGCAGTTTGGGACCTGCAGATGGTGCGCTCCACCGCACCTTCTGCAGGTCTTCAACTGTGATGGCGCGATTCAGGCGCCCGGGCCCTGCAGAAGGTGCGGTCCCTGTTTCGCACTATCTGCAGGGCCGAGTCGTATGGCGCTCAGCGCCGTTCAGCTGACGGGCGTGACTTCGCTGTCAGCGGTGTCCGTGCCGGTTTGCACGTCCGTGCTGGCCTCAGTGTCCGCACCAGCACTGCCGGGGCTGCCGACCACCTTCGGCTGCTTGCGCCGCGGGGCCCGTTTCGCGGCACGGCGCAGCTCCCGGTCGATCACCGCGAAGGCGCCGAGCCCACAGGCACCCCAGCCGACGGCAACGCCGGCCATCTCGGCGGTCTCGGCGTCGATGTCCGTGGCGAGCAGCAGCATGCCGCCGAACGCCAGCCCGACCGCCGGCGCCAGGATGTGCGCGGCAAACGTGACGCGCCACTCCTGCTCGGCATACGGGTGGGTGCCCCGCGCGCGGTGGCGCAGCACCGAGGCGAGGCTCAGGCCGAGCACGGCGAACCAGGTGGCGGAGTAGTAGAACTTGGTCGCGGCCCACTGCGGCGACCAGGTGAAGCTCAGCATGCCGAGCACGATGTAGCCGATGATGCCGACGCTCACACACAGCGTCATGGCGTTCTCGGAGACCCAGACCTTGCGCATGCCGGGCACGACCGGCCGCCGGTCGACCGCACGTGCACCGACGGTCGCGCCGATCATGCACACTCCGAAGAGCGCCGAGCCCACGTAGATGTTCGCCACCGGCATCGGCACCGAGTGGTCGAACCCCATCACGAGTGACCAGCCGAGGCGGATCAACGGCGCCGACATCAGGCACGCGTAGCAGAACACCATCCACCGCAGGTGCCGCTCGATCGCGCCGCGACGGATCGCGACGATGCCGAGCGTGAGGCTGACGACGACGCCGACCCAGAACCCCCACAGGCCGACCGCGAACACCGGGCCGCTGAAGACCTCGGTCCACGGTGTGCGGACGAGGTACGCCGCGGCCGCGATCATGCTCGTCGCGACGATGCCCGCGTAGATGCGGCCGAGGATCCGGTGGCCGCGCAGCATCCGTCGCGTGGCGCCGGTGAAGAGTTGCCACGGTCCGAGCAGCATGATCGCGCCACCCAGAACGGTGTGCACCAGCATCGGCCACTCACTGTGCAGGTAAGGACCCTTTCGTCCGGCGAACGCCGCGGTGATGCTGTGTGCCGCGGCACTGGTGCCGGGCAACGCGTCCCGGAACGCGGTCTCCGGTGTCCAGGCGCCGTGGTCGAAATAGGGCAGCATCGCCAGCACACTGCCCGGGATGTAGATGAGGCAGCCGATCGCCAGCGCGACCATTCCGACCCGCGCCGGGCGCGACAGCCCGCCCCCGGACGTTCGCTGCGGCTGAGGCATGCGGTCCTCCTCGACATCGTTCGTTCTGAATAGTTCCGATTGAACTATGACGATAGCGGCCGCGCCAGCCGTCGGCCAGTCCTCGAGACGGCTCGGTTGCTGGGTGGGTGGACCGGTTCGCGCCCGGTCAGGCGTCGGTGATCCGGTATGCCGAGGGGCCTCGGTCGAGGATGCCCTGCCAGTAGTCGACCATGAGCTCTTCGTAGCGCAGCCCCAGCTCGAGCGCGGCGGACTGGCCGTCGTCGAAGTTGGCGCCGTGCTCGGTGCGCCACTCGCGATAGCCGTCCAGCTTCTTCCGGTGGCGTGCCACCTGCTCCGCGGCGATCTGCGCGCTGGGTCCGCCGAAGAAGTTCTTCAGCACGGACAGGTCACGCGCGGTGACGGCGCCGGTCGTCGGCTCGGAACGCCACTGGTCCAGCTCGGCGCGGCCGGCGGCCGTGATCGCGAGTTCCTTGCGCCCGCGCGGGTCGTCGTCGTCCTGCTGCTCGAGCAGGCCGAGCTCCACCAGCCGCTTGCACTGCAGGTAGACTTGCGTGTGGGGCAACGACCAGAAGGGTGCGACGAACGTGGTCGAGAACTGCTTCACGTCGTATGCCGACGCCGGGCCGGCCATCTCGAGGATGCCGAGGACGAGGTAGGACGCAGTCGTCAGCTCCGCTGCCATCAGTCCTCACCTTCGTTCCGCTCGTTCGCGCCTCGCGTCCTGTCAGGGACGGCGCTTCGTCATTCTGTCTGCCAGCAATTGTGCAAGATGCACGGCGTCGGTGTCGGCCAGGTCGCGAAGTTGGGTGCGGCAGGAGAAGCCGTCGGCGAGGATCACGTCGGCGGGGGCTGCGGCGCGCACCGCCGGCAGCAGATTGGTCTCCGCCACGGCGACGGACACCTCGTAGTGACCTTGCTCGACGCCGAAATTGCCTGCCAGCCCACAGCATCCGCCGATCCGGACGATCTGCGCGCCGGCTGCCTCGAGCAGCTTCTGGTCCGCGGACCACGACATGACCGCATGGTGGTGACAGTGCGGCTGAGCGACCACGCGGGTGCCCGAGAGGTCCGGCGGCATCCATCCCTCGGTGCGGGTCAGCAACTCGGCGAGAGTGACGGTCGCCGCCGCGACCGCCGTGGCCCGCTCGTCGTCGGGCAGCAACTCCAGTAGGTCGTGGCGCAGAACGGCCGTGCACGACGGCTCCACGCCGACGATCGGCACGCCGTCCGCCGCTGCGGGTGCGAGCGTCGAGACCAGCGCGTTGAGAGTGCTTTTCGCCGCATCGAGTTGTCCGGTCGAGATCAGCGTCAGCCCGCAACAGGTCGAGCGCGCCGGCAGGACCGGGTCGTAGCCGGCGGCACGGAGCACGTCGACCATGGACGCGCCGATCTCCGGGGTGAATTCGTCGGTGAAGGTGTCCACCCACAGCAGCGCGGGGCGATCCACCGCGCCCGCCTCGTAGGGGTGCAGGTCGTGCGCCACCGCCCACTGGCCGAACGATGTCGGCGCGATGACCGGGATCGACCGTCGGGAGTCGACCCCACCGAGGCGCTTGGCCGGGCCGACCTTGTCGCCGAATCGCATTGCCAGCCTGGACAATCGGGGCATTCGCCGGGCGAGTCGCAGCCACTGCGGCAGTCGGCCGAGGGTGTAGTGCGAGATCGGACGGCGCCGTCCGGCATACGCCTGGTGCAGGACCTCGGACTTCATCGACGCCATGTCGATGCCGGTCGGGCAGTCGGACAGGCAGCCCTTGCAGGACAGGCACAGCTCGAGCGCTTCGTGCACCTCCGGCGCGCGCCAATCCGATTGCACGACAGAGCCGTTGATCATTTCCTGGAGAGCTCGAGCACGGCCGCGGGTGGAGTCCTTCTCCTCCTTCGTCGCCTGGTATGACGGGCACATGACCGCGCCGGAGCCGGTGTTGTCCGCACGGCACTTGCCGACGCCGGTGCAGCGGTGGACCGACTGGGCGAAGTCGCCGTCGTCCGCGGCCCAGGCCAGGGCGAAGTCGCGAGGTCTCGATACACCTCCCCCGCTGCGCTCCTCCGGCACTCGACCCGCTTTCTCGTGCTGGTCGAGTAGCGGTGAGGGACGAGCCGCGTATCGAGACCGAGATGGCCGACCCGCCTTCTCGTGCTGGTCGAGTAGGCGAGCCCCCCAGGGCGAGCCGTATCGAGACCCCGGGCGCCGGCCGGCGGGAGCGGCCGGTGCCGGGAAGCGCAGATCCGCATCGATAGGGGCCGGATCGACGAGAATACCCGGATTGAGCAGGTTGTCGGGATCGCAGATGTGCTTTGCGGCACGGAAGAGATCGACGGATGCCTGGTCGTACATGTGCGGGAGCAGCTCACTGCGGGCCCGCCCGTCGCCGTGCTCCCCGGACAGGGATCCGCCATACCGACCGACGAGGGTGGCGGCATCGGTCATGAAGGACCGCAACACCTTTCGCGCGTCGGGTCGCTGCAACGGCAGGTCCAGTCGCACGTGCATGCAGCCGTCGCCGAAGTGTCCGAAGGGTGCGCTGGTCAAGCCGTGTGCGGTGACGAGTTCGTCGAAGTCGCGCAGGTAGGCGCCCAGCTGATCCGGCGGCACCGCCGCGTCTTCCCAGCCGGGCCACGCCGGCTCCCCGGCGGGCGAACGGCCGGCCAACCCCGCACCGTCGGCCCGGATCCGCCACAGCGCAGCAGTCTCGGCCGCGGACCCGACCACTCGCGAATCCACAGCGCCGAGAGCGGAATCCGCGGCAACCGCAGCGGCTCGGGCGTCGACCTCGGCCGGATCGTCACCGCTGACCTCCACGAAGAGCCAGGCGCCACCGCGCGGCAGGTCCGGCACGGCGGCGTCGCCACGGCGGCTGCGCAGCACGTCGATCAGCCGGGCATCCAGGCCTTCGCAGGCGGTGGGTCGGTGTGCGAGCACGGCGGGCGAGGCGACACCCGCGGCAACGATGTCGGTGAATCCGAGAGCGATCATCCGGCGGTGTCTCGGGTCCGGGACGAGTCGCACGGTCGCTTCGGTGACCACGCCGAGTGTGCCTTCGGAGCCGACCAGGAAACGGGTGATGTCGGCACCCTGCTCGGGCAGCAGGTGCTCCAAGGAGTAGCCGGAGACCTGCCGGCCGAACCGGCCGAACTGGGTGCGGATGTGCGCGAGATTGTCACGCCCGAGCCGGCGAAGTGCCGCCGCCTCGTCCGACGAGGTCGGATCGTCACCCACCGATTGCACTGCGAATTCGCTTGCCGTGCCGAAGAATCCGCGCAGGCCGAGCACGTTGTCGGCAGTCCGGCCGTAGCCGAGGCTGCGCGATCCGCAGGCGTTGTTGCCGATCATGCCGCCGATCGTGCACCGCGTCGATGTCGACGGATCCGGCCCGAAGCGCAGGCCGTGCGGCGCCGCGGCCCGCTGCAACTGCTCCTGCACCACGCCCGGTTGCACCCGCGCGGTGCGTGCCTCGGGGTCGATCTCCAGGATCCGGTTGAGGTGCCTCGACGTGTCGATGACCAGGCCCGGACCCACGGCATTGCCGGCGACCGAGGTCCCGGCGCCACGAGGGGTCAGTGGCACACCCGCCTCGCGCGCCACGCCGTACGCCGCCGCCACTTCCTCGGCAGATCGCGGGAAAACGACCACTTGTGGCGGCACTCGGTAGAGCGACGCGTCCGAGCTGTAGATCGCGCGCGTCGTGTCGTCGTCGCGCGCTTCGAGGCCGGCGGCGCGCAGGGCGGAGGTCAACGGCATGGGTAACATGTTACCCATGACCTTGGCGGACGATGCGGCCGCGCGGATCCGCGGCTGGCTGTATGACGGCACCATCGGCCGGGACCGCTTCCATTCGGTGCCGCAGATGGCCGAGCGACTCCAGATGTCCCGCAGTCCGGTGCGCGAGGGGTTGCTGCGGCTCGCCGAGGCGGGACTCATCGAATTCGTGCCGCAACGCGGTTTCCGGCCGGTGCGACCGACGGGTCAGGACGTCGCCGAGATCTTCGCCCTGCGCATCGCGCTGGAGCCTGCGGCCGCTGCGCGCGCTGCGGATGCCCGTTCGTCGGAGCTCGCGGAGGAACTGCAGCGGCAGCTGGCCGCCATGCGCGCGGCGGTCGACGGCGACGGTGCGTCCTTCGATAGGGCCGACGAACGGCTGCACGCGGCGATCCTCGACGGCACCGGCAACAGCCGGCTGACCGCGTTGATCGCAGGGCTGCGCGACACCACGCGGCTGATCGGCGCGTCCACCGCGGGTCGGTCACGGTCGCGGGACGAGATCCTGGCCGAGCACCAGCCGATCGTCGACGCGATCATCGAGGGGGAGCCGCAGCGGGCCGCTGCCGAGATGCGAGGCCATCTGCGCAGCACCGGTCGGCTGCTGGTGGCTCAGGCACATGACGACGGTGACGAGAACGCCTGGCGCAGTTGGGAATCACTGGTCGAGCGCGCCCTCACAAGCTCTTCGAGCATGTGAGGGCGCGTTCGCCCCTCGACAGGCTCAGCCGCGGCGTCGCCTGAGGCCCGCCGCACCGGCGACGAGCACGCCACCAGCCGCGATGCCGAGGTTCCGCCCCACGGCGCCGTCGTGCGAGGCCCCACCCGGCGTGGTGATTGAAGCGCTGAAACCACCTGCCGTTCCACGCTTTTCGTAGGTGCTGCCCGACTGCTTGTCGGCATACCGGCTGTGCACGATGCCTTGGTATGACGCGACCGACACGGGCGTCTTGCCCACGACCTGCCTGGCCTCCGCGTTGAGCGGTGCGACCTGATCCGCCGACACGGCATACCAGGCGTTGACCTGCGGCTCGAGCAGCAGCGCACGGCCGTGCGCAGCCGCTGCCATCCGTGCCTCGGTGTTGCCCGACGCGACGTTCACCGCCTTCCACGCCCCGGCCTTGTCGGGTGCGGTGAAGACGGTCATCGCGCCGGCGCTTGTCGTGGCGGATGTTGCGACATACCAGAGCTGTCCGACCGTTTCGGACTGTCCGCGCACGAAGCTCGCGGACAGCGCGTAGACCGGCGTGCCCCGTGTTCCGACCGTGGTCGGAGTCTGCGGCAGTGCCGTGTGGCGTCGCGTCGCGGCGTCCCGGGTCGCGGTCGTCAGCAGGGCGCGCGCGCCGGGGCTCGTCGCTGCGGACACGGCAGCGTGCTGCTGCGCGGCTGAGACCCGCGGCAGGTCGGGGTGTGTCGTGGCGAAAGCGACGGGCGCGACGACGACCGCACCCGCTGTCACCGTGCCGACGACGAGCGCCCCGAATGCGACGTGGCGGGAGAGGTTCTTGCGGGTCATGTCAGGCTCCGATCCCGTAGAGCGTGTGGGTCCAGGAGAACTGCGAATTGGATCGGTACCAGTCGTATGTCGACACGTTGAACCGCGAGTCCGTCGGCCACGGGTCGTAGTACTGCACCTCGTTGTTGCTGGTGTCGTAGCCGGTGAGCACCATCATGTGCCCGCCGCCGGAGGTCCAGCCGATACGCGTCATGACCGGCTCGTTGTTGCTCAGCTGTCCGACGAGCGTGCTGTAACTGATCGTGCCGGTGATGTAGCGGCCGGGATTGATGCCGATGGTGGAGAACGCCTGCTGGTCGTTGCCGAGGTTGGCCTGCGTGTTCGGGCAGGTCGTGTTCGTGGAGCGGCCGAAAGCCATGTCGCAGAACTGATTCTGCGAGTAGTTGTAGCCGAAGTACGCCGCGACGCTGTTGCCGGTGGCGGCCCAGCACCAGTTGGTCTGCTGCTGCGCCTGGCCTTCGATGTAGAGGTAGTAGTTCGACGGCGCAGACGACAACTGCGCCGAAACGCGTTGATCGGTGCCGTGTTCGGCCGTTGTGCCCGGCGCGCTGACTGCGCCGTGATCGGCCGCCTGCGCCGGACTGCTCATGGTGAGCGCCGCGGCGGCCGTCGCGATCGCGACGGCGGCCAAGCGGATCGTGCGGGATGTTCGCTGCATCTGGGGTGCACCTCCTGGGAACCTGCTCGGGAGCAGGGGTGGATGGGCTGGATCGTGCGCGCATCCAAACGACCCCGCAATACCGTTGTGCGAGTGGATAACCCGCGCCGTGAACGTCGGCGTCGTTCGTCCTTCGGGTCCACCCGGTTCTTGACGAATTCTTGAACCGGCGGGTGTGAACGTTTACATACAGTGATTCGGGTGGGTAGCAACGGCGGTGAGGACGGCCGGCTGAACTTCAGTGATGCGCTGCGCTCGGCGATCCGGGCACGCGGCCTGTCGCTGTCCCGCCTGCGAGTCCACTTGGTCGAGAAGGGATTCGACGTCGGAGTCGCCACACTCAGCACCTGGCAGAGCGGCGCCCGTGTCCCTCGCGACGGCTCGATCGACATACTCGGTGCACTCGAGGAGGTCCTCGGTGTGCCGCCCGGCTGGCTGGTCGAAAAGCTTGAACCGGCAAGGATTTCGGCAGTTCGACCGCGTCGACCGTTCGCCGTCGTCGACGAGGCGGACGCGTTGGCGGTGCTGCTCGGGAAGCTCGACGGCGCCGCACACGGACAGTTGCGGACCACGGGGGTGGTCGAGGAGGTCGTGCTGTCGGCTGCCGGTGGCCTGCAGGTGAAGCACGTGGTCCAGGCGGTGCAGGCGGTGCGCGCGGCGGATCGGCTGGTCGTCGTGCACCAGACCGAGCCGGATGGCGACATCCAGCAGGTGCTGCCCGTCGCCGTCGGAGGCTGTCGTGCCGGCCGGGTGGTGCGGGATCGGGCGAAGGGGTTGCTCGTCGCGGAGCTCCTGCTCGACCGCCGCCTCGCGGTGGGCGAGTCCGCCGTCCTGCGGTATGACGTGCACGACGTCGCGACGCACGCGACGACCGAATACTTCCGCTTCCACGAGTGGCCGGTCACCCACCACACGCTCGAGGTGCGTTTCGACCCGGCGGCCGTGCCCGTCCGGGTGATGGAGTTCCAGCGCAAGACCTCGCACGCCCCCGACCTGCTGCGTCGCGAGATCACCCTCTCGCAGGACCGGCGGGCACAGGTCGTCGTGCCCGACGCCGGACCGGGTGTGATCGGGATCGACTGGCAGTGGTCCTGACCCGGGTATGACGAAGGGGCGCCCGGCAAAGCGCCGGACGCCCCTTCGTCACCCCACGAAGTTCTCCCCCGCTCCGCTCCTCCGATACTTCGCGGGGACCCCGACTGCCCGTTGCAGGCAGTCCGCAGGGTTTGTCCTCAGTCGGTGCTGTGCCGCGGCGGGAGCGACTCGTCCACGCCGGAGGCGGGTGCGTCGCTGTCCGCGTGGTGGCGGCCGCCGGTCTCGGCGCCGACGCCGACCGGTTCGGGAACCTCACCGATAGCCGTTGCCTCCGCGAGCGCCGACTCCGATTCCGACGCGGCGACGCGTCCGGACTGGGCGCGCAGTTCCACGTGCGGCATCAGCAGCAGCACGAGGAAGCCGACGAACATGACGATCGCGGCGCACAGGAAGATCAGGTCCATCGAGTCGGCGAAGCCGACCTTGAACGGGTGCGTGAGCTTCGAGTCGAACTTCTGCAGGACGGTGGAGTCGTCCTGCACCTTCGCCGCGATCTGGCCGAAGACCTTCTGATTGGCCGGGGACGCCAGCGACGGGTCTGCCTTGACCGCGGCACCGAGCGCGTCCTGGATCTTGTTGCCGACCGTGCTGAACAGGATCGACAGGAAGATCGCGACACCGAGCGTGCCACCGGTCTGCCGGAAGAACGTCGCCGAGGCGGTGGCCACGCCGATGTCCCGCGGCGGCACCGCGTTCTGCACGATCAGGGTCAGCGGCTGCATACAGTTTCCGAGGCCGAGACCGGTGACGAACATGAAGATCATCACCACCACGAGGCTCGTGTCGGCGGTGACCGTCAGGAAGAGCAGCAGCAGACCGGCCGAGGCGAGCAGCGTGCCGATGATCGGGAAGATCCGGATCTTGCCGGTGCGCGCGGTGATCTGACCGGAGACGATCGCGGCCAGCATCAGCCCGCCCACCATGGGCAGCATCATCAGGCCGGACTGCATCGGCGATGCACCATGGACGATCTGCATGTAGAGCGGCAGCACGGTGATGCCACCGAACATGCCCATACCGACGATGACGCTGGCAACGATGGTGACCGAGGCGGCGCGCAGCTTGAAGATGCGCAACGGAATCAGCGCGTCCTCGCCCATCATCCGCTCGATGAAGACGAACATGATCAGGCCGATGGCGCCGACGACGTAGCAGGCGAGCGCGCGCCCGGTGCCCCAGCCCCAGGAACGTCCCTGCTCGGCGACCGTCAGCAGCGGCACCAGACAGATCACGAGCGCGACGGCGCCCCACCAGTCGATGCGCGCCTCGCGACGAACGTGCGGCAGGTGCAGGGTCGCGGACACCACGAAGAAGGCGACGATGCCGATCGGCACGTTGACCAGGAACACCCAGCGCCAGCCGGTGATGCCGAGGAAGGAGTTGGTCTCGGCGAGGAAACCGCCGACGACCGGGCCGAGCACCGACGAGGTGCCGAACGTGGCCATGAAGTAACCGGTGTACTTCGCGCGCTCGCGCGGCGGCACCAGGTCACCGATGATCGCGAGGACGAGCGTCATCAGACCGCCGGCGCCGATGCCCTGGAAGGCGCGGAACGCGGCGAGTTCGTACATCGAGGTGGCGAACGAACACGCGGCGGAGCCGAGGATGAAGACGCCGATGGCGAAGATGAAGAGCTTCTTGCGGCCGTAGAGGTCGCCCAGCTTGCCGTAGATCGGCGTGCTGATCGTCGACGTGATCAGGTATGCCGTGGTGACCCAGGCCTGGATCGACAGCCCGTGCAGGTCGTCGGAGATCGTGCGGATCGCGGTGCTGACGATCGTCTGGTCGAGCGCGGCGAGGAACATGCCGAGCAGCAGACCGGACAGGATCGTCAGGATCTGCCGGTGGCTGTATTCACCGTTCGTCGGCGCCGGTGCGGCGGCCTTGGTGGTGCTGCTCATGCTGCCTCCCTCCTACGTCGGGCGCCAGCATTCAAGCTGTGCTTGTCTGGTCGCTCGCTCCGCTCGCTCATGAAGCATCCTTTCGAGTGGTTGGCGGAAATTCGGGGAAGTCCGCACCCTGCGTGCGGGCCCGGTCGATCTCGGCGGTGAGGTCGCCGATGAATTCGTGCAGGTAGCGGGTGAAGTCACGCGCCTTCTCGTCGTCCCAGTCGGACAGGATCTGCTGGAACCAGCGCCCGCGACCGTCCTGCAGGCGCTGCACGAGCGCGGCACCCTCGTCGGTGAGCGCGATCCGCTGGGCGCGGCCGTCATCGGGGTCCGAGACCTTGGCCACCAGGCCGTGGTTGACCAGGTTGCTGACCTGACGGCTCACGGTGGACACGTCCGAGTGGACATGCTCGGCCAGCGCCGACACCCGCGTCGGACCGTGCCGCAGCGTGAAGAGCACGGGGTATGACGAAGGCTCGAGGCCCGGATGCACTCGTGGCGAGTGATGCCGGATCGCCTCGATCTTCTTCACCAGTTGGATGAGCTCGGTGGACAGCTCCATCGCGACGGCGTGATCGATGGGCATGACGTTCCTGCAGGGGGAGAAGGTTTCGGAAGGAAGTGGGAGCGACAGCACGCCGCTCCGGACCGGGTCGTGTGACCTGAGTAACTTGCTTGCGGCATACAACTATATTCATCGGATGCCGATGAATCAAATCGGGTCGTATGACCGGCCTCAAGAGAGGAATCGGGGTCCCCGCGAAGTATTCGGAGGAGCGGAGCGGGGGAGAAACTTCGTGGGGTGAGTGTCAGGGAGTGACGGCGAGCGCGTCCAGTACGCGCGCGGCGATGTCCTCATCGCCCTCGACCGAGTAGCGCAGGTCCGCTGTCGCGACGCGGCCGGCGCCTCGCCGGGTGAGCGCCTCGGTGGTCAGCCGGATCGTGGTCATCGAACCCGGCGGCACGACGATGAGCTCGCCGGTGCTGTCGTCCGTCTCGTCGACATGTGCCTGGCCGGAGAACAGCGGTTCGCCGCGCAGTGACCCGTCGGAGCTGCGCGTGATCCGCACGCCCTCGCGGGCGAGGACCGGTCCGGTGCACTCGATGATCACCGAGGTCCCCGGCTCCAGATCGGCGCGGGCAGCCCGCTTCGGGAAGGCACTCAGGATGATCGTGACGAAGGCGGCCGCCGCGGCGGAGTCCAGATTGCCCGGACGGTCCAGCGCTTCCCGCAGATCCTGTTCGTGGCACCAGATGTCGATGATCCGCTTGGACAGCATGTCGCCGATGGTCTCGATGCCGGCGACGAGTGCGGGAACGGGCGTGTCCAGGGTGAGTTCGGGATCGCGGAGCGCCCGCAACCGGCGCGGTATGACGTGCGCCAGTTCCTGGACGACCTCGTGCCCGCTGCGGGTCCGGCGCTCCTCGACGCACTGCTCCATGAAGCGCCCGAAGTCGTGCCGGATCCACGGATAGTCGGGGACGGCGATCTCGGGGAACTCGCCCTTCGCCAATCCGGCCTCCAGGCCGGTGACGTGCGAGATCTGGTCCTTGACGGTCCAACCCGGGCATTGCGTGGGAAGTTCGAAATCGTCGTCCCGACAAGCGGATCCGAGATCGAGAACCGCCTGGATGGTGCCGGCATACGCCGCGACCATCTCGTCGAGTCCTTCGGGCGGGAGCGGTCGCGTCGGCATTCCCCCACGGTAATGGGTGGGCGCCGCCGCACCGGGACAATGACCCACAAGGTCCGGATTTAGGATTTTCGACGTGACATCCCCCTCGACCGCCCGTCCGAGCTCGCGCTCCGGAGCACTCGTCGGCACGGTTCTCGCCGGCCTGATCGCGTGCGCGCTCGCCCTGAAATTCACCGGGGCGAGCGACAAGCTCGAGCTGGTCGACAGCGGAGCGTTCGTCCGTTGGGGGCTGCCGCTGTCGACGACGGTGTTCCAACTGGCGATGGCACTGACGGTGGGTCTGCTGCTGCTCGGTGGGCTGCTGATGCCCGAGGGCGCCAACACCGCACGTCGCATCCGGGTCAGCCGGTATGCCGCGTGGGCGGCGCTCGCCTGGGCGATCGCCGGGGCGATCAGCGTGGTGCTCAACTACGCGGACGTCTCGGGCACGCACGTCGGATCGAGCGGGTTCTGGTCGTCCGCCTGGCAGTCGACCTGGCAGTTGGAGCTGTTGCGCTCGCCGGCGATCACGTCGCTCGTCGGGCTGTTCATCGCCGTCGTCTGCTTCATCGGCGCGGGCCGCGCCATCCAGGCCGCGCTCTTCTTCGTCGGCGTCGCCGGGCTGTGGCCGCTGGCCCTGGTCGGTCACGCGGCGGGCAGCAACGACCACGACGCCGCGGTCAACTCGCTGGCGTTCCACCTGCTCGGCGTCGCGGTGTGGGTGGGCGGCCTGCTCGCCATACTCCTGATGTGGTCGCGGCTCGGCAAGGGTGCACCGGACGTCGTCGCGCGCTTCTCCACCGTGGCGACCTGGTGCATCGCGATGGTCGGGCTGTCCGGTGCGCTCAACGCGTGGATCCGCCTCGGCGGGTTCGGCGGGCTCGGCTCGAAGTACGGCGTGGTCGTGATGGCCAAGATCGCCGCGCTCGTCGGGCTCGGGGTGCTCGGCTGGTTCCAGCGGCAGAAGGTGATCGCCCGGTTGCGCGCCGACCGCGCGTCCAAACCCGGGCGGGCCGCTTTCGCTCGGCTGGCCGGCATGGAAGTGCTGGTGATGGGCGTCGCGATGGGGCTGGGCGCGGCGCTGTCGCGATCGGAGCCGCCGGTGTCCGGTGAGTCGCCGCTCAACACCACCGACCTCGCGTTCTCGCTCACCGACTACCCGACGCCGGCACCGCTGCAGGCGAGCAGTTGGTTCCTGTCCTGGCGGGTGGAGTGGCTCTTCACCGCGGTCGCGGTGCTCGCCCTGGGCGTCTATCTGCACTGGGTATGGCGCCTGCACCGCCGCGGCGACAAGTGGCCGATCGCCCGCACGGTCTGGTGGGTCTGCGGCTGGGCGGCGTTCGTCTACTTCACGGATGCGGCGCCGGCGATCTACGGGCACGTCATGTTCTCGGTGCACATGCTGATGCACATGGGCATCTCGATGTTCGTGCCGATCTGCCTGGTGCGCGGCGGGGTCGTGACGCTGGCGATGCGCGCGCTGCCGAAGCGACACGACGGCACGCTCGGCCCCCGCGAACTGATCCTCGCGATCGTCCACTCGCGGGTCTTCGCATTCTTCGCGAACCCGATCATCGCCGCCGTGCTGTCCTTCGGCACGCTCATCGCGTTCTACTACTCGCCGCTGTTCTACCTGGCGCTGACCACCCACACCGGCCACGTGCTGATGGTCGTCCACTTCATGACCGTCGGTTACATCTACGCCTACGCGATGGTCGGAATCGACCCGGGGCCGAAGCGCTGGGCGCCGCCGATCCGGATGCTGATCCTGTTGGTGGCCATCGCGTTCCACGCCTTCTTCGGCGTCGCGATGATGACCGGCACGACGTTGCTGGCGCCCGACCTGTTCACGGTGCTGCACCTGTCGTGGGTGACCGATCCGCTCGTCGACCAGCAGCGGGCGGGCACCGTCGCCTGGGGTGCCGGCGAGTTCCCGACCTTCATGCTGGCGATGCTGATCGCGATGGAGTGGTACCGCACCGACCGTGCCGCAGGCGAGCGTGCCGAACGGCAGGCCGAGCGGGACGGCGATGCCGAGTTGAACGCCTACAACGACTACCTGGCAACCCGTGCACGGGTGAGTTCGACGCACGAGAAGGGTTGAGAACCATGCGGATCGCCGTCACCCAGCTCGCGTATGACGACAACGAGTCGCTCGAGGACCGCACGTCCCGCGTGAGTGACCTGGTGCGGGCCGAGGCGGGCGCCGACCTGGTCGTGCTGCCGGAGCTGTGGTCCGCGGGTGGGTTCTCCTACCGGGAGTGGCCGGCGCGTTCGCAGGACGTCGGTGGCGCGGTGGTCGCGGTGCTCGCGGACGCTGCCCGCGACGCCGGCGTGTGGTTGCACGGCGGCTCGATCGCGGAGCATCCGGCGTCGGGGGAGACCGGCCCGGAGGGCAAGTCGCTGTGGAACACCTCGGTGCTGTTCCGGCCGGACGGATCGCTCGCGGCGACCTACCGCAAGATCCACCGGTTCGGGTTCGCCGGCGGCGAGCCGAAGCTGATGGAAGCCGGCACGGAGGTCGTCGTGACGGATGTCGCCGGTATGTCGGCCGGCCTGTCGACCTGTTACGACCTGCGCTTCCCCGAGCTCTATCGCGCACAGGTGGATCGCGGCGCGATCGCTTTCGTCATACCCGCTGCGTGGCCGAAGGCCCGGGTCGACGCGTGGTCGTTGCTGTTGCGCGCCCGGGCGATCGAGGACCAGTGCCTGGTGATCGGCTGCAACACCGCCGGCACGCACGCCGGCACCCCGATGGGCGGCCGCAGTGCGGTCATCGCGGCGACCGGCGAGGTGCTCGCCGAAGCCGGTGCCGACGAGGAGATCCTGCGCGTGGATGTCGACCCGGCGTCCGTGGCGGACTTCCGGGAGGCCTTCCCGGTCCTGCGCGACCGCCGCATGTGAACCCACGCCGGTCGAGTAGGGCGAGGAACGAGTCCGTATCGAGACCACGTGCTCGAAGCGTCGAGGTCCCGTATCCGAGGTGGCCGAGGAGCGAGGAACGAGCGTCTCGAGGTCCCGCCGTTGCCCTTTCGAGACGCTTGCTCGTGCCTCACAAGCTCCTCAAGGAGCTTCGTTGGGAGATCCCTGAGGAGCCGGTGAGGGACGAGCCGGCGTCTCGATGGGTCGCGGCGCCTTTCGAGACGCGCGCTCGTGCCTCACGCGCTCCTCAAGGAGCTTTCAGCTCTCGACGACGAGCGCGCTGGCGAACCCGAGCATGACGACTCCGGTCGCGCCCTCGATGCTGCGGCGGACGGTGATGCGCTGCAGCACCCGCGTGGCGAGGCCGGCGACGGCGACCAGCGCGACGAGCACGACCGAACCCACCGCCGCGAGCGTCATGGCATAGGTCAACAGCGTTGCCACGCTTGCGTGTTCGCCGACGAACTGCGGCAGCACGGCGATGTTGAACGCCAGCACCTTCGGGTTGGTGATGTTGCAGAGGAAGCCCTGACGGGCGGCCGCCCACGGGCTGCGGCGCAGTGTCGGGACCGCGTCGGCGGGGCCGTCCGCGTTCCGCATCCGCCAGGCGGCGCGGATTGCCAGGAACCCGAGATAGGCGAGGTATGCCGCACCCGCCCACTTGATGATCCGGAAGACAGTCTCGGCGTGGACCAGGATCGCGCCGAGTCCGGACGCGGCGAGGACACCCTGCACGACGTTCGCGACCAGGATCCCGACGACCGTCCACGCACCTCGTCGCCGGCCGCCGATGAGCGTGCTGCGCAACGTCAGCAACGAGTCGGGGCCGGGTGCGATCGCGAGCAGCAGCGCGAGCGCGACGAAGGACAGGTACTGCGCCATACCGAAGATGGTAGGTGCCGGCAGGGACAGCGGAGGACATGTTCCGAGACCCGGAACGCCGAAGGCGTGCGCGGCGTCAGTAGTCTGCCCCGCGTCACCCAGGGAGGGAACCCATGAAGGCCGTCGCACCGACCGGCGAGAAATATCGCGTACGTCGCAAATGGCTGCCCTGGCGCCGCAAGGCGAAAGGGAAGGACCTGGACTGGTTCGACATTCCGGACCTCGGCGACGACCCGATCAGCATGATCATCTTCGGCATCATCCTGGTGCCACTGATCATCGTGCTGGTCGTCTTCCTCGGCGAGTTCCTCCTGTTGCTGCTCGTCTTCCCGCTGGTGATGATCGCCCGGTCGCTCTTCGGTACGCCGTGGACGATCGAGATCACCCGCACACGCGACCTGGTGGCCGCGGAGAAAGTCAAGGGCTGGGGCGCATCGCGCGACCGCATCCGGCAGATCGCCAAGCTGATCGAGGCCGGCGCCGTACAGCAGGTCATCGCACCCACCCCGACAACGCCGCCCGTCGACCGGCCCTTCCAGTAGTCGGATCGCAACCGGCGAGCCACCTGTCGGCCACCGTCAACTTCACCGGCTGTCGGACCCCGCCCCTACGCTGGACTGAGTGAGCCCGGCCCGGCGCGCCCGCACACGGCGGACGCCGATGACCGGCCGGGCCGGAGGTGTTCGACGTGACCACCCTTTCCACTCGCACCGACAGCACGACCGACAGTTGGACCGTCGACGCACTTCTGTCGCGGTATGACGAGGTCCGTTCCTACACCGAACGTCTCGCCGCACCCCTGTCGCCCGAGGACCAGACCGTCCAGTCGATGCCCGACGTCTCACCGACGAAGTGGCATCGCGCGCACGTGACCTGGTTCTTCGAGACCTTCGTGCTGGCCGAGGAGGAGCGCAACTTCGCGCCATACCAGGACAAGTACTGGTTCCTGTTCAACAGCTACTACGAGGCGGTCGGCCCGCGTTACGCGCGCGCCGAGCGGGGGCACATCAGCAGACCCGGCGCCCACGACGTCGGCACCTACCGCGGCAACGTCGACGCGCGGATGCGCGACCTCATCGACACGCTCGACGGTGGCGCGCTGGAGAAGCTCTCGGCGACCATCGAGCTCGGCTTCAACCACGAACAGCAGCACCAGGAGTTGCTGCTGATGGACATCAAGCACGTCCTGTCCGAAAACCCGTTGCAGCCCGTCTACGCCGGGAGGGCCGAGCCGGTCGGCGTACCGGACGCGCTCGGCTGGGTCGACGTGGAGGGTGGCCTGGTCGAGGTGGGTCATGACGGCGGCGGGTTCTGTTTCGACAACGAGCTGCCGCCCCACCGGACCTACCTGGAGCCCTACCGGCTCGCCGACCGGTTGATCACCAACGGCGAGTGGCTGGAGTTCATGGCCGATGGTGGTTACGACCGGGCCGAGTTCTGGCTGTCCGACGGGTGGGGCCGGGTGCAGCGCGAGCAGTGGGGCGCGCCGTTCTACTGGCAGCAGCTCGACGGCATCTGGTTCGAGCACACCCTGCACGGCACCTTCCCGGTCAACCCGGGGCTGCCGGTGACTCATCTGAGCCACTACGAGGCCGACGCCTACGCGACGTGGGCCGGCAAGCGACTGCCGACCGAGGAGGAGTGGGAGCACGCTGCACGCACCCTGGTCGGCGAGCCGGACGACACCGCCAATCTCGCCAATTCGCAGAGCTACCACGCGCGTTCGGCACCACCGGCGACCGGCGGGCTCCGGCAGATGTATGGCGACTGCTGGGAGTGGACCTCCTCGGCATACCTCGCCTATCCGGGGTTCCATCCCGCGGAGGGCGCGATCGGCGAATACAACGGCAAGTTCATGTCCGGTCAGATGGTGTTGCGCGGCGGATGCGCGCTGACGCCTCCGGGGCATGCCCGGGCGTCATACCGGAACTTCTTCCCGGCCGGCGCTCGCTGGCCGATGACGGGACTTCGTCTCGCCGAGGGGAGTGCGCTGTGAGCGCCGACCGAGCCGAGGACACGAGCGAGGTACGAGTGAGGACCGCAGGGGAGGGAAGAGGCGCGACAGAGAGAATGAGCGCCGCACAGGAGCCGATCATCTCGGTGCTGCTCGACGCGGATCGTGCCGGCGACAGCCTCATCGAGGATGTGCGCCGTGGCCTGGGCAGTCACCCGCGCACGCTCTCGCCCAAATGGTTGTATGACGACACGGGCTCGGAGCTGTTCGACCAGATCACCAAGCTGCCGGAGTACTACCCGTTCGCCGCGGAGCACGAGATCCTGTCCGAGCATGCCGACCAGATCGCCGCCGCGAGCGGTGCGACGACCCTGATCGAGCTGGGCAGCGGCACCAGCGAGAAGAGCCGGATCCTGCTCGACGCGTTCACCGCGACCGGGCGGCTGGAGCGGTTCGCGCCGGTCGACGTGTCCGAGGCGACGCTGCGGCAGGCGGCCGAGACGCTCGCGGAGCGCTATCCCGGACTGCAGGTCGAGGCGGTCGTCGGCGACTTCACCCTGCACCTGGCCCAGTTGCCCGACGGCGGTCGTCGCACGATCGCCTTCCTCGGCAGCACCATCGGCAACCTCTACCGCGAGGAGCGTGGGGCGTTCCTCGGTGCGCTGAGTGATGTTCTGAATGCTGGGGATTCGCTGTTGCTGGGCGTCGATCTGGTCAAGAGTGCCGATCGGCTCGTGGCGGCATACAACGACGCAGAGGGCGTGACGGAGGACTTCGTCCGCAACGTGCTGCTGGTGCTCAACCGCGAGTTGGAGGGTGAGATCGACCCCGACGGCTTCTCCTACGTGCCCTTCTGGGATCCGCAGATGGAGCGGATGGACCTGCGGCTGCGTGCCGAGATGCCGCAGCGGGTGCGGCTGCCCGGCGCGGGTCTGGACTTCACGCTCGCCTTCGGCGAGGAGGTGCGGGTGGAGATCTCGACGAAGTTCCGGATCAGCGGTATCTCCGCTGAGCTCGAGGAGGTCGGCCTCCCGGTGCGGCAGGTGTGGACCGATCGGGCCGGCGACTTCGCCGTCCTGCTCGCCACCAAACCGACCGGCTGATCGCGAGTTCCGGGCGCGCGCGATCATGGACGGTATGACGAAGATCCGAGTGCGCGCTCCGGAGCTGGTGGGCCGGGGCTGGCTCAACACCGGCGGCGAACAGGTCAGCCTGGCGGACCTGCGCGGCAACGTTGTGGTCCTGGATTTCTGGACCTTCTGCTGCGTCAACTGTTTGCACGTGTTGGACGAATTGCGGCCACTGGAGCAGGAATTCGCCGATCAACTGGTGCTCATCGGCGTGCACTCGCCCAAGTTCGAGCACGAGGCCGACCCGGTGGCGCTGGAGCAGGCGGTCGAACGTTACGCCGTGCACCACCCGGTGCTGGACGATCCGGAGCTGACCACCTGGGGCGCGTATACAGCCCGTGCCTGGCCGACCCTGGTCGTCATCGATCCCGAGGGCTACATCGTCGGGCAGTTCTCCGGCGAGGGTCACGCGCACGGTCTGACCGTCCTGGTCCGCGAATTGCTCGAGGAACACCGCGCGAAGGGCACCTTGCGCACCGGGGATGGTCCGTATGTCGCGCCCGAGCCGCCCGCCACGGCGTTGCGCTTCCCCGGCAAGGTCGTCGCTGTCGGGGACGGCAGCTACCTGGTGTCCGACACCGCTCATCACCAGGTCGTGCACCTGGAAGCGGACCTGGAGACCGAGCGCGCCCGGTATGGCGACGGCGGCCTCCTCGATTCCCCGCACGGGTTGTTGATGCTGCCACCCGAGGCTGCCGGACGTCTTGGTTACGACGTGCTCGTCGCCGACACCGTCCGACACCAGATCTTCTCGATCCGCCTGTCGGACGGGCAGATTCAGGTGCAGGCCGGCACCGGGGAGCAGTTGCGAGAGCGGTCCGGCAGCGGCGCGGCGCTCAAGCAGCCGTTGTCCACGCCGTGGGATCTCGCCTGGTGGATCGACCGGGTGGTCATCGCGATGGCCGGAACACACCAACTGTGGGCGCTGCACCTCGCCGCCGACGCCAAGGACAACTCGGTCGCGGTCCTCGCCGGAACCAGCAACGAGGGTCTGCGTGACGGTGACGCGTATGACGCCTGGCTGGCCCAGCCGTCCGGACTGGCGTCAGCAGGTGACGGTTCGCGGGTGTGGGTTGCGGACTCCGAGACCTCGGCGTTGCGGTCGATCTCGTTGTCGGACAACGGGTTCCGTCTCGACTCGTATGTCGGCAAGGGCCTCTTCGACTTCGGCCACGTCGATGGCCCTGCCGCAGACGCGTTGCTGCAGCATCCGCTCGGGGTGACCGAGCTGCCGGACGGAAGCGTCGCCATCGCCGACACCTACAACGGGGCGATCCGGCGTTTCGACCCCACGAGTGGCGAAGTGACCACGCTGGCTTCGGGACTCGCCGAACCCAGCGACGTGCTGGTCGAGACCGACGCGGACGGCGCTCGCTTGCTGGTTGTCGAGTCGAACGCACATCGCGTCACCAGAGTCGCCATACCTGCTGATGCTGCACGGGTTTCGGGTTCGGCGCTGCAGACTCAACGGTCGGTGACCGAGGTCGCGCCGGGAGCGCTCGAGCTGGCCGTCGACTTCGTTCCGCCGACCGGGCAGAAGCTCGACAAGCGGTATGGCGACCCGACGCAACTGACGATCTCCGCGAGCCCGGAGACGTTGCTGGTGCAGGGCGCCGGCGCGGCGCAGGGACTCACGCGGAAGCTGGAGTTCGCGGACGGTGTCGGCGAAGGCGTGCTGCACATCTCGGTCCGCGCGGCCGCCTGCGACGGTGATCCGGTGACCGGGGAGCTGCCCGAGCATGCGGCCTGCCATGTCTACCAACAGGACTGGGGCATCCCGATCCGCCTCGTCGACGGTGCGCCCTCGGAGCTCACGCTCGGCCTGCGCGCAACGCAGTAACGGTTGTGCCCTGAGCCGACCCTTGAGGAGTTTGAGAGGGACGAGCAAACGTCTCGAAAGGGAGCCCGTGAGGGACGAGCGGGCGTCTCGAAGGGGAACGAGCCGCGTATCGAGACCCCTTGACGCTGTAATCATGTAAGCGTGTAATCAAGACATGAACGAGATCGAGGGATGGTTCGCCGGGCGACTGCCCGACGAGTGGTTCGAGGGCGCGGCGGAGGTGACGATCGACCGCGACGAGATCGTGGTCATCGGCACGTTGCCCGCGCCCAAGGTCGACAAGTCCGACGAAGGAGCAGACGACGACGGTGCCCGCGCCGCCGAGACGGGTCGCATCAAACGGTGGCGCGAGGACACCCGCACCCAGCGGATGCGGATCGCGGACGAGGCCCAGCGCCGGTTCGGCGGCAAGGTCGCGTGGGGCGCCGTCTGCGGCGAGACGCGCGAGGTGTTCACGAACCTGTCGGTGCCGGTGATGACGCGCCTGCGGCAGCCCGAGCGCCGGGTGCTCGACACGCTCGTCGACGCCGGGGTGGCACGGTCGCGATCCGAAGCACTGGCCTGGTGTGTCCGGCTCGTCGGCCAGCACGAGGACGACTGGATCGGCCGACTACGGGACGCCGTCGCGACGGTGCACGAGGTGCGCGACGACGGGCCGTCGTCACGCGGTTGAGCGACCGAGCCGCCATACTTGCCGTATGACGCGTCCGACGATCGCTGTCCTCAACGGCCCGAACCTCAACCTGCTCGGCACTCGCGAGCCCGAATTGTATGGCGCCGCAACGCTCTCCGACATACAGACGCGATGTGAGCAGGTGGCCGGCGAGTTGGATGTGCAGGTCGAGTTCTTCCAGAGCAACCACGAGGGCGCACTGGTCGACGAGATCCAGCGACGTCGCGACAATGCGGGCATCGTCCTCAACGCGGGCGCCTACACGCACACCTCCGTCGCCATCCGGGACGCGCTGGCGGCGGTTCAGGTCCCGTTCGTCGAGGTGCACGTCTCGAATGTCTTCGCCCGCGAGGGTTTCCGGCACCACTCCTACCTGTCCGACCTCGCGGTCGGCGTCATCGTGGGATGTGGCATCGACGGCTACGAGTTCGCCCTGCGTCGCCTCGCCGCACACATCTCTGCCGAATGACGGCTTCTTCGCCGAGTGACGGCCGTATCCGACCGTCACTCGCCGAAGAAGCCGTCATTCGCGATGGTGGTGTTGCGTCAGCCGACCGTGAACTCCGTTGAGGTGCCGGTGAAGTCGCTGATCTTCCCGGTCAAGGGCGCCTTCGACGACCCGTGGTGCACGATCCGGTAGGTGCCCTTCGGAGCGTCGGCCGGGATGTCCCAGGTGATCGTCGCCGTCGACGAACCGAGCAGCACGTCCGTGCGCTTCCAGACGAACTTCGTCGCGAAGTCACCGTCGTCCTGCACTCGCTGCCACGACGTCCCGACCTTGCGCTGCACCTCGAGGTAGGTCGCACCGCGACGCAGGTTGTTCTTCGGGTGTCCGGTGACGAACGTGGCCGATACCTGCGACCCGCGCGTGTACGACGAGGTCGGCGGGGTCACGACCTGACCGAACTTCTTGCCGAACGGCGGGTTGTCATAGACCACGCCCGGCACCAGGTTGATCATCCCGAGCGGTGACGGAGCGCCCGCGCTGCCGACCGGCACAGAGTCGCCGTCCTGCAACTTCTTCGCCAATGAGGACAGCTCCTGCTGGTAGGCGCACAGTTCGTAACGGCCGTACAGCGTCGAGCCACCTTCGTACTGCTGGGACGCGTATTCCTCTGGCGTGGTGACGTATTCGGCATACCCGTTGGAATACGACTGGATCATCACCTGGTCGATGGGCACGCCGAGCTCGGACGCGACCGACCGCCGGATCCGCAGACCGGCGACGATCGTCACCTCGCACGGAGTGCAGACGATGTGGAACTGCCCGATCTTCAGCACCTGGATCAGCACTCGGCTCGGCGCCGCTCCGATCAACCCGACCGGCAGCGTGCACAGCTTCGGCTGTTGCTCGGCGAGCATCCACCCCGGTGAGGGCGGCATCGACGGCAGCATCGCCCACAACTTGGCCAGCGGACCGGTCCAACCCTCCGGATAGCCCAGACCGGGACCGTCCTCGACGCTGCCGGCGAGCATCGACGCGCCGATCACCGCAGGTGTCGTGTGATGCTCCTGCCCGTCCGGCGTCCACTTCGAATCGATAGCGATGTCACCGATATTGATGTATGTCGCAATGCTCTCGACGGATCCGGTGATGGGCGTGGTCGCCGACTTCCAGGCCGACTGCATCGCGGTCTTCTGCCGGTCGCCGATGATCGCGATGTTCTGCCACGGGTCGTCGGTCGGACCGGTCCCGGGCTTGAGTTCGAGGTTGGGGGACATGTCGCCCGCGGCCGACTGGGCGAATGCCGAGACGAACTTCGGCTGGCCGGCCAGGTAGTCCTGGCCGAGCTGTTCACGCTCCCACGACCAGGCGGCATACCCCTTGTTGTCACCGCTGACAAGGAGATTCGTGTTCGGCAGCGATGTGCCGTGCGTCGGGAACCACGAGATCGCACCCACATCGGTGCTGCCCTGCTTGAAGCGCCAGACGATCATGTGCGGGTCGATCGAGTCCGGGAAACTGGCCTTGTCCGACGCGGGATTGAGATCGAACGCCGTCTGCGAACGGTTGCGGCTGGCGTTGTTCAACGTGGTGTGCCCGACCGAGATCGAGCCTGGTTTGAGGTCCTCGTGCGCCGCGCTGATCGCGTCGACGTAGCCGTCGACCATCGCATCGAAACTGTCCTGCTGGAAGCCGAGGATCGCCAGGTTGTAGATGAAGTCGTGTGAGCAGCCGCCCGGAGTCGAGTGCGAATGCGTAGCAGTGACACAGACATTCGTGTAGTCGTAGGTGCCCGGGTACTTCGCCATCAGCTTGGCGACGATCGCCGCGTGCGCTGCCACCGGGACCATCGCCTGGTCGGCCACGCACCACGCGATGCGCTTGCCGGTCGCGCGGTCGACGATCACGAATGCTCGCGCGCGAAGTCGCATCGAGATGCCGTTGTCGATCTGCTGCGGCATCGAGTAGCCCATCATGCCGTTCTCGGCGCACGCCCCGGTCGTGTCGCCGATGCCGCGACCGACGAGGTATGCCGACCCGGTTGCAGCGTCGGCGTCGGCAGCACCCGCGACGGCTGTGGTTGCGACCGCCGCGCCCACTCCGGCGGCGGCACTGCCACGCAGCACGGTGCGGCGGGTCGGGCCCGTTGTGTCGTCATACATCGCCATGGCCGGTCTCCTTAGCAATCCTTACGCGCGCGTAACCACGCTGACCGTTCGACTATGACAGGAATCACACCGCCAAGGTGGACAAGCGACCAATAAATATGAACAACCGACCAAGTCGGCGGCCCCACCATGCCGAGTGACGGCTCCCTCGCCGAGTGACGGCGAGATTGGGCCGTCACTCGGCGAAGAAGCCGCCATTCGGGATGGGTGAACGCCGAGAGGCCCGGGGAACCAACCCGCGAACGGGTGATTCTCCGGGCCTCTCGGTCGCTCCCGAGCCTCGGCGGCGCCTCGCGAAAGGGTGTATGCCGGAGCGGCTCAGTGCCGAAGGATCAGAAGGACTCTTCCGGCAGCTCCATCAGGTCCAGGCCGGTGGCCTCGGCGATCGCGCGCTCGGCGGTGATCTTCGGCAGCACGTTGGCCGCGTAGAACTTCGCCGCCGCGACCTTGCCGCGGTAGAACGCCTCGTCGGAGCCGGCGTCGCCGGCGTCCAGGCGAGCCTGCGCGACCTCGGCGCCGCGCACCAGCAGCCAGCCGATGACCAGGTCACCGGCAGCGAGCAGGAAGCGCGAGGTGTTCAGGCCGACCTTGTAGATCTCCTTCGCCTTGCCCTCCTCGAGAGCCGACATCGCAGTGGTGGCAAGCCATTCGGCGATGCCCTGCACGTCGGCCAGCGCGGTGCCGAGCAGCTCGCGCTCGGTCTGCAGACCGTCGTGACCGTCGCCGCCCTTGACCGTCTCGGTGATCTGCCCGGCCAGGTGCATCAGCGAGGCGAACTGGTCCTTGACGATCTTGCGGAAGAAGAAGTCCTGGCCCTGGATCGCGGTCGTGCCCTCGTAGAGGGTGTCGATCTTGGCGTCGCGGACGTACTGCTCGACCGGGTAGTCCTGCAGGAAGCCGGAGCCACCGAAGGTCTGCAGCGACTCGGTGCCCAGCAGCACCCACGCGCGCTCCGAGCCGACGCCCTTGACGATCGGCAGCAGCAGGTCGTTCAGCTTGCCTGCCATCTCGGCGGGCGAACCTGCCTCGGGCTGCTCGGAGCCGGTGCGCAGGAACTCCGCGTCGACGATGTCCTGCTGGCTGGCGGTGTAGAGCACGAGCGAGCGCAGGCCCTCGGCATACGCCTTCTGCAACATCAGGCTGCGGCGCACGTCCGGGTGGTGGGTGATCGTGACGCGCGGGGCGTCCTTGGCCGGCGTGGTCATGTCGGCACCCTGGACGCGCTGCTTGGCGTAGTCGAGTGCGTTGAGGTAACCGGTCGACAGGGTGGCGATCGCCTTGGTGCCCACCAGCATTCGCGCGTGCTCGATGACCTGGAACATCTGCGCGATGCCGTTGTGCTCGTCGCCGAGCAGGGTGCCGACGGCGGGCTCGCCGTCGCCGAAGGTCAACTCGCAGGTGGTCGAGACCTTCAGGCCCATCTTGTGCTCGACGTTGGTGACGTAGACGCCGTTGCGGTCGCCGAGCTCACCGGTCTCGAGGTCGACGTGGTACTTCGGCACGATGAAGAGCGACAGCCCCTTGGTGCCGGCGCCGGCACCCTCCGGGCGGGCGAGCACGAAGTGCACGATGTTGTCGCTCATGTCCTGCTCGGCGGAGGTGATGAAGCGCTTCACGCCGGTGATGTGCCAGGTGCCGTCGGGCTGCTGCACGGCCTTGGTGCGGCCGGCGCCGACATCCGAGCCGGCGTCCGGCTCGGTGAGCACCATGGTGGCGCCCCAGGAACCCTGGGCGATCCACTTGGCGAGCTTCTTCTGGTCGTCGGTGCCCAGGATGTGCAGCAGACGGGAGAAGGCGAAGGTCGCGGCATACATGCCGATCGCCGGGTTCGAACCGAGCACGAGCTCGTTCATCGCCCACTTCAGCGACGGCGGCACGACGGTGCCGTCGAACTCCTTGGGCAGGTCCACGGCCTGGAAGCCCGAGTCGAGGTAAGCCTGGTAGGACTTCTTGAAGCTCTCCGGGAGCTTCGCGGTCTTGGTCTGCGGGTCGTAGACCGGCGGGTTGCGGTCGGAGTCGAGCAGGCTGTCGCCCAGCTCGTTCTCGGCCAGCCGCGCCAGCTCCTTGATCATCTCGCGGGCGGTGTCGGCGTCGACCTCGTCGTACGGGCTCGAACCGAGAACATCCTGGCGACCGAGGAGCTCAAAGAGGTTGAACTCCAGATCACGGGTGTTGCTCTTGTAATGGGACATGGCTCTGGCTCCTCCAGATGGGCCTACTCGTCAGTAACTTCATTGTGCTACTCGTCGGTAGCGGAGGCAAACGCGGGGTCGGTATGGCGCACCCCACGGGCGCCCGGCAGCGACGCATCGAGTCGGCGAGGATGGGCGTATGACGCAGGCCGATCAGCACATGGAAGTGGAGCGCAAGTTCGCGCTCGCCGCCGAAGGAGCGGTCCCGGATCCGACCGATTGGCCCGGTGTCGAGGCGGTCTCGGCACCGGTGCGCTTCGAGCTGGACGCGCTCTACTTCGACACACCGGACCTGCGACTCGCCCGGGCCGGGGTGACCCTGCGTCGCCGGACCGGAGGGTCCGACGACGGCTGGCACCTGAAGATCCCGAGCGACGGCGACGGCCGGCTCGAGCACGGTCTGCCGCTCGATGCCGGGCAGGACACGCCGCCCGAGGAGTTCGTGACTCAGGTCGCCGACCTGACCGATGGCGAGCCGTTGCAACCGATCTGCCGGGTGTGCACGATCCGTGTCGAACGCAGGCTCGACGGCGCGACCGGAGTGCTCGCGACCGTCTGCGACGACACGGTCACCACGAACAACCTGCTCGACCCTGGCCTCGACCAGGCCTGGCACGAGCTCGAGGTCGAGTTGGCCGGCAGTGGCAGCATCGAATTCCTGGACGCCGTCACCGAGCGGCTCGCCGGGCTCGGCATACCGCAGGTGTCGATCGCGTCGAAGCTGCGAACCGCGCTGACGCCACCGTCGACCGGCGGCTGAGGGACAATCGGAGCAGGAGGTGCACGATGCGTCATACCGATGAAGCGCCCGCGGTGGCCACGGCGCTGGACATGCTGCGCGATCGCGGCGAGCGGGTGACGGCCGCTCGGCGCGCGGTGCTCCAGGTCCTGGACGAGGCGCGCGATCACCTGTGCGCCGAGGACATCGCCGAGCGCGTCGACGCCGCCGAGCCCGGAGTGCACCGGGCGACGGTCTACCGCTCGTTGCAGTCGCTGACCGAGCTGGGCATCGTCGCGCACACGCACGTCCCCGGCAGCGCGACCATCTATCACCTGAAGCACTCGCCGGCCGCGCCGACCAACCACGCCCACCTGCAATGCTCGACCTGCTCGCGGTTCTTCGACATACCGACCGACTGGCTGGGGCCGCTCGGCGATCGGCTGCGCGACGAACTCGGCTTCGAGTTGGACGCCCAACACGCCGCGCTGCTCGGCACCTGCGCCGACTGCCGCCATAAGCAGGTTGAGTAGCGGAGGAGCGGAGCGGGGGAGCGTATCGAAACCGCGCGGACCTACTCCTTGGCGACCAGCGTCAACACGTCGTAGGTCGCGACCGGCTCGCCGTCCTGGTTGGTGACCAGGCAGTCCCAGCGGACCTCGCCGTAGTCAGCGGTCTGCCGCGGCGTGATCTGCTTCGCGGTGAGCTTCACGCTGATCGAGTCGCCGGCCTTGACCGGGGTCAGGAAGCGCAGGTTGTCGACGCCGAAGTTGGCCAGCACAGGTCCCGGGTTCGGCTCGACGAACAGGCCGGCCGCGAGCGACACGATGAGGTAGCCGTGCGCGACGATGCCGCCGAAGATCGGGTTCTGGGCGGCGGCCTCGGGATCGGTGTGCGCGTAGAAGGTGTCGCCCGTTTTCGCAGCGAAATCGTTGATGTCGTCGAGGCTGACGGTGCGGCTGTCGGTCTCGACGGTGTCGCCGATCTGCAGCTGTGCCAACGACTTTCGGAACGGATGTATCTCGGCGGCGCCACGCTCGGAACCCGTCGTCCAGCGTCCGGTGATCGCGGTCAGCATGTCCGGCGACCCTTGTATGGCGGTGCGCTGCATGTGGTGCAGGATGCCGCGGACGCCGCCGAGTTCCTCGCCGCCGCCGGCACGCCCGGGGCCGCCGTGCACCAGCACCGGCAACGGTGAACCGTGACCGGTCGACTCCTTCGCGTCGTCGCGGTTGAGCACCAGGATGCGACCGTGCCAGGGAGCGATGCCGCGCACGATGTCCCGAGCGACGTCGGCGTCGTTGGTCACCACGGATCCGACCAGGCTGCCCTTGCCGCGTGCGGCCAATTGCACTGCGTCGGAAGTGGATCCGTAGCCGATCACCGACGCGACCGGACCGAACGGCTCGACGTCGTGCACCTGCGTCGAGTCGGCGTGCGCACGCAGCAGCACCGGCTGCATGAAAGCGCCACGCGCGTCACCGACGGCGGCGTCGGGGTCGCCATACACGACGTCGGCGGCGGAGCGCAGCGCCTCGATCGCCTTGCGCACCTCGTCCCGCTGGGCGAGTGAGGTGAGCGGACCCATCCGGGTCGCCTCGTCGCGCGGGTCGCCGACGGTGGTCTTGTCGAGTCGCGCGCTGATCGCCTCGATGACCGGGTCGATCATCGGCTCGGGCACGATGACCCGACGGATGGCCGTGCACTTCTGGCCGGCCTTGACCGTCATCTCCGTGACGACGCCCTTGACGAACAGGTCGAACTCGGGGTCGTCGACCGTGACGTCGGTGCCGAGCACCGAGCAGTTGAGCGAATCCGCTTCCACGCCAAGGGAAACCCCGTCGTGCAGCACCGACTCGTGACGGCGCAGGATGCCTGCGGTGTGCGCGGAACCGGTGAACGCGACCGAGTCCTGCACGGTCAGCTCGTCGAGCAGCGTGCCCGCACTGCCGGCGAGGAACTGCAGCGAGCCCTCGGGCAGGATGCCGGCCTCGACGATGCGCCGCACCGCGAGCTCGGTCAGGTATGCCGTCTGGCTGGCCGGCTTCACGATGCTCGGCAGGCCGGAGATGAAGGCCGGCGCGAGCTTCTCGAGCATGCCCCACACCGGGAAGTTGAAGGCGTTGATCTCGACCGCGACCCCGGGTCGGGAGGTGAAGACGTGCTGCCCGACGAAGGTGCCGCCCTTGCTCAGCGGCTCGAGCGGTCCGTCCGGGGCGACCGTGGAGTTCGGCAGCTCGCGCCGGGCGCGGCTGGAGTAGCTGAAGACCGTGCCGATGCCGCCGTCGATGTCGACCCACGAATCGCGTTTGGTGGCACCGGTTTTGAAGGAGACGTCATACAGCTCGTCCTTGATCTCCGGCTTCGAGAGGAGAAGTGCGACCTCCTTCATCAGCATCGCGCGCTCGTGGAAGGTGAGGTCACGCACCGCGGGGCCGCCGACCTCCTTGGCGTGGCGCACCATCGCGGCCAGGTCCACACCGGTGCTGCTGATCCGCGCGATCGTCTCACCGGTCGTCGCGTCCAGCAATGGATCGCCCTCGGTGTCGGACCGGAACCACGACCCTGCGGCGTAGCTCTCGAGCATGCGTGCGTCTGTCACTGGGGCTCCTCGGGTTGTCACAGCATCGTTGCGAACGGCAGCGGTGCATGCCAGACTAATAACTGACCACTCGGTCTGTAAATACCCGCAGGAGGTAACCGTGCAGGTGGACCAGGCTCCCTTGGAGGAGGCCTTCGAGGCGACCATCGCCGGCAACGACCGCATCGAGCCGCGTGACTGGATGCCCGAGGACTACCGCAAGACGCTGATCCGGCAGGTGGCGCAGCACGCGCACTCGGAGATCATCGGCATGCAACCGGAAGGCAACTGGATCACCCGCGCGCCGTCGCTGCGCCGCAAGGCTGTGCTGCTCGCGAAGGTGCAGGACGAGGCGGGGCACGGCCTCTACCTCTACTCCGCGACCGAGACGCTCGGCGTCTCCCGCGACGAGCTGACCCGCCGGCTGATCTCCGGCCGGCAGAAGTACTCCTCGATCTTCAACTACCCGACCCTCACGTATGCCGACGTCGGCACCATCGGCTGGCTGGTCGACGGCGCCGCCATCTGCAACCAGGTACCGCTGTGCCGGACCTCCTACGGTCCGTACGGCCGCGCGATGATCCGGATCTGCAAGGAGGAGTCCTTCCATCAGCGGCAGGGTTACGAGCTGCTGATGACGATGATGCGCGGCACCGACGAGCAGCGGGCCATGGTGCAGGAGTCGGTCAACCGCTTCTGGTGGCCGGCGCTGATGATGTTCGGACCGCCGGACGGCGACTCGCCGAACACCGCACAGTCGATGGCGTGGGGCATCAAGCGGCATACGAATGACGAGCTGCGGCAGCGCTTCGTCGACATGTCGATGCCGCAGGCCGAAGCGCTGGGTGTGACCTTCCCGGACCCGGAGCTGAAGTGGAACGAGGAGCGCGGCTCCTACGACTACGGCGAGCCGGACTGGGAGGAGTTCTGGCACGTCGTCAAGGGCAACGGCCCCTGCAACGCGGCACGCGTGGCGCACCGCAAGGCGGCATACGACGAAGGTGCGTGGGTGAGGGACGCTGCCATGGCATTCGCAGATTCAAGCGGGTTGAGTAGCCGGGGGAGCGAAGCGGAGGAGGCGTATCGAAACCGCGAGGGTCTCGATATGGCCTCGCCTAGCGGCTCGCCCTACTCGACCCGCAGTGAGGACCGAAAATGACTGACACCGCAGCAAACTCAGCCGAATGGCCGCTCTACGAGGTCTTCATCCGCAGCAAGCGCGGCCTCAACCACGTGCATGTGGGGTCGCTGCACGCGCCCGACGCCGAAATGGCACTGCGGCACGCGCGGGACGTCTACACCCGCCGCAACGAAGGCGTCTCGATCTGGGTCGTGCCGTCCGCAGACATCACCGCGTCCAGCCCGCTGGAGAAGGACCCGCTCTTCGCGCCGAGTGGCGACAAGGTCTACCGCCACCCGACGTTCTACGAGATCCCCGCCGACGTCCCGCACATGTGAGAGATCAATGACTGAACACATCACCCAGGACACCGAGGGCGAGCACGACAACGCGTATGCCGGGCTGCTCGGCAACGACGCACACTGGGCCTTCGGCACCGACTTCGAGGACCCGCTCGCGGGCGTCGACACCACGATCCCGGACGGCATCGACGCGGCCGAATTGGCGCAGTACTGCTTGATGCTCGGCGATGACGCGCTGATCTACGCGCAACGCCTGTCGGAGTGGACGAGCCGCGCACCGGACCTGGAGGAGGACATCGCGATCGCCAACATCGCGCTGGACCTCGTCGGTCAGGCGCGGCTGCTGCTGGCGCGTGCGGCAGCGGCGGACCAGTCGCTGGTGCCGAGCCTGCCCGACGGGTCTCCGGTCCCGGACGAGGACCGGCTGGCCTACTTCCGCGACGCCGGCGACTTCCGCAACGTCCGGCTCGCCGAGGTCCCGAACGGCGACTTCGCCGAGCTGGTGACCCGGATGCTGGTCATGTCGACTTGGCGCCTGGCGATCCTGCAGCGGCTGGTCGACCACGCGGATGCGGTGGTCGCTTCAATCGCCGCCAAGGGCGTGAAAGAGCTTGCCTACCACCGGGATTTCGCCGGTCGGTGGTTCGTGACGCTGGCACGCGGCACCGAGGAGTCCCACCGCCGACTGACCGACGCGATGCGTACGGTCTGGCCGCTGATCCCGGAGCTGACCGCGTCGACCGCGACCGAGCGGCTGGTCGGCGTGGATCCCGCGTCACTCGCCGACGAGGTCGGTGTCGTGCTCGACCAGGTCCTCGCCGTCGCGGGTATGACGGCGCCCGAGGCACCTGCGCTCGCGGGTGTTCGCGGCCGAACCGGGCGGCAGGGGATGCATTCCGAGGCCTTCAGCAAACTGCTCGGTGAGCTGCAGGTGGTGGCTCGCGCGCATCCGATGGGCCGGTGGTGACATGGTGACCGCGACGACGAATTCGGCTGTGCTCGAACGAGCTTGGCGGATCGCGGCGGAGGTCACAGACCCCGAGCTGCCGATGCTGACGCTCGCCGACCTGGGGGTGCTGCGAGATCTGCGGCAGAACGAGGACGGCACGATCGTCGTGGCCATCACCCCGACATACTCGGGCTGCCCGGCGATGGCGACGATGCGCGACGATCTGGTGCACCGGCTGACCGATGCCGGCTTCGAGTCAGTGCGGGTCCGGGTGCAGCTCAGTCCGCCGTGGACCACCGACTGGATCTCCGAGAGCGGCCGGAAAGCGTTGGCCGACAACGGAATCTCCCCACCGGGAGATGCTCCGCGCGGTCCGATAGAGCTGCAGCTGATGCCGATCCGGCGCGCCATACAGTGCCCGCAGTGCGGGTCCGACGACACCGAGGTGACCAGCGAGTTCGGCAGCACCGCCTGCAAGGCGCTCTACCGCTGCCGGGCGTGCGGTGACCCCTTCGACCACATCAAGGAGCATTGAGCGTGTCCGTCGTGACCGAGACCAACATCAACTCCCGCACCGCGCCGTTCCACGCGCTCGTCGTGCAGGACATCGAGCGGCTGACCGACGACTCGGTCGCGGTGACGTTCGCCGTGCCGGACGAGCTGGCCGGCGAATTCGCTTTCGCCGCAGGGCAAGCACTCACCCTGCGACGGGTCGTCGACGGCGTGGAACACCGCCGGACCTACTCGATCAGCTCACCGGTCGGCAGTCTCCCGCGCATCGGCGTCCGCGAGATCCCGGACGGGCTCTTCTCCCGGTGGCTGGTGCGCGAGGTGCGCCCGGGCGACCGCATCGAGGTGCAGCGGCCGAGCGGCAGTTTCCGTGCCGAGCCCGACCAGCCGGCCCGGCACCTGTGCATCGCCGTCGGTTCCGGCATCACCCCGATGCTCTCGATCGCCTCGTCCGTCGTGACGCACCCGGAGTCGACGGTCACCATGCTCTACGGCAACCGCACGACCAACACGGTGATGTTCGCCGAGGAACTCGCGGACCTGAAGAACGCCAACCATCAACGGTTCGACCTGATCCACGTCCTGTCCCGGGAGCCGCGCGACGTCGAACTCTTCTCCGGGCGCCTCGAAGGCGACCGGCTGCGAACCATCCTGCGCGAGCTGGTGCCGCTGGACGCCATCGATCACGTGTGGCTGTGCGGTCCGATCGACATGCTGACCGAGACACGGTCGGTGCTCGAGGAGCTGGGTGTCGCCAAGGAATGCATCCACTATGAGCTCTTCTACGTCGACGCGCCACCGCCGCAGCTGCGTCACGCCGACGCCATCGTCGAGGGCGAAACGTCAGCATTGACAGTCGTGCTCGACGGTCGCAGCACCACCACGGCGGTCCCCAAGACCACGACAGTGCTCGACTCCGCCCAGCAGACCCGGCCCGACATGCCGTTCGCGTGCAAGGGCGGCGTGTGCGGCACCTGCCGTGCCAAGGTGACCAGCGGTGAGGTCGAGATGGCGCGCAACTACGCCCTCGAGGACTCCGAGGTCGAGCAGGGCTTCGTGGTCACTTGCCAGAGTTTCCCGATCAGCGACGACGTCACCGTCGACTTCGACGCCTGAAAACCAAGGAGCACCGATGCCCGAGGCCTTCGTCCTGGACGCCATCCGCACCCCCATCGGTCGGTATGGCGGAGCACTCGCCGCTCACCGCCCCGACGACTTGGCGGCACTCGTCGTCGGTGACGTCGTACGGCGAGCGGGCATCGACCCCGAGCGCATCGACGAGGTGATCTTCGGTGCGGCCAACCAGGCCGGCGAGGACAACCGGAACGTCGCACGTATGGCGGTGCTGCTCGCCGGATTGCCGCAGAGCATCCCCGGATTCACCGTCAACCGGTTGTGTGCGTCGGGACTGACCGCGATCACGACGGCGCGACAGATGATCGCCGCCGGGGACGCGGACATCGTCGTCGCAGGCGGCGTCGAGTCGATGACCCGGGCACCGTGGGTGCAGGCGAAGCCGTCCCGTCCGTGGGCCAAGCCCGGTGCCAGCTTCGACACCTCGATCGGCTGGCGCTTCACCAACCCGGCGTTCGACGAGGACACGACCCTGTCGATGCCGCAGACCGCCGAGCGGGTCGCGGAGCAGTGGCAGCTGACCCGCGACGAGCTGGATGCCTTTGCGCTGCAGTCACATCAGCGTGCGGTGGCCGCGCGTGACGCGGGTCGTTTCGACGACGAGATCGTCGCGGTCGGTGACGTCGCACAGGACGAGGGACCCCGTCCGGACACCACGGCGGAGAAGCTGGCCAAACTGCGCCCGGTCAACAAGCCGGACGGTGTCATCACCGCGGGCAACGCGTCGTCGCTCAACGACGGCGCCGCTGCCGTCGTCGTGGTCTCCGAAAAGTTCCTCGCCGAGAGCGGCCTGCAGCCGAAGGCCCGGCTCGTCGCCGGCGCCAATGCCGGTGTGTCTCCCGAGATCATGGGCATCGGTCCGGTCCCGGCGACCCAGCAGGCGCTGGAACGCGCGGGATGGCAGGTGGATTCGCTCGACGCCGTCGAACTCAACGAAGCGTTCGCCTCCCAGTCGATCGCCTGCATGCGCGATCTGAAGCTCGACGCCGACATCGTCAACGCCGACGGTGGCGCCATCGCCCTGGGTCACCCGCTCGGCTGCTCCGGCACCCGCCTCGTCGTGACGCTGCTGCGCCGGATGCGGGACACCGGCGGCAAGCGCGGCCTGGCAACCATGTGCGTGGGCGTGGGTCAGGGATCCGCCTTGCTGCTGGAGACACTGTGAGTGCCGTCGAACTCGAGGAGCGCGCGGACCGGGTCGTCATACGCCTCAACCGGCCGGAGGTGCGCAATGCCATCGACGCGGACACCGTCGCGGCGCTGCACCAGGCGTGTGCACTGCTGGAGCGACAGCCACGGATTGCGCTGATCACCGGCAGCGGAGGGGTTTTCGCGGCCGGTGCCGATATTCGTCAGTTGCGTGAGCGACGCCGGGACGACGCATTGCAGGGCATCAACTCCGGCATCTTCGACCGGATCCGCAAGCTGCCGATGCCGGTCATCGCGCTGATCGACGGTTACGCCCTCGGCGGTGGCGCCGAGCTCGCCTACGCGTGCGACTTCCGCATCGGCACCCCGTCGGTGAAGATCGGCAACCCCGAGCCGGGTCTCGGCATCCTCGCCGCCGCGGGCGCCTCGTGGCGCCTTGCCGAGCTCGTGGGTGAACCGCTCGCCAAGGAGATCCTGCTGGCCGGTCGGGTGCTGACCGCGGAGGAGGCGCTTGCTTGCCGGCTGCTCAACGACGTCGTCGACGCCGAAGACCTGGAAACAGCCGGTATGGCGCTCGCCGACCGGATCGCGCGTCAGGCACTGCAGGCGGTGCGACTGACCAAGTCCGTCTTCCACGCCCCGCGTGAGGCGCACCCGCTGATCGACGACATCGCCCAGGCCGTGCTCTTCGAGACCGAGGATAAGCACGACCGGATGACCGCATTCCTGGACCGGAAGGACCGCTCGAAGTGACGAACAACGTTCTGCCCGAAAGGATCGGCGTCATCGGCGCCGGGCGGATGGGTGCCGGCATCGCGCATGCCTTCCTGCTCGGCGGCGCCGACGTGGTCGTCGTGGAGAGCAGCGACGATGCGGCTGCCGCGGGCAAGGAGCGGATCGACCGCAGCCTGGCCAAGTCCGCGGAACGTGGCCTGACCGAGCACGGCACGCTCACGATCGCGACCGACTGGCAGGCCCTCGCCGACTGCGGGCTCATTATCGAGGCCGTGCCCGAGGATGCGGATCTCAAGGCAGCCGTGCTGACCGAGATCGCCGCCGTCGCGCCGGGCGCGAGGCTCGGCACCAACACCAGCTCGCTGTCGGTGACGGACCTGGCGAAGCGGCTGCCGAACCCTGCGCAGCTCATCGGGCTGCACTTCTTCAACCCGGTCCCGAGCAGTTCGCTCGTCGAGATCGTGGTGGCAGAGACGACGCCGGACGAGCTGACGACCGCCGCTCAGGGCTGGGTTGCCGCTATCGGCAAAACTGCTGTCACCGTGAAGGATTCACCGGGATTCGCCAGCAGTCGCCTCGGTGTCGCCATCGCCCTCGAGGCGATGCGGATGGTCGACGAGGGCGTCGCGAGCGCCGAGGACATCGACACCGCGATGGAGCTGGGCTACCGGCACCCCGTCGGCCCGCTCAAGACCACCGACTTCGTCGGACTCGACGTCCGCCTGGCGATCGCCGAGCATCTCGAGCGCGAGCTCGGTCCGCGGTTCGCGCCGCCGCAGGTGTTGCGGGACAAGGTCGCCGCCGGACACCTCGGCCGCAAGACCGGCCAGGGCTTCTACGACTGGACCACCGAGAAGTAACACCACCGCAGCGGGTATGCCGAACGTGCGCTCGGGCGCACTCTCGGCATACCCGCGCTCGATTTCGGCATAGTGGGCGACATGGCCCAACGCATCGCCGTCCTCAGTGACACCCACGGCGTCCTGCCCTGCTTGGACGCCGTCCTGGGCGAGCCGGACGTACAGGCCGCGGACCTCATCGTCGTGACCGGTGACCTCGCGGCCGGCCCGCAACCGTGCGAGGTCCTCGACCGGCTCAGCGCACTCGGGTCACAGGTGCTCCTGGTGCGCGGGAACGCCGACCGGGATCTCGTCGACGCGGCACGCAGCGCAGGGTCGCCGTCGCTGCCTCCGGTGGACGCCTGGGCGGCGGATCAACTCGACTCATCGCACGTGGATCTCCTTGCGGGGCTTGCACATCCGGTGACCGTCCCGCTCGACGGAGTGGGTGATGTGCTGTTCTGCCACGGCACCCCGCGCGACGACAACGAAGTGGTCCTGGTCGACAGCCGCCCGTCGTGGTGGGCGGAGGTCCTGCGCGACGTCCCCGAGACCGTGCGCATCATCTGCTGCGGGCACACCCACATGCCGTTCGTCCGGCTGGTGGACCGACGGTGGATCGTCAACAGCGGCAGCGTCGGTATGTCGTACGGGACCCGCGGTGTCCCCTGGGTGCTGCTCGACGAGCGCGGCGTGCAGCTGCGGTCGACGCCGATCGACGCTGAGGAAGTCGCGCGCTCCGTCGTCGCGCGAAGCACCTTCCCGCAGGTGCGCGAATGGGTCCAGGAATACCTCCTGGACCCACCCTCGGATCTCGATGCGGTTCGGGCGTTCGGCCCTCGGGACGGGCGAGCCACGGGCTGGGACGGCTGACCGTCCCAGCCCGGTGGCCCTCCGTCAGAAGAGGTCTTCCGCCAGCGGCGTCGGCGAACCGAACCGGTGTGCCGTGACGGCAACCGCCTGCTCGTGCAGGAACGGCAGCAGCTCGACCCGGCCGGCCTCGAGCACCGGCTGGGCGTAGAGCGCGATGTCGGCGCGGCCCTCGCTGGCGGCGGCGAAGTCCTCGCGGCTGCCACCGATCAGCCGCACGCGGTGCGGTGCGCTCTCCCCGCGGAGGCGTGCCGACCAGGCTGCGGCGTCCTCCTCGACGACCCGCGCACCGGCGGCCTTCACCGCGGTCACGACTCCGGCGTCCAGCGACGTACCGAGTGAGACCATCACCGGAGCGCCCGTGACCAGACCGGCCGCGACGATCCGCACCAGCTGCGCGGGTGCGTCCGCCTCGACGCGCACCGTCACCGGGACGGGCCGGTAGCGGAAGACGTTCTTCTCCGCCAGCAGTGCGGAAACGTCCTTGGCAGTGCTGAATTCGTCCTTCCACGCGAGCGCGTCCGAGCCCGCGGCGCGGTTCAGGAACGCTGCGTCGTCACCGCTCAGACCCGAGCCGTCGATCAGTTGCTGCACCGCAGCCGAGACCGGGGCAGACGCGGTCGCCGGGCGCGGAGCCCAATCAGTAAGTCCGACAAGGTAGTTCGGGCCACCGGCCTTGGTGCCGGCGCCGACCGCCGACTTCTTCCAACCGCCGAAGGGCTGCCGGCGCACGATCGCGCCGACCGTCGTGCGGTTGATGTAGGCGTTGCCCGCCTCGACCTTCTCGATCCAGGTCTCCAGCTCGCTGCGCTCCAGCGAGTGCAGTCCGGCGGTGAGGCCATAGTCGGTCTGGTTCTGGATGGCGATCGCCTCGTCCAGATCGGCGGCTGCGATCAGGCCGAGCACCGGACCGAAATACTCGGTCAGGTGGTATTCCGAGCCCCGCTTGACGCCGGTCTTGACACCGGGCGACCAGAGACGGCCCTCCGCATCGAGCTGCTCGGGCTTCACCAGCCACGACTCACCGGGCTCCAGTGTGGTGAGCGCCTTCTTCAGCTTGCCGGCCGCCGGCTCGATGACCGGGCCCATCTGGGTGGTCGGGTCGCTGGGGAAGCCCACCTTCAACGAGGTGACGGCGTCGATCAGCTGGTTCCGGAAGCGGTCCGACTCGGCGACCGAGCCGACCAGGATCGCCAGCGAGGCGGCCGAGCACTTCTGCCCGGCGTGGCCGAAGGCCGACGCGACCAGGTCCTTGACCGCCAGGTCCAGATCGGCATTCGGGGTGACGATCATCGAGTTCTTGCCGGACGTCTCGGCCAACAGCGGCAGGTCCGGGCGGAACGTCCGGAACAGCGCCGCCGTGTCGAACGCGCCGGTGAGGATGAGCCGGTCCACCTTCGGCGAGGAGACCAGCGCGCGGCCGACCTCGTTCTCCGGGACGTGCACCAGGTGCAGCACATCCTTGGGTACGCCAGCTGCCCAGAGGGTTTCGACCAACAACGAGCCGCAGCGAGCTGCTTGCGGCGCGGGCTTGACGATCACCGCGGAGCCGGCGGCGAGGGCGGCCGCCATACCGCCGGTCGGTATGGCGAGCGGGAAGTTCCACGGCGGCACCACGAGCGTCAACCGGACGGGCTGCGGCTCGGCACCGTCGACGCGCTCCAACTGCTCGGCCAGGTCGGCGTAGTAGTTCAGGAAGTCGATGGCCTCGGAGACCTCCGGGTCGCCCTGGTCCAGCGTCTTGCCGCACTCGGACCCGGCGACCTCCAGCAGGTCGGCGCGGCGCTTCTCGAACTCGACCGCGGCGGTGCGCAGGATGTGCGCGCGCTCGGAGGCGGACCGGGCGGCCCAGGTGGCACCGGCCGCGTGTGCGGCGTCGATGACGGTCTCCACGGCGTCGGTGGTGTCCACGGAGTGCGCGGTCACCAGGTCCGCGCCGAGCGTGGAAGCGCCGATCCGGTTGATGATCTCGGTGCCCCACGCGCGGTTGCCGAGCAGCGACGGGTCGGTGTCCGGCGTGTTGGCGAAGCGCGCGAGCGGCGCCTCGGCGACCGGCTGCCGGCGATCCTGCACGCGATGCGGTGCCGGCACGTCGTCGGTCAGCGCGGCCAGGGAGGCGACGAACCGGTCCTTCTCGCGCTGGTAGAGCGCAGCACTGTCGTGCAGGTCGAACACCGCCGACATGAAGTTGTCCTGGCTCGCGCCCTCCTCGAGGCGGCGGACCAGGTAGGAGATGGCGACGTCGAAGTCCTTCGGGTGCACGACCGGCACGTAGAGCAGCAGGTCGCCCACGGTCTCGCGCACCGCCTCGGCCTGGCCCTCCGCCATACCGAGCAGCATCTCGAACTCGATGCCGTCGCGAACTCCGTTGCGGCCGGCCAGGATCCACGCGTAGGCGATGTCGAAGAGGTTGTGTCCGGCGACGCCGACACGCACGTTGGCGGTCCGCTCGGGCTGCAGCGCGTAGTCCAGCACGGAGAGGTATGACGTGTCCGTCTCCTGCTTGCTGCCCCAGGTCGCGAGCGGCCAGCCGAAGAGGGAACTCTGCGCGCGCTCCATCGGCAGATTGGCGCCCTTGACGAGGCGAACCTTGATCGGCGCCCCGCCTCGAGCACGCCGTGCAGCGGACCATTCCTGCAGCTTGATCATCTCCGACAGGGCGTCCGGCAGGTAGGCCTGCAGCACGATGCCGGCTTCCAACTCGAGCAGCTCGGGCCGGTCCAGGAGGCGGGTGAAGACGTCGACCGTGATGGCCAGGTCGTGGTACTCCTCCATGTCCAGGTTGATGAACTTCGGTGAGCCTGCAGCGCTTTGGGTCGCGGCGTACTGGTAGAGCGGCAGCAGGCGGTCGACGACGTGCGCGACGGCCTCGTCGTGGGACCACGGCGAGTGCGGCGCGACCGGCGACGACGCCTTGATGGAGACATAGTCGACGTCCGGGCGCTCCAGCAGCTGCCGGGTGCCGTCATACCGACGACTCGCCTCCTGCTCGCCGAGCACGGCCTCGCCGAGCAGGTTGATGTTCAGGTGTATGCCGGGCTTCTTGATGCGGCTGATCTGGCTGCCCAGCTTGGAATCGGTGGCATCGATCAGCAGGTGACCGACCATGCGGCGCAACACTTTTCGGGCGATCGGAATGACGACTCCGGGTGCTGCCGAGGACAGCGTGCCACCGGTCCGCAACGCCGCGCGCTGGTACCACGGCAGAAACCCGGGAGTGACGTCGACCAGCTCGCGCAACGCCTGCGCGGCGACGCCGAGGTCCTCGGGCCGGATGACCCGGTCGACGAAACCTACGGTGAACTCCAGGCCGCGAGGATCCTTCAGCACTTCGGCCAGCCGCTTGGCCGAGGGATCGACCGGTTTGGCGGCCGCGGCGTCGAGCCAGGCCTTGACCTGGGTCTCGACTTCGGCGACGAGTTCGACGTCGACATCGGCAGTGGGCACTGGTTCACCTCGGGTTCTTGTCAGGGGTATTGCCAGCATCGAGTATCGGACCAACATCACTTCGGGTAAAGCGATGTTTTTCGATGCATACCCTTCGGATAATCTGAAGCATGCTCGAAGTCCGCAGACTGCGTCTGCTCCGCGAACTCAGCGGTCGCGGCACCATCGCCGAAGTCGCCGAAGTGCTGCACCTGAGCCCGTCGTCGGTCTCCCAGCAACTGAGCCAGCTGGAGCGCGAGATCGGCGTCCCGCTGCTGCGCAAAGTGGGCCGGCGTCTGGAGCTGACGCCCGCTGCGGAGGTGCTGGTCGAACACACCGAGCGGGTCCTCAGCCAGCTGGAGGAGGCGGAGAGCGCCGCCATCGGCGTGTCCGGCGAGGTGTCCGGCACGCTGCGGATCGCGGTCTTCCAGTCGGCGGCGGTCGCCTTCATGCCGCGGCTGTTGGCCGAGCTCGCGACGCGCCACCCGCGGCTGCGGGTCACCATGTCGCAGCGCGAACCCGAGGAGGGTCTGCGCGAGACGGCCGCGCACGAGTTCGACCTGGTGATCGCCGAGCAGTACCCGCACCATGCGGCGCCGCGCTATCCGGCACTCGATCGGGTGCCGCTCACCACCGATGCGCTGCGACTGGTCGTCCCACCCGGCGACGAGTGGGGCGAAATCGCGTCGATCGAGGACGTCCGCAGCCTGCCCTGGGTCATGGAGCCGTATGGCGCGGCGTCGCGGCATTGGGCCGAACAGCTCTGTCGGCAGGCCGGTTTCGAGCCCGACGTGCGTTTCGAGACCGACGACCTGGAAGCGCACATCGCGCTCATCGAGTCGGGCAGCGCCATCGCGGTCGTCCCGGAGCTGATGCTGGTCCGTCGTCGGCCGGTGGCGCGGCTGATCGAGTTGCCGGAGGCCCCGCGCCGCTCGGTCTTCACCTCGGTGCGGCGCTCCAGCGTCGACACCCCGGCGATCGAGGCGTGCCGGTCGGTCCTTGCCGAGGTCTTCCCGAGGACGGTCGAGCTGACCTAGCCACTCAGTCGGCGAGCAATCCCTCGAAGGCGATGGCGGTCAACGCATCCGCGATCGTTTCGGGGCTGATCCGGCCGCTCGGGCGGACCCATTCGGTCAGCGAGTTGACCATTCCGAAGAGCAGTCGACTGATCAGGTCGGGCGGTATGTCGGTGCGTATGCCGCCCTCCGCCGCTGCTTCTGCGACGAGTTGCGCGAGTTCGGCGTCCAGCTCGCGGCGTCGCGTGAGCGCGGCCAACTCGGCCGGACTGTTTCCGCGGACTCGCAGCAACAGCGTCACCGCCGGCAAGTGACCGATCAGGACGTCGACACTGCCGCGGACCGCGCGGCGCAATCGCTCCAGCGCCGGCACCGAGGTGTCCGACCGCGCTGTCTCGACGGCTTCGGACAGGTTGTCCAACGCTTCGTCCAACGCCCGCTGCAGCAGGTGCTCCTTGCTCGGAACGTGGTGGTAGAGAGCGGATTTGGAGAATCCGAGGCGACTGGCGAGGTCACCCATGCTGGTGGCGTCATACCCCTGCAGATTGAACAGCTCGATCGCCTCACGCAGCACGGTCGCCTGGTCCTTGCCAGGTCGTCCGCGCCGGCGCGGTGCCGGTTCATCGGCGGCTGTCGTCATACCCCGAGACTTTCACACTTCGGATGGTTCGCCGGGGATCCCTCCCCGGCGAACCATCCGGCTGACTACCAACGAGACCCGAAGGTGACCGGGTACGCCTCCACGGCACCGGACTCGGACAGCCGAAGCACGTCATCGATCAACGACTGCGGTCCGGCGAGATAGCTCCACGCGTCGTCGATCTCGTTGCCGATGAACCATGCTCGGTCCTTCGGCCACCACCACATCGGGCCGAGCGGGTCGGTCTCGTCGTCGGTGAACGAGTCGGCCGCTCCGAGGCAGTCGATCGCATCGAGCGGTCCCTGCATCAGGTAGGCGTCTCTGCCGCCCCACCACGAGACCTCCGGGCAGCGTTCCAACACGGCGGTCGTCTCGGCGGTGCGGCGATCGGCTTCCTGCTGGAGTTTCGCGGTCCGGTCGCGCTGCTCGTCCTCACTGATGTCCTCGGCGTAGAACGCGAACACGCCTCGTGAGGTCTGATGGAGTCCGCCGTGTCCGCTCCACAGCCCGTAAAGACACTCCTGGGGCGTCGTGGTCGCGGAGGTGAGCAGCGGCAACAGGGTCGCGACGATGCTCCGAGTCAGGACACCTTGCTCGGTGTTGTACGGCTCGACCTCCTGCTCGAGATAGGCACTCGGGCCGCTCTTCAGGTACGTCGGCAGTGTCTCGTTCCACCGGACAGCACGGGGGATGTACTCGCCGTTGTCCGGGCCGATGTCCTCGGTCAACTCGTGCATGATCCGCACGACTGCGGGGAACCTGTCGGGCACGATCAGCGCGACGCCGTCACGGCCGCGCATACGGGACAGCGCCCATTCGCCGGACTCGACGGGGGCGGGCTGCATCAACGAGAGCGCCTTCATACCCACCATGGTGCAATCTTCACGCAAGCAGTACCAACGGTTTTCACGCGTCGGCGAGCGGTATGACGAGCAGCGTCAGATCGAGAGCAACGACCGCGGACGCGATGGCCCAGCAGACAATCCGCATGGCCAGGGGGTTCACCTGCTCGCCCATGACCGCAGCCGACGACGTGAGATGCACGAGCGGGATGAGGGCCAATGGAAGCCCGAGCGCCAGTGCGACCTGGGACCACACCAGCAGGTCGACCGCCGGCACGTTGCAGGCGAGGAGCGCGACGGCCGGGATCAGCACGACGACTCGGCGAACGAGGATCGGGACGCGGCGGCGCAGGAGGCCGGCCATGACGACCTCGCCGGCCCGGATGCCGACCGCGGTCGACGTCACCCCACTGACCAGCAGTGCGAGGATGAAGCCGACCCGGGCGCCATCACCGACCCGGTCGGCCAGCGCGTGCGCGAGGGCGCCGAAGTCCTCGTCCCGATGTCCGCGCAACGCCGTCGCACCGAGCACCAGCATCGACACGTTCACCGTGCCGGCGAGCAGCATGGCGAGCGTGACATCGAGGCGGTTGTCCCGGAGTCGCTGCCGGATGCTGCCGGCCTGACCGGTGGTGAGCGCGGAGTGCAGATAGATCGCGTGCGGCATCACGGTCGCGCCAACGATGCCGGTGGCGAGCAGGACCATCTGCTGGCCGTGCAACTGCGGTCGTATGTCCAACCCGACCGGAGCCGGACCCATCGCGACGCCGAGGATGAATCCTGCTCCGATCAGGGCCAACCCGAGCACCATGACCAGTTGGAAACTGCGTTCACCGACGCGATCCCGGAGCATCATGAGTGCGCCACCGACGATCGCTGTGATCACGGCGCCGGACCACAGCGGTATGCCGAGCAGCAGGTGCAGGGCGATGGAGGCGCCGACGACTTCCGCCAGGTCTGTGGCAACCGCCACGCCCTCGGCCTGCAGCCAGTACACCAGCCGCGCCGGACGACTCAGTCGAGTGCTGAGCACCTCGGCCAGCGAATTGCCGGTCACCGCACCGAGTTTCGCGGACAGGTACTGCACCGGCCCGGCCGCTGCGACGGCGAGCAGCACGACCCACAGCACCGCGAAGCCGTATCGCGAGCCGGCCGTCGTGTTGGTCGCGATGTTCCCCGGGTCGACATACGCGATGGCGGCGACGAATGCCGGGCCGAGTCGCAACAGACCGGAGCGGGTATGACGCGGGCCCCGCAACACACCGTCAGCTGTGGTCGTGTGTCGCGGGGCCCGGGCGGATCGAACGGTCATGCTCACGAACCGGCTTGGGCGTCCACCTCGTAGCTGGTGTTGATCGACTCGAAGAAGTTGACCAGCTCGAGCGTGTCGTTGGCGGTCGCCATCCACTTCGCCGGATTGCTGACGCCCCAGTGCGCTCCGAAGCCCAGCTCCTCCAAGCGGCGGTCGGCCAGGTAGCGCACATAGGTGTTGATGTAATCCGCGTTCAGGCCGAGGATGCCGCGGGGGAGCAGGTCGCGGTTGTACTGCTCCTCCATCTCGACCGCGTCGAAGATCATCTGCTGGATCTCCTCGGCGAACTCCTGCGTCTGCAGGTCGGGGTTCTCCTCGAGAACCGTCAGGATGAGGTTCATCCCGAACTTCAGGTGCAGCGACTCGTCACGCACGATCCAGTCGATCAGTGAGCCGAAATTGCGCAGCAGGTTCCGCTGCCGGAAGCTGAGCGCGACCATGAAGCCGCTGTAGAACCAGATGCCTTCCAGTACAACGTTGTACGCGACCAGGTTGCGGACGAAGTCACGCTTGCCCTCGGTGGTCGTGATGTCGAGGGTCTGTTCCGCCATTCGCTGGATGTAGCGGACCTCGAACTCCTCCTTGGCCGCCATCGACGGTATGTCGACGTGCGCGGCATACGCCTCCGTACGATCGATCGGGAAGGTCTCCAGGACGTACTCGAAGGCCATGCAGTGGTTGGCCTCTTCCCACATCTGCTTCGCGAGGTAGAGGTGCGCCTCGGGAGCGCCGACGTAGGGGTAGACGCCGAAGGCGAGGGCCTTGTTGACGAGCAGCTCGTTCGGGTTGAAGTAGCTCATCAGGAACGTGACCGCGTGCCGCTCCTCGTCGGTCATCCGCTCGAAGTCGCCCAGGTCCTCGCCGAGCTGGATCTCGTGCGGGAACCAGGTGTTGGCGACGGCCTGGTTGTAGAGGTCGTAGGCCCACTGGTAGCGGATCGGCTTCAGTAGCAGTCCGTCCTGAATGCCGGTCCCGAGGATCGACGACGACGGAGAGTCGGGGCTGGTGGATGTCATTGGCAGGCCTCGCAGTTCAACAGTTCCTGGGGGTCGGTCGGACAGGTGAAGCCATCGGCGAAGACCACGTCCGGTGCGCTGGTCGGGGCTTCCGACGACTCGGCAGGTGGCGCCGGCGCCTCCACCGCGACGGAGGCAGGCGCTGGCGCCTCCACCTGAACCGGCGCCTCGGGGGCGACGGGTTCGGCAACCACGGGCGCGGCTGCAGCGCGGCGTGCGAAGCCGAATCCGCTTCCGGTACGGCCGCTTTCGACGGCCTTGTTGACCTTCACGGTCGACTGCTCGGCCTTGTGCCGCGGCTTCATGTGCAGGTAGTAGGTCGTCTTGACGCCCTTGCGCCACGCGTCGACATACAGGTCGCTCATGCCGCCGATGTCCCGCGACTCGAGGTAGATGTTGCGGCTGATCGCCTGGTCGATCCACTTCTGGGCGCGCGAGGCGACGTGCAGGTATGCCGAGGCGGGCAGCTGGAACGAGGTCTGGAAGACCTCCAGCAGGTCCTCCGGGACTCCGGACACGGCCGAGAGGTCGCCGCGCGACCGCAGCAAGTCCTCGCGGATCGAGTCCCAGAGGCCACGCTCCTGCAGTGCGGCCACCAGGTTGCGGTTGACCTCGAGGAACTTTCCGGACGACGTGGTGCGCGAGAACAGCTGGGAGAACTGCGGATCCAGGCCGGGCGTCGTGCCGGCGACGAGTCCGATGGACGCGGTCGGCGCAATGGCCATGAGGGTCGCGTTGCGGATGCCGTCCTTGACCCGTCCACGCAGCGCATCCCAGTCCATCCGGGTCGTACGCGGCACGTCGACCTCGACGCCACGGCGCTGCTGCAGCGTCTCCAGCGTGTCGATGGGCACCAGTCCGCGGGACCAGCCGGAGCCGGCGAAGTTCGGGTAAGCGCCCCGCTCCTGAGCGAGGTCGCAGGACGCGTCGATCGCGTGCCAGCTGATGAACTCGGTCAGCTGATCGATGAGATCTGCGGCCTGCTCCGACGCGTAGGAGAGGCCGAGCTTCTCCACGACATCGGTGAATCCCATGAATCCCAGTCCGATTGCGCGGTTCTGGTCATTGGAGTGCTCCGACTCCGGCACCGACGAACGCGTGATATCGATGAGGTTGTCGAGCTGTCGGACGGCGAGGCGCGCGGACTCGGCGAGCCGGTCCCAGTCCCACTGCCCGTCGACCAGGTGGCGGGAAAGGTTGATTGAGGCCAGGTTGCAGACCGACACGTTGTCGCGGTCCTGCGGCAGGGTGATCTCGGTGCACAGGTTCGACAGGTGGATCGTGCCGGTGTTGTCGTTCAGCGCGCGCTGGTTGATCGTGTCCTTCCAGGTCAACCAGGGGTGCGACGTCGTCTGCAGCGAGACGAGGATCGACTTCCACTGTGCCCGAGCGCGAATCTTCTTGAAATTGCGGAGTTTCCCGGTCTCGGCGAGCGCGACATACTCCTTGTAACGGCGGGAGAAGTCGTCACCGAAGAGCTCGACCAGGTCGGGGGTCTCCAGCGGGTCGAAGAGGTACCAGTCGTCGTCGGCGACGACGCGCTTCATGAACTCGTCGGACAACCACACGGCGGTGTTGGCGGTGCGGGTACGACGGTAGGGGTCGCCGGCGTTCTGCCGCAGGTCGATGAACTGCGGGAAGTCCAGGTGCCAGTTCTCCATGTAGAAGCACAGTGCGCCGAACTTCTTGCCGCCGCGGGAGACGGCGCGCAGGATCGAGTCGATCGTGTGCATGAACGGGATCGGGCCGGTCGACGAGGTGTTGTTGCTCCGGATCGGACTTCCCTCGGAGCGCAGTTTGGTGACCGAAAGGCCAATGCCACCAGTGCCTTTGGTGAGCCACATGACATCACGCATCGACTTGGCGATGTGCTCGATGTCGTCGTCCATCTGCATCACGAAGCAGTTGGACAGCTGCGGGGTGTTGGTTCCGGCGTTGACCAACGTGGAGCCGGCGGCGAGGTAGTCCAGCGACGCCATCTTGCGGTAGAAGCCGATCGCGGCCTGGGTCGGGTCCTTCTCGTTGACCGACATACCCATGGCGACGCGCATCCAGAAGTACGCCGGGACCTCGAGCGGCTGACGCCTGGAATCCGTTGCCATGTAACGGTTCTTGAGCGTGACGATCCCGATGTAGCGCAGGCCGTCGTCCTGGTGGTGGTCGAGCGCCGCAGCCAGCTGCTCGAGGTTGAACGCGGAGGCGAGACGGGCGTCGAAGAGGCCGTCCTCGACGGACAGCCGGATGTAGCCGGGGAAGCGGGCCTGGTGCAGGAGGGCGAGCTCGGACTGGGTCTCGAAGTCGCCGAGCACCTTCTTGTAGATCGTCTTCAGCAGCAGACGCGACGCGATGACGTCGAAGTCGGGATCGTCCTTGACGTTCTGGACCGCGACCGAGATGGCGGCCTCGTCGAGTTGTTCGGTGGTGATGCCGTCGAAGAGCGTGATCGCCAACTCCGAGGCGATCTGCATGGTCATCGACATGGCGTTCGGTAGGCCGTCTGCGGCCCGCTCGATCGCCCGGTTGATGCGGTCTGCGTCATACGGCTCGCGTGAACCGTCGCGCTTGGTGACATGAATGGCCACGTGCGGTGTCTCCCGTCTTCCCTCGCTGTCGACCGGCGAGGAGAGGACGGCGAGCGAAGACCATGGGCCGGTCGGCCGACGGTCGCTCGTTCGTCAGCCCTTCCCTCGCGGGCTGCGGTCGGACTCGTCCACGGGTGCGTGGGCGAGGCAGTGGCAGGTCTTCGGACTCGTGACTCCGTGCGCCGTGGCGCACACCTACTGGTCGTCGCTTCCCGGGTTGTCGGCCCAGTGCTGATGACGACGTTCGTCCTCACTCACCGCTGCGGGGGCAGTGCCGGATTTTCACCGGCTTCCCTCTTTCCTCGGGTGCTTCAGCCGACGCCTGGCGCCAGCTGAAGCACTCGAACCAGCTGCAAGACACACACTATCTAGGGGTGACTCGTTTGCCAAGCCCCAACATGCTGTAGTTGCATGCCTGTAATTTCACCGCTGTCAAATCGGCAGAATGGCGCCAAATGTTGAAAAAGAACTTACGAAATCCTGATGCGTAAATTCTTATCAAGACCGCGTCGGCGCCCGTAACGTGATGCCGAAGCCGCCGTGGACGCACCTCATGGCCGGTGCCCCGGGACCCGACCACAGGAGTGACAACGCATGCGACACCTCGTCAGGAAGACCCTCGCGACGACCGTCGGTGGAGCCGCGCTGGCGGTGGCCTCGTTCGGCGTCATCGGCGTGCCCGTCGCGCACGCCGCCACCACCCACGGATGCCCGGACGGCTACGTGTGCATCTACCCCGACGCGTCCTGGAACAACGACACCCCGTCGCTGAAGTTCTACAACTACGGCGCGCAGAACCTGTCCGGACAGGTGGGGAGCCACCGCGTCTTCAACAACCAGACCGACGGTGCGGTGGTCCAGCTCTGCACGGCGTATGACGGCGGCGGATGTGGAGCCGCACAACAGCCGGGCTGGTACGGCGACGTCGACCTGACCCCGATCAACTCGGTGCTGCTGGCGAAGACCGCCCAGACGAACAACCAGGAGGCGTCATACGACTTCCTGGTCTCGATCGGCTACACCAGCAAGCAGGCCGCCGGCGTCGTCGGCAACCTGATGCAGGAGTCCGGACCGAGCGTCAACCCGAACGCGACCCAGTCCGGCGGTCCGGGTCGTGGCATCGCGCAGTGGAGTGTCGGCGGTCGATGGGACACCGACGCCAACGACAACGTGGTCTGGTACGCGAACCAGCTCGGCATGTCGCCCTGGTCGCTCGAGTTGCAGCTGCGATTCATCCAGTACGAGCTCGACACCTACAGCTATTACGGGAAGGGACCGTTGGTCGCCTCGACGACGATCCACGACGGGACGGTCGCATTTCAGGACTACTTCGAGGGCTGCGGCGATTGCAACACCCCCCAACGGGAGGCCTACGCGAACCAGGTCTTCGCCGCCTACGGAAGTTGATCCGTTCCGGCAACGGGTATGCGTCCGGTTCACCTACGCAGCTCCGGGCGGCCTCATTCAGCAGTCGTGACGTGTGTCATTCGGTCACGCAGCAGCTCACCGGCGACCGCGTACCTGTCGTGGCTGACCTCGTGGATCAGGACGTGCACCGAGTCGGCCGGCGCCCCGGTACTGCTGACGATCGCCTCGGTGATGCCGGCGGCGATCAGTTCGTATTGCCGATCTCGATCGCCGCGCATGAGCTCTGGGATGATGTCGAGGTTGACGATTGGCATGTTTCGTCCTTGTGTGGGGTTCTGGTTGACGTGGTCCACGATGGACCGGCTGAGTTCATCGTGGAAGACGGCACTTTCGAGTCAGGAACGCACCGGCAGGTAGGAGTTGGACCATGACGGGCGAAGGTCCCGAGTTCTGCGGGCAGACGGTGCGTCGGACGTTGGAGGTGGTCGGTGGAAAGTGGTCCATGCTCGTCCTCTGGGAGCTGTTGCAGCAGGAGCGGCGGTACGCCGATCTGCAGCGCCACGTGGGTGGCATCTCACAGAAGGTTCTGTCGAACGAGCTGAAGTCACTGGTGAGCGCCGGCCTGGTCGAGCGTGAGGTCATCCCCATGGTTCCGCCACAGGTTACCTACCGGATCACCGCTCGAGGTCGGAGTCTGGAGCTGGTGTTCTCCGCCCTGCACGAATGGGGTCTGCGTCACGAGGCCCGGCCCGACCCGTCTCGTCCTTAGTGAGCCCGATCATTCGGATGCTTCGGCCAGCCCCAGGCGCGCTGTTCGGCCAACACCCTGGCGGCGGCCGTCTCGAGTGCGACGGATGCGCGCGGTGCGCCGGGAACCGACCGAGGTCCGGTGAGCACGATCGCGGCGGGAACGTCCGTGCTGCAGAGCACCGGGACCGCGATCGCCTGTATGTCGGGATCGGCGAGTCCGTCGCTGCGAGCCAGCTGTGCACGCAGGATAGTGGGGCGTTCCCGCAGGAAGGCGGTCACCGACTCGGGGTCGCTGAGGGCGACATCCCGCAGGATCGTGCTCCGCCGCTCGCGGTCTGCGGTGGCGACCAGCAACCGTCCGGCAGCGGTCCGCAGGGCCGGCCGAGGTTCGAGCCGGTCGGCGATCGCCTGGTGTTCGGCAGACACGCCGGGCCCCGCGATGTCGAGGTAGAGCACGTCGACGCCGATCAGCACCGCGAGGGCAAGGGGACATTCGGCGACCTCGTTCAATCGGGTCAGCTGCTCGTGCGAGATCGGGGCGGCCGGGTTCATGCCGGCGACGAGTGCGAGCACCTGCAGCCGCCTGCCGAGCCGGTAGACGTTCTCCTCCCGGTGCACATATCCGTGGCGGCGCAACTGTGCGAGTAGATCCGCGACCGTGCTGCTGGGGATACCGGTCGCCGCCACGATCTGGCTGAACCGTGGGGGCATCGCGGCACGACCGACGAAGTCCAGGACGCGGTCGACCCGCTCGACGCCGTGATGTCCGTGGTCCGTCCGCATGAAAGCACCGTACTTTCCGGATATCCGGACGGACTGTTCCCGGTCTCGTCCGGTCCGCAGGCTGGAGACATGTCCGCACGCATTCCCACCAGCCGCATCGTCGCTGACCTGGTGAACACACTGACCGGTGACACCTGGAGTGGTGACTCGACCGCCGAGGTTGTCGGCACCGACCCTGCCTGCCCCTCTCCGCATCGGCTCGCCGACACCTCGGCCGCGGCGATCGCGTCATTCGGCCGCGAGGTCGCCGCATTGGACGAGGACCGCGGTGCACCGGCCCAACGCGTGTCCGTGTCGGCAGCGGCCGCTCTGGACCAGCTGCGTGCGCCGTTTCTCGCCGATCTCAACGGCGTTGCGCCCCACGTCCTGTCCGACGATCCGACCCTGCTGGGACTGAACGACTTCTATCCGGCTCGGGACGGCTGGGTCTTCATACTCTCGACCTACCCGCACCTGCGGGCGGCAGCCTGTCGCGTCCTCGATTGCCCACCGGTCGCCGAGGCGATCCGAGTGAAGACACGCAAGTGGTCCGCGGCACGATTGGAGGAGGCCCTCGTCGCAGCGGGCGGCGTCGCCGCTGCCGCCCGAACCACGGCTCAGTGGGCTGATCATCCGGTCGCGCAACACCTTGCACCGCGTCCCGTCGTCGAGATCGAACGCATCGGTGACGCACCGCCGGCGCCGTTCCCGAATCGACCCCCGGACGCGGACGGTTCCGTGTGGGCGCCGCTCGCCCAACTACGGGTTGTCGACAACACCCATGTGATCGCCGGGCCGGTAGCCACCCGTCTTCTCGCTGCCTTCGGGGCGGACGTCCTGCACACGTCGACCCCGGATCGACCCGACCCGATCGGCATGTTGGCGATCACCGGTGGCGGAAAGGCGAACGCCTACGCCGATCTGCGCGACCGCGGCACGAGGTCGAGACTCGACGCACTGGTCGAAGCCGCCGACGTCTTCGTCAGCTCCTATCGCAACGTGTTGTCATACGGGTTCGGCAGTGTCGAACTGGCGGCACGTCACCCCGGACTGATCTATGCGGAGATGCATGGCTGGGGCCCGGACGGTCCGTGGGCCGACCGCGGTGGCTTCGACCAATTAGCCTGTGCCGCAACCGGATTCTCCATCGATGAGGGCAATTTCCGGGACGGCGTGGACGGGCGACCCGCCTTACCTCCGACCCATCTGCTCAACGACTACCTGGCCGCTTACCTGGCTGCTGCCGGCATCACTGCCGCGATTCGCCGACGGGCTGCGCAAGGGGGCTCGTGGCGGGTGCGGGTGAATCTCGCGCGGGTGTGCATGTGGGTCCAGGCGTGGGGGAAGGCATCGAGGCTCGACCCCCGGTCCGCGATGCCCGAACCATCCATCGGACGACACAGTGTCACGGGTCCGCTCGGCACACTCACGGAGCCGATGATTCCGCTGAGCTTCTCGCAGCACAGCACGCCGCAACCTGGCGCACCGGCGCTGCTCGGCACGTCGGATCTCGCTTTCCGCTGAACGACGCGCATCTCCGAAGAGCGAGTGACGAGAATCGAACTCGCGTATTCAGCTTGGGAAGCTGATGTTCTACCATTGAACTACACTCGCGTGCCCCGAACGGCCGCCATCTCGGCTGGCGCTCGGACCGGCAGGAGTCTAACCCACCCAGTGCGCCACCGGAGCAACTGCCCGCCCGGTACCGTGACCTCCGTGCTGCTCTCCGACCGCGACATCCGCGCCCAGATCGACGCCGGCCGCGTGCGCCTCGACCCGTATGACGAGACGATGATCCAGCCGTCGAGCATCGACATACGGATGGATCGCTATTTCCGGCTCTTCGACAACCACAAGTACCCGTTCATCGACCCGTCCGTCGAGCAGGACGAGCTGACCCGATTGGTGGAGACCGAGCCGGGCGAGCCGTTCGTGTTGCACCCGGGCGAGTTCGTGCTCGGCTCGACCTACGAGCAGGTGACGTTGCCCGACGACGTCGCCGCGCGGGTCGAGGGCAAGTCCAGCCTGGGCCGACTCGGTCTGCTGACGCACGCGACGGCCGGTTTCGTGGACCCCGGCTTCTCCGGGCACGTGACCTTGGAGCTGTCCAACGTCGCCACCTTGCCGATCAAGCTGTGGCCGGGCATGAAGATCGGCCAGCTCTGCTTCTTCCAGCTCAGTAGTCCGGCCGAAAACCCCTACGGCAGCGCCAAATACGGTTCCCACTATCAGGGCCAGCGCGGCCCGACGGCGAGCCGGTCCTACGCCAACTTCCATCACACCGAGGTCTGATGCCCCGCTTCGAGGTCGGTCCGGCGCACGACGGCATACATCCGGAGGCCCACCCGTTCCTCACCCTGCCCGACGGTCGGGAGCATCCCGAAGCCGTCGTGTTGCTGCTGCACGGTGGCGCCGAACACGGCCTCGGACGCACCTCCAAGATGAGCCCGCCGCTGCTGCGAATGCTCCCGGTCGCCCGCAGCATCGAACGCGCCGGCCACGGCAGGATCGCCACGGCGGTGCTCCGGGACGCGGTCCGCGGTTACAACGACGACGCCCGGTCCCCGGTGCGCGACGCGGAGTGGGCGCTCGCCCGGCTGCGCGAGCTCTACCCCGACCGGCCGCTCGCGCTGGTCGGTCACTCGATGGGTGGCCGGGTCGCCCTCGAACTCGCCGGCACCGACGGCGTCACCAGCATTGTCGGTATGGCGCCCTGGATCCCGCAGCTGTATGACGTCGAACCGTTCCTGGACCGGCACACCTTGCTGCTGCACGGCCGCAAGGACGTCATCACCGATCCGCGCAAGAGCTCGCGACTCGCCGAGCTGATCGCGCAGGCGGGTGGCGACGCGCGCAGCGTGCAACTGCCGGACGCGCACGCGATGCTGCTGCGAGCGCGGACGTGGCACCGCCATACGACCGATTTCCTGGTGGAGACCCTGCTGTCCTGAGCCGTCGCCACTGAACAGTCGCGCGGTCTGTCGGTGTCGTGCATTACGTTGGGTGACCATGATCCGCTTCGAGCAGGTGGTCAAGCAGTATGCCGGCGGCACGACGGCCGTCGACAACCTTTCCTTCGAGGCCCCGACGGGCCAGATCACCGTCCTGGTGGGACCGTCCGGGTGTGGCAAGACGACGTCGCTGCGGATGATCAATCGGATGATCGAGCCCACCAGCGGCCGGATCACCATCGACGACGAGGACGTCCAGTCCTTCAACGCCGCCACGCTGCGTCGCGGCATCGGTTACGTCATCCAGCACGCCGGGCTGTTCCCCAACAAGCGAGTCGTCGACAACGTGGCCACGGTCCCGCAGTTGCTCGGCACTCCCAAGGCGCGGGCGCGCGAGCGGGCCCGTGAGGTGCTCGAACTCGTCGGGTTGCCAGGCGATTTCGCGGACCGGTGGCCGTCCCAGCTGTCGGGTGGCCAGCAGCAGCGCGTGGGTGTGGCTCGTGCGTTGGCCGCCGACCCGCCGGTGATGCTGATGGACGAGCCGTTCAGCGCGGTCGACCCGGTGGTGCGCGAGCAGCTCCAGGACGAATTCCTCCGGCTGCAGCGCGATCTCGGCAAGACGATCGTGTTCGTCACCCACGACATCGACGAGGCGCTGAAGCTCGGCGACCAGATCGCGGTCATGCGCGTCGGCGGCAAGCTCGCCCAACTCGCCGACCCGGCATACCTGTTGGCGCATCCGATCGACGACTTCGTGGCCGACTTCATCGGCCGCGACCGCGGCTACCGGGCGCTGACCTTCGCCGAGACGCCGCCGCTGCCGCTGGCCAGCGAGCCGACCGTGTCGCTCGGCGCGACTCCGGAGCAGGCACGGGCGGCCACGCAGGACGAGTGGTTGCTCGTGGTCAACGACGGACACCCGGTCGGGTGGATCCAGCCGCGCGCGATCACCGCACCCGTCGAGCCCGCGATGCTGCACCGCGGCGGCACCGTCGCGCGCGCGTCCGGGCCACTACGTGCAGCGCTCGACGCAGCGTTGTCGTCCCCGAGCCGCCGCGGCGTCATCGCCGCCGACGACGGCAGTCTGCTCGGCACCGTCCGCGCTCACCAGGTGTTGCAGGCGATCGAGGCCACCGAGCGACCGGAGGTCGACGAGGCCGACATCGCACCGCAACACGAGTCGTCCCACGGCACCGTGCCCCTGGAGAAGTAGCCACCCGTGCTCTCCTTTATCCAGGACCACTGGTCCGACATCATCAGCCGCACCGTGGACCACGCATGGCTGGCCGGCCTGCCGTTGGTCATCGGGCTGCTGATCGCGCTGCCGCTGGGCTGGCTCGCACGCCGGGCGTCGTGGCTGCGGGTGATCCTCGTGGGCGGTTCGAGCCTGCTCTACACGATCCCGTCGCTGGCGCTCTTCGTGCTGATGCCGCTGATCATCAAGACCAAGATCACCTCTCCGGTCAACGTCATCGTCGCGATGACGGTCTACACCCTGGCCCTGTTGGTCCGCACCGTCGCCGACGCCCTCGGAGCGGTATCGGAGGAGACCACGCAAGCGGCGATCGCCATGGGATACACGCCGATTCGTCGGTTCTTCGGTGTGGAGTTGCCGCTCGCCGTGCCGGTCATCTCGGCGGGGCTGCGGGTCGCCGCCGTGAGCAACGTCGCCATCGTCAGCGTCGCCGCCCTGCTCGGCATCCGTCAGCTCGGCTTCTACCTCACCGACGGTTACCAGACGACCTACTGGGCCGAGGTGTGGACCGGCGTCGTCGCCTGCCTGGTGCTGGCACTGATCTTCGACCTGGTGATCCAGCTGATCACCCGGGTGCTGACGCCATGGCAGAGAGGGGCCACCACGTGATCACCTCTGTATGGCGCTGGCTCACCGACGGCGCGCACTGGCAGGGCGACACCGGCATCATCCACCGGTTGCTGGAGCACCTGCAGTACTCCGGCGAGAGCCTGCTCATCGCCGCGCTGATCGCGTTGCCGATCGGTGCGTTGATCGGGCACACCGGCAAGGCGAAGTGGATCATCGCCGTTGCCAACGCTTTTCGTGCGATTCCCAGCCTCGGCCTGTTGTTCGTCGTGGCGATGTGGTTCGTGTCCCGCCTCACCGGGGACTCGGCATACCTGGTGCCGACGATCATCGTGCTGGTCATCCTCGCCATACCCCCGCTGCTGGCCGGTGCCTACAGCGGCGTCGGCGAGGTCGACCCGGCCGCACGCGATGCGGCATACGGCATGGGCATGAACGGCCGACAGGTGCTGACCCGTGTCGAGGTGCCGTGCGCGTTGCCGCTGATCTTCTCCGGCGTGCGCAGTGCTGCGCTGCAGATCATCGCCACCGCGACGATCGCCGCGTCGATCAGCGTCGGCGGTCTCGGCCGCTATCTGATCGACGGTCTCGCCAACAGCGACTACGCACAGATGGCGGGCGGGGCGATCCTGGTGACCGCCCTCGCGCTGGTCGTGGACGGAGTGCTCGCCGTCATCCAGCAACTCGTCGTTCCCGGTGGTCTGCGCGCGACGGGCGGGTCCCGACGCAAGCAGCGCGCAACCACTGCGGCAGCCGAATCCGCGCACGCCGCCTGAACTCACCGAAACCACAACCGAGATGAGGAACCCATCATGAAGCGCACACTCACAGTGACCGCCCTGGGCGTCGCCGCGACGCTGGCGCTCGCCGCCTGCGGTGGCGGCAGCAGCAATCCGCTCAGCACGGGTTCCGGATCGGGCGGCAATGCGCCGACCGGGAGCCCGAAGGCCGGCACCATCCATGTCGGCGCCGCGAACTTCCCCGAGTCGCAGCTCATCGCGGAGATCTACGCCGCAGCGCTCAATGCCAAGGGGCTCAAGGCCACGACGGGTGACCCGCTCGGCGCGCGCGAGGTCTATCTCAAGGCGCTGCAACAGGGTTCGATCGATCTCGTCCCCGAATACGCATACTCGCTGCTGACCTTCTACGACGCGTCGGCGACCCAGACGGCGCCCGACGCGGTCCGGGCCGCGCTGACCAAGAAGCTGCCGAGCGGTGACATCGTGCTGAACGCCGCGGCCGCCGAGGACTCCAACACCGTCACGGTCACCAAGAAGACTGCTGACAAGTGGGGGCTGAAGACGATCGCCGACCTGGCCAAGCACTCGAACGAGGTCACCTTCGCGGCGCCCGCGGAGTTCCAGAGCCGTGAGCAGGGCCTGAAGGGGCTCAAGGAGAAGTACAACCTGGTGCCGAAGAGTTTCCGGGCGTTGCAGGGCACGGCCATCGTGCAGGCGCTGAAGAACAACCAGGCGCAGGCCGCGAACATCTTCACGACCGACCCGTCGATCAAGGCCGACGGTTTCGTCTCGCTGCAGGACCCCAAGCACGTCTTCGGCAGCGACAACGTCGTGCCGTTGATCAGCAAGGCGAAGGCGACCGCCACGGTGAAGTCGGTGCTCAATGCCGTGCAGGCCAAGCTGACCACCGACAAGCTCGCCGCCATGGACAAGGAGGTCCAGGTGGACCACAAGGACGCCTCCAGCGTCGCCAAGCAGTTCGTGACGAGCAACGGTCTCGGCTGACCGCATCTCGGCTCCGCGGGCGCCGATCACCACCGCTGGGCGGGGTGGTCGGCGCTCTGCTGTGAAAGCACGAATGAATGAGTGAGCGCTCACTCATTCGTGCTAGCGTGTCATGTCGTGACTGATTCCAAGGTCGCGCGTGCTGGTCGTCGCGCGGCACCCATGCCTCCGCAGCAGCGCCGGGAAGCGTTGATAGACGCGGCAATCGGCGTGATCCGAGAGCGCCATACATTGCCGACGACGCGACAGATCGCCGAGGCCGCAGGCGTCGCGGAAGGCACCATCTTCCGGGTCTTCGCCAACAAGGACGAGTTCTTCGACGCGGTCATCGACCGGACATTCGACTCCCGCGGCCTGGAAGAGGACCTCGAGAAAATCAATGGCGATACCGGCCTGGAAACAGTGATGATCGAGCTGGTCCGCGTGCTGCAGGCCAGGTTCCAGGAGATCTTCGACATCATGGGCGCGTTCAGCATGGTCGGCCCACCGGAGCGGTTCCGCGACCCGGTGCGGCAACGCCGCCAGGAGGCGCGGACCGGGTCGTGTGTGCTGCAGCTGCTCGACCCGTACGCCGACCAACTGCGACTGCCGGTGCCGGAAGTGGCGCGGCTGTTGCGGCTGCTCACGTTCAGCGGCAGCCACAAGCACATCAACGACGGCGAGGTGCTGTCTCCCGCGGTGATCGTGCACACGATCTTGTATGGCGTGGCGACGGCCGATGACCGGCCGGCGTCGAAGGGCGCCATACGTAGGCGAAAAGGCCTTGAAACACAGCAGATTCGGGGGAACTAGGTGCTCTTCAAACTGATCCGGGACAGACTCGCGCCATACAGCGGGTTGCTGCTCGGACTCGTGCTGCTCCAACTGATCAACGTCGGCGCCAACCTCTACCTCCCGACCCTGAACGCCGACATCATCGACAAGGGCGTGACCAAGGGCGACACCGGCTTCATCTGGAGCACCGGCGGCGTGATGCTCGCCGTCTCTCTGGTGCAGGTCGTGGGGTCGATCGGTGCCGCCTACTTCGGTGCGCGGATCGCGATGTTCTTCGGGCGCGACACTCGCGCCACGATCTTCCGGTCGGTCGGCCGGTTCTCCGCGCGGGAGATGAACCAGTTCGGGGCACCCTCGCTGATCACCCGCAGCACCAACGATGTTCAGCAGGTGCAGACCCTCGTGTTGATGAGCTGCACGCTGATGGTCGGTGCGCCGATCATGATGGTCGGCGGTGTGATCATGGCGCTGCGTCAGGACGTCGGACTGTCCTGGCTGGTGCTGATCGCGGTGATCGTCCTCGGTGTCGCGGTCGGGTCGGTGGTGCGCAGGATGGTGCCGGGCTTCCGGCTGGTGCAGAAGCGCATCGACGTGGTCAACCGGGTGATGCGCGAACACCTTTCGGGCGTGCGGGTCATTCGGGCGTTCACCCGCGAGCGTTACGAGGAGCGGCGCTTCGACGAGGCGACCGACAGTCTCACCGAGATCTCCACCAAGGTCGGCAGTCTGATGATGATCATGTTCCCGATGGTCATCACGGTGATGAACCTGTCGACCATCGGCGTCTGGTGGTTCGGTGCCCATCAGGTCGCGCACGGCGACGTGGAGATCGGGTCCCTCTCGGCATACATGACCTATCTGATCCAGATCCTGATGTCGGTGATGATGGCGACCTTCATGTTCATGATGATCCCGCGCGCGTCCGTGGCCGCGGAGCGGATCACCGAGGTCGTCAGCACCGAGCCGTCGGTGCAGCCGCCGGTCGATCCGATCACTCCCTCGCAGGTCCGTGGAGTCGTCGAACTCGACCGCGCCTCGATGCAGTACCCCGGCGCCGACGACCCGGTGCTGCGCGACGTCAGCCTGCGCGCCGAGCCCGGCCAGACGGTTGCGATCATCGGCTCGACCGGTTCGGGCAAGTCGACCCTGCTCTCCCTGATCGCGCGGCTGTTCGACACCACCTCCGGCGCGGTCCGGGTCGACGGCGTCAACGTGCGCGAACTCGATCCGCAGCTGCTGTGGGGACACGTCGGGATCGTGCCGCAGAAGGCGTACTTGTTCTCCGGCACCGTGGCGAGCAACCTGCGCTACGGCAACCCCGAAGCCACCGATGACGAGCTCTGGCAGGCATTGGAGATCGCGCAGGCGCGCGACTTCGTCGAGCGGATGGACGGCGGTCTGGACGCGGCGGTCATGCAGGGCGGGACGAACGTGTCCGGTGGCCAGCGACAGCGGTTGTGCATCGCGCGTGCCCTCGTGGCGCAGCCGCGGATCTATCTCTTCGACGACTCGTTCTCCGCGCTGGACCTCGCCACCGACCGGCGGCTACGCGAAGCCCTTGCTCCACACGTGCGCGAGGCGACGGTTTTCATTGTCGCCCAACGGGTTTCGACCATCCGCAATGCCGACGTGATCCTGGTGCTCGACGACGGTCACGTCGTCGGTGCCGGCACGCACGACGACCTGTTGATCACCTGCGAGGAATACCGCGAGATCGTCGCATCGCAGGGCGGCACCGGAGAGGAGGCCGCGTGATGGCGAAGAAGACGTCCGTGCAAGAAGCACCCCAACCCCCGGCGGACCGTGCGGCCAAGCCGATGCGTCGGCAGGGCGGCCCGGGCATGGGCATGGGCATGGCGGAGAAGTCCAAGGACTTCACCGGTTCCGCGAAGCGCCTGCTCGGGCGGCTGACACCGCACCGGCCGACGTTGATCGTGATCCTCATCCTCACGGTCGCGGCGGTCGCTCTGAACGTCGTCGGCCCGAAGGTGCTCGGCAAGGCGGTCGACAAGATCTACTCGGGCGCGGTCGGCTCGCAGCTGCCGCACGGGCAGACCAAGGACCAGGTCGTGCAGATGCTGCGCGACCATGGGCAGGGCACGTTCGCGGACATGGTGTCCGGCATGGACGTGGTGCCGGGGGTCGGCATCGACTTCGGCTCGCTCGGTCGCATCCTGCTGATCGTGCTGTGCCTCTACCTGGTGGCGGGGGCGTTCCAGTTCCTGCAGGCGCGGCTGCTCAACCGGGTCGTGCAGAACACCATGAACACGCTGCGCAAGGACGTCGAGGCGAAGATCAACAAGGTCCCGCTGAGCTACCTGGACGGCCAGCCGCGCGGTGAGCTGTTGTCGCGGGTCACCAATGACATCGACAACATCGGCCAGTCGATGCAGCAGACCATCAGCCAGTTGCTGGTCAACGGACTCACGGTGATCGGTGTCATCGTGATGATGCTGACGATCTCCTGGTGGCTGACCCTGGTGGCGATGATCGCGATCCCGATCGTGATGCTCGTGACCGGCCAGGTGATGAAGCGCTCGCAGAAGCTGTTCATCGCACAGTGGGGACACACCGGCGCACTCAACGCGCAGATCGAGGAGACCTTCAGCGGGCACGAGCTCGTCAAGGTGTTCGGTCGCCAGCACGAGGTCGACGCGGCGTTCGACGGGACCAACGAGCAACTGACCACGGTCAGCTGGCGAGCACAGTTCGTCAGCGGCCTGGTGATGCCGATCATGATGTTCGTCGGCAACCTGCAGTACGTCGTCGTCTGTGTGCTCGGCGGTCTGCAGGTCGCCAACGGCTCGATGACGCTGGGCAATGTGACGGCGTTCGTGCAGTATTCGCGGCAGTTCACCCAGCCGCTGACCCAGATGGCGTCGATGGTCAACCTCATGCAGTCAGGGGTCGCCAGTGCCGAGCGGGTCTTCGAGGTGCTCGACGCGCCGGAGGAGCGCCCGGACGAGTCGGCCCCGATGGCACCCACCCGTGGTGCGGTGGAGTTCGAGCACGTCGACTTCGGTTATACACCGGACAAGCCGCTGATCGAGGACCTGTCCCTGGCGGTCGAACCCGGGCAGACGGTCGCCATCGTCGGCCCGACCGGGGCCGGCAAGACGACCCTGGTGAACCTCATCATGCGGTTCTACGAGCTGGACTCCGGACGAATCCTGATCGACGGTCAGGACATCACGACGATCAGCAGGCAGGACCTGCGTTCACGGATCGGCATGGTGCTGCAGGACGCCTGGCTCTTCCACGGCACGATCCGGGAGAACATCGCCTACGGCCGGATGGACGCGACCGAGGAGCAGATCCACGCGGCCGCGGAGGCGACTTTCGTCGACCGATTCGTGAAGTCCCTGCCGGAGGGCTACGACACGGTCATCGACGAGGAGGGGTCCGGGGTGTCGGTCGGGGAGCGTCAGCTCATCACGATCGCCCGGGCGTTCCTGGCCGACCCGGCCATGCTCATCCTCGACGAGGCGACCTCGTCGGTCGACACCCGCACCGAGGTGCTGCTGCAGGAAGCCATGGCAGCGCTGCGGTCCGATCGCACGAGTTTCGTGATCGCACACCGGCTCTCGACGATCCGCGATGCCGACACGATCCTGGTCATGGAGGACGGCCACATCGTCGAGCAGGGCGATCACGCGGAGCTGCTCGCCGCGGAGGGCGCGTACCACCGGCTCTACATGTCGCAGTTCGAGGGCGCGATGACCGAATCGGACCCCGACGCACTCGACCCGGCCTGAGCGCACCCGCGGTCGTCGTCCGGCGGGACGTGGCGCGCATCAGTTGCGGCGCAGCTGGAAGGTGAAGTCGGTGTCCTTCCCGTCGAGGAAGCGGTGGTTGCGGGCATACCACTCCGACAGCTGCGCGTTGTCGACGTCCGGTCCCAGTTCGGCGGCGGACCGGGCGTAGCGGGACGCGTCGTGGGCGTCGACGAGGCCGTTGAGCTTCTCGCCCTTCGGGGTCTCGACGACGATGTTCGTCCGGTTGACGGTGTCGGGGTTGGCGACGCCGTCGGCGCGTGGCACCGGGTCGTGGACGTTCTCCAGCGAAAGGACATTGACGCTCGTCGGCACCTTGATGCGGGAGATCGGTGACCCGGCGGTGACGACCTCGGTGACGTGGTACTTGGTGCGGAAATGGTCGTCGACCGCGAGGCGGGTCGCGACGATGCCGCCCTGGCTGTGCCCGGTGACCATGACGGGTTCGCTGCCCGGGCTCACTCCGGCCTCCTTCATGGCGGCGCCCACCGCCTTGTCGATCGCCGGGTAGAGGGATGACTTCACACCGGCCTCGGTGGCGAGGTTGGCGGCGGTCGCGGACGGTCCGTGGTCGCTCTCGAGGTTCCAGTGCGTGGTGCCCGGTATGGCGACGACCCAAGCGCCCTTGCCGTCCGCACCCACCACGCGGCGGACGTGCACGATCGAATGGTCGGAGGTCGACTGGTGCTCGGTCCGCGCGTCCTCGGCGACGATGTCCTGCAGCTGTCGGCTTCTGGCACGCTGCTTCGAGGCCCGTGTCTGCTTGACGCTCAACGGTTTCGAGTCCTGGAACCAACCGAACGATCGGCCGTTGGCCAACAGCCAGGCGATCTGCCCCTCGAAGTCGGACGGTGCCGTGCCAAGTCCCAACCGCCGGGTGACACCCGTCCGGCCGGCCGTGCCGACCAGGAAACTGGTCCACGCGACCGTGCCGTCGACCAGGGCCGGGTCGTCCTCGACCTGCTCCTGGAAGTCCTTCACGAAGTTTCGGCCGATCGCAGCGCCATACCCCAGCAGATCGTCGCCGACGTTGGGCCCGTCCTGGGGCAACCTGCTCTCCACCAGCGCCTTGTCGGCGGATGCCACCACGTCGAGGTACAGCCGCTGCGGGGTCGTGGCGATGTTGACGGCGGCGAACGCCGCACGCCGCAAGGCGTCCGTCAGCTCGTAGGCCGCGGCGCTCCACCGGAGGGTGCGTGCGACGAACTCCATCCGCAGCGCGAGCGAACCGAGGTGCAGCGTCAATGACCCGATCTTCGTGGTGATCGCCACCGCCGATCCCGGCGAGAGGATCGCGCTGGCCCGGGGCAGCGCCAGGCCGATCGCCACCACGGCACCGCACAGATGGGTGGCGTCGTCACCGCAACTGTCCAACCGGGTGGCGGTGGTGCGCATGTCGAGGAAGTAGGCCTCGGTCGAGCCCGACCCGCCGGAGATCGTGTACTGCGAGGTCGTCACGGTGAGCACTCCTGGAGTAGGGCGGCGAAGGCGCTGATACGGGCCTGCACCTGGACGGTCGTCATCGGGCGGAAGGTCAGGTCGTCGTCGTTGTCGACGCGCAGACAGCCCCATCCGTCGGGCAGCAGATGCAGCATCGTGGCGAACCCGCCGAGGCTCGCCGCGGACAGCTGCAGCGTGAGCACCGCCTCGGCGCCCCACGCGAATTGCCTTATCCACCAAGGAAGTCCGGCCATCTCGAGCTCTTCGAGTGCGGCCCCGAGACGCTCGGGGTCACCCTCGCGGATCACCTCGGCCAGGGCGAGCAGCTCACCCGGGGCCAGCGGCGGTATGTCGACGGTGGGCGGCGGCTCATCCGGCGGAGTGGTGCCCGTGGTCCGCTCGAGCGTGGTGATCAGGCCGACGAACTCCCCGCCGAGGCGTTCCGCGGGGCCGGAGATCAGTCGCACGCCCGACGCCGACGGGATGAGCAGTTCGAATTCGTCACCGCTGACTCGTGCCAGCGTCGTGAGGTCCCGGGTTCGCAGGCGGGCGGTGACCTGGGCGTGCGGCCCACCGGTCAGCCTCCGAGCAATGTCCTCGAACTCGTCGGACGCCACGGCGCGTGCGGTGAGCTCGTGGTCGACGCCGGTCACCACAGCAGTGCCGCTCCGGGCACGAGGCCCTTCACGACGTCCTTTGCGATGTGCTTCGCGGTGTTCTCGTGGTCCTCGACGTGTCGCGCGTGGCTGTAGAGCAGCCGGCTGAGCTCGTCCAGGTCGTCGGCGCGACCGCGGAACTCGGCGGCTCGATCGGACAGCTTCGCTCGGTAGCGCTCGGCACCCTGGCTGTGCCATTTCACGGAGCTGTTGCTGCTGACCGCGGTTGCCGCGCTGCGTGCCTGCGTCGCCAACTGTGCGGCCCGACGGGCCTGGGTGCGAATTTCGTCTGGGTCGGACATGCAGATGACAGTAGGCATTTCGGCGCTTTCGCCGCTGCCGGGAACAGCTGCCCTGTGGACAAGGTGGGGAGCGCCGGGGGGTGTGCACAACATCCGATACGGGTCGTCGGATCACGATCGGCGACGCGTCGGAGCGGTAACGTCGGTTCGTGGTCGAGGGAATGCCCGGTCGCCTGCGCACCGCCGTCAGCGGGTTGTCGCCCGGGTACTTCGCCCTGGTGATGGCCACCGGCATCGTGTCTTCCGGGTTACGACTGGACGGGACCCCGCGGCTCGCGGACGTCCTGTTGGTGATCGCCGGTGTCGCCTTCGTGGCGCTGCTCGGGCTCAACGCCTGGCGCCTGATCCGTTTCCGATCTCGCGCCGTGGCGGACTTCTTCGACCCGCAGCGCTCCTTCGGCTACTTCACCGTGGTCGCCGCCGCCGGCGTGCTGGCCGACGGAGTCGCCACTCACGACATCGTCTGGTTGGCACTGGTCCTGTTCGTCCTCGGGTTCACCGCGTGGCTGCTCCTCGGGTATGCCGTGCCGTGGGCGACCATGCTCGACCGGTCACACCAGCCGACGGTGCGTGGCGCCAACGGTTCCTGGTTCCTCTGGGTCGTCTCCAGCCAGTCGATCGCGACGATGGCCGCCATACTCGAACGCCACCTGCACTCGGCGCAGCACCTCTTCGCGATGCTGGCAGTGGTTGCGTGGTCCGTCGGCGTCTTCCTGTATGGCGCGGAGAGCATGCTGATCGCGTTGCGCGAAATGCTGTACGACGCCGATTTCGCGCCGTCCTACTGGGTCTGCATGGGTGCGGCATCGATCACCGTGCTCGCCGGCGCGGAGATCCTGGCGTCGCCAGGGTCGACCGTCGTGACCAATGTGCAGCCGATCCTGGACGCGGCGACCGTGATGTTCTGGTCCTTTGCGTCCTGGCTGCTGCCGATGCTCATCCTGGCCTTCTGCTGGCGACATCTCGTACGTCGGGTGTCGCTGACGTATGACGTCGGTCTCTGGAGCATCGTCTTCCCGCTCGGCATGTATGCCGTGGCGTCGATGCACCTCGGCCAGGTGGAACGCCTGCCTGGGTGGAGCACATCGGCCGCGTCGAACTGTGGCTGGCGCTCGCGATCTGGTGTGTCGTGATGGTCGGTTTCGTCCGGCACTTGCTGCGAACTCTGGTGCGCGCCAACTGATTTGCCCACCTCGGTGGGCGTGGAGCAGATCACGTAATGGGAACGTCTTCTGCAGAATCCCGGCGACGACGCCGGGCCGGCAATAGTGTTGCGCCACCGGATCGCGGCATCCCCATCCGCCGTGGTCGCTGCCCCTGCCGGAAGGAATTCCATCATGGCGTTCACACGTACCCTCAGCATCACGGGCGCGATCGCCCTCGCTGCCTCGCTCGCCGCCTGCGGCTCGAGCGGAGGCGGGTCATCCTCCGGATCGGGTGGTGGCGGGAAGTACGGCAACTGCAAGATCACCAGCAAAGCCAACTCGATCAAGGTCAAGCCGGCCGTCAAGGACACGCTGACGGTCGAGACGACGCTGCCGGCCCAGGGCTGGTGGAACGGCACGACCGCCGACTCCATCAAGGACGGCTATGAGTACTGCATGGCGGCCAACCTGGCGAATATGGCCGGTCTGAAGAACCTGAAGATCAAGAATGTGACGTTCGACCAGCTCGTCGCCGGCCACACCCAGAACTTCGACATCGCACTCGCCGAGATCTCGATCACCCCAGAACGCAAGAAGGTCGTCGACTTCTCCACGCCGTACTTCGACTCCAACATCGGTGTGTTGACCAAGAAGGGCGCCGGCGTCACGGCCGACAACATCACGGGTAAACGCTGCGCGGCATACTCCGGCACCACCTCGGTGGACTTCCTCAAGGACAAGCTGAAGTGCAAGACGCAGAAGGTGTACCCGGACAATCAGACGTTGTACCAAGCCGTTCTGTCCGGCCAGAGCGACGTCGCGCTGCTGGACACCGCGATCGTGCTGGCCGAAGCGAAGCAGACCGGCAACAAGCTGGAGGTCGCCGGTCAGTACAAGACCGGGGAGAAGTACGGCGCGATCTACCCCAAGGGCTCCGCCAACGAGAAGGCCCTCGACAAGGGCATCACCACGCTGAAGAGCGACGGCACGTTGGACAAACTGTCCAAGGATTACCTCGGACCCGCCTTCGGTGGCGATCCGAACAAGGTGCCGGTGTGGACCGTCAAGTGACTCTCCTTGATGCCGGTCGAAAGCGGAAGGCGGATATCCCGTCGTGAGTACGCATAGTCTCGTCCGCGATGACGTGCAGTCGGCGCCGGAGCCCAGCCCGCCGCAGAAGGTCGCGAACCTGGCGATCATCGCGCTGATCGTCGACATCGTCGGCATCGCCCTGGTGCTCTACGGCGCGAAGCTGCTGCGCGACTACAACGACGGCAATGTCCTCTCGACCGTCGTCGGGGTCATCCTCGTGCTCGCGGCGCTCTACCCGCTGTGGCCGACGATCCAGGGATTCCTCGGCGCGAGCAAGCGGGCGAAGTTGCTCGGCGACAAGCAACTCGTGGCTGCCCGGCGCGCTGCCGCCCGTGGACGGGAGGACGCCTCGATCGGCCTGGGCTACGGGGTGGCGGCGATCATCGTCGGCTTCCTGCTGTGGCTGGCCCTGACCAACTCCGGAGCGGTTGCCGACACGTTCTTCCGCGTCGATGCCTGGCGGCAGTCATTCCCGGAAGCGATCCGGGGATTCTGGATCAACGTCTGGGTGGCGGTCGTCTCGTTCATCCTGGTGCTCATCTTCGGACTGCTCCTCGCCATCATGCGAATGTTGCCCGGCCGGGCCGGCGCGCCGCTGCGGCTCATCGCCACGGTCTACTGCGATGTGTTCCGGGCGATCCCGGCGATCGTGACGGTGCTCCTCGTGGTTTTCGGTGTGCCGCTGGCTTTTACCTTCACCCAGACCTGGAACGCCGCATATCTGGGTGTCGTCGCGCTCACGCTGACCTACTCGGCCTATGTCGCGGAGGTCTACCGGGCCGGACTGGCGTCGATCCATCCGAGCCAGAGCGCGGCGGCGCGGTCGCTCGGCCTGGGCTACGGACAGACGCTGCGGGCGGTGCTCGTGCCGCAGGCTGTCCGGCGGATGGTCCCGCCCCTGCTGAACGACTTCATCAGCCTGCAGAAGGACACCGCGCTGTTGTCGATCGCCGCCATCCCGGAGGTCCTGACCGTCACCAAGTTGTGGGAGGCGAAGTTGTTCACGCTGGCGCCGGTCACCCTGGCCGCGGTGTTCTTCATCATCGTCACCATCCCGCAGGCGCGGTTCGTCGACTTCCTGATCAACCGGGACGCATCGAAGAGGGCGGGTGGCTGAGCAGATGGCATTTCTCGAGATCAATGACGTTCGCAAGTCGTACGGCGAGAACGAGGTCCTGAGGGGCGTCTCGATCAGCGTCGAGCGGCACGAGGTGATCTGTCTGATCGGTGCCTCCGGGTCCGGCAAGTCGACGTTGCTGCGTTGTGTGAATCAGTTGGAGGAGGTCAATGGCGGCGAGATCCTCATCGAGGGCGACACCGTCACCGGCGCCGGTGTCGACCTCAACCGGTTGCGCCGCGACGTCGGTATCGTCTTCCAGAGCTACAACCTCTTCCCGCACATGTCGGTGCTGAAGAACGTCATGCTGGCACCGACCATGGTGGCCGGCGTCAAGGACATGGAGGCCAAGGAGAAGGCCATGGCCCTCCTGGACTCGGTCGGTATGGCGGAGAAGGCCAATGCCTACCCGGACATGCTCTCGGGCGGCCAGCAGCAGCGTGTCGCGATCGTGCGTGCGCTCGCCATGGAGCCGCGCATCATGCTGCTCGACGAGATCACCGCTGCGCTCGACCCCGAGCTCGTCGGTGACGTCCTGGAGATCGTGCGCGAGCTCGCGCATGACGGCCTCACCATGTTGCTGGCAACCCACGAGATGGGCTTCGCCAAGGAGGTCGCCAGCAAAGTCTGCTTCCTCGACCAGGGTTCGATCCTCGAGATGGGTCCGCCGCAGCAGATCTTCGAGAACCCGAAGGAAGAGCGCACGCAGCAGTTCCTCAGCCGCGTCGTGAAGTCCGGCCGCCTGTAACGCCCACGCCGGTCGAGTGCCGGCGGCGGCACGCGGGTCGAGTGCCGGAGGAGCGCAGCGGGGGAGGTGTATCGAGACCAAGGGCCCTGAAACGGTTGATGTTTCAGGGCCCTTGGTCTCGATACTGGCTCGCCTAGCGGCTCGCCCTACTCGACCAGCGTGATGCTGCTACTCGACCAGCGTGGACTCCTTGCCGCGATTCACCGCGGCGAGCAGCATGTTGGCGATGTCGACGACCTCGACCTCTTCGCGCGCCTTGCCCTCGGACTGCTCGGCGGTCAGGCCGTCGGTCATCATCACCCGGCAGAACGGGCAGCCGATGGCGATCCGGTCGGCGCCGGTGGCGACGGCCTCCTGGGTGCGGTTCAGGTTGATGCGCGAGCCGAGCTTCTCCTCCATCCACATGCGGGCGCCGCCGGCGCCGCAGCAGAAGGACTTCTCCTGCGAGCGCTCCATCTCGCGGTACTCCACGCCGGGCAGTGCGCCGATGAGCTCACGCGGCGGTGCGTAGACACCGTTGTGCCGGCCCAGGTAGCACGGGTCGTGGTAGGTCACCGACTTGCCCGTCGACGCTGCGCTGCTGGTGATCTCGGCTTCCTCGGGGCGGGCGACCGGCGTGAGGCGCTTGTCCCGCACCAGCTTGTTGAGCAGCTGCGTGTGGTGCACGACCTCGTAATCGCCGCCCAACTGGGGGTATTCGTTCTTCAGCGTGTTGAAGCAGTGCGCGCAGGTCACGACGATCTTGGTCGCGCCGGCCTCGTTGAGCGTCTCGACGTTCTGCGAAGCGAGCGCCTGGAAGAGCATCTCGTTTCCCGCACGACGCGCCGGGTCACCGGTGCACGCCTCGCCGTCACCCAGCACCGCGAACGAAACCCCAGCAGTGTCAAGGAGTTCCGCGACCGCGCGGGTGGTCTTCTTGGCGCGGTCCTCGTAGGCGCCGGCGCAGCCGACCCAGAAGAGGTAGTCGACCTCGTCGAGCTTCTCGACGTCCTGGCCGAAGACCTTGACGTCGAAGGGCAGGCCCTTGGCCCAGTCGAGGCGGGCGCGGGCCGCCATACCCCACGGGTTCTGCTTGCCCTCGAGGTTCTTGAAGAGTCCGCCGAGCTCGGACGGGAATGCCGACTCGATCAGCGTCTGGTAGCGGCGCATGTCGACGATGTGGTCGACGTGCTCGATGTCGACCGGGCACTGCTCGACGCACGCACCGCAGGTGGTGCATGACCACAGCACGTCCTCATCGATGATCGCGCCCGCGTCGCCGAGCGGGTTGTATGCCGTGAGCGGCGACGCGTCGTCATACCCGGTGGCGCCGATCAGCGGGATCTCCATGATCGGGTTGTCGGCGGTGGCCGGCCCGGTGCCCTTGGCGCTCTCCGCCGCCTGCAGGTATGGCGCCCGCGCCTGCGTGTGGTCGCGCAGCGTCATCATCAGCAGCTTGGGGGACAGCGGCTTGTCGGTGTTCCAAGCGGGGCACTGCGACTGGCAGCGCCCGCACTCGGTGCAGGTCGAGAAGTCCAGCAGGCCCTTCCAGGTGAAGTCCTCGACCTTGCCGACGCCGAAGGTGGTGTCCTCGTCCATCTCTTCCAGCGACTCCATGGTCACCGGCTTGCCGTCGACCTGCATAGGCTGCAGCGCCCCGAGCGAGGTGCGGCCGTCCGCGTTGCGCTTGAAGAAGATGTTGAAGAACGCCAGGAACCGGTGCCACGCGACACCCATGGTGATGCGGCGGGAGATGACGATCAGCCAGGTCATCGCAGTGATGATCTTGATCGTGGAGATGACCACGATGAGCGCCTTGACGTTGCCCAGCGAGAGGTGGTGCAGCCAGCCGCCGTACCAAGCGGTGAGCGGGAAGTGCAGGCCGCTCGCGGTGCCCTCGCCCTCGTACGTGCCGATCGCGTACTCCAGACCGCGCAGCGACAGCACGCAGAGGATCTCGATCAGGATGACCATCTCGACGAAGTAGGCCTGCCAGAAGGTCGAACCGAAGAAGCGCGACCGGCGGCCGTCCTGCCCCGCGGAGCGCGCCGGGTGGTTCTTGCGGCGGTTCCAGATCAGCCAGACGATGCCGATCAGGCCGCCCCAGCCGAGCACCTCGGTGACCCACTCGAAGAGCACGAAGTGGCCGATGATCGGCAGCACGAACGTCGGGTTCCACACCTGGAAGTACGACGCGAGCACCGCCAGGGACAGCACGATGAACGAGATCATCGTGATCCAGTGCGCGATGGCGACGATCGGCAACCGCGACATGCGGGTGTGGCCGAAGACCTCGCGGACCAGGGTGGCGGTGCGCCGCCCCTTGTTGTCGCCACGGTCCTCCGGGCGACCCAGACGGAAGGTCCGGACGAATCCTTGGACGGCGGGGACGGCGACGGCGATGCCGGCGACGGTGATCGCCAGGGTGATGATCGCGGCGACGATCTGCAGGGCTGTCATGCGGGCAGTCTAACTGTCGGCTACCCACCAGTAACTTCCAGCGTGCCTTCGCAATCGGGTGCGGTTCGTGGACGCTGTTTGCGCGTTCAATAACAAGGTGTTGGAATACACATAACCGGTCCTGGTGTTGGACCGACCGCTGCCGGACGGGAACCCGGCGACTCCGCAGAAGGAAGGCAACAGACGTGCCCATTCTCGACGACGTCACCCAGGCGATCGGCAACACACCGCTGGTGCGCATCAACCGGATCATCGACGCGGCGGAGGGCACAACGGTCGCCGCCAAGCTCGAGTTCAACAACCCCGGTGCCTCCGTGAAGGACCGCATCGGTGCCGCGATCATCAAGGCCGCCGAAGAGTCCGGCGAGCTCAAGCCGGGCGGCACGATCGTCGAGGCGACCAGCGGCAACACCGGCATCGCGCTCGCGATGGTCGGCGCCGCGAAGGGATACAAGGTCGTCCTCGCGATGCCCGAGACGATGTCGGCCGAGCGCAAGGCACTGCTCAAGGGCTTCGGCGCCGAGCTCGTCCTCACCCCCGGTGCCGAGGGCATGAAGGGTGCCGTCAACAAGTCGGAGGAGATCGCCCAGGAGCGCGGCGGCATCTTGGCCCGGCAGTTCGCCAACGAGGCGAACCCGAAGGTGCACCGCGAGACGACCGCCGAGGAGATCTGGCGCGACACCGACGGCAAGGTCGACATCCTCATCTCGGGCATCGGCACCGGCGGCACGATCACCGGCGTCGGCCAGGTGCTCAAGGAACGCAAGCCGGACGTGCAGATCATCGCCGTCGAGCCGGCGGAGTCCCCGATCCTGAACGGCGGCCAGCCCGGCCCGCACAAGATTCAGGGCCTGGGCGCCAACTTCGTCCCCGAGATCCTCGACACGAACGTGTATGACGAGGTCATCGACATCGACGCCCCGACCTCGGTGCAGTGGGCGCGCAAGGCCGCCACCGAGGAGGGCCTGCTCGTCGGCATCTCCTCCGGTGCGGCGCTCGCCGCTGCAGCACAGGTCGCGGCCCGCCCGGAGTCGGCAGGCAAGACGATCGTCGTCGTCATCCCCAGCTTCGGCGAGCGCTACCTGTCCACGATCCTCTTCGAGGGTCTGGTGGACTAGGCACCATGGCTCACGGCACTTTGCTCACCAACGGTCACCGCGCGAAGCCGGTGACCCAGACGGTGCGTGCTGCCGTGGACTCCATCCGCGAGGACCTCGACGCCGCGCTCGAACGCGATCCGGCCACCACCTCCCGCTGGGAGATGGCACTGGCGTCACCCGGCCTGCACGCGATCTGGGTGCACCGGTTCGCGCACCGGATGTGGCGTCGCGGCGGCCGGTGGCGGCTGCCGGCACGCCTCGTGTCGCAAGCTGCCCGGACCGCGACCGGGGTGGAGATCCACCCCGGTGCGCGGATCGGCAAGCGCTTCTTCATCGACCACGGCATGGGTGTGGTCATCGGTGAGACCGCCGAGGTCGGTGACGACGTGATGCTCTATCACGGCGTCACCCTCGGTGGGCGGTCGCTCGATCGGGTCAAGCGGCACCCGACCGTCGGCAACAAGGTCACCGTCGGTGCCGGCGCCAGGCTGCTCGGTCCGATCAGCATCGGCGAGGAGGCGCAGATCGGCGCCAACGCGGTGGTCGTGTCGGACGTTCCGTCTTACAGCGTGGCGGTGGGGGTGCCGGCCCGCGTGCGCTCGTCGAAGCCGATCGCTGCCCAGCCGGATCCCTACGCGGACCCAGCGCTGTTCATCTGACGGTTCTATCCGTCGCTCAGGGCCCCCGGCGCCACCAAAGTCCCTACTGTTGTTACCTATTCGCCGTTCTGCGCCGATTTTGGCGAGTAACTGACGACAGTATCGACCTCGGCGGCCGTTAATCGGTCGCGCCGGGCGGCCGTCGGCAATACGTTCGGCGAATGCCGATGGAGCTGGAGCAGGCGACGCGCTGCCTGCAGGACCGATTCGAGAACGTCCGGGATGTTGCTCCGGTCGCGCGCGCGGGTGCCTGGTCGACGCCGTACTTCTTCACGGCCGATGTCGGCGATGCCGCCACCGATCTGGTCGCCCGGTTCGGGCCGCACGTCGACGACTTCGTCAAGGACGCGCTCGCGTCCTCCTGGTCCACGCCGGAGCTGCCGACGCCCCGCGCGCATGCGCTCTTCCGGATCGACGACGGGTATGGCGTGGTCACCGAGCGACACCCGGGCGCCTTCCTCGAGGAACTGGACGCGACCGGATGGTCGCGGGCGCTGCCGCGGGTGTTCGCGGCGATCGATCGGCTGCGCCGGGTGCCGCTGCAGACCGAGCTGCCTTCGTATGTCGCGGTCGACGACGGGGTCGACACCGCGCTGGACAGGGCGCAGGTCGGGCTCAACCGCAGCTGGCACGACTGGCTGACCGACCTGTCCGACAACCCCGACGAACGCGGCGGCGGCTGGTCCGGACCACTGGCCGCCTCACCGACCGGTGATCGCAGCTTCCACGAGGGGATGGACCTGCTCGCGAAGCTCAGCGACGGCCTCGAGCCGCCACGCAGCTTCGTGCACTGCGACCTGCTCAATCGCAACGTCACCGTCGCGGGCGACGGCAGCGCGCTGCGTGCCGTCTTCGACTGGGGTTGCCTGTTCTCGGGCGATTACCTGTATGACGTGGCGTGGCTGGAGTTCTGGTCGCCCTGGCACGCGGGTATGGCGGGTCTGGATGTCCGCGCAGCGGCTCGCGCGCACTTCGGGCCGACCGATCCGGCGATCGACGCGTTCGACGAGCGGCTGCGGGTGTGCGGCATACACATCGGGCTGTGCCATCTGGCGTACAACGCGTTCGTCGGCAAGCCGGACGAGATCGCCGCTTCGGACCGGCGGATGGCCGAGTATGACGGCCGCAGTGTCAGCGGCCGGCCGGACTGACGCGCTCGTACCGAGCGCCGTCCGGTGAGCGCCGCAGATGGCCGTGATCGACCAGGGCACGACGCAGCGTCGAGACGTCGAACCAGACGGGCCGCAACAGGTTATTGACCTCGGTCTCGGACAGCGTGACTCCGGAGGGCAGTTCGGCCGCGACGGCGGCATACAGCGTCGCGGCGATCGCGGGACGCCGGGGGATCCGGGTCAGTGCGCCGTGGTGCACGAAGGATGCGAGACGCGGTTCGCGGTGCACGATGCGGTCGAGCGTGGTGTCCATGCCGTCGAGTAGACCACCGGGTCGGTGGCGGCGACATCCGAATTTCTGCCGCCGACGAGCCTCGCCATACGCCAAAGGGCTCGGCGACCGGATGGTCGTCGAGCCCCTTGACGTGTGGTGCGGAGGGTCACTCGCCCTTTGCGGCGGCCTTCAGCTTGGAGCCGACGGTCACCTTGGCGGCCTTCGAAGCCGGGATCTGGATCTCCTCGCGCGTGCGCGGGTTGCGGCCGGTGCGTGCCGCGCGGTCGACGCGCTCGATGGTGAGCAGGCCCGGCAGCTGGACCTTCTCGCCACGGCCGATCGCCTCGAGGATGACGTCGTTGAAGCCGCCGATGACGGCGTTGGCGTCCTTGACGCTCACACCGGTGCGCTGAGCGATGGTGCTGGCAAGGTCAGTGCGGTTCATGAATGGGTCCTGTTCCTTGTCTCGGGGATCGGCCGGGGCCGGTCCGTCGATCGTGGCAAGCCCGCCGAGGAATCGGCGTGCCAGTGGGTCAGCAACTGCGAAAGGTCGGATATTCCGCGCCATTGCAGGGGTGTGGCCCGCGCCCCACGTTAGACGCAGACGGCGACAAGGTCCACGACACCCCGTCAGCGCGTCGTTTCGGCGGCCTCGGGGACGGGTGCGTTCGGGTCGCGGACGGGCGTCGTCGCCGGGCCGGTCGCGGCCGGGTCGGGCCTGGCCGGCTCGGCGAGGGTGCCGCCGACGACAGGACCTTCGCGGTGGCCGACTGCGGCGTGAAACCCAGCAGTAGCAGCGCTTTTCGCGGCTTGGCCGACTCCCTTGATCGCGGCCTGACCGGCAGCTGCAGCGACTTCAGGGCCGCGCTGTTTGATCTGCTCGGTGGTCTTCTCGCGCTGCTCGACCACGGCCGGGTGATTCCAGGCGTGGCCGCTGAGCTGCTTGATCTGCTCGTAGCGGCCACGGCCGGCGCGTGCGCCGAGGACGTAACCGGCGGCGATGCCGACGGCGAATGCCAGCTTGCCCATCGGGGTTCCTTTCATCGGTTTCGTCCGACCCTACCTGCCGCGGTATGACGTGGGTGGTGCCCCGGCGGAGGCCGTCGCGGACTCGGATTGGTGGGGCGCGACCGGCGCCGTAGGATGGCGTCCGCTCGTGTGGCACTGCCACCGCGGGCAAGGAGGGCTCGCATAGTGGCCTAGTGCGGCGGTCTTGAAAACCGCTATGGGTGTAAGCCCATCGTGGGTTCGAATCCCACGCCCTCCGCAGTTGCTCTCGCGCAGGGAGCTTGCGACCGCGCGAGGAGCAGCGCGGGGGCGGGGGATGACGGGAGGAGCGTCTCGGGTTTCGCGAGGTACGAGCGAATCCGAACGCGACGGTTCCCACGCCCTCCGCCCGCCATACCAGCAAGCAACCGACCTTCCGGGTCGTTTGTCGTCGGGACTGGTGTCCCGAACCGACGTCAGCTCGTCAAGAGGCCCGCGAACTCCCGGGCCGCGATGAGGTCCTGGGCGTTCGGGCGATTCCTGCTGACCCCGCCGACGAGCTTGAACGGCCCCCAGGTGTCGCGGCCACGGCAGGTGAACGTGCCGACGACGCGGAAACCCTTGTCCTCCAGGACATCTGCGAACTGCCGGGTGTAGCGCCGGAAGGGCGGCTCCGGCAGACCGCTGGTGGCGAAGATGAACGCATCGGTGCCGGTCATGTCCGGGAGATCACGAATGCGATCGACCAGGGCGCGGTCGAACCCCATCCAGTAGATCCCCGAGCCGAACCCGACGAGCGATGCCTTGATCAACGTCTCGGGGGTGGACTCCGCGAGGGTGAGCACACGGGCGTCGAGGGCGGAGCCGATCGCCTCGGCAACACGGCGGGTGTTGCCGTGCGGACTGCGGGACGAATTCAGCAGGACGGTGGCCATGGGAGTGCCTCTCGTGGTCGGGCCCTTCGTCGTCTCGAAGATACCTGGCCCACGCACCGTTGAGTGGAAGGTGCTGCGGGCTCAGCGGCGCAGGCGGCGACGCATGCCGAATCCGGCCACGGCACAACCGAACGCGGACACCACGCCACCGGCGAGCAACGCGTCGTTCGGGTGGCCGTCACCCATGTCGCCGTCGGTGATGATGGCGGGCCCGGTCGACTTCGCCGGGGTGGCGGCACTGCTCGTGGCTGTCGGTCTCGGTGCTGCCGAACCGGTGCTCGTGGGCTGCGCCGGAGCGCAGTTCTGCGGAACGGTCAGCGGTTCGATGCTGAACAACATGCCGTCGTCGGACGGTGCGTAAATGAAGTCCAACGAGCGGGACTTCGTGACGACCGTCCTCGAGGCGCCCGGCGCCAAGCTCGGGTAGTAGCCCTCGTCGACCTTGGCGCCGGCCGGGCGCCACGAGAAGCCGATGGCGTACGGCGCGCGGTTCGTCACGGTGAAGCTGCCGCATTTCGTTGTCACCGACGGCGCGACGCACTCGGGCGCGTGGGCGGCGAACCGCCACGAGTCGGTGCCGCTCAACACATAGCCCGCTCGTGCCTGCGCGGTGACGATCAGCGCGCCACTGTCGCCGAATTCGTAAGGGGCATAGGTGCCCGCGCCCGTCACCACCCCATTGACGAGGTAATCCACACCCGTGACGCGAGGAATCGTGAGCGAGTTGTCGATGCCACCGCAGCCGACGATCTTCCACGTCGGAGCGACGGCGGTGACCTGGGTGAGTGCCGGCGTGGCGCTGCTGCTGCTCGGGCTGGGACTTCCACTGGAGGTGGCGGCACTACTGGTCGGCGCGATGAGCAGGAACAATCCGACGAACAACACCACCGCCTGCACGAGCTTCCGTCGTCCGTGCGTGAATTCCTGCTGCCGCCATGGCGCCCCCTGTATGTGATTTCCGATGCCCTCGAGCACGCTCGGAGCGGGCACAGACTACTCACAGAAGTGCGCGCGGCGCCGCGGAATCAGCACATCCCGTCAGCGCTCAGAACACCGACCAGCCGGTGAGCGAGGTGAACCGGTCCAGTGCGGCGACGCCGGCGACCGAGTTGCCGCGCCGGTCGAGGCCCGGGCCCCACACCGCGATCGAGCATCGGCCGGGCACGACCGCCAGGATGCCGCCACCGACACCGCTCTTGCCGGGTATGCCGACGCGGTACGCGAATTCGCCTGCGGCGTCATACATCCCGCAGGTGAGCAGAACGGCGTTGATGCGCTTGGTATTGCTGGCAGAGAGCATCCGCGAGCCGTCGCGGCGCAGGCCGTGACGCGCCAGGAACAGCCCGGCGAGCGCGAGGTCGCGACAGTTGATCGCGATGGCGCACTGCCGCACATACTGGTCGGCGATGCTCCGCACGTCCCCGTGGATGTTCCCGTATGACGCGAGGAAGTGCGTCAGTGCGAGATTCCGGTCGCCGTGGGCGGCTTCGGACGCGGCAACCTCCTCGTCGCAATGGATTTCGGGGTTCGCGGACTCCGTGCGGAGAAAATCGAGGACGGCCTCACCGGCGTCACCGCAGACGCCTGCCAGATGGTCGGTGACCACGAGCGCGCCCGCGTTGATGAACGGATTGCGGGGGATGCCGTTCTCGTACTCCAACTGGACGAGCGAGTTGAACGCGTTGCCCGACGGCTCCCGACCTACCCGCCACCAAAGGCTCTCGTCGTCACCCGACAGCGCGAGTGCCAATGCGAAGAGTTTCGAAACGCTCTGCAGCGAAAAGGGTTTGGTCCAGTCGCCGGTGCCGAAGCACTCGCCGTCGGGCAGGGCGACCGCGATCCCGAACTGCTTCGGGTCGACGGCGGCGAGGGCAGGTATGTAGTCGGCGACCGAGCCGGCGCCTATCTGTGGCTCGATCTCACGAGTGATCTGCTCGAGCAGCTGATCCATGTCCACGTCGCCATGATGGCAGAGTGCGGCAGTCAGTCCAGGCCGGCCGTCGACGCCCGGACGACGAGCTCCGGTTCGAAGACGACCTGTCGATGCTGATGCGACGGCGATTGCCGCTCGTCGACGAGCAATTGCGTTGCGGTGCGGCCGAGTTCGATGCGCGGCTGGCGCACGGAACTCAGTGGGATCGCCGCTGCCTCGGCAAAATCGATGTCGTCGTAACCGATGATCGCGAGGTCGTCCGGAACGCGTAGGCGCCGCCGCGTCATCTCCTGGAGTATGCCGAGAGCGAGCAGGTCGTTCGCGCAGAACACGGCGGTCGGCCGGCGGCTCGCGGGCATGCCGGCCAGCTTCGCCCCCGCGGCTCGTCCTTCGGCGACATTCAGTGCGGGCGTTGAGATCGTCTGCAGCGCAGCAGGATCGGAACCCGCGGCGGTGAACGCGTCCCGCGCTCCGGCGAGACGCTCACCGACCTGGCGAATGGAGCGGGGGCCACCCACGAAGCAGATCCGCTGGTGCCCCAGCGCGAGGAGGTGGGCAGTTGCCAGCTCGCCCCCGACCCGGTCGTTGACGGACACCGAACAGTGAGCGCGGCCCGAGCCGCGGTCGACCAGCACCACGGGAGTGCCGCTGTCCCGGATTTCTTCGATGGCAGGGGTTTTGGCGGCCACCGGAGTCACGAGCACCCCGAACGCCCGCTGTTCGCGCAGCAGGTTCAGGTGATGCGTCTCACGGGTGCGATCCTCGCCGCTGTTGCACATCACCACGGTGAGCCCGGCAGCTTCCGCGACCTCCTCTGCGCCCTTGGCGACATCGGTGAAGAACGGGTTGGCGATGTCGAGCACCACGAGTCCGATGCTCCGGCTGGACCCGGAGCGCAACTGCCGGGCCGCCTCGTTGCGGACATAGCCGAGAGACTCGATCACCCGCTGCACGCGCTCGCGAGTCGCCGGCGAGACCCGGTCGGGGCGGTTCAGGACGTTCGACACCGTGCCGAGCGAGACGCCGGCCTCCCGGGCGACGTCCACCACGCTGATCTTGTCCGGCATCTGTCCCTCCTGGCCTTCGACGGCTAAAACGTATCAGTGCCCTATGGAGCGGCGGTTCGCAGCGCGCCGTGTTGCGCTAGGACCGTGAAACAACGTGCAACACAGCGCGATCGGTGCATCTCAACTCGGGCAATTTGCGGCAAAGTGCTTGACCCTCTTCTGTGACGCAGATTACATTCGTTCGTCATACAGTGAAAGGTTTCACTACGAAGGGCAGCCGTTCGATGACCCCCGCCGACATACCCGAGCCAACCCTCGTCCTGAGTCACGCACGCAAGAGCTTCGGCGCCGTTCGCGCGCTCGTCGACGGCTCGATCACGCTCGAACGCGGCGAGGCGCACGCCCTGGTCGGCGAGAACGGCGCCGGCAAATCCACCCTGGTCAACCTGCTGGCCGGTGTGCACCAGCCGGACGGCGGGACGCTGACGATCGACGGGGAGGAGTTCGTCTTCAGCGGTCCGGCGGCGGCGCGCGACGCCGGAATCTCCATCATCTACCAGGAACCGACACTGTTCCCGGACCTCACCGTCGCGGAGAACGTCTTCATGGGTCGCCAGCCGTTGCGATCCGGACGGCGTATCGATCGGGCCCGGATGAATGACGAGGCGCGTGCGATCTTCCAACGATTGGGCGTCGCGCTCGACCCGCGGCGCGTCGCGCGCGGACTGTCGGTTGCCGACCAGCAGCTCGTCGAGATCGCGAAGGCCCTGTCCCTCTCGGCGAAGGTGCTCGTGATGGACGAGCCGACCGCGGCGCTGACGGGCGTGGAGGTCCAGCGACTCTTCGATGTGATGGCGACCCTGCGGCGCGACGGTGCGGCAGTGATGTTCATCAGCCACCGGCTCGAGGAGGTCTTCGCCAGCTGCCAGCGAGTGACGGTCATGCGCGACGGTCAGTTCGTCTCGTCATCGGCGATCGACGACACCGACGTGGACACGATCATTCACCAGATGGTCGGCCGCGACGTCGACTCGCTCTTCCCGAAAACGCCTACGAAGCCTGGTGATTCGGTGCTCGAGGTCGAGGGGCTCGGTCAGGACGGACTGTTCGACGACGTCTCGTTCACCGTCCGGCAGGGCGAGATCGTCGCGCTCGCCGGCCTCGTCGGCGCCGGGCGCAGTGAAGTGGCCCGGGCGATCTTCGGCATCGACCCGCGCAGTCGCGGAGTCGTCCGGGTCGCCGGCCAAGTGCTCGCGGCCGGTCGGCCGCTGGCGGCGATGGCGGCCGGCGTCGCGTTGGTGCCGGAGGACCGGCGTCAGCAGGGCCTGGTGATGGACATGGGGATAGACCAGAACTTCGCGCTCGCGTCGTTGCGGGCGCTGCGCCGCGGCGGGCTGATGCGACGGTCCGCCGAGCAGCGGTTGGCGAAGGAGTGGGCGGAGAAGCTGCAGGTGAAGTTCGGCCGGCTGCGCAATCCGGCGTCGACACTCTCCGGTGGCAACCAGCAGAAGGTCGTGCTCGGCAAGTGGCTCGCCCGCAACCCGTCGCTGCTCATCATCGACGAGCCGACCCGCGGCATCGACGTCGGCACCAAGTCGGAAGTGCACCGCATCATCGACGGTCTCGTCCAGGACGGTATGGCGGTCCTGATGATCTCCTCCGAGCTGCCCGAGGTCCTGGGTATGGCGGACCGCATCGTCGTGCTCCACGAAGGCCGAGTCACCGGCAACTTCGCACGGGACGAGGCCGACGAGACCACGATCATGCGCGCGGCCACCGGTCAACGCGGGAAGAGCGCCGCATGACGACTGCTACTGCGCCCAAGACCCCGGTCCCCGCGCTCGCGGAGGCGACGTCCGCCGGTCGGCTGGACGCGCTCTTGCGGGCCCGGGAGGTCGGGATCGCGCTGGCGATCGTCGTCGTCATCGCCCTGACGACGCTCAAGAACAGCCACTTCCTGAGCGCGGACAGCGTGCAGCAGATCCTCAACGGCGGCGCGCTCATCGGGCTGATGGCCGTCGGCGAGACGTTGGTGATCGTGACCCGCAACGTCGATCTGTCGATCGGATCGACGCTCGGCCTGTCGGCATACGTCGTGGGAGATCTGTTCGCACACAACGCGATCGACGTCTGGATGGGTTTCGTCGTGGCGGTCGCGATCGGCGTCGTCATAGGGCTGATCAACGGTCTGGTGACGGTGCTCTTCCGGGTGCCGAGTCTCGTGGTGACCCTTGCGATGCTCTATGTGATCCGAGGGGTCGACGGGATCATCGTCAACGGCGAGCAGATCGGCGCGAGTGACGTCCCCGGAGGTTTCACCGCGATCGGCTACAAGACGATCCTCGGTGTCCCGTGGCTGTTCATCCTCGTGGCGGTCATCGTGATCATCGCCGGCTACGCCATGCGGACCTTCCGCAGCAGCCGGGAGCTCTACGCGATCGGCTCCAGCCCGCAGGCCGCGACGCTGGCCGGCATACCCGCTGCTCGTCGGGTGCTGACCGCGTTCGTCATCAGCGGCGCGCTGGCCGGACTGGCCGGAGCGTTGTTCCTCGCGCAGTACGCACAGGTCAACAACAACTCGGGGCTGGGTTACGAACTCACCGTCGTTTCCGCGGTGGTCGTCGGTGGCGTGGCGATCTTCGGCGGCAGCGGATCCGTCTTCGGTGCGGCGCTCGGCGCGTTGCTGTTGAACACGATCAACCTCGCACTCGTGGCGGCGCGCATCAGTGCCTCCTGGAACCAGGCGATCGCCGGAGCGCTCCTGCTGGCGGCGATCGCGTTCGACCGATGGCTGACGCTGCGCGTCACGCAGAAATTGCGCAACACGGAGGGAGCACACCGTGACATCTGACGTGCACGCCGCGCCCGCGGGCCGACCCGGACGCTCGACGAGCGCGATGTCGTGGCGCGACCTCGTGCGGTGGGAGGGCGGCCTCGTCATCGTCCTGATCGCCGTGGTGATCTTCGGTTCGACGCAGTCGTCGACCTTCCTGAGCCAGTCGACGATCTTCTACGCCGGCATCAACACCGGCTTCATCGCCCTGATGGCGTTGCCGATGACCTTCATCGTCATGACCGGCGAGATCGACCTCTCGGTCGCGTCGATGCTCGGACTCGCCGGATCACTGATGGGCTTCCTCTGGCACCACGGATGGGGCATCTGGCCGGCGATGATCGCGGCCCTGGTCATCGGCGCGGTCGGCGGCGCACTGAACGGTGTGCTCGTCGCCTACACGGCTCTTCCGTCGATCGCGGTCACGATCGGCACGCTGACCCTGTTCCGCGGCATCGCACAGATCCTGCTCGGCGCGTTGACCGTTCCGGGCGTCGGCGACGATCAGTTCCCGGACGGGCTGACCAAGATCGGCACCGAGTCGATCCCCGGCGGCGCGATCTCGTACTCCACCCTCATCTTCATCGTGCTTGCGGTGATCGCCGGAATCGTCCTGCACGCAACACCTTTCGGACGTTCGTTGCACGCCATCGGCCTGCAGCCGGAGGCAGCGTCGTTCAGTGGTGTCCGGGTGCCGTGGGTGAAGTTCTGGCTGTATGTCGCCTCCGGGCTCATCTGCGCACTGGCCGGCATCCTGCTGACGCTGCAGAACGCGTCCGTGAGCTACACCGCCGGCACCGGCCTGGAGCTCAACGTCGTGGCGATCGTGCTGTTCGGGGGCGTGTCGATCTTCGGTGGCAGGGGCACCATCCTCGGGGTCCTGCTCTCGGTGGTGATCTTCGGCGCGCTGCAGATGATCCTCACCCAGACACACGTGGAGGCGGAGAAGCAACAGGTGATCACCGGGCTGCTGCTGCTGATCAGCGTGATCGTCGCCAACGGCGGCGACCTGGTGGCACGTGCCCGGACGCGGCTCACGGCCCGGCGGGGGAGTTGACGACGGCAGAACACCACGGGCCGACGACGGTCCCGTGTCTCAGGTCGGGTGCGGTGGCGCATCGCACGAAACGGAAGGATCGACAATGCAACTCACAGTAATCGGGAGAACCCGCAACTCGCGTGCCATCTCCGCCGCAGTCGCAGCAGCGGCCCTGGTCGTGGTCGCCGGCTGTTCGTCCCAATCGACCGGGAACGGCGACTCGTCAGCGACCGGAGGGTCGACCGGCAGCGCCGCCGCGTCCGGCGGCGGCAGCCCGAAGAAGGGACTGACCGTCTACTTCATCCCCAAGGACACCCAGAACCCCTACGAGGTGCTCGCCGACAAGGGTGGCCAGAAGGCACTGAAGGAACTCGGTGGCAAGGTCGTCGTCAGCAGCGGCACCGCCGACACCGCAGCGGCGCAGATCCCTTCCGTGCAGGCGGCCATCCAGGCGAAGGCTGATGCGATCGTCATCGCGGCCAACGATCCGAAAGCGTTGTGTCCCAGCCTGAACCAGGCGGCCAAGTCGGGGATCAAGATCCTGTCCTTCGACTCCGACATCTCCTGTGGCAACAGCCCGCAACACTTGTTCATCAACCAGGCGGACACCAAGACCATCGGCACCAGCGAGGTGGACCTGATGGCCAAGCAGCTGAACTCCACCGGTCAGATCGCGATCCTGTCGGCGGCACAGAGCGCGACGAACCAGAATGCCTGGATCGGCTACATGAAGCAGCAGTTGAAGAAGTACCCGAAGATGAAGCTGGTCACGACCGTCTACGGCAACGACGACCCCGCCACCTCGCTCAACGTGCTGAAGGGGCTCATCTCGGCATACCCGAACCTCAAGGGGATCATCTCGCCGACCACGGTGGGCATCTCGACCGCGGCGCAGTACCTGTCCACGCACAAGAACGTGAAGATCGCGCTGACCGGGCTCGGGCTGCCGTCGCAGATGCGGGCCTACGTCAAGGACGGCACGGTGCAGAAGTTCGCGCTGTGGGACCCGTCGAAGCTGGGCTACCTGGCCGGGTATGCCGCGGCCGCACTGGCATCCGGCAATACGACGATGGACACCGGTGCGACGTTCAAGGCCGGCAATCTCGGGTCGTACAAGGTGCTCGCTCCCGCGGGCGACGTCGGCCCCTCCGTGGTGCTCGGACCGCCGACCGTGTTCGACAAGAACAACATCGACAAGTTCAACTTCTGAGCCGACGATGCCCGAGGAGAAGGGACGATCGCGGCCGAACTGCTTTGTCCTGCAAGTGCGTCCGGAGCTGCTCGCGGGTTACCGCGAGCGGCACGCCGAAGTCTGGCCGGACATGCTGCAGGCGCTGCACGATGCGGGCTGGAGCGAATACTCGATCTTCGCTCGCACGGACGGTCTGATCGTCGGGTATGTCGAGACCGCCGATCTCGACGCCGCCCAGCGCGCCATGGCCACGACCGAGGTCAACGCCCGGTGGCAGGCGGACATGGCTCGCTTCTTCGTCGGATTGGACGGCACACCGGCCGATGAGGGGTTCGAGGTACTCGACCTGATCTTCAACCTGGAGGACCAGCTGTCCCGCGTGGAAGGAACCTCATGACAGCCAGCACATCCTCGGATGCAGGCTCCCTGCTGAGTCGAAAGTCGTTGCGACGCACCAAGATCGGCCTCGTCGCCGGCGGGCTGGGCGCCTACTGGCCGCAGTTCCCTTCGCTGCTGCCGCAGCTGCAGCGATCGGCCGCACGGGTCAGCGAGCGGCTGGCGGCGCTCGACTGCGAGGTGGTCGACGTCGGATTCATCTCCGACCCGCAGGAAGGCGCGGCGGCGGCCGAACGCCTGCGGGCCGCGGGCTGCGACCTCATCGTCGGATTCCTCACGACCTACATGACCGCCAACATGCTGGTGCCGGTCGCCCAGCGAGCCAACGCTCCGGTCCTGTTGCTGAACCTGCAACCGACCGAGGCGATGGATCACGCGACCTTCGACACCGGCGCGTGGCTGGCCTACTGCGGCGCGTGCCCGCTGCCGGAAATGGCGAACACCTTTGAACGGTGCGGCATCCCGTTCCGCTCCGTCTCCGGGTATGTCGAGGACGAGCGCGCCTGGCAGCGCATCGAGCAGTGGGTGCGTGCCGCCGGGGTCCGGGCGAGTCTGCAGCGCGGCCGGCACGGGCTGATGGGTCACCTCTATCCGGGGATGCTGGACGTGTCGACGGATCTCACCCTCGTGACAGCCAACCTCGGCGGGCACGTGGAGGTGCTCGAGTTCGACGACCTGCGTGTCCGCGCAGCCGCGGTCACCGAGCCGGAGGTCGACGAGCGTATGGCGCTGACCCGCGAGCTCTTCACGATCGACGAGACCGTCGCGGACGACGATTTCCGTTGGGCGGCAAGGGTTTCGCTTGGACTTGACCGGCTCGCCGACGACTTCGAACTGGACTCGTTGGCCTACTACCACCGTGGTCTGGAGGGCGAACAGCACGAACGGCTCGGTGCCGGCATGATCCTCGGGGCGTCGCTGTTGACCGCCCGCGGCATACCGGCCGCCGGTGAGTACGAGTTGCGCACCTCGCTGGCGATGTTGATCACCGACCGACTCGGTGCCGGTGGTTCGTTCACCGAGTTCCAGGCGCTCAACTTCGTGGACGACGTCGTCGAGATGGGCCACGACGGACCGGCCCACCTGGCGATCGCCGAGGGCAAGCCGACCCTGCGCGGGCTGGGCGTCTACCACGGCAAACGCGGCTGGGGCGTCTCCGTCGAGCTGGAGGTCCGACGCGGACCCGTCACCACGTTCGGGATCGCCCAATTGCGTGATGGGACCTACCGTTTCGTCGCGTCTCGCGGTGAGGTCGTTCCCGGCCCGCTGCTGCAGATCGGCAACACGACCTCACGGGTCGACTTCGGTTGCGACCCGGGCATCTGGACGGATGCCTGGAGTGCTTCCGCCATCAGTCACCACTGGGCATTGGCGATCGGCGATCAGCTGCCGCAACTGCGCAACGTCGCCGACCTGCTCGGGATCGAGCTCGTCGAGGTCGCTCCCTGACCGGAGCGCGCGACGGCACGTCATACCAACAGAAAGAAGGCAAAGTCATGGTCGATCTGGAGGCCGCCGGACCGGTGCTTCGTGCACAGTCGATCGAGCTGCCGTCCTGGGCGTTCGGGAATTCCGGCACCCGCTTCAAGGTGTTCTCCCAGGCGGGCGTCCCGCGAGACCCCTTCGAGAAGGTCGCCGACGCAGCCACGGTCCACGAATTCACCGGCGCCGCAGGCAAAGTCGCACTGCACATCCCGTGGGACGAGGTCGAGGACTACGGCAAGCTCGCGGCATACGCGGTCGACCACGGCATCCGGCTCGGCACGATCAACGCCAACGTCTTCCAGGACGACGACTACCGGTTGGGCAGCGTGGCCAATCCCGATCCCGCCATCCGTCGCAAGGCCCTGGACCACCTGCTGCGGTGCGTCGAGGTGATGAACGAGACGGGCTCTCGTGACCTGAAGCTGTGGTTCGCCGACGGCACGAACTATCCCGGGCAGGACTCGATCTCGGCACGCCAGGAGCGGCTCGCCGAGGTCCTGAGCACCGTCTACGAGCAGCTCGGCGACGACCAGCGACTGATCCTGGAGTACAAGCTGTTCGAGCCGGCGTTCTACTCCACGGACGTGCCCGACTGGGGCACCGCGCTGACCCATTGCCTCGCATTGGGCGAGAAGGCGAAGGTCTGCGTCGACACCGGGCACCACGCGCCCGGGACGAACATCGAATTCATCGTCGCCTCGCTGCTGCGACTGGGGAAGCTCGGCGCCTTCGACTTCAATTCACGCTTCTACGCCGACGACGACCTGATCGTCGGTGCCGCGGACCCGTTCCAGCTCTTCCGGATCCTCTTCGAGGTGCGCTGCGGCGGCGGTTTCGCCGACGACAGCGGGATCGCGTTCATGCTTGACCAGTGCCACAACATCGAGCCGAAGATCCCCGGCGAGATCCGCTCGGTGATGAACGTGCAGGAGGCGACCGCCAAGGCGATGGCGGTCGACCTGACGGCACTGGACGAAGCGCAAGAGGCCGGAGATGTGTTGGGAGCCAACGGACTTCTGATGGATGCGTTCAACACCGATGTGCGGCCGATGCTCGCCGCGCTCCGCGAGGAGCAGGGCCTGAGCGCCGATCCGATGGCCGCCTATGCCGCTTCCGGGTACGCCGAGCGGATCGCTGCCGATCGGGTCGGCGGCGCACAGGCGGGATGGGGCGCCTGATGGGCACGGTCGAGGACCTGATCGGCCGGTCCAACCGGCTGGGAGCGGATCCGCGCAACACCAACTTCGCCGGGGGCAACACCTCGGCCAAGGGCACCGTCGTGGACCCCGTCACCGATCACGACGTCGAGGTCGTGTGGGTGAAGGGTTCCGGCGGCGACCTCGGCACGCTGACGGCCTCCGGGTTGGCGGCGTTGCGGCTGGACCGGCTGCGTGCACTGGCCGACGTCTATCCCGGGGTGGACCGTGAGGACGAGATGGTAGCGGCGTTCGACTTCTGTCTGCACGGCAAGGGCGGTGCGGCGCCGTCGATCGACACCGCTATGCACGGACTGGTGGCGGCGCCGCACGTGGACCACCTCCACCCGGACTCCGGGATCGCCCTCGCCACCGCTGCGGACGGTGAGGCGCTCACCCGCGAGTGCTTCGGCGACCGCGTCGTATGGGTGCCGTGGCGGCGCCCCGGCTTCCAGCTCGGCCTGGACATCGCGCAGGTCGCCAGGGACAACCCGCAAGCCATCGGCTGTGTCCTGGGCGGACACGGCATCACTGCGTGGGGCGCGAACAGCGAGGAATGCGAGCACAATTCGCTGACCATCATTCACGAGGCCGAGAGCTTCATCGCGAAGCAGGGCAAGAAGTCGCCGTTCGGGGATCGCATCGCGGCGAACGCCCCGCTGTCGGAGGCGGAGCGTCATACCCGCGCTGCCGCGCTGGCGCCGGTGATCCGGGGGCTGGCCTCCACCGATCAGCCACAGGTCGGTCACTTCACCGACAGCGACGTGGTCCTGGACTTCCTCGCGTCGGTGGAGCATCCACGGCTCGCGGCACTCGGGACGTCCTGCCCGGACCACTTCCTGCGGACCAAGGTGCGCCCGATGGTTCTCGACCTGCCGCCGAGTGCACCGATCGACGAGGTGATCACGCGTCTGCGTGAGCTGCACGCCGAGTACCGCACCGCGTACGCCGCCTATTACGACGCGCACGCCACGGCGGACTCGCCGGCGATGCGCGGCGCGGATCCGGCGATCGTCCTCGTGCCGGGGATCGGCATGTTCAGCTTCGGCAAGAACAAGCAGACCGCACGTGTCGCGGGTGAGTTCTACGTCAACGCCATCAACGTGATGCGCGGCGCGGAGGCGATCTCGACATACCGGCCGATCTCCGATGCGGAGAAGTTCCGCATCGAGTACTGGGCGCTGGAGGAGGCGAAGCTCGCGCGTATGCCGGCACCGAAGCCGCTGGCCACCCGGGTCGCCTTCGTCACCGGCGCCGGGTCCGGCATCGGTCGGGCCATCGCCCAGCGGCTCGCCGCCGAGGGCGCCTGTGTGGTCATCGCCGATCGTGACAGGCAGGCGGCTGCCGACGTCGCGGCGGCCATCGGCACGACCGACGTGGCGGTGCCGGTGACGGTCGATGTGACCGACGAGAAGGCCATCGCGGCGGCTCTCGATGCCGCCGTACTCGCTTTCGGCGGAGTCGATCTCGTCGTCAACAACGCCGGCCTTTCGGTGTCGAAGGCACTTGCGGAGACCTCCGCGGCCGACTGGGATCTGCAGCACGACGTGATGGCCCGTGGCTCGTTCCTGGTCGCCCGCGAGGCGGCTCGGGTGCTCGAGCAGCAGGGGATGGGCGGCGACATCGTCTACATCTCCAGCAAGAACAGCCTGGTCGCCGGCCCCAACAACATCGCGTATGGCGCCGCCAAGGCCGATCAGTCCCACCAGGTGCGCCTGCTGGCTGCGGAACTCGGCGGCATCGGGGTCCGGGTCAATGGCGTGAATCCCGATGGGGTGGTCCGTGGTTCGGGAATCTTCGCCGGTGGCTGGGGCGCGAATCGGGCGGCCGTCTACGGCGTGAAGGAGGAGGAACTCGGCGCGTTCTATGCCGGCCGCACCCTGCTGAAGAAGGAGGTGTTGCCCGAGCACGTCGCGGCGGCGGTCTTCGCGCTCACCGGCGGTGACCTGTCCCAGACGACCGGTGCGCACATCCCGGTCGATGCCGGCGTGCCGGCCGCCTTCCTGCGCTGACATGGTCCTCGGGAGAGCGCGCAGGTATGCCGCGGTCGATCTCGGTGCCTCCTCGGGCCGGGTGATGATCGGCGAGATCGGTGGATCCTCACAGATCCGGCTCCGGCAGGTGCATCGCTTCGACAACGTCCCGATCCGGATCGACGGGGTCCTGCAATGGGACATCGAGTCCATCTGGCACGAGATCGTGACCGGTCTGCGGGCGTGCGGCGACGAGCCGTCCGCGATCGGAATCGACTCGTGGGCGGTCGATTACGCATTGTTGGACGAGCGCGGCCAACTGCTCGGGAACCCCGTCCACTACCGCGACGAGCGCACCGACGGCATACCCGAGCAGGTCGATGCGGTGATCGACCCGGAGCGACTCTTCGCGCTCACCGGCATACAACGGTTGCCGATCAACACGGTCTACCAGCTGTATGCCGAACGGCGGTCGACTGAGCTCCGGTCGGCGCAACACGCGCTGCTGATTCCCGACCTGATCGTGCACCGACTGACCGGAACGTTGGGCTCGGAGCTGACGAACGCGTCGACAACCGGCCTGTTGGACCAGCGCCGAAAGGACTGGGCAACCGAGGTTTTCGCCGAGCTGGGGCTGCCGCGGGACCTGTTCGCGCCGATCGTGCACCCCGGGAGCCACGCCGGCCCGGTGACCGACGGCTCGACGGGTCAGGCAGGCGTGCCGGTGATCCGGGTCGGTTCGCATGACACGGCATCGGCGGTGGTCGGAGTGCCCGCCCGGACCGCTGACTTCGCCTTCATCTCCTCCGGCACGTGGTCGCTGGTCGGGGTGGAACTGGCCGAACCGATGCTGACCGAGGACGCACGAAAAGCCAACTTCTCCAACGAACTCGGGCTCGACGGGACCGTGCGACTGTTGCGCAACGTGATGGGTCTGTGGCTGCTGCAGGAAAGCCTCCGGCAGTGGGCGGCCGACGGTGACCCGCAGCACCTGCCGACGCTGCTCGCGGGCGCCGCCACCCTGGGCACGGGCGCGCTGGTGGACGTGGACGCTGCGGTGTTCCTGCACCCGGGCGACATGCCGGGACGGATCCGTGAGGAGTGCTCGGGCACCGGTCAGCCGGTGCCCGAGCATCCGGTGCAGGTGGTGCGCTGCATCCTGGACAGCCTGGCCGACGCCTACCGGCGCACCGTGCAGCAGGCGGAAACGTTGTCCGGCAAGCGGATCGAGGTGATCCACCTCGTCGGAGGCGGCGCGCAGAACGCGTTGCTGTGCCAGCTGACGGCGGACCGATGCGAGCTGCCGGTGATCGCCGGACCGGTGGAGGCGACGGCGCTGGGCAATGTTCTTGTTCAGGCACGCTCGGATGGCGCTGTCACCGGAACGCTGTCGGACCTGCGCGCACACCTGTCGTCGGAGGAACTGCATCGCTACGACCCGCGCAGCCGATGACTACTCGATGCCGTTGAGCTGGTCGACGACCTTGAGCAGGTCACCTTCGCTGGCGTAGTTGACTGCCACGAAGTTCGGGATCTGGCCGCGTTGTTGCTCGCACTTGGAGGCGTAGGGCCACAGCACGTCGTACTTGTTGATCGTGCGGGCGTCGGTGACCATCGTGTTGAAGTTGGCCAGCCAGTAGTTCAGCATCAGCAGGTCGTCGGACTTGGTCCCGCGGTTGAGGCGGCAGGACAGGGAGGCCACCGTCGGATTGGTGTATGGCGTGTCCTGCACCCAGTCGAATCCCTGTAGCAGCCAAGGGTATTGGCTGCCTCCGCCGTGCCGCTCCATCAGCACGACCAGTCGCTTGCCGGAGGAGATCATCGATCCCAGCGTCGGCCAGGGCTTGCCGTTCTGCGGGGTGTAGACGTAGGGCATCAGGCCGGCGGCACGGAAGACCTTCGCCGTGTCTGCCGGGGACACGTTGTCCTCGACGAAGAAGGTGATCACCTCGCGCGGATGCGCCGCCATCCAGGTGCGGACCTTCGCCATCGTCGGTTCCCACTCGGTCGAGCCGAGCTCGCACAGGCCGTGGCAGAGGTATGCGCCGACGGGGCCGACCGGTGCGGACGTCACGGACTCGCGCAGCCGTGCGGCACTGGCGACCACGCTCGTGCCGTACGCCTTCTTGGCCTCCGCGATCGCGGCCTCCCGGCTCTGCGGGGCGGTGATGACCAGGCCGGGCTTCTTGGAGTGTTGGCCGTAGTAGCTGTCGACGAGCAGCACCCGGACACCGGCGTCGAGACTTCCGATGATCCCGGTCGACTGTTCTCCGATGTACCAGCCGGGTTCGTCCGCGGCGGACATCGCGTTGTGTGCCGCCGGGAACGACACGTCGTCATACCTGCGGTCGCAGAGCTCGACGTGTCCGTTGCACGCGTGGCTCGCGGTCGACTCCTGGGTCGTGGCATCCGCTGCAGTCGCCGGCTCGGACGGCGGTAGCAGAGCGACCACCACGAGTGCCGCGACGACCAGCGCGCTCGCAACGAGGGCGATGCGGGTCGCCATCCGACGTTGGCGCGGGGCCTCGTCCGGCTCGCCGTCCTCGGTCGTCGCGCGGGGTCGAAAGCCTGCGGCGTAAGCGAGTTCGGCCAGGCCGGTGACGAGTATGACGATGCCGGCCAGCCCGGCGAGGACTCCGAAGGTGAGCCCGGGCCGGAAGATGGCGCCGGCCCCGAGGATCAGCAGGCCGGCGCCGCGGCCGGCGATGGCACGTCGGCTCTCCGGCCGGGTCGTCACCAATTGCCAGCCGCGCTGGGCGAGCGCACCGATGTCCGCGTCCGGCAACCGGGCGGATGTGGCGGCGACGACCACCAGGCCGATGAGAATCGCCAGGGCCGCGCACCACCAGAGCTGTGCCGCGAGTCGGGACCAGCCGGCCGACACGAGGGCGCCGGTCAACGTCTTCTCGTCCTGCAACGACGCGGCGATCGACCCCACGACGGTGAGCAACGCGACGACCCCGCCGCACGCGGCGATGCCGAAGCCGGAGCGCGTCGCTGCCTGCTGCCGATCCGGAGCCACGGTCACACCGGCCGCGAAGAACAGCAACGCGAGCACCGGGAGCAGCCAACTCAACAGGCCGCACCAGCGCACCAGTTGGATGAGCCGCCCGGACATGGAGTGGTTGCTGACCTGCGCCAGCGTCACGGACATGTCCGGCGAGATGTGTTCTGCAGCAGTCGGTGACACCGACGGCAGGACACCGCTGAGGACCGTGCCGATGTCGAGCAGCCGGATGGCGATCCCGTCGGACTGCTCGCCGGTCACGGACTGGTGCAGGACTGCCGCAGAGTGGCGGACCAACGGACTGAGTGTCGAACTGCCCGCCAGTGAGATGCTCACGCTCTCGACGGCCGGCCGCAGGACGACGAGGTTCGGGTTCGCACGGATCGTCTCCTGCGCGATCCGCTCGCCGATCGCGCGCGAGACGTCCGGGTCCTGACGCACCTGGTCGACGTTGCGTGCGAACGTCTGCTCGTCGAGCACGTTGTGATTGACCAGGCCTGCGGCGATGCCGAAGAAGAGCAGCACCGAGGCCAGGACCGTGCACGCCGTCGACCACCGCTTCACGACAAGACCCTAGCGGCGCGCTGTCACAACCGTTGCTGGAACCACGCGACATCCCAGAAGCGCCCGAACTTGTGCCCGACCTCCTCGAACACACCGACCTGCCGGAAGCCGCACCGCAGGTGCAGCCGCTGTGACGCTTCGTTCGGCACGGTGACACCCGCGACGGCCAGGTGGACGCCCTCGGTCGGCAACGTCTCGAGCAGCGCCGAGTAGAGCCGGCTGCCCAGGCCGCGGCCGGTGTGCTCCGGCGCAAGGTAGACGGTGGTCTCCACGGTCGTGGCGTATGCCGCCTTGGGTCTGAATGGGCTGCTCGTGGCATACCCGAGAACTCGGTCGTCCGCCTCTGCCACCAGCAGTCGGTGCCGACCGTGGGCGGGGTGTGCGTCGAACCACGGCCGGCGCTGCTCGACGGTGAACGGCTCGACGTCGAACGTGATCTGGGTGTGTTCGATGTAGTGGTTGTAGATCCGGGTCAACTCCTCGAGATCACCCTCGTGGCCGGCCCGGATCCGGGCACCTGCGGAACTCATGCTGCGACGGTATCGCCGCCGCGTTACGTCGGTGTTTCACAAGTGGACCGGGCCAAACCGTTGCGGCAGCGCACGATTCAGCCGATCGCGGCATCAGCCAAGGACGCGCATCACGTGCTCCACGGCCGGCACGTCGGCCGGTGCCCACTCGATGCTCCGCAACTCGGCTGCCGGGACCCACCGCAGCTCGTCGTGCTCGGTCAGCTGCGGTTCGCCCGACTCGACCGCCGCGAAGAAGGTCGTCAGGGTGACGGTGCCGAACTCGTAGGTGTGCGAGGTGGTTTCCACGTGTTCGCCGACCGAGATCTCGCACAGCAACTCTTCGCGCACCTCGCGGATCAGCGCCTGCTCGGGGGACTCGCCGGCCTCGACCTTGCCGCCCGGAAACTCCCACAACCCGGCGAGTGCCATCGACGGGCCGCGTCGTGCAGCCAGCACCCTGTCGTCACGGACGAGGACCGCACCCACGACCTCGATCAGCTGGGTCATGGCTGCCCTTCCTCTGAACGATGCGGTGCCGTGAGCATAGGGCCACCGCCGGAAGCAGCCCGCACATGAGAAAACCCCGGCGAGCGTCTCCGCCTGCCGGGGTCTTGCACTGTCTCAACTCAGTACGTGCACCCGTAGGGATTCGAACCCCAAACCTTCTGATCCGAAGGTTCGACGTTTCGAGCTGCTGCAGGACGCAGCATGAACGCCAACTTCCGGGCGCTGCAACGATTTCCGCGTCGGCGCACGATTCGCAACGTCGCGCTGATCGCAGCTGGCGTCGCCGGACTGTTCGCGGTTCCCTACCTGGGCGTGCACCAACTCGGGACCCGGTCGCTCGTCGAGGCAACTGCGGCCACCGAGCCCGGCGCGCCGATGATTGCAGCACCGACCACCGCCGCCGGTTACCAGGCGATGTTCGACAAGCTCGACGTAGACGAGTGGGGCGCCGCCGACGTCGGGATCTCCGTGCAGCTCACACCGAACCGCACGGTCTGGTTATTTGGCGACACGCTCTCGGAGAACCACGGCATCGTGAACTCAACCGCCATCACGCAGGACGGTGGCCGGCTCCATATCAGCCAGTACGGCAACCAGCTGCTTCCGAAGGCGGACAACGACGACCAGGGCCGCACCGTCGTCTACTGGATCGAGGCCGCACGCAAAGCCGGCGCCAACCGCATCGAGATCACCGCAGCCCCAACCTGGGTCAGCAACACCGGCCAGGACGGCGCAGGGTGGGGACGCGCCACCGCGCAGGACCGCACCGGCATTCTGACCGTCGACCGGGCCGGCGAAGTCACCTTCAACCACTGGACCGGCTGGACCACCGCGCCACAGCTCGACACCCGATTCCTAACCGTCGCCGACGGTGCGCCGTACCAGCGCGAGGGGCACCTCTTCTACAACAAGCAGCTGCACGACGAGGCACAGCTCGCCAGCGGCAAGACCCTCGTCTCCATCTGCCAAAACCGGATCAAGCCGGCGAAGCGAGCCGACGGCGGAATCGACTACCCGGCATACCGACTCATTTTCAGCGAGGAGCAGAGATGAACCACGCACATGACCTTGAACTGTGCGACTGGCGGACCTGCGTGTGCGGCAAGTCATTCAAATCGTCTCGATCGCTGCACCTGCACGTCACCAAGGCGAACCGAGCCGAGCGGGAACGAAATCAGCAGGTTGCAGGCGGTGATTCCGAATGAGCCGGATCGTCCTGGTGGTCGATGTTGGCCATGGCCAGGAAGCTCTGATCTTCGCCGACCAGCGCGATGTTGAGGCATTCCTAGAGCGGAACCGAGCGGTCGACGAGTGCGCGCAGGGGATGGTGCCAGTCACCACGCGAGGTGAGGCCATTCGTGCCGCGAACCAGCAGAGTGAGGGTGCGCGATGACCACCCACACAAATCGATGGAGGACAGAGCCACACGTCCGCATGGGTGACCCGTGCTTCCTCTGCGGCATCCCGATGACGCCAGGATCTCGTGAGTACGAAGGTGGCCACCTGGTCCCCGAGGGCCACCGGATGCACGGTGGGCACGGCCTGTGTCGACGCTGCTATCGGAGCCCCGAGGGAAAGGCCCTCGTGGCGCAGGCCCGCAATCAGCAGGGTGATCGATGATGGACGAGACCCAATACCGCATCGAGTACACGATCACTCGGCGACAGCCCGGTGAGGATGACTTCACCGAATTCGGGTTCGGCTCCTCCGGCGGGTGGCCCGACCTGCGCTCGTGTGCTTACGAGGTCACCAGCGAGATTGAGAACGAGCTGTGGACCGAAGCCGTCAATCAGCAGGTTCCGGGCATGCCGAAATCAGGGGGTAAAGCATGAGTTCCGCTGGGAAGGATCTGAATTCCGTTGGTCCGAAACGCAGACGGGAGGCCGTGTGGCGGGATAGAAACCGAGAGATGAACTATGTAACACCCGTCACATTGTCATCATCCGTCACATGGCACGAACCCGCTTTGCCGATTGAGGAGCCGGTGAGCGATCTGCTGAGAGCATGGCGAAACTTCGGGCTTGCCTCCGGGCACTCCGACCGCACGATCAGTAGCCGCACCTACACGCTGCTGCGCATCGCTAAGGCCGGGATCGACCCGCTCACCGCGAGCGCGGATGAACTCACGGAGTGGCTGTCGACGCTACGAGATTCCCGTACCGGCGAGCAGGTGACCCGGTCGACGAAGGCGACGTACCGGGCGCAGGTGCGGGCGTTCTACAAGTGGCTGCACGAGACCGGCCGACGAGGGGATGATCCGACCGGGCAGCTTCCGCGGCCGCGAGCGCAGCATGGGCAGCCTCGTCCGCTGACGGTCGCGCAGGTCGAGGACATGCTCCGGGCTTGCTCGGACCCGCGTGCGGCTGTCACGCGGGCCTACATCTTGCTCGGTGGGTATGCCGGCTTGCGGGTGCACGAGATCGCGAAGATCCGCGGAGAGGACGTGCACGACGGGCTGATCTTCGTACGCGGCAAGGGTGGCCACGAGGCGAGTTTGCCGCTGCACCCGCTGCTCGTCGACCTGGTCGAGAACATGCCCGCTCGCGGATGGTGGTTCCCAACCTCTTCGGAGCTCGGGCACGTGCACCGGTGCTCGGTGTCGACCGCGATCAAGCGGGCTATGGTTCGCGCCGGCGTGCCAGGCACACCGCACGCGCTGCGGCACTTTTACGGGACGCAGACGCTCCGGTCGTCCGGTGGCAACCTGCGGACGACGCAGCGCGCTATGAGGCACCTGTCGATCTCGTCAACGGCGATCTACACCGACGTCGACGACGCGGCGCTCTCGCACGCGATCAGCGGCATACCGCCCGCAGCCTGACTCCGAGAGAAGGGGGCTCGTTCGACTGCCGGTCGAGCGAGCCCCTTTCGCGTACGCTGCACCGCACGCTGACATGGGGAGATCTGATGGGCAAGGCAGAGCGGCAGGCAGCAGCTGCGGCACGCAAGGAGCGCTACCAACGCAAGGCGGCGGAGATCGAGGACAAGAAGAACCGGCGCCTGGCCGAGATCAAGGCAAAGGCCGAAGCTCAGCGCCAACAGCGCGCTCGACCGGCAGCCCAACCATCACCACCACCCACGGCTGCATCTGACGTTCCCGCGAGCGCTGGCGATGCCGAACTCGACTTCAAGGGTCTGTTCATAGTTCGCGGGGACCAGCTTCAACTGCCCAACGGCCAGGTGCGGCCGCTCCGCAACTTGGTCGCGACCGTTCACTGGGGCCCGCCAGACCCTGAATACACAGCGGACATGACCGGTCTCTTCGGCGCCGTGCCGTTGCTGTCGAAGCGGCACCGCTTCCACCATTGGCTGACGATTCGACAGATCACGGCGCCCGTCTTTCTCTTGCAGATCGACAAGGCTGACAAAGCCGCGGCCCAGGCGTTCGCCGATCGCTTCAACTCGCTCCCGCGGACGCGATAACCTGGCGACTCACGCAGAAAAGGGCCCCCGCTCGACCGAGTCGAGCGGGGGCCCTTCTGTGTTCGCCCACGAACGAGAACGATGGTAACCGTGACCACCGACGAGATCCTGGCTTACCAGCACGCCCTGTACGTCGTGGCCTCCGAGGCTGCGGAGAAGGTACGTCGGCATGGCGGGACGCCGCGAGAGATCACGGAGGCGTTCGACCGAGTCGTCCGCCAGTGTGGGTGGCCGGAACCTCGTACCTCTTTTGTCTAGGTCTGGCTTGACTTGATTGTCTAGTGTGCCATAGACTAATCTCGTGAACAGGAAAGCCGTGATCAAGCGAATCGAGAAGGCCGCCAAGCAACAGGGTCGGTCCTGGACCTTCGAGAACCACGGCAAGAAGCACGACCTGTACGACCTCGACGGCACGATGATCCCGATCCCGCGACACAAGGAGATCACCGAGCAGATGGCCCGGATCATCTGGCGGGAGTGCGAGAGCGAACTCGGAAAGGATTGGTGGCGCAAGTGAAGATCACCGCGAAGGTGCGGCGCGACGGCAAGTGGTGGCTGGTCCACGTCCCCGAGGTCGACCGTTGGACCCAGGCTCGAAGCCTGGCCGACGTTGCCCCGATGGCCACGGACCTCGCCGCGTTAATGCTGAAGGTCGACGAGCAAGACATCGAAATCGCCGACATCATCATCGAACTCCCCGAGCACGTCCGACAACGAATGGCTGACGCGGAACGGCTCCGCAAGCAAGCCGCGGAAGCAAACCGGGCGGCAGCCGAAGCCTCACGTGAAGCAGCGCGCGAGCTGAAAGACGACGGCCTCACCGTGCGCGACATCGGCAAGGCGATGGACGTGTCATACCAACGAGCTCACCAACTGGTGAACTCGTGACCGTGCATTCGACGTGACAACGCGCAAAAGGCGCCCCACCGATCCGCAGATCTGTGGGGCGCCTTTTGATGCCAACGAGACGATCAGGAGGGCAGGTTGTCGTCTCCCGTGGTGCCGTCCTCGATCGCTTCGTCGAGGCTGGTGTCTTCGACCTCGTCGACGTCCTCGACCGCCGGCTGGCCGGCGACCGAACCGTACGCCGCGGTGTCATCGGTCTGGAATAGGTCGGACGCCAGGTCCTTCGGCAGCCAGCCACCGAGCGCGGTCAACCCGCCGATGACGACACCGAGCACCGGCCACGGGACCGCAGCGATCGCATCGGTGGCCGCAGCTGCAGAGTTGTCGGCGCCGAACACGTAGACGCCGAGCAACCAGCAAACGAACGCGCCAGCCGCGCCGCCACCAACAGCGGACGGGACACGAGGCGACAGGGGCGCGGTGGTGGACTTACTCATGAGATGACCTTCTTCCAGATGAGGTCCCGGGCGACCCCGGACAGTTGATGGCACGCCTGCGGGACGTAGATCTCCCAGGACAGGCGCCGGCCCTTCGCGACCTTGATGACCTGCGAACGGTGGGCGAACGTGGATCCGCTCGTGGTCTGATGCTCGGACACGCCATACGACGCGACCTTCGTCCACTTGCCCGACTTCTGCGCGTACTCCACGGCACGGATCTGGATCGTCTGACCGGGCGGCAGCCCATCGACCGCGACATACAAGTCCGAGGTTCCGGTCACGGGGCCGGTCTCGATCGTGTATTGCGGCTTGCCCGTGCTGAACTTGTCGACCTGGACCGAGTTCCACCCCTTCTTCAGGGCTCGCTTCCCGGACCAGGAGTGGGTGGGTGCTGCGTCGGGCATGTCGTCGCCCTCCTCTTTCACGGGTTGTGTGGTCGCGCCGCCGATACCGAGCCGGCGGAACGTGGCGGCATCGCCGTAGAAGATGTCCTGATCGATGCCGGTCTCGGAGTGCTGCCAGCACGTCAGCGACGGCCAGCCGTGCAGAGCGCCAGGTGTGCTGGCGTACGCGGCCTTCCACAGCGGCCACTGGCGAAGGACGTTCATCTGCGCGGTGGTGGCGTGCTGAGCGAGCTGGCCGAGCTTGTCGTCGTTGGCGTACAGCCACGGCCAGACACCGGTGCGGCGCCGGTACTCGGTGCCCCACCGGATCAGCCACGCCGGCCAGGTCGCCGGGCTCGAGGTCGACTTGTACGGCTCGAAGTCCATGACACCGACCTCGCCGGACCGCAGACCCGCGGTCGCGAGGAAGTCGGTGCAGCACGCGACGGCGTCGTACTCCGGCCACGCGTACGTGTACGCGCCCAGCAGCAGCCCGGCGCCGCGCACGGCGGCACGGTGGGCCGCGTACGCCGGGTCGTGCCAGGACAGGCCCTCGTGGGCCTTGACGAGCACGAACTTCGGGGAGTGCGCCTTCCACTGCGCGATCGTCTGGAACGACGACACGTCGACGCCGGCGAGCTGCGTCGCCGGCTTGGCCGGTGACTTCGGCGGAGACTTCGCCGGCGGCGCCGGCGTCGTCTTGCCAGCAGCCTTCTCGCACTCAGGGCCCCAGATCCCGTCGACCGTGAGCTCCTTCGCCGCCTGCCAGGTCCTGACCGCCTTAATCGTCGCCGGACCGGGTATGCCGTCCGCGGTGACCCCGACGACCTTCTGTACGCCCTTGGCCCAGGTGCCGATCTTCTTCGCAGCCGCGGCGAGCGCTGCAGCCGAGACCACGCGCTGGCCGTGCACTGAGAGGTTCTCCCGGACCTGGACGTGCACCGGGTCTCGGAAGCCGGCGCGGAAGTCGCCGCCCCACTGCATGACCCCGGTTGCCGCGCAGATCGCGCGGATCCGCGCCTCCTGCGCCGCGGTGTACCCCGAGCGGTACTTGCCAGACTGGAAGCGCTCGTAGACCACGCCGGCCTTAGCGAAGTCACACGCGGTCCCCGAGATGTGGTTCGAGGACAGGTCGGGGTTCGAGATCCCTTGTTGCCGGTAGACCTCGATCTGCTGGGCGATCGTGCGACCGCCGTATGCCGACGTCAGGTGCGCGACCTCGGTATCCATCCGCCACGCCACGTAGGCGAACAGGATCGCGAGGTCTTTCGACGCGACCGTGCACGAGGCGCCGGTCGGTGCGGTGAACCTGGCGGAGAACTTCGTCAGCTGGGGCCAGCCATTCGCGGTCGCTGCCATGGGGTGTCTCCTTGCTGCGGCATACGAGAGCCCCGGCCGTGGTTCGGCTCGGGGCTGGTGGGAGTTACGGGATACGCGTAACGCGTATCAGGGTGCGGTCGACGTCGGGTCAGGTGAGGTCGGCGGGTCCGTGGGCGGCGTGGTCGCCTGGGTGCAGGCGATGTCGGATGGAATCTTGTCGCCGTTGGAGAGCACGAACACGGCAGTCCCGTTGTCGCATTCAGAGCGGATGGGGGTGGCGCCGTCGGTGCCGTTCCTCCCGTTGGCTCCGTCCTTCCCGTCCTTTCCGTCGGCTCCGTCTCTCCCGGGCGGCCCGGTCACGGTGTCGCCCTTGTCGCCCTTCGGGCCGGGCGGCAGTTGGCCGGCGTCGGTCACGGTCCCGTTGGAGAGGGTGACGAGCAGGTGGTATGAGTCGGACACGCCGACGCCGGTGACGCTGACGCCCGGATCGCCCTTCTTCCCATCGCTGCCGGCGGGGCCGACAACCTTCCCGGCGTCGGTGGTTTTGCCATCGGTATAGGTGACGATCAGGTGCCCGGCGGCGTTCGGCAGGGCCGAGACGATCCCGACGCCCTTGGCGCCCGGCTTCCCGGTCGCGTCCTTGCCAGGTGTGCCGGCTTTGCCGGTGGCCGACCTACCGGCTGGGCCTGTTGCACCTGACTTGCCGACGACTGTCCCGAGGTTCGCCGAGGTGCCGTCGTTGTAGGAGACGATCAGTGACTGGTTGACGATCGCGACCGACGAGACCCGCCGGGGCGGCTTCGACGTCTTCGCGACCGGGGCGGACTTCACCGACGCCGCCTGCTGGCACACGCCGAGCTTCGTCAATGTGTCGTGCGCCGAGCCGGATGCTTTGCACGCGGCCTGGACCTGTGACGCGAGGTCGTCTGCTTGCTTCGCGGCCGCGGTGGCGGTCGACTGTGCGGCCTGCGCCCGGGCCTGGTTGTGCTCGGCCGAGTTCGAGGCGCGCTGCCCAATCCACCCAGACAGGCCGATGGCGAGCGCGAGAACAGCGACTGTTGCGAGGTACCACTTGAGCGGTATCCCGTGGCCTTCGTCGTCGCTGTCTTCGGGCGCGCCGGCTGCGATCCGGTCAGGGACTTCCGCGGGGTCGATGTCGTCGTCAGGCTTCATCGTCGTCTTCGTCCTCTTCGTCAGTGCGGATCAGGCGCCGGAGCCGTGCCGGGTATGCGGGCAGGGTGACGCCGCCCTCGGACGCGTGCATGCGTGCCCGGTGCGCCCAGGTCGCGAACAACTCGAGCCCTTCTCGGGTGCGGCGTAGTTCCCGGCGAGTGGTGCGGGCGCGTTTGTTGAGGTAGGACGCGACGGTGCCGATACCTGCGGCGAGTGCGACCAGTGCGGATGCCACAACTCCGGGGTCAAGTTCCACACGCCTAGTCCTCCGGGTCGTCGTCCCAGACGGCCGCGGTCCAGAACGCGACGCCGGCCAGGATCAGGGTCAGGGATGGTCCGAGCAGCGACACCGGCGGATGCCGAGTCGCAGCCCACGAGAACGTGATGACGCCCCATGCGGTGTACACACCGGCCGAAACGTGCGCCGCCTGGTCGCCGAACCGCGTTGGCACCGCGTCCGCCGCGGCTGCCACGAGCCCGACACACGCGATTGTGTGCAACGGCACCCAGAGCGGCGCCGCGTCCAACACCCCGAGGGCTCCCTCGAGGTGGTGTCGGCCGCCAGCGAGGTATGGCGCGGTCCGGCCGGCGAGGGCCAGCAGGACGATCGTGGCGTGGCCGGCCGCCAGGAGGAGCGCGAGCACCGGGAGATGTGGGTGCCGCGTCCTGCTGGTCATGCCGGCGTCGACCCGCCTTGCACAGCGGAGACCGCGGCCTTGATCTGGTCGTCGGTCACCGCGGCTGGATTCTCGCCCGGACGCCCTGTGTATGTCGCGAGCGCGTAGGCGTAGACCGAACTGACAGTGCTGCCTCCTTCGTCGACTGATGCGGCGACGAGCCGACCGCGGTTGGCCTCGGCCCACTGTTGAGGTGCGTCGATGCCTGCCATCTCGGCCGCTGCGATGAAGCGCTGCAGCAAGTCCGCGTCGTGGGATGCTGCGATCTGGTCGGCGATGGTGGCTGCCATGACTGAATCTCCTTGTGTGAGTGAGTGATGCGGCGAGATGCTGATCAGGCGGGAGTGCCTGGCAGCGATGTTGGCCACTGGTCGGCCGTTTGATAGGAGAGCGTCGCGACGACGATGTCCGTGCTGGTGACGCCAGCCACGCCAAGCACGGTCGATCCGTCCGGCGTTGCATAGACGAAGCCGGCCGGCCCGGTGGTCGATAGCGACATCAGAGGCGCCATGGCGTTCGAGGACGGCACGAATCCCGGCGGCATCACGGACGACATGCTTGATTGCCCACTCGCAGTGACGACACCTCGAAGCGAGATCGTGACGACTTGCCCGGTGCGGCTCGTTGTGATGGTCCAAGTGCCGCCGACCGTGGCAATGTCGAACCACTCAGCGACGTTGCGCAGTCCTGTGGCACCGCTGACGCCAGTCCACGAGTTGTTCGTGCTGCCGGTGCTCACCCATCGCCAAGCGCCGTTCGTGCCGTGTTTGTCGGTGTAGTAGTACCCGGGTCCGGGCGGAGCCAGGACGCCGACGGGTGAACCCTCTCCGCGTAATTCAAACTCGTTCGAGCCTGCCGGTCCGGTCAGGTGGGGGCCGACGACCTGCCCGTCCACGGTGATCTGGTCTCCGGACATGTCGACTAGGGGCGAATGTCCCGGTCGGCCGCCGATGATCTGGCCGGGTGCGACCGTGCCCTCGGCGACGAGCACGCTCGAGAGGGCGACGACGTCCGGGTCGGCTGCCGAGACCTGCGCAGTCCACGTGTCCGAGATCCGCCGACCAGGGTTTGTCGGGTCGTCCCAGGCCGAGCGCACGTGCATGACGAACCCGTAAGAGTCATCGGTCAGACTCTCGTGGTCCGCGGCGAACACCTGGATCCGGTCCGTCTCGGACAGCTTGACCGGCTGAGTGGACGGCTTCGGTGTCATACCGCCATCGATATGGCGCACCAGGCGGTCGTAGCGGATGTCCACGACGGCGTTGGTCATCGCCGCGCCGGTGATCGTCTCCAGGTCCAGGAGGAGAGTCTTGGTTGCCGAGCCGTCGACCGGTGCCGCGAGCCGGTAGATCCGGGCCTCACGCGAGTAGATCGGTCCGGTGACGATCCCGAACAGGAGCTCGGGGGTGCCGTCCTGCGAGCGCCACAGGCACACGCCCTCGGCCTCGTTGTGGCCTCCGGACGCGTAGCTCCCGGCGACTGCGGCCAGGCCGGAGACATCCTTGGTGCCGATGACGGTGCCGGTGGACCAGTCGAGCTCGTAGAGGGTCGGTTCGACGTCGCCAGGTGCGGATCCGCCGCGGCTGATGTAGGCCCGGGTGTCTGTGATCGTGAACCCTTGGAAGGACGAGCCGGCGGGCCACGTGACGGTTGCGGTCTTCAGCGCCGCCGGCGGTGCCCCCTCGGGCCCGGCTGCCTTGTAGTCCGACAGCTTGTAGAGCGCGAAGGTCTCGGTGGACCCGGACCGGAACGCGGTCGCGATCCGGTCGGTCTGCTGGTCGATCGCGAACTTGCCGTAGGTGTGACCGGCGGAGCCGATGCCAGGGTCCGCAACCGGCTCAGTGTCAGCCTGCAGGACGCGCGCACCCGATGCGGTGCCGCTGTACGCCCACCGGACCGCGGCGCCCTGGGCCGACTTCACGTCCGCGCCCCAGAACAGCCAGACCCACATCTGCCCGTCAGAATACTCGGCCGTGATCGACGACCCGTGCCCAGCGCCGTCGAGGATCGCGTAGTCCAGGCGCTTCCCGGTCGAATCGCACCGGGAGATCCGCAGATCCGATGTCGCGCCGTCGCCGGACTCGACCTGCGCCTCGAAATATTCGCCGGACCAGGGGCCGCGCACGAACGACTGCATCACCCGGCCGGGGTTGCCCTTCAGCGTCGTGACCAGGCGCGGAGTCATGTCCCCGATCGGGAGAAGGGCAGTGCTCATTGCGCTGCCTCCTGGTGATCGTCAGCCCACGCCTTGACAGCGTCGGCGACGACTTGCGGGTCACCGCCGGCTTGCCAGTATTCGTAAGTGCAGGTCACGGCCTGGGTGGGCATCGCATCGAGCTTGTTCTGGCGCGACGTCTCCGCGGAGCACGCGTCCTGCAGCGCCTGGCGAACCTCGGGGGTCAGCTCGGCCACGTTGACTGGAAGGTCAACCATGTGAATCTCCTAACGGGTGTAGGTCGCCCGGAGCAACGGGCGCTGTGAAGCCGTCTTGTACGCGGCACCGGCGAGATTCGAATGAGCTCCTGGCCCGGCCCAATCCGGGGACGCGATCCACAGGCCGGTCTGTGCGCCGTTGATGTACGTCGTGGGGATGTCGAACCAAGCACCCTGCGATCGAGCTGAGTAGTAGTGCTTGGTGATCCCGGTTTGCGTCGAGGGCGGGGGTGGCTGGGCGGACGGCAGGGTGGTTCCCGTCCACTTGCGGACCTCAACCTGTGGATCGTCGCCGTCGCTGCCGTCGTCCTCGACCCACGTCTGATACAGGAACACCTCGAGCCTGTTGATCGTCGCGCCAGAGAACGCCTGTCCGACGGTCTTGGCTTCGCCGAGGTATCCGTTGCCGTTGAACAAGATCGCCGAGTGACTGCCCGGAACGCCACCACCCTGCAGAAGCAGCGACCCTGCGGCCGGACGTGACCCGGTGCCGGTGTCGTAGCGCGACCCGTCGGACAACCAGGCGTGAGAATCGGATGCCTTCCACGTGGTCACGTACTGCGTGACAGTTCCGGCGCCCGGTGCCGTCACCGGGACGACGAACGGCGTTACTCCGATGTCCTCGAGCGTCCCGACCCAGGTCGACAGGGACACCAAGTTGGTGACGTCCGGTGCGAAGGTGCCGTACATCGACCACAGGCCCAGCAAGAACTTGAACTGCCGGGGCAAGTTGTCGTCCGTCGCCGGCACATCGAACTCGAACGCCAGGACGTCATCGACGCCGGTTCCCATCGACGGGTAGACGATCGACTGCTGGCCCACGTTGATGTCCGACACCGTCGGGTCGCTGGCAATACCACCCGGCGTCGAAGCGATCGTGCAGAACATCCGCAGCGACACATCAACCATCGTGTTCGTGCCCTGCTTCGCGATGTAGCCCCGCCACGGCATCGAGAAGCGGTACGAGCGACCCGGTACGAGATCGACCGCGAACTGTCCCACCCCGGAGACCGAGCCCCCGGGTTGAATCGTCAGCCCGCTGACCCGCGACTTGAAGTCCGGTCGGGCACGCATGCCGCGCGACAAGAGGTCGGCGAACCCCAGAGGGCCGGACGGGTCGAGAAGTCGGCCAGCGACCGGGATGCCGCTGATGAACATGTCCGTGTCGGAGTGGACCGAGTTGCCGGAGATGTCACCCTTCGGGCCGATCGACGCGACCGGCGGCTGCCCGGGCTCCTTGATGAACTCCAGACGGTTGTCGCCGAGCCCGCCCAGGGTCACCGACAGGTACTGCACACCGTCGTCGCTGATCGAGTACGACCGGAACGAGCCATCCCCGAACAGTCCCGCCAGCACCCCTTGCAGGTCGCCGGCATACACCGACCCAGCAGACCCGAGCGCGATCGCGACCTGGATGATCCCGGCCGTCAGCTTGCCGACGTCGAGGTTCGCGATCGCGTCCGACGACAGCTGTTGAGACACCCACTGGTCGTCGACCCAACGCCACTCAGCGACGATGTTCGTGCCCGGCGACGGCTCGATCTGCCGCCACGTGTCACCGGCCTTGGTGCCGGGCTGCGTGTGGTCGACGTCGGTAGCTGCCCACGTCGAGTAGAACACCCGGTTACCGGTGCCGGCCTGCTCGATGATCGTGATCACGCCGTCGTGATCCAACGGTGACGTGATCGACACCGGCACCGGCTCGGACGGGTCCGAGGCCTTGCCCGCCTGCGAGCGCATCACCAACCACACGAAGTAGTCGCCGGCGTCGTGGTTGACTGACACCTTGCCGCCGCCGAGCGACTCGATCGTGCCGAACCGGGTTGTGGTTGCTGGGAGTAGGTCCGGCGGAGTGTCCACCGAGCCGGTGACGTGCATCTCAACCCGGGCCGCGTCCAACGGCATACCGGTCGTGTCAGAGTCCAGGTAGCCGCCGTCCCAAGTCGCGGTGAACCCGCCGACGTTGTTCTGACTGACGATCGCTGCAGTCGGTGTCGGTGGCGTCGGCCCAGAGAACACGACCGGCGCATAGGTTCCATCGCCCTGCGAGCCGAGACGCGACATCTCATTGCCGGCCCAGTCATTCACCGGCAGCGGGCCATCCTCGATGGTCGACTGCGCGAGATTGCTCGACTGAGCCCGCAGGACGTCCTTGGTGACACGGGCGACGATCTCCTCGATCGTTTTCTTGCGGAAGTCAGTCGGCATCAGACCTCCGCCCCGAACTTGTCCGGTCGCGCTACGGAGAGGATCGCCGTGTCGCCCTCGTCCGGGTTCATCGCGATGTCCTTGATCCGCAGCGTCAGATCCACGTTGGCGACCCAGCCGCGGCCGGAGCCGACCACCTGAATCGTGTCGCCCTCGCTATACGACCCGAGTGGGGCGTAGGAGTGGTTGCGGACCTTCAGCTCGCTGATGTTCTGCTCGCCGGCATACGACGACGCGATCTGCGCGGCCCTTTTCATTGCGAGCGCCGTCGTCTTGATCGACGCGTCTGACGTCACCTTGGTGCGGTGCAGGCGCCCCTGATCGGGGACGGTGGCGTGGCCGCGTACGGCGGAGCGTCCTTGGCCGGCGCCGACGACCAGGACACGGTCGCAGTAGTCAGAGGCCGACAACGACAGGGTCGGCACGGTGAAGACGTTCTCCCCGATCTCGAACCGGTGATGCGGGGAGTCGCGCAAGTCGACGCCGACGGTCGGGTATCCCAGGTGCAGGGTGTGGTCGATGTCGACGGGGTCGCCGACCTGCATGGACTCTCTGTCGGGGGTGTGCCCGTCCGCCCACGCCATGGTCTCGTAAGAGTCGAAACCGCCGTCTTTGTAGAGGTTGTTCCACCAGTCGCCCATGTCGAGGGTGTCCCAGGCGTTGAGCGGGTACGGCTTGAGCTCTGTGCCGTCGGTGTCGGCCTTCGGGACCGTCGTCGTGACATAGCCGAAGATCGCCCAAGTGATGTTGCCCTTGGCGTCTTTGATCACGCCGTCGACCAGCCCGGAGGGGAACACGGCGTGTGCCTTGTCGTAGACGTACTGCTCTTCGATGCTGCCGTTGTCCCAGATCAGCAGCTTGCCGCGGTTGGTCGTGAAAGCGCCTGTGTCCCACCACATTTGAGGGAACGCGTCCCCTGCGTAGTAGCTGGTGCGGGACGCCAGGCCGTACCGCTTGACCTTGCGGGCGTGCCCGGAGGAGTCGTAATCGGTGTAGGTGTAGATGAACGGCGTCCCGGCCGGCAGCAGCGGCGCCTTCGCGTGGGCCTTCTCCAGCTTGTCGAGATCGATGGTCGTCCACTTCTCGACCGGCAACCGGCCGAGGCGGATCGGCGTCGAGGACGGCGAACACACCACGGACAGGCCGATATTCGACCGGGCGCGGGCCTGGAGGTCCTTCCAGAACGCTCGGGCGATGTCGAACGGGTCCGCCTGCACGTAGTTCTTATCGGCACCCTCGTACGGGTCGCCGGTCGGGTATGCCGAGAACCCTTGGCAGGACAACGCGGCCGGGCCGTCGTCGAGGTCCAGGTCGCCGGTGATGATGCCGCCGCCGCGAATCACGCCATCGAGCTCGGCGTACACGGCTGACTGCCACGGCTTCAGCATCGGTGAGCCGTCGCTGCCGACGATCCGCTTCTCCTTGAGTGGGATCGTGGCATTCAGCCCGCCGGGGCCGGACAGGGTCGAGGAGAGTTGCACGCCGGACAGCTCGAGGTCGTTGATCGCCAGTGTTTCTCCGCCGGCCCGGTCGAGGTTGGTGGCGAAGTAGTGCCACCCCTTCGGCGTCGCCATCAGGTGTAGCTCGGATCGGCGACTTCTTCGAACCACACGTCGAGGGACACCTCGGACAGTCCGTCCATCGTGGGCCCCTGTCCGGTGACGACCCGGCCCATCGTCGCGAACGCGACGTTGGACCGGCCGCGGTACTTCGCCGGGATCGCCACGTAGTCCGAGACGCGCTTGTCGATCCGGGACGCGTTGGCGTTGGCTTCGGAGGCGTAGCTGGCCTCCTGTGTCTTCTCCACGAAGTAGACGCCGCTGCCGTCGTCGTCGCCCCACGCGATCCACAACCGGCCGGTGCATTTGGCCGCAGTGACCAGCATGCCGTCGAGATGCGCCGTGACCACCATGCGGGTAGCCCAGTACGGGACGTCGATGCGTTGCAGACCGCCGGCGTTCGGGAACCGTTCCCCGGCGTCGGTCGTGTTCGTCAACTGCTCGGTCTCGCTGTCGAGCAGAGCGTTCGTGCGTGGCACGAGCTTCGTTCGCGGCGCTGTCACCTCGCGCCGGTCGGTGATCATGTCGTTGGTGATCGTGGCCTTGTTCTTCGGAACCCAGACTGTCGCCAGCAGCAGATACGGATCGATCAGCGCGCCAAGGTTCGCAGCGAAGACCACGTCCGGCTTGTTGTACAGCGCCGTCTTCGGGTCCGTCGGCTTGGTTCCGCCGTTGTAGTGGTAGTCGTCGATCCGGATGATGACGGCCCAGTTCATGTCCGCGGGCATGCCGCCGGGGATCTGCACTTGGAACGTCGCGTCGTTGTTCACGCCGTAGGACTCGCATTTGCCCGCGGTCGGGTAGGTGGAGGCGATCGTGCCGCCACCCGGTGCGATGTTCACCGCTGTGCCCGGCACCGACAAAGCGGTCACCTTCAGGTCGCCGGGGGTGGTGATGCCCGTTGCGCCGCCAGTCGAGTTCCATTGGTTGCGCCGGATCGCCGCGGCATTCGCGCGGCCGCCGTCGACAGCCGTGGCAGCAGTCATCGCCATGAGTGAATCTCCTTGTGTCGTAAGAGTTTCAGGCCGGGATGGTGTCCAGCCACGTCACGACCGCGTACGCGGTGTTCGTGGGGTCCACGGCGTCGAACTTGATGAATTGATGACCCGGTTGCAGGCGGGCCGACAGGTACGAGGTCCGCGACAAGGTGCCGGCCTGCGAGATGCCGCCCTTGGTGATAGTCCGGGTGTGGGTGTCGATCACGAGCGTCTGGTCGTGCTGCAGCGTCGCCGACGTCTGGATCGCCCGCCCGTCACCCGACAGGTAGATCTTCGACAGCGTCCCGGTCACCGGCCCGTGTATGACGACCTTGAACGGTGCCGCGCGGTACCCGCCGACCGTCACCTCACCGACGCGGGCCTGACTGGTGTCGTCGAAGTCGATCGGCCAGGTCAGGTCGTCGTCCCACACCACGCCGCCGTCGGACTCCGCCTCGATCAGGTTCAGCGTCAGCGAGCGCGTCGAGGCGTCCTCGGGCTCGAGGTACGCCTCCGGGTTCTCGAGCTGAAACGTGCAGGCGATCTGCTGTGCCTTGTGGTTGCGCTTGTCCCGCGCGACGATCCCGCACTTCTGTGGGCGCCCGGTGATCCGGATCGTTCGCCCGCCCCGGCGGTACCGCAGCGTGCACACCGCACCCTCTTCGGCACGAACACTGACGGCGTCCCAGGCGGCCTGGAACTCCCACAGCACCGGCCACACGTCGAGACCGTGCTGCACCAGCACCGTGAGCGACCACTCCGGGCCGGTCTTGGTGTCCCGGCCGAACATGCTCCCGTCGCTCTGCGACCGGTCAACCGTTTGTGTCTTGATCTCCGAGCTGCCGTAGTCCAGGCCTCCCTTGACGATGATGCCTTGCGTGCCGTTGCCGAACACGTAGCTGTCGGCACCCGACAGCAGCTCCCACTGCTCCTCCTGCAGAACGGTCACCACGATCAGTCACTGCCCGTCGAGAGGAGGACAACGGTTTCGGCCGGTGTGAGAACTCGCTCACGAGCGCCGAAAACTGTTGCGGCGACTACCAGTTCAGGACCGTCATCGCCCACCATCACGTCATACATCCGCGTACCTCCCGCCGTTGTTCGTCCGGATCATGTCGAAGTAGAAGTCCCGGAAGAACGCATTCGCGTCGTTGGGGTTGCCGCCGTGGTAGTTGAACTCGTAGTTGTCGCCACCACGACCGCCGCCGCCCAGCAGGTCGCGGGTCTTGCTCGCGTCGAGGACCCGCTCACCGCCGCGGAACATGCGCAGTGACGGCTCGAACACGAGCTCCGGGCCGCGATCGCCGACGACGTTCAGTCCGGGTGCCGCCGAGTTCGTCCCGGTGCCATACCAATGCGGTCGCCGGGCGAGCCACTTCGCATACGCCGCGGCCGGTGTGCCGTAGACGCTGCGGATGTAGCCCAGGCCCCACTTGATCTGGGTCGCACCGTTCGTCGCCCAGTCCCGGCCGGCCGCGGCCATCTTCGAACCGGGCAGCGCCTGCGGGATACCGAACGCACCCGAAGACGCGTTCTTCGCCCGCGGGTTCCACCCTGACTCGCCGTTCCACAGGCTGTAGAGCGACGACCACTGCCGACCCGTCCAGCCGCGCGCAGCGGCCATCTTCTTGCCCATGGCGATCGCGGCCAGCGAATTGCCCGGCGCCGATCCGCCCAGGCCGGTCATGTCGCCGCCGTCGGCGTGACCGGTGACGAAGTTCTTCACCGCGTCGACGATCTTCCCGGTGAAGCCAGAGATCATCATCTTCGCCATACCGGACGCCGGGATCTTGCCCATCGCTGCGGTGAACAGCTTCTTCGGGACCGAGAATGCCTTGTCCGCGATCCAGTCGAAGATCCCACCACCGCCGGAGGCCGAGGCGACACCCTTCAATCGGTCGAGCATCCCGGCAGCGGTCTCCAGGCCCCAGTGAACGTGGTTGCGGTGCTGCGCGATCGTGTTGCCGTGCTGCGGGAACCAACCACCCTTGTAGAACCCGTTGTTGCCCCACAGCGGCGTGTAGAGCAGGTCGTGGGTCTGGTTGCGGTAGTGCCCATAGATCCACTTCGCGATCTGCGTCAGCATCGAGCGTGACCCGCCGAGGTCGATCGCGCGGCCGATCGCGTGATACGACATCTGCCCGTCGCCCGCGGTACGAGCGCCGGGACGGTATGCCGACGTCAGCTGCGCGTCGGGGAACGCCCGGTGCACCTGTGCCCACTGCCACCGCCACGACTGCCCGCTGCCCGGCATACCGCCGCCGGCGAACCCAGGCGGGCGACCGTAACGGTTGATGTGCTCGAGGTAGCCGGGGAAGTGGCGGCTCATGGACCGGGTCGCAGCCACGTTGTGGTACCACTCACCGGGGTTGACCATTGCGACCGCGTCGTAGTTCGCATCGACGCCGAGCACGTTGTCGGCCTTCGGCCCGCGCCACGGCCCCTGCACGACGGTGCGACCGCCGGTAGCCAATGCTGGCAACACCGAGTGCCCGCCGCCGTTGGCGACGCTGCCGCCATCACCGAACCGCGGCAACTTGATGTTCTTCAACGACCCGAGGCCGGGGATCTTGCCGACCGCGTGCGCGAACTTCTCGATCAGGCCCATAACGTTGTTCAGCGGCGTCGTCATGACCTTCTTCAGCCCGGACCAGATCTTGCCGATCCCGGACACGGCGTTGTTGAAAATGGTCCGCAGGCCGTTCTTCCCCCACCCGAGCGCGTTCGATATCGCGTCCCGGGCCGCTGAGACCGGCTTCGTCATCAGCGCCTGCCACCCGGCCCAGCTCTTGCGGAAAGTGCCTGTCGCCCACGACCATGCGCCCGTGAAGACGGCTCGGACGGCGGCGATGTAGTGCGAGATCCACCACTGCCCGGCCTTCACCGGCGCCAGCAGGATGGTCTTCAGCCCGCCCCACCATTTCGACCAGGTGCCCTTCGCCCAGGACCAGGCCGACGAGAAGAAGCCCCGGATCTTGCCCCAGTTCGACGCGACCAGGATTACGGCGGCGCCGATCGGGCCGGTGATCAGACCGAGGATCAGCTTCCAGTGGCTGCGCACGAAATTCAGCACGCCCTGGAAGGCGCCCGGGATCGTCTTCGTGAAGAATGGGACGAAAGACCTTGTGAACCAACCAGTTACGGCGACCGCGGCTGCCTTGACGCCGTTCATCGCTCCCTGCACGATCGCCCGGAACGTCGCGGACTTCTTGTACGCCAACACGAGTCCGGCAGCGAGCGCGATCAGGCCGACGACGATGAGGCCGATCGGGGAACCAATGAACGCTGCGGTCAGGAGCCGCTGAGCGCCCGTGAGCACACCTGTGGCGATCGCGGCGCCGCGCTGCGCAACTGCCTGCGCGCGAGACGCCACGGTCGACGCGACGGTGGCGACCCGCTGCCGAACCGATGCGAGGATGCCAGTGTTTGTAGCGGCGGTTTGCTCGCCAGTTGCGGCGAGCTCCTGCCGCTTCACCGCCGTCGCGCCACGGGTCGCAGCAGCTTCGACGAACTTGGCGGCCGCGAGCTCGGTCGTAGCGGCAATCTGCAGGTAGAACCCGATGACGGACTGTCGGCCGACGGTTTGGTTCGCGACCTGGGCGAGCTTGTAGGCGACGAATGCGCCGACCAGGACCGGCAACACCTTCGCGAGCAGGCCTGCGTGATCAGCAGCGAAGCCGAGAACCGTTGCAAACAATGACATTCCGGATGCCACGACCGGGCCGAGCGCGGGGAGCTTGCCGAGCTGGGAGCCGATGTTCTTCAGCGACTCACCGAGCGATGACCAGTCGGCGTTCTTCAGTTTGTCGAGCAATCCGCCCAGCTGTGCACCGCCGTCGCCGCCTTTCGCGGCCGAGAACAAGCCCTTGACTTTGGAGACCAACGGGGAGATGTGTCGGCCAGCGATCGCGGCCCAGTTGCCGAGCTTCTGAAAGATCGTGAAGCTCTGCCCGTCCTTCATCCCGGACTGGAACTCGGCCCACTTCTGCTTGATCCCGGAGATGATCACCGGGAGCTTCTGCAGGCCCTTGCCGAGCCAGACGCCGATGTGGTCGCCGATGACCTTCGACTTCGCCTCGAGCGGCTCCATCCCCTTGGTGATCTGGGTGATCGTCGGTGCCAGGTGCGGGAAGATCCCACCGAGGAGACCGGCGCCGATCCGGCCGAGGGACGCCTGGATGTTCTTCATCGCGCCGGAGAAGGTCTTCCCGGACGACTGTGCCGCGCCGCCGAGGCCCTGCTGCATGGCGGTCTGGAACTGGGCGAAGTTGATCTTCCCCTTCGACGCCAACTGCACGACCTCGTCGGAGGACTTGTGCAGCGACTTCGCGAGGAACTGCACGACCGGCACGCCCTTGTCGGACAGCTGCGCGATGGTGTCGCCCTGGATCTTGTTCGACGTGGCGACCTTGTTGAAGATCGAGCCCATGTCGCCCATGGAGGTGCCGGCGATGGTGGCGGCGTCCGCGGTCAACGACAGGGTGCGCTGCAGGTCCTTGCCGGGCTTCACCCCGGCCGCGACCGCACCAGCCGCCGTGGTCGCGGCCTCGTCCATTCCGAACGCGGTGCCCTTCACCGACGCCAGGGCGTTCTTCATGATCGCGTCGGTCTGCTTGCCGGTGTTGCCGAGACCGGTCAGCTTCGCCCGGGCATCGTCGATCGCCTCGAGGCGCGAGAAGCCCTTCGTGAGCGCGGTACCGAGGACAGCCCCGCCGGCGAGCGCCGCGCCGCCCAGGACGCCCTTGACGAGCGACCCGGCCGCGTGTGTGGCCCGAGAGAAGCCGCCGCGGAACGCGCCGCCGGCCTTGTCGCCGGCGTCGCGTCCCGCGCGTTCGGTGACAGGAGAGACGATCGTGCCGCGAACGGACTTGTCCCAGCCCTTGATGGAGGGCTTGACCTCGATGTAGGCAACATCTGTGGCGGCACCGAACGGCACAACGCATCACCTCCCCAGCAGCTGGGCGATCATCAGGTCGGTTTCGTGATCAGCGCGGCGCTGCTTGAGCACGGCGAGCGCCGTCTCGGGTTCGGGGAACGGCTTGCCGCCAGAGAAGAGGCCCAACCCGGTGCCGATGCCGTGCAGAAGATTGACGATCTCCCGCAGCTCGATCGCGGTGGTGTCGAATTCGGACCAGGGCGGCGTCCACAACTTCTTCGACTGCTGATCGCCGTGCTTGTCCTCGTACGCGAGCACTTGGCGGGCGTACTCCGGGTCCTTGTGCATTGCCTCGCGCCACCGGCACGCTGTCGGGAGCTGCTCGATCAGGTCGAGCAGCGCCACCCACCGGCGCTGATGCCACCAGATGGCGAGATCCACGCCGTACTCGTCCATGAGGTCGGCGCGGATCTCAGCCTTGTAGTGGCCGATCAGTTCTTCGAGGCGTCGTCTTTTCCCGGGGTACCGAAGAAGGCCTCGTAGTGCTCGACGACGAGCTCCATGAACTTCGACATCTGCCGGTAGGTCTTGATGTCCTGCTCCAGGTCGTCGAGCGCGTCCTTGCCGAGGTACTTGATCAGGAACTTCTCGCCGTTGGAGTTGGGGTCGCGCATGGCGCGCCCGAACTCCTCGGCTTCGCGCCAGTCCATCTCGCTCGGGTCAGGGAACACGACGCGCTTGCCGGCCCTCGTCATGTAGATGAATGGGTCTTGCGCGATCTCGTTGTCGAGGTCTTTGAGGGTTGCGGTGACCTTGGGCTTGTCGTTGTCAGTCATGCGGGTGCTGCCTTTCTTGTGCGGGTGAATTGTGTTGCTACTTGGGGATGTCCGAACGGACGACGTCGTCGCTCGTCGGGTCGGTTTCCGGCTCAGCGTCGGGCGATTTCTCGTGCGTGAACACGAGCTCGGTCGGTAGCAGCCGGAGCGTTACCGCGACCGCCTGCCCGGATCGATCCATTCCGAAATCGAGGCTGTCCCTCTCGACCAGGACCTCGGCGCCGTTGACGAAGATGCGCGACGCGCTCGGCTTGTGCAGGGGCGCGTCTGAGCGGTCGCGGATCTCTACTCGAGTCCGTGGCACCTCGTAGTCGGTCATCGCGCTACTCGTCGTCCGCGGTGAGCGCGTCGACCAGGTCGGCCTTGTTGCCGGTGACGGGGATCTGGTCTTCCTCGGCGCGGCCCTCGTTGCGGCGATCGATCTCGGCCTTCAGATCGGACACCTTCATCGACTCGTAGTCGTCGGGTGCTTCCTGCTCCTGGACGAACCCGGATGCGCGCAGTCGTGCGCCCTCGATGGCGTTGCTGGTCTCGACGACCTGCTGGTCGTCGCCCTCGCCCTTGGTGAATCGGGGCATGGTGAATTCCCTTCTCGTGCTGTCGGTTTGGAACAGCGGGTGCGACAGACATGAGCAGGCCGGGGGCACACCCGCGTAACCCCCGGCCTGCGACTCGTGGTGGTGCTCAGGCCGCGGTCTTGAACCCCTGCGCGGTCGGGTCGAACGCGGCGCCGCCGATGTAGTGACGCACCGAGAAACCCTCGGGACCGGTCAGCGCGTCGAGGGTCAGCTCCATCGACCGGGCATCTTCCGCGGCGAACTTCTCCGAGCCGAGGTCGCCGAGCTTGGCCTTGGCGAACCCGAACCCGCGGTAGTACGGCTTCGCGACGGTGCCGTCCATGAAGATCGACAGGAGGCGGTACTCGCCGGACTCGGGGATGTCCGGCTCCTCAAACACGATCTCCTTCGTGGTCGCGTCAGCGGTGATCTGCGAGAGGTCGATGCCGTAGGCGAGCTCGAGCTGCTGCCGCTTGTCGGACTCCAGGGGAGTCACCTTCAGCGACTTCGCCGCCTTCGAGATGTCGACCCGGACGGAGTCGGAGTAGCCATACCCCTCGACCTCGTCCTTGGAGATGTCCCGGGCCAGCTCGTACCCGTCCTTGGACACGATGCCCAGAGGCCACCAGCCGTCGAGTGCCGGCAGCGCCAGGAGCTTGCCGGTGGCGTCCAGCAGCTTCAGCGGCAGCTCGGCGTCCATCGGCGCGAGGAACGTCACGCCCTGCAGGGCCTTGCGCACGTTCGCCGGAGTGTCAGCCAGATCCTTCAACTCCGCGAAGGTCATCGGTGTATCGACCATGATGTGAATCCCCTTTCAGGGCATAGGAATTAACCCCGATCCAGGGGCGTAACGGTGTGCGGGTGTGAAACTCTCGGCGGCTCAGTGGCCGCGGGTGGAGACGCGGTATGACGCGGTAACGAGGCTGATGTCGTCGGACTTGTATGGCACCTCGTCCGGGATCACCAAGGCGGCGATGTTGTCCAGGAGGCCGATGCCTTCGACGTCGTGCGGCAGGCCAACGATCGCCTCGTGAATCTCCATCGCGACATCATTCGCGGCGGTCGACCCCTTGGCGTAGGTCTCGATCTGGATCCGGTCGTCACGCATGACACCGCTCTCGGTGCCGCCCGTGCGATACACACAGATCGCAGGCAGGTCGCCCTCCCACCCGTCCGGCAGGTAGAAGTGAGTCGTGCCGAACGGCTCGCACAGCGCCCGCACGCCGCGGCGGGCATCCGGGAACCGGTAACCCATCAGCCGCCCTCGACGAACGCCGCAGTGCGCGACAGGACGTGGTGTGCGCCGCGGCCACGCTCGACTGCCCACGCGTAGGGTGCCCGGTTCACCAGGCGAGCGCCGGCGCGGGTCTTGCCGTCTACCTCGACTGGTGCAGCCTCGACCTCGAACGAGTTGAGGTACTCGCCGGTGAGAACCGGGGAGATCGAAGCCGCGAACACGGCAGCGGTCTCTGCGGCGAACATGCACGCTTCCTCGACCGGCTCTGACCGGAGCATCCGGTCACGGCCGGCGTGGTTCGGTTCGACACGAACGTCGGACATGGTCACTCCTTCCTGAGTGGCACCTTCAGCCGGTCACCGGCCGGTGACGGGTCGCCGGCGACATTCCAGACGCCCGCGAGCGCCGTGGTGGTGATGCGGACGCGGTCGGTGTTGCGGACGGTGAGAGCGCCGTCGACGAGCATGGTTGCCTCGGTCACGGTTTCGTCAGCGCGGCCGAGCGGCTCGCTGGTCGTTCCGGGGATGAGCAGCGCCGGCACGTTCGGGATCTCCTGCACGTCGGTGGGGTCGCCGTCGGAGTTGCGGCCGCCTGTGCGCAGCAGCGTCACCGTGGCTTCGATGGCGCCGCCGGCAGGGCGCCGGTCGCCGGCCGTGACGCGGGTGAACGCGATCGAGTTGCCGGTGTAGACCGGTTCGCAGGTCAGCACCCAGGCCGTGTTGCCTCGGTGCGTTACCTGCGCGTCCGGGGAGAACAGCGCCTCGAGCGCATCCTGCGCGGCGCGCGGCGGGATCCGGATCGTCATGAGCGACACCATGATCGAGTTGCCGTCGACGACGAGGGTCTCGCGGGAGTGCTTGACCTGGACGTGGTCGACGTCGACCGGCGATCCCCATGTGCCGGCGATCGAGTCGATGCGGTCGAACGGTGCGACGGTCACCGAGTGGGTGCACAGTCGCGGGCTGATGCGGCCCATCAGCAGCGAGGTCCGCGAGCGCGGCTGTCCGGCCACGGCGCCGGCTTCGGGAACCGGCCTCGAGGCATCGGGATGGTGGACGTCGCGCCGGGCCGGTTCTTGGCCCAAGCCTTGACGTTGTCGAGGATCTGTCGGCGGCGGTCGATCTGCCACTGAGAGGTGATCTCAGCGGCACCGTCGGATGACATCGACGTCGGGTTCTCGTAGGCGATGCCGCCGAGCTCGATCGCCCACGCCTTGAACCGCGGCGACCCGATGACCTGAGAACCGAGTGAGGTGACGTCGTCGACGTCAGCGGCATCCGAGAGCCACCCGGCCACGACCTGTTCGGCGACCACTGCATCTTCTTCGGAGAAGTCGGACTCCTCCGCATAGTGCAGCCAGTTCTTCAACTGCGTGGGTTCGAACAAGGCCATGGCCGGGCACCTCCTATCGGGGTACGAGACAACCCTTTCGGGTCAGCTGCCTGACTTCGCGGCGAACCGCTTGCTGATCTCTTCGACGAGCTCCGGCTTGGTCTTGAAGCCCTTCGCGTCTTCAGCGGACAGGCCGACCGCATTCGCGGCGAATGCTTCCCAGACCTTGCGGCTGTCACCGTCCGCCGGGAGCTTGCTCGTGTCGATCACGAGCACCTCGGGGTCGTTGGGGACGGTCGCCGTGTCGTCGACAGAACCGCGCCGTGGCGCTTCGGACGCGGTGAGCAAGCCCATCCGCACCAGAGCGTCACGGACGCGGGTGTCGATGCCGTCGGGGGCAGCATCGCCCTTCTTGACGAGCTTCTCCTTGCCGTTCACCTGCACGGAGAGGTCGTGGACTGTGGCGAAGTACTTGAGCGATGCCATCAGTTGCTCACCCCCGTGTTGACGAGGCGGCGGGCCGCGCGCGGCTCACGCACCACCGAGATCATCGGCCGACGACCACGCAGCAGCCACGCGTCGTTGCGCTTCGGGTCACGTCCGGCCCAGGTCTCGATGCCGGTCGCCGGATCGCCGGAGTACTCCGGCGACGGGATCCGACGGAACGCCCTGGAGCCGAAGACCTTGCGGTCCAGCACCATGGAGTCGACGCCGACCGGCAGCTTCGCCGGCGCGAACGTCAGACCCGCGACCACCGGAAGCTTGCCGGTGTTGATGACGCCGTTCTGGCCCTCGCGCGGCAGTGCCGGCAGCAGACCGTACGAGGCCCACGCGTATGACGTCCACGACAGCAGCACGGTGTCTGCCTCGTAGTTTTCGTCCTCGTCGTTGATCGAGGCGACCGCGAGCATGATGTCCAACCACGCCTTCTGATTGGAGGTCGTCCAATCAGCCTGCGCCTCAATGGTCTTCGTCACCGCGGCGGCAGCGCCGAGGACCGCGGGCGTGTCGATGCCGCGGCGGACCTTGCGCCCGACCTGCTGCGCAGCGCGCTGCAACTCGTCGCGCTTGGACTCCTGCAACGCCTCGTCCGTGATCGGCACATCCTCACCAATCTTCGGCACGCGAGCGAATGCCGCGGTGCCGTCGGTCGGCTTGGCCCGAGGGTACGTAGCGCCAGGCGCGATCTCCTCGGGATCACGATCGACGTACGCTCCTTCGCCGACCTCGTACAGCAGCGCCCCGTTGGTCTCGATCGTCGTCGGGAACAACCAGTCGCTGAGGAACGTGTCCGCGTTGACGTCGTTGACCATACGGCCGACCGAGGTCGGGTCCTGCAGGAAGCGCCACAGCACCCGGATGTCGACATCCGACTGCTTCGGGGCGCTCGGGTAGATGCCACCCATGAGAATCTCCTTCGCTCAGACCGTCAGGTAACGGCAGACGGAACCGGCGGTCGCCTGGCCCTGGACACACAGCCCGATGCGGGCCGGTTCCGGGTCGGTATCGACGGTGAACTTCTTGACCTTGCCGGCGCCAGCGGCCTGCAGGTGATCGCCGGCGGCGACCGCTTCGGAGACCGCGATCTCCTCGACATTGCCGCGAGGCGTGTGGACCGTGACGCGCTGCCCGGCGGGGCAGTCGAACGCTGCCACCCCGACATGCTTGGTCGAACCGGCAGCAGCCGGACCCACCTCCATGTCGCCGGTGATCTCGACGGGCTGCCCGCCAGTCACCGCAGCGGACGCGGTGAACGTGATCGGCTGCGCCGACTCGGCGTAGACCGGTGTGTAGTCGGACATGTCAGGCCTCCGTGCTTTCGGGGAAGACCTGGTTGTACAGGTCCTCCGGCTTGCCCTCGGCGTCGTCGAGGTCGTCGTGCCCGAGCTCGTCGACCGGGATCAGACCCTTCTCCAGACCCGCGAGCGATGCCTCGGCGCCCTCGGGGTCGGCTTCGAGGGACTTGATCCAGTGCTTTGTGCGGGCAGGGGCGATCCGACCGTCCCTGACTGCGGCCTTGACCAGACCCTGGCGGTGCTGCGACTGCTGCTCCTTACGTGCCTCACGGCCCGCCTTGGCATCTGCGCGCAGCTGCTCGTAAGCCTCCTCGTCGAGCGCGACCACGCCCTCGGTGTTGCCCTGGCCACTGTTCGACTCGTCGGCCCGCTCCTGCAGCGCTTCATCGAGCGCGGTCAGGATCGTGTCGCCGTCGGCGTCATCGGAGACACCGAGCCGCTGCGCCAGGCTGGTGGACTGCTCGTCGGTGATACGCGACATCGCAGCTCCTTCCTGATTGGTGTCCCCGGACGCCGCTGCGGCCCCCTGAGACGTGGACCCGGACGCGGACGCGGCCGGGGGCTTTCGGGCCGCGAGCGCGGCGGGGGCGGGTGCTGCTGCGCGGCCAGGATGTTGGAACAAGGCCGCGGCGGCGTCGGCGAGCTTGGCCTTGGCGGCGGCCGACTCTTCCGGGTCGGCTTCGCCGTCGACGCGATCGGCAAGGCCAGCCTCGACGGCTTCCTCGGCCGAGTACCACGTCTCGTCCGCGTCGGACATGATCGAGCGCCACTCATCGCGGGTTCCGCCGGCCTTGCGGGCGTACATCGCGGCGATGTTGTTGCTGACTTGGTCCAGCCGATCGCCGGCCGTGTGCATGTCTGCGGCGGGCCCGACGCACACCATCCAGGCGTCGTGGATCATGAACTCCGAGTCCGGCAGCATTACGATCTCGTCGGCGCCCAGCGCGACGATCGTAGCCGCGGACGCCGCCATACCGTCGACATACGCCGTCACCGTCGCCGGGTGCTGGGCAAGGGCGTTCTTGATCGCGATCGCCTCGCTGCACAACCCGCCGGGGGAGTTGATGTGCAGCTCGATCTCGTCGACGTCGAGCGCGTCGAGCTCGTCGACGAAGTCCTTCGACGTGACGCCGAACCAGCCGTACCCGATCGCGTCATACAGTCGGATCTTCGCCGACTTCGAAGCTGACTGATCAGCGGCAGCAACCGGTTCGATGGTGAACCACTTGCGGCCCTCGACGTTCAGGGCCTGCATCACCTGCAGGGGGTTGGTGGTCATGCGGCGTCGTCTCCTTCTGACTTGCGGGGCAGCTTCAGTGCCAACCGGGTGTGAGCTTCCAGACCTTCATCCGCAGTGAGGACCTTCGCGTCGACGAGCGTCTTGATCGCCGTCGCGAGCGCAGCAGCGTTGCTGCCGATCTCTTCGAACACCAGCCGCGGGGCCGGTTCGTCAGGGCCCCAGTTCAGGTCGACCAGGTCCTCGATGACGTGACCGGTGAATGTGTCCGCGACGTCAGTCGCGACCGCCACCAGGGACTGGGTGAAGAAGTCCGCGAAGGTCGTTCCCAATGCCCAGGATCCGGTCTGGGTGCCGAGGTTGAGGAAGTGCGCCAGCACCGCGCGAGCGATCTGCTCGTCGTGGTACTGGATCGGCTTCATCGTGTCCGGCAGGGTGCCGTCGACGCCGACGAGATCAAACATCGAGCCGTTGCGGATCGAGATACCCGAGTTGTCGCCAGCGCGGGCGTCGGCCGCGAGCTGCTCGCCGTGCTCGAGCTCCTCGTCGGTGTTGTCTGGCCCGCCGGTGTAGCGCGGAATGCCCATACCGTTGCGGTCGATGCTCGAGGTCTGAGTGCGCAGCACCCGGTCCTTCAACAGCCAGTTCTTGTATGCCGTGCGCAGCAACGACGTCCCGGCCCAATTGCCGCCCTCGCGTTCGTTGACGTACGCCACCAGGCGCGAGGTCGGAATGAAGATCTCGTTTTGCGCACTGCTGGTCGCGAGACCTGGCGGCTTCTGCACGATGCCGTCCAGCCCACCGTCCCGGGCGACCTTGAACTTCTCGATGGACCGCGGCATCCGTGGGCCGAGCTTGCGCAGGTGCGCCAGCCCGGTCGCGTCGTCGATCCCGTAGAGCTGCTCGAAATACATGTGCCCGAACGGGATCATCAGCAGGGCGTGCCGTAGGTGGAACGACCAGGAGAACCGGTTTCGGGTGCGGCCCGGGACGCTGTCCTGGCCCATGACCGGGATGCCGAGATCCTGCGAACAGTGCTGCACGACCTCGTCGCGAGCGCCGGCCGGGTCGATCCACCACCTGGTCGAACGGACCGGGTACGTGACCGCGCGCAGCACCGACCCGACCTGCGCGTCCTGCTTGCGCATCGCGTCATACACCGGGATGCACTGCGGCCAACGCAGCTCCGGCGTCGTCTCGTCATCGAGCGAGCCGATCTGCCACCAGTCCGTGCCCGGATCCGCGACGGCATACCCGACCTCGCGGACCGCACGCTGCGTCTTGCGGGGGAGAGGCTTCTCCGCCCTGACGGCGGAGGCCTGCCGCAGAGCACGGCTCGGGCGGAACGACGAAGACGCCACGCGTCACCTCCCAGGGTCAGAAATCCACGTTCTGTGGGTTGAAGTTGCCGCGGCGCGGGGGGTGGCGGCGCGGCGGTTGCCGTGTCGCTGCTCGGTCGCCGCCGGCCTTGCGCGGCAGCGGCGGCGGTCCGGTCTGTGCGCGTTCGCTCTTGATGACGGCCCATCCGGCGAGGCTGCAGCCGACGACCGGGCCCTGGTTGGCGCCCGTCGCGACTGCGCGCCGCCACGTCCACCGGTCGAGGAGCTTGCGAGTCTGCGCGGCCGCGAGCGCGTTCGTCAGGACGGGCGCCCCGCGGTGCCGCACCGTGGGCGGTGGCCGTTCGCCCGGATCGTCAGGGTTCGGAGGCGGATTCGCCGCGGTGTATATCCACGAGGCCGACGCGACCAGGTCTCCGGCCTCGAAGGTCTTGTACTTGATCTCGGCGTCGTCGAGGTCGCCGGTCATGAAGCCCAGCGGCCCCTTCGGGTCGAGCCATACGGTCGCTCCCCAGCGGTCTCGCAGCTCCTTGGTGCGTTCGATCATCCAGACGACACCGGGGTCGTGCTGCACAACCTCGAGGTGCATCGCCTCGTCGACACGGCGTCCGGCGACGCTGATCGTGCCTCGCTCGAGCTCCGGATCCGCCTCGAGCACCAGGTGCAGCGGTGTGTCCGGTGCTGGCTGCGAATCGACGTCTTCGGCGCGGTCCCATGCTTCTTTCGGGATGACCCAGGACATGCCGTCGCGGCGCGGGTACGTCTGCACGCCGCAGCGTTCCCGACCGAAGTCGGGTCGCGTCATACGCGCGAATTCCTTCGCGACGAACTCATAGGTCAGACCCCGGCCGAGCCGAGGGTTGATGCGGGCGACCAGGCCCAGGTCGTCGAACTCGTTGTCGGCGTCGGCATGCCACCCGCGGTAACACAGGCTGCGACGTTGCAACTCGTAGTCACGCCAAAGCGACGCCTGGACCGTCGCGGCCAGCCCGCCGGCGGATCCGGCGTAGTTGATCTGGGCGTTCTCCTCACCGGACACCAGCGGCATCAGCGCGGCCATCTGCTCATCGGTCAGGTTCTGATCCTCGTCGAGGATCAGACGCTTGAATCCCTGGCCGCGGGCGGAATCTGTTGTGCGAGTTCGGAAATAAACGATCTCGCCGGTCTTCAACTCGATCGCCCGTTGGCCGTTCGTGTAGCGCGGCCCGGCCGGGATGACCTCGGCCCACAGCTTCGGCGTTCGTTTCAGCACCGCGACGATGCTCTTGAAGATCTTCTCCGCGGTGTCGTCCCGGTGTGCGGTGTACATGATCAGCGGCTCGCGCAGAATGAACAGTGCGAAGAGGATGATCACCTCGAGGCGAACAGACTTGCCGTTCCGTCGGGAGCAGATCTCCTCGGTCTCCCCGGCTGCCCAGCGCTCGACGAGGCTGCCGTCCCGCTGCTCGACCATGTTGCAGCCCAGGTCGTCGATCAGACCGTTCTTCTGGAACTCATACAGGTCATAGCCGCAGTACTCGGCGAAATCGATCGCGTCGTGCCCGTGCGAGTACTGCGCCGGCGGCACCAACCGGTGCGTCGGTTCCTGCTCACCCAGGGGGAGATCGGCGAGCGAGTACTCCTTGTCAGGAGCCAGCAGATCGGTTAGCCGCATCCCGCTCTCGCTTCTCCCTCATCTCGTCCAACCGGTCACGGGCGACGACGACCTTCGACGGGTCGCCGCCTCGGTCGCTTTCCGAACCTCGTGATGCAGCGTGCGCGGCGACGGCCAGGCCCTTGAGCCGGTCACGGCGGGCCATGATCTTCAGCACCTTGTCGACCGCGCTCAGATCGCCGCGGCTCGCTTTCTTCCACACCTCGGCTTGCAACGCGTCGAGGCGGGCGAGCTCCAGCTCGCGGTCGTCCGTGACCGATGTGCCGTCGACCCGGCCCCGCGCCATCGCCCGCGCGTACGCCTTGTATGCCGAGCCCTTGTTCGCGAAGCCGAGCTCTGTCGCGATGTCGTCGAAGTTCTTGCCCTGCCGGCGCAGCTCGAACGCTTCCCGATCGCGCTCGATGACCTGCGCCCGCGAGCGCCGCGAATCCTTCTCGGGCTTCTTCGGCGGCATCGGGGATCACCACTTCCGTGAAGGCCTCAGATCTTGCATCGTTTTGCCGAGTCGTCCGCCGGCGGCGGTGTTGCCACCTTCGGGACAGTCTTCGTAGTCCGCGTGCTCGAACCTGTCAGCTTTCGAACCGGGGGAGAGGGCCGCATCCTGCGTGTGGCCGTAATGCAGCTTCTGACCCCGCAGCATCGGCAGTCCGCAACGGGGACAGGGCGTGTTGTACGCCTCCTCGATCTCCAATTCGCGCCGACGCTGGTGATCGGAGCCATACGTCGCCGGTATGGGCATCTGGCCGCCACCTAACTTCGCGAAGGCCCCCGGGGTTGCCCAAACCGGGCGAATGTTGCCGACCTACGGGGGGAGGGAGAACGAGGGCGGGACTCTTGCGGCGACTCCGAGACGCCGAATTTTATTCAGCCGCAACGAATTTCGACGCCGAGCAACGCGAAAGCCTCGACCATCACGACGATGACCGAGGCTCAAGCGGATATAGGTCGTCCGCTGGCATTCACTCTAGCCCCAACGTTCTCAGACCTCCGGCAAGTGCCTTCCGCGCGTGTCGCAGGCAGTGGTCGCCGACAGGATCACGTGCAACGAGCACGAACCACACCGAGCCGAGAACCGCGTCGACGACACGTGCCCCGAGGTCCTGGTCGACGAGCCAGCGAACTGCAACGGCTTCGCCAGGTCCGGGCAGCCGGCCTCGTGCTCGACACCATCGAGCCGCGGCAGCCGGGCCGTCAACGTCGGCTCCTACTCGTGAGCGCATGATCGACCCGGTTCACCCGCCGAAGCAATGGACTGCACAACACAACCAGCGCACGCCGCAGATCACTCCACGCCTCGACGTAGGTCGCAGCCTTCGGCCTTGGCATCAGTGGCTCCTACGTTGCGGACCGAAAGGACTGCGCTGCGCATCAAGCCCTCGCCGACGAGGGACGGCCGGACGATCGTCGTCGGCGGTCGACGCATCCGGCTCCGCGACGTTGAGCCCGACCGCGCGACCAATGGCGTGGTAGCTCGGAATCTGTCCATAGCTCGGGGCATCAGCGGCATGGAGCCCACCGAACGCAACTGCACGAATCCTCGACCAAGCCTCGGCCGCGGCCGCAGTAGGCAACGGCGCGCCGACGGGTGCGATGAACAGCTGTGCTTCGTCCCGGATGATGCGCAGTGGACGTCGTGGTTCACCGGTCGCTATCTCGTACGTGGACCAGGCACTCGGCAGGTCCTCCGTGAGAACCGCGAACTGTTCGAGTGCGTTGCTGATAGCCCGCCGCAGGAGGTCCGTCATCCAGTGCGCACGAGACAGGTAGTAGTCGCCGTCGGTGTCGTACTCGTGCGAGCCATCCGCACTCCACGACGCGGCATCGGCTGCCGACTCCCAATCGTCGATCACGTCGTCGGCATCCGCGAGGAAGTCGCCCACGTCACGCACCATCAGCCTCGGTCCTCACGGACAACCGATCCGTCGAGCGAACGGATCAACGTTGCCTCCTCCTCGAAGACGTGGAACCACAGCATCCCGCCGAGCCGGTACGTCGCGAGGTATCGGCCACCTGGTGGCTTCGGATTACCGGTGCCGTACACGTGCAGCACCCGCTCGACGAAGGGCGCGTCGGTGTCTACCTCGACCCACACCGTGAAGCCGTTCGACACACGGTCAGATGCGACGACGTGCTGTAGGAAGGTGGCCCCAGCTGGTACCTCGAGCGGGACGTCGTCCTCGGCCAGCAGGTCGTATCGCCAGATCGTCTTCATTGCTTCCTCCATGGTTCGGGGTTGGTGCCCGTCGCGGCGAGTACCTCGTCCGCGTCCCAGATGTTGATGGTTGCCCGGCCGAGCCGGACCTGATCGATGCGCTGCAGGCCGCGACGCTGTGCCCAGATCTGGAATGCCCGCTCGTGCACGTTCACCAGCTGAGCGGCCTGCGCTGTCGTCACTCGCCTCACGGCCAGTCACCCCACGGATCCTCGGACCCTTCCTGCAGGGCAGCCATCGGCCACGACGACCGGACACCGTGCTCGTCGACGCACGACGGGCGAAGGCAATGCACCTCATCCGACACCGGGTCGCGGCGCAGCGAGTCCGCCCAGCAGGTCGGGCACAGCCACGCGAGCCAGCGACGGCCGCCGGCACGGATGCGCCGGCACGACGAGTGCGCGCACGACGCGCATACTGGGCCGAGGCGACGGCCAGGTGTTGGTGGCCACCGGATCGCGTCGCACGACGGATGCCCGCACAGCAGCGACTCACACACCGGCCCGAAGTCGGGCAGCCAGTCGACGTCGGCGCGGCGATGGTCTGGGTTCGGCAGCTGCGGGAGCCGTTCGAGCGGGAGGTTGTGACCGATCAGCTCGAGGACGCGCTGATGCCAGCCGCGGACGCGTTCCTCGAGCTTGCCCTGCGTCCGGATCTCTCGCTCGCCGCGGATCCGCACACCGAGCGGGTGATCCCGGTCCGCGAGCAGACGCACCAGGCCCGGCAGCCCGTGCAGTGCGTGCCGGCCAGCGTCGGATAGTGCGACCGAGGAGCCGGGCACACGGGCGATCTCGACGCCGGCGATCGACCGACACGACGCATGCCCGCACCACGGGTCAGCGTGCACCGGCCCGAGAGACGGACGGGCCGGCCGCGGCCATACCGGTCGCAGCACAGCGACCGTGAACGGTTCCAGCTCCAACGCCACCCGCGCCTCACGCTGCGCAGCCAGCGCGCCGCGGAGGATCTCGTCCAGCAGCTCGGCCGCGGTCGACGACCACGGGGCCGGCGAACCGACCCGGCCACCACGGTTCAGCATCGACCGGCCACCGACCGAGCGGATCATCGACGGCGCGTCCGGTGCCGGCATCATCTCCTGCGCCGGCATCGACAGTTCGTCCAACCGATCCAGCAGCGGAGTGCGGGCGCCGAGAGTGTGCGAGCACCGCTGCCACCGGGTCGGCCGACACACGTGGTCGACCGGCACCTGGTCGCGCACACCCTTGAGCAGTTCGTCGACGACCTCCGCCAACGACTTCCGCCGCTGGAAGCCGATCACCGGGTCACTGCTGGCCGCGGTCACTGTCACTCTTGCTCCCCACACGTCGGATGCGTCCGCTCACCGTCGGCATACATCTGCTGATCCATCACCAGGCCGCACACCCGGCAACGCGGACGAGAATCCTTCACCGCGGCCAGCGGCCGATGACCACGCGGGCACGTCGCCGCGTGCGCCCGGTATGCCGGCTGGTCCAACGGCAGATCCTGATTCCCGGACACGAACGCGAGCACCTGCGATCCCGACGCCCGCAGGCGCACGTTGCCGGCGATCGTCGGTAACGGGTCCAACGGCATCGACCGGCCACGGGTCGTACGGACCCACCGCACCGGCTGGCCACACATACGACACGCGCTCGAGGCGTGGGCCGACGACGACCGCGCCGCCTTCTCCGTCGCGTCGAGCAACAACGCCGCGACCTCGGTCCACTCGACATCGGACAACGACGACGCACCACCGGCCTCGAGGAGCTCCGCTCGCATCCGGGGACCGGACTTGCCACGAAGCTCCGAGACGACCAGGCCGCGATCGACCGCGAGCCGTGCGATATCGCGGGCAGCCGGCGACATCAGCCGACCGTTCAACCGGGCGTTCACGCGACGACCCGATCCGGTGGCGAGCTCAACGCCTGCTCGACGACCTGCACCATCCGCTCGAGCAAGTCCTCGACCGATGGCTCCGGGACACGGATCAGCCGCTCACCCAAGATCGCCTGACGAGCCTGCACCGACTCACACCACGCGCAGGAGCGTTCACCCGCAGCGAAATGCGCAGCCGCACCAGCCTCAGAACCACACGTCAACCTGCGAGAAGCAGGGAACAACTGACCCATGAAGGATCACCTCCAAGACCGACGCCCAAGGCGACGACCAGAGGACGAACCCAGCAAGCCCACATGCCTGCCAGATCACCCACCACCCACCACAGGTAGACAGGTGCTACTACGAGCGCCGACGACCTCGACGGCCACGACGTGAAGAAGACACAGATCCCCCACCAGAGGACATGCGGGCTGCCTCCCCGCCCCTACCAGTCCCGACCCGACCCGGCAGCGAGGCTGGAAAGTTGTACTGACCTAGTTGGTCTGGCGGGGAGTGCCCAGTGCCGGACGCCCAATCGGGCGGTGGGTCGTTGCCACGTTGAGCGAACGCGGTATCCGAGCCGTGGCTCTCAGGTCGCGTCTGAGGGGGTGCAGCGGTGCCCGGCTCCGAAGATCCGGGTCGCGCGGGGTCTGCAGTCGTCGCAGTCACTGAGTCCGTCGACTCAGCTCGCGCACGGGGTCCTGCAGTCGTCGCGGTGGCCGAGTCCGTCGACTCAGCTCGCGCACGGAGTGCAGCGGTGTCCGGCTCCGAGGAACCGGGTCGCGCGGGTTGGGACACGGTCACGCCGTGCCGTTCGAGGTAGGCAAGAGTGTCCTTGCCATACAGGGGATTGAGCGGTGGCGGTAGCAGCCGAGCCGCTCTGGTCTCCACGTCCATGTCACCGAGCGACGAGTTGCAGCCACCACACGACACGACGAACGTGTCGACGGTCGCCGGGCTGCCGGGCACGGTGTGGTCGTATGTCGCGCCGCGAGCGCCGCGGCGGTCGGACCAGTTGACGGATCTGTTGCAGTACCGGCAGGCGTCGCCGTCGCGTTTGCGGACGGGCACGGTGAGCCGGGGGTTGCGGACGTCGCGGTGACGTTGCCGGTCCCATTCGACTTCAGCCTTGGAGCGCATGTGGACCAGGTCCGTGTCTTCGGCGATCGTCCAGTGCTTGTCGGACCGCCCGCCGTGCTCGATGAGGAGGCCAGCCTGCACTGCTTGGCGGAGCAGGAGCCGTGTGCGGGAACCGCCCAGGAGCTGCGCTGTGCCGAGGTCGATGCTGTAGTCCGTCATGAACGATGCCGACTGCGCTGACAGGCGGACCACGAAACCCGCGACCTCGTTCACGCTCCGCTCGTCCGTAGCCCGAAGCCCGAACACGGCCATCAGCCGCGGGTGTGTGGCGAACTTGTCGCCAACTCTGAGCCAGGGCACGGATCTCCTTCCACCGGAAGCGAATACAGACGGTCATGTGCGGGTGCGGTGTCATTTCCCCAACTCCGGGGGCGGCGGATCGTCACCGTCGCGGTAGAACCGGAGCACCTCGATCGCGTACCAGCCGCCGGGTGGGTACCAGGCGATGGTCCGGCCGACGCGAGCGTCGTGGATCCGCAGTGTTTCCCCGCTCTCGCGAGCGAGCACCGTGTAGGTGGCGAACAAGTGGATCCACGACCGCTTTTCCGTGTGGACGCGCAGATCCTGGATCGGGCACAGGTCAGAGTCGACGAGAAGACCGTCCTTGGAAACAGTGAACTCGGACATGTCAGGCCACCCCCAACGCGCGGGAGGCCCGTTCGACGATGTCCCACAGATCGCGCTGCCCGCCGTGCATGTCCGGGTGCGACGTGCGACGTGCACGCTTCACCAGGGCGACGTCGTCGAGGACCGCATGCTCCGTTCCGACGATCGAGAGCAGCTCGTCACGGGCCTGCGCCGGGGACCATTCCTGTCGGCCCTCGATCTGCCGGTAGCCGACGTACTGCTCGCCCGATTCCGTTGCGCCATAGCGATCCACGGCGCGCAGCGCCTCGAGCGTGCGCGCGATCGCGCGTATGTTGTGCTGCCACAGGATCCGCGATCCCTTGTTGCCCCAGGGCAATCCGTTGTATCGGTCGCAGCGGAACACCAGTGGGCCACGGCGTGACTCGAACGCGAGCGCCACGGCATTCGTGCCCAAGCGAGCGTCCGCGCGCAACTGGCCGTCCAGACGGAGATCCCGCTCGGTGCAATCGACCATCAGCACCGGGTCGTCCATGCGACGGTTCTGAAGGGCGGAGATTTCACGCTCGAGCAGGTCGAGCGTGTCCGACCAGGACGCGGTGAACTTCGATCGCTCGCGCGCCGAGGCTCCGATGAACGCCCGGTCAGTCAGGGGGCGGACCGTGAGCCTCATCGCTCGTGCCCGACAACGACGTTCGACTGCTTCAGCTCGTCTCGCAGCTGCTTCGCGACTGACACTGCGTCGGTGTCGCCGTTGATCGTGATCACAATCGGCTGCGACGCCTCGACGAGTGCCAGAGTCGCATGCACCTGCGCACGGGCGAGGAAACCCGCGGCGAGCGGATCGTCGGAGGTGCAGCGCTCTGCTTTCGCGAGATACCACCGAGCCCGGTGTTCGTGGCTTGGCTCTCGTTCGTCGATCATGAGTCCTTCTTTCCGGTCGCGACGACCCGTTGCAGTTGGGCTTTCCAGCCGACATACGCCGTCACCCGGGTAGCGATCGGCAGGTTGAGCCGGTAGCAGTCGTCGATGAACTCCTGCAGGTCGGCGAGGGTCATGCCCTCCTTCTTGTCGTCGGCGTTGCGCTCGGCGGTCATCTGACCAGCCATCACGGCTCCTCTGCTCGTATGTCTTCGATGTCGTCGAGCGGGTGCTGACCCGTCTCGATCCAGCGCCCGACGTCGACAAGGTCGTTGATGGTGCGGTGCTTCGGCAGAGCGCCCGACGAGTTGCTGAACGGTCCTGCGCTCTTGCCGTCCGCCAGCACTTCACGTGCTACTCGGATCACCTCGACGCGTGTCCGCTGGGCCTCGCTGAGAGTGCTCTTGGTCGTTGTCTGGTTCGTCACGATGCGTTCTCCTGATCTCCATTGATGAGCCCCTGCTCGAAGTCCGACCAGGAGTAGCCCCACACCTTCGGGACGTCGCGGATCCAGTTGGCCGCGACGGAGTAGTCGGCTGTGTCCTGCCAGGCAGGTGGGCGCGACGACAGGCTGAGCTCGGCGCTCAGGTCGAGCTCGTTGACCAGCACCAGCTGCGTCACGGTCATGCCCGCGAGCGCTTTGCGGATCCGGTCGGGCAGGCCCGGCTTGTCGAGGGAGTCCTGTGTCGCGTTCGGGAGCACCACTTCGGCGAGGACGCGCTGCTGCTTGATCGCCCACTCGGTCTTCCCGGCGAGGAGCCGTTCGAGCTTGCGCAGCACGAGCGACGTCGCGACCGCTTCGGCTTCGGGGGCGTCGAGCACCGTGCCGAGGAAGTGGCGGCGTGCGACTCCTGCGGCGTCGAGCTTCAGCTGCAGCTCGGCCCGCTCGCGTTCGTCCTGCTCGCGTTGCGCTTGGCGTGCGCCGCTCGCAGGCGCCGTGTTGGGCTTCGCGGGAGGGCTGTCCTCGGTCGCGTCGGGTTCGTCGTGGAGGTGCGGCTGTGAGCAGCACAGGTGCGTCATGAGGCCCCAGGATCCGGACTCGATCCACGCGAACGCGGCGGGGCAGTCAGCGTGAGCCGCGAGCGCGAGCCGGTCCCACTCGTCTTCGAAGTTGTCGGATGCCGGGTCGAGATCGGCCGCGGCTCCAACAGCGGAGCTGGGTAGGTACTCAAGCGCGGAGTACTCCTCGAGCTCGTCGACCTGCGCCTTGGTGAAGATCTCCACGCCTTTCGCGCGGACCTCTTTCTTCCACTTCGCGATCTCGCGCTCCTGCTGCTTGCGCTTCTCGACCCGGGCGAGGGCCTCCTCGAAGTTCCACTTCGACGCACCAGCGGCTTCCTGCAGCTCCTCCATCGCATCGGCGTCCTTGGCGAACTTCGCCATACGAGAGGCGTCTTCGAGCGTCAGCTGGCCCTCGCTGATCCGCTCACGTGCCGACTCAGGCAGACCGGCGACCTTCACCATGTCGGTGACCTTTCGCTTCGGCCGGGAGACACGCTGCGCGATCGTGGCCGCGTCCCACCCCAGGTCGAGGAGCTCCTGGTAGCCGTCGCCCTCCTCGACCGGTGTCAGGCCGGCGCGCTGCAGGTTCTCGACGAGCATCCGCGCGACCTGCTCCTCGGGCGACGACGAGGTCGGGAGGATCTCAGACTTGATCGTGGACCGGCCAGCAGCCTTCGCGGCCGCGTGACGGCGGTGGCCGTGGATCAGCAACCACTTGCGTCCGTCTGCTGGTGGGGCTTCGTTCTCGGGGAACGGTTCGACGACGATCGCCTCGAGGACGCCCTGCTCGGCGATCGATGCTGTGAGCTCCTTCAGGTCTCCGAGCGAGTGACGTGGATTGCGTGGGTTCGGGGCGATGTCGTCCGGGTCGAGGTACTCGATCCGCGACACGATCTCGGTCTTCGATGCCATGGCGGGTGTGCTCCCATTCGCGAATGATGTTGGTGCTTAGGTTGTTTCGGCGTGATTAGTCGAGATATCGCCACTCAATACGGGTCACGTCGTCGCCGTAGTGAATCCCTTGGGCGTCGACAAAGAACCGGTCCATGAAGTCATCCGGGTGCATGCCCGGGAATCCTTCGGCGATGACCTCGGGCCAGATCAGCCGACCGGCCTCGTCGAACTCATGCGGTCCAGCGACTGCGCAGAGCATCTGCCGACGGACGCTGACGACTTGCACCTCGGCGAGCCGCTCCAACGGCTCACCAGGCTTCCTCCCCTGCACCTTCCGGCACAGCGTCAGCCGGTCACCGACGTGCAGGAGGCGGCGACCGTTCTTGTCCAGCCACCAGCCCTTGCGGCGAGTGACGGTCTTGCGTCGCTCGACCACCGCATCACTGGTCATCGCGACCGACATCAGACGCGGCATCAGCGATCACCTGTTCCGCACGCCGGGCACGGCTTTGGCTCGTAGTGGTCGCCATGACGACCGTGGGTGATGATCAACACGACGCCACCACCGCCCGCGGTGCCGCACGTCCCGCAGGTCGTCGAGGTCAGTTCACTCATGTGGTTCCGCCTCGTGTCCGCCGAGCGCCTCCAACACGACGGGCAAGTCGTCCGGGGCGACGAGCACGTCGCGGGCCTTCGTGCCCTCCGATGGGCTGACGACGCCGTTCGCCTCCAGCTCGTCCATCAGCCTCGCTGCCCGAGCGAAACCGACACGTAGCTTCCGCTGCAGCATCGACGCCGATCCGAACTGTGTGTTGACCACGAGCTCGACGGCCTCCGACAGGAGTCCGCGATCGTCGGTGATCTCCTTCGACGCCTCGGCCGGCCCGGCGACTTCCGCGTCCGCTTCGCCCTCGACGACTGACAGCCACAGCGCCCGTTCCGGGGGCCGGTCAGGCAAGCGCGCGAGCCAGGCCGGCCACGCGTCGAGCGCGTCGTCGTCTTCGGTCAGGAACCGGTCGCGTATGTCGCGTGTGGCGACGACGCCGATGAAGCTCTCACCGACCGTTGCCAGGCCGACGAACTTCTCGTCGGCTAGCCCGACAAGGCGCAGCACCGGCGGTGCGTTATAGGCCTTCGCAGCCGTTACTAGCGCCTGCAAGGCGGCAGCCGACAGGCCGAGCGGCTCGGCGGCATACCTCGCCGAGTCGACGTGTTCGGCGCGGTGCGCGAGACCGCCGACATACCCCGGCAGATCGGGGAAGTGCTTCGGGTCGTCTGCGAGCGGTACCGACAGCGACTCGTCACCGGCGAACAGGCCAGAGACGTCCGACGTCACCAACGTGTCGTCCTGGACGTCAAACAGGACGGTCTGCTCAACGTCCTCACCAGACACCTTCCGGGTCTTGTGGACGGCGAGGATCTTCTTCACCTCGTCCGGCGTCAGGTCGAAGGTGAACGAGTCGCCGTCGTCGCCGCGATCGCGGCCATACGACAGGTCATCACTGCCCATCGTCGACACGACGGCCAGGCCGGCGGTGTAACCCGTGGTCGCTGCGATCGTCAGATTCACCTCGCCCGGCCAGAACCGGACCCGGGACAGATCCGTCCCATCGGCCGCGCCGACGCCATACGGCAGTACCGCCACGAGCGCACGGCGAAGGTCCCGCAGCTCTACCTGGAACTTCATGCCGTCGCCTCCTGCTGCTCGGCCATCTGGCGACGGAGGTGCGTGCGTTCGCCCGGGGTGAGTCCGCCCCACACACCGTGACGTTCCTTTCGGCTCAGTGCATCGTCGAGGCATTCGGTGATGACCGGACAGGAGCGGCATACCTGCCTTGCCTGCGCTGCGGTGTCGTGATCGCCCCGATTCGGGAAGAACAATTCCGGATTCTGTTGCCGGCAAACGGCTTTGGTCTTCCACTCTTGATCGGCATCGCCGAACAGCAGTGCTTGCCCGGTCATTGGTCGACTTCGTTCGGTTCGTGCCCGTCTGCATAGGTGATCGGCATGCCGATCGCGATCGCTACGTCGCGCTCGACGTTGGCGCCGCGGGAGTGCCACCAGTCCTCGAGCATGTGGATCGAGTCGCAGCCCAGGAGCGCGAGGAGATCCGTGCGCATGTAACACGCTGACGACGTGTGAGCGGCGACCGAGTCACCGGGCGAGTAGCCGGGAGCGCACGGCCGACCATCGTGGGTGAGCGGCGCGACCATGAACGGGTTCACCGGCGTCTTGCCCTGCTCGATCAGGACCTCCGCTGCTAGCGAGAACTTCGTCACGGCGTCGGGGACGCCCGAGATCGGACCGGACAGGTAGACACGCTCCCGTGTCGTCGTGCGACGTTCGATCGCGCCAACCCATGCGACCGCGACCGCGGCCACCTGCAGCAGCTCCTCCTTCAGGGAGCGCGGCTCGGTCTCGGCGAAGGCCTCAGCGACCTCCTCGAGCAAGATGTCCGACCACGTACCCACGCCGAACTGATGATTGCGATTGCACGCGTCGCGGGCAGCATCTGCCACTCCTGTCGAATCGGTCTCGTGAAAGAGCGGTGATTCCAGTGCGCGCCACGTGCTCTGGTTGTCGCCAGTGCCGTCCGGATGGTTCTGCTCGCCCCACTTCATGTCCTGCGCGGTTCGCTCACGCGCGACCCGAGCCAGATTCTGAATGTCCTGCAGGGTCGTCATGGCCGATCACCCGCCTCGGCGTCCAGTGCGTCGGCGTAGGCACGGAGCGCGTTTGCCGCAGTCGACGAGTACTTCCGCAATCTGCGGGCCACCGACCGTGCGAACTCAGCATCCCGCCCACCGAATGCCCTTCTCGGCAGGGCGATTTCGTCGTCGCCCAGGACACGCAACGGCTCAACCTTGGTCACGCAGGAGTCGTGGAATGGCCGAGATGACAGAAGTTGCGACCCGCCAGGCCACCACTCGCCTCTGAGTCCACGCGTGCACAGGGCTGTGGTCCCGTCGTGGAAGGTGACATAGGCCGGTGTCCCTGCTGCGCACTCCGGCTTCGGCGGGTCCAACTCGTCAATGCGGACGGCAAGGTCCAGAGGGTCGGCCGCCCAATTGTTGTAGTCATCAAGGATGAGCCGGTACGCGTCGGCGAGTTCTTCGTCAGTCGGCATCGTGAGCTCCGATCCGGGCGACCGGTATGCAGCGTGTGCAGAGCACCGGCGCCGCCGAGTCACCGGCGACGGGGGTGAGGTCGCCACACACGTCACACGGCAGCGGAGTGACAGAGGGGCCGTCTACCCACGCCATCAGCTCGCGACGGAAAGCGATCAGAGCGAGCAAGGCGAGCAAGATCAGCAACGCGCCACCGTTGAAAGCACCCATCAGCGCATCTCCTTCGCAGAGCGCGCCGCGATCGCGGCCGATCGACGCAACCTGTTGAGGCGAGCCGACCAGGGCAAGAGCGCGTCCTCGATCTGCGCCGGCGTGAGATCACGACGACGGATCACCGGCAGGAGGGACGTGATCGCCTGCTTCTCGCGCTCCGCGGCGACCTTCGTCAACCGGGTCGACAGATCGTCGAGGGAATCTGCGTAGACGTTCATGCCGTCCTCCCGAGGTCGTACTCCGCGTCCGACGTCCGCCAGGAGCAGCGCCGGCACGCCGACATCACCAGCAACGGCACCGGAGAGTGCACGAGGTCGTATGCCGAGCGGTCACCGCAGCGCGGGCACGGACCGGTATGCGGCTGCAGTGTGAGAGGGGACGCGGTCGCGGTTGCGATCAGCAGCTCGTTCACCCGGACCTCCAGCGTGGCAACGCCGTTATCCAGCGCGATGAGGTCGACCGCGAGCGCCTTGCGGTCCCACCACTGCGCAAAGCGGGCGAGGACGCGGCCGCGGAGAACGGTGCTCGGAGGGGTGGAACACACGATGAGGTTGCGCATCGGCGAGATCCGAGAGCCGCTGAACTCGATCAGGGCGAAGTCCTCGCGGGGCCGGGTCGTCGGCTTCCACCGCTTCATGACGCGTTCCTCGACTGGCCGCGAGTCGCGTGCCGGAATGCCTTCTTCGACAATGGCTTTCGCGTGGGACGGCGATACGGGGTGTTTCCGCGAGTGCCGGGCTCGCCTTGCTCGCTGATGAACACCCGTGAGCGGGGTTCCTTCTTGAGGTAGCCGACGCCGGCCACGAACTCCATGTCGGGCTTCGGCTGATACTTGCTGGCCATCGGGTAAATTCCCTTCCAGTTGGGCGGGTCCCTGGTTGCCGTCGTGGGTCGATGAGCGAATGACCGGGGCCCGTTCTTCTATGTGCGGGGTAAGGGGTGGCGGCGCGGGCTCTTCGCGCAGCAGGGGGGAGGAGCAACGCCCGCCCGCGCCGCCGTTCCTCGTCAGCCAGGGGAGCCAGACGAGGAAGTTCGGTTGCGGATCTTCGCGACGGCGTAGCCTGCGAGCACTCGACCCCAGTGGAAAGGCCCGTGCGCATGGAGATTCGACTTCTGACGTGGCGTTTGCCGGATTACGCCGTGCCCGCTCCGGACGCCGAGGCTGCCGTGATGGTCGCCCTGACGGACGAGCCCAACAAGGAGACAGCGGAGATGCTTGCGGATCCCGCATGGGGCGTCGTGAGTCACAACGTGACGTACGACCCCGACGGTCCGATCTTGACCGTGCTGTTCCGGCGCCGCTAATACACGAGGGCTACTCGCCGGCTGCTGACCGACCTGCACCCACGGCATCAGGACGCCGCCTTCGCGCGGCGAGTCGAGGCCCGCTCTCTGCGTCGCCGCTCGGCGTCTAACTCACGCTTTACCCGATCCACCTCCGCACGGGTGAAGAGGAAAGCGCCGGTGCGTCCAGGCAGCTTTCCGGTCGGCTCGATCCGACCACTCCGAACCCATCGAGTGAGAGTGCTGCGATCGATCCCGAGAACCGAGCACGCTTGAGGGGTGATCAGAGCGCCCAACTCATCTGCCGTGTTCATGTGCATATGCAAATGTACAAGCTTGTGAAAGTCAAGCGGGGCAGGCATTTGGGCGTGTTGGCTGAGCGGTCTTCCGGTGTGCATGAGCATGTGCAATACTCACCGCATGAGTACAGCACCGATAGGGCGCTCCGACCTGGAATTTGACCTCGCCGATCGCCTTCACAAGTCTCTGCGAGTGTCGGGAAAGACCGCGTTGCAGATCGCGGCGGATCTCGGGGCACACCGAAACACGGTGGCGAACTACCTGGCTGGTCGCAGTCGGCCAGGTCGGCCTGCTCTTGCCGGCTGGGCACTAGCGACTGGAGTCCCCCTGACCTGGCTTGAGTCCGGTGACTCAGGGCCAAGTGGCGGGGGAAGTGCCAGCCTGGCTACTCAGGTGTCGAGAGGTTCCGTCGGTGCTATTCGCGAGGCGATCACTCAGGTTCTCGGGATCAGCGTCGACATGATCACTTTCGCCGTCATCGCTGAGGCACTCGGTGCGCACGACGTCAAGACCCTGGGCGAGAACGGGTTCACTTCCTGGGTCGTGGCGACTGCTTCGGGATTTGACGCCGACGAACTCGACGTTGCGCGCTACGTGCCTGCTTACATCGACAAGAACGGCCTGGCGAAGGAACTTCGCCAGGCCGTGGAAGCGTGCACCCGTAGGGATTCGAACCCCAAACCTTCTGATCCGTAGTCAGATGCTCTATCCGTTGAGCTACGGGTGCTTGCCGCGCGGTGACCGCGCAACGCCTGGGATACTCTACCCGAGCAATCGCCCAGGAGCGAAATCGGCCCGTTTCCCGCCGATCCGCTCCGTCGTGGTCAGGCTCCGAATGGCGCCACCGGCATACCGCCGACGCCCGGCTCGACGGCGAATACCGCTCCGGCCAGGGGCTGTTCGCCGTGCGGAACCTTCTCCCGAGTCGTCGTGACATAGAGCGTCCGGAGGTCGTCACCGCCGAACGTGCAGGCAGTGACATTGGTGACACCGGGGATCTCGACGACCTCGCTGAGCTGTCGGTTGACGTAGCGGTGCACGGCGGAGCCGCCATACAGCGCGACCCAGACGCCGCCCTCCTGGTCGATCCACAGGCCGTCCGGGCTGCCCTGCACGTCGTCGGGCAGCGCCACCCACGGTCGCCGCTCGGTCAGGCCCGTCTCCGGCTCCCAGTCGAACGCCCAGATGGTGCGCGTCGGGGTGTCGTTCAGGTATGCCGTCGTGCCGTCCGGCGACCAGCCGATGCCGTTGGAGATCGTGAGATCGTGCAGGACCGGCGACGCCATACCCTCCGTCGTGAGCAGGTAGAGCGAGCCGCCGCCGGGGCGTTCGTCATACGCCATCGTGCCGCAGTAGAAGTTGCCCATCGGGTCGCAGCCGCCGTCGTTGAACCGCACCGACTCGTCGTTCCAGATCGGCTGCATGACCTGCAGGTCGGACAGGTCGTTGTTGTTCGCGAGTGCGAAGCCGCGCTCCAGGGCGATGACCGCCCCGCCGGCGCCGCGGGGCCGCATGGCTGCGGCGACCTTGCCGACGTGGATGCGCTCGACGTCGTCGCCGCGCGCGATGAGCACGTCACCGGCGAGCATGTCGACGTAGCGGAGTTCGCCGGGTCCGTCGAGCGACCATTCCGGCCACCAGATCGGTCCCTCGGCGTGGAAGGCGTGGGGCTTGGCGATGGGTTCGGCGCGCATGTGTCTCAGCCTATGGGGACGACCGGGCGGGCGAGGAAGTGGCGACAGTAGCGAGTGACTCGCCCGGATCTCGTGCTGCGGGCGAGGAAGTGACGACAGTAGCGAGTTGGTCGGCCGCTAGACCTTTTCGGCTTCCTGGGTCTGCGGGTCCCACTTGGTGATGTGCGCGGCCTCCCAGCCGCGGGCCTTCATCGCCTCACGCGCCTTGCCGCGGTATGTCGGGGTCAGCCGCTCGACGTACAGCTTGCCGTCGAGGTGGTCGGTCTCGTGCTGCAGGCAGCGCGCCAGTGTTCCGCCGGTTGCTTCGACGACGACGTCGTTGCCGTCCAGGTCGATTCCGGTGACCTTCGCCCAGGTCGAGCGCGGCGTCGGGAACCACTCGCCCGGAACGGACAGGCAGCCCTCGGCGCCGTCCTCGGGCGACGGGTCGCCGGGCGGCACGGCGCCCTTCTCGAGCTTGGGGTTGATCACCACACCCCGCTGGTCGACGCCCGACTCGTCGGCGCAGTCGTAGACGAAGATCCGCAACCGCACGCCGACCTGATTGGCGGCGAGCCCGGCGCCCTGGGCCGCGTCGAGGGTGTCGAACATGTCCTGCACCAGCGTGCGGATCTCCGGAGTGATCTCCTTGACCCGCTTGGTGGGCTGGTGCAAGGCCTTGTGCCCGATGACGGTAATCGGACGGACTGCCATGATCTTCAACTCCAGAGGCTCGTGCTCGCGCCGGACGTGTTCCGGGCGCTGACTCGACCACGAAGGTTATCCGGCGGACGGTGCCGCCGTCGCCACGGGCGCTCAGTCGTCGGACAGGTCGCGCGGCCGACGCGGCCGCGTCGGCGGGTCCTCACGGCCCCAGCCGACGTCGCCCTCGTGCCCGAAAGCCGGTGGCGGTTCGTCCTTCGCACGGCGCAGGACCCGCTCGCGCAGCCCGCTGCGGCGCGGGCGCTCCGGGCGCGGCAGGAAGCTGCCGATCGGCCGGACCGGCAGATTCGTCGGATCGTCCTCGTAGGTGGCCTTCGAGCGACTGGCGGCAAGTTGCAGGTGCAGGAAGGGATCGGTCTCGTCGGCGGAGCGCTTCTCGTCCGTGCCGGCCGACGTGGTGCCGTTCGGGTCGTCCTCGCCGAAGATCTCGCCGACGATGGCCAGGTAGGTGCCCTTGGCGTCGCGGATGAAGTCGATGCGGCGCAACGCCTGCTCCCGGCCGGCGCTCTCCAGGATGAACTGCCCGTAGCCGAGCAGCTGGCCCAGGACGTTCCGGTTGAACGACATGTCGGTCACTTTGGCCAGCGGCATCATCGCGACGCGGCGGTTGATGACGCCATACATCATCAGCAGCCGTTTGTCGGTCGCCATGAACCAGTCGAACCGCCACACCACCAGCCGTATGACGGCGTACGCCAACAGGATGAACCAGAGTTTCCAGGCGAAGTCGGTGAGCACACCGAGTTTCGCGGGTGCGGAGAAGCCGGCGATCAGCGCCAGGAAGAAGCCGACCACGGCCATGGCCACGGGCTGGCCGATCGCCGCCCAGTGCTGTCGCTGCGCGACGACGATCGTCTCGTCGTCCAGCAGGAAGCGCGCCATCGCCGACTCGGCGCGTGGATCGACGTGATCCATCGCCCGGCAGACCTAGTTCGGCGCGTACAAAGTCATTGGACAGTCGCTCCGCGCCTGACCAACGACTTTGTCCACATCCGCACCTGCTTCATTTTTGATCCACTGCACTAGCCGTTGAGGATCTTGTCGAAGAACTTGCCGATCTGGTCGACGCCGTTGGTGATGATCGACCAGATGTTGTGCACGATGTCGGCAGAGCGGTCCGGCGACGTGAAGATCGCGTAGGCGATGAAGGCGACCACCAGCCAGATCACGACCTTGCGGACCTTGTCCAGGGCCATCATTCCTCCGGCATTCATGAGTTCGGCGCGCGGTGGGCGCACGGGTCTTCCTGAAGATTGTGACAGATGTGACTGTTGTGACGACTGCTTGGCGCCCGTCGGGTGTGTCGTATGGCGGGCGTGGCGACCTCACGGTACTCCTACGGGAGGGGGCGCACTGGCTAGGATGTGTGGTCGCTTCTGCGGCATTCCGCACCGTTCGATCCGGAGACTGCCAGATGTCGACCTCATCCGACCGCTCGCTCGACCTGCGGTTGCGCGACGCGCTCGATGCCGCTGCGGCAGGTGTGCCGCGCGCTCCGCTGGCCGCGTCCGTGGAGCGACTCATCGGTCGCTACCGACAGGGCGGCGCCGCCTCCGCACCGATCCTCGCGAGTCCGACCGACGTGCTGGCCTATGCCCTCTACCGGATGCCGGCGACACTCGCCGCGTGCTCGAACATGTTCCGGCAGAGTGCTTTCCGCCTTCCGGACATCGGATCAGTCACCGATCTCGGTGGCGGCACCGGCGCGGCCGCCTGGGCCGCTCAGGGCGAATGGCCGGACGCTCGGATCACCGTGCTCGACCAGGTCGGCGAGGCGTTGACCCTCGGCCGGAAGTTGCGCGTGGCCCAGGTCGGATCGGTGGATTTCGCGCGATGGCAGGCGGGTTCGCCGGTGCCGGCGGCCGATCTGGTGACCGTGTCCTACGTGCTGTCCGAGCTGGAGGACGCTGCGCAGGCGGACCTGATGCACGCCGCGCTGGGCGCCGCGAAGCGGGCGGTTGCCATTGTCGAGCCCGGAACGCCGAGCGGGCACCAGCGGATCCTGGCGGCCCGGCAACTGCTGCTCGACGCCGGCTGGCAGATCGTCGCACCCTGCCCGCACCAGTCGGGTTGCCCCGTGCGGCAACCGGATTGGTGCCACTTCAGCGCTCGCGTCGAGCGGTCGTCCGTGCACCGGCAGCTCAAGGGTGGCGAGCTCGGGCACGAGGACGAGAAGTTCTCGTATGTCGTCGCCGTGCGACCGGGTATGGCGGAGTCGGACACTGATGCGGCGCGGGTGCTGCGGCACCCCGTCAAGCGCAAGGGTCTCGTCGAACTGCAGCTGTGTCGACCGGACGGGTCCGCAGGCCGTGAACTGGTGACCAAGCGGCTCGGGGCGTCATACAAACAGGCACGGGACGTGCGCTGGGGCGACGAGTGGGAGCCCACTGCCAAATAACTCTTTGACAGTCGCAGACACGGCGCGCCATACTGCCAAACATGTCTTTGGAGGATGAGGCGCTCAGTGAGCTGCGCGCATCTGCGCATCCCGTCCGGCTGCGGATGATGTCGATGCTCACCGGTGCCCCGATGAGCGCCGCCGAGCTGGCCCGCGAGTTGGACATCACTCAGGCGAACGCGAGCTACCACCTGCGCACGCTGGCCAAGGCCGGGCAGGTCGAGGTGGCCGAGACCGAGTCGGTGCGGGGCGGCCAGGCGAAGAGGTACCGATACCGGTATACGGGGGAGAGCGGCCGGAGCACCGACACGGCGCGACCGGTGAGGTCGGCCGATCCCGACGAGTGGCGGCTCTACATCGACGTGCTCCACCAGGAGCTCGTGCGCCGATCGGCGCAGCGCGTCGATGGCCGGGCGCTCAGCGCGGATGCCGAGGTGTGGCTCACCCCGGAGACCTGGCTCAGGGCATTGGAACTCGTCAAGGAGGCGTCGCGATTGGTGCACGAGGAGGCATTGCGGCCGCACGCCGCCGGATCGGTCCACGTGAACTTCCAGGCCGAACTCTTCCGGATGCAGGACGAGCGCGATGCACCGGACGGTGCGCAATGAGCGAGCGAACACGCACACTGGACGTGTTGCGCGGCAAGGACTTCCGGTGGTTCTTCCTGTCCCGGTCGGTCAACATCGTCGGCAGCATGATGACGCCGGTGACCGTGGCCTTCGCGGTGCTGCACATCGACAACTCCTCGGAGTCGCTCGGCACCGTGCTGGCGGCGGAGATGGCCGCGAGTGTGCTCTGTCTGCTCTTCGGTGGTGTCATCGCCGACCGGCTGCCGCGCCGTGCCGTCATGCAGACCTGCTACCTGGCGATGGCGGCGATCCAGCTCAGCATGGCCCTGTCACTGCAGCGGGGCTGGGCGACGGTCGGCTTGATGATCGTGCTCGCGGCGCTGTCCGGTGGCGTGAGCGCGTTCTCGATGCCGGCCCAGCAGGGCCTGATCCCGCAGCTGGTGCCGAAACATCAACTCCAGCAGGCGGATTCACTGATGGCCTTCGTGCGCAACGGCGCGACGTTCATCGGGCCGGTGCTCGGCACGACCCTGGTCGTGACGACCGGTCCCGCCTTGGCGCTCGCGATCGACGGCGTCACCTTCGTGGTGGCGGCAACCTTGCTGGCGAGGATCGCCCTGCCGACCGCGAAGCGGACCGAACGGACCTCGATCTTCGTCGAATTGCGCCACGGTTGGGGCGAATTCACCTCGCGCACCTGGCTGTGGGTGATCGTCGCAGCGTTCGGCGTGCTCAACGCCATTCACGTGGGCGCGTGGATCGTCGTCGGGCCGGTCGTCGCCAAGAACGATCCGACACTCGGCATCCGCGGATGGGGCCTGGTCGTGGGTTCCGAAGCTGTCGGCATGCTCGTCATGTCGGTGATCCTGCTCCGCTGGAAGCTGCGCCACCCGCTCCGGGCGGGCATGACCGGGATGTTGTGCTTCGCCATACCGTTGCTGATGTTGGGGATTCACCCGGCGACGCTGCCGATGATGGGCGTCGCGTTCGTCAGCGGCATGGGGACGCAGGTCTTCAGCACCGGGTGGACGGTGGCGATGATGGAGCGCATCCCGAGTGCGGTGCTGTCGCGGGTCTCCAGCTACGACATGCTCGGGTCGTTCGTCGCCATACCGATCGGCAGTCTGACGTTCGGCTGGTTGGCAAGCACGATGGACGTGGAGACCCTGCTGATCGGAGCAGGCTGTGTCTACATCGCGATCGTGAGCGTGACCCTGCTCGTGCCGTCGATCCGTCGGCTCGGCCGGCTCGCCGACGAGGAGCCGGCGGTCGTCAAGGCCGCCTGACTCAGACGACCCCGTAGAGCCGGTCACCGGCGTCGCCGAGTCCGGGCACGATGTAGCCGTTCTCGTTGAGGCGCTCGTCGATCGCGCCGGTCACCAGGGTGATCGGGATGTTCAGGTCGGACAGCTCATCCTCGACCGCCTTGATGCCCTCGGGCGCGGACAACAGGGTCACCGCGGTGATGTCGTCGGCCCCGCGATCGGCGAGATAGCGGATCGCCATCGCGAGCGTGCCGCCCGTCGCGAGCATCGGGTCGAGCACGTAGCACTGACGACCGGACAGGTCGTCCGGCAGGCGGTTGGCGTAGGTGATCGCTTCGAGCGTCTCCTCGTTGCGCTGCATGCCGAGGAAGCCGACCTCCGCGCTGGGCAGCAGGCGCACCATGCCCTCGAGCATGCCCAGGCCGGCGCGCAGGATCGGCACGACGAGCGGCTTCGGGGAGGACAGCTTGATGCCGGTGGTCGGCGCCACCGGCGTCTCGATGTGGAACGGCTCGACACGCACCTCGCGGGTCGCCTCGTAGGCCAGCAGGGTGACGAGCTCCTCGGCGAGACGCCGGAACGTCGGACTGTCGGTGCGCTTGTCACGCAGGTAGGTCAGCTTGTGGGCGATCAGGGGGTGCTTGGCCAGCTCGACACGCATGGCGCAAACTCTAGTCGTGCCCGCGCCCGATGTTTACGACGAATGGATGGGCCTGGCGCTGCGCCAGGCCGGTATGGCGCTCGCCACGGACGACGTGCCGGTCGGCGCCGTCGTGCTCGACAGCGCCGGAACGGTCGTCGGTGCGGCACCGAATCGACGCGTCGCCGACAGCGACCCGTTGGCGCATGCCGAGATCGTCGCGATCCGGTCGGCCGCGGACACGTTCGGGCATTACCGGCTCGACGATTGCACGATGGTCGTGACGCTGGAGCCGTGCCTGATGTGTGCCGGCGCGATCATGCAGTCGCGCATCTCACACATCGTCTTCGGGGCGTGGGATCCCAAGGCCGGCGCCTGCGGCAGCGCGTGGGATGTCATCGCGGACAACACGAGCCCGCACAAACTGGACGCCGTGGGCGGCATACGCCAGCAGGAGTGTGCGCAGCTGCTGACCGACTTCTTCCGGGCGCGGCGGAAGGCGAAACGCTCCGCGGACTGAGCGGTATGGCGGTCAGCGCTTGCGGTTGATCGCCTGCATCGCGACGTAGCCGATGCCGAGCACCACCGCGGCGGTGATGGCCAGCCACAGCAGCTTGAAGATCGCGGGCACCACGATCAGCAGGATGAGCAGCACGACGACGACCTTCGCCGAGGTGGGCCAGTCACTCATGGGAGCTCCTTGATCGGGATGGAACTCCAGTTTCGCATGGCACGTCCGTCGATGCTGGTGAGTCCTGAAAAGCGTTGCTGTCCAACGCGATCGGCGGTGTAGCTATTGCGTCGGCGCGTCGCTTCTCGTGGAATTCCTCCCACGGCAGCCACTTGTCGCTCAGCGCCGTCTCGACGTCGACACCCATCCGGTGCGCGACCAGCAGCGCCATCGCCACCACGTCCGCGCACTCCGCTGCGACGGCATCGTGCCGCTGTTGCTCCGTCAGATTGCGGTCACGACCTCGGCCGCCGGCGACCAGCCACGCCTGGCTGAGTTCGCCCACCTCCTCCATCAGTTTCAACAGCATCCAGTCGGGCGTACGGTCCACGGCATACACCTCGGCGTACCCCGCGGAGACGTTCTCCAGACGGCTGGTCCACTCGGCGATGTCCACGGCTGCTCAGCTCTGTTGTGCCGGGCGCTGCGCGAGGACGTACGCGCGCTCGGTCGGGATCTCCACGCCCGGATGCGGCATCCGGGTGGTGACCGAGACGATGTCGAGCCCGGCGTCCGCGATCTCGTCGATCACCTGGTCCGGATCGAGGAAGTGTCCGCTGATGTCAACGCTGTGCCCGAACCACGTCTGGAGGTGTTGCGTCTGCCCCGGAGCGAATTCCTCGCTGCGGATGTGGAACGACACCAGGGCGATACCGCCCGGCTGCAGTGCTCGGAAGACCTGCGCGAAGGTCCGGGCCCGCTCGGTCGTGCTGAGGTTGATGATCGCGTAGAGCAGCACGGCGCCGGCCAGGCTCTGGTCCGGAGCGGTCAGGTCGGTCATCGATTCGACCCGGAACTCGACGTCCGGGTTCTCCGTCCGGGCGATGTCGATCATCGCCGGCGAGATGTCGACGCCGAGCGGCGTGGCACCCAGGGATGCGAGGTACTGGGTGACGTGGCCCGGCCCGCAGCCGATGTCCGCAATCCGGCCGCCGTCACACATCTCGACGACCGCCGCGAGCAGCGCACGGTCCAGCGGTTTGCCCGCCAGTTCGTCGCGCATCGCCTCGGCGTATTCCGCCGCCACGGCGTTGTATGCCGCCGCGACCTGGCTGTCGGTGTATGCCGTTGTGTCCAGGCTGTCGGACGTGGACTCGCTCGTCATACGACCAATCTAGGCGCTGCGCCGCCGGTCGGGTATGGCCGCCCGCTCGACGCCCTGAGCAGTGAGCCGTCGCGAACGCCCCGTGCGGGGCTCGGGCGGACTAGCGTCGATCGTTGGTCAAGGTTCGTAGGTGAGGAGTCGTGGTGCGTCGTCTGGTGAGTGTTGTGGGAGTGTCCGTCCTGTCCGCTGGTATGGCGCTCGCCGGTGCCACCGGCGCGAGTGCTGCGTCCGGGCGTGCGGTGAGCGGGGTGATCGAAACCTCCGGCGGTGACACGGTTTCCGCGCAGCCGTCGGTGTCACGTCCTGACACGAAACACTGCACGGTGACGCTCGCCGATCACTTCATGTCGAACGCAGCAGACTTGTCGTCGCAGCTCTACTCGGGCACCGTGCAGGTCCCCGACAAGTGCAAGGGGCCGTGGTCGAAGGTCGTGCTCGACTCGACCACGTCGGTCTCCGGGCGGCAGTACGACCGGTCCGGCGAGCTCGAGATCGGTGGCGTGCCAGTGTGGTTCGGCACCACCCAGGAGCCGAACGGCGCCACGCCGACGACGTTCTCCTTCAGCAAGGACATCACCGAGTTCAGCGCGTTGTTCAAGACTCCGCAGCAGTTCTCCGGCGGCTACACCAACTACATGTCGGACGTCTACACCGGCAACTACGACCAGACGGTCACGATCACGTTCTATATGGCCGATCGGAAACATCCGGCACCGAACGTCCCCGATCGCGTCGTCGGCGTGCCCGTCGCCGACCTGACACCGAACAGCCCCACCGCCTCCGCCACCTTGAGCGATCTGCCGCGCAACATCACCCGCGCCGAGCTCGAGACGACGTTGAAGGGCAATGGCTGCGACGAGCAGTGGTTCACCGCCGTGCCGGATGCGGTGGCGGACAAGTTCCCCGGCGCCGGGCTGTGTGCAGCGGGTGCCTACCGCGAAGCCACCGTCGGTGTCGACGGCACCCCGGCCGGAGCTGTCGGGACGTTCCCGCACATCTACTCCGGTGGCATCGTGCCCACTCTGTGGCGGCCGGTCGTCGCGATCGACACGCTCGACATGCGCACCGAGTCCTTGGACCTGACGCCGTTCGCCGGCCGGTTGGTGGATGGCAAGACGCACTCGATCTCGTTCGGTATCAACCCGATCGGTGACACCTGGAACGTCCGGGCCGCCCTCTTCCTGTGGACCGATCACCACCGGTCGCAGACATCGGGTGCTTTGACGAGTGACGGTGTCGCCGCAGCGCCGAGGACGCGGACGACTGCGGGTGACCCGGTCGACGGGACGGTGAAGTATGCCGAGACCGCGCACCGCTCCGATCGGATCAGCGGGTATGTCGACACCTCCGCCGGCCGCGTCGTGACGACCGTGAACACCGCTCGTAACTGGTCGAACTCGGGCAGTGTCGGTGATTCCGGGATGGTCCAGAACATCACCCAGCAGGACGAGATGTCATCGCAGTCGGTCTCGCGTGTCGGCCACCGGATCGTGCGCAGCTCGTCGCTGAACGAGTCCTACCCGATCACCGTCGACTACTCCGCAGCCGACTACGTCGACGATCAGAACTTCTCGCTGAACGGCACCGTCGACATGACCCAGCGGGTCGCCAGCTCCGTGCGTGACGGCAGCTGCCACGTTCGCCGCGGATGGGACTGGAACGTCACGTCATACGGCATTCTCGCCCGCAAGGACGGCACGACCAGCGAGTCCGACGGACACTCGAGCACGAGCTACGTCGGCACCGACGACAACGGTCGGCCGTACCGGCACCGGATCACCACGAACCACGGCCAGGTCGTGATGGACGAGCGACACTGAGCCGTACGACCGCGGTGGAAGCTGGTCGAGTATCGAGACCTGGCGAGGTCTCGATACGGCCTCGCCCAGCGGCTCGCCCTACTCGACCCGCTTGGGTGTGGGGTTTCGATACGGCCTCGCCCAGCGGCTCGCCCTACCCGACCGGCGTGGGGGTGGGGTCTCGATACGGCCTCGCCCAGCGGCTCGTCCTACTCGACCGGCGTGGGTGTGGGGTCTCGATACGGCCTCGCCCAGCGGCTCGCCCTACTCGACCCGCTTGGGGCTCGCCGTGCTCGACCGGCGTGGGCTCAGGAGACGGTCACCTTCGTCGTGGTCGCTTCGCTCTTGACGCCGTCGTCCGCGGTGACGGTCACCGTGTAGGTACCCGCCTTCGGGTAGGAGTGGCCACCCTTGATCGACCAGCCGTCGCCCGACTTGGTCACGTCGGCTGTCGCCATCGGCGAGCTGTCGCCCCAGTTGACCGTTGCCGTCGGTGTGCCCGAACCACCTGTCGCCGTTGCCAGTTCGGCAGTGAATGACGTGCCGGCGTGCTGATCGGGGACGCTCTGCGGAGCAAGGGTGATCGGCGTGTACGTCGCGGACCGGTCCCCGTCCGAGGCGATTGCGAAGACGTGGATGCGACCGTCCGAGGACGCGGATCCGACAGCAGCCGGCAGGGTGATCGAGACGAGCTGCTTGCCGCTCGGCAGCGCCACCGGTGCGGTCGAGAAGATCGCCGCGGTGAGCCCGTCCGTGCCGCCGCCGGAAACACGCCCGGCCGACTTCGCGACCACGACGTTGCCGAACTTCGGCGCACCGGCCGCGCCGACCCAGTCACCGAAACCGATGGCGAGCGGTGCGGTCGACCCGTCCGAGAAGTGCATCGTTCCGGTGCCGCTCAGGTCCTTCTGGGTGGCGGTGCCGATGACCGAGATCTTGGTGGCATTCGTGCCGGGATCGAACGTCACGGTCTGGCCGTCGGCGACCACGTTGTCGTTGCCGTCGACCGGCTTCGGCACGTCATACGAGAGCGCCGTGCCCGGCACCTTCTCGGTCTCGCCTTGCACGAAACCGTTGTCCGCCAACGATGTTCGTGAGAAGCCCACGCCGCCGGCGTCGCAGTCGGCGCCGGACCCGGGAGTCCCGATGCAGGTACCGTTCATGGTGTCGGCGAAGAGCTGATCCCGGCTGACATCCACCTCGACGGCGGCCGACACCTGCTTGCCGGCAACACTCGCTGCCACATCGACCGAGGTGAGGCCGGCCGCGTCGAACGTGTGCGGAGCGCTGACGGCATACCTGCCGAGCGGGGTCTTCGTGACGGTCGCGGGCTGTGGGCCCTTCCCGTCGTGGAAGTCCGCCGTTGCCGTGACCGGCCCCGCATCGCCCGAGACCCCACTCACCACAGCCAACGTCGAGGTCAGCCGACTGCCGACCGTGGCCTTGAGTCCGTGCACCGGGGAGACCGCCAGATCACCCTGTGTCCCAGCGGGATTCGCCGACAACTCGAACTCGGACAGCTTCGGCGCTCCACCACTGCTTGCCGTGATGCGGAGCCGGTAGGCGTCATAGGAGCCCGGCTTCGCGATCGAGTAGGGGACCAGCTGGTCGTCCCACCGGAACTTCCGGTTCTGCTGCTTGTCGAGCCGCACCCACGACTTCCCGCCGTCGTGCGAGCCCTCGAGCGTCCATGCGGTGGGGGTTCCGCCGCCGGTCCCGCTGGTGAGGGTGTAGCGGTCGACCGTCATCGGGCCGGAGCCGCTCTTCCAGGTGATCGTCGGTGTCTTCGACGTGAAGCCCGCCTCGGTCGACGAGTCGTCGTCGGTCAATGCGGTCGTTGAGGTGCCGTCGGACGAGGTCGTCGTGCCGTAGCCGGGCGTCGTGGCGTCATACAGCGGCGTGGCGGGTGTGCCCTTGCTCGAACTCGCGCCCCAGCTCGAGGGTTTCGGTCCCATCTGGAAGGTCAGCTTGCCGCCCTTCTGCAGCAGCGATGCGTCGATCGTCGCGCTCTGCAAGGGCTTTCCGTCGAGCGTCGCCGACTGGAGGTAGACGTTCTGCGGGCTGTTGTCGCGCGCGTCGATCGTGAGCTTCTTGCCGCCGGCGAGGTGCACCGTGGCGGTCTTGAAGAGCGGCGAACCGATGACGTACTGTCCGGAGCCGACCGACATCGGATAGAAACCGAGCGCGGAGAAGATGTACCAGGAACTGGTCTCACCGTTGTCCTCGTCGCCTGCGTAGCCCTCGCCGATGTCGCTGCCCACGAAGAGGCGTCGAGTGATTTCACGAACCTTGGCCTGTGTCTCGCTTGGCTTGCCCGCCGCGGCATACACGTAGGGGATGTGGTGCGAGGGCTGGTTGCTCATTCCGAGTTGGCCCATGCGGACCGCCGCCGCCTCGCGCATTTCATGGATCGTGCCGCCGTATCCGCCCGGATTGGAGGCGGTTTCGGGTGTTGCGAAGAACTTGTCGAGCTTGGCGATGAGTCCCTTGCTGCCGCCGTACAGCGCTTCCAGGCCGGGGATGTCGTATGTCGGGTGGAAGGCGAAGTTCCATCCGTCGGTCTCGGTGAACACGTCGCCCCAACTGGTCGGGTCGAACGCCTTGCCGCCGAACGTGTGCCAGGAGCCGTCCGCGTTGCGTCCCTGGAAGAAGTCCGTGTCGGGGTTGAAGAGATTGACGTAGTCCTTGGACCGGGAAGTGAGGTAGGCGGCGTCGTTCTTCAGCTGCGCGACCCGGTTCTTCGGGGTCTTCGGGTCCTTGGCCAGCTTGGTCGCCATCTTCGCGATGCCGGCGTCGTTGATGTAGTCCTCGAGCGACCAGGAGACGGATTCGCCTGTGTTCGTTGACGTGTAGCCCGCGTAGGGGCTCGTCTGCAGGCCCTTGCGGCCGACCGCGCTGTTGGTTGAACGCACGGTGGCGTTCTTCAGGGCCGCGTCGTATGCCGTGAGTGCAGTCTTGGTGTCGAGGCTGCCGTCGAGGTAGGCCTGCGCGAACGCGGTGTCACTGCTGGTGCCGGTCATCAGGTCGGCATACCCGGGCGATGACCAGCGTGCGATCCAGCCACCCTCGCGGTACTGCTGGGCGAAACCGTCGACCAGCTCGTCGGCCAGCTTCGGGTAGAGCATCGAATAGGCCGGCCATTCCGTGCGATAGGTGTCCCAGAAGCCGTTGTTGACGTAGATCTTCCCGGGTTCGACCTGTGCGTTGGTTGCGGTGTCGGTGGCATCGCCCTTGGTGGGCAGGACCGGACTGGCGTGCTCGTACTTGGGTTTCGCGGCCGTGCCGACGTTCTCGTACTGCGAGTTCGGATAGAGATTCATCCGGTAGAGGTTGGAGTAGAGCGACTGCAACTGGGTGCGCCCGGCGCCCGTGACGTCGATGACTCCGAGGCGTTCGTTCCAGGCGGAGTTCGCGGCGTGCTGCACCGCATCGAACGACTTGCCGGTCACCTCCTGGTCGAGGTTGTGCTTGGCCTGATCGCTGGAGATGAAGGAGGTCGCGAGTCGCAGCTCGACGGTCTTGTCCGAGGAGGTGTCGAACGACGCGTAGCGGGCGCTGGCCGACCGGTCACCGGTGGCGTCGCCGGATGTGGCTGGGGCGCGGTCGAATTCGCCATACACGAACATTCGGGTGGCGCCGTCGGAGTTGCCGTTGTCGACCCAGCCGGTGACGGTGCCGTCGGCATCGACGTGCAGCTGCGAATCGCCGGCCACCTTGTCCAGCAGCACCGAACCGGTCGCTCCGGGGAAGCTGAACTTGTAGACGCCGGCGTGGTCGCTCGGCGTCAGCGAGGTCGTGATCCCGTTCGTGAACTTCACGCTGTAGAGATCTGGTCGCGCCGTCTCGTCCTGGTGGTCGAAGGTCAACGCACGACCGGTCAGCGTCGACGTCGGCTCCGCATCCGAGGACGGCATGACGGCGAGCTGATCACGGTCACCCATCCAGGGGCTCGGCTCGTGCGAGACCCCGATGCCTTGCAAGGACGGCAGATTCGCGGCGTTGTTCGTCGATGCGTAGTTGTACTCCCAGCTGCGGCTGCTCGCGTCGGTCATCGGCGTGAAGAAGTTGAAGCCGTTCGGCATCGCCGTCGCCGGCAGGTTGTTGCCCCGGGAGAAGTCGCCCGAGGAGAGGGTGCCGCGACGGGTGTCGACGATGGACGCGCGGTTGTCGAGATCGGTCTTCGGCGCCTGCTGCACGCTCAGGTCGTCGAACCAGGCGCTGAACTTCTGGCCCGCACCACCGTCATCCGGATTGTCGTAGACGGCGATGACCTTGTCGACCGTCTTGCCGGCATACCGGCTCAGGTCGATGTGGATGGAGTTCCACTGGTCGGTGTAGAGGACCTTCTGCATGCCGTGGCCGCGCGCGGAGATGGGCGAGCCGTCGGTGTCGGTCGCGTCCTGTGTCGCGCTCATCCGGGTGCCGTCGGTGAAGATCAGATCGATCGCCACATAGGTCGAGGCGTATGACGAACTGCTGCCCCGCTCCGGAAAGACCTTGTAACTGAGCTCATCTCCCGTGCCGATCCGGTGGCCGACGTTGCCGTAGAGCGAGTCGGCACCGCGTGCGGGACCGGCGGCGCGATTGACGCCGGCGAAATGTAGTCCGTGCGTGCCGGTGAATCCGGTGCCCTTGTGCAGATTGAAGCCGGACGTCGGGCCGCCACCGACCGTCCCGACGAGCGGGACGCCCTCGTCACCGGTCCCGGAGACGTTGACCAGCGGGCCGAACTGCTTGGACGTCGACGGCACCGGCTGCGACGCCTCGAAGGACGTCGTCCAGGGTTTGTCCTTCGCCGCGGCAGCGTGTGCGATCGGTGGCGCCAGCAGACAGCTCGCCGTCATGGCGAAGGTCGTGGTGGCAATGGTGAGGCAGGGTCCCAGGCGCAACGGTGGCTCCTCCGTGAGGCGTGGATGGCTTCTTCTGTGCCGGCGTGCGAGTCGCAAGCTCCTCGCAGCGCCCACACATCCGAAGCCTCCTGTGCTTGCTCAGAATCAACTTCCGGATAGATGTCGTACGAGTGACGACCGTCACAGTCTTGACCCAACCGGCCGGTAATTGTGGGTTCAGAGGTGCACGCGAAGGTAAAGGGTTTTCAAAGGAAATCGTGCAATCGCGCGGCTTCCCGCAGCAAGTGGTCGCGTTCTCTGGTGTTCGTCGCCAGGCCTGCCGCCCGGGTGTAGAGGGCCGCCGCTTCGGCCGGATCGCCGGCCTTCTCGTGCAGGTATGCCGCTGCCGCCGTATGGCGTGGGACGGTCGGATCCACCTCCGCCAGCGCGGCGAGTCCGACCCGGGCTCCGTCGGACTCGCCGAGGGCGATCGCTCGGTTCAGTTGCACGACAGGGGAGTTCGTGATCGAGAGCAGTTCGTCATACCAGCTGACGATCTGCACCCAGTCGGTCTCCTCGACCGTCTGTGCGTCCGCGTGCAGGGCGGCGATCGCGGCTTGCGCCTGGTATTCGCCGAGGCGATCGGCCGCCAGCGCGCGTTGCAGGATCGCGATGCCTTCGGCGATCAGCTCGGTGTCCCAGCGCGTGCGGTCCTGGGCGCGCAACGGCACGAGACGTCCGCCGTCGTCCGTCCGTGACGCGCGTCGCGCGTGGTGCAGCAGCATCAGCGCGAGGAGGCCGCGCACTTCGGGTTCGGTGGTGAGAGTGGCGAGTTGGCGGGTGAGTCGGATCGCCTCCGCGGACAGGTCGATCGCGCCGCCATACCCCTCGTTGAAGACGAGGTAGAGCACGCGCAGCACGGTGCCCAGATCGCCGGGAGCATCGAGTCGGGTGTCTCGCAACTGGCGCTTCGCCCGGCTGATGCGTTGCGCCATCGTCGCCTCGGGGACCAGGTAGGCGTCCGCGATCTGCCGGGTGGTCAGTCCGCCGACCGCGCGCAGCGTCAGGGCCACGGCGGACGGGCTGGTGAGCTTCGGATTGGCGCACAGGAAGTAGAGCTGCAGGGTGTCGTCGGCCTCGGGCGCGTCTCCCGGATCGGGCTGCTCGGCCACCCGCAGTTCGCGCGCCCGCCGCGCATCCGTCGCTCGCACCTGGTCGAGGAACCGGCGCCAGGACGCGGTGATCAGCCAGGCGAGCGGATCACTCGGTGGCGAATTCTGCCAGCTGGCAAGGGCTTTGAGCAGCGCTTCCTGGACAGCATCCTCTGCCGACGGGAAGTCTGCTCCCCGTCGGCAGAGGGCGCTGATGGCTGCCGGAACCACATTCCGCAGCAGCTGCTCGTCCATGAACTACTCGAAGGTCGGAGCAGTCTCGGCCGTCATCAGCGGACGCAGCTCGAGCCACTCGCCGATCGGCTTCCCACCGGCGCCGGGGGCCGCGGACAGCTCGCCGGCGAGTTCGATCGCACGCTCCTCGGACTCCACGTCGATGATCATCCAGCCGGCGATCAGGTCCTTCGACTCGGCGAACGGGCCGTCGGTCACGGCCGGCTTGCCCTCTCCGTCATACCGGACCCACATGCCGGTCTGTGTCAGCGCGTGCTCCTCCACGAGCTGGCCGTCGGCATCGAGCCGGTCCGCGAAGTCGCGCATGTACTGGACGTGCGCGTCGAACTCGTCGCGGGTCCACTTGTCCATCGGGACGTTGTGCGTCGCGTCCGGCGCGCCGCGGTAGTGCTTCAGCAGCAGGTACTTGGCCATGGTCGTTCCCTTCGTCGGTGCGATCCATTGTGGTCGCAGATATCCAGGGGACGGAGCCGCCGACGTGATCTCGACATCGATGAGCAAATTTCTTCGAAATTCTTCGAAGCGGGTCGAGTGCCGGAGGAGCGAAGCGGGGGAGGTGTATCGAGACCGGCCGTCGTCGGTCAGACGATTTCGAGATGATGCGCGAGCCGCAGCACCTCGGCACTGGTGTCATCGACCGATTCGGCCATCCAGTCGATCGCTTCGACGACCGGGAGGTGGCGGACGGCGGTGATCTGCTCGGCGCCGTCGAGATCGCTCGGAGGCGGGCCGAGGACCTTGGTCGGCACGACGGCGAACACCCACCACATCACCGGATGCGGCACGTGCGGCAGGTATGGCGTGGTGTTGCGGCTGTGCGCGATGTGACTGAAGAAGACCTGAAGCGGCTCGGTCGGCGCGGAGCCTGCTTCCTCGAAGAGCTCCCTGCCCGCTGCGGACTCGAGGTCCTCGCCCGGCTCGAGTCGGCCGCCGGGGAGGAACCGCCAACCTTCGACGGAGCTGCAGACCGTGACGATGCCGGGTTCCGGGGTCGCGACAAGGTGGATCCGGTGCACGAGCTCTGCCGGCGGCTCGTCGAACGTGCCGACGATGTCCGCGTTGGCGTAGGCGACATACGACCGGTCGAAGAGAGCCTCGAACCCGGGTGGACCAGCCATGTCCTGACGCTAGCAAGCGGGATCAGTCGGCGGGCCTGGTCGGATAGGTCCGCCCGGTGGGGCTTGTCCAGCTGCACACGCCGTCGGGTGTCATCGAGACCCGCCAGCCGGTCTCATGCTTGGCGCGGTGGTGATGCTTGCACAGGCAGTGCAGGTTGGCCGGTGTGGTGTCGCCGAGTGGCCACGGGATCACATGGTCCAGCTCGCAGTTGGCTGCGGGCATGGTGCACCCGGGGAAGCGGCAATGCTGATCTCGGGTCGTCACCAGCCGGCGGATCGCGGCCGTCGGCCGGTATGTGCGGCTCATGGTCTCGATGACGGTGCCGGTGGTCGAATCGATCAGTGCCCGAGTCACGTTCGTACCGACAGCGTGAGCCAACCGGGCGATGACGCCGGACGGTATGACGCCGACCCCAGGCACGATGACATCGTCGAACGGGCTGCCGGGTGGGGCCTGTAGCGGTCGATCCTTGGTGGCCGTCATCACGCCGCTGCGGCCGGTCGGATGTTGTCGTTTCGCTTCGGTGAGCAGTCGGTCCCAGTCGATGTCGCCGAGGTGCAGGTCATCGAGTTCGTCGAGATTCAGGTCGTCGAGCTCCGGATCGTCATCGGTGCAGCGGCAGCTGTCGACATCGGGTGTCACGCCGAGCATGTCGTCGAGCAAGGCATTGAGTTCGTCACCGACCGGGTCGCCACCGCCGGTTCCGCCGAATGCCGCTGTGCCCGAGAAGGTTTCGTGACATGTCGCGCGCACCGGCAGCTGAAACACGATCGTGGTGTCGAGGTTGACGTTGCGCAACAACAGGTCGATGAACGCATCAGCTCGACACTCGGCAAGGGTCTTGTCGGTCGTCGTGCCGGCGTGCAATTGCCGCGCGTGCTCGTCGATCGCGCGCTGGGCTGCCGCGACGTCCGCGGTGGGGAGTATGGCGGTCAGTTCCGCGAGGCCGGGCTCGTGATGTGGCCGGGCGAACACGCCGATCTGCTTGCGGCGCCTGCGTTTTGCCGCTGGCTCTACAGACGTGGGCTCCAGCTCCGCCAGCAGCTTCGGCATGCGCCGGCGCAACTGTGTGGTCGTGAGTCCGCCGATGCTCTGGTGGAGCAGAGTCCGCTCGACGGCCCGCTTGGTCGTCGTACTCGTGCCGGCAAGCAGGTCGGTGACGATCCCGACCTTCTCCGGGTCCAGGCGCCCCGTGCCTGCTTCGGTGAGGAGGCGGGGAGCGTGCGTCACAGCGTCGAGCGCGTGCTCGATGCGCACGCCGACCTGCCGCGGACCGAGGCCAAGGAGTGGCGCGAGCTCCGTGTCGATCCACTGGTCGGCAAAGCCGAGCTGATGCCGAATCACCCTGGTGTCAGCGATCTTCGGGTCGAAGACCTCTTCGTGTGCGGCAGCCTGTGCGATGCGCACCGCCTGCGTGGAGAAGGCTGAGTTGGCGATCCGCTGAGTGGCGGCAACCTGCTCGAGCAGCCCGTCCTTGGTCAACGGATCGACGTCCGTCCGGGCGCTCTCGAAGGCCAATGACACCAAACACAACGCGGCTTCGAGTAATTGGGAACTGCTCGCGCACGCCAGCTCATCCGCTGTCGGGAGGAGCTGATTCGCCATACCCAATGATAACTGTGTTCGAACGCAAAGGGAAGGCCTTGTGAAGTCCAATTCTATTGAGCGTCAGCGGAATTCACTGCAAGGGCAGGTCGGTTCCGTCACGAAATCAGCAGGAGTGCCACCTCGTCCGCGAGGTCGGTCACCGGCCGCCGGCCATCCAGTTCGAGCGTCGCGCCCGCTCGCAACAACGGCTCCACCGTCTCGACATACTCGGCGATCTCGGCCCGCTGCGCCTCGGACTTGCCGTACGGATTGTTGGTGCGTATGGCGACTCGCTCCAACAGCACGCTCAGCGGAGCGCTGAGCAGCACGACGTGCTCGAAACGGTCATAGAAGGACCCCTGGTTCTGCGCCGTGCCGGACACCGCGATGGTGTCGTGGGATGCCAGCAGTGTCGTCATCCGCGGCTCGTCCCACACGGCGCCGGGCAGTTCCCAGTCGTCGTAATCGGTGTCGACAGTGCGGAATCCGCGACGACGCAGCTCGTTCAGCAGCGTGGTCTTCCCAACGCCGGACATCCCGGTGATCAACACCCGCGGCATGGCTCAGCTGCCGGCGGACCCGGTGGCCTCCGCCACCACCTGCTCGAACTGCCTGCCCATCGCCTCGGCCAGCGCATTGGCGCCGGACAGCGGCCGCACCATGACGACGAAGTCGTCGATGAGGCCGTCGTCGTTCACGTGCAGGAAGTCGCAACCGTTGACCAGGGTGCCGTTGATGGAGGCTTCGAAGACGAGTGCGTGATCCCGGTCGTCCGCGCCACGGATCTCGCGCACGTAGTGGAAGTCCTCGAAGACGCGCGTGACCGCACGGAGGATGGCGGCGGTGATCGCCTTGCCGTCATACGGCTTGAACGCCACGGGGCTGGTGAACCGCACGTCGTCGGCCAGCAGTGCCTCCATCGCTCGGTGGTCATTGGCCTCGACTGCTTCACGGAAGGCGTGCATCGGATCTCCTCGTCCTTCGGATTCGAGAACACTACGACACGGACTGTCGTGGTTACTGTTCGGTAAGGTCCGGGTATGGCTCGTTCGACCGCTCCCCGCCGGCGCCGATCGCCCGCGCTCACCGACGGCCGGTTCGCGAACTGGGCCAGGACGGCGAGTTCGGTCCCTGCCCAATGGCAGTTGCCCGCCACGGAAGATGACGTCGTCGCCCTCGTCCAGCGGGCGCGGGCCGACGGTCGGCGGGTCCGTTGTGTCGGTGCTGGGCACTCCTTCAGCCCGATCGCCGCGCCCACCGACATTGCCGTCTCCCTGGACAACCTCCGCGGGATCGTCGGGTATGACGACACCACTGTGACCGTCCGCGCCGGCACGCGCCTGCGCGACCTGAACGCGGCGCTGGCCGAGCGCGGCCTGGCGCTCCCGATCCTCGGGTCGATCGCCGAACAGTCGCTCGCCGGCGCCATTGCCACCGGCACGCACGGGTCGAGCCTGACCCACCCGAACCTGTCCGGTCTGGTGCGCGGCATCCGGCTGGTCGACGGCACGGGCACGGTCCTCGATCTGGACGAGGACGATCCTCGGCTCGACGCCGCGCGGGTTCATCTCGGGGCACTCGGCATCATCACGCGCGTCGGCATCGAGGTCGTGCCGGCGTTCGCGCTGCGCGAACGCATCGAATGGCTGCCTGTCGGCGACGTCGCGGCCGCGCTGCCGGAGATCAGCACGAGCGCGGAATACACCAAGGTCTGGTGGATGCCGCACACGCCGAACGCACTCGTCTTCCGCTACGAGCGGGCTCCGGCCCCGCGCAATCTCGTCGCCGTGCGCGCCGATCGGTTCGTGGACGAGCGGATCGTCCACCGGAGCCTGCTGCCGGCGGTCTTCGCTGCGCAGCGCATGCAGTCCGGTTGGGTCCCGGCCTTCAACCGTATGGCGGGCCGAACTCTCAAGAAGGCCAGTCGGATCGGGCCGAGTCCGATGCTCTTCTCGACGCCGATGCCGGCACGCCATACCGAGACCGAGGCGTCAATCCCATTGGCGAGCGGTGGGGCCGCGTTCGACGCGGCCGTGCAGGTCGTCGACGACGCCGCGGTCCACGTCAACTTCATCACCGAGCTGCGCTTCGTCAAGGGCGACACCGGTTGGCTCAGCCCGGCGTATGGGGGGGACGTCGTCCAATTGGGCGCGTACACAGCAGTTTTGGGACATCGCGACCGCTACTTCGCGGAGTTCTGGCGACGCATGCATGCGTTGGACGCACGTCCGCACTGGGGCAAGGAGCTGGACCACGGTGCCGATGAACTGCGTTCTCTCTACCCGAGATTCGACGACTTCACTGGCGTTCGTGCGCAACTGGACCCGGATCGGATGTTCGCCAACCCGTTCCTCGACAGGGTTCTCGGCGAGTAGGCGGGACCTCGAGACGCTCGTGCCTCGCTCCTCGGCCACCACTGGGCTGAGGTCAACCGGCCAGCTGGTCCCTGCGACGGCTGAGATATGCGCGCTCCGCCGGATTTCCGGCGAGCTCGATCGCCCGGTCGTAGGCCGTCCGTGATTCGCCGCTGCGGCCCAGCCGTCGCAACAGATCCGCACGCGCCGCGTGGAACGCGTGATAGCCGTCCAGCGAGTCGGTGAGTCGGTCGATCTCGCCCAATGCGACGACTGGCCCGTCGAGTTCGGCGACGGCGACTGCCCGGTTGAGACGCACGACCGGCGACGGATCGAGCCGCGCCATACGATCGTAGAGCGTGACGATCTGCGACCAGTCGGTGTCGCGGGCGGCCGGCGCATAGGTGTGCACGGCGTTGATCGCCGCGAGCAGTTGATACCGCCCGGGCGCTGTCCCACCAGCGGCGACCGCGGCCAACCGTTCGCGGACCAGGGAATGGCCCTCGGCGATCAACTCGCGATCCCACGCGCCACGGTCCTGCTCGTCGAGGGTCACGAGTTCGCCGGTGCGGGAGAGCCGCGCCGCCCGTCGTGCGTCGGTGAGCAGCATCAGTGCGAGCAACCCTGTGACTTCACCGTTTTCGGGCTGGAGTGCACGCAGCAGCCGCCCGAGGCGAATCGCCTCGTCGGTCAACTCCGCGCGCACTGGGTCGTCGCCGGCGCTGGCGAGATACCCCTCGTTGAAGACCAGATAGACGACGGCGAGCACCCCGGCCAATCGCTCTTGTATGTCGGCAGAGGACGGCACTCGATAGGGGATGTGCGCCGCCTTGATCTTCGCCTTGGCGCGGGTGATCCGCTGCGCCATCGTCGTCTCCTGCACGAGGAACGCGTGCGCGATCTCGGCGACGGTCAGCCCGCCGAGCAACCGCAGCGTCAGCGCGACCCGAGCCTCCATCGCGAGCGCCGGGTGACAACAGGTGAAGACCAGACGAAGGCGGTCGTCCTCGACGGGACCCGTTGGTGCGGCAGGAGTTTCGTCGACCATCAGCTGAGCCTCCTGATGTTTGGCATCACGGCGCGACTCTCGCCGCAGCCGGTCGATCGCCTTGCGAGCCGCGGTGGTGGTGAGCCACCCACCCGGGTTCGGAGGTATGCCGTCCAGCGGCCACCGTTCGACGGCGGCCGCGAATGCCTCCGCCGCAGCATCCTCGGCGATGTCGAGATCGCCGAACCGACGAGCCAGGCCCGCGACCACCCGGGCCCACTCCTCGTGGTGGACCCGGGTGATCGCTGCGTCGACCGAAGGGTCGGTCACGACTCCAGCATTGCCTTGAAGGATTCCTCGGTGTGGAAGGGCCGGACCTCGACCTTGCCGCGGCACGCCTTCGAACCCTCCGCTGCGAGAGCGAGAGCTTCGTCGAGGTCCGCGGCTTCGATGACCCAGAAACCGCCGAGGTACTCCTTGGCCTCCAGGTACGGGCCGTCGGTGACGATCGGCTTGTCGCCCCTGCCGTCGACGGTGGTCGCGGTGCTCGCCTCGGCCAACCCGTCCGCATAGACGAAATGCCCTTCCTTCTCGAGCTTTTCGTTGAACGCGCCGGTCTCGGCCATCGACTGCATCATCTCGTCCTTGGACGCGTAGCCGCTGAAGTCCTGGCGCTCGGCCGGCCCGTAGACCGACATCATGTACTTGGGCATGTCACTCACCATCCTTGAGTTGGAGGATCTCTTCCCGGCTGGGGAACCGGTGTACTTCCTGCGGCCACTCGAGTGCGACCGCGAGCCGTCCCGCCCACATGCGTGCGGCGTCGTCGTCGGCAACCTGCACGACGCAGAAGCCGCCGAGGTGTTCCTTCGTCTCGACGTACGGCCCGTCGGTGAAGACTGCCTCGCCGTCCTTCGACTCCACGCTGCACAGTGCGGTGTCCGCGCCGATGCCGCCGTCGGTGAAGACGAAGACACCGTCGCGCTTCATGTCGTCGATCACGGCCAGCGACAACTTGCTCTTCGCGCGCAACTGCTCGACGGTGTGGTGGCCGACCCACTCGTCGTTGAAAGCGATCAGATACTGCGGCACTGCCGTCTCCTCTCGGGCTGCACGAGGACGCGGTGTCCTCGGCGCGGACGGCCCGGGTGGCCGTCATACCAACACCACGAACGCGAGCGCCCTGATACGACACCTGCCGGAGAAGAATCTCAAGATCTCTCCGGCGGCCACAAGGGTCGGACGACGCAAGTCACCGGCGCCGGTCGATCCGACGAGGTCGCCGCTAGGGTGGGACAGCCGTATGGCGCCCACTGTCCTGATCATTTGGAGTGCTGCATGTCCTACGTCGTTGACTTCAAGACCGTCTCGACCGTCGGCCTCGAATCCTCGCCCGTTGCAGAGGCGCTCGCGGGTCTGCGGGCCAACGAGGCGCGCTACTTCAAGAACAAGTACGACCACACTTTCACCGTCGAGCCTGCGGCCGACGCCAAGGCTGCGGTCGACTGGGTGAGCGAGATTCTGCAGGACGAGCGCGACATCGTCATCGCGTCGCCCGCGCTGGAGGCGACGCAGTTCCAGGTCGAGAACATCAAGATGGCCTACGTCTTCTACGAGAGCGGCCTGTCGATCAACGTGATGTACACCGTCGACGACGGCGGCAAGCGTGCCGTCGGCTTCAAGCTGTCGGACGGCATGGAGGTCCCGGAGGAGTTGGGTGCGTTCAAGTTCGCCCGGCAGAAGTCCAAGCTCGCCGGCACGATCCGTGGCTCCTACTTCGTCATCAAGGGTGAGCACTGACCGTCGACCGAGAGCGCGAGATGCTGCTCGCCTGGTTGACCGCCAAGCGCGAGCACGTGCTGACGCAACTGGAGGGCCTTTCCGACGAGCAGTTGCGCCGGCCCGTGCTGCCGTCCGGGTGGAGTTGTCTGGGACTGGTCCGACACCTGACGGTCTCCGACGAGCGGTTCTGGTTCGAGGTGGTCGTCGCCGGACGGCCACTGGACTTCTGGCCGGAGGGCGACAACGCCGACTGGATCGTCGGTGATGACGAGTCCGTGGCCGATGTGGTGCAGGCCTACCGCGATGCCATCGCCGTCTCGGACACCATCATCGCCGAGCGCGGACTCGACGAACCGCCGGCGAATCCCGAAGACGCACCCGGAGAGTTTCCCGACCTACGATCGGTTCTGCTGCACGTGCTCGTCGAAACCGCAACGCACGCAGGCCATCTCGACGCAGTCCGCGAACTGCTCGACGGTCGACAGCGCCTGGTGCTCGACTGACACCGCCCGGCTCCGAGTCGGACCACCTTGACCGCGCGCCGGCGTCAGCCGATCGGTCGAACCTCCTGCGGCCAGCCGCACGCCTCGGCGATCTTGCCGGCCCACACCTTGGCGGCTGCTGCATCGGCGACGTCCACGATGGTCAGGCCGCCGAGGTACTCCTCACTCGTGCCGAACCGGCCGTCGGTGATCTCGAGCGTGCCGCTCGTGGCATCGGCACTGAACGCGTTGTCGAGATCCTCGTCCAGTCCGCCGGCGAAGACGTGCACGCCGGCGTCCTTCATCTCCTCGACCACCGCTTTGGCGAGTGGACCGCGACTGCCGAACCATTCCTCGCTGTGCTCGCCGACCCACTGCTGGTTGAAGTAGATGATGAATTGCGTCATGTCAGATCCTTTGCTGCGACGGCGAACCCGGTGCTCACCTCATCATCTCCACGAACAGCATGCGATGGATACGACAGGGTCGACGCATCGAATGACGTTCGGGCAGCGGCGGTGCGTCAGCCGCGGATCAACCGGGTCTCACGGCGGAACTGGCGACGGCCGATCAGTCGATAGGCGAGTCGTGCCGGCGCCGGGATCACCTTGAGGAAGGTGCGCAGCTCCGCGCTGGTCGGTGTAGTTCTCCAGGTACCAGCCGTTGCGCAGGATGACGAACGGTGCGCCGCTGTCCCACAGATAAGCGCGCATCGAAGCACGGCCTGCCGCGAGGCATCCATCGCGTGCAGGTGTCAGCGCGGGCCGACGGCGCGAGGCGAGGGCGGGTCGACGTCGGGCACCGGGATGCGGGGCAGGGTGAAGGTGAACCGCGCCCCGGTGCCTGGCCCGTCGCTGTCGGCCGTGAGCGTGCCGTGGTGTGCGTGGGTGATGGCGCGGGAGATGGTCAGCCCGATGCCGCTGCCGGCGCGGTCGCGGTCCCGGGCGAGGTCGCCGCGGTAGAAACGTTCGAAGATGTGCGGTAAATGATCCGCAGGTATGCCGTCGCCGGTGTCGGTGACAGTGATGGTGACCGACCGGGCATCGCTGGTGGTGCGGATGCTGACCTCGCCGCCGCGGGTGGTATGCCGCAACGCATTGGTCAGTACGTTGCTCAGCGCTTGGCTGAAACGGTGCGCATCCACGTACGCGACCGGTTTGGGCCCGTCGCACGTATGACTCAGGTGGACGCCTTCGGCCGCGCAAGTCGGGCGCAGGCTTTCGACTGCGGCGTGGATCATCGGCTCCACCGGGCTCAGCTCAGGGACGAGGTCGAGTTTGCCCTCCTCGGCGCGGGAGACGTCGTTGAGGTCTTCGGCGAGACGATGCAACCGGTTCGTCTGATCGCGCAGGACGCGCGCCGGTTGGGGCCCCCACGCGGTGACGTTGTCGTCCAAGCCGTCGAGGTAGGCCTCGATCGTGGTGATCGGAGTACGTAGCTCATGGGCAAGGTCGGCCAGCAGCCGGCGACGGGTGGCCTCGGTGTGCTGGAGGCGTTCGGCGACCTGGTTGAGGGTGTTGGTGAGGCTGGCCAGTTCGGGTCCGGCGTTGGAGGGTTCGGCACGGGCGGTGTAGTCGCCGTCGAAGAGTCGTTCGGCGACGGCCGCCAGCTGCACGATCGGTCGCGTCAGCCGTCGAGACAGGTACCAGGTGACGGCGATTGCGGCGACCAGGGCGATGACCACCGCGGTGCCGAGGGCGATCGTGCTGGCGCTGGTGTAGGCGCGCTCGATATGTCTCAGTTCCGGGGTGTCGGGCTGCATGCCGGCCATCAGCAGGTGCCGGTGGAACAGGGGTGGTCCCACGATTGCGGCGACTCCGGTGGCGGTGAGCGCTCCGCAGACCACGACCAGGCCCTGCGCCAGGACGAGCCGGGTGCCGATGCCGAGGCCGGGACCTTTGGTAGTGGTGCGTGTCATGGTGACACCATCCGGTAGCCGATGCCACGCACCGTGTCGATGTACCGCGGCTGGTTGGGGTCGTCGTGCAGTTTGCTGCGCAGGTGGGCGATGTGGACGTCGACGACGTGTTCGTCACCTACCCATGCCGGATCCCATACGGCGTCGATGATCGCCCGGCGCGGGAATGCGGTGGCCGGCGAGGCGGTCAGCAGCGCGAGTATGTCGAACTCGGTGCGGGTTACTTCCAGGACCTGGCCGTCAAGGGTGACGCGTCGACCGGCCGGGTCGACCGTCAACGGGCCGAAGACTCGCAGACCCGGGCCGGGCGTGACTGGTTGCCGCGGTCGGCGCAGCACTGCCTGGATGCGGGCGATGAGTTCGCGGGGGCGGAAAGGTTTGGTGATGTAGTCGTCCGCGCCCACGGACAGCCCGACGATCGTGTCGACCTCGTCGGCGCGTGCGGTGAGCATCAGGATGTAGCAGTCGGTGAAGGTGCGCACCTGGCGGCAGACCTCGATGCCGTCCAGGCCCGGTAGACCCAGGTCCAGGACGATCACGTCCGGGCGCGCCTCGTGTGCGGCCTGGACGGCGTCGGGTCCGGTGTGCGCTAGGCGAGTGGTGTATCCGGCGCATTCCAGGTAGGAGCGCACCATGGTTGCGAGGTCCTTCTCGTCTTCGACGACCAGCACGGTGGCGGGGGTGTCAGGCATGAGGTCATCATCCGCGCCGCGGCCGGGGTGGTGGGTGTCGGGCGGGCCGGAGGCGGCATTTCTTGATCGTTTCTTCAGGGTTCAGCACGTGTGATCGCAACAGTGGCCGGTCAGGGTGGGGGCCATGATGGTGTTCGATGGGATGACTGGTCACGGGTGGGTGCTGGTAGTGGCCTGCGTCGTCGGCGTATGGGTAGCGGCCGCGTCGGTGGTCACGATGCTGCTAGGTGGCAGCAACCCAGCCCGCACGGTGCGTCCGCGGCCGGGACGTACCGCGCCCGTCGTGTCGCGCGGTGACCACCGCGGGGATCTGTTCGGGCACGCACGGTGACCAAGGCGACTGACATCCCGGCCCGATCGACCCCAGCCCCGACCCGGGTGACGCGCCGCGGACTGCTCCTGGGCGGTCTGGGTGCCGCCGGTGTCGGCGCCCTCGCCGGGTGCGACGCGTCGTCGCCGACCCAGGACAAGACCGTTGGTGTGCCACCCTCGTCCCCGCTGACGTCGGTACCGAGACAGCGAACGTTCGCCACCACGTTGACCGCGCAACCCGCGACGGTCGACGTGGGCGGACACCTCATGCACACCTGGGCGTACGGCGACACCCTGCCCGGCCGGACCCTGCGGGCAACCGCCGGTGACCTGCTGCACATTGCGGTGCAGAACCAGCTTCCGGCCGACACCACCGTGCACTGGCACGGGGTGCGGGTACGCAACGTGGCCGACGGGGTACCCGGCGTCACGCAACAGCCGATCCGCCCAGGCAGCACGTACCTCTACGAGTTCACCGCACCGGATCCGGGGACCTTTTTCTTCCACCCGCACGTCGGGGTGCAACTGGATCGCGGACTGTACGCCCCGCTCATCCTGGACGACCCGCACGAGTCCGGCGGCTACGACCACGACTGGGTCATCGTGCTCGATGACTGGATCGACGGCACCGGCACCACCCCCGACGCGGTGCTGAAAAAACTGCTGGCCGGCGGGTCCATGACCTCCCACTCAGCCTCAAGCGCGAGAAGGTCCACGACAAGCACGGCGAGCAGTGGCGGGATGGGCGACATGTCGATGGGGCCACCGCCGTGGGGCGATGCCGGTGACGTCCGCTACCCCCTCTACCTCATCAACGGCAAATCGCCCACGGACCCCGTCACGTTCACCGGCCGGCCCGGTCAACGGGCGCGGATCAGGTTCATCAACGCCGGCTCGGACACCATCTTCAGCGTCGGGCTGGACGGGCACCGGATGAAAGTCACCCACACCGACGGGCATCCCGTGCGCCCCCGAGACGTCGGCGCCCTCTACATCGGCATGGGTGAGCGCTACGACGTGCTGGTCACCCTGGGCGACGGCGCGTTCGGGCTGTTCGCGAAGCCGTTCGGCAAGACCGGCCACGCCCTGGCGGTCGTACGCACCGGTGCCGGCACGGCACCGGCCGCGGGCACACCACCACCGGCACAACTGGATCGACAGGTGCTGGTCGGCTCCACCCTGCAACCAGCCGCCGGAACACGGCTGCCCGCTCGGGCCCCGGACCGCACCGTCGACCTGATCCTCAGCGGCCAGATGAGCCCCTACCGGTGGGCGCTCAACGGAGCCCCGTACGGCAAGAACACACCGATCAGCTGCCGGCCCGGTGAACGACTACGCCTCAACATCCGCAACGACACGATGATGAGCCACCCGATCCACCTGCACGGTCCGACGTTCGCACTGGCCGAGACCGGACTCCGCAAAGACACGCTGCTGCTGGCACCGATGGAACGCCGCGCGATCGACCTCGACCCGGCACCGGGGAACTGGATGATCCACTGCCACAACGTGTATCACGCCGAGGCCGGAATGATGATCGTGCTGTCCTGCGCGCAATGACCGAAACACCTTCAGATACAAGCCGATCCGTACACCCCACACCTAGGCCCGCCATGACACAAACCCGTGAAGGAGCAATCCGTTGATATACCCCCGTGCCCTGCTCGCCCTTGCCGCCGCCGCGAGTCTGACGCTCGTCGCCGGCTGCTCGTCCACCGCCTCATCGTCACCTGTGTCCGGGGGTCATCACGCCTCCAGCACAGCAATGCCTGGAATGTCGATGGGGCCGTCCTCGTCCTCGGCCAGCTCGTCGTCGATGCCGATGACCCACGGGGACGGGGGCGCCGCGCCGGCAGGAATCAAACCGGCCGCGCACCCCAAGTACCCCGTCGGTGCCATGGTTGCCCTCACCGCCGACCACATGGACGGCATGGACGGCGCCAAGGCAACCGTCGTGGGCGCCTACTCAACTTTCACCTACGCGGTGAACTACACCCCGACCACCGGCGGAGCGATGGTCATGGACCACAAATGGGTCGTCCAGCAAGAGATCCGGAACGCCGGCAGCAAACGCCTGGCCAAGGGCAGGAAAGTCGTTCTGACCGCCGACCACATGCCCGGGATGAAAGGCGCGAACGCGACGATCTCCGAGTCCACCGACCAGACCGTGTACATGGTCGACTACGCCGCCGGCGGCATGACGATGAAGAACCACAAGTGGGTCGTCCAAGACGAAATCAAGCCCGCCCGCTGACCCCGGCGGCAACCCCGCACCCGGGCTGCGACGAGCGAGCACGAGGAGTGCGGCGGTGATCGATGCGGTGATCGATGGCCTACATGTCCATCGGTCACGGTTCGATCGGGTGGCGGGTGGCGGGTGGCGGGTGGCGTCGCGACGCGGCGCGACATCCGTTAGTCACATCTTCGTGATGGAGTGGGCGGCGGTCATCCGCGACATGAAGCAGGGGCCTTCGGATAGCACAGCGGCCGCACCGTCAGCGCGGCCACCGCTCTCCCAGTGCTCCCGCGAAATTCCGTAACCAGTGGCCACGGAGTACGTCCGATTAGACAAGACGTGTCCTCCGACTTTTGGTTATGTCAACCTCAGTTGGTTCCGGGTGATGGTTTGATTTAACCCCGTGGGGGTGGGCCGTGGTGTGGCTGCTGTCACTGCCGTGGGCGTCCGGTGTCGAGGCAGTCGCGCAGACGGTCTAAGAACTGTCCGGAAGACTCGCTGTCCTGCCACGTTTGATAAGCGGTGGCGGCGCAGGCCCATGCGAGGTTCAGCATCAGCCGGTACTCGACCTCATTCCCGTCGGCCAGCGAGCGTCGCTTGTGTACCCAGTCGGCGAGGTCCTGGGTGAAGAGCTCGCCGAATGTTTCTGATGAGCGGGCTAGCGCTCGGTTGTCCCGTTTGAGATGTCGCTGCAGAGGTATCCGCTCTCGCAGAAGTTCGCCGAAGTCGAGGAAGATCGCGGTCAGCGAGTCCCACAGGGGTTCCTCGAGCGGTCGTCGATGCATGCTGGACAGCCACGAGTCACGGTCGCCGGGGTCCTGATCGAACACGACCGCTTCCTTGCTAGCGAAGTAGTTGAAGAACGTGGCCCGCGAGACACCTGCTGCTGTCGCGATCTGCTCGACTGTTGACTGATCGAATCCCTGCGTTGCGTACAGGTTCAACGCGGCACTATGGATAGTGCGCCAGGTCTCGAGCTTCTTCTCCGCGCGTGCCATGTGACCCTTCCCGAGATGCACCATTTGCCTCCGCCAACAGCAGCTCGGCCAGAAACCCCGGGTAGGACAGTTGTTCTTTGCCGGCGACGGTGATTGCGTCGTCGAGCACGCCGCGGATGGTGGGTAGCCGTAGCCGTAGCCGTAGCCGGCGGCAGGCTTGGTCGACCGCGGCCAGGGGGCGGCTTCTTCGGTCAGCCCGCGCCCCCGATGCCGGGTCGGGGAAGACGCGAAATATGGGCTCGAATTGGCCTCTGTGTGCCACCCGGTCAAGAACAGCCGGGTTGAGCATCGTCATCTGCGCCCGACCGCGAGGTAGCGCACATTGGCCAGGAACACCGGGTCGGCGCCAGACCTCGTACGGCCAACCCTTCGCCTGACACAGCCCGTTCGCCCACGCGAACTGCTCGCGCACCTCCGGACGGTGCAACACCTCAGCACGTTTGACGTCGACCACAGCGAACCCACCGTCAGACGTTCCGAGCAGAATGTCAGGCACGTGCTTACGCAGGACTCCACCATCTCGGCCATTCAAGTGAACGGCTGCGTTGCGATCCCGACGACCGCAAGGTCAAATCCACCAACTACAGGCGGTCACGTTCCAGGAGGCTCTCGCACACGACAGTGCCTCGAACTGTGGCCGCCCAGAATAGACCTTGGGTAATGTCGCTGACTCTCGTGCGACGGCGGTATACGAATCGGTGCGGATCTGATCAGCGACGAACCGTGGACCTCGCCAGGTGAGAGCACGATCACGTCCGATGCCAATGTCTCTCGGTACGGACCTCGATCGACAGGGCCGCCTCGGCGGCCTTGGTGCCCACGACTCACGCCATGCGCTACTGACGAGAACGCGAGAAGTCTGACATGCCGCTGCCACGAAAGTGAGCAACTGACAAGTTATTTGAGAACCTACAACGGCACGGCGGCCGCCGGTCGAAATTTGTCCCGGCGGCGGGAATCATTCGACCTGGTCGAAAGTTGAGTCAGGTAAGCGCAACTTTGGTGCCGCCGGTTTGACACGACCGCGGTCACGGGAGTTGAGTCGGACGCAGTCAACTTCGCTCATATGACGCGGAGCAACTCTGCGTCCGGCGACGAGACAAGACAGACGAACATCCAGAGTCAAGGGAGAGAACGACATGGGACGTGCGGTAGGTATCGACCTCGGCACCACCAACTCCGCGGTCGCGGTCCTGGAGGGCAACGACCCCGAAATCATCGCCAACGCCGAGGGTGGTCGCACCACGCCGTCGGTCGTCGCATTCGCCAAGAACGGTGACGTGCTCGCGGGCGACATCGCCAAGCGCCAGGCCGTCACCAACGTCGACCGCACGGTCCGCTCGGTCAAGCGCCACATGGGCACCGACTGGAGCACCGAGGTCGACGGCAAGAAGTACACGCCGCAGGAGATCTCGGCCCGCATCCTGCAGAAGCTGAAGCGCGACGCCGAGTCCTACCTGGGCGAGGACGTCACGGACGCCGTCATCACCGTCCCGGCATACTTCGACGACGCCGAGCGCCAGGCGACCAAGGAGGCCGGTGAGATCGCGGGCCTCAACGTGCTGCGCATCATCAACGAGCCGACCGCGGCCGCGCTCGCCTACGGCCTGGACAAGGGCAAGGAGGACGAGCTCATCCTGGTCTTCGACCTCGGTGGCGGCACCTTCGACGTGTCCCTCCTCGAGGTCGGCAAGGACCCGGAGGACGGCTTCTCCACCATCCAGGTCCGCGCCACGAGCGGTGACAACAAGCTCGGTGGTGACGACTGGGACCAGCGTGTCGTGAACCACCTGGTCCAGCAGGTCAAGAACCAGACCGGTGTCGACCTGTCCAAGGACAAGATCGCCATGCAGCGTCTGCAGGACGCCGCCGAGCAGGCCAAGAAGGAACTGTCCGGAGCGACGTCGACCAACGTCAGCCTGCAGTACCTCTCGATGGGCGAGAACGGCCCGATCCACCTGGACGAGACGATCACCCGCGCGATGTTCGAGGACCTCACCAAGGACCTGCTGCAGCGCACCAAGGCTCCGTTCGAGCAGGTCATGAAGGACGCCGGCGTCACCGTCAAGGACATCGATCACGTTGTGCTCGTTGGTGGTTCGACCCGTATGCCGGCCGTCACCCAGGTCGTGAAGGACCTCACCGGCAAGGAGCCCAACAAGGGCGTCAACCCGGACGAGGTCGTCGCGGTCGGTGCCGCGCTGCAGGCCGGTGTGCTGAAGGGTGAGCGCAAGGACGTGCTGCTCATCGACGTCACGCCGCTGTCGCTCGGCATCGAGACCAAGGGCGGTCTGTTCACCAAGCTGATCGAGCGCAACACCGCCATCCCGACCAAGCGTTCGGAGGTGTTCTCGACCGCCGAGGACAACCAGCCGTCGGTCGAGATCCAGGTGTTCCAGGGTGAGCGCGAGCTCGCCAAGGACAACAAGCCGCTCGGCAACTTCGAGCTGTCCGGCATCGCGCCGGCGCCGCGCGGCGTCCCGCAGATCGAGGTCACCTTCGACATCGACGCCAACGGCATCGTGCACGTGTCCGCCAAGGACCGCGGCACCAACAAGGAGCAGTCGATGACGATCTCCGGTGGTTCCGCGCTGCCGAAGGAGGACATCGACCGCATGGTCAAGGACGCCGAGGAGCACGCCGCCGAGGACAAGAAGCGTCGTGAGGAGACCGAGGCCCGCAACACCGCGGAGCAGCTGGTCTACTCGACCGAGAAATTCCTCGCGGACAACGGCGACAAGGTCCCGGCCGACTCCAAGTCCGAGGTCGAGTCGGCGCTGACCGAGTTGAAGGACGCCCTCAAGGACGAGAACGCTTCTGCCGAGGACATTTCCGCCAAGACCACCAAGGTCAACGAGACCTCGCAGAAGATGGGCGCCGCCCTGTATGCCGCCGAGCAGCAGTCCGGAGGTGACGCCCCGACGGGTGACGCCGCGGACGCCGGTGCCGGTGATGCAGCAGGTGCGTCGTCGAGCGCGTCCGGCGACGACGATGTCGTTGACGCCGAGGTCGTCGACGACGAGGGTGACCAGAAGTGACCGACTCCAAGGGTGCGCAGCCGGGCTCCGATCTTCCGGAGCCCGGCCGGCGGCCGGAGGAAGAGGAGCAGGCCGGACCGGTGATCCGCGACAAGCGGCGGATCGACGAGAACGGTGACCTGCGAGCCACATCGGAGAGCAGAGCGGAGGACACGGTGATGGACGAGACCGCTGCCGATAACGCCGAGCAACCGACCGCGGACGAGTCGGCGGCCGGTGGGGCCACGGGCGAGGCCACCGAGGACGGTGCGGAGCACCCCGACACGGTCCTCGCCGCGGAGCGGCTCGCCGATCTGCAGCGCGCCCAGGCGGAGTACTTCAACTACAAGAAGCGCGTCGAGCGCGACCGTGAGGCCCAGAAGGACGCCACGACGGCGCGCGTTCTGGAGTCGTTGCTGCCGGTTCTCGACGACATCTACCTGGCGCGGGAGCACGGTGATCTGGAGGGCTCGCCCTTCGAGAAGATCGCCGACAAGCTCGATGCGACGCTCACCAAGTTGGGCCTGACCGCGTTCGGCGCCGTTGGTGAGCCGTTCGACCCGACGCACCACGAGGCCCTGATGCACATCGAGGCCGAGGTGCCGGAGGGTTCGGAGGGCACCACGATCGTGCAGGTCATGCAGCCGGGCTACCGGTTGGGTGAGCGCATGGTCCGGCCCGCACGCGTCGCGGTGGCGGACCCGTCCTGATGCAGCCCCAGTCATGGGTCGGGCGGGGGTTGATCGCGAATCCACGCCCGACCCATGACCTTTCGGATTTGGAGTGATCGATGGCCAGTCAGGATTGGCTCGAGAAGGACTTCTACAAGATCCTCGGCGTCTCCCAGGACGCGTCGGATGCGGACATCAAGAAGGCCTACCGCAAGCTCGCCCGCACATGGCACCCGGACCAGAACCCCGGCGACGCCGCAGCGGAGCAGAAGTTCAAGGACATCGGTGAGGCCAACTCGGTGCTCGCCGATCCTGCGAAGCGCCAGGAATACGACCAACTGCGCCAGATGGTCGGCGGCGGTGCCCGATTCACGGCCGGCGGTCCGGGTGGCGCGGCCGGCGGAGCAGGGGGCTTCGAGGATCTCTTCGGCTCGATGTTCGGAGGCGGTGGCGGACAGAACGTCCGCTTCAACACCGGTGGCGGGGGCGAGCAGATCAACCTCGACGACATACTCGGTCAGTTCGGCGGTGGCGGCTACGGCTCGCCGTACGGCGGCTACCAGGCCGGCCCCCGCAAGGGCGCCGACTTGGAGGCGCGCACCACGCTGAGCTTCCGCGACGCCGCTTCGGGCGAGACGATTGCCCTGCAGGCCGCCGACGGTCAGACGATCAAGACGCGAATTCCCGCTGGTGTCAGGGACGGTCAGACGATCCGGCTGCGCGGCAAGGGACAGCCCAGCCCGAACGGCGGGCAGCCCGGTGACCTGCTGTTGCACGTCACCGTTCAGTCGCACCCGGTGTTCCGACGCGAGGGCAACAACCTCACGGTCGACCTGCCGGTGACCTTCGCCGAAGCCGCACTCGGGGCCACGGTGACCGTGCCGACGCTGAGCGGCAAGAGCGTCAAGGTCAAGATCAAGGCCGGCACCCCGTCCGGCCGGAAGCTGCGCGTCAAGGGCCAGGGCATCCAGGCCAAGAGCGGCGCCGGTGACCTGATCGCGATCGTGCAGATCGTTGTCCCGGAGACGCTGTCGAAGGAGGCCAAGAAGGCGGTCGAGGCGATCGCCGAGGAGGAGCGCGCCGGTGGCGTCGACCCGCGAGCCGAGTTGAGCGAGAAAGCCGCGAAGTGATGGCGCGTTCGTCGTGGCGCGGCACGTCGCCGCCGCCGTGGGATGCGCCGATCTATGCCATCTCCGCGGCGGCGCAGCTGGCCGGCATACATGCCCAAACCCTGCGTCAATACGACCGATTGGGCATCGTCACGCCGTCCCGCACGCAGGGCGGCGGGCGTCGCTACTCGATGCGCGACCTGGATCTGCTGCGCGAGGTGCAGCGCCTCTCCCAGGAGGAGGGCGTCTCGCTCGCCGGGATCCGCCGGATCCTCGAGTTGGAGAACCAGGTCGACGCACTGCAATCGCGCGTGCGCGAGCTCTCCGACGCGCTGGCGCACGAGCGCAGCAAGAGCCTGGGTGGCCGGGTCTTCGCCGCCGCACCGGACGGTCAGATCACGCCGCTGCGACCCGGTGAGCGCGTCACTCCGGTGCGCACCGAACGTGCCCTGGTCGTTTGGCGCAAGCGCGGCTGACCGTCTGGCACAGTGGATCCTGTGATCGAGTACCTCATGGTCCTCCCGGACCGCGACACCGCCGAAGAAGTGGCCGACGAGCTCTCGGACAATGACGAATTCGCCTCTGTGCGAGTGGTTTCCGAGTCCTTGGCCGGCGAGGACGACGCCGAGGACGTCGACTGGGTGGTCCACGTGACCGTCGACACCATCGACGACCCGACCGGCGCGGTCGCTCGCGGTCTGGCGGACCGGTTCACCGCACTGGCCGAGGAGAACGACGGCTGGCTCGACGAGAGCAGCACGGGCAGCGAGTGACCCGACGAACGACGAACGCCCACGACCGACCCGGTCGTGGGCGTCCTCGTTCCCGATCAGCCCAGCGGAGTGCGGAACGTGCACGGGATGGTCACGTTCGACCCGAGCGCCTTCTCGGTCAGCCCGATGACCCGCGGCGAGTAGTCCAGCTGCAAGTGGTCGCTCATGTCGATCGGGCAACCGTCCTGCAGCGTGATGTTGTGCACGGTCGCTCCGGGTCCAGCGGTCAGGAACGTGCGCGTGTAGGGCGTGCTGACCTCGTCATACTTCGTGCCGATGATGGTGTAGTCGATGCCCGGCTCGGTGTCGCCGCCGGCGTTGAGGTCGGTCAGGTATGCCGAGCCGATCTCCTGGTCGACCGCCGCCTGACCCAACGTGCTCGGCACGATCGGGTTCAGGCCGAACGCCTTGGCCAGAGTGGCGATGCCCGACAGGGTGGTGCCGTGGTTCGTCGCGCCGAACGTGACGACGTGATCGACCTTGTTGTTCTTAGGGTTCGAGGGGTCCGCGCCACCGAAGTACTTCAGGTAGCCGCGCGCGACGATGCCGCCCTGCGACCAGCCGACAAGGTCGACCTTCTGTGCGCCGGTGGCGGCGAGCACCTTGTCCACCTCCTGTCCGAGCTGTGCGGCGGAATCCTTGATCGGGCCGGTCAGATACACCCCGGGGAACTTGCCGATGATCGCGTCACTGGCACCGAGATTCTCGCCGTACACGCAGTAACCCTGCTTCTTCAGGGCGGGCGCCATGGCGGCGAAGCTGTTGTAGCGGCTGGCCCACGTCCCCTGCACCAGGACAACCGGATTCGGATGTGCCGCCGAGGGCTTGCAGGACCAGTCGTTCATGCCGGGCGCGAGAGCAGTCGGGTTGAAGACGCCATAGGCCAGAGCCGGGTAGAAGCTGGATTGGGTCGGCCCGACGGGGTCGGTTGCAGCACCGGCGGTGCCGATCGTGCTGACCGTCGCCATCCCTGCGCAGGTGACAGTTGCGGCGCAGAGGAGGAGGCGTCGAAGTCCGGACATGGCCACTCGCTTTCGTTGAAATGTGATGCAGGTCACGTACTGATGGATCGAACCTTACTGTTCGGTAAGTACGTGTGTGGTGGTTTGCCGGCACAAAATTCACTGGCAGTCGAACGCCCGGCTGCCTAGCGTTCTGCAGGTGATCCGACAGATCGATCCGAGCGACGACACCGCCATGCGTCAGGTGTATGACGTGGGCGTGGCGTCGAAAAGCGTTGCGCGCCCGTGGTTCTCGCCGCCGTCATACGAGTCCTGGCTCATCGGCATGCGCAAGGCCGACCCGGAGGAGCCACGCGAGCTCTACGGGTGCTTCGACGAGAGGGGAGCCTGCATCGGCACCAACCTGTTGTTCGTCCCGGCGCAGGACAACCTGGAGAAGGTCTACGCCGTTCTCGACGTCGCGCCGGATCGCCGGCGCCACGGTGTCGGAAGTGCGCTCGTGAAGCATGCGAAGGACCGGGTGCGAGAGCTGGGCCGCTCGACCCTCTTCGCCGAGACAATGGCTCCCGGGGCGGGTGATGGCGCGCACGAATACGCGGAGTTCGCCGAGTCCCACGGCTTCACGCCCGCGTGGCGTGAGCTGACCCGCCACCTGGCGCTGCCCGTGGCCGACGCGGTGCTCGCCGATATCGCATCCGCTGCACGCGATCATTGCGAGGGCTATCGGGTCGAGACCTTCGTCGGCCGGGTGCCGGATGAATTGCTTCCGGGTCTCGCCGAGTTGATGGCCATGCTCGCCGTCGATGCACCGTCGGGTGATGTCGAGTTCGACGCAGAGGTCGTGACGCCCGAACGCCTACGGCGCATCTACGACCGCGAGGCCGAGCAGGGGCGAATTCGCCTGTCCGCATTGGCGATAGAGAGTGGCTCCGGCGTGGTGGCGGCCCAGACGGACCTGGTGTTCGACGACACGCTCGATCCCGTCGAGCAGGAGGGCACCTATGTCCACCGGCAGCACCGCGGGCATCGGCTCGGCAGTGCGGTCAAGGTGGCCAATCTGCAGCGGTTGCAGCGCGTTTATCCGGGTCGGCCGTTCGTGCGGACCATGAACGCCGACACCAACGAGCAGATGATCTCGATCAACCGCGCCCTCGGCTTCGAGGTCGTCGAGACGATGACCGAATGGATCGCGGAGGGCGAATCACTGCTCGGCTGAGGCGATCTGGCGGAGCAGTTCGAGCGCGCGAAGGGTGACGGGGCTCGCCGCCGCTGCATCGCGCACGTGCACCGAGATGCGGCGGCGGATCTCCGGCTCGCAGACCGGGACCGCGCTGGTGCCCTTCGGCAGTGCGCCGGTGGTCAGGTGTGGCACCAACGTGACACCCACGCCGGCGGCCGCGAGAGCGAACGCCGTGTGGTGGTCCTGGCAGCGGGCGACGACCCGAGGCTTCGCGCCCACCTGGGTCAGTGCACGCCGCAGGATGCGACCGCAGGTCTGATCCGGGATGCTCTCGTCGATCCAGGGCAACTCCGCGACCTCGCTCAGAGTGAGGGAGTCGCGCGGGGCCAGCTCGTGGTCGGCCGGCAGCGCGGCGACATACGGTTCACTGATGAGCTCGTAGCGGGTGTAACCCGTTGGTGCCCAATATGTTTCGGTCGGGTCTTCGGTGCGTATGTCGAGATCGGTGGTCGCCCGCTCGTCGTTGCTCAGCTCGTTGAGGTCGACCGTGATGACGACGTCGGGGAACTCGCGTTGCAGCTGCGCGACGAGCTGCGGGATCCATTCCTCGCCGGCCGAAGCGAAGCAGGCGATGGTCAGGCTCCCGGTGCGCCCCGAGCGCAGATCGGTGACCATCTCGTCCAGCCGCGACAGGGCGGTCATCGTCTCGTCGCTCTCCTGGGCGAGCATCCGACCCACCGGCGTCGGGCTGATACCCCGGCCGGCCTTCTCGAACAGCGTCAGTCCGGTCTCGCGCTGGAGTTGGTTGATGTGCTGGCTGACGGCGGACGGCGTGTAGCCCAGGTGGGTCGCGGCGGCCTGCACCGACCCACTGGCGACGACGGAGCGGAAGACGCGGAGGCGGTGTACGTCGAGCATTCCTCAACAGTACAGCAATTCTGAATTGTCCGGAAGGAATCATCGCTTGTGCTGCATGGTTCTGCGCGCCACAGTTGACGACATGAGCACCGCACAGTCATTCACCGAGTCCGAGCACTTCGACTACGACAGGGAGCGCGTCGTGCACGACCTGTCAGCACTCCAAGGTCGTGAAACCCAACGGCCACAGTCGTTCACGGCATACCTCGCCGGCAAGATCAAGGCGTTGTGGAAGGAGCAGGATGCCGCGCAGGAGCTGTTGCTGCGCACCCAGGCACCGTGGCTGCACCGCCAGTGACCGCCATGCCGGCCGACCTGTCCGACCATTGTCCGAAGAACGTCCCCTGACCGCCGGTCGGGGGACGTTCTTCTGTGTGCTGCTCCTATGCCATCGGGTTCTTCAGCAGCAGTTCCGTGTTGCGGTCGGCGTCACTGCCGATCCGGTTCGGGTCGCGGTGGATGTCGTTGTAGGACAGCTCGCGATAGACGGAGGCCAGCGCTTCCGGCGAGCCGTCGCTGTATGACGCCTGGTATGGCGCTGCCGACTCGATCAGGGTCGTGAAGAGCGACAGCGTGCCGTCGGCGTTGTCACACACATCGATGATCCGCGCATGCTGCGGGAAGTCGACGTGCGAGGCCGTGTTGATCTCCCAGAACGAACGCGTCGGGTCGTTGTGATGGTGCGGCGTGATCTTGTTGTCGTGGGTGTGGCCGTTGACCCAGGCGACGACGTTCGGGTAGCGCTGCAGGGTGCTCACCAATTCCGTTCCGCTGTGCCGGATCTCGAGCCTGTCGGGTGCGAGCAGCAGGTTGTTCATGCTGTCGCTGGTGTGATGGCTGAACAGCACGAAGAGCTGATCGGTGCGCTCCGTGCGGTGCTCGATGCCCCAGCCGTCGTAGTAGCGACTGGACGATGACTCGATGGTGTCCTTGATCCAGCGGAACTGCTCGTCCCCGATCGACCCATCGGTGAAGCCGGCCCGGTTCGTCGAATCCATCGAGATACCAACGACTCCCGGCGCGATCTGGAAGCTGTAGTAGCCCACTCCGTCGGCGACTGCGTCGGCGGTGAAGCCGTGCCCGTGCGGCCCCGGACCGTCGACCTTCGGGTCCAGGTGGGCGGCCATGAATTCGCGCGGAGTGAAGGTCGCCCGCCGCTCGTCCGGGGTGATCTCCCAGCGCGACTTCGCAAGCGATGACGACTTCGGTATGGCGGACCGGCCACCGGCGGACGATTGCCGCAGGGCGAGATTGGCGCTGGTGTTGTCGAAACCGGTGAACTTGAAGCTCCCGGTGTACATGTCGGCCAGGATCGGTGTCGCGGACGGCAGGGTGCCCTCGATCGAGTCGTCGTGGTTGCCGAAGACGCTGTACCACGGTGTCGCCAGGCCGTCGCTGGTGTGTGCAGTCGTGGCGTGCTTGAAAAAGTCTGCGATCGCTGGGAATCCGGCCTTCTTGTAGAGATCCTGGGCGGAGGATTCCGGCAGGTAGTAGAGGCTGTCGCCGGCGTTCTGGACGCCTTCCCACTCGGTGGGGGAGCCGGTGTTCGCGGTGATGCTGCCGCCGCTCATCAGGGCGAGGAACCAGTCGAGTTCAACGTGCTCGTGGTTGTCCGAGCTGTCGCCGGTGGTGACGACGCAGTCGAAGGCCCGGCCGCTGAACGGTCCCTTGCCGAGCTGGTTGACCCGGCGGACGAGCTGCGCGCCGCCCTGGGTGCCGAGCGCCTCGTGCGGCCGGAACGCGGATCCGTTGATCTGGTGCAGCCATTCGAAGCGAACCGGTGACTGGGCGTCGACGAGGTGGATGTCGGTGAACTGCACGATCGATGCCTGCGCGGTCCGGGTGTCGTCCCGCGTGGCCTTCGCCGGGCACAGCTCGGTGCGCACCGTGAGCGGGTAGCCGGGCCCGGCAGTCAATCGCGTGTAACCGCTGGATCGCATTGGGCTTGCGGCGGTTTCGAGTGTCGTGCCCACACCGACGATGGCGCGTGACGTCCACGCGACCCGGTCGGAACCGGCTGCGCGGGCGGATCGTGTGCCGACTGCCGTGGCGGCCGCAGCGCCGATGCCACCGCCGAGCAGGGTGCGGCGTCGAATGGATGTCATCTCGCTCCTCAAGACTTGGACGTTCGTCCATCATTGCGGGACAAGGCGGTCCATGGGTGTCCGGAGAGCAAGGAATTGGCGAACGCCCCCTGACCTCGGTCCGGGGGCGCCGACCTGGTTCTGCGGACGGAGTGCTCAGGCCGTCGGATGCCGCAGCAGCAACTCGGCATTGCGGTCGCCGTACGTGCCCAGCCGCTTGTCGTTGCGGTGCAGATCGTTGTAGGACAGCTCGCGATAGAGGGACGCCAGTGCCTCGGGAGAGCCGTCGTCGTACGCCGCCCGGTACGGTGCGGCCGACTCGATCAGGGTGGTGAAGAGCGACAATGTCCCGTCGGCGTTGTCGCACACGTCGATGATCCGGGCGTGCTGGGGGTAGTCGATGTGTGATGCCGTGTTGATCTCCCAGAAGCTGCGCGTCGGATCGTCGTGCCGGTGCGGCCGGATCCGGTTCCGGTGGGTGTGCCCGTTGGCCCAGGCCAGCACGTTCGGGTAGCGCTGCAACATGTTCACCACCTCGGCCCCGCTGTGCCGGGTCTCCAGCAGGTCCGGTGCCTGCGCCAGGTTCGCCATCGAGTCGCTGGTGTGGTGGCTGAAGACGATGAAGAGCTGGTCCGAGACGTGCTGACGGTGCTCGGCGCCGCGGTTGTCGTAGTAACGGCTCGAGGACGCCTGCAGGGTGCGCTCGATCCAGCGGAACTGCGCGTCACCGATCGAGCCCTGGACGAAGCCCGCTCGGTTGGTGCTGTCCATCGCGATCCCGATGATTCCCGGGGCGATCGGGAACGTGTAGTAGCCGATGCCCTGCGAGAGGGCGTCCAGCGTGAAGCCGTGCCCGTGCGGGCCGGGCCCGTCGAAGGCCGGATCCAGGTGCGCAGCCATGAATTCGCGCGGGGTGAACGGCGACCGCCGGTCGTCCGCCGTCACCTTCCAGTGTGTCTTCGGCAGCTTCGAGTTCGGCGGTATGACGGTCGGCTTGCCGACCACCGCGCGACGCAGGGCCGCATTGCCGCTGGCGTTCTCGAAGCCGGTGAACTTCACGCCACCGGTGTAGAGGTCCGCCAGGACCGGGCCGTCCGACGGCAGCATCCCGCTGATCGAGTCGTCGTGGTTGCCGAAGACGCTGTACCAGGGCGTGTCGAGGCCGGCGCTGGTGTGTGTCGCAGTTGCGTGTTTGAAAAATCTTGGGACAGTGGGGAATCCAGCCTTCTTGTAGGTGTCGTGCGTGCTGGACTCCGGGAGGTAGTAGAGCTTGTCCTTGGTGTTCTGGACGCCCTCCCAATGCCCCCGAGCGCCCGTGTTCGGAGTGATCTTGCCCCCGCTCATCACCGTCAGGAACCAATCGAGCTCGACCTTCTCGTGATTGTCCGAACTGTCACCCGTCGTGACCACGCAGTCGAACGCGCGGCCGCTGAACGGGCCGGTCCGCAGCTGGTTCACGCGGCGGACCAGTTGGGCGGCGCCGTGAGTGCCGAGCGCCTCCTGCGGTCGGAACGCGCTGCTGGTCGCAGTGTGCAGCCACTCGAAACGCACGGGCGACTGTGCGTCGATGACGTGCAGGTCGGTGAACTGGACGATGGAGGCCCGACCCGTCCGGGTGGTCGATCGCTTCGCCCCGGCCGCACTCAACTCGGTCCGCACCGTGACCGGATAGCCCTTCCCGGCGGTGAGCCGGGTGTAGCCCTTCGTGGTGACCGGCCGCGCGACCTGCTCCAGCGTCGTACCCGCCCCCGACGTCGCCAGCGCGGGTTGCGCCGGTGGGGGACTGGCGTCGGTCCGCGCCCAGCGGCTCGCGAGCGTGGTCGCCGCCACGCCGCCGATGCTGCCGCCGAGCAGGGTCCGGCGTCGGATGATTGTCATGTCACTCCTCGAGATCGTGGACGTGCGCGTGCGTCCAGCGTTTCGGGGCGTGGCGGCGGTCGAGTGTCCGCTGAGCGAGTAGTCGGTGAAGTCGTCGTGCCGGCCAAAGTTGAGCGGAATACACTCAACTTTGCTCTCGTTGACCCAGGGGAGACGTATGCCGTGCTTGCCCGGTCGCCCCTGTCGCGCAAGGGTGGACCCAGGCAACGCGCGGCATACCCGAGACCTGATGACACAACCCGACCAGGGAGGACCGACGACCGTGGATCTACAGCTCACGACGAAGGCGCAAGAGGCCGTTTCGAGCGCCGTGCAGAACGCGACGCGTGCCGGCAATCCGCAGGTGGAACCCGCACATCTGTTGCTGGCACTGGCAGATCAGACCGACACGACCACCGGCCCGCTGCTGGAGGCCGTGGGCTCCACCGCGCAGGCGATGCGCTCGACCGCCGAGCAGGCGCTCCGGTCGCTGCCGGCGACGCAGGGCGCATCGGTCGCCCAGCCGACGATGTCGCGCACCTTCGCCAACGTGTTGGAGCAGGCCCGGCAGGCCATGGAGTCGATGGGCGACACCTTCGTCTCGACCGACCATCTGCTGCTGGCGCTGGCGCAGACCGGTGAATTCGGCCTGAACGCAGACGCTTTGGCGGCTGCCATCCCGCAAACCCGCGGTGGCCGCAAGGTGACCGGACCCGAGCCCGAGGGCAGCTTCGATGCGCTCGAGAAGTACGGCACCGACCTGACCGCCGCTGCCCGCGAGGGCAAGCTCGATCCCGTTATCGGTCGTGACGCCGAGATCCGCCGGGTCGTGCAGGTGCTCTCCCGCCGCACCAAGAACAACCCGGTGTTGATCGGTGAACCCGGTGTCGGCAAGACCGCTGTCGTCGAGGGGCTCGCCCAGCGCATCGTCGCCGGTGACGTCCCGGAGTCGTTGCGCGACAAGCGACTGATCTCACTCGACCTGGCCGCGATGGTCGCCGGAGCGAAGTTCCGCGGTGAGTTCGAGGAACGCCTCAAGGCCGTGTTGGAGGAGATCAAGGGCTCCGACGGCGAGGTCGTCACGTTCATCGACGAGCTGCACACCGTGGTCGGCGCGGGCGCCGGCGGCGACTCGTCCATGGACGCGGGGAACATGCTCAAGCCGATGCTGGCTCGCGGCGAGCTGCGGCTGGTCGGCGCGACCACCCTGGACGAGTTCCGGGAGAACATCGAGAAGGATCCGGCGCTCGAGCGCCGCTTCCAGCAGGTGTATGTCGGTGAGCCGTCCGTCGAGGACACCATCGCCATCCTCCGTGGGCTCAAGGAGCGTTACGAGGCGCACCACAAGGTCGCGGTCTCCGATGCCGCGCTGGTCGCGGCGGCGTCGCTGTCCGACCGCTACATCACCGCCCGGCAACTGCCGGACAAGGCCATCGACCTGATCGACGAGGCGGCGTCCCGGCTGCGGATGGAGATCGACTCCTCGCCGGTCGAGATCGACGAGCTGCGTCGTGCGGTCGACCGGCTGAAGATGGAGGAGCTGCACCTCGAGAACGAAACGGACGCCGCCTCCAAGGACCGGCTCGCGAAGCTGCGGTCCGACATGGCCGACAAGCAGGAGGAGCTCAACGCACTCACCGCGCGCTGGGAGCAGGAGAAGGCGAGCCTGAACCAGGTCGGTGACCTCAAGGCGGAGATCGACGAACTGCGCACGCACGCGGATCGCCTGCAACGAGAAGGCGATTACGCCGGCGCATCCAAGATCCTGTATGGCGAGCTGCCCGCCCTGGAGCAGCGTCTCGAGGACGCGCAGGCGGCCGAGTCGACGCAGTCCACGGCAGGCGGTGAGGCGCCGATGGTGAAGGAGGAGGTCGGCCCGGACGACATCGCGGACGTGATCTCGTCCTGGACCGGCATACCGGCCGGGCGGTTGCTCGAGGGGGAGACCGAGAAGCTGCTGCGCATGGAGGACTGGATCGGCGAGCACGTCATCGGCCAGAAGAGCGCCGTGCAGGCGGTGTCGGACGCGGTGCGACGCACCCGTGCCGGCGTCGCCGACCCCGACCGCCCCGCCGGTTCGTTCCTGTTCCTGGGTCCGACCGGTGTCGGCAAGACGGAGCTGGCCAAGTCGCTGGCGGACTTCCTGTTCGACGACCCGCGCGCCGTCATACGCATCGACATGTCGGAGTACTCCGAGCGGCACGCGGTCGCGCGGCTGATCGGGTCGCCTCCCGGTTACGTCGGCTACGAAGAGGGCGGTCAGCTGACCGAGGCCGTGCGCCGGCGCCCCTATTCGGTGGTGCTGCTCGACGAGGTCGAGAAGGCACACCCGGAGACGTTCGACATCCTCCTGCAGGTGCTCGATGACGGGCGGCTGACCGACGGCCAGGGTCGGACGGTCGACTTCCGCAACGTCATCCTGATCATGACCTCGAACCTCGGCTCGCAGTTCCTCGTCGACCCGACGCTGGACCTGAAGCAGAAGCAGGACTCGGTCATGCAGACGGTGCGGCAGTCGTTCAAGCCGGAGTTCATCAACCGGCTCGACGAGGTCATCATCTTCGAGGCACTGACCAAGGAGGAGCTGACCCGGATCGTCGACCTGCAGGTCGACGCGATCGCGATGCGGCTCGCCGACCGGCGGATCACGCTGTCGGTCACGCCTGCGGCGAAGCAGTGGTTGGCCGACGAGGGCTACGACCCGGCATACGGCGCGCGTCCGTTGCGCCGGTTGGTGCAGAAGCAGATCGGCGACCGGCTGGCCAAGGCGCTGCTCGGCGGCGAGGTGCGTGACGGGCAGACCGTCACCATCGACGTGTCGGCCGACGGCGCCGGACTCGAGGTGCAGCCGGCTGGGGAGCCGGCCACCGCCTGAGCAGTGCCGCGCCTCGAGTGGCAGGATCGCACTCGTGGAAAAGGTCGCGCTGATCTCCGATGTCCATGGCAATCTGACAGCGGTCGAGGCGGTGCTCGCCGACATCGACCGCAGGGGCATCACCCGCATCTGGAACCTCGGCGACTACGTCGGCAAGGGACCGCGCGGCCGTGAGGTCGTCGACATCTGCCGCGAACGCTGCGAGGTCAACATCCTCGGCAACTGGGACGACTTCCTGCCCGACCCGGACCGGGACTTCGGCGGCGAGTCACTCGCGTGGTGGCTCGCCCAGCTGGGTCCCGGTCAGGGTGACTGGTTGCGCGCGCTGCCGTTCAGCCATGACGAGTGGGTGAGCGGGCGACGGCTGCGGGTCTTCCACGCGAGCGAGGAGACGGTGCACCGCCGCGTCCGCTACGTGCGCACCCAAGCGGAGTTCGAGGCACTGTTCACCAACACGCCCGCTACCGGTGACGGGCCGCTGCCCGATCTCATCGGGTACGGCGACACCCACGACCCGCATTTCGAGGTGCAGTTGGCGGCACGCACCGTCTTCAACACCGGCGCGGTCGGCAACTCGATGGGCGACCCGATGGCGATCTACTGCATCCTCGAGGGTGAGTGGGGCTCGCCGGAGATCGCACCCTGGTCGGTCGCGTTCGCCCGCGTCCCGTATGACGTCGAGGCCGAGCTCGCTCACGCCCGAACCGTCGGGATGCCCGACTACGAGGGCTACGAGCTCGAGCTGCGGCACGGCATCTACCGCGGCAACCTGCAGGAGTGGAAGGCCGGCGAGCCGATCACCGACTATCACGAACGTCCGGTCTGATCAGCGCTGCGCGGTGACCCGCTCGGCGATCGCGGTGGCGAAGGACGGCGCGAGGGGGAGCCCGTCACCGACGAGCAGGCAGATCTGCAGCGCGTGGTAGACGTCCGGCTTGCCCACCCAGGTGCCGTGCGCGACCCGGTTGTGCTCGTCCAGCTCGTGGTGCCAGGACCCGGCAGCGGTGTCGATCAGGTGGCGACGTGCGTAGTCCCACCAGGTGAGCAGCGAGTCGTTCCAACGCTTTTCGCCGGTCCCCGAGGCCAGCGCGTATGCCGCGCCGATGGCCTCGCAGACCACCCAGTGCATCCGCGCCCGGACGACCGGCTGCCCGGACCAGTCGGTCGTGTAGACGAAACCGTCCGCACCGTCGACCGCCCAGCCGTCCGTGATCGCACGATCGGCGAGTTCCGTTGCGGCAGAGATCAACTCATCACCGTTGTATGACGCATCGAGTCGTAGCCGGCTCGCGCGTACCGACAGCGCCAGCCGTGACCATTCCAGGCCGTGCCCGACCGTCGCGCCGAACGGCCGGAACGGGTCCGCCGGGCGGTCCTTGTTGTAGTCGGGCATGATCCGACCGGTCGCGTCGAAATGCTCCGGGATCCGCCAGTCGCGTCCACGCGCCCAGCCGGCCACCTGCAGGGTCATCGCCTCGGCACGGTCCAGGTAGTCCGCGTCGCCGGTGACATCGTGCAGCGCGAGGTAGGCCTCGACGGTGTGCATCGTCGCGTTGACCCCGAGATAGGGCTCCGAGCTGGACCAGTCTGCCGAAAGGGATTCCTGCACAAGGTTTTTCGAACCTATCCAGAAGTGCTCCTCGTGCACCTGCCGCGCGGTGGCGAGCAACTCCTCGGCGCCGGGCCGCCCGGCGACGACGGCACTGCTGGCCGCCAGCAGCACGAATGCGTGCGGGTAGGCCTGCTTGCGGTCGTCGACGGCCTTGCCCGTGGATGCGTCGACCGACGCGAACCACCCACCATGGGCAACATCGTGGAACGACCCGGTCAGTGCCTGGATCCCGTGATCGACCAGGCCAGCGAATTCCGTTCGCCCGCTGAGCAATCCGAGTGCAGCGACATGCGTCATCCGGCAGGTGAGCCACAACTCCAATGGTCGGTCGGTCGGTCGGCCGGAGTCGTCGAGCCACGCGAAGCCGTGCTCGGCGCGCGAGGCGACGGCGAAGTCGAGCAGGCGGTCCGCCTCGGTGCGCATCTGTGCCGCAGCCTCGGACGTGGCCGGACTCGTGGTGTCGTCGATCATCGCGCGAGATCCTCGATCGCCTTGGCCACCTGGTCGGGGGCCTCCCACTGCAGCATGTGGCCCAGCTCGCCGAAGGTCTGCAACTCCGCCTGCGGGAGTCCGGCCGCGATGCGTTGCGCGAGCTTCGGCGGCGTGAGCCGGTCCCGGCCGCCCACCAGGACGTGGGCGGGGACGTTCTGCATGGCGGCCAGTGCCGCGATCTCGTCGTGCTGCATCAACGCATCGTAGAAACCGGCGAAGACGTTCACCCGGGTGCCGCGTGCGATGACGGTGGCCTCGTGGACGTCGGCCGGGTCGGCCCCGCGACCGAACGCCGCCGCACGGTGGCCCTTCTCCGTCATACCGCGGCCGATGCGCACGGGCAGGTGCCGCATCGCGGACATGAATTGGCGCTCACCGCGACGGCCGCTGCCGCGCAACCCGCCGGCGGCGGTCGACACCAGCACCACACCGCGCACCCGCTCGACGAACTCCTCGGGCGCGAGCCCGGCATACGCGAAGATCGTCATACCGCCCATCGAGTGACCGCCGAGCACGACCTGCTCGTCCTGCGGCGCCAGTTGTTGCACCACTTCCTGCAGGTCGGCGCCCAGTCGCCGGATCGACTCCTGGCCGACCTTCCGCGAACCGTCGGCGAGCGTCGAACCGCCGTGTCCGCGCTGGTCCCACAGCACCACCCGCAACGACGGATCGAGCGTGCGTAGCACCGGTAGCCAGGACCGGTGGTCCAGGATCCAGCCGTGGCCGAGGACGACGGTGCGACTCACGGGCCCTCCGGGTTCGCGAACGTATGCCGCCAACCGAGCTCCGTCGTCGGTGGTCACTCGGTGCACATGAAGTCCGGCCATCCGGCCATTGTCTCCCGAGACGGGTCCGGGGCGGCGCGCAGGGAACCTGTGTGGTCCGTCGTGCGTCAACATGGCAGTCCACCTGCATCGACTCGGATGTTCGTTCCGGGTCCGCCTCTCGGGAAAGATAGGTTGCTCTACATGCGACGCACCCTGACCGTCACCAGTTCGCTCGCCATCGCCGTGACCCTTGCCTTGACCGGCTGCAGCAGCGGCAGCAAGAAGGCGTCCGGCACGGGCACCTCCGGCGGTGGCCAGGCGGCGACCCCCGCGGCGACGCTGGCGAAGGCGAAGAAGACCCTCGACGACACCTCGGGCGTGCACCTGAAGCTCACCTCCGACAAGATCCCGGCCAAGGAGAACGGCCTGATCAGCGGTGAGGGCGACGGTTCGCACGCGCCGGCCTTCAAGGGCACGATCGCGGTGCGCATCCCCGCCGCCGGGACGATCAACGTCCCGGTCGTCGCCGTGGACGGCAAGGTCTGGGCGAAGACGCCGCTCAGCCCGAAGATGGCGGTCCTCGACCCGAAGCAGTTCGGCGCGCCGGACCCCGCGAAGATCTTCGCCCGGCAGGGCGGGTTCTCCGACCTGCTGATCGCGACCAAGTCGCCGAAGTTCGGCGACAAGAAGCGTGACGGCAAGGACATCGTGCAGACCGTGACCGGCACCTTGCCGGGCGCGGTGATCAAGCAGGGCCTCAACTTCGGCAGCGCCGACAAGACGTATGACGCCGTTTACCAGATCACCGACACGGGGGAGCTGCGGTCCGCCCAGCTGACCGGGGAGTTCTACAAGGGTGCCAATGACACGTCATACACCGTCGAGTTCACCAAGTACGGGCAGAAGGTTGCCATCTCCAAGCCCTGACGTGGAGCGCGTCGCCTCCCCGCGGGCCAAGGCTCTCCTCGCGACGGCGTCCGTCGCCGTCGCGCTCGCGGCCGCCGACACCTATGTCGTGGTGCTGGCGCTGCAGGACATGATGAACGGCGTCGGCCTCGGCGTCGACGCGCTGCAGAAGGCGACGCCGATCATCTCGGGCTTCCTGCTGGGCTACATCGCGGTGCTGCCGCTGATCGGTCGGCTGGCCGACCTCGTCGATCGCCAGCGGATCCTGTTGTGGTGCCTGGCCCTTTTCGTCATCGGCTCGGCCGTGACGGCGATCTCCGCTGAGCTGCCGGTCATGGTCACCGGCCGATTCCTGCAGGGCGTCGGCGGCGGTGGGCTGGTGCCGGCGACCCTCGCGCTCGTGGCGGACCTCTGGCCGGCCGGCAAGCGCGGCACCCCGCTCGGAGTGGTCGGTGCGGTCCAGGAGATCGGCAGCGTGGTCGGTCCGTTGCTCGGGGCGCTGATCCTGGCGGTCTCCGAGTGGCGAATGATCTTCTGGCTCAACGGTCTGGCCGGTGTCGTGCTGGCGGCCTGCATCGTCGCCTGCGGTGACCGCGGCGGCCGCGAACGCATCGGGGCACCCGTGCCGCGGTGGTGGCACGCTCTCACCGGGCTCGCGGCGCTCGCGACCGTCGTCGTGCTCGGTCTTGCGTTGTGGGCCCCGGACTCGTTGACCACGTCGATCAGGTGGGGCGGTCCGTTCGTCCCGTATGGCGATCACACCGCCCGCTTGATGACACCGATCGGCATGTGGGGACTGATCGCGCTCGCTCTGCTACTGGCGCTGTCGGTGCGCTACTGGTGGCCGATCGTGCGCAATGTCGACGTCATCGGAGCGCTGCTGATCGCGATCGCGCTCGGTGCACTGGTGCTGACGTTCGCCGCGTCCAACCCGGAGAAGCAGGTCGTCGGTCCACTCGGCTGGTGGCTGCTGCCGCTCGCCGTCGTCTCTGCCGCTCTCTATGTATGGCGCCACCGCGCCGCCCGGAACCCGTTGATCGCCAAGGGTGTTGTCGTGGGTCGGGTCCGGCCGGCCCTGGTGGTCTCGGCGTGCGTCGGCACCTCGATCGTCGCGATCGTCGTCGACATACCGGTGCTGGCCAGGCTCACGATCACCGACTCGCAGACCCAGGCCGCGCTGGTGTTGCTGCGCTTCCTGGTCGCGGTGCCGATCGGTGCGCTGGCCGGTGGCTGGTTGCTGCGCCGGTTCGGCCCGGCCGTGGTCGCGGCACCCGGGCTGTTGGTGACCGGGCTCGCGCTGCTGCAGATGTCGACCTGGGACGGCGACGCCCTCGAGTCGTGGCTGCTGCCGACGGTGCTGCTCGCGCTCGCCGGGCTCGGTGTCGGCCTGGCGATCGCACCGGTCAACGACGCGGCATTGCACGACGCCCCGCAGACCGCGCACGGCGTGGCCTCGTCGCTGCTCGTGGTGGCGCGGATGATCGGCATGGTCGTCGGTCTCGCGTTGTTGACCGCGATCGGGTTGCACCGCTTCTACGGGCGGGTCCAGTCGCTGTCCAACCCGACCAAGGCGCAAGTGACCGACGCAGGGATCCTGCAGGTGCAGACGGTGTTCCTCGGCGCTGCCGTGGTGGCGCTGCTCGCGGCTGCCGTGGCGCTGTTGCTCGGGCGGCGGGTCAGTGGGGCGCCCGTCGAGGAGGACCCGGAGGCGCTCGCGGTTACGACACCGAGCCGGTGAATTCGTAGTCCACGAGTTCCGGACGGGCCAGCTTGCGTTCGTACTCGCCGACGCTGCCCGGCCACAGCGTCCGGTTGCGGCCCTGCGCATCGAGGTACCAGCTGCTGCAGCCGCCCGACTCCCAGACCGACTGAGCGCTGCGCTCGTCCAGCTGCTGCATGTGGGCGGGCACGATCTGCGGGCGCACCTGAACGGCCGTCGCGCCGCGTTCGTCCCGCGCCTCGAGCAGCTTGTCGACCAGCCCGATCTGCGCCTCGATCATCAGCACGACGGAGGTGTGGCCGAGCACGGTGTTGGGGCCGAGCAGGAAGAAGAGGTTCGGGTAGCCGGGTGCGGTGACGCCGTAGTAGGTCTGGATGTCGTCGGCCCAGTCAGCGTCCAGCGTGTGTCCGCCGAGACCGGTGATGTTCAGGTGCCGGTAGGACCCGGTGACGTCGAAGCCGGTGGCGAAGACCAGCACGTCGAGCTCGTGCAGCGTTCCGTCCGCCGTGGTCACTCCCGTGCCCTCGGCGTCCTGGATGGGTGAGGTCTCGACGGTGACGTTGTCGCCGGCGAGCGCCGGGTAGTAGCTGTTGGACATCGTGGCTCGCTTGCAGCCCATCGTGTAGTCGGGCGTCAGCTTGGCGCGCAGTTCCGGATCCTTGATCGCCGAACGCAGGTGCGCTGCAGCGGCTTTCGACGCCGCTTTCAGTGCGGCGGGTTGCTTGGTGAACGCCCCGACCCGCACGTCACCGGCTGCGCGGAGCTTCGTCCGGTGCGCCTTCATCAGCCAGGGCCGCTTCTCGTACTGGTCGATCAGCCAGTCGGGGTATGCCGGATCGACCTTCGGCAGCACCCAGGCCGGCGTGCGCTGGAAGACGGTGAGGTGCCGGGCGTCCTCGGCCAGCGGCGGGATGACCTGCACGCCGCTGCAACCGGTGCCGATGACACCGACCCGCTTGCCGACCACGGTCGTGCCCGGGTCCCAGGCCGCCGTGTGCAGCATCTCGCCGCGGAAGTTCTCAAGGCCCGGGATCTCCGGGATCACCGGTTCGTGCAGCGCGCCGACGCCGAGAACGACTGCCCCGGCGACGAGTTGGCGGATCTCGCCGGTGCTGGTCGAGACGGTCAGGTGCCATGCGCCGAGGCCCTCGTCATACGTCATCCGCTCGACGCTGGTGCCGAACCGGACGTGCTCGCGCAGGCCGTACTTCTCGACGCAGTAGAGCAGGTAGTCCTGGATCTCGTCGGCCGTCGCGTAGGCCTTGGACCAGTAGGGATTCAGCTCGAAGGAGAACGAGTAGAGGTGGCTGGGCACGTCGCACTCGCAACCCGGGTAGCGGTTGTCCCGCCAGGTGCCGCCGATCTCGTCGGACTTCTCGAGTACGACGAACTCGCGGCCGCGGTTCTTGGCCGCGATCGCCATACCGATCCCGGAGAATCCGGATCCCACGATGACCAGGTCGTGATCGACGCGAACACTCATGAGAAAGAGGCTACGACGGCGTGTCGGCGCAGCCGCGCGGCAACGCCGGGCGCGGCCGGATCAGCGGTAATAGTGCTGCTGCGGCGCGTGATTGACGACCACGACGTTGGTCTGCGGGTCGGCGCCGCACGCCATGGCCAATGAGATGACCCAGCCGATGAACGACCAGCCGAGGAAGAAGTTGATCAGGAAGATGCCGCCCTGATTGGACTTGTTGCGGGTCGCGGCGATCGCCCACGGCAACAGGTAGAAGAAGGTGCACACGGCCAGGATCCAGGCGATCGCGACAACGGCTCCCGACGGTCCGGGACGACCGGTCATCACCACCGAGTTGTATGCCGGCGGTGGTCCCATGGGCTGCGGTGCGTAGAACTGCCCCTGCGGCGGCGCGGGCGGACCCTGCGGCGGCGTCGGTTGGTAGCGGACCGGTGCCGGAGGCGGCGTGCCGTAGTGCCCGACGGGCGTGTGGTAGCTGCTGGGCTCCGAAGGGCGTTGAAAACGCTGGGTTTCCGGTGTCGTGGGGATGCGTTCGGTGTGCTCTGGCCGCGTGTCCTTCTGTAGTCGGACGGGCCGCGTCACGTCGTCGGGACGGCTGTCGCGCTGATCCATGCTTCCCCCACTGATCGAAGTGTTTCCGACAACTGTAGGTGGCGGTTCGGACGGTGTCAGTCGCCGAGCGTGACCAGAACCGGCGCGTGGTCGGACGCGCCCTTGCCCTTGCGCTCCTCGCGGTCGATCGACGCGTCGGCGACCCGGTCGGCGAGCGCCGGGGAAGCCAGCGCGAAATCGATGCGCATGCCCTGCTTCTTGGGGAAGCGCAATTGCGTGTAGTCCCAGTACGTGTAGGTGCCCGGCCCGGGCGTGAACGGCCGCACGACGTCGCTGAACCCGGCATCCACCACCGCGCGGAACGCAGCGCGCTCGGGATCGGTCACGTGCGTCTTGCCCTCGAAGAAACCGATGTCCCAGACGTCCTCGTCGACCGGTGCGATGTTCCAGTCACCGGCCAGCAGGATCTGGGCGTTCGGGTCCTCGGCCAGCCAGCCGGCCGCGGTGTCGCGCAGCCGGGCCAGCCAGTCGAGCTTGTAGGTGTAGTGGGCGTGGCCCACCTCGCGACCGTTGGGCACGTAGAGCGACCAGACGCGGACTCCGCCGCAGGTCGCACCGATGGCCCGTGCCTCGGCGGCGGGTGGTTCGCCATACCCGGGCATGCCGGGGAAGCCGACGGTGACGTCGTCCAGTCCGACCCGGGAGACGACGGCGACGCCGTTCCACTGGTTGAGGCCGTGCATCGCGACCTCGTAGCCGGCCCCCGCCAGCTGCAGCGTCGGGAACTGGTCGTCACGACACTTGGTCTCCTGCAGCAGCAGCACGTCCAGGTCGTGACGTTCGAGCACGTCGACGACCCGGTCGATACGGGAGCGGATGGAGTTGACGTTCCAGGTCGCGATACGCACGACGCCAACCTACGTCGCCTCAATTGGCCACAGTGAAACGGGACCGGCGGTGCTTCGGCTGCTCGATCTCGTCCGCGATGGCGACGGCGAAGTCCTCGGCCGAGATCTTGTCGCCGGCGGGTGAATCGTCCGCGACGCGGTAGTCACCGGTCCGTTCACCGGGTGCGATCTCCGGCGCCGGGGACAGGAACACCCAGTCGAGTGACTCGGGTGCTTCACGGATCGTCTCGAGCGCCTGCGCGGCGGTGAGTGCCTCGGCCTTGTACGCCTCGGGGAAGTCGGGCAGGTCGACCAGTCGGGTGCCGTCGATCAGCAGTGAGCCGGCGCCACCGACCACGAAGAGACGGCTGCTGCCCGCGTTGGCTTCGGCGGTCTGCAGCGCGTCCAGCCAGATCCGGTGGTCCTCGCCGGTCCGGCTCGGGCCCGTGGCGGACAGGAGGACGTCGTGGTCCGCGGCGAGACCGCGCACGAATTCGGTGTCGCCGAGGTTCCCCGCGACACTGCTGGCCGCTTCCGGCACCTGCGTGCCGGAGCGGGTGACGGCGGTGACCTCGTGGCCGCGCTGCGCGAGTTCGGCGACGACTCGCGACCCGACCATGCCGCTGGCGCCGATGACTGCAATCTTCATGTCTGCTCCTGGGTGTCGTGAAGTTCGGTGTTCCGATAACAGTAACCATTGGTAACCTGGTACCTCAACGTAACCAAGGAGGTGCGTCGGTATGACGTCCGCAACAGCCGCGTGGATCGGCGACGGCTACGACCCGGAGTGCCCGACCAGGGTCCTGCTGGACCGAGTCGGCGACAAGTGGACGGTGCTGGTGATCGGCGCACTCGCCGACGGACCGATGCGCTTCACCACACTGCGCGATCGCGTCGGTGGCGTGTCCGGCAAGGTCCTCACTGCGACGCTGCGCGCGCTCACTCGTGACGGTCTGGTCACGCGCACGGCATACCCGACGATCCCGCCACGGGTCGACTACGAGCTCACCGAGCTCGGCCGGTCCCTCCAGGAGCCGCTGGACGTCATACGTGACTGGTCCGAGCAGCACATCGCTGCGGTCATCGCGCACCGCGAGAAATTCGACGAGGACGTGGACCAATAGACTCAGCAGCCATGTCCACCGCACTCATCACCGGCGCCAGCGCCGGCATCGGCAAGACCTTCGCGACGCAGCTGGCCAAGCGGGGTCACGACCTCGTCGTGGTGGCGCGCAACCAGGAGCGGCTCGAGGAGCTCAAGGCGCAGCTCGAGGACCGCTATTCGGTGTCGGTCGAGGTGCTGCCCGCAGATCTCAGTGAACGACTCGACATCCAACTGGTCGCGGACCGGCTGTCCGACACCGCGCGGCCGGTCGACCTGCTGGTCAACAACGCCGGCTTCGGTTTGCGGAAGTCCTTCCTGCGCAACGACATTCGCGTCGAGGAGGAGGCGCTGACGGTCATGGTTCGCGCGGTGACCGTGCTGTCGCACGCGGCAGCGCTGGCGATGCGCGAGCGCGGGCACGGCGCGATCGTCAATGTTTCGTCGGTCGCGGGCTATCTGGCATCCGGCACCTACTCCGCCATCAAGTCCTACGTCACGGTCTTCACCGAGGGGCTGGCGAGCGAGTTGGCCGGCAGTGGTGTGACGGCGACGGTGCTCTGTCCCGGTTTCACGCGCACGGAGTTCCACGAGCGCGCCGGCATCAAGGGCAACGGCATGCCCGATTTCATGTGGTTGCAAGCCGATCCGCTGGTCAAGGAATGTCTCGACGACGTCGATCGCGGCAAGGTCATCTCGATCCCCAGCGTCCAGTACAAAGTGGCCGCGACCGCCCTCAGGTTGTTGCCGCGCCCGGTCGTGCGAACGGGCAAGCTGGTCCGCAAGCATCGCCCATGACCCCGTCCGACCACCTGAACATCCGACTACCGAACGAGGAGTCCTCCGTGTCCAAGCAGGAGTTGCTCGAGCACATCACGTCCGAGGCGATCGTCCGCGGCAAGGTCACCCTGTCGTCCGGCAAGGAGGCCGACTACTACGTCGACCTGCGTCGCGTCACGCTCAGCGGCGTCGCCGCCCCGCTCGTCGGTCAGGTCATGCTCGACCTCACGGCCGACCTGTCGTATGACGCCGTCGGCGGCCTGACGATGGGCGCCGACCCGGTCGCCACCGCGATGCTGCATGCGGCGGCGGCGCAGGGCCGCGCCCTCGATGCATTCGTTGTGCGCAAGGCCGGCAAGGCGCACGGCCTACAGCAGCGCATCGAGGGTCCGTCCATCAAGGGCCGGCGGGTGATCGTGGTCGAGGACACCTCCACCACCGGCGCGTCGGCGCTCGAGGCCGTGGCCGCCGTCCGCGAGGCGGGCGCCGAGGTGGTGGCCGTCGCGGTGATCGCCGATCGCTCGACCGGAGCCCGGGAGCGGATCGAGGCCGAGGGTGTGGCCTATCTGACGGCGTACGGCCTGCAGGACCTCGGCCTCGCATAGTCTCATCACTCGACATTAAGCATAGCCACATATTTGGTTATGCGACACTGATTCGCCCGCGCAACTCCGCGCGGGCGAATCGTCGTTCTGAAGGTGCTGCGTGTCCGAGGTCCACGAACAGTCGCCGGAGCCCGGCCGCGTCGTGCTCGTCGGCGGCGGGCCGGGCGCCGACGACCTGATCACCGTCCGCGGGATGCGGGCGTTGCAGCGCGCCGACGTCGTCGTCGCCGATCGCCTGGCTCCGCGCGACCTGCTGCGCGACCTGCGACCCGGCGCCGAGGTGATCGACGTCGGGAAGACGCCGCACCATCACCCGGTCCCGCAGCACGAGATCAACGCCCTGCTGGTCGAGCACGCCCAGCGCGGCCGCTACGTCGTCCGGCTGAAGGGCGGTGACCCCTACCTGCTCGGCCGGGGCGGCGAGGAAGTGCTCGCCTGCCGGCTGGCCGGCGTGCCCGTCGAGGTCGTGCCCGGAGTCACCTCGGCCTTGTCGGCACCGGCGGCGGCCGACGTTCCGGTGACCCATCGCGGCGTCGCCCACGGTGTGCTGGTGATCTCCGGTCATGACGAATTGGACACCGACACCCTGGTCCGCTGGCGTCACACGATCGTGGTGCTGATGGGTATGGCGCGGCTGCGCGAGCTGGCCGCGGCACTCATCGGTGGCGGCAAGCCGGCCGACACCCCGGTCACAGTGGTGCAGTCGGCCTGGACGCCAGAGCAACGGCAGGTGAGTGGTTCGCTGGAGACGATCGCGGATCTCGTTGCCGCACAAGGGATCGGCAACCCCGCGGCAATCGTCATCGGTGATGTGACCCGAGCGCTGACGCCGGAGGTGGTCGCATGACAGCAGCCCTCGTCCTGGTCGCCCACGGGACGTCGTCCCCGCGCGGCCGTCAGACGGTCATCGATCTGCGCGCTCAGGTGGCCACCCTGCTGCCCGGCGTCCGCGTGCTCGATGCCTATGTCGACGTGCAGGAGCCGCGACTGTCCGAAGTTGTGCAAACCCTTGCACGAAAGGGGATTCGGACCGTGCTTGTTCCGGTGCTGCTGTCGACGGGCTATCACATGGAGGTCGATGTCGCTCGCGCCGCGGAGGCCTCGCCACTGGTCACGGCGACGCCGGCCTTGGGCCCGCACCCGGTGCTCGCGGAGATCCTGCGGGACCGGCTGGACGAGGCCGGTGCCCCGGCGGATGCGCCCGTCGTACTCGCTGCAGCAGGGTCTTCTCGGCCTGCCGCCGCGGACGCCGTCCGCGAGGTCACCGCTCACCTGCGGGCACTGCGACGCGGTCCCGTCGTGGCCGGATTCGCTGCTGCGCAAAGGCCTTCCGTCTCCGATGCGATCGGCCGGGCGGGTGGATCGACGGGGGCGGTCTGGGTCGCGTCTTACCTCCTCGGGCACGGCTTCTTCCACGACACGCTCGCCGGGCTCGGTGCTCCGTTGACCGAGCCGCTCGGCGCGGACCCCCGCATCGCGCGCCTGGTGCGCGACCGCTTCCTCGCGGACATGGGAACGCCGGCCGAGTGGGGCATCCCCACCCGGCCGGCGTCCTGGCTGATCCGTTCCGCCTGACCGATCCCGTTACGGCTGGGCGATCTTGTTCCGGTAGGCGTTGAGCGAGGTCGGCGCGTCCGGCTTCACCAGCTCCGGGAGCACCTTGTCGAACTTCGCGGCCAGCTTGAGGCTGGGCATCACCTTGTTCGGGTTGTTCGAGAACGCAACCGTGGCGGCGCCCCACGAGGAAGCGGCCTTGCGCTGGTTCGGGGTGCCGTGGTGGCCGGGCGAGCTGAACTGGCAGTCACCGACGTCGTAGAACGACTCCTCGACCTGCAGGATCTGGGCCGGCTTCATGCCGAGGCCCTTCTTGTGCGTGACGAAGTAGGTGCCGAACGCGTCCGCCATCAGCTCCGTGCGCCGCGTTGCCTCCGCGCCGGTCAGCGGGCTGTCGAAGAGGTTGTCCTCGTACTGCACGTGGTGCGACATCTCATGTCCGAGAACGGCGTTCGGCCCGACCTTGTTGAGGCCGATCGACTTCAGCGCGTCCAGGATCCCGTCGCCGAAGACCATCTTGTCCTTGAGCTTGCGGATCACCGGGTCCGGGTCGCCCTCGCCGGAGAACGCGAACGCATTCAGCGTGAAGATCGGGTTGTCGCCGTTCTTCAGCGCCGGGTCGCTCTCGACCATCGTGATCAGGTCCTTGGCGATGTCCGTGGCGTCGGCCGGGCCTACGCCATACATGAACTGCACGACGGAGGCCACGCGATTGACGTCGGTCAGCATGCCGCCGTGCATCGCCATCAGCTGCACGTTGTTCAGGCGGACGTCCCAGAAGCGCTGCGCGGTGCCGAACGTCGACGTCAGCCCGTCCTTGTATGCCGGCAGCAGCTGGAAGCCCGCGCCCTTCGGGGTGCCGTTCAGGATCGCGTCGTACGTCGGGACGTCCAGGCCGCCCAGCAACTGGATGAGGAACAGATTGAACGAGTCGACCGGCTCGAGGATCTTGTCGACATACGCGTCCAGCTTGGTCGGGCCGCACTCATAGTCGGAGGGATCGATCGCTGCGGCCGAGCGCCCCTTCGACGCAGCGGTCATCTTGGACAGCTTGGTCTTGAGGACTGCCGTGACGGGCGACTCCTCGATGCCCACGCGCTGGCGGGCGGCATCACGTCGGGCCTGCCAGTCGGCCGGCAGCTTCTTCAGAATGCGCTCGTAAAGCGCTTTGCTGTCAACGGCTTTCGCCTGGCTGGCGACGGCCTGGTGGTTGTTGCCCGCGGTGGCAGCCGAGGCGCTGGAGCTGACAGCTCCGGACATCGAGACGGCCAGGACGGTCATGGTGCTGAATGCGCAAACGCGTGTCAGTTTCACGGTTTCTCCCTCTGATGGACCACGACGGGATGTGCGGTCGCGTCCTCATCGTGAGATGAACCCGTCAGTAGGGTTGCAGGCACTTACCAAACAATTCCCAGGTGTTTACCAAGTTCTGACCGGGCATGGGTGCCGGGCGGTCACTCCCGGGGCAGGTTGAGCCAGTAGATGTCCCGCTTCCGCGCGCCGGGCGGCGCCGACTCGGCGGTGTGCCGGTCCCCGAAACGGGCGAGTGCGTCGCTGACGATCTGGTCGAGTTCGTCGGCCTCCTCGTCGGTCAGGTGGATGCCTCCCACCTGACTGATCGATGCGTGATCGTCCGGGTTGTCGCGCTCGATCATCTCGGTCACGGTCCGGGTGACCCGCTTGATGAACGTGCCGAGCAGCGTGTTCGCAACGCCGGCGGGAATGTTCGCGCTCGCCGCATCGCTGATCTTGATCGAGTCGGCCGCGAGCCTCCAGGGGCGCTCGCGGCCGTCCTCGCTGTCGACCCGTTCGACGATGCCCCAGCGCTCCATGGCTCGCAGGTGGTAGCTCATGGCCGAGGGTGTGATGCCGCACCGTCGCGCGGCCTCGGTCGCGGTCAGGACCTCGCCACCGCTGAATTCGTCCAGCAACTGCTGCCGAACCTCGTGCGCCAGCACCCGGATGGCACGCGGATCCGTCAGCGTGAGGGTGCGTCGTCCCGTCATACCGCCATCGTGCCGCACGCGATGGTCAGGGTGTTCTACGGTCGAGCACGTGGAACGCGTCGTGGTGCAGATCGACTCCGACGCCACGCTGCCGTTCTGGCGCGGGGCGCAGGTCTTCCGGTTCGCGTCGGTCGTCTATGCGGTCGGTGCGCAGATCGTGTCGGTCAACGCGAAAGCTCCTGCCGGGTCAGGGATTCCGGCATACAGCCATCCGATGATCAGTTGGCTGCTGATCGCCCTGCTGGTGATCTGGTCCGGCGTGAGCGGGCTGGTCTACGCGTTCGAGCTGCTGCCACGACCGCCGATGGTCGTCGTCGAGGTCGTCATCACGGTGCTGCTGATCGCGTCGACGGTGTGGGTCGTACGTCCGGAGTACTTCCATCATCACCAGAGCCTGCCGTCGACGTTCTGGATCACCAACGCCGTGGTCTCCGTCGCGCTGCTCTGGGGCCCGATCGCGGGCGGCGTTGCGGGAGTGGGCTTTTCGCTGCTCAGTCTCGGGATCGAGCAGCAGATGCACAACCTCGTCACCGATGCCACCACGCCGATCCTGCTGACGGTCGGAGTGACGCTCGGCGTCGGCGCACGCATCGTGTCGCGTGCCCAGCAGGAGCTGTCGGCGGCGGTTCGGATGCAGGCGGCGACCAAGGAGCGTGAACGGCTGGCCCGGGAGGTGCACGACGGGGCACTGCAGGTCCTGGCGCTGATGCGCCGTCGGGGTGCGGACCTGGGCGGCGACGCCGAGGAGTTGGGCCGCCTGGCCGGTGAGCAGGAGCAGGCGTTGCGCACGCTGATCAGTGAACAGGCCGCCGTGCCCGGCATCGACGAGTCGACCGAACTGCGCAGTCGGTTGCAGGCAGTGCTCCCGGCGTCGGCCGCCTTCTCCGGGCCTGCCGATCCGGTGTACCTGTCGAGTTCCGCGGTGACCGAGCTGGTGGCCGTGGTCCGCACCGTACTGGACAACGTCGAGCGGCACGCAGGTGACGAAGCGCGGGCCTTCCTGCTGCTGGAGGACCTCGGCGACGAGATCGTCGTCACCGTCCGCGACGACGGGCCCGGCATACCCGAGGGGCGGCTGGCGGAAGCGGCGGCCGAGGGCCGAATGGGAGTCAGCCAGTCGATTCGCGGCCGGATGGCCGACCTGGGCGGCGAGGCGCTGATCGAGACGGGACCCGACCTCGGCACCGAGTGGGAGCTGCATGTTCCGCGCACCTGACACGGCAGGATGAGGTACGTGACCGATACGCAACCGACGAGGGTGATGGTGGTCGACGACCACCCGATGTGGCGCGACGGCGTGAGCCGCGACCTGGAGGGCTCGGGTTTCGTGGTCGTGGCCACGGCCGACAGCGTGGCCGCGGCCGAGACGCGCGCGAAGGCGACGCAGCCGCAGGTGGTGCTGATGGACATGCAGCTGCCGGACGGCAACGGTGCTGAGGCGACCGCCCGCGTCCTCGAGGTCGCACCGGACGCACACGTCCTCGTGCTGTCCGCGTCCTCCGAACGCGACGACGTGCTGCAGGCGGTGAAGGCGGGCGCTTGCGGCTACCTCGTCAAGAGTGCGTCCGCCGCCGAGTTGCTCGAAGCGGTCAACGCGACCGCCGAGGGCCAGGCCGTCTTCACTCCCGGACTCGCCGGCCTCGTCCTCGGCGAATACCGGCGTATGGCGAGCGAGCCCACGCCCGCCGGAGCCGAACCGACTCCGACCCTCACCCCGCGCGAACTCGAAGTGCTCCGACTGGTCGCAAAAGGCCTGAGCGCCAAGCAGATCGGCCGCCGACTCGATGTCAGCCACCGCACCGTGGAGAACCACGTGCAGGCCACGCTGCGCAAGCTGCAACTGTCCAACCGCATCGAACTCACCCGCTACGCGATCGAGCACGAGCTCGACTGAATCCTTGGCTTCGACTCCTCGCGCCCCAGACTGCCGCGTGGCTCGCAAGCTCGCTCACGCTGCCGTCTGGGCCGGTCGTCGTCTCGCGTTCCCTGTGCTTCGTTCGCGGGGACTTGCGTGCGGCGACGGTTCCGACAACCCCCATGCCCTCTGAGTAGTCGTACGCAGGTCGTCCCGTCCGCACTGAAACATGCTGGGACGCATGAACACGACACCGCAGAATTCAGGTCCCAATGGGCCGGGCATGCCCTCGGCCAACCAGTTCCCCGGTCAGCCCGGCCCCGCGCCCGCCAACCCGTTCGCGGCACCCGCACCGCCGTACCACCACGGTCCCCGTCCTCCGTACCAAGGAGGGCGGGGACCAGTCATGCCGCCGATGATGCAGCCGCGCAAGGCGCCGTGGTGGCAGCGGGAGGGAGTCGTCAGCAAGCTGCTGGTCCTCACCGGCGGCGCGATCACGCTGATCGGCGTGGTCATGTTGCTGGTCATCGCCGCTCACGCCGGGCTGCTCAGCCCGCAGGTGCGGGTCACCGGGGGCGCGCTGCTGTCCGTCGTCCTGATCGGTGCCGCGCTCTGGATCCACGACCGCCCGGGTGGCTCCATCGGCGGCATCGCACTGGCCGGCACCGGCATCGCCGGCCTCTTCATCCTCACGGTGGCCGTCACCACCTTCTACGAGTGGGTCCCGTCGGTCGGCGGCCTCGCGATCGCGGGTGCGGTCGCCGTGGCATCCGCCGTGCTCGCGATGCGGTGGAACTCGGAGCTGCTCGCAGTCTGTGTGACGATCGCCGTCGCCGCTCTGGCCCCGGCACTCACCGGTGGCATCACCGACACGCTCGTGTGGTTCACCGTCATCCTGCAGGTCGCGGGGCTGGTGCCCGAGCAGGTGAAGCGCTGGGCGTGGCTCAGTCTCGCCCGGACCCTCCCGGCGATCGCCGTGACCGCCGTGTACGTGATCGGCCACCAGGGTGAGGCGGCCATCGCGGCAGCCACCGCGGTTCTCGCGCTCGGTGTCGTCTCGGTCTTCGCCACGCGCGGCGCCGACGACGAACTGCACGCGACGAACTTCTTCCTGACGGCTGTGCCGCTCTTCGTCCTGCTCGTGAACCTCGACCGGGACGTCGCACTTGTGCTGGGCGGGATCGTTTCCGTCGTGATGGGTGCCGGCGCTCTGGGTCTTCGGTCGCTGACCGTACTGCGGCGCGTTGCGTTCGCGGCGGTCGCCCTGATCAGTGCGATGGAGGCCTGCTTCGTCTTCACCCACGGCGAGTGGCTGCCGGTGCTGTTGTTGGTGCCCGGTCTGCTGGTCACCGTCGCCGGTCGCACGACGAAGTCGCCGGTCGCCGCCATCGCGGGCGTCGTCCTCGGCGGCGTCGGCGGGACCGTCTACCTCACCTTCGCCACGCCGGAGATGCTGGCCGACGCCGGTATGGCGACCGCGCACCTGTCGATCGGGACGACGCTCGGCGGCCTGCTGCTCGCCCTCTGGGCGGTCTTCGCCGGCCTTGTCACGCTGGACTACGTGCCCGAGATTCCCCGCAGCGGAACCATCGGAACGGCCGGAGCGGTCGTGCTCTACGGGGCGACTGCGGCAGCGTTGTCCTTCGGCTCCGCGGTCGGCGGGACGCCCGGTTTCCACACCGCTCACCTGGGTGTGACGGTCATCTGGATCACCACGGCGATGTCGGTCCTGGCGGTCGGCCTGCGGTTCCCGCAGTACGCGGCGGCCACCCTGGCCGGCGGTCTGATCCTGGCCGGTTGTTCCCTCGCCAAGCTGTTCCTCTTCGACCTGTCGACGCTCGGCGGGGCGACACGAGCCGCGGCGTTCCTCGTGGTCGGCCTGGTGATGCTCTTCGCCGGCTCCCGGTACGCGCAGGCCTTCGCCCGGATCCGTGGCGAGCAACGCCAGCCGCAGGTGCCGCTGATGCCGCAGCACTGAGCGCTCTCCGAACGGCCCGACCTTCCTCGAAGGTCGGGCCGTTCGCGCGTGGGGTGGCGCCGAACGATGTGAAGCAGTAGTTTCATATATATGAAAGAAAAGCTTCAGGAATCGTTGTGGCGGCACCGCGACGTACGACTCATCGTTCCGGCCCGAGCCCTCTCGGTCTTCGGCGACGGGCTGCTCTCGGTCGTGTTGCTGTTGCGCGTCTACGACTCCGGTGTCGGCCCATGGGGCATCACCGGGCTGCTCATCTGCGAGGGAGCGCCGCTGATCCTGCTGATCGGGCTCGCCGGCCGAGTCGCCGATCGGTACGACTCCCGGCACGTGCTGGCCCTGGCGCTGGGCGGCCAGGTCGTCGGCTGCCTGGCGCTGTCGATGTTCGACGATCTGGTGGCAACGTTCGCGCTGACGCTCGTCGTACAAGCGGGGCAAGCCTTCAGTGGACCGACCTGGAGTGCGCTGACACCGCGCATCGTCGGGGACGAAGCCCTGGGCAAACTGGTCGCGCTGCAACAGGGTTTCAGCATGGCGCTGCTGCCGGTCGGAGCCGCGGCCGGCAGCGTGCTGTACGGCTGGACGAGTGCACGCCCGGTCATCCTGCTCGATGCCGCGACCTTCGCGCTCTTGCTGTGCACTGCCCTCGCCGTGCGGACCAGGCGCGGCGGCGCCCGCGACGAGACGATGCAGCGCGCGGGAACGGGGTCGGCGACCGGCGGGCTACGCATCATCCGATCTGATCGGCTGTTGTGGCCGCTCCTGGTCACCGCTCTGGGCATGGTGCTGGCCGCGGGCGGGACGAACGTGCTCGACGTGTTCCTGGTGCGGGACGTGCTCGGAATGTCCGCCGGCTGGTACGGCGTGACCGAGGTGGCGTTCACGGTCGGTGCCATCGGCGGGTCGCTGTGGGCGGGCCGGATCGACCAGGACCGCACGAGGGTGCGGGCGACGCTGGCGGGGTTCCTCGCCATAGCGCTGGGCGTGCTCGCGTTCGGTACGGCGCCGACATACTGGCTGATCCTGGTGCTGTGCGTCGAGATCGGCGTGGCGCTCGGCGCCATGAACGCCTGCTTCGGCACGCTCCTGATCACCCGGACGCCCGATGAGGCGCGGGGGCGGGTGTCATCGTCAGTCAACGGGCTGATGCAGGTGACGAACGTGACTTCGCTGGTCGTCTTCGGCGCGATCGGCACGTCGCTCGGCGTGCGCAACACCTACCTGTTCGCCGGTGCGCTGTCGGTCGTGCTGGTCTCACTTTCCGCGGCGCGCGTGCTCACGCGGGTGAGCGGCGAGGGTGTAGACGCCGCCGGTGCGGACCGCACGCTGGCAGCGTCGACGGACTGACTGTGGGACGGGCGCAGGCTATTCGCCGGCTGGCGCCTGCGCGGCCGTCTTCTCGCGGCGGTGCTTGAGGTACTCGTAGAGCATCGGGATGACCGAGAGGATGACGACGAGCATGATCGCGACGTCGATCTTGTCGCCCAGGCCCGGGAAGGCCCGGCCGAGCACGACGCCGGCGAACACAACAATCGCCACCCAGAGCACTGCGCCGACCGCGCTCCAGGTGAAGAAGCGCTTGCGGTCCATCCGGCCGGCGCCGGCGACCAGAGTGATGAAGGTGCGCACGATCGGCACGAAGCGACCGATGACCAGCGCCTTGTTGCCGTGCTTGTCGAAGAACTGGTTGGTCTTCTCGAAGTACTCCTTCTTCAGGATGCGGCCGTCGCGTTCGTAGATCGGCTTGCCGACGGCGCGACCGATCTCGTAGCCGACGACGTTCCCGGCGAACGCCACGATCATCAGCAGGGGCACCGACACGTAGAGCGGCACGTGGAAGTTGTACTTCGCGCTCGAACTGAACAGGCCGATCGCGAAGAGCAATGAGTCGCCCGGCAGGATCGGGAAGAGGACACCGCACTCGATGAAGACGATGAGCAGCGCGATGACGAAGAACGCACCCCCGAACTGATCGAGGAGATACGTGGGGTCCATGAAGCTCGGGCCGAGGGAGTGCATCACGGGCGCAAGCGTACGTGAGGCCCGTTGAGGGGACGCTGAGAGAGAAACCGGTGACGACTGGGTGTTGCCGGTGCGGCATACCTCGGGTGGTTGCAGGGTTCTCGGGCTCCAGCGGACAACTTCTGTCCGCTGACTCGTCGATGATGGACCCATGGCAACGACGACGGCGCGACTGCTGCAACTGCTCGGCCTGCTCCAGGCGCAGGCGGTGTGGTCCGGGGAGGAGCTCGCGGAGCGCCTCGGGGTGACCACCCGGTCGGTCCGACGGGACGTCGACCGGCTGCGCGAACTGGGCTACCCAGTGCAGTCCAGCCGCGGCACCGGTGGCGGATACCAGCTCGGTGCGGGTCGCGCGCTGCCCCCGCTGCTGCTGGATCAGGACGAGGCGGTCGCGGTGGCGGTCTGCCTGCGGCTGGCCGCCGGTGGCACGGTCGCCGGTGTGGGGGAGGCGGCGCTGCGCACCATGGCGAAGCTGGACCAGGTGATGCCGGCCGCCATCCGAGCACACGTCGCGGCGGTGCAGGAGGCCACCGTGACCGTCGAATATCAGGCCACCACTGTGGACGCCGATGCGCTGCTGACCTTGGCCAGAGCTGTCCGGGAGCACCACCAGGTGCGGTTCGACTACACGGCGCGGGACGGCGCCGCGTCATACCGGAGGGCGGAGCCCTACTGCCTGATCGCAACCGGAAGACGTTGGTATCTCATGGCATTCGACCTCGATCGGAAGGATTGGCGTTCGTTCCGGCTGGATCGTATGGCGCAGGTGCGGGCCTCGACCTTCGGCTTCACACCGCGGGAGGCGCCGGATGCGGAGGAGTACATCCGGCAGTCGGTGCACTCCGGGTGGGAGAGCGAGGCCACCGTGCGGTTGGCCTGCCCGATGGCGGACGTCGACGACTACGTCGCGCGCTGGGGGACGCTGACAGCGGTCGATGACGATCACTGCGACCTGCACGTGGGCGCGCAGAGTCTGGACGCGATGGCCTGGTGGTTACTGCGCCTGCCGACCGACTTCGAGGTGCTGGACAACGAGGACCTGGTCGCGGCATACCGGCGACTGGCGACCCGGACGGCGAAGCTGGCGGGGCATGCGGTTGGCTGAGTGACCGTGGACGAGCAACCTGAGGTGGCCGAGGAGCGAGGAACGAGCGTCTCGAGGTCCCTCGACGTCGGTGTCGGACCGTATGTCGGGGAGTGGCCGACGTTGCCCGACGGCACGACGGATCCGCGGTTCGACCCCGTGCTGCTGGCTGAGGGGGACCGGCGCAACGTCGAGGACCGCTACCGGTACTGGACGCACGACGCGATCGTCGCGGACCTGGACGAGCACCGGCACGACTTCCACGTGGCGGTCGAGAACTGGGGCCACGACTTCAACATCGGCTCGGTGATCCGGACCGCGAATGCCATGGGTGCCAACGCTTTTCACATCGTCGGCAAGCGGCGCTGGAACCGTCGCGGTGCGATGGTGACCGACCGCTACCAGCACGAGTTCCATCATGCCGACGTCGCGTCGCTCGCCGCATGGGCTGCCGGTGAAGGGCTGCCGCTGATCGGGATCGACAACATCCCCGGCAGCAAACCGATCGAGACCTACGACCTGCCCCGACGGTGCGTGCTGGTCTTCGGCCAGGAGGGACCGGGTCTCACGGCGCCGATGCAGGAGGTGTGCGTGGACGTCCTGCACATCGAACAGTTCGGCTCGACCCGCTCGATCAATGCCGGTGCCGCTGCCGCGATCGCGATGCACGTGTGGGTACTGCGGCACGTGCACGGCTTCGGCGGCTGAACCTTCCGCGTTGTGGCCTGCAGATCGTGCGGTGGGGCGCACTTTCTGGCGGCCTGTAAGTCGGGCGCGACACGAATCGGTGCTTGGCCCTGCAGATCGTGCGGTGGGACGCACTATGTCGCGGCCCGTGAGTGGCTAGACCTCCTCGGCCACCTTCATTCGTCAGCGGCGGGCGACCTGGTAGGTCAACCACATGGCGCCGCTCGGGGCGATGAAGGACTCGGTCAGCGTGAGCGGGGTGAGATCGGTGATCCGCTCGGTGAGTCGCCGGCCGACCGGGTCCAGGATCGGCGCGACCGTCAGTTGCAACTCGTCGACCAGACCATCGGCCAGCAGTGCCTGTGCCAGGGTGATGCTGCCGTGCACGCCGACGTCGCCGGTGGTGCCGGCCTTCACCTTGGCGACGATCTCCGCCAACGGACCGGACACGGCCTCGGCGTTGGTCCAGCCGCCGTCCAGCGGGCTCGACGTCACGACGTACTTCGGGATGTTGTTGATGAAATCGGCGAAGAGGTCGTCGGACGTGGGCCAGAAGCGGGCCCACTCGTCATACATGCCACGGCCGAGGATGACGGCGGTCTGGCTGCCGATGAGCTGTCGGAACGGCTCCTCCATCTCGTCGTCGAACTCCGGCGGGGCGGGCTCGGAGGAGTCGGCGGGTGGGAACAGGCGGTTCGGGTCGTCGACCGCCCCGTCGAGCGAACAGATGGAGTAGAGAACGAGCTTGCCCATGAGAGATCCCTTCGGCGTCCGGTGTGTACATCATGACGACGAGCGAGGACGCCGGTCATCGACAACCACCGAGACGTTTTTCGTGAATCTGTCGATTCGGGTTCGGCACACGCGTCATGGTGCTGTCAGAGGATGTGAACGACGCGAGTTGGAAGGAAACGAACTCATGACGGAGTACATGATCGTGATCGTGGGTGACGCCGACCGCTGGTGGACCACCATGTCTGCCGAGGAGCGCAAGCGTGGGTATGCCGAATACGGCCGGTTCTCACAGGAATTGGTCGAGCGCGGACACAAGATCACCGGTGGTGCCGAGCTGCACGCGACGACCGAGGCGAAGCGGCTGGCGCCCGGCACCGGGGCGGTGACCGACGGCCCGTTCGCCGAGTCGGCCGAACAGGTCGGGGGCTTCTTCATGGTCGAGACGGACAATGTGGACGACGTCGCCGAGTGCTGCAAGATCCTGACCGCGCTCGGCGAGGGCGTCGAGATCCGGCGGACCGTCCGACCCGAGGAGCGTGCGTCATGACCAAGTATCTGATCCTCATCGCCGGCACGGCCGATGAGTGGAACAACGCCACGCCGGCGGATCGCGAGCGTTGGCACCAGGATCACGTCACCTTCGGTCGTGAGGTGGGTGACGCGATCCTGGGCGGCGAGGCGCTGGACGGGCCGAGCACGGCGACGACATTGCGCCGGCGCACCGGCAGCGTCGAGCTCACCGACGGGCCGTTCGCCGAAACGGCGGAGCAGATCAACGGCTTCTATCTCGTCGAGGCCGCGAACCTCGATCAGGTCGCGAAGTGGTGCGAGATGCTGCCGGAGATCTATTCGTTGGAGATCCGGCCGTGCATTCGGATCGAGGGACTGTCGGATTGATCGACCCCCTCGAGGTCGTATGGCGCGACGAGTGGGGCCGGTTGCTGGCCCTGCTCGTCGCGCAGACACGTCGGCTGGATCTGGCCGAGGACGCGCTGGCCGACGCCTTCGAGCGCGCGGCGCAGACCTGGCCGGAAGCGGGTATGCCGGACAACCCGCCGGCGTGGCTGATGACGGCCGCCAAGCGGCGGGTGCTGGACCGGCTGCGCGCCGAGGCCGTCGCTGCGCGGAAGCAGCCGCTGCTGGCAGTGGAGGAGGGCAAGCGGCAGGCGGATCTTGGTCTCGATACGGCGTCCCCCGCTTCGCTCCTCCCGCCTACTCGACCCGCGAACTCTGACCTCTTGCGGTTGGTATTGCTCGCCGCCCACCCGTCGTTGAGCGAGGAAGCGGGGGCGGCGCTCACCTTGCGGCTGGTGCTCGGTGTGTCGACCGCCGACATCGCGCGTCTCTTCCTGGTGCCCGAGCCGACCATGGCTGCCCGACTCACCCGCGCTCGCAAGAAGGTCGTGGCGGCGGGAGTGCCACTCGCCATACCGGATGACGAGGTGTTGCCGCAGCGGCTGGAAACCGTTGCGCGCGTTGCGTACCTGGCATTCACTGCTGGGTATGCGCCGGGCAGTGGCGAGGACGTCGTCCGCGCCGAACTCGCCGGTGAGGCGATCCGCCTGGTGCGGCTGGTCCGGGCCACCGGGCGCGTTGCCGCGGACAGTCCGGCACTGTGTGCGCTGCTCGCGCTGTTGCTGCTGCAGCACGCGCGGCGCGACGCCCGGGTGGCGTCGGACGGCGCGTTGGTGCTGTTGCCGGAGCAGGACCGGACGGCGTGGCATCGCGACGAGATCGAGGAGGGCCTCGCGTTGTTGGGGGAGCTGACCGGTGGGCACTCGGTCTCGATACACCCTCCCCCGCATCGGCACCCCACGAAGTTTCTCCCCCGCTTCGCTCCTCCGAATACTTCGCAGGGACCCCGCCGCTCCTCCGGGCACTCGACCGGCATGGAGATGGAGAGTGCGCTCGCGGCGGAGTACGTGCTGCAGGCGCTCATCGCGGCCGAACACGCGCGCGCCGCGCGCCCGCAGGACACCGACTGGCCGGCCATCGCCGACTACTACCGGCAACTCGAGCAGCTCACCGGGTCGCCGGTGGTGCGGCTCAACCGTGCCGTCGCGGTCGCCGAGGCGGGAGACCTGTCGAACGCGCTGCGACTGCTCGACGGGTTGGACGACCGGCTGCCCCATTCGCACCGCCTGCCCGCCGTGCGCGCCGAACTGCTGGCGCGCGCCGGGCGCCATACCGAGGCAGGTGCGGCATACGACGTCGCGATCGAGCGGTGCGCCAACGAACCGGAGCGGGAGCAATTGCTGAGCAGGCGACGGGCGCTGCCGATCGGTTGATGAGCAGCCCGTCCGCACGACGGGTCGCGGATGGTTGGATAGTGGGAACGCACCGTTCGCCGACGCCTGCAGGAGGGCCTCCATGCCGATCGCGACCCCTGAGAAATACGCCGAGATGCTCGATCGGGCCAAGAAGGGCGGCTTCGCCTATCCGGCCATCAACGTCTCGAGCAGCCAGACCCTGAACGCCGCGATCAAGGGCTTCGCCGACGCCGGCAGCGACGGCATCATTCAGGTGTCGACCGGCGGTGCGGAGTACTTCTCCGGCCAGGGCGTCAAGAACATGGTGACCGGCTCGCTGGCCTTCGCCGCCTTCGCACACCAGGTGGCCAAGGCGTATGACGTCAACATCGCACTGCACACCGACCACTGCCCGAAGGACAAGCTGGACGGTTTCGTGCGTCCGCTCCTCGAGGCGTCGACCGAGCGGGTCAAGCAGGGTGGGCTGCCCTACTTCCAGTCGCACATGTGGGACGGTTCGGCCGTCGAACTGCACGAAAACCTCCAGATCGCAGAGGAATTGCTCGCCAAGTGCAAGGCCGCCAAGATCATTCTGGAGATCGAGGTCGGTGTCGTCGGTGGCGAGGAGGACGGCGTCGAGGGCAAGATCGACGACAAGCTCTACTCCACGCCGGAGGACGCCATCGCGACCGCGAAGGCACTCGGCACCGGTGAGCAGGGCTACTACATGACGGCTCTCACCTTCGGGAACGTGCACGGTGTCTACAAGCCGGGCAACGTCAAGCTGCGACCCGAGGTCCTGCAGAAGGCCCAGGCAGCGGTCCACGAGCAGTTCAAGACCCCCGACGACAAGCCGTTCCACCTGGTCTTCCACGGCGGCTCCGGCTCCGACCCGAAGGAGATCGCCGAGGCCGTCTCCTACGGCGTCGTGAAGATGAACGTCGACACCGACACCCAGTACGCCTTCACCCGCCCGATCGCCGGCTGGATGATCGGCAACTACGACGGCGTGCTGAAGATCGACGGCGAGGTCGGCAACAAGAAGCAGTACGACCCGCGTGCCTGGGGCAAGGCCGGTGAGACCGGTATGTCGGAGCGCGTCGTCGTGGCCTGCGAGAACCTCGGATCGGCGGGCAAGCATTCTTGAGCGCCGTCCTGAGCGAGGCACGAGCGAGGACCGGAGCGATGGGAAGAGGCGCGACAGCATCATGAGTGAGAACCTGCTCGGTATACCCGAGACGAAACTGCCTGTGGACCCTGCGAGTTCAGCGCTCGAACAGGGTGTCGACCCGCGCGACGTCGCGCGCTCGTACCCCAGCTCGTCGTTGGCCTGGGCGACCCTCGCGGAGGACGCCATGGCGGACGGCGACGTCATCGAGAGCTACGCGTTCGCCCGCACCGGATACCACCGGGGGCTCGACGCGCTGCGTAAGTCCGGGTGGCGCGGCCAGGGTCCGGTCCCGTGGGAGCACGAGCCCAACCGTGGCTTCCTGCGTGCGCTCGGCGCGCTGGCCAAGGCCGCGGGCGAGATCGGCGAGACCGACGAACAGCGTCGGTGCGCGGACTTCCTGCGCGACTCCTCCGCGACCGGCGCTCGCGAGCTCGGTCTCTGACAGGACACGCCATGGAGGGTCGGCTGGGCGTCCTCGGCGTCGGAGCGCAGGGCGAGGAGCTCTACCGACATGTGCTGCGGTCGCCCGGCCAGACCCTCGCCGCGCACGTCGCCGCACTCGGCTGGACCGACTACGAGGCGGAGCACGCCATCGAGCAGCTGCGTGCCCGTCGGCTGGTCCGGTTGACCGACCTGGGTGAGGTCGTCGCGGACCATCCGCGGGCGGCTCTCGAACGCGTCGTCAGTGCGGAGGAAGCACGGCTGGCGACGCGGCGCCAGGATCTCGCGCGGGTGCGCGACGCCATCGATAGTTTCGTCACCGATCACCGTGCGGGACAAGAGCTTTCGACGTCGGACCAACCGTTGCGCGAGCGGGTCGATCAGGCAGTGCTGACCTCCGTGCACGAGCACCTGGTCGCATCGACGGTCGGCGTCATACGACAGGCGACCGGAGGTGCACCGCGTGCACTCGACGACTACCCGACGGTGCGCCAGCAGCTCGGCGCGGGTCGGGAGCAGCGCACGCTCTACCTGCCGGAGACACTGCACGAACACTCCGACGTGCTCAGCGCCTGGGCGGACCTCGGGGAGCACCAGCGCATCGCCGCCGGTCTGCCGTCCGAGTTCGTCGTCTTCGGCGAGGAGGTCGCGATCGGCACGACCGAGTGGGGGCGCGGCGGTGGCGACCACGTGCTGCTGCGCGACCCGATGGTGGTGGCGGCCTTCATCGCGCTCTTCGACCGGCTGTGGGCCGCGGCCTCACCGACCGGGCAGTCCGATGACGCGTCGGGTAGTGCGTTGGTCGACTGGATGCAACAGGGGCTGACCGATGAGGCGATCGCCCGCGCGATGGGTGTGTCGTTGCGCACCGTACGGCGACGGATCGCGGCGATGATGAGCGAGCACGACGTGAGCACCCGATTCCAGCTGGCGCTGCGCATCGCGGAACGCCGGCACAAGTCCTGAGGGCATCCGGAACGCCGGCACAAGGCCTGAGGGCATCCGGAACGCCGGCACAAGGCCTGAGGGCATCCGGTCCGTTGGGCCGTCCGGCAAGACGCGTCGGTGAGACGCTGTGTCCGTTGTCGATCAGTTGCAAGTCGTCGGCCAGTGCGTACCCGCTGGATGTGGCGAGCGACGTCCTCAATGTCCGCTGCCCGGTCACTGCTCTCACTACTCCTTCGCCTCGCGTTGTCGGCTGGAACAGCATCGGCTGTCCGCACAGACATCGATCGCACGGAGACCTCCGTCGGATTCGCGAGCGGGCATACCGTCCTCTTCGAGTCAGTCAGCGCGGAGGCCGATGTGATCGCACAGGTCTGGTTCATCCTGGGCATGGTGCTGATCGTCGTCATCGCTCGCGGACTGGGCCGGCGATTCGGCATACCCGTGACGATTCTGCTCACGTTGATCGGTCTGGTCTATGGGTTCCTACCCGGGCCGAAACTGCCACTCGAACCCGAGCCGGTGCTGCTGCTGGTGCTTCCGCCACTGCTCTACAGCACCGCCCGTCGATCAAGCCTGATGGCTGTGCGAGCGAACCTGCGCCCGATCATCAGTCTGTCCGTCCTGCTCGTACTGGTCACCGCCTTCAGCGTCGGCATCGTGCTGAGTGTCGTCGTACCGGCCATGCCGTTCGCCGTTGCCATGATCCTCGGAGCGGCCGTCGCACCGCCCGATCCCGTGGCGGCACTCTCGATCGGGCGTCGCGCCGGCATGCCGCCGCGGCTGACAACGTTGATCGAGGGCGAAGGCCTGCTCAACGACGCGACGGCCCTGACGACGTACCAGTTGGCAGTCACCGCGGCGGTGACAGGGGCGTTCTCGTGGACGACGGCCACAGGTCTCTTTGCCCTGACCGCAATCGGCGGGCTGGCGGTCGGAACAGTCGCGGCTGTTCTCATCCAACGCGCGCGTCCGTGGTTGAAGGACCCGTTGACTGCGAACGCGGTGTCGCTCGCTGCGCCCTTCGTGATCTATCTGGTGGCCGAACGGATACATGCCTCAGGGGTATTGGCCGTCGTGGTTGCCGGCTTGATCATCGGTCACAACGCCGGACAGGAAGAGACAGGTGCCGCCCGATTGCAGACCGGAGCGGTCTGGCAATTGGTCGAGTTCCTCCTCGAAGGCTTCATTTTCCTGCTGATCGGACAGCAATTGCCGGGTGTCCTGTCCGATCTGCGGTCGGAACGGGCCGGCGTCGTTGTCACCGCCGCGCTGGTGACCGTGGGCGTGGTTCTCGCGGTGCGACCGCTGTGGCTGGCCGTCACTCAGCTTGTTCCGAGCCGCCTGCACGCGCGCCTGGGCATTCGCTCCAACCAACGTCTCAGCGGTCGCGAGGTGGTGGCACTCACCTGGTCCGGCACCCGTGGGGTGATCACTCTTGCCGTCGTGTTCGCCGTGCCCTTCACCACCGACAACGGGGACCCCGTTCCGGGTCGGGCGCTGGTGGTCTTCTGTGCGTATGTCGTGGTGCTGGTGACCCTGGTCGCGCAGGGCCTGACGTTCGCACCCCTGCTGCACAAGCTTGACCTGCGGGCCAACGCAGCCGAGGAAGAACTCGTGCGCAATGCTGCGCGGCTCGCTGCGATCGACGCTGCGCGTGCAGACGTGTCCGATCAGCTCCGCCGTGGGGAGATCGGTCCTGACCTGGCGACGACCTTGAATGCAGCGATGGCCGCACGGGCCGATCGGTTTCGCGCGCGCGAGGCTGCTCTCGAGGACACCGAGGACGGACGGATCACCTGGACCGAGGACTACGAGTCCACCCTGCACGCACGTCGTGCTGTCATCGATGCCGAACGACGCGAAATCCGCCGATGGCGTGACAGCGGAAGCCTTTCGGACGCCAGCTGGCGGATGCTGCGTGGGGAACTGGATCACGAGGAGCGGACGGTGCTGAGCCAGTGAGTCGAACAGTCGGACCGCCCATCGTTATCGGCGCGTGCGAGCATGAGCATGCGACACCTGTCAAGGATTGCGAGGGAGCGACCGCGTGACCGACACCGAGCTCACCCGACTGGCGGCCTGGGCCGGTGGCCGGTTGCCCGAACTGCGGGACCTGGCGTATGCCGCGATCCTTGAGCGCATGACGATGTATCGCAGCGACGACATCGTCCCGCCGGACGACCTGCGCGCCTCGATCGAGCAGAATCTGCGTTTCATGCTCATGGCACTGGCCGACCCGGGGGCGCCATTGGACCTGACGGCACCGAGCGATACCGGTAGCCGCCGCGCGCAACAGGGCGCACCGCTGCCGGAGGTGATCCGCGCGTACCGGATCGGCTTCGCCACGTTGTGGGGGGCCCTGCTCGAGCAGGCCCGCGTCGAGGGATCACCTGCGCTGCAGCACCAACTGCTCGATGCCGTGGAGCAACTCTGGGCCATCACCGACGAGCATGCGCTGGCGCTCACCGAGGCCTACCGAGCGACGGCGGCACGAATGCTCGTTGCGCAGCAGCGTCGACGGTCGGCGCTGGTGGAAGCGCTACTCTCGGGTCAGACCGGCGAACGCGTGCCACCTTGGGAAGCCGCACGCTTGCTCGGCTTCGGACCGGATTCGAGTCTCGTCGTCGTGGCAGCAGAGACTCGGGGTGTGGTGCAGGAGAGTTTGAACGGCATCGAGGAGAGCCTCGCCCGGATCGGTGTCGTGTCAGCGTGGCGCCTGTCCCCGGCCCTCCAGTTGGGTGTGCTGTCGGTCGGCCCCATGCAACGCGACGACACCCTCGACCTCCTCCGTGAGCACGCCACGACCCGCACCGGGGTCAGCCCGCTCTACTCCTCCCTGATGGACACCCCGCGGGCGCTCCACCTCGCGCGCGTGGCGCTCGGAGAAATCGCACCGGGGAAGGCCGAAGTGCGCATGTTCGACACCAGCCCGTTGGCAGCTCTCATGGCGTGCGAGCCCGGGGAGGGCAAACGCCTCGTCGCGGAGGTGCTCGGATCGGTCTTCGACCTGCCCGCCGATGACCGGAGCACGTTGATGGACACCCTGCTGGCCTATCTCGGCAACGGCGGGTCGGCTGAACGTGCCGCGAAAGTCCTTTACTGCCACCCCAATACGGTGCGTTACCGCTTGCGACGACTGCACGATCTCACCGGTCGATCGCTGTCCGACCCGAGCGCGGTCGCCGAGTTGGCAACCGCCGCCTACGCCTGGCGGTTCGAGGAGTCCCGTCACCCGACGAACTCGTCCTGATCGCCGCATCGTTGTTCCGGCTCACTCACTGGCTTGTCGTGGGTGTCAACGTCCGGGCACGGCACTGGCCGGTGGGGTGAAGCAGGTGTATTCAGAGGATGGTGCGCCGCGCCTCCCAGGCGGTGACACACGCCCGGGAACATCCGAACCACGAACAGGACGCCTCACATGGGACACCACAAGTCGAACAAAGAGTTGCGCGATCATGCCGGCGAGCAACGACGCGAGCACGACGAACGTCGCCAGGAGATCCGAGATGAGGTCTTCGAGGACACCGACGGTGGCGTGGATGACCTCGGCTCGCAGGACAGGCGCCGCGACGAGGAGCTGAGCAACCCGTTCGAAGGCTGACATGACCGACCGGAGCCACGAGTTCACCTCCCACCCGCACAGTGACCCGCACGAAGTGGGCGACGCCGATCCGGCCAGCGAAGGCTTCGCGGCCGGCCCGGAGGTCTCGGTCACCCGCGCCGACGCCCAGGGCGGTTACGGCCCGCAGGACACCAAGAGTTTCGCCCAGCGGAACTACCACCACCCGGCTGCCGGGTGGGGTGCGGCGACCTCCGTCATGAAGGTGCTTGCGCGAGAGCGCGAGCCGGTCAAGGGCACCTGGGCGATGCTGCGAATGAACCACCCCACCAAGGGTTTCGACTGCCCCGGGTGCGCCTGGCCGGACGACCCCGGCGTGGCACTCGACATCTGCGAGAACGGCATCAAGCACGTCACCTGGGAGATGACGCCCAAGCGCACGACGCCGGAGTTCTTCGCCGAGCACACCGTCGCGGAGTTGCGTACCTGGACCGATTTCGCGCTCGAGGACCAAGGGCGACTGACGCACCCGATGCGGTATGACGCCACCAGTGACCGCTACCTGCCGGTCGACTGGGCTGATGCCTTCGCGCTGATCGGTGAGCATCTCCGACGGATCGAGCCGGACCAGGCGTCGTTCTACACGTCCGGGCGGCTGAGCAACGAGGCAACCTTCCTCTACCAGTTGTTCGCGCGTGAATACGGCACGAACAACCTCCCGGACTGTTCCAACATGTGCCACGAGGCGTCCGGGCGTGCCCTGCAGGCGTCGCTCGGCACCGGGGTCGGGACCGCCGACCTCGCCGACTGGGACAAGGCCCACGCGCTGTTCATCCTGGGTGTGAACGCAGCCTCCAACGCCCCCCGCATGCTGACCACCCTCGCCAAGGCTTACCGGCGTGGTGCGCAGATCGTGCACGTCAACCCGGTCGTGGAGGCCGGCTCCACGCGCACGATCGTGCCTCACGAGGTCGTCGACATGGCGCTGTTCCGGTCCACGCCGACCAGCACGCTGAACCTGCAGGTCCGTCCAGCGGGTGACCTGGCGTTGCTGCGCGGCATCGCCAAGGCAGTCTTCGAGGCGGCGCAGGACGACCCGACTGCGCTCGATCGGGAGTTCCTGGAGCAGTGCACCCACGGCTTCGAGGACTACCGCAAGCTGGTGGAGGCGACCGAATGGTCAGAACTGGAGCGGCAATCCGGTCTGACCGAGTCGGACATCCGGTCTGCAGCGGAGGTCTACCTGAAGTCCGAGCGCACCGTCGTGAGCTGGTGTCTCGGCCTCACCCAGCACGAGCACAGCGTCGACACCACGCGGGAGATCGTGAATCTGCTGTTGCTGCGCGGGAACGTCGGCCGGGAGGGCACCGGCCCTTCACCGGTGCGCGGACACAGCAATGTGCAGGGCAACCGGACCTGCGGCATCGACCACCGCCCGAAGGACGACTTCTTGGATCGGTTGGGCGAACACTTCGGCTTCGAGCCGCCACGTCACTGGGGTATGGACACCGTTGCCACGCTGAAGGCGATGTATGACGCGCAGGTGAAGGTCTTCTTCGGCATGGGCGGCAACTTCGCGCGGGCGACGCCCGACCCGTCATACACCGAGCGGGGCCTGATGAACTGCGACCTGACGGTTCAGGTCAGCACCAAACTCAACCGCAGCCATCTCGCGCACGGGCGAGACGCACTGATCCTGCCGTGCCTCGGTCGCACCGAGCGCGACATACAGGACACCGGACAGCAATCGGTCAGCAGCGAGGATGCGATGAGTTCGGTGCAACTGTCCAAGGGCAGCCGGCGCCCCGCCTCGCCGCACCTGCTCTCCGAGCCGGCGATCGTGGCCGGTGTCGCCAAGGCCGCGCTGCCGGACAGCAATACGCGCTGGGATTGGTATGTCGCCGACTACGACCGGGTTCGCGACGCGATGGCGACGGTGATCCCACGGCTGGCCGACTACAACCGGAAAGTGCGGCAGCCCATGGGATTCCGCGTCCTGCAACCGGCGCGGGACCGTGTCTTCCTCACCGACAGCGGCCGGGCGGAGTTCTGTTTGGCACCGTTGCACGACGAAGTGCCTGACGATCCCGAGGTGCTCGTACTGCAGACGTTCCGCTCGCAGGACCAGTGGAACACCACCATCTACAGCGACGACGACCGCTACCGAGGGATCAAGAACCTGCGCACTCTGGTCTTCATGAACAAGGACGACATGCGAGACCGCGGACTGGCCCAGTGGGACGAGGTATCCATCGAAGCGACCTCCAAGGACGGCAGCCGTCGCCGGCTGGACGGATTCCGGGCGGTCGAGTACGCCGTTCCACGGGGCAGCGCTGCCGGCTACATGCCCGAGATGAACGTGCTCATCGGACCCGCCGACTACAGCAGCCAGAGCGACCAACCGCTCATGAAGAACCTGAAGGTGCGCATCACCGTTCTGGACGGCAAGCCCTTGGTCGAGTCGAGATCGGCTGACGAGACAACGCCGCCTGCTCAGCCGACCATTTCGTCCTGACCCGAGGAAATGGCCGGCTGCTCGGGGACGAGCAAGTAGACGATCGAGCCGTCGTCGGTGAAGCCTGCCGCCAGCGGTAACCCGGCGGCCGAGTCGTTCGCGGCGAATCGCCAGCCCCTCGAGCGCAGCCACTCGGCCATCTGCGAACTGCCCTCCTCGTAGCGGCGGTGCTCGATGACCGACTCGAAGGACAGGCCGCCGACCACCGTGACCCGGGTCTCATACGAGATGACCCAGTTGTCCTCCCCTGCCGGGACGACCAGGATGCCCACCGCTTCGTCGAGATCCAGGATCGCCGTGTGCCCGCCGGTGACGTGCCGGCACAGACGCGACTCCTCAGTCATTGCCGACCTGCCGCGTGCCCGCTCCGACTGTCCACCGTCCAGGGACGATCTGCAGGTCACTGACGACCCGCACCACACCGGGTCCGCACCAGGCGGCATCGGCAACGGCGTCACGCAACCGGGCCGACCGGGCGACACCGTGCAGGGTCACGACGCCTTCCGGCGAAGTGCCGATCGACACCTCCCCGGTGGTGACTCCGACCGTCCGTGAAATGGCCCGGTGGATCTCCGATCGCAGGTCTGCCGGCGGCGGTGACGCCGGAACGATTTCGATATCCGCCGTGACGCCATACACGCCGACCGTGTGAGAGGCAGCGTCGTCTGCAGTGGTCAGCTGGAAGTGCCAGGAGACCTTTCCGGTGAGAGTGACCCACCCTTCGTCGACCTGCACGTCTATGCAGCATCCGCACAGGCCGCTGTTGTCGGCGAGTGCCGTCTCGATCGCCGCACGCAGTTGGCCGTCATCCCGACGGACGGCGTCGGCGAGCTCGACCTCCAGAGCGTCGTCGACCTTGCTGACACCAAGTACTCGGCCCGCGGCGGCGCACGCCGCCCGCTTCTGCGGATAACTACCGACCGTGCCACGGAGGGTGACGACGGTGTTCCGCACCGTTGGAGCAAGCTCGCGGTCATCGACCCGGGGGTCCCAGGCCAGTTCGTCAATGACTGCGGCATGCAGTTCGTTGTCGGTTGCCACCATGTTCGTACACCGGCTCTCCGCTCAACTGCTCGTCAGAACGACGCTCGCCTCCGCGGTGAACGCCAGGAAGGTCAGCGACTCCTGCAGATACAGGGTGATCCCTCGTGCATCGTGCGATGTGTAACCGATCGACAGGTCTTGGCCCAGGTGCAGCTTGTAGTCGCCGCCGCGCGTCGACAGCAACAGCGCACCGTCGATCGCCGGAGCCCAGACGATCTGACCACCGTCCGGAAGGAGGCGGCGTACGTGCTCGACGACCGGATATCCACTGTCGGTCGTCTCGGAGACGCCGGTGTAGGCGGCTGCGGACAGCACCAGGCTGTATGGGCCGTTGACGCCGGCCAGCCGCAACTCACTCAACGCCTGTGCGATGGTGTCCGGCAGTTGCCGGATGTCCTCGGGAATCGTCAGTCTCGCGTTCGAGGTGCTCCGACGGATGCCGGCGATGCCTGCCGCGGCGAACCCGTCGAAGATCATGCCGTCCTCGGCGTGCGCAACCTTGGCGGCGGCGTCCTTGACCGGCTGCCAGTCCGAGTCCTGCGACCCTCGGTCGACGTCGTCCACCGCGTCCCAGGTGACGGTGAACGGTGCGCGCAACTCGATGACCGGTTGGGCCTGACGAGCGCGGGCGACAACACCGTCGACCGGCGCCTGCTCGAGGGTCCGTAGGTGTCCGGTCCCGACCGCCGAGAGTTCGAAGCCGGCCGGGCCGGCAACGTCGACCACCCGGCGGCCCGCGACGTCGCGGGTGAAGGTGCGTCTGGCTTCCTCCTCGATCTGGGCCCACGCGGCGTCCGACACCGGGGCGAGTTCGCGGCGAAGATTATCCATCTTGGTGTGCTCCTTGTGCGAGGCTGCCGATACCGAGCGAGCCGTCCGAGATCGTCGACGCCGCAACCGGGGCTGGATAGCGATCGTCGTGGTCGTCACTGGCGGCTCGAGTGGTCGGTGACGGCGGTTGGTCATCGAGGAAGTCGGCGGTCGGCACGAAGAAGAGCCCTCCGGTGAGCGGCGTCGAGAAGTCGAGAATCCGGTCGTGGTTACCGCGCGGGACGCCGATGAACATGTTCTCCAGCATCTGCTCGGTCACCTCCGGGCTCGCCGAATAGGCGATGTAGTAGGTGCCGAACTCCCGGGCCGCGACCGACCCGAAGACCATGTTGTCGCGCACCACCTGCCGCTGGACGCCGTCCGCATCGACGATCGTGTTGAGCGTCAGGTGGGAGTTCGTGGCCTTGTCCTCGTCCGGGAATTCCATGTCGCTGAGTTTGTGGCGCCCGAACGCCTCCTCCTGCTCTTCGACCGTCAGGGCGTTCCAGCCGGCCAAGTCGTGCACGTATTTCTGCACGATCACGTAGCTGCCTCCGGCGAACGCCTCGTCCTCGGCACCGATGAAGACCGACCGCACCGCGGCCGCGCCGCCGGGATTCTCGGTGCCGTCGACGAAGCCGAGGATGTCGCGTTCGTCGAAGTACCGCAGGCCGTGCACCTCGTCCACGACGTCCGCGTGGCCGGTGAGGCGTTCGGTGAGCCGGCGGGCGAGCTCGAAGCACAGATCCGCTCGCCGTGCGCGCAGGTGGAACAACAGGTCACCGGGAGTGGCGACTGCGGTATGGGTCGGACCGTCGACCTGCCGGAACGGGTGCAACTCCTGGGGGCGCGGGCCGTCATACAGCCGGTCCCACAGGCGTGAACCGATGCCCACCACCTGGCTGAGGCGTGCTTCCGGCGCCCGGAAGCCGACGGACCTCAGTAGGCCGCCGCTGTCGGCGAGCAGGTCGCGAACCGCGCTCTCGCCGCCGGGTCGCACGGTGAGCACCAGGAATGTTGCGGCAACCGCCGGGGGCGCCAGTACATCCTGCTCGTACGACGGCTGCGTCATGTCGGCATCACTCGATTTCTCGGGTCGTCTTCTCGGGTCGGTAATCGGCAGGTACCGAGCAGGAAGCTACCGGCGCGATGCGATGCCTCGTTCGGATCGCGCCTGATGTTGTTGGTCGACACAGCGACGTTTGTCGCGTTCATCAAGCGCCGTGCCGGAACGGAGCGATGCAACGCCGGCGAGGTAGGTCACGGTGCAGTCATGCTCCACCAAGGACATCGAGACTCAGCGGCGCTGCATCAACGTGATCGACGTCGAGGAGGTGCTCAGGCGCACCCGATCGGTCGGCCGAAGGACCCGAGCGGCCCACCGCCCAGCACGTGCAGATGGGCATGAAAAACAATGCGTCCGGCGTCATCGCCGGTGTTGAAGACGAAGCGGTAGCCGCTTGCCATCACGCCATTCTGAGCTGCGACCGTCCCGCCTGCTCGAATCAGTTCCGCAAGCACGTTCGGCGCATTCGTCGCGAGGTCAACCGCGTCCTCGTAGTGGTCCCGGGGAATGACCAGCACATGGGTGTCCGCCTGCGGATGGATGTCGCGGAACGCCAACGTGGTCGGTCCCTCGTGGACGACTTCGGCAGGTACGTCGCCTGCTGCGATTCGGCAGAACAGGCAGTCGGCGACTCTCATACGAATCACTCTGGCACTGAGAGTCGACCCACGCCCCGATGTGCGGTGACGGTGTTCCTCGTCGCAACGAGCTTTGTGACCATGGACAAGGAAGTTGGTCGGGAAGCGTCGCAGCTTGAACACCGCCTCGTCACTTCGACAGGATGAACTTCGACAGGATGACGGAGGAGAACCGAGTCGCCGCCCACGACGAGATCCGTTGTCGGGACGGTGCGCGACGCCTCGGACGACGTGACCCTTCGTCCACGAGAGCGGAGGTACCCCGGTGGCATGCGCAGGAAGCATGCGCGCGGCGACAGCCGGATCCGTCGACGAACGGGCACCGGTGGCACGCCGGCATGAGGCTCTCGAGCGCGCCGCTGACGCGATGGTCTCCCGTCCGAAGACGCTCGGGCCGGACACGTCAGTGGCAGCACTTCACCGGTTCTTCGCCGACGAGCACGTCCACATGGCCTTGATCGTTGACGCTGCAGGCCGGCTCCTGACCACCATCGAACGCGGAGACCTTCCCTCGAACACCTCGGTGCAGCCCGTCGCGATCGCGGAACTGGGCAGACTCCGGGACCGCACGGTTGCCCCGACGACGCCGCTGGTGGACGTCACCGTTCGACTACAGGAGCAAGGCCGAAGACGCCTTGCGGTCGTCGACGATGCGGACGTTCTGCTGGGCCTGCTCTGCCTGAAACGAGACGGAACGGGCTACTGCTCGGATCTCGGCATCCTCGCCCGCTCAGCGAGCCGGTTGCTCCGAGCGGCGAAGTGACACGCGCCGAATCATTTCACCGGTCATCTCGGTGCACCGATGCATGTGAGGATGGCCGCATGACCCAGCTGACCAAGGGCTCCAACACACCACTGAACGCCGGCCAGATCCGGATCACCCTGCACTGGAGCACCGGGCCGGGCGTGCCCGATGTCGACGCCTCGGTGTTGTTGCTGCAGGAGACCGGCAAGGTGTCCTCGGATGACGACTTCATCTTCTACAACCAGCCGAGTCACCCGAGTGGTGCGGTGCGGCATCTCGGCAAGCAGCCGGGTGCTGATGCGTTGGAGATCGACCTGATGCAGTTGCCGCCGACCGTCGGGAAGCTGGTGCTCGCCGCGTCTGCCGACGGCGGCGCCTTCGGACAGGTGCCCGACCTGCGTCTCGTCGCGACCGATCCGGCGACCGGCGCCGAGTTGGCGACGTTCGCCATGGAGGCCGAGAACGAGACGGCGTTCGTCAGCGGTGAGGTCTACCGGCGGAACGGCCAATGGAAGTTGCGTGCCGTCGGCCAGGGGTACAGCTCCGGGCTGGCCGGACTGGCAACGGATTTCGGGATCTCAGTGGAAGGTGATCCGGAGCCCGCGCCGGCAGCGCCGCCGCCACCGAGTATGCCGCCGCCCCCGAACATGCCGCCGCCCCCGATGCAGCCTCCGCCGCCGCATCAACCGCCTCCTCCCGTGCAGCCCCCGCCCGTGCAACCGCCGGCTCCGGTGACCCCGCCGCCACCACCGGCTGCCCCGCAGCCGGGTGCCATCGGGGTGGTCAATCTCGACAAGGGACGCGTCGATCTGACCAAAAAGGCGCGCGTCGACCTCACCAAGACGGGTGCGCCGCCGTTGGCCAAGGTCACGATGGGCCTGGGCTGGGACCCGGCACCGGGTCGCGGCAGCATCGATCTGGACGCCTCGGTCATCGCGTACGACGGTGCCGGCAGGAAGTTGGAGATCGTCTGGTTCATGCACAAGAAGGAATTCGGCGGCGCCATCCAGCACTCCGGCGACAACCTGACCGGTGCGGGGGAGGGCGACGACGAGCAGATCAAGGTGGACCTGCTCGCCATACCACCGCAGGTGAACACCCTGGTGTTCACCATCAACTCGTTCAGCGGCCAGAAGTTCACCGACATCCGCCGGGCGTTCTGCCGGCTGGTCGACGACGCCACCGGCCAGGAGCTGGTCCGCTTCGATTTGTCCGACTCGCAGCCTGCGACCGGTGTGCTGATGGCGGCGATGCGCCGGACCGGACCGCAGACCTGGCAGATGCGAGCGATCGGGGACTTCCACGACGGCCGGACCGTCAAGAAGCTGGTGAAGCCGGCGACGGAGCACGCGCTCGCTCCCTAGCCGAATCCCTTGTCGGCCGACCCGAAGAGTGGTCCGATGAAGAGATGAAGAAACTGATCAATGATCCGGCTGACGTCGTCTCGCAAGCGCTCCTCGGGATGGAAGCCGCGCACGGTGACCGGCTGCGCGTTGATCACGAGCACAAGGTGATCTTCCGCAAGGACGCACCGCGCTCCGGGAAGGTGGGCGTGATCTCCGGTGGCGGCTCCGGGCACGAGCCGATGCACGGCGGGTATGTCGGGGTCGGAATGCTCGACGCTGCCTGCTGCGGTGAGGTTTTCACCTCGCCGGTGCCTGACCAGATGCTGGCGGCGACAATCGGCGTCGACGGTGGTGCCGGGGTGCTGCACATCGTGAAGAACTACACCGGCGATGTGATGAACTTCGAGATGGCCGCCGAGCTCGCAGCCGACAGCGGCGCGCAGGTGCGTTCGGTCGTCGTGGACGACGACGTCGCAGTGCAGGACAGCCTCTACACCGCCGGCCGGCGCGGGGTCGGGACGACCGTGCTGCTGGAGAAGTTGGTCGGTGCTGCCGCCGAGAGTGGTCGCTCGCTCGACGAGGTGGCCGACCTGGCGACGAAGGTCAACTCGGTCGGCCGGAGCATGGGCCTCGCGCTCACCTCCTGCACGGTGCCCGCCGCGGGCAAGCCCACCTTCGAGCTCGCCGACGACGAGATGGAGCTGGGCATCGGCATCCACGGCGAGCCCGGTCGCAAACGGGTGCCGCTCGCCGCCGCTGCCGAGGCCGCACAACAGCTCGTCGATCCTGTTCTGGCCGATTTGCCTTACAGCACAGGGGATTCGGTGATCGCGATGGTCAACGGCATGGGTGGCACGCCGCTGATCGAGCTCTACCTCATGTATAGCGAGGTGCACCGTCTGCTCGAAAAGGCCGGCATCAGCGTCGCGCGATGCCTGGTCGGGAACTACATCACGTCGCTGGAGATGGCCGGCTGCTCGGTCACTCTCGTCAAGGCGGACGACGAGTTCGTCGGTCTGTGGGACGCGCCGGTGAACACCCCCGGTCTGCGCTGGGGCGTGTGAGCGATGTCGGACATGGTCGACATCGGACAGTTCGCCGACTGGATGCGGCGCTATGCCGACGTCATCCACGAGAACGCCGGGCTGCTGACCGAGCTGGACTCGGCGATCGGTGACGCCGACCACGGCAGCAACATGGACCGCGGTATGACGGCGGTGGTCGCCGCTCTCGATGGAGCTGAATTCGCTTCTGCTGCAGAGCTTCTCAAGAAGGTTGGCATGACACTGGTCAGCTCGGTCGGTGGAGCGAGTGGCCCGCTCTACGGCACCTTCTTCCTGCGGTTCGGAGCGAAGGTCGGCGACGGTCCGGTCGACGCGGCGACGGTCGGGGCGGCGCTGCATGCGGGAGTCGAGGGCATCGTGCAACGCGGCAAGGCCGAGGTGGGCGACAAGACGATGATCGACGCCTGGGCGCCCGCGTTGGAGGCGTACGACGCCTCGGTGACGGACGGCCTGGGCGCTGCGCTGCAGGCAGCAGCCGACGCCGGAGCCCGCGGGCGAGATGCGGCGACACCGCTCGTCGCGCGCAAGGGACGGGCCAGCTATCTCGGCGACCGCAGCGCCGGTCACCAGGATCCCGGGGCCACCTCGACCGTGCTGCTGCTCGAAGCTGCCGCAGCGACCCTTGCCTGAGTCGGGACGGCGACCGTGATCGGCATCGTCGTCGTGTCGCACAGCCGAGCCCTCGGCGATGCGGTCGCGGCGCTGGCCCGGGAGATGGTGGGTGACGGCCCGGCTCCGGCGCTCGCCGTCGCTGCGGGACTGGACGAGACCACCTTCGGCACCGACGCCACGGCCGTCGCATCGGCGATCGAGCAGGTCGCGGGGTCGAGCGACGGCGTGCTGGTGCTCGTCGACATCGGCAGCTCGGTGCTCAGTGCCGAACTTGCCTGTGAACTGGTCGATCCCGAGGTTGCCGAGCTGGTGCGGATCTCCTCGGCGCCGTTGGTGGAGGGAATCGTGCCGGCGGTCGTGTCTGCTGCGTCCGGTGCCAGTCTCGACGAGGTCGCGGGTGAGGCCGAGCAGGGGCTGGACGCGAAGCGTGCGCATCTCGATGCTGGTCGAGTGCCGGAGGAGCGCAGCGGGGGAGGTGTATCGAGACCGTTGGAGCAGGGTCTCGATACGCAGCCTCGTTCCTCGGCTGCTACTCGACCAGCTTTGGCGGAGGCCGCTACTCGACCGGCTTCTGCTGAGATCGTGTTGACCGACCCGCACGGGCTGCACGCCCGACCGGCGGCGAAGCTGGTCAGGCTCGTCCGGTCGTATGACGCCGACGTGACGCTGGCCGACCTCGACACCGGTGCCGGGCCGGTGCCGGCCGGCAGCCTGAGCAAGGTCGCCACACTGAACGCCGGTCACGGTGCCCGGTTACAGGTTGTTGCCGACGGGCCACAGGCCGACGAAGCACTCAGGGCCGTCGTCGGGTTGGCAGCGCGGAACTTCGCGGACCGGGCACCGACCGAATCAGAGACACCCCAACCAGCCGGACCGCCACCCAGCTCCGGTTCCGGCCTCGACGTGGCGCTCGGCCCGGCATACGTGATGCGACGCGAGGTGAACATCGAGGGATACCAGTCCGGTTCACCGTCGGCGGAGCAGCGGCGATCCGACACCGCAGTGGCTGCCGTTGCGGGCGCCATACGGCGACAGCGGGATGCGGATCCGGCGGCGGCGGACATCCTCGATGCCCATCTCGCCTTCCTTGACGACGAAGCAGTGACGACGGCGGTGGCGGAGCGTATCGCCAACGGCGAGGCGGCGCCGGTCGCGTGGCGCACAGTGCTCGGTGACCTGGCCGATGTGTTCGAAGCACTCGCGGACTCCTATCAGCAGGCCCGAGCGCAGGATGTCCGCGCCATCGAGCACCAGTTGCTCGTCGCACTGATCGAGGGCCCGGAGGCACTTGCCGGACAAGGAAATTCGGTGCCCGGCGGAGCGGTCGTGGTCGTTGACGAGCTCGATCCCGCCACGGCGTCGGGCCTGGATGTGGGGCGGATCTCGGGGATCGTCACCACTCGCGGCGGCAGCACGGGGCACGGTGTGATCGTGGCTCGCTCCCGCGGGATCCCGATCTACCCCGATGGCGGCGACTCCGTCTCGAGTGTTGAGGACGGCACGATCGTCGGATTCGACGCTGCCGCGCGGGATCTCGTCATCGACCCGGACATCGACGCGCTGCGGCGACTACGCGATGTCATCGCAACACGCACTGCCGACGCGGAGGAGGCGAAGCGGCGCGCGACCGAGTCGGCGGTGACCCAGGACGGCGCACGTGTCCGCGTCGAAGCCAACATCACGAGCGTGGGTGACGCCCTCGCCTCCGGTGGTGTCGCGGAAGGCTCCGGGCTGGTGCGGACCGAGATCGTCTTCGGTGCGGAGCCGAACGCACCGTCCGCCGGGAAACAGGCAGCCACCTTCCTGTCGATCGCGAGTGGCCTGCACTGGCAACCGATCACGATCCGCACCTGGGATGTGGGCGGGGACAAGCCGTTGCCGTTCCTGCCCGGTCTGCAGGACGCGAATCCGATGCTCGGCGTGCGGGGGCTACGGCTGATGCGGCAGCAGCCGGACATCTTCGACGAGCAGCTCCGTGCCGTGTGCGGCGCATCCGAACAAACTCCGGTGCGGCTGATGTTCCCGATGGTCACCACCCGCGACGAGGTCGACTGGGCGCTGGAACGGCTGGCAGCAGCGAGGGCCGACGTCGGCTTCGGACCGGTCGCGGTCGGGATCATGGTCGAGGTGCCTGCCGCTGCCTTGAACATCGCCCAGCTGGCACGCGGCCTCGACTTCGTCAGCATCGGGACCAACGACCTGACGCAGTACGCCCTGGCCGCCGACCGGGGGAACGCCGGCGTGGGCGAGCTCGCCGACGGACTGGATCCCGCTGTGCTGCAACTGATCCGGCGGGTCGTCGAGGATGTCCCCGACGGCGTGGAGGTGGGCGTCTGCGGCGATCTCGCGAGCCGGGTCGAGGCCGTCCCGCTGCTGATCGGGCTCGGCATACGCGAGCTGAGCGTCGTCGGTCCGATGGTCCCGCGGATCAAACAGGCCGTCCGCCATACGAACGCGGCCGATGCCGGTCATCTGGCGCAGCAGGCCCTGCGCGCCGCGTCCGCTCAGGCCGTCCGGGACCTGCTCGCCGCACACCGGTAACCTGAGACACTGCTGACGACGAGCAGCCCGACCCGGTCACTGCTCTCACCACCGACCGGAAGAGGGGCAGCAGCATGCCAGCGATCGTGCTCGTCGGAGCCCAGTGGGGCGATGAAGGCAAGGGCAAGGCAACCGACCTGCTCGGCGACCGCATCGACTACGTCGTGAAGTTCAACGGCGGCAACAACGCGGGCCACACGGTCGTCATCGAGCAGCCCGACGGCAGCCGCGAGAAGTACGCCCTGCACCTGCTGCCCAGCGGCATCCTGTCGCCCGGCGTGACCCCGGTGATCGGCAACGGCGTCGTCGTGGACCTGACCGTCCTCTTCGAGGAACTGGACGCCCTGGAGTCGCGCGGCCTGGACACCTCGGCGCTGCGGATCAGCGGCAACGCGCACATCATCGCCGAGTACAACCGCGTCCTCGACAAGACCGTCGAGCGATTCCTCGGCTCCAAGAAGATCGGTACGACCGGCCGGGGCATCGGCCCGACATACGCCGACAAGATGAACCGCGCGGGAATCCGGGTGCAGGACCTCTTCGACGAGTCGATCCTGCGCCAGAAGGTCGAGGCGGCGCTCGAGTTCAAGAACCAGGTCCTGGTCAAGATCTACAACCGCCGCGAGATCCTGGTCGACGAGGTCGTCGACGAGCTGCTGTCGTATGCCGATCGGCTGCGCCCGATGGTCACCGACACCTCGCTGGAGATCAGCCACGCGCTCGACGACGGCAAGGTCGTCCTGTGCGAGGCCGGTCAGGCGACGCTGCTCGACGTCGACCACGGCACCTACCCCTACGTCACGTCGTCCAACGCGACCGCCGGCGGAGCGTGCACCGGCGCCGGCATCCCGCCGACCCGCATCAGCTCGGTCATCGGCGTCCTGAAGGCCTACACGACCCGCGTCGGCGAAGGACCGTTCCCGACCGAACTGCTCGACGACTCCGGCGAATTCCTGCGCAAGACCGGAGCCGAGTTCGGTGTCACCACCGGCCGCCCGCGCCGGTGCGGCTGGATGGACACCGTCATCGGTCGTTACGCCTATCGGATCAACGGCGTCACCGACTTCGTGCTCACCAAGCTCGATGTGCTGTCCGGACTGGAGAAGGTCCCGGTCTGTGTCGCGTACGACGTGGACGGCGTCCGCTACGACGAGATGCCGGCCGATCAGAGCGCGTTCCACCACGCGAAGCCGATCTACGAGGAGCTGCCCGGCTGGTTCGAGGACATCACGCACTGCCGGACCTTCGAGGAGCTGCCGGAGAACTGCCGTGCGTATGTCGAGTTTGTCGAAGAGCGCATCGGCGCTCGCGTCTCGGTGATCGGCGTCGGCCCCGGCCGCTCCGAGATCATCGTGCGGCACGACCTGCTCGAGCGCTGAGGTGCTCAGTCAGTTCGCGGCGCGCACGGTCAGCGGCAAGACTCCGCCGCTGGGGTTCCGGATCGCACTCTGGCTGTTGGCAGCCTTCTTCCTGGGTATGGCGATCTTCGCGCTCGTCACCTGGTGGCGACTGCGTCGTGAGCTGCGGCAGTCACCGGAGAGCGACGCCCTGCAGGCCAAGCGCGGCCGCGCCGGCTGCCTGATGGCCGGGGCTGTCCCGGCGGTGCTGTTCGGGCTCTTCCTGCTCGACTGGGCGATCCAGGTCAGCTGACGTGCTGCGCATGATCCGCGGCCCGCGAGCGGGGCTGCTGGTCGCAATGGTGTGGCTCGCGCTCGGCGCGACGTGCACGGTGGGTTGCTGGGTCGCGTCGACGAGTGGCGAGTGGTTGCAGTCGATCTCGGTGGTGATGGTCTTTGCGCTCGCGTCGCGTTTCTGGGCGATCCCGTCGATCGGCTGGGCGTGGCTGCTGAGCAGGGCGATGTCGGTGTGCCTCGTCATCGGTGCCGCGTCGTTGGTGCGATCGCCGGGCTGGGGGAGTCGCGCCATCTCCGGCGGTGACATCTGGTTCACGGTGGTCGCAGCGATTCTGGTGGGTGTCACGGTCCATTCGCGCCGTGGCGCAGTGCGCGAGGTGGCGCAGACGATGCTGGTGCCGCCGGTTCCGTGCGGCCGTTGGGTCGTCGGTGAGGGCGAGACGAAGGCGTTCAACCATCACTGGGTGGCGCCGGAGCAGCGGGCCGCACTCGACCTCGTCAGGGTGCAGCGTCTCACGGACGGCCTCGGCGGACGGTTCAGTTCCTTCGGTCAGCCTCTGACGTCCCCTGTCGACGGCGTCGTCGTCGAGGCGGTGGACGGGCTCGCGGACGGCGGGTCACCCGGACGCGGTGAGGCCGCGGGCAACCACGTCGTCATCCGGACGTCGGCCGGTGAGCAGGTCCTGCTGGCGCACCTTCGCCGGGGCACGGTGCAGGTGCGTACGGGAGACACCGTGGGGATCGGTGCTCCGCTCGGTGAGGTCGGGAACTCCGGCAATTCGACTGAACCGCACCTCCATATCCACGTGGTGTCGGCCGAGGGACACGCGCGCCGGATCCGGTTCACCGGTGACCACGGGCCGTTCCGGAAGGGTGACGTGATCCGATTCGCCGATTCCGTCGCGGTGGCCGCGTCCTCGGCATACCGGTGAAGATGTGGGACGCTGGGTGCATATCGATGGGTTCTGGGGAGGACTTATGGATGAACGAGACGGCCCGATCGAGATCGAACCGCAGCTGCCGGAGGACGCGCAGCGCAAGGGCCTGACCCCGGTCGTCGCGCCGGGGCTGCAGTTCGCGAGTTCGCTGCGCGCCGACCGCCGGTCGCACCGGATCATCGCGTGGTTCGCGCTGGGGATGATCGCGCTGTTCGTGCTGATCTGCGCGGGCACCGTCCTCAGCAGCTGAGCACCTGCGGGCGTGGTCGGACCACTGCGCGCAGGACCGTAAAATAGTCGATCGTGACTGATCAGCAGCTTGACGACTGGGTGTCCCGACTCGCCGACGAGACCATCGCCGACGCGAAGGCCAAGGGCACCAAGGTCGTGTGCGCGTCCGGCATCTCGCCGTCCGGGCCGATCCACCTGGGCAACCTGCGCGAGGTGATGACCCCGCACCTGGTTGCCGACGAGATCCGCCGTCGCGGCATCGAGGTCGAGCACATCATCAGCTGGGACGACTTCGACCGCTTCCGCAAGGTCCCCAACGTGCCGGGCGTCGACAGCTCCTGGGAGCAGCACATCGGCAAGCCACTGACCGACGTTCCGGCACCGCACGGGTCGAACGCGACCAGTTGGGCGGAGCACTTCCGCGGCCAGCTCGAGGACAGCCTGGCCGAGCTCGGCATCACCTACCGCGGGATCAGCCAGACCGGTCAGTACCTCTCCGGCGCCTACACCGAGCAGATCCTCTTCGCGATGTCGCAGCGCAGTGAGATCGACAAGGTGCTCGACCAGTACCGCACCCTCGGCCCGAAGAAGGCGAAGCAGAACCCGAAGCTGTCCGAGGAGGAGGCCGCCGCCGCTGCGGAGGCCGAGGCAGGCTCCGGCGCTGCCGCCGAGGACGACGGCCGTGGCGACACCGGCTACTACCCCTACAAGCCCTACTGCACCGAGTGCGGCACCGACTTCACCACGGTCACGGCGTATGACGACGCCACGACCGAGATGACCTACACCTGCCGCTGCGGCTTCACCGAGACCGTCATCCTGCGCGAGTTCCGCCGCGGGAAGCTGGTCTGGAAGGTCGACTGGCCGATGCGCTGGGCCTTCGAGAAGGTCACCTTCGAGCCGTCCGGTGTCGACCACCAGTCGCCGGGGTCGTCATACGTCGTCGGCAAGGAGCTGGCGCCGATGTTCGGCTGGGAGCGTCCGCTCGGCCCGATGTACGCCTTCGTGGGCATCAAGGGCATGGCCAAGATGTCGTCCTCGCGCGGAGGCGTCCCGACGCCGGCCGAGGCGTTGCAGATCATGGAGCCGCAACTGCTGCGTTGGCTCTACGCGCGTCGCAAGCCGGCACAGTCCTTCAGCGTCGCCTTCGACGCCGAGGTCGAGCGCATGTATGACGAATGGGACTCTCTCGCAAAGAAGGTCGACTCCGACAAGGGGCAGCCGGGCGACGTTGCGGCATACACCCGGGCGTCGTCGACGGCGACGGGTCCGCTGCCTCGGACCGATCGCGCCGTGTCCTATCGCACCCTGGCGTCGATCGTGGACATCACGACCGGCGACCAGGAGCAGACTCTGCGCATCGTGAGCGCGCTCGACACGGATGACCCGATCGACAGCCTGGACGAGTTGCGGCCGCGGCTGACGTGTGTGGAGCACTGGGTCGAGACGCAGATGTCGGACGAGGAGCGCACCGTGGTGCGTTCTGCGGCCGACACGGAGCGGCTCGAATCGCTGTCCGAGCAGGAGCGCGACGGACTGCGAATCCTGTTGGACGGCAACGGTTCCGACCTGCCGAAGCTGGACGACGCCTGGTCGCTGGACGGTCTGACGCACCAGGTCTACGGGGTGCCGAAGGTGCAGCGCGGCCTGGCCGCGGACCAGATCGTCAAGGGCGACAAGGAGCTCGGCGCGGCCCAGCGGCAGTTCTTCAAGCTGCTCTACAACCTGCTGGTCGACAAGGACACCGGTCCGCGGCTGCCGACGCTGCTGCTCGCCGTCGGAGCGGAGCGGACCCGCGCGCTGTTGACCGATTGAGCGAGTAGATCGCTACTGTCGTCACTTCCTCGCCGGAAGCAGCCGGCGACGTTCAGGCGAGACCGTCGAACGGTGCCGGATAGACGACGTCGCCGCGCAAGGTGGCGTCCGTCGGGTCATATGCCGACAACAGTCGCACCTGGGCTGCTTCACGCGGTGCCCAGTCGGGCAGCGGGAGGGTGAGGCCCTGATTGCCGGCGAACTCGAAACCCCTTGCGCCGTAATAGGTCGGACTGCCTTCGAGGACGATCAACGGTTCGCCGGCTGCGTCGACGGCCCTGACCGCGGTGTCGATGAGTGATGTACCGATCCCGCGTCGTTGGTGGTCCGGGGCGACCGCGAGCGGTGACAGCATGACGATCGGCCGGTCGCCGGTGGCGCTGCGTACCCAGCAACCGTCGATCATCACGTGTCCGACGATCTCGTCGCTGTCAACGGCGACGAACGACAGCTCCGGGCGGTAGCACGGGTCGGTGCGGATCGCGCGCACCAGGTCGGCTTCGACGTCCGAACCAAACGCCGCACGGACGACCTCGTGGATCGCGTCGAAATCCTCCGGTTGCTCAGTGCGAATCTGCATGAGTGCCAGCAGAACACGTGTGCTCCGGGACCGCGACCGAATTTGCACGGTGTCGGCTGCGTAGGCTGACCGTGTGCGTGCTGTGGGGATCACGGAGTATGGCGGGGCCGACCGGCTGCAGCTGATGGAGGTGCCCGCGCCGTCGCCCGGGCCGGGCGAGGAACTCATCGACGTGCTGCTGTCCGGGGTGAACTTCGCGGACGTCTCCCGACGGCGCGGCACGTATGACGCAACCAGCGACCTCCCGGTCGTGCTGGGCGCCGAGGTCGTCGGCCGAGCGCGAGCCGACGGCCGGCGGGTTGCAGCGTTGACCGGTGGGTTCGGCGGATACGCCGAAACGGCAGTGGCGCCAACGGATCTCGTCTTCGACATACCCGATGACGTTGCGGACGAACAGGCGGCCGCAGTGCTCATGCAAGGGCTCACTGCGGCGGCGGTGATCAACGACGCGGGGCAGCTGGATGCCGGAGGCACGGTTGCGATCCATGGCGCAGCCGGGGGCGTCGGATCATTGGCGATCCAGTTCGCACGCCGGGTCGGTGCCGGCCGCATCGTCGCTGTCGCGTCCTCGACGGAAAAGCGTGCGCAGGCGCTGCGGACCGGAGCGGACCGGGCGATCGCCGCGGATCCGGACGGGCTGAGCGCGCGGCTGCTGGACGCGAATGACGGCCGTGGCTACGACCTGATCGCCGAGATGGTCGGCGGTCGGATGTTCGACGAGTCCGTCGTCGCGCTCGCTCCGACCGGGCGTCTCGTGTCCTACGGACGGGCCGGAGGGCAACCGCCCGCCCTGAGCCGGAGCGACGTCACAGTCGTCGACTTCTCCCTGTTGGATCTGCTGCGGACGGATCCCGGTGCCCTGCAGGCGCCTGCTCGCCGCCTCTTCGAGGCGATCGAGGCGGGTGCGCTCGAGCCGGTGCTCGGGAGGATCTACGACGCATCGGACGCTGCGTCGGCGCACCGGGCACTCGAGGACCGCACCAGCATCGGAAAACTGTTGTTGCGCTGGGCGTGAGCCGGGAGGGGTCTCGATGCGGCCCCGCCCACCGGCTTGGCCTCGCGAGCGAATATGTGGCGAGTGACGGCTTCTTCGCCGAGTGACGGTGCAATCCGACCGTCACTCGGCGAAGAAGCCGTCACTCGGCATTGTGGTGTGTCAGTGGGTGCCGGGCTCGTGAGCGGAGTGACTGGCCGGCTCGAGTTGGAACGTGGAGTGCTCCACGTCGAAGTGGCCGTGCAGGCACGCCTGCAGTTGGTCGAGCAATTGCGGCGCGTGGCCGTCGGCGAAGCAGCGGTCCTCGACGACGACGTGCGCGGACAGCGCCGGCAGGTCGGAGGTCACGGTCCAGACGTGCAGGTCGTGGACCGCGCGGACGTGCGGGGTTTCCAGCAGATGGGTCCGCAGTGCGTCCATGTCGACGCCGAGCGGCGCACCCTCGAGCAGGATGCGGCCGCTGTCCCGCAGCAGCCCCCAGGCGGCATACAGCATCAGCGCGACGACGATCAGTGAGGCGATCGGGTCGGCGCGAGTCCACCCGGTCAGGAGTATGACGACGCCGGCGATCACCGTGCCGATGAAGCCGTAGAGGTCGGTGAGGATGTGCTGGTAGGCGCCCTCGACATTGAGGCTCGTGCGATTGGCCCGGGCGAGCAGCCAGGCGGCCGCGATGTTGACGACCACGCCGACGAGCGCGACGACCACGACCGCGCCACCCTCGACCTCGGGAGGGTTGATCAGTCGCCGAATCGCTTCGAAGGCAACGATTCCTGAGACGACGAGCAACGTGACGCCGTTGCCTGCGGCCGACAGGATCTCGGCGCGCTTCCAGCCGAACGTCCACCGGCCACGGGCCGGCTGGGCGGCCAGGTGCATCGCCCAGAGCGCGGCGGCGATGGCGCCGACGTCACTGAGCATGTGTCCGGCGTCGGACAGGAGCGCGAGCGAACCGGACACGAACGCGACGACGACCTCGCCGATCATGAAGAGGCCGAGCAGGGCCAGCGCGCCGATCAGATAGCGCCGGTCCGCGTCGGCGCTCACGCCGTGTGAGTGGCTCGCGTGCCCGTCGTCGTGGCGCTGCTGGTCTCCCGCTGCGGTGTCGGTCGCACGTGGTGCGGGCTCCCCGCCGCACAGCGGCTTCGCGTCACTCATCGGCAGCCTCCCTGAGAATGATGGCGGTTCTCAATATCGTCATATGCGCACTTGTGAAGGTATTTAGAACTATAGTCGGTTTCCATGGCGGACTCCGAACGGGCGCATTCCGAACGGGCGCATTCCGAACGGGCGAAGGCCGAAGGTCCGAAGGTCCGGGAACCGGCCGGCCGGCATACCGAGACGTTGACCGGGGAGCAGGTCGATGCAGCGGTCACGGCATTCGGGCTGCTCGCCGATGCCACCCGCGTGCGGATTCTGTGGGCGCTGCGCGACGCCGAACTCGATGTCGCGACTCTGGCCGAGAGCGCCGGGTGCCGGCCGACAGTCGCGAGTCAGCACCTGGCGAAGCTGCGGCTCGCCGGGCTCGTCGTTGGTGCCCGGGACGGTCGTCGGGTGGTCTATCGCCTTCGGGGTGCGCACCTGCGGTCGTTGCTGACCGAGGCGCTCTTCCACGCCGACCACCAGGTCAGCGACTGACGCGCGAAACGCCGACGAACGCACGCGCACCTGCGTCAGTCGGCGTTTCGTGGGTCACTGCGCGATGGGACCGTCCTCGCGGATGCGCTCGTGGTGATGGATGACCTCGTCGATGACGAACCGCAGGAACTTCTCGCTGAACTCCGGGTCGAGCCCGGATTCGGTTGCCAATGCTCGTAATCGGGCGATCTGCTTCTCCTCGCGCGCCGGGTCGGCGGGCGGCAGTTCATGCGTCGCCTTGTATTCACCCACGGCCTGGGTGATGCGGAAGCGTTCGGCGAGGATGTGGATCAGGGCGGCATCGAAGTTGTCGATGGAGCGGCGGTATGCCGCGAGGACGTCCGTCATACGTCGTGCACCTCCAGGACTGTCATGCGATGTGCGGCGCGGGTCAATGCGACATACAGAACCCTTGCGCCGCCTGGTGATTCGGCGATGATCTCGGCGGGGTCGACCACGACGGTGGCGTCGTGCTCGAGGCCCTTGGTCGACATCGGGTCCACGAGTATGACGCGCTCGTGCGACTCCTGCGGCACGTGCGCCAACAACTCCCGGTGTCGCTCGGGGGAAATGATCGCGATGCTGCCCTCGACCTCGTCGAGGAGATTCTTGACCGCACCGCGCACCTCGTCCGGCAGCGTCTGGTGGGACGCCGTCAGTTGCACAGGCACGACGCCGGTCTCGCGGACCGCCTGCGGAATGTCGGCGTCGGGCACCACGGGCAGGATCTGCTCGGCGGCGTAGTCGAAGATCTCCCGGGCGTTCCGATAGTTGGTGTCCATGTGGAAGCGGCGGCGCTGCTTGTTGCCGAACGCCTCGTCGCGTGCGCGAACCGACTCCTCGGCGAGCGGCCACGAGCTCTGTGCGGCGTCGCCGACGACGGTCCACGACGCGTAGCGCCCGCGACGCCCGAGCATCCGCCACTGCATCGGCGAGAGGTCCTGTGCCTCGTCGACGAGCACGTGGGCGTAGTCGTCGGAGCGACTGACCTTGCCGGCCAGGAGCCGCTCGCGTGGGTCGCTGGGGGTGACCTGGTAGCCGACCCGGTCGCTCCGGAACCGTTGCTGTGCACCGAGTTCGGCGACGCCACGGTCGTCCAGCTCCTCGATCTCGTAGAAGCCGCGTTCCTCACGGGGAGCCTCCGGCACGACACCGACCCGGGAGAGCACGTCGTCGACCAGACCGACGTCGGCGACCGACCAGGTGCCCTCGGCGAGCGCGGCCCGCATCGAATCGCGCAACAACACTGTCTGGTCGGCGTTGAGGATGCCGCGCGTGTAGGACTCCGCACGCTGCTCGTCGGCCAGCCACAGCAGCACCTCGCGCGGGTCGACCGGACGCCACCAATCGTGCACGAACGCCTCGACGTCACGGTGGTCGGTGAAATGGTCGATGAACTCGGGCTTCTCACCGGTGCCGACCTGGCGCCACGCTGCCTCGGCGAGAGCGGCGGTCGCTGCGTCCGCAGCCGCGTTGTGCTGGTGGTGACGCAGCACCTGGCGACGGATTCGCAGCAGCTCCGGTGCGTCGATGCGGATGGGATGTCCGTCGACCATCACGCGCAGCTGCGTCGCGGCGTCGGGCGCGGTGTCGCGCGCGGCACGGCTGAGCACCTGCCGGATGCGCGTGGAACCCTTCACCTCCGCGGCGTCGGGGGAGTCGAAGCGAGTTGCCGTCATACCCTCGACGAGGTCGCCGAGCGAGCGCAGCGTGACGCTGTCCTCGCCGAGCGAGGGCAGCACGCGCTCGATGTACGCGGTGTATGCCGCGGACGGTCCCACGACCAGGATGCCGCCGGCCTCGAACTTCCGCCGCTGGGAGTAGAGCAGGTATGCCGCGCGGTGCAGCGCGACCACGGTCTTGCCGGTGCCGGGGCCGCCGGTGATCTCGGTGACACCGGAACTGTCGGCCCGGATCGCCTCGTCCTGGTGGCGCTGGATGGTGGCGACGATGTCGCGCATCCGCGCACCGCGGGACCGGGTGAGTGCGGCCATCAGGGCGCCGTCACCGACGACGACCATTCCCTCGGGGGCCTCCGGCACCATCAGGTCGTCCTCGACGCCGAGCACCCGTGAGTCGCGGCACCGCAGGACCCGACGGCGGACCACGCCCTGGGGTTCGACGGGCGTGGCGCGATAGAACGGCGACGCGGCCGGCGCACGCCAGTCGATGACCAGCGGCTCATAGGTGTCGTCGCGCACGCCGAGCCGGCCGATGTAGCGGACCTCGCGGGTCTCGCCGTGCTCGTCGGGCTTCTCGTGCTCGAGGTCGAGCCGACCGAAGACCAGGCCTTCGTACTGCGTCTGCAGACTTTGCCGCCGGCGACCGGCGTTGAACACCAACGCATCCCGCTCGAAGAGCCCGGTGACCTCTTCTTCGCGGGCCTCGCCGGTCCGGTCCGTGCGGCCGCGGGCCAGTCCCTCGGCCTCGACCAGCGCCGCGCGCTCGCCGGCCTTGGTCAGCTCGGCATAGACCTGATCGACATGTGCCTGCTCGCCGGCGATCTCCGCCGCGACGGCGGCCGACACCCCGGGAGCCGTACCGCCGGCTCGATCGACACTCACAACGCCCCCATGAGGTGGGTGGACAGAACACTGCGAATGCAGCGAACCCCCAAGTCTAGTAGGACCGTCAGATGAGACCCTGCCGGGCGGCCTGCACGCCGGCCTGGAAGCGGGTCGTCGCATTCAGCCGGTCGAGCAGCACCCGCACCCGACGCTCCACCGTCCGAGATGAGATGCCCATCTGGCGAGCGATCGCCGCGTCGGACACACCGCCGGCCATCAGTCGCAGGATGCCCCTGTCGCGTGGTTCGAGGACATCGAGGTCGGAGGTCGGTGCGCCGGCCGGTTGCCACGGGGTGCCCAGTCGCCAGGCGAATTCCAGCACGGCACGGACGCGCCCGCTGCCAGCGGTCGGGTTGAGCAGGATGCCGACCGGCGACCCGCCGTCGTCGCCGAGGTCGATCATCGCCAGACCCTGGTCGTTGACCGCGCCGGTGAACGGCACGCCGGTGGTGAGTCGCACCTCGTCGCCCGCCTCGACCCGCGCTTCCATGATCTCCAGTGCGTTGGGTTCGGGGAGCAGGCCCGGGTCGATGTCGAGCCGGACATCGAGCGGGTCGCCGTGGCTGTTGAGGAACGGTGTGGTCGAGATCTGACGCGGCGCCTCGAGCAGATACCGGGAGAGCGGGGACGCCGCGCGGCTCGAGAGGACCCACTCCTGTGCGGTGGTCGTCACCTGGTGCAACGCCTGTGCGACGTCGACCAGCGACTCGAGCAGGACGGCACCGGAGGTGGCGTCGGTGCGCCCCGCAGCGCGGGCGCGCAGGTAGACCCGGGACAAGGACTGCGCGGTGCTGCGCACCATGCGCGCACGTGCTTCGAGCTCCGCCGCGAAGGCCGGCATCGCGACGTCCGGTGGCACCACCGACCAGGACTCACCGTCCACCGGTTGGATCAGGCCGCGCTTCTCCAGGACGGGTAGGAGACGGCTGAGCTGATCGTCCGTAAACCCATGAGCCCGAAGGGATTTCCGCGATGGGTCGCTCGTCTCGAGAATGGCCAGATAGAGCGGCGCGGTTTCGTCGTCGGCGGGGTCGAGGTGGGTCACCGGGGCGGCGACGGATCGCGCGCGGCGTTTGGGCACGGGGACTACTCCGGGGGCGGAACGGACAGGGAGGCGGCGCGCTCCCGGCGCCCGCCGTGAACACAGTATGGCGGATTGCCGACATTGACGACAGTCCGACAGCGGGCGTTTAACAAGATCGGCGCGTGCATGTCATAGTGGGTTCAACGACCTTCGGGTCGTGACGAGCGCGGAAGCGTCGCCGAGTCCCCCTCCGGCTGACCCTGTGTTCGTTGGTGGGTCCTTCCCGGGAGACCTCCCCCCTGACTTTCGGGAAGGGCCCACCACCTAACCCCACGAAGTTTCTCCCCCGCTCCGCTCCTCCGAATACTTCGCGGGGACCCAGCCGCGGCGCCTACGACACTTCTCTTCCAGCCGCGTAGGCTCATGCCCCGTGAGAGCCCTCGTCATCGGTTCAGGTGCCCGTGAGCACGCCATCGTCCGTGGCCTGTTGGGCGACCCCGACGTCACCCAGGTCGACGCAGCACCCGGCAATCCCGGCATCGCCGCCGTCGCCCAGTGCCACCCGCTCGCCGGTGGGGTGACCGACTCCGCGGCGATCGTCGAACTCGCCCGCAGCCTCGCAGCCGACCTGGTCGTCATCGGCCCGGAGGTGCCACTCGTCGCGGGCGTCGCCGACGCGCTGCGCGAGGCCGGCGTGGCCGTCTTCGGTCCGTCCGGCGAGGCCGCGCAGCTCGAGGGCAGCAAGGCGTTCGCCAAGGAGATCATGGCCGCGGCCGACGTACCCACGGCGCGCAGCTACGTCTGCGCGACACCGGACGAAGCCCGAGCGGCACTCGAGGCGACCGGTGCGCCGTACGTCGTGAAGGACGACGGGCTCGCGGCCGGCAAGGGCGTCGTGGTCATCGACTCGATGGAGGACGCGCTCGAGCACGCGGCAGGCTGCTTCGCCGCCGGGGGCACCGTCGTCGTCGAGGAGTTCCTCTCCGGACCGGAGGTGTCCCTCTTCTGCATCACCGACGGCGCGACAGTGATCCCGCTCGAGCCGGCGCAGGACTTCAAGCGCGTCGCGGATGGCGATGAGGGACCGAACACCGGTGGTATGGGCGCATATTCGCCACTTCCGTGGGCGCCGGAGGGTCTGGTCGACGACGTGGTCGCCCGGATCGCGCAGCCGACGGTCGACGAGATGCGTCGACGCGGCACACCCTTCGTCGGTGTCCTGTATGTCGGGCTGGCCCTCACCTCTGCGGGCCCGCGGGTCATCGAGTTCAACGCCCGCTTCGGCGACCCCGAGACGCAGGTCGTGCTGGCCCGGTTGCGCTCGCCGCTGGGTGCGGTGCTGCGCGCCGCCGCCGACGGGAAACTGGACGAGTTGCCGCCGCTGGTGTGGCAGGACGATGCGGCGGTCACGGTGGTGGTCGCCAGTGAGGGCTACCCGGCGTCACCGCGGACCGGTGACCCGATCACCGGCGTCGACGATGGGTCGGACGAGGCCTACGTGTTGCATGCCGGCACCGCACGTGACGATGCGGGTGTGCTCGTTTCGGCCGGTGGTCGGGTGCTGTCCGTCGTCGGCGTCGGCGCTGATCTGGCAACGGCCCGGGCCGCGGCATACACGGTGGTCGACGGGGTCGACCTGCGCGGCTCGCACCACCGCACGGACATCGCGCAGGCGGCCGCCGAGGGCGCGGTCACACTTCCGACCGCGTAACAACCACACACGAAGGGCCGACCGCAACAGTGCGGCCGGCCCTTCGCGACGAGCGGAACAAAAGTCAGTCGAGCGCGTCCTTGGCGTTCTCGGCGGCGCCCTTCAGGTCGCCGTCCTTGAGGTTCTCACCCGCCTGCTTGAAGTTGGCCGACGACTGCGTGGCTTCACCCTCGGCCTGCTTGCCCTCGTCGCCGGTCACCTTGCCCATGGCCTCCTGCGCCTTGCCCTTGGCCTCTTCGGCGAGGTTGCTCAAGTTGTCCTTCAGACCCATGTCGAACTCCTTCGTGGCTTGGTCGTGCCTTACGGGTTGTTCCAACGTACCGCGCCGCGGATCGTCCCCCGATGGGCCGAGGTATGGCGGGTGCTGGGAGACTCTGCCCATGACCAGCGCCGTTGAGCTGCCCGGATTCGCCCACGTCTACTCAGGCAAGGTTCGCGACCTCTACGCCCCGCTCGACGCCTCGGGCGCGCCGCGTGACGACCAGTTGCTGCTCGTCGCGTCGGATCGCATCTCCGCCTACGACTACATCCTGTCGACGCCGATCCCGGACAAGGGTGCGGTGCTGACCCAGCTGTCGCTCTGGTGGTTCGAGCAGTTGGAGTCGCTCGTGCCGAATCACGTCGTCTCGACCGAGGTGCCCGAGGCCGTCGCCGGCCGCGCCGTGCTCGTCGAGCGTCTCGACATGGTGCCGGTGGAGTGTGTGGCCCGCGCGTACCTGACCGGTGGTGGTCTGTCCGAATACGAAGCAAGCGGAACGGTTTCCGGGCTGCAGTTGCCGCCGGGGCTGGTGGACGCATCGCGCTTCGACGAGCCGCTCTTCACGCCCTCGACGAAGGCACCGTTCGGTGAGCACGACCAGCCGATGCCGTATGCCGACGTCGTCACCGAAGTGGGCGCCGAGCGTGCCGCGGAGCTGCGCGACCTCACCGTGCGGATCCTGGCGCGCGGCAACGAGATCGCCGGGCCGCGCGGCATCCTGATCGCCGACACGAAGGTGGAGTTCGGTATCCGGCCGGACGGCACGGCGGTGCTCGCGGACGAGGTGCTGACGCCCGACTCGTCCCGGTTCTGGCCGGCCGCCGACTGGCAGCCGGGCCGTCGTCAGGCGTCCTACGACAAGCAGTTCGTCCGCGACTGGCTGACCTCCCCCGCGAGCGGCTGGGACCGCACGTCCGGTGCGGAGCCGCCTGCGCTGCCCGACGAGGTCGTCGAGCAGACGCGCGCGAAGTATGTCGAGGCGTACGAGGCGCTGACGAGTAGGACGTTCAGCTAGCCGACGTGGGCGCGTGCGTTGCGGAACATCCGCAGCCACGGGCTCGCATCGCCCGCCGGACCGTCGGTCCAGGAGAGCTGGATGTTGCGCTGCACCCGCTCGGGGTGCGGCATCATCGCCGTGAACCGGCCGTCCGGAGTGGTGACGGCGGTCAGACCGTCCGGTGAGCCGTTGGGGTTCAGCGGGTAGGTCGTCGCCGGTGCACCGGCGCCATCGACGAATCGCATTGCCCGCTGGACGGTTTCGAGGTTGCCACGCTCGGAGAAGTCGGCACGACCCTCGCCGTGTGCGACCGCGATCGGCAGCAGGCTGCCCGCCATACCGGAGAAGAAGACCGACGGGGAGTCGAGCACCTCGACCTGGCTGAGTCGGGCTTCGTACTGCTCGGACAGGTTGCGGGTGAAGCGCGGCCAATCGTGAGCACCCGGAATGAGATCCGCGAGCGCAGCGAACATCTGGCAGCCGTTGCAGATGCCGAGACCGAAGGTGTCCGGTCGGCCGAAGAATGCGGCGAAGGTCTCGCGCAGCCCGTCGTTGAACAGCACCGACCGGGCCCAGCCCTCGCCGGCGCCGAGCGTGTCGCCGTACGAGAACCCGCCGCAGGCGACGAGTCCGGCAACGTCGGTCAGGTCGTGACGACCGGCCTGCAGGTCGGTCATGTGGACGTCGACGGCCTCGAAACCTGCACGGTGGAAGGCGAATGCGGTCTCGACGTGCGAGTTGACGCCCTGCTCGCGCAGGATCGCGACGCGCGGCTTCGCGCCGACGTTCAGGTATGGCGCGGTGATGTCGTCCGTGGGGTCGAACGACGGCCGGACGACCAGCCCGCCGCGTTCGGTGCCGACCTCCGCGTGCTCCTGCTCGGCGCAGGTCGGGTTGTCGCGCAGCGCACTGATCCGCCAGGAGACCTCGTCCCAGGCCTGGGCGAGGTCGAGGGTCGACTCGCGCAATGCTGATGCGCCGTCGACGGTGATGTCGACGGTCGGCGCCGCCGTGGGGTGGCCGATGAAGTGCGCGAGGTCGCTCAGGCCGGCATCGCGCAGCGCCGCCTCGACGGCGTCGCGGCGGTCGGCAGGTACCTCGAGGACGGCGCCGAGCTCCTCGGCGAAGAGTGCCGCAACGGTCGGCACGTCGACACGGATACCGCAGCCGCCGGCGATCGCCATCTCGGTCAGCGTCGCCCACAGGCCGCCGTCGGACCGGTCGTGGTAGGCGGTCACCAGGTTGTCGGATCGCAGCGAGTCGACCAACCGAACCAGGCCGGTCAGGTGGGCCGAATCGACGAGATCGGCTGGTGCACCACCGAATTCGTCCTGGACCTGGGCGGCGATGGAGCCGCCGAGGCGGGCGTTGCCGGCGCCGAGATCGATCAGCAGCAGCTCGGTGCCGGCGTCCGGGTGCAGCTGCGGCGTGAGCGTGCCTCGGACATCCGGAAGGGACGCGAACGCGGTGACGACGAGCGAGACGGGGGAGCGGACCTCCCGTGCGTCCGCGCCGTCGGACCAGCGGGTGCTCATCGACAGGGAGTCCTTGCCGACAGGGACGCTGATGCCCAGCGCCGGGCACAGCTCCATGGCAACCGCATGGACCGTGTCGAACAGTGCGGCGTCCTCGCCGTCGCGGCCGCACGCGGCCATCCAGTTGCAGGACAGCTTCACACCGTCCAGCGCGGCAACGGGCGCGGCGATCAGGTTGGTGATCGCCTCGCCGACGGCCATCCGACCCGAGGCAGGACCGTCGACCGAAGCGATCGGGGTGCGCTCGCCCGAGGACATCGCCTGACCGCCGAATCCGACCAGGTCGGAAAGGGTTACGGCGACGTCGGCGACGGGCACCTGCCACGGCCCGACCATCTGGTCCCGGTGGGTGAGTCCGCCGACGGTGCGGTCGGCGATGGTGATCAGGAAGCGCTTGCTCGCCACGGTGGGGTGGCGCAGCACGGCATACGCGAGGTCGCGCAGATCCGTCGAGGAGAGGTCGAGCTCGGGTGTCGAGCGTGCGACGCGCTTGGCGTCGCGGGTCATCCGCGGCGGCTTGCCGAGCAGCACCTCCATCGGCATGTCGATGGGAGCCTGGTCTCGATACGCTGGTCTCGATACACCTCCCCCGCTTCGCTCCTCCGGCACTCGACCCGCCGCTTCGTCGCTACTCGACCCGCTTTCCACGACGAGCTGGCCGTCATCTGCTGCGGTGCCGACAACGGCGAACGGGCAGCGTTCCCGGGCGGCGAGCTCGGCCACCTGGTCGAGCGAATCCGGTGCGATCGCAAGCACATAGCGCTCCTGCGACTCGTTGCACCAAACCTCCTTGGGCGACAGGCCCTTCTCCTCCAACGGCACCGCCGACAGGTCGAACCGCGCGCCGAGACCGGCATCGTCGACCAGTTCCGGGAACGCGTTGGACAGCCCACCGGCACCCACGTCGTGTATGGCGAGAATCGGATTGGCGTCGCCGAGCGACCAGCAGTGGTTGATGACCTCCTGCGCACGGCGTTCGATCTCGGGGTTGCCGCGCTGGACGGAGTCGAAGTCGAGTTCCGCGGCATTGTCGCCGGACGCCATCGACGAGGCGGCGCCACCGCCCATGCCGATCCGCATGCCGGGTCCGCCGATCTGCACGAGCAGCGATCCCGCTGGGAACCGGACCTTCTCGGTCTGACCAGCGCTGATCGCGCCCAGGCCGCCGGCGCTCATGATCGGCTTGTGGTAGCCGCGACGCACACCGTCGACGGTCTGCTCGTAGACGCGGAAGAAGCCGCCGAGGCCGGGCCGGCCGAACTCGTTGTTGAATGCCGCAGCACCGATCGGGCCGTCGAGCATGATGTCCAGCGGGGTGGCGAGGTGGTCCGGGGCGCCATACGGCTCGCGCTCCCAGGGCTCGTCGGTGCCGGGCAGGTTCAGGTTGGAGACGACGAATCCGGTGAGTCCGGCCTTCGGCTGCGAGCCGCGACCGGTCGCGCCCTCGTCCCGGATCTCACCGCCGGCGCCGGTCGCCGCACCGGCGAACGGTGAGATGGCCGTCGGGTGGTTGTGCGTCTCGACCTTCATCAGCACATGCACGTCGTCGGGACGTTCGACATACGCACTCGGTGCCTCGGGGGTCTCGGGCAGCCACCGCGTGATCCGGCCGCCTTCCATGACGGAGGCGTTGTCCTTGTAGGCGACGACGGTGCCGGCGCCGGCGACCTTCTCGGTGTGGCGGATCATCCCGAAGAGCGAGGTCGACTGGGCCTCCCCGTCGACGATGAAGTCGGCGTTGAAGATCTTGTGCCGGCAGTGCTCGGAGTTGGCCTGCGCGAACATCATCAATTCGACATCGGAGGGATTGCGCTGCAGGCCGGTGAACGACTCGACCAGATAGTCGATCTCGTCGTCGGAGAGTGCGAGCCCGAGCGCGGTGTTCGCCGTCTGCAGGGCGCTCCGGCCACCGCCGAGCACGTCGATCCGCTGCATCGGCTCGGAGTCCGGCTCGTCGAAGAGCGCCGTGGCCGCTTCGCGGGACGGCAGCACACTCTGCGTCATCCGATCGTGCAGGACATCGATGACGGCGGAACGTTCGTCGTCGCTGAGTTCCCCTGCCCGCACGGCGAATTCGGTGACGCGCTCGACCCGGTGGATGTCCAGTCCGCAGCTGTGCGCGATGTCGGTGGCCTTCGAGGCCCACGGCGACAGCGTGCCGAGGCGTGGGCAGACCACGAAGATCTCGGTCGCGTCGGCCAGCGGCTCGCTCGCCGGACCGTAAGTGAGCAGGTCTCGCACGCGCTGCGCAGTCTGCTCGTCGAGTGCTGCGTCCGTCGCGACGAAATGCACGAAGCGTGCGCCGACCGCGGAGACCGACGGGGCGACCGCTTGCAAGCGGGTGAGGAGTGCGGCCGCGCGGAAGGGCGACAGCGCCGCGCCCCCGTCGAAAGTGGTCAGCACCTGGCCGTGGGTCGGCGTCATGGGATGTGAAGGCTCCTCGGCGAGGCGGAGAGTGACGGGACAAGGGTATCGACCGGTCGGAGACGGCCCGGTGGCGCGCTCGTCACTTAGTGTTGCGGTGTGTCCTCCCGCCCCCGTTCCCCGCGCGCGACGATCGCCGATGTCGCCCGCGAGGCCGCGGTGTCGCAAACCACCGTCTCCCACGCGCTGAGCGGATCCGGCCGGGTCAACGAGGCCACCCGCCAGCGGGTGCTGGATGCCGCAGGTCGGCTCGGCTACCGCCCGAGCCCCCGTGCGCAGGCGTTGCGACGTGGCCGGTCACAGGCGCTGGCCATCGCATCGTCGATGGATGTGGCGGTCGCGGGCGGTGCCGCGCATCAGGGCTTCTTCCTCGAACTCGCCGCGGCGGCGGCGGAGCGTGCCTTCGATCACCATCAGACGATGGTGCTGCTGCCGCCGTTGGGCGCCAGCCTGCCCGATGCGCTCCCCGGGTTGTCGGTGGACGGCGTCATCGTGGTCGAGCCTGCCGACGCGGATCCGATCGTCGACCGATTGCGAGCAGACACAACGCCGTTCGTCGCGATCGGCGCCTTCCCGGGAGCGCGCGAGGACGATCTCGTCATACCGCTGCAGACGGAGGCGGTGGCGGCGACGCTGATCGAGCACCTGGTCGCCGTCGGGAGCCGACGCCCCGCGCTGCTGCTCGGCGATCGCGACCGGACGACCTACCGTGACGCGGAGCGGACCTATCGCCGGGTGGCGGAGCAGCAGGGCTGGGAGCCGATCGTCCGGACGGTGCCGGAGGCCGAGGGGGAACAGGGCGGCTACGCGGTGACCCGTGACCTGCTGCAGGACGATCCGGACGTCGATGCGGTCGCTGCCTGGGTCGACGCCTTCGCCTCCGGTGCGGTCCGTGCGGCGGCCGACGCGGGGCGCACTCCGCCGGACCTCACGGTCGTCACCCGGTATGACGGGCCGCGTGCCCGTGCTGCGCGCCCACCGATCACGGCGGTCGAGCTGCGGTTGCCGGATGCCGCTCGGGCGGCCGTCGACATGTTGCTGGGCCGGATCACCGGTGCGCCCGTTGCGCCGGCGACGCTGCCGGCACCGGAGCTCGTCATACGAGAGTCGTCACGACACCATCAGCACGACGCCTGACACCAGGGCGAACACCAGCACGAGCACGCGCAGTCGCTTGCTGTCGACCCGATGGTGCACCCGCGAGCTGAGCAGCAGGCCGACGACGAGCGCCGGCACCAACCAGACGGCGTCGAGCACCGTGCTGCCACTGCCGACGCCGCGGGCGAGCAACAGGATCAGCGAGACGACCTCACCGAGGAAGAACGACGCGGCGACCGTGGAGCGCAGCTGTGGTGCCGGCACGTGCTGGTAGACCAGCGCGAGAGGTGGGCCGCCCACGCCGGTCGCGGTCTCACTCAGACCGGTCGCGACACCGGCGCCCAGGAACGCACCGCGCGATGGGTGGAAGTCCGGCGCGAGGAGGCTCACGACCGCCGCGAGCACCGTTGCGGCGCCGATCAACAGGCCGAGGCCGCTCTTCGGCACCAGCGACAACACCAGCAGGCCGAGTGGGGTGGAGGCGATGCGCGCGACGGCGATCCAGCGGAAACCGTGCCAGTCGACGGCCGAGCGTTCGCGCCAGAACACGAACGCGTTCAGCGGCAGCATGAGCACCAGCAGCGTCACCGGCAGCATCGCGGAGTCGATCAGTCCGGCCACCGGCGCGAAGATCAACGCGAAGCCGATGCCGCTCATCCCCTGGACGAAGCCACCCACGACGACGGTCAGCGAAAGTATGGCGAGTGCGGTGAGGCTCATCGCTGCCGACGGGGTCGCAGGCAGGCGCGTGTGGCCACGGCGTGTGCCGCGTCGGCCGCCCGCTGCAGCAACTCGTCCTGGTCGGACCCGACGCGGCGTCCGTCGACGATCCGCGGGCGACCGCCGGTGATGACGGCGTGCAGTTGATCGCGGTTGCCGACCCGGACCAGGTCCCAGGCCAGGTCGTGGCTCGGGGTCAGCTCGGGCACCCGCAGGTCGAGGACGAGCAGATCGGCGTGGGCGCCCTCGCGGATCGCGCCGGTGGAGTCCGGGCCGCCAGAATCGAGTCCGACGGCGTCGGCGGCGCCGCTGGTCGCAGCGTCCAACCACACGCGACCTTGCCCGGCGAACGGATCTCCGACGCGGCTCGCGGACGCGAAACGTGCTGCGGTTTCGGCGGATTCCATCAATCGGAAGCCGTCGCCACGGGTCCCGTCGGTGCCCAGGCCGGTGCGGACACCGAGGGCGAGCATGGTGAGTGCGTCGGCGATGGCGTTGCCCTTCCACGCGCTGGCGACCGGGTTGTAGGACCAGCTTGCGCCGCGGTCCCGCATCAACATCATCTCCTGCGGGGTCAGCAGCACGGCATGGGCCGCGAGGAGCCACGGGCCGACGGCGGAGACGGCGTCCAGTCGCTCGAGCGGTCGGCGGTCGTCGGACAGCAGGGAGCGCTCGACCGATGCCAGGTGTTCGTTGACGTGCGACTGCAGCACCGCGCCGGCCTCCTCGCACAATCTGGCCAACCGGTGCAACGTCTTGTCGGTCGCCATCTCGGGGACGGCGACCGCGATCGACGGGGTGATCCACGGGTCGTTCGCATAACGCGACAGGTGTCGCTCGGCGCGCCGGACCACCTCGTCGGCGTCCGGTGCGTCCGGACCGACGTCGTGACAGATCAATCCCAGGACGGTGCGCAACCCGCGGCGACGTGCGACGTCGGCGATGATCTCGACATCGTGTGCCGAACGGGTGCCGGCTTCCGCGACCCCGGTGAACCCGCCGCGCATCGACTCCAGGGCCGCCAGATCGACGCTGATCGCCATCTCGTCCTCGGTCAGCGACTGCTCCAGCGGCAGCCACACCCGTCGGAAGATCTCGGACGGCTCGCCATACGCGAAGGTCGACCCGAGGCTCTGGGTGAGGTGCTGGTGCGCGTCGACGAATCCGGGGAGCACCGCGTGCCGTGGCAGCTCGTACCGCGGAAGCTGCTCGTACGGCGCCGGCAGCTCCCGTCGCGACCCGACCCATCCGATCCGGTCGCCGACGACGGCGATCGCCACGTCATCGGTGAAACCCGTTGGCAGTAGGACCGTTTCAGGATGCAGCAGGTAGCTGTCGGGCAGGTTGCGCAGTTCGGTCATCAGGCCGCCTTGTTGAGGGATGGGGTGGTGGGTGTGGCCGTCTCGCGACGTCGCGCGAGAGGCCCGAAGTTGAGCAGCGCATTGAGGATGACGGCGCTGAACGTGCTCACCGCGACCCCGCTCTCCAGCAGGATGCGGGCGTTGTCCGGCAGCACGGCGTAGGGCGACGGCAGCAGGATCGGGATCAGGCCCAGCCCCAGCGACACCGCGACGACGAACATCGTCCCGTGGTCCTGCAGGTCGGCCCGGGCGAGCATCTGGATGCCGAGCACGACGACCACGGCGAAGACCACCACGGAGGTGCCGCCCACGACGGCGGCGGGAACGACACTGATCAGCCGGGGGATCGGCGCCAACAGGCCGAAGACGACCAGCAGCAGACCGGCGGCCGCGGTGACCCAGCGGCTGCGAACGCCCGTCATACGCACGATGCCGACGTTCTCGCCGCTGGTCACCATCAGCGGCATACCGAAGAAGCCACCGACCGTCGAGACGACCGCGTCCCCACGGATCGTCCGCGGCGCGTCACGTTCGATGACCGACTCGCGACCGACGGCCTCGGAGTTGATGACCGTCTGGCCGGTCGCCTCGGCCATCGACGCGATGCTGAACAGCAGCAGCGGCATGGCGGCGATGATGTCGAATCGCGGTGTGCCGAACGGAAGAAAGGTCGGTGCATGCATGGCACCCGACGCGAAGGCATCCGGCGAATGGACCCGCCCCATCAGGCACGCCACGAGGGTGCCGGCGAACAGTCCGATCATCGGCGCGATGCGGCGCACCACACCTCGGCCGAGCAGGATCGCGGTGATGATGATGCCGATCGTGATCATGCCCAGCGCGATCGAGTGGCCGTCGCCGTACCCGGGCTTGGTCGGGTCCCCGAACATCAGCTGCGCGCCGACCTTGACGAGGTTGATGCCGACGACGGTGATCATCGTGCCGATCACCAGGGGCGGGAAGAAGCGCAGCAACTTGGTGAAGAGAGGCAGCACCAGGAAGTAGAAGAGCCCGGTGAGGATCACCGCTCCGGTGGCGGTCCGTCCGCCATGGGCTTGCGCGATGCCGATGAAGAGGATGACCGGTGCACCGCCCGGGAGCATGACGAACGGGAGACGAGGACCGATCGGCCCGACGCCGATGGACTGCACCAGCGAGCCGATGCCGGACAGCACGAGCGATGCGGCGAGCAGGTTGAGCGTCACCTGCTGGTTCAGCTCGAGGACTCCCGAGATCAGGTAGACGCTGGAGATCGGCGTCGCGGCCATGACCAGCAGGTGCTGGAGGCCGAAGAGCAGGGTCCGGCCGAGGGGACGGTACTCGTCCACTTCCGAGTAGGGCGTGCTGCGCAACATGAGGCCTCCACTGTATGCCAAATCGATTTGGCAAATATGCCGTGACCCACATCACACGTCAAGGGTTCGGTGTCGATCGACCAGGAAATGTCGCGGGTTGAGACGGCGGGCGGCGCGCGCCGACGGGGCGCGGGCCGACGGGGACGCGGGTCAGCGCGCGGCGCCATAGACCCGGTCGACGTGCAGGTGCAGCGGCAGCCGCCGGTCGGCCACCATGGCCCGGCGGTAGTCGTCCCAGTCGGAGTGCTCGCCGGCGATGGCGCGATAGATCGAGATGAGTTCCTCGACGCTGTCGTCGTCGGGCGCGCTCGCGACCGGCAGCACCGTCGCGGTCACGTCCGCCGCGGCGTAGGACCAGCCGTCCTTGGCGTTGACCAGGATCGTGGCGCGCGAATCCCGGCGCAGATTGGCGGTTTTCGCGCGCCCGTCGGTGACCGACACCCGGATCAGGTCGCGCTCGCGGTCGTAGGTGTAGCTGACATTGGACAGTTGCGGGCGGCCGTCGCGGCGGATGGTCGCGAGCGTGGCCAGGCTGCCGGCCGTGATCAGGTCGCGCAGGGCGTCGGTCATGAGGGCTCCTCGGGATCGATGGTGCTGCCGCGCGGCTCGCGGCGGTAGACGCTGACGATGACGCTGTAACTCGGGGTGCCGGGTGGTGCTTCGGACAGGTCGTTGACGAGCCGGTCGAGGTGCTCGGACAGGTGCCGAGCCTGCTCGGCGGTGAGCCGGATCCGCCTGTTGTTGAAGAGATGGTCGTCGTCGCACGGCATCTCGCCCGCGATCGCGCGCAGCATCGCGCCCGTCGTCACGCCGTCGTCGCCCGTGGCGAAGCGCAGTCGTCTCGCGACGGGCAGGTAGTAGTGCTCCGTGCCGCCGCGGACGGTGCGGGTGTGGCCGCGCTGGACCAGGCCGGCCTCCAGCAGCACCCGCAGGTGGTGCGAGACGTTGCCCTTGTTCGTCTTCGCCGCGCGGGCCAGTTGGCTGATGGTGGCGCCTTCCGTGGGCAGCTCCCGGAGCAACCGATGGCGCAACGGGTGGGAGAGCGCGCGCAACTGCCGCGGGCTGCTCGCGGTCATCTCGTCGGCGATCTGCACAGATCAAGCGTTAAGACTTGTTGTCGGTTTGTCAACGGAGCCGGTTTGCTTCGAGCCATGGATGACCTGGGAATGACAGACGCGCTCCGGGACCTGGTGCGCGACAACTACGTGTTCGCCGAGCGGGGCGACGGGATCGCGGCCGGCTTCGCGGCCGATGGACTGCCGTCCCCGACGGAGCAACCGGCGGAGTTCGCGGTGGCCGCCACCGAGCTGCTGTACGACCTGAGCAGGGACGGGCACCTGCGGGTCCGCCACCGCGAGCTGGGCGCGATGGACGGGTTCGACAGTGCGGCATATCGGGAGTTCTACGCCGCCGAGGCGGTGGCGAACGCCGGTGGCGTGCAATCGGTTTCGCGCCTCGACAGCACGACCGGGCTGCTGGTGGTGGCGCCATACCTCTCCCCGATGCCGATGGCTCAGCCGTATGTCGACGCCGCCTTCGCGCTGCTGCGCGGTGTCGAACGGTTGGTGATCGACCTGCGCGCCGGTCGGGGCGGAACGCCCGAGACGGTGGCGTACGTGTGCGGCTTCCTGCTCGGGGAGGATCGTGTCCATCTGCAGGACATCGTCGGGCGGGACGGTTCGGCGCAGCAGTTCTGGACGATGCCGCACCACGATCGGCTGCCCGACGACGTGACGGTGTCGGTGTTGACCAGTGGTACGACGTTCTCGGGCTGTGAAGAGCTGGCGTACAACCTGCAATCCACCCAGCGGGCAACGATCTTCGGCGAGACGACGGGAGGCGGCGCGCATCCGGTGGAGATCTTCCGGCTGTCCGAGGTGCTGGAGGTGACGGTGCCCGTCGCGCGGTCGGTGAACGCCGTGACCGGCACGAACTGGGAGTGGTCGGGCGTCACCCCGGACGTCGCGTGTGCCGCGGACGAGGCAATGGCGGTCTCGATACGTCGCTCGTGATCTCGATACGCGGCCTCGTCCCTCGGCCGCTACTCGATCCAAGCCTCACGACTACTCGACCGGCGTGAGTCAGGGTTTGACCGTGCGGCGCCGCGAACGTGGCTGACACTTCTTGCACCAGAACAGGTTTCGCCCGGCGAGGACCTTGGTGCTGACCGGTGTGCCGCAGACGAGGCACTCCTGGCCGGCGCGGCGATAGACGTAGACCTCGCCGCCGTGCTTGTCGACGCGCGGGTCGCGGCCCATCGCCTCGGGGGTGTGCTCGGGATAGACGGTGTCGATCCGGCCGTCCCGCACCCCGAGCGGCATCAGCTCGACCAGGTCGTCCCACAGCGCGTCGAACTCGGCGCCGCGCAGGAACTTCCCGGGCATGAAGGGGTCGACGTGGTGCCGGTAGAGCGTCTCCGCCCGGTAGATGTTGCCGACGCCGGCGAAGATCTTCTGATCCATCATCAGCACGCCGATCGGGCTGCTGGACCTGCGGATCCGTGCCCTGGCGACGTCCGGCTCGGCGTCGGCGCGCAGCGGGTCGGGGCCCAGCTTGGCGACCGTTGCGGCGATCTGTTCGGGGGAGCTCAGCTCGCAGACGTTGGGGCCGCGCAACTCCATCGTCACGTCCGGGGCGAAGGCGGTCAGTCGCCAGCGGGCGTTCTCGGTGGGCGGGTCGGCCTCGGCGAAGAAGAAGAATTTGCCGATCAGGCCGAGATGGATGTGCACCTGCTCCGGGACGCCCGCGAAGGCGAGGTACATGTGCTTGCCGAAGGCCTGCGCGGTCTCGAAGACGCGCCCGTCCATCAGCTCGGCGCCGGTGAATTTGCCCTGGGGAGAGGTGGATCGGACCTCGTGCCCGCCGAACTCGCGGTTCAGCTCACCGCTGATGCGGTGCGTGACATGCCCCTCCGGCATACGTCAGGACGCGGCGCGGGCCGACTTGAGCCCGCTGCCGGCGGGCGCGAAACCGGGGTCGTCGCCGATGGACACCTGCTTGTTGGCGGCGTCCACGAACACGACCGAGCCCTTGAAGTCGCGAGCCTCGGCGTCCTCGACCTGGCCGTAGCCGATGATGATCACCAGGTCGTCGGGCTTGACCAGATGCGCAGCCGCACCATTGATGCCGATGATCCCGCTGCCGGCTTCACCGGTGATGACGTATGTCGACAGGCGGTTGCCGTTGGTGATGTCCACGACGTCGACCTTTTCGCCCTCGAGCAGGTCCGCGGCGTGCATGAGCTCCGCGTCGATGGTGATCGAGCCGACGTAGTCGAGGTCGGCCTGGGTCACGGTCGCGCGGTGGATCTTGGACTTCATCATCGTCCGGAGCATGGGATCGAGGGTACCTGGGAAGGCGGCCGACCCCGCAATCACAGGGATCGGCCGCCGGTCCGGTCGGTAGTTTCCTGGTCGGCTACTTCGCCTTCTCGGCGAACTGCGTGGTGTAGGTCTTGCCGATGTCGATCTGGGCCTTCTTCGGCTTGACCGACGGCGAGAACGAGCCGAGCACGTTCAGGGCGTTCTTCGCGCCCGAGGCGTCCATGACCCCGGTCGTGGTGAACATGCCCTTGGAGTCCTGCAGTGCCTTGACGTACAGGCTCGGGTCGCTGCCCTTGTAGTCCGCGGGCAGCTTGTCGGAGATGTCCTGGGCGCTGTGGCCGTTGATCCACTTCAGCGTCTTGACGAACGCGTTGGCCAGCTTCTGCACGGTCTGCGGGTTCTTCTTGACGTAGTCGCAGGACATGTAGAGCGAGCTGGCCGGGTACAGGCCGCCGAGTGCCTTCTTGGTGCCCGCCTCGGTGCGCATGTCGAGCAGGACCTTGCCGACGCCGGTCTTGGTCAGCTGGGCGACGGTCGGGTCGGTCGTCATACCCGCGTCGATGCCGCCGGACTTCATCGAGGCGATGAAGGTGGCGTCCGCGCCGGCCTTAACGGTCGTGTACTTCGAGGTCGGGACGCCCGCCTTGCCGCTGAGGTACTGCGTGAGGAAGTCGGTCGAGCTGCCCTGGCTGGTGACGCCCAGCTTCTTGCCCTCGAAGTCCTTCGGGGACGTGATGCTGCCGGCCTTCTTGCTGGCCACCATCTCGACCTCGCCGGGGACGTTCGCGAACTGCACGACGCTCTCCAGGCACTTGCCCTTGGCCTGCATGTCGATCGTGTGGTCGTAGAACCCGACGACGCCCTGCGCCTTGTTCGCGACGAGTGCGGTCTCGGCGGTGACACCGGCCGGGGTGTCGATCAGCGAGACGTTGAGGCCCTGGTCCTTGAAGTAGCCGAGCTTGTCGGTGAGCGCGGCAGGCAGGTAGATGACCTTGTTCATGCCGCCGACCATGATCTTGACCGAGCTGCTCGATCCGCCACCGCTGGCGGCTCCCGAGGGGTCGTCCTTCTTGGTGGCGCAGCCGGAGAGGGCGAGGGCGCTCGCCATACCTACGGCAGCAATTGCGGCAAACTTGTTGTGTTTCAAGGGATTTCCTGACTGTGAGCGGGATGGATGGTCAGACGGCGACGGATTCGACCTGCGACGGCGGGCGCCACTTGAGGAGTCGACGTTCGAGGTAGCCGAGCAGCACTTCGGCGATGAGTGCCATGACGGTGCTGATGACCATCCCGGCGTAGATCGCCGCCGAGTCGAAGGCACTCAGGCCGGTGGAGATCAACAGGCCGACACCCTTGGTGGAGCCGGCGAACTCGCCGACGATCGCGCCGATGAGTGCGAAGCCGAAGGCGGTGTGCAGCGACGCGAGGATCCACGAGGTCGCACTCGGCACGACGATCGAGCGCAGCACCTGGAAGCGTCCGGCGCCGAGGATGCGGGCGTTGTTGACCAGGTTCCGGTCGACCTCGCGGGCGCCCTGGAAGGCGTTGAAGAAGACCGGGAAGAAGACCAGCACGGCGGCGGTCGCGATCTTGGACTCCATGCCGAGTCCGAACCACAGGATGAAGATCGCCGACAGCACGATGCGGGGCACTGCGTTCGCCGCCTGGATGAACGGCGACAGGACCTCCGAGAACAGGCGGGCGCGGCCGAGCAGGATGCCGAGCACGATTGCGAGCACGGCGCCGATCAGGAAGCCGTAGACCGCCTCCTGGAAGGTGACCCAGATCTGGGTCCAGATGGAGCCCTGCGCGGTGCCGTCGGTGAACCAGGTGACCAGCTTCTTCCAGATGAGGCTGGGCTTGGAGTAGAAGAACGGGTCGAACCACAGGCTGACCGAGAACTCCCAGAACGCGATGACGCCGACCAGCACCGCGACGCGCAGCGCGTAGACCAGCGAGCGGTGCTTGCGCGCCTGGACGCGGGGATCCTTCGGCTGCGCCGGCGTCGGTATGGCGCCCGTCTGCGCGCCGGCGTCGGCGGCGTCGCGCTTGTCGAGGGTGTTATGCGACACGGGATGCTCCTTGCGCTCGGGCGGCCTCGACCTCGGAGGACAGGGATTTCCAGACCTTGGAGTAGGTTTCGACGAATTCCGGGGTCAACCGCAGCTCCTCGACGTTGCGGGGGCGGGGCAGCGAGATGGGGAAGTCGTCCTTGATCCGGGCCGGGCTGGCGGTCATGACGACCACCCGGTCGGCCAGGACGATGGCTTCCTCCAGGTCGTGGGTGACGAAGATGACCGCGGTTCCGGTGCCGGACCAGAGTTCGAGCAGTTCGTTCTGCATCAGGGCCCGGGTCTGCACGTCGAGCGCGGAGAACGGCTCGTCCATCAGCAGGATCTTCGGCTCGTTGACGAGCGTCTGGGCGAGTGCGACGCGCTTGCGCATGCCACCGGACAGCTGGTGCATGTAGGACTTCTCGAACCCGGCGAGGCCGACCCGCTGGATCCAGTCCATCGCCTTGGCGTGGGCGTCCGCCTTCGCCATACCGCGCCACAGGGGTCCGGCCGCGACATTGGCGAGCACGTTGCGCCAGGGGAGCATGGCATCGGCCTGGAACATGTAGCCGACGCCATCCGGAATCCCTTGCACCGGAGCGCCGTTCACGCGTACGACGCCGTCCGAGGGCGGCTCGAGGCCGGAGACGAGGGACAGGGTCGTGGACTTGCCACAGCCGGTCGGTCCGACGACCGCCACGAACTCGCCGGGGTCGACGGTCATGGTGATGTCGGCGGCCGCGACGTGGATGCCACCACCGGCCTTCACGAAGCGCTTGGTCGCGTGCGACAGCTCGACGAGGTGCGACATACGCGTCCTTTCTGTTGCGGGGAGGTGTGACCCCACTCACATCGAGGAGGGCACGGCGCAGGACGCTAGGGGCCGATGGAGGGCGGTGTCTGCCTTGCGGTCGTTGCCCGGTTTTCGCACGCTGCGTGCGTTTTGCACGTTTCGCATCCGGGGCCTCGCGGCAGGCGAACGGCCTATCGTGGTCGGCCATGACCAGGGAAGGTCGCGGACGCCGGCGGATGCCGTTCACCCGCCAGATGATGATGTTGCAGGTCGCCGTCGTGGCAGCGCTCGGCGTGGTGACGCTCCTGGTGGCCGGCTTCTTCCTGCGGACGACGCTGCAGCACCAGTACGAGCAGCGGGCACTGTCGGTCGCGCGCACGATCGCCGCCGACCCGGGGCTGGGTGACCTGGTCCGGCACGACGACCAACCGAAGGTGGCTGCCGCTGCCGCGGCGCAGGAGCGCTCGACCCACGCGCTGTTCGTGGTGATCACCAACGACAAGGGGGTGCGCCTTGCGCACCCGAACCCGGACGAGGTCGGGAAGATGGTCAGCACCGACCCCGACGAGGCGCTCGCCGGCAAGGAGAATGTCTCGATCGAGCGCGGCACGCTCGGGCTCTCCGCGCGGGGCAAGGTGCCGTTGCGGGACTCCGACGGCCGGATCGTCGGTGAGGTGAGCGTCGGGTTCGCGGCGACGGACATCAGCGACGCGCTCTGGCGGGTGCTCTTCATCGTGCTCCCGTGGGCGCTCGCTGCAGTGTTGCTCGCGGTGCTGTTGACCGCGCTGCTCGGCCGCCGGCTGAAGCGGCTGACGCTGGGACTCGAGCCGGCGGACGTGGCCGACCTCGTCCGCGAGCGGGAGGCGGTTCTGCACGGGATCAGCGAGGGTGTTCTTGCCGTCGACACCCAGCGACGGGTGACGATGTGCAACGCCGAGGCAATTCGGTTGCTGGGTAAGGAAGTTCGGCTGGGTGCGGATCTTGAGGAGCTTGCCCTGGCGCCTGATCTGCGACGTCTGATGCAGCAGCCGAACGCGAGCGGGCGGGCGGTGACCGCGGTCTCCGGCCGGCGGGTGCTGGTGGCCAAGCACCGGGCGGTCGCGTTGGAGGACGGCACGGATCTCGGCGGGGTGCTGACGGTTCAGGACCGCACGGAGCTGGAGGAGCTGACCAGTGAACTCGCTGCCGTGCGGAGTATGACGAGCGCGCTGCGCGCTCAGCGGCACGAGTTCGCGAACCGCATGCACACGGTGATGGGTCTCTTGCACACGTCGCACGTCGACGATGCGATCGAATACCTCAGTGACAGTGTGAAATTCGCGACGAACCAAGAAGTGAGCGAGAACCCGGCGGTGCGATCGAACACGATCCGGGCGTTCTTCGCCGGCAAGCAGTCGGCGGCCGCGGAGTCGGGTGTCGCCCTCGTGCTGTCCGAGCAGAGCTGGGTGCCGCGGAAGCTGGTCGCGCCCGTCGAGGTCATCACGGTTCTCGGCAACCTGGTCGACAACGCGATCGAGGCGGCGCGCAGCTCGCCGACCCGTCCGGCACGGGTGGAGGTCGACCTGTTGTCCGAGGAGCGGAACCTGGTGATCTCGGTCGCGAACACCGGCGACGGCATTCCGCCGGAGCGTGCGGAGTCGATCTTCGTCGGTGGCGTCAGCTCGCGTGGTGACGGTCGCGGGATGGGTCTGGCGATCGCGCGTACGACGGCCGAGGGCCTCGGCGGAGAGCTGCGGCTGACCGCGCTCGGGGCCGAGGGGACGGTGACGGTCTTCGTCGCGGTGATGCCGAATGTGTTGGAAACAGGCGATGTTCAGGAAGAGCTATGACGAAGGTCCTTGTTGTTGACGATGATTTCCGAGTGGCGTCGGTCCACGCGTCATACGCCTCGTCGGTGGAGGGTTTCGAGGTCGTCGGTGTTGCGCACACGGCGGCGGATGCGGTGCGCGCGGTCGCGGAGCTCACGCCGGACCTGGTGTTGCTGGACAACTACCTGCCCGACGGGTCTGGCCTCGAGGTGTGTGCGCAACTGGCCGGTTCGGGGTGCGACGTCATGCTGGTGACCGCCGACGGTTCCGCGGAGTCGGTGCGCGCGGCGCTGTCGGCGGGTGCGGTGAACTACGTGGTGAAGCCGTTCGGGGCGGACCAGTTGGTACGGCGGTTGAAGGCCTGGCAGCGGTATCGGAGCCGGGTGCGTGGTGGCTTGCTCGATCAGGATCAGATCGACACCGCGATGCGGGTCCTGCGGGAAGGTGATCGACCCCAGGCGCCGAAGGGGCAGTCGCCGGTGACCGCATCGTTGGTGCGCGACGCGCTGGAAGCGGCGGGCGGACCGGTGTCGGCGGCCACCCTGGGCACCGAGTTGGGGATCGCCCGGGCCACGGCGCAGCGGTATCTCGCCGGTCTCGTCGAGGAGGGAGTTGCCGTGATGCGTCTGCGGTATGGCGGCACGGGGCGGCCCGAGCACGAATACGAGTGGAGCCGCTGACGCTCGTCGAGCAGCCGGGGGAGCGTCAGCGGAGGAGGCCGTATCGAGACCGTCCTCCTGCGTGGATAACCGGCGACGGTCGCTGGAAAGGGCGTGTTCAGCGGGCCCGCCAGGCTCCGAGCTCCGGCGGTGAAGGTGACGCGACGACGTCGTCGGCGGTGAACGGCTTGGCCGTTCCCTGCAGTGCGGCGGCAGCTCGAACGGTCGTCGTTGCGGCCAATCGTGTTGCGCGGCGGCGGATTTCATCGATGTCGAGCGGATGGCTGCTGGCCAGCACGACGTAGTTGCCGAACCGGCGACCCTTCATCACGTCGGCGAGAGCCAGGACCACGGCGTGCGGGAAAGCCGTTGTGACCGTGGCGAGTTCGCGAGCGAGGTGCCGGCGGTTGGGTTCGTCGGCGAGGTTGAGGAGCGCGAGACCACCGGGTCGGAGGACGCGCGCGAAGTGCTGAACTGCGTGGGGAGAGAGCAGGTCTGCCGGGACGCGCCCTGCGTCATACGCATCGAGGACGAGGGCGTCGGCCGATCCGTCCCGCAGGGCGGCGATGCCGGTGGCGCCGTCCTGCGGGCGGATCCGGATGCGGTGGTTGCGGGGGAGCGGCAGCTCGCGGCGGACGGCCTCGGTGAGCGCGGTGTCGGGCTCGAGCACGATCTGGGGTGAACCGGGGCGGGTGTGCTGCACATAGCGGGCCAGGGTCAGACCCGCGCCACCGATGTGCGTGATCCCGGCGGGTCCGGGCGGCAGCAGATCGATGCCGATGGCCAGCTGGGCGACGTATTCGAAGACCAGCAGCTCCGGGTCGCGCAGGTCGACGTGTGACTGCGGGTGGCCGTCGCGCAGCACCGTGACGCCGCCGCGGTCGTCGCCCTGGAAGTCGAAGTGTGGCTGCTCGGTCACTGCGTCAGGGTATGTCGTCTCACTCGGTCCAGCTCGCCGCCGTGTGCCCGCCGCTGCCACCGCAGAACACGAAGTCTTCCCAGTGTCGGGTTCGGTACGGCTCGGACGGCACGCCGTGGCCGTAGTCGACCCTGGGGAGAGTTTGGTACGGGTTTGGCTGAGTTCGTGGCCCGTGGTCGACCCTGGGGAGAGTTCGGTACGTGGCGGCAGCTGTCGACGCACACGTGGGCAGGTGTCGGGGGTCCGGCATACGCTCACGAATATGAGCACCGCTCCGGCCATCGGCATCTGTTTCGACCGCACCTTCCCGGCGACGGAGGTCGCCGACTACGCGCGGCGAGCCGAGGCTGCGGGCTTGCAGGAGCTCTGGGTGATCGAGGACTGCTTCTTCACGACGGCGCCGCCATTGGCAGCGGTCGCGTTGGCGAGCACCGAGCGGTTGCAGGTCGGGCTCGGCATCCTGCCCGCGGTGACGCGCACAGCCGCCATGACGGCGATGGAGATCGCGACGTTGGCGAGCCTCGCGCCCGGGCGCGTGGTCGGGGGCATCGGGCACGGGGTGCAGTCGTGGATGCAGCAGATGGGCGTGCGTGCGGCGTCGCCGGTGACCGCGCTCGACGAGGTGCTGACGACCGTCCGCCGACTGCTGCATGGCGAAACTGTGGACATGGCAGGCACGCACGTCACGGCCCGTGATGTCCGGCTCGAGCACCCGCCGTCGCCGGTGCCGTCCGTGGTTGCCGGTGTGCGCGGTCCGAAGTCTCTGGCCCTCGCGGGAAGGTCGGCCGACGGTGTCCTGCTCGATGCGCCGTGCCCGGTTGATTACTTCGAGCGAGCGAAGACGCTGTGTGGTCGCACGCCGGAGGACTTCGAATACCGTTGTTTTGCAACGCTTTGCGTCCTGCCGGATCGCCAGGAGGCGCGACGCGCGGCCGCGCCGTTCCTCGCTGAAATGGTGCGGCACGGGCACAGCGGCCTGGCAGCGCTGCCGTTCCACGCCGATCTCCAACAGCTGTGCGAGCGGTATGACGCGGACTGGGCCGACCACGCCCCCGACGACTGGTGGACCCGCATCGGCGCGATCGGCACTCTCGACGATGCGATGACCTACGTCGCCGCGATGGCCGACGCCGGTGCGCGGAGCATCAGTTTCTTCCCTGCGGACGATCTCGAGATCGCGCACGCACAGTTGGCGACGGCCGGGTTGGTCGCCCGTCAGCTGCATGCGGGAGGATGACGGGTCGAAAGGAGCCCGTCGATGCCCACGCGGAAGATCGATGCGGAGCAGGGCCGCGCCGCGGTGCTCGCCTGGTGCGCTGACCCGACGGTCGAGCGCGCCGTGATCGCCATGGCGGTGCGGTTCAGCCTGCAGGAGCTTGAACTCCAGGCGCCCGGTCGCAGTGTCGAGGTGCGCGTGCCGCCATACGGTGCGGTGCAGGTGGTCGAAGGACTCACCCATCGGCGGGGGACGCCGCCGAATGTCGTGGAGTTGAGCCCTGATTCGTGGATGAAGCTCGTCGTCGGCGACACCAGCTGGGCCGATGCGGAGGAGACCGGCGCGGTGTCTGCGTCCGGATCACGAGCCGACCTCTCGGCATACCTGCCGCTGCTGCCCCGACCGTAGGACGCCCCCGGCATAGGCTGCCGTCATGCGCATTGGCATCACGATCCTTCCGGAGGCCCGCTGGGCCGACATGGCTCCGAAGTGGCAGGCGGCCGAGCGGTACGGCTTCGACCATGCCTGGACCTACGACCACCTGGTCTGGGGCGGCTTGCCGGATTCTCCGTGGTTCGGCACGACGCCGACGCTCACGGCCGCGGCGATGGTGACCTCGACGATCAGGCTGGGCACGTTCGTTACGTCGCCGAATTTTCGTCATCCCGTGGCGTTCGCGCGTGACGTGCTCGCCCTGGACGACATCTCCGGCGGGCGCTTCATCTGCGGCATCGGGCGCGGCGGAGACCTCGATTCGGGGCTGCTCGGCGAAGCGCCGACGGTCGGCGAACGCACTGAACGCTTCACCGAATTCACCCTTCTGCTGGATCGGGTGCTCACCGAGGACCACGTCACGTATGACGGGCCGTTCTTCTCCGCCCATGACTCGCGCAACCTTCCCGGATGCGTGCAGCAGCCGCGGGTGCCGTTCATCGTCGCGGCGAACGCCCCGAAGGGGATGCGGTTGGCGGCCGAAGTCGGGCAGGGGTGGGTCACCTATGGCAAACCCACTGATGATGAAGAGGATTGGTGGAGAGGACTGCGCGAGTCGGGCGAGCGCATGACCGAGATCCTCGACGCGGCGGGACGCGAGAACGCGTCCTTCGAACGCCATCTGAACGCCGACGGCTCGCGTGGGTCGGTCTACGAGAGCGTCGACCGTTTCGAGGATGCAGTCGGGCGTGCCCGAGAGGCCGGGTTCACCGATCTCATCACGCATTGGCCACGTGCGGACAAGCCCTACGCGGCAACGGTCGACGTGCTGGAAACCGTTGCCGCGCAGGTGCTTCCGACGTTGAGGTCGTGAGGGCCAGGCGGTTTCGATACGCGGATTCCCCCGCTTCGCTCCTCCATCCGCTACTCAACCGGCTTGCCCGCGTGGCTACTCACCCGCTTGCCCGCGTGGCTACTCACCCGTTTTACGAATCAGCTGACGGCCACTCCGGCGCTTTCGTTGCCCGCTCGGTCCACGGCACTCACGACATACACGTGCGTTCCGGAACCGGATGTGTTGTCGGCGTCGGTCCAGCGGTTGTGGTGCTGTGCGGGGACGACGGCCGCCAGGTAGCGAGCGTCCGCGAGGTCCCGGCTCTTGGCGTGCGAGTGGTGGTCCTTGACTGGCACCCGGTAGATGGCGAAATGTGCTGCGTCGCGCGAAACCGACTGCCACTGCAGCGAATTGCCGTCGCGCCTCACGTTCGTCACGCGTGCGGGTGTCCGGTGTCTCAGCCACGGAGTGACCGGCAACAGCGCCGGCCGTGAGTACCACTTCTCGTTGAGCAGTGTCGTGGCGCCGAGCTCGTCGGCACGGACCGGGACCGCCGAGAAGTAGATGTTGCCCTGCACCTGCGGGTACTTCGTGTTGAACTCCAGGTGCGAGGAGAGCTCGCCCGGGTTCAGCCAGTGCGCATCGACGGCGCCGTTGGTGTTCACCTTGTATGTCGCCTGTCCGACATACAGATGCACGGGTGTGCCCTGCACGACGCCGGACCACCAGTCGACGAGCTTGGCGTAGTCGGCCGCGGCGAAGCCGATGGACCAGTAGATCTGCGGGCAGATGTAGTCGATCCAGCCCTTGCGGACCCAGCCGCGGGTGTCGGCATACAAATCGTCGTAGGTCTGAGCACCCGCGGTCGTGTCGGAGCCGGTGGGGTCGGTCGCCTTGTTGCGCCATACGGCGAAAGGGGAGATCCCGAACTGGCACAACGGTTTTGCCCGCTTGATGCGGCGACCGAGCCGCAGGATGAGGTCGTCGATATTGGAACGGCGCCAGTCGGCGAGCGAGCGGCCGTCGCCGTACTCGGCGTACTGCTCCTCGTCGTGGAACGTCTTGCCCGCGACCGGATAGGGATAGAAGTAGTCGTCGAAGTGGACGGCGTCGATGTCGTAACGCTCGACCGCGTCCATGATCGCGTCCTCGATGAAGTGACGCACCTCGGGGATGCCGGGGTTGTAGTAGAGCTTGCCGCCATACGGGATGGCCCACTCGGGGTGCAGTCGAGCCGGATGCGTCGGGATCAGCGTGCTCGGGTCCTCGGTCATCGCCACGCGGAACGGGTTGAACCACGCGTGCAGTTCAAGGTTGCGCTTGTGCGCTTCCTCGACCGCGAACCCCAGTGGGTCGTATCCGGGGTTCTCGCCCTGCTGCCCGGTCAGCCATGCCGACCACGGCTCGAAGCGTGAGGGCCACAGGGCGTCCGCGGTCGGGCGCACCTGGAGTACGACGACGTTGTGGCGTTGCGCGACGGCCATGTCCAACCAGGCGATCAGCTCGGCCTGCTGGGCCGCGGCGGACAGGCCGGTCTTCGACGGCCAGTCGATGTTGGCGACCACCGACACCCAGACGGCGCGGAGTTCGTGCTTCGGCGTCGTCGGATCGGTGGGGTAGACGCCCGGGCGGGGTTGCGGCACAACGTAATTGCGCCCACGGCCTGGTGCGGCCTCGGCGGCGCAGGTCGTCGCTGCGGCCACGAACGGCGCGGCAGCGATACCCAGCAGCACGCTGCGGCGGGCGGGGTGGTTCGGCGAACGGTCGACGGACATGTCGGCTCCTTGCTCCAGGGGGTATGCCGACTCTGTCACCGCCACCCACGCGATGGGTGGTTTACGCGATGTCTATTTCGAAGAAAATTCCTACCGCTTGGTCGGGTCCCAGTGGCGGAAGCCGGCGGCCGCCGCCGTGTCCTCGTCGCGGAAGTAGACCTCTGCCTCGGTCGCGGCGTATGCCGGCGACTGCGGCGAGTGGAAGATCATCGAGTCAGCGTTCCCCTTGACCCAACCGTCGGGTCCGGAGCCGTCCGCTGCGGGAGCTGCCGAACCGGGTCCGAGCGGGCCGTCCTCGTCGGCTGCCGCTGCGGGTTCCGTCGTCGGCTCCTCGGCAGCCGGAGCCTCCGGCTGCCCACCGAATTCCTCGAGCGGTAGCGGCGGCGTGTCCCAGTCGTCCCCGGTGGACGGGGCGGTGGTGGCGGCGGCCGCCTTCGCCGGTGCCGCGGGTGTGGTCTCCTCCGGTGCCACAGCCGCGGGCGCAGCCGCCTGCTCGGTTGCCGGTGCCGCGCTGTCGTCGAGGGCCGGGGGCGGGGTGTCCCAGTCGTCCCCGCCCGATGAGGTGGGTGTCTCGGGTGTTGTCTGCTCCGGTGCGGCGGGTGCGGCCGGCTGCTCGGTTGCCGGTGCCGCGCTGTCGTCCAGTGCCGGAGGCGGGGTGTCCCAGTCGTCGGCGCCGGACGGGGCGGGCGCGGCGGGTGCGGGAGTCGCAGGTTCGGCTGCGGGAGCAGCAGGGTTGTCGTCGAGCGGGGGCGGCGGTGCGTCCCAGTCGTCGCCGTCGGATGAAGCCGCGGGGGCCGGGGCCGGTTCGGCTGCGGGGGCAGCAGGGTTGTCGTCGAGCGGGGGCGGCGGTGCGTCCCAGTCGTCGGCGCCGGAGGAGGCGGTCGCGGGCTGGTCATCCAGGGCCGGCGGGGCGGCATCCCAGTCGTCGCCGGCCGGAGCCGCAGGTGTCTCCGCGGCAGAGGCGTCATCGAGTGCCGGCGGCGGTGCATCCCAGTCGTCGGAACCGGCCGGCTCGGCGGCAGGCTGGTCATCCAAGGCCGGCGGGGCGGCATCCCAATCGTCGGCTGCGGGCTCTGTGGCAGTGTCTGCCGTCGGTGCATCCGAGCTGCCGCTCGCTACGGCCGCGGTCGTGGCAGCAGCCGCACCGGTCGTTGCAGCAGCGGCCGCCGCAACCTTGCCGCCGGCCGTGACCTGCTCAGCGTCGGCCTTCGCAGTGTCGCCCTTGGCGATGTCGGCCTTCGGCGCGTCGGCATCGACCTCGGCGGGCGCGGCATCCTCGGTCGGTCCGACCTTCCGGTCGCTGCTGACGCCGTGAATGCCGACCGACCGGCCACGCTTCGGGTCGCGCAGCAACAGCCACAACACGACTGCGAGCACCACGACGATCAGCGCCAGGACCAGCCACACCATGCGGAACACCTCGGAAATCGACGGAGGAAACCGGTCCGGTTGCGAGAGCGCTGGTCGGCCCAGCGGTCTGCGCACCCGCACCGTTCTCAGGGTTTGTTGTACTGCACTAGCGCATCACCCTAACGACTCCCGATCACGGCCGCCGACCTGTCTACCCGTCGGTAACACTGCGGGTGAGAACCCGGGCGGCGAGGGCGGCGGTATGGCGAACGACCGGCGCGGGCTACCGTTCTCCGCGTGACAGACCAGGACGAGCCGACCGGACCCGCCGGTCAGGGTGGCGAGCGCCGGCAGCCGCGTGTGGTGCGCCGGCGGGTACGTCGAGCGCCCGATTTCCGCCGGTTCATCATCACCGGCGCCATCGTCGGTCTGATCGTCGGCGTGATCATCGCCAACACCGGACCGGACGCCCAGGGTTACTCGGCACGCACCGGCGCCGCGCTCATCGGCGGTGTGCTCGCGGCGCTGGGAGCGCTCGTGGGCGCGATCGTGGCGCTCGTCCTCGAACGGCTGCTCAACCGCCGCTGACCGGCGGATGACAGGAGGCGGCGCGTCCCGTGTCACACTGGTGCCGTGGCGCGTGGAGATGGACGGCTGACACACGATCTCTATCCCGGTGAGAAGGCACCCCAGGACGAATGCGGTGTTTTCGGTGTCTGGGCCCCCGGCGAGGAAGTCGCCAAACTCACCTACTTCGGGCTCTACGCCCTGCAACATCGTGGCCAGGAGTCGGCCGGCATCGCGACCAGCGATGGGCACAGCATCCTCGTCTACAAGGACATGGGGCTGGTTTCGCAGGTCTTCGACGAGTCGAGCCTGACCTCGCTGCGCGGGCACCTCGCCATCGGGCACACCCGCTACTCCACGACCGGTGGCAGCACCTGGGAGAACGCCCAGCCGACGCTCGGCGGCAGTGACCGCGGCACGGTCGCGCTGGCCCACAACGGCAACCTGATCAACACCGCCGAGTTGCGCGACCTGGTCGACGAGAAGCTCGACGGCCGCGCCGCGCGTGGCGAACTCGCCCGCGGCAACACCTCCGACACCGCCGTCGTCACGGCGCTGCTGTCGGAGAACCCGGACAAGCCGCTCGAGGAGACCGCCCTCGAGGTGTTGCCCAAGCTGAGCGGCGCCTACTGCTTCGTCTTCATGGACGAGCACACCCTGTATGCCGCCCGCGACCCGTACGGCGTCCGGCCGCTCGCCCTCGGCCGGCTCGACCGCGGCTGGGTGGTGGCCTCCGAGACCGCCGCGCTGCAGACGATCGGCGCCAGCATCGTGCGTGAGGTCGAGCCCGGCGAGCTGATCGCGATCGACGAGTACGGCTTGCGCAGCCACAAGTTCGCCGAGCCGAAGCCCAAGGGCTGCGTCTTCGAATACGTCTACCTGGCCCGGCCGGACGCCGTCATACGCGGTCGTGTCGTGCACGAGGCGCGCGTCGAGATGGGCCGCGCACTCGCCCGCGAGCACCCGATCGACGCCGACATGGTGATCGGTGTGCCCGAGTCGGGTGTGCCGGCGGCGACCGGTTACGCGCAGGAGGCCGGCATCCCGTTCGGTCAGGGCTTCGTGAAGAACGCGTATGTCGGCCGGACCTTCATCCAGCCCAGCCAGACGCTGCGCCAGCTCGGCATCCGGCTGAAGCTCAACCCGCTGCAGCACGCGGTGAAGGGCAAGCGCCTGGTCGTCGTCGACGACTCGATCGTGCGCGGCAACACCCAGCGCGCCCAGATCCGGATGCTGCGCGAGGCCGGCGCCGCGGAGATCCACGTGCGCATCTCGTCGCCGCCGATCACCTGGCCGTGCTTCTACGGCATCGACTTCGCCACTCGCGCGGAGCTGATCGCCACCGGCCTCGGCACCGAGGAGATCCGGGCGTCCATCGGCGCCGACTCGCTCGGCTACATCTCCGAGGACGGGATGATCGCCGCCACCGAGCAGCCGAAGAACGAGCTGTGTCGCGCCTGCTTCACCGGCGAGTACCCGATCCCGCTGCCCGAGGACGGCCGCATCGGCAAGCACGTGCTCGAGACACTGCCGATCGACGTCCGCACCGGCCACGACACGTCGGTGGACGTCGCCGAGCAGGACCGCCGCAGCGACGCGGAGGGAGTGTCACTCGGCCTGTCCGGTGGCGCCGAGAACTCCCTCATGCAGCCCTGACCACCCGCCATACAGCTGACGAAGGACCCCCGATGACCGACTCCCCGCAGATCACGTATGCCGCAGCAGGTGTCGACGTCGAGGCGGGTGACAAGGCCGTCGAGCTGATGAAGGAGTCGGTCCGCCGGGCGACCCGGCCCGAGGTGATCGGTGGCCTCGGCGGGTTCGCGGGGCTGTTCGACGCCTCGGCGATCGCTCGCTACACCCACCCGGTGCTCGCGACCTCGACCGACGGCGTCGGCACCAAGGTCGCGATCGCACAGGCGATGGACGTGCACCACACGATCGGGTTCGACCTGGTCGGCATGGTTGTCGACGACATCGTCGTGTGCGGTGCGGAGCCGCTCTTCATGACCGACTACATCGCCACCGGCAAGGTCGTGCCGGAGCGCATCGCGGCCATCGTGCAGGGCATCGCGGAGGCGTGCCAGCAGGCGAACGTCGCGCTCGTCGGCGGCGAGACCGCCGAACATCCGGGGTTGCTGGAGCCGAGCGAGTATGACGTGGCCGGCGCCGCGACCGGTGCGGCCGAGCGGGCGGATCTGCTCACCCCGGAGCTCGTGCAGGCCGGCGACGTCGTGCTGGGTGTGCCGTCCAGCGGGCTGCACTCCAACGGGTTCTCCCTGGTGCGCAGCGTCATCGCCGCGGCCGGCTGGGAACTGGACCGGGACGTTCCGGAGTTCGGTCGGACCCTCGGCGAGGAGCTGCTCACCCCGACGCGCGTGTATGCCGCCGACCTGCTGCGACTCGTGCGGGAGCTGCCGGTTCACGCGCTGTCGCACGTGACCGGTGGCGGGCTCGCCGCCAACCTGGCCCGTGTCCTGCCGACCGGGCTGACCGCCGTGGTCGACCGCAGCAGCTGGACACCGCCCGCTGTCTTCTCGGTGATCGGGAAGCTCGGCAATGTGCCGCAGGCCGACATCGAGCGCACGCTCAACCAGGGCGTCGGCTTCGCCGTGGTGCTGCCGGAGTCAGCGGTGGACGACGCGCTCGCACTGCTGGCGGCGTGCGACCTGCCGAGCTGGGTGATGGGTTCGGTGCGAGCGACGGACGAGGTCGACAGCACGTCCGCCGAGGTCGTCACCGGCGCAAAGGGCGCACGATCCGGTGGCGCGCAGTTGATCGGTGCGCACCGGTCGTGAGTCGATGCCGGTTCGGTGACGGCAGGTCGGCGAACCACACAACTGACGGATCCACGGGCGCGGCCCGTGGAATCCGTCAGTGCTCAGAAGTGGGGATCAGGGTCAATCGCGATGCGACGCCCAGTCGGCGTAGTCGCCGTAGTCGTCGTCGGTGCGCGACGACTCCTCGGCTTCCTCCGCCGTTTTGCGACTACTCGAGCTGAGTTCGCGCTCGAGTGCATTCAGATCGGTATCGGGAGAGAAGTACTTCAGCTCCCGGGCAACCTTGGTCTGCTTTGCCTTGGCCCGGCCGCGCCCCATGGCGAGACCCCCTCGTGTGTGTTGCCGGGATGCGATCAAGCGGTTGATTCGTGCGTGCACGGACCGCCCTCGGACCCCGGGATCCTGGGTGTATGTCGTGGGGTAAACGGTACCTCAGCCGTCGAACATTCCAAGCATCGACCGGGGAGTCGTCGGACTTCGTCTCACAGATCCCCGTCGTCACCGCGTGAACGCACCCTGATCAGGGCCGCGACACCGCCGATCACGAGCACGCCGAGCACCGCCATGCCGAGGACCAGCAGTGGCTGGTTGTTCGTCGCATCGGTCGGGTGCTGGAAGCTCGGGACCGACGTGGCATAGCTGGTCTCGACGTCGTTCGTCGAGGTGCCGCGCTGCAGCCCACCGGTGGCCGTGGAGGTGGCCGTCGCGGACCGGGACGAGGTGCTGGCCTTCGCTGCGTTCACCGAGTAGGTGAAGTTACCGCTCACCGGGTGGCCGTCGGCCGACGTGACCCGCCATACGACCCGAACGGTGCCGGGAACCTTCGAGGGCTTCAGTCGCTGGATGACGACGGTGTCGTTGATCGCGGGCTTGCCGGTCTGCAGCTGCGCGCCCGACGCATCCTCCACACGAATGGCCGCGCCGATGTCGTGGACGGTGTCGCTGAAGGTGAGCCGGAGCGACGACGGCGCCTTGTGCAGGTCGGTCCCGGCCGCCGGGTTGGAGCCGACGAGTTCGTCGTGCGCCGACGCCGGGCCGGTGCCGACCAGCCATGCCGCGATCAGCAGCGGCAGGAGGAGGACGAGGCCGAGACGGGAACGCATGGGCCCGATTATGTCGATCGAACCCATGCGTCGCTGCTCCAGGTGCCTGTCGGCCGTGTGTCAGCCGAGGTGCACCGTCGCGCTGTCCTTGAACAAACCGCCACTGAAGTCGATGGCGGTCGCCCGCACGCCGACCGGCATGTCGTAGACCAGGACGCCGTCGACGGCGTTGCCCGGGTTGATCTGCTCGAAGAACACGTCGTTGTTCTTCATCGAGATCTCGGCCATGCTGTCCGGCGAGTAGGTCTTGTTGTCCGCGTCCTTGATCTTCTGGTCGTCGTCGACCAGCGTCTCGGAGCCACCGCCGACGTTACGGACCGTCACGTAGACCAGCGTGTACCGACCCTGTGCGCGCTCGCTCAGGTACTCCTGGCCGACCTCCGTCTGGTTGCGCACCACCTTGGTGACGGTGAACTGCAAATCGCCCGATTTCACCGGTGTCCCGATGCCCGGCTCCTTCGGCGCCGCCTTGGTGGGTGCTGCCTTCGTGGATGCCGCCTTGGTCGATGCCGCCGGCTTGCTCGCCGTCGCCGCCGTCGTGCCGGCCGCGGGCGTCGACTGCTGTTGATCCGCCGTGGACGCCGGCGCGCTCGCGGCGGTCGTCGGCTGCGGGTCCGACGAGCCGCTGCCCGCGGTCGCCGCGCTGCCGATCCCGACGATCGCGACCAGGCCGATGACGCCGGTCAGGATCTTGTGCCGGGCGAACCAGTTGCGCTTCTTCGGTGCCGGTCCGGGCGGGACGGGTGGGTAGGGTCCGCCGGCCCGGGGCGGCTGGCCGCTCCACTGCGTCGGGTTGTGCTGGGGTCCGTCCTGCTGGGGTCCGTCGTACTGGGTCATCGCTGCTCCTCCGTTGTCGTTTTCTGCGATGGCCCCAGCAGACCGTTCGGGCCCACCCCGCGACGTCCGGCGGGCGGCTCGTCATACCTCCGCCGATCGGGGGAGGGAGGAGTTCCCGGAAGGTGGACCCGAGACGTCGGTGGGCGGCTCTACAGTGCCGTCATGTCCATCACCCCGGCCGCGCCCTGGTGGCGCTCGCGGCGCCTGCTCAGTGGCGTCGTGACGGGGCTGATCGTGGTGCTGTGCATCGGCACACAGATCACGACCTCCACCTACGTCCAGTACCGCAGCCAGGGGATCACGGACCCGGCGGTCGCGAACGCCACCGAGTCCACCGGCCGCTTCATCCTGATCGGCTGCGTCGGCATCGCCGCGGCCGTCGCACTTGTCTGGCGGCATCGTTGGCCGGTCTGGCTCTCGCTCGGCATCAGCGCGCTGACCATCGCACTGCCGCTCGATGCGATCACGCCGCTCTTCGCCCTGTATGCCGTGCTGCTCGTCGTCTCGGGGCCGTGGTTGTGGGCGAGCCTCGGGCTGGCGACCGTCGCCGAGCTCGCGAGCGTATGGCGCGACGGCACCGGCAGCCAGGTGTCCTCGTGGGCGCGCAGCATGTTCTCGATGGAGGACGGCGCCGCCTTCCCGTGGTGGCTGGTCCTGGTCGAGACCGCACTGTTCCTGGGGGTGACCATCGGGGTCGCGATGCTGGTGCGCAGTCGCCGGGCGTTGCGGGCCAGCGAGGTCAAGGAGGTCCGCAGCGAGACCAAGCTGCACGCCCTGGGCGAGGAGGTGGCCCGCCAGGCGGAGCGCGAGCGGATCGCCCGCGAGGTGCACGACGTGCTGGGGCACCGGCTGTCGCTGCTGTCCCTGCACGCCTCCGGCCTGGAACTCGCCGCCGACGATCCGAAGCTCGCCAAGAGTGCGGCGCTGGTCCGCGAGGGCGCCCAGGAGTCGATGTCCGACCTGCGCTCGCTGCTGGCCGTGCTGCGTCAGCCGAGCGATCCCGACATCAGCCAGGCGCTCCCGACGCTCGTCGACCTGCCGCAGCTGATCGACGAATCGCTGGCGGCCGGTAGCCCGGTCACGGCGACCGTCTTCCTGGACCGGGGTGCCGAGCTGCACGACCAGGTCAGCCGCAGCGCCTACCGGATCACCCAGGAGCTGTTGACCAACGCGCGCAAGCACGCGCCGGGTGTCCCGGTGCGGCTGCAGATCGAGGGTGGTCCGGACCGTGGTGTGCAGATCGGCACGGCCAATCGTGCGCCCATGCCGACCGATCGGACCATCCGACCCGGCAACGGACTCACCGGCATGCACGAACGCGTGCAGCAGGCCGGCGGCGAGTCGTGGGTGTGGGTCGACGACGACGGAGCGTTCCGCACGCTGGTGAAACTGCCATGGCAATGGAGAGGGGCCGCACATGACTGATGCCGACGAGGCGCAGCCGATCCGCGTGCTGCTGGTCGACGACGACCCGCTGGTGTGCTCCGGGCTCGAGTTGATCCTGTCCAGCGCCGACGACATCCGGGTCGTCGGGACCGCAGCCGACGGGGACCAGGCCGTGCCGGCCGTGCAGCAGCACTTCCCCGACGTCGTGCTGCTCGACGTGCGTATGCCGCGGGTCGACGGCATCGCCGCCACGGCCGCGCTGCGTGCGCTCCCGTCGCCGCCGCGGGTGATCGTGCTGACGACGTTCGACGCCGACGACATCGTGATGCGGGCGATCGGCGCCGGTGCTGCCGGCTTCCTGCTCAAGACCGCGCCGGCGGCGGACATCCTGGCCGCGATCCGCAACGTGCACGGCGGCGACGGTGCGCTGTCACCCCGCAGTGCGCGGCGTGTGTTCGAGCAGGTCGGCGGTGCCGGGGCCGAGCGGGCCACCGCACGAGCAGCGCTCGACGGCCTCACCGACCGTGAGCGAGATGTGGTGCGCCTCGTCGGCGAGGGCCTGAGCAACCAGCAGATCGGCATACAGCTGTATGTCGGCGAAGCGACTGTGAAGACACACCTCGCGTCCGCGCAGCGCAAGCTCGGTGTCGAGGGGCGGGTGCGTCTGGCGGTGTTCGCGTCGAAGGCGGGGCTGGTCTGAGGGCGCGATGCCCGCGCGACCTGTCGGCCCGGCAGACAAGAACGGACCCGCCCGAGGGCGAGTCCGTTTGTTCGGCCAGTGCGGCCGTGGTGGCCAGAGACGGGGTCGAACCGCCGACCTAGCGATTTTCAGTCGCTCGCTCTACCAACTGAGCTATCTGGCCTTTCGAAAAGAAAGAGCGACCCTGACGGGACTCGAACCCGCGACCTCCGCCGTGACAGGGCGGCGCGCTAACCAACTGCGCTACAGGGCCTTGCAACTTACCTACATCGTGCATCATCGCCTGAGCGATGCGTATCCCCAACGGGATTCGAACCCGTGCTACCGCCGTGAAAGGGCGGGGTCCTAGGCCGCTAGACGATGGGGACTTCAGCCTTGACGACCAGTCCTCAAGCGTTAGCCACCTCGGCTGGTGTCGAGGACTAGAGAACTATAAGGGAGCGCCGGGCGATCCACCAAAACGAGGTGGTCAGCGCCCCGCGGCCCAGGCCAGCAGCCGGTCTTTCGGCCACGTGTTGACGATGCGATCGAGCGGCACCTCGAGTCGCTGGGCGCGTTCGCAGCCGTACTCCACGAAGTCCAGTTGTCCGGGCGCGTGGGCGTCGCTGTCGATGGAGAAGAGGCAGCCGGCGGCGAGCGCCATACCGATGAGGTCGTCCGGTGGGTCCTGGCGCTCCGGGCGGGAGTTGATCTCCACCGCGACGTCATGCTCGGCGCATGCGGCGAAGACCGCCGCCGCGTCGAACGCGGACTGGTCGCGGCGCAGCGCCTTGCCACGACGTTCGCCGTCGACCATCCGGCCGGTGCAGTGGCCGAGGATGTTGGTGTGCGGGTTGCGGACCGCGGCGATCATCCGCCGGGTCATCGGCGCCTTCGCCATTTTCAGCTTGGAATGCACGGACGCCACCCGCACCTCGAGTTTGTCGAGCATCTCGGTGCTCTGGTCGAGCTCGCCGTCGTCCAGGATGTCGACCTCGATGCCCTTGAGCAGGGTGAAGTCGCCGGTGTGCTCGTTGATCCGGTCGATGAGCTTGAGCTGCTTGGTGAGTCGTTCGGCGCTCAGGCCGTTCGCGACGCGCAACGACGGGGAGTGGTCGGTGAGCACCTGGTAGTCGTGCCCGAGCTCGATTGCCGTTGCGACCATCTCGGGGATCGGTGAGCCGCCGTCGCTCCAGTCGGAGTGACTGTGGCAGTCGCCGCGCAGCGCGTCGCGGTAGCGCTCGCCGCCGTCGACGAGGCGCCCGGGGTTCTTCTCCTCGAGACTGGTCAGGTATGCCGGACGGTCACCCGCCAGGGCCTCCCGGATGACGGCCTCGGTGGACTTCCCGATGCCCGGCAGATCGTGCAGGCTGTTGTCCGCGGCGCGTCGCTCCAGCTCGTCGCGGGGCGTGCTGATGACGGTGTCGGCTGCCTGCCGGAACGCCTTGACCCGGTAGGTGCCGGCACGCGACCGCTCCAGCAGGAAGGCGATCCGGCGCAGTGCGTCGATCGGCTCGATGGCCTCGTCGTCCGTCATACGCCTCAGCTTGCCGGATGCGGAAGCCGTACAGTTCCGGTCGTGCGGATCTGGATCACGCTGCCGCTGCTGGTGGCAGGCGTCGCGTGGGCGTGGTGGGTGCGTCGCCGCATGCAACAGGGACAGCTGCGGTGGCTGATCCGCAGCGCGCGGGAGAGCACGGCTCGAGCTCGACTCGTGACCGTGGTCGGTCAGTTGGTGGCGGCGGTTCTGGCGATCGTCGTGCTCGCAGTGGCTGTGTGGGCGGAGCAGGCGCATCACTTTTTCTGGGTGCGAATTCCGTTGGCGCTGTTGGTGATCTCGGTCTACGTGCCGTTCTCCACCCAGCTCGCGCCGGTGCGGTTGCGGCTGGGGAAGCTGCGGCGTTCGCCGCAACAGCGCATGGTCGAGCTCGGTGCCCGACCGCCCGTCGCGGACGCGATCGCACGGGCCGGTCGACCGTTCGCCTTCGTCGGTTCGGTCATCTTCCTGGCCGCGATCACGGTCGTGGCGTGGCATCACGTTCGGTGAACCCCCGGCGATCGCTGGATGAACATCGGCCAGACTCGGCTCGCGTTCGACAGAATCCACCGGAACGATGGGTAGCGTCCGGGCGCGATGTCCTCTCTCGCCTCCTCCACGTCGGCTCGCAGTTCGAGCGCTTCTGACCGTCATACCGAGCCGACCCGCGCAGCCCGTCGCGCAGCCGAGCGCGCTCCCGTCCGGACCGACATCCAGGCGTTGCGCGCGCTGTCCGTGCTGCTGGTGGTCGGCTACCACCTGTGGCCGGGCCGGCTGACCGGCGGCTTCGTCGGTGTCGACGTCTTCTTCGTCATCTCCGGCTTCCTGATCACCGGTCATCTGGCACGTGAGGCGGACCGGACCGGCCGCGTCTCACTGGTGACGTTCTGGACCCGCCGTGCCTTCCGGTTGCTGCCGGCGGCGTTGCTCGTGATCGTGCTCACGACCCTCGCGATGTTCGCGTGGGCCGGTGAGAACGTATGGCGCGCAGGACTGCAGCAGGCGCTCGGCTCTGCGTTCTACGTGCAGAACTGGGTCCTGTCCTCGACGGCGACCGACTACCTGAGTTCGACGGACCCGCCGACGGCGTTCCAGCACTTCTGGTCGCTGTCGGTGGAGGAGCAGTTCTACCTGGTGCTGCCGATCCTGCTCGTCGCCGTGTTGTCGGTCTCCAGCCGACGCACCTGGCGGGCCCGTTTCGTGGTCGTCGTCGGGGCCGTCACGCTCGGGTCACTGGCCTGGTCGGTCCACCTGACGGCGACCGACTCCGCGGCGGCCTACTTCGTGACCACCACGCGGGCCTGGGAGTTCGGCATCGGTGCTCTGCTGGCCCTGCTCGGACAGGGCCGTCTGCACAAGGTGCCACCGGTCGTCGGCTGGGTGGGCCTGGCCGCGATCCTTTACGCCGCATGGGAATTCACCGGCGCGACCGCGTTCCCCGGGTATGCCGCGGCGCTGCCCACGGTCGGTGGCGCGCTCGTGCTGGCGACGATGCGGCACGACCGGGTCTGGAACGCCGTGGCGGACTCGCGCCCGGTCCAGTTGATCGGTGACGCGTCATACTCGATCTATCTCTGGCACTGGCCGATCCTCACGGTGGTTCCGTGGGTCGTCGGCCATCAGTTGGGCTTCGTCCCGCGTGCGATCATCCTGGTCGGTTCGATCGGAATCGGCTGGGCCTCCATGCGATTCGTCGAGTCCCCGCTCCGACCACACGGCTCCGTGACCTGGCGGAGCCGGAGCGGTGCCGTCGTCATCGGTGGCGTGATCACCGCGCTCGTCATCGGCACCAGCGGGCTGGGGATGGTGCAGCACGACGCTGCTCAGTCGAAGGACCGAGTCGCCGCAGTGCTCGCCGGCGAGAACCCGTGTGTGGGGGCGCCCTCGCTGGGCGATGCGAAGTGTGCGGTGCCGGGGCAACTCACGCCTGACCTCGCCTCGCTGCCGAAGGACGACGGGAACCGCGCGGAATGCTGGTCTTCCCAAGGAGATTCGACGTTGCACACCTGTACGCTCGGTCCTCGGTCCGGCGCGAAGGTGCATGCGCTCGCTGTCGGCGACTCGCACAACAACTCGTTGATCCCCGCATATGCGAAGGCTGCCGCGAAGCTCGATTGGCGGATCGACGTGGCGGGTAAGGCCGGCTGCTACCTGACGACCTACGAAATACCGGTCGTCGATCGGGACAAGGACGCATGCCATGCGTGGCGACAGCGAATGCTGGACAAGATCGCACACGACCGGACCATCGACGTCGTCATCGTGACCCGAAAGGAGTCCGGCGATGCGACGGTCACGCCGACGCAGCGACGCGAGACCGAACAGGGCATGCGGGCGGCCTGGCAACGGCTCACGAAATCCGGCAAGCAGGTCATCGTCCTGCAGGACGCGCCGCAGGCACAGCAGGACACCTTGGACTGTGTCGCTCGCTCCGGTGCGGACGGCGGAAAGGACTGTGCACTCCGGCAGTCCGCCGCGTTCCCGGCATACGAGGCGCAACGGCAGGCGGCGCGAGGTATGGCGGGTGTGACCTTCGCGAACGTCGAGAACCTTTACTGCCGTGGCGGGTCGTGCCCGCCGGTGATGGGTGGTGTACCGGTCTTCTTCAACCCCGGCCACGTGTCGAAGACCTTCGCCACCACTCTGGGCCCGGCGCTCGCAGCGAAGCTGCGTGCGGCGACGGCCGACTGAGTCCTGCTCAGCGGCCGGCGAGCAGCCCGGCGTAACGACCCAGGTCGACGTTGCCGCCGGAGAGGATGACCCCGACCTTCGCGCCCGGCAGCGACGGGGCGAGAGTGCGTGCGGCGGCCAGCGCGAGCGCACCGGTCGGCTCGACGACCAGCTTGCAGGTGTGCGCGAGCGACCGCATGCCGGCGACGAGTTCGGCGTCGGTCACCAGCACGATGTCCTCGACGAGCTCGCGAATGATCGGGAAGGTCAACTCGCCCAGAGCCGTCGTCTGCGCGCCGTCGGCAAGCGTCTCGGGCACCGGGATCTGCACGATCCGGCCCGCGTCGAACGATTGCTTCCCGTCGTCACCGGCGGCCGGCTCGGCACCGAACACCCGCACCGATGAACGGATCCCGCGTGCCGCGACGGCCGTCCCGCTGAGCAGCCCGCCGCCGCCGAGCGGGGCGATGACGACGTCCAGGTCGGGAACGTCCTCCAGCAGCTCCAGTGCGGCGGTGCCCTGTCCGGCGGCGATGTGCGCGTTGTCGAACGGGGGTATGACGGTCCGGCCGTCCCGCGCGGCGAGCTCACGCGCGATCGCGGCACGGTCCTCGGTGCGCCGGTCGTAGGTGACGACCTGTGCGCCATACCCCTTGGTGGCGGTGAGTTTGATCTGCGGGGCGTCCGTCGGCATCACGATCGTGGCGGGTATGCCGAGCAGTCGGGCGGCGAGCGCCACGGCCTGCGCGTGGTTGCCGGAGGAGAAGGCGACGACACCGGCCGCGCGCGCGTCGTCGTCGAGTCTGCTGAGCGCGTTGTAGGCGCCGCGGAACTTGAAGGCGCCCATCCGTTGCAGGTTCTCGCATTTCAGGTGCACCGCGACGCCGAGCTCGGCGTCGAGCCGCGACGAGGTTACGACCGGCGTGCGGTGTGCGACGCCGTCGAGCCGCCGCGCCGCGTCCTGGACCTCCGCCAGACCGAAGGCGGTCATCGCGTGGTGTCGGGGTGAACGTCCTGCTCGGTGTCGGTCACGCTGCTCGTGGCCGGGGCCGGCGTCCCGGTGGAAGTCGGCAGCGCCGGGTTGGCGGGCTTCGCCGTCGCCGGGGACTTCGGCCGGGTCGCCTCCGTGGGCTGCGCCGCCTCCTGGCTCTTGGCGTCCTGCACGGTCTTCACCGCGAAGAGCACGACCACGACGCCCACGGCCATCAGCACCCGCGGGTGCTTGACCCCGTGCTTGAGAAGGAAGGCCTCGACCTTGTCGTCGGCCTTCAACCCGAGGCCGGAGGTGACCAGCATCAGCCCGCCGGACGCGGCGGCCATGACGTCGCTGGCGCTGAGCGCCTTGTGCAGCGGGTGATCGTCGGGGACCTCGTTGCCGCGGACCACCAGGAAGATCGAGCCGGCGGTCCCGGCGGTGTTCGCCCAGCGCAGGCCGCGGCGCGCCCACTTCGGGAAACGCGCCGGGCGGACCAGCGTGATCGCACCGGCGGCCGCGGCCGACGCGAGGTTCAGGGCAGTGGACTGCTTCGAGATCGCCATGGCAAAACCCTAGAGCGTGGGACCGGCGCCCGGCAGGCGGGCGGGTCAGACTGCCGGGGTGTTCGCGGCGACGGCACCGGCGGGTGTCACGGTCTGGGCGGCCGCGTGCGCGCGACGCAGCATCGGCCCCGCGAGCAGCGCCAGCACACAGGCGAGTCCACCTGCGGTCACCGTGACAGCGAAGGCGGCGGTCGCACCGGACAGGTCGCCGAGGCGGCCGGCGACGGCGGCTCCGACGGCATACCCGAGACCGGTCGCAGCCGCGAGCAGCGTCATCGCGGCGCCGGTGCGCGACGGCGGGGTGAGCTGCTCGCCGAGCGTGAACGTCGTGATCATGTATGGCGCCACGCAGCACCCGAGCACGATGAGCACCGGGCACAGCAGTGCCAGGGAGTGCACCAGCAGCAGCGGAGCCGCGAGCACGAAGAGCCCGGCCGCGGTCGTGCGCCATCGGGTGACATAGCCGATCCGGGCGGGCAGTGCCGCCATACTCAACCCGGCGACGACGCTCCCAACGCCCAGCAGCGCCTGCACCAGACCGGCGACGCCGTCGTGTCCGGCGTCGGTGGCGATGATGGTGGTCCCGGTCTGCACCGAGCCGAAGATCATCCCGATGATCAGCTGCGCGAGCATGAGCGTCGCGAGCGCCGGTGTCAGGAACCGGCCAACGGCGGCGACGCCCGTCCGCGAGGACCGCAACCGCGCCGTCGGATGGATGGCGAACCACGTCCCGAAGACGGCGAGCAGGGCTGCCGCCGTGCAGATCCCGACGCCCGGGTCGACGACGGCAGCGATGGAGCCGACCAGCGCGGGTCCGAGCACGAAGGACGCCTCGTCGGCCGAGCCTTCGTAGGAGAACGCGGTGTCGATCAGCCGCACCGGCGAGCCCGGGCGACCGCTGGAGGTGATGATCGGGCGCCAGCGCACCCGCGCGAGCGGGCCGGCCTGCGGGATGAAGAAGCCGCCGACGGCTGCCGCGGCCGCGGCCCAGCCCCAGGGGATGCCGCTCTCGGCGGCGACGACGACGGCCACCAGGCCGACGGCGCTGACGACCGACTGAATGAGCACCACGGTGCGCTGGCCGAGCCGGTCGGACGCGGCGCCGAGCAGCGGCGCACCGACCGCGTTGGCGACCGCGAGCGCACCGGCGGTGGCACCGCCGGCGCCGTAGCTGCCGGTGGTGTGCGCCACGAGAAGGAGGACGCCCATCTGGCTCATGGCGAGTGGCAGGCGGGCGAGGAACGCGACGACGATGTAGGTGCGTCCGGTCAGGCCGAAGAGCTGCCGGTATGACGCAGCGGGTGACATGGGGTGGAAGGCCTTTCGCGCGGGGACGACGGATGCAGCGCGCGACTTCCCACCTCACAGCCGCGCCGGTCCCTTTGCTCGTGCCCAGTTTACCGCCAGTTCCCGGGGTATTTCGTCACCCGATCGATATACGGCGCACGGCGTGAGGAGTTTGGTGATCGTCCCGGTGTTTGCGACGGTGGACCGGGACGTCATCGCGAGGGGTCGATGATTGCCGGCAACCCGAGGGGAGTGGGGAGCGTATGGCGACGGTTTCCAGGCGAGAGGCACTGGCGGCGGGCGCAGCGGTCGGTGCCGCGACGATGCTCGGAGGCTGCGGTGTCGCCGGCGGCAGCAACGCGCCGCGCGCCGCGAATGTCGCTGCCGCGCGGCGGAATTCGAGCTCCGAGGCGACGCCGTCGCATTCGTCCGCCCCGAAGGCGCGACTGATCGGCGACGGATCCACCTCCGACACCGGCCCACAGCCGCACCAGCCGACTCCGCACCGGTTGCAGCCCGGCGAGACGCCGCCGCAGTTCGTCGTCATCTCCTGGGACGGCGCCGGCGAGATCGACGGGCTGAACCTGCTGTCGCACTTCCGGGAAGTGGCCAAGGACACAGGAGCGTCGATGACGCTGTTCCTGTCCGGTCTGTTCCTGCTGCCGCGTGCCAAGAAGGACCTCTACCACCCGCCACGGCACGCCGTCGGCGCCTCGGACATCGGCTACCTGGACGACGGCGACATCCACGCGACGATCAAGAACATCGGTGAGGCGTGGCGGGAGGGCCACGAGATCGGCACGCACTTCAACGGGCACTTCTGCGGGCCCACCGGGGTGGGTCAATGGTCCCCTGCGGACTGGCGCAGCGAGATCGAGCAGGCGAAGCAGTTCGTCGAGAACTGGCGCACCAACACCGGGTTCACCGATCTGCCGCCACTGCCCTTCGACTACGAGAAGGAGCTGGTCGGCGGCCGCACACCCTGTCTGGAGGGCGCCGACAACCTGCGCGTCACCGCGTCCAAGCTCGGCTGGCGGTACGACACCAGCAAGACCGGCATCCAGATGTGGCCGTCCAAGGACCGCAACCTGTGGGACCTGTCGATGCAGTCGATCCCGTTCGCCGGGCACACCGGTCAGGTCATCTCGATGGACTACAACATCATGTTCAACCAGACCGGCGGCACGACGCGAGGGAAGCCGTCGCGGCGGCCGGGCTGGGAGCAGGAGGCCGTCGACACCTACCTGGCCGGCTTCCGGCGGGTCTACGACTCCAACCGTGCGCCGTTGATCATCGGCAACCACTTCGAGGGCTGGAACGGCGGCATCTACATGACCGCCGTCGAGCGGGTGATGCGCAAGATCGCCACCTATCCGGATGCGCGGATCGTGTCCTTCCGGCAGCTCGTCGACTGGATCGAGGCGCAGGATCCAGCAGTGCTGGCCAAGCTGCGCACCGTGCCGTTCGGCACGAAGCCACCCGGTGGGTGGAAGCAGTTCCTCGCCGCCTGACGGTCAGCTGTATGCCGAAACTGCCTCCTGGGCAACGGTTTCCGCGACTGCCCGGTCGGCCGGCACGAGGCCGATGCGGGTGCGCCGGTCGAGCAGGTCGTCGATGTCGAGCGCACCCTCGTGTCGCAGGGCGAAGTCGAACTCCGCTGGCGTCGTGGGTATGTCGGCACTGATCGGCTCGTTGCGCGCCGGATCGTCGGACAGCACGGCGGCGGCCTCGCTGCCGTACCGACGGACGAGTCGCGCGGGTGCGTCGAGTGTCGCCGGTGTGTGCCCGGCACCGACGAGCGGCGTGGTGGCGGTGACGCAAGGTCCCGCCGTCAGCGACCGGTTCGCGACTGCGGCGTCCACCGCATCCTGCGCCATCCGCCGATAGGTCGTGAGCTTGCCACCGACGACCGTCACCAGGCCGTCCGGTGCGGTGAGGACGGCATGCCGCCGGGAGATGTCGCTGGTGGCGCCGTCCGCCTCCAGGAGTGGCCGCAGCCCGGCATAAGTGCCGATGACGTCCTCCCGGGTGAGCGTGGCGGTCAGCACCGGGTTGATCGTGTCGAGCAGGAAGTCGATCTCGGCGTCGGTCGGCGTGGGTATGTCCGGCACGTCGCCGTCCGCCGCCTCGTCGGTGAGCCCGACGTAGGTGGTGCCGTCCAGCTGCGGCAGAGTGAAGACGAATCGGCCGAAGTGACCCGGAACCGGAGCATTGACAACGCAATCCATCGATGCCAACGCCGTCGATCGCACCACCAGGTGGGTGCCGCGGGACGGGCGCAGGTGGATGCGCGGGTCGAGCTGATCGGCCCACACACCGGTCGCGTTGACGACCGCGCGGGCCGCGATGTCGTGCTCTTCACCGGTCAGCTCGTCGCGGACCCGTGCGCCCGCGCCGGTCGTCTCGATCGCCCGGACCCTGGTCAGGACCTTGGCGCCATACAGCGCCGCGGAGCGGGCGATCGCGGTGACCAACCGGGCGTCGTCGACGAGTTGGCCGTCCCAGCCGAGGCTCGCGCCGGTCAGGCCGGTCCGCTGGATGCCCGGTGCGAGCCGGACTGCGTCGGCGGCGGACAGTCGCCGCGGGCGAGGCAGCACCGAGCTCGGGGTGCGGGCGACTCGCCGGAGCACGTCGCCGGCGACGAATCCGCCCATCGTCAGGAGGCTTTCGCGTCGGGATCCGGTGTCGTAGTGGGGAACGACCCAGCGGGCGCTGCGGACCAGGTGCGGCGCCGTGGTGGTCATCATGATGCCGCGTTCGACGGCGCTCTCGTGCGCGATGCCAACCTTCCCGGACGCGAGGTACCGAAGGCCGCCGTGCGCGAGCTTCGAGCTCCACCGGGAGGTGCCGAACGCAAGATCGTGCGCATCGATCGCGACGACACTCAGCCCACGCGTCGCGGCGTCGAGTGCCACGCCGGCGCCGGTGGCGCCGAGACCGATCACCAGCAGGTCGACGACCCGCCCGTCAGTGGCCTCGGCCAGCTCCCGCATCCGTCGGCCGGCGTTCAAGGACGCGGACGCGCCGTTCATCGGGGCCCCCGCGAAGTATTCGGAGGAGCGGAGCGGGGGAGAAACTTCGTGGGGTGACGTCGCAGGTAGCTTTCCAGCGCGAGCCGCAGCTCACCGAAAAGTGCTGTCTCGTCCACGGATTCATCCGACATCGTCGGTGCGGAGAAGACGAATCCGATCGCCATCAACAGGATGGACCGAGCCAGCAGCGCGGGATCGCCGGAGCGGACATCGGCCCCGTCCTGGCCGGCGCGCACTGCCGCGGTCACGGCCTCGAGCATGGCGTCCTGCGTGCGCCCGCGACGGACCAGCAGATAGGGGATGAGCAACTCCGGGTCGACCTCCACGATCTTCCGGAAGAGATCACCCCGGCGGATCTGCGCCGCCACTTCGCAGACCGCCTCGGCGATCAACCGGGCGTCCGGATCTGCCTCGCGTTCGGTCAGATCGGCGCCGACGGTGGACCATTCCCGCGTCATCAGGTCACCGATGAGTGCGGTCATGTCCGGCCATCGGCGGTAGACCGACATGCGCGAGACCCCGGCCCGGCGCGCGACATCGGTCATCGTCGTACGTCGCCAGCCGACCGCGAGCAGGCACTCGCGAGCGGCGGTCAGCAACCGATCATCAGAGATCGCCGAGCTGTTACGAAGTGCTGCCATGTGTCACACTGTAACAGCGGGACAGCGGCGAGTGCCGTCGCACGAAAGTTGGCGGAGAGGGAACAGATGCACTGGTCACGATGGGGCGACCCCGAGCACGATGCGACGTTGCCCGACGGCGCGCAGGACCTGATCGCCTTGGCATTCGGCGAGATTCGGCCTCGCGAGACCGTGCCGCTCGCGGATGTCGAGCTGCCGGCTCCTGCGCTCGACGGGGACGTCCGCGCGGCGCTGTCCGCCGTTGTGGGGGCCGAGCACGTCACGCAGGACACCGAGGAGCGGGTCCACCACACCCGTGGCAAGTCCACTCCCGACCTGCTCGCGGCGCGAGAGGGCGACTTCGACGACGCCCCGGACCTGGTCGTGCGCCCGGGCGACACCGACGAAGTGGTCGCGGTGCTGCGCGAGTGTGCGGCGCGTCGCGTCGCCGTGGTGCCGTATGGCGGGGGCACGTCGGTGGTCGGCGGTCTCGTCGCCGAGCGCGGCGACCACGCGGGCGTCGTCTCCCTGGACCTCGGCCGGCTGGACCGGCCCGTCGCCGTCGACGCCGTCTCGCTGACCGCGACGTTGCAGGCCGGACTGCTCGGCCCGCAGGCCGAGGCGTTGCTCGCCGAGCGCGGCCTGACCCTGGGGCACTATCCGCAGTCCTTCGAGTTCGCCAGCATCGGCGGGTTCGCGGCGACCCGTTCCAGCGGCCAATCGTCCTCCGGTTACGGGAGATTCGACGGGATGGTGGTCGGTCTGACCGTCGCGACCGCGCGCGGCGCGTGGCAGGTCGGGCGCGCCCCAGCCAGTGCGGCCGGCCCGGATCTGAAGCAGCTCGTGCTCGGGTCCGAGGGCACCCTTGGCGTCATCACGGACGTCACGGTGATGGTGCGACCGGTGCCGACCGAGCGCGTCTACGAGACCTGGCGCTGGGCGTCGTTCACCGACGGCGCGACCGCGATGCGCACGCTGGTCCAGGACGGGATCAATCCCACCGTGCTGCGGCTGTCCGACGAGACCGAGACCGCGATCAACCTCAGCGACCCCTCCGCGATCGGGATCTCCGACGCGGGTGGGACACAGATGGTCTGCGGCTTCGAAGGCACTCCGGCCCGCGTCGCACGGATGCGCGCCGAGGTCACCGAGACCTTGCAGGGCCTCGGCGGCGAACTGGCCGGTGCGCAGGGTGGCGAGGCGTGGGCGTCCGGCAGGTTCAGTGCGCCATACCTGCGGGATGCGTTGCTCGACGAGGGTGTGCTGGTCGAAACCCTTGAGACGGCGACATATTGGAGCAACCTGACGACGCTGTACGACGCCGTGAAGGGCGCGATCGCGGACGCGGCCGGCGCACAGGGGGTCGACCCGCTGGTGCTCTGCCACATCTCGCACGTCTATCGCGCGGGGGCGTCGCTCTACTTCACCGTCGCGATGCGCGAAGCGGATGACGGCGCCGCGCAATGGGCTCCGGTCAAGCAGGCGGCGAGCGATGCCATCCGCGCGGCCGGCGGCACCATCACCCATCACCACGCGGTCGGCCGCGATCATCGGCCGTGGCTGGCCGACGAGATCGGCGCGCCCGGCGTGGCGGCCTTGCGCGCTCTCAAGGCCGCCCTGGATCCTGAGGGCATCATGAACCCCGGAGTGCTCATTCCATGAAGGCTTTCCACGTCATCGCCAACCCGTTGTCCGGCGGCGGCCGGGCCGTCCAGGTCGCCCGCGAGGTCGCTGCCGACCTCGGTGACAGCGGCAGCGCCGTGCGGATCACCTTCTCGCCCGGCATCGAAGCGGCGGACGGATTGGTCCGCGACACCGCGGCGGCGGGGGAGACCTGTGTCGTGGTCGGCGGCGACGGGATGGTCAGCAGCATGGCCGGACCGCTGCACACGTACGACGTGACCGCGGCGATCATCCCCAGCGGCCGCGGCAACGACTTCGCTCGCCAGCTCGGCATACCCGAGAACATCCATGACGCAGCACGATTGGCCGTCGGCGGCGTGGAGGCGAAGGTCGACGCGATCGAGGTCGCGGACCGCATCGTGGTGGGCAGTGTCTATGCGGGCGTCGACTCACGCGTGTCGGAGCTGGTCAACTCCAGCCCCGGACGACTGCCGTCCTCCCTGCAGTATCAACTGGCGTCGGTGCGTGGACTGATGCAGTTCAGTCCCCGCACCTACCGCGTCCAGGTGGACAACGAGGTCTTCGAATATCGCGGATTCACAGTGATTGCAGCCAATTCCGGCTTCTACGGCAAGGGTATGCACATCGCGCCGGACGCCGACGTCCACGACGGACTGCTCGACGTCGTCATGGTCGGGGCCGGCAGTCGAGTGAAGTTCGTGCGGGCCCTGCCGCAGCTCTACCGCGGCACGCACCTGAAGAACCCCGAGGTCACCGTCGCACGCGGGGCGTCCGTGCGCATCGAGGCAGACGACGTCATGGCGTATGCCGACGGCGATCCCGTCGCGCCCGCACCGGTCAGCGCCCGGGCCCTCCCGGGTGCGCTCCGGCTGTTGTTGAATGGCTGACGGATCACCATCGACACGAAGGAATCGCCATGACTGCCAAGGGATATTGGATCGCGCGCATCTCGGTGCACGACGACGCCGCGTACGCCGAATACGTCGCCGTGGCCAACCCGGTCTACTCCGCGCACGGCGGCACGCCGATCGTGCGGGGCGGGCAGTGCGAGGGTGTCGAGGGCACGTCCCGACCGCGCAATGTGGTCATCGAATTCCCGAGTTACCAGGCGGCGCTGGACTGCTACAACTCGCCGGAGTATGCCGCGGCGCGAGAGATCCGGCAGCGGGCCGCCGACGGTGAGATCGTCGTGGTCGAGGGTTACGACCCGCAGCCGAGTGCCTGACGCATCGGGACCAGTTTGGCGTCCGACTCCCTGAGCTCGGACTCCGGCTGGGACCCTGCGACGATCCCGCAGCCGGCGAAGATCCGCATCTGAGAGGGACTTTCGAGCTCTCCGCAGCGCAGGGCGATGCCCCACTCGCCGTCGCCGGCCGCGTCCAGCCAGCCGACCGGTCCGGCATACCGGCGGCGGTCCATCTGCTCCAGCTCGGCGATCAGGTCCCGTGCGGCGAGGGTCGGTGTGCCGCACACGGCGGCCGACGGGTGCAGCGACGCGGCGAGGCTGAGCGACGACACGTCCTCGTGCAGCACGCCTGCGACGTCGGTCGCCAGGTGCATCACGTTGGGCAGGTGCAGCACGAACGGTGACTCCGGCACGTTCATCGACGAACAGTGCGGGGAGAGTGCGTCGGCGACCGACCGCACGGCGTACTCGTGCTCCTCGAGGTCCTTGCTGGACCGGGCGAGGGAGGCGGCCAGCGCCAGGTCGTGCTCGTCGTCGCCGGTGCGGCGGATCGTGCCCGCCAGCACCCGGGAGGTGACCAGGCCCTTCTGCCGGCGCAGCAGCATCTCCGGTGTCGCACCGATCAGGCCGTCGACGCTGTAGGTCCACGTGTTGGGGTAGGCGTCGGACAGGTTGCGGAGCAGATACCGCGGATCGATGTCGGTCTCGGACTGCACGACGACGTCGCGCGCCATGACCACCTTGTCGAGTGCTCCGGACTGGATGCGATCGACCGCTGCACCGACGGCGGTCATCCACTCGGAGCCACTCAGCGCTCCGTCGTCGATCGCGGAAATCGTTGGTGCGTCCGGGCATTCGCTGGGCTCGAGCTGCGGCGCGCCCGACAGGTCGGCGGCCGTGCTGACCGTGGTGACCCACGCGACGTCATGTTGGCGGCCGACGACGATCGACGGCACATGCAGCACGCCGCCGGCTTCGGAGGCGGCGGCGAAGGCGAAGGAACCGACAGCGATCAGGCCGGCGCCGGGCAGGTCGACCTGCGTGCGGACGACGGCGTCGTCGACGACGCTGCGCCACCACTGCTCCGCGTCGGCGAAGCGGGACGTCCCGTGCGTCTGTATGGCGGTGGCCGTGCCCCACCCGACGAAACCGTCCCCCTCACGCAGCCAGCACACGGGCGCTTCCGCGTCGGCAGGGATCAACGAGACGAGATCGCCCGGGTCCGGGATGCGCACTGAACGCACCACCAGAGCCGGGTGGGATTGCGGCAACGGCATGGTCACGAACGGTCACCTTACGCCGCACGTGGGTGCAGGTCGGCTCTCGCCATACGAGACAATGCTCGTTATGAATCGCGCCAGCCTCGACAAGCAGCCCCGCGACGTCGCGAAGATGTTCGACCAAGTCGCGGCGCGCTACGACGTCACCAACGATGTGATGTCCATGGGCCAGGACCGGCGGTGGCGGAAGGCGGTCGTCGAATCCGTCGCGGCCCGGCCGGGTGATCTGATCCTCGACATCGCGGCCGGCACCGGCACCAGCAGTCAGCCGTTCGAACGCCTCGGCGCTCGTGTCGTACCGGCCGACTTCTCGCTCGGCATGCTCGCCAAGGGCAAGCAGATGCGGCCCGACATGGCCTTCACCGCCGCGGACGCGATGCAGCTGCCGTTCGCCGACGGCGTCTTCGACGCGGTGACGATGTCGTTCGGCTTCCGCAACGTGCAGTCGACCCACGAGGCGCTGCGCGAGTTCCGGCGGGTCACCAAGCCCGGCGGCAAGATCCTGATCTGCGAGTTCTCGACCCCGACCAACACGGCGTTCCGCAAGGTCTACAGCGAGTACCTCATGTCCGCGCTGCCGCGGGTCGCGCGCCGGGTCGGCTCGAACGCCGAGTCGTACGTCTATCTGGCCGAATCCATCCAGGCCTGGCCCGACCAGGCGGGCATCGCATCGCAGATGCAGGACGCCGGTTGGAGCAAGGTCGAATGGCGCAACCTGTCCGGCGGGATCGTGGCCCTGCACCGTGCGATCAAGCCGGCGGCTTTGTAGATCTCGATACGCGATTCCCCCGCTGCGCTCCTCCATCGCTACTCGATCGGCTTGATCTTAGGTCCGCCTAAGTAGGTACGGCGCAGGCGCTGGGAATACAGTGCATGGGTTAGTGAAGACGTTCACAAGCTAGAAAGATTCACTGCGTGAGCCTCCCCGGCGTTAGCCCTGCCCTGGACGAGAGTGCCGACGTCATCGTCGTCGGTGCCGGCCCTGGTGGATCAGCCACAGCCGCTTACCTCGCAATGGCCGGCCTTGACGTGCTGTTGCTCGAGAAGACCCACTTCCCCCGGGAGAAGGTCTGCGGCGACGGTCTGACCCCACGAGCCGTGCGTGAGCTGATCACACTCGGCATACCCACCCCCGAAGACGACGGCTGGATCAAGAACAAGGGTCTGCGGATCATCGGCGGCGGCATGCGGCTGCAGCTCGACTGGCCCGACGTCGCGAGCTTCCCGCCGTACGGCCTGGTGCGCACGCGCCAGGACTTCGACGACATCCTGGCCAAGCACGCCGTGAAACACGGCGCCCGGCTGCGCGAGGGCGTCAACGTCAACGGCGCGATCAAGGACGAGCGCACCGGGGCGATCGTCGGTGTCGAGGCCAAGGAGATGGGCGACAACGATCGTCCGACCGGCCGCACGCTGACCTTCAGTGCGCCGCTGGTGATCGCGGCCGACGGCAACTCCTCCCGTCTCTCGCTGGCCATGGGCCGCGACAAGCGCGACGACCGCCCGATGGGTGTCGCGGTGCGCGCCTACTACACGAGTCCCCGGCACGACGACGACTACCTCGAGTCGTGGCTCGAGCTGTGGTCGAAGGACAAGAACGGCAAGCGCGTTCTGCTCCCCGGTTACGGCTGGATCTTCGGTGTCGGCGACGGCACCAGCAACGTCGGCCTCGGAATCCTCAACACCTCCAGTGCTTTCGGCAAGACCGACTACAAGGACGTCATGCGTCGGTGGGTCGACACGATGCCGGAGGAGTGGACCTACAACGAGGAGACCATCACCGGTCCGATCCGCGGTGCCGCCCTGCCGATGGGCTTCAACCGGCAGCCGCACTACGCCGACGGACTGATGCTGGTCGGCGATGCCGGCGGCATGGTCAACCCGTTCAACGGTGAGGGCATCGCCTATGCGATGGAGTCCGGCCGCCTGGCCGCCGAGGTCGTCGCGCAGGCGTTCGGCCGCGCGGACGACGCCGGCCGCGAGCGGGTGCTGCAGTCCTACCCGACGGTGATGAAGGACGCGCTCGGTGGCTACTTCACGGTGGGCCGACACTTCGCGCAGCTCATCGGGCACCCTGAGATCATGCGTTTCGCGGTGCGTTACGGCTTGCCACGCAAGACGATGATGCGATTCTTGTTGAAGGTGATGGCCAACCTCGGTGAAGAGCACGGTGGCAAACTCGACGACCGCGTGATGTCGATGTTGTCCCGCATGGTGCCGGCGGCATGAACATGAGCTCGAACAGCGACGTTCGGAAGGACTCGTAAGCAGATGAACTATTCGTACGCACCGCTGTTGTTCTTCGCGGGTATCGGTGCGGCCTTCGCGATCTTCTCGGTGCTCGGCGCCAGTTCGCTGGCCGGTCCGAAGCGCTACAACCGCGCCAAGGTCGACGCCTACGAGTGCGGTATCCAGCCGAGTCCGCACGCCGAGGGCGGCGGCCGCGTGCCGATCAAGTACTACCTGACGGCGATGCTGTTCATCATCTTCGACATCGAGTCGGTGTTCCTCTACCCGTTCGCCGTGTCGTTCGACCGGCTGGGTCTGTTCGCCCTCGTCGAGATGGTGCTCTTCGTCGTGACTGTGTTCGTCGCCTACGCCTTCGTATGGCGCCGCGGCGGACTTGAGTGGGATTGAGGTCTACGGACATGGGAATCGAAGAGAAGCTGCCTGCGGGCTTCCTGCTGAGCACGGTCGAGCAGGTTGCCGGCTACATGCGCAAGAGTTCGGTCTGGCCGGCCACCTTCGGCCTGGCCTGCTGCGCCATCGAGATGATGGCCGTCGGCACGCCCGACTACGACATCGCGCGGTTCGGCATGGAGCGGTTCAGCGCGACGCCGCGCCAGGCCGACCTGATGATCGTCGCCGGCCGGGTCAGCCAGAAGATGGCCCCGGTCGTGCGTCAGGTCTACGACCAGATGCCGGAGCCCAAGTGGGTCATCTCGATGGGCGTCTGCGCCAGCTCGGGCGGCATGTTCAACAACTACGCGATCGTGCAGGGTGTCGACCACGTCATACCGGTCGACATCTACCTGCCGGGCTGCCCGCCGCGTCCGGAGATGCTGCTGAACGCCATCCTCGAACTGCACAAGCAGATCCAGGGCAGCAAGTTGGGCGTCAACCGGGTCGAGGCCGCTCGCGCTGCCGAGCAGGCCGCGATGGCCGCGACGCCGACGCACCAGATGAAGGGGCTGCTCGCGTGAGCGACGAGAAGAAGACGCCCGACGCACCGAGCGCCGAGGCGACGACGACCGACGCGGTCACCCCGAACGAACTCGTGGAGACCACGACCGTCGGCGAGCCGATCAAGGTCGCCGACCGCACCGGCATGTTCGGCGCCTCGCTCGGTGGTGACACCAGCGGCTACGGCGGCCTGAACCGTCCGGTGCTGTTCCCCGGCTCCGCCGCCAAGCCGTATGGCGGCTACTTCGACCAGCTGACCGACTCCCTCGAGTCGGCCCTGGCCCAGCGCGGTGGCGACTACGCCGCCGCGGTCGAGCGGGTCGTGGTGGACCGCGGCGAGCTCACGCTGTTCGTGGCCCGCGAGCACCTGCCGGTGGTCGCGCAGGCACTGCGTGACGAGCCGACGCTGCGCTTCGAGCAGTGCCGCAGCGTCAGCGGTGTGCACTACCCGGAGGAGACCGGTCGCGAGCTGCACGCCGTCTATCACTTCGTCTCGATCACCAACGGCAGCAAGCGTGTTCGCGTCGAGGTCGCGGTGCCGGACAGTGATGCGCACATCCCGTCGATCGTCGAGACCTACCCGGGTGCCGACTGGCACGAGCGCGAGACCTGGGACATGTTCGGGATCATCTTCGACGGCCACCCGGCCCTGACCCGGATCCTGATGCCGGACGACTGGCCCGGCCACCCGCAGCGCAAGGACTACCCGCTCGGCGGCATACCGGTGGAGTACAAGGGAGCCACGGTGCCCCCGGCGGACGACAGGAGGTCCTACAAGTGACCGCACAGACTGACGCCTTCGGCGCCACGACACACGACGTCGACGACGACACCCCGGTGCTGAACGCCTCCGGCGGTGACTGGGACGACCTGGTCGACGAGGCCGCGGCTCTGCACGAGGAGCGGATCGTCGTCAACATGGGTCCCCAGCACCCGTCGACGCACGGCGTGCTGCGGCTGATCCTCGAACTGGACGGCGAGACGGTCACCGAGGCCCGGGCGGGCATCGGTTACCTGCACACCGGCATCGAGAAGAACATGGAGTTCCGCACCTGGACCCAGGGCGTGACCTTCTGCACCCGCATGGACTACGTCATGCCGATCTTCAACGAGGCGGTCTACTGCCTGTCGGTGGAGAAGCTGCTCGGCATCACCGACCAGATCCCGGCGCGCGCCCAGGCGATTCGGGTGCTGATGATGGAGCTCAACCGCATCACCTCGCACCTGGTCTGCCTCGCCACCGGCGGCATGGAGATGGGCGCGACGACCGTCATGACCATCGGCTTCCGCGAGCGCGAGCGCATCCTGCGGATCTTCGAGGCCATCAGCGGTCTGCGCATGAACCACGCGTACATCCGCCCTGGCGGCGTCGCCTCCGACCTCCCGGCCGGCACGATCGACCAGGTCCGCGAGAACATCCCGCTGGTCCGCAAGGGCATCGGCGAGCTCGAGGCGCTGCTCAACGAGAACCCGATCCTCAAGGGCCGCACCGTCGACGTCGGCTACCTCGACCTCACCGGCTGTATGGCGCTGGGTATGACGGGGCCGGTGCTGCGCTCGGCCGGCCTGCCGCACGACCTGCGCAAGGCCGACCCGTACTGCGGTTACGAGACGTACGACTTCGACGTCCCGGTCCGTGACACCTGCGACGCCTACGCCCGCCTGCGGGTGCGCATCGACGAGATGTACCAGTCGCTGCGGATCGTGGAGCAGGTCATCCAGCGGCTCGACGAGAACCCCGGCCCGGTCATGGTCGAGGACAAGAAGATCGCCTGGCCGGCGCAGCTTGCCGTCGGGTCGGACGGTCAGGGCAACAGCCTGGACCACATCCGCGAGATCATGGGCGAGTCGATGGAGTCCCTCATCCACCACTTCAAGCTGGTGACCGAGGGCTTCCGGGTGCCGCCGGGTCAGGCGTATGCCGCGATCGAGAGCCCCAAGGGCGAGATCGGCTGTCACACGGTGTCCGACGGAGGCACCCGCCCCTACCGGGCGCACTTCCGCGACCCGTCCTTCAACAACCTGCAAGCGGTCGCTGCGATGGCCGAGGGCGGCTCGGTCGCCGACGTCATCGTCGCCGTCGCTTCGATCGATCCTGTCATGGGTGGTGTAGACCGTTGAGTCTTGAAGAGCACGTCGAGCACGCACTGGCGGAGCCGTTCCACGAGCACACGCCGCTGCAAGCCAGCTCGGAGCCCTACACCGCCGAGCAGCTGGCCCAGCTGAACACCGACTCCGACGAGATCATCGGTCGCTACCCGGAGAAGCGCTCGGCCCTGCTGCCGATGCTGCACCTGATCCAGAGCGTCGACGGATACGTCACCGGCCGCGGCGTCAGTTTCTGCGCGGAGAAACTCGGCCTCACCGATGCCGAGGTCTCGGGTGTGGCGACGTTCTACACGCAGTACAAGCGCCACCCCAACGGCGAATACACCGTCGGTGTCTGCACCAACACGCTGTGCGCGGTGATGGGCGGCGACCTGATCTTCGAGGCGGTCTCCGAGCACCTGGGCATCGGCCACGACGAGACGACCGAGGACGGCAAGATCACCCTCGAGCGCGTCGAGTGCAACGCGGCCTGCGACTACGCCCCGGTCGTCATGGCCAACTGGGAGTTCATCGACAACCAGACCCCCGAGTCGACCATCAAGCTGGTCGAGGACCTGCGCGCCGGCAAGGACGTCAAGCCCACCCGCGGCGCGAACCGCGTGTGCACGTTCAAGCAGGTCTCCCGCACGCTGGCCGGTTTCCCCGACGGCCTCGCCGACGAGGGCGTCGGTGCCGGCGGTCCGAGCCTGGAGGGTCTGAAGCTGGCCAAGGAGAACGGCTGGAGCGCACCCGGTGCGGCCGGCGAGGCCACCAGCGAGCAGCAGAACCCCGCCGGCACCGGGCAGCAGCCCCAGCCCGGTGAAGCGCACTCCGGCACCGAGGGACACGGCACCGCCGAGTCCGCCACGAAGGAGAAGTGATGGCCACCACGCTGACTCCCATCCTCACCAAGTTCTGGGACGACCCGCAGTCCTGGACGCTGGACACCTACCTCAAGCACGACGGCTACCAGGCGCTCGACAAGGCGCTGGGCATGGAGGCATCCACCCTGGTCGACATGACCAAGGACTCCGGGCTGCGCGGTCGTGGCGGCGCGGGCTTCCCGACCGGCCTGAAGTGGTCGTTCCTGCCCAAGCCCGACGGCGGTCCCCGCTACCTCGTGGTCAACGCCGACGAGTCGGAGCCGGGCACCTGCAAGGACATCCCGCTGATGATGGCGGCACCGCACTTCCTCATTGAGGGTGTCGCGATCACGTCATACGCCATCGGGTGCCACCACGCCTTCATCTACCTGCGCGGTGAGACCGTGCACGTCTACCGCCGCCTGATGCGCGCGGTCGAGGAGGCGTATGCCGCGGGTCACCTCGGCAAGGACATCCACGGCACCGGGTTCGACCTGGAGGTCACCGTCCACGCCGGCGCAGGTGCCTACATCTGCGGCGAGGAGACCGCGCTGCTGGACAGCCTCGAGGGCCGTCGCGGCCAGCCCCGCCTGAAGCCGCCGTTCCCGGCCGTCGCCGGTCTGTACGCCCGGCCCACTGTGGTGAACAACGTCGAGTCCATCGCGTCGGTTCCGCTGATCGTGGGCAAGGGTGCCGACTGGTTCGGCGACATGGGCACCGAGAAGTCCAAGGGCTTCGGCATCTTCAGCCTCTCCGGTCACGTCACGCGTCCCGGCCAGTACGAAGCACCGCTCGGCATCACGCTGCGCGAACTGCTGGACATGGCCGGCGGCATCCGCGAGGGCCACCGGCTGAAGTTCTGGACCCCCGGTGGTTCGTCGACGCCGATCTTCACCGACGTACACCTGGACGTGCCGCTCGACTTCGAGTCGGTCGCCGCGGCCGGTTCGATGCTCGGCACCCGTGCGCTGCAGATCTTCGACGAGACCACCTCGGTGGTCCGCGCCGTCAGCCGCTGGATCGACTTCTACGCGCACGAGTCCTGCGGCAAGTGCACCCCGTGCCGTGAGGGCACGTTCTGGCTGAAGCAGATCATGACGCGGCTCGAGCTGGGCCAGGGAACGCAGGACGACATCGACAAGCTCGTCGACATCTGCGACAACATCCTGGGCCGTTCGTTCTGCGCCCTCGGCGACGGCGCCACCAGCCCGGTCACCTCGGCCGTGCAGTACTTCCGTGAAGAGTTCGAGGCCGGCATGCACGCCCCGTGGTGGGAGGCCTTCCCGCCCGAGGGTTCGGCGCTCTTCCCGGCCGCTTCCACCCAGAAGGAGACCGCGTCCGTATGACGACCGTCACTTCATCCGCATCCGGCGGCGAGGCAGCGACACCGCCGCCCCCGCCGGAGAGCGTGTCGCTCACCGTCGACGGTGTGCCGGTCAGCGTGGCCAAGGGCACGCTGGTGATCCGTGCTGCCGAGGACGTCGGCGTGCAGATCCCGCGGTTCTGCGACCACCCGCTGCTGGAGCCGGTCGGCGCCTGCCGCCAGTGCCTCGTCGAGATCTCGACCCCCGGCCCGGACGGTTCGATGCGGGCGATGCCCAAGCCGCAGGCGTCCTGCACCATCGAGGCGACCGAGGGCATGGAGGTCAAGACCCAGATCTCCTCGCCGGTGGCCGACAAGGCGCAGCAGGGTGTGATGGAGCTGCTGCTCATCAACCACCCGCTGGACTGCCCGGTCTGCGACAAGGGCGGCGAGTGCCCCCTGCAGAACCAGGCGATGAGCAACGGCCGGCCGAAGTCCCGCTTCGACGACATCAAGCGGACCTACCCCAAGCCGATCAACATCTCCAGCCAGGTGCTGCTGGACCGTGAGCGCTGCGTGCTCTGCGCCCGCTGCACCCGGTTCTCCGACCAGATCGCCGGCGACCCGTTCATCGCGCTCATCGAGCGCGGTGCGCTGCAGCAGGTCGGCATCTACGAGGAGAAGCCGTTCGAGTCCTACTTCTCCGGCAACACCGTGCAGATCTGCCCGGTGGGTGCGCTGACCGGCGCGGCATACCGCTTCCGGTCCCGGCCGTTCGACCTGATGTCGACGCCGTCGGTGTGTGAGCACTGCGCCAGCGGCTGCTCCATCCGCACCGACCACCGTCGCGGTGTCGTGCTGCGTCGTATGGCGCTGGACGACGCGGCGGTGAACGAGGAGTGGAACTGCGACAAGGGTCGCTGGGCCTTCAAGTACGCCACCAGCAAGCGTCTCGAGACGCCGCTGGTGCGCGACGAGAACGGCGAGCTGCGGGTCGCCGCGTGGCCCGAGGCACTCGAGATCGCCGCCAAGGGCATCGCGCAGGCCAAGGCCGCGGGCGGTGTCGGTGTGCTCACCGGCGGTCGCATCAGCGCCGAGGACGCCTACGCCTACAGCAAGTTCGCGCGTCTGGTGCTCGACACCAACGACATCGACTTCCGCGCCCGGCCGCTGTCGGCCGAGGAGGCCGACTTCCTGGCGAGCGCCGTCGTGGCGACCGGACCCGATGGTGAGGGCGCGGCCGCGTCCGTCACCTATTCCGACCTGGAGCACGCACCGTCGGTGCTGCTGGTCGGCATCGAGCCCGAGGAGGAGTCGCCGATCGTCTTCCTGCGGCTGCGCAAGGGCAACCGCAAGAACGGCACCAAGGTCATGTCGGTCGCACCGTTCGTGACCCGCGGCCTGGCCAAGATGGGTGGCTCGCTGATCGCGGCCGCACCCGGCACCGAGGCCGAGGTGCTCGACGCGATCACCGCCGCCAGCGGTGACCTGGCCGAGACCGCCCAGCAGCTGAGCGCCGACTCGATCATCATGGTCGGCGAGCGGATGGCGACCGTGCCCGGTGCGCTGTCGTCCGTGCTCGCCCTCGCGCAGGCCAAGGGCGCCCGCGTGGCCTGGGTGCCGCGTCGCGCCGGTGAGCGCGGTGCGCTCGAGACTGGTGCCATCGGCAACCTCCTGCCGGGCGGACGCCCGGTGTCCGACGCCGCTGCCCGCAGCGAGGTCGGTGCGGTGTGGGGTGCCACGGACCTGCCCGAGCAGGTCGGCCGGGACACCGGCGCGATCCTGGCCGCGGCCGCTTCGGGTGAGCTCGCCGGCCTGGTCGTCGGCGGGGTCGACCCGCGCGACCTGCCCGACCAGCACACGGCCCAGGCCGGACTGGAGAAGGCGTTCGTGGTGTCGCTCGAGGCTCGCGAGAGCGCGGTCGCGCCGTACGCCGACGTCATACTCCCGGTTGCTGCGCAGCAGGAGAAGTCCGGCTCCTACGTCAACTGGGAGGGTCGCGTGCGGCCCTTCGAGCAGGCCATCGAGAGCCCCGGCATCGCCGACTTCCGCGCGCTCGACCTGCTGGCCGCCGAGCTCGGCGAGTTCCTGGGCACCCGCTCGACCGACCAGGTCCGTGCGGAGATGCGTGAACTCGGCGCGTTCACCGGTGAGCGTCCGGCCCGCCCGCGGGTGAAGTCCCGCGGCGTCCCGCGCCCGCTCATCGGCGAGGCCGTGCTGTCGACCTGGACGCACCTGCTCGACAAGGGTGCGCTGCAGGACGGCGAGCCGTTCCTGGCCGGCACCGCCTTCGCGTCGGTGGCCCGGCTGTCGGCGGCGACCGCCGCCAGCGTCGGCGTCAGCGAGGGGGAGCGGCTCGAGGTGTCCACCAAGGACGGCTCGATCACCCTGCCCGTCGTGATCACCGACATGCCCGACTACGTCGTGTGGGTGCCGACCAACTCGACCGACAGCGCCGTGCGTGCCACGCTCGGTGCCGACGGCGGCGCGATCGTCACGCTCGCCAAGGCGCCGGCCACCGTGACGACCACCGACAAGGAGAGTGCGGAGTGAATCTCGTCGCCCTCGCCGGCCCGGCGCTGGCCACCAGCACCGACAACCCGGCGGCCGACTTCAGCGACACCCCGTGGTGGCTGTCGCTGATCAAGGCGCTGCTGCTGTTCGTCTTCCTGCTCGTCAACACCCTGATCGTCATCTGGTTCGAGCGACGTGTCATCGGTCGCATGCAGGAACGCCCCGGCCCGAACCGGACCGGCCCGTTCGGTCTGCTGCAGACCCTGGCCGACGGTGTGAAGCTGGCGCTGAAGGAGGACATCACCCCCCGCAACGCGGACAAGCTGATGTTCGTCCTGGCGCCGATCATCGCCGGTGCGATGGCGTTCGTGTCGTTCGCGATCATCCCGTTGTCCGGCAACGTGTGGATGTTCGGCCACTACACGCCGCTGCAGCTGACCGACGTCCCGGTCGCGGTGCTGCTGGTGCTCGCGGTCGCCGGTGTCGGCGTCTACGGCATCGTGCTGGCCGGCTGGTCCTCCGGCTCGACATACCCGCTGCTGGGTGGTCTGCGATCCAGCGCCCAGGTGATCTCGTACGAGATCGCGATGGGTCTGGCGCTCGTGGCTGTCTTCCTCTACGCGGGTTCGATGTCGACCAGCCAGATCGTGCTCGCCCAGAACAACCTGTGGTTCTGCATCCCGGCGTTCTTCTCGTTCGGCGTCTACATCATCACCATGATCGGTGAGACCAACCGACTGCCGTTCGACCTCGCCGAGGGTGAGGGTGAGCTGACCGGTGGTTTCCACACCGAGTACTCCTCGCTGAAGTTCGCGATGTTCTTCCTCGGCGAATACGTCAACATGTTCACCGTCTCCGGCCTGGCCACCACGCTGTTCCTCGGTGGCTGGCAGGCGCCTCCGGGAATCGCGGCCATCGGCGGCGGCATGTTCAACGGCGGCTGGTGGGGCCTGTTGTGGTTCGTCATCAAGCTGTGGCTGTTCATGTTCTTCTTCGTCTGGCTGCGTGGTTCGTTGCCGCGTGTCCGGTACGACCAGTTCATGCGGCTGGGCTGGAAGGTCCTCATCCCGAGCACCCTGGTGTGGGTGGTCGCGGTCGCGTTCCTGCGCGCCTCGAACGAGGGCTTCCTGGGCAAGACCATGGTCTGGGGTGGCCGACTGCATCGGTCGACCCTGATCACCATCGTGATCATCGTGCTGCTGGTGCTCGCCGCCGCCTGGATCTACGACTACAAGGCGGCTGCCAGGGAGAAGGCGATCCCCGAGCAGCCGACCGAGGTCGACCCGTATGCCGGTGGTTATCCGGTGCCGCCGCTGCCCGGCCAGGTCCTGCGGGAGCCGGCTCCGGCGTTGACGCCCTCCGCGGCATACAGCGCCGGTGAGACGGCGGACGCGACCCGACCGGCCGAGACCGATTCCGAGGAGGAGGACACCCGTGGCTGACAACGACAAGCGCACGAACAAGCGCGCCGACAAGCAGGCCGGCGGTGCTGCCGACGGCGAGCAGAAGCAGGGTTTCCTGTCCGAGATGTTCGCTCCGGTGGCCGGTTTCGGGGTGACCTTCGCGACGATGTTCCGCAAGGTCACCACCGAGGAGTACCCCGAGGAGAAGCGGCCCACCCAGCTGCGCTTCCACGGCCGGCACCAGTTGAACCGCCACCCGGACGGACTGGAGAAGTGCGTCGGCTGTGAGCTGTGTGCGTGGGCCTGCCCGGCCGACGCGATCCTGGTCGAGGGCGCGAACAACGACGACGCGGCCGGCGAGCGGTTCTCGCCGGGCGAGCGTTACGGCCGCGTCTACCAGATCAACTACCTGCGCTGCATCTTCTGCGGTCTGTGCATCGAGGCGTGCCCGACGCGTGCGCTCACGATGACCAACGAGTACGAACTCGCCGACAACAACCGCGCGGACCTGATCTTCACCAAGGAGCAGCTGCTCGCTCCGCTCCAGTCCGGTATGACGCCGGCCCCGCACCCGATGGTGGAGGGCATGGAGGAGCGCGACTACTACCAGGGCAAGGTGACCGGCGCGACGACCGCTCAGCAGGACTGGGTGGCCGCGCACGCCGGTGCTGCCGACTCGGAAGGACACACAGCATGAGACTCGGAGGCGCGGAGGCAACGCTGTTCTTCTTCGGCGCACCGCTCGCGGTCGCCGGTGCGCTGGCGCTGCTGTTCGCTCGCAAGGCGGTCCACGCCGCCATGGGTATGGCGCTGACCATGGTCATGCTCGGTGTCTTCTACATCGCCGAGCAGGCCGAGTTCCTGGGCATCATCCAGGTCTTCGTCTACTCCGGCGCGGTCATGATGCTGTTCCTGTTCGTGATCATGCTGGTCGGTGTCGACTCGTCGGACTCACTGGTCGAGACGATCAAGGGCCAGCGGGCCGCCGGCCTGCTGCTCGGCCTCGCGGTGATGATCAGCCTGCTGGTCAGTGTCGCGAAGATCAGCTTCGGCGGCGCCAAGGGCCTGGACAAGGTCAACCACGACACCGGCAACGTCAGCGGCCTGGCCAACCTGATCTTCGGCCCCTACGTGTGGGCCTTCGAGGTCACCTCGGCGCTGCTGATCACGGCGGCCATCGGTGCGATGCTGCTGGCACACCGTGAGCGGTTGCTGCCCAAGGCGTCGCAGGCCGACTGGTCGCGCGGCCGGATCCGGCGCAACGAGTTCGTCGCCGGTCTGCCGGTGCCCGGTGTCTACGCCCGGCACAACGCGGCCGACGTCCCGGCCCTGCTGCCGGACGGCACGCCCGCCGAGTCCTCGGCGCAGCGTGTCCTCAAGGCGCGCGGCCAGGTCGGGTCCGCCGAGTCCTACGTCGCGGCCGCCCAGGAGATCGAGGGCGAAGCCGGCGACATGAGCCGCAAGGAAGTCGGTGACCGTCAGTCATGACACTCACGTCCTACATCTACCTGTCGGTGATCCTGTTCTCGATCGGCAGCGCCGTCGTGCTGCTGCGTCGCAACGCGATCATCGTCTTCATGGGCATCGAACTGATGCTCAACGCCGCCAACCTCGCCTTCGTGACCTTCGCCCGCATGCAGGGGTCGCTCGACGGTCAGGTGATCGCTCTGTTCGTGATGGTGGTGGCCGCCGCGGAGGTCGTGGTCGGCCTCGCGATCATCATGGCCATCTTCCGCGCCCGCAGGTCCGTGTCGGTCGACGACGCCAACCTGCTGAAGCTGTGAGTTAGGGAGTATTCGTGACCATGCATGACGCCACAGGTGTGGCATCAATCGGCTGGCTGATGATCGGCCTGCCTGCGCTGGGTGCTGCCCTGCTGCTGCTCGGTGGGAAGAAGCTGGACAAGGCGGGGCCGATCCTGGCCGTGCTGTTGTCCTGGGCCTCGTTCGTCATCGGCCTGCTGGTGTTGCTGCAGCTGCGCGGCAAGCCGGCCGACGACCGGTCGATGCACCTGCACCTCTACTCCTGGTTGCCGGCCGGCAAGGTCAACCTCGACGCCGGCCTGCTGCTCGACCAGCTGTCCCTGACCTTCGTCATGCTGATCACCTTCGTCGGGTCGCTGATCATGGTCTACTCGCTGGGCTACATGGAGCACGACCCGGACAAGCGCCGGTTCTTCGCCTACCTCAACCTCTTCGTCGCCAGCATGCTGACGCTGGTGCTCGCCGACTCCTACCTGCTGTTGTTCGTCGGCTGGGAGGGCGTCGGCCTGGCGTCATACCTGCTGATCGGCTTCTGGAACTGGAACCCGGCCTACGCGACCGCGGCGAACAAGGCGTTCTTCCTCAACCGCATCGGCGACATGGGCATGCTCATCGCGATGTTCGTGATGTTCTGGGCGTTCGGCCGGCTCGACTTCGCCGGTGTCAACGCCGGGGTCGCGCACGCCGGGAAGGGCACCCTCCTCGCGATCGGCCTGGCCCTGCTGGTGGCCGCCTGCGGTAAGTCCGCGCAGTTCCCGCTGCAGTCCTGGCTGGGCGACGCGATGGCCGGTCCGACCCCGGTCTCGGCACTGATCCACGCGGCGACCATGGTGACTGCCGGTGTCTACCTCATCGTCCGCAGCCACGTGATCTTCAACGCCTCCGAGAACGCCCGCCTCGCGGTCTGCATCGTCGGCGCGATCACGCTGTTCGCCGGAGCGGTGATCGGCTGTGCCAAGGACGACCTGAAGAAGGCGCTCGCCGCGTCGACCATGTCGCAGATCGGCTACATGGTGCTGGCCGCCGGGCTCGGCCCGGTCGGTTACGCCTTCGCGATCTTCCACCTGGTGACGCACGGCTTCTTCAAGGCCGGGATGTTCCTCGGTGCCGGGTCGGTCATGCACGGCATGAACGACCAGGTCAACATGCGCCGGTTCGGTGGCCTCGCGATGGTCATGAAGATCACCTGGGTGACCTTCGGGCTGGGCTTCCTGGCCATCATCGGCTTCCCCGGACTGTCCGGCTTCTGGTCCAAGGACAAGATCATCGAGGCGGCCTTCGAGGGCAGCGGCTGGAAGCCGTGGGTCTTCGGTCTGACCGCCCTCATCGCGGCCGGCGTCACCGCCTTCTACATGTCCCGGATGTTCTTCATGACATTCATGGGCAAGCGCCGTTGGACCGAGGACGTCCACCCGCACGAGTCGCCGCTGACGATGACCATCCCGATGATGGTCCTCGCGATCGGCTCGGCGTTCCTCGGCCTCATCCTCGGCCCGACCGGCATCATCACCGACTGGCTGGAGCCGGTCGTGGGCAAGCACGAGGGCAGCGAACACGTCCTCGGTGCCGGCCCGCTGATGATCGCGACCTTCGTCCTGATGGTCATCGGCATCGTCATGGCGTGGCGGATGTACTGGCGCGACGACGTGCCGATCACTCCACCGGTCGGTTCGCCGCTCACCCGGGCCGCGCGTCGTGACCTCGGTCAGGACGACTTCAACCAGGCCGCCATCCAGCGCCCAGGTCTGCACCTGACCCGCGCTCTCGTCTTCTTCGACAACAAGGTCGTCGACGGCGTGGGCAACGGTTCGGCAGCCGGCATCGGCGGCAGCTCCGCTCGACTGAAGAAGATGCAGAACGGATACGTGCGTACTTACTCCCTGACGATGCTCGTGGGCGTCGTCGCAATCCTCGGCGCCTTGTGGGTGGTGCAGTGATGACGGACTTTCCCTGGCTGACGACGCTCGGCGTCATACCCCTGGTGGGTGCCGCTGTGGTCGCGCTGCTGCCCAAGGGCGCGGCCCGCAACACCCGACCGATCGCGCTGGCGTTCTCGTTGATCACGCTGGTGGTCGGCGTCCTCGCCGCGACCCAGTTCAAGACCGGCGGTGGCCACGGGCAGTTCCAGCTGACCGAGACCCACTCGTGGATCCCGCAGTTCGGTGTGTCCTACGCCGTCGGCGTGGACGGTATGGCGTTGTCGCTCATCCTGATGAGCCTGGTGCTGGTGCCGGTCTCGCTGCTGGCCGCGTGGAACGACATCCCCGAGGGCGGGCGTCGCGAACAGAGCTACTTCGCGCTGCTGCTGGTGCTCGAGACGTTCATGATCGGCGTGTTCGCCGCGACCGACGTCTTCTTGTTCTACGTCTTCTTCGAGGCGATGCTGATCCCGGTCTACTTCCTGATCGGCATGTTCGGCGGCCCGCGCCGCCAGTACGCCGCGGTGAAGTTCCTGCTGTTCTCGCTGTTCGGCGGACTGATCATGCTGGTCGCGGTCATCGGCCTCTACCAGCAGGGCCCGGGCGGCGACCACGGCTTCCTGGTCAGCTCGCTGACCGGTCTGCACCTGTCGGAGGGCACCGGCCGCCTGCTGTTCGTCGGCTTCTTCCTGGCCTTCGCCATCAAGGCGCCGATGTGGCCGGTCCACACCTGGCTGCCGGATGCCGCGTCCGAGTCCAAGCCCGCCGTCGCGGTGCTGCTGGTCGGCGTGCTCGACAAGGTCGGCACCTTCGGGATGATCCGGTTCTGCCTGCAGCTCTTCCCGGAGGCCAGCAAGTGGGCCACGCCGGTCGTGATCATCCTGGCGATCATCTCGATCATCTACGGCGCGATCGCCGCCGTCGGCCAGAACGACATGATGCGGCTGATCGCCTACACGTCGGTGAGCCACTTCGGCCTCATCGTGCTGGGCATCTTCGCGGTCACCCAGACCTCGATGATCGGTTCGCAGCTCTACATGGTCAACCACGGCATCACGACCGCGGCCCTGTTCCTCTTCGCCGGGTTCCTGATCCGCAGGGGCAAGAGCAAGAACATCACCGACTACGGCGGTTGGCAGCGGACCACCCCGGTGCTCGCCGGCGTCACGCTGGTCGCCGGGCTGTCCGCTTTGTCGCTGCCGGGCCTGAACTCCTTCATCTCCGAGTTCCTGGTCCTGGTCGGCACGTTCCAGCGCTACCCGGTGGCGGCCGGCATCTCGGTCGTCGCAGTGGTGCTCGCGGCCTTGTACATCCTGCTGATGTACAAGAACGTCTTCACCGGCCCGAAGCAGCAGCTCGTGGCGGCCGAGGACGGCACCCTGGCGCTGGGCGACAACGGCCTGCGGCCGTCGACCGGAGTCACCGACACGCTGTTCGACGAGCCGGAGACGGACATTGCGGACATCCCGGCCGAGGCCAAGGTGCGCGGTTCCGGCATACACGATCTGAGCCTGCGTGAGCGGGTCGTCGCGGGTGTGCTGATCGCGCTGATGCTCGTGCTCGGCTTCTTCCCGAAGCCTGCGCTCGACCTGCTGAAGCCGGCAGTCACCTCGACGCTGCAGCACGTCAACGTTCACGACCCGGCGCCGCATGCCGGCGTCACCACAGACGGGAGCAGCAAGTGACCACGCCCGCCACCTTCACCCAGGCACACATCTCGTATGCCGCTGTCGTGCCGATGCTCGTCATCTTCGGCGCGGCCATGGTGGGTGTCCTCGTCGAGGCCTTCGTGCCGCGCGCCCTGCGGTACTGGACGCAGCTCGGCGTCACCCTCGTCGGTCTCGTGGCCAGCTTCCTGACCCTGGTGCTGCTCTCGCGTGACCACAAGGGTGTCACCGCGGCCGAGGCCGTCGTGATCGACGGTCCGGCACTGATGCTGCAGGGCACCATCCTGGTGCTGTCCTTCCTCGCGGTCATGATGATGGCCGAGCGGTTCGACACCAAGGCGGCCGACGCCTTCACCCAGTCGGGTGCCTCGGTGCCCGGCTCGCCGATGGAGACCAACGCGGTGCGCCTCGGCGCGACGACCACCGAGGTCTTCCCGCTGGTGCTCTTCTCGGTCGGCGGCATGATGCTCTTCGTCGCGGCCGGTGACCTGCTGGTCATGTTCATCGCGCTCGAGGTGCTGTCGCTGCCGCTCTACATCCTCACCGGACTGGCTCGTCGCCGGCGGCTGCTGTCGCAGGAGGCGTCGCTGAAGTACTTCCTGCTCGGTGCCTTCTCGTCGGCGTTCTTCCTCTTCGGTTCGGCGCTGGTCTTCGGTGCCACGGGGTCGATCCGGTTCAGCGAGATCGCCGACGCGCTCGGCACGGTCAACGGCCGGGACGACATCCTCGTCCCGGGTGTCCTGCTGGTGGCAGTGGGTCTGCTCTTCAAGGTCGGCGCGGTGCCGTTCCACGCGTGGACGCCGGACGTCTACCAGGGTGCGCCCAGCCCGGTCAGCGGTTTCATGGCCACCACGGTCAAGGTCGCCGGTTTCGGTGCCATGCTGCGGCTCTTCTATGTCGCACTCGAGGGCCTGCGCTGGAACTGGCAGCCGGTCCTGGCCATCGTCGCGGTATTGACCATGGTGGTCGGTGCGGTGTTCGCGGTGACCCAGACGGACATGAAGCGGCTGCTCGCCTACAGCTCCATCTCGCACGCCGGCTTCCTGCTGGTGGGTGTGGTGGCCCTGAACAAGACCGGCCTGTCCGGGACGATGTTCTACCTGGTCGCCTACAGCTTCACCACGCTGGCCGCGTTCGGTCTGGTGCCGCTGGTCCGGTCCGCCGGATCCGAGGCGACGCACCTGTCGCAGTGGGCCGGTCTGGGCAGGACCAGCCCGGTGCTCGCGGCGACGTTCTCGTTCCTGCTGCTCGGCTTCGCCGGCATCCCGCTGACCTCCGGGTTCACGGCCAAGTTCGCGCTGTTCTCCGGCGCGGTCGGGCACGGTGCAACCTGGCTCGTGGTCATCGCGATGCTGATGAGCGCCGTCACCGCGTTCGTCTACGTCCGGGTCATCGTGCTGATGTACTTCTCCGACCCGACCGGTGACACGCAGGTGCTCATCCCGTCGCCGCTGACCGGTGTCGCGGTGACGGTCGGCGCGCTGGCCACGCTGGTTCTCGGTGTGGCACCGGCGCCGCTGCTGAACCTCGCGCAGCACTCGTCGTTGTTCATGCGATGAGAGCCACCCCACGAAGTTTCTCCCCCGCTTCGCTCCTCCGAATACTTCGCGGGGGCCCCGGCCAAGGAGAAGTAGTTCATGGGTAAAACCGCAACGTTGATGCCGTCGGCCAGCGAAGCGCTGACCGACCGGCTCGGCGACGGTATGGCGGCCGTCGAGGCACGGCTCGCCGCCGTGGTGCAGCACGAGGACGAGTTCATCGCAGGTGCGTCGCAGCACCTGCTGACCGGCGGCAAGCGGTTCCGGCCGCTGCTGACGCTGCTCACCTCCGAGCTCGGCACCGGCGTCAACGACGCCGTGGTCGATGCGGCGGTCGGGGTCGAGCTGACGCACATCGCCTCGCTCTACCACGACGACGTCATGGATGCCGCCGAGCGGCGGCACGGCAAGGCGAGCGTCAACGCGACCTACGACAACATCACCGCGATCATCGTTGGTGACCTGTTGTTCGGGCGAGCGTCGGAGATCGTCGCCGGCCTCGGCAGCGAGGCGGCGCGGATCCAGGCGCAGACCTTCGTCCGGTTGTGTGCCGGGCAGATCCGCGACGACCGGCAGGCGCCGGCGGACGCCGACCCGATGGAGCACTACCTCGGTGTGCTCGCGGACAAGACCGGCTCGCTGATCGCGACCGCGGCACGCTACGGCGCGATGTTCGGCGGGTGCCCGGCGGAGACGGTCGAGCTGCTGCGGCAGTACGGCGAGTATGTCGGCATGGTCTTCCAGCTGTCCGACGACGTGCTGGACATCGTGTCGGACGAGTCGGGCAAGACACCCGGCACCGACCTGCGCGAAGGCGTCACGACCCTGCCGGTGCTCTACGTGCGGGCGTCGAAGGATCCGGCGGACGACCGGCTGAAGGACCTGCTGTCGCACCCGCTCACCGACGATGCCGAACACGCGGAGGCGTTGGAGCTGATGCGGTCGCACCCGGCCCTGGAACAGGCCCGGCGCCATACCGCAGCCGTTGCGGAGCAGGCGGTCGCGCTGCTCGAGCCCTTGGGCGACAGCGACGCACTCACCGTGCTGCGGGCACTGCCCGGACAGGTCGCGTCGCGCACCGTCTGAACGACGTCGGTCGAGTAGGGCGAGGAACGAGCCCGTATCGAGACCATCGTTCGTGGACGCTCGTCCAAGTTCCTCGCTAGACTTGGCGCATGGCACGTCTTTCTGCGGAGGACCGTCGGGTCGAGCTGATCGAGGCGACGGTGCGGGTCGCGGTCGCCGAGGGGCTGGACGCCGCGACCGTGCGCCGCATCGCCCAGGAGGCCGACGTCCCGCTCGGGACCGTGCACTACTGCTTCGGCTCCAAGGCCGCACTGATCAGCGCGGTCGCCGACAGCATCGAACAGCCGACCATCGACGTGGCGCTGCTGGAGACGCTGCCCACCGACCAGGCGCTGATGGCAGCGTTCCGTGCCTACTGGGAGCAGATCGGCAGCGACCGGCGCCGGCAGCTGTTGATCTACGAATTGCTCGCGCACCTCTCGCGTGGTGACGAGGACAGCCGGAAGATCGCCCGCAAACTGCTCGACCGTGCGTATGGCGCCGTGCTCGACGCGCTGCGCGCATACGCCGCGGACCTCGGGCGAGAGCTGCCGGTGGAGCCCGATGTGCTGGCCCGGTTGATCATCGCCGTCACGGACGGTGTCAGTCTCGCCTGGATCGTGACCAGTGACGACACGCAAGCTCAGTCGGTGATGGACACCTTCGCGCGGTTGCTTGCGGCGGCCTTCGACCAGGGAAGCGCGTCGGCATGAGGCTCGGCATACCTCGGCGGCGGAACGACCGCGGCGCAGCGGTCTGGGACGCGGTGCAGGGCGTGGGTGCACCCGTCGCGGTGCTCGACCTGACGGCGTGCGACCACAATGTCGCCGAGATGCGTTCGCGTGCCGGTGATCTGCCGATCCGGTTGGCGTCCAAGTCGATTCGGGTGCGCGGACTCATCGAGAAGATCCTCGCGGAACCGGGCTATCACGGCGTGCTGGCCTACTCCGCGGCCGAGGCACGATGGCTGGCCGAGCACGGTGTGCAGGACGTGCTCGTCGCCTATCCGACGGTCGACATCGCGACCGTCACGGCGGTCGCGGCCGATCCCGCACTGCGTGAACGCGTCACCTTCATGGCGGATCTGCCCGAACATCTGCAGTTGCTGGATCGTGCGGCGCAGGGCTCGCCGGTGCGGGTCTGCCTCGACGTCGACAGCTCGCTCGATCTCGGTCCGGTGCACCTCGGCGTGCACCGTTCCAGCGTGCACACTCCGGCAGAGGCGGGCGAATTCGCCCGATTGGCAGCAGGTTTCGGATCGTTGCGGCTCGTCGGGCTGATGTTCTACGACGCCCAGATCGCGGGTATGCAGGACACCGGTCCCGCCATACGACTGGTGAAGCGGAAGTCCGCCGATGACCTGCGGGCACGTCGTCAGGAGGTGCGGGCGGCGGTGGAGCAGCACACGACGCTCGAGCTGGTCAACGCCGGCGGCACCGGCAGCCTGCACGCCGACTGGGACAGTTCGGTGACCGAACTCGCAGCAGGGTCAGGGCTTTTCACACCCACTCTGTTCGACGGGTATGACGACACGGACCTGCGACCGGCCGCCTACTTCGCCACTCCGGTGGTGCGCAAGCCGAGACCGGACGTGGCGGTTGCGTTCAGTGGTGGGTATGCCGCATCGGGCGTCGCCGGACCCACTCGATCGCCGCGACCGGTGCATCCGAAGGGGCTGTCGCTGATCCGCACCGAGGGTGCCGGTGAGGTGCAGACTCCGGTGCGCGGCAAGGGGGCTCGTGGTCTGCAGCTCGGTGATCTGGTGTGGTTCCGCCACGCCAAGGCGGGCGAGATGTGTGAACGCTTCAACGAGATCGTGCTGGTGCGTGACGGCGCGATCGTCGACCGGATGCCGACCTATCGCGGAGAAGGGCAGAACTTTGGCTGAGTGGAGCAACTGGGCCGGCACCGTCACCAGCCGACCGGAGGAGACGGTCCTGGTCCGGGACGTGCCGCACCTGCAGCTGCTGTGCGAGGAGTCCAACCTGTCCGGGCGCCGGGTGAAGGCGGTCGGGGCCGGGCACTCGTTCACCGGCATCGCGGAGCCGACCGACGTGCTGATCCGGATGGACCGGCTGTCGGGGGTCCGCTCGGTCGATGAGTCGACCGGACGGGTCTGGGTGCATGCGGGCACGCCGTTGCACGTGCTGGGTCCGGAGCTGCAGCGCCGCGGCCTGGCGATGACCAACCTGGGTGACATCGACCGGCAGACCATCGCCGGTGCGGTCTCGACCGGAACCCACGGGACCGGAGCCGGATTCACCGGTCTGGCCGGGCAGCTGACCGGCATCGAGATGGTGCAGGCGGACGGCTCGCTGTTGACGGTGACCGACGAGCAGAACCCCGAGCTGCTGCCCGCGGTCGCTCTCAGTCTCGGCGCGCTGGGGATCGTCACGGCACTGGAGATCCAGTGCGTGCCGAAGTTCCTGTTGCACGCGGTCGAGGCGCCGGCCGCGCTCGACGAGATCCTCGACGGGATCGACGAACACGTAGACGGCTCAGACCATTTCGAGTTCTACTGGTTCCCGCACACGGATCGAGTGCTGACCAAGACCAACACTCGGCTGACCGACGAGTCCGAGCGGGCTCCGCTGCCCGCCTGGCGTAGCCGGCTGGACGACGACCTGCTGTCCAACAAGCTCTTCGGTGTGCTCAACAAGGCCGCCACCCGCGCGCCCGGCATCATTCCCGCGGTCAACCAGGTGTCCGCGCGAGCACTGTCGCGTCGGGAGTTCACCGACTGGTCCTATCGCGTCTTCGCCTCCGAGCGGGACGTCGTCTTCCGTGAGTCCGAGATCGCCGTTCCTCGGGATGCCGTGCCGGGTGTGCTGCGCGAGTTGCGGTCCTGGCTGGCCCGCAAGGTCGAGGTCGTGACGTTCCCGGTCGAGGTCCGCTTCGCGGCGCCGGACGACCTGTGGATGTCGACGGCGTACGAGCGTGAGACGGGCTACATCGCCATACATCAGTATGTCGCGCGCGATCACCGCCGTTACTTCGAAGCGTTCTGGTCGATGCTCGACGGTCTCGGTGCCCGCCCGCACTGGGGCAAGATGCACGACCTCGGTGCAGCCGAATTGCGTTCTCGCTACCCAAAGTTCGACGATTTCGTGGCGCTGCGCGACCGGCTGGATCCGCAGCGGGTCTTCAGCAACCCCTACCTGGATCGCGTCCTGGGATGAGTTAAGTACCCTTGCGGGTACGTAACAAGAGCGATACATTCACGGCATGGACGCAGTGCTGCAGGCGTTGGCCGATCCGAGCCGACGCACCGTGTTGGAGATCCTGCGCGATCACGAGGCGACTGCCGGCGAACTGGCCGACGCCTTGCCGATCGCCCGGCCCGGCGTCTCGCGACACCTGCGGGTGTTGCGCGAAGCCGGGTTGGTCGACGTGCGCCAGGACGCACAACGCCGCATCTACGCGCTGCGTCCGGAAGCGCTGGTGCCCGTTGACGATTGGCTGGAGGACTATCGAGCCCTCTGGCAGAACCGGCTGGATGCGCTGCATACCGAGATCGCCCGAGGGAAGAAGGCCCGCACGTGAAAACCATTGCCACGACCCGAAAGCTGGACGACACCCGCGGCGCCGTCCGCGTCGAGGACGTCTACGACACCGACATCGAGGACCTGTGGGAGGCGTGCACGAAACCGGAACGCCTGGCGCGATGGATCGCACAGGTCGACGGCGATCTGCGCCAAGGTGGGACGATCCACACGACGTTCACCAGCACCGCCTCCGGAGCGTCCCGCATCGTGCAGTGCGAGCCACCGCGGCATCTGCTGCTCGCATCCGTGCCCGAATCACCCGACCAGCGCGAGGATCTCGACGGCGACAGCGAAACGGAGCTCTGGCTGACGGCGGAGGGACCGAAGACGCGGCTGGTCGTGGAGGAACGCGGTCTGCCCGCCGACAAACTGCACTTCTATTGCGCCGGCTGGCAGGCGCACCTGGAGGACCTCGCGTCGACGATCGCCAGCGGTGAGCCGGTGCATCCTGGCGGCTGGTCCGACCAGCGTCCCGCAGCGGCTTTCGACACGCGGTTCAACGAGCTCATCCCGGTCTACGAGAAGGCCGGCGTCTGACGGATTCGTCGGTGTGTGCCGGAGTTTCCCCTGGGGAGAGTTACGACCACCGGAGACTGCCCGCCGCGCCGACGGTGCCGCGTGCGGTTCAGATCGCGCAGTTCTCCGCGGCGCGAGCCAACCGGCGCGCCTTGGTGGTGGCCGACAAGGAGTCGATCGTCAACAGGATCAACGCGATCCAGACGATGCCGAAGCCGACCCAGCGCGCGACGGGCATGTGCTCGTCGAGCAGCAGCACGCCGCAGAGCAGTTGCAGGATCGGGGTGATGAACTGCAGCATGCCGATCGTCACCAGCGGCACCCTGCTGGCCGCGGCCGCGAAGAGCAGCAGCGGGACAGCCGTCACCAGCCCGGCGCAGAGCAGCAGCATGGAGTGCCCGGCGCCGTGTCCGCTGAAGGTGGCGTTGCCCGTCATACCGACGACGACCAGTACGACGATCGCGATGGGCGTGAGAACGGCGCTCTCGGCCGTGAGTCCTTCGATGGCGGTGAGTGAACCGCCGATGCGTTTCTTCATGAAGCCGTAGCTGGCGAAGGACAGTGCGAGCACGATCGAGATCCACGGCGGTCGGCCGTAGTCGATCGCGAGGTAGACACACGCCAGGGCACCCACTCCGACGGCGACCCACTGCAGGACCCGGAGCCGCTCGCGCAGCACGACCACCCCGAGGCCGACCGTGACGAGCGGATTGAGGAAGTAGCCGAGCGCGGCCTCCACCGTGTGCCCGCTGATCACCGCCTGGATGTAGACGGTCCAGTTGATCGCGATGCACAGTCCGGCGAGTGACGTCGTCAACAGCAGCCGCGGGTTGCCGGCCAGGCGGCGCAGGAAGGCGAGGTTGCGCGTGGCGGCGAGCGCCACGAGACAGACGACCAGGGTCCACACGATGCGGTGCGACAGGACCTCCCACGCACCGGCGGGCTTGAGAGCGTCGAAGTAGAGCGGGAAGACGCCCCAGATGAGGTAGGCGGCGAAACCGTATGCCGCGCCGTTGCCGCTGCCGTCGTCGGTCGAGAGCCTCCTGGGGGAGAGCTTCGACGAGATGGTGCGCACGGCTGTCATTCTGTCACCCTGGCGCACACCCACCGTGAAGCACCAGCGACATCTCCTTCACGACCATGAAGCCCCGCTGTCGCGTCCACGGCATACCGTTGACCCATGACCCGGCGCCTCTTACTGGTCCTGCTCGCGGTGTGTGCGGCAGTGCTGCTGCCCTGGACGACCTACCTCGGGCACACCCTGCCCACCAGTCACCAGGCCGACGGCTGGCGCGTCGCCTGGGTGGGCTTCGACATCGGTCTGCTGCTGTTGCTCGCGACCGCGCTCTGGCTCGGCCGGCGGCGGCACCCGATGGCGACCTCGGTGATGACCGCGACCGCCGCGTTGCTGGTGTGCGACGCGTGGTTCGACATCGTGCTCGACTGGGGCTCCTCGGATGTGGCGGTCAGTGTCGTCACCGCGGTCTTCATCGAGATCCCCCTGGCGGCAGTGCTTTTCGTCTCCGGTCGGCAACTGCTCTCGGGAGGTATGGCGCGCCATACCCTCACCGCGGAGGACGTGCAGCTGCAGCGCCGACCCAGCACGTCACAGGTGCTGGACGTGCTCGGTGACCGTCCGGCGACCGCCGAGCGGATAGCGGTGGAGACCGGGCTGGACCCGTCGGTGGTCGACGAGACGCTGCGTGGGCTGCGGCGCTCCCGGCACGTGCGGCGGGGCCGGGGTGGGCGCTGGATCGCCGTCCCGATCTCGGTGCAACGCCCGGCGTCCGACTCGCTGGACGCGGCCGACCGGGAGACGATCGAGGAGTTCTACGACGCCAAGCTGCAGCAGGAGTTGGAGCTCTTCGAGTGGGCCGCAGCGCAGCATGCCGTCCTGGCCGACTGGACCAAGGGCAGCCGGTCCCGGATGTTGCTCACCGAGCGTGAGCTCGTCCGGTTCGACCACGAATATCTCGACCTGGTGATGCGCTACGCGCAGCTGCATGCCGAACCGACAACGCAGACACGTGAATTCGCGGTGCGTTGGTACGCGTTCCCGACCCGGGAGGACCAGGAGCGCATCGCCGCCGGCTGACCGCCGCGGTCAGCCGCCGACGGTCCAGGTGTCCTTGCCGTGCAGCAGGCCCAGCAGTTCGTCGTCCCCGGCGGGTCCGGCCGGCGAAGCCGCCGTGACCTGCGCACGGACGCCGTCGTCATACGTCGGGCGCTGTACGTCGCGGAAGATGCCCATCGGCACGTTGGCCATGTCCGCGCCGTCGAGCCGGGAGAGCGCGAAGGCGGTCGACGGGTCGTCGTCGTGTGCGTCGTGGATGACGACGCGTGCCGGGTCGGCCTCGGACTCGAGAGCCGTTGCCAGCCGGCCGCGATCGTCGCGTATGACGACCCGCGTGGCGTCACCTTCGCCGGCGCGCACCGGCTCGCCGTCGACCAGGCGCAGCATGCGGGCCTTGCCCTCGTCGGCGTCCTTGAGGATGTCGAACGCGCCGTCGTTGAAGATCGGGCAGTTCTGGTAGATCTCGACCAGCGCGGTGCCGCGGTGCTGAGCGGCGGCACGGAGCACGTCGGTGAGGTGCGCGCGGTCCGAATCCATCGTGCGCGCAACGAAGGTCGCCTCCGCGCCGAGTGCCAGGGACACCGGGTTGAACGGCTGGTCGACCGAACCGACCGGAGTCGACTTGGTGACCGCACCGACGTCGGACGTGGGGGAGTACTGCCCCTTGGTCAGCCCGTAGATCTTGTTGTTGAAGAGCAGGATCTTGAGGTTGACGTTGCGGCGCAGGGCATGGATCAGGTGGTTGCCGCCGATGGAGAGGGCGTCACCGTCACCGGTGACCACCCAGACCGACAGGTCCGGGCGACTCGTCGCGAGTCCGGTCGCGATGGCCGGCGCGCGCCCGTGGATCGAGTGCATCCCGTAGGTGTCGAGGTAATAGGGGAACCGGCTCGAGCAGCCGATGCCGGACACGAAAACGATGTTCTCCCTGCGCAATCCGAGCTCCGGCAGGAAACTCTGCACCGCGTTGAGGATGATGTAGTCGCCGCAGCCGGGGCACCAGCGGACTTCCTGGTCGGACGTGAAGTCGCGCTTGGTCTGCTTCTCGCCGTCGGCCAGCAGCGGGACGCCTGCGGTGCCGCTGGCGCCCGGCATACCGAGATCGATGGTGCTCATTTCGCGCTCCCTTCGCCGAGGATGTCGAGGTGCTCGCCGATCACCGCCGCGATCTCCGCTGCGGTGAAAGGCAATCCGCGCACTGCGGTGTGACTCTGTATGTCGACGAGGTACTTGCCGCGCAGCAGCAGGGCGAGCTGGCCGAGGTTCATCTCGGGCAGCACCACCCGCCGGTAGGACCGCAGTACGTCGCCGAGGTTGGCCGGCAGCGGTGCCAGGTTGCGCAGGTGTACCTGGGCGACCTTCGCGCCGGTCGCGCGTGCCAATCGGGCACCCGCGGCGATCGGGCCGTAGGTCGAACCCCAGCCGAGGACAAGGAGATCCGCGTCGCCGCTGGGGTCGTCGACCACGAGATCCGGGACGGTGATGCCGTCGATCTTGGCCTGCCGGGTGCGGACCATGTGGTCGTGGTTGGCCGGGTCGTAGCTGATGTTGCCCGTGCCGTCGGCCTTCTCGATGCCGCCGACCCGGTGCTCCAAGCCGGGGGTGCCCGGGATCGCCCACGGGCGGGCGAGCGTGTCGGGGTCTCGCAGGTAGGGGTGGAACACCGGCTGGTCCTTGGCGTCCGTCGCATTCGGCTCGGTCGCGAATTCGACGTCGACGGAGGGTAGTTCGTCGATGCTGGTCGGCAGGCGCCACGGCTGCGAACCGTTGGCGAGGTAGCCGTCGGTGAGCAGGATGACCGGTGTCCGGTAGGTGGTTGCGATCCGTACCGCCTCGATGGCGGCGTCGAAGCAGTCGGCGGGCGAGTTCGCGGCGATCACCGCGACGGGTGACTCGCCGTTGCGCCCGAACATGGCCTGCAGCAGGTCGGCCTGCTCGGTCTTGGTGGGCAGTCCCGTGGACGGACCGCCGCGCTGCACGTCGATGATGATCAGCGGCAGCTCCAAAGACACTGCCAGGCCGATGGTTTCGGACTTCAGGGCCAGGCCCGGTCCGCTGGTGGTGGTCACGCCGATCGACCCGCCGAACGATGCGCCCAGCGCGGCGCCGATGGCCGCGATCTCGTCCTCGGCCTGGATGGTCGTGACGCCGAAGTGCTTCAGTCGCGACAGGTTGTGCAGCAGGTCCGAAGCGGGCGTGATCGGGTAGCTGCCGAGCACCAGCGGCAACTTCGCGCGGTGCGCCGCAGTCGTCAAGCCGTATGCCGTGGCGACGTTTCCGGTGATGTTCCGGTAGGTCCCGGCCTCCATCGGCGCCGGTGCCACCGCATATTGCACGGAGAACGCCTCGGTGGTCTCGCCATACGCGTGGCCGGCGCGGAGCGCGGCGAGATTCGCCTCCAGGATGTCCGGCTGCTTGGCGAACTTGGTGGCCAGGAAGGCGCGTGTGCCGTCGAGCGTGCGGGTGTACATCCAGGAGAGGAGGCCGAGCGCGAACATGTTCTTCGCGCGTTCCTTGTCCTTGCGACCCAGGTCGAAGTCGGCCAGCGCCTCGACGGTGATCGACGTGAGCGGCACGGGGTGGACCTGCCACGCCTCGAGCGAGTCGTCCTCGAGCGGGTTGGTGGTGTAGCCGACCTTGGCGAGGTTTCGCTTGGTGAACTCATCGGTGTTGACGATGATCGTCGACCCGCGCGGCAGGTCTCCGAGGTTGGCCTTGAGTGCCGCGGGGTTCATCGCGACGAGGACGTCCGGCGCGTCGCCGGGCGTCAGCACGCTGTGGTCGGCGAAGTGCACCTGGAAGCTCGAGACGCCCGGCAGGGTGCCCTGGGGCGCGCGGATCTCGGCCGGGAAGTTCGGCAGCGTGGACAGGTCGTTGCCCAGCACGGCCGAGTCGCTGGTGAAGCGGTCACCGGTCAACTGCATGCCGTCGCCGGAGTCTCCGGCAAAGCGCACGACGACACTGTTGATCTGTTTCAGGTTGCTCACGAAATCTCCTGCTATCGGCTCCGTGACCAAATCTACGCGCCGCAGTTCCACTGATTACCACCGGGTTGAAAAACATAACAGCGACTTATAGTTCGAGTCGGCTGGAGGTTTCCGCCGGCGGTGCGGGTATGCCGGGCCGGGGTGGCGGTCAGGTCGCGCCGAGCTTGTCCGGGTTGCCGGTCAGCAGCAGCTCCGCGACCCGCCCGTCCTGCACCCGGAGACTGATGAGCCGGGTGAACCCGTCGGGGTGGATCTCCAGGGCGGGCAGCCCGTTGATGCCGACGATGCGGACCGGGTCCGTCGCGCGGCTGATCCCGACGAGGAAGCGGGCGATCTTCGCCGGGCCGTTGATCGGCTTGAGCGCGGAGCTGACCTTGCCGCCGCCGTCGGCCCAGAGCACGGCATCGTGGGCGAGCAGCGTCTCCAGGTCGCGCAGGGCGCCGTGTCGTGCGGCCGCCAGCAGGGCGTCGAGCAGTCGGGTGTGCGTCGAGGCGTCGGTGTCGAAGCGTGCCTCGTCCCCGAGACGGGCCGTCGCCCGGCGGTACAACTGGCGGCACGCGGCCTCGGTGTGATCGATGACCTCTCCGATGTCGCGGAACGAGTAGGCGAAGCCGGTGCGCAGGACGTAGGTCGCCCGCTCCGGGGGAGTGAGCCGCTCCAGCAGCTGGATCGCCGCCAGGGACAACAGGTCCCGGTCGATCGCGGCATCCTCGGGGAGCAGGTCGGACGCCACCGGTTCGGCGATCCACGGCCCGATGTAGTCCTCCTGGCGACGCTGCCGTTGCCGCAGCCGGTCGATCGCCAGTCGGGTCACGGTGGTCGTCAGGAACGCATCCGGACTGCGCACCTCGGCGGCGGCCGCCATACGCAGCCAGGCTTCCTGGGTGACGTCCTCGGCGTCCTGCCAGGAACCCAGCATCCGGTAGGCGTGGGCGAGCATCCGACCGCGTGCGGCAGCCCAGACCGCCGCACGATCGGTGGTCCGGGCTGCGCAGTCGGCGGACGTCACCGCTTCGGCGGCTGCATTCGGGTCGGTATGGCGACGCGGTTCCACACATTGATGGTGGCGATCGCGACGAGCAGATTGGCGACTTCGGCCTCACTGAACTCGTCGGTGACGTTGTCCCAGACGTCGTCGGTCACGCCTTCCTCGCCGAGCCGGGTGACCTGGTCGACCAGCGCGAGCGCGGCACGCTCCTTGTCGGTGTAGCAGTCGACCTCGCGCCAGGCCATGAGCTCGAAGAGCCGCTGCGGGGTCTCGCCGGCCTGCAGTGCGTCGTGGCTGTGCATGTCGATGCAGAAGCCGCAGCCGTTGATCATCGACGCGCGCAGCTTCACCAGTTCGTACAGCGTGGGGTCGACGTTGGCGGCGGCGTACTGCTCGAGCGCGAGGACGTGCTTGTACGCCTCCGGCACGACGTTGGCGATCTTCATCCGCGGTTCCATGGTTGCTCCTTCGGAATCTCAGCTCTGTCCAAGGTATGACGAACGGCGCGCCCCGAAACGTGACAGCCCGGTGGTGACGCCGGCTCAGAGCGTGCGGGCGGCGCCGATCTCGGTCGCGGTCCGTCGGTAGCCGAGCCAGTCGTTGACCGCCAGCATCGGGCCGTTCCGGTCGTCGTTCGAGGTGTATGCCGACGCCACTCCGGCCTGCGCCGCTCGGTGCAGCGCGGCCACCTTGGCGAGTTTCGACAGCCCCCGTCCGCGATGTGCGGGAACGGTCCCGCTGAAGGAGGACCAGAGTCGATCGCCGTCGGTCTCGGAGATGGTGAACGACGCGACCTCGTCGCCGACGAGCGCCGCGAAGCTGAGTCGCTTGTCGATCGCCGGGTCGTTCCAGAAGTTCTTGATCCAGTCGTCGTACTCGATCGAATCAGTTGGTGTGTCGGTCGGTTCGTCGACGGATGCGAGCATCTCGGCGGTGTATGCCGCGCGCGGATCGAGTTCGTCATACGAGCGCAGGGTGACGCCGTCCGGGGTCGGTGGCTGGTCCGGGAGCTCGACCAGGTCGACGCCGGAGTAGTGCAGCCGGCGGATCTCGTCATACCCGCGATTCGTGGCGAAGCCGAGACTGTCCTGCTGGATGAACGAGTCGGTGCGCAGCGCTCCGACCTCGGTGAGGTGTCGGTGCAGGCGGTCGGACAGTTCGCTGCCGACGCCCAGCCGCCGGTGGTCGGGATGCACCAGGATCGACACCTTGCCCTGCCCGGGCGTGCTGGTCCAGATGTTCAGCCCGGCGTTGCCCCAGCCGACGACGCTGCCGTCCCGTTCTGCGACGAGCGCGACGAACTGCTCGCGTGGTCGTTCCGCGGTGATGGCGTGCCGGATCATCTCGGCCGACAGCACGCGGTAGGGGAACACGGTTCGGCGTACCGACGCGACCGCTTCGGCGTCGTCGGGTCGGGCCGGGCGGATGGTGAAGCCGGTCGTCATACCGCCGACGCTAGTGAGGCCATCGGGCGATCGCGACAGATTATTGTTCGAACATGACCGTTGGACACGTCCTCGTGGGCTCCGGCCCCGTCCGGGTGATCGCGCTGCACGGCTGGTTCGGATCGGCCGAGGGATGGGGTGATCTGCCGCAACACCTCGACCGGGAGCGCTACACGGTCGCGTTCCTGGACTATCGCGGCTACGGCAGTCGCAAGGACGAGACGGGCGACTACACACTCGCCGAGATCAGCGCCGACGCACGCGCGCTCGCCGACGAACTCGGCTGGGAACGTTACGCATTGATCGGCCACTCGATGGGCGGATCGGCGATGATGCGCACCTTCGCCGATGCGCCGGAGCGCGTCACCGCGCTGGTCGGGGTGTCACCGGTGCCGCCGTCCGGCGTGCCGTTCGACGACGACTCGTGGGTGCTGTTCGACGGTGCCGCCGAGAAGGACGAGAACCGTGCGGCGATCATCGGTTTCACGACCGGTGACGTGCACCCGCAGGAGTGGGTGCACCAGATGGTGCGCTTCTCCGTGGCCAACTCCCGGCGGGACGCCTTCGGTGCCTACCTGACCGCGTGGGCCAGGACCGACTTCGCCGCCGAAGTGCCTGCCGTCGATGTGCCCCTGCGGATCATCGCCGGCGCTCGCGATGCGGCGCTCGGCCCGCAGACCTGCGAGGCGACCTGGTTGCAGTTCTTCCCGGGCGCGGAGCTGGACGTCATCGACGACGCCGGGCACTACCCGATGTACGAGTCGCCGGATGAGTTCATGATCGACCTCAATCGCACGCTCGACGCGCTGGTCTGAGCGGTATGGCGCCGCTGCCGACCGCTCCGTTGCACGACCCGGACACCTACACGAACGGCGTCCCGTTCGAGCTGATCGAGCAGTTGCGGGCGACCGGCCCGGTGCATTGGGTCGAGGAACCTGCGCTGCCCGGCCTGCCGGAAGGCCCCGGCTATCACCTGGTGATCGACCATGCGCCGGTGACCGAGGTGGTGCGCGACCCGGCGACCTTCTCCTCGGCGCTCGGGGGCACCCAGATCCGCGACCCGGAGACGCCGAGGGACCTGGACTACGTGCGCCGGATGATGCTCAACATGGATCCGCCGGAGCACACCCGGTTGCGGAAGATGATCGCGGCGTCGTTCATGCCGCGAGCGGTGCGTGCGCTCGAGGAGCGAATCGCCGGTCATGCCAAGGGAATCGTGGACCGCATGCTCGACGGGCCGCACGAGTGCGACTTCGCCAAGGACGTCGCGGCGGACCTACCGTTGCTCACCCTCGCCGATGTCCTCGGTGTGCCGGCCGAGGACCGTGGGCTGATGTTCGACTGGTCCAACCGGGTCATCGGATTCCTGGATGCCGACTACGCCGGCTCCGCGAGTTTCGATGCGGGGCAAGGGACTTCGCTCGCGCAGGAAGCCGTCGCGCTGCGGCCGTCACCGGATGCGGACGGGCACATGCCGGACCCGCGAGGGCGCGACGGTATGCCGGACCTGTATCGCTACGCACACCTGCTCGGTGACGCGAAGCGTGCCGAACCCGGCGACGACGTGATGTCGATCCTGCTCGCGCAGCAGGCCGAGGACGGCGGGCAGTTGTCGGTCGAGGAGTTCGAGAACATGTTCTGGTTGTTCGCTGTCGCGGGCAACGAGACGCTGCGCAACGGCCTGCCCGGCGCGATGATCGCGTTGTTGTCGAGCCCGGACGCGATGCAGGCGCTGCGTGCCGATCCGTCGCTCATCCCGACAGCGGTCGATGAGCTGCTGCGCTGGTGGACACCGGTGATGACCTTCCGGCGTACCGCAACCGGTGACACATCGGTCGGCGGTACCGCGATCCGCGCCGGTGACAAGGTCGTCGTGTCGTATCTCGGCGCCAACCGGGACCCGGCCGTGTTCGACCGAGCCGACGAGTTGCTGATCGACCGAAAACCCAACAATCACCGGGTATTCGGTCACGGACCGCACGTGTGTGTCGGTGCGCACTTCGCCCGCGTGCAGATGACGCACCTGTTCCGGGAGGTGCTGACGCGTACGCGCGCCATACACCTCGCCGGCGAGCCGGCGCTGCTGCGCTCGAACTTCCAGCGCGGCGTCAAGCGACTGCCGATCGGCTGGGAGTGAGTACATGCTGATCTGGATCAACGGCGCCTTCGGAGCGGGCAAGACACAGACCGCGCACGAGCTGCACCGGCGGATTGCGGATGCGCACGTCGCCGACCCCGAGGTGCTCGGCTACGCGCTGCACAAGATGCTGCCCCCTCACGAGCGGGGCGACTTCCAGGACCTTGCCCAGTGGCGGTCCGGTGTCGTCGACACACTGCAGCAGGCGGAGAGTGCGGCACCCGGACCGGTCATCGTGCCGATGACGATCGTGCGCGACGACTACTTTGATCAGATCGTCGGCGGGTTGCGCGAGCACGGTGTCGACGTTCGGCACTATGCCCTCTCGGCTTCGGCCGAGACACTGCACAAGCGGTTGCGGTCAAGGCTGTCGACCATTCGCGGGCTCGAGGACACGTGGGCGTTGAGCAACATCGAACGCTGTGTGAGTGCCTTGGCGACGGAGCGTTACGCCACGCATGTGCCCACCGATGACCTGCCGATCGACGAGGTCGTGGAGTGGATCGCACACGACGCCGGCCTACCGCTCGTGCAACCGAGGATGCGACCTGCGCGCTATCAGCTGCGGCGGCTGGCCGTCGGCATACGACACATCCGGATCTGAGATGACCATGGACCCGGCGGTGACGACGTATCGCTACGTCCGCAGTGCCCTGCTCGCACTGCTGCTGGCGCTCGTCGTGTCGCTCGGGATCGAGACCGTCCGGCACGGCTGGCAGACCTCGATGAGCAGCTACTACTACACGCCGGCGGGTCCGGTCTTCATCGCGGCGCTCGCCTCCGTCGGTGTGTGTCTCGTGGCCTTGCGCGGTTACACGGATGCGGAGAACGTCTGTTTGAACCTCGCCGGGATCAGCGCGCCGATGGTCGCGTTCGTGCCGACTCCGGAGCGCGGCCACCGGCCGGATCAGGCTGCGATCACGAACAATGCGGCGACCTTCCTGGCGGTCCTCGCAGCCGGCTATCTCGTGGTGCTCTTCTTCGTATGGCGGGGCCGACGGCTCGGCCGGCGGGTGTCCCGCTGGAGCACGATCGGATTGATCTCCGTCGCACTGGCGTGGCTGGTCGGCGTGGTCTGGCTGGCCGTGGACCGGGCGTCGTTCGCCGAGCACGCACACACCCTCGCGGCGGTCTTCACCTTCCTGCCGTTCGTCGGGGTCGTCGCACTCAACACCGACTGGGGCGTGCGGGTCATCGCCCGGGAGACGACGTCGAGCCGGACACGCTTCGACCGGGCCTATTGGGCGGTGCTCATCGGGATGGGCGTCGTCGCAGTGGTGTTCGCCGTTCTCCGGTCCTGGGACTACGCACTGCTCGGTCTGGAGGCGGGGATTCTCGCGCTCTTCGCCGCGTTCTGGATCCTGCAGACGATCGACCTGATGGATCCGCGCCGGGATGCCGCGGTCAGCGCGTCGGGCCGATCAGCGCCTGGTGCTCGACCTTGAGACACCGATCCATCACGACTGTGAGTCCGGCCGAAATGCCTGTGAGCGCTGCCTTTTCGTCATACAGGCCGAGCTGGAACCACAACGACTTGGCGTCGGCAGCGATCGCCTCGTCGGTGATCCCGGGCAACTCGGTGCTGCGTCGGAAGACGTCGACGAGGTCCGGTGCGGCAGGCAGCTCCGCGAGACTCGGATGCACAGTGCGGTCGAACAGGGTCGTCAGCCGCGGGTTGACCAGCCACACCTCGTAGTCCGTGTGCTCGATCAGGTATGACGCCACGCCGTGGCTCGGGCGGTCCGGCTTGTCCGAGACGCCGACGACCGCGACAGTCCGGGTGGCACGCAGCAGCTCGCGGGTCTGTTCCGGCGTGGGAGCGGTCCAGATGCTCAGATCATTCACAGTGACCACCGTAGGCCGCCGCAGTATCCTGATCCCGGGTTGCCGGTGACCTGCCTCCTGCCTCGATGGTGAACAACCGGGCGACATCATTCGCTGATCCGAACCCTTTCAGGCGCGGGCCGGCAACGCAGGACCCGGGAACCACTGCGCCGGAAGGCATTTCGTGATCACCATCCAAGAGGCCAAGCAGCTCGCCCGTGAGTTGAGCGGCCAGCAACCGAATCATTCGCGCGTGCTGGAAGCCGTTGCCCACGCAGCGGGCTTCCGCGACTGGAACACCTTCGCCGCCTCCGCCGGTGGGTCCGCGGAGCAGGCAACGCCGCGGACCTCGGACGAACAGCTGGTCGTCCCGATCTTGCGGGTCTTCGACCATCGGCTGGCCCGCGACTTCTATTGCGACTTCCTCGATTTCGAGTGGGAGTGGGACCACCAGTACGAGGACGACATGCCGGTCTACGCCGCTGTGCGCCGCGGCGCCGCGGTGCTCCATCTGTCGGAGCACCACGGCGACGCGACACCGGGATCAGGCGTCCTGATCGTCGAGTCGGACCTGGCCGGATATCACGGGGCACTGCTCGCCAAGAGACATCGCAACGCGCGACCCGGCATCGAGGGCAACCCGTGGGGCGACACCATGACGGTCGCCGATCCGTTCGGCAATCGTCTGGTGTTCTGGCAGCGTCAGCCCGCGACCGGAAGCTGAGCGTCGCCGACGGCAGGCGTCTCGAACGCGAGCTCGAGGATCTCCGCGACGTCACTGACCGGGCGTATGTCGAGCGCAGATTTCACCTCGTCCGGCACGTCGTCCAGGTCGGGCTCGTTCCGCTGCGGAATGAACACCGTTGTCAATCCTGCACGCTGGGCCGCCAGCAGCTTCTGCTTCACGCCACCGATCGGCAGGACGCGGCCGTTCAGGGTCACCTCGCCCGTCATACCGACGTCGCTGCGGACCGGTCGTCCGGTCGCCAGTGAGGCGAGCGCGGTGACCATGGTGACACCGGCGGACGGGCCGTCCTTCGGTGTCGCCCCGGCGGGGACGTGCAGGTGGATCGAGCCGGTGAGCGACGACACGTCTACCCCGTGCTCCGCGCCGTGAGCGCGCAGGTAGGACAGGGCGATCTGCGCGCTCTCCTTCATCACGTCGCCGAGCTGGCCGGTGAGGGTGAGGCGTGGCCCGGGATCACTGTCGCGCACGCTGGTCGAGTGCCGGGGGAGCGCAGCGGAGGAGGTGTATCGAGACCGAGTGTCGTCATCGGCGGCCGATGGCAACGTCGCGGTGGCCGGTTTGGCAGCTTCGATGAACAGCACGTCACCGCCCATGCCGGTCACGGCGAGTCCCGTGGCAACCCCCGGGACTGCCGTGCGCTCGGCCGATTCGGGGGTGAAGCGTGGCCGACCGAGGTAGTCCTCGAGATTGCCCGTGGTGACCCGGACGGGTGCCTCGGCCTGGTCGGTCGCGAGGTTGGTAGCGACCTTGCGCAGGATCTTGCCGAGCATCCTCTCCATCTGCCGGACACCGGCTTCCCGGGTGTAATTGCCTGCCATCTCACGCAATGCGGACTCCTCGATCGTGACGTCGTCCGCGGTGAGGGCAGCACGCTCGAGCTGACGGGGCAGCAGGTGGGTGGACGCGATAGCGACCTTGTCGTCCTCGGTGTAACCGTCGAGGGCAACCAGCTCCATGCGATCCAGCAGCGCGCTCGGGATCGTCTCGAGCGTGTTCGCGGTGGCGATGAACACCACGTCGGACAGGTCGAGATCCAGCTCGAGGTAGTGGTCACGGAACGTGTGGTTCTGCGCCGGGTCCAGCACTTCGAGCAGCGCGGCAGCCGGGTCGCCGCGGAAGTCCGAGCCGACCTTGTCGATCTCGTCGAGCAGCACGACCGGGTTCATCGAGCCGGATTCCTTGATGGCACGGACGATTCGGCCGGGGAGGGCACCGACATACGTGCGCCGGTGTCCGCGGATCTCCGCCTCGTCACGCACCCCACCGAGGGCGACACGTACGAACGACCGGTCGAGAGCGCGCGCGACGCTCTCTCCGAGTGAGGTCTTGCCGACGCCGGGAGGTCCGACGAGCGCCAGCACGGCACCCGAGCCGCGTCCACCGACGACCTCCAGGCCGCGTTCGGCACGCCGGCCGCGGACAGCGAGGTATTCGACGATGCGGTCCTTCACGTCGTCCAGTCCATGGTGGTCGGCGTCCAGCACCTCGCGCGCGGCAGTGATGTCGGTGCGGTCGGATGTCTTGTGTTTCCAGGGGAGTTCGAGGACAGTGTCGAGCCAGGTGCGGATCCAGCCACCCTCCGGGCTCTGGTCGCTGGAGCGCTCCAGTTTGCCCACCTCACGCAGCGCCGCCTCGCGAACCTCGTCCGGCAGGTCGGCAGCCTCGACACGCGATCGGTAGTCGTCGGCACCCTCGGGCTCGTTCTCGCCGAGTTCCTTGCGAATGGCGTCCAACTGCTGGCGCAACAGGAATTCTCGCTGGCTCTTGTCCATGCCGTCGCGGACGTCATTGGCGATCTTGTCCGAAACCTCTTGCTCGGCAAGGTGATCGCCGGTCCACGCGATGAGGGTTTCGAGGCGCGCGTCGACGTCGGTCTCCTCGAGCAGCTGCACCCTCTGCTGCGCCGAGAGGTATGACGCCCACCCGGCCAGGTCGGCCAATGCGTGCGGGTCCGTGGTGGACTCGACGTGGTCGATGACCTGCCACGCGTTGCGGTGTTTCAGGGACGCGACCACCAGTCGCTTGTAGTCGGTGGCGAGCTCCGGGGTGCGGTCGGTCGGCGCGCCGGGCTCGACGATCTCGATCTCCACCCAGAGCGCGGCCCCGGGGCCGGCGACTCCGCGTCCGATGCGGCCGCGGTCGGTGGCACGCAGGACTGCGGCCGGCTCGCCGCTCGGCATACGGCCGACCTGTTCGATGGTCGCGACGGCTCCGACGGTCGGGTAGGCGTCGTCGATGCGGGGCGCGAGCAGTAGTTGTTCGAGGCCGGCAGCCCGCGCCGCATCGACGGCGGCACGCGCCTCGTCGTCGAGCTCGATGGGCAGGGTCATGCCGGGCAGTGCCACCTGGTCGTGCAGAAAGAGCACCGGCAGCTCGGTTGTTCGGGTCATCGCTCTCCTCGTGAGGCGTATGGCGACACGAACGGGTTCGTCGGCCGGTGCCGGTGGACGGGTCGTGTCGCTGCGAAAGTTGAGTCTTATCGGCTCAAGGCTTTGCGGGAGAGTTTTGTTCCCGAGGGTTCGCAGCGCCTGGTGCATGCTGAGCGGATGACGATGATGCCCAACTCGTGGCGTCAGACCGCCCGGGGCGAGGGCCGCGTCAGTCAACGATCCTGAGACGTGGCGGTTCTGCGGTTTCCGGCGCTGGGTCCGCGTCGGCGTCCGGTGTGTCGTCCCGCACTGCGTCCGCTCGCACCCACTGCGGGTCGCTGCCATAGCCGGCGAACGCGGGCAGCACGCACAGCCACTCGCCGTCGTCCCGTTCCTCTCGGTCTTCGACTGACGCAGGGATCCACACCGGGTTGCCAAAGGGATCTTTTCCGGCGCGGAATGAAACGTGTCTGATTCCCATTCCTCAGAACGTAGCACTCATGTTCGACAACGAGGCGCCCTCGCGGTGCGCGACCTCACCCTCAGGCCAGTCCGAAGAACGGTCGACACGGATCGAAACCGCTGACAGACAGCCTCGTTCGTGGTTGCGCCGACCAATCGGATCGACCCAGGACGAGGTGCTGCAGGTCAATCGTCTCGGTCCCGGTGTCGTGTGACCGGATTCCGTCGTCGCGGTAGCCGAGGTGCCGACTGACGCCGAGGGACGCATGGTTGGTGACGAGGGCTGAGGTGATTGCCTTGTCGGCGCCGAGTTGCTCGAACGCGAAGGCCAGGGCGAGCTCGCGAGCTTGGATGCCGAATCCCTTGCCGCGAAAGGGTTTTGCGATCCAGGACGCACTGTCGACGGTGCGCTGCTGGGTGAACCGCGTGCCCTCCAAGGTCTGTATGCCGAGCGGTTCGCCGCCTCGCCATACGCCGAAGTCGAGCACCCAGTCGTCGATCGACCAGAGTCCGCGGTGTCGCCAGATGCTCTGCACCAGCCGGCGCTCGCGGTCGACCGCGAGCGGCATCCCGGGCAGTGGCGGGTATGCCGGGTCCAGGTCGAAATCATCCGGAAAGATCGCCACGAGGTCGCCGATGTCCGCATCACGCACCGGGCGCAGCGTGAGGTTCGAGTCGGAGACGGCGAAGTCGTCGAACGGCCACGAGGAACGCATTGCAGCACTCTTTCAGAGGGAGTGCCGTCGGTCATCCCGTATATGTTTGTGGCAGTGCTGCATGAGATGACCTATTGCTCAAAACTGTTGTCACATCTGAAGATTGCCGCATTTATCTCTTGTTTGAGAATTCGAACATGCGTATGATCAGGGTATGTCCAAGCAGTCGTCGCTGATCCCCGGTGAGAGCATCGCACGGGCATCCGTCGACGCACTGTTGGCGACCGCGCAGACACTCCTGCGAGAGGCCGCGGACCGGGTGCGTGAAGGGACGGTTGAGGTCTCGCGCGACGAGCTGATCGACCAGGTCGTGGCCTGTCAGCGAGTCCAGAACACCGCGTGGGCGGCGCAGTCCGTGCGCCTCGCGCAGGTTGCCGCGATCGAGGAGGTCGTGTCGCCCGGTGCGACGCCACGAGAGGTCCGGCATGCGATCGGCACGTATGCCGACGAATGGTTGCCCCAGGAGATCGGCGCGCGGCTGGGGTGGTCCGACCGGCAGACCACCAACCGCCTCGGCGATGCCGTCGACGCGATTCGTTGCACGCCAACGCTGTTCGAGCTGACTGCCGCCGGCACGCTCGACCCTCGCAAACTCGATGTCGTCGCTGAGACCCTGCGGGAGGCGTCGCCCAGGGTTGCCCGAAGGGTCGAGTCCGAGCTGCTCGCCGCGATCGACGATGCAACGGCGCCGCAGAGCGACGACTCGCCACCCGCGGACGATGCCGGCGAGCCTGTGCCGCTGACGTCGACCAAGCTGGTGCGGCGCACCCGGCGACTGCTCGCCGAGCTGTCGCCCGCCGACGCCGCCGCTTCGGCCCGAAAGCAACGCGCCGAGGCCATCTGCGTCCAGGCATTCCCGCATCACCAACCCGGGCTGAGCACCGTGCAAGCGATCCTGCCCACCGAGGACGCCATGCGGGTGCTGGCTGCCGTCAACGAGTTGGCCAGGCAACTCCACCAGGACACGATCACCGGCAAGAGCCTCGACGAGTGCCGGGTCGACGCCTTCCTCGACCTGCTGCTTGGGAACGTTTCGATCAGCACCACGTGCGTGGTCCAGGTTCCCGTTCGGTCGGTGGACGAGCATGTCGAGGCGGCCAGGGCGACCGGACTCCGGTCTGATGAAAGGGACGAGTCAACGTCGTCCCTCGTCGAGGCGCACGTGGAGGAGTTGTTGCGCTGCAGCGCACGCGACAGCCTCGATGAGCTGATCCGGCTCGACACACCGACCACGTCGCTCCTGGAGCGCAGGCCGTGCACGGTGGAAGCACTTCTCGACCCGAACTCCGGCGGCCGCATCGTGCCACGGGTCCGAGTCGTCCTCGGTGCCGAGAACACCGATCAGCTGCACGCGCGGCCCGACAGGGACCGACCACCGGAACGCCCACCCGGAAATCACCCGACAGACGATCACCCGGCCCAACGAACGCGCGCATCAACACACTCTCCGCATACCGCCCCGCGTTTCCGCATCGGCGACGTCCTCGTCGAGGGCCTCGGCATCATACCCGCGGCGGTGTTGACCGAGCTGTGCCAGAGGCTGGGCACCAGACTGACCCGCGCACTGGTCGACGCGAGAACCGGTGCGACAGTGGAGACTTCGGACGTCACCTACCGTCCCGGCGCCCGGCTCCGACGATTCGTCGTCACCCGTGATCAGCACTGCCGATTCCCCGGCTGCATCCGACCGGCACGGCTCGACGACGTCGACCACGTCGTGCGCTGGCCCGACGGGACGACGACCGCCGCCAACCTGCAATGTCTCTGCCGGCACCACCACCGCGCGAAGCACGAAGGCGGCTGGGCCGTGTCGATGACGGCTCAGGGCGTCTGCACCTGGACCAGCCCGTCCGGCCGGCGCTACATCACGCGTCCCGCTGATTGAGCCTGCCGATCAACAGCTCGCGCATTGATTCTCGCCTGCATGTCACATTCCGTCGGCGCCGTACGTCTCGTGTGGTGAACCAACCACCCTCTGCACAAGGAGCACCCATGGAACCGCGTATGACGAACCCCGCCGGCCTGCTCGACCCGTCCGCGACGAAGGGCATCCTCGCCCTCGCCGCGGCGGTGCGTGGCCAGGGCGTGCCCGATTCGACTCTCGAGCTGGTGCACCTGCGGGTCAGCCAGATCAACGGCTGCTCGTGGTGTTTGCAATACGGCCTGGAGAACGCCAAGAAGGCGGGGGAGAGCGACGAGCGACTCATCTCGATCGCCGGCTGGCGCGACGCGCCCTACTTCACCGACGACGAACGCGCGGCGCTCCTGCTCGCCGAGCACATGACCCGGATCGCCGACAGCCTCGACCCGGTTCCGGACGCCGTGTGGGACGAGGTCGCCGACCGGTATGACGAGAAGGCACTTGCCGCGCTGGTCGCCTGGGTCGCCACGACCAATCTCTTCAACCGCATCAACGTCACCACCCGCCAGGTCGCCGGCACACGCTGATCGCCCGGAGGGCCGCCCACGGTCACCGCACCATGGCAGGCTTGCGCCGAGCGAGGTGAGCGGTATGACGTCCTGGGTCCTGCACGTCGACATGGATCAGTTCCTTGCTGCCGTCGAGATCCAGCGTCATCCCGAACTCGCCGGCAAGCCGGTCGTGGTCGGCGGGCGCGGCGACCCCACCGAGCGGGCCGTCGTCTCGACCGCGTCCTACGAGGCGCGCGAGTTCGGCATCCGTTCGGGTATGGCGCTCAAGATCGCGGTGAAACGATGCCCGGACGCCGTCTTCCTACCGGTGGACTTCCCTGTCTACGAAGCTGTTTCGGCTCGAGTGATGCAAGCGCTCCGAGACTTCCCGGGCACCGTCGTCGAAGTGCTCGGTTGGGACGAGGCCTTCGTCGGCGTCGACACCGACGATCCCATCGCCACCGCGCACGCAGTCCGCGCTGCTGTCCTCGACGCGACCGGACTGCACTGCAGCGTCGGTGTCGGCGACACGAAGGTACGCGCGAAGGTCGCCACCGACCTCGGCAAGCCGCGGGGCGTCTTCCAACTGACCCGCGACAACTGGCTGGACGTGATGGGTGACCGACCCGTCCAGGCTCTCTGGGGCATCGGAAGTCAGACCTCGAAACGACTGGGAACACACGGGATCCGGAATGTGCGCGATCTGGCAGCCGCCGCCGACGAGACCCTCGCCGCCGAGTTCGGTCCCAACACCGGTCCGCACATCGGTCGCCTCGGACGCGGAGCCGGCAGCGCGGTCGTCGACGACACGCCGTGGGTCGCGCGGGCCCACGGGCACGAGACCACCTACCAGCAGGACCTCACGACACCGGACGAGATCCGTTCCGCCCTGGGCGAACTCGCCACACTGGTCGAGCAGGACATGCGCCAGGAGGAGCGCCCGTGCCAGCGGGTGCATCTGAAGATCAGGTTCGCGCCGTTCTTCACCTTCACCCGGGTCCGCAAGCTGCCGGAGCCGACATACGACCCGGCGGTGATCGCGGACACGGCGTTCGCGCTCTACACCAAACTCGCCGACGAACGACCGGTCCGACTCCTCGGCATACGCGGCGAGATGGTCCCTCCCGAGGGTGGGTATGACGCACCGCGCACCCACGGGCGTCGCGGCAATCCGTGACCACCGTCCACGTCGGAAACTCGCCAGTCTTCGTGACGGAACATGTCTAGCGTGGAGCCCATGACACAGACCGAACGCGCCGCCACCTTCCACGCACTGCACGACGACCTCGTCGTGCTCCCGAACTGCTGGGACGCGGCGTCGGCCGCTGTCATCGAGCACGCGGGGGCGAAGGCGCTGGCGACGTCGAGTGCCGCGGTCGCCTGGTCGCTCGGCACGCAGGACGGGAACATGCTCGACCGCGAGCTCATGCTGGACCACTTGCGCCGGATCTGCGCGGTCGCGACCGTCCCCGTCTCGTGCGACATCGAAGGCGGATTCGGTGACAGCACAGCGGATCTCGCCGAGACCACCCGCCTGGTGATCGAGGCCGGCGCCGTTGGCGTGAACATCGAGGACGCGCTCGCCGGCGCACTGCGTCCGGTGGACGAGGCCGCCGATCGCGTCCGGGTCGTGCGCGAGGCGGCCGACGCCGCCGGAGTGGAACTGTTCGTCAACGGCCGGACCGACAGCTACCTCCTGGGCTCGGCCGACTTCGACGACACGGTGGCGCGAGCCGCGGCATACCTCGAGGCGGGCGCCAATGGCATCTTCGTGCCCGGTGTGACCGACGTCGATGTCGTGCAACGGCTGACCGCCGCGATCGATGCACCCGTCAACATCCTCACGGGTCCCGGTGCCCCGGCCGTTGCGGACCTGAAGAAGGCCGGGGCGCGCCGGGTGTCCGCAGGATCCTCCCTCGCCGGAGCGATCTTCGGCCACATCGAGCGAGCCGCGCGCGAACTCCTCGACGCGGGCACGTATGACGAACTGGCCGCCCCGAAGACCTGGGGCGAGATGAACGCGCTGTTCACGTAGCCGGTCTCGATACGCGCCTCGTCCCTCGGCGCTACTCGACCCGCAATTAACGGCGAAGTGCCTTCCGGGCCAACGCATTGCCGCCGAACTGCGCCAGCTGGACCAGGACGACGATCACGGCCACTGCGATCCAGGTCACGCCCCAGTCGAAGCGGTGGTAGCCGTAGGTGATCGCGAAGTCCCCGAGCCCACCACCGCCGACCGCGCCGGCGATCGCCGTCATGTCCACCACCGCGACGAAGATGAACGTGTAGCCGAGGATCAACGGGCCGAGTGCCTCGGGCACCAGCACCGAGCGGACGATCTGCCACGGTCCGGCACCCATCGCCTCGGCGGCCTCGATGACACCGGGATCGACTGACACCAAGGACTGTTCGACGATCCGGGACACGCCGAAGGTCGCAGCGATCACCAGCGGGAAGAGCACGGCCCGGGTGCCGATGGTCGAACCCATCGCGTGCAGGGTCAGTGGCGCGATCGCGGTGACGAAGATGATGAACGGGATGGGCCGGACGATGTTGACCAGCACGTTCAGGACGGTGTTGATCGCGCGGTTCTCGATCAGGCCGCCACCGCGGGTGGTGAAGAGCGCGACGCCGAGAAGCAGCCCCAGGACGCCGCCGATGAGGATCGTCACGACCGCCATCAGCAGGGTCTGCCAGATCGCCGTCTGGAAGGTCGGCCACAGCGTTGACCAATCAGTCGTCATCGCAGCGCTCCTTCCACCGTGCCGGCTGTGTGCAAGGCGTCGACGGTCGCGCGCACCCCGGCCTCCGGTCCGCGCAGGGCGAGCGTGAAGGAGCCCAGCGACTCGTGCTTGAGGTCGGTGATGCCGCCGTGGACGATCTCGAAGTCGACGTCGTGCTCCCGCGCAGCGCCACTCAGGATCGAGCCGAAGGCACGCTCGTCGGTCACGGCGACCGTGACGAGCGTGTCGTCATACTTCTGCCGAAGTTGTTGCAAACGCTGCGAATCCGGACGGTTTCCGACGGTCGCGGCGACGAACCGTCGCGTCGTCTCCGCCTGCGGTGCCCCGAGTATGTCGCGCACCGCCCCCACCTCGACGACGCGCCCCGAGTTCAGCACGGCCACCCGGTCGGCGATCGCGCGCACGACGTCCATCTCGTGCGTGATGACCACGATGGTGATCCCGAGCTCTTCATTGACCCGTCGCAGCAAGGCGAGGACGTCGCGCGTCGTCTCCGGGTCCAGAGCCGACGTCGACTCGTCGGCGAGCAGCAGGTCCGGGTCGGATGCCAGCGCCCGGGCGATCCCGACCCGCTGCTTCTGCCCACCGGACAGCTCCTCGGGGTGGGCCCATGCCTTGTCGAGCAGACCGACGAACGACAGCAGCTCGGCGACCCGATCCTCCTGCTCGGCCCGACCCAGGCCGGCGAGCTGCAGCGGGTATGCGACGTTGCCGAACACGGTGCGTGATCGCATCAGATTGAACTGCTGGAAGACCATCCCGGTGCGACGACGTATGGCGCGCAACGGTTTTCCCTGCAGGCGCGTGATGTCGACCCCGTCGACGACGACCGAGCCGGAACTGGCCTGTTCGAGTCCGTTGAGGAGCCGGACCAACGTGCTCTTGCCCGCACCCGAGTAGCCGATGACCGCGAAGATCTCGCCGCGGTGGATCTCGAGATCCACGCCGTCCAGTGCCCGGTGTGCCTCGTCGCCCTTCCCGAATACCTTCGACACCGCGTCGAGTCGAACCACCGGATCCGGTGGAGTCGTTGTCATTTCGAGCTCACCGTCTTCTCGTAGCCGGTCAGCAGGCGCCGCAGCTCGGCGGCCGGCCGGGTGACCGGGACACTGGTGTTCTTGGACTCGGCGACGACGAGCCGCTGCACGCGTGGGTCGTGGTAGAGCTTCACGATCTCGGCATACGTCGGGTTGTCCTTGTCCGCCGCCCGGGAGACGATCACGTTGATGTAGGGCTGCGCGGTGGCCGACTTCGGGTTGTCGGAATAGAGCGCCTTGCTCGGGTCGAGGTGGCCGTCGAGCGCGAAGTTGTTGTTGACGACGGCTCCGTCGACCGAGGACAGCGAGGTCACCGTCTGGGAGGCGTCGACCGGGGTGACCTTCACCTTGGAGGCGGCCTTGTCGATGTCGGCCGGTGTGGACACGATGCTCCCGCCGCCCTTGAGCTTCACCAGACCGGCCTTCTGCAGCACGAGCAGGGCCCGCGCCTGGTTGGTGGCGTCGTTCGGGATCGCGATGCTCGCGCCCTTCGGGATCTGTGCCAGCGAGGTGTGCTTCTTCGAATAGAGGCCCAGCGGCACGACATACGTGGATCCGATGGGCGTCAGGTCCTCGTGTGCCTGCTTGTTGTATCCGGCCAGGAAGACGAGGTGCTGGAACAGGTTGAGGTCCAGTTGTCCTTGTGCGACAGCGGGATTCGCCTGGGTGTAGTCGGAGAAGTTGACCGTCCGGAGGTCGATGCCGTGCTGCCGCGCGAGCTTCTTCAGCACCGGCCAGTAGTCCTGGTCGGCGTCGGTCACGCCGATCTTCACCGTGGTCAGCCGCGTGCCGGACGACCCGCTCGCGGTGGCGCGTCCGGTGGCGAATCCGCCGCCGGCGCCGATCACCAGGGCAATGGCGGCCGCACTGAGCCAGGTGCGTCGCGGGTGGCCCGGTCGCGGCGGCAGTTTCGGCCGGTCCGGCAGCGGCGGGACGCTCGACGGGTCGGTGGGTGTGTTGGCTGACATGCTGTCCTCGGGGTCGCGGGTATGTCGCTGGTATGACGGGGCGCCCGGCCGTGCTCGAACTCGCCCGCACGCGATCGGCATACGGACGGGACAGGGGAACTGCCGTGCTTGCCGCACCGCGCGATCGATGGATCACGCACTGCGGCCTAGTCATTCACCTGGGGCACCCCGCCACGTGCGTGAGGGTTGCCGCCCAGCAAGCCAGGGCTTGTCGCTGGGTCTCGTGACTGCGTCAAACATAAGCAAGCGTTACCGAATAAGTCAAAAGCAGTAGCGTTGCTACCTGGTTGTGATGTGCCTCACAGGCGCGTCGCGGCGCCTCGGCGGGTCGGGCTGGCGCCTCGTTACGCTCGAGGCATGCCAGCCCCGGAGATCGTCGTCAGCGCCGTGGTGTTTCGGGACCCGGGCGGCAAGGTGCTCACCGTCCGCAAGGCCGGCACCGCGAAGTTCATGTTCCCCGGCGGCAAGCTCGAGCCGGGGGAGAGTGCCATCGACGCGGCGGTGCGCGAGGTCGGCGAAGAACTCGACATACGCGTGCGCGCGGCCGACCTGCGCCCGGTGGGGACGTTCACCTCGGCTGCCGCCAACGAGCCCGGGCACTCGGTGACGGCCACGGTCTTCGAGCACCCGTACGTCCCGGTCGATGCGCCGGCAGCCGAGATCGCCGAGCTGCGCTGGGACGACCTGTCCGCCGATGCGCCCGACGATCTGGCGCCGCTCCTCGCGGACCGGGTTTTCCCGGAGTTGCGGGAGACCGGCGGATCCGACGCCTGAACCGTCCCAAACCGGGAGCGCCTCACCCACAAGACAGCACCCGCTGGTTAGGCTGCCCGGGTGTCCTCGGGAGTGACCGGTTACTTGGTGCTGCTCGGCGTCGGTGTCGCCGGAGCGGTGCTTTTCGTTGCCGCGATGCTCTCCAGGCGCCTACTCGCGCCGCGTGCGCCGAGCCTGGCGAAGCTCACGACCTACGAATCGGGCGTCGATCCGGCGACCGGCGGATGGGCGCAGACCCACTTCCGCTACATCACCTATGCGCTGCTGTATGTCGTCTTCGCGGTCGACGCCGTCTACCTCTTCCCGTGGGCGCTGGTGCTGCGTGACCACGACCTCGGCGTCGCCAGCCTGGTGGAGATGGCGATCTTCATTGCCGTCGTCCTGGTCGGCCTGCTGCATGCCGCCCGCCGAGGTCTGCTGACCTGGACCTCACCCCACGAAGTTCTCCCCCGCTCCGCTCCTCCGATACTTCGCGGGGACCCCGAGTCCGAAACCAGTGATGCCAGGGGACAACGTGACCACTGACCTGCCCATGCCCCGGGTCGGCGTCGGCCAGGCCGCTGCGCCCAAGCCGATGCGACTCGTCCTCAACTGGGGCCGGCGCTATTCCCTGTGGGTCTTCAACTTCGGGTTGGCCTGCTGTGCTATCGAATTCATCGCCGCATCGATGGCACGCCACGACTTCATCCGACTCGGCGTCATCCCCTTCGCGCCCGGCCCTCGTCAGGCCGACCTGATGGTCGTGTCCGGCACGGTCACCGACAAGATGGCGCCCGCGGTCCGCCGGCTCTACGACCAGATGCCCGAACCCAAGTACGTCATCAGCTTCGGCGCCTGCAGCAACTCCGGCGGTCCCTACTGGGACTCCTACTGCGTCACCAAGGGTGTCGACCAGCTGATCCCCGTCGACGTCTACGTGCCGGGTTGCCCGCCGCGTCCCGAGGCGTTGTTGCACGGCATACAGGTGCTGCAGCAGCAGATCGCCGACGAGAAGCTGCAGACCAAGGGACTGCGCGCCAAGCTCGGCGGGTATGCCGGGCGCAAGGCCTCCGCCGCCGAGGTGAGCCGGCCGCTGGTCGCACCTCCGACGGGGGAGCAGCAGTGACCGACACGACCTACGAAATCCCCTCCGTCACCTGCGAACCCGACGCATGGACCGCCACGTTGGAGCGGGTCCGCGGCGAAGGATTCGACTTCTTCGATTTCCTGACCGCCGTCGACCAGACCGACGCCGAGGAGGCACCCGGTTTCGATGTCGTCGTGCACCTCTACGACATCACCCCCGGCGCGTTGCGCGAGACCCTCGTGCAGACCCGGCTCGCCGACGGCGGGTCACTGCCCAGCTGCACGCCGTTGTGGGCAGGCGCCGCCTGGCACGAGCGCGAGACCCACGAGATGTTCGGGATCGGCTTCGACGGCTACACCGACGCGAGCCACGGCAAGCTACGAAAACTGTTGCTGCCGGACGGTTTCGACGGTCACCCCCTGCGCAAGTCGTTCGTGCTGGTCTCCCGTGCGAGCAAGCCATGGCCCGGCGCCAAGGAGCCCGGCGGTGGCGGCACGGACGGCAAGCCGGCGCGTGCGCCGCGCCGTCGCATGCAGCCGCCCGGCGTTCCCGACGAGTCCTGGGGACCCAGGTAAATGGGGTCCGACATTCTTGAAATCGTCCTGCGCTCGGTGTGCATCCTGGCGGCGTTCCTCGTGCTGCCGCTGCTGGTCGGGCAGACCGAGCACAAGGTCATGGCGCACATGCAGGGTCGGCTCGGACCCATGGAGGCCGGCGGATTCCACGGCTGGGCGCAGCTGATCGCCGACGGCGTGAAGTTCGCCCAGAAGGAGGACATCGTCCCGCTGGCCGCGGACAAGAGCGTCTTCCGGATGGCGCCGGCCCTCGGCATCGTCTCCTACCTGCTCGCGCTCGCGGTGATCCCCTTCGGACCGGACTTCTTCGGTGCGGATGTGCCGGGCGGCCTGGTCTGGGTGCTCGCGGTCAGCGGCATCGGCACGGTCGGCACGCTGATGGCCGGTTGGTCCAGCGGCAACAAGTACTCCCTGCTCGGTGGCATGCGCACCGCGGCGCAGCTGGTGTCCTACGAACTGCCACTGATTCTGGTGAGCGCGTCCTTCGCCATCGCCGCCGGCTCGCTGTCGCTGGTCGGGATCGCGCACGCCTGGAACCCGTGGTGGCTCATCTGGCAGTTGCCGGGTGCGCTGGTCTTCCTCGTTGCGGCCACCGCCGAGCTGCAGCGGCCGCCGTTCGACATGCCGGTCGCCGACTCCGAGCTGGTCATGGGGCCATACACCGAATACACCGGCCTGCGTTTCGCGCTCTTCCTGCTCGCCGAATACGCCGGCATCGTCGTCATGTCGTTCCTGCTGGCGACGCTCTGGCTGGGCGGCTGGACCGGACCCTTCGACCACGCCCTCGGCTGGCTGTGGATGCTCATCAAGGGCGGCATCTTCGCGTTCCTGATCATCTGGATCCGCGTCGCCTGGCCACGGCTGCGCGAGGACCAACTGCAGCGGGTCGCCTGGCTAGGTCTCGTCCCGATCGCGTTGCTGCAGCTCGCAATAACGGCAGTCGGAGTGGTGGTGACCTCGCAGTGAGCAAATTCCTGAGCGGCCTGGCGAAGGGTATGGCGACCACCGGTCGCACGATGACCAAGCACGCGCACACGCAGCAGTATCCGCATGTGCACCCGGACCTGCCGGAGCGCAGCCGCGGTGTCATCGCGTTGCTGGAGGAGAACTGCACCTCCTGCATGCTCTGCGCCCGCGAGTGCCCCGACTGGTGCATCTACATCGACTCGCACAAGGAGACGACGCCGCCGGAGACCGAGGGCGGTCGCGCCCGGCAGCACAACGTCCTCGACCGTTTCGCGATCGACTTCAGCCTGTGCATGTACTGCGGGATCTGCATCGACGTCTGCCCGTTCGACGCGCTCTTCTGGAGCCCGGAGTTCGAGTACGCCGAGGGCGACATACGAAACCTGTTGCACGAGAAGGAAAAGCTCGGCGAATGGATGCCGAGCGTCCCGCCGCCGGCGCACATTGACGAGGCAGAGAACCCTGAACGTGGATCCGGGGTCCCCGCGAAGTATCGGGGGAGCGCAGCGGAGGAGAACTTCGTGGGGCGGGGTGAGGTGCCTCGATGACGACCTATGACGTGCTGTTCACCATCGCCGGGGCGATCAGCGTCGCCTCCGGCCTGCTCGCGGTGAGCACCAAGCACCTCGTGCATGCCGCGCTCTGGTTGATCGTCAGCCTGGCCGCGCTGTCGGGCTGTTACCTGGTGCTCGGCGCCGAATTCGTAGCGTTGGTGCAGCTTCTCGTCTATGTCGGCGCTGTCGTCATACTCGTGCTCTTCGCCCTCATGCTGACCCGTGCGCCGATCGGGCGCAGTCACGAGCACGACACCCCGCTGATGCAACGCGCGGCGGCGCTCGTCGTCGGTGCCGCCACGGCGGCCCTGCTGGCGACCGTCCTGATCAGCGCCTTCGGCAACGACAGGACGCGCATCGACGGCGGGACCACGCACGCGTTGTCGGCCCGACTCTTCAGCAGCTGGGTGTGGCCCTTCGAGTTGCTGTCCGTGTTGCTGCTGGTGGCGCTCATCGCCGCGCTCGCGCTCGCCCGGCTCCCGATCGGGCGCGACCACGGTCACGACACCGCCCACGACGTCGTGAAGGGAGCCGCGAAGTGATCCACGCCGCGTTGCCGATGATCGTCGTCGGGTTGCTCTTCGGCATCGGCCTGTATGGCGTACTCGCCCGCCGCAACGCGGTCCTCGTGCTGATCGGTGTCGAGCTGATGCTCGCCGCGGCCGGCCTGCTCTTCGTCAGTGTGGGGTCGCTGACGTCCGACGCGATGCGCGCCGGTCAGGTGATGACGATCTTCGTCATCACCATCGCCGCCGCCGAGATCGCCGTCGCGCTCGGCGTGATCCTGGCGGTCTTCCGCGCCCGGGGGAACGTGGACATGGCGCAGCCGGGGGAGTCCGAATGATGCTTGCCGACGGCCGATTCGACTCCACCACGCTCGCGGTCGACTTCCCGATCCAACCCAGCCACCTGGCCATCCTGCTGCAGGTCGCGATCCCGGTGCTGGTCATCCTGTGCACCCGGCGCAGCTCGCACGCGTTCGCGATCGCCGGCGCCTTCAGCTTCCTCGGCCTCGTCTCGGCAATCGCACTGCTCGTGCAGCAGACCCGCGGCGGAGCGGTCACCGGCCCGGAGAGCATCGGCAGCCTGCCGCTCGGACCCGGCTTCGATGTGCCGTTGCACCTGCAGGTCGACCGGTTGTCGGTGCTCGTCGCGGTCGCGGTCGGCCTGGTGTCCTGGGTCGTCCAGCTCTTCACCCGCTGGTACCTCTACAGCGATCCCCGATACCGCCAGTTCGCTTCTGCGGTGGGCCTGTTCACCGCAGCCATGCAGCTGGTCGTGTTGTCCGGTGACGTGCTGTTGATCCTCGTCGGCTGGGAGCTGATGGGCTGGTGCTCCTACTTGCTCATCGGTCACGAGTCCGAGCGGGAGAAGGCGCGCCGGGCGTCATACAAGGCATTCATGGTGACGCGCATCGCCGACGCACCGCTGGTGATCGGTCTGGCGATCCTGTCGCTCGGCGCACACAGCACGGGCATCGACGACATCGTCCGGCACTGGTCGGCAGCAGCCGACACCAACGGCGGCGCGCTGACGGCCGCGCTGCTCTGTCTGATCTGCGCGGTGGCCGGCAAGTCGGCCCAGGTGCCGTTCCAGGACTGGCTGCCGGATGCGATGGAGGGCCCCACTCCGGCGTCGGCGCTCATCCACGCGGCGACGATGGTCGCCGCCGGAACGGTCGTGCTCGGCAAGCTGATCACCCTGTTGGAACTCTCCGACACCGCGCGCGTGGTCCTCGCGCTCGTCGCGTCCGTCTCGATGGTCGGTGCCGGCATCCTCGCCTTCTGCCAGCACGACCTCAAACGGCTGCTCGCCTGGTCGACCGTCTCCCAGGTCGGCCTGATGCTGCTCGGACTCGCCGTCGTCGCCACGGACGGCACCGCCGACCTCGGGATCGCCCACCTGCTCTCGCACGCCATGTTCAAGGCGTTGCTGTTCCTCATGATCGGCTGGCTGTCGGTGCTGGTCAGCGGTACGACGGTCGAGCGCCTCTCCGGTGCGTTGAGCAAGTACCCCGAGGCCCGCCGGATGGTCGGCATCGGCCTCCTCGCCCTGGCCGCGGTGCCACCGTTCGCGGGCTTCGCGTCCAAGGACCTGATCATCGACGAGGCCGCCCGGCGGGGCATCGACGGAGACCTCACCGCGCGCATCGCGTTCGCCGCGCTGGTCTGCATCGTGCTGCTCACCGCGGCATACACGATGCGCATGTGGCTCATCCTGATCCACCGCACCGGCAGCCAGCGGGTGCAGGTGCGCGAATGGGTCGAGGACAGCTACGACGTGCAGGACGTCGGCATCGTCGAGATGCTCACCGACCTGCCGCAGGTCGACCAGCACGGGCGACCGGCCGAGCACCAGGTGCTGATCGAACAGCCGCTGGAGGAAGACGAGCCGCCGCTGTCCGAGCAGCAGCCCGGCGGTGGAGCGCGCTTCGGCCTGCAGCTTCTCGCGTTCCTCTCCGTCGTCGGCGGCCTGCTGGTCTTCTCCCCGATGCTCGACGTGGACTGGAAGCATCCCAATGTCTGGCTGATCGGCGCGTCGCTGCTGCTGATGGTCGCTTCGGCGCTGCTGGTCCGCATGATGTCGATCGGCACCGTCTACGGCGACGCCGCGGCACGGATCCCGACCTTCGTGCGCGCGCCCGCGTCCCGCGGGTTCGACGTCGACGGGCTGTATGTCGCGTTGACCCGCCCGGTCCTGCGGCTGGCGCACCTGGTCGCCCGCACGGACGGCCGGCTGGACGCCGGCGTGCAGCGGCTGCCCGCACTGTCCGCCCGCCTGATCCAGCGCATCGACCGCGTGCACACGCACCGGCCGACGAGCGGCCTGGTCGCGGTGTCCGTCGGGCTCGTCGTGGTCGGTCTGATGGGGGTCATCCTGTGGTAGCAACGCTCTTCGTCGCTCCGCTGGCTCCCGTCGTCGCGGGGCTCGCACTCGTGGTCGGTGACCGCAGCTTCCGGTCGGTGAGCCGGCACACGGCATACATCGTGTCGCTGGTCGCGACGCTCGCCTCGCTCGTCGCCACCATCCTCATCGCGAAACAGCGCCCGGTGCTCGACCGGCAATGGGTGCCGGAGATCGGGATGCGCCTGCATCTCGCGGTCGACGGCATCAGCGTGCCGCTGCTGCTGATGACCGCTGCCGTCGGCGTGCTCGTGGTGCTGCACGCCCGCCACGAGCAGCCCGCGGGAGGCACGCCCGCAACGTTCTACGGCTGCCTGCTGCTGGTCATCGGTGGCGGCATCGCGACCTTCCTGGTCCAGGACGCGATCAGCTTCTTCCTCGCCTTCGAGGTCGTCCTGGTGCCGATGTGGGTGCTCATCGGCCGCTTCGGCGATCGCCGGGACGCTCGCGAACGCGCCCGCGCCGCAAACACTTTCGTGCTCTACACGGTGCTGGGTTCGACCCTGATGCTCGTCGGGATCCTCACGATGTCGTTCGCCGCCGGCACCACCGACCTGGCCGGCATCGCCGCCAACCAGATGTCGCCGGGCAAGCAGACCGCGGTCGCGCTCATCCTGCTGATCGGCCTCGGCATCAAGGTGCCGATGTGGCCGCTGCACTCCTGGCTGCCCCGGGCACACACCGTCGCGCCGACCGCCGGCTCGATGCTGCTCGCCGCGGTGCTGCTCAAGATGGGCACGTATGGCGTCGTGCGGCTCGTCGTCGCACCGCTGCCGCAAGGTGTGGAGAAGCTCGCGCCATACATCGGGACGTGTGCGGTCATCGGCATCGTCTGGGGTGGGCTGGTCTGCCTCGTCGAGCGCAACCTCAAGCGGCTGGTCGCCTGGTCGTCGGTCGCGCACATGGGATTCGTGCTGCTCGGTCTGATGAGTGGCACCACGATCGGAGTGCAGGCCGCACTCTTCGCGAACATCGCCCACGGTGCGATCTCCGCCCTGCTCTTCGCCGTCGTCGGTGGGCTCAAACACCGGTGGGGCGGCGACGACCTGGAAGTCGCGCGCCGGTCGCTGCGTGACGTGTCGCCACGGCTGAGCCTCGCGCTCGTCATCGGGTTCGCCGCATCGATGGGGTTGCCCGGTCTGGCCGGCTTCTGGGGCGAGGTGCTGGCGATCTTCGGAGCCTGGACCCCCGGCGGGGACCGGCCGCTCGGCTGGTTCCGCGTGCTGGCGGCGTTCGCATCGATCGGCGCGGTGCTCGCCGCGGCCTATGCATTGCGGGTGCTGCGGGTCGTCTGGCAGGGCTCGGCACAGGGCGGTCTGCCGCCCGAACCCGACCCGGCGACGGATGCGCGCGGCAACGAATTGCTGGTCACCGGTGTGCTCGGCGGCGCCGTGGTCGTGCTCGGCGTCATACCGCTGATCCTGCTGAACACCACGTCCGGGGCGGTCGATCAACTGATGGCGGTGATCGGCCGATGAAGCTGACCTACGACTGGTGGCTGCTCGCTCCCGTGCTGGTCCCTGCCGTCGGCGCGATCCTGCTGCTGGTGCTGGACGCCGTCGCACCGCGCCTCGGCCGAGTGCACTGGGCGATCGCGGCCGTGCTGCTGCTCGCGGGTGCCGCGGCGGCAGTGCCGGGTGCGTTGCCGTCCGCCGACGATCCGCGACGCACGCTCTGCCTGCCGCACGGCACCTGCCTGTATGTCGTCGACCACGTCGGTGTCGGCCTGCAGCTGACCGCACTGGTCAGTGCAGCCGTGGTCGCCCTGCTGGCCTTCCCGATCCGGGTGCCCGCCGAGCGCGCCGCCGTGCAAGCGACCCTCGTGCTGGCCGCGACCGCCGGTGCCACCGGAGTCGTCGCGGCACGCGACCTCGGGTCGTGGCTCGTCATGCTCGAGTTGGCCACGCTGCCGGCCATCGCACTCGTCGCGCTGCGCGCCCGCCGGGCCGCGGTCGACGGTGCGCTCGCATTGCTGACGACATCGCTGGTGAGCTTCGCGATCACCGTCATGGGCGCGGCGCTGTGGTTCGCCGCGACCGGGTCCGCGCTGTTCTCCGGCGACGCGGTGCTGCAGGCGTCCCAGGACCCCGACTCGCGCCGGATCCTCGTGCTGGCAGTGGTCTTCATCGTCGCGGGCCTCGCGTTCAAGCTGTCCCTGGTGCCGTTCCACGCCTGGACGCCGGAGGCATTCGGCGGCGCATCGGTGCCGATCGGCGCCTTCCTCGCGGTGACCTCCAAGGTTGCCGCGCTCGCGGCTCTGCTGGTCATCTTCCGCGGTGTGACCGTCCTCGGGACCTCGGCACTGGCCGCGGTCGGTGTGCTGTCCGCACTGTCCATGACCCTCGGCAACCTGATGGCGCTGCGGGAGAAGAGCACGCTGCGGTTCCTCGCCTGGTCCACGGTCTCGCAGGCCGGTTGGGTGGTCCTGCCACTCGCCACCGTGTCCTCACGCGCGGTGCGCTCCGCCGCGGCATACCTGATCGTCTACGCGGTGGCGACGCTGGTCGCCTTCGTCGTGGTCACCGCACTCGCCCATGCGGACGGCCGCGAGGACGCGAGGCGCCTGTCGTCATACGGGGGACTGCTGCAGCGCCGCCCGCTGCTCGCGGTCACGCTCGCTCTCGCCCTGCTGACCCTGATGGGCCTGCCGCCGGCCGTGATCGGGCTCGTCGCCAAGGTCGCCGCGATCGGCCCGGTCGCCGGTGGTCGGCTGTGGGTGCTGGCGATCATCGCCGCCGTCAACGCCATGCTCGGCGTCGCGGTCTACCTGCGCTGGCTGCGGATCCTCTTCGGCAAGCGCAAGGACCCGGAGAACCCCGAGGCACTGCATCCCGTGCACAACGTCCTGGTGATCGTCGGCGCGCTCGCCCTCGTGGTGACCAGCATCGCGCCGCACTCCCTGCTGCAGCTGGTGGGCCGGTAGTCCCGGAACAAACCGATCGGTCATGCACGTTTCCCCGGTATGCACCGTCACTTCAACGGCCTGAAGACAGCCGCGCTCTTCGGCGGCATCTGGGTCGTGCTGCTCGCCATCGGCGGGCTCGTCGCCGGCGGCCGTTACATCTGGATCTTCGCGTTGATCGGTGTGGCGACCACCGCCTACAGCTACTGGAACTCCGACAAGCTGGCCATCAAGGCGATGCGTGCCTACCCGGTCAGCGAGATCGAAGCCCCGGCCATGTACCGCATCGTCCGCGAGCTGTCGACCAAGGCCGGCAAGCCGATGCCGAAGCTCTACATCTCACCGACCGACGCCCCCAACGCATTCGCGACCGGCCGTAACCCCTCACATGCTGCCGTCTGCTGCACCCAGGGCATCCTCGACCTGCTCGACGAGCGCGAGCTGCGCGGTGTGCTCGGCCACGAGCTGATGCACGTCTACAACCGCGACATCCTCACCTCCTCCATCGCCGCCGCACTCGCGGGCATCATCACCTCCATCGCCCAGATGATGATGTGGTTCGGCATGTTCGGCGGAGGCGGCAGCAACGACGACGACCGCCCGAACCCGCTCGCGATGCTGGCCATGGCGTTCCTGGCACCCATCGCCGCGAGCATGATCCAGCTGGCGATCAGCCGGACCCGCGAGTACGACGCCGACGAGGACGGCTCACAGCTCACCGGCGACCCGCTGGCGCTGGCCTCGGCGCTGCGCAAGCTCGAGGTCGGCACCGCCCAGCGGCCCCTCGCACCCGAGCCCAAGGTCGTCAACGCGAGCCACATGATGATCGCCAATCCCTTCCGGGCACAGGACGTTTCGCGGCTGATGTCGACACACCCGCCCACCGAGCAACGCATCAAGCGGCTGGAGGATCAGGCGTACGGCCGACAGATCCGCGGGTGACGTGAAAGGCTCGATCTCATGGGTTCCTTGCTGCGCACCGAGGCACAGGCACGTGCCGCTCTCATCGACGTCACCTCCTACGACCTCACCCTCGACCTGGACCGGGGTGAGGAGGAGTTCGGCTCCGAGACCACGATCCGCTTCACCTGCTCCGAGCCGGGTGCGTCGACCTTCCTGGACCTGGACGCCGCCTCGGTCGCGTCGATCACGCTGAACGACAAGGAGATCGACCCGGCGTCGATCACGGACTCGCGCGTGACGCTGGCGGAGCTGGCTGCCGACAACACCGTCCACGTGGTGGCGACCATGCGCTACCGGCACGACGGGGAAGGCCTGCACCGCGCCGTCGACCCCGCCGACGGGCAGCACTACGTCTACGGCATGTCGTTCCTCGACGCCGGGCCGTCGATCTTCGCGTGCTTCGACCAGCCCGACCTGAAGGCTCCGTACGACGTGCGGGTGCGCGCACCGCAGGACTGGCTCGTCGCCGGCAACGGTGCGGCCGAGCAGACCACACCGGGCGAATGGACCCTGGCGACGACACCGCCGCTGTCGACCTACTTCGTGACGGTCTGCGCCGGCCCGTATGCCGTCGAGACCGACGAGCACGACGGCATCCCGCTCGGCATCTATGTGCGTGCCTCGCTCGCGGCGCAGCTCGCCGAGCAGCGGGACGACATCTTCGAGGTGACCAAACAGTCCTTCGACTACTACCACCGGCTCTTCGGAATCCGTTACCCCTGGGGCAAATACGACCAGTTCTTCGTTCCCGAGTTCAACGCCGGCGCGATGGAGAACCCGGGCTGCATCACCCTGCGCGACCAGTTCATCTTCCGCGGAGCGCACACACGCTCCCAATTGCTCACCCGGGCCAACACGATCAGCCACGAGATGGCGCACCAATGGTTCGGTGATCTGGTCACCATGCGGTGGTGGGACGACCTGTGGCTCAACGAGTCGTTCGCCGAATACATGGCGCACCGCACGCTGGTCGAGGGCACGAGGTATGACGAAGCGTGGGTCGACTTCGGCATCGCCCGCAAGACTTGGGGGTATGGCGTCGACCGCAGTCCGGCGACCCACCCGGTGGCCGGTGCGGACGCACCCGACGCCGGGTCGGCGCTGACCAACTTCGACGGGATCTCCTATGCCAAGGGCGCTTCCGCTCTGCGTCAGCTGTCGGCATACGTCGGAGACGACGCCTTCATCGCCGGCGTGCGAAAGCATCTGACGGACAACAGTTTCGGCAACGCCACGATGAACGACTTCCTCGCCGCGGTCGAGCACGAGAGTGGCAAATCGCTGGACGCCTGGACCAAGGCATGGCTGCTCAGTTCGGGTGTGGACGAGATCCGGCTGGACGTTCAGGAGCAGGACGGCGTCATCGAACGCGCCGACCTCGTTGTCACGCCACCGGAGGGCCGCAGCGGTGGCCGGCCGCACGTTCTCGAGATCGGCGCCTTGACCGACGGCCGAGAGGTGCAGCGCATCCGCGTGCAGACCGACGCAGCGACCACCGAGCTGGCGGAGCTGGCCGGGACGACGCGTGCCAACCTGTTGCTGCCGAACGTCTCCGACCTCACCTGGGCGACCACCATCCTCGACACGGCCTCACTCGAAGCTGTCGACACCGAGCTCGCTGCCGGGCAGGACCCGCTGGTCCGGCTCTCGCTGTGGGCAGCATTGCTCGGCGGCGCGGACATCGGACAGATCGATCCGCGCATCGTCGTGCGGACGTTCGCCGCGACCTGGCCGACCGAGACGGTGGCCCCGCTGGGCGACAATCTCGCGCGACTGATCGACACGTTCTATCCGTATCGCTTGGTGCCGCAGGCAGATTCGGCTGCCGCCAAGGCAGCGCTCGCCCGGGCCGGCACACGTCGACTCGAGCTGGTGGACCCGGCGTCCCCCGCGGCCCTGACCGGCGCCCGCCTCGTGGCGGCCACGAGCAATGACGCGGCCCTGTTGTCGGCATGGGCGGCGGACCACGACCGACCCGCGGCCGCGGCCGGGGACCAGGACTTCGGCTGGATCTGCGTCGCCCGCCTGGCCGAGCTGGGTCAGATCGACCACGCCGGCATCGAGCAGGCAGCGGGCAAGGACGACAGCCTCAATGGCCGACTCGCCGCTCTCCGGTCGCGCGCCGCGCTGCCGACCGAGGACGCCAAGGTCTGGGCGTGGGACCAGCTGTATGGCGAGGGCAACCACTTGTCCAACTACGAAGGCATGGCGATCGCGGCAGGTGTCTTCGCCGGTTACGGCGAGAACGACGCGACCGCGCTGCTGCGCCCCTACGCAGACCGCTTTTTCACCGAATTGCATTCTGTGCCGAAGAAGTTCGGCGACATGTCCGCGGAGCAGTTCGTGTCGGCCGCCTACCCTCATCCCGTGGTGGAGCAGGACATCGCGGATGCCGCCCGCGCCGCGATCGGCGACAGCGCCAACACCGCCGGAGTCCGGCGCGCACTGGTCGACGAGTTGGACCGCACCGATCGCGCGTTGGTCGCCCACGAGCGGTTCTCGCACATCCCGCAAGACCAGACCGTGGAGGGTTGATCACTGTGCCGTCGCTGTTGCGCACCGAGGCCGAGGAACGTGCAGCGCTCGTCGACGTCCGGTCCTACGACGTCTCGCTGGACTTCACGAAGGGTGATGAGTTCTTCGGCTCGGCGACCACCATCCGGTTCGGCTGCGCCACCGACCACGCGTCGACGTTCGTGGAGTTCAGCCCGCACGAGGTGCACGCAATCACGTTGAACGGCACTGCGATCGACGTCTCGGAGGCAAGAGACGGTCGGTTGTGGCTGGACGATCTGGCGACGGACAACGAGTTGACCGTCGACGCGACGATGGCCTACGTGCGGGACGGTGAAGGCATGCATCGCGCCGTCGACCCGCAGGACGGCAATGCCTATCTCTACGGCAGTCCCGCCTCGTCGACGGCCGGCAAGATCTACGCATGCTTCGAGCAGCCGGACCTGAAGGCGCCATACAGTGTGCGGGCGAAGGCCCCGCAGGGCTGGACGGTCATCGCCAATGGTGCGGCCAGTGACGGAACGGACGACACCGCGACTGACGGGTGGCACACGTTCGAGACCACCCGCCCGATCGCGACCTACTTCTTCACTGTCTGTGCCGGACCCTTCGCATCCCGGCGGTCCGAGCACGACGGGATTCCGCTCGGCATCCACGTCCGCGAGACCCTCGCGACCCAGCTTGCGGAGCAGGCCGACGAGATCTTCACCGTGACCCGGCAGGGCTTCGACTACTACCACCGCGTCTACGGCATCAGGTATCCCTGGGGGAAGTACGACCAGGTCTTCGTGCCCGAATTCAACATGGGCGCAATGGAAAACCCCGGGTGCGTGACTCTGCGCGACGAGTTCGTCTTCCAGGGCCGGGCCTCGCGCGCCGAGCATCTGTTGCGAGCCGTGGTGGTCATCCACGAGATGGCGCACATGTGGTTCGGCGATCTGGTGACGATGAAGTGGTGGGACGACCTCTGGCTCAACGAGTCGTTCGCGGAGTTCCTCGCGCAGCGGGGGACCGCCGAGGCGACCGAGTTCACCGAGGCGTGGATCGACTTCTCCGCCACTCGCAAGAACTGGGGGTATGCCGCCGACCGCGCACCGTCCACCCACCCGATCGCCGGGACGCCGGCACCCGACGCGAACGCCGCGCTGGAGAACCTCGACGGCATCACCTACCCGAAGGGTGCGTCCGCGCTGCGTCAGCTCGCGGCATACCTGGGGGAGGAGATGTTCCTCGCCGGAGTGCGGAAATACCTGCAAACACACGAGTTCGGCAACGCCAGTCTGCAGGACTTCCTCCACGCGATGAGCGAGGAGAGCGGCCGCGACCTGGAGGCATGGGCCGAGGCGTGGCTGCTGACCCCCGGCACCGACGTGCTCGAGGTGTCCACCGAGGACGACATGGTGGTGATCAACCGGTCGACGCCGGAGCAGTTCCCGGCACAGCGCCCGCACGTGACCGAGATCGCTGCCTATCGGCGGGGGGTTCAGGTCGCCACAGCCGACGTGCGCATCGATGCCGACCGCACCGAAGTCGTCGGTCGGAAGCTCGCGGAGCCGTCAAATCTCTTGATTCCCAACGCAACCGACCGCACGTGGGCGATCGTTGCCCTGGACGACGCGACCCAGGCGAAGCTGCCGGACGAGCTGCCATTGATCGACGACGCGGCCGCACGCGGGGTGGTCTGGTCGTCACTGCTCAACGGCCTCGCGCTCGGGACGGTCGACCCCGCTGTGGTGCTCGACTCCTTCGTCGCGGCCTGGCCGGTCGAGGACGTCGACCCGTTGCTCGAGGCGGTCGCGAACACGGTCACCAGCCTGCTCCCGGGCAAGTTCCTGGCTGTCACCCGGACCCCCGCGGCACTGGATCGCCTTGCGGCCACGGGCTATCGAGTGTTCGAAGCAACCGGTGCCAGCGACTCGCGCCGGCTGACGGCTGCTCGTCTGGTGACGGCGACCTCCGCACACACTGACCTGCTGCGGGAGTGGCTCGCCGGTAAGGGTCTGCCACCGTTCCTCGCCAGTGACGACCAGTTCCGCTGGTCGGTCATCGGGCGGCTGGCGGCGCTCGGTGACATGGACACGGTGGAGATCGACGAATGGCGGAGCAAGGACCCCTCGGTCAGCGGAGTGGTGCGCTCGCTGTCGGCACGCACCCGTATTCCGACCATCGAGGCGAAGGACTGGGCGTGGTCGCAGCTGACCGCTCCGGACGGTGCCAGCAGTCACGAGCTCAGCGCGGTGGCGGTGTCCTTCTTCGGTGCGACGGACCAGGAGATCACCCGGCCGTTCGTCGCCCGGTTTTTCGACGAACTTCCCACTCTGTCAAGCAAGCTCGGTGACATGGTGTTGCATCTACTTGCAGCGGACGGCTATCCGGCGACCGTCGTGGAGCAGCGCACCGTGGACCTGGCCGAGCAGGCGCTGGGACGAGACCTGCCGGCAGGTGTGCGGCGGTCGTTCGTCGATGGCACCAGCAGACTGCGGGAGCAATTGCGCTCCCAGGAGAGGTTCGGAGCATAGGTATGGCGATTCAGTGGAGTGTCCTTGCGACCCGGCTCGACGACCCGGACGCAGCACCGTGGCTCGAGCAGTCCTCCGACTTGGTGCTCAAGACCGCATCGGTCGGCAAGCTGCTGGTGCTCGGCGAGGTCGCGCGACGGCTCGACAACGGCGAGTTGGCCGCGGACCACCGGGTCAGCAGGACCGGTTCGCGCTTCGTCCGCGACTCCGGTCTCTGGCACGTCCTCGACCAGGAAGAGCTGACGGTCGTGGACGTCTGCCGTCTCGTCGGTGCGGTCAGCGACAACCTGGCGACCAACGTCCTGATCGATCTGGTCGGGCTGGATGCCGTTGCGGCATACGGGGATTCGCTCGGTGCCAAGCCGATGGAAATGCTCGACTACGTCAGCGGGGAAGCACGTGACCTGTCGATCCCCGGGACCCCGCCGACGTTGTCGCGCGCCAGTGCGGCATCCCTCGTGCACTACCTCCGCAGCCTGTATGACGGCACCGTCTCGCCGCGGGTGGCGGAATGGATGTCGCTCAGCACCGACCTGTCGATGGTTGCTTCCGCATTCGGCGCGGATCCGTTGGCGCACAACGCGATCGGGGAGTCGGAGGAGGCGCGGCTGATCAACAAGACCGGCACCGACGACGGCATTCGCGCGGACGTCGGACTGGTGCGGGACGGTGACCGCGCGGTCGGTTACGCGGTGATCGCCAACTGGCCGACCGACGAGTCGGCCCCCGGGCTCGCGTCGGTCATGGCGCGGATGCGTCGGATCGGCGACGACATCCGCGATCGCCTCGCGCAGGAGAGCAGCTAGTCCAGGAGCGCACGCTGGCGGGCCACGTCGACGGCCTCGGTGCGTGTGGCGGCACCGAGCTTGCCGAGGATGTTCGAGACGTGGACGCTGGCCGTCTTGGTGCTGATGAACAGCCGGGAGGCGACCTGGCCGTTCGTCATACCCTCCGCGACCAGGCGCAGCACATCCAGCTCTCGCGGTGTCAGGGCGCCGTCCCGTGACTTCTCCCCACGCGGCTGGCCGCGCAGTTGGGCGATCAGTTGTGTCGCACCGATCCGCCGCGCTGTCGCGAGCACGTGTTCGGAGAGTTCACGCGCCTCGCTCGACGCGCCTGTCGACTGCAGTGCCCGCGACAGCAGGAGCTGTGCGACGGCCTGCTCATAGACGAACCCGGCGTTGTCGAACTGCTTGACGGATTCACGGTATTCGTCCAACGCCAGCTCGTCGTCACCGGACAGTCGGGCGAGCTCGGCACGTGCTCGGGCGAACCACGCGCGGGACTCCTCACCGAGCGACTCGCGCCACCCGCGGACCGACAGGATCTCGTCGAGCGTCGCGGACAGCTCCTCGATCCGCGGCGACCACTCGGCGGTCGCTCGCGGCTTCCCTGCGACGGCATCGGCGATGTGGGTCAGCAGCAGCGCGGTCATCCGGATCTCGGCGTCGAAGATCGACAACCGCCATACGCGACGGACCGTCCCGACCGCGTCGTCGTAGATCTCGACCGCTCCGGCCAGATCACCGGACGAACCGAGCACGTCGATCATCGCCGGGGCGCCGTTGGCCAGGATGAACATGTCCTGCGACCAGTGCGGACGCAGCTCCTCGTGCGCGGCACGTGCCTGGTCGAACCGACCGCGTGCGACGTCGACCGTCATCCGCACCGCAGCCGCGGACGCGGTGGTCAACGGCGGCAGGTCGTCCGTCGCGGCGAGCAGTTCGTCGACGCGTTCCCAGTCGGCCTGCTTGGCGGCCAGGGTCGCCGCGAAGATCAGCGCGTCCATGCCGTACATCTCGGTCCGGGCGTGCGCCTCTGCGGCGCGACGGATCGCCTGGTCGTAGATGGCGGCTGCCTTGGCGTGCTGATCGGCCCGCGCGTGCAGCCCGGCGAGTTGGTGCAGGGCACGCAGCTCGGCCCGGATGTCGCCGTCGGCGGCAGCCTGCCGGCGCACGTGTTCCAGCGTCGACAGCGCCGAGGTCATGTCGCCGGCGAGTCCGTCGAGCTTGGCCTGGGTGGTCATCGCATCGCTGATGATCATCGGCTCGTCGACGGCTCGCCCGATCGCCAGCGCCTCCACGGCGGCAACGGCCGACTCGTCGTGGCGTTCGTAGGACAGCAGGTAGCGCGCCTTGAGGGCGAGCAGCTGCCCGAGCAGGGCGTTCTCGTCCAGCTCACGCGCCCAGCCGATCGCCGTGTCGAGCAGTTCGTCCGCCTGATCGGGCAGGCCCTCGATGCCGAGTTTGGTGCTCATGGTCGGCAGGTCGGTGAGCAGCAGCGCGGACAGGTAGAGGCGCACCAAACGCGCCCGATCCACCAGCGACCCCTTGTGGGACAGCAGCGCGTCCCGGATGAGTTCGGCCGCCCGGTGCGGGTCCCCGGCGGCGAGCAGTGCACGAGCCGCGCGCTGTGGCAGGTCGGTCGGGACATCGGTGAGGTTCGGGTGCCCGGCGGCCAGCGAGATGGCCTCCTCGAAGTGCCGCGCCGCGTTGGACGGCGCGGCGCCCTCGAGCGCTTCGTCGCCCGCCCGGACCCGCGCGTGCAGCGCGGTCTCGAAACGGCCGGCCTGTTCGGCGTGCTTGGCGATCAGCGCCGCGGTCTCGGGCTCGTCCCGCGCCAGGAGTATGTCGGTGAGCGTCTCGTGCAGCCGGACGCGTTCGCCGGGCAGCAGGTCGTCATACACGGCTTCGGAGAGCAGCGCATGCCGGAAGGAGTAGGACCCGTCACGAGTGGTGACGAGCAGATGCGCGTCGATCGCGGAGCGCAGGGCGGTGTGCAACCGATCCGGCGGCAGGCCGACCAGGCCCTGCAACGTCGTGTCGGACGCGCTGGACCCGGCGACCGAGACCGCGCGCAGCACACGACGGGCGTCGTCCTCGAGCGAGTCGGCGCGCACGAGCAGCAGGTCCGCGAGGTCACTGGGCAGGGAAGGTCCGCTCATGTCGCGCGGTTGCATGGACGCAGCGACGAGTTCCTCTGTGAAGAAAGGGTTTCCGCCGGATCGACGGATGATGTCGCCGGCAGCGGGGTCGGCGAGTCCGGGGCGCAGGTGGTCGACGAGCGCTCGTGCGGGGTCGGCCGCGAGGGGTTCGAGCAGCACACGGCGGACGGCCGGCAGACGGGACCACTCGGCGAGTGCGGGGCGTAGCGGATGCCTGCGGTGCAGGTCATCGGTCCGGTAGGTGGCGACGACGTGGACCCCCGGTCGCACGTCACGCGTGAATTGATAGGTCAGCAGCTCCCGGGTTGCCCGGTCGGCCCAGTGCACGTCCTCCAGGACCACGAGAGCGGGTGCCAGCCCGCTGAGTTCGTCCAGCATGGTCGCGACGGTCTCGAAATATTCGACCGGTCGCACACCGTCCTTGGCGACGAGACATTCGGTGGAGACGACACCGTCCGCGGCGGGGACCTCACGCAGCGAGCGGGCGATGTCGGTGATCGGCAGGTATGGCGCGGCGCTGTCGCCGAGGTCGAGGCAGCGCCCGATGAGGACGACACCGTCGGCCTGCCGGCAGGCCGACGCGAACTCCGCCACGAGGCGGGTCTTCCCGATGCCGGCGTCTCCGCCCAGCAGGGTGATCGACGACTTCGCCGGATCGCGTAGCAATCGGGCGAAGTCGTCGATCTCCTGGGCTCGACCGAAGATCGGTCCGTCGGGTGCGGAGTCGAAGGTCACCCCGCCATTGTTCCCTGTCCCGGGCTCCAGCGGATCGGCCAATGCCGACCCGCCCGGGTTCAGCGCCATCCGAGGCGGCCCGGGGTGACCAGGTTCGGGTTCGGCCGTGGCGTGGGCTGCTTCTCCGCCGGGCGCCGGCGACGTCCGAAGATGCGGCGGACGCTCAGCTCCCAGCCGTGTGAGACCGCGAAGTCGTGCGCGATCTGTTGCTGCCGGTAGGCGATCTCCGCGTCGACGATGGGGGAGGTGGAGTAGGAGTTCATCAGCGTGCCTTTCGATGTCGTGTGCTTGTGACATCGAGAGTCGTCGCCTGAGGTAGTCCACCGCGTCGGGCGGATGCCCTATTTCCTCCGCTGAGGTACTACCTCAGACGGGACCCGGCACCGCCGGATCAGTCGTAGGGACCGCCTGCGACATACAGGACCTGACCGCTGACGAAGCCGGCGTCCTCGCTGCAGAAGAAGGCCGCTGCATTGGCGATGTCGGCCGGCCGGCCGACGCGCTGGACCGGGATGTCCTTGGCCGCGAGCTGCTGGAACTCGTCGAAGTCGATGCCGACGCGGTCCGCGGTCGCCTTGGTCATGTCGGTGACGATGAAGCCGGGTGCGATCGCGTTCGCGGTGACACCGAACTTGCCCAGCTCGACGGCCAGCGTCTTGGTGAAGCCCTGCAGGCCGGCCTTCGCGGCGGAGTAGTTGACCTGCCCGCGGTTGCCCTGTGCGGAGGTGCTCGACAGGTTCACGATGCGGCCGAACTTCGCCTCGGTCATGTACTTCTGGGCGGCGCGGGTCATCAGGAAGCTGCCGCGCAGGTGCACGTTCATCACCGTGTCCCAGTCGTCCGCGGACATCTTGAAGATCAGGTTGTCGCGCAGCACGCCGGCGTTGTTGACCAGCACGGTCGGTGCGCCGAGTTCGGTGGCGACCTTCTCGACGGCTGCCGCCACGGACTCCTCGTCGCTGACGTCACAGCCCACGGCCAGCGCTGTGCCGCCCGCCGCCGTGATCTCGTCGACAACGGCCTGACAGGCGCCCTCGTCGAGGTCCAGCACGCCCACGGCGAGACCGTCGGCGGCGAGGCGCTGAGCGATCGCTGCGCCGATGCCACGCGCCGATCCGGTGACGATGGCAGTTCGTTTGTCCGTCATTTCTCTCCTGAGTGTTTCGTTGGATTCATGCAGTTGGTCGAGTGCCGGGATGCCAGACCAGTCGGCCGACGGTCCTGCCCTCCGCGAGTTCGGTCAGGCCCGCCGGCAACTCGTCCCGGTCGAGGCGGCGACTGATCAACGGCTTGATGTCGCCGTCGGCGGCCATCCGCGCGAGCTCGGCATACCCCTGGGCGATGACCGATGGACGCATCGTTTGGTAGTAACCCCAGTGCAATCCGAGGATGGAGTAGTTCTTCAGCAGCAGGTGGTTGAGGGACGGTGCCTGGATGCGACCGCCCGAGAAGCCGACGACGACGATCCGTCCTTCGAAGGCCACGCACTTGGTCAGTAGATCGTAGGCATCCCCGCCGACCGGATCGAAGATGACGTCGGCGCCGTGCCCGTCGGTGGCCGCCTTCACCTGCGCGACGACGTCCTCGGTGAGACGATCGATCACCACGTCGGCGCCCAAACCCGTTGCCGCTCGGGCCTTCTCGGGTCCACCGACGATGGCGATCACCCGGTTGCCGTTGCGCTTGGCCAGTTGTACGGCGGCAGATCCGACACCACCGGCAGCCGCCTGGACGAGCACGGTGTCGTCCGCGGTCAGCCGGGCGCGGTGGAAGAGCGCCGCCCACGCGGTCTGGTAGGCGATGGTCAGGACGGCCGCCTCGTCGTCGTCCAGCGAGTCCGGGGCCAGCACGCTCTCCGCCGGCATGAGGGCGGCCTCGGCGAAACCACCGTGCGGCAGTGCCGCCATACCGATGACCCGGTCGCCGATCGTGCGGTCGGTCACCCCGTTGCCGAGTGCGGTGATCTCGCCGCAGAGCTCCGCACCCGGGGTGAAGGGCAGCTCCGGGCGGACCTGATAGAGGCCCTGGCACATCAACACGTCGGGAAAGTTCAGCGCGGCACTGAGCACCCGAACCTGCACCTGGCCGGGGCCCGGCTCGGGCGCCGACGTCTCGATCAGCTCCAGCGCATCCGCCGGCTTCGCCAGCTGCTGCACCTGCCATGCCTTCATCGCGTGTCTCCTGCCTCGTCGACCCTGGTCTGTAGCCGCTGCATGCCCTTCAACCATCTGTCGGTGTCGGCGCCGCGCAGCGCGAAGTAGTCCTTGACCTCCGGGTGCGGAAGCACCAGGAACTCACCGGTCGCAACGGTTTTCACCAGCGTGTCGGCGACGTCCGCCGGCTCGAGGGCACCGTCGTGGCCGATGGTGTCGGCGACCGGATCGTTGCCGGGGCCGGGGTACATGTCGGTGCGGACACCCTGCGGGCAGATCGCGTGGACGTCGATGCCGCGGTGCCCGTAGGTCACGGCCAGCCACTCGGCGAACGACTCGGCGCCGTGCTTGGTGACGGCGTATGACGGCTGGCCCAACACGGTCAGCAGGCCGGCCGCCGACGCGGTGACGACGAACCGGCCGGATCCGCGTTCCAGCCACTCGGGGAGCAGCAGTCGCGCGGCGCGGACGTGCGCCATGACGTTCACCGACCAGGAGACCTCCCAGTCGGTGTCGGGGCTCTCCAGGCCGGCCCCGCGGGCGACCCCGGCGTTGCCGATCCAGACATCGATGCCGTCGAGCGCTTCGCGTGCTCCATCGACGATGTGCCGGACGCCCTCCTCGGTGGATATGTCGGCCGAAAACGATTGTGCACCAATGCGATCCGCCGTCACCTGAAGCTCGCCCTTGAGCAGATCGGTGACCAGCACCCGCGCGCCGAGGGACGCGAGTCGCTCGGCGATCGCCGCACCGATCCCGCGCGCGGCGCCGGTGACCACCACTCGTTGGTCCTGCCAGCTCGTGAGTGGTCTGGGCACTACGGCTCCTTCGGATCGATCAGTGGGCGAGCGTGCCGGACGCACGCTACTAAGCGCTTGCTTAGCGTCGCACGCTGCGGCATGCTCGTCAACGAGGCTCGATCTCCGAAGGCGTCGCGACTCGCAAGCTCCCTGCGACGCGATCGGATCTCGACGCCTGGTGTGTTCTGACTGAACTTCTATGCGTCGGCGACCGTTCGACGTGATTCGAACGTGAGGGTTTCCCGATGGCCGAACCGGCGGACGCGTCCCCATCTGCCGCGCAGCGCAGGCTGCTCGATGCCGCACGGGATGCCTTCGGGGCCAAGGGTTTTCACGGCACCACCACGCGAGACATCGCTGCCGCCGCCGGCATGTCGCCGGCTGCCGTCTACGTGCACCACCGCACCAAGGAATCGTTGCTCTTCGCCATCTCGTCGGCCGGGCACCAGGCCATCCTGCGAGCTCTGGAGGAAGCCGCGCGCACGGCGGACGACCCGAGCGGTCGGCTCGCCGCGATGGTGCGCCGGTTGGTGCTCGGCCACGTCGTCGACCACACCATGGCGCGGGTGGTCAACTACGAACTGGATGCGCTCGCCCCCGAGCATCGCGCGCTCATCGATGCGCTCCGTCACGACATACAGCAGTTGATCCGGACGGCGCTGGTCGAGGGATCCGCCACCGGCGAGTTCGACTGCCCCGACATCGGTATGACGACGAACGCGATCATGGGCATGTCGATCGACGTCGCCCGTTGGTATGACGAGCGGGATGCCTGGCTGCCGGAACGCGTCGCCGACCATGCCGCAGCGATGGCGCTGCGGATGGCCGGCGCGTCCTGATCCCGCTACCCGGCTGCCGCTCGTTCCGCGTCACTGCCTTCGACGCAGAACTCATTGCCCTCGGGGTCGGCGAGCACGACGAATCCCGTCCCGTCGGGACGGCGATGATCCGCGTACCGGGTCGCACCGAGTCCGAGGAGGCGCTCGACCTCCTCGTCGCGGGTGCGATCCGTCGGTGACACATCGAGGTGGACACGGTTCTTGACGACCTTCTGGTCGTCAACGGGTAGGAACAGCAACGAGATTCCGGCCGGCCCGAGCAGTCGGGATTCGGGATCGCCGGGGTTGTTGGGATCGTCCGGATCGTCGTCGAAACCGTCCAACACCTCACGCCAGAACTGCATCAGTGCGTAATGGTCATGGCTGTCGACGGTGATCGTTCGCAAGCGTGCGCTCATCTGCGCCACTCCTTCTGAAGGAAATTCGAAGGCAGCGGCCGCGACTCAGACGTGGATCAGGTATGCCGAGGCGCGCTGCCGATGATCGTTGTGTTCATGGCGTGCACCTCCTTCTTCCACTCGGTCGTCGCCACCGAGTCTCATCTGCTGTGAGTGGTGGCGCAACCGAATTCGCACGATCGACCATTGACATATTCGTTTAGACGAATATATTGGCTGGCATGACAACAACCATTGAACGCACCGTCCCCGCAACACCCGAGCAGGTCTGGAACCTCTGGGTCACCCCCGATGGCATCTCACAGTGGTGGGCGCCCGAAGGTTTCCGCACCGACGTCACCCGCCTCGACCTGAAGCCGGACGGCGAGCTCGTCTACACCATGACCGCCGTCGGCCCCGAGCAGGTCGCATTCATGGAGCAGAACGGCATGCCACTGGTCACCGAGTCGCGAAAGCGGTTCATCGAGATCGCCGAACCGACCAGGCTGAGCTATCAGTCGCTGGTGGACTTCGTGCCCGACCACGCGCCATACGAGCAATTGACCGAGATCGAGCTCGAGCCGACTGCCGGCGGCACCCGCGTCATCATGCGGGTGGAGCCGATGCATGATGAGGTCTGGACCGAACGGCTGGTGGCAGGCCGGTCCAACGAACTCGACAACCTCGCACGGCTGCTGGCCTGACCCTGTCCGCTGCGGTAGTGAAGGGCACCATGAGCCTCGACATCCAACAGGCATTGGGAGCGATCGGCGAACCCACCCGCTTCCGGATCGTCGAGTTACTGGGTCAGCGACCGATGACCGTGGGCGAAGTCGCGGAGGCACTGGGCGCCCTGCAGCCACAGACCACCAAGCACCTCCAGGCGCTCGCGGCGGTAGGTGTGATCGAGGTGCACAAGCTCGGACGCCGTCGGGTCGCCCGACTCAATCGCGGCACCTTCGGTGAATTGGCCGAGTATCTGGGCCGATTCGGCACGAGCGACGGCGACGATGCGGCGCTGGAATCCTACGAACACGCGATCGCCGTAGCGGGACCGGACGGTGCCGGGGCGCCGCGTAGCGTGCGCTTCGAACGCAGCCTGCCGTCGTCGCCGGACGAGGTCTGGCAGGCGTGGATCGATCCCGAACGTGCGGTCACCTGGTGGGCGCCGCGGCATTTCTCGGTCGAGACGTTCGAGATCGCGCCGAAGGTCGGCGCGCCGATCCGACTCGTGCTGCGCGAAGGGGCGTCCGACACCTACGCATCGTCCGGGCAGGTGACGGAAGTCGACCCCGATCGGAGGCTCGTATTCAGCCTGGCGCCGCTCGATGCAGATGGTCAGGCATTGTTCACGGCCGTCCACACCGTCACGATCGAAGGTGCCGGGCCCACCATCCTGCGGCTGACGATCGACGTGTCCGAAGTGCGCCCCGAAGCAGCGTCGGCCGTAGCCGGGCTGGAGATCGGCTGGGGTCAGTTGCTCGACGCGCTAGGTGTCACGCTCAGCGATAGTTCGTGAACTGCAGCGCCACGTCCAGATCGGCGCCCTTGAGCAACCGCTGGACCTCCTGCAGGTCGTCGCGGGACTTGCTGGTCACGCGCAGCTCGTCGCCCTCGATGCGCGACTTGACCGACTTGGGGCCCTCGTCGCGGATGATCTTGGAGATCTTCTTGGCGTTCTCCTGGCTGATGCCGTCCTGCAGTGTCGCCTCGAGCCGGTAGTCCTTGCCGGACAGCTGCGGTTCGCCGTCGTGCGACAGCTCGAGCGACTTGAGCGAGACGCCGCGCTTGACCAGCTTGGTCTGGAAGACGTCCAGCACCGCGAGCGTGCGCTCCTCGGAGTTGGCCTTCATCAGGATCTTCTCGCCGGACCATTCCAAGGAAGCACCGACGTTGCGGAAGTCGTACCGCGTGGAGATCTCCTTGGCCGCCTGGTTCAGTGCGTTGCTGACCTCCTGCTTGTCGGTCTTGCTGACGATGTCGAACGACGAGTCGGCCATGATGCTGCTCCTTCGAGAGGGGTCCGATGCTGGCACCCGAGTATGCCGCGAGGTCATGCGTATGTCGGGCGGGGGACGCCGATTCGCTCAGGTCGCCCGATGCTTGTTATCCTCGTCCACGCACCAGCCAGGTTGCCCGAGCGGCCAATGGGAGCGGACTGTAAATCCGTCGCGAAAGCTACCTAGGTTCGAATCCTAGACCTGGCACCAGTGCACGAAGGCCCCGGCGGATGCCGGGGCCTTCGTCGTGGGATGGCTGCGTCATACCGCGATGAGGGCGATGCCCATCAGCACCACGATCGCGCCGGCGAGCTTCCGGGCGGGAGCCGGCTCATCGAAGAGCTTCCACGCGAGCAGCGACCCGACCACGATGCTCGACTCTCGTGCCGGTGCGACCAGCGCGACCGGCGTCGTCGTCATCGCCTGCAGGACCAGGATGTAGGCGAGCGGGGAAAGCACTGCGACACAGATGATCTCGCGCCAATGGTCGCGGGGAACGCGTGTCAGTTCCGTGCGCCTGCCCCGGAGTCCGGGGAGCATGAGCAGACTCTGCCACGCGGTACTGAAAGCGAAGTACGGGATCGGCAGCAATGCGAGCTGTGACATCGCGTGGTCGTCCCAGAGCGTGTACGACGCGATGGCCAGCCCGGTGAACCCTCCCCACAGCAATCCGGTGCCTGCCGACGCCGGGCGGCCCGCCATACCGTCGGACGACCGGGCCGAGGCGACGACGGCTACACCGAGGACGATCACGAATCCGCCGACGACCGCGATCTTTCCGGGGCGTTCGGCCAGCACCAGGATCGCGAAGAGCATGGTGAGCAATGGACCCGTCCCGCGGGCGACCGGGTAGACGACGCTGAGATCGCCCTTGCGGTAACCGGTCTGCAGGGTGAGGCCGTAGGCGATGTGCAGGGCCCCGGACAGCGCGCTGGCGCCGAGCAGGGTCCAGGTGACACCGGCGTCGCCGCGCAGCAACACGACCAGGCCGATCGGCAGCCAGACGACGGCGGACAGCAACGCATACGAGAAGACGAAGACGAAGCCGCCGTGGGCAAGGCGTTTCGCGGCGATGTTCCAGATCGCGTGCAGCACCGCGGCGGTGAGGACGAGGGCCAACGCGGTCACGGACATCCCGACGACGCTATCGAAGGATCGCGCCGAGCCCGGGAACGGGGAATGATGCAGCACGTGGCGGCCTTGAGGTGCAGGTGACCGACGAAGCGGACCCGACCCGACTGCTCGCGCCGAGCGAGCCGGCCGGTCGCCGCCTGTTGGTCACGACGGTGCTCGGGTCCGGCCTCGGCTTCCTGGACGGCACCATCGCGAACGTCGCACTGCCGCACATCGGCGACGATCTCGACGCGGACCTGGCCGGCCTGCAATGGGTGGTCAACGGCTACACGCTTGCCCTGGCCTCGCTCATCCTGGTCGGCGGGTCGCTGGGCGACCGCCTGGGTCGCAAGCGGGTCTACGGTTGGGGCGTCGCCGGTTTCGCGGTGGCGTCCGCCCTCGTCGCGCTGAGCCCGACGATCGAGCTGCTGGTCTTCGCCCGCATCCTGCAGGGTGTCGCGGCGGCCTTGCTCACGCCCGGGTCGTTGGCGATGCTGCAGTCGTCGTTCCGCACGGAGGACCGGATGCGTGCGGTCGGCGCATGGACCGGGACGTTGGGCATCGCCACGGCCGGCGGGCCCGTGGTCGGCGGCTGGCTGGTCGGCATCGACTGGCGGATCGCCTTCTGGATCAACCCGCCGATCGCGGCGATCGTGCTCTGGTTGCTGCGGACGGCGCCCGAGTCCCGGGATCCGCAGGCATCACACCGGATCGACTGGGCGGCGGTGCTGCTCGCCCCGGTCGCTCTGGCGGGCATCACCTGGGCGCTGACCGCCTGGCCGGACTCGGGCGCGTCACCGACGACGCTGGGTGCGCTCGCGATCGGGCTCCTTGCCGGTATGGCGTTCGTCCTCGTCGAGCTGCGCACCACCCACCCGATGGTCCCGCCGCGCCTGTTCGGTTCGCGCGATTTCTCGGTGATCAACGCCGTCACCCTCTTCGTCTATGCGGCACTGAGCGGCGTCATGCTGTTCCTGGCGATCTTCCTGCAGATCAGTGCCGGCTGGACCCCGCTGGAGGCGGGTGCAGCAACCGTCCCGGTGTCCGTGCTGATGTTCTTCCTGGCATCTCGATTCGGCGCTCTCGCAACGAAACTCGGACCTCGTCCGCTGCTCGTGGGTGGCTCGGCCGTGCTCGCGGTCGCCTTCGGCTGGCTCGCCCTGGCGCCGGACGATCCGTCATACCTCGGGCAGATCCTGCCGGGTGTCGTCGTGATGGGCTTCGGCCTGTCGATCCTCGTCGCACCGCTGACCGGTGCCGTGCTGGCGGCTGTCCCGGATGCCCAGTCCGGACTCGCCAGCGGCATCAACAACGCGGTCTCCCGCACTGCGGGACTGATCGCCGTCGCGGTGCTGCCGTTGCTCACCGGACTGTCGGGCACGGCATACCGCGATGCCGTCGCCGTCGGTCACTCCTACCGAGCGGCGATGTGGTGGTGCGCCGCGCTCGTCCTCGCCGGAGGGGTGCTCGCCGCCGTCGGACTGGCCGGGAAGGCCCGGAGTTCCGTTTCCGTGCCCGGTGGTGGGTAGACTGTCCAGCGGTCAGCAGTTGTTTGCAGTTGTTCCTTCACGTCTTGAGCGCGCTGGATCCACGCAGCGCTCGACGAAAAGTATTGATGACTCCATGTTGGACATGCCTGTCGGACATATTTGACGTCAATTTTGGCCCCGGGTCCGCGCAAGGTGCACGGCCCGGAAGTTATCGAAGGGAATCGCCAACATGGCAACTGGAACCGTCAAGTGGTTCAACGCGGAAAAGGGCTTCGGCTTCATCGCTCCCGAGGACGGCAGCCCCGACGTCTTCGTCCACTTCTCCGCGATCGCCGGCACCGGCTACAAGTCGCTCGAGGAGAACCAGCGTGTGGAGTTCGACTCCGCGCAGGGTCAGAAGGGCCCGCAGGCCGAGAACGTTCGCGCGCTCTGATTCACTTCTGAATCGCCTGAAGGCGGGCGTCGCCGGGATTTCCCGGTGGCGCCCGCCTTTCGTTGCCCTTTTCGGGTGCTCGACGCTCGAGCAATCGGCCCTCGAAACGATCCGGCGATCGTCATACTCAGCAGATGCGGTGGTACTGGGGGACGTTGCTGGCGATCGCACTCATCGTGGCTGTGCCGTTGGGCGGGCTCTGGCTGTGGGGGCGGCCGCGTGCCCACGTGGCGATGCCGACGGCTGCGACCTCACCCGCGGATGTGGTCCGGACCTACGCGCGGGCGATGAACGAACGCGACTTCGACGCCTGCAGGCGGATGGGAGTCGGAAACGCGGGCAACGCCGACGCCAACTGGACGACCCTGCAGGGTCCGCGGATCGACGACCTGCGGATCGACGGCGTTGGCAAGGTCACCACTGGTCGCCTGGCGACGAAGGACCCGTGGTCCGATCCGGGGATGCGCCCCTGGGAGCAGACCGTGAGCGTCGAAACGTCCGAGACGACGAAGAACTTCGACGGCCAGCCGGAGCCCGAGGGGCACGTGTACTCGTTCGAGCTCGTCCGGCACAGCAGCTCGCAGCCCTGGCGGATCTACTCGTATGGCGAGGGCTGACCGAGACCTCACGTTTGCGCAGTCCACGGCGACTACCTGGTGATGATGAAGCAACCGTTCGAGAAGGCGATCGACGCACACGGCCCGACCGTGCTGCGGGTATGTCGCGCAGTCCTCGGTATGACGCCGGACGCCGACGACGCCTGGTCCGAGACGTTCCTGGCGGCGTTGCGTGCCTGGCCGGACCTGCCCGACGACACCAATGTCGAGGCGTGGCTGGTCCGGGTCGCGCACCGTAAGGCGATCGACGTGACCCGGGCACGCAAGAGGCAACCGGTGCCGGTCGACGACCTACCGACGTCGGCACCCAGCACCGACGGGATCCCGCACGACGCGGATCCGGAGCTGTGGTCCACCGTCGCGTCACTACCCGACCGGCAGCGTCTCGCCGTGGCCTACCACTACGTCGGAGGCCTGCCGCACAAGGAAACCGCCGAGCTCATCGGCGGCACCGCCGACGCGGTCCGCAGAGCCGCGGCCGACGGCATCAAGACACTGCGAAAGATTTACGCATCGGGCGCATCTCAGGAAGGAACACCACGATGAACACCAAGAACACGCGCGCCCTCGACCTGACTGCCGCCCTCCCGGTGCGCGGCGAGGAACTGGACGCACTTCGCGACCGCCTGGCCCGAGCTGCCGACCGGGACGGGCTGCTCGATGTCGCCTACCGCACCGTCGACACACCGCTGGGCACCCTGCTGCTCGCCGCCACCGAACGCGGGCTGGTCCGTGTGGCCTACGAGCGGGAGGAGTTCGAGCGGGTGCTCGAGACGATCGCGCAACGAGTGAGCCCGCGGATCGTGCGGACCCCCGCACGGTTGGACGAGGTGGCCCGCGAACTCGACGAATACTTCACCGGCCACCGGACGTCCTTCGACCTGACACTGGACCACTCGCTCTCCTCGGGCTTCCGCGCCGAGGTGCAGCGCAGCCTGCCGTCCATCGCCTACGGGCACACCGCGTCATACGGCGACATCGCGCGGCTGGTCGGTCGGCCACGGGCGGTGCGGGCCGTCGGCACGGCCTGCGCGACGAACCCGCTGCCGATCGTCGTGCCGTGCCACCGCGTCGTACGCAGCGACGGCTCCTACGGCGGGTATGTCGGGGGAGCCGACGCCAAGACGACGCTACTCACGATGGAAAGCGCGGCCTGACGATGAGCAGGTGGTGGGACCGGGTCGATTCCGGCGACTGGAACGCGATCACCGACGAGGTCAATGAGTACGGCGGAGCGCAGTTGCCACAGCTCCTCGACGCAGCGGAAGCGGTGCGCATTCGTGAGCTCTACGACCAGGACGAGCTGTTCCGCAGCACGGTCAACATGGGACGACACCGGTTCGGCGAAGGCGAATACCGTTACTTCGCAACGCCATACCCAGAGCCGATCGAACAACTGAAGCAGGCACTCTACCCGCGACTGTTGCCGATCGCGCGGGACTGGTGGACCAAACTCGGGCGCGATCCGATCTGGCCGGACACTCTCGACGAGTGGCTCGCGATGTGCCACGAAGCTGGTCAAACCAAGTCGACCGCCATCCTGCTGAAGTATGGCGCGAAGGACTGGAACGCCCTGCATCGCGACCTGTACGGCGAGCTGGTGTTCCCGTTGCAGGTGGTCATCAATCTCAACGAGCCGGGCGTCGACCACACCGGCGGCGAGTTCCTGCTCCTGGAGCAGCGTCCACGAGCGCAGTCCCGCGGCACCGCCACTCTCCTGCCGGAGGGGCACGGGTACGTGTTCACCACCCGCGACCGGCCGGTGGAGTCCAAGCGTGGCTGGTCGGCGGCGCCGGTCCGACACGGAGTCTCGGCGATCCGCTCCGGCGAACGTCATACCTTGGCGCTGGTGTTCCACGATGCGGCCTGACGCGGCCGGCGAAGGCGAAAACGTATCCGGTGCAAAGCGATTCACGCTGCTCGGTGCCGACGGCGTGCCGTATCGCTCGGACACTCCGGGCGTGCTCGGCGGCAACAGACTGGGCCGCATCTACGGTCGGCTGGACTGCCCGTCGGCGTTACGGGCCGTCACAGCGGGCCACTACGTGGAGCACCGGGTGTTCTTCGCCGACGAGTCCACCGCGATCGCCGCAGGATTCCGGCCGTGCGGAAACTGCCTTCGCGAGAAGTACCGGGCGTGGAAAGACGCTGAAACCGGTCCGGTGCTGCGTGAAGGCGAGGGGAAACCGCGCTGAAACTCGGCGTTCCTAGGTTGCTGTGCAGACCGATTCCACTGCGCTGCTCAGGAGGCCGCCATGACGAACGCCACACTCGCTCCCGCTCCACCACCCACGAAAACCACCACGCCGCGCACATATTCGTCGATCCGTGCCGCTTGGATCCCACTTGCCGCGCTCTGCTTGGCGTTCTTCGTCGAGATGGTCGACAACACGCTGCTGTCGATCGCGCTGCCGACGATCGGCCGGGACCTCGGCAGCGGCACCACCGCTCTGCAGTGGGTCACCGGCGCCTACTCGCTGACCTTCGGCGGCCTGCTGTTGACCGCCGGCTCGGTGGCCGACCGCTTCGGCCGCCGCCGCGTCCTGCTCATCGGGCTCGGCCTCTTCGGGCTCATCAGTCTCGGCGTCGTCTTCGTCAACTCGACCGGCGAACTCATTGCACTGCGCGCCGCACTGGGCATCGCAGCGGCCGCCATGGCGCCGATCACCAATTCCCTGGTCTTCCGGCTCTTCGACGACAAGGCGCTGCGGATGCGTGCGATGACCGTGATGATCATCGTCGGTATGTCGGGCTTCATCCTCGGCCCACTCCTCGGCGGCACGGCGCTCGCGCACATCCGTTGGGAATGGCTGCTCGTCGTCAACGCCCCGATCGCGCTCATTGCCGCCATCGGCGTATGGCGCGGCGTCGCACCCGACCAGCGCGACGGCCTGACCGACGACAAGCTGGACCTGCCCGGCGCGGCCCTGAGCATCACAATGATCGGCCTCGCCTGCTACTCGCTGACCAGCGGCGTGCAGAACGGCTGGCTCTCGTTCCTCACCCTCGCCTCGATCGCCGGTGCGATCGTCGCAGGCATCGCCTGGGTATGGCGCGAGCGCACCAGCAAGGCACCGATGCTCGACCTTTCCGTTCTGTCCAACGGAACCGTCCGCGGCGCGATCCTCGCGCAGATCGGCACCGCGATCGCCATGGCGGCCGTGATGTTCGGCCTGATCCTGCACTTCCAGTACGCCTACGGCTGGAGTCCGGTGCGGGCAGGCCTCGCGAACCTGCCGATGATCGCGACGATGCTGCTGGCGACCCCGTTGTCGGAATGGCTCGCCAAGCGCTTCGGTCACCGCATCGCCTGCCTGGTCGGCGCGGCGTGCCTGACCCTGTCGCTGGTCGGTATGGCGTGGGGCGTCGACCATGGCTACCTCGCCATCGCGATCTCCATGGTCGTCATGACGATCGGCCTGCGGACGGTCATGACCATCTGCGCCGTCGCACTCGTCGATGCCATGCCGGAGAACCGAACCTCGATCGGCACTGCGCTGAACGACACCGCGCAGGAGGTCGGCACCAGCGTCGGCACCGCCGTGGTCGGCACGCTCATCGCCGCTCTCGTCACGGCACAGCTGCCGGCGGGCACGTGGAGCCACGGTCTCGTCCAGTCCTTCTTCCACGGCGAGCGCATCACCTACGCCGTGCTCGCCGGCCTGGTCGGGTGCATCGCGACGTGGGGCGCCCTCACCCTCACCAACTCACACTCGGTCGAGGAGAACTGAGTGGGAGCGTGCGTCAGCGCGTGGCGATGAGCAGTCGTGCGCCGAGCTCGGCGGCGTCGAGGGCGAGGAACTCCTGGTTGCGTTCGGCCCACAGCCCGGACTCGATGTCGGCGCGCAGTTGGTCGACGGCTCGCCGCTCGGCGGTCGGCCCGACGGCGTGCCAGATGGAGGTGCCGCGTCGAACGGCATCGTCGAGATACGCGTTCGGCCGACGCCAGTACGCCTCGAAGAACCCGTCGCTGCAGTCCCACGGGATCGGGACAGGCTCCAGCCGGCCGTCGATGGCTGCCGCCAGGTCGGGAACCGACGCCAGGATCCGACTGGCTCGCAGCGTGGCGAACTCGGGCAAGTAGTCGCGGAACAGCCAGAAGTCGTACGCCTCGCCCGTGTCGAAGAGGAGGACGACGACCCGACGGGCGACGCGTTGCATCTCGCGCAATCCCGCCAGCGGATCCTCCCAGTGGTGCACCGTGAACACGGCCATTGCCGCATCGAAGCTGTCGTCGTCGAACGGCAGATGTTCCGCGAACCCGGCCAGACAGGGGGCGGCACCCGCGGGTCGTTGGGACCGCATCAGCGACGAGGGTTCGACCGCGACGACGTGGCGGTCGGGAGGCTCGTAGGACCCGGTCCCCGCCCCGACGTTCAGCACCGTCCGGGCATCGCCCAGCGCCGACCAGATCCGTTCGGCGAGGCGTAGGTCCGTCTGTCGGGTCACCGGATAGGTGCCTCCGATCGAGTCGTACAACGCTGCTTCAGCCATGCCGTACCTCCAAGGAGATGTATCGGATCGATATATCAGAACGTAGCGCATTGGACGTCCTCACTGGTGCCAACTCGGACTCGGTCGAGGAGAACCGGGCCGATGCACGGCGCGGTGATCCGGCTGCGCAAGGGCTTTCGCCGGCTTGCAAGGTAATTGCGTATGCTTGCGTGCCGTGAGCACAAAACTTTCCGACGTGGCACGAAAGGTCGGCGTCAGCGAAGCGACGGTTTCCCGGGTGCTGAACAACAAGCCGGGGGCGTCCGAGGCGACGCGCCAGGCCGTACTCACCGCCCTGGACGTGCTCGGCTACGAGCGCCCCACGAAACTGCGCGGTGAGCGTGGCCGCCTGGTCGGCCTGGTCCTGCCAGAGTTGGTCAATCCGATCTTTCCCGCGTTCGCGGAGGTGATCGGCGGCGCACTCGCCCAGCAGGGTTTCACCCCGGTCTTGTGCACGCGATCCGCCGGTGGCATCTCCGAGGCCGAGTATGTCGACCTGCTCCTGCGTCAGCACGTCTCCGGCGTGATCTTCGCCGGTGGCTTCTTCAGCGAGCGGCAGGCCGATCACTCGCACTACCGGATCCTGAAGGACGTCGGAGTGCCGGTCGTGCTGATCAACGCGTCCGTGGAGAAGCTCGGCTTCCCGCAGGTCTCCTGTGACGAGGAAGTCGCCATGGAACAGGCCTACCGGCACATCATTTCGTTGGGACACAACAAGATCGGCTTTCTGCTGGGACCCGCCGACCACGTCCCGTCGGAGCGAAAGCTGGCCGCTGTGCGGGCCCTGGCCGAGCGTGACAACCGCTCGGTCGACGACGAGCTCGTCACGCATAGTCAGTACTCCCTGGAGGCCGGGCAGGCCGCCACCCGCCGACTGCTCGATGCGGGGGCCACTGCCGTCATTTGCGCCAGCGACCCACTCGCACTCGGTGCGATCCGCGCTGCGCGGCGCGCCGGTCTCAGGGTGCCCGAGGATGTCTCCGTGATCGGCTACGACGATTCGGTGTTGATGAACTCCACGGATCCGGCGCTGACCACCATCCGGCAGCCGATCGAACTCATGGGCCGGGCCGCGGTCGAGCTGCTCGCCCGGCAGATCGCCGGTCTGGCGGTCGACACCACCGAACTCCTCTTCGAGTCGGAACTGGTCGTGCGTGCCTCGACCAACGCCGTACGCGGAGGCTGCTGATCGGTGCGTGCCACGACGCAAGATCGATAACCACTTTCTGTCAACTTATTGCGTGATTGACGTCACGTAGTTACTCTCGTTCTCAATCTCGACCCGGTCCACCGGGTCGCGCGCGAGAGAGTGGGGCGCCCGCCGTGGGTCCAGACCGCACCGCCGACCGGATGTCCGGGTCCTCGTGGTGGCAGCACGCCGTCATCTACGAGATCCATCCACGCAGCTTCGCCGACGGTGACGGCGACGGGATCGGCGACATCGAGGGAGCACGGTCTCGACTGCCCTACCTGCGTGATCTCGGCGTCGACGCCGTCTGGTTCACGCCGTGGTACGTCTCGCCCCTCGCCGACGCCGGCTACGACGTCGCCGACTACCGGCGGATCGACCCGGTCTTCGGATCGCTCGTCGACGCGGAGGCGTTCATCCGCGAGGCGCGTGATTACGGCATACGCACGATCGTCGACATCGTTCCCAATCACGTCAGCAGCGACCACTCGTGGTTCCGCGCGGCGCTCGCGGCGGGTCCGGGCTCCGCGGAGCGGGACCGCTTCTGGTTCCGCGACGGTCGAGGTCCCGACGGTGCACAGATCCCCACCCACTGGGTGTCGGACTTCCAGGGCTCGACGTGGACCCGGACCACGGAGCCGGACGGCTCGCCGGGGGAGTGGTACCTGCATCTCTTCACACCGGAGCAACCGGACCTGAACTGGTCGCACCCCGACGTGCGGGCCGAGTTCGAGGACATTCTGCGGTTCTGGTTCGACCGTGGAGTGGCGGGCATCCGCGTCGATTCTGCCGCGCTGCTCGTGAAGGATCCGGAACTGCCCGAGGTGCCCCCAGACCCGCGCCCCGGACAGCATCCGTTCGTGGATCGCGACGAGGTGCACGACATCTACCGTTCGTGGCGCCGGGTCGCCGATACGTATGACGAACCCGGGGTTTTGGTGGGCGAGGTCTGGCTCCCCGACACCGAACGTTTCGCGGACTATCTGCGTCCGGACGAGATGCACATGGCCTTCAACTTCGATTTCATGACCCAGCCCTGGGACGCCGCCCGGATGCGGGAGTCAATCGACCGTACGCTCGCAGCGCACCAGTCGGTCGGGGCGCCGACCACCTGGGTGCTGTCGAACCACGACGTGACGCGCCCGGTCACCCGATACGGCCGGAGCGAGTCCGGATTCGCTTTCCAGGACAAGAGATTCGGCATACCGACGGACGTCACGCTCGGAACGCTGCGTGCGCGAGCCGCCTTCCTGCTCGTCGCTGCGCTGCCCGGCTGCGTCTACGTCTATCAGGGCGAGGAGCTCGGGCTCCCGGAGGACGAGGAGCTGCCGGCCGAGGCCATCGAGGACCCGATGCACTTCCGCTCCGGCGGCATCGACCCGGGCCGGGACGGATGTCGGGTGCCGCTGCCCTGGACCGCGGATCCCGCCGACTCACACGGCTTCTCGACCGGTATGGACGGAGGGCGAGCACGGCCGTCGTGGCTGCCTCAGCCCGAGTGGTGGGGGAAGTGTGCCGTCGACACCGAGCTGACCGACGGCACCTCGACGCTCAATCTCTACCGCGAGGTCATCGCTGCCAGACGTGACGAGACAGACCTCGTCGATGCGCCGGTCGATTGGCTGGACCTCGGCGACGACGTGCTCGCTTTCGATCGCGGCGCCCTCACCTGCATCGTGAACCTCGGGACCCGGCCGATCTTCCTGCCCCACGGGCACGACGTCGTGCTGGCCAGTGCCGAGCTGTATGGCGACCGCCTCCCCGGGAACACCGCTGTCTGGCTGCGACGCAGCTCGACCGCGCGCCACGACGATTCGATTAACCAGCAGGCCGGTCCGGCCACAGCCAAGGAGTGACGATGACAGCACGACGAAGTCTGACCGTGAGTGCGTGTGCGGGCGCGCTCGTCCTCGGGACCACGCTGGCCGCGTGCTCCTCATCCGGTGGCGGCGACTCAGGTTCCGGCGGGGGCGACAGCGCCTCGGCGCCGCCGCTGAAGTCGACGTCCAAGGTCACGCTGAACGTGGTGGGTCTGCTGCCGGGGTCGACCCCGGACGCCAAGAAGGCACTGGCGCAGGAGGTCTCCTCGTTCGAGAAGGCGAACCCCAATATCACCGTGAAGACACACGAATACGAGTGGAAGGCAACGACATTCGCGGCGAACCTGGCGGGCGGCACGTTGCCGACGGTGTTCGAGGTGCCGTTCACGGATGCGAAGACGCTCATTGCCAACAAGCAGATCGCGAACATGCAGCCCTACCTCGACAAGCTTTCGTACGGCAAGGAGTTCAACAAGAACCTCTTGCAGTACGGCCAGGCACCGGGCGGTGACGTTTACGCCATACCGGCGAAGAGCATCTATGCGGTCGGGCTGCACTACAACCGTCAGTTGTTCACCAAAGCAGGCCTGGACCCGAACAAGCCGCCGGCGTCTTGGGACGAGGTCCGTCAGGACGCGAAGACCATCGCCCAGAAGACCGGTCAGGCCGGCTTCGCCCAGATGGCCCAAGGGGGCACGGGCGGTTGGCAACTGACCGTCGACACCTACGCGCGCGGCGGTCGTGTCGAGTCCTCCGACGGCAAGAAGGCCACGCTCGACAACGCGGGAACCAAGGCTTCCCTACAGCTCCTGCGCGACATGCGCTGGACCGACAACTCGATGGGCGCCAATTTCAACTACAACTGGACGAGCATCAACCAGGCCTTCGCAGCCGGCAAGGTGGGGATGTACACCTCCGGTCAGGACGTCTACACGAGTCTCGTCCAGACCAACAACGTGGATCCCAAGATGTACGGGCTCACCATGATTCCGCTGACGGGCAACGGGTCGGGCGTGCTCGGTGGCGGAACGATGGCCGCGGTGTCGGCGAAGGCCAGCGACGACGAGAAGGCCGCTGCGATCAAGTGGATCGACTTCCACTACCTGCGCAAGTACACCAACCAGAAGGCGGCGGTCACGAACGCCAAGACCCAGATCGCGAGCAAGCAGCCGGTCGGTACGCCGGAGCTGCCCATCTTCAGCCGCAGCAAGTACGCGACATACGAGGGCTGGATCAAGCCGTACGTGAACGTGCCGCTGACCCAGATGACCAGCTTCACTTCCAAGATCTTCGGAGCACAACTCGTCAATGAGCCGGCAACCGCGACCCAGGACGTCTATGCGGCGCTCGACCCGGTGGTGCAGGCAGTGCTGACGAACAAGAACGCCGATATCGACTCACTGCTGAAGAGCGCGAACAGCAAGGCGCAACGGTCGATCGATTCGGCTGCCAGGTGACGGTGCGCACGACCGGAACGGATCCGCAGAGCCCGCCGCAGGCCGTGGCGCCCGATCGGCCGGGCCGGCGTTCTGCGACGCGCCCCACGGCGAGGCGCCGCACACCCGTGACGTGGGTGCGGGGCGGCGGCCTCAGCACGCTCGTCATCGCCCTGCCCATGTTGGTGGTCTTCGGGGTCTTCTCGTGGTGGCCGATCGTGCGAGCGGTGGTGATGAGCCTGCAACGGACGAATCTGTCGGCGCCGGCGACGTGGGTGGGGTTCGACAACTTCCGGTACGTCCTCACGGATCCGGACCTCCCGACGGCTGTGCTCAACACGCTCTACTTCGCTTTGTTGGCACTGATTTTCGGGTTCCCGATACCGCTGGTCGCGGCGGTGTTGATGAGTTCGGTGCGTCGGATGCGCGGACTGTTCTCGGTGTTGGCCTACCTCCCGGTCGTCGTTCCACCGGTGGTCGCGGTGCTGCTCTGGAAGTTCTTCTACGACGGGTCGAAACAGGGAGTCTTCAATGCCGTTCTCGGCTGGGTGGGTCTCGGACCGTACGCCTGGCTGTCGAGTCCGCATCTCGCCATGCCATCGCTCGTGCTCGAGGCGACCTGGGCCGCCGCAGGGTCCACGGTGATCATCTACCTGGCCGCGCTGCTCAGCGTCTCGCCCGAGTTGTATGACGCGGCGGAGGTCGACGGTGCCGGGGTGTGGCAACGCATCTGGCACGTGACGATCCCGCAGTTGCGCGGCGTGCTGGTCATCACCTTCATCCTGCAGATCATCGGCACGGTGCAGGTCTTCATCGAGCCGTTCCTGTTCACCGGAGGCGGCCCGAACAACGCCACCCTCACGGTGATGCTGATGATCTACAACTACGCGTTCGGCCGGTCGCTGGGCGGGGACTACGGGGCGGCGACCGCCCTGTCGGTGCTGCTTGCGATGTTCCTCGCGATCCTGTCCGCCCTGTATTTCCGACTCACCCGCAACTGGAGCAGATCATGAGCCTGGATCGTGGCTACCTGTCGGAACACGACCGGCGAAACCCCAGGATCGCGTTGACGACACGGTTGCTGCACGGGGGTCTGCTGGTGGTGCTCGTGGTCTTCGGTGTCGGGCCGGTGCTGCTGCTCGCGATGTATGCCGTCACCCCGACGCAGGACATCCTGCGGACTCCGCTGTCGGTCTTTCCACACGGTGTGCGCTGGGCCAACCTGAGCGAGGCGTGGAACGACGTCCACATCCGCCTCTACTTCATGAACACCGTCTGGATCGCCCTCGGCTCCTGGTTCGTGCAACTTCTCGTGGCAACGACCGGTGGCTTCGTGCTCTCCGTATTGCGGCCCGCGTGGGGTGGCGTCGTCAACGCGCTCGTCGTCGCGACCCTGTTCGTGCCGAGTGTCGTGCTGCTGGTGCCGCTCTATCTGACCGTGCTCGATCCTCCCGGGCTGCACACCTCGTTGATCAACACGTTCTGGGCGGTGTGGCTGCCTGCCGGCGCGAGCGCCTTCAACGTGGTGATCATGCGTCGGTTCTTCGACAACCTGCCGGAGGAGGTCCTGGAGGCCGCGCGCATTGACGGCGCGGGTCCGTTCCGCCTGCTCTGGTCGGTTGTGCTGCCGATGTCCCGGCCCATTCTCGGCGTGGTGTCGGTCTTTGCCTTCATCGCGTCCTGGAAGGATTTCCTCTGGCCGATGCTCGTGCTCGAGAACCCTTCTGCCCAGCCACTTTCGGTCCGATTGCCCGCGATCGAGTCCCAGACCGACTTTGGCGTCTTCCTTGCGGCACTGGCGATCGCGACCGTGATCCCGGTCGTGGTGTTCCTGCTCTTCCAGCGACTGTTCCTGTCCGGCGCAGGCCTCGGTGGTGCCGTGAAAGGCTGAGCCGGTTCAGCTCACGATCGGCGCGGTGATCAGCTCGTCGGGCACGCCCAACGCCTCGACGAGCGTCGACACCTGGGCGCGCAGTTCGCCGCACAGGTCGTTGATCGACGAGGTGACCGTGCGGCTGCGGGCCGTGGTGATGCGGCCGTGCTCGATGAACCAGGCCTTGTCCTCCTCGATCGAGGACAGGGCGTAGAGGATCAGCACGCGTTCCAGCAGGTTCTTCGCCGCGCCGTCCGCCATCGAATCCAGTGCTTCGACCGCAGCTTCGAGCACGCACCGGTCGATGTGGGCGCGCGCGGCGAAGAGCACATGGTCCTGAGCATTGTTGAACAGCTCGAAAGCGTTGTCCTTGGTGGCCTTTCGCAGCCGGTTGCCGAGGGTCTCGAGCACGTGGTCCGCCCGCTGCTCGAACATCGACGCGGCCCACGCCAGACTGTCGGTCGCCGACTCGTCGTCGCGACCGGTCGCCGCGTCGATCAACCGCTGTATGCCGGCCCGCCGGGTCGTGCGTTCGACGATCCGCTCACCGACCTGGCCGGCCAGCTTCCCGATCGTGCCGGGTATGTCGAGGTCGCCCCACATCGCCTTGTAGTCGGTGAGCAGCCCCTTGGCCGCCAACTGCAGCAGGACGGTGTTGTCGCCCTCGAACGTGGTGAACACGTCCACGTCCGCACGCATCTGGGTCAGCTGGTTCTCCGCGATGTAGCCGGCGCCACCGCACGCCTCGCGACAGGCCTGGATCGTGTCGAGCGCGTGCCAGGTGGTGACCGCCTTCAGTCCGGCGACCCGCGACTCGAGTTCTCGCTGGCCTTCTTGATCCGTTTCGGCGCCGTCGCCCTGCAACTCCTGCAGGCGTTCGGTGACGGCGTTCTGCGCGAAGCTCAATGCGATCGACTTCGCCAGACGGGGGAGCAGTTTCCGTTGGTGCGCAAGGTAATCGAGCACCACGATCTCGTCCTGCTCCTCGGCCGCGGCGAACTGTCGCCGGGTCGACCCGTAACGCAACGCGATGGCGAGCGCCTTCTTGGCGGCAGCGCCCGAGCCGCCACCGACGCAGACCCGACCGCGCACCAGCGTGCCGAGCATGGTGAAGAAGCGGCGGTTGGCGTTGTCGATCTCGGAGACGTAGTGCCCGTGCTCATCGATGTCGCCGAAAGCGTTGAGCAAGTTGTCCTTAGGCACCCGGACACCCTTGAAGGCGAAGGTCCCGTTGTCGACGCCGGGCAGGCCGCCCTTGGGCCCGTTGTCACCGATCGTCACGCCCGGCAACGGATTGCCGGACTCGTCGCGCACCGGCACGAGGACGGCGTGCACGCCGTGGTTGCCCTCGCCGGTGACCAGTTGGGCGAAGACGACGGCCATGCGGGCATCGCGCGCGGCGTTGCCGATGTAGGTCTTGACTCCGCCCTCGGTCGGTGTGTCGACGACAATTTCTTGCGTTGAATCGTCATACGTTGCAGTGGTTTCCAGTGCTTGAACGTTGCTGCCGTGGCCCACCTCGGTCATCGCGAACGACCCCAGCAGCCGGCCGGTCATGATGTCCTCGAGGTATGCCGCGTGGTGCCGACGGGTGCCCAGTCGTGCGACGGCGCCGCCGAAGAGTCCGAACTGCACACCGGTCTTGACCAGCAGTGAGAGGTCGCCGAGCGCCTGCATCTCGAAGAGCACGCACGATGCGGCGTAGTCCAGGTCGCCACCGAACTCGGTGGGGAATCCCACACGCCCATAACCCATTTCGGCGATCTTCAGCAGGGACGACGTGGTGCGCTCGCGGTGCTCCTCGATGGAGAGTCCGGCCGGTGTGAGCATCAGCTCGGCCGGAAGTTCGGTCCGTGCCCTCTGTCGTAGCTCGATCCAGCGGCCGTCGAGCGTTTCCCGAAGCTGCTGCGCGATGTGGTCGGTCATGGTTCTACCTCCTGGATTCCAGTCCGAGTACGCCGGACAGGCCGTGGGTTGCGAACTCGGCGAGGTGGCGGACCACCTCGGGGCGTGGGGAACGGTCGGGGTCGGCCAACCAGCGGTCGGCGGACTCCCGGACGAAACCGATCAGGCCGTGTGCCCAGATGCGGGACGCGCTGGTCGGTTGTCCGGCGTCACGCAGCGCCTCGGCGAAGATCGGCTGCAGGACGTCGGCGATGGTGTCGCTGATCCCGATGACAGGGTCGTCCTCGGGTGAGACGTTCAGTGTCGGGCGGCGGACGACGAATCGGTAGACCTCCGGATCGCGTTCCACCTGCACGAAATAGCTGTCGATGACGGCTTCGATCACCGCACGCGCGTCACCGGCGAGGGGAGCGTGGCCGGCGACGTCACCCGCGTGCGTCAGCACATCCTGCAGGTCGCGGAGGACATTGCTGTCGACGCTCGCGCACACCGCGAGGTAGAGGCCGAGTCGGTCGCCGAAGTGCCGGTAGATGACCGTCTTGCTGGTCCCGGCCTCGGCGGCGATCTCGTCCATCCCGACGGTGGCGCCGTGGTTGCGGATCGCACGCAGCGCGGCGTCGGTCAGCTCGCGTCGGCGCTGTTCGCGATGCTCGGTCCAGCGCGCGTCGCGGCCATCCCTGCGGCCATCCCGTTGGCCATCGACTCGGGCGTCCTGCGGAGGCGTCATACCAGGGAGAGTATCCGAAACGCGCTGTACCTGCTACTCTCGGTATCGGTAATTTCCTTCGGCGAATCTTCGGAGAATCGTTCATGAGCATCCGCGACGTTTATGTCCTCGGCGGCAACCGCATCCCGTTCGTGCGGTCCGGCGGCAAGTACCTCAAGGCCTCCAATCAGGACATGCTGACGGCGGCCATCGACGGCCTCGTCTCGCGCTACGGCCTGGCCGGTGAGCGGCTCGGCGAGGTGGCTGCCGGCGCAGTGCTGAAGCACTCGCGCGACTTCAACCTCACCCGCGAGTCGGTGCTCGGCTCGCACCTGTCACCCACGACCCCGGCGTATGACGTGCAGCAGGCGTGCGGCACCGGACTCGAAGCGACCATCCTGACCGCGAACAAGATCGCGCTCGGCCAGATCGACTCCGCCATCGCCGGCGGCTCCGACACGACCTCGGATGCGCCTCTGGCTGTGAACGATTCGCTGCGTCGGACGCTGATGAAGGTCAACTACGCCAAGACGCCGCAGCAGCGCATCTCCGCACTGACCAAGATCCGCCCGGGGCAGTTGGCGCCCGACCAGCCGACCAACGGCGAGCCGCGCACCGGCCTGTCGATGGGTGAGCACCAGGCGATCACCGCCAAGGAGTGGGGCATCACCCGCGAGGCGCAGGACGAGCTCACCGCACGCAGCCACCAGAACCTGGCCGCCGCCTACGACCGCGGGTTCTTCGACGACCTGCTGACGCCGTACCTCGGGGTGAGCAAGGACAACAACCTGCGCCCGGACAGCACGCCGGAGAAGCTCGCGAAGCTGAAGCCGGTCTTCGGCAAGGGCGAGGGCGCCACGATGACCGCCGGCAACTCGACCCCGCTGACCGATGGTGCATCCGCCGTGCTGCTCGGCTCCCGCGAGTGGGCCGACGAGCACCGCATCACGCCGCTGGCCCGGTTCGTCGACGGTGAGACCGCCGGCGTCGACTACGTGACCGGCAACGAGGGCCTGCTGATGGCGCCGCCCTACGCGATCGCCCGGTTGCTGCAGCGCAACAACCTGACCCTGCAGGACTTCGACTTCTACGAGATCCACGAGGCGTTCGCCTCGACGGTGCTGTGCCACCTGGCCGCCATGGAGAGCGCGGAGTTCTGCAAGGAGAAGCTCGGTCTGGACGCACCGCTCGGTGCCATCGACCGGGACAAGCTCAACGTCAACGGCTCCTCGCTCGCAGCGGGGCACCCCTTCGCCGCAACCGGCGGCCGGATCGTCGCGTCCGCCGCAAAGATGTTGCACGAGAAGGGTTCCGGCCGTGCACTCATTTCCATCTGCGCCGCCGGTGGACTCGGCGTCGTGGCGATCCTGGAGGCTTGCTGATGAGCTTCGACCGAGCCGAGGAAACGAGCTTGCGAGGCCCGCAGGCAAGGAAAGAGGAGCGACAGAAAGCATGACCGACACCTACTCGAACCTCGTCAACACCAACCCGGTCGGCAAGAAGATCGCCGGGCAGCTGGGCCTGCCGCGGCCGGCACAACTGCGCCGCTGGGCAGAGGGCCAGGAGCTGCTGGCCGGCCCCGCGGCCGTCGGCGGCATCGGTGCCGCACCGGTGGCCACTGCAGCCTCCGGCATCATCAAGGCGTCCGGTGCGGACGTCGTGGCGGCGACGCCCGAGGCGTCATACGACAGCAAGCTCGGCGCGATCGTCTTCGACGCCAGCGCTGCTCGCACCCTCGACCAGCTCGACGAGCTGCGCACCACCGTCGCCCCGGCGATCAAGAAGCTCGGGTCGTCCGCACGCCTCGTCGTGATCGGCACCCCGCCGGCCGAGCTCGAGGACGCCGAGGCCGCCGCCACCCAGCAGGCACTGGAAGGCATCACCCGGTCCATCGGCAAGGAGATGTTGCGCGGCAGCACCGCCAACCTGCTGTGGGTCGACCAGGACGCGCAGCACGACCCGTCCGTGCTCGCCGCACCGCTGCGGTTCTTCCTGTCCTCCCGTTCGGCATACGTCTCGGGTCAGCCGGTGCGTGTGCGCGCCGCCGACGTCCCGGACGCGACCGACTGGCGTCACCCGCTCGCCGGGCGCATCGCCGTCATCACCGGCGCCGCTCGCGGCATCGGTGCGGAGATCGCCAAGGTCTTCGCCCGGGCCGGCGCGACGCTGATCCTGGTCGACATCCCGGCCGCCGGCGACTCGCTGAGCAAGGTCGCCAACAAGCTGGGCGCGACCGCGCTGCAACTCGACGTCACCGCCGAGGATGCGGGCGCTCGCATCGCCGAGGCCGTCGCGCGCAAGGGCGACAAGCTGCACGTCATGGTGCACAACGCCGGCATCACCCGCGACAAGCTCTTCGTCAACACCGACGAAAGCCGTTGGGGCAGCGTGCTCGACGTCAACCTGCGCTCGCAGTTCCGTATCAACAAGACGCTGCTCGACCCATCGGTCAAGGGTGGCTTGGCCGAGGGTGGCCGGATCATCGGCGTCGCCTCGATCAGCGGCATCGGCGGCAACCGTGGCCAGTCCAACTACGCGGCGTCCAAGGCGGGCGTCATCGGCATGGTGCGTCAGCTGTCGCAGAACCTCGCGGACCGGGAGATCACCGTCAACGCGGTCGCACCCGGCTTCATCGAGACCGAGATGACCGCGAAGATCCCGTTCGCCACCCGCGAGGTGGGCCGCCGGCTCAACTCGCTGCTGCAGGGCGGCAGCCCGACCGACGTCGGCGAGGCGATCGCCTTCTTCGCCGAGCCCGGTGCGGCCGGCGTGACCGGTCAGGTTCTGCGCGTCTGTGGCCAGAGCCAGCTCGGGGCGTGACTTCGGTATGACGAAAGTCATTGATCTGAAGTCCGCGCCGAGCCTGCCGAAGATCTTCGCCCGCGCCGTCGCGACCTCCCGGGGTCGCGACGGCAAGGGCGGGCTGCCCGACATCCAGGTGGTCCGTCACGGTGTGCAGATCGACCCTGCGGCGCTCGCGGACTACGACCACGTGTGTGGTTTCGCACTGCGTGACCAGGTGCCGGCGACCTATCTGCACAACCTCGTATTTCCTTTGCAGGTAACGCTTTTCGCCGACAAGAGTTACCCCTATCCGCTGATGGGCAGCGTGCACCTGGACAACACCCTCACGGTGCACCGTCCGGTCCTGCTGGGCGAGCCGCTCGACCTGTCGACCTGGGCGACCAACGCCCGGCCGCACAAGAGCGGCGTGCAGGTCGACGTCGTGTCGCAGGCGCACGTCGGCGACGAGTTGGTCTGGGAGGGGCTTGCGACATACCTCTATCGCGGGCAGAAGATCGACGGAGACGTGCCGGAGCGCCCGGAGGAGTCAGTGGCTCCGGACGGTTCGGGGATGATCTGGCGCCTGTCGGGCAGCCTCGGACGCCGCTTCGCGGCGGTCAGCGGCGACGTCAACCCGATCCACATGAACTCCGTCACCGCCAAGGCGATGGGTTTCCCGAGCACGATCGTGCACGGGATGTGGAGCCAGGCCGCGATGCTGGCGGCGATCGAGAACCGGTTGCCCGATGCGTATGTCGCCTCGATGTCCTTCCGCAAGCCGGTGTTGATCCCCGGGACGACCCGTCTCGTGGCGCACAAAACCGCAGAATCCTGGGATCTGGCGCTGCGCAACAACCGCACGGGGACCGTGCTGGTCCGCGGGCGGATCGCGCCGATTTCGTGATCGAAGAGGTCCTACGGTAGCCTTTTCGCTGCGCTGCCCGAGCAGAGCGACGACTCGTCGTGTTCGGACAGGCAGGCCCCTATAGCTCAGTCGGTAGAGCGTCTCCATGGTAAGGAGAAGGTCAACGGTTCGATTCCGTTTGGGGGCTCTGAGATGGACGACCATCCATCCGCCGAGGCGGGGTAGCTCAGCTGGTTAGAGCGCACGACTCATAATCGTGAGGTCGCGGGATCGAGCCCCGCCCCCGCTACAACGACAGACATATTCGCAGCAGAGACAAAGTAATTCCGAGAGCAGGTTGCCGTGGCCAGCAAGAGCGCAGACATTCGCCCCAAGATCACCTTGGCGTGCACTGAGTGCAAAGAGCGCAACTACGTGACGAAGAAGAACCGTCGCAACAACCCCGACCGCGTGGAGTTCAAGAAGTACTGCCCGCGCGACAAGAAGCACACCGTGCACCGCGAGACTCGTTGATAGCGAGCTAAAGAGTCACGAAGCGCCCCGGGCCGGCAACGGTCCCGGGGCGCTTTCGCGTGTTCGTCGACCAGTAGTCTGACGCCATGGCTGTGAACCCTGAGGTGGCCGGGCGGAGCTATCCGCCGTCTGCGCCGTATGTCGTGTCACGCGCGAAGATCGCCGAGTTCGCCCGGGCGGTCGGTGCCACCGATGAGGTGCACTTCGATCCGGAGGTGGCCCGTTCCCGCGGGTATGCCGACGTCATCGCGCCGCCGACGATGGCCGTGATGATCTCCCAGCAGGGCGACGCCAACGTGATGGCGGACCCCGAGGCAGGCATCGACTTCAGCCGCCTCGTGCACGGCGAGCAGGGTTTCGAGCACCACCGTCCGCTGGTCGCGGGCGACGAGGTGCGGGCGACGACCACGATCTCCAAGGTCCGTCAGGCAGGCGGGCACTCGATGGTGACGATGGACACCAAGATCGCGACGTCGGACGGCGAGGTCGTGACCAGCGCGACATCGGTCGTGGTGATTCGGGGAGATGAGAGCGAATGAGCGCCGACCGAGTCGAGGACACGAGCGAGGGACGAGCGAGGCCCGCAGGCGAGGGAAGAGGCGCGACAGAACGCATGAGCGAGCAGGTCACCGCGGGGACCGAGATCCCCGGCCGCACGATCCACGTCGACCGCGCCACGCTGATCCGGTATGCCGGGGCGAGTGGCGACTTCAACACCATCCACTGGGACGAGCAGTTCGCCAAGTCCGTCGGACTGCCCGACGTGATCGCGCACGGCATGTGGACCATGGGTGCGGCGATCCAGCCCGTCGTCGACTGGCTCGGTGACGCAGGCCGCGTCACGTCATACAGCGTGCGGTTCAGTGCGCCGGTGCCGGTCCCGCACGACGACGGCGCCGACATCGAGGTCGGCGCGACGGTCAAGGCCGTCGAGGACGACGAGGCCACGATCGACATCACTGCCACGTCCGGTGAGCAGAAGGTCCTGGTGCGCGCGCGGGCGACCGTGCGGCTGAAGTCCGCCTGATGCGGGAGGCGAACGGCGTCGAGCTCGCCCCGCTCACCACGATGCGGGTCGGCGGCCCGGCTGCTCGCCTGGTCGTGGCCGAGACACCCGACGAGATCGTCGATGTCGTGCGCGAGGTCGACGACGCGGACGAACCACTGCTGGTGCTGTCCGGCGGGTCCAACATGGTGATCGCCGACGACGGCTTCCCGGGCACGGTGCTGCGCATCGCCAACTCAGGGATTGAGGTCGAGTCCGACGACGATTGCGGGGGAGTGCACGTCCGCGTCGCGGCCGGGGAGGAGTGGGACGACTTCGTCGCGCGCTGCTGCGACGAGGGCTGGTCCGGGGTGGAGGCGCTGTCCGGCATACCGGGGCTCGCCGGTGCGACGCCCGTCCAGAACGTCGGCGCCTACGGCCAGGAGGTCGCGCAGACGATCGCATCGGTGCGGACCTGGGACCGGCAGGACCAGCAGGTGCGGACCTTCGCCAACGCGGACTGCGAGTTCGCCTACCGGCATTCGCTGTTCAAAGGCTCGCCATACCGCGGTGGCGGGCGGTATGTCGTGCTCGACGTGCTCTTCGCGTTGCGGCCGACCGAGCTGTCACAGCCCGTTGGCTACGAGGCGCTCGCCAAGGGTCTCGGTGTCGAGATCGGCGCGCGTGTCCCGCTGGCCGACGCGCGTGCGGCGGTGCTGGAGCAGCGGCGCCGGCGCGGCATGGTGCTCGAGGCCGAGGACCACGACACCTGGTCGTGCGGGTCGTTCTTCACCAACCCGATCATCAGCGCATCGGCATACGCCGAGCTGGCCGCGGTGGCGGCCGAACGCTTCGGAGCGGACGCACCGGCGCCGCCGCAGTGGCCGACGGACGGCACCGGCGTCAAGACCAGTGCTGCGTGGCTGATTCAGCACGCGGGCTTCGACAAGGGGCACGGCATGCCCGGGCCGGCGGCGCTGTCGACCAAGCACCCGCTCGCGATCACCAACCGAGGTGACGCGAAGGCCGCCGACGTGGCCGAGCTGGCCCGTGAGGTGCGCGACGGCGTGCGCGACGCGTTCGGCGTGACGCTCGTCAACGAGCCGATCTTCGTCGGGCACGAGCTGTAGTCGCGCCACCGTCGGCCGGTGCGGACGCGTCGGTGCCGTCACCGGCTTCGTCGTCGAGCGAAGTCAACAACTTGCCGAGCAGGGTTGCGAGTTGGTCGAATTCGTCCCTGGTGATGCCACTGGTCAGCCGTCGGGCGTTCGCGAGGTGCTCGGGTGCGCACGCCTCGAACCGCTGACGGCCGGCGTCGGTCAGCCCGACCAGTTGGCCTCTGCCGTCGGCCGGGTCGGGAACGCGCTCGACGAGCCCGTCGCGCACGAGGCGGTCGACACGGACACTGATCGTGCCCGGTGTGAGATTCAGCTCCGTGCCGAGCCGGCGCTGCGACAAGGGCTCCCCGCCCGTCCGCACGATCGTCGCCAGGACCGCGAAATCCGCACCGCTGAGCCCGTGCTCGGCGAAGACGGCGTCCAGCCGGCCGCCGAGGGCCTGGCGCAGTCGGGATAGTCGAGCGGTGATCGCGATGGGAGCGACATCCAGGTCCGGGCGCTCGGTGCGCCACCCCTGCAGCACCCGGGCGATGGGATCCGAACCGTCCTCCGCCGAGTGATATTCGCTGGGCACTCCCATCGCGGAAGCGTATCGTCGCGTACATAAAGTTTGAATCCAAACTAGTTTCCTTCGGGGGTTCGCATGAACATCGGCACCAACGAGCGGTCGATAGCAGGCGAGCGATCCGGTGGGCGAGCAGGATCGGGTTGGTTCTGGCTGACCGCCTGCCTGCTCGCGCTGCTGATGTTCGCCGCGAGCGCCCCGTCGCCGCTCTATCCGACATACGCAGCGCAGTGGCACCTGTCCGCCCTCACCGTGACGGCGGTCTTCGGGGTGTACGCCGTGACACTGTTGGTCGCGCTGCTCGTGCTCGGGTCGCTGTCCGATCACGTCGGGCGACGGCCGGTGATCATCGGCGCGCTGGTCGCCGAGGCCGTCGCCATGGCGGTCTTCCTCGGGGCGCACGGGCTCACCGCGTTGTATGTCGCCCGCGGGGTCCAGGGCCTGGCGACCGGCGCGGCGACGAGCGCCCTGAGCGCAGCCCTGCTGGAGCTGCAGCCGTCCGGGCGGGCGGCGCTGGCATCGCTGGTCAACAGTTGTGCCCCGTCGTCCGGCCTGGCGCTCGGGGCGATGGTGACCAGCGTCCTCGTGCAGTACGGGCCGGCCCCGACCCGGCTCATCTACTGGATCCTGCTGGTGGCGACCGTGATCGGGCTCGCGGCGGTGGCCCGCATGCCGGAGCCGGGCGGCCGGTCACCCGGAACGATCGCGTCCCTGCGGCCGACCGTCAGTGTCCCGGTCGACTCCCGTCCCGCTTTCCTGGCCGCGCTGCCGTGCCTGATCGCGACCTGGTCGCTCGGCGGCCTCTACCTCTCGCTCGGTCCGGCGCTCGCAGCGCAGCTGGCCGGATCGTCGAACCACGTCTGGGGCGGCCTGTTGATCTTCCTGCTGATGGCGACGGGTGCGGCTGCTCCTGTCGCCGGGCGTCGCCTTGCCGCTGGAACCGCAATGACCGCAGGCTGTCTGGCGCTCATCGGCGGACTGGTCGTGACCGCGGTGGCCATCCAGCAACTCACCGTCTGGGTGCTGATGACGGGCTCGGCCATCGCGGGCATCGGGTTCGGGCTGTCGTTCATGGGCGCGTTCCGGACCGTGACCGCGTCGGCTGCGCCTGCCGAGCGCGCGGCGCTGATCGCGAGTGTCTACACCGCGTCCTACCTCGCGTTCTCCGTCCCGGCGGTCATCGCCGGAGTGATCACGACGCACATCGGTCTGCGGTCGACGAGTCTCGGGTACGCCTGTGCGGTCGCGTTGCTGGCCGGTGTCGCCGTGGCCGGCTCGGCCGTCGTCCATCGAGGTCGCCGGTCCCAGCAGGCGACCGATGTGCCGCCCTGCCCGTGCAGTGTCCCGGCGCCGCAGACGAAGTAGCCGGGTCTGGACCCCTCGTCTCGGGCCTCCTGCGGTGCGATCATGGAAGTGGCACTTGGGAGGTCGCGATGTGGCGACTGGTCGAATACATCGGCGCCTGTGTGGCTCCGGCGGCGATCCTGCTCGGCGCGGACAAGGCAGTGCGTGCCTGGAGTGGTCCACGCCGGAGCGCAAGGGCCGAACCTGCCCCTGCACCCCGCGACATCGCGCGGCTCTCGTCGGACCTGACCCGGCTGTATGCCGAGCTCGACGTGCTGCGTGACTCGAAGGCGGCGGCCCGGGTGCACCGGTTGCGCGCCACCACGCTCGCGTATGACGACGTGCTCGAATCCTGTTGCACCGCACTGCAGGTCGGTGACGGGCTGCCGCCGAGGGAGTGGTCGTCGGTCGAGCGGCTCGAGGTCGAGGCCGTCCTCGAGGAGGCCGGGCTGCGCTGGTGAACCGCCGTGCGGCCTCGCACGTGGCAGGATCGCGCGCATGCACTTCACCGAGTACGACACGCGCCTGGCGGCATACGCCGTCATCGTGCGCGACGGGCGGATCCTGCTCAGCTGGTTCAACGGGACGAACCCCGGTTGGACGCTGCCGGGCGGCGGTGTGGAGTACGACGAGTCGATCGAGGAGGCCGTCGTGCGTGAACTGTTCGAGGAGACCGGTTACCACGTCGAGGTCGGGGCACCGCTCACAACGGACTCCTTCACCGTTGCCGACGACGGCCGCGGACGGCCGTTCAAATCGGTCCGGATCCTCTTCGACGCGACGATCACCGGTGGCGAGTTGGGCACCACCGAGGTCGACGGCACGACCGACTTCGCGCGGTGGGTGCCGCTCGCCGAGATCGACGAGTCAGGTGCTCGTGTCAGGCTCGTCGACGTTGCCCTTGATCTGCTCGCCGAAATGAAGCGCTAAACGACTCACGACTCGCGAATGACGAACAACGACAGCGACATTCAGCGTGGTGAGGTTCGAGTCCGCGGTTCAGCCTAGGCCCGTATGCATCCAGGTCCTTCTGCCCGCGACCGTTCGGTTCTTGTTGCAACCACAGGTCGACGATCAACTGCTCTGTTCCCGAGAAGTCGTGAATGTGCCATCCCACCTGCGGATGAGCACTCATGAGCGTCGGCACCTGCTGCGCCAGATCTTCACGGTCCACGGCGTCAGTCAACGACATGGCGCGGAGCTGGTAAAGCATCTTCGAGAGCGCGGAGCGCATCCATCGGGAACTCGTGTTCGATCCATTGCTCCCGGTAGCCGTCCTCACCCCACTCGTCGAGCACGGATCGGGCTGCCACCGCGATCGCGCGCTGGAACGCAACCAGTGAACAGGTTGCGGCCAGCAGGAGTTTGCCCAGATCATCGGGCTCTGACCCCCAGAGGTCGTCGAACCAGAGGATCCGGATCGCCAATTGGTCGCCGGACCTGACCAGCCCCAGCGGAACTCACCAGGCTCCTCATCCCACGACACGCGGATCGTCGATTCGGCACGGGGGAGCAGGGTTGTAGCAGCGACGAGATCCCCGAGAGCGTCACTGAGGTACGAGGTGGTCAGCTGGGTCGAATCGGGATCGATCGTGAGAAGCGAATTGCTCCACCCGGCGCCAGTCAGCCGGTAGATGAACCGCACCTCGGGCGTCCCGGGCATTGTCATCCCAGTCGGGACAGTTGAGAGTCGGAGAGCTGGGACGGCGCCGATGCCCGCGGCGCAGGCATCATCACTTTCCACACGGGCGCAGCCTCGCATATTCCGGTGAGCTTCGGTCGGTCCGCAGCTTCCAGAGGGCGGTATTGGGCGTCGTTCCCAATTCGACTATCCGTATGACGCAGATGTGTATGCCGAGGGCAGGATCGTCGAGGTCGCTCATGTGATGTCCGCGATCCCGGGCGAGGGGCATCAGTAGGCAGGCAGCTACCGAACCGAAGCGCCGCGGGTACGGCCTCAGCGACCTCAACGTTGGCTACGCGGGCGGGGAATTGGTTATCCGCCGGCCCGACGGAAAGACAGTGACCTACTGGATGAGCGTGACGCACACCACTGGAACGCTGCTCGGCCGGGGCGACGGCTGGTTCGTCGCGCTCGCTCCCGCTCCCAGCTGAGGCCGCTCACGATCGAATTGCGCCCACCCGTATGACGATGGTCCAGCGAAACATCCTCGTTGACTGCGCCCTAGCAGGACTGCAGAGCGGTGTCGACCGGTCCTGGCCCGTGTGCGCTGATGGTGACGTGCTTCTCGCCGTCGTCGACCGTGAAGGCAAGTTCGTTGTTGGAGACCCAACGGACCGACGTGATCTCGTCGAAGTCTCCGTTGACACATCCCAGAGCCCAATAGCGCGCGGTGAGACCGTTGGTCTCCTCGAGCCGCAGGTCCCATATCGGATCGATGAACGCTGACGATGAATCGACGACCAGAACGTGCCGGCCATCCGGCGATCGGTAGGACCGGTCCGGCTCCTCCCAACCGGAACCCCATGCGCGCCACGACATGATCAGTACCACCAGCATCACGGCTCCGACAGCTGCGGCCGCCAACGCCGCACGCTTCCGGGCTCGGGCGAGGAGCACAGTAACGGTCAGGGAGATGGCGAAGATCAGCCCGTACAAGATTGGGTGCGCAATCGGCCGAACAACGACCAGTCCGGAATCGCCACCGAAGGCGAGCGAGACGCAGTCATGACGCATGCGACGCCCGCCACTGTCGCAACGATCACGATCGGCCACCGATGCGCGCTGGCACGCCCATCGCCTGGCTCGATCACTGTCATTCGCGAATCGTCCCACGGGGCCGGCACATGGCCCCGCTCATTATTGATCATGGTCAAACGCCACTCTCGTGTCCTGGAACGAGAGGCCATCAGCCAGACGTCACGGCGGCGGTGGCCAGGTAGATGTCGAGTTCGGAACAACTATCGAGCGGGGTGGAGTGCTCGCTCGGCTTGAGTGTCACACCGTGTGTCGGGGAAGCACGACCTTGCCGGCGCTGTCGGTGATGTACACCGTTGCGGATACTGCACGTGTGGCGCTAATTTCCGCACCGGAAACGTGGGCGACGCCGGGGGACTTCACCGGGCCGCTCCGGCACCCGCCATGGATACAGACGTGCGCCGTGAGCCAGCCCAGCGCGGCGGGATGGTCGGCAATCAGAATCGTGACCTCGCCGGTGGTGGCCCACTCTGGCGCGCAGGCCGTCTCGGGCGATGAACCGCATCCAGCAGTCAACACGATCGCTGCGACTGCCGCGCATGATGCCGCGCCCGGCTGCCCGTACTGCCGGGCCAGCGCAGTGAATCTACTCATCCCGGATCCCCAAAAAGTGCCGAGGACCTGGCGTTTTTCCGCCGATCCATGCCGCAAGTCTCCTACTAACGGCGCGGACCAACACCGTTTCGGCTGATCTGATCCCCGATCGTCGTGTACGGATCCTGCGGAGCGTGACCCCACACTGATCGCGGACTTGTGAGCGCGGTTGAGTGAGTTCGCGCTGGTCTGGTGGCGCGGTCCGATTGGGGCGAGGATCCGGGCATGGCATTTACCTACGCAGATCGGGCGGTCGCTCGGCACTTTGAGTCGGACGACGCTGAGGAATTGACGAACCAGCTGAACGAGTACTTCCACGACCTTGCTGATCGGGACGCAGCAGCCCAGGTGACTGTGCTTGCCGGACCACAGATCTGGTGCACGCCGCAAGGGCGTGTGCACGCAATGCTGATCGTGAAGAGCGAAACGGAGCAGAACCCCTACGAAGGACTTGGCCTAGCCATTCATCCGCAGTAGTACGACGCCGCCTCCGACGGCACCAGGGCTGGACTCCGTATGCCGATGGTCCATCGAGGCATATGCCGTGGTCCAGCCCCGTGGGTTCATTGAGGGGTTGAGCCGTGAGGGCGCGGGGCTGCTTACCGCCGGAGCCGTCGAAAACGGGTTCTCTTGGGCGTGGCTGATTCGGGGTGGCCGGGGCACCAGTCGGTTGCCCGGACGCGGGCTCGGACAGCTTCGATGTGGGCGCCACATCCGGTCCAGGTGGTCTTGCCGCAGTGTTTGCAACGTGTCGGTCGGCACATGGTGGTTTCCTTGGTGTCAGGCGGGGGTTTGTCCGGTGTCGGCGGCGTCGGCGAATTCGCAGAAAGTTGCGTATGCTCGCGCGCCGTGCACGGTGGCCGGGCCGCCGTGCATCAGGAAGGTGACACCGATCGCTTCGGCTGCTTCTTGTCGTGTCGCGCCGGCACGCGCGGCTGACTGCCCGTGAGAGGCGACGCATCCGTCGCATCCTTCGATGACGTCGATGGCCAAAGCGATGAGTTCTTTGGCCTTTGTGTCCAGTGCGCCCTCGGCGAAGGCTGCCTTCGAGAGTTGCGCGAATCCTTGGTAGGTGTCCGGGATGGCGCGGCGCAGGTCTCGATTGAGCGGGGCGAGGTCGTGCAGGACTGTGGCGCCGTGCGGAGTGTGATCGGTCATGGTGGTGATGCTCCGTGGTGGTGGTGTTTGGTCAATGGGAGAAGTGGATGGTCGGCAGGATTCGGCGTAACCAGGTCGGGCACGCCCATGCCGCGTGTCCGGTCAGGCGCAGCAGTATCGGCAGCAGGATGAGGCGTACCAGGAAGGCGTCGAGAAGGACGGCGACGCCGAGGATGACGCCCATCTCCTTCGGTGGTAGTGGTCCGGAGAGCGAGAAGGTGAAGAAGACCGCGACCATGACGGCGCCGGCGGCGAAGATCACCCGTCCGGAGTGCGCCACTGCGCCGACCATCGCTTCCTGCGGGTCGCCGGATTTCTCCCAGTGCTCTTTGGCCGAAGCGAGCAAGAAGACGGTGTAGTCCATCGCGATCGCGAAGATCATCGCGAAGAAGAACACCGGAGCCCAGGCATCAAGGAAGCCTTGCGGTTCGAAGCTGAACAGGCCGTGCAGGTGCCCGTCTTGGAAGATCAGGCGGGCGACACCGAACGCGGCAGCGGTCGACAGCAGACTCGCGAGCGTGCCCAGTAGTGCGATCAGTGGTGCTTGTAGTGCGATCAGGAGTAGGACGAATCCGAGTGCGAGCACGATGCCGATGGCCCAGGGTGTGGAGTGGTCGAGTTGACTCTTGAGGTCGAGGTTTTCGACGGCGGCGCCACCGATCACCGCCCCGTGGGGGAGGGTGGCGCGCAGCCGGTTGACGGTGGCTTGTAAGTCCGGGTCGGATGGGTCTGTTCTCGGCATTGCCTGGATCAGGGTGTACGGCGCGCCGTCAGTGGCCGGTTGGGCTGGAAGGACTGCTGCTATCCCACTGTCTTTCGCCGCGGTCGCTCCAGCGGTCTTTGCTTCCTGAGCGGGCGCGACGATCTGGAGCATCCCGGGGGCACCGGGTCCGAATGCTGTTTGTACGCGGTCGTATCCGACGCGGGCGGCTGCGTTGTCGGGTAGGACCTTGATGGAGGGCATCGCGGTGCGTAGGCCAATGATCGGTGCGGCTAGCGCCAGCAACACCACCAGCGCGGCCAGCCCGTACGCGATGGGGTGGCGCCACAGCCGCCTGCCCCATTTGTCGAAGGCGGGTGAACGGTGCTCAGCCACGCGAGCCCACGGCAGTGCCAGTTTGTTGATCCGGGTATCGAGGCTGCCCAATACCAGCGGTAGCAGCGTCAAAGTGGCGGCTAAGACGAAGACGACGGCGAGCATGATCCCGCCAGCCATGGAGCGGAACGCTGGCGACGGCACGATCTCGACGGCGGACAATGACACCAGCACTGTCAGGCCCGACAGCAGGACCGCTTTGCCCGCGGTGTCCATCGTTTCGGTGATGGCGCTTTCCCGGGTGGCTCCTGGCACCGCACGGGCCGCGCGGTAGCGCACCACGATGAACAAGGCGTAGTCGATACCCAGTGCGAGGGCGAACATCATCGCGAAGTTCATCGCCCAGATCGAGACTGGCACGATCTCGTTGATCAACACCAACGAACCGGCCGAGGCGACCAGGCCCGCCAAGGTCAACAACAGCGGCAGGGCGGCCGCGACCAGTGCACCGAACGCCAGGACCAGGATCGCCAGAGTGATCGGCCAGGACAGCATCTCGGACTTCAGCATCGCGTCGAGGTTCGCGGCATTGAAGTCGGCCCACAGCTGCGACGATCCGGTCGGGGTAACCTGAATGCCGTGGCCTGACAATGCGGTCAGTTGGGGTTTGAGGTCCACCGCGGCACGGACCATGTCGTTGGTGTCAGCGCCGGCACCACCGATCACGATCGCGGTGCGACCGTCTTTGCTCAGCGTGGCACCGGGCCGTGGCGCGATGACTGTGGAGATCCGGTGATCATCGCCCAGTGCCCGTTTCACCTCTGCGATGACGCGCTGCCCCTGGGATGAGGACAGGCGCCCGTCGCTGCTGTGGATGACCACCTGCAACGCGGAACTGGCGTTTCCGCCGAAGTGCTCCTGTGCGAGCTGGCGAGCAGTGACCGACTGTGAACCGCTGGCTTCCCAGCCCGCTCCGGACAAGGAGGCCTCCACCCGGGGCGCGAACACGCCCAGGCCCGCCACCACCAGGACCCACAGCGCGAGTGTGACACGGGCATGGCCGAGCACTCTGAGTCCGAGGCGTCCCAACGGCCCGGCAGTGCGGGGGTCGATGGGCTTGGCCATGTCGCGTGATGCGCCGGTTGTCGATCGGGTGGATGCCATGATTTCCTCTCTAACCCCCCCCGGGGATATGATAGCGACTGTACATAACCCCCAGGGGGGTTGTGCAAGTCGGCCAAGATGGAGGGACGGGCATGAAGGACTTCACGATGCGAGTGACCGTCGAGCAGGGCTACGACGAAACCGTGGCCAGGGTGCGCGAGCTACTCGCCGATGCCGGGTTCGGTGTCCTGACCGAGATCGACATCGCGGCCACGCTCAACACGAAGCTCGGCGTGCATGTCACGCCGCGCATCATCCTGGGTGCGTGCCGCCCAGAGCTTGCTCACCAAGCGCTCGGCGCCGACCCTCGGGTCGCCACGCTGCTGCCATGCAACGTTGTGATCGGCACCGACGGCGTCGGCAGTGTGGTCGAAGTTCTCGACCCTGCGGTGATGACCGACTTCAGCCCCGTGCTTGACGATGTCGCGGCCGAGGCACGAGCGCGGCTGTCAGCGATGATGGAGGCACTGACCAACGACCAGAAGGACCGTGATGCAACTCGAGCCTGACGAGATCACCGCGATCATCACCCGCCTCAAACGCGCCAACGGCCACCTCGCGTCCGTGATCCGCATGCTTGAGGACGGGGCAGAATGCGAAGACGCGCTCACCCAACTGGCAGCCGTGAACAAGGCCATCAACCGGGGCGGGTACGCCCTCGTCGCAACTGGGCTCGAACACTGCATCGCCGAAGAAGGTCGCGAAAGCGTAGACACCAAGAAACTGGAGAAACTGTTCCTCGCCCTCGCCTGAAGACGCGACCACGCAAACCCTCATCGAGGACCCTCGACAGAGGTTCCTTCAGCAGTGATCGCGCAGGTCAACGGGTGACTTCGCTGCTGCGTGGCACCGGTCAACCCCGTAAGAGTCGTCCGGGCTCCTCACTGGGACAGGGGCGTCATACGGGACACATGCTCGACATGGCTCCGTCGGAGCCCAAGCGCGATCTTCATCGCGCTTCGGGTTCGGTGTGCACCGCACCACGACACTGATCGCCGGGCGTCGACGCCAGCCAGGCGTCGATGTCGGCGTATGCCGCCTTCCGCACGTCTGCCGGAGCGAGCGACGCATCGATCGACGACCGTGCCAGCGACGCGAGCTCGCGGTCAGTGAAGTCATGGTCCTCGCGCGCCGAACGGTATTGAGCCGCAAGGCGATTGCCGAACAGCAGCGGGTCATCGGCACCCAGCGCGATCGTCGCGCCGGCATCCATCAGCGTGCGCAGCGGCACGTCGGCCGGTGTCGCGTAGACGCCGAGGGCGACGTTCGACCCAGGGCAGACCTCGAGCGCGACACCGGAATCCACGACGCGGTTCAGCACCGAGCGCGACTCGACCGAACGCACGCCGTGACCCAGCCGGTTCGGCTGCAACGACCCGAGCGTCTCGTTGACCGCGTCCGGGCCGAGCAGTTCACCCGAATGAGGCATCGCTGCCAGCCCGGCCTTGCGGGCGATCGTGAAGGCATGAGCGAAATCCGTTGTCACGCCTCGGCGCTCGTCGTTCGAGAGACCGAAGCCGACCACATCGCCGGGCTGGTCGCCGGCATACCGCGCAGCCAGTCGGGCGAGCGCCCGCGCGTCCATCGGGTGCTTCAACCGGGACGCGGCCACGATCACTCCGACACCGATCGGCAGATCGGCGCTCGCGGCCCGTGCCTCGTCGAGCACGATCTCCAGCGCCGGCGTGATCCCGCCCAGCCTTGCGGCGTATGACGTGGGGTCGACCTGGATCTCCAGCCATCGCGAACCCTCGGCGACGTCGTCCTCGGCGGCCTCGCGGACCAGGCGGCGCAGGTCGGACTCGTCCTTGACGCACGCACGCGCCGCGTCATACAGCCGTTGGAACCGGAACCAGCCGCGCTCGTCCCGAGCCGACAGTTTCGGCGGCCACTGCTCCAGCAACGCCTCGGGCAGCCGCACCCCGTGCTTGTCGGCCAGCTCGCGCAACGACGCGATGCGCAGAGACCCGGTGAAGTGCAGGTGCAGATGCGCCTTGGGAAGCGCAACGACCGGTCGCTGCGTGCGCAGCGACCGGTCGTCGTCGGGCAGCTCGGGCATGGCCCCGAACCTAACGGATGTGCCGTCAGCTCAGCGGGACGAAGTGCAGCTCCTGCGTTGCCGGCTTGCGGGCGAACGATGCCGCGGTCTTCTTCCCGGTCCAGTTGCGGTAGGGCTCGGTGCGCGCCAGGCTGCCCTTGCCGCCACCGAGGTCGAGCACCAGTCCGCTGTAGCGGTTGACCAACCGGAAGGCGTTGCCGCCCTTGTCCTTCGTGGTCTGCACGAACCACTGCTGACCGGCGGACGGGCCTGCCTTCGGCACCGCCGCGAGATTCGTCGCCGCGCCCCACGCACGACCGGCCGTGCCCGCGTCGCTGACGCCGAGCGCGAGTCCGGAGATCGAGTTGACCACGGTGTAGGAGCCGTCGGAGTTGGAGCGGAACTTCCACTTCGCGAAGGCCGAGGTGCGACTGGTCATGGCGGTCCGGTTGCTGTGCGCCGAAGCCTGCCCGAGGACCGCGCCCGAACCCGAGGCGATCAGGTAGTTCCGGCCCGTCTGGACCGGTGCCTTCGCCGGCTTGTCGCTGTCGACGGTGATCGTCGCGAAGTCACCGTCGGAGCCGTTGGCGCAGGCGATGGAGCAGTAGCTGTCGAAGGTCTTGCCGACGGTCGTGCCCTGCGTCTTGCTCACCGGGTCGATGAACCAGCGGTACCAACTGCTGTTGGTGTATGCCGAGCCGGTGTCGCCGACCAGCGTCCACTTCGGGTGCGCCAGGTCGTCCGTGGCGTAGATGCGCTGCGGGCTGTTGTCCGTCATACGCTCCGGGGTGCCGATGTACTTGCCGAGGTAGGCGTCATACGCGATGTTCAGGATGAACAGGTCGGAGTTCGGCGGCAGCGTGCCGGCGGCCTGCTGTTGTTTCCAGGTGCCGGTGTTGGTCGGGTCGTACTCCTTGTCCGGTGCGACGTAGCCGGTCGGGGAACTCTCGGTCGAGACGACGCCGCTCTCCTTGCCGCCGACGCCGGGCTGGTGCCAGGCGCCGTCGTAGTACTTCTGCCAGGTGCCCGTTGCCATCTTGCCGCTGATCGGGGCGCGTGCGACGTGCTCGGTGAAGCCACCCCAGCTGCCGCCCTTGTCGACGATCCGTGAGCCGTAATAGACGTAGAAGTAGCCCGATTTCATGTCGACGAACAGCCGCGGGTCGCCGTCGCCGTAGTAGTAGGTCTGCTCCGGGAACGCCTTGGTGTCACCGCGTTTCGTGCTGAACGGCGAGGTGATCGCGTGGCCCTTGATCTGCCAGGTCTTGCCGTGGTCGGTCGAGACGGCGTAGTCGATCGCGTCCATGTGCAGACCGTCGCCGAACGGCTGCGGCGTGAATTCGTTGTGCACCAAGCCGATCCAGTTGCCGGTGTCCGGATCGACCCAGGTGCCGACCAGGTCGCAGTAGTTGGACAGCGCGTATCCCGAACCGGCGGGCGCCTTGGTGGCCTCGCGTCCGGTCGGGCCGTTGACGCAGCGCCATACCGTGTCGTTGTTCTTGTCCTGCGGGTTCTTCGGGTCCGCGGCGGTCGACAGGGCCTCATCCTTGGTCGCGGTGTCCATGTCCGTGCCGGTGTAGAACTCCCACTCGTGCGGGTCGCTCGCGCCATACAGGGAGGCGGACTGCTGGAAATGGAAGGTGCCGTCGGCGTCGATGAACGGCGCCGCCGGGGTGTCGGTGGGGAACTTGTAGGTGCCGATCGTGCCGACACCCACGGTGTATGACGGCGCCGTCGGCGTCGCGTGCGCACCCGGCGCGGCGGCGACCGTGGCGAGCGCGATGGCAGCCACTCCGGCGGTGCGGAAGGTGGTGTTCCGGTGCATGTGGTGGGCCTCTTCTCGGGAGGGGATGCAGCAGGGGACTGCAGCCGGGCATCTCCGAGGCTAGCCAGATTGTGACGTTAAGTGAGCGTTAGAAGCCAAAAAATTCACCAAACATCATGAACGACTCTGTGCGACTCTGTGCGATCGGGACGACTCGCCCTAGGGTGCAGGGATGGATTCGACCGGGGTGTTGTGGATCGGTGGCGGCAGCGGAGCAGGCAAATCGACTCTGGCGAGGCGGCTCGCGTACCGCCACGATCTGCGGCTGCATCCCGTCGATGCCTATACGTTCGCGCACCTCGAGCGGACCGACCCGCAGCGGCATCCGGTGATGGCGCGCACGCACGCCCGGGATTACCGGCAATCGCACGTGGATCCGAGCGCCGAGCAGCAGGCGGCCAACTTCGTCGACTACGCGGCCGAGCGTTTCGGGATGATCGTCGAGGACATCGAAGCGCGCGGCAGCGGTCCGCTGGTCATCGTCGAAGGCCCGCAGTTGCTCCCGCATCTCGTGCAGCCGGTGATGGCCGACTCCGAGCACGGGGTCTGGTTGCTGCCCACGACCGACTTCACCGCTCGCAGCCTCGGCATCCGCAACAGTCCGACCCCGCTGGCGCAGGAGAGCGACAAGGATCGCGCCCGTCGGCTTCGGCTGGAGCGGGACGCGCTGCTGACCGAGTGGATCCGGCGGGACGCCGCCGAGCGCGACCTGACCGTCGTCGAGATGAACGGCGGTCAGGGCGAGGACGAGAGCGAGCAGGAGCTCGCGGAATTGTTCGCCGCCGTGCTGGAAGCCGGCCCGCGGGCCCGGGACGGCGCGGAGCGTCACGCCATACGACAGGAGGAGAACGCCGTGGCGAACCGTCAGATCGCGGCGTTCCGCGCATCGCTCGGCGACGATGCTCCTCCGGAGGGTGAATTCCCCTTTGCCTGCGAGTGCACCGACCTGGGCTGCGACGCCCAGGTCGAACTCACGCCGTCGGCCTACCGGGCGGCGGGCGGCGCCGTCGCGCACTGACCGAGATCCGGAGAAGATCGGCGGGAGGGAACCTCGATCGGTCGGCCTCCGTTTTGTGAGGAGCGGGGCGCACCCCGTATGCTTGACCCACCGATCAATCTCAAGCTGATGTGGCATGCCCGAAAGATGGCGTGCGGCGCGGCTTGAACGCTCGGAGGGCACTAGCTCAATTGGCAGAGCACCGGTCTCCAAAACCGGGGGTTGGGGGTTCAAGTCCCTCGTGCCCTGCACGACAGAACCAGCAGTAACGACGAGTCAGGAGACACCGTGAGCACGAGCACCGCCTCGACCCGCGGCTCCGCCGACGAGAAGCCCAAGGGCGGATTCTTCGGCCAGATCGTGCTGTTCATCCGACAGGTCGTCGATGAACTGCGCAAGGTGGTGCGGCCGACTCGTGACGAGCTGACCAGCTACACCATCGCGCTGATCGTCTTCCTGGTGATCCTGATGGCGTACGTCGTCGGTCTGGACCAGCTGCTGGTGCACCTCATCGACTGGATCTTCGCCGGTTAGGTATGACGCCGCGGCGTCATCGACACGGCATCCGGTACGACATCGGAACACGAAGGAAAGCAGGGCAATGACTGGCGAGCTGGACCCGCAGGACACTGCGGCGGTGGACGCAACCCGCGCCGAGGATGAGGCGTGGAGCTCCGACCTGCGCGCTGAGGACTCCCAGGACGCCGAAGCACTGGACATCGAGCGCGAGACGGACGGCGAAGCCCCGGCCGACGACGTGCGCGAGACGATCGAGGACGACCTCGATGTCGCCGACGGTGACAGTGACACCGATCAGGCACTGGCCACTGCCGACGAGGGCGCCGACCCCGACGACCCGGCGGAGTTGGACGCGATCCACCGCACCGAGTCCGACGTCGAGGACGACGGCGACGACTACGACGCCGATGCCGACGAGATCGCCGACGACCCCGAGATCGACGCGGAGATCGCCGAGGCCGATGGCGACGCCGCAGCCGAGGCGGACGCCGAGCGCGACGAGGAGATCGTCGACGGCGCCGAGGGCGACGAAGAGGCCGAGGCCGAGGTTGCCGGCGAGGCCGCCGACCTCGGTGAGGACGTCGCAGCCGACGACTCCACGCCGGAAGGCGACGAGGATTCCGAAGAGGAGTCCGAGGAGGAAGCTCCCGAGCTCAGCGCCGAGGAGCAGCGTGCAGCGTTCATCGCGGACCTGAAGATGCAGTTCGGCGAGTGGTATGTCGTGCACTCCTACGCCGGCTACGAGAAGCGCGTGAAGGCCAACCTCGAGACCCGTATGACGAGCCTCAACATGGAGGACTTCATCTTCCAGGTCGAGGTTCCGATGGAGGAGTTCACCGAGATCAAGAACTCCCAGCGCAAGACGGGCACCCGCGTGCGGATGCCCGGATACGTGCTGGTGCGCATGGACCTGACCGACGAGAGCTGGGGCGCGGTGCGTCATACCCCCGGTGTGACCGGGTTCGTGGGCAACGCCCACCAGCCCTCGCCGCTGTCGATCGACGAGGTCGTCACGATGCTCAACCCGGTCTTCGAGGACCCGGCGGGCGAGACCACGACCGGCGCGGCCGTGTCGTCGGGCGCCAGCAAGCCGAGCAAGGCCGCCGGCACGGCGGACGTCGACTTCGAGGTCGGCGAGTCCGTCACCGTCATGGAGGGTCCGTTCGAGACGCTGCCCGCCTCGATCTCCGAGATCAACATCGACACCCAGAAGCTCAAGGTGCTCGTGTCCATCTTCGGCCGGGAGACTCCGGTCGAGCTGTCGTTCAACCAGGTCGCCAAGATCTAGTTCGTATGACGGCACCCCTGGCAGGGAACTACCTGCCAGGCCATGCAACCGGGTCATCGCCCACGGCGTAGGCCCACGAAAAGGAACACAGCATGCCCCCGAAGAAGAAGGTCTCCGGCTTCATCAAGCTGCAGATCCAGGCCGGTCAGGCCACTCCCGCACCGCCCGTCGGCCCGGCTCTGGGTCAGCACGGCGTCAACATCATGGAGTTCGTCAAGGCGTACAACGACGCCACGGCGGACAAGCGCGGCAACGTCATCCCGGTGGAGATCACGGTCTACGAGGACCGCTCCTTCACCTTCATCACCAAGACCCCGCCGGCCGCCGAGCTGATCAAGAAGGCAGCAGGCGTCGCCAAGGGTTCCGGCGAGCCGCACAAGAACAAGGTCGGCAAGCTGACCAAGGACCAGGTCCGCGAGATCGCCCAGGAGAAGATGGCCGACCTCAACGCCAACGACCTGGACCAGGCGTCGCGCATCATCGCCGGCACCGCCCGTTCGATGGGCATCGAGACCGAGTAACACACGTCGGTCGAGAGACCGACACCCACCGTGGTTGGGCCTGCTTCGGCCCGCACAACCACAACTTTCGAAAGAGAGCACGATATGAAGCACAGCAAGAGCTACCGCGCAGCAGCGGAGCAGATCGACAAGGACACGCTCTACGCACCGCTCGAGGCCGTTCGACTGGCCAAGTCCGGCGCGAAGACGAAGTACGACTCGACCGTCGAGGTGGCCTTCCGCCTCGGTGTCGACCCGCGCAAGGCCGACCAGATGGTGCGCGGCACCGTCAACCTGCCGAACGGCACCGGTAAGACCGCCCGCGTGCTGGTCTTCGCCAACGGTGAGAAGGCCGCTGCGGCCGAGGCCGCCGGTGCGGACTTCGTCGGTTCGGACGAGCTGCTGGCCAAGGTCGCCGGCGGCTGGACCGACTTCGACGCGGTTGTCGCCACCCCGGACCTCATGGGCAAGGTCGGTCGTCTCGGTAAGGTCCTCGGTCCCCGCGGCCTGATGCCGAACCCGAAGACCGGCACCGTGACGATGGACGTCGCCAAGGCTGTCTCGGACATCAAGGGCGGCAAGATCGAGTTCCGTGTCGACAAGCACTCCAACCTGCACTTCATCATCGGCAAGGTCTCCTTCGACGAGAAGGCCCTGGTCGAGAACTACGGTGCAGCGCTGGACGAGATCCTGCGTCTGAAGCCGTCGGCTGCCAAGGGTCGTTACATCTCGAAGGCGACGATGTCGACCACGATGGGCCCGGGCATCCCGCTCGACGCCTCCATCACGCGCAACCTGCTGGGCGAGGACGCCGACGCCTGATCGTCGTCACCTCGTACGTCGAAGCGGCCGCTGCCCCACACGGGGCGGCGGCCGCTTCGTTTTGCCCGGGCGGCTGATCAGAAGTAGTCGCGGATCTGGGTGGGCACGTTGAACAACGCGTCCCACACCGGGTCCTGATCGGTCGGGCCGCCCAGCAGCCCGCCGGCGCGTAGGTCGGCGCAGCGTTGGGCCCCGCCATACAGGGCGGCGAGGCCGCGTGCGTGGAAGGTCGGTCCGGCCTCGGAAGCCGAGCGATCGCAACGCAGTTCGCTGTCCGACGCCTCCAGGACGTACGACCCGTCGACACCCTCGGCGAAGCCGCCGGTGACGGTGAAGGGCAACTGGGCGGTCAGCCCGGGCACGCCGGGCCGGGCGCCGAGCGCCGCGGGTACGTCGAGCAGCGCCAGCATGTAGCGGTGCTCCGTGGTCGGCGGCGTCGGCTCACTCGGCAGCACGCCGAGGGCAATGTCGCCGGCGGGCAGCTCGACCTCCACCCTGCCACTGACCGACCCGAAGCTGCCGAGCAGGCGCCACAGCGCACGCGCTGCGTCGGCCGACAAGGCGATGAGGTCCTCCACGTCGATGACCGATGACGCGGGGTCGTACCCCGACCCGCGGGTCCAGCGAACACAGCCGACGACCCGGTCGGCTGGGTCGACCGCGAGGGTGACGGTGGCTTCACCCGTGAAGTAGTCGTCGGACCAGATCGGCAGCGCCGGGCCGGTCCGCGTCAACGGGCCGAACTTTTCCGCCGCCCATGCGGCATACAGCTCGCGTAGCGCAGCTAGATCGGCCACCGTGGCTCTGCGCAGTGAAATGCCTTGCGGTTCCTTGACGTTCGCGAGTGCGGACACCGACAGCTCGCGTGCCTCAAGCGACCCCACGACCTCGTACCCGAAGCGGCGGTAGATGCCGGCCGCGGTCGGGTAGAGCGTGCTGATCGGCTGCCCCAACTGTCGTGCGCGATCGAAGCCGGCCGCGAAGAGCGGCGTCAGCAGACCGCGTCCGCGTGCCTCCGCCTGCACCGCGACGCTCGCGATGCCGACGGTCGGCAGCGTGCGCCCGCCGGGTAGATGGGTCAGGTAGTCGTGTGCCCGGATCTTGGCCACCAGGTGGTCTTCGTCGAACGCGCCGAGGACGGTGCTGCCGACCGGTGGCAGGGCGCTCGGCTGCCGGTCCGGCGAGTAGCCGAACGCCTCCGCACCGAGTCGATGATTGGCGTCGCGGTCGGCGTCGGTCAGTTCCCGGATCAGCGGCTGCACGGGACGAGCCTAGGACGAATGACGGCTTCTTCGGCGAGTGACGGTCGGATCCGACCGTCACTCGCCGAAGAAGCCGTCATTCGGCAATGGGGGTGTGGCGTCAGGGGGAGGTCGGCAGCGGACGGGTTCTGCGGTGCGGGTCGGGGATCGGCACGGCCGCGAGCAGTGAACGCGTGTAGTCGTCCTGGGGATCCTCGTAGACCTGCTCCACCGGCCCCGACTCGACCAGCCGGCCGTGCTGCATGACCGCGACCCGGTCGGCGATGCCGCGTACGACGGTCAGGTCGTGCGAGACGACGAGGAGAGCAAGGCCGCGCTCGTCGCGCAGATCGCCGAGCAGGTTGAGGATCTGCGCCCGGATCGACACGTCGAGGGCGGAGACCGGCTCGTCGGCGATGATCATCCGCGGCTGTGTCGCCAGCGCGCGGGCGATGCCGATGCGTTGGCGCTGGCCGCCGGAGAACTGGTGCGGATACCGGTTCAGATGTTCAGCATCCAGCCCGACCGAGGTGATCAGATCGGTCAGCACCTTCTCGTCCCGCGGCAGTCCGTGGTTGCGCAACGGCCCGCTGATGATCCGGCCGACCGTCTGGCGCGGGTTGAGCGAGGTGTAGGGGTCCTGGAACACCACGCTCAGCTCACGCCGCAGGGTGCGCAGGCCACGGCCGCGGACCCGGGTCACGTCCGCACCGTCGAAGACGACGTTGCCGGACGTGACGTCGGTCAGCCGCAGCGCGATCCGGGACAGCGTTGTCTTGCCCGAGCCGGATTCGCCGACGAGAGCGACGGTTTCACCGGGTGCGACGTCGAGTGACACGTCCTGCACGGCGTGGGTGACGTTCGAGGACCCGAACGGCGTCGAGCGTCCGCTGAACGTCTTGGTGATGTGCTGCAGGCGCAACAGTGGTTCAGGCATCGGGCAGCTCCCGGTCCGCGGTGTAGTGGCAGGCCGCCCGATGCGCCGGGGACCCGACGCGTGGCTCGAGAACCGGACGGGTCGTGCGGCATACGTCGCCCATCTGCTCGGCGAACTCGCATCGAGGATGGAACGGGCACCCGGACGGCACGTTCGTCCCCGACGCCGGAACGCCCGGTATGGCGGCCAGCCTGCCGGGGGAGTCCAGGTTCGGGGTGGCCCGCAGCAGCGCCCGGGTGTACGGATGCGACGGATGGTCGAAAACGTCCAGCACGCTGCCGGTTTCGACGATCCGACCGGCATACATCACCGCGATCTGATCAGCTGTCTCCGCGACGACACCCAGGTCGTGCGTGATCAGGATCAGCGCCATACCGAGGTCGTCGGTGAGGCCGGTCAGCAGGTCGAGCACCTGGCGTTGCACGGTCACGTCGAGCGCGGTCGTGGGCTCGTCGGCGATGAGGATGGTCGGGTCGTTGACGATCGCCATCGCGATCATGGCCCGCTGGCGCATGCCGCCGCTGAACTCGTGCGGGTAGTCGTCGACGCGGCGATCCGGCTCGCGGATGCCCACCCGGTCGAGCACTTCGACGGCGCGTGCGCGGGCGGTCCGCTTGTCGACGTCGTGGTGCAGCCGGTAGGCGTCGATGATTTGCCGGCCGATCGTGCGATAGGGGTTCAGTGCGGCCAGCGCGTCCTGGAAGACCATCGCAATGCTGTTGCCTCGCAACGGAACCCGTTGTTTCTCCGGTATGGCGTTGAGGTCGGTCCCGTTGACCAGGACGCTCCCCTCGACCGTGGCCGAGTCGGGCAGCAGGCCGATGGACGCGAGCGCGGTGGCCGACTTCCCGGAACCGGACTCACCGACGATGGCGAGCACCTCGCCGGCACGTGCATCCAGCGTGATGCCATTGACCGCGGGGACGGGCCCCGAGGTGCCGCGGAAGGTGACCTTCAGGTCACGCAGGCTCAGCACGCCATGCTGGTCGAGTAGCGGCGAGGTACGAGCCGCGTATCGAGACCCGCTGCCTTTGTCGTTCTTCTCCAGATCAGCCACGGCGCACCCTCGGATCGATCGAGCCCTGGACGATGTCGACGATCAGGTTGCCGATGATGATCAGGGCGGCCCCGAAAAGCGCTGTGCCCACGACGATCCCGAGGTCGTGCGACGAGACGCCGCCGATCAGCAGGTCGCCGATGCCGTGCATGCTGAAGACCCGCTCGGTGAAGATGGAGCCGCTGAGCAGCATGGCCAGGTCGAGGCCGAAGAGCGTCGTGATCGGCACCCAGACGCCCCGTCGCGCCGTGCGACGTACGGTCCGTTTCGGGGCACCGGTCGCCCGCTGGGCGAGCAGGTGGTCGGAGCCGAGTTCGTCGAGCATCTGGTTGCGCGCGAAGCGGGCGTAGCCCGCCGCGTTGATCAGCCCGATGACGCACCACGGCAGAACCAGGTGCCAGGCCCAGTCCACCGGGCTCTCGGTGAGCGGCACGTAGCCGGACACCGGAACCATGTTCAGCTGGAAGCCGAAGAGCAGGATCGCCAACAGTCCCAACAGATATGCCGGGGTGGCGACCAGGAACAGCGACCCGCCCCGGACCAGCGCGTCCGGCCAGCGGCCGCGGAAGATGGCGGCGAGCGGACCGAGCGTCATACCGACGAGCAGCGAGACCGCCGCACCGCCGAGCGCGATCGACGCGGTCACCGGCAGGCGGGACCAGATCAGGCTGGTGACCGACTGGCGCTGGTCGAAGGAGAAGCCGAAACACGGTGCGGAGCAATGCGCGGCCTCCGCGCCGGTGCCGTAGGTCCGGCCGACGAACAGGCCCTTGAGGAAGTCCAGCCACTGCACGAAGGCGTTCTTGTCGGTCCCCATGAAGTGCTTGACCTGGGTGAGTCGCTCCGGCTGGCAAGGCTTTCCGCACATGACGCGTGCCGGGTCCGACGGTCCGCTGTAGAAGAGGATGAAGACGCAGAACGAGATCGCGAGCAGCACCAGCACGGACACCAGCAGGCGGCGGGCGATGTAGGAGGTCATCGGGCGTTCTCCTCGGTGCGGACGTCGAACGAGTCCCGCAGCGCGTCACCGAGGAGCGTGGCGCCCAGCACGATGAGCAGCAACACGATCGACGGGAAGATCAGGTAACCGGCGTCGGCGCCGGTGTAGGTCCAGGTGATCGACGAGCCGATGAGGACACCGAGGTCCGGGGTGTCGGCTCCGATCCCGACCCCCAGGAAGCTCAGTCCCGCGGAGATCGCGACCGTCGCAGGAAAGCTCAGCGCGACGACCACGGCGAGCGTGCCGATGAGGTTCGGGAGCAGCTCACCCATGAAGACGCGGCGCAACGGAGTCCCGGAAGCCTTTGCGGCGTCGATGAATTCGCGAGCAGCCAGCTGTTTGGTCTGCGTGTGGATCAACCGCGCGGTGCCGACCCAGCCGAACGCGGCCAGCACTGCTGCCAGCACGACGGGCTTGGGTATGTCGGCCGGCACGATCAGTTGCAGAGCGATCAGGAAGAGCAGTGTCGGGAAGCCGAACATGAAGTCGACGAACCGGCCCAGCACGGCTTCGAACCAGCCACCGAGATAGCCCATCGCCATACCGACGGCGGCGCCGATGATGACCGAGACGATCGTCGCGGCAAGCGCGATGAGGATCGTCGTGCGCAACCCGTAGACGACGAGTGCGAACAGGTCCCGACCGGTGCCCGGCTCGACGCCGAACCAGTGGCTGCCGCTCACCCCGCCGAAGCTGCCGTAGGGGTTGCCGCCGTTGTTGCCGTCGACCAGATCACCGTCGAACGAGCTCGGGTTCTGCCCCTCCAACGCCGTCAGGAGTGGTGCACAGAACCCGGCGAGAATCACCACCAGCAGGGTGATCGCCCCGACCCGTCCGGCGGTGGAACCTGTGGTCCGCCGGAGGGCCAGGGCGATCGGGGAGCGGCTGCGCGCGACCGCAGTCGTCACTTCTTCAAGCCCTGGACCAGGTAGTTGGGGTAGGTCGGGAAGGTCGGGATGTACGTCCCGGTGACGTTGCTGCCGTTCAGGTAGGCCTGGTGCGAGTAGTACAGCGGCACCGCCGGAGCCTGCTGCATGATCTGCTTGTCGATCTTCGCCCACGCCGCGTCGGCCTGGCCCTTGTTGGTCAGCGTCGTCGCATTGTTGATCGCCGAGTCGACCGCAGGGTCCTTGAACTTCGACTGGTTGTAGTTGCCGCCGCCGACCTGGTCGGAGGCGAAGATCGGCTGCAGCTGCGCGTAGGCGCCGGGGTAGTCGGCCTGCCAGCCCGAGATCGTCAGGTCGAAATTGTTGCTCTGCGTGGTGGTCGCCGACCAGGCGTCACTGTCCTGCCCGATGAGCTTGACGTTGATGCCGATCTTCTTGAGGTCGGCCTTGATCGACGCGGCCTGCTTGTCCTCGTTCGGAGCCGTCGTGTCGTAGACGAGGGTCAGCGTCGGCACCTTGGTGTTGCCGAGCTCCTTCTTGGCCTTGGCGATGTCGCCGGTCGCCGGTGCCGGGTAGAGGTCGTACTTCTGGTAGCCCTGCACGCCCGGCGGGATCAGCGTCGTCGCGATCTTCCCGGCATACGTCGGGCCGCCGGCGATGGTCTGCAGCGACTTCTTGTCGATGGCGTACTCGAGCGCCTTGCGGACGTTCAGGCTCTTGAGGCCCGGGCGGCTGGTGTTGAGCGCGAGGTACTTGGCGGCGCCCGATGGGGAGACCGTGGTGCGGGCCTTCACCGTGGCGTCGGAGTTGATCTTCGGCACGATCGCCGCGGTGACCGGGACGCCGGCGCCGTTCTTGTCGTTGCCCTGGTCGTCGACCATCCGCTGCGCCAGCGTGTCGGGGTCCAGCCCCATCTCGTACACGACAGTGTCCGGTGCGGCCGGGCGGACCGGGTCGTTCTTCTTCTTCCAGTTGGGGTTGCGCTTCAGGGTCACCTTCGAGCCGACCGTGTATGACGCGACCTCGTAGGGGCCGGACGACGGCGGCGTGTGGTCGTACTTCGGGATGCCCATGCCGGCCTTGACCGGAACCGGGGCGAACGCCGGCATCGACGCGATCCAGCCCCAGTCGGCGAACGGGCGGACCAGGTGGAAGACGATGGTCGACTTGTCCGGCGTCTCGATCGACGCGAGCTGCTTGCCCTTGGCGGGGCCCTGGTATTTCTCACCGCCGACGAGCAGCGCTTTGTGGTAGCTCAGGCCGCCCTGCAGCTGCGGGTCGAAGCTGCGCTCGATGCCGAACTTGATGTCCTGCGCGGTGATGGTGCTGCCGTCGGCATACTCCTGACCGGGCTTCAGCTTGAACGTCCACGTCTTGCCGCCGTCGGACGCGGTGCCGGTGTTGGTCGCCAGGTCCGGCACCAGCTGGGTGTCACCCGTCGGGGACGTCTGCCACGCCGTGAGGCTGCGCACGATGAGGTGGATGGCGCTCGTGCCGAGGTTCTGGCTGGTCGCCGGGTCGAAGTGGATCTCCTTGTTGGCGGAGTACTGGTAGAGCGTGCCGCCCTTCTTGGCAGCGGCCCGCACGCCGTTGCTGCCGCCGGACGAGGCCGACGAGGAGTTGCCGTGGGAATTGGCGTTGCAGGAGGCCAGGACCAGGCTTCCGGCAACTGCGGTGACGGCGATGAGTGATGCGCGACGACGGGACATGTCGACCTTTCAAAGAACCAGGGGAGTTATCGACATACTAAGTGAGTGTTATGAATCACACTCACTTCGGGCTGCGCGCCGCGGCAGCTCACGCGTGCGCGGCGCGCGTGAACTCTCCTGAGACTAGTGCGGGTTCACGTTTACTGGGCGTATGACGTCCGACCGTCTGCGCCGGGCGTCGTGGCACGATCGATGGGTGCTCACGATCGCCCACCTCAGCGACAGCCACGTCGGCGCACACCCGGCCGCGGCTGATCGGACCCGCGCGGTCCTCGCGTATGTCGACGCGCTCGATCCGCAACCGGAGGTCGTCCTGCTGACCGGTGACCTCGCCGATCACGGGACGGTGGCCGAGTATCGAGAGCTTCGAGCACTGATCGGGGCGCGCACGGCTCGCTCGCCGCTGCTGCTCTGCCCGGGAAACCACGACGTCCGGGCGGCATACGCGACGGTGCTGCGCGATCTGCCGGCCGGGCGGCCCGATGACCCGATCAACGAGGCGCACCGGATCGGCGGAGTGAAGTTCTGCATGCTCGACTCACTGGTCACGGCGCCGCCCGGAGAGCGGATCGATCACGGGATGTTGGGGAGCGTCTCGCTGGAATGGCTTGATCGCGAACTTGCCTCCGGTGAGCCGACATTCGTCTGTCTGCACCACCCGCCCGTGGACGTGCACATCGACGTGATGGATCCGATAGGACTGCGCGACGCAGATCGATTGGAAGCGGTGCTGCGACGGCATGACAACGTGGTCGCGACGTTCGCCGGCCACGCGCACAGCGCTTGCGCGATGACGTTCGCCGATCGGCCGCTGCTGTTGCCGGGCGGCCTCGTGTCCACGGTGACGCTGGACGCCGAGCCGCTGCCGGAGTTCAGCAGCGACCTGCCACCGATGTTCGCGGTGCACTTCGTCGGCGACGACGGCCAGGTCGTCACGCACTGGCGTGCGCTGCCCGGCTGAGCGTTGCATGCGACGAGTTGTCGCTGGGTGATCCGCCGATTTGCTCGCCGGTCGCCTGGAACCGTACTCTTGAACCACCGAAGACCGCCGGTTGTCCATGTGCCCTGCACATGGCCGAAGGTTCCGCACACGAGCGGGCGACCAGCGCAGGTGAACCAGGCAGCACGATCGCGACATACATCTTCGTATGACGACTGATCTTCTGTGAGCCCCGGGCATCTGCGCCGGGGCTCATTTTCGTATGTCGGACTCTCCGCGGTGGACCATCGGGATGAACATCCACCAACCAAGGAGGTCCGCATGGCCAAGTCCGACAAGTCGGCAGCCATCGCCGAGCTCACGGACAAGTTCCGTGACTCGGGTGCGGCCGTGCTGACGGAGTACCGCGGCTTGTCCGTGGCTCAGCTCACCGAGCTGCGCAACTCCATCCGTGAGCACGCGACCTACACCGTGGTGAAGAACACGCTGACCAAGCGCGCCGCCGAGGCGGCCGGTGTGACGGCATTCGACGACGACCTGCAGGGTCCGTCGGCGATCGCCTTCGTCACCGGCGACCCGGTGCAGGTTGCCAAGGGTCTGAGTGACTTCGCCAAGGCGAACCCTCTGCTGGTGATCAAGGGCGGCGTGCTGGACGGCAAGGCCCTGTCATCGGAAGAGATCACCAAGCTCGCGAGCCTCGAGTCTCGCGAGACCCTGCTCGCCAAGCTGGCCGGCGCCATGAACGCGTCGCTCAGCCAGGCGGTCTACCTCTTCGCCGCGCCGCTGTCGCAGACCGCTCGGGTCGTCGACGCGCTGCGGGCCAAGGTCGAGACCGAGGGCCCGGTTGCCACCGACGCTCCCGCCGAGACCCCGGCCGCCGAAGAGACTGCCGAGGCTCCGGCCGAGGCTGCCACCGACGTCGCCGAGGGTGGCGACGAGAGCTGATCGCCGTACGGCGCATCACGCTCGAATCTTTTTAGAAGACAACGCCACTCACGGCATACGACCCAGGTCGTAGAAACAACGAAAGGTTGCCAACCATGGCAAAGCTCAGCACCGCAGAGCTCCTTGACCAGTTCAAGGAGATGACCCTGATCGAGCTCAGCGAGTTCGTCAAGGAGTTCGAGGACACCTTCAACGTCACCGCTGCCGCTCCGGTCGCAGTTGCCGCCGCTGGTGGCGCCGCTGCTGCTGGTGGCGACGCCGCCGACGAGAAGACCGAGTTCGACGTCATCCTCACCGCTGCCGGCGACAAGAAGATCCAGGTCATCAAGGAGGTCCGCGCGCTGACCTCCCTCGGCCTGAAGGAAGCCAAGGACCTCGTGGACGGCGCTCCGAAGCCCGTCCTGGAGAACGTCGACAAGGCTGCCGCCGACAAGGCCAAGGAGCAGCTCGAGGGCGCCGGTGCGTCCGTCGAGGTCAAGTGAGCTGACGCTTCACTGAACTCCTGAAGGAGCCCCGATCCATTGCGGATCGGGGCTCTTTCGCGTTCAGCGTCCGTCACACCCGGGTGCCGGTGACGACCACGCCGGGCGTGGTGCCGTCCGCTCGGCAGGTGCGCATCGACGGTGTCGCTGATGTGCGGGGCGCCATACCGAAGTGGTTCGGGCAGTCGCTCGTGGCGCAGGCACTTCAGGCGTAGCCGGACGTTCGCCGAGTGGTCCCGCGACGTTTGCCCGAGGATCACCGTTCGTGTCGCGCAGAGGTGTGAGCATGCAGCGATGCAGGACCACAACCAGGGGGATGGTCCGGTCGATGCAGAACCATCGATCGTCGCAATCGTTCCGTGTTTCAACGAAGAGGCGGCCGTGGGGACGGTTGTCACCGACCTGCGTCGAGCTGTTCCCGGCATCGACGTCTACGTCTACGACAACAACTCCTCGGACCGCACCGCGGAGGTCGCTCGCGCGGCGGGGGCGATCGTCCGCACCGAACGTCGCCGGGGCAAGGGCAACGTCGTACGCCGAGCGTTCTCCGATCTGGACGCCGACATCTATCTGCTGATCGACGGCGACGACACGTATGACGCCTCGGCCGCCCCGGAGATGATCGAGTTGCTGCGCTCCGGGCCGCTCGACCACGTGCTCGGAACTCGCGTCGACTCCGCCGAATCGAGCGCCTACCGGCCCGGTCACGAGCTCGGCAACAGGATGTTCAACCGTCTCGTCACCCGGCTGTTCGGTGAGCCGATCACCGACATGCTCTCCGGCTACCGGGTCTTCTCCCGCCGGTTCGTCAAGTCGTTCCCCGCGCTGTCGCGGGAGTTCGAGATCGAGACGGAGTTGACGGTCCACTCGATGAATCTGCGCGTGCCGCAGGCCGAGTTGCCGGTCGGATTCAAGGACCGGCCCGCCGGTAGCGAGAGCAAGTTGCGCACCTACCACGACGGGTTGCGGATCCTGAAGCTGATCGGGCGCCTCGTGCAGCACGAGCGACCGCTGCTGCTCTACGGCTGGCTGGCTGCATTCCTCGCGGCGATCGGTGTGGTGCTGGGCGTCCCGGTCATCGTGCACTTCGCGCACACCGGTCTGGTCCCGCGCTTCCCGACGGCCTTCCTCGCGGCCTCGCTGATGATCCTCGCCACGCTGAGTCTGGTGGTCGGCCTCATCCTGAACGGATTGCTCTACGCCCGTAAGGAGTCGGCCCGGCTGGCGTATCTGCGGCTGAGTCCGCCGGTCTGCGTCGCTGCGCCCGCCATACCGGATGGTGAGCCGGTGCCCGCCGCACGACCGCTCGACGCGATGGCGGATCGAGCGTGAGCGGCCCGCTCGACGCCGACCTGCCACGACCCGGACTGCTGACCCGCGAACGTGCCCAGTTCCTGCGGTATGCCGGAGTCGGGGCCTGCACCACCCTGCTGGACCTGACCCTCTTCACGATCTTCGCGGTCCCGGTCGGGATGCCCGCGCTGCTGGCCAATGTGTGCTCGACCTGCATCACGGTGTGTTTCAGCTACCTGGCCAACCGGATCCTGGTTTTCCGGTCGGACGCGGCGGCGACACGGACCTTCGTGCAATTCGTCGCGGTGACGCTCTTCTCCGGTCTGCTGGTGCAGTCGGTGATCATCTGGACGGTGCTGCGGGTCGGTCACGCAGCGGCACCTGATCTGCGCCACGGTGTACTCGCGCCGACGGCGAAGGTCGCGGCGATGGGGGTCGGCATGGTCTCGAACTACCTCGGCTACCGATGGCTCTTCGGGCGGGACGAGGGCTCGGGGGAACGCCGGGCCACGATCGCCGGCGTGTTGCGTCGGGAGGCGCCGCCCGCCGCGGTCGCGCTGCTGCTCGCAACGTTCCTCGTCACCGGTGCGTCCTTCGACGCCACGAACAGCGGCCGCTGGTTCACCGCGGACGCGGGTGCCGCGATCGGCTCGGTGCTCGCGGGGCTGCTGATCGCGGTCGGCATCTTCGTGGTGCTGCGGTTCGGCTACCGGGCGATCGACACGGCGCGCGCCGCCGCCGTGAACGCATCGGCGGGCGGCGTCATACCGATGCGTCGCGCGTTGCGCGCCTGGTTCTGGAAGACGTATGCCGTGATCGTGCTCGCCTGGGGTGGTTGGTTCGCGCTCCACTACCCGGGGCAGGTCGACTCCGACACGGTCACCCAACTGTTCGAGTGGCTCGGGGTCACGGCGCGCACCGACCACCATCCATGGTTCGACACCGTGGTGTTCGGCGGATTCTGGAGCCTCGGGCATGGGCTCGGGAGCTACAACCTCGGCCTGTTCCTCTACAACGCGGTGCAGTTGCTGGTCACGGCGGCTGCGATGAGCGCGGGCCTCGTCTACCTGGGCCGGTGCGGCCTGTCTCGGAGGGCCCGCATCGTCCTGACCGGCGTTGTCGCGCTCGTCCCGATCTTCCCGAGCGCCGCCACGTCGATGAGCAAGGACTCGTTCGCGGTCATCTTCTTCATTCTCTTCCTGCTGGTGTTCATCGAGTTGGTGCGCACTCGTGTCCTGCTGCTGCGTCGCGGCTGGTTGCTCGCCGGGTTCGTGGCCGACAGCGTCGTTCTCATCCTGGCGAAGCGCACCAACATCTACCTGGTCGTGCTCGCGCTGGTGGTGCTGCTGGTCCTGGCTGCGCGTGGAGCGCGAGTCCGATTGATCGGTGCCGGGTTGGCGACGTTGTTCCTCACCAACGTGCTCTGGTCGATGGTGCTGTTGCCGGCGTGGGGGATCGGCCACGCCACCTCACAGGACATGTTCACCATCCCCGTCCAGCAGACCGCGCGCACCGTCGTGGAGCACGGATCAGCGTTACCGCCAGCCGAGCGGGCGTCGATCGACCGGATGTTGCGCTACCGGGGTTTGGCCGCGGCATACGACCCGCGTCGGTCGGACCCCGTCAAGGGCCGCATCCCGGAGCCGCTGCCGGGCGCGACCGTGCGCTCCTACGGGAGGACCTGGTTCGCGGAAGGGATGCGTTACCCCGCCACCTATCTCGCTGCGACCTACAACAACACCTACGACTACTTCTATCCCGGTCCGCCGCTGCCGTCCGGAGGCTCGATCAACACCCGGAAGTATCTCGACTTCTGGCAGTCCCGCGCCGAGCCCGGGACCTCGCGCGCGAGGATCACCTCCGTGGCGGACGAGATCCACTCGAGCGCGAAGCTCACGGGTGTGCGGGCCGGCATCGATCGGTTCGCCGGCACGGGCGGGACCATGAACGAGCTTCCCGGCGTGGGGCTGCTCACGTCCAAGGCGTTGTACTGCTCGTGGATCCCGCTTATGGCTCTCGGCTATGCGGTAGGTCGGCGGCGCTGGTTCCTCGTCGTCGCAGCCGTCCCGATCTGGGTGAACCTGTTGTTCCTGGTCGCCGGCCCGATCGCGCTGGGTCGCTACATCTATCCGATGCTCTACGGAAGCGTCATCCTCGCGGGCCTGCTGCTGTGCCCGGTGCGGGTGTCGGCGCGCACGCCCGAGGCGTCGACGGCTACTCCAGGCTGAAGTCGGCGAAGTCGAATCCGGGGGAGACGATGCACGCGACCAGCGTCGCGCGCTCCGGATCGGCCGGTACGGCTGCCTGCCACTCGTCCGGTTCCACGAGATGCTGGCCGCCGGGGCCGAGGGTGACACTGCCGGTCTCGGCCGGGGAGTCCCCGGTGCCGCCCAGCGTCAGCGTGACGGGTCCACCGCCCTGCCAGATCCACAGCTCCGGCGACCGCACCCGATGCCACGCCGAGGCCTGGCCCGGCTGCAGCAGGAACAACACCGAGGTGGCCAATGCCCTTGTGCCGTATGCCGTTTCGACGGTCTGCGGATGCCGCCACGTCTCGCGGAACCACCCGCCTTCCGGGTGCGGTTGCAGTCCCAGTTCGGCCGGGTCGGCGGGAATCGGGTCTGATGCGTAGGTGCTCACGAAGTCTCCGAATACGGTTGGCGGCCAAGGCATTTCGTGGCGATGTTACTGCTGTGCAGAGGTGCGGGGGCGTGCCGAGGTCTCCCCAGGGTCGGGATGGGTCCGGCCAGGCCCGGTTGGGTACGGCCCGGTCAGGCTCGGTCAAGAGATCGCTAAGCAAGCGCTTAGCGACTGGGTTACTGTGAGGTAGCACACTGCCGATCAGGAAGGGTCGCTTCGCCATGCACCTCAAACTGTCCGACGAGGACGCTGCCTTCCAGCAGCGGATGCGTGACTTCTTCACGACGAAGATCCCGGCGGATCTTCGGCAGCGCTGGGCTGCCGGAGGCGAGCCGAGCGCAGACGACATGCGCCAGGCGCAGCGGCTGCTGAACGAGGGAGGGCTGGCCGTTCCGCACTGGCCGGTCGAGTGGGGTGGCCAGGACTGGACCCAGTTGCAGCGCCACCTCTACCTGCAGGAGATGCAGGCGGCGAGCGTCCCGCCGCCGTTGGCGTTCAACGCCAACATGGTCGGCCCGGTCATCGCGACCTTCGGCTCCCAGGGGCAGAAGGAACGCTTCTTGCCCGCGACCGCCAATCTCGACATCTGGTGGTGTCAGGGGTTCTCCGAGCCGAACGCCGGATCCGACCTCGCGAGTCTGCGCACCCAGGCGGTGCTGGACGGCGACGAGTGGGTCGTCAACGGACAGAAGACCTGGACCACGCTCGGCCAGCACGCCGACTGGATCTTCGCCCTGGTGCGGACCGAGCCCGACGCGCCCAAGAAGCAGATGGGCATCTCCTTCCTGCTCATCGACATGAAGACGCCGGGCATCACCGTCCGGCCGATCCAGCTGATCGACGGCGGACATGAGGTCAACGAGGTCTTCTTCGAGGACGTGCGGGTGCCGGCCGACCAGTTGGTCGGTGAGCGCGGCAAGGGCTGGACGATCGCGAAGTTCCTGCTCGGCAACGAACGAGTCGGCGTCGCGCCGGTGGCCAGCATCAAGCGCACCCTCGCCGCCGCGAAGGAACGCGCGGCCGCCATCACCTCCGGCGATGGCACGCTGCTGCAGGACCCGCTGATCGCAGCCCGCTTCGCCGAGCTCGAGACCGATGTGGCCGCTCTCGAGCTCACCGTGCTGCGCGTCGCCGCGAACTCGCACGGTGACAAGCCGGAGCCGGCGTCCTCGATCCTGAAACTGCGCGGCTCCCAACTGCAGCAGGATGTACTCGAGTTCACCGCCGACATCGCCGGGCCGGCGTCCCTGCAGTGGGCGCAACCGGAGGACACCGACCTCGAGGCGTGGACGGCGCTCGCTACGCCGACCTATCTCAACTTCCGCAAGGCATCGATCTATGGCGGGTCCAACGAGGTGCAGCGCAGCATCATCGCCTCGGGCATCCTCGGACTGAAGGGCTGAGCAGACATGGATTTCACGTTCGACGACGAACAGAGGGCGCTGCAGGACGCGGTGCGCGAGCTGGCCAGCCGGAATGCACCGGCCGAGGCCCATGGCGACGTACCCGTCGGCCCGGCGTCGCATGACCCGAAGGTCTGGACGGCGCTTGCAGAGATGGGCCTGCTCGCCCTTCCGTTCGGCGAGGACGTCGGTGGGGCCGGCGCGTCCACTGTCGAAGTCGCAATCGCCGCAACGGAACTCGGCAAGGCACGCGTGGTGACGGCATACGCCGAAGCACTCACCGCAGCCGGACTGATCGCGTTCGGCGGCACCGACGAGCAGCGCGCGAAGCTGCTGCCCGACCTGCTCGACGGCAGCTCGTTGATCGTGCCGGCGTTCGCCGAGCCCGGCCGGGCCTGGTCCCTCGAGGCGTATGACGTCACGGCCTCCGGTGAGGGCGACGATGTGACGCTCACCGGCACCAAGGAACCCATCCCGTATGCCGAAGCGGCCGACAAGTTCGTCGTGACGGCGCGCGTGGGTGACCGCACTGGTCTCTTCCTGGTCGAGGGGGCGACGGTCTCCGGCATGCGCGTGCGCCTCGACAACACGCCTGCGGTGCCGCTCGGCACGCTCGACGACGCGGCGCGCGCCATCCAGGCCGGCGTGAACCTCGGCATCCTCGCGGTCACCGCCGAAGCGCTTGGTGCGATGGACGCGGCGTTGCCGATGACCGTCGAATACCTCAAGACCCGAAAGCAGTTCGGCGTCCCGCTCGCTGCGTTCCAGACGCTGACGCAACGGGCGGCCGACATGTACGTCTCCCTCGAGCTGGCCCGCAGCACGGTCCTGCACACTGGTATGGCGCTCGCCGCCGACCCGTATGACGCAGCCGCCACGTCCCGCGCGAAGGTCGTCACGGGCAAGGCGGGTCGGCACGTCGGCCAGGAGGCGATCCAACTGCACGGCGGCATCGGGATGACCGCCGAGTATGCCGTCGGGCACCACACGGCCCGGATCACCGCCATCGAGCACACCTTCGGTGACACCCGGTGGCACCTCGGCGCGCTCGCGGGCGCGGTCGCCGATCACGCCGAGGTCGAGCTCCTGCAAGGGAGCTGACGCGGGACCACGCACGCCGGAAGGGCGCTTGACCAAGAGGGTGTAAACACTTGGTCAAGCGCCCTTCCGGCTTTGGCAAGGGTTGCCCGGAGGCTCTTGTGCGCGAACTGTGAACCGACGAAAGTTGCGGAGCCGCAAGCGAATTCACGTTTCGCGCGGCATGCCCCGTTTGTTTCGAACTCCAGAAGAGAGCAACACATGCGCAGCCTCCACCGTTTGGCTCTGGCCACTGCCGCCACCGCGGTTCTCGTCGGAGCCGGCACCGGCTCGGCCATGGCCGACACCGTCAGCCCGCACATCATCGGCGGCACCAGCGGTTCCTCGCCATACATCGTCCAGCTCGTTTTCGGGCAGAGCGGCGGCACCTACGGCTGCACCGGTGAGGCGATCTCCTCCCAGTGGATCCTGACCGCGCAGCACTGCATCGACGGCACGCAGTGGATGGACGTCTACTTCAGCAACTCGGTGACCAGCCCGGGCACCCCGGTCGCGGCCGACCAGGTGGCCGGCTCGTCCAACGGTGACGTGGCCCTGGTGCACCTGTCGTCCGCCAAGGCGCTCAGCAGCTACGCGCCGCTGGCCTCCTCCTACACCCCGGCCGGTGGCACCGGCACGATCTGGGGCTACGGCCTGACCGCGGGTGGCGCGCAGCCGACGCACCTGAACAAGGCCACCGTCAACATCGTCGGTTCCAGCACCGACGCGTATGGCGGCAGCGCCATCCACGTCAAGGGTTCCGACGGTGCGTCCAACCACGGCGACTCCGGCGGTCCGCTCTTCGTCGGCGGCAAGGTCGTCGGTGTCTGCTCGACGGGCGACGTCGCCGACCCGGGCAGCGACATCCACGCCGGCTCCAACTACGCGAACCTGACCGCCAGCCGCTCCTGGATCAAGTCGGTGACCGGCGTCTGATCCCACCTGGGGACCACAGCCCCCGCACGCAGACGACGAGCGCTGCCGCACCCGCTTTCTCCCCGGGTCCGGCGGCGCTCGCCGTATGTCCGCTCCTTCCGGGGCGGGACGGACGCGTATGCGCGCGAGCGTCTGGCCGATGGTCGCGGACCGGCGACGGCGATGAACTGAGGATGCACGGTCCGCATCCGACGGGCCTTTCATCAGGGAGAGTCCCATGACATCTCGAATCGCTGTCGTTGCAGGCGTTCTCGGTGCCGTCACCTCGGCGGTCACCGCAGGCGTGTACATCGATTTCTCGGCGCGCATCATGCCCTCGCTCGGTCGTATGACGAACGCCGCCGGCATCGCGCGGATGCAGCACCTCAACCGGTCCATCGAGCAGGGGCCGTTCATGCTCTGCTTCTGCGGCGCCGGTCTCGCCGGCGGGTATCTCGTCTACCGGCTGCTGCGCGCCGATCGGGCGATGGCCGACGTGCTGCTGGCCGCCGGGGGAGCGGCATACCTCGCCGGACTGCTGCTGACGATGGTCTACAACGTGCCGATGAACAACCGGCTCGCTGCCGTCGACCCGCACGCGGCCGCGTCGGTCGACCTGTGGCGTGACTACCTGCACAACTGGACGCCGGCCAACACCGTGCGCGCAGTGTTCTCGGTGGCGGCCGTCGGACTGCTCGTCGCCGGACTGATCACCGGAGCGCGCGGCCGGACGAGCACGCCGGCCGGAACGTCGTCGCCGTATGCCGAGCAGTTGTCGGTCAGTGCTCATCGCTGACCTCGCGGTGCTGACCCGGTGTCATGGGCAGTCGCTACGCTCGTCGGTCATGGCGGAGCTGGCGGGGACGCCCGATGTGCTCGACGGGCCGCGCGCCCGCGGCGCGTTCCTGCTGCGCGTGCTGATGGAGCCACCGTGGGCGCTGGAGATCACCGAGGACGCGCCGCTGACGATGGTGGCGGTGCTCAGCGGTGACTCGTGGTTGCGCCATACGGAGCAACCGCCGAGGCAGCTGGTGGAGGGTGACGTCCTGCTCGTACGGGGCGCGGCGCGTTACCTGCTCAGCGACGAGCCGACGACCGCACCGGACATCCGCATCGGGCCCGGGCAGACCTGCTCCGGCACCGACGGGCGCGACCTCTCCGAGGAGCTCGCCACCGGCGTGCGGGCATGGGGCAACGACCCGACCGGTCGCGACACGATGCTCGTCGCGAGCTACCCGGCCGAGGCGCAGTTGGGCACCGCACTCGCGGCGGCGCTGCCGGAGATCGCGCTGGTGCGCGGTGCCGACAGCCCGTTGCTGCCGGTCCTGGTCGCCGAGGCGGCGCGTGATGCGCTCGGGCAGGAGGCCGTGCTCGACCGCATCCTCGACGTCGTGCTGATCTCGGTGGTCCGTGACTGGGCGGCCGCCAACCCCTCCGGCGTCGCGGGCCTGCGCGTGGTCACGGATCCTGCGGTCGCCGAGGCGGTCCGGCTGATCCGGTCGGATCCGGCACGGGCCTGGACCGTGGACGCCCTGGCGAAGGACGCCGATGTGTCCCGCTCGGCGCTGGCGCGCCGGTTCCAGACGGTGGTCGGGATGCCGCCGATCGCCTACCTCGCGCAATGGCGGCTGTCCCTGGCGGCGGACCTGCTGCGCGACACCGACCGCACGTTGACCTCGGTGTCGCGGGAGGTCGGCTACGGCAGTGCGTTCAGCCTGAGCACCGCGTTCAAGAAGGCGTATGGCGTCAGCCCCGCGGCATACCGGTCGGGCGAGTGACCTCGGTGGAGGCGGGGGAGGTGCGACACGCCAGACAGTCCCGGATCCCTTGACCGGCAGCCGTCCGAGGGTGCACCCTCTTGTGCATCGGATGTCGGGCTGGGGGGCTGTGAGGTTCGAGCGCTACCGCGTGTGGACACGCGGGCCTTTTTCATGTAGTGTGTTGCTTTGCGCTGCCCGTATCCAGCCAACCCACCTTTGACCGTGCTCTGTCCGCGCGCCCGATTTCGCATCGGAAGCGTTGAAATCCCCAGGGCCATGCCGCCGTGCTTCACGGCCGGTGTCCGGTCGTCGGTGGCGCCGCAGGAGCGGAAGCGCGCTTCGAACCGCCCGCTTTGAAAGCCTTTGGAAGGATCCATCCTTGGCTGCCTCGCGCACTGCGACACAATCCCTTTCCACGGCAAAGACGGCGTCCGGCCGTCTGTCGTTCGCGAAGATTCGCGAGCCCCTGGAAGTTCCCGACCTGTTGGCCCTGCAGACCGACAGCTTCGACTGGCTGCTCGGCAACGAGCGTTGGCAGGCCCGCGTGGCCGAGGCCAAGGCCGCCGGGAACACCCACGTCCCCGACCGCTCCGGTCTGGAGGACATCTTCGAGGAGATCTCTCCGATCGAGGACTTCTCCGGTTCGATGAGCCTGTCCTTCCGCGACCACCGGTTCGAGGAAGTCAAGTACTCCATCGAGGAGTGCAAAGAGCGCGACATGACGTATGCCGCGCCGCTGTTCGTCACCGCCGAGTTCATGAACTCCACCACCGGTGAGATCAAGAGCCAGACGGTCTTCATGGGCGACTTCCCGCTGATGACCGACCGCGGCACGTTCATCATCAACGGCACCGAGCGTGTCGTCGTCTCGCAGCTGGTCCGCAGCCCGGGCGTCTACTTCGAGCGCTCGCTCGACAAGACCTCGGACAAGGACATCTTCACCTCGAAGATCATCCCGAGCCGTGGTGCCTGGCTGGAGTTCGAGATCGACAAGCGCGACCAGGTCGGCGTGCGTGTCGACCGCAAGCGCAAGCAGTCGGTCACCGTGCTGCTGAAGGCGCTGGGCTGGACCGAGGCGCAGATCCTCGAGGAGTTCGGCGAGTACGAGTCCATCCGCGCGACGCTGGAGAAGGACCACACCGCCGGCCAGGACGAGGCGCTGCTGGACATCTACCGCAAGCTGCGTCCGGGCGAGCCGCCGACCCGCGAGGCCGCCCAGAACCTGCTGGACAACCTCTACTTCAACGGCAAGCGCTACGACCTGGCCAAGGTCGGTCGCTACAAGATCGACAAGAAGCTCGGTCTCGAGGCCTCGATCAACGACAGCACGCTGTCGGTCGACGACATCGTCGCCACGATCAAGTACCTCGTCGCCCTGCACGCCGGTCAGGAGACCATCAAGGGTCACCGTGACGGCCAGGACGTCGAGCTGCGCGTCGAGGTCGACGACATCGACCACTTCGGCAACCGTCGCATCCGCAACGTCGGCGAGCTCATCCAGAACCAGGTCCGCACGGGCCTGTCCCGGATGGAGCGCGTGGTGCGCGAGCGGATGACCACCCAGGACGTCGAGGCGATCACGCCGCAGACCCTGATCAACATCCGGCCGGTCGTCGCCTCCATCAAGGAGTTCTTCGGCACCAGCCAGCTGTCGCAGTTCATGGACCAGAACAACCCGCTGTCCGGGCTGACGCACAAGCGCCGCCTGAACGCGCTCGGCCCGGGTGGTCTCTCCCGCGACCGCGCCGGCATGGAGGTCCGTGACGTCCACCCGAGCCACTACGGCCGCATGTGCCCGATCGAGACCCCCGAGGGTCCGAACATCGGTCTGATCGGTTCGCTGGCGTCGTTCGGCCGGATCAACACCTTCGGCTTCATCGAGACGCCCTACCGCAAGGTCAAGGGCGGCAAGGTCACCGACGAGATCCACTACCTGTCCGCCGACGAGGAGGACAACTTCGTCATCGCGCAGGCCAACGCCCCGCTGACCGACGACAACCGGTTCGCCGAGGACCAGGTGCTGGTCCGTACCCGTGGTGGCGAGGCGAGCGACGTCCCGGCCGACGAGGTCGACTACATGGACGTGTCCGCACGTCAGATGGTCTCCGCGGCGACCGCTCTCATCCCGTTCCTGGAGCACGACGACACGTCGCGTGCGCTCATGGGCGCCAACATGCAGCGTCAGGCCGTGCCGTTGGTGCGCGCCGAGGCGCCGCTGGTCGGCACCGGCATGGAGCACCGTGCGGCGCTCGATTCCGGTGACGTCGTCCGCGCCGAGAAGGCCGGCGTCGTGACCGAGGTCTCCGCCGAGCTGGTCACCGTCCTGAACGACGACGGCACCCAGACCACCTACCGGATCAGCAAGTTCGTCCGCTCCAACGCGGGCAACTGCTACAACCACCGCGTGGTCGTCGAGAACGGCGCCCGCGTGGAGGCCGGTGCGGTCATCGCCGACGGTCCCGCGACCGACGGTGGCGAGATGGCGCTCGGCAAGAACCTCCTCGTGGCGTTCATGTCGTGGGAGGGTCACAACTTCGAGGACGCCATCATCCTGTCCCAGCGTCTGGTGCAGGACGACACGCTCAGCTCGATCCACATCGAAGAGCACGAGATCGACGCCCGTGACACCAAGCTGGGTCCGGAGGAGATCACTCGCGACATCCCGAACGTCAGCGAGGACGTGCTGGCCGACCTGGACGAGCGCGGCATCATCCGCATCGGCGCCGAGGTCCGCGACGGCGACCTGCTGGTCGGCAAGGTCACCCCGAAGGGTGAGACCGAGCTGACCCCCGAGGAGCGCCTGCTCCGCGCGATCTTCGGTGAGAAGGCGCGCGAGGTGCGCGACACCTCGATGAAGGTCCCGCACGGCGAGACCGGCACGGTCATCGGCGTCAAGGTCTTCGACCGCGAGGAGGGCGACGAGCTGCCCCCGGGCGTCAACCAGTTGGTGCGCGTCTACGTCGCCAACAAGCGCAAGATCACCAACGGTGACAAGCTCGCCGGTCGGCACGGCAACAAGGGCGTCATCTCCAAGATCCTGCCGGTCGAGGACATGCCGTTCCTGGAGGACGGCACCCCGGTCGACGTCGTGCTCAACCCGCACGGTGTGCCGCGTCGTATGAACCTCGGTCAGATCCTGGAGTTGCACCTCGGCTGGTCCGCCTCGCGCGGCTGGAAGATCGAGGGCGACCCCGAGTTCGCCAAGCAGATCGCACCGGACGCCCAGGAGGCGCCGCCGAACTCCCGCGTCGCCTCGCCGGTCTTCGACGGTGCGTCCGAGGACGTCGTCACCGGTCTGCTGGACGCGACGTTGCCGACGCGCGATGGCGTGCGACTGGTCGACCACACCGGTAAGACCCAGCTCTTCGACGGCCGCTCCGGCGAGCCGTTCCCGGAGCCGGTGTCCGTGGGCTACATGTACATCCTGAAGCTCCACCACCTGGTCGACGACAAGATCCACGCACGTTCCACGGGTCCCTACTCGATGATCACCCAGCAGCCGCTCGGCGGTAAGGCCCAGTTCGGTGGCCAGCGCTTCGGTGAGATGGAGGTCTGGGCACTCGAGGCGTATGGCGCCGCCTACGCCCTGCAGGAACTGCTGACCATCAAGTCGGACGACGTGACCGGCCGCGTGAAGGTCTACGAGGCCATCGTCAAGGGCGAGAACATCCCCGAGCCCGGCATTCCGGAGTCGTTCAAGGTCCTGATCAAGGAAATGCAGTCGCTGTGCCTCAACGTCGAGGTGCTCTCCAGCGACGGCAGCCTGATCGACCTGCGCGACTCCGACCAAGAGGTCTTCCGCGCTGCGGAGGAGCTCGGCATCGACCTGAGCCGGCGTGAGCCCAGCTCGGTCGAGGAAGTCTGAAACAGACAACCGGCGAGGTATGCCGGGCCTGGCCCGGCATACCTCACCAAACCCCTTAGAACACCAGCTATTTCAGACTTTCGCTAGACACGAGAAGGAAGGCACAACGTGCTGGACGTCAACTTCTTCGACGAACTCCGCATCGGCCTCGCCACTGCTGAATCCATTCGCCAGTGGAGCCACGGTGAGGTGAAGAAGCCCGAAACCATCAACTACCGCACCCTGAAGCCGGAGAAGGACGGACTCTTCTGCGAGAAGATCTTCGGTCCGACCCGCGACTGGGAGTGCTACTGCGGCAAGTACAAGCGGGTCCGCTTCAAGGGCATCATCTGTGAGCGCTGCGGCGTCGAGGTGACCCGTTCGGCGGTCCGCCGTGAGCGCATGGGCCACATCGAGCTGGCCGCTCCGGTGACGCACATCTGGTACTTCAAGGGTGTTCCGAGCCGTCTCGGATACCTGCTGGACCTCGCCCCGAAGGACCTGGAGAAGGTCATCTACTTCGCGGCATACATGATCACGTCCGTCGACGTCGACCAGCGTCACAAGGACATGCCCTCGCTCGAGGCGCAGATCGAGGTCGAGAAGAAGGAACTCGAGAACGCTCGCGACAACGCCGTCAACACGCGCGCCGCGAAGCTCGAGGCCGACCTGGCTGAGCTGGAGAAGGAAGGCGCGAAGGCGGACGCCCGTCGCAAGGTCCGCGAGTCGGCCGAGCGCGAGATGAACCAGATCCGCAAGCGCTCCGACCAGCAGATCGAGCGCCTGGAGCAGGTCTGGGACCGCTTCAAGAACCTCAAGGTCCAGGACCTCGAGGGCGACGAGGTCCTCTACCGCGAGATGCGGGACCGCTTCGGTCTCTACTTCGAGGGCGGCATGGGCGCCGAGGCGCTGCAGAAGCGTTTGCAGACCTTCGACCTCGACGCCGAGGCCGAGTCGCTGCGCGAGATCATCGCGACCGGCAAGGGCCAGCGCAAGACGCGTGCCCTGAAGCGGCTGCGCGTGGTCACCGCGTTCCTGCAGACCAAGAACCACCCCACGGGCATGGTCCTGGACTGCGTTCCGGTCATCCCGCCGGACCTGCGTCCGATGGTGCAGCTGGACGGTGGCCGCTTCGCGACCTCCGACCTGAACGACCTCTACCGCCGGGTCATCAACCGCAACAACCGGTTGAAGCGACTGCTCGACCTGGGCGCGCCGGAGATCATCGTCAACAACGAGAAGCGCATGCTGCAGGAAGCTGTCGACTCGCTGTTCGACAACGGTCGTCGCGGCCGTCCGGTCACCGGACCGGGCAACCGTCCGCTGAAGTCGCTGTCCGACATGCTCAAGGGCAAGCAGGGCCGCTTCCGGCAGAACCTGCTCGGTAAGCGCGTCGACTACTCGGGCCGTTCGGTCATCGTCGTCGGTCCGCAGCTGAAGCTGCACCAGTGTGGTCTGCCCAAGCAGATGGCCCTGGAGCTCTTCAAGCCGTTCGTGATGAAGCGCCTGGTCGACCTCGACCTGGCCCAGAACATCAAGTCGGCCAAGCGGATGGTCGAGCGTCAGCGCGCCGAGGTGTGGGACGTCCTCGAAGAGGTCATCACCGAGCACCCGGTGCTGCTGAACCGCGCACCCACGCTGCACCGTCTGGGCATCCAGGCCTTCGAGCCGCAGCTGGTCGAAGGCAAGGCCATCCAGATCCACCCGCTGGTCTGCACCGCGTTCAACGCCGACTTCGATGGTGACCAGATGGCGGTCCACGTGCCGCTGTCCGCCGAGGCCCAGGCCGAGGCACGCATCCTGATGCTGTCGAGCAACAACGTGCTGAAGCCCGCCGACGGTCGCCCGGTCACCATGCCCAGCCAGGACATGATCACCGGCCTGTACTTCCTGTCCGCCCAGGACGGGGAGGCCAAGCTGGAGGACGGCGAGCACCTGCGTGCGTTCTCGTCCGCAGCCGAGGCCCGTATGGCGTTCGACCGTGGCGAGATCAAGCTGGGTGCGCTCGCTCGCATCCGCCTGTTCGACCAGGTCCCGCCGGCCGGTTTCGAGCTGCCCGAGGGCGCCGAGACCGACGAGTTGGGCCGGCTGAAGTCCTTCGAGCTGGAGACCACCCTCGGCCGCGTCCTGTTCAACGAGACGCTGCCGGAGGACTACCCCTTCCTCAACCAGGACATCGACAAGAAGGCGCTGTCCGGCGTCGTCAACGACCTGGCCGAGCGTTACCCCAAGGTGCAGGTTGCCGCGTCCCTGGACGCACTCAAGGCCGCCGGTTTCCACTGGGCGACCCGTTCGGGCTGCACCGTCGCGATCAGCGACGTGCAGACGTCGTCGAACAAGTGGGGCATCCTGGTCGGCTACGAGGAGAAGGCCGCCAAGATCCAGACGCAGTTCGACCGTGGTCTGATCACCGACGACGAGCGCCGTCAGGAGCTCGTGGAGATCTGGACGCAGGCGACCAACGAGGTCGCCACGGACATGCAGCACAACTTCGACCGCAAGAACCCGATCTTCCGCATGGTGTCCTCGGGCGCCGGCGGTAACTGGTTCCAGGTCCGGCAGATCGCCGGTGCACGTGGTCTGATGGCCAACCCGAAGGGCGAGATCATCCCGCGCCCGATCAAGGCCAACTTCCGCGAGGGCCTGTCCGTGCTGGAGTTCTTCATCTCCACCCACGGTGCCCGTAAGGGTCTGGCCGACACCGCGCTGCGTACCGCCGACTCGGGTTACCTGACCCGACGCCTGGTGGACGTGTCGCAGGACGTCATCATCCGTGAGGACGACTGTGGCACCGACCGCGGCCTGACGCTGCCGATCGGTCAGCGGGGCGCCGACGGTGGTGCGCTCGTCGAGCACGAGAACGTCGAGACCTCGGTCTACGCCCGCACGCTGGCGACCGATGTCGAGATGGACGGTTCGGTGCTGGCACCGGCCGGTTCGGACCTCGGCGACGTCAACCTCGACAAGCTGCTCGCAGCGGGTGTCGAGGAGGTCAAGGTCCGCTCGGTGCTCACCTGTGAGTCCCGCGTCGGCACCTGCGCCAAGTGCTACGGCCGTTCGCTGGCGACCGGCAAGCTGGTCGACATCGGTGAGGCCGTCGGCATCATCGCCGCCCAGTCGATCGGTGAGCCCGGCACGCAGCTGACGATGCGTACCTTCCACACCGGTGGCGCCGCGGGTGACGACATCACCCAGGGTCTGCCGCGTGTCGTCGAGCTCTTCGAGGCTCGTACCCCGAAGGGTGTCGCGCCGATCGCCGAGGCGACCGGACGCATCCAGATCGAGGAGACCGACAAGGTTCGCCGCATCCTGCTGACCCCGGACGACGGCTCGGAGGAGCACGCCTACCCGATCAGCAAGCGCGGCCGCCTGTTGGTGCAGGACGGCGACCACGTCGAGGTCGGCACGCTGCTGATGCAGGGTGCGATCGACCCGAAGCAGGTGCTCCGCATCCAGGGTGCCCGCGACGTGCAGAAGCACCTGGTGGACGAGGTTCAGAACGTCTACCGCCAGCAGGGTGTGTCGATCCACGACAAGCACATCGAGGTCATCGTGCGGCAGATGCTGCGCCGCGTGACGATCATCGAGGCCGGCGACACCGACCTGCTGCCCGGCGAGCTCGCCGAGCGGACCCGCTTCGAGGACGCGTCCCGTCGCGCCCTCGCCGAGGGTGGCCGCCCGGCTTCGGGTCGTCCCGAGCTGATGGGTATCACGAAGGCGTCGCTCGCGACCGACTCGTGGCTGTCGGCGGCGAGCTTCCAGGAGACGACGCGAGTCCTCACCGAGGCGGCCATGCACGCCAAGAGCGACCCGCTGCTCGGCCTCAAGGAGAACGTCATCCTCGGTAAGTTGATCCCGGCCGGCACCGGTCTGCCGCGGTACAACAACGTGAAGGTCGAGCCGACGGAGGAAGCCAAGGCTGCGCTCTACGCGCTGCCGGACTACCAGCCGTACGACTACCCGGTCTTCGGCCCGGGTTCGGGTGAGGCCGTCCGCCTGGACGACGCCTCCCTCGGGTTCGACAGCTGACTCTGGCTTCGGCTCCTCGCAAAACGGCGGTGGCCCGCAACGAACGAGTTCGTTGCGGGCCACCGCCGTTTTGGTCGTCGCCTCCGCGGCCGTCGGCGTTGTGTTTCGGTCGCCTTCGATTGGGCAGTTGCGGTTCGATCTCCCAATCCGTGTATGCGGTCAGTCGATCGGTTCGTCGGTGTCACCGGTGTGCAGCGGGCCGGTGTGCTCGGAGTCGTAGGCGACGTAGTAACTGGGTCGCTGCTGCAGGGCGCTGTAGGTGCGCCCGACATACTCACCGAGTATGCCGAGACAGAGCAGTTGCAGGCCGGCGAAGACCGTCAGGATCACGACCGTCGAGGCCCAGCCCGACGTGGTGCCGCCGGACAGTTTGCTCCAGACCACGTAGACCAGCACGAGCGCCGCGACCACGAACCCCAACAGGCTGAACCAGGTGGCGAACCGCAAAGGCGCCTGCGAATAGCCGGTCACCGAGTCGAGGGTGAGTCGAATCATCTTGGACAGCGGGTACTTCGACTCGCCGGCGGCCCGGGCGTCCCGGCGGTACTCGACTGTCGTCGACGGGAAACCGAGCGTCGGCACGACCAGCCGGAGCACCCGATTGTGCTCCGGGAGTGCCGTGATCGCGTCGACCGTGGATCGCGACATCATCCGGAAGTCACCGGCGTCCTGTGAGAGGTCGAGTTTGGCCAGCCGCCGCATCATCCGGTAGAAGGCGCCGGCGGTGTGCCGCTTGAACGCCGAGTCGGCGGTGCGGTCGGTCCGCACGCCGTAGACGACGTCGACCTTCTCGGCGACAGCGGCGGCATACATGCGGGCGATCGTCTCGGGCGGATCCTGCAGGTCGGCGTCGATGGTGACGACCCAGTCACCGAGCGAACGTTGCAATCCGGCGGAGATCGCCGCCTGGTGCCCGGAGTTCGCCCGCAGCCGGACCACCCGCAACGCCGGCCAGTCACGCAGGGTGCGCTGCAGCAGCACCGAGGTGTTGTCCGACGAGCCGTCGTCGACCGCGACGACCTCGTAACTGACCGGAAGATCCTCCAGCACCGGCCGCAGTCGCTCGACGAACAACGGCAGCACGGCTTCCTCGTTGTACATCGGCACGACGACGGAGAGCACGGGGTGGGTGGACGGTGGTGTTCCCGGCACGGGCGAGTCAACTTCCAGGTCGAACGGCGAACGGTGGCACCCGCAAATCTGCCAGATGACAGGTGACGGCGTCGCTGCCAGGGCACCGACCGCACCGATTTTGCCGACCTCTGGCGGACCGGTAGGATCGTTATTCGTGCGTGGGCTCTGCCCTGCCCGCTGATCCACCGCCCTGCTCACAGGGTATGCCGGACAGTGTGGCACCAGACCACCACACGCTCTCGCCGGGCAGCTCATCGGGCGTGTCGGCCGGTCGGAAACGACGGGTCGGGTCGCTTGCGGGAAGTGCGGGGGAGGGCGCCGGTCCGACACTCCCGAACGCGTGGGTCGCAGGACCGGGAAACCCAAGGAGTTGGCCCAGGGTGAGAACCCGCGCCAACAGACAAGATTCGATCAGTTACGGAGACAGTAGGTTGCCTACAATCAACCAGCTCGTCCGCAAGGGTCGGCAGGACAAGATCGCCAAGGTCAAGACGCCGGCCCTCAAGGGCAGCCCCCAGCGACGCGGTGTGTGCACCCGCGTCTACACCACGACCCCGAAGAAGCCGAACTCGGCGCTTCGCAAGGTCGCGCGTGTCCGCCTCACCTCGGGCATCGAGGTCACCGCATACATCCCGGGCGTCGGCCACAACCTGCAGGAGCACTCCATCGTGCTCGTGCGCGGTGGTCGTGTGAAGGACCTTCCGGGTGTGCGCTACAAGATCATCCGCGGCTCGCTCGACACCCAGGGTGTCAAGGGTCGTCAGCAGTCACGTTCCCGGTACGGCGCGAAGAAGGAGAAGAAGTAATGCCTCGCAAGGGCCCCTCCCCGAAGCGTCCCCTGGTCGTCGACCCGGTCTACGGTTCGCCGCTGGTCACCCAGCTGGTCAACAAGATCCTGCTCGACGGCAAGAAGTCCATCGCCGAGCGCATCGTCTACGGCGCCCTCGAGGGCTGCCGCGAGAAGACCGGCACCGACCCGGTCGTCACGCTGAAGCGCGCGCTGGACAACATCAAGCCGAGCCTCGAGGTCAAGAGCCGCCGCGTCGGTGGTGCGACCTACCAGGTTCCGATCGAGGTCAAGCCGGGTCGCGCGACCACGCTCTCGCTGCGTTGGCTCGTGGGCTACGCCCGCCAGCGTCGTGAGAAGACGATGACCGAGCGCCTGATGAACGAGATCCTCGACGCGAGCAACGGCCTGGGCGCCGCTGTGAAGCGTCGCGAGGACACCCACAAGATGGCCGAGTCCAACCGGGCCTTCGCGCACTACCGCTGGTGATGCGTTCCGTCGCCCGGTGTTCCGCACCGGGCGACGGACCCGGACGGTGACCGCCGTCCTACGAGTTGATCAACCGCAGAACTCACGAAAGAAGACAACGTGGCACTCGACGTGCTGACCGACCTGAAAAAGGTTCGCAACATCGGCATCATGGCGCACATCGATGCCGGTAAGACCACGACGACCGAGCGCATCCTGTTCTACACCGGTGTGAACCACAAGATCGGTGAGACGCACGACGGTGCCTCGACGACCGACTGGATGGAGCAGGAGAAGGAGCGGGGGATCACCATCACCTCCGCGGCCGTCACCTCCTTCTGGGACGGTACCCAGATCAACATCATCGACACCCCGGGTCACGTCGACTTCACGGTGGAGGTCGAGCGTTCGCTGCGCGTTCTCGACGGTGCCGTCGCCGTCTTCGACGGCAAGGAAGGCGTCGAGCCGCAGTCCGAGACCGTGTGGCGTCAGGCCGACAAGTACGACGTCCCCCGCATCGCGTTCGTCAACAAGATGGACAAGATGGGCGCGGACTTCTACTTCACCGTGCAGACCGTCAAGGACCGCCTCGGCGCGGAGCCGCTGGTGCTGCAGCTGCCGATCGGCGCCGAGGCCGACTTCGTCGGCGTCGTCGACCTGGTCGAGATGCGTGCGCTGGTGTGGCCGGGTGACGCCAAGGGTGACGTCACCATGGGCGCCAAGTACGAGACCCGCGAGATCCCGGACGACCTCAAGGAGAAGGCCGAGGAGTACCGCAACCACCTGGTCGAGCGCGTCGCCGAGTCCGACGACGACCTGATGGAGAAGTACCTCGGCGGCGAGGAGCTCACCATCGACGAGCTCAAGGCCGGCATCCGCAAGCTCACGGTCAACTCCGAGCTCTACCCGATCCTGTGTGGCTCGGCGTTCAAGAACCGCGGTGTGCAGCCGATGCTGGACGCGGTCGTCGACTACCTGCCGTCGCCGCTGGACGTCCCGCCGATGATCGGTCACAAGCCGGGTCACGAGGACGAGGAAGTCACTCGCGCGCCGAGCAAGGACGAGCCGTTCTCCGCCCTGGCGTTCAAGGTCGCCGCGCACCCGTTCTTCGGGACGCTGACCTTCATCCGCGTCTACTCCGGTCGCATCGCCGCCGGCAGCCCCGTCGCGAACTCCACCAAGGGTCGCAAGGAGCGCGTCGGCAAGCTCTTCCAGATGCACGCCAACAAGGAGAACCCGGTCGAGGAAGCCGTCGCCGGGCACATCTACGCGGCGATCGGTCTGAAGGACACGACCACGGGTGACACGCTGTGCGACCCGAACGAGCAGATCGTGCTGGAGTCGATGAGCTTCCCGGAGCCCGTCATCCACGTCGCCATCGAGCCGAAGACCAAGAGCGACCAGGAGAAGCTGGGCACCGCGATCCAGAAGCTGGCGCAGGAGGACCCGACCTTCACCGTCCGCCTGGACGAGGAGACCGGCCAGACCGTCATCGGCGGTATGGGTGAGCTCCACCTCGACATCATCGTCGACCGCATGAAGCGGGAGTTCAAGGTCGAGGCCAACGTCGGTGCACCGCAGGTGGCCTACCGCGAGACGATCCGTCGTGCGGTCGAGAAGTACGACTACACCCACAAGAAGCAGACCGGTGGTTCCGGTCAGTTCGCGAAGGTGCAGGTCACGATCGAGCCGCTGAACACCGAGGACGGCGAACTCTACGAGTTCGAGAACAAGGTCACCGGTGGTCGCGTGCCGCGCGAGTACATCCCCTCGGTGGACCAGGGCATCCAGGAGGCCATGCAGCTCGGCATCCTGGCCGGCTACCCGCTGGTGGGTGTCAAGGCGACGCTGCTCGACGGCGCGTACCACGACGTCGACTCCTCGGAGATGGCGTTCAAGATCGCCGGTTCGATGGCGCTGAAGGAGATGGCTCGCAAGGCCGACCCGGCGCTGCTCGAGCCGATGATGGCCGTCGAGGTGCGCACGCCGGAGGACTACATGGGCGATGTGATCGGCGACCTGAACTCCCGTCGCGGTCAGATCCAGGCCATGGAGGACATCAGCGGCGCGAAGGTCGTCAAGGCCGTCGTTCCGTTGTCCGAGATGTTCGGGTATGTCGGTGACCTGCGGTCCAAGACCCAGGGTCGTGCCAACTACACGATGCAGTTCGACTCGTACGCCGAGGTTCCCCGGAACGTCGCGGACGAGATCATCAAGAAGATCCGGGGCGAGTGATGCCGGGCGCCGCGGCATACCGAATTGATCGTGGTATGCCGCAGCGCCTATCGTCAGCCCGGCTGTCAATAAAGAAACACAACACATCCGAAGGCGCCGCCCCGGCGTCAGCAACTGTCCTTGAAGGAGGACCCCACAGTGGCTAAGGCCAAGTTCGAGCGGACCAAGCCGCACGTCAACATCGGAACGATCGGTCACGTCGACCACGGCAAGACCACGTTGACGGCTGCGATCACCAAGGTGCTGGCGGACAAGTTCCCCGACCTCAACAAGGCGTCGGCGTTCGCGGACATCGACAACGCTCCCGAGGAGCGCCAGCGCGGTATCACCATCAACGTCTCGCACCAGGAGTACGAGACCGAGAAGCGTCACTACGCGCACGTTGACGCCCCGGGTCACGCTGACTACGTCAAGAACATGATCACCGGTGCGGCGCAGATGGACGGCGCCATCCTGGTCGTCGCGGCGACCGATGGTCCGATGCCGCAGACCCGTGAGCACGTGCTGCTCGCGCGTCAGGTTGGCGTTCCCTACATCCTGGTGGCGCTGAACAAGGCCGACATGGTCGACGACGAGGAGATCCTCGAGCTCGTCGAGATGGAGGTCCGCGAGCTGCTGTCGAGCCAGGACTTCGACGGCGACAACGCCCCGGTCGTGAAGGTCTCGGCGCTCAAGGCGCTCGAGGGCGACCCGGAGTGGACCAAGTCGGTCGAGGAGCTCATGGACGCGGTCGACGAGTCCATCCCGGACCCGGTCCGCGACATCGAGAAGCCCTTCCTGATGCCGATCGAGGACGTCTTCACGATCACCGGTCGTGGCACCGTCGTCACCGGTCGTATCGAGCGTGGCGTTCTGAACGTCAACGAAGAGGTCGAGATCGTCGGTATCAAGGAGGCTTCGCAGAAGACCACCGTTACCGGCATCGAGATGTTCCGCAAGCTGCTCGACGAGGGTCGCGCCGGTGAGAACGTCGGCCTGTTGCTCCGTGGCACCAAGCGCGAGGACGTCGAGCGCGGTCAGGTTGTCGTGAAGCCGGGTTCGATCACCCCGCACACCGAGTTTGAGGGTCAGGTCTACATCCTGGGCAAGGACGAGGGTGGCCGTCACACGCCGTTCTACGACAACTACCGTCCGCAGTTCTACTTCCGGACCACGGACGTCACCGGTGTCGTGACGCTGCCGGAGGGCACCGAGATGGTCATGCCCGGTGACAACACCGAGATGTCCGTCCAGCTGATCCAGCCGATCGCCATGGAGGAGGGCCTGCGCTTCGCCATCCGCGAGGGCGGCCGCACCGTCGGCGCCGGCCGAGTCACCAAGATCAACAAGTGATCTTGTAGCAACTCCGCCGAAAGGCCCCGGACCTCATCGAGGTCCGGGGCCTTTCGCATGTCCGGTGGCGGCGGCACCAGCCAAGACACGTCCTGGCTGCAAGAGGCTCGGGAAGGGTCCAGGTGGAGCCGCCTGCCGCGGGTGCCGCGGCCTACTGGTGCGCGGCAGCCTGCAGGCGGGACCAGGTGAGTTTGCCGACGATTCCGTCGGTGACCAGGTGCTGCTTGCGTTGGAACGCCTTGATGGCTGCGGACGTCGCCGGGCCGTTTGCGCCGTCAACGCCCAGGTGCGCACCGAGCAGGTTCAGCAGCTGCTGCGCGTACTTCACGTCCGCCCCGTGCATCCCGGCATGCAGCACCCGCAGGTGCGCCGGGCGCGGGATCGGCTTCGAGGTGGGCGCGGGCTTGGGGGCGGGCTTGGGCACTGGTTTCGGGATCGGCTTGGAGCCGGACTTCGGCGCACTCTGACCGGTCGCGGCCTGCAGGCGGGACCAGGTGAGTTTGCCGACGATTCCATCGGCGACCAGGTGCTGCTTGCGTTGGAACGCCTTGATGGCTGCGGACGTCGCCGGGCCGTCTGCGCCGTCAACGCCCAGGTGCGCACCGAGCAGGTTCAGCAGCTGCTGCGCGTACTTCACATCCGCCCCGTGCATCCCGGGATACAGCACCCGCAGTTGCGCCGGGCGGGGGATCTGCTTCGGTGGCGGCGTCGGGGTCGGTTTCGGGGTCGGCTTCGGGGTCGGTTTCGGCTTGCTGACCGGCAGCGGCCAGAGGGCGTTGAGCAGTCCGTCTGCGGACGACTGGGCCAGCGCGTACTCACCGCGGTATGCCGCAGCCGGTCGCTGCACATCGGCGGCAACCTGCCCGGCGGGTGCGGTCAGCCACGAGTTGCGCGGGTAGAACTGCTGCATGACGGTCAGGAACTTGGCGGTCGCCGACGCGGGGTTGATGCGCTGGGCGTAGGTGCCCCAGGAGTTGCGCTGCTGGAAGAGGCCGACGCTGTCAAGGTCCCCGCCGGTGTAGTTGCGCAGCGTGGTCTCGACGATGGTGGTCATCAACGCGATCTCGGCGGCCTTGCGGTCCAAGCCGCTCGCCCGTGACGCGGCGACGACGCGGCGGGCGCACGCGACCTGCTCGGCGGACAGCATGCGTCCCATCCGGGAGTAGGTCATCGCACTGGCGAGCTTTCCCGCCATCGCGGCATCGCTGCTGGTCGGACCGCAGGAGACCCAGGTCAGTGCCGCGGTGCCCGGGCGCCGGCTGGAGGGCAGTGCCCAGACCGGGTTACCGGCCGGTCCGGGGACGGCCGGCCCGGCATACCTGCCGGTCGGGGGTGTGCTGTCGGTGTCGGCATACGCCGGTGCAGCGGCGAGTGTGCCGGCAGCGACTGCGGTGATCGTGATGGTGACGGTGGCGGTGAGGAGCCGAGAGGTACCCATGGAACGTCCTTGTGTTCGGGGATGACAGAGGCTGCGTGACGCGACATGCTCACCTCGGCCGCGGACGCGTCCGGAGGGTGCGCGAAAGATATTGTGACAGATGTGGCGGATGGGCGTGTCGTGATCACATATTCACGCCGAAATGCGGTATAGGACGATGGGTCACTTCGGGGCGGGGTTCTCGGTGATCACCGCGGCCGGGTTGTGTTTGAACACCAACTCGCCCTGCTCGAAGGTCTTCAGCTGCGTGGCGGTGAAGCGATGGATCACCACCGAGGCCGGGTCGCTGTGCAGCGAGGCCGGGTCGATCACCAGGTAGCGATCGGTGGACTTCTCGTAGCCGGCGACGACGATGAAGTGACTGATCGGGTCGGTGTAGCCCGGCTTGATGTCGTGCCGGTAGTTGGTCGGCAGCTTCTGCATGTCGCCATTGACGATGGCCACTCGGCCGGCTCGCGCGGCCGCGGCGACCTGAGTGGGCACCGTGCTCGGGTCGCTCACGACCGTCGTACCGATGTCGTAGGACGAGAAGCCCTGGACCAGGTCGCTGGGACTGGTGCCGTAGGCGTCCTCGGAGGTGGGGATCCCCATGGTGTGGTAGCGCATGTACTGCGTCGCCGCCGAGTCGTTCATCCCGGCCCAGCTCACCGGAGTCCTGCCCATCGCGTAGATGGCGGCGATCGCGGCGACCGGGCCGCAGTTGTTCCATTGCGCGTTGCCGGTGCCGGCCTGCAGCAACGGGAAGAGCCGCGGATAGCTCGCTGCGTCGCTCGCCGAGCGTGCGCGGTGGATGGCACCGGACTTGTTGGCCCAGGCGGTGGTCTGCACATACCGGGTGGTGATCGGATCCTTGCCGGCCGCGTGCGCGACGGGGACGGTCGCGCACAGGGCGCAGAGGCTGACGGTGGCCGCGATCAGGCGGCGTCGGACCATTTTCATGGGAGGACTCCTGACAATGACGGGGTCTCCGAGCGTACGGCCGACCCGGGGGTCGCTGGCAAGGTCGGTGGCGTGCCGGAGCCTTCCGGGAGTTATACAAGAGCCCTTGTGTATGCCGTGGGCGCGCCGCATTCTGGACGCATGCCACGCAGGATCGCCGCCGAGCGGCATACCGACTCCGCGCCCCCGGATGCGCTCCCGGAGCTGCCCGAGGGTGCAGCACTGATCGACGCACTCCTCGCGATGCACCACCCGGTGCGCCGACGGATCTTCGAGATCCTCACCAACGACGGGCCCGCGACGGTCGGCCAACTGGCGACCCGGCTCGGGGTCGCGGTGGGCTCGGTGAGCCATCACCTCAAGCCGATGCACAAGGTCGGATTCATCATGCCGGCGCCGGAACTGGCGCGGGACACCCGCGAGTCGTGGTGGCGCGGCAACAAGCGTCGGCTGTCGTGGAGCAACGAGGACTACGCGGACGGCAGCTTCGCCCGGCAGGTCGCGGACGCCGCCGAGCGGGCGAACCTGGAGTACCTGAACGCGGCGACGGTGCAGTGGATGCGCACCCGCGACGAGCTGCCTCCGGAATGGCGGGAGGGGCTGGCCAGCGACACCTTCGTGCCCGCGACCGTGGAGCAACTGGAGGACCTCAAGCGGCGCGTCAACGCACTGTCCGACGAATGGTCGCGGGAGGTGCGCGCCGACGCCGAGGCGCGCCCCGACGCCGAGCGCCGGCCGGTACGCCTCATCGCGCGAGTCTTCCCGAGTGAGCCGGGTGCGGTATGACGACGCCTGCGCTCGACCAGCCCGTCCTCATTGCGACGACACCGCCCCCGATCCGACGCGACCGGATGGTGCAGGTCTACCTGCTGGCCGTCATCGTGTCCGCTGCCGGAGACACGGTCTTCGCGATCGGTCTCGCCTGGACCGCGGTGCATCTGTTCTCGCCGGGCCTGGCCGGTTTCGTGCTCGGGGTGGAGATGCTTCCGCAGGCCGTCTGCACGTTGTTCGGCGGCGTGATCGCGGACCGGTACGACACCCGTCGCGTGATGATGTGGGGGGAGTTGTCGCGCGTCATCGTGCTCGGAGTGGCGGCGGTGTGCTGGCTGGCCGGATTGCACGCGGGCGCAGTACTTTTCGCGGTCGCCATCTGTTTCGGCACCGTCAGCGGCCTGAGCACTCCAGCGGCCAGGACACTCGTCCGGCAGTTGGTCGACGCCGACGATCTGGTCACCGTCAGCGGATGGACGCAGACCGGCACCCGACTCGCTCGACTGCTCGGCGCCCCGCTGGGCGCGGTGATCATCCACTGGGGATTCGGCTTCTCGATGATCGCCGACGGGCTCACCTTCCTCGGCGTGCTCATCGTGCTGCGGCTCGTCGTGCACACGCGCTACCGGCTGCCCCGGGCGCCTCAGGAATCCGTCGCACAGTCCTTGCGCTCCGGGTGGGACTACATCCGCGCATCCGAGGTCGCCCGGATCTTCCTGATCGGGTTGGCCGCGCTGAACGTCTTCGTCACCCCCGTCATGTCGGTGGGTGTGGCAATCCGCGTGTCCCAATCCCATTGGGGATCGGGGTGGTTGGGGGCCTCGGAGGCGATGTTCGCCATCGGCGCGATCGTGGGGTCCGTCGCCGGCACCCGCTGGCAGGGTGATTACCTACCGCGACGGTCCTTCCAGGTTCTGGTGCTCCAGGGGTTCGGGCTGGCGGCGGTCGGGTTGCCCACCCGGATCGGCCTCGTGCTCGGTATGGCGCTCATCGGGATCACGGCCGGACTCGCGTCGGTCTGGCTGAGCGGGTCCTTCCAGAAAATCATCGCGCCGAGTCACCTGGGGCGCGTGTCCTCGGTCAGCAATCTCGGCGACCTGGTCCTGACGCCTGCGACCACGCCGATCTTCGGGTTGTTGGTCGGTGCCTCGTCAGTCGTGATCACCACGTGCTGCTTCGGGGTGGCGATGGGTGTCCTCTGCGCGGTGTTCGCGGTCAACGGCCGGATCAGGAACCTGAGATGACAGGTCACGGACATGCGTCTGACAGGCGCCTGTGATATGGGTCACATTGTGTTAGCGTGCGCCGATGGGGAGAGATCGGCACGGGCTCGTGGCAGCCGGGACGAGGAAGCGCATCGGACGCATCGCGGCGGGGCTGGCCAGCCCGTCCAGTAGGTCGCACTACGTGGCGGCGGCGCGTCGCAGACTCGGCGCGATCATCGACCCGAGTGCGGCGCCGGAGCGCTGCCTGGCCTGTGGCGCGGGGCGTCCGAGACATCGGAATATCACCTACGCCAAGGACGGCACCGTCTTCGAGGTGCGCATCTGCCGGGTCTGCGGGCACGTCGGCAATCCCGACAATGTGCACGACTACCGCAACTTCAAGCAGCTGGACAAGTTGCCGATGCGGGCCCGGGTGGGGACCGCGGATCGCAAGGGACGCGAGTTCCACATGGCCCGGATGGCCACCGAGATCATGGGCAGGTCGGATCTCGACGTGCTCGTCTACGGCGCCGGCCGCAGCTTCGACAACCGGCACATCGGCGCACTGCCCGGGGTCCGGGATGTGGCCGTCGCCGACGTCATGAAGTTGCGCGACGACGCCGAGTTCATCGACATCAACAAGCCGGCCAGCAAACAGTTCCCGCTGGTGATCGCGTGCGAGGTGGTGGAGCACTTCCTGAATCCCGCCGTCGAGTTCCCGGCGCTCTTCGCCCACGTGGCCAAGGGTGGTCTGCTCGTATGCTCCACGAATGTCTATGACGGCAGTGACATGGGGAAGCACAAATACATCTTCACCCCGGGCCACACGTCCTATTACACGCCGGAGGCGTTGATCCACCTGGCCCGCTCCAACGGCTATCACCTCGACTTCCGTGCACCGTTGGTGGCGACCGGCTACGGCGGCCCTCGAAAGCGCTACCTGTTCTTCAGCAAGGACGCATCGCAGCTCACCAACGTGTCCGCCTACTTCGGCAGGCATCTCTTCGCGCCGTCCGAACGACCCTGGGCCAACAAGGAACTCGCCGAACTGCAGAAGCAGGCCGAGCAGTCGGACGTGCAGGCGGAGCCACCGGCTGCTTCTGCTTGAGCGGGTGCACGGCGCACCGCCGGTGTCAGGCGTGACCGGCTGCTGCCCTGTCCGCGGTCTCGGCGGTGAAGAGCCAGGGCGTCGTCAACGCCAAGGTGGCCGCGATCTCGTGCTGCAGCTGTTCGCTGCGTGAAACCGATGCAGGCTCACCGGTTTCCGGGTGCACGAGATGGTTGCCGAGGGCGACATACAGGCTGCGGAGGGTGTGCATCGAGTTGGTGGCGGCGGCCGGGACGGGGCCCGGCGTCCCGGACTCGAACATCGCCCTGAGGGGCGCCAGCAGCGCGGCGAGATCGGAGGTGTCATCCCCGAGCAGCACGGCGCAGATCGCCGCGGCGACCCGGTCGTCCTCCTGGTCACGCCAGACGAATTCTGTTGGGGCGGTGAGCCGTTCGGCGATGGCGCCGAGCAAGGCCGTCGCCGGCGCGAGTCCGACGGCACCCAGGCTCCCGACGGCATCCGCGCCGTGCGCGACCGCGTGGATCCAGCCGACCGGTTCGGCGTAGCCACGCAGATCCGTCTCCGCCGGCCACCAGGAGAGCAGGGCGTCCGTCCAGGGCGCGGGCCACTCGCCGTCCGGCGCCGACCACGTCGAAGCCAGGACCGCGAGGATCAGCGGGGCGAACGACCGCCCTTGTGGCTCGGGGTGCCCGAGTCGTTCGACCATGCGCTCGCCCAGCCAGCGACGCTGCTCCACGGTCAGGGTGTGCCCGGTCGCGGCCTCGACAAGTCCGCCGTACGCACGCTCGTCACGGATCGCCGGGTCGGCGGATGCGAGGTCGGCGACGAGTTGCTCCAGTGCGATGTGCTCCATGGCAGCAGCATGCCCCACGGCACGTCGCTGCGGGTGCGGTCACGCCTCGCGCAGGCGTACCCCGAGGTTCATGTGCCCGATGGTCACCGCGTCGAAATCGAGATCGGGCCGGGACTGCAGGAACTCGGTGAAGGCGCGGTGCTCGTGCTGCCGCCAGCCGTGGTAGCCGAAGTATTCGTCGAAGACGATGACGGTGCCCGGCACGAAGCGATCACCGAGGCCGTCGAAGACCGTCTTGGTCGAGCTGTAGAGGTCGGCATCGAGATGCACGAAGCGGAACGGCTGCGAGGTGGTGCGTGCGAACGCGGGCACGGTCTCGTCGAACCAGCCGACGTGGAACTCGGTGTTGCTCACCGAGAGCTCCGGTGGCTTGCCGCCGATGTCGAACGCGCCGGCGTCCTCGCGGCTGCCGGTCCACGCCTCGGGCAGTCCTTCGAAGGAGTCGAAGCCGTGCACCGTCTCGTCCGGGAAGGCGGTCGCGATCAGGGTCAGTCCGCGGCCGGTGTGCACGCCGAACTCGGCGATCAGACCGGGCCACTCCGGGGTGTGTGGTACGGCGTGCTGCAGCGCGTTGGGATTGTGCTGGTGCACCTGCGCCGCCGCGAATCGCGCGTCCGAGCGGATGTGCTCGACCGAGTCCTGGACGGCGGCGGCTCGCAGACCGAGTGCCGTCGACGGGATCTCGCGGGTGGTGCGCACCTGTTTGAGGATCTGTTGCAGCAGCTCCTCGGTGCCAGGTCCGGTGCCGGACGACTCGACCAACTTCTTCACCTCTCGACAACGCACCGCAGGGTTGCAGTCGAGCCATCATGCGCGCCGAAGAGCGACCCGGACATGGACGTCAGGTGGACGGCAGGTGACCAGTGGTCGTCCGCTTCGCAGGCGGTCGGTTTGCGTGTGTTTGCAGGCGAATCGGTGAGGTAGCCTCCCCGGAGATTCGATGCCACGTGGCCGCCATACGATGTGAAAGCTGAGCACTTCCGGACGTGACTTCCCCCGTATCCGAACCAGACCTGACCGCGATCATCCCGATGTGCAACGCCGCGGCGACCGTCGGCAAGGTGGTCGACTCGTTCCTGCAGGTGCCCGGCAAACGGGTCGAGGTCATCGTCATCGACGACGGTTCGACCGACGACTCGGTCGAGGTCGTCCGCGGGCTGGCCCGAGAAGAGGTCCGGCTCATCACCCTGGGCAGCAATCACGGTGCCGGCTACGCACGCAACGTCGGCTTCGAGCAGGCCCGCGGCAGGTACTCGATCTTTTTCGACGCCGATGACGAACTGGACGCGGAGGTCGTGGCGCGCGTCCTGGACGCCCTCGACTCGACCGACACCGACGTCGCGATGATGCCGTACACCTACCGGCGCGGCTGGACCACCGACTACACGGGAATGAATTCGTTCGACCAGGTCGTCTGGGAGAACTACGTCGGCGCCAGTGATCGCCGGTTGGTGCGGCTCTCGGAGGTCCCGAGGCTGCTCGGTTTCTCGAACTACCCGTGGAACAAGGTGTTGCGCACCGAGCGCTTCCGGCAGACCGGGCTGCGCTTCAGCGAGACCCACGTCCACAACGACATCCTCGGGCACTGGATGACGCTGCTCGGCGCGCGCACGATCCTGCTGTTCAACGAATCCGTCTGCACCCACATCGTCGGTGACGGCGGGGGCAACCTGTCGCACCGGATGGGCCGCGAACGCCTCGCCCTCTTCGATGCGCTCGACGAGACGTATGACGAGCTGCAGCGCCGTCCGGAGCTGCGCAACCGCTACTCGCACCACTACTGGGACTTCGTGCTGCGCTCCTCGGGTTGGGCGCTGGACCGGCTCGCACCCGAAGTCGTCGACGACGCACGGCAACGCTTGCAGCAGCATCTGTTGCGGATCAACCTGGCCGATTTCATGCGCATCCGGGAACGGCGCGATCCGTCCCTCGCCGACCGCATCGTCCGCCGCTCGCTCGTCTGATCCTGGAGTACATCGCCATGCCCACCGTCAGCATCATCGTCACGTCGTACAACATCGAGGCCTACATCGAGGAGTGCCTGCGCAGCGTCGCGGCGCAGACCGTCCAGGACATCGAGGTCCTGGTCGTCGATGACGGGTCGAGCGACAGCACGCCGGACAAGATTCGCGAATTCGCTTCGCAGGACTCGCGATTCATCCCGGTCCTGCTCGGTGAGAACAGCCCCGGTGGCGTCGCCACGGCCGCGAACGCAGGTCTCGACCGCGCGACGGGCGACTGGGTCGGCTTCGTCGACGGTGACGACTTCGTCGAGCCGGACATGTTCGAGCAACTGGTGCGCGCGGCCGACGCCGCAGGCTCCGAGCTCGCGATGTGCAAGTACCTCGAGGTCGAGGACACCACTGGTCAGCGCAACGAACCGGCGGATGCGCATCGTTGGGCCGCGCTGGACCAGGGCAGCTACGACCTCGACCCGACCACCCGGCACCAGTTCCTGCGGTTCATCGCCGTGCCGTGGCGCAAGCTCTACCGGCGTTCCCTGCTGGAGGACGAGGGCATCCGCTTCCCGGTGGGCGACTACTTCTTCGAGGACAACCCGTTCCACTGGTTCTCGATCGTGAGCGCCCGCTCGATCGCCATCGTGCCGACGGTGCTCGCCTACCACCGGGTGGCGCGGTCCGGGCAGACGATGGCGACCGCGGACGAGCGGCTCTTCCGCATCTTCCAGCACCACGACACGATCCACGAGTGGCTGAAGCAGCGCGGTGTGCTGGAGATCTACCAGGTCACCCTGTTGACCTGGGTCATCTCGCAACTGGAGTGGATCTCCCGCCGTACGCCGGAGAATCTGCGGGACACGCTGTTCGACATCGTCCGACCGATCTTCGCCCAGTACTCCAACGCCCTGGTGATCCGGGCGCTCAACGAGGGCAACAAGGGCGAGCACACCCGGCGCCTCTGCCTCGCGATCGCGAAGGGCAACAAGCAGGGATACAACCGGGCGCTGGCCGGCCGTCCCACGACGGACAACAAGGTGCTCGTCGGCTGGCACCACCTGCGGTACTCCGGGGTGCGCAAGACGGCCTCGATGACCCGCAAGTACGCGCAGCAGCAGCTGGCCGACAACAACAGGCTGGCAGCCATCATTCCGCTGCGTTCGTCCAAGGCCGAGGTCAACAACGGTGACCTGATGTACGCCCTGGCCGTGCTCCAGCAACAGCTGAGCGACCTGCAGCAGCAGGTCGCTCAGCTGGAGTCGCGCTCGGCGGACGCGGTCAGTCCTGCAACAGCGCAGGAATCGGGCGCCCTGCGCTGATCGCGTCCTTCATGGCGTCCGCCGCGGCCAGTGCGTCGGCGATCGTGACGTCCATGTCGAGGTAGCGGTAGGTGCCGAGGCGCCCGGCGAACGTCACGTTCGGCTCCTCGCGCGCCGCGTCCAGGTACTGCTGCAGCAACACCTTGTCCTGCGCCATCCGGATCGGGTAGTAGGGGATGTCGTCCTCGCCGGCGAGGCGGGAGTACTCCCGGAAGCAGATCGTGTCCTCGTGTTCCTCCCACGGCGCGAAGTGCTTGTGCTCGGAGATGCGGGTGTAGGGCACGTCGACGTCGCCGTAGTTCATGACGGCACAGCCCTGGAAGTCGCCGGTGCTGCGGATCTCCTCGAAGTCCAGGGTGCGGTAGCCGAGACGGCCGAGGCGGTGCCCGAACCACGCGTCGAGCGGTCCGGTCCAGATCGAGTGGTCGAACTGCTCACGGTCCGCGGCGCTGTATGGCGTGCTCAGTCGGACCTCGATCCGCGGGTGATCCAGGATGCGCTCGATGATCGCGGTGTATCCGTCGCGGGGGATCGCCTGGTAGGGGTGCGCGAAGTAGGAGTTCTCGTAGTTGAAGCGCAGCGGAAGGCGGCGCAGAACGGACGCCGGGATCTCGGTCGGCTCCAATCCCCATTGTTTGCAGGTGTATCCGTGGAAGAACGCCTCATAGAGCTTGCGACCCATCATCTTCAGGGCCTGCTCCTCGAAGTTCGCCGGCTCGCCGATCGACTGGTCCGACTGCTCCCGGATGAATGCTTCCGCGCCGGCCGGATCCAACGTCGTGTCGAACAGCTGGTTGATCGTGAGCAGGTTCACCGGAAGGGAGTAGACCCTGCCGCCCACCGTGCTCAACACCCGGTGGTTGTAGGGCTGCATGTCACCGAAACCGTTGATGTAGGCCCAGACCCGCTCATTGCCGGTGTGGAAGATGTGCGGCCCGTAGCGGTGCACCATGATCCCTGTGTCGGGGTCGCGCTCGGTGTGGCAGTTGCCGCCGACGTGATCGCGCGTCTCGTGGACCACGACGTCGTGTCCGGCCTCGGCCAGCTCGCGCCCGATGACCGCACCGGAGAACCCGGCTCCCGCTATTCCGATCCGCATGTACCGTCTTCTCCCGTGTCGTGTTTCTCCCCGTCCGAAATGGCCGGATACGCTTGTATCACAAGGGAATTCCGACGCTAGTCGTGATTCGATACAGAGGGGAAACGCAGTGAGTACAACACCTGAACGGACGGCGACCATCCAGTGGTCGGTCGTCGTTCCGGCGTACAACTGTGCGCACTTCCTGGCCGAGACGCTCGAGGGGGTCGTCGCACAACTGGGCGGTCGGGCGGACGCCGAGATCATCGTGGTCGACGACGCATCGACCGACGACCCGGAGGCCGTGGTGCGCGACGTCGGGAGGGGACACGTCCGGTACGAGCGAAACCCTCGCAACCTCGGCGCGATCGGCACCTTCAACCGGTGCATCGATCTCGCGCGAGGTGAGTGGGTACACATGCTGCACGGTGACGACATCGTGCTGCCCGGGTTCTACCGGGCCATGGAGCGTGGCATCCGGACAAGCATCGGGACGGGCATCGGGACGGGCATCGACACAGGTGGGGCCGCCGCGCTGTCCGCGATGTGCCGGACGGTCGACATCGACGAGAACGGTGCGCAACTGCACGAGAGTCGTCGGTATCGCGAGGGCACCGGCGTCTGGGACGGCGCGTTCGACGCGTTCGTCGTGTCCAACCGGGTTCGCACCCCCGGCATCGTGGTGCGCCGGGCGGCATACGAGCAGGTCGGGTCGTTCCGCGAGGACCTGCCGCACGCGGCGGACTGGGAGATGTGGACCAGGCTCGCCGCCGCCGGGCCGGTCGTCTTCGTCGACGAGGTGCTGGCCGGTTACCGCAAGCACGGTGAGTCCGATTCGTCGCACCGGATGCGGACCGGCATCAACATCCGTGAGCGGGTGACCGCCATCGGCGTGATCGGCCAGCACGTTCCACCGGCGCGCCGCCCGCGGACCGCTCGACGCGCGTTGTTCTACTCGGTCGCCTATGCCGGCCGCAGCTCGTGGCAGCAGGTTCGGCGACGCCAGTGGCGGGTCGCCGCGGTCCAGGCGAAGGAGGGTGCGCGATGCCTGCTGCACCTGCCGCGGGCCGTCGAGCACACCACCGGTGCAGTGCGCGCCGACCAGGGCTGAGCGTCCGTCATACGGTCCGGTGCGCGGGCGTCCGGGCGACCTTTGAGAGACTGGGGCGACCGCTTCGGACGTCCCCAGGAGAACCACGCCGTGTCCACCGCGCAACCGCTGACCGAGCTTTCCGCCGACGAGATCGCTGCCTTCCGCCAGGAGCAGCAGGCGGCGTACGAGACGTTGAAATCCAGTGGTCTGAAGCTCGATCTCACGCGTGGCAAGCCGTCGGCGCAGCAGCTCGACCTGTCGAACGCCCTCCTTCAGTTGCCGACGGAGTATGTCGACGAGGCCGGTGTCGACACCCGCAACTACGGCGGCCTGCAGGGCATCAGCAAACTGCGGGAGATCTTCGCCGACCTGCTGTGGGTCGAGCCCGAGCAACTCATCGCCGGCGGCAACTCGAGCCTGACGATGATGCGTGACAGCCTCTACTGGCTGACCCTCTTCGGCGGCGTCGACTCCCCGCAGCCGTGGTCGCAGGAGGAGAAGGTCCGCTTCATCACCCCGGTCCCGGGTTATGACCGGCACCACACGCTGCTGGAGTCGCTGGGCATCGAGATGGTGTCCGTGCCGATGACTCCGGACGGCCCGGACGCCGACGCGGTCGCAGCGCTGGTCGCCGACGACCCGACGATCAAGGGCATCTGGGTCGTGCCGACCTACTCCAACCCGGCCGGCGCGGTGTGCAGCCAGGAGGTCGCGGCGCAGTTGGCGTCTATGCCGACCGCGGCGCCGGACTTCAAGATCTTCTGGGACAACGCCTACGCGTTCCACCACCTGACGCAGGATGAGGCCAAGAGCGCCGACATCCTGTCGCTGGCCAGCGCCGCCGGCCACCCGAACCGGCCGATCGTGTTCGCCTCGACGTCCAAGATCACCTTCGCCGGAGCCGGTGTCGGATTCCTCGCCGCCTCCGTCGAGCAGGTGAAGTGGTACCTCGGGCACCTCGGCAACGGCTCCATCGGCCCGGACAAGATCAACCAGCTGCGGCATGCGGAGTTCTTCGGCGACGCCGATGGCGTGCGGGCGCACATGCGCAAGCACCGCGACATCATCGCGCCGAAGTTCGCCGAGGTGCAGCGGATCCTGCGCGAGCAGCTCGGCGGCAAGGGCATCGCCACCTGGACCGACCCGATCGGCGGCTACTTCGTCAGCCTCGACGTGCTGCCGGGCACCGCGACCCGTGTCGTCCAGCTGGCCAAGGAGGCCGGCGTCGCGCTGACGCCCGCCGGTGCGTCATACCCCTACGGGAGCGACCCGGAGGACACCAACATCCGGCTGGCACCGACGTTCCCCGTGCCCGAGGAGGTCACGGCTGCCATGGAGGCCGTCGCGACCTGTGTGCTGCTGGCCGCTGCCGAGAAGCTCGCGGGATAACGGCGCCGGGAACCCGGGTCGACAAGTCCGTCATGAGCGCGTCCTCGGCCCCGGCACCCCGTCACGCGGGTGGGGATCCGTATGGCAGAGTTCGGCCTGTGGATTTCCCGGCCGAGACGCCTGCGACCCCGGTCTTCTTCGTGGCCGGCGGGACGGGAATCTCTGCCGAGACGCTCGGCAACATGATGTTGCAGCAGTTCCCCAGCGTACGTTTCGTGCGGGAGAAGCTGCCGTTCATCAAGACGCCCGAGCAGGCACACGAGGCCGTCGCGCAGATGGACGCCATCAAGACCGACGTCGTGACCCCGCTCGTCTTCTCCACGGTTGCCGTGGAGGAGATCCGCGAGATCCTGTCCGGCACCGAGTGCGCCTTCATCGACCTGTTCGGCTCCCATCTGGACATGGTCGAGCGGGTCCTGCACGTCAACGCGGCGCACAACGCGAGCAGCGCCCATGGCATGCGGGACGTCGGCGAGTACGACAACCGGATGAAGGCCGTCGAGTTCGCGATCGAGCACGACGACGGACAGAGTCTGCGGCAACTGGAGCGTGCCGACCTGATCCTGACGGCGCCGTCCCGCTGCGGCAAGACACCGACCACCATGTATCTCGCGCTGCAGTACGGCCTGCGCGTCGCGAACTACCCCCTGGTCGAGGAGGACTTCGAGACCGGCGGACTGCCCAAGCCGATCGCCCCGTATGCCGACAAGTGCTACGGACTGTTGTCGACGGCTCAACGACTCAGCCAGGTGCGCTCCGAACGTCGACCGGGCTCGACCTACGCAACGCTCGCGCAGTGCACCTACGAGTTGCGCCGCGCCGAGGCGATGTTCCGCACGCATCGCATCCCCTACACCAACTCCGCCCGTATGTCGGTCGAGGAGATGGCCGCGACGATCATGCAGACGCGCAAACTGAGTGCCGGACGAGCTCCTGGCGCCCGAGGTAGATGACGCGAACGTCGCGTCATATGAAAGGAATCCCGACATGACGAACATCGAGTGGTTCGCCGATCTCGGCATGAACGACGTCGAGACCGTGGGTGGCAAGAATGCCTCGCTCGGTGAGATGGTGCAGCACCTGTCCAAGGCCGGCGTGAGCGTGCCGACCGGGTTCGCGACCACCGCCGACGCCTACCGGCGGTTCCTGGACGAGACCGGGCTGAAGGCCGAGATCGACGGGCTGCTGGACGGACTCGACGTGGACGACGTCCGCGAGCTCGCCAAGGTCGGCGCGAAGATCCGCGGCGACATCGAGCAGCACGAGTTCCCGGCCGACCTCGGCGCGGACATCCGCTCGGCATACGAGAAGCTCACCGCCGAGCAGGGCGCGGACGCGACGTTCGCGGTGCGCTCGAGCGCCACGGCCGAGGACATGCCGGACGCCTCGTTCGCCGGTCAGCAGGAGACCTTCCTCAACATCAGCGGCATCGACAATGTGCTGCGCGCGATCAAGCTGGTCTTCGCCTCGCTCTACAACGACCGCGCGATCGCCTACCGCGTCCACGCCGGTTACGACCACTCGCTGGTCGCACTGTCCGCGGGCATCCAGCGCATGGTGCGCTCCGACATCGGGTCCTCCGGCGTCATGTTCACGATGGACACCGAGTCCGGCTTCCGCGACGCGGTCTTCATCACCTCCAGCTACGGCCTGGGCGAGGCTGTGGTGCAGGGCGCCGTCAACCCCGATGAGTTCTACGTCTACAAGCCGGCCCTGAAGGCCGACCGCCCCGCGATCCTCAAGCGCGGTGTCGGCTCCAAGGCGACCAAGATGGTCTACACCGAGGACCCGACCGTGGGGGAGACCATCCACTTCGTGCCGGTCGACGAGGCCGACCAGGGCAAGCTGTCGCTCACCGACGACGAGGTGACCGAGCTGGCCAAGCACGCGGTCGCCATCGAGGAGCACTACGGCCGCCCCATGGACATCGAGTGGGGCAAGGACGGTGTCGACGGCAAGCTCTACATCCTGCAGGCCCGCCCGGAGACCGTGCAATCGCGCTCGAACGCCTCGACGCTGCAGCGGTTCGTGCTCAAGGAGCGCGGCCCGGTCGTCGTCGAGGGCCGCGCCATCGGTCAGAAGATCGGCGCCGGTGCGGTCCGCACGCTCAGCTCCATCGAGTCGATGCACGAGTTCCAGCCCGGCGAGGTGCTCGTCGCGGACATGACCGACCCCGACTGGGAGCCGATCATGAAGCGGGCGTCGGCGATCGTCACCAACCGTGGCGGCCGCACCTGTCACGCCGCGATCATCGCTCGCGAGCTCGGCATCCCCGCCGTGGTCGGCACGGCGACCGCGACGACCGATCTCACGGACGGCCAGCAGGTCACCGTCTCGTGCGCCGAGGGCGACACCGGTTTCGTGTATGACGGCGCGCGCGACTTCGAGATCAACGAGACCGCGCTGGACGAGATGCCGGAGCTACCGGTCAAGATCATGATGAACGTCGGCACCCCGGACCAGGCGTTCGAGTTCAGCCGGCTGCCGAACAAGGGCATCGGTCTGGCCCGGTTGGAGTTCATCATCAACCGGCAGATCGGCATCCATCCGCGTGCGTTGCTCGAGTTGGATCAGCAGGCGCCGGAGCTGCGCTCGCACATCGAGGCGCTGATCTCGGCATACGACAGCCCGCGTGACTTCTTCGTCAAGCGCGTCGCCGAGGGTGTCTCGATGCTGGCCGCGGCGTTCGCGCCCGAGCCGGTGATCGTGCGTATGTCGGACTTCAAGTCCAACGAATACGCCGGCATGCTCGGCGGCGAGGGATTCGAGCCCCACGAAGAGAACCCGATGATCGGCTACCGCGGTGCATCGCGTTACCTGTCAAAGGATTTCGAGGACTGCTTCGCGATGGAGTGCGAGGCGCTGCGCTACGTCCGCGAGGACATGGGGCTCACCAACGTCAAGGTGATGATCCCGTTCGTGCGCACGCTGGAGGAGGCCGAGGGCGTCATCGACCTGCTTGCCAAGAACGGCCTGAAGCGCGGCGAGAACGACCTGCAGGTCGTCATGATGTGCGAGGTTCCCTCGAACGCCGTGATCGCCGATCGGTTCCTCGATCACTTCGACGGGTTCTCGATCGGCTCCAACGACATGACGCAGCTGACGCTGGGTCTGGACCGTGACTCCGGGCTGGTCGCGGCAGGGTTCGACGAGCGCAACCCCGCCGTTAAGGCGATGCTGTCGATGGCGATCAAGGCGTGCCGCGACCGTGGCAAGTACGTCGGCATCTGCGGCCAAGGCCCCTCGGACCACCCGGATCTGGCCGACTGGCTGCTGGACCAGGGCATCGAGTCGATGTCGCTCAACCCCGACACGGTCGTGGAGACCTGGATGCGGCTGGCGAAGCGCAGCTCGGCCGGCGCCGGGGCGGGCACGCCGGGCGAGTAGATCGCTACTGTCGCCGGTTACTCGCCGTTCCAAGCCATTGCGGGCGAGTAACTCACGACAGTAGGCAGTTCGTGGTTCGTATGGCGAGGCGCCTTCCCGTGGTCGGGGAGGCGCCTTCGTCATACGCCCTGAATGGTCCGGCATCCGAACGGGAGCTGGGTGCACAAACATCCCATGTTAGGTTCAATGCGTGTCCGAGCTGATCCCGCCACCGAAGCGCACGAGTGAACTCGTCGTCGCGCACATGCACGAACTCGTCCGCAGCGGCGAGTGGCCGGTGGGGGAGCGCATCCCCGCCGAACCCGACCTGGTCGAGCGGTTCGGGGTCGGGCGCAACACGATTCGCGAGGCGGTGCGGGCGCTGGAACACGTCGGGATGCTCGCGCCACGCCGCGGCGACGGGACCTATGTCCGCAGCACGAACCCGTATGCCGCCGTGATCGAGCACAGCGCCACGACCGAGCTCCTCGACCTGTTGCAGGTGCGTCGCGCCCTGGAGTCCGAAGCCGCCGCCGGCGCCGCTCGAACGGCGACCGCCACCGCTCGGCGTCGCGTCCGGAAGTTGTTGCACGAGGCCGAGAATGCTTTGGCGACAGGCGATTCCGATCGGTATGACGCAGCCGACATCGACTTCCACGCCGGTGTCGTTGCCGCCTCGGGCAACAAGTTGCTCATCGAGATCTATGCCGGCGTCGTCGAGGCGATGCGGCGCTCACATGCTGAGGTCACCGGTGCCGTTCGCAATGCCGAGACCCACCCGGTCGGTCACCGGGACCTGGTGGACGCCATCGAGCAGGGTGACGCGGATGCGGCGCGCGCCGCCGTCCACGCCTACCTCGCCGAGGCCGAGAGGGAGGTGCGCGGATGACCGACGTGCGACCGGCCGAAAGTGCCGGGACGACAACCGCGCTCGGCGGTCGGGCCGCCCTCGTCGCGGCGATCGGCATCATGTTGGTGGCAGCCAACCTGCGACCGGCCGTCGTCGCGGTGTCACCGCTGATCGACACGATCTCGGACTCCTTCGGGTTCAGCAGCTCGACCGCTGGTCTGCTGACCGCGCTGCCGGTGCTGTTCTTCGGAATCAGCGCGCCCGTGGCACCGCGGCTCGCGCACCGGTTCGGCATCGAGCAGACCATCTTCGGGGCGCTCGCCGTCCTCGTTGCCGGCATCGCTCTGCGGCTGATCGCTTCTCCCGCAGCGCTGTTCGGCGGCTCGGTGCTCATCGGGATCGGCATCGGCGTGTGCAACGTCGTGCTCCCGGCACTCATCAAGCGCGACTTCGCGCATCGATCGGGTCTGATGACCGGGCTCTACTCGATGACGCTGTCCGGCGGGGCAGCGGTGGCCGCCGGGCTGACCGTGCCGATCGACGACGCGCTCGGCGGGCGCTGGCGACTCACCCTCGCCGCCTGGGGGCTGCTGGTGCTCGCCGCGATGCTGCAGTGGCTGCCGCAGCTGCGCCGCAAGCACGTGGTGTCGTCGGCGCGGCCGTCGAGCGGGCTGTGGCGGGATCGCACGGCGTGGGCGATCACCGTCTACATGGGTGCGCAGTCCCTGATCTTCTACACCTTCGGGGCGTGGTTGCCGAAGTTCCTCATGGACGAGGCGGGGATGTCGAGCGGTGCTGCCGGTGGCGTCCTCGCGCTCGGTCAGACCGTCGGTCTGACCTGTTCGCTCGTGGCGCCGATCCTCGCCGGACGCTTCGCCGACCAGCGCCCGATCACGTTGACAGCATTGGGAATCTGCGTGCTTGGCTTCGTCGGACTGCTGACCGTGCACGGCTGGTGGGTGCTGTGGACCGGCATGATCATGGTCGGACCGGGCTGTGGCATCGGACTGGCGTTTCTGTTCATGGTGCTGCGCAGCAACTCGACGGCGCAGGCCGGCCAGGTCTCGGGTATGGCGCAGGCTGTCGGCTACGGCATGGCGGCACTCGGCCCGATCGTGATCGGCGCGGTGCACGACGTCAGTGGTTCCTGGACCCTGGCGATGGCCGTGCTCGCGTGCGGCGCCATACCGCAGGGGATCGCGACGCTGCGCGCTGCGCGGCCCGGAAAGATGGCCCCCGCCGACGGCTGAGCCCCGCGCAACGACGATCAAGCGGGGCGGTGCGAAGTGCGGCATGCTGCTGAAATGAGCAGCAACACCGACACGTTCGGACGGTATGTCGGGATCCTCGCCGAGACCCTCGACGATCACGCGACGTCGCCGACCCAGTTGGCGCAGCGGCTCTACACGTCACGGTTCCACCTGGACCGCATCGTGTCGTCGGTCGGCGGTGAACCGCCCGCGACGCTCCGCAGGAGGCTCTTGCTGGAGCGTGCGGCATACCGGCTCATCACCAGTGAGCGCCGGATCCTCGACGTGGGAGTCGAAGCCGGCTATGCCTCGCACGAGGCCTTCACCCGCGCCTTCGCCCGCCTCTTCGGTATGGCGCCACGCGAATTCCGTTGCCATCCGGTCGATTTCAAGATCCCGGCAAACAACGGCGTTCATTTTCAACCACCGGGAGGGCTACGGCTTCCGGGCACAGGAGGATGCACCGCCATGGAACTTCTCACCCGCATGATCGACCATCACATCTGGCTCACCGGCGAATTCGTCGACCGCGCAGCGCGTTTGACCGACGCGCAGTTGGACGAACGCATCGAATACGGACTCGACGACGACCCGGACGTCATGACGTTGCGACGTCTGCTGTCCCGCCTGGTCGGGCAGATGGGGATGTGGAACGCCGTGCTCGCGAACCGCGAATACGACTGGAGCGTCGAGGAGCACGAGTCCGTGCTGTCCCTGCGGTCACGCCTGACGCTCGAGGGGCCGCGGTTCGCCGAGAACGTGCGGGCCGCCATACAACACGGTGAGCTGGACGACACCTTCGTCGACGCCGCCTGTGAGCCCGCCGAGGTGTTCACCTACGGCGGCATGATCGCCCACGTGCTGACCTTCGCGGCGCACCGGCGCACGCTCGTGGCGCTGTCCCTCGACAAGCACGGGGTCACCGACCTCGGCTGGGGCGATCCGATGCGCTGGGTCGCTGAGCCTGCTTGACCCGTTACTCCTCGGAAATCGTCATCGACGCGAGACGCTGACCGGCGAGCGCGACCCCGGCCGCGAGGGCGACGAGTGCGGCGATGACGGCATACGCGACGGGCACGCCCGGTTTGCCGTCGTCCGGCGCGCTCGCGATCTGCTGGATCACGGCGTTGCCCCAGGCGCGTGCCGACAGCCACTTGACCGGTGAGAACAGCGAGGAGATCGTCGACTCCCAGATCAGCCAGAAGAGCAGGCAGCCGACGACGCTGCGCTTCATCGTCGTGGCGAGAGCGGTGAAGATGCCGACATACGCGACGGTCGAGACTGCCCCGCCCGCGAGGGCGGCCAGCGCGACGCGGTCATCACCGCCGACCATGACGATCCCGGCGACGAACATCATGACCGCCGCGAAGACAACGCCGGCGCCGAGCACGATGACCGCCTTGCTGGCGATGATCGCCAGCCGGGAGATCGGCTTGGTGAGCAGGTAGATGATCGACCCGTCGTCGAACTCGGAGTTGATCAGCGTCGTCGTCGCGATCAGGGCGACGACGGGCACGACGATGCCGACGCCGAAGATGCGTAGGAAGTTCTCGGCCGCGGTGCTGTCGTCGCCGCCGGTGGAGGCGGCACGGATGACGCCCGCGAGGATCACCAGGATCACCGGCATCGCGATCATCAACCAGACGCGTGCGCGACCGAAGAGCGAGCGCAGGCCGAGGCGCAGGATGGTTGAGTTCATGAATTCACCAGGTAGCTGAAGACGCTCTCGAGGGACTCGTCGGTCGGGTTGAGCTCGAAGATGCGAATGCCGTTGTCACGCGCGAGTTTCGGGACGATCTGGGCGAAACCACCGAAGTCGTCCGCCTCGACCTCGAGGGCGGTGGTGCCACGGAGTCGAGCCCCGCGCACCGACGGTTCGGCGAGCAACAGGGCAGCCAGCCTGCGGTCGTCGGAGCTGCGGACGACGTACTGGTTGGGCCGGTCGGTCATCAGGCGGCGGATGGCGGCGAAGTCGCCACTGGCGGCGTGCCGGCCGGCGACGACGACCTCGACGTGGCGCGCGATCTGCTCGACCTCCTCCAGGATGTGCGAGCTGAAGACGATCGTCCGACCCTGTTCGGCGAACTGCGTGAGCAACCCCATCATGTGGCGTCGCTGGATCGGGTCCATGCCGTTGAACGGCTCGTCCAGCAGCAGCACACCCGGGTCGTGCACCAGCGCCGACGCCACCTTGATCCGTTGTCGCATGCCCTTGCTGTATGTCGAGATCTTGCGGTCGGCCGCATCGGTCATGTCCAGCAGGCCGATCGCGTGTTTCGCCGCGAGCTTCGGTTGGGGGACCTTCTGCAGTTCGGCGTTCAACCGGACGAACTGCTCACCGGTGAGGAAGTCGTAGAGCGACTCCTGCACGGGGACCAGGCCGACGTGTCGGTACATCTCGACGCGCCCTCGGGTCGGTTGCCCGTCGAGGGTCACCGTGCCGGCCGACGGTGGCAGCAACCCGGCCATCATCGACAACAGCGTGGACTTGCCGGCGCCGTTCGGGCCGAGCAGCCCGGTGACGCCGGGGCCGATGTGCATGTTGACGTCGTTGACCGCCACCACGTTGCCGTACCAGCGGGAGACGTCGATCAGGTCGAGGTCGCTCATACGGAAGCCGCCTTCCGGGTGCGTGCGACCAGGATCGCCGCGGCACCGAGCGTCCAGCAGACGGCAGCGACCGCGAAGCCGACCGTCCAGCCCGGGCCAGGGTGCAGCACGGTCGTGTCGGGCGTCGGCTGGTCGAAGAGTCCACTGATCAGCTCGGCCACGACGGTGAACGGATTGAACAAGGACCCGATGAAGCTCATCGTCGGGTGGTCGCCGTCGTATGCCGCGCCCTGCACCGCCTTGACGATGCCGGAGCTCAGCATCAGCGCGACGATGACCGCGGTCACCGCCAGCCCGGACCGGGTGGTGATCGCCGAGACCATGCCCGCGAAAGTGGCCAGCATCAACGCCAGCACGGCCACGCCGACGACCGCCGCCAGGTAGTTCCGAGTGTGTTCGCCACGGTCCACATTGGCGCCGAGCGCTGCGCCATACCAAAGGGTCATGGGTATGACGACGACCGCGAACAGTGCGGTCGCCAGTGCGGCGAGGCGCATCAGGACGTACACGCTGCGGGAGAGGGGCCGGGCGAAGTAGAGGACGACAGTGCGGTAGCGCAGGTCGCGCGCGAACAGGACCGGTGCCTGCGCGGCAGCGAAGATGGTGATCAGCAGCTGGGTCCAGTAGGGAAAGCCGAAGTAGTTGGCGAGCGGCGCGAACAGGTCCGCCTGGTCGGACAACGACATCTTGTTCAGCTGGAGCAGCAACCCGGCCAGGACCAGCGCCGGGATCAACAACAGGCCACTCATCAGCCACGGCATGACCTTCGACTTGCCGGAGCGGCCGAGGCCGAAGCAATGCCGCAACGAGGTCAGGTAGAGCGACCAGGCGACCGCGGCGGTGCTCTGCCGGCGGCCGGTGAACGGGCGATAGCCGATGTCATGGATGACACCGCGTCGTGCCGGTGTCGTCATACCGGACCTCCTTGCTGGCCGAAGACCTCTTCCAGACTGTGGTGGACCTCCTGCAGGCGGACCAGCCCGAGTCCGGCGTCGGCGACGGTGTCCCGGATCAGGTCGAGGGTCTCGGGTCGTTCGACGCGGACCTCGATCTGCTCACCGACCGGCCAGGCCGGCACACCTCGGTCGAGCAACGCCTGTCCGATCCGGCGGTCGCTGCCGGGCGGCCCGAGCACTTCGACGAGGACGTTGCCGGTGGTGTGGGTCAGCTCCTGGGTGCGTTCGGCGCGCAACAACCGTCCGCCGTTGATGACGATCACGTAGTCGACCGTGCGCTCCAGCTCACCCAACAGGTGGCTGGTGACCATGACCGAGATCCCGAAGTCGTGCCCGATCCGCCCGATCAGGTCGAGCATGTCGTCGCGGGCGCGGGGGTCGAGTCCGTTGGTCGGTTCGTCGAGCAGCACGAGTTGCGGGCTGTGCACGATCGCCTGCGCAAGCTTGGCGCGCTGCTTCATGCCGGTGGAGTAGCCGCCCATCGCCCGGTGCCGTTCCTCGGCGAGCCCGACGTGCCGCAGGACGTCCGAGGTGCGCTCGCGGGCGGCGTTGCGCGGCAGCCCGGACATCATCGCCATGTGCATGACGAACTCCGCTGCGGACACGTCACCGGGGAGTACGTCGTGCTCGGGCATGTAGCCGACGAGCGCGCGAACGTTCGCCCCTTGCACCGTGGGGTCGATGCCGAGCACCTGGACCCGTCCGCCGGTCGGCCGCAGCAGCCCCAGTAGCACCTTGATGAGCGTGGACTTGCCGGCCCCGTTGACGCCCACCACCCCGGTGATGCCCTCGGGGACGGTCAGCGTGAGATCGTCGAGCGCGCGCACCCGGGGGTACTGCATCGTCAGGCCCTCAGCGGCGGCGACTGCCATGGTCGCCACCCTAACCGGCGGTTCCCGTATGACGCCGCCGCCGCACGGAGACCGGCGTGGTCGACCTCACTCGTCTCGATTTGGACTGCGCGGACGTCTCTGGCAGACTGGTCAAGTTGCTTGACGTGCAGTGATCACGTGCGTCGCCGACAGGTCCGGAGCGATCCGGGTCCGGCGAGACGCATTACTGCCGCCCCGAAAGCGCCCAGTTCGCCAGCAGGCGGACCATGCGGGTGAGGTCGGGAAGCGCAAGCCACAGGCGCGAAATCGTAGGGGTTTCGCCGGCCAACCACGCCAGAGATGTCGGCGCCGTGCTGCGAAGCACACACGACACACCCGAGCGCGGGGGTCGGGGACCAACCTTGATATCGCACCGAACAGACCTAGTAAGTAATGAGTACGGCGAGAGAGAGACACGGGCGAATGGCGGGACAAAAGATCCGCATCCGACTGAAGTCGTATGACCACGAAGTCATCGACAGCTCGGCGCGCAAGATTGTCGACACGGTGACTCGTGCCGGTGCAACGGTGGTCGGCCCTGTGCCGCTCCCGACGGAGAAGAACGTTTACTGCGTCATCCGTTCACCGCACAAGTACAAGGACAGCCGCGAGCACTTCGAGATGCGTACCCACAAGCGACTGATCGACATTGTTGACCCGACCCCGAAGGCCGTCGACTCGCTGATGCGTCTCGACCTTCCGGCGGACGTCAACATCGAGATCAAGCTCTGACCTGGGAGGAATGACTCGATATGACACACACCACTGAGCGTTCCGTGAAGGGTGTTCTGGGCGAGAAGCTCGGAATGACCCAGGTCTGGGACGAGAACGGCCGGCTCATCCCGGTCACCGTCGTGCAGGCCGGCCCCTGCGTCGTCACCGCCGTCCGCGGCGAGACCGAGGGCTACCACGCGGTGCAGATCGGCTTCGGCGCGATCGACCCGCGCAAGGTCAACAAGCCGCTGACCGGCCACTTCGAGAAGGCCGGCGTCACGCCGCGTCGTCACCTCGCCGAGATCCGCACCGCTGACGCCGCCGAGTACCAGCTCGGTCAGGAAGTCACCGTGGAGACCTTCGAGACCGGCCAGGTCATCGACGCAGTCGGCACCACCAAGGGCAAGGGCTTCGCCGGCGTCATGAAGCGTCACGGCTTCCACGGCGTCAGCTCCTCCCACGGTGCACACAAGAACCACCGCAAGCCGGGTTCGATCGGTGGCTGCGCCACCCCGGGCCGCGTCTTCAAGGGCATGCGTATGGCGGGCCGCATGGGCGGCGAGCGCCAGACGACCCAGAACCTCACGATTCACGCCATCGACGCCGACAAGGGTCTGTTGCTGATCAAGGGTGCCGTTCCCGGTCCCCGTGGCGGCATCGTCCTGGTGAAGACCGCGGCGAAGTCGTCCGTCAAGGAGGCCTGAGCCAGATGACGACCGTTGACATCAAGAGCGCCACTGGCGCCAAGGCGGGCACCATCGAGCTGCCGGCCGAGATCTTCGACGTGCAGACCAACGTCCCGCTGATCCACCAGGTCGTGGTGGCGCAGCTCGCGGCAGCACGTCAGGGCACCCACTCCACCAAGACCCGCGGCGAGGTCCGCGGTGGTGGTCGCAAGCCCTACCGCCAGAAGGGCACCGGCCGCGCCCGTCAGGGTTCGACCCGCGCCCCGCAGTTCGCCGGCGGTGGCACCGTGCACGGTCCGAAGCCGCGCGACTACGCGCAGCGGACCCCCAAGAAGATGAAGGCCGCCGCTCTCCGTGGCGCCCTGTCCGACCGGGCCCGTCACGACCGCATCCACGTGCTGACTTCCCTGGTCGAGGGCAACACGCCCTCCACCAAGGCCGCGGCCGCGGTGCTGGGTGAGCTCACCGAGCGCAAGAACCTCCTCGTGGTGCTCAGCCGCGACGAGCAGGCGGCGCTGCTGTCGGTGCGCAACCTCGCGGACGTGCACATCCTGTTCGCCGACCAGCTCAACACCTACGACGTGTTGTGCGCGGATGACCTGGTCTTCTCGCAGGCTGCGCTGGAGCGCTTCCTCGCCGGCCCGGCCGCCGCAGGCAAGGCAGCATCGGTCAAGGAATCGGCTCCGGTCGAGACCGCCGCGACCGAGGCAGCCTCCACCGAGGTCGCCGACGGTGGCTTCGGCGCCGACTCGGCAGCTCCGCTGGCCGACGGTGCCTCGCCGGACCCGAAGACCTTCACGGTCAAGGGCAACAAGGACTCGATGAAGTACCACGTCGCCGGCTCCCGTTGGTATGACGCCACGGTCGCCGAGGTGTGGTTCAAGACGGCCGAGGCCGCCGCTGCTGCTGGGTTCGCCCCGGCCGGTGGTGCTGCCGCGCAGCAGACCGATAAGGACAAGTGATTCTCGCCATGACGCAACTGGGTAAGAACCCGCGCGACATCTTGATCGCGCCGGTCGTCTCGGAGAAGTCCTACGCGTTGCTCGACGAGGGCAAGTACACCTTCATCGTCGACCCGAGCGCGAACAAGACCGAGATCAAGATCGCCGTCGAAGAGATCTTCGACGTCAAGGTCGACTCGGTCCACACGTTGAACCGTCAGGGCAAGACGCGCCGGACCCGCTTCGGCACCGGCAAGCGCAAGGACACCAAGCGCGCCATCGTCTCGCTCAAGGAAGGCGCGATCGACATCTTCGGCTCGCAGGCCTGAAGAACGATCGCCCCAAGACAAGACTCCTAAGGACAGACAATGGCTATCCGCAAGTACAAGCCGACGACGCCGGGGCGTCGTGGCTCGAGCGTGGCCGACTTCGCTGAGGTCACCCGCTCGACGCCCGAGAAGTCGCTGGTGCGTCCGCTGCCCAAGACGGGCGGCCGCAACGCGTCGGGTCGCATCACGACTCGTCACATCGGTGGCGGTCACAAGCGTGCCTACCGCGTCATCGACTTCCGTCGCCTCGACAAGGACGGCATCCCGGCGAAGGTCGCTCACATCGAGTACGACCCGAACCGCACCGCCCGCATCGCCCTGCTGCACTACGCCGACGGCGAGAAGCGCTACATCATTGCGCCGAACCGCCTTCGCCAGGGTGACGCGATCGAGAACGGTCCGGGCGCTGACATCAAGCCCGGCAACAACCTGCCGCTGCGCAACATCCCGACCGGTACGGTCATCCACTGCATCGAGCTGCGGCCCGGTGGCGGTGCGAAGATCGCCCGTTCGGCCGGTGCGCGCGTTCAGCTCGTCGCCAAGGACGGCCCCTACGCCCAGCTGCGTATGCCGTCCGGTGAGATCCGCAACGTCGACGTCCGCTGCCGCGCGACGGTCGGCGAGGTGGGCAACGCCGAGCAGAGCAACATCAACTGGGGCAAGGCCGGCCGCATGCGCTGGAAGGGCAAGCGCCCGACCGTGCGTGGTGTCGCGATGAACCCGGTGGACCACCCGCACGGTGGTGGTGAGGGCAAGACCTCCGGTGGACGTCACCCGGTCAGCCCGTGGGGTCAGGCCGAGGGCCGCACCCGTCGCCCGAAGAAGGAGAGCGACAAGCTCATCGTGCGTCGCCGTCGTACTGGAAAGAAGCGGTAAGAAATGCCCCGTTCATTGAAGAAGGGCCCCTTCGTCGACGACCACCTCCAGAAGAAGGTGGACGCACAGAACGAAGCCGGTACCAAGAACGTCATCAAGACCTGGTCCCGCCGGTCGATGATCACTCCCGACATGCTCGGTCACACGCTGGCCGTGCACGATGGTCGCAAGCACATCCCGGTCTTCGTGACCGAGGCGATGGTCGGCCACAAGCTCGGCGAGTTCGCACCGACCCGGACCTTCAAGGGCCACGAGAAGGACGACCGGAAGGGACGGCGTCGCTGATATGTCCACGACAGAGAACACCAACCCGACCGTGGGTGCCAAGGCGCAGGCGCGGTTCGTCCGCATCACGCCGATGAAGGCCCGCCGCGTCGTCGACATGGTGCGCGGCAAGAACGTCCAGGAGGCGATCCACCTGCTCACCTTCGCGCCGCAGGGTGCGAGCGAGCAGGTCCTCAAGACCCTCAACAGCGCTGTCGCCAACGCCCGCCAGAAGGCGGACCAGGCGTCGGTCGCGTTCGACGAGCGTCTGCTGGTCGTCACCGAGGCGTATGTCGACGAGGGCCCGACCATGAAGCGGTTCCGTCCCCGTGCGCAGGGTCGCGCGAGCCGGATCCTCAAGCGGTCGAGCCACATCACGCTGCACGTTGCACAGCCCGAGCGAAAGGACGGTGGCCGGTAATGGGTCAGAAGGTCAACCCGAACGGTTTCCGTCTCGGCATCACGACCGAGCACAAGAGCCGTTGGTTCGCGGACTCGGCCAAGCCGGGTCAGCGTTACCGCGACTACGTCAAGGAAGATGTTGCGATCCGCGGTCTGATGTCGACCGGCATGGAGCGCGCCGGCATCAGCAAGGTCGAGATCGAGCGCACCCGTGACCGCGTGCGTGTCGACATCCACACCGCTCGCCCGGGCATCGTCATCGGTCGCCGCGGCGCCGAGGCCGACCGCCTGCGCGGTGCGCTGGAGAAGCTCACCGGCAAGCAGGTTCAGCTGAACATCCTCGAGGTCAAGAACCCCGAGGTCGACGCTCAGCTGGTCGCGCAGGGCATCGCCGAGCAGCTGTCTGCTCGCGTGAACTTCCGTCGCGCGATGCGCAAGGGCATGCAGACGGCCGAGCGCGCGGGTGCCAAGGGCATCCGAGTGATGGTCTCCGGCCGTCTGAACGGCGCCGAGATGAGCCGCACCGAGTTCTACCGCGAGGGTCGTGTGCCGCTGCACACGCTGCGCGCGAACATCGACTACGGCTTCTACGAGGCCCGCACCACCTTCGGCCGCATCGGCGTGAAGGTCTGGATCTACAAGGGTGACCTGACCGCCAAGGAGTTGGCGCGTGAGCAGGCTGCCGCACCGAGCCGCCCGGCACGGGGTCGTCGTGACGACCGTCGTGGTGGTGGCCCGCGTGGTGGCGGTCGTCGCGACGCGGCTCCTCGCTCCGCCGACGCTCCGGTGGAGGCACCGGTCGCCCAGGACGCCGTCGCTGCAGCCCCCGAGGGTGAAGCGACCAAGCAGGGAGAGCAAGCCTGATGTTGATTCCCCGTCGTGTGAAGCACCGCAAGCAGCACCACCCCAAGCGCGGTGGAGCCGCCAAGGGTGGCACCGCTGTGTCGTTCGGTGACTACGGCATCCAGGCGCTGGAGCCGGCATACGTCACCAACCGGCAGATCGAGTCCGCTCGTATTGCCATGACTCGCTACATGAAGCGTGGCGGAAAGGTCTGGATCAACATCTACCCGGACCGTCCGCTGACCAAGAAGCCGGCCGAGACCCGCATGGGTTCCGGTAAGGGTTCGCCCGAGTGGTGGGTCGCCAACGTCAAGCCGGGTCGGATCATGTTCGAGCTGTCCGGTGTTCCCGAGGAAGTTGCTCGTGAGGCACTGCGCCTGGCGATGCACAAGCTGCCGATGAAGTGCCGCTTCGTCGCGCGTGAAGGTGGTGACCTCTGATGGCAGTGGGTTCGAAGGACCTGACCGCAGCCAAGCTGCGCGAGATGGACGACCAGGCACTGGCCGACGAGCTCGGTAAGAGCAAGCAGGAGCTGTTCAACCTGCGCTTCCAGTCGGCCACCGGCCAGCTGGAGAACAACTCGCGGTTGCGTGCGGTCCGCAAGGACATCGCCCGCATCTACACCGAGTTGCGCGAGCGTGAGCTCGGCATCGGTCGCGCGCAGGAGAAGGCCGAAGCATGAGTGAAGAGAGCAAGGAAGCAACCGTGACCGAGCGCAACGATCGCAAGACGCGCCAGGGCTACGTCGTCAGCGACAAGATGACCAAGACCGTGGTCGTCGAGGTCGAGGACCGCGTCAAGCACGCGCTCTACGGCAAGGTCCAGCGCAAGACCGCCCGCGTCAAGGCGCACGACGAGCAGGAGTCCTGCGGCGTCGGCGACCGCGTCCTGATCATGGAGACCCGACCGCTGTCGGCGCAGAAGCGCTGGCGCGTCGTCGAGATCCTCGAGAAGGCCAAGTAATCGTTCGCGGGGCATGGGCGGAAACGCCCGGGCCCTGCGCACCACCGCGGTGACACCGTCACCGCACTGACACCACATCCGTTCCGCAAGGCTCGTCACAGGCGAGAACCAGTGAGACGACAGGAGAAGAAACGTGATCCAGCAGGAGTCGCGACTGCGCGTCGCCGACAACACCGGTGCCAAGGAGATCTTGTGCATCCGTGTGCTCGGTGGCTCGGGACGTCGCTACGCCGGCATCGGTGACACCATCGTGGCGACCGTCAAGGACGCCATCCCGGGCGGCAACGTCAAGAAGGGCGATGTCGTCAAGGCCGTTGTCGTGCGCACCCGCAAGGAGAAGCGCCGTCCGGACGGCAGCTACATCAAGTTCGACGAGAACGCTGCGGTCATCCTCAAGACCGACGGTGATCCTCGTGGCACGCGCATCTTCGGCCCGGTGGGCCGCGAGCTGCGTGACAAGAAGTTCATGAAGATCATCTCGCTCGCGCCGGAGGTGCTCTGAACATGGCAGGCAAGCCGAAGATGAAGATCAAGAAGAACGACCTGGTCCAGGTCATGTCCGGCAAGGACAAGGGCCTGCAGGGCAAGGTCATCTCGGTGGACCCCGAGCGCCAGCGTGTGCTGGTCGAGGGTGTCAACCGGATCACCAAGCACGTGAAGGCCGGTCAGCCGGGCGGCGGTGCCGGTGGCATCGAGGTCACCGAGGCTCCGATCCACGTGAGCAACGTGATGATCGTGGACCCCGAGACCAAGAAGCCGACCCGCATCCGCATCCGCGAGGAGCAGGTGGAGCGCAACGGTCGGACCAAGACCGTGCGCACCCGCGTGTCGGTGCGATCCGGAAAGGACCTCTGAGATGACTGCGACCAGCACTGAGAAGGTCATGCCCCGTCTCAAGGAGCGCTACCACTCCGAGATCAAGGGCAAGCTGCAGGACGAGTTCACCTTCGCCAACGTGATGCAGGTTCCGACGGTGACCAAGGTCGTCGTCAACATGGGTGTCGGCGACGCCGCCCGGGACTCCAAGCTGATCGACGGCGCCATCAAGGACCTGGCGGCCATCACCGGTCAGAAGCCGGCCGTGACCAAGGCCCGCAAGTCCATCGCGCAGTTCAAGCTGCGCGAGGGTATGCCGATCGGCGCGCACACCACGCTGCGCGGCGACCGCATGTGGGAGTTCCTGGACCGTCTGGTGTCCATCGCACTGCCCCGCATCCGCGACTTCCGCGGCCTGTCGGGCAAGCAGTTCGACGGCAACGGCAACTACACGTTCGGTCTGACCGAGCAGTCGGTCTTCTACGAGATCGACCAGGACAAGATCGACCGCGTCCGGGGTATGGACATCACGGTCGTGACCACCGCGAGCACCGATGACGAGGGCCGCGCTCTGCTGCGCCACCTCGGATTCCCCTTCAAGGAGAACTGATGGCCAAGAAGTCCCTGGTCAACAAGGCCAACAAGAAGCCGAAGTTCGCCGTGCGCGGTTACACCCGCTGCCAGCGCTGCGGACGTCCGCACTCGGTCTACCGCAAGTTCGGCCTGTGCCGGATCTGCCTGCGCGAGATGGCGCACCGGGGCGAGCTGCCCGGCGTCACCAAGTCGAGCTGGTGAAGTCGGTATGGCGAGGGTTCGCCTTCGCCATACCAGCGCAGCCAGCGCACCCTGCATAAACCACGTAACAACTACACCGAAGGTCCGCATCCGGCAACGGGGCAGAAACCACGGTGAGAAGGGCAAGTGCCCACCATGACCATGACCGACCCGATCGCGGACATGCTGACCCGCGTGCGGAACGCCAACTCGGCGCACCACGACGCGGCGACCATGCCGCACAGCAAGCTCAAGGCGCACATCGCCGAGATCCTCCAGGCGGAGGGTTACATCTCCGGCTTCCGCGTCGAGGGCGAGGGCGTCGACAAGACGCTCACCATCGATCTGAAGTACGGCCCCAACCGGGAGCGCTCCATCGCCGGCGTCCGCCGCGTGAGCAAGCCCGGCCTGCGGGTCTACGCCAAGTCCACCAACCTGCCGAAGGTTCTCGGCGGTCTCGGCGTTGCCATCCTTTCCACTTCGTCCGGCCTGCTGACTGACAGGCAAGCGGCGAGCAAGGGCGTTGGCGGGGAAGTCCTCGCCTACGTCTGGTGACCCGGAACAGATAAGGAGATAGACAGATGTCGCGTATTGGACGTCTTCCCGTTCCGGTGCCCAGCGGTGTCGAGGTGACCATCAACGGCCAGGCCGTGTCGGTCAAGGGCCCCAAGGGCCAGCTCGAGCTCACTGTGCCGGAGCCGATCACCGTCGCCAAGGGCGAGGACGGTGTGATCGACGTATCGCGCCCCAACGATGAGCGCGACTCGCGGTCCCGCCACGGACTGACCCGCAGCCTCATCAACAACATGGTCGTTGGTGTGACCGATGGCTTCACCAAGAAGCTGGAGATCCACGGAACCGGTTATCGCGTGACCGCCAAGGGTTCGGACCTCGAGTTCGCTCTCGGCTACAGCCACTCGATCCTGGTCAAGGCTCCCCAGGGCATCACCTTCGCGGTCGAGAACCCCACCCGGTTCTCGGTCAGCGGTGTCGACAAGCAGCAGGTCGGTGAGGTTGCCGCCAACATCCGCAAGCTGCGCAAGCCCGACCCGTACAAGGCAAAGGGTGTTCGTTACGAAGGCGAGCACATCCGCCGCAAGGTCGGAAAGGCTGGTAAGTAAGCCATGGCAAAGATTGTGAAGCGTTCCACGAGCAAGGCTGCGGCCCGCGCTCGTCGCCACTTCCGGTTGCGCAAGCGTGTCACCGGTACGGCGCAGCGTCCCCGCCTGGTCGTCAACCGCTCCTCGCGTCACGTGTTCGTGCAGGTCGTCGACGACACCGTCGGCAAGACCGTCGCGTCCGCGTCGACCATGGAGGCGGACCTGCGTGCGCTCGACGGCGACAAGACCGCCAAGGCCCGCAAGGTCGGCGAGCTGGTTGCAGAGCGTGCCAAGGCAGCCGGTGTCGAGGCAGTCGTCTTCGACCGCGGCGGCAACAAGTACGCCGGTCGGGTCGCCGCCATCGCGGACGGTGCCCGGGAAGGTGGACTGACTCTCTGATGACCACGTTCAATGTCGAAATGAGGAAGCACTGATGCCTGGACCCCAGCGTCGAGGCGCTGCCGGAGCCGGCAGCAGCTCGAACAACAACGAGAACAACAACCGTCGCGGCGGTCGGGACAACGACCGCGGTGGTCGCCGCGGTGGCGACGACCGTAACCAGTACCTGGAGCGCGTCGTCACCATCAACCGTGTGTCCAAGGTTGTGCAGGGTGGTCGCCGCTTCAGCTTCACCGCGCTCGTCGTCGTCGGTGACGGCCAGGGCAGCGTCGGTGTCGGCTACGGCAAGGCCAAGGAAGTTCCGTCCGCCATCGCCAAGGGTGTCGAGGAGGCGAAGAAGTCCTTCTTCCGCGTCCCGATGATCGGCGGCACCATCCCTCACCCGGTGCAGGGTGAGGATGCAGCGGGCGTCGTCCTGCTCCGTCCGGCCAGCCCCGGTACCGGTGTCATCGCCGGTGGCCCGGTGCGCGCCGTCCTGGAGTGCGCCGGCATCCACGACGTCCTGTCCAAGTCGCTCGGCTCGGACAACGCGATCAACATCGTGCACGCGACCGTCACCGCGCTGAAGGGCCTCGAGCGCCCGGAGGCCGTTGCGGCCCGTCGCGGTCTGCCGCTGGACCAGGTTGCCCCGGCCCGGATGCGTTACGCGATGGCCGAGGCCACCGCCGCCGCGCAGAACGACAAGGCAGGTGCCTGATGGCGAACACGTTGGTTGTGACGCAGATCCGTTCGGAGATCGGTGGCAAGCCGCAACACCGGGAGACCTTGCGGTCGCTCGGCCTGAAGCGGATCGGTCACACGGTCGAGAAGCCGGACAGCCCGGAGTTCCGTGGCATGGTTCGCGCGGTCGCCCACCTGGTGACCGTTGAGGAGAAGTGATGGCTGAAGAGAAGACGCACGCACTGAAGGTGCACCACCTGCGTCCTGCTCCCGGTGCCAAGACCGCGAAGACCCGTGTGGGTCGCGGTGAGGGCTCGAAGGGCAAGACCGCCGGTCGCGGCACCAAGGGAACGAAGGCGCGCTACCAGGTGCCCGAGGGCTTCGAGGGTGGCCAGACGCCGATCCACATGCGACTGCCGAAGATGCGGGGCTTCAAGAACCCGTTCAAGGTCACGTACCAGGTTGTCAACCTGGACAAGATCTCGGCACTGTTCCCCGACGGTGGCGACATCACCGTCGAGGACCTGGTCGCCAAGGGCGCGGTCCGCAAGGGCCAGCCGGTCAAGGTGCTCGGCACCGGCGAGATCACCGTCAAGGTGAACCTCTCCGTGCAGAAGTTCTCCGATTCGGCCAAGGAAAAGGTCGAAGCGGCGGGCGGCACCCTGACCAGTGTCTGATCCGCACGCGTAAGCGCTCCGCGGGAACGACGGGACAGCACGTCTCGTTGTTCCCGCGGAGCGTTTCGCATATATCGGGCACCGGCGGGAGGCTTTGCGTATCCCAACGGCTCTCGCGCAGAACCGGCCAGGTAATCTCTGGCACCGAATAAACTTCAGCCAGCTCAACACGTGCCTCCACCGAACGGTGTGGGCCCGGCCGGCTCGAGGGTCCGCACCGGACCTGCCGGCACTTGTCACGGCCTACCTTCTCCCGCGGAGGTTCGCCCAGGAGGACTCACGTTGTTCAACGTCTTCGGCCGCGCGTTTCGCACGCCCGAGCTGCGGAACAAGATCTTGTTCACGCTGGCTATCGTCGCGGTGTTCCGGCTCGGATCGCACATCCCGGCCCCCGGCATCAACTACTCCCAGGTCCAGGCCTGTCAGAAGGGCGCGGGCCAGCAGTCGCTGCTCGGCCTGGCCAACCTCTTCTCCGGTGGCGCGCTGCTGCAGCTGTCGATCTTCGCGCTGGGCATCATGCCCTACATCACCGCGACGATCATCGTGCAGTTGCTGACGGTCGTCATCCCGAAGTTCGAGCAGCTGAAGAAGGAAGGCCAGTCCGGCCAGACCAAGATGACGCAGTACACGCGTTATCTGACGATCGGTCTGGCCATCCTGCAGTCCTCGACGCTGGTCACCGCGGTGCACAACAACCCGCAGTCGATCCTGGGCAACGGGCCGGCGTGCGGCAACATCATGACCGACGGTGCGATGCCGACGCTGATCATCATGGTGCTGACCTTCACCGCCGGCACCGGCCTGATCATGTGGCTCGGTGAGCAGGTCACCGAGAAGGGCGTCGGCCAGGGTATGTCGATCCTGATCCTCGTCTCGGTCGCCGCCCGGGTGCCCTCGGAGATCTGGTCGATCCACAACCAGGGCTGGGGCAAGTTCTTCATGGTGGTCCTGATGGGCCTGGTCATCCTGACCATCGTGGTCTACGTCGAGAACTCCATCCGCCGCCTGCCGGTGCAGTACGCCAAGCGGATGATCGGCCGGCGGATGTATGGCGGCACCTCCACCTACATCCCGCTCAAGGTCAACATGGCCAACGTCATCCCGATCATCTTCGCCAGCTCGTTGCTGTCGTTGCCGGTGATGGTCGCGCAGTTCACCAACCCGCAGGGCGGTAGCAAGGCGCCGGCCGGATGGGCCGAGTGGATCTTCAACAACCTCGGCAAGAGCGACCACCCGTCATACATGATCGTCTACACGATCCTGATCCTGTTCTTCACGTTCTTCTACGTGTCGATCACCTACCAGCCCGACGAGGTCGCGGACGGGCTGAAGCAGTCCGGGTCGTTCATCCCGGGCGTGCGCGCCGGTAAGGCGACCTCGAAGTACATCAACTACGTGCTGTCCCGCATCACCGTCGGCGGCGCGATCTACCTGGCGATCCTGGCGCTCATCCCGCTGATCGCGCTGGCCCTGGTGGGGACCAACCAGAACTTCCCGTTCGGTGGCGCCTCCATCATCATCCTCGTAGGTGTCGGTCTCGATACCGTCAAGCAGATCAACTCCAAGCTGCAGCAGCATCACTACGAAGGGTTCCTGAGATAAATGCGCCTCATCATTCTGGGTCCGCCTGGTGCGGGCAAGGGCACGCAAGCCGAGCGGATCACCGGATCTCGGCGCATCCCGCACATCTCGACCGGCGACATCTTCCGGGACAACATTCGACGTGAGACTCCGCTCGGCAAGCAGGTCAAGGGGATCCTCGACGCCGGCGGTTACGTCACCGACGAGATCACCAACGAGATCGTGGCCGACCGGCTGGCCGCTGACGACGCACGGGACGGCTTCCTGCTCGACGGCTACCCGCGCACGGTCGCGCAGGTCGAGGCGCTCGACGAGCTGCTCGCCGGTTGGGGACAGCAGCTGGACGCGGTGCTGGAGCTGCAGGTCGACGACCAGGAGCTCGTCGCGCGACTGGTGAAGCGCGCGGAGACCAGCGGCCGCACCGATGACACCGAAGAGGTCATCCGCGAGCGGCAGCGCATCTTCCGTGAGGAGACCGCACCGCTGGTGCGGATCTACTCCGAGCGCAACCTGGTGGTCCCGATCGACGGTGTCGGCGACCTGGACGAGGTGACCGAGCGCATCGACGCCGCGCTGGACGGACTCGCGACCGCGTGATACTCGGCCGGGAGCGGTTGCCGGTCAAGACGCCGGAGCAGATCCTGCTCATGCGCCGGGCCGGGCTGGTCGTCGGGGAGTGCCTCGAGCTGCTGGCCGGCTCGGTCCGCGCCGGTATGACGACGCGCGACCTCGACACGGTCGCCGAGGAGTTCATCCGCGGGCACGGCGGCATACCGAGCTTCCTGGGCTACTACGGCTTCCCGGGCACGTTGTGCGTCTCGGTGAACGACGAGGTCGTGCACGGGATCCCGGGCGACCGGGTGCTGCACGACGGTGACCTGGTCTCGATCGACTGCGGCGCGATCGTCGCCGGCTGGCACGGGGATGCCGCGATCACGGTGGTCGTGGGCGGGGACGACGCCGGACACGACGCCGACCTGCAGCTCTCCGCAGCCACCCGCCGGGCGCTCTGGGCAGGCATCGCCGCGTTGCGTCCGGGCATCGGCATCTACGACATCGGCGGCGACATCGAGGACTCGGTGCGCAGCAGCGGCCGCGCCGACGATCGTGACTACGGCATTCTCGACGGCTACACCGGCCACGGCATCGGCACCGAGATGCACATGGAGCCCACCGTCTACAACGAGCGGGTGCGGCCACACGGTCCGCGGGTGCGGGTCGGTGCAACCGTCGCGGTCGAGCCGATGCTGACACTCGGCACCCACGAGTCCCATGAACTCGCGGACGAATGGACCGTTGTCACGAACGACGGTGCACGTGCGGCTCATTGGGAGCACACTGTTGCAGTGACCGATGGCGGCCTCTGGGTGCTGACTGCAGTTGATGGGGGAGCCGCCGAGCTCGGCAGGGTCGGTGCGACCTACGCCCCGATCGAGTAGCCGGGCGCAACCGAAGGGGAAGAGCGCATGGCCGACGCACCGCAGAAGAAGAACAAGCCGGACGAGCCGACCGGGCCCAGCCCGGACGGATGGGCCGCGTGGGGGAAGACGGACTCGTCGCCGCTGAAGCCGGTCGCCGAGAAGCCGACGGAGGCCCCGGAGACCGACGCGACCGGAAACTGAGCCGGAACAGCCTGCAGCCGACACCGACATCCGGAACGACCGTGCTGTCGGCTGCAGGCTGAACAGCGGGCGCGGAGCCGAGAGTGCTCCGTTCCCGCCGATTTGGGGCGTGCGGGGTCGACGGGTAGACTGACCTGTCGGGTCTGGAGTGTCTGCTTGCCCGGACACGGTCCGCCCGCCATCCACATCGGGGGTTTCACCACTGAGTGTGGTCGGCGTGTGTCCGGACATGGGCAATCTGCACGTCATTACCCGATGCCAGCAGGGGCATTCTCAACCGGAGAGTGTCCCGCCGAGAATCAGTTAGGAAGGCATGGCCAAGAAGGACGGTGTCATCGAGATCGAGGGCACGATCGTCGAGGCCCTCCCGAACGCAATGTTCCGGGTGGAGCTGACCAACGGTCACAAGGTGCTCGCGCACATCTCCGGGAAGATGCGACAGCACTACATCCGGATTCTCCCCGAGGACCGCGTAGTGGTGGAGCTCAGCCCGTATGACCTGACCCGTGGCCGGATCGTCTTCCGTTACCGCTGATCCATCGGCAAAGCTCGCCCCGTCACCGCCTTTCCGCGGTGACCTGACTTCAAGACAAAAGGTGCGATGAAGGTCCAGCCGAGCGTCAAGAAGATTTGCGACAAGTGCAAGGTGATCCGCCGCAACGGTCGGGTCATGGTGATCTGTGAGAACGCTCGCCACAAGCAGCGTCAGGGCTGACCACCTGCACAACTCGCGTCTTCGTCATCCGACGCAAGAAGTGAACAACTGAAAATCCTTTCTATTCGCGTGATCCTCACTCCACGACAGATCTCTGGCGTGGACGTCACCCCGGGCGCAGAGGCCCGGGACCCAGCAATCCAGCCACTCCGGCTGACGCGGGACCGATCACGCACCAGACCTCTGCGAGACAACAGGAGAACTGCCTGATGGCACGCTTGATTGGTGTCGACCTGCCGCGTGAGAAGCGCGTCGAGGTTGCACTCACCTACATTTTCGGCGTCGGGAAGACCCGCGCCGCTGCGGCGCTGGAATCCACCGGCGTCAGCCCGGACACTCGTGTCCGCGACCTCTCCGAAGACGAAGTCGTCAAGCTGCGTGACTACCTCGAGGGCAACTACCGCCTCGAAGGTGACCTGCGGCGTGAGATCGCCTCTGACATTCGCCGCAAGGTCGAAATCGGTTCCTACCAGGGCCTGCGCCACCGCCGGGGTCTGCCCGTGCACGGCCAGCGCACCAAGACCAACGCTCGCACCCGCAAGGGCCCGAAGCGCACGGTCGCCGGTAAGAAGAAGGCCAAGTAATCCCTTCGCGTTCCACGCGATCGGGACACCTCTCACCACATCGTCTTTAGTTTTCAGGAGAATTCATGCCTCCCAAGAGCCGTCAGGCTTCCGGCGCCAAGAAGGTGCGCCGCAAGGAGAAGAAGAACGTCGCTGCGGGCCACGCCTACATCCGCAGCACCTTCAACAACACCATCGTCTCGATCACCGACCCGACCGGTGCAGTGATCTCGTGGGCGTCCGCCGGCCAGGTCGGCTTCAAGGGCTCGCGCAAGTCGACGCCGTATGCCGCGCAGATGGCCGCCGAGGCCGCCGCGCGTCGTGCGATGGACCACGGCATGCGCAAGGTCGACGTCTTCGTCAAGGGCCCGGGTTCGGGCCGTGAGACCGCCATCCGTTCGTTGGCTGCTGCCGGCCTCGAGGTCGGAGCGATCTCCGACGTCACCCCGCAGCCGCACAACGGTGTCCGCCAGCCCAAGCGTCGTAGCTGAGCGCGACCAGACTTTCTGAAGGAGATTTGACTCATGGCCCGTTACACCGGCCCGATCACCAAGAAGTCGCGTCGTCTCAAGACCGACCTCGTCGGTGGCGACAAGAACTTCGAGATGCGCCCCTTCCCGCCCGGCCAGCACGGCCGTGGCCGGGTGCAGGAGAAGGAATACCTCACCCAGCTGCAGGAGAAGCAGAAGGCTCGCTTCACCTACGGCGTCATGGAGAAGCAGTTCGTCCGCTACTACAAGGAAGCAGCTCGTCGCCCCGGCAAGACCGGTGAGAACCTGCTGGTCATCCTGGAGTCGCGCCTGGACAGCGTCATCTACCGCGCCGGCCTGGCGCGTACCCGCCGCGCCGCCCGCCAGATGGTGACCCACGGTCACTTCGAGGTCAACGGCAAGCGCGTCGACGTTCCGTCCTACCGCGTCGAGCAGTACGACATCATCACCGTCCGCAAGCAGTCCCGGGAGAAGTTCCCGGTGCAGCTCGCTCGCGAGACCTTCGGTGAGCGTCAGGCCCCGGCCTGGATGCACGTCGTCCCGGAGACGCTGCAGATCCTGATCCACTCGCTGCCGGTTCGCGAGCAGATCGACATCGCTCTCACCGAGCAGCTCATCGTCGAGTTGTACTCCAAGAACTGAGCTTTCTGCTACGGCTCCTCGCAGGTCGGGCAGCGGTGCGGCTCGCAAGCTCGCTTGCACCGCTGCCTGACCTGGTCGTCGCCTCCGCGCCGGTCGGCTTGTCGTTCAGGCAAGCTGGGGTCCGGCGGTCACCTGAGATCGCGAGTGACGGCTTCTTCGGTGAGTGACGGTCAGATCTCGCCGTCACTCGGCGAAGAAGCCGTCACTCGGCACAACTGCATAACCGCGGGCGAATACAGAGTCGCCTGCCGGGTTCACAGGGCTTCATATAGCGGTCGCCCTGAGGAAAGGAAAAGACACAGTGCTTATCGCACAGCGCCCCTCTCTGAGCGAAGACGTTGTCTCCGACAACCGTTCGCGTTTCGTCATCGAGCCGCTGGAGCCGGGTTTCGGCTACACGCTCGGCAACTCGCTGCGTCGCACCCTGCTCTCGAGCATCCCGGGTGCCGCCGTCACCAGCCTGCGCATCGACGGTGTGCAGCACGAGTTCTCCACGATCCCCGGGGTCAAGGAGGACGTCACCGAGATCATCCTGAACGTCAAGGGTCTGGTCGTCTCGTCCGAGCACGACGAGCCGGTCGTCATGTACCTGCGCAAGCAGGGCGCCGGTGAGGTCACCGCCGCGGACATCGCGCCGCCGGCCGGTGTCGAGGTGCACAACCCCGACCTGCACATCGCCACCCTGAACGACAAGGGCAAGATCGAGATGGAGCTGACCGTCGAGCGCGGTCGCGGCTACGTCTCGGCGCAGCAGAACAAGTCCGCCGACCACGAGATCGGCCGCATCCCGGTCGACTCGATCTACTCGCCGGTGCTCGCCGTGACCTACAAGGTCGAGGCGACCCGTGTCGAGCAGCGCACCGACTTCGACAAGCTGATCGTCGACGTGGAGACCAAGAACGCCATCGCCCCGCGCGATGCCATGGCCTCCGCCGGCAAGACGCTGGTCGAGCTGTTCGGCCTGGCCCGTGAGCTCAACGTCGAGGCCGAGGGCATCGACATGGGCCCGAGCCCGACCGACGCCGCGCTGGCCGCGGACCTGGCCCTGCCGATCGAGGACCTGGACCTGACCGTCCGCTCCTACAACTGCCTCAAGCGCGAGGGCATCCACACCGTGGGTGAGCTCGTCGGACGCAGCGAGGCCGACCTGCTGGACATCCGCAACTTCGGTGCGAAGTCCATCGACGAGGTCAAGGACAAGCTGGTCGAGATGGGCCTGCAGCTCAAGGACAGCCCTCCCGGGTTCGACGCGAGCGCCATTGCGGACCGTTACGACGACGAGGACGCCGACGGCAGCTTCGCCGAAGACGAGCAGTACTGAGCAACGCCACCAAAGTTCGGTGAATCACGCTGCAACGCAACGTGATTCGACATACAAGGAGTATTCATGCCTACCCCAACAAAGGGTCCCCGTCTCGGTGGCGGCCCCGCGCACGAGCGGCTGATCCTGGCCAACCTGGCGCAGGCACTGTTCGAGCACGACCGGATCACCACGACCGAGGCCAAGGCCAAGCGCCTGCGCCCGCTCGCCGAGCGTCTGGTGACCTTCGCCAAGCGCGGTGACCTGCACGCTCGTCGTCGTGTCATGACTGTCATCCGTGACAAGGGTGTCGTGCACCGTCTCTTCACCGAGATCGCGCCGGACATGACCGACCGCCAGGGTGGTTACACCCGCATCACCAAGATCGGTCCCCGCAAGGGTGACAACGCGCCGATGGCCGTCATCGAGCTCGTCCGCGAGCCCGTCAACGCCAAGCCGAAGCGCGCCGTTGTCGCCGAGGCCGAGGCCGCCACCAAGCGCTCGGTCAAGGAGGACGCCGCCGCTGCTGCGTCCACCGACGAGGTCGCCGAGGGCAAGTTCGGTCCCGAGTCGGCAGTCCCCCTCGAGGGTGGCGCGTCGCCCGACGCCGAGAAGTTCACGGTCAAGGGCAACGAGGACTCGATGAAGTACCACGTGGCCGGATCGCGTTGGTACGACTCGACCGTCGCCGAGGTCTGGTTCACGACCGCCGAGGCCGCTGCTGCAGCCGGCTTCGAGCCGGCCGGTGGCGAGAAGGCCCAGCAGGTCGAGGCCGACGACGCCGAGGGCGCCGACGAGGAGTGACCCTCCAGGTCCACTGAAGTGGCCCGGATCCGCAACTGCGGGTCCGGGCCGCTTTGTCGTTGTCTGGCGACCGGCGCGGGTGTGCCGAAGTCTCCCCAGGGTCGAGAACGGTCCCGGGTATGCCGGTCCGGGTGTGCCGAAGGTTCCCCTGGGGAGAGTTTGGTTCAGGCGTGCCCCGGCGCACCCCCGCTGCCCCGCCTCAGCCGGCCGTCGCCGCTGCGGCCAACCGGGACCGGTCGAAGACCTTCGCCAGCGGGAAGAGCGCGAGCAGCAGGACGACCGGCACGGCATACCCGATGCGCAGCGAGCCGGTGCCGATCGCACCGGTGAGCACCGACCCGACCAGGGCACCGACGTAGTTGAACTGGTTGAAGCGGGCGATGACCGCATCGGTGCGAGCGCGCGCGGTGTCCGGGTCGAGGTCGCCGCCGCCTCGAGCCAGGGTCGCCGCAGCCGAATAGGACAGCGGGGCGACGACGGCGATCCCGGCGCCGAGGACCAGGAAGCCGACGATCCCGACCGGCCAGGACGGAGCGGCGACCACCACGACCAGCCCGACGATCGCGATCGCCGCTCCGCTGCCGAGCAGCCGGGTCGCGCCCAGCCGGTCGGTGAGTCGATCACCCAGGACCCGGGCGCCCAGCGAGGCCACCAGGTAGGGGAGGGTGGCCAGCGCGACGAGGCCGTGCGGTGCGTCGAGGGTGTGGTCGAAGTAGACCGATCCCCACGTGGTCGAGGCCGTGTCGACGGTGTAGAAGATCACGCAGGCTGCGCCGACCAGCAGGATCGGCCGCCACGGAATGCCTTGTGCCGTCGCCGGATCCGGCGCCGCCCCGGAGCCCGGCAGGAAGCGCGCGAAGCCGACGACGAGCGGGATCACCGCCAGCCCGCTCGACAGGAGTGCGATGGACGCATGCGGCAGCGCCAGCGTGATCAGCGTGCCGGCGATGCCGCCGGCGGTCCAGGCGCCGTGGAAGGACGGCAGCACGGTCCGCCGCAGCTGATGTTCGAGCGACACGGCCTGCATGTTCGTGGTCGCGTCCACCATGCCCAGGCACACGCCGTAGATCGCCAGCCCGGCGATGAGGACCGGGATGTTCGGCGCATTGCCGCTGATCACCAGCGCGACGACGATCCCGAGCAGGCCGGCGCGCAGCACGATCGCGCTGCCACGTCGCGGTGCGAGTTTCTCGGACAGCAGAGATCCGCCGCCGGCGAGCAACACGATCATCAGCATGATCAGGGTCAGGCCCAATTGCGAGATGCCCCAGTGGTCCTCGAACTTCGGCAGGCGCGTCGTCAGCGACAGGAAGACACAGCCCTGGGCGAAGTAGGCCGCCGCGATGGCGGCACGGGGCGAGTAGCTCACCTTCGGCATCCTGGCACGCGTATGGCGCCGGCGTGCGAAATTGGACGATTGACCATGTTCGGCGGCGGATAGGCTTCCGCCATGCGGTTGCGGATCGACTTCGGGTATGACGGCACCGACTTCTCCGGCTGGGCCGCACAGCCCGGCCGGCGCACCGTGGAGCAGACCCTGTCCGAGGGACTCGGCACCATCCTGCGGTGCGACCCGCCGAAACTGACGGTCGCCGGGCGTACCGACGCCGGGGTGCACGCGCGCGGCGCGGTGTGCCACGTCGACCTCGACAACGCCTTGTATGCCGCCCTCCCCGGCCGTTCGAGTCGCGGCCCATCGGAGGCGGCAGTCACCCGGCTCGGTGGGGTGTTGCCGTCCGACATGGTCGTGCACCGTGTGGCGCCCGCGGCGCCCGGGTTCGACGCGCGTTTCTCGGCGGTGTCCCGTCGCTACAGCTATCGCCTGCTCGACGATCCCGCCGCTGCCGACCCGATCCGCCGACGCGACACGGTCGTGGTCCGTGGACCGCTGGACGTCGATGCCATGACCGTCGCTTCGCGAAAACTGGTGGGGCTGAAGGACTTTGCGGCGTTCTGCAAGAAGCGCGAGGGTGCGACGACGGTCCGTACGCTGCTCGATTACCACTGGGAGCGGGACGCCGATGGTGTCCTGGTCGGCACGGTCCTGGCCGACGCGTTCTGTCACTCGATGGTGCGTTCGCTGGTGGGCTCCGTGGTCCCGGTCGGACTGGGGCGGCATACCGAGGAGTGGCCTGCGCAGGTGTTGACCGCTCGGCAGCGCGACCCGGGCGTCCGCGTGATGCCCCCGCACGGACTGTGCCTGGAAGAGGTCAGCTACCCGGCGGATGACGAACTGGCGGCGCGCGCCGAGGAGGCGCGCGCGACCCGCGAACTGCCCGCGGGCTGACCGGCCGCGAGGTTGCCACGCACGAAGCGGCCGAGCTCCCGCATGGCCGCGGCGGCCTCGGGCACCCACGACGCCGCCGCCTGGAATACGTGCACCTGACCGGTCCAGATCTGCAACTGCGTCGGCACTCCGGCGGCCGCCAGGCGGTCGGTCATCACCTCGGCGTCCGGCCGCAGGATCTCCCGCGACCCCATCTGGATGAGCACCGGCGGCAACCCGTGCAGGTCGGCGTCGATCGGACAGACCCGCTCACCCTGGGTCTCGTGCAGGTCGTCGACGTGGGCGACGAGGTGCTGCAGCGCACGACACGCCCGCACCGTGAACAGGTCGCACTTCTCGCTGTGCGGACTGGCCGCCTTGCGCTCGACGCTGAGGTCGAGCAGCGGCGACATACCGGCGATCGATGCCGGCATCGGCAGGTTCTCGTCGCGCAGCGCGAGCGCGACCGCGAACGCGAGGTAGCCGCCGGCCGAATCACCGACGATGCTGATCCGGTCGTGCGCATAGCCCTGGTCGAGCAGCCAGCGGTATCCGGCCAGACAGTCGCCGATCATGCCCTCGATGGTGACCTCGGGCAGCATCCGGAAGTCGACGTTGAGCACCGGCACCCGGCAGACGCGCGAGGTGGCCGCGACCAACCGCCGGTGCGAGGCCAGGCTGCAGACGATGAACGCACCACCGTGCAGGTAGAGGACGGCGCCGTCGTCGCGGGCGCGGGGTGCGCGGACCCATTCCGCGTGGCAGGCGCCCAGCTGGACGGTCTCGACCGTGGTGCCGTTCGGCAGCGTCAGCCGGTCGGCGGTCCGGTCCATGACGCGCGACAGCCTGGACAGGACCGGCGCATAGCTCCACGCGTTGAGCGCCGGCTTGGCGACCGAGCGCATGCCGCCGGCCAACGCTGCGGACCGACGGCTGGTCCGTGGGAACTTCGATCTGACCGCGGTCATCCGCGCGGGTGTCGACCGGGCCGGCGACGTCATACCTCGTCCTCCGTCGATTGACTGGTCCAGCACGTGAAGTGCCGCTGTCCGGAGCCTTACCCTAGGCCTACCGTGGCGTAACCAGGGTGACCTTGAACGGAGAGGCGGAGAAACGCATGCCAGGAATGGGACCGGTCGATTCGGGCTTCCTGCTGATCGAGTCGCGCGAGCATCCGATGCACGTCGGCGGCCTCCAGCTGTTCACCGTCCCCGACGGCGAACCCGCGACCTGGGTGCGCGACCAGCTGATGGCGATCGAACCCGAGCAGATCAGCCCGCGCTTCCGGCTCAAGCCCAAGGACCCGGTGGGGCTGCTCGGCAACTTCCGCTGGTCGGTCGACAACAGCCTGGATCTGGACCACCACATCCGGCGGTCGGCGGTGCCCGGGCCGGCGCGGTTGCGCGAGCTGTTCGAGCTCGCATCGCGGTGGCAGGGGTCGCTGCTCGACCGGCACCGGCCACTGTGGGAGGTGCACACCGTCGAGGGGCTCGAGGACGGCCGCGTCGCCGTCTTCACCAAGGTCCACCACGCTCTGGTCGACGGCGTGTCCGCACTGCACCTCATGCAGCAGGCGTGCAGTCCCGACCCCGACGCGCGTGACTGCATCCCGCCCTACGCGTTGCCGGCCGAAGCGGTCGAGGGCACGGTGGGCGGCAAACGGTCAGGGCTGGGTATGCCGAACCCGATCACCCTGCTGCGCGGCGGTCTCGACGTCGCCGGCGAGTTGGCCAGCATCGGGCCCAACTCGCTGAAGGTCGCCTACCGGTCGTTGCGTGACACCGGGTTGACGACACCCTTCGACGCGCCGCGGACGATCCTCAACGGCCGGATCGGCGGCGCTCGCCGCTTCGTCGCCCAGTCGTTCGGCCTCGAGCGGTTCCGGGCCGTGGCGACGGCGTGCGACGTGTCGCTGAACGACTGCGTGCTCGCGGTCTGCGGCGGTGCGCTGCGTCGTTACCTGGGCGAGCTCGACGAGCTGCCGGACCGGTCGCTGACGGCCATGTGCCCGATCAACCTCCGGGACGAGAAGAGCGAGGTCGGCGGCAACGAGATCGGTGCGATGATCGCGAACCTCGGCACGGATCTCGAGGACCCGGTCGAGCGGATCGAGGCGGTCCACGAGTCCACGACCGCGGCCAAGCAGACCATGGGGGAACTCACCACGCTGCAGCTGTTGCTGATGTCGGGCTACAACGTCGCCGGACTCGGGCTGTCGATGCTCCCGACATACAGCCTGGGCGGCCGGCCGCCGTTCAACGTCATCATCTCCAATGTGCCCGGACCACGAAAACAGATGTATTTCAACGGTGCTCACCTCGAGGGCACGTACCCGGCGTCGATCCCGTTGGACGGCCTGGCCATGAACATCACGCTGGTCACGTATGACGACCAGATCGACTTCGGCATCACCGCCTGCCGCAGCAGCGCCCCGTCGGTGCAGCGGATGATCCACCACCTCGAGGACGCGCTGGCCGACCTGGAGAAGGCCACCGCGGCGGCGTGACCGTCAGCCGACCCGGATCGTCGCGTCCTGCGTGACTCCGTTGACGGTGACCCGCAGCGTCGCGGTGCCACGTCGCAGGCCGGTGAGGGTGCCGGTGGCCGGGTCGAACGACACGATCGCCGGTCCGTGGCCCGTGCCGATCCGGACTCCCTGGCCACCCCACTGCGCGCTGACCGGCCAAGCGACCGGGACCGTGCGGGTCTCGTCCTGGTCGATCGTCGCGGTGGCCTTCGCAGTGTGGCCGACGGCGAGCGTCGCCGGCGCGGACAGCTTCAGCGCGTCTACCCGGGCGTGGGTCTGAACGCGCAGCCACTGCAGCCGGGCACCGGTCCGTGGCACGGTCCCGACCCGGCCGGCGCCGGGGTCGACGCCCAGCATCGTCCAGCCGGTGAAGCCGCCCTGCTCCGGTGAGCCGCTCGGCGTCTTGCCCGAGTTGCCATTGGTCACGCGGGTCACGCCACCGGCGGAGTCGGTGTAGAAGATGCCGATGTGACCGTTGACCTGGGCAACGGATTTGCCGCTGGTTGCAGTGAATTGGGCGAGACTGCGCTCCAGCGCCGCTGCCTCGTAGCGGTCGCCGAGCTGCGACGCCTTGTCCGGCTGCGGGTCGTCGACCGGGTGATGGTTGAAGACGAGCACGCCGGTGATGCGCGGGTTCTTCGCGGCGTCGGCAAGCTGCTCCTGCAGCATCCGCAGCTGCTCCGTCGAGCCGCCCGGGTGCAGCGTGCCCGACGACGAGTCGAGCGTGATGATCCTGGTGCGACCCAGGTCGCGATGTGTCGAGGTGGCACCGAAGACCGACTCGAAGTTGCTGATCGGGCCGCCCATTACCTCGTGATTGCCCGGAACGTAGATGTAGGGGATCTTCGTGCCGACCTCCTCGTCGAGGAACTTCTTCGCGAACGCGATGTCCGCAGGGGAGGCCTCGTCGACCAGGTCACCGTCGATGACCAGCAGGTCCGGCTTGGACGCGACGATCTCGCGCAACGCACGACGTCCGGCTGCCACGATCGGCGAGTTCGGGTCGCGCGCGACGAACTGGGTGTCGCTCATGACCGCGATCCGCTGCGGACTGTTGTCGGTGGTGCCGTTCGTGACGACAGCCGGATCGGTCGGCCACGGCGTGTCGGGCAGCGAGCTCGCGGGCGGGACCTGTGCGGTCAGTCCGGCCACCGCCAGCTGGTCGGTGTAGCTCGCGTCCGACCGCGTCTCCATGAAGCGGATTCTGGTCACTGTCAACGGGTATGGCGTCCCCGCCGGCACGGGGAAGAGCACCTGCTGCCAACCGTCCCAGGTGACAATCGGATTGCTCGCACCCTGTTCCGGGTCCAGATTCGTGGTGGTGCCGTCACCCTTGGTGACCATCAGCCGCGGCCATTCACCCTTGCTGTTGCCCTTGATCCAGAGCGACAGTGCCTGCGGCTGACCTGGGACCGAGATCGGTTGGGGCGGCACGGCATACGCACCACGGGTTGCGGTGGTCGTGCTGAAATCGAAGCCGAGTGCCAGCCCCTTGCTACCGTCCGGTCCGTCGGCCGGAGCGACCGATCCGGTGGCGCGGTCGGCCGCGAACGTCCACGAGGCCGCATCGGTGAAGTCGGCCAGCGTCTTCTCGTCATACCCGACGGTGACCGGGACCGTCACCTGATGGCCGGCGACGGTGAACGTGATCGAGGTGGACACCTTGTCGCTGGTCGGCGTGATCCGGAATCCGGCGGGTCCCTCGGTGGTGACGGTGACGCCGTCGCCGGCGGTCACTGCGACATCGCGGGTCTCGACCGGCACGGTGAACCCGTCGGAGTCCGCGGCGGTCAGGCTGAGTGTGCCGGTGTCGTCCGCCGACGGGATCGACAGCACGCTGTCGGACGGTATGACGCGAGAAACCTTGCCGTGCACGGTGATCGGGACGGATTTCCGGTCGCGGTCGGAGCGGAAGGTCACGTCGGCGGTGCCCGTCGCGCGGCCGCGCACCACCGTCTCCGTGGGGTTGCCGGACACCTGCTGCAGCACATGACCAGGCGCCACGGTGAAGTGACCGCCACCGGCGGTGGGGGCGAAATCGGCTGCCAGTCGCGTCCCGCGCACCGTGCGACTCAGGCCGATCAGTGTCTCGGCGGCGCCATCGGTGGCCAGGCCTGCCGCGGGCTGGAGAGCCGGCCGGACGGCAACCTTCGTGGACGGACCCGTCGCGGTCGACCGGAATACGAGGGCATTGGAGACGTGCCGCTCCGCACCGTCGGACGGACGACCGACGACGGTCAGGTCCTTGGTGCCTGCAGGCCGGGCCACCAGGTCCGTCGAGCCGCCGCCGTCCAGGTTGACGGCGTTCCACGCGCCGAGATCATCCATGAAGCCGGCGAGTTCCTGGATCGTCATACCGTGGCTGTCGCCCTGGCGGCCGTCGAGGCTGACGACCCAGAGGTGGCTGCCGTCCTTGCTGATGCCGATCGCGGTGCGGGCCGCGGTGACTTCATCGTCAGAGGTCTTCGCGCCGTCGGTGAGCAGCCGCTGGCTGCCTCCGACCGCGAGATCCACCGACGCGTTGGCCGTGACCGTGACCGATGCCTTGTCGCCGACGGCGAGCTGGTCGAGGTTGTCGACGGCAGTGCCGCGCGCGACGAGCATCGAGCTCCCGGAGGGTATGTCGGCCGCGTTGTCGAGTGCAGTCCGGTCGTTGCTGACCGCCGTGACGACGCCGTTGCGCACGGTCACGATGCGGACCGGCTCGGTCTTGCCGATCAGCCGTCCGATCGGGTACTTGCCCCAGAGTGAGGTGAACAGACCGACCGAGTTCGCTGCGAAGGTAGGCGAATTCACCGCGGCGACCTTGGTGGTGGACCCGCCGGCGGTGAGCGTTGCCGCCGACATCAGCGCGCGGATCGCGGCCTTGCCGTCGGTGACGGTGAACGCCTGGCGCGGCGTCGACCCGGCGTTGTGGACCCGGCCGTGATCGATGTCGGTGCCGACCGGTGCGTCCGAGGCGTTCATGTCGTAGTAGTCGCCGTTGACCGCGGCGACGACGTTCGGCTGGTCGGCGAACTCACTCACCGGTGCGTTGGCGCCGGAGACCGCTCCGCCGTCGGAGAGACCGAGTGAGAGGGACGGTGTGTTCAGATCGGCGGTCATCACGCTGCCGGTGACCCAGCCACCCGGTTGCAGCCGCTGGAACGACGTCAGGTCCAGGCCAGGGGCAACCGCGGTACGGCGCTGGCGCAGGTAGACCGAGTCGGCGCCGTCCAGGCCGGCGAGCTGGCCGCCGTGGTCGGCACGATCCTGCGACGACGAAGTGCTCGCCGCTGCGGCTACCGGTGCTGTGGCCGGTGCCGCAGCGGCCGAGCCGCTCGGCGCCACCAGCGATCCCGTGACGAGGACTGCGGTGACGACCCCGACCAGCGCGCGGAAGGGGCGGGTGGGCATGGGTGCGAGGGTCCTGCGACGGGGTGAGTGCACCACCACACCTTGGCGGGTATTCAGCTATCTGACAAGAGTTTAGCTACAACGGTCATCGCGCGTTTGTTTTTGCCATCGCGCCGGACGCCCGCTGTTCAATAGGCGGGCGCCGGGCGGATCGCGAAGCGGACGGGCGTGCCCGGAACGCACTGTGCGAGGCGGTCGAGATCCGCGACATCGACGACTCCGATCACCGGATAGCCGCCGGTGGTCGGGTGGTCGGCCAGGAAGACGATGAGCTCACCGCTCGGCGGGGCTTGCACCGCGCCGAGCGGGATCGCTTCGCTGGGTCGACCGCCGCCGGCCAAGGTGATCTGAAAACCGTTCAGCCGCACACCTATCCGGTCGCTGTCGCTCGAGACCACACCGACGGACCGCGTCAGCGTCCGTCGGTCCGCCGCACCGAGCGACTCGGTTCGCGGACCGAGGGTGAGGCGCAGGGTCACCTCCGCGTCGGGTATGGCGGCCGGCACGGCGCTGACCAGCTGCGCGCCGATGATGTTGTCCCCGACCGGGATTCGGTCACCCGTTGCGACCGGCGCCGGGCCTATCCCGCTGGAAGTGTCGGTGCTCCAGGAACCACCGAAAGCGCCGGGCGGCGTCAGGCCGCCGCGCACGGTCAGGTAGCTGCGCAGCCCGTGCGACGCGCGGCCGACCCGCAGCGTCGCACCGGCAGGCACCAGGACGGGAGTGCCGAAGGGCGCTGCCCGGTCGTCGACGGTGACGGGACACCAGGCACCGGTGACCGCAATGAGCACGGCTGCATCGGGACGCAGCTGCAGGTCGCCGAGCAGCACCTCGAACCCCGCTGCTCCAGAACCGTTGCCCAGCAGGCGATTTCCCTGGCGGAGGGACAGCCGGTCGACGGCGCCGGACAGCGTGACGCCCTGGCCGGCGAGGCCCGGGCGGCCGAGGTCCTGCACCAGGCAGAGCGGTCCCGGTCGGATGATCTCGAGGTGTGTCATGGGCGGGACTCAGCGGATCGCGCGGAATCGGATGTGGTCGTTGGGTGCGGCTGCAGCGCCGCCACCGTCGAGATCGAACATCGGGTGGCCGGTCCGCCCGATCAGCTGCCACCCGCCCGGGGAGGTGCGCGGGTAGACGCCGCAGTAGTGGCCGGCGAATCCGACGGAGCCGGTCGGGATCGCCGGTCGTGGTGACTCGCGGCGGGTGACCTGCTGGTCGTGGTCGGCACGGGTCAGGTAGCCGAATCCCGGCATGAATCCGAGGAATTCGACGGTCCATGGCTCGGCGGTGTGCCAGTTGATCAACGCCTCGGTGGACAGTGCGAGTTGCTGCGCCACGGCCTCGAGGTCGGGGCCGTCATACCGGACGTCGATGGTGAGCTCCTTGCTGTCGGCGGCATCCGCGGCGGGCAAGGCGACGAGGTCGAGTTCGGCGAGCTTGCCGGTGAGTCGACGCAACGCCTGCTGCGCATCGGACTCGCTGATCGAGACATCCGAGACATCAAGCAGCACAGTCAATTCCGCGGGTATTGCGGTCACCGCGGGATGATCGATCGTCTCGAGCCAGCCGGTCAATGCACGTCGGGTCGCGGCGTCCGGCAGTTCGAGGAGGACCGCCCGTGCGCCATACGGCCGAAGCGTGAGCTGGTCAGTCATGGTCCGTGAACGGCGCGAGGTCGACACCTGCTTCGACGAGTGCCGCACGCACCGCGGTGGCCATCGCCACCGCATCGGGGGAGTCGCCGTGCAGGCAGATCGACTCGGCCGGGGTCGCCACCACCGAACCGTCGGCGGCGGTCACCTCGTGCTGCAACGCCATCCGGACCGAACGCTGCGCGACGACGGTCGGATCGGTGAGCACCGCCCCCGGCGAGGTGCGAGGCATCAGTGTCCCCTCCGCCGTGTAGGCACGGTCGGCGAAAGCCTCTGGCACCGTACGTATTCCGGCAGCCGATGCCTTCGTGAGAACCGCCGATCCGGGCAGCCCCAGGAGGGGAAGTCCGCCGGCTGCCACGACGGCACGGACCACGCCGGCCGCCTGTTCCTCGTGGTGGACGACCGTGTTGTAGAGCGCGCCGTGCGGCTTCACGTAGCTGACCCGGCCGCCGACGCTGCGAGCGATCCCGTCGAGTGCACCGATCTGGTAGAGCACATCGGCATACAGGTCATCGGGGGATACGTCGATGAACCGCCGCCCGAACCCGGCCAGGTCGCGATAGCCGACCTGCGCGCCGATCCGTACGCCGCGCTCGGCGGCCGCGGCACAGGTGCGGACGAGTGTGGCCGGGTCGCCGGCATGGAAGCCGCACGCGACATTGGCCGAGGTCAGCACCCGCAGCAGCGCCTCGTCGTCGCCGAGCTGCCACCTGCCGAAGGACTCGCCGAGGTCCGCGTTCAGGTCGATGCGCATGGCTTCAGGCTACGGGTCGGCGATCGGGGCGACTCGGCGTCGATCCGGCTGGTAGCTCAGAAGGGCGGCGGAGGAACGTTGCCACCGGTGCTCCGGTGCGACTCGGCCTTCGCCATACCGTTCTGCAGCGCGTTGTGGTTGTCGACGCCGCTGCCCAGCCCACTGCCGCCACCCCGGCTGCGGGTGATGAGAACGAGTGCGGTGCACAGCACGAGAAAGACGGCCAAGCAGATGATCCAGAACATGATGTCCTCCCTGATGGATCGGTGAAAAGCCCTGACGGTCAGTAGAGCACGTTGCCGGTGCGTTCGGTTGTCCCGTGATCCGATCGAAATCCTCGGCAAGAGCGGCGGTGGCGGACGAGCCACGTGTGGAAACCCTTGGGTAGAGCAGTGGTGAGGTACTAGCCACGTGTCGAAACCCATGTGACGCGACGCGGGTCGATGCATGATGCTTGACGGCTGTGGGTCATCTCGATGTTGCCGGTGTGCACTACTTCCTCCCCGACGGTCGTCCGTTGCTCGGGGGCGTGAGCCTGCGGGTCGGGGACGGGGCGAAGGTCGGGCTGGTCGGGCCGAACGGCACCGGCAAGACGACGCTGCTGCGCATCATCGCCGGTGAGATTGACGCGCACGAGGGCGCGATCACCCGCTCGGGAGGGCTCGCCGTCATGCCGCAGTTCATCGGCCGGGCGCGGCCGGACGGCGAGGAATTCACCGTCCGCGACCTCCTCCTCACGGTCGCCCCGGAGCGGATCCGCAATGTCGCCGCGGCAGTGGACGAATCCGAGCTCGCGATCATGGAGCGCGACGACGAACCGGCCCAGCTCGCCTATGCGCAGGCACTCGCGGACTGGGCCGAGGTCGGCGGCTACGACTGGGAGACTCTCTGCGACGTCTGCACGGTCGCGGCGATCGGCATACCGTTCGACAAGGCCCAGTTCCGTGACGTGTCAACGCTTTCCGGTGGCGAGCAGAAGCGCATCGTCCTCGAGTCACTGCTGCGCGGTCAAGAGGAGGTGCTGCTGCTCGACGAGCCGGACAACTCGCTCGACGTGCCGACAAAACGATGGCTCGAGGAGCAGCTCGTCGCCTCGCCCAAGACGGTGCTGTTCATCAGTCACGACCGGGAGATGCTCGCGAACGTCGCGACGCGGATCGCGACGTTGGAACCGGCGGCGGCCGGCGCCAATGCGTGGGTGCACCCCGGCAGCTTCACGACCTATCACCAGGCCCGGATCGACCGGATCAGCAAGCTGGAGGAGCTCCGGCGGCGGTGGGACGAGGAACACCTGAAGCTCAAGCAACTGGTGCAGACACTCAAGGTGAAGGCGACATACAACGACGGTATGGCGCCCCGGTACCGCGCGGCACAGACCCGGTTGGCGAAGTTCGAGGAGGCCGGTCCGCCCGAGGTCGTGCCGATCGAGCAGAACGTCAACATGCGACTGTCCGGTGGGCGCACGGCCAAGCGCGCGGTCATCTGCGAACGTCTTGAACTCACCGGACTGATGAGACCCTTCGACCTCGAGATCTGGTACGGCGAGCGCGTCGCCGTGCTCGGCTCCAACGGGTCCGGCAAGTCGCACTTCCTGCGGCTGCTCGCGGCCGGCGGATCCGACCCGGACGTCGAGCACCGTCCGGTGGGGGAGAACCCGCCGAAACCGGTGCAGCACAACGGCATTGCTCGTCTCGGGTCACGAGTGCGGCCGGGTTGGTTCGCGCAGTCCGCCCAGGCCGGTGGCACGGGCGCGTGGGACAAGCGCACGCTGTTGGAGATCCTGCACCGCGGTGACGAGCACCGCGACGGTATGCCGCGCGAGCAGGCCTCCCGGGCGTTGGATCGTTACGAGCTGGCGCGTGCCGCGGAGCAGACGTTCGGGTCCCTGTCGGGAGGCCAGCAGGCGCGTTTCCAGATTCTGCTGTTGGAGCTGTCCGGCGCGACGCTGCTGTTGCTGGACGAGCCGACCGACAACCTCGACCTGCACTCGGCCGAGGCACTGGAGGCCGGACTCGACGCGTTCGACGGCACGGTCGTCGCCGTCACCCACGACCGTTGGTTCGCAAGGGGATTCGACCGCTTCCTGGTCTTCGGATCCGACGGCAAGGTGCGCGAGGCGCCCGAGCCGGTCTGGGACGAGCAGCGGGTCGAGCGCGCCCGCTGACGCGCCACGCACCCTGACGCCAAGCCCACCATCCCGAGTGACGGCTTCTTCGGCGACTGACGGCCCAATGGGACCGTCACTCGCCGAAGCAGCCGTCACTCGGCGGTGGTCTCGACGTTCCGGACGGACGGCTTCAGCTCGTGTGGCGGCAGGTCCTGGTCGATGCCGAAACTGAGGATCCGCCTCGGGTGGATGCGGATCAGCGCGTCATCGGCGTCATCTCCAGCGATGGTTTCGGCGGTGCCGCGAATCTCGAGGCAGCGCACCCGCCACGGGTCGACCGACGGGAGGTCGTCGACCACGAAGGCGACGCGGCCGTTGTCCTGAATGTTGCGGAACTTTCGGCTGGCGGCCATGTGGAAGCCGCGTATGTCGATCGTTCCGGTGTCGGCGTTCACCGAGAAGCCGACCGGGTTCACCTGCAGCGTGCCGTTCGGTTGCGCCGTCGCCATACGACCCAAGTGTTGGGAACGCAGGTAGTTCAGCTCGTCAGGGGTGAAGACCTCGTTCGTCGGTCGGTTCTCCGTCGTCATACCGACGACGCTATGAGTTGAAGTCGACTTGAAGGCAAGGCAACGGTGGCAGCCACTGCGTACGGTGAGTGCCGTGACTTCAGTACAGACGCTGAGCGAGCCCGACCGCCGGCTCGCTGCGGCATGGGCGGCGGACTGCGCCGAACGGGTGCTGCCGGTCTTCGAGGCGGCAGCACCGGATGACGATCGGCCGCGGTTGCTCATCGCCCGGACCCGGGCGTTCGCGCATGCGGAGGTGAACACGGCGGACGAGATCCGCAGCCGGTTCGCCGGTGGTGTCGGCGTGGGCGAGGTGCCGGACCCGGCCGCGATGGCTGCCGCCCGCGCCGCCGGTCAGGCCGTCGCCGTCAGTCACATGGGTGCCCACGCACTCGGTGCCGCCGGGTATGCCGCACACGCTGTCGCCCTCGCCCATCCGGACCAACCGGACGCCGTCCATGAGGAGATCGGTTGGCAGTTCGAGCACGCGTCTGCGCAGCTCCGCGGCGCGCTGCGCGCCCTGCCGCTGCTCGGCGAGGACCGGTCGGGCCCGCTGGGACCGGGACTGCTGGCGAACGGTCGGGTCGGCGAGTTCATCCGCGAATTCCAGTCGCGCCTCGCCGAGCCCGACTGCTGATTGGGCAACTTCTGCTGGCCCGAAGTGCCCTTCCGGGTTGCCGGCTGATCAAGGACCAGCAGGACGTGCGGCATACCGCACCTTCTGCTGGACCTAACCGTCGCGCGGTCCCGGATCAGCGCGTCGGGGGAGGGTCGACCGGCAGCAGGGCGGTGTATGCCGCGACCCGGCGCGCGCCGGGTGAGCCCGCACCGGCGCGGCGGTAACGCTCCATGACCTCGGCCATCTCGGCCGCGAGTGCGGTCAGTTGTTCGGTGGTCACGAGGACCGCGTGGTCGGTGAGGCCGCAGTGCTCCTGCCAGGTGACCGGCCAGTTCGCGGTGTCGTCGATCCAGGCGCCGGCGCGTTCGGCGAAGTGCTCGACGTAGTCGCGTTGCAGCCACTGCTCGGCGGCGAGGTCGCCCGCGTCCATCGGCTCCGGGTCGGGGCGTCCGGCCGGTTCTGCAGCGGCCCACACCCGCCGCCGGCCGGTCCCGGTGCCGGTGTCCTCGATCAAGCCTGCCTCGGCGAGCCGGCGCAGGTGATAGCTGGTCGCCCCGGTGTGCGTGCCGAGTGCGTTGGCCAGGTCGGTCGCGGTCGCCTGCCCGTGCACCCGCAACTGGGCCAGCAGTCGGGACCGCAGCGGGTGTGCGAGCGCACGTAACTGGTCGGACTGTGGGACGTTGGCGGGCGACATATGTGCACAATAGTTGTGCATAAAAGGTGTGTAAACCCCCCCCGTCATGCTCTGTATGACGGCGAAAAGCGCTCGCGGACAACGGGATCCGCTCGATTTGGGGCGAATCCCGCGCCCCCGTAGAATTGATGGCTGTTGCGCATTGCGCGCAACCACCGACATACAGGGTGACCGCCGGTTGCCCCGAGTCCACGATCAACAAGAAAAGGCAGACTCGTGCGTACCTTCACGCCCAAGCCGGCGCAGGTCCAGCAGGACCGCGTGTGGCACGTCATCGACGCCACCGACGTCGTCCTCGGCCGTCTGGCCACCCAGGCCGCGATCCTGCTGCGCGGGAAGCACAAGCCGACGTTCGCGCCGAACACCGACACCGGTGACTTCGTCATCATCATCAACGCCGACAAGGTCGCCCTGACCGGCGCCAAGCTCCAGAAGAAGAAGGCCTACACCCACTCCGGTTTCCCGGGTGGACTGAAGACCACCTCCTACACCGAGCTGATGGCCAAGAGCCCGACCAAGGCCGTCGAGAAGGCCATCCGCGGCATGCTGCCGCACAACTCCCTCTCGCGCCAGCAGCTGAGCAAGCTGAAGGTCTACGCCGGCCCGGAGCACCCGCACGCCGCGCAGCAGCCCCAGCCGTTCGAGATCACCCAGGTCGCGCAGTAAGCGCCCGCCGGACTTCCAAGGAGAATTGAGCAGATGACCGACCAGACTCAGGTCGACGTCCTGGAGGACGACGAGCCGCAGCTGAGCAACTACACCTCCGAGTCGTCCACGGACGTCGCCGCCGACGAGCCCAAGGCCCGCCGCAGCGCCTCGGCCCCGGGCTCCGGCACCGGCCGTCGCAAGCAGGCCATCGCCCGCGTGCGCATCGTGCCCGGCACCGGTGAGTGGAAGATCAACGGCCGCACCCTCGAGGAGTACTTCCCGAACAAGGTGCACCAGCAGATCGTCAACGAGCCGCTGAAGGTCCTGGACCTCGACGGTGCGTACGACGTCCTGGTGCGCGTGCACGGTGGTGGCCCCTCCGGCCAGTCCGGTGCCGTTCGCCTCGGTGTCGCCCGTTCGCTGAACGCGGTCGACGAGGAGCTGAACCGCCCGACCCTGAAGAAGGCAGGCTTCCTGACCCGTGACGCTCGCGTCCCGGAGCGCAAGAAGGCCGGTCTCAAGAAGGCCCGCAAGGCTCCTCAGTACAGCAAGCGCTGATCTGGCTTCTCGCCATACATGCAGGACGGCCCCGAGCGATTTGGCTCGGGGCCGTTCCCTGTGTATGGCGTATGGGGGAGCGCGAAAAGGCGTCGCCAAGTCACGACGGTCGCCAGAATGGGACAGGCCTGAGCGCGGCATACAACCGAAGTGACGGGTGGGGCGTCATACCTGCTGTGGCGGTGCAGTCACCCGCTGCACGATTTACCGACCGGACCCGCGGTCGCTTAGGCTGCTGGAGGTCGTTCTGCGGCCGCCGGCGCATTCGCGCGCCGGAGTCTTCGAGAGTTTGAGGTGATCCATGGGGCGCTTGTTCGGCACCGACGGCGTGCGCGGCTTGGCCAATCGGGACATCACGGCGGAGCTGGCACTGGACCTGTCCGTGGCAGCCGTGCGGGTGCTGGCCGAGGAGGGCGAGTTCGCCGGTCACCGGCCGACCGCTATCGTCGGCCGCGATCCGCGCGCGTCGGGTGAGTTCCTCGCGGCCGCGACCATCGCCGGCCTGGCCTCGGCCGGGGTCGACGTGTTCGATGCAGGCGTGCTCCCCACCCCGGCCATCGCGTTCCTGACCGCGGCAGCCGGTGCCGACCTCGGCGCGATGCTGTCGGCGTCGCACAACCCGATGCCCGACAACGGGATCAAGTTCTTCTCGCACGGCGGGCACAAGCTGCCGGATGCGACCGAGGACGCCATCGAGGCGCATCTGCGCGGTGAGTGGGAGCGCCCGACCGGCGACCAGGTCGGCCGGGTCAAGGCCTTCCCCGAGGGCGCCGAACGATATGTCGAGCACCTGCTGAACGCCATGCCGCACCGCCTGGACGGACTGCACATCGTGCTCGACACCGCCAATGGTGCGGCCAGCACCTGCGGGGTCCAGGCATTCGAGCAGGCCGGCGCGAAGATCACCCTGGTCGGCAATGCACCCGACGGTCTCAACATCAACGACGGTGTCGGGTCCACGCACCTGGAGCACCTGCAGGTGCTGGTGCCGCAGGTCGGCGCGGACTTCGGCCTCGCCTTCGACGGTGACGCCGACCGCTGCCTCGCGGTCGACGGGTCCGGCAACGAGGTCGACGGCGACCAGATCATGGCGATCCTGGCGCTCGACCTGCACGAGCGGAACGCCCTCGCCGGCGACACCCTCGTCGCGACCGTGATGAGCAATGAGGGCCTGATGCAGGCCATGACCGAAGCCGGCATCACCGTCAAGCGCACCGACGTAGGCGACCGTTACGTGCTCGCCGAGATGCGCAGCGGTGGGTTCTCGCTGGGTGGTGAGCAGTCCGGCCACGTGATCCTGCTGGAGCACGGCACGACCGGCGACGGCGTCCTCACCGGCCTCATGCTGGCCGCCCGGGTCGCCTCCACCGGGAAGTCACTCGCCGAGCTCGCCTCCTGTATGACACGCCTGCCGCAGTGCCTGGTCAACGTGCCCGGCGTCGACAAGCACGCCGTCGACGGGCACCCCGTCGTGCAGGCCGCCGTGGCCGACGCCGAGCGAGACCTCGGTGGTCTCGGCCGGGTGCTGCTGCGCAAGTCCGGCACCGAGCCGGTCGTGCGCGTCATGGTCGAGGCCGCGTCCGCCGAGCGTGCGCAGCAGATCGCACACCACCTCGCGTCGATCGTCGCCAGCGAGTTGGCGCTCACACCGGCCTGAGGGACGCCCGCCGTCATACGAGTCATCAAACGAAGGGGTGTGCGGAGCAATCGCTCCGCACACCCCTTAGCTGTATGACGAGAAGTGTTGCGCCTCAGGCGGCTTCGGTGCTGGCCGCGGCCCGCACCAGCGCGTCGACGGTGCCGCGCAGTGCCGTGCTGACCGGCTCGTGCGTGCTGAGGTCGACGCCGTCCAGGTCGGCCAGGGCGAAGGTCGCGCTGGCGTCGGCCAGCGGCTGGCCACCGGCGATGGTGACGGCGAGGTGGGTGTGGTCCACGACGGTCGAGGTGTTGTGCGCGGCCGAGGACACGGCGACCGGCTTGCCGCTCAGCGAGGACTGACCGTATGGACGGGATGCCCAGTCGATCGCGTTCTTGAGCACTGCGGACAGGGTGCCGTTGTTGGCCGGGGAGAGCAGCAGCGCGGCGTCCGCGCCACCGAGCTGGGTGCGCAGCCGCTGCACGGACTCCGGTGCGACCTCGGTGTCGTGGTCCTCGTTGTAGAAGGGCAGGGTCGCGAGGTAGTCGACGATCTCCACCTCGGTGCCCTCGGGCGCCAGGCCCGCGACGACGTCGGCGAGTTGGCGGTGGATGGAGGCGGAGCGGGGGCTGCCGACGAGGACGGCGAGCTTGATGGTCATGTGCTGCCTTTCGAGAACAAGGGGAGGAACTTCCGAATTGACTAAACGGACCATAGTCCGCTTTTCTTCCCGTGTGCAACCCGGTCGTCGTACGGATGGGAGAATGTGGCCATGACCACACCGCGACAGCTACCGATGGCGGCCGCGCCGCCACGGGTGCGCCGCGATGCGGCAGCCAACTCCGACCGGATCCTGGCCGCGGCTCGGGACGTGATCCGCTGCGAGGGCATCGAGGCGCTCACGATGGATCACCTGGCGGCCCGGGCCTGCGTCGGCAAGGGCACGATCTTCCGTGCATTCGGCAACCGTTCGGGGTTGTTCGCGGCGCTCACCGACGAGTCGGAGCGTGCCTTCCAGCAGGAGTTCCTCTCCGGGCCGCCGCCGCTCGGTCCCGGTGCCCCGCCGCTCGAGCGGCTGCTGGCGTATGGCGAGGGGCGCTTGCAGTTGCTGGAGCTGCACGGCCCGCTGATGCGGGAGATGTCCCGCGACGTGCCGGACAAGTTCGACGTGCCGGCGCGGCTCATCTCGGCGACGCACATCCGAATACTGTTGCGGGAGTGCGGTATTCGCGATGGTTTGGACGTCGCTGTCGAGGCATTGCTCGGGCCGCTCGACCCCGGAGCCGCACACCACCTGACCGCCGGCAATCGGCTCACCCCGGCGATGTTGCTCGCCGGGTGGCAGCGGCTGGCGCGCGCGATCGTCACCGCGGCCTGACCGCCGTGGGAGCGCTGCGACCGTAGTCGTACTGTGAAGGTCTGCGGCCGGTCGGCTGTTCGCGCGACTCGCGCCGTGCACGCACCTTGCGATCATCGAATCGAGAAAGGCACACCAATGACCGAGAAGCTCAACGAGGTTCTGTACACGTCCGAGGCGACTTCCACCGGCGGCCGTGACGGCACGGTCAAGAGCAGCGACGGTGTCATCGACCTCGCGCTCGGCAAGCCGGGTAGCCAGGCGAACCCGAAGGCGAACCCCGAAACCCTTTTCGCCGCAGGATATTCCGCGTGCTTCGGTGGTGCGCTTGCCGCCGTCGCCGGCCAGGAGGGCATCGACGTCAGCGAGTCGACGGTGACCGCCGACGTCTCGCTCGGCAAGACCGACACCGGCTTCGGCATCTCCGCCAAGCTGACCGCGAAGATCCCCGGCGTCGACGCGGCCAAGGCACAGGAGCTGGCGGACAAGGCACACCAGTTCTGCCCCTACTCCAAGGCGACCCGCGGCAACATCGAGGTCACCATCGTCGGCGAGCCCGCCTAGTCGGCGCAGGCCACGAGAAGATCGCTACTGTCGCCGGTTACTCGCCGAAATCAGCAGATTCGGGCGAGTAACCGACGACAGTAGGCAGTTGTTCGTGCCACCTGCCGGAGCAGGAGCTCAACGGGTGGCGACCACCGGGTCCCCGATGCCGATCTCGCCTTCGGTGTCGGGGATCAGGTGGTGGCAGAACCACGTCTTGCCGTCCCACTTGCGATGCCGGCTGAGCGTGCGGATCGGTTCCTTGCCCTTGGCCAGACTCGTCGGCTCGACCAGCGTCATCACGCACCGGTCCACCGGCTTCGCCGCCCGGAAGCGCACGCCGCCGATCTGCACCGTCGACCAGTTGTCCTCGGCAAAGGGTTCCTCGCCGTCGATCACGACATTCGGCCGGAACCGATCGATCGTGACCGGTTCGCCGCCGGCCTCCTCGATCCAGTCGTTCAGTTGTCGCAGCGATGCCAATGACGCGATAGTGACCGGGTAGCCGTCCTGGAACGCCGCCCTGTCCTCCGGCCGCGAATGTTCCGGATTCAGAGTGCGTTCCGTCGGATTCGCGCACCACACGACATCCAATCCCGCGCGGCCCGTCACCTGCTCGAGCCATTGCGAAGCGGACTCTGCGGTCGCCTCGACCCGCATCGGCGGGCGGCCGAACATCGTAGCCTCGACGGCCGGTCCACCCGCTCGGATCGTGTATGACGAACCGCCGGCCGACAACGTGACCGCCGGGGCGTCATCACCCACAACAGGCTCGGCCCGTATGCCGAACAGCTGCGGCAACTCCCGCGCACTGACCATCGCCCGGGACTCGTCGACGATCATCCACTCGCGATCGCCGCGCAGACCGGCGAAGCCGACATACGCGCTCGAAACAGGTGTGATCGCAGTGCTTTTCACCGGGTGAACGCGTAGTGAGACGACCTGCATGTCAGCTGCTGACGGCTGCGGTCGCGGTGATGACGGAGGCCTTGCCGTCGTCCAGCGCATAGGTCGCCCCGACGATGCCGAGCTCGCCGCGCTCGACAGCGTCGCGGATGATGCGCGAGCGGTCGACCAGCAGATCGGCGGTGGCACGCACGTGCAGCGCGCCCACCTCCGCCGGTGACGCGGTGCCCGCGGCCTGCGCCCGAGCGACGCTGGGCAACACCTGCACGGCGATGTCCCGCACGTATCCCGGTGGCATCTGGCCGGTTTCGGCAGCGTCGATCGCCGCGGCGACGGCACCGCACGACTGGTGGCCGAGGATCACGATGAGCGGTGTGCCCAGCATTCCGACGCCGAACTCGATCGAGCCGAGCACGGCGTCGTCGATGATGTGACCGGCTGTGCGGACGACGAACAGGTCACCCAGCCCCTGGTCGAAGATGATCTCGGACGCGACCCGGCTGTCACCGCAGCCGAAGATGACCGCGGTGGGCTTCTGCCCCGCCTCGAGCAGGTGCCGGCGTTCCAGGTCCTGGTTGGGGTGCAGCGCCGCGCCCGAGACGAAGCGCTCGTTGCCCTCGACGAGTCGCTCCCACGCCTGTTGCGGGGTGACATGTTCGGTCACTGTCTGACTCCTTTGAGTGAGCGGGGTCCCCGCGAAGTACCGGGGGAGCGAAGCGGAGGAGAACTTCGTGGGGCGATCAAAGCCCGGGCCGCGTCGTGATCGTGAAGGCGGTGGGCTTGGCGGTGGCGGCGAAGAAGTCCTCGCCCTTGTCGTCGACGACGATGAAGGCGGGGAAGTCCTCGACCTCGATCTTCCAGACGGCTTCCATGCCCAACTCGGGGTATTCGAGCACGTCGACCTGCTTGATGCAGTCCTTGGCCAGACGTGCTGCGGGTCCGCCGATCGAGCCGAGGTAGAAGCCGCCGTGCGACTTGCAGGCATCGGTGACCTGCTTGCTGCGGTTGCCCTTGGCGAGCATCACCATCGAGCCACCGGCTGCCTGGAACTGCTCGACATACGAGTCCATCCGGCCGGCGGTGGTCGGGCCGAACGAGCCCGAGGCATAGCCGTCCGGCGTCTTCGCCGGTCCGGCGTAATAGACCGCGTGGTCCTTGAGGTACTGCGGCATCTCCTCGCCGGCGTCGAGTCGTTCCTTGATCTTGGCGTGCGCGATGTCGCGTGCCACCACGAGCGGTCCGGTCAGCGAAAGCCGGGTCTTGACAGGGTGTTTCGTGAGTTCGGCGCGGATCTCGTCCATCGGCCGGTTGAGGTCGATCTGCACGACGTCGGTCGCGTCGAGGTCCTGGTCGGTGGTGTCCGGCAGGAAGCGGGCCGGGTCGGTCTCCAACTGCTCGATGAAGACACCCTCCGGGGTGATCTTGCCCAGGCACTGTCGGTCGGCCGAGCAGCTCACCGCGATCGCGACGGGCAGCGAGGCACCGTGCCGGGGGAGGCGCACGACGCGCACGTCGTGGCAGAAGTACTTGCCACCGAACTGCGCGCCGATGCCGAAGTTGCGAGTCAGCTCCAGCACCTGCTCCTCCAGCTCGACGTCCCGGAAGCCATGTGCGGTCGCGGCGTCGCCGGACGTCGGCAGCTCGTCGAGGTACTTGGCGCTGGCGTATTTCGCTGTCTTCAGAGCGAACTCGGCGCTCGTGCCGCCGATCACGATCGCCAGGTGGTACGGCGGACAGGCCGACGTGCCGAGCGAGCGCAGCTTCTCGTCGAGGAACTTCATCATCGAGTCGGGGTTCAGGATCGCCTTCGTCTCCTGGTAGAGGAAGGACTTGTTGGCCGACCCGCCGCCCTTGGCCATGAAGAGGAACTTGTAGGAGTTCTCGTGGCCGGCTGCGGTGTCGGCATACAGCTCGATCTGAGCCGGCAGGTTGGAGCCGGTGTTCTTCTCGTCCCACATCGTGACCGGGGCCATCTGGGAGTAGCGCAGGTTGAGGCGCGTGTAGGCGTCATACACACCACGGGCGATGGACTGCTCGTCGGGAGCGTCGCCGTCGACCAGGACCTGCGACCCCTTCTTGCCCATGACGATCGCGGTGCCGGTGTCCTGGCACATCGGCAGCACGCCGGCTGCCGCGATGCCGGCATTCTTCAGCAGGTCCATCGCCACGAACTTGTCGTTGTTGCTCGCCTGGTCGTCGTCCAGGATGCGGCGCAGGAACGCCAGGTGCGCCGGGCGCAGGTAGTGCGCGATGTCGTGCATCGCCGTCTCCGTCAACAGCCGCAGTGCCTCCGGGTCCACCTCGAGGAAGGTGCGGTCGCCCGGTCCTTCGACGGTGCGCACGCCGGTGTCCGACAGCTTGCGGTAGGTGGTCGCGTCGTCTCCGAGCGGCAGCAGGTCTTCGTAGGCGAATTCGGGCATGACTTCGGGCAATCTCCTTGCTGATACGGGTCCGTTCAGCGTAGTCGGGCGACCCGAGCGGCCGCGCGGGAGTGGCGCCCGCGTACGACGCCGGCCGTAGTCCGGCTCTCGCGCAACGGTTTGCCAACTCAATTGCCTGTCCAGGAGACAGCTGGGGTGGAAAGGTGTAAACCGTGTGGAACGTGTTGTAGCTCACACCCCCGGATGGAGCGGATGCATATGAAACGGCTCAGGCCACCCAGGCGTGGCATCGCGATTGGAGCGGCCGCGCTGATGGCCACGACCGGGCTCGCTGCCTGTGGCGGAAGCAGCAACAGCGGCTCGGGAACCAAGACACTGACCTGGTACATCAACCCCGACGTCGGCAACGCCGACGCCAGCAAGGGTGGTCAGGCGACGCTCGCGAAGGAGTGTTCGCAGGCATCGGGCGGCAAGTACAAGATCAAGGTGCAGTTGCTGCCCAACTCGGCGAGCGACCAGCGCATCCAGTTGCTGCGGCGGCTCGCCGGCGGCGACAAGACGATGGATCTGATGAGCGTCGACCCCGCGTTCGTCAGCGAATTCGCAGCGGCCGGTTACTTCGCCCCGGTGCCGAAGAACATGATCGACGATTTCAAGGCGGACCGGGTGCAGTCCTCGATCGACGCCTCGACGTATGACGGCAAGCTGATGTCGGTGCCGTTCTGGTCCAACACCCAGCTGCTCTGGTACAAGAAGTCGATCGCCAAGAAGGCCGGGCTCGACATGAGCAAGCCGGTCACCTGGGACCAGCTGATCAGCGCGGCGCAGAAGACCAAGATGCAGATCGGCGTCCAGTCCTCCCTCTACGAGGGCTACTCGGTCTGGATCAACGCACTCGTCACCGGTGGCGGCGGAAAGATCGTCGACAACCCGAATGCCACCTACGAGAACATCAAACTGGGACTCGACTCGGCTGCGGGCAGGGACGCTGCGGCAATCATCCACAAGCTCTCTTCGACCGGTGTCGGTGGACCCGCGATGGGCAGCTCGACGGAGACCGAGTCGCTGAACCTCTTCATCAGCAAGAAGGGGGGCTTCCTGACGAACTGGCCGTACACCTACGGCGCCTACACCGGCAAGGACAAGTCGGACGTCGCGGCGACGATGTACCCCGAGACGGTGGCGGGTAAGAACTCTCGCCCGCCGTACGGAGGCATTCAGCTCGCAGTGGGCAAGGACAGCCAGCACGCCGATCTTGCCTACCAAGCGGCTGACTGCATCACGAACCAGAAGCACCAGGCTGATTACATGGCGGCTTCCGGCAACCCCGCGAGCCGCAAGGGCGCCTATGACACCGCCGAGGTGAAGAAGGCGTTCCCGAACGGCATCGCGGCAACGATCCGTAAGTCACTGGACGCGGCAGCTGCCCGGCCGCTGACGCCGTACTGGGGTGACATCTCGACTGCGTTGCAGGAGCGATTCAGCCCACCGAGCTCGGTGAACCAGCAGACGCCTGGCAAGACGCAGTCCTTCATCCTCAAAGTTCTCAAGGGGAAGGCGTTGCTATGAGTACTGTCGCTGAAACCACCGAGGGCGAGCTCACCGCGGAGGAGAAGGCACATCTCTCCGACCGCGCCAAGGGCGAGCGCAATCTCGGCTGGCGGCTGGCCGGACCGGCATTCGTCGTCATGCTGCTGGTCACGCTCTATCCGATCGGCTACGCGGTCTACCTGTCGCTGTTCAACTACCGGCTGACCGATCCGGCCGGCAAGAAGCTGGTGTGGCTGCAGAACTACATCACCGCGCTGTCGGACCCGCTCTTCTGGCAGGCGTTCGTGACGACGTTGGTCATCGTGTTCGTCACACTGATCGTCGAGTTGATCCTCGGTATGGCGATCGCCATGGTGATGAACAAGGTGGTCTGGCCGCGGCGCACGCTGCGCACGATCGTGTTGATCCCTTACGCGATCGTCACCGTGGTCTCGGCGTTCTCCTGGAAGTACGCCGCGCAGATCGATACCGGGTTCTTCAACCACTGGCTGCACACGCTCTCGTTCGGCTGGTTCGACGAGAACTACAACTGGTTCGGTGGGCGCTGGTCGTCGCTGACGATCATCTCCTTCTCGGAGATCTGGAAGACGACGCCGTTCATGTCGTTGCTGCTGCTGGCCGGCCTCGCGCAGGTCGACTCCGCTCAGGAGGAGGCCGCCAAGGTGGACGGTGCGACCTGGTGGCAGCGCTTCACCAAGGTGATCCTGCCGAACATGAAGGCAGCGCTGATGGTGGCGTTGCTCTTCCGCACCCTGGACGCCGTTCGCATCTATGACAACCCGTACGTCATGACGGGTGGGGCGAACAAGACGCAGACCCTGTCGATGTTGGTCGGCACCGAGACGGTGAGCCGGGTCGAGATCGGCATGGGTTCGGCGCTCGCGGTGATCCTCTTCCTGATCGTGCTGATCATCGCGTTCATCTTCGTCAAACTCTTCAAGGTCGATCTCACGACGAGCGGAAAGGGCTGAGGCCGTGGAGACCAACATGAGTACCAAGGCCAAGAACGGCCTCGGCATCGTCTCGATCGTCATCATGATCTGGACCGTCATACCACTGCTGTGGATCCTGGCCACGTCGTTGAAAAGCACTGCGGCGCTAGGTGATTCGAGCCAGAACATCCTCGGCAACTTCTGGCCGAAGCACATCAGCTGGGACAACTACAAGCTGATCTTCTCCGGCGGGGCGTCCGATCTGTTCGTGCCGGCGCTGTGGCACTCGATCATCGTGTGTGTGGTCGCGACCGTCATCAGCGTCATCCTCGCGACGTTCTGTGCCTACGCGATCTCCCGGCTGGACTTCCCGGGCAAGAAGCTGATCCTGACCACTGCTCTTGCCGTGTCGTTCTTCCCGGTGATCGCGATGGTCACGCCGTTGTTCAACCTGTGGCGGCAGGTCGGTCTCTTCGACACGATCCCCGGCCTGATCATCCCGTACCTCGCATTGACGCTGCCGCTGTCCATCTGGACCCTGTCGGCGTTCTTCCAGCAGATCCCGTGGGAGATGGAACAGGCCGCGCAGGTCGACGGCGCGACCAGTTGGCAGGCCTTCGTGAAGGTCGTGGCGCCGTTGGCTGCACCGGGTGTCTTCACGACGGCGATCATCGCCTTCTTCACGGCCTGGAACGACTTCGTGTTCTCGTCGAACCTGACGGCACAGAACGCGCAGACCGTTCCTGCGGCGCTGAACTTCTTCACCGGCGCCAGCCAGTTCGTCCAACCGACCGGTGCCATCTGTGCTGCTGCGGTCGTCGTCACCATTCCCGTCGTGATCCTCGTCCTGGTCTTCCAGCGGCGGATCGTTGCCGGACTCACCTCAGGCGCTGTCAAGGGCTGACGCCCTTGCAAAGGAGAGAGATCAATGTCAAGCATCGAACTCAAGCACATTGTCAAGAAGTACGGCGATGGCTTCCCGGCCGTCAACGACGTCAATCTGGACATCAAGGACGGCGAATTCGTCATACTCGTCGGCCCGTCCGGCTGCGGTAAGTCCACGCTGCTGCGGATGATCGTCGGCCTGGAGGACATCACGTCCGGTGACATGGAGATCGACGGAAAGCGGGTCAACGACCTCGCGCCGCGTGACCGGAACCTCGCGATGGTGTTCCAGAACTACGCGCTCTACCCGCACCTGACCGTCTTCGAGAACATCGCGTTCCCGCTGCGGTTGCAGAAGGGCAAGCACAGCAACGAGGAGATCGACCGGAAGGTGCGTGAGGCCTCCAGCATGCTGGAGTTGGACGAGCACCTGGAACGCAAGCCGGGCAACCTGTCCGGTGGTCAGCGCCAGCGCGTCGCGATGGGTCGGGCCATCGTGCGGGAGGCGGACGCCTTCCTCTTCGACGAGCCGTTGTCCAACCTGGACGCCAAGCTGCGTGGGCAGATGCGCACCGAGATCGCCCGCATGCAACGCCGACTCGGCATCACCACGGTCTACGTCACGCACGACCAGACCGAGGCCATGACGCTGGGCGACCGGGTCTGTGTCCTGAAACGTGGTGTGCTGCAACAGGTTGCGTCCCCGCGTGAGCTCTACGAGCAACCGGTCAATCTGTTCGTCGCGGGCTTCATCGGCTCGCCGCCGATGAACTTCCTGCCGGCCAAGGTGGAGGGCAGCACGCTGAAGTTGCCGTTCGTCGATGTGCCGGTCGACGGCGCGCTCGCGGAAAAGGTCAAGGGCAAGGACGTCGTGATCGTCGGCCTGCGTCCCGAGCACCTGAAGGACACGACGGTCGAGTCGGGTCCGGAGCACTCGGTGAAGTTCAGCGCCGTCGTCGACCAGACCGAGTGGCTCGGCAACGAGCAGTACGCCTACATCCCCTACGAGGCCGACGGATCGGTGCGCGACCAGCTCGAGGAGCTGGACCGTGACCTCGACGGTGAGGGGCTGCGCACCCAGATGATCGTCAACCTCGACCCGCGCTCGCGGGTGCTCGAGGGCGACGAAGCGCAGCTGGCGTTCAACCCGGCATCGATGCACGTCTTCGACCCGCACACGGGTGACAACCTCACCCGTGACGAGGCCAAGGCTACCGAGATCGCCGCCGACTCCGAGAAGATGCGCAAGGCGGCGCTGGAGCGGGCCCGCAAGCGCGACGCCGAGCAGTCGGAGAAGTCTGCGTAGCCCGAACTGCGTTCCAACGAAACATCCCAGGGACTTCTGGTCCCTGGGATGTTTCGTTGCGAGTGATGGTTGAGGAGCGAGGTACGAGCGTCTCGAAACCTCGCGGTGTGGTGGTTGAGGAACGAGGTATGAGCGTCTCGAAACTCCGCGGTGTGGTGGTTGAGGAGCGAGGTACGAGCGTCTCGAAACCCTGCCCGGACCGACACGAGGACACCCACGCGCCATACCGTGGAGGCATGACTGCTGAGACGCGTCCCGTCGTACTGATCACCGGAGCCACGCGTGGCATCGGTCGCGCCGTCGCCGATGCGCTCGCCGAGGATCACGATCTGTTGATCGGTGGCCGGGACGACGCCGCGGTTCGTGCGGTGTGTGGTGAGCTCCCTCGCGCGCAACCCTTCGTCGCGGACCTCACCGATGCGGATTCCGTTGCTGCTGCTGTGGATTCGCTCGACTCTGTTGCTGGGTTGGCAGGGGTCGTCCACTCGGCGGGTGTCCTCGGCAGCGGTGCGGTCGCGGAACTCGCGCGCGATGCCTGGCGCCATACGCTCGAGGTGAACGTCGTCGCCGTCGCTGACCTGACCCGTCTGCTGCTGCCGAAGTTGCGCGCGGGCGGCGGGACGGTCGTCGTCGTGAACTCGGGCTCCGGGCTCCGGTCCAGTGCGCAGGGGAGCCTCTACTCGGCATCGAAGTTCGCCGTACGTGCCTTCGCCGACGGCCTGCGCCAGGAGGAGCGCTCGCACGGCGTCCGCGTATCGACCGTCTACCCGGGTCGCGTCGCGACCGACATGCAGCGCGAACTGCGCGACTTCGAAGGTGGCGAGTATGACGAGACTGACTACCTGCGTCCGGAATCCGTAGCATCGGCAGTGCGATTCGTGCTGACCGCCCCGCCGGAAGCGTCCGTGGAAGACCTGTCGATCCGGCCCCGCTGAGGCACCCCGTGTCGACCGTCGGACCGGTACCTAACCTTCGACCGTCGAGGTTTGCGCACGGCGGCGGCGCGGCGGGTCGCGCGTCAGTCCAGCTCGTCGCGCGTGGGCGGGTTCGCGCCGGCGCGGGAGACGGTGACGGCGGACGTCGCGATCGCGCGATCGACGGCGGGCCGCAGGTCGGCGGCGGTGGCGGTGCGCAAACGCTGCCGAGCGTCGGTCGACCCCAGTAGCCCGGCGTCGAGCAGGCCGGACAACAGGCCGGACTGGAAGGAGTCACCGGCGCCGACCGTGTCGGCCACGGAAACGCTTCTGCCGGCTACGGATTCGGTCTCGCCGGTGGCGGTGACGTGCATCAGTGCACCGTCGCCGCCGCGGGTCATGACCACCAGGGACGGGCCGAGCTGGCCCCACAGGGCAAGCACCTGGCCGGGGTCGACGTCCGCGCCATACAGCCAGGCGATGTCCTCGTCGCTGGCTTTGGCCACGTCGGAGTAGCCGACGAGTTGCTCCAATTGCGAGCGAACGTCGTGCGCTGCGCCGATCAGCGTCGGACGTGGGTTCGGGTCGAACGACACTGTCGCGTGGTCGCGCGCCGCGAGCATCGCCTCGGCGACCTTCTCCGCGCCGGGCTGCAGAGCGGCCGCGATCGAGCCGGTGTGCAGGTGTCCGACATCGGTCGGCAACGGGTAGGGGAGGTCCCACGTCAAGTCGAACTCGTAGGTGGCAGAGCCGGTTTCGTCCAGAGTAGCGACAGCCGTGGGCGTTCGGTCGGCGCTCAAACTGCCCTCGACGAGGCTGACGCCGTCGGCTGCCAGGTGCTCCTGGATCTGCTGACCGTACGCGTCATCGGCGAGGTATGCCGCGAGCCGGGCGGGATGCCCGAGCCGCGCCAGCCCGATGGCGACGTTCAGCGGGCTACCACCGACGTGCTCCTGCGGCGCGCCGTCGACGGGACGCACGATGTCGATGAGTGCTTCACCGATGACCAGGGTGTCCACCACGCCGGGCGACCCGTCACGCATTCAGCAGACCGCCGCTGAGCTGCTCCAGTTTGCGCATCGGGTGCACGGCCTCGATGGAGCGGATGGTGCCGCTCTTGGACCGCATGACCAACGAGTGCGTGGTGCAGCCACCGCCCTTGTAGCGGATGCCGCGCAGCAACTCGCCGTCGGTGATGCCGGTCGCGACGAAGAAGCAGTTGTCGCCCTTCACCAGATCGTCGGTGGTCAGCACGGCGTCGAGATCATGACCGGCGTCGGTCGCACGCTGGCGCTCGTCGTCGTCCTTGGGCCACAGGCGTCCCTGAAGCACACCACCGGTGCACTTCATCGCACACGCGCTGATGATGCCTTCGGGGGTGCCGCCGATGCCGAGCAGCAGGTCGATGCCGGTGTCCGGTCGCGCGGCCATGATCGACCCGGCGACGTCGCCGTCGGAGATGTAGCGGATGCGTGCGCCGGCGGCGCGGATCTCCTCCGCCAGCTTCTGGTGCCGGGGGCGGTCGAGCAGCACCACGGTCACGTCGGAGACCGACCCGTGCTTCGCCTTGGCGACGCGGCGGATGTTCTCGGCGACGGGCAGGCGGATGTCGACGACGTCGGCGGCCTCCGGTCCGGTCGCCAGCTTGTCCATGTAGAAGACCGCGCTCGGGTCGTACATCGAACCGCGCTCGCTCACGGCCATCACCGAGACCGCGTTGGTCATTCCCTTGGCGGTCAGCGTGGTGCCGTCGATCGGGTCGACCGCCACGTCGACGTGCGGTCCGGTGCCGTCGCCGACCTTCTCGCCGTTGAACAGCATGGGCGCGTCATCCTTCTCGCCCTCGCCGATCACGACCACGCCGCTCATCGAGACGGACGAGATCAGGTGTCGCATCGCGGCCACGGCGGCGCCGTCGGCGGCGTTCTTGTCGCCACGGCCGACCCACCGACCGCCGGCCATCGCGGCCGCCTCGGTGACGCGCACCAACTCGAGCGCGAGGTTGCGGTCCGGGACCGCCGCAGTGGCTTCCGGGGTGACTTCGTTCGACGGCATGGAATCTCCTCGGAGAACTCGGGCGGGTTCGGCCTCGACTCTATCGGGCGCTCACTCCGGGCCGGGGCGCGACGTGCCACCGGCCGTTTGGGACGATGAGAGGCGTGAGCGAAAGTGAAACCCCGGCCGGCGGCACCGGCACGACGCCGCAGTCGCCCGTCGGCCGGGCGCCCGCCGAACAGCCCGCCCCGCGCCGCCGCGGTCTGGGCTCGGCGCGCAGCATGATCATCTCTATGGTCCTGGTCATGCTCGCGGCCCTGATCTGGTGGGCGTGGGTGCCGCGAGCCAGCAACACCACGCAGCCGACCGCTGACGTGGCCGGCATCGCGCGCGAGGTCGGGCTGAGCAAGCACTGGGACCCGGCGGTCGCGGTCGGCCTGCCGAAGGGCTGGCAGCCGGTCAACGTCCGTCTCGTGTCGGCCGACAAGCAGCCGGACACCTGGCAGGCCGGGTATGACGCACCCGGCGACGACTACGCCCGGGTGGTGCAGACCAAGGACGGTGCGGCGAGCTGGGTGGACGCCCAGACCAGCACGAGCACGCCCGCCGGGTCCGTGACGGTGAACGGCGTGCGCTGGTCGAAGCTGCAACGCTCCGACGGCGGGGAGCGCAGCCTGGTCTGCTCGCAGGACCTCGCCGGGTTGACCACGGTCGTGACCGGCACCGGGGACTGGGCCCAGTTGCAGGAGTTCGCGGCGTCACTGAAACCGCTCAGCAAGAGCCAGCTGTCCACGTCCGGGCCGACCACGCAGCCCGCATCCTGACCCGACCTCAGTCGTCGGCGTCGTCCTCGTCGCCGTCCGTCATCGCGGTGATGGTGCGCTGTGCACCGTCCAGCCAGCGCTCGCAGTGCGCCGCCAGCGCCTCGCCGCGCTCCCAGAGCCGCATCGACTCCTCGAGCGTCTCGGTGCCGCCCTCCAGCCGGCTGACGATGGACGCCAGCTCGTCGCGTGCCTGCTCGTAACCGAGCTCGGCGACATCCGCGTTGGCCTCGTCCCCGGTGGCATCGGGGGTGTCGTCAGCGGCGGCTTTCTTCGGCATACGGCTCACTGTAGGAGAAGCCGCCGACGACGCGGCGCGGGAGATCGAACTCAGGAGACCGGGCGGACCGCGAAGTCGCCGCGGGCCACGGTCACGCGCAGCAGCTCGTCGGCCGCCACGGTCGCCACGTCGGTGACCACCTCGCCGTCGGTATGGCGCACGACGGCATACCCGCGTTCGAGCGTCTGCAGCGGGGACAGCGCACGCAACTGGCCGCGCAGATGACCGACCTGGTCGTGCGCGCGATCGAGCCGATGCGTCATCCGGGACCGCGCCCGGTCACGGAGCGCCTCGACGGTCGCGCGCCGGGTGGCGACCATGGTTTCCGGTGCGACCAGGACGGGGCGGCTGCGCAACTGGTCGAGGTGCCGTCGCTCGGCGACGAGACGATGCTGCAGCGCCCGGGCACCCGCGCCGCGCAGCTGTGCCAGTGCGCGCAGCTCGTCCCGCAGGTCGGGCACCACCCGCTTGGCCGCGTCCGTCGGCGTGGAGGCACGGACGTCGGCAACGAAGTCCAGCAGCGGCGTGTCCTCGTCGTGCCCGATCGCGCTGACGACCGGAGTGCGGGTGGACGAGACGGCGCGCACCAGTGCCTCGTTGCTGAACGGCAACAGGTCCTCGAATCCGCCACCACCGCGGGAGATCACGATCACCTGCACCTGTGGCGCGGCGTCCAGCTCGGCGAGTGCAGCAGTCACCTCCGGCACCGTGTTGGGGCCTTGAACCGCGACCTGCCGGATCTCGAATTGTGTTGCGGGCCAACGCCGTCGGGCGTTCTCGACGACGTCCTTCTCGGCGGCGCTCGCGCGACCACAGATGAGGCCGACCGTGTGCGGGAGGAACGGCAACGGCTTCTTGCGGGAGGCGTCGAAGAGTCCCTCGCTGCGGAGCAACTGCTTGAGGTGCTCGAGCCGGGCGAGCAACTCGCCGACACCCACCGGGCGCATCTGTCGCGCGTCGAGATGCAACGAGCCGCGCTTGGTCCAGAACCGCGGCTTGGCCTGCACGACGACGCGCGCACCCTGCTGGAGGCCGGGACCCATTGCGTCGAGGGTGTTGACATGGACGGTCACCGACAGGGACATGTCGACCTCGGGGTCGCGCAATGTCACGTATGCCGTGGGCGCACCCGGCCGGCGGTTGAGCTGGACGATCTGCCCTTCGACCCAGAGCGCCGACATCTTGTCGACGTAGTCGCTGATCTTCACCGAGAGCTTGCGCACCGGCCACGGCTGCTCGGCCGTGGTGTCGGCGGCCTTCTCCGGCAGGGGCTGGGTCACGTGGCAACTCTAGAGGTTGGGTATGTCGAAGGGCCGTCACACAGGCGGCGGAGGTGACCTAGCCTCAGCTGTATGACGATCCGCATCCCCGGCCTCGCACTGACCGATCACACGCTGCAGCTGCCGCTGGACCACTCCGATCCGAGTGGTCCGACGATCGAGGTGTTCGCGCGCGAGGCCGTGGCCGTCGACAAGGCGGACCAGGACCTGCCGTGGCTGGTGTTCCTGCAGGGAGGACCCGGCGGCGAGAGCCCGCGACCGATGAAGGCCGATGGTTGGCTCGGCCACGTCACCAAGACATACCGGGTGCTGCTGCTCGACCAGCGTGGGTGCGGTCGGTCCACCCCGGTGACCGCTCGGTCGACCGCGGGCATGTCGGCGACGGAGGTGGCGGCGTACCTGAGGCACTTCCGCGCGGACAGCATCGTGGCGGACGCCGAGGTGTTCCGGAAGCAGGTCGCCGGCGGCACGCCGTGGACCACGCTCGGGCAGAGCTATGGCGGGTTCATCACGCTGACCTACCTGTCCCAGGCGCCCGAGGGCCTCGCCGGGTGCATGGTGACCGGTGGCCTCGCCGGCGTGCAGGCGAGCGCGGCGGACGTCTACGCCCGCACCTTCCCGCGGATCGCGCGCAAGAACGCCGCGTTCTACGACCGTTACCCGGACGACGTGATTGCGGTGCGTCGGATCGCCGATCACCTGGCCGCGCACGAGGTCCTGCTCCCGGACGGGTCATCGCTGACCCCGGAACGCTTCCGGCTGATCGGCAGCATCTTCGGGATGAGCTACGGCTTCGAGCACGTCCACTGGCTGCTGGACACCGCCTGGGACGGTGACGAGATCTCGGACCGGTTCCGGCAGGCCGTGATGACGGAGACGTCATACGCGAACGGGCCGATCTACGCGCTGCAGGAGTACCTCTACGGCGCACCCGGCAAGCCGACCCGGTGGGCAGCGGACCAGGAACTCGCCGCACGGCCGGAGTTCGCGGCGGACGCGGACCCGCTGTTGTTCACCGGCGAGACGATGTTCCGCTGGATGTTCGACCAGATCCCGCTCCTGCAACCGTTCGCCGAGACCGCCGACGTCCTCGCGAACGTCGACGACTGGCCACCGCTGTATGACGAGAGCCGGCTCGCGGGCAACACCGTCCCCGTCGTCGCCGCGGTCTACTTCGACGACATGTATGTCGACGCCGACCTCTCCCTGGACACGGCCCGCCGGGTCGGCAACGTGCGGCCGTGGGTGACCAACGAGTTCGAGCACGACGGATTGCGCTCCGGCTCGGTCGTCGAGCGGCTGATGGACATGCTCGCCGGGAAGGTATGACGACAGGCAGGGCGACAGGGACCGGGTGACAGCGGCCGGTTTCGTGCGCTCGCGCCACCGACCTAGCATGGGGACATGACTTCCCTCGCTGCGACCGACACGGACCAGGCCGCCGCCCAGCAGACCAAGCGCGTGCTGCTCGCGGCGCCGCGGGGTTATTGCGCGGGTGTCGACCGTGCGGTGGTGACCGTGGAGAAGTCCCTCGACCTCTACGGGCCGCCGGTCTACGTGCGCAAGCAGATCGTGCACAACAAGCACGTCGTCGCGACGTTGGAGAAGCGTGGAGCGATCTTCGTCGACGAGACCGACGAGGTGCCGGAGGGCGCCACCGTCGTCTTCTCGGCGCACGGCATCGCGCCCGAGGTGCGCGAGCAGGCGAAGGCGTTGTCCCTGAAGACCATCGACGCCACCTGCCCGTTGGTCACCAAGGTCCACCGGGAGGCGACCCGTTTCGCGTCCGACGAGTACGACATCCTGCTCATCGGCCACGAGGGACACGAGGAGGTCGTCGGCACCGCCGGTGAGGCTCCCGACAACATCATCCTGGTGCAGTCACCGGAGCACGCCGACACCGTCGAGGTGAAGCATCCCGACAAGCTGGTCTGGCTCTCCCAGACCACCCTGTCGGTCGACGAGACGATGGAAACGGTGCGCCGGCTCAAGCAGCGCTTCCCGAACCTGGAGGACCCGCCGTCCGACGACATCTGCTACGCGACCCAGAACCGCCAGCTGGCGGTGAAGCAGATGGCGGCCCGTGCCGATCTGATGCTCGTCGTCGGTAGCCGCAACTCGTCGAACTCGGTGCGGCTGGTGGAAGTCGCCCTCGAGCACGGTGCGCGCGACGGCCACCTCGTCGACTACGCGGACGAGATCGAGGACAGCTGGCTGGATGGCGTGACGACGGTCGGCGTCACCTCGGGCGCTTCGGTGCCCGAGATCCTGGTGCGCGACGTGCTCGCCTTCCTCGCCGAGCGCGGGTATGCCGACGTCGAGACGATCACCGCCGCCGAGGAGAGCCTGCTCTTCGCGCTGCCGACGGAACTCCGCCGTGACCTCAAGGCCCGTGGCCAGGAGGACTCGGCTCAGGTCCGGCACGACGCCGGCTCCTTGCACTGACCGACCGACCGAGCCGCTGGTCGGCCGACGGCTGACCGACTCGATCAGCCGGCGTCTCGGGCGTCCGACGCCGCGCGGGGTTGCGATGAAAGTTGTTGTGGCGCCTCGAAATCCAGCGTCGGGCGGGCCACCTCTTCGTCGAGTGCATCGATGAGCTCGTGCGCTGTCAACGGACGCGGCGCGGTCTCGACGGCCGCCAGCTCTGCAGGCGGCGCGTCCTGGGCGAGCCCGAGCGCGTGCATCTGTCGCGCCGTGACGAGCACCCGGGACTCCAGGGTGCCGACCATCGCGTTGTAAGCCTCGACCGACTTGGTGAGGGACTGGCCCACGCGCGCCGTGTGGCGGCTCATCGTGCCGAGCCGGTCGTAGAGGGTCTGACCGAGCGTCAGCAGCTCCCGTGCGCCGCGCGCCAGGCTGTCCTGTTGCCACGCGGCGGCGCTGGTGCGCAGCAGGGCGAGCAGCGTGCTGGGAGAAGCCGGGACGACCTTGCGTGACATGGCGCGGTCGAGCAACGAGGGGTCCTGCCGAAGCGCGGCCGCGAGCATCGCGTCCGCAGGCACGAAACAGACCACGAGCTGTGGTGACTGCTCGAAGGCGCTCCAATAGGCTTTGGCGGCAAGGGAATCCACGTGTCGCACGAGAGCCCTCGCGTGTTGGTCGAGCAGTCGATCACGCTCGTGCGGTGCGACGCCGTCGGCCTGGGCGTCGAGGAACGAACGGGTCGGTGCCTTGCTGTCGATGACCAGCACCCGGTCACCGGGAAGTCGCACCACGACATCCGGGCGGATGCGTGCGTCGTGGCGGCTGACCGCCGTCACCTGCTCCTCGAAGTCGCAGTGCGCAAGCATCCCCGAGTGCTCCAGCACCCGACGCAGCTGCACCTCGCCCCACGTGCCTCCGGTCGAGGTCGCCCGTAGGGCGCCCGCCAATTGCGTTGTCTCCTGGTGCAATGCGCCGGTGACCCGACCGACCTCTGCCAGGCGTTCGCCGAGCTCGCCGAACTGCTCGACCCGGTCACGTTCGAGCGTCGCGACCTGCTGCTCCACCCGACCCAACGTTGCACTGAGCGGCCCGAGCACCGCTGCGGTCTGCTGGTCGTCGGCCACTGTGGACTCGAGATCGATCACCCGCTCACGCAGCAGGTCGCGTTCGGTGGCCAGCGCGACCCCGCGGGCGGCATACGACTGACGCAGCAAGGCCCAGGTGAGGCCCGCCGCGAGCACCACACCGACGAGAACGCCGATCACGAATCCGGTCATGCAGGCAGCAAAGCAGCCGGCACCGACAACGGCGTGCAGGACACGTCAGGCGAGTGTCCGGTCGAGCCATTCCGCGATGTGGGTCGCCGCCCGTTCCCAGCCGGCGTCGAGCATCAGGTCGTGCGGCAGCCCGGCCAGGCACACCGGCTCGACGCCGTAGCGTCGCGCGGTGAACGCCACGTCCGCGGGTGTGGCGGTGCGGTCCTGCGATCCGCCGAGCACCAGCAGCGGACTGCTGACCCGCTTCGTGTGCACGGGTCGGACGACGGTGTCGACGACCGCACGGAAGCTCTCGTCGGTCAGCCGCCGCGCGTAGTCGGCAACCTCGTCGTCCGGAGCATCGGGGGAGAAGAACCAGTACCGAGCCGCCTCGGGTGTCCCGAAGAGCGGCAACAGTCGCAGCGTCGCGAGCGTCCGCAGCGCCCCTGGCGGGTTGTGCCGGATGGCGCGCAGCGTCAGCCGCATGGCACCGTTGCACGGCGTCGATCCGACGAGAACGGCGGCCGGCGCGGTGTACGTCTCGAGATAGCGCTGTATGACGAAACCACCCAGCGAATGTCCGATGAGGATCGGCGGTTGCGTCAGCCGTTCCACGACGTCGTTGAGGTCGTCGAGGTAGTCCCGAATGCTGAGGCGCAGCACCGATATCGCTGACGGACTCCGCCCGTGACCGCGCAGGTCGAGCGCCACGACGTGCCAGCCGCGGGCGGCGAACCAGGGCAGGAAGTGTTGGTCCCAGGACCACGCGCCGTGCATCGCACCGTGGACGAAGACGATCGGCGGTCTGGTCGGAGACGGGTCTCCTCGTTCGATGGTGGCGATCATGGGTCCCTCCCGCGCTATTTTACGAATGTAAAATAGCGCGATGACCACACGGACGCAACGTGTCGAACTATGGTGGAGTCCCGTGCCCACCCGCCAACGAATGACTCCTGAGCAGCGTCGTGCGCAGTTGCTGGACGTGGGTGAGGCGATCTTCGAGGACTGCCGGTTCGAAGAGCTGTCGATGGACGAGATCGCCCGGCGCGCCGGGGTGACCAGGGCGTTGCTCTACCACTACTACACGTCCAAGGCCGACTACTTCGCGGCGATCTGGCAGCGGGCGCACGAGCAGCTCGGGGCCGTGCCCGACCCGTCGGCCGCGGGCACGCTGCGCGAATGGGTGGCGCAACAGCTGGCGGCATACCTCGACTTCTACACTGTGCATCCGCACCTCGTGCTCATCGCAAACCGTAGCTCGGTTGCCGCGGATTCGGCTGTGCGAGAACCGGTTTCGACGCATTTCCGATTGATGGGTCAGGTCGTGTTGGACGCGTCGGGCTGTCGCGACGCCGCTCGGCCGATCGCGGAGGTGGCGTTCGACGGCTGGATCGCGTTCGTCCGCGAGACGACCCTGGCGGTGCTCATGGAGCGCACGATCACGCCGGCGCAGAACCTGGAGCTGGCGCTGGCGGCGCTCGATGCGACCGTCGGTCGCCATGCCGACCTCACCTCCGGGGTCGCTGCGCCGGTCACTGGGGAAGTCGGCCGAGGGCGCGTCGCGTCACGCGGGTCAGGTGCCGACCGGTCAGGCGCTGGATCGCCAGCGTGACGGTTCCGGCCAGCACGAGCCCGGCGAGGTTGATGCCGAGTTGACTGGCCGAACCGGTGATCTCGGATCGTTGCCAGGCCGCCAGCCCGAGTGCGAGATTGCCCGCAGCGGGCACCGTGGTCACCGAGATGAAGACGCCGACCATCGCAGCGGTCTTGTCGGTGGTCATGGCCAGGACGCCGACGGAGCCGGCGATGAGGGCGACGATGAACGACCAGTGGTCCGGGTGCCAGATGAACGCGGTCTGTGGGCGGGCGCGCGTGACGTCCGCCGAGTCGATCAGTCCGGATGTCCGGGCGACCAGGCCGAGCATGGTGACCACAGCGATCGCGAGGACGAACGACGTCACGAGAAGTGTGGCGCTGCGCCATACGAGACGGGCGCGGGCGAAGACGACCCCTGTGCACAGTGCCGCGACCGGTGCGAAGTCCGGGCTGACGACCATTGCGCCGACCACGAGGACGGACGAGTCGGTGACCACGGCGATCGCCGCGAGGATCGTCGCCATGACGAGGAACACGTGATACGAGACGGTCGACGTGCTCGCACTCGCTGCGGTCTCGAGCACTTCGTCCCAGATCACGGCGTCGTCCGGTTCGCCGGGTGCTGCAGCTTCGAGCTCCGCGGCCCGCCGGAAGGGCGTGCTCGCCGGCCGGCTGAGGACGATGCCGCCCCGCTCGCCCAGCCCGAGGTCGCCGAGCGCATCGACGAGTTCGTCGACGGACTCCCGGGCGGCGTCACATTCCACGAGATCGCCGCGTGGCTCGCGGCATACGCCCGGCAGGACGACCAGGTTCGTCACCCACGACCGCGAGTCGAGCAGGTGAGTGACATCCTCGGCCAGGTCCGCCGGGACGGTGAGCCGCAGGTGCACCAGCATGCGTCGCACTCTATGGCCAGCACGGTGCCGGGCCGGGGATCAGTGACTCAGTTTCAGCCCCACGACACAGCCGATGATGCCGAGCAACAGCGCGATCTTGATCATCGAGACCGACTCTGTGCCGGTGGTCATCGCGTAGAGGACGGTGAGTACGGCGCCGATGCCGACCCAGACGGCATACGCGGTGCCGACCGGGAGGCTGCGCATCGCGATCGCGAGTCCGGTCATGCTCGCGGCCAGTGCGGCGACGAAGACGACGGCCGGTACGACGCGGGAGAGTCCTTGCGACTTGTCGAGCGCCGTGGCCCAGACGGCTTCCAACATCCCGGAGACGACGAGAACGATCCATGCCATGGGACAGCACACCTTTCGAGTGGCCGTCTTGTCGCACTCCGGGTACGGCGCCCTCGTCCGGGGGCCGCGAGATCCGGGCCCGTCCTCAGGCTGTCACGGGCGCGCTCGCCGGACAAATCCGCGTGCGCCGGTGCCGCTCCATCCTGCCGGAGGTGCTCGTGGACCGAAGCACCCCGCGCGACCACTAGAATCTTGATCCCGTGGCACTCACTATCGGAATCGTCGGTCTTCCCAACGTCGGCAAGTCGACCATGTTCAACGCACTGACCAAGAACAACGTGCTCGCCGCGAACTACCCGTTCGCGACGATCGAGCCGAACATCGGGGTGGTGCCGCTGCCCGACGAACGGCTGGACAAGCTGGCTGCGCTCTACACCTCCGAGAAGACCGTGCCGGCCACCGTCTCCTTCGTCGACATCGCCGGCATCGTGCGCGGTGCGTCCGAGGGCGAGGGTCTGGGCAACAAGTTCCTGGCCAACATCCGCGAGGCGGACGCGATCTGCCAGGTCATCCGGGTGTTCAACGACGACGACGTCGTGCACGTCGACGGCAAGGTCTCGCCCGAGTCGGACATGGAGACGATCAACACCGAGTTGATCCTCGCCGACATGCAGACCCTGGAGAAGGCGCTGCCGCGCCTCGAGAAAGAGGTCAAGGGCAAGAAGACCGACAAGTCGGTGCTCGATGGTGCCAAGGAGGCACAGGCGATCCTCGAGGCCGGAGACACGTTGTTCTCGAAGGGTTTCGACGTCACGCCGATCAAGGAGCTCGGACTGCTGACCGGTAAGCCGTTCCTCTACGTCTTCAACGTCGACGAGGACCAGCTGACCGACACCGACCTGCAGGCGTCCTTGCAGAAGCTGGTCGATCCGGCCGAGGCGATCTTCCTGAACGCCAAGCTCGAGATGGACCTGACCGACATGTCCGACGAGGAAGCGCTGGAGATGCTCGAAGGCTTTGGTGCCACCGAGTCCGGCCTCGCGCAGCTGGCGCACAAGGGCTTCAACACCCTCGGCCTGCAGACCTATCTCACGGCCGGACCCAAGGAGTCGCGCGCGTGGACCATCCACCGCGGCTGGACCGCGCCGCAGGCCGCGGGCGTCATACACACCGACTTCCAGAAGGGCTTCATCAAGGCCGAGGTCATCTCGTATGACGACCTGATGGAGCTCGGCTCCGTCGCCGAGGCGCGCTCGCACGGCAAGGCCCGCATGGAGGGCAAGGACTACATCATGGCCGACGGCGACGTGGTCGAATTTAGATTCAATGTCTAAAAGGCCTGGTCAGAGCGAACTCCTGGTAATTCGGTCGAGAGCCGTCGAGTTCAGATTCAACGTGTGAATCACGGGAAACCGCAGTTCAGAGTGGATGTAGGCCGCCTGCACTGAACGCGAGTCGTCAGGCCATGGACATGGTTTGCTGTCGCAGGATCTCCATGTAGGGGCGCTCGGTGTCCTTCATGGTCCACGCACCCTTGATGAACTCGGTCAGCCTCGGCAGGTCTTCCTTCACCGTGCTCGGCCAGAGGTTCGGGTTGTACGAGACGACCCGCATCAGGTTGTCCACGTCGAAGATCGGGTTGGTGCCGATCGCCTTGACGAGCACGGTCGGCTTCTTCTCCGCGATGCGTAGGCCCAGCTCGAACAGGACGTTGGGGTTGTGCTCCGTTAGGTCAACGAGCGCGAGGTCGGCGTCCAGCAACCCGTTGACGATCGTGGAGTGGATAACGTCGGAACCCTGGCCCTTGGCAGTCTTGGCCTCGAAACCCGCCGCCTCAATCGCGGGCTCGAACAACGAGGCGTAGACCTCCGTGAAGAACCGGGGCGGGTACGCCTCGGTCTTCTCCGTGAAGGGCATGGCCACGAAGCACACCGGCTTTCCGCTGCCGGAGCCGTTCGGCGCGGCGGGTGCTGCAGGCGTCGTGAGAGTTCCTGTCGGGACACCGTTCGTGGAGGGGGCGGTCGGCGGTGTTGCCTCAGCCTGCTGGCCGGAGGTCCACTCGGCTCCGATGCCGAGATAGCGGCAGTTCTTCTGGAAGACGTCGAGGAACGTGTCGTGCGTGCGCGGGTCCAGGCCGAACTTTGTCTCCAGGACGTTGCGGACGAACTCGTCAGCCGGGAGCTTGCTGCCCTTATAGTGCTCCACGACCCCCTTGAACTTGTCGACGTTCAAGAACGCCTGCAGTTTCGCCGCGTAGGCATCGTCGTCGGACGCCGGGTAGACGGCCTGCTTGCCGAGCGCTGTCAGCGAGATCTCCGAGGAGTCCCGGGTACCGTCCGTGAATTTGTAGTCGCGAGAGGCGGTCGTCAGGTAGAAGAAGTTTCCGGTCTTGCCGCCCACGTTGAGCGCCTTCGCGATCTCCTGCGGGTCGAAGGGCTCGCCGCCGTTGTTGGTGCGAATCGCCGTGGGGACACGCAGGGCGTCCTCCACGGTCTTCCGGGGGAACGGGTACTGCGCCCTGCCACCCTGGGTCGCAGGCTTGTCGGCGGGCCTCTCTTCGGCGTCGACGGACGCGGCTTCCACCCTCTGCTCGGGCGTCTCTGCAGTCATCGTTCTCCCCCTTGGGCCCCGGACTGACAAGGGTACGCGTACCCGCCAACAACCGGGAGTCGTTCAGCACAGCCACCCTCCGCACCGAGCCGTGACGAGTTGTCAACCTCGACGGCAGCCTGCACCCGAACGAGTTCCACTCAGTCCGCGCCACGGCCATGAAGACCTCGAAGGCAGCGTGGCGTCGCGGATCCCCGGGGCGTTGTGAAGCACGTCCGAACTGCGCCGGAGGTCCGAGATGTAAAGCCTCACCGCCGGCTCTGTTGCCGATGGTGGCCCACTGCTGTTCCGATGTCCAGGGGGCCGACCGAGCGACGCGGACATGATCGACTCCGCAGTCTTCCCCGGGCGGGCCAGAGGTGGGCGTAGGTGTTGAGGGTCGTCGCCTTCGCATGGCCGAGCGAGCGCTGGACGGTCACGACGTCGCCCCCCGGCGGCAAATGAGGCCGGAGGCGTAGAAGTGCCGTGGGTCGTGGAGCTTGATGCCGGAGAGCCCGGCGGCGCGCAGTGTTTGGGCCACCAGTAGCCGACGATGTTCTGGTGCGGTGGGTCGTCAGCCTCCCCGGCGAAGAGCCACCGGTTCTTGCCGGTGGTGCCGTGGGGGGCGACGTGCTCGACGAGCACCTTGACGAGACTATCCGCGAGGTAGACGGTGTGCTCTGAACCGCATGGCAGACGCGCAGATCGCCGCGTTCTGCCTGGCACAAGGGGCGATCTGCGCGACGCGGAACGTCAATGACTTTGCGAATACGGCGTCGAACTGGTCGACCCGTGGAGCGTCGGGGATGACGGCTTCGGAAGAGGGTCCTACGTGCGGCGACGTGGTGGAATTCCGGTTTAACGGATAGCAGTTGTGGATCGATCGCGTTGCGATCTCGTGTCCACGCGCGTGTGCAACGACCCTCTACGATCGCAGGCATGAAAGATATGCCGTGGCGACGTGCGATCCTGAAGGTGCTGTCGGAGGCACGAGAGCCGCTGCACTACTCGGAGATCGCCCAGCGCATCCTGGACAACGGTCTGCGCCAGCAGGGAGGTGCTACTCCCGCTGCTACGGTTGCCGCGACAATCTCGATGTACATGCAGAACGACCTCGTTCGCGTAGACAGGGGCGTATATGCGTTGGCTTCCTCATCCTCGGAGGTAGCGAGGCCGACAGCAATGGACGGGCCGGTTGCTTCCGAAAGCGAGCCTCCAGAGGCAACGGAAAGCGATGCGGATGACACAGGATTTCTCAACGCTTTCGGCATGTTCTGGCGTCGTGAAGAGGTCGACTGGGAGCAGCGCGGGCAGACACTTCTCGGTGCACAGCTGAAGGCAGCACAGCCGATCAACTTTGCTGATCAGGTGGGTGTGTACATCCTGTACTCGGGCGATCGGGTCACCTACGTTGGCCGCGTCACAGAACCTCGACTCGGACCCCGTTTGTGGGATCACACTCGCGATCGTTTGACGGGTCGTTGGGATCGATTCTCTTGGTTCGGAGTCCGGGCCGTCGCTGATGACGGCAGTCTGGGCCACGTCCCAGCGGGCAACTTCGCGGTCGAGATGCTCGTAGCAACGATGGAGGCTCTGCTGATCGAGGGGCTTGAGCCTCCGCAGAACAGGCGACGCGGCGACGGTTTCAACGCGACGGAGTTCATTCAGACCACGGACCCTCAGGTTGAACGTCGACGCGCGCAGCAATTCTTCCAACGTCTCACGGGTGGAGACCAGTGATGGGTGGTGTCAGCGATAGGTGACGTGGTAGGTCCTGTGCGTTCATTCAGATGCCACTAACGCGGGCAGCAGTCCCCGTCAGGTACGTCGACTCATTGGAAGCGCGGGCGATGGAGCGTTCCTAGCCGTGGCGACGCGGTGGAGTTCCGCTTCAACGTCTAGCGCCGGACGGGTCACTCCGCGCGCGGTGGTCTGCGGTTTTGCTTGACCTCGGAGCGCTCACGCTTCGCGTCCAAACGCCGTCGCTGCGACCCACGCGTCGGCCGCGTCGCGCGACGAGTCGGCGTCGGGATGACGGCGCCACGCAGCAGTATGGCGAGCCGCTCCCGTGCAGCGGTTCGATTGCGGCGCTGGGAGCGGTGCTCGGCCGCGCTGATCGTGAGCACGGTTCCCGACAGCCGCGTGGCCAGCCGCTCGAGCGCGAGCTCGCGTTGGGTCTCGGTGAGTGCTGTTGTGGTCCCGAGGTCGAGGCTGAGCTGCACTCGCGAATCCGCAGTGTTGACGCCCTGTCCGCCCGGTCCGGACGCGTGCGAGAACTGCTCGAGCAGTTCGCCGGCCGGAATCGTCAGGCCGTCCGGTGCACCCGGTCCCGGAGCTATTTGCAGGTCCTCCACGCCGCCCAGTCTGCCTGTCCAGCGCTCAGTTCGGCCGACAAGCGACCATGAGGCCGATGCTGCCGCGCTGGACGACTGTTTCGTCCTGGTTGGTGAGGGCAAAGTCGCGCTCGAGGATGCCGGCCCTGCCGTTGCTGGTGGCGCGTGTGCCGGTGATGTGGATCCTGCAGCGCAGGGTGTCGCCCGCCACGACCGGGCGCTCGAACCGCCAACCGTCGATGCCCAGCAGTGCGATCGAGCACTGCTCGAAGACGCCGAGTCCCGAGGCCAGACCCATCGCCACCGAAAGGCCGAGGACTCCGTGCGCGATCGGTCCGCCGAAACGTCCGCCGGCGCTGTGGACGGCGTCGGTGTGCACCGGGTTGGTGTCCCAGCTCCAGCCCGCGAAGGACGTGATGTCCGCTTCGGTGATGGTGCGGCCTTGGGTGTGGAAGACCTGCCCGGCGGAGAAGTCCTCGAAGAACCAGTCCGTCAGTGGATCCAAATGCGATGTCATGCATCGATCATCTCTGTTCTTGCGCGGTCGGTGCCGGTCGGCTAATACTTAGCCATATGGGCAACTATCCGGACGTGCTGGGCGACGTGTTCGGTGCGCTCGCTGATCCGACGCGACGGGACGTCGTCCGGCGGCTCGGCGATGGCGATGCGAGCGTGAGTGAACTCGCCGCGGACAGCACGATGGCGTTGCCCTCCTTCCTCAAGCATGTGCGAGTGCTCGAACGCAGCGGCATCGTCCGGACCACGAAATCCGGTCGCGTGCGGATGTGTTCGCTGCAGCGCGAGCGGTTGGCTCTCGTGGACGACTGGCTCGCCATACAGCGCACGGTGTGGGCGGAGCGCACGGACCGGCTGGAGGACCTCGTCACCAAGATCGCCCAGGAGGAGTCATGACAACCGATCTCGACCTCACGATCGAGCGAGTGATCCGCGCGCCGCGCGCCACCGTATGGAAGGCGTGGACGAGCCCGGAACTGTTTGCGCAGTGGTGGATTCCCGCGCCATACACGTGCCGGGTCGAGGCCTTCGCACCGCACGCCGGCGGCGGGTTCGTCACCACGATGAGCGAGGACGGCACGTCGTTCACGCCGCACATGGACGCGGCGTTCCTCGTCGTCGACGAGGCGGAGCGGCTGGTGTTCACCAATGCGGTTGACAGCACCCTGCGTCCGGCGAACCCGATGCCGGTAGCCGTGACCGGGGACGTCACCTTCGAGGATCACCCCGACGGCACGCTGTATCGGATCGTGGCCAGGCACGGCGACCCGGAGGCTCGCGCCCGGCACGACGAACTCGGGCTGCTGCCGGGCTGGACCGAGGTCGCCGGGCAATTGGCCGCACTCGTCGAGGTATGACGCGCCGGGTCCGTCAGGTGTCGGTGGTCGGCGGCAGTTTCGGATAGTCCGGGACCGGGTAGACGCCGATCGCAAAGCCGTGGACGACGTCACCGTGGCGGGGGAGTGCGTCGAATTCGTCCACCAGCGCCGCCATGCGCTGCCAGAAGTTCTCCTTCTGGGCATCGTCGATCCGGGCGTGCCGGATGAATCCCCACAGCTTCCCCTCGGCGTATGCCGGGCCGGACTCGCGGGCGGCGACCTCGAAATCGTTGAAGTCCAAAGGGATTTCGTCGCCCTCGCCCGTCGGCTTGTCGAGTTGGACGTAGAACAGTCGCGCGGTCCGGCCGTAGAAGGCCTCGTCGATCGCGCGCACTCGGCGCGTCCGGACGACGCGGAGCATCCCCGCGTCGGTGAGCACCTTGACGTGATGCGCGACCGTGCTCTTCGGGCGACGGACCGCCGAGCTGAGCTCCGTCACGGTCGCGGCGCGCTCGTGCAACAACCCGAGGATCGTGTTGCGCAGGGGGTTGCCGAGTGCGCGCACCTGGGCGGGCGTGGTCAGGGCCAACCGGTCCGCGAGGTCGTAGTCGGGGGTCTTGCCATCCATGACTAAACATACTAGCGTTTTCGAACGTTCGATATTTCCGGTTCATTAGGCGGCGAAGCGCATGTCCGAGGTCATCCTGTTCCACCACGCCCAGGGGCTCACCGCCGGCGTTCGCGCCTTCGCGGACGAGTTGCGCTCCGCCGGGCACACCGTGCACGTGCCCGATCTCTTCGACGGTCGCACCTTTGACACCGTCGAGTCCGGCGTCGATCACGCGCGCGAGATCGGCTTCGACAACGTGCTGGCACGCGGCGTTGCGGCTGCCGACGACTTGCCGAACAACGTTGTCTATGCAGGTTTCTCGTTGGGAGTCATGCCTGCTCAGAAGCTCGCGCAGACCCGCGCCGGTGCGGCAGGTGCGCTCTTCTTCGACTCGTGCCTGCCGGTCTCGGAGTTCGGCACGTGGCCCGACGGCCTGTCGGCGCAGATCCACGGCGGCGTGGACGACGAGTGGTTCGCCGAGGACCTGGAGTTCGCCCGGAAGCTGGCCGATTCGGTGCCGACCGCCGAGCTCTTCCTCTACTCCGGCACGGCGCACCTCTTCGCGGACTCGTCCCTGGCGTCATACGACCCGGCGGCGGCCGGGCTCGTCCTGGAGCGCACGAAGACGTTCCTCGCCGGGCTGTCCGAACTGCGGTAAGGCGTCTACGGGACAGTCGCGGGCCTACCGAACGTCACCGCGTCGCGAACCGCTTCGGGAGCAGCCTGCGCCAACTGGGCGTCCGGCTGCGCGCCGAGTGCGTCGTTGACGGTCGAGAAGGCGAGCCGGAAAGCGATGAACGCGGTTGCCTCGAAGATCGCTTCGTCGCCGAGCCCGCAGTCGCGCAGCTCCGCGATCTGGGTGGGCGTCGTCGCGTTCGGTTCGGACACGACGGACGCAGCCCACTCGGCGAGCGCTCGCTGCCGTGCCGCCAGCGACTCGGGCCGGCCCCGCAGGGTCTCGGCGGCACGGTGCTCGCCGACGAGCTCGGCGAGCCGAGCGCCCCATGCGAGGGAGCAGTAGGAATCGCCCCGTGCCTGCGCCGTGGCGACGACAAGCGTCGCGAGGTCGAGGTCGTCCAGCTGTCCCCGCTCGTGCAATTGCCGTCGCAACGCGGTGAACGCATCGAACACGTCCGGCCGCCACGCCCACAGGCGGGTCAGATTGGCGACGTAACCGTCGTCATCGAGGTCTTCCTGGTACGCCGCGTCCCTCGCGGCCGAGGGCGGCGGCTCGGAGATGAACATGATCCAGTGTCCTGCCGACAGCACAGCTGCGACAAGAGCAGGCCGGCACCTCGGAGGCTCAGCGCTTCCTGTTCCACAACTGGTGCACCAGACCGCTCGGTGACGTGGTCGACTCGATGTCGAACCGCTCCTGGAGGCCCTCCAGCCCGCCGAAGAGACTGGTGCCACGCCCGAGCGTGATCGGCACGATGGCGAGATGCATGAAGTCGATGAGGTCGGCCTCGAGGAACTGTCGCACGGTGGTCGGTCCGCCCCCGATGCGGATGTCCTTCCCGGCTGCGGCGTCCCGGGCCAGCTGCAGCACCTCCGCCGCCGACCCGTCGACGAAGCGGAAGCTGGTGCCGTTGGCAAACTCGATGGTCTCCCGCGGATAGTGCGTCATGATGAAAACCGGTGTCATGAAAGGCGGTTCGTCCTCCCACCAACCCTTCCAGCCGTCGTCCGGCCACTCGCCGGTCTGCGGCCCGAACTTGCGGCGGCCCATGATCTCGGCGCCGATGCCCTGACCCCAGAGGGCGGTGAGCGCCAGGTCGATCGTGACCGGTGCGTCGACGCCGTCGATCCCGTGTATGCCGCGCCCGTCGAACCGTGCGAAGAGCTGGCCCGCACCGCCGATCGGTTCGTCGAAGGTCACGTGCTCACCGGCGGCGAAACCGTCCAGCGAGACGAAGAGGTTGTGAACGCGTGTGCGGGACATGGCGCCTCCGAGGTGATGGCAGAGCGGGACTGGTTGAAAGCCTAGGGTGATTCTGGACCCGAGCTACGACAACGAGGTGACCCATGACCGACCCTGAACGAACTCCGTCGCGAACAGCGGTCGGCGACCTGCGTTTCCGGCCGGCCGAACCATCCGACGTCGCGGAGGTAGTGGCGTTGGTGGAGTCGGCATACCGCGGTGATGCGAGTCGGGCCGGCTGGACGACCGAGGCGGACCTGCTGCAGGGCCAGCGCACGGACCCCGAGCAGATCGCCGCACTGCTGGCCGCAGCGGACGGGGTGCTCCTGCTCGCCATACAGGACGGACTGGTCGTTGCCTGCTGTCAGCTCCAGAACCGTGGCGCACGAGCGTATTTCGGCCTTTTCGCGGTCTCCCCACGAGCGCAGGGCGGCGGCATCGGCAAGCAGGTCATCGCGTATGCCGAGCGGTATGCCGCAACGACATGGTCGGCCGCGCACATGGAGATGACGGTTATCCGCCAGCGCACCGACCTGATCGCGTTCTACGAGCGTCGCGGTTACCGGGACACCGGGGTTCGGTCACCGTTCCCGTACGGCGACGAGCGGTTCGGCATACCGCAGCGTGACGACCTCGAATTCACCCTGCTCGACAAGGACATCCGAGCCGAGCGGTGAGGTGTCAGCCCGTCAGGTCGGAGCGCCTCCAGTTGCGAGCCCACCGCACGACGCCACGGACGGTCGCGTCGGGGTCCCCGGCGAGGTCGCTCAGCAACGACTGCGGCACAGCGGGATTCGCGGCGACCCAGCCACGCACATCCGCCGCGTGATCGCACGCGAGACGCCGCAACAGCACCTCCGGGGTGTTCGGTTGCCGCGCCACGCAGCACCGCACACTGGCGTCGGCATCCGCGGCGAGGAGTTCGAGCACATCGACGGGGCACTGCTGGTTGAGCGCCGCACTCTGCCGGATGCTCGGATCGGCGCTGCGCGCGAGCAGGCGGATCCGGTGGAGCTTCCCATCGGTCACCGGCGGACTCGGGTGGGCCGCCCGGATCTCCTCGGGCGTCAGCTGTTCGTCGTCCGACTCGCGCAGGGCCGCCCGCTGGGCGGTGCTGAGGAAACTCACGCAGGACATTGCACTCTCCTTCGAAGTCGGTGCATCCGACTGTATGCCGCCACGACGACAGCGCCGCCCGGGGGCGGGTCACGTCCCGAAGGGCACTCCGGCCTGACAGATCACGTTCGCGTAGAACGTCGCCTCACCGGTGCGAACGGCGAACTTCGCCTCCAGGGCCAACTGTTTGAACCGCTCGTGGTCGACTGGCTCGGGGGCGAGGTCGAGGGCGGTGAGTGCACCGTGGCACGTCGGGTTGGTGTCCAGCATGTCCCGTGAGATCCAGCTGTGCTCGATCGTGAGCCGGGGCAGGACGGTCTGCACCACGTCCTCGAAACTCGCTGCGCCATAACGGTATCCGAGATCAATAGTGGGCAGATCACCGAGCGGCAGGCCGCTGTCGCACACCACGAATCGTTCTGTATGGCGCAGCCCAGCCAGATGTCCGGCCAGTCCTGCGTGGATGACGCCGTGTGTGATCATCGGTCTGACCTCGTCGTGATCTCTGGAGTGTTGCGCAAAAACGTTGTCAGCTGGGCGAATTCGTCATACCCGCCCTGCGCCGTGGGATGGCGCACGGCGAGCGATCCCGCCGTGACGCCGGATCGCAGGGCGGCGCTGAGCGACTCGCCCATGGCCAGCCGAGCGGCGAAGGCCCCGCAGAACGCGTCGCCCGCACCGGTGCTGTCCACGACGTCCGGCGTGGGAGGTGTCGCTGCCGTGAGGGTCTGGTCCGCAGTGCAGAGAACGGCGCCCCGGGAGCCGAGAGTCGTTGCCACCGCGGTGACTCCGCGACTGATCAGGGCCCGAGCAGCCGCGACCAGCGCGTCGTCGTCCGACGCATCGAGCGTGGTCCGGCCGCTCACTTCGGCGAGTTCGTGCTCGTTGACGATCAGCACGTCGCAACGGCTCAGCAGGTCGTCGCCGAGCGGCCTGGCGGGTGCCGCATTGAGGACGAAGGTCCCCGCGGTCGCCGCCGCGGCACGTTCGACCACGGGCAACGGGATCTCCAACTGGCAGAGCACGACCGCGGATCTGTCGAACGGCGGAATCGACTCCGGCCACTCAGCATTCGCGCCGGGCACGACGAGGATGGTGTTCTCACTGGCCGACACGGTGATCCAGGCGCTGCCGGTCGCGACCCCAGCTCGTTGCTCGACCCCGGCGGTGTCCACACCGGCTCGCTGGAGCGTCTCGAGCGCCTGTGACCCTTCCGGGTCCGTGCCGATGGAGGCGAGCATCGCCACCGTCGCGCCCGATTTCGCAGCAGCGACAGCCTGATTGGCCCCCTTGCCGCCCATCGAGCTGCTCAGCGACGACGCGAGCAGGGTCTCCCCGGGGCGGGGAAAGCGATCCACCTGGATCGTGCGATCGACATTGACCGAACCGATGACGATGACTCGTTCAGTCACCGGCATCTCCGGGCTGTGCACCTGTGATTAGCGCCACCAGGTCGTCGGGAGACACCGAAGCGACGTCCCGACGAGCGACCGTCGTGCCACGGCGCAGCACCACGGCCGTGTCCGCGAGGCGCTTGACCTGCGCCATGTCGTGGCTGATCAGCAACACCGTGACGCCCCTGTCCCGGAGCCCCCGCACGAGGGACTCCACAGCCGCCGTCTCGCGGACCCCGAGCGCCGCAGTGGGTTCGTCCATCACCACCAGTTGCTTGCCCCAATGTGCAGCGCGCGCGATCGCAATGCTCTGTCGCTGGCCACCCGACATCCGCCGAACAGTGCTGGAAACACTGGGAATGTCGACATCAAGTTCGGTGAGGATCGACGTTGCACTGGCGCGCATCGCCGACTTGTCGAGCACCCGGAACGGACCGATCCCGCGGGTGAGCTCCCGTCGCAGATAGAGGTTCTGCCAGACGGGGAGGTCGTCGATGAGCGACAGCGTCTGATATACCGTCTCTATCCCTGCGCGCCGGCTCTCGTCCGGGGCGTCGAAACTCACCGATGCGCCGTTGAGCGTGATGGTCCCTGTGTCGGGCGGATGGACGCCGGTGAGGCAGCGCACCAGCGTCGACTTGCCGGCGCCGTTGTCGCCCAGCAGGGCGGTGACCTTGCCGCGCTCCAGCACGAGGTCCGCGTGCCGCAGCGCTTGCACCGCATCGAACGACTTGCTGAGCTTGGTGGCCTCGAGCAGCACATCGCCGGTGACCGGCTTGTGAAGAGTTACCTGGGTGTTCACGGTCTCGGTCCTCAATGCTGGAAGCGGGAGATGAAGGCGGCGCCCAGGACGACGACACCGACGGCGATCGGTTGGTAGTACTGCGAGATGTCCAACAGCGTGAAGCCGTTGAGCAGAGTCTGCAGCAGAACGGCGCCGGCTGCCGCGCCGAGCACGGACGCGCGTCCGCCACTCAGGCTCGAGCCGCCGAGGACCACCGCAGCGATGGAGCTCAGCAGGAGGTTGGTCTGCATGCTCGGGTCGGAACCGCCGTTGTTGGACACGAAGAGCACGCCGGCGATGCCACAGGCCAGACCTGATCCGGCGTACGCGAGGAGTCGGACCCGGTTGACCGGGATGCCGACGTCACGGGCGGCGTCGAGATTGCCGCCGGTGCTGAGAAGGTAGGTCCCGGTGCGGGTCCAGAAGAGCAGGAAGGCGGTCAGCAGCGCGACGATCACGCCGACCAGCCAGAACCACCGGATCGGACCGACGCCGTTGAGGGCCAGGCCCTGCAGGAAGTCCGATGACACCGGGAGTTGGTTGCCGCTGGTCAGCAGCAGTGTGAGGCCACTGACCACGGACAACGAACCGAGCGTCACGATGAAGTCGGCCATCTTGAGGCGGGCGACCAACACACCGTTGACGATGCCGACGATCGTGCCGGCCAGGATCCCGGCGACGATCGCCGCCGGCGTGCCCCACCCATGCGAGGAGGTCCACGCCAGGACCGTCGCGGCCCACGGCAGGTTGGAGCCGACGGACAGATCGATGCCGGCGACCGTGATGACCAGTTGCTGGCCCATCGACAGGACGACCAGGATCGCGGCCGACACGAACAGCGCTGTCATGTTGCTGGACGTCAGGAACTTCGGTGTCGCGATGAAGAAGATGACGAACAGTGCGACGAGCGCGATCGGCGCGGCATACCGGGCGATCACCTCACCGACGTTGCGCGTCCGGCGCGGTGCTGCCCCGGCGGGCGCGGTGGCACTCTCTGCGGTCATGAGTGGATCTCTCGATTTCGGTGGGAGGAGATGTGCGCTCACTTGCTCGACTTCGGCGTCCCGAACGGGTCGTCGAACGGCCCGAACGGCTTGGGGAAGCTGCTGGTCGCCTTGGCGACGTTGCTGGAGCTGATGTAGGCAATAGGCGCGACGACGCGACTCGGGATCTTCTTGCCCTGGACCTTGGCGATGCACGCCTGGACCGCCATCTGCCCCTCGGCATACGGGTATTGCGTGATCGTGCCGGTGTTCTTGCCGGTCTTGACCGACTTCAGCATGGCTTCGATGCCGTCGACCGAGATGATCTTGACCTTGCCCTCCTTGCCGGCGTTCTTGACCGCCTGAGCGGCACCGAGGCCCATCGTGTCGTTGGCCGCGAAGATGCCGGTGATCGACGGGTGGGCCTGCAACATTGCCGTGGCGACCGTCAGGCCCTTGTTCTGGTCGTAGTCGGCCGGTTGGGAGCTGACGACCTTGAGCTTGCCCTTGGTGACCTTCTTGAAGCCGGTCTCGCGGTTGATGCCGTTCTTCTCGCCGGCGATGCCCTGCAGGATGCCGACGTCACCCTTGCCGCCGAGTGCCTTCAGCAACTGCTTGCCCGCCTGCTCGCCGGCCGACAAGTTGTCGGAGCCGATGAACGACGCGTAGGACACGCCGGCCTTCTTGGAGGCGGCAGGGTCGATCTGGGTGTCCAGGTTGAGGATCGGGATCTTCTTCCGGGCGACGGGCACCAGCGGCGTTATGACGTTGGTCGCGTTGACCGGGACCACGCCGAAACAGTTGTAGTCCTGCCCAGCGAGGGTCTGGATCTCGGAGTTCTCGCCCTGCGAATCTGTTTCGTTGGAACCGGCCTTGACGGTCACCTTGACGCCTTGTGCCTTCCCTTCAGCGATTGCGCCGTCGCGCAGCGCCGCCCAGTAGGGGTTGGAGAAGTCGCGGGTCACGATCGCGATCTTGGTGGTGCTGCCGGAGTTAGACGATTTACTAGCGTCCGAACCGCCCCGTCCGCAGGCTGCGACGCTGGTGAGAGTCAGCCCGCTGATGGCGACTGCGATGACGGTGGACTTCAGTTGTGTTCGCATTTCTGTTCTCTCCGTTGTTGTTTCGATGATGTATGCCGTGCTTGACGAACGAGGCTCTACTCGGCCGGAACACCGCAGGACGATCGCCGGATGAATCGGCAGGCGGGATGCGCGGCTGGCAGGCTCGCTGGAGGCGCACCTCGCAGTAGTGCGAGCATCGTGGCGACGGCCGTCCTGGCAAGGTCTTCGATGGGCTGGGCGATCGTGGTCAGCGGTGGGTCGAAGAGGTCGAACCATGGTGCGTCGTCGAAGCAGATGAGCGACATGTCGTGCGGGACGCGCAGACCGCGTGCCCGCAGCGCCTTGAGGGCGCCTACGCCCATTGGCCCGTCCGCTGCGATGATCGCAGTCGGTCGGCGCTGGTCCAGCAGCACGTTCGTGGCCCGGTAGCCGCTGTCCAGACGGAAGTCGCCTTCCTCGACGAAGATGTCCCGGCTGCGCACGCCGGCGCCCACCAGCGCGTCCTTGATCTGTGTGCGACGAGCTCGACCGAGAGGTGTGTCCAGTGGAGGTGAGACGACGCCGATGCGCCGGTGCCCGAGCGTCGTGAGCAACTCCGCGGCATCGGCGAGTGCCTGCCCGGAGTCGCTGCTGACGGTGGGAAGTGCGCGCAGGCTGTCGGCCGCAGATCCCTTGCCGGGCACGGTGATCGGACGATCGAGCAGTACGACCTTTGCATCTGAGGCGGCGACGGCGCGGAGACCGGGCGTCGTGGACGAGGTCGGTACGAGCAGCACGCCGTCGACCTGGCTTCCGGCCAGCATGTTGAGCAGGTAGTCGTCCTGCCGATCGGCGTCCTCGTCGGAGTTGCAGAGGATCACCGAGTAGCCCTCGCGTGCCGCTTGACGCTCGACGGCACCGGCGAGCTCTCCGAAGAACGGGTTGGCGACGTCACTCACGATCAGCCCGAGGCTGCGGGTGGACTCCGTGCGCAAGGCGCGCGCCGCCGAGTTGGGGCGGTAGCCGAGTTCGTTCGCAACCTGGATGACCCGCTGCGCGGTGGCAGCGGAGATCCGCGAGTTGCCGGCGAGGGCCAACGAGACTGTTGCATCGCTGACGCCGGCGGCTGCCGCGACGTCGCGCAGGCGGACAACCATGAGAGCACTCCGTAAATCGATTAACCGAAATAATGACAGAGAGTGGCGTGGATCACAACAGGTGATTCGCCCGCCTTCGACCGCGGCAGGTGGATTCGCAGTGGAGTCCCGCTCGGCCTGCACTGTCCGGTTGACCCTGGGTGTGCTGAGGTGGGGGTATGACGAACGAAACCTTCTCCCTGGCCGGGCACGACGTGCAGCGCATCGGATTCGGTGCGATGCAACTCCCCGGACCGGGCGTCATGGGACCGCCGCGCGATCATGACGCAGCGATCTCGGTGCTCCGCCGTGCTGTCGAGCTGGGTGTGAATCACATTGACACTGCTGCGTTCTACGGACCGGACGTGTCGAATGCGCTGATCCGGGAGGCCCTGCATCCCTATTCGGATGATCTGGTGCTGCTGTCGAAGGTCGGTGCACGCCGTGACGAGGCGGGTGCCTGGCTGCCCGCGCAGCGGCCGGAGCAGCTGAAGCAGGATGTGCGGAACAATCTCGAGCAGCTCGGAGTGGACCGGCTGCCCGTGGTCAACCTGCGGGTGATGCCGAAGGAGGAGATCGGCGAGGAGAACCATCACCCGCTCGAGGAGCAGCTCACCGCGATGCAGGAGCTCGTCTCGGAGGGACTGCTCGAGGCATTCGGGGTCAGCAATGTGTCCCAGGCGCAGGCCCGCACCGCGATCGACGCCGGAGCGGTGTGCGTGCAGAACGCCTACAACCTGTTGCAGCGCGACGACGAGGCGACCCTGCGGCTGTGCGCGGAGCGTGGCGTCGCCTACGTGCCGTTCTTCCCGCTCGGTTCGGCCTTCCCGGGTATGCCGAAGGTGACCGAGGACGCCCGGGTCCGCTCACTCGCGGACAAGCTCGGTGCCACGCCGTCGCAGATCGGTCTCGCCTGGCTGCTGCGCCAGTCGGATGTCGTGCTGCTCATCCCGGGAACCTCGTCCGTTGCCCATCTCGAGGAGAACGTCGCGGCCGGTCGTGTCGTGCTGTCGGACAGTGAAAGCGCCGAGCTGGAGGGGCCGCTCGCGTCCGAGTGAGGCACTTGCCACCGGGTGTCGATCAAGGGCGTCGCGGTGGCCGGGGAACGAAGATGCTTGTTCTTGAACGGTATTCGGCGATCCCCGGCCTCCCGTCCATGGCGCGCTCGGTCAGTCGGACGCCGCTGCCCCAGACCAGCAGCCCCGTCATGATCACCGGGGATGCGATGGTCAACGGCCCCGGCCACGTCGAGCAGGCGACCAGATAGACCCCGACCCAGACGCATGCGTCGCCGAAGTAGTTGGGGTGGCGCGACCAACCCCACAGGCCGCGGTCCATGACCCGCGGTCGCGGGTCGAGTCTCTTGTACTGCTCGAGCTGGCGGTCGGCGATCGCTTCGAACACCAACCCGCCGGCTGCGAGCATCGCTCCGAGAACCGTCAGCGCTCCGGCGATTCCGGACGGATCCGCGCTCACGGCCACGAGCTGGATCGGCAGCGACACGATCCACTGGATCACACCCTGCAGGCCGAAGACCCGCAACATCATCGCCGTGGTCGACCGGCCGTCGGCCATCCGCACATAGCGCGGATCGTCGTCGTTGTGACCGCGCATCCGCCGCCATACGTGGGAACCGAGCCGGGCGCCCCAGGCGCAGACGATCACGGCCAGCACGATGCGGCGGACGGAGCCGCCGGGACCGGTCAGCAGGCCGAGCAGCGACACGGCAGCGAGGCCGGGCCCCCACGCGACGTCCGCGACCGCCCAGCGGCCGGCCGTATGGGACCAGTAGGCGGCAGCGCCCTGCACGATCGCCAGGACCACCGCACTGGCGATGGCTATCCACGCGAAGTCAGCCACGTGGGTCGCTCCAGGCTGCCGGACGTATGGCGGGCAGCGCACTCGGTCCGCGGCGGCGGCGGACCGCGACGATCTGGTCCACGCCCATCCGCCCTTCGTCAAAGGCCAGCAGGCCACCGGCCAGGTAGAGCTCCCAGACCCGCACGGTCTCCGGAGGCACGAGTCGCTCTATGGCGCAACGGTTTCGGTCGAAACGCGCCCGCCAGGCCCGGATGGTCCACGCGTAGTGCTCGCGGAGTCCGTGGACGTCGCGCACCTCCAGGTCCGCCTGCTCCAGCAGCTCGATCGTGTCGCCGACCGGCCGCATCGTCATGTCGGGTGCGATGAACGCCTCGATGAACGGGCCGCCACCAGGATGACGGCCGCGACGACTCATCTGTTGGATCACGATGCGGGCGTCCTCGGTCGCGGCATCGTGCAACACGCGGGCGTAATCGGGATAGCCCTTGTCGCCGGCGTGCTCGCCCATCTCCAGCGAGGCGACGGCGTCATACCGGCCGATCACGTCGCGGTAGTCCCGCAGTTCGATGGTGACCCGGTCCTGCAGGCCACGCGCGTGAATCCGCTTGTCGATGAACGCCTTCTGTTCCGTGGAGATGGTCACGCCGGTCACGTGTGCGCCATACCGCTCGGCCGCGTGGAGACTGAGGGAGCCCCAGCCGCAGCCGACGTCGAGCAGTCGCATCCCGGACCGTTGGTCCAGTCCCACCTTGCGGCAGACCAGGTCGAGCTTGTCGCGCTGGGCGTCCTCGAGGCTGTAACCGGCGGTCTCCGTCCCGGTCAGTTCCGCGCCCGTCACGTAGGCGCAGGAGTAGGCCATCTGCTCGTCGAGGACCAACCGGTAGAAGTCGCTGTCGACGTCGTAGTGGCCGTGTATGACAGCACGATCGCGCGAGCGGGAGTGCAGTTTGCCGGCGACCTTGAGCTGGGCGGGCGGGTCCGCGGGCCGACGCCCGATGACGCCACCGACGCCGAGGACGCCGCGCAGCGCGGTCGCGATGTCGCGTACCCCCGGACCCCGTCCGGCCAGCCCGCGCTCCGTCCCGACCCTGCGCAGATGTTGCAGCATTTCCGCGATGGGTGTCCCGAGCTCCACATCGCCGGCGACATACGCCTGTGCGGCGCCGAGTTCGCCCGGATGCCAGAGCAATCGGCGCAGCGCGTCGGGACCGTGCAACCGGACCTGGGGCGCTTGCGGGTCGCCCGCGACGCTGCCGTCCCACGCGGTCAGTCGCACCGGCAGCGGACCGCGCAGCACCGGGCGCAGGGCATCCTGGATCGCCTCGGCGATGCCGGCCACCTGCACGGAGCTCACGCCGTCGCCTCTCGGACGAAAGTCAGTTGATGGACGTCGAGGTACCCGGCACGGAACCCGCCTTCGGAGTACCGAAGGTAGAAGTCCCACATCCGACGGAATGTCGCGTCGAAACCGAGATCGTCCACGTGCGAGGCATTTTCGGCGAACGTGTTCGCCCACGCGTCGAGGGTTCGGACGTAGGAGTCACCCAGCGCGAGGTCGCGCGTGACCCGAAGCCCGGCACGTTCCGCCGCCTCGGCGATGAGACGGATGGACGGCAGCGCACCACCGGGGAAGATGTACTTGTGGATCCAGGTGTAGGTGTGCTGGGTCGTCAGCGCGCGACGGTGGGGGATCACGATGGCCTGGATGGCGGCGTGTCCGCCGGGGCGCAGGGAGTCGGCGATCTTCGCGAAGTAGGTGTCCAGGAATTCCAGACCCACCGCCTCGATCATCTCGACCGAGACGACGGCGTCATACCTGCCCTCGACGTCGCGGTAGTCGCACAGGTCGATGCGTGCGCTGGCGCCGACACCTTCCGCCGCGAGCATCGCTGTGGCCCATTGCTGTTGCTGCTCGGAGAGCGTGATGCTGCGCACCCGGGCACCGCGACGCGCTGCGCGCAGGGCCGATCCGCCCCAACCAGAACCTATTTCGAGAAGTTCTGTGCCGCAGCCCACCTCGGCTTCGTCGAGCAGACGGTCCATCTTGCGGCGCTGTGCGGCGACGAGGTTGTCATCCGGGCCGTACAGCGCACTCGAGTAGGACATCGTTTCGTCGAGGAAGGACGCGAACAGGTCGTTGGACAGGTCGTAGTGTCGCTCGACGTTGCTGCGCGAGTGTGCGCGGTCCGGCCGGTCCGTGGACGGCTGTCGTTGCAGGACCACTGCCCGGAGCGCACGCAGTGGGCGCGGCACGAGGGTGTCGACACCACGGGCGAACTTTTCGATCAACAGGGTGAGTTCGGCACTGTCCCACTCGCCGGCGAGGTAGGACTCACCGAAGCCCACCATGCCCCCGGTCCCGATGCGACGCATCATCGTGGTCGGGTCGTGGATCGTCATGACCGGTGCGTCGGCGCGCTGGTCACCGCCGAGCACGCGCCCGTCGGGGAGTTCGACCCGAATCGGTAAGCGGGAGACGGCGTATCGGAAGATGCGGGCAGCGATCGCGCCCGCGACTGCGGCGCGGCAGCCGCGGGGCTTGCGTGCGACATCGGGCCAGCGCGTGGAGTCGACCACCGTCGAGGAACCGTCCTGCCGGGCGGTTCGGGACAGCACCGGGCGGATGTGCGGGGTGCTCGGGCGGGGCGCTGTGCGGAAGAAGGTCATGTCAGCTCCTCGGAGTGGTCGGGTCGGGGTTGGATCGGCAATCGGCGGGCCCAGAGCCGGATGCCCTGCAGCCGGATGCGGGCTGTGACGAGTTGTGCGGCGAACGGCAGGTGCACACCGAGGCGGAGGCGGTCACCGACCGACGTCGGTCGGACGCCGCGCCAGGTCGCGACGAAGGGCGGCTCGCCGGGGCGATGCAGGGTCACCCGGATATCGAAGCCGGACTCGTCGGGCGGAGGGAGGGACATGGTGTAGCTGCCGCTGACGTCGTTGAACGGCGATACGTAGAGCCGCTTTTCGGCTCGCGCGACCGCGTGAGCATCCGGACGGACGAGGTAGGCATGTCGTTCGCCATACGTGTTGCGGACCTCGGCGACGACGGCAGCCAGCTCTCCGGTGGAGGTGGTGCACCAATAGAGAGTGAGCGGGTCGAATGCGTAACCAGCGGTTGCCGCTCCGGTCAGCGCGAGGATCTGCCACGACGATGCATCGAGGCCATGCGATGCGGCGAACGCGACGATGTTGTCGCGCCAGTTCGTGGAGTCGCCGAGGTGGTCCGATGCGCGAAATCTGATGAACAGTCGCTGCCACCAGGGGATTCCGTCACTCGGATCGGTGCCATCGAGGGGAATCGCCCAGGTGGCGGTGCGGTAGGTGAAGTCGTGTCGTAGTGGACTGGTGCGCACGTGCCGCACGGTCGCGAGGTATGCCGTGGGCGTCACCAGGCACCTCCGAGGGCCTCCGCGGCGCGCTTGCCGGACACTGCGCCGTCCTCGTGGAACCCCCATCCGTGGTAGGCGCCGGCGAAGACGATGCGACGCTCGTCGATCTGCGGGAGCCGCGCCTGCGCGCGCACGAACTCGGCTGTGTAGAGCGGGTGCTCATAGGTCATGTCCGCGATGACCGACGCCGGATCCACTCGGTCGGCGCCGCCGAGAGTGACGATGAAGCGGCGCCCGTCGACCACCGGCAGATGCATCAACCGGGTCATGTCGTAGGAGACGAGGACGCCGTCGCGTGGATCGATCGGCAGCCGGTAGTTCCACGATGCACGGGCACGACGGGCGGACGGCAGCAGCGACGAGTCCGTGTGCAATTGAGCCGGATTGGGGGAGTAGCGCAGTGCGCCGAGGACGTCTGTCTGCGGCACCGTGGGGGACTTGAGCATGTCGAGCGCCGCGCTCGGATGGGCCGCGATCACGACACCGGAGAAGTCGTGCTCGTCCCGATCGGTCTGTACCGTCACCGCGTCACGTCGGGCGACGACGGCTCGAACCGGTGTGCCGCAGCGCAGTTCGATGTTCGGGTTGGCCAGCAGCGTGTCGACATACGTGCGAGACCCACCGGCGACGGTGCGCCAGGACGGTGAGCCGGAGACCGACAGCATCCCGTGGTGTTCCAGGAAGGTGAGCAGACTGCGGGCCGGGTAGGACATTGCATCGGCCGGAGCGCACGACCAGACGGCCGCGACCACCGGTGTCGCGAAGTGGTCCAGGAAGGCTGTTGAGAAGCCGCGATCGGACAACCAGTCACCGATGGTGATCAGGGTGGCGTCGTCGGCGGTAGTGAGGAATTCCCGTGCCGCGGAATGGAATCGACGCACCTCCGTCAGCATGCGCAGGAACGTGGGCCGGACAACGGTGCGCGGGTCGGCAAGGACACCACCGACGCCCTTGCCACCGGCATACTGCCAGTGGGTGCGCTCGGAGTAGATCGACATGCTCATGTCGGTCGGTCGGGTCGGTATGCCGAGCTCGTCGAACAGGCGGCACAGGGTCGGATAGGTGCGGTCGTTGTGCACGATGAACCCGGTGTCGACGCGCACCGTGCCACCATCCGGCAGCGGCACGTCGTGCGTGTGCGCGTGCCCGCCCGGACGACTGTCGGCCTCGAGGACGGTCACCCGCGCCCTGCGGGCCAGCACGTGCGCAGCGACGAGTCCGGAGACGCCGCTGCCCACGACCGCGAAATGATCCACCACAACTCCCTCGACGATCGATGGTCGTCAGGGGTTCGTCACCGGGTGACGAACGGATGGGTCGGTCAGCTCATGAAGATCGACACGATCGGTTTGCTGGTCGGTTGCGTGGATCCGCCGGCCGGTTCGACGGTGACGGCGGCCCCCTTGGCATGCGCGATGCTGCCGTTCAGCACGGTCGGCTTGCCGGGTTGCAGCAGACCGGCATCAACCATTCCCGACGGGGTGATGAGCCACGCCTGGTAGACCTTCCCGTCGGCGGCCGGGGCGACGCCCCGCAGTGTTGCGACCGCCTTCTCCTGCGCGGTGGAGAAGACCATCTCCAGCGAGCCGCCGTCGACCGGCTTGCTCGCCCGCTGCGCGTCCGGAGCCGAGGTCACCTTCGCGACTGCCGACACCGTCTGGCTCTGCGACCAGGGGTGTACGGCGACCGTCACACCACCTGCAACCAGCAGGACCACCGCGGCGGCGGCCGCGAGCAGCCATCGAGCGCGGAGCCGTGGCGGTTGCTTCGGCCCGGTCGTCGGTTCGGGTGTGTCGTCCCGCGTCGGCTCGATCTCCGCATCGATGCTGTCCTGCGGGGTCGTCGAGGCTGCGGCGAGGATCGAGTCGCGCAGCGCGGCCGGTGGATCAACATGCGCGGGCGACTCGGCGAGGACCGACGTGGCCTCGCGCCACTCGGCGACCTCGGCGCGGCACTGCGCGCAGTGCTTCAGGTGCTGGTCGGCGCGGCGACGGCTGACCTCATCCTGTGCGTCCATCACGTAATCGATCGGATCGATGTGTTCGTCGGTCATGCCTCACCTCCCAGTGTCGTTCGCAGTTTCAACAATCCGTCACGGATCCGTGACTTGGCCGTGCCGAGAGGTATGTCCAGACGCTGTGCGACCTCGGCCTGTGAAATCCCTTGGAAATACGCAAGTTCGACGGCTTCTCGCTGCACCGGTGACAGCTGCGAGATCGCAGCCCGCACGGACTCCGCGCGCAGCGACCCATCGACCAGCTCGGCCGTCGAATCGTATTCCGGCTCGTTCTGCGTGACGGCGTATGCCGTGTCACGGTGCCGTGCTGCCTCGGACGACCTGACCCGGTCAACCGCCTTGCGGTGCGCGATCGTGAACAGCCAGGACAAGGCGGAACCGCGTGCCGGGTCGAACCGCGGGCTGGTCCGCCATACCTCCAGGAACACCTCCTGGGTGACCTCTTCACTCATCGCTCGGTCGACCAGCACCCGACACACGAGCCCGTGTACGCGTGCGGCGGTGGCGTCATACAGCTGGGCGAAGGCCGCGTCGTCGCCCTGGCCGACCTGCCGGAGCAGGTCGGCCAGCGCGGGAACATTGCGGACGGCCACGTCCCCCATTCTTACCCGGGGTTCCTCCGCAACCAGCATCGACATGGCTAGAACCGCACAGTCGCTCTTACTTGCCCATCAACACGGTGTCGACGATGTACACCGTTGCGTTCGAGGTCTGCACATTGCCGCACACGACGTTGGAGTTGCCGTCGACAGTGAACTTCTCGCCGGACCCCGCGACCTTGATCGTCGTGCCGGCCAGCGACTTGTGTTGTCCGGCAAGCTGTTTCGGGCTCAGCCGACCCTTGACGACGTGTCCGGTCAGCAGGGTGGTCAGTTTCGCCTTGTCCGCGAGGACGGCGTTCAGCTGGGCCTTCGGCAACTTGGCGAACGCCGAGTTGGCCGGTGCGAACACGGTCAGGGCCGGCGCGCTGTTGAGCGTGTCGACCAGGCCGGCCTTCTTCACCGCGGTCGTCAAGGTCGACAGTGCGGGGTTGTTCGATGCCGCCGTCGCCACCGGATCCTGCGCCATACCGGTGAAGGAGCCCTTGCCACTCTTGGGAACCGTCGAGCATGCGGCCCCGAACGGCTTGGCCGCATTGGCAGCACCGCCCATGCTCGAACTGCCGCCGCCCGAACCCATGGCCGGCGAACTCATCGCGGACGAACTCTTCATCGAGTCGGCGGAGCTGCTGCCGCCGGCGCCGCTGGAGCCCGATGACCCGCATGCGGTGAGAGAGGCGGCCAGGAGGGCCGCGGTGCCGAGCGAGACGGTGAGACGTGACTTCATGGGACCCAACTCCTATGAGTGATGTGAATGCCTGAGAACACCTGTTATTCGGAGCCGGGGGCGGTATGGATGGGTCGTCGGTGACCGGAGGTCAGTGCACGACGAAACTCTTCTCCTCGATACCGCTCGAACCGTTGGGGAACACACCCGCACGCGTCGCGGTCTGCACCCGGCCATCGCCGTACACGACTCGCGCCCGGACACTGTGCGTGCCCTTCTGCTCGGTGTTCCACGCGAAGTACCACTGGCGCCAGTAATCGAGGTTCACGTCCGGTCCCATGGTGGCGTCCTGCCAATGGCCGCCGTCGATGCTGACCTGCACGCGCAGCACGCCGCGACGTTGTGCCCACGCAGTGCCCCCGATCATCACCCGTCCTGCTTGCACCGACGCGAACGACCCGGGGACATCGATGCGGGCGGTCGGTTTGATCTCCCCATCCGTCGTCCAGCCGCGTTCGGTCCAGTAGGCCTTCTTGTCGGCGTATGTCGTCACGGTCAGCCGCGTGACCCATTTGGTACAACCCAGCATCCCGTAGAGGCCAGGAGTCACGAGCCGTGCCGGAAAGCCATGGGCGCGGGGAAGCGGTCGTCCGTTCATGGCCACCGCGAGCATCGCGCCACGATCATCGGTGAGCGCGCCGAGCGGTGTGCTGATCGTGAAGCCGTTGAAGGACGTGCTCAGCACCTGCAGGTCGGGTCGGTCCGGAGCCTTGATCCTGGCCTCGCGCAGCAGGTCCCGGGTGAGCACGCCACGCCAGGTCGCGCCTCCGGCGTAGCCGCCGCCGACCTCATTGCTCACGCACGTGATGGTGATGTTGCGTTCGACAAGGGGTCGACGTAGGAGCTCCGAATAGGTGATTTCATAGGGGTTCTCGACATCACCATCGATCCGCAAGGACCAGCTCGAAGCATTCAGCGTCGGCACGGAGAGCTCGGTGTCGACGCGGTAGAACTTCGTGTTGGGAGTGCGCAGTGGTGTGACACCAGGCACGGTGCTGTCCACACCGCGCGGCAACGCCGGTGCACGTTCTGCCGGTGTGGGGATGTGCACATCGATGCCGGACCGGGCGTCGGACAATTGACGAGCACCGAGGAACCCGGCGACAGCGGCAGTTGTGCCTACACCGGCCGCGACGACGAACTCGCGTCGTCCGGCGCCGACGGCCCGGGGACCCGTGGTCGGGGAGGTGCGCCGGCGCAAGGCCGGTTGGTGGTCGAACCACAGCAACACGAGCAGCGCGAGGAGCGAGAAGAGACCGGCAGTGACCGTCGGCAGGAGGTCCGCGAGGCGGGCGAACGGTCGGTCCAGCACCGCGTAACCGGCGATCGCCAGCATGACCACCTGGATGCCGGCTCCGATCGCGACGCGGCGGCGGGCGATCAGCCCCGAGACGGCCGCGATGATCAGCACGCCGGCGATCACCGAGGACAGCAGCACGAGCTTGTCGTGCGTCCCGAACTGGCGAATCGCCCAGTCCTTCAATGCTGTCGGCGTTCGGTCGATGACTCCGGAGCCGACCGCCAGCACCGGCGAGGTCGCCGGGTCGCGCACGGCAGCGACCAGTTGCCCGGCGGCGAGCCCGACCACGACCGAGATCACCCCGCACAACGCGGCTCGGACCCGTGGAAAGAGCGCATCCGTCATGCCCGTGGTTCGGCGCGCCCGGTGCCTCGGATGGGTAAAGGGACTCAGATGTCGAGCAGGTACAACCGCATTCGACGTGGTGTTCCGTCCGGGTGCGTGTCCGTGGCCGACAGGAAGTCGCGGTCGAACCGGAAGCCCGCACGCTCGGCGACGCCGAGCGACGCGACGTTGTCCGGTTCGATGCGCAACGCGGCCCGGTCGCCGATGCGGTGGACGCCGATGTAGTCACAGATGAGCGCCACCGCGCGCGTGGCGACACCTCGACGGCGTGCCCACGCATGTGTCGTGTACGAGATGTTCACGATGCCGAGCTCACCCGGCTCGAGCCCGTCGCTGTTGTCGGGATCGCAGTCGACATACCCACCGAGTCTACCGTCGACGACGACCCCGAAGCCGCGTTTGCCCTGTCCACGCTCGGCGTTCGCAGCCAATGCCGCGAAGTGACGACGCGTCGACTCGGTGGTGCCCTGCTCGCCGGTGAGCCAGCGGATGATCTCGGCGTCCTCTGCGGCGTTGTGGGCCGCTATGTCCGCCTCACCGAGCGCCCGCAGGCGCACGTCGGGTCTCAACCGAGCGTGGACGTGATGGCGGCGATGACGCGCGGGTCGTCGGGAGTGACCTGCGGACTGAAGCGCTGCACGACGGTGCCATCGGCGTCGATCACGAACTTCTCGAAGTTCCACTGGATGTCACCGTCGCGACCCTCCTCGTCCGCGGCCTGGGCCAGCTCGCGGTAGATCGCGTGCCGGTCCTTCCCGTTGACCTCGATCTTCTCGGTCAACGGGAAGGTCACGCCGTACGTCGCGCTGCAGAACTCCTGGATCTCCTCCGCCGAGCCGGGCTCCTGGCCCGCGAACTGGTTGCACGGGAAGCCGATCACGGTGAATCGCTCGGATTCGTAGTCCTTTTGGAGTTGTTCGAGCGCGGTGTACTGTGGGGTGAGTCCGCACTTGCTGGCGACATTCACCAGCAGGGCGGGACGCCCTTCGGTGATGCCGGCCAGCGTGTCCGGAGTGCCGTCGAGGCGGGCGATGTTCGCATCGAGAATCGTCATACCGTCAATGTATGCCGAGCCGACGCTGCGTCGTCCGCGACCTCCGCAGCGGCCGGGCGTGCCGACGGCCGGATGAGAGCTCCTGCGACCACGCCGCCGACGACGCCCAGGACCCCGGCGACCAGTGCCGTCAGTTGCAGGCCGTCGACCGACGACAGGTGGATGAGATGGTCGGTCGTGGCATGTGCGTGGATCGGCGCGTGGGCGAGGACCAACTTGGCCTGACCACCCGCGATCGCGTCGGCAGCCTCCGATGCGTGCGGCATCGAGTGCGCCGTCAGCGACGACTGGATGCGAACGGCGAAAAGCGTTCCGAGTGAAGCGATTCCGAGCGCGAACCCGAGCTGCCGGGCGGTGTTGACCGCGCCGGCCGCCATACCGCCGCGTTCGAGGGGGACGACCGACATCGCCGTCGAGCTGAGCGTCGGGGCGGCCAGGCCGACGCCAACTCCGGTCACCGTCATACCCGCGACGAGTGCGGTCCAGGTGACGTCCGCGCTGTTCAGTTGCAAGGCGACGACCAGACCGCCGACGCCGGTCAACCCGATGCCCAGTCCGATCGCCAGCCAGTTGCGGTCGCCGTGCGTGAGACGGCCGACGGCCGCGCTGGTCACGAATGCGGCGATGGCGAGCGGCAGCGTCGCCAGACCTGCCTCGACCGGCGACATGCCACGGACCGACTGCAGCCAGATGGAGGCGTAGGTGAGATACGCGAAAGCTGCTGCCGACAGGACGAATCCGGCGATCAGGCAACCAGTGAAGATGCGGTTGCGCAGCAGGCCGAGGTCGAGCATGGGGTGGTCGGTCCGCGACTCGAATGCGACGAACGCGGCGAGCATGACCACGGACACGAGGAAGGAGGCGAGCACGAGCCCGTCGCCCCAGCCGTCCTCGTTGGCACGGATGAGTCCGTAGGTGAGCGCGGCGGCGAAGAGCGTGAAGGTGACGATGCCGGCGGGGTCCAGCGGTGCGCGGTGGCGAGCCCCGGTGCCGAGGACCATGAAGCAGAGCACGATCGCGGCGATCGCGAACGGCAGGTTCACGAAGAAGATCCAGCGCCAGGAGAGGTGCTCGGTGAGCAGGCCGCCGGCGATCGGGCCGATGGCCGCTGCGGCGCCCGAGACTGCACCCCACACGCCGTATGCCGTGCCACGGTCGCGGCCGTTGTAGCTGCTGTTCAGCAGTGCGAACGTCGTCGCGAACATCGCGGCACCACCAAGACCCTGCACACCGCGGGCTGTGATCAGAACACCCGCGTTGTCGGCGAATCCCGATGCAGCAGAGGCGATTGCGAAGAGGCTGAGGCCGGCGACATACATCGACCGGTGACCCACCCGGTCAGCGAACGAGCCGATGCCGAGCAGGAACGCGGCCAGCACGAGGGCGTAGATGTCGACCACCCACTGGAGCGAGCTGAAGCTGGTGTGCAGATTGACCGCCATGTCGGGCAGTGCGACGTTGACGATGGTCACGTCCACCAGCAGCATCAGCGTGCCGATGCAGATCGTGACCAGCGGTAGCCATTTACGCATGAGGTATCCGTCCTGTCAGTCGTGAAGCTGTTGTGCCCTGATGACGTCCGAGAGGTGCGGGAATCGACACGGGCAATCGACATCCAGGCTCCGGCAGTGGTGCGCAATATTCCAGCCGGGACGTAGTTGGCGTAGATTTCCGCCATGAAGAGCGCACACGCAAGAGAATCCGCCGCGGTTGACGCTCTTGATGCCAAGATCGCCCATTGCCTACAGGCCGCGCCGCGTGCCTCGTTCGCGGTCATCGGCACGGTGCTCGGGGTTTCCGAGCAGACGGTGGCGCGTCGTTATCGCAGGTTGCGCGCCGCTGCCGCGGTCCGGGTGATCGGTTTCGTCGACCCGACCCCGTTCGGTCGGCAGAACTGGATGCTGCGGCTCTTCTGTCGGCCGGACTCAGCTACGAGCGTGGGCCGCGCGCTGGCGGCCCGCGAGGACACGCAATGGGTCGCGCTGATGGGGGGAGGCACCGAGGTCGACTGCGTGCTACGGCCACGATCCCTGGACGACCAGGAGGAGCTGCTGCTGCGGCAACTGCCGCATACCGTGCCGATCACCGGGATCGAGGCGGCCAATGTGTTGCACATCTTCCGCGGCTCCACGACGCGGGACTGGCGGATCGGGGAGGACTTCCTCACCGAGGACGACGAGGCGCGGCTCAATGAAGGAACGGTGGTCGTGCGCACCGGGCGCACCGTGGAGCTCACGCCATCGGACGAGTCGATGTTGCGGGTGCTGATGACCGACGGGCGGGCGACGTATGCCGAGCTGCGTGGCGCGGTCGGTGGTGATTGGACTGACGCCCGAATCCGTAGACGGGTCAACGAATTACGTGAGGCCGGTGTGCTCTACTTCGACGTCGACATCGACGAGAACGCGTTCGGTGTCCCCCTGTCCGCCCGCGTCGTACTGACGGTCGCGCCGGCCCACTTGCACGCGGCCGGGGAGGCGCTGGGGTCGCACCGGGCCGTGCGTTTCTGTGGCGCCACGACAGGCGCCACGAGCCTCACCGCGACCGTCGCCTTCGCGAACTCCGAGGAGCTCTATCGGTTCGTGTCCGAGGACGTCGGTCGGTTGGAGGGAGTATCCCAGGTGCAGGTGTGGCAGGTGACCCGGATCATCAAGCGCGCCGGTGCCCTGATCGAGCGAGATCGATCGGGCAAGTGATCGTCCGGTCGGACTGCTATTGACGTCGCTGCACATCGCGGTCATGACAAGCCCGTCCTGGTGCCCTGAGCCGAGCCTTGAGGATTTCGTGAGCTTCGCCCCGAGGAGCCGGTGAGCCTCGCCCTGAGGAGCAGCCCGCGAGGGACGAGCGGAGGTCTCGAAGGGGCACGAGCGTGAGCGTGCCCTGAGGAGCCCGTGAGGGACGAGCGGGCGTCTCGAAGGGGGACGAGCGGGCGTCTCGAAGGGTCTCGAAGGGTCTCGAGGTCCCGTCCCCTGGCGTGGTCGCGTCAGGCTGCGACGGTGTGGTGGCTGCCCATGAGTCCTGGTGTCAGGTTCCAGTGCACGCCGTCGGGGCGGACCAGCGCGGTGTAGCCGTTGCGGTGGACGATCTGGTGATGCCTGCCGCACAGCAGCGCGGAATTGATGAACGAGGTTGCGCCACCTGCCCACCAGGGGTTGATGTGGTGGACTTCGCAGAAACCTGGTGGTCGATCACATCCCGGGAAGGAACATCCGCCGTCTCGCAAGATTGCTCCGGCGCGGATTGCTTTGGTGGCTAATCGTTCTCGTCTGCCGACGTCCAGGGGTTGGCTGGGTCCGCCGAGGACGACGGGGATGAGGTCTGCGGTGCAGGCGAGGCGGCGGGCGGCTCCGGCGTCGATGACGTTACCGTCGGTGGTGGTGGCGCCGTGCCCGTCCAGCAGTTCCTGTAAGCCCATGGTGAGCAGGACGGTGGCTGCGCCGGCTTGGACTCCGTCACCGGCAGCGACGCGTGCACCGGCGCCGATCAAGTCCATGAGCGCGTCGACGCGGCGTTTGCCGGGGGAGCGTTCATCCCGGACCGGATCACCGGGACCGGCCGATGCCGAGCCGCCAGGACCGTCAACTGGTTTGGCGGGTCGTGGTGCGGACTTGGCGGTGATGGCTTCTTTGAGGATGGCCGCGTTCACCGGTGCCAGTTCCGCCACCAACCGTGTCATCCCGGTGGGTGTGGTGCCCCAGGTGAGGGATTCAGCTTGTTCGAGTTTCTCGTCATCGTGGGTGAGTCGGTCGGGGTTGAAGCGGTCGATGATCCGCCGGGTCAACTGCGTCAACCCTGCCGCGCCGAGCGCCGGGTCGACTTGCAGGAACCAGCCGAGCACCTCGTCCCGGTCGGCCGTGGGTATGACGGGTGCCACCTTGTCCGCCTGGGTCAACGCTGTCTTGGCGGAGTCGACCGAACACGTCCCCTCCCGCAACGCGGCCGTGATCACCTGGTTCTTCCGCTCCCGGCAGGCGTCGGCAACGGACGCGATGACTCGCACGGTTTTGGGTTCGACCGGCGCATCGCCAGCCACGTGGTTCAGCAGCCACTGACTGGTGTTCGCGGCATCTGATTCGGCGACCGCGCCGCGGTCGACTGCGTCCGCTGTTGCCACCGTGGCGACCTGTGCGGACCGCCCGTGCAGTCGCAGCAGGACTGTCACGAGCCGGTCCTCGTCGGCGCCGCTCAACTGGTGGATGACATCCGGGACCTCGTCGAGCAGCGTCATGGCTGTCTCCAGGCCGGTGAGCACCTCCGGGCCGCGCCCCGGCTCGGCACGCGGAACGTCGGTCACGTTCACGAGACCCCTGCAGGGCGAGAGTCGGGCGTCATCGAAGGGTTCATATCGGCCGAATCCCCTTCCCCTGGCTGCGTTTTCGCGTACATACAGGATATCAAGGATAGTCGACAGCGTATAGGCATACCCGAACAAAATTCGTAAAAATTGGCCACGACTATCCCCGGGAGAATCGTCGCCAACCACTCGCATCGGCGACAGGTCGGACGCGTCGTGCCAGTCGGGTTCGATCGCGTCGGCGCCCTCGCCGGCGAGTCGGACGACACGCTCGTCAAGGATTTCGGATGAGGACAGCATCAGGAATGGCGTGGCAGGTCCCATCGGGTGGCTGACGAACCGAAAGCAGGCCCGAACTGCCACATCGGGCGCCGGCAGCGACGCCCTCCCGCTGGCAGATCGGGGTGGCGGCGGTTCGAAACCGGCTATGGCGCCGGGTCGTGGGCGAATACGCTCACGCTCATGTCGGCCGACTGGAGGGATGGCGCGTTCACGCAGCGACGACCTTCCGCCGAGACCCTTGTCTGGGTCGCGGCCGTGATGGGTCGTGGGAGTCGCGTCGTCGGGCATCGTCGGATGACCGGCGGTGTCTCCTCCGTGGTCAACCGATTGACCGTCGAGCGTGACGGTGTGCGCTCGTTCGTCGTACTGCGGCAGTATCCGCAGGGGCGTGGGCTGAGTGCGACGGCCGAGGCGGAGATATCCAACCTTGCTGCGGTGGCAGACAGCGGGCTTCCGGTCCCGAGGGTGCTCGCCGCCGACGTGGACGGTGCCATGACAGGAGGTGCGCCCTCCTTGTTGATGACGCGGTTGCCGGGGCATCTCGACCTGAGTCCGGTGGATCCGCAGTCATGGATGGCGAGGATCGCGGAGCTCGCTGTCGCGCTGCATTCCCTTGACCTGCCGGCCAAGGTGTTCAGACCCTGGACCGACTCTTGGATCGCTCCGGCAGCAGAGCTGCAGGTGCCGGCCGGGGCGCGGAAACCTGCTGTGTGGAAGGCCGCGTTCGGTGCCATGGCGGCAACGCCGCCGAAGGATCACGCCGTGTTTCTGCACGGCGATCTCCTGCCCGTCAACATCTTGTGGTCGCGGGGGAGCATCTCCGGGCTGCTCGACTGGAACAGTGTCCATCGGGGGTCTCGTGCCGTGGATATCGGGCACTGCCGGCGATACCTGGCGGCGCTGTACTCACCCGAGTGGTCCGAGCACCTGCGGTCGGTCTATGAGCGGATGGTCGGGATCACCCTCGATCCGTGGTGGGACCTTTACGCACTCCTGCACCACGACGACAGTCAGTCGAAGTGGATCCGGCGCCAGGTCGCCCGACGTCGTCCCGTCGATGGGTCCGGGATGACCGCCAGAGTCGAGGCAGTGATCGAGAGCACGTTGCAACGCCTCGGCTAGCGACGCCGCGTCGAACGGCTGGTCAGACCGCCGTACCGACCAGACTTCCCACGCCATACGTGATCGCCATCGCGAGCATGCCGCCGAGCACATTGCGTATGACGGCCGGTCGCTGCGGAGCCTCGCCGAGCCGGGCACTCACGGCACCGGTGATCATCAAGGCGATCGCGACCGCCACGAAACAGATCGGCACGCGCAGGGTGGGTGTCGGCAGCAGGATCGCGATCAACGGGATGAGCGCTCCGACCGTGAAGGCGAGGAACGATGCGCCGGCCGCGTGCCACGGGTTGGTGAGGTCGTCCGGGTCGATGCCGAGCTCGGCCTCGGCGTGCGCTTCGAGGGCGTTGTGCTCGGTGAGTTCGTGCGCGACCTGGGATGCGAGCTCACGCCGCAGACCCTTCGCCTGGTAGATCTGCGTGAGTTCCTCGAGCTCCTCGTCCGGCAGCTCGCGCAGCTCCTGCTTCTCCTTGCGCAGCATCGCACGCTCACTGTCGCGCTGCGTGCTGACGGAGACGTATTCGCCTGCGGCCATTGACAATGCGCCGGCCACGAGGCCGGCGATCCCGGCGATGGCGATGTTGTTGCGGTCGGTCGTGGCACCGGCAACACCGGCGACGATGCCCGCGACGCTGACGATGCCGTCGTTGGCGCCCAGGACCCCGGCGCGCAGCCAGTTGAGCCGACTGTTGAGTCCCTCGTCCTGCAGTTCACCCTCGTGCGGCTCCACCGACGACGTCACTCGGCCACCTGCGCGCCGGTCTGCTCGGCGGCCTCGCCGATCCGGTGCGCCAACTCGATGTCGAGCTGGGTGATGCCACCCTCGCTGTGCGTCGACAGCGCCCAGCGAACAGAGGTGTAGGAGATCTCGATGTCCGGGTGATGGTTCATCTGGTCGGCGTCCGTCGCGACCAGATCCACGAACTCGATCGCGCGCGCGAACGACGTTGCCTTGTATGCCGATCGCAGCGTGTCGCCGTCACGGGACCAGCCGGGCAACGCTGCCACCTGCCGGGCGATCTCCTCGTCGGTCAGCAGTCTGCTCATACCCCGACTCTGCTCCGATCATCCGCGTCTGTCCACGCAGGACAGCCTTGGATTACCGGCCCACACGATGCCCAATGACGGCTTCTTCGGCGAGTGACGGCCGGATACGGCCGTCACTCGCCGAAGAAGCCGTCATTCGGCAAGAGGGGTGGCCGTAAAGAGGGGTGGCCGTACAGGGGGCGGCCGCGGGCGAAGCTCAGTCGTTGAGATAGGCGAGGACGGCGAGCACCCGGCGGTTGTCGTCGCTGGACACCGGCAGGTCGAGCTTGGTGAAGATCGCGTTGGTGTGTTTGCTGATCGCTTTCTCGGTGACGAACAGCGCGCTCGCGATCGCCGCGTTGGACCGTCCCTGCGCCATCTGCCCGAGCACCTCGCGTTCGCGCTCGGTCAGCCGGTCCATCTTGCTGCCCTGTGGTCGTCGGGCGATCAGTTGACGTACGACCGTCGGGTCGAGCACGGTGCCGCCGCCCGCGACCTGCTGCACTGCTTCGATGAAGGCGCCGACGTCGGACACGCGGTCCTTCAGAAGGTATCCGACACCGCCCTCGCCGTCCTCGAGAAGCTCTCGGGCGTAAAGGTTTTCGACATACTGAGATAGCACGAGGACGGGCAGGCCGGGCTGTTCCTGGCGCGCTTCGATCGCAACCCGTAGTCCCTCGTCGGTCAGTGTCGGCGGCATCCGCACGTCGACGATGGCGATGTCGGGGGAGTGCTCCCGCAGTGCCTTCACCAGGCTCGGCGCGTTGTCGGCCGCGGCGACGACCTCGATGTCGTGTGCCTTGAGGATGCGTTCCAGACCGTCGCGCAGCAGCGCGTGGTCCTCCCCGATCACTGCCCGCACGGCACCTCCATGGTCACGATCGTCGGCCCGCCGGTCGGACTCGACACCTCCATCGTGCCGTCGAACACCGCCAGCCGTCCGGCGACACCCTGTATGCCGCTGCCGTTCGGGTCTGCACCGCCGACGCCGTTGTCCCCGATCTCGACGTGCAGCACACCGTTCTGCGGCGCCATCCGGACCCAGCCGGCAGTGGCGCGCGCGTGCTTGCCCATGTTGGCCAGGCACTCGGCGACACCGAAGTAGACGGCCGACTCCAACGGCGGAGCCAGCGGTGGCGGCCGCAGATCGAGGTCGAAGTCGATGGGCAGGTCCACCGCCACGGCGCGTATGGCGTCCGCCAGCCCACGATCGGCCAGCACCGGCGGATGGATGCCGCGTACGACGGAGCGGATGTCCTGCAAGGCGACTCCCGAGTTGTCCCGTGCCTCGAGCAGGAGCTGGCGGGCAGCATCGGGATCCTTCTCGATGAGCTCGGCGGCCAGACCGAGGTTCATTCCGAGTGCGACCAGTCGAGCCTGCGCCCCGTCGTGCAGGTCACGCTCGACGCGGCGCAACTCGGCGGCTGCCGCGTCCGCGCCCTGGGCACGCGAGGTGGTGACCTCGCGGACTCGGCGAGCGAGCACCTCTCGCCGAGAGAGACCGAGGAGGAAGGCGTCCAGGCCGAACCGCCAGCGGGCGATCGGCTTGACCGTCACCCACCAGATCAATGCGCCCACGATGAACCCGCTCGCCGAGACTGCAACAGCACCAGCGGTGCTCGTGACCCGGAGGGAATCGCCATACGGCGTGTCGAAGATGTCCGGCAGTCCCTTCCAGAGGCCGAACCAGACGATCGACCAGATCGGGTACGCGAACAGCGCGATGGTCAGCACCGACAGCGTGAAGCCGATGGTGGCCGTGGCGAGTTCCCAGAGCACGTCCCGCCACCGGGCCGGGTCCTTGGCCCAGCGCTGGACGCGATTGATCGGCCCGAGGCCCGTGGTGTCCTGGTATTCGCGTGTGATCTGCTCGCCCAGGGCCGCCTGCGCGATGCCGCGCTGACCGGTGGCGAGCAGCCGGGTGGTGGGCACCGCGATCGACACCAGGAGGATGCCGATCCCGAGCGGTGCGGAGACCGTGCCGACCAGTGTCAGCACCAGCATCGCGAGAGCGGGGACGGCGAGAAGGATCGAGACGAAGTGCGCCAGCATGAGCTGCGGGCGGCCTGCGGTTGATTGCACGCCTCCATCCTGACGTGTCACGCGCTCGCGCACAGGCGAGCCAATCCCACTTTCGATGGTGGGGTTAGCCCTACCCCAAGTGTGGTGCTGCCGTCACTGACTTTGCCCGGCAAGCCGACAAGTGTTGACCACGGTCGGGATTCGCCCGGCCGATGTTCATCGAAGAAGGGGGACCACAGCCGTGAAGAAGGCCGGGTTCACACTCAGAATTGCTCGCTGGAGCGCGCGCCATCCCTGGCGTGCGGTCGGCACCTGGTTGCTTCTGGTGATCGCGGCCGTCGCGTGCGGCGCCGCAGTCTCCATGCACACCACCACCGCCGCCGACTACCGCGTCGGCCAGTCCGGGACCGCCGCCGCGCAGATCGAGAAGGCCGGGCTCGACGCTCCGGACTCCGAATACGTCGTACTGTCTCGCACTTCCGGCGGTGCCGTCGGAGCCGACGCTCGTGGCACCGCGAACCGGATCGCTGCGGAGATCCGCGGTGACAGCCACGTCCAGCACGTCGCAGCGCCGGCCGTCTCACCGGACAAGAAGCTGATGATCGTTCCGATCACGATGAAATCCGTTGCGGATGACAAGGATCCGGACATCAGCGGCATCACTCGCGCGGTCAACGATGCCCAGCCGCGGGCGCCCGGGCTGCAGATCGTGCAGACCGGTGAGACCTCGATGAACGACGCGATCAACACCCGGGTCGGCAACGACCTCGGCTCCGCCGAATCCAAGAGCATGCCCATCACCATCGTGCTGATGCTGCTCGTCTTCGCTGCGCTGATCGCGGCCGGCATTCCGGTGTTGCTCGCAATCGCAAGTGTTTTCGCGACCATGGGCCTGATGGGACCGGTGTCCCTGCTGCTGCCGATGGAGGACTCGGTCACCAGCGTCATCCTGTTGATCGGTATGGCGGTCGGTGTCGACTACTCGCTCTTCTACCTCAAGCGCGAACGCCAGGAACGGCAACGCGGTGCGAGTACGGCGGAAGCCGTCGAGATCGCGGCCGAGACTTCCGGTCACTCGATCGTCGTGTCGGGCATCGCCGTGATCGTCAGCATGGGCGGCCTGTATGCCGTCGGCGATGTGACCTTCGCGTCCATCGCGACCGGCTCGCTCGTGGTCGTCGCGTTCGCAGTCTTCGGCTCGCTGACCGTGCTGCCCGCGCTGCTGTCGCTGCTCGGTCCGAAGGTGGACCGGCCGCGCATCCCGCTGCTGTGGCGGGTGTCCTCCCGCATGCAGCCGGGAACGGTGAGCAAGCGGGTGCTGGGTCCGGTCCTGCGTCGCCCGGTGGCGTCGCTGATCACCGGCCTCGTCATCCTCGGTGCGATCGCCATACCGGCGCTCGGGATGAAGCAGCAGACCAGCAGTCTGGACTCGCTGCCGCGGGACATTCCGGCGGTGCGAGCCATGCAGCAGATCGGCGAGGCGTTCCCCGGAGACGGGCCGACCGCCGCAGTCGTCCTGCAGGGGAACAATGCGACCGAGCTGAAGCGCGACGCGAACATTGTTGCGGACAAAGCGATTTCGACCGGTGACTGGAAGGCCGTGGCCGATCCGGTGCAGGTGTCCTCGGACGGGCGCACCGCGGTGCTCACGCTGGGCAGCAAGGCCGGGGAAGGTTCCTTCGCCGCGGGTGACGCCGTCCGCGACCTGCGGGCCACGGTGATCCCGCAGGCGCTGTCCTCGTCCCACACGAAGTGGGCAGTGGGCGGCGGTGTCGCCGAGAGTTACGACCAGATGAAACACCAGTCGGCCGGTCTGCCGAAGGTGCTGATCGTGGTGCTCGGCCTGACCCTGGTGATGATGATGGTGACGTTCCGCAGCATCGTGGTCGCGCTGCTGACCATGGGGCTCAACCTGCTGTCGGTAGGTGCCGCATTCGGTGTGCTGACAGCGGTCTTCCAGCACAGCTGGGCGGAGTCGATCCTGAACTTCCACTCCACCGGTGGACTGATCTCGTGGATCCCGATCTTCCTCTTCGCGGTGCTGGTCGGGTTGTCGATGGACTACCACGTCTTCGTCCTCAGCCGGATCAAGGAGAAGGTCGACGCCGGCCTGCCGCCGAAGCTGGCAGTACGTGAGGGCGTGCAGGAGACCGCCGGTGTGGTCACCAGCGCGGCCGTGGTGATGATCTCGGTCTTCGCCCTCTTCGCGACGTTGTCGATGGTCGAGATGAAGGAGATCGGGGTCGGCCTGTCCATCGCAATCCTGTTGGACGCCACCGTTGTTCGGCTCGTGCTGTTGCCGTCGGCGCTGGCCCTGCTGGGCCGGTGGGCCTGGTGGCCGTCACGTGGCGGCCGCAAGGGATCGGCTGCACGCCCGGTCGACCCGGCGCCATACAGCGTCCGTCAGCCGGTGGGCATGCGCTGACCGACGCCGCACAACACAAGAGCCGCCGAGCCGGCCCACGGGGGGACCGGATCGGCGGCTCTTGCGCGTGCTCAGGGAGTCGAGAAGGGGATGTGCGGACTCTCGTCACCCGGCTGCACGTCCCGGTCAACCCTGACCTCGGTGTTGGCACTGGGATCGGTCGCCGTCGCAGTCACCTCGTGCCGTTCGATCTCGCCGGCTTGGATCTGCTCCGCGTAGTGGCAGGCGACCCGGTGCGTTGCAGGAACACCGTCGATCTGTACGACGCGCAACTGCGGGCGTTCGGTGTCGCACCGCTCCTCCTGCCGCCACGGGCACCGGGTGTGGAAACGGCAGCCGCTCGGCGGGCTGGCGGGGGAGGGCAGGTCGCCCGCCAGGATGATCTGCTCCCGGCGGTCCTCCACCAGCGGGTCCGGGATCGGCACCGCCGACATCAGCGCCCGCGTGTAGGGGTGCAACGGCTCGGCATACAGCCCGTCGGCGTCGGCCTCCTCGACCAGCGAACCGAGGTACATCACGCCGACCCGGTCGCTGATGTGCCGGACCACGGCCAGGTCGTGCGCGATCACCAGGTAGGTCAGGCCGAACTGCTCCTGGACGTCCTCGAGCAGGTTGATCACCTGAGCCTGCACCGACACGTCGAGAGCGCTGACCGGCTCGTCGGCGACGATCAACTGCGGGTCGACCGACAGGGCACGTGCGATGCCGATCCGCTGGCGCTGACCACCGGAGAACTCGTGCGGGTACTTGCGCAATGCAGCGGCGGGCAGTCCCACCGCCGCGAGCAGTTCACGCAGCCGCGCACCGGCGGCCTCTTTGTCCTTGGTCAGTCCGTGTGCGTGCATGCCCTCGAGCAGCAGCGACTCGACGGTCTGTCGCGGGTCGAGGCTGGACAGCGGGTCCTGGAAGACCATCTGCATGTCACGCCGCTTGGTGCGCAACTCCTCACCCTTGAGCGTCGACAGGTCGGTGCCGCCGAACGTCACCGTGCCGTTCGTCGGCTCCTCGAGACGCAGCAGCGCGCGCCCGAATGTCGATTTGCCGCAACCGGATTCACCGACGAGGCCATAGGTCTCACCCTTGTGGATCTGCAGTGTCATACCGTCGACGGCGTAGACGTGACCGACGGTCTTGTCGAAGATGACGCCGCGCTTGATCGGGAAGTGGACCTCAACATCCTGCGCGTCCAGCAGCACCTCGCGCTCGGCGGGCGAGTCCTTCTTGTCCAGCAGGGATGCCCTCTCGTTCATGCTCCCTCTCCCGTCGGCCAGGGGTTGTGACACCGCAGCGTGTGGTCCTCGATCGACACGTCGTCCTGTTTGAGCGCGGGCGTCTCGGCCCGGCATACCTCGATCGCACGTGAGCAGCGCGGTGCGAAGGCACATCCGGAGGTCCACGGGATGTTGTCCGCGACGGACCCCGGTATGGCGGCCAGCTTCTCGCTCCGGGAACCGTCCAACCGTGGGATCGATCCGAGCAGACCGTTGGTGTAGGGGTGCCGCGGGGTGGCGAATATCTCGTGCCGAGAAGCGGTTTCGACGATCCGGCCGCCATACAGGACGTTGACCTCGTCGCAGAGCCCGGCGACGACACCCAGATCGTGCGTGATCATGATCAGCGCGGTCCCGGAGTCGATGACGAGTTCCTTGAGCAGGTTGAGGATCTGCGCCTGGATGGTCACGTCGAGCGCCGTGGTCGGTTCGTCGGCGATGAGCAGCCGCGGCTTGCAGGCCAGCGCCATGGCGATCAGCGCGCGCTGGCGCATGCCGCCGGAGAGCTGGTGCGGGTATTCCTTGAGCCGCCGGTTGGGGTCGGGGATGCCGACCTTGTCCAGCAGGTCGCGGGATTCCGCCAGGGCCGCGGACTTGTTCATCCCGCGATGCCGCTGCAGCACCTCCGCCACCTGGATGCCGATCGAGACGACCGGGTTCAGGGAGGACAGCGGATCCTGGAAGATCATCGCGATGTCCCGGCCACGCCGGTCGCGCATCTCGCGGTCGTCCAGGGTCAGCAGATCGGTGCCGTCATACGTCGCCGACCCGGCGACCTTGTTGCCGCGCTTGGGCAGCAGGCCCATGATCGCCAGCGATGTCACGGACTTGCCGCAACCGGACTCGCCCACCAGACCGACGGTCTGGCCCGGGCGGACGTCGAAGGACACCCCGTCGACGGCGCGGAACGGCCGCTGGCCCTTCGTGCCGAATTCGACGGTCAGGTCGCGCACCGACAGCAGTGTGTCGGTCTTCGTGGGTGCCGGAGCAGTCATCTCCGTCACCTCCTGTTCCGAGGATCGAGGGCTTCGCGCAGGGACTCGCCCATCAGGGTGAACCCGAAGGCCACCACGACGATGCAGCCGGCCGGCCAGAAGGCCACGTGCGGGGAGATGTCGAAGAGGGTCTGCGCCTTGCCGAGCATCTGGCCCCACTCGGGGGAGGAGTCGTCCGGGTTGCCCAGGCCGAGGAAGCTCAGTGCGGCCGCTTCGATGATGGCCGTGGCCAGCACCAGCGTCGCCTGGACAAGCACCGGTCCGAGCGAGTTGGGCAGCATGTGCCGGAAGGTGATCGACGACCGTTTGACGCCGAGCGCCCGCGCCGCGAGCACATGGTCGCTGCCACGCTGCGTCAGCATCGAACCGCGCAACAACCGGGCGAAGATCGGCACCTGGACGATCGCGATCGCGATGATCAGGGTCCACTGGGACGGCCTGCCGAACAGCGTTGCGACGGCCAGCGCGAGCACCAGCGACGGCAACGAGAGCATCACGTCCACGATGCGCATGACGACCGAGTCCACCCAGCCGCCGAACGATCCGGCGATGGTGCCGAGCACCAGGCCGCCGGCCAGGCCGGCCAAGGTGGCCAGCACGCCGACGACCAGGGTCTGGCGGGACCCGAGGATCAGCCGGGACAGGAAGTCTCGTCCCTGGTCGTCGCCACCGAGCGGGAACCCGCTCTGCGACGACGGGATCGGGGTCGACGGGGTGACTTGGCTGATCAGGTACTTCGTGGTGCCGTTGTGCGGCGCGATCAGCGGCGCGAAGATCGCGAGCAGGATGAAGAGAACCGTGATCGTCGCGCCGATCAGGAAGACCGGGTTGCGGCGCAGCCGCAGCCACGCGCTGCCGATCAGGCTCAGCCCGCCGGACTCGCTGACATGACCCGCATCGGGTATGTCGGTGGCGTCGCCGGCGCTCGCGGCGAGCGCGTCGATGCGGTCCTTCTTGCGTTGCATGGGACTCATCGGGGTCACCTCGTCCGGATCCGGGGGTCGATGACGGCATACGCGATGTCGACGAGCAGGTTGACCAGCACGTAACCGATGGCCGCCATGGTGATCATCACTTGCAGCACCGCATAGTCGCGCTGGCTGAACGCCTGGGCGAGGGCATCACCGAGGCCGGGATAGGCGAACACCGTTTCGGTGAGCACGGCTCCGGTGAGCAGGCCACCGACCTGGAGGCCGATCGTGGTGACCACCGGCAGCAGCGCGTTGCGCAGCACGTGCCGACCCCGGATGGTCCGGTTCGCGAGGCCCTTGGACTCGGCGGTCCGCACGTAGTCCTCGTTGAGCACGTCGAGCACGGATGCCCGGGTGATCCGGAAGATGACGGCGAACGGAATGGACGCCAACGCGATGGCGGGCAGGATCAGGTGCTTGATGGCGTCCCACGAGGCGTCGAACTCGCGGGTCAGCAGGCCGTCGAGCACGTAGAAATTGGTGATGCGGGTGGCGTCCAGGTCGGGACTCTGTCGGCCGGCGACCGGCAGCCAGTGCAGTTCGATGGCGAAGACGTACTTCAGCACGAACGCCAGGAAGAACACCGGGACGGCCACACCGACGAGTGACACGACCACCGAGCCGGTGTCGAGCAGGCCGCCGTGTCGCTTGGCGGCGAAGTAGCCGAGGGGTATGGCGGTGACCAGCGCGAGGATGATCGCGAAGATCGACAGCTCCACCGTTGCCGGCAGCCGCTGCAGGAAGAGGTCCATCGCGTCCGTCCCGGCCTGCACCTGGGTGGAGGTGCCGAAGTTGCCGTGCAGGACGTTGTCGAGGAAGTGCCAGTACTGCACGGGCAGTGGCTGATCGAGGCCGAGGGTCTTGCTCAATGCGGCACGCGTGGCGGGTGTCGCCCGCTCACCGAGGATCGAGTCGACCGGGCCACCGGGCAGGGATCGCAACCAGGCGAAGAGCAGGACCGAGACGATGAACATGACCAGTACGGCCTGTAACAGTCGTCGGATGATGAATCTGAGCACGGGGGTGGCTCCTACGAAGAGTTGACGTGCACCGGTGGCCGGTGCCGAGGTCTGACCACGGCACCGGCCACCGGGTGACGACTGCTACTTGCTGACCTTGGCGGTCCACAGGTGCTCGTCGGTCAGCGGGCTCGGAGTGACCCCGGTGACCTTCTTGGCGAACACGATCGCCGGCGGCGAGCTGGAGATCGGCAGGCCCGGGAGGTAGTCCTCCATGACCTTCTTGTTCAGTTCCTCGTATGCCGCGGCGCGCTTGCTCTCGTCGACGATCGAGTCGTCGTCCGCGAGTGCCTTGTGGAACTCGTTGCCCCACGGGTAGGCACCGACCGTCATCTGGCCCTTCGGGTCGGAGAAGAAGTTGCCCAGGTAGTTGTCGGCGGTGTCGTAGTCACCGGTCCAACCCATCAGGTAGGCGCCCGCGTTGCCGTTCTGGGTGCCCGTCACATAACCGCCGGCCCACGGCAGCGGCTTCGGCGTGACCTTCACGCCGACGGCGGCCCAGTCCGACTTGATCGCGTTGAAGATCTTGTCCGGTGCCGGCATGTAGGGCCGGGTGACCTCGGTCGGGTACCAGAAGGTGATCTTCAGGTTGGTCTTGCCGGCCGCCTTGAGCAGCGACTTGGCCTTCGCCGGGTCGTACTTGTACGGCTTCAGGGATTTGTTGTAGCCGGCGACCGTCTTGGGGATGAACTGCGTGGCGACGCTCGCGCCGGCCGGCAGCTGCGACTTGACCAGCTGGTCGCGGTTGATGGCGTAGTAGAGCGCCTGGCGGACCCGGATGTCCTTCAGGTCGGGGTCGACCTTGGCGTTGAGGCCGAGGTAGAGGATGTTGAACGCCGGTCGGATCTCGAGGTTGTCGTCCTTCTTCAGCGACGGCCAGTCGACCGGGTTCGGCAGGTCGTAGCCGTCGATCTGACCGGAGGCGAGCGCCTGCTTGCGCGCCGTCTCGTCGGGGATGATCGAGAAGACGATCTTCTTGACCGTCGCCTTGTCGTCGCCGGAGTAGGCGTCGTTGCGGACCAGCGTGACCGTCTTGTTCGTCTTGTCGTACGACTGGAACTTCATCGGGCCGGTGCCGACCGGGTGCGAGTTCGCGTAGTCGGAGTAGACGAAGCCCTGACCCTGAGCCGTGATGTTGTTGGCCTTGTACTTGTCCATGGCGGTCGGCGACTGCATCGAGAACGACGGCAGGCCGAGCAGTGCCGGGAACTTCGACGTCGGCCGGGCGATCTTGATGACGACCGTGGAGGCGTCCTGGGCGGTGCAGCCCTGGTAGAGCTCGTCCTTGGTGCCGTTGTAGCCGCCCATGTTGGCCAGCCAGTACTCCGAAGCGGTCTGGCCCGCCTTGTTCTGGCCGTCCATGCGCTTGAAGTTCTTGCAGACGGCGTCGGCGTTGAACGGCGTGCCGTCGGTGAACTTCACGCCCGTCTTCAGCTTGAACGTCCAGGTCTTGCCGTCGGCGGACGGCTTCCAGCTGGTGGCCAGGCGCGGGGCGACCTCGGCGGTGCCCGGCTTGAAGCCGACCAGGCCTTCGAAGATCTGGCGGCTGACGCGGAAGGTCTCGCCGTCGCTGGCATAGAACGGATCGAACGTCGCGGGGGCGCCTGCGGCGCCGAAGTTCAGGGTGGCGTTGCTGTTGCTCGCGCCGTTGCCGGACTTCTTGGAGTCATCGCGCTTGGAGCTGGCGCACGAGCTGAGCGCCAGGGTGGACGCGGCCAACAGCGCGACGGCGGCTGTGGTCTTGGTGACGGCCATGGTGATGGACCTTCCGGGGGTAGAAAAGGGTCCCGTGAACGGTACTCAAGAGCCCGGCGTCATACCGGGTTTCGGCCACACCGACATCATCTCGATATATGGGACTCCAATCTGACCTGCGTCGCGTCAGGCCGGCTTGTGTGGTCTGCGCAGGAGGGGAGGGAGGAATGCGGCACCAGGTGCACCGGCGCCGTCGGCCGCCCGGTCCGCCGGGTTGGAGATCGCGCAGCGGCGCAGTGACAGGCAGCCGCAGCCGATGCAGGAGTCGAGACCGTCGCGCAGCTTCTCCAGCGCAGCGATCTGCTCGTCGAGGCGTCCTCGCCAGTGGGTGGTGATGCGTTGCCAGTCGGCCTTGGTGGGGGTGCGGCCGTCGGGCAGCCGGTCGAGTTCGTCGCGGATCTCCTCCAGCGTCAGGCCGACGTTGGCGGCCGCCCGGATGAACGCCAACCGGCGCAGCACGCTGCGTTCGAATCGGCGCTGCCCGCCGGAGTTGCGGTGGGCATGGATCAGGCCCTGGGTCTCGTAGTAGCGGAGCGCGGAGGCCGCGAAGCCGCTGCGTGTGGCGACGGCGCCGACCGGAAGCAGGTCGTGGGTGTCCATGAGAACCTTTTCGGATCGAGGTATTGACTTCAAGTTAACTTCAACTTGAAGGATGGCATCAATCAACCTGATCAACAAGGAGATTCGATGTCCGACACGAAAGTCGCACTGGTAACCGGGGGCTCCTCCGGGCTGGGTCGCGAACTGGTCCGGGCGCTGGCCGGCGACGGCTGGCGAGTGATCACCGATGCCCGCAACGGAGACGCTCTGACGCGGGAGACACGCGGCATGCCCGGCGTCGAGGCGATCCCGGGGGATGTCACCGATGCCGATCACAAGGACGCGTTGGTCGCGGCAGTGCGCCGTCACGGGCGGCTCGACCTGCTGGTGCACAACGCGAGCACCCTCGGCCCGACCCCGTTGCCAGCACTCGCCACCGTCACGGTCGCGGACCTGAAGGACGTATGGCGCACCAACATCGGCGCGCCCCTGGTCCTCACCGGCGCGCTGTTGCCCGACCTTCTCGCCGCTGATGGAGTCCTCGTGTCCATCTCCTCGGACGCGGCCGTCGAGCACTACGAGGGCTGGGGCCTGTATGGCGCCTCGAAGGCCGGGCTCGACCACGTGACGCTCACCTACGCTGCGGAGAACCCGGGACTGCACGCCTACGCCGTCGATCCGGGCGACATGCGCACTCCCATGCACCAGGCGGCGTTCCCGGGGGAGGACATCTCGGATCGTCCTGAACCGGCCTCCGTCATACCCCGCCTGCGGCAGTTGTGGGAGCAGCGGCCGCCGTCCGGGCGCTACAAGGCGGCCGATCTGGCGATTCTCGAGACGGCAGGGGCAGAGTCATGAGCGAGCGCAGCGAGCGGCCAAACGAGCTCAGGGCGAATGCCGACACCCGAGGAACGAGGGGATCGGAATGAGCCTCCTCGCGGTCACGCCGCGCACCATGTTCGACGCACCTGACGACCGCACCGCGCCGTCCCCGGCCGAACGCCGGGGTCTCGAGCGGGACCAGGTCCGGCTGCTCGTGGCCTCGCGCGACGGCATCGAGCACACGCGGTTCCGGTCACTGCCGGACCACCTGAACGCCGGTGACCTGGTCGTCGTCAACAACTCGGCCACCATCGCCGGCCAGGTGGACGCCCGGCGCAGTGACGGCAGTCCTGTCGTCCTGCACGCGGCGACCCCGCTGGACGACGGGACGTGGGTGGTGGAACTCCGATCCGCGCCGGACGCCGCCCGCGCGATCCTCGATGCCCGCGTGGGGGATCACCTCGAGGTCGGCTCGCTGGTGCTACGACTGGCTGCGGCATACCCCTTCGTGTCGTCACCCACCGGCTCCGGCAACCGGCTCTGGCAGGCCGAGGTCGACGGCGACCTGGCCGAGCACCTGTGGCACCACGGGCGGCCGATCAGCTACGGCTACCTCGACCGCGCGTACCCGCTCGCCGACTACCAGACGGCCTTCGCGACCGTGCCCGGGAGCGCCGAAATGCCCTCCGCGGCAAGGCCGTTCACGCCCGAGGTCGTCACTCGACTGGTGGCGGCCGGCGTTGGGGTCGCCCCCATCACGCTGCACACGGGTGTGTCGTCGCAGGAAGCGGGCGAGGGCCCCCAGATGGAACGTTTCGAGGTCCCCGAGAACACTGCCCGCCAGGTCAATGCCACGCGTCGGGCCGGCGGTCGGATCGTGGCCGTCGGCACCACGGTGACCCGGGCCTTGGAGTCCGCGGTGACCTCCGAGGGACTCGTCGTCGGCGCAGCCGGATGGACCGATCGGGTCATCACCCGGGACGAACCGCCGCGGGTCGTGGACGGGCTCATCACCGGCTGGCACGACCCGCACGCGTCGCATCTGCTGCTGGTCGAGGCAGTGGCGGGCGAGCGGCTCACCCAGGCGGCATACGACGCGGCCGTGCACGAGGGCTACCACTGGCACGAGTTCGGGGACGCAGCCTTGCTGCTTCCCTGATTCGTTCCTCATCAGACAAGCTGCCCTGTGTCCTTGGCTCGGCCTGCGGCCTCGCTGCTTCCCTGACCGTGCACGGCTCGGGGGTGTGGTCAATAGCAGGTGAAAACCCTGAGACACTGGTAGGGATCCGATACACGTCGTCAGAAAGGACGAAGCCTGTCGGTGCCCGACGCCGAATCCGGCCGAACGGTGCAGCAGCTTTGACAACTCCATGCCCATGAAGTCACGCAGCGACGTCCGCAACGTCGCCATCGTTGCCCACGTCGACCACGGCAAGACCACGCTCGTCGACAAGATGCTCTGGCAGACGGGCGCCTTCAGCGAACGCTCGACCGTCGAGTCCACCGGCGAACGCGTCATGGACAGCGGGGACCTGGAGCGCGAGAAGGGCATCACGATCCTGGCCAAGAACACGGCCATCTCGTATGACGGACCCTCCGCGAACGGCGAATCGGTCACCATCAACATCATCGACACCCCCGGCCACGCCGACTTCGGTGGTGAGGTCGAGCGCGGCCTGTCGATGGTGGACGGCGTCGTGCTGCTGGTGGACGCCAGTGAGGGCCCGCTGCCGCAGACCCGTTTCGTGCTGCGCAAGGCGCTCGCGGCGAAGATGCCGGTCATCCTGTGCATCAACAAGGTCGACCGCCCCGACTCCCGGATCGAAGCGGTGGAGGAGGAGACCTACGAGCTGTTCATGGACCTGCTCGAGGACGCCGACGCCGACGCCGACCAGCTCGACTTCCCGGTCGTCTACGCCTCCGCGAAGGCGGGCGTCGCATCCACCACCCGCCCGGCCGACGGCGGACTGCCCGAGGGCAGCGACCTCGAGCCGCTCTTCAAGACGATCCTGGAGACCGTCCCGGCGCCGTCGTATGACGACGAGGCGCCGCTGCAGGCACACGTCACCAACCTCGACTCCAGCAACTTCCTGGGTCGCCTCGCGCTGCTGCGCGTGCACAACGGCGAGATCCGCAAGGGTCAGCAGGTCGCGTGGTGCCGTCACGACGGGTCGCAGCAGACGGTGAAGATCACCGAGCTGCTGATGACCAGCGGTCTGGACCGCGAGCCGGCCGAGACCGCCGGACCCGGCGACATCATCGCGGTCGCGGGCATCCCGGAGATCACCATCGGTGAGACGCTCGCCGACCCCGAGAACCCGATCCCGTTGCCGCTCATCACCGTCGACGAGCCGGCCATCTCGATGACCATCGGCACCAACACCTCGCCGCTGGTCGGCAAGGTGCGCGGTTCCAAGGTCACCGCGCGCATGGTCAAGGACCGCCTCGACCGCGAGCTGATCGGCAACGTGTCGCTGCGCGTGCTCCCGACCGAGCGCCCGGACGCGTGGGAGGTGCAGGGCCGTGGCGAGCTGGCGCTCGCGATCCTCGTCGAGCAGATGCGCCGCGAGGGCTACGAGCTGACCGTCGGCAAGCCGCAGGTCGTCACCAAGGAGGTCGACGGCAAGCTGCACGAGCCGGTCGAGCACCTGACGATCGACACGCCGGAGGAATACCTCGGCACGATCACCCAGATCATGGCCGCCCGCAAGGCCCGTATGGAGCAGATGACCAACCACGGAACCGGTTGGGTCCGTATGGAATTCGTCGTTCCGTCGCGTGGCCTCATCGGCTTCCGCACCGAGTTCCTCACCGAGACCCGTGGCACCGGCATCGCCAACCACGTCTTCTCCGGCTACGAGCCGTGGCACGGCACGATCACGACACGCCTGTCCGGCTCGCTGGTGTCCGACCGCTCGGGCGCGGTCACGTCATACGCGATGGTCAACCTGCAGGAGCGCGGTGTGCTCTTCGTCGAGCCGACCACCGAGGTCTACGAGGGCATGATCGTCGGCGAGAACTCCCGGGCCGACGACATGGACGTCAACATCACCAAGGAGAAGAAGCTCACGAACGTTCGCGCGTCCAGCGCGGACAACTTCGAGAAGATCTTCCCGCCGCGCAAGCTGTCGCTCGAGCAGAGCCTGGAGTTCTGCCGCGAGGACGAATGTGTCGAGGTGACACCGGAATCCGTCCGTATCCGCAAGGTGGTCCTGAACGCCGGTGAGCGTGCGCGCGCTGCGTCGCGGGCACGGAGCGCTGCGAAGCAGTAGTCATGCGGCTGGTCTTCGTTCACGCCCACCCCGACGACGAGTCGTTGTGGACCGGGCTCGCGATCGCGCACCACGCGGCGCGCGGCGATGACGTGCACGTGCTCACCTGCACCCTCGGCGAGGAGGGCGAGGTCATTCCTCCGGAGCTGCAGCACCTACAGCTGCCGGCCGACCTGCCCCGCGCCGCGGACGTGCCGGATCCACTTGCCGATCTTCGCCGGGACGAATTGCACTCTGCTGTCAAGGAACTCGGAGTCAGCGACGTCACCGTCCTGGCGGACGGCCGCTTCCGCGACTCCGGTATGGCGGGCACGCCGTCCGCGGCGCACCCGCGCGCGTTCACGGGGGCGGACCTGGCGGCGACCGGCGAGGCCGTTGCGTCATACCTGCGGGACGTGCGGCCGGACGTCGTCGTCACGTATGACGCACACGGTGGCTACGGCCACCCGGACCACATCCGCACGCACGAGGCGACGAAGGCCGCGGTCGCGAGCGTGCCGGAGCCGCCTGCGTTCTACACAGTCGTCACGCCGCGCAGTTGGGCGATCGAGGACCGCGAGTGGCTCGCCGAACACGCGACGCTGCCCGAGGTGATCGTCCCCGCCGCGGACGAGGCATTCCTGCCCAGCGTGGTCGACGATGCGGCGGTCACCCACACGGTCGTCGACGATGCGGCACTCGAGCGTCAGGTCGCCGCGTTGCAGCGACACCGCACGCAGGTCACCGTCCATGACGGCTACTACACGCTGTCCAACGACGTCGCGACCCGGCTCGCCGCCCGCGAGGCGTTCCAGCGCCTCGACCCGGCGACCGGGCAGGTGCTGCCCGTGGTCACCGGCGGACTCCGGCATACCGGATTGACGCGATGAGCGAGCAGGTGAACCCTCGGCCGGAGGAGGTCGACCCGGACGCCTATCGGCAGGTCATGGGCCGGTTCGCCACGGGCGTCTCGATCGTCACGACGCGCGTCGGTGACATCGACCACGCGATGACCGCGAACGCGATCATGTCCGTGTCGCTGGACCCGGTGCTGATGGTGATCAGTGTGGAGCGGGAGGCGCGCTTCCATGACGCGGTCATCGAGGCGGGTGCTTGGGGCGTGAGCCTGCTGCCCGAGTCCGAGCGCGCCACTGCCGCCTGGTTGTCGACCCGCGGACGTCCGCTGCACGGTCAGCTCGAGCGGGTGAAGTTCCACCGCGGTGAGCACACCGGTATGGCGCTGCTCGACGACGCTCTCGGCACGCTCGAATGTCACACCTACGACACAGTGCGGGCAGGTGACCACACTCTCGTCATCGGCGACGTACGCTCTGTCTCGATCGCAGACAGGCCAGGGGATGCCCTGATCTACTACCGGGGCGCATTTGGAGTACAACGTTGAGCACAGGTGCATCGGATGGGGGCCGCGAGAGCGGTGATGTGCGGCACAGCCGCCTGCGCAAGGGACTGCTGATCGGCGCGCCGACGGCCGTGGTCGTCCTCGCCGGCGCGTATGTCGGCCTCGCAGCGTGGCAGTCCGGGAAGATCCAGGGCGGGACCACCGTCGCCGGCCAATCGGTCGGCGGCATGAGCCGGTCGGACGCCAAGGCGGAGATCGAGGCAACAGCCGCCAAGCAGGTCAAGGCACCGATCGTCATCACCTCCGGCGGCAAGAAGCTGACCCTGCAACCGGCCTCCTCGGGCTTGTCGATCGACACGGACGGCACCATCGACGGGCTGAGTGGCTTCTCACTCAACCCGTCCACCGTCTGGCACCGGCTGACCGGTGACGGTCCGCACCGGAGCGTCACCCCGCGCGTGGACCACAAGAAGCTGCAGCACGCGGTCGACACCGTGTCCCAGACCCTCGAGGGCGCCCCGAAGAACGGTTCGGTGAAGTTCGTCGACGGCAAGGTCGTCACCACCAAGTCGACCCCGGGCAAGGGTGTCGATGCGAAGGCGATCGCCACGAAGATCGCCGCGGGCTGGCCGAAGACCAAGCAGTACACCGCCACCACGTCCGCGCAGCCGGCATCGCTGACCGACGCCGAAGTGGCGCGCTACGTCAAGGAATTCGCCGATCCGGCGATGTCGGACCCGGTGACCGTGCAGGTCGGAAGCAAGAAGGCCACGCTCCAGCCGTCGGACATCTCCGGCGTCCTGACCACCACCTTCGACGGCACCCACCTGAAGCCGAAGGTCGACGAGTCCGCGCTGGCCGACCTGCTGGACAAGCAGGCCGCCGACCTGACCACCCCCGCGGTCAACGCCAAGCTCCGCTACAAGGGTGGCAAGAGCAGCGTCATACCCGCCAAGAACGGCACCGCACCGCAGACCAAGGGCGCCGGCAAGCTGCTGATCGCCGCCCTGACAGCGTCGGACCGGACGATGTCGCTGCCGACCAAGCCGGTGCAGCCGACGGTCACCGCCGCGCAGCTGAAGAAGACCAAGGTCGGGGACCAGAAGATCTCGGAGTTCGTCTCGGTCTTCCCGACGGGGGCGGAGAACGCTGCGCGCACCGAGAACATTCGGGTCGGCCTGTCCAAGCTCAACGGTCTGGTCGTGCAACCCGGTGAGACGTTCTCGCTGCTCAACGTGCTGCGTCCGTTCGACGCTGCCCACGGCTACGTGGACGCGCCGATCCTGGTGGACGGCATCGACGTCCCCGGCAAGGGCGGCGGCATCTCACAGGTGTCGACCACGCTCTACAACGCGACGTTCTTCGCCGGCGTCAAGCTCGTGGAGCACACCGCGCACGCCTACTGGATCCCGCGGTACCCGATGGGCCGGGAAGCCACCATGCTCGACCCCTCCATCGACAACAAGTGGACCAACGACACGGGTCACCCGATCCGGATCCAGGCCGGCATCGAGGGGAACGCCTCCGTCATACGGCTGTATGGCGTGAAGACGTTCTCCGTCTCCACCAGCACGAGCGGCAAGTTCGACATCGAGAAGCCCGGCCCGGCCAGGCACCTGGACGGTGCCAAGTGCATCCCGCAGGAGCCCGAGGACGGCTTCAAGGTCACCGTCACCCGCGTGGTGAAGAACCTCTCCGACGAGGTCGTCAAGAACGAGAGCGTCACGACGCACTACATCCCCGCCGTGCGCGTCACCTGCAACTGACCCACCCACCCCCGCTCTTTGCCGAATGACGGCTTCTTCGGCGAGTGACGGTCCTATCTCGCCGTCATTCGGCGAGGAAGCCGTCACTCGCCGGTGCGTTGGTATGACGTGCCGGGCCGCTGTGGATAACTTCTGAGGCCGCCGGCACCGTCGTGCCACGATGCGGCGATGTCAGAGGTGAAGCTGGATCCGGAAGAGATCTTTTCGGCTGGGCTTCTCCTGCGCACGGGTACCGACCCGACCCGTGAGATCTGTGGGTCGTCGCCGCGACTGACGCGGGTGCGCATGGGTGAATATGTTCAGGCGTGCCGGTGGGCCGAGCTCTCGCCGGATGAGCGGCACCGCGCGTTGGTGCTGGCGACCGTCCGACGCATGCGCGGTGCGGACCAGATCGTGTCGCACCTGTCGGCGGCCGCGGTGTGGGAGATGCCGATCGTCGGCGCATGGCCCGACCGGGTACACGTCACCATGGATGCGCTCTCGGCGGGTTCGAGCGCGCTCATCAGCCGACATCGCATCAGCCGTATGCCGGACGGCGTCGAGCGTCACGGCATGGTTGTGACCTCACCGGCTCGAACGGTGGTCGACATCGCGAGGACGTGCGCCCTCGCGAGTGCGTTGACTGCGGCTGACTGGACGGTCCGAAACGGGCTGTGCACGCTGGCCGAGCTGGATCGCGAGGTCGAGGCGATCGAGCCCGGCCGGCGTGGTCGGACCGGTGCCCAGGCGGTGCAGTTGTTGGTGGATCCGCGCTCACAGTCACCCGGTGAATCCCTGAGCAGGGCGCGGATGTACGAGCTCGGTTTCGCGCAACCGTCGCTGCAGGTCCTGCTGGAGGACAGCCGGGGCGAGTTCGGCGCAGCGGATTTCGGCTGGCCGGGGGTGATCGGGGAGTTCGACGGCGAGCGGAAGTACCGAGCCACAGGCGATGCCGGCGACCTGGCGAGCGAAGACGTGGTGATCAAGGAGAAGAAACGGGAGGACCGGATACGCCGGACTGACCTCCGGGTGGCCCGATGGTGCTGGGTTGATGCGCTGCCATCGCCGGCGGCCGGCATGGTTGCGGCGCTGCAGGCAGTCGGGTTGTCTCCGCAGGGGTCACCCTGGTCGCCATACCCTCGCGACTGACGGCTTCGTCAGCGAGTGACGGTCCTATCTCGCCGTCATTCGGCGAGAAAGCCGTCACTCGGCATGGGGTGTCGCGTAGTGGTACTCGTGGTGGACGCGCCAGCCGAGGGAGCGGTAGAGCGCGACGGCTGCGTCATTGTCGAGGGCAACTTGCAAGTATTGCATCGGAATTCGGCGCTGCACTGCGGTCTGCTCGGCGTGGTGCATGAGCGCGCGAGCGATGCCACGACCACGAACTGCAGGATCCGTGTGGACGTCGAAGACGCCGGACCAGCCGTCGGCGAGCGCCAGCCTCAGGTGCCCGACCGGGCGGCCGTCGAGGTATGCCGTCAGGTATGCCGCCGGCCGAGCCCGCTGCAGAATCCGCTCCACGGTGTCGCGGTGCTCGAGCACTCGCGGGGATCCCGTGTGCCACCAGTCGTCCGTCGGATCGTCCGACACCTCGACGCGTACGCCCTGCCGAGTGACGGCTTCCTCGGCCACTGACGGTGAGATCGGACCGTCACTCGGCGAAGAAGCCGTCATTCGGCAGGGGAGGGTCATGACGGACGTGCGCAGGAAGAAGCGCCAATCCCGTTGCGCCAGAACAGATCCCAACGGTGACGCGGCGGGGTCGGCATCGGTCGCGTGCGGCAACTGCACGAGCGCGGGCTGATGACGCTCGGAATACCAGGTGATGACCTGGTCAACGGCCGTCTCGAGTGGAACGCCCGGATCGCCAACCGGCAGAGCGGAATTCGCTCGACCGGTGTAGCCGTTCGCGGCCCGCAGCAGCCAGTCGCCGATGCGCGCCGACTCCAGGGGCGGCATGCCGCCGACCATGATGCGCTGCAGTTCGTCCCGAGTGACGGCTTCCTCGGCGACCGACGGCGATATCGGACCGTCACTCGCCGAGGAAGCCGTCACTGGGGATGGGGTGGGCCGCCGGGGTGCCCGACGCGGCGGGGGCGGCGGGACGTGTTTGGCCAGCACGATGCTCGAGCGCAGGACCGTCGCCGGGCCGTTGCGCGTCTCGATCACGACCTCGTCGTCGGTCACCGAGAGCACCTCGCCGAGGGTGTCCGTGAGGGTCGGGCCGCCCGGTGTCACGTCACCCGGCGCCAGTCGGGAGCGCAGTACGACGCGCCTGCCGACGGCCAGGAGTTCAGTGAGGTGAGACTGACTGACCGACTCGGAAGGCACGTCGGCATAATAGGTGTCGGATATTGACCCGGATATTGACCCGTCGGTCGTCGACATACGGCCGCGCATGCTTCGCAGCAGGAGGACCTCACCGTATGACCTACGTCATTGCACAGCCGTGCGTCGACCTCAAGGACAAGGCCTGCATCGAGGAATGCCCGGTCGACTGCATCTACGAAGGCAAGCGCAGCCTCTACATCCAGCCCGACGAATGCGTCGACTGCGGTGCCTGTGAGCCGGTCTGCCCGGTCGAGGCCATCTACTACGAGGACGACACCCCGGAGCAGTGGGCCGACTACTACAAGGCCAACGTCGAGTTCTTCGACGAGATCGGCAGCCCGGGCGGTGCCGCGAAGATGGGCGTCATCGACTACGACCACCCGCTGATCGCCGCGCTGCCGCCGCAGGAACACGACGAGTGACGAGCGCGTTCCATCGCGCTTGCCCGGACTGAACTCCCATGCCCGTCGCTGACCTGCCCGATTTCCCCTGGGACTCCCTGGCGGGCGCCAAGGCGAAGGCCGCCGCCCACCCGGACGGTGTCGTCGACCTCTCGGTCGGCACGCCCGTGGATCCGACCCCGAAGGTGCTGCAGGACGCGCTGATCGCGGCCGCTGATGCGCCGGGATACCCGCAGGTCTGGGGGACATCTGACCTGCGTGAAGCAGTTGCCGGCTGGTTCGCCCGCCGGCGCAACGCCACCGATGTCGATCCGGACTCGGTGATGCCGGCGATCGGCACCAAGGAGCTCGTCGCCTGGCTGCCGACGCTGCTGGGTCTCGGCGCCGGCGACACCGTCGGGATCCCCGAGCTGGCCTACCCGACGTATGACGTGGGCGCTCGCATCGCGGGCGCGACTCCGGTGGCCGCAGCCAGCCTTCTGCAGTTCGGCCCGAAAGCACCGAAACTGTTGTGGCTCAACACTCCTGCCAATCCGCACGGGCAGGTGTTGCCGGTCGACCACCTGAAGAAGGTCGTCGACTGGGCGCGCAGCCGAGGTGTCATCGTCGCCAGCGACGAGTGCTACGCCGAGCTCGACTGGCGGGACGATCCGGACGGCCTCACGACCCCCAGCATCCTCGACGATCGAGTGTGTGGTGGAAGTCACGAAGGCCTGCTGTCGGTCTATTCGCTGTCGAAACAGAGCAATCTCGCCGGCTACCGCGCCGGATTCGTCGCTGGTGACACCTCGCTCGTCCAGCAACTCGTCCAGGTGCGCAAGCACGCCGGGATGATCGTGCCGTGGCCGGTGCAGCGCGTCATACACGCAGCCGTGCAGGACGACGAGCACGTGGCCGCGCAGAAGAAGATCTACGCCGCCCGCCGTGAAGAGCTGAAAACCGCTCTCCTGCAGGCGAATTGGCAGATCGACCACTCGGTCGCCGGGCTCTACCTGTGGGCGACGCAGGGGAAACCGTGCCACGAGAGCATCGACGAGCTCGCCGGCCGGGGCATCCTCGCCGCACCCGGCGACTTCTACGGCGCGGCCGGCGCGCAGCACGTGCGCATCGCCCTCACCGCGACCGATGAGCGAATTTCCGCTGCCGCAAAGAGACTGACTTCTTGACACGGGGTCGCAGATGGTGTTGGCCAGACCCTGAGGTACCGTCGATTTCGCTGACTTTCCCGGCAGTGTTGCCGGTTGACGCATAAGGACGGAAAGCAAATATGACTGACCAGGCACCTGCCACATTCCAGGCGGGGGACAAGACCCTCGAGTTCGGGGTCGTCCCCGCAACCGAGGGCAATGACGGTTACGACATCTCGAAGCTGCTGGGTGAGACCGGCAACGTCACCCTCGACGTCGGCTTCGTCAACACCGCCTCCTGCAAGTCGGCGATCACCTACATCGACGGTGGCGCCGGCATCCTGCGCTACCGCGGATACCCGATCGAGCAGCTGGCGGAGAAGTCGACCTTCATCGAGGTCTCCTACCTGCTCATCTACGGTGAGCTGCCGACGCCGACGCAGCTGGACGAGTTCACCGAGCGCATCCGTCGCCACACGATGCTGCACGAGGACCTGAAGGACCTGCTGGCCGCGTTCCCGCGCGACGCGCACCCGATGTCGGTGCTCTCCGCGGCCGTGTCCGCACTCGGCACCTTCTACCAGGACTCGCTGTCGATCACCGACCGCGACCAGATCGAGCTGTCCACCGTGCGGCTGCTCGCCAAGCTGCCGACGATCGCGGCATACGCGCACAAGAAGAGCCAGGGCCAGCCGACGCTCTACCCGGACAACAAGCTGAGCCTCGTCGAGAACTTCCTGCGTATGACGTTCGGCTTCCCGTCCGAGGACTACGACATCGACCCGGTCGTCGCCAAGGCGCTGGACCAGCTGTTCATCCTGCACGCCGACCACGAGCAGAACTGCTCGACCTCCACCGTGCGCCTGGTGGGCTCCGGCCACGCCAACCTGTTCGGCTCGATCTCGGCCGGCATCCACGCGCTGTCCGGCCCGCTGCACGGCGGCGCCAACGCGGCTGTGCTGGAGATGCTGGACAGCATCGACAACGAGTTCGGCGGCGACGTCGACAAGTTCGTCGAGAAGGTCAAGAACAAGGAGACCGGTGTGAAGCTCATGGGCTTCGGACACCGCGTCTACAAGAACTACGACCCGCGCGCCGCGATCGTCAAGAAGTCGGCCGACGAGATCCTCAAGAAGATGGGCGTCAACGACCCGCAGCTCGAGATGGCGATGCGCCTGGAGGAGATCGCGCTCAAGGACGACTACTTCGTCTCGCGCAAGCTCTACCCGAACGTCGACTTCTACACCGGCCTCATCTACAAGGCCATGGGCTTCCCGACCGAGATGTTCACCGTGCTCTTCGCCATCGGTCGTCTGCCGGGCTGGATCGCCCAGTGGCGCGAGATGATGGAGGACCCGGCCACCAAGATCGGCCGTCCTCGCCAGATCTACACCGGCGAGGGTGCTCGCGACTACCCGGCCAAGGCCTGACGCTCGCGCGGCATACGGAACGCCCGGCACCTTTCGGTGCCGGGCGTTCCGTATGTCGGGAGGTCACCTCGAGACGCCCGCTCGTTCCTCACGGGCTCCTCGGCGACCTCGAGTTACAGGGCCGGGCCGTAGCCGGTGCAGGACGGCCGGAAGTCGGCCGGCCCGCCACCGAGCGCATTCATGGTCAGCTGCAGCGTCGGGCTGTCCAGGAAGAGACCGACGTGACCGGTCGGGTCGTTCGGGCACAGGTTCTGCAGCACGATGTTCTGTGCACCGGGCAGGGACTGGGTGGCGTACGGCGTCACCACCTCGTCGTGTGTGCTCTGGATCGTCACGTACTTCGGCCCCTGCGGCAGCGGGATGCCCGCCGTCTGCTTGTTGTATGCCGAGCCGACCTCCTGATCGCGCAGGCCGGGGGCACCGAACGCAGCGAGCCCGACGTTGAAGATGCCGAGCGCGCCGAGCGCCTGGCCTGCGGTCACGATGCCGGACAGGGTCGTGCCGTTCGAGCTCTGTCCCCAGCCGACATACGTGCCGACCTTGTTGCCGCCGCCATGCAGCTTCAGGTAGTTGACGCCGATGGAGCCGCCCTGGCTGTGCCCGACGATGTCGACCTTCTGCGCTCCGGTGGACGTGAGCACCTTGTCGATGAACGCCGAAACCTGGTTGCCCGAGGCGGTTTCGGTGTCGAGACCGCCGATGCGGCCGCCCGCCGACAACCACGTCATGCCGAAGTTCGTCCCGTAGACGCAGTAGCCGGCGTTCTTCAGCATCGGCGCGAGCGCGACGAAGTTCGCTCCGATGTTGGCGAACGTGCCCGGCAGCAGGACGACGGGATCGGGATGGGCCGCGCTCGGTGTGCAACTCCAGTCGTTGACGCCGGGCGAGGAGTCCGGGTGGAACGCGTAACCCGCGGCCGCGTCGGCGAGGCCACCGACGGGCAGCGTCGAGTCGGCGCGGGCGGCCGGAGCCGCCGCGGTCGCGAACAGGATCGCCGCGGTGCCGGCGCACGCCAGCGACAACGAGGTGGAGCGAGTGAGACGCATGTGGTGCCTCCATGGGAGTGAGGTAGGTCACACCACGGTAGCTACGTTCGGGTAGGTAACGGGCCGTTCGCGAACGGGACGTTCCCGACTACTTGCCGGTCTCCACGTCGATCCGCACCGCCGTCGCGCTCCCGGTCGGCTGTTTCGCGTCGTGCCAGGACCAGCCGTCGCGTCCGCGATGACGCTCCCACGCGCGGTTGCCGACGGTGACCGCGGTGATGTTGTCCGAGTCGGCATGGGCGATCGCCCACGACGCGACCGCGAACGCTCCGTTGACCGATTTCGCCTGGTAATCAACGGAGCTCGCGTTGGCAGTCCCGCGCAGTCCGCTCTCGGTGCTGAGCTGCTGGGTGATCTGGGCGGGCGAGCCGTTCTTCTTCGGCGCGTCGAGCCGGCAGCCGATCGCCTCGTGGGTCTCGCCGGTCATCACCGACGTGATCACCTCGCCCTGGGACTCGTGCTCGGCATACGCATCGGGGAATCCGCTGCGCTGCACCGCCTGTGCGGCCTCGCCGATGCCCATGGCCTCCCAGTTCGGGACCTTCAGCAGCGCGTTGTAGAACGAGCCGCTGGAGAACACCGGGTCCTGGATCTGCGCGGCAGTGCCCCAGCCCTGGCTCTTGCGCTGCTGGAACAGCCCGAGGGAGTCCAGGTCGCCATACGCGAGGTTCCGCAGCTTCGACTCCTGTATGGCGGTCGTGGTCGCCACGATGGCCGCCCGGGTCGGTACACCCTTCTTGTAGACGCCGACCGCGACGATCGTCGACGCTGACTGCGTCTGGTCCGGATCCCACTGGTATTCATAGTTTTTCGCGACCAGCTTGCACGATGGAGAGCCGAAGTTGTCGACGAGGTGCTGGTAGGCGAGATAACCCCCACCGGCGATGCCGGCGACAAGCGCGATCGGGATCAGACAGCCGAAGGTGCGGCGGATCGGGCCGCGGGGCCGGTGCTCCTCCTCAAGGAACCCGTGCTCGCCGAGAGCACCCCACTGCGAATCCTCCGGGTCCTGCTCGAACCCGAACGCCGGACCGTCGTCGTACTCCTCGGGGTCGTGCGCGAAGTGCTCACCGTGCTGGGTGTAGCGCGCCGGGTGCGGGTTGTCGTCGTAGGCGTCACGGTCGTTGCCGACGTCGGCGCAGGCGCCATACAACCGATGGACCTCGCGGTCACCGGGGTTGCTGTCGCGATTGCGGCGTAAGGGCATCGGAGTCGGTTCGCTGTGTCTGTGTCGGCGGATCAGTTGGCGTGCAGCGCGTCGTTGAGGACGATGCCGTGTCCCTTGCGCGGGCGGCATTCGACGACACCGGTCGTGGAGTTGCGGATGAACAGCAGGCCGTCTCGTCCGGACAGCTCGGATGCCTTCACGACCTCACCGTCTGGGAGGGTCACCTTGGTGCCGGCCGTGACGTAGAGGCCCGCCTCGACGACACAGTCGTCGCCGAGCGCGATGCCGATGCCGGCCTCGGCGCCGATCAGGCAACGCTTGCCGATCGACACGCGCGTCGTGCCACCGCCGGAGAGGGTCCCCATGATCGAGGCGCCACCGCCGATGTCCGAGCCGTCGCCGACGACGACTCCCTGCACGATGCGGCCCTCGACCATCGAGGTGCCCAGCGTGCCGGCGTTGTAGTTGCAGAAGCCCTCGTGCATGACGGTCGTGCCCTCGGCCAGGTGGGCGCCGAGGCGGACCCGGTCGGCGTCCGCGATGCGCACGCCGGACGGCACGACATAGTCGGTCATCCGGGGGAACTTGTCGACGCCGTGGACCTGCACCTGGCCGTCCAGTCGCAGCCGGACCCGGACGCGCTCGAAGTCGGCGACCGCGCAGGGTCCGTAGTTGGTCCAGACGACGTTGTTCAGGACTCCGAACAAGCCGTCCAGGTTGATCGAGTTGGGCACCACCAGGCGATGACTGAGCAGGTGCAGGCGCAAGTAGGCGTCGGCGACGTCCGCGGGCGGGGTGTCCAGATCGATCACGACCCTGGTGACGCGGGTGCGCACCTGCCGGTGCGGGTGGTCACGGGTGAGTGCGGCGAGGTCGGCCGGCTCGGCATACGGGTCGTCCGCCGGTGCCGGGCCGAGCTGCGGCTCGGGGAACCAGGTGTCCAGCAGGTCCCCGTCATACGTCTCGGTTGCGAGGCCGTAGCCCCAGGCGGCGCGCGGGGAATCAGTCATGGGGCAAGCGTAGGTGACGACCTGGACGATTCCCGCGACCCGGTCCTGGACTCGCCTCTCGTCGCCGGCCGCCATACGCGAGGATTGCGGGTATGGCGGAACTGGACCTGACCCGAGATGTCGTCGACCTCACCGCGGACCTGGTCGACATACCGTCGGTGAGTCGTGACGAACAGCAGATCGCCGACGCCGTGGAACGCGCACTGCGCGCACTGCCGCACCTGCGCGTCGACCGCGACGGCAACACGATCGTCGCGCGGACCGACCTCGGCCGTGCCGAGCGCGTCGTCCTCGCCGGGCATCTCGACACGGTCCCACTGACCGATCCGCCGAACCTGCCGACCCGGCGGGTGGACGGCCTGCTGGTCGGTCGCGGCACCACGGACATGAAGGGCGGCGTCGCGGTCCAGCTCGCGGTCGCGCAGGCGATCGCCGAGCCGACCCGTGATGTCACTTTCGTCTTCTACGACTGCGAGGAGATCGAGGAGGAGTTCAACGGGTTGCGCCGCATCGCCGCCCACCACCCGGAGTGGCTGGCCGCCGACTTCGCCGTGCTGCTCGAGCCGACGAACGGCGGCATCGAGGGCGGCTGCAAGGGCACGCTGCGCGTCGACGTCGCCACCAAGGGCATCAGCGCACACTCGGCCCGGCCGTGGAACGGCCACAACGCGATCCACGACGCAGGCGAGGTGCTGGCACGGCTCGCGGCATACGAACCGCAGACCGTGAACGTCGACGGCCTCGACTACCACGAGGCGCTCAACGCGGTCGGGATCAGCGGCGGCATCGCCGGCAACGTCATACCCGATCGGTGCGTGGTGACCGTCAACTACCGCTTCGCGCCGGACAAGTCCGCCGAGGAGGCCGTCGCCCACGTGCGCGCGATCTTCAGCGGGTATGACGTCACGGTCGGCGACTGTGCAGCCGGCGCCCGGCCGGGCCTGGACACCCCGGCTGCGGCGTCGTTCGTCGCGGCGCTCGGACTGCCCGTCACGGCCAAGGAGGGCTGGACCGACGTCGCCCGCTTCTCCGCGCTCGGCGTGCCCGCGGTCAACTTCGGACCCGGCGACCCCAACCTCGCGCACACCGACGACGAACGCTGCCCCGAGCAACAGATCACCGACGCGTTCGCCGCGCTCGCCCGCTGGTTGCGGTGACCTTTCCCGAGTGACGGCTTCCTCGCCGAGTGACGGTCGGATCGGGCCGTCACTCGCCGAGGAAGCCGTCATTCGGCATCGGGGTGTGGCGTGAGAGATTGGGCTCGTGAGCAACGATCCCGAGGCCTACCAGAAGGGCGCGACCACGCTGCGTCGCAGCCACGTCCCCTCGACCACCACCGACCAGCGGCTGCTCGACCAGTCCCAGGACACCGACTGGGTGCACACCGACCCGTGGCGCGTGATGCGCATCCAGGCCGAGTTCGTCGAGGGCTTCGGCACACTCGCCGAGCTCGGTCCCGCGGTCAGTGTCTTCGGCTCGGCCCGGATCAAGCCGGACAGCGACTACTACGCCAAGGGCGTCGAGCTCGGCCGGCTGCTGGCCGACGCGGGCTACGCGGTCATCACCGGCGGTGGCCCCGGAGCGATGGAGGCGGCCAACAAGGGTGCCTACGAGGCCGGCGGCACCAGTGTCGGTCTCGGCATCGAGCTGCCCTTCGAGTCGGGTCTCAACCGGTATGTCGACCTCGGCGTCAACTTCCGCTACTTCTTCGCGCGCAAGACGATGTTCGTCAAGTACGCGCAGGGGTATGTCGTGCTGCCCGGCGGCTTCGGCACCCTCGACGAGCTGTTCGAGGCGGTCACCCTCGTGCAGACGCAGAAGGTCACCAGCTTCCCGATCGTGCTGCTCGGCACGAAGTTCTGGGAGCCGATGCTCGGCTTCATCAAGGACACCCTGTATGCCGAGGGCATGATCGGCGAGAAGGACCTGCACCGGCTGCAGATCGTCGACGACCCGGCCGAGGCCGTGCGGATCATCGCCTCCGACGGCGAGAACCTCGGCGCAGCTCGTCCGGAGTAGCGGCCCGGTCGAGGGGCGGGAGTTAGTCTGAGCGGGTGCTCGTCTTCCTCATTGCGCTCCTGGTCGTCGTGATCGGCCTGGTCGTCTTCGCGATCCTCGGCCACTTCGGCACCCACCTGGAGGACCCGACCGGGACATCGCCCTTCGAGTCGCTGCCGCGCGGTGTGGTCAATGCCGAGGACGTCGAGCAGGTGCGCTTCGACCAGACGTTGCGTGGCTACCGCATGGGCCAGGTCGACGAGGTGCTCGACCGGCTGCGCGCCGAGTTGCAGGCGCGGGACGACGAGATCGCGATGCTGCGCGGTGACCGTGCGCGGCCCGTGCGCGACTGAGCCGCGCATGTCCGATGTGGTGGTGACGCGCGAGTCGACCGCGCCCGTGGAGCGACTCTGGCAGGTCGTGACGGACTGGCCCGGGCACGGGCGGTTCTTCCCGCTGACGACGGTGCGGGTCGAGCCCGGAGTCACGGGCTCCGGTGCGGCGGCCGCCGGTGCCCGCCTGCACGCGACGACGCGGATCGGTCCGGTGCGACTGCACGACCGGATGGTCGTGACGCGCTGGGAGCCGCCGGGGGAGCGCGGCAGTTGCGAGCTGCGCAAGGTCGGCCCGATGCTCGGCGGACGCGCCCTGCTCGAGGTCGAGCCCTCCGGGAGCGGGTCGCGGCTGCGCTGGACGACGGACGTCGGTCCGGCGCCCGAACGACTGCGCCGGCTCGTCGCGCCGGTGGCGAAGGTGAGCGCCATACCGCTCTATCGGCATGTGGTGCGCGGCATGGTGCGGGAGGCGGAGCGTGGCTGAACAGGAATCCCTGGTCATCGGACCGGACGGTATGGCGCGCTGCGCCTGGGCCGACGGCAGTGACGACTACCGGGCCTATCACGACACCGAGTGGGGTGTGCCCGTCCGCGGCGAGCGCGCACTCTACGAACGCATCACCTTGGAGGCGTTCCAGTCCGGCCTGGCGTGGATCACCATCCTGCGCAAGCGCCCGGCGTTCCGTGCGGCGTTCGCGGATTTCGACCCGGAGGTGGTCGCGTCCTACGGGCCGGACGACGTGGAGCGGCTGATGCAGGACGCGACGATCGTCCGCAACCGGCGCAAGATCGACGCGGCCGTCACCAACGCACAGGCGGTGCTGCGGCTGCGCGAGTCCGGCGGACTCGACGAGCTGGTGTGGTCCCACGTGCCGACGGAGCACAACCGTCCCGCGACGTTCGGCGAAACCCCGGCGCAGACACCCGAATCCGTAGTACTGGCAAAGACTTTGAAGAAGGCCGGCTTCGCGCACGTCGGCCCCACCACGATGTATGCCGCCATGCAGGCGTGCGGGCTGGTCGACGATCACATCATCGGCTGCTTCCGGGGGGCCTGATGGCGAGCACGAGCACCACCGCCGCAGAGCTGTCGGAGGGCCTGCAGACGGTCGCCGTCCCCACCCGGCTGCAGGTCTGGCAGCTGCGCGGGATCGACCTGCTGCAGCGCCGGCTCCTGGTGTGCGTCGTCGCCGCATACCTGCTGCTGCGACTCTTCTCCGCGGTCGTGATGCAACTGGTGTCCGGCCAGCAGGACCCCGGCTTCATCTTCTACTCCGACGGGCACCGGGACTACTGGCAGATGACCCACGTGTGGGACGGCCGCTGGTACCAGACGATCGTCGAGGAGGGCTACCCCTCCAAACTGCCCGAGGACAACGGAGTCGTCCAGCAGAACCAATGGGCGTTCTACCCGATGTATCCCGGCATGGTGCGGGCACTGATGACGCTGACCGGTGGCTCGTTCGCAGTGGTCGGGTCTTTGCTCTCGCTGGCGCTCGGCGCGCTCGCGGTCGGCATGATGGCCGTCCTGGTGCGCGACAAGGTCGGCCCGGTGGTCGCGTTCTGCGTGGTGTGTGTCTTCGCCGCATCGCCGCCGTCACCGGTGCTGCAGATGACCTACACCGAGTCGCTCGCGCTGGTCCTGCTGATCGGCGCCCTGCTCGCCCTGCAACGCGAGCGATGGTGGCTCGCGACGATCGCCGCCCTGGCGACCGGACTCGCGCGTCCGGTCGCGGTGCCGTTGGGGGTGGTCGCCCTCGTTGCGGTGTGGCTGCGCTGGAGGAGACGTGCGGACGCGCCGATCGAGCGACGCGAGTGGATCGCGATGGCGTCCACACTCGTCGGCTGCGGTGTCGCGGGCGGACTCTGGCCGGCGATCGCGGCGTGGCGCACGGGCGTCTCGTCGGCATACACCGACACGATGGGGACCTGGCGCAGCGACGGCACGATCACCTACTTCCAGCCGTGGGTCGCCAACTTCGACCAGATCCTCGGTAACGGGTTCATGGCCGTGGTCCTGCTGGTGGTGCTGATCCTCGGCTTCGTGCTGATCACGGTCGGTCCGTGGGCCGACGCGATGGGCCCGATCATGCGGACCTGGTTGCTCGCGTACGCGTTCTACCTGCTCGCCGTCCTGGACGCGTGGACCAGCACCTACCGCTATCTGCTCTTCATGTTCCCGATCCTGATCGTCTTCGTCGGCGCCGGTTGGAAGGACCGGGCGATGCGGCTGCTCGTCGGCTGGCGGACGGTCATCTGGGTCGGCCTCGGGCTGGGCTGGCAGGTCTGGTGGTGCTGGACGTTGCTGGTGCTGCGGCATCCGAGTGGCAACCCCATCTGAGCACCCATCTGAGGACGCGGCATACGAAAGAGGGCGTGGATCCATCGGATCCACGCCCTCTCTCGCGTGCTGCGACTGCTGCGTCCGCTAGTGCTGCGGGCCGTTCGGGTCCTGCTGGCCGGGCTGCTCCGGGTGCGGGGGCTGCGGCGCGGCCTGCGGCTGGTGACCGGGCAGCTGCACACCCTGCGGCGGGTATCCGGGCGGCGGGCCGGAGATCTGGTGCTGCTCGCCGGGGCCGGCGACCTGCGGGTGCGCCTGGGTGGCCTGCTCGTCGGGAATCGGCTCGGCGTCGTCGTGCTCCGGCGCGATCGAGGTCGACGGCGTCGCCGGGGTCGACGGACGGTTGGACCGGCCCGGGCGAGTCGGCCGCACGTCGTCGATGTCGCTGGTCTGCCGGGCGACGGCTTCGGCGGCGGCGACGGCCTCGGCCACGGCCGGGTCGCGTTCGAGGGTGAACCAGTCGGCGACGTCCTCGTCCTCGACCGGCGCGCGGTCCTCGGCCGGCGGCATCTCGTACCGGAAGGTTCCGTCGTCGCCCTGGGCGCCGAAGGACTTCGCGAAGCCCTGGAGCGCGGAACCGAAGTCGCTGGGAACGACCCAGACCTTGCTGGCCTCGCCCTTGGCCATCTCGGGCAACATCTGCAGGTACTTGTAGGCCAGCAGTTCCGGGGTGGGGTTGCTGGACCGGATCGCGTTGAACGTCTTCTCGATGGCCTTGGCCTCGCCCTGCGCGTGCAGGTACTTGGCGGCCCGCTCACCCTCGGCGCGCAGCACCTGGGACTTGCGGTCGGCCTCGGCCTCGAGGATGGCGGCCTGCTTGGCACCCTCGGCTGCCAGGATCCGGCCCTGCTTGTCACCCTCGGCCGACTTGATCGCAGCCTCCCGGTGACCCTCGGCCGCCAGGATGGTCGCCCGCTTCTCACGGTCGGCCTTCATCTGCTTCTCCATCGACTCCTGGATCGACGGCGGCGGGAAGATCGACTTCAGCTCGACCCGCGCGACGCGCAGGCCCCAGCGACCGGTCGCTTCGTCCAGCACTCCGCGCAACTGCGCGTTGATCGTCTCGCGGGAGGTCAGGGTCTCCTCCAGCGTCATACCGCCGACGACGTTGCGCAGCGTCGTGGTGGTCAGCTGCTCGACACCGACGATGTAGTCGTTGATCTCGTAGACCGCGGCGCGCGGCTCGGTGACCTGGAAGTAGACGACGGTGTCGATGTTGACCGTCAGGTTGTCCTCGGTGATCACCGGCTGGGGCGGGAACGAGACGACGCGCTCACGCAGGTCGACCCGGGCGCGCACCCGATCGACGAACGGCATGAGCAACGTCAGCTGGCCGGACACCGTCTTGGTGTAGCGGCCGAGGCGCTCGATCACCGCGGCTTCCGCCTGCGGGATCAGTGCCACCGACTTCGCGACGATCGCGATCACCAGGATCACGATCACTGCAACAACTATCAGGACTGCCATGAGTCATCTCCCCGTTTCACGACGGCCGTTGCGCCGTCGATGTCTTGGACGATCACGCTCTCGCCGGTGCGGAACGTGTCGTTCTCGTCTGCCGGCCGGGCCGTCCAGACGTCTCCGCCGATGCGTACGCGACCGCCGTCGTTGCCGAACGCCTTCAGCACGGTGGCCTCCTGGCCACGGAGCGCTTCGATGCCGGTCGGTGTCGTCGGCGTACTGAGCAGGTGGCGTTTGAGGACCGGGCGCAGGCCGAACACCAGCCCGATGGAGACGACCGCGAAGACGATCGTCGCCAGCCACAACGGCGCGCCCAGGAAGGACGCGAGCGCGGCGGCCACCGCACCGCCACCGATCATCAACAGCACGAAGTCGCCGCTGAGTGCTTCGGCGGCGGCCAGCAACACCCCGCCCGCGAACCAGATCAGCGCTGCCATGCAGCGAGTCTTTCATGTATGACGCAGCCGCGAGTGACCGCCATCACAAGGTTGCCGCTTCGTGATGAGGGGATGAGCGGGCCCGGAACGGCTGTGCGAGAAGGTCACGACTGTCGCCAGTCGCTCGTCCGAGAGGGCTGGAGTGGGCGAGTAAATGGCGACTGTCGCCAGTGACTCGTCCGAATCGGGTTGAGCAGGCGAGAAACTGGCGACAGTAGTGAGATGTACGCCGGGAGATCCGCGATCGTCGGCGCTGCGCCTGGGACTCAGCGGCCTTCGAAGGTCGGCTTCTCCTTGGCGAGGAACGCGTCGACCGCGGCCCGGTGGTCCTGCGTCGAGCCGGTGGAGGCCATCAGCTCGGCCTCGTGGGCCAGCGACTCGGCGAGCGTGTGGGTCGCCGAGAACTCCACGGCGCGGCGGACGGCGCCATACGCCTTGGTCGGGCCGGCGGCCAGGCGGGCGGCGACGTCCTGCACAGCAGCGGCGAATCCGTCGGCCGGTACCACCTGCGTGGCCAGGCCGAGCGCCAGTGCCTCGTCCGCCTTGACCGTCCGCGGCATCAGCAGCAACTCCTTGGCCTTGGCCACCCCGACCAGGCGCGGCAGCCAGAAGGACGAGCCGGAGTCGCTGGACAGGGCGATGCCGGTGAACGCGAGGTTGAACCCTGCAGTGTCGGCGACGATGCGCAGGTCGGCGGCGAACGCGAACGCAGCACCCGCCCCGGCCGCGACGCCGTTGACCGCGGCGATGACCGGCTTGTCCATCGTGGACAGCAGGGTGACGATCGGGTTGTAGTGCTCGGGCACGGTCGTGAACAGGGCGTCGGCGCCGTCGGCGAGCAGCCCGACGTGCTCCTTCAGGTCCTGGCCGACGCAAAAGGCCCGCCCTGTCCCGGTGAGCACCACGCAGCGCACCGTCTCGTCGCTCGCCACGTCCTGCAGCGCCGCCAGCAGCGCCTCCTTGGTAGTGATGTCCAGCGAGTTCATCGCGTCGGGACGGTTCAGGCGCACGGTGGCCACACCACCGGTCCGTTCGGTGAGGACGGGTGCGGCTGCGGCGGAATCGCTCATGCGGACGGGTCTCCTTCGGAGTGCTGGTGGGTGCATCACCCGGCGGCGGTCGGTGCGCCCGGGGGGAACAACCTGCAGCGTATCGGGGGACGAGGATTTCCCTCTGCGCCGCGGAAGCTGAAATAATGCGCAGGACTGTTGGTCGCACCCGCCGGAAGACCGGCGTCGTAAAGCACCGCGTGGCATTGGTGTGGCCGAGGATTTGAGCCACGCGGACGGAAGGGGAAAGCCGATGGCGGCAATGAAGCCGAGGACCGGAGACGGGCCTCTCGAGGTCACCAAGGAAGGCCGCAGCATTCTCCTGCGTATGCCGCTCGAGGGTGGTGGCCGCCTGGTCGTCGAGATGAACGCCGAGGAGGCTGCGGCGCTCGGTGAGGCCATCGACGGCTGCATCGGCTGACCGCCGAGTCACTACACGGAACGGCCGCCCACGACTTGTCGTGGGCGGCCGTTCCGTTGTTCGTATGGCGGAAGGTCACCGCTTGACGGCGGCGAACAGTCCGTCACCGACCGGAAGCATCGTCGTCGTCCAGTCCGGGTCGTCGCGCAGCTGCTTGCCGAGATTGCGCAGCACCACGGTCGTCTCGTCACGGACCGCCGGATCGGCCACCCGGTCGTGCCACAGCATGTTGTCGATCAGCAGCAGACCGCCGCTGCGCAACAGCCGCGCCGCGGCGTCGACGTAGGCGGGGTAGTCGGGTTTGTGCGCATCGACGAACACCAGGTCGTAGCCGCGGTCGGCCAGCCGGCCCATGACCTGCAATGCATTGCCGGTGATGATCCGAGTCCGGGCCGAGGCGATGCCGGCGTCGGCGAACGCCTGCCGCGCGGCGCTCTGATGCTCGGCCTTGATGTCGATGGTGGTCAGGACACCGTCGGCCGGCATACCGGCGAGCAACCACAGCCCGGAGGACCCGGCGCCGGTGCCGACCTCGACGACCGCCTTCGCCTGCGTCGCCGCGGTGAGCAGCCGCAGCGCCGGTCCGGTGCCGGCGCCGATCGGCGTGCAGCCGAGCTGCTCGCCGCGTACCCGCGCTCGTTCGACGACCTCGGGCTCGGGCACGAATTCCTCGGCATACCCCCAGCTGGCCGCACGCTGTGAAGACATGTTCCGAACCTAGTCGACCGGGCCGGACATCAGTTAGTCCGGTGCAGCGGTAACGAATCCGGACCGTCGGTCGTTGTGCAGTGCAACAGACCATGGCGTGTCCCGCGTGACAGAAATGCCACAGCAGGGCCACAGGTTCATCCGGCAGGATGAGTGGTCGGAAGCACAGAAGTTCATTGGATAAGCACAGGCCTCAAGGTCGACGACACGAGATGGAATGCCGAAAGCGATGACCGACCAACTGCTGCGGGGTGCAGTCAAGACCAAGGTGCCCGATGTGGCGCCACCGGGGTGGGAGCCGCCGACCTGGGAGGAGATCGTCACCGAGCACTCGGCGCGCGTCTACCGCCTGGCCTACCGGCTGACCGGCAATGTGCACGACGCCGAGGACCTGACGCACGACGTCTTCGTGCGCGTGTTCCGTTCCTTGCACTCCTATCGCCCGGGCACGTTCGAGGGCTGGCTGCACCGCATCACCACCAACGTCTTCCTGGACAAGATGCGCCGCAAGCAGCGCATCCGTTTCGACGCGCTCGCGGATGACGCCGCGGCACGCCTGCCCAGCAGGGACGGCAGCCCCGAGCAGCTGTATGCCGACGCCCACTTCGACGACGACGTGCAGCGCGCGTTGGACGCACTGGCGCCGGACTTCCGCGCGGCCGTCGTCCTGTGTGACATCGAGGGTCTGTCCTACGAGGAGATCGCGGCCACGCTCGGCATCAAGCTCGGCACCGTCCGGTCGCGGATCCACCGCGGCCGCGCGCAGCTGCGGGAGGCCCTGGCACACCGTGCGCCGGAGAACCGCCCGGCCGCACGGCGCCGGATCGGCATGCCGACGTTGACCCCCGCAGGGGCGGCGCGGTGATGCTCTTCGCGCGCGACCAGTTCGCGCGTGCCGAGCACGAGCACCTGGGTGAGCGCGTCGCCGACTACGTCGACGGCATGCTGTCCGACCAGGACGAATACCGCGCCGATCTCCACCTGACCGTGTGCGAGCACTGCCGTTACGCCGTGCAGCAGGAGCGCGCGATCATCGATCAGCTGCGTGCGGTCCGCTTCGACTCCGGTGGCCACCAGCAATTGATGGCCGGCCTGTTGTCGCTCGCGTCGACCGGCCCGGACGGCCCGCTCGGCGGCGCTGCGCCGGCCGGACATCCCGGAGCCGGTTCCCGTCCTGCGCCTGCTGTGGTGACCTGCAGCGCACCGCCTCAGTACCAGTCGGTACGCAAGTCGATGGCGTTCGCGCTCGTCGCTGTCGCCGGCTGCGTCGGAGTCGCGCTCGTCGCGTCGACCGCCGGTGGTGTCGCGCAGAACCCGGACAACCCGCGCCCGGGCTCGCCCGAGCGTGCGGGAGTGGTCCGCAACGTGTCGGCGCCGCAGACCACCGCGGTCGTGCAGCGGCGCTCGAAGGTCAGCGGGACCCTCACCCGTGAGATGCCGATGTTCGAACAGGCCGTGGCGCGGCATACGCCCTGAACGGTCGGCTGTCGACCCGCCTCGGCCGGTCGCTGCCACCTGCGTTCGGGCCGGGTGCAAGAATCAGGCGGCGATCTCTGTAGCGGGAAAGGTTTGAGTCGACATGTTTGGCATCAGCGGGTGGGAGTTCCTGATTCTCATCGGTCTCGCCGCTGCCCTGATCGGCCCCGACCGGCTGCCGGAGTACGTCGGCAAGCTGCGTGGCTACATCCGGCAGGTGCGCGACATGGCCGACGGGGCCAAGTCGCAGCTCAAGGAGCAGATGGGCCCCGAGTTCGACGACATCAACTGGCGCGCGTACGACCCGCGGCAGTACGACCCCCGCAAGATCGTGCGCGACGCGCTCTTCGATCCCGAGCCCGACCCGGACGCCGAGCCGAGCGGTGACGCTGACGTGCCGCAGGTCGCGGCCGGCCCGGCATACGACCCGCACAAGTTCGACCCCGACCGCGCGACGCCCTTCGATCACGACGCCACGTAACTCCTTCGTGCTTCGGCCGTCGCGAACCAGTCACAAGGCGAAGGGCCCGACCGGAATCGGTCGGGCCCTTTCGCCTTGTGTCGTTCAGCGGCCGGTCGGCGTGAGGCCGAGCGAACGGCCGGCCAGGCCGCGCGAGCGGGTGGCCAGACCCTTGGCGATGCCGCGCAGTGCGACGGCAGCGGGGGAGTCGGGCTTGCCGAGCACGACGGGCGTGCCCTGGTCGGCGCCCTCGCGGAGGGTGACGTCGAGCGGGATCTGACCGAGCAGCTCCACGGGCGCACCGATCGAGCGGGTCAACGACTCGGCGACCTGCTGGCCGCCGCCGCTGCCGAAGATCTCCTGGCGGGTGCCGTCCGGCAGCTCCATCCAGGACATGTTCTCGATGACGCCGGCGACCCGCTGCTTGGTCTGCAGCGCAATCGCACCGGCGCGTTCGGCGACCTCCGCGGCGGCCTGCTGCGGGGTGGTGACGACCAGGACTTCGGCGTTCGGGATCAGCTGCGCGACCGAGATCGCGATGTCGCCCGTGCCGGGCGGCAGGTCCAGCAGCAGCACGTCCAGGTCGCCCCAGAACACATCGGCGAGGAATTGCTGCAATGCGCGGTGCAGCATGGGCCCGCGCCATACGACGGGCTGGTTGCCGGGCACGAACATGCCGATCGAGATGACCTTCACGCCCTGGCTCTCCGGCGGCAGGATCATGTCGTCGACCTGGGTCGGGCGGTGCTCGACACCGAGCATCCGCGGCACCGAGAAGCCGTAGATGTCGGCGTCGACGACGCCGACGCGAAGGCCTGAATCCGCAAGTGCCGCAGCGAGATTGACGGTGACGGACGACTTGCCGACGCCGCCCTTGCCGGAGGCGACCGCGTAGACCCGCGTCAATGAACCCGGCTTCGCGAACGGGATTTCCTTCTCCGCCTGACCGCCGCGCAACTGGTCCTTCAGCGCCGCGCGCTGCTCGTCGGACATGACGCCGAGCCGGACGTCGACACCGGTGACACCCTCGACCTTGCTCACGGCTTCGGTCGTGTCGGTCTGCAGCCGCGTCTTCATCGGACAGCCGGCGATCGTCAGCAGGACGGTGACGGTGACCTTGCCGTCGTCGGCGACATCGACCGACTCGACCATGTTGAGCTCGGTGATGGGCCGGTGAATCTCGGGATCCTGGACGGTGGCCAGTGCAGCGCGAATGGCGTCCAACGAAGGGGTGGGCATGGAATCCATGGTAAATCGTGGGTCAGTGGTGCCCTCCGGCGGTCACGTGGCGCCCGAGCCCGTGTGACCCGCGCCATACCGGGTCCGGTGGGTCGAACCGGCTAGGCCGGTGCCGCCTCGTCGCCCGCTGGGTCGGGCGGATCCGGCTGGCGTAGGTAGCCGCGTTCCTCCATCTCGTCCAGCAACGACCGCAGCTCCGAGCGGACGAAGTCACGAGTTGCGGTGTCGCGCATGGCAAGTCGCAAGGACGCGACCTCGCGGGTGAGGAACTCGGTGTCAGCCAGGTTGCGTTCGTCCCGCGCCCGATCGGCCTCCAGGGTGACCCGGTCCCGGTCGTCCTGGCGGTTCTGTGCGAGCAGGATCAGCGGTGCGGCGTATGACGCCTGGGTGGAGAAGAAGAGGTTCAGCAGGATGAACGGGTAGGGATCCCATTTGAGCCCGAACAGTCCGATCAGGTTGAACAGGATCCACAGGATCACGAAGACCGTCATCCACACCAGGAACTGCGCGGTGCCCATGAACCGCGCGAAGTCCTCGGCGAACCGCCCGAAGGTGTCCGAGTCCATCGGCGCGCGCGGCAGCCACCGACGGACGGCCTCGCGCGGCTGGTCCAAACGGCCGGACTCCTGCTGTCGGCGGCCCTTGCGGCGCTCGTCGTCGCGGTCGGCCATCAGACGACCTCCTCGTCCGTCGCCGGCGCGTCGGACGGCCGCGGATCGTGCCGAGCCTCACGCCAGTCGTCGGGCAGGATGTGGTCGAGCACGTCGTCCACCGTGACGGCGCCCAGCAGGCGGCCGAGGTCGTCGACGACCGGCATGCTCACCAGGTTGTATGTCGCCAGCTGACGGGTCACCTCACCGAGCGGCGCCTCGACACCCACCGGTTCGATGGTCTTGTCCACGATTGTGCCGAGCGCGGTCTGCGGCGGCTCGCGCAGCAGCTTCTGGGTGTGCACCAGGCCGATGAACCGGCCCGTCGGGGTCTCCAGCGGTGGGCGGCTGACGAAGACGGCGGACGCCAGTGCCGGTGCGAGTTCCTCCCGGCGCACCACCGCGAGCGCCTCGGCGATGGTGGCCTCCGGTCCGAGTACGACGGGTTCGGTGGTCATCAGTCCGCCGGCGGTGTTCTCGTCATACGACAGCAGACGCCGCAGGGGAGCGGCCTCGTCCGGCTCCATCAGTTGCAGCAGTTGCTCGGCCTGGTCCGACGGGAGGTCGGACAGCAGGTCCGCCGCGTCGTCGGGCTCCATCGCCTCGAGCACGTCGGCCGCGCGTTCGGTGTCCAGCCCGGCGATGATTTCGATCTGGTCGTCCTCGGGCAGTTCCTCGAGCACGTCCGCCAGCTTGTGGTCGTCCATGGCGGCGGCCACCTCGGCGCGTCGCTTGGGATTCAGGTCGTGGATGACCTCTGCCAGGTCGGCGACCCGCAGGTCCTCGTACTCCTCGAGCAGACGTTCCGCGCTCTGTGCGCTGGCCTGCTGGTGCAGTCCCGTGACGTCCCGCGCGTCGACCAGCATCGTCTTGCCGCTGCGGCGACGGGTCAGCCGCGACATCGCCTTCGACGCCGAGGAGACGCCGTCGACCTGGCGGACGAAGACCTTCGCCAGCACCCAGTCCCGCCGCAGGTTCTGCTCGATCGCGATGTCCTCGACGAGCCCGGTCACGGTCTCCCCGGCATGGCGGACTTGCACCCGTCGGTCGAAAAGCTCTGCCAACACAAGTGTTTCGCCGGCACGCTGTTCGAAGCGTCGCATGTTGACCAGCCCGGTCGTGATGACGGCGCCCGCGTCGACACTGGTGACACGGGTCATCGGCACGAAGACCCGACGCTTTCCCGGCACCTCGGTGACCAGGCCGATGGCTCTCGGCTCGGAGCCGCCGAAACTCATGACGACGTCCCGGACCCTCCCCACGCGGTCCCCCAAGGGGTCCAGCACGGTGAGTCCGGCGATCCGGGCTACGAAAACTCGGCTGCTCACCTGCGAAAGGTTAGTCAGGTGGGGCCTGGGACGGGTGCGGCGGTTCGGCGTGGTGCGTCGACAACTGCTCGCCGACCTCCAGCGCCCACACCGCGCACTGGGCCGCCCAGTGCTCCTGCAGGCCGCTCGGCGGGTTGCTCTGCCGCGCCGCGAGCAACGCTCCGGTGGCCGCCGCCCACTCGTCGGAGTCGGGCTGCACTCGCGTGGCGCGAGCCGGGACGGGACCGATTGCGCGTCGAGTCTCCTTGTCCCGCAGGATGATCCGCAGCTCGCCAGGCAGTTCGGGGATGGGCTGCTCGCCCTCGCCGCCCACGATGTATGCCGTGTCATCCGAGGCGGCATACCAGCACGGGACGGTGCTGTCGGGTGGCAGCAACAGCCACGCGACCTTCGATTTCGCCAGGGCAGCAGTCACGTCCGACACCAGGTGAGCCTATCCCGCGCCGGGCGCGGGACGTCGGAGAAGTTTGTCTGGACAGGTGGACAACCTGTTTGCCGATTCGGGCGTCATAACCGACGAGTCACGACGACAATGGTTTTGTCGAGGGGGGCTTCGACAGCGTCATCCATCCGGGTGACCAGTGAATAATTTGGGGGCAGAAATGAATACGTTGATCACTCGTCGGCAGGCACTCGGCGGTGCTGCGGCAGTCGGCGCGATCGGAGTCGTCGGCATCGCCCAGGCGGGAAGCGCCGAGGCGGCGACCCGGCCGACCGTCAAATACGGCAGTCGCGGCTCGAACGTCCTGTACCTGCAACAGCGCCTCGGCGCCGTCGGTTACTGGTGCGGTGCGGCCGACGGCGTCTTCGGCGGGCAGACCCAGCAGGCGGTCTTCGCCCTGCAGAAGGCCTGGGGGCTGGTGCGGGACGGAGTTGTCGGGCCGCTCACCTGGACCAAGGTCGCCTCGAACACCCGGCGTACACCGCGGTATGGCGCGGGATATCGCATCGAGGTCGACAAGACGCGCCAGCTCGCGCTCGTGGTGTGGGGATCCACCGTGCGCTACACGCTCAACACCAGCACCGGCGCCAACAAGCCGTTCTACGCATGGGGCCGTTGGTATGACGGGCGCACACCGAGTGGGAAGTTCACCGTGCGCAGCCACGTCAACGGCTGGCAGACCGGCGCGCTCGGGTCGATGTACAAGCCGTATTACTTCAACGGCGGCATCGCCATGCACGGTTCGACCAGTGTGCCGACATACAACGCGTCGCACGGTTGCTGCCGGCTGTCGATCTCGGCGCAGGACATGCTGATCCGTGGCGGCTATCTCAAGAACGGCCGCCAGATCTACGTCTATTGAGCCCGAAGGTCACGAAACGGACACGTCCCGGTATTCGGTGCAACGGAATGGCGCCCCGCGTCGTCTAGTCAGTATCAGCACCGCGGGGGACTCGCCTCCGGCACCGAAAGGGCCGGAGCATTGGGGAGGAAACGGCTGGTGCCGGCACTAACGGGGAGTGTCGGCACCAGCCGTTCGTCATGTCCGAAGAGGTTGTCGGCTCAGGCCTTCGAGTCCGCCTGCACTCGTGCGATCCAGGCCTCGACGTCGTCGGCCTTGCTCGGAATGTGCGCCGACAGCACCTCATGGCCGTCCTCGGTCACCAGCACGTCGTCCTCGATGCGCACGCCGATGCCGCGCAACTCCTCCGGCACCAGCTCGTCGTCGGCCTTGAAGTACAGACCCGGCTCGACCGTCAGGATCATCCCCGGCTTGAGCTCGGCGTCCATGTAGTCCTCCCGCAACGCCAACGCACAGTCGTGCACGTCGATGCCGAGGTGGTGGCTCGTGCCGTGCACCATCCACCGGCGGTGGAACTGGCCGTTCTCCTTGTCGAGGGTGCCCTCGACGTCGACACCGTCGGGCAGCAGGCCCCACTCGTGCAGGTGCTCGGCGATCACCCGGATCGCTGCAGCATGCACGTCCGAGAACTTGTTGCCCGGCTTGACCGCGGCGATGCCCGCCTGCTGGGCGGCATACACGGCCTCGTAGACCTTGCGCTGCGCCTCGTCGTAGGTGCCGTCGACCGGCAGCGTGCGGGTGATGTCCGCGGTGTAGAGCGAGTCGACCTCGACGCCCGCGTCGAGCAGCACCAGGTCGTCCTCGTGAACGTCGCCGGTGTTCTTGATCCAGTGCAGCGTGTTGGCGTGATCGCCTGCGGCACAGATGGATTCGTAGCCGACACCGTTGCCACGGTGTCGGGCGTGCAGGCCGAAGACGCCCTCGACCCACCGCTCACCGCGACCACGGCGCACTGCCTCCGCCAACTCGGCGATGACGGCGTCGAAGCCCTCCCCGGTCGCGTTCACGGCCTGGCGCATCTGCTCGATCTCGAACGCGTCCTTGATCAGCCGCAGGGTGGACAACACCCGACCCAGCTCGGCGTCCGCCTCGAGGCGTTGCTCGGACGCAGACTCGGCCTCGGCCTCGGCGGCACGCGCCTTGTCGACGGTCTCGGTGACCTCGGCGTCGGCATCACGGACGACTCGGACGCCGATCTCACCGGCGTCCTTCGCGACCGCGTCGGTGAACTCGTCGATGTGCCGGGCGATGACGCCCAGCTCGGCCTCGATGTCCTCGATCGTCGGGCGACTGCCGACCCAGAACTCGCCATACCGCGAATCGGCGAAGAACTCCTCGGTGTCCCGTCCGGCCAACGGTCGGAAGTAGAGGACCGTGTCGTGCCCGCCGCCGTCGCGCGGCTCGAGCACGAGGACGGCGTCCGGCTCGCGGTCGGCGCCCAGGCCGGTCAGGTGGGCGAAGGCCGAGTGCGGCCGGAAGATGTAGTCGGTGTCATTGCTGCGGACCTTCAGACCACCGGCGGGTATGACGAGACGCTCACCCGGGAACGCCTCCGACACGGCCGAACGGCGCTCCGCGGCAAAGTCCGCGACGGCTGCCCGGGCGGGCGTGGCATCGCTGCGCGGCGTCCATCCGGAGCTGATGAAGGACCGGAACGCCTCGGGCGACGGCTGACTGCGCGATTGCGACTTCTGCTGCTTCTCACTCACACCTGCCATCGTCGCACGTCGCCCCGACGCGCGAGCGGCGAGCGCGCATTCAGCGCTCGCGGACCGTCACTGCTGCTTCCAGGCCCAGGTGGAGAAGATCGCCGACAACGCCTGATCCGCCCCCGCTGCGGCGTCGGCCGAGGAAGCGCTGGTCATCGTCATCGAATAGACGTGACTTCGGAAGACCACGAAGTACTGCGTCTGGGTGAAGTCGGCGCCCTGCGCCTTGCGGTCGAAGGTGTACCCGCGGGCCGGCAGCCCGCCGATCGTGCGATCCGGCTTGTCCTTGATGTGCACGCCTTGCTGGCGCCAGGCGATCTCCGCCTGGGTCACGACGTCGTCGAGCGCCGGCACCGGCAACGGGTTCTGCACCACCACGTTGAAGTTCGTCGTGACCTTGTCCTGCGGCGACCCGGCCTTGATCGCCAGCGTCGCCGGCTTCTGGTCCAGCTTCTTCCAGCCGGTGGGCGCGACCAGGGAGAACGACGAGTCGCTGCTGCTGATGCTGCCCGTCGCCGTGGACGTGCTCGGGGTGGGCGTCGGCGCTGCGGTCACCGTGGTCGGGATCGACACATGCGTCGTGGGTGTCGTTGCGGCCCCACTGCCGGATCCCGAGCATCCGGTGAGCCCGGCGATCAGCGCGCCGGCTGCGGCAAGGACGAGCGGTCGGGACAGCGAAGCAGTCATGTCGCGCGATCCTAAATCAGTGGGGACAAGAACCGCTGGACCAGGGGCATCAGCTGATGCGGCGTCCCCGGCGCAGCGCGACCAACCGCGGGTTCATGGCACCGACCCGCCGACGTGACGTGCGGAACGCGTTTCGTCGAAGGCAAGAATCGACCGTGGTCACCTGCGACAATCGCCGCGGTGAACAATTGGGAGGAGTCACGTGAACGACCGGTATCAGCGGCCGTGGAGCGCGATTGTGGGGGCTGGTCGAGCCGCTCGGTCGAGTGCAGGGGTCGCGGCATTGATCGTGCTCGCGGCGGTCACGGTCGCTCTCGCGACGTGGCCGGCACCAGGGTTCGTCGTCGGGGTTCTCGCGCTGGGACAGCTTGCCGGCGCCGTCGTGGTCTCCCGCTATCGCCCGGGACCGGTGCTGGCCGCCAGCTCACTGATGGCAGCACTGTCGTGCGTGCTCAGCCTGCGCGCACACGGTGGCGCGACGATCTGGGTCGCGCTGACCATCGGGGTGTGCGCCGCGGTCGGCCTGGCGCAGGAACCACTGCACCAGCGGATCGTCCCGCGCGTGCGGACGGTGAATCTGCCTGGCGTTCCTGATGATCCGCGGGCGCAGGAGCCGGGGGCGCTCGCGCCGGTCGTGCCGCTCGCCGTCGGTCTGCTGACGCTGCTGCTCATCCTCGAGTCCGTGTGGGGGGTCCCGGACTTCGTCAGCCTGATCGTGTTCGGCAGCGTGCTGGCGAGCCTCGTCGGGTGCGTCATACGGATGCGGCATGCGGTGCGCGTCCGCCGCAACGGAACGGTCAACCGCGACGTGACGCTCGCCCTGGAACGGCTGGCCCCCGCGTTCTTCGTCTACTTCAGTGGCCCGGTCGACGGCGAGTACCAGATCCGGATGTGGCTGCCGTACCTCGAGCAGCTCGGTGTGCCGTTCGCGATCCTGGCCCGCAATCCGAAGATGCTGCCGCGTGCCGCGCGGTTGACCGACGTGCCGCTCATCGCCTGCCCGCGGGTGACAGGGTTGGACGCCTGCATGGTGCCCAGTGTGCGCGCCCTCTTCTACGTCAACATCGACAACGCCTGTGCCGATGGCATCCGCTACATCGACCGTACACACGTGCACCTCAACCATGGTGACTCGGACAAGCCATCGAGCTATCACCCGATGTTCGCCGTGTTCGACAAGGACTTCGTGGCCGGCCAGGCCGCGATCGACAGGTTCGCGCGGCACGGGGTGTCGATGCCCGAGCACAAGTTCGTGGTCGTGGGCCGCCCGCAGGTCGCGGCGGCCACCGAGCACAACACGTTCCCGGTTCCGGGACGACGCACCGTGCTCTACGCACCCACCTGGCAGTCGGGGATGCGCGAGATGAGCTTGAGTTCATTGGAGTACGGCGAGCAGATCGTGCAGGCGTTGCTGGATGGAGGTGCGTGCGTGGTGTTCCGGCCGCACCCGTTGTCCAGAGGGCAGCGGCGCGCGATGACGGCGATCAGCCGCATCGACGCGTTGTTGGAGTCCTCGGCGACTCCGGATTGTCCGCACCTGCCGAGCACCCAGGCGCTCACGGAGGGCATCATCGACAACTTCAACCGGTCCGACGCGATGGTCACGGACATCTCGAGTGTGGCCTCGGACTACCTGGCGTCCTGCAAACCGCTGGCCGTGGTGTTGCCGACCCGCACCCGGCAACGCCCGGACGTCGAGGAGTATCCCGTGCTGAAGGCGGCATACCTGGTCGACGTTCGCACGGGCCTCGCCGAGGGTCTCCGACCGGTGTTGACCTCCGACGCCGACCTGCTGGCACAGCAGCGGCGGGACCTGCGAGCGCACTATCTGGGCGACGAGCGCGACAGCGTGCGACTGTTCCGGGAAGCGGCGAGGGCAGCCCTCGATGCGTGACGTCGACCGACGACCGAATTGCGACACCCGGATTTCACCGCTTGTTAAACTCGCCCGTTCCGGAGCGGGCACAGACGTGCGGCATGCCGGCACACCGAAAAGGGGAAAGACCGCGTGAAGACGTACGGAGTGGTGCTGGCCGGTGGAGTCGGTTCCCGACTCGGGCTCAGCGTGCCCAAGCAGATGGTGAAGGTCTCCGGCAAGACCATCCTGGAGCACACGGTCGCTGCCCTGCACGACTCGTCGGTGATCGACGAGATGATCGTGATGGTCACCCCGGGCTGGTCGGAGAAGACCGCGACCATCCTCGGTGAGAAGTACCCGAAGGTCTCGCGGATCCTCGAGGGCGGCGCGACACGCAACGAGACCACCATGCGGGTGCTGACCGCGATCGAGGAGAGCGACGCCAAGATCCTGCTGCACGACGCCGTGCGACCACTGGTCGATGACCGGATCCTGCGTGACTGCACCGCAGCCCTGGACAGCTATGACGCGGTCGACGTCGTCATACCGTCCGCGGACACCATCGTGTCCGTCGACGAGGACGAGATCATCACGCACATCCCGGACCGCAGTTTCCTGCGGCGGGGACAGACCCCGCAGGGCTTCCGGCTCTCGGTGCTGCGCTCGGCGTACGAGCTCGCGGTGGAGGACCCCTACTTCTCCGCGACCGACGACTGCGGGGTGGTGCTGAAGTACAAGCCCGAGGTGAAGACCAAGACCATCCAGGGCTCCGACCGCAACATGAAGGTCACCTATCCGCTCGACATGTACATCGTCGACAAGTTCTTCCAACTGGGCACCCAGGAGGCGCCCCTGCCGGTCGCCGACATGCGGTCGTTCTTCAGCGGAAAGACCATCGTCGTCCTCGGCGGCAGTTACGGCATCGGCGCCGAGATCGACCGTCTGGCAAGGGGTTTCGGTGCGACGGTGGTCGCACACGGCCGCTCGACGACGGGCCTGCACGTCGAGAACGCCGACCACATCGCCGAGGCGTTCGAGAAGACCGCCCAGGAACACGGCCAGATCGATGCGGTCGTGCTGACCGCCGGTGTCCTGCAGATGGGCCGGCTCGCCGACGCCACGCAGGAGGACGTCGCCCGCGTCATCGACGTCAACTACCTGGCGCCGGTCAACGTGGCCCGCGCGGCATACCCCTACCTGCGGAAGTCGGCCGGTCACCTGCTGAACTTCACGTCGTCGTCCTACACCCGCGGCCGGGAGAACTACGCGCTGTACTCCTCGACGAAGGCGGCGGTGGTCAACCTGACCCAGGCGCTGTCCGAGGAATGGTCCGCCGACAACATCAAGGTCAACGTCATCAACCCGGAACGCGCCGCGACGCCCATGCGGCTCGCTGCCTTCGGCGAGGAGCCGCCGGGCACCCTGCTGTCGGCGGAGCAGGTCGCCGACGCGTCGCTCGCGGTGCTGGCGTCCGACCTGACCGGCGCCGTGATCGACGTCCGTCGCGAGCTGCCCGCCCGCGACGGCAGCACCGGCTGAACACTCCCCGAGAGGCTTTCGTGAGCGCTGCGACGCACACCGACAATCGCCGCACCCCTGCCGGCAACCCGACGATAGGAAGCGGCACCGGCTTCCGCGCCGACATCCAGGGACTGCGAACCATCGCGGTACTGCTGGTGGTGATCTACCACCTCTGGCCGAATCGGCTGACCGGCGGGTTCGCCGGTGTCGACGTCTTCTTCGTCATCTCCGGGTTCCTGATGACTGCGGTCCTGCTCAAGGCGCCGCCCACGTCCGCCCGTGGTTTCGCCGACTTCTGGGCTCGCCGCATCCGCCGACTGGTCCCGGCGGCGCTGGCGGTCCTGCTCGCGACCGGAGTGGCGACCTGGTGGGTCGCGCCGTCGACGATGTGGACCACCACCGCCCGCCAGATCCTGGCCAGCACGTTCTACGTCCAGAACTGGGTGCTCGCCGGCAACAGCGTCAACTACCTCGCCGAGGACGACGCCCCGAGTCCGCTGCAGCACTATTGGTCGCTGTCGGTGGAGGAGCAGTTCTACGTCGTGTGGCCGTTCCTCATGGCGCTTGCCGTGTGGTGGGCCTACCGCCGGGTCACCGCGGAGACACCGCGCAGCCTCCGGGTGAGCGCGCGCCTGCTGGTCGTGATCGGTGCGGTCTTCGTCGCCTCACTTGTCGTGTCGATCTCGTACACGTCGACCAATCCAGCAGCCGCCTACTTCGTGACGCCGACCCGGATGTGGGAGCTCGCCCTGGGCGGCATGGTCGCCGCCCTGCCGCTCGCGAGCGTCCGGGGCATGACCGGACGGGCCCGGTCACTGTTCGCCTGGCTGGGCATCATCGCCATACTCATCACCGGGTTCCGGTATGTCGGGAGCATGCCGTTCCCCGGGTACAGCGCGCTCTTGCCGACGGTGGGCACTGCGCTCGTGCTGTTCGCGCATCCGCCGAAGTCCTCGGTCCTGGGTCGGGTCCTCGGCGTGCGCCCGGTGCAGTACCTCGGTGACATCTCCTACTCGCTCTACCTGGTCCACTGGCCGCTCATCGCACTGCTCCCGTACGTCAGCGGTCACCTCGGGCTGCTGGACCGGTGCGGCATCCTCGTGGTGTCGGTCGTCCTGGCCGGCCTGTGCAAGAAGTACGTCGAGGACGTCTTCCGGCAGCGCCGTACGCCGCGCGTGCTGCTCAACACCTATCGTTACGGCGTTGCCGCGATGGCGGTGCTGGCGCTCGCCGCCTCCGGTTGGTGGTGGGCGAGCAATGAGCACATCCGTGCCGAACAGCGGGCGGCCGAGGCCGCGGTGGCCGACGCCGGACCGTGCTTCGGAGCGGCCTCGATGGCCAAGGGTTTCCAGGCGTGCCCGCAGGACAACTCGGCGACGCCCGTGCCGTCGCCGGATGCCGCCAAGCAGGACAAGGAAGTCGCGTATGCCGACGGGTGCTGGGCCTATCGGCCCTTCACCAAACGGCCGACGTGTCACTACGGCTCGGGGTCGACGAAGGTTGCGCTCGTGGGCAACTCGCATGCGGGCCACTGGCAGCCGGCACTGATGGCGTTGGCCAAGAAGAACAACTGGTCGATCACGACCTACCTGATCTCGCAGTGCGCGCCCAGCGACACCCGGCAACAGTTCGACACCAAGGAGGTGTCCGACCGATGCCACGACTACGGCAAGTGGGTCCTGGGCCAGACCGCACACGGACAGTACGACCTGATCATCACCTCGAACCGTGAATCGGTGCTGCCCGAGGGGGAGACCGACTGGAACAAGGGCGAGAAGGTCGACCAGGCGGGGTTCCACAGTTACCTGCAGAAGTGGTCGGCCGGCGGCACACCCATCGTGGTGATCCACGACCTGCCCTACCCGGGCAACACGATGCAGAACGTGCCGGACTGCCTCGCGGAGCACTCGGGCCAGAACGACAAATGCTCCGGCACACCGACCTCGTGGAAGTGGCACTACCCCTACACGGCCGCTGCTGCCGGAGTGAAGGGCGTGCACACCATCGACCTGACCAACTTCTTCTGTACGGCGACGACCTGCCCGGCCGTCATCGGTGGCGTCACCGTCTACTTCGACGCCTCGCACATGACGGCGACCTACGCTCGGACACTGGCGCCATACCTGGAGCAGAAGCTGGACGCGCTCGGGCTCGGCGCCTCCTGACGGACGCGGCCCCTGACGAACGAACGCCCCACCGCAAGCGGTGGGGCGTTCGTCGGAGCGGTGCGGGTCAGCTGGTCGAGCTGGACGACTGGATCGCGGCCTTCACCGCCTGGCCCAGGGTGTCCTCGAACGACGGAGTTCCGTTGCCGTACAACGCGATCACGTGCCGCAGGATCGGGAACGACTGACTGCCCGTCGATTGGGTGTAGACCGGCTCGACATACAGCAGGCGACCGGCGACCGGGATCGCCTCCAGGTCACCCAGGACGACCTTCGACTGACCCCCTCGCTGCAGGGTCAGTGCCTCGGTGATCCGGGTGTCGGACTCGATGTCGTTCTGCACCTGTGACGGTGATTCCCCGGCACCTTCGGACGGGAAGTCGAGCACGGTGAACTTCCCGTAATCGGGACCGGGCGCGGCATCGACCGACATGAACGCCGACAGGTCGCGTCCGTTGTAGGTGACCATCGGACTGGACAGCGCGTAGCGCGGACCGCCGAACCCGTCGGCGGACATCGAGACGTACTCCGACGGCTGCGACGGCGTGGAGCTCGTCGAGGCGCTGCCGTTCGCGTTGATCGTGTTGGTCGCAGCGACCGTCGGATCGTTCGGCACCGTCCAGAAGTCGTTGCCGCTGTAGAAGTCGGCCGGCTGCGCCACGTGGTAGTTGGCGAGCAACTGCCGCTGCACGTTGAACAGGTCTGTGGGATAACGCATTTCGGACAACAACGCCGACGGGATGCTCGACTGGCTCTTCACCAGGCCGGGGAACGCCGACTCCCACGTCTTCAGCAGCGGGTCCGGCTGCTGCTTCTGGTTCCACTCGTACAGCGTCACCTTGCCGGTGTAGGCGTCGACGACGGCCTTCACCGAGTTGTGCATGTAGTTGACGCCTCGACTCGGCTGGGAGACCGACGAACCGTTCTGCGTCAGCGAGGTGCTGGTCGCGTTGTGCAGGTTCACCATCTGCGAGTCGGGGTACTTGTTGGAGGTGGTGTAGCCGTCGACGATCCACTTGATCTGCCCGTTGACGACGGCGGGGTAGACGTCACCGTCGAGGGTCAGCCAGGGCGCGACCTGCGCGACCCGGGCCCGCGGGTTGCGGTACTCGAGCAGTTGCGAGGCGGAGTTCATCTCCGAGCTGAACAGCACGTTCGGGCTGTGCAACTGCACCGCGAAGAGGAGGCGACGCAGCGTCGAGCCGACGGGTATGCCGCCGTTGCCGGTGTATGTCGTGTGCGCCGACTGCGCCGAACCCTTCGCGCCCGGGTGGTCGAACTCGAGGTTCTGATGGCTACCGGACGGCTGTCCCACGATCGAGTAGGAGCCGGACGGGAACGACTGACCGAAGTAGATCTGCGGCCGGTTGACCGGGATCTGCTGCTCCGGGGGTATGCCGCCGTCCAGGAAGGCCGGACTCTCCGTGGCCGTGTCCATGCGCGACGTCGGTGCCGCCACGATGCCGTAGCCGTGGGTGTAGACGAGGTGACTGTTGACCCAGTTGCTGGACGGGACGCCCGACAGGTTCAGCTCGCGCACCGCGAGGGCGACATCGTTCTTCGCGGTCGTGGTGCCCGGCAACTGGTAGTTGCCGATGTCCAGGGTCGACTTGAACTGGTAGTACGGCTGGATCTGCTGCTTGACCGTGAACGTCGGGGACAGCTTGTTGGGGTCGATCACCGGGATCTGCGCGGTCTGACCGGCCAGCTTGGTCAGCGCCTGACTGCTGGACTTCGCCTCCTGGTGGTAGGCCACCGTCTTCACGTTGCCGTCGAGACCGAACGCGGCCAGCGTCGCCTTCTGGTTGTTGGCGATCTCCGGCAGATCGACCTGCGCGGCGCTGGGCGCCTCCCGCAGGCGGTAGACCAGCTTCGGCCAGCCGACGCCGACCACGGCGGCAGCGACGACGAGCGCCAGCACGGAGGCGAGCAGCATGCGCACCCGGCCGACGACGAACGCGTTGACCAGCAGGGCCGCTGCGCACAGCGCACTGATGACCACCATCGTGTCCTTGCTGGGCAGCAGTGCGTGCACCGCCGTGTAACCGGCGCCGGTCACCGGGCCCTGGCCCGACGTCGTCACCGCGTAGCGGGTCAGCCAGTAGCCGACCGCCTTGAGCAGTGCGTAGGCGCCGATCAGCGCGGACAGCACGACGACCATGCCGCGGGTGACCTTCTGTCGGCCACCTCGCAGCCGCCAACCGCCGTACCAGTAGCCGGCGATCACGGCGATGTACAGGCCGTACCGGATGCTGCCCGACAGCAGCGTGACGACGGCGACGTGGAAGGGGTTGACCTCGATGAAGAACGAGATGTCCTTGTGGAACACTGGGTCGGTCTTGTGCCACGGCGTCGCGTGGGCCCACAGCAGGTAGGTCTGCCATTGGGCGGCGGCATGCTTGCCGGCCGACACCCCGGTGGCCACGGCGGTCGCCGCCACGATGAGCCAGCGGAACCGCGGCTCGTAGCGGCGGAACCCGGCGCGGAACACGTCGTCGCTCTCATTGACCGAGAGCCGGTTCCGGAAATGGCTCACGGCATACATCGTGCCGCCGCCGATGGCGGCACCGATCAGCCCGAAGACCGCGAACAACCCGACCTTCGCCCAGATCTCCGTGGAGTAGACCGACCCGTCGTGGACCGAGTCGAACCACATGTAGGTCGTCGCGATGTTCACCGCGACCTTGAACAGGACGTACGCCACGACCAGGACGGCGGCGGCGATGGCCAACCGGATCGTCCAGCGGAGAGCGGCCCGACCGGCGCGCGCGCGTCGGTCCGGTTCGGCCAGCCGTTTGGTCGGCAACTGCAGGAGACTCACCGCCGGCCACCTCGGCGGGAACTGTCGGCAGAGCGCTGTCGCATGTGGGCCTCCTGGGCGGGGCTGCTGGTTTCCTACAGGCCAGCCCGTGACGTATGGATGGTGGCCGGCCGTTCGGGCCGACCGTGGTCAGATCGGCGACAGGATAGGGACCGATTCCGAGTGCGACGTTCAGGAAACTGTCTGCGCGGTGTGACGTTGCTCATGTTGCGGAGTGCGGGTCACGCAGTGCCTCGCGCGCGAAGGGAAACGACGGCGGGTGAACCCTGACCTGCACCCGGTGTCTCGATCGGGTCGCGTCGGAGCGCGATGGCGCGGAGTTGTGCTGTTCATGTCGTATCGTTGCGCGTTGTGACGGAGTCGGGACAGGCATACAAGGCGCCGCCGGGGAACACCCAGGCGTCCCACGAGGATGCCCAAGCACTGGTCGCGCGCTACGGCCTGAAGCGCGCGGGAGCTCGGGCGTCCTTGTCCGAGTACACGCGCGAGCTGTGGCAGCGGCGGTACTTCATCGTGGAGTTCTCCCGGGCGACGAACGCGTCCGGCTACACCCGCAGTTTCCTGGGGCAGGCCTGGCAGGTGCTGACCCCGCTGCTGAACGCGGCCGTCTACTACTTGATCTTCGGACTGCTGATCGGCACCCGTCGTGGCGTGCCCAACTATCTCGGCTTCCTGGTCATCGGAATCTTCGTGTTCCAGTTCACCCAGAGTGCGATCACCAGTGGCGCTCGCGCGCTCCAGTCGAACCGCTCGCTGGCACGCACACTGCGCTTCCCGCGGGCGGTGTTCCCGGTGGCCTCCACCACGATCGCCTTGCAGCACCTGCTGGCCTCGCTGGTGGTCCTGGTGCCGATCGTGCTGTTCACGGGTGAGCCCATTCGGGTGCAATGGATCCTGGTGGTCCCGGCGGTGGTGCTGCAGACGATGTTCAGTGCGGGCTTGGCATTCGCGTTCGCGCGCATCGGCGCCAAGGTCCCGGACGTCTCGCAGATGCTGCCCTTCGCGCTGCGGGTGTGGTTGTACGCCTCCGGCATCATGTTCAACATCGACTCGTTCACCAAGTCGAAGCCGAACGTCGGGGCGATCCTGAACGCCAACCCGATGACCATCTACGTCGATCTCTACCGCGGTGCGTTCCTGGCTTCGGGTCAAGGCACGACACCCGGCCAATGGCTTACCGCACTAGCCTGGTCCGTCGGTGTTCTGCTCGTTGGATATGTCTTCTTCTGGAAGGCTGAGGAGTCGTACGGTCGTGAGTGAACGAGTCGAAGAGCGCAAGCCCACCGTCGTCGCCGACGACGTCCACCTGACCTACAAGATCGCCGGCCGCTACGCCAACCGCGGTGGCGCGATGGCTCTTGCCCGGACGGTGACCGGCGCGTCGCAGCCCGGCATGCGCGAGGTGAAGGCCGTGCGCGGCGTCAGCTTCACCGCCTGGGAGGGCGAGGCCATCGGGCTGATCGGTCCGAACGGATCCGGTAAGTCGACGTTGCTGCGCGGCGTCGCCGGGCTGCTCACCCCGTCGTCCGGCGCGGTCTACACCCGTGGGGAGCCGGCCCTGCTCGGTGTCAACGCCGCCCTCATCTCGACGATGAGCGGCGAGCGCAACATCATGCTGGGCTGCCTGGCGATGGGTATGACGCCGCAGGACGTCGAGGAGCGGTTTGACGACATCTGCGATTTCTCCGGCATCGGTGACTTCATCTCGCTGCCGATGAACGCCTACTCCAGCGGCATGGGCGCACGGTTGCGCTTCGCGATCGCGTCGAGCAAGTCGCACGACATCCTGCTGATCGACGAGGCGTTGGCGACCGGTGACGCGGAGTTCCGGCGACGCAGCGAGCGACGGATCCAGGAGCTGCGTAAGGACGCCGGCACGGTGTTCCTGGTCAGCCACAGCCTGGGCGTCGTGCGCGAGACGTGCGACCGGGTGATCTGGCTGGAGGAAGGGCAGATCGTGATGGACGGTGAGACCGAAGAGGTCTTGGACGCCTATCAGGAGAAGCACGACCCGAAGAAGGCGGCGGCATACCGCGCGCAGCGTCGCGCTGCCGAGGAGGCCGCTGCGAAGGAAGCAGCCGAGAAGGACTCCGGACCCAATTCGGTCCGGGCGGTCGGCTGACCACCCTGCAGTCTGCGCCGCTCAGCGCAGCAGCTTGCGCTCGATCAGGTCGGTGATCCGCTGCGCCGCATGGCCGTCCGTCAGCGGCAGGGTGCGCCGGATCCGTTCCTCGAAGTGCTCCGGCCAGTCGGCATCGGTCCCGGTGAAGGCGCGCACCGTGTGGGCGACCGCGTCGTCCACCGTCGTCGCCACGGGCCCGAACCCGTGCTCCGTGTAGTCCCAGTAGCCGGGCATGTAGGTGTGGGCTCCGCCCAGGAACTCGTCCTGGTCGAACTGGAAGAAGACGATGCGTGACTCGGCCAGCGCCGCGTCGAAGAAGATGGACGAGTAGTCGGTGACGGTGACCCGGGATCGACTCATCAGCTCGTGCACGTTGGGGGCGGACTCGATGACCCGCACGTGATCCGGGTAGACGACCTCGTCGGCGTTGCCCCGCAGGTTCGGGTGTGGCAGGTAGACGATCTCGGCATGCTGCTCGGCCGCCAGCCGCGCGAACGCCGGGTGGGACAGGAACTCCATCCAGTTCCGCCCGAACTCGGTCTCCAGGAACGGTGCTCGCAACTTGCGCTGCGCGCCGAACGACTCTTTGGGAAGGAACAGGTTGTTCCGCCAGGTCGGCGCGATGAGGATCATCGAGCGCTCCGCGAACGGGTGCGCGGCGGCCTCCTTGACGACCACGTCGTGCCTCGGGAAGCCGGTCAGCGTGACCGAATCCGAGGTCAACTTGTAGGCACAGCCGTCGACGATCGACGCGTGCTCGTCGACGCTCGCGGTCGTGAGGAGGTCGATGTCCTTGTTGTTGAACCAATGCGCCAGGTTGTGCTGCAGCACCCCGTGCTGCAGGTAGACGAATCGCCATGGACGCCGCGAGTGCGGGTAGAAGTTCGGCGGGACCGGGCGTTCGATCTCCAGGTCGAGTTGTGAGGACGCGACGACGGAAGCACACTGCAGCGCGACAAGGTGCTCGAGGCTGCGGTAGGCGATCAGTCGGAAACCCTTGCGCTTCAAGCGATCCCAGTCTGCGGTGCCCCGCTTGATGACGAACCAGGCGTTGATGTCGGGCCGCTCACCGGCGAGGTAGTCGTAGAGGTACTCGCCGTTGTCGTTGGCCGCGCGCAGCTTGTCCATGACCAGCCACGCGCCGGAGTACTTCGTGAGGTAGTGCGGTGTCTGGGCGAGGTTGCGGATGAACTGGCGGAATCGGGTGCCGCGCAGTGCGTTCGCCTTCCGGGTGATGCCCGACTTGCCGACCGGTGCCTTGGTGAAGCAGACCACCTCCGCCGCGCCGCGGATCGCCACCTGCTTCCAGACGGGCGTGGCCTTCCGCTCGCTCGCCTTTGCCGAGTCGGCATCCTTGGCCCTGGCCTCGCCGGAGCCGAAGTAGTAGTTGCCGTAGGTCAGGATCTGCGGCTCGTCGTTCAGGCTCAACGTGATCGACGGCAGGTTGGGCAGGCGCAGGATGCGCTCGTGCAGCTCGTCCTGTCCGAAGTAGTCCAGGCAGCGGGTCTTGGTCGTGAGCGGCTCGATCTCCTTGCCGTGCGATGCAATCCGCTCGACGGGGTGGTCGGCGCCCTGGAAGAGGTAGGCCATCTCGAACGACCCCGGAACGTTCTTGGCCAACCGCACCGCGCCCCCGGCCGGCAGCGGCTTGTCGCCGAGCGTCAGCATCAGGGCTCGCACCTCCGGTGCGATGTTGGTGATCCGGTAGTTGACGATCGTGGGCCACTCCAGCGCCCGGCAGACCGTCTTGAGCAGTTCGATGACGCGCTTCCGCTCTTCGTCACTGAGGTGGGTCGCCTTGCGTTCGACATTGAGCTCGCGCGGGAACAGCCAGCTCAGGTCGTACAGAATGATGTTCTGCAGCCACTCCGGGACCGGCTCCGACGGCGAGAAGCGTTGGAGCAGCGGGATGTAGCCGCGCTCGAAGCGGCCGAAGTAGAAGTCCGGATTGGTGCGGTAGGAGTCGGCGGCCGAGTCCGCTGCCGCCCGGCGGCGGTAGTAGTACTTCGCCTCCTTCAGCGGGACGATGCGGGTCGTCGGGGCGGCGAGCAGGTAGGTCGACGCGAACAGTGCGTCCTCGGCGACCCGCAGGCCCTCGATGAAGCGCACCGAGTGCTCCCGGATGACGTCCGTCCGGAAGAACGCCGACGCGCTCTGCGTCTGGATGTATGTCGGTCGGGTGGCCAGATCCACCGTGTTGTGGTTGCTGCGGCCACCGACGAACTTGTGTCGCAGCGGATGCTCGTCGGTCTTGCGGCCGGTCGACTCGGTGAAGCGGTGGACGTTGGCGCTGAGCAGCACGACGTCCTCGTCGGACTTCTCGGCGAGCGCCAGGGCAGCGCAGTGGAAGTACTCGTCGCTGAGGAAGTCGTCCGAGTCGGGGAACGTGATCCAGTCCCCGGTTGCCGCGTCCATGCCGCGGTTGCGCGCCGCCGAGACGCCGGCGTTCTCCTGGTGGATGACCTGGCCGGTGGCGCCGGCCGTGGTGAGCCACCGCTGCGCGATGGCGGCGGAGTCGTCGTCGGAGCCGTCATCGACGAAGACGAACTCCACGGCGTAGTCGCCGGGACGTTGGTTCTCGAAGGAGGCGAGGAGGTCCGGGAGGTAACGCGCCGTGCGATACAACGGAACGACCACACTGAAGCGGGGCTGTACGGGTGCCAACGGCACGACATCCTCTCAACGGCTCAGGAAACGTCGACTGATCGTACTGTGAACATTCGGTGGTGCTGCGCGCAGCGTGCGGTCAGGCGCGACCGGCGGCCCGCAACGCGGCGCAACGCTCGAAGAAGGTCGTGCTCGGCGGCTGCCACAACAGCCAGGCGGCAGCGGCGCCGACCAACAGGGTCGGAACCTCGGCGATGGTGGCCGCAGTGGTGCCACGCGTCGCCATACCGATGGTGAGCAGCAGGTTCATCACCACCAGCACCGTCGCGACGATCCGTGCCCAGCCGAGTCCGCGGCTGTTGGCGATCGCCATGACGAGCCAGACGACGGCGGCCACGATCGACATGACCAGGAAGCCGTCGTAGGTCAGGTCGGCCGCCTGCTTCAGGTCGTGCGCCGACAGCCGGTCACCGGGGGAGCGTGAGGCGTTCGTGTGTTTCAGGGCGCGGGTGATCGCACCCCGCGAGAGCGCATTGACCAGCACCCCGATCAACGCGAGGACCAGCCCGGCATACATCAGTCGGATGGCGGTGACGACCGCCTTCGGACGCAGCGCGGCGAGACGCGGCGGGGTGGGCGCGGGCCGGTCAGCTGGCATGGGGTCCAGCTTGTCAGCCGGGGCCCGCTGACGTGGCGTAGACGCGGATACGCGCGAGCGCCGATCTTGCTCGGACGGTTACAGTCGGCGCGTGCGAATTGACCTGCATACCCATTCCACTCAGAGCGACGGCACCGAGACTCCCGCGGAGGTCATGCGGTCGGCGGCGAGGGCCGGGCTCGACGTCGTCGCCCTGACCGACCACGACACGACCCGCGGCTGGGGGCAGGCGGCCCGTGCCATCGCCGAGACCGGCGTCACGCTGGTGCCCGGGATCGAGATCTCCTGCGCGTATGACGGCATCAGCATCCACCTGCTCGGCTATTTCATCGACCCGTTGGACGCGGCTCTGCTGTCCGAGCTGGAGCGGGCCCGTTCGTCCCGGCGCACCCGTGCACAGCGGATGGTCGAGAAGCTCGCGCCGGACACCGGGCTGAGTTGGGAGCAGGTGCAGGAGCAGTTCGGGGCGGACACCACGATCGGCCGGCCGCACATCGCCGATGCGCTGATCGCGACCGGTGTCGTCGCGTCTCGGGAGGAGGCGTTCGCGTCATACCTGGCCTCGGGGTCGAAGTACCACGTGTCGCACTACGCGCCGCATCCGGCGGTGGCGACCCGCCTGGTGCGCGCGGCCGGGGGAGTGCCGGTGATGGCGCATCCGTTCGCGGCAGCCCGTGGCCGCACGGTCGGCGTCGACGTCATCGAGGGTATGGCGGAGGCCGGCCTCGCCGGCCTGGAGATCCACCACCGGGACCACACCGACGAAGCGATCGGCCAGGGTCTGAAGCTCGCCGACCGGCTCGGGCTGCTCGTCACTGGGTCCAGCGACTACCACGGCACCGGCAAGGAGAATCAGCTCGGGGAGAACACCACCTCCCCGGAGGTGCTGGAGCAGCTCGCCGCGCAAGCGACCTCGGGCACCGGACCGCTGCGCCCCTGAGGAGGGTTCCGGCATCTGGTGGCGGCAACGGGTTGCGGCACCAGGTGGCGGCAACAGGGTCCGGACGCAAAAGATCGCCGGCACATCCCCGTATGTGCCGGCGACCTCTCCCCTGGACTGTCGTCCGCTCCCCCCAGCCTGCGAACGATCTGAGTCAATGATGTCGGTTTCCGCCCGGGCGAGCCATGCGACTCGGGATGAACTTTGCGCCGAAGGGGACTAGGCCCTAGTAGTAGGTACTACGCCTCGAGGGGGTGCCGAGCACCAGTTCGATGCCGGCCCGCTGGGCCACGCCGAGCTTGCGCAGCACGTTGCCGACGTGCGTCTTCACGGTCGTCTCGGAGATGTGCAGCTGTCGCGCGAGGTCGGCGTTGCTGACGCCGTCCCGCGCGATCAGCTCGGCGATCTCCCGCTCGCGGCTGGTCAGCTCGGCCGCCGGATCCGGAGAATCGTCCTGGTCCCGCGAGTCGGCGAACTCACCGAACAGGTCACCGATCTCCACCTGGGTGGACTCCGACATCTGCTGCAGTGCCTGTGCGGCCTCGGCGACCGCACCACCGAGCGGGGATGCCAGCTGGGCGAGGTCCCGGATCTGCCGGTGCAGCCGGTTGACCCGGGCACTGACGGCGTCGATCAGGTCCGTCTCGTCCCGAACGCCGCTGGTGTCCAGCTCGGGATAGATGGTGTAGAGGTCGAGCTCGTCCTGGGCGGCGGTGTCCCGGGCGAAGGAATGCATCAGCGCACGGCCGAGCCACTCCAGGGCACGAACCGCCTCGTCGTCATACACGTGCGGGTGCAGGCTCTGCGCGCTCATCAGACCGGCGACCTCGCCGGTGACGGCGTCGATCAGCGGGACCGCCATCGCGTCCAGCGACACCTCGGTCGTGTCCCCGAACGGCATGGCGTTGGTGAGCCGGCGCCCGCCGTCCTCGCGGTAGACGTAGGGCCGCTTGCTGCTGCGGACCCAGTTGGAGACGCCGTGCTTGCTGTACCGCCCGATGTTCGGGCGCAGGAACTGGTCGTGGTCGTAAATGTACGGGATGAAGACGGTGTCCTCTTCCCGGAAGAACCCGATGTAGAAACTATCGACCCGGGTCAGCGCCGAGATGGTCGTCCGGCATACGGCATAACGCGCCGCGTGGGCGTCGCGTTCGGACGCGCGCAGCCACCGATCGGCCGCCCGCAGGCGGTCGATGTATGGCGGACTGAACCGCGCGGTGGCCACCGGCCCGGCTCAGCCCTGCTCGGCGGATGCGCGACCGGCGGAGCCACCGCGATGGGTGCGACGGCGACGACGCGGCGAGGTGGTGGTGCGGCTGCTCTCGCCCTCGCCGTCCCGGTTGGCCGGCTTGCGTGAGCGGTTGCCACCGCGTCCGCCGTCCCGACCGCCATCGCGGCCACCGTGGCGCTTACCGGTCTCGCCGAGGTCTTCGAGACGCTCGGCACGCAAGCCGGCGCGGGTGCGCTGGGCGCGCGGCAGCTCGCCGGTCGCCGAGGTCGGGATGTTCAGGTCGGAGAACAGGTGCTCGGAGGAGGAGTAGGTCTCCGGCGGCTCCGGGATGCCCAGGTCGAGGGCCTTGTTGATCAGGCCCCAGCGGCCCAGGTCGTCCCAGTCGACGAAGGTGACCGCGGTGCCGGTGTTGCCCGCGCGGCCGGTCCGGCCGATGCGGTGGACGTAGGTCTTCTCGTCCTCCGGGCACTGGTAGTTGACGACGTGGGTGACGTTCTCGACGTCGATGCCGCGGGCGGCGACGTCGGTGGCGACCAAGGTGTCGACCTTGCCGGTGCGGAACGCGCGCAGCGCCTGCTCGCGCGCGCCCTGGCCGAGGTCGCCGTGCAGTGCGGCGGCCGCGAAGCCACGCGTGGTCAGCTCGTCGCTGACCTTCGCAGCGGTGCGCTTGGTGCGGGTGAAGACGACGGTCAGGCCGCGGCCCTCGGACTGCAGGATGCGTGCCAGCATCTCCACCTTGTCCATGGCGTGGGCGCGGTAGACGAACTGCTCGGTCGCCGCGACGGTCTGTCGGTCGTCGCCGTCCTCGCTCATCGCGCGGATGTGCGTCGGCTGAGTCATGTAACGGCGGGCCAGCGACACGACGGCGCCGGGCATGGTGGCGGAGAACAGCATCGTCTGGCGCGACGCGGGCGTCATCGCGAGCAGCTTCTCGACGTCGGGCAGGAAGCCCAGGTCGAGCATCTCGTCGGCCTCGTCGAGCACCACGCTGCGCACGTAGCCGAGGTCCAGGTGGCCCTGGTTGGCCAGGTCGATGAGGCGGCCGGGGGTGCCGACGACGACCTCGACGCCCTTCTTGAGTTGCTCGATCTGCGGTTCGAAGGCGCGGCCGCCGTAGATGGTGGCGACGCGGATGCCGCGCCGCTTGGCCGCGGTCTGCAGGTCGCCCGCGACCTGCACCGCGAGCTCACGGGTCGGTGCGACGGCGAGCGCCTGCGGCTTGCCGGGGGCCGGCAGTTCGGAGAACCCGTCGTCGCCCGGGGCGACGGTCTGCTGCAGCATCGGGACGGCGAAGCCGAGCGTCTTGCCGGTGCCGGTCTTGGCCTGGCCGATGATGTCGTGGCCGGACATGGCGACCGGCAGGGTCATCGCCTGGATCGGGAACGGTGTGGTGATGCCGGCCTCGGAGAGGGCCGAGACGATGTCGGCGTGGACCCCGAAATCGGCGAAGGTCTGCTGTGCGGTGGTGGTGGTTTCGTCGGTCATGACGGGTGATGAAAATCTTCCTGTGATCGGCTTGCGTCGCCTCCAGCGCCGGGGCGTCGACCCGTCGTGGGTCGTGTCCGGCGCGAGCATCGCATCGCGCGGTATGAGCGGAGCCGATCGGAATTTTTCGGGTCGCGGGGCAATCCCGCGGATGTCTTCGTGACCGACCGGGCACCTGGGTGAACCGGTTGTACTCGTGCGTGACGGGCACACACACGCGGCCCGTCGGTCCCAATTGTACCGTGCCGGCGCGGCATACCCGACCGCTACGATCTGGACATGACCGAAGAGACCCGTGACAGGCCCGCGCGAGTCAAGGAGGATCTCGCGGAACCGGCCTACCGGCGAGGAGTCGTCGCGCTCCTGGGAGTGCTGGCGTATGGCGAGCTCGTCGGCTTCCTCACCATCGCACAGGAGGCCGGATTCGCGCCGTCGTCGCGTGACAAGGCGACGCTGGCGAAGGTCGCAACGCAGGAGTTCGCGCACTACGAGCGGCTCGCCGCCCGCATCGAGGAACTCGACGCCGACCCGCACCGGGCGATGGCGCCGTTCATCCGGGCGGTCGACGACTGGCATCGCCGTGCGACGCCCACCGACTGGGTCGAGGCGCTGATGAAGGTCTACGCCGGCAACTCGATCGCGAACGACTTCTACCGCGAGGTCTCCGAACTCGTGGACCCGGACACCCGGCTGCTGATGCGTGAGGCGCTCGAGGACGCCGGTCAGGTGGAGTTCGCGGCCGGCGAGTTGCGCCGGGCGATCGCGGCGGACGACAAGGTGGCCGGTCGGTTGGCCCTGTGGGGCCGTCGACTGATCGGCGAGGCGCTGTCGCAGGCCCAACGGGTCGCCGCGGACAACGATGACCTCATGGGGCTGCTGGTCGACGACGGCTCGGGCTACGGGCTCGACCTCGGCGACTGGATGCACATGTTCACCCGATTGACCGATGCGCACACCGCACGGATGGAGGCGCTCGGTCTGTCGGCCTAGCGACACGCGAGCCCCCGGGAACACGAAAGTGCCCCGCGACCGGACCGGTCGCGGGGCACTTCTCGATGTGCTGACGGGATCAGCGGGCGACTTGCTTCCGCCCCGTCATGTTGCCGTAGATCACGATGATGATCGCGGCGAACACGACGCCCACGATGAACGGCACCCACGCGAATCCGCTCTTGTTGTGGTAGCCGATGAGCCCCACGACCAGGCTGGCGACCAGCGAGGCGACGATGCCGATACCGATTGTCATCAGGATGGACAGGTCCTGCTTGCCGGGCAGGATCAGCCGGGCGAGCGCTCCAATGATGAGACCACCGATGATGGCCCCGATGATTGCGCCGATCATGTGCTTCTCTCCTTCTGGTCGAAGGCCCTGTCGGGAGACGGACCCTGAATGCTGACTTTCCTACACCCTGGATCAACCCGCAACGGTTGGTGTGGGCGAGCCGTGTATCTGTTCGGTAAACGTCTGGGGTGCGGGCGCTTGTCAGCGGCGGGTGCGAGGCTGGATACGGCGACCTGACGGTCGGCGAAACCGGGTTGCGGGGCGATGCGGTGATCGGTCAGGGTCTACCCGGGGCCGATCAGGGTTGAACCGCATGGCGACGGATCGTGCTCGGGGGAATAGTTGTCGTCGAAAATGCAGCAGATTCATGATCTCGGGAGGAACCACATGTCCAACCCAGCAGCCGCCCCAGAGGTGGCGCTCGAGGCGCAGGCACCGCCGGCCGCCGCGGCATACAAGCTGGCCAAAACGTACGGCAAGGGCGAGACCGTCGTGCACGCGTTGCGCGAGGTCTCGGTCGAGTTCGCCGCGGGGGAGTTCACCGCGATCATGGGCCCGTCCGGCTCGGGCAAGTCGACACTGATGCACTGCCTCGCCGGTCTCGACACCGCGAGCTCGGGGAACGTGCAGGTCGGCCCGATCCCGCTGAACGGCCTGAGCGACAAGCAGATGACCAAGCTGCGCCGTGATCTCGTCGGGTTCGTCTTCCAGTCGTTCAATCTGGTGCCGACCCTGACCGCGCGCGAGAACATCACCCTCCCGCTGGACATCGCGGGCAAGAAGGTCGACAAGGACTGGATGGCCACGGTCGTCGATCGCCTCGGACTCACCGACCGGCTCGGGCACCGCCCGAGCGAGCTGTCCGGTGGTCAGGTGCAGCGCGTGGCGTGCGCCCGTGCGCTGGTCGCCCGGCCGCAGATCATCTTCGGCGACGAGCCGACCGGCAACCTGGACTCCCGGTCGTCCGCCGAGGTGCTGTCGATCCTGCGCACGTCGGTCGACGACTTCGGGCAGACCGTCGTCATCGTGACGCACGACCCGCGCGCTGCGTCATACGCCGACCGGGTGATCTTCCTGGCCGACGGTCAGATCGTGAACGACCGGCGCGGGCTGTCCACCGACGACATCTACGAATACATGAAGCACCTCGACGAGCACGCGCCCGCCCAGACGGCGGACCGGACCGACCCGTCGACGGCCGCGGATCAGGGCTGAGCGCCATGGCATCCACGATGCGCAAGGTCTCCTTGCGAAATCTCGCGGCGCACAAGTTGCGCCTCGCCCTGACCGTCCTGTCCGTCGTGCTCGGCACGTCGTTCATCGCCGGTGCCCTCATCTTCACCTCGACGATGAGCAACTCCTTCAACGGCATCTTCGACAAGGTCGCCATCGGCGTCGACACCCAGATCAGCCCGAAGACCACCGACACCAACGCGTATGGCGGGGTCGAGAGTCTCGGCGTGCCGGACTCCGTCATCCAGCAGATCCAGCAGGACAAGGGCTCCCTGGGCGTGGACAAGATCGTCCCGGGATACCAGTCGATGATGACCATCGCCGACTCGAAGGGAAAGGCGATCCAGACCGGTGGCGCACCCACCATGGGCGCCAACTGGGTCCCGAAGGACGAGGCACTCGACCCGGACGGTGCGACCATCCTGCCCGGCGGCCGGGCGCCGCACGGTCCGGACGAGGCGCTGCTCAACGAGAGCGCGGCCAAGCGCGCCCACCTGAAGGTCGGCTCCCGCACCAAGGTGGTCGTCTCGGCCGGTAACGCCAAGCCGTTCGACGTGACGATCGTCGGCCTGGTCGACATGGCCGGTGACACCTCGGGCTACACCGAGATGGACTTCGACGCGGCAACCGCCAAGAAGCTCTTCACCGACGGATCGCACGCCTCCAACGTCCAGCTCGGTGCGGTCAAGGGAGTGTCGGCCGACACCCTGAAGGCGCGCATCAACAAGGAGTTCCCCGGCTACAAGGTGCAGACCGGCGCTGAGGTCCGCAAGGAGAACAAGGACGCGATCAACTCGTTCCTGCAGATCTTCAACTACATCCTGCTGGCCTTCGCCGCCATCGGCCTGATCGTCGGAACGTTCATCATCTACAACACCTTCTCGATGATCGTCGCCCAGCGGGTCCGTGAGTTGGCGCTGCTGCGTGCGATCGGCGCCGGCCGCGGCCAGATCCTGCGGTCCGTGATGCTCGAAGCGGTCGTGGTCGGGTTCATCGGATCCGTCGTCGGCCTCGCGGTCGGCACCGGACTCGCCGCGGGGCTGCAGGCGTTGTTGTCCAGCACCGGCACCGGGCTGCCCAGTGGCTCGCTCGTCGTCGGCGCGGGACCGATCATCGCCTGCATCGTGGTCGGCGTCGTCGTCACCACGGTCAGCGCCCTCGCTCCCGCCCGTCGCGCGTCGCGTGTCGCGCCGGTCGAGGCGATGCGGGAGAGCCAGACCGACGGTGCCTCGTCGCTCCGCGTGCGCACGCTCATCGCTTCGGTGCTCGCGGTCCTGGCCGTCGTCGCCCTCGCGATCGGCGCCAGCGGCAAGGGTGGTGGCGCCGCCGGCATGGTCGGCCTCGGCGCCGTGCTGACCATCGTCGCGGTCGTGTGCGGTGCTCCCGCGCTGGCGCGTCCGGTGGTCGGTGCGCTCGGACTGGTGCTCGCCAAGCCGTTCGGGAAGCTCGGACAGCTGGCACGCACCAACGCCATACGCAACCCGCGCCGGACGGCGGCGACGGCGTTCGCGCTGACGCTCGGCCTGATGCTGGTGGCGATCATCGGCACGCTCGGTGCGTCGTTCAAGTCGACGATCGACCGGGCGGTCAACGATCAGGTCAAGGCGCCGATCATGGCCGTCGGCACCGGTGGCACCGGCGCGCTGCCGCCCGCTGTCAGCAAGGCGATCAAGAACGTCGACGGCGTCGACAGCGTGGTGTCGATCCACGGTGTGACCGCGAAGCTGAACGGCAAGAACGTCAGCGGCAACTCGCCGAGCGGTGACCTGACCCGGGCCGCGACGTTCAAGATGGTCAAGGGCACCGCGAAGCTGCCCCCGAACGGTCTCGTCGCGTCCGACAAGTCGGCCAAGAAGTACGGCTGGACGGTCGGGGAGAACGTCACCTTCCAGGGCCGTTTCGGCCAGAACGCCACCGTGCAGGTCGTCGGCATCTACAAGAGTTCGGCGTTGCTCGATCCCTGGCAACTGGGCAGCTCGGCATACGAGAAGCTGACGCCGGAGAGCATGCGCGCCGACTTCGTCGATCTGGTGCTGCTGAAGAACGGCGCGGACAGTTCCGCGGTGCAGCAGAAGATCGAGGATGCGACGGGCAGCTACCTGACGGTCAAGGTGCAGACCAAGGAGGAGTTCGCGAACTCCTCGGCGCAGCAGATCAATCAGATGCTCGTGGTGCTCTACGGCATGCTCGGCCTGGCGCTGGTGATCGCCGTCCTCGGCATCATCAACACGCTGGCGCTGTCGGTCGTCGAGCGCAAGCGCGAGATCGGGATGCTGCGAGCGGTCGGAATGCTGCGCAAGCAGGTGCGGCGCACGATCTACCTCGAGTCCGTGCTGATCTCGATCTTCGGCGCACTGCTCGGCATGGTGCTCGGTGTGGTCATCGGCTGGTGTCTCGTCCGGACCTTCCGGGAATGGCTGACCGGCATCGAACCGGTCGTCCCATGGGGGACGGTGCTGTTCACCCTGGTGGCCGCCGGCATCTGTGGCGTCCTGGCCGCGCTGTGGCCGGCCATCCGGGCCGCACGCACCAAACCGCTGGAGGCCATCGCGGACGTCTGATTCGCGGCTGCGGCAACGGCAACGGCAACGGGCCGGTCATCCCAGTGGGATGACCGGCCCGTTGTGGTGTGGCTAGAGGCTCATCCTCCGAACTTGATCATCGGCTTCCTCACACTCCGCTCCGGCCGGATGCCTCCTTCGTCGGCCTCCAACCTGCGCTGCGCGCTTCGCGTCGTGACGACGACCTGATCGGACTCAGCCGTCGGCGAACGTGTGAGCGACGGCTGAGGACCGGTCCGCAAGGAGTGCGACCAGAACTACCCTCCGAAACCGACGCGGGCGCGCTGCTCGCTGCCGATGTCGATGTAGCCCAGGGCATTTCCCGGGACGACGACGTGGTGGCCACGCTCATCGGCCAGGACCAGCGGGGTGCCCTTCTCGAGAGCGGTCTCCACCAGCTTCTGGACCTCGTCCGGCGACTGCTCGGACTCCAGGACGACCTCGCGTGCGACGTGCTGCACACCGATGCGGATCTCCACGTTCAAGCTCCTTCACGTTGGGATGGGTGGTCTGGCGCTCACTCTACGTCGGCGCCATACGGGTGCCGTCGGCCACCACGACCGACGCAGCGAACACCGACCGACGCACGTGCACGCGCGTCGGTCGGTGGGTAATGCGTGGGTCGGCGAAGGAAGCGCCGGGTCAGCTCTCGGGCTGCTCCGGGTGCAGCGGGAAACCGGCGAGGCCGCGCCATACAAGACTGGCGACGAGGTCCTCGGCCTGCTCGCGCGGCACGGTCTGCTGGTGCATCCAGGAACGGGCGACCGTCTGCGACATACCGACGGTGGCGACACCGAGCAGCAGCGACTTCTCCGGCGGCAGGTCGGTGTCCTCCTGGATGACCTTCGCGACGGCATCCGCGCACTCGGCGCTCATCTTCTCGACACGGCCGGCGACCTCGGGCTCACCCAGCAGGTCGGACTCGAAGACCAGGCGGAAGGCGGCGTCCTCGCGCTCGACGAAGGAGAAGAAGGTGCGCACGGCGGCAGCGACGCGCTCCTGATTGTCCTGAGTGGAGGCCATCGCGGCCCGAACCAACTCGGGCAATTCGGAGGTGTGCTGCTCGATCAGTGCCAGGTAGAGGTCCAGCTTGCCCGGAAAGTGCTGGTAGAGAACGGGTTTGCTGACGTGCGCGCGATCCGCGATCTCGTCCATCGCTGCAGCGTGGTATCCGGACTCGGCGAACACCGACTGCGCGGCCTCCAACAACTGGGCTCGTCGGGCCGAGCGTGGCAGTCGTCCTCCGCGGGCTCCCGCGTCCGCAACACTCACTCCAGGATCCTTTCTGACCAGCGCCGGCAAGGCTGTCCCGCTCGGCATACTAGAGCGAGACTAGGCTTTGGCGATGTGACTCGCCCACACAGGTTACGCGGCAGTACGCCCAGTGAGAGCAACCACGCCGAGCGATATTCGCGGCACACGTTGTTGCCGGAGATCGGCGTGGCCGGTCAGCGCAAGCTCGCGGCGGCCCGAGTTCTCGTGGTCGGTGCGGGCGGTCTGGCCGCTCCGGTGGTGGCCTATCTGGCCGGTGCGGGCATCGGGCGGTTGACCGTCATCGACGACGACGTCGTCGAACTCAGCAACCTGCACCGGCAGGTGATCCACCGCACCTCCGACGTGGGGGTTGCCAAGGTCGAGTCCGCCGTACGCGCGGCCACTGCACTCAATCCGGACATCGAGGTGATCGGTGTCGAGCAACGGTTGACCGCCGACAACGCACTTGCGCTCTTCGCGGATCACGACGTGATCGTCGACGCCACCGACAACTTTGCGACCCGCTACCTGATCAACGACGCATGCGTGCTGCTCGGGCTCCCGCTCGTCTGGTCGTCGATCAATCGGTTCGACGGTCAGGTCACGGTCTGGGGGTATGGCGAATCCCCTTGCTACCGCTGTATCTTCCCGACCGCACCACCGCCGGGTGCCGTGCCGTCCTGCGCCGAGGCAGGTGTGGTCGGGTCGCTGCCCGGAGTCATGGGGTCGATCCAGGCCACCGAGACGGTGAAGCTGGTGCTCGGCATCGGTGAGCCACTGGCCGGACGGATCCAGGTGCACAACGCGCTCGCCGGGACCTGGGCGACCGTGCCGGTTGCGCGCGACCCGCAGTGCGCGGTCTGCGGAGACCGGCCGACCATCACGGTACTGCGCGACGAGGACGTGTCGTGCGATGTTCCGGCCGAGCGGCCGGTCGCGACGATCGGTGCGCGCGAGCTGGCCGACCTCCTCGAAGCGGGGGAGACCCCGGTGCTGGTCGACGTGCGCACCGCGGCCGAACGCGACATCGTGACGCTGCCCGGTGGCGGCATGCACGTGGACGTGGAGGGGTTGCGCGACGGCAGCGCGATGGATGCTCTCGCCGACGTGGACGAGGACGCGATCTTCTACTGTCGCAGCGGTGTTCGCTCGGCGGAGGCGGTCCGGCTCGTAGCTGCCGCGACCGGGGTGCACGCGCGTTCGCTCGACGGCGGGGTCCTCGCGTGGATCGATCAGGTCGACCCCTCGCTGCCGCGGTACTGAAGGCCGCCCGGACATGACGATCCACGAACTGCCCGACCTGGCCGACGCGGTGCTCGAGGTCGTCGACGGCATCCCCGCGGGCAAGGTCCTCACGTATGGCGACATCGGCAAGATCGTCGGTGCCGGCCCGCGCCAGGTCGGTGCGGTGATGTCCGAGTACGGCGCGCTGGTCACGTGGTGGCGGGTGCTGCGCGCCGACGGCAGGCCTCCGCAGGGCCATGAGGACGAGGCTCTCGCTCACTATCGCGAGGAGGGCACGCCGCTCAAGGGCACCTTCCTGGACCGCGTCGACCTGCGCCGCGCCCGATTCGAGCTCGCCTGAGGTGTTCCCAACCCTCGACGGTCGAGGTTTGTGCACGGGTGCGAGTGAGTGTCGGTCACACGTGATGGGATGAGCCGCGTGCTGGAGCTACGACGATCGCCGGATCTGGCGGTGCGACCGCCGGTGCTGGACGACGTCCAGCAGGCGGTGTGCGACAGCGCCGAGCGCGCCCAGGTCGTGCTCGGCGCGCCGGGCACCGGCAAGACGACCCTCGCCGTCGAATGTGTCGTGGCGGCGGTGGAGCGCGGCATACGTCCGGATGCCTGCCTGGTCCTGGCGCCGACCAGGTTGGCCGCGGCGGACCTGCGGGACCGGGTGACCGCCCGGTTGCAGCGGACGTCCACCGAACCCCTGGCCCGGACCCACCAGGCGCTCGGCTTCGGCATCCTGCGCCAGGCCGCTGCGTTGCACGGGGAGCCGGCGCCCCGGCTGCTCAGCGGTCCCGAGCAGGACGTCGTGCTCCGCGAGTTGCTGGCCGGGCACGAGGCCGGTGACGGCATACCTCCGCAGTGGCCTGAGTTCGTCCGTAATGCGTTGCCCACCAGGGGTTTTCGCAACGAGCTGCGTGATCTCCTGATGCGCGCGGTGGAGTGGGGGTTGACCGCGCAGGAGCTCGCCGAGCTGGGCCGTCGGCACGACCACCCCGAGTGGGAGGCCGCGGCGCGAGTGCTTGACGAATACGACCAGGTGACGGCGCTCTCGCGCCCCGGTGCGTTCGACCCGGCATGGATCCTCAGCGCCGCCGCCGACCTGCTGGAGGTGGATCTCGACGCACGGGATCGGGTGCAGCGAGCCATCCGACTCGTCGTGGTCGACGACGCCCAAGAGATCACCCGCGCTGCGGCGCGCCTGCTGCGCCTGGTCGTCGCGCCCGACACCCGGGTGGTGCTGATCGGCGACCCGGATGCGGCCGTGCAGGGCTTCCGCGGTGCCGACCCCCGGATGTTCGGTGCGCTCGGCGACCATTTCGGAGCGGTCGACCACGCGACGCTGCCCGCCGGGCATCGACAACCGGACGTCCTGCGCACGGCGGCCGAGCGGGTCGCCGAGCGCATCGGTGCGGTCGCCGGCGCCGAGCACCGCCGGGTCGCATCGCGACCTGGCGGACGCCTCGACGTGGCGCTGCTGCGATCGGCACCACAGGAAGCCGCACACATCGCCGCGCAACTGCGCCGGGCACATCTGCTCGACGGGCTGGCCTGGTCCCAGATGGCGGTCATCGTCCGCGGGCAGGGCAGAGCCGGCTCACTGCGCCGTGCGCTGAACACCGCTGGGGTTCCTGTCAATTCGCCTCCGACCGTCGTCCCGCTGCGCGACGAACCCGCCGTCCGACCGTTCCTGGCCCTGCTCGAGACCATCGGCAAGCTGTTGGCCGATGACCCCGACCCGATCAGTCCGGAGCTCGCCGCGGACGTGTTGTCCTCACCATTGGGCGGAGCGGATGCAGTGGCACTGCGTCGCCTGCGCCGTGCGCTGCGTGCCGAGGAGCTGGGTTCGGACGGTTCGCGGTCGTCCGACGAGCTCCTTGCGGCGTCTGTCGTCGGGTTGCCCTGGCTGGAGCTGCTCGGCCCTGTCGCGACCCCCGCGGTCCGGGTGGCGGGCGTCATACGGGCGGGGCGGGAAGCGGCGGTGGCTACGGGTGCGACCGCCGAGACCGTGCTGTGGGCGATGTGGGAGGCCGCCGGGCTGGCCGCCGACTGGCAGGCGAAGGCGCTCGCCGGTGGCCGCGAAGGGTCTCGGGCCGACAGTCGCCTCGATGCGATCGTGGCCCTCTTCTCTGACGCCGCTGCGTACGTCGACCGGCTTCCGGGCGCGGCGCCGTTGGATTTCCTCGAGCACGTGCGTGGCCAGGACGTGCCGGGCGACCGGCTGGTCGCCTCCGCCCCGGCCGACGAGACCGTTGCCTTGCTGACAGCGCAGGCCGCAGCCGGGCGCGAGTGGCAGTTCGTCGTCGTCGCCGGGGTCCAGGAGGGTGTCTGGCCCGACCTGCGGCTGCGCGGTTCCCTGCTCGGTTCGGAGCGGCTGGTCGACGTGCTCGCCGATCGCGGCGACTCGTGGCGCGCCGCCCAGACGGCCGTTCGGTATGACGAGACCCGGCAGTTCCTCGTCGCGGTCAGCCGCGCGAGCGAGCGGCTGCTGGTCACGGCGGTGCGGAACGAGGACGAGCAGCCCTCGCCCTACCTGGACGTCGTCGATCCGCTGGACCTGACCGACGATCCGGACAGGTTGCGTGACTTCACCGAGGTCGCCCGGCCCACAACACTGTCGGCCGTGGTGGCCGAGCTGCGTCGCGAGCTGGCCACCGGTGACGACGACGTCCGCGCGCGGGCGGCCGGGCAGCTCGCCGGGTTGGCTCGCGCCGGGGTGCGTGGAGCGGATCCCCGCGAGTGGTGGGCGTTGCGTGAGCTCAGCGACGACCGTCCACTGCGTGCACCGGAGCAACTGGTCCAGGTGTCGCCGTCCCGCGTCGAGAGTTTCGGGCAGTGTTCGCTCAACTGGCTGCTGACGACGGCCGGCGGTGACGGCCCGGACATCGGCGCTGCGGCGCTCGGAACCCTGGTGCACGAGGTCGCCCAGGAGTTCGGCGACTCCGATCCGGACGCGATGGCCGCGGCGCTCGACGAGCGGTGGGCGCGACTCGGGTTGGGCGACACCTGGGTGTCCGCCCAGAAGCGTGTGACGGCGCACCAGATGCTGCAGCGGCTGGTCGGCTATCTCGACGAGGCGAAGGCTCAGGGCTGGCGGCCGGTCGGAGTCGAGATCGGCTTCTCGGTGCTCGTCGGCCGCGCCCGGCTCACCGGTCGCGTCGACCGGATCGAGCAGCGCGGGGAGGAGCTGCGGATCATCGATCTCAAGACGGGCGCGTCCAAGCCGTCCGCGGCGGACCTGCCGACCAACCCGCAGCTGGGCGCCTACCAGGTGGCCGTTGCTGAGGGTGGGTTCGAAGCAGGCAACGTCTCCGGCGGTGCGGCACTGGTGCAGGTCGGCAAGGCGGGCGGCAAGGGCGCCGACACCCAGGTGCAGGCGCCATTGGCCGAGCAGGACGACCCACGCTGGGCCTACGAGCTGCTCGCCGAGACCGCCGACGGTATGTCGGCCGCCAGCTTCACCGCCCAGATCAACAAGCGCTGCCGCACCTGCCCGGTGCTGAAAAGCTGCCCGCTGCAACCCGAAGGAGGTCGGTTGTGACTGCCGAAAAGCGTTATTCCGCAACTGACCTCGCCAACGCACTGGGTCTTCCACAACCCACCGAGGAGCAGGTCGCGGTCACCGAAGCCGCGCCCGACGCTCCGCTGCTCGTCGTTGCCGGCGCGGGCTCCGGCAAGACCGAGACCATGGCCGCGCGCGTGGTGTGGCTCGTCGCCAACGGTCATGTCGAGCCGGACCAAGTGCTGGGTCTGACGTTCACCCGCAAGGCCGCCGGTCAGCTGGCGGAGCGCATCGGGCTGCGCCTGCGACGACTGCGCCGCGAGGGCATCTGGCTGCCGACGACGGACGACGGCACGCAGGCGCTGGCCGAGTTGCCGACGGTGCAGACCTACCACTCCTATGCGGGCCGGCTGGTCGGCGAGCACGGGCTCCGGCTCGGCATCGAGCCGGAGTCGCGCCTGCTCTCCGAAGCGGCGGCCTGGCAACTCGCCTCCGAGGCGGTCCTCGGGTATGACGGCCCGATGGACGAGGTGACGTTCACCGAGGGCAACGTCACAACGGCGGTGGTCAGCCTTGCCGGCGAGCTCGCCGAGCACCTGGTCGGCGTCGACGACCTGATCGCCTACCTCGACCAATACCTCACGGACACAGCACAATTGCCCGCTGTCGGCACCACGAAGGTGACCGGTGGGGACATGAAGAAGGTCTCGGCGGCGCTGACCGCGCGCCGGCAGGTGGTTCCCATCGTGCAGCGCTACCTGCAGCTCAAGCGGCAGCGATCCGCGCTCGACTTCGCCGACCAGATGGCGCTCGCCGCCGCACTGGCTCGGACGTTCCCGGCACTCAGCGCGTTGGAACGCGGCCGCTTCCGGGCGGTGCTGCTCGACGAGTTCCAGGACACCAGCGAGGCGCAGATGGTCCTGCTGCGGTCGCTGTATGCCGGTAGCGATGACCTCCCCGGTGAAGACGTGCGGGTGACTGCGGTGGGCGACCCGCACCAGTCGATCTACGGATGGCGCGGGGCGAGTGCGACCACGCTGGGTACGTTCCCGCAGCTCTTCGCCGACACCAGCGGACCGGCGAAAGTCCTTCAGCTGTCTCGCAGTTGGCGTAATGACAGCAGCATCCTGGCTGCCGCCAACCGTGCCGCGGCGCCGTTGCGCGAGGCCAGTGCCGTTCCGGTCGCGACACTGCAGCCACGACCCGGTGCGGGCGACGGTGCGGTGACCGCAGCCCGGTTGATCGACCAGGAGGCGGAGGCGGCATACATCGCCGAGTGGATCGACCAACGGCACACGCTGCCGGACGGCGAGTGGACCCGTCGCACCGCTGCGGTGCTGTGCCGCAAGCGGTCGCAGTTCACCGCTGTCGTCGAGGCGCTGCGGGAACGCAATCTGCCGGTCGAAGTCGTCGGCGTCGGTGGTCTGCTGACGACCCCCGAGGTCGCCGACATCGTGAGTTTGCTGTGGGCGGTGCAGGATCCGACTCGCGGCGACGAGTTGATGCGGTTGTTGACGGGGCCGTTGATGCGCCTGGGGGCGGCCGACCTGGACGGCCTCGGGGAGTGGGCCCGCACCCTGGAACGCCGCGACCGGCCGAAGCCCTCTGACGGCGAGGGCGGTGAGCGGACAAGTGCGGACATCTCCGCCGAGACCCGCGACCGTCCCTCGATCATCGAGGCGCTCGACGAACTGCCCGGTCCCGACTGGGAAGGACCGGCAGGTCAACGACTCAGCCGTCTCGCGCTCGAGCGGCTCACCGGCCTGCGTGACGAGATCCGCCGACTCCGGTCGATGACCGGACTGCCGCTGAGCGAGCTGGTGGTGGAGGCGGAGCGGGCGCTCGCGCTCGACATCGAGGTGCTCGCGCGCCCCGGCCAGACGTCCGAGACAGCTCGAGTCCATCTCGACGGATTCGCCGAAGTGGCAGCGGGTTTCGCGGCGTCGTCGGACCGCCCGACATTGGGTGGCTTCCTCGCCTGGCTGGCTGCGGCGGAGCGGGAGGAACGCGGCCTCGACCGTCCCTACCTCGAGGCCGAACCGCGCGCCGTGCAGGTGCTGACCGTTCACGCCGCCAAGGGCTTGGAGTGGGACATCGTCGCGGTGCCTGGTCTCGTCGAGAGCACCTTCCCATCCCACTCGGGCGTGGTCGGCTGGAGCGCCGACTACGGCGGTTGGAAGATCAGCGCGAAGGGAGTCCCCGGCGATCCGTCGTCATGGGCGATCAACGCCTCCGAGTGGATCGGCGGCCTCGACGGGCTGCCGTTCGACCTGCGTGGCGACGCCGAGGGTCTGCCGCAGCTGCGCTGGTCCGAGGCGACCGACGCGCGCGAGTTGCGCGACGCGATCAGCGAATTCAGAGCAGCCGCAGGCGAACACGGCCTCGATGAGGAACGGCGTCTTGCGTATGTCGCCTTCACCCGGGCGCGGTCCGAGCTGCTGTTGACGGCGTCGGTGTGGGCGGCTGCGAGCACGCCACGCATCACCTCCCGCTATCTGACCGAGCTGGTCGACGCCGGCCTGGTGCAGCAGCAGGTCTGGGAGCCGATGCCAGAGCCGAAGCCGGGTGAGACGAAGGTCGACGATCCGCGCGGTGACGGTGACACGGTCGCCACCTGGCCGACCGACCCAATGGCGAGCCGGCGGGCGGACCTCGCCGACGGGGTGGCGCGTGTCTCGCAGGCGTTGTCGGCCGGGGCGACCCAGGAGCTGTTGCCGCTGGACGATCGCGAGCAGGAGATCGAGCTGCTGCTGCGTGAGCGCGACCGGACACGGACCCGCGGCATCGGAGCGGTGCTCCTGCCACGTCACCTGTCGGCATCCGCGATCGTCGCTCTGGCCGACGACCCGGAGGAGTTCACCCGGCGGCTCCGGCGGCCGATGCCGGCGCCGCCCGCGCTCGCCGCGCGGCGCGGCACCGCGTTCCACGCCTGGATCGAGCAGCACTACGCGCAGGCGGCATTGGTCGACGTCCTGGCGCTGCCCGGAGCGGCCGACGAGGAGGCCGACGACGGCGCCGACCTGGAGGTGCTCAAGGAGCGGTTCCTCGCCTCGGAGTGGGCCGCACGCACCCCGGAGGAGATCGAGGTCTCGGTGGAGACCTGGATCGACGGCATCTCGGTCCGCGGCCGCATCGACGCGGTCTTCCACCGTGCGGACGGCGGCTTCGTCATCGTCGACTGGAAGACCGGCGCCCGGCCGTCGGGCGCCGCGATGCGGGCACGAGTGCTGCAGCTGGCGGCATACCGACTCGCCTTCGCACGGCTGCGCGGGGTGTCGACCGACCAGGTCGACGCGGCGTTCTACTACGCCGCGACAGGTGACACGGTGTGGCCCGAGATGCCGGACGATGACGCCATTTCCGTTCTGCTGCAACAGATTCCGAGCTGACCGCTCGGCTTCGGGTCAACTGCGCGACAGGAGCTCGAGCCCGTCGGCTGCCGGCGTGCCCGGCTCGGCGTGATAGACCGCGAGCCGGTGCGTGCTCTCCGCGAGCTCCATCACCTCGAACGACACGTCGATCCGGCCGACCAGCGGATGCTGGAACCGCTTCACGCCATACCCGCAGTCCTGCACCAGGTGTTTGGCCCACAGTTTGGCGAACTGGTTGCTTCCCACACTCAGTTCACCGACCAGCGCGGTCAGCTTGGCGTCCTCGGGGTTGTTGCCCGACGAGTAGCGCAGGAACGCCACCATGTCCTTGGCGACCTGATCCGCGTCGACATATAGATCCTGACCGCCCGGCTCGAGGAAGAACATCTTCAGGACGTTCGGCCGGTGATGTTTCTGCTGGGGGTGCTCGAAGCAGGTGCCATATCCGATCAGCTTGTGTCCCAACGGATTCCAGGCGAGCACGTCGTTGCAGTGGTCCAGGATCAGCGCAGGTGTCGACATCGCCATGATCATCGAGACGGCGGCCTGCCGAGGCATCTCCGGCTTCGGCCGGCGGCGCACCTGACTGGGTGCCGGGCGCGCCAGCCGCCGCAGATGTTCGTGCTCGTTCGGAGTCAACGCGAGAGCGCGGGCCAAGGCGTCGATCACACCGTCGGAAGCGTTGTGCGAGGCGGACTGCTCGAGCCGGGTGTAGTAGGTCGGGCTCACCCCTGCAAGATGCGCGAGCTCTTCCCGGCGTAGCCCGGGCACCCGGCGTGCGCCGTACGACACCACACCGACATCCTCGGGACTGATCGCGGCGCGACGGGTCTTGAGGAACTCACCCAACTCGGTCGTCATGCGCCCATTGTGCGCCGCCCACCATGCGGAAACCTCACCCTGTCAGTGGTACCCACGCGGTGGGTAGGCAACTCAGGGAGCTGGCTGGCCCGTGCGCGGTCGCCGACGGTGTTGATGTGACTACTTCAACCACACCCGCCATGAGCCGACGGCAGCTGCTGGTGCTCGTGCTCCTCCTGGCGTCGCAATTCATGCTCGCCGTCGACTTCTCCATCCTGAACGTCGCCCTGCCGGCTGTCGGCGCCGGCTTGGGCTTCTCGGCGGCGAACCTGCAATGGATCGCCACCGCGTTCGCGCTCTGCGCCGCCGGGTTCACGCTGCTGTTCGGCCGGATCGGCGACTACGTCGGCCGGCGGCGAATCTTCCTGATCGGCATGGCCGCGCTGGGTCTCGCGTCGCTCGTCGGTGGCCTCGCCGGCAACCCGGCCATCCTGCTCACCGCGCGCGTCGTCCAAGGGCTGGCGACCGCCGCGGTCACGCCGGCGGGCCTGTCGTTGCTCACCACGGCCTTCCCGGAGGGTCCGTTGCGTGCCCGCGCCCTCGGCCTCAACAGCGTGATGATGTCGACGGGCTTCACGAGTGGCGCCATCCTGGGCGGTGTACTGACCGATTTGTTGTCCTGGCGATGGGCGTTCCTGGTCAACGTGCCGATCGCAGCGCTGGTCCTCGCGGTCGCACCGAGCGTGCTCAGTGACACCGCCGCCCGCGAGAAGTCCCGGCTCGACATACCCGGCTCGATCCTGGTGACGACCGGCCTCCTCGCGCTCGTGTACGGCGTCACCCGCGCCGGCGAGGAAGGCGCCGGGGACCCGTGGGCGGTGGCTTCGCTCGTGACCTCGGCCATCCTCCTGTGGGCGTTCTGGCGTGCGGAACAGCGGCACGAGCACCCGCTGGTTCCGACCGCGATCCTCACCCGGCGCACCATCGGCTGGGGCAACGTCGCGGGCTTCGTGACGTTCTCGATGGAGAGCTCGCTGGTGTTCGTGCTGACGATGTATCTGCAGCACGTGCTCGGCCTGAACCCGTTGCAGACAGGTCTGATGCTCGGCGCGATCGGCCTGGGCGCGATCATCGGTGGATCCGCCGGCTCGCGGGTGATCGGAGCGTTCGGCGTACGTCGCACCCTCGCGACCGGACTCGCCGTGCAGGCCGTGTTCACCGTCCTGCTCGTCGCCCTCGGAACCTCCACCGCGTGGCTGTGGGTCCTGGCGGCCGTGACGTTCCTCGGCGCCATCGGTCACGTGTGTGTGATCGTCGGCTTCATGGTGGCGGCGACCTCGGGGTTGCCGGACCGCGAGCAGGGTCTGGCAACCGGGCTCGCCACGATGACCCAGCAGGTCGGCGTCGCGATGGGAGTTCCGCTCATGAGTGCCGTCGCGACCGCGACCGGCTCACTGGAGTCGTTGTCCTCGCTACGGGTCGCCATCGGTGTCAATGCCGGCGTCATCGCGGTGACTGCCTGGCTGGTGGGGACACAGCTGCGATCGCAGGCGCCGAGCCGTCAGCCGGAGAGCACCGAGCGGGAACCGGCGCACGTCTGACCGTCCATACCCGGGTGAGGCGCTCATCGCGCCTCACCCGGTCGTGTCGGGCTTCGCATCGTCCGGTGTCGTGTCCTGGCTCGAATCCTGGCTCGAGTCCTTCGGCGACGGGTCCTCGGGCTCGTCGCCGTCGTCCTGCCCTGCCGAATCGTCCTCGATCGGGTAACTGGACGGCTCCGGCTCATCGTCGACAGCGACCTCGTCGGCGCTGCTCTCGGGAGCAGTGGCCGGGTCGGCCGCCCGCTTCGCGGCCGGTGCTTCCTCCGCTGCCCGGTCACGCGGGGCGACCGGGATCTCGACGGTCTCGTCGTCGGACCCGGCGTCCTCGAACTCCACGACCTCGATGTCCTCGGGGTCGACCGTGGGCGGCGCCGGCTCGTGCGTGGCCGGGTCCGGCAGCTTGCGGCGTCCGGGTGCGGGCGGCAGGAGTGATTCGTCGTCGCGCATCGCCTCGTCGAGTCGGCTCAACGCCGCGGTGCGGCGCGCGATCAGGTCGCTGTCGTCGCTGGTGACGGCATCCATCAGGGCGTTGACCCGCTGCAGTTCGGCCGCCAGCCGAACACGTCGCTCCAGGTGCGTGTCGAGGGAGTCGTGCCGGGCACCGGCGTAGGACTCGAGCACCGTGTCGAACGCGGCCGGCTCTGCGAGCACCGACAGCACCGCGAAATCGGCGGCCGGATCGGACACGCCGGCCTGCTCCCAGCCGGTCATCGCCACGACGTCGTCGCCGTCGACCAGCACGTGCGCGCCCTCCAGTGGCCCGTGCACCGTGCAGGTCGCGAACTTCCAGAGCGCGACCTCCTCCAGGGCGCGCTCCCATCGCGAGAGCAGTCCCGCCGGGACGTGACCGGTCGCGGCGGCCCGATCGAGGGTGGCCAGCCGGCGTGCGCGATAGGCGTCGGCGTCGTATGACGGCAGGCCGGCCTCCTCGACGGCGCGCGGATCGGTGTCGTGCACGGCGGCCAACGCCTGGCCGATGTTGCGTGCGATCGCCGAGCCCGGGCGCAGGTCGCGCCATACGAGCGGATTGCCCGGCAGGCGGGTCTGGACGGACACCACGGTGCCGTCGTCCGCCACGGCGGTGCCCTCGATGCGCGGCACCGCGAACGGGACCCGCTTGGCCAGCAACCGCAGCAGACCGTCGGACTGCTCCATCTGTGCGCCCGCGGCGGTGCTGCGGCCGGCGCGCACCACCCATTCCTTGCCGTCGGCGGTTGTCACGAACGCGACCTGGAAGCGATCGTCCTGTGCGGTCGAGCTGCCTTGGACGGTCGTCGGCGCAAAATGTGGGACGGCGGCGGTCGCGAGGGCGGCGAGGTTCAACGGGCTGCGGAGCACGGCTCCACGGTAAGCCGAAGCGACCGCATAACCTGGATGGCGTGCCCGCAGCTTCGCAAACTCGTTTCGATCTCCTCGACAGCTCCTCCCTCGACCGCCGCACGTTGCGGCGGCGTGACCCCGCACTGATCCCAGCCCTTCTCGCCGACCCGTCGACCGCCGTGCTGGACGTGTATGGCGACAGGCTTCCCAACACCGGTGACGGCAACCGGCTCCACTACCGCGCTCCGGAGCCCGCCGATCAGGACGAACTCGTCGTCTACTTGGGCGAGATCGCCGGACGCGAGGTGCTGGCGGTGCTCCGGGACGGTGATGACGAGGTCCCGGCGGAGGGACTGCGATACCTCGGGATGCGATTGCATGCCGACGACGCGCCGATTGCGATCACTGCGACCGGCATCGGTCGCTGGCACGCAGTGACCGGGTTCTGCTCCAAGTGCGGCACCGCGACCGTCGTGACGGAGGCCGGCTGGGTGCGCCACTGCGACAACTGCGGTCGTGACCACTACCCGCGCACCGATCCGGCGGTGATCATGGCGGTGCTCGACGACGACGACCGGCTGTTGCTCGGCCGTGGCCGCAACTTCGCCGGCAACGGGATGTCGGTGCTGGCTGGTTTCGTGGAGCCCGGCGAGTCGCTCGAGACCGCCGTTGCCCGTGAGGTCATGGAGGAGGTCGGTGTGCCGGTCGTGGACGCGCAGTTCCTCGGCGATCAGCCGTGGCCGTTCCCCTCGTCGCTGATGGTCGGCTACACCTGCCGCGCGACCAGCACCGAGTTGACACTGGACCCGGAGGAGATCGCCGCGGCCCGCTGGTTCACCCGACCCGAGCTGGCCGCCGCCGTCGCGAGCGGCGAGGTGCGGTTGTCGGCGCGGTTGTCGATCGCGCGGCACCTCATCGAGCACTGGTACGGCGGGCCGATCGACCAGCCCGACGATGGCGTGTCCCTGCGGCAGGCCCGATGACACTGAACCCCGAAGACGTCCTCGCCGGGCTGGACCCGGAGCAACGGGAGGTCGCGAGCAACCCGCTCGGGCCGATGTGCGTGCTCGCCGGTGCCGGCACCGGCAAGACGCGCGCCATCACGCACCGGATCGCGTATGGCGTGCATTCCGGCGCCTATCGCTCCGATCGAGTGTTGGCGGTGACGTTCACGGCTCGGGCGGCGGGGGAGATGCGCACGCGGCTGCGCGGCCTCGGCCTGCCGACGGTCCAGGCCCGCACGTTCCACGCGGCGGCCCTGCGGCAGCTGCGCTATTTCTGGCCGCAGGCGATCGGCGGCCCGCTCCCGCAGATCCTCAAGCACAAGGCACCGGTCGTCGGTGAGGCCGGAGCACGGCTGCGGCTGCAGCTGGACCGCGTGGTGATTCGTGACCTGGCGGCCGAGATCGAGTGGGCCAAGGTGTCGATGCTGACGCCGGAGACCTATCGGGCGGCTGCCGCCCGGGCCGGGCGTTCACCCGCGGAGCTGGACCTCACCGCGATGGCCCGGCTCTGGGAGACCTACGAGGAGGTCAAGTCCGCCCGGGACGTCATCGACTTCGAGGACGTGATCCTGCTGATGGCCGGGGTGCTCGCGGAGCGGGACGACATCGCGGCCACGGTGCGCGGGCAATACCGCCACTTCGTGGTGGACGAATATCAGGACGTCAACGCGGCCCAGCAGGCATTGCTGGACCTGTGGGTCGGTGACCGGCCCGACCTGTGCGTGGTGGGCGACCCGGCGCAGACGATCTATTCGTTCACCGGCGCCTCGCCGCGCCACCTGCTCGACTTCGCCGGCAAGCGCCCCGGCACGCGGACCGTGCGGCTGGTGCGCAACTACCGCTCCACTCCGCAGGTGGTCGACCTCGCCAACCTCGTGCTGCAGGCCGGCCCGCGGCATGCCGAGACCGTGCAGTTGCAGGCGCAACGCGAGCCCGGCCCGGCCCCGGCGCTCAGCCAGCTGACCGACGACGATGCCGAGGCGTCATGCGTCGCACAGCAGGTGGCCAAGCTGTTGAAGCAGGGCGTGCCGGCCAGTGAGATCGCGGTTCTCTACCGGATCAACGCGCAGAGCGAGGCGGTGGAGCAGGCGCTGTCCGCCGCCGGCATTCCCTATCTGGTGCGTGGTGGCGAGCGGTTCTTCCAGCGGGACGAAGTGCGAAAAGCACTGGTATTACTGCGAGGTGCCGTCCGGACCGATGACGGCAGCATCGAGCTCGGCAAGCTGGTGAGCGACATCGTGACGGCTGCGGGCTGGTCCCCGCAGCGTCCAGCAGGTGGCGCGGTGCTCGAGCGCTGGCAGTCGCTGAATGCACTCGTCGAGCTGGCCGACGACCTCGGTGGCAACGACGAGGACTTCCGGTTGCGGGAGTTGGTCGCCGAGTTGGATCGGCGCGCGGCCGAGCAGCACGCACCGACGGTCGAGGGCGTCACGCTGGCGTCGTTGCACGCGGCGAAGGGCCTGGAGTGGGATGCCGTGCTGCTCATCGGGTGTTCGGACGGCCTGCTGCCGATCTCGATGGCGGAGGGTCCACAGGCGATCGAGGAGGAGCGCCGGCTGCTGTATGTCGGCCTGACTCGCGCTCGCAAGCACCTGCTGCTGAGCTGGGCCGCGGCACGTAATCCCGGCGGCCGTGCGTCCCGTCGGCCCTCCCGGTTCCTCGATGCGGCCGCGCCGGTGCTCGGGCCGGGTGCCCGCAGCGCGCCGAAGGCCCGGTCCGGTCCGGCGCCCAAGAAGGCCGCCAAGCCGAAGACCTGTCGGACGTGCGGCACCACGTTGGACACCGCTGCCGAGCGCAAGATCGGCCGGTGCACGGACTGCCCGGCGACATACGACGAGGCGCAGTTCGAGGCGCTGCGCGCGTGGCGTCTCGAAGTTGCGATGCGCTCCAAGGTGCCGGCGTTCGTGGTGTTCACCGACGCGACATTGATCGCGATAGCCGAGAGCCGTCCCCGTGACGTCGCGGGCCTCGCCGGGGTGTCCGGAGTCGGCAAGCACAAGCGGGACACCTACGGCGACGCGGTGCTGGCGGTGCTGGACGGAGCCGACCCGGTGTCGGCCGCTGCCGAGTGCTTGGCGGGGCAAGACAGTGCGTGACGCTGTCGGAGGTCGGCGATACGCCCGTCGTCCGAATTTTTCTGCAGGCGAATCCCGTTGGCACGCAATACTTTTCGAGTCGCCACAGTTTCCTGCAAAAAATTCTCGTTAATTCAGTTGCCGGGGTACATGGGCACCCCGTAGCCTGTTGGATGTTCAGCTCGCGCGCCCAGGCGGCGCGACGAGGTCCGCGAGAGCGAGAGGAGGGGTTGGCGAAATGGGAAACATTCAGATGACGCAGCCGTGTGACGAGCACGCCGCGATGACGCCTGCCCTTCCGATGATGACGAGTGTTCACCTCGCTGCCGCCCGCGGTCGGGTCCAGGGGATCAGTGCGTTCGCCGCCGGAAGTGTCAATGGCTTCGTCGTGCGCGAGCGCTCCGTCGATCGCAGCTCCGCCGCCGCGATGGGCGCCACCGATCTGGGTGGCACGCGCGAAGTCAAGTCCTACAACTCCAAGTTTGCCGGCGGTGTCCGGTGTTCCCTCCTTGCAAGGCCACCCGTCTGACTCAGACGTAACGGTCCTTTCAAGGCCGCGGAACCCGACACCAGGGTCCGCGGCCTTTTTGTGTCGCGGGCTTCCACCACCAGAAGGAAGACCGAACTCCATGCCGAACACCATCAGGGAACGACCGGCCGGCGCGAACCACGCGCAGACCGAGCAGGAGGGGCCCCGCACCAGGGGTCACCGCGACAAGGAGGTGCCACCGATGATGTTGACCGATCTGATAGACGCGACCGGCCTGGCTGCTGAATGCGGCGAGCAGTTGCCCTGCCACCAGAACGACCCCGAGCTGTGGTTCGCAGAGCGCCCGGAGGACGTCGAGTTCGCCAAGGCGCTGTGCGCCAGCTGCCCCCTGCAGGCCCAGTGCCTGGCCGGGGCGAAGGACCGCTCGGAGCCGTGGGGAGTCTGGGGCGGCGAGTTGTTCGCCCAGGGCGTCGTCATTCCGCGCAAGCGGCCGCGTGGTCGGCCGCGCAAGCAGACCGTGGCCGCGTGATCTCCATGCGTACCAACACAATTCGACTTCATGACACCGGTATGCCGCATGGCCGGTGTGTCCCTTCCGGGCAACACCGGTCATGTCGGGATACCCATCCCGAAAGAGCTTCCACCATGTTCCAGTTGCTGCGGGTCGAACCGACCCGACCGCGCCCACCGACAGGGCAGATGGCGGCCAGGCGAAGCAAACACGTGAGTCGTGTGCTTCCCCCGCCGACCTCACCACGTCGATGAACGCCCACCAGCCGCCCCTCAGTGGCGGTCCGATCGCAAAGCCGGTCGCGGCTTACCGCGGCCGGCTTTGCCATGTCATCTGCTCCGACTCCTCGCGGCGTGGTTGGCGGGATGGCTCGCGGGCTCGCTCATCCCGCCAACCGCGCCGGTCGTCGTCTCCGGCGCCGTCGGCTCGTCGTACTGCTGGAGTGGTCGGGGCGGTCGCCGGCCACGTCTTGTGCTCCGCCTTCTCACGGCCCGGTTGGCAGGATGGCTCGCGCTCGCTCATCCCGCCGACCGCGCCGGTCGTCGTCCCGGCGCCGTCGGCTTGTCGTACTGCTGGAGTGGTCGGGGCGGTCGCCGGCCATGTCTTCCGCTCCGCCTTCTCACGGCCCGCTCGGTGCTGCCGGCGCGCGCGCCGTTTTGCGAATTCTTGACCCTTCCTAGTCCTTTCTGGGTTGAATTTACCCAATCCTGTGGATCCGATACTTTTCGGTAACTTACTCGGGTATAAACGTGTGAGCCTGATCTCATACATGAGTTAAGGCGTCTCCAACACTTCCCGCCCGAGGAGGGCTTCATGTCTCAGCTCGAGACCCGCAAGACTCAGGTTTCCCGCCGTACTCTGGCCAAGGGCGCCGCCTGGTCGGTGCCCGTCATCGCCACCGCTGCTGCCGCTCCCGCCGCGAGCGCGAGTGTCGTTCCCGGCCAGTCCAGCGTCGGGCCCGTCTCCGTGAGTTGCTCGCTGACCAGCCCGGTTCCGCTGACCGCCACCTGGACGCTCACCCTCACCGCCACGACGCCGACGAGCGCTGCGCCCGGCGACGCGCTGCCGGCACCGACGCTCACGGCAACCGTCACCACCGACGCCCAGTCGGGCGGCCTGCTGCGACAGCTTGGCGTGACCTCGCTCGACGGCACCAGCACCGCGCCCTACACGGTGTCGGGTGCCGTCGTGAACCCGGGCGACCGGACGGCGACGCTGACCGTCCCGACCACGACCGTCGACCCGGCGGGCACCGGCGGCCTCACCACGACCGCCACCGGCACCGGCGCAGCCGAGACCGCCGGTGCGAGCGCCGGATCGATTCTGGTCACCCTGAAGCCGTTCGACATCAGTCTGACAGCTCACGGTGGAGCGTTCGACGGATCGACCATCGCCGGCACCTGCACGCCGCCCGATGGCACCGTGCTCTCGCCGGTCATCCAGGTCCAGTAACCACCCGGCTGTCCGCGGCTCCGCCGCTCCGAACGTGCCCGGCGACCAAACTGGTCGCCGGGCACGTTCGTTCGTGCGAACGACGGGCTCCGACCGGACAACCCGGTTTGCGATGTGAGCGCGGCGGCGTTATTCGCTGCAGCGGCGCCGGGAATGGCAGACGATCGGGACACCACATTGTCCGCCGGCCGCCGCGACGCCCGATCTTGCAGAACACCCGATCCTGCACGTCCGAATGGGCCGGCCCGTTCCCGGGAGGGCCGTCGATGTCTGACCACACCACGCTCGGCACCATCGTTGAGCGATTGGGGCTGACCCTGCTCACGACGCACGCCGGGGCGCTCGATCGCGAGAGGCACACCTCCGGCGTCGTGCTGTTCGATCCCACTGATCCACCGGAGATTCCGGAGGATGCGATCGTGCTCGGCATCGGGGTGCAGGGTCCTGACGCGGTGGAGGCGTTGTTGCAACGGTTGGCCGAGGACCACGCGGCCGCCCTGGTGGTACGTGAGCCGGTCACCGTGACCGAACGGATCACCGAGCAGGTGCGAGATGGCGGCGTGGTCCTGCTCGGTCTCGTTCGAGGAGCCTCCTGGATCCAGATCGCCGGCATCCTCGACAGCAGACGACACGACGGTATCGATGCCATGACGCCCGCGCACGATGGTCTGGACCTGTTCGAGGTGGCGAATGCTTTGTCCGATCTGTTGAGTGCACCTGTGACGGTCGAAGACATCGGATCGCACATCCTTGCCTTCTCCGCGGACCAGGGCGATGCCGACGAGGCGCGCAAGGCAAGCGTGCTCGGACAGCAGGTGCCCCGCCGCTACAACGACCGGCTGATCGAACGCGGGGCCTTCCGCCGCCTCTACGCCTCGAACGAACCCATCTACATCGGGTCGATCGGCGACGGGATTCGACCGCGATCGGCGGTTCGGATCTGCGCCGGCGACGAGGTCCTCGGATCGATCTGGGCCGTGGTCGACAATCCGTTGTCGGATCAACGGGCGGCGGCCATGCGGGAGGCGGCCAGCACTGCGGCGATCGCGATGTTGCGGAATCGGCTGGCGGCCGATGCTTCCAGCCGGTGGCGGGCGGCGGCCGTGGGCGCCCTGATCGAGGGCGGGACGGCCGCTCAACAGGCGGTGGCCAAGATGCGGCATACGGTGACCGGTGGCTGCGTGATCGCTGTCGGTGTGCGGGACGAGACAGCCGATGACGCTGCCACGTCGGCGGAGTTGGAACGGCTCGCCGGGGCGTTGCGTATGTTGCTGCATTCGGAGATCCCGGATGCACTGGCCGCTGCGGTCGACGACACCGTGTACGCCGTGGTGCCGGCGGACGAACAGCGGCCCGTCGATCTGGGACAAGTGCGTCGCCTCGCGGGGGAGTTCTCCCGCCGGGCGGGACGGGACTGCGATCGCGTGGTCGTCGGGATCGGCACGATCGCCGGGTCGGTCGCAGCGCTGGACGGGTCGCGTCGGGATGCCGACCTCGCGTTGCGCGTGCTGCGGTCCACGCCGGACTCCCCGGACCGCGTCGTACTCGCGCAGGATGTGCAGGTGCAGGGTCTGCTGATGCGACTGACGGATCTGATGAGTCGAGAGGGGAGCACACTCTCCGGGCCGATCGCCGCGCTGCGCACGTATGACGAGCGGCACCAGTCCGCCCTCGAGGAGACGTTGCGTGCCTGGCTCGATCATTTCGGTGATGTCGGCACTGCCGCGACGGCACTGCATGTCCACAAGAACACCTTCCGCTACCGGCTGAGCCGGGTCGTCGACCTCACCGGGGTGGACCTGACCGATCCAGAGGTCAGGTTCCGACTCATGCTCCAGTTCCGGCTGACCGCCTGACCGCCCGTCGGGCGAGAGGGTCCGCTTCGTTCGAGCGGACAACCGCTGCTGCGAAGTTCGTCTGTTCGCATGAGGAATGCCGTCGCCGCATGTTCGATGCTGACCGAGTGACCGAGACGCACACGGCCCGACCGGACCGGCTCCCCGAGATGCTGCACGACGTCCGCGAATTGGTCGAGTGCGAGTCACCGTCCGTCGATCAGGCTGCGATCGCCAGGAGTGCGGATCTCGTCGCACGGATCGGCCGGGAACGGCTCGGAGCCGAGGCCGACCGCATCGCGATCGAGGGCTGCAGTCACCTGCGCTGGCGGTTCGGCCGCCGACCGGCTCGTGTCGTGCTGCTGGCGCACCATGACACGGTCTGGCCGCAGGGCACCCTCGAGAGAATCCCGTTCGCCATACAGTCGGGAGTGCTGCGCGGGCCAGGGTGCTTCGACATGAAGACCGGCCTCGTGCAGGCCTTCCATGCGTTGGCCGGGCTGCTTGCTGATGGCGAATCCATCGATGGCACAACGCTTCTCGTCACCGGTGACGAAGAGATCGGTTCGCCGACCTCCCGGTCGCTGATCGAGGAGGAAGCAGCCGGTTGTGTCGCTGCACTGGTGCTCGAGGCGTCGGGGCCGGGCGGTGCGCTCAAGGTGGGTCGCAAGGGCGTCTCGTTGTATGACGTCGAGGTGACCGGTCGCGCGGCGCACGCCGGACTCGAGCCGGAGGCAGGCGTCAATGCCGCGGTCGAGATCGCCCACCAGGTTCATGCGGTGCTGGCACTGGGCGACACGGACCGGGGGACGACCGTCACGCCGACCGTGCTCCGGGCGGGTACGACGACCAACACAGTGCCCGCACATGCCGCGCTCTCCGTTGACGCGCGGATGTGGACCGACTCGGAACAGCAGCGGGTGGACCGTGCGATGCGCGGCCTCACCGCGCAGGTGCCGACGGCCGGCATCGAGGTGCGTGGGGGACCGAACAGGCCCCCATTGCAACGGGATTCGTCGACGAGGTTGGCGCGGATCGCGCAGGACCTGGCACCCACCGTCGGGATCGACCAGTTGTCGACCATGTCCGTCGGCGGTGCGTCGGACGGCAACTTCACCGCGGGCATCGGCGTCCCCACCCTGGACGGGCTCGGTGCCGTGGGCGACGGGGCGCACGCCGAGCACGAACACGTTCTGGTCGAGCACATCGTGCCGAGAACCGAGTTGCTCGCGGCCCTGATCCGCCGTCTGTTGCACGGGGAGAGCCGGGAAGCCGATGTCATCCAGTAGTGCGGCGGTGGATGCGGCGCGCCGCGTTGCAGTCGCGCACGCCCGGGCCGGCCAGGTCGACATACGTCGGCTCTATGTGGACGAGACCCCGGATGCGTGCGAATTACTCACGGAGATATGGGCGTCCGGCAGCGGGCGCCCACCCATCGAGGCGAGTCTGCTGATCGCCCTGCTGCACGCCGACAACTACGTCGCGGGCGCGTTCGCGCAACAGGAGCTCGTCGGGGTCTGCGTCGGCTTCTGCACCCCGCCGATGCAGTCCGGACTTCACTCGCACATCGCCGGAGTGCGCCCGTCGAACTCCGGGCACGGGATCGGCACGGCGCTCAAGCTGCATCAACGGGCGTGGGCGTTGCGTCGTGGGCTCGCCGCGATCTCCTGGACCTACGACCCGCTGGTGGCGCGCAACGCCTATTTCAACCTCGGGCGGCTCGGCGCAGCTGCTGTCGACTACATCCCGGATTTCTACGGCGAGATGACTGACGGCCTCAACGAGGGCCAGCGCAGCGACCGGATGGTCGTGCACTGGGATCTCACGCGCTGGCCGCCGACCGAACCGGCCGACAACGGCGAGGTGCGACCGGTCCTGGAGGTCGGGCGCGCCCGCGAACCCGTGTTCGTGGAGCTGCCGGCGGAAGCGGTGGCGTGTCGGCTCGCCATACCCGATGACATCGCGGCGTTGCGGTCGCACGACCCTGAGCTCGCCGACCGATGGCGGCACGCGACGGGGGACGCGTTCACCGAACTGCTCCAGCAGGGCTGGGGCGTCACTGGATTCGACCCGGCAGGGTTCTACCTACTCACGAAGGCTCCCGGATGAAGATCTCTCGACTCACCGTGCACACCGTCCGCATGCCGCTGGTCGCTCCGTTCACGACCTCGTTCTCGACCCAGACCGAACGCACCGTGCTCGTCCTCGAACTCGAGGCGGAGGTCGCGGGCACCTCGGTCACGGGCTGGGCGGAGTGTGTAGCGCTCGCGGCGCCGGACTATTCGAGCGAGTATGTCGCGGCCGTCGTCGACGTCCTGACCCGCTTCCTCCTGCCGCGGTTGCGGGACGAGGTAACCGCGGAGACGGTGGCGGATTCGCTTGCTCCGGTCGTCGGACATCGGATGGCCAAGGCGGCGCTCGAGATGGCGGTGCTGGATGCCCAACTGCGAGCATCCGGAACAAGCTTCGCGCGATATCTCGGTGTCACCCGGACCCATGTGCCGTGTGGTGTCTCGGTCGGCATCCACGACACGGTGAGCGAACTGCTCGACGCGGTCGGCGGATATCTCGACGACGGCTATCGGCGTATCAAACTCAAGATCCGGCCCGGCTGGGATGTCGAACCGGTCCGCGCGGTTCGGGCACAGTTCGGGTCGATCCCACTGCAGGTCGATGCGAATGCGGCATACACCCTCTCCGACGCGGCCCACCTGCGAGCACTCGACGAGTTCGACCTGCTGCTGATCGAGCAGCCACTGGCCGAGGACGACCTCTACCAGCACTCCCGGCTCAGCCGGATGATGCGCACGCCGATGTGCCTCGACGAATCGGTCGTCTCCGCGGAGTCCGCGGCCAGTGCCATCGCACTCGGCGCCACCGCGATCATCAACATCAAACCTGGCCGAGTCGGTGGCTATCTCGAAGCACGCCGGATCCACGATCTCGCCCGTGCTCACGGCGTGGGGGTCTGGTGCGGTGGGATGCTCGAGACCGGGATCGGTCGCGCCGCCAACGTCGCCCTGGCAGCGCTCCCCGGGTTCACGCTCGTCGGTGATGTTTCGGCGTCGAATCGCTTCTACCGGGAGGATCTCACCACGCCGATCGAGATGGTCAACGGTCACATCGCGGTGCCTGAGGGCCCCGGCCTGTGCACGCCACCGGAGGTCGAGCAGCTCGAACGGTTCCGGGTGGAGCGGCTCGTCTGCTGAGCAGGCTCGGCCGCGTCAGTCGATCTCGACACTCACCTTCCAGAGCGGCGTGAGGGCACTGTCACCCAGGTTGGCCCGCCGCGGCGAGATGTCCACCGGCGCCGCCGCCCGCGGCCGGCCCGCGGGCACGGCACGGATCACGAACTCCTGGATCTGCGCCGGCTCCACCGGCGTCAGGTGGATCATGCAGAGCAGCTCGCCACCCTCGCCAGGAATCGACCAGGTGACATCGGCGGCGGTCGCGGCCGAGACGACCGCCGCACCCGGACGCGGCGCGGCGAGGGGTCCGACCTCCGCGACGAGCCGGTCGATCTCCGCGCGCCGTTCTGTCAGCGAGCGATCGAAGTCGATGTTCGGGGCGAATATCTCCGCCGCCAGGTCGTCGTTCCAGTCGCGTACCAGTCGCTCGGTAGCATCTCGCAATTGCGTTGTCTCCGGCCACAATCGGATGGTTTCGGCGGGGGTGTCGTCATACGACAGAAGCCGGCCGAGAGCTGTCGAGCACAGCGTGCCGGCGCTGCCACGATGACTGTTGGTGAGCGCGACGATGCCCTGTCCGGAGTTGGGGTGCCAGCACATGTAGAGACTGAATCCGGGCAGCCCACCGCCATGGCCGACGATGGTCCCGTGCCGGAGGTCGACGTCGATGCGCAGCCCGAGCCCGTAGCCGGCCATCGACGGCCGGAGTTCGCCGTCCGGTCCCAGGGACAGGGACGGGGTGTCCAGGATGTGCAGCCGCTGCATCTCCCGTCGTGAGGAGCGCCGCAGGATCGGGGTGTCGTTGTCGTCCGGGGCGCGGAACGCGGCACCCAACCACGTGACCCAGCGGGACAGGTCCGAAATCGTGCTCATGATGCCGCCGGCTGCTGCGAACGCCACGGATGCCACGGAGGGGTAGCCGACCCAGGCGCCTTCGGCGTCCAGGTGGTAGCCGGTGGCGCGACTGATGTCGGCAGGGGCGGCGTTGTCGAAGCAGGTGGAGGTCAGCCCGAGAGGCGTGAAGATCTCGGCGCGGACGAAGTCCTCGATCCGGGCGCCGACGGCCTTGCCGACCGCGAGTCCGGCGAGTGTGTAGCCGAGATTCGAATACTCGTAGACCGCTCCGGGGACATGGCTGTACCGCAGTCCCTTGCTGATGTGATCGAGCAGCACGTCCTCGGACGCGTCGATGAACGGGTCGACCCACGAGTTGTCCTCGGTCAGCCCGCCCGACATCGACAAGAGCATGCCGAGGGTCGGGGGTTCGCAGGGATCCTCGAACGTTCCGGACGCGACGAACTGCGGGAAGTATGTCGTGACCGGATCGTCCAGGGAGAGCAGTCCGCGGTCCCGCGCGATCAGCGCCGCGCAGGCGATGAAGCTCTTGGACATCGAAGCGATGGGGAAAACGGTGTCGGCGTCCGGCACGAGTCCCTCATCGGTCACCACGCCGAACCCGGCAGCATGTCGCAGCCCGGACGGGCCGGTGATGCCGTACGCGAGTCCCTTGTACATGCCCGCCGCGACATGCTGCGCGAAGAAGGCGTCGAGCCCTGTCTCGAGCGGGATCCGGATCGTCTCGTTCGACATCTCGACCGGGTGCTCCTTCGTATCGGGGATGGCGCGCGGGCGCAGTCGCCGGCGCGGGCATCCCGAAGCTAGTGGCTGAAGGGCTGTCGAAAACCGTTCAACCGCACCAAGTTCGCGCCGAACTTTCGTGCTGATGACCAGCCCGGCTGCACGAGATCCGCACCTACTCTGGCTCCTGCCCGACGCAGCTGAGTGAGTGCGGAAACGCAGCTCTCGTCTCGGCGCACCTCATGATTCCCTGACAGGAGCGGACCTTCATGACACGCAGGAAGACCCTGAACAGCGTGGTGGTCGTGGCGGCTGCCGCATCCTTGGCAGCGTGCTCGTCCGGGTCGTCCGGTGGTGGCAGTGCCGGGAAACCGACGACCGGCGGGAATCTGGTGATGGCCCGGGCGGATGAGGCGACCAGCCTGCTGCCGTCGGTACCCACGGACAACGCCTCGATCTGGATCATCGAGGAGATCTACGACACGCTGACGGTGCCGGCCCAGAACGGCAAGGGGGTGCAGCCCTCCCTGGCGACCTCGTGGAAGCAGTCAGCGGACAAGCTCAGCTGGACCTTCCACATGCGCAAGGACGCGAAGTTCACCAACGGGCAGCCGGTGACCTCGGCAGACGTGAAGTTCTCGATCGAGCAGAACCAGAAGAAGGATGCTCCGTTCTCGTTCATCGACTCGATCATCACCAAGATGGACACGCCGGATGCCCACACCGTCGTCTTCCACACCGACACACCGTGGGCGCCGCTTCCCGCGGACCTGGCGCTCTACGCGAACTCGATCGTGCCGAAGAACTACGGCGGCAAGTCGGCGCAGGCGTTCGCCGCCCACCCGGTGGGTTCGGGGCCGTTCACGTTCCAGAGCTGGACGAAGGGAAGCAGTCTCAAGATCGTCAAGAACGCCGGCTACTGGCGCAAGGACACTCCCCGTCTCGACTCGGTGAACTTCACGGTCGTCCCGGACAGCAACACCCGAGGCACTCAGCTGAGCAGTGGGCAGATCCAGATCAACGAGTACCCACCGAGTTCCAGCATCGCCACCTTGCAGAAGCAGCCCACGCTGAAGGTGAGCACGTTCCCCTCCAGCGAGGTCGACTACCTGGGGATGAACACCAAGCACGCACCACTGAACGACATCAATGTGCGTAAGGCGATCCGGCTCGCGATCGACAAGGAAGCCATCCTGAAGGCGGTCTACAACGGTCACGGCACCATCGCGGGCTCCTACCTGTCACCGACCAGCTGGGCGCACAACTCGTCGATCAAACCGACCGCCTTCGACCTGAAGGCAGCCAAGGCAGCGCTGGCGAAGTCGAGCAAACCCAACGGGTTCACCACGACGATCACCATCGCGTCCGGGTCGCAGGGAGCCTCGAGCGAGGCGCAGCTGGTGCAGAGCAACCTCGCCAAGATCGGCATCAAGGTGAAGATCAAGACCCTCGACCCGTCCGCGATCGTGACGGCGAAGCACGCTGGGAACTACGACATGGCGTTCGGTCTCTACACGACCGACATCGTCGACCCGGACGAGATCGCTCGATTCGCAGGCACTTTCAGCGGTGGCGTGCACACGGTCTACACGTGGTTCCAGAACGCGCAGATGGACAAGCTCGCTGCGTCGGCCAGCAGTGCCTCGGACCAGGCGACGCGCAAGAAGGCCTACGACCAGATGCAGGAGATCATCAACGAGAACGTGCCGTACATCCCGCTGTTCTACGTGCCCGGCATCTACTCCTACTCCAGCAAGGTCGGCGGCTTCAAGCCCGGCGCGACCGGGAACTACTTCCTCGAGAAGGCGTGGCTGTCCAAGTAGTGCCCCGTAGCCGAGCGAAAGGAGTGTTCTGTGTTGCGGTGGCTCGTGCGGCGCTTGTTGCTCGCCATACCCGTCGTGTGGGGAGTCGTCACGATCTCCTTCATCCTGATGCACCTGGCGCCGGGTGACCCGGCGCGAACAGCGTTGGGGGAGAAGGCGGATGCCGCCTCGGTCGCCGCCCTGCGGCACCAATGGGGTCTGGACCAGAGCCTGCCGATGCAGTACCTGTCGTATCTCGGGCAATTGGCCCGGGGCGATCTCGGCACGTCGTTCTACTACCACTCCTCGATCACCTCGCTGATGGCGCAACGGCTGCCGGTGACCTTGATCCTGATCGTGCTCAGCGCGATCCTCGCGGCGCTCATCTCCGTCCCGCTCGCATCCCGCAGCGCGACCAAGCCCAATGGATGGGCCGCCTTCGCGGTCCGCATCTTCAACGCCGTGATGCAGGGTTCGCCGACCTTCTTCATCGGCAGCATGCTCATCCTGTTCCTCGGCGTCCGGGTGGCGATCTTCCCGGCCGGCGGCTATCCGAGCGGAATCGGTCACCGGGCGTGGGCGCTGGTGCTGCCCGCCTTCACGATCGCGTTGAGCATCGTTCCCCTGCTCGTGCGGGGTCTGCGCGCCGCCATGATCGAGTCGTACGGCAGTGAGTACGTCACCTTCGCACAATCAAAAGGCTTGGGAACCGGCCCGATTCGCCGACGTTATGTCTTGCGGAACGCTGCGATATCCGGCGTCAGCATCCTCGGCATACAGGTCGGTGCATTGGCCAGCGGAGCCCTGGTGATCGAGCAGGTGTTCGCCATACCCGGCATGGGGTCGATGCTGATGACCGGCATCCTCAACAGGGACTATGCGCTGGTTCAGGCCTGCACGCTGGTGTTCGGGCTGTTGGTCGTCGTCGTGTACCTCGTCACCGACCTCGTGTACGCGCGGCTCGATCCGAGAGCGAGGTTGTCATGACGACGAGTGAGACCACAGTGGCGGTGACTCCACCGGTCGCCGAGCCGCCCGGCCGAGCTGCCGGGTGGGCTCCCGGCTGGATGCGGCGGCACAACCTGCAGCTCTGGATCGGCGGTCTGATGCTCGGGCTGCTCGTGATCGCAGCTGTTTTCGCGCCATTGATCACCCAACACAGTCCGACCGAACCTGACGCGCTGCATGCACTCCTCGGGCCGTCCGGGAGTCACTGGTTCGGCACCGACAACCTCGGTCGGGATGTCTTCTCCCGCGTCGTGTACGGCGCTCGCAGCGACCTGACGATCGCCGTGGTCGCAGTCATTGCGCCGTTCCTCATCGGCGTCGTATTCGGAATAGTCTCAGGCTATTTCGGCGGTTGGGTCGACACGATCATGATGCGACTGGCCGACATCGTGACCGCGTTTCCGTTCTTCATCCTGGTCATCGCACTCGTCTTCGTGCTGGGCAACGGGGCATGGAGCATCTTCGTGGCCATCACTTGCGTTTCCTGGGTGGCATACGCCCGACTGGTCCGCGGCGAGGCGATGGTGCTGCGCAACAAGGAATTCGTGTCCGCCTGCGAGGCGGGCGGCATCTCGACAACCCGGATCCTGTGGCGGCACATCGCTCCGAACGTCGCGACCCAGGCGATCGTCTACGCGATGAGCGACATCGTGATGAACGTCGGAGTCATCGTGACGCTGAGCTATTTCGGTCTCGGCATCGTGCCGCCCACGCCCGACTGGGGATCGATGATGTCCGACGGTCAGCAGTTCCTCGCCGGCGGCTACTACGGCGTGACCCTGTTCCCGGCCGGAGCGGTGATCTGGACGAGCCTCGCGCTGTCCTTCATCGGTGACGGTCTTGCCCATGCCCTGCGGGTCGAGCGATGAGGAGCACCATGGACGACAGCGGTTCGCTGCTGACGATGGATGACCTGACCGTCAGCCTGCAGGTGGGCGGGGCGGAACACACGGTGCTGGAGCACGTTTCGTTCGCGCTGCGACCCGGCGAGGCACGCGGTCTGGTCGGTGAGTCGGGCTCGGGCAAGAGCCTGACGCTGCGGGCGATCCTCGGGCTGTTGCCGCCGAACGCGACCGTCGTCTCCGGCCGGATGGAGTTCGACGGCCAGACCTTCGACCTGTCCCAACGCTCGAAGAAGGCTCGCCAACAGCTGAAACGCATTCGTGGCGCCGGAATCTCGATGATTTTCCAGGAACCGTCCGTTGCCCTGAACCCGGTGATCCCGGTGGGCGAGCAGATCGTGGACGCAGTGATGCGCCGGGACCGGATGCGTCGTGCTGACGCGCGCGATTACGCCATACACCTGATGAAGCTGGTGGGCATCCATGACGCCGAGCACACCGTCGACGCCTACGCTTTCGAGCTGTCCGGCGGTCTGAAGCAGCGGGTCATGATCGCGGCGGCCGTCGCGGGCAAGCCCAAGCTGATCCTCTGCGACGAACCCACGACAGCGCTCGACGTGACCGTCCAGCAGCAGATCCTCAGCCTCTTCACCCATCTGCGGGACGAGCTCGGCGCAGGAGTGCTCTACGTGACGCACGATCTCGCCGTCGTCGCGCAGTTGTGTGACTCGGTCACGGTGCTCTACTCGGGGAACGTCATGGAGGCGTCGGGTGACCTGCGTGCCGTGTTCGAGCGGCCCGCTCATCCCTACACCGAGGCACTGTTGCGATCGACGCCGGACGTGGATCGGATTGGCAGACGGCTGTATTCGATCCCCGGCACTGCGCCCGCGCTGGGTGACCGACCCGCGGGTTGTCCGTTCGCGCCCCGCTGTGAGTACCGCGGCGACGACTGCGCGGAGGCGCGGGTGCCGGACACCTCCGAGATCGTGGGACGCGAGCTGCACTGCCTCCACCCGGTCGGGCAGGACGCCTCGTCGGTCCAGCTCGCCAAGGAGGGCCGATGACCGAAGATCCGCAGCTGCGTTGCTCGGACGTCGTGGTGACGTTCCGGCAGAAGCAGACCCGCACCATCGTGCAGGCGGTGAAATCTGCTTCGTTGGATGTCGATGCCGGCGAAATCGTAGGACTGGTAGGGGAATCCGGATCCGGAAAGTCGACGCTGGCACGGGCGGTGGTCGGTCTGCAGGCGATCGATTCCGGCACCATCACCTTCGAGGGTAAGGCGTTCGGCGCGCGGCGGAGCCGGGCGGACCGGCGCGGCATACAGATGGTCTTTCAGGATCCGTACGGCTCACTCGACCCGCGTATGACGGTTCGCGGCACCCTGGCCGAGATGCTCCATCGCCATACCGAATTGCGCGGCGGTGCGATCGAGAAGCGGTGCGGCGAACTCATGGAGATGGTCCGGCTGCCGACGTCGCTGCTCGGCTCGCGTCCCGCCGGGATGTCCGGCGGCCAACGGCAACGCATCGCGATCGCCCGAGCGCTGTCCATCGAGCCGCGGCTGTTGGTCGCGGACGAACCCGTTGCGGCGCTTGATGTTTCGGTCCAGGCAGGGATCGTCAACCTGCTGTCCGACCTGCGCGACGAGGTCGGCCTGTCCATCCTGTTCATCTCGCACGACCTGTCGATAGTGCGGACACTGTGCGACCGCGTGAACGTCATCTACCGAGGTGAGATCGTGGAGGAGCAGGTGTGTGCCGACCTCTTCACGGATCCGCGAGCCGACTACACCAAGACCCTGCTCGCGGCGATACCGAGGCTCGGCGGTCCACGGACCGAGGGGTTCCGCGACGGCCGATCGCTATCGCGTTAGCGGCGGCAGGTCGGCGCCGGGGACCCATCGATCAAAGATCGCGCGGGCGGGCACGTTGCCGCCGATCTGGCAGAGCACCGCGATCCCGCCGAGCCACGCGCGGTGGATCATCACGTAACTCGGCGGCAGGTTGAGTCGGAGACCGACCGTGAACGTGGTGTTGCGGGGATCGTTCAGGAAGTTGAAGATGCCGCGCAACCAGTCGCGGTCGAAGCGGAAATCGTTGCTGCGCAACGGTTTCAGGAACACGCCGAGGTAGTCGAGGACGTCCTGGGCGTCGACGTCGATCGAACGCTTCACGAACCCTTCGTCCCGCAGCCCGTCCAGCAACGCCACCTCGTCGTTGCGCAACGCGGCCGTGATGAGTTCGCCCATCGCGGTCGGCAGGCCATCCGGCAGCCGGTTGACCGCGCCGAAGTCGAGGACCCCGAGTCGCCCGTCCGGCAGCAGACGGAAGTTGCCCGGGTGCGGATCGGCGTGCAGCAGCCCGGCGCGTTCGGGGCCGCTCACCAGGAACTCGAAGTAGCGCGCGGCAGCCAGGTCCCGCTCGTCCTGCGTGCCCGACTCGATGATCTTGGAGAGCGGGACCCCGTCGATCCAGTCGCTCACGATGACCTGCTCGGTCGCGAAGACGACGCCGGGAAGCAGGTAGTGCGGGTCGTCGGCATACGCCTCGGCGAACTGCTCGTGCATGGCGGCTTCGAGGCTGTAGTCGGTCTCCTCGGCCATTCGCCCCTTCAGCTCACGCAGGATCGGCGCGACGTCGAGCCCCGGCACCCAGCTGGTGCTCATCCGGGCGACCCGGGACAGCTGGTTGAGGTCGGACATCAACGCTTCGGCGGCCCCGGGGTACTGCACCTTCACGGCCACTTCGCGGCCGTCCCGCCATACGGCGTGGTGCACCTGGCCGATCGAGGCCGCGGCGCGTGGGGTGTCCTCGAACTCCGCGAACTTCGACCGCCACCGCACACCCAGCTGGTCGGCCAGCACCCCGTGCAGCGAGTCGGTCGACATCGCCGGCGCGGTGTCCTGCAGCTTCGTCAACGTCGCGCGGTATGGCGCCGCCAGCTCCTCCGGCAACGCGGCCTCGAACATCGACAGCGACTGTCCGAACTTCATCGCGCCGCCCTTGAGCCCGCCCAGGACCCTGAACAGCTGTTCCGCGGTCTGTGCCTGCAGTTCGGCGGTGACCGCCTGTGCCGGGCGGCCACCGACCCGCTTGCCCAGTCCGACCGCAGCACGTGCGCCGATGCCGAGGGGCAGCGTCGCCAACCGCGCGGCGCGCGTCACGGACTTCCGGGGCAGATCACTCATGCCTCCATTGTCACTCGTGCTTCCGCGCCGCCGCAGCAGGCCGGGTGCCGAGTCCACAGGTGGTGGTTCACCCGTGGTTGCGGACGCTCGAGGGAGAGGCCGACGCCGGTGGGCAACGGCTGGTTCTCCAACAGCCCACGGGCGATCAGTGTGGCGAGCGCGGCGGCCGCCACACGCAACTCGGGCAGTGCGTCGAGCTCGTCGATGTCGGAGCGCACTGCACGGGATGCCAGCCACGGCGCCCAGCCCGCGTCGCGCGCACCGCGGTGCAGATCCAGACAGGTCAGACACGGGCCGGCGCCCGGCCGGACCAGCGGTCCGACGCTGAGCCGCCCGCTCGACACCACGACGGGCAGCTGTGGCACGCCGCGACCGTGCCACGGGCGCCCCGCGAATGCCGTGACCGCGTCGACCGCCGGCAGGATCACCAGATCGGGAGTGTGTATGGCGGGATCGAACTCCGGCGCGAGCAGCGCCTCGGGCTCGGTGATGACCCGGCCCACGACGGGGGAGAGAGCGCGGCAGATCTCGTCCGGCAGCGGGCCCTCACCGAGCACGACGACCTGCCCGGTGACGTCGTCGAGCGGTGTCAACAGCGCCGCCGCCTGCTCGATGAAGTCCAGCACCTGCGGCCAGCGGGCCGAAGGAGCGGTCCGGCAGTCGCCATGACCGGGTCCCCGCAGTGCGGCGGTGAGACCGATGGCCGCGGTGATCTCGGCATCGCTGAGGCCATTGAGGATCAGCGCACCCGGACCCGGGCCCGTCACGAGCACCGCGTCGTTGCCTCGTCGACGTACCGCAAGCTCCGGCGGCAGCTCGGCGTGTTCGACGGCCTCGGCTCCAGCGACCATGACACGTCCTTCCTTCGACGTCGGGGTCGGCGAAAGCAGTCACCGTGTCACTGGACGACCGTCCTGCGCAGAAGTTGTCCACAGGGTCGGCCCTGAGGGTGGGATCAGTGGAAAGCCGCGGACGGCGCGTGTCTCGTCGGCCGCCCAATGGTCGCCAATGTCGGCACCATCGCTTAGGTTCGAGGTATGACGTCGGCCACACCCGAAGTGGAAGTGCGGCGCTCCGCGCGTCGTCGCCGCACCGTGTCGGCATACCGCGAGGGCAACCGCATCGTCGTCCTGGTGCCCGCTCGACTGTCCAAGAAGGACGAGGACCGACTCGTCGCCGACATGGTCCGCAAGGTGCAGGCGGCCGCCGACCGAGGGCGCAGCACCGACTCCGAGTTGATGCAGCGCGCGCTGCAGTTGTCCACCCGCTACCTGGGCGGCCTGGCGCACCCGGTGTCGGTGCGCTGGGTGAGCAACCAGCAAGCCAGGTGGGGGTCGTGCACGCCGGCCAACGGCACGATCCGGCTGTCCGACCGCTTGCAGGGGATGCCCGAATACGTCAGCGACTACGTCCTTTTGCACGAGCTGGCGCACCTGCTGCAGCCCGACCACGGCAAGAGTTTCTGGTCGCTGCTGGAGGCCTACCCGCGGCTCGAACGCGCCCGTGGCTACCTCGACGGCGTCGCGTTCGGGGCCGGTCTGGAGTTGTCGGGCGACGGCGACACCGACGTGTTGCCTCCGTCGGACGACGGCTGAGTCAACGGCTGAGTCGGCCGGCAGTTCCGCGGCCGTGCACACGATCCGGAAGAGAGATGAGCATGAGCCCCGTCAGTCGACGAACTGCATTGAGAACAGCCGGAATCGGCGCCGCGATGGCCACATTCGGATGGCCGCAGATCAGCCTCGCCGCACCGGCCGCCGATGCGACTGACAACGACAGGCTGCTCGCCAACATCGCGGGGTCGTTCGCCGGCACGACCGCGACGAATGCCGACCCGGCCGTGCAGAGCAAGTTGCTGGCGCTCCACGACACCGCGCAGAGCAACCTTGCGGCCATGGTCGCGACACCGACGACCGAGTTGTTCAGCGGCCTGCCGTTGGGCACGAGCGACCCGAACCTGAACACCACGTACCTGAAACTCAGTCAGATCGCGTTCGCGACGGTGATGCCGTTGCCCGACGGGTCGAACGTCCCCACCGACCTCGCCGGCAACACCGGCGTGCAACATCGGGTGATCGACGCGCTGAGTTGGCTCTACGACACCTACTTCGGCGACCAGGCGGCCGGCTACTACGGCAATTGGTACAACTGGGAAATCGGCATCCCGATGAGTGTCAGCCGTACCTTGGCCGTGTTGCACGAGACGCTTGCGGCATACCGTCCCGACCTCGCCGCGACCTACGTGCAGGCGATGGACCTCTATCTGCGCAGCGGCAAGAACGGCGATGTCGACCTCGACTCCCGCTTCGACACCGGTGCCAACCTGGCCGACATGACGACCAATCGCATCGTGCAGGGTGCGGTGCTCGGCGACGACGCTCGCATCACCAAGGCGATCGCCGATCAGCTGACCGTCTACCGGACCATCGACCCGTACAACCTGCAACACGACGTCACCGACGGCTTCTACGCCGACGGGTCATTCATCCAGCACGCGTCGGTTGCCTACACCGGCAGCTACGGCACCGGTCTGCTGTCGCGCGTCGCCGCGACCATCGCGATGCTCGACGGAACCTCCTACGCGAGTGACGCCAACCTCGCCGATCAGGTCAACGGCTGGCTGTCGCGCACCTTCGCGCCGGTGATCGCGCAGGGCTGGATGATGGAGATGATCAAGGGCCGGGCGATCTCGCGCACCACGACCGGCTACCAGGACACCGCCGGCGTGGTCGAGTCGGCCGTCACGCTCTCGGCGTATGCCGGATCGCCCGGCGCGGGCGATCTTCAGTCCTACGTGAAATACCTGCACGAGTCCACGAAGGTCCCCGTCAACCCGACCTCGTTCACCTCACCCGGCAGCGTGCAGCGTTACGCGCAGATCATCGAGGACGCGAGCATTCGCCCGGCGGACCTCCTGCCCCGGGAAGCGACGTTCGCCTTCAACGCCATGGACCGGAACGTCCACCGCCGCGCCGGCTACACGTTCGCACTGGCGCGCAGCTCGAGCCGGATCAGCAGGTACGAATACATGAGCGGCGAGAACATGCTGCCCTGGTTCCAGGGCGACGGGGCGCACTATCTCTACCTCACCGGCGACGACCAGAGCCAGGCCTACGGCGTCGACTACGTGACGACCGTGGAGCCCTACCGCCTCGGCGGTGTCACCTCGCCGGTGGAGGATCGCAAGACCATCCCGGAGCTGTATGGCGAGCAGTTCTACGACAACCCGGCGGCCGGCTTCACCTCGTCGTCGGTGTCGCAGAACACCTACGTCTACTTCCCGCTCGGCACGAACGACTACTCCGGGGGAGCGACGCTCGGCACCTACGCGGTGGCCGGCATGGTGCAGTCGGACGACGCCGCGTATGTCGCCAAGAGTCGTGGCGAGTTGCCCGACGACTTCGTCGCCTACGCGAACGCGCGCTCGCAGAAGTCCTGGTTCCTGCTGGACGACGAGATCGCCGTGCTCGTCGCCGGGGTCTGCGACCTGCACGGCAGGGACGTGCTGACGACGATCGACAGCCGGATCGCCGCGACGACGGACGACGTCGCGGTCAGCGGCGTGCTGCGCGGCGGCACGCCGTTCGCCGGCCCGGGGGCGGCCCACCGGCCGCGCTGGCTGCGTTATGCCAACGTGACGCGCGCGAACTCCGTCGGCTACGTCTTCCTCGACGGCGCGGTGGTCGACGTCCGGCTGCGCGACGTGCAGCGCAGCCGGCGACTCGTGCGAGCGTCGAACCCGGACACCAAGGTCACGAAGCAGGTCTTCGATCTGTCCGTCGCGCATCCGGCGGACGAGGGCGCCGGCGCGCTCGCCTACGCGATCGTTCCCGGTGCCGATGCGTCCGCCCTGGAGCGGTATGACGGAACACGGCACGGCCCGGTCGTGCTGGCGAATTCCACCGACCTGCAGGCGATTCGGCACCCACAGCTCGGGCTGGTCGCGGCCAACAGCTTCACCGATCGCACGCATCGGCTCGGGAAACTCGTGATCGACGGCGCCGCATCCGTCATCGTCCAGGAGGTCGATCGTGGTCGGACGACGATCGCGGTGTCCGATCCCACCTTCGGAAGAGACGCGATAACCGTGACCGTTCCCGGACGGCGCCGTGTCGAGCGGCCACACGACGGTGTCTCGGTGCACCAGGTGAGGGGCGGCACCCGTTTGGTGTTCACGACCCGCCACGCGTATGGCGCAACGATCGCCATCACCCTGCAAGGGCGCGGCATCGTCTGATCAGGCCGAAACCAGTTGTCCCCGAAGGAGATCGATGCACTCGGCCAGGTCCGGGTCGGTTGGGTCGGGCAGGTCGTCCACCGGCCACCACCGCACGTCGTCGGACTCGTCGGAGACCGTGATGGTCGCGCCCGGCGGGGCGACTGCGGCGATCCGCAGGTCCCAGTGCGCCGTGCACCGACCGAATGCCGCGGCCAGGTCGTGCCGGTGCAGGAACAGCGCGCCGGGCACGGCGGTCAGCCCGTCGATGCCGGACTCCTCCGTCGCCTCGCGCACCGCGGCGCCGGCCACCGTCGTGTCGCCGTCCTCGAAGTGACCGCCGGGCTGCAACCACAGCTTCGCCTTCTTGTGCAGCACCAGCAGCACCTGGCTCAGGTCGGCCGAGAAGACCACCGCGCTGGCGGTGAAGTGCTCGGGCGGTCCGTCCCGCCACAGGACGTCCTCGTATGACGCGAGGTGTCCCTCGAACGCATCACGCGTCGCATTCGGTGGTGCGGCGCGCAGCACCTCGAAAGCGTTGTCCCGCAATGCCTTCCGTGAGTCAGCCAATGCAGTCTCGGCTGTCACCGGGCACTCGGACCGTCGCCGGAACCGCCGCTGGGGTCCTCGCCGTCGCCGTCGTCTCCCTTGCTCTCACGTTCGGCATCCAACTCCGCGGTCCCCTGGGCGAGCAGCGCCTCGAGCGCGGTGTCGACCTCGTCCGGCTGCGGCGCCGCGTCGTCGGGCGACTGTCGACGCCGGACGTAGCCGCTCGGGTCGTCCAGATCCGCGGTGGACGGTGCGAAATCGGGGTGCTTCCAGGCGTCGTCCCGCTCGGCCGAGCCGAGTGCCTTCTCGAGCTCGGTGAAGACGGCAGCGGCGTCGCGCAACCGGCGTGGTCGCAACTCGAGACCGACGAGGGAGGCGAAGACGCGCTCGGCCGGACCGCCGGACGCCCGGCGGCGGCGCACGGCCTCGGACAGCTGCACGGTGTGCGGCAGGTGCTTGCCGGCGGCTTCGTTCGTGACGACCTCGACCCAGCCCTCGACCAGCGCGAGCAACGTCTCCAGGTGCGCGAGCGCCCGCTGCTGGGCCTCGGAGGGCTCCGGGCTGAAGAGCGAACCCTGCAATGCCTCCTGCATCGACTCCGGGTCGGACGTGTCGGCGTCCGCCACGGCGCGTTCGATGCCCTCGGTGTCGATCGAGATGTCCCCGGCATACGACTGCACGGCGGCGATCAGCGCCGGGCCGAGCCACGGCACCGAGGCGAAGAGCCGGGCGCGCGCCGCCTCGCGGATCGCGAGGTAGAGGTGGACCTCGCCGGCGTCGACCTCGAGCCCCTCGGCGAAGTCCTTGACGTTGGCCGGCAGCATCGCGACGCCATCGGTGAGGGGGAGACCGACCTCGGTGCCGCTGACGAGTTCGCCGGCCAGCGCGCCGACCGCCTGACCGATCTGCGCGCCGAACATGCCGGCGCTCATCCGCGCCATCATCGGCTGCATCTGGCCGAGCATCGCGGACGGGTCGACGCCGGGCGGCAACCCCATCTGCTCCGCGTCGTGCGGGTCGAGGCGGCGCAACTGCTCACCCATCGCCCGCTCGATCGCGCTGTTGACGCCGCCGGCGACCGGCTCGACGAGCTGGCGCCACATCGGCATCGTCTGCTCCACCCATTCGGCGCGGCTGAGCGCCTTGGCCGGGCCGACCGCCGCGAACTCGGTGACCTCGTCCAGCCACAGGTTGGCGACCTGGACGACCTGTTCGACGTCACGCACGGTCGCCGCGCCGACACTCGCGTCGCCCGCGGCGGACACCGTCTTGCGGGCGACGTCGGTCGCGAGCTCGAGGTTGACCGGGCCGTCGACCGGCGCGGACATCATCGCCTGCAGTTGGTTCTGCAGGGCTTCCATCATCTGCGGGTTGAGGCCCTGCACGCCCATCTGCTCCAGGGCACCGGCCAGCTGGTCGTTCCCGGAGTCGCCCCCGAGGATCGACCGCAGCAACTCGGACAGGTCCGGCTCCTGGCCGTCGTCGTCCCCGGACTGGTCGTCTGGGCGCTCGGGTGGGTTGTTCGACATGTCTTCTCCTTGCCGATGACCGGGATGCGGCACGCGGCGTCTGCGCGCCGGAAGCGGTGAATAGGCTCTGCACTAGACAACCACGAAGCAGCCGGTGTGGTTCCGCCGCCCGGCACGTGTTCGCTCGCAGCAGAATCAGGAGAACGACGTATGACGGTGCCAGACCCACGGGTCCGTCTCCTCGACCTGCGGGACACCGCGTTGTCGGTCGACGAGGCGCTCGCCGCGGTCAGTGACCCGGCGGCCGGCGGCATCGCCCTCTTCGTGGGGACCGTGCGCACCCAGGATCACGCCAAGGCTGTTGAGTTGCTGGATTATTCGGCGCACCCGAGCGCGGTCGACACCCTGCGCGAGGTCGCCGAGTCCGTGCTGACCGACGAGATCACCGCGCTGGCGGCGGTGCATCGCGTCGGGCGACTCGCCATCGGTGACACCGCGGTGGTCGTGGCGGTCAGCGCACCGCACCGCGGTGCCGCACTCACAGTTTGCCGGGAGATGATCGACACGCTCAAAGCACGGGTGCCGATCTGGAAGCACCAGGTGTTCCGCGACGGAAGCGACGAATGGGTCGGGCTGTAGATCAATGACGGATGCGAATGAACAAGGCACGACCGGCCCCACTCCGGGATCGGACGCGGCCGTCGGTGCGCGGTCGGGAGACCGGACCACACCCAAGAGCTCGCTGAGCGGGCGGAACATCGGACTGCTGATCACCGCCGTGGTCCTGGTCGTCGCGATCGCCGCCCTCAACCTGATCCACGTGCCGAAGGTCATCATGCGGCCCGGCCCGGTCACCAACACGCTCGGCAAGGTCGGCGACAAGCCGGTCATCGAGGTCAAGGGCGCCAAGACCTACCCGACCTCGGGCAAGTTGGACTTCACCACGGTGTCCATGGCCGGCGGTCCGCAGTACCCGGTCAGTGTCATGGAATGGCTGCGCGCGAAGTACTTCGACAAGGACGCCGAGATCTATCCCGAGGAGATGTGGTTCCCCAAGGGAGTCACCTCCAAGCAGGTGCAGCAGCAGAGCACCGCCGAGATGACCGACTCGCAGCAGACCGCCGAGGTCGTCGCGATGCGTGCCGCCGGTGTCACCGTGCCGGAGTCGGTGAAGGTGATGCAGTTGCAGAAGGGCGCCGCGGCCGCCGGCAAGCTCGAGGTCAACGACCTGCTGACCCGGCTGAACGGCCACCCGGTCACGAACCTGGCGTCGGTGTCGACCGCGATGGCCAAGGTCAAGGCCGGTACGACGGTGCCGGTCACCGTCAAGCGCGGTTCGAAGTCCCTGGACCTGAAGGTGCCGACGAGCGCGGGCGACGGCGGTCACGCGGTCTTCGGCATCGCGATCGCACCGTCATACAAGTTCCCGTATGACGTGAAGGTCAACGCCGGCAACGTCGGCGGTCCGTCGGCCGGCACGATGTTCACGCTGGCGATCTACGACCTGCTCACGCCGGGTGCACTGACCGGCGGACACCAGGTCGCGGGCACCGGCACGATGAGCGAGGACGGCTCGGTCGGTCCGATCGGCGGGATCCGGCAGAAGATGCAGGGCGCCAAGCGGGCCGGTGCGCAGTTCTTCCTCGCTCCCACCAGCGACTGCAACGAGGCCAAGGGTCACGTTCCGTCCGGTCTGACCGTCATCAAGATCAACACGTTCCAGGACGCGCTCGCGGCACTGAAGAAGATCGCTGCCGGCCAGACCACCGGGTTCACCGGCTGCAACTGACGGCGCGCGATCTCGAGCGAGCGCCCGGGGAGTGGAGCTGGGTTCCTACTCCTCGAGGGTGACCTGGAGTGCGTGGACCAGGCCGGGTGCGATGTCCTTGCCGACCGCGACCTGGTCGTCGGCGTCGTGAGAACGCTGCCGCAGCAGGCAGATCGACTCGCCGTCCCGCAGCACCGCCACGAGTAGTCGCACGTCGGCACGGTCGGGGTGAGCGGCGAGTGCGTCAGCGGCGGCCTCGGCGCCGGCCGGCAGGCCGCGCTCGGCCTCCGGCGGCACCACGATCCGCTCCACCGCCAGCGCCACGCCGTCGACCTCCGCAGGCCAGGCGAGCTGGCGCAGCAGGCTCTCGATGTTGGAGGTCTGCGGCAGCCCCTCCTGCTCGATGGTGCTGTATGCCGAGGGGTCGGCACCCTGCAGTTGGGCAGCCAGTCCCGGCTCGCGGGAGAGCAGGTCGCCGTTGCGTGCGATCGCGAAGAGCCGCGGCGGCTGGTCCCAGCCCGCGGAGGCGACGTGGCGCTCGGTGTCGATGGCGCATTCACCCAACGGGCTGAGGAGGTGTTTGGCCTGGGGTGCGGAGTCGTCGGACGGCATACGACTTATGGTGACATCACGGCGACGATGCGCCGTATTTGCCCGGCACGGAGTCCGGTTCATAAGTCCGCGGGTTAAGTTGTCCTTTCAACCCAGCATCAACCCTGCACCCTTGGACACGAGGCCCACGTTGACATCTTCGGACGAGCCGGCCGACGGCGGCGAGCGCGACGAACAGGCGGGCACGATGGTGCGCCGCTTCGGACCGGTGGGAGCGCGGCGGCTGGTCATCGTCGCGGTGACGATCATCGCGATCCTGGTCCTCGCGCAGGTGTGGGCCAACGTGTGGACCAACCAGCTGTGGTTCCAGAGCATCGGCTACTCATCGGTCTTCCGGACCGAATACCTCACCAAGGCAACGATGTTCGTTGGTGGAGCGGTCCTTTCCGGTGGGTTGATCTGGGTCAGCATGTGGCTGGCCTACCGGCAGCGGCCGATCTACGCGCCGGTGACCGCCGAGTTGGACAGCATGGACCGCTACCGCGAGGCGATCGAGCCGTTCCGCCGTGCGGCGTTCTGGCTGGTGCCGGCAGTCTTCGCGCTGTTCACCGGGTCTGCGGCGATCGGTCAGTGGAAGACCGCACTGCTCTGGCTGCATCGACAGAGCTTCGGCACCAAGGATCCGGAGTTCCACAAGGACGTCGGCTTCTACGTCTTCACGCTGCCCTGGTTGCAGGTCGTCATCAGCTTCCTGACGATGGCGTTGATTCTCTCGCTGATCGCTGCGGCCGTCATGCATTACCTGTATGGCGGGATCGCGTTGCGGGACAAGGGAGTTCGTACGACGGGGGCTGCCCGCATCCATCTGTCGCTGTTGCTCGCCGTGCTGGTGCTGGTGCGGGCCGTCGCCTATTGGCTGGGCCGTTACAACCTGACCGCCACGGACAACTCGCTGTTCACCGGCATCGACTACACGGCTCAGAACGCCATGCTGCCCGCCAAGGCGATGCTGGCCGGTGCAGCGGTGATCTGCGCGGCGCTGTTCGTCGCGACGATCTGGACCCGGACCTGGCGGTTGCCGGTCGTCGGACTGGTGCTGCTGATCGTGTGCGCGATCGTGCTCGGCGCGATCTACCCGGCACTGGTGCAGCGCTTCAAGGTGCGGCCCACCGAGCAGTCGCTGCAGACGCCATACATCGCCCAGAACATCAAGGCGACCAAGACGGCGTACGGCCTCGACAAGGTGAAGGTCACGTCCTACACGCCGACCAAGAAGACCAGTGCCGGCCAGCTCGCTCAGGACGCCGAGACGGTGCCGGGCATTCGGCTGGTGGATCCCTCGATCGTGTCGCCGACGTTCCGGCAACTGCAGGGCACGCGCAACTACTACCAGTTCGGCAACACCCTCGACGTCGACCGCTACAAGGTCGACGGCAAGGTCGAGGACGCTGTCGTCGGCGTACGCGAGCTCGATCTGGACGGTGTGCCGGCGTCGCAGCGCAACTGGGTCAACGACCACACGGTCTACACGCACGGGTTCGGTGTCGTTGCGGCATACGGCAACGAGCGCACGGACGACGGGCAGCCGGTCTTCATGGAGTCCGACATCCCACCGGTGGGCAAGCTCGGCACCTTCGAGCCGCGCATCTACTTCGGCGAGTCCTCACCGCGGTTCTCGATCGTCGGCGGTCCCGCGAATGGCCCGAAGCGCGAGCTTGACTATCCGCGCACCTCCTCCGGTGGTGAACAGCGCACGACCTACACCGGTGGTGGCGGTGTCGCCGTCGGCTCGTGGAACCGGAAACTGGCCTACGCCATGAAGTTCCACGACCTGAACTTCCTCTTCTCCGGCGGGATCAACGCCGAGTCACGCGTGCTGGACACCCGCAACCCGGTCGATCGGGTCAAGAAGGTCGCGCCGTGGTTGACCGTCGACGGTGACCCTTACCCGGTGGTCGAGGGCGGGCACGTGCAGTGGGTGGTCGACGGTTACACGACGACCGCGCACTACCCGAACTCGCAGCTGACCTCCCTCGGCAACGCGACCACGGACGCGCTGACCTCGTCCTCGGACAACCTGCGGCAGCTGGCCGGCGGGCGCGTCAACTACATCCGCAACTCGGTCAAGGCGACCGTCGACGCCTACACCGGCAAGGTGACGATGTATGCGTGGGACGACAAGGACCCCATGCTGAAGGCGTGGATGAGTGCGTTCCCCGGCACGGTGAAGCCGATGTCGAAGATCCCGGCCGACCTGATGTCACACCTGCGCTACCCGGAGGACCTCTTCAAGGTGCAGCGTGAGTTGCTCACGAAGTATCACGTGACCGATGCCGGTCAGTTCTTCCAGGGCAACGACCAGTGGCAGATCCCGACCGACCCGGCCCACAACAACCGCGAGCAGCAGCCGCCGTACTACCTGTCGGTCGCGATGCCGGACCAGCAGTCGCCGACGTTCTCGCTGACCTCGACGTTCATCCCGACGGGTGACCGGCAGAACCTCGCGGCCTTCATGACGGTCGACGCGGACGCCGGGTCGACGCCGGGTAAGAAGAGCTCGGGCTACGGCACGTTCCGCATCCTGGAGATGCCGCGGAACGTCACGGTGAAGGGTCCGGGGCAGTTCCAGAACGACATCAACTCCTCACAGGCCGTCTCGCCCACCACGAAGCAGACGCTGGCGCAGTTCCTCACCTACAACAAGCAGGTCGGCTCCGAGGTGCAGGAGGGCAATCTGCTCACCCTGCCGGTCGGCGGCGGGCTGCTGTATGTCGAGCCGATCTACGTGCGTGCCGCGGGAAGCACGTCGTTCCCGCTGCTCAAGGCCGTGGTCGTCGGCTTCGGCGACAAACTGGCCTGGGACACCACGCTGGATGGTGCGTTGAACGAGTTGTTCGGCGGTGATTCCGGTGCCAGTGCTGGGGATTCGGGTCAGTCGACCACGCCGTCGACGAAGCCGTCGCCCTCGCCGTCCGGGAAGTCGTCGTCGAAGCCCTCGAGTTCGTCGAAGACCGATGCGGCCGAGCTCAAGTCGGCGCTGAGCGACGCGAACAAGTGGTACACGCAGGGCGAGAAGGACCTCAAGAAGGGTGACTTCGCGGCATACGGCGAGGACCAGAAGCAGCTGAAGGCGGCCATCAAGCGGGCCATCGAGGCCCAGGGCGGCACGGCGCCGTCGAGCACGTCCTCGCCCGCACCGAAGTCGACCAACGGCAAGTGAGGTCGTTGGTAGCTGACCGCTCGGTCGCGTCAAGATCGCGGCGACGGGGCCGATTTGGCGCTCCGGTCACGGTCGCGTAGTGTTGGGTTCACCGACGCGGGGTGGAGCAGCTCGGTAGCTCGCCGGGCTCATAACCCGGAGGTCGCAGGTTCAAATCCTGCCCCCGCTACAAATGTGATGTCTCAGGACATCTGCAAGGCCCGAACCTACGTTTTGTGGGTTCGGGCCTTGTTTTGTTGTTGGGGTTGGTAGTCGCGGGTGGGGTCGATCTGGAGTTCGCGGAGGAACTCGCCGGTGGTGGCGTTGATGATGCGGACGTGTCGGTCTTGGACGAGCAGGATGACGTGGGTTCGGGTGTGGGTTCGGCCGATGCCGATGTGGTGTAGTCGGCCGGCGATGCGCAGGGTCACTGGTCCACGCGACGTGCGAACCGAGCTGGAACAGGTCGCCGCAGCACTGGAACTGCCAGGCATCAACCCAGACTTGCGCCATGGGGCCTTCGCTGTGCTGCCCGTGTCGCGGTCCGAGTTCTCTGGCAGCCAAGGGCTCTGGTTGGCCAGACAGCCCGACTCAGGCCGGCTGACACTGTTCGAAAAGCAGGGGACTGCGTCCGCTGGTTGCCTCGCGACGACGGGCCGGCCGAACGAGGCAAACACTGGCCAAGGTTCCGGTAAGACCCACCCACGTGGCAGTCGAGTCTCGGGGTCGCGAACGGTCTAGCTCTTGCTCACGAGCGCTTCCCTGACTTCCCACCCCGACCGGCCACTCTTCTGTCCTCTTGCTTCCACCTGCAGTGGCGGAGCTGCTGTCCATGAGTTCGTCCGCTGCGGAATGGCGAGTCGCTAGTCCCCTCGTCGGTGTCGGTTTCTGGACGGCTTGATCTGCCCGTACCAGTCCGCGTGCTGTACACGGCAGCACGCGACCGTCTCGCGGAAATGGCAACCCCGCGTGACCAAAAGCCACGCGGGGTTCGGTCGGCCATCGCGCTACTTCGTGTCGCGACAGTCCAATAGCTTCGAGTACTTGCCGCCCTTGATCTGCTTGAGCGACTCCTTATTGATCTTGTGCGTCGGCAGAACGGCTAGTTCTACCTTGCGAGCGGAGTCAATGGAAGATGAGTTCGTGCATGCTGCGACCACTGTCCACCGATCGGAGTCCTGCTGGTCCGCACTGTATGTCGTCTTCAGCTTGAGAACAGGGGAGACGTCTTGAACATAAAGTCGAGCATTTGACGACAAGTGAGGCGCAACGACAGCCATCGTCAAACCAGGGGCGTCTTTAGTCGCGATACTCGACTCGTTACCTCCGCCGGAACTCGAGCAGGCGGCCGTGATAGGCGCAAATAGCACGCCCATCACGGCCGCAAGTGCGACTATCCGAGGCCGCACGCGATACCAGTCTTCGAAGGATTGAACGCATATTTCCATCCGCTGGTCCCGCCGTCGTACGACATTCCGTCCGATCCTGACTGGGTCACGTAGAGGTGGACCTTGTACCTGTAGTGAGAGCCCTTCGGGTACGCAACCCAGCGCTTGTTCTTCGCCATCTTTGGCGAGGTGCAACCCACAGTCACCGACTGCCACTTCGCTGACGAGATTCCCAGTTCACCTGAAATTACGCCACGCGAAGCGCCGAGAGCTACAGAAACGGTGCGGCTCGCCTGCATTCCAGACGTGATCGTGCAGGTCGCGCCCTTCGTCAAGATGGTGCAGCTGCCGATCTTCTGTTTTTTGTTGACGTAATCGGAACTGAGCTTCGTCTTGCTTTTTAGGGTGTAGTGGTAATGTCTTCCCCCGAGCCCGTCAGGCTTCACCTGATCCTGTGACTGGTTCGTTGACGAAGTCTGCGCATGGGCGGCCCCAGTAGGACCGGCCACCGCCACGGCAGCAGCAATAGCGGTAGTGGCGACAACCGTCGGCAACGTTCTCATTTGTTCCCCTGAATATCATAGGGGTTGCCTGGACTCCTCCAAGCAACCTCAATTGGTTGTGACCTCGCTGCTTGGAGCCAGGTCGCCGTCCACATCCCCAGTGAACGTGTGCGCCACTATAGCCATACCGGGGCTCCCGAAACGCCGTAGGGTTTAGCTGGTATCGCCATACCTCGTCGCCCAGCGAAGGCTGACCCCGAGTTCCGCGCTGCCGCGACTGTTGGTTCCGTTCGGCGGTAGGCGGCACGACGCGGGCGGCGAAGCGACCTACTGTGCACAAGGTCCGACCCTCGACCCTCGGTCGGACGATGCCGCTTTCCCGGGCCGAGTAGGTCCAGCACTGACACCAACGGGGTGAGGGTTCTGGCTGGGAACATTGCAAACCATGATGCGTCGGTCGGCACTGCTGTGAGGGTTACGCCCTGGCAGCACTGAGACATAGTGTCGCCGATGACGTGAACCAGCACACTGCCCCTGCTGCCACGGGAAGTCCCTGGTCAGCCGAAAGGCTGACCAGGGACTTCTGCATGTGACCACCTGCACTCGATGCCGCAACGGACTACGTTCTTCGGGCATGGACATGCGCACTGAGCAGCAGGCGGAGCCGACATACCGGATCGAAGCGCTGAGCCCGCAGACCTGGCCCGCGTTCGAAGCGCTGGTGGAGCGGCACAACGGCATCTTCGGCGGTTGCTGGTGCACCTGGTTCCACGGAGACCATCCGAGCTGCGAGGGCAGGGGTGAGTCGTACGACGGCAATCGGGCCATCAAGAAGCGGCTGGTCGAGGAGGGCGTCGCGCACGCGGCGCTGGTCATGGACGGCGATGAGGCGGTCGCCTGGGCGGAGTTCGGTACTCCGACAGAACTACCGGCCATGAAGCACAACAAGGAGTACGAGGCGACCAAGTCCGGGGACCCCGACTACCGGATCACGTGTGTCTTCGTCGACAAGAGGTATCGGCGAAAAGGCCTGTCGGAGCTGGTGATTCGCGGCGCGTTGGAGCTGATCGCGCAGGACGGTGGCGGGGTCGTCGAGAGCTACCCGCACGATCTGACCGAGCAGACCAAGAAGATGTCGTCGTCGTTCCTCTACAACGGCACGCGCCGGCTCTACGAACGACTGGGCTTCACCTATGACCGACCCAAGGGGTTGAAGAACTGCGTGATGGTGGTGACGGTTGACCCCGCCTGACAGTGCGGCCGACACCGTCCGGAATATACCCCCTAGGGGTATTGTTCTGCACGGTTGTGACGGAACCGCAGGCGGAGGAGATGCCGATGAGCGAGCAGCACCAACATCATCACGACATGACTGCGGGGCACGCGCAGCACTCGGGCTGGTCCATGGCGGTGGCGGCGACACTGCACTGCCTCACCGGGTGTGCGATCGGCGAGATCGCCGGCCTGATGATCAGCACGGCGGCCGGCCTCGGGAACGGATGGTCTGTTGCCATCTCGATCGGGCTGTCCTTCGTCTTCGGCTACTCGCTGTCGACGCTTCCGCTGGTCAAGGTCGGCGTCGCGCCGCTGGCAGCGCTCGGCGTCGTCCTCGCCGCGGACACGTTGTCCATCGCGACGATGGAGGTGACCGACAACCTGGTGATGGTGCTCCTGCCCGGGGCGATGAATGCCGGGTTGGTCAACGTCGTGTTCTGGGTCGGCATGATGATCTCGCTCACCGCGGCGTTCCTGGTCGCTGTGCCGGTGAACCAGTGGCTGCTCAGCCGTGGCAGGGGGCACGCGCTCACCCACGAATATCACGGTATGGCGGGGCAGTCCGCCGGTTGGCGGCGCTGGCTGCCCACCCTGCCGACCGGCGCGCTGGTCGCCGTACTCATCACGTTCATGGTCGGCGGACTGACCGTCTCGATCGCCGACCAGGCGGGCTGGCAGCAGAACTCGTCCGCGGCGGCTCAGGCCAGCGCGGCCGCTTTGGCATTGAGGTAGTTCTGCTCCGGGATGGAGTCGGTGAGCGACGCTGCGCGACGGAACGCGGCACCGGCACCCGGGCGACCGAGCTGTTCGAGCAGGTGGGCCTGCGCGGCGATGACCCGGTGGTCCCGTGGCCGGGCGGCGGCGAGCGGTTCCAGCGCCGTCATACCCGCTTCCGGGCCCTCCACCTCGCTCAACGCGATCGCGGCGCCGAGTTCGGCGGCCGGGTTCGATCCCAGCTCGACGAGCATCCGATAGAGCTCGAGGATCTGCGGCCAGTCCGTGTCCTGGAAGGTCGGTGCCGTGGCGTGCACGGCGGCGATGGCGGCCTGCAGCTGGAACGATCCGACCGGACCGCGGGGGAGTGCCTCCTCGAGCAGGCCGACAGCGCGCCGGATCTGCGCGTGGTTCCACACGCTGCGATCCTGCTCGGCCAGCGGGACCAGTCGCTGCTCGCGGACCCGGCCGGCCGCCCGAGCGTCCCCGAGCAGCATGAGCGCGAGCAGCCCAGCGGTCTCCGGGTCACGCGGTAGCGCCCGGTGCAGTCGTTCGGTCAGCCGGATTGCCTCCTTCGTGAGTGCCACGTCCAACAGCTGCTGGCCGGACGGGAGTGACGACCCGGTCGTGAAGATCAGCTGCAGCACGCTGCGCACCCCGTGCAGGCGGCGTGGCAGCTCGTCGGGGGAGACCGGCCCGAAGCTCGCACCCGCGGTGCGCAAGGTGGACTTGGCGCGGCTGATCCGTTGTGCCGCAGTGGTTTCCGGCACCAACAGGCCGGCTGCGATCTGCGCGGTGGTGAGGCCGGCGACGGCACGCAGGGTGAGCGCGACCGCCGACGGCGTGGTGAGCGCCGGGTGACAGCACAGCACCAGCATCTGGAGCGAGTCGTCGTGGTCGCCGACGTGCTCGCTCCACGTCGCCGCGCGTTCGGCCTCGGCGCGCTGCTCCCGCTGCGGTCGTGCGGCAGCGGACCGCTGGGCGTCGATGAGTCGCCGCGAAGCGACTCGGATCAGCCAGCCACGCGGGTTTGCCGGCATACCGTCGCCTGGCCATTGCAGCGCGGCGGCTGCGAGCGCCTCCTGCGCGGCGTCCTCACAGTCCTCCAGGGCAGCGCCCCGGCGTTGCAGCGCGGCGAGGACGTGCGGCGCCTCGCGGCGCCACACGTCCTCGACACTGCGTTCCATGCGTATGACGCGGCCGGTGCCGCTCAGGACTCGCAGCCGGGCTGCATCGTCGGCCGCAGTTCGACCGTGTCACCCGGGCAGGAGAACGCCTCGGCGATCTCGCGGCCGCGCGCCTCGGACTCGACGTCGATCAGGAAGAACCCGGCCAGGTGCTCCTTGCTCTCCGAGTAGGGGCCGTCGGTGACGACCGGCTTGCCGTCATACACGAAGACCGAGGAGGCGGTCGGGTCGCCGAGTGCGCACCCGTAGACGATCTCGCCGTTGGCGTCGGCCTCGCCGAACACCTTGTCCCAGCAGGCGCCGAGCTCGTCCCGCTTCGCCTGCGATTGCGCTTGGTACTCCGCGGTGTGCGCGCTGGTGGGGTGACCCCAGGGCTGGGGGTTGGAGTGGATCAGAATGACGAACTTCATGTGCGGGCTCCTCGTGTCGGTGTGGCCGTGGCTCGGCCCCATCACCCGAACGTCGGAGCCGTTGCTCCGGGCTCGACATTCTCCCGGCAGCATGTCATCGCCGGGTGTCGTATGTCGGGATCAGACCGTCCAGGGGCGGAGTTTCTCCGGGTTGCGGATCGCCCAGATGCGCCGGATCAGGCCGTCGACGATGTCGAAGGCGTAGACGCTGACCGTTCGTCCGTCCTGCTGCGCGACCAGGCCCGGCTGACCGTTGACCGATCGCTGGTGCAGGGTCAGTTCGCCGATGCGGTCGGCGAGCTGCAACCACACGTCGATGACGTGGTCGCGGCCCTCGATCGGATCCCGGAAGGCCAGCGCCCGGCCGCCGCCGTCGGCGGTGGCGACGACACTCGGGTCGAGCAGGGTGACGAGGGAGTCGATGTCCTTGCTGCGCCAAGCCGTCTCGAATCGGCGCACCACGTCGGCCTGTTGTGCGGGCGCCGGCGCTGTGGAGTCGGGTCGGGCAGCCCGGACCCGCCCGCGCGCGGAGGACGCGAGCTGACGGCACGCGCCCGGGCTGCGGCCGACGATCTCGGCAATCTCGTCGAACGGGAAGCCGAAGACGTCGTGCAGGATGAAGGCCACGCGTTCCGCAGGGGTCATCGACTCCATGACGACCATCAGCGCCATACCGACGGACTCGTCGAGGGTGACCCGGTCCGCCGGGTCGGCGGCGGTGTCATCGGGTGCGGCGTTGTCGGTGCCGCCGGGTCCGGGCAGCGGTTCGGGGAGCCAGTCCCCGACGTACGTCTCCCGACGCACACGTGCGGAGGTCAGCAGGTTCAGGCAGATCCGGCTGGTGACCGTCGTGAGCCAGGCGCCGGGGTTCCTGATCTCGGCCCGCTCCTGCGGTGTCATCGTGTACCAGCGGGTGTAGGCCTCCTGCACCACGTCCTCGGCCTCGACCAGCGAGCCCAGCAGGCGGTAGCCGACGTTCAGCAGGTTCCGGCGCTCGCCCATGACGGCACGCAGCTGCGGCTCGGCGGCGTCGCTCGGCGGGTTCGGTGCGCTCATGGTGGTCGCTCCTGGTTCTGGTCCTTACTCATTCGACACCGTTCGGGTCGGGAATGTCAGGTCTGCAGGTGCACCTGACGTTTGCGAGGGTCCGGCTGTCGAAGCGGCATCGACCACAACCCGAGAGGAATTGAGATGCCCGACCTGCAACTGACAGCCGATCGCGTCGAGATCGAGGCGCTGCGCGCCGAGTTCTCCGACGCCGTGATGATGGCTGAACCTGCCCGAATAGCAGCACTTTTCACCGATGACGGCGTGCTTCGTATGCCGGATGTGCCGGTCGAGTTCGTGGGCTGCGCGGAGATCCGGCAGGGGTGCGAACGCCTGCAGTCCGCCTGGAAGTTCTTCGTCCAGATCAGCCATGCCGGGACCGTGCGATTGGACGGGGACACCGCGTCCGGACGCACCTACCTGCACGAGCTCGCCCAACTCCAGGATGGTCGCGGCGGAACGAACTACGGCGTCTACCACGACCGCTACCGGCGCACGGCTGACGGCTGGCGGTTCAGCGAACGGGTCTACGAGGTGCGCTATTTCGACGCTTCACCGTTGCCTGGCACCGACTCCGCCGACGCCTTCAATAAAGGGGCGTGACTGCCGTGTTCGACGTGGTGGTCTGGACCGCGGAGGTGATCCTCGCACTCTTCTTCCTCGTCTCCGGCGTGCCGAAGGTGCTGGCCCTCGTCACCGACCGATGGTCGGGATTCATCACGTTGCCACGAGGGATGACGATCATGATCGGCGTCTGTGAGGTTGCAGCGTCGATCGGTCTGGTCGCCCCACTGCTGACCGACCGTGCCGAGTGGCTGACTCCGCTGGCCGCGCTCGGGGTCGCGGTGATCGCGTTGATGGCCGGCGGTTTTCACATCCGGCAGGGCGAGTGGCTGGCTTCCGTGGAGACATCGTTGTGGGCGGCTCTGGCAGGTGGTGTCGCCGTCGCGCGGTGGGACAAGTTCGCCGACGGGCCATCCGTGACGCTGCATGACGTGCTGCCGACCGTGCTGATCGTGCTGCTCGCCGCGATCGTCGTCAGCCTGGCCCTGCTGTCACTCGGCGCCGGGAAGGAGAAGGACGCCGCGCCGCTCGAGGTGACCGAACCCTCTGACGTGCTGAGTTGATCGGCTGCGATGCTGAGGTTTGACCCGCCGACCTCCTGTGAAAGGTCCTGTGATGAAGCAACCGACGACGACCCAGCGGTATGACGTGGCGGCGGTGCGCGAGCACTTCCCCTCGCTGCGCAGCGAGCGAGCGCACTTCGACGCACCGGGCGGCACGCAGACTCCGGAGCCGGTCGCGCGTGCGATGTATGACGCGCTGACCGCACCGCTGTCCAACCGTGGCAGTCGGACCCAGGCCGAGCGGAACGCGGACGACATCGTGCGGGGCGCTCGCGCCGCGATGGGCGACCTGCTCGGCGTCGATGCGGGCACGGTGGTGTTCGGGCGGAGTGCGACCGCGCTGACCTTCGACGTGGCACGCACCCTGGCGGCGCAGTGGCAGGGCGGTGACGAGATCATCCTCAGCCGGCTGGACCATGACGCCAACGTCGGTCCGTGGCTGCTCGTCGCGGAACGTGCCGGAGTGCGGGTGCGGTGGGCCGACTTCGACCCGGCGACAGGGGAACTCGACCCGGCGTCGATCACCGATCAGTTGTCCGCACGGACCCGGCTGGTGGCACTCACGGCGGCGTCGAATCTGCTGGGCACCCAACCGGATATCGCCGCGGTCGCGTCGGCCGTGCATCGCACCGCCGCGCTGCTCTATGTCGACGGGGTCCACCACACCGCGCACGAGTTCGTCGACGTGCCGGCACTCGGGGCGGACTTCTACGTCTGTTCGCCATACAAATTCCTGGGGCCGCACTGCGGCGTGCTCACCGGGAGGGTCGAGCGGTTGCAGGAGATGCATCCGGACAAGCTGCGTCCGTCGACCGATGTGGTGCCCGAGCGGTTCGAATTGGGCACTCTCCCTTACGAATTGCTCGCCGGGACGACTGCGGCCGTCGACTTCCTCGCGGGCATGGTGCCGGGCGACGGCAGCCGGCGGGAGCGGTTGCGGGTCTCGTTCGAAGCACTCGGCCAGCACGAGGACGCGTTGCGTGCGCGGCTGGAGACCGGCCTGGCGCACCTGCCTCAGGTCACCGTGCACTCCCGGGCGGCGCGACGGACGCCGACGCTCTTCATGACGTTCGCCGGTCGCTCGGCCGACGAGGTGTCGGACTACCTGGAGACCGACGGCATCAACGCCCCGGCCGGGACGTTCTACGCCTACGAGCCGGCCCGGCGACTCGGCGTCGACAGCGGGTTGCGGATCGGCCTGGCGCCATACAGCACGGTCGAGGACGCCGATCGGTTCCTGGTGTCGCTCGGCAACTGCCTGCGAAACCACGCCGAGTGACGGCTTCCTCGGCGAGTGACGGCCGTATCCGACCGTCACTCGCCGAAGAAGCCGTCATTCGCGACATCAGGCGGCAACCTGGATCGGCACCGCCCGACTGCGTATGACGAGCGCGCCACGTCCGGGCGTCGGGCGACCGGCCGGGCCGAGGGTTGCCCCGAGCAGGTCCCCGTCGCGCCGGCCGGGCTGCAGGATCACGCCGGTCTGCTTGCGCCGCAACTCGGCAACGGCGCCGCGGTAGGCGTTCGCCAAGGTGTCGGATCGGCCACTGGCACAGACGATTCCGCCGTGTCGGCGACCGTGCTGCAAGTAGTCGGTCAACAAGTCGTCGATCGGCGAGCCGATCAACTCGTCGATGTCGTCGACCAGCACCGCGCCTCCCGGGTGCTCGTTGAGCCAGCCGGCGAACGTGTTCGGGTCGCCCGGGTCCAGGACGTCGGTGTGCGGCGGCAGTCCCGGCGGGGCGCCCTGGCCGGAGATCCAACACACCGACCGGTCGGCGAGCTGATGGGCGATCGTTGCCAGCGTGGTGCTGCGTCCGCTGCGCGGCGGACCGGCGATGAGTGCCGCCACTTCGCGAAAACCGCCGAGCGGCAGACCGATCGGTGCGACGTCCGTCCCTCCGACGCCGATCAGCACCTGACCGTCAGCGGAGGGCAGATCAATGCGCCGGCAATCGTCCGGCATCGGCGCGAAACGGTGTATGTCGGCGGCCGTCATTCGCCGGCCCAGCCGCGAAATGTGTTGCGCGACACCAGACCCCGAGACATCGGCGATGGGTGTCGCGACCTGAACCTCGAGTTTGTCCGGGCAGACGAGTGCGCGGCCCGGAGGCATCTGCTCCGGGAAATCCGACTCCCGCATCCCCAGGAGCATCGCGTCGCCGGAGTCCGCGAGCCGTAGGACCAGCTTTCGCGGGAAGCTGCTGACCACCCGGCCGGTCGCCAGAGCCCGGCCACCGGTGGCGGCGGCATACATCCCGACGGCGGCGCCGTCCCGCAACAGCTGCAGCAGCTCATCGGTGAGGCGACCCAACGTGGTCTCCTCGCTGATCTCGGTCAAGGTCTCCCAGCCGTCGATGAGCAGGAGGATGCGCGGCAAGGCCCCGCCGGATCGCACATGCTCGAAGAAGTCCCGCACCTCATCACGCGCGAACTGCTGCTGGCGCGAACGTATTTCGCCGCTCAGCCATTGAATGAGCAGGTTGAGCCGGGCTGCGTCGTCGCGGTCGATCACCGCGCCGACCTGTGGCAGGGCGGTGAGGGCACCGAGGTTGGCGCCGGTGTCGATCACGTACATGGACAGACCGTCCGTCGGCCACCGCTCGGCTGCAGTGACGGCGATGGTGCGTAGCAGGGTGGTCCGGCCGCTTCGCGGTCCTCCGACGACGGCCAGATGACCGTCGGACTCCAGGTCCCAGGCGATCGGACGGGTCAGCTGCTCCTGAGGAACATCCATGAGTCCGAACGGAATTGCCTCCGATCCGCATGGGGTGCCGCCGATGCTGCGCGCCTCGCCCCGCAGTTCGTCGACGGTCACCCTCTCTGCCAAGGGCGGCAACCAGGGCGAGTCCGGAACAGCGACCGCAAGGTTCTCGGCGGCCGCATTGATAGCCGCGACGACACGGCGCAGGTCGGTCGGGCCGTCGGGTTCCGCGACGGCGGTGCATCGCACCGGCGGCCCGCCGCCGGCGTCCGCGACGGATACCTCGATCTCGGCGTCGTCGCCCGAACTGCAGCCCCCGATCCGCGCGGTCTGGAAGGTGACCGGCCGGCCACCGCCGGTGCGCACGATCGCTCGTCCAGGCAATACCGCCGGAATCCGTGCGGCGTCAGCGGTGTCGATGACGTCCTGGGAGTCGGCGCTGTCGCGTACGCGCAAGGCGATGCGCAGGTTGACGTTGGCCCGTATGTCGGCCGACACGACACCAGCCGGGCGCTGCGTCGCCAGCACCAGGTGTATGCCGAGCGAGCGACCGACCGCGGCGAGTCGGACGAGTCCGGCGATGAAGTCGGGCATCTCCTCGGCGAGCACCCGGAACTCGTCGATTACCAGCACGAGGCGGGGAAGCGGTGGAACGCCCGAAATGCATTGGTAGTCCTCGATGTCCTTCGCGCCGACTTCGCCCAGGAGCTGCTCCCGCCGCCGCACCTCCGCGCCCAGCGAGGTCAGTGCGCGGGCGGTCAGGTGGGCATCGAGGTCGGTCACCAGGCCGACGGTGTGCGGCAGTCCGGCGCAGTCCTGGAACGCCGCGCCGCCCTTGTAGTCGACCAGCACGAAGACCATCTCGTCCGGTCGGTTCACCAGGGCGAGCGAGGTGACCAGGCTCTGCAGCAGCTCGGACTTTCCTGCGCCCGTGGTGCCGGCGATCAGGCCGTGCGGGCCGTCGGTCGCCAGGTCGATCCGCAGCGTTCCGTCCCCGCTCAGTCCGAGCGGAACGGTGGTCGACCGCGGCGCCATACGCCAGCCGTCGGCGACGTCGTCCGCATCGGTCGCGTCGAGTCCGGTGGTGCGACATACATCCAGGAGTGCGGCGCGTTCGGGGATCGAGCCGGAGTCGACGTCGGGCGTCGCATCACGTATGCCGGCCAGTCTCGTCGCGACGGCACGGGTCAGGGTCGGGTCGGGCAGGTCCGGGCAGCCGTCGGCATTCACCGCGCCGACGACAGTGACCGCTGTACTGCTGGCGACGTGGATGGACACGCCGCATTCCGCGGGGAGGTCGGCGGCGTCGCCGACGGCAAGCAATGCGACACCCGCGCGTTCGGCATCCCGCAGCAGCGCAGTGACCTCGGGCCGATTGCCGAGCTGCGCGCAGTCGTCGAGTATGACGACGGTCCCGACCGCAGGGGAATCGCTGCGGAGGGACATGTGGTCTTCTTCGGCGGGGAGGAGTCCGGAAAGCGCTCGTGCGCATGCGCTTTCGTCTGTCTCGAGATCCACAATGGTGCTCGCGGCATGCGGCGTACCGGTCACGTGCGGCAGTGCCGCGGCCCACGACCAGCGCTCCCGAGTCGCCGCTTTGTCGCACACGACGACCACCCGCAGGAAGTGTGGCGACTGCCAAGTGGTCAGCTGCAGCAGCAGCCCGTGCACCAATCGTGCTCTGGCATCGCCCGGACCGCTCACGCCGATCACGTGGGAGTCATTGAGGGAGAACGTGATCGGCGCATCCGGCAGGGTCAGCGTTTCGCCGGCCCGGCCGTCGCCGGACACCTCTACCTTGCTCGAAATACGTCCTGTGCCGATCCGACACTGCAGGTAGTCGTGGTGTGCCGGCGAACGGGACCAGAGCCGGCCGTCGCGTGTCGTCGCAGCGCGGAGGGTGTCGCTGATGGGTGGCGCGAGTCTGCGGCGCAGTCCCAGCTCGGTGTCCACGGCGGACTTCATGTCTTCGTCCAGTCGCACGAGCTTCTCGGCATACTCCGCGCGTTGGGTCCTGGCCTTGCGGGATCCGCCCTGTCGCTCGGAGATGTGCTGCCCGATCATCATCACCGGACCGAGGAACGCGAACATCAGGAACATGACGTTGTGCATGACGACGACCATCGCGATCGCAAGCACGGCCGGCAGGACGATGACCGGCCAGGGGAGTCTGTGTCGCTCCGGGGCGGTCGGCTTGGTAGGGCGTTTGAGTTCTACCTCGTTGATCCGCAATGGAATTCGCGGTGCACGCTGAAACGGCACCCGGCACGAATCGTCGGTGGCGACCGTGTCGTCCGCGGTCAGCGAGCGTTCCAGGGCAAAGGTCGTCGAACCGGCTCGGAGTCGTTGTCCCGCGCGCAGCTCGGTCGGCTGCTCCGGTGCCAGAGTTCGCGTGTCGATGCGGCTGCCGTTGGTCGAGCCGGTGTCCGACACCATCGCCCGTCCCTGGTCGAGCCCGACGATGAGATGAGTACGTGACAGGTCCGGGTCGCGCAGCGACAGGGAGTTGCCGGGTGCCCGCCCCACTCGTTGCACCTGGACGCCGAGCGGCGTACGTGCGCCGACCTCTGGTCCTTCGGTCACGACCAGCTCCAGGAGGTGCTGTGGTTCCGTCGCCGTGGGCTGAGGGGAGAGCTGCACCCCGTTGACGAGCGGCTGCGTGCCGAGCTCGGTGTCGTCGGCCAGCGGTCGGCTCCCGGCATACAGGACGTCGGGCACGGGTATGCCGCAACCGCGGATCGCGGCACGGGCCGCCGACCACGTGGCGCCCTCCGGGGCACGCACGCACACCGTGACGGAATCGGAACCGTCACCGACCAGGAGCAGGCGGATGGTGCGACTCGTGGGGTTGTAAGCGGAGGGATCGGGCATACGGCGATTCTCGGCGGATCGGCCCGTATCGTGCCGGGCCGAGGACTTCGGCCTGTGGATAACGTCCACGGGCCACGCGAGTGGGACATGCTCGAAGCAGATCGGTCGGCTGGTAGCTCGATCTGCCATAGCGCCGGGCAGGTGTCCAGGTGTTGGTCGTGAAGGTATGGCGTTGGTAAAGCTTTCCGGCTTAAACGCCATACGCGACGGCTTCATGTGTTGTATATGCACGTTCACCTCGGACGTGAGCAGAGTTTCAGGGGAGGAGTCCGATGGATGGCGCAGATGTCATTGAAGACGAGATCCGGGAGCTGATCCGTCGGCAACGGCTCGATCCGGCTCGGGACCAGCAGGTGCTGCACGGTCTCGTCCGGGACGCGGTGCAGGACTACGAGGAGCGCAGCCTGCACGGCGGGCTGGTCCCGTTGGGTGATCGTGAGAAGGCGACGCAGCGGGTCCTCGACGCAGTCCTCGGCTACGGGCCGTTGCAGCCCTATCTGGACGATCCGACGATCGAGGAGATCTGGATCAACGAGCCGGAGCGGGTCTTCATCGCTCGGCACGGTGTTGCCGAGCTGACCCCGACGATCCTCACGTCGGAGCAGGTTCGCACGCTGGTGGAGCGCATGCTCAAGCCGAGCGGACGACGTATCGACCTCTCGTCGCCGTTCGTGGACGCCACCCTGCCGGACGGCAGCCGGCTGCACGTCGCGATCCCGGACATCACGCGCAGCCACTGGCTGATCAACATCCGCAAGTTCGTGGCGCGCGCCCGCCGGCTGGACGACCTGGTGCGGCTCGGCACGCTCACCGCACCGGCGGCTCGCTTCCTGGGCGCGGCCGTCGCGTCCGGTCTCAACATCCTCGTCTCCGGCGGCACTCAGGCGGGCAAGACCACCACACTGAACTGCCTCGCGAGCGCCATACCGTCGATGGAGCGGGTGGTCTCCTGCGAGGAGGTGTTCGAGCTGCAGCTCAGCCTGCGCGACTGGGCCGCCCTGCAGTGCCGGCAACCGAGCCTCGAGGGCACCGGCGAGATCCCCTTGCGGCGGCTGGTGAAGGAAGCCCTGCGGATGCGTCCGTCGCGCATCGTCGTCGGAGAGGTGCGCCAGGAGGAGAGCCTGGACCTGCTCATCGCACTCAACTCCGGCCTGCCCGGAATGGCCACCCTGCACGCCAATTCGGCGCGCGAGGCCATCGTCAAGATGTGCACGCTGCCGCTGCTGGCCGGGCCGAACGTCAGCTCCACCTTCGTCGTGCCGACCGTCGCCGCATCGATCGATCTGGTCGTCCAGATCGCCCTGGACCGTGACGGCACCCGCCGCGTCCGCGAGATCGTCGCGGTGCCGGGCCGGGTCGAGGGCGACGTCGTCGAGCTCGCGGATATCTTCGTCCAGCGCGACGGGCGACTGGTGCGCGGCAGCGGATTCCCCACCCACGAGGAGCAGTTCCACCGCGCCGGGTATGACGTCGCCGAATTGCTGGGGGACCGATGAGTTCGCACAGCGACCGACCGGTTGCTCATCGGTCGCAGCACGGCAACCGACGGAAGCACATCCGATGAATGTCGTGCTTCCACTCATGTTCGGTGCCGGGCTCATGTGCATCTGGTGGTCGTTCTGGCCACGCGACGAGAAGCCGGTCAAGCGCTCCAAGGCCACACTGCGTGAGCAACTGGAGGACGAGGTCGTGCAGTCCGGCATCAATGGACTCACACTGAACCGCTTGTTGTGGATGTCGGGCGCGCTCGGTGCCGTCGTGTTGATGATCGTCATGGCTGCGACGGCGGTGCCCGCCATCGCGGTCGCGTTCGCGGCCATCGCGGCATACGGTCCGATCGCCGTGGTGCGCGGCAAGGCGCGGCGGCGCCGCAGCCAGCTGCGGGACCTGTGGCCCGATGTCGTCGACCACATCGCATCGGCGGTGCGTGCCGGGCTGGCTCTGCCGGAGTCGTTGTCGCAGTTGGCTATTCGCGGCCCGGAGGAGTTGCGCCCGGCCTTCGCCGAGTTCGCACACGACTACCGTGCGACCGGCCGGTTCCACGAGTGTCTCGACGCGCTGAAAGCGCGGCTCAGCGACCCGGTCGCCGACCGGTTGGTGGAGTCGTTGCGGATCGCACGCGAGGTCGGCGGCACCGACCTCGGCAAGCTGCTGCGCACCCTGTCCACCTTCCTGCGCGACGATGCACGCACCCGCGCGGAGCTCGAAGCACGCCAGTCGTGGACGGTCAACGCGGCCCGGCTCGCGGTGGCCGCTCCGTGGATCGTCCTGGCAATGCTGGCGACTCGTGGTGACTCGCTCGCGGCATACCGACAACCGAGCGGGGTCCTGGTGCTCATCATCGGCACCGCGGTGACGTTCGTGGCCTACCGGGTGATGCGGCGGATCGGACGACTCCCGGTCGAAGCACGGGTGCTGCGGTGATCGCCACCTACGTCTGGCTCGGCGCGCTGCTCGGCCTCGTCGCCGGCGTCGGACTGCTGCTGGTCTATGTCGGGCTGCCGATGCATCGCAAGCCCGATCTGTTTTCCCGCATCGAGCCCTATGTGCGCGATGCGCCGATGCCGTCGCGTCTCCTGTCGACGCCGACCGACCGGTTGGACGTCAACCAGGTCCTTGCGCCGCTGCTGCGAAAGATCGGCGGGTTCGTCGACCAGGTCCTGGGTGGCGCGACCTCCGTCCGGGTCCGACTGGAGCGAGCCGGGCAACCGCCGGACCTCGAGGGTTTCCGCGCTCAGCAGGCGCTGTGGGGGATCGTCGCGATGGTGGTCGGCGGCTGTTACGTGTCGTTGAGCTTCGTCGGCGGAGACGGCTCGCCGGTGCGCGCGATCATGATCCTGCTCATCGCATTCGCTGCCGGGGTCGTCGCGCGGGACCAGATGCTCACCCGTGCCGCTGAGCAGCGGGAGCAACAGATCCTCGCCGAATTCCCTGCTGTTGCAGAGATGCTCGCGCTCGCGGTCACCGCCGGAGAGGGTGCCGCCGCAGCGTTGGAGCGCGTCGCCAACCTGTCCTCGGGTGAGCTGTCCGGTGAGCTCGCGCGCTGCCTGGTCGACGCGCGGTCCGGGTCCTCCTTGCCGCAGGCCCTGCAGGGACTCGCCGACCGCTCGGGAGTGCCGAGCCTGGCCCGCTTCGTCGACGGCGTCGTGATCGCGGTCGAACGCGGTACGCCGCTGGCCGACGTGATGCGCGCCCAGGCACAGGATGCCCGTGACTCCAGCAAGCAACAACTGATCGAGCTCGGCGGCCGCCGGGAGCTGATGATGATGGTCCCGGTCGTCTTCCTCGTCCTACCGGTGACCGTCCTCTTCGCGATCTTCCCCGGCCTCGGGGTTCTCAACATGTCCATCTGACCCGTCACACAACACAATTCACCCTCAGGAGGAACGATGACCGTCATAGCGAAAATGCAGATGCGGACAATTCGGGCAATGCAGGCGGTGCAGGAACGACTCGGCAGCGCCCAGGACCGGGAGCGCGGCGACGTGCCGGGCTGGGTGCTGATCACGATCATGACCGCCGGTCTCGTCACCGCGCTGTGGGCAACCGCGCAGGGCGCGCTGACCGGCCTCTTCAACAACGCCGTGCACGGCGTCACCGGCGGCGGAAAGTAGGCCGTGCGGGCATACCGCCCGCGCGGGGTCCGGCACGGACTGGAAGACGAATGCGGTTCTGCTACCGCAGAGTTCGCGCTTGTCGGGGCACTCGTGGTCGTCTTCTTCCTCGCGGCGTTCCAGGTGGGTTTCTCGCTCTACGTGCGCAACACGTTGATCGAGAACGCCGCGGAGGGTGCACGCTACGGAGCGCGGGCCGACGCGACGCCCGCCATGGGCGCCGAGCGTGCAGCCGAGCTGATCCGCGCCAGCCTTGCCGACAAGTACGCCTCGAACGTCTCGGCCACCACCGAGGTCGAAGGCGGCGCCCAGGTCGTCAAGGTCACGGTGCGTGCGCCGCTGCCGATCGTCGGTCCCTTCGGTCCGTCGCAGTCGCTCACGGTGTCCGGTCGTGCCTACGCGGAGGCGCAATGAGTCGCGACCGAAGGAGACATCCGTGAGGGGGTTGCGGCATACGGCATTCGCCCGCGGGCTGCGGCGGCGTCTGGCGGGGGCCGACGAGCAGGGGAGTGCGCTGATCGAGTTCATCGTCATCGGGCTGCTGCTGACGCTGCCGGTCTTCTATCTCGTCATCACCCTGGCCCGCCTGCAGGCAGGGACGTATGCCGTCGCGGCCGCCGCGCGTGAATCGTCCCGCATGTTCGTGACCGCCGACGGTGACGCATCGGGGGAGACGCGGTCGCAGGCTGCCGGGTCGATGGCATTCGCCGACCAGGGATTTCCGGGCCAGGGTTCGGTCCGGATGCGCTGCAGCAAGCAGCCGTGCCTCAGTCCCGATTCGGTCATCGAGGGCGTTGCCGATCTGGACGTCGAGTTGCCGTTGATCCCGGATTTCCTACGCGGAGTGGTGCCGTCGAGCATTCACCTGCACTCACGGCACGCCGAGGTCGTCGACCACTACCGGGTGCGCCGATGAGGTTGCTGCAACGCCTGCGAGCCAGGCTGCCCCGGCGCGACGAGGAGCACGGCCGGATCGTGCTGCTGATCGCCGGCCTGTTCGGCATCCTCGCGGTGCTGATCGTGGGCGGGGTCAACGTGACCGCCATACAACTCGCGCGGATGCAGGTCCTGGACGCGGCCGACGCGGCGGCCGCCAACGCTGCGGACGCGGTTGACGAGAGCAGTCTCTACAAGGGCGGTCTCGGCTCCGAGCTGACCCTGTCCAACGAGTCGGTGCAGCAGTCGGCCGGTGCGACGCTGGCCCGCGAAGACGTGCCCGCGCACGTCACCGGGTGGCGCGTCTCCGACGGGACCGGTGCACAGGACTCGCGCACCGTGGTTGTCCGGGTGTCGGCCGTCGTCCAGCCGCCGGTGCTCGGTGGTGTCATGTCGGGCATGTTCGGCGACATACACATCACCGTCCAGTCCCGGGCCCGGGCACACGTCGACTGACCCGCCGACCGGCATCGCGACCGTGCTCCCCGGGTGCCGGTGCTCCCGGCATACGAGGGAATCGCACTGACGCCGTACGCTGTGACGTTGTGGCTACCGACTTTCCTGCCGAGATCAAGGCGTTGCGCACGACCATGGACACCGTCCGCGGGGTGACCGACCTCGACACGTTGCGCACCCGGATCGCCGACCTGGAGCAGCAGTCGGCCGCTCCGGACCTGTGGGACGACCCCGAGCACGCGCAGCAGGTGACCAGCCAGCTCTCTCGCGCCAACGCCGAGCTGGAGCGCGTCGAGACCATGGACAGCAGGATCGACGACCTCGAAGTGCTCGTCGAGATGGCGCAGGAGGAGAACGATCCCGACACGCTGGCCGAGGCGGAGAAGGAGCTCACCGCGCTGCAGAAGGCTGTCGGGGAGCTCGAGGTCCGCACCCTGCTGTCCGGCGAGTACGACCAGCGCGAGGCCGTCGTCACGATCCGCGCCGGCGCCGGTGGCGTCGACGCCGCCGACTTCGCCGAGATGCTGATGCGCATGTACCTGCGCTGGGCCGAGCGGCACGGCTACCCGACCAAGGTCATGGACACCTCGTATGCCGAGGAAGCCGGGCTGAAGTCCGCGACCTTCGAGGTCAACGTGCCCTACGCCTACGGCAACCTCTCGGTCGAGGCGGGCACCCACCGGCTCGTCCGGATCAGCCCGTTCGACAATCAGGGCCGCCGCCAGACGTCGTTCGCCGCCGTCGAGGTGGTGCCGCTCATCGAGCAGACCGACTCCATCGAGATCCCGGACAACGAGCTCAAGATCGACGTCTTCCGCTCCTCCGGGCCCGGCGGGCAGAGCGTCAACACCACCGACTCCGCGGTCCGGATGACGCACATCCCGACCGGCACCGTCGTGTCGATGCAGAACGAGAAGTCGCAGATCCAGAACCGCGCCGCCGCCCTGCGTGTCATGCAGTCCCGGCTGCTGCTGCTCCGTCAGCAGCAGGAGGCCGCGGAGAAGAAGGAACTCGCCGGCGACATCAAGGCCAGCTGGGGCGACCAGATGCGTTCCTACGTGCTGCACCCCTACCAGATGGTCAAGGACCTGCGGACCGAGCACGAGGTCGGCAAGACCGACGCGGTCTTCGACGGGGACATCGACGAATTCATGGAGGCCGGCATCCGCTGGAAGCGCAACCAGGAGAAGGCGGACGCCGGCGCCTGACCGAGGCGGCCCGTTCCGGCGACCGTTGCCGGGTGTGCACGCGTATGACGCACACCCTGTGACTCCTGAGGATTTTGTGACTTTCGGGCGCGCCTGACCCACCAATGACGGGCACCGACATACGGTGTTGCGGCCAGTGAGGCTTGAGCTCTGACCGCGTTGCGCTCGCAAGCTCGCTCCAACGTGGTCAGAGCTCAAGCCTCCCGGACATGTTGATCGAACTTCATCAGCCCACCCCGAAAAGGCTTCCCGTCTCACATGATTCGATTCGAGCACGTCACCAAGCGGTACGCCGCACGCGGTTCCGCCGCTCTTGACGACGTGAGCCTGGACATCGACCGAGGCGAATTCGTCTTCGTCGTCGGCTCGTCCGGCTCGGGCAAGTCGACCATGATGCGGCTGGTCACCCGGGAGATCACCCCGACCGCCGGCTCGGTCCTGGTCGCCGGGCGCGACCTCGTGCCGATGCCGGAGCGCAAGGTGCCGGCGCTGCGCCGCGACATCGGCGTCGTCTTCCAGGACTTTCGACTGCTCGAGGGCAAGACCGTCTACCAGAACGTCGCCTTCGTGCTGCGCGTGCTCGGCAGCAAGCGGCACCAGATCAAGCAGCTCGTGCCCGAGACCCTCGACCTCGTCGGCCTCGAAGGTATGGCGGGACGGTTGCCCCACGAACTGTCCGGCGGCGAACAGCAGCGGGTCGCGATCGCGCGTGCCGTGGTGAAGAAGCCGCCGATCCTGCTGGCCGACGAACCCACCGGCAACCTCGACCCGGAAACGAGCAACGAGATCGTCAGCGTGCTGGATCGCATCAACAAGACCGGCACCACCGTCGTGATGGCGACCCACGACCAGGGCATCGTCGACGTCTTCAAGAAGCGGGTGCTGGAGTTGAAGGACGGCGAGCTGGTGCGCGACGAGGCTCGCGGTGGCTATGCGTCCCAGACCTCCCCCGAGCGGGAGGAGGACTGAACCGATGCGTCTGACATTCCTGCTCGGTGAGGTCGGCAACGGGATCCGCCGCAATGCCTCGATGATCATCTCCGTCGTGCTGGTCTCGATGGTCTCGCTCTTCTTCCTCGGCGCCGGCCTGCTCGCCCAGCGCGAGGTCAGCACCGCCAAGGGCTTCTGGTACGACAAGGTCCAGGTCTCGATCTTCTTCTGCACGCCTCAGTCGACGCAGGCCGAATCGTGTGCCGACGGCGCCGCGACGCAGGCCCAGAAGGACCAGGTCAAGAGCCAGCTGGACGGCATGAAGCCGCTGGTCGAGCAGGTCTACTACGAGAGCGAGCAGCAGGCCTACGACCGCTTCAAGACGCAGTTCAAGCACAGCCCCTACCTGTCGGACATCAGCGCCGACTCGATGCCCTCGTCATACCGGGTGAAGTTGTCCGACCCGGGCAAGTACAACGAGATCGTCGCCTCGTTCGACGGCCAGCCCGGCGTCGAGGCGGTCAGCGACCAGAGCAGCGTGCTGAGCACGTTCTTCAAACTGTTGCGGGTGATCAGCGTCGGCGCCGTAGCGCTCGCAGTGGTGATGGTCATCTGCGCAATCCTGTTGATCACCACCACGATTCGGCAGGTTGCCTACACCCGGCGACGGCAGGTCAGCATCATGCGTCTCGTCGGCGCGTCGTCGACGGTGATCTATCTGCCGTTCGTCCTGGAGATCCTGCTGGCAACCCTGGTCGGGGCGGGACTCGCAGTCGGATTGCTGTGGGCCCTGGTGCATTACGGCGTCGAGGGTCTGTTCAACGGCGGCGGCTCGAGCAACGGGGAACTGGTCAGCATGATCGGCACCGGGGACGTGTGGGATTTCGCCCCCTGGCTGTTCGCCGGCGCGATCGTGATCGCGCTGGCCACCGCATGGATCACCCTGCGTCGTTATCTGAGGGTTTGAGGAGTCAGGTATGTCGTCCATCAACCACACGTCACCTCGCCGCGGACGGCTGGTCGCCGGTGCCTGCGCCGTCGCCGTGCTGGCCACCGCGATCGCCGCGCCGGCCTCGGCCGACGTCGACGACCAGAAGAAGAAGGCCGACAGCAAGGTCCGCTCCACGCAGCAGAACCTGGACGACACCTCGGCGAAGCTGGTCAAGGTCAACAACGCGTTGGTGCAGACCAACAAGAAGGTCGCCGGCGCGCAGAAGAAGCTGAAGTCCGCCAACAGCAAGCTGACCAAGGCCAACAACCACCTGCGGGACATGCGCTCGCAACTGGCGATCGCCAAGGCCGACGAGAGCAAGAACCAGAACGCCCTGGACACCAACAAGGTCAAGCAGGCCAAGTCGAAGATCCTGGTCGGCGGCATCGCCCGGCAGAGCTACATGTCCGGCGGGCTGGGCAATCTGCAGTTGACCCTCAACATCCTCACCAGCAAGGGCGACGTCACCTCGAAGCTGTCCGTCGCCGACATGGTGATGCGGCAGCAGGGTGGGGTGCTCAGCACGCTGGCCAGTGAGCGGGCCAACGGCACGGCGGCGGGGGACCGGTTGAGCGCCGCCCGGCGGCGGATCGCGACCCTCACCGTGAAGGCGACCAACGCCCAGACCGCGGCGGTGTCGGCGCAGAAGTCGGCGACCAAGGCCCGCGATTCGGTGGTCTCGCTGCAGAAGACGCAGACCGGGCAGCGCAACGCGCTCAAGAAGCAGAAGAAGATCGAGCTCGCCAACCTCGCCAAGCAGAAGAAGGAATCGAACCGGCTGGCCGCCATCATCCGCAAGCGCAACATCGCCGCCGCGAAGGCCGCGAAGCGTGCGCGGGAGACGGCGACCCGTCAGGCGGCGCCCCCGGTCGCCCGGTCCGGCGGCGCGCAAGCCGGCGGTGGTGTCCTGGCCGCGCCCGGGCCGATCGGGTCGATCGTGTCGGGCTTCGGCAGCCGGGTCAACCCGGTCCTGCACATCAGCATGCTGCACGCCGGCGACGACTTCCCCTACCCGTGCGGCACGCCGGTGCACGCGGCACGCGGCGGCACCGTCGCCAGCACCGGCTGGGACAGCGCGGGCGGCAACTTCGTGCTGATTGATCACGGCTACATCGGCGGCGCGAACATCGCCAGCTACTACGCGCACTTCGAGCGCCCGGCGATCGTCCACTCGGGACAGCACGTGAGCAAGGGCCAGCTGATCGGTTACTCGGGCACCACCGGGCGGTCCACCGGCTGCCACATGCACTTCGGCGTGATGGCCAACGGGCGCTGGGTCAACCCCATCCCTTACATATCCTGACCGGAGTCACCGCGCCGCTCGTAAACCGAGTTGTCCCCGCTCCGTAGACTGGTGCCATGGCCAAGAAAGCGAAGAAGTCCGCCAAGGACGAGCCGGCCAAGAAGGTCGTCGCCTCCAACCGCAAGGCGCGGCACGACTATCTGATCGAGGACACCGTGGAGGCCGGCCTCGTGCTGACCGGCACCGAAGTGAAGAGTCTCCGAATGGGGCGCGCCTCGCTCGTCGACGGGTATGCCGACGAGCGACACGGCGAACTGTGGCTGGAGAACGTCCACATCCCCGAGTACATCAACGGCAACTGGACCAACCACTCCACCAAGCGGCGTCGCAAGTTGCTGATGCACCGGCACGAGATCAACAAGCTGATCGGCAAGAGCACCGAGGCCGGGCACACCCTGATCCCGCTGTCGCTCTACTTCCTGAACGGCCGGGTCAAGGTCGAGATCGCGCTGGCCAAGGGCAAGCGGCAGTACGACAAGCGTCAGGCGCTGCGGGAGCGGCAGGACAACCGCGAGGCCGAGCGGGCGATGTCCCGCGCCGTGCGCCGCGCCCACAGTCAGACCCGCTGACCCCCGCCCCGGTATGACGCCGCGCACTCACTGATCGTTCAGACCGGCCAGGGTGTGGACGATCTTCCGTCGGACGGCGGGCACCCTGGCCAGCCCCGCGATCGCGAGGTTGCGAGCCGGCCGGACCCGCGGGTCCACCGTCGCCAGTCGGGTCAGCCGGCGCGTGAAGCGCACCACGGACACCGCTCGCGGGCGACGCTGCGCGCCATACCGCTCCACGGCGAACTCGTCCCCGCCGATCGCGGCCGTCAGTGCGTCGGCAGCGCTCAGCGCGTCGCGCAGACCGAGGTTCATGCCCTGCCCGCCGGCCGGGCTGTGCACGTGACCCGCGTCGCCGGCCAGCGCCACCCGGCCCACGGCGAACCGGTCGGCAACCCGGTGGTGGATGCGGAAGCGTGAGCCCCACAGGACCTCCTTGATCGTGACCGCCTCAGCCTGCGGGCCGCGTTCGCTCAGCAATGCCTGCAGGTATGCCGCGTCCGGCGTCTCGGGCGCCTCGCCCACGTCGGCGACGAGGCGGAAGGTGCCGTCCGGCAACGGCACCATGACGAGCACGCCGGTGTCGCCGAAGTAGATGCACGACTCCCGCTGCGGCAGCCCGCCGTCGATCCGGACGTCACCCAGCGCGAAACCGTGGGTGCCGGCCGCGTCGTCGGTGCCGAAGCCCACGCCGATCGCCTCGCGCACCCGGCTGTGCATGCCGTCGGCCCCGAGCACGTACCTTGCGCGCAGGCTCCGGCCGTCGTCCAGCGCCAGGTCGACACCCGACGGGTCCTGCGTCAGCCCGAGCACCTCGAGCGGCCGGTGTATGGCGACACCGAGCTCGGTGAGTCGGTCGGCCAGGATCGCCTCGGTCCGGTTCTGCGGTATGGCGAGCGCGAACGGGAAGGTCGTGTCCAGTCCCGCGAAGCTGAGAGGGAGCAGCACCCGGTCCCGATCGCGGATGCTGAAGTCGGGGCACCGCAGGCCCTCCTCGAGCATGCGGGGTGTCGCGTCGATGCGGGTCAGGACCTCGAGGGTCCGCGGGTGGACCAGGGTCGCGCGCGATGTCGGGCTGCCGGCGGCAGCTGCGTCGAGGAGGGTCACCTCGATGTCGCGGGCGGCGAGCGCGCACGCGGCCGCCATACCGACCGGGCCGGCGCCGACGATCGCGACGTCCGTGGTGCTGGGGATCATGCGGTTCCTCCGTATGTCAACGTTTGTGGACTTATCGGTCTACGCCTGTTCCGCTGCCTTGTCAACGCTTGTTGATTTATCATCGGGTCATGACTCCCGAGCCCGGTCGCAAGCGCTCCGCCGAGGACGCGCGGACGCGGATCCTCGCGGCTGCCCGGGCCCGCTTCGGCCAGGCCGGCTTCGAGGGCGCGACCATCCGGGCGATCGCGGCCGACGCCGGCTACGACCCGGCCCTGGTGATGCGCTACTTCGGGTCGAAGGAACAGCTCTTCGCGGTGTCGATCGACTACGACCTGGAGATCTTCGACCTCTCGGCGGTGCCGCGAGAGCAGGTGGGCGAGGCGATCGTGCGCGGCTACTTGGCACAGTGGGAGGGCTCGGACGGTGCCGACCGGCGCATCCTGCTGCGTGCTGCCGTGACTCACCCGGCGGCCCGGGCCCAGTTGGAGAAGCGACTCACCGAGCAGGTCGTCCGTCCATTGGTCGGGGCACTCAACCCGACCGAGAGCCAGGAACGCCACGAACAACGGGCCGCGCTGCTCGCCACCCAGATGCTCGGGGTCGCGCTCTGTCGCTACCTGTTGGAGCTTCCGAGCGTCACTGGACTGTCGGTCGATCAACTGGTGCGCTGGATCACGCCGACGGTCGACCGCTACCTCGTCGGGGATTTCCCGGACGCCTGAGGGTCGACATATCCCTCTCAGGGGGGACGCGATCCTCGGTCGACCGGCCTACGATCGAAGAATGAACGCGCCATACAGTCGTCGTCCCTGGCTGCGCTGGGCAGCACCGGGGGCCGCGCTCGCCACGATCATCGCCGGGTCGCAGATCGCCGCGCACTGGCCCGCCGATGCCGCCACGAACCTGCCGCCGCGCACCGCCGCGCAGCTGCTCACGGACGTGCAACGCGCGAAGCCGGTCGCCATGTCGGGCACGGTGACCGCGCACATGTCGCTGGGCCTGCCGCAGCTTCCGGAAGGTATGGCGGGCGGCGACCCGACCAACCCGATCAGTCTGCTCAGCGGCACCCACCAGGCGAAGGTCTGGTACGACGGCGCCCGGTCCGCGCGGGTCGCGGTCCTCGGCGACTCGGCTGAGACCGACGTGATCACCAACGGCAAGGGCCTGTGGGTCTGGAAGAGTGCGGACAAGTCGGTGCTGCATCTGACCGCGCCGGCAGCGAAATCCGCTCGTATGCCACATCATTCGGCGCAACAATCGGCTGATTCCGTGCCGAGCGCTGCGCAGCTCAGCACTCCGCAGGACGTCTCGGCCTGGGTGCTGAAGATGCTCGACCCGACCACTTCGGTCACGACGACGAGCAACGACCGCGTCGCCGGCCGGGCGGCATACGAGCTCGTTCTGACGCCGAAGTCCACGACGACCACGATCGGCTCGATCCACATCGCGATCGATGCGAAGAAGCACATTCCGTTGCGCGCAGAGGTATTCGCCCGTGGGGCCGGCAAGCCCGCGATCAATGTTGGCTTCAGTTCGATCAGCTTCACCAAGCCGCCGGCGAGCCGTTTCGACTTCACCCCGCCGCCCGGTGCGAAGGTCACCGACAAGATGCCGAGGACTGCGCACGCCAAGGCCGAGCACGCGCCGAACCCGCGGATGTCGAGTGCGGCCCCCAAGGTCGTCGGTAAGGCCTGGTCGTCGGTGCTCGTGGGGAACGTTCCCACGAAAACGACTGCGAACACCAAGGGTCCGAACCTGCAGAGTGCCCTGAAGCTGCTGCCGAAGGTCTCCGGCAGCTGGGGCAGCGGCCACCTGCTCAACACTGCACTCTTCAGTGCGGTCATCACCGACGACGGTCGCTTCGCCGTCGGCGCCGTCCGGCCGACGACCCTGTATGCCGCCCTCGGCTGATCTCTCCCCGGCGTCCGAGTCGCTGCGAGACACCTCGTGGGATGAGGCCTGTGCCATCGAAACCCATCGCCTGGCAAAGGTCTTCGGATCGCAGCGCGCGGTCGACGGGATCGACCTGCGGGTGCCGACCGGCAGTGTCTACGGCTTCCTCGGCCCAAATGGCTCCGGCAAGACGACGACGATCCGGATGCTGCTCGGCCTGATCGCGCCGAGCGAGGGGGAGCACCGGATCCTCGGCCACCCGATGCCGCAGGACCTGACGACCGCGCTGCACCGGGTGGGGTCGCTGATCGAAGGGCCGGCCTTCCACTCACACCTGTCCGGCCTCGCCAACCTGCGCCGACTCGACGCCGCGGACGCTCGTTCCGACGCGGCGACCAGCGAGCAGCGCATCGACCAGGCGCTTGATCGCGTCGGACTGAAACCCGCTGCCGGTAAACGGTTCCGGGCCTATTCGCTCGGGATGAAACAGCGACTGGCGATCGCCGCCGCGCTGCTCGCGCCCCGGGATCTGCTGGTGCTCGACGAGCCGACGAACGGTCTCGACCCGCAGGGCACCCGGGAGGTCCGACACCTGGTGAGCACACTCGCCGCCGACGGCATCACCGTGCTGATCTCCAGTCACCTGCTCGCCGAGATCCAGCAGATCTGCTCGCACGTCGGTGTGATGCGTGCCGGGAAGCTGGTGGCGCAGGGGAGTATCGACGAGTTGCGGGCGACCCAGACGGCGCAGCTCGTCGTGCACACCCCCGATGCGCAGCGGGCCGTGCCGGTCCTCACGCGGCTCGGCGTCGGCGAGGTGCACCGCGACGGAGACGTCGTGACCGGGCGCCCGGGAGAACAATTGCCGGAACGGATCTCGGCCGCTCTCGCCGAGGCGGACGTTCGGATCCGCCGGTTCGCGATCGACCGGCCGAGCCTGGAGGACCTCTACGTGTCCCTCACCGGTGAAGGCTTCGAGGTGAAGTCATGACGACCACCCCACAACGTTCTCCGCTCGTCGCTCGCTCCGATACTTCGCGGGGATCCCGGAAGATCGGGCGGTTCTTCCTGTCCGAGTTGCGCCTCATCATGGGGCGACGTCGCAACCAGGCCGGCCTCGTGGTGCTCGCCGCCCTGCCGGTGTTGCTGGGCGTGGCGGTCAAGCTCACCGAGAGCAACCCGCGCGGTGACGGCCCGCCGAATTTCGTCGACGACATCGTCGGCAACGGTGTCTTCCTGGCGTTCGCCGCGTTGACCTTCGAGATCACCCTGTTCTTCCCGTTGGCGATCTCGATGGTCTCCGGGGATGCGATCGCGGGGGAGGCCCACTCCGGGACGCTGCGCTACCTGTTGACCGTCCCGGCTGGTCGTGCCCGCGTGCTGGTCGTGAAATACCTTGGCATCGTTGCCGGTTCGTGCATTGCGGCGTTGACGGTGGCAGTGGTGAGCGCGGTCGTCGGCATACTTCTCTTCGGCACCGGACCGCTCACGACGCTGTCGGGGGACCAGATCCCGCTCGGGACGGGCTTGTGGCGGCTGTTGATCAGCACGGCATACGTCGCCCTCGGGTTGTGTGCGCTCGGTGCGCTGGGCCTGTTCGTCTCCACCCTGACCGAGCAGCCGATCGCCGCGACGGTCGCCGTCATGATCGTGACCGCGGCGATGTGGGTGCTGGACGCGATCCCGCAGCTCGCCTGGCTACACCCGTGGCTGTTGGTGCACCGGTGGCCGGCGTTCGCCGACCTGATGCGCAATCCGCCCGACTACAGCACCGTCCGGGCCGGAGTGCTCGTCGCCCTCGGCTACATCGTGGTGTTCCTGCTGGCGGCCTGGGCCCGCTTCGACGGCAAGGACATCACCAGCTGATCGGGGTATGGCGGAGGCGCTGAGCGCGCCGCCGATGAGCACCGGCACCGCGTACTTCGCCACTTCGGCCCAGCCCGTCGAGGACGCCATCGAGACCAGGTAGACGACCAGCAGTCCCGCGGTGGCCTTACCGGCGTAGCGGTGCTGCCGCCCGCTCACCAGCCAGAGCGCGAGCAGCATCTCGACGCCGGTGGCTGCGATCGCCGCGGTCGTCGCGACGCCCCGACCGGGGTCGTGCAGCAGCGTGCCGGTGTAGGTGACGAAGTGCGACCAGTCGCCCCACGACACCCCACTGCTGCCGGGCCGCCCGAGCGCGCCGAACCGATCGGCGACAGCGCCGACGAAGTCGAGCCCGAGCGCCACCGCTGTCGCCCGGCCGGCCCACCGCGTCAGCCGCGCGTGCGGTCGCCATACGGCAGACGCCGTTGTCAGCGCCACGAGCAGAACCAGGGCTGTCGTGACCGGCCCGAGGGTCACGCGGCCCGACGACCACCAGCAGATCTCGAAGACCAGTCCCCCTGCCACCCACAGCACACCGCCGATGCGGCGCGCGCCGTCCATCCGCTCCATGATCTTCTCCCGAGCCCATTGATAAGGTTCCTGACTATTCAGCAGCGTAGGAGGAGTTCAACCAAATGGTCAAGGCCCTTACTAATCCGTTCGCGGGCCGCCCGACGCCGTTGGGCACGTTGCTCGCCACTGCCGCCAAGCGCTTGTCCGGCGAACTCGACGCGGCCCTGGAGGCCGCCGGTATCGGCGATATCCGGGCCGCACACGCTCCGATCTTCATGGCCGTCGACCCGGCCGGTTCGACGGTGAGTGAGCTCGCCACGGCCGCGCAGCTGACGAAACAGGCGACCGGAGAGCTGATCCGCTATCTCGCCGATCGCGGGTACCTCGAGCAGCAGGTCGACAGCAGTGACCGCCGGGTGCGTCGGGTGCGCTTGACCGAGCGTGGTTGGTATGCCGTGCAGGTCGGCGAGCGGGTGATCGACGACTTCGATGCGTGGCTCGCAGGTGCGGTGGGGCAGGACAGTGTGGAAGCGCTGCGCTCGGTGCTGCAGCGGATCATCGTCACCGACCCAGCGGATCGGTGACGCCCTCCGGAGCCGTAGCTCCCTGACGACCCGTGGCTCGGTCGTCGATTCGTCCATCGCCGGACTCTCGACCGGCGATCGGGTTGGTCAAGGTGCCGATCAGCTGCAGGGCGCCGGATGGGTCGGCGAGGTCGACCATCTGCTGGTTGTTGCGCAACTGCAGCCGGTTGAGGCAGGAGAGCGCGAATTCCTCGGTGAACAGGTCGAATTGGGCGAATCGGTGCTCCAGGTGAGGTTCTGAGCGCTGATAGTCGCCCGCTGTCTCGGCCACCGTCGTCCAGAACGTGTCGGCGTCGAGCAGTCCCTCTTCGTCGAGGATCGCGCTCAGGTGCCGCAGGAAGCAGTCGAAGACGTCGGTGAAGATCGACAGCAACTGCACGTCCTCCGGCACGTCGGCGCGCACCCGCTCGACGTTCTCGGGAAGCGGGGTCTGCTCGGACATCACCACGATCTCCTCGGCCAGGTCCTTCAGGATGACTCGTTCGACCGCGCCGTCGTTCAGGACGAGGATGACGTTCTCGCCGTGCGGCATGAAGACCAGCCCGTAGCGGTAGAAACAGTGCAGCAGTGGGACCAGGTACGCATCGAGGTAGCCGCGCAACCATTGAGCGGGGCTGAGGCGGGATCGTTCGATCAGGGTACCGGCGATCGAATGTCCCTCTCGGTCGATGTGCAGCAGTGCTGCCATCGTTGACAATTCGCGGCCGGGTTCGAGTTGGCCGACCGGACTCTCCCGCCACAGTGCGGCGAGCATCTTGCGATAGGGGGAGGAGGTGTCGGTCGCCTCCTCGAACCGGGTTGCGTGGAAGCCGACCGCAGCGCGTTCGCGAATGATGCTGACACCGGTGCGTTTCAAGGAGTCATCGCCGGCGATCAGATCGGCGAGCCAGTCATTGATCGCCGGAGTGGCCCGCATGTATGCCGCGGAGAGTCCGCGCATGAAGCCCATGTTGATCACCGAGAGTGCCGTCTTCACATAGTGTTTCGCGGGGTCGGTGGCGTTGAAGAACGTCCGCACGGACTGCTGGGCACGATAGGAGTCCTTGCCCGTGCCGAGGAGCACCAGCCGCTGCTGGGCGACTTCGGCGGCGAACGTCACGGACAGCTTGTTCCACCACTGCCACGGGTGCACCGGGATGAAGGTGTAGTCGGCGGGCTGCAGGCCGAGACTGTGCAACCGTCGGTCGAAGTCGTCGACCTGGTCTCCGAGTTCCGACCGCAGGAACGTGTCGTACGACGTGTCCCGGCAGGACGTGAACGTCGCGAGGTCGCGCCGTGCCGCGACCCAGAGCAGGTGCACGTCCTGGGCGGATTCCGGTGCGAATGCTTGATATTCGTGCGATCCCCAGCCGGTGCGTCCGCTGTTCGCCAGGAAGCAGGGGTGTCCGTTGAACATGCCTGCCTCGATGGCCTGGAAGCCTGCATCGATCAGCTGTCGACTCGTGGGTGTCGATCCGGAGAGCTTGAAGGCGACCGCGGAGATCGTGGCCGTGATCTCTTCCAGGTACACGGGCAGGATGTCGTCGGACAGTCCCAGCGCGGTGCGGAAGTCGAGCACGAACCGCAGCAGGTCCAGCGGGCGGTCGACCCCGGCAGTGGTGCAGCGCATGGACTCGGCATCGAGCAGCCAGTGATCGAGCGGCAGCCGTCGGGCGCTGAACGTGTATGTCGTGCCACCGTTCTCGGTGCTGAGCGACCACTGGTTGTCGCCGATGTGCCTCGGGGTGAGCAACCGCTCGTGGCTGAATTCGGACAACGCCTTGGCGAGCAGGTATCGGTTCGCGGCTGCCCAATCGGTGGGATTGAGATGGACAAGTGCCGTGTCAGCGGCGGGATAGGGGTTCGCGGTCACGTCATACTCCTGAGGTCGTGGTGGGACGGAACGCGTCGCGGGTGCACACACTCAGCAGCGCGGTCTTCCCGGGCAGCGTGATCTCGTGCAGTGGCACGAATCCGACGGCCGCATTGAGGCGCTGCACCGCGGCGTTGCGGACGTCGGGCTCGACCACCACCCGCCGGACGTCCTGGTCGGCGAAGATCGCGGTCAGTACGGCTGCGATGACCGACCGGGTGAAGCCGTGCCGAGGTGTGTCGGTGGGTGCGACCAGGAAGTGCATGCCGGTGTCTCCCGGTTCGGCGTCATGGGCGTCGACGAGCTCGACGTGAGCCGGGTCGTAGCGCTCCATGAGGAACGCCGGCGAGCCGTCCACGAAACCGAGGAACGCATCGTGATGCGGCGCAGCAGCGATCCGCTGATACTCGGTCACGACGTCCTGGACAGACGCGTCACCCATCATCCAGAACGTCGCCTTCGGGTGCGTCACCCACGAGTGCAGGAGGGCGGCATCGAGCTCGGGATCGACCGGACGGAGGGCGAATTCGCCGTTGGCATCGCTATACACGGGATGGGGGTCGGGCGTCATCAGATCGCTCCCGCGGGTGCGCCGAAGTCCTGGAACGCGATGGACTTCTCGACCGGGTACGGCTCGCGACCGGTCAGTTCGCGGACGATGCACGAATTGCGGTACGCGCCCATCCCGAGGTCGGGCGAGGACACGCTGTGCACGTGCTCGCCGGCGCTCTGCAGGAAGATGCTGCGACCGTCCACATCGACGGAGTAGTTGCGGGCGATGTCGAACCTGCCTCGGCCGTCGAAGCGCAGTCGGTCGCGGATCGGCGCCAGGAATTCCGGAACCGGGTGGTGGTAGCCGGTGGCGAGGATCAGCCCCTCAGTTTCGACGGTGAAGGTTCGGTCCTGCTCGTGGTGATGCAATCCCAAGGTGTACGAACCGGATTCGGCGTCATACTCCGCACTGTCGAGCGTTGTGTTGGTGAGCAGTCGGGTGGTCGGCGCAGACTGCAGGCTCTGCGCGTAGAGGTTGTCGAAGATGTCGTTGATGAGGTCCGCGTCGATTCCCTTCGACAGCGACTTCTGTTCCTTCGTGAGTCGGTAGCGATCGTCCTCGGGGAGCGCGCTGAAGTAGTCGATGTAGTCGGGTGACGTCATCTCGAGGGTCAGTTTGGTGTATTCCAGCGGGAAGAATCTCGGCGATCGGGTCACCCAATTCAGTTGGTAACCATGGGTTTCGCGTTCGCCCAGCAGGTCTGAGTAGACCTCGGCCGCGCTCTGTCCACTGCCGACGACCGTGATGCTGCGCTTGGCCTGGAGAGCTGTTCGGTGGCGCAGATAGTGCGCGTTGTGGACGGCGTCGCCCGCGAGGTTCTGCGCTGCCGGTGGGAGGTATGGCGTGCTGCCGGTGCCCAGCACCAGCTTCCGAGCGCGATGCTCGACGAGTTCGCCGGAGCCGGACTGCCGCGACATGACCCGATAGGTCGCATCGGTCTCGTCATACGTCACGGTCTGCACGTCGTGGCCGAAGCGGATCGAGGTGAGCCCGTCCGCCGCCCACCTGCAGTACTCGTTGTACTCACGGCGCAGCGGGAAGAACGATTCGCGGATGTAGAACGGGTAGATCCGCTCGCGTTGCTTCAGGAAGTTGAGGAAGCTGAACGGCGAGGTGGGGTCTGCGAGTGTCACCAGGTCTGCGAGGAACGGGACCTGCAGCGTCGCCCCCGGCAGCATCATGCCCGGGTGCCAGTCGAACGACGCGCCTCGTTCGAGGAACACTCCGTCGACGTCGTCGAGCGGTTCGGTCAGGCACGCGAGGCCGAGATTGAACGGGCCGAGCCCGATGGCGATGAAATCGTGTGTGGTCATGGCGTTTCTCCCCTCAGGAAGCCAGCGACGGCTGCGCGGGCAGGTGGGCCGATGCATACCCGGCGATGAGCTCGAGCACGTCCGTGATGTCGGCGAGGGTCGTTCGCGGATTGAGCAACGTGAACTTCAGGAAGGTGCGCGTGTCGACCGTGGTGCTCGCGATCATCGCCTCAGAGTTCGCCGAAAGCGCGCTGCGTGCAGCCAGATTCGCGTCATCGAGGGCCTCCGACGGGTGACCGTCGATCGGGTTCGGTGCGTAACGGAAGACGAGAGTGCTGAGGTCGGAAGCGGTGACGATCTCGAACCGCGGGTCCGCGTCGATCACCCGGTGAGCGTCGGCGGTGAGTTCGATGACCCGATCGAAGAGTTCGCCGATCGCGTCGGCGCCCATCACGCGCAGGGTCAGCCACAGTTTCAGCGCATCGAAGCGGCGCGTCGTCTGCAGGCTCTTGTCGACCTGGTTCGGGATGCCGGCCTGTGCCATCCGCGCTGGATTCAGGTAGTCGGCGTGATGCCGGCCCGCGTCCATCCACTCCGCGCGGCGGACCAGGATCGCACTGGCGCTGACCGGCTGGAAGAACGACTTGTGGAAGTCCACCGTGACCGAATGGGCGTGCTCGATGCCCTGCAACAGGTCGCGGCGGGTGGGGGAGACCAGCAGGCCTCCGCCGTATGCCGCATCCACGTGTAGCCACACGGGTTCCGGCTGCTCCTGGACGAGGCCGGCGATCTCGCGGAGTGGATCGATCACTCCGAAGTCGGTGGTGCCGGCTGTTGCGACGACGGCCATCGGGATCGCACCCTCCGCTCGCGCGGCAACGATCGCCGAGCGCAGTGCGTCGGTTCGCATCCGCCTGCTGTCATCGGTCGTGACGGTCACGACGGCATCGTCATGGAGGCCGAGCAGTCGTGCCGCCGTGCGAACGCTGAAATGGCTGTCGGCAGAAGCGAATACGCGCAGCGCAGGTAATGCGTCCACGCGATCGCGACCGGATGCGACGACGGCGCGCTCGCGAGCCAGATAGAGCGCGTGCAGATTGGACTGGGTGCCGCCGCTGGTGAAGATGCCGTCGCTCGAGGCCGGGTCGAATCCGAGCCGCGCGCAGGTCCACCCGATCAGACGCTGCTCGATCAGCGTGCCGCCGCCGCTCTGGTCCCAGGTGTCCAGCGACGAATTGACAGCGCTCGCAACGGCATCCGCGACAACAGCGGGAGTGACGACAGGACAGTTCAGATGGGCGAGATACCGCGGGTGATGGAAGTAGACCGCGTCGCGCAGGTAGAGCTCGTCGAGCTCGCGGAGCGCACTCGGGGTGTCACCGAGGGGGTGGTCCAGATCGACGGTGTCCACGGCCGGCCGTATGACGTCGGGATCGACTCCCGTGAAGGGACTCGGGCAGTCGGCGAAACGCGAGGAGACCGTACCCACGGCACCCACCAGGTCTCGTTCATAGCGTGCGGGGCTGTGCGCGTCGAGCAGGAATTCGGTCGGGTCCGGGAGCAGGGGCATTGCGTCCTCTCGTTGCTGACAAAGGCTAGGCTAACCTAACAACAAGTCCGAGAGGGGATGCAAGGTGGCGTGCGCCACATCCGAATTCAATTGGGGTGAAAGGAGATTGGATGAGGGGGGCCGAATCGGTGGCTGTCGACCAAGGAGTGTCGGCCACAGCAAAAGGCCCCGAGAACACCTGTCTCGGGGCCTTCGCCGTGGGCAATGGTCAGTCGGTCACCTTGCGGCTGAGCCGCCACTGGGTGACCGCGGCATACAGCGTGGCGAGCACGAGCAGCATCACGATCTCCAGCACGAAGACGCCCGCGGAGTGCTTCCAGAGCGGATCCGTCTGCGAGATGAGGATGTTCCGGACGTCGGTCGTGGCGGCCGATCCGGCATACCCCCAGCGAGCCGGCGTCAGCCAGGAGACCTGCTCCAGGCCCGGACGACCGTTGACCGGGAAGAGACCGCCGCACAGCGCGAGCTGCGCCATGATCGAGATGACGAGCGCCGGCATCGCCTGCTCGGACGTCTTGACGATGCTCGACAGGAGCAGCCCGAGCGACGCCGCGGCGAACGCGGTCAGCCAGCAGGCGACGATGATCTCCACCATCGGTGAGCCGAGCAGGACCGCGCCGTCGGGCATCGGCTTGCGGATGCTGACCAGGCCGACCATCAGGATCGTCTGCAGCAGCGTGAGCACTCCGAAGATCGTCAGCTTGCCGGCCAGGTATGCCTGCGGGGAGAGGCCGACCGCCTTCTCCCGCTGGTAGATCGCGCGTTCGCCGACGAGCTCACGGATCGTCGCCGCCGTACCCATGAACACCGCGCCGATGATCAGGAAGACCAGCAGCTGCAACGGCTCGGTGGTGTGGATCTTCACCTCGCCGGGCCCTCGGCCCATCGGCGGTTGCTGCTTGAGTCCGTAACTGCCGGGCACCAGCATCGCGACCAGCGCGAGGGCTATCGGCAGCACGAGCATGAAGACGGAGTAGCCGCGGTCGGCGAGTATGACGCGCACGTGGCGTCTGGCCAGCGTCGACAGCTGGGACGGGATGCTCTGCTGCCGCGGCGGCTTCTCCAGCGGCGGCGGCTCGCGGCGGGGTGCGCTCAGCGGACCTTCGACCTGCTCGTCCTCCAGCGGTGACTCCTTGAAGCGTCGCTGCGCGCCGCTCGGGTCGCCGGTGACCGAGGTGAAGACATCGGCGAAGTCGGCGGCGCCGAAGAAGGACAGCAACTCGTTCGGCGGACCGAAGTAGGCGACCTTGCCGCCCGGCGCCAGCAACAGCACCTTGTCGCACACGTTGAGGTTGGCGACGCTGTGCGTGATGACACCGACGGTCCGGCCGCCGTCGGCCAGCTGTCGCAGCGTCTGCATGACCTGCTTGTCCAGGCCCGGGTCGAGACCGGAGGTCGGCTCGTCGAGGAAGAGCAGCGACGGCTGGGTCAGCAGCTCCAGCGCGACCGAGGTGCGCTTGCGCTGGCCGCCCGACAGCTTGTCGACGCGGGTGTGCGCGTGCTCGGTGAGGCCGAGCTCGGCCATCACCTCGTCGACGCGCCGCTCGCGCAACTCGGCCGGCAGGTCGTCCGGGAAACGCAGCTCGGCGGCGAAGCGCAGCGCCTGCAGGACGGTCAGTTGCCGGTGGACGACATCGTCCTGCGGCACGACACCGATGCGGTGCCGCAGATCCTGGAAGTTCTGGTAGAGGTCTCGGCCGTCGTAGTAGACCTCGCCCTCGGTGGCCGGCTGCGAGCCGATCAGTGCCTTGAGCATGGTCGACTTGCCGGCGCCGGACGGCCCGATGATCGCCAGCAGGCTCGAGCCCTCGAGCGCGAACGACACGTCGTCCAGCAGCTTCTTGCCGTCCGGCAGGGTGAAGCTGAGGTGGTTGGCGACGAAGTTGACGTCGCCTTCGTCGACGCTGGCGACGAGCTGGCCGTGGCGGACCGTGAATCGGGAGTGGCCGACGGCCAGCAGGTCGCCCTCGCCGAGATGGGCGCCACTGATGCGTTGACCGTTGACATAGGTGCCGTTGCGGCTGCCGAGATCCTCTACGTCATACCCGCCACGGGACGGGACCAGTCGAGCGTGCTGGCGGGAGGCGAGCAGGTCATCGACGACGATCTGGTTCTCCAGGCCGCGGCCGATCGTGATCGCACCGCCCTGCCCGCCGGCCGGGCCGGGTTCGACGGCCATGACCTGCGGCACCGAACCGGTCACCGTCGCGTGGCCACTGCGGTCCAGCGGCGCGCGCTGCTCCATCGGGCCGCTGGGCAGTGAGTAACGATCGAAGACGACGCCGGTGTTGCTCGGTGCCGAGGGAAGCGCGACGCGCTGCTTCTTCGGACGCGTCGGCAACGGCTGGCTGGCGGCCCGGGCTCGCGCGGGCTCGGCCCGCTGCTTCGGGGCCGCCTGCGCGGGCTGCTGCTGAGGGGTCGCACGTGCCGAATGCGAGGGCAACGAGACCCCGGCGGCAGGTGCGGCGGACGGCGTCGCCGGTTGCTCCCGTATGGCGGCAGGCGCTTGCGGGGTGCGCACGGCAGCACCCGCTGGCGCCGCCTCGAAGCGCACCTCGGGGCCGGCTGCACCACCGATCCGCAGCGTGCTGCCCGGGCCGACGGCCATCGGGGCGGTGATCCGCGCACCGTCCAGGAAGGTGCCGTTGGAGCTGCCGAGGTCGGTGACGGTGAGATGTGTGCCGTTCAGCGCGAGTTCGGCGTGCCGACGCGACGCGAGCGCGTCCGTGATCACCAGGTCGCAGTCGAGGCCACGGCCGACCACGACGGTCCGCCCCGACTCGAGCGAAACGGTGCGTCCCTCGCAGCTGACCCGGACGGCGAAGTTGGTAGCGATGGCTGCTGCCCCCATGTGTGTCGTTGCGGCGCAGCGTCGCTGCGGCCCCTAGCGGCGCACCCGACGTTCGTTTCGTACCTCGGGTGACTGTCTCGAAGTGACTGCACCCTACCGAGGACGGACTGCTCAGACGTTCAACAGCCACCCATCACGTACTTCGAAGGTCGCCGCGCCGATGCCGATGCGGTCGCCCTCGGACAAGTGCGTGCGTTCGACGCGGCGTCCATTGACGTAGGTTCCGTTGCGACTGCCGAGATCTTCCAGGATGAGTCCGTCGGCGTCCGCGGTGATCCGGACGTGGTGCCGCGACACGAGCATGTCGTCGAGGACGATGGAGTTCTCCCGGCCGCGACCGATGGTCAGCGCCTCGGGTTCCGGCTCGGCAGCCGGCTCCTGCACTGCGGGCGTCGTCACCGTCGCTGCCTCGTTGAACGAGGTGTCGTGCTGCTGGGCGGGGGCGTCATACGAAGGCCACTGCTGGGCCGACTGCTGGGCCGGCTGCTCGGGCGCTTGCTGCGGTGCCGGCTGATAGGGCGGCGGGTAGTAGTCCGCTGCCGGGGCGGGAGTCGGCCGGTAGGGCTGTGCGGGTGTGCCGTGGTGCGCCTCCCGCGTGGACTGCCACTGGTCGGCGACCTCCTGAGCGGTCTGCGCGGTGCCGCCGGTGACCCAGGGCTGGTCGTGACCGGCCGCGGGAGCGAACTGCTGCGGCTCGGCGGGCTGCGCCGGGGGCGCGAACGCGGCCGGCCCGCGCCAGGGCGCCTGCTCCGGCTGCGGCGGCGCGGAGCTCCAGTCGATCGGGGTCGGCTGCGCGGGCTGCTGCGGCGGTTGGTTCCACTGCTGCTCGGCCTGCGGGGCACCCCACTGCTGGTCCTGCCCGTATGGCGGTTGCGGCGCACCCTGCGCGGGGCCCGCGTCATACCCCTGGCCGGGCTGTTGCGGGTTCGGCGTGTGACCCCACTGCTGCTGATGACTCGGCTGCGAGGGGTCGTACGGGTTGCTCATCGAAAGCCTCCGTTGGATCTGGCGCGCACTGCTGGACGTGTGACGGGTGCCACGTGGCCCACGCACACAGTGCCCAAGCCTAACCCGCGCCGAAAGTCGAGCCGTCCCCTTCGATTAACCTGTGCGGTAGGAGCCAGCCGTACACCCCGTCGTAGTTTCGTCGACACAGAGGCAGGTACCGATGTCATCGTCCGTCCCCGGATCCACCCCGGAATCCACTCCGGAGTCAGCCCCCGCCCCGCAGGACAGCACGCGGCCGGCGCACGGCCACCTGCCCACCGATCGACACCGTGTGGTGATCATCGGCTCGGGTTTCGGCGGTCTGTTCGCGGCCCGCAAGCTGGCCGGCGAGGACGTCGACGTGACGCTCATCTCGACGACCGCCTACCACCTCTTCCAGCCACTGCTCTATCAGGTGGCGACCGGGATCCTGTCCGAGGGACTGATCGCGCCGACCACCCGCGAGGTGCTCGCGAAGCAGAAGAACGTCGAGGTCGCGTTCGGCACCGTCACGGACATCGACCTGGAGGCACAGACCGTCACGGCGTCCGCGTTGACCGTCCGGACCAGTTACGACTACGACTCGCTGATCGTGGCGGCCGGTGCCGGCCAGTCCTACTTCGGCAACGACCACTTTGCCGAGTTCGCGCCCGGCATGAAGAGCATCGATGACGCGCTCGAGCTGCGGGCACGCATCTTCGGTGCATTCGAACTCGCCGAGTTGGCAGCGGCTTCCGGGCGGGAGAAGGACCTCGACCGCCTGATGACCTTCGTCGTCGTCGGTGCCGGACCGACCGGTGTCGAGATGGCCGGCCAGATCGCCGAACTCTCCAGCCGCACGCTGCCCCACGACTTCCGGCACATCGCCGCCGAGAAGGCGCACGTGATCCTGCTGGACGGCGCCGACCAGGTGCTCGGCGGCTTCGGCTCCCGGCTCGGGAAGAAGGCCGAGAAGCGTCTGCGCGAGATGGGCGTCGACGTCCGGCTCAACGCGATGGTCACCGACGTCGACGGAGCCGGCATCGAATACCGTTCTCCCTCAGGCGGAACCGAGCGCATCGCGGCACTGACCAAGGTCTGGGCCGCGGGCGTGCAGGCCAGCAGCCTCGGCAAGACGCTGGCCGAGCAGACCGGTGCAGAGCTCGACCGGTCCGGCCGCATCGCGGTCAACCCCGACCTGACGTTGCCCGGCCACCCGGAGGTCTTCGTCGTCGGTGACATGATCTCGCTGGACAACCTGCCCGGTGTCGCCCAGGTCGCCATACAGGGCGGGAAGTTCGCCGCGAAGCAGATCCTGCGACGGATCAAGGGCCAGTCGACCGACCAGAAGTTCCACTACTTCGACAAGGGCTCGATGGCGACCATCTCGCGGTTCAGTGCCGTCGCCAGCGTCGGCAAACTGCGGATGTCGGGCTTCCTCGCCTGGGTGATGTGGCTGGCCGTACACCTTTGGTACATCATCGGATTCAAGAGCCAGGTCACCACGTTCTTCCACTGGGCGGTGTCGTTCCTCGGCAGCTCTCGGGGTGAACGCACCGCGACCGAGCAGCAGATCTTCGCGCGCAGCGCGCTGCAGCGGCTCGGCGACGAGTTCGACCCGAATCTCCGGCTCAGCAAGGGCCGGCCGATGCCGGAACGCTCACGCAAGTCGGCGGGCGACGAAGCGTCCTGACCCGCCGAGGTGTCTCGAACTCGTCTCGGAGTCCTGGCTGACGAAACTGGGGTGCCCTGCTCGGGGCACCCCAGTTTCGTTGTGTGGCAGCCAGGTTCAGTTGCTCGGCTTGGTCAGCAAGCAGCCGTCGACGCTGAGGTCGAGGTGGCGGTCCTGCGTCAAACAGGTCGTGATCCAGTAGGTCTCCTGGGCATAGCCCTGACCCTCGGTCGCGGTCGTTGTGCCGTCGTCGTTCACCTCGCACGGGTTGTTCAGCGTGCACTGCTCGCCGTTCTCGTTGATCGTGTTGTTGACCGCGACCACCTCACCCGAAGCGTCATCCAGGACGGGGGAACCGGAGGAGCCGCCGATGATGTCGCAGCCGGGCATGCTGTAGCGAACCGAGTCGTGCATCGTCCAGTCCGCTTCCTTGAGCGTGCCGACGAATCCGTTGACGCCGCAGTGCCAGGTGCGCTGCCAGTAACCGGACGCCACGGTGATGGACGTCTTGTCGGCCGGTTTCGCGTCCGACAGGGTCAGCGGTGCGATGCCGGTGTCGCCGGTGATCTCGTCGTACGTCGCATCGAGTTCGTAGAGCGAGATGTCGGTCCCGGTCATCGTGGAGTAGAGCAGTTTGTCGGCGGTGACGGTGCCGACCGGATCGCCGTCGGCGTTGAGCAGCTTGCCGGTCCGGCTGCTCGGCTGATCGGTGATCACCTCGCCCGCTCCCGGCATACCGCCCTCGTAGCAGTGGCCGTTGGTGAGCATCAGCGCATGGTCGGTGCCGACGGACTGTGCATACCGCACCAGTGACGCGGAGCAGTCGTCGAGCGCGATGGTGCCGACCAGTGAGTCGGCGGCGGCGGTCGTGACCGCGGCGGTGTCGGGCACGGTCTGCGCGGATGCCGTTGCGGTGGTGGCGATTCCGGCGCAACTGAGGATGGCGGTGGCCAGTGCTGCGTGACGGAGAACCTTCATGAGGTGGTGCCTTTCACGGTCGGTGACGGAGAGGGACGGTCCACGACTCTGGTGTCTGCGCACGGAGCGCGTCACAGAAGTAGGCCGATGATTACCGGCTCTTGGACAAGTTCTGCACGGCCGCTGACCGGGCGCAGACGTTTCCCTGGACAGCGACGAGGCCGGCCCGGCATACAGGGGACGGCACGACGAAGGCACCCGGTGCGCTCACCGGGTGCCTTCTGCTGAGGTCGGGGTGTCAGCCCTCGTGCTTCTCCAGCGCGACGAGCACGCCGGCCGCGGCGAAGTACTTGTTGGAACCGAGATCGCGCACGGTCTTGATGCCGAGCAGCTCCTTCAACGCCTCGGTATGGCGGGGCGTCAGCCCGGCGAGCGCGTCGACCGGTGCGTCGAGGATCTCCTTCAGGCTCTTGTCCTCGTACGCCTTGTCGAGCTTCTTGGCGAGATTGACCGAAACTGCCATGGCACGTCCTCCAAAAGTGGTGATCCGTTGAGGCTTCCGGCCCACGACGGGTCGGGGCACTCGTGATCGTTGCGCGCTCGGTCGCTGCTGGCAAGGGTCGGGAGAGGACTCCCAGCAAGTGCACGGTTTCGCCGGGTCCGTAGGGTGCCAACATGCGGCCTCATTACCCGATTGCGACCCATCGCCTCGACAACGGACTGCGAGTGGTCGTATCGACCGATCACTCGGTGCCGACGGTCGCCGTCAACCTCTGGGTCGGCGTCGGGTCCCGGCACGAGCAATCCGGTCGCACCGGCCTGGCGCACCTCTTCGAACACCTGATGTTCCAGGGGTCGCAGAACGTCGCCGAGGGCGAGCACTTCTCGGCGCTGCTCGCACAGGGCGCCCAGCTGAACGCGACCACCTGGGTGGACCGCACCAACTACTTCGAGGTGGTGCCGACCGGTGCGCTGGAGCTGGCCCTGTGGCTCGAGGCCGACCGGCACGGCCGCCTGCTGCCGGCGCTGACCCAGGAGAACCTCGACAACCAGCGCGACGTGGTCAAGGAGGAGAAGCGTCAGCGCTACGACAACGTCCCCTACGGCACCGCGTATGCCGAGCTGACCGGCCTGGTGTTCCCCGAGGGCCATCCGTACCACCACACGACGATCGGCTCGATGGACGACCTCGACGCTGCATCGTTGACCGACGTGCGTGAGTTCTACAGCCGTCACTACCGGCCGAACAACACCGTCCTGACCCTGGTGGGCGATGTCGAACCGGACGCCGGGTTCGCAATGGCCGCAAAGTATTTCGACGAGCTGACCAACCCGGAAGTGCCGGCGGACCGCCCGCTCGCCGAGTCGCTCGCCCCGCTGACCGATCCGGACCGCCTGGAGCGGACCTGCGACGTACCGTCGGATCGGATCTACTTCGGCTTCCGGCTGCCGCCCGGCGGGACCGACGAATTCATCCGTGCCGAGCTGGCTTTCGACGTGCTGGCCGGCCTGGCGACCTCCCGGCTCTACCGGCGGCTGGTGCGCAGCGAGCAGGTCGTCACGCATGTCTCGCGCAACGCCGGGGGGCGGGTCGACGGCACCTCGATGGGTGCGCTGATCGTCGATGTGGCCGACGACGCCACGGTCGAGCAGGTCGAGCAGATGGTCGGCGAGGAACTGCGCCGGCTGGCGGCCGAGCCGCCGACCGGACCGGAGATGGCCGCGGCGCTCGCGGACGTCGAACGCTGGTGGCTGCAGAGCCTGGCGCAACCCGACGAGCGCGCGGACGTCATCAGCGGCAACACGCTGCTGTATGACGACCCGAACCACCTGAACACCTACCTGGACCGGGTGATGGCGGTGAACGCGCAGGACGTCGCGGCGAGTGCTGCCGCCTACCTGCGGCCGGAGTCGGCCGCGGTCGTCGTCTATCGCAAGGAAAGTCGCAACGCCCTCGACAACACTCTCGACACCACTCTCGACACCACTTTCCACAAGGAGCAGAACTGATGGTGCAGCCCCGCCCCGTCGTGCCCGTCGCGCAGCCGTGGGAGTTCCCGGTCGGCACCCGGCATACGCTCCGCAACGGCATCGAGGTGCTGCTCTACAACCGACCCGGGCAGCACATCACCTCCACCCGGTTGCTCGTCCCGGCGCCGATCGCCGTCGAGCCCCGCGAGCTCGAGGGTGTCGCCACGATGGTGGCGCGCACGATGGACGAGGGCACTCGCAGCCACACCGCTGACGAGATGGCCGAACTCTTCGAGGTGAGTGGCATCGCCTACGGCGCAGCGTATGGCGCACAGGGTCTCACCCTCGAAACCGATGCAACTGCAGCCACATCGGCACAGGGGTGGGCGCTGATGGCCGAGTGCCTGCAGGAGCCGGCGTTCCCCGAGCAGGAGGTCTCGCGCCACGTCAACCAGCGGCTGTCCGAGATCGAGCACGAAGCGGCGTCGCCCGACGCGCGCGCGGCCAAGGAATGGGCAGCGAACTTCTACGACCAGCGGTCACGCGCCGCACGTCCGGCCGGCGGGGCGACCGAGACCGTCGGCGCGATCACCGCGGCGGACTGTGTCGCCTTCCACCGCAACTGGGTGCGCCCGACCGGCGTGACCGTCGTGGTCGCCGGTGAGATCGACGAGGCGCGGACGCTGCGCGACCTGGATGCCACTCTGGGTGGTTGGCAGGTGGACGGCGTTGCGCCGCAGGATGATTCGCCGATCGCGGTCGTCGCCGAGGGACTGACCCGGGTGCGCTTCGTGCACCGTCCCGGAGCCGTGCAGACCGAGCTCTATCTGGGTTCGTTCGGGCCGGATCGGCGGGTGGCCGGAGGGTGGGCGCCCTATCCGGCGCTGAGCTTCGTGCTCGGCGGCTCGCCGAACGCCCGGCTGGATGCCGTGCTGCGCGAGGAGAAGGGCTACACCTACGGCTTCCGGGCGATGTTCCGGCCGCGTGCGGAAGGCGGCACGTTCCTGGTCTCCGGCTCGGTGCGCAGCGACGTCACCGTCGAGGCGACCCGACTCACCCTGGAGATCCTCGATGCTGCGCGCGACGGCTTCACCGAGGAGGAGACACGTGCCGCCACGGACTTCATCGGCAAGACGGCGCCGGCGCGCTACGCCACAGCGGATGCCGTTGCCGACGAGGCCGCTGCGCTCCGATCCAACGGCCTGGGAACGGATTTCGTCTCGTCATACCTCGAGCAGCTGGCGACGCTGCAGGCGTCCGACCTCGACACCGCCTGGCGCACCTGGGCCGACCAGCCCCGCACGATCGTGCTCGTCGGCGACGCCGAGCAGCACGCCGAAGGCATCCGTGACCTCGGCATCGGCGACGTCACCGTCGTCTGACAACGCGGGTCGAGTAGCGGTGAGGGACGAGCCGCGTATCGAGACCAAGGTCCTTGAGGAGCGAGGGACGAGCGATTGAGGTCCTTGAGGAGCGAGGAACGAGCGTCTCGAAAGGTCCTCGCTCGGGTCACTCCACCTTCTGACGCTTGCGCCGACGGACCGATCGCACCGTGAGCGGGCCGACCAGTCGTGGACCGGACAGGCGCTGCTCCAGCCGGTGGCCCTCCCGGCGTACCGGCTGGGCGACATACTCACCGAGGATCACGCCCGCAGCGAGCGCCAGCAGCACGACGGCGGCATTCATCAGCTCGACCAGGCCGCCGGAGTCACCGGCCGAGAGGTGAGCCAATCCGCGGTAGACGGACAGACCGGGCAGCAGCGGAACCACGCCGGCGACCACGAGCACCAGCGTCGGGACCTTGATGCGGGACGCGATGGTGTAGCTGATCAGACCGACGATGATCGCAGCCAGGGCCGCCGGCCAGGCGACTCCGAGCCCCGCTCGGTACGCCGCGATGAACGCAGTGGCGGAAACCGTTCCCAACAGGGCGGTCGGCAGCAGCGCTCGAGCAGGAGCATAGGACGAGAACGCGAAGGCGCCCGCGCTGATCGCGCCGCCGAGCATCATCTGTGGCCACGGCGGGTACGCACTCGCCCCGGGTGTCAGATTGACCAGCTTGACCCCCAACGCCGTGGCGATGGTCAGCCCACCGCTGACGCCCGCGATCGCTCCGGCGGTCGCCAGAGTTGCTTCGAGGGAACGCGCGGCGGCGGTGAGCGGGAATCCGGTCAGCGCATCTTGTACGGCACCCATGTAACTCATGCCCGCCAGCAGCAGGATGATGCCGGCGCTGACGATCCGGCTCGGATTGTCGCTCAGCCCTGTTGCGACCATGAAGACGGCGAGCAGGGTCGCGAAGAGACCGCCGGCGACCTGCTGGTAGAAGCTCGGCAATCGTCGTCGGCCCAGGTAGCGCTGGATGATGTCGATGCCCATGGAGCCGAAGAACGCCGCGGCCAGGACCACCGGACGGGCGCCCAGCAGCAGACCGATGCCGAACCCCATGACGCCCAGCCCGACCGTCACGATCCGGCGGGAGCGTTCGTGCCCCGAGGACACGATCTGGGCGAGCTGGGTGCGGGCCTCGTCGCGGTCGATCTTGCCGGCCACCAGGTCACGGACCAGCCAGTCGACCCGGGTCAGGTCCTCATAGTCGATCTCTCGCTGCGTGACGTTTCGGACCTGGATGAGGCCGGGGTCGTCGGGGGACTGCTGGTGGGTCAGTTGCAACTCGGTGAAGGTCACACTGGCACTCACTCCACGCAGTCCGCAGGCGATGCAGACGTTCTGCATCTGGGCGCTCACATCGGCGGCGCCGGCGCCTGAGGACAGGAGTAGCTCCCCGACGCGCAGGGCCAGATCGAGGGTGGGATAGGTGTCGTCCGCCGTCATCGCGGGCAAGTGTGACCGATGGCACGAGTAGGCACGTTGACCCCCTGGGATCGCTGGAATCTACGTCTTTGCTGTGCGTCATCGTAACGGTGCCGATGTGCTGTCGAGTTGACGACCGGCAGCGCTCCTGAAAATGTCGAAGGGTTGTCCAGTTACTGTCGACAAGGAGTTGAGTCCGTTCGTGCAAACCCTGGAACCGACTGAGAAACCCCAGGATTGGGATGTGAGCGACGTCGTCGTGACCGAGCCCGGCATCATCCGGCGGGCCATCGGAGCGGCGGCGATCGGGAACGTCACCGAGTGGTACGACTTCGGGGTCTACGCCTATTTCGAGCCGACCATCAAAGAGGTGTTCTTCGACGGTCTGAGCGATGCCGCGGGCACGATCGCGACCTTCGGACTCTTCGCGGTCGCCTTCCTGGTGCGGCCGTTCGGCGGCATGTTCTTCGGACCGCTGGCGGACCGGATCGGGCGCAACAAGGTGCTCGCGATGACCATGGTGCTGATGGCACTGGGCACGTTCGCGATCGGGTGTATTCCGAGCCGTAGCGCGATCGGTTTCCTGGCCCCTGTCCTCTTGCTGCTGGCGCGCCTGCTGCAGGGCTTCTCGACCGGTGGCGAGTACGGCAACGCGATGACCTTCATCGCCGAGTACGCCCCCGACCGCAAGCGCGGGTTCTGGGGCAGCTGGCTGGAGTTCGGTACCTTCACCGGTTACCTGCTCGGCGCGATCATGGTGACGACCATGGACGGCCTGCTGTCGCACGACCAGCTGGTCTCCTGGGGTTGGCGCATCCCGTTCTTCGTCGGCCTGCCGCTCGGCCTCGTGGGTGTCTACCTGCGGACCAAGCTGGCCGACACCCCGGCATACCTCCAGCTGGAGAAGGAGTCCGAGGAGCGCGAGAAGGCGAACAAGAAGGAGCAGGCGGGCAGCGAGGCCAAGGGCATCCTGCACCTGTGGCCCTACATGCTGGTCTGCATGGGACTGGTGCTGGTCTGGAACGTCACCAACTACATGCTGACCTCCTACATGCCGACCTACGTGACCGACACGTTGCCGTCCGGCGGTCAGGTCTCGGACAACACCTCGCAGCTGATCCAGATCGCGGTCATGGTGCTGGCGCTGGCGACGATCCCGTTCCTGGGGATGCTCTCGGACCGGATCGGCCGCAAGCCGATCTGTTGGGTCGGTGCGATCGGGCTGATCGTGCTCGCCATACCGATGATCGCGCTGGTGCGCTCGCAGACGACGGTCGGCGTCTTCGCCGGTCTGCTGATCATGGCGATGCTGCTGATCTGCTTCTCGTCGACGATGCCGTCCACGCTGCCGACGCTGTTCCCGACCAAGGTGCGCGGTGGTGCGCTGTCGATCGCGTTCAACGTGTCGATCTCGCTCTTCGCGGGCACCACATCGGTCGTCGTCGGAGCGCTCGTCACCTGGACCGGCGACCTCAACTGGCCGGCGTACTACCTGATCATCGCCGGTGTCATCGGCGTGGTGTCCGTGCTCTTCCTGGCCGAACCCAACGGCCGCAAGATGTGGGGCTCGCCGCCCGCCGCCGCGACCCGCGAGGAGGCTCGCGACGTGGTGCGTGCGCTGCGCAAGAAGTTCCACGACGCCCGCGATCGCGCGAGCGTGCCCGGGAAGCCGGTCCAACCGCAGTAGGCATACTGCTCCAGAGCTGATCGCAAAGAACTGTTTGCAAAGAACTCTTTGCGGTGTACCTTCGTCGTATGACGAAGAGCGAACGACGGGCGATCAACCGGGTCCGGCCGGACCTCGACCAGTTGAAGGCCATGGCGCACCCGGTGCGGCTGACGATGCTCGGGAAGCTGCGCGTGGACGGTCCGGCGACCGCTTCGTCGCTGGCCGCTCAACTCGGCCTCAACTCGGGCGCGACCAGTTATCACCTGCGCCAACTGGCGGACGCAGGGCTGGTCGTGGAGGACACCGAGCGGGGCAACAAGCGCGACCGGTGGTGGAAGGCGGCGCACGAGGCGACGGTCACCGAGCCCTCCCGCGCCGACGACGTCGAGGAGCGCGCCGTCCTGGGTGCCTACCACTCGGTCGTCGCACACCAGGCGGCCGTGCAGATCGAGCAGGCGGCCGCCGAGGCGCCCGAGCTGCCGCAGGAGTGGGCCGACGTGGTCGGCGCCAGTGACTACAACGTCTACCTCACACCGGAGCAGGTCCATCGGGTCAAGGATGCGGTGCACGCCGTGCTCGCGGAGGTGGCCGAGACGTCACGCGATGCCGACGACGCGCCCGAGGGAGCCGCTGCCGTGGTCTTCCAGTTCCACACCTTCCCGCGCCCCGGCCTGCTGACCCACCGTGACGAGGACGGCCGATCATGAGCAGCCGCAGGCCTTTTGCGGCGCTCGCGGTCGCGGAGGCGTTCTCGATCTCCGGCACCCGGCTGTCCCAGATCGCAGTGCCATGGCTGGTGTTGACGATGACCGACTCACCGGTGTGGACCGGTGTCGTCGGCTTCGCCGAGATGCTGCCGTATGTCGTCGCCAAGGCCCTCGGTGGCCCGATCGTCGATCGCATCGGCGCGAAGACCGTTGCTGTCATCGCTGATTCGTGCAGTGTCGTCATCGTCGGGCTGATCCCGTTGCTGCACTGGTTCGGTGCTCTGCACCTGGTCTGGCTGGTGCCGATCGCCGCATTGATGGGCGTCGTTCGCGGGCCGTCCGATGGTGCGAAGAGCGCGCTGGTGCCGGCCGTCGCCGAGCAGGGCGACATACCGCTGGAACGCATCACCGGGGTGATGGGGGCGATCGAGCGGCTGGGTGGCACGGTCGGTGCGGCCGCGGCAGGCGCCGTCGTCGCGGTGATCGGCGCACCGCAGGCACTGCTGGTCAACGCGGTCACCTTCGCCGTCGCGGCCGGCTGCATCTCGTGGGGTGTCCGGTCGGCGAACGGGCAGCAACCCGAGGATGATTCGGCCGTGGCGGAGGCTGCGTCATACGGGAAGCAGCTGGCGGAGGGGTGGCGCTTCCTGCGTGGCGACTCCGTGCTGGTCGGCATCACGGTGATGGTGTCGTTGACGAACCTGCTGGACCAGGCCTGGACAGCGGTTCTGCTGCCGGTGTGGGCCCACGACACCGGTCACGGAGCGAGCGCGGTGGGACTGGTGCTGGCGGCGCTCGCCGGGCCGTCCATCGCGGGTGCCCTGGTCGCGGCCGCTGTGGGCGAGCGACTGCCCCGCCTGCCGATCTACGTGTTGTGCTTCGTGCTGGGCGGCATACCGCGCTTCTCGATCTTCGCGTTCGACACCCCGGTGTGGGCGATGGCGGCCGTGCTGGCGGTCGTCGGCTTCGTGTCCGGCTTCTGCAACCCGATCCTCGGTGCCGTCGTCTTCGAGCGGATCCCGAAGCATCTTGTCGGCCGGGTCAGCGCGTTGAACACCTCGCTGTGCTGGTCTCTCATCCCGTTCGGCGGGCTCCTCGGCGGCGGCCTGACCGCGCTGGTGGGGATGCGGGTCGCGATGTTCGGCGTCGGCGTCGCCTACTTCGTCGTCGCGCTGATGCCGTTGGTGCGCAAGAGCTTCCGCGAGTTCAAGAAGCACCCCGTCGATCTCATGACCGCGAAGCCGGAATCACGCGAATCGGTCTCACCAGTCTGATTGAGCGGACCCCCTGAGCATCGAGCGGACCCGAAACTCGGATGAATTTCGGGTCCGCTCGGACCGTTTTGGGCCCGCTCGATGAGGAGGCTCGGGCCGGGCGGGTCAGGCGAGCTCGGCGGCGAAGGCGTCGGCCAGCACCTGCAGCCCCTCCAGCAGCAGCTCGTCGCTGATGACCAGCGGCGGCAGCAGCCGGATGACGTTGCCGAACGTCCCGCAGGTCAGGATGACGACACCCTGCTCGTGGCACCGCTTCGCGACGGCCGCGGTCAGCGCGGCGTCCGGCTCCTTGCTGCCGGGCTTCACGATCTCGACCGCGAGCATGCCGCCACGGCCCCGAATGTCACCGATGGCAGGGGTTTTCGCCGCGATGTCGCGCAGCGCTGCCGTGGCGATCTGCTCGATGTGCTTGGCGCGGTCCAGCAATCCGTCCTGCTCCATCGTCTCGATCGCACCGAGTGCCGCGGCGCAGGCGACGGGGTTGCCGCCATACGTGCCGCCGAGGCCACCGGGGTGCACCGAGTCCATCAGTTCGGCGCGGCCGGTGACCGCCGACAGCGGCAGGCCGCCCGCGATGCCCTTGGCGGTGGTGACCAGGTCGGGCACGACGCCCTCGTGGTCGACGGCGAACCATTCGCCGGTCCGTGCGAAACCGCTCTGCACCTCGTCCGCGATGAGGACGATGCCGTTGTCGGTGCACCACGTCGAGATCGCGGCCAGGAAGCCGGGAGCCGGGACGATGAAACCGCCCTCACCCTGGATCGGCTCGATGATGAAGGCCGCGATCTGGTCGGCGCCAACTGCCTTCTCCGCCATGGTGATTGCGCGCTGGGCGGCCTCTGCTCCCGTCATACCCTCCGGGTCGCGGAAGGGGTATGACGTGGGCACGCGGTAGACGTCGGACGCGAACGGGCCGAAGCCCTTCTTGTAGGGCATCGCCTTCGCGGTCAGCGCCATCGTCAGGTTGGTGCGCCCGTGGTAGGCGTGGTCGACCGCGACGACGGCCTGGCGACCGGTGGCGTAGCGCGCGATCTTCACGGCGTTTTCGACAGCCTCGGCGCCGGAGTTGAACAGCGCCGACTTCTTGGCGTGGTCACCCGGCGTCAGCTCGGCGAGCTTCTCGGCGACGGCGACATACCCCTCGTAGGGGCTGATCATGAAGCAGGTGTGGGTGATCTCGGCGACCTGCTGCTGCACGTTCGCGACGACGCGCGGGTCGGAGCTGCCGACCGTGGTGACCGCGATGCCGGAGCCGAGGTCGATGAGGGTGTTGCCGTCGACGTCCTCGATGACACCGCCGGCGGCGCGGGCGGCATACACCGGCATGGTCGACGAGACGCCTGCCGCGACGACGGAGCTGCGACGCGCGGCCAACTCCTGCGAGCGCGGGCCGGGGATCGGCGTCTTCAACTCGCGACGCTGCGCGATGGCGGGTTCGGTGATGGTCATGAGGGCTCCTCTGCGTACGGCGTTCCGCGATCAGTGTGCCACGGCAAGGTTTCGAATTCGAAAGAGATGCAGGGCCTGCACGGCGACCCGACCTTCGACGGTCGAGGGTTACGCACGGGTATGGCGCCCCCGGCCGGGCTCAACCTTCGACGGTCGAGGTTTCGGTCGGTGTCTTGTCGCCGATGCGACGCAGCACCTCGTCGTGCAGGAGCCCGTTGCTGGACAGCGCGTTGCCGCTCCACGGGCCGTCCTTGCCGTCGAGGCCGGTGAACCGCCCGCCGGCCTCGGTGACGATCGGTGCGAGGGCCGCCATGTCGTGCACCGCGAGCTCCGGCTCGGGCGCGAAGTCGATGGCACCCTCGGCGACCAGCATGTGTGCCCAGAAGTCGCCATAGCTGCGGACACGCCATACCTCGTCCATCAGGTCGACCAGCGCGTCACGGCGGTCCAGGTCGGCCCAGGTCCGCCAGCCGGCGACGGAGGTCGAGGCGTCCGACAGCTTCGAAACCCCTGACACGGCAATGCGTTTCGCGCCGGACAGGGACCTTCCGGTCCACGCGCCGGTGCCGAGACCGGCCCACCACCGCCGGCCGAGCGCGGGAGCGGCCACCAGTCCGACGACCGGCACACCGTCGTCGACCAGCGCGATCAGGGTGGCCCAGACGGGCACGCCGCGCACGAAGTTCTTGGTCCCGTCGATCGGGTCGACGATCCAGCGCCGGGGGCCCTTGCCCTCCAGGCCCTGCTCCTCACCCTGCACCGCGTCGCGCGGCCGGGCCCGCTTGAGCTGCGAACGCAGGACTTCCTCGACCGCGATGTCGGCGTCGGTGACCGGGGTCAGGTCGGGCTTGGCAGTGACGTGCAGGTCCTCGGCACGGAAGCGCGAGGTGCTCGTCGGCTCGACCGCGTCCGCGAGCACGTGGGCGAGGCGCAGGTCGTCGTCATACGTCGGCATGCCACGAACCTATCGGCCGCAACCCCCGAATCTGCGGTGGACGCTCAGACCAGCGGCCAGCCCTTCTTCTCCAACCGTTCCCGGACCCGCTCGATGTCGGCGTCGATCGGGACGACGCCGGCGATCTGCTGCATGAGTTCCTGGGCCTCTTCCTCGGAGATCGGTGTCTTGGGCTCACCGGGCACTTTGTTGGAGGCGATGAGCTCCTTGGCGACCTTCTTGATCTCCTTCTTGGTCAGCCGGCGCTGCAGCAATGCGAAGAGCGGCACGAAGTCACTCGGCGGCACACCGTCGGGGTATCCGGCACGGAGCCAGTCGAGGATGCGCTGGAAGAAGCCGGCCCGCTCGGGGCTCTCGTCCTCGTCCTCCTCGTCGTCCTCGGTCAGCGGTGCGGCACCGGGTGCCGCGAGCGGCCAGCCGGCAGCGGCCAGCCGGCCGGCGACCTGATGGATGTGATCCTCGCGTGGCGGGTTGTCCGAGCTGCGCTGCAGCTCGGCCGTGACCTGGTCACGAGCCGTGTCGCCGCCCGGGTGCTCGGCGACGACCTGCGCGCAGACCTCCTGCGCCTGGTGCGGCCCGAGAGTGCGCTGCAGCAGCGCGAGCAGCGGCGGGAAGTCCTTGGGCGGAATGCCTTCGGGGTAGCCCTTGCGCAGCCAATCGACTACGGACGTCAGCAGATTCGTTGTCATGGTCATCAGAACACCTTGATCCCGAGGTAGTGGTCGATGCTCTTCTGGGTGATGTAGAGAACGCCGATGACGACGGCGATCACCACGATCGCGAAGATGGCGTATGCCGCCCACAGCGCCGCGCTGCGTCCGGCGGTGACGGTTCCGTCAGGTTGTTCGTGATCGCTGCCGACATCCCAGAGGCGGATGCCGATCGTGTAGAGGAGCGGCAGTGCGGCGCCGAAGATCAGCCCGGCGACGATCACCTTCGCGGTGCCGTCCACCATGCCTGCCCAGTCGATGTCCATGTGCTCGTTTCCTTCTCGTGGCGGCCGGTCAGGCGACCGGCTGCTTGCGCGAGTCCGTCGTACCGCTCTCGTCCGCGGGTACGACGCTGTTGGAATTCTCGTCCCAGTCGGCGTTGACGTTGTCGGCGCCGACCTTCTGCCGCTGCGCCCGGTAGTAGATGTATGCCGAGAGCGCGACCAGGATCAGGAAGATCACCACGGCCCCGGCGGCGCCGCCGATGAGGTGACCGATGAAGTAGCTCACCGCACCACCGAGGGCCGCGCAGGGGAGCGTGATGACCCACCCGGCGGCCATCCGGCCGGCGACGGACCAGCGCACCGTCGAACCCGGCTTGCCCACACCGGTGCCGATGATGGAGCCGGTGGTCACGTGGGTGGTGGACAGCGCCATACCGAGGTTGCTGGAGGTGAGGATGATGGCCGCGGCCGAGGCCTGCGCCGCCATACCCTGCTGGGTCTCGATCTCGACGAGGCCCTTGCCGAGGGTGCGGATGACCCGCCAGCCACCGATGTAGGTGCCGAGCGCGATCGCGCCGGCGCACACGACGATGATCCACACCGGCAGCCCGTGGTCCTCGATCTGCTTGTCCGAGAGGCTGCCGTGCGCGATGAGCGCGAGCGCGATGACACCCATCGTCTTCTGGGCGTCACCGGTGCCGTGGGCCAACGAGACCAGGGATGCGGTCGCGACCTGGCCCCACCGGAAGCCGTCGTCCTTCTTGCCCTGGCGCACCTTGCGGGTCAGCGCGTAGATGCCCCTGGTCGACAGCGCGGCGATCGCACCGGCGATGAAGGGGGAGAGGACCGCGGGGATGATCACCTTGACGACGAGGCCGTCCCAGTTGATCCCGCTGGTGCCGATCGCTGCCAGGCCGGCGCCGATGAGGCCGCCGAAGAGTGCGTGCGAGGAGCTGCTCGGCAGTCCGAACAACCAGGTCAGCAGGTTCCAGAGGATGCCGCCGATGAGTCCGGCGAAGATGATGAACATCGCCTTCTCGGCGGTGATGCCGTCGAGCAGGCCGCCCGAGGTCTTGTCCTGGATCTTCAGCACCGAGGTGGTGACAGTGACCGCCACCTCGACCGACAGGAAGCCACCGATCAGGTTGAGGACCGCCGAAACAGCCACTGCGGTCTTCGGCTTCAGTGCCCCGGTCGCGATGGACGTGGCCATCGCGTTGCCGGTGTCATGGAAGCCGTTGGTGAAGTCGAATCCCACGGCGGTGATCACCAGCAGGATCAGAATGAAGAGTTCGGCACTCACAGGTCATGAGTATGACGCCGTTCGCCGGGTCCGGTGCAAATCGAGATCGAGGGGCAACGAATTTGTTCACGGACTGTTCAACTGCTTCCCGATGTCCAGCATCCGCTGCAGCCCGCCGGCGATGATCCGCGCGTCGACCATCCGGGTGCTGACGGGCGGCAGCGCAGCGATCAGCCGGGCCAGCACGGCGGCCATCTGTTCGGCGTCGATCGCTCGTGGCGGGTCGGCCGTCCAGCACGCCGAGAGCACGACGTATGACGCCTCGTTCAGCGACGTCTCCAGCAGGTTCCACTCGCTCAGGTCCTGCGGCAGATCGGTCTGCGCGAGCTGCAGGATTCGGCTGCATTGCAGTTGTTCGAAGGACAGGTCGCGTCGGGCGGCATACCCACGCTCGCTGGACTGCTCACCGTCGGCGATGATCAGCAGCAGTCGTTCCAGCGAGCGCAACGAGCGCCGGAACTGTCGCCGGACCAGCGCGATCGGCGCGCGGCGGCCGGCCAGCCAGATCACCACGACCGACGCCCCGGCGCCGATGACGGTCTCGAGCACGCGTTCGCCGGCGATCTCACCGATCGGCTTGTATGGCGCCGCCGCCGTGCTGATCAGCAACGCCATCGGCGTGACGAAGATCGCGGCGAGCGCGTAGTTGCGCACGGCCAGCATCTGCACGCAGAAGACGAGCGCGAGTGCGATCACGAGCAGCACGAAGCCGCGCGGGTGCAGCGCGTGGATGAGCGCGAAGACTCCGATGCCGACGATCGTGCCGGCCACCCGGTGCAGCGCGCGGTGGGTGAGGGCCAGCCGGTCCCGGGTGACGGACATGACCAGCGCGGTCGTCATCACCGCCCAGTAGGGGTGGCCGGCGTGGAAGCCGTAGGAGATCGCGCAGGTGAGCAGCACCGCTGCCGCCATACGCCGTGCGGACAGCCAGGGCAACGACGAACGCGACAGCCCCCACCGGATCAGATAGCGAACGTCCGGCCGACCCAGGTAGCGCCGTTGCTCGACACCACTGACGACGACCTCGCGGCCCGGGAGGTGGACCCGGACCACCTGCTGGATGATCGCCAGGTGCATGCGGCGCAACGCGGCGTTCATCCGGCGCCACTGGCGCTGGCGCGGTTCGCGGCCGACGGCGTCCTCCAGCACCATCGACGCGGTGAAGACCGAGACGAACGCCTGGTCGCGCAGCCGGGCGAGTTGGTGTCGCGGGATGATCGAGCGGTCGGCGTCGAGGTATGCCGAGACGGCGTCCTCCGCGGTCGACAGCGCGTCCTGCTCGACGTGGCGCCGCTCGGTGACCACCTGCAGCAGCAGTGACGTGACCGAGGCGCTGACGCAGGCGACGACGGCGATCAGGATCACCTTGGCGACGGACACGCCCACGGTCGGCAGGTAGGACGCGATGACCGGGCCGATGATCAGGAACATCGCACCGGGTGGCTCGGCGACCAGCGTGTTGTAGCCGAGCACGGTCACCAGCGACAGCACGGTCAGCACCAGCGTCAGCAGCACCGGTTCGCTGCCGACCAGCGCGCCGAGCGTCACCCCGAGGACGTATGCCGCGCACATCCCGCTCAGGATCACGATGCGGGACCGCACCGGCCGGGTGTTCGCGACGAAGCCGAGGAACGCGCCGGTGATGCCGACCAGGCCCAGGCTCGGGCCGAGCAGCACGCTGATCAGGGTGATCGCGACGATCACGATCGCCAGCACGTGCAGTGCGAACTTCCACCTCCCGGGCGCGGGCTTGATCTCCGCGAAGGCGAGCAGTTGCCGGTTGATCGCTTCTGGTCCGGGGCGCACGGGTCAGTCCGGTTCGTGGCCGTCGGGGTCGTTCGTGTCGGCCTCACCGGTGCGGGTGCGCAGCAGGCGGCGTAGCGACGCCAGCCGGGTGGCGCCGCTGGTGCCCGCGTGGCCCGCGGCGACCCACGCGTCGAGGGCGCACTCCTCCTCGTCATGGGTGCAGCCGCGGGGACAGTCCGCGGTGCCTCCGGCGAGGTCGGGGAACGCGTTGATGATCCGGTCGGGCTCGATGTGCGCCAGCCCGAAGGACCGCACGCCGGGGGTGTCGATGACCCAGCCGTCGTCGTCGGGCAGCGGCAGGGCGATGGCCGATGTCGAGGTGTGTCGGCCGCGTCCGGTGACCGCGTTGACGTGCCCGATCGCGCGGTCGATGCCGGGCACGAGTGCGTTGACGAGGGTGGACTTGCCGACCCCGGAGTGCCCGACGAGCACGGTCATCCGGCCGCGGACCGCGTCCTGCACCTGCGCCAGACCGTGGATGCCGTCGGGACTGTCCGGGTCGGTGCGGGTCACGACGTGCGGGATGTCGAGACCGGCGTAGCCCGCGAGGAAGCCTGCCGGGTCGGCCAGGTCGGACTTGGTGAGCACCAGCAGCGGCGTCATACCCGCGTCGTATGCCGCGACGAGGCAACGGTCGACCATGCGCGGGCGAGGCTCGGGGTCGGCGAGCGCGGTGACGATGGCGAGTTGGTCGGCGTTCGCGACGATCACCCGCTCGTAGGGGTCGGTGTCGTCGGCGGTCCGGCGCAGCACGCTGGTACGGGGTTCGACCCGGACGATCCGGGCGAGCGTCCCCGGGTCGCCGGAGACGTCGCCGACCAGCGCGACCCGGTCGCCGACCACGGTGCTGGTGCGGCCGAGCTCCCGGGCGCGCATCGCGACCACCGAACGACCGTCGACCAGGCAGGTCCACCGACCGCGATCGACGGTGGTCACCTGGCCGATGACGGCGTCCTCGTGCTTGGGGCGTTCCTTGGTGCGCGGTCGGCTGCCGCGTTTGCCCGGCCGCACGCGCACGTCCGACTCGTCGTAGTCACGACGCCCGCGCGGAGTCACCCCTCAGTCTCCGATCATGCGGGTCCAGCGAGCGGTGAAGTCCGGCATCGTCTTGGCGACGGTGCCCGCGTCCTGCACGACCAGGCCGGGCACGCGCAACCCCACGACGGCGGCGGCCATCACCATGCGGTGGTCGCCATATGTTCCAAAAGTGTTCCCGTGCAACGGCTTCGGTCGTATGACGAGCCCGTCCTCGGTTTCCTCGACATCCGACCCGAGCCCGTTGAGCTCGGTCGCGAGTGCCGCGAGCCGGTCGGTCTCGTGGAAGCGGATGTGCCCGATGCCGCGTAGGTGGCTGGGGCCGTCGGCGAAGGCGGCGATCGCGGCGACGACCGGGGACAGCTCGCTGGCGTCGTGCAGGTCGAGGTCGACCGCCTCGATGCGACCGGTGCCGCGGACCGTCAGTCCGTCGCGGGTGAGCTGCACGTCGGCGCCGAACTGCTCCAGGATGTCGCGCGCGTGATCACCCGCCTGGGTGGTGACGACCGGCCAGTCGGGCACGGTGACCCGGCCGTCGGTGAGTAGCGCGGCGGCCAGGAACGGGAAGGCGTTGGACAGGTCGGGCTCGACCTCGACGTCCAGCGCGTGGATCTGCGAGGGCTCGACCCGCCAGCGGTTGGCCTCGCTGTCGTCGACCAGCACACCGGCGTCGCGCAGCACCTCCACGGTCATCGCGATGTGCGGGAGGGACGGGACCTGCTTGCCCTCGTGGATGACGGTGATCCCGTCGTCATACCGCGCACCGGCGAGGAGCAGCCCGCTGACGAACTGCGACGAGCCGGAGGCGTCGATGTGGACGGTGCCGCCGGCGACGCGGCCGGCGCCGGTCATCGCGAACGGCAGGCCGTCGCCGTCGACTGCGATCCCCAGGGACCGCAGCGCCTCCAGGACCGGGCCGAGCGGCCGCACCCGAGCGGCCTCGTCGCCGTCGAAGGTCACCGTGCCGTCGGCCAGCGCGGCGACCGGCGGCAGGAAGCGCATGACCGTGCCGGCGAGTCCGCAGTCGATGTCGGCCGGGCCGCGCAGGGTCGCCGGATCGATCAGCCATTCGGTGTCGTCGCTGCGGCTCTCGATGCGGGTGCCGAGGCTCTGCAGCGCCTCGCACATCAGCGTGCTGTCTCGGGAGCGCAGCGGGCGCGACAGTCGCGAGGTGTCCTGGGCCAGTGCGGCCAGCACCAGGAAGCGGTTGGTCAGCGATTTGCTGCCGGGCACGGGCACGATCGAGTCCACCGCCCGGTCGGCAGTCGGGGCGACCCAGTCGCCCGCTGCGAGAGTGGCGGTGGAGGACGGATGCGGAGGTTCTGCGCTCATCGCGCCAAGGGTACCGACCCGCGGCATACGCTTGCCCCATGTGTGGCCGGTATGCCGCGAGTTTCGCTCCTGACGACCTGCTGCAGGACTTCGACATCGAGCAGGACCGCTCCGACGAGCGCAGCCGGTCGGTCCTCGTCAACCCGCAGGATCCGCCGGTCGGTGCTCCCGACTGGAACGTCGCGCCGTCCAAACAGGCGCCCGTGGTGCTGACCCGGGCGCCGCGCGACGATCCCGCCGCCACCCCGCTGCGGCAGCTGCGAATGCTGACCTGGGGCCTCGTGCCGAGCTGGGCGAAGGACGTCAAGATCGGCCTGCGGATGATCAACGCCCGTGCCGAGACGCTGCTGGACAAGGGTGCTTACCGCAACGCCGCGATCGCGCGGCGCTGCCTCGTGCCGGCCGACGGCTGGTACGAATGGCAGGTCAGCCCGACGGCAACCGACCGGAAGGGCAAACCGCGCAAGCAACCGTTCTTCATACATCGTGGCGACGGCGAACCCATAGCGTTCGCAGGGGTTTACGAGTTCTGGCGGGACAAGTCAGCGGCCGAGGACGATCCGAACGCCTGGGTGGTCAGCTACGCCATCGTCACGACCGCTGCCGAGCCCGGCATGGATCGGATCCATGACCGGCAGCCCGTCGTGCTCGACCGGGACCAGTGGGCGAGTTGGCTGGACCCGACACTGACCGACCCCGGGGACGTCCAGGCACTGCTCGAGTCGCGGGCGTTGGGTCGGTTCGAGGCGTGGCCGGTCGGCCGCGCCGTGGGCTCGAGCCGCAACAACGGCCCCGGCCTGCTCGAGCCGGCGCCACGCTCCGACCTCGACGGTGTCGTCGACCCGATGACCGGCGAGGTCCTCTGACCCCACGAAGTTTCTCCCCCGTTCCGCTCCTCCGAATACTTCGCGAGGGCCCCCAATCAAGAAGAGGCATGCCATGTCCTTGCGGTCGAGGCTCATCGACACCCCACCCGGCCCCGCCCGCGTCCACATCGAGCGCCCATCCACACACGTTGATCGAGTGCCGGAGGAGCGCAGCGGGGGAGGTGTATCGAGATCGAGTGCCCCGCGCGGCAGCCTCGTCGTCAGCCACGGAGCGGGCGGCGGCATCGAGGCGGCGGATCTGGTGGCGTTGCGGGCTCTGGTCGAGGACGGCTGGACCTACGTGCGCGTCGAGCAGCCGTGGCGGGTGGCCGGCAAGAAGGTCGCCACACCGCCGAAAACACTTGATGCGGCATGGATTCCACTGCTGGCGTCGTTGACCGGCGGACGTTGGGCGCTGCCGCGTCCACTGGTCGTGGGTGGCCGTTCGGCCGGCGCGAGGGTGGCCTGTCGGACGGCGACAGCGGTCGGCGCCGACGCCGTGCTCGCGCTCTCCTTCCCGCTGCACCCGCCGAACAACCCGGAGCGGTCGCGCGCGGACGAGGCCCGGCTGGTGCTGGACGCCGGGTTGCCGCTGTGCGTCATACAGGGGGAGCGCGATCCGTTCGGCCGACCGGACGACGTGCGTGCAGCGCTCGGCGCGGCGCCGTCGATCACCGGTGTGCCGGGCGATCACAGTCTCGCCCGCGGTGCCGACCAGGTGCTCACGGCTGCCCGCGCCTGGCTCGCCTCGCTGTGCCCGGCGTAGCGTGTGAGGTATGAGCCTGACGATCGGATACAAAGCGTCCGCAGAGCAATTCGCGCCTCGTGAGCTGGTCGATCTGGCGGTCGAAGCCGAGCACGCAGGCATGGACAGCGTTTTCGCATCCGACCATTTCCAGCCCTGGCGTCATGAGGGCGGTCACGCGCCGCATGCGTTGACCTGGCTCGCAGCAGCAGGCGCTCGCACCGAGCGGATCGTCCTGGGCACGTCGGTGCTGACGCCGACCTTCCGCTACAACCCGGCCGTGCTCGCGCAGACGTTCGCGACGCTCGGCTGCCTCTACCCGGATCGCGTCATTCTCGGCGTCGGGTCCGGCGAGGCGCTGAACGAGATCGCCGTCGGCCAGGAGGGGTGGCCCGACTTCAAGGAGCGGTTCGCCCGGCTGCGGGAGTCCGTGCGGTTGATGCGGCAGCTGTGGACCAAGGAGCGGGTCAGCTTCGACGGCGACTACTACCGCACGGTCGACGCGACGATCTACGACCGGCCCGAGCGGCCGATCCCGGTCTATGTCGCGGCCGGCGGGCCGACGGTCGCGAAGTATGCCGGTCGGATGGGCGACGGGATGATCGTCACCTCCGGCAAGGGCATGGAGCTGTATGCCGACAAGCTCGTGCCGGCGATGCAGGAGGGTGAGCGGCTCGGCAATCGCAAACCGGGTGCCGTCGAGCAGCTCCTGGAGGTGAAGATCTCCTACGACCGCGATCACGAACGTGCGCTGGAGAACACCCGATTCTGGGCGCCACTGGCGCTGACGCCGGAGCAGAAACACAGCATCGACGACCCGATGGAGATGGAGCGCGCTGCGGACGCCCTGCCGATCGAGCAGATCGCGTCCCGCTGGATCGTCGCCTCCGACGCGCAGACCGTGATCGACGGTGTGCGTCCGTACGTCGACCTCGGCTTCACGCACCTGGTCGTCCACGCGCCCGGCAACGATCAGCGTCGCTTCCTCGAGCAGTTCAGCGAGGATGTGCTTCCGGCGTTGCGCGAGCAGTTCTGACGCGCGGCGCTGCGTGGCGCCGTGACGATCGAGGTCAGGCGGACTTCGCCGAGGTGGGCAACTCGGCCCGCGTCGTGTGCTCGGTGACCGACGGGGACCACTCGAGGACTGCCCCGAGATCGTCGCCGGAAGAGGCGCGCTCGCGCAGCAACGCACGCGCAAAAAGGCTGACAACCGCGATTAACGAGAGCGCGTAGATTGCGCAGATCGTTGTCAGCAGGAGTGTCACGATCAGCGAATTTAGCGAGGCCCTGGTCGGGTGTCAACCAATCTCCAAGCGTTGGTATCACTGGGATTTCGCCAATTGGACCGACGCGCCGTGCCGTGTTGGGCGCGAAACACCGCTATACCCGCGCTATTCGTGGCTCTTACCGGTCCTTTACCGATGGGCACTCTGGGCGGTGGCTCGGCCCAGGGTTCCGCGAAGGCCGGGTCGGCATACCGGGAATGTCGACGTCGGTGTCGCCGTTGAAGCACACAGCCCAGGATCGTCTTCCAGTGAGGAGTGCAGCTTGTTGCACGCGCCCTTGACGCTCTCGGAGCCCGGCGGCTCCGCCGGTGCCTCGACCCTCGTGAGCACCACCCCCTCGAACACCGGAGGTCTAGGCTCGGTGTCGATGACCACTCAAGAAGGCAGTGATTTGCAGCCGCAGTCTGCTGAAGATCCCAACCTCGACGTCGCGAGCGAGTCGGATGCCGACCGTATGGCGCGCTTCGAGCGTGACGCCATGCCCTACCTCGACCAGCTCTACAGTGCCGCGCTGCGCACCACCCGCAATCCCGCGGATGCGGAGGACCTGGTCCAGGAGACCTTCGCCAAGGCGTTCTCGGCCTTCCATCAGTACAAGCCCGGGACGAACCTCAAGGCCTGGCTCTACCGGATCCTGACCAACAGTTACATCAACAGCTACCGCAAGAAGCAGCGCCAGCCGCAGCAGTCCGATGCCGCCGAGATCGAGGACTACCAGCTCGCGCGTGCCGAGGCGCACACTTCCCGCGGGTTGCGGTCCGCCGAGACCGAAGCTCTGGACCACCTGCCGGACAGCGACGTGAAGCGCGCGCTGCAGGAGGTCCCGGAGGACTTCCGGATGGCCGTCTACCTGGCGGACGTCGAGGGCTTCTCCTACAAGGAGATCGCCGAGATCATGGATACCCCCATCGGCACCGTGATGTCGCGGCTGCACCGCGGCCGCCGGCAGCTGCGGGAGTTGTTGACCGACTACGCCGTCGAGCGTGGCTTCATCAAGGAAGGGGCGTCTTCCTGATGGGCGCCGAATGCAACGACTACGTGTCGCGGATCTATCAACTTCTCGACGGGGAGCTGGACGACAACGGCCGCGCCAAGCTGCAGGCGCACCTCGACGAGTGCCCGCCGTGCCTGGACGAATACGAGCTCGACCGCATCCTCAAGGCGCTGGTCCAGCGCTCGTGCGCGTGCGAGCAGGCGCCGGATGCACTGCGCATGCAGATCCTGCATCGCATCACGCAGGTGCGAGTCACCCAGGTGACGCAGGTGCACATCCAGGAGGGCTGAGCCCGACCGGCTGTATGACGAACGGCCCGGCGGCACGCATCTCGCGTGCCGGCCGGGCCGTTTCGTGTGGTGCCTGATTTCAGGCGTTCGGCTTCTTGCCGTGGTTGGCGGCCTTGCCCTTACGGCTGCGACGCTTGCGAGCGCGCTTGCTCATGGTGACTCCTCGGATCGAGCGGAAGTTGATGGGTTGCCGCGAGAACGGCCGGGTCATCATCTCACACCTGAGCGATGTTAAAGATTTGGTCAAGAACTGCAGTTCCGAGCTGTCCGGGTTGCGAGACACGGACCTCTTCGTGAAAAAATGATGGCGGTTGAGATGCGTCCTTCACCCTGGGGGGCCGTACCTGAGATCTGCGCTCCACCTCTGGCTTGGGGGCGCGGAAAGGATCTGGACATGGATCAAGCTTCTCTGCAAGCTTTGCTGGCTTCCCTTATCTCCAACGGTGGCGGTGTTCGGCCCGCCTCGATCAGCTGGGACCCCCACTAGTCGATAAGGGCTAGTTCGCCCTGAGTCAATCCCCAAGGGAGCAGCCGGCGCGCGAACGACGAATATGTCACGAGCGTGGTGGGTAACAGCCGCCGTCATCGTCTCCCTCAGTGTTGCGTGTATTGGTGCTGCAGTTTTGCGGCCAACGCGTGACTTTCAGATTTCGGCCGTAGTCGTCCTCGCCGTCGTTGCGCTGCTTGCATCGGCGGCCAGGTCGACGCGACTCGCTTCTTCGAATGCCACGATTTCGCTGACTTCGATTCTGGTCGGCGCTGCGATTCCGCTCACGGGGCCATTGGGTGCCGCGATCGTTGGATTCGTGTCCGATCTGGACCCGGGCAAGCGTCGACCACTGGTCGTACGTGCCTTCAACGTTTCGATGAACGGGCTTGTCGGCGTTCTGGGTGGTCTTGTCTACCTTGCTCTGCGCGGTCAGGTGCGCCCCAAGGCCGGCGTGGAACCGATGAGCATCGTGCTCCATCAGTTGCTTCCACTGGCTGCAGCGACCATCGCGATGCTGCTGGTCAACACTGCGTGTGTGGGTGTCATGATCGCTGTTAATGGCGGCGCGCCTGTCGATGTCACCGTACGTCGGCTCGTACGTCAGGTGGGGCGCACCTATCTCGGCTACGGCGTCGTCGGCTTCCTCTTCGCAGTGCTCTGGGACGAGGTGGGTCTCGGCCCGGCGACCGTGCTCGTGATGATGACGCCGCTGGTGCTGGCGCAGTGGTCGTACTACCAGCAACACGCTGAGTCCGTCGCGCATGAGCGGACCGTCTCCAGCCTGGTCGCCGCCAGCGAGGCGCGTGACCCGATCATGCGCGGCCGCAACGAACGCGTCGCAAAGGTCAGCGAGGTGATCGGCAACGAGTTGCGCCTGTCGCCGACCCAGGCGGACGCTCTCCATTTCGCGGCGCTGCTGCACGACGTCGGGATGGTGGCTCCGGTGGAGGGGCGGCATACCGACGACGAGGGCCGACAACGCGACCTGGATCGGATCCGGCGGCACCCCACTCGCGGGGTCGAGATGTTGCGCTCGATCGGCTTCCTCGGCGACTCGATCACGGCGATCCGTCATCACCACGAGCGATGGGACGGCCGCGGTTATCCCGACGCGTTGGCCGGTCCGGACATCCCACAACTGGCCCGGATTCTCGCTGTGGCGGACACCTTCTGTGCGCTGGTGCCACGGGTCGGGGTGGACGACGCGGTCGAAGTCCTGTCCGACCGATCGGGGACGCAGTTCGATCCGGAGTGTGTCCACGCGCTCGTCGCCGGTGCCGAGACGGCCGAGCGTTATGCCGCCGTTGCCGAGCACACCGCGGTCGAGCCGGTGTTCGTCGAGGGGCGGTGGCTGGACCACGACCTGCCCGAGGTGTCGGACCTGCTCGCATTCGGGGGCAGCAGGTCGTGAGAGCGCCCGACATGTTCCGAGATCGACGGTTCACCGTTGCCTGGTGGTCCGCGCTACTGGTGGTGGTCTGCCTGGGGGCAGCGCTCCTGCAGGAGAACCTGACCACCGGCGCAGATCTGCTGGTGCTCGGCTGCTTCGCGCTGGCCATCGCCTGGACATCCCTGCTGCATCTGTCTCTCTTCGGCGGTCGGGCGAGTACACCGGTGGCGACCGCTGTCGCGCTCAGCCTGGCGTTCGCCGGTCCGCAGCCGTTCAGCGCGGCCGGCCGGATGCCGGACTCCACCTGGGAGGTGCTCGCCACAGCGGTTGTCGGCCGCATTGCAGGCGGGCTGCTCAGCTGGTGGCTGCTCGGCATTCGACCGACGCCGAAGGAGCGGATCGGGCCGTTCATCGCGATCGCGCTCGCGTCGCTGCTGTACCGCGACCTGCCGTTCTTCTCCGGGACTTCCGCCATCGACATGTACGGCGCGTGGGGCACCCAACGATGGCGCTCGGCCGCCGCGATGGCGGTCGCCGGCATCGTGGCGGGGACCGTGATGCTGGTCGCATCGGTCTATCTGCACCGCGCCGGGCGGTCGTTCCGGGCCGAATTCGTCGAGGTCGTTCGCATCCAGGCGTCCCTCAACGCCGCCGTCGTCTCGACCGCCATCGCGATCGCGCTGGGAGCGTCGGCGCTGGGTGTACTTGCCATACCGCTGATGTCAGCACCGTTGATATTGCTGCGTTTTGCGCTGCAGCAGCAGGCATCGGTCATCGACACCCGGCGCCAGACCATCGCGGCACTCTCGCAACTGACCGACATCGCGGGGTACACACCGAGCGGTCACGCGGCACGCGTCGCGGCGTTGTCCCGGCGGATCGGGGTGGAACTGCACCTGAATGACCGCGAACTCGACGAGTTGGAGGACGCGGCGCGGCTGCACGACATCGGTCAGGTGTCCCTTGCCGCACCCATCCCGGGTGGCGCGACGATCGATGTGGCGCCGGCGGACCAGCGGGGCATCGCCGACGAGGGAGCGCGGATCGTGCGCCGGACCGAGGTGCTCGACGGTGTCGCCGACATCATCGAGGCGCAGGTGGTGCAGTTCCGCGAAGTCCAGGAGTATGGCGAGACAGTGCCGATGAGCGCACGAATCGTCAAGATCTGCAATGCATTCGAAGACCTCACGCGGGGCGACGACGCCCTTCGGGATGCGGCGATCGAGCGGCTCACCCTCGGTATCGGCTATGAATACGACCCGACCGTGTTGGACCTGCTGATCAAGGTCACCGCGGGCCACGACGACCGCGCACACTGAAGCTCAGGGGCCGCGAGTCGAGCATCGCACCGGGTTCCCCACGAACCTTCGTGGGAGCGCAGCCGGCCCGCCATACGACGAACGCCGACGGCGTGAACGGATCGCCAGGATCCACTCACGCCGTCGGCGCTTCTCGGTGCGTGACCGTCAGGCAGGGTCCGGCTTGGCCCTGCCTACGGTGTCGCTGGTTGCCAGGTCGGTCGGGTCGTAGTCCGCATCCACCCGCGGATCGCCCGATTCGACGAAGTAGTCCGCGACGGCCGTCTCGTCCCGTCCGGCGGGCACCTTCAGCGCCCGCAGGATGAGCGTCAGCACGACGGCGATGACGACATTGAGGATCACCGCGGTGAAGCCGATGTAGCCGAGCTCACCGATGACCGGGATCTTCGAGTTCGACCCACCGAAGTGGTGCGTGGCCGGACTCGCGACGTCATACGCCTTCCAGGTGCCGTAGACCATCGCGACTGCCCAACCGACGAGCAGCGCCCACTTGTGCAGCCACCGGGTGTAGAGACCGATGACGATCGCCGGGAACGTCTGCAGGATCCAGATGCCACCGAGCAACTGCAGGTTGATGGCGTTCTGCTTGTCCATCGCGAGCACGAAGACCAACGCGAAGATCTTCACGACCAGCGACGCGAGCTTGGAGACCTTGGCCTCCTCCTGCACCGTGGCGTTGGGACGGATCCACTCCTTGTAGATGTTCCGGGTGAAGGTGTTCGCCGCTGCGATGGACATGATCGCTGCTGGCACGAGGGCGCCGATCGCTATGGCTGCGAACGCAACTCCCGCGAACCAGCTCGGGAACTGGTCCTCGAACAGCTGCGGCACGACGAGCTGGGGGTTCGGCTTGCCGTTGAGCCCGATCGGCTTGGTGCCGGCCGCGATCGCCACCCAACCCAGCAGGGCGAGTAGCGCCAGCACGAACGAGTACGCCGGCAGGATCGAGGCGTTCTTGCGAATCGTGTTGCGGCTCTTGGAGGACAGCACGGCTGTGATCGAGTGCGGGTACATGAACAGTGCCATCGCCGACCCGAATGCCAGTGTCACGTAAGCCCATTGGGCCTTCGGGCCGACCAGGTCGGCGAACGGTGCGCTCGGCGGGTTCGTCGCCGGGGGCTTCACCTCGGTCTTGGCGTGGGCGGCACTGAAGATGTGGTCCCATCCGCCGATCTTGCTCGGCAGGTAGATCACCGCGACGATGATCACCAGGTAGATCAGGATGTCCTTGACGAACGCGATGATTGCCGGCGCGCGCAAGCCACTGGTGTAGGTGTATGCCGCCAGGACGACGAACGCCACGAACAACGGGGCGTCGTTGGCGAACCAGTTGCCCTTGCCGCCGACGCCGGCGACCTCGAGGACGGCCTGAATACCGACCAACTGCAACGCGATGTAGGGCAGCGTCGCGACGAATCCGGTGATCGACATGGCGAGCGACAGCTCGCGCGAGCCGTACCGGCCGCGGATGAAGTCGCCCGCCGTGACGTAGCCGTGACGGTGACTGACCGACCACAGGCGCGACATGAAGAAGAAGATCATCGGGTAGACGATGATCGTGTAGGGGACCGCGAAGAAGCCGCCGACGGCTCCTGCGCTGAACATCGCCGCCGGCACGGCGACGAACGTGTATGCCGTGTAGAGGTCACCGCCCAGCAGGAACCAGGTGATCCAGGTGCCGAAGCTGCGGCCGCCCAGCCCCCATTCGTCGAGGGACTCCATCGACGACGCCTTGCGCCAGCGCGCGGCCATGAAGCCCATGACGGTGACGATGAGGAAGACGACGATCAGGACGGTGAGCGCGACACCGTTGACCCCACCGCCGGGATGCGACGGATTTGCTGTGGTCGGAAGGAGATTCGTCATACTCACTCACCACCCTTCTCGGCAGCCTCGAACGGCACGTGCGGCCGTGCCTTCTTGACGAGCACGTAGGCGATCGAGGTGCACAGGGCGCAGAAGAAGACGAGCGCCATCTGGTACCAGATGAAGAATGGGAACGAGCCGAGGTGCGGGCTGTACTTGGAGTACCAGCCGACCGGCACGAGCGCCAGCATGGGCAGGAGGAGGACGAGGCCGGCCAGGACCTGCAGACGGCGGTCGGCCGGTGGAGCTTTGTCGGGGTGCTTGTGTTGTGTCATCCAGTGCAACCTCGGAGTCGGGGTGACGTTGCTAACCGGAAAAAGCTACCGCCGAGACCACTGTTGCGGGTGGGATTTGCCCGATCCATACCCGGCCGCACCCGACGAGAGACGAAGGGTGCACACCGAGGTGGCAGACGAGAGACGAAGGGTGCACACCGAGGTGGCCGAGGAGTTTGCGAGGGACGAGCAAACGTCTCGACGTCCCGCTCGGGCCGTGCTCAGTCGATCTTGAACTCGCCGAGCTCGTCCCAGTGGTCGCCCTCCATCTGCACGTTGCGCACCCGCGGGGTCTCCTGGACGTACTGCGGCAATTCGCGTTGCGCGGTCTTGAAGTGCTCCGACGTCACATGCGCCTCGGCGGCGTCATCCTTGAACGCTTCGATCAGCACGTACTCGTTCGGGTCCTCAATACTGCGTGACCAGTCGAAGAACAGGTTGCCCGGCTCGGCGCGCGTGGCATCGGTGAACGACTTCGACAGCTCGATCCATCCCTCGGCGTACTCCGGCTTCACTTTCCACTTCACGCAGATGAAGATCATCTCGGTCTCCTCGCAGGCTCGGGTTCGTATGGCGTGCTCCATGGCACCGCGTCGCGCGGTGCCGCACGCGGCCCACTGTGGCATGGCAAGCACGGTGACGGGGAGGGCGCTTCTCACAGCGTGACAACCGCTGCGGACCGCGCGGATCACTCGGCGCGAGCGACACCCGGCGACGTACAGTCGAAGGATGAGTCTGGTCGACGAGGGCGCTCCCGCCCGCGGCGGCTCGGTCCGTCGGACACTGCAGATCCTCGAGCTGGTCGCTGCCCGCGGTGGCGCCACCGCGAAGGAGATCGCGGACGCGACGGAGCTGCCGTTGCCGACGGTCTACCGGTTGCTGCGTGAGTTGCTCGACTCCGAATACCTGGTGCACATCCGCACCGAGAAGCGTTTCGAACTCGGCTACAAGTTGCACGAACTGGCCCTCAGCCTGCACCAGCAGATCGGCGTGCCGCGCGCGGTCGGCAGCGAGATCGCGGCCCTGCACCATCGGATGGGTACGGCGGCGTACTTCGCGATCCACCGTGGCTCGCAGATCGTCGTCGTGCACACCGTGGACTCGCCGAGCGCGCCGCGGTTGAAGCCGATCGGTTTCGGGTTCCACGAGGCGGCCCACGCCACCGCGCTCGGCAAGATCCTGCTCGCCGACATGGACGACGAGCAGCGCGAGAGACACCTCGATCCGGAGCCGATGCCACGTTTCGGGCCCGGCACGCTGACGACCCGCGCCGAGCTCTGGCAGCAACTCGCCGACGTCGCCGACCGCGGAATCGCTTGGGAGGTGGAGGAATTCCAGGCCGGCGCCATGTGCTGCGCGGCTGCGGTGCGTAGCGGCTCCGGGCGGGTCGTCGGGTCGGTCGCGGTCTCCGGGCCGAAGGAGCGCATCGCGCGCCGGCGTGACGAGATCGAGCACGAGCTGCGGTGTTCGGCATCCGCCGTGAGCCGGTACTACCGGTCCGGCCGCACCTCCTGACCCGTCGGTCGAGTGCCGGAGGAGCGGAGCGGGGGAGGTGTATCGAGACCACGGGTGGTCTTATCGCCTCGCGAGAACGATGCTTGGGGACGCCTTCGCGGGGTATCTACTGTGAGCGCCATCACACTTGGAGGTGGCGATGGCAACGCAGCCGAACATCGACGAGACCGCGCTGGACGCGACGGACCGCACCAATCTGGTCAAACTGCTGCGTACGGCATACCCGCACGCGCAGTTCCCCGACGGTCCGTACGAACGGACGGCCGACAAGATCCTTGAGCAGGTGCACGAATCCGTCTGGCATTGCACGCTGTTGAGCAACGGTTTGCGAAGTCTGGATCTCGCTGCCGGCGGATCCTTCAGTGAGCTCGAGGACCCGGCCGCAGCGGGCGTCCTGGCGAAGATCGCCGACGCGGAGTTCTTCCGCTTCATCCGCGGTGTCGCCGTACCGATCCTGTATGACGACCACGAGGCGTGGGCGGCGCTCGGCTACGAGGGTGAGTCGTTCTCCCAGGGCGGGTACCTGAACCGTGGTTTCGACGACCTCGACTGGTTGCCCGACCCGCGCATCGAGGAGTACGACTCGCCCGGCGAATTCGTCGAAGTGGCAGATCATGACCAGTTGAAGGAAGCGTGAGTCAGTCATGAGCGAGCGCAGTGGATTTCAAGTCGCGCATGACGAGGGCGCCGTTGTCATCGTCGGGTCCGGCGCCGGCGGCGGCACACTGGCGTACGAGCTCACGGCACGGGGCATCCCGTGCGTGGTGCTGGAGGCGGGTCCGTTCCTGAAGCCCGATGACTACGAGAACGACGAATGGGCCGCCTTCAATCAGATGGCCTGGCTGGACAAGCGGACGACGTCCGGATCGTGGCGCGTGGCAACGGACTTCGCGAATCTGCCGGCGTGGATCGTCAAGGCGGTCGGCGGCTCCACGACGCACTGGTCGGGCGCGACGCCACGCTTCAAGGACTACGAGTTCAAGATCAAGAGCTACTACGGCGGGGTGCAGGGCGCGAACCTGCTCGACTGGCCCATCACGCTCGCCGAGTTGGCGCCGTACTACGACGCGGCGGAGCAGGCGATGGGTTCGACGCACCGGCACGGCCGCCCGCCGCTCCCGGCGAACAACAACTACAAGGTGTTCGCCAACGGAGCAGAGTCCGTCGGCTACAAGTTCTACGCGACCGGTCCGTACGCCACCAACGCCGAGCCGTATGACGGCCGCCCCGCCTCGATCCAGGACGGTTTCAACTTCCAGGGCGACAAGAACACCTCGAAGTGGTCGACGGCCGTCCGCGAGATCCCGCGTGCACTCGCCACCGGCAAGCTGGACCTGCGCACCGAGAGTCATGCCGTGCAGATCACCCACGACACCGCGGGCCGTGCCAACGGTGTCCTCTACCTCGACAAGGATGGGAACCTGCACCGGCAGAACGCGAAAGTCGTGTGTGTGGCAGGCAATTCGATCGAGACACCTCGACTGCTGTTGATGAGCGCGTCCTCGCTGCACCCTGACGGCCTGGCGAACTCGTCCGGGCAGGTGGGGCGCAACTACCTGCGGCATACGACGGGTTCGGTCTATGCCAAGTTCGACAAGCCGGTGCGGATGTACCGCGGCGAGACGATGGCCGGGATTATCGCGGACGAGGCGCGCCTCGACACCTCGCGCGGATTCGCCGGCGGCTACTACTTGGAGACGTTGTCGCTGGGACCGGCGTTCATGGGCGCCTTCGTCGAACCCGGTGGATGGGGCGCGGACTTCACCGCGCTGATCGACAACTACGCCAACACCGCGGGCATGTGGATCGTCGGCGAGGATCTGCCGCAGGAGAGCAACCGCGTCACGCTCAACACGGCCGAGCAGGACCAGTGGGGTCTGCCCGTGCCCAACGTGCACTTCGACGATCACCCCAACGATGTGGCGATGCGCGAACACGCATACTCCCGAGGGGATCTCGTCTACGAGGCTGTCGGCGCACAGAGCACGCACCACACTCCGCCATACCCTTCGACGCACAACCTGGGGACCTGTCGGATGAGTGCCCGGCCCGAGGACGGCGTGGTGGACGCGCACGGGCAGGCGCACGATGTGCCCGGCTTGTTCGTCTCGGACGGATCGCAGATGACCAGTGGCGCAGCCGCCAACCCGACCCTGACCATTGTCGCCCTGGCCATCCGACAGGCGGAGTTCATCGCCGATCAGCTCGCCAAGGGTGCAATCTAGAGGCGTGGATCGATTGCCGAGGAGAACAGAGCAAACACTGAGGCGGCCGAGGAGCGGTGAGGGACGAGCCGCGTCTCGAGGTCCCGAACCCGATTCGGGGTCAAGTGTCAATGAGGCCAACGCTTCCCGTCTGCGGGTCCAACTCGCCTCCGAGGGCATCGAGGTCCTCGATCGCGCCCTCGATCTGCGCGCGCGGGCACACGACGCCTCGCACTATCTGCTCGTCCCGTCGGCGGTCGCCGTGCCACGTGATACCGGTCAGGTGGCCGAGGTGATGCGGGCGTGCACCCGGCTCGGCATACCGATGACGTTCCGCAGTGGCGGGACCTCGTTGTCCGGGCAGGCGGTGACCGACCAGGTGCTCGTCGACACCCGGGCCGGGTTCACCGGAGTCGAGGTGCTCGACAACGGTGAGCGGGTGCGCGTGCAGCCGGGGGTCACCGTCCGCGCGGTGAACGCGCGCCTGGCGCGCCACGGCCGGCGCCTCGGCCCCGATCCGGCGAGCGAGGTCGCCTGCACGATCGGTGGCGTCGTCGCGGACAACTCGTCGGGAATGCAGTGCGGGACCGAGTTCAACTCGTACCGGACCATCGAGTCGATGGTCCTCGTGTTGCCGTCCGGGACCGTCGTGGACACCTCTCAGGCCGATGCGGATCAGCTCCTGCGTGATCGGGAACCTGAGTTGTATCAAGGACTTTCAGGTCTGCGCGACCGGGTGCGGGGGAACCCGGCATCGGTCACGACCATCGAACGGCTCTTCGCCATCAAGAACACCATGGGGTACGGCGTTAACGCCTTCCTTGACCACGATGAGCCGGTCGAGATCCTCAGCCATCTGCTGGTCGGCAGCGAGGGGACACTGGGTTTCGTCGCGTCCGTGGTGTTCCGGACGCTTCCGGTACTGCCGAAGGCCGCGACCGGGCTGCTCGTCTTCGACGATCTGGTGACCGCGTCCGCAAGCGTCGACCAGATCGTGGCCGCCGGTGCCGTGACGGGTGAGCTGCTGGACGTCCAGTCGTTGCGAGTGGCGCAGGCGGATCCGAAGTGTCCGCGGGAGATCGCCGGTCTCGAGCTGCGCGACCAGGCGGCGATCCTGGTCGAGTTGCAGGCGGTCGACGACGACGAGTTGGCAGCGTTACGAACGCAATCCGAACCTGCGCTGAACGACCTTCCCCTGCAGTTGCCGGTCCGTATGACGACCGACAGAGTGGCCCGAGCTGCACTGTGGACGACCCGCAAGGGGCTCTTCAGTGCGGTGGCGGGCGCCCGCCCCACCGGCACGAACGCATTGCTCGAGGACGTCGCCGTTCCGGTCCCGCGACTCGGCGAGCTGTGCACGCACCTGACGGAACTCTTCGCCGCGCATTCGTATGACGACTCGGTGGTCTTCGGCCACGCACGCGACGGCAACCTGCACTTCCTGTTGGTCGAGGAGTTCGGTGACGTGGCCAAGCTGGATCGGTACGACCGCTTCACCACCGACCTCGTCGACCTGGTGCTGGGCCTCGGCGGGACCCTGAAGGCGGAGCACGGCACCGGCAGGATCATGGCTCCGTTCGTCGAAAGACAATACGGCACAGAGCTTTACGCGGTCATGCGAGAGGTGAAGCGCCTGGCTGACCCGCACGGTGTGCTCAACCCGGGTGCCCTGCTGACCGATGACCCCAAGGCGCACCTGAAGGACCTGAAGACTGCGCCACCCGTTGAGGACGAGGTCGATCGATGCGTCGAGTGTGGCTATTGCGAGCCCGTCTGCCCGTCCCGGTCGGTCACCCTCACGCCACGCCAGCGGATCGTGCTGCGGAGGGAGCTGGAGCAGGCCCGCAGGGCTGGTGACGACGAACTGGTGCGGGAGTTGTCCGCCGACTACGAGTACGACGGTGTGCAGACCTGCGCCGCCGACGGGATGTGCGGCACCGTCTGCCCCGTGCACATCGATACCGGTGACCTGGTGCGAAGACTGCGTGCGAGCGGCACCTCGCGGTGGGAGGACCGCGCGTGGACGACTGCGGCGAAGCACTGGTCGGCTGTGACGCGTGCGGGGTCCACGGCCCTGAGCACCGCTCACGCCATACCTGCGACGTTGCCGGAGGCGTTGACCCGTGGAGCACGGGTGGTCGCGGGTGACGATCGGGTGCCGCTCTACAGCGGTGATCTCCCGGCCGGTGGTCACAGGCGCCCTCAGGTCGCCGGCGAGAGTCCGGAGGCGGTCCTTTTCCCGGCGTGCATCGGGGCCATGTTCGGTGCCGCATCGGGTGCGGGTGCGGCTGCCGCGTTGGTCGAATTGTGCCGCTCCGCAGGCGTTTCGGTGCGGACTCCGGAGGGCGTCGACGGGTTGTGCTGCGGAACGCCGTGGTCGTCCAAGGGCTACGTCGCCGGTCATGCGGAGATGCGGCAGCGGGCGTTGACCGCATTGGTCGACGCGACGGACGGCGGCAGGTTGCCTGTTGTCGTCGACGCGAGTTCCTGCGCCGAAGGGCTGATCAAGCTGCTCAAGGATGCGACGCCGACGATCACCGTTGTCGACGCACTCGACTTCGTTGCCACCACGGTGCTGCCGGGGCTTTCGGTGCAGTCACGTCTGTCCCGGCTGGTCGTGCACCCCACCTGCGCGACGACTGTGCTCGGCTCGACCCCGTCGTTGGTGCGGCTGGCCGAAGCCGTCGCCGCCGAGGTTGTCGTCCCGACCGACTGGGGTTGCTGCGCCTTCGCCGGCGACCGGGGTCTGCTGCACCCGGAACTCACCGCGTCCGCAACCACTCCCGAGGCGGCGCAGATCGCCGCGATGCCGGATGTGCCTGGCACTGAATATGTTTCGGCCAACCGCACCTGCGAGCTGGGTATGACGAGAGCCACCGGTCACCCGTACCGACACATCCTCGAAGTCCTCGCCGACCACACCTAGACGCCGAGCGGGCCCGTGGTGGCCGAGGAGCTGGTGAGGCACGAGCCAGCGTCTCGAGGTCCGGCGCCTGTGGTGGCCGAGGAGTGGAGGAGCGCAGCGGGGGAACGTCTCGAGGTCGCGTGGCTGCCTTTCGAGACGCTCGTTCGTTCCCCTTCGAGACGCCCGCTCGTTCCTCACGGGCTCCTCAGGGCGCAAGCTCACGGGCTCCTCAGGGCGCAAGCTCACGGGCTCCTCAGGGCGCAAGTTCACGGGCTCCTCAGGGCGCAAGCTCACGGGCTCCTCAGGGCGCAGCTCACGGGCTCCTCAGGGCGCAGCTCACGGGCTCCTCAGGGCGCAGCTCACAAGCTCATCAAGGAGCTCGCGTGGTGGCTTATCGCCAGGTGGCTTTGGCTCCTGCGTCGCCTGCTCGTATGACGGCAACGGCCAGGCCGAGGGACACGACGACGGCGACGGCCGGTATGACGAACCGCAGCCACCGCTGCTGCCCGGCGGCTATCCGATCGTCGTACCTGCGCCATACCCAGTTACCGAGCGCCACGACGGTGAGCGCGATGCTCCAGGGCAGGATCTGTCCGGCGAGTTGCTCGTGCCGGCGCAACAGCGGATTGTTCGCGGTGCCGCCGAGCTGGTCGGCCAGCGCGTGGCCTGCCGCGACCGTGACCGGCACGAGCGCGGTGCCGACTGCCGCCAGCAAGGTCGGCACGATCCCCAGTCGGGCTCGCGCTGCAGGCCACACAGCGTGGAGGATGGTGCAGAGAGCAGCAAGCGGCAACAGAACGACGACGGCGTGCACGAGCAGCGGGTGTGCGGGCAGGCCGTTGACCTCATAAGCGGTGTGCATGCCGGTGACACGATGCAGAAGCGGGAAGAGTTCGATTGAACCCTTTCCGGCTCGATCTCGTGTCTTGGTCGGAGGTGGTGATGGTCACGGACCCGGACGTGCTCGACCAATTGCATCGAGATCACGCAAATGCGTTGTGGGCGTATGCCGTTCGGCTGACCGGCGACCGCGCGTTCGCACAGGACGTGGTGCAGGAGACGATGCTGCGTGCCTGGCGCGAAGGCATCACCGATGACTCCGAGACCAGCGCGACGTCGGCCAGAGCATGGCTGTTCACCGTCGCCCGACGCCTGGTGATCGACGAGGCCAGATCGGCCCGACATCGTCGCGAGGTGGCCACCGAGGTGTTGCCCGAGGAACGCGCCGGAGATCAGGTCGATGCCGTCTTCGACGCCGCGATGATCGTCGACGCGCTGGCGTCGCTGAGCGCGCAGCACCGGGAGGTCGTGGTGCGCGCCTACTACGGTCGGGCGACGGTGGCGGAGATAGCCGAGGATCTCGGCGTCCCACCGGGGACGATCAAGTCGCGCATGCATTACGGGATGCGCGCGTTGCGACTGGCACTGCAGGAGAGAGGGGTGACGAGATGACCGACAGGCACGACGAGTTCGCGGAATGGGACGCGGCATACGTGCTGGGTGCGCTGTCGCCCGGCGAGCGTGCGGCATACGAGCAGCACCTGGCGGACTGCCCGGACTGTTCGGACGCGGTGGGTGCGCTCGCCGTCATACCCGGACTCCTCGGGAAGGTGCCTGCCGAGGACGTCCCCGGCGAGATCGCCGAGCCGCCACCCGCCGACCTGCTCGCCCGGACCCGTTCCGTGGCGCAGGGCGAGGTGGTCAGCATCAGGCGGCGTAGGCGTCGGTGGACGGGTTTCATTGCGGCAGTGGCCGCTTCGGCCGTTCTCGTCGTCGGCGGAGCCGTGTGGGTGCAGCAACGCGATACGAGCCAGCCGGGTGTCACGGTCGCCATGCAGCAGGCGCGCACGAACCCGCTGAGCGCGACGCTGAAACTGCACGACAAGGCCTGGGGGACCGAGGTGTCCATGACGTGCACCTATGCCGATTCGAGCGAGTGGGGCAGCCAGTCCGTCTACGGGCTGTATGTCGTTGACGATGCCGGGCACGCGACCTCGATCTCGACCTGGTCGGCGAAGCCGGGCACGACGGCGAAACTGACCGCGGCCACCGCAGTGCCGCGTGCGAAGATCGCCCACCTGCAGGTCCGCACCGCCACCGGCACGGTTTTGCTGACCGCGAACCCGGATTGAACCGTCTGCCAACCGATTTCGTGTCATACGCACACGACCGAAATCGAGAAAGGCAGAGATGATGCGTTCGACACGAGGCCTGGCAGCGGTCGGCGCCGCCGCGCTGATGGCCACCCTGGCGGCATGCGGATCCAGTGGATCGTCAGGCAGTTCGGCGCCTGCCTCGTCCGCTGGTGGCGCCACGCCGGCAGCGGCCGGGGCGTCGTCCGGCAAGACGACCTTGAGCATCGCCACGACGAGCCTCGGATCCGTGGTGGCCGGCCCGGACGGCCGCACCGTCTACATGTTCGCGAAGGACACCAACGGATCCGGCAAGAGCACGTGCACCGGACCGTGCCTTGCCGCCTGGCCACCCGTCACGGCGACCGGAACCCCGAAGACCTCGGGCATCACCGGCAAGGTCGCCACGATCACCACGGCCGACGGCAAGAAGCAGGTCACACTCGGTGGTTGGCCGCTCTACTACTTCGCGGGTGACAAGGCGGCCGGTGACGTGAGCGGGCAAGGAGTCAACGGGTTCGGTGGCCTGTGGTGGGCCCTGTCCGCCAGCGGCAAGGAGGTCAAACAGTCCGCCGCGAGCACCAGCGCCGGTGGCGGCGGCAAGGGCGGCTACTCCTACTGACGCACTCAAGGTGGCCGAGGAGGTCGTGAGGTACGAGCGACCGCCTCGAGGCGCGCCGCCTTTCGAGACGCTTGCTCGTCCCCCTTCGTGACGCTCGCTCGTCCCTCGCGGCTCCTCAGGGCGAAGCTCACGGGCTCCTCAAGGACCTTCGTGGGGCACACGCCATACGAAAGGCGCCGGACCCCAACGGGATCCGGCGCCTTCTTCATGCGTATGACGGAACGTCAGGCCTTCTTGGTCTCCCAGAAGATCTTGGCGATCTCGTCGATCTTGGCGAGCAGCTCGTCCGCGGTCTTGACGTCCCACGAAGCCTTGGTGCCACCGGCGCCGGCGAGCTTCGTCGCCTCGTTGACCAGCTGGTGCAGCTGCGGGTACTTCTCGAAGTGCGGCGGCTTGAAGTAGTCGGTCCACAGCACCCACAGGTGGTGCTTGACCAGCTCGGAGCGCTGCTCCTTGATGATCGCCGCACGGATCTTGAAGTCGATGTCGTCGGCGTGTTCGGCCGTCTTCTCGATGATGGCCTTGACCGACTCGGCCTCGATCCGCGCCTGAGCGGGGTCGTAGACGCCACACGGCAGATCGCAGTGAGCGCTGACCTCGATCGTGCGGGCGAAGATTCGGCGAAGCATGTGTTGTCCTTCCGTCGGGTGCATCGGACGTATGACGGGAGCCTGTCACCTCAAGCGGGCTTGAAGTCAACGGAGGTTCGCCGCGCGGCGTGACCTCGACTCCTCACCACGAACCTACTCGGGGCGCCACCGAGGTCTGAACCCCCCTGAGTCAGATGCGAACACGTCGCATATGGGCTCGTGCTCCTCGGCGTCAGCCCGCCTCGGACACGTCGGGGACGACAATCTTGCCGATCTCGCCGGGGTTCCAGCAGATTTCCCAGCGGAAACCGTCCGGGTCGGCGAAGTAGCCGGAGTAGCCACCCCAGACGCGATCCTGCGCGGCGGTCACCTCGGCGCCGGCGGCGGCCGCGTCGGCCAGCACCGAGTCGACGGTGGCGCGATCGACGGTGTTGTGCGCCAACGTCAGCGGAGGTATGCCGGAAGACGGCCGTCCACCGACCTCCTCGGCGAATGCATTGACCTGCCAGAGCGACAGCACCAGGTGCTCGGCGATCTGGATCATGATCACCTCTTCGCCGTCCTCGAACGCCGGCTGCCAGCCGAGCCCGTCGACGTAGAAGGCGCGGGTCCGCGAGAGATCGGCAACGGCGAGGGTGATGAAACTGACTCTGGCTTCCATGCGGCTCAGTCAAGCAGTGCACACCGACGGTCACTGGGCGGAGCGGGACCTCGAGACGGTCGCTCGTCCCTCATGACCTCCTCGGCCACCGCTACGTGCGACGCGGCCACCTCAGCAGCACCACGCCGAGCACGTCGGGCGTGGGGATCTCACCCACCCGCCACGAATCGACGCCTTCGGTCGGGTTGTCGCGCTCCACCCACCAGGCGTCCCCGACGGCGCGCGTGATCCGCTTGACCGCGATCGGTCGCGGACCGTCCGGCCCGTCGGGCAGCCGTATGACGTGCGCCCGGCCGATGCGGGGGCGCACGCCATACAGGACCAGCAGGCGGTCGCCGTCGACGTAGGTCGGCTCCATCGACCGACCTCGCACGATGACGAATCCGACTCTCACTCCGCTGGTTTCACCAGATCCGCAGCAGCAGCGGCATGCTGCTCCTGCTCGGCGATGATGCGGCGCAGGAACGCCTTGGTCCGCTCGTGCTGCGGGTTGCGGATGACCTCGGAGGGCACGCCCTCCTCGACCACCACGCCACCGTCCATGAAGACCACCCGGTCAGCGACGTCCCGTGCGAACGCGATCTCGTGCGTGACGACGATCATCGTCATACCGTCGTCGGCGAGCTCACGCATGACCGCGAGCACCTCACCGACCAGCTCCGGGTCGAGCGCGGACGTCGGTTCGTCGAAGAGCATCAGCTTCGGCTTCATCGCCAGCGCTCGGGCGATGGCGACCCGCTGCTGCTGCCCGCCGGACAGCTGCGCCGGGTAGTGGTCGGCCCGCTCGCTGAGCCCGACCCGCTCCAGGAGTTCGCGTGCCTCGGAGCGGGCTTGCGACTTGGCGACGCCCCCGACATGGACCGGACCCTCGATGACGTTCTCGAGTGCGGTCTTGTGCGGGAAGAGGTTGAACCGCTGGAAGACCATGCCGATCTGCCGCCGCTGCCGGGCGATCTGCTTGTCCGGCAGACGATGCAGCTTGTCGCCGTTCTCGCGCAGCCCGAGCAACTCGCCGTCGACAGACAGCCGACCGCCGTTGAACACCTCGAGCTGGTTGATGCACCGCAGGAAGGTCGTCTTGCCGGAGCCGGACGGCCCGAGCAGGCACACGACCTCGCCCTCGGAGACGGTCATGTCGATGCCCTTGAGCACGTCGACGCCGTGGAAGTTCTTGTGCAGGTTGACCGCTTCGACGAGCGGGCTCTGCGACCGGGTGTCGTTCACATTCCACCTCCGCCGCCGCGCAGGGACAGCATTCGGGACCGGAAGGTCTGCTTCGAGGCGCCGGTCCGACCGCCGAAGCCGCGGCCGAAGTAGCGCTCGAGCATGGTCTGGCCGATCATCAGGATCGAGCAGACGATGAGGTACCAGATGACCGCCGCCACGAGTGCGGGCATCACCAGATACGTAGAGTTCGCAACGGCATTCGCCTGGAAGAACAACTCGGTCGTGACCGGCACGGCCGACAGCAGCGAGGTGTCCTTGACCATCGCGATGGTCTCGTTACCGGTCGGCGGGACGATCACCCGCATGGCCTGCGGCAGGATGATCCGCCGCATCGCCTTGCCGCGGCTCATGCCGATGGCGCTGGCCGCTTCGTGCTGGCCGGTGTCGACCGACAGCAGCCCGGCGCGCGCGATCTCGGCCATGTATGCCGCCTCGGACAACCCCAGACCCAGCACACCGACGAGGATGCCGTTGCTGACCGACTTCACGTCCAGCGTGTAGAAGTGCACGTCGAGGAACGGCAGTCCGAAGTCCAGCTTCGGGTAGAGGTAGAGCACGCCGACACCGAGCACGACCAGCAGCACATACCGAGGCACGGCCCGGAAGAACCAGGTGAAGACGAAGGCGACGAAGCGCAGCACCGGGTTCGTCGACAGTCGCATGACGGCGAGGATGATGCCGAGCACGATGCCCAGGACCATGGCGCCGAGCGTGCAGATGATCGTGCCCTTGACCAGGCCCTCCAGCACCGGGCGGTATTCCATGACCCGCCAGACGAAGTGCCAGTCCCACTTGGAGTTGGTCACGAACGAGTTGATCATCATCGCGGCGAGGATCAGGATGACGACGACGCCGACCCACTGCCACGGGTGACGGACGGGGCTGGCCTCGATCTTGCCGGGCCGGTGGCCGGCGACGGGCTTCTCGGGTGCGGTCACGTCAGCCATTGGGCACCGCCGGGTTCGCCGCGAACATCTGCACCGCTCCACTCTGCTGGCCCCACTTGGCCAGGATCTTCTCGTAACTGCCGTTGCCGGCCATCTGCGCGAACGCCTGCGCGATCGCGGTGCCCAGCTTGTCCTTGCCCTTCGGCAGCACCACGCCGTATGGCGCAGAACCGGTGATCTTGCCGACCGCCTGCAACTTGTCGCCGGTCTTCTTCACGGCATACAGGGCGACGGGGGAGTCGGCGGCCATCGCGTCGACCTTCCCCGCGAGCAGGTCGGTGGTGACCTTGGACTGCAGGTCCTCCACGACGGCCTTGATGTGCTTGCTCTTGCACTCGCCCTTGTTCAGCGCCTTGATCTCGTCGGCCTGCGTGGTGCCGGTCTGCACGCCCACTGAATACCCGCACGGCTTGGCGGAATTCACGTTCTTGGGGTTGCCCTTGCGGACGACCCACTGGGTGCCGGCGGAGAAGTAGCTGACCATCGTGACCTGCTTGAGCCGGTCGGTGGTGATGGTGAAGGAGGAGATGCCGACGTCATACTTGCCGCCGGCGATGCCGGGCAGGATGTTGTCGAACTTCGCGTTCTGGAACTTCGCCTTGAGCCCGAGGCACTGCAGCGCCCCGCGCATCAGCTCGATGTCCATGCCCACGAGGGTCTGGCCGTCCGCGGCGAGGAATTCGTTCGGCTCGTACGAACCGTCGGACGCCACGGTGAGCGTCGTACCCGGCTTCACGTCCGGTGGGAGCGCGTCCTTGAGGCCACCGGAGGAGCAACCGGTGGTGGCGGTCTGTTGCTCGCTCGAGCCGAGGCCGAGCGATGTTGCGCCGCACCCTGCGAGGAGTGAGGCGACCAGCCCGCCGGCGAGCACCATCGGCCCGCCGCGTGACCATGCCGACATGGGAGTCCTTTCGTGGGGTCGCGAGTGCCCGAGCACCCTACGAGTGGTTCATCTTTGCAGCGCTGCCGGAGGTGTCGTAAGTCACCTCGTGTCGAAAGATGTCTCGCATACGAGATGTATGGCGAGTGGCCGCCTCGTGTCAGGAGCCGGTCGAACTCGGCGACCGCAGGTCGGACTTGGGACCGAGCACCCAGGTCAGCTCGGCGCGCTGGTGGATGCCGAGCTTGCGGAGGATGTTGCGGACGTGCGCCTTGACGGTGGCCTCGGAGATCATCAGCCGCCGGGCGAGAGCGGCATTGGTCATCGACTCGGTCGCGATCAGCTCCGCGATCTCGCGCTCGCGGCTGGTGAGCGCCGCGCTCTGGGCCGGGTCGGGCTGTTCATCGGGTGACCTGGCGACCATGACGGCCAGTTCGGCGCTCGTTCGTCGGCAGGCGTTGCCTGCGTCGTCCAGACCCTCGCGCAGTGCGTCGGTATCGAGCGACGGCAACTGATTTCGTAGATCGCGGATGATCTGGGTGATTTCCTCGAGTCGCTCCGTGGCAGCCAGGAAGAGATCGACGGTGGTGACCGCTCGGCTGCTGTCCAGCTCGGGGTGATCCTGGTAGAGGCGCTCGCGCGGGATCGGTTCCGATCCGATGTCGAGCCAGACCGCGAGCGCGGTGGCCAGCCATTCGAAGGCGACGATGAACTGATCGTCGAAGACGTCGGGCTCCATCGACTGGGCGTTCAGCATGCCGATGACGCGCTCGTCGCTGTCGAACATCGGGACGGCGACGATGTCCCGGCTCGGTGTGCCGTCGCCCAGGGGGACGGCCCGGCGACACAGGCGCCCGTCGTCCTGTGCGAACCGGTAGGGACGCGCGGACGACCTGATCCAGTGCGAGAGGCCGTGCTGGCCGAACTCCGAGGTGTCCGCGCCGAGTTCCTCGTCATCGCTGACGATGTAGGGCATCACCAGCGTGCTGGGGCCGCGATAGATCCCGACGTAGAAGGTGTTGATCGGCGCGAGGGCTGCGGCAGCGCGGCGTACCACCGCACACATCTCGTGTATGTCGCCAGGAGCGACCGACCGGAAGCGTCGATCGGCAAGCCGCAGCACAGCCGTCAGGTCCATCTCTTCGCGCTGCATGTCTCCCCATCGGCACGGTCGTCTCGGGCGGCATATCCGGCAGTTCAGTACGGCCGAGGCTAGCGCGACGACGGCCCCGGAGGGGATGAAGGACTACGCCCCGTGCCCGCCCAAGATCCGCCGAAGACGTACGTCGCAGCTGCGTTGAGCGTCAGTAGCGTCGATTTCACAAGCCCCGCAAGGGAATTCGCGATCCAACCGGCGACAGGAGACGTCCATGAACACCACTCGACCAGCGCCTTCCGCGCTCCGGCAGACCCGTAGATCCGGGCTCGTCAGGCTCGCTGCCGGCGTCGCATTCGTCGCGACCGCATCGATGGCCGCGGCCGGGAGCGCCACCGCGGCGTCCGCCCACGACGACACGACCCAGAACCTCCCGCTGACCGCGATGAGTGCCTCGCAACTGGCCGCCGAGGCCTGCGTGCTGCCGGGTGTTCAGGACGACTCGGTGCTGCGTACCCTCAAATCCGTCGCCGACGCCCACAAGGTCAGCTCGAAGGTGCGTCTGGCGCTCTTCGAGACCGCCTGGGTCGAGTCGCACGCCAACAGCCTGCCGTGCGGGCACTCCGACTCCCAGGGTGTCTTCCAGCAGCGGCCCAGCCAGGGCTGGGGCAGCTCCAGCCAGGTGCAGGATCCGACCTACGCCGTCTCCCGCTTCCTCTACGGCATCAAGGGACGCAGCGGTGCGGTGAGCGTCGCAGCCGCGCACCCGTCGTGGAGCGCCGGCACGATCGCGCAGGCCGTCCAGGGATCCAAGTACGGATACCGCTACGACCAGCAGGCTGCGAAGGCCAATGCGCTGATCAGCCGCTCGAACGGCATCGCGAGCGGCGCCGTCGCTGCGGGGCGCTACCAGCTTCCGGTCGTGCAGTACGGCGAGCGGAACAACCGGGTCTGGGCCATCCAATACCTGCTCAAGGCGCGCGGCATCAATGTCGCGCTCGACGGATCGTTCGGTCCCGGCGCGGTATCGGCGGTCCGCACCTTCCAGAGCCACAGCGGGCTCTCCGCCGACGGGTATGTCGGGCCGAACACCTGGGCCAAGCTGATCCTCCCGCTCAGCCCCGGCGCCAAGAGCAATGCAGTGATCGCGCTGCAGCGGGAACTGCGGGTGCACGGCTACAACGTCGCGACCGACGGTTCCTACGGTCCCGGCACCACCGCTGCGGTCCAGACCTTCCGCAAGGGGCACCACCTGCCGGCCGCTTCGACGGTCGACGCCTCGGTCTGGAACACCCTCGTCAGCATCAAGCGCTGACCACGCTCCACCTCATCGTTCCGTCCTTCAATTTCTCGCACACTCATCGAAACCCCTTAGGAGACAGTCATGTCCACTCGTCGTACCCTCATCTCCGCAGTTGCGGTCAGCGCCGCGGTCACCATGCTCGGCTCCGCGGCGGCCACCGCCGCCCCGATGCACTCCGGCGTCTCGACCCAGGCGGCCGCCGCGACCGCAGTCGCGCCGCGTCCCCTGTACGTCAGCAAGGACTCCGCCTACTCGAACATCGTGTCGCTGCAGTACCTGCTGAACGCCTACTCGATCAAGACCGCGGTCGACGGTTCCTACGGGCCGGCCACCGTCGCCGCCGTCAAGTCGTTCCAGAGCAAGCACGGGCTGGGCGCGGACGGGTCCGCCGGGCCGGCCACCATGAAGGCGATGGTGGGTGGCAGCAACACGGCGGTGCGCCAGGGCTGGTCGAACGCCAACACCACCAAGGCAGTTGAACGTCAGCTGGTGAAGCTGGGCTACCAGGTCGCGGTCGACGGCTCGTTCAGCGCGACGGATGCAACCGACGTGAAGTACCAGCAGGCGAAGTACAAGCTTCCGGTCACGGGTGTGGTCGACTACACGACCTGGACCTACCTGTTCAATCCGCCGGCCGCTCCGGGGACCGGCGTGCGCAAGGGTCCGGTTGTGCTCGTCGCCCAGAGCGGCACCGGTCTCAGCACCTGGGCCTCCGACTGCGGTCCGTCGTCGTTCGTGGCGATGGAGCTGCGCCTCGGTCGCAAGCCCGCGAACTGGACCGACGTCGCGCACCGGGCAGCCGCGATCAGCTATGCGCGGAAGACCGCACTGCGTATGACGAACCCGAGTAAGGGCACCTCACAGATCGGCGGCGTCGCGGGTGTGACAGCCGGTTTCCACCGCATCGGCGAGTCCCGCGCCACGACGGCCAGCTGGTCCACCGGTGCATCGGCGGTCCGATCGGGTGGCGTGGCCATGTTCGTCGGGAGCCTGAAGGTCGCGGCGGCGTGGAACGGCCGCGCCGTCAGCCACGACGTCGGGCACTGGATCACCGTCGTGGACTACAGCGCGAGCAAGGGCTACCTCGCTTTGGACCCGAGCAGCCAGAACAACAAGCCGGTCTGGATCAGCGGCACCCAGCTGACCAAGTTCAGCTCCAGCTCGCTCGGATCGGGCGCGGTCTACGTCAAGTGACGACCTGAGTACCTCGAACGGCCCCGGATCCACGGATCCGGGGCCGTTCGTGTGCCTCGAGATCAGCGGCCGGCGTAGTGGTTCTTGATCTGACCGACGGCGAGCGCACTGGTGAAGATGGCGGCACCCTGCAGCGAGCCGGAGAAGTGCGACCCCAACGGTGCGTCCGGCCACGTGGTGAGCGGGGTGTCGCCGAAGCGCCAATAGCCCGAGAAGTCCTGGGCCCCCTTGAGATCGGGGTTGGCGGCGACCTGCACCCCGTCGACATACAGGGTGAGTCCGCCGGAGGCGGAGAGTGTGACGTCGGCGAGGTGCCAGGCGCCGTCGTTGTAGGCGGCCGTCGACGTGATGGTCTGGTTCGTGCTTCCCGGGTGCACGCCGGCGACGAGCCGACCCGCGGAAGTCATGTAGAGGTGCCGGTCGTAGCTGCCCGCGACGCCGGTCGCCGTGCTGGCGAAGCCGATCAGCGAACCGCCGAGGACCGAGGTCGTCTTGAACCAGATCTCCTGCGTGTAGGCCTGCGGACCGGTGATCGGACCGGGGGCCGATGCCGCACCGCCGATGCCGTTGAGGGTGACGCCGGTGGCGTTGTCGCCGGCGCACGGTCCGGTCGTGCCGTAGGACACACCGGCACCGAGCCCCGTGTAATAGGTGCCGGTGCGCCCGTTGCCGGATGTGTCGGCGACCGTGCTGCCGGACTTCTCACTGAACGGGTAGTAGAGGTACGGCTTGTCGGAGAGAACGGCCGCCGAGCAGCTGAAGTAGCCCGCCGTCCAGGACGAGGTGGCGTTCGCGCTCTTCGCCATGAAGGCGGTGGCCGCCTGCGCAGGTGCGTTGGTCGCCACGGTGGTGGCGGTCAATGCCGCGGTCGTCAGCATGACGATGGTCCGGCGCCGCGGGCGACGCCGCCGACGGCGCGGTGTCGGGCCGGATCCGGATGCAGATGAACCCGATTCGTCGTCCGGCGGACCATCCGTGCCGCGGCGACCGATCGCGCCCAGCGCGATCAGGGCGACGGCGATCGTGGTCGGCAGCAGCGGTGCGAGTTGATGGGTACGCAGCCAGTATGCCGGCGCACCGATGAACGGAACACGCAAGGACCCGACGCCGTGAACAGCGTTGCGGCGCACCGGTGTCGAGTCGTCGGCGCGATTTGCATCGCCGCGGAGGATCAGCTCGCCATCGTTCGTCACCTTCGCGAGTCGGTGCAGCCGCAGCCGTCCCTGATGGTCCGGGTCGTCGACGAGGACGACCTGGCCCGGCCGAACGGCACTGCCGGCGATCGGTCGCGACGCGACGACATCGCCGGGTCGCAGCGCCGGTTCCATCGAGCCGCTCATGACGACGGTCACGTGCCAGCTCAGCGCGGCGGGCAGGACGGCCCACAGCGCCATACTCGCGATCATCACGAGCAGGCCGCGACAGGCGGCCGTGACGATGAGCGAGACCCATCCCGGAGCGGGCGGCGTCGCGGGAGCGCCGGTCGCGCTCGACGCGCCGGGGGCTGCCTCGTCAAGGATGTCGTCGACTGGAGCGCTGGGCCGGGTGAGCGTTGTCATGGGCCTCTCGCAGGATCGTGGACGGATGAGTGTCGGGTGTCGACCTGCCGGCGGCAATCAGCTGAAAACGATTGCCGCCGGCAGGATTTCAGGAGTTCTGTGCTTCCCAGGTGAGGCCGATCGACGCGGTGCCACCCTGCGAGGTGTTCGGCGTGGCCGAGTCCAGCGTGTAGGTGATCTGGTAGACGCGGGTGTCGGATGCGCTGCCCGTCGGCGCCCAGTCACCGGCACCGGAGGCGTAGTCGACCTTGGTGCTGCCGAAAGCGTCGAGCTTGCCGCTGTAGACGGTCGAGCCGGTCGCGAGCGCGGTGAAACCGGTGCACGATCCGAACCCGCCGCCCGTGCCCTGGGTGACCGTGAGGTTGATGTAGCTCGACAGGCTCTTGGTGGTGCTCGGGTTGGTGCCGTAGAGCTTCACGGCCGACGGCAGCGAGCCGGTCGAGGTCACCGCGATGCACTTCGTGCCGGTCGACCCCGGCTTCAGCCCCGTGGCGTTGAACATCGCGGTGTTGCTGTCGTCGTCGGACAGGCTGACGGTGCCCGCGCTCCAGTTGCTGCTCGGGTTGGTGGTCTGTGCCGAGAACGCCGAGTAGGACGCGTGCCACACGATGGCGGCGGAGCCGGCCAGGCCGGCGATGATCGCGCCGGCGGTCAGCAGGCGGGCGTTGCGGCGGCGGGAGGAGGTGGAAGCGGACATGGGTGATCGCCTTTCGGGCCAATGGAAGAAGTAGCTCTCGCAGGCCGGTCGCCTGCTTCGATGAGTCGTCCGGGGCGAGGCCTCGCACACTCCGCCGTTCCTCGTCTGCGGAGCAGACTCGGTCCGGCGTCAGGTAGTAAAGTAAAGGCAAACTGTTCGACTGTCAAACAGTACGTGCATCACACAGTATGAATGTCGTAATATTGAAACGTGAACCACAACCACCTTGGGAGTCCGACCATGCCGTCGAAGGATCAACGAGCCGCGCACCTACGTCGGCTCGTGCTGGCCGCTGAGCACTTCCGGCAGGTGGTCGCCCAGCAGTTCGGCATCGGTATGACGGAGGCGGCCGCCCTGAGCCATCTGCGGCTGCATGGCTCGCTCAGCGCTCGCGAGCTCGCCGAGCTCACCGGACTGACCCCGTCGACCGTGACTGCGCTGCTCGGACGCCTCGAGGCAGCGAAACTCGCTGAGCGCCAACCACATCCGACGGATCGTCGACAGATCGTGGTCACGCTGACGAAGAGCGGCGAAGCCCACCTGCATCGTTCGGAGCAGTGGATGGCCGAGGTGCTGGATCGAGTGGACACGGTCGAGGCGGCGGAGATCGACCGGGTGCTGGCCGGCCTCAGCGCGGCGTTCGACGCGCAGTCGCGGAGCATCCAGGACGCCACCGACCGGACGTGACGGCGCTCAGGTCAGTGACGCGGCATACCGCAGGCACTCGTCATACGACGGCAGCAGGCCCTGGTCCCGTGCCTCGGCGAGTGACGGTGCGGCGGTGTCCTTGGGGGACAGGATCGGCTCGAGTCCGTCGGGGAACTCCAGCGCGAGGTCGGGGTCGAGCGGGTTGATGCCGTGCTCGCGTTCGGGGTTGTAGGACGTCGAGCAGAGGTAGACCGCGGTCGAATTGTCCTCGCGGGACACGAGGCAGTGCCCGAGACCTTCGGAAAGGTAGACGGCCCTGCGGTTCTCGGTGTCGAGGTCGACGCTGCGCCATTGCCCGAAGGTCGGTGATCCGACCCGGATGTCGACGACGTAGTCGACGAACGAGCCACTCACGGCCGTCACGTACTTGGCCTGACTCGGCGGAACATCCGCGTAGTGCACGCCACGGACGGCACCCTGGCACGACACCGAGATGTTCGTCTGTATGACGTCGAGGCGATGACCGATGTGCTCGGCCAGCTTGTCGCCCCGGAAGCCCTCCATGAAAACCCCACGGTCGTCAGGGAATTGGCGGGGAGTCACGACGAAGGCGCCCGGAATGTCCAGCGGTTCGAAGTCCATCAGCGGCCGTCCTCCAGAAGTCGGGAGAGGTAGGTGCCGTACCCGCTCTTGGCGAGTTCGTCGGCATGCCTGGCGAGTCCGTCGTCGTCGAGCCAACCGGCCCGCCAGGCGATCTCCTCGACGCAGCCGATCTTCTGGTCCTGGCGGTCCTCGATGACCTGCACGAAATGGGCCGCATCCATCAGCCCCTCGAACGTGCCGGTATCGAACCACGCGGTGCCGCGTGGCAGGACGGTCACGGTGAGGTCGCCGCGTTGCAGGTAGGCGTCGTTGACGCCGGTGATCTCCAGCTCGCCGCGTGCGCTCGGGCGTAGTGCGCGGGCGATCTCGACCACGTCGTTGTCGTAGAAGTAGAGACCCGGGACGGCGAAGCGAGACTTCGGGTGTTCCGGTTTCTCCTCGATGGAGAGCACGGTGCCGTCCCCGTCGAACTCCACGACGCCGTATGCCGCGGGATTGGTCACGTGATGCGCGAAAATGTGTCCGCCGGAAAGGGATTCGGTCGATCTGCGCAGCGCGGTGCCCAGGCCGGAGCCGTAGAAGATGTTATCGCCGAGCACCAGTGCGACGGTGTCGTCGCCGATGAAGTCGGCACCGATGAGGAAGGCCTGGGCCAATCCGTCGGGGGAGGGCTGCACGGCATACGTGATGGTGATGCCCCATTGGCTGCCATCACCGAGCAGTCGCACGAACTGTTCCATGTCGTGCGGCGTGGTGATCACCAGGACTTCCCGGATGCCCGACATGAGCAACGTCGACAACGGGTAGTAGATCATCGGCTTGTCGTAGACCGGCATGAGTTGCTTGCTGATGCCGCGGGTGATCGGGTGCAGTCGCGTGCCCGATCCGCCGGCGAGAATGATCCCCTTCACCGTGCCGACCTTAGCGGTGCGGAGATCTGCAATAACACCGGAATCGACGTGGCCGCGTGGCGGCGGCCGCTAGCCTGACGTGCGAGACAGATCGACGGCCCGTGGCGCCACTGACAGGGCATCGTCGGATGGGTGGGGGTGGATCATCGTGGCCCTCGTGTCACCGGTGACGACGGACGACCTCCAGGAGGTCGGGGAGTTTCTGCACGATCAGCTCAATGCGCGTGTCCCTGCTGCCAGTTGGGCGAATTCGGTCCAGGTGCCGTGGCCGGTCGCGCAGCCGAATTATGGGTTCAAGCTGACCGACGAGAACTCGAACATCGTCGGCGTCCTGCTCGCGTTCTACTCCGAACGCACCATCGGGGGACGTGTCGAGAAGTTCTGCAACCTCGGCGCGTGGTGTGTGCTGCCCGCGTATCGGCTGGGCAGTGTGCGAATGCTGCGAACGGCCCTCGCGCAACCCGGATTCACCTTCACGGACCTCTCTCCGAGTGGTGCCGTGGTGCCGCTCAATGAGCGACTCGGATTCGACCGGCTCCCGACGACTGTGCAGCTCGTCCCGTGCCTGCCGCTGCCGGCGTTGCGAACCGAAGCCGTCGACGACCCGGACGAGATCGACCGCCTGCTCACGGGCGACGACCTGCGGATCTATCGGGATCATCGACGGGCATCGGCCGCTCACCATGTGGTGCTGCGCCGCGCGGGCCACCAGTGTTACGTCATCTACCGGCGCGATCGACGCCGGAACGTCCCGGCCTTCGTCTCGGTCCTGTACGTCAGCGACGCGGCCGAGTTCCGCAAGAGCCTGATCGCCTTCGGGGCGTACGTGGTGCGCCGCCGTCAGGCCGCGGCGTTGCTGTTGGAGGAACGCACCGTCGGACGGGTCTTTTTTGCACGCCGACTTCAAGGGCGGCCAAAAATGTTCAAGAGCGCGACTATTCGCGCAGAGCATGTCGACAATCTTTACAGCGAACTCACATGCGTTGCGTGGTGATCGACAAGGGGTGAACTGCATGGCCAGGGCATTGCACGAACTCGTACGAGACCGAGCTGAGCGTGCGCCCACGGCGCCCGCGGTGTCGGATCGTGCAGGAACCACAACGTATGCCGGACTCTGGGACCTGGTCCGACAGTGTGCGGGAGTGCTTACCGAGCGCGGTGTCCAGCGCGGGGACCGGGTTGCGGTCTTCCTCGACAAGCGTGTCGAGAACGTCGTCGCCATGGTGGCCGCCTCGGCCATGGGGGCGATGTTCGTCCCGGTCAATCCGATCCTGAAACCGCGACAGGTCCGGTACATCCTCGACGACAGCTCCGCCCTGTGCATGGTCACCACATCCGACCGCTTCACGGCGCTCCGTGCCGAGGGCGCGGTGGAGGGTGTCGACTTGGTCGTGCTGGTGGACGACGGTGCGGTGGGAGAGGTCCCCGCGACGATCACGCTGGTCCGCTGGTACGAAATCGTCTCCAGCCCCGCAACCGATCCTGGCTATCGGCCGGTGGACAGCGATCTCGGGGCGATCCTCTACACCTCCGGCAGCACCGGGATGCCCAAGGGCGTCGTGCTCAGCCATCGCAATCTCATCGTGGGCGCCGAGAGTGTCAGTGAATACCTGGAGAACACCGCGGAGGACGTGATCCTGGCCGCGCTGCCGCTCAGCTTCGACGCCGGGTTGAGCCAGGTCACCACGGCACTGCAGGTCGGTGCTCATGTCGTGCTGGTCAACTATCTGCTCCCGCGCGACGTCGTACGACTGTGTGCCGAGTTCCATGTGACGGGCCTGACCTGCGTGCCACCGTTGTGGATCCAGCTCGCCGCGGTGCCGTGGCCGCCAGAAGCGTCCGAATCACTCCGGTACTTCGCCAACACGGGTGGTCGTATGCCGCGATCCACTCTGGACCGGCTCCGCGTAATCTTCCCTGCCGCCCGCCCATTCCTCATGTACGGGCTGACCGAGGCATTTCGCTCCACGTATCTGGACCCGGATCAGGTCGACCATCGTCCCGACTCGATCGGCAAGGCGATCCCCAATGCAGAGGTATTGGTGGTCAGACCCGACGGATCCTGTTGCGAGGCAGGCGAACCCGGTGAGTTGGTCCATCGGGGACCCTTGGTCGCGCAAGGTTACTGGAAGGACCCCGATCGAACGAGGGAACGTTTTCGTCCGGCACCCAGTGGGGGATCGGGTGTCGCGCCCGGGGAACTCGCCGTCTGGTCGGGTGACACGGTCATGCGTGACGAGGACGGCTTCCTCTACTTCGTCGGTCGGCAGGACGAGATGATCAAGACCTCGGGTTACCGGGTCAGTCCGACCGAGGTGGAAGAGGCCGCATACGACACCGGCCTGGTGCGTGATGCGGTCGTCTTCGGAGTGCCGGACGACGTCATCGGCGAGCAGATCGTGTTGGTCACAGCGGTGGCGGACGCCGGTTGCACCGGGGATGACGTGGTGGCTGCTCTTCGAGGGCGGCTTCCGCGGTTCATGGTGCCGCGCCGGGTGGTGGTGCTGGACGACCTGCCACGGTCTCCGAACGGGAAATTCGACCGTAACGCCCTGCGCACACTGGTGACGGTATGACTCAGCCCACGCTGTCGATGCACAGCACCATCGAACGGTTCAACGTCGAGCACGGGGAGCTCGTCATCGGCGGAGTTCCGTTGCAGCAGTTGGCGGCTCGGGTCGGCTCGACGCCGTTCTTCGCCTACGATCGCGCGGCGATCTCCGAACGCATCGACCTGCTGCATCGCCTGCTGCGCGGCTCGGTAGGTGTTTCCTACGCTGTCAAAGCGAACCCGATGCCGGCCCTCGTGCAGCATGTTGCGGACCAGGTCGAGCATCTGGACGTTGCATCCGCCGGCGAGCTGAAGACAGCGCTCGACACCGGAACGCCCGCGTCGTCCATCAGTTTCGCGGGCCCAGGCAAGCGGACTGCCGAGTTGCGGCAAGCCGTTGCGGCGGGGATCACCGTGGAGATCGAGTCGACGTCGGAGGCCGAACGGCTGGTCCGCGTCGGTGCAGAGCTGGGCATCCGCCCACGACTGGCCGTGCGGGTCAATCCCGATTTCGCCGTCCGCGGTTCCGGCATGCGGATGGGTGGGGGCCCCCAACAGTTCGGGATGGATGCCGAGCTGGTGCCCGAATTCCTCGAGACACTCGTTGCGTACGACGTCGACTTCGTCGGCTTCCACGTCTTCTCCGGCTCCCAGAACCTGCACCCGCAGATCTTGATGGAAGCGCAGGACCGGACGGTCGATCTCGTGCTGCGCCTCGCGGACAGTGCGCCCGCTCCGGTTCGGCAGGTGAATCTCGGCGGTGGTTTCGGGATCCCGTACCACGAGCGGGACGTCCCGTTGGACGTGGAAATCGTCTGCGAGCACCTCCGCACCCTTGCGGACGAACGACTGGCGACTGCACTTCCGGACGCGGTGTTCTCGTTGGAGCTGGGTCGCTTCCTCGTCGGCGAGGCGGGTGTGTACGTCACACAGGTGGTCGACCGCAAAGTGTCCCGTGGCAAGACCTATCTCGTCGTCGACGGCGGGTTGCATCACCAGCTCGCAGCGACCGGCAACCTGGGTGCCGCCATTCGACGCAACTATCCGTCGGTGATCGGCAACAGGCTCGATGCACCGGGCGCGGAGACCATCCCGGTCGCCGTGGTCGGGTGCCTGTGCACACCGATCGACGTCCTCGGTGACAACGTCGAGGTTCCCGCGTCGACGAGCGTGGGCGACCTCGTCGTCCTCTTCCAAGCCGGCGCCTACGGTCGCACGGCGAGCCCGGTCGATTTTCTCGGACACCCATCACCGGTCGAGGTCCTCGTCGGACCTCATTACAGAAAGGAACAGCCTCGTGACTGACACCCTTGTCGAGGTGAAGGACGTGCTCGTCGATGCGCTCGGGATCCAGGACCGGGCCGCCACCCTCACGGCGGAAACACCCCTGTTGGACAGTCTTCCCGAACTCGATTCGATGGCCGTCGTGGAGTTGTTGGTACGACTGGAAGATCGTTTCGCCATTCGCATCGATGACAGTGCCGTGGGCACTGAAGTGTTCGGAACGCTGGGCACTCTGACGCAGTTCGTCGAGACCGAACGCACCCGGCCGGACGCGTAGAAGCGGGTTGCGATGTCCTCGAGCAAACGGACCGTCACTGTTCGCCCGATCGGGACCGCTGACCTGCCGCAGGTCAGCGCGTTCCTGGCCCGCAACTTCCCGCCCAACAGCCCGGCGGAGGACTGGGTCGCGGCGTGGGAAGAGGTCAACGGTCGGCCCTGCGCCGACGCGCCGAACCACGGTATGGCGCTATGGGCGGGCCGGGAGGTCGTGGGTGCCTACACCGCTATCTACTCGAGTCGGCTGATCGAGGAGAGGCCGGAGCGCTTTTGCAATCTCGCCGTGTGGTGCGTCGCACCGGCATACCGATCCGGGAGTGTTCGGATGCTCCATGCCTTGCTCGCACAGGACGGCTATCACTTCACGGACCTGTCGCCGACGCCTGCCGTGCAACGGCTGAACCTCCGACTGGGGTTCCGCTATCTGGACCCCAGCAGCCACGTCATGGTGAATCTTCCGTGGCCGACATTGCCCGGACGGCTGCGCGTGAGCTCCGACCCGGAGGAGATCGCGCACGTGCTGACGGATGAGCCCTTGCGCAATTACCGCGACCACGCGAACTGCCGATGGGCACGGCACGCCGTCATCGTCAAGGGTGACTCAGCGTGCTACGTGCAGTGGCGATTCGAGAGCCGCAAGCGATTGCGCTGTTTCGCGGCGATTCAGCATGTGAGCGATCCGCGCCTGTTCCGCGCAGGGGCACGCAGCCTGTCACGCCATCTGGCGCTCCACCACAACGCACTCTTCACGGTGGTCGATAACCACGTGGCCGGCGGGAGCATCAGTCCGTCGGTGCCGATCGCGGGTCCTCCGCGCAGGATGTTCAAGAGCGCCACGCTGCGACCGCGCCAGATCGACTACCTCTACTCCGAGATCACCGCGGCACCATGACTCATTTCGCTGTGGCTCCCGAACTGAGCGTGCGACCGATCCGCACCGAGGACCTTCCCGGAGTCGCCCGGTTCCTCGCGTCCAACATGCCGTCGGCGACGCCGGTGGATGAATGGGTGGACGCCTGGCAGGCGGCGAACAACCTGCCGTCGTCCGGTGCCCCCAACCACGGGATGATGTTGCTGGCGGGCGACGAGATCGTCGGGGAGTACGCCGCGATCTATTCAACCCGGTTGATCGCAGGCCGGCGTGAACGCTTCTGCAACTTGGCGGTCTGGTGCGTGCTGCCTGAATACCGTGTCGGCAGTTGGCGTTTGGTACGGGCGCTGCTCTCTCAGCCGGGCTACCACTTCACGGACCTGAACCCCTCTGACGTCGTACAGAAACTCAATCTTCGGCTGGGGTTCTCCTACCTCGAGGCGCGGCACCAGATCGGGGTGAACCTGCCGGGCCGACGGCACGGGGTGATGGTGAGTTCGGATCCCGATGTCATCGCCGGCTCGCTCACCGGGGAGGCAGCCACGGCATACCGCGATCACGCGCATTCGAAATGGGCACGGCACGCCGTGGTGGTGCGGGGGCGCGAGTCGTGCTACGTCCAGTGGCGGGTGGCCCGTATCGCCGGCCGTGACCTACTGGCCGAGATCCAGTACGTCAGCGACCCGGAGCTGTTCCGGGCCACCTCTCGGCAGGTGTCCAACCATCTGCTGCGCAGCCACCGGATGCCGTTCATCGTTGTGGAAGAACGGGTTTCGGGCGGTCGGGTCGGTGTGACCTGGTCGCGTCCGCGACCCGCTCAGAAGATGTTCAAGAGCAGCACCCTCGAAGCGGGCGACATCGATTATCTCTACTCGGAAGTGACCGCTCAGCCCTGATGCCGGATCGGTGCACGGTCGCCGATCGGGTTCGCGGTCACGAGTTCGAGCCGTCCGCGGTCGGGGTTGCCAGTGCCCGTTCCCGCAGACGAGGACTCTTGGCCAGCGCGCGGGTCGCGATGCCCCCGCCCCACCGCGCCTGCATGACCCGAGCCGCCCGCATGCAGCGGCGGTAATGCCCGTCGAATCGCTCCCGGAAGAGCGCCTCGAACTTCTGCACGGTCCTCGACGGCTGGAAGTCCGCCGTCGCTGAGTCGAGCGCGACGACATCTGCGAGCAGGACGCCGGCCGACAGGCCGTAGAAGATCCCCTCGCCGGTCAGCGGGTTGGCCATCGCTCCGGCATCGCCCAGCAGGACCGCAGGCAGGTGCGGGTCGGTCAGTCGCTGACGGCTCACAGCGGTCGGCACCTGCTGTGAGCGCACCTGCGTCGGTGCGGTGATCTCGTATCCGCGCTCCACCAGATCCTGGTGGTACGCATCGAGAACGGTCGGTATCAGAGCCCGGCGTCGTCGTAGGCCGGGAATGGAGATGAAGACGCCCACATTCACCGTGTCGCCGTCGAGAGGCACCACCCAGCCATGGCCGGGCCGTGCGGCGTCACACCAATCGAGTGGGAGACAGGGAGCGGGGCCCTCGCCCGTGTGGCGTGCATAGCCACGTATCGCAAGGTGTGTCTTCGACTTCTCCGGGTGCGGGATCCCCATTGCCTTGCGAACCGTGGAGTATGCACCGTCAGCACCCACCACGAGGTCGAATTCTCTTGTGTACGAGGTAGCTTCACTGAGGCCACGTAAACTCGCGACCAGTGCTCCGGAAGGTCGGTCGGCGAACCCGCTGAACTCGGTGCCCGTGCGGATTTCGACCTCGGCGGCGGCCGCTGCGTCGAGCAACCTAGCATCCAACGTTGCCCGGGTGAGGGAGCCCGACGGTGAGATGTCGAGATCACCCGTCATACCCAGGCCGTCGAGGATGCGCAAGGAATCGGGGCCGAGCAGATCGGCGCACGGCTTGTCGCGAGGAAAGCCCGACCTGTCGATGAGTGCGACCTCGGCGGTCGGCATCCCGTGCCGGAGCGCCACAGCCGTAGCCGACCCGACGGGGCCCGCGCCCACGACGAGCACACGCAACGGTGAGGTGCCCACAGCACGGACGCTAGCGCATCGACGCGATCTGTGGCCGGAGGTTCCGACCAGTAGGGGCGGCTTTCTGACCGCTGCCTGCGCACGTCCAGCAGGACTTATTTCAGCGTTTCTGCGGGCTACTTCCAGGTCGGAAATAACTCGTTGGCGTTTCGGCGAATCTTGATACTTTCCAGTCACTTTCCGCGACATCCGAGTAGCTGGAGCACTCAATGGTTGCGGGTCCTTACCCGTCGAATCGCCGCTGGGGGCAGCACAATGAAGATCGCCGTTTTCGGTCTGGGGTATGTCGGGGCGGTGACGGCCGCCGGGCTGGCCGCACGTGGGCACACGGTCGTCGGGGTCGATGTGGACCCGTTCAAGGTCGACCTGATCGGGCTGGGCGAAAGTCCCGTCGTCGAGCCGGGAATCGACGAACTGATGCGCGACGGCGCCGCTTCGGGGCGGCTGCGGGCGACCGTGGATCCGCGCGAAGCGCTCGACGGAGCAGACGTTTCGCTGCTCTGCGTGGGTACTCCGTCGACCGCACACGGCGCGACCGACCTCACCTACATCGGTCGTGCCGTTCAGGACATCCGGGAAGCCATGGATGTGGTGTCGCCGCCGGCTTCCGGGCACCACAGTGTCGTCGTCCGCAGCACGGTGCCGCCGGGGACGGTCCACACGATCGTCGGTCCCGTTTTCGCGGCCGATCTGCCCGTCGGCTGGCGAGTCGGAACGGCCATGTGCCCCGAGTTCCTGCGCGAGGGCGCCGGGGTCGCGGACTTCTTCGAACCGCCATTCGTCGTGGTCGGCTCCACCGACCCCGAGACGCAGCAGGCGATGGCCGCGGTCTTCGCGTTCCTGGGGCAGGAGATACATCAGGTCGGCGTCGAGACGGCGGAGGCTCTCAAGTACGCCTGCAACGCCTTTCACGCGACGAAGGTCACCTTCGCCAATGAGATGGGCCGGGTCTTCCGACCGTTCGGTGTCGACTCCCGGGAGGTCATGAGCATCTTCTGCGAGGACACCAAGCTCAACATTGCCCCCACCTACCTGCAGCCCGGGTTCGCGTTCGGCGGTTCGTGCCTGCCCAAGGACCTGCGCTCGTTGCAGCACATGGCTCGGGTCAACGGCGTCGACGCACCACAACTGCTCGGCACCACGACGAGCAACGAGGTCTCGGTCCGAGATGTGGTCGATCGGGTCCTGGCAGCCGGCGGACGGACCGTCGCGCTCCTGGGCCTGAGTTTCAAGTCGGACACCGACGACCTACGTGAGAGCCCGAACGTCGAGTTGGCGGAGCGGTTGATCGGCAAGGGTTTCGACGTGCGCATCTTCGACCCGATCCTCAATCCGGAGCAGCTGGTGGGTGCCAACCGCGAGCACATCATGGCTCGGCTGCCGCACCTAGATCGGCTGCTGACCGGCTCCCCGCAGCAGGCCCTCGCGGGCGCCGACGTGGCCCTGGTCACGTCGAGCAGTGTGCCGGTCGTCGAGGCGTTGCAGGAGTGCCGGCCGCCGATGCTGATCGACCTCAGCGGGCGACTCGGCAGCGATGTCGAGCATGCGGTCGGGTACGAAGGGGTCGGCTGGTGAGCGACCCCGGCGCCCCGCGTGTGCTCATCATCGTCCAGAACCTGCCGGTGCCGTTCGACCGGCGAGTCTGGTTGGAGAGCCTCGCGCTGAGGGACGCCGGGTATGAGGTGACCGTGGTGTGCCCGCAGGGACACGGAACCTCTGCGTCCCAGGTGATCGAGGGCATCAGAGTTCTCGGCTACCGCCCGTACGCCCCGGGCGGCAGTGCGCTGAGTTATGTCGCGGAGTATGCGTATTCGTTCGCAGCGACCGCGTACAAGGTGGCCCGCGCGCGTCTCGGTGGACGGTTCGACGTCCTGCAGGCATGCAACCCGCCGGAGATATTCTGGCCGCTTGCTCGCGCCCTGCGTCTGACGGACGGGACGAGATTCGTCTTCGATCATCACGACCTGTCCCCGGAGCTGTACCGGTCGCGGTTCCCGGACGGCTCGGGGATGCCGTTACGCGGGCTGTTGGCGCTCGAACGGGCGACGTTTCGCGCCGCCGACAGGGTCACGTCCACCAACGAGTCGTATGCCGAGGTCGCGCGCACCCGTGGCGGAAAGCGTGCCGGCGAGGTCACCGTCGTGCGCACCGGCCCAGACACCGGTCGGCTGAAACCCGTTGAACCACAACCTGACCGACGTCGCGGCCGTCCTCACCTGGTCGCCTACATCGGAGTGATGGGCCCGCAGGACGGAGTCGATCTTGCGCTGCGAGCTGCGGATCGTGTGGTGCACCAGTTCGGGCGAGAGGACATCTCGTTCACTCTGATCGGGAGCGGCGACTCCTGGGCGGATCTGGTGTCACTGCGGGACGCGTTGGGTCTGCAGGACTATGTCGAGATGCCGGGGCGGCTGCCGGACGAGGACGTGATCGAGGTGTTGTCGACGGCAGACCTCGGCCTATCCCCGGATCCGAAGAACCCACTCAATGACGTGTCCACGATGAACAAGACGATGGAGTACATGGCGTTCGGCATGCCGGTCCTCGCCTTCGATCTGCGCGAGACCCGGGTGTCGGCCGGTGATGCGGCGCGGTATGTCCCGGCGAACGATGTGGACCTGTATGCCAAGGAGCTGGTGGGACTGCTCGATGACCCGGCCGCTCGTCGAGCCATGGGCAGGTCCGGCCGCCGACGGGTCGAGGACGAACTCGCCTGGCCGTATCAGCGGGACGCCTACGTCGCGGTGTTCGATGACCTGATTGCGGTTGGCCGCGGGCGATGACCACCGTCCTCATCGCCGCGCACAACGAGGGGGCCGTGATCGGTCGAACCCTCGATGGGCTCCTCGCGGGCGGCGCCGCCGAGCCACTCCAGGTCGTCGTCGCCGCGAACGGCTGCACCGACGACACGGTGGCGGTCGCGCGACAGCGACGGGTGGAGGTGGTCGAGGTCGCGGATGCCGGCAAGACACCGGCGTTGAACGCAGCCGAGCGTCGCGCCACCGGCTACCCACGGGTCTATCTGGACGCGGACATCCAGCTGGACAAGGAGGCGATCGAGCGCCTGTCCGACTCGCTCCGGACGGCGGAAGCCGTCCCGGGGTCGACCGCACTCGCGGCGGTCCCGGCACGAACGGTCGACGCGTCCGCGAGTTCTCGACCGGTCCGGATGTACTACCGCGTCCACGCACGCCACCCGTCATACGCGACAGGGCTTTTCGGCCGGGGGGCTGTCGCCGTCTCCGAGGCCGGGCGCGCCCGATTCACCGAGTTTCCCGACGTGATATCGGACGACCTCTTCCTCGACTCGCTGTTTGACGAATCGGAGACCCTGCACCTGGAGGACGTCGTCAGCGTTGTGGTCGCCGTGCCTTGCCTGCGTTCGCTGCTGCGGCGGTTGGCGCGTGTCCGGCGAGGCAACGCGCAATTGCGGGCGGCGGATCCGGTCGGTCGGGTCCGTCGGGCGGAAGGGCTGCGTTGGCTCGTCGCGTCCGTGCGCACTGAACCGAGCCTCGCGCCGGCGGCGGTGGTGTACGTGGGGGTCACGGTGATCGCCGAAGCAATGGCTCGTCGCGGCGGAAGTGGTTGGGGTTCGGAGCGGTTCCGGCCCGCGACCGGGACGGTGGGTGCGTCATGAGTATCGGTGCCGCGGTGTCGCCACGGCTGCGGTTGAACGTGTGCTTCCACGGGGTCGGCCGGCCGCGTCGCAAACTCGAACCCGGCGAAAGTCGTTACTGGATCAGTGAATACGAGTTCCTACGGCTGCTGGACGAGTTTGCTGAAGACAGCAGCAGGGTCTCGCTCAGCATCGATGACGGCAACTCCTCCGATGTGGAGATCGTGTTGCCCGCGCTCCTCGAAAGAGGCCTGACAGCAACCTTCTTCGTGGTCGTCGGGAGGCTGGACGAGGCTGGGAGCCTCAGCAGGTCGGACGCGAGAGACCTCGTCAGGTCGGGTATGACGCTCGGCAACCACGGCTGGACACATCTCCCGTGGACCGGCTTCGGCGAGGGGGATCTCGTCCGGGAGGTGTTCGAAGCCCGGGCGGTGCTCAGCGTGCTCAGCGGTGATGCCATTCGCACTGCGGCGCTGCCGCTCGGGCGCTACAACCGTGATGTACTCCGTGCCGTGCGCTCGGCGGGCTACACGACTCTGTTCACCAGTGACCGGCGACCGACGACTGCGGACTCGTGGCTGCAGGCGCGTTTCAGCGTGCACGAGGGCGTCACCCCTGAGTCGTTGGACACCGTGGTGCGCGATGCGAATCGTCTGCCGCACCGCGTGTGCTCGGCGATGAACGAGCTCCGCAAGAGCTGGATCTGAGACAGATGCCGACCAGGTCAGAGCAGCCAGCGATACCGACCGCGATGGAACAACAGGGGGTGCTTACCGGGCCCGACCTGAGCGAGCGACTGCACGTGGCCGATCACGATGTCGTGATCACCCGCCGGGTGCACCGCAGTCGTGAGACATTCCAGCTGGGCCACCGAACTGGACAGCAGGGCAACGCCGGTCTCCGGCCCACGGTCGAAGCGCACCTCTGCCAGCTGTCCCGCGGAGTCGCGGCCCGGGGTCGCGAATTGGGTTGACAGCTCATGAGATCCAGCATCCAGGATGCTGACACCCCAACGGCCGGACGTGACGATCGCTTCGTGGAAACGAGCGGTCTTGGCAATGCACACGAGCACCAGCGGTGGGTCCAGCGACACCGACGTCACGGAGTTGGCGGTCATGGCGACATCGTTGTCGTCCGAGAATGTCGTGATCACACAGACACCGGTTGCCAGGCAGCCCATCGCATCACGCAGCGAACGTGGGGTGACCGCCTCGGTGAGTCGAGAGGGCTGCGCGGAGGTCGCGTCGACCGCTGTCGACGCGAACCGCAGGGCGACTGTCGCGGCATCGACGTAACTGGGCGAACTGTCGTCCGTGAACTCGTCCGGCGACGGTGCGTCGGACTGCCATCCTTCGGTGACCGGTGGCCGTGCCATGTACCGAAGTCTAGGCGTCCGCTCGCCGACGGGGGCGATCCTTGAACCGGATTCCGAGTGACACCTCGCGCCGGGCAGCGACGGCCCGATCACCGATCCTCTCGAGCCGCGCCACCGTCCGCCGTGCGCGCTTCGTCGGGATCGACGTTGCGCGCTGCCTGGCGCTGATCGGCATGATGACGGCGCACATCGTGCCCAAGACGGTCGGTGGACGTGTCCCGTGGGCGCAGCGCGTGACAACCGGCAACTCGGCCGCGTTGTTCGCCGTGCTTGCCGGCGTCTCGCTCGCTCTGATGACCGGGGGCTCGACGCCGCACGTCGGGCGTCGACGGTTCACCGATTCGACGGCGATCGTCGTTCGAGCTTCGCTGATCCTGGTGATTGGCATGCTCCTGGAGCAACTGCACCCCGCGGGCATCGCGGTGATCCTGCCCTATTACGGAGTGCTCTTCGTCCTGGCACTGCCGTTCATCTGGCTGCGACCCACCACGTTGCTCATCATCGGCGCGGTGTGGATGTGTGTGTCTCCCGTTGTGTCGCAGGCATTTCGGCTGTTCGATCCGACATCGGTCTCCGGCGGATTCAGCGGGCTGGGGCCTCTCGGGATCCTGCTGCGGCTGGTGATCACCGGCGAGTACCCGGCGTTCACCTGGGTGAGTTACCTGTGTTGCGGACTCGCCGTAGGACGCCTGGATCTGCATCGCAAGGACACAGCGGTCCGTGTGCTGGGTGGCGGTGCTCTGCTGGCCGTGACCGCGAGCCTCGTGTCGGCGAGTCTGACTTCGCTTCCCGGAGTCCACGAGCGGCTGCTGCACTCCTGGCCGGGATCGGGGGCATCGTCCTGGGGCGCGCTGCAGCCGCAGCTGCAAGTGGGGTTGGAAGGCGTCACGCCGACCGGAAGCTGGTGGTGGCTCGCGGTCAACGCACCACACTCCGGATCCGCGACCGACCTTGCGTTCACCAGCGGAACGGCGCTCGCAGTGATCGGATTGGCTCTACTCGTCACTCGGGTTGCGACCCGTTGGTGGCGCGTGATCTTCGGAGCGGGCGCCATGACGCTCACCCTCTACAGCGTGCACCTTGTCATGGTGCTGCCGCAGACGTGGCCCGACCATGGCCGGCGCAGGTTGCTCCCCGAGGTGGCGGTGGTCGTCGTCATCGGGATGGTGTTCGCGCTCCTGCGGTGGCGTGGCCCGCTCGAATCCATCGTCGCGGTTGCGTCGAAAACCGTTGCCGGATGGGTTGATCGGGTCGTCCGACGTTCCCGGACCGCAGCTCAACCACCGCGGTGAGCGACTCCGACCAGAACGCCGCGGTGGTCGGCGCCGGGGACGTGCACCGTCGTCGCACTCGATGCCGCGACGGTCCCGGACAGGAGGACGTGATCGATCGTCACGAGTCGGGGGACAGGGATGCCGAAGTGGTGCACTGTCGACGAGTCCGGCCACGTCGGTTGGAACCCGCCACGCCGCTGGGTGATCGCGTCCGTGTAGCCCAGGTCGAGCACCTCCCGGAACGGGACGTTGTCGGTCGTCGCATTGAAGTCCCCGGCGACGATCGTGGGGCGGGTCCGCGGTTGCGGCACCGCACTGCTGAGGAAGGCGTGCAGTGCGCGGTAGTCGGGGCGCCATCGGACGGTGTATGGCGGCTGTGGATGGACGGCGACCAGATCGACATCTCCGAGCATCGGCGTGTGCAGGCGCACGAGGTCCGCATGCGACGAGTGCGGTCCACTACCGACCGAATCGATGCGGTAGCGGCTGAAGATGACCGAAGAGATGGTCTGATCCGGCCGGGTGCCAATGGAATTCGGCAACATCTGCGGAATGTCGGTGGCCAGTAGTTGACTCACCCGCCGACTGTCGAGGTCGGTCAGCACCAGAACGTCCACCTTCTCGTCCCGGACGAGCTCTGCGAGGCGGGTCGGGTCGCCGTACTCGAAGTTCTGGCTGAGCACGACCAGTGAGCGGCCCGATGTGGTCGGCCGGCTTCCGACATACAAGGGGGCGAGCCACCACAGGTGCAGCGCAAGCAGGAGACCGCTCGTCACGGCGAGTGCTGCGGCGACGGGCCGGCGCGTTCGTTGGACGAGCACCAGGATCACACCGACGAGCAGCGCGCCGAGCGCGAACGGGGTCCCCAGTGGGGTGAAGGCCGCCCACTCGACGAGGCGCGGCCTCGACACGTCGATCCAGTGCAGCGGTGTCAGCAGGGCGGCCGCCAGCAGGCCGGCGCCGGTGAGCGTCCAGAGCACAGCGCACACCCACCACCGGGGATTCCGGAGGTTGTCGGTGGCGATCCGCATTCTTCGATGATGGTCGACCCGCCCCGGGCATGCCGAATAGTTGCTCGGGGCGGCGGAGCACGCCGAAAAGGCCGGAATTCGCAGTATGACGGTCGGGAATTGCTCGTTGATCCGCGGCACGAAATAACCGGTGTCGGCTTCGGCGGGACGCCTATAGTTCCAACCGCTGGGGCGAGGCGTGACATGCGAATCCCACCCACCCTCTCGGGATCCACCTGAGAATTCGCGTCCATGGTTGTGGAGGAGGCGACGTGCCCGATTCGCTTGCCGGCAGGGTGACGCGGGCAGCTCTGTGGAGCGGCATCAACACCGTGGCGATGCGTCTGGCCGGCGTCGTGATCACGATGGTCATGTTGCGGATCGTGACACCGGCGGAGTTCGGTAACTACGCGGTCGCGCTCGCCGTATTCACCGTCGTGAGCTCGTTCTCCGAACTCGGCCTCACGGCTTGTATGGCGCAGGCCGACATGGATCCGGCCGAGGTCGGGCCGACGGTGTCGTTCCTCTCGATCGTCATCGGCCTCGGACTCGCGGCGGTCATGCTCGTCGCGGCTCCGGGCTTGGCGGCGCTGCTGGGCGCACCCGACAGTGCGAACGCGCTGCGGATCCTTGCGCTCTGCATCGCGATGGTCGGGCTCTTCACGATTCCGTGCGGCCTGTTGGCGCGCGAGTTCCGGCAGGACGCGATGTTCTTCGGTGCCGCGGCGGCATTCATACCCGGCAACGTGTTGATGCTCCTCCTCGCGCTGAACGGTCCGGGTGACATCGCGTTCGCGTGGTCGCGGGTCTTCGGTCAGTTGGTGACCGGGTGCGTGCTGCTGTGGTTCGCCCGGAAGTTCTATCGGCCGCGGTTCGACAGGCAACAGGCACGTCGGGTGCTGCGGTTCGGACTACCCATCGCGGGCGCAAATCTCGTCGGGTTCATGTTGATCAACGCCGACTTCCTGTTCGTCAGCAAGGTGTTGGGTCCGGTCCGGCTCGGCATCTACACCCTTGCCTTCAATGTCAGTTCGTGGGCGACCGCGATGCTCAGCTCGATGGTCGTCAACGTCGCCATGCCGATGTTCAGCCATGCCAAGAGCGATCCGGACCGCCTCGGGCGAGCGCTGCGTGGTTCGTTGAGTCTGATCTGTCTCGCGGCGTTCCCGATGTCCGGATTCACGTTGGTGCTGTCCGGCGAGATCGTCGACACCCTCTACGGCCATCGGTGGAGCAGCGCGGCCCCGGTGATCGTCGTGCTCGGCGTCTACGGCAGCCTCCTGGTCGGCTCCTTGTTGCTCGGCAGCCTGCTGGTCGGTGCCGGTCGGCCGAGCCGCAATCTGGTCGTGCAGGTCGTCTGGCTCGTCGTACTGGTTCCAGCGATGTTCGTCGGGGTCGAGTTGGACGGGATGCGTGGCGCGGCGTGGGCACACGTCGCCGTCATCGTCCTCGTCGTCCTGCCGACCTACTTCGTACTGGCCCGCCGACTCGTCGAGCACCTGGCCCGGACCCTGCTCGTCTCGACCATGCCGGCGTTCGCGCTCACCATCGTCAGCGCGTCGGCGGCCTGGGCCGCGAAGCAGGCGTCGGACGTGACAGTGCTCCGGCTCGCCATCGGACTTCTCGTCGGTTCAGTCGTCTACCTGGGTTTCGGATTGCCGATCATGGGGCGCTATCTCCCCGGTCGTGTGATGCGCCTGCTGGGCCGGGTGCGGCTGGACTCCTGGGCTCGCTACCCGCTCTACGATCGCCTGCGGCGGCAGCCGGAGGTCCTGGTCCAGGACCAACCGGCCTCCCGGCTCTAGGCCGCCGGGGCGAGCGCGACCATCGTGGCGAGCAGTGCTGTTGTCGATGGATCGGCGGCACCGCCCGCGACGAGCGCGTCGAGCCACTGCTCGTCGAAGACCTGTGCCTCACGGACGGGGTCGAGCACTTCGGGATGGCGTCGCCAATGCTGGGTGACCAGGGCGGTGAGCGCGTGGCCGCCGGCAGGCGGGCGGCGGTCATGGCGCAGTCGCTGCACGATCTTGCGCCGCGCCTTGTGCGCCATCGGAACCGCGTTGGACAGGCGCTGGAGGGTGCCCGGTGCAGCGTATGCCGCCGGCGCCTGCCGTCCCTCCAAGGGGATGTCGGCCAGGTCCGGATCCAGCCGGCACACCAGGCGCGCGAGGAACCGGGCATGCGCCTTGTCCGTGGGCGCCAAGGAGTTCGCGATTGCGATGAAACGCGGGTCGAGCATCGGATTCACCGTTGCCCTGCCCAGGCACACCGCGCTGTCGGTGACACCTGCCCACCGCTGCATCCGCTCGTAGAGGTAGAGCCGGTCGGTCGCATCCGGCCACGCCATACCGGAGTCGACGAGCACCCGATGGATCTCGGATCGGGCGAATCTCTTGGCCCACGAACCGAATTCGTCGTTGAGGGCTGCCGGGGACACCGAGTCGTTGGCGAACATCCGCCAGCCGGTCAACGCTCGGGTCAGCGGTCGCGAGACCGGATAGTCGACAACAGGTCCGACGTAATAGAAGCCCCGCGCCACCTCGCCGCCGAGCCCGGAGATCCGGTTGCCCTGGGGGAAGGTCGATTCCACCGTCAGCAGGGCGGCGTGGGCCACGGGGTCCGCCATACCGTTCAGATCCCGGGCGGCAGCCATGACCAGGTCATGCGCCGCGGCGCCATCCATGTCGCCCAGCCGGGTCAAGCCGCGCACGAGATGCCGCATCCCGTAGCGCTCCGCGAGGTGGGCGGCGATGCGGGCGTCCTCAGATCCCGGGCCGCTCGCCAGGGTCAGGACCCGTACTCCACGCCGACGGTCCGGTGGGATCGCGGCGAGCAGGATGCGGGAGTCCAGGCCGCCGGTCAGCTGGAGTATGGCGTCCGGGTGGTCGTCGAGATAGTCGACCACGTAGTCACGCAACAGGGTCGACGCCTCGGCGACCGCCTGGTCCAATCGCACTCGACCGGGGCGCTCCTCGGCCGGGTAGCGGTCCGTCATCGACGTTCCCCGCGACAGGGTGACGCGTTCGTATTGCCGCAATTTCGTGATTCCCTCGAAGAGGGTCCGATTGCCGAGCTGCCAACCGAGCATCGCCTGGACGGCGAGGGCGTTCCGGTCGAGACGACCTGCGCCGAGGTGGGCCAGGGCGAGGGTCGACGTGGAGACCGCACTCCAACGCTCGCCGGTTCGGTGATAGATGTGCCGGTAGCCGAGCGCATCGGTCACCGCACGGGCACCGTCCTTCGCAATGTGCACCGCAGCGAACGGAGGCATGAGTTCCGCGAGCGAGTGGGAGCCGGCCCTGCTGTCCGCCAGATCGATGTCGCCCGGCGGGACGTCGGCTCGCGGGCCTCGTGCCAGCCCGCTGACGACGACCGGCGACCCGATGGGCGATGCGGTCGCCAGACGACCCCACGTCGCAACAGTGACGTCGTCGCGTCGCGCAACGGTCGGTGCTGAGATGCCTGCGGCACGAAGTGCGAGGGTGAGGTCGGGCGGGTCCGCTCGATCGGCGGAGGACAGGACGAGGATGCCGCCGCCGTAACGCTCCACGTCGATCATGCGGCGAGTATGGCGCCGGACAGCCGTCCACGCGGTGATTGTGCAGTCGGCGCTGAACGGCGCAATACCAATGGGGTCCAGCGATTTTCGCGCGGTGGGGCCGTGGTTCAGAGCGGGCCGGCACGTCCCCTGAGTATCTGGGTCAACGCCGCGATGCACAGCGCGGACACCAACAACATGCCGGCCAGCGCACGCATCCGACTGCCGGAGACGAAGTAGACCGGTGGAGGACCGGAGCTGACCAGAACCTTCACCCGCTGGCTCGCGGCGACGTGTTGGGCGTCCTCGCGGGCCGTCACATTCGCCCGGATCTGCGTGACGAGGTTGTCGATCTTGGCGGAGACCGCTTCCGCGGTGGGGCCGGTGGCCTGGACCTGCATGCCGGCTTCGCTGAAGGAGTACGACCACTGGCCGCCGACATTGGGTTGGATCACGGAGGATCCGTCATACACGCCGCTGTCCAACAAGGTCACATCTCCCGACACCGCCTGCGGCGGCGTGTGCAGACCGGTGACGGCTCGCACGGTGACGCCGGCCAGGTCGATGAGGCTGTGGCGGGAGCCGGAGGCGAGCGGGTTGATCGCCTTGGTGAACGGGTCCCGAGCGTCCTGCGGATTCGGCGATGCGAACGTCACTTGGATGGTTCCCTGGTAGGCGCCGTGAATGCGGAAAGCCCACAACCAGCCACCTGTCAGGCCGATGATGACGAGGACCGACAAAGCGCGTTTGCCTAGCAAGCTGACCCGGTTATTGGGGGGTTCTTTTCGCTGGGGCGGTGTCACGGAGAAAACCTGCCTTACGCCGAAGTGGCGATTAACGTAACAGCAGGTCGACAGCGGACCGCGCTTAATTTCGGGAACGTTCGAACGGAGGGGGATCTCGTTGAAGGTAGATCTCGCAGGGGCCATACGCCGGCGGTGGTACGTCCTTCTCCTCGGTCTGCTGATCACCCCGGTGCTCTGCTTCGGCGCCTTCCACGCCGTCGGCGCCAAGTACGAAGCGAAGGCGATGCTGTTGTTGTTGCCTCCCGGAGCGACTGTTCCGAAGGCGGGCAACCCGTACCTGAATCTCGGCAGCATGCAGCCGGTCGTCGGTGTCCTGTCGGATTCCATGCTGAGTCAGCAGACGGCCCAGGCCGTACGCGACGTCAGTCCCACGGCGAGCTACACGGTGACGCCCGATCCGACGACAAGCGGAGCGGTGCTGATCATCGACGTCAAGGACACGACCGCGCCGGGAGCAGCCAAGGTCATGAAACTGCTGGCGACCATGGCGCCTCAGCAACTCCGTCAACTGCAGGCGGATGCCAACACCCCCTCACACGGACAGATCACCACCGACCTGGTGGCACAGGACACCAAGCCGGTGGCCAGTCACAAGAGTCAGCAGCGAGCCGGCCTCCTGGTCGGGGCCATGGGCGTCGCACTGACGGTCCTGGGCGCGGCATTCGTCGACGGCTTCGCCGTGCGTCGGGAGCAGCGGCGGGCCGCCCGCCCCAGCAGCACACGAGCCGGCGAAGTCGAGGCGAACCCGCCCTCGGCCGGGCGGCGCACCAACGCAGAGGCGCAGGTGGTCGACTCCGTCCCGGTAGTGGACGAACCGGACATGACGCGCAGCGTGATCGACGCCGAGCCTTTTGCGATGGACGAAGCGAACGACGAATCCGCTTCGAGGGCGGTCGACATGCCATATCTCAGCAGTCGCTCCTGACTCCTGGCGTCCGGAGCGAACATGACGGATTTGCAGGTTGACGAGGAGACCCGCCATGCGGCGGTGGCCGCGGAGCCTCCGGAGGAGGCTCGGACGAGCTGGCGGATCCGGCGTTTCGACGCCTCGGCGGTGCTCTCCCTCTACGTGTGGTTGTTCGCATTCATCCCGTCGGTCCTGGTCTTCGCGCCACTCGGAGCGGCCGGCACCCCGGCCCAGATGCTGGGCATCCTGCTCTTCCTGTGGTGGTCGGCCGAGCGGCTGAGACGCGGTGATCGTGCCCATCACACCGGCGCGGCAATCAGATTCGCACTCACCGTTTATGCGCTGGCGATGGTCGTCAGCTACGTGGCCGCCGCCACGCGGCCGATCGCACCATTGGAGATCAACGGTTCCGACCGGTCACTGATCAGTCTGACCGCGTGGAGCGGGGTGCTCCTGATCGGTATCGACGGTGTCGCGAGCCGCGACCGACTCGATCGGCTCGTCCATCGCATCGCGGTGGCCGGTGGCGCGGTGGGTGCTCTCGGCCTGATCCAATTCGTCACCAAGCGGCAGTGGATCGATCTGATCCAGATCCCGGGCCTGAGTTTCAACTCGGACCTCGAGTCGGTCAGCCGCAGCGGGTTCGACCGCCCGGCCGGCACCGCAACACATCCCATCGAGTTCGGCGTCATCATCGCGATGTGCCTGCCGATCGCGATCCACGACGCCATGCACGGGCGGCCGGGGCGCTCTGTCCTGCGTCGCTGGTGGCCCGTGGCAACCCTGGCGATGGCCTGTCCGGTGAGCATCTCCCGCACCACGATCATGTGCCTCGTCCTTTCGTTGCCGATCGTCGTCGCGGCGTGGCCGCGAGCCAGAAGGCGCGTGATGTATCTGGTGACGCTCGGGGTTCTCGGGGTCTTCTACGAGCTCGTTCCCGGGATGCTCGGCACGCTCGCGGGCATGTTCACCGGCATCAGCACCGACGGCAGCGCGAAGTCACGGACGGACAGTTACGCCTACGCGTTCGAGTTCATCGGTCGCTGGCCCGTCTTCGGTCGTGGCTACGGAACGTTCCTGCCGCAGTACCGGATCTTGGACAACATGGTGCTGGGCGTCCTCATCGGTGGCGGCATCGTCGGTCTCCTGGCGACCGCCTGGTTCGCGCGGTCCGCGATCGTCACCGGCCTGCGCGTCATCCGGCGATCGCGGCGCGGCACCTGGTCGGACTCACTGGCGAGATCCCTTGTCGCAGCTGTCATTTCGGCGTTCGCGAGTTTCGCGACCTTCGACACCATGGGTTTCCCCATGGTGCCTTGCCTGCTGTTCCTCGTGGTCGGACTACTGGGCGCGTTGGCACGCGTACATGCGACGGAGAATGACGATCGTGCGTGACACGGTGGATGAGGTCATGTCGGAACGCGGGCCCGCGAAGGTCGCGATCGTCTGTGTGACCCACAACAGTGCCGACCTCATCGCGGGCTTCCTCTGCCGAGCCCTGGACGGTCAGGTCGAAGGCACCCACCGGATAGTGGTGGTGGACAGCGGTTCGACCGACGACACCCCGGCGGTGGCCAGCGCGGTCTCACCCGCCGTCGACGTCTGCGTCATGGCGAGGAACTGCGGATACGCGGCCGGGATCAACGTCGGCATCGACCACGTGCGACGGACCGGAGGGGCGGCCGCATTCGTCGTCGCCAATCCCGATGTCCTGCTCGGGGCGGACGCCGTACAACCGTTGCTGGAAGCGCTGGCGCTGGACGATGTCGGGGTGAGTTGCCCGATGATCGTCGATCAGCGCGGTGATCGGGACGACTCGCTCAGTCGGCTGCCCAACGTCTGGACCGGCTTCGTCAGCGCGATGATCGGGGCTCGCCTGACGGCCGCGCTCGGGTTGCCGGTGGAGGTGTTGCGTGACGAACGGGACTACCGGCACGCGCACCCCGTCGGATGGGCGTGTGGTGGTCTGCTGGCGATCTCGGCCGAATGCATCGATCGGGTCGGGCTCTGGAACGAGGCCTACTTCATGTACGAGGAGGAGGTTGATTACTGCGAGCGGTTGTCGAGGCACGGACTCCTCATCTGGTACACGCCGGGCGCCGTGGTCGTGCGCGCCGTCTCCAGCGACGCGAACGCACCCTGGCGGCACGCGCTGTCGCAGATCAACCGAGTGCGCCGGGAGAGCATGAGCGGTCGTGGGTCGCTGCGCAGAGCGCAGTTCGTGATCGAGAACATCCTGCGGGTGCGGCGTGCTCGGTCGCGGGCGGCGCTGTGGGCGGTCCTCAGCAACGCGACGCCACAGCAGGTCATGAACCGGTACCGCCCCGGATCAGACATCGCGGTCGGCCCGGCCGTACCCGCGGCGCCCGCCCCGTATGGCGTACTGGCCGGAGCCGCCGTGCGGCACGGCGACGCGGCTGCACCGCTCGACGTGTCTGTCGGTGGAGGGTGACATGCGCGAACACACCGGATCGCCGGAGCCGGCGCTCGCGATCGTCACGCCGACCTACTCCGTGGACTACGACGTCTTCACCCGGCTACGCCGATCCGTGCAGCGCTTCGCTCCCGCGGACACGGTGCACTACTTGATCGTTCCGGAGGAGGACCTGCCACTGTTCTCGAGGTTCGCCGGGCCGAGCTGTGTGGTGTGGTCCGCGCGTGAACTACTCACGCCCTCGATCCGGTTGACCCCGTGGCTGTCCCGGCTCAGCGATCGTCTGCCCAGGGTGCCCGCCTCCGCCCGGGTCGTGGCGATGGAGCCGCGGCATCCGGTCCCACCGATCCGCGGCTGGATCCTGCAGCAGGTGTTGAAACTCGCGGCAGCCGATCGCATGTCCGCACGTACCGTCCTGGTGGCGGACTCCGATGTGGAGCTGATCCGACCGCTGCGACCTGAGGCGTTCCACCGCAACGGGCACATGTCCTTGTACCGGCGGGACGACGCGGTGACCGAAGCGCTGCCGGACCATGTCCGGTGGCACCGGGCCGCCCGCGCCCTCCTGGGCCTGCCGGCGGGCGCACCGCCGTACCACGACTACATCAGCGCGTTCATCGCGCTCGACACGGACGTCGTCCGCAGGTTGCGTGCCCATCTGGAGGCGGTCCACGGCATCTCCTGGCAGCGCGTCATGGCACGACAACTGAACTTCTCGGAATGGACGCTGTATGGCGTGTTCGCCGACGAGGTACTGGGCTGGCGTGACGACCGACAGCTGCACAGTGCGACGTCCCTGTGTCACGAGTACTGGGGCACCACGCCGATGCGTGCCGAAGAGGTCGTCGACTTCGCGGACGGTCGCCGTGCCGAAGACATCGCCATGATGATCTCGGCGAAGTCGCGTACCGCCATGTCGGTCCGCACCGCAGCCTCGGAGCTACTGGTACCGTCGGCGCTGAACTAGACGCAGAGGACCCCGCGGATCAGGCCCGGCGGGTCGGTGTCGGGACCGATCCCGGTGCACGGTCGTCGGATCCGAGCCTGGTGATGACGTAGAACCAGGCCGAGGATGCAGCGGTGTCGGTGGTGTCGACCGGCGCACCGTATTGGTCGACCAGGGCGGTTGACCCGAAGCCGTGCGCCCGCACCTCCTCCCGCGCCGCCGCGGTGGTGATGTAGTGGACGACGAGGGACCAGTCATGTGTCGGCATGGTGTCGATCGCCCAATCGCCATGGTCTTCAAAGAGATTCGCGTGGCGTCGAACATTCTGGAAGCCGGCCAGATGCGAGCGCGGTTGCAAACCTGCGCGAGCCACGAACCTCCCGACACGGTATGGCGAAGGGAGCTTTCCCGGCGCGTGGATCGGCCCCGGGTGCGCACCGTAGAACGGGCCCGAGCGGTTCAGGGTCGAGTAGACGAGGATCCCGTCCGGGCGCAGGACCCGCGCGAACTCGGCAAGCGCACGGGACCGCCGCTCGTGGTCGAGTGAGTCGATCCCGGCGTTGCTGAAGAAGACGAAGTCGACGGAGTCGCTCTCGATGTCCAGCGCGCAGGCGTCGCCGACTCTGATGTCTGCCCACGGGCAGTTCTGCCGGGCGGTGTCGACCATGGCCGGCGTGTAGTCGATCCCGGTGTAGTCGCCGCTGAGCAGACCGACCAGCCAACTGGTTCGTCCGGCGCCGACACCGACATCGAGGATGCGGGCACCCCGGACCTGATCGGCGACCTGCCGGATCGCGATGCGCTCGCCGGCGTCGTTCCAGTTGAAGTGGGTCCGGTAGGTGGACGCGCTCTGTGTCCACACCGGACTGTTCCCGTCGACGGATGTCGGCTCCGGTGTCGTGGTGTGCGTCGGACGTTCGCTCATGCTGTGCTCCTCGACTGGACCGCGCTCGCTCGGAAAACGGTCGTGCAGGTCCCGTTGGATGTAGGTGACCACGGCCTGTTGGCCGTTCTGTGTCATGAGCGGGTGGTCGATCCGCGCATCGATCGGAAGCTCGAACATCCCGCGGCGCCGCCAGCGCCAGGCGAACAGACCCGACCAGAAGGCGGATTCCCGGAAGTGGCGTCCGTCGTCCGGGCTCATGAGGAGCACGACGGCGGTGTCACGGCGGACCAGACCGTGAACGGCCGACAGGGGTGCGTTCCGGACGGAGACCTGACGGTAGAGCCGCCACGCGATGCCCCTTCGGCGCACTGCGGAGGCTGACGAGTGGCCCGGTCGAGGCAGGAAGGCTCGCCCGACCGGCCGGGCGACCTGCCGCTCGGCGCTGTGGAGGCGTTGGCCGCGACTCGTGTCGTGAATGGTGAGTATGACGTTGATCGGATAGACGACGGCAACGGAGACCCGCATCGCTGCTTCCAACGCGCTGTACGCCCCGGAACATAGCGATATCAACGCTATTCGTTCATTGTCGAACAGGGGATCGGACAGCGCATCCGGTAGGTCGTCGAGCCATTCCGGGCAGTAGAGCTCCCCGAAGGTCTGACCGGGTGACGTCGGACTGTCACCGGTGCCGGACTGGCTGAGCCGCACGCACCGGAAGCCGTCCGCGGCGAGGGAGCGGCACGTGTCGACCCAACGGCGGCCCGGACCGGTCTGTCGGTCGTTGGCGACATTGACGAACACGACCGTTGCGGACCGAGTGCGTGTGGTCGGTTCGGTGCAGATGCCGAAGAGTCCCGCGCGGCCGAGTCGGACGGCGGTCTCGATGACCGTTTCCCCTCCCGACTGCGGCAGGTCCAGAGCGGCGGACGGGATCTTGAGCGTTTCCGTGCTCCTCCGGTCGGCGTGCTGGACGATCCAGTCGACGACCTGGGCCACGGCTCCGTCGGGCACGGTGTTCTTGTCCATCGGGACATCGAGCATCTCCGACATCCCGGTGCAGGTCGCCCAGTGCACGGAGTCCGACGGCGGTAGACGCCGGCGCAAACCCCGCGGTGGGGGGCGGTCGTCCCGATTGAGGACCATCACCCGGTCGGCGTGGACGTCACCCTCCAGCGTCACCGGGTCGAGTCGGTGCAGCGCAGTCACCGTCCGGGGTGTGTAGCGATATCCGGGTGTCTCCACGGAGCCGTCACCGGACTCGCCGGGGCTCGGACTGCGAGCCAGGCCCTCGCGAAGCATGCTCTTCCCGCTGCAGCTGTCCCAGAGCACGAGCGTGTCCAGATCCAGCGCGCTACGGGTTGTCGACGTCGCGAGAAGTGTTGCCCCGATGCGCATTCCGAGTCCGCCGACGCGTGGCACGCCGGTCGCGCGGAGCGCGTCATACGCATCCGTGATGCTGGTCAGCCAGGCGTCGACCCGATCGGGATCCGACCAGAGACCTGTGGAGTCGCCCGTCCCGTGGTAGTCGAACCGGAGCGAGGCGATGCCCTGCTGGGCAAGACCCCATGCCGTGCGCCGGAGGGTCTCGTGCGCGTTGTGTTCCTCCTCGCCGATCGGCGAGCAGAGGAGCACCCCGTAATCGGAACAGCCGGAGTCCGGCGCGCAGAACCAGCCGAACAACGCGCGGCCGGTCGGCCCGAACCAGGTCGGTGTGTCGATCACATCGCCACCGCGATCCGGGTCGAGTGCGACGCGTTGAGCGCGGTCACATCGCCGCGAGGTGGCCCGGGAAGGGCGTCGGGCAGTCTGCGCAGTCGCACCGAGCGAGCCGTGCCCGGCAGCAGATGGAACCAGTTGTCGGTAGCCTGCCAGCCATCGATGGACACTTGCACCCACTGTGCGAATCGCGCGGCGGACACGTCCAGCACCCAGCCCTCGGGAGACTCCTGACGGGCGGTGGCCTCCAGCCCGAGGTGGGCGTCCATCGGTCGAATCCGAGCACCGGCAAGGAAATTCGCCTGCGACACCTCGGTTCCGTCGGGTGAGACAAGGGTGACGCTGACGACGTCGTATGCCGGAGGGCCGAACCGGTGCACGTAACTGATGTCGCGGAAGTCGCCGAGTGCGGTTGCCAGGTCGACGGTCGTGCCGGGTGGCGGTGCATGCACCGGAACGGTCGTCGAGTCGCTGATCTGCTCGCCGTCGTGGACCAGGTCGATTCGGAGCACCCCGTCCCAGGCGAGCGGGCCGTCGTTCGCGATGTGTATGCCGAGCCCGTTGACGCCCTCGTCGGTGATCATGACGGCGACCGGCTGCATGAGGCGTCGCATGACGTACCACGGTGCCTTGGGCCGTCCGTGGCCGTCGATGATCCCGATCCCGCCGCCGAACCCCACGTCGTGGCCCTCGAAGACGATCGCGCCCGCACAGGTCGAGTCGGGGCGCCGCCACTCGGAGAGGACGTCGTCGAAGACAGTGGCGACCGTGGCTCTGGCGATGGCGGCGGCGCGCACGGCGTCGGTCCGTCTCAGCTCGATGGGGTCGAGGCCGAAAAGGTGCCGCGTGTACCACTCGCGGATGTCCTCCAGGTCCCAGGACGACTGAGCATCCCTGTGGATCAACGATTTCCACGCGGGGTGGTGTCCGAGTCGGCGTAGCGCAAGGTCGTTGTCGGTGCTGTCCTCGGGCTCGGCCGGGCACGCCATACAGAGGCATTCGGAGGCGAAGCGGACCGCGGCACGGCGAACGTCGGTCGTAGGTCGCAGATAGGCGCCGACGCCGTAGTAATGGGACGGTCCCGAGCTCACCATGCTGGGCAGCGGACTCTCTCCGGGGGTGCTGCGCACGTAGGGGGTTCCGGGGACGAGCTCGTCGATCAGTTGGGGGATGAGGTCTGCGGCCACCGGGGCGACCCATTTGTCCGGTGCGACGCCGAGGTAGGCCGCCTGCTCCTCGGCATCGCTGCTGCCGCAGAGCACCGCCAGGCTCGGCCGCCCGCCGAATGCCCTGAGCAGTTGGTCCACCTCTGTGCGGAGATCGGCTGCGAATTCCTGGTCGTCGGGCGCGTCGAAGAACGCGAGCATGCAGTCCTGCCAGATGAGCAGGCCGAGTTCGTCGCACAGGTCGAGGAAGTCCGTGCTCGGGTAGACGCCCGTGCCGCTCACCCGCACCAGGTTGTGCCCGCCTTCACGCAGTGTCTCGAGGCGGTGCCGGAGATTGACGTCCTGCAAGGACACGGGGTCGGTCGGTGACCAGCACACGCCACGCGCGAAGATCGGAATCTCGTTGACCAGCAAGGTGAATGCGCCATCGGTGCGGTCCACCGTGATCGTCCGGAAGCCGACCCGACCCATCGGGATCTCCGCGTCACCGGAGGCGATGGTGACGTCATACAGCGGCTGCGGGCCGTGGGTGTGGGGCCACCAGCGCTCCACGTGCGGGACGCGGACCTGACCTGTGACGGTCACGAAGCCGTCGCGTTCGACGACCTCGCACTCCGCGGTCGCGCCGCCGACCCGGAGCCGAACCGGACCCGTGACGAGGCCGCTGGTCAGGTCCGCCGTGAGCTGCACGGTTCCCGCTCCGTCCGCCGTGCAGGTTGCCCGCAGCAGAGTTGTCCGCGCCGTGGCGGTGTCCGATCGGCGCAGGGTGATCGGGCGCCACGGTCCGACCGGGGCGGGCGACTGGACGCCTCCGACCTGACGGCCGAGCAAGGTGGTGCGGATCCAGCGCAGGTTCTGATGCACCAGGTCGGGGCTCTTCCAGCGTGGCCTGGCGCGGCGTCGGGCCAGGATGGGCTGCAGGGATCGGCAGTGCACCAACAGGGTGTGAGGGCCTTCGTCGAGTTCGATCTCGACGTCGTGGCTGACGAACATGTTGCTGCTGTCGAGGACCGGTTCCTGGTCGATCCGCACCTGTGCGTATGTCGCGAGTCCGTCGCTCCTCAGGGTGTGCCTTCCCGGCCCGCGAACCGTGAATTCGCAACGCCACCACCAGTCTTCGGCGTCGTAGTTGCGGACCAGGGCCGAGGGATCGTTCTTCTGCTGCAGCGCTTGCGCTGCCGTCCCGGGGACCGGGGCAGGGATCCAGCCCGACTCCGGGGCGACCGTCGAGCCGACCGTCCCGGAAGCGCACTCCCAGGAAACGTCGGCGAGGAGATCGGCCCCGCCGTTCACAACCCGACCAATGCAGCGGTCGCGGTGCGCGCCCGCGCCCACTCGTGTGCCATCTGCTGCATGGTGGGGCGCAGGTCGATCGGCCGGCCGCGCGCTGCGCGTGCCAACGCGAACTGCAATGCCTTCGCCTGCTCGGCCAGCGATGTCCACGGCTCGGCCGCCTCGCGCGCACCGTGCGGGCCGTCATGGTCCGCGAGCCACACCAGGAACGACGCCGCGGTCTCCGCGCAGGCGCCGCACTGGCGCACGGTCCCGAACGCCCAGGCGTGGAACGCCTCGGCTGGTTGCTCACGCACCCAGTCCAGGTCGGTGGTCATTCGCTCGGCCAATCGCGTCACGGGGTTGTCGTCCGGTGCGTCGGCGATGTGCTCGGCGAGCAACTGCGTCGCGAGGGAGGTGGCCTGCTCACCGGACAGCCGGTGCAGCCGTTCGAGCCGGATTATCTCGGTGTATGGCGGCAGGCCGGCCTCCTCGGCGTGCACGCCTCGATGGAAGACCCCGTCGAAGTCGTCGCCGTGCAACTCGAAGTAGCCCGCATTGTGGAAGTACCCGAGGAACCGGCCGGCGACGTCGACGGCGTTGGGGACGATCGTCGACTTCACGTGTTGGAGCTGGTAGGAGACACCCCCGGTGTCCGGCAGGTGGAAGGAGTCGACCTCCACGGTCATCAGCCTGCCCAGCGACAGTTGCTCGACGATGTGCTCCAGGACACCTCGCCACGGATTCATCTCGTGGACGTCGATGCCATAGGCGCGACGCAGGTCGGCCTCGGGATACTTGAAGAAGGTCCACTGGTCGCCCTCGAAGTCCCCGCTCACGGCGAAGGCGCCGGCGATCATCGGGTCCAGCTCCAGGGAGTGCAGCACCTCCAGCCAGACGTCGACGTAACAGTTGGTCTCGGTCCAGATCCGCTCCGTGGAGTGCAGCGGGTGCGTCCGATAGTTCTCCGCCCGGAGCGGGAGGAGTCGCGTGATCGACTGTCGTGCGACGGTCGCGGACGGCCAGCTGTGGATGGTCATAAGCCGAGCCGCATGCGTACCGGGCTCGGCCAGCTCTTCGGGTCGAGTCCGTGAGTCTTCAGCAGTGCGAGGGTGATTCGCTCCATTCCGAAACCGATGCATGCCGAGTGTGCGGTCTCGCCGTTCGCGGTGCGGATGGCGAAGGGCCCACCGAAATGGTCGATGTGGTAATTGCCGGAGGCGATGGCAGTGGGGAACTCCTCCGACGTGATCGGGCAGACGATCTCGTATTTCAACGTGGTCTCCCGCTGGTTCGCGGCGAGCATCCGGCCCGCGCGGCCGAAGAAGGGGTCATTGGCCACGACCTTCGTGACCGGGAGCCCCAGCCCGCCGAGGATGCCCAGGGCGCGCGTCAACCATCCGTCGCGATGTGCGAGGCACCGGTCCGGTTCGCCGACCGCCACGAACTCGTGCTGGCGGAAGACCTGCATCCGTGCGGGGTCGACGCTGGGTTCATGACGGAAGCAGAAACCCTGCACCTCCATCTGTCGTCCGCCCGGGGGCAGCGTGCCGGTCAGGCTCGGGTACAGCGGGTGACAGGCGGCGGAGCAGAGCATGACCTCGGCCGGTGTGAGGTACTGCGTCCAGTCGGCACCCGTCTCGAGCGCGTTCAGGAGGGCCGCGTGCTGGCGGTCGTCGCCGACGAAGGTGTCGACCGAACCGGTCAGGTCGGGGAAGGACCGCAGGTAATCGCTGCGAATGAACACATCGCGGGGGAGTACCGGCGGGAAGTACAGCAGCGGCTCGTAACGTCCGCCCCCCGCGTCGGACACTCGACGTTCGAGCCCGCGCACGATCGACTCGAACACTGCCGAACGTTGGTACAACCCGTCCACCGATGTCGCGACCAGCACACCGGCGTCGATCAGCTCTGCACGGAACTCGTGTTGGGCCGCCACGTGGTCGGGAACGGCGATTGCTTGCTCGACCATCATCCTCAACCCCGTGACACGAGCAGCAGTTGGGCGTTGTTGGCGTTGATGCGGTCGTTGTTGACCATCAGTTGTGCACCATACGCGTCCCGCAGGAGTCGCCCGAGCGTGAACGGGCTCTTGTTGGCGTAGCCGGCCATGCCGCAGATGAGCATTGCCCGCTGGACCACGTCGACGACGAGCGTCGACGCCGAGACCTTCAACGAGTTCATGTTGATCGCGAACCCGATCGACGTCGTCTGGGACTGGTCGTCCGAGATGGCGGTGTAGCGATCCCGGGCTGCGATCACCAGATCCTGGAACTGTTGCAGGACGGTCGTCAGCTCGGCCAGACGCAGGGCACTCGGCGGTGTCACGTCCGGGTTCTTGTGTGCTGCGGCTTGGACGAACCGGCGAGCCTTGTCGCTCGCCGCGCTCGCGATCCCGAACCAGAGCGAGGACCACAGGATGTGCGAGACGGGAAGCATGGTCTGGGACGAGATGTCGCCGTACGGCACCGGCAGGACATCCTCCCGATCGCCGGACACCGACAACACGAATCCGAGGCTGCAGGTGCCGCGGAAACCGAGCGCATCCCAACCGGATTTCGGCTCCAGCGTGAAGTTTTCGCGGCGGCACAGGACGAGGACCTGATCGTTCGGCGGGCTGTTGGGAGTCCGCCGCGCGGTCGCGAGTATGGCGTCGGCGTGGGCGCCGTACGAAATGACGGGCGCTTGCTTGGTCAGCGTGAACCGTGACCCGTCGGTCTCCACGGCGCAACTGCTGTTGCGGACGTTGCCGCCGATGCCGACCTCGGTCGTGGCCGATGCGAGCAGGAGACCCTCGGCCGCGACGCGGCGGGTGAAGTCCCGCAGGGCAGGGTTGTCGCCATGACGCACCAGACACGCCACCTGGATCTGATGCATTGCGTAGACCATCGCCGCTGAGGAGCAGCCCTTCGCCAGCTCGGTGACCGAGCGCGCAACATCCTCCAGCGACCAGCCCAGACCTCCGTCCTCGACGGGGATGAGCGCGGCGAGCATGCCGGCGTCGCGCAGGGCGCCGATCGCTTCGGTGGGGAATCGTGATTCCTCGTCCACGGATTGCGCCGCCGGCGCAGCGACCTGCTCGGCGATGCCGATGGCGAGCTCGGCCGGTGACCGCGTGAGCGTCGGGCTGACGGGACCGGTTTCAACGATGCTGGACATGCGATCCTCCACTGTCACGCAGGCAATTGGGATGAATCGGCGAGCTCGCGCAGCGCCGATTCGATGGACTCGATGGACTCGAACGTGCTCTTGCGCAACATCGAATCCGGGAACTCGACGTCGAACGCGTCCTCCAGGCCGAGCATCACGTTCACGCTCGCGTGCGAGGTGAGACCTGCTCGGTAGAGATCGTCGGCGCGAGTGATCGTCGCCACCGGATGGGGCAGCCGACCGTAGGCCTCCAGGACCGCCCTGATTTGCTCTTCCATTCCCTTGTCCTTATCTCGTCAGCGACTCGGAAGTCATTGGTTGTCTGGTCCTCCCCAGCCCGACCACCGTGGCGACGGCGACCGCTCCGTCGTGCGCCAGCGACACTTCGAGGTCGAGCAGGCCGTTCTCCTCCGCCAGCTGGCGGGCGGCTCGGGTCAGTGAGATCTGCACCCACCCTCCGGGCATGCGCACGACCTCCATGTCGCGCCATTCCGGGATGATGTTGAGTGGTCGCAGCGCTTTCAACGTCGCTTCCTTCGCGCAGAAGCGAGCGGTCAATCCGGGTGCCAGTTGGTCGGGTTCGGCGTCATAGCCGCCGCAGGACTCGACCTCCTGTGCCGTGAAGACACGATCGAGATAGCGCCGGCCGTGACGGTGGATCGAGTCGGTGACCGATGAGATGAACTGGACGTCGGTGCCGACTCTGAGCACGAAGGCGGTGGCACCCGCGGCCTGACCGAAGTCATCTGCCGGCGGTCCGGGGTTGGCGATCGGATCCATCAGTACGCGCCCTCCGGCCTGACGACGGCGCGGGCTGTGCGCCACAGGATCTGCAGATCCAGCAGCACGGACCAGTTGTCGACATACGTGAGATCGAGACGGACGGAGTCCTCCCAGGACAGGTCACTACGGCCGCTGACCTGCCAGAGGCCGGTGAGTCCGGGCCTCACGTGCAACCGACGGATGGCGTCCCGCTCGTACTCGTCCACTTCGCTCCGCAGCGGCGGGCGCGGACCGACCAGCGACATCTCTCCGCGCAGCACGTTCAGCAGTTGCGGCAGCTCGTCGAGCGAGTACTTCCGCAGGAACCGGCCAACCCGCGTGACCCTGGGATCGTCGTGGCACTTGAACAGTCGGCCGTTGCCATCGTCGCGTTCCGCCCGGACCACGGCGAGCAGGTCCTCGGCGTTCGGGACCATCGAGCGGAACTTCAGCATCTCGAAGGGTTCGCCGTTCGCGCCGACGCGCTCCTGCCGGAAGAGGGCGGGGCCTCGCGAGTCGACCCGTATGGCGAGGGTGATGACGACGAGGACGGGGAGTGTGGCGATCAGCAGCAGCGCCGATGCGACCCGATCGAACACCGCCTTGTATCTGGCCTTCAGGCCGTGGATACCCGGCCGCTCGACCTGGAGCAGTGGCAGTCCTGCCGCCGGACGAATGGAGAGCCTGGGGCCGACGACGTCGAGCAGCCCCGGAGACATCATCAACTGGACCGAGTGCTCTTCCAGGAGCCACGACAGGCGACGCGTCGCACTCGGGTCCATGCCGGACGGCGAGGTCACGATGACGATGTCCGGTCGGATCCGCGCGACCGCCTCCATGACCCGTTCGACAGGGTCGGATGCGGGATGTCTCTCCAGCACGCAGCGTGCCGAGGGAGCGAGGCCGTGTGCGGGATCTCGATCCAGCTCGGCGACGAGGTGCTCGATCGCGTCGTGTGGTCCGACCACGAGTGTCCGACTGACCGCCTCGCCGGCAAGTCTCCGGCGGTAGAGCCGCCGGCGCTGGTGATGGCGGAGCAGGAGCGAAGCCATCGGTAGGACGGTGAAGAAGAACAGCACGGCGTAACGCGACAGGAGCGGTCGGCCGCTGTAGGTGGCGTACGACAGCAGACCGGTGAAGGCGAGGAGCCGGACGGACGCCGACACGATGGCCCGGAACTCCTCGGTGCCGGTCGCCAGATGCCGGCGATCGTAACCGCGAGCCCACGCGATCATCAGGGGCCAGACGAGCGGAGCGATCACCGTCGTGCCGATGTAGACGAGGGGGACCGGACGATTGCCCTGCGGCGAGATACCTGCCACGCGGGTGGCGACCACGGCGACGAACAGCGCTGCTGCAGCGTCGGTCAGAACGGCCCGATTCCGATATGTGACAACCCAATTCGTGAAAGAGCCGTCGGCTGTTCGTTCGCTCACCGCGGTGGGGACCTCGACGGCCAGAGCGTCACCGATATCGACGGGCACTGCATTGATCGGAACGACGTTCGGGAGTTCCACGCGTTGCAACGGCATCGCTGTCGCAGGTTCGCTGGTCACTGTGTCTCCTTCCCCGTCGCGGGCCGCCCCGATGCACCACACCCGTCACTGGGACGGTAGGGACGCCCGGAGGAGGGCGCCGACGAATTGCAGTTCCGCGGAAGGCACGGAATAAGTCGTCGTCGTGGGCCGGGTGCTGGGACGAGGGGCGCGGGCAGCGTGATGGACCCGCCGGAGGACCGACTTGCAGGCGGGACGGATGTCCGCAAAACGCAGGCGTTGCAGCATATGTGAGTGATTCTCTTAGCTCGGCAACGCGGGAAAAAGAGTAAAGACTTGGTCAAGTCTTGTTCTAGAAACCGTAAAGGAGTACGTTGCTGACACGCAGTTGGTAGAAGTCGAAGAAGCCAGGTCGCGCCCCTCGGGACCGACCTCTCATATGACCGCAACGCCCCCGTAGTGAAGCGTTGCTGTCTGCTTGTCCGCCCCCTCCTTTTGGGCTTGCGGCGTTATCTCATCTCGCCAGCACAGCCGCCAGGGGAATCGATGTCATCAATCGTCAATCAGCCACATTCGTTCGGGGAGGAAGACGGGTCCGTCGGTGCCGAAGTGCGCCGATCGGTTCTCGTCACGGGCGCCGCGGGCGCCTCGGGAAGGTCATTGGCCGAGCAGTTGATCGCTCGCGGCCTGCACGTGCACTGCACCGACCATCGGTCGATGGATGTGCCGGCCGCGGAGTGCCATCTGATGCCGCCGCCGACCGATCCAGGCTTCCTTCCGTCGCTCGCGCGACTGGTGCGGACCGAAGGCATCGGCCTCGTCATACCCGCGAACAGCGCTGCGCTCTTTGCGATTTCGCTGGGACGAGAGGCGTTCGGAGAGAATGTCGAGGTCGTCATGCCGAGGCCCGGTCCGACGGCCACGGCACATGATCGTCTGCTGACCGCCTGGGGCCTGTGGTCGCACGGCATCGCCGTGCCGGACTTCGGAGTCCCCAGCGACTTCGTCGGTGCGGCCGCCCGGCCCTCGTTCCTACGCGGCCCGGTCATCATCCGGCCCCGCTGGGTCGACAGCGAGCACGCGACCGTCCTGGTCGACAAGCCGGCCGAAGTCGACTGGGCCGCCCTGGGCGATGACCTGTTGGTGCAGGAGTTCGTTCCCGGCACGGCATACAAGGCAGTGACCTACCGGCCGACGTCCGGCCGAGGACGACTGACGACCGTGCTGGAGGAGACCATCGTCGACGACGGCGGCGAACTCGCCACGGCATGTGCCGTCGGGACGAGCACCGTGCCCGAGGTCGAGCGCGTCGCCCAGGCTGCCGTTCGTGCGCTCGGTCTGACCGGTCCGGTGGAGGTCTCGCTGCGGGTCAGCGCGGGCGCGCCGCCGACGGTGCTCGACGTGCGGGCCTGCTTCGGTCCGCACAGCCAGCTGGTGCCCGAGCTGCTCGACGCGGTCCTGCGCGACCATCCAGAACGAGCACCCGGAGAAACGCCCCAACAACGTTCCAGCACAACGACTTTCGGCGGTTCGCGAACAGGTCGTGCCATCCCGATGGGAGCACTGCGATGAGCTGGGTGCCCGGGCGAGGTCGACCCGTCGTGATGCCGGAGGACAACACACCGCTGCGGGGTCGGACGATCGACGCGCGGGCCCGCATTGCCTGGCTGCTGCGGTTGAGCCGGTTGGCCTTCGCGCCCGGTCCGGCCGGTCGGTTCGTCGAACTGCTGCGGGCACAGGGTTGCGCTCTGGGGCCGAGCACCCTGTGCCGCTACGAGACCGGCGTCGAGGCCGTCCCGAAGTCCGTCGTGCGGGCTTATGAGAAGGCGCTCGCGCTGCCGGCAGGGAGCCTGCTCGGAGTGTGCCTCGGTATCGACCGCGCCTTCGGGCCGGCGTTGGCGGCCGAAGGGCCGCAGAGCGTGTCGCGGGCCGCATTGAGCGACGCACTCGGGGAGTGGGAGGACCGGATGGCGGTCGGCTCGATGGCCGGCACCGACTGGATCCACCTGGCCGACGGGATCACCCGACCGAATGGTCCGGTGCTGCCGCCGTCGATGCTGCACGACTGGGTGGCGCAATTGGTCTCCGAGACGATGCGGGCAGTGCGTCACGCCTACACCACGCGAGCCCATGCGCTGGATCGGCTGCTCGCGGATCGAGCCGCGGGTCGCGTCGTACTCGACGCGGTGGCGCAGGCTGTCGCGGAACCAGGTGCCCAGTCCGTGGAGAAGGTGCTCCCCGTGCTCGGCAACAGTCGCGATCCGGAAGTGCTGCGCTGGCTGGTGGAGCACTTCGATCACTCCGACGGGCAGCAGATGTGGGGCGCGGCATACGGGCTGCTCGCGCAGATCTGCAATGGCCGGATGCCGGCACCGATGATGCCATTGATCGTGCAGTCGGTCCTGAACGCGGCGGCTGACGGCCCAGGCCGCGGTGGCCCGGCTTTCCATGTGGCTCAGCGCATTTCGGCCGATCTGACACAGGATGTGGTGAAGCGTCTCGGTGTCTATCCGGCACCCTCCGCGGCCGGTGCCCGGGTGCAGAGCCCCACCGCGTTGAGCAACTATCGGGCAGCTGCGCTTCAGGCATCGGGCCTGGACGACCCGATGCTCGACCGGTTGCTGCGCGAGGCGCTGTCGCCGGACTTCCTCGAGCGCAGACACCACTCCTCGACACTGCTCGGCGTCAGTCCGTACCGCGGCGTCATCGTCGACGTCGCCGTCGAACAGGTGCGTGCGCCGTCGGGTCCGTATGCCGCCGAAGCCGCCGGCCACGCACTCGGCTACCTCGCGGTTCCCGAGCAGCGGGATCAGTTGGTCGAACTGCTGGAGACGGTGCCGGGGTCACGCGCCGACATACTCGTGGCGCTCGCGCGGGTCGGCGGGGTCCCTGCACACATCGACCTCACGGCACTGGCGGCCGATCCGGCGCTTGCGCCGACGGTCGTCTACGCGGCAGGCATGAGCAATCATCCTGATCTGGGACACTTCGCGGTCAGCCCACAGCTGGCCGGAACCGAAGTACAGCGCAACGCGATCTGGTGGCAACGGTCGGGGGCGGCTGTGTACGACGTGCCGGTCGGTGTGCCGAGCGATTGCCTTTCCCTGGCGGGTTGAGCGGCCCTCGCCACCCGCCGCAGATCGCGGCGCCTCCTTCTCGAACGGGGTCAGGTGTTTTCGATCGCTGTTCCACCCGCGGGGGTCCAGTGGATGGTGGCCTTCTCGAAGCGTTGTTTGCGGCCGGCGCCGTCGGGTTCTTCATCCGCGAGGGGATAGCCGAGCACCGCTTCGCGGCCCTTGGTTTCGAAGGTTTTGAGGATCTCGCCGTGTACGAGGTGTGCACTGGTGGTCTGTGACCACAGGGCGAGGGCTCCTTCGAAGTACTGGTAGCGGCCCTTGGTGCCGGCGGGTGAGGCGGCGGCGTCGGCCTCGTCCATGGTGGGGAATCCCCAGGCCTTCTCGGAGCCGGTCGACCGGAACTCGGTGTGGATCAGTCCGTGCACCATGAACGGTGTTTTCGATCCTGCCTTCCAGATGATCATGCCGTTGCGGAAGTCGCGGAAGCGACCGGATCCTGCGGGGTAGGTGCTGAATTCGTCGTTCGCCGGCGCGCCCATGATGTTCTGGTTGTCGCCTTGGAGCCACTTGGTGTTGATCAGGCCGTATGGCTTGAGAATGTCGACGCCTTTCCAGCGGACCGGGTGATAGGTCGCCTGCAACTCTCCACGGGAGTGGTTGTAGATCCGCTCGCCGCTTCCGGTGTGTTCCAGGGCTTGGAAGACGTTGCGGTCGGCATCGTTGATCCAGTGGCTGAAGATCATCACGTGTCCGGCTGCTCCGGGGTTGGGGTTGTTGATGGCGTCCCCGGGTTGCAGGTCGTTCCAGGCGATTTTGAATGCGCCGTGTGATTCCATCTCGGATGTTCCGTAGCCGGGGTGGGTGCGCCCCAGGCGTAAGCGGCGAAGCCGGAGCAGTCCTGGCGGTAGCCGTCGGTGTAACCGGGCGGGTCGGAGTTGTAGGGCAGGTTCAAGCTGATGCGGTGCCGGGCGCGATCGAGGACGTCTTGGCGTCCGATGGCTCCGAAGGCGTGTGCCGCGGGTGTCGGCAAGGCGACGGTGGCCGTGGCCGCGGTGACCGGGATCGCGATGGCCCCGGTGAGCAGGGTGCGGCGGGAGACGTGTGGTGTCTGTCGTGTCATGGTTCGAATCTCCTTGCGGTCGTTCACTTCTTGGTGATGACCGCGCCGCCGGCCGCGGTCCAGTCGATGGTTGCGTTCTGAAATTGCTGGATGCGGCCACCGTGGCCGTCGTCTGTTTCGTCGCCGGTTGGGTAGCCCAGGGTTGCTTCCCGGCCGCCGTTCTCGAAGGCCTTGAGGATTTCGCCGTGGATGATGTGTGTTCCGGTGGGCTGGGACCACAGGAACAGTGCGTTCTGGAAGTACTGGTATCGCCCGGTGGTGCCGTCGGGGGAGGAGTGGGCGGCCATTTCGTCCATGGTCGGGAACCCCCAGGCGGTTTCGGAGTTGGTGGCCCAGAACTTGGTGAGGATGTCGCCGTGGATCCAGAACGCGCCGGTGCCGGGCGACCACAGGATGATGCCGTTCTTGAAGAGTTGGAAGCGCCCGCCGTTCTTGGCGGCTTCTTCGGCGCGCACCAGCGGACCGACTTCGCCGCCTGCGCCGCCGAGTGCGGCGTACTTCGCGCCGATGACGCCATAGGGCTGCATCGCCTGGTTCATCAGGTTGCGGGCGGTTCCTTCGGCTTGGCCGTATCGGCCGCGGTATTCGGCGGCGGGGTTCTCTACGTCGGCAGCGAGCAGGCCGGCATCTGAATACCTGTTGATGCCAAGGTTGTTCGCCGTGTTGATCCACCAGTCGGTGGAGAACTGAATGTTCATGCGTTGCTGCACCGTGCCGTGCATGGCGCGCAGTTGGAAGACCCCGACGGAGTCCTCACCGCCGCAGCCCAGATTGTTCATGTGTGACTCGACCCAGCCGGACTCGAAGATGGCGAGCTTTGCCACGGGTGGCAGGTTGCGAGCCTGCGCGATCTCGTAGACCTTGCGGGTGACGTTCAGGTCCGCGTTCGCCGGCAGCGCACAGGCCAGGGAGGCCCGCAGGGTCGAACTCATGGCGGACAGGGGCACATGCGCGTCGAGGCGGGTGTCGCGCTGGGCGAATGCTGCCGGTGCGATACCCATCACAGCGGTGATGGTGGCGGCTGCCAGGGCGGTGCGGTTGAGGGTGTTTCGGGGCATGGCGACCTTCCTCGGGTTGTGAGGGTTGGTGGACTGCCGGTGCCGAGGGTGCGGCACCGGCAGTCGGGGGTCTAGTGACGGCGCGAGAGCCCGATTGGGCAGTCGCGACGAGGATTCAGAGCTGGATGCCGGCGCCCTCTGCCCAGACCACCAGCATGTGGATCAGGGAGTCGCCCGGCAGGCCGAAGGAGTTGAGCACCTTTGCCCAGTCGAGGGCGTCCGCGGCCTGGGACAGGCCGTTGATGACCCCCTGGTAGATCGGGTTCGGGTTGAGCAACTGGTTCGGTGTCGGTGACGGGAATGCCGGAGCGCCCCAGTTGACCGGCGTCGTCGGGCTCCACATCTGATTGGTGCCGTCGGCGTACGCCGCGGGATTGACCCACGCGGGCCCGTATTGCACGTGCGATCCGGGGAAGCGGGTGCCCTGGTTGACGGCGGCGACGGCGTTGGAGATGGGGTTGGCCAGGTTGCAGATCGGGTCGTCCTGCCGGCACAGTTCGGAGTACTTGACGTCCTTGAAGTCTCGCGGTCCGGTCATGTGCATTCCTGGCAGATCCGGCAGCACCGACATGATGCCGCCGGCCGGGCCCTCGACACCGGTGCTGCTCACCGCACGTCGGGGGTCGGCGATCAGGATCGCGTTCAGCTGGTTGTGCGGCACGGTCGTCTTGCCCGCGAGGCTCGCGGCGACGTTGCCGGCGATCAGTGCGCCGAAGGAGTACCCGGTGAGGGTGATATGAGCGTTCGGGCATGCCTTGTGGAAATCGACGACCTGCTGTTCCAGCGCCGGACCGGCGACACGTTGTGTCGTGTCCAGGTCGTGCGGCTCACCGACAGGAAAGATGCCGTCGTCGTAGTAGAAGTTCACCCGGTGCGCACCGGCAGGCACGACAGTGTTCTTCCAGGTGTTCCCGGTCGTGCCGTTGAGATGCCCGTCCACCAGGAAATAGACGTTGCTGCAGTCGGTTGCAGACGCTGACGGCGCAGCCGTGACTGCCCCCGCCGCGAGCCCCGTCACTGAGACAGCGACGGCAGCGGCTCCAGTAATCGTTTTCTTGAAGTGGTGCATGCGAGTCCCCTTGTGAGTTCCCTTGATGTTGTGGGCAGTTCGGCGATCACCCGATCGGGTGCGGCCATCAGCCCTGCAGCGCGATTCGCCGCTGATCTGAAGATAGCGACGAGACAAGGAAACATCAGCACGCAACTGGCAAACGTTTAGTAAAGAATTTTCAGGGAATCCACGAAAACCCGGGTCGGTGCTCCGATCGATGCCGCGTGTGATCCTGGCGAGCCGATAGCATTCGCGCGTGGGAGTACTCATCACCGGCGGTGCCGGCTTCATCGGCAGCAACTTCGTACACCTGACGGCTGCGACGCGACCCGACGTGCAGCTGATGGTGTTGGACTCCTTCACCTACGCCGGCGACCGTGCCTCGCTGGCGGGGCTCGAGGACCGGGTCCGGATCGTCGAGGGTGACGTCGCCGACGCCGAACTCGTCGACGAACTGGTCGCGGACGCCGACGCGGTGGTGCACTTCGCCGCGGAGTCGCACAACGATAACTCGCTCAACGACCCGTCGCCCTTCGTGCGGACGAACCTGATCGGCACCTACACGCTGCTCGAGGCGGTGCGCCGGCACGACGTGCGCTACCACCACATCTCCACCGACGAGGTGTATGGCGACCTCGAGCTGGACGATCCGGCGCGGTTCACCGAGGCCACGCCATACAACCCGAGCAGTCCGTATTCGTCGACGAAGGCCGGCAGCGATCTGTTGGTCCGGGCGTGGGTGCGTTCCTTCGGGGTGCGCGCGACGATCAGCAACTGCTCCAACAACTACGGCCCGCGCCAGCACGTGGAGAAGTTCATCCCGCGGCAGATCACCAACATCATCGACGGCGTCCGCCCAAAGCTGTATGGCGACGGGCTCAACGTCCGGGACTGGATCCATGTCGACGACCACAACCGTGCGGTGTGGACGATCCTGGAGCGCGGCGAGCTCGGCCAGACATATCTGATCGGCGCGGACGGCGAACGCAGCAACAAGGACGTCGTCGAGCAGATCCTGGTCGGGATGGGCAAGGACGCGGACGACTACGACCACGTGACCGACCGCGCCGGCCATGACCGGCGATATGCGATCGACTCGACGAAGTTGCGCCGCGAGCTGGGCTGGCGGCCGGAGTTCGGCACCTTCGAGGATGGGCTTGCCGCGACCATCGACTGGTATCGCGACAACGAGTCCTGGTGGCGCCCGCAGAAGGCGGCCGCCGAGGCTCGTTATGCGGGGCAGTCGGTGATCAACTGATGCGTTGGCTGGTCACCGGTGGCAACGGCATGTTCGGCACCGACCTGGTCCAGCTGCTGCGGCGGCGCGGCGAGGAGGTCGTCGCGGCGGGGTCCGCGGACTGCGACATACGCTCCCTCGCCGCGGTGCGGGAGACGATGCAGGGCTTCGACGTGGTGGTCAATGCCGCCGCCTGGACTGCCGTCGACGACGCGGAAACTCATGAGGCAGAGGCGTTTTCGATCAATGCGACCGGCGTTCGCAACGTCGCACTCGTTGCTGCCGAGACCGGCACGCGAATGGTGCACATCTCCACGGACTACGTTTTCGACGGCACCGCGACGACGCCATACGAGTCGGACCACCCGCAGAACCCGCAGTCGGCATACGGCCGGACGAAGGCTGCGGGGGAGTGGGCGATCCGGGCCACGAACCCGGACACACTGATCGTGCGCACCGCCTGGCTGTATGGCGAGCACGGCCCGAACTTCGTCAAGACGATGCTGCGCCTGGCCGGGGAGCGCGAGACACTGAAGGTGGTCGACGACCAGATCGGGCAGCCCACCTGGACCCGTGATCTGGCGACGTACGTCATGGACCTGATTGCGGCCGGCGCACCGGGCGGCTACTTCCACGGGACGTCGTCGGGCACCACCAGTTGGTTCGGGTTCGCGCAGGAGATCTTCCGGCTCGCGGGGCTCGATCCGGCGCGTGTCGAACCGTGCACTTCGGCGGATTTCCCGCGCCCCGCGCCTCGTCCCGCTTACAGTGTCCTCGGTCGGTCGGGGAAGGAGCCGATGCCGCAATGGTCGGCGTCGTTGCAGGGAATGGTGGATCTCGAGAGTTGAAGTCGCAGGCTGTGAATGATTCGCCGCGGGTCGCCATCATCGGCACTCGCGGTTTTCCGAGCTATTACGGCGGTTTTGAGACGCTGGTCCGCTATCTGACGCCCTATCTTGCGGAGCGCGGCTGGGACGTCGACGTCTACAGCCGGCCCGGTCAGGTCGCCGACGAGAAGGTCCCGGTCGGTGTGACGCAGCGTTTCACGCGCGGCGTGGAGTCGAAGTCGGCCAGCACGTTGTCCTACGGTCTGACCGCGTGCACCGACGCAGCGCGCCGCAAGCCGGATGTCGCGCTGATCATGAATGTCGCCAACGGCTATTTCCTACCGGTGCTGAAGGCACGTGGCATTCCTGTCGTGCTCAACGTGGACGGCCTGGAGTGGGAGCGCGAGAAGTGGAGCACACCGGCGAAGCGGGTCTTCCGCACAGGTGCAACCCTGACGGCGAAGTTCGCCGACACGCTGATCGCGGACTCGGTCGAGATCGGCCGGCACTGGAAGGACAACTTCGGCCGCGAAAGCACCTTCATCCCGTATGGCGGCACGGTGCCGGACGAGCGGGACACCCACCTCGTGGAGGAACGCCTCGGTCTGTCGGCCGGCAGCTATGTCCTCGCGGTGGCCCGTTTCGTGCCCGAGAACACCATGCAGGAGTTCTTCGACGCGGTCCGGCTGATGGATCCCGCGACGCCGGTCGTGGTGGTGGGCAGTGCTCCGGCCGGTGACCCGATCCAGGAGTCGGCCGAAGCACTCGCGAAGGACCGTCCGAACGTTCGCCTGCTCGGGCATGTCAGCGACGACGAGTTCCTGCATGCACTGTGGTCCAACGCCGGCGTCTACTTCCACGGCCACAGTGTCGGCGGCACCAACCCCGCACTCGTCCAGGCGATGGCCTGCGGAGCGCCGGTCGTCGCCCGGGACACCGTCTTCAACCGTGAAGTCCTCTGCGACAGTGGCGAATTCGCGGCACCGACCGCCGCCGCCATCGCGCAGCGCATTGCCACAGTGCTGCACGACGAGGACCGTCGCACTGGTCTTTCCCGGGCCGCACGCGCCCGTGGCGAGTCGGACTACTCCTGGGACGATGTCCTGAACTTGTACGAAGAGCGGCTGCGCAATGCGGTCGGGCTCGCGGCACCGGTTAGCTTGCCGCATGGCTGAACTCTCCGTCGGCTGTGTGATGGTCACACACAACGGTGCGCGGTACCTCGGAGAGCAGCTGGATTCAATGATCAACCAAACCCGGCCACTGGACGAGGTGGTCCTTGTCGACGACCACTCGACGGACGAATCGGTCGAGATGGTCGCGTCCGCGTTGACGGACACGGCTGCGTTGCGAATCGTGGGTGCTCCCACCCTTCCGCGCCACGCGGGTCTCTACACCAGGATCGCTCAGAACTTCGCGGCGGGCATGGCGGCGGCGGGCACCGACATCGTGATTCTGGCCGACCAGGACGATGTCTGGCTGTCGCATCGGGCCGCAGCTCACCATGCATGGTTTGAGGCGAAGCCGAAGTGCGCAATGGTCGCCGCAGATGGTTCGTTGATCGATGCGCAGTCCCGACCGACCGGCGCGACCTTGCGGGACGAGTACCCGGTTCCTGAGGCCTGGGCGACCTTGGCGCACGCTGAGCGGATGCGGTACGCGCTCGCTCACCCAATCGCCACGGGTGCGGCGTCAGCGGTGATGCCGGACCGGATTCTGGGTGGAGGTTCGGTGCCGCAGGGCTGGCTGCATGACAGGTGGTACTCGTTGTCGGCGGTCGCGAACGATCAGATGGGTGTCGATCCGTCCGTTCTCGTGAAATATCGGACGCACGGACGACAGGTCGTGGGTATGTCGGGCGCGGCCGATTCTTCCTCGCCACTGCGCCGATCTCGCCGACGCCTGACCCAACCGCTGTTGGCAATGAAGAAGTTCGTCGATCTCAGCGGCCTCGCGATGGACAGCGAGTTGGGGTACCGGTCGTCGTACATGTTCCCTCGGTCACTCGGCGCTGCCTTGGCCCGCGGAGAGTCTGGCGAGCAATGAATCGAAGCGCACACATGAATCTCGCCGGTAACCAAGGCGTCCCAGTAAGTCGAGTGATCGAGGGAGTTGCCTGGTCGGTGCCACCTAACGCGGCACGCCACACGCGTCCCGTGCAACTCGTCAACCAACTCAGCCGGATGGGTTTGATCAGCGAGAAGACCGTATTCGTCCACGCAGGTCGAGCACCTTCTGCCGGTACCCACCAGATTCGTGCACGCGCGCCCTGGTATCCGACCGTCCCGCGATCCGACGGAGCATGGGCGGTCCTTTCTCCGGTCTTCCGCGGCGTCAGAGATGCCGTTTGGCGTGACTACTACGACGACTGGTCGATCGCGCCGGACATCAATCCGCTACATCGAGCGATCGCAAGTGCGACCTACCGCACGATGAGCCGGGTGGGGCAAGAAGCCTCCACCACCATCACGGTCAACACTTCGTACATGGCCCGCAAGCTCGGGCTTGCTGATAGCCACATCATCCCGAACGGAGTTGACCCCAGTCTCGCCGACGTCCCGATCGCAGGCGACTCCCTTCAGCGGCTCGTCGTGCTCGGGACCTTCATGGACGGTCGCACGGACTGGGACATGCTGCGCAACTTCGTGCTTTCCGGTCGCTGGCGTGAGGTCCTGATCGGGGCACCCGGCACAAGCGCAGCGATGCTGGACATCCTGAAGCAAGCCGAGCGGCGTACGGACGTGAGTTTGAGGGTCGTTGACTGGTTGCCAGTGTCCGACCTAGGACACGTCGCGGGGTCGAGGACCGTATGCCTGATACCGCATCTCGTCAACGACTACACGTTGAGCCAGGACCTCATGAAGGCCTACCAGTTCGCGGCATTGGGCCTACCGACAATCGTGCCCACTGCGCTGATTCCGCCCGGCCTCGGGGCGGCTCCGTTGGTGGGCTTTGTTCCTGACCAGACCGTGACTGACCTCAAGATTCCGCCGCTTCTCGCTGTACCGGACCGCGTGGCGTTCTGCAGGACGAATTCCTGGGCCGTGCGCGCGCAGGGTGTCGCTGATCTCATGGCCGCGAATATTGGACTCTGATATGACAAAACTAGTCGCAGTACTGGCCATTTGCATCGTTGCGCCCCTCGTGCTCGGTCGCGTGAAGGGTGCGATATTCAACATTTCCGTGTTTGCGTTCCTGTTCCCGCGAACTCTTCATGAACTCAATTCGGTTCCGCTAGGAACGTTCGGCGATCTGAGCACTCCGAATTTGACGATAACCTCCTATACGATCGCAGTCGCCGTTGCGTTGATCGGTATATTCACCGCACCGCCGGAGCACAGGACATCGCGGCTTCCGCGCGCGTTCTGGGCCGTCATCATCGGATCATTCGCACTACTTTTTTATGTGTGGGCACCGGATAGTGAATCATGGTCAGGAATGATCGCGGTGCTGACGGGTATTGGGGCCTGGGCCGCTGGTTCCTTCGTCGGGCGCGAGTTGTTCGACGACGTAGACATCACCCGGTTCACCGCGAAACTCTTCTCGCTGATCTTGATGATCGAACTAGCCGTTGAGGTGTTGGAATATCGCCGAATCCATCTCCCGGAGCAACTGACCAGTACGGGCCGCGTGACGACAGCTGACGCTGGGCGCGTTTTCGGTACGATCGGGCACCCTGCAAACCTGAGCAAGATTGCCTTCATGATGGTCGTCGTCCTGCTCGTACTGGCGTTGAGTTCGGACAGAATTACACGAAAATACGCCTATATCGGTGTCACGCTTGCGATCCCGGTCGTCGGAATGACGGTCAGTCGTGCAAATACTGTCGCGCTCGTCAGTCTCCTCGTGTTCTGGGCGTTCTTCGCCTCTCGCGGGATACCCAGCACTCTGCGCACGATCATCGTCATCGGGGTCGGCGTGGGCCTTGGTGTGTTCTTTCAACAGTTCGACAGTCGAATCGCCGAAGACCCCAACGGTGGTGCGCGACCGGAGTTGCTATCGGCCGGTATTGAGCAGTTGTGGCGGTCGCCGTACACCGGAACGGGTCCGAACAGGTACATCGACGTCGTGTCGAAATTCTCGGCCGATACGGCCCTCGGCTATCCCGTGCACAACGTATTCCTCTTCACCGCATGCTCCATCGGGATCCCGTTGGCGATACTCATGTTCATACCGCACGTTCAATTGATTGTCAGAAGCATGCGGGCACGGAAGCAGGACCCGGCCGCGCTTGTTGTTTTGATGGCCGCGCCAGGAATGCTCGTGATCTTGTTGACCGGCTGGGCGATGATGTCAATGTTCCTGCTGGTGACGTGGTTCTTCGTCGCTGGAGCCTTTTTTGCGCGGATCAGCGGTCAGTCGTCGCTTTCCGATGATCGTACGGTCGAAGGTGAAACCTCACACGTCCGTGTGACACAGAGGTCGTTGTGACCCAGGAGTCGGATCAGGCAACAAGCCACCGAGTCGGCGGTGGTGTCGCAGTCCGCGGAGCATCGCTGACGCTCGCAGGGCAGTGGACGAAGTTCATGCTCCAAGCCGCGTCGATGATCGTCCTGGCGCGGATACTGTCCCCGGTAGATTTCGGGCTCTACTCACTGGCCTTTGTCTTCGTGGGGGCGGCCCAGCTCTTGTCGGACTTCGGATTTTCGTCTGCCACGATTCAGGCTCCTCGCATCAGCCGTCAACAACAAACCAACCTGTTCTGGCTGAACACTTCGGTCAGCCTGATCATTGCAGTCTTGGTCATCGTGTCTCGCCGGCAAGTTTCAGACTTCTTCAACGCGCCGAAGCTGTCCGCGATACTTGCGGCTATCGCTGTCGTTTTCGTGGTGCAAGCGATGACCGCTCAATTCTCAGCGAGCGCGTCCCGTAGCTTGAAGTTCGCCCAACTCGCAGTCGCCGACGTCCTGAGTCAGGTGGTCGGGGTATCAACTGCGATCATTGCCGCCGTGCTGGGCGCCGGCGTCTGGGCCCTTGTCGCACAGCAGGCAGCCGCAGCGGCCGTCGTGCTCGTCGTCCTCGTACGCGCGAGTGAGTGGTCGCCGGGGCTGCCCCGCCGGGCGCCCATGAGATCACTGGTCGTTTTTGGTGGCAATACCTTCGGTGTGCAGTTGCTGAGTTTCGTGAGCTCAAACGTTGATTCACTCTTTGTCGGCCGGGTGCTTGGCCCGATTCCGCTCGGCGTCTATGACAAGGGCTTCCAGTTCCTCAAGATGCCGGTACAGCAGATCGCTACCCCGTTGACTCGAGTGGCGTTGCCGGTGTTGTCCAGGATGCAGGGGCGGCCACGGCGCTTTTCCAGGGCGGTCCGGACGGCTCAGTTGTGCCTGGCGTATTCGCTCGGAGGAGTGTTCGCAGTCGCCGGCGGTTTGGCGCACGCCCTACTACCGATGCTCCTCGGACCAGGCTGGTCGGAGTCCGCATCAGTGTTCCAGGTGTTGGCGATCGGTGGCGTGTTTCAGGCTCTGGGTTACGTCTACTACTGGACCTTCATGGCGCTGGGGATGACGGGGATCCAGTTGCGCTACTCGATCGTCACGAGAGCGATTCTGGTCGTGCTCATTGCGGTCGCCGTATCACACGGGATCGTTGCGGTCTCCTGGGCCGTAACCGTCAGCTTCATCCTCAACTGGGTGGTCCTCACCTGCCTGCCGATGCGTCGAGCAGGGATCAAGGCCGCCGACCTCGTCCTCGGCGTTGCCCGACCGATGGTGCTGGCGATAAGTGCGTTCGCTCTGACATGGGAGGTCCAACGGCTGATGACATCGCACGGCATCCCGAACGCTGCGACCGTGGTGGCAGGGCTTGGTCTTGGCGTGATCGCGTACGGCATAGTGCTCTTTGCCGTGCCTGGTTTCGTCGACGACCGTCACGTTGTCATTGATGTTGTTCGCAAGATACGGAAGTAGCAATGGTCGAGGTTGTCCACTGGAATCCCCGTTCGAGGGTTATCCGGGGCCATGAGTTCGGAAGGCGACGCAACAATTTCGGCGACCTGCTCGGTCCGGTCATCGTCGATGCGATATGTCGCAGCCGGGGGTTAGAGCCTCGCTCGCGTGATGACCGGCGCCTGCTCTGTGTCGGTTCGGTGCTCCACTTCGCGCACGACGGCGACACAGTGTGGGGTTCAGGAGTCAACGGGAAGATCGGCGCCGGCGAGTACTCGTTCGACAGGCTGGACCTGAGAGCAGTACGCGGACCTCGCACGCGCGATTGGCTCCTGGCTCGGGGCCTTGCCGCTCCAGAGGTCTATGGGGACCCAGCGCTGCTGCTTCCGATCCTGTTTCCGCAGTTGAGAGCTACCGAGAAGCATCGTGAGCTCGCAATAGTTCCGAACCTGCACGACGCATGGAAGTTTCGCAGTCACGCGGACTTCGTGAATCCCCAGTGGAATTGGCGCCGCGTAGTACGTGAGATCACGGGCGCTGAGATCGTCGTGGGCTCGTCTCTGCATGGATATGTCATTGGACAAGCATTCGGAATTCCTGCGGCGCTCATGACCTCGGACTCCGAGCACCCCTTCAAATACCTCGACTATGTCGAGGGCACTGGTGGATCAGTGGTGCAGCCGGAGGCATCGCTGGCGGCCGCGATCAACTCCGCGCGGGCCGTTGCGCGACGTCGCGAGGATCCATTGGCCGCGTGGAATGCGCAGAGCCTTCTCAAGGCGTTTCCGGAGGATCTGTGGTGTCAACCGGTATCGGAGGCCCGGTGATGCGGCGCCCGGTTGTGATGATGTCCTTCACTCTCGATGGCGCAGGCCAGATGAATCCCTACGTCCGGCAACTCGTCAGTGGGTTGACGTCGGCTGCTGACGTTGAGGGCTTTTCGTGGCGGCGCCTGCTCATCGGACGCATCGATGTGCTTCACGTGCATTGGCCAGAACAGCTGATGCGGGGAAGCTCGTGTCTCGTCAGGGCCGTGAAGGCGGCACTCCTGAGCGCGTTCTTAATCTCCCATCGTTGGCGGGGGATCCGTATTGTCCGCACCGTCCACAACTCGACGCCACACGAACCAGCGGACGCGATGGAGCGTTGGATGTCACGCTGGCTCGACCGCTCCACAAGTGAGCGCATCTACCTCCACGATGGTGTGGAGACCAGCAGCCGAGACCGAGTGATTCTGCATGGCCACTACCGCGACTACTACGACCAGTTCCGTTCCGATCCAGCGACCGTTCGAGGGCGACTGCTGTTCTTCGGGCTCATTCGCAGCTACAAAGGCGTGGATCAGCTTCTGTCGGCTTTCGAGACGGCACGGCAGGGTCATGCCCTCGAGGGCATCAGCCTCCGACTCGCCGGGCATGGCGTAGATCCGGCACTTGTGTCCAGGATCGAGGCTGCCGTCGAAGCTCGTTCAGATGTCTCCGCGCAGATCGAGCTTCTGTCTGACGCAGCGCTGGTCAAGGAGATCGAGCAATCGGAGGTCGTTGTCCTCCCGTACCTCCGAATGGAGAATTCTGGTGCCCTCCTCGCGGCACTTTCCTTGGCTCGACCCGTCGTAGTTCCTGACAGCCCGATGACCCGCCAGGTTGAGGACGAGGTCGGACCAGGCTGGGTCTTTCGGTACCGACCTCCGCTGACCGCGGCTTCACTCACGACCGTCGTCGATGCAGCGCGTGAACAGCGGCCTCGCCAGAGTCCGAATTTGTCGGCCCGCGAGTGGCCCGATGCACTCGCTGCGCACTGGGAGGCCTACGGCTTCGGCCCTGAATTCAAGCTAGCCGAGTCGATGCGAAACAGTGATCAGACCACGAGCGGTTCGGTCGGCGGCCGCAACTGAAGAACCTCTCGACGGTGTGCATCTAGGTAGTCGTATGTGAGCTCGTCGTATTTCTTCAACGTCTCGGCCGTCGGCCATGGCGCCGACGGATTGAGGTTGCTGATCACACCGACACCCTGATCGGCGTCGATGGTGACGAAGTCGAGATCGGGGCGTTCTGCCTGAATATAGGCACCGATCTTCCAGACGTCGCCATTCCAGGCCTGTCCCTGAATGAAAACATCCTGCAGTTCGCGGGTCTTCGGGTTCATGTCGTCCAGCAGAATCACTGCCCCCGGAGCCGAATAGCGCTCGATGTTGAGGACGTCCCGCAGCGCCTGCTCGAACCAGTGCAGGCCGTCGACAAGGCCGACGTCGATGGGGTTGTCCTTGAGGACCCGGTCAGCGTCCTCGGCGAAGAACTCGTCCGAAGGCTTGTTGAAGAACTGCTCGCCATCGCGGAGCCTCGTCATGGACTTGTGCTGGTACGGATCAATGCCGATCTTCTTCGCCGCGGTCACCGCTCGGAAGCTGTCGCCGTCTCGTACGCCGATCTCGAGATAGACCGGATCACTGCGTGATTCAAGGACCTGCTGGGTGTAGGTCTCCTTGCAATCTTGCGGCTTCAATCGACGGCGCGCACGGCGCTTCAGTCGAGCGATCATCGGATCCATGGGAGGAGGATACGTGCCGCTACGCGCTTGTTGGAGCGAGACGCGGTCAAACGCGAACTTACGCGTCGAGCTGCAGCCAGCTCTGCCAGCCGGCGTGCAGAACGAGCCACGCGATGAGGCCGTAGCCGGCCTGGCCGGGGTGCATGCCGTCACCGGACGCCAGGTCCGCGTGCCACTGGTCGTGGCCGAGCAGCGGGCGGAAGCAGTCGACATACGTGACGCCGCGGCGTGAGCAGACGTCGGCCTGTGCGTCGACGAGGGTCTGCAGCCGGTCGTTGGTCTCGGCGTCGATCGTCGGGGAGGGGCCCACGACATACGAGGAGATCGCGGAGGACGAGGCGTCGTCCAGGATGTTCGCGAGGTTGAGCCGCGAGCGTGCGGTCGTCAGACCCTGCGCGATGTCATTGAGGCCGACACTGACCACCAGGCGACGTTCGTTGGCCTTCTCCCACCGCGGCTCGCACTCGCTCTGCCAGCGGGCGAGCACGTCGGTCGAGCTCTGGCCCCGTATGCCGAGGTTGTAACTGGCGAGGTCGATGCCCGAATGCGGGGTGCGGGCCACGACACGGGAAACCCAGCCGAGAGCCTTCGGGTCGCCCAAGCCTGCGACGAAAGAGTCGCCCACGAAGCACAAGCCGACCTTGCGGTCGCCTTCGGTGACGTGAAAGCGAGCAGTGGGACTGAACTCGGGTTCGCTGCCGTCGTGGTGGTTTGTCACGTGGGACATTCTCACTCATCCTCGTCGTCGAGGCGGGCAAGCCACGTCGCGAGTCGCTCCACAGGGGTTTCGAATTCGGGGTTCAGATCGACGAATGTGCGCATTTGATCGGCCAGCCAGCCGAGGCTGACCTCCTCATCGCCGCGTCGCTGGGCGAGTTCTTCGATGCCACGGTCCGTGAAGTACACGCTTGAGAATGTATAACCGCGGTGGGGAGGTTTCGAGACGCGGCTCGTTCCTCGCCGCTCCTCAACCATCTTGCCTTCGTGGTCTCGATACGGGGCTCGTTCCTCGCCCTACTCGACCGACTCGCGTTCGTCGCCGCTCCTCAACCACCTCTGTCGTCGGGCATGATGAGCGCGCCGCTGGTTGCTGTCGGGAGGGTCGCGATGTCCGAGACACCTGTTTCTGCTGACGTTGTCGTCGTCGGCGCCGGCTTGTCCGGTCTGTATGCCGCACGTGAAGTGCTTCGTGCCGGGCTGGAGCCGATCGTGCTGGAGGCCGATGACCGGGTCGGCGGGCGGATCCTCACCCAGCAGGTCGCGCCGGGTGTCGACGTCGAGATCGGGGCGCAGTGGATCGGCGACACCCACCACCGGATGCGTGCGTTGGCGGCGGAACTCGGGGTCGACACGTTCGCGCAGTTCGAGGAGGGCGAGGCGACCTACGAGCTGCTCGGTGCGCCGGTGCAGCGGGAGAACGACTTCCACGGCATGCACGCCACCGAGCTGACCGCGCTCGATCAGGCTCTCGCCGAGCTGGACCGGCTCTCCCAGCAGGTCCCGCTCGACGCACCGTGGGATGCCGAGCACGCCGCCGAATGGGACGCGATCACCGCCGCACAGTGGCTGGCCGCACAGCAGCTGCCACCGGTCGCCGAGCGGCTGCTCGAGATCTGCACGGTCGGCATCCTCGCGGTCCCCATGGCCGAGGTGTCGCTGCTCGACATGCTCTACAACCTGCAGACCTGCGGCGTCGGAGCGCAACTGTTCGCCGAGTCCGAGGGCGGCGCGCAGACGACCCGCTTCGTCGGTGGCAGCAGCCGGATCCCGCAGGCGCTCGCCGACCAGTTGGGGGAGCGGGTGAGGCTCGGGCAGCCGGTCATGCTCATCGAGCACACGCCCGAGTCGGTGACGGTCCACTGCCGCGGGGGACTGGTCGTCCGCGCCCGACGCGTGATCGTCGCGCTCGCACCGACGCTCGGCGCGCGCATCATGTACGACCCGCCGCTGCCCGGCGTCCGCGACCAACTCACCCAGCGGATGCCGCAGGCCTCCGCCATGAAGGCGTTTCTCACGTATGACGAACCCTTCTGGCGCGCGAACGGGCTGAGCGGACAACTTATTTCGGACCTCGGACCGTCGCGTATGTCGAACGACACGAGTCCGGCCGACGCGTCATACGGGCAGTTGCTGCTCTTCCTGGAGGGCGAGCAGGCACGTACCTTCGGGCGGTGGCCGGAGGCCGAGCGTCGCGCGGCGCTGATCGCGGAAGCGGTGCGGCACTTCGGCCCGCGAGCGGCCGAGCCGACGCACTATGTCGACGGCGAGTGGTCCGACCGGCAATGGACCCGTGGGTGTTACAACGCGAACATGGGGCCGCTGGTGTGGACCAACTTCGGGCGCGCGCTGACCCCGCCCATCGGGCCGATCCATTGGGCGTCGACCGAGACCGCCACGCACTGGAGCGGTTACATGGAGGGCGCGGTCGATGCCGCCGACCGGGCGGCCGGTGAAGTGATCAGGCGACTCGAGCTGGTCGAGCGTCGTCCTGAGTAGCCGCGAGGCACGAGCGGCGGATCGAAGGGTAGGCAATCAAAGCTGGTCGAGTGCCGGAGGAGCGAAGCGGGGGAGGTGTATCGAGACCCGCGGGGTTTCGAGACGCGGCTCGGCCAGCGCCTCGCCGCTCCTCAACCACCTTGGAGGGGCGGGGTTTCGAGACGCGGCTCGGCCAGCGCCTCGCTGCTCCTCAACCACCTTGGAGGGGCGGGGTTTCGACACGGGCTCGTTCCTCGCCCTACTCAACCCGCAGTAGGTGCGAATTCCGCGGCTGAAAAATGGCGCCATTCCGGGCCGTGTCCATGGTTTGATCACGAAGGCAACGAAATCCGTGACTTGGTTGTCGGCGGCAGGTGGCCATGCCAGGATTCTTCGGATCCTCCTCGGAAGGGCATCCCTTGACCAGATCCTCCGGTGCGTCGCGTTCTGTCGACCGACGCTCTGTCCTCAAATGGGGTGCTGCCGGTGCCTTCGGGCTCGGCAGCGTCGCCGTATTGCCGGCCTTCGGCACGCCCAGTCTCAAGCAGAGCCCGTCGTCGTGCCGGGTGCGCGACCGGTCCTCGGACAAGCGGCTCTACGTCTCCAACTGGCCGCTCTACATCGACCAGCCGGAGAAGGGCTCGAAGACCAAGACCACGATGCAGGACTTCGAGGCCCAGACCGGCATCAGGGTGACCTACACCGAGGACATCAACGACAACGACGAGTTCTTCGCCAAGGTCAAGAACCAGCTCGGTGGTTGTCAGAGCACCGGCCGTGACCTGATGGTCCTCACCGGCTGGATGGCCGCCCGGATGATCGACCTCGGCTGGATCCAGCCGCTCGACGCGGCGAAGGTGCCCAACCTGCACAAGAACCTGCTCGACCAGTACCGCAACGTCGACTTCGACCCGACGCGCAAGTACTCCGCGCCATGGCAGGGCGGCCTGGCCGGCATCGCCTACAACAAGAAGGTGCTGCCCAAGGGCGTGCACAACGTCACCGACCTGCTGACCCGCAGCGACCTGAACGGGCGGATCTCGGTGCTCATCGAGATGCCGGACACGATGGGTCTGGTGCTGCTGTCCGACGGTGCCGACCCGTCGAAGTTCACCGACGCCGAGTGGCAGCGCGCGATCGAGAAACTGCGAAAGTCCCGGGAGAGCGGTCAGATTCGCGCCTTCACCGGCAACGACTACATCAACGACCTGTCGGCCGGGAACCTCAAGGCGTCCATCGCGTGGTCCGGTGACATCGCCGCGTCGGGTGACAAGAACCTCGTCTTCGTGACGCCCGAGGAGGGCGCCATGATCTGGTCCGACAACATGCTGGTCCCGAACATGGCGCAGCACGAGATGAACGCCGAGGAGTGGATCAACTACTACTACGAGCCGGAAGTCGCCGCGCGCCTGGCGGCATACAACAACTACATCTGCCCGGTGAAGGGTGCGCAGGAGGCGATGGCGAAGGTCGACAAGTCACTCGTCGACAACCAACTGATCTTCCCCTCCGAGAAGACGCTGAAACAGACCCACTCCTTCATGACCCTGCCCGAATACAAAGAGCGCGACTACAAGGGAGACTTCAATGACGTCCAAGGCGGATGAGGGTGGCAGGGACCTGCGAATCTCGCAGCTGACAAAGGAATTCGCCACTTTCACCGCCGTGAAGTCGCTCGACCTGGTCGTGCCGCAGGGTTCCTTCTTCGCGCTGCTCGGCCCGTCCGGCTGCGGCAAGACCACGACGTTGCGGATGGTGGCCGGCCTCGAGCGGCCGACCTCGGGCACCATCCACCTCGGCGATCTCGACATCACCTACGACAAGCCCTACCGGCGACCGGTCAACACCGTCTTCCAGAGTTATGCGCTCTTCCCGCACCTCACCATCGCCGACAACGTCGCGTTCGGACTGCGGCGACGTGGCAAGAAGGAAGTGAAGTCGGCCGTCGACCAGATGCTCGAGCTGGTCGAGCTGCAGCCACAGGCGAAGAAGAAACCGGCCCAGCTCTCCGGTGGTCAGCAGCAGCGCGTGGCGCTCGCCCGTGCGCTGATCAACCGCCCCGAGGTGCTCCTGCTCGACGAACCGCTCGGAGCACTGGACCTGAAACTGCGTCGCGCAATGCAGTTGGAACTCAAGCGGATTCAGACCGAGGTCGGTCTCACCTTCGTGCACGTCACCCACGATCAGGAGGAGGCCATGACCATGGCCGACACCATCGCGGTGATGAATGGCGGAGTCATCGAGCAGATGGGCGCACCCAGCGAGCTCTACGAGAATCCGAAGACCACGTTCGTCGCGAACTTCCTCGGTCAGTCCAACCTGATCGCCACCACGATCCACGGTCACGAGGGTGAGTTCGTGGTCGGTGACATGCACGGCACCAAGGTGTCGGTGCCGGTCGATCGTGCGCACAGCGACTCGGGGGAGGGCTGGCTCGGCATACGCCCGGAGAAGGTGCTGGTCGCACCCGAGGGCGAAACCATCGACGCACCCGGCAACTCGCTCAGCGGTGGCGTGATCACCGACGCCAGCTTCATCGGCGTCAGTACGCAGTACCAAGTGCGTATGCCGTGGGGCCAGGAGCTGATGGCGTTCGAGCAGAACACCGGCGCTCGCGGCGTCCTGCCGACCGGCACCAAGGTCTCGGTGTCGTGGCGCCCGGAGTACGCGTTCCTGCTCGACGCCAGCCAGGACGTCAACGCCGGCATCCAGGACGACTGATGAAACGCAAGTACACCGGTTACCTGCTGCTGGCCCCGGCAGCCCTCTGGCTGGGGTTGTTCTTCGTCATACCGTTCTATTCGCTGGTCGCCGCGAGCCTCTTCAACCCCAAGGGTTCGATCAACACCGGCTACCACATGACGTGGCACGTGCAGAACTTCCCGCACGTCATCGACAAGTACTGGCCGTTCATCCTGCGCTCGCTGGTGTATGGCGTCATCGCGACCCTGCTGTGCCTGCTGATGGGCTACGTGCTGGCCTATGCGATCGCGTTCAAGGCCGGCAGGTGGCGCAACCTGCTGCTGGTGCTGGTCGCCGCGCCGTTCTTCACCAGCTTCCTGGTGCGGACCTTGTCCTGGAAGCTGATCCTGGGTGACGACTCGGTCATCGTGAACTCGCTGAAGACCGTCCACGTGCTCGGCCACGACGGGCACCTGCTGGCCACGCCGGTCGCGGTCATCGCGGGCCTCACCTACAACTTCCTGCCGTTCATGGTGCTGCCGCTCTACGCCAGCCTGGAGAAGATGGACCCGCGGCTCATCGAGGCAGCCGGAGACCTGTATTCCACTCCGGCCAAAGCGTTTTGGAAGGTCACCTTCCCGCTGTCACTGCCCGGTGTCGTGTCCGGGACGCTGATGACGTTCATCCCCGCGACCGGTGACTACATCAACGCGCAGCTGCTCGGCAGTCCGAACCAGCGGATGGTCGGCAACGTCATACAAGACCTCTTCACCACCAGCAACGACTACGCCGCTGCCGGTGCGCTGTCGGTCGTGTTGATGGTGATCATCCTGGTGATGGTGATGATCTGGATCCGTAAGAGCGGCACGGAGGACCTGGTATGAACCACCCCACGAAGTTCTCCGCTCCTTCGTCGCTCCGATACTTCGCGGGGGCCCCGGAATGAGAACCCTGCGCCGTTTCGTTGCCGACAAGTTCGCGCTGGTCATCGGTCTGCTGGTGCTGGCCTACATGCTGCTGCCGATCGCCGTCGTCATCCTGATGAGCTTCAACGACAGCAGCAAGAACCGCAATCTGTATTCGTTCCAACGCTTCACGACGAACAACTGGACCAACATCTGCGCGCCGCAGGGGATGTGCTCGTCGCTGAAGACCAGCCTGTGGATCGGCGTCGTCGCCACCTTGATCTCCGTCGCGATCGGCACGATGGCCGCGTTCGCGCTGGTGCGGCACAAGTTCGCCGGTCGGTCGTTGGCCAACATCGTGATCTTCCTGCCGATGGCGTCGCCGGAGATCGTGATGGGTTCGTCGCTGCTGGCGCTCTTCGTGTCGCTGCACCAGAGCGCTCACCTCGGCGGGATCACCATCCTGATCGCGCACGTCATGTTCTGTCTGTCGTTCGTCATCGTCACCGTCAAGGCGCGTCTCGGCGGCATGAACGAGGATCTCGAGAGTGCGGCCATGGACCTGTATGCCAATGAACGGCAAGCCTTTTGGCGGGTCACCTTCCCGCTGGTCCTGCCCGGCATCCTCGCGGCGTCGCTGCTGAGTTTCTCGTTGTCGTTCGACGACTTCATCATCACCAACCTGAACGCCGGCCAGACCACGACATTCCCGATGTTCGTCTGGGGCTCGGCGCAGCGCGGAGTTCCCATGCAGGTCAACGTGATCGGCACGATCATGTTCCTGCTGGCGGTGGTCCTGGTGTTGCTGGGTGACGTGTTCAGCCGGCGGTCCAAGCGCGTCAAGGCCTGACCGGCATACTCCCACGTGCCAGTAAGTCCCGACCGTTGGGAGTTGTTGCCGAGTCCACTCCGGCCGGACTGATAACGCAAGACAGAAGGGCCGCACACCGGGTGGTGTGCGGCCCCCTTGGTTTCGATACGCGACTTCCCCCGCTTCGCTCCGCCAGTCGCTACTCGACCAGCGGGGTGAGGATCAGCGGTCGAAGGCCTGCTTCATCAGCTGGTCACGCTGCTCGTCGTGGCGCTTGTGCGAGCCGGTGGCCGGGGCTGCCGCTGCCGGACGGGAGACCAGCCGCATCGGGCGGGACTCGCCGAGCGGAGCGAGCAGCTCGGGCAGGTTGAGTGCCATGAAGGGCCAGGCGCCCTGGTTCTTCGGCTCGTCCTGCACCCAGACGATCTCGGCGTGCGGGTACTTGCGCAGCTCCTCGGCGATCTCCTTGGCCGGGATCGGCGCGAGCTGCTCGACGCGGACGATCGCGGTCTGCGTGTCGCCGCGCTTCGCGCGCTCGGCCTCCAGGTCGTAGACCACACGCGACGACGCCAACAGCACGCGCGTCACGTCCTCCGGCTTCGGCGACTCGTGGTCGGACATCACCGGACGGAAGCGACCGTTGGTGAAGTCCTCCGTGTTGGAGGTCGCGGCCTTCAGGCGTAGCAGCTGCTTCGGGGTGAAGACGATCAGCGGCTTGCGCGGGCGAGCCGCCGCCTGACGACGCAGCAGGTGGAAGTATGACGCCGGCGTCGACGGGTAGGCGATCGTCATGTTGTCCTCGGCGAACATCTGCAGGAAGCGCTCGATGCGTGCGGAGGAGTGGTCGGCGCCCTGGCCCTCGAAACCGTGCGGCAGCAGCAGCACGACCGAGGAACGCTGGGTCCACTTCTGCTCCGAGGAGCTGATGAACTCGTCGATGATGGTCTGGGCGCCGTCGACGAAGTCGCCGAACTGCGCCTCCCACAACACGAGGGCGTCCGGGCGCTCGACGGAGTAGCCGTATTCGAAGCCGAGCGCGGCATACTCACTGAGCAGCGAGTCGTAGACCCAGAACCACGCCTGGTCCTGCGAGAGGTAGCGCAGCGGCGTCCACTCGTTGCCGTTGGTGTGGTCGATCAGCACCGAGTGACGCTGCACGAAGGTGCCGCGTCGGCTGTCCTGACCGGCGAGACGCACCGGGGTGCCCTCCATCAGCAGCGAACCGAACGCGAGCATCTCGCCCATCGCCCAGTCGATGCCGCCGCTGGTGGTCATGTCCGCGCGGCGCTGCATCAGCTTGGCCAGCTTCGGGTGGACGGTGAAGCCGTCCGGCGGGCTCGCCCAGGTCTTGCCGATGGTCAGCAACTCGTCGCTGCTGATCGCGGTGTCGAAGACACTGCCGTCGGCGCGGGTGTCGTCCTCCTCCTGTGCGGACGGGCGCTCCAGGCCACCGTGGCCCTCGGCGTCGGTGCCGACCGAGCTGTCGGCGGCCGGGGCCGAGGACTCGCTCTTGGCGGCCTTGGTCTCGGTGAAGACTCGCTCGAGCTGCTTCTGGTAGTCCTTCAGCGCGCCCTCGGCCTCCTCCGGCGTGATGTCGCCACGGCCGATCAAGGCCTCGGTGTAGAGCTTGCGGACACTGCGCTTGGACTCGATGAGCTTGTACATCATCGGCTGGGTCATCGACGGGTCGTCGCCCTCGTTGTGACCACGGCGGCGGTAGCAGACCATGTCGATGACGACGTCGCGGTTGAACTTCTGCCGGTATTCGAACGCCAGCTCCGCGACGCCGACACACGCCTCGGGGTCGTCACCGTTGACGTGGAAGATCGGCGCCTGGATCATCCGGGCGACGTCCGTGCTGTATGTCGAACTGCGGCTCTGCGACGGTGCGGTCGTGAAGCCCACCTGGTTGTTGACCACGATGTGGATCGTGCCGCCCGTGCGGTAGCCGCGCAGCTGCGACAGGTTGAGCGTCTCGGCGACGATGCCCTGACCGGCGAACGCCGCGTCACCGTGCATCAGGATCGGCAGCACCGTGAAGTCGGCGCCGGCCAGGTTGATGCGGTCCTGCTTGGCGCGGGCGATGCCCTCCAGCACCGGGTTGACCGCCTCGAGGTGCGAGGGGTTGGCCGCCAGGTAGACGCTGGTGCTGTTGCCGGCGTCGGAGGTGAACGTGCCCTCGGTGCCGAGGTGGTACTTCACGTCGCCCGAACCCTGCACCGACTTCGGTGACTGCTGGTCCTCGAATTCGCGGAAGATCTGCCCGTAGGACTTGCCGGCGATGTTGGCCAGCACGTTGAGGCGGCCGCGGTGCGGCATACCGATGCAGACCTCGTCCATCTTGCTGTCGGCGGCCTCGGAGATGATCCGGTCGAGCATCGCGATGACCGACTCGCCACCCTCGAGTGAGAAGCGCTTCTGGCCGACGAACTTGGTCTGCAGGAAGGTCTCGAAGGCCTCCGCGGCGTTCAGGCGGCGCAGGATGCGCAGCTGCTCGGCGCTGGACTGCTTCTCGTAGCCCTTCTCGACCTTGCTCTGCACCCAGGCCCGCTGCTCGGGATCCTGGATGTGCATGTACTCGATGCCGATCGAGCGGCAGTAGGCGTCCCGCAGGATGCCGAGGATCTCGCGCAGCTTCAGGAACGGCTTGCCGCCGAACCCACCGGTCGGGAAGGTGCGGTCGAGGTCCCACAGGGTGAGGCCGTGCGTGGTGACGTCGAGGTCGGTGTGCCGACGCTGCTTGTACTCCAGTGGGTCCGTGTCGGCCATCAGGTGGCCGCGCACGCGGTAGGAGTGGATGAGCTCCTGGACGCGGGCGACCTTGTTGATGTCGTCGTCGTGTCCGGCGTCGATGTCCTGGACCCAGCGGATCGGCTCGTAGGGGATCTTCAACGACTGGAAGATCTCGTCGTAGAAGCCGTCGCCGCCGAGCAGCAGCTGGTGGACCACGCGCAGGAACTCACCCGACACAGCGCCCTGGATGACGCGGTGGTCGTAGGTGGAGGTCAGCGTGATGATCTTGCTGACCGCGTTGTCGTTGAGCGTGTCCTTGCTGGCTCCCTGCCACTCCGCGGGGTATTCCAGCGCGCCGACGCCGATGATCGCGCCCGCGCCCTTCATCAGGCGGGGGATCGAGTGCACGGTGCCGATGCCGCCCGGGTTGGTCAGGCTGATCGTGGTGCCGGCGTAGTCGTCGATCGTCAGCTTGTTGCCGCGCGCCTTGCGGACCATTTCCTCGTATGACGCCCAGAACTGCGCGAAGTCCATCTCCTCGGCGCCCTTGATGCTGGGCACGACGAGGGTGCGCGAGCCGTCGTCCTTCTGCAGGTCGATGGCCAGGCCGAAGCCGACGTGACCCGGCTTGACCAGGGTCGGCTTGCCCTTCTCGTCCTCGCCGAGGGCGTAGTTCATCTCCGGGATGAGCTTCAGTGCGCGGATGATCGCGTAGCCGATCAGGTGGGTGAAGCTGACCTTGCCGCCGCGGCTGCGGGACAGGTGGTTGTTGATGACGATCCGGTTGTCGATCAGCAGCTTCGCCGGGACGGCGCGCACGCTGGTCGCGGTCGGGACCTCGAGGCTGGCCTCCATGTTGGTGACGATGCGCGCGGCAACGCCCTTCAACGGAACGGTCTGGTCCTCGGCAGGGTCGACGTCCGGGACCTTCGGGGTCGCCGCGTCACGCGCGATGACCTTGGCGTTCTTCAGCTCCCAGTCGCGGGGGTTGGGCCGCGGTGCGTCCTTCGGCTTCTGCCGCGCCGCGCCCTTGGGCGGCTCGACGGTGCTGGTGCTGCTCGCGGCGTCCGGGGTCGTGCCGTCGGCAGTCGTGCTCGTGTCCTGAGCCGGTGCCTTCGCAGCTGCCGCGTCGCTCGTCCCCGACGTCGTCGTGGCTGACTGCTGGCCGTTGCCGGACTGCGTGCCCGGCGTCCTCGGCTGATAGTCCGCGAAGAAGCTCCACCACGCCTTGTCGACGGAGTTCTTGTCTTCTTTGTACTGCTCGTAGAGTTCGTCAACGAGCCATTCATTGGGTCCGAATGTCGCGAGCGGGTCAGGCGACTGGGATGACACGCGAATGCGCCTCTTTCATCAAAGGTCGGCACAGCCGTGCTGAGGGTCGGCTGTGCGGTTCTGGTGCATGACGACGGGGATCGCCATACAGGGCCAGCCTAACGCTCACGCAGTTGGAAGCCACAGCAGGTCAGCGGCGTGTGCTATAGCCGGATTCCGCGACATACGCGGCGTGTCGACAGGTCGGCCGAGCGGGCTCACGCTGCGAGCAGGGCGCCGCAGTCGACGAGTTGCGCCAAGAAGACTTCGACGTCGTCACGCAGCTCTCCCGGCGACATCTCCCAACGTGCTGCGGCCGCGTCGGCGAGCTCGTCCACCGACGTGCCGGACTCCTGGATAAGGGTCCACAGGACGGCGGCCGTACCTTTCAACGCCAGCACTCGCGAGGTGCCGGACGCCAGGGGGAGCACGAACAGTGTCTCGTGATCGTCGGCCCATTCGGCGGCGTGCCGGGCGATCGCTGCGGTGGTTGCATCCTCGGTGGAGCGAGCATCAGCGCGGCCGGGTCGATCGGCTCGGGTCGGCTGGGGCAGCGGCGAGGACGGGCCCGTCAGGGGGTCGACAGCCTGCGCTCCGGCGGATTCGGGCGCGTCAAGGGCCCGGCGTGCCCGAGCCACCTGTCGCAGCGCGTGGGGCGTCAGCCGCGCGGCCCGGTGCAGCCGCTGCCCGTGAGCACGGATCAGGCGCCATACACTCCCGACGCTCTCCGGGTGGTCGGCATGCATGTCCTCGCGCGACGGAACCGCCGCTCGGAAGAGGATCCGGAAGCGCTCGGAACCTCGCGCGCGCAATGCGTGGACCAGCCAGCTCTCGGTGCGGCTCGGACCGGTCTTCAGCTTCCAGAGTGCGTACTCCGCCGAAGGCCGAGTCGGAACGTCGACTCGTTCGCCGAGCTCCCGAAAGAAGTCCTGGGTCGGCTCCGCGGAAGCCGTGTCGGCGATGAGCTGCCGCACCATGGACCGCTCGTGCGGAGTCAACTGCCCCGTGTATGTCGCACGTGCGGCGCTGATTTGCTGGACGTTGCGGGCCAGGTCGGGTGAGCGCAGGCCGTGCAGCAGCAGGATGAGGAACTGGCCGCTACGGTCCGGGGTCTGCACGGCCGTGCCGGCGAGGACATGCTCCTCACGGTGCTTCCAGAGCGCGTCGAAGTTCGTCGTCGGCTCGGCGAGCATGCCTGGGAACGTCGTGTGCAGGTCGATGTCGCACGGCCACTGATCGTGGATGAAAGTGATTGAGTGCGTGGTGAACTCGCGGGCCGCGGTGGAGACCGGTCGCAGGCGCCACCCGCGGGAACGAAGCCCGGCCGCCATGGCTCCCTGATCGGCCGGCCGACACATGACGTCGACATCGCCGGAAACGTGCCCGGCCGGTCGCAGGCCTTGCAGACTTGCGGCGGGTCCCTTCAGGAACAGGACGGGGACGCCGACCTCGTCCGCGACTGCCTGGCACAACGCCGTGGCCAGGTTGACGCCCTGCCGCATCGGCATACGTTCGGTGTCCGACATCGGTTCAGTGCGCTCCGTCCCGTTGCGCAACCGCCTTGACGGTTCTGACAAGAATGGCCAGGTCGCCCACGACCGACCAGTTCTCGACGTAGTAGAGGTCCTTCTGCACGCTCTGCTCCCAGGTGAGGTTCGAACGACCACCGACCTGCCACGGCCCGGTGACTCCCGGTTTCACGTTGAGGCGACGGTGCACGTGCTTCTCGTAACGGCTGACTTCCTCGGGCAGCGGTGGGCGAGGTCCGACCAGTGACATGTGTCCGAACAGCACGTCGAACAACTGTGGCAGCTCGTCCAGGGAATAGGTCCGGATGAATCTGCCGACCCGGGTGATGCGCGGATCCTTCTTCATCTTGAAGAGGACACCCGTGGGGTCGTCGGGCACGAGCTCGTCACGCAGTTTCTCGGCATTGACGACCATGGAGCGGAACTTCGTCATCCGGAACGTGCGTCCGTTGACGCCGACTCGTACCTGCCGGAAGAGGACCGGGCCACGGTCCTCCAGGTAGACGCCGGCGGCGATGACGGCGAGCACCGGCGAGAAGACCACCAGCGCTCCGGCGCTGAGCGCGATGTCGAGGGCACGCTTGACCGCAAATTTCCGCCCGGAGTATGTCGGGGACTCGACGCTCATGAGGGGCAGGCCCTCGATCGGGCGGCGGTGGATGCGGGGGCCGGCGACATCGGTCATGTGGCTGGTGAGCGCCAATCGGATGCCGGTGCCTTCGAGTTGCCAACCGATCTGCCGGAGCTCGTTCGGTGAGATAGCGCTCTGACCGGCGACGATCAGGCAGTCGACCGTTCCGTCCAGCGTCCCGACGTCGTCGATCGCGCCGAGGTTGTCGACTTCGGTCCCGTCGGACAGCACGAAGGGTCCGGGTTCGGTACCGATGACGGAGACCGCCGTCACTCGGTATCCCGCAGCCGGACTGCGCGCGATGATCGAGGCGGTGCGCCGGATCTCCGGTGGTGTGCCCATGATCAACGTCTGATCGCAGTACTCGCCCGCGACCCGGTGCTGAATGATCCAGCGGCGGACCAGCGCCCGCTCGGCCAACAGCAGCATGAGTCCCAGCGGGAACGCGATCGCGAGGTATCCGCGGGCGAGATCGAGCTTGGTGAGCAGCGCGATGATCGCGATGGTTCCGAAGACCCAGAAGGTTGCGCGCGCGACCCTACGGAATTCGTCGTCACCGACTCCGAAGAGTTCCTCACGGTAGGACTGCATCGCGTGCAACCCCGCGACCCAGGCGATGGCGAGCAGCACCGAGAACGTGGTGTAGCCGAAGGCCTCCGAACCGCCGCCCACGCGGGCATCGGCGTTCTCGCCGAAGCGCAGCGCGACGGCGAGGGAGATGGCGACGGCGATCATGGCGAAGTCGAGGATGGCTACGAGTCGCTGTAGGCGTCGACGCTGGGTGCGCGCTCGGGCATGGGTGGTGTTGAGCGGAGTCGGGCGACCGACATGATCCGAACTCGCTGAGTTAGCGACCTGCACCGACACCTCCCGCGTGCTGTGGCAGTCCGCTGTACGAACTGCCGTCCTCCCACGCCGGATGTTATCGGGTCGTTCAGGACAGGATGTAGCGAATGTGGGGGATTGCCCCAACGTTGTAAATTGCGACATATCGTGTTTTCATAGACGCGATATGTCGTGATTGTCGAAGAGGAGTATCGACGTGGCGCAGCAATGGGAGATCGACGGACCGAAGGTGCTCGACATCGGTGGCGAGGGCGAGCGCGTCGACCGGTTGACCGTGGCCCTCGTCGGCGGGCACATCGACGTCGTGACACACGACTCGCCGACCGCGCAGGTGGAGGTCCAGGAGGTCGTGGGTCCGCCGCTCAAGGTCACCTGGAACGGCCACAAGCTGGAGATCAGCCACGTCAAACACAGCGGCGGCAACCTGTGGGAGGCGCTGAAGGGCTTCGGCGGGTCGATGCAGATCAAGGCGCGCGTCTCGGTCGCCATACCGAACGACGCTCGGACCGACATCAACACGGTGAGCGCCGGGACGGTGGTGAGCGGCATACACGCTCGGACCTCGCTCAACACGGTCAGCGGCGACGTGACGGCCGACGACATCGACGGTCGGATGGAAATCAACGGTGTGTCAGGCACTTTCGAGGGGCACCAATTGCGTGGGCGGCTGGAGGCGAACACCGTCTCGGGCAGCATCACCGTGCACGACAGCTTCCTGGACCCGATCGAACTCAACGGTGTTTCCGGTGACATCACGCTCGATCTGACCAACAACAGCACGCGGGTCGAGTCCAACACCGTCTCCGGTGACGTGACCGTGCGCGTGCCGAGCGGCGGTGGCTACCGCGTGAACGTCTCGACGATGAGCGGTGCCGCGATCGTCGACGGGGTGAAGCTCGGTGGGAAGTGGCATCGCGGCGGAGAGGCGCGGGACGGCGACGAGTCGTTGCGGCTGGAGGCGTCGTCGGTGTCGGGCGACGTGGTCGTCCTCCGAGCCGCGCAGGGGGGTCCCGACCTCACCAAGGATCTGTCATGAGTGAGCGAAGCGAAGGAACGACGACGCAGTCGAATGGCGACGCCCGAGGAACGAGGGGGTCGGTATGAGTCCGGTTTTCGCGCACGGGCAGTTGCGCTTGTACTTGCTGTCGTTGCTGAACGAGGGGCCGCGGCACGGTTACGAGATCATGCGCGATCTCGAGCAGCGCTTCAACGGGCTCTACACGCCGAGTGCCGGCACCGTCTATCCACGCCTCGCCAAGCTCGAGGAGGAGGGGCTGGTCAGTCGCAGTGACGACGGGCGGAAGGTGACCTACACGATCACCGATGCCGGACGTGCCGAGGTGAGCGCACGCGAGTCCGACCTGGGCGACCTGCAGGACGATCTCGACAGATCGGTGAGCCAACTTGCCGAGGCGGTCCGCTCCCGGGTCAAGGGCGACGCGGCGGACCTCCGCGCCGAGTTGAAGGCTGCCGCCCAGGAGGCCCGGCGGGCCGCCAGGCCGGCAACGGGCACGGCGACCGGCGCTCGTAACACCAGCGATTTCGAGGTCGCGATCAACGAACTGCGGCAGAGCGCACGCAAATTGGTGCGCTCGCGGCATACGACCGAGATGGTGCGCACCGAAGCGTTGCGGATCGTGCACGAGGCGCAACGTCAGATCGATCTCCTGAAGTAGCCGACGAAGGTGGTCGAGTAGCGGCGAGGGACGAGCCGCGTATCGAGACCCTCCGGCGCCACCCGCGGATACGGGCAATTCGCCGTACGCATGAAAGTATGTGCGCGACATGTTGCTGGAATGGCTCCTCATCCTCGCCGGGGTCGTGCTGACCGTCGGCACCGCCCTTTTCGTTGCCGCGGAATTCAGCCTGGTCGCGCTCGACCGCCCGACGGTGCAGCGTGCCGTCGACGACGGCGACAGTCGGGCGGGTGTCGTGCTGGCGTCGCTGCGGCGGTTGTCGACCCAACTCTCCGCGGCCCAGGTCGGCATCACCATCACCACGCTGGTGCTCGGTTATCTGGTCGAGCCGTCGCTCGGCTCGTTGCTGGAAGGTCCGCTCGAGTCCATCGGCATCTCGGGGACCGCCGCCGCGGCGATCGCCACCGTGCTCGCGCTGGTGATCGCGTCGCTCTTCTCGATGATTTTCGGTGAGTTGATCCCGCAGTTCCTCGGCATCTCCGCGCCGCTGGGCGTCGCGAAGATCGTCGCCGGGCCGGTGCGGATCTTCGCGACGGTGACGAAGCCGTTGATCGTCATACTCAACGGGTCGGCGAACGCCGTCCTGCGCAGGTTCGGCATCGAGCCGCAGGAGGAGTTGAGCGCGGCGCGCACACCGCAGGAGCTGTCCTCGATGGTGCGTCGTTCGGCGGAGGCCGGCACGCTCGAGGAGGGGACCGCGCGACTGCTCACCCGGTCGCTCAACTTCGGTGAGCGGACCGCCTCCGACGTCATGAGTCCGCGCGTTCGCTGCGTGTATGTCGAACGCGACGCCACCGCGACCGACGTCGTGGATCTGGCTCGTAACACTGGACATTCGCGGTTCCCGGTCATCGGCAACGACTGGGACGACGTGGTCGGAGTCGTCCACGTCAAGAAGGCCATCGCGGTGCCGCAGGACCGTCGTGACGACGTGCCGGTGACCGCGTTGATGATCAAACCGGTGCTCGTCCCGGAGACGATGCTGCTCGACCCACTGCTGCTGTTGTTGCGCGCCGGTGGATTCCAGCTGGCGATCGTGGTTGACGAGTACGGCGGCACCTCCGGCGTCGTCACACTCGAGGACGTCATCGAGGAGATCGTCGGCGAGGTCAGCGACGAGCACGACCCGCGGGTGGACGTGAGTCGCCTTCTCCCGGACGGCAGTTGGACGGTTCCGGGCCTCTGGCGGCCGGACGAGGTGCACGACCGCATCGGCGCGACGATTCCGGAGGGTGCCTACTACGAGACCGTCGGCGGCTTCGTCATGGCGAGGGTGGGCCGGGTGCCGCAGGTCGGTGACGAGGTCACGCTCGACGGGTGGTCACTGCGGGTGGTCGCCATGGACGGCCGGCGCGTCGACCGGGTGCGGATCGCCCCCGTCATACCCGAAGAGACGGAGGGGGAGAGCGGATGAACCTCCTGCTGTCGTTGATCTTCCTGCTGGGCAACGCGTTCTTCGTCGGTGCCGAGTTCGCGGTGATGGCCGCGCGGCGCTCGCAACTGGAGCCGCTGGCGGCCACGGGCTCCAAGCGCGCGAAGCTGAGTCTCGAGGCGTTGGAGAACGTTTCGTCGTTGTTGGCCTGTGCACAGCTGGGCATCACGGTGTGCTCGGTGCTGTTGGGTGCGGTCGCCGAGGACGCGCTGCACCACCTGATCGAGCCGATCTTCACCGGCATCGGAGCGCCGCACGGTATGGCGACGGTGGTGGCGCTGTTGCTGGCGCTGCTCATCGTGGCCTACCTGCACGTCGTGCTCGGTGAGATGGTCCCGAAGAACCTCGCCATCGCCGGCCCGGACCGGGCGGCGTTGCTGCTGGCGCCGGCCCTGCTGTGGGTCACGCGGGTGCTGCGGCCGATCATCCGGGCGCTCGAGGCGATCGCCAAGTGGGCGGTTCGTCGTCTCGGCGTCGAGCCGAAAGACGAAGCGACATCAGCCTTTTCGGCCGAAGAGGTCGAGCTCATCGTGGCCGAATCACAGCGTGAGGGCCTGTTGCCGGAGGAGCAGTCGGCGCGGGTGCAGGGTGCGCTGGAATTCACCGATCGAGTTGCCGCGGACGTCGCGGTGCCGGTCGACGAGCTGGTCACCGTGAACGTCGGCGCCACTCCCGAGGAGATCGAGCGACTCGTCGCCAAGCACGGCTTCTCGCGGTATCCCGTCCTCGATCGTCGCGGTGTCATCGCCGGCTACGTGCACCTCAAGGACGTCCTCTACGCGACCGACGAGGCCTATGCCGAGCCGGTGCCGCCACGACGCATCCGGCCGCTGGCGACCGTGTCACCGACCGACGAGGTCGACGACATGGTCGTCACCATGCAGCGCAGCGGCGCGCATCTCGCCCGAGTCGTGGACAGTGCTGCGACCAAGGTGCTCGGCGTGGTCTTCCTTGAGGACGTGCTCGAGGAACTCGTCGGTGAGGTCGACGACGCCACCCAGCGGTAGCCACCCGAAGCCGGTCAAGTAGCGGGTGACTCGAAACCGCGTGCTCCTTTCGAGACGCTTGCTCGTGCCTCACAAGCTCCTCAAGGAGCTGTGATTGAGGTGGTTGAGGAGCGGAGGAGCGCAGCGGGGGAGCGTCTCGAAACCGCGTGCTTCCTTCGAGACGCTTGCTCGTGCCTCACAAGCTCCTCAAGGAGCTGTGATTGAGGTGGTTGAGGAGCGGAGGAGCGCAGCGGGGGAGCGTCTCGAAACCGCGTGCTCCCTTCGAGACGCTTGTTCGTGCCTCACAAGCTCCTCAAGGAGTTGCTTTCGGGACCCTTGCTCGCGCCCCGGCCGTACTAGCGTGACGAGGGACTTCCGATCGAGGAGAAGCCCATGTCGGCATACCCCGTCCTGCTGCACACGGCGATCGATGCCCGGGACTGCCGGGCGCTCGCCGAGTTCTACCGGCAACTGCTCGGGCTGCACTATCGGGCCGGGGAGGAGCCGCCGACCGACGGGACGCCCGACGATGCCGACTGGCTTGTGCTGCTCGATGACGCGGAACAGCGGGTGCTGACCGTGCAGCAGAAGCGCGACACGACCCCGCCGACCTGGCCGGCCGAGGACGTGCCGATGCAGATGCACATGGATTTCCGGGTGCCCACGGTCGCCGAACTGGAGCGCCATCGGGCTCGCGCTCTCGAGCTGGGTGCCACCGTTCTGCACGACCGGTCGGCCGACGGCGGCGAGCCGCTCTACGTGCTCGCCGATCCGGCAGGCCATCCGTTCTGCCTGCTGGTGCAGTGATCAGCTTCTTTAGTTTTGGTATACCATTTATGAATGGTTGACTCGAGACTGACGAACATCCGCCCCTGGGGTGGGCCAGCTGTCGACGTGGCTATCACCAACGGACGGGTTGCCGACATACAGCCGACCGGCGCCGGTACGGATTCCTCGGCAACGATCGACGGACGCGGATTACTCGCATTGCCAGGCTTCGTCAATGCGCACGCGCATGTCGACAAGAGTTGGTGGGGCAAGCCCTGGGTGTCGTATGGCGGAAGCCCGACCACGGTCGGGCGCATCGCGCACGAGCGCGCAGAACGCGACCGCTATGGGATACCGAGCACCGACGGAGTGCTCGCCGTGCTGCGCGAGTTTCTGCGCCACGGCACGACTGCGACCCGCACGCACGTTGACGTCGACCTCGGTGTCGGCCTGCGTGGCATCGAGCACGTGCGCGAGGCCGCGGAGCAGCTCGGCGGTGCTGTGGACGTCGAGATCGTCGCCTTTCCGCAGGACGGAGTGGTGCGGCGGCCGGGGGTCATGGACCTGCTGGACCGGGCAGCGGCTGCCGGAGCGACCAGCATCGGCGGACTGGATCCGGCCGGCATCGACCGTGATCCGGTCGAGCAGCTCGACGGTCTCTTCGAGATCGCCGAGCGCCGCGGGGTCGGTCTCGACATCCACCTGCACGATCGTGGCGAACTGGGCGCGTTCCAGTACGAGTTGATCATCGATCGCACGGTGCGCGCCGGGCTGCAGGGCAAGGTCACGGTGTCCCATGGGTTCGCACTCGGTCAGCTGGCGGCTGCTCGCCAGGACGAGATCGTCGACGCGCTCGGCGATGCGGGCATCTCGTGGGCGACCGTCGCACCGCCCGGATCCGCGCCACTGCCGTGGCGGCGGATGCTGGATCGCGGTGTCGGCATCGGACTCGGCACCGACGGCATCCGTGACCTGTGGTCACCGTTCGGGGACGGTGACCTGCTGAAGGTCGCGCTCGGATTCGCCCGATTGCACGGATTGCACACCGACGAAGAGCTCTGTCTCGCAGTGGAATTGGCGACCTCGAAGGCTGCGCCATACGTCCATCGGGAGGTGCACGACCTCGTCGTCGGCGCGCGTGCCGACTTCGTCCTGCTGGACGCGGAGAACGTGCCGGACGCGCTGGTTTGCGGCCCGCGCCGCGAGCTCGTCATCGCCGGTGGTCGCGTGGTGAGCCGTGCCGGAGAGGTCCTCGTCTGAGCGGTTCGACCACGCAACAACTATCGAACAAGGAGTATTACCAATGGATTTCGCCCAGCGCACGATCGACCTCGCCCGACGCAACGTCGAGGAGGGCGGTCGCCCGTTCGCGACCGTCATCGTCCGCGACGGTGAGGTGCTCGCGGAGAGCCCGAACCTCGTTGCGCAGACGCACGACCCGACGGCCCACGCCGAGATCATCGCGATCCGCGAGGCGTGCACCAAGCTCGGAACCGAGCACCTCACCGACGCGACGATCTACGTCCTCGCGCACCCGTGCCCGATGTGCCTGGGCTCGTTGTACTACTGCTCGCCGGCCGAGGTCGTCTTCCTCACCACGCGGGACGACTATGCGCCGTACTACGTGGACGACCGCAAGTACTTCGAGCTCGGGACGTTCTACGAGCAGATCGCCACCCCGTGGCAGGAGCGTCGCCTGCCGATGCGCTTCGACGAGCGAGCCGACGCCGTGAACGTCTACCGGCAGTGGCAGCAGCGCGCGGCCGAACAGGATCCAGCCCAGGCCGTATGACGCTCACGGGCGACGCGCTGCGGCCGCCCCGTCGTCGCTCCGGCCGACCAAATTTTGTGTGTTCGCAAGGTGATTCGTGGCCAGCTCGCTGACTCGTTCGACGTCACGCCGGGCGATTGCGTCATACAGCGCCTCGTGCTCGCGGGCGATGTGGAGGAGGTCGTCGTGCTGCGCCATGAGCCAGCGCATCCGACTGCGGATCACCTGCATCCATTCGCGCAGCAGCAGATTGCCGCTCAGCTCGGTGGCCACCTCGTGGAAGTCGGCGGCGGCCCGGCGGGCGGCGACCGGATCGCCGGCCTCGGCCGCCGCCAGCTCCGCATCGACCGTTGCGCGCAACCGGGCGAGTTCTTCGCGGGTGTGCCGCTGTGCCACCAGTCGGAGGGTGAGCACCTCGACCGCTGATCGCACCTCGTTGAGGTCGGCGATGTCGCTGGGGGTGAACTCCCGCACGATCGCCCAGGTCCGCGGACGGAGCGTGACCAGACCCTCGGCCTCCAGCGCCTTCAGGGCGTCGCGGACCGGCACCCGGCTCACCGCCAACGCCTCGGCGATGTCGCGCTCCACGAGCCTGCTGCCCGGTGCGCGCGCGCCGTCGAGGATCTCGTCGCGTAGGCGACGGACCACTCTGGCGGACTCGGGCTCGCTCCCGCTCGTTGCACTCATCCCGGCATCTTCGCACTGGCTCCCGGGCTCAGAGCCAGGACCGCAGCGTGCCGGCCTCGCGCGGGAGCAGCGCCGGATCGTCGTCCGGCACGAACTCCAGCAGCAGGTCGAGCGGCGGTGCGCTCTTGCGCAACAGGGTGATCACGTCCTGCCAGAGGTCCGCGCGGTCGGCGAGCGGCAGGCGGTCGGCGAACGGCCACCAGGAGAAGACGTGCACCCCGCAGACTCGATCCACCAGCCGCCGCAAACCGTCGACGGCGACGGTGGCGGGCTCGTCGAGCGGCGGCTGCCAGTAGGTCGCTAGGTTGTCGTGGCCGACCTCGTCCAGCAGTTGCAGCGTCGAATCGACGGTGTCGGTCAGCGTCAGCCGGTGGAACTCCAGCCCGATCCGTATGCCGTTGTCGGCGCCCACCTGTGCGGCGTGCCGAAGGTCCTCGATGATCCGAAGTCGTTGCGGCGCAGCACATTCCGCGGAGCCGACCGAGCCAGCCCACACCCGGATCCGCGGAGCACCGAGTCGGGTGGCGGCGGTGACCAGCTCCTCGATCGGCGGGGACGCCTCACGATCACCGGCCCGCCAGTAGCTGCCGTAGGAGCTGACCTCGAGGCCCGCGTCCGCAGTGCGCGCACGGACCGCGTCGAGCGCCTTGGCGTCATCGGCGGGCGCGTGTATGTCGGAACCCCACTCGATCCGGCGCAGTCCGGCGGCCGCCGTGGCGGCGACCAGCTGCGCCTGTGACAGCTGTCGGAAGGTCACTGAGCAGATGCCGGTGCGGTCAATCCAGGCGGGCGACGAGGACTCCTCTGGCATGACCACAGGCTAGGCCCGCGGGTGCCGTTGTCGGGTCAGCCGGCCTTCGCTCGGTCGGCAACCGCGTCCGCGGCCTCCTCCATTGCCAGATCAGCATTGATCTGGGCGCCGGCCATCGCGCCGGCCGCTGCCGCGGCGCCGACCTGCGCCGACAGGTCGGTGATGTTCCCGGCTGCCCAGACACCCGGTGCCTCGGTGCGCCCGGCCGGATCTGTGACCAGGTAGGAGCCCATGCCCGAGGGGTGTTCGGTGAGCGTCAGTCCGAGTGCGGAGAGCAGCTCGGCTCCCCGCGCCGCCATGTGGCTGCCGACGGTGACGACCTCACAGACGACGATGGTGCCGTCGGCCAACTCGACACCGGTGATGGCGTCATCGGTGGTGACCACCGACTGCACCCGCCCCTCGGCGATGCGCACACCCCGTGCTGCGAGCTGCGCGAGTTGCTCCGCCGAGAAGTCGATCCCGTTGCGCAGCAACACGACTCGATCCGACAGCTGACGCCAGAGCAGAGTGGTGTGGAACGCCATCGGACCCGTCGCAAGGACCGCGATCGCGCGATCGCGGACCTCCCAGCCGTGGCAGTAGGGGCAGTGGACCAGGTCCCGTCCCCAACGTTCGGCCAACCCGTCGACGTCGGGGAGCTCGTCGACCAAGCCCGTGGCGAGCAGGACCCGACGTGCGCGGGTCGCACGACCGTCGGTGAGCGTCAGCGCGAATCCGGCGTCGTCGCGGGTGATTTCGGCGACTTCCCCGGCGATGACATTGCCGCCATAGCGAGCAACATCTGCGGTGCCTCGGCGCAGATATTCGGCGGGCGGCATGCCGTCATACCCGAGGAGGCCGTGGATGCCGTCCGCCGGTGCGTTGCGGGGAGCGCCGGCGTCGATCACCACGACGGACCGCCGGGAGCGGCCGAGCATGAGCGCCCCGCTCAGGCCGGCGGCGCCGCCGCCGATGACCGCCACGTCGTAGTCGGTGTCGAGTGCGTCTGTTGTCGTCATACGGCCAGGATGGGATCAACGCCTCCGAAACGGCAAACTTTGTTGCTGTTATGGCAAACTACCAGGTATGGCGACAAAGGATCTGGAAGCTGCACTGACCGCTGTCGGCCCACGGCTGCGCCAATTGCGTGAGCAGCGCGGGCTCACCCTGACCGAGGTCGCGCTCGCAACCGACGTCGCGGTGAGCACACTGTCGCGCCTCGAGTCCGGCGGGCGTCGTCCGACGCTGGAACTGCTGCTGCCGCTGGCCGAGACCTATCGGGTGACCCTCGACGAACTCGTCGATGCGCCGCCGACCGGTGATCCGCGCGTGAACCTGCGGCCGGTGAGCGCCCACGGAATGACGATGGTCCCGCTCAGCAGTCGACCCGGCGGGATCCAGGCGTACAAGTTCGTCATACCGGGCCGGCGCCGCCGCCAGGAGCCGACTCTGAAGACGCATGAGGGCTACGACTGGGTCTACGTGCTGACCGGCAACCTGCGGCTGGTGCTGGCCGACCACGACCTGGTGCTGAAGCCGGGAGAGGCGGCGGAGTTCGACACCCGCACGCCGCACTGGTTCGGCGCCGCCGACGAGCATCCCGTGGAGTTCCTCAGCCTCTTTGGCAAGCAGGGGGAGAAGGCGCACGTGCGAGCCCGGCCGCGCGCAGCGTCCGGCAGTTAGTGCGGTGCCCCCGTCGGCGCCTCGTCCGACCTCGTTCCTCGGTCGTCCGAGGCGCCTGTTGCTTCTCCCGGGGGCACAAAAGAGTCGCAGCAAGCTGCGGTGCCCCCGTCGGCGTCTCGTGCGACCTCGTTCCTCGGTCGTCCGAGGCGCCTGTTACTTCTCCCGGGGGCACAAAAAAAGTCGCAGCAAGCTGCGACGATTTTTGTGCCCCCGGCAGGATTCGAACCTGCGCTCCCGCCTCCGGAGGGCGGTGCTCTATCCCCTGAGCTACGGGGGCGTGCGGCGAACCGCGTGGGCAAGATTATCAGTCATCGAGGGGTGCTCTCGACACGGTCGCATCCGGGCGTGGTGTTCAGCCGCCGGACGAGGCCGTATGGCGCAGCCCGCCCCGCCGTATCGTGTCGCCCGTGACTTCCGCGAATCGACTCGATGCTCACATCTGGCCGTCCGGTCTCGCCGAGACCACGGACGGCGGTCTCGCGTTGCACGGCACGACGTTGACGGAGCTGGCGGCGACGTACGGCACTCCGGCATACCTCGTCGACGTGCCGGATCTGCTCACCCGGGCACGCGACTTCCGGGACGAGTTCCGCGCGGCGTTCGAGGCCATCGGGTCCACCTGCGACGTGTTCTACGCGGGGAAGGCGTTCCTCTGCTCGGCACTGGTCCGGCTGCTCGACACCGAGGGCCTGAACCTCGACGTCTGCACCAGCGGGGAGTTGGCGGTGGCGGCGAAGGCCGGGTTCCCCGGAGCGCGCACCGGCATGCACGGCAACAACAAGTCGGTGGCCGAGATCGACGCCGCGGTCGACTACGGCGTCGGCCGGATCATCGTCGACTCGCTGGAGGAGATCGAGCGCGTCGTGGCAGCGGCCCGTCGCAAGGGTGTGCGCGTCAGCATCATGTTGCGCGTGAAGACCGGCGTCGAGGCGCACACGCACGAGTTCATCGCGACCGCGCACGAGGACCAGAAGTTCGGCTTCTCGCTGTCCGGCGGTCAAGCGGCGGAGGCCGCCGCGGAGGTGCTGCGGCACCCCGAGGAGTTGCACCTGCTCGGCTTCCACTCGCACATCGGCTCGCAGATCTTCGACTCCGAGGGCTTCCGGGCCGCTGCGGAGCGATTGATCGCCATGCAGCTGGAGGTCGCCCGGGATCACGGGGTGGTGCTGCCCGAGCTCGACCTGGGCGGCGGCTTCGGCATCGCGTACGTGCCCGAGGACGAGCCACTGTCGCCGCGGGAGATGGCGACCCAGCTCGCCGCCATCGTGCGATCGGCGTGCGAGACCGCGCAGACCCCGGTGCCGCGGGTCTCCATCGAGCCCGGCCGCGCGATCGTCGGTCCGGCCGGTATCACCCTCTACGAGGTGGGCACGGTCAAACCGGTGCAGGCGACGGACGACCTCACACGCACTTACATCTCGGTCGACGGTGGCATGAGCGACAACCCGCGTCCGGCCCTGTACGAAGCGGATTACGTTGCCACGCTTGCCAATCGGCACAGCGACGAACCGACGACACAGGCGCGCGTCGTGGGCAAACACTGCGAGTCGGGCGACATCGTGGTGCGGAACCAGCAGCTGCCCGGCGACATACGACCGGGGGATCTGCTCGCGGTCGGTGCGACCGGCGCATACTGTCGGGCGTTGTCCAGCCAGTACAACCACGTCACGCGGCCCCCGGTGCTGGCCGTCACGCCGGACGGCGTCCGCACCTGGTTGCGCCGCGAGACCATTGACGACCTGTTGGCCCTCGAAGGGGAGTGAAGATCCGTATGGCACAGCCATTGAAGGTTGCGCTGCTCGGTTGCGGAGTGGTCGGCAGTGCCGTCGCCCGGCAGCTGACCGATGACGCGGCCGACCTGGCCGCGCGCGTGGGCGCACCGCTCGAGCTGATCGGCGTCGCCGTCCGCGACGCGGACAAGCCGCGCCCTGAATCCGGTGTTCCCGCAGAGCTTTTCACCACCGACGCCGCATCACTGGTGACCAACGCCGACCTGGTGGTCGAGCTGATGGGCGGCCTCGAGCCGGCACGCTCGTTGCTACTGCGCGCCATCGAGCACGGCGCCGCGGTCATCACCGCCAACAAGGCGTTGCTCGGTGCCGACGGCCCCCGCTTGTATGCCGCAGCCGATGCGCGCAATGTGGACCTGTCCTTCGAGGCGTCGGTGGCCGGCGCCATACCGCTGTTGCGGCCGTTGCGGGAATCCCTCGCGGGTGACGACGTGCATCGGGTGATGGGCATCGTCAACGGCACGACCAACTACATCCTCGACAAGATGGATCGCACCGGCGCCGCCCTCCCGGACGTCCTGGCCGAGGCACAGGAGCTGGGGTATGCCGAGGCCGACCCCACCGCCGACGTCGAGGGACACGACGCGCAGGCCAAGGCCGCGATCCTCGCCTCCCTCGCGTTCCACACCCGGGTCTCCAGCGACGACGTCCACTGCGAAGGCATCATGGGCATCACCGACGCCGACATCCGCGACGCGCGCAAGATCGGTTGTGTCGTCAAGCTTCTCGCGATCTGCGAGCGGACGCCGGACGGTGTCAGTGCCCGAGTGCATCCCACCCTGGTCCCGCGTTCGCACCCGCTCGCCAGCGTGCACGACGCGTTCAACGCAGTCTTCCTGGAGACCGCGCTCGCCGGTGAGCTGATGTTCTACGGGCAGGGCGCAGGTGCCAAACCGACGGCGTCGGCCGTGCTCGGCGATCTCGTGCAGGCGGGCCGGCACCGGGTGGTGGGCGGTCACGGGCCGCGCGAGTCGGCATACGCCGAACTCCCGGTGCTGCCGATCTCCCGGACCCGGACGAGCTACTTCATCCGGTTGGACGTGCTGGACCGGCCGGGCGTGCTCGCGCGGGTCGCCAATGTCTTTGGCGCGCATGATGTTTCGATCGAGAGCATGCGTCAGGGCGTACGCCGGTCGGAAGACGGCCTGGCGATCCTGCAGCTCGTCACCAACCAGGCGACCGACGACTCGTTGGTCGCCACCGTCGATGAACTTCGCAAGCTCGATGATGTGCACGAGGTCAGCTCTGTGCTCCGTGTGGAAGGAATGTAACTGTGGCCAACCAGTGGCGAGGCGTTATCCGTGAGTATGCCGACCGGCTGCCGATGTTGGCGGGCGCTCCGGTCGTCACGCTGGGGGAAGGCGGCACGCCGCTGATCCACGCCGAGTGGCTGAGCAAGCACGTCGGCGCGGACGTGCACGTGAAGTTCGAGGGCCTCAACCCGACCGGGTCGTTCAAGGACCGCGGTATGACGGCGGCGATCTCGGCGGCGGCGAAAGCCGGTGCGAAGGCTGTCATCTGCGCATCGACCGGTAACACATCGGCATCGGCAGCGGCATACGCGACCAAGGCCGGTATGACGTGCGGCGTGCTCGTGCCGGAGGGGAAGATCGCGATGGGCAAGCTCGCCCAGGCAATCGCGCACGGGGCTCAGCTACTCCAGGTGGACGGCAACTTCGACGACTGCCTGACCCTGGCCCGCAAGCTGGCCGAGGCCTATCCGGTGGAGCTGGTCAACTCGGTCAACCCGGCACGCATCGAGGGACAGAAGACCGCAGCGTTCGAGGTCATCGACGTCCTCGGTGACGCCCCGGACATCCACTGCCTCCCGGTCGGCAACGCCGGCAACATCACGGCCTACTGGAAGGGTTACCGCGAATCCGCTGCATTGGCAGTCGGATCCGACGGTGCAGCGACCAAGACTCCGAAGATGTGGGGCTTCCAGGCTGCGGGTGCGGCGCCGATTGTCAAGGGTCACCCGGTCGACGAGCCGGACACCATCGCGACGGCGATCCGGATCGGCAACCCGGCGTCCTGGGAGCAGGCCATCGCGGCGCGGGACGAGTCCGGCGGGTTGATCGACGCCGTCACCGACGAGCAGATCCTGCGGGCGCATCACCTGATCTCCAGCAAGGAGGGGATCTTCGTCGAGCCCGGTTCGGCGGCGAGCATCGCCGGGCTGTTGATGATGCACGAGCGCGGCGAGATCCCTGCCGGTGCGACGATCGCCTGCACCGTGACGGGTCACGGCCTGAAGGATCCGCAGTGGGCGCTGCAGGGTGCCGACGGGCAGCAGGTGCAGCCGACGAAGGTTCCGGTGGACGCGGTCACCGCGGCGCGCGCACTCGGACTGGAAAGCTGACCGGAGCCGGATCTGATGGATTCAGAACAGTTTTCGGTCGGTACCTCCGTCACTGTCGAGGTGCCGGCGAGTAGCGCGAACCTCGGTCCCGGCTTCGACTCGGTGGGGCTCGCGCTCGGAATCACCGACACGGTTCAGGCGACCGTGGCTGCAGAGGGACTGCAGATCACCGTGGACGGACACAGCGCCGACACGGTGCCGACCGACGAGTCGCACCTGATCTGGCGCTCCGCGCTGACGATGTGGCAGCGACTCGGCATCGAGCCGCCACCTGGCCTGATCCTGCGCTGCCGCAACGGGATTCCGCACTCGCGCGGTCTTGGTTCGTCGGCCGCCGCGATCGTCGCCGGTATGGCGCTGGCACTCGCGCTGGTCCGCGACCGCATCGACGGGCCGGCATCCCTCGCGATGCTCAGCGACGTCGCGAGTGATCTCGAGGGGCACCCGGACAACGCGTCGGCCAGTGTCTACGGCGGACTGACCGTCTCGTGGGCCGACGACGAAGGGAACGGCTGGCGGACCGTGCGGCCACGGCTGCACCCGAACGTGAACGTGGCCCTGCTGCTCCCCGAGGCCACGCTGTCGACCGACTCGGCACGGGCCGCACTGGGTGACACGGTGTCGATGTCGGCCGCCGCCTCGACGGTGGGACGGGCCGCCCTGCTCGTGCACGCGCTGACCGAGGAGCCCGAGTTGTTGCTGCCGGCGACCCGCGACTGGCTGCACCAGGAGCCCCGCAGGGCGTCATACGAACAGAGCATGGAGGTCGTCGACCGGTTGCGGGCGCGTGGCCTCGCCGCGTCGATCTCCGGAGCCGGGCCGGCCGTGTTGGTCCTCTCCGCAGGCGAATTCGCGATCGATGCCGGTGACCTGCCCGAGGGGTGGCAGGTGCTGTGGCCGGGAATTGCCATGACCGGTGTGCGAGTCGTTTCGCATTCCGGCCCCTCGACGGTGTAAGTTTGGCCATACATCGACGGCTCAAGCCGTCCGCGTGACAGTTCTGTCCCGGATGTCGATGTCTCACCGCAACTGTTACTCACCGAGATTCTCGGTAGCGCGCAATGCCGGTGATGAGTGTTACTTCGCTGAAGTGAAGGCGGAAGTGACAGCAACCATTTTTTGCATACCCCACACCGGCCTCAGCGCCGGACGAACGAGGGGGAAGGAACCTTCGTGACCGACACCACCGAACTCTCCGCGTCGACTTCGGCGCCCGCTTCGAGCTCTCGGGGAAACCTGAGCACGATGAAGCTGGACGAGCTCAAGCAGCTCGCGGTGACCATGGGCATCAGCGGCACCTCCAAGATGCGCAAGAGCGATGTCCTCTCGGCTATCCGTGAGCGCGGCGGCGAGAACAAGCCCGCCGCCGGCGGCTCGCAGCCCGCACAGTCCGCGCCGCGTCGTTCGCGTCGTGCGACCGCCGCCCCGGCGACGCCCGCCGAGGGCGAGCGCTCCGACGCAGCACCGGCCGCAGCCCCTGCCGCCGACGCGCCGGCCGGCGCCGACAAGAACTCCACTGACAAGAGCGTCGAGGCCAAGGCCGACAAGCAGGCCGACAAGCAGCCTGAGCAGCGGTCCGACAAGTCCGCGGACAAGGGCGGCGACACGTCCGCCGACCGCGCCGAGGGCGGCAACGACCGCAACAACGACGGCGACCGTGGCAACCGCAACAACGACCGCAACGCTGACCGCAACACTGACCGCAACAACGACGGCGATCGTCAGGGCGGCAACAACCGCCAAGGCAACCGCAACGAGCGGAACAACGACCGCAACGACCGCAACGACGGTGACCGCGGCAACCGCAACAACGACGGCAACCGTCAGGGCGGCGGCGGCAACAACAACCGTCAGGGTGGCCGCCAGGGCAACAACAACGACCGGAACAACGACCGGAACAACGACCGCTGGAACGACGACGACGGCAACGGCCGTGGCCGCCGTCGCCAGCGTGGTCGTGACCGCAAGCGCGGTCGCGGTCGCGGCGACGACTTCGGCGATGTCGACACGCAGGTGCGCGAGGACGACGTCCTGGTGCCCGTCGCAGGCATCGTCGACGTGCTCGACAACTACGCCTTCGTCCGGACCAGCGGTTACCTGCCGGGCCCGAACGACGTCTACGTGCCGATGGGCATGGTCAAGAAGAACGGCATGCGCAAGGGTGACGCGGTCACCGGCGCGATCCGTGCCCTGCGCGAGGGCGAGCAGCTGCCGACCCGGCAGAAGTTCAACGCCCTGGTGCGCCTGGACACCGTCAACGGTATGACGCCCGAGCAGGCCAAGGAGCGCGTCGAGTTCGGCAAGCTCACCCCGCTCTACCCGCAGGAGCGGCTGCGTCTCGAGGACGACCCGAAGCACCTCACGAACCGCGTCATCGACCTCGTCGCACCGATCGGGAAGGGCCAGCGTGGCCTGATCGTCGCACCGGCGAAGTCCGGTAAGACGATGGTCATGCAGGCGATCGCCAACGCGATCACGGCTAACAACCCCGAGTGCCACCTGATGGTCGTGCTCGTCGACGAGCGTCCCGAGGAAGTCACCGACTTCCAGCGCTCGGTCAAGGGTGAGGTCATCTCCTCGACGTTCGACCGCCCCGCCACCGACCACACCGAGGTCGCCGAGCTCGCCATCGCGCGTGCCAAGCGACTGGTGGAGCTCGGCAAGGACGTCGTGGTGCTGCTGGACGGCATCACCCGTCTGGGTCGCGCCTACAACCTGGCCGCGCCGGCCTCCGGCCGCATCATGTCCGGTGGTGTCGACTCGGCAGCGCTCTACCCGCCGAAGAAGTTCTTCGGTGCCGCCCGCAACATCGAGAACGGTGGCTCGCTGACCATCCTGGCGACCGCGCTGATCGAGTCCGGCTCGCGCATGGACGAGGTCATCTTCGAGGAGTTCAAGGGCACCGGTAACTGGGAGCTGCGCCTGTCGCGCCAGCTCGCCGAGCGCCGCATTTACCCGGCCGTCGACGTCAACCAGAGCAGCACCCGCCGCGAGGAGATCCTGCTCGGCAACGACGAGCTGAAGATCATGTGGAAGCTGCGTCGAGTGCTCGCCGCGCTCGACTCGCAGCAGGGCATCGAGCTGCTGCTGGACCGGTTGCGGAAGACCCCGTCCAACACGGAGTTCCTGATGCAGGTGCAGCAGACCAGCTCCATCAAGCTCGACGACGAGGACTGAACCTTTTCCTCGACCCCTCGGGCCACCGAGGCGTGTGTCACTGCACGACGGAGAGCGCCCCGCGAGCACTGCTCGCGGGGCGCTCTCGTCATACACCTGATGCCGAATGACGGCTTCTTCGCCGAGTGACGGCCCAAGAGGACCGTCACTCGCCGAGAGAGCCGTCACTCGGGATGGGGAGGGGGCGGCGTCAGGTCAGCTCGACGTCGTCCGCCTGGACGTACATGACGCGGTGCCCGAAGTAGACCAGGTAGTACTTGTTCTCACCGACGATGTCGATGTGGTCGTCGGGTGTGGTGATGTCGTAGTACCAGGCCTTGTAGTAGTCGGTCGGGACGTCCTGGTCCGCGATGACGTACTCCTGGTCCGCGCCCCACACATAGCTGAACGGCGCGACACCCTGGTCCCACGACGGGTCGGGGTATGCCGACGACTCCGGGTAGGCACGGCCGTAGACCTGAATGTCTTTGCCCTGCTTCGGTTTTGCCTTCACACCCTTCTTCACCAGCCGCGCCGTCGGCGCCTTCGCCGGGTTGTGGAACCACGCCTTCTGGCCGAGGTACCAGATGGCGGTCCAGTCGCCATACACGCCCGCTACGACGAAGTCCGTGCCCGCGGCCGCGCGTGCGCCGACGTCGTCGGGCTTCGTGGTCGACGCCGAGCCGCTCGGGTGCAGGCCGATGTCCTTGACGAGCGGGGCGCCTTCGTCGGGTTGGACGTGCAGCGCGACGAAGTTGGTCGCCGGTTGCGGGCCGTCGACCACGCAGATCGGCGGGTTGTTCGTGTCGCAGCCGGTGACGACCTGCTCGTTGCCGTCGAAGCCGGGCAGGATGCGGATGACGTCGCCGACGGCGAGCTTCTTCTTGATCCGGGTTCCCTTGTCGAGCGGAGCATTCAGCAGCTCGAAGTAGTGCTCCCAGTCCCAGAACGGGCCCGGGTCCCAGTGCATCGACGGGATGCCCGCGGTCGTCGTGGCCGGGACTTGGTCGTGGCCGATGATGTGCGCCCGGTCGACCGGGATCTTGTACTCGTCGCACAGGTAGCGGATCAGCCGGGCCGACTTGCGGTACATCGGCTCGGAGAACCAGGTCGGGCCCGACACGGCGAAGCCCTCGTGCTCGACGCCGATCGAGTGGGCGTTGACGTACCAGTTGCCGGCGTGCCAGCCGACGTCCTCGGCCTGCAGGTGCTGGGCGATGAGGCCGTCACTGGAGCGGACCGAGTAGTTCCAGGCGAGGTAGGTCGGGTCCTGCACCAGCTTGAGGCTGCCGGCGTAGTAGCCCTCCATGTCGTGGATGACGATGGTGTTGAGCGCGGGGGACGCAGGCCGGCGGGCCAGGTCGTGGTTGCCGTAGTTGCCCGGATCGGCGCTGAGTTGTTCGTATGGCGCCGGCACCCAGTCGACCGGCAGGCCCTTCGGAGCATCGATCGGGTATGGCGCGGGCTTGGCCTTCGCCGCCGCGGTCTCGACCCGTTTGGTGACGACCGCGCGCTGGGCGGTGACGCTGCCGACCTTGCCGGCCTTCAGCTCCAAGCGCACGCCCGACGCCTGCTTCGCGACGCCGGACCGAAGGTCGGCGATGACGTCGTCGGCGAAGCTGCGCTGGGTCGATGCGGTGGTGAATCCGCTACTCGCAGCGATCGATTCGTACCAGGTGGCCGGGTCGGTGTTGGCGCCCACGGCGTGGCCGAGGGTCTTCTGTGAGCCGGCGAGGATCGCGGCGGCGCCCATGATGTTGGCGGCGGTGTCGGTGCGCAGCGTGTCCTTGGAGAGGCCGGTCAAGGTGGCAGCCGTGCCGAGGGTGTCGATGACACCGGCGGTGCCGGCGCCCTTGCCGACAGCCGCGTCGCGCTGTGCCTGTGCGGCGGCTCCGTCGATGAGGTGCATCGGGCCGTAGCCGAGGCTGGTGCTGGGGCGGCCCGCATGGTCCTCCCAGCGGGTCTGGCCGTAAGAGACGGCGGCCAGCACGGCGGCCGGCACGCCATACTTCGCGGACGCGGCGGCGAACTGATCGTGCTGCTCCACTGCGAGAGCCGGGGCAGCGGTGGCCGTGGCGGCGACCGGGACCGCCAGCGCGGCAACGAGGAAGTTGCGTCGGGACAAGGGACGATTCATCGTGACTCCGGATCATCAAAGGGCGGTCGCCCAGCGAGAGAGCTGACTCTTTCACCTTGCCACTCCGGAGCATGTAAATGGTTTTCGGAGAGTGACGACTTCCCGAAATGCCGAATGACGGCTTCTTCGCCGAGTGACGGCCCAAGAGGACCGTCACTCGGCGAGAGAGCCGTCATTCGGGATGGAGCGGCGTCAGGACAATTCGACGTCGTCGGCCATGACGTACATGACCCGGTGGCCGAAGTAGACCAGGTAGTACTTCGTCGTCCCGACGATGTCGATGTGGTCGTTCGGTGTGGTGATGTCGAACGTCTTGGCCTTGTAGTAGTCGGTCGGGACGTTCTGGTCCGCGATGACGTACTCCTGGCCGGCCGCCCACGTGTAGCTGAACGGCGAGATCGCCTGCACGTCGGCGGGATCGGAGTATGCCGAAGCCTCCGGGTAGGCGCGGCCGTAGACCTTGATGTCCGTGTCCTGCTTGGGCTTGGCCTTCACGCCCTTCTTGAGCAGGCGGGCCGTCGGGGCCTTCGCCGGGTTGTGGAACCAGCTCTTCTGGCCGAGGTACCAGATGGCCGTCCAGTCGCCATACACGCCCGCCACGACGAAATCGGTGCCGGCCGCGGCGCGGGCGCCGACGTCCATCGGCTTCGTGGTCGAGGCCGACCCGTCCGGGTGCAGCCCGACGTCCTTGACCAGCGGAGCGCCTTCGTCGGGCTGGACGTGCAGGGTGACGAAGTTGGTCGCCGGTTGCGGACCGTCGACCACGCAGATCGGCGGGTTGTTGTCGTCGCAGCCGGTGACAGTCTGCTCGTTGCCGTCGAAGCCGGGCAGGATCCGGATGATGTCGCCGACCGCGAGCTTCTTCTTGACCCGCGTGCCCTTGTCGAGCGGTGCGTTCAGCAGCTCGAAGTAGTGCTCCCAGTCCCAGAACGGGCCCGGGTCCCAGTGCATCGACGGGATGCCCGAGGTGGTGGTCGCGGGCACCTGGTCGTGCCCGATGATGTGGGCGCGGTCGACCGGGATCTTGTACTCGTCGCACAGATACCGGATCAGCCGGGCCGACTTGCGGTACATGACCTCGGTGAACCAGGTCGGGCCGGCAACGGCATAGCCCTCGTGCTCGACACCGATCGAGTGCATGTTGACGTACCAGTTGCCCGCGTGCCAGCCGACGTCGGCCGCCTCCAGGTGCTGGGCCATCTGACCGTCGCTGGAGCGGACCGAGTAGTTCCACGCCAGGTAGGTCGGGTCGCTGTTCAGTTGCAGCGCCTCGTCGTACGGGCACTCCATGTCGTGGATGACGATGGTGTTGAGGGTGGGGGAGACGGGCCGGCGGGCCAGGTCGTGGTTGCCGTAGTCACCCGGGTCCTCGCCGAGCTTCTCGTACGGCGCCGGGCTCCAGTCGACCGCGAGGCCCTTCGGCGCATCGATCGGGTATGGCGCAGGCTTCGCCTTCGCCGCCGCTGCGTCGACGCGCTTGGTGAGCACGGCGCGCTGGGCGGTGACGCTGCCCACTTTGGTGGCCTTGAGGTTCAACTGCACACCGGAGGCCTTGCGGGTGACACCCGACCGGAGGTCGGTGACGACGTCGTCGGCGAAGCCGCGTTGGCTCGACGCGGTCGTGAAACCGCTTGTCGTTGCTACGGCTTCGTACCAGGTGGCGGGGTCGGTGTGCACGCCCACCGCATGGCCGAGCTTCTGCTGAGCGGCGGCGATGACTGCGGCAGCGCCCATGATGTTCACCGCGGTGTCGGTGCGCAGCGTGTCCTTGGAGAAGCCGGTCAGGGCTGCGGCGTTGCCGAGCGTGTCGACGACGTGCGCGGCGCCCTTGCCGGCCGCGGCGTCACGTTGCGCCTGCGCGGCTGCACCGTCGATCAGGTGCATCGGGCCGTAGCCGAGGCTGGTGCTGGGACGGCCCGCGTGGTCCTCCCAGCGGGTCTGGCCGTAGGAGACCGCCGCCAGGATTGCGGCGGGGACGCCATACTTCGTCGACGCCGCGGTGAACTGATCGTGATCCTCCACGGCCAGGGCCGGGGCGGACGTGGCGGCAGCTGCCACCGGAACTGCAAGAGCTGCAACAAGGAAGTTGCGCCGTGATACAGGACGACTCATCGTGACTCCGTGATCATCAGGGGACAGTCGGCCCAGGGGAGAGCTGACTCTTTCACCTTGGCATGGCATAGGACGTAAATGGTTTTCCGCGACTGTCAGGTTTCCCTTGTCTCGAATGACGGCTTCTTCGGCGAGTGACGGCGGGATCGGACCGTCGTTCGCCGAGGGAGCCGTCATTCGGCACAAGGGGGCGGGGCGGGGGCACAGGGAGGGGTGCGGAATAAGTCGGGAACGGTTCTCGTTTGGACTGTTGGTCTGCCAGCTGGCAGAATCTTCGGTTGGCTCCCCGGTTCACGCTTGCGCACTCAGCGTCTGCGACCCGGTGGGCATGACATCCCTAGGAGATCCCATGAAGAAGGACATTCACCCGTCCTACGGTGAGACGGTGGTCACCTGCACCTGCGGTGCCACCTTCACCACCCGCAGCACTGCCCCGTCCGGTGCGATCGCCGCCGACGTGTGCTCGCAGTGCCACCCCTTCTACACCGGCAAGCAGAAGATTCTGGACACCGGTGGCCGCGTCGCCCGCTTCCAGGAGCGCTACGGCAAGAAGGCTGCCAAGTAGCTGAGTCGAGGATTCGTTCCTCACCATCGACTCTGCTGCCTGAGTCATTTGGCCGTCCTTCGGCCGGACCGTTTTCCGCACCGCCGGTCCTGACCCACGTGGTCGGGGCCGGCGGTTTGCTTTGCCCAGCATGTCCCCTCCGCCGGAAGGCATCCCATGATCGAGTCAGCAGCCGCCGTCGCGGACGAATACGCGGACCTGGAGCGCCAGTTGGCCGACCCCGCGGTGCACGCCGACCCCAAGGCGCTGCGCCGGCTCAATAAGAGGTATGCCGCGCTGGCGCCGACCGTCGCGGCATACCGGGCGTGGACCACGGCACGTGAGGACCTGGCGGCGGCGCGCGAGCTCGCCGCCGAGGACGAGGCGTTCGCGGAGGAGATCCCCGCGCTCGAGGAGACGGTCACCGAGACGGAGGCCAAGCTGCGCAAGCTGCTGCTGCCGCGCGACGAGGACGACGACCGCGACGTCATACTCGAGGTCAAGGCCGGCGCTGGCGGCGCCGAATCAGCTTTGTTCGCAGCCGATCTGGTCCGCATGTACCTCCGGTATGCCGAGCACGCCGGCTGGCGTGCCGAGATCACCGACGGCACCGAGTCGGACCTGGGTGGCTACACCGACGTCCGGGTGACGATCCGTGCGAAGGGACAGCCGGAGCCCGGCCAGGCCCCGTGGGCGAAGCTGAAGTACGAGGGTGGTGTGCATCGCGTGCAGCGCGTGCCGGTCACCGAGAGCCAGGGGCGCATCCACACGTCCGCAGCCGGCGTGATGGTGATGCCGGACCTCGACGAGGGGGACGACGACGAGATCGAGTTCGGGCCGAACGACCTGAAGATCGACGTCTACCGGTCGTCCGGCCCCGGCGGTCAGTCGGTCAACACCACCGACTCGGCGGTCCGCATCACCCATCTGCCGACCGGGCTCGTCGTCTCCTGTCAGAACGAGAAGTCGCAGCTGCAGAACAAGGAAGCTGCGATGCGCGTGCTCAAGGCGCGACTGCGGCAGCAGGCTCAGGAGGCCAAGGAGGCTGAGGCGTCCGCGGCCCGGCGCTCGCAGGTGCGCACCGTCGACCGTAGTGAGCGGATCCGCACCTACAACTTCCCGGAGAACCGCATCGCGGACCACCGCACGGGCTACAAGGCGTACAACCTCGACACCGTGCTCAACGGTGACCTCGACGCGTTGATCCAGTCCGCGATCGACACCGACGAGGCCGCGAAAATGGCTGCGGTCGCTGAAGGTTCACCTTCCGCATGAGCGCGATCCGCCCGCTGCTCGCGTCGGCCACCGAGCGGCTCGCAGCCGCCGGCGTGCCGAGCGCCGCGACGGACGCGACCTTGTTGTTGGCGCACGCGTGGGGGCTGTCCGTCGGAGAGCTTCAGCGTCGGCAATTGCTCGGCGCCGAGCCATCGGCCGATGTCGTCGACCGCTTCGACGGCTTGGTCGGTGAGCGGGCGGCACGGATCCCACTCCAGCACCTCACCGGCACAGCGCCGTTCCGCAGCATCGAATTGCAGGTCGGGCCAGGGGTTTTCGTCCCGCGACCGGAGACCGAGCTGCTGGTCGACCTGGTGCTCGCCGAGCTGCGCGATCGTCCGGAGGCCCAGGTCGTCGATCTGTGCACCGGGTCCGGCGCGATCGCGCTCGCGATCAAGCACGAAGCGCCCACGGCATCGGTCACGGCCGTCGAACTCGACCCGATGGCGCACGCCTGGGCGGCCCGCAATGCGCAGTCGCTGGGCCTCGACGTGGACGTGCTGCACGGCCCTGCGGAGTCGGCATTGCCGGGCAGCGAAGGGACGCTGGACGTGGTCGTGAGCAACCCGCCATACATTCCGGTCGGGATGGTGCCGATCGACCCGGAGGTCCGTGACCACGACCCCGAAGTCGCCCTGTATGGCGGCAGCGAGGACGGCTTGCGCATTCCGCTCGCCGTTGCGCGACGAGCGCATCAACTGATGCGTCCGGGCGGGTTGCTGGTGATGGAACACGCTGACAGTCAAGGGGATTCGCTGCCGGCCGCACTCGTTCGCGACGGTTGGACCGGCGTCGCAGACCATCGCGATCTGGCGGACCGGCCGCGCGCGGTCACCGCCCGCAAAACGCGGGTCGAGTAGTCGCGAGGGACGAGCGACGTATCGAGACCCGCCGAGCCGAGCTCAGCCGACGATCGTCACGCCGGCAAGCTCGACCACGATCGCCTGCGCCTGCTCCGCGGTGATGATCGCGCCCTTGAGCGCGCGCAACCGATCCATGTCGCACGGGCCCAGCGCTGCGCCCCTCAGGTCGGCCCCTTCGAGCTTTGCGTCATACAGATCCGCGTGGGTGAGGTCGCAGCCGTCGAGCACCGACGCGCGCAGGTCGACACCGCGCAACACCGCCTCGGTGAACCGGCACCCGGTCAGGTCCGTGTGCGAGATCACCGCGCCGATCAAGTTGGCGGCAAAGAGGTTCGACCGCTTGATCGTGAAGCCCAGACCGCGGGTGTGGGGCAGCGCGGCGCCCATCAGCCGGCAACCCTCGAAGCTCGCCCCGCCGAGTGAGGCACCGTCCAACCGCACGTTGTCCAAGACACAGTCGGTGAAGGTGACCTCGGTCAGATCGACGTCCCGCAGGTCGGAACCGCGCAGGTCGCACCGCAGCAGTGACACCGCGTCCGTGGCCGTTGCCAGCAAGGCCGGCAGCTCCTTGTCGACATACGTCTCGTCGATCAGCTCCATGCCCGGGAGTCTGGCAGCCACCGCCGACGGCGCTCGATCAGTCACGTTGTCGGTGGGTGTCGGTAGCGTCCAGCCATGGCTATCGCACGCACTCCCAATCTGGTGATCGACTGTCCCGACCCCGGACAGCTCGCGACGTTCTACGGCAAGCTGCTCGACTTCGAGGTCAAGGTCGACGACGACGGCAGCTGGGCAGAGATCCGCACCGACACCTGGCCGCCGATCAGCTTCCAGCGCGTCGACGACTTCCAGGCGCCGCAGTGGCCCGGGCAGGAGCATCCGCAGCAAATGCACCTCGACGTCGTGGTCGACGACCTCGACGCAGCGGAGGGGCCGACCATCGAGCTGGGCGCCACCAAATGTGCGGAGCAGCCGGGCACCTCGTTCCGGGTCTTCCTCGACCCCGCCGGACATCCGTTCTGCCTCTGCAACTGCTGAGGTTGACGGGGGCGTGATGCCGCGGTCGCTCGCACTGTGACCTGGTCAACTCTCGTCGAGCTCGTCTGACAGACTTGCCGGGTGAGCCCAGTCTTCGATTGCATCGTCCCGGAGTCCCGCGACGAGGGCGTCAGCACCGCGGCCGAGGCGATCTTTCGCGGCGAATGCGTGGTCCTGCCGACCGACACCGTCTATGGCATCGCGGCCGACGCCTTCAACCCGACCGCCGTCGGACAATTGCTGGAGGCCAAGGGTCGCGGTCGCGACATGCCGCCGCCGGTGCTGATCCCGTCCCGGCAGACCGTCGACGGACTTGCGATGTCGGTGCCGTCATACGCCGGACGGCTGATGGATGCCTTCTGGCCCGGTGGCCTCACGCTCGTCTTCCGTGCCCAGCAGTCGCTCGCCTGGGATCTCGGCGACACCAATGGCACGGTCGCCCTGCGTATGCCGGACGACGAGATCGCCATCGCTCTGCTGGAGAGCACCGGACCGCTCGCGGTCAGCTCCGCCAACCGCACCGGCAAACCGTCCGCGACGACGGTGACCGAGGCAGGCTTCATGCTGGGTCATTTCGTCGACATCTACCTCGACGGAGGCGTCCGCGGCGCGGACACCTCCTCGACGATCCTGGACTGCACGAAGGCCGACCCGGTGGTCCTGCGCGAGGGCACGATCACCAACGAGGAGCTGCAGAAGGTCCTCGGTGACGTCGAGTTGATCACCGGTCGGGCGATCAACTCGCCGATCCCGGAACCGGTCGAGCCGGAGCAGGCTGCCGAGGATGCACCCGTCGACCTGACCAAGCCCGGTGACGACACCGTTGCGCCAATTGCCCCTGCCGACAGTGAGATCCACTCCTCTGCCGATGTGCCTGAAGCGCCGCCGACCTTGGGCGGGCAGTGGCATGAGACTCCCACCGATGACAACAGCGACGACGAATAAGGTGTCCGACATGACCACCCCCTTCTACGGTTCTGATTTCGACGCGCTCCAGCAGTTCGACCCGGACATCGCCGGCGTTCTGGTCTCCGAGCTCGACCGCATCCGCGATGGACTGCAGCTGATCGCCAGCGAGAACATGTCGAGTCCCGCGGTCATCACCGCGCTCGGCTCGACGCTGACCAACAAGTACGCCGAGGGCTACCCGGGTCGCCGCTACTACGGCGGCTGCTCCGAGGTCGACAAGGCCGAGACGCTCGCGATCGAGCGGTGCAAGGCGCTCTTCGACGCCGATCACGCCAATGTGCAGCCGCACTCGGGCGCCAGCGCCAACCAAGCGGTCTACGGCGCGTTCCTGAAGCCGGGCGAGACGATCCTGTCGATGTCCTTGCCGATGGGCGGTCACCTCACGCACGGCACCAAGGTCAGCTTCTCCGGCAAGTGGTTCAACGCCGTCAACTACGGCGTCGACAAGGAGACCGAGGACATCGACTACGCCGAGGTCGAGCGGCTCGCCAAGGAACACCGGCCGAAGGTCATCCTGGCCGGCGGCTCCGCCATCCCGCGGCTGATCGACTTCGAATTCTTCCGCAAGCTCGCCGACGAGATCGGCGCGATCTTCTGGGTCGACGCCGCGCACTTCATCGGCCTGGTCGCCGGCAAGGCGATCCCCAGCCCGGTCCCGTATGCCGACGTCGTCTCCTTCACCACGCACAAGGTGCTGCGCGGCCCGCGTGCCGGCGCCATCGTCTGCAAGGAGGAGCACGCCAAGGCGATCGACAAGGCGGTCTTCCCGATGATGCAGGGCGGCCCGCAGATGCACTCCATCGCTGCCAAGGCGGTCAACTTCAAGGAGTGCGCGACGCCGGAGTATGCCGCCTACGCCAAGCAGGTCATCGCCAACGCGCAGCAGCTGGCGACCTCGCTGGGGGAGCACGGCATCCGCCCGACGACCGGCGGCACGGACACCCACCTGTCGCTGCACGATCTGCAGGGCATCGGTGTCACCGGCGCCGACGCCGAGAAGCGAGCCGATGCCGCAGGCATCGTGCTGAACAAGAACGCCATCCCCTTCGACCCGGCCAAGCCGAACATCGCGTCCGGCATCCGCGTCGGTTCGCCGTGCGTCACGACACAGGGCATGGGCACCGAGGAGATGAAGCTGATCGCGGACCTGATCCACACCGCCATCACCGAAGGCGACGGCGACCCCGAGCACGCCGCGGCCAAGGCTGTGCGTGGTCAGGTTTCGGAGCTGGTCGAGCGTTTCCCGGCGTACCCTCGCTGAGTCGGCGGGTCTCGATACGAGCTCGCCTAGCGGCTCGCCCTACTCGACCCGCAAGTTGCCCGACGATCACCAGAAGGATTCTGTCCCGCTGTGAAGTTCAATCAACACAGGTGCAGGAGGTTCGGGCTCGGTTGGCATTGCAGCGAGTTCGCGAGCTGCTGTGCCGGCGGAGCATGAGCCTCTGTGCGTGAATATCTGCTCATCGCGATCGTCGCAGCGGCGATCACCTTCATCACGACTCCCGGCATACGCTGGGCAGCCGTCCGTTGGAATGCCGTCACGCCCGTGCGCGGGCGTGACGTGCACACGGTCCCGATCCCGCGGTTGGGCGGTGTCGCGCTCCTGTTGGGATTCGCGGCGGCGATCCTGGTCGCCAAGCAACTGCCGTACCTCGGCAGCAAGATCGACTACTCGTCCGTCCTGTGGGTTCTGGCCGCGGCCGCGATCGCGACGTTGCTCGGTGCGATCGACGACCTGCGGGAGCTCGATCCGCTGACCAAGGTCGCGGGCACGATCGTCGCTGCGCTCGTCATGTCGATGCTCGGCGGAGTGCACCTCTATTTCCTGCCGATCCTCGGTACGGCAACCTACTTCCCGCAGTGGGTGCTGTTCGGGCTCACAGTCATCGTCGTCATCGCGACCACTCAGGCCGTCAACTTCGCCGACGGCCTGGACGGGCTGGCTGCGGGTACGACGGCGATCGCGGCCGCGACGTTCTTCATCTGGAGTTATGCGACGCGGCAGAACTACGACAACGACGTCTTCACCCTGGCGTCGTTCATCTCGGCCGCCGTCGTGGGCTGTTGCCTCGGCTTCCTGCCACACAACTTCCACCCGGCCAAGCTCTTCATGGGCGACGCCGGGTCCTTACTGCTGGGTCTGCTGCTGTCCGCGTCGCTCATCTCCTTCACCGGCAACTTCGACCCCGCCGGGGATCAGGGGCAGACGTCATCCGTCGCGATCCTGCTGCCGATCGCACTGCCCGTGCTCGTGCTGGCCCTGCCAGTGCTCGACGTGCTGCTGGCCTTCGTCCGCCGCGGCGGAAAGTTCTGGCACCCCGACAAGAAACACCTGCACCACCGGCTGATGCGGATGGGGCATCCGCACCGCCAGGCCGTGCTGCTGCTCTACCTGTGGTCGGCGTCGGTCGCCGGGGGAGTGCTGCTGTTCAACTTCCTGTCCACCCCGCTGGCCGCGTCCGTGCTCATCGGACTCATCGCCCTCTGCCTCGCGCTGACCGTCGGCCTGCCCCGCCTCGCGCGACGCTGAGCGGACCTCAGGGGTCCGGACGTGATCTCGATGGGCGCCTCATCCCTCGGCGCTACTCGATCAGCGCCCGCGGATTTCCCTCGGATACGGAGCTTGTGATAACTTTCACAAGCAGGAAGACGAGGTGACACCAAGCCTCGAATGCCTCCAGTGAGACGCCCCATCGACGCCCACGACTCAGGCAGATTGGCAGAGAGCCCATGACGGACTCCCGACCGGAAGTGACGCCGGCACCGCCGGTTCTTCCGTTCGCGACGATGTTGCGAGCGGGCATCGTCGTCAACGCGGTCTGTCTGCCGGTGTTGACCATCATCTTCTGGATCGCGAACGGCCCGAAGGGCGGCGGCAGTGCCGCCATCGGCGTGCTCGTCGCCTTGGTCTTCTTCGCCGGTGGCCTCGCGGTCCTGCAGCGCGTCCCGAGCGACAACACGATGCTCCTGTTGGCGACCGCACTGGCGGTCTACCTTGGACAGGTCATCTTCCTCGGCATCATCATCCTGGCTCTCTCCGAGCGGGACTGGATCGATGGTTGGGCGTTCGGTCTGTCCGTCCTCGTGACGGCGCTCGCCTGGCAGGTGGCTCAGGTCGTCGCTTATGTGCGTGCCCCGAAGCCGGTCTATTCGGACCTGCCGAGCACTACCGTCGGAGGGAGCAACCCGTGACTGGAGGCCGTATGTCGCAACAGCCCGGCGCCCACGACGCGCCTCGTTCGACCAAGCCCGGTGGAATCGTCAGCACCTTCCTGGCCAGCTCTGCCGACTGGAAGACCGAGCGTCCCGGGATGACCGAGTCCGTCGGGGTGAGTGCCCTGAGTTACCTGCTGAGCGGACCGGTACTATTTGCCTTGATCGGCTTCGGATTGGACCGGTTGCTGCACACCGGCTTCCTGGTCCTGATCGGCCTCCTCGCGGGGATGGCCCTGTCGATCTACCTGATCTGGTTTCGGTACGGTGCGGAATGACAGCCATTTTTCAGCTGCCGCCGCCTGTCGGTGCCGGGCGGCATACGTCGCCCAGTGAACCCAGCATCAGACCAGAATTCCTGACCAACCTGAAAGAAGACTGAGGAGCGCCTGTGAGCTTCAGCCCACTTGCTGCGGTGAAGACGGAATCGTTCGAGCCGCCGAACCCGCAGGAGTTCTACCAGCGGTTCTTCGGCCACGGTGACTGGTCGTTCACGCGACCGATGGCGCTCTTCCTGATCGTCGGCGTGGTCGTCTGCACCTACCTGGTGATGACGACCCGCAAGGCTGCCATCGTCCCCGGCCGGGGTCAGTGGCTCACCGAGCAGATCTACGCGCCGATCCGCAACGGCATCGCGCAGGACATCATCGGCACCAAGGAATTCCTCAAGTACGTGCCGTTGCTCTTCGCGGTCTTCTGCACCCTGTTGCTGAGCAACCTGATGAGCGTCATTCCGTTCTTCCAGTTCCCGCCCACCGGCCGGGTCGGGTTCCCGATCGCATTGACGCTGTTCGTCTACGTCACCTACCAGGTGATCGCGTTCAAGCGGAAGGGCGTCATCGGCTACCTCAAGGGACTCGTGCCGCCGGGTCTGCCCGCTTGGATCCGACCGATGATCCTGGTGCTCGAGGTCATCACCTACTTCGTCACCCGCCCGGTCACGCTGGCCCTGCGACTCTTCGGCAACATGTTCGCCGGCCACATGCTGCTGCTGCTCTTCATCACCGGTGGCGAGTTCATGATCGTCCACCAGAGCGGCTTCCAGTACAAGATCTTCGGTGCCGGGTCGTTCGTCATGGCCGCTGTGATGACCGTCTTCGAGATCCTGATCGAGTTCCTGCAGGCCTACATCTTCACCCTCCTGGCTGCGACCTACATCGCCGATTCGATCTCCACGGAGCACTGAGCGCGACCGCACCGTGCCCATAGATTTACAACCGAATACGCAACAACCACAGAACTCCCGGTCGGTTGTGCCGACCGGAGCAATGAAAGACAAACTCAGAAAGAGAGACCATCGTGTCAGGCAACATTGCGATTCTCGGCTACGGCCTCTCCGCCATCGGCCCCGGTGTCGGTATCGGTCTGATCTTCGCCGCCTACATCAACGGCGTTGCTCGCCAGCCCGAGGCGCGCGGCATGCTGCAGTCGATCGCCATCCTCGGCTTCGCGCTCGCAGAGGCGCTGGCCATCTTCGGTCTGGTCCTCGCGTTCGTCTTCAAGTCGTAAGCGCGACACCACACCGATCGTCACCAGCACCGTCTCGTAGGAGAAAGTCATGCACAGTGTCGCCCTAGCAGGGCTCGCTGCTTCCAGCGACTCCAAGGTCGCCGAGAGGTACCCGATCCTCCCTCAGCTGTCTGAGCTGATCTTCGGGCTCATCATCTTCGCGCTGATCCTGTTCGTCGTCTGGAAGAAGGTCGTCCCCAACCTGGAGAAGGCCTACCAGGAGCGGACAGCGGCCATCGAGGGCGGCATGGAGCAGGCTGCCGAGGTCCAGAAGCAGGCCGAGGAAGCCAAGTCCCAGTACGAGGCTCAGCTCGCCGACGCTCGCGCCGAGGCCGCCAGCATCCGTGAGGACGCCCGCTCGCAGGGCGCCCAGATCATCGCCGAGATGCGGGGCCAGGCCAACGCCGAGTCCGAGCGGATCATCGAGAGCGCGCACAAGCAGACCGAGGCCGAACGTCAGCAGGCCCAGGTCGAGCTGCGCAGCCACGTCGGTCGCCTGTCGACCGATCTGGCCGGCAAGATCGTCGGCGAGTCGCTCGAGGACGAGACGCGTCAGCGCGGCATCGTCGAGCGATTCCTGGCGGACCTGGAGTCCGGGGACGTCAAGCCGGAGAAGGTCGGCACGACGCCGAACGAGGGTGCCTGATGCAGGGCGCTTCGCGTAGTTCGCTGCTGACTGTCCGACAGGAACTCAACACCCTGCTCGGCTCCGGCACGGACGCCACCTCGCTCGGTGACGAGCTGTTTGCGGTCTCGGGCGTGCTCGGGTCCAGTGCATCGCTGCGGCGCGCACTGACCGACCCGACCGCCGAGCAGTCCGCGAAGACGGCGCTCGTCGACCGGCTCTTCGCCGGCAAGGTCAGCGACGCAGTGCAGCAGGTGCTGCGCAACGCCGTCGGCCAGCGCTGGACCGACGAGCGGGATCTCGGCGACGCGCTGGAGCAGCTCGGCGTGGAATCCACGCTGACCGCGGCGGAGCGTTCGGGTCGTCTCGACAACGTCGAGGACGAGCTGTTCCGCTTCGAGCGGACGATCGCCGGTGACGCCGGACTGCGGGATGCGCTCGGTGACCGTCGACGCTCCGGCAGCGACAAGGCCGACCTGGTCGGCAAGCTGCTGGACGGCAAGTCGGCGCCGGAGACGGCCCGGCTGGCACGCCAGGCGGCCGCCAACCCCGGTGGTCGTCGGGTCGAGCGAGTGTTCGAGTCGTATGTCGCAGTCGCCGCGCAGTTGCGCGACCGGCTCGCGGCGACCGTCACGTCGGCCGTCGACCTCGACGAGGCCGACCGGTCCCGACTGGGTCAGGCGCTGGCTCGTGTCTACGGCCGTCCCGTCCAGCTCAACGTCATCGTCGACCGGACCATCGTCGGAGGCCTGCGGGTGCAGGTCGGCGACGAGGTCATCGACGGCACCATCGCAACCCGACTGGAGGAGGCCCGCCGCACCATGGCGGGCTGACCTCGACCCACCTTCCGGCATACCGACGCTGGAGCAAGACCTACGGGCCGTCGGCCCCACAAGAGGAGAGACGAAATGACGGAGCTTTCGATCCGTCCGGACGAGATCCGGGAAGCACTGGACGGTTACGTCCGGTCGTACGAGCCGGGTGCCGCCAGCCGTGAGGAAGTCGGCACCGTCGTGGACGCCGCAGACGGCATCGCGCACGTCGAGGGCCTGCCCTCGGCCATGACCAACGAACTGCTGGAGTTCGAGGACGGCACCCTCGGCATCGCCATGAACCTCGACGTGCACGACATCGGTGTCGTCGTCCTGGGTGAGTTCGGTGGCATCGAAGAAGGCCAGCAGGTCAAGCGCACCGGCGAGGTGCTCTCGGTGCCGGTCGGCGACGCCTTCCTCGGCCGCGTGGTGGACCCGCTCGGCAACCCGGTCGACGGCCTCGGCGACATCAAGGCCGAGACCCGTCGCGAGCTGGAGCTGCAGGCGCCCAACGTCGTCTCCCGTAAGTCGGTCTTCGAGCCGATGGCGACCGGTATCAAGGCCATCGACGCGATGACCCCGATCGGCCGTGGCCAGCGTCAGCTGATCATCGGCGACCGCAAGACCGGCAAGACGACGATCGCGACCGACACGATCATCAACCAGAAGGCCAACTGGGAGTCCGGCGACCCGAACAAGCAGGTGCGCTGCATCTACGTCGCGGTCGGCCAGAAGAACTCCACCGTTGCCGAGGTCCGCGCCACCCTCGAGGAGGCCGGCGCTCTGGACTACACCACCATCGTCAACGCGTCCGCGGGTGAGGCTGCCGGCTTCAAGTACCTCGCGCCGTTCACCGGCTCGGCCATCGGCCAGCACTGGATGTATGACGGCAAGCACGTCCTGATCATCTTCGACGACCTGACCAAGCAGGCCGAGGCCTACCGCGCCATGTCGCTGCTGCTGCGTCGTCCGCCGGGCCGCGAGGCATACCCGGGTGACGTCTTCTACCTGCACAGCCGGTTGCTCGAGCGTTGCGCGAAGCTGTCCGACGAGCTCGGTGGCGGCTCGATGACCGGTCTGCCGATCATCGAGACCAAGGCCGGCGACGTCTCGGCATACATCCCGACCAACGTCATCTCGATCACCGACGGTCAGATCTACCTGCAGGCGGACCTGTTCAACGCCAACCAGCGCCCGGCGGTCGACGTCGGTGTGTCGGTGTCGCGTGTCGGTGGTGCGGCCATGACCAAGGCGATGAAGGCCGTCACCGGTTCGATCAAGGTCGACCTGGCCCAGTACCGCGAGATGCAGGCGTTCGCGATGTTCGCATCCGACCTGGACGCCGCGTCCCGTCACCAGCTGGCACGTGGTGACCGTCTGATGTCGCTGTTCAAGCAGCCGCAGAACAGCCCGTACTCGCTGTCCGCGCAGGTCGCCTCGATCTGGGCCGGTACCACCGGTCAGCTCGACGACATCGACGTCTCCGACATCGGCCGTTTCGAGGGCGAGTTCCTCGACCTGCTGCGCCGTGAGCACAAGGGCACCCTCGACGCCATCGACGAGTCGACCAAGCTCGACGACGACGGCAAGAAGGTCTTCGAAGAGGCGATCAAGAAGCTGAAGTCGCAGTTCCAGGCCGGTCCGGACCACGGTGGCGAAGGCGCCGAGTCGCACGACGAGATCGCGCAGGACCAGATCGACCAGGCGAAGATCGTCAAGCAGCAGCAGGGCTGATCTCGTACCAGGACTGAACTCCACTTTTCGAACAGGAAGGGGACAACATGGGCGCGCAGATGCGGATCTACCGCCAGCGCATCCGGTCTGTCCAGGCCACCAAGAAGATCACGCGCGCGATGGAACTCATCGCGGCTTCGCGTGTGGTCAAGGCGCGCCGGCGGGTCGAGCAGTCGACGCCATACGCGCTTGCGCTGACCCGTGCGTGCTCCGCCGTGGCGACGCACAGCAACACCGACCACGCCCTGACGACCGAGCGGGACCAGCCCAAGCGCGCCGCGGTGCTCATCTGCACCAGCGACCGCGGACTGGCCGGCGCCTACTCGGTCAACGCCATCAAGAAGTCGGCCGAGCTGGTCGAGCGGCTGCGTGGCGAGGGCAAGGAGGTCGTCCCCTACCTGGTCGGACGGAAAGCGGTCAGCTACTACAAGTTCCGTCGTCGCGAGTTCGAGCAGGAGTGGACCGGTTTCACCGACAGCCCCGAGTTCGAGGTTGCCAAGGAGATCGGTGACGTCCTGACCGAGCAGTTCGTCGACGGCAGCGCCGAAGGGGGCGTGGACGAGGTCCACATCGTCTACACCCGCTTCATCAGCATGGTGACGCAGGAGCCGCAGGTCGTGCGGTTGCTGCCGCTGGAGGTCGTCGAGGGCGACGTCGACACCGACGGTGACGGCGTGCCGGACGACGGCCCGATGCCGCTGTACGAGTTCGAGCCGAGCGCGGACGACGTGCTCGACGCGCTGCTGCCGAAGTACGTCAACGCACGGATCTACAACGCGTTGTTGCAGTCGGCCTCGTCCGAGCTCGCCGCCCGCCAGCGGGCGATGAAGTCGGCGACGGACAACGCCGAGGAGCTCATCAAGACCTACACCCGCCTCGCCAACCAGGCGCGGCAGGCCGAGATCACCCAAGAGATCAGCGAGATCGTTGGCGGCGCCAGCGCTCTGGCGGATGCCTCCTGAGACGCCACCAGAAAGAGATAGCAATGAGTGAGACCAACGTTCTCGACACGAAGGCGGAGGAGACCGCGCCGGGCGCCGTGGGGCGCGTGGCACGGGTCACCGGTCCGGTCATCGACGTCGAGTTCCCCACCGACGGCATGCCCGATCTGTTCAACCTGCTGACCCTCGAGGTCGACCTCACCGCCGAGGGCGGTGAGAACGAGGGCAAGAAGCAGATCAAGCTCGAGGTCGAGCAGCACATCGGCGACAACATGGTGCGCGCGATCTCGCTGAACCCGACCGACGGTGTCGTCCGCGGCCAGGCTGTGCAGGACACCGGCGGCCCGATCTCGGTGCCGGTCGGCGACGGCACGCTCGGCAAGGTCTTCAACGCGACCGGTGAGTGCCTGAACCTCGAGGAGGGCCAGAAGCTCGAGGTCAACGAGCGTTGGGGCATCCACCGCAAGGCGCCCGCCTTCGACCAGCTGGAGTCCAAGACCCAGATGTTCGAGACCGGCATCAAGGTCATCGACCTGCTGACGCCGTACGTGCAGGGTGGGAAGATCGGCCTGTTCGGTGGTGCCGGTGTCGGCAAGACCGTCCTCATCCAGGAAATGATCGCCCGTGTGGCACGCGACCACGGTGGTGTGTCGGTGTTCGCCGGTGTCGGTGAGCGCACCCGTGAGGGCAACGACCTGATGGTCGAGATGGAGGAGGCCGGCGTCCTCGGTCAGACCGCCCTCGTCTTCGGTCAGATGGACGAGCCGCCGGGCACGCGTCTGCGCGTCGCCCTGTCGGCGCTGACCATGGCGGAGTACTTCCGCGATGTGCAGAACCAGGACGTGTTGCTCTTCATCGACAACATCTTCCGCTTCACCCAGGCCGGTTCCGAGGTCTCCACGCTGCTCGGTCGTATGCCGAGCGCGGTGGGTTACCAGCCGACGCTGGCCGACGAGATGGGTGAGCTGCAGGAGCGGATCACCTCGACCCGCGGGCACTCGATCACCTCGATGCAGGCGATCTACGTGCCGGCGGACGACTACACCGACCCGGCCCCGGCGACGACGTTCGCGCACCTGGACGCCACGACCGAGCTCTCGCGTGACATCGCCTCGAAGGGTATTTACCCGGCGGTGGACCCGTTGACCTCGACCTCGCGCATCCTCGACCCGCGCTACGTCACCCAGGAGCACTACGACACCGCGGTCCGCGTGAAGCAGATCCTGCAGCGCAACAAGGAGCTGCAGGACATCATCGCGATCCTCGGTATCGACGAGCTCTCCGAAGAGGACAAGATCCTCGTCAACCGCGCCCGCCGCATCGAGCGCTTCCTGTCGCAGAACACCTACGTTGCCAAGCAGTTCACCGGCATCGAGGGTTCGACCGTGCCGCTGGCCGACACGATCGAGGCGTTCAACAAGATCGCCGACGGCGACTACGACCAGACGCCGGAGCAGGCGTTCTTCATGTGCGGTGGCCTCGACGACGTCGAGAAGAAGGCCGCCGAGCTGGCGAAGGACAACTGAGCAGCCCACTCGGTCTCCGCTTCACCTGAGAACCCCCGGATCGCATTGCGGTCCGGGGGTTCTCGCCTGCCTGGCGTCATACGTCCAGGGGCACGGCCCCGGTATGGCGCTCGGCGCGCGGAGCGGCGAACGATGTGCGATAGGCGGTCGGGGTGACTCCGAGCGCGCGCGTGAAGTGGCGCCGCATGACGGCCGCGTTGGACAGCCCGCAGCGTGCCGCGATCTGTTCCATGCTCGCGTTGCTGGTCTCCAGCAGCTCCTGCGCACGCGTCACGCGCTGCCGGTGCAGCCATTCGAGCGGTGTCGCCTGCAGCTCGGTCTGCATGCGCCGCGTCAGTTGCCGGGAGCTCAGCCCGGCGCGCCGGGCGAGGTCCGTGACGGACAGCTCCTCCCCGAGGTGCTCGCGCGCCCAGTGCAGGGTCGGAGCCAGCCCCGCGCTCTCCGCCGGCAACTTCGGCGGGGCGATGAACTGGGCCTGCCCGCCGGGTCGCACCGACGGTACGACCAGTCGCTTGGCGGCCCGATTCGCCTCTGCGGCACCGAAATCGGTGCGGATCAGGTGCAGGCAGAGGTCGAGCGCGGCGGTCTTGCCGGCTGAGGTGAACAGCTCGCCGTCCTCGGTGAACAGCACGTCCGCCCGGACCCGGACCGCCGGGAAACGCAGGGCGAGCGCGTCGGCGTGCATCCAGTGGGTCGTTGCCGTGCGACCGTTCAGTAGGCCGGCGGCCGCGAGGACGAACGATCCCGTGCACAGGCTGGCGATGCGCGCTCCGTTGCGATGGGCATCGCCGAGGGCGGTCACCAGGCGGTCGTCGGGCTCGCCCTCCAGGTCCTCGGTCGAGGGCACGACGACCGTGTCCGCATCGGTGAGTGCGTCATACGACGTCGTCGGCTTGCCGGCCAGCCACGGGTGTGGTGCCCCGTCGGCGGTGGCGACCACGAAGTCGTAGCGGCTGCTGTCGAGGACCTCGGCGGCGATCGCCACCTCGTAGAGCATGGCCGTGTCGTGCATGACCAGAGCGAGTCGGTGCATGTCCGAAAACATATGACACATGTCGTTCACGCCACTCGTCGCCGGGCGGCGCGGCGACCAGGCTGGTGGACATGACGAAACAGAGCACACCCCAGGTCCTGGTCCACGGCGCGTCGGGGCACACCGGACGGTTCGTGATCGCCGAACTCCTGCAGCGCGGGGTCCGCCCCGTCCTCGCCGGCCGGAATGCCGACCGCCTGCACGCCGCCGCCCGCGAGGTCGGGGAGGCGGCGGCCGAACTCCCGTGCCGCACCGTCGATCTCGCGGACGCGGCGTCGCTGGCCGAGGCACTCGCCGACATCGACGTGGTGGTCAACTGCGCCGGGCCGTTCCTCGACACCGCGCTGCCGCTCGCGACCGCCGCGGTGGCAGCCGGGGCGCACTACGTCGACGTCACCGCCGAGCAACCCGCGGTGCAGGCGTTGTATGACGCCCTCGACGCACCCGCCAAGGCGGCGGGGGTGAGCGTCATACCGGCGCTGGCGTTCTACGGCGGACTCGCCGACCTGCTCGTCACCGACGCGATCGGGGGCGGCGAAGCACGGGGTGCAGAGGTCACCGTCGCGATCGGGCTCGACCACTGGTGGCCGACGGCCGGGACTCGGCGGACAGGGGAGCGGAACACCGCGACCCGCCAGGTGATCCGCGACGGCCGGCTGGTGCCGTTGGCGGCCGATGCCGAAGCGACCCGCTGGGACTTCGCGGACGTGCTGGGCGACCAAGCTGTCGTCGAGGTGCCGTTCTCCGAGGTCATCACGATCCATCGGCACCTGCCGGTCGACCGGTTGACGTCCTACCTGACGGCCGCGCCGCTGGCCGAGATCCGCGACCCGGAGACGGCCGCGCCGACCTCGATCGACGAAAGTGGCCGATCCGCACAGCGATTCGTGGTCGAAGCCGTCGTGCGTACCGCGACCGGCGAGCGCAGGTCGGCGGTCAGCGGCCGTGACATCTACGCGATCACCGCGCCGATCGTCGTCGAGGGAGTCGCGCGCCTGCTGGACGGTCGGCACCACGGCGCCGGTGCGCTCGCCCCGGGCAGCGCGTTCGACGCCGCCGACATGCTGGGCGCGCTCGCCGCGCATCCGGCCGGGGTGACGCGTGCTGCGGACGCGGTCCTGAACTGACGGTGGTCGTGGGGCCGGGTCGCCGTACGACGCCATAGGATCGCTTCCTGTGAACCTGCTGCCCTCATGGACCCTGCACGGTGACGGAAGATCGGTGTCCGCGGGGGAGGTGGTCGCTCCGGACGAACGCCTGACCTGGCCGCGCACTGCGGGCATCGGGTTGCAGCACATCGTGGCGATGTTCGGCGCGACCTTCCTGGTGCCGCTGCTCACCGGTTTCCCGCCGTCGACGACGCTCTTCTTCTCCGGCGTCGGCACGGTGATCTTCCTCCTGCTGACGGCGGGCCGGGTGCCGAGCTACCTCGGCTCGTCGTTCGCGTTCATCGCGCCGATCGCGGCCGCCAAGGCCGACCACGGTATGGCGGGAGCGCTCGGCGGCATCGTGCTCACCGGTCTTGCGCTGGCCGTCATCGGCCTCAGCGTGCAGCTCGCGGGGGCCGGCTGGATCCGCGCACTGCTGCCGCCGCTGGTGACCGGCGCGATCGTGGCGCTGATCGGACTCAACCTCGCCGGCGCCGCCAAGGACAACTACGTCAAGGCGCCCTGGACGGCGACCGTCACCGTCGCGGTGATCTGCCTGGTGACGGTGCTGGGCAGGGGCATCGTCGGCCGCCTGGCGATCCTCGGCGGTGTGGTCGCGGGCTACCTCACGGCGTGTGCGCGTGGCGAGGTCGACTTCGGCGCGGTCGGCGACGCCGCGTGGATCGGCTTGCCCACGTTCCACGGCCCGCACTTCGACCTCGGCGTCGTGGCGCTGTTCGTGCCGGTCGTGCTGGTGCTGGTCGCCGAGAACATCGGCCATGTGAAGTCGGTGGCTCAGATGACCGCTCGGGATCTCGACGACGTGTCCGGCCGGGCACTGATCGCCGACGGGATCTCGACGGCGCTCGCCGGTGCGGGCGGCGGGTCGGGCACCACGACATACGCCGAGAACATCGGGGTGATGGCGGCGACCAAGGTCTATTCGACGGCTGCCTACTGGTTCGCCGCGGGCGGTGCGCTGGTGCTGAGCTTCTGCCCGAAGTTCGGCCAGGCGATCGCGACGATCCCGGTCGGCGTGCTCGGCGGTGCGGGCGTGGTGCTCTACGGGATGATCGGGCTGCTCGGCGCCCGCATCTGGATCGAGGCGCGCATCGACTTCAGCAACGCGATCAACCTGATACCGGCCGCGATCGGCTTGATCGTCGGCATCGCCGACTTCACCTGGACGATCGGTGACGTTCAGCTCGCAGGCATCGCACTGGGCACCATGGCCGTCCTGGTCGCCTACCACCTGATGCGCGCGATCAACCGGGTGAGTCGTGTGCTGCCTGACCCGGTGACCCCGGCTCCGACCGTCGAACTGGACGGCGCCGGCGTCGACCTCGCGAAGTAGCCGCGGTGTCACCGCGACCTGGCAGGCTGAGTGGTATGCCGCAGCAGTCGACACCCGGACGCATGGGTGGCACCCCGGAGCGCCCGGCGAGGTTCTTCGCCGATGCCGCGGAGTTCGGCGCCTGGCTCGCCGCGCACCACGACAGCGCGACCGAGCTGTGGATGGGGCTGGCCAAGAAGCACGTCGCCGGCCGCGGCCTTACCTGGGCCGATGCGGTGCCAGAAGCGCTGTGCTGGGGATGGATCGACTCGCAGGTGCAGCGCATCGACGACGACACCGTGCGGCAGCGCTGGACCCCGCGTAAGCGCACCAGCCACTGGAGCAAGGTCAACCTGGAGCTGGTCGAGCAGTTGCGGTCCGCCGGCCGGATGCAACCGGCCGGGCTCGCCGCATGGGAGGCCCGGCGGCGGGAGGCGGCGCCATACACCCACGAGCAGAAGGGGCCCCTCGAGCTACCACCGGCGTATGCCGCACAGCTCGCCGCGTCACTTGCGGCCACGGCCTTCTGGGAGGCGGCGACGACGACCTACCGGCGGGTGTGCGTCAACTGGGTGCTGACCGCGAAGCAGGAGACCACCCGCGATCGACGGATGGCGCAGCTCGTCGAGGACAGCGCGGCCGGTCGCCTCATCCCGAGCCAGCGGTATGGCGACATCCCGCGCTGGGTCGAGCGGGCGGCCGCGGCCGCACGTGACGCGGGCTGATCCTCACGACGCCCGGTCCGGCCGCTCGAGTTCGGCGCGTCCGGCGAGGGTGAGGCAGCCGCCGAGCGTGGCGACGAAGCCGAGCACTGCGACCGCTGCGAAGCCGGACCGGATGCCGTCGCCGAGGAAGGCCAGCCCGATGCCGGCCGGTATGACGGTCTCCGTCGCAAAGGTGATCGCCGCGACGCTGGTGGTCCGGCCACGGTCCAGCGCGAACCCGTAGGCGACCAGCGCAACGGCGCCGGCGAGGATCAGGGCCCACAACTGCGGCTGAAAAATGGTGTGCCACAACGGATTCGACGCGTCGAAGATCCTGGCCACGATCCCCGTCAGGCCGAAACCGAGACCGCTCGCGCTCGCCAGCACCAGGGAGGAGCGGCGTCGGTCGCGGTCCAGCAGGCCGGCGGCGAACACGAGCGAGACCAGTCCGGCACCGGCGAGCAGCCACCACCCGCCCAACGTGCCGACGTGCCGCGCAGGGCCCTCGTGAGCGCCGGCCGCCAGTAGGACCAGCCCGACGCCGATGACGACGAGGGCACCCACTTCACGCCGGGACAGCCGGACACCGAGCAGCACCACCGCCAGCAGGGCGGTGATGCCGACCGACGACGCGAGCATCGATTCGACGAGGAAGAGCGGCAGCGACTGCAGCGCGGCCAGGCTGGCGAGGAACCCGCCGCCGTCCAGCGCAAGACCCACGGCATACAGCCAACCGGCCCGGCCACGGGCCCACCACGACGCGTCTCGGGGAACCGCCGCCATCCGCTGCACGCCGACGGCCTGCAGCACGGTGGCTGCGCCATACGCGATGGCTGCGAGGACCGCTCCCACCAACGCCAGCATGTCGTGATGGTGTCACGGCGGCGTGTCAGAGCGAGGCGAAGTCGATCTGCTGGGCGAGCACCGGCTGCAGTCGTTCTGCGTAGGTCGTCGTCAGGTGATGGTCGTCCCGGTAGACGATCGTGCCGTCGACGACGATCGGGCAGACGTCGTCGTGGCACTCCCACGGCATCATGTCGATGTAATCGGCGCCGCTCTGCCGCGCGTTGCCCCTCCACACGGCGTCCCGTGCCCGGGTCACGTCATCGGGCGCCTTGGCGCAGGTGCTCAGGTTCGCGCTGCGTGAGCTGAGGCAGTTGCCCGCGTCCTTCGGCAACCGGGACTGGTCGGAGATGACATCGATCTCGTCGGTGAGCCCGGCCAGGCTGCGCAGGGTGCGCTTGGATCCCTCGTCGAACAGCTTCGTGCCCTCCTTGTCGGAGACCACCTTCCCGGTGTCCGGGTCGAGCAGGGGAGTGTCCAGCAACCCGCTGAGGATGACCAGCTTCGGCTTCAGCTGTTTGATCTGTTGCAACGCCCACTCCCGATAGGGCTTGCATTGGGGGTAGGCCTTGCCCTTGTAACGCTGGTAGACGTCGGCCGGCATACAGCTCGCCTTGGTCAGCGGGACCAGCTTCACGTGATGCTTCTTCGCGAGGACGCTCAACGGACGAAGCCACTGCGCCGCGTGCGAATCTCCCCAGATGACAACGGTTGTCGAAGATTTGGTGTCGCCCTGCGGACAGATCTTGTGCTTGATCTTCTCGCGGGTGCCCGCCCAGCAGGCATCGCTCGGCTCGGTCCGGTCGTCCGACAGGTGCAGCAGACTCGGCACCAGTTTCGCGGGCAGTGCGTGACCTCCTTGCGCCTTGTCGCTGGCGGAGACCACCTGCTTCTTCAGCGACGTGGCGGCGGAGGGTTTGGTGGCCTTCTGCTGGGCCACCTTCTGCGCTGCCGCGGCCGTCGTCGACGACTGCGCCATGGTGGATTGATAGATGACGGCGGCGGGCGCGAGCACCATCGCCAGCGCCGCCGGCCACAGTGCCAGGGAGCGCACGGTCGCATGTGTCCCACGGCGCTTGGTCCGCCGGAACGGCGTCTCGACCCAGCGGTAGCAGAGCCAGGACAGCGCGATGGTCAGGGCGATGAGGACGAGCTTGTGTCGGATGCGCAGGTGCCCCCCGGCATACGCCGTGGTGAGCACGAGGACCGGCCAGTGCACGAGGTAGACCGAGTAGGAGATGTCGCCGATGAAGCGCATCGGCCGCAGGCCGAGCACCATCGTCGCGCCGTAGCGTGGCCCGTCGACACCGCCGGCCAGGATCAGCGCGGCACCGAGCACCGGGACCAGGGCTGCGGATCCGGGGAACGGCGTCGCCGGTGTGTAGACGATCGCGGCGAACAGCACCGCGGCCAGCCCGAACCACGACATGACCGCCTTAGCGGCGTCGGGCAGTCGACCGATGCGGTGCGCGGTCAGGGCGAGCAGCGAACCGAGTCCGAGCTCCCAGCCGCGGGTGAAGGTCGAGAAGTATGCCGAGTGCGGTGCAGCACTCGTGTCGTGGACCGACCACGCGAGCGAGAGCAGGCTGAGCAACCCGATCAGCACGCCCGCCCGACGCAGCGCCTGCGTGCGGCCCAGAGCCATCCGGTTGCGGGTCGCACGCGGACCGGCACCCGACCCGCGCGTGCGGCGCCGTCCGGGCAACAACATCAGGGCGATGAGAACCGGCCACAGCAGGTAGAACTGTTCCTCGACCGCCAGGGACCAGAAGTGCTGGACCGGGGTCTCGAAGGTGGCCGCTGCGAAGTAGTCGGTGCCGCCCTGGGCGAAGTGCAGGTTCGCGGCGAAGAACGCCGCCCACTTCACGTCGGTGGCGACCTTGCTCAGGTCGCCGTCGGTATAGACCAGCGTCGACGCGAGCAGCGTCAGCAGCAGGGTGAGGGACGCCGCCGGCAGGATCCGCCGGGCCCGCTTGGCGTAGAAGCCGGAGAACGACACCCGCCCGGTGGAGCGGACCTCGCGGGCGAGCAAACCGGTGATCAGGAAGCCGGACACGACGAAGAAGACGTCCACGCCGATGTAACCGCCGGCGAGGATGTGCTTGATCTCGGCGTGGCTGGCGACCACCAGGAGCACGGCGATCGCGCGCATCCCCTGGATGTCCGGGCGCTGCCCGTGGTCCTTCGGCTGCTGTGCAGATCGTGCGGCGCTGTGAGAGCCGTGCGCCGGACCACGTCTGTGGTCAGTGGCGCCCGTCTTGGAAGGGAGCACTGTGGCCACCCGGTCACCCTTTGCTCAGATCGACGACATTGCCATGGCCGGTGTCAATGGCCAGGTGGTCACGATTTCATAACGGCCGGGTGGATTGCCAGCCAACGGGCGGCGTGCGCGTCGCGTCTGTGACCGATGATGCCGCTCGGATCGTTGCAATCGGGCGGAACGGCACGATGAATCTGTGAGTTCGACAAATCCGTGTCGGTGCGGCGTTGCGGACACAATGGGGCGGGCCAGTTGATTCCGAACGAGCACAGTGAGCTTGGGATGCGTCGGCATGGCGGCAGCTTGCTGACGCTCTTGCCGACGCAGAATAAGCCTCATGTCGACGATTGCGGATTCGATCATCCGAACCCTCAAGGCCAGCGGCGTCCGCCGACTGTATGGCGTGCCCGGGGACTCGCTCAACGGGCTGACCGAGGCGTTGCGGCGGGACGGCGACCTGCAATGGGCGCACGTGCGCAACGAGGAGGTGGGTGCCTTCGCGGCCGGCGCCGAAGCGCAGCTGACCGGTGAACTGGCGGTCTGCGTCGGCAGCTGCGGGCCGGGCAACGTCCACCTCATCAACGGGCTGTATGACGCCGGGCGCAGCCACGCCCCGGTCCTCGCGATCGCGGCGCAGATCCCGCGCGAGGAGATCGGCAGCGGCTACTTCCAGGAGACGCATCCGACGCAGATCTTCAACGAGTGCAGCGTCTACGCGGAGCTGGTCTCGTGCGCGGAGCAGTTCCCGGTGGTGTTCCAGCAGGCGCTGCAGGCCGCGATCACCCGTCGCGGTGTCGCGGTCATCGTCGTTCCGGGCGAGATCTTCATGGCGGAGTGGTCCGGCAAGGACGTGCTGCCGGTCCGCACCAGCACGTCCGCGGTGGTGCCGGGGGAGCAGGAGCTGGCCGCCGCGGCCGACGTGATCGGCAAGGCGCAGCGGCCCGCCATACTCGCCGGTGCCGGGTGTGCGGGGGCGCACGACGAGCTGGTCGCGTTCGCGCAGGCGATCAAGGCGCCGGTCGTGCATTCGTTGCGCGGCAAGGAGTGGCTGGAGTGGGACAACCCGCTCGACGTCGGCCTGACCGGACTGATCGGCTACGACTCCGGCTACCGGGCGATGGAGCACTGCGACGCGCTGATCATGGCCGGCACCGACTTCCCCTATCGGCCGTTCCTGCCCGACGACGTGCCCGTCGTCCAGATCGACATGCGTGGCGAGCGCATCGGTCGGCGGGTCCAGGTGTCGCATCCCCTGGTCGGCACGGTCCGAGACACGTTGCCGTTGCTGCAATCCCGCATCACGCCCAAGACCGACGGCAGCTTCGCCGACACGATCGTGAAGCACCACCGCAAGCGTCGTGCCAAGCTCGACGAGCTCGCCGAGCCGGGCAAGCCGAACGAAACGCCGCTGCACCCGCAGTTCGTCACCGCGACGATCGACAGGCTCGCCACCGACGATGCCGTCTTCACCTGCGATGTCGGCACGCCGACCGTGTGGGCCGCGCGCTACCTGCGGATGAACGGCAAGCGGCGGCTGCTCGGCTCCTTCAACCACGGCTCGATGGCCAACGCCCTCGCCCAGGCGATCGGCGCATCGGCGACGTACCCGCAGCGGCAGGTGATCGCGCTCGCCGGCGACGGCGGGTTGGCGATGCTGCTCGGCGACCTGCTCACCCTGCGGCAGCTGAAACTGCCGGTGAAGGTGATGGTCTACAACAACAGTGCGCTCAGTTTCGTGGAGCTGGAGATGAAGCAGGCTGGCCTGATCAACTTCGGCACCGGGCTGGACAACCCGGACTTCGCCGGCATCGCCGAGGCGATCGGCATGCGCGGGCTGCGGGCCGAGCGGACCTCGGACGTCGAGGCCACCGTCAAGGAGGCGCTCGCGTATGACGGGCCGGCGCTGGTCGATCTGCGCGTCGCCCGGCAGGAGCTGTCGTTGCCGCCGAAGATCACCCTGGCGCAGGTCAAGGGCTTCACGCTCTACGCGACCCGCACGGTGCTGTCCGGCCGCGGCAGCGAGATCGTCGAGCTGGCACGCACCAACCTCGGGCAACTCTGACCGAGCGTGCCCTGAGGAGCCGTGAGGGACGAGCGGCGTCTCGAAGGGTCGATTGGGTCGGCACCGCTCCGGACAAATAAGCTGGCCCGCATGTGTGGAATCGTCGGGTACTTCGGCCCAGGTGGCAACGCAGCGCTGTTGCAGAAGATGAACGAATGCCAGGCGCACCGCGGCCCCGACGGCGAGGGCACGTTCACCGACGGGCCGACCGGCCTCGGCCACCGTCGCCTGTCGATCATCGACGTGGCGCACGGCCAGCAGCCGATGACCACCCCCGACGGCCGCTACACGATCGTCTACAACGGTGAGGTCTACAACTACCTCCCGCTGCGCGAGGAGCTGAAGGGGCTCAGCCACGAATTCACGACCGACTCCGACACCGAGGTCGTGCTCGCGGCGTTCGCCCAGTGGGGCAACGACGCGTTCGACCGGTTCAACGGCATGTGGGGCCTGGCGATCTGGGACGCGCAGGAGCAGCGCCTCACCCTCAGCCGCGACCACTTCGGCATCAAGCCGGTCTACCTCGCGCAGGTCGGCGACACCCTGCTGTTCTCCTCGGAGATCAAGTCGATCCTCGCGTCCGGCCTCTACGACCGGAAGGTCAACGACCGAACCCTGTTCCGCTACCTGCGTTTCCGCATCCACGAGGACGGCCGCGAGACCTTCTTCGATGGCATCGAGCGACTCGAGCCGGGCGAAGCTCTGACCATCGACGCGAGCGGAACGAAGCGCGCGCCATACACCCGACTGCGCGAGGAGCTGGCCGAGCTCGCCACGGAGCAGCGCCCGTATGACGAGGCGGCCGCGGCCGACTACAAGGCGCGGCTGATCGAGGCCATCCGCCTGCGTCTGCAGTCCGAGGTCCCGGTCGGCACCTCGCTGTCCGGCGGACTCGACTCCAGCGCGGTCGCGGTCATCATCAACCAGCTGCTCAACACCGGCGACGAGACGACGACCGAGTCGGTCGGCGCCCAGCAGAACACCTTCTCCGCGGTCTTCCCGGGATCGTTGAACGACGAGGAGAAGTACGTCGACGCGGTGCTCGACACCTGCCGCGGACACGTGGCCGCGCACAAGATCAAGCCGACGGCCGACGAGTTCAAGGCCGACATGCGCGACTTCATCCGCACTCAGGAGGAGCCGCTGATCTCTTCCGGCCCCTACGCCCAGTACCAGGTGATGCGGGAAGCGACCCAGCACGTGACGGTGCTGCTCGACGGCCAGGGTGCCGACGAGATGATGGCCGGTTACATCCCCTACTACTTCGTCTACCTGCGCCAGCTGAAGGCGCAGGGCGCGAAGCTCGCGGCTGCCGAGCTGTCCAAGAGCCTCGACGTCATCTACCGACTCGGTCGCTTCAAGTTGCAGGCGAAACTCAAGGGCCGCAAGGGAATTCCGATGACCCAGCTGCTCGCCGACGACTTCGTGTCGGCGCACAGCGGTGAGACCTACTCGGTCGAGGGCAGCAACCTCAAGAAGCGACTCATCGAGGACCTGTTCGTCGGCTCGCTGCCGTCGCTGCTGCGCTACGAGGACAAGAACACCATGCGCTTCTCGCTCGAGGGACGCGTGCCGTTCCTCGACAAGGAGGTCGTGAAGTTCATCTTCAGCCTGTCCGACGAGGCGATCATCAAGGGCGGCTGGAACAAGCGCGTGCTGCGCGACGCCACCCGCGGCCTGCTGCCGGACATGATCAACCGCCGACGCAACAAGATCGGCTTCACCACCCCGCAGGGTGAGTGGTTCATGCGGCTGAAGAACCACTTCTACAACATCTTCCTCTCCGAGTCGTTCGCGAACCGGCCCTACTTCGACCAGGCCGAGGTGCTGCACGCCTTCGAGGGCTGGATCAAGGGCACCAACGACGTCGACTCGATGGTCTTCTGGCGGATGCTCAACGTCGAGATCTGGTTGCAGGAGTTCTTCGACGAGAAGCGTCCCGAGGACGACAAGCCCGCGCGGATCAAGACCGACCTGGAGCCCAACGAGGGCAAGCAGCTCGACCTGGTCACAGCCTCCGGCGAGACCGTCCGGCGCTACCCGTTGCGGACCGAGCTGTTCAGCCGCGACGACGATCTCGACTCCCGCGTGCTCGCGCAGATCGACCGGTTCTTCGAGACGCTCGACGCGGACTCCGAGCATGCCGCTCAGCTGGCCGGAAAGCGTTGGTACTACTTCATTTCCGAGAAGATCGTCGCGATCACGCAGGGGCGGTCCTACTTCATCTGGGACATCAATGTCGGGCGCCCGGCGCGCGTCCTGTCCAAGTACGTCACCCGCACGCCCGCCGGCATCGGCCTGGGTTCGCCGTTCACCATGCAGTTGGCCATCCAGGAAGCCGGTCTGCCACGCGTGCTCTACGCAAGCGCCGGCGGAGCCGCCGGCAAGCTGCTCGGCAAGCGCGGCATGTTCTACGACCTGGTCGGTGGCGACATCCGGGCGATCGACGGTCCGACGGAATACTCGGCATACCCCTCGAACGTCTCGGCGAAGCTCGCACCCAAGGACCCCGACGACGTTGCCGCCCGGCTCACGGCCGCGATCCGCGAGCGGGTGCCGGCGGCATACAAGGACACCTTCGGGGGCACGATCGTCATGGACGCCAACGACATCGGCCGCAACGTGCTCGGTTCCGACGTCCCGGGGCCGTGGACGCGTTTCGAGGAGATGTTCGCCGACAACCCGCTGGGTCAGGGCGGCGAGCAGACCCCGATGGCGATCGTCGTCGAGCGCTGAGTCAGTCGACGGGTGCGGACTCGCGTTCCACCTGACCGGCCGCGGACCGGCGCTCGGCCTGCCGCTTGCGGTAGGTGAGGTTCAACGCCTCGACGGCCATCGCGAAGGCGATCGGGCCGTAGATCACCGGCTTGTCGATGTGTACGTCGAAGCCCTCGGCGATCAGCGTCGAGCCGATCAGCACCAGGAAGCTGAGCGCCAGCATCTTCACCGTGGGGTGACGGTTGACGAACGCGCTGATCCGGCCGGCGAAGACCATCATCAGTCCGATCGACAGGGTGACCGCGGCGATCATGATCCCGAGCTGGTCGACCATGCCGACCGCGGTGATGACCGAGTCGAGCGAGAACACCGCGTCGAGCAGCAGGATCTGCACGATGACCCGGGCGAAGGTGGCGGTCGCGCCGACCGGCTGATCGCCGGGCTCCTCGCCGGCGCCCTCGAGCTTCTCGTGGATCTCGGTGACCGCCTTGTAGACCAGGAAGAGACCACCGGCCAGCAGGATCAGGTCGCGGCCGGACAGGTGGAACGCGTCGGCGTCGCCGAGCGCGACGATCGTGGCGGTCAGGCCGATGATCCAGGATGCGACCGCCAGCAGCACGATGCGCATCAGCAGCGCGAGGGCGAGGCCGACGGTGCGTGCGCGGGCACGCTGCCGTTCCGGCAACCGGCCGGTCAGGATCGAGATGAAGACCACATTGTCGATGCCGAGCACGAGCTCGAGGGCGAACAAGGTCAGGAATGCGACCCACAGGTCGGGGCTGGTCAGAAAGGCCATGGGGTCTGTTCAACGCCGCTCGCCCCGGACTGGTTCCGGGTCGGCGGGTCGATCGGACAGGTCGATCCCAGGGATCGTGCACCGAGCACCCATGGGCGCCCGGTAAGCTTGGGTGCAGGATCCACCCGTCCTGTCCGGTGGATTCTTCGCCGTACATCTCAAGGAGCTGACTCCCCGTGAGCCTGCAGGTAGAAATCGTCGCCCCGGACCGCATCGTGTGGTCGGGTGACGCACGCCAGCTGTCCGCCCGCACCGTCGAGGGCGAGATCGGCATTCTGCCCGGTCACGAGCCGATGCTCGCGGTGCTCGGCAACGGTGACGTCCTGGTCGACCCGATCGACGGGCAGCGCGAGACGGTGACCATCGACGGCGGCTTCATGTCGGTCGACAACGACAAGGTCACGCTCGTCGCCGAGCGCGTCGACGCCGCCGGCCTCGGGGCCTGAAGGAGCACGAATGATCGCGACGATCGACTGGGCGGCAGTCGGTCTCGCGTGTCTTCTCCTGCTGGTCGTGCTCGGGCTGGCAGCCCTGGTGATCCGCCGTCGGCTGATCGCGCGCGGTGAGCCGCTCGCCATGGTGGCGGTCCGGCGCGGCGACGGCTGGAAGCTGTCCATGACCCGCTTCAGCACCGACAGCGTGCAACTGTTCGCGGTGATGGGCGTCGGCGTTCGGCCCCGTTCGGTATGGCCCCGCGGCGAGCTGCAGCTCGGCGCGCCCACCCCGCTCACCCGCAACAAGCCGATCGCGATCATCGATCCGGTGCAGGTCGAGTGCGCGATCGGCGCGGAGACGTTCTTGATCGCCATCGCACCGGGCGACTACACGGCGTTGCGTTCCTGGTCGGAGTCCGCGCCACCGGGCCTCAACGCCAACGTCGCCTAGCCCTTCCCCGACTGACGTATTTGGTACCGAGTGACGGCACGTCGTATTTCAGTTTGCCGTCGAACTCGCCCTTGAGTCCTGGCCAGCCGAAGTCGGACCAACCGAAGCATCCGCCGTCGTCGACCAGTTGAACTTGCAGTTGTGGCTGGGGTAATACCAGCTCGTAGATGCGCGCGGCTGAGTGACTCACCGGGCGACTCCGATCGCTGTCCACAGGCCTCCCGTCGACTGACGCATTTGGTGCCGACTGACGCCTGTGCAAGTGCGTCAGTCGGCGAGAACTGCGTCAGTCGGCGGTATGCCGGGCTACTGCTGGCGTTCCTCGCGGCCGCCGCCGGGCTGCCACAGCACATCACCGCCGGGCAGGTTCGCGACGCGGGCAGCCAGGAAGAGCAGGTCGGAGAGCCGGTTCAGGTACTGCGCGGTGAGCGGGTTGACCCCACCGGTGCCCTTCTCGCTGCCCGCGGCTGCCTCGGTGTCGCCATACGTCTCGATGGCCAGCCACGCGGCGCGCTCGGCGCGACGAGCGACCGTGCGGGCGACGTGCAGGTGCGCGGCGCCGATGCTGCCGCCGGGCAGGATGAACGAGCGCAGCGTCTCCACCTCGTCGTTCAGGCGGTCGCAATCGGACTCCAGGTCGTCGATCCACGGTTGCTTGACGCGCAGCGGCGGGAACTCGGGGTCGGCGGCCAGCGGCGTGCACAGGTCCGCGCCCACGTCGAAGAGTTCGTTCTGGACGCGGTGCAACATCGTGACCAGGTCGTCCCGCAGGCCGCCCGCGGCGATGGCCACGCCGATGACGCTGTTCGTCTCGTCGGTCTCGGCATACGCCGTCAGTCGCGGATCGTTCTTGCTGGTCCGGCTGAAGTCGCCGAGGGCGGTGGTGCCGGCGTCGCCGGTGCGCGTGTAGATGCGGCTCAGAATGACCATGGGGTCCATTCTGCGCCGACCGGGGAATCGACCGGCCGCCGCCATACCGTCGCGAGCCGAGCGGGCTCGTTTACTGAAACGTGACCTCGGGCTCGGCAACGAATTCGCTTTTCCGTGCGTCAATACTGTCGTAAGCAGCAAACTGCGTGCTGCTCACAAGGACGTTCAGACACCCTGACGGGGAAGGTGGCGGAACGATGACGCGGTTCGGAAACAATGAGGCACGGATCGACGTGCTCCGCTTGGGGGCGGAGTTGTCGGTGACCGGCGAGCTCAATGTGCACACGGTCGCCGACGTGCGCCAGGCACTCGGGCGGGCGATCGACGACGGTTTCGGTGATCTGGTCGTCCATCTCGGCGAGGCCGAGATCGGTGACGCGACCGGGCTCGGTGTCATCGTCGGCGCCCATCACCGCGCGCAGCGCGCGGGCCGTCGTCTCGTGCTGGCCGACGCGTCGATGCGCCTGGAGCGGCTGATGCGGGCGACCGGCCTGCATCGCATCATCCCGTTGTCCGTGCAGCGCCTGCCGCAGCCGGTCATCCTGCCTGCCTGAACCGGTCAGCTCACGGCGGTGGCGGCGGCCCGTCGCGGGTCTCCTGCTGCGCCGAGTTCGCCGGCGTCGGTGCCGTACGCCGCACCCACACCACCGAAATACATGTCCAGCGCGCCGTGTGGCACGGCCGTCGCTCCGATCTGCTCGATCGCGGCTGCCGTCGCATCATCCGGCTCGTAGTGAACCCGTGGACCGTCGGCCCCCAACTCGACGTGCAGTCGCGGTGCGTCGATCGAGGCCTGCAGGTCCTCACCGCCGAGGGCGTGGCGACCGATGACCTGGGTCAGCGCGGTGGTGATGCGGTCAGCCCCCGGCGTGCCGATGGCGAGCGTCATACCGGCCGAGCTGTGCGCGGTCACCGGCGACATGTTGGACGCGAGCCGGGTGCCGGGTGGCAGGGCGTGCAAGCCGAGGCGATTGAGCTCCGGCTCGCCGAGGCAGTTGTTGAGCACCAGCCCGGTGCCCGGGACGGTCACGCCTGACGAGTACCCCGCGGATGTCGTGATGGCACAAGCGTTTCCGTCGCTGTCCACGACCGAGACGTGTGCGGTGTCCTTGCTCGTCGGCATCGACTCGAGGCCGGTCGTCTCGAGGGCGAGCAGCAACTCGGCGCCGGCAGTGCGCAGGTCGGTCGCGCGATCCAGATGCTCGGCTCGGTAGCCGAGGACCATCGACTGGATCTCGATCAGCTCCGACGGACCCATGCCGCGGTCGGCGACCAGGCGCAGCATCGCGGTCAGGACAGGGCCGCCGATCGACGGCGGCGGATTGAGCGCGACGTCCCAGTCGCCGACGATGGCGCGGGAGGCCGGCCGGCATACGGGCCGGTATGTCGCCAGGTCCTCGCGGCCGAGCAGCCCACCCTGCTCCGTGACGTGGTCGGCGATCGCGACGCCGAGGTCACCGGTGTAGAGCTCTGAAACTCCTTGCTGTGCAACGGTTTCGAACGTGTTCGCGAGGGCGGAGTTGACCATCCGGGTGCCAGGTCCGGCTGGTTCGTCGCCGTCGAAATGCTGTGCCCTGGTCTCCTCGTCGAAGGACCAGAGGTGCCGGCCGGTCAGCTGCAGGTAGTGCCCGGCGGCCGGGCCGAGCACGAAACCCTCGCGGGCGGCGGAGATGGCCGGTGCCAGGATGTCGCGCCAGCTCGCCCGCCCGAACATCTCGTGTGCCATCTCGTATGCCGCGAAAGAGCCTGGTGTCGCTGCCGATCCGGCGCCGGCATTGATGGTGATGCCACCGCCATACTCCAGATGTATGGCGCGCAGCCCCGACCCGAAACGGTCCGGTCCGGCGGACCGACCCGGCATCTCGCAGTTGCCGTCGATGACCTGCGGCTCCCCACCGGCCGGCCACACGTTGACGAAGGCGCCGCCCAGGGCGCTCACGATGCCCGGCTCCGTGACGTACGTGACGGCATGTGCGGCGATGGCTGCGTCCACTGCGGTGCCGCCGAGAGCGATCACGTCCATACCGGCCTGCGCGGCCAGGGCGTTCGGTGCGGCGATGGCGGCGCGCGTCATGCTCGAGGGTGCGGAAGAGTCGGACATGACCGCCATTCTCTTAGAACAAGCGCGAGTCTGCGTCGTCCATGCCCTTGAGGGCTTCGTAATCCAAGGTGACGCAACGGATCCCACGATCCTCGGCGAGCACCTTGGCCTGTGGCTTGATCTGCTGCGCTGCGAACACACCGCTCACCGGCGCCAGGTGGGGGTCGCGGTTGAGCAGCTCCAGATAGCGGGTCAGTTGCTCGACGCCGTCGATGTCGCCGCGGCGCTTGAGCTCGACGGCGACGGTGGATCCGTCCGCGTCACGGCACATGATGTCGACCGGCCCGATCGCGGTCATGTACTCCCGGCGGATCAGCGTGTAGCCGTCGCCGAGCGTGGTGATGTTCTCGGCCAGTAGGGCCTGCAGCTGGGCCTCGACACCGTCCTTGATCAACCCGGGATCGACGCCGAGGTCGTGGCTGGAATCATGCAGCAACTCGTGGATGCGCACGTGCAGCCGATCCTCGGACTTCGCGTGCTGGACGGACCAGACGAGTTGCACGCCTTCCTCGGCCTCGTCCTCGGTTGGATCGATCTGCGCCATCGAACACGGCGGCGACATCCAGTTCAACGGCTTGTAGGAGCCGCCGTCACTGTGGATCAGCACCGAGCCGTCGGCCTTCACCATCAGCAGTCGGGTCGCCAAGGGCAGGTGGGCGGTCAGTCGGCCGACGTAGTCGACGCTGCACCGGGCAATCACAACACGCACGGCGACCCAGCGTAGTCATACCGCCGGCGTCCGTCCCACGGCGTGGGGACCGGTGCCGGGGGAGCGCGCTCGGCTGAGACACTGAGCGCATGGTTCCTGTCATCTCAAAGGTTGCGGTCATCGGTCTGGGCACGATGGGTGCCGGCATCGTCGAGGTCTTCGCCAAGGCGGGCCTGCCGGTCTACGCCGTGGACGGCAGCGCCGAACTCGCCGAGCGTGGACGCGGATTCGTCACGAAGTCGCTCGACCGTGCCGTCAGCAAGGGAAAGCTGTCCGAAGCCGATCGCGATGCGACGCTGCAGCGGATCAGCTTCACCGCCGAGTTGTCCGACCTCAGTGACGCCGACCTGGTGATCGAGGCAGTCCCGGAACGCATGGAGATCAAGCACTCCATCTTCACCGCCCTCGACGACATCGTCCGTCCCGAGGCGATCCTCGCCTCCAACACCTCCAGCCTCTCGCTCACCGAGATCGCGGCCGGCACGCGCCACCCGGAGCGGGTGGTCGGCATGCACTTCTTCAACCCGGCGCCCGTCCTGCAGTTGGTCGAGGTGATCAAGACCGTCCTGCTCGACGAGGACATCGCCACCGCCATACGCGATCTGGCGCTGCAACTGGGCAAGAAGCCGGTCGTCGTCGGCGATCGCGCCGGGTTCGTCGCGAACGCGCTGCTGATTCCCTACCTGGCGCGCGCCATTGCGCTCTACCAGACCGGCAAGGTGAGCCGGACCGACCTCGACAACGCGTGCAAGGTCGGCATCGGACTGCCCATGGGCCCCCTCACGCTCTCGGACCTCGTCGGTCTCGACGTCGTGCACGAGGTCTGCGAGGTCATGTATGCCGCGACGAAGCGCGCGTCCGACGCGTCGCCGTCGTTGCTGCGCCAGCTGGTGCTGGCGGGTCGCCTCGGTCGCAAGACCGGCCAGGGCTTCTACGACTACTCCGCCGACGCGGGCACCGAGGCGGACGCCGGGACCGACGCGATGGCGGTTTCCGCCGCGGTCGTCGGAAAGGGCGACCTGGCAACGCAATTGGCCGAGTCCTTCGCCAAGGCAGGGGTGAAGGTCACCACGATCGACGACCCCGAGGCAGACGTTGCCGACCTCGCCGGCTGCCCAGTGGTCGTCCTGGCGGGCGGAGCAGAGGCCGACTGCGCCACCTGCAACGCCGGCGAGTGCGAGATCGAGGAGGGCGCCGACTCCACCGAGTGCGGGTGCTGCGGCGGCGCCGCACCGGGCAACTGGTTCTCCGACGTCGCGGAGGTGCTCGACGCGCGGACGGTCGTGCTGGCCGCCGACGAGGCGAGTGAGTTCGCGGTGGCCGGCGTGCTCGACGACGACGTCGCGGTGCTCCCGCTGCGGGTGCACCAGGAGACCAAGCACGGTCAGGTCGCCGAGTTCGGTGTCCCGCTCGGGACCACCGACGAGCAGGCCGCGCTGGTTCGGTCGACGCTGACCGCCGCCGGTTTCGTGCCGGTCGCGGGCCCGGCGCGGCCAGGCCTGGTCGTCGACGCGCTGCTCTTCGGGCACCTGAACGACGCAGTCGCGATGGTCGACGCCGGATACGCCACACCGCAGGACGTCGACACCGCCATGACGGCCGGATGCGGTTACCCGAGAGGGCTTTTCGCCATACTCGACGACCTCGGCGCGGATGTCGTCGTGGAGGGCCTGGTCGAGCAGGGCGCGATCGATCCGACCGTCGTTCCGAGTCCGCTGCTCGTCGAGCACGCCATACGCGACCTGCCCTTCCTGGGCTGACACCGGCTGGGTCATGCCACGCCGCAACCGTCGTCAGGGTCGCCGGCCGGGTCCGCCCGACCGGCGGCCGGACGTGTCGCGGCTGCTCGAGACCGGCATCCGCACCGAGTCGTATGGCGGCAGGTCCTACCGGGTCCGGCCGGTGCGCGGCAATACGGCCGGGCGGAGTTACGTGTGTCCCGGCTGCCAGCAGTCGCTCGCATCGTCGCTGGACCACGTCGTGGTCTGGCCGGACGACGGGCTGGGCGACGTGACCGACCGACGGCACTGGCACACCGGCTGCTGGTCAGCGCGGGATCGGCGGCCGCCGCGCGGTTCGTGGCACTGAAGGTTGAACGAATCGCCTTTATTGCGAGATGAATTCGGCGCTGGAACAAGCGCCGTTGGGCGCTGCTTCGGACACCCGTCGGACCTAATCTCCCCTCATCCGTCCAGTGATGCCAGGGGAGTTACCGATGAGTTCGCAATCCGGCCAACGAGTGTCCCGTCGTACCGTCGCCAAGGGAGCGGCATGGGCCCTTCCGGTCGTCGCGTTCGCGGAGGCGGCGCCCGCGGCCAGCGCGTCGACCGTGAACCAGGTGTGCTCCGTGACAGTGGTCGGGGCGGGCGTGAAGCAGACGCGGGGTAAGAACGTCACCATCTCGTTCTCCGTGCAGAACTCCGGGTCCGTCGTAGAGAACGTCTCCTTCGCCTCGATCGTCGGGCCGGCGAACGTGACCTGGTCCGGGCCAACTCCGTCGAGTTGGCCCGCAGGCCCTGGGCAGTCCAGCCAGGACGTGCAGTTGAGTCGTGGCAACAATGCGAGCGGCGTCGCGACGGTCACGCTCCAGGTCTGTGGTCACAGCGTGCCGGTGAACGTCTCGATCGGCAATTGAGCGGGTTCTTCCATCCAGGACCGCTGCGGACGGCCCGCAGGACACCGATACTAGAGTGATCTGCATGACTTCGTCTGCAGCAAACACCGCCGTCATCGTCGCCGGCGCACGCACTCCGATGGGCAAATTGCAGGGCTCGCTGTCCGGGCTCTCCGGCGCCGACCTGGGCGGATTCGCCATCAAGGGCGCCCTGGAGAAGGCCGGCGTCGCCGGCGACCAGGTCGACTACGTGATCATGGGCCAGGTGCTCACCGCCGGGGCCGGGCAGATGCCCGCCCGTCAGGCGGCCGTGAAGGCCGGCATCCCGATGGATGTCCCGTCGCTGACCATCAACAAGGTGTGCCTGTCCGGGCTGGACGCGATCGCACTCGCCGGCCAACTGATCCGCGCCGGCGAGTTCGAGGTTGCCGTCGCGGGCGGCCAGGAGTCGATGAGCCAGGCCCCGCACCTGCTGCCCGGCAGCCGCGGCGGCTTCAAGTACGGCGACGTCACGATGCGCGACCACATGGCGTACGACGGACTCTGGGACGCCTTCACCGATCAAGCCATGGGCCTGCTCACCGAGCAGCAGAACACCGGCGACAAGGCCGTCACCCGCGAGGAGCAGGACGCGTTCGGCGCACGTAGCCATCAGCTGGCGGCTCGTGCATGGAAGGACGGAATCTTCGACGACGAGGTCGTCAGCGTGCCGATCCCGCAGCGCAAGGGTGACCCGATCGACTTCAGGAGCGACGAGGGCATTCGTCCGGAGACGACCACCGAGAGCCTGTCCGGTCTGCGTCCCGCGTTTGCCAAGGACGGCACCATCACGGCCGGTTCGAGCTCGCCCATCTCCGACGGTGCGGCCGCGGTCGTGGTGATGAGCAAGGCCAAGGCGGAGGAGCTCGGCCTCGAATGGCTGGCCGAGATCGGCGCCCACGGCGTCGTCGCGGGGCCCGACTCCGGGCTGCAGTCGCAGCCGGCCAACGCCATCAACGCCGCCTGTGCCAAGGAAGGCATCGCGGCGACCGACCTCAACCTGGTCGAGATCAACGAGGCGTTCGCTGCCGTCGGCATCGTGTCGACGCGCGAGCTCGGCATCGACCCCGAGATCGTCAACGTCAACGGTGGCGCGATCGCGATGGGTCACCCGATCGGTATGTCGGGTGCGCGTCTCGTGCTGCACCTGGCGCTGGAGCTGAAGCGTCGCGGCGGCGGTGTGGGCGCGGCGAGCCTCTGCGGTGGCGGCGGTCAGGGTGACGCCCTGATCGTGCGCGTGCCGCAGCGGGTGGAGCTCGACTCGCAAGCCCGGGGCTGACGCTCCCGAAGTTTTTCTGACTACGGTCGTCATCTTCTCGCCCGAATCTGCATTTCTGGGCGAGAAGGTGACGACCGTAGCGTTTTTCTGGGCGGAGCAGGACGGGCCGCCCGGCATACACTCGCCGGGTGAAGCCCCTTCAGCCTGCCATCGTCCTGGTCGGGGACGGCCACGCCGAGCAACTGCAGCACGAGTTCCAGCGCTATGCCACCGACTACCGCATCGAGTTCGCACGCGGCCTGGGCCCGGCCATGGCGCTGGTCCAGTCGCTGATCGCCCAGCACATCGAAATCGCTTTGTTCGTGGTCGAATTCAGCCAGCCTGATGCGCCGGGCCTGGTGACGGTCGACTGTTTGCACGCGGTCAGTGCGGTCACCAAACGCGCGCTGGTCTATGGCGGCCAGGAGTTCCGCGTCAACCGCGAGACACTGCGTGAAGCGCAGGTCGACGGCCGGATCGAGGCGGGGCTCGCCATACCTCGTGGCGAGCGGGACGAGGAGTTCCACACCGCGATCACCGAGCTGTTGTCCGACTGGGGCTGGAGTGCGAGCAAGCCGGTCTTCGAAGCGGTGCAGCTGATCGCACCGCCCGGCAACGCCGACGCCGGGCGGTTGCGCGACTTCCTGGACCGGCTCGGCATACCGACCCGCAACTACACGCCGGATTCGCCGGTCGCGCAACAACTGCTGGAGGACTTCGACTGGCCGGACGGCGAACCGGCGTACCCCGTGCTGTCGTCCCCGTTGACCGAGACGGTCGTGCAACCGACGATCGCCGACATCGGCCGCCGCTTCTACGCGTTCGAGGACTTCGAGGAGGACGACGTCTTCGATCTGGCGGTGATCGGAGCAGGCCCGGCCGGCCTCGCGGCCGCGGTGTATGGCGCCTCGGAAGGCCTCTCGACCGTGGTCTTCGACTCCGACGCGATCGGCGGCCAGGCGGGCACCAGCTCGATGATCCGCAACTATCTGGGCTTCCCACGCGGCATCTCCGGCATGCGACTGGCACAACGGGCACGCGCCCAGGCGGCGCGGTTCGGCGCGAAGCTCTACTCCGCGCGGCCGGTCGTGGGCATGGACCTGGCCGAAGAAGCCGGCGGTGTGCACACGCTGCGGCTGGAGGACCGGGTCGTCCGCGCGCGGTCGTTGATCGTGGCGGCGGGCGTCGCCTACCGGCGGATCGGTGTGGAGAACATCGAGAAGTTCGTCGGCCTCGGCGTGCACTACGGCGCGGCCACCAGCTCCGCCCGGGAGTGCGTCGGCAAGGACGTGGTGGTCGTCGGTGGCGGCAACTCGGCCGGGCAGGCGGCCGTGCACCTGTCGCGCTTCGCCCGATCCGTGAAGATCGTGATCCGGCGCCCGGATCTGTCCGAGACCATGTCGGACTACCTGATCCGGGAGATCGATATCAATCCGCGGATCGGTGTGAAGCCCAACTGCGAAGTGGTCGACGCCGGGGGAACGAACCGGTTGGAGTGGCTCACGCTGCGCAACAACCAGACCGGGGCGGAGCTGCAGAAGCCGGTCGGCGGGTTGTTCCTGCTGCTCGGTGCGGACCCGTGCTGTGACTGGCTGCCGGCCGAAGTCGCCCAGGATCCCAAGGGATTCATCCTCACCGGGCGCGACGTGCCCAAGGAGACGTGGGTCGACGACTGCCCGCCGGAGCCGCTCGGGACGACCGTGCCGGGCGTCTTCGCCGCCGGCGACATCCGGTTCGGTTCGATGAAGCGCGTCGCCTCGGCGAGTGGTGAGGGCGCTGCCGCCATACCGTCGGTGCACGCGTATCTCGCCTCGCTCACCCCTGCGGGCGAAGCGGTGGACCCGGCGCTCGGCTGAGACCCGTGGCATAGCCTGGCGGCATGCTCTTCGCCTTCTCCATCGCACCCGGAACCACCGACGATCCCGACGGCTCGGTCAGTGAGGCGGTCGCCGAGGCAGTGCGCGTCGTGCGCGCGTCCGGCCTGCCGAACGAAACGACGTCGATGTTCACCACCATCGAAGGTGACTGGGACGAGTGCATGGCTGTCGTGAAGGCGGCCTGCGAGGCGGTCGCCGCGAAGAGCCCACGCGTCAGCCTGGTGCTCAAGGCCGACATGCGCGCCGGCTTCACCGGGCAGCTCACCGAGAAGGTCGACCGCGTCGAGGCGCGCCTGAAAACTCAGCAATGACCGGCGAGTTCAGCGTCGAGCCGATGGCCGACGCGGATGCTCGCGAGCTCGCAGCTCTGCACATGCAGGTATGGCGGGACACGTATGCCGGGATGCTGTCCCAGGACTATCTGGACAGCATGCAGCTCGAGCCGCGAATCGCACACTGGCGCAGGCGAATTGGCGTCGCCAGTGCGCGCGAGAACGACGCCGGCGGCATCGTCGACGATGTCCTCTTCCGGTCACGACTGGCGCGGCACCTGCCGAGCCGTCGCATCGTGGGGTTCTGCATGGTCGGTGCCGCGCGGGATGACGACGCACCTCTTCAGCAGGAACTCGGGGCGCTGAACGTGCTGCGCGACTTCCACGGCACCGGTGTCGCCCGCCAGCTCGTCGACGCCACCCTCGGGGACCGTCCGGCATACCTCTGGGTTGTCGACGAGAACCTGCGCGCACAGGCCTTCTACACCAAGATCGGCTTCGCGCCGGACGGTGGCCGGAAGCGCGATGACGAGCTGGCCTGCGACGAACTGCGGATGCTGCGCGCCCGCGCCGAGTGACGAACGCGCGAGACGACGACCAGTTCGCTGGCGACGTTCGGCAAGCTTGCGAGCCCAAAGTCGCCGGCGGGCTGCGAGGAGCCGAGTCAGACAATTCAGCGGTAGAGCAACGGCTTGATCTTGGCGCTGTCCATGTTGGTCTTGTCGTACCAGTAGTAGCCGGTGTCGATCTGCTTCGGCACCGGTTTGCAGTGCAGTGCCTTGATGGCCGCAGCCACCGTCTTCTCGCCGATGGCGATCGGGTTCTGCGTGATGGCACCCGCTTCGAGGCCGGAACGGATGGCGTCCAATTGCGCTCCGCCGGAGTCGAATCCGACGATGACGACCTTCTTGTTGCCGCTCTCCTTGGCGCCTTGGACGACGCCGCCGGCGGATCCCTCGTTCGACCCGTAGATGCCGGCCAGGTTCGGGTGAGCGGCCAGCAACGACTTGGCGATGTTGGCCGACTTCGAGACGTCGCCGCCGCCGTACTGCGGGGTGAGGAGCTTGACCTTCGGCGCGTGCTTCTTCATCCACTCCACGAACCCGTCACGGCGCTCGATGCCCGAAACACTCGTCTGGTCGTGCACGACGAGAGCGACGGTGCCCTTGTAGTGGATGCGTTCGGCCATGTTCTTGGCAGCAGCCCCGGCTGCAGCCTTGTTGTCGGTGGCAGCAGTCGTCAGCGGGACGGGGGAGTCCACACCGGAGTCGAAGGCGATGACCGGTGTCTTGTCCTGCTGCAACTGCGTCATGATCGGTGCGGATGCCTTGGAGTCCAGAGCCGCGAAACCGAGAGCGTCCGGCTTCTTGGTGAGCGCGGTCTTCAGCATGTTGATCTGGTCCTGGACATCCGACTCCGTCGCCGGGCCGTTGAAGGTGATCTTGGCGCCCTCCTTGGCTGCTTCCTGCTTCGCCCCCTTGTAGACGGCCTGCCAGTACTGCTGCTGAAAACCCTTGGAAATAATGGCGATGTAGGGCTTCTTGCCGGATTTGATCGGAGTGCAGCCCGCCTGCACACCGTGAGACGCGGCGGCCGAGCCGGTGATGTCGTCCTTGTAGTCGCTGGCGCGCATGCATCCGGCGGCCGACATCGCGAGCAGTGCGGCACCGGCGGCGGCGATGGGCCAGGTATGACGCCGGGCAGTGTTTCGTGCAGTCACTTCAGACCACCTCCGCGCTGCGCTTGCGCAGCATGTCGACGTAGACGGCGGCCAGGATCACGATGCCGAGGATGACGTACTGCCACTCCTGCGGGACGCCCATGATCTGTAGACCGTTGTTGAGCACTCCGATGATGAGGGCACCGATCACCGAGCCGACGATGGTGCCCTTGCCACCGGCCAGCGAGGTGCCGCCGATCACGACGGCCGCGATGGCCTGCAACTCCAGACCACCGCCCGCAGTCGGGCTGGCTCCGATGCGCGCCGATGACAGGATGCCGGCGCAGGCGGTGAAGATGCCGGCGACGCCGTAGATGAGCAGCTTCCACTTGCGCACGTTGATGCCCGACAACGCGGTGGCCTCCTCGTTGCTGCCGATGGAGACGGCATACCGACCGAAGATCGTGCGGTTCAACAGCACCCAGGCGATGACCGCCAGACCGAGGAAGATGAGCACCGCGTTGGGGAACTTCGGGATCAGCTCACCACCGGACAGGTCCGCGTAGGGCGGAAACTGTGTGTTGGTGTAGATCGTGGCGCCGTTGTCGCTGATCACCAGCGGCAGCCCCTGACAGACCAGCATCATCGCCAGTGTCGCGATGAAGGGCGGCATGCCGAGGATGGAGACGTTGAATCCGTTGACCAGGCCGATCACCAGCCCGACCAGCAAGGTCATCAGCAGACCCAGTCCGAGCGGCAGGTTCCAGGTGATCAGGAAGGTCCCGGCCGTCATACCCGTCAGGGCGATGCCCCAACCGATGGACAGGTCGATGCCGCCGGTGACGATGACGAATGTCGTACCGAGCGCCAGGACGCCGATCAGCACCGACGACAACAGGACGTTGTTCACCAAGTTGTCGTAGGTGAAGAAGTTGTCACCGGCGATCGCGAAGAAGATCGTGATGATCACCAGTCCGGCGAACGCCGCCAGTTGCTGCAACCGCATCCGAAGTTGCGGACTCATCCCGCGTGCTGCGGGCGGCGTCTCCTCGGGTGGCTTCTTGTCCAGCAGGGCGCTGGCAGTGTCGCTCGGCATGCTGTGCTCCTCGGTGCGAACGTCTGGTTCGAAAGCTGTATGACGTCAGGGGTTTCGTGCTTGCCGCCGGTCAGGCGCTCGCGGACTGCGCGGTGGCGAGCTGCATGACCGACTCCGGGGTCGCGTCCTGCGCCGTCAGCTCGCCGGTGATCCGTCCAGCTGCCATCACTACGACGCGGTGGCTCAACCGCAGAACCTCCGGCAGCTCGGAAGAGATGACCACGATCGCCTTGCCCTCGGCCGCGAGGCGGCCGATCAGCCCGTAGATCTCCTCCTTGGCGCCGACGTCGATCCCGCGCGTCGGCTCGTCGAAGATCAGCACATCGCAGTCCTTGAGCAACCACTTGGCGATGACGACCTTCTGTTGGTTGCCGCCGGAGAGGTTGCCGACGATCGAACGCACCGACGGTGTCTTGATCCGGAGTTCGTCCACCAACCGGCGTGCGTCCGCGGCTGCCGGGCGATCGTTGACGAACCCGCCGCGGGAGAACTTCGTGCCGACGGACGGCAAGGCGATGTTCTGTGCGACGGTCTGTTGGAGAAGGAGGCCGAGACTTTTGCGGTCCTCCGACAGATAGCCGATGCCTGCTGCACCGGCCTGAGCGGGGTTGCGCGGGGAGACGTCGGTGCCGTTGACGGCGATCTCGCCGGCCGTGCGGCGGTCCGCGCCGACGACTGCTCGTGCGACCTCGGTGCGCCCAGCGCCCATCAGCCCGGCGAAGCCGACGATCTCGCCGGATCGCACCTCGAAATTGATGTCCCGCAACAGTTTCGGAGTGGCTACGCCGCGGACCTGCAGCACCACCGGTGCATCGGCAGCCGGGATGTCCGCCCGAGCATGCTCCACCGGCTCACGCTCACGGCCGACCATCAGCGAGATCACCTCGCGCATGGTGGTCGCGGTGGCATCGAGCGTTCGGATGAACCTGCCGTCGCGGATCACGGTGATCCGCTCGGAGATCGCCTTCAACTCGTCCATCTTGTGCGAGATGTAGATGACGCCGGTCTCGTTGGTCACGAAACGTCGGATCAATTGATGCAGGGTGTCGACTTCGGCGTCGTTCAACGCAGCCGTCGGCTCGTCCATGATGAGAACCTTGGCGTCCAGAGAGAGCGCCTTGGCGATCTCCACCATCTGCTGCCCGGCCACCGAGAGCCGTCCGACCGGTGTGTTCGGCCGCAGCGGCAGTTGCAGTCGCTCCAGGAGTTCGGCGGCACGACGTTCTAGGACGTGCGGCCGCAGCAGGAATCGACCTTGTGGCTGCTCCCTCCCGATGAAGATGTTCTGCGCGACCGTCAGGTCCGGCATCAGATTGAATTCCTGGAAGATGATGCCGATCCCGGCTTGCTGGGCCTCCCTCGGGTTGGCGAATTTCGTTGGTACACCGTTCAATCTCAACTCTCCGACATCCGGCTGATAGACGCCGGAGAGGACTTTCATCAGCGTCGACTTGCCTGCGCCGTTCTCGCCGACGAGGGAAAGTACTTCGCCTCGACGTAGATCGAGGTGCATGTCGTCCAGTGCGCGCACACCGGGGAAGGTCTTGCTGATCCCGGACATGGCGAGGAGTTCGCCCGATCCCACGAAGTCCTTCGCTCCTTCGTCGCCTCGGTACTTCTTCGCGGGGACCCCGTCACGTGGGGCATCCTGCGTGCTCATCGAACCTCCGGCGGATGTCGGCCCGCGCAAGCCGGTCAGGGTTGGATCGTGCGAGTCGGTTGGTGTGATGCGGGTCTCATGCTAATCATGAACATCGGATCATTGGGCGTTCGAAGCTCGCCAGTTCACAGTGTGAGAAATCGTTTTCCAGCTGCGCGGGCGGCGCAGCGTCGCGAGGGTGACCGAACCGCGCGCGCGGCCAGGCGCAACAATGGACGGATGACCGATCAGCCCATCACTCCGGCATCGCTGCGCGGTGCCGTCGACCTGTCCTCTCTGGCGCGGCCGGCTGCCGCCTCGACAGTCCCCGGCGCCGGATCCGCCGGTGCCAACGACAACTTGGTGATTGCGGTCGATGACGCCAGCTTCGGCGACGCGATGCAGACCTCGGCCCGTGTGCCGGTCATCGTTGCGCTCTGGTCGGGCAGCCGACCGGACAGCAAGAAGCACATCGACGTGCTCGCCCAGCAGGTCCGGTCCTATGCGGGACGCCTCCAGTTGGCCACCGTCGACATCGACGTGTCCCTGCAGATCCGCCAGGCGCTGCAGGTGCAGCAGGTGCCGATGGTGCTCGCCATCCTCTCCGGCCAGCCCGTGCCCTTGTATGTCGGTGATCAGCCGGCCGACGCCATCCGCGACGTGCTGGACAAGGTGCTCGAGGCCGCCGCCGCGAACGGGGTGACCGGACGTCTCGAGGCTGCCGGCGACACCGACGGCGACACCGACGAGGTCGCGGAGCCCGAACCTCCGGAGACGCATCAGCGGGCGTTCGACGCGATCGAGCAGGGTGACTACGCGGCGGCCACCGCGGCATACGAGCAGGCGCTCAAGGACAATCCCGCCGACGACGAGGCGCGCCTCGGCCTCGGCCAGGTGGGCCTGCTGGAGCGCACCTCCGGCGCCGACCTCAACGCCGCTCGGGAAGCAGCCGCGGCCGCGCCGACCGACGTCGAGAAGCAGACGCTCGTCGCCGACCTCGATGTCCTCGGCGGCCATGTCGAGGACGCCTTCGCCCGGCTGATCGACCTGGTCAAGGCGACCAGCGGCGACGAGCGCAACGCCGCCCGCGAGCACCTGGTCAAGCTGTTCGATGTCGTCGGTCCCACCGACGACCGCGTCAAGAAGGCCCGCACCGGCCTGATGTCCGCGTTGTACTGAGTTCTTTCGCGCGGCTCCTCGCAGGGGACGTGGCTACACCGCTCGCACGCTCGCGGCGGATCCACGTCCCCTGGTCGTCGCCCCGCGGCTCTTTCGGGCGGCTCTTCGCACGGCGGCCTGCAGCCGCCGCTCGCCTCCTTCTGCCGAATGACGGCTTCTTCGGCGAGTGACGGTCCTATCCGGCCGTCACTCGGTGAGGAAGCCGTCAGTCGCGATCGGCGGTGATCTCGTCGAGGACCGCGAGGTCGTCCGGAGTCGGATCCCAGCGCAGCGCAGCGGCATTCGTGCGCACCTGATCGCCGGAGGTGGCTCCGGAGATGACGGACGACACGGCCGGCTGCGCGGCCAGACCCGCGATGGCGACGTCGAGCACGCTCAGGTCGCGGTCGGCGGCATACGATTCGAGGGCCTCGATCCGGTCCCAGTCGGCGTTCTCGAGCCACGGTGCCGGGCCGGAGGTCGCACGTGAGCCGGCGGGCGGCTGCTGGCCGCGGTGGTACTTGCCGGTGAGCAGGCCGTACTCGAGCGGGAAGTACGGCAGCACGCCGAGACCGAACGTCTCGGCGGCGGGCACGACCTCGTCCTCGATGGTGCGGTCCAGCAGTGAATAGCGGTTCTGCACCGAGACGAACCGTTCGAACCCTGCGGTACGCGCGGTCCAGTCGGCGTCGGCGATCTGCCAGCCGGCGAAGTTCGAGCAGCCGAGGTAGCCGATCGTTCCTTCGCGCACGAGATCGCTGAGCGCACTGAGGGTTTCGTCGATCGGCGTGATGTCGTCCGGGCGGTGCAACTGGTAGAGATCGATGTGGTCGGTCTGCAACCGACGCAGTGAACCCTCGACAGCGCGGCGGATGTAGCGGCGCGCTCCGCGCACACCGTGGTCGGCTCCGTTGAGTCCGCCGGTGTCCATGCCGAACTTCGTCGCGAGCACGAACTCGTCGCGGCGCCCCTTGAGCGCGCCGCCGAGGAGCTCCTCGCTGGCTCCACCGCCATAGATGTCTGCGGTGTCGAGCAGGGTGACACCGACGTCCTGCGCACCATCGAGTATGTCGCTCACGCCGGCGGCATCCACCCGCCGGCCGAAAGCGTTGCAGCCGATGCCGACCGCGCTGACCATGAGTCCGGAGTCGCCCAACGGGCGGTAGGTCATATCCACGGTCCCGACGATACGACCACCCGGAAACCGATCGGCCGAAACCTCTTGCGTAACGCGCAGGGTGCGTCAGGATGAGCGGATGGGTGAACGCGTCGAGCTGCCGGTGCCCGGGACGGACCTGTCGCTGGGCGTCATCCGTCATGGCCACTGGGGTCGGCCGGTGCTGGTGTTCCCGAGCGAGGCAGGGCGTGCCGAGGACTTCGCGAGCAACGGCATGGTCGATGCCGTGCAGAGCCTGGTCGACGCCGGACGGGTCTCGTTCTTCTGTGTCGATTCCGCGGACCGCTGGACCTGGTCCGACAACGATGCGACCACCGAGGAGCGCGCGACCCGCCATCACAGCTACACCCGCTGGTTGGAGAGCGCCGTCCTGCCCTGGATCGCGGAGCAGGTCGGCGGTGAACGCCCCCTGATCACGCTCGGTGTGTCGATGGGCGCCTACCACGCGGTGAACTTCACCCTCACCCATGCTCACCAGGCACCGCTCGCGTTCGGTATGTCGGGAAGCTACGACGTGACCTCCTGGCACGGGCACGGCGCGCACGGTGATGCCACCTATTTCGCCAACCCGATGGCGTATGTCGCGGGCATGCACGGCGAGCACCTGGAGTGGTTGCGCAAGACTGCCAGCGTGCTGCTCGTGGTGGGGGAGGGTCCGTTCGAGGTGTCCCCGACACAAGCCCTGCCATCGACGCGGGCGTTCGCAGAACTGTTGTCCGAGAAGGAAATTCCCAATCAGCTGGACGTGTGGGGACACGACAGCGCACATGACTGGCCGTGGTGGCAGAAGCAAATGGCGCATCACCTGCCACGGTTCTGCTGAGGATCGGCAAGTGGAAGGGAGCGCACGATGAGCGAACACCTGATCGGCCTGCTGCTGGGCGCCGAGGAGGACTGGCCACGCGCCTTCGAGGAGTTGATGCGCAGAGTCGGCCCGGTGACGGCGCTGGACGGGTCACGGCACGACATACGCACCGAACGTATGACCATCGAGCCGTTCAACCTGCGTGACAAACCACGCACCGATCTGGTGATCGACCGGCTGGCGCACTGGTACTACCACCCGCGTGAATGGCTGAAGAAGGCCGCGCTGATGGACGACGTCTACCTGCTCAACTCGCCGTTCACCTTCCAGTCGATGGAGAAGCACTCGGCATACTGCGCGCTGATGCGGCTCGGAATGAATGTCCCCGAGACGGTCCTCGTGCCCTACAAGAATCCGATCGACAACGTCCGGTGGGCCTACACCTCGGAGAAGTACAACCGATCGTTCGACCTCGACTCGGTCGCTGCCGAACTCGGCTACCCGATGTTCATGAAGCCGTTCGACGGTGGCGCCTGGCGTGGTGTCTCGATGATCCAGAACGAGGCCGACCTGCGACGCAGCTACGACGAGTCCGGCGAGATGCTGATGCACCTGCAACGGGCGGTCGACGGCTTCGAGGTCTTCGCCCGGGCGCTCACCATCGGGCCGGAGACGATGGTGATGAAGTTCCGGCCCGAGCAGCCGATGCATGATCGCTACGAGGTCGCCTACGACTTCCTGACACCGCAGATCGGTGCCGAGACGACGACGATCGCGCAGACCGTCAACGCGTTCTTCCGCTGGGAGTTCAACAGCTGCGAGATGCTGGTCAAGGACGGCGTCGTCTATCCGATCGACTACGCGAACGCCTGCCCGGACGTGGCGATCACCTCACTGCACTACTACTTCCCCTGGGCGATCAAGTCGTTGCTCAAGTGGTCCATCTTCTGTGTCGTCACCGGACGCAAGGGACACACCCAGGTGGACACCGGTCCGTGGTTCGAAGTTGCCGATCGGGACGACGACTATCAAGCGAAACTCGGTGCCTACCAACGGCTTTCGGACAAGTACTTCGAGACGGAGCGCTACCGCGAGTTCGTCGACTCGGCCCTGGCCGACGTCGACGAGATGGTCCTCGACTGGGTGCTGTCCGACGACTTCGACCGGTTGCTGGTCGAAACCGTGAAGTCGACCTACCCCGAGCAGGAGCACGAGCGCTTCCTCGCCCACTTCCGTGGCCTGACCGGCCTGTGGGCCAAGGACGAGGAGAAGATCCTCGGCTGAGGGTCAAAGGTCGCCGAGTAGCGGAGGAGCGGAGCGGGGGAGCCCATCGAGCTGCCGTTCGATGTGTGAAAGCAGCTGAGACTGAGGGAGGCTCGCGTCCAGCACGGTCTCCTCGGGTATGCCGAGCAGATCATCGTCGTTCCACCACGACCGCATGTCCTCGCTGGTCCACTCGGCTGCGTCCGCACTCGCCGTATGGCGGGCCACCGTCTCGTCGAAGCCGACCTGCAAGTAGTAGACATGGTTGGTGCCGCGGTGGTCCACGAGGAGCTGGCGGATCATGTCGCCATACTTCACCGACCACAGGATCCCTTCCAGCACAACGTCTTTCCCGTGGTCGAGGCAGAACCGTACATTCACGTCGATCAGTTCGACGGCTGCCGTGAGTTCGAGCTTGTCACGTTCCTTGAGGATGATCCGCCGGATGTGGTCCTGGCCGACGACGGACATCGGCCGCCGCCTCAGGGCCATCGACAGCGTCGACTTGCCGGCGCGGGAGTTGCCGCGCAGCACGACGAGTCGGCTGTCGGCCGATCCCACCGGGCCGTTCATGGCGCAGCCGATGACGAGTCCTCGTCGAACTCGCGGGTGTCCACCAACGCCGCATCTGCGTGCTCGAGGATCCGCGAGACCGTCTGTGCCACCGACAGATCGGTGTTGTCGATCCACAGCCCGACCCGCCGGGACCCGTGTTCGACCGACTCGACGAGACTTTCGACGGTGAACCCGTCTCGGTAGGCATTCGTGCCGCGGGCACGTTCGCGACCGCGGATGGCGTCCGCCGTCGGATGCAGCATCACGAAGTGGATCGGCTCGGGCGCGGCGATCATCAGGAAGTCGTCGAGGAACGTGCCGAAGATGTTGTCGGCGACGACCGCGTCGAACCCCGCCGACCGGTAGACGTCGGCAACGGTGAGGGCACCGGCATACCGCAGGAAGAGCTGCTCGATCGCCTCGATCCGCGGTGGCTCGGTCATCAATTCCTTGCCGGACACCACGAAGTTCCCGATCGCGTCGCCGTCGACGAACACGGCTCGGGGCAGCGCGTCAGCGAGAGCTGCACCGACCGTTGATTTGCCGGCGGCCTGCGCCCCTGAGATCACGAACAGGCGACCGAGCTTGGTGGCTGTCGCGGGCCTGACGACGTGGCCGCGCACCGCAGGAACCACGACTCAACTCCCCAGCGCCGCCGACACGATCTCCTTGGCCTCGGCCTGGACCTGCGCGAGATGGTCGGCGCCCTGGAACGACTCGGCATAGATCTTGTAGACGTCCTCGGTGCCGGACGGGCGGGCCGCGAACCACGCATCCTCGCTCGTGACCTTGAGCCCGCCGACCGGGGCGTCGTTGCCCGGCGCGCGCGTCAGCTTGGCGGTGATCGGCCGGCCCGCGAGCGACGTGGACGCCACGTCGTCGGGGGACAGGGCGGCCAGCTTGGCCTTCTGCTCCCGGGTGGCGGCTGCGTCGATCCGTGCGTACGCCGGATCACCGTGAGCGGCAACGAGTTCCGCGTAGTGCTCACTCGGGGACTTGTCAGTCCGGGCCAGGATCTCGGAGGCGAGCAACGCCAGCGCGATGCCGTCCTTGTCGGTGGTCCACGCCGTGCCGTCCTTGCGCAGGAACGATGCACCGGCGGACTCCTCGCCGCCGAAACCCACACTGCCGTCGAGCAACCCGGGAACGAACCACTTGAACCCAACCGGGACCTCCCACAGGTGTGCACCCAGGCCGGTGACGACGCGGTCGATCATCGAGGAGGAGACCAGCGTCTTGCCGACCCGGTCGGACGACCAGCCGGGTCGCGCGCCGCCGTACAGGTACTGAATGGCGACCGCCAGGTAATGGTTCGGGTTCATCAGTCCGCCGTCCGGGGTGACGATGCCGTGCCGGTCGGAGTCGGCGTCGTTCCCCGTCGCGATGTCGTAGTCAGCGCGCTTGTCGATGAGCGATGCCATGGCGTACGGCGAGGAGCAGTCCATCCGGATCTTCTCGTCCCAGTCCAACGTCATGAAGCGCCAGGTGGGGTCGACCAGCGGGTTGACCACGGTCAGGTCGAGTCCGAAACGATCCGCGATGGCGGCCCAGTAGGCGACGGATGCGCCGCCCAGCGGGTCGGCCCCGATGCGTACCCCGGCCGATCTGATCGCGTCCAGGTCGATCAGGTTCGAGAGGTCCTCCACGTAGGTGGCCATGAAGTCGTACGACCCGACGGTCGAGCGGGCCCGTCCGAACGGCACCCGCTGCACACCCTCGAGGCCGGCGCGCAGGTAGTCGTTGGCGGTCGCCGCGATCACCTTCGTCGCGTCGCTGTCGGCCGGACCGCCGTGCGGCGGGTTGTACTTGAAGCCGCCGTCGGCGGGCGGGTTGTGCGACGGCGTCACGACGATGCCATCGGCGAGGCCTGAGCCGGTCGTCCGGCCGGAGTTCGCACGCAGGATCGCGTGCGAGACCGCCGGCGTGGGGGTGTAACCGTCGCCACTGTCGACGAGCACCTGCACGTCGTTGGCCACCAGCACCTCGAGAGCCGAGGCCCACGCCGGTTCGGACAGTGCGTGCGTGTCCCGGCCGATGAACAGCGGCCCGTCATACCCCTGGGACCGGCGGTAGTCGACGATCGCCTGGGTGGTGGCCAGGATGTGAGCTTCGTTGAACGCCGCCCGGAGCGAGGATCCTCGATGGCCCGAAGTGCCGAAAACCACCTGCTGGTCGATGTTTTCGGGATCCGGCTCGATCTCGTAATAGCTCGTGACCAGGTGCGGTATGTCGACCAGGTCACTCGCGGCAGCAGGTTGTCCGGCTCGACTTTCACTCATTTCACCAGCCTGCCACGACGGGCCGGATAGTGACAGAACGGCCCGCCGGAGGAGAGCCTGACAACTGGATGGTCACCATCGCCCCACGGGCGTGCCGAACTCAGTAATTTCGAGATCACACACACTTGGGAAGGGACCCTATATGCGTACTCAGCTCGCCCTGCTCGGCGCCGTCACCCTGGCAGCCGGTGCGATCGGCGGCCCGGCCTTCGCGGCCGGCACACCCAACCACGACCGTAAGGTCGTGGCACACAGCGTCCAGTCCCCGGGGAAATCCCTCGGAGCGACCTCGTCGACCACCACCGAACACTTCATCGTCACGTTCAAGCTGCGTGATCAGGCCGGAGCCGAGGCTTTCGTCAAGGCCGTCTCGGACCCGACGAGTGCACAGCACGGGAAGTTCATCACCCCGGCCCAGTTCACCAACCGTTTCGCCGCGTCCAAGGCCGATGTCGACAAGGCCATCGCCTGGTTGCACAGCCAGGGGCTCAAGACCGGCGCGGTCTCCAAGACCCGCAGCTACGTCCCGGTGTCCGGTTCCACGGCCGCGATCAACAAGGCCTTCGGCACCCAGATGCACAAGTACTCCACGAACGGCCGCACCTTCTCCGCGCCGGCCACCACCGTGACGATGCCCGCCAGCATCGCCGGTGCCGTCGGCGGCGTGGTCGGACTCGACCACTCCCGCATCCTGCACACCACGAACGTCCGCACCAACGAGGCGACCGCACAGCAGAAGTCGGCGCGTACGTTGTCCTCGATCGGTGCCAAGCCGAACGCACAGTCCGGCGCGAGTGACGCCTGCTCGTCCTACTACGGGCAGTACCACCTGCCGAACATCGTGAAGGCGGCCCAGCCGCTGAAGGGTGTGCAGCCGGGCAGCCTGTGCGGCTACACGCCGCAGCAGATGCGGGCGGCTCGCGGGATGACGGCCAAGAACACCGGCAAGGGTATGACGGTCGGAATCACGTTGTGGTGCAACGACCCTCGTATCGAGGCCGACACCAACACCTGGGCCAAGAGCGTCGGATTCCAGACGCTGAAGAAGAACCAGTTGAAGGTTATCGAGCCGGACGGCGGGTTCAACCCGCTCTACTGCGACGACGAGGGCTCCGGTGGGGTCAACGGCGAGCAGGCGCTGGACGTGCAGTCGATCCACGGTGCTGCGCCGGACGCCAAGATCGTCTACTCGGCGGCTGCCGCGCCGTTCGACGACGACCTGCTCACCTCCATGCACAAGATCGTCGACGACAACCTGGTCGACTCCTTCACGAACTCGTGGGGTGGCGGTGAGGTGAACGACCCGGCCACGAACGACGCCTACTCGGCGATGTTCATGCAGGCGGCCGCGCAGGGCATCTCGGTCCTGTTCTCGTCGGGCGACTACGGCGACAACACCGACGGCGACAAGCAGTCGACGCCGCCGTCCCCGGACTACCCGGCTGCCAACCCGTGGGTCACCACGGTCGGCGGTACCTCGCTGGCGACCGGCAATGCCAAGGGCTCGAAGGTGAGCTTCGAGCAGGCGTGGAACACGTCGTACAACCTCCAGCAGGACGACGCGTGGAGTGGTTGGCAGTACCGCTACGGCGGTGGTGGCGGCGTGAGCCAGTACCACGAGGAGCCCTACTACCAGCAGGGCGTCGTGCCTACCCGGTTCACCGGTGTCGACGCACACCGCGCCTACCCGGACCTCGCCGGCGCCGGTGACCCCTACACGGGTTACCTGATCGGCTACCACGACGGCGACGCCGGCAACAACTTCTCGCTGGAGAAGATCGGTGGCACGAGCTGGTCGTCGCCGTGGACCGCGGGCACGGTTGCGCTCGTCGGCAAGCGCGTCGGGTTCCTGAACCCGGCGATCTACGGCAAGGGCCACGCCGGCCTGACCGACGTCAAGGGCAACGTCATGAACCACGGCTTCGAGTACAAGACCTCGGGCACGTTGGCCAGCGTCGGCATCAACTCCCAGCAGGTGCAGGACCAGACCCTGGTCTCGGACAAGGGCTACGACAACCTGACCGGTTTCGGAGTGCCGAGCTCGACGAAGGCGTTCGTCAGCGCTCTGAAGAAGTAGTTCCGTTCAGCAGGAACTGACGTGAGGCGCCTCCCGGATTCCGGGAGGCGCCTCCTTCGTGTGCGATGGTCCCTCCGGTGCCGGCCGCCCTCCGACGGGCTGCGGTGCGGTTTGTCGCACTCGCGGCATCACCGGGTAAGACCAGCCTCGACCGCTTCTGTCACCGTGGCCGCGGGCGAGCCCCTCGGTGACGATCCGCTCCCGAAGGCTGGTGCCGCAGCCGGGTCCGCGTGCCCGCATGACATGGTGGAACTCGTGCACCAGCGTCGTCCGGACGCTCTCTGCTGTCGGCGCGCTGGCCGAATCAACAGCCAGGACAACGGAATACGGGCTGTAATTGAAACCGCCGCACCCCCAACCGGGAATCGTCAGCCACGGCGCGTGGATCGCGAAGACGTCGACCGTGGTCAGTCCCAACACGTCGCCGACGAGTTCGGTGGCTTCGTCGAAGCCTGCTTGCATCGCCGCAAGGTCGTGGTCGGCGAACTGAGCCGAGGCCCGATGCAGATGAAGCATCGCAGGGGCCGTCACACGGACTCCGGCGTGCTGCTCTCCACCGATTCCTCAGCCTCCGACGACTCCGGCGTGAACCAGACCGCGGACAACGGTGGGACCGTCACGACCGCAGAGCACGGCTGATCGTTGTACGGAGTGTCCGTCGCGTCCACGCCGCCGAGGTTGCCCCGGTTGGAGCCGCCATACCGCTCCGCATCGGTGTTGAGCATCTCCCGCCAGCGACCGGGGCGCGGCAGACCGATCCGCACGTCACGAGCTTCGGCGCCGCTGTAGTTGAGCACTGCCGCGACGACGTCGCCGTCCTGGCCCGGAGTGTCGAATCGCAGGTAGGAGAAGAGATTCGCGTCGGCGGCGTTCGCCTCGATCCAGCGGAACCCCTGCGGATCGTGGTCCAGTTTCCACAGGGCCGGATGCTCGGCATAGATCCGGTTCAGGTCGGACACGAGGTGGGCGACACCCAGGTGCGCCGGCTGGTCGAGCAGCCACCAGTCCAGACTGCGCCCGTCCGCCCACTCGGACTCCTGCCCGAACTCGCACCCCATGAACAGCAACTGCTTCCCGGGGTGGCTCCACATGTCCGCAAGGAGGGTACGGACGCCGGCCAGCTGCTCCCACCGGTCACCGGGCATCTTGCGCAGCAGCGAGCCCTTGCCGTGCACGACCTCGTCGTGACTGATGGGCAGCACGAACTGCTCGTCCCACGCGTAGACCAGCGAGAACGTCATCTCGTTGTGGTGGAATTTGCGGTAAATGGGTTGCTGCGCAACGTAATCGAGCGTGTCGTGCATCCACCCCATGTTCCATTTGAAGCCGAACCCGAGGCCGTTCTGGTCGGTCGGCTTGGTCACGCCGGGCCACGAGGTGGACTCCTCGGCGATCATGACCGTCCCGGGCTGTCGGCGGTATGCAGTGGCGTTGGTCTCCTGCAACAACTGCATCGCCTCGAGGTTCTCGCGGCCGCCGTTCTTGTTCGGCAGCCACTCACCCTCGTTGCGGGAGTAGTCCAGGTAGAGCATCGACGCGACGCCGTCGACGCGCAGCCCGTCGGCATGGAACTCCTGCAACCAGTAGACGGCGTTGGCGACGAGGAAGTTGCGCACCTGCGGCCGGCCGAAATCGAAGATGTACGAACCCCATTCGGGGTGCCAGCCCCGTCGCGGGTCCGGGTGCTCGTAGAGCGGCGTGCCGTCGAACCGGGCCAACGCCCACTCGTCGGTCGCGAAGTGTCCGGGCACCCAGTCGAGGATGACGCCCACGCCTGCCTGATGCAGCCGGTCGACCAGGAACCGGAAGTCGTCCGGGTCACCGAGCCGTGAGTTCGGAGCGTAGTAGCCGGTGACGTGATAGCCCCAGGACGGCGGATAGGGGTGTTCCATGACCGGCATGAACTCCACATGGGTGAAGCCGAGTTCGGTGACGTACGAGACGAGTTCGTCGGCGAGGTCGCGCCACGACTTGCCCTGTCGCCAGGACATCGGATGCACTTCGTAGATGCTCATCGGGCGCTCGTGCGCGGCGGACGCCGCGCGCTGCTCGAGCCAGGCGGCATCTCCCCACTCATAGGTCGAGGCGGTGACCACGGACGCGGTCGCCGGCGCTGTCTCCGCGAACCTGGCGAGCGGGTCGGCCTTCTCCCGCCAGATGCCATCCGGACCGAGAATGTCGAACTTGTAACGGTTTCCGACACCGACGCCCGGCACGAAGAGTTCCCAGACGCCGCCGCTGAGGCGGCGCATCGGGTGACCCTGTCCGTTCCAGGTGTTGAAGTCGCCGACCAGTCGCACACCACGGGCATTGGGTGCCCAGACCGCGAAGGAGGTGCCGTCGACCGCACCTTGCGGGCTGTCGTAGTGATGCAGGTGTGCGCCGAGCACCGTCCAGAGCTGCTCGTGGCGGCCCTCGGCGATCAGGTGCAGGTCGATCTCGCCGAGCGTGGGCAGGAAGCGGTAGGGGTCGTCGGTCACGTGCTCGACGCCGTCGTCATACGTCGTCACGACCCGGTAATCGGGCACCTCGTCGGTCGGCAGAGACCCGCTCCACAGCCCCTCGTGGTCATGGTGCAGGTCGGCACGCGTACCGTCCGGTAGCTGCACCTGGACGGTGCTCGCGAGCGGCCGGAAAACCCTTACCAACGCTCCGGATTCGCTGACGTGCGGTCCCAGCAGCCGGTGCGGATCGCCGTACCGGCCGACCAGCAGCTCGTGGGCGACCTCCGTCGGGATGGCAGTAGTCGGCTGTGTCACGTCCTCGCCTCCCGGCTCGACTGCATTCGTGTCCTCGCCTGGGTCGTGGCTCATGACGTCACCTTTCGTGGTGGGCAGCAGTCGCCGGATCGCGCTGAGTGGGATGTCGAGCCACGCCGGCCGGTTGCGGACTTCGTAGACGACCTCGTAGCTCGCCTTGTCGACCTCGAACAGCTCGATCAGTCGTCGGTATGACGCGAGGTCGACACCGCTCTGCGCGGCGTAGCCGTCCAGGTATGCCGAGCGGGCCTGTGCAGCCCAGTCGCGTCGGTCCACAGCGGCATCGCGGTGCTCGATCGAGCCTGCCGCGTAATCGAAGGACCGCAGCATGCCGGCGATGTCCCGCAACGGCACGTCGGCCTCGTTGCGCTCGTCGAGAGTCCGCAACGGTTCGCCCTCGAAGTCGAGCAGAACCCAACCGCGCTCCGGGACGTCGAGCGCCTGCCCGAGGTGCAGATCGCCGTGGATACGTTGCAGCGCAGGCCAATTCGCGTCATGAGCGTTGTCCACGAGGGAGTCGAACCCGGCCTGACGGTCCTGCAGCTCCGGCACGGCTTCGGTGGCTTCGGTGAACCGGCGCCGGATCGCGGCGAGCTGCCGGGTGACCGACTCGGCGGTGCTGGACCCGACCGGCAACGCCTCGGCCAGTTGGCGATGAACCTCGGCCGTCGCGGCGCCCAGCGCATAGGCGGATGCAGCGAACGGTTCGTCGTCGGCGGCGGACTGCAACGCAACCCGCCACGCGTCCTGCACACCCGGGAAGAACTCCTGCGCGAAGGCCAGGTCACCCTGGGCACGCTCGTCGCCGTCCGGTGTCGGCCAGTCGCCGCGCAGCGATGCGACCATCTGCGGCACGCGTTCGCTGCCGACGTCGCTCAGCGCGGTCTGCAGCGTCACGTCCGGGTTGTCGCCGGGGTGAATCACCCTGAAGATCTTGATGATCAACGGTTCCTCGTCGTCCGAGTCGACGATGATCGAGGTGTTGGACTGCTCGCCGGACAACACCCGAGCGGTGCGGATCCGCGGCACGGCGGCATGCCGGAAACCGCTGCCCCGCACGGTGATCGGCGAGTCCCTGCGTCCGGTGACGGCACCGGACGGGTCGTGCAGCACCAGCTCGGCCTCCCGGCCACCGGTGACCATGGTGCGCAGGAGGGTCGCCACGAACACCGGGTCGTGACAACCGTCGTAGACCCACCGATGTCCGAGGGCTGCGTGCTCCATCTCGCCGATGAGGGCAGCCTCGGCCCCGGGCAACGGAGCACCCCGGTAGGTCATCGGGATCTGATAGACCACCGGCGCCGACCCCGAGTCGTCCACCACGACGTTGACCTCGACGCCGACCTCACCGGCCGGGTCGTCGAAGCGATAGCTGCCGAGCATCCGCAACTCGGCCGCCGAGCCCTTGCCGACATACCACCGACGGTCACCGATCCAGCTGCTGATGAGCTCCAGCTTGGTCGGCGTGAGCGCCGCTCCGGCGTGGATGATCGCCATCCGTCAGTCTCCTGTCGGGTGCTGCAGGGAGAGCCAGAAGAAGTCGCGCGAGCCCAGGGTCAGCGTCGTGGTGCCGTCGTCGCCGACCGAGGTGAAGTGCGCACCGCCGAACAGGTCCCGCAGGCGGGCGCCGGCGAACTGCTCGGGCAGCCGCACCGTGACCGACTGGGGACGACTGGACAGGTTGTTGACGCACAACACCGAACGGGTCTCGATCTCGTCGTCCGGATCGTCCTCGTCGTGGACGGTGCGGGTGAAGGACAGGATGGCGTCGTTGTCCGACTCGACGGTCGTGTAGTCGCCGAGCCCGAAGACCGGGAACTGCTTTCGAATGGCGAGCATTTCGCGCACCCAGTGCAACAGGGAGGAGGTGGACTCCATCTGGGCTTCGACATTCACATTGTTGTAGTGATAGACGAGGCTCGAGATGACCGGCAGGTAGAGCTTGCCGGGATCCGCGGTCGAGAATCCGGCGTTCCGGTCCGGGCTCCACTGCATCGGCGTGCGGACCGCGTCACGATCGGCCAGCCAGATGTTGTCGCCCATGCCGATCTCGTCGCCGTAGTAGAGGCAGGGCGATCCGGGCATGGACAGCAGCAACGCGTGGATCAGCTCGGTCTCGGCACGGGAGTTGTCCAGCAGCGTCGCCAGGCGCCGGCGGATGCCGACGTTGGCACGCATGCGCGGGTCGGGGGAGTACCAGCCGTACATCGCGGCGCGTTCGTCCGGGGTGACCATCTCGAGCGTCAGCTCGTCGTGGTTGCGCAGGAACGTGCCCCACTGTGCACCGCGCGGAATGGTCGGCGTCTCCGCCATGACCTCGTTGATGCGCGTCGCCTTCTCGTCCCGCAGCGCGTAGTAGAGCCGCGGCATGATCGGGAAGTGGAAGCACATGTGGCACTCGGGGTCGTCCTCGGTGCCGAAGTAGTCCACGACCTCGTCGGGCATCTGGTTGGCCTCGGCCAGCAGCATCCGACCGGGGTACTCCTCGTCGACCATCGCACGCAGTTTGGCGATGAATTCGTGTGTCCTCGGGTGGTTCTCGCCGTTGTGCCCCTCCTCGATGTAGAGGTATGGGATCGCGTCGAGACGGAAACCGTCGATGCCCAGGTCCATCCAGAAGCGCACGATGTCGAAGATCTCGTCGTGCACCGATTCGTTCTCGAAGTTGAGATCGGGCTGGTGCGAGAAGAAGCGGTGCCAGAAGAACTCGCGGCGGACCGGATCGAACGACCAGTTCGACACCTCGGTGTCGACGAAGATGATGCGCGCGTCGGAGTACTTCTCGTCCGTGTCGGACCACATGTAGTAGTCGCCGTACGGGCCGTCGGGGTCCGAGCGGGACGCCTGGAACCACGGGTGCTGATCGCTGGTGTGGTTGATCACCAGGTCCGTCACGATGCGTATGCCGCGAGCGTGTGCTTGTGAGACGAGCTCGGTGAACTCCGGCAGCGTCCCGAACTCCGGCAGCACCGCCTTGTAGTCGGCGATGTCGTAGCCGCCGTCACGCAACGGTGAAGCGTAGAACGGCGGGATCCACAAGCAGTCCACGCCGAGCCACTGCAGGTAGTCCAGCCGGTTGATCAGCCCCGTGAAGTCCCCGGAGCCGTTGCCGGTCGAGTCGCCGAAGGCGCGCACCAGCACTTCGTAGAAGACCGCCTTGCGGAACCACTGCGGGTCGTGCCGCAGACCGGGCTGCGGGAGGTTGAAACCTGTCGGTGCCACGATTTTCTAGAACCTCCTGAGGTGAACGATGTGCAGTGGCTCGGTGTCCGGGCCGAGCCGGACGTAGTTGTCGGCGCCCCACTCCCAGCTCGCGTCCGACAGCAGGTCGTGCGCGACGAAGCGGTCACCCGGTGTCAGCCCGAGTGCGCCCATGTCGAGCCGGAGCGTCGATTGCCGAGTGGTGTGCGGGTCGGTGTTCGCGACCACGATGACGACATCGTCGCCGTGCTTCTTGGAGTAGGCGATCATCTGCTCGTCGTCGACGTGGTGGAAGGTGATGTTCCGCAACCACTGCAGCGCGGGGTGCTGGCGACGAATCTCGTTGATACGCGTGAGGAACGGCGCCAGTGACTGTCCCTCGCGGTCGCCGCCCGCCTGGTAGCGGGACCACTCGCGGTCCTTGTACTGGTACTTCTCGTTGTCGATCTGCTCCTCGGCGCCGGGACGCGCGACGTGCTCGATCAGCTCGTACCCGGCGTAGATGCCGTAGGTGGGCGACAGCGTCGCGGCCAATGCGGCGCGCAGCTTCCAGGCCGTCGGCCCGCCGTACTGCATGTAGGGCGTGAGGATGTCGTGCGTCGTCGGCCAGAAACTCGGTCGCATGTATGGCGCCGACTCCTGCGCGAGCTCCTCGACATACTCCCGGAGCTCGGCCGCCTCGTTCCGCCACGCGTAGTAGGTGTAGCTCTGCTGGAAGCCGACCTTCGCCAGCGTCGCCATCATCGCCGGACGGGTGAACGCCTCGGCGAGCCAGATGATGTCCGGATGCTCGCGCGCGACGTCCGCGATCAGCCACTGCCAGAACTCCACCGGCTTGGTGTGCGGATTGTCGACCCGGAAGATCGTGACGCCGTGGTCGATCCACACCTGGACGACGCGCCGGACCTCGGCGTAGATGCCCTCGTGGTCGTTGTCGAAGTTGACGGGGTAGATGTCCTGGTATTTCTTCGGCGGGTTCTCGGCATACGCGATGGAACCGTCGGCCCGCGTGGTGAACCACTCCGGGTGCTCGGCGACCCACGGGTGGTCGGGGGAGCACTGCAGTGCCAGGTCGAGCGCCACCTCGAGGTTCTGCCGACGTGCGGCCTTGACGAAGGCGTCGAAGTCCTCGAACGTGCCCAGGTCGGGGTGGATCGCGTCGTGGCCGCCGTCCTCGTTGCCGATCGCGTAGGGCGACCCGGGGTCTTCGGGACCTGCCGTCAGCGTGTTGTTCGGGCCTTTGCGGTTGGTCCGTCCGATCGGATGGACCGGAGTCAGATAGACCACGTCGAAGCCCATCCCCGCGATGGCCGGCAGCCGTTCGGCCGCGGTCCGCAGCGTGCCGGAGGTCCAGGTGCCGGTCGTGGTGTCGAATCTCGCGCCCTCGCTGCGCGGGAAGATCTCGTACCACGCCCCGGTGAGCGCGCGATCCCGCTCGACCCACCAGCTGTATGACGTGCTGGGGCTCACCCAGTCGCGCAGCGGTCCGGCAGCCATCACGCGCTGGACCTCCGGCGCGGTTCCCGCCGAGATGCGCGCGCCCGGTTCCAGCTCGGTGTCGCGCAATCCGGTGACGGCCGCGGCGAGGACCTTTCGTCCGGCGGCGTCGTGCCGCACCTCGTGCATCGCGCGCTCCAGCAGGCGAGCGCCCTCCTCGAGCATGACCTCGGTGTCCACCTCGGCTGCGATCTTGATCACGGCGTCGTGGACCCAGGTGGCGTACGGGTCGGACCAGCCCTCGACACAGTAGGACCACACTCCGGGACGATCGGCGCTCACCTCGCAGCGCCAGGCATCCAGCCCGGGATTGGTGCAGGTCATCGGGACGTAATGGGTCACGCCGTCCGGGTCGGTGAGCGCCGCGGTGGCATTGACCGCGTCGTGGCCCTCCCGGAACACGGTCGCAGTGATCGGAAATGATTCTCCGACAACGGATTTGGTGGCGAAGGCGCCATCACCGACTGCGGGTCGGACATCGACGACGGGGATCCGTCCGACGGGTCTGAGCGGCATGTTCGGCGCGGTCGTGCCCCGTGCAGGGGCGGGCCGTGTCGGAGCAGTCTGCTGCTGATCAGTCACCTGGGCGACGCTACAAGATCCGAGGCGGTCGCGGACAGCTGTCGGGCACGGCACGGCATACCGACCGGGCAGCCGCCGAAGTTCGAGTTCACCTGCGGCCCGTGCCCGCCTACGATCGGTGCGGTGAGAGCCATTCGCCGTTTCAATGTCCGTACCGCGCTGCCCCAGGGGCTGGCCCCGTTGTCGGACCTCGCGACCAACCTGCGCTGGTCGTGGCACCGCCGTACCCGTGACCTCTTCCGGGACATGGACCCTGCCGTCTGGGAGCGCGTCCATGGCGATCCGGTGGCGCTGCTGGCCGGCCTGTCACCCCAGCGCCTGGACGAGCTCGCCGCGGACCCCGGCTTCGTCGGTCGCGTGCACGCCGCCGCGGACGGCCTGTCGACATACCTGACCGCGCCCTCCTGGTACGACGACTTCAGCCGCGAGGAGAACGGTGCTGCGTCGATCGCCTACTTCAGTGCCGAGTTCGGCATCACGCACGTCCTGCCGCAGTACTCCGGCGGCCTCGGCATCCTGGCCGGTGACCATCTGAAGTCGGCCAGCGACCTCGGCGTGCCGATCGTCGGTGTCGGCCTCTTCTACAAGGAGGGCTACTTCAACCAGCAGCTCTCCGCCGACGGCTGGCAGTTGGAGAGCTATCCGCTGCTCGACCCGGACGGACTGCCCCTGACATTGCTGCGGGAGGCCGACGGGACACCCTTGGCCATCTCGCTCGCGCTCCCGGAGGGTCGAACGCTGCATGCGCGGGTATGGCGGGCGCAGGTCGGCCGGGTGCCGCTGCTGTTGCTCGACTCCGACGTGGAGGCCAACGACCCGTCTGCACGCGAGCTCACCGCCCGGCTGTATGGCGGCGGCGGGGACCAGCGACTGCAGCAGGAGATGCTGCTCGGCATCGGCGGGGTCCGCGCCCTGCGCGCCTGGAGCCGACTGACCGACGCTGCGGCGCCGGAGGTCTACCACTGCAACGAGGGCCACGCCGGCTTCCTGTCGGTGGAGCGGATCAGCGAGCTGGTGACCGGTCACGGACTCGACTTCGAGCAGGCCCGCCGCGCAGTGCGGGCGAGCAACGTCTTCACCACGCACACCCCGGTGCCGGCCGGCATCGACCGTTTCGACGCGGACCTCGTGCGCGCCCACTTCAGCGGCTCCGCGCAGATCCCGGGTGTGTCCCCGGAGCAGATCCTGCCGCTCGGCGCCGAGGACTACGAGGGCGGCCAGTCCGGCATCTTCAACATGGCCGTGATGGGCCTGCGGATGGCGCAGCGCGCCAACGGCGTGTCCGAGCTGCACGGCGCCGTCAGCCGGTCGATGTTCGACCAGCTGTGGCCCGGCTTCGATGACGACGAGGTGCCGATCACCAGCATCACCAACGGTGTTCACGCCCCGACCTGGATGGACCCGCGCGTCATCGACCTCGGTCGCAAGCACGTGGGAGAGGTCGACGTGCGCGAGGCGATCGGCTGGGAGCGCGTCGGACAGATCCCACGACCCGCCCTCTGGGCGGTCAAGCGCGAGCTGCGCAACCAGCTCGTGCTGGACGTGCGGGAACGGGTGCGGGAGTCCGCCCAGTTCCGCGGCGCGAGTGACGCCGAGCTCGGCTGGGTGGAGAACCTGCTCGACCCGGACGTGCTGACCATCGGCTTCGCCCGGCGGGTGCCGACATACAAGCGACTGACGCTGATGCTGCGCGACCCGGAGCGGCTCGCCAACCTGTTGCTGGACCCGGAGCGGCCGGTGCAGTTGGTCATCGCCGGCAAGTCGCACCCCGCCGATGAGACCGGCAAGCGGCTCATCCAGGAGATGGTGCAGTTCACCGACGACCCGAAGCTGCGGCACCGGATCGTCTTCCTGCCCAACTACGACATGCAGATGGCGCAGTCCCTGATGCCGGGTGTGGACGTCTGGCTGAACAACCCGCTGCGGCCCTACGAGGCGTCCGGCACCTCCGGGATGAAGGCTGCCCTGAACGGCGGCCTGAACCTGTCCATCCTCGACGGTTGGTGGGACGAGTGGTTCGACGGCAGTAACGGTTGGGCGATCCCATCGGCCGACCCGTCCCGCGACACCACGAGTTCCACGATGGACCCGGAGCGTCGTGACGACCTGGAGGCCGCCGCGCTCTACGACCTGATCGAGAGCCAGGTCGCCGCCCGGTTCTACGACCGTGACACCGACGGCGTCCCGCAGCGCTGGCTGGAGATGGTCGAGCACACCCTGGCCGTGCTCGGCCCGAAGGTGCTCGCCACCCGGATGGTCCGCGACTACACGACCAAGCTCTACACCCCGGCGGCGATCGCCGGACGCGCCGCCACCGGCGACGACTTCGGGCTCGCGAAAGACCTTGCGGCATACAGCATCCGGGCGCGGGACGCGTTCGCCCAGGTGCGGATCGAGCACGTGGAGGCCGATGGCGTCACCGACATCCCGGCACTCGGCGAACGCCTCACGGTGCGTGCGTATGTCGCACTCGGCGGGCTTCGCCCGGACGAGGTCTCGGTGCAGGTGGTGCATGGTCGCGCGACCGACACCGACGACCTGCAGGACGTCGCGATGACCGAGATCCAGCCCGTCGAGGATCTCGGCAACGGCAGCGCCCGGTTCGAGGGCAGCGTGACACTGGACCGGACCGGATCGTTCGGCTACAGCGTGCGCGTGCTGCCGCGGCACCCCGGCCTGGCGAACATCGCCGAGCTCGGTCTGGTCGTCAACGCCTGAGCGGTTCGACGCCCCGGTCCTGCAGGGAGTGCGCAGGCTGCTGCCGCACCACGTGCAGGCTTGGGGCTCGGCTTCTGGCTGTACGCCGGTTAGGACCAGCAGATAGTGCGCCCCGCCGCACTCTGCGACGGCCCGGGGCTGCGTTGCTGACGTTCCGATGTCTCGGACCAGCAGATAGTGCGCCCGCCGCACTTTGTGACGGCCCGGGGCTGCGTGGGTCAGACAGGCCGCGTCTCACCCGCACGGTAGGTCGAGACCTGCGGAGCGAACGCCTCGGCGCTCGCGGCCTGCCAGTCCCGCCGCCAGCTCTCCGGAGCACCGCCGAGCAGTTCGCCCGGCTGCAGCCAGGTGAACAGCTCCGCGTAGCTGCGACTCTCGTTCGGGGAGATGTTGAGACGGAGCATGTGCGGACTCAGTTCGTGCGGCTCCCGGACGCCCAGCGTCGCCATGATCTGCGCGGCCTGGTCGACCGTCGCGCGGTGGTAGCGATGCACTCGCTCGCTCTTGTCCGGCACGTCGAGCGCCCGGGCGCGTCGCGGGTTCTGCGTCGCCACCCCGACCGGGCACTTGCCGGTGTGGCACGACTGGGCCTGGATGCAGCCGACCGCCATCATCATCGCCCGCGCGGCATTGGTGTAGTCGGCGCCCTGGATGAGCCGCTTGACGATGTCGGCGCCGCCGGCGATCTTGCCGGCCGCGCCGATCTTGATGGTGTCTCGCAACCCGGTGCCGACCAGGGCGTTGTGCACGACCATCAGGCCGTGGGTGAGCGGCATACCGAGGTGGTCCTCGTACTCCAACGGGGCCGCTCCGGTGCCACCCTCGGACCCGTCGACGATGATGAAGTCCGGTGCCGTGCCGACTTCACGGATCGCCTTGCAGATGGCCAGGATGTCCATCCGCGAGCCGACGCACAGTTTGAAACCGGCGGGCTTCCCGCCGCTGAGTTCGCGCATCCTCGCGATGAATTCGATCAGCTCGATCGGTGTCGAGAAGACCTTGTGCCGCGCCGGGCTGACGCACTTCTCACCTTCGGGGACACCGCGGAACCGCGCGATCTCCGCCGTGACCTTGGCAGCGGGAAGGACCCCGCCGATGCCCGGCTTCGCGCCCTGGCTCAGCTTGAGCGAGACACACTTGACCCGGTCGTCGGCCGCCTTGTCGCGGAACGCCTCCGGGTCGAAATCGCCGTCCTCGGTCCGGGCCCCGAAGTAGCCGGAGCCGATCTCCCAGACCAGATCGCCACCGTGCTCCAGGTGGTATGGCGTCAGGCCGCCCTCTCCGGTGTCGTGCGCGAACCCACCCAACCGGGCGCCCTTGTTGAGCGCCCGGATCGCGTTGGCGGACAAGGCACCGAAGCTCATCGCGGAGACGTTCAGCAGCGACATGTCGTAGGGCTTGCTGCAGTCCGGTCCACCGATCCGCACCCGCGGTGGAGCCTCGGGCTTCTCGAGCGGTGCGGTGGAGTGGACCAACGATTCGTACCCCGCGCGATCGACGTCCCGCTCGGTGCCGAACGGCTGCTCTGCCATCGTCCCCTTGGCGCGCTGGTAGATGACCGACCGGGTGTCGCGGTCGTAGGGGCGGCCGTCCCAGTTGCGCTCGATGAAGTACTGCTGCAGTTCCGGGCGGATCTCCTCGAGCAGGTAGCGCAGGTGGCCGACCACCGGGTAGTTGCGAAGTACCGAATGCTTGCGCTGCACCAGGTCCCGCACCGCCAGACCTGCGAGGGATCCGGCCGTTGCCAGAGCCGTTGCTCGCTGCCATCGCGCCATTCGTCTGCTCCTCGTCCTCGTCGATGCTCGGGGCGACCGCCGGGCCCGGTCATCGTGCTGGCCGCGGCTGCGTACCTGCTGAGCATGCCGGGTCCGTACGATGTGCGGGTGCTCTTGCCCCTCACCATCGTGCTTATCGCACTGCTTGCGGTCCTGGCCATCGATGCGGCATACCTGACGGCGCGTGGCAAGCCGGTCGACAACCCGATGTTCTTCCTGGCGTGTGCCGCGGAAGTGGCGGTCATCGCTCAACTCGTGGTCGGGATCGCCCGCATCGGCGACGCGGACTCGCACATGTCGAAGGGGCTGTTCATCGCCTATCTGGCGGGCCTGGTCTGTGTGCTCCCGGTGGCCGGCTTCTGGGGGATCGCCGAGCGTGAATCACGTTGGGGGACAGGCGTGCTCCTCGTAGCGACGCTGGGCCTGCTGGTCATGGTCGCTCGTCTCCTGCAGTTGTGGAACGGCCAGTGAGCGCCGGTTCGAGGACCGCGATCAACAGCGGCCCGGGACGCATGCTAGTCGCCGTCTACGGTCTGCTCGGGCTGGCGGCGACGGGTCGGTCGATCATGCAGATCGCTCAGACGTGGCCGGATCAGCACCTGCCCTACTGGCTGTCGGCGGTCGCTGCGGTCGTCTACCTCGTGGCGACGGTCGCGCTGGCGCGCGGTGACCGGGCGAGTGCCCGGGTCGCCCTGGGAACCATCAGTTTCGAGCTGTTCGGAGTGATCGCGGTCGGCATCTGGTCGTATGCCGACAAGGCGGCCTTCGTCGCGGCCGGCAGCGCCGGTGACACGACGGTGTGGTCGAAGTTCGGTCAGGGTTACGGCTACGTGCCGTTGCTCCTGCCGATCCTCGGTCTCTGGTGGCTGCGGCACAACCGGTCACGAGAAGCTCAGGCCTGAGGGCCGCCGATCGTCAGGATCGCTCGCGTCGAGACCCGGACGGCGTCCTCCAACCAGGTCGGTATGACGGTCGCTGCGTCACGGCGTCCGAGGTAGGGCCGGACCAGGCCGTACGGACTCTGCTGACACGCGGTGCGCACGATCTGCAGGCGGTGTTTCGTCGCGCGTCCGTAGAAGCGGGTCGTCAGCTGCGCCATCACCTGGAACACGTCGTCGTTCAGGTGCTCCACGGTGTCCCGCAACGGCTCCGGGGCCGAGGAGCGCAGCGCGGACTGGCGGTAGAGCGTCAGGACGTTCGCCTCCGCCGGATTGTCGCGGCAGAACCTCGGTACGTGTGTTGCTGCGGACTCGAGCGCGACGGCTGCGTCCGCGACTGAACGGAGCGCGAGCAGGTCGTGCTGAAACCGGCGAATTCCTCTGATCCACAGGCGGATCAGGAGTTCCTCGCGTGAGCCGAATCGGTGGTAGATCGATCCGACCGGTGCTCCGGCCGCTTCGGCGATCTGGCCGATGGTCGCGGCCGGCCCGTGGCGGAAGACACTCTCCCGAGCAGCGTCGAGCAGATCGTCGTCGGTGAACTTCGCAGGTCTTGCCACGGAGCGACCCTAGCGCGTAGTTTGCGAATATGAAATCTAGAATCAGCATTCTAAAAAAGCCAACCCCAGGCATCACGCCCTGGGCGCGACGGGACGGCGACTGGGTGATTGACGAGCACCGCCGGCGGATCGCCGGCGGGGTTCCGCCCGACCTGCTGGACGACCTCGTGGATCCGGCCGCCCGGTTGTGGCCGGTCGACGTCTGGCCGCCCCTCATGTTGAGCGACGGGCTGAGCGTCGGATCCTCCGGTGGCCATGGCCCGATCCGTTATCGCGTGATCGACTCCGATGACCGGAGGGTGCGATTCTGGTTCGAGGGGGATCGCGAGGGTTGGCACGAGTTCCGGATCGAGGGGCAGGACCTCGTGCACGAAGCACGCCTGCACCGGCCGTCAGCGGTCGATCGGCACTTCGTCGTGCACCTGCACGATGCTCTCATCGAGCAACTGCTGGACGACGCCGAGTATGGCGGCGCGGCATTCCCGACTCGCAGGTGGCCGACGGGCAGCCGATGGCGGTACCTCGCGGCCGCTACTGGTCGCCCCGACGCGACCGGCTCCCGCCGGATCACGCGCCGACTCCTCGCCGCCTGCCTGGGCGCCGTCGGGATACTGCATCTGGCGTGGGCGGCGGGCAGCAGCTTCCCGGCGCGGACGCGGGCGGACCTGGCCCGATCGGTCATCGGGTCGACGCGCGGCGCGGCCGGGTTGCCCTCGGCCGGGCCCACCCTGGTCATCGGGGGAATGCTCTCCGGGCTTGCCGGAGTCGTTGCGGTGAAAGCGGATTCGCCTCCGGTGCGAGCAGCGTTCGGTTCAGCGTCGCGCTATCCCCGGGCCGTTCTGCGGCTGGCGGAGATGGGGTTCGCGGCACGCGGTGTCGCCGGTTACGCCGTGTCGACAGCTGCACGGCATCCTCGTTATCGAGTGCTGAACGCCGTTGGCTATTCGCCGCTGTGCCTGCTTCTTGCGGCGGGACTGCACGCGCTCCTGTCGGAGCAGCGCGGCGCGGCAGTCGAGTCGCATTAACCTTGGCGACAATGGATGGCGCCCGCGACGGCGAAAGGGCGTCTGACGGGAGTAAGTAAACTGCCCGACAATTCGCCGATACAGGGAGGGATCGATGGCTGCCAAGGCGACGATGGCCGACATCGCGAAGCAGTTGGGCATCTCGCGGGCGGCCGTGTCCTACGCTCTCAACGCGCAGCCCGGCGTTGCGGCCGACACCCGCGAGGCTGTGCTCCAGTTGGCGACCGAGCTGGGCTGGCATCCGAGCGCGAGCGCACGCGCGTTGATGGGTTCGGACATCAAGGTCATCGGCCTGGCGTTGTCCCGGCCGACCGAGACGTTCGCCGTCGACTCCTTCTTCTTCGAGTTCCTTGCAGGCGTGGAAAGCGTTCTGGTGGAACGTGGTTGGAGTCTTCTGCTGCGAGTCATCGGTGATCTTCCGGAGGTCGAGATAGAGACCTATCGGCGGTGGTGGGGCGAGGGTCGCATCGACGGCGTGATCCTGGTCGACGAGCGTCACCACGACGAGCGGCTCGCCGCGGTCGAGGAGATCGGCCTGCCCGCGGTGCTCTGTGGTGGCCCACGCAAGGACATCGAGTTGCCCTGCGTCTGGACCGATCAGGCCGGTGATGCTGCACTCATCGTGGAGCACCTCGCCGCGCTCGGCCATCGACGCATCGCCCACGTGAGCGGACCGCGGGCCTTCGTGCATGAGAGGGGCCGGCAGCGCGGGGTACGCACTGCGGCATCACGGCACGGCATATCGGTGACCAGCATCGAAGGCAGCTATGCGCCGGCGGACGCTCGCGCCGCGGTCGACCGATTGGTCGCGGAGGCGGACCCGCCGACCGCATTCATCTTCAGCAACGACCACATGTCAGTTGCCGGGCTACAGCAACTGCGTGCGCTGGGCAGGTCTGTGCCGAACGACGTTTCCGTTGTCAGCTGGGACGATTCACCGCTTACCCAGGCCGTTGAGCCCCAACTGACGGCGCTCTTCCGAGACAACCAGGCCTACGGCAGGCAGGCTGCGAGCACCTTGCTCGACCTGGTCGCCGGCCAGCACCCGTCACTGGTCGCGGTCGCTCGCTCGCAGCTGCGCGAGCGGGCGAGCTCGGGCCCGATCGGCTAGGCGAGGCACTATCCGGAGGTGGTAACGATCCGATAACGGGCCTATTCACTTACACGAGTAAGTGATCTGATGTGACCTGCGCGACAGGGCGTCGTGCGTCGCTTGCCCGGAGGGTTCATCGTGAAAAGACATCTCATTCCAGCGCTGACGATCGTGGCGATGGTCGCCGGCACGGCTGCGTGTGGTGGCAGTTCCGGATCCGGGTCCTCCGGTGGCAGTGGCGGGAGCTCGGGGAAGACGTTGACCTATTGGGCCAGCAACCAGGGTGCTTCGATCGACGTCGACAAGAAGGTCCTCGGACCCGAGTTGAAGAAATTCGAGAAGCAGACCGGGATCAAGGTCGACCTCCAGGTCATCGGCTGGCCGGATCTGCTGAACAAGATCCTCGCCGCGACGTCAAGCGGTAAGGGACCCGACGTGCTGAACATCGGCAACACCTGGGCGCCGTCTCTGCAGGCGACCGGAGCGTTCCTGCCCTTCGACTCCAGCTCGCTCGATGCGATCGGCGGCAAGTCGAAGTTCGTGCCCGCATCCTTCGCGACGGGCGGTGCGAAAGGCAAGGACCCGACCTCCGTGCCGCTCTACTCCCTGGTCTACGGGCTCTACTACAACAAGAAGATGTTCGCCGATGCCGGACTGAAACCGCCGACCACCTGGGAGGAGCTGCAGACCGACGCCAAGAAGCTGACCGACCCGGGCAAGGGGACCTACGGCATGGCGATGGAGGGCGGCAGCTACACCGAGAGCGTGCACTTCGCCTTCATCTTCGGCCAGCAGCAGAGTGCCGACCCCTTCGACTCCAGCGGCAAGGCGAACTTCACCTCGCCCGGCATGGTTGCCGGCGTGAAGCAGTACGTCGACCTGATGAGCAACAAGGTCGTCAACCCCAGCAGCGTGCAGTACAAGAACGGTCCGGAGGCGCCCGGCGACTTCGCCAAGGGCAAGGCCGCGATGCTGATGAGCCAGAACAACGCGGACAACACGCTCGTGGCCGACGGGATGAAGACCAGCGACTACGGCGTCGTCGCCATACCGGCACCGACCGGCAAGAAGGACACCGCAAGCTTCGTCGCCGGCATCAACATGTCGATCTTCAAGAACACCAAGAACAAGGACGCTGCGCTCAAGTTCGTGAAGTTCATGACCAGCCCGGCCGAGCAGAAGATCCTGGACGTGCCGTTCGCGGCGCTGCCGGTGAACGCGGGGGCGACGCCCAACTTCACCAAGAACGCCGATGAGGCCAAGACCTTCCAGAACATCCTGGCGACGAAGGCCGTTCCGCTGCCGCTCGTGGCCAACGAGTCGCAGTTCGAGACCAATGTCGGCAACGCCGTCAACCAGTTGATCGCCCAGGCCGCGACCGGCAAGTCTCCGTCTGACAGCGACATCAAGGCAGCGTTGCAGCAGGCTCAGGACAAGATGGCCTCCGCCGGCTGATGGCGCTACCCACTGTGAAGAAGCGGACCGACGAGCGGCGCACCGCCCGTCGGTCCGCTCCGTCCGAACCCACGCGAACCGGCAGAGGCGGACGCTCCCACCGGTTCACTCCGTACCTGCTGATCGCTCCCGCGATCGTCCTGGAACTGCTGATCCATCTGGTCCCGATGCTCGTCGGGGTGTGGATGTCGTTCGTCGGGCTGACGCAGTCGTACATCGCCAACTGGTCGACCGCGCCGTGGAAGGGGCTGTCGGGCTACCAGGTGGCGTTGGACTTCTCGTCGCCGATCGGCAACAGCTTCCTGCACTCCTTCGAGGTCACCTGCCTCTACACCGTTCTGGTGGTTGGGCTTTCGTGGTCCTTCGGTATGGCGGCGGCGCTGGTCCTGCACCGCAACTTCCGTGGTCGCGGCTTCTTCCGCACGCTGTTCCTGGTGCCCTACGCGATGCCGATCTACACCGGCATCATGACGTGGAGCTTCATGTTGCAGCGGGACAACGGCCTGGTGAACCACGTGCTGAAGTCCCTCGGCCTCACCAACGGCGACAGCTTCTGGCTCATCGGCAGCAACGCGTTCTGGTCGATGGTGGTCGTCGCGGTATGGCGGTCCTGGCCGTTCGCGTTCCTGATGTTGCTCGCGGGACTGCAGAACATTCCCGACGACGTGTATGACGCGGCCGCTGTCGACGGCGCGGGCATCTGGAAGCAGATTCGATACATCACCCTGCCGGGCCTGCGGCCGGTCAATCTGGTGATGGTGCTGATGCTGTTCCTGTGGACCTTCAACGACTTCAACACGCCGTTCGTGCTGTTCGGGGCCCAGCCGCCGAAGTCGGCCGACACCATCTCCGTACACATCTACGGGGCCTCGTTCGTGAACTGGGACTTCGGCTTCGGGTCCGCGATGTCGGTCCTGCTGCTGCTGTTCCTGTTGGTGGTCACGGGGGCCTATCTGCTCGTCTTCAACCGGAGGTCGCGTCGTGCGTGAACCGTTGTCGTTCAAGGTGTTCCGCGTTGTCGTGCTGACGTTTCTGAGCGTCTTCGTGCTGGTGCCCATGTGGGTGCTCTTCACCAGCTCGGTCAAACCGCTCGGAGATGTGCAGGGCAAGTTCGAGTGGTGGCCGAGTCACGTGACCTTCCAGCCGTTCAAGGACATCTGGAGCACCGTCCCGCTCGGGAAGTACTTCCTCAACAGCCTCATCGTCTGCTCCATCTCGATGGTGCTGAGCGTCGTCGTAGCGATCTTCGCCGGCTACGCCGTCTCGCGATGGACCTTCCGCGGACGCAGCGTCTTCACCACGACGATCCTGTCGACCCAGATGTTCCCCGGCATCCTGTTCCTGCTCCCGTTGTTCCTCATCTTCGTCAACATCGACCGGGTGCTCGGATTCACCCTGCTCTACCAGACCCGGGTCGGCCTGATCGTCACCTATCTGACCTTCTCGCTGCCGTTCGCGATCTGGATGCTGGCAGGCTATTTCGACGGCATACCAAGGGAATTGGACGAAGCAGCTCGGGTCGACGGCGCATCGACCGTGGGCACGTTGTTCCGGGTGGTGCTACCCGCAGCCCGCCCGGGCGTGATCGCGGTGGCGGTCTACTCGTTCATGACGTCGTGGGGTGAAATCCTCTTCGCGTCGCAGATGACGAGCACGTCGACCCAGACGTTGTCGATCGGCTTGCAGAGCTACTCCACGCAGATCAACGTCTACTGGAATCAGGTCATGGCGGCGTCCCTGGTCGTGAGCGTTCCGGTTGTCCTGGTCTTCCTGTTGCTGCAGCGCTACCTGGTGGCCGGCCTGACTGCTGGAGCAGTGAAATGAGCGCTGGTGTCGAACGCCCGATGCGGTTCGTGCGAACCCCGGAAGGCGAGCAGGTCTGGTTCGGCTGCAACTTCTGGTCCCGCGCCGGTGGGCCGTTCATGTGGCAGTCGTATGACGAGGAGGTCGTGCGCTCCGAGCTGGTCATGATGCGCGGCGCAGGTCTCGACGTGACGCGCTCGTTCCTCTTCTGGCCGCACGCGATGCCCGAGCCGGGTCGTCTCGACGACGAGGTGATGAACCGGTTCGAGCGATTCCTCGATCTGCACGTCGAGCTCGGAATGCGAACCATCCCAACGTTCCTCGTCGGTCACATGTCGGGGGAGAACTGGGATCCGGAATGGCGCGACGGTCGTGATCTCTACACCGACACGTGGATGGTCGCGCAGCAGTCGAGCTACCTGACCCAGGTCGCTGCACGCTTCGCCGCGCATCCGGCGATCGTCGGCTGGCTGGTGTCCAACGAGATGCCGATCTACGGCGGTCCCGCAGCGCAGCCGGACGTCACCGCCTGGGCTCAGTTGATGGTCACCGCGATTCGTGCCGGTGACCCGGACAAGCCGGTCTCGATCGGCGACGGTGCGTGGGGACGGGAGGTCACCGGCACGGACAACGGCTTCAGCGTCCGGGAGCTGGCAGCGATCACCCAGTTCGTCGGGCCGCACGTCTACCCGATGGGGGACGACGTCATCCGGCAGCACCTGCGTGCGGCCTTCGTGTGCGAGCTTGCCGCGGTGGCCCACTTACCGGTCGTGCTCGAGGAGTTCGGGGTGAGCTCCGACTTCGCCTCCGACGAGCACGCCGCGCAGTACTACCGGCAGGTGCTGCACACGACGTTGCTCGCCGGTGCAACCGGCTGGTTGGCCTGGAACAACACGGATTTCGACAACCTCCCCGAACAGGACCCCTATCGGCACCACCCCTTCGAGCTGCACTTCGGCCTGACCCGCGCCGACGGTTCGGCCAAGCCGCAGTTGCACGAGATCACCGCGTTCCGCCAGCTGGTGAACCGGCTGGACCTGCCACGGTGCGAGCGATGGCCGGCGCAGCTCGCGCTGCTCGTCCCGGCATACCTCGACGGTCCGGAGCACTGGACCTTCGCGGAGAGCGAGCGCACCCACATCACCGACGCACTCGAGCAGTCCTACGTCGCCTGTCGCGAAGCCGGCCTCGGCCCGGCGTTCGTGCGGGAGCCGGAGCCGGTGCCCGACGCGGCACGCCTGGTCATCGTGCCTTCGGTGAAGGCGCTCACCGTGCCGACCTGGAAACGCCTGGGGGAGCACGCCGCCGCAGGCCGAACCATCTACGTTTCCTACGGATTGGGCGATTCGCCGATCCAACGAGGGCCGTGGTGGACGGACCTGGAATCGATTTTCGGGGTGCGGCACGGCCTGCGTTACGGCATGGTCGAGCCGGTGCTGGACGACGTCGTCGAGGTCACCTTCCGCGTCGACTTCGGCCGGATCGCGGCCAGCGACACGTTGCACTTCCGAGCGGTCGGCTCGCCGGGAGGTCGCAGCATCCTGCCCGTCGAAGCGATCGACGCCGAGGTCGTCGCCGTCGACCAGCACGGCCGACCGGTGCTCACCCGCCGGTCTCACGGTGCCGGGCAGGCCGTGTTGTCCACGTTGCCGCTGGAGTACTTCGCAGCGCGCGCGCCTCGTGTCAACCCCGAGGACACCTGGCGGCTGTATGACGCACTGGCCGACGAAGCAGGCGTCGAACGATCGGTGCGGGTCGATGATCCGCGGATCCTGGTCGACGGCCTCAGTCATCGGGACGGACGCGAATTCGCCTGGCTGATCAACGCATCCGCCGAGGCCGTCGACCTCGAGCTGTATGGCGTCGACCGGTTGTCGCCATACGAGATCGCCGTCGTCCAGCTGTCGGGGGAGTCGCCGCCCGCTGCCGGCGCGAGCACCGCAGGCTACCGTCAGACCCAACGCATCACGCCCAAAGGAGAAACACCGTGACCGTCCAGTTTCCTGCCGATTTCGTCTTCGGCGCCGCGACTGCGTCGTACCAGATCGAGGGCGCAGTGGCCGAGGACGGCCGGACGCCTTCCATCTGGGACACCTACAGTCACATGCCCGGCAAGGTCTACCAGGGACAGACCGGCGATGTGGCGTGTGACCACTACCACCGGTACGGCGAGGACATCGCGCTGATGAAGCAACTGGGGCTGGACAGCTACCGCTTCTCGCTCGCCTGGCCGCGGATCAAGCCCGACGACGGGCCGGTCAACGCAGCCGGGCTGGCGTTCTACGACAAGCTGGTCGACGAGTTGCTCGCCGCCGGTATCGATCCCGCTGTCACGCTCTACCACTGGGACCTGCCGCAGGCGCTGGAGGACAAGGGCGGTTGGCGTGTCCGTGACACCGCCGAGCGTTTCGCCGAGTTCTCCGCGGTCGCCGCCGAACATCTCGGCGATCGCGTCACGAAGTGGATCACCCTCAACGAGCCGTTCTGCTCCTCGATCCTCGGGTATGCCGACGGCGTGCATGCTCCGGGCGCGCAGGAGGGTGAGGGCGCGCTCCAGGCCGCCCACCACCTGCTGCTCGGGCACGGTCTCGCCGCGCAGCGGATCCGGTCCGTCGCGCCGAACGCGCAGGTCGGCATCACGCTCAATCTCGGCTCGGTGCAACAGGTTTCGAACGAGCCGGCCGACGTCGAAGCCGCCCGCCGTTGCCTGCTGATCAGCAACCTGATCTTCACCGACCCCTTGCTGGCCGGGAAGTACCCCGAGCTGGGCAAGGAGGTGTGGGCGCCGATCACGGACTTCTCCTGGATCGGCGACGACGACCTCGCGACGATCGCGCAGCCGCTGGACTTCCTCGGGGTCAACTTCTACTTCCCGAGCCGCCCGAAGGCCGTCGCGCACAACGAGCCCGATCCCGGGAAGCGCGTCGCGTCCGACCTCGGCTTCGAATCACTGGTTCACGACGGGGAGTACCTCACCGAGATGGGCTGGCCGGTCGACGCGAGTGCATTCACCGACCTGCTCACCTGGTTGCGTGACACGTATGGCGAGGCGTTGCCCCCGATCTACATCACCGAGAACGGCATCGCCTGCCCGGACGTCGTCGGTGACGACGGTCGAGTCGACGACCAGGACCGGATCCGTTACGTGGCAGACCACCTGAAGGCGGTCAGTGCGGCGATGGACAGCGGCGTCGACGTGCGCGGCTACTACGTCTGGTCGCTCATGGACAACTTCGAGTGGGCACGGGGTTACGACCCGCGCTTCGGCCTCGTCCACGTCGACTACGAGACCCTGCAGCGCACGCCGAAGGCCAGCTTCGACTGGTACCGCGGCGTGATCGCCGGCCACGAGGTCGAGTAACGCTGCGGGTCGAGTGCCCGGGGGAGCGCAGCGGCGCTGCGTATCGAGACCTACGCACCCAGGAGTATGGCGAAAGACCCTGCGCTGACAGGGAGTTCGTCACCCACCGGGATCGAGGTGCTGGGCAACTCGTCGGGACGGTCGTAGCGGCTGTCCCAGACGAGTTCCCAGGTCCCGACGCCCGCTTGCTCGGGGACCCGCACGGCAGTGTCGTGTGAGCGTCCGTTGAGGACCACCAGGATCCGATCGTCGCCGACGTCGGCCCCGTCGAAGACCACCTGCAGGATGCGGGTTCCGCCGTCGTTCCACTGGTCCGCGGTCATGATGGATCCGTCGCCGCCATGCCAGTGCAACGCGGCCAGGGCGTCGCCGTCGATCGGGTCGCCCGGGAAGAAGGTGCGATTGCGCAGCACCGGATGCGCGGCGCGGAATTCCGCCAGGAACGTCGTGGTGTCGATCAGATCCCACTGCCACTGCGCGAGCTTCCAGTCGTACCAACTGATCTCGTTGTCCTGGCAGTAGGCGTTGTTGTTCCCCTGCTGCGTGCGCCCGAACTCGTCCCCGCCGAGCAGCATCGGCACCCCGGCCGAGACGAAGGTCGTGGCGAGCAGGTTGCGGATGGCTCGGCGGCGGCTCGCGGCGATGTCGTCGCCCGCCCCTTCGTGGCCCTCGACCCCGAAGTTCCACGAGCGGTTGTCGTCGCTGCCGTCCCGGTTGTCCTCGCCGTTGGCCAGGTTGTGCTTCTCGTCATACGCGGTGAGGTCGGCCGCCGTGAAGCCGTCGTGCGTGCTGACGATGTTGATCGAGGCGAGCGGTGATCGGGCGGCGAACAGGTCCTTCGAGCCGGCGATGCGCGTGCCGAGATCGCTGACCCCGTGCCCGGGCCGGCCGTCCTGATCGGCGGCCAGGTCCGTCAGCCAGAAGTTGCGGACGGTGTAGCGGTACCGGTCGTTCCAATCGGCGAACGGTGCGGGGAACTGGCCGGTGCGCCAGCCGTGCGAGCCGAGGTCCCAGGGTTCGGCGATGAGCTTGACCCGGGACAGCACCGGGTCGGTGCGCAGCGCCACCAGGAACGGGTGGTCCGGGTGGAACGCGTCGTCCAGGCCACGAGCGAGAGCCGGAGCGAGGTCGAAGCGGAAGCCGTCCACCCGCATCTCGGCCGCCCAATAGCGCAGCGAATCCAGCACCAGGCGAACGGTTTCCGGATGTCGCATGTCGAGGGTGTTGCCGCAACCGGTCACGTCGACGTCGTTGCCGCGCTCGTCCAGTCGGTAGTACGTCTGCGAGGAGAGCCCGCGCCAGGAGAGGGTGGCGCCGCTTCCACTGCCCTGCTCGCAGGTGTGGTTGTAGACGACGTCGAGGATGACCTCGATGCCGGCCGCGTGCAGCAGCTTGACCATGCCCTTGAACTCGTGGATGACCTCTTGCGGCGAGGTCGCCGAGGCGTATGCCGCGTGCGGCGCGAAGAAGCCGAGGGTGTTGTAGCCCCAGTAGTTCGTTAGGCCGCGCTGCACCAGTTGCGGCTCGGAGGTGAATGCGTGCACCGGAAGCAGCTCGACGGTCGTGACGCCGAGTCGGGTGAGGTGCGCGATGGTCGCCGGGTGGGCCACGCCCGCATACGTGCCGCGCAGGTGTTCCGGCACCTCGGGCAGCTGCCGGGTCAGCCCACGAACGTGCGTCTCGTAGAGCACGGTGCGATCCCACGGAATGTGCGGCGGTCTGTCGTCGCCCCAGTCGAAGCCGTTTCCGACCACCACGCTGCGCGCCGTGTATGGCGCACTGTCCCGGTCGTCGCGCACATCCGGGTCTCCCGAGAGGTCCTCTCCGACACGGTGCCCGAAAACCTCGGGACGCCAGTCGATCTCGCCGACCACGCCACGGGCATAGGGATCGAGCAGCAGCTTCGCCGGGTTGTAGCGGTGGCCGTGGGTGGGATCCCAGTCGCCGTGCGCGCGGAAGCCGTAGCGCTGGCCGACGCCGATGCCCTGCACGTGTCCGGCCCACACACCGTGCGCGTGCTCGCTGAGCGGGACCCGTCGCTCGCCGCCGGCGTCGTCGAAGAGGCACACCTCGACCGCGGTCGCGCTCCCGGCATACACGCTGAATTCGACGCCGGTCCCGTCGGCGGTGGCACCGAGCCGAGGCGGCGCATCGGGGGAGGTGCGGACGGTTGCTGTCAGCGATTCGGACACCCGGGGAGCCTAGGGCACCAGCAGTCCACGACCCGGGACGAGACAGCCGCGACGACCGCCACCCGGGCGCGACCGCGGCGCCGCAGGGTGAAGTAGCGTGGGTCACATGACAGATCCGACTTCTTTGCCCAACTTCGCCCCGCCCGCCTCGGCACCGTCCGCCCCGGCCGGCGATGGCCAGCTGCAGCAGCGCGTCACGGACGCACTGCAGGAGGAGGGCTTCCGCCCCGAGCTCGATGCCGACGGTGACGTCAGCTACAAGGTCGAGGGCCAGCAGCTCTTCGTGCGCTGCGTCGACGGTGAGCCCGCGATGATGCGCATCTTCGGCCAGTGGCAGATCACCGATGACCTTCCGCAGGACATCACCAAGCAGCTTCTCGCCGCCAACGACGTCTCGCTCAGCCTGAACATCGTCAAGACCGGCCTCGCCAACGGCAACCTCATCGTCACCGGTGAGCACCTGGTCTCGCCGGCCGACGACGTCAAGTCGCTCGTCCAGTCGACCACCCAGATGGTGCTCACCGCGGTGCAGCTGTGGCACCAGGCGGTCACCAGCGACGGTCCGCACGCCGCCAACTCCGCCGAGCCGCCGGCGGTCGCGCAGGCGATGGCCAATGCCGCACAGGCCGACGCCGAAGGGCAGCAGCAGTAGGAAACCGCAATACCAGTAGGACCATTCACACCCACCGGGGCCGGTGGTGGCGCTAATGTCGGCGTCACCACCGGCCCCGGTGGCATCCGGCCAGAGACCAGCAGAACGGAGCGACCGACCGACCATGAGTACCGATCACATGCCAGTGAGTCCGGGCAGCGAAGCGGCCGAACGCAGCCGGCTGGTGGCGATCACCGTCGCCCTCGTCGGTCTGGTCGGGATGTTCATCGCGCTGCTGGGCTGGACCGGTATGGCGAAGGACGCGGACAGCACGGTGGGTGCACCGCCGTGGCTCGTCTTCGTGGTCGGCGCGGTGATCACCGTCGGCGCCGCGGTCTTCGATCTGGCGGCCGGTTCGCGCTCCGACGTGTATGTCGTGGCCCCCGGCCAGCAGTTGACGACCGCTCAGTTCGTCCTCAACAAGCTGGCGCCGTGGATCATCGTCGCGCTCACCGCCATCGGCATGATCGTCATCTGGTTGCAGCACCGCTGACCCGCCGGCGCGGACTGCGCCGGCGGCCCGTCCCGAACAGGGGCGCTGGCGTCCCGTTGTTACTCACGGGTAGCATGCTGCGGGTAATCGGGTGCAACCACCTCGGCATACGATCGCCGCAGGTTCGGGCGCTGGTCGCGTCCCGCCCGTGAACGCTGACTGACGTCAGACACTCGTACCCTGATGGAAGAGGACGATAGACGCATGAACATCGTGGTCTGTGTCAAGTACGTGCCGGATGCGCAAGCCGACCGCACGTTCAATGAGGACAACACGACGGATCGTTCGAATGTGGATGGTTTGTTGTCGGAGCTCGACGAGTACGCGGTCGAAGCGGCTCTGAAGCTCGTCGAGGAAAGCGACGGCGAGGTGACGGTCGTGACCGTCGGCCCGGACGGCGCCGCCGACGCCATCAAGAAGGCGTTGCAGATGGGTGCACACAAGGGTGTGCACGTGCTGGACGACGCGATCCACGGTTCGGACGCACCGGCGACCTCGCTCGTGCTCGCCGAGGCGGTCAAGAAGGCCGCCGACGGCAACCCCGAGCTGGTGCTGATGGGTCTGGCATCGACGGACGGCACGATGAGCGTGGTGCCGGCGATGCTGGCCGAGCGACTAGGCCTGCCGCAGGTCACGCAGCTGTCGACCCTGGAGATCGCCGATGGTGTGGTCAAGGGTCGTCGCGACAGCGACACCGCGTCGGACTCGTTCGAGGCGCCGCTGCCCGCGGTCGTGTCGGTGACCGACCAGATCAACGAGCCGCGCTACCCCTCGTTCAAGGGGATCATGGCGGCCAAGAAGAAGCCCGTCGAGACGTGGTCGCTGGCCGACCTCGGGGTCGACGCCGGCCAGGTCGGTCTGGACAACGCCGGCACGAAGGTCACCTCGTTCACCGCGCGCCCGCCGCGCGAGCAGGGCGAGATCGTCACGGACGAGGGCGACGGCGGCACCAAGCTCGCCGAGTTCCTCGCCAAGGCCAAACTCATTTGAGCCGTCTCTGGCTCCTGACTGACATTTGGGCGCAGGTATGACGATGCCGGACGGACGAGCCTGCGAGTCCGTGCGGGGAAGGAGTGCCTGCCAATGACATTCTTTTGCAAGGAGATTCATCATGGCTGAAGTCCTCGTCCTCGTCGATCACACCGACGGACAGGTCAAGAAGAACACCGCCGAGCTGCTGACGCTGGCGCGTGCGCTCGGTGAGCCGTCGGCCGTCTTCATCGGTGGCAGCGTCGAGGCCGCGCGTCCGCGCCTGGCGCAGTTCGGCGCCGCCAAGGTCTACGTGGTGGACAACCCGGACGTGACCGGCACCGTCGCGGCCCCGCTCGCCGAGGCGCTTGCTGCCGTGGCGGAGCAGGCGTCGCCGACGGCGATCCTGCTGCCGACCAGCGGTGTCAACAAGGAAGCCGGCGCGCGCCTGGCGGTCAAGACCGGTGGCGGTCTGATCACCGACGCGACCAACGTGCAGGCCGGCGACGGCGGCGTGGCGACCACCCAGTCGGCGTTCGCGTCCAACTACACGGTCGAGTCGATCGTGACGGCGACGCCCGCGATCGTGACGGTCAAGGCCAACGCGACCGCCCCGGCGGCCGCACAGGCCGGCGCGACAGTTGTCCCGGTCGACGTCACCGTGTCCGACGTGGCCAAGGCCGCGAAGATCACCGCCACCGAGGCGAAGGCGAAGTCGGGCCGTCCCGAGCTGACCGAGGCCCAGATCGTGGTCTCCGGTGGCCGTGGCACGTCCGGCGACTTCTCGCCGGTCGAGGCGTTCGCCGACACCCTGGGTGCCGCGGTCGGCGCCTCGCGTGCGGCGGTCGACGCCGGCTGGTACCCGCACTCCAACCAGGTCGGTCAGACCGGTAAGCAGGTCTCGCCGCAGTTGTATGTCGCGTGCGGCATCTCCGGTGCGATCCAGCACCGAGCGGGCATGCAGACGTCCAAGACGATCGTGGCGATCAACAAGGACGAGGAAGCCCCGATCTTCGAGCTGGTCGACTTCGGTGTCGTCGGTGATCTGTTCACCGTGCTGCCGCAGGCCAACGAGGCCGTGCAGGCGGCCAAGAACTGACGCACGTCATACCAGCGAAACGGCTCGGCATCCCCGCGAGGGATGCCGGGCCGTTCTGTGTCAGGACTTCAGCGGCTTCAGGGTCAGCTTCGAGTCCGACCAGGTCGACTGCACCGTGCTGCCACCTGGCTTGGTCAGCTGGACCAGCCGAAGACCGTGTATGGCGCCACCCTTGGGTGCCCAGAACACGACCGTGTAGTCCTTGGACTGCCCCTTCTTGACCAGGGCACTGGTGAGGGTCTCGCCCTGGCTGCTCAGGTCGGAGCTGCGACACAGCCGCCCGGAGCCGTCGACCAGAGCGAACGACCGACGGTCGATGAACGCGTCGGCGCCCTCGGCGGAGATGTGCAGCCGGACGTCGATCGCGTCCACGTCATTGGGCTGGGTCGACCCCGGCGTGAACGCCCGACGCTTCGGCGTGCTCGCGCGGATCGATGACGAGGCGACGTCGTCGCCGTGGCTGATCGACGATCCGAAGGAGGCCTTGCGGCCGCTGCCGGAGAACTTCGCCTTGTCGCCGTCGCAGCCGTTCGACACCTGTGTCGGCGACGGTGCGGCCGCGCCGTCCCGCCAGGCCAACGTGGCCGCCGACGCGTCGACCACCGGCAGATAGCGGACGCTGAGGTGGGAGAGCGTCGTCGACGACGGCACGAGGAACGCGACCGAGCCGGCGCCCGCGTGTGATTCGTCGACGGTCAGCGCGACGAACCCACTGCTGAGCGGGTTGATCGACGGTTGCTTGCAACTGCGACCCGCGGTGTCCACGAGCACGAACTGGGAGTGGTCGACGGCGAATGTGCCGTTTGTCCGGACGGCGGCCTTGATCGGCACCTGGACCAGGCGGTACCCCGATCGCCCGGACGGGACTGAACTGATCCTCGGCTCACCGGCGCTGACCTGCAGCGCCGAGGACGACCCGGTGGGGGAGTCGGTCCCGAAGGGCACCGTCGTGCCCGACACGTGCGGGGCGGACGTGGAGGAGCAGACGGTCGGGGCCGCGGACTTCGACGCGGCCGAACTCGCCGCCGACGCACCGCCGCTGCCGGAGCTGCACCCCGCCAGTGTCACTGCGGCCGCACAGGCCGCCGCCGTCAACAGCGGGCGCGGTCGGGGCAGGAGCCTGGGTGCGAGAGGTGACACGCGCCATAGTGTCGCAAATCCGCCCGACGGCACCCACGGCCGGACGGGCGTCCCGCACAGCGCGCGTACCCTTGACGGGTGACGTTCACGGCATATCTCGACCACGCAGCAACGACCCCGACCCGGCCCGAGGTCGTCACAGCCATCGCCGAACAACTCGCCACCGGCGGCAACGCCTCGTCGTTGCACACCGTCGGCCGAGCGGCACGCAAGGTCGTCGAGGAGTCCCGTGAGGAGCTGGCCAGGGCGCTCGGCTGCGGCCCGTCCGAGGTCGTCTTCACCTCCGGCGGCACCGAGTCCGACAACCTGGCGATCAAGGGCACCTGGTGGCAGCGGCGCGCGGAGGACTCGCGTCGCAACCGCTTGCTGATCGGTGCGACCGAGCACCACGCGGTCCTCGACGCGGTAGAACACCTGGTGAATGTCGAAGGCGCCGTCGTCGACTGGATCGAGGTCGACGCCGCGGGTCGCAGCAACCCGGAGCAGGTGCGCGAGTTGATCGAGCGTGATCCGGAGTCGGTCGCGCTGGTCTCGCTGATGTGGGCCAACAACGAGGTCGGCACGGTGCAGCCCGTCGCCGAGGTGGCGGCGGTGGCGCACGAGTACGCCATACCGATGCACACCGACGCGGTCCAGGCGGTCGGCCAGGTGCCGGTCGACTTCACCGCTTCCGGCGTCGACCTGCTGACGGCGAGTGCGCACAAGTTCGGTGGGCCGCAGGGGGTCGGCGTCCTGATCGCTCGCCGCGACGCGACGCTGATGCCGCTCACCCACGGTGGCGGCCAGGAGCGTCAGTTGCGCAGTGGCACGCTCAACACCGCAGGCATCAGGGGTATGGCGCTGGCGGCGACCCTCGCCACCGAGCAGCTCCCGCTGGAGCAGGAGAAGCTGGCTGCGTTGCGGGACAAGCTGATTCGCGGGGCGCTCGACCTGGGACTGGACATCGAGGTGACCGGTGCGCACGAGGTCGGCGACGTGACGGCACGACTCGCGGGCAACGCCCACCTGCGGGTGCCCGGTTGCGACGGCGACTCGCTGCTCTATCTGCTGGACGCCGCCGGCATCGAGTGCTCGACCGGTTCTGCCTGTCAGGCAGGTGTGCCGCAACCGAGCCATGTGCTGTTGGCCATGGGCATCAGCGAGGACGACGCGCGTGGCGCGCTGCGACTCACGCTGGGGCACACCTCGACCGACGCGGACGTCGCGGCGTTCCTGGCGGCGCTGCCGGCTGCTGTCGACCGCGCCCGCCGGGCACGGTCCGCGAGCAGGGGTGGTCGCTGATGCGTGTCGTCGCAGCGATGAGTGGCGGCGTCGACTCGGCGGTCGCCGCCGCCCGGATGGTGGACGCGGGCCATGAGGTCGTCGGAGTGCACCTCGCGCTGTCCCAGTCCGCAGCAACCCTGCGGGAATCCGCGCGCGGCTGTTGCACCATCGAGGACGCCGGCGACGCCCGCCGCGTCGCGGACAAGGTCGGCATACCGTTCTATGTCTGGGACATGGCGCAGCGGTTCAAGGAGGACGTGGTCGAGGACTTCGTCGCCGAATACACCGCCGGCCGCACGCCCAACCCGTGCCTGCGCTGCAACGAGCGCATCAAGTTCGCGGCGCTGCTGGACAAGGCGCTCGCGCTCGGATTCGACGCGGTGGCCACCGGCCACTACGCCCAGATCGTCGACGGCCCGCACGGCCGCGAGCTGCACCGGGCGGTCGACATGGCCAAGGACCAGTCCTACGTGCTCGGTGTCCTGGACGCCGACCAGCTGGCCCGCTCGTTCTTCCCGCTCGGTGACACCACCAAACCGCAGATCCGGGAGGAAGCCGCGGCACGTGGCTTCTCGGTCGCCAAGAAGCCGGACAGCCACGACATCTGCTTCATCGCGGACGGCGACACCAAGGGCTGGTTGACCCGGCGCCTCGGCGAGCAGCCCGGTGACATCGTCGACACCGACGGGGAGGTCGTCGGTCAGCACCAGGGTGCGTTCGCGTACACGGTCGGTCAGCGCCGCGGTCTCGGGCTCAAGGTCCCGCGCGAGGACGGCGCCAAGCGCTACGTGGTCGACGTACAACCGCGGTCCAACACCGTCGTCGTCGGGACCGAGGATCTGCTCGGCATCGACGTCGTCGTGGGGCAGCATGCCCGTTGGTGCGGCGACGCCCCGACCGGCGAGCTCGCCGTGGGTGCCCAATTGCGTGCGCACGGTGAGGAATTCGCCGGTCGTGCGATTGCCGACGGAGACAAGGTGACGGTGCGGCTGGACACACGCGCACGCGGCGTGGCGCCCGGCCAGTCGGTCGTTCTGTATGACGGGACGCGGGTCGTCGGGTCCGCGACCATCACCGGCACCGACCGGGCCTGACCCGCACGGTGGAAGCCCGGTCGGGCGACCCCCGCGGAGGTCGTCCGAGGCAACCGATCGTCGCTGCGGCACGTCAGGTGTAGGAAGCAACGACAGCACCGGCTATCGTTGCCGCCGATCAGAGGGAACAACGAGGGATCTCGCATGGCTATGACCGACCACCGTACGACCCGACCACTGCTGGCCGTCGCCGCGATCGGCAGCCTGTGCCTCGGCCTCACCGCGTGCGGGGGAAGCAGCGGCTCCATCTCGGTGAGCCCGCCGTCGCAGGCGGCGACCGGCTCGTCGGCGGCGCCCACGTCCGACGCGAGCTCGCCCTCGACGAGTTCCTCGGCTCCGACGTCCTCCGAGGCGACCCCGAGCACGAGCGACAGCACCGCCGCGGCAGGCGACTTCAAGGTCGGCCAGTGCATCGGCGACACGATCGACTGGGCCACCGCGCCGTGCGATCAGCCGCACAAGATGGAGATCATGGCGGTCGTCAAGACGTCCAAGGACGCGGACGACATCATCAAGCGCGGCCGACTGCGCACCTGGACCTGCAACAACCAGCTCGCGGGCTACCTGGGCAGCCCGAGCGCGGGATTCTCCCGGATCCTCGCGCAGCCGGTGCCCGCCGCCTCCGACCCGAAGGCGAACCAGCAGATCGTCTGCGCGGCCGCCTCGGTGAAGCCGGACGACTCCGGGTACGAGGAGATCTCGTACCAGCTGAAGAACCGCATCAAGAAGGTCGGCTACATCCCGTACCGGATCTGCACCAGCGACCGGCCGAGCAAGACCGACTCCCCGAAGATCGTGCCCTGCACCGAACCGCACAAGGCGGAGACCATCGGCGGATACGTGATCGGCAAGGCAGACGGCAAGCCGCCGACATCGAAGGTCGTGGACAAGCTGGCGCTCAGCAAGTGCGTGCCATTGGCGAAGTCCTACCTCGGCGGCACTCGCGGTGATGTGATCGCCGCGGCGAACAGCACCGGTTCGTCGGGCTGGAAGCAGGGCACGACGATGACCGCGTGTTTCGTCGAGGCGACGAGTGGCACCTTCACCAAGCCGCTGAAGGGCATGAAGAACAAGCCGCTGTCCGCATACAAGTGACCCCGGGTGCTGGGCGGCAGACCGTTCCGAAGTACCCGGTCCATGCTGTTGAAGGGTGATCCGTGAGCAGCGTGCTGGCGAGTGGGGTCGGGTCACTGCCCGGCTCGGACGTGCTGGGAGCGGCGCGCGCCGTTCGGGAACTGTACGGCGACGGCGGCCTGCCGTATCTGGTCGAACTGCCGGGACGCGGTCCCGGCGCCGATCTGATCGGTCGGACGGCGGCACAACTGATCGGCCTCGCCGTCGACCTGCAGCCCGCCGGATGGCGTCTCACCGACGGCTCGGGACGTGACGCGTCGCGCGCCCGCGCTTTTCTGCGGCAGGACCTCGACGTGCTCGCCGAGGTGTATGACGGCTACGCCGGCCCGCTGAAGCTGCAGTCCTGCGGCCCGTGGACGCTCGCGGCGACCCTGGCGTTACCGCGCGGCGAACGGGTGGTCAGCGACTCCGGTGCGACCCGTGACATCGTGCAGTCACTCGCGGACACGGTTGCCGACCAGATCGCCCAGGTGCGGCGGTTGGTGCCGGCCGCCGACGTGACCGTGCAGTGGGACGAGCCCGCGCTGCCTGCGGTGCTGGCCGGCCGACTGCCGACAGTCTCCGGATTCGGCAGATTGCGTGCCGTCGATGGCAACCTCGTGCGGGACGGCCTGATCCGCGTGACGGAAACCGTTGCGGGACAGGTTGGTTCGCAGGTGTTGCATTGCTGTGCGCCCGACGTCCCGGTGCCGTTGGTGCGACAGGTGGACGGTCTCGAGCTCGCTCTCGGCACATCCCTCGTGCGCACTGCGCAGTGGGACGGCATCGCCGAATTGGTCGAGTCGGGCCGCCGTTTCTGGGCCGGTCTCGTGCCGACGGATTCGACCGCTCGACACCCGCGCGAGCACGTGGATCCGTTCGTGGAGCAGTGGCATCGGGTCGGTCTCGAGCAGGCGCTGCTCGAGCGGATCGTGGTCACCCCTGCCTGCGGGCTGGCAGGTCTGTCGCCGGCCGCTGCCTCCCGGGTCGGCCGGCTCACCGTCGACGCGGCTCGCATGCTGTCCGACGCCGCGGTCGAGTAGCGCGAGGCTGTGCCCTGAGGAGCCCGTGAGGGACGAGCGGGCGTCTCGAAGGGGGCGAGCGCGTTACCCCACGTTGATCGAGTAGCGCGAGGGACGAGCGCGTATCGAGATCCGGTGCCTGGCCGCACTGTCCCCGCCATACGGCAGGATTGGGCGGGTGAGCGAAACGGACGGCATACCGGCAGACGTGCGACACGAGTGGACCGAGCTCGCCGAGGAAGCCCGGGGCCACCAGTTCGCCTACCACGTGCGGGACGCGCCGACGATCAGCGACGGCGAGTACGACCAGCTGATGAAGCGGCTCAATGCGATCGAGGACGACTACCCGGCGCTGCGCAGCCCGGACAGTCCGACCCAGCAGGTCGGCGGGGCGATCTTCAACACCGACTTCACCGCGGTCCAGCACGCCGAGCGGATGCTCAGTCTGGACAACGTCTTCAGCGCCGACGAGCTGGCGACCTGGATCGCGCGAGTGGAACGCGAGGTGGGCGATCAGCCGCTGCACTTCCTGTGCGAGCTGAAGATCGACGGTCTCGCGATCAACCTCACCTACGAGAACGGCCGACTGGTGCGCGGCGTCACCCGCGGTGACGGCACCACCGGGGAGGACGTCACCTCCAATGTCCGCACGGTGGAAGGCATCCCGCACCGACTGTCCGGCGACAACATCCCCGAGCTGGTGGAGATCCGCGGCGAGATCTTCATGGGTATGTCGGACTTCGAGCAGCTCAACGCGGCGCTCGTCGAGTCCGGCAAGCCGCCGTTCGCGAACCCGCGCAACACCGCTGCCGGATCGTTGCGGCAGAAGAACCCGCGCGTGACCGCGAGCCGCGCGCTGCGGATGCTGGTGCACGGCATCGGCGCTCGACGCGGCTTCGACATCCAGCGCCAGTCGCAGGCCTACGACCTGCTGCGCGAGTGGGGTCTGCCGGTCTCGACGCACTACAAGGTCGTCGACTCTGCCGCCAAGGTTCAGAAGTATGTCGAGTGGGCCGGCGCCAACCGGCACTCCGTCGAGCACGAGCTCGACGGTGTCGTGGTCAAGGTCGACGAGGTCCCGGTGCAGCGCGCACTGGGCTCGACCTCGCGTGCCCCGCGCTGGGCGATCGCCTACAAGTACCCGCCGGAGGAGGTCAACACCAAGCTCCTGGACATCGAGGTCAACGTCGGCCGGACCGGTCGGGTCACACCGTTCGCCGTGATGGAGCCGGTCGTGGTCGCCGGGTCGACGGTCGCGAATGCCACGCTGCACAACGCCTTCGAGGTCAAGCGCAAGGGTGTGCTGATCGGCGACACCGTGGTGCTGCGCAAGGCCGGTGACGTCATACCCGAGATCCTGGGGCCGGTCGTCGACCTGCGTGACGGGAGCGAGCGCGAGTTCGAGATGCCGACGCACTGCCCGTCGTGCGGCACCGAGCTGGCCTACGAGAAGGACGGCGACAAGGACATTCGGTGTCCCAACTCGCGCACCTGCCCGTCGCAGCTGCGCGAGCGGCTCTTCAGCCTCGCCGGGCGCAGCGCCTTCGACATCGACGCGCTCGGCTGGGAGGGCGCGATCGCCCTGCTCGAGTCGGACGTGCTCACCGACGAGTCGACGCTGTTCCGGCTCACCCGTGAGCAGCTCGTCCAAGTGCCGCTCTACACCCGCGCCGCCAAGAAGACAGACTCCGAGGACGACATAGTCGACGGAAAGGTCTTGTCCGCCAACGGTGTTCGGCTGCTCGACAATCTCTCGACGGCGAAGGAGCAGCCGCTCTGGCGAGTGATCGTGGGGCTGTCGATCCGGCACGTCGGTCCGACGGCAGCACGGGCACTGGCGACCGAGTTCGGCTCGATCGACGCCATCCGTGCCGCGAGTGTCGAGGAACTGGCCGCGGCCGACGGGGTCGGAGGCGTCATCGCACAGGCGGTCATCGACTGGTTCGAGGTCGACTGGCACCGACAGATCGTGGACCGCTGGACCGAGGACGGCGTGCGGATGGCCGACGAGCGTGACGACTCGATCGCGCAGACCCTGGCCGGCCTCACCATCGTCGTGACCGGGTCGCTCGAGCGGTTCAGCCGCGACTCGGCGAAGGAAGCGATCATCGCTCGCGGCGGCAAGGCGGCCGGCTCGGTCTCCAAGAAGACGTCGTATGTCGTGCTCGGCGCGAATGCCGGTTCCAAGGCCGACAAGGCCGAGCAACTCGGCGTCCCGACTCTGGACGAACAAGGCTTCGAGGAGTTGCTCGAGAACGGCCCGCCACCTTCGCGGGTCGAGTAGGCCACCCAAGCGGGTCGAGTGCCGGGGGAGCGAAGCGGAGGAGGTGTATCGAGACCAATCCTGCGAGCTTCCAACAACCACAAGGAGTTTCAGATGAGCGAAGCAGTCCCGCTGGATGTCGTGCTGATCCACGTCGACCGCGCCCTGGACGGTATGACGGCAACCCTGCGCGAGCTGGGCGACGACCTGGTCAACGCCGAGACCGGTCTGCCGGGAGGCAACACGGCATACCAGATCGTCCGGCACTGCTGCGGCGTCCTGGAGTTCTGGGGCGGCCAGGTGCTGGCCGACCGGCCGATCACCCGCGACCGGCTGGCCGAGTTCAGGTCGTCCGGCACGGTCGAGGAACTGGTGGAGATCGTCGAGCGGCAGCGGGTGGCGTTCCGGTCCGACCTGGCCGGCTTCGACGGCACCGCCGTACCGCGCGGGCAGATGAACGACCGGAGCATGGATCCCGACGAATCGCGCACGCAGGGCGGCGTCCTGATGCACACCTACGAGGAGCTCGCCCAGCATCGCGGGCACCTCGACATCACCGCGGACATCGTCCGCGCGCGCTGAGCCGCTACTGCGGTTCGACGAGCTTGCCGCTCTTGGCGACCTCCGGGTCGGTGCACGACGAGAGGTCGAAGCAGCACGGGCGCCGCTTGCCGGACCGCAGTTTCGAGATGCCGACCTCGACGCGGCGGTCGCGGGTCACCGGGTTCTTGGTCGAGTTGATCCAGCGCACCCATTCCCACCGCGCCATCGGCGTGATGTCCTGCCACGTCTCGCTCAGGTCGTCCGCATCGGCGAGGGCGGCCGAGAAGTCCTCGGGGACCTCGGGTTCCGGCCATTTCTTGGTCGGCTCGATAGTGAGCTGCACCGTGGTGCCGGCGTCCAGCTCGAGCTGACTGCGCAGCCCGTCGTCGATCGCGATCCAGTGGCCGCGCCGACCGTCGGGTTCGATCACCGTCGGGTATGGCGCCTCGTCGACCGTCACCGTCGCGGCGATCTGTCCTCGTGAGGGCAGCTCGGCACTCGCCTCGGCCGGTAGTCGGACGATCATCCGGTCGCCGATGAGTTCGGTTTCTGCGGTGCAGCTGACAGTCCTGGGGTCGGCCTCGGTCGCCATACAGCGAGAGTAGAGGTTCTGGCGTTTCGGCCCGCGGGATAGTGCGCCTCGTCTCCTCGCACTTTCTGCAGGTCCCGGGGTGGGATCCAGAGCCGCCAGTGCTCCGGCCCGCTAGATGGTGCGCCCCACCGCACTTTCTGCAGGACCAGGGCACCGCGCAGCACACAGCGCACTATCTGCAGGACCAGGGCGCCGCGAACGACGGGAAGTGACTCAGCCCGGCTTGTGTGCCAGCACCAGGAGCGCGTCGTTCTCGATGTGTACGCCGTCCGGCCCGACGAGGGCAGCAAGTTCGGCGCGCACCTGAGCACGAGTGGTCTCGTCGAGGACGAGGTAGCGCGAATACGTGAAGAGCAGTTCGAGCCACGCATCGCCGGTGAGGCGCACATCCTCCTGGAAGGTCCGGCGCACGACGGTGAACCCGACCTCCTGCAGCAGATTGTCGACCGACTCTTCACGACGCTCTGACGGCCGGGCGCTGGGCACCGAGGCCAGGTGGCGTTCGTCGACCTCGGAGATGCGTTCCCTCGGCGGGTCGATCTCGGTGAAGCGGTTCCAGCAGAGCGCCAGTACCCCACCCGGGCGCAACAGGTCCCAGGCCTTCCGTGCCGCACCGGCGGGCTCGACCCAGTGGAACGACTGCGCGAACAGAACGACGTCGAAACTGCGATCGACCGGGTCCCAGGCCTCGAACGTTCCGACCTCGACGCTGAGCCCGCTCGCCTCCGCGACCCGTGCCATCGCCGGATCGGGTTCGACAGCAAGCACGTTCGCGCCGGCAGCACGCAGTTGCCGGGCGGCGATGCCGGTGCCGGAGCCGACGTCCAGCACGTCCACGGAACCGTCGCGCCCGACCGGGGCGCCCACGACTGCGTCGATCAGAGCAGATGGGTATGTCGGGCGGTGTTCGTCATACGCGGCAGCGACCGAGCCGAACGACTCGGCACGGGACCGGTCACGATGCAGTTGCTCGTCGCTTCGAGATCCGTCGGTGGGCACCGGTCAGTCCGCGTCGGGACTGTAGACCGGCGCCTCGCCGGATTCACCTCCGCCGGAGGCGAATGCGCGGTAGGCGTCGACGATCATCGTCACGCACTGGTCGAGTTCGAGCAGCGGTGTGTTGAGCTGCAGGTGGTAGAGCGTGGGGTCGTCGATGTCCCGGCCGTAGAGATGCTGCACGTACTTCGCGCGCGCTGTGTCGACCTCCTGCAGACTCTTCGCGGCGGCCTCGGGGGAGACCCGGCCCTCGCCGAACTTCTCCGCCGCCTTGATCCGCTCCTCCGGGCTGCCGTAGAGCCGGATCCGCAGCACGTCCGTGCGGTCCTGCAGCGCAACGGCTCCGCCGCGGCCGAGGATGACGGCGCCGTCGTCCAGCGACTCGCACATGATCTTGTTCGCCTCGGCCCGGAACTCCTCGGCTGCGGCACCGTCCGCTGCCGCGATCGCGGACCCGCCGCTGATGGTGTCGGCCAGCGGTGCCAGGTTGCGGAAGAACCGGTCGGCGAAACTCAGCTTGCGCTCGCCCTCCTGTGCCTCCTCCAGGGAGATCTGCAGTTCGCCCGCGACGCGTGCGCTGATCGCACGGTCCAGCATCTGGTAGCCGAGTCGTTCTGCGACGCGCGGGGCGACGACCCCACCGCCTGCGCCATACGCGGACGAAATGGTGATGCCTGGCATGACAGCCTCCTGGCGATCGAAAGTGGAGAAACTTCGGTCTGCTATCAAGTTGTATCACTCGACCGTTCCGGTCTGTCCGATGAACGTATCGGCGATCACAGGTACGCCGGGCGATATGCGCCGAGTGGCGCGAAATAGACTGGTGCGCATGTCTGACCTGTCCCGCGACGAGGTAGCCCACGTCGCCATGCTCGCCCGCATACAACTGACCGATGACGAGCTCGATCGGCTGGCCGGCCAGCTGGACCAGATCGTCGGGTTCGTGGCCACCGTCGGGGAGATCGCGACCGATGACATCCCGCCGATGTCGCACCCGCTGCCGCTGGAGAACGTCGCGCGGCCGGACGAGGTGCGCCCCGGGCTCACCCCGGAGCAGGCGCTCGCCGGAGCACCGCACGCACAGGCCGAGCGATTCGCCGTGCCCCGCATCCTGGACGAGGACTGAGAGTCGAGACGATGACTGACTACACCCGGCTCACGGCTGCCGAGATCGCCGACGCATTGTCCAGTGGCGCCACCACCTCGGTGGAGGTCACCCAGCAGCACCTCGACCGCATCGCAGCGGTCGACGGTGACATCCACGCGTTCCTGCAGGTCGATGCCGAGGGCGCGCTCGCCGCGGCGAAGGCCGTGGACGAGGCGCGTGCGGCCGGCGAGAAGCTCGGCCCGCTCGCCGGCGTGCCGATCGCCGTCAAGGACATCGTGGCGACGGAGGGTCTGGAGACGACCGCCGGCAGCAAGATGCTGCAGGGCTGGATCCCGCCGTACGACGCCACTATCGTCACCAAGTTGCGCGCCGCCGGTATGCCGATCCTCGGCAAGACCAACATGGACGAGTTCGCCATGGGCAGCTCGACCGAGCACTCGGCATACGGTCCGACCCGCAACCCCTGGGATCTGGAGCGCACACCGGGCGGCTCCGGTGGTGGCTCCTCGGCCGCGGTCGCGGCCTTCGAGGCGCCGCTCGCGATCGGCACCGACACCGGCGGCTCGATCCGCCAGCCCGCATCGGTCACCGGCACGGTCGGCACCAAGCCGACGTATGGCGGTGTCTCCCGCTACGGCCTCATCGCGCTCGCCAGCTCCCTCGACCAGGCGGGTCCCTGCACCCGTTCGGTGCTCGACGCGGCCCTGCTGCACGAGGTCATCGGCGGACATGACGTCATGGATTCCACGTCCATCGATGCACCGGTGCCGCCGGTGGTCGAGGCCGCACGTCGGGCCGACGTGTCGGGCATGAAGATCGGTGTCATCAAAGGCATTTCGGGTGAAGGGTTCCAGCCCGGCGTCAAGCAGCTCTTCGACGAGTCGGTGCAGCTGCTGGTCGACCGCGGCGCGGACGTCGTGGAGGTCGAGTGCCCGAGCTTCGAGAAGGGCCTGGCGGCCTACTACCTGATCATGCCGAGTGAGGCGAGTTCCAACCTGGCGCGCTTCGACGCCATGCGTTACGGCCTGCGAGTCGGCCCGGAGGGCGTCGACAGCCCGAGCGCCGAGCAGGTCATGGCGGCCACTCGTGAGGCAGGTTTCGGCGATGAGGTGAAGCGTCGCGTCATCCTCGGCACCTATGCGCTGTCGTCGGGTTACTACGACGCCTACTACGGCACCGCGCAGAAGGTTCGCACGCTGATCGCCCGCGACTTCGCCGCGGCATACGAGAAGGTCGACGTGCTCGTGACGCCGACGGCGCCGACAACGGCGTTCAAACTCGGCGAGAAGCTCGACGACCCGATGGCCATGTACCTCAACGACGTGGCCACCATTCCGGCGAACCTCGCTGGTGTTCCTGGCATTTCGATCCCCAACGGCCTTGCCGCCGAGGACGGTCTGCCCAGCGGTTTCCAGATCCTCGCGCCGGCCACCAAGGATGAGCGGCTCTACCGCGTCGCTGCAGCTCTGGAGGCGGCGCTGCACGAGAAGTGGGGTGCCCCGATCCTGGCGCAAGCCCCCGCACTGACAGCAAAGGCGGCCAACTGATGACCGACGCAGTCGTCGATTACGACGAGGCTCTGGCGAAGTACGACCCGGTGATGGGCTTCGAGGTCCACGTCGAGCTCAACACCGCGACCAAGATGTTCTGCGCCTGCGCGACGGAATTCGGCGCCGAGCCGAACTCCCAGGTGTGCCCGGTGTGCCTCGGCCTGCCGGGCGCAATGCCGGTCGTCAACGCCAAGGCCGTCGAGTCCGCCATCCGGCTCGGTCTCGCGCTGGACTGCAACATCGCGTCCTGGTGCCGCTTCGCCCGGAAGAACTACTTCTATCCGGACATGCCGAAGAACTTCCAGACCAGCCAGTACGACGAGCCGATCTGCTTCGACGGACACCTCGACATCGAGATCCCGGCTGCCTCGGGCAAGGGCACCGAGACCTTCCGCGTGGAGATCGAGCGCGCCCACATGGAGGAGGACACCGGCAAATCGCTCCACGTCGGTGGCGCCACCGGTCGCATCCAGGGCGCCGAATACTCCCTCGTCGACTTCAACCGGGCCGGCATCCCGCTCATCGAGATCGTCACCAAGCCGATCGAGGGCGCGGGCGAGCGTGCGCCGGAGATCGCCCGGGCGTATGTCGCCGCGCTGCGCGACCTGGTCAAGGCACTCGGCATCAGTGACGTGAAGATGGAGCAGGGCTCCGTGCGCTGCGACGCCAACGTCTCGTTGCGGCTGAAGGGCGCGGAGAAGCTCGGCACCCGCACCGAGACCAAGAACGTCAACTCGCTCCGCTCCATCGAGCGCGCGGTCCGTTACGAGATCAGCCGTCAGGCCGCGATCCTCGATGAGGGCGGCTCGATCACCCAGGAGACCCGGCACTGGCACGAGGACACCGGCGTCACCACGTCCGGACGCCCGAAGTCCGACGCCGACGACTACCGCTACTTCCCCGAGCCCGACCTGGTGCCCGTCGCACCGTCCGCCGAACTCGTCGAGGAACTGCGCGGCACGTTGCCGGAGCCGCCCGCCCAGCGTCGCAAGCGGCTCCAATCCGACTGGGGTTACAGCGATCTGGAGATGCGCGACGTCATCAATGCCGGCGCGATTGACCTGATCGACGAGTCCGTAGCAGCCGGAGCCACCCCTGCCGGGGCGCGCAAGTGGTGGACCGGCGAGCTCGCTCGCCGCGCCAACGCCGAGGGCAAGTCGGTCGAGGACTTCAACGTCACCCCGGCGTATGTCGCCGAGCTCGACGGCCTGGTCAAGGGCGGCCGCCTGAACGACTCGATGGCCCGCCAGGTCCTCGAGGGCGTCATTGCCGGCGACGGCGCACCGACCGAAGTCGCCGATGCCCGTGGGCTCGAGCTTGTCCAGGACGACGGTGCCCTGGAAGCCGCCGTCGACAAGGTCATCGCAGCGAACGAGCCCATCGCTGCCAAGGTTCGCGAGGGCAAGCTCAACGCCGCCGGCGCACTGATCGGCCAGGTCATGAAGGAGCTCAAGGGCCAGGCCGACGCCGCCAAGGCGCGCGAGCTGATCCTCGCCAAGCTGACCTGATCCGGCGCTCCTTGAGGAGCTCGCGAGGTACGAGCGAGCGTCTCGAAAGGGGCGTCTGCGGCGCATTCGAGGTCACCGAACTGAGGTGGCCGAGGAGCCGGAGGAGCGCAGCGGGGGAGGCGTCTCGAGGTCCCGAGTTCGTCGCTCACCCTGGTATGGCGTCGGCTACGCCGCCGTGCCGGTCTCACTCCGTTCTCTCCGCTAGCGCTCCGTTCACTGCATAGGCCCGTCCCGACGACGCAGCCGACGCCTTGGCTCTCACCTCGGTGCCTGCATACGTATTCGTCTGTAATCGGCTGAGGAGCGTTCGGTCGTCACCTTGGTGGCAGGGGTCATGTCGTCTGTGTTCGGGCGATTTGGTCTCGATCGTTGCGTCGTCGTTCGGGCTACCCGCGATCTTTCGACGGTCATGTCCGGATTAGGTTCTGAGGCATGGTGGTCGTGTCGGTGCCGGAGGAACAATGGGTCGCTGCGCTCGCGGATGTCGAGGGCGTGGAGGCGGTGTGCTGGGACATGAAGGACGCCCCGCCGCGGGATGACATCGAGCTCGTGGTGCCGCCGTACATGGGCAACGCGAAGCGGCTGGCCAGGCTGGCGGAGTTGCCACAGTTGCGGGCGGTTCAACTGGTGACGGCCGGTTTCGAGCACGCGGTGCCCTATCTCCCGGCGGGGGTTGATCTCGCCAACGGGCGGGGCATCCATGACACGTCGACGGCGGAGCTCGCTGTCGGGCTGGCGATTGCGGCGCAGCGCGGCATACCCGAGTCGGTCCGGGCGCAAGGCACGGGCGAATGGTTGCGGCTGGCGGGGCAGCCGTCGCTCGCCGACCGGCACGCGCTGATCATCGGCTACGGATCGATCGGGGTGGCGATCGCGAAACGCCTACTGCCGATGGAGGTTTCGGTCACCGCGGTGGCGTCCAGGGGTCGCGGGGGAGATGACCTAGTAGATCGGATCCATGGGATCGACGAGTTGCCGACGTTGCTGCCGGAGCACGACGTCGTGTTCCTGATCCTTCCCCTCACCGACGCCACACATCATCTGGTGGACGCCGAATTCTTGGCCCGTATGCCGCGAAACTCGTTGCTGGTCAACGTCGCTCGTGGTGGCATCGTCGATACCGATGCGCTCGTCGAGGCGTGCGCCGCCGGGCAGGTGCGGGCGGCCGTGGATGTCACGGATCCGGAGCCGCTGCCGCCCGATCATCCGCTGTGGCGCACTCCCGGGGTGCTCATCACCCCACATGTCGGGGGCGCGACGACCGCCTTCGAGCCGCGTGCACTGCGGCTCCTGCGCACAGAACTCGCACAGTTCGCTGCGGGCGCGCCGTTGAGCAATGTCGTCGCCACCGGCTCGAGGTGAAATGCTGGATCACATGACCTCAGCCACCCGTCAGCTGATCCTCGTCAGGCACGCCAAGGCCGCCGATCCGGGCGCCCAGATCGACCACGACCGTGCCCTCACGGATCGTGGGCACGCCGACGCGAAGGCACTCGGCGAATGGTTCAAGGAACACCGGCTGCGCCCCGACCTGGTGCTCTGCTCGACCTCGGTCCGAACCCGCGAGACCTGGGCGGACGTCGTCGCCAGCAGCGGCCTCGGCGCGCTCGTCGCCAATGACCAGCGCATCTACAACGCTTCGGTGGACCGTCTCATCGACGTCATCGAGGACGAGGGTCCGCCATCCCGTTCGATCGCGCTCGTCGGTCACGCCCCCGGCGTACCCGGTCTTGCGGCGACCCTCACCGAGGGCGTCGAGCCGGACCCGGACGCCCCTTCTCTCGACGACGGTTGGCCGACGTGCACCGCGGCGGTCCTGGAGATCAGTGTCCCCTGGAAGGACCTCGCGCCGGGGACCGGTCGACTGATCTCACTGCACACCGCCCGCGCGTCCGAGTGATGGGACTGCTGTCCCAATCCGTGGACAGCAGTCGTAGTCTGGAGCCATGCCAGCTCTGAGGTCTCGGACAACCACCGTCGGTCGTGCCGCATCGGGCGCTCGTTCGCTCTGGCGCGCGACCGGGATGACCGACGACGATTTCGGCAAGCCGATCGTCGCGATCGCGAATTCCTACACCCAGTTCGTTCCGGGTCACGTGCACCTGAAGAACATGGGGGAGATCGTCGGCGAAGGCGTGCGCGCCGCGGGCGGGGTACCGCGCGAGTTCCACACCATCGCCGTGGATGACGGCATCGCCATGGGCCACGGCGGCATGCTCTACTCGCTGCCCAGCCGCGAGATCATCGCCGACTCCGTCGAATACATGGTCAACGCGCACACCGCCGACGCACTCGTGTGCATCTCCAACTGCGACAAGATCACCCCGGGCATGTTGAACGCCGCGATGCGGCTCAACATCCCGACGGTCTTCGTGTCGGGCGGCCCGATGGAAGCCGGCAAGACGGTCTCGGTCAACGGTGTCGTGCATCCGTCGTCGGACCTGATCACCTCGATCTCCGCGTCCGCCGACGAGAAGGTCGACGAGGAAGCACTCGCCGCGATCGAGAACTCCGCCTGCCCGACGTGTGGCAGCTGCTCCGGCATGTTCACCGCCAACTCGATGAACTGCCTGACCGAGGCGCTCGGCCTGGCGCTGCCGGGCAACGGCTCGACCCTGGCGACTCACGCGTTCCGGCGCCGGTTGTTCGAGCGGGCCGGCTCGGTCGTGGTCGACCTGGCGAAGCGGTATTACCACGACGACGATCACTCGGTCCTGCCGCGCAACATCGCGACGTCGGCAGCCTTCCGCAACGCGATGGCGCTGGACGTCGCGATGGGCGGATCGACCAACACCGTCCTGCACATCCTTGCCGCCGCCCAGGAGGGCGAGGTCAAGGACTTCGACCTGGCCACCATCGACGAGATCAGCCGCGCCGTGCCCTGCCTGTCGAAGGTCGCGCCCAACTCGTTCTTTCACATGGAGGACGTGCACCGTGCGGGCGGCATACCGGCCATCCTCGGTGAGTTGCGCCGCGCCGGTCTGCTGCAGACCGACGTCACCTCGGTGCACTCGCCGTCGCTCGAGCAGTGGCTGGACGACTGGGACGTGCGGTCCGGCAAGGCCACCGACGAGGCGGTCGAGCTCTTCCACGCGGCGCCCGGCGGCGTGCGCACGGTCGAGCCCTTCTCGACCGACAACGTCTGGTCCGAGCTCGACACCGACGCCGAGAACGGCTGCATCCACGACAAGGAGCACGCCTACACCGCCGAGGGCGGCCTGGCGATCCTGCGCGGCAACCTCGCGGTCGACGGCGCCGTCATCAAGACGGCCGGCGTGGAGGAGGAACTCTGGCACTTCGAGGGTCCGGCGCGGGTCGTCGAGTCCCAGGAGGAGGCCGTCAACGTCATCCTGAACAAGATCATCCAGCCGGGTGAGGTCCTGGTCGTACGTTACGAAGGTCCGGCGGGCGGCCCCGGAATGCAGGAGATGCTGCACCCGACGGCGTTCATGAAGGGCACCGGGATGGGCAAGAAGTGCGCCCTGGTCACCGACGGTCGCTTCTCCGGCGGATCCAGCGGTCTGTGCATCGGCCACGTCTCGCCCGAAGCCGCAGGCGGCGGCGCGATCGGCCTGGCGCAGGACGGCGACATGATCCTGATCGACGTCCCCAAGCGGATCCTGTCCCTGCAGGTCGACGACGAGGAGTTGCAACGTCGCCGGGAGCAGATGCAGGCATCCGACCAGCCGTGGCAGCCCAAGAACCGCGAGCGCGCGGTGAGCAAGGCGCTCTGGGCGTATGCCGCGATGGCGACCTCGGCCGACCGTGGCGCCGTGCGCGAGCTGCCGACGCGCGGCTGAACGCCCGAGCTCGGACCGGAGTCACCGCGTGCCGGTGATGCCCCCGTCCACGGGGATGTCGGCGCCGTTGATGTAACCGGCGTCGTCGCCGACGAGGAAGCCGACCACTGCCGCGATCTCTTCGGCGCGGCCGAGGCGACCCTGCGGGTTGGGTGCGTAATCAGCGACGAGTGACGCCTCGACCTCGGACCACGGCAGGCCTGCTGCTTCTGGCCGGCTCCGGAACATCTGCTGCATCGCCGGCGTGAGTATGACGCCCGGGCTGACCATGTTGACGGTCACGCCAGGCGCAACGGCGGTGCGTGCGAGGCTGATCGTCGCGTTGGCGAGTGCGGCCTTGGCCGCTGAGTATTCGATCATCGTGGGGATCGGCGTCCGGGTCGCCCGGGTGCCGATGAACACCACCCGGCCGAACCCCCGTCGACGCATCGGCGCCAGGCTGGCCGAGGCCAGCTGGACGGCCGATACGACGTTCGTTCGGTATGCCGACTCCCAATCTGCAGCAGTAGCAGTGTCGTACGTGTGCTCGGCATACGGTCCCGCGCAGTGGACCAGGACGTCGAACTCCTCACGCGCGATGACGACGGCCAGCGCGCTCACCTCATCCGGCTTCGCGACGTCGCCATGGACCGCGTGGACGCCGGCACCCAGCCTGGCGGCCGCCGCGACTGCGGAGTCGTCCGTCCGCCCGTGCACCGTGACGGCCATGCCCTGCTCGAGCAGGTTCTGCGCGACGGCATACCCGATGCCGGAGGTGCTGGCGGTGATCAACGCTCGACGGGTCCGGTCAACCATGACTCGACCGTATGACGTGGGTGCGACGCCCGGTCAGAGCTCGAGCTTCATCATCCGATCGGTGGTCACGAATCCGAGCGACTCGTAGAGGTTGATCGCCACCGAGTTGCCGCCGAAGACGTGCAGTGCGAGCGTGCTGTAGCCGTTGTCGCGGGACCATCGCGCAGCCTCCTGCATGATTGCCCGGCCGTAGCCGTTGCCCCGTGCGGCTGCCTCGACCTGGATGTCGTAGATGAACGCGACGTCCGTGCTCTCGCCGCGCGGTGCCATCCACAGCCGGCCCACTCGGCTGCCCGCGTCGTCGGTGGCGATGAACACCGCGTGACCCGGTGCCAGCCGTCCACCGGGGAAGAGTTGCTCGGCTTCTCTGGACGCTTCGGCATGAGCCTGCTCGAGAGGTATGCCGCCGTTGTTGTGCTTGTCCTCGGCATACTCGCGCATGGTCGTCGAGATGTAGTCGGGGAGTTCGTCGTCGGTGATCGCTCGTACACGCATTTCAGGACCTTAACGCGTGTGGTGGATGTGACGTGTGACACAGATTCGGCGGCCAGCGACGGGCAACGTCTCAAACTGATAACGAAGACTTCCGGGCAAAACGCACCGCATGCGACTATCGTCGACATGTCGACAATGTGTCGTCGTGGCTGGTCAGAGCGGGTTTTTGTGCTTGCTTGGACCGTCCTTGACCGGCGCATGACGTGCACCAAACCTGTGATTGAGATGTGTCGAACGGCGACATAGCCTCCAGAGGACCGATTCCCCGGAGGTGCGTTCGGCGTGGCTCCCCGTGTGTCGAAAGGCCCAGAAACATGAGACTGCGTACACGACGTGCGACCGCCGCCGCTGCTGTTCTGACAGCGGGAGCCCTTGCCCTCTCGGGGTGTGGTGGGTCGAGTGGAGGCGGCGGCAAAGGCGGTGCGAGCGTCGCGTCGCTGAAGAAGGCCGGCAAGGTCGTCGTCGGCATCAACGGCGAGAACCCGTACAGCTTCATCGGCAAGGACGGAAAGCCGGACGGCGCGACCATCGCGCTGGACAAGGCCGTCTACAAGAAGCTCGGCATCAACACCGTCGAGGCCAAGAAGGTCGAGTGGGATGCGCTGATCCCCGGTCTGACGGCCGGCCAGTACGACGAGGTCAGTGCCGGTATGTCGATCCTGCCGGAGCGCTGCAAGAAGGCGGCCTTCAGCTACCCGGAGATCACCTACGAGACGGCCTTCCTGGTTCCCAAGGGCAACCCGAAGAAGCTGCACACCATGCAGGACCTCAAGGCCAAGAAGGTCAACCTGGTCACCGAGAACGGCGCCATCGAGCAGGGCTACGCCAAGACGATGGGCATCCAGACGCAGACGGTCGGCTCGCCCGAGGAGGGTCTGCAAGCGGTCGAGAACGGCCAGGCCGACGTCTTCGCGCTGACCGCCATCTCGCTGCGCACCCTCGTCAAGACGCAGAAGGCGCAGAGCAAGGTCGAGGTCACCAAGGCGTTCACCGCGACCGTGGACGGCAAGCTGCAGATCGGCGCGGGCGCGGCGGTCTTCCGCAAGGGCGACACCGAATTGCTGAAGGCATACAACAAGGAACTCAAGAAGATCATCGACGACCCGAAGCAGTTCAACGCGATCGTCGGGAAGTACGGCTTCACCGAGGCCGAGCGTCCGAAGGGCCAGACCACCGACACCAAGTACCTGTGCTCCGGCAAGTTGCCGGACGCCAAGTAAGTGATCGGACGATCGAGAGGCGCTGACCGTGCCTGAGATGTCGTCCATCGCGCCCACGGGCGTCGTCAGCACTTTGCAGGACAACTGGTCGGACCTGCTCGACGGGCTGCGCGTGACACTCGAGTTGTCCGTCTTCGGTGGGGCGGTGGCGTTCGTCGTCGCCGTCCTACTGGGGCTGGCGTCCATCTCGAGGTTCGTCGTGCTGCGCGGAGTCACCCGCGTGATCGTGGAGTTCTTCCGTGGCACCTCGCTCGTGGTGCAGCTCTTCTTCTTCGCCTATGTCACCCCGCAATTGTTCGGCTGGGGCTCGCACCTGCTGCTCTTCGGCATCCTGGCCCTCGGGCTCAACTACGGCGCATACGGCTCCGAGGTGGTGCGCGGTTCACTGAACGCCGTACCGCCGGGGCAGTGGGAGACGACCACGGCGCTGTCCATGTCGTGGTTCACCAAGGTCCGCCGGGTCATCTGGCCGCAGGCATGGGCGCTGATGCTGCCCGGCTTGAACAACCTGATGGTGATGCTCGTGAAGGGCACGGCGATCGCCTACTTCATCGGGCTGCTCGACCTCACCTACGTCAGTGACGAGTTGCGGAAGGGCGGCGCCGACATGTGGACGGTCTACGGGATCGCCTTCGTCATCTACTACTTCGTCGCGCTGGCGTTCTCGGGCTTCCTGCGGGTGCTCGAACGCCGTGCCCAGCGTCGTCTCGGGATGACGGACACGCGACGCAATCTGAAGGTCGATCGTGCCGTCGCCCTGGCCCCGGCAGGCGGGGGAGGTGCGGGCGTATGACGTGGGATTGGAACATCGCACAGGAAGCCTTCCCGGATCTGCTGAAGGCGTTCCTCCAGGTCACGCTGGTGGTCACGGTCGTCGCGTCGATGCTGTCGGCGATCCTCGGATTGGTCTGGGCCATCGCATTGCGCGAGCTGCCAAGTCTGCTCAGCAAGGCGCTGGGCTTCCTGCTCGGCGTCATACGGATGACGCCGTTGCCGTTGCAGTTGCTGATCGTGACCTATGGGATCGTGACGCCGCGAGGCTGGCTGGCGCATCTGGACGGGCCGGACCAACTGCGGCACCGGCTGATGATCGTCGGCATCGTGGTCTTCGCGGTCCATTACTCGACCTACATGGCCGAGTCCTACCGGGCGGGCATCGAATCACTGCCGAAGGGGCAATGGGAGGCGGCGACCGCCCTGTCCCTGCCGCAGAGCCGGACCTGGCGGGCCGTTGTCATCCCGCAAGCGCTGCGGGCAACCCTGCCGTCGCTCGGCAACTGGACGATCGCGATGTTCAAGGACACGCCATACCTGCTGGCGATCAGCGTCGCGGAGATGGTGTCCGAGGCCAAGCGCATCGGTGGCGAGAACTTCAGCTACATCGAGGCTTTCACGATCGCCGGTCTGATCTTCCTCGTGGCGAGCTACCCGACATCCGTCCTCATGCGCCGAATGGAGAAGAAACTTGCCTACTGAGATGACCGACGGCGCCGCCTCGCCGGACCTGTCGAAGCACCGGGTCGGACCGACCGCCGGCGGCGCACCTCGAATCTCCTTCGAGGACGTGTCGAAGCAGTTCGGGAAGAACGTCGTCCTCAACGACCTGAACTTCAACGTCGCCAAGGGCGAACGTGTGACGCTCATCGGCCCCAGCGGATCCGGCAAGACCACGATCCTGCGGTTGCTCATGACGCTCGAGGAGCTGAGCGGCGGGTTCATCTACGTCGACGGCGACCCGCTGACGCATACCAAGAACGAGGCGGGTAAGCGAATCGCCATGAAGCCCAAGGAGGTTGCCCGGATCCGCAAGCGGATCGGGATGGTCTTCCAGCAGTTCAACCTCTTTCCGAACATGTCGGTGATCGAGAACATCGTCGAGGCGCCGATCCACGTGCTCGGTCAGTCCAAGGACGAGGCGCGGGAGAAGGCCAAGAGGCTGCTCGACCAGGTCGGGCTCGCCGACAAGGCGGAGGAGCACCCGACGCGCTTGTCCGGTGGTCAGCAGCAGCGCGTCGCCATCGCTCGCGCACTGGCGATGGAGCCGGAGATCCTGTTGCTCGACGAGGTCACCTCTGCGCTGGACCCCGAGTTGGTCGGTGACGTGCTCGGCGTGCTGCGCGACATCGCCGACACCACCGACATCACCATGCTGTTGGTGACGCATGAGATGCAGTTCGCTCGCGATGTGTCACACCGCGTGATGATGTTCGACGCCGGACACATCATCGAGGAGTCCACGCCGGACGCGATGTTCTCGAACCCGCAGCACGAACGCACCAAGAAGTTCCTGCAGGCGATCCTCTGAGTCTTTTGCAGGTACTTCCCTCCGAATGGACTCGCAGGCTCGTCCACTCGGCATCGTCGTACCTGCGATCCCGACACCCGTTCAAGCTGCCCCGAGACCCGGTCCCGGGGCGGTGGTGTTTTAGGTCACGACCACATTCTGAGATCGCTATCTCAGAATGTTGACGGTCATCGGCCGTCGCACGACACTGGAGCGGTGGCACGAATTCTCGTACTTCCAAGGCGCGCAAGCTGATTCATTCGGCTAGCGCGCTGACCCTCACTGCCCGGAATCCGGGATGAGGGTTTTTTTATGCGCGAGCGTGCTTCCGAAGAGTTAAGGACGACAAGGTGACAACGCAGAGCCCGATCCCCACTCCAGCAGAAGTGGCACCCGCGGCGAAACCGCCGACGGTTCCCGAGGAGGTGACCGGTGCGCAGAGTCTGGTGCTCGCGCTCGAGGCCGCCGGGGTAGAAGTCGTCTTCGGGCTGCCGGGTGGAGCGATCCTGCCGGCATACGACCCGCTGCTGGACTCGACCAAGCTGCGCCACATCCTCGTCCGGCACGAGCAGGGCGCGGGGCATGCGGCCGAGGGCTACGCATCGGCGACCGGACGGGTCGGCGTCTGTATGGCGACCAGCGGCCCCGGCGCGACCAACCTTGTCACCGCGATTGCCGACGCCTACATGGACTCGGTTCCGATGGTCGCGATCACCGGGCAGGTCAGCTCCAAGACGATCGGCACGGACGCCTTCCAGGAAGCCGACATCCGCGGCATCACGATGCCGATCACCAAGCACAGCTACCTGGTCACCGAGCCGGGCGACATCGCAACGGCGGTGAAGGAGGCCTTCCACATCGCCTCCACCGGCCGTCCGGGACCTGTCCTGGTCGACGTCACGAAGGACGCGATGGTCGGCACCACGGTCTTCGAGTGGCCGACCGACATCGACCTGCCCGGCTACCGGCCGGTGACCCGGCCGCACCACAAGCAGATCCGGGCCGCCGCGAAACTGATCCGGGAGGCCAAGCGACCGGTCTTCTACCTGGGCGGCGGCATCGTGCGCTCCGGTGCGGCCGAGGAGTTGCGTGAGCTGGTCGAGCTCAGCGGCATACCGCTGGTCACGACGCTGATGGCGCGTGGTGTCGTGCCGGACAGCCACCCCCTGCATCTCGGCATGCCCGGTATGCACGGCTCGGTCGCCGCCGTGACGGCGCTGCAGAAGGCCGACCTGCTGATCGCCATCGGCACCCGTTTCGACGACCGGGTGACCGGTCACCTGCCGTCATTCGCCCCGGGCGCCAAGGTGATCCACGCCGACATCGACCCGGCCGAGATCTCCAAGAACCGCGTCGCGGACGTCCCGATCGTCGGTGACGCCAAGGAGGTCATCCAGGACCTCACCGGTGCCCTCCGTGCGGAGAGCGAGGCCGGCCGAGCCCTCGATTTCGCCTCGTGGCAGCAGCGCACGCGCGGCTGGGCCGAGACCTACCCCTTGGGCTACAGCCCTGCCGACAATGCGACGGCGATCCCGCCGCAGTACGTCATCGAGCGGATCGGCGCGCTCACCGGGCCCGATGCGGTGTATGCCGCCGGGGTCGGACAGCACCAGATGTGGGCTGCGCAGTTCGTGCACTACGAGCGCCCGAACTCCTGGCTCAACTCCGGCGGCCTGGGCACCATGGGCTACTCGGTGCCCGCGGCGATGGGCGCGAAGGTCGGCGAACCCGACCGGGTCGTCTGGGCAATCGACGGCGACGGCTGTTTCCAGATGACCAATCAGGAACTGGCCACCTGCATGATCAACAAGATCCCGATCAAGGTCGCGATCATCAACAACTCCAGCCTCGGCATGGTGCGGCAGTGGCAGACGCTCTTCTACAACGAGCGTTACTCCAACACGGACCTGCACACCGCTGTCGGCTCGCGCATCCCCGACTTCGTCAAGCTCGCCGAGGCCTACGGATGCGTCGGCCTGCGGTGCGAGAAGACCGAGGACGTCGACGCGACGATCGCAAAAGCGTTGGAGATCAACGATGTTCCGGTGGTCATCGACTTCGTCGTCGAACGCGATGCGATGGTGTGGCCGATGGTCCCGGCCGGAGTGAGCAATGACCTGGTCACGACGGCGCGGGCCATGACGCCCGTGTGGGATCGCGACGACGACGCAGCGGAGGGGACGCACTGATGGCACGCCATACCTTGTCGGTGCTGGTCGAGGACAAGCCCGGTGTGCTGGCACGCATCTCGGGCCTGATCTCGCGGCGCGGCTTCAACATCGACTCGCTCGCGGTGGGACCCACCGAGAACGACGAAGTCTCCCGGATGACGATCGTCGTCGACGTCGACGAGACGGCGCTCGAGCAGGTGACCAAGCAGCTCAACAAGCTCATCGAGGTGCTCAAGGTCGTCGAGCTGGACGAATCCGCCTCTGTTCAGCGCGAACTCGTCCTGATCAAGGTTCGCTGCGACGCCGCGACCCGGGCGGAGATCGTGCAGATCACGCAGATGTTCCGCTGCAACGTGGTCGACGTCGGCCTCGACGCCGTCGTCATCGAGGCGACCGGCACGCCCGGCAAGCTCGAGGCCCTGCTCGAGGTCCTCGATCCGTATGGCGTGCGGGAGATCGTGCAGTCCGGGCTCGTCGGAGTCGGACGGGGTGGCAAGTCCATCACCGACCGAGGGCGCCGCAGTGCTTAGAGAGCCTTGAGGAACTCGCGAGGGAACGAGCGAGTGTCTCGAAAGGTACCTTGCACCAATTCGTTTATCTACCAATCAATTTCAGATATCAACCAAGGAGACTCCAGTGGCCGAAATGTTCTATGACGACGATGCCGACCTGTCGGTGATCCAGGGCCGCAAGGTCGCCGTCATCGGCTACGGCAGCCAGGGCCACGCGCACGCACTCAACCTGCGCGACTCGGGCGCCGACGTCCGGATCGGCCTGCGCGACGGCTCGAAGTCGAAGGAGAAGGCCGAGAACGAAGGGCTGCGCGTGCTGCCTGTCGCCGAGGCCGTCAAGGAGGCCGACGTCGTCGTCATCCTGGCGCCCGACCAGGTCCAGCGGACCCTCTACACCGAGGAGATCGAGCCGAACCTGAACCCCGGTGCCGCACTGGTCTTCGGGCACGGCTTCAACATCCGCTACGACTACATCAAGCCGAAGGCGGACGCCGACGTGCTGATGGTCGCCCCGAAGGGTCCGGGACACATCGTCCGTCGTGAGTATGTCGACGGTCGCGGCGTCCCGGTCGTGCTCGCGGTCGAGCAGGACGCCTCGGGCACCGCCTGGGACCTCGCAAAGTCCTACGCCAAGGGCATCGGCGGCCTGCGCGCCGGCGGCATCAAGACGACCTTCACCGAGGAGACCGAGACCGACCTCTTCGGCGAACAGTCGGTGCTGTGCGGTGGCGCGTCGCAGCTGGTGCAGTACGGCTTCGAGGTGCTGACCGAGGCCGGTTACCAGCCCGAGGTCGCCTACTTCGAGTGCCTGCACGAGCTCAAGCTCATCGTCGACCTGATGGTCGAGGGCGGCATCGCCAAGCAGCGTTGGTCGATCTCGGACACCGCGGAGTTCGGTGACTACGTCTCCGGCCCGCGCGTCATCGACCCGCACGTGAAGGAGAACATGAAGGCCGTGCTGGCCGACATCCAGGACGGGTCGTTCGCCAAGCGCTTCATCGACGATCAGGACGCCGGTGCACCGGAGTTCAAGGCGTTCCGCGAGAAGGGTGCGCAGCACCCGATCGAGACCACCGGCAAGAAGCTGCGTGGCCTGATGAGCTGGCTGAAGGACAGCGACACCGACACCGACTACGTCGAGGGCAGCGCCGCACGCTGACCCCGACCGGGAAGTCCATCGCGAATGACGGCTTCCTCGGCGACTGACGGTCCAATTGGGCCGTCACTCGGCGAGGAAGCCGTCATTCGGCATTTGTATGGCGTGCGTGAAACCGGGCTGAAACCGGCCGGAATCCGGGACGCGGGACGGTGGTCCCATGACAACGACCACGAACGAACTCGCCGTCGAGGCAACCGGTCTGGTGAAGACCTTCGGCACCGTCCGGGCCGTCGACGGCATCGATCTGCTGGTGCGCCCGGGGGAGGTCTTCGGCGTCCTGGGGCCCAACGGCGCCGGCAAGACGACAACATTGAGCATGCTGGCGACCCTGCTGCGCATCGACGGTGGCTCGGCGCGGATCTTCGGCCTGGATGTGCACCATGAACCGCACAAGGTCCGACAGCTGATCGGGCTGACCGGTCAGTACGCGTCGGTCGACGAACGGCTCACCGCGCGTGAGAATCTCGTGCTCTTCGCCCGCATTCACGGCCAGTCGCGCGAGCGTGCCCGGCGGACCGCCGGCGACCTGTTGGACCGATTCGGCCTGACCGATGCCGGGGACCGGCTGCTGGAGAAGTTCTCCGGCGGGATGCGTCGCCGGCTGGATCTCGCCGCGAGCCTCATTTCGTCCCCGCCACTGATCTTCCTCGACGAGCCGACGACCGGGCTCGACCCGCGCACGCGCGGTCAGATGTGGGACACCATCCGCGATCTGGTCCGGCAGGGTTCGACGATCCTGCTCACCACGCAGTACCTCGACGAGGCCGATCAGCTCGCCGACCGGATCGCCGTGATCGACAAGGGCCGCAAGGTCGCTGAGGGCACCTCGGGGGAGCTCAAGGCGTCGGTCGGCCGGTCGACACTGGCGGTCCGGCTGGCGGACCCGGACGACATGGATGCGGCCGCCCGCGCGGTGGCCACGGTCCTGGGCCGCACGGCCAGCCGCACGCCCGAGGCGGCTCGGCTGACGGTGCCCATGGAGCGCGCCGACGACGCTGCCGAGGTATTGATCGCCCTGCGGCACGCGGACATCAGCGTGCACGAGGTCAAGGTAGAGGAACCGACCCTCGACGAGGTATTCCTCGCCCTGACGGGCGCACCCGCCACGGACGACGCCGCTGCCGACGACCCCGCCGCAGAAGCGGAACGCCATGAGCACCTCGACCAGATGGAGGTCAGCCGATGACCACACTCACCACCCCGGACACCGTCCAGCTGCCGGAGTTGCACTCACGGGTCAGCCCGGCGGAGACCCTGCACCAGGTGCTGCTGATGGCCGGCCGGGCGCTGCAGAAGATGCGCCGGAACCCGGAGCAGTTCTTCGACGTGACGATCCAACCCCTTTTGTTCACACCGATGTTCGGCTACATCTTCGGTGGCGCGGTGGCCGGTGGAGTCTCCAAGTATCTGCCCATGCTGATCCCCGGGATCCTCGTCCAGACCGCGCTCACGACCTGTATGGCGACCGGCGTGACACTGCGCGAGGACATGGAGAAGGGTGTCTTCAACCGCTTCAAGTCATTGCCGATGTCCCGCTTCGCGCCGCTCGCCGGCCCGGCGGTCGCCGACACGATCCGCTACACGATCGCCACGGTGCTGACCTTCGGGGTCGGCATCGCGATGGGCTACCGGCCCGGTGGTGGTGTCCTCGGCGTCCTCGGCGCGGGACTGCTGGTGATCTTCGCGGCCTGGTCACTGTCCTGGGTGTTCACCTTCCTCGGCACGATCATGAAGTCGGCGCAGGGTCTGCAGGGCATCTCGATGATGGTGCTCTTCCCGCTGACGTTCCTGTCCAACGCCTACGTGCCGGCGTCGACCCTGCCGGACTGGTTGCAGACCTTCGTGAAGTTCAACCCGGTCTCGCACGTCGTCTCGGCGTTGCGCTCGCTGGCGAACGACGGCACCGTGACGAGTGAGGTCGGTTGGGCGTTGCTCGCCTGTGGCGCGGTCGTCGCGATCTTCGTGCCGCTCGCCGTTCGCGGCTATCGCCGTCAGCTCTGAGCCGAGGGCAGACCCTCGAGCCAGGCGGACAGTTGCTTGAGCAGCTCGTCCCGGCCCGCGCCGGCATACATCTTCTGACCGGAGGTGTATGCCGGCGCATCGGTCTGTATGGCGAGCTCCTCGGCCCGGCGTAGCGACATCGCCGGTGGCGTGCGTGATGCACCGAGGGCGTTGGACAACGCGACACCCTGTGCGGCGTGGGCGGATCCGGCCGCGTCGGTGGCGGTCGCAGCCAGCGCGTAGCTGAGTCCGAGCACCGCACAGCCGCACACCGGCAGGTCCACCCGGACGACCAATGACGTGGGGCTGGCGATGTAGGTGGCAGCATCCGCCAATGAGTCGGCCAGCTGGTCCGCGAGACCGGGCACCTGGTCCAGCCGGCCGTGCACGGTGTGCGCGATGAGGCTGCCGACCCGTGCGATCGTCACCCAGGGTGTCGTGGTGTCCTCACCGATGAACGGGGCCAGGTGCGAACGGGATTCGGCGTGTTCGACGGCGGCCCGGTAGCGACGCAGACCGGTCTCGATCTGGCCGTGCGCGAGCTCGAGTTCGGCGCGGATGGTCAGGCCCGTCGTGCCCTCGCCGAAGGCGTCGTCGGCCGCGTCCACGCCTGCGACCTGCAGCTGGCGGCCGGCGCCGAGCAGGTCGCCCCGATGCAGATGCAGGGTGGCGAGCATCCACCGCATCGAGGTGATGTCACCCTGCGCGCCGAACCGTTCCAGCACTGGCAGGATGCGCTCCGCGGTCGACTCTGCCTCGGCGTATTCGCCGACGGCAGAGGCGAGTTCGGCGACCCTGGACTGGTTGACCAGGCTGCCCCAGAGGGTCTGGCGCAAGGCATCCTCGCGCACGGCACGTCGGGCGATCTGCAACGCCTCCGTGACGCGGCCGTCGTTCTCCAGCACGTGCGACGCGAGCAGCATCGCGGTGACCCGAAGCATCGGGTCGGCCGACTCGGCCAGGGTGAGCGCACGGTCGGCGTCGAGGATGCGGCTGCCCCGCGCCACCCGGCCGCCGTTCTCGGCGGTGATCAGGCGGCCGAGCGCTTCGACGATCCCCGGGGTGCTCGCCGTCGGGAGGCGCTGGAGCAGCACCAGCGCACGCAGCCCCGTCGGGTTCGCGACGATGTTGAGGTTGACGGCGCCGAGCACGATCGCCTGCCGGGTGATCTCCAGATCCTGCGGCTCCGGCGTGTAATGGCTGATCACCCGGATCGCGTCAGCCGCCGGTCCGAAGACCTGCTCGTGGCGCGACTGGACAGACCACAGCGCACCGAGCACACCGAAGATCGCAGCGCTCGAGACCGGATCCTCGAACTCGATGGCGTTGCGCAGGGTCGCGGTGAGGTTGTCCTCCTCGGCAAGCAGGTAACGCAATGCGTCGTCCGGTTCCGGGCCGAAGAGAACCGGACCGTGCACTCGACTGACCCCGGCGGCCCACCGTGTCACGGCGCGGCCGGCTTCCTCGGTGCGGCCGGCACTCGCGAGCCGCTCGGCGCCGAACTCGCGCACGGTCTCCAGCATCCGGAAGCGGGGCCGCCCGCCGCGATCCGACCTGCGGAGCAGGGACTGGTCGACGAGGTGCTCGACAATGTCGACCGGGTCGACCGGGTTGACGTCGTGCTGTGTCGTGCCGGGACCGGTCGCCGCGAGCACCTCACCCGCAGCCTCCAGATCGAAACCGTCGGCGAAGACGGACAGGATGGCGAGAGCCTCCTGCTCGGGCGCACCGAGCAGTTGCCAACTCCAGTCGATGACCGCCTGCAGGGTGCGGTGTCGGTCGGGTGCGTCGCGGGCGCCGCGGTTCAGCAGCGCGAACCGATCGCCGAGGCGCTGCTCGATCTGTTGCACGGACAGCACGTTGGTGCGCGCAGCGGCGAGTTCGAGTGCCAGGGGGAGTCCGTCGAGGCGGGCGCACAGGCGTCTCACGACATCGTCCGGCAACTCGATGTCCGGTCGTACGGCGCGGGCCCGTTGGGTGAAAAGCTCGACGGCAGTGTCGGGTTCGAGCTCGGCCAGGGGATAGGTCGTCTCCGAGGACAGCCCGAGCGGCGCGCGCGTCGTGGTGAGGATGCGCAGGTCCGGCAGCAGCGCGACCAGGGAACGCACCAGGGCGACTGCGCCGTCGAGGACGTGTTCGCAGTTGTCCAGCACCAACAGCGCCGACCCGCCGGACAGGCTGCGTGCGATGGCCGTCGTGAGGTCGGTCGGGGCCTCGGTCGTGCGACCGGCCCTGGTGCTCACGCCGGTGACTCCGAGCGCGGACGCAACCTCCGTCGCAACGTCCGCGGAGTCGGTGACACCGGCTAGGCCGACGAACTGCACGGTTCGTTGCAACGACCGGCGACTGACCGCGTGGGCCAGCCGGGTCTTGCCCAGTCCGCCCGGTCCGAGGATCGAGGTCACCCGGGACGTGGTGGTCAGCGCGGTGACGGCCTCGACGTCGTGGTCCCTGCCGAGCAGCGGATTGGGGTCGTGCTCGACCCCGGTGCGGACCTGCGGACGGTCGCTCTCGAGAAGCTCCTGGTGGACGGCCTGGAGGGCCGGGCCCGGATCGGTGCCGAGTTTGTCGCGCAGCGAACGACGGTGTCGCTCATACCGATCCAGTGCGGCCGAGCGTGATCCGGTGGCAGCTTCCGCTCGCAACAGCGCAGCAAGCACCGTCTCGTCGGCCGGTCCGTCGTGGACGCACGCGGCGAGTGCCTCCTTCGCCTCGGTATGGCGGCCGAGGGCGGCCAGGGCGAGGCCTCGCTCGCGACGCAACGTGGTCAGCAGGGAGAGCGTGTCCAGCCGGACCTGCTGCACCGGGTCGTCCGGGTCCGGGTCGCCGGCGGTCGCGGCCGGCCACAGGGCGATGCCGGCTTCGGCGTGCTGCAGTGCGCCCTCCGGGTCGCCATCACGAGCAGCACGTTGGGCGGCGACGGTGCGCAGTCGGACGCTCGTGGCATCCACGTCCTCCTCGGGCAGGGTGAGCCGATAGCCGACCGGGGTGCTGGCGATGAGCTCATGACCCAGTGCCGAGCGCGCTCGCGAGACGAGAACCTGCAGGGCCTTGTTCGGATGCTCGGGTCGCTGTCTCGGCCACAACTCGTCGATCAGCCGGGAGGTGCTGACGCCGGCGCGCAGGTCGGCGGCGAGGGAGAGGACGAGGCGGCCGATCGCGGCACTTGTCACCGGTTTGCCGTCCAGCGAGATCTCGGGCAGCACGATCAGCCGGATACTCACCCCGTGAGCCTAGTCGGCGACACGTCGCGGACCCCCATCGACGACATCCACATCGTGAGATTTGGGTATCGGGAAGCGGACACGGCGGCGTACCTTGGCCACATGAAGCGGGGCCTCATCCTCATCGGCTGCCGCGGCGGGTTCTGAGTCAGCTCCTCGTCGCGGAGACCCCGCGCTGCGCTGACACCCACCACTTTCGAAATTTCGCCGGCCCGGTCCCACACGGGGGAGCGTCGCGGTCGGCTCGTCACTTGAAGGACCGCATCATGACCGAAGAACAACTGGACGCCCGTCGCGCTCTGCAGGAGTCGATGGACCTGCGCGACTGAGTCTTCTCGCGGACGTCTCTGCCGTGATCTCGCCGGGTGCGAGAGCGGCTCTCGAACGCGTGGGAATCGTTGTCCGCCAATGAGACCCGCGTAGCGCATCGTGTTCAGCGCTCGATGCATTCTCCCACCAGGGCCCCGGCTGTGAACGCAGCCGGGGCCCTGGTTCGTTGCCATCCGGCACCTGTCCGACATACAAGATCCTGATATCGAATGACGAGACGTCCGCCTACCCTGAAGGTATGACGACAGCTCCCACGCAGAACATCAATCTGGCCGTGATCGGCGGCGACGGCATCGGTCCGGAAGTCGTCGCGGAAGGGCTCAAGGTTCTCGACGCGGTGTCCGCGGTGAAGGTCGAGCGCACCGAATACGACCTCGGCGCCCAGCGGTGGCACGCAACGGGCGAAACTCTCCCGGACGGCGTTCTGGAGGAACTGCGCGGGCACGACGCGATCCTGCTCGGCGCCATCGGTGACCCGTCCGTGCCCAGTGGGGTGCTGGAGCGAAACCTGTTGCTGCGCTTGCGGTTCGAGCTGGACCACTACATCAACCTGCGCCCGTCCAAGCTCTTCTCCGGCACGGCGTCCCCGCTGGACGTCGACCGTGTCGCGCCGGACGGCATCGACTTCGTCGTGGTGCGCGAGGGCACCGAAGGGCCCTACACCGGCAATGGTGGTGCGCTGCGCGTCGGGACCCCGCAGGAGCTGGCCACCGAGGTGAGCGTCAACACCCGCTTCGGCGCGGAACGCGCTGTCCGTGATGCCTTCGCCCGCGCACAGGCTCGGGAACGCAAGAAGCTGACCCTCGTTCACAAGCACAACGTGCTGACCCATGCCGGACACCTGTGGCGCCGCACGGTCGAGGAGGTCGGCGTCGAATTCCCCGACGTACACATCGATTACGCGCACGTCGATGCCGCGACGATCTATCTCGCGACCGACCCCGGTCGGTTCGACGTCATCGTGACGGACAACCTGTTCGGCGACATCATCACCGACCTGGCCGCAGCCGTCACCGGCGGCATCGGCCTGGCCGCGTCGGGAAACATCAATCCCGATCGCACCGCACCGAGCATGTTCGAGCCGGTGCACGGCTCGGCACCCGACATCGCCGGCAAGGGGATCGCCGACCCGACGGCCGCGATCCTGTCCGTCGGCCTGCTGCTCGCCCACCTGGGTCACGACGCCGCCGCCACCCGGATCCAGGACGCGGTCGCCGCCGATCTGGCCGAGCGCGGCAGCACCCAGCGGTCCACGGCCGACATCGGAGACGCGATCGCAGCCCGCCTGGGCTGACCTCTCGGACCGTGTGGCCCACGTCACCGACCGCCGCGAGGCGGTCGGGGTCGTGGGCCTACGCTGTTCCTTGGAAGTCCAACTAAGAAGAGATCCACCACCGGAGGAAGTCATGGCCCTGGAGTTCGCGGTCACCGAGCGGACCGACCGTGTGAGCGAGACCGACCGTGCGAAGGTCCTGGCAGACCCGGGCTTCGGCAACCACTTCACCGACCACATGGTGCAGATCGAGTGGTCCACCGAGGACGGCTGGCACGACGCGCGCGTCACGCCGTACGGGCCCTTCCAGCTCGACCCGGCGGCTGCCGTCCTGCACTACGCGCAGGAGATCTTCGAGGGGATGAAGGCCTACCACCATGCAGACGGTTCCGTGTGGACCTTCCGCCCGGAGGCCAACGCCGCCCGATTCGCCCGCAGCGCAACGCGTTTGGCGCTTCCGGTGCTTCCGGAGGAGGACTTCGTCCAGTCACTGAAGGAGATCGTCTCGATCGACCGGGCCTGGGTGCCCGAGCCCGAGGAGGGCGGCGAGTCCTCGCTCTACCTGCGCCCGTTCATGTTCGCGTCGGAGGCGTTCCTCGGCGTGCGCCCCGCGAAGAAGGTCACCTACGCGGTGATCGCGTCACCGGCCGGCGCCTACTTCGGTGGTGGCGGCGTGCAGCCGGTCAACCTGTGGATCTCGACCGACTACGCGCGTGCCGGCGACGGTGGCACCGGCGCCGCCAAGTGCGGAGGCAACTACGCCTCCTCGCTCGCCGGGCAGCTGGAGGGCATCGCTGCGGGCTGCGACCAGGCCGTCTTCCTGGACTCCTCGACACACACCTACATCGAGGAACTCGGCGGCATGAACCTCTTCCTGGTCTACAAGGACGGACGCATCGTGACGCCCGAGCTGACCGGGTCGATCCTCGAGGGAGTCACCCGCAACTCCATCCTCGAACTCGCCAAGGACCTCGGGTTGTCGCCCGAGGAGCGCCGCGTCCCGATCCAGGAGTGGAAGGACGCCGCGAACAGCGGTGAGCTCGCGGAGGTCTTCGCCTGCGGTACCGCCGCCGTGGTGACGCCGGTCGGCGAACTGCGGTGGGAGGGCGGATCCTGCGACCACCGCCGCGACGGTCACGTCGACGAGATCGCCGGGAAGATCCGCTCGACCCTGCTGGACATCCAGTACGGCCGGATCGAGGACACCCACGGCTGGCTCACGCAGCTTGCCTGATCCGACGAAGGCCTCCGATCCCGTTGCCGGAGACTGAGATTCGTCCACGACTCGTCGCGAGTGACCTGGACGGCACGCTGTTGCGTCCGGATGCGACGGTGTCGCCGCGCACCGCGGCGGCCTGGCACCGACTCGCCGATCTCGGCATCGAGTCGGTCGTCGTCACCGCCCGGCCGCCGCGTTGGCTGCATACCCTCGAGGCGGTCGTGGGCGATCACGGCGTCGCGATCTGCGCCAACGGCGCCTTCGTGTATGACGTGCACCGCAAGACCGTTCGTCAGGCACACGGCATCGACCACGACCGGGTGCACGAGATCGCCGCGATCCTGCGCGAGCGCTTCCCGGGCATCGGTTTCATGGCGGAGCTCGCGACCGGAGTGCACATCGAGCCGAACTATCCCGGTGCCGCCGGCGAATGGCTGCCCGGCGACGCCGACGAGTGGATCCCGGACGGCGCCGTCCACGCCCCGATCGAGGAGCTCGCGGCGGACGCTGTCGTCGGCAAGCTGCTGGCACGCCGAGAATTGCTGGACGACGACCGCTTCGTGCAGGCGGTCGCCGAGACGCTGGGGGAGCGGGCCGTCGTCGCCCAGTCGCACCACGGCGGTCCGGCCGAGATCTCCGCGGCAGGCGTCACCAAGGCCAGTGGCCTGCAGCACTGGTGCGACCACCTCGGCATCGACGCCGCCGACGTCTGGGCGTTCGGGGACATGCCGAACGACCTGCCGATGCTGCGCTGGGCCGGCACGTCATACGCGATGGCGAACGCCCACCCGGACGTGCTCGCCATCGCCGATCAGACCTGCGCCGGGAACGCCGACGACGGCGTCGCCCGGGTGCTGGAGACTCTCGGGCGGCGGCCGTAGCCGCCGGTTGCCGTCAGAGGTGCACGAGCGACGGCGCGCTCGTGGCGCGACGGGCACAGCGGGGCCGGGTCTCGACCCACTCGTCGTACAGGACCCGGGCGTTGTCGGCGCCGCCACCGGAGTTGAGTCGGCTGATTGCGTTCTGCAGCCACCCGATGTACCGGTCGAGATCGTCCGGGCGACCCGGGGTCGAGAGGAGGGCGCGGCTGAGCTCTCGCTGCAGTTGGCCGGGAAGCCGTGCTGCGATCTTGTCCGAGCTGAGCTGGTCCATCAGCAATCTCCTTCTGCGCTGTAGATCTGTCAGCGAAGAAGACACCCGAGGCGCGGAAGTATGACGCGAGCCGTTCCGACAGCCCACCGGCGACATCGGCTGTGCAAGAATCTGGCGCTGCCGACCCGTGGAGAGAACCCCGAATGAATCCTGGCGCCCGGAAGAAGAGCCGCCGATGACTGCTTGGGCCGAGGCCGACGACGCCGATCTGCTGGCCCTCGTTCGTGATGGCCATCAGGACGCGATGGCCGAGCTCTGGTCACGGCACTACCCGGCGACCCTCACCGCAGCACGCCGGATCAGTCGACAGCCCCAGGACGCCGAGGAGTTCGCCTCCGAGGCGTTCTCGGGGATGTTGCACGCGATCAGCAACGAGGGCGGTCCGTCGGTGTCCGTGCGGGGCTACCTGCTCACGGCGGTCCGGAACCAGGCGGCCAACCGGGCCCGGCGCGCGTCGGCGCAGGACGTCCTCACAGACGAGCTCGCCGAGTTCGAGGATCCGGACCTGCTCGGCCGGGACCCGGTCGCCCATCACGCCGAGCTCGGCCTGGTCCGGCAGGCGTTCGCCACCCTGCCGCCTCGCTGGCAGATGGTTCTGTGGCGCACGGCCGTGGACCATGAGAAGAACACCGTCATCGCCGAGGACCTGGGCAGGTCGCCGAACGCCGTCGCGGCACTGGCGAAGCGGGCCCGCCAGGGCTTCCGGATCGCCTATCTGCGCGCTCACGAGTCCACGCACGGCATCGCGGCCGAATGTGCGCCGTACGCCCCGCGGCTGGTGGAGTTGCTGCCCGGCTCGGACACCGTCGCGACCGCAGCCACCCGCGAGCACGTCTCGGACTGCCCGAGGTGCGCTCGACGACTGGCCGACCTGCGGATCGTCGACGCCGACCTCGGCGCCACGCTGTTGCCTGCCCTGTTGACCCTCGGACCGGGCATCGCCTGGGCCGGAGCCGCGCACGCAACACACGCCGTTGGTGGGGTGGCCGCGCTGAAATGGGGTGGCGCATCCGCGAAGACCAGGACACTCACGCTCGCCGGCACCGCCGCCGGTGTGCTCGTCGCCGTCTCCGCGGCGGCGTTCGCGCTGACCCACTCGGGCTCCGCCGGCACCCACGAGGCGCTCGCGCCCGCCAGTTCCCGACAGGCTGCGGCTCCCGGAGTTGCCGGCACGCAGTCGATGGACTCGGCGCCCGGTTCGTCCAGCACGGCGACCGGTGCGACGACGCGGACACGGTCGACCACGGACGCGTCGGAGAGCAGTTCGTCGTGGGCGGTCACCCTCTCGGCCGTGTCGTCGGGACCGAACACGACCGCGGCCGGCACCCGGTCGACAGCGCGGGCGGGAACGTCGGCCTCGGCGAGCACGTCGGCCGGCCGACGCGGAACCGCAACCTCGACAGTGCCGCCCAGCTCGACCACCTCCCGCACCGTGCCTCCGTCACCGACGCCCTCCTCGACGTCTTCCGCGACGCGGAAACCGACACGACGACCGTCGCCGCCCGGGCCGCCGACCCGCACACCGCCGCTGCCCTCGCCGACCTCGACGAAGCCGCCGATCTGCCTGCCGCTGCTGTGCTGGCCGTGGGGCGGCTGAGTCCCACCATCCTTCTCGTATGACGAGACGCGGGTGTCACACCGTGGACCAGAGATGGCACCCTGTGTTCGTGGCACTTTTGCTGGCCGCGGTCACCACCGCATCGGTCATTATCAGCTAGCGCGTCGGACCCGGTCCGACGCGCAACCTCCCGTTACCCCGGGAGGTTTTTTCGTGTCCGGGCCACCCACACCCGACGCGAGCGAAGGACCGGCCCGACGCGGCCACTCCGAAGGGCACTGCACAGTCACCCCAACGAACTTCTCCCCGCTGCGCTCCTCCGATACTTCGCGAGGACCCGACCGACCAGCCTCGAAAGGCTCACGCCATGAGCGAGTTCCACGTCAGCGATTTCCACGTTTACGACACGACCCTGCGGGACGGCGCGCAGCAAGAGGGTCTGAACCTGTCCGTGACGGACAAACTGGCGATCGCGGGCTACCTGGACGAACTCGGCGTGGGATTCATCGAGGGCGGCTGGCCCGGCGCGAACCCCAAGGACACCGAGTTCTTCGAGCGCGCTCGCACCGAGCTGCACCTGCAGCACGCCACACTCGCGGCGTTCGGCTCCACGCGCAGGGCGAACGCGGTCGCCGCGGACGACCCGCAGGTCCGCGCACTGCTCGATGCGCAGACCGAAGTGGTGACGCTGGTCGCGAAGTCGCACTCGCGGCACGTCACCGAAGCCCTGCACACCACGCTCGAAGAGAATCTCGCGATGATCGAGGACACGGTGAGTTTCCTGACGCGAGAAGGGCGTTCGGTCTTCCTGGACGCTGAGCATTTCTTCGACGGTTATCGCTCGGACCCGGCATACGCCCTGGAGGTCGTGCACACGGCTGCCGCGGCGGGCGCCGAGGTGATCGCGTTGTGCGACACCAACGGCGGCATGTTGCCCCCGCAGGTGACCGACGTCGTCGGCGAGGTCCTCACCCGCACACAGGCACGGCTCGGTATCCACTGCCACAACGACACCGGCTGTGCGGTCGCCAACTCGCTGGCTGCGGTGGAGGCCGGGGCGATGCACGTGCAGGGCACGATCAACGGGTATGGCGAGCGGACCGGCAACGCCGACCTGGTGACCGTCGTGAGCAACCTGCAGCTCAAGTTGGGTCGACCGGTCGTGGCACCGGAGCGCCTGAGCCGCGCGCTGCACCTGAGCCACGCGATCAGCGAGGTCACCAATGTCGTTCCCTACGGTCGCCAGCCGTATGTCGGGGCGAGTGCGTTCGCGCACAAGGCCGGCCTGCACGCATCGGCGCTGAAGGTGGACCCGGACCTCTATCAGCACACCGACCCCGCCCTGGTCGGCAACTCGATGCGCACCCTCGTGTCCGACATGGCCGGCCGCGCCAGCATCGAGTTGAAGGCCAAGGAACTCGGCTACGACCTCACCCACGACCCGGACCTCGCCGCGCGCACCGTGAAGCGGGTCAAGGACCTGGAGCAGGAGGGGTGGACATTCGATGCGGCCGACGCGACGTTCGAGTTGCTGTTGCGAGAGGAGGTCACGGGGGAGACCTTGCAGTACTTCGACACCGAGACCTGGCGGGTCATCGTGGACTCCGCTTCCGACCGTGACCCGTCGCTGTCGGAGGCGACGGTCAAGCTGTCAGCGGCCGGCCGGCGCGTGGTCGCCACCGGCGAGGGAAACGGTCCGGTCAACGCCCTGGACCATGCGCTGCGCGAGGCGCTCGCGGACGCCTACCCGGAGCTCGCGGCGTTCGAGCTGATCGACTTCCGGGTGCGCATCCTGGACGCCTCGCACGGGACGGATGCCACGACGCGCGTGCTCATCGAGACCAGCGACGAGAACGGCAGTTGGCAGACGATCGGTGTCGCCCCGAACATCGTGCACGCCAGCTGGGTCGCGCTCGTTGACTCGTTCACCTACGGGCTGCTCAAGCGGGGCGTGCAGCCGAGGACGTGAGGATCTGGTCGCACACGGCAATCAGCCGCGCACGAAGCTCCTGCCCGCGAACCGCGAATTCCTTTTGTCGGCGGACGTATTCGGCTTTGCCCTCCGATGTTTCGATGCGCACGGGCTGATAGCCCAGCTCGGACAGGTCGTATGGCGAAGCCTCCATGTCGAGCACCCGCACGTCGCGGGCAAGCTCGAAGCAGTCGAGCACCAGGTCGCTCGGGACCGCCGGTGACAGCTTGTAGGCCCACTTGTAGAGGTCCATCCCGGCGTGCAGGCAGCCCGGCTGTTCCATCGCGACCTGCTGCTCGCGGGTGGGCTGCATCGTGTTGCGTGGTCGGGCCTCGTCGGTGAAGAACCGGAACGCGTCGTAGTGCGAACACCGCACCGTATGGCGCTCCACCACCTCGTCGGTGCCGGCGTTGCCCAGTCGCAGCGGCCAGTCCTCGTGCCGGACGTCGCCGCTGCGGTAGACCATGGCCCACTCGTGCAGGCCGAAACAGCCGAGCGTCGGGGGCCGGTCCGACGTCGCCGCGAGCAACGAGCGGATGAAACGGGCTGTCGTTCCTCGCTTTTCGAGGAACGACTCGACATCCACCTCCGCCGCGCCATCGACCGACCGGTAGAACGGCCGGCCGACGTGCTCGGCGGCGTCCTCGAGGAGTACGCCGATGCCGGGATGCCAGCGGCGCAGCAGTGCCGGGCGGTGTGAGTAATAGGTGAAGAGGAAGTCCTCGACCGGATGCTTCGCGCCACCCTTGCGGCGCTGCCGATGGGACGCGGTCAGGGTGTCGACCCGGCGCTCGTGCGCTGCGGCGAGCGGCGCCCAGACGGCATACGGCAAACGGGTGGACATCGGCCAGAGTCTACTTTCGCGAAGTCGTGTGGGCTGCGTCACTTCCGTCGTTAGAGTGAGTTCGCTCAGCTTCAGGACGTCAGAAGGAGCGCACTCATGCGCCGTCAGCTCTCCGTTGTCGCAGCCGCTGCGATCGCCGCCGCCACGGTGTCGCTCCCGATGACCGCCGCGCACGCGACGGCACCGAAGTCCGCGGTGCAGGCGGCCGCGAGCACCGGCCCTCAGTGGTACCTCGCGCTCGGCGACTCACTCGCCGCCGGCTACCAGCCGGACAAGGGCGACAACAAGACCGGCGGTTACGTCGGTGGTGCCCTGCAGATGCTGAAGCTGCAGAACCCGAATGTCACGCTCACCAACCTCGGCTGCTCGGGGGAGGACACCAAGACGTTCACCAACGGCACGAAGTGCGACGGCGGTGACCCGGCGAAGAGCCAGCTGGCCCGCGCGGTCAGCTTCCTGAAGGCGCACGCCAAGACGCAGGGCGTGGTCACGTTCGACCTCGGGGCCAACGACATCGACGGCTGCGTGCCCGGCGGCGCCATCGACTTCGCCTGCCTCACCAAGGGACTCGCCGACGTCAAGACCAACCTGCCGACGATCCTGCAGCAGCTGCACGCGGCGGCGCCGAACGCCAAGATCATCGTGCTCAACTACTACAACCCGTTCCTCGCCGAATACCTGCTCGGTGCGAAGGGCCAGGCGATCGCCAAGGCGTCGGAGACGCTCGCAACGGCCTTCAACGGTGAGATCGCCGACGCCGCGAAGACGATCAATGCACCGGTCGTGGACATCGCCAAGGCGTTCCTGAGCAATGCGGACACCCCGATGGTCACGACGTCGTACGGCTCGCTGCCCACGAACGTCGCGCGCATCTGCACCTGGACGTGGATGTGCAGCAAGCAGAACATCCACCCCAACGACGCCGGCTACACCCTGATGTGGTGGACCCTGGCGCCATATCTCAAGCCCTGAGCGATACCCGAACGACACGATCGACTGTGCCGTCGGAGTCGGGGTCCCCGCGAAGTATTCGGGGGAGCGCAGCGGAGGAGAAACTTCGTGGGGTGACTTATAGGGTGGCGGGGTGCGCATCGCGAGATACACCACTGGTGAGGACCCCACATTCGGACTGGTCGACGGAGCCGGCGAGAAGATCGCAGAGATCTCCGGTGACCCGCTCTACACCAAGATCCAGCTGACCGGCGTCACGACGACGGTCGACGAGGTGCGGCTGTTGTCGCCGGTGATCCCGCGGTCCAAGGTGATCGGCATCGGCCGCAACTACGCCGAGCACGCCGCCGAGATGGGCAATGACGTGCCGCAGCAGCCGCTGATGTTCCTGATTCCCAACACCGCCGTCGCCGGCCCGGGCGACCCGGTCGTGATGCCCCCGCAGTCCGAACGCGTCGACTACGAGGGCGAACTCGCGGTCGTCATCGGCCGCATGTGCAAGGACATCGAGCCGGACGAGGCGCGGTCGGTGATCTTCGGCTACACCTGCGCCAACGACGTCACGGCGCGTGATCTGCAGAAGTCGGACGGCCAGTGGTCCCGTGCCAAGGGCTTCGACACGTTCTGCCCGCTCGGGCCCTGGATCGAGACCGACCTGGACCCGACCGAACAGCACGTGGTCACCCGGCTCGACGGCGAGACGGTGCAGGACGGATCGACTGTCGACATGATCTTCGACGTCGCGACGCTGGTGTCCCACGCGTCGAAGGCGTTCACGCTGCTGCCCGGCGACGTCATCCTCACCGGCACTCCCGAGGGCGTCGGACCGGTGCAGCCCGGCCAGCGGGTCGCCGTCGAGATCGGTGACATCGGCGTGCTCGAGAACCCGTTCGTCAGGCACGGCAACGACGACTGAATCACCCGCGCAGATGTGACCAGTTCGACGCGCATACAGGTCGTAGCAAGGTCCGGGACACTTTAGGCTGGAAAGCGTGTCCGATACGCCGATTCGTTCCTCATCGTCGGCCAGACCTGTCCTCGAAGGGGCGTCCTCCGGCCGCGATGCACCGATCGGAATCTTCGACAGCGGGTATGGCGGTCTGACCGTCGCCCGCGCGGTGCTGGACCAATTGCCGCACGAGTCCATCGCCTACCTCGGTGACACGGCACGCGCCCCCTACGGTCCGCGCCCGATAGGCGAGGTGCGGGCGCTCGCCCTGGAGTGCCTGGACCGGCTCGTGGATCACGGCGTCAAGGCGCTGGTCATCGCGTGCAACACCGCCTCCGCCGCCGTGCTGCACGACGCGCGTGAGCGGTATGACGTCCCGCTCGTCGAGGTCATCCGACCGGCTGTGCGACGCGCCGTACGCGCTACGACCAACGGTCGCGTCGGTGTCATCTCGACCAAGGGCACGCACCAGTCCCGCGCCTATCCGGATGCGTTCGCGGCCGCGCCCGACCTGCACGTGATGAGCGTCCCGTGCCCCCGGTTCGTGGAGTTCGTCGAGGCCGGCGCGACCGGTGGCCCGGAGCTGCTGGAGTGTGCCCGCACCTACCTCGAACCGTTGAAGCAGGACGACGTCGACACACTCGTGCTCGGCTGCACGCACTACCCGTTGCTCACCGGTGTCATCTCCTACGTGATGGGCGACGGTGTCACCCTGGTGTCGTCCGCGGAGGAGACCGCCAAGGACCTCTACCGCGTGCTGGCCGACGCGGAGTTGCTGCGTGCCGACGGTGACACGATGCCCGGACACTCGTTCACCACGACTGGTGACCCGGACGAATTCCGAAGGCTCGCAAAGCGATTCCTGGGTCTGGGGCCGGAATTCGATCACGTTTTCTCCGGGAACATCCGGCATGGACGTGACGCACGACCAAGCCTCGGCGTGCAGGAGAGGGAAGTCTCGTGAAGCTGACCATCGTGGGCTGTTCCGGCTCATTCGCGGGACCCGAGTCGCCCGCCTCGTCATACCTGGTGCAGGCCGAGCACGAAGGTCGCACCTGGAACCTCGTGCTCGACCTGGGCAACGGCGCACTCGGCAGTCTCCAGCGGTTCATCGACCCACTCGACGTCGACGCCATCGTGCTGTCGCACCTGCACCCGGACCACTGCGCCGACCTGTCCGGCCTGCACGTCGTCCTGCGCTACCACCCGGTCAAGCCGCAGTCGGTTACCGTGCCGGTCTGGGGACCGCCCGGCACAGCACGGCGCATCGCCCGTGCGGCCGGTGTCACCGACGACGAGGCGAACGACCCGTCGCAGTTGGAGCCGGAGTTCGACTTCCGCGAGCTCGCCGACGAGGCATCGTTCACCGTCGGGCCGTTCACGATCACGGCCTACCGCGTCAACCACCCGGTGGAGGCGTTCGGGCTGCGGGTCGAGGCGGCGGGCAAGGTCCTCGCCTACACCGGCGACACCGACAGCACACCGGCGCTCACCCCGTTGCTCACCGGTGCCGATCTGGCGCTCGCCGACTCGGCGTTCTGCGACGAGCGGGACGACGCCGAGGGCATCCACCTGTCCGGCCGACGCGCGGCCGATGCCGCGGTGGCGGCCGGGGGAGTGCAGCGGCTGATGCTCACCCACATCCCGGCGTGGAACGACCGAGACGTGTGCCGCAAACAGGCCGCCGAGGTGTGGCCCGGGGACGTCGAGCTCGCCGAGCCGTTCGCGTCATACGACGTCTGAGGCGTATGCCGCGATGACCGCGGCCTCCGCGCGGAGCTTCTGCGCCCACTCCGGCGCGGTCTCGGCGCATTCGATCGCCGCGGACTCGCGCTCGTCGACCTCCTGCTGCAACACGTCGCGCACGTCGGCGTCGGTCAGCTCGCGCCGGGCGGTCTCGGTGGCACCGACCCCGACAGCTGCCGCCTCGATGGCGCCGGCACGCGCGGTAGTCGGGACCGCCTCGGCGTTGTCGATCGCGCCCAACGCGGACCGCAGCGCGCGCACCTTCGGCATGTCCCGATCGCGCATCGCCGGTGTCAGGTCACGGCGCATGCGATCACGGATCGTCGCTGTGTGATTCATCGGGTCAACTTAACGACCGCCACCACGATCGCGACAACGATTATCGTCAGCAGGACGGCGAAGGCGATCTTGACCTTGCTCCACGGCCGACGGCCCTGCACCTCGCCGGTCACGCCGTTGATGAAGACCTGGAAGGGTCTGCCCTCGAAGGTCACCGTCATCAGCCAGACCGGCAGCAGCAACTGGGCGAAGGTGAGGGTGTTGTAGGAGGTGCGGACCTGGTCGATGCGCTGTTCGTCGCCGCCGATGTCACGGTGGATGGTGGACCGGATCTGCTGGTCCATCTGCCCACGGGCGCCACGCTCGAAACGCTGTGCGGCGTCCTCGTCATACGTGCGGCTCAGGTGGCCCGCGACGTACTGCGGCGAGTAGGGCTGCGCGGCCGGGATCGGCCACGGCTCGAGTTCGACGACCTTCTGGTGATCCAGGCCGGTGTTGGCCGGCTCGAGGACGTCCTGGAACGTGTTGCCCACCCGACCGGACGTCGGCCACCACCGGGTGCGGGTCTCGGTATGCCGATTGTCGCCGTCGCCGACCACCACGGTGTAGTGATCGCCGCGTTGCCCGGTGTAATCGGTGACCGTCTGTGCGTCATACGTGAAGTAGCTCAGGTAGATGCTGGTGAACGAGCCGAGCTCGCGGTAGGTCTTGAACTCCCGCGGTGCGAACCAGCGGCTGTTGATCCACTCGATGATCCTGGCGTGTGCCGCGTCCTGGTCGACCCGGAAGGGCAGCACACCGTCGATCGGCAGACGTTCCGGCGCCTGTTGCAGGTCGTTGCGCTGGATCGGTGTCGCGCAGTACGGACACTTGGTGGCGGTGAGTGTGCCTTCGAAAGACGTTCTGCCACCACAGTTCTGGCAGACGACCTCACGCGTGAGGGACTGCGCGCCACCGTGCTCGCTCGCCGCGATGCGCTGGGCGAGCCGGTGCATCGACTGCTGCAGGTCGCGTTTGGCGACGGTGCCCTGTGGTGCCGTCAGCGGCTGGTGGTGCCCGCACGCCGGGCACGCCAGCTGATCGTGGCCCGGGTCGTAGACGAGGTTCGCCCCACACTGCGGGCAGGGGTAGGTGCGGGTCTGCTCGCTGACCTGGAGTTGGGCCGGGTCCGGCAGGGCGCCCGGGTCCGGCAGCCGTGCCGGCTGCGGCAACGGCGGTGGGGTCGGAAGAGGTGGCGGTTGTTGTTCGTCGGTCATGGGTATGACGTCACTCGGCCGGCGGGACCGGCGGAGCGGGCGGGGCCGACGGAGTGGCCGGCGGTGCGGCGTTCGGCAGCGGAGGCGGCGTCGGCGCGAACAGCGCGGACAGCTCCGGGACCACCGAGGCCGGTGACCACTGCGGCATACCGGCGGCCCAGACCAGCGAATCGGGCGTGAGCCGGCCGGAGGTGCGCAGTTGGTCGAGGGTGAACGGACCCTGCTGCTGACCGTCGACCGCGACATAGAAGGTCCTGCCGCCGGGCATCGGTGGTGGGCCGCCGGCGGGTTGGCCGCCCAGCGAGCCGGCGGCCTGACCGGCCATCTGCGCACCCATCGCGGCACCCATGCCGGCGGCCATCATGTCGCCCATCGTGCCGCCGACGGGGTTGCCCGCCGCGGTGACCATCGCCTCGGCGGCCATCGCCTGCTGGTAGCGCTGCATGTCGCCGACGTTGTTCGCCCAGCCGGACGCCTCGACACCCTTGGCGACACCGCGCGTCATGGCGCTGGTGATCTCGTCGGGCAGCGAGATGTTCATCGTGATCGAGTCGATGCCCAGGCCGTACTCGTCGTCCACCCGCTCGGCGACGAACTGCCGCAGCTTGTCCGAGAGTTCCACCTGCTTGCCCTGCAGGTCGATGACGCCGAGCTTGGTCTCCATGACCAGGTCGGAGAACGCGAGGGTGATGACGCGGCGCAACAGCTCACCGATCTCGTCGATCTGCACGCTGCTGTCGGTGCCGATGACCTCGCGCAGGAAGATCGCCGGGTCGACGACGCGGACGACGCAGAGGCCGTTGGCGCGCAACTGCACCATCTTGAAGTCGGGGTCGCGGACGGTCACGGGATTGGCTGTGCCCCAACGGAAGTCGGTCACCGGCCGAGTGTTGATGAAGTAGACCTCGCTGCGGAACGGGCTGTTGAAGCCGTGCTGCCAGCCCTGCAGCGTCGCCATGATCGGCAGGTTCTCGGTGGTGAGTTCGTACATGCCCGGGCCGAAGCGGTCGGCCAGTTTGCCGGTGTGCACGAAGACCGCTTCCTGGCCCTCGCGGACGATCAGCTTCGCGCCGTTCTTGATCTCGTTGTTGTAGCGCGGGAAGCGCCACGCCAGCGCCGAGTGGGAGTCGTCGATCCACTCGATGATGTCGACGAGTTCGCCCCTGAGCTTGTCCATGAGTCCCATTCGCCCAGCTTAGGTATGGCGGGCATCGAGCGCAGCGAGGGCGCCGGGATCCGTCGCCGCCGGAGCCTCCGTGCGCTGCAGATCCCGGCTACTGCGCCAGGCCAGCGGTGCCAGGGCACAACAGGCGAGGACGGCGGCGCAGCCGAGCAACACCGGTTTGATCCCGAAGCCGGCGGCGAGCGGCCCGGCCAGGGCATTCCCCAGCGGCATGCCGACGAACGATACGAGGGAGTCCCACGAGCTGACGCGCGCCAGTAGGTGGTGCGGCACGCCGTCCTGGACTGCGGTCTCCCACATCACGCTGAAGAACATCAGCCCGGCATACCCGATGAGGCCGGTGACGATGACGGTATCCAGCCGCCCCGGCCAGACGTACCCGGCCGCCCAGAGCGGCATCAATGCACAGGTGAGCCAGCCGATCCGCAACGGGTGCTTCGGGCTGGCCCGGAAGGCGATCGCGCTGCCGATCAGACCGCCCGCCCCCTCGGCAGCTGCGATGAAACCGAAGGCGTGCGGTCCGCCGAGATCGCGAAGCGCGATGACCTGCACGAGAACCAGCAGTACGCCGTTCGCGACGTGGTAGACGCCCGCGGCCATCACGCCGACGAACAACCAGTCCCGCTCGCGCATCGCTCGCCAGCCGGCCCGCAGATCGGCGCCGAAGCCATTGCCGCTGTCAGCTCGTATGACGGTCGAACGGACGCGCCATACAGTTGCGCATGACACGAGGAACGTCGCCGCATTGATGTAGAAACCCGTTGGTGCACCTGCGAATCCGACGATCACACCGGCCAATGCCGGTCCGGCGATCGCGCTCGCGCCCTGCAGCACGCTCAACACGGCGTTCGCCCTTTGCCTATCGGCGGTCGGCACGAGGGTCGGCTTCAGTGACTGCATGGCCGGTTGGAAGAACGCGGCAGCCGCACCGGACACTGCGATGAACGGCACGAGTGTGGCGAATGACGCATGGCCGGTCGCGAAGGCCAGGCCGATGCCGACGGCGAGGGCCGCGCGCACCATGTCGGACCAGATCATCACGGTGCGCGGGGCCAGGCGGTCGCTCCACACGCCGCCGGCGAGCGAGAATACGGTGCGGCTGACCATGAGAACGGCCATCAGGGCACCGAGCTCGGCGACTGAGCCACCGTGCAACAGGATGCCGACGGACAGCGCGATCGGCTGGAAGGCGCTGCCGAACCACGACAGGCCCTGCCCCGTCGCGACCAGCCGGAAGTCGATGGGCAGCTGATGGCCCCTGCGTCGCGATGTCACGGATCGACAATAATTTGGCAACGAACAGTTAGTCAACAAACAATTTGCTGGCGTACTAATCTGGTGGAATGACCAAGGACCAGGATTCGGTGGACCTGCACGTCGCCCGATGGGCGGCGTTATGGGACGGCAACCCGGCGTTCGACGGCGAGGTGGAAGGTGCCATCAGCCGCCTGCAGTTCATCCTGCGAGTCCGCAACCGGCGGGATGCGGCTGCCTTCCTCGGTGAGGAGGACTTCACCCGAGAAGACTTCAACACGCTCCACGCACTGATGGTGCAGCCGCATCCGACCGAGGCGACACCCACTCAACTCGCCGAGGCGGTTGGTGTGACGAAGGCGTCGATGACCGGCCGGCTGGACCGGCTGGAGGGCGCCGCCCTGATCACCCGCGAGACGGACAACACCAATCGGCGGCGAGTGCTGGTCCGCCCGACCCGTGCCGGGCGAGACTCCTGGGACAAGTACGTCCACGAGGGCATGCGCCGGGAACAGGAAGTCCTGGGCGCCCTGACGGACAAAGAGCTCGTGCAACTGAACGCGTTGCTGCGCAAGGTTGTTCGCGAGCTCGAATAACACGCCACGCCATACCGGGCGGTCCGCGCGTTGTCCGCATCGAGCGCCTCCTACCCTTGCAGGCATGACTGATGACGTGACCCGACACGACGGCCGTGCCACCGACCAACTGCGCGAGGTGCGCATCACCCGCAACTGGCTGGACCACGCCGAGGGCAGTGTGCTGGTGGAGTTCGGCAAGACCCGGGTCCTGGTGGCCGCGTCGTTCACCCCGGGCGTCCCGCGCTGGCTGGCCGGGCAGCGCACCGGCTGGGTGACGGCGGAGTACGAGATGCTGCCGCGCTCGACCAACACGCGCTCCAGCCGGGAGTCCCGCAAGGGCAAGGTCGGCGGCCGCACGCACGAGATCTCCCGGCTGATCGGCCGTTCGCTGCGCGCGGTCATCGACACCAAGGCGCTCGGCGAGAACACCATCGTGCTCGACTGTGACGTGCTGCAGGCCGACGGCGGCACCCGGACGGCGTCCATCACCGGCGCGTATGTCGCCCTCGTCGACGCCATCGCCGATGCGCGCGCTCGCGGCCTCATCGCGGCCAAGGCACAGCCGCTGACCGGCTCGATCGCGGCGATCAGCGTCGGCATCGTGGACGGCACCCCGGTGCTCGACCTGGACTATCCGGAGGACTCCACGGCCGAGACCGACATGAACGTCGTGATGACCGGAGCCGGTGGTTTCGTCGAGATTCAGGGCACCGCCGAGGGCAAGCCGTTCGACCGCGCCGAACTGGACTCGTTGCTCGCCCTCGCGGAGAAGGGGATCACCGACCTCACCGCGCTGCAGCAGGCTGCCCTCGACGCCCCTGCGCGGGAGCGCGCCTGACATGGCCGGTGGAGACCGCCAGCTGGTTCTTGCCACCCGCAACGAGGGGAAGCTGCGCGAGTTCCGGCAGCTCGTCGCCGAGGTGCCGGAACTCACCGGCATCGAGGTCGTCTCCGTCGGGTCGTTCCCCGGGCTGGAGGACGTCGTCGAGACCGGAGTGACCTTCCTGGAGAACTCCTCGCTCAAAGCGCACGAGGTCGCTCAGGCCACGGGCTTGCCTGCAATCGCTGATGATTCGGGTCTCGCAGTCGACATCCTCGGTGGCTGCCCGGGTGTGTTCTCGGCCCGCTGGGCCGGCACCCACGGAGCCGACCAGGCGAACATCGACCTGTTGTTGGCGCAGACCGGCGACGTTCCGGCCGAACGACTCACCGCGCATTTCGTCTGCTGCGTGGTGCTCGCACTGCCCGACGGCACGCAGCGCTCGCGGGTCGGGCAGTTGCACGGCGTGATCAGTCGGGATCAGCGGGGCGACAACGGGTTCGGCTACGACCCGATCTTCGAGCTGCCCGACGGGCGATCACTCGCCGAGCTCGGTGCCGAGGAGAAGAACGCCATCTCGCACCGCGGCAACGCGCTGCGTGCACTGCGGCAGGACATTACGGAGTTGTTAGGACAGTAAGGGCGTTCAGTCTGCGGTGGGACGATGAGGACGTGCTCAACGATCACGTCGACCCTCCCGTCGACACGCCGCAGGACGCGCCCTCGGAGCCGGCCGAGAGCCGGCGGCCGGCCACCGGATGGCTCGCGGCCGCCGGCGGGTTGGCTGCCGGCGTGGTCACGATCGGCTGCGCGGAATTCCTGGCGGGAGTGTTCCTCCGGGAGGGCTGGAGCGACGGCACACCGTCCCCTGTCCTCGCCGTCGGTGGCGCCTTCATCGACAGGACGCCGCCCTGGCTGAAGACGTTCGCGGTCGACAACTTCGGCACGAACGACAAGCACGTGTTGCTCGGTGGCATCGCGGTCGTGCTGGTGCTGCTCAGCCTGCTGATCGGCTGGCTGATGCGACGGTTCTTCACTGCCGCGCTGGTTCTCTTCGTGTTGCTCATCGCGGTCGCGGCCGCGGCGGTCACCTCTCGTCCGCACGCCGGCGCGGTGGATCTCGGCCCGCTGGTGATCGGCGCGGTCGCGGGGCTGGTCACCCTGCACCTCTGGCGGGACCACGTGGTCCTCGCCGAGACCGATGGTGCAGGCTTCGCGACCACCCGTCGGTCGATCCTCATCGGCGGGGGAGCCGCCGTCGGCGCGGCACTGCTCGGCGTGCTGGGACGCGCGTGGAGCGAGAGTGCCCGTGCGGTGCAGGCGGCGCGGAACGCGTTCGTCCTGCCACACGTGGCCCGGCCCGTCACGGTGCCGGACGGCGCATCGGTCGGTGTGCCGGGGGTGACGCCATACATCTCGTCGAACGGTGACTTCTACCGGATCGACACCGCACTCGTCGTTCCGCAGGTCGACCCCGCGTCGTGGCGGCTGCGGGTGACCGGGATGGTCGACCACGAGATCGAAATTGACTGGGACACCTTGCTTTCCAAGAAGATGCAAGAGGCGATGATCACGCTGATGTGCGTCTCGAACGAGGTCGGCGGGCACCTCAACGGCAACGCGATCTGGACCGGCTGGCCCGTTCGCGAGCTGCTCGCGCAGGCGGGTGTGCAGTCCGGGGCCGACATGGTGCTGTCCCGCAGTGTCGACGGCTTCACGGCCGGCACGCCACTGAGCGCGATGACCGACGACCGGAACGCCCTCATCGCCGTCGCGATGAACGGTGAGGCGCTGCCGGCCGAACACGGCTTCCCGGTGCGCCTGGTGGTGCCCGGCCTCTACGGCTACGTGTCGGCAACCAAATGGCTGACCGAGCTGAAACTGACGACCTACGAGAAGGACGCCGGCTACTGGACGCCGCGTGGCTGGTCGCCGATGGGCCCGGTCAAGACCGCGTCGCGCATCGACGTGCCGCGCAGTGGCGCCAAGGTCGACGCGGGGATGGTCGCGGTCGCCGGTGTCGCCTGGCGGCAGCACGTGGGGATCGCCAAGGTGCAGGTCCGGGTGGACAACGGCGCGTGGCACGACGCTCAACTCGGTGCCGGGGCCAACGACGACGTATGGCGCCAATGGGTTTTCGAGTGGGACGCGAAGCCCGGCCACCACAGCCTCACCGTCCGAGCCGTGGACAAGAAGGGTCAGGTGCAGGTCGCCGCGTCGGCGCCGCCCGCGCCGAACGGATCGACCGGATATCACTCGATATCGGTGACGGTCCGGTGAGACGATGCGGCGGTGCCTGAACTCACCGACCGCGCCGACCTTCCTACCCCGATCCTGATCCGTCCCGCGACGTGCGCCGACCGGCCGCTGCTGGAGCGGTTGTGGCTCCTCTTCCGGCACGACATGTCCGCCGTGACGCCGACCTTGCCGAACCCCGACGGCTCGTTCCGCAGCGAACGTCTGGAGGCCGCGCTCAGCGAATCCGGTTGGCAGGCTTGGCTGTTGATGCTGGGTGACCGGCCGGGCGGCTTCGCGATCGTGCGTGGTCTCGACCAACCGGTACGTGTGCTCAACAGCTTCTTCGTCGTCGCGGGCGCCCGTGGGCACCGGCTCGGTTTCGACTTCGCCCGTGCCGTTCTGCAGGAACATCCGGGGCGATGGGACATCGCCTACCAGGACCGCAATGCGGTGGCCGTCGGGCTGTGGCCGGCGGTGGCGGGAAGTCTCGATGCGTCATACACCGTGGAGCGCCGGGCGGTCCCCGGGATGGCCGATGCACCGCCGGACGTGTGGGCGTCGCTGACCGTCTGACGCCGAAAACCGTTGGCGGCAGAGGACAGCCGGTCGCTAGCGTGCCGGTATGGCAGTGGAATTCACCGCGGTGACCTTCGACGTCAGCGATCCGCAGACGGTCGCGAGGTTCTGGGGTCGATTGCTCGACCGCAGACCGAGGTTGGACGGCACCGGCATCCTGCTCCCGGGCGACGAGACCCAGGTGGGGCTGCGGTTCGATCGGCCCGCTTCCGACGAGGCCGGCCAGGACTACCTGCATCTGCACGTGACCAGTGACGGTGCCGGGAGCCAGGACACGGTGGTCGAACGCGCCCTCGAGCTCGGTGGGAGTCATACGGATGTCGGTCAGCGTCCCGACGAGGATCACGTGGTGCTGGCCGATCCGGGCGGCGCCGCGTTCTGCGTCATACCGCCCGGGAACAACTTCCTGGCCGGCTGCGGTTTTCTCGGTGAGGTCAGTTGCGACGGCAGCCGGGAGGTCGGCGTCTTCTGGCGGGACGCGCTCGGCTGGGAGCTGGTGTGGGTCGAGGACGGCGAGACTGCCGTCCAGGCGCCGGACGGAGGCACCAAGGTCTCCTGGGGCGGTCCGCCGGTCGAACCGAAGACCGCACGGATGCGTCAGCGCTTCGTGCTGTCGGTGGCCGATCCCTCGGCCGAGGCCGAGCGGTTGGCGGGGCTGGGCGCGACGGTGCTCGGCACGGGTGACGACGAGATCGAGCTTGCGGACCCGGACGGGCACGAGTTCTCGATCCGGCGCCGCTGATCGCCACCGAAGGGTCAACGGATGTCGTGAGATGGCCCTCTTGCGGCATCCGTTGACCTTTCGGTGAGCGGTTGTGGGCTCGGTGGTCGGACTATCCGGACCACGCGGCGAGATCGAAACGCCCGAGAGGCAGGTCGAGTTCGTGCAGCGTGCCACCGAGGTGATCGATCGCCTCCGTGCCGACCCGGTCTCGCCACGCTCCGACTGCGCGGTCGAAGGCGGTCGTGGACAACGCCAGGAACTCGTGTCCGCGCTTCGTCGGGCGCAGGATCCGGCGCCGTGCGTCGGCGGAGTCGTCCGTCCGCTCGACGTAGCCCTCGCGCTCGAGAGAGGCGATCGTCTTCGCGGCCGCCTGTTTGGTGACGCCCAGCCTGCCGGCCACCTCGGTGTTTGTTGCACCGTCACCGATCGCCTGGAGCGCGAAGCCGTGCGCCGGACGTGCGCCCGGATGCCCCTGTTCGGCGAGATGGCGATGTGTCTCGTCGACCAGGTCCCGGAACCCGGCAAGTAGTAGGAGCGCGAGGTGCCAGCCGGGCACTTGATAGTCAACCGGGTTGTCTATATCGTCAACCATGTTGTCTATCTTAGGAGAAGTCATGCAGATCGTGCGCGCCGCGAGTCGGCGGACAACCACGACGCCGAACGCCACGATGACGACCTTGGCGTCGCCGACTCTGGGCGATGCGCAGTCCAGCATCTGGCTGGTCGAGATGCCGCCCGATCGGGAAGGGCCCGAGCACGCCTTTGCGGGTGAGATCCTCTGGTCGATCACCTCGGGATCCGGCATCGTGCGAGTCGGCGGCGCGGACCAGACGCTCGCCATGGGCGATACGGCGGTCCTGCCCGCTGGTGAGATGCGTCAGTTCATCGCTGGCGCAGCGGGATTCACTGCTGTGGCGACGGTACGGGAGGGTGAGGTCATCCGTGGGGATGGCCAGACTGCCGGCATACCGCCGTGGGTCGCCTGATCTGTCGGCGTGCGCGGTCAGCCGCGCAGGACGTCGGTGAAGTGGTCGACGGTCGGGACCGGGTCGTAGAAGTGGTGCAAAGCCGCCCGCCAGAGTTGGTAGTCGGCCGACTCGCGGAAACCGACGGTGTGGTCGGTGAGCTGTTCCCACTGCACCTGCAGCAGGTACTCGCTGGGTCGCTCGATGCATCGCGTCAGGCGTAGGTCGCGAAAACCCTTCTGCCGACTGATGATCGGTATGGCGCCGGCGAACGCGCGCTCGAATTCGTCCTCCCGCCCGGGTCGCACCGGCAGCACCACCGACTCGAGGACCGGTGTCGCGTCGCGCACATCGTCACTCCGGGCCGTCATCAGGAAGGCATCCTCCGGGTCGCCATCGACCTGTCGCGCCGATCGGCGTCGGCCGGTGACCCGGAAGCCGGCCTTCTCGTAGGCGCGCCGTGCTCGCGTATTGCCGATGAACACCTCGAGTTCGACCTGCTCGATGCCCACCGAGAACGCATGTTCCACGATCAGGCGGGTCGCTTCGGACCCCAGCCCGCGGTCACGCCCGCCGGGGCCGATGATCGTCCGGAAGTTGCAGCAACCGGTCCCCGGATCGAACTCGTTGAGCACGACTTCACCGACGCATTCGCCGGAGGTTCGGTCGATGACGGCCAGGTCCAGGCGTTCGGTCTGCGCGTGTCGGCTCAGGTACCACTCACGCAGCCGGTCGTCGACCGCCGCCGGTGCCGCAGCCGTCTCCAACGTGTCCGTGTCGAGGTCGTATTCGGTCCACCGAGTCACCTCCGGGTCATGGATCGCGGACGCCATCCGCGGGAGGTCTGCCGCACCGAAGGGGCGGAGCAGAACTCGCTCGCCGGTCAGGGTGGGCTTGTCACGCAGGGCATCAGGGGAGGTCACGACACCGGACTGTACGGGTCCGCCGATTCCGGCTCGACCGGTTTCCGTTCCATGGCACGCTGGCGGCATGACTTCGCTCTCGCTGCCTGACGGACGGGCACTCGACATACAGGTGAACGGCCCCGAGGACGGCGCCGTCCTGATCTTCCATCACGGCACCCCGGGGTCACTGCTCCCGCGGCGGGTCATGGTCGAGCAAGCCGCCGAGCGTGGCATTCGCCTGGTCACGTATTCCCGTGCAGGGTATGGCGATTCGGGCCGAAAAGCGGGCCGAACCGTGTCCGACATCGGCGCTGACGTGGCCGCGATCCTGGACCACCTGGGCGCCGAGAAGGCGATGACGGCCGGCTGGTCGGGCGGTGGTCCGCACGCGCTGGCGACCGGCGCGCTGCTGCCGGACCGGATCACCGGAGTGCTGAGCATCGCGGGCGTTGCGCCGTACGACGCGGAAGGGATCGACTTCCTCGCCGGGATGGGCGAGGGCAACATCGAGGAGTTCGGTGCCGCACTGGACGGTGAGTCCGTGCTACGTCCTCTGCTCGACGGTTTGCGCGATGAACTCAAGAACGCCACACCCGAGGCGATCCTCGGTGAGCTCGGCACCCTGCTCCCGGACATCGACCGCAAGCAGATCACCGACGAGTCCGGTGAGGAGATGGCGGCGAATTTTCGTGAAGCGCTGAAGCACGGCGTCGACGGCTGGACGGACGACGATCTGGCGTTCACCGTGCCGTGGGGCTTCAACCTCGGTGCGATCCGTGTTCCGACGTTCGTGTGGCAGGGCAGCGCCGACCTGATGGTGCCGTTCGCTCACGGTCAGTGGCTCGCGGCGAACGTTCCCGGCGCGACGGCACACCTGCTGGACGGCGAAGGTCACCTGTCGGTCGGTGTCGGTGCGATGCCGCAGATGCTCGACGAGCTCCGCGCGACCTACTGACACGCGGCGGCCGAAGGACGCGCCAACGAACACAGGCACTTGAGGCGGGGATGAGGGACGAATCCTCGCGTGAAGTGCGGCCGATGAGATTCGAACTCACACTGTCGGGTACCTAAAACCCGTGCCTCCTGCCAGTTGGGCTACGGCCGCTCGATCGTGGAGTCTAGGACGTGGCCCGCAGTGGGTGTCGTCCGGCTCCACCGGCGCACGGAGAATGTCGGGCACTGTGAATGACAATTGGGACAAAGCAGTCGGAGGTTCTCCGCGAGTTGTTGTTCAGGTCGCCATCGATATGGTCGACCTGAAGTACCAAAGGCGCGCCGTTCCACACCGGGTCCTGTCCACACAACTCGCAGGCATCGGCACGACCGAGGAGGAGCAGGGCGGCTTTGAGGCGCATGCCGTGCACTCGTGGCGAGCCTGACGGCCGCCGGGTGAGAAGCTCGCGTGGATCTGCGCGCGGTGTGCGCTCGTAGTGGCGTTTCCGACGGGTGAAGTGCGAGGTATCGACTCCGTGCCGAACCAACATCTTGCTGATATGTGCTTGGGTACCGCCGGCTTGTTGCAATCCGAGGTTTCGGAGTACGTCCGCGACGGAGTCAGCGTTGCGAGCCGCCTCAGTGAGAACTTGCTTGGTGTACCTCAGTCTTGGCATGTGCCGACGCTAGAAGCAGCCACCGACAAGGTCGTCGATCGAGATCTCTCGCCGTCAGGAAGCCGACGCCCGGTGTTGTCGAGAGTGCTCGCGCTCGGACATACGAGGCGCGAAGGATCCCCACGAAGAACGAGTCCTTGTCCTCGGCTCCAGCCGCCGGCCGGCGCAGCGGGCGGGTCCCGTCACTCACCCGTGACGGGATCGATGACGGAAGCGACCTCGTAGATGTTGTTGCAGGGGAAGTCGCCGCGCCGCGCGTGCTCGCGAAGCAGGTCTTCGTTCGCGGCGTTGTAGACGCAGAACAGCCGGTCACCGGTGACATAGCTGTGGACCCACTGGATGTCCGGGCCCATGCCGGACAGCACCTCGACGGATTTGGCGGAGAGCCCGTGCAATTGCTCCGGGCTCAGGTTCCCGGCGCCGGGAACCTCGCGTTCGATCACATATTTCGGCATGGCTGCTCCCAATCCTCCGACGGCCGGGATGGTCGTGACATCCCATCGTCCACGCGGCGGAACCCGCTCCACAAGGATTGTGCAGGTTCAGACGGAACGGAGGATCCCCACGAAGAATGAGTCGTCGCCCGGCTCGGGTCGCAGGTCGTATGTCGCGAACCGCGACTCGAGCTGCCAGCCGGCGGCCTCGGCGTCGGCGATGAACTCGTCGGCCGGGTAGCTGCGCCGGCCCTCGCCGCCGTCCTGGTGGAAGCCGACGACCAGTCGGCCCTCGGGCGTCACGACGGTGCGCAGCGCTGCGAGGACCGGGCGTTCGGAGTCCTCGGCGAGGAACGTCATGACGTTGCCGACGCACACGATCAGGTCGTATGACGTCGGAAACTCCTGCGCGGCAAGGGAGTCGGGGCTCACGTCCTCCAGGCGGACCTGGGCGACGGGAAGCGCCGGATAGGTCCGGCCCGCCTGCGCCAGGAGCTCGGCGTCGAGGTCGACGCCATACGCGTCATGCCCGGCCGCCTCCAGTGCTGCGGCGATCCGGCCCATGCCACAACCGGCGTCGAGCACGGTGCCGGAGCGGGGGAGAAGCGTGTCGGCGAGGCGAGCCTCGCCGGTGATGTCGACGCCGTCCTTCAGCAACTGGGCGAAGCGGGCGCCGTAACCGTGGTGGCCCTGCTCCCAGCGGGACAAGCTGTTCATACGAGCTTCAGCGCCTTGGACAGGGACGCGACGTGGCCGGTCGCCTTGACGTTGTAGCGAGCCAGCTCGACCGTGCCGTCGGGAGCCACGACGATGGTGGACCGGATCACCCCGACGACCGTCTTGCCGTAGAGCTTCTTCTCGCCATACGCGCCGTAGGTTTCGAGCACCTCCTTGTCGGTGTCGGCGAGCAGCGGGTAGGTGAGCGACTCCTTGGCCACGAACTTGGCCAGCTTCTCCGGCTTGTCGGGGGAGATGCCGATGACCTCGTAGCCGGCGTCCTGCAGCGTCGCCAGCGAGTCGCGGAAGTCGCACGCCTCCTTGGTGCAGCCCGGCGTCATCGCGGCGGGGTAGAAGAAGATCACCAAGTGCTTGCCGGCGAAGTCGGTGAGGGAGACCTGCTCCCCGGTGTCCGAGGTGAGCGTGAACGCCGGTGCCTTGTCGCCGATCTCGAGCCGAGCCATCGTGATCCTCCTGGAAGTCTTTTCAAGGACAAGCCCACGCGGTGGGTGGTTGTTCCCGCTGCGAGCCCGAAGTTTATTCGGGGGAGCGGGACGGGACCCGCGGGCGCTACTGCGTTATCGTCTCAGGCGAGCCAGACATACGCGGCGCCACCCGTGTTGAGAGAACTTCGAGTCGAGGAGACACCATGGCTGACAAGGCCCCCGCGAAACCCGCCACCCGTTCCGCCAAGGACATCGAGGCTGATCTGGCGGCGACGCGCGAGCGCCTGGCCGGGACGATCGACGAACTGGCGTTCCGTGCGCAGCCCAAGGAGCTCGCCAAGCGTCAGGTCGAGGACGTCAAGCTCAAGGTCGGCGGCATCACCCACACCCCGGACGGCGAGCTCAACACCCAGAAGCTCGCCATCGGGCTCGGCGGTGTCGCCGTGGTCCTGCTGACGCTGGGACTCCTGCGTCGCGCACGTGGCTGACTCCGCCTCGGGCAGTCTGCCCATCAAGATGCTGCACGACCGGGTGCTGGTGTCCGCCGACAGTGAGAACGGCGAACGCAAGTCCGGCGGTGGCATCGTCATACCGGCCACGGCTTCGGTCGGTAAACGCCTCGCCTGGGCCGAGGTCGTCGCCGTGGGTGCGCACGTGCGGCAGGTGAAGATCGGCGACCGGGTGCTCTTCGATCCCGAGGAGCGCGCCGAGGTCGAACTCCAGAGCCGCACCTACCTGTTGCTGCGCGAGCGTGATCTGCACGCCGTCGCCGCGCAACGGGTCGAGACCGGGAACACCGGGCTGTATCTCTGAGGTCTCGATAGGGACTCGCCCAGCGGCTCGCCCTACTCGACGAACGTCAGCCGAGTACTTCGGTCCGGGCCTCCTCGAACGCCTTCACGCAGGCGCGGACGTCGTCCTCGCTGTGCGCGGCCGACAGTTGCACGCGGATGCGGGCCTTGCCCTGCGGCACGACCGGGTAGGAGAACGCGATCACGTAGACGCCGCGCCGCAGCATCGCGTCGGCGATCTGGGCCGCCTGACGCGCGCCGTCAGGGCCCTCGAACATGACCGGGGTGATCGGGTGGCTGCCGGGCAGGACCTCGAAGCCGGCCTCGGTCATCAGCGTCCGGAAGAGCACCGTGTTGGCGACCAGCTTCTCCCGTTGCTCACGTGAATTGCCGGCGATCTCAAGGGCTTTCATCGACCCTGCGACGACCGAAGGTGCGACGGCGTTCGAGAAGAGGTAGGGACGCGACCGCTGGCGCAGCAGGTCCACGATCTCCTGGTGCGCGGCGACATACCCACCGGATGCCCCGCCGAGTGCCTTGCCGAGCGTGCCGGTGACGATGTCGACACGGTCCATCGTGCCGGTGTATTCGGGCGTGCCGCGGCCGCCCTCGCCGACGAAGCCGATCGCGTGCGAGTCGTCGACCATCACCAGGGCGCCGAATACCTCTGCCAGATCACAGATCTCGGCGAGCGGTGCGTAGTAGCCGTCCATCGAGAAGACGCCGTCGGTGACGACCACCGTATGGCGCGCCCCGGCCGTCTTGGCGGCTTCCAGTTGAGCGCGCAGATCCGTCATGTCGGCGTTCTGGTAGCGGAAGCGCTTCGCCTTCGACAGTCGGATGCCGTCGATCAGCGACGCGTGATTGAGCGCGTCCGAGATGATCGCGTCGTCCGCACCGAAGAGCACCTCGAAGATGCCGCCGTTCGCGTCGAAACAGGAGGAGTAGAGGATCGAGTCGTCGGTGCCGACGAAGTCGGCGATCTTGCGCTCCAAGTCGCGGTGCTGGGTCTGCGTACCGCAGATGAAGCGCACGCTCGCCATACCGAATCCCCACTCGTCCAACGCGTTCCGCGCTGCGGCGACGACGTCGGGATGGTCGGCCAGGCCCAGGTAGTTGTTGGCGCAGAAGTTCAGCGCCTCGGAGCCACCGGTCCGCACCTTCGCCGACTGCGGTGACGAGAGCTCGCGCTCGTGCTTGGTGAGGCCGGCGTCGTCGATCTCCTGCAGCGTCGCGACGAGCGCGTCCTTGTTGGCGTACATGCCCTAGCTCCAATCCATGACGACTTTGCCGCACTCGCCAGACCGGGCGGCGTTGAACGCGTCCTGCCACTGCTCGGCGGGGAAGCGGTGGGTGATGACCGAGTGCACGGCGTTCGCCAGCGCGGGGGACGACTGCAGCATCGCGCTCATGGCGTACCAGGTGTCGTACATCTCGCGGCCGTAGATGCCCTTGATCGTGAGCATGTGGGTGATGACCCGACCCCAGTCGATGGCGAACGCGTCGCCCGGCAGGCCGAGCATGGCGATCCGGCCGCCGTGGTTCATGTTGTCGATGAGTTCGCTGACGGCGGAAGGGTTTCCGGACATCTCGAGCGCGATGTCGAATCCCTCACGCATGCCGAGGTCGGCCTGCGCGTCGGCGATGCGCTCGCGGCTGACGTTGACGACCCGGTCGGCGCCGGCCTCCTTGGCCAGCTGCAGCCGGTAATCGCTGACGTCGGTCACCACGACATACCGGGCACCGACGTGCTTGGCGATGGCCGCGCCCATGACGCCGATCGGGCCGGCACCGGTCACGAGCACGTCCTCGCCGGCGATGGGGAAGGACAGCGCCGTGTGGGTCGCGTTGCCGAACGGGTCGAAGACCGCGCCGACATCGGGGTCCATGTCGTCCGGCTGCACCCACACATTGGAGGCGGGTATGACGACGAAGTCGGCGAACGCGCCATTGCGGTTCACACCGACGGAGCTGGTCCGGATGCACAGATGCCGTCGGCCGGCCCGGCAGTTGCGGCATTCACCGCAGACGACGTGGCCCTCCCCGGAGACACGTTGGCCGACCTGGACGCTCGTGACGCCCGGTCCGATCTCGACGACTTCGCCGAAGAATTCGTGGCCGATGATGAGCGGTGGTTCGACCGTGGCCGCAGCCCAGTCGTCCCATCCCTCCAGGTGCAGGTCGGTGCCACACAGGCCCGCCCGCAACACCTTGATCTTGACCTCGCCCGGCCCAGCGGTCGGCTCGGGGGCATCGATCAGCTCCAAGCCCGGCTGGGCACCTGTCTTCGCCAGTGCACGCACGGCGAACAGTCTGCTACGTGATGCCGCTCAACGGGAGAGCGGGGTCGCGCCGCACAACGAAAAGCTCCGGACCGCAATGCGATCCGGAGCCTTTGGTGCGCCATCAGGGACTCGAACCCCGAACCCGCTGATTAAGAGTCAGCTGCTCTGCCAATTGAGCTAATGGCGCTCGTTCAACGCCTGAGAAAGATAGCAGGACCGACCGGCGAAAACGAAATCGAGGACCGCGGTCGGACGCCCGAGGGGATCGCCGGCTGGTGCGAACGGGGTCGCCCCGACCGCAACATCGACCACGTCCGCACCAGAACTTCTTCTTCGACTGCAGTAAGTTTCGGGTCGAGCCCATCGTTGACCCCGACCGAAGGACACCCTCCGATGTCGCTGCTGCTGTTGGACGAGGAAGAGATCGAACGTCCGAAGTACACGCCGGACACCACTGCGAAGGCCGATTGGAAGGTCGCGCTGAAACGGGCGGTCGGGAAGTTCGGCTCCGACGGATGCACCGACCTGGCCGCCGCGCTCACCTACCGATCGATGCAGGCGCTGTTTCCCGGCCTCATCGCGGTGCTGTCCCTGCTGAACCTCTTCGGCAATGGCAAGCAGACCGCGAAGGACGTCATCAACAAGTTGGCCGAAGTGGTCGGCAAAGACCCCAATGACAAGTCCTTGGACACGATCAAGCACTTCATCGAGAACGTCACCACGCAGGGCGGTGGCGGCATCGCCTTCGTCGTCGGTGTCCTGCTCGCGCTGAACTCCGCCTCCGGGTACGTCGCGGCCTTCAGCAAGGCGACCAACCGGATGTACGACATCCGGGAGGGCCGCTCGACCATCAAGCTGAAGGCCTCCCTCTTCGTGGTCACCGCGATCGAGGTGGTGCTGATGCTCGTGGTGATCTTCGCCATCGTGACCACCGGGTCCGTGGCCAAGCAGCTCGGCGACGCCGTCGGGCTCGGCAGCACTGCGGTCACCGTCTGGGACTGGGCGAAGTGGCCGTTCGTCATCTTCATCGTCGTACTGATCATCGGGATGCTCTATTGGGCGGCCCCGAACGTGCAGAAGACCAAGAAGGACATCTTCACCTGGGGCGCGCTGATCGGCCTGGTCGTCTGGCTGCTGGCATCGGCGGCGCTTGCGGTCTACATCACGTTGAGCCACGGCGCGAGCTACCAGAAGACCTACGGCATCTTCGCCAACGCGATCATCTTCCTGCTGTGGTTGTGGATCACCAACCTGGCGGTGCTCTTCGGTGCCGAGGTCGACGCAGAGCTCTTGCGCACCCGCCAGCTGAAGTCCGGGTTGCCGGCCGAGGAGCTGATCCTGCTGCCGCCGAAGGACGACGCCACGTTCGAGAAGCAGGATCTGAAGGCGGCCAAGGAGTATGACGCCGCGCACGAGCTGCGGCTGACCGCCATGCGCGAGGCCGCGGATGACCCGAACGTGTTCGGGCAGGCGCGGATCGCCGCCGGGCGTGCCGCCCAGGTTGCGGGTGATGCGAGCACGGCGTCCCGATCGGGTAAGAAGACTGGTCTGGTCGGACCGCGTGACGCGACAGCGCCGCGCGCCGCAGTGGACACCGACACAGAGATAGGTGCGATAGCCGTGGGTGCAGAGGAGAGAGCGGTCATCGAGGAGTCGCGGTTGCAGCGACGCGACTCGTGGCTGTTGAAGGCGCAGAAGGCACGTGTTGTACGTGACCGGCTGGACCGGCAGCGAGCCAAGCAGGAGAAGAAGGCCAAGCAGCGCGAGGCTGAGGCCGCTCGCGAGGTCAAGATCGCCGCGTCCTACGTGACACGTCAAGATCGCTGGGATTCGGTCGACGAGGTGCGCGCTCAGTTCGAGCCCGCGGACACTGCCGAGCGGGAGCAGGTTCGCGCCGAGCGGCGGGCCCGACGTGCGGCATACGACGCGGATCAGGCAGAGAAGCAGGCCAAGGCGCAGGCCGAAGCGGCGCAGCGACCATCGCAGCCACAGGACACGCCGGAGCCGAAGCACCGCGAGTCCAAGGGATCTCCGGCGCCCGCTGCGCTGCGCGACGAGATCGAGCAGGAGCAACTGTCTCGACGCGAGGAGTGGTTCGCCGCGCACCCGAAGCGGTCCGCTCGCTGATATTGCCCGTCGCCATCCCTTTTGGCGCTGAACTCGGTGGGGTAGACAGGTACTAGCGGCGCCGCGCGGTGCCGCCGGCGGCCACGGTCGCCAGCCCACGGCCCCGCGCGGGCCACGAGATTCGCAGGAGGACGCATGACTGATTCCACGCAGGACTCGTTCGGCCAGGAGGGCCCCGCTGACGGCGGTGCTTCGGGTACGCCGGGTGTGCAGGACGGCGGTGCCGACGGTGGCGCAGGTCAGGAAGGTCCCGCCGATGGCGGTGCTTCGGGTACGCCGGGTGTGCAGGACGGCGGTGCCGACGGCGGCGCAGGCCAGGAAGGTCCCGCCGATGGCGGTGCTTCGGGTATGCCGGGTGTGCAGGACGGCGGTGCCGACGGCGGCGCAGGCCAGGAAGGTCCCGCTGACGGCGGTGCCTCGGGCTCCCCGGGTGTGCAGGACGGCGGTGCCGACGGCGGCGCAGGCCAGGAGGGCCCCGCTGATGGCGGTGCTTCGGGTACGCCGGGTGTGCAGGACGGCGGTGCCGACGGTGGCGCAGGCTTCAACAATTGAGCGCACCGAACGCTGAACATGACGGCCCCGGCACCGACTTCGGTGTCGGGGCCGCTCAGGCGCGGTTGCTCCGTGTCCCGCCCGAGGAATTCGCCGAGAACCATTGGGCCCGTAAGGCGTTGCTCAGCCGGGGCGTGAGCGACTTCACCGATCTCTTCTCCGCGGCAGCGGCCGACGAGCTGCTCTCCCGTCGCGGATTACGCGCACCCTTCCTGCGTATGGCGAAGGAGGGCGCGACCTTGCCCGATCGCAGCTTCACCGCGCCCGCCGGAGTCGGCGCGACCGTCCCCGACCAGCTCGACGACACCGCGATCTGGCGGCAGTTCGCCGACGGGGCGACGATCGTGCTGCAGGCGCTGCAGCGCACCTGGGCGCCGATCGGTGAATTCACCTCGCAACTGGCGACCGAGCTCGGCCACCCGGTGCAGGCCAACGCCTACATCACCCCGCGCCAGAACCGCGGGTTCGACGACCACTACGACGTGCACGACGTCTTCGTCCTGCAGATCGCCGGCAGCAAGCGCTGGGTGATCCACGAGCCGGTGCACGACGCGCCGCTGCGCGATCAGCCGTGGACCGACCGTCGGGCAGCGGTCGCCGACGCGGCACGCCGCGACCCGGTGATCGACACCGTGCTGCGGCCGGGGGACTGCCTCTACCTGCCACGCGGCTGGTTGCACGCCGCGCAGGCACAGGACGAGCTGTCGATCCACCTCACCCTGGGGGTGCACGTCTGGACCCGCTACGCGGTGGCCGAGCAACTCGTCCAGGACGCACTCGCCCGGTTGCGTGACGACCCCGAGGCGAGGCAGTCGCTGCCGGTCGGGGTCGACGGACCGCAGGACGTCGTCGACAGCGTGCGCAAGCAACTGCTCGACGTCCTGCACGAGGCCGACCCGGCACCGGCGTTCCACCGGGCCCGCAACGGACAGACCCGTCCCGGACCGCTCGGTCCGCTCGCCCAGCAGGCCGCGGTCGATGCACTGGACGACGACGCGATCGTCCGGCTCCGGGAGGGCCTGGCGCCACGCTGGTCAGGACACCGGCTGCACACCCGGGTCGGTTGGCTCGACTTCGAGTCCGACGAGCTGCCCGCCATACAGGGGCTGCTGGACGGGCCGCGGTCCGCCGGGGAGTTGGGCGTCGCGCTGGCCGCACGCTTGCTGCGCGCGGGCGTCGCGGTGCCCGCGCGGTCGTGACCCGGGAGACCCCGTTCCGGTGCGCCGCGGCGGCGCTCGCTCGCGGAGACCGCCAGGCCGGCACGGCGGCACGGGCACACGGCTGGGTGCTGATCGAGCATCCGGGGCCGTGGCCGTTCGGCGGTTTCGCCGAACTCGACATCGCGCCCGAGGTGCAGCACGCCGTCCGGCACGCCGCCCAGGCGGCGGGCATGCGAATCCTGTTGATCCGCCGGCACGGTCGGCAGTCGTCCGGTCGCGCGGCCCGCTGGGGTGTCCTGCGGTATGACGCGAACGGCGACCACCTCCAGGAATGGGGCACATGGTCCGAGGACGCCGACCTCACGCAGCTCGCGGCGGCCGTCGAACGACCGGGAGCAACCGGACTGCCTCCCGTTCATCTGGTCTGCACGCATGGCGTGCACGACGCGTGCTGCGCGATCCGCGGCCGGCCCGTCGCGAAGGCCCTGACCGAGGAGTGGCCGGACGAGACATGGGAGTGCAGCCACGTCGGCGGTGACCGTTACGCGGCCAACGTGCTGGTCGCTCCGGACGGCGTCTACTTCGGGGAAGTGACGCCGGACCAGGCGGTCGAAGCCGTGGCATTGCTGCGTCGCGGCCTCGTGGCGGCCGATCACCTGCGCGGATACACCGACCTCGCGGCACCGGAGCAGTTCGCCGTCGCCGAGGTGCTGCGCCGCTTCGGCCCGGCCGGGCGGCACGCCATACGGGTGCGGTCGGCGACGCGCACCGACGACCGATGGACCGTGCGGGTCGAGTGCGCTCCACCGCTGCCCGAACGACTGGAGGTCGTGCTGCGGTTCTGGGCCGAGCCGGCCGCCCGACTGACCTGCCTGGCACCCGCGCCGACCCGAGCGCTCGCCTACGAGACGATCAGCGTGACAGCGTCGCCGAGTTCGGACCACTGAGTCGAGCGGCGCCTAGGATCGCGAATTTGCCTGCTGGCGCTCCAGTTTCGCAATGTCGCGGCGTAGTGTGCGGATCTCCGCGAGCAGGATGTCATCGTCGCGCTTGACCTGCTCGGTGATCCACGACGCCAGGGTGGCGGTGACCGTACCAAGCAAGGCGATCCCCGAGATCATCAGCGCCGCGCCGATGAACCGGCCCTCCGTGGTCACCGGGAAGTGATCGCCGTACCCGACCGTGGTCATCGTGGAGATCGTCCACCAGGACGAGTCGCCGAAGGTGTGGATGTTGCTGCCGGGAGCGTTGCGTTCGACGTCGAGGCAGGTGAGGGATGCGGTGAAACCGACGAGCACGGACGCACTGACGATGTATGCCGCCACTCGGCCGCGCAGCGACGCCACCGTCATCCGGTTGAGCACGCGCAACATCGGCACGACGCGCAGCAACCGCAGCGGACGCAGCATCGGCAGGATGATCGCCGCGAAGTCGAGCAGGTGGCGGATCACCCACTTGCGCTTGTTGTTCGACTTGCGGAACTCCACCACGTAGTCGACCGTGAACAGCGCCCACGTGCCCCAGACGACGACATTGCAGGCACGGCGTTCTGCCGGGCTGAGCTGCGTGTCGAGGATCGAGACCGCGTAGGCGGCGAGGAACACCACCGCCGCGAGGATGAGGGTGATCTCCCACCGGGTCCTGGAGCGCATGAGGCCATCGTGTGGGGGAACGCTGGACGTCCTCTCCCCGAAACCCGGTAGTTGCCTGGGGGGCGGCTGGCCCGCAGGGCCATCCAACACGGGCTCTGAGTGACTGGTGACAGGCGGAGAGTGACGGACATTACAGCTGTAGTTGGACAAGCGTCCGGCTTTTGCTGTTACTTTGCAGTAACTTTACTTCTACTTTACGCAATCCGCGTGGACACGCGGAAGCGTCCGCTGCAGTACAAGGGGAATCAGATACCGATGAGCAACTCCGTCATGCCCTCACGCCGGACCGTCGCCAAGTCCGCCGCGTGGTCCGTTCCAGTCATCGCGGTGGGTGTTGCCGCACCCGCCGCGTCCGCGTCCACCACGGCAACGCCGCCCGGACTGCAGGGATGGGTCACGGTGAGCGAGAGTTGCTCCACCGCCACCGGAATGCAGCTGACGATCGACGGCACCGGTTCCTACCCGGACCGAGGCCTGTGGATCTTCAACACGACGAAGGCGACGACGATCGCGGGAGCCTCGATCACCTTCTACTTCGCGTCCGACATGAAGCTCCAATGGTCTTACGCCTCCGGCGGGTCCAGTCAGTGGACGCTGCCCGCGAGGGACTCGGCCGCACCGCCAATTTCCGGCATGACCGCGTACACCACTCGTTACACAGGTGCGTTCGCGTTCGTTCCGGGCAAGCCTTCGTACAGTTACGCGGTCGGTCAGCCGAAGTTTCAGTCCACCCCGTTGTCCTACGGCTACTGTCGCTCGGCGATCAAGGCCTACGCGCGCCGATCGGTGGCGGTCAACGGTGAGCCGATCGCGTTCCAGCGCGGACCGATCAGCTTGTTGCCCACGAGGTCCGCACCCCGGTCGGCTTCTCGCGCCGCGAACGAGGCCGCCGCGACAGAGGTCACCGCTCAGATCTGAGGGGCCGCACGCGAAGCGCCCCACCCGATCCGCGGACCGGGTGGGGCGCTTCCATCTGCCATGCCGTTATCCGGTCCGTGGTGCACACAGTGGCCGAACGACAAGGATCCCGACCCGGATACGGGTCGGGATCCTTTCTGGGGTGAGTGACGGGACTTGAACCCGCGACATTCGCGACCACAACGCGACGCTCTACCAGCTGAGCTACACCCACCATGACCGCTCCCGAACGGAAGCAGCGCGGACTATCGTACCTGCTCCAAAGGGGTGGTCGTGACCACCCCTTCCCGTGTCAGTTCGCGGCGCTGTACTTCGCCGCGATCTTCTTCGCGGAGTCGCTGTCCGGGCCGGGTTGCGGCACGAACACGGCCTCCCGGTAGTAACGCAGCTCGTCGATGGAATCACGGATGTCGGCGAGCGCGCGGTGGCCGCCGTTCTTCGGCGGGGCGTTGAAATAGGCGCGGGGGTACCACCGGCGCGACAGCTCCTTCACCGACGACACGTCGATGATCCGGTAGTGCAGATGGGCCTCCAACTGGGGCATGTCCCGGGCGAGGAAGCCGCGGTCGGTGCTGACCGTGTTGCCGCCGAGCGGCCACTTGCCCTCCTCGGGCGCGAACTCCCGGATGTAGTCCAGCACCTGCTGCTGCGCCTCGTCCATGGTCACGCCGGCCGCGAGCTCCTCGAGCAGGCCGCTCTTGGTGTGCATGGTGCGGACGAAGTCGTTCATCTGGTCGATCGCCGCCTGCGGCGGCTTGATGAGGACGTCCACGCCGTCGCCGAGCTGGTTCAGCTCGAAGTCGGTGACCAACGCCGCGACCTCGATCAGTGCGTCGTCGGTCAGGCTCAATCCGGTCATCTCGCAGTCGATCCAGACGATCCGGTCGGTGCGTGCCTTGTCTTCGCTCACCGGATCACTCTAAGGACCCCGACGGTGCGGCGGTGGATCGGTGGGTGCGGTGCAGTGAGGGGTCGCTCGGGGAGACGTCATACAGTGCCCGGATGCTGCCGCCCCCACGCCCTGATCGGCGTCCTGCGCTGCGTCGGTGGTTGACCGTTGCGCTGGTCGCGATCCTGTTCGTCCTGGGCGGCCTCGGGATGCTGGTGATCATCGACGACCAGTCCGGTGTCGTGGCCACCGGACTCGGCCTCGTGCTGTCCCTGGTCGTCCTCGGCGTCGTGGTGCCGGTCTTCCTCTGGTTGGACCGGTTCGAACGGGAGCCGACCGGGATGCTGGCGTTCGCGCTGTTGTGGGGCGCGTGCGTCGCCACCTTCAGTGCCGCCGCACTCAACAACCTCGGATCGGTGCTCATCGATCCGATGCTGGGCACGCACCCGTCCGCCGCGACGTGGGTCGCGCCGGTGGTCGAGGAGTCGATGAAGGGCCTCGGGCCCTTGCTGCTGTTGATCTTTCGGCGCCGGGAGATTGACGGCGTCCTGGACGGCATGGTGTATGCCGGGCTGAGCGCAGCCGGCTTCGCCGCGGTCGAGGACGTGGTCTATCTGGCCTCCGGTTATGCCCATTCGGGGGAGCAGGGCCTGCTCAGCACCTTCCTCGTGCGGGTGGTGATGTCGCCGTTCGCGCATCCCATGTTCACGGTCTGCACCGGGATCGGGATCGGCATCGCGGCCACCACACGACACCGCGAGGCCCGTTTCCTGGCGCCGTTCGCCGGCTGGTGCTGCGCGGTCGCGTTGCACGGGATCTGGAACCTCGGTGCGCTGCTGCCGCAGCACGGCTGGCTCGTCTTCTACCTGCTGTTGCAGCTGCCCCTCTTCGTCGCGTTCGTGACCCTGATCGTGCTCGCCCGCAAGCACGAGGCGAGGCTGATCTCGCGCGAGCTCGGGGAGTATGTCGATGCGGGCCGGCTGTCGCCGCCCGAGGTCGTGATGCTGTCCTCCATCAAGGAGCGGCGTTACGCGATGGCGTGGGCGGGGCATCACGGTGGCACCGAAGCGCAGGACGAGATGCGCGAATTGCAGGACGCCGCAAGCGAATTGGCAATGGTTCGGGCGCGGATCGATCGCGGCGACCGGAGTGCGCCCGTGCTCGAGGCCGAGGACCATCTGTTGGAGATCGTGGCGCTGTTACGGGTGCGCTTCCTCGACTCGGCGCTCTACCGTTATTACGACGACCGGGGGATGACGACCCGGTAGAGGGAGTGGCCATGGCCGGCCGGAGGCAGCTGCCGTATGCCGATCGCGCCGCGGCCGGGACCGCGCTCGCTGCGGACCTGACGGAGTATGCCGACCGCGACGACGTGGTGCTCGGTCTGGCCCGTGGCGGGGTGCCGGTGGCCGCCGTGGTCGCCGCGCGGTTGGCGGTGAGGCTCGATGTGCTGGTGGTCCGCAAACTGGGTCTGCCGCGACAACCCGAGGTCGCGATGGGTGCAGTGGCCGAGGCCGCGGGCAGCCTGGAGATCGTGCGCAACCCGGACGTCCTGCGGCGGGCGCGGGTGACCGATGCGGAGTTCGACCGGGTCCTGGCCGGCGAAGTGGCGGAGCTGCGCAGCAGGGAGGACCTCTATCGCGGCAGTGGGCCCGCAGTGCCGTTGCAGGATCGCGTCGTTCTCGTCGTCGACGACGGTCTGGCGACCGGAGCGACGATGCGGGTCGCGGTGCACGCCATACGAATTCAGCGGCCGGCCCGGATCGTGGCCGTGGCGCCGATCGGCCCGCCGGACGTGTGCGCCGCGCTGCGGGAGGTGGCCGACGACGTCGTCTGCCCCTGGCAACCACCGGACTTCTCGGCCGTCGGCGCGGCATACCGCGTGTTCGGTCAGACCTCGCACGACGAGGTGCGGCAGCTGTTGCGGGCGCCATACCCGTCCGATCGACCCGAGAGCTGACCGTGTGGTCCGGTAATCTGCGAGTCCTTGCCCCCGTAGCTCAGCTGGATAGAGCAAGAGCCTTCTAATCTCTAGGTCGTAGGTTCGAGTCCTACCGGGGGTGCTCACGAAATGGCGGTCGCAGCGACTCTCCGGCTCGCCGACGGCGGGCCAAGTTGAGTCCGGGCCGTCACCACGAAATGATGTGCGACGTGTCGGATGACGTCGAGGGAGCGCGACTGCTGGCCGCATTGCAATCTCTGCGCCGCAGTGTTGATGTTTCGGCATACCCGTTGGAGCTGCAGGACGCCGGGCACGCACGACGTGCGCGCGGCGAACTGCTTGCGCAACTGGACGACTACATCCTGCCGCGGGCGGCGTCGCTGGATGCTCCGCTGCTCGCGGTGGTCGGCGGGTCGACCGGCGCGGGCAAGTCGACATTGGTCAACTCGCTGGTCGGGGAGGCCGTCACCAAGAGCGGTGTGCTGCGGCCGACGACGCGCGCCTCGACCCTGATCCACAACCCGGCTGACGAGAAGTGGTTCACCGGCACGCGAGTGCTGCCCGGCCTGGCCCGGCTCACCGGCGCCGAGCCCGAGACCGGCGACCCGAGCACGCTGCGACTGGTCGCCGGCGACGTGCCGCAGGGGCTCGCGCTGCTCGACGCTCCCGACATCGACTCGGTCGTCTCGGCCAACCGCGACCTCGCCCGGCAGCTGCTGTCGGCCGCCGACCTCTGGATCTTCGTCACGACGGCGATGCGGTATGCCGACGCGGTGCCGTGGAACCTCCTGCAGCAGGCGATCGAACGCGGCACCTCCGTGGCCGTCGTGCTCGATCGGGTGCCACTGGACGCGATGGAGGAAGTGCGGGCCGACTTCGCGACCATGCTGATGGAGCAGGGACTCGGTCAGTCTCCTGTCTTCGCCATCGCGGAGTCGAAGCTCGGACCGGACGGGCTGCTGCCCGGTGTCGAGGTGGCCCGCATCAACGGCTGGCTGGCCTCGCTCGCCGCGGATCAACAGGCTCGCAGCATCGTCATCCGCCGCACGCTGCAAGGCGCCCTCGACTCGCTCGGCGGACGTGCCTCGGAGCTGGAAATTGCTCTGCAGCAACAGGATTCAGCTCGCGGTGATCTGCAGAAGGTCGCCACCGATGCGTATGCCGCCGCACTCGCCGGCGTGGCCGACGGCATGCAGGACGGGACGCTGCTGCGCGGTGAGGTGCTGGCCCGCTGGCAGGAATTCGTCGGCACCGGCGAGGTCTTCCGGCAACTGGAGGCCGGTGTCAGTCGGATGCGGGACCGCATCAGTACCGCGCTGCGTGCCCGCACCCGCCGGCCGGCGGACGACCTCGGTGCCGCGCTGCAGACCGGTGTCGCTGCCCTTCTCCAGGCACACGGCGAGACGGCGACCATCACGGTGGCGCGGCAGTGGCGCCATACACCCGGGGGAGCGGAGTTGGTCGCTGCGCACCCCGAACTCTCTTCTGTTTCCGACGAGTTCGTCGCGCAAACCGAGAAGTTGGTCCGTGCGTGGCAGGACGACGTGCTTGCCATGGTGCGCGAGGAAGCCGGCGGCAAGCGCACGACCGCGCGCTTCCTGGCGTTCGGGGTCAATGGCATCTCGGTGTTGCTGATGCTGGTGGTCTTCTCCGCGACCGCCGGCCTGACGGGTGCCGAGGTGGGCATCGCCGGTGGTTCGGCCATCCTGGCGCAACGACTGCTCGAGGCCGTCTTCGGCGATCAGGCCGTGCGCACCCTGGCGGCCAAGGCACGGACCCGGCTGTTGACCCGCACCGAGGAGCTGTATGACGCACAACGCACCCGCTTCGACACCGTGCTGACCGAGACGGCCGGCAACGGTTCCTCGGCCGAGGCGCTCCGGGCGGCGATCGGCGAGGTGCGGGCGGCGCAGGGCAGCACGACGAAGCACGGGTCGAAGCGATGACGGAACAGAAGGTCAGCTGGTCGGACGTGACCGCACGCGCCGACTCCCTCGGCGACGCGTTGCGCACCGGCGGGGAGCACCTGCCCACCGACGCGGTCACACACGCGCAGCAGGTCCTGCGCAAGGTTCCGAAGCGGCAGGGGATTGTCGGCGGACGAACCGTCGTCGTACTTGCCGGCGCAACTGGCAGCGGCAAATCCAGTCTGTTCAATGCGCTGGTGGCAGAACCGGTTTCACGGATCGGTGCGCGGCGTCCGACGACCTCGGTGCCGACGGCGGCGATCTGGGGTGACGAGCCCAGCAGCGACCTGCTCGACTGGCTCGGCGTCGGCACCCGTCACCAGGTGCCGCGCAACGCCCGCCGTGCGGAGGCGCTGGACGGCCTCGTCCTGTTGGACCTGCCCGACTTCGACTCGCGGGTCGCGCAACACCGGGCGGAGGCCGACCGGGTCATCGAACTCGCCGACGTCTTCATCTGGGTCACCGACCCGCAGAAGTATGCCGACGCGGTGCTGCACGACGACTACGTGAAGCAACTGGCCGGTCACGACGCGGTCTCCCTCGTCGTGCTCAACCAGATCGACCGGCTCGATCGGGCTCAGATCTCCGAGTGTGTCGAAGATCTGCACCGGCTGCTGGACGCCGACGGGCTGTCCGACGTGCCGATCCTGCCGACCTCGGCGGTGCGTGGGTACGGCGTCGACGACCTCGCCGGCACGATCGGGACGGTCGTGCAGGAACGCAACGCCGCCGAGCAGCGACTGCTGGCCGACGTGCGTGGTGCGGCGCGCACCCTGCGCGCGGGTGTGGCACCGTCCGAGGTCGAGTTGGCCGGCCAGGACGACTCTGAACTCACCGATGCGCTGTGCCGTGCGGCCGGCGTTCCGGCCGTCGTCGACGCCGTGCGGCGCGACTATCGGCGGCAGGCAGAGCACCTCACCGGCTGGCCGTTCACACGGTGGGTGCACCGGCTGCGGCCGGAGCCGTTGCGCCGGCTGCGGCTGGACGAGGCGCACACGATGAATCGATCCGGCGCCAAGCTCGCGCTGGGTCGTTCGTCCCTGCCACCGGCCGGGCCGGCAGCTCGGGCGGCGGTCGACGTGGCCACCCACAAACTCGGTCGGCGCGCGGCGGAAGGTCTGCCGGCGTCCTGGGCGGAGGCCGCGCAGCGTGCCGCGACACCGGGTGACGAGCATCTGCACGACAAGCTCGACCAGGCGGTCATCGGCACCGACCTGCACGACAAGCGCCCTGCGTGGTGGTCGGTCGCGTCCGCGTTCCAATGGGTCTTCGCGGCCGTCGCCCTGGTGGGTCTGGTGTGGCTGGCGCTGCTGGTCGCGTTGGGCTTCGCCCACGTCGATGCTTCGTCGCCGAAGTGGATCGGTCTGCCGATTCCGTTGCTGATGTTGGTGTTCGGTCTCCTTGCGGGGGTGCTGCTCGCTCTGGTCTCGCGTTGGGCGGCGGCGCGTGGTGCGGAGCGGCGTGCCGAACAGGTGCATGCGCGGTTGCGTTCCTCGATCGCCACGGTCGGCATCGAACAGATCGTCAATCCGGTGGCGCGGGTGCTGCAGGCACACCGTGACACCCGCGAAGCGCTGGCTGCGGCTGCTCGCTGAGTCCCGTCCACATCCCGGCTCCGATGGCGGCCCCGTCCACAGCGGCGTGCCGACACCCTCGCGGGCTGTCGACGTCGGCCCCAGCCTGAAGGTCCACGTCGATGCACGCGGAGGGCGGGCGTCGAGCAGATCAGGCAAGGGGTTCGACATGAACGAGACATACGTGACCGTCTGCGGCAATCTGACGGCCGATCCGGAACGGATCACCAGCGACAAGGGCGACTTCACCACCTTCCGGGTGGCAGTCAACGAGTTTCATCACGACCAGGTGAGCGGCGGGTATGTCGACGGGCGGAGCTCGTTCTACAAGGTCGTCGCGTTTCGCGCTGTCGGCGCCAACGCACACAAGTCGTTGTCGAAGGGCGAGCCGGTGCTGATCCACGGCAAGTTGCGCATCAACCAGTGGCAGGGGCCGAACGGGGAGACGCGCTCCGCACCGGAGATCGAAGCGGTCAACGTCGGCCCGGACCTGCGGTTCGGCATCGCCGCCTTCCAGCGCGTCTCCGGTCAGGGGCAGCGCAGGGGAGCAGCGTTGCCGAGTTGGCGACAGGCCGGCGCGAGCACCCCGGCCGATCCGTGGGCGGGCAGTTCGACCGATCCCGCCGGGACGGCGTCGGCTGCGTCCGCAGCCGAGCAGACCGGCGAGCTGCCCGATCAGCTGCCCGATCAGCTGCCGGATCAGCTTTCGGACGAGTCGACGAGCGCGTTGACCAGCGAAGAGGTCGCGCGCGTGTCCGGGCCGTTGGTCGAGCAACAGGCCAGCTGACCGGCGCCCGCGAGGCCGAAACAGCGACACGATTTCGGCGGCACGGCGTCGCCCCGATAGCCTTCTCCGCATGCCCGAGTTCATCTACACCATGACCAAGGCGCGCAAGGCTGTCGGGGACAAGCTGATCCTCGATGACGTCAGCATGTCCTTCTACCCAGGCGCCAAGATCGGCGTCGTGGGCCCCAACGGCGCCGGTAAGTCCACGATCCTGAAGATCATGGCCGGCCTCGACCAGCCGTCCAACGGCGAGGCCCGCCTGTCGCCCGGTTACAGCGTCGGCATCCTGCTGCAGGAGCCGCCGCTGAACGAGGAGAAGGACGTTCGTGGCAACGTCGAAGAGGGCCTCGGGCAGATCAAGGCCGACCTCGACCGCTTCAACGCGATCTCCGAGGAGATGTCCCAGCCGGACGCCGACTTCGACGCGCTGATGGCCGAGATGGGCAAGCTGCAGGAGAAGATCGATGCCGCCGACGCATGGGACCTCGACTCCCAGCTGGAGCAGGCGATGGACGCGCTGCAGTGCCCGCCCGGCGACGCCGACGTCACGGTGCTGTCCGGTGGTGAGCGCCGACGTGTCGCGCTGTGCAAGCTGCTGCTGTCCAAGCCGGACCTGCTGCTGCTCGACGAGCCGACCAACCACCTCGATGCCGAGTCGGTCAACTGGCTCGAGCAGCACCTGGCGGCGTACCCGGGCGCCGTGCTCGCCGTGACGCACGATCGCTACTTCCTCGACCACGTTGCAGGCTGGATCTGTGAGGTCGACCGCGGCCGGCTCTACCCCTACGAGGGCAACTACTCCACCTACCTTCAGAAGAAGGAGGAGCGCCTGCAGGTCCAAGGCAAGAAGGACGCCAAGCTCGCGAAGCGACTGCGGTCCGAACTGGAGTGGGTGCGGTCCAACGCCAAGGCCCGCCAGACCAAGAGCAAGTCGCGTCTGGCGCGCTACGAGGAGATGGCGGCGGAGGCCGACCGGACCCGCAAGCTGGACTTCGAGGAGATCCAGATCCCGCCGGGCCCGCGCCTGGGTGCTCAGGTCATCGAGGTCAAGGACCTCACGAAGGGCTTCGGCGACCGCGTCCTCATCGACGGGCTGTCGTTCACGCTTCCGCGCAACGGCATCGTCGGCGTCATCGGCCCGAACGGCGTCGGCAAGACCACGCTGTTCAAGACGATCGTCGGTTTCGAGGAGCCGGACTCCGGTTCGGTCAAGGTGGGCGACACGGTCGACATCTCGTATGTCGACCAGGGCCGTGGCGGCATCGACTCGGAGAAGACGCTCTGGGAGGTCGTGTCCGACGGGCTCGACTACATCCAGGTCGGCAAGGTCGAAATCCCCTCGCGCGCATACGTTTCGCAGTTCGGCTTCAAAGGCCCGGACCAGCAGAAGAAGGCGGGTGTGCTTTCCGGTGGTGAGCGCAACCGACTGAACCTCGCCCTGACGCTGAAGCAGGGCGGCAACCTGCTGCTGCTCGACGAGCCGACCAACGACCTCGACGTCGAGACGCTCGGCTCGCTCGAGAACGCGCTGCTCGACTTCCCGGGCTGCGCCGTGGTCATCAGCCACGACCGGTGGTTCCTGGACCGGGTCGCGACCCACATCCTGGCCTACGAGGGCACGGACGAGGACCCGGCCAACTGGTACTGGTTCGAAGGCAACTTCGCGTCCTACGAGGAGAACAAGGTGGAGCGGCTCGGCGTGGAAGCGGCCCGTCCGCACCGCGTCACCCACCGTCGCCTGACCCGCGACTGACGCTCCGCTGTTACACGACGAAGGGCCGGATCCACTCGTGGACCCGGCCTTTCGCCGTTGCCGGCGTCGCCGCTCGTGCGACCACCGCGCGCCAACGTCGGGCGATCCAGTTCGCCGAGAGGACAGCAGTTGCGATGAGCGGTGAGCTTTCGCAGCAACAACTGTCCTCTCGACGGGAAAAAGGGCTGTGACTCAGGCGTTCTCGCGAGCCACCAGCTCGGCGTCCGACAGCAGCACGCAGAACTCGTTGCCCTCTGGGTCGGCGAGCACGGCCCAGCCGCGGTCGGGCTGGCGCAGGTCGTTGACCATGGTCGCGCCGAGTCCGAGGATGCGGTCGACCTCCTCGTCGCGGGTCAGGTCGGTGGAGCGCAGGCAGAAATGCACCCGGTTCTTGATCGTCTTGGGCTCAGGCACCTTGAGGAACAACAGGAACGTGTTGTTCGGCCCGATCAGGCCGGCCTCCTCGTCACCCGGTCGCGAAGGGTCGTCCTCCTCGAGGTGGTAGTCGCCGAGCACCTGGCTCCACCACATCATCTGGGCGTAGGGGTCGGCGGCGTCGAAGCAGAAATTCGCGGCTCGTGAAGTCATGCGTCACATCGTGACGGCTGCCCCCGACAGGGGCAACGGGATAACGCCGCTCGTTCCGGGGTCTTCGCGACGTATCGGACCGGCGAAGGCGCGGAGAGCTTCGTGGCGTGGATCTCAGCGACGACGCAGGCGGTGCTGCAGGTTGGTCTTGACCATCGGCCAGGTCCGGGCGAGGACGCTGTACTGCGCGGTGTCGCGGACGACGCCCTGCGCGTCGATCGAGTCGGCCCGCAGGAGGCCCTCGAGCTCGGCGCCGAGGCGTTCGATGGCGGCGCGGGACTGCAGGTTCATCTTGTGCGTGCGGAAGCGCACCGCCTCCACCCGCCATTCCTCGAAGGCGTGCGTCATCAGCAGCAGCTTGCTCTCGGCGTTCGTGCCGGTGCCGTGCACCGACTCACGGTTCCAGGTCGAGCCGATCTCCAGCCGCGGCACCGACGGGACGATGTCCATGAAGGTCGTCATACCGATGACGACGTTGTCCGCGACCCGCACGGCCGTGAACGGCTGCATCGTGCCCTGCTCCTGCAGGGCGAGGCGGCGGTCGATCTCGGCGCGCATGTCCTCCGGTCGCGGCACGGTGGTGTACCACCGATCCCACAGTTCACCGTCGGACGCGGCTTCGACGAGCCCGTCGTGCTGATCATGGCTCAGCGGCTCCAGCCGGACCAGGCGTCCGGTGAGAGTGGTCGGCGTGAGCGGGAGCGGGATCGTCATACGTCGATCTCAGCACACGCCCCGATGTCACTCCGCGGTGGCGGTCGCCGTCGGATCGGACGACGGTGCGTAGCCGCCCGACGCCGTCGATCCGGTCGCACGTTTCCTGTCGTCGAAGACGAGCATGCTGCCGCCGTAGCAGGCGACCCACACCTGGTGCGTCGCGTCGTCGTAGGTGATCCCGATCGGCGACGGATCGGTCGGCACGTGCTGGACCACCTTCATGTCCGAGGTGCTGATCTTGCTCGCGGATTTGCCGAAGTAGTTGACGACATACAACGCGGTGCCGTCCCGCGAGATGGTCATGCTGCGTGGTTCCGGTCCCGAAACCACTTGGGAGACAACCTTGTCCGTGCTCGTAGAGATCTTGTAGACGCGGTTGGTGCCGCTGGCGGCGAGGTAGAGCGACTTGCTGTCGGGGGACAGAACGAGATGCCGTGGGCGGTTGACGTCCATGATCACGTGGTGTTCGCCGGTGTCCAGATCGACCCGGAAGACCTTGTTGCCGTACATCGCCGCGACGTATGCCGTCTTGTTGTCCGGCATGATCACGATGCCGCGAGGCTGCGCCGCGAGCTTGATCACCTTGGTCTGTTTCGCGCTCGCGCGGTCGATGATGCTGATGGTGAAGTCACACCAGTTGCTGATCACGACTTTGCGCTGATCCGGTGTGATCGCAACGTACTTCGGCACCGCGCCGACCTCGATGGCTTGGTCCCAGGTCTTCTTCGCGACGTTGTAGCGGTAGACGAATCCGTTGTCGAAGCCGCTCTTCGGCGAGCACTCGTCGGTCGCGAAACCCTTGAATCCCGGGCCGGACATCACGTAGTTGGAGACGTAGGCGTACTTCGCGTCCTTGGTCCACGCGGCCTCGACCGGACCACCCTTTGCGACGCCCTGATGCTCCGGGAAACCGAACTTTGACAGGTCGATCGAGTCCGGGACCCGTTGGAGCAGTTGGTGCGTCCTGCTGTCGTAGATGGTGATCGAGTGGCTGTAGATCATGTTGTTGGCGAGCACCAGGCCCTGTCCGCTCGCGTCGACCGACTTCGGTGTGATGCCCCCGGTGAAGCGGTCGATCCGGCGCAAGCGGGTGTCCGCCGACAGAGCGTCCTGCCGCACCTCGGGCTGCGCCGTCGAGGCATCGGTGGCCTGCCCTGTCGCGGAGGAGAACTGAGTCGTGTCCACTGCTTGTGCCGGGCCGGGGTCGACGACCTGCCAGAGTGCGACCACCGAGGTGACGAGCGCGGCGACGACCAGCGCGACGACGGCGAGTGCGACACGTCGGCGGCGTACGTAGACCTGCTCCTGACGCCAGTGGGTTCGCTCGCCCATGAAAGGAGGGTATGGCGAGCAGACTGCGAACCCGCGGATATCCGGGGTCGGCGAGCCGCCCCGGAGGCGATGTTCCGTCGTGGAGAGCCGGTTCTAGACTGGATTCCGGCTCGACCAGAGTCGTTCCCGATCCGAGAGTCCGCGATGCGAGCAGCAAGCTATTCGTCCTATTCGCAAGACAATTCGAGCCTGACGGTCGGTGAGTTGCCGGACCCGAAGGTCGCACCCGGGGCAGTGCTCATCGAGGTGAAGGCTGCCGGCGTGAACCCGGTGGACTGGAAGGTCATGGCCGGCTACCTGGACGGTCTGATGGACGCGGTCTTCCCGGTGATCCCGGGCTGGGACGTCGCAGGCATCGTGCGGGCAGTGGGCCCGGACACGCCCGAGTTCGCCGTGGGCGACGAGGTCTACGCCTACGCGCGCAAGGAATCGGTGCACGGGGGTACCTTCGCCGAGCTGGTCGCGGTGCCGGCCGGAGCAGTCGCGCACAAGCCGGCCTCGCTCGACTTCGAGCAGGCCGGTGGCCTGCCGCTGGCCGGTCTGACCGCGCTGCGCGCGCTGACGGCCACCGACATGTTACCGGACGGCGCCGGCAGGACGGTGCTGATCCATGGTGCGGCCGGCGGGGTGGGTAGCGCCGCCGTACAGATCGCCGTCGCGGCCGGTGCGCGTGTCATCGGGACCGCGTCGGACCGGAATCACGACTACCTGCGCGAGCTGGGCGCCGAGCCGGTGACGTATGGCGACGGGCTCGTCGACCGGGTCCGCGGACTTGCACCGAACGGTGTCGACGCGGTGGTCGACTTCGTCGGCGACGTCGAGGATGTCACTCTGGCGGTCCTCGCGGAGGGTGCCAAGCACGCATCGATCGCGGATGCCTCGGTGACGGCGAACGGCGGCGACTATCTGTGGGTCCGACCGGACCACGACGGCCTGGTCACCCTCGCGAAGCTCGCCGATGCAGGGAAGCTGACCGTCGAGATCGCCCGGACGTTCGGCCTCGACGGAGTCGGTGCGGCCTTCGATCTCAGTCGCGAGGGGCACACTCGCGGCAAGGTGGTCATCGTTCCCTGAGGACTCCGGTCATGGCCGGTTTGATCGCCTTGAGCCAGAAGCGTTTTCGCGTTGCCCGGAAGGGGCCGCCGGCCGCCGGACCGCTGTCGTGCAGTTGGAGCAGCTCGTCGGCATACCGAGCGACGGTGAAGTCCTCCGGGACGTCCCACGGCACCAGCTGCACGTAGGCGACCAACGCCGCGATGTCGGCGAAGGCGTAGTGCCCGACCGTCTCTGCACCGTCGACGACATCGAGTCCGGCGTCGCCCAGCTCCTGCCGGAAGCGTCGGTAGTAGACGTGTGGGGCGCTCGGTGGCATGCCGAACGCCGTTCGTACCTCACCGAATTCGTCACCGCCGACCTGCTGGGTGAGGAAGACGCCGCCGGGTGACAGGGTGCGCCATACCTCCGCCGCGTCGTAGGCCTCATGGCGATTGAGGACCAGGTCGAAGCTGTCGTCGGCGAACGGCAGGTGGCTGCCCGTCTCGTCCGGGTCGGCGCCCACCACGCCAATGTTGTATGGCGCCAGGCGATTTCGCGCGACACCGATGTTGGGGAGCCAGCCTTCCGAAGCGACCGTGCGACCCGGGAGCAGGTCCGCGAAGCGGGACAGGAACTCTCCGCCGCCGGTGCCCATGTCGAGCACGCGGGTGGCGGAGGACAGCGCGGCACGCCATACAGCGGCGAGATCCCAGGGCTCCGGCGACTCCGACATCCGGCCCTCGAAGGCACTGAAGTCCCAGCCGTCGGGCTGGGCGCGTTCCTCGGCGGCCCACGCCTCGATCAGGTCCCGCTGGTCAACCATCGTGCTACTCCTTGACGCGCACCATGCCCTCTTGCGCGACGGAACAGATCAGCTTGCCGTCCAGGGCGAAGATCTTGCCGAGGCCCAGACCACGACCACCCGAGGCGGACGGCGACTCCTGCTCGTAGAGGACCCAGTCGTCGATGCGGCCCGGCCGGTGGAACCACATGGCGTGGTCGAGGCTCGCGGGGCGCAGCCGCCGATCGGCCCAGACCAGGCCATGCCGGCGCAGCACCGACTCCAGCAGCGAGTAGTCCGACGCGTAGGCGAGGACGGCCGCGTGCAGCAGCGGATCGTCGGGCAGCGCCGAGACGGCCTTCATCCAGACGTTCTGGTGTGCGGCGTGCTGTCGCCCGGGCACCAGGTAGAGGGCGCCCTCGACCGTGCGGACGTCGAGCGCGCGCCGCTTCCAGTGGTCGACGGCGGGGTGGTCGATGCCCTCGAGTTCCTCGGCCGTCGTGCGCACCCGGTCCGGGTCGGGCACCGACGGCATCGCCGCCTGGTGGTCCAGGCCGTCGGCGGGTTCCTGGAAGGACAACGTCCCGGAGAGCAGGGTCTTGCCGTACTGCATCGCGTAGACCCGGCGGACCGAGAAGGAATTGCCGTCGCGCAGGTTCTCGACGCCGAACTCAATCGGGTGCTGCGAGTCGCCCGGCCGGATGAAGTAGGCGTGCAACGAATGGATCGGACGGGTGGCGAAACCGGCGCTCGCCACGGTGCGCCCGGCGGCGATCACGCTCTGTGCCAGCACCTGCCCGCCGAAGGCACGGCCGTGCGGCGTTTCCTGGCTGCGCCCGGAGAAGAGCTGCAGGGTGCGCTCGCTGAGGTCCATCTCCGGTGCACCGTCCGGCGCGGTGATGACCGAATTGGAGCGCGCTTCGCCCACGGAGCGCAGGTCGAGCACGTCGAGCAGGTCGTCGACGGGTGGCAACGGGGTGGTCGAATCGTCGGAGGTCACCCGGTGAGCGTAACGATCGACCTGGGACCATGACGGCATGCCTGCCCGCCCCCGCCCCTATTACGTCGACGTTCCGTTGCGCTGGTCCGACATGGACGCCCTCGGCCATGTCAACAACGTGCAGTTCCTCCGCCTGCTGGAGGAGGCACGCGTGATCGCGTTCGCGCAGTGGTTCGAGTCGGTCGAGACCGGTCCCGACGGCCGGCCGCCGCTGCTGATCGCTCGCGCGGAGATCGACTACCTGCGCCAACTGCACTGGCGCAAGGAACCCATCGTGGTCGCGATCTGGGTGTCCCAGCTGGCCGGCGCATCGTTCGACACGAGTTACGAGGTGCGTTCCTCGCGGGAGCGGGATGCCGAGGTGTATGCCGTGGGCGAGACGACCCAGGTCGTCTTCGACATGGCGACGCAGCGACCGGTGCGCATCGCCGCCGAGCACCGGCCGCTGCTCGAGGCACATGTCGGTCCGCCGGTGCAGATGAAGCGCCGGCCCAAGGGGCACGCGTGATCCTGCACCTCGCCGACGCCGAGACGCGTGCCGATCTCGTGACGTATGTCGGCCGTGCGCGGCAGCTGGACTCCGACGGTGCGGTCCGGTTGCAAGCTGTGGGTGGGGTGCTCGCGGTCTGGGTCGGCGTCCTCGGCGGGCAGGGTCTGACCGGCGCCGGTACCACTCTCGGGCTGCGGACCGTCCCGCTGGCGCAGCCGGCGCAGCTGGACGTCGTGGTGCCGCTGGCGGGGCTCAGCGATCGCTTCGCCCGCGCGGGCAACGACACGGAGTTGCCGGTGCCACCCACCGAGGTGCGCGCCGGGTGGGCCTCGGTGTCGCCACCGCAGGGTGGCTGGGTACCGGTTGGCGAGATCGCCGCTCAGACTCTGAAAGACGCTGCCGCACAAGGGATTGCCGAGATCACAGCCGGTGCACCGGAGGGCTCCGGAGCTGCCGCGGTCGACGGTTTGCGCCGTCGGGTGTGGGGCCGGTCGATCGCCACCTCCGGTGGCATCGACGGACTGCCGGCTGCGGTCGCCTTCGCGTCATACACGCTGGGCTTCTTGGTCGGCGACACCGCGCAGGTGTATGCCGCCGGCCGCTGGCACCGGCTCACCACGCCGGCGGGTCACGTGTTGGTGCGTTAGGTCTCGATACGGCCTCGCCTGGCGGCTCGCCCTACCCTTCGATACGCCCGCTCGTCCCTCGCGGGCTACTCAGGACGTCGCTCGACCCGCATTGTCAGCCAGACGGCCGTGTCCGTCGGGACCTCGAGACGCTCGTTCCTCGCTCCTCGGCCACCGAGTGCGGGGGAGCTGGCGACGAGAACCTCACTGCCCGCAGGCAATTCGAAGGGGCTGTCGCCGAGGTTGAGGATCACCCGCACCGTGGTGTCAACGCTGCTGATGTCGTATGCGACCACATCCGGGCCGAGGTCGAGCTGGGTCGCCGAGCCCTCGCCGAGACCCAGCTCCCGGCGCAGCCGCAGCAGCTCGCGGTAGAGCTCCAGCGTGGAGCCGGCGACACCGTCCTGCTGGTCGACGGCCAGATCGCCATACGACTCGGGCTGCGGGAGCCAAGTGTCGTCACTCGGTCCGAATCCGTAGGACGGAGAGTCCTTTTCCCACGGCATCGGGATCCGGCAGCCGTCGCGGCCCGCCTCCTTGTGCCCCGTGCGCGCGTAGGTCGGGTCCTGCCGTACCTCGTCCGGCAGCGTGGTGTGCTCCGGGAGTCCGAGTTCTTCGCCGTAGTAGACGTAGGCCCCACCTGGCAGCGCCAGCATCAAGGTGGTGGCGGCGCGTGCCCGGCGCAGTCCCAGTGCGGCGTCCGGCTGCGGGTCGGTCGCGAAGATGCCGTTCGGGCGCGGCTTCCCGACCGGCAGCGCGAGCCGGGTCGCGTGCCGCACGACGTCATGGTTGGACAGCACCCAGGTGGTGGGGGCACCGACCTCGTCGTTCGCGGCATAGGAACGGGCGATCGCGTCGGTCAGGTCCTTCGCCCGCCAGGGGGTGACCAGGAAGTCGAAGTTGAAGGCCTGCTGGAACTCGTCGTCGCGCACATAGCGCGCCGCGCGTTCGGCCGGCTCGACCCATGCCTCGGCGCACATCGCACGCTGACCGGGGTAGGAGTCGAGGATCTTGCGCCACGCCCGGTAGATCTCGTGCACACCGTCCTGGTCCCACATCGGGGGCGGTGTCTGATCCTCGGTCATGTCGAGCATGTTCATCGGGCCGCTCCAGTCGGGCAGGCCGGTGGCCTTGACCAGTCCGTGCGCGACGTCCACCCGGAAGCCGTCCACGCCGCGATCCAGCCAGAAGCGCAGGATGTCCTCGAACTCGCTTCGTACGACAGGGTTTTCCCAGTCGAGGTCGGGCTGCTTGCGGTCGAAGAGGTGCAGGTACCACTGGCCCGGCGTCCCGTCCGGCTCGGCCACCCGGGTCCACGCGGCGCCACCGAAGACGCTCTGCCAGTTGTTCGGCGGCAGCTCGCCGTCGGCGCCCGTCCCGTCGCGGAAGATGTAGCGCGCGCGTTCGGGGGAGCCCGGTGCCGCGGCGAGTGCGGCTCGGAACCAGGCGTGCTCGTCGGAGGTGTGGTTCGGCACGAGGTCGACGATGACCCGCAGGTCGTTGTCGTGCGCGACTCGGATCAGCTCGTCGGCATCCGGCAGCGCGCCGAAGAGCCGGTCCACGTTGCGGTAGTCGGCGACGTCGTACCCGGCATCGGCCTGGGGTGAGGTGTAGAAGGGCGACAGCCAGACCGCGCCGACCCCGAGCGACCGCAGGTAGGGGAGTCGGGCGGTGATGCCCGGCAGGTCACCGATGCCGTTGCCGTCGGCGTCCGCCCAGGAGCGCGGGTAGATCTGGTAGATCACCGCGCTGCGCCACCACTCGCCGTCGGGGTGGGCTGCGTGCACAAGGGTGTCAGTCGAGCGGGTCACCCGATCCAGTGTGCCGATTCGGTATGGCGAATGCACATCCTGCGCGTCCGCGGCCTGGCCGCTATTTCTTGTTCCAAGCGAGCATTGCCTTCCACGGACCGGTCGTTCCTACGGCGCGGATCGTAATCGTGGCCGAGCTGCCCGGCTTCGGGCCGGCAAGACTGGCGTCTCCCGTGGCCCCATTCCCGCTGTCCGGCCAGTAGTCGAACCAAGTGCCACGGACTTCGGGATCCCGGCCAGGCGGCAACCATGCGTACGGCCCGCCCATGCTGGCTGGGAGTCCTGAGTAGTCGAGCCGTTGGACCTTTCCATTGACCAGGACCTGGAAACGTCCGGTGCTGCTCGGCGCGACCATGAAGGTAGCGCCACGGGCCATCGACGCCGGCACATGGACGGTCTTACTGGTGGGCGTATCGCCGGTCCCTGAGAAGTGCGCGTCGTGCTCTCCATCCTGGGACGGGCTCAGCGACTGCGGCTTCGGGTTGAGCGTCCGTGTCTTCATCGGGTAGTCATCCCAAGCAATCTGGGTGTAGATGGCGATCGGCGCCCTTGAGATTGCTGGGGTCGCGTCGGTGACAATCCATGCCTTGTGGTTCTCGCCGGACTTGGCGGGTCCCAGGAGGGAACCGCCGGAGCCGCACGACGCGAACAGGTTGCCCGTTCCGCGAAGTTGTATATCGATGTAATCGGCGGTGTTGTTATCTCCGCCCTTACCGAGGATCGCCGAACTGTCGCACACGACGTACACAGTCGATCCGACCTTCGGCAGGTTGACGCTCACCGCATTCGTGGCCGGTGACGCGTTGTTGGGGTCAGCGACCTTCCGCACTGGCACTTCGACGATGTCGGTGAGTTTCAACCCGCGCGTGTACGCCGCGTAGTGCGTGTGGAACTTCTTGTTCAACTGCGCCGGCGTCAACGCCTTGTCGTGCCCGATCGACTGCACGCCGATCACGGCCACGATGGCCATGACGGCCGCTGCGACGCCGGCGATGACTGCGGTGCGAACCCGCTTGCCGTGCTCGCGCTTGCGATGCGCCCCTGCCAATAGGCGGGCCGGATCGGGGTGGGGGATTTCCTCGGCATACGTGTGGAGAGCGTCGCGCAACTCGTCTGTCGTATAGGTCATGACTGCCTCCCGGCCTGATCCGAGATGTCGGTGCTGACGCGCAGGGCGGCGAGGGCTCGCGACGCGTGGGATTTCACCGTGCCCGGGCTGATGCCCAGGGCCTCGGCGATGTCGGCTTCGGAGTAGTCGTGGAAATAGCGCAGCACGACGACCGCCCGTTGTTTCGGTGGCAGCTCGGCGAGAGCGCGCACGATGTCCGCGCGTGCGGCGACGGTGGCGCTGCTGTCGGGCTGATGTTGTTCCGGCAGTTCGCCGGTCGGTACCTCGCCGCGCCACTTGCGGCGCCAACCACGGGCGAACTCGTGCACGATGATCTTGCGTACGTATGCCTCGGGCTGCTCGGTGTGCTCCCACTTCGGCCACGCCTTCGCCAGCGCGGTCTGCACCAGATCCTCGGCCGCCGCGTGGTCGTGGGTCAGCAGCATGGCCGTCCGCACGAGTGACGGCCCCCGAGCCGTCACGAACTCGGTGAAGCCTGGCGGCTCCCGTCGGATTCCCCTGATCATGTTCTGTCAGAGCAGGTGAAGGGGCGAGTCGGTTGTCACGACACCGAGACTCACTCCTCCCAGCGGTTCACCATCGAGTAGGCGGCGCGGGTCAGGTAGTCGCGCAGCATCGCGTCGTGCGTGGCGTCGAGTCCGAGCGTGTCGACGGCGTTCATCATGTGCAGCAGCCAGCGGTCGCGCTGGTCGGGGGTGACGGCATACGGGACGTGGCGCATCCGCAGCCGCGGGTGGCCGCGCTGTTCGCTGTATGTCGTGGGCCCGCCCCAGTACTGCTCGAGGAAGAGCCGCAGTCGGTCCTCGGCCGGGCCGAGGTCCTCCTTGGGATACAGCGCGCGCAGCGGTTCGTCCTTGGCCACGCCGAGATAGAACTCGTGCACCAGTCGCTGGAAGGTCTCGTGCCCGCCGACCTCGTCGTAAAAACTCACCGGCCGATCCTCTCAGGTCCCGATCGTGGGCCCGTATGGCGGCAGCTGTGGCCCGCGGATCCCGGCCTCGTCGAAGGCCATCTTGGCGCGCTCGCGGATCTCCCGTGCCACGCCGTACTGCTCGTTCGGCACGCAGGTGGCGATGATCCGTAGCGTGACAGCGCCGTTGGCCATGGATTCGACGCCGGCGACGACCGGCTCCTCCAACAGCTTCTCCTTCCAAGGAGATTCGTCGTCGACCTCGGCGGCGACCCGGCGCAGTACCTGCAACGCCTTCTCGGTGGGCTGGTCGATGCCGATCGGGATGTCGACGAAGGTGGTCGCGTAGCCCTGCGACTTGTTGCCGATGCGCAGAATCTCGCCGTTGCGGACATACCAGACGACTCCCTGTGCATCCCGCAGGCGCGTGACGCGCAGGGTCACCTCCTCGACCGTGCCGATGGCCTCACCGGTGTCGATGACGTCACCCACGCCGTACTGGTCCTCCATGATCATGAAGATGCCGGACAGGAAGTCCTTCACCAGGCTCTGTGCACCGAAGCCGAGTGCGACACCACCCACCCCGGCGGAGGCGAGCAGCGGCGCCAGGGGGACACCGAGCCGCGCCATCACGGTCAGCGCGGTGATCCCGAAGATGAGGATCGTGGCGACCGAACGCAGGATCGACCCCATCGTCGCCGCACGCTGCTGACGTCGTTGCGAGTCCAGACCCGTGGCCTGCCGCAACGCTCGCCCGGCCCGGCTCGAGCGCTCCGGCGTCTGGCGGTTCTCCATCGCGCGCACCGCGCGATCGATGGCGCGGACGACGAGCCAGCGCAGCACGATGGCGCCGATGATGATGCAGAGGATCATCAACGGCGCGCCCACGGCCCAGTCAACGGTCGACTGTTTGTCGGTGGCAGCAAATCGCAGTGGCATGGGCCCATCATTACGGCCTGCCGCCATGGTCTGGCAAACCGCCTCTGACAGACTGCTCCCATGCCCGAAGCCCCCTCCGAAGCACTCGCTCGTCTCGCCCGCGCTCACGGCGTCGCGACCGAATACTGGGACTGGCGTGGCAAACACGTCACCGTCGGCGCCGACACCATCCGTGCCGTGCTGGCCGCGATCGACGTCGACGCCACGGATGACGCCGCGGCCGAGCAGTCGCTCGCCGACAAGGAACTCGAGCCGTGGCGCCGCGTCCTGCCGCCGGTCATCGTCATGCGGGAGAGCTGGACGCCGTGGGTGCCGGTCCACGTGCCCGACGGTGATTCGGTTGAGGCACGAATCACATTGGAAGACGGCACGATTCGCGATCTGCAGCCGATCGATCGGCCTGCTGAGACGCGGGAGATCGACGGGTTGCCGACCAGCGAGGTGACCGTCGAGCTGCCGGGTGACCTGCCGCTCGGCTACCACCAGCTGCACGTCACGTATGGCGCCGGGAGCGACGCCGCGTCCACGATCATCGTCACCCCGGAGCGGCTGGAGCTGCCCGAGGCGTTGGCGCACGACCGCGCGTGGGGTCTGACCGCGCAGCTCTACTCGGTGCGCTCCGAGCGCTCGTGGGGCCTCGGCGATGTCGCCGATCTGGCCGAGCTCGGGACCTGGGCAGTGCGGCAGGGTGCCGACTTCGTCCTGGTCAATCCGATCCATGCGGCCGAGCCGGTTGCCCCGATGGAGCCCTCGCCATACCTGCCGACGACGCGGCGCTTCGTCAACCCGCTCTACATCCGCGTCGAGGAGGTCGCCGAGCTCGGCTATCTGTCCGCGGCCCAGCACCAGCTCGTCGAGTGGCACAGCGACGACGCACGCCGACTCAACGCGCTGGAACACCTGGACCGCGACGGCAGTTGGCAGTCGAAACAGGCCGCGCTGCGGATGATCTTCCGCACCGAGAGCACCCACCGCCGGCGTCGCGACCTCGAGAGCTTCATCGAGCGCGAGGGTCAGCCACTCATCGACTTCGCCACCTGGTGTGCGATCGCCGCCGACCGGGGGACCGAGTGGCCGAGTTGGCCGGCCGAGCTGCACGATCCGCGCAGCGAAGCGGTCGCCAAGGAGCGCGACCGGCTGTCCGAGGACGTCGACTTCTACTGCTGGATGCAGTGGGTCGTGCAGTCGCAGTTCGTCGACGCGCAGCGCGAATTGCGTTCTGCCGGAATGTCGCTCGGCGTCATACACGACCTTGCCGTCGGCGTGCACGCACGGGGAGCCGACTCCTGGGCGCTCGGTGACGTCCTTGCGAAGGGCATCGAGGTCGGCGCTCCGCCGGACGACTACAACCAGCTCGGACAGGGCTGGAGTCAGCCGCCGTGGCGGCCGGATCGACTCGCGGAGACCGGCTACCAGGCCTATCGCGACCTGCTGCGCACCAGCCTGCGTATGGCGGGCGGCCTGCGTGTCGACCACATCCTCGGGCTGTTCCGGCTGTGGTGGGTGCCGGAGGGCAAGAAGCCGCTCGAGGGGACCTACGTGCGCTACGACCACGAGGCGATGGTCGGGATCCTCGCACTGGAAGCACACCGCGCGGGGGCGGTTGTCATCGGCGAAGACCTTGGTACCACTGAGGATTGGGTCCGCGACTATCTGTCCGACCGCGGCGTGCTCGGCACGTCGGTGCTGTGGTTCGAGCGCACCGACGACGGCAAGCCGCGTCCGCCGGAGACCTACCGCAGTCTCGCCCTCGCCAGCGTCACCACTCACGACCTGCCGCCGACGGCGGGCTACCTGCAGGGCGAGCACATCAACGTGCGCCACGAGTTGGGGCTGTTGACCCGCCCGTTGCAGGAGGAGCAAGAGGTGGACCGGGAGCAGCGTGACGCGGTGCTGGACGAGCTGCGCTCACGAGGGCTGCTGCGCGCCGGCACATCGGTCGACGACCAGGTCGACGCGCTGCACAAATTTCTGACCTGGTCGCCCAGCAAGTTGCTCGGTGTCTCGGTCAACGATCTCGCCGGCGACGTCCGCACCATCAACCAGCCGGGCACCGACGAGGAGTACCCCAACTGGCGGCTGCCGATGAGCGGGCCGGACCGGAAGCCGACCACGCTGGACGACCTGATGGTGTCCCGCCGCGCAAAGCGGTTGATCCGTGCGGTGACCCGTCGCGGCGACCGCTGAGCGACCTCCGGTTCGACAGCGTCAGCGGCGAGTAACTGGCGACAGTAGCGAGTTTGTCGGCAGCAGCGGGCTATTCGTCCAGCGCGTGCTGGAGGTAGGTGTCCAGCAGCGCGCCCAGCCGCCTCGCGTCGGGCTGCTGCCCGCGTGTCACCGCGTCGAACGTGAGGCCGTCGGTGACGGCGAGCAGGAGTTCCGCCTCCTTGCGGGCCACGGCCGTCGTGATGGTCATATCGGACCGCTCGGCCGCGGCCCGGAACGCCTCGGCGAGTTCGGCGCTCACCCGATCGAGGGTGCGGCGTTGGATCTCGGCGAGGTCCGGCGACGTCGCCGCGCGGGCCGCGAACGCGACATACACCTTCGCCTCGTGCAGACGCGGCTCGTCCAGGGGGAGTAACTCGCGCAGGATGGCCGCGAGGTTGCGGCGTATGTCGGTGCCGAGCTGGACCTCGGAGATGCGCCGCTCGGTCACGTCCACGACGTGCCGGAACGCAGCGGCGAGCATCTCGTCCTTGCTGCGGAAGTGATGTTGGACAGCGCCGATCGAGACTCCTGCGGCGGACGCGACCTCGCGCACCGTCGCCGCGTCGAGTCCCTCTGTCGCGATGATCGAGCACACCGTCTCCATCAGATGGGTAGCGGCAGGGGACGACGCTCTTGACGAATCGCTCATGCTGTCTACCATACAAACGTATGGAACAATACAAGCGTATGGTTCGACGAGTAAGCGCGATGGGGATCGCCTCGGTCGTGTTGTTGGCCATCCAGCTCGCTCAGGTGCGGCTCGGCTGGAGCGGTACGACGACGGCGTGGGTCTACGCGGTCGTGCTGCCGGTGAATCTTGCTCTCACCCTTGCGTTTCCGGGCGGCAAGGCTGCGGTGGTGCGATTCGCCCAGCGATGGATCGTCAATCCGCCGGTACGCCTGCTGCTGCATCTCGGCGTGATGCCGTTGGGTTATGCCCTGCTGGAGACGACCGGACGTCGGTCCGGCAAAGCACGCCGGACGCCCGTCGGCAACGGGAGACAGGGTGGCACCTTCTGGATCGTCGCGGAGCACGGCAGGCGTGCCGGTTATGTGCAAAACATCGTGCGCGATCCGCAGGTCCGGATCCGGATGCGGGTCGGCCTGCGGTTCCGGTGGGTCGACGGTGTTGCCACGCTGCGGCCCGATCTGGATCCGGTCGCCGTGCAGCGGCGGCTGTCGGCGTGGCACCCGCTGCGCGCGTTCAACGCCATACAGGTACAGGTCCTGGGGAGCGAATTGCTGGTGGTGCGTGTCGATCTCGGTGAGCGACAGAGCGGCGGCGCGCCGCAGAATGCGACGCGCCGCCGTGTACCGGCCTCCTGACGACTCAGGCGTCGTAGCCCTGTGCCGTCAGCGAGACGCGCACGATGTCGCGGTTCTCGGCGACGAGACGCACCAGCCCGGCGGGCGCGTCCTGGTTGGCCTCGAGCCATGCCTCGGTCGCGTCGATCAGCTCTTGGCTGGCCAGCGCGATCGGGTACATGAGCTTCACGATGCCCGCAGCCATCGCGTAGGTCCGCGAGTCCCAGACGTCGCGGAGTGCGGCGTGATAGCGCTCGACATACGGTTCGAGCAGCGCGGTGTCGTGCACGCGGCCGAAGCCGAGAGCGACCGCACGACCCGTTTCGTTCGGCAACGTGTCGGAGTCGATCAGGTCCTTCCAGGCCTTCTCCTTGGCCTCGGCGGTCGGGTATGTCGCCCGCGCGCCGGCAGCCCGTGCGATGCCGGTCGCGGTGTTGTCCGCAGCGAGCTGCTCGTCGATCTCCGCGTCGGTCGCTGCGCCGGCCGCGGCCAGCGACGTCAACAGCGTCCAACGCATATCCGTGTCGAGCGGCAGGCCGGCGAGAACCGTTGTGCCACTGAGTAATCCGCGCAGGTAGGCGACGTCGTCCGCGTGATGTGCGAACCGGGCGAACGCCTGGGTGTACTGCAACTGAGCGTCGCTGCCCGGCTCGGCGCCGGCCATCAGGGCGCGGAACGCCTTCGTCACGTGGTCGGCGGTCTCGGCACGCTGCTCCGGACGCAGGAACGATGTCGTGTTGCCGACGGCCCCCGAGGTCAGGAACGCCGTCGTCGCACCCGTCACCTGCGACAACAGCCCCATGCGGAGGTTCGAGTCCGTCTCGGCCGGCAGCGCGTCCAGCGCGTAGCGGATGTACTTGCGGGGGTCGAGCTCCCCGTCGCGGGTCATGTCCCACAGGGCGCCGAAAACGACTGCGCGAGTGAGGGAGTCGGCGATTCCGGAAGGGTTCGCCAACACCGTCTCCAGGGAGCGTGCGTCGAGTCGCACCTTGGCGTAGGTGAGGTCCTGGTCGTTGACCAGCAACAGGTCCGGCATCGGCTTGCCGACCAGCTTCGGGACGTCGGTCAGCTCGCCGTCGACGTCGACCTCGATCGATTCCTGCACGGTCAGCGAGCCGCCCGACAGGTGGTAGCTGCCGATCGCGAGCCGGTGCGGGCGCAGCGTCGGGTAGGCGGCCGGCGCGGTCTGCTCGATCTGCAGCTTGGTGATCACACCGGCGTCGTCCACCTCGACCACCGGGCGCAGGATGTTGGCGCCCGAGGTCTTCAGCCACAGCTCGCGCCAGTTTGACAGGTCGCGGCCCGACGTCGCCTCCAGCTCGCCGAGCAGGTCGTCGAAGGTCGTGTTGCCCCATTTGAACTTCGCGAAGTACGAACGCAATCCGGCCACGAAGGGCTCGATGCCGACATACGCGACCAATTGCTTGAGGACTGACGCGCCCTTGGCATAGGTGATGCCGTCGAAGTTCGCCTCGACGTCCTCGAGGTGGCGCATGTTGGCGTAGACGGGGTGCGTCGACGACAGTTGGTCCTGGCGGTAGGCCCAGGTCTTCTCCGAGCTGGAGAAGGTGGTCCAGGCGGTGTCCCACTCGGTGACCTCCGCCTGGCACCAGGTGGATGCCCACTCGGCGAAGGACTCGTTCAGCCACAGGTCGTCCCACCACTGCATGGTGACCAGGTCGCCGAACCACATGTGCGCCAGCTCGTGCAGCACGGTCAGCGCGCGACGCTCGATGAGGGCCTCGGACACCTGGGTGCGGAAGACGTAGGTCTCGGTGATGGTGACGCAGCCGGCGTTCTCCATGGCGCCGGCGTTGTACTCCGGGGTGAAGATCTGGTCGTACTTCGCGAACGGGTACGGCTCGCCGAACTGCTCCTCGAAGAATGCGAAGCCCTTCTTGGTGACCGCGAAAAGGTTGTCGGCGTCGAGGTATTCGCGCAACGACTTGCGGCAGTAGACCGCGAGCGGCACCGTGCGACCGGTTGCCTGCACCTCGTCGCGCACCACGTCGTACGGGCCGGCCACCAGGGCGGTGACGTATGACGAAAGGCGCGGCGTCGGCTCGAAGTGCCACGTCGCGGCGGGCTCGGTGGTGCCGGTGGGTCCGGTGTAGGTCTGCTCGGCAGTCTCCGGCTCGGGCGTCGGCTGGTTGGAGATCAGCTCCCAGCGGGCCGGCGCGGTGACGGTGAAGGCGAAGGTCGCCTTCAGATCCGGCTGCTCGAAGACCGCGAAGACGCGGCGGCTGTCGGCGACCTCGAACTGCGTGTAGAGGTAGACCTCGTTGTCGCTCGGGTCGACGAAACGGTGCAGCCCTTCGCCGGTGTTCATGTAGACACCGGTCGCGACGACGGTGAGGTCGTTGGACTCGGCCAAGGTCGGAAGAGCGATCCGCGCGCCATCGAAAGCCGTTGCCGGGTCGATGGATTCGCCATTCAGGGTGATCGACTCGACCGATGGTCCGAGGAAGTCGATGAACGTCGGTGCGGTGTCGGTCGCGGTGAAACGCACGCGGGATGTGGTGCGGAAGGTCTCGGGACCGGTGGTCAGGTCCAGGGCCACGTCATACGACTCGACGCTGAGTGAGGCGGCGCGACGCTGCGCTTCCTCACGGGTGAGGTTGGTGTTGGGCACTGCAAAGGCTCCGTCATCGAGGTGGGATGGGATGCCGTCATCCTCGCACGGGGCGCCGGTCAGCCGGAGGCTGAACCAATCGACTCAGGTCACGGCGGCGGGGGCGAGGAACGGGCCTTCGTCGCAGTGGCAGGATTGAGGCGTGACAACAGACGAGCGGCAGTCCGCAGAAATGTTCTTCGATCCGCTGTGCCCTTGGGCCTGGATGACGTCCCGATGGTTGATCGAGGTCGAGAAGGTCCGCCCGATCGACGTGACCTGGAGCGTGATGAGCCTGTCGGTGCTCAACGAGGGTCGCGACGACCTTCCGGAGAGCTACCGGGAGCTCCTCGACCGCGGTTGGGGGCCGGTGCGCGTGGTCATCGCCGCCGCGCGCGAGCACGGTGACGAATACAAGAAGAAGCTGTATGACGCCATCGGCACCCGCCTGCACCCGGGCGGCATGGGCGGGACGGACGAGGGTCAGCGCACGGCCGTCGCAGAGTCGCTCGCCGAGGTCGGTCTGCCGGCCGAGTTGATCGGCTACTACGACAACGTCCCCGGTGACGAGATCGACAAGCTGCTGCGCATGTCGCACGAGCGCGGCATCGGGCTGGTCGGCGAGGATGTCGGCACCCCGGTCGTGTCGATCGGCGACGTGGCGTTCTTCGGCCCGGTGGTCACGCCGGCTCCGAAGGGCGAGGCAGCGGGCAAGCTCTGGGACGGTTGCCTGCTGGTCGCCGGCACCCCGGGTTTCTACGAGATCAAGCGGACCCGCACCAAGGGTCCCGACTTCAGCTGAGGAGACACACACGATGCGGGTACACATCGGCGGCGACCACGCGGCATACGAACTGCAGCGGGCGCTGGTGACCTGGCTCGCCGAGGAAGGCCACGACGTGGTCGATCACGGCGCCACGGAGTATGACGAACTCGACGACTACCCGGTGTTCGTGCTGCGCGCCGCGGAGGCGGTCGCGGCCGAGCCCGATTCGCTCGGCGTCGTGCTGGGCGGATCCGGCAACGGTGAGCAGATGGCGGCCAACAAGGTCAAGGGCGTTCGCGCCGCGCTGTGCTACAACACCGAGCTGGCACAGCTGGCCCGACAGCACAACAACGCACAGATCATCTCCATCGGTGGCCGGTTCAACACCGTCGAGGAGTCCAAGGAGATGGTGCGGGTCTTCCTGGAGACGCCCTTCTCCGGAGTGGAACGTCACCAGCGCCGAATCGACATGGTCGGCGAGTACGAGAAGAGCGGTCAGCTGCCTCCCGAGGAGTGAGCGCGCACCCTATCTCATGGATTTGGCATGGGATGGGTAAGAAGTCAGTAAATTCTGTCGATCCTGTCCTCAGCGGCGGGTCAGGATTCCGACATGGCCATCGATCTCTCGCTTGCACCGCGGCGGCTCGCCCGCCCGTCGGCGGCGACTGTTCGACCCGGATCCGGCAGCGCCACAGGTGCACTCGTGTGCCTGGTGCTGTTGGTCGGGCTGGTCACTGTGGCGTGGCCGCGGGACGTGACCTTCGCCTTCTTCATCCCGCTCGCGGTCGCCGCACGCATGGTGCTGTCGACCCGACGGACGATGTGGGTGTTCGCCGCGATCGGCGTCGTCTACCTGATGAGTGCGCTCGACAGCGGAGGCTCCGAAGCGTTCGCGCTCGGGCTCGTGCTGGCCGCGACGATGGCCGTTGTGTCGGTGGTGGATCGGCGTCATACGCGGGCCGGCGTCACGACCGCGGTCGGCGGTTCGATGCTGATGGACCTGCGGGAGCGGCTACGGGTCCAGGGGCAGTTGCCCATCCTGCCTGCCGGCTGGAATGTCGAGTCGAGTGTGCAGCCGGCGTATGGCGATTCCTTCTCGGGCGACTTCGTCGTGGGCAATTGCCCGACGCGGGACCGGTTCGACCTGGCGCTGGTCGACGTCTCGGGCAAGGGCTGCACCGCCGGGACCCGTTCGCTGCTGCTGGGTGGCGCGTTCGCGGGTCTGCTCGGTGCGATGGAGCCGGACCGGTTCCTCCCCGCGGCCAACGACTACCTCATGCGGCAGGGCTGGTCGGAGGGTTTCGCGACGGCCGTGCACGCCTCTGTGGACCTGGCCACCGGCGAATACACCATCGGCTCGGCCGGGCATCCGCCGGCCATGCACTTCCGCGCCGGCTCGGGCCGGTTCGCACGGATCGACGGGGCTTCGGGCATCGCCCTCGGCATACTCGACCGGCAGTCGGCCGACGACTTCACCCGGGTGAGCGGGCGCCTCGAGCGCGGAGACGCGTTGTTGTTCTTCACCGACGGTGTCATCGAGCAGCCGGGCGTCGACCTGATGCAGGGCGTGGACCGGATGCTCGGTCATGCGGATCGGGCGTTGTCGGTCGGTGCGCGTGGTGCTGCGACCCGGATCTGCACGATGGGCAGCGGGGGACTGGCCGACGACCGCGCCGTTGTGGTGATCTGGCGCGAGTGAGCTGAACGTGCGGGGCCGTCCCGGCCACGACACAGCGAAGGGCCCGGGTGTGCACCCGGGCCCTTCGCGTTGAGTTCGGCGGTTCAGAGGTCGCCGAGCTTGTCCTTGGCCGTGTCTCCGGCGTTGTCGATCTGGTCGGAGAACTTGCCGCCGGTCTTGTCGTCGACGACGTCACCCGCCTTGTCGACACCGTCCTCGATCTTGTCCTGGTTGTCACCGGCGAGGTCGGAAATCTTGTCCTTGGCGCTGTCGAACAGACCCATTGGAATATCTCCTTCTGTTCGCCGTCGACCCCACGTCAACGGCTGGTCCTTGCACCCTCGCACATTTGGCGCAGCAGAGTCGAGACCCGTACGACCAATTTCTACCCACGAGTAGGTAAGCCCGAAAAGAACACCGATGTAGTCACGATGCGGGTCGCTCGATCATGGAAAAGGCGTGCAACGGCGGCGCGAGCGCTGGTAAGTCTGACGAAAGGGTGCCGACGGTCCACAGGGTGAAGCGACGATGCCGGCAGGGCGAGCGCCAGCGAGTCCTGCCGGAGGAGGAGCGGAGCCAAAAGGAGTCAGGCGACCGAACAGATGAACGGCCCGTGGCGACAAGCGCCACGGGCCGTTCATCGTGAGGGAGCGGGCGACGAGAATCGAACTCGCGTAATCAGTTTGGAAGACTGAGGCTCTACCATTGAGCTACGCCCGCGTGGTGGATGCGACCGCCGATGTGCGGCCCTGCTCACCGAGGCGTTAGCCTACTGCCCGCCCTCGTGCACGCCAAAACCGGCATGCGCGGCGGTGAAGTTGATGGAGCACAGGCACGGGGTATGGCGCAGCTTGGTAGCGCGTCCGCTTTGGGAGCGGAAGGCCGCCGGTTCGAATCCGGCTACCCCGACAGCTAGCATGACGTGTTAGTGCGGTGTACGACATCGCAGCAATGACGGGCTCCCAGTCCGGAGCCGTACCACCACCATTTTTGGAGTCCCTGCAGTGAAGAGTGCCGTCGAGAAGTTGGGTCCGACCCGCGTGAAGCTTTCCGTGGAGGTTCCCTACGAGGAACTGAAGCCGAGCGTCGACGAGGCCTACCAGGCCATCGGCTCGCAGATTCAGGTGCCGGGCTTCCGCAAGGGCAAGGTGCCGGCTCGGATCATCGACCAGCGCATCGGCCGTCCGGCGGTGCTGCAGGAGGCGATCAACGAGGCGCTGCCGACGTTCTACAGCCAGGCACTGGCCGAGAACGACCTGCGTCCGATGGGTCAGCCGGAGGTCGAGGTCACCGAGGTGCCGGTCGATGACCAGCAGCCGCTGAAGTTCGACGCCGAGCTGGACACGGCGCCGGAGTTCGACCTGCCGGACTTCTCGCAGATCACCGTCGAGGTCGACCCGCTGAAGGTGTCGGACGAGGACGTCGACAAGGAGTTCGACGCGTTGCGTGAGCGTTTTGGCACGCTGGCCGGCGTCGAGCGCGCGGCCGCTGACGGCGACTCGGTCACCATCGACCTGAAGGCGACCATCGGCGACGAGGAGATCGACGACGTCTCCGGCATCAACTACCTGATCGGTTCGGGCAACATGCTCATCGGCCTGGACGAGGCCTTGACCGGGCTGTCGGCCGGCGAGACCAAGACCTTCACCGCGCCGTTGGCCGGTGGCGACCACGAGGGTGAGGACGCCGACGTCACGGTGACGGTGCAGGCCGTCAAGGAGCGTCAGCTGCCCGAACTCGACGACGACTTCGCCCAGATGGCCTCCGAGCACGACACGCTCGAGGAGATGCGCGCCGAGGTCACCGAGCAGGTCGAGAAGGGCAAGCGTTTCGAGCAGGGGGTGCAGGCGCGTGACAAGGCGCTGGACCACCTGCTGGAGACCCTGGACCTGCCGCTGCCGGAGAAGATCATCGAGGACGAGGTGCACCAGCACCTGGAGAACGAGGACCGCCTCGAGGACGACGAGCACCGCGCGGAGGTCGACGAGTCGACCCGCAAGTCGCTCAAGACCCAGCTGATCCTGGACAAGCTCGTCGAGCGCGACGAGGTGCAGGTCTCCCAGGAAGAGCTGATCGAGTACATCGTCATGTCTGCGCAGCAGTACGGCATGGACCCCAACCAGTTCGCGCAGGTGCTGGACCAGCAGGGCCAGGTCCCCGCGATCATGAGTGAGGTCGCCCGCCGCAAGGCGCTCGCCTCCGTGCTCGACGAGATCAAGGTCGTCGACACCGACGGCAACGAGGTCGACCTCAGCGAGCTCGATGACGAGGACGAGGACGTCGAGGGCGCGACCGACGAGGCCGGCGCCGACGACACCGCCGACGAGTCGAAGGACGACGCCGAGTCGAAGGACGACGCGACCGTCTGAGCAGGCTCCCGGCATACCTCGCAGGTATGACGACACCACGAAACCCCTTCCGCGCCATCGGGCGAGGGAGGGGTTTCGTCGTCCGTCGGGCGGACTTGCGAGCCGACAATTCCGCCGTGGGCGAACAACGTCGGAACCGGGGACTTAGTCGGGGGGTGCGGGCGTTAGGGTCCAGTGAGATGACACATCATCACCAACGAACGATGGAGACGCGGTGAGCAACGCACAGGAGGTGTCCATGGCCACCGAAGGACAGATGGGCCTGGACGATCAGATTTACAACCGGCTGCTCAAGGAACGAATCATCTTCCTCGGCTCCGACGTCCGCGACGACAACGCCAACGCGATCTGCGCGCAGATGTTGCTTCTCGCGGCCGAGGATGCCGAGAAGGACATCTGGCTCTACATCAACAGCCCCGGCGGTTCGATCTCGGCCGGCATGGCGATCTTTGACACCATGAACTGGATCCCCAACGACGTCGCCACCGTCGCCATGGGTATGGCGGCCAGCATGGGCCAGTTCCTGCTGTCGGCCGGCACGCGTGGCAAGCGTTACGCGACGCCGCACGCGCGGGTGATGATGCACCAGCCGTCCGGCGGTATCGGCGGCACGGCCTCGGACATCAAGATCCAGGCCGAGCAGATGGTCTTCATCAAGAAGCAGATGGCCGAGCTGATCGCCGAGCACACCGGTCAGAGCGTCGAGCAGATCGAGAAGGACTCCGACCGCGACCGCTGGTTCTCGGCACAGGAGGCCCTCGAGTACGGCTTCGTCGACCACGTCTTCGAGAGCTCGACCGACGCACCGGGTCGGAGCAACTCATGAGCAACAGCTTTGGAGGACACATGAACTCGCCGTATGCCGGGCTGCAGGCCCCGCAGCCGAGCAGCCGCTACATCCTGCCGCAGTTCGAGGAGCGCACCTCCTACGGCATGAAGCGGTCGGACCCCTACAACAAGCTCTTCGAGGACCGCATCATCTTCCTCGGGGTGCAGGTCGACGACGCGTCCGCGGACGACATCATCGCGCAGCTGATCGTGCTGGAGAGCCAGGACCCGGACCGGGACATCCTGATGTACATCAACTCCCCGGGTGGTTCGTTCACGGCGTTGACCGCGATCTACGACACCATGCAGTACATCCAGCCCGACGTGCAGACGTTCGTCATCGGCCAGGCGGCGTCCGCCGCCGCGGTGCTGTTGGGCGCGGGCTCCCCGGGCAAGCGGTTCGCACTGCCCAATGCACGCATCCTGATCCACCAGCCCGCGATGGAGGGCACCGGCGGCACGGCCTCCGACCTGGAGATCACCGCCAACGAGGTGTTCCGCATGCGCGAGTGGCTGGAGGCAACCTGGGCCAAGCACACCGGCCGCACGCCGGAGCAGGTCAAGCAGGACATCGAGCGGGACAAGATCCTGACGGCCGAGGAGGCCAAAGAGTACGGCCTGATCGACCAGGTGCTGAGCAGCCGTAAGGCCTCGGCCCAGTAACAGAGCCATCCCGAGTGACGGCTTCCTCGGCGACCGACGGTCTGTTCCGGCCGTCACTCGCCGAGGAAGCCGTCACTCGGCGTTTGCAGCCGCGGTCGCGCACTGCGGCCGAAGGGCGCGCATTCCGCTGTCAGCGGACAGGCGTGACTTGACGCGCAACACCGGGTTTCAATGGAACCTGCGACGGTCCACGCAAGGTAGCGTCGGCCCGACGAAGTGATCGACACCCGCGACGCCGGGTGGCAGCACGACCGACCGGCACGACATACGCAGCACGGCATACGACTGGAGGGCACGTGGCACGCATCGGAGAAGGCGGCGACCTGCTGAAGTGCTCTTTCTGCGGTAAGAGCCAGAAGCAGGTCAAGAAGCTCATCGCCGGACCAGGTGTCTACATCTGCGACGAGTGCATCGACCTGTGCAACGAGATCATCGAGGAGGAGCTCGCCGAGACCTCCGAGCTCGGCCTGGAGCAGCTGCCGAAGCCGCGCGAGATCTTCGACTTCCTCGAGCAGTACGTCATCGGCCAGACCGACGCCAAGCGCGCGTTGTCCGTCGCCGTCTACAACCACTACAAGCGCATCCAGGCGGCCGACCAGCCCGCGGCGACCAAGAAGGACGGCCCGCCGGTCGAGATCTCCAAGTCCAACATCCTGCTGATCGGCCCGACCGGCTGCGGCAAGACCTACTTGGCGCAGACGCTGGCCCGGATGCTCAACGTGCCGTTCGCGATCGCCGACGCAACCGCCCTCACCGAGGCGGGGTATGTCGGCGAGGATGTCGAGAACATCCTGCTGAAGCTGATCCAGGCCGCCGACTTCGACGTCAAGAAGGCCGAGACCGGCATTATCTACATCGACGAGATCGACAAGGTCGCCCGCAAGAGCGAGAACCCGTCGATCACCCGCGACGTCTCCGGTGAGGGTGTGCAGCAGGCGCTGCTGAAGATCCTCGAGGGCACCACCGCGAGCGTCCCGCCGCAGGGTGGTCGCAAGCACCCGCACCAGGAGTTCATCCAGATCGACACGACCAACGTGTTGTTCATCGTGGGCGGCGCGTTCGCCGGTCTGGAGAAGATCATCGAGGGCCGCACCGGGCGGCAGGGGCTGGGCTTCGGCTCCGACCTGAAGACCGCCAAGGACCCGATGACCGGCTTCTCCGACGTGCTGCCGGAGGACCTGATGAAGTTCGGGTTGATCCCGGAGTTCATCGGCCGCCTGCCGGTCATCACCTCGGTCGAGCCGCTGGACCGCGAGGGTCTGGTCTCGATCCTGACCGAGCCGCGCAACGCCCTGGTCAAGCAGTACGAGAAGATGTTCGACATCGACAACGTCGAGCTGGAGTTCACCAAGGACGCCGTCGAGGCCGTCGCCGAGCAGGCGATGCTGCGCGGCACCGGTGCCCGCGGACTGCGCGCGATCCTCGAAGAGGTGCTGCTGCCGGTCATGTTCGACGTCCCGAGTGACGACGACATCGCCCGCGTGGTGATCACGCGCGAAGTCGTCCTCGACAACGTCAATCCGACGATCGTCCGCCGCGAGGCGCCACCGGCCCGAAAGCGCACGCAGCGCAAGGAATCCGCCTGATACGAGCGTAGGAACGCCCGGCCCGGTCACCGACCGGAGTCGGGCGTTTCCGTGTCCGGGTCGTCGGTCAGCCGGATGACCACCAGGACTGCGACGACGAGTGCGATCAGGACACCGGCCACGCCATACGGGATGAGCTGGTCGTTCGTCGGCTCGATCAACAGGGCGAGTACGGCGACCGCGGTCGTCGCCGTACCGACGAGGACGGTGCGGGGGACCCAGAGGGCGAGCACGGCCCGGGGGATGGGCGCCTGGTCGGGACCGCTGGCGGTCAGCGCCACCGCCACGTGCGCGATCAGCAGCAGCCAGGCGGCGGGCACGACCCACCACGACCCGTCGGCCATCCCGCTGGTGACCCATTGCACGAGCATCGCGCAGAGCAGGATCAGCCCGGCGAAACTCTCACTGTTGCCGAGTACGACCGAGCAGGCGACCAACGTCGCGAGCAGGCCCCACCACGTCATACTCGCGGCGAGGTCGGTGATCAGCAGCACCAGGATGGCCGCCGCGAGCGCCGTGGCCAGGGCGACCATCCGGTCGCGGTGCAACTGGACGATGCGGTCCATGCTGGGGAACAGGTTCATCGGCGCACCATCCGCGGTTGTGGCCGGGCGGACAGCCGTTCCAGCACCGGGTCGAGGCTTCCCGGTCCACGCCACGGGGTGACCGGCACCCCGTGCTGCTCGATCGCGTGTATCTCGCGTGCGCGCTCCAACAGCCGCAGGCGTACGGCGAGTGCCATGACCGGATCGTCCATCGGCAGGTCTCCGGGGAAGCAGTCGACGACCAGCACGGTCACGCCGCGCTGCGCGAGCTTGGCGGCCAGGGTCAACGGCATCGGGGAGAGCAACGGGCTGACGAGCAGCAGCACGCCACCGGGTTGCAGTCGGGTGTGAACAGCGGCCGCGCGGAACCCGGCCCCGGCACCGCGTTCGATCCGGCCGAGGCAGTCGATGATCCGGCGGCGATGCAGCGCGCCCATGCCGATCGGCACCCGGACGTCGTGCATGCCTCCGACGACCTCGATACCGACGCGGTCGCCGCGGCCGAGGAAATGTGTCGCCAGACCGGCCGACGCCCGCACGCCGAGGTCGAGGGAACTGGCGGTGTCGTCCTCCGGGTCCCCGGTGCCGTAGTCCGTCGATGCGTCCAGCACGACGAGAACCTCGGTGTCCTGTTCGGCGAACGACGTGCGTACATGCAGCGTGCCGGTGCGGGCCGAGACCGGCCAGTGGATCCGTCGCAACCGGTCGCCGGCCTGGAAGTGCCGGATGTCGGCGAACTCCGTGCCCTCGGCGCGGGTGTTGCTGCGGTTGACGCCGATCAGCCCCTGCGGATGGGGTAGTGCCCTCCTGCTGTCGAATGCCGCGGTGTCCGGCAGCGTCGTCATCTCGATGCCCGGCAGTCGTGCCGCGCCGTAGCGGAAACCGCCCCATGAACCGTAGAGCGCGACCCGGGTGCCGAGGATCTGGCGGGTGCCCCATCGGTCCGGTCGCCACCGCAGGGTGCGCAGGGCGTGTCCGTCCTCGAGCGTGCCGGCGATGGCGCCCGAGTCCGGCGTCATCGTGAGCATGCGCCGGTCGGCGACGAACAGCGCGAACTGCTCCGCCTCTTCGGCACCGTCGATGCGCACCGTCCAGGCCTGGGTGCTGCCCTCGACCGGTGATCTGGTCGAGGCCGTCCCGGTGATGTCGGGTATGGCGCCGGGGCGGGTCGCGAGTGTCCACACGGTCACGATCAGCAACGGCGTGCCGAGCACCAGCAGGTCCGGTCGGCCGAAGCCGACGGCGGCACCGATGAGGACCACCGCCAGCATCGCTGCCCGCAGGAATGCCGGCGTGACCTGCCAGCTGATGGCCTCGTCCGCGACGCGGGTGGTGCGGCTCTCCATGTGTCGCTCAGGCCTTTGCCGTCGTCGGCGCCGGCACGTTGTCGAGCAGGCCGCGGACGACGGTGGACGCGGTCACGCCACTCATCCACAACTCCGGCTTGATGGTGACCCGGTGGATCAGCACCGCCTGAGCGACGGTCTTAATGTCCTCGGGAGTCACGTAGTCCCGGCCGCGCACGACCGCGAGCGCCCGGCCGACCAGCAGCAGCGCGAGGGAACCTCGCGGGGAGGCACCGATCAGCACCTGTGCGTGATCGCGCGTCGCTGCGGCGAGGCGGACGCAGTAGTCGATCACCGAGTCCTCGACGACGAGCTGCTCGATCGCCGCCTGCATTCCGAGCAGCCCGGCGGCGTCGGTGACCGGTTCGAGGGTGATGTCCTCGTGCCGGCGCTGCATGCGGCGCCGGAGCACGTCGGTCTCTTCGTCCCCGGTCGGGTAACCGAAGCTGACTCGGGTCAGGAACCGATCCAGCTGTGCCTCGGGGAGTGGGTAAGTACCTTCGTATTCAACGGGATTCGCGGTCGCGATGACGTGGAACGGATGCGGCAGGCGGAAAGTCTCGCCCTCGACCGTGACCTGGCGTTCCTGCATCGCCTCCAGCAGTGCGGCCTGGGTCTTCGGCGGCGTGCGGTTGATCTCGTCGGCGAGCAACAGCCCGGTGAAGAGCGGACCCCTGCGGAAATCGAAAGTGGCGGTGCGCTGGTCGAAGATGAACGAGCCGGTGAGGTCGGCCGGCAGCAGGTCCGGGGTGAACTGGGCGCGGGCGAAGTCCAGCCCGAGCGTCTGTGCCAGGGATCGGGCGGCGAGTGTCTTCCCCAGCCCGGGATTGTCCTCCAGCAGCACGTGGCCGCCGGCAAGGACTGTCGCCAGGACCAGCTCCAGCGCGGCGCGTTTCCCGACGACGGCCGTGCCGACGCGGTCGAGGATCTGCTCGGCGCGTGCGGTCGTCTCGGCGATGGACGGTATGGCGGTGGATTGCTCGGTCACAGTGCCTCGATGCGGTTGATGATGTCGGTCAGGTTTCGATGTGTCACGAGTGGTGGTGGATCAGCCAGTAAGTAGTCGGCCAGGTGCGGGTCGGCGCCGGCGATCAGCGCATCGTCGTCCGGCACGCGCCCCATGCCGCTGGTGGTGGCGCTGTGCTGGAGCCGGTCGATCGTGATGTCGCGCAGAATGCCCTGCACGCTGCCCGCACTCGCGTTCGGCTCACCGTCGGCCTTCTGCACCGCCGCGTCGTCGATCAGCCGACGCAGGTAGCTGATCCGGGAGTCGGCACTGGTGCGCAGCCGCCGGCCGATCGGATCGCCGGCCCAGTCGGTCGGTTCCCAGGCGGCGCGGCGGTCGGTCGCCCACCAGCAGACCGCGAAGAGAGCGCCGAGCGCCGCGAGGATCCCCACCGGTTGTGGGTGCATCTGCAGCCAGCCGGTGAGCGCCCACACGACGACCCAGCAGATCAGCAGGGTGGCGGCCCGTCGCGGCCAGCTGCGCGGCCGTTCCGGGTCGAGACGAGGGGCGGGGCGCGTCATACCTGCGCCTTGGCGGTCGCGAGCAGTGACCGGTACAGCACGGACAACGCTTCCTGCGCGGCTGCCCGGTCCGGTTCGGTCGACGGATGCGCGGAGAAGCGGGCCTCCCGATAGAGCGCGCCGAGCGTTCGCAACGCGCGCCGGTCCACGTCGAGCGCGTCCAGCACCCGGATGGTGAGTTCGGCGGAGGTCTCACTGGGCCGTCGTGCGACGCCGACCTGTGCGACCGCCTGCTCCAGGTCGACCCAACAGGCGACGATGGCGTTCGACGGCGTGCCCTCCAGGATGAGGGACTGCTGGCGCCCGGCGGCCTCGGTGACTGCGTCGAGTACGGCGTCGTCCACCTCGGGCGGCGGCCCGTCGTGCTGGACCCGGCGCCGGTGTCGCCAGCGGCGGATGACGGATCGTACGACGGCAACCGTCACCCAGAGGACGACCAACAACAGGGCACCGATGATGGCGAACAGGATGATGTTGCCGAGCACCTGGTAGAGGCCGCTCGGTCGGTCACCCGAGGAGTTGGTGGGAGCCGAGCTGGAGGACGGTCGCTGCACCAGTGCGGTGAGTTTGGCGTGCCGGATGTGCAGGTTCGGATCCCGGTCGGGACTCTGCAGGATCGGCGTGCGCGACGCCGTCGTGACGACGATGAGCGCCATGAGAGCAAGCACGGTTCCTGCTGCCACGAGCAGTAACCGGCGATCCGCCGCCCCCCGCGGCGATCTGTCCACCCCAGATTCCACCGGTCCAACCTACGGCGCCGGATGCGTTCGCACGTCGCAACGCGATTCTTTCGTTACGAGCGACTGGCTACTGTCGTCGGTTAGTCGCCCGGAAATCCCGTGGTGGGCGAGTAACCGACGACAGTCGTCACTTCTTCCGCGGGGGCGGCGGAACCAGCTGCGCGTCGCGGATCTGCAGCGCGTCGGCGTCGGCGTAGTCCAGCGCGCCGGTGAGCTTGCCCGCTGCCCGCAGGTCGCCCTCGGACGCCCGCAGCAGCTCCTGCGCGTCGGTCGGGGCAGCGAGTGTCACCGAGGTCACCTCTGCGCGCATGCCGAGCTTGGCATCGGACTTCGCCTTGCGTATGCCGGCGAGGGCGTCACCGACCACCTGCAGTGCCGCCGGATTGCCGGTCGACGGACCGCACTCGTCGACCGTCGGCCACGACGCGCGGTGCACGGTTTCCTCGTGCCACCACGACCAGACCTCCTCGGTCGAGTAGGGCAGGAACGGTGCGAACAAACGCAATTGGACGTCCAGCGCGATGCGTAGCGTGGCGCGTGCGCTCGCGGCTGCGGCGTCGCCCTGGCTGCCGTAGGCGCGGTCCTTGATCAGCTCGATGTAGTCGTCGCAGAAGGTCCAGAAGAACGCCTCGGTCAGCTCCAGGCTGCGGGTGTAGTCCCACGACTCGAAGTGCTTCGTCGCCTGGTCCACCAGGGTGTGCAGTCCGGCGAGCAGGGCCAGGTCGAGCGGGTCAGTGACCGCCTCGGCCAGGTCTCCGTCGACCTCGCCCATGCCGAGCGCGAACTTGCTCGCGTTGAGCAGCTTCATCGCCAGGCGACGGCCGACCTTCATCTGGCTCTCGTCGTATGCCGCGTCCATGCCGAGGCGTCCCGAGGCGGCCCAGTACCGGACCGCGTCGGCGGAGTGCTGGGTCAGCACGTCCTCCGGAGTGACCGCGTTGCCCTTGGACTTGGACATCTTCTTGCGGTCCGGGTCCAGGATCCAGCCGTTGATCGCGGCGTCGGTCCACGGGACGGTGTCGTGCTCGAAGTGGCTGCGCACGACGGTCGCGAAGAGCCAGGTGCGGATGATGTCGTGGCCCTGGGGGCGCATGTCCATCGGGAAGATCTTGGCGAACAGCTCGTCGTCGTTGCGGCCACCCGCGTTGCTCGTCACGGGCCAGCCGGACACGATCTGCGGGGACAGCGACGAGGTGGCCCAAGTGTCCATGATGTCGGGGTCGCCGACGAATCCGCCGGGCACGCCTCGCTGTTCGGCTGTGTAGCCCGGCGGCACATCGGTCGCGGGGTCGATCGGCAACGAGTCCGCGGCAGCCGGGATCGGGTGCTCGTGGTCCGGCTCGCCATCGGCGTCGAGGGGGTACCAGACGGGGAACGGCACGCCGAAGAACCTCTGCCGGCTGATCAGCCAGTCACCGTTGAGCCCGTCGACCCAGTTGGCGTAGCGACTGCGCATGAACGCCGGGTGGAAGCCGATCTGCTCGCCGCGGGCGACCAGGGCCTTGCGCAGGTCCGCGTCGCGACCGCCGTTGGTGAGGTACCACTGGCGGCTGGTCACGATCTCCAGCGGCTTGTCGCCCTTCTCGAAGAAGTTCGCCTTGCGCTGGGTGGGCTTCGGCTCACCGTCCAGGTCGCCGGACTCGCGCAGTGCGTCGACGATCGCGACGCGGGCTGAGTGCACCGTCTTGGTGGCCATGCTCTCGGCATACAACGTCTCGCCCGGGCCGCCGGCGACCCACGCGGGGGTCTCGCCCTGCAGTCGGCCGTTGCGGGTGATGATCGAGCGGGTCGGCAGCTGCAGCTCGCGCCACCAGATCACGTCGGTCAGGTCACCGAAGGTGCAGCACATCGCGATGCCGGCGCCCTTGTCCGCCTCGGCGAGGCGATGGGCGACCACCGGGATCTCGACGCCGAAGAGCGGTGAGGTAACTGTGGATCCGAAGAGTGCCTGGTAGCGCTCGTCGTCCGGGTGTGCGATCAGGGCGACGCACGCGGGAATCAGCTCAGGGCGCGTCGTCTCGATGCAGACCTTCTCGTCGCCGTGGTGGAAGGCGACGCGGTGGAAGGCGCCCGGGTAGTCCCGCGCCTCCAGCTCGGCCTGCGCGACGGCGGACTGGAACGTCACGTCCCACAGGCCCGGCGCCTCGGCCTGGTAGGCCTCGCCCCGCTCCAGGTTGTGCAGGAACGCCTCCTGGGCGACCGCGCGCGAACGGTCGTCGATCGTCCGGTAGGTCTGCGCCCAGTCGACGGAGACACCGAGCCGGCGGAAGAGCGACTCGAAGGCCTTCTCGTCCTCGGTCGTCAGCTCGTCGCACAGCGGGATGAAGTTGGCGCGGCTGATCGGCACCTGGTCGGCCGCCTTGACCGACTTGCCCTCGGCGCCCTGCAGCGGCGGCGTGAAGTCCGGGTCGTATGCCGCCGAGTGGTCACCGCGCACGCCGTAGTAGTTCTGCACACGGCGTTCGGTCGGCAGGCCGTTGTCGTCCCAGCCGAGCGGGTAGAACACTTCCTTGCCCCGCATCCGCTGGTAGCGCGCGACCACGTCGGTGTGGGTGTAACCGAAGACGTGACCCACGTGCAGGCTGCCGCTCGCGGTCGGCGGCGGCGTGTCGATCGAGAACACCTGGTCGCGGGGGAGCGACAGGGCGCGCTCGCGGTCGAACCTGTAGGTGTCCTGCTCCCGCCATACAGCCGCCCACTTGTCCTCCAGGCCGTCGACGGTCGGCTTGTCGGGGATCCGGGGGGCATTCTGCTCGGCGGCGTCAGTCATACCGCACATGATCCCATCCCCCCGAGCGCGGCGACGAATCGGTTTCGCCGTGGGCCGACCACCCATCTCTGCCGAATGACGGCTTCCTCGCCGAGTGACGGCGCGATCAGACCGTCAGTCGGCGAGGAAGCCGTCACTCGCGACGTTTTGAGGGCGGCGTGAGGCACGGCACGGTGGGGCAATACCGGGAGTTGGCGCGGCCGGGCGCTAACGTCGGGTTACAAATCAGCAACACCGGATCACTGGGGAGTGAGTAATGCCCGACACCACGACGGTGCAGCCGTTCATCGACACCTTCCCGCCGGACGCCGGCACGCGTGTCCCGGACGCCGACTTCATCACGTATGGCGAGGGCCAGCTGCCATCGGCGCTGATCGAGCTCTGGCGGACCCACGGCCTCGGTTGGTACGGCGGTGGTCGTGTCGCCCTCGTCGACCCGGGCACCTGGATGCCGGTCCTGCAGACGTGGTTCGGGTCCGGCGTGACGAGCGTGCCGTTCGCGGTCACGAGTTTCGGGCACGTCTACCACTACGACCGGGCGGACGGCCGGGACCGCATCCAGTGCCTGGACCCGCACTTCCAGCACAACGCGATCGTGTCCGAGGACGGCGTGGCGTTCTTCACCGAGCACCTGACCGGATCGTCGTCGCACCTGGCCGACCTGCGCGATCTGCACAAGGCCGCGCGGGACGCACAGGGTGAGCTCGGCGCGGACGAGGTCTACTACTTCGACCCGATCCTCGCGCTCGGCGGGCAGGTCAACCTGGACAACCTGCAGAAGGGCAACGGTCCCGAGCACGTCGCCGACATACATCGGCAGATCGCGGCGCGTCAGCCGCACTGAAGCCACGGCGACACCTGGAGTCGACGCCAGGGGCGAGTAACCGACGACTGTCGTCGGTTACTCGCCCCTACTCGCTGGTATCGGCGAGTAACCGACGACAGTAGCGATAGGTGCTCGCGGGAAGCCGTCACGAGAGGTGATGGACCTTTTGCAGCCCGTACACCGGTGTCGGGATGCCCTCGAAACGCGCCTTGAGTTGCAGCGCCAGATAGAGCGAGTAGTGCCGTGACTGGTGCAGATTGCCGCCGTGGAACCACAGCGCCTCCTGCTGCGTGGGTTTCCACATGTTGCGCTGCTCGCCCTCCCATGGGCCGGGGTCCTTCGTGGTGTCCGAGCCGAGGCCCCACACCTTGCCGACCTTGTCGGCGGTCTCCTGATCGATGATGTCGGCGACCCAGCCGTTCATCGAGCCATAGCCGGTGGCGTAGACGACCAGGTCGGCGGGCAGCTCGGTGCCGTCCTCGAGCACCACCGACTCCTTGGTCAGGTGATCGACATTGCCGTGCGCGAGCTTCACCTTGCCGTCACAGACGAGCTCGGCGGCGCCCACATCGATGTAGTAGCCGGACCCGCGGCGCAGGTACTTCATGAACAGACCAGAACCGTCGTCGCCCCAATCATGTTGGAAGCCAACCTTTTCCAGGCGGTCGTAGAAGTCCTTGTCACGCTCGGCCATCTGCTCGTAGAGCGGGATCTGGAATTCGTGCATGATCCGGTAGGGGAGCGACGCGAAGATCATGTCGGCCTTGTCGGTGGTCACACCCGAGGCGACGGCTCGCTCGGAGTAGAGGTCGCCGAGGCCGATGTCCATCAGTGACGCGGACTTCACGATGTGGGTCGACGAGCGCTGCACCATCGTCACGTCCGCGTCGTGCTCCCACAGCGCACCACAGATGTCGTGCGCGGAGTTGTTGGAGCCGATGACCACGACCTTCTTGCCGGTGTAGGCCTCCGGCCCGGGGTGCTGGCTGGAGTGCTGCTGCTCGCCCGCGAAGACGTCCATTCCTTCGAACGACGGCAGATTCGGCTTGCCCGACATACCTGTCGCGAAAACGAGCTGCTTCGGCTCCAGGACGATCTGCTCGCCGTCCTTGTCCACGACCACGCGCCAGGTCTCGGTGTCCGCGTCGTAGGTCGCGGACCTGACGGACGAACGCGACCAGTAGGGCACGTCCATGACCCGCGTGTACATCTCCAGCCAGTCGCCGATCTTGTCCTTCGGCGCGAAAACGGGCCAGTTGGAAGGGAATTGCAGATAGGGCAGGTGGTCGTACCAGACCGGGTCGTGCAGGCAAAGGCTCTTGTAACGGCCGCGCCACTGGTCCCCGGGGCGGTCGTGCTTGTCGATCACGACGTGGGGGACCTTCAACTGCCGGAGCCGCGCGCCGAGTGCGATGCCGCCCTGGCCGCCGCCGATGACCACGACATACGGCTGTGCGGTGCGGCCGAGCGAGGACTCCTCGTCCTGCTTCTTCTCCAGCCAGGACTTCCTGCCCCGTGCCAGCTCGTGCTCGACTCCCTTCGGTCGGCGGTCGCCCTGGTCCTCCTCGTGGCCCTTCAGTTCCCGCAGGCTGGTCAGCAGCGTCCAGCCGCGGGTCTCGCCGTCCTCCTCCTTCAGCCGTAGGTGGCCCTTGGCGCGCCCCGTTGTGGTCTCGAAGGTGATCCAACACTCGATCACGCCGTTGGCTTCGGCCGGCTCCTCGCTGAGTGCCCAGTCGGACGGGTCGGTCGTGTCCAACGTGTGCTGCAGCAGGTCCCGTATGCCGCTCGGCCCCTCGACGGTGCGGATGTTCCAGGTGAAGGACACCAGGTCGCGCCAGAAGCTCTGGGTCGCGAAGAGTCCGGCCGCCGCTTCGACATCCCGGGCTCGCAGTGCGGCGTCGAAGTCGGCGAGCCACTTCTCGGCGCGCTGTCGAGGGGTGGCCGTGGTGCTGTCGGTGCTGGCGGCCCGCGGATCCAAGGTCTGGGTCATCGCGTGTCCTTTCTCTCGCGGATGTGACCCACAGCACACTCCGTGACTACGCTGATGGGAAGCGTTGCACGGCGTTGCAACGTCCGTCCGCGCGTCGTCGGGAGGAGTTGCCCTGGTGGCCGATGACAACGCGATCTCGCCGCAAGCTCACGCGAAGACTGATTCCTCATCTGTGCGTGATGCGGTAATGCCCATGGCCGTCCTTCGGCCGGGCACCGACCTGGCGCGGTATGCGCGCGAACTGGTCCGCATGCACGAAGCGGTCATCGGCGGCGGCCGTACCACCCTGCAGCCACGGCCCCTGGTGTCGCGCTCCTGGCAACGCGTGCTCGGCTTCGGTCTGGTTCCCGACCGCCCCGGCGCCCGGGATCCCTTGTCGGCCGAGCGGCTCGAGCAATTGCGCGGCGAGTCGCCCCTGCGACTGGTGATCGACGAGTTGGCCAGAGTGATCTCGAGCGTCGCGGACGCGTCGCACTTCCTGATGGTGGTCACCAACGGTGACGGAGTCATCCTCTGGCGCAGAGGGGATGCCCGAGTACGACGGCAGGCCGACGAGTTGGGCTTCAGCGAGGGTGCTCGGTGGACCGAGGGGGATGTGGGCACCAACGCGATCGGCACGGCGCTGCAGGAGGCGAGTCCGGTCCAGCTCTTCTCCGGTGAGCACTTCGAGCAGGCCCAACACCCCTGGTACTGCACGGCGTTCCCGATCCACGACCCGCGATCCGGCGAGTTGCTCGGGATCGTCGACATCAGTGGACCGGCGCTCACCCTGCACCCCGCCATCAGCGCATTGGTCGAGACGGCGGTGTTGCTGGCCGAGTCGCTGTTGCGCCGACATCACGAAGCGGCGCTGGAACGCCTCCGCGTCGCCGCCGAGCCGCTGGTGTCGGCGACCGGTGGACCTGCGCTCGTGGTGGACGACGCCGGATGGGTTGCGCACAGCGCGGGGGTTTCGACGCGTGATCGCATCGCGGCGCCACGGCCGGATCGGCCGCTGGCAGTCCCGGGTCTCGGCCTCTGCCTGCCCGAACGGCTGGACATCGGCTGGCTGGTCCGACCCGCAGCCGCCGAACGCCGGATCACCGCGCACCTCGAGCTCGGCAGCAGGCCGGTCGTGGAGATCCGGGCGGACGCCGAGCCATGGCGGGTGGCCGTGTCGCGCCGGCACGCGCAGATCCTGCAAGGGCTGGCGGCGGCGGGACGAGTGGGCCTGACGCCATACGCCCTGAGTGTGCAGCTGTTCGGCGACGGCGACCACACCGTTGCCGCCCGCGCGGAGGTGTCCCGGCTGCGGCGCACGCTCGGTGCCATTGTGGACGGCAGCCCCTACCGGATCGCCGACGGGGTACAGCTCACCGTCGGTGAATGACCTCGATGCGCTCGTCCGTTCCTCACGACCTACTCGGGGCGCCGCTCGGCCGGCTTGGAGCGTGCGTCCGTCGCCACGCGGACCGCGGGCATCACATGATCGGCGTATGACGCCAACGTGCGCTCCTTGGGCGCAATCGAGTTGGTGAGCGGTCGGCGGGCCGAATAGACTGGGCGCAACAGCGTTCGAGCCGTCATCAGCGGCGAGCTTCCGGAAGAACGGCGCGATCACTCCAACGACACGCGCCCAGTAGAACCGGACGGGACGAGCCCGTGACAGCTCACGCATGAGCGGTCGTATGACGAGCCCTTCGCCATACGACAAGCGAGGTGGTACCGCGGTGTCGGCCCGACCGGGCAGGCGTCGTCCTCGACAGGACGAACGACCGCGAGAGAGACACCGAGCCCATGACCTACCCGAAGGTCGATCTGACCGCTGCGCAACCGGACGACGCCAACTCCGTCGCTTCCTCCGCGGACTTCCCGGCCATCGAGCAGGCGGTGCGGAAGTACTGGGCAGCCGACGACACGTTCCGGGCGTCCGTCGAGCAGCGTGACGCGGGCAAGAACGGCGCCAACGAGTTCGTGTTCTACGACGGTCCGCCGTTCGCCAACGGCCTGCCGCACTACGGCCACCTGCTGACCGGCTACGTCAAGGACCTCATCCCGCGCTACCAGACGATGCGCGGCAAGCGGGTCGAGCGACGCTTCGGCTGGGACACCCACGGGTTGCCCGCCGAGCTCGAGGCGATGAAGCAGCTCGGGTTGAAGACCAAGGACGAGATCCTCGAGATGGGCGTCGACAAGTTCAACGACGCCGCCCGCGCATCGGTGCTGCGCTACACCGACGAATGGCGCGAGTATGTCGAGCGGATGGGCCGCTGGGTCGACTTCGACAACGACTACAAGACGCTCAACCCCGACTACATGGAGTCGGTCATCTGGGCGTTCAAGCAACTGTTCGACAAGGGTCTGATCTACGAGGGCTTCCGCGTGCTGCCCTACTGCTGGAACGACGAGACACCGCTGTCCAACCATGAGCTGCGGATGGACGACGACGTCTACCAGATGCGGCAGGACCCTGCCGTCACCGTCGGATTCCGTTGCACCAGCAGCAAACTCGAGGTCTTGAAGGACGCGCTGTTCCTGGTGTGGACGACCACGCCGTGGACCCTGCCGTCCAACCTCGCGATCATGGTCGGGCCGGACATCGAGTACGTCGTCGTCGAGACCGACGTGCCGACCGGCACCGCACAGCGCTACGTCATCGCGCACTCCCGGCTGGCGGCATACGCCAAGGAACTCTTCGGGGACGCCAAGGCCGATCCGGAGCCGTATGTCGTCGCTCGGCTGACCGGTGCCGACCTGCTGGAGTCGGTCTACGCGCCGCCGTTCACCTACTTCGCCGACCACGAGAACGCCTTCCGTGTCGTGCCGGCCGACTTCGTCACGACCACGGACGGCACTGGGCTGGTCCACAGTGCCGGCGCGTTCGGCGAGGACGACATGATCGTCACCGAGCGGGAGGGCATCAAGCCGGTCATGCCGGTCGGTGCGGACGGGCGCTTCACGCATCCGGTCGCGGAGTACGAAGGCATGCAGGTCTTCGACGCCAACCCGCACATCATCGACGACCTCAAGGCGGCGACCAACGCGGGTCGAGTAGCGGAGGAGCGAAGCGGGGGAGCGTATCGAGATCAGTGTCTCGATACGGACTCGCCCAGCGGCTCGTCCTACTCGACCCGCAGCAGCGTCACACCGGGGACCGTGCTGCTTCGTCGCGAGACGTACGAGCACTCCTACCCGCACTGCTGGCGCTGCCGGAACCCGTTGATCTACAAGGGTGTCAGCTCCTGGTTCGTCAGCGTGACGGAGTTCAAGGACCGCATGCTCGCGCACAACCAGGAGATCAACTGGGTGCCGGGCAACGTCAAGGACGGGCAGTTCGGCAAGTGGCTCGCCAACGCCCGCGACTGGTCGATCACCCGCAACCGTTTCTGGGGCAGCCCGGTGCCGGTGTGGAAGTCGGACAACCCCGAGTTCCCGCGCATCGACGTCTACGGCTCGTTCGAGGAGTTGGAGCGAGATTTCGGCGTGCAGGTCGACGACCTGCACCGCCCCGGCATCGACCAGCTGACGCGGCCGAATCCCGATGACCCGTCAGGGAAGTCGACGATGCGCCGGGTCGAGGACGTGCTGGACGTGTGGTTCGACTCCGGGTCGATGCCCTACGGCCAGGTGCACTACCCGTTCGAGAACGCCGAGTGGTTCGAGCACCACTTCCCGGCCGACTTCATCGTGGAGTACATCGGTCAGACGCGCGGCTGGTTCTACATGCTGCACATCCTGTCGACCGCGCTCTTCGACAAGCCGGCGTTCAAGAACGTCATCTGCCACGGCATCGTGCTCGGCAGTGACGGCCAGAAGATGTCGAAGTCGCTGCGCAACTACCCGGACGTCTCCGAGGTCTTCGACCGCGACGGTGCCGACGCGATGCGCTGGTTCCTGATGAGCAGCCCGATCCTGCGCGGCGGCAACCTGATCGTCACCGAGCAGGGCATCCGGGACGGTGTGCGGCAGGTGCTGCTGCCGCTGTGGAGCAGCTGGTACTTCTTCAGCCTCTACGCGAACGCGGCTGAGGCGACGCTTCGTTCCTCATCGTCGGCTCAGCCTGAGTCTGATTCAAAATCGGGTGCAGAAGGCCATTGGTCGACCGAGTCCACCAATGTGATGGACCGCTACGTGCTGGCCAAGACGCGCGAACTGGTCGAGACGGTCCGGATGACCCTCGACGAGCTCAACGTCGCCGGTGCGTGCGACGCCGTGCAGTCGTTCCTCGACGTGCTCACCAACTGGTACATCCGCCGGTCCCGGGAACGGTTCTGGGCGCAGGGCGGTGTCGGTGCCGACAGCCAGGCCGCCTTCGACACGCTCTACACCGTGCTCGAGACCGTATGCCGCGTCGCGGCGCCGCTGCTGCCCTTCACGACCGAGCAGGTATGGCGTGGGCTGACCGGTGGTCGCTCGGTGCACCTGACCGACTGGCCGGACGCGACCGACCTGCCGGCCGACGAGCCGCTGGTGACCGCGATGGACCGCGCTCGTGCGGTCTGCTCCACGACGCTGTCGGTCCGCAAGGCGCAGCAGCTGCGCGTGCGGTTGCCCCTGGCGACGCTGACCGTGGTGGTCGACGGCGCGGCGTCGCTGGCCGACTTCAGCGCGCTCATCGCCGACGAGGTCAACGTCCGCGAGGTGCGGTTGGTGGACCTGGCCGACGCCAGCGAGGCCGACTTCGGCATCGAGCAGAAGCTCACCGTCAACGCGCGGGCGGCCGGACCGCGGCTGGGCAAGGACGTACAGCGCGCGATCAAGGGCAGCAAGTCCGGCGACTGGTCGGTGGCCGCGGACGGCACCGTCACCAGCGGTGGATTGGCTTTGCAGGAGGGCGAATTCACCCTCGAGTCGGTAGTCAACGACCAGGCGAAGGCAGGGCAGGTCCCGGCGATGCTGCCGGGCGGCGGCTTCGTCGTGCTGGACACCGAGGTCACCGAGGAGTTGCGCGTCGAGGGGCTGGCCCGCGACATCATCCGTGCGGTGCAGCAGGCCCGGCGCGATGCCGGCCTGGACGTCAGCGACCGGATCAGCCTTGGTGTCACCGGCGACGACGATGCCTGGCAGGCGACGGTCACCCACCAACAGCTGATCATGCGTGAGACGCTGGCTGTGCAGTTCGGTTCCGCGGGTGCGGGACACGCCCTGCCGGACGCCACCGACGCGGACCTCGGCGGTGGCAAGCACGTGTCGATCTCGGTGAAGCGCGTCGAGTCGGCGACAGAGGGGAAGTAGCGATGAAGGTGGCAAGCGGTGTACTGCTGCGTGCAGCGACCGGTGACGACCTGCAAGGTGTGATCGAGGTCGGCCAGCAGACCTGGCCGGCCACCTACGGTCCGATCGCGGGCAAGGACTACGTCGCGATGGGCCTGGCGAAATGGTGGACCGCTGACGCGACGATCCCCGCCATACGCGCCGGTCGAGTCACCGTCGCCGAGTACGACGGCGAGATCGTCGGTATGACGTCGGTCGGTCCGCTGGACGGCCACCTCGCACTGTGGAAGCTCTACGTGCTGCCGGAGTTCCACAGCGCCGGCATCGGCGGCATGCTGATGCGCGCCGCCATCGCGAAGGCCAAGGCCGACGGGTATGACGAGATGGTGCTGTCCTACCTGGACGGCAACGACGGTGCCCGTGGCTTCTACGAGCACTACGGCTTCACCGAGACCGGCCGCGAGAGCACCGGCGGCGGCGTCCCCGACTCGGTGTGGCTCCACCTGCCCCTCGGGGAGGCATCCGTCGAGACGGTGTTGGATGGTCCACATGCCTAGTGGTCGACCCGACGCCGCGCAGCGTGAAGCCGAGCGCAACCTGGCCGTTCGCAAGCGATTGCGCGAGGTCGAGGAGGCCATCCTGGCGCGGACGCCCGAGTCCAGCCCGGAGCCGTCCCTGGAGCGGGTGCGCCGCATCATGGAACTCCTCGGCGACCCGCAGCGGTCGTTCCCGGTGGTGCACCTGACCGGCACCAACGGCAAGACGACGACCACGCGCGCCGTCGAGCGGATACTGCGCGAGACCGGCCTGTCGACCGGTCGCTTCACCTCGCCCCACCTGCACAACATTCGCGAGCGAATCTCGTTGAACGGCAAGCCGATCGACGCCGAGCGGTTCATCGCGACATACGACGACGTGCTGCCGTACGTCGAGCTGATCGACAACGAGGCACGTGCCGCGGACGAGCCGACGACGACCTATTTCGAGATCCTCGTCGTCATCGCCTACGCCGCCTTCGCCGACGCTCCGGTCGACGTCGCGATCGTCGAGGTCGGACTCGGTGGGGAGTGGGACGCGACCAACGTCGCCGACGGCGACGTCGCGGTGATCACCCCGGTGTCGCTCGACCACACCCGACTGCTCGGCTCGACCGTCGAGGAGATCACCCTGGAGAAGCGCGGCATCATCAAGCCGGGCTCCATCACCGTGGTGGGCACTCAGGAACCCTCGGTCGACGAACTCATCGCCGAACGCGTGGCCGAGGTCGAGGGCACCGCGAAGCGCGAGACCGTCGACTTCGAGGTGCTCGAGCGTGACCAGGCCGTCGGCGGCCAGCAACTGACGGTGCAGGGTCTCGCGGCGCTCTACCCGGACCTCTACCTCCCGCTGTTCGGCGAGCACCAGGCGCACAACGTGGTCACCGCGATCGCCGCCGCCGAGGCATTCCTCGGGGGAGGAGAACGCGCCCTCGACATCGACGTGCTGCGTGCGGCGCTCGCCGACCTGGACTCGCCGGGCCGGTTGGAGATCGTTCGGCGCTCGCCGACGGTGCTCGTCGACGCGGCACACAACGCCGCGGGCATACGTGCGCTGCGCGACGCGATCAACGACTCCTTCACCTTCGCCAAACTGGTGGGTGTCCTCGCGATCTTCGCCGACAAGGACGCCGAGGACATGCTCTCGACGCTCGAGCCGGTGCTGGATCACGTTGTCGTGACACGGAATTCGTCGCACCGCAGCATGCCTGCGGAACAGCTGGGTGCGCTGGCGGCCGAGATCTTCGGCGAGGACCGCGTCGATGTCGTCCCCGGCATGGCCGATGCGATCGACCGCGCCGCCGAGCTCGCCGATGAGGGCGGTGTCGCCGGCGGCGTGCTCGCCACCGGCTCGATCCAGACCGCTGCGGACGTCCGCGCGCTGCTCGGCGTGACCGAGGCATAGGTCGTGCTCGGAAACATCCTCGTCCACGGTGTGGGGGAGAAGATGACCCGCCGCTTCGCCGGCATGGTGGTCGGATCGCAGACCCTGGTGGTTTTCCTCGGCGCGCTCGTCGCGTGGGCGATCGCCAAGTCGCAGCACAACGCCGCCCACACGTCATACCTCGTCGTCGGGCTGGTGCTGGCGGTGCTGTGCGTGGTCGCGGCCGGCACTTTGCGTCGTCCCTGGGGTGTCACCCTCGGCTGGGCCGTGCAATGTGCAACGCTGCTGGCCGGATTCGTGCTGCCGATGATGTTCGTCGTCGGCCTGATGTTCCTGGCGTTGTGGGTCACCGCACTCGTCCAGGGACGCAAGATGGACGCCTTGACCGCCAGTCACGAGGAGACTTCCGCGCAATGACCTGGATCGAAGCGATCGTTCTGGGGATCGTGCAGGGACTGACCGAGTTCCTGCCGATCTCCTCGTCCGCGCACCAACTCATCGTGGGCCGTCTCTTCTGGGACAACGATGGCGGCGGATCGGCCTTCACGGCGGTCAACCAGTTGGGCACCGAGACGGCGGTCATCGTCTACTTCTGGCGCGACATCGTCCGCATCATCAAACAGTGGGCGCTGTCGGTCGCCGGGAAGGTCCCCAGGTCCGACCCGGATGCCCGGATGGGCTGGCTGGTCATCGTCGGCACCATCCCGATCGGCATCCTCGGCCTGGTGCTGAAGAGTTTCATCGAGGGACCGCTGCGCAACCTCTGGGTCACCGCGAGCATGCTGCTGGTCTTCGCGATCGTCATCGCCGTGGCCGATGCGACCGTCGACCACGACCCGGACGCCGAGCACCGCAAGACCCTGGACGATCTCGACGTCAAGGACGGCATCCGGTTCGGGCTGTGGCAGGCGCTCGCCCTGATCCCCGGCGTATCGCGTTCCGGTGGAACGATTTCCGGCGGTCTGTTCATGGGCTACACCCGCAGCGCCGCCGCACGCTACTCGTTCCTGCTCGCCATACCAGCCGTGGTCATCTCGGGCCTCTTCGAGTTGAAGGACCTGCACGGCAGCGACGGTGACGGGTGGGGGCAGATCATCGTCGCGACCGTTCTCGCCTTCGCCGTCGGGTATGCCGTGGTGGCATGGTTCATGCGCTACATCTCGCACCACAACTTCCGGCCGTTCGTCTACTACCGGATCGCGCTGGCGGTCTTCGTCTTCGGGCTGCTCGTGCTCGGCAAGGTCGCTGCGTAGGACCTACCCGAATCCCCCGGAGAGGGGAGGCGATCCGCTCCGGTGGGGGACGCAGGTCAGTGCCCTTCGCAACCAGCATGGGCGCATGACGTTCTTCATTCACCGGGGCGAACCGACGCCCCTGCAGGTGGGCACTGCGACACGCATCCTGCGGGCAGTAGCCATCGTCGCCTGTGGTCCCTATCTTGCGATCAAGGTTGCCTGGGTGTCCGGAAGCCACATCGGTATCCCTGCCGGCAGCAGTCTCCTGGACCACCGCACAGCGATGATTCTCGGCAACCTCGCAAGCGTCCTGCTCGACTCGGCAGTGGTGATGCTCGCGCTGCTGCTCACCCAACAGTGGGGTCGCCGCGTGTCGGCCTGGCTCCTCATCGTCCCGGTCTGGGTCGCCACCGGTTTACTCAGCCCGATCGTGCTCGGTTATCCGCTGCAACTCGTGGCCCGGTTGTTCGGCGGTGGTTCGGCGCCGACGAGCGGCGGCTCCACCCGTCCGTTCCTGGACGAGTGGGTGTTCACAGCGGTCTACACCGGATTCATCGTGCAGGCGCTCGCACTCGGTGCGCTCTTCGTCAGCTACGCCCGCTCGCGGTGGGGCCATCTGTGGCGAGGTCTGCTCTCGGCAACCGCCGGACAAGGGGCGACCGGCCACGCGCAACGCGCCACTGCGGTGGCGGCCGCTGCAGCATTGCTCGCACCGTTCGCGCTCCACGTGGCGTGGGCCTCCGGTGCGACGATCGGACTCACCTCCAGCAGGGTCGCCGACCGGACGAGTGACTTCTACGCACTCGAGGCTGCCTACGCCGTGCTCGCCATGCTCGCCATCGTGGGGCTGCTGATGATCGCGTTCCCCGGATCCTCGCGGCTGCCGTTGCAGTTGCCGCTCTCACTGGCCTTCATCGGCCCGGCGGCGCTCGCGTGCTGGGGCGCCTACCTGATGCTCAGCGGCCTGGGGAACGCCGATGCTTCGAAGTCTCTCAGCGAGCTGACGGACCTCGCATACTCGTTGCAGATCGTTGCCGGAGCGTTGGTCTTCGCGATGGGGACCTACTTCTTCGCCGAACGTGCCGCACGGGCCGGCCATGCCCCGCGTCGTGCCGCCGACCGCCATCCGATTGAATGTGCGTCATGGAACGCACCCTCGTGATCGTCAAGCCCGATGGATTCGCCCGCGGCCTCACCGGTGAGGTCCTGCGCCGGATCGAGGCGAAGGGCTACGTCCTCGACACATTGCAGATCATGACCCCCGACCGAGAGCGGCTCGCGCAGCACTACGCCGAGCACGAGGGCAAGCCCTTCTACCAGCCGCTGGTCGACTTCATGGCGAGCGGACCCGCGACCTTCGCGATCGTCACGGGCGAGCGCGTCATCGAGGGATTCCGCTCCCTCGCCGGCGCGACCGACCCGACCGCCGCCGCCCCCGGCAGCATCCGGGGCGACCTCGGTCGTGACTGGGGACTGGCCGTGCAGCAGAACATCGTCCACGGCTCCGACTCGCCCGAGTCCGCCGAGCGCGAGATCGGCATCTGGTTCCCAACAGCCTGAGACTCATTCCTCGTCTCCGGCCGTTGGTCCACTGATCCGGAGTGCGTGAGGTCGAAGGGCCGGCCAGCCGGTAGGCTCCGCACCGGACGCAAACAGCAGGGAAAGCCGGTGCGATTCCGGCGCTGACCCGCAACCGTGTGCCGACCGGGTGTCACCCGGGTTCGGCGAGCCGGACCACCTGCGCGTCCGCGGACGATCTCGTCGCGGCCCCGCGAGACCTTCCGAGAACACTTCCGCGGGCCGCGTGACTTCGTGGAAGGCAGAAACATGACCACCTCTCTTCGCGCGCGTGCGGGTCTCACGGGCGCACTGGCCCTGGCCGTCGTCGGCCTGTACGGCGTTGCCGCGGCTCCGGCCCACGCCGCCACCCCCGACGGTTCGACCGCGGCGCACTTCCTCACCGCGGAGATGGCTGCCAGTGGTGACCACTTCGTGTCCAGCGGATACCCGGACTACGGCCTGACGATCGACGCCGTTCTCGGACTCGACGCGGCGCAGACCGGACAGACCGGTGCGAAGGCCGCTGCGGCATACGTCACCAAGAACGCCGAGGCCTACAACACTGGTGGCGACTCGGCGGAGTTGTATGCCGGATCCACTGCCAAGCTGCTGGTCCTCGCCCAGGCACAGGGCCTGCCGACCGACGGCTACCTGGCACAGCTGAAGTCGCTGGAACAGTCCAGCGGTCAGTTCCAGGACAAGTCGCAGTACGGCGACTACTCCAACACCATCGGCCAGTCGCTGGGCATCATCGGCCTGACCCGCGCCGGCAAGCCGGATGCGACCGCGGTCGACTTCCTGGTCAAGCAACAGTGCAACGACGGCGGGTTCCGGATGACCTTCAGCGGAACCTGCACCGGTGACACCGACGCGACGTCCCTCGCCGTGCAGGCGCTGAGCGCGGCGGGCGGCCACGATGCCGAGATCGCCAAGGCCGTCTCCTTCATCGCCGGCCAGCAGCAGTCCAATGGCGGTGTCGTCGAGCCGGCCGCGCAGGCCGCACCGAACACCAACAGCACCGGCCTCGCCGCCGTCGCCTTCACCATCGCGGGCAAGACCGCCGAGGCGGCCAAGGCGAAGACCTTCGTGCAGAGCCTGCAGTTCGGCTGCACGCTGCCGACCGCACTGCGGGGCGGCATCGCCTACGACCAGAAGTCCTTCGACACCATCATCGCCGAGGGCAGCAAGGCGACGGTGAGCGACAAGGAGCACCGCTCGACCGCACAGGCGGTGCTCGCGTTCAACCCGCAGCCCTATCTGAAGATCAGCGCCGGCGGCGCCGCGACGGCACCCGCGCTGTCGTGCACGACGTCCACCCCGAGCTCGTCGGCAACGAGCACCGGCACTCCGACCGCCACCTCGACGACCACCGGCCCGGCGATCATCACCGACGGGTCCGAGTCCGGCGGTGGCAACACCGGCGTGCTCGTCGCCGGTGCGGCCGTCATCGGCGGTGCGGCCCTCGCCGGATCCGGACTGCGTCGCCGGTTGCGTTCGCAGCGCTGAGCCGGCGCGCCATACAAGAAGGAAGCCCGCGTCCGTGGACGCGGGCTTCCTTTGTTCCCAGTCTTGTTCGAGGTCCTATTCGAGGTCGTCGTCGAGTCCGGCGATGGCGAGCTCGAGCAGCTGGGCGAGCTTGTCGCGCTGACCGGCCGGCACATGCGACAGCACGTCCGACTCGACCATGTCGGACTCGCGGATGACCTGGCGGAACATCTCCCACCCGTCGCGGGTCAGGTGGACCAGGATCCGGGTGCGGTTCTCCGGATCGGGCTCGCGCTCGATGAGTCCGCGCTCGGCCATCCGATCCAGGCGGTGCGTCATCGACGACGGTGCGACGGCTGCGGTGTCGGCCAACTGCGACGGGGTCGAGATGTGGTTGTCCGCCTCCGCCGCCAGATGCCGGATGACGGCCCATTCGCCGGGGGAGAGGTCGAGTTCGGAGAGGTTCTGGGCGTACCACTGCGACAGCCGCCGATGCAGGCCGTGCACGGCGGTCACGACGCGTTGCACCTGCTCGTTGCCGCCGGCCTCGACATACGCCGCGACCTCGGCCTCGTAGCGGCTCCGCTCCGACTTCCCCGGTCTATCCATGATGGACAATTAGAACGTATGGCGACGGCTCGTCGCGCACGGCAGCGGACCCGGCCACTTCGATTAGGGGCGCACCCGCTGATCCTGATAACCTTGCACCGCCGTGAAACCGGCCGCGGACCAAGAGCGCCCTGGTGGACATGCCCAGGAGCACCGCGCAATCAAGACACGAACGGAGATCGCCCACTCATGCCGCTGGACACCGCCACCAAGGCGCAGATCATGACCGACTACGCGACCAAAGAGGGCGACACCGGTTCGCCCGAGGTTCAGATCGCGATGCTCACGCAGCGCATCACCGACCTGACCGAGCACGCCCGTCAGCACCCGCACGACCACCACAGCCGCCGTGGGCTGCTGCTCCTGGTCGGCAAGCGCAAGCGCATGCTGCGTTACCTCGAGACCGTCGACATCGAGCGCTACCGTGCGCTGATCAAGCGACTGGGTCTGCGTCGCTGACCAATCACACTTACGACCGCAAGGCGGCTACCACCGGTAGCCGCCTTGTTGGCGTAGGCGGGTGCTGCCCGCCGGCCCTACCTGAATGAGGCCGACCCGCGGCATACACCCCGTATTGAAAGAACATGAAGAAGAGCACCACGCACAACGACGATGCGTGGTCCGTAGAAGAACAGGAGGGCCCAATGGAGGGTCCAGAGATCACTTTCGCCGAAGCCGTCATCGACAACGGCAAGTTCGGCACCCGCACGGTTCGTTTCGAAACCGGGCGGCTGGCCAAGCAGGCAGCCGGTGCGGTCGTCGCCTACCTGGACGACGAGACGACGCTGCTGTCGACCACGGCCGCGGGCAAGCAGCCCAAGGACCATTTCGACTTCTTCCCGCTCACCGTGGACGTCGAGGAGCGGATGTATGCCGCGGGCAAGATCCCGGGCAGTTTCTTCCGTCGTGAGGGTCGCCCGTCGACCGACGCGATCCTCACCTGCCGGCTGATCGACCGACCGCTGCGGCCGGGCTTCGTCAAGGGCCTGCGCAACGAGGTCCAGGTCGTCATCACCGTCCTCGCGCAGAACCCCGACCACCAGTACGACGTGCTGGCGATCAACGGTGCCTCGGCATCGACGCAGATCTCCGGTCTGCCGTTCTCCGGTCCGATCGGCGCCACCCGCGTGTCGCTGATCGACGGCCAGTGGGTCGCGTTCCCGAACTTCTCCGACCTGGAGAACTCCGTCTTCGACATGGTCGTCGCCGGCCGTGTCGTCGGTGACGACGTCGCGATCATGATGGTCGAGGCCGAGTCCAACGAGTCGACCTGGGACCTGGTCAAGAACCAGGGCAAGCAGGCGCCGACCGAGGAGATCGTCGCGCAGGGCCTGGAGGCCGCGAAGTCCTTCATCCGCGTGCTCTGCGAGGCGCAGGACAAGCTGGCCAAGGAAGCGGCCAAGCCGGTCCAGGAGTTCCCGCTGTTCCTCGACTACGAGGACGACACCTTCGGCGTCGTCGAGTCCGCCTCGACCGAGAAGCTGCGCGGTCTGCTGTCCATTGCGGACAAGCAGGACCGTGAGTCGCAGCTGGACGCCTACAAGGAGGAGCTCAAGGCCGAGCTCGCCGGTGAGGGCAAGCCGTTCGAGGGCCGCGAGAAGGAGATCTCCGCGGCATACCGCTCGGTGCAGAAGCAGCTCGTCCGCGAGCGCATCCTGCGCGAGAAGGTGCGCATCGACGGTCGTGGCCTCGCGGACATCCGCGCGCTGTCGGCCGAGGTCGAGGTGCTGCCGCGGGTGCACGGTTCGGCGCTGTTCGAGCGCGGCGAGACCCAGATCATGGGTGTCACCACGCTGAACATGCTGCGCATGGAGCAGCAGCTGGACACGTTGTCGCCGGTGTCGCGCAAGCGCTACATGCACAACTACAACTTCCCGCCGTACTCCACCGGTGAGACCGGTCGCGTCGGTTCGCCGAAGCGTCGCGAGATCGGTCACGGCGCGCTCGCCGAGCGTGCGCTGATGCCGGTGCTTCCGACGCGTGAGGAGTTCCCCTACGCGATCCGTCAGGTCTCCGAGGCGCTGAGCTCCAACGGCTCGACCTCGATGGGTTCGGTGTGCGCATCGACCCTCGCCCTGCTGAACGCCGGTGTGCCGCTGCGCGCGCCGGTCGCGGGCATCGCGATGGGTCTGGTGTCGGCCGAGGTCGACGGGAAGACCGAGTACGCCGCGATGACCGACATCCTCGGTGCCGAGGACGCCTTCGGCGACATGGACTTCAAGGTTGCCGGTACCCGTGAGTTCGTCACGGCCATCCAGCTGGACACCAAGCTCGACGGCATCCCCGCCGACGTGCTGGCCGGTGCGCTGACCCAGGCACGCGACGCGCGCCTGCACATCCTGGACGTGATGCACGAGGCGATCGACGCTCCCGACGAGATGTCGCCGTTCGCCCCGCGCGTCATCGCGGTGAAGATCCCGGTCGACAAGATCGGTGAGGTCATCGGCCCGAAGGGCAAGATGATCAACCAGATCCAGGAGGACACCGGCGCCGACCTGTCCATCGAGGACGACGGCACCGTCTACATCGGTGCCACCGACGGCCCGTCCGCCGAGGCTGCGCGCGCCGCGGTCAACGCGATCGCCAACCCGCAGATGCCCGAGGTGGGCGAGCGCTTCCTGGGGACCGTCGTGAAGACGACGACCTTCGGTGCGTTCGTGTCGCTGCTCCCGGGCAAGGACGGCCTGCTGCACATCTCCGAGGTGCGCAAGCTGGTCGGCGGCAAGCGGATCGACGCCGTCGAGGACGTGCTGAAGATCGGTCAGAAGGTGCAGGTCGAGCTCAAGGAGATCGACCCGCGCGGCAAGTTGTCGTTGGCCGTCGTCGAGGAGGCCGGCGATGCCGCCGCCTCGGACGACGCTCCTTCCGCCGACGCTCCGGCTGCCGCGGACGCCCCGGCGGAGGACGCTGCGTCCGACTCTTCGGCCGACGCGTCGTCCGACTCCGAGTCGTCGGACCGCGAGCCGCGCAAGCGCAACCGCCGTCGTGGCGGTCGCGGTCGCGGCAAGGACAGCGCCGACAGCAACGAGGGTTCGGCTGACGCCGAGCCTGTCGCACAGGACTGATCCACCGGCGTAAGCCAACGACAACGGCCCGGTCACACTTCGGTGTGACCGGGCCGTTGCGGTTCCTCAGGCTCGCGTTCGGCGTACGCAACCTTCGACGGTCGAGGCTTGGGTACGGGCAAACCTCAGTCGCTGTTGATCCATGGGTGCCGGTCCCCGCGGGCGCGGCGCGCTCCGCGGCCGCGTGTCCCGGGTGGATCCGGCACTTCGCCCCATGGCCCGCTCGTGATGTCGCCGTCCCCGGTCGCACCGATGGCGAAGTATTCGCGGCCCTCGATCAGTCGGGGCGGTATCGGCGGACCTTCATCGCCGAGGCTCACGTCGCCGGGGGACTGCCCAGCCGCGCGCCACAACCGCGCGTTGGATGGACTGAGGCCGGCGGAGCTCCAGGCCGCGGCGTCCGAAGCGTTGAAGCCGTAATAGATCCAGTCGGCCTTGCGATCCGCTGCACGCCCGGCGTCGTCGAAGGAGCGTGCTTCCTCGATGGTGAGATCCGGATCTGCGCGCAGCAACTCGTACGTCTCGGCAGGCGTGAATCCTTCGTCACGCCAGTGGATTGCGGTTGCCAGCCCGGCATACTCCAGACGCTCTGCGGCATGCAGGTCGAAGCCCGCGTCGAGCCAGGCGCGCAGCTCGATCGGATTGCGGTCGAGATAGCGCTGCGCATCCGCCGGTGGCGCGTCCGGCAAACCGGCCGCACGCCAGGAAGTGACGAATTCGATTGCGGTTTCGTCGAGTTCGCCGAGTTCGGTCGCCCACAGCCGAAGGGTGCGTTCATCGACGCCGGTCCGGTCGAGCGCCGCGTTCCATTCTTCTGGCGCCATACCGAGTTCGACTGCGGCAGAGACGGATTCGGCGCTGCGCGCGCCGGCGGCATACTCCCGCAGCAATCGGCGCGCACGCGGGGTACACGCTGCCCGGACCTGGTCCGCGGTCCAGGTGAGCACCTCCCGGGCTGCCCGGTAGACGTTGCCGATCTCATCCGGACCGGAGTCGGACGGCACCCGCGAATAGATCACGTCGAGAACCACGGTGACTGGAATGCTCGGCCACGGTGAGCGCAGCAGCCAGATCCGTCTCGGTGGTGGCTCCGGCAGGTCAGAGTGGCGTGCCCAGCCGCCGATCTCCTGATCGCGCCAATCTGCCTCACCTGACGGAGGTAGGAAGACCGCGGCATAGCCGTCGGAGCTCATGCCCATCTCCACCTGAGGCAGCCGGTCCGGAACCCAGGCGCGGAACTCCGCCGGCCAGGCGGCAGGCACCAGGTAGTAGAGCGGCGCACCGTCCAGAACGTGCCAGCCGTCCCGCACCAGCTCCTGAACTTCGGGCAGTTCGCCGGGGCTCGGGAAGTCACCGGCATGCCGTCCGGTGGCGCGCAGCGGTTCGCCGGTCTGCGCCACCTCGGCCAGTCTCGCCAGCCGTGGTGGCAACGGCGGAGGTGGACCGGTCAGCGCGGAGGGTTCGTCGGCGCCCCAAGGGTCGGTCATGCGCACAGTCTGGAGGAAAGGAACGACGGCCCGGACCGGTATGACGAAAGTGGTCAACCGGTCCGGGCCGTCGCAGTGTCTCTCGATGTATGGCGCCGCCATACCGACGAATGACGGCTCTCTCGCCGACTGACGGCCGTATCGGACCGTAAGTCGGCGAAGAAGCCGTCACTCGGCAAGGAGCAGCCGCGACTACTTCACGTAGCCGACGGTCTCCGGCAGGGGGCTGTCGAAGATGGTGGCTCCGACATTCGCCAGGCCCTTCTTCACGCCGTAGATCGACGGACCGCTGAAGAGCGGCAGCGACCCGTACAACTTGAACGCGTCCTGCTCGACCTTGTTCGCCTGCTTCGCCTGCGCGGCCGGGTCGGCGATGTCGTCGACCGCGGCGATCTCCTTGTCCAGCGCGGCGCTGCCGACCTTGGTGATGTTGTTCTCGTCGGTCGTCGAGTAGAAGCCGGCAAGGCTCTTGGCACCGAACGGGTCCAGCGAGCGGTTGCCGGAGATGATCAAGTCGAACTTGCCGCCGGTGATGGTGCTGAGCCACTGCGCGTCGGAGATGGTCTTGATGGTGACCTTGATCCCGGCCTTCTTCAGGGACGCCTGGATCGACGAGGCCTGTGCCTTCTGGATCGGCTCGGCACTGTAGAGGATGTAGGTCAGGTTCAGGGTCTTGCCGCCCTTGGCGAAGTAGCCGTCCGATCCCTTCTTCCAACCGTCCGCGGTCAGTGTCTTCTGCGCCTGGTCCGCACCGGGCTTGAGGACCTTGCCCAGGTTGTCCTGGTACTCCTTCTGGAACGAGTAGAAGATCTGCGACCCGGGCAACGGCTCGGTGTAGTTCAGACCCTGGAAGTTGATCTTGGCGATCTGGGCCCGGTCGACTCCCTCGAAGACCGCCTTGCGGACCTGCAGGTCCTTCAGCTCCGGCGACTTGCCGTTGAGGAAGAGCGAGTAGACGAACGGGCTGCCGCCCTGGCGGATCTCGGTGCCGGGAACGCCCTTGATCTGGTGCAGGGTGTCCGCGTCACCGGTCGCGACGTAGTCCACCTGTCCGTTGCGGAACGAGTTGACCGCGGCCTGGCTGTTGGGCAGGTCGAGGTAGATCCGCTTGTCCAGGCGGCCCGGCTCGCCCCACCACTTCGGGTTGCGCTTGAAGACGACCTTCTTGGAGTTGGGGTTGTACGACTCGACGGTGTACGGCCCGGCGCCCCACTCGGGGTGCATCTTGTTCGCGTATGCCGTGTTGAAGTTCTGGACGGTCGCCGCCTTCGGATTGACGAAGGTGCTGAACAGCGCCGGCCACGCGGCATACGCCTTGCGGAACGTGATGACGGCCTGCTTGCTGTCCTTGCCCTGCGTGACCGAGGTGATCTGGTCGTAACCGGCGGTGGTGCCGACCTGGTACTTCTTGTTGCTGCCGTTGTTGACCTTCCAGCTCTGCTCGATGGAATGCCAGTCGATCGGCGTGCCGTCGTTGTACTTCGCCTTCGGGTTGATGGTGATCGTCACGACCTGGTGGCCGCCGGTGACCTTCGAGGTGGCCGACGTGTAGTAGTCGTGGTTGATCCGGACCTGACCGGTCGGGGAGTAGGTGATGGCGTCCGGGTTGTACCAGGACCAGAGACGCTGCCCGGTCAGCGACGTGTTGACGTTGCCCCACATGCCCTGGGTGTCGTCGCCGTCGAAGGAGCCGTTGCTGGTGAACGTCCCGCCCGACTTCAGCTTGCTGTAGGGCTGGGCGTTGTAATCGGCCACGGAACTGGCCTTCTTGGCAGTCGAGCCGTTGGAGCCGGAGGTGTTCGATCCGCCGCCGGAGCTGCTCGAGGAGCAGGCGGCCAGGCTCAACAGTGATATCGAGACGGCGGACACGATCAGAGGACGAGTGGGACGCATGGTGCTTTCTCCTGGATGAGTGATTGCTGACGTGCGGTGAATCTCAAACAGTGGTGAGGCCGTGGCAGGCGACGCGGTGGTCCGGGGACTCGTCCCCGGGGTCGAGTTCGGGATCGAGCTCGGGCGTCACCTCGCGGCATTTCGCCTGTACGGCGTCGGGCAACTCTCGATAGAGCGGACATCGGGACACGAAGACGCAACCTCGCGTGACCGACTCCGCGCTCGGGATCTCGCCGCGCAGCGGCACATGCTCACGGGAACGTTCCGCGACCGGGTCCGGCAGCGGTATGGCGGACAGCAGTGCCTTCGTGTAGGGGTGCCGAGGGTTGGCGAACAACACCTCGGTGGGTGCGGACTCGACGATGGTGCCGAGGTACATCACCGCGACGTCGTCGCTGACATGTCGTATGACGGACAGGTCGTGCGCGACGAGCAGATAGGCCAGGCCGAGCTCTCGCTGCAGCCGGATCAGCAGGTTGAGGATGCTTGCCTGCACCGAGGTGTCGAGTGCCGAGACCGGCTCGTCGAGCACCACGATCTCCGGCTGGGTGGCCAGAGCCCGAGCGATGCCGATCCGCTGGCGCTGACCGCCGGAGAACTCGCTGGGGAAGCGATCGACCGCGTTGGAGTCGAGGCCGACCAATCGGAGCAATTCGTAGACCCTGGAACGTATTTCGGCCTTGTCGGCACCCACCGCCTGCAACGGCTCGGCCAGCAGGTCGTAGACCGGGAGCCGCGGGTCCAAGGCGCCGGTGGGGTCCTGCATGACGATCTGCACAGAACGGCGCAACGCGGTGCGGTCCTGGCGGGAGAGGTCGGTGTCGATGGTTCGACCGAGCACGGAGACCCGCCCGGCCTGCGGCGGGGTCAGCCGCATCACCTCGAGCAGGGTGGTGGTCTTGCCGCTGCCCGACTCACCCACGAGCCCGAGGGTGCGCCCGGCGCGCACGGCGAGGTCGACACCGCGCACGGCCGGCCGGTCACCGACGTGGCGTCGGAGGAAGGCGCCACGCGTGATGGGGAAGCTCTTGTGCAGCCCGCTCACCTCGAGGACGGGCTCGTCGTCGGTCTCGGCGCGCTTCGCGAGGGTGACGTCGCCGGCCGCGAACAGTGTGGTCGCATCGAGGGCGCGGTCGGCCAGTTCGCTCGACCGCACGCAGGCGGCCAGATGGTCCGAATCGCCGACCGCAACCAGCGGTGGCTCGTCGGAGCGGCACCGGTCCTGCACCGCCGGGCAGCGCGGTGCGAACGGGCAGCCGGACGGCAGGTCGGACAGGTTCGGTGGTTCGCCCTCGATCGACGGAAGCATCGAACCGGGACGTGCCGTCGCGGGTTGTGCCTGGAGCAGTCCGATCGAGTACGGCATCCGCGGCTCGGCGAAAAGCGTTTCAACCGGGGCGTTCTCGACGATCCTGCCGGCATACATGACGGCGACCCGGTCGGCCTGTCCGGCGACCACGCCGAGGTCGTGCGACACGAGCAGCAGTGCTGCACCCGTCTCGTCCTGCGCCCGAGCGAGGACCTCGAGCACCTGAGCCTGCACCGTCACGTCGAGAGCGGTCGTGGGCTCGTCGGCGATGATGACGTCGGGGTCGTTCGCGATGGCGATGGCGATCACCACCCGCTGGCGCATGCCGCCGGAGAGCTCGTGCGGGAAGGACGCCATCCGCTTGACGGGGTCGGGTATGCCCACCAGGTCGAGCAGTTCGATCGCGCGGCGTTGCGCGGCCGGTTTGCTGATGCGTTGATGGACGCGCAACGCATCGGTGAGTTGCCGACCGATCGACAGGATCGGAGTGAGCGCCGAGAGCGGGTCCTGGAACACCATGCCGATGCGCCGGCCGCGGTAGTCGGACATCGCAGTGTCGCCGAGATCGAGCAGGTTCGCGCCGCCGAGCTCGACCTTGCCGGAGACCTGGGCGTTGCCGGGCAACAGACCGATGATGGCGCTCGCCGTGGCGGACTTGCCGGAGCCGGACTCCCCGACGAGGGCGAGCGTCTGGCCGGCGTGCAGGTCCAGGTCGATGCCGCGGACGGCGTGGACGACTCCCGCCTCGGCCGTGAAGTCGACGTGCAGGTCGCGAACGCTGAGGACGGTGTCGATCATCGGAGGCTTCCTGGGCGCGAGGAGGGGTCGACGGCGTCGCGCAGGCCGTCGCCGACGAGGGTGAGGGAGACCGTCAGCAGCACCAGGACCAGCGACGGGAAGCCGATGATCCAGGGCGCCGTCGTGATGGTCGACGTGCCGTCGGAGAGCAGCGAGCCGAGCGAGACATCGGGTGCCTTGATACCGAATCCGAGGAAGGACAAAGCAGTTTCGCTGAGCACCGTGCCGACGACGCCGAGGGTCAGGTTCAGGACCAGGATGGCGCCGAGGTTGGGGATGATGTGGCGCAGCACGATCGTCAGCGGCTTGACCCCCATGAATTCCGCCACGTGCACGTAGTCACGCTCGCGCAGCGACGCCGACATCGACCAGATGACGCGTGCGTTGAGCATCCAGCCGAACGCCGTGAGGACGATGATCAGGACCCGCCAGTCGCCGGCCGCGTGGTTGGAGATCAGCGCCAGGATGAGGAACGACGGGACGACCAACAGGAAGTGGATCACTGCCAGCGCCACCCGCTCGAAGATGCCGCCGAGGTATGCCGCGAGCGAACCGATCAGTGCGGAGATGATCAGGGTGAGCACGGACACCGCCACGGAGATGGTCAGCGATCGCTGCAGCCCGTGCACGACCTGCGCATAGACGTCCCCACCGCCGACGGTCGTCCCGAAGTAGTGGCTGCCGCCCGGTTTCGCGGAGAGCGCGGTGAAGTCGGAAGAGGTGTAGGAGTACTTCGTCGTCATACCGCCGAAGAGGGTGAAGAGCACCAGCAGCAGGAAGATGACGGATCCGACGACGGCGGCCTTGTTCCGGGCGAAGCGACGCGCGTAGAGGCGGCGACGGCCGAGGCGACGAGGATCGGGTTCGAGGACTGCAAGGTCGAGGGCCGGCTCGGTCGTCATCTCAGCTCATCCTCACGCGCGGGTCGAGCAGGACGGTCGCGATGTCGGCGAGGACCGCGCCGATGGCGGTCATCACCGCCCCGAACGCGGCGACCGCGACGACTCCGTTGACGTCGTTCCGGGTGATGGTCAGCGTGAAGTACTCGCCCATGCCGTGCCAGCCGAAGATGCTCTCGGTGATGATCGCGCCGGTGAAGACCGAGGGCACCGTGAAAGCCACGGTGGTCGCCGTCGGGATGAGCGACGCGCGCAGGGCGTGCCGGCGTACGGCCTGTGCACGGGTGAGGCCGGTCGCACGAGCGGTCCGGACGAAATCGGCGTTGATGTTGTCGAGCAGCAGCGAACGTTGCGTGAGGTGATAGGTCACGTATCCGAGCAAGGTCAGTGAGATCGTCGGCAGCACAAGGTGATTCAACCGATCGAGAATGCTCGGGAAGACCCCGGACACATCGGGTGAGCTGCTGTCGGAGACATAGAAGAGCCGGTGTCCGACGTGCTGGTTGATCCAGACGGCGCCGTAGACCAGAGCAAGGGCGGCCACGACCGTCGGGATGTTCAGCAGCACGATGGAGACGCCCTGGCTCAGCCGGTCGGTGACGCGGTACTGCCGGGAGGCGGTGTAGACACCGAGTGCGACGCCGATCAGCACGGAGAGGAGCGTGCCGCCGAGCACCAGTTGGCCGCTGATCAGGACGCGGTAACCGACGTCGGAGTTGACCGACCCGCCGGTGGGGGACTGGCCCCAGTCGAAGTGGGTGACCACCGATGAGGCCCAGTGCCACCATCGCGAGGTGACCGGGTCCCGTGGATCCAGGTGATAGGCGGCAAGTGCCTGGTCGATGTGGGCACGCGTCGGCATGGGGCGCACCTGCGCGTAATTCGCGCGCGGGTCGAGGAAGAAGCTTGCGAGGAAGTAGGTGACGTTCGTCGCGACGACGATCATCACCAGCCAGCCCAGCAATCGCTTGGCGATGAAGCGGATCAAGGGTGCGAGCTCCTCGGTGGGCGTTCTACGATCGGCAGTGGGCAGTCCGCACGGCCGGTCCATGCATAACTGTTGGTTACGTCCCCTGTCTTGCCCATAACGTTAGCGGATATGTCATCGCTGTGGTCGAAAGGACACCGGACAACTGCTCGGTAGGCTCCTCGGTATGGCGAACCCGATGTTGCTGACCTGCCCCGTGGGTCTGGAGGACCTGGTCCGTGGTGATCTCCGGGACCGGGACAACGTGGCGTCAAACCTCCTCTCTCCCGGGATGATTCGGCTGGAGTCGCCCGTTGCGCGGGAGAATCTGCCGGCCATGGTGGATCGGGTTGCGATGTCGCTCGACCTCGCTACGGAATTCACGATCGACCGGCTGATCGATCAGCTGCGCGGAACCGACTGGCGTTCCTGTGGTTTGGGCGAGGGGAAGGACCTCGCCTTCCGGGTGCACCTGCCCGGGCCGGTTGAGCGCGCTCGTCGCGAAGCGCTCGTGGGGCGGTTGGTCAGCGAGCTGGGCTGGCGTAACGAACCTTCGGATTGGACCGTCAACATTGATGTTTCGGCCGATTCGGTCGCGAGCGGCGTCGCGCGCGTGGAGCTCGGGCCATGGGCGTGGGCCGCTCGGTTCGGCGGCTTCGAGCGGCTGCCCGCAACCACGCCCGGACCGGTCGCCGCGGGGCTGTTGCGACTGGCCAAACTGCGTGACGGGGAGACGCTGCTCGACGTCTGCGGCGGCGTCGGAACGGCTCCCGTCCTGGACGGTCTGCTACGTCCGGGCAGAGGCATCAGCATCGACAACGATGCGGCGTCCATCGCCGCTGCCCGGCGCAACGTGGACTCCCACGACCTGGGTGACCGGGTCGAAGTGCTCGACGCGGACGCGACCGATCTGCCACTCGCGGACGGCAGCGTCGACCGGGTGGTGAGTGACCTGCCGTTCGGCAAGCGCATCGGCAGCAACGAACTCAACCGGACGCTCTACCCGGCGATCCTGCGCGAGTTGGAACGCGTGCTGACCTCGGACGGACGGTGCGTGCTGTTGACCGATGACAAGCGGGTGCTCACCGAATCCGTCGCCCGCGCGCGGGGTTTGAAGATCGCAGGGGAGCGCGTCATCCGCTACAACGGGGTCACGCCCACGGCATACATCGTGCGGCGGAGCCGCCGTCCGAAGAGGCGCTGAAAGCGTCCGATCTCGGCAACGGCCGACATACCGCCGCTGAAGTTCGGCACACTCGAAGAGAAACGGCTCACCTCAACGAGCGACGGAGCAAGGCGAACGAGAGGTATGGCGATGAGGGATCGACACGGCATCGATCGGGTGATCACCCGATGAAACGGCTGAGCGACACCGACCTGCGCGGCGCGGAGATCGTCGACGTCGACCTACGCGAGGCGTGGCTCCGGGAACCGGACTTCGGGAACGCCCATGTCCGGGGAGCCGACCTGACGAACGCCGAGGTCGACGGCGAGATCGACGGTCTGGTCATCAACGGCGTCGAGGTCGCCGACCTGATCGAGGCAGAGCTCGACCGCCGGCATCCCGAGCGAGTCGTGCTGCGAGCGGGCACCGCCGACGAATTCCGCTCCGGCTGGCGGGTTGGAGACGACGTGGCAACGGACGCTCGACGAGGTAGCGACTCTGCCGGCCGAGACGACCGACACCTCGGTGCACGGGGAGTGGTCGCTGGCGCAGACCCTGCGGCACCTGGTCTTCGCGACGGACGTGTGGCTGAACGATGCGATTCTGCGGCGGGATCGTCCGTACCATCGGCTCGGCCATCCCTTCTCGGGATGGCGCGATCGCGCACCCGAGGCGGGCATCGATCTGGATGCGCAGGCCGACTTCTCGGACGTGCTGCAGATGCGTTCCGAACGCCAGGCCCAGGTGCGGGACTACCTCGCCTCGGTGACGGACGACGAGCTGACGGCTTCCGCCGGTGAACCGTTCTTCACCGCCCACGCCTTCCCGGTGCGGCAATGCCTCTGGATCATCGCCAACGAGGAATGGCACCATCACCGCTACGCCCGACGGGACCTCGATGTGCTGACGAAGGGCAGCGACGGCGACACATCGGGCTAGTCGCGGAAGGGTCGTCGACCGGTGCCGTCCTGCGGTCGGAGACCTCGGTCACGAACTCCACCACCGGCTGGTTCGTTCAAGGGGTTGAGCGATCGAGGAGGTCGTATGCCGCAACCGTCTGCCGGACGAGCCGACACGTTCCTGCTGCCGGAGGTGGCGCACGCCTATCGAGCCCGGCCGCCATACCCGCCGGAAGTGATCGACCGGCTCGTCGACCTCGCGGGTGAGGGTCGGGTGCTCGATCTCGGTGCCGGTGACGGGTCGATAGCGCGACGCATGGTCGATCGCGTGTCCTTCGTGGTGGCCGTCGAACGCTCGGCTCCGATGATCGAGGTCGGCCGCACGCTGCCCGGCGGCGCAGCCGTCACCTGGCAGTGCGAGGCGGCCGAAACCTTCTCTGCGGCAGGGCCGTTCGATCTTGCAGTGGCCGGCGAGGCGATGCACTGGTTCGACCTGCCAGCGGTGATCGAGCGACTACGCACCGTGCTGTGCCCGGGTGCGCCGCTCGCTCTGCTGGATCGGACGGCGCGGCACGCACGACTGGCCGAGGTCATCGACGTGATCAAGCGCTTCTCACGAGCCGCCGATCACGACCCCGCATACGACGTGAGCAAGGACCTGGTCGCACGTGGCAGTTGGCAGCAGGTGGGCGAATACGTGCCGGCAACGCGATCCTTCCGGCAGACCGCGGATGACTACCTCGCGTCCCTGCGATCGACGTCCAGCCTGGCCCGTGCGCTGATGACCGATGCGGAGAACGCCGCATTCGACACGGCCATCCTCGACGCCGTCCGACCGATCACCGACTCGGAGGGCGCGCTGACCTTGGACGTGACGGCCCGTCTCGTATGGGGCAGCCTCACTGCTCACTCTGCTGAAAACGTTTGAGCAGCAGCCTGATCCGGCCACTGTATGGCGTAACCCGCACCCGCTTCGCGCCGCAGTCGCACATAACGCAGCAGCTCACGCAGGATGCCCGCATTGCCCATCGCCCACCCCGGTAGTGGTTGGAGTTCCGGCGGGTCGGTCCGGTGCTCGTGGTTGGACCAGCGCGCTCCGTCGTCATCGACGGTCGCGCGGGCCAGGAGATCTCCGACGAGCACGTTCGCAAAGCCGAGGTCGTCACCGCGTTCGACGACGCGATCGCACGCGGTGGCGAGAACCCCGGCGGTGCCGCAGCAGTGGCCGTTGTTGTCCCAGAACCCTGGTCGCACCCGATGCGGCAGGCCCGACTCGGTGACCGTCGTCCAGCAGCGGTCTTGCAGCTCGACCCATCGCTCGTGCCCGGTGAGGTGTGCCAGGAGTCGGAAGAGCTGCGCGTCACCCGCCGGGCCGTTGCACCAGCCATAGCTGAAGCGCTCGATGATGTCCGGACGATGCGGCGGATCCGAGTGAGGGACAAGGAAATCCGTCGGCCCAGCGGTGTTGCGGGAGATGAGGTCCTCGGCGGCCAGAACCGCCAGATCGACCAGGTCCGGTCGATCGGCGGCGGCTCCGACCGACGCCAATGCGCACGCGATGCCGAGCGTGCCGTGCGCCATGTGATGCGAACGCGGTGGTGTCGGTCGCACCGCCCAATTGACGCCGTGAGCCGTGCGATCCGCGGTCCCGACATACGGCTGCACCGCCTGTATGGCGAGATCGAGATCTCCCGCGTGCAGCGCGCCGAGTCCGATGCCTGCGTTGCCCATCAGCAGTTCGAACATCGGATTCCAGCGTTGACCGTCGAAGGTCTCCCGGATCCGGGTCAGCGCGTCCCGCGCTGCGGCGTCCCGGCCGAGCTGATGGAGGCAGTACGCCATACCGGCCAGCCCGAAGTGGAGCGAAGCGTTGTCCGCCGTCGCGACCCCGGCAGCGAGTCGGTCGAGTCCGCGCTCGATCGTTGCGTCGTACCGGTGATCGTCGAAGTGGACGCGGGCTTCGTGCAACGCGAGCACGATGCCCGGAATCCCGTGGTAGAGCGACAGATCCGGCGACGGTGCGAGCAGGAGCCAATCCGCTGCAGCGCGCGCCAACTCCTCCACTTCGTCGATGTCGGGCGCCGAAGTCGCCACCGTGCTCACACCAGGTCCAGTTCCAGTGCCCGCAACACCGCCCGGGTGCGGTCGCGCACGCCGAGCTTGGCCAGCACGGTGGACACGTGGTTCTTCACCGTGCCGGGGGCGAGATGCATCGCCGACGCGATCTCCTTGTTGGAGAACCCACCGACCAGCATCCGCAGCACCTCCCGCTCGCGGGTGGTGAGCTCGATGTGCACCGGCAGGTCGTTGGGTTCGGCGGCGGTTTCGGGCGCACTCAGGCGGTCCAGCAACCGCTGCGTGACCGACGACGAGACCATCGTCCCGCCGGACGCGACCGTCTCGACGGCCGCGACCAGGTCGTCGAGGGAGACGTCCTTGAGCAGGTAGCCGCGGGCGCCCGCGCGCAGCGCCTGCAGCACCTGGTCGTCGTCCTGGAAGGTCGTCAGCACCAGGCAGGGTGGTGGATCGGTGCGCTCGGCCAGCTCGTGCAGCACGGCGATGCCGTCCAGCACCGGCATCCGCAGATCCAGGAGTATGACGTCAGGCCGATCGATGTCGAGTATTTCCAATGCCTTTCGGCCATCTGCTGCCGCCCCGATCACGTCGATCCGCCCGCTCAGGCGCAGCAGCCCGACGATGCCGTCACGCACGATCGTCTGGTCGTCCACGACGAGCACGCGGATCGGATCTGCTGCCGTCATACCTGCTCCTGCATCCGGTGGCGACGGGCATCGTCGTCGGTGCCCAGTGGCGCCGACGCTTGTACGACGAAGCCCCCTTGCGGGGAGCCGCGCCATACGACCGATCCACCGAGGGCCGCGAAACGCTCTCGCATGCCTCGCAATCCGTTGCCCTCGACCGCTGTGGCAGCGCCATCTCCATTGTCCCGCACGACGACGGACAATGTGTCGTCGGCTTCCTCCAGCACGACCCAGGCCCGGGTCGCTGATCCGTGCCGCGCGGCGTTGGTGAGTGATTCCTGCACGAGCCGCACGGTCGCGTGCCGGAGCTCCGCGGGCATCGTGTCGAGTATGTCGGCGTCGGTGACCTCGATCTGCATCCCGGGCCAGGCCGCACCCAACGTCGCGAGCGAATTCGCCGCAACCGGAACGCTGTCGCGCAATTCGCTGACGACGCTTCGGACTTGCGCGAGCAAGTCCTTGCCGGTCCGCTGCGCGCTGTCCAGATACGGCTGCGCCTCGTCCGGCGGCAGGTGCCGCGCCGTCTCGAGGGTGAGGGTGAGCCCGGCCAGCTGATGGCCGACGACGTCGTGCAGCTCACGGGCGATACGCAGGCGTTCCTCGGTCGCGCTGCGCTCACGCAGTTGTGCCTGCGCCTCGCGCAGAGCCAGATTCGCCCGTTCCGCCTCTTGCCGGGCGTGTTCGGAGGCTTCCCGCTCCCGCTGCACGATCGCGGTCTGCTCGACGCCGACCAGCACGAACGCGGTGACGACCAGGGTGAGCACGGCGTACCAGGTGCAGGCCAGCAGCGATGCCTGGCTGTTGACGACGGCCAGCAGCGCCGTGCTCGCCGGGAGCAGTACCAGGATGGTGGCGACCGAGACGCGCAGCGGGACGAAGCTGGCCCAGACAGCCGTGGTCACGGCCAGCAGCATGATGCTGAAGCCGTAGGTCGACCCGAGCGCGGCGCCCAGGTAGGAGGCGACCACGAACGTGCCGACCAGCAGGTAGGTCCGGCGATCACGAGGGAACCGGATCGGCGTGCCGGCGACCAGCGTGAAGATGACGATGATCAGGCCGACACACACCCAGTAGACGATCCGGAACGGCAGCGGCAGGTCCGGCAGCCCGCCGAGGAAGAGCGGGGCCACCGTGAAGATCGCGATGGCGATGCAGCCATTGACGAATTGCAGACGTTCGACGGGTCGCACATCACGACCTTAGAGCGCGGGCGTATGCCGACAGACGTGCCGAAGGTCATGGCCCGCGGTCGTGCCGGATGACACTGCCGGCGGCACACCGGATCCGGCACCGTCGATGCCATGGACGAAATCGCCCGATTCACCGGGGTCACCCGCTCCTTCCGCGGCACGCTCGCCGTCGACTCCGTCGACCTGACGCTGCGGCCGGGGGAGATCGTCGCCCTGCTCGGTCCGAACGGTGCCGGGAAATCGACGCTGCTCGACATGTTGCTGGGTCTGCGCGACCCGAGCTCCGGCACGGTCAGCGCGTTCGGTATGCCGCCGACCGCCCGCCGTGCCCGTGCCCGGATGGGCGCGATGCTGCAGGACACCACCGGGCCGGTGGGGTTGACCGTCGCGGAGACCGTGCGACTGACCCAGCAGCTGTATCCCGTGAGTACCCCGCTGGCCGAGTTGCTCGCCCTGGTCGAGCTCGCCGACAAGGCGGACCGGCGGGTCGGCGAGCTGTCCGGTGGTGAGCGGCAACGACTGTCGCTCGCGCTCGCCCTGACCGGCAACCCCGAGTTGCTCGTGCTCGACGAGCCGACCGCGGCGATGGACGTGGCGGGCCGCCGCCGGCTGCTCGAGACCATCCGCGACCTGGCCGCGCAGAACCGCTCCATCGTGCTCGCCACCCATGACCTGCGAGAGGCGCAGGCGGTCGCCGACCGGGTTGTCGTGCTGCACCACGGCCGCAAGATCGCCGACGCACCGACGAAGGACGTCGTGCATCGGGTCGGCGTCAGCACGGTGCAGTTCACGACCGGGGCGGCGCTGGTGTGGCTCGCGAACAACCCCGGCGTCAGGCAGGTTTCGACCTTGCCGGACGGCCGGTACGAGTTGCTCGTGGCGGACGTCGAGGCCCTGTTGCGCGCGATGTTCGCGGCTGGACATCACGCCACCGATCTCACCGTCGCGGACGCCGACCTGGAGTCCGCGTTCGTCGCACTCACCCAGGAGGACGCAGCATGAGCACCCCACACGCGGCTGACGTTCGAGCGAACGGACGGCACACCATCGCGACCCCCGCGCGTATGCCGCTCGGCTTCTCGGCCGCTTTCGCGATCTTCCGGGCCGAGTGGCGCGGTGGCTGGCGCAGCGGCTGGTTCATCGCCCTGGTGACCATGCCGATGCTGCTCTTCGTGCTCTTCGGAACGACGTTGCACGGCGACCTCGACGGCGGTCTCGCGGTGGCCGCGATGCTGATGGCGTCGTTCACCTGCTTCGGCGTCGTCAACCTGTCGATCTTCGCCGTCGGCGTCGCGGCCGCCGAGCAACGCGGGATGGGCTGGATCCGCAGGCTGCGCGCGTCCGCCATGCCGTTGTGGTCGTTCTTCGGCGGCAAGGTGTTGCTCGGACTTGCAGCTGCCACAACGGTTCTGGCCGGCAATGCGGCCATTGCAGCCGCGGTCGGAGCAGGTGTGCCGATCACGCATCTGTTGCGCCTGTGGGTCGTCATACTCTTCGGCACCGTGTGCCTGGCGCCGTTCGGTTTCGCGCTCGCCTACTGGGTCCGTCCCGGCGCCGCGGGCGTGATCGGCAACCTGATCTTCCTTCCGCTGTCCTACACGTCGGGCTTCATGACGCCGGTCGACGCGCTGCCCGGGCCGATCGCCGCGCTCTCGGCATACCTGCCGACGTCGCACTGGGGCAACCTCGCCTGGGGTGCGATCGCCACTCCCGGAGAGGCTGCCGACTTCGGAGTCCGCACGCCGGGGCGTCCGCTGCTCGACATCGGCGTGGTCCTCGCCTGGGCGGTGGCGGCATCCCTGGTCGCGGCGGCCGGCTGGCGACGGGACCGCAGCCGCGACCGCATCCGCGGGTGAGCAACTCAGGGCGTGGGATTGGCGAAAATCGTCCGGTGCCAGGCCTTTTCAGCGTCACCGGTGATGTCCTGCATGACGTGTTTGACATTGGTGTACTCCTCGAACGAGTACGTGCTCATGTCCTTGCCGTAACCCGATTGCTTATAGCCGCCGTGCGGCATCTCGCTGATGATCGGGATGTGGTCGTTGATCCAGACCGCCCCCGCGCGGATCTCGCGCGACGCCCGACCTGCTCGGAACACGTCACGGGTCCATGCCGACGCGGCAAGGCCGAAATCGATGTCATTGGCCAGCTTCAAGCCCTCGTCGTCGCCGTCGAACGGCAGTGCCACCAGCACCGGCCCGAAGACCTCGCGCTGCACAATCTCGGAGTCCTGGGCGGCGCCGGTGATGAGCGTCGGTTCGTAGTAGAAGCCGGGGCCATCGACCGCCCGGCCACCACACGCGACCTTCGCGCCCGCGTCGACTGCGCGCGACACCATGCCCGCGACGTGGTCGCGCTGCTTGGCGCTGATCAGCGGGCCCAGGTCGGTGTCCGCGTCGAGAGTGGGGCCGAGCCGCACGGAGCTCATCAGTTCCGCGACACCCGCGACAAAGGCGTCATACAACGGGCGCTGAATGTATGCCCGCGTTGCCGCGGTGCAGTCTTGCCCGGTGTTGATGAGAGCACCCGCCACTGCACCTTGTATGGCGGCGGCCAGATCGGCGTCGTCGAACACCACGAAGGGCGCCTTGCCGCCGAGCTCCAAATGCGTGCGCTTCGCACTTGCGGCGGCGACCGTCGCGACGTGACGGCCGACGGGGGTCGACCCGGTGAACGACACCATCGAGACGCCCGGATGGCCGACCAGTGGTGTGCCGACGGCCTCACCGGTGCCGGTCAGCACATTGATGACACCCGCGGGAATTCCTGCGGCCGTTGCTGTTTCGGCGAACGTGAGGCTTGTGAGCGGCGTCAGCTCGGACGGTTTCAGCACGATCGTGTTACCCGCCGCGACAGCAGGCAGGATTTTCCAGGCAGCCATTTGCAGGGGATAGTTCCACGGCGCAATCGAGCCGACCACGCCGATGGGCTCGCGGCGAATGCTGCTGGTGTGCACACCGTCATACTCCCCGGATGCGAGGCCGTGCAGCTGTCGGGCGGCGCCGGCGAAGAACGCCACATTGTCGATGCTGCCCGGTATGTCGAACTCGCGGCACAGCCGGATCGGCTTGCCGGCCTGGCGCGACTCCTCCACCGCCAGGTCCTCGGCGCGCTCGCGCAGCAGTGCCGCCCACATGGTCATCGCGTCGGACCGTTCGGCGGGCGTCGCGCGCGACCATTCCTCGAAGGCGGCGCTCGCAGCGTGCACCGCTGCGTCGGCCTCCTGCGGACCGGCGAGGTCGAGCTCGGCGAGCTGCTCCTCGGTCGACGGATCGATGAGTGGCATCGTGCCCGCCGAACCGGCGACGCGCTTGCCACTGATGAATTGGTACATGTGATCTCCGTTGTGACTGGGTGGATTCGATGCAAGTCTGCACCTCCTGGAGCGGCCGCTGCCGACGCTCAGCGGCTTATCAATCCCCCTGCGCGGGCCGCGGCGACGAGTGCGGCCGCGACATCGTCCAGATGCTCGGCGAGCAGGCTGACCGTCACGCGGATGTGCGGTGGGTCCGCACGGGTCGACTCGACCCGGAACGGTGATCCTGGTGCGGCGCCAATGTTTCCGGCGGCCAGGCTCTGCAGTGCGGCCACCTCGTCGAGCACCGGAACCCAGATGTTGATGCCATCATCGCCTGCGACATGCACGCCCTCGGTGGCGAGTCGCTCGATGATCGTGCGACGGCGTTCGGCATAGAGTTGCTTGGCGGTGGTGACCTGTCGATGACTCGCCGGGTCGGTGAGCAATTCGAGCAGCAGCCGTTGCAAGAGTCGGCTGGTCCATCCCTGGCCGAGCTGGCGGCGTCGTTCGATGGGTGCGATCAGCGCACCTGCGCCGCCGATGGCGGCCAGTCGAAGATCCGGCCCGTACGCCTTGGAGAAACCCCGGATGTGCAACACCCGATCGGGCAGGTGCGCACCGATGCTGGCGAGCTCGGTCGTGGCGATGCCATCCAGCGAATCATCTTCCAGGACGACGGCATTCGACGGCTTGAGCACCTTTGCCAGCTCCTGGGCGCGAGCCGCTGTGACGGTGACTCCGGTGGGGTTCTGCCCGCGCGGTTGCAGCATGAAAACGCTCGCGCCTGCGTCGAGCGCGGCAACGAGGGAGGCAGGCTGCGGGCCTTGCTCGTCGAGATCGACCGGTATCGGCTGCATCCCGGCGTCATCGAGGAGGTCCAGCATCGGCGGGAACGCGGGGTTCTCGATCGCGACGCGAGTGCCGTAACCGCCGCATTGCCGCAATGCGGCCGACATCGCGTCGGTCGCTCCGTCCAGGATGGTCAGCCGCTCGGCCGCGAACGGCCAGCTGCCCAGGACGCGCTCGGCGAGTTCGGGGACCACCGGGTCGTCGAGGTAGCTGTGTGTCGACGCGTCGCCCAGCGCGCTCAGCGCCCGGTCCAGCGACGGCAGCAGGGTCGGGTCGGGCACACCGGTCGAGAGGTCCAGGCCGAAGCGCACCGGGCTGCCGACGGCACGCCGGTAACGGCCGCCGTCGATGCCGCCGCGGCTCTCCGCGACGAACGACCCGCGCCGACCGTCGGTGCGAATCGTGCCGGCACGGCGCAGGGCTGCCCAGGCCGCGCTGACAGTCGTGGGGGAGAGCTGCAGGCCGTCGGCGACGGTCCGGATCGGTGGCAATTTCGTTCCGGCAGAGAGAGATCCGGCGGCAACGGCACGCCCGACTGCTTCGGCGAGACCACGCGCGGACGGTTCGGTGAGCTCCGCGGCGAGGACATCGATCATGTTTGTGACATTACATAAAAATGATTGTGTCGGCAATGCATGTCACGTACCGTTCGTGAGATGGAGCACATTCAGCACTGGATCGACGGCAGGCTCACCTCAGGCGAGTCGAGCGCGACCTCTCCCGTCTTCAACCCGGCCACCGGTCATCAGTCGGCTGAGGTCTGCTTGGCGACGGCTACTGATGTCGACAGGGCGGTCGACTCTGCACGTGCTGCTGCGACGGCGTGGCGACGGACCTCCCTGGCGACGCGCAGCAAGGTGCTGTTCGCCTTTCGGCAGCTGCTGGTCGAGCACACCGATGAGCTGGCGGCGCTGATAACTGCCGAGCACGGCAAGGTGCTTCCCGACGCGGCCGGCGAGATCGCGCGCGGGCTGGAGAACGTTGAATACGCCTGCGGCATACCGAATTTGCTGAAGGGCGACTTCACCGAGCAGGCCTCTAGCGGCGTCGACGTCTACTCGATCAAGCAACCGGTCGGAGTCGTTGCCGGCATCACGCCGTTCAACTTCCCGGTGATGGTCCCGCTGTGGATGTGCGCCGGCTCGATCGCTTGCGGGAATGCATTCATCCTCAAGCCCAGCGAGAAGGACCCGTCCGCGTCGCTGTTGCTGGCCAGGCTGTGGCAGGAAGCCGGGCTGCCGGACGGTGTATTCACCGTGTTGCAGGGCGACAAGATCGCCGTCGACGGGCTGCTGCAGCACGATGACGTCGACGCGGTGAGCTTCGTCGGCTCCACACCCATCGCGCAGTACATCTACGAGACCGGGACCCGGGCCGGCAAGCGAGTGCAGGCACTCGGCGGCGCGAAGAACCACATGATGGTCCTGCCCGACGCTGATCTGGATGTCGCGGCGGATGCGGCGGTTTCGGCAGCGTACGGTGCTGCGGGCGAACGCTGTATGGCGGTCTCGGTCGTCGTCGCCGTCGGCGCGGTTGCCGACCCGCTGATCGATGCGATCAAGGACCGGCTGCCCTCGCTGCGCATCGGACCGGGTGATCAGGAGGGCTCCGAGATGGGCCCGCTGATCACCGCGGAGCACCGCGACAAGGTCATCGACTACATCGATCGCGGCGAACAAGCCGGCGCCAAGGTCGTAGTCGACGGCCGCACAGGTCGCAGCGACAGCGGCTTCTTCCTCGGCTGCACGTTGTTGGACGATGTGTCACCGGAGAACGTCGCGTACACCGACGAGATCTTCGGTCCGGTCCTCGCAGTCGTCCGCGTTCCGTCGTATGACGATGGTCTCGACCTCATCAATAGTCACCGATTCGCGAACGGAACAGCGATTTTCACGCGTGACGGGGGAGCGGTGCGGCAATTCCAGTTCGACGTGCAGGTCGGCATGATCGGCGTCAACGTGCCTATCCCGGTGCCCGTCGGCTACTACTCGTTCGGCGGCTGGAAGGCATCGCTCTTCGGCGACACACACATGTACGGGCCGGAGGGGATCAACTTCAACACGCGACGCAAGGTCGTGACGAGTCGCTGGCCGGACCCGGGCACGTCGCGGATCGACCTCGGCTTCCCGACCAATGGAGAGCACTGAGATGGGCGAGCGGGACAAGGCGGCACAGGTCGTCACCGACGATCGCAACCACGTCTTCCACTCCTGGAGCGCTCAAGCGCACGTCAACGCGCTGCCTGTCGCGGGCGGATCTGGCTCGTACTTCTGGGATTACGACGGAAACCACTATCTGGACTTCTCCTCGCAGTTGGTCAACCTGAACATCGGGCACGGCCATCCGAAGGTCGTCGCCGCCATACAGGAGCAGGCCGGGCGCCTGGCGACCATCGCACCCGCCATGGGCAGCGACGTGCGCGGCGAAGCCGCCCGATTGATCTCGGAACGTGCGCCGGGCGGACTCGATCGAGTGTTCTTCACCAACGGCGGCGCCGACGCCAACGAGCACGCCATACGTATGGCGAGATTGCAGACCGGCCGGCCGACGATCCTGTCGGCATACCGCAGCTATCACGGTGCAACGGGCGGCGCGATCGCGCTGACCGGCGACCCGCGACGCTGGGAGAACACCCCGACCGGGCAGTCGGTGGCGCACTTCTTCGGGCCCTACGCCTACCGCTCGGCCTTCCACAGCGACAGCGTCGAGCAGGAGTGTGAGCGGGCGCTCGCCCACCTGAGGGACGTGGTGCAGCTGCAGGGCTCGAGCACGATCGCCGCGATCATCCAGGAGCCGGTCGTCGGCACCAACGGGATCCTCGTCGCGCCGCCCGGCTACCTCGCCGGAGTCCGCGAATTGTGCGATGAGTACGGCATTTTACTCATCGCGGACGAGGTCATGGCCGGCTTCGGGCGCTGTGGTGAATGGTTCGCCATCGACCACTGGGACGTTGTGCCGGACTTGATCACCTTTGCCAAGGGCGTCAACTCCGGGTATGTCCCACTGGGCGGCGTGATCCTCGGGCCCGCGACCTACGAACGTTTCGCGGAGCGGCCCTACCCGGGAGGTATGACCTACTCCGGCCACCCGCTGGCGTGCGCGGCGGCCGTCGCCTCGATCAAGGCGTTCGAGGAGGAAGGGATCCTCGAGCACGTCCGCAAGCTCGGTGAAACCGTCGTAGAGCCGCGGCTGGCAGCGTTGCAGGCTAAACACCCCAGCGTTGGCGACGTGCGCGGACTCGGGATGTTCTGGGCCATCGAACTGGTCAAGGACAAGGAAACCCGTGAGCCACTGGTGCCGTTCAACGCGGCCGGCGCGGACGCGGCGCCGATGAATTCCTTTGCAGCAGAGTGCAAGAAGCACGGTCTGTGGCCGTTCGTGAACATGAACCGCACCCACGTTGTGCCGCCCTGCACCATTAGCGAGGATGAGCTGCGCACCGGACTCGACATCATCGACGCGGCACTGGATGTTGCCGACGAACAGGCGCGTGCATAATGGTGAACACCATTGACGATCGCCTCGGCGCCGCCAAGCGTATGCCGTTCTGGCTCGATACTGCCGACCGGCCGGAGCCGAGGTCGCCCCTCGCGCAAGACAGTTCGTGCGATCTGGCGATTGTGGGCGGTGGTTTCAGCGGACTCTGGACAGCCGTGCTCGCCAAGGAAGCCGAGCCGGACAGAGACGTCGTGCTGCTGGAAGGTGGCCGCCTCGCGTGGGCGGCTACGGGTCGCAACGGCGGGTTCTGCGCGGCGAGCCTGACCCACGGCCGGGACAACGGGCTCTCGCGGTTCGGTGAGCAGGCGCAGGACGAGCTGGACCGGCTCGGAATGCAGAACCTCGACGAGATTGAGCAAACCGTCGAAAAGTACGGCATTGATTGTGAATTCGAACGAACCGGTGAGGTGGACGTTGCCACCGAGCCCTACCAATTGGCCGATCACGTGGCCGAGCCCGGTTCGCGCGTGCTGGACCGGGACGCCATACGGGCCGAGCTGAATTCACCGACCTTTCTCGGCGGCGTGTGGGACGAGCGCGGTGTCGCGATGCTCAACCCGGCGAAGCTCGCGTGGGGTCTGGCCGAGCTCGCGGAGCGGCTCGGCGTGCGCATCGTCGAGCAGACGCCGGTCCGCGAGCTGGTCAAGCACGACCACGACATCGAGCTTCGCACCGATCATGGATCCGTGCACGCGGCGCGAGTTGCGTTGGGCACTAATGTGTTTCCGGCTCTGCTGCGTCGCTTGCGGTTCCACACAGTGCCGGTCTACGACCACGTGCTGATGACCGATCCGCTCACCGACGAGCAACTCGCGTCGATCGGTTGGCAGCACCGGCAAGGCTTCGGTGACAGCGGTAATCAGTTCCACTACTACCGATTGAGTGCCGACAATCGAATCCTCTGGGGTGGCTATGACGCGGTCTATCACTACGGCCGCCAGATCAAGCACGAGTATGACGACCGACCAGCGACGTTTCGGAAGCTGGCCGAGCACTTCGACACGACCTTCCCGCAGCTGGCCGGCATCGGGTTCAGCCACCGGTGGGGCGGTGCGATCGACACGTGCACCCGGTTCTGCGCCTTCTTCGGTAGCGCGTATGACGCCCGCGTTGCCTACGCGCTCGGCTACACCGGCCTCGGTGTTGGTGCCACACGTTTCGGCGCACAGGTAATGCTCGATCTGCTCGACGGACGTGAGACCGAACGCACTCGCACACCGCTCGTGCAAAATCGACCGCTGCCGTTTCCGCCCGAACCGTTGGCATTCATCGGGATTGAGGCAACTCGATGGTCCCTGGCACGTGCCGACGAGAAGGAGGGGCGGCGGAACCTGTGGTTGCGCGGTCTCGACCGCGTCGGTCTTGGATTTGATTCATGACCGAGCTGCACGAGGAGCGTTCCGTCACGACCGGGGCTGTCCTGCGCGCCAAGATGGGCACGCTGCCACTGGTCGGGATCATCTACTTCAGCGTGTCGGGCGGCCCGTTCGGCCTCGAGGAAGCGGTCGGCTCATCGGGTGCTGGTATGGCGCTGTTGATGCTCGTCGTCGTACCAGTGGTCTTCGCCATACCGTGTGCGCTGATGTCCGCCGAGCTCGGGACTGCCATGCCTATCGACGGCGGCTACTACTACTGGGTGAAGGCGGCATTCGGGCGCTTCCCGGCCTTCGTGCAAGGCGCGTGGTCCTGGCTCAACACCTTCCTGGACACCGCGCTGTACCCGATAGTGTTTGCCGACTACCTCGCTCAATGGGTGCCGTTCTTCGAGCGCGGTGACCATGTCGCGTTCAGCTTGGGGGGCGGCGATCTGTCGTTCGACGCGCATTGGCTGCTCGCGATCGCGTTCATGATTCCGTTGGCCTGGTTGAACATTCGCGGGTCCCGAGTGGTTGGCGACACGTCGCTGATGATGATGGTGCTCGTGCTTGCGCCATTCGTCATCACTTCGGTGCTCGGCCTGTGGCGGCTGTTGGACGGTGAATCCGAGACGATTGCAAAGTCATTCACGCTTCCAGACCAAACGGTGTTCAGCTCGTTCGGCGCCGCGCTCGCGGTTGTGATCTGGAACTACATCGGCTGGGAGAGTCCGAGTACCGTCCTAGCAGAGGTCGATTCGCCGCGTCGTACCTATCCGAAAGCGCTGTTGATCTCCATTCCGCTGATCACCATCAGCTACGTGCTGCCGATGATCGGCGCGCTCGGCAGCGGGCTGCACCACGGAGACATGTCGGCTTGGGACGACGGCGACTTCGCCAACGCCGCGAACTTGCTGGCCGGGCCGTGGCTGAAGCTGTTGGTCACCATCGCGGCCGTGATCGCCCAGGTGGGACTCTTTTCATCGCTGCTGATGTCAGGCTCGCGGGTGCCGAAAGTGCTCGCCGGTGACGGCTACCTGCCGCGGTGGGTTGCGCGCGATCACGAGCGCCATGGCACCCCGGCAGCGGCAATCCTGCTCAGCTGTGTGGTTTTCGCGGTCTTCTGCGCGCTCAACTTCGAGGCCCTTGTCGACGCTGACGTCATCACGAACCTCGCAGCGATCCTGATGGAGTTCGGGGCCTTCCTGATGTTGCGTCGCAAGTTCCCGGCGATGCGACGCCCGTACCGCGTGCCCGGCGGCTGGCTGGTTGCGTGGCTGCTCCCGCTCGGGCCGTTGGTCTTCACCATGTGGCTCGGCGCGAGCGCGTTCAACGATGAGCCTGCGGCGTTCTGGATCGGGCTGATCATCCTCGCGCTGGGAGTGGTGCTCTATCCGCTCGCCCGTCGGGCGTGGGGCGGTCAGTCGCGGGGCGCTGTCGAGGTCGAAGGCATCGATTTCGGCGTCGGCATCGACCCGGTCGCCGTGCTCCACGACGCGTCCTCGATCGTCGAAACCCGTTGATTCGTATGGCGATGCGCGCCGACTAGCTACCGAGTCGATGGAGCTCGCGCCGCACATTGGCGCGGGCTCGACCGCTCCACGCTCTCCTGGCGTATGGCGAACGGTAGACCTCCGGCCGGTCGGCGAGTGCGGCGAGGATGTCGCCACGACCCGTCGCGTATGCCGCGTCCGGCACGTGCGCGTACTCGGCGCGAACCTGCGCGCAGTATTCGTCGAACCGTGCATCCGGGGCGGCCAGAATCGCCAGATCCGCATCGGTGAAGACGTCGGCGAGCGCACCCGGAAGTCCGGTGCCGTGGTCGATCGTCAGCAGGATCAGCACCTCGACGACTTGTATGTCGGATGCGTTGACCTGCAACGACGCCAACAGGTTTCGAGCCAGCTCAGCGCTCGCGCGCTCGCTGTCGCCGGTCGGTGCGTGCACGTCATACACCGCGTCGTGCAGCCAGGCGGCGATCCGCGCGAGGCATGTCTCGCGCTCGCCGAGTCCACTGGACGACCCGAGTTCGTCGATGGCGGAAAGCATCTCCGCCAGATGCTGGTCGGTGTGATAGCTGCGGTGCGGCTCGCGCCAGCGAGCCAGCAGGTCTGCTCCTCCGCGACGCGCGGTCGCGCGGTCGACCGCAGGGGCGAGCCGCGCCAGGTTGCTGGTCCAGGCATCGAGCAACTCCGTGTCGGACATGCCTCAATCGTCGCGGTTGCCGAATCGGTCCGCCAGCCGGGGATCGGACAGCCACCAGGGTCGGTCCGCCTCGGGCTCGGACGCCGGATCATCGGCGGACGATGCGACGCCACGCGCCGGATGGGCTCGACCATGCGACGCACGAGCCAGCTCGGCGCGGTCCAACTCGGCGTCGGTCGCCCGGGCTTCGGCGGCGTCACTGCGCAGCCACTCGATGAAGACCGCCGCCAGCATGGGCACGCCGATACTCTCCGCCACGGCGAGCAGCGCACCGCCGGCATACTTCTGGTCCAGTGTGTGGCTCAGCCCGCCGCGGAGTGAATCCGCCGCGTGCGAGAACCCCGGAAAGTGGGGCAGCAGAATCGAATTCGCGGTCATCACCAGGATGCCGGGCAACGCGTCCGCGACGCCGTCGAGGAACGCCAGGAACGTGCGCACCGGGGGAGTCGCCCACTCCGGCAGCAGCCCGTCGGCGAGGGTCGGCAGCACGAAGAGCAGCCCGACGATCAGCAACTGCAGGATCAGCACTGTGCCGAGCCACTGCGAACGGACCGCGTGGTCGCCATACGGCGTGAAGAAGATCGCCATGATGCCGGCGATGTCCAGCAGGAAACTGACCAGTGGGAAGGTCAGCGAACGGACGAGCCGTGATCGCACCGCGCGCTCGACCCGGCTGCCGTCCGGGCCGAGGGCAGCAGTCAGCAGCCGCAACGGATCACCCAGCGCCAGACCCATCGGCGTCACCGTGCCGATCACCGCGACCTGCGCGGCGAACATCCACAGCAACGTCCCGCGGTAGACGCCGACGGCGCCGCAGGTGACGTAGAGCAGGCTGCCCACCCCGAGCACGAGGTATGACGCAACGCGCCACCACGGCCAGTGGACCCCACGCCGCCGCGCGGCGAGCAGCATCCAGCCGTAGCCGCCCAGCAGCAGCACCGCGAGCAGCACGCCCGCAACGTCGAATCGCCAGGCGGTCCACCAGCTCGATACGTCGAAGGGCTCCGAGGCCAGACCGGTCACCTGGGAATTGTCACCGACCAACCACAACGTCAGCTGAGGACGCGGGCTGCTCGGGCTGCTCCGACTGCTCGGCGAGATCGTCGTGGACGTACTTGCTGCCGCGCAGCAGGCTGGCGATGGCCGCGACGACCATCATCGCCGCAGCCGCCGTGAAGACCACGATGAGACCGTCGTGGAACGGCCCGGACAGCAGGTGCGGGAAGAACTCCTTGCCGGTCAAGGTCGAGGCGTTCGACGCGGGGATCTTGTCCAGCGTCCCGGTCGGGCCGAGCAGGCTCTCGATCGGGTTGTAGCCGAGGAACGCCGCGAACATCGATCCCACCGGCGGCAACCCGGCGACCTGGTCGGCGACCGACGCAGGCACGTGCTGGGCGAGCAGTCCGGAACGCATCGCGTTCGGCAGGTTCTGGGCGAGGCCGGCGATCATCAGCGAGAAGAAGATGCCGATCGACAGCGAGGTGCCGGAGTTGAAGAACGTCGCACGCATGCCGGACGCCGCACCGCGCTGATGCGCGGGCACCGAATTCATGATCGCGGTGGTGTTCGGGGCGGAGAACATGCCCGAGCCGATGCCATTGAGGAAGAGCAGCGTGGCGAAGATCCAGTAGTTGAAATTCACCGGTATCAGCAGGAATCCGACGAACGTTGCAGCGGTGATCAGCAGCCCGCCACTGGCGAACGCCCGCGCGCCGAACCGGTCGGAGAGGAACCCGCTCACCGGGCCGGCGATCAGGAAGCCGATGGTCAGCGGCAGCAGGAAGATGCCCGCCCACAACGGCGTGGACTCGTAGCGGTAGCCGTGCAGCGGCAGCCAGATGCCCTGCAGCCAGATGATCAGCATGAACTGCATGCCGCCACGGCCGACGGAGGCCAGCAGACCCGCGAAGTTGCCGGCACTGAACGCCTTGATCTTGAAGAGGCTCATCGAGAACATCGGGTCGGCGACCTTGGTCTCGATGATGCAGAACGCCGCCAGCACCAGGGCACCGCCGATGAGTCCGGCCAGCACCCACGGGTTGGTCCAGCCCATGGTGTGGCCGCCGTACGGCTGGATGCCGTAGGTGATCGCGACCAGGATGGCGGTCACGCCGACCGCGAAGGTGATGTTGCCCGGTATGTCGAGGCGGCCGCGGCGTTTGGTGCCCAGCTCGTGCAGCGACTTGTAGGCCCAGACCGTGCCGAGCAGGCCGATCGGCACGCTCACCCAGAAGATCGCGCGCCAGTGCCACTCGGAGAGCACGCCGCCGATGATCAGCCCCAGGAACGAGCCGGCGATGGCCGCGACCTGGTTGATGCCGAGCGCCATACCGCGTTGGGTGGAGGGGAAGGCGTCGGTGAGGATCGCGGTCGAGTTGGCCATCAGCATGGCGCCGCCGACGCCCTGCAGGATGCGGCCGACGATGATCCACATCGCGCCGTTGCCGCCGTCGAGCGGGTCGAGCGACAACAGCACCGAGGCGACGGTGAACACCACGAAGCCGAGGTTGTACATCTTGACCCGCCCGAACATGTCGCCCAGCCGTCCCAGCGCGACGACGAGGACCGCAGACACCACGAGGTAGCCCATCAGGGTCCACAGCAGGTAGCTGATGTTGCCGGCGCCCAGCGGGTCCAGGTGTATGCCACGGAAGATCGCGGGGAGCGAGATGATCACGATCGAGGAGTTGATGGTCGCCATCAGGACGCCGAGGGTCGTGTTGGACAACGCGACCCATTTGTAGCGGGGATGGTCTGCCTCGAAGCGGCGTCGTGGGCCGCGGGTTCGTTGCGTGCCTTGGTCGGGGGTGGGGGCTTCGGTCACTGGAGGTGCGGGCTTTCCGTCGTGTGTGTCGGTTCGGATCGGGCGATTTCGTCGACATCTCCGGCGAAATCGTTAGCCGAGGTAACTAACAACATAGCAGCGTTATGCAAGAGCTCCCTGGGCGTGATCGTTGCGTGGACGGATCCCGGACCCCGGCCGGCGCGGCGTCTACCCTGGCCGCGTGACCACATCGCTCGCTGTCGCTGTCATCGGAGCCGCCGGACGGATGGGGACGGCCGCGTGCGCCGCCGTCGACGATGCCCCGGATCTCACCCTCGTCGGCCGGTACGACGCAGGGGACGACCTCGGCGACCTGGGTGGCGCCCAGGTCGCGGTCGACTTCACCGTCCCGGACTCGTCCCCGGCCAACGTGGCCCACTGCGTGGAGCGCGGGGTGCATGCCGTGGTGGGCACCACCGGGTGGACCCCGGAGCGGATCGGGGCGCTGAAAGCGAAGCTGGCAGAACATGATTCGGTCGGGGTCCTGATCGCCCCCAACTTCGCGATCGGCGCACTGTTGATGATGTCGTTCGCCCAGCAGGCTGCGAGGTTCTACGAGTCGGTCGAGATCGTCGAGACCCACCACCCGGCCAAGGTCGACGCGCCCTCGGGGACGGCGGCACGCACCGCGGAGCTGATCGCGGCCGCGCGCGCCGATGCCGGACTCGGGCCGGTCCCCGACGCAACCATCAGCGACCCGGACGGTGCTCGCGGCGCCGCCGTCGCCGGCATCCACGTGCACGCTCAGCGGCTGCGCGGCCGGGTCGCCCACCAGGAGGTCTCGTTCGGTGGCGAGGGTGAGGCCCTGACGATCCGGCACGACTCCTTCGACCGAGTCAGCTTCATGCCCGGCGTACTCGCCGGGATACGGGCGGTGCCCGAACATCCCGGCCTCACCGTCGGACTGGAGCACTTCCTCGGATTGGCGTGAGCGCGTCGACCGGCGTTCACCGCGACGTTCGCCGGCTCACCTAACCTCTCGGGTCCCGGCTCGTCCGAGCCGCCGGGGACAGGAGTGCGTGGCGGGTGGATGTGCTGTCGTTCGTCGAGGCCCTGATGGATTCCTGGGCGATCTACCCGGTGCTGTTCGGGCTGTCCTTCGTCGACGCGCTCGTCCCGGTGTTCCCCAGTGAGGCCCCGATCATCATGGCCGGTGTCTACGCCGCGTCCACCGGCGAGCCGATCGCGGCGCTGGTGGTCCTGGTGGCTGCGGCGGGCGCCTGCCTCGGTGACCATCTCACGTACTCGATCGGCCGGCGATTCGCCCACCGCGTCGCCCGCATCGGCACGGAGACGCGTCGCGGCCGGGCACTCGACGTCACTCGACGGCTCATCCGTCGACGGGGGCCGACGGCGCTGTTGGTCGGGCGGTTCATCCCGTGGGGACGCATCGCGGTCAACCTGCTGATGGGAGCCGGCGGCACTCCGTTGCGGCACTACACGCCGTATGACGTGGCGGGCGTGCTGCTCTGGGCGACATACAGCCTCGGCCTCGGCTACATCGGCGGTGCCACGTTCGAACACAACGCGCTCGCCGGCATCCTGTTCGGTCTCGGCATCGCGATGGCGTTCACCGCGCTGATCGAGGGAACCCGGTGGCTGGTGGCGCGCCGCCGGGCGAGACCGACGGTGCGGGACACGGCTGATCGCGCAGCGTGATTGGCTGGTGACATGGCCACCCCGACGACACCGCACGCGATCCGACTGACCGTCATCCGCAACGATCCGGACAGCGGACCTGGCCGACTGCTCGACTGGAGTCTCGCAGCAGGTGTCCCGCTCGATCTCGTGAAGGCTGACGAAGGTGACCAGATCCCCTCTGCGGCAACGGATCTGGACGCTTTGATCATGCTCGGCGGCGGCTTCCTGCCCGATGCCGACCGCGAGCATCCGTGGCTGGCGGCCGAGCGAGCCCTCGCCCGGGACTGTCTCGACCGCGGTGTGCCGGTGCTCGGCATCTGCCTGGGTGCTCAGCTGCTGGCCCATGTCGGCGGCGGACGTGTCGAGGGAGACTTCGGTATGCCGGAGAAGGGTGTCACCGAACTCACGCCGCAGCCCGCTGCCGCGGACGACGCTCTCTTCCAAGCATTTTCGACTCGCACGGTCGGCATCGAGAGCCACCGTGACCAGATCACGCAGCTGCCGGACGGGGCCCACCTGCTCATGTCGAGCGAGCGCTGCCGCAACCAGGCGTTCCGGCTCGGCGACACCGCATGGGCGACGCAGTGGCATCCCGAGTCCAGCGCGGCCCGGGTCGCCAACTGGAGTGACGCCAAGATCTCCGAACTCGGTTTCAGCCCCGACGAGGTCAAGCGGGTCGCACAGGAGCACGACGGACAGCTGGAGTCGACGTGGCAGGCGTTCTTCGAGCGTTTCCTGGCCGTGGTCGCGGAGACCGCGGCCAGCCGCGTCCCGTTGAGGTGACCCGCCTCAGGCGGTGAGCTTGTCCCGCAGCGCGGTGATCCGGTCGTCCGACCAGCCGATCGATCCCAGCCACCCGGCGACCGACCCATGGTCGGCGTCGATCGCCTCGAGCACCCGGGTGATCGTCTCGGGTCGGGAGTGGTGTGCCGTCATCGGGACGTCGCGCAGATTGTCGGCGTAGCCGGGCAAGCGCTCCAGCCGGCGCACGATCCGTTCCGTGCGTTCGGTGCTGGCGACGTAGTCGGCGACGATCTCCTCGCGCGGCACACCGGCGACGGACAGCGCCATCGCGACGACCGTGCCCGTCCGGTCCTTGCCCGCCGCGCAGTGCACCACGGTCGCCCCGCTGCTGGTGGCGATGACGTCCAATGCAGCGGCGACCGAGTCGGGGCGCCGGGCGAGATAGCCCAGGTAGTGACTGGCGCGCGGGTTGTCGTGCAGCTTGGGCTGCTCGGTGTCGTGCCAGGGGAGCACCAGGGCGTCGCGCGTGTCGATGTCCTGGTCGTCGGGAAACAGCGAATGGTGGTGGTGCACAACGGTTTCGACCTCGCGCAACGGTCCCGGTCCGGTGATCCGCAACTCGACGTCACTGCGCAGGTCGACCACATCGGTGACGCCGTGCTCCTCGACGAGCGCGCGAATGTCCTGCGCCGTGAGGTCCTGCAGATTGTCCGAGCGCAGCAACCGGTCGGGTTGCACCGTGCGGCCGCCGACGGCGGGCAGACCGCCCACGTCACGCATGTTCGCGACACCGTCGAGGTCGATCCAGCGGGGCTGCGCAGAAGACTCGCTCGTCACGTCGTCCACAGTACGTCGTCAGCCGATGCCGACTGCGCGCAGCACTGCGGCCGTGGCAGCGGCGGCGACGACCACGGCGAGGAACGGCGCGCGCAGCAGCAGACAGATCATCGCGACCGCCAGTCCTGCAGCGCGCGCATCCACGGTGAGTGACCCACTGCTCGCGGTGAAGGTCTGGACGGCGATGAGTGCCGCCAACAGCGCGACCGGCAGGTAGTGCATGATCCGGTCGGTGAGCGGATGGTCGAGCACCGACTGCGGCACGACATACCCGGCGAACTTGGTGGCGAAGGAGATCACGCTCGCCAGCAGCACGGTGGTCCAGAGGTTCATCGTCTTAGATCTCTTCCGCTGACGTCACCGAACGGTCCGGCAGGAATCCGGCGACGACAGCGGCCAGGGCCGCGATCAGCACGGGTATGCCGGACGCGGTGTACGGCGCGACCGCGAGCGCGATGAGCCCGGCCGCCACCGCCACGAACTGGGCCCTGCGGGTCCGCAGGCGTGACCAGACCAGCGCACAGAAGGCTGCCGGTGCTGCGGCGTCCAGGCCGTAACGGGCGGGGTCGCCCATCGCATTGCCCAGGGCCGCGCCGACCGCGGACATGGCACCCCACAGCACGAAGACCGACAGGCCGGTCCACCAGAAGCCGATCCGGGCCAGGGTGCGGTTCGGCTGGGTGATCGTGACGGCGGTGGACTCGTCGATCGTGAGGTGGGCGGCCGCAGCCCGTCGCCACCCGGTCACCTGCAGCAGCTTGCTCACCTGGAGGCCGTAGAAGCCATTGCGCAGCCCGAGCAGGGTGGAAGTGCCGACGGCACTGGCGCCGGAGCCGCCTGCTCCGATCACGCCGACCAGGGCGAACTGTGAACCGCCGCTGAAGAGCAACAACGACAGGGCGACCGCCTGCCAGAAGCTGAGTCCGGCCGCGACCGCCAGCGCGCCGTAACTGATGCCGTACGCGCCGGTGGCCATACCCACCCAGATGCCTTTGCGGGCAACGCTTTTCGACGCGTCATCCGCTGGAGGTGCTCCGTCGGGCTCGACCGCGGAGGAGTCGCTCATGAGGTGGCGGGGTCATCCGGGTCGGTCAGCGAAGCCGTCAGCCGGACCTCGCGCGCGGTCCGGCCGTCGGCGGCGATGACCCGGTCGCGCCAGGCGCCATCCGGCTGCAGGCCGGCGGCCGTCACGAAGGCCCGGACGTCCTCGGCGTCGGCGAGCACCCACATCGTCACGTCGTCGAAGTCCCCGGCGCGCAGGGTGTCGACGGCGGCGTTCAACAGTCGCGAACCATTGCCGGTGCCGCGGCGCTGCGGGGTGACCCCGAAGGTGAAGATCTCGCCGATCCGGCGCTGCCGCTCGGCCGAGTCGTTCGTGTCGGTCGATGCGGTGTCGTCAGCGGCGGCCCCGGCGTCGTCCGCCGGCCCGATCGCCGCAAAACCGACGACCGTCTCGCCCTCGGTGGCGACGAGGAGGCGGTGCAGCGGGGTCGGCGGGTTGCGCAGCGACTGCCGCCAGGCCGGTTCGAAGGCCGCGGGGGTGAACGCGTCCCGGACCTCGGCGTCGACCAGTGGGCCGTAGGCGTCCCGCCATACGGCGGCCTGCACGTGCGCGACGGCGGGGACGTCGTTCGGGCGCGCGGTACGGACCCCGGCGTCACTGGTGGGGGAGTTCATCCGGTCAGTTTTTCATCCCGGCGGCGGCATCCCGCAGTGGGTGCTCGCGCGGCGACCGCGGCGATCTGAGAGGCTTCCCTCGTTGTGAGCCTGTTGAAGTCCGCCGGAGTGCGCCACCGCCGCCCGCAGTTCCATCCGCTGACCGTCGCCGACATCCAGCGGCTGACCGAGCGGGCCGTCGCGATCACCTTCGACATACCGGACGAGCTGCGCGAGACCTTCCGCTTCCAGCCGGGCCAGCACCTGACACTGCGGGCGGAGATCGACGGGGCGGACGTGCGCCGCTCCTACTCCATCTGTATGTCGCGTGCCCAGGCCGCCGAGACCCATCAGCTGCGGATCGCCTCGAACGAGGTCGACGGTGGCGCCATGTCGGTGTGGCTCAACCGGGTGGTGCAGGTCGGCGACCGGATCGCCGTGCTCGCACCGCTGGGCGACTTCGTGTGCCCAACCGAGGACACCGAGCGGGAGCTGGTCGCTGTCGCGGCCGGGTCCGGTATCACCCCGGTCATCTCGCTCGTCCGCACTGTGCTCGAGGACGAGCCCGGCTCCCAGGTCACGCTGATCTTCGGCAACCGGACGCCCGCGAGCACGATGTTCCGGGACGAACTGGAGCAGTTGGCCGACACGTTCCCCACCCGGTTCGACCTCATCGAGGTGTTCTCCCGCGACACGTCCGAGCGGGATCCGTTGCTCACCGGCCGGATCGACGGCCCCATGGTGCGGCAGATCCTGCGCCGTGCCGGCGTGGCGATCCCCGAGGTCGACCACTGGTTCCTGTGCGGACCGACCGGCATGGTCAACGACGTGCGAGCCGCCGTCGTCGCGGATGGTGCCGACCCGGCAACCGTGCACCACGAGGAGTTCTTCCAGGATCCGGTGCCGATCGACTGATCAGGGGTCGCCCGCGCTCAGTCGAAAAGCGTTGTGGCGGAGTCGGTTTCGTAGAATGCGCGCACCAGGGGGCGGTGAGCGGGGATGATCGGCAACCGGGATGCCTCGTCGCGCGTGAACCACGCCGACTCGGTGACCTCGTCCGAGACGCCGGCCGTGCCGTCGACGACATGGGCGCGGAAGCACACCCCGAAGATCGCCCGTCGCCGACCGTCCCGATGGACGATCACGACGTCCGGGTTGCTGTATGCCGACAACACCGAGTCGACGGCCACCTGCAGACCGGTCTCCTCGCGAGCCTCCCGAACCGCCGCCTCGGACCAGGTCTCGCCGATCTCCGCGCCGCCACCGGGCAGACACCACAGACCGTTGTCCTCGCGTCGGGTGAGCAGCAACCGGTCGCCGTCGCCGATGGCACAACTCGCGCCGACCTTGATCTCGGTCGCGCCGGCGTCCGCCGACGCGGCGATGCGTGGACCGACATCGACCTGGGTCCGCGGCGTGCGGCGCTCGTAGGTCAGCACCGTCCAGCCGTCGTGCGGCTCACGGGACGCCTCGCGCCATACGGGGGAATCGGTGAGGGGCCAACCGGGGAACACCGTGTCACCCTCGGGCTCCAAGGGGATCTCGGACAGCACCATCCGGTCGGCGTAGGGCGCGAAGAGCTCCCAGACCTGGCCACCGCCGGTCACGAAGAAGTCGTCGTCGCCGACCAGGAAGAGCGCCTCGTCGACCGAGTGCGCCACCTCGACGCCGTCGGCCGACCACTCCGGATCGCGGGTCAGCACGATGTGCCGGCGCCCGGGCAGCAGACCGTGCGACTCGAACGTTCGCCGGCCCATCACCATCGGGTGGCCCATCGTCGCGGCCTTGAAGGCCTTCTGCTCGCCGGGCACCCGCCACGGCATCTGCCCGTCGCGCCCGACGACGCCGTTGCGGGCGACCGCCGCGATGAAGCTGATGGTCATCCTCTCGTCGCCTCCCTCGTCCCTCGGGCGGCGACGTTCACCTGGTGCTGCGTCATACGGCGATCGGCGCCTTGATCGTGGGTGCGGCGACGTAGTCCTCAAGCGAGATGTCCGGCAGGTCGAACGCGTCGATCTCGCGGATCTCGGGGTTGAGCCGCAGCGTCGGCAGCGGGCCGGGCTGACGGGTCAGCTGCAGCCGGGCCTGGTCCAGGTGGTTGAGGTAGAGGTGCGCGTCGCCGATGGTGTGCACGAACTCGCCGGGCACCAGGTCGGTGACCTGCGCGACCATGGCGGTCAGCAGGGCGTAGGACGCGATGTTGAACGGCACGCCCAGGAAGATGTCGGCGGACCGCTGATAGAGCTGGCAGGACAGGGACCGGCGGCCGTCCGGCGTCTCGGCTCCCACGTAGAACTGGAACATCGTGTGGCAGGGCGGCAGCGCCATGTCGTCGACATCGGCGACGTTCCAGGCGGAGACGATGTGCCGGCGCGAGTCCGGATTGGTGCGCAGGCCGTCGATCAGTCGCGCGATCTGGTCGATCGTGCCGCCGTCCGGCGTCGGCCAGGACCGCCACTGGTGGCCGTAGATCGGACCCAGCTCGCCGTCGGCGTCGGCCCACTCGTCCCAGATGGAGATCTTTCGGTCGTGCAGCCACTGCACGTTGGTGTCGCCGCGCAGGAACCACAGCAGCTCACCGATGATCGAGCGCAGGTGCAGCTTCTTGGTGGTCAGCGCGGGGAAGCCGGCGGTCAGGTCGAAGCGCATCTGATGCCCGAAGACCGACAGCGTGCCGGTGCCCGTGCGGTCGTCCTTGCGAGTGCCTTCGGCGATGACCCGATCGAGGAGGTCCAGGTACTGCTTCACGGCTCCAGACGCTATCAGCGCGCACCGACGGAGCACCGGCAACCGCGGCCGCAACGGCACCGTGCGGCGCCGGTCGGACCGGCGCCCGGCGTACGTCCCGACGTACCCGGTGAATGCTCGTCATTCGAATGTGACCTAGATCACATTCGAATGTTGTAACGCTTTCAACTGACCCCCGATGTAACCGTTGATCGCGTCGTCACCCGGACCCCCGAGCGGGTGACGACGCGATCAGTCATTTCACCGGCCCTGTCCGACCCGTCGCCCGCGTTGCCCGGCACGCGGAAGGGGTCCGCGCGTGACCCGGCCGCGCCGATAGCCTGTGGGTATGACGCAGTCCTCCGCCAATCCCTTCGGCACGATGATCACCGCGATGGTGACACCCATGCACGACGACGGCTCGCTCGACCTGGACGGCGCGCAGAAGCTCGCCGCTCGTCTGGTCGACGAGGGGAATGACGGGATCCTCGTCAACGGCACGACCGGCGAGTCGGCGACCACCACCGACCAGGAGAACATCGATGTCGTGCGTGCTGTCGCCGAAGCCGTCGGCGACCGCGCGATCGTGATGGCGGGCGTGGGCACCAACGACACCGCGCACTCCGTGGCAGCAGCGCGCAACCTCGCCGGCGCCGGCGCGCGTGCCGCCCTGATCGTCACGCCCTACTACAACAAGCCGCCGCAGGCCGGTGTGCTCGAGCACTACCGCACCGTCGCCGGCGCGACGGATCTGCCGGCGATGGCCTACGACATACCCGGCCGGACCGGAACCGCCCTCGCGCCCGACACCATCCGCGCGCTCGCCGAGGTGCCGAACATCAAGGCCCTCAAGGACGCCAAGGGCGACCTTGCCAGCAGCGCACCGCTGATGGTGGAGACCGGGCTGCTCTGGTACTCCGGCGACGACGCGCTCAACCTGCCCTTCCTGGCGCTCGGCGCCACCGGCCTGGTGAGCACCGTCGGCAACGTCGCCAGCGGCCGCCTCGTCGCGTTGCTGCGTGCCGTCGTCGCAGGCGACCTGCCCGCTGCGCGTGCGATCAACCACGAGCTCGGCCCGGTGATCAACGCCGTCATGAACGTCACCCAGGGCACCATCCAGGCCAAGGCCGCACTGCGCCTCATGGGCGTGATCGACTCCGACTTCTGCCGGCTCCCATTGGTGCCGGCACCCGAAGAACACCGCGCGATCCTGCGCGATGCACTGTCAACACAAGGACTGATGTGAGCCATCCCCATCCCGAACTCGAAGAGCCCCCGGCACTACCCAAGGGCGGTGTGCGGGTAGTCCCGCTGGGCGGGCTCGGTGAGGTCGGCCGCAACATGACGGTCGTGGAGTATGACGGGAGGCTGCTCGTCGTCGACTGCGGCGTGCTCTTCCCCGAGGACCACCCCGGCGTCGACCTGATCCTCCCGGATTTCGAATACATCAAGGACCGCCTCGAGGACATCGAGGCGATCGTCCTCACCCACGGGCACGAGGACCACATCGGCGCCGTGCCCTATCTGCTGCGTCTCAAGCCGGACATCCCGCTGGTCGGTTCCACGCTGACCCTCGCGCTGGTCGAGGCCAAGCTCAAGGAACACCGGATCAAGCCCTACACCCTCGCGGTGAAGGAGGGCGGCAACGAGCAGCTCGGCGCCTTCGACTGCGACTTCATCGCCGTCAACCACTCCATCCCCGACGCACTCGCGGTCTTCGTCAAGACGCCCGGCGGCAACCTGCTGATCACCGGTGACTTCAAGATGGACCAGTTGCCGCTCGACGGTCGGATCACCGACCTGCGGGCGTTCGCCAAGGCGGGGGAGGAGGGCGTCGACCTCTTCCTCACCGACTCCACCAACGCCGAGGTCCCCGGCTTCACCACACCGGAGCGCAACATCGCGCCGGCCGTCGAGCGGGTCTTCCAGCAGGCCGAGCGGCGAATCATCGTCGCGTGCTTCTCCTCGCACGTGCACCGCGTGCAGCAGGTGCTGGACGCCGCAGCGCTGCACCGCCGCAAGGTCGCCTTCGTCGGCCGGTCGATGGTGCGCAACATGGGCATCGCGGCCGACCTGGGGTACCTGCACGTGCCCGAGGGTGTGCTGGTCGACCTGAAGAAGATCGACAAGTTCGCCGACAACCAGATCGTGCTGGTGTCGACCGGTTCGCAGGGCGAGCCGATGGCCGCGCTCTCCCGGATGGCGAACGGTGACCACAACACCATCGACATCGGTCCGGGCGACACCGTGCTGATGGCGTCGTCGCTGATCCCGGGCAATGAGAACGCCGTCTATCGGGTCATCAACGGCCTGATGCGACGCGGTGCGAGCGTCATACACAAGGGGAACGCGCTGGTGCACGTCTCCGGCCACGCCAGCGCCGGCGAACTGCTCTACTGCTACAACATCGTCAAGCCCCGCAACGTCATGCCGATCCACGGCGAATGGCGTCACCTGGTTGCCAACGGCGACCTCGCCATCGCGACCGGGGTGCCCGCCAACCGGGTGCTGCTCGCCGAGGACGGCGTCGTCGTCGACCTGGTCGACGGGCGCGCCTCGATCGTCGGCGCGGTCCCGTGCGGCTATGTGTATGTCGACGGCTCCCTCGTCGGCACGACCGACGAGACGATGCTCAAGGACCGTCGCATCCTGCGCGACGAGGGCTTCGTGACGATCATCGTGGTGCGCGACGCCGACACCGGCAAGATCGTCTCCGGCCCGGAGATCCAGACCCGTGGCTTCGCCGAGGACGACGACGTCTTCGACAAGGTGCGGCCCAAGCTGGACGAGGCGCTGGAGCAGGCCCGTGAGAAGGGCATCAGCGACACCTACCAGCTGCAGCAGGTCATCCGGCGGGCGGTCGGTGGGTTCGTCGGCGGCAAGCTGCGCCGCCGCCCGATGATCATCCCCATCGTCATTGACGCGTGACCACGGCGAACACCTCGCTACTGTCGCCACTTTCTCGCTCGAATCGGCCGTTTCCGGCGACAAAGTGGCGACAGTAGGGATTTAGTCGCGCTGGGTTGTGGCGGTTCGGAAGTCCAACTCGGCCGCGGCGGCGTCGGCCCAACCGGTCGGGTCGTCGCCGTCGGGGATCATCGCCAGCGAGAACCACAGGACGAGCGTGTCCCACCAGGCCGCCTCGACGGTGGAGAGTCGGCATACCGACTGATAGCCGTCCAGAAAGGCGGCGCGGACCTCGGGCGGGATCGGACCCCAGTCGTGGAACTTGGTGCCCAGCAGCACCGCCGATCGGGCCAGATCAACGATGCGGTGGTCGCAGCAGGCCTCCTCGAAGTCCAGGACGGCGGTCACGTTCTTCCCGGCGACGAGGACGTTCGCCGCGCGGAAGTCGCCGTGCACGAGCTGACTCGGAAGCGGATCCGCGGGTGCATCGGCCAGCCGTTGCCGCAGGGCGTCCACCACGTCCTGGGGTGCTCGCGGGTGATCCGACGCGAGCCAGTCGCTGATCCGGGCGCCCGGCGTCGCTGCAGGTGGCACGAGCTTCGTGAGCCGCTCGACCTCGGGGTATGACGACAGGGCGTCGTGCAACCGGGCGAGCACGACGCCGGCGGCACGCACCTGGTCCGGCGACGTGACGTCCAGCAGTTCTCCGTGGATGTGCCGCTGCAGGCTCAGCGACACACCGTCGACCTCCACCTGACGTCGCCCGTCGAGAACCGGCAGTGGCGCCGACACGGGCAGCCCGCGCGCATCGAGCCATGCGGTCAGCTCCGCGAGTGCGGAGAGGCGGTCGAACCGATGCGCTGCGATCGACCACTTGGCGAGCAGCAGCCCTTCCGTTGTCCGGAGCCACACCAAGGCGTTCTTGAAACTCATGACGATGCGCTCGCATTCGCCGACCCCCACACCCCAGTGCTGCTCAACAGTGCGGGAGACCCAATCGGTCGCCGTCGCGGCGTCGGCGAAGCCGAATCGCTCCGACAATGCCGTGGCCGGATCGTCCGGCTCCCACAACATCGTGACCACCGGGGCGCCTGGGATCGTCATACCGACAACCCCACCACATGGCGGAAGCCCCGCCCCACCGAATCGGTGGAACGGGGCTTCCCGGTTGTCAACGCCGGGTCGGCGCTGACGGACGATCAGCTCAGGCCGGCAGGTTCAGGTGCTGGCCGACGAAGATCAGGTTGGCGTCGTTCACGGTGCCCTTGTTGGCCGCGAACAGTGCCTGCCAGCCGCCCTTGACCTGGTAGGTCTCGGCCAGCTTGCTCAGGGTGTCACCGGACTTGACGGTGAGGGTCTTGCCCGAGAGGGCGACCTTCGGCGCGGTGTAGACCTTCTTGGGCGCCGAGTAGGTCGGACGCTGCGAGGAGCGCGACGTCTGCGGGGCCGAGTAGGTCTTCTTGGGGGCCGTGTAGGTCTTCTTCGGCGCGGTGTAGGTCTTCTTGGGGGCCGTGTAGGTCTTCTTCGGCGCCGGGGTCGGGTTGACCACCGGGGCGCCGCCGCCACGGGTCAGGCCCGCACGCACGGAGCAGACCGGCCAGGCGCCGGGACCCTGCGAAGCCAGAACCTTCTCGGCGATCGCGATCTGAGCGGACTTGGACGCCAAGTTGGCGTCGGACGCGTAGGCGCCACCGCCGTAGGCGATCCAGGTCGAGTGGGTGAACTGCAGACCACCGTGGAAACCGTTGCCGGTGTTGATGGCCCAGTTGCCACCGCTCTCGCACGCGGCGACGCGGTCCCAGGTGGAAACCGAGGCGGCGTGGGCGTTGCCGGCAGTGGCGACGCCTGCGGCGGCGAGGGCCGCAGCGGCGGCAACCCCGATGCCGACGGCGCGGGTCGTGGTCTGAGTCTTCTTGCTGAGGTTCATTGATTCCTCTCCTGACGTGCGCATACGGGGTTAGCTGTCGGGTCGGGCTGTCAGGTGCCCGGCAAGCCGTTTTTGGCCTGCTCTCACCCCAAGGCCGCTCTCGCGACCGAAATGGGTTCCCCATCCTCGTTGTGCCTCCGGGACCGTCCCAGATGTACGCGGCCGCCCAACGAGGTTGTGCGCGGCGAGCCGCAGGCAGTATCGAGATCGAGCCGGGTTGCGCGAACTCGGGCGATGGATCGGACCTCCGGCCAGGGGGACGAAGTTTGAACCACCGATCGTCGAAGGTACGTGGTCCCGACACGTTTTCCAAGTCGAACCGTGACCATTTCGTGACTTTTTTTGAAAGTGTTGCCGGAGTCACACGAAAAAGTGTTGCTTGCGTCACATCAGCCCCGCTGATGCCGCTACATCACGCGCACGCGCGTGCGCGAGAATCACGAGGTGCCCGAACCTCCTCGCGATCCACGATTCCGGTGGCGCGCCGAGGCCCGGTCCGTGCCCTGGTGGATTCTGGCGGCTCTGCTTGTCATCGTCGCCCTGGGCGTGTGCGCGCGGTGGCTCGACGCGACCTGGCTGGTGCCCGTCATACAGGCGTTCTTCCCGGTGTTCGGCGTGTCGGCGTTCGTCCTGCTGATGGCGGTGGCGGCGCTGCGGTACCGCTGGCTGGCGGTCGGCGCGCTCGTCGTCGCCATACCTCCCGCTGCGTTTGGTATGACGGCGCTGCGCAGCGACACCGTGGCTGCCGGGCCACACGACGAGATCGTGATGACGCTCAATCTGCAGTACGGCGGGGCCGATCCGGTGCAGGTCGTCGCCGCGGCGCGTGCACGGAACGTCGACACGCTGGTGCTCCAGGAGTGCACGCCGCAGGAGTTGGCGGCGTTGCGGAAGCACGGGCTCGATGCGGTGCTGCCGCAGCAGGCCGGCCGCGCCCGACCGGGGCTGCGCGGCACCGTGGTGCGCAGCAAGCACCACCTGACACTCCTGGCGGAGCACCGTGCGGGGATCTTCGCGAGCAGTCCCGACATACGCGTCCGGACCGCGGTGGGCGACTACCGGCTGCGAGCCGTGCACACGCCGGCGCCGCTGCCGGACATCGTCTCGGACTGGCGGACCGCGCTGCGATCACTCGCGCACTGGCGCGACGGACTGCCGGTGGGCCGGCCGTTGGTGATGGCCGGGGACTTCAACGCGTCGCCGTCGATGCCCGCGTTCCGCGATCTCGCCGACGGACTCACCGACAGCAGCCGGGCGACCGGCGCGGGCTGGACCCGAACCTGGCCGCACGACGCGTGGCTGCCGCCCTTCGTGCAACTGGACCACGTGTTGACCCGTGGCTTCGGTGTCGTGGCTGACGGCACCGTCGACATCGCCGGCACAGATCACCGCGGCTACTGGGCGCGATTGCGCCTGGAACCGGTCACCAACTCGATCACCAGGGGAGCGGCTCACTGAGGTCGCGCGGATCCGCCGGTGCCGACCAGCCCTCGTCGGTGTGCACGTAGGACAGGGCCGGGCCGTGCTCGACCAGGCGGCGTACCGCGGCGACCAGCCGGTCGACGTGCTCACCGTTCGTGGCCAGCCCGAGACTCGCCCGTATGGCGCACGCGCCCTCACCGACGACGGCGTCGCACAAGAGATGGGCGCAGAACCGGCCGTCGCGCACCGCGATGGCCTCCTCGTCGGCCAGCACCTGCGAGACCAGGGACGGGTCGTAGTCCTCGACGGTGAACGTCACGACGCCGACGTTCGGTCGCTCGCCGAGCACCTCGATGACGCGAACTCCGTCGATCGCGGCGAGTCCGGCACGGAGCCGACCATGTAGTTGCGCCTCGTGCGCAACGATCGTCGCGCGGTTCGCCTCCAACGTGGCGCAGGCGGCGGCGATCGCGACGGCTCCGACGGCGTTCGGCGTGCCGCCCTCGTGGCGGGCCGGACCCGTCTGCCATTGCGTCTGGTCGTGCGACACGCGCGCCGTCGCACCGCCGGCCGGGAGGTACGGGTCGGCGGCATCGAGCCAGTCGCTGCGGCCGGCGAGCACGCCCGCGCCATACGGGGCATAGAGCTTGTGGCCGGAGAAGGCGACCCAGTCGACCCCGAGCTCGTCGAGGTCGATTCGCACGTGCGGTGCGTACTGTGCTGCGTCGAGAACGGTGCGGGCGCCGAACTCCCTTGCCACTGCGACGAGTTCGGCGATCGGCCAGATCTCACCGGTTACGTTGCAGGCGCCGGTGAGCACCACGAGTCGCTCGCCCACGGGAGACTGCTCGAGCGCTTCGCGCAGCAGTTGTATGGCGTGCTGCGTGCCCGACGGAACGGGCAGGCGGGTGGTGCGGTCCTGCTCCCACGGCAGCAGCGCGGCGTGGTGCGCCGACTCCCAGGCGAAGACCCGGGTGTCCTGCGGCAGACAGTGCGCGAGCAGTCGCAACGCGTCGGTGGTGTTGCGAGTGAAGACGACCTCGTCGCCGGAGCGGGCCCCGACGAAGGCGGCGACCTGAGCGCGTGCCGCCTCGAACCAGCCGGTGGTGACCCGGCTCGCGTAGCCGGCGCCGCGGTGCACCGAGCCGTAGCGGCGCTGCACCTGCTCGGCTGCCTCGGCGACGGCGACCAACGCCGGTGTCGTCGCGCCGTGATCGAAGTTGGCGTAGTCGGTGACCGTGCGATGGACCGTCGGCACGCCGAGGTCGGCAGAGACGGTGGTGGGCAGGCCGTTCGCGGTGGCGCGGCTGGAGCGGGTGCCCACGGCGGGCACACCCAACTGCCGACCGGCCTCGTGCTGTGCGGTGGTGTCCTGCTCGGGGTCGATGCTGATGATGCTCAACGGCTGCTCCTTGGCCGATCAGGGATCGACGAGGGCAGTTGCAGAGCCGATCCGCGCTTGCCGACGTGTTGTCACGTCGGCCCGGTCGTCACCCGGAGCACCCCACCGCGGTGGAGGGTTGCCGCTCAGCTAGCCGGGGCTTGACGCTGAGACTCATGACCTGGCATCAAATGTAGCGGTCGGCCCCGCGGCGGCGTCAAACCCGTCCCGCGGAGTGGGAACGGGTGACGCGCCTCCGACGCTGCGCGCGGCGTGTTTCCCATGGGGCTGGTGGGGTTGTCGCGTACGGTGTTTTCGTGGCTACCCGTCCGTCCTCGTCGACAACGACCGCGCGCGCGACCCGGAGCAAATCCGGGTCCAGCGCGGCCGGCTCGCGCTCCCGTCCCGCGTCGGGACGCACCTCGACCCGCCCGCCCGCCAAGAAGGCGACCGGGGCGAAGGCCCGATCCGGTGGCAAGCCGGCCGGGGGCGGACTGCCGTTCCCGCTGCGCGCGGCACGCGGCACCTGGATGGGTGTTGCGCACGTCGCCGGGGGAGCCGCACGCCGGGTGGGTCACTCCGCTCGCGATCTCGAGCCGGAACTCCGTCGCGACGGTCTCGGCTTCGCGCTGATCGCGGCGGCCATCGTCGTCGCCGCGCGCGAGTGGTGGGGTCTGACCGGTATGGCGGGCGACGTCATACACGCGATCGTGGCGGGCACCTTCGGTCTCGGCGCGCTCGTGCTCCCACTGGTCCTGGTGCTGATCGGTGTGCACCTGATGCGTTCGCCGCGCGGCGACCAGGGCACCAACCGGGTGATGGTCGGACTCGCACTGTTCGCGATCGCCGTCTGCGGTGTCACGAGCATTGCCAAGGACATCCCGCAGCCGAGCGAGACCGACGCGCTGCGCGGCGCCGGCGGCATCATCGGCTTCCTCGCCAGCAGCCCGTTGGTGGCCGCCGTGCACACGGCGGGCGGCATGGCGCTGCTGCTCATCCTGGGCGTCTTCAGCATCCTGGTCATGACCGCGACGCCGGTGACGATGATCCCGGAGCGCCTCGCGATGCTGCGTGCCCGGCTCTTCGAGCACCACGGCCCGTATGTCGATGACGACGAGGCCGTCGATGCCGTCGCGCAGGACCTGCACGGCGACCAGATCGACGGCGGCAAGCGCAAGCGCCGCCGCAAGGCCAAGGGCGACGAGAACAACGTCGGACTGGACGGCGACGAGCCGTTCGAGCAGGCCGCCACCGTCGCGCCGCGGCGGACCAAGGGTGGCCGGGTCCTGCGGCCCGGCGAGAAGGACCCCGGCCAGGACGTCTACGACGTCGACGGCGCGGACCCGGCATCGCGGGAGCCGAAGAAGACAACGCCCGCCGCGGACACGCAGGCCGTGCCGCTGCCCGGCACCACCGGCAACCCGCCGGAGTCGATCAGCACGACGCCCGCCCTGCAGGCTCCGCCGACGACCCCGCTGCCGCAACGCGTCGAGCAACTCCAGTTGGCCGGCGACGTCACCTACACACTGCCCGGCAACGACCTTCTCAAGCCCGGCACCCCGCCCAAGTCACGCTCGGCCGCCAACGACCGGGTGGTCGAGGCGCTGACCGACACGATGACCTCGTTCGGTGTCGATGCGCAGGTCACCGGGTTCAGCCGTGGCCCGACCGTCACGCGCTACGAGGTCGAGCTCGGCCAGGGCACCAAGGTCGAGCGGGTCACCGCCCTGTCGAAGAACATCGCGTATGCCGTGGCCTCGGCCGACGTGCGCATCCTGTCGCCGATCCCGGGCAAGTCCGCGATCGGTATCGAGATCCCCAACACCGACCGCGAGAAGGTCAGCCTCGGCGACGTGCTGCGCAGCGGCGCGGCACGGGGCAACGAGCACCCGATGGTGATGGGCGTCGGCAAGGACGTCGAGGGCGGCTACGTGATCGCCAACCTCGCCAAGATGCCGCACCTGCTGGTCGCGGGTGCGACCGGCGCCGGTAAGTCGTCGTTCGTGAACTCGATGATCACCTCGATCATGATGCGGTCCACGCCGGACGAGGTCCGGATGGTGCTGGTCGACCCCAAGCGGGTGGAACTCACGGCATACGAAGGCATCCCGCACCTGATCACGCCGATCATCACCAACCCGAAGAAGGCCGCCGAGGCGCTGCAGTGGGTCGTCCGCGAGATGGACACGCGGTATGACGACCTGGCGGCGTTCGGCTACAAGCACATCGACGACTTCAACAAGGCGGTGCGCGCCGGGAAGGTGTCGCCGCCGCCTGGGTCGGAGCGGGTCATGCAGACCTACCCCTACCTGCTGGTGATCGTCGACGAGCTCGCCGACCTGATGATGGTGGCGCCGCGCGACGTCGAGGAATCCATCGTGCGCATCACCCAGCTGGCGCGTGCTGCCGGCATCCACCTGGTCCTGGCGACGCAGCGCCCGTCGGTCGACGTCGTGACCGGCCTGATCAAGGCCAACGTGCCGTCGCGTATGGCGTTCGCCACCTCCTCGCTCGCGGACTCCCGCGTCGTGCTCGACCAGCCGGGTGCGGAGAAGCTGATCGGGCAGGGCGACGCGCTCTTCCTGCCGATGGGCGCCTCCAAGCCGATGCGCGTGCAGGGCGCCTGGGTGACCGAAACCGAAGTGCAGGAAGTGGTTTCGCACGTCAAAGAGCAGCTGAAGCCGATCTACCGCGACGACGTGGCCGTGACCGCGCCGAAGAAGGAGATCGACGAGGACATCGGCGACGACCTCGACCTGCTGCTGCAGGCCGCCGAGCTCGTCGTCAACAGCCAGTTCGGCTCGACATCGATGCTGCAGCGGAAGCTGCGTGTCGGCTTCGCCAAGGCCGGCCGGCTGATGGACCTGATGGAGAGCCGCGGCATCGTCGGGCCGTCGGAGGGTTCGAAGGCACGCGACGTGCTGGTCAAGCCGGACGAGTTGCCGACGACGTTGGCGCTGTTGCGCGGCGAGGACCCGCCGGCTGCCGAGCAGCCGTATGACGCTGCGGCGGAAGGCGATTCGGACGGCAGCGAGGACGCGTGGCAACTCACCGACCGGAGGGAATGACACTCGCTCCGTGCGGACTGCTGAATCTGCCCGGGACTCAGCGGTATTCGGCCAGAACCGACAGTGTGGAGGGCGCACCATGACCGACGACAACGATCGCACCCAGGAGATCCGCCGCGACGGGGACGACCGGCGTCGGCCCGCGGGACAAGGGGATTCGGCGTCGGCTCGACCGGCCGAACCAACACCCCGCCGTGACGACACCGCGGTGTTCAACCGCCCGCCGCAGAACGCGGCGGCGGGGGAGTCGGCATACCGACCGGCGCCCGGACCGGCACCGCAGCAGGGTGGCTACCCGCCGCCCGGTGGCGGGTACCGACCGGCGGGTCCCGCGCAGGCGCCCGGGTATGGCGCGCCGATGTTGCCGATGGACCGAGGGTCCGGTGGATTCCCGGCCGCGATCATCGGGGCGGTCGTCGCCACCCTCGTCGCGGTGGCGACATCGTTCGGCGCCTACCAGATCCTCAAGAACCACTCGAGCATCGATTCGCGGAAGCTGCCGGGCTTCCTCACCTACCGGATGGACATGCTGCCGTGGCCGTCCGGACGGGGCGGTGACCTGACGACGGCGTTCGCCGTGGGCGTGGTGATCGTGCTGGTCGTCACCGTGCTGCTGACGATGGCCGCGACCATGTCGACCCGAGCGGGCACCGGTGGGTTCGCGGTGTTCCTCGCGGCCTGGATGGCGTCGGTCATCGCCGGTGGGGTCGCGCGTCCGGTGGCCGGTGCGATCGCCCGACAGGGTTCCTACCCGAGCGGCCTGTGGCAGGACGACCTCAACGTCGGTGTGCTGTGGGGCGTGCTCTTCGGCTGGATCGCGGCGCTGGTGCTGGTCATCGTGCACGCCATGCGGCGCAAGCCGGTCCAGCGCTGAGCCGCCCGCGTCATACGACGAAGCGGTAGCCCTGCCCGGGGTCGGTCAGCAGGTAGCGCGGCCTGGTGGGTTCGGGCTCCAACTTGCGGCGCAGCCCTGCGACATACACGCGCAGGTAGTGGGTGTCCTTCTCGTAGCCGGGGCCCCATACTTCGCGCAGCAGCTCCGCCTGGCTGACCAGGTGCCCGGGCCGAATCGCCAATGTCTCCAACAGATGCCACTCGGTCGGCGTGAGCTTGACCGCCGTGTCGCCGCGCACCGCGACGCGTTCGCCGAAGTCGAGCGAGAAGTCGGCCGTGTGCAGCGGTGCGGCATGCGGTGTGCCGGCGGAGCGTCGTCGGATGGCGGCGCGCACCCGCGCGAGCAGCTCGTCCATGCCGAACGGTTTGGTGACGTAGTCGTCGGCGCCCTCGTCGAGCGCTTCCACCTTGTCGTCGGAGTCGTGCCGCGCGGACAGCACGATGATCGGCAGGTCACTGGTGCGGCGCACCCGGCGGATGACCTCCACCCCGTCCAGATCGGGCAGCCCCAGATCCAGGACGACGACATCGGGCGCGTCCTCGGCGATGCTCTGCAGGGCGGTGCGGCCGTCGAAGGCATGGACGACCTCGTAGTCGCGGGCCCGCAGATTGATGCCGAGGGTCCGGACCAGCGCGGGTTCGTCGTCGACGACCAGCACCTTCGTCATGGGGTGACTCCTTCCGCGCCGGCGACCGGCAGCCGGACACACATCGTGAGGCCGCCGCCGGGGGTGTCCTCGGCATCCAGTGTGCCGTCCATCGCCTCGGTCAGGCCCTTCGACACCGCCAGCCCGAGACCGACGCCGTTGCCGCGAGGGCTGTCGCCATACCGCTGGAACGGCGCGAAGATGCCGGTGCGTTCCGACTCGGGGACGCCGGGGCCGCGGTCGACCACCCGGAGTTCGACCCGATCGCCGAGGCGTTCGCCGGTGAGCACGACCTCCTGCCGTCCCGGTGAGTAGCGCAAGGCGTTCTCCAACAGGTTGGCCAGCACGCGCTCGGCGAGTCCCGGGTCGGCCAGACAGCTGAGCTCGGGGTCCGGCAACCAGATGTGCACCCGCTCGGGTGCGCTGAGCGTGTGCAGGGTGATCGCGAAGAGGTCGGCGACCAGGACGTCGTCGGTGCGTGCGGTGATGCTGCCGGACTGTATCCGGGACATGTCGAGCAGGTTCTCGATCAGCCCGTCGAGCCGATCCGTCGCATCCTCAACGGTTTCCAGCAGCTCTCCTTGATCCGCCGCGGACAGCTGTATGTCGGTGCTGCGCAGGCTCGAGACACCGGCCTTGATGGCGGAGAGGGGAGTGCGCAGGTCGTGCGAGACCGCCGCCAGCAGGGCTGCGCGTGACCGGTTGTCCTTCGCGAGGCCGGCAGCGGCGGCGGCCTGGCGGGCGAGCTCGTTGCGGTGCAGGATGGCGGCGGCGACGCTCGCGTAGGCCTCCATCAGACGCTGCTCCCCGGGGTCGACGACGTCTCCGGCGAGCACCAGTTGGTGCTCGTTGTCGATCGTGACCCGGCTCAGCCGCGCGTCGAGGTCGGCCAACCCGACGGTGCCGCTGACGACGAGCGGTCGGCCGGGTACGCCGGTGTGGGTGGTCTGCACGACGGCTGCGCCGGGTGTGCCGAAGATGTCGCGCGCCTGCTCGAGCAGCTCCGGCAGCGGGTCCTTGACGGCGAGCAGGGAGTGGGTCAGCTCGGCGAGAATGCGCGAGTCGTATTCGGCCGCAACGGATTCCGCAGTACGACGAACCGCCAGGTGGACGACCGACGCGACCGACGCGGCAACCACCACGAAGACGACGAGGGCAGCGACGTTCTGCGGCTGGTTGATGGTGAAGGCACCGGTCGGTGGTGCGAAGAACCAGTTGAGCGACAGGCTGGCGAGCAGTGCCGTCGCCAGACCCGGCCACAGGCCGCCGACGATCGCCGTGGCGACCGTGAACGCCAGGTAGAGCAGAACCTCCAGGGGGAGCGCGTGCCACTGCTGGGTGGCGTTGAGCCCCGCCGTCAGAGCGGCGAGACCGATGGTGGCCAGCAGCCAGCCGGCGATCTGACGGCGTCGGCCCACACCCGCCCAGCGGATCGCCGGGCGTCGCCCACCGTGCGCGAACTCGTGGGTGACCATCAGCACGTCGATGTCGCCGGACCCGTCGACGACCGTGTCGCCGACGCCCCGGCCGACCACCCGCTGCCATCGGGTGCGTCGGGATGCGCCGATGACGATCTGCGACGCGTTCACGCCCCGGGCGAACTCCAGGATGGCCTCGCCGACGTCGGGTCCGGTGACGGTGTGCATCGTGCCGCCGAGCTCGGCCACCAATTGCCTTGTCGCAGCTGCAGATTCGGGACGCACGTCGCGGAGTCCGGTGTCGGGAACGACCTGCACGGCGTGCAACTCGCCGCCGGCACCACGGCCGGCGATGCGGGCACCGCGACGCAGCAGCGCCTCCTGCTCGGGTCCTCCGGTGAGCGCCACCACGATGCGTTCCCGCACCGGCCAGGTCGAGGCGATGTCGTGATCGCCGCGGTAGCGGACGAGCGCCTCGTCGACCCGGTCCGCCGTCCAGAGCAGCGCGAGTTCGCGCAGCGCGGACAGGTTGCCGGCGCGGAAGTAGTTCGCCAGCGCCGCGTCGACCCGCTCGGCGGGATAGACGTGCCCGTGCGCGAGCCGGCGACGCAGCGCCTCCGGTGTCATGTCGACGAGCTCGATCTGATCGGCCGCGCGGATCACCGCGTCCGGCACGGTCTCCTGCTGGCGGATGCCGGTGATCTGCTGGACGGCGTCGTTCAGCGACTCGATGTGTTGGACGTTGACCGTGGACAGCACCTCGATGCCGGCGTCGAGCAACCGGTCGATGTCCTCCCAGCGGTGGTGGTGCGGGCTGGTCACCTGCTGGTGCGCCAGCTCGTCGACGAGCACCACATCCGGTCGGCGTCGCAACACCGCGTCGACGTCGAGTTCGTGCAGGGTCGTGCCACCGTGCTGGATCTCCTGTTGAGGGACCATCTCCAGCCCGGCGAGTTGCTCGGTGGTGTAGTGGCGGTCGTGCGTCTCGACGATGCCGACCACGACGTCGGTGCCGCGCTGCTGCCGCCGGTGGGCCTCCTGCAGCATCTTGACGGTCTTGCCCACACCGGGAGCTGCGCCGAGGTAGATGCGGAGGCGGCCACGCGTCATACGACGATTGTGCCCCGGTGGGTCGTTTCCGTTGGTGCGGTGGTTCATCGCGCGTCGCCACCCGAGGCGGCCGTGCGCTGGAGCGCGAGGTTGAGCTGCAGCACGTTGACCTTGGGCTCACCGAGGAATCCGGCGTCGCGTCCGGTCGTGGCCGCCTCGACGAGCCGGTCGACACGGGCGACGGACAGGCCACGCGCCTTCGCCACCGCGGGCGCCTGCAGCCGTGCGTATGCCGGGGAGATGTCGGGGTCGAGGCCACTCGCACTCATGGTGAGTGCATCAGGGGGCGGGGTGCCGCCGAGCCCGGCCAGCGCCTTCTCGCGGGCGGCCACCGCGGCCTTCTGCCGGGGATCGGTGGCGGCCAGGTTGGATCCGGCACTGGCGTTGCCGGAGTAGTCCGTGGCCGACGCCCGGCCGTGGAACCACGTCGGACCGCTGAATCGCTGACCGATCAGCGAGGAGCCGACGACCCTGCCGTTGTCGCGGACCAGCGACCCGGTCGCCTGGTCATGGAAGGCGACGCGTCCGACTCCCCAGACCGCGGCCGGGTAGAGGACGCCGAGCAGGACGGTGAGGACGAGGAAGATACGGATCGCGGCGAGCGTCTGCCGGCCGATCATGAGTGAACTGGAAGCCATCAGGGGTCACATCCCGGGGAGGAACTGGACGAGCAGGTCGATGAGTTTGATCCCGACGAACGGTGCGATGACGCCACCGACGCCGTAGATCAGGATGTTGCGGGCAAGGAGCTGGTCGGCGCGCAACGGCCGATAGCGAACACCCTTGAGCGACAACGGGATCAGCGCGACGATGATGAGCGCGTTGAAGATGACCGCGGACAGGATCGCGGAGTTCGACGAGTGCAGCTGCATGATGTTCAGGTCGGACAGCCCCGGGTAGGTCGTCACGAACATCGCCGGGATGATCGCGAAGTACTTCGCCAGGTCGTTGGCGATCGAGAACGTCGTGAGCGCGCCGCGGGTGATCAACAACTGCTTGCCGATCGCGACGATGTCGATGAGTTTGGTCGGGTCCGAGTCGAGGTCGACCATGTTGCCCGCTTCCTTGGCCGCGGATGTGCCGGTGTTCATCGCGACACCGACGTCGGCCTGGGCGAGCGCGGGGGCGTCGTTGGTGCCGTCCCCGGTCATGGCGACCAGGCGGCCGCCCTCCTGCTCTGCGCGGATCAGCCGCATCTTGTCCTCGGGCGTCGCCTCGGCGAGGAAGTCGTCGACGCCTGCCTCCTCGGCAATCGCCTTGGCGGTCAACGGATTGTCGCCGGTGATCATCACCGTGCGGATTCCCATGCGGCGCAACTCGGCGAAGCGTTCCGCCATACCCGGCTTGATCACGTCCTTCAGCTGTATGACGCCGACGGCGTCCATGACACCGTCCGCGCGTCCGACCGAGACGACCAGGGGAGTGCCGCCGGACGCCGAGATGGCATCGGCGACACGGGACGCTTCGTCGGCCCCGGAACCGCCCGACGCCCGAACCGCACGGCATACCGACGCAGCGGCGCCCTTGCGCAGCGCGCTGCCGTCCGGCAGGTCGAGACCGCTCATCCGGGTCTGTGCGGTGAACGGGACGTCGATGGCGCCGTCCGGTGTATTCGCCGTCGTCCCAAGGCGTTCCGCGGTCCAGGTGACGATCGATCGACCCTCCGGGGTCTCGTCCGCCAGTGAGGACAGCTGGGCGACGCGTAGCACGTCGGCCAGATCGTGCCCCTCCAACGCGATGACGTCCGCCGCCTGTCGGTTGCCGAGGGTGATGGTGCCAGTCTTGTCCAACAACAGAGTGGAGACGTCGCCGGCGGCCTCGACGGCACGGCCGGACATCGCCAGCACGTTGCGCTGCACCAACCGGTCCATGCCGGCGATCCCGATCGCGGAGAGCAGCGCTCCGATCGTCGTCGGGATGAGGCAGACGAGCAGCGCGACGAGGACGAGCACGCTCGGCCGGTGCCCGGCCCAGCCGGCGAACGGCGGAATCGTGCTGACGGCCAACAGGAAGATGATCGTGAGCACGGTCAGCAGGATGCCGAGGGCGATCTCGTTCGGGGTCTTCTGTCGCTCCGCTCCCTCGACGAGCGCGATCATCCGATCGATGAACGTCTCACCCGGCTTCGCGGTGATCTGGACGATGATCCGGTCGGAGAGCACCGTCGTGCCTCCGGTGACAGCACACCGGTCGCCACCGGCCTCGCGGACGACGGGTGCCGACTCGCCGGTGATCGCCGATTCGTCAACGGTGGCAATGCCTTCCACCACATCGCCGTCGCCGGGGATCACCTGACCGGCTTCGACCACCACCCGGTCGCCCAGGCGCAGCTCAGCGGCCGGAACGGTCTGCTCGCCGTCGCCCGTCAACCGTCGCGCCGTGGCCGTGGCACGGGTTCGCCGCAAGGTGTCGGCCTGGGCCTTGCCGCGCCCTTCGGCTACCGACTCGGCGAGGTTGGCGAAGAGGATGGTCGCCCACAGCCAGATAGCGATGAGCCACGAGAACCACGAGGGGTGCGCGCACGCCAGCACCGTGGTCAGCACTGCGCTGACCCAGACCACGAAGAGCACCGGCTGCCGGAAGAGGTGCCGCGGATCGATCTTTGCGAGCGCCCCGGGCAGAGCGGCTGAACTCTGTTGCCAGAGAGACATTTTCGATGAATGCTCCGGTTCGGAGGTTTGTCGAGGGGCAAGTGTTGGGGTCGTCATGACAGCGCTTCCGCGAGAGGTCCGAGGGCGAGCACGGGCAGGAAGGTGAGACCGGTGACGAGCAGCGCCACGCCGGTCATCAAGCCCGCGAAGAGGGGAGTGTGGGTCGGCATGGTGCCGTCCGTCGCCGGGCGCCGATGCTGTGCGGCGAACGCGCCGGCCAACGCGAGGATCGCGACGATCGGCAGGAACCGGCCGAGCAGCATGCACGCGCCCAACGTCAGGTTCAGGTAGGGCTGGTCGGCGCTCAGACCACCGAACGCGGAGCCGTTGTTGTTCGACGCGGACGCATAGGCATAGAGGATCTCGGTCAGTCCGTGCGGTCCCGTGGCGAGTATGGCGCCCTTGGCGCTGTGCACGAGCAGTGCTGCTCCGGTGCCCAGCAGGACGAGAGCGGGTGTCGTGATCGAGTAGAGCGCGGCATACGTTATTTCCTTGCGCCCCACTTGTTTTCCGAGGATCTCCGGGGTCCGGCCGACCATCAGCCCGGCGATGAAGACGGCGAGGATCGCGACGACCAGAGCGCCGTACAGACCGGAGCCGACACCGCCCGGCGTGATCTCACCGAGCAGCATGTTCGTGAGTGCGCCGCCGCCACCGATCGGGCTGAACGACTCGTGCCACGAGTTCACCGCGCCGGTCGAGGTGGCGGTGGTCGAGTTGGCGAACAGCGACGACGCCCAGACGCCGAAGCGGACCTCCTTGCCCTCCATGGCACCGGTCGGGGCGGTGGCGGCAGCCTGCTCCGCCCAGGTGATCACCACCAGCATCGCGGTCCAGAGGAACGCCATGAAGCCGAGCACGGCATACCCCTGGCGCTTGTCGCCGACCAACCGGCCGTAGGTGCGTGGCAGCGAGAAGGGGATGACCAGGATGAGGAAGACCTCGAACAGGTTGGTGAAACCGTTGGGGTTCTCGAAGGGGTGCGCGGAGTTGGCGTTGAAGTAGCCGCCGCCGTTCGTGCCCAGTTCCTTGATCGCCTCTTGGCTTGCCACCAAACCGGATTCGATGGTCTGGTGCCCGCCGGCGATAGTGTCGACGACGTGCGGTGCAGTCAGGTCCTGGATGACTCCACCGGCCAGCAGCACGACCGCGCCGAGGCAGGCGAGCGGCAGCAGGATGCGGATCGTGGCGCGGGTCAGGTCGACCCAGAAGTTGCCGATGACGCCGGTCCGGTGCGCGACGAGCCCGCGGACGAGTGCGATCGCGACCGCGAGACCGACGGCGGCGGAGACGAAGTTCTGCACCGTCAGGCCGACCGCCTGCAGCAGTGCGCTCGCGCCGGACTCACCGGCGTAGCTCTGCCAGTTGGTGTTGGTGACGAAGGAGATCGCCGTGTTGATGGAGGTGTGCCAGTCCATGGTGGCGCCACGGTCGAGCGGTAGATGCCCCTGCGAGGTGCACAATGCCCACAGCGCGACGATGCTGACGCCGGAGAAGGCGAGCACCGACACGGCATACCGCGACCAGCGTTGCTGCGACTTGGGATTCACCCCGCTCAGCCGGTAGAACGCTCGCTCGATCGCGAGGTCGCGGTCGCTGGTGAAGACACGCGCGATGTAGTCGCCCAGCGGCACGTGAACCGCCGCCAGCGCCGCCACCAGCACGGCGATGGTCAGCAGCCCGCTCGCTTGTTCGCTCATCAGAACTTGTCCGGGCGGATCAGGGCGTAGACGAGGTACGCCAGGAGCGCGAATGCGATGACACCCGCGACGAGATATTCGGTCATGCCTCCCAGCGTTCGCCGCGGAGATGGCCGAATCCGCCGCGTTGATGCTGCCTTTGCGCGTCTTGACGCGTTCTTAACGGGTGCCGTCGGGCCAGCGTCATTGCAGTTGCCGGGTTTCGGCCCTGCCGAGAGTGCGGGAAGTTGGCGCTCTTTCTGCAGGGCGGTGGCGCGCCCTGCTGAGAGTGCGGCGGGACGCACCTTCTAGCGGCCCGAGGCGCGCGCGTGTCGACGATCCGGCCGCGGCCCTGCTGATAGTGCGGCGGCGCCCGGCGCACTCTCTGCAGGCCACCGACATCCCACCCACATCCCGGTCCAGGGCGACCGCTGTCCACAGGTGTCGGATGTCGCCTTGTCGGATTCGCAGTGTTCTCCCCAGAGTCGGCACATGAGTGAGCAACCCATCGCGACTCGACACATCGTCGTCGGACGACCGGATCTGCACGGCACGGACCGGCGTGCAATCGCGGTCGACCTCGCCGCTGAACACGGCGGAGTGGTGCATCGATTGGCGCTGGCGGAGCACGGGATCGACCGGTTCGGCATACGCAATGAGGTCATCGCGGGCCGCTGGTTCAAGGTCGGCCGACATACGGTCGCGATCGGCACGCCTGAGCTCAATGAGGTTGCGCAACGGTGGCGCGCAGTGTGGGAGAGCGGTTCGGGAGCACGGCTCGACGGAGTGAGTGCGCTGCAAGCCGTCGGTATGACGGGGTTCAGCTCGGCGGTGATCGACGTGACCCTGCCGAAGACGAGTCACACCCATCAGGTCGAGCGCGTTCGACTGCACCTTCCGCGGGAGCCGGCTCCGGTCGTCGGTGCCGGCATCAGACGGGTCGCTCCGGAGATCGCGACGGTTCACGCAGCCCAGTGGGCCGTGTCCGACCGGCAGGCGGCGTTGCTGATCTGCCTACCGATGCAGCAACGGCTCACGACTGCGGCACGGTTACAGATGGCATGGCGGGCCATGTTTCGGTCGCCGCGACGACGCTTCCTCAACACGGTCATCGGCGATGTCACGGACGGCGCGCATTCCCTGGGCGAACTCGACTTCGCCCGTATGGCGCGTCAGATCGGTCTACCGTCACCAACGCGTCAGGCGCTGCGGGAAGGACCGGCCGGACGGGTCTATCTGGATGTGTCGTGGGATGACGTCGGCCTGGTGGTCGAGATCGACGGCGGGCATCACGCCCTCGCGCTCAACCCGATCGACGACGCCCTACGGCAGAACGATCGGGTTGCAACGGGGGAACGCGTGCTGCGCGTCCCCGTGCTCGGCCTGCGCCTGGTGCCGGAGAAGTTCATGCAGCAAGCGCGCCATACCTATGACGTGTTGCGAGCCGAAGCGAGCCGGCCGGGCCGACGGTGAGCCGGGCGACGGTGAGCCGGGGCTGCAGAAGGTGCGGCCGCGTCAGCGCACTCTCTGCAGGGCCGGGGTGGTGGTGCCGCCGGCTCCGGATTCCGGGCCGCCAGAAAGTGCGGTCGGGCGCACCATGTGCAGGACCGAGGCGCCGCTGGTGTGCACGAGTGATCCCGGACCTGCAGAAAGGGCGGTGGGGCGCACTTTCTACCGGACCGAAACGACGCCATGCGGGATCAACTGTCCAGCTCAGCCGTCGAGCTCCTCGATGGTGGCGACGCTCGGGCCACGGGTCTGCTGCAGATCACGCGCGACCGACTCGGCGTCGCGCAACACACGCAGCACGTTCCCGCCGGCGACCTTGGCGAGGTCCTCGTCGGACCAGCCGAGGTCGGCGAGCGCCGCGAAGACCTTCGGGTATGACGTGACGTCGTCCATGCCCTCCGGCAGGACCGTCACGCCGTCGTAGTCGCCGCCGACGCCGATGTGGTCGATGCCGGCGACCTCGCGGATGTGTACGAAGTGCGCCACGACGTCGTCCAGCGTGGCGACGGGCTGCGGGTGACGCTTGGCCCAGTCGTCGGAGAACTTCTGGAACGCCGCCACGTCCGTCGGGGCGACACCGGCATCACGTGCGGCGTCACCGGCATCCTTGCGCCACTGCGCGCAGGCGGGGGACACGAACGCCGGCACGAACGTCGACATGATCACGCCGTTCTTGTCGCGCAGCGTCTCCAGGACGTCGTCGGGAGCGTTGCGCGGGGAGTCACACACCGCGCGGGCGGAGGAATGGCTGAAGATGACCGGCGACTCCGAGACCGCGAGCGCAGCGCGCATGGTGTCGGCCGACACGTGCGACAGGTCGACCAGCATGCCGATGCGGTTCATCTCGCGCACCACCTCGACACCGAACCGGGAGAGCCCGTCGTGCACCGGCTCGTCGGTCGCCGAGTCGGCCCAGGGGTTGTTGTCGTTGTGCGTCAGGGTCATGTAGCGCACGCCCAGCACGTAGAGCATCCGCAGCGTCGCGAGCGAACTGTCGATCGACTGGCCGCCCTCGGCGCCGAGCAGGGACGCGACGCGTCCGGACGCGAAGACCGACTCGACTTCGTCGGCGGTGCGTGCCAGGCCGAACGTCTCGGGCCACCGGCCGATCATCTGGTGCACCGCGTCGATCTGCTCCAGGGTCTGGGTGACGGCCTCACTGCCGGGCTGGTTCGACGGGACGTAGACCGACCAGAACTGTCCGCCGAGGCAGCCCGTTCGCAACCGGTCGATGTCGGTGTGCGTCCGGTCGGCGGTGCCGGCCGCCAGGTCCAGCTTGTCGAAGTCGTACCGCACCAGATCACGTGCCGCCCACGGGAGATCGTTGTGACCGTCGATCAGCGGATGCTTCGCCAGCAGGTCACGGACTCGGTCGAGGGACGTGGAGGTGTCGGTGTTCGCCATACCTGCCATCACATCACGACGAATCCCACAAAGTACGCGGACTCCGGGAAGCGTCACGGGTGACCGAAGCACCGCCCGGCGTCCCATACAGTTGGAGACATGGAATCCCGCAGCGTCGCTCTGGTCACTTTGGGCTGCGCCCGGAACGAGGTCGACTCCGAGGAACTCGCCGGCCGGCTCGCCGGCGAGGGCTGGACACTCGTCGACGACGCGGCCGAGGCCGACGTCGCGGTCATCAACACCTGCGGGTTCGTCGAGCAGGCCAAGAAGGACTCCATCGACGCCCTGCTCGAGGCCAACGACCTCAAGGACCATGGCCGCACCCAGGCCGTCGTCGCCGTCGGCTGCCTCGCCGAGCGGTATGGCGCACAGCTCGCCGACCAGTTGCCCGAGGCCGACGCGGTGCTCGGATTCGACTCGTATGTCGACATGTCCAGCCACCTGCGCGCCGTGCTCGACGGCCATGCGCCGGCGTCGCACACGCCGTCGGACCGACGCAAGCTGCTGCCGATCAGTCCGGTCGACCGGCAGGGCAAGGATGTGGCCACCCCCGGGCACGGCGACATGCAGCGTCCCGGCGACGTGGAGGTCGTCTCGCCCGCCTCGTCACCGCGGGTCATCCGGGCCCGGCTCGACGGGCGGCCCTGGGCGCCGCTGAAGATCGCGTCGGGTTGCGACCGGCGCTGCGCGTTCTGCGCGATCCCGTCGTTCCGCGGCGCGTTCGTGTCCCGCCGCCCGTCCGACGTGCTCGCCGAAGCCCGGTGGCTCGGGCAGCACGACGTGCGCGAGGTGTTCCTGGTCTCGGAGAACTCCACGTCATACGGCAAGGACCTGGGCGACCTGCGACTGCTCGACACCATGCTGCCGGAACTCGTTGCCGTTGAAGGGATTTCGCGCGTTCGAGTGTCCTACCTGCAGCCCGCCGAGATCCGCCCTGACCTGCTCGACGTGATGACCTCGACGCCGGGCGTGGCGCCGTACTTCGACATCTCCTTCCAGCACGCCAGTGGCCCGCTGTTGCGCCGGATGCGCCGCTTCGGTGACCGCGAGTCGTTCCTGCAGTTGCTGCAGGAGGTACGCCGCCGCGCGCCGCAGGCCGGCATCCGCAGCAACGTCATCGTCGGCTTCCCCGGCGAGACGGACTACGACCTCGAGGAGCTGGAAAGCTTCCTGACCGAGGCACAGCTCGATGTCGTCGGTGTCTTCGGTTACTCCGACGAGGACGGCACCGAGGCCGAGACGTATGACGGGAAGCTGCCCGAGCACGAGGTGGCGGACCGGCTCGCGCACTTCCGGACCCTCACCGAGCAGCTGAACGAGCAGAGCGCCGCCGACCGGATCGGCCAGACCGTCGAGGTGCTGGTGGAGTCCGACGGGCTCGCCGAGGGCGATGACGGCGAGGTGCGCGGCCGCGCCGGACAGCAGGGGCCGGACGTCGACGGCGAGACGATCCTCGCCGTTGCGCCCGGCACCGTCAGCGTCGGCGACATCGTCACGGCGACCGTCACCAGCACCCTGGGCATCGACCTCATCGCGCAGCCCGCGGAGTCCACTCGGTGAGCGCCGCCGAACGCCGCGACGGCCGGCCGAGCGCCCGGGACGAGTCCGCACGCGTCGAGGGCAAACGACCGACCGCACGCGAGGAGCTCGAACGCCGTCGGGCGCAGACCCGTGAGGAGATCGAGCGGCGCCGCGCGGAGTTCGAGCGGCGCCGGGCCGCCGGCGAGCCGATCATCGCGCCGCCGATGCCCGACCCGGCCTCCGCACCGAGCACCGGCGTGAGCAACTGGAACATCGCCAACGCACTCACGATGTTCCGCATCGTGCTGGTGCCGGTGTTCGGCTGGTTGCTGCTGATGCACGGCGGCGACGACACCGGCTACCGACTCGGCGCGGTCGGCGTCTTCGCGCTGGCCTCGATCACCGATCGCATCGACGGAGACCTGGCCAGGTCCCGCAACCTGGTGACCGACTTCGGCAAGATGATGGACCCGATCGCCGACAAGGCGCTCATGGGTATGGCGCTGATCGGCCTGTCGGTCATCGACCGGCTGCCGTGGTGGGTGACGGCAGTCATCCTGATCCGCGAGGTCGGCATCACGGTGCTGCGCCTGTTGGTGATCCGGCACGGCGTGCTCCCGGCCAGCCGTGGCGGCAAGCTCAAGACGTTCCTGCAGGCCATCGCCATCGGCCTCTTCCTGCTGCCCATCGACGGCTGGTTCGACGTCGTGGCGTGGATCGTCATGATCGCCGCGCTCGCGGTGACCGTCGCGACCGGCGTCGACTACATCTTCCGGGCGATCAAACTGCGACAGAACAGCGAACGCTCCCGGGCTCGTCGCGCACGCCGGGCCGCCCGCGGTGGCCGGGCCTGACGTCATGGACGATACGAGGCTGATCGCGGACCTGCGGCGCAAGGGCGACACCGTCGCGGTCGCGGAATCACTCACCGGCGGCCTGGTGTGCGCGGCGCTGACCGCAGTGCCCGGTGCCAGTGCGGTGGTTCGTGGGTCCGTCACGTCATACGCGACGGATGTGAAGGCGAGCGTGCTCGGCGTCGACGCGCACCTGTTGCGATCCGGCGGCGCGGTGCAGGCCGAGGTCGCCCGGCAGATGGCGCACGGGGTACGACGACTGCTCGGCGCGACCCACGGCATCGCGACCACCGGGGTCGCGGGACCCGACCCGCAGGACGACGTGCCGGTGGGTCGCGTGTTCATCGCTGTCGGCTGGGACGACGCGCCGGGGGTGCCGATGGACGACGTGCGGATGCTCGACCTGACCGGCGATCGCGCGGCCATCCGTGACCAGACGGTGACTGCGGTGCTGGAGCTGCTCGCGGCGTCCATCGCGGGTGGCGGGGAAGACCGAGGCCCGGTCCGTGGTTGAGGGCAGTGGAGGCGGTTGTCCGACTCCGCACCGGGCAACCGTCCGTGCAGGGCGTTAAGCTTGGGTTGTCAGAGCAACCGTCGAGGTCACTGGGAGGCGTCATGATTCTGCTCCGTCGCGAGCTCGGTGACGTGCTGCGCAGTGTCCGTCGCGAGCAGGGCAGGACCCTGCGCGAGGTCGCTCAGGACGCGCAGTTGTCGCTCGGCTACCTCTCCGAGATCGAGCGTGGTGAGAAGGAAGCATCCTCCGAGTTGCTCGCCGCCGTGTGCGATGCGCTCGGTGTCCCGATGTCCGAGGCGCTGCTGAGCGTCTCCCAACGGCTCGCCGCCGCGGAGGGCCTGGCTGCGCCGGTGCCGCTGCCGGTGCCCGACCCGTCCGCGGTCGTCTCGTCCGCCGCGTGAGTCACCCGCCGGTCTGACAACCGGCACAGAAGCCGAGTGTGCGCTGCGTCGGCGGCTCACCGATCGGTCCGGTCCGCAGCAATCGCCCGCATCTAGGGCACGGCTGACCCGCTCGCCCGTATGCCGCATGCGGCACCTCCGCCGGGTGCCGCACCACTGCTGCGTTGAGCAACCGGTGGGCCGTGACCAGCACCGCACCGAGCGCCGGGGCCGACAGGTCCTCGACAGTGGTCCACGGACTGACGCGCTCGTGGAAGAGCGTCTCGGTGGTCCAGATGGTGCCGAGCCCGGCGAGATTGCGCTGATCGAGCAGTGCGGCACCGATGGCCCGTTGCGGTTGCCGCCGCAGCAGCGCGGCCGCGGTGTCCGCATCCCAGTCGTCGCCCAGCAGATCCGGGCCGAGGTGACCGACGACCTGGTGCTCATCACGGGTTGCGATCAGGTCGACCATACCCAGCGAGTCCCCGATCGCGGTCCACTCCGATGTTGCGAGCAGCACCCGAATGCTGTTGCGGCGCACGGATTTCGGGGTCATCTGCCGGGTGGGCCGCACTCGCCAGCTGCCGTCCATCCGCAGGTGCGTGTGCACCGTCATACCGGAGTCGAGGCGGTGCAGCAGGTGCTTGCCGCGACTGACGACCTCGAGTGTCGTCATACCGTGCAACGACCGGTCGGCGAGGCTCGGCCAGCGCAGCTCACAGCCGACCAGCGGCTCGCCGCGCAATGCGTCGTCCAGCCGGTTCGCCGCCCGACGAACGGCATCACCCTCGGGCACGGAAGGACCTCATACCTCGCATCATCTCAACACTGGTATGACGAGCGCGCCACCGCTGCTCCGTACGCTGGCGTGCATGATCGACACCACCCCACCCGTCGCCGCACCCTGGTGGCAGCGGCACCTGCTCGATGTGCTCGCGGCGTTCGGCGCGCTGGCGATCATCGGCTCGGCGAGCCACCTGGACGTGCACGGCTCGGAGCGGGCGATCGACGGGTTGGCCGTCGCGCTCGGTCTCGTCGGGATGGCGGCGGTCGTCGCCCGCCGGCTCTCAGTGCTGGTGAGCCTGCTGGTGCCCTGCGCCGCACTCGTCGCCTATCTGCTGCTGCACTACCCGAACGGACCCGCCTACTTCCTGCTGCCGCTGGGGGTCTTCTGCTACAGCTTCCACGCGCGGCGCGAACTTGCTCACCGACTGGTGCCGGTCGTCGTCGTGGTCGTCGCCGTCTGTGCGTATGTCGGCGGCGGCCAGGACACCGCGGTGCGCGTCACGATCGTGCTCAGTTGGGGCATCGCCGCGGCGATCCTCGCGGAGTGGCTGCGGACGCGTGCCGACCGGACCCTCGAGCGTCGAAAAGCGTTGCAGCAGCAGCAGAAACGCGCGGCCGTCGAGCAGCAACTGGAGTTGGCCCGCGACCTGCACGACAGCGTCGCTCACGCGCTGACGGCGATCACCGTGCAGACGGCGCTTGCCGAACGGCTCGCGAAGGATCACCCCGAGCAGGCGGCGGAAGCAGCGCGCGCCGCACGGATCGCGGGCCGTGACGCACTCGCGGACCTGAACTCGATCGTCGGATCCCTGCGTGAGCCCGGTGCTGCACCGACCCGGCCACAGCCCGGTGTGGACGAGATCGACGCGCTGGTGACGCGTGCCCGCGACGCCGGACTGCACATCGAGGTCGACCGCGACCTCCCGGTCGATCTGCCCGAGGCCGTGCAGGGCGCGGCATACCGGGTGGTGCAGGAGGGCCTGACGAACGCGGTTCGTTACGCACCCGGAGCGCGTGTCCGGCTGGTGATGCGCAACGACCGCAACGCGTTCCGCGTCTCGTTGACCGACGACGGACCGGCTGCGGGCGCTACCGTGCAATCGGCGGGCGGTGGCCACGGCCTGGTCGGTATGGCGGAGCGGGTGCGTGCCACCGATGGCGTGCTGCGTCATGGCCCGAACCCGTCCGGTGGCTACTTCGTCGAAGCACGTTGGGAGACAGCATGATCCGGGTTGTCGTGGCCGATGACCAGGCATTGGTGCGACGTGGGTTCGCCGCGTTGATCGGCCTCGAGCCCGACATCGACGTGGTGGCCGAGGTGACGACGGGCCGGGAGGCGGTCGCTGCGGCACACGAGCTGCGCCCGGACGTGTTGTTGATGGACATCCGGATGCCTGACATGGACGGGCTCGAGGCGACCCGGCAGATCACCGCCGATGAAGTGCTGAGCGGCGTGCACGTGGTGATGCTGACGACCTTCGACCTGGACGAATACGTCTTCCAGGCCTTGCGATTCGGCGCCAGCGGGTTCCTCGTGAAGCACACCGATCCGGACGAGCTGATCCGTGCGGTGCGCGTCGTTGCCGGTGGAGAGGCCCTGTTGTCGCCGACCGTCACCAGGCGCCTGATCGCCCGGTTCGCCTCTGCGGACGCCGGCGCCGACGACGGCCCGGCCCGTGGTGCGGCGTCGACGTCGCCGCTCGCCGAGTTGTTGACCGAACGCGAACGTGAGGTCGTCGGCCTGGTGGGGCAGGGGCTGTCCAACGACGAGATCGCCGGACAGTGGTTCGTCAGTCAGGCGACGGTGCGCACGCACGTCAGTCGCGCGATGACCAAGCTGCATGCGCGCGATCGCGCCCAGCTCGTCGTCATCGCCTACCAGCACGGGCTGGCCGAGCCGCCCGCCCCGGATGTCTCCTGAGGGACACGAGAGACGTCGATGTGAGAGTCGGGGTCCCCGCGACGTATCGGAAGAATGTGTGGGGTGACTCAACATCTGACGTAGGGCGATCTCCACGCTGACGCGATGTGCGCTAGCCGGTCGGGCGACATCGTGGAGGCATGAACACAGAGACAGAGCGTGAGGTCGTGGCGGTAACGGGCCTCACCAAACGATACGGAAGCCGCACCGTCGTCGACGGCGTCGATCTGCACCTGACCGCCGGTTCGATCACCGGCCTCATCGGCCCGAACGGGGCCGGTAAGACCACCATCATGTCCATGCTGCTCGGCCTGGTTCGACCCAGCGCCGGACGAGGAACCGTGCTCGGGCACGACCTGGCCCGGCCGGCCGACTACCTGCCGCAGGTGGGCGCGTTGATCGAAGGCCCTGCGTTCTTCGGCAACCTGTCCGGGCGGGGCAATCTGGAGTACTTCGCGCGGCTCGGCGGGCATGACCTGTCCGGCATCCCTGCGGTGTTGGAACTCGTGGGTTTGCAAGGGCGCGAAGGGGATTCGTTCTCGTCATACTCCTTGGGCATGAAGCAGCGACTCGGCATCGGTGCCGCGCTGCTGAGCGATCCGCAACTCGTGATCCTGGACGAGCCGACCAACGGGGTCGACCCGGCGGGCATGCGCGACATCCGGGCGATGGTCCGGCGCATCGCCGCCGACGGCCGGACGGTGCTGATCTCCTCGCACCTGCTGGCCGAGCTGGAGCACATTTGCGATCGGGTGATCGTGCTCGACCAGGGTGGCCTGCGCTACTCAGGTCCGTTGGACGAGCTGCCCGCATCGCGCGCGGAGGTGATCGTGCTGCGCAGTGCCGATCAGGCGGAGGACGACGAGTTGCACCGCATGCTGAGCGCCCAGGGCTGCACGGTCGAACGGCGCGCGGACGGCTTCGCCGTCGACGTCGGCCGGGAGGAACCGGCGCAGCTGGCCGCGAAGCTCAACCGCAGCGCGGCCGAACAGGGCATCCGCCTGGTCGAACTGCACCACCAGAAGCAATCACTCGAGGACCGGGTGCTCGACCTGGTCGGAACAGGGAGCAGGTCATGAACAACACCACAGGGAGTTCGACGCTCACCCGTCCCTCCGACACGTCACCCGGAACTCGCACGAACGCGCACACCGAGGTCGAGATGCTCAGCACGAACTCCACCGCTCGCACGAAGCGCGCGCCGGCCATGGCGCGAGCGTTCGTGGCGGAGTGGATTCGGTTGTCCAGCAAGCGGATCTGGCTGATCTCGGTGGCAGCCACCGTCGTCTACTCGGCGATCCTCACTGTCGTCATGATCAACACGGCGCCGGAACGGTCGCGGGCCGGCCTCAGCATCCAGTCGTTGGGTGAGTCCGGTGGCGGCACCCTGGCGGTGCGAACCGCGGCCTCGTTCACCTCGGTGCTGATCCTCGCCGTGTTCGTCGGGATGAGCGCCGGATCGTTCGCGCGCGGCACCTGGCGGGCCTCGTTGTTGCAGCAGCCGCGACGACTGACCCTCGCTGTCGGCACCTTCGCCGCACGGATCGCGATCAGTGCCGTCATCGTCGCCGTGCTGTTCGTGGCCGGTCTGATCACGGCATACATCGTGGCGCCCGGGCAAGGCATCGACACCGGGTCCTGGCTCGATGCCAGCTCGCTCGGAACGGCGGCCGACGACTACCTGCGGGTGCTGCTCTTCGTGGTCGGCTGGGCACTGCTCGGCACGCTGATCGGCATACTCACCAGGTCGGTGGCGGTGGGTCTCGGCATCGGGATCCTGTGGGCCGGACCGATCGAGAACATCCTCGGTGACAATCTCTCGCTGGGTTCGCACTGGTTCCCCGGGCTGTTGCTGCGGTACGTCGTCGCACCCGAGACCGCGACGGTCACCGGCACCACGTTGGTGCTCCGCCTCGCCCTGTATGCCGTGATCGGTGTGCTGGCGGTGGGAGTGATCCTGCGCCGCCGCGACGTCTCCAGCTAGCTCAGCGGCGGATGCGCAGTCCCTTCGGGGTCACGTGAAAGCCGTTGTCCGTCAAAGAATTCGCCAACAAGTGCTCCGAACCCAACGCGGGCTTGCCGTCGATGCTCTCGACGGTGAGCCCGCGCAGGCGTGGTGCACCGCGGGCATCGGGCGGGAGCACGACGGTGCGGGCCAGCGCTGCTGCGGCGGAGCCCAACGCAGTGGGATCCTCGGTGTAGGTCAACACCTTGCGACCGCCTCGCTCCACGAAGAGCGTCAATGCTCCCGCGACGAGCACGACCATCGCACCGGCCCGTCGGCTCGGTCGGTGATCGGGGCCGTGACCCTCGCGATCGGGCCAGGGGAGAGCGGCGCCGAACGGGTTGGCGGGGTCGGCGGCCGCCAGCACGCGCGCGGTCTCCGGCTGCGGGGGCGCGACGTCCCACGGGTTGCGTGGCGCGGCGGTGGGCCGGCCGGCAGCTCGCAGCCGATCGACCGCACCCGAGCTGCCGAACTGCGCGGCTCCGAGCCCCTCGATGAAGTAGCCGCGCCGTACGCGGCCGGTCTCCTCCGCGGCGGCGAGCACGCGGTAGACCGTGGCGAAGCCGCCTGTCACGGACTCGGCCTGCACAGCGCCGCGAGTGACAATGCCGTGCCGGTCGAGAAGAACCTCCGCCAGTGCCAAAGCCCTTGCGGTTTGGTCGGTTTCGAGCGGTGGCAACAATGACCAACGACCGGAGACGGTCGGCGGGGCAGAGCGCTGTGCCGACGTCGGGCGGCTCAGCCCGCTGCGAGACCCGCGCAGACCCGCACCGATGCGACCGTGCCGGCTCTGCCGCGGTCCCTGGGCGCGAGCCTTGTGCGCGGTCCGGCCGCCTGCGAGCAGCGCACGCAGTGGCGCGAAGGTGTCTCCACTGACCCGCCCCGACCAGATCAGGTCCCAGAGGTAGGCCTGCAGGTCGCTGTCCGAACTGCGTGCGTCGGTCGCGTTGACGTTGTCGGCGAGGGTCCGGAAGAAGAACGACCCGCCGCCGTCGAGCGCGTCGAGCATCGCCCGGTGGGCCGGCGTGAGATCGACGGTGTCGTCGGGCGCCGCGAGCGTCAAAGGCGCACTGTCGGCAAGATGCAGGGACACCCAGCCGTCGTCACCCGGCAGGGCGGCATGCCCCTGCCAGACGACCTCGCCACTGGACACCAGCTCGTCCAGCATCCCCGGGTGGTATGACGCCACGCGCTCCGGCAGGATCAGCGTCTCCAGCGCGCTGGCGGGCACCCGTGCCCCGCACAACTGCTCGATCGCGCGCAGCAGTCCGTCGGTGCCGCGCAGGTCGCCGCCCACACCCTGCCAGGCCGGCAGGAACGCAGCCAGGTCTTCGGCCGGGACCGGCTCCACCTCGGCGCGCAGCGATGCCAGGGACCGCCGCTTGATGGTGCGCAGCACTTCCGGGTCGGCGAAGTCGACGCCGTGCGCGCCGCCGCCGAGTTCGGTCGGTCGCAGCTCGCCCTCGACCAGGCGGCCGGCCGACACCAATCGGCGCAACGTGTCGTGTGCGACAGCGCGACCGATGCCGAGCGCGGCGGCCGGCTCGGTCTCCGGGAACGGCGCGTGGGTGCGTGCGTAACGTGCCATCAACTCACCCAGGGGATCGTCCGTCGGCTCGAGGAAGACGGCCGGGATGCCCGCCGGCAACGCCAGGCCGAGTGCGTCCCGCAGCCGGGCGGCATCCTCGATCGCCGCGTAGCCGACGGAGTCGGACCACCGCACCTCGATCAGCCGGCGTGCCGCCACGAGGTCGCGCAGCCATCCCGCGACCTCCCCACGCGACTCCTTGCGGGTGCGCTGCTCGATCTGCTCCCGGGTGAGCACGCCGAGCACCCGCACCAGATCAGCCACGTCCTCCGCATCGCGCGAGTGGCGTTCGGGAACGAGGCGTTGCAGCTGCTGCTCGACCTCCGAAACCACTTGGGAATCCAGCAGATCGCGCAGCGAGGCTCCCTCTCCGGAGCCGAGCAGGTCGGCCAGCAGGGACGGGTCGAGCGCGAGGGCGGCGGCGCGCCGCTCGGCCAGTGGGGAGTCGCCCTCGTAGAGGAACTGTGCGACGTAACCGAACAGCAGGCTGGTCGCGAACGGCGAAGGACTCTCGGTGTCGACCTGCACGACACGGATCCGGCGAGCCGTGATGTCGCGCATCAACTGCACCAGGCCGGGCACGTCGAAGACGTCCTGCACGCATTCGCGCACTGCTTCGAGCACGATCGGGAACGACGGGAAGCGGGAGGCCACCTCGAGCAGCTGTGCGGAGCGCTGGCGCTGCTGCCACAGTGCCTGGCGGCGCCCCGGGTTGCGACGCGGCAGCAGGAGCGCACGCGCCGCACATTCGCGGAATCGTGCTGCGAACAAAGCAGATCCGCCGATCTCCTCGGTCACCAGATCAGCGACCTCGTCCGGATCCTGCACGATCAGGTCGACGAGTTGGGCTGCCGCGGTGGCGTCGGTGTCCGGATCGGCGTCGGGCAGGCGCAGCACGATGCCGTCATCGCCGTGCATCGCCTGCACCTCGACGCCGAAGCGTTCGCGCATCCGCGCCGCGAGCGCGAGCGCCCAAGGGGCGTGGACCGGGGCGCCATACGGGGAATGCACGACGACCCGCCAGTCGCCCAGCTCGTCGCGGAACCGCTCGACGACGATCGCCTTGTCGTGCGGCACCTGCCCGGTCGACTCCTGCTGCTCGCGCAGGTAGGCGAAGAGGTTGTCGGCCGCCCACTCGTCGAGACCGGTCTCCTTGACCCGCGCGCGTGCCGACTCGTCGGGCAGCGCGATCAGCTCACGGACGAATTGCCCGACGGCAGAGCCGAGTTCGAGGGGTCGGCCCGGCGAGTCGCCCTTCCAGAACGGCAGCTTGCCGGGTTGCCCAGGAGCCGGAGTGACCCGCACCTGATCGTGCGTGATGTCCTCGATACGCCAGCTCGTCGTGCCGAGGGTGAAGACGTCGCCGACCCGGGACTCGTAGACCATCTCCTCGTCGAGCTCGCCGACCCGGCGGCCAGGACCCTCACCGGCCGCGAGGAACACGCCGTACAGACCACGATCGGGGATCGTGCCGCCACTGGTGACGGCGAGCCGCTGGGCACCACGCCGACCGCTCAGCGTGCCGGTGATGCGGTCCCACACGATGCGCGGCCGCAACTCGGCGAAGTCGTCGGACGGGTAGCGACCGGCCAGCATGTCGAGCACCGACTCCAGGATGCTGCGCGGCAGGCTCGCGAACGACGCGGTCCGGTGCGTGAGCTGCTCGAGATCGTCGACCGACCAGTCGTCCAACGCGCACATCGCGACGATCTGCTGTGCCAGCACGTCGACCGGATTGCTCGGCACCGCAAGGGATTCGATCATCCCGGCCTTCATCCGGTCGACCACGACACAGGTCTGCACCAGGTCGCCGCGGAACTTCGGGAAGAGCACTCCGCGACTGACCGCACCCACCTGGTGGCCGGCACGGCCGACCCGCTGGAGGCCGCTGGCCACGCTCGGTGGGGACTCCACCTGTATGACGAGATCGACCAACCCCATGTCGATGCCCAGCTCCAAGGAGCTGGTCGCGACGACGGCCGGCAACCTGCCGGACTTCAGGGCGTCCTCGATCTCGCCGCGCTGCTCCTTGCTGACCGAGCCATGGTGCGCGCGCGCGAGCACCCCGGGCGCTCCGCCGCTCTGGCCGGCCTGCGCCATCACCTGAGCGGGCGCCCTGGACGGCGCGGGAGCATCCTCGGGCACGTCATTGCGCTCGGCCCAGATCTCGTTCAGCCGGGCGGTCAGCCGTTCCGCCAGCCGTCGCGAATTGGCGAAGACGATCGTCGACCGGTGCTGCGCGATCAGGTCGACGATGCGTTCCTCGACGTGTGGCCAGATCGAGGCGCGCTCGACCGGGTCGGCGGATGGTCCGGCGGGGTCGTCCGTTGTCCGGCCCAGCTCGGTCAGATCGGCCACCGGGACGACGACCTCGAGGTCCCAGGACTTCTCCGCGGGCGGCTGCACCGTCGTCACCGGTCGGCCGCCGGCCAGATAACGCCCGACCTCCTCGACCGGACGCACGGTCGCGGACAGCCCGATGCGCTGCGCGGGCTTTGGCAGTATGGCGTCCAGCCGCTCCAGCGACAGCGCCAGATGCGCACCGCGCTTCGTCCCCGCAACGGCATGCACCTCGTCGATGATCACCGTCTCGACACCGGACAGGGCCTCGCGAGCCGCTGACGTCAGCAACAGGAACAGCGACTCCGGCGTCGTGATCAGGATGTCCGTCGGGCGTCGCGAGAACGCGCGTCGCTCGTTGGCCGGGGTGTCGCCGGACCGCACCGACACCGACACGTCGGGCTGCGGCAGGCCAAGTCGATCCGCCGCATGCTGGATACCGACCAGCGGCGACCGCAGGTTGCGCTCCACGTCGACCGCGAGTGCCTTCATCGGTGACACATAGAGGACCCGGCACCGTTTGAGGACTTCGTCGGGCGCCGGTGTTGCCGCCATCCGGTCGATCGCCCACAGGAACGCCGACAGCGTCTTGCCCGACCCGGTCGGCGCCACCACCAGCGTGTGATCGCCGTTGCTGATCGCGTCCCACGCGCCGGCCTGCGCGGGTGTGGGCGCGCTGAACGAACCCTCGAACCACGCGCGCGTGGCAGGGGAGAAGCGATCCAGAACCTTGTCGGTCATTGCCTGCCTAGCTTCGCATCAGCCGCCGACATGCGGACCAAGCTGGTCGAGTGGCGGTGAGGAACGAGCCGCGTAAACCCAAGCTGGTCGAGTGGCGGTGAGGAACGAGCCGCGTAAACCCAAGCTGGTCGAGTAGCGGTGAGGAACGAGCGGCCCAGTCAAGCTCCTTGAGGAGCTTGTGAGGGACGAGCAAGCGTCTCGAAAGGCGCTGCGCGTCAGCGTTCGGTCACCTGAGCGGCGCCGGATGCGCCGTTTCGAAGCTCCTTGAGGAGCTCGTGAGGGACGAACGAGCGTCTCGAAACGACCCGTGCTCCGATTTTCGTTCGGTCACCTGGGCGGCGCCGGACGCGCCGCCGCCCCGGTCTCACTCCGTTCGCTGCGCTAACGCTCCGCTCACTGCATAGGCCCGGATCGACGACACGACCGACGCCGTTGGTGGTGAGGTCATCCTGTTGGCCCGCCGCGTGAGTCTGCGACTCGCTTCGGTCTGTTCGTCACCTCGGCTGGTCGGGTTTGATCCGCATGGTGTGCAGCGCCGTGGCGAGCATGCGGTAATGGCCTGCCAGCAAAAGGAATTCGACGCAGCCGCGGTCGTCCAGATGGCCGTGCAGCCGCTGCCAGGTCGGGTCGGACAGGTCGTCGTCCGCGATGAGTTCGTCGGTCGCCGCGATGAGGGCCTGCTGCCGGTCGCTGAAGTATGACGCCTCGGGCGTCGCGCTGAGCAGCTGCTCGATCTGTTCTGCGGTGACGCCGGCTCGTTGCGCGATGTGCCGGTGGTGCGCGACCTCGTAGTCACTGCCGCGCAGCCGAGCGACTCGGAGGATGACCAGTTCGCTGTCGGCCCGTGGGAGTGAACCGAACGGCATCAGGGTTCCGGCGAACGCGAGCCACCCCCAGAAGGTCCGCCGACCGCGTCCGAGCACGGTGAAGATCGCCGGCGGCGCGGTCCGGGTGACCCGTCCAGCAAGGTGTGCGAAACCGGACGCCAGCGGGCCGTTGGTGCGCCACGTCCCAGGTCGGACTCGGGCTGAAGCGGGTCGAGTAGGCCGGGGGAGCGAAGCGGAGGAGGACGTATCGAGACCTTGCAAGCTGTCCGTCATACGTTGTCCTCGATCCGCGAATTCGGTTGTGCGGTGGTGAAATCCGTCCGCTCGTCACGCGCCAGCTCCAGTGCGCGCTGCAGATCGGGCATTGATTTCAGCTCGGCCACCCGCTGCGCGATCATCCGTGCGGGCAACAGCGGTGCGATCCACCACGGCGCCCAGATGAAGCGCGACCTGCGACTGATTCCGCGTTCCAGGGCATTGATCGCGACGGAAAGTGGTGTGACGACGGTGACCGACTTTCGGCCGCCGAGCAATGTCGACCCGGCCCGGGTGCTGAAACCACGGCTGGTCATGTCGGTGTCCAACTCGGCGTAGTAGGCAACACCGACGCGTGCACCGGTGCCGTGCAACTCCCAGCGCAGCGTGTTGCCGATCGCCTCGACCGCCGCCTTCGACGCCGAGTAGGCACCCATCAGGGGCGCGTGGACAGCAGCGGCAAGTGACGACGTCGCCAGTGCATAACCGCCCGGGTGCGCGATGTGTGGAGCAGCTGCGCGCAGCGTGTAGTAGGTGCCGAGGGTGTTGACCGCGAGCGTGCGTTCCATGACCTCCGGTTCACCGCCGACGATCGGAAGTTGTTTGGCGATACCGGCATTCGCGATCACGATGTCCAGGCCGCCGAGCTCGTCGACCAGTTCCCGGACGACCGTGTCGACCTGTTCACGGTTCGCGACGTCGAGCTCGCGCCACGGACCACCGATCTCCGACGCCACCTTCTCGAGCAACTCCGGCTCGAGGCCGGCAACGGCAACCCGTGCTCCACGCTCGGCGAGTCTTCGCGCCAGCGCGGCGCCGATGCCGCGGGCGCCGCCGGTGATGAGGACTCGCTGGTGTTGCAGTCGATCGTTACCCATGACCGACAAACCTACGTGTCGGTAGCTTCCGCGGCCAGGGTGTGAGCAAATGAGAATTCAGGTGGCGACGAACGACCTACAGTCGTTGGTTACTCGCTCATCCGACTCTCAGGCGGCGAGGAAGTGACGACAGTAGCGAGGTGGTGGCAGCGCGCGTCAGACCTCGCGCTGGTGCTCGGGCTTCACCGGGTCGGCGAGGGCGGCGTACGTGTCGGGGCGGCGCGTTGCGAGGAACGGGAACAGGTCGAGCCAGTCCTTGCGCTGCGCGAGGTCGAGGTCGGCGACGAGTACGGCGGTGGTGTTGCGCGGCGCCTGCGTGAGGACCCGTCCGTAGGGGTCGACGATGAAGCTCGAGCCGTAGAAGGTGATCAGCCCCTCGGTGCCGCAGCGGTTGGGGACCACGATGAACAACCCGTTGGCGATGGCGTGTCCGGTGATCGTCGCCTGCCAGAGCGGTTGCGTGTCGAAGTCGGGGTGATCCGGCTCGGAGCCGATCGCGGTCGGGTAGGCCAGCAGGTCCGCACCACCGAGGGCGTAGGACCGGGCGACCTCGGGGAACCACTCGTCCCAGCAGGTCGGCAGACCGACCTTGACGTCCAGATCCGCAACGGGCACAACGGGATACGCGTCGTCCGGCGGACCGGGACGGAAGTACTTGTCCTCGTAGTAGCCGGCGGTCACCGGGATGTGCGTCTTGCGGGTGCGCGCGATCAGCTCACCGTTCGGCGCCACGAGGACTGCCGAGTTGAAGCCGAGGCCGTCGCCCTGGTCGTTCTTCTCGTAGAGCGACGCGTGCACATGGACGCCGAAGTCGCGGGCCGCCTCGCGCGCAAAGGTCACGGTCGGTCCGTTGTCGAGATCCTCCGCGATGTCCGAGGGCGTGCCGGTCGGCAGCGTGTCCGCGGGGTAGCGGGACAGCGTCAGCTCCGGCAGGAAGACCACCTTCGCGCCGGCCTTCGCCGCCTGCTCGATGCCGTCACGCAACGTCGCGATCAGGTCGTCGCGGTTCTCCAACCACTCATGCTGGACGAGGGCGACCCGCAGCGGCTGCCGATCCGGTTGCTCCACACGGGCCGGTGACGACGGGATCTGCTGCGCGACGATGAGCTCCATGTGCAGAGCGTGACACATGCCATCCGGCCGCTCCACCTACCCTGGAGAAGTGAAGCATTCGGAGTACAGGCGGCTGATGACCGACGAGTTCGGATCGGCCTACGCGGCGGTCCTCGGCAACAGCCATGTGCTGCAGGTCCTGGGCAATCGCACCCCCGACCAGGCGCTCGAGGCGGGCGTCAAGCCGCGCGAGGTCTGGGAGGCGATCTGCGTCGATCTGCAGATCCCGCCGGAGCGCCGGCTCGGCCGCGACATACCCATCAAGGAACGCCGCGACATCTGAGCCGCCGCGCCCGCCACCGCCGAGACCGCCTTGCCGAATGACGGCTTCCTCGGCGAGTGACGGCCTGATCAGACCGTCAGTCGGCGAAGAAGCCGTCACTCGGGATGGTGGTGGGCTGGGCTCAGCGGACCGGTGCACCGGGCCCGAGCGGTATGCCGAGCCCCCACCAGATGAAGAAGAGCACCGTCCAGGTGACGGTCATCGCGACCGCCAGCGGCAACGTGTATGACGCGAGCGTCCCGATCCCGGCCTTCTTGCGATAGCGCTGCAGGAAGCCGAGCGCCATCACGAAGTACGGACTCATCGGGGTGATCGCGGTGGACCCGGAGTCGGCGATCCGGAAGAGCGCCTGCGTCGTCTCCGGCGGCACGGACAGCAGCATCAGCGTCGGCACCAGGACCGGCGCCGCGATCGACCACATCGCCGAACCGCTGGTCACCAGCACGTTCACGATGCTGAGCAGGGCGAGCACCATCAGGAAGATGATCGGTGCGGGCACATTGGCCTGGTCGAGGATGTCGGCGGACTTCACCGACATCACGTCGCCGAGGTGCGTCCAGTCGAAGTACGCCAGGAACTGGGCGATCGCGAAGAACAGCACCAGCACCGGTGCCATCTGCTTGATCCCCTCGGCCATCAACCGCGGGGTGTCGCCGACGCCCTTGAGTGCCCCGGTGCGCAACCCGTAGACCATGCCGGTCGCGCCGAAGAGGATGGCGATCACGAAGGCGATCCCGTCAAGGAACGGCGATTCGGCGATGCTGCCGTGCTCGCCGCGCAACGGCGACCCCGAAGGTATGACGACGGCCGCGACCACGACCAGCAGACCGAGCAGGGTCAGGCAGGCGGCACGGACGGCGGAGCGCTCGCGGTCCGACAGGTGCAGGTCGCCGATGTCCTCCAGGTCGATGTCGGGATCCGGGTCGAGGTCCGGCCGCTTGGCCAGCACCCACCGGGTCACCAGCGTGATGACCGTGGCGAGCAGTAGTGACGACGCGATGTTGAAGTACCAATTGCTGACCGCCGAGACGGTCACGTCCTTGTCGATCAGTCGTGCGGCGGAGGTGGTGATGCCGGCGAAGATCGTGTCGTTCGGCGTGGGGATCGGGCTCGCGTCATACCCCGACGCGATCGAGGTGTAGGCGACCACGATGCCGAGGATCGGCGACCGGCCGACGGCACGAAAGGCCAAGCCGCCCAACGGAACCAGGATGATGTATGCCGCGGCGGACGCCACGTGCGAGACGGTCCCGAGGAACGCGACGGCGAATACCACCGCGGACGCCGGCACCCGAGAGACGCCGACCTTCATGACCGCGGCGAGGAAGCCGGTGCGTTCGGCGACGGCGACGCCCATGATCACCACGACGATCGTCGCCATCGGCGGGAACGTCGCGAAGTTGTCGATCGCGGTGGACATGGCCATCGCCAGCCCGTCGCCGCTGAAGAGGTTCCGCACCGCGACCGTCTTGTGGTCGCTCGGCGAGACGACACTGACGTCGAAACCGGCGAGCACCGCACTGAGGACGCCGAGGATCAGCGCGAGGATCCAGAACAACCAGAACGGATTCGGCAGTGCGTTGCCGGCCTTCTCGACCACGCCCATGGCGCGGATGATCCGTGGCAGGCGTTCCTGTTCCTCGGGTTTCGTCGTAGTGGTGGTCATGAGGTTCCCTCCGGCGTGGCCAGGCGGTGCTTGCTGAAGAAGCGCCAGATCACGTCCTGCGCCCTGATGGTGTGCGTGACGTGCCCGCCGCCGGAGTAGGTGTTCGTGCCGGGCCAGACGTGACCTCCGCCGGTGACGGCGACGTGTTCGACGGCAGTGCCGGACGCGCAGTGTTTCCAGTCGAGAACGGTGACGTCGGTGCCGATGCGGCGGGTCGACGGATCGGTGTCGCACTTGTCCCGTGCGGCCCACTCCGCGACATACGAGCGTATGGCGGGCAGCTCGCGGTCCGGGTCTCCGGCATACGGGATCGTGGTGTCCCCGGTGCCGTGAAGATCAAGCAGCGCAGCGGGTTTCGCGTTCTCGCAACCCTCGGTCGCCTGCGGATAGAACGCGCCGGAGTTGGGTGCGAACGCGGCGAAGCGGTCCGCCATACGGCAGGCGAGCAGGTTCACGAAACCGGCGCCGTTGGACTTGCCGGTGGCGTAGGTGCGGGTCCGATCGACGCAGTAATCGGACTGCAGTTGGTCGAGCAGGTCGGACGTGAATTGCACGTCGTCGACACCGGGCGGCGCGTAGGGAGCGCCCTGCCACGCCTGGCGGTATCCGGACCCGGTCCCGATCTCGCCGTTCGGGTAGGCGACGACAGCCGGCAACGAGGAGAGCCCGGAGAACCCCTCCACTTCGGTGCCGGTGCTACCGCGGCCGTGATAGGCGATGATCAGCGGCCAATTGCGGTGCTGCGCATAGCCTTTCGGCAGATGCAGGATGTAGGTGCGGGTGTCTCCACCGCTGGTGATCTCGTACTTCGCACTTGCACCGGACTCCTGGTCCGTCGCCTTGGTGCAGGCCTGGTGAGCCGACCGGGTCGCGGCCGCTGGAGATGCTGTCGGGGACAGGCTCCGTGCGACGGCGGGTGCGGTCACCGTGCCGGTGGCGAGCAAGCCGGCGGTGAGGACAGCTGCGCGCTGCCGAGTCTTCTTCATGGTCGGTTCCTTTCGGCCGGGTCGAGCGGTTCGGGGCGTGCTCGACCCACCGGGCGGCTCGGGGGAGGCGTCCGGTCGTGACGGGGGTGAGGGTCAGGCGGAGCGCCACTCCTGGAGGTATTCGACGAGTGCCGCGGTGACGGCGTCGACGATCGCGCGGCCCTGGTCGGCCGTCGCGGTCGTGGGATCACCCAGCACGCCATTCGCGCTGAGCTGGTCGTACCGGCGTGCGAGCGCCGGTGCGGTGCGTCGCGCGACGCGCGACAAGGGGTCCAACTGGTCCAGGGCGGTCGTGCCCGGGGTCAGTCGGTCGGTGTGCACCAGATGCGGTGCGACATGCAGCATCTGTGCGGTCTCCGACTCGCCGCAGTGTCCGGTCACCTCGGTGCGATTCATTGTCGCGGTGACGGGCCCGACGAGGGAAGCTATTGCGGTCCAAGCGAATTCGATGTCCGGGCGATCATGCAGGAGGTCCTGCGCGAGTGCGCCCAACGTGGCGTTGTTGCCCGCGTGCCCGGTGATCACCAGGATGCGTCGCCAGCCGTGGTGGACGAGCGAATCGACATACTCGCGGGCAACGGTGAGGAAGGTCGACGGCCGGAGGGTGACGGTGCCGGCGAAGCCGAGATGGTGTGGTGAGACACCGACCGGCAGGCTCGGCCCGATGACGACCCGGCCGCGCAGTGCGGCGGCGACCCGATCGGCCATGTCCTCGGCGCGGATCAGATCGGTGGCCATCGGCATCGCCGGGCCGTGCTGCTCGAAGGCACCTGCCGGCAGGATCACGACGTCGCCTCGAGCGACGGACGCGGCGGCGTCCTCCGTCGTGAGCTCGCCCAGCCGGTATGACGTGCTACTCATGCGTGGTCCTCCACTGCCGTCGCGAGCACATCGCGGATCGACTGCAGGTGGGAAGCGGTGAGTTCGGCTGCTCGGTCGGCGTCGCCGGCCCGGATCGCGTCCAGGATCTGCAGGTGCTCGGCGTGGTCGCGCTCGCGGTCGTCATACCGATGGCGGATCTGGACCTGCTCGCGAGAACGTAGGTGCAACAAGGCTTCCAGCGTCTCGGCGACCAGTCGGTTGCCGGTCGCGGCGGCGACGGCGACGTGGAAGTGCAGGGCCGGACGCTCGTCGCCGCGCTGCGGGGTGAGCGCGTTGGTCAGCGCCGCTTCGAGCAGCTCGAGGTCGGCATCGGTGCGACTGCGGGCGGCCTCGGCCGCGATGGCCGGTTCGAGCAGCAGTCGAGTGGCGATCAGTTCCTCGATCGAGTCGCGGCCGGCGTGCTGGTTGACGACCATGCGTCGTTCGAAGCCGGCACCGACATACGTCCCCGAGCCGTGGCGGAACTGCACGACATCCGTGGCCTCGAGGCGACGCAGTGCCTCGCGGACGGTGGGCGTGGTCACCTCGAACCGCTGGGCGAGTGCCCGCGACGACTCGAGGGCGTCGCCCGGGCGCAGGCCGCCCTCGACGATGAGGTCGACGATCTCGTCGGCGAGGCGGCTGGTCAGTGAAGTCTGTGCGGTCACGAGAAGTGACTAGATCACTTGATGACCTGATGTGTCAAGGGTCACACTCTTATCGCGAATGACGGCTCCCTCGGCGAATGACGGCGGGATTGGGCCGTCACTCGGCGAGGAAGCCGTCATTCGGCAGGGGTGGGACGCCGATAGGTTGAGGTCGTGGCGAACCCCGACCGCGTCCGCGCGTGGGATCCCGGTGTGGCCGGGATCCGCGAGGTGCTGCACGCGTCCTGGGCCGACCACAGCTATCCCGCGCACACGCACGACGCATGGACCGTGCTGATCGTCGACGACGGGTTCATCGGGTATGACGTCGACCGCCACCGGGATCGTGCCGACGCCGGGATCGGCGTGACGCTGCTGCCGCCGCACGTCGCGCACGACGGGCATCCGCTGACCTCCCGCGGGTTCCGCAAGCGGGTGGTCTACCTCGAGGGATCGGTTCTGCCCGAGCATCTCATCGGTCGGTGCGTCGATGCACCGCTTGTGCCGGATTCGTCGCTGCGCCAAGCGGTTTCGCAATTGGATGCCGCATTGTCATCCGGCGACAAGCTCGCCGCGGAGTCACATCTGGCGCTCGTCTCCGATGCCTTGCGGTGGCACCTGAGCGGCCGGCCCGACGCCGGTCGCACGGACCTCACGCGGCGCGCGATGGTGGCTGGGCGTGCTCGCGACATCCTCGACGCGGACCCGGTCGGCGCCCCGTCGGTGGAGGCGCTGGCGGCGCAGCTGGGCGTGAGCGCGGCATACCTGATCCGGGCCTTCACGGGGGAGTTCGCCATACCGCCGCACCGGTATGTCACCGGTCGCCGGCTGGACCTGGCGCGCCGGCGACTGCTCGACGGCGAGCCCGCCGCATCGGTCGCGGTCGCCAGCGGCTTCTACGACCAGGCGCACTTCCACCGGCACTTCCGGCGATTGTTGCGGACGACGCCCGGCGGCTATCGGGCCCACTGACGGGGTCAGTTTCGTACAAGACGGGTGGTTCCACGGGCCGCACGATGGCGACATGAGTCCCGAGAACGACACCGACCTGCTGGCCCCGCCCTTCGCGACCAAGGTCGCCATTCTGCTGCGCGACGACCTCGCCGCCTGGCAACGGATGAACGTCACGGCATTCCTCGCCTCGGGGATCGCCGCCGCGCATCCGGAGCTGGTGGGGGAGCCGTACCGCGACGCCGACGGCGGCAGCTATGTGCCGCTGCTCGGTATGCCGGTGCTCGTCTTCGAGGGCGGGATCCGGGAGCTCGCGAACGCCCGCGCCCGCGCAGTGAGCCGTGGCCTGCGCCCGGCGATCTACACCGAGGAGATGTTCAAGACCGGGTATGACGCCGCGAATCGCGCCGCCACCGAAGGCGTGCCGGCGGAGGAGTTGAACCTCGTCGGGATCGCGGTGCACGGCCCGAAGAACGGGGTCGACAAGATCCTCAAGGGCGCGCACCTGCACCCGTGAACGGACGACACGCCACGCCGCAAACCTTCGTACGGATGTTCGGGAAGCTGGGCTAGGCTCATCCACAAGTCCTCGAACGACGACCCGTTGTCCACAGTGCATGGACGACACACCTCGGGTTGTCGGTGCGGGGATCTAGCGTCTGACACGTTCCACGGCTCGACCTGCACTGGCGGGCTGCGGACGGTCGCCGGTGGACGCGACCCATCCACGAACTCTTGAAGGAGTGCCGCACATGGCAGCAAAAGCGATGGCAGCAAAGACGGCGCCGAACGCCGGAGACAGCAAGCTCAAGACGCTGGACACCGTCCTGTCCCAGATCGAGAAGGCACACGGCAAGGGCGCGGTCATGCGCCTGGGCGACGACGTCCGGCCGCCGATCGACGTGATCCCGACCGGTGCGATCGCGCTCGATGTCGCACTCGGCATCGGTGGACTGCCGCGCGGTCGCGTGGTCGAGGTCTACGGTCCGGAGTCGTCCGGTAAGACCACGGTCGCCCTGCACGCCGTCGCCAACGCGCAGCGCAACGGCGGCATCGCGGCCTTCATCGACGCCGAGCACGCGCTCGACCCCGAATACGCCCGGAAGCTCGGTGTCGACACCGACGCGCTCCTGGTCAGCCAGCCCGACACCGGTGAGCAGGCGCTGGAGATCGCCGACATGCTGATCCGGTCCGGTTCGCTCGACATCATCGTCGTCGACTCCGTCGCCGCACTCGTCCCGCGCGCCGAGATCGAGGGCGAGATGGGTGACAGCCACGTCGGTCTGCAGGCCCGCCTGATGTCGCAGGCGCTGCGCAAGATCACCGGTGCGCTCAACAACACCGGGACCACTGCGATCTTCATCAACCAGTTGCGCGAGAAGATCGGTGTCATGTTCGGCTCGCCCGAGACGACCACCGGCGGTAAGGCACTGAAGTTCTACGCCTCGGTCCGGCTGGACGTGCGGCGCATCGAGACGCTGAAGGACGGCACCGACGCGGTCGGCAACCGCACCCGCGTCAAGGTGGTCAAGAACAAGGTCTCCCCGCCGTTCAAGCAGGCGGAGTTCGACATCCTCTACGGCCAGGGCATCTCCCGCGAGGGCGGCCTGATCGACATGGGCGTCGAGCAGGGGTTCGTCCGCAAGGCCGGCGCCTGGTACACCTACGAGGGCGACCAGCTCGGTCAGGGCAAGGAGAACGCGCGTGGCTTCCTGCGCGACAACCCCGATCTGGCCGACGAGCTGGAGAAGAAGATCAAGGAGAAGCTGGGTGTCGGCCCGCGGGTCGACAAGCCCGCCGACGAGGCGGACGCACCGGTCGTCGCAGCGGTCGACTTCTGATCCTCATCTCGGCCGTCGATCGGGCGGTCGGCGGCCGAGATGTTCTCCCGTATGCCGGTTCCCGAAGCGAGGCGTCATGTGCGCGGTTCCGGCGCCACGACGTGAAGTGTCTCGGAGGCGATGAATCTCCATGAATCCCTTTGACAGTGCACCGGATTCGCTGCCGGACTTCGTCGACCCGGCGGAAGTCATCGTCGGACCGTGGGCCGGCTCCCGTGTCCGGGGCGCACCGTCCGACGAGTCCAGCAATGAGCGCGCCGACACGCCGCACGGCCGGGGTGGTCGGGCGACGACCGGCCGCCGACGCAGTGCGCGGCAGGCCCGCAACGATCGCGAGCCGCCGGCGGACGCGCGCGGTCTCGACGCCGACCCGTATGACGTGGCGCGCACCATCGTGCTGCGCCAGCTCGCGGCCGCACCACGCAGCCGCAAGCAGTTGGCCGACAAGCTGCGCGAGCGCGACTGCGCCGACGACGTCGCGGCCACCGTCCTGGACCGACTGGAGGAGGTCGGGCTGATCGACGACGCGGCCTATGCGGCAACCGTGATCGAGTCCCAGCAGAGTCGGCGTGCCATGGGTCGCCGGGCGATCGGCCAGGAACTGCGTCGGAAGGGGATCGCGTCCGAGATCATCGACGAACAGCTCGACACGATCAATGACGACGACGAGCGCGAGCGTGCCGAGGCCCTGGTTGCCAAGAAGCTGCGCTCCATGCATGGTCTCGACGCCACGGTCCAAGCCCGACGTCTCGCGGGAATGCTTGCCCGCAAAGGATATTCGTCGTCCGTTGCGTGGTCCGTCATTCGCGAGGCGATCGCTGACGCACCAGAGCACCAGCCGGACTGACCGATCCACGGACGGCTATTGCAATGAACCATGCGTTCGTTATAGTGAACGCATGGCCTCCTCGACCTCCAGCATCGCCGCGTCCGCCGGCACGCAGATCCGGCTTCGCCGCGAGCAGCGCGGTATGTCAGCGGCGGAGCTCGCCCGGCGGGCCGGGTTGTCGAAGGCGACCCTGTCCGGGCTCGAGTCCGGGCGGTCGAACCCGACGATCGACACCCTCGACGCGGTGGCGGTGGCTCTGGGCATACCGCTGACCGACCTGCTCGTTCCGGCCGCCACCACACAACCCGAAGTGATCCCGGCGACGGCCGCCGCAGATGTCCCGCAGCAGGAGATGCTGCGTCGGGTGAGTGGGGGCCACCAGGTCGAGATCTGGCGACTGCGGCTGCCGGCACACACGACCTACGACGGGGTGCCACATGCCCCCGGCACGCTCGAGCACATCATGGTCGCTTCGGGCCGGGTTGCTGCGGGGCCGAGCGACGATCTCGTCGCACTCGGGCCGGGCGATCTACTGGCGTTCCCCGGGTCGGCGCCACACACCTACCGAACCACCACCGAACCCGTCGACGCCACCGTCGTCATGACCTCCCCAGTGATCGGCTGATCTCATGTTCGCAGTGCTTCCGCTCCTCCTCGCCTGGCTCGTCGCGGTCGTGAGTCCGGGACCGGATTTCCTTGCCGTGCTTCGCACTTCGGCCGCTCAGGGCCGATCCGCCGGGATGCGCGTCGGGCTCGGGGTGGTCTGCGGCATCGCCTGCTGGGCGACGCTCGCCATGTGCGGGCTGAGTGCCCTCCTGGCGCGCTACGAACACCTCTACCTGGTGGTGCGCACCGTCGGCGCGGTGCTGTTGATCACGTACGGTATCCACGTGCTGTGGGCGGCACGCAAGGCAGCCCCCGCGGCCCTCGAGTCCGGACCGGTCAGCAACGGAAAGCATTGGCGCCTGGGGGTTTTCACCAACCTGGCGAACCCGAAGGCGCTGGTCTTCTTCGGTGCACTCTTCGCCACCTTGATGCCCCGGCATGAGGGAGCGGCACTGCGCGTGGGCGTGCTCGTGGTCATGCTGACGATGGCGATCGGCTGGTTCGCCGCGGTCAGTTGGTGCGCCGGATCTCGGCCGGTCGTCACGGCATACCGACGGCTGCAACGCAGCATCGATCGGGTGGCGGGTGGCCTGTTCACCGCGATCGGCATCACGCTCGTGCCGCGCTGAACGACCGCACTAGCGTGGGTGCATGCCCGCGATCGACGAACTCCGCGCCGCGCTCGACAGCTCGCGCGTGCTCACCGACCAGGACCTGATCGGGTCGTACCTGCACGACGAGGCCGAGTGGGCGCCATACAGTGCACCGCTCGCGGTGGTGCGCGCGACGAGCACGGACGACGTGCAGCGGACCGTCCGGTGGGCGCTGCAGCACGACGTTCCCCTGGTGCCGCGGGGGGCCGGCACCGGTCTGTCCGGCGGCGCCAACTCCACCGACGGCTGCGTGGTGGTCAGCCTGGCGAAGATGGATGCCGTCCTCGAGGTCAACCCGCTGGAGCGGATCGCGGTCGTCCAACCGGGAGTGGTCAATGACGAACTGCGCAGAATCGTTGCGGAACAAGGGCTTTGGTATCCGCCGGACCCCGCCAGCTCGCCCTGGTCGACCATCGGCGGCAACGTCGCGACCAACGCCGGCGGCGTGTGCTGCGTGAAGTACGGCGTCACCCGCGACTACGTGATCGGCCTGGAGGTGGTGACCGGCGCCGGTGCGGTCGTGCGACTCGGACGGCGGACCGCGAAAGGTGTCGCCGGCCTCGACCTGGCCGGCCTCTTCGTCGGATCCGAGGGCACGCTCGGCATCGTCACCGAGATCACCGTGAAGCTGCGGCCGCTGCCCGATCCCGGACGGACCGTGCTCGGCTACTTCGACAGCATCGTCGACGCGGGCGTCGCGGTCCGCGAGGTGGCGGCACGCGGACTGACGCCGTCGGCGTTGGAGATCGTCGACCGGATCTGCCTGGAGGCGGTCGACGAGATGACGGGCATGGGGCTTGCGGCCGAGGCGAACGTCGTGTTGATCGGCAAGCTGGACGAACCCGGGGAGGCCGGTATGGCGGCCGGCAAGGAGATGGTCGCAGCCTTCGAGGCAGGCGGGGCGACCTTCGTGGCGGAGACGGCGGACGCCGAGGAAGCTGACGCGATGATGGCCGCTCGGCGGCTGGCCTACCCCGCCATGGAGCGCAAGGGGCCGTTGCTGACCGAGGACATCGTGGTCGCCAAGGAACACGTCCCGGAGATGCTGCGCCGGATCGAGCAGATCTCGGCGGAGGTGGGCATCACCATCGCGAGTGTCGCGCACGCCGGCGACGGCAACCTGCACCCCCTGATGGTCGCCGGTCGCGACGACGAGGACGAGCGTGAGCGTGCGCAGGCGGCCTTCGATCGGATCATCGACGAGTGCCTGAGACTCGGCGGCACCGTCACCGGCGAGCACGGTGTGGGACTGCTCAAGATGCCAGGTGCGGCGCGTGAGCTCGGCCCCGAGGTCATGGCCATGCAACGCGCCGTCAAGGCCGCGCTGGACCCGCACGGCATCTTCAACCCGGGCAAGGTGTTCTGACAGCACTCGGACGCGCTCCGCGAACTACCCTGTGGACAAAGGTTTTCGGGCCGCCCGCCCGGCTAGTTTGAGCGTCATGAGTCAACCGCAGGGGAGCATCCCGCCGCACATGCCGCGGCAATTCGGCCCACCGCCTCAGCAGCAGTTCGGGCCACCGCCATGGCAGCAGCACCCGGGCGCCATACCGCCGCAGCACTGGCAATCCGGCCCGCCCATCGATGCGCCGCGACGTCCTGTGTCGCTGCGACCGGAGGTCGGCGGCTGGTGGATCGGCTCGGCGGTGTTGGCGTTCCTCGGAGCGGGTTGGGCCCTGTTGACGCTGGGTTCCATCATCGCCATCGCCGGGTTCATCGGCGTCTTCGTCGGAGCGCAGGGCGGCGGGGAAGGTCTGCGACAGATATCGGATGACCTCGTCCAGACCACGAACTGGTCCTTCTATCTCTTCCTGGGCATCCAGTTCGTGTCGATAGTCGTCGGCTTCTGGGGCGGACGGAACTGCCTGCGGGGCAAGACATCCGGCGTCCTGATGACCATGAGCCTGGGGGTCCTGGGGTTGGCAGAATCCCTCTGGCTGGGGCTGCGCGACACGCCCGTCACCGGCGTGGCGTTGGGAGCGATCGCGGCTGTCGCCATGGTGGTATGCCCCGTTCTCGCGGTACGGCGGCCGTCGACATGAACCAGCTGCCGTCATACCCGCCGCCGGCGCAGTGGGAGCAGTCCGAGATCCCGAAGCCGCCGGGCCGGCGGTGGTGGATCGCGACCGCCGTCTGCCACCTGCTGAACGCGGTCGTCTTCGCCTTCGCGGTCTGGGCGTGCGTCCATTGGGTCAACCGGTCACAGACGCAGGAGTACTACGACACACACCGTGGAGCCGACCCCGACGGCATGATGTTCGTCGAGTTGTTTGCGATGCTCGTGTGTCTTGTCGCCGCCTGTGCAGTGGCCTACGCGATCGTCGGTGCGGCCGTCACGGTGGGGAAGTACCAGGCTGGACCGCACATGCTGTGGATCGCGTTCCTGCCCACCGCGATCGCAGGAGCGCTCGCCATCGGGGAGGTGGTCGGCGACAACGGCGCGCTGCGGAATGCACTGGTTTCCGGCCTGCTGATCCTCGTCACGGCGGACCTGGGCATCGGCACGATGGCATCCACCATGCGGCAACGCCCGAAGCGGCAGCGACCGGTCGGGCCGCCCCGCCCCGCGCCATACACGGGAGGTTCGCCCTACCTGCGCTGACCCTGGTCGGCGGCGATTCCGGGCGTGTCGGGCGGACACCGTACCCTTGACGGGTCATGACTGGTGATCTGAAGACCTACGAAGTGCGCACCCACGGGTGCCAGATGAACGTCCACGACTCCGAGCGGATCGCCGGTCTGCTGGAGACCGCGGGGTATGTCGACCGGGCCGGACTGGCCTTCGGCGACCGGCCGGAGCAGCCGGACGTGGTGGTCTTCAACACCTGCGCCGTGCGGGAGAACGCCGCCGGCAAGCTCTACGGGCAGCTCGGCCAACTGCGCCCCGCCAAGGACGCGAATCCGGGCATGCAGATCGCGGTCGGTGGCTGCCTCGCCCAGAAGGATCAGGGCGACATCGTCAAGCGGGCGCCGTGGGTCGACGTCGTCTTCGGCACCCACAACGTCGGTTCGCTGCCGGTGCTGCTGGAGCGTGCGCGGCACAACGCCGAGGCGCAGGTCGAGATCAAGGAGTCGCTGGAGACCTTCCCGTCGACGCTGCCGACCCGGCGTGATTCGGCATACAGCGGCTGGGTGTCCATCTCGGTCGGCTGCAACAACACCTGCACGTTCTGCATCGTCCCGTCGCTGCGAGGCAAGGAGAAGGACCGCCGCCCGGGCGACGTGCTCGCCGAGATCCGTGCGCTCGTCGAGCAAGGTGTCGTCGAGGTGACGCTGCTCGGCCAGAACGTCAACACTTACGGCGTCGAGTTCGGTGACCGGCTCGCGTTCGGCAAGTTGCTGCGTGCCTGCGGCGAGATCGACGGCCTGGAGCGGGTGCGCTTCACCTCGCCGCACCCGGCCGCTTTCACCGATGACGTGATCGATGCGATGGCGGAGACGCACAATGTCATGCCGTCGCTGCACATGCCGCTGCAGTCCGGATCCGACCGGGTGCTGAAGGCGATGCGCCGGTCCTACCGCTCGACCAAGTTCCTCGGCATCCTCGACCGGGTCCGGGAGCGGATGCCGGATGCGGCGATCACCACCGACATCATCGTGGGTTTCCCGGGGGAGACCGAGGAGGACTTCGCCGAGACGTTGCGCGTCACTCGCGAGGCACGCTTCTCGTCGGCGTTCACCTTCCAGTACTCCATCCGGCCCGGCACCCCGGCCGCCGACCTGCCCGACCAGCTCCCGAAAGCCGTTGTGCAGGAACGCTTCGACCGGCTCATCGAGCTCCAGGAGGAGGTCTCGTGGGCGGGCAACAAGGAGCTCGAGGGCAAGACCGTCGAGGTTCTGGTCTCCCCGGGTGAGGGTCGCAAGGACGCCGAGACGCACCGTATGTCGGGCCGCGCTCGCGACAACCGGCTGGTGCACTTCGCGGTGCCAGAGGGCGTCGACCGGCCGCGTCCGGGCGACCTGGTCACCGTCGGTGTCACGTACGGCGCCCCGCATCACCTGGTCGCCGACTCCGGTGCCGAGGGCGGCACCTGGGAGGTTCGCCGTACCCGCGGCGGCGACGCCTGGGAGGCCCTGCAGGATCAGGCCACCGGCGGCGGTACCCGTAAGCCCGCCGTCGCGCTCGGTATGCCGGGCATCGGCACGCCGATCGCCGCGCCCGTCGCGGACGGCTGCGGAACCTGCTGATCGAGCGGTGTCCTGAGTGGCCCGCGAGGCACGAGCGGGGTCTATCGAAGGGTAGCCCGTGAGGTACGAGCGGGCGTATCGAGATCTGACGCTTACCGCGATGTCGCGAGTGCGCGCACCTGACGGGCCGGCTCGGACAGCGCTGCACCACGTGCCCAGATCAGCCCGACCTCACGGGCCGCGTCGATACCGGTGACCTGAAGCGCCGTGACGCCCGGCGGTAGGTGCCGGTCGGGGGACTCCGGTAGCAGTGCGACGCCGATGCCGGCCGCGACCAATCCGGCGACCGTGTCCAGCTCCTGGCACTCCACGGTGATGCGCGGCTCGAAACCCGTTGCAGCACAGGCCTCGTCGAGCAGCTGACGCATCCCGAACCCACGTGCCATGGCGGCGAAATCGCGGTCCCGAAGCTCGCCGAAGGCGACTGTCTGACGTCGAGCGAGCGGGTCGCCCGCCGGCACCGCCAGGTGCACGCGCTGCTGCAGTAGCCGGCGCCAGCTCACCGGAGCGTCGAGCGGGCGCGGCGACACGATGCCGAGGTCGATGTCGCCCGCGACGACCTTGGCGGTGATGGCCTCCGCGGCGTCCTGCACCAGCTCGAACCGCAGCCCGGGGTCGGACTCGCGGGACCGTTGGATCAGCTCGGGCACCAGCCAGGTGCCGAACGAATGCAGGAACCCCAGGCGCACCACGCGCGGTCCGCGGGAGCGTAGTTCGCGCACCGCCCGCTCACCTGCTGCGAGTTCACCGTGTGCCCGCCGGAGGTGCTCGGCATACAGGCGGCCGGCGTCGTTGAGGTGCAACCGCTTGCCGTGCCGGTCGAACAGGGTTGTGCCGAGCTGCCGTTCGAGGCGCGCAAGTCGCCGGGACAGGGTCGGCTGCGGGATGTGCAGCCGGGCGGAAGCAGCGGTGACATTCTCCTCGTCGGCGAGTACGACGAACCACCAGACGGCATCACGCATACCGACAGCATATGCATCTGCGTCATGAATAAGTGCCAAGAGAATCATTTCCGTATGACGTCGGATCCCGCCACGATGGATCGGTGAGTTCGTCCACCGCCCGGTCCACCGCGAACGCCGCGCCGCCCGTTGGCTACCGGCGCGGTGATGCCGGATACCGGCGAATCACCGCCGCCCTGTTCGCCGCGGGTATGACCACCTTCGTGGCGATGTACTGCGCCCAGGCGGTGCTGCCGTCGCTGGCCACCGACTTCTCGGTGTCACCGGCGGTCTCGGCGCTCAGCGTCTCGGCCACCACCGGACTCCTGGCCGTTGCGATCATCCCCGCGAGTGCGCTGTCCGAACGGTTCGGTCGAACCCGCGTGATGGTCGGCTCCGCGCTCGCGTCCGCGGTCATCGGCCTGGTGCTGCCCTGGTCACCGTCCATGGCGGTGTTGGTCGCATTGCGAGGGCTGCAGGGCATCGCGCTCGCAGGTGTCCCGGCGACCGCGATGGCCTACCTCGCCGAAGAGGTCGACCGCCGAGACCTCGGCGCCGCCATGGGCCGCTACATAGCCGGCACGACCATCGGTGGCCTGGCCGGGCGCCTCGTCGCGTCGTTCACCCTGGACCTGGGCACCTGGCGGTGGGCGCTCGAAGTGGCCGCTGTCGTGGCGCTGGGCTTCACCGCCGTCTTCGTTCGCCTGGCGCCCGCGTCACGGCATTTCCATCCGCAGCCCGTGGGGCTGCGGACCACCTCCGACGCGCTCGTCGAGCACCTGCGCACACCGGCACTGCTCGGTCTCTTCGCGACCGCACTGTTGTTGATGGGCGGATTCGTCTCGCTCTACAACATGCTCGGATTTCGTTTGTCCGCAACGCCGTTCAACCTCTCCGACGCAGTCGTCGGATCGATCTTCCTGATGTATCTGTCCGGGACCGTCTCCTCCGCGATCGCCGGCCGGTTGGCCGACCGGTTCGGCAGGGCACGGACGCTGGTGGCGGCAGAGGTGGTGATGGCACTCGGACTGGCGCTGACCCTTCCCGTGTCGTTGCCCGTGGTGCTCCTCGGGGTGCTGCTCTTCACGGCAGGATTCTTCGCCGCGCACGCGACCGCCAGTGGTTGGGTCGGCCTGCTCGCCCGGCAGCATCGCGCGGAGGCCAGCTCGCTCTATCTGTTCGCCTATTACCTCGGCAGCTCGGTGATCGGCGCGTGCGCGGGGATCGCCTTCAGCGCGGCGGCTGGACCACCGTGGTCTGCTACGTGGGAGTGTTCATCGCGGCCGCCCTGCTGGTCGCCGTGGAAGTGGCGCGCCGGGCCGCCCGGACGGCGCGCTAGACTTCTCGCATGCAGATCGTCAGCACCTCCTGGTGGTCGCCTTCTCCGGCGGCCCGCTGACGTAACCCATTTCCTGTCACCAGCCGCCCGGTCGGGCGGCTTTTTTCGTATGGCGCCTCCCACCGGGCAACGACCCGTAAGGAGCACATCACGATGACCCTGGACGACACCGAACTGCACAGCGATGCGTCATACGCCGCGAGCCGCGCACGCAGCGACACCATCCATGCGCTGATCGATCAACCGGACGCCCGTGGACGCGAGAAGCTGCGCGTGCTGACCGGCGACCGGCCGACCGGCCCGCTGCACATCGGACACCTCTTCGCGACGCTGAGGTCGCGAGTCGCCATACAGGAGAAGGGGATCGATACCTTCATCCTGGTTGCGGACTATCAGGTGATCACGGACCGCGACAGCATCGGCGACGTGCGGGCGGCGACCTTCGGGCAACTGGCCGACTACCTCGCCTCCGGGATCGACCCGGCCCGGTCGACGATCTTCGCGCACTCGGCGGTCCCGGAGATCGGCCAGCTGATGTTGTCGTTCCTCTCGCTGGTGACCGACTCCGAACTGCGGCGCAACCCGACCGTCAAGGACGAACTCGCCGCCACCGACGGCCGTCCGCTGTCCGGACTGCTACTGACCTATCCGGTGCACCAGGCGGCGGACATCCTGGGGGTCCACGGCACGGTCGTCCCGGTGGGACGCGACCAGCTGCCACACGTCGAGCAGACCCGCGCGATCGCCCGCCGGTTCAACGCGCGGTATGCCGACGGCGAGGAGTACTTCCGCGCCCCCGACGCGCTGCTGACCGAGTTGCCCGTCGTGCCCGGACTGGACGGACGCAAGATGTCGACCAGTCGCGGCAACGGCATCTCGCTCGGTATGACGGCGGACGAGACCGCCACCCGGATCCGCAAGGCCCGCACCGATTCCGAACGCCGGATCACCTTCGATCCGGACGCCCGTCCCGAGGTCGCCAGCATGCTGCGGATCGCGTCGCTCTTCACCGGCGAGCGGCCGGAGCAGATCGCCGACCGCATCGGCGACGGGGGTGCGGCCGCCCTGAAGTCGGAGCTCACCACCGTCGTCAATGACGGTCTGGCCGTGCATCGTGCGCGTCGGGCCGAGTTCGCCGCGGACCCGACATACCTGGAACACGTGCTGCGAGAAGGCAATACGCGAGCACGTGAGGTCGCCACGCGCACGCTGGATGACGTCCAGGATCGCCTCGGCCTGCGCTACTGACCCGCGCGCCATCGGGCGTCATTCGGGATCTCAGAAGCCGGCGCTCTGTACGGTGCTCCGGATCTGCTCCTCGATGAGGGTCTTGCCATGTGGGTCCGTCTCATGGTCCCTGTCCTCGAAGAGCAGGACCAGTTCTTGATCGAGTACGTCCTGCGAGGTCCATTCCGGGAGCCGTTCGAAGAACCATCCTTGGAACACGGCGGGACTGAGCAGCTTGCACGCAAACAAGTAGAGGACGTGTCGGTAGGCATCGTCACTGTTCCCGTTCGTCAGGACACCTTGCTCGGAGAGCATCGTGGTGATGGTCGGCTGGTGGTCCCAGAAGGACGAAGCCTGCGTCAAACAGGCAGCCTCAACCGTCGCGGGAGTGTCTCTGCCCTCAGCGACCAGCTCTGCGGCCAGCAAGCTGACGTCGCGCATATTCGGCACACGGCCACCGTCTCGTTCAGTGACCAGGACCTGCAGGGCGAGGAGTCGAAGTTTCGTCTCCAGCACCTCGTCTCCACTGTCGCGCGCCATGGGGACAGAGTGCACCATCGGACGGGGCGCGAATCTGGACAGCACTCCTCGGTGTGGCGATAATTGGCAATATAGAAGACGCCACAAGGAGGGATCATGAACATCGGCATCCGCGAGTTGCGCGATGGACTGAGTCGTCATTTGGCATCGGTGCGGGATGGTCGGACGATCACCGTGACGGATCATGGGCGGCCGGTGGCCAGGATCATCCCTGCCGGTTCGCCGACCAAGCTCGAGCAGTTGGTTGCCGAGGGCAAGGTCACGCCCGCCTCGAGTCGCAGGACGAAGCGACCTGAACCCGTCGAAATTGCTGGGACTGTCAGCGATCTCGTGAGTCAACAGCGCCGTTGATCCTCTACCTCGACACGTCAGCCCTGGTGCCGTTGCTCGTCGCAGAGCCGACGTCGCAGGCTTGCGGGGAGCTGTGGGACAGTGCGGACGACGTCACAACCACCCGGTTGGCGTTCGTTGAGGCGGCCGCGGCAATCGCAGCCGCCGAGCGACTCGGCCGAGTCACGAAATCGCAACAAGCCGACAGCACGGAGATCCTGCGCGAACTGTGGACTGCGGTTGCGGTTGTCGAGCTGCGGGAAGAACTCATGCTCGATGCGGCAGCGATGGCACAGCGGCACCGACTTCGTGGCTACGACGCGGTGCACTGCGCGGCAGCGGTCGCCGCCAACGATGAACTACTCGTTGCTGCATCCGGTGATCAACAACTTCTGGCGGCGTGGCGTGGAGAAGGACTCGCGGTCCGCGACACCAACGCGTGACGGGCCGATGCCCGCGCGCGAGAGTGCAGCAGCGGTCGATTGCGAGTCACCACAACGACCACTACTGCACTCTCGGCGCCGCGGACGTCAGTCGCCCTTGACGTTGACGATCTGCCGCAGCGTGTGCCGGACCTCGACGAGGTCTGCTGCGTCCTGCATGACCACGTCGATGTCCTTGTAGGCCTGCGGGATCTCGTCCAGGAACGCCGAGGTGTCCCTGTACTCGATGCCGTCCATCGCCGTCCGCAGTTGCTCGACCGTGAACGCCTTCCGCGCGGCGGACCGGGAGTAGGCCCTACCGGCACCGTGCGGCGAGGAGTTCAGCGCCACCGGGTTGCCCTTGCCCACCACGACGTATGACGCAGTGCCCATCGACCCGGGGATCAGACCCGGCCGGCCTGCCTCGGCGTTGATGGCGCCCTTCCGGGACAGCCACACGTTCTTGCCGAAGTGCCGCTCCTGCTCGGTGTAGTTGTGATGGCAGTTGATCCGCTCCTGCTCCACGACCGGCTCACCGATCCAGTGCGACACATCGTGCACGACCCGATCCATCATCTCCTCCCGGTTGAGCAGGGCGAAGTGCTGCGCCCACCGCAGCTCCCGCAGGTAGGCGTCGAACTCCGCCGTACCCTCGACCAGGTAGGCAAGATCCTTGTGCGGCAGCGGGATCCACCACTTCGCACACTGCTCCCGCGCGACCTTGATGTGCCGCTGCGCGATCCGGTTGCCGACACCCCGCGACCCGGAGTGCAGGAACAGCCAGACCCGGTCCTGCTCGTCCAGGCTCACCTCGATGAAGTGGTTGCCCGAGCCGAGCGAACCCAGCTGCACGTCCCACTTCTTGGCGTATGCCGCCGGGTCGAACCCGGCGTCCTGAGCCATGCTCGTGAGCTCGTCCAGCCGAATCCGCGTGTGCTCCCTGGTGATCCGGTGGTTGTAGCCGCCGGCCGACAGCGGGATGGACCGCTCGATGCTGTGCCGTATGACGGACCGGTCCGACGGCAGGTCAGCGGCGGAGAACTGTGTCCGGACCGCGATCATCCCGCAGCCGATGTCGACACCGACCGCCGCCGGGATGATGGCGTGCAGGGTCGGAATGACCGAGCCCACGGTGGCACCGAGCCCGAGGTGGGCATCCGGCATCAGCGCGAGGTGGGGGTGGATGAACGGCATCGTCGCGGTGAGCTCCGCCTGCTCCCGAGTGTTGTCCTCGAGCAGCGACGCCCAGTTGAACAGCCGGTCGTTGATCTTCTGCATGATGAATTCCTTTGCGAGTAATAAAAATACGGCGTCGGTCAAGGACCGACGCCGTACAGAAGGACGGTGTCGGTCAGGTCTTGACCGCCTGCAGGGTGTAGCTGGCGGCGAGGCGCTCCGGTCGGTCGGTGAGTCGCCATTCGCCGCGTTCGTCGACGGACATCAGGCCGGGCAGTGCACACCACGGCACGCTGTCGTGCTCGACCAGACCGGTCACCTGCAAGCCGTGGTGCAGCAGTCCGCTGACGATCTCGCCGAGCCCGTGATTCCAGTCGATCGTGGTCTTCGCGGTGATTTCATGGTCGGTGGCCACATAGGTCCCGCCCTCGGTCCACGTATTGCCCTCGGGTTGCTCGAAATACGAGTACTCGGGTTCTAGGCCGTCGACCTCGAACGTCCACAACATCGGGTGTCCCTCACGGATGAACAAGCGGCCGCCCGGTCGCAACAAGGTCGAGACGACCTCCGCCCATCGATCGGCCGACGGCAACCAGCACAGCGCGCCGATGCCGGTGTAGATCAGATCGAAGGTGCGGTCGCCCAACGCCTGCGGCGCGGAGTAGACGTCCGACTCGACGTAGTCGATCGGCGCTCCGGCGCGTTCGGCGATGTCACGTGCCTGTGCCAGGGACGCGGGGGACAGGTCGAGACCGGTCACCTTCGCGCCGAGGCGGTGCAGGGACAGCGTGTCGGTGCCGATGTGGCACTGCAGGTGCAGCGTCTCGAGTCCACGGATCTCGCCGAGCCGCTCCTCGTCGAATGCGACGACACCGCTCAATCGCCGTGTGCCGTCGATGAGTTCGGACACGGCGTAGTCCGGGCTCGCAGCGTGTGCGGCGGCCCGGTCGTCCCAGTTGGCTCGGTTGAGCGCGAGGTAGTCAGTCACCGGTCAAGGGTGCGGGACGACGGCGCGACAAGCAACCGAATTCGGCACCGCCTCAGGCGGGCCGGGAGGCTCCGACCAGTCGCTCGTATGCCGTGACGCATGCGTCGCAGGCACAGCACGTCGTCGCGTGCATCGACCCAGGGTTCCGGACGGCCCCGGGGGCGAGCAACGCCTCCGGTCGCCATCGGGGGAACGAGAACGTCTGCAGCAGAACAGGTTCGGGGGACGGGTCACACTCGCCGGCCCGGCAACAGCGGCACGAGGTGTAGCCGCCGTTGGCGGCGGAGTGCCAGGACTGCTGGTGCCCACAGCCGCGGCAGACGTGGATCAGAACGCTCATGTGGCCGTCGGTCCGTGCTGCGCTGGGTTCGTCATACGACCGAGCCTGCAGGTTCGACCTGGTTGAAGGTCAACCCAAACATTCGCCGGGCAGCCCGTGGGCCACCCGGCGAATGCCGTTCAGGTTGTTGCGGTCTCGATACGGTCTCGCCCAGCGGCTCGACCGGCTTTGGCTACCGGTGCCGCAGCTGCGAGATCACCGCACCGAAGTCGGGCGTCCCGAGACCGGTCGCAGGGTTGTAGCGCGACCCCTTCGTGCCCGTGTAGTAGAGGTTGTCGTTGCTGGTGCCGCTCGTGCTGAGCGGGTTCAGTGGGGAGTTGTGACCGGCGGCGAGCCGGTAGAGCACCGGGTTCACGAACCCGACCCGATGACCGAGTGCCTGGTCCATGACCGCGGCGCTGCCGTTCAGCTGCGGAGCGACGTAGCTCGTGCCGCCCCAGCCGCCCTGCAACTCGTTGCCGGCGCCCGCGCTCGGCTCGTAGAGCAGGTAGCCGGTGTACGGGTCGGCGTCAGCGGACACGTCGGGCTCGGCGCGGCCCGAGCTGCTGCCCGAGGTCACCGCCGGGTCCGCGGCGAAGCTCCAGTTCGTCGGTTCGTTGATGCCGTCGACCTGCTGGTAGTCGGTCGGCGTCAGGTAGGGGACCGCCGAGTAGTTGCGAACCAGACCGCGCTGGTAGGACGGCGTGGGCTCGAGTTGGCTGTAGCCGCCGCCACCGCCGCCGATCTCCTGCACGGCCTCGGCCGCCTCGGTCGTGTTGTGCAGCGTGGCCAGCGGGGACCACAGGTAGTCCCAGCCCCAGGCGCGCTCGTCGGTGACTGACACCGCGGCCGACTTGCCCGTGGTGCTGCTGGTCAGTGTTGCGGACCAGGGCAGCGTCGTACCGCCCGCCGACGTGATGTAGGGGCTGTCTGCGGGTGCGTCGACCGACAGGTCGGTCGTGCCGAGGTCGTTGCTCGCGTCATACGCGCCCTCGTCGCCGGAGGAGGCGAAGACGGACTGGCCCTGCACCGCCATCTCGAGGAACGCCTCGTCGAATGCCGCCTGGTACTGCGGGGTTTCGACGCCGGAGGCGACGGACGCCTTGATGATCGTCTCGGACTCGCCCCAGCTGGCCGACACGGAGTCGGCGGTGTTCTGGGTGGCGGCGGAGAAGAACGCGTCCGCGAAGCCGTTGTCGGTGTTCGGCGCCTGGTAGACCGTGACGTTCGCACCGGGCGCGACACCGCCGGACTGCTCGACGTCGAGGTCCGTCTCGCCGGTGCCCGCCTCGTCGCTCGGGGCGCCCGGGCCGCCGTCGATGTTCTGCACGGTGACGGTGCGGCCGGTGTTCGGCAGGTGCATGACGTTGGACCAGAAGTACTCCGGTGCACCCTCGTCGAGAGCGGCGAGCGTCACGATGCCGATGGTGCGTCCCTTGCCGGTGTTGCCGGCCTGCTCGGTCTTGGTCAGGCCGTAGCGCTGCACATAGTCGGTGGGCGTGTTGCACGCGCCGGGCAGACCGGTGAGCGCGGTGCAGTCGACGCTGCTGCTGCCCGCGGACTTCGCGTGGACGGCGGAGTTGACGTGCTTCGCGTCGGAGGAGAACGGACCGTAGTTGGACAGGCCGAGCACCGCGAGGACGCTGTCGGCCACGTGGCGTGGCAATTTCGGCTGTTGGGCGGTGCCGTGCACGGTCTGCGCAGGGATCCGGCCGAGGCCGTCACGGCCGTGCTGTGCCGGCACCTTGTAGTTCTTCTGCTGCACCGCCAGCGCCTTGTCGAACTGTCCGGCGGTGCCGGAGGCGGCAATGTCGACGTGGTCGGCATACACCGTCGTCGTGATGCCGAACGACGCCAAGTAGCTGGTGATCTCGTGGATCGTGCGGTCGCTCTGGCCGTACTTCCGCGCGAACTGGGACACGCTCAACTGGTGACTCACGCCGTGCTCGACCTGTGCCTCGAGCGCGCCCTTGGACTGCTCCTTCAGCACGAACGACACCTGCTCCGGGGTGCTCGGGTCGGTGTCGCCGAAAGCCTTCGCACCCGGTATGGCGGTGACGTTCGTTCCCGCGGCGACCGGGACCGCGCTGTTGTTGCTGGTGCTCGCGGTCGCGTGCGCCGCGCCGGTGCCGAGACTTGCGGCGAAGGCGAGGGCCAGCACGCCTGCTCCGGCGACTGCGGTCGCCGTGCGTGCGGAAGAACGGGATCTGGGCATGTGGATGCTCCTCGGGGATGCTCACGACGACGTCGGATGGGACGTCGGGCTGAACGTAGGACCGAGAGCTCGAAGGTGCGCGGCGATGAGCCGCTATTCACACCGAACTGGCGGCGAACTGGTGGCAAGTTCCCATGCGCGATCGCCCCACGCGCCGGCCGAGGAGTGCTAGCGGCGTCAGTCCTCGGACTGCTCGTCGTACGGCTCGTTCGCGTCGTCGCGACCGGGCAGCAGCGGCATGCCCTCCTCGGTCGCGGTTTCCTCTTCCTCGCGGTCGTAGGCCTCGGGTCCGTGATCGGTACTCATACATCCAGCTTCGCGCACTCAGCCGCAGGACGGAACCGTCAGGGTAGTTTCAGCCATCCGGAGCGCTGGTGCAGGTGACGGCCGGCCCGCCAGTGGTCCAGCACCGCCCGCTCGAGCCGGGTGGTCGCCGTGAGTTCTGCCGGGTCGGCCTCGGGGCGGCGGAAGACGAAGTTGCGCACCGACCAGTCACCGTCGTTCGGTGCGCCGATCGGACGCCAGCGGGCGCAGAAGCGGGCGATGTTGCTGTCCGGAACCAACTCGAGAAGCTGCTCGTCGAGCAACCAACTGGTGCACCGCGCGACCGAGACCGGCGGGAGGTCGGGGAAGTGCCGGGCCAGAAACGGCCCGACCCGTCGCAGCGAGGCGTCCACCTCTGCGGGGCGCAACGGACCACTGTCCGGGATGTGTATGCCGGCGACGACCGATCCGGTCACGACCGGGACTCCCGCAGCGCGCAGCTCGGCGGCGGGCACGTCCAGCCTCTCGAGGTTGGCCTGCAACCGGCCGAAGTCGAAGATCAACCCGCGCAGGTGCAGCGAGAACCAGTTCTGCACATGCAGGCCGGTGTGCCCGAAGGTCTGTTGGAAGATCCGCAGATGGCGTCCGAGGTCGGCGAGGATCGCGCGGGACGCGGCGTCCGGGATCGCGCGAGTTCGATGGAATGCCAAGGTGTCCGGCAGGGCAGCGGCGAATGCGACCGGGTAGAGGAAGCGGGCCTCGACCGGCTCGTCGGGATCCTGCGGGTCGAAGACGGCCGGCAGGTGTGCCTGCTGCGCGGTGAGCAGGCGGCCCATCCCGCCGCGCAGGGCGACGACGACGTCGGCGACGCGGGCGAGGGCGGTCGGATCGCCGGCGATCCGACCCGCCGCGGTGGCGAAATCCGCACGGTCCGGCTGTTGTACCGCGAAGTAGTCGAACGCTCGGTGCAAGGCGGCGCCGGAGATGCGGGAGCGGAGCTGATCGACGGACGGGGGCGAAGTCACCGGGTCATCGTAGAAGGCGCGTTTGCGACACTGAGGGGTATGACGACCCCGCACCCGATCGTCGCCGTCGTCGGACCGACCGCCACCGGAAAGTCCGACCTCGGCGTCGCGCTCGCGCATGCGCTCGACGGGGAGATCATCAACGCGGACGCATCGCAGCTCTACCGGGGCATGGACATCGGCACGGCCAAACTCACCGCTGCCGAGCGGGAAGGAGTGCCCCACCACATGCTGGACGTCCTGGAGGTGCGCGACGAAGCGAGCGTTGCGTCATACCAACGGGATGCGCGGGTGGCGATCGACGAGGTCCGGGCGCGCGGGAGGGTGCCGATCCTGGTGGGTGGCAGCGGCCTCTACGTGCGTGCCGTGCTCGACGACCTGCAGATCCCACCGACCGACGCCGCGACCAGGGCGCGGTGGGAGGCCCGCCTCGATCGAGAGGGCGCGCCCGCTCTGCACGCGGAGTTGGCCGCTGCGGATCCGGCGGCCGCCGAGCAGATCCACCCGTCGAACGGGCGGCGGGTCGTGCGCGCGCTCGAGGTGATGGAGCTGACCGGTGAGCCGTTCAGCGCCAGCATGCCCAAACGCGAATTCCGTTCTCCTGCGGTGATGCTCGGGTTGCGGATCGATCGCGCCGAGCTCTACCGACGGATCGGGGTGCGTGTCGAGCGGATGTGGCGCGACGGTCTGCTGGACGAGGTGCGCGCGCTGGATCGGATTGGTTTGCGCGAGGGCCGGACCGCCAGCCGGGCGATCGGCTACGCCCAGGCCCTGCAGCAATTGCACGGGGCGCTGACGGAAGAGCAAGCGAAGGACGAAACAGCAAGCCTGACAAGGAAGTTCGCGCGCAGGCAGCACTCCTGGTTCGGTCCGGAACCGCGCATCCACTGGCTCCCGTATGACGCGCCGGACCTGGCGCAACGTGCACGGCAGGCGCTGCGCGAGGCACGTGACGGGTCCACGGCCTGACACCGGGATGACGAGTGGGTGCTCGATGACCTTGAATGGCGGTATGACCTCGATCAGTTTCGCCAAGGGCCACGGCACGAAGAACGACTTCGTGCTGGTGCCCGCGCTGGACGGCACTCCGATGCTCAGCGCGGAGGAGACGGCGTTCCTGGCCGATCGGCGCGCCGGGGTCGGTGGCGACGGCGTCATCCGGGTCGTGCCGATCAAGCACGCACCGGTCGAGATTCGCGAAGCCGCAGGCGCCGCGGAGTGGTTCATGGACTACCGCAACCAGGATGGCTCCATCGGTGAGATGTGCGGCAACGGCACGCGCGTCTTCGCGCGCTACCTGGTCGACAACGGACTGGTCGCCGGCCCGGACTTCGACATCGCCACCCGCGCCGGCACCAAGCGGATGACCAGCACCCCGGACGGCTTCCAGGTCGACCTGGGCGTATGGCGCCTGGCGCGCGAGCCCGAGGCGGACGAGCGCGGGTCGGACAGCGTGGTGCAGGCCGTGGGCGCGCCCGACCCGTTGCCGGCGTTGAGCATCGACATGGGCAACCCGCACACAGTTGTCGCGCTGCCGCCCGAATTCGACCTGTTGACACTGGATCTCACGCACCAGCCACGAGTCGACCCGCAGCCGGAGAACGGCACCAACGTCGAGTTCGTGCGCGCGGTGGGCCCGGGCCACATCGCGATGCGGGTGCACGAGCGGGGTGTCGGTGAGACGCAGAGCTGCGGCACCGGCGCTGCGGCCGCCGCCATCGCGACCTGGTGGTGGGCCGGTCGACCTGCCGACCAGCTCGACTGGCGGGTCGATGTCCCGGGAGGCCGGCTCGGCATACACATCGACGGTGAGCGTGTCCTGCTGTCCGGGCCGGCCGAGATCGTCGCCGGCGGAACGGTCCGGTTACCGCACTGACGGCCGTCAGTCGGTGCTGCGCGGTCGTACCCGCAGGATCCGGAAGCCCCTGACGCTGGTGAAGCGCTCGGTCGGGAAGCCCTGCTCGGTCAACCAGCGCTGCAGCGAGTCCGAACCGAGATTGCGTTGCACGACGAGGTACGCGACTCCGTCCGGCGTGAGTCGGGGCAGCCAGGCCAGCAGCAGCTCGTGCAGCACGGACTTGCCGACCCGGATCGGTGGGTTCGACCAGATGAGGTCGAAGTGCAGGTCGGCCGGCACCTCGTCCGCGCGACCGGCGCGCACATTCGACAGGTCCAGCGATGCCGCGTTGCCGCGGGCCAGGTCCAGCGCCCGTTCGTTGACATCGACACCCCACACGTGGGCCTCCGGCGAGCGCAGGCCGAGAGTGAGCGCGATCGGCCCCCACCCGCAGCCCAGATCCAGGAACGTGCCGGACGCCGGCGGCTCCGGCGCATGCTGCAACAGGACCGAGGTGCCCTGGTCGATCCGCTCGGACGAGAAGACCCCACGGGCCACTTGCACGGAGCGGGTGCGGCCGGCCAGCGGGACGTGGATGGTCCGCCGCTCGTCGGCGCTGGCGGGAGTCGCCGAGAAGTAGTGATCGTGCTCGGCGGCGTCTGACCCGGATGTGTCGCTCACCGCCCAGAGGGTAGTCGCCGCACACGTCATACTTGGAGGTCAGACCGCACGGCGCGCAATAAACCATTCGCGTACGGCGTTGATATTTGCGACCGTGAAGCTCCGAACAGGGGATGTATGACAGAACGCAACACCGATGGAGGCGCGATGACTGCTCGCTCACATGTGCTCGATGGTCGCGCCGAGGCTCTTGCCGAGGAGACCGACGTCGACGCCAGGTATGACGCCGACGGCTTCCTCGTCGAGGAGTCGTACGGGTCCTTCGACGGGGACCAGTTCGACCGCGAGGAGCGCGCTGCGCTCCGCCGCGTCGCCGGACTGTCCACCGAACTCGAGGACGTCACCGAGGTCGAATACCGCCAGCTGCGGCTGGAGCGCGTCGTGCTGGCCGGTGTCTGGGGCGAAGGCACCGCGCAGGACGCCGAGCACTCGCTGCGCGAGCTGTCGGCGCTCGCCGAGACCGCCGGCTCGACGGTCCTGGCAGGAGTCCTGCAGCGCCGGATGAAGCCGGACCCGGGCACCTGGATGGGTTCCGGCAAGGCGGCGCAGCTGCGCGACATCGTCATCGAGGAGGGTGCTGACACGGTCATCGCCGACACCGAGCTGACGCCCAGCCAGCGACGTGGTCTGGAGGACGTGGTCAAGGTCAAGGTCATCGACCGGACCGCACTGATCCTGGACATCTTCGCCCAGCACGCCAAGTCCAAGGAGGGCAAGGCGCAGGTCGAGCTGGCCCAGTTGCAGTACCTCCTGCCGCGCCTGCGTGGTTGGGGTGAGTCGATGTCCCGTCAGGCCGGTGGTCAGGCCGCCGGCGGTCAGGGCATGGGGTCGCGTGGTCCCGGTGAGACCAAGATCGAGCTGGACCGCCGCCGGATCAACACCCGCATCGCCAAGCTGCGCCGGGAGTTGAAGGGCATGAAGACGATGCGCGAGACCAAACGTGGCTCGCGCCGCGCCGGGCACGTGCCGTCGGTCGCGATCGCCGGTTACACCAACGCCGGCAAGTCCTCGATCCTCAACCGCCTGACCGGTGCCGGTGTGCTGGTCCAGAACCAGCTGTTCGCGACGCTGGACCCGACGGTCCGGCGCGCCGAGACCGCGGACGGCCGCCTCTACACGCTGGTCGACACCGTCGGCTTCGTGCGCGAGTTGCCGCACCAGTTGGTCGAGGCGTTCCGGTCCACACTGGAAGAGGTCGCCGATGCCGATCTCGTGCTGCACATCGTCGACGGGTCGCACCCCGACCCGGAGTCGCAGATCACCGCGGTCCGTTCGGTGCTCGCCGACGTGGGCGCCCACGACGTCAAGGAGGTCGTGGTCGTCAACAAGGCGGACATCGCCGACCCGGAGGTCGTCGACCGGATCCTGCGCGCCGAGAAGCACGCGTTCGCCGTCAGTGCCCGCACCGGCGTCGGATTCGACGAGCTCGCCGCGCTGGTCGCTCGTGAGCTGCCGCGCCCGGAGATCCGGATGGAGTTGCTGCTGCCCTACAACCGCGGTGACCTGCTGTCCCGGATCCACGACGACGGCGAAGTGCTGTCCAGCGAGCACACCGGCGACGGCACGCACCTGCACGCGAAGGTGACGCCGACGCTGCAGGCCGAACTCGCGGACTTCTCCGTATAACTCACCCCACGAAGTTTCTCCCCCGCTTCGCTCCTCCGAATACTTCGCGGGGACCCCGAGTCCGCGCAGCGTTCTGACCGTATTCATGTATAGCTGGCACGATCGGTGACGTGACGTCACCAGCAGCCGGCTCTGAACACGACCGCATCGCAGCCTCACCCGGAGCGGACGACCCCTGGCGACTCTGGGGCCCGTACGTCTCGGCCCGCCAGTGGGGCACGGTGCGCGAGGACTACTCCGCAGACGGAAACGCCTGGGACTACTTGCCTTTCGACCAGGCGCACCGACGTGCCTACCGCTGGGGTGAGGACGGTATGGCGGCGGTCTGCGACCGCTTCGGCTTCCTCAACCTGGGCATCGCACTCTGGAACGGCCAGGACGACCGGCTCAAGGAACGCTTCTTCGGCCTCACCAATGCACAGGGCAACCACGGCGAGGACGTCAAGGAGGTCTGGTGGCCGACGGATGCCACCCCGACGCACTCCTACGCGACCTGGCTCTACCGCTACCCGCAGGCCGCCTTCCCGTATGCCGAGCTGGTCGCCGCGAATGCCGCACGCACCCGGCAGGATCCGGAGTTCGAACTGACCGACACCGGCGTCCTGGCCGACGACCGGTTCTTCGACGTCACGGTCACCCACGCGAAGGCGAGTCCGACCGATCTGCTGATGCAGGTCGACGTCACCAACCACGGCCCGGAGACGAGCGACCTGCACCTGATCCCGCAGGCGTGGTTCCGCAACACCTGGGCCCACGGCCGCGACGATCGCACCCCGTCGATGACGCTGACCGACGGCTCGGTCCGCCTGCAGCACGCGTGGCTGGGCAGTTACGTCCTGGAGGCCGACGACAGCTCTCGGTCTCGATACGCCTCCGCTGGCGCTCCGGCTACTCGACCAGCGAGTCCGCGAATCATCTTCTGCGACAACGAGACCGACGATGCTGGGCTGTGGGGAGCGGTCGCTCGCACCGACTGCCCGACGAACGGTCTGGACCGAGCCGTCGTGCACGGTGACGAGTCCGCCATACGCGCCGATCACGGCACGAAGGTCGGCTTCTGGTGGCGCCTGGAAGGTATGGCGCCGGGGGAGACCCGCACTGTGCGCCTGCGGCTGCGAGCGGTCGCGGCGGGCACGGACCGCCGGCCCGCGTATGTCGACACCACCTCGCTCGGTGGCTTCGCCGACTTCGAGCAGATCACGGAAGCCCGGGCGACCGAGGCGGACCAGTTCTACCGGCGCGTCATACCCGCGACGGCGAGTGCGCAGGACGCGCTGATCGCGCGGCGCGCGTTCGCCGGGTTGCTGTGGGGCAAGCAGCTTTACCGCTACGCGATCGGCGAGTGGCTCGAGGGAGATCCGGCCGGTCCGCCCCCGCCACCGGAACGCCGCGCGGCCGGCGGTCGCAACATCGGCTGGTCGCACCTCGATCTGGCCGACGTGATCTCCATGCCTGACGAGTGGGAGTACCCCTGGTTCGCCTCCTGGGACCTGGCATTCCACACCGTCCCGCTGGCGCTGATCGACCCGGCGTTCGCCAAGGACCAGATCGAGCTGATGGTCCGGGAGTGGGCGCAGCACCCGAACGGTCAGCTGCCGGCCTACGAGTGGAACTTCAACGACGTCAATCCGCCCGTGCACGCATGGGCAGCCTGGCAGGTCTATTCCCTTGCGGGAGATGAGGATCGGGAGTTCCTCACCCGGGTCTTCAGCAAGCTGCTGATGAACTTCTCCTGGTGGGTCAACCGCAAGGACGCCGATGACTCCTACCTCTTCGAGGGCGGCTTCCTCGGCATGGACAACATCGGACCGTTCGACCGGTCCAAGCCGCTGCCGGACGGCATGCGCCTCGAGCAGTCGGACGCGACCAGTTGGATGGCCTTCTACTCACTGTCCATGCTGCGGATCGGTGTCGAGCTCGCTCGGCTGGATCGCAGTTGGAGCGCCTCGGTCCGCACCTTCTTCGAGTACTTCCTCCGGCTCGCGCGCGCCATGGACGATTTCGGCAGCACCGGCATCTCCCTGTGGGACGGGGCCGACGGCTTCTACTACGACGCCCTGGTGCGTCCCGACGGTAGTTCGGAACGACTCCCGGTGCGCTCGCTCGTGGGCCTGTTGCCTTTGGTCGCAGTCGAATCCGTGCATCCGGTCATCGCCCGCCAACTGCCCGACCTGCTCAGCGAGGTGCACTGGCTGGAGCGCCGGGACACCGGGCTGGCCGACGTGCTGGCACATCACGAACACCACGACGACACTCGGATCACCATGTCGCTGGTGCCACCGGAGCGGCGCGAGGACCTCTTCGCGCGGCTCTTCGCCGAGGACGAGTTCCTGTCGCCGCACGGCATACGCTCGCTCTCCGCGGCATACCGCACGCCGTTGACCGTGGACGTGGACGGCGCCGACTTCACCGTGGGTTACACACCTGCAGAGTCGGATTCGGCTCTCTTCGGCGGCAATTCGAACTGGCGTGGCCCCGTGTGGTTCCCGATCAACTTCCTGCTCGTCGATGCCCTCGCGACGTATGCCGAGGCCTATCCCGAGCTCCTCGTGGAGCACCCGACCGGCTCCGGACAACTGCGCGGCCTCGACGAGATCACCGCCGACCTGATGGACCGACTGGTCACGTTGTTCCGCCCCGGCCAGGACGGCCGGCGGCCGGGCACCCCGAGGTGGTATCCCAGCGGGGACCTCTGGGACGCACATCCGACGTTCAGCGAGTACTTCCACGGCGACGACGGCTCCGGATTGGGCGCGACACACCAGACCGGCTGGACCGCCCTGGTCGCCTACTTCATCTGCCGCGGCTCCGCGCCGAGCTGATCGATCGCGTTCCCAACCTTCGACGGTCGAAGTTTGTGCGCGGGTATGTCGCTCGGAAGTGCGGCCGGCCTGTGGACGGTGCGCGGGCCGGGACACAACGGCATACCCTGTGGGAATGCCTGCCGATCTCGACGCCCTGATGCACGCTGCCGTCGGAGGGGTCGGTGGCACCGATCGCCCGGGGCAGCAGCAGATGGCGCGAGCCGTCGACCAGGCCGCACGCGACGGTTCGCACCTGCTGGTCCAGGCGGGCACCGGCACCGGCAAGTCGCTGGCCTATCTGGTGCCCGCCATCCGGCACGCCGTCGAGACCGGTCAGCCCGCCATCGTGGCCACGGCGACACTGGCGCTGCAGGCGCAGATCGTCGACCGCGACCTGCCCCGGATCGCCGAAGCGCTCGCGCCGGTGCTGGGGCGGCGACCGACCTACGGGCTGGTCAAGGGACGCCGAAACTACTTGTGCCTGCACAAGATCGAGGGCGGCTATCCCGACGAGGAGGACGCCCTGCTCGACGTCGGCGAGGTCGACAGGGCGGCCGGCCGGATCGGTGAGGAAGTGGTCCGGCTGCGCGAATGGGCGCAGGAGACCGACTCCGGTGAGCGCGACGAGCTCGTGCCGGGCGTGAGCGAACGCGCGTGGCGGCAGGTGTCCGTGTCGGCCGAGGAGTGCCTCGGCGCCAAATGCCCGATGGTGCAGCAGTGCTTCGTCGAACGGTCCCGTGCCGCCGCCAAGGACGTCGACGTGGTCGTGACCAACCACAGCTTCATGGCGATCGACTCCTTCGAGGGGCGGCAGATGCTGCCCGAGCACGACCTGCTCGTCGTCGACGAGGCACACGAGCTCGTCGACCGGGTCACCTCGACCATCACCGACGAGATCACCGGCGGCATGATCGCGACGGCCGCCCGTCGCTGCGGCCGGATGGCGGACGCCTCGACCATGCGCGAGGCAGGGGAGTTGCTGCAGGAGCTGTTGAACGGCGTGCAGGAAGGCCGCCTGCTCGGCATACCCGACAACCTGGCGCTGGCGCTGACCCGGGTGCGTGACGCCGCCCGGTCGGTGCAGAGCGAGCTCAAGCCCGCGTCGCCCGCCGACAACGACGCATCCCGGCAGGTCGCCCGCGCAGCGGTCGACGAGATCTTCGACAACTGCGACCGCATCCTCGAAGGACGCGAGCTCGACGTGGTGTGGGTGTCGCAGGACCAACGGCGCGGAGCCATCCTGCGCGTGGCGCCGATGAGCGTCGCAATGTTGTTGCGCGACAAGGTGTTCGGCGATCGGACGGTCATCATGACGTCCGCGACGCTCGAGCTCGGCGGCTCCTTCGACTCGGTCGCCGGCACCCTCGGCCTGCGCGGTGAGGGCGGCCCGCGCTGGACCGGCCTGGACGTCGGTTCGCCGTTCGACTATCCACGGCAGGCCATCGCGTATGTCGCCTCGCAACTTCCGCCGCCCGGCAGGGACGGTATGTCGACGCAGGCGATGGACGAGATCGAGACGCTCGTGCAGGCCGCCGGCGGTCGCACGCTCGGCCTGTTCTCCTCCACCCGCGCCGCCCGCGCCGCGGCGGAGGAGATGCGTACTCGGTTCGGTGACGACATACCCGTGCTGTGTCAGGGAGACGACCAGATCCGCACTCTGGTCAAGCAATTCGCCGCCGAACCACGAACCTGCCTGTTCGGCACGATGACGTTGTGGCAGGGCGTCGACGTGCCCGGTCCGTCCTGTCAGCTGGTGATCATCGACCGCATCCCGTTCCCACGACCGGACGACCCGCTGGCGTCGGCACGCTCCCAGGAGATCGCCCGCCGAGGCGGCAACGGCTTCATGTCGGTGTCCGCCACACACGCGGCACTGCGCCTCGCGCAGGGTGCGGGGCGGTTGGTGCGCAGCAGCGCCGACCGGGGAGTCGTCGCGTTCCTCGACACGCGCATGGTCACCGCGCGGTACGCCGGATTCCTGCAGAAGTCGCTGCCACCGTTCTGGCCGACCAGTGACCGCGCGCTGGTGCTGAAGGCGCTCAAACGACTCGACGAGACCGCCGTCGACGGCCCGGCCGTCGCCGACGACGGTGAGGCCGAGCGCGCCGCCCTCGAGGCCGAGGAGGCGAATGTCGATGTCGCGCACGACGTGCCGACCGAGCTCGCGCCGCAGCCGGACACCGAAGCTGCACCACTGGTCGTTGATGACGTGCCCGCGGCCGCCGACGAGACGCCGGCTGCCGACGAGACGCCGGCCGCCGACGGCTGGAGCGCCGAGGACGACGAGGAGTTGCGTGACGGCGTCGACCTTGGACTGGGCCCGGAGGAGCTCGCCGAACACCTCGACCGGTCGCTGACGGACGTGCGAAACCGACTGGTGCAGTTGAGGATCGGCTGACTCACTCGTTGATGATGCGCACCTTCGTCGTCTTCTTCCCGTCGACGGCCGCCGCGAGCTGCGGGACGTAGCGCTTGAGCACCCACGGGATCGACAACGGCGTCACCATGCTGAATGCCGACGAGTAGGTGCTGACCTTCTTGGTGTCGCCGATCGAACTGGGGACGTAGATGGTGCGGCCCTCCTTGTAGGCCTTCGTCTGCTCGTAGAGTCCGCCGAGCTTGGACTTCACGTTCGCCGGGCTGTCCAGCCAGACCACGACGTCGAAGTCGATCTCCTTGGTCCGCTCGGCACTGATCGAACCGCCGAACGTCTTGCCGCCGATGTTCTTGAACTTCGCCGGGAAGGTGAAGCCGAGCGCATGCTGGATCTGCGAGCGGATGTCCGACGGACCGTAGATGTAGGCGCCTTCGTACGGCGTCGCGACGATCGCGGTCTTACCCACGAACTGCGGGTGCGCCTTCTTCGCGGCGGCAAGGTCGCCCTTGACGCTCGTGACCAGGGCCACACCCTCGTCGTGCTTGCCGAGCGCGTCGGCGATGAGCTGGGCCGTCTTGTCCCACGGGGTGCCCCAATCGACATACCCCTTCGGTGCGGCGATGGTCGGAGCGAGTTGGCTCAGCTTGGTGTAGTCGGACTGTTTCAGGTCGGAGTAGATCGCCAGGATCAGGTCGGGCCGGAGCGCGGCGATCTCCTCGATGTTGATCTTCTTGCTGTCCAACACCTTCGGCAGCGGGGCGTCACCCAGCTTGTCCTTGGCCCACGGGTAGATCTCACCCTTGGCAGCTCCCAGCCACGAGGTCACACCGACCGGCACGACGCCGAGCGCGAGCACGGAGTCCTGCTCGAGGAGTCCGACGCACACGACGCGTTGGGGCTCGGATTTGATCGTGGTCGACCCGTACTTGTGCTGCACCGTGACGGGGAAGGCCTTTCCGTCAGCGGCGCCGGAAGTGGATCCGGCGGCACCCGACGCGGAACCATTCGAGGAGCCACCCGAGGAGCTGCTGCCGCACGCCGCGAGCAGCGTGCCCAGGCCCAGAGCGGAGCTGCCGGCGAGGACGAGACGACGAGACGGTTGCATGGTTCTCCTGGCGATGATGTGATGAGAAGGTTGGTAAGGCTTACCTACCTAAACATGAAGTGCGGCCCGGTCTCCAGTCGAGACCCCCGAGTTCGACGTATCTGTTTGGTAAGGCTAACCTTCCCGCTGAAGCACCTGTGACCGGACCGGCCACAGACCGCCACCGACGGAGCACCCGTGACAATCCTGGACAAGGAACGACCGGCGAATATGCCTGTTGCTCAAGGCAATTCGATGAAAGCGTCGGACGGTCGCACTGGATCATGGCTGGTCGTCGGTGTGCTGACCGCCGGGGTCGTCGGGTGCGGCGTGCTCAGCCTGATGATCGGAAACGTCGGCATCGGCCCGGGGCGGGCCCTCCATGTGCTCTTCGACCCGGACAACTCGCAGGCGTCGGCCATCATCCACAACCTGCGGCTGCCACGGACCCTCCTGCTGCTCGTCGTCGGTCTGGCATTGGGTGTTTCCGGGGCCCTGATGCAGGGGCAGTCACGCAACCCGCTGGCCGATCCGGGCCTGCTCGGCATCTCCGAGGGAGCGTCGCTGGCCGTCGTGCTCGCGATCTTCTGGCTGCACATCGGGTCGCCGGCGGCATACACCTGGTTCGCGCTGCTGGGTGCCGGTCTGACCGCCTGGCTGGTGTTCGCGATCAGCGCCATACGTGGTGGACCGTCGCCCCTCACGCTCGTCCTCGCGGGCGCTGCGGTGAGTGCGCTCGCGTCGGCGATCATCACCTCGATCGTCACCTCGAACGTCTCGACGCTGGACCAGTACCGCTTCTGGGTCGTCGGTTCCGCAAGCGGTCGCGGGCTCGAGATCGTCTGGCAGGTGGTGCCGTTCATCGGACTCGGCCTGGTGCTGGCGGTCATCTGCACGCCGGCGATCAACCTGCTGCAACTCGGTGACGATGCTGCCCGTGCGCTCGGCGTACGACCCGGGCTGCACAAGTTCCTCGGCATCTGCGCGGTCATGCTGCTCACGGGCGGCGCCGTCGCCGCGTGCGGACCGATCGGGTTCCTCGGCCTCGTCGCGCCCCACGTGGCCCGCTTCTGCTGTGGACCGGACTACCGCTGGGTGGTGCCGTATGCCGGCCTGATCGGCGCGATCGTGCTCACTCTCGCCGACATCCTCGGCCGGGTGATGGCCGGCGGTGCCGAGGTGCAGGTCGGCATCGTGATGGCCCTGGTCGGCGGCCCGGCGTTCGTGCTGCTGGTCCGCCGCGCCCGGCTGGTTCAGCTGTGAGTGCCGCAACGACCGACGCCCGGTCCGGCCTCCGGCCGGCGGTGCGGGTCGGACCCACGTCCTGGCGGCTGCATCCACGCGCGACCGTGTGTGCTGCCGTCGCCGCGGTGGCCACAGCGGTGTTGCTCGTGGTCAATCTGTCGTACGGCGACCTGAAGATCCCGTTCGTCGACGTCGTGCGCGCACTGCTCGGCGACTCGTCAGGGGTCAACTCGTTCATCGTCCGCGACGTCCGGTTGCCAGAGGCCGCCGTGGCGCTCCTCGCCGGTCTGGCGCTCGGCCTGTCCGGTGCGCTCATCCAGACGATCGCGCGCAACCCGCTCGCCAGTCCGGACGTCATCGGTGTCAACGCCGGTGCGGCAGCCGGTGCGGTGGGTTACATCGTGCTCTTCGCTGCAGCGGATTCCAGTGCTCCTGCAGGGGTTTCGGCCGATTTCGCGCTGCCGCTCGCCGCCTTCTGCGGCGCCCTGCTCGCCACCGGACTGCTGTATGCCGCCGCGTGGCGTGGCGGACTGGACGGTCGCCGACTGGTGCTGGTCGGCATCGGGATCGCCGCGGCGCTGACCGCGTGCACCTCATGGCTGCTGGTCTCGGCCCGTCTGCAGACCGCCGCGTCGGCGCAGGTGTGGTTGTCCGGTTCGCTGACCGGTACGACGGGCAGCAACGTGACCTGGCTGCTCATCGCCATCGTTCTGGTGGCGCCGGTCGCGCTGTGGCAGGGAAGCACCCTCAACATCGTCGAACTCGGTGACGACACCGCGCGCGCTCTCGGCATACGCACCACCCGCGCGCAAGCCGTCGCCCTGTTGTGTGCGGTGCTGCTGGCCGCGGCGGCGGTGTCCGCGGTCGGCCCGATCGGCTTCGTGGCGTTCGTGTGCCCGCAGATCGCCCGACGACTGGCCGGCACCTCCCGGCCGCCGCTGCTCACCTCGGCGCTCGCCGGCGCCGTCCTGGTCCAGGGAGCCGACGTCATCACCCGGCTGTGGCTGACCGGTCTGGCCGCCGGTGTCGTGACCTCCCTGGTCGGTGCCCCGTACTTCATCTATCTGTTGATCCGCAAGCAAAGGCAGGCTTCCGCATGACACAGACATCCACCGCTGTCCTGGAGCCCGCAGCCGTCGAGCCGGACGCGCGTCTGGTGGCCCACGGCATCACCGTCGGGTATGGCGCCGACCCCGTCGTCCACGACGTGTCCTTGCCGATCCCGGACGGCAAGGTGACCACGATCATCGGGCCGAACGGTTGCGGCAAATCAACTCTGCTGCGGACACTTTCGCGCCTGCTCACGCCGAGCAGCGGGCAGGTGACGCTCGACGGCAGCCCGATCGGCTCACCATCGGCCCGGCAACTGGCGCGGACGCTGGCGTTGCTGCCGCAGAGCCCGATCGCACCCGAGGGTCTCCTGGTCCGCGACCTGGTCGGCCGGGGGCGGCACCCGCACCAGCGGTGGTTCCAGCAGTGGTCGCACGGCGACGAGGACATCGTCACCGATGCGATGCGCTGGACCGGCATCCTCGACCTCGCCGACCGTCCCGTCGACGCGCTGTCCGGTGGGCAGCGGCAACGGGTGTGGATCGCCATGACGCTGGCTCAGCACACCGATCTGGTGCTGCTCGACGAGCCCACGACGTACCTGGACCTGGCACACCAGGTGGACGTGCTCGACCTCGTGTGCCGCCTCAACCGCGAACGCGGCGCCACGGTCGCCATGGTGCTGCACGACCTCAACCTCGCCGTGCGGTTCAGCGACCACCTCGTCGTCATGCACCGCGGACGCGTTGTGGCCCAAGGGAATCCGGTGCAGGTGATGAGTGCCGAACTGCTGCGGGAGGTCTTCGGCCTCGAGGCCGACATGGTCGCCGACCCGCGGACCGGCATACCGATGGTGGTCCCACGAGGACAGAAGGGCCCTGCGGACATCGCGGAGTGAGGATGGTCGGGGTCCCCGCGAAGCATCGGGGGAGCGCAGCGGCGGAGAACTTCGTGGGGTGAACTAGCGAAGAACGACCGTGCTGGCACCGTTGGGAAAGACCCGGTGCTCGGCATGCCAGGTGACGGCGCGGGCGAGCACCTGCGCCTCGACGTCCCGGCCGGCGACGACCATGTCCGCGGGGGAGTAGGAGTGGTCGATCCGCGCGACGTCCTGCTCGATGATCGGGCCCTCGTCCAGGTCGGGGGTCACGTAGTGCGCCGTCGCGCCGATCAGCTTCACGCCGCGCTCGTGCGCCTGGTGATAGGGCCGCGCGCCGCGGAAGCTGGGCAGGAACGAGTGGTGGATGTTGATCGCCCGGCCGGCCAGGCGCTCGCAGAGTTCCGGCGAGAGCACCTGCATGTAGCGCGCGAGGATCACCAGGTCCGCACCGGTCTCGTCGATCAGCTCGACCAGCCGTGCCTCGGACACCTGCTTGTCGGGCAGCGTCGGCACGTGATGGAACGGTATGTCGTGGCTCGACACGAGCTTCTGGAACTTCAAGTGGTTGGAGCCGACCGCGACGATGTCGATCGGCAACGATCCGACCTGCTGGCGGTAGAGCAGGTCGTTGAGGCAATGGCCGAGCTTGGACACCAGCACCAGCGCCCTGGTAGGCCGCTGTGCCGGGAAGAGGCCCCACGTCATACCGAACCGGTCGGCGACCGGAGCGAGCGCGGTGCGCAGCACGTTCTCGTCGACCTCGCCGTGGACGCGGGCGCGGATGAAGAACTGCCCGGTCAGTGCATCGCCGAACTGCTGGCATTCGTCGATGTTGGCGTCATACCGGACGAACTCGGCACTGATCGCCGCGATGATGCCCGGGCCGTCCGGGCACGACGCGGTGAAGACGAAGGACTGGCTCATGCGCGAACTGTAGAGCCGTCCGGGCACCGGGCGCCTCCGCGGTCCGGGTGTCGGCATCAGGTGGCAGAGTTGGGCGTATGACGGACGTCCCGCCGCTGGTGCTCATCACCGGACCCGAGCAGATCCTGGCCGAGCGCGCGGCCACCAGCACGATCGCGCTGGTGCGGGAGAGCGATCCGCAGGCCGAGCTGGTGCGCATCGACGCCGCGAGCTACGAGCGCGGTGACCTGCACCTGCACACCAGCCCGAGTCTGTTCGGGGACAGCAAGATCGTGCTGGTGCGTGACCTCGACGAGGCCCGCGAGGAGTTGATCGCCGATGTGGTCGAGGTCGCGTCGGGCGGATCGCCCGACGCGACGCTGATCGTCGCGCACAAGGGCGGCGTGCGCGGTAAGAAGGCGTTGGACGCGCTGAAGAAGAACGGCGCCCGGATCATCGAGGCGCCGGCGATCAAGAGCGACCGGGACAAGTCCGCGTTCGTCACCAACGAGTTCCGCACCGCCGGCCGCAAGGTCGCGCCGGACGCGGTGCGCGCATTGCTCGAAGCCGTCGGCAAGGACCTGCGGGAGCTGGCGTCGGCGTGCAAGCAGTTGGCCGACGACACCGAGGGCATGGTCACGGCCGAAGTGGTGCAGCGCTATTACGGCGGCAAGGTCGAGGCCACCGGTTTCCGGGTCGCGGATGCCGCGATCAGCGGCAACCTTCCCGAAGCATTGCGGCTGGCCCGCCACGCGCTCGCTTCCGGCCTCGACCCGGTGCCGATCGTCGCCGTGCTGGCCAGCCAGTTGCGTCAGATCGCCCGGGTCGCCACGGCGGGTCGCGGACCGTCCGGCGCGCTCGCCAAACAACTCGGTATGGCGCCCTGGCAGGTCGACCGGGCCCGCCGCGACGCCAAGGGCTGGGACGGCGCCCGGTTGGGCAGCGCCATACAGGCGGTCGCGGCGGCGGACTTCGACGTCAAGGGTGGCGGTCGCGATCCGGTCTACGCCCTCGAGCGCGCGATCATGACGATCGCCACCGCCCGCAATGCCTGAACACTCATGCTGATCGAGTGCCGTGAGGAACGAGCGGCGTATCGAGATCTCGATTTGGGCGGAATGCCGCGGCGCTGGTAGCTTTGGCTCTTGCGTGCGCGCTCTGGTCGTGCGCGTATGCGAGCAGTAAACGACGTGTCTACATCGCCCGGGTGTCCCCACGCCCCATCCGTTGGCGCGTCTGTCAACCCTCATTGACAACAACATCGTTTCGACCAAGGAAGTACTACACGTGGCAAACATCAAGTCGCAGATGAAGCGGATCAAGACCAACGCGATCCGCACTGAGCGCAACCGGGCCTACAAGTCGGAGCTCCGTACCTGGATCCGGCACACCCGCGCGGCCGTCGAGGCCGGCGACAAGGCCAAGGCCACCGAGATGCTCGCGACCGCGTCCAAGAAGCTGGACAAGGCCGTCAGCAAGGGTGTCATCCACAAGAACCAGGCCGCCAACAAGAAGTCGGCGCTGGCCAAGGCAGTCAACTCGCTCGACGCCTGATCGGCTCGAACGACACCAGGTCCGGCGTCGCCCCTGTCACGGGGTGACGCCGGGCCTTTGTCGTACCCGGGCGCCGGATTCGGTCGGCGCGGGAACGAACTGCGCTGTGCGGTAATCTGTGGCCATGCGGCAGTTGCTTCTTCTTAGCCGGCCGCGTCGACGCTGAGCGGACCTCGACGCGGCTGACCCCTCCTTGCGACGAGGGGTCTTTTCATGGGTTTCGACAACTCAGGGCGAGTCCGACGCGCACGCCACAGCTTTGAACTTGAAGGACGGACTAATGAACGACGAGCAGCCCGCACACCGTTACACCCCGGCGCTGGCCAACCGGATCGAGCGCTCCTGGCAGGATCGCTGGGAGGAGCAGGGCACCTTCGAGGCGCCGAATCCCGCCGGCCCCTGGGGTGATCCGGACGCGGTCGGCGACCGGCCCAAGTTCATGGTGCAGGACATGTTCCCGTACCCCAGCGGTGACGGCCTGCACGTCGGCCACCCGCTGCCGTTCATCGCGACGGACGTCTACGCGCGCTATCAGCGAATGACCGGCAAGAACGTCCTCTACACGCAGGGATTCGACGCCTTCGGCCTGCCGGCCGAGCAGTTCGCGGTCAAGACCGGGCAGCACCCACGCAAGACGACCGAGGACAACATCGCCAACTTCACCCGGCAGGTCCGCATGCTGGGTCTGTCGCACGACCCGCGCCGCAAGATCGCGACGATCGATCCGGGCTTCTACAAGTGGACCCAGTGGATCTTCACCAAGATCTACAACGCCTGGTATGACGAGCGGGTCGGCAAGGCCCGCCCGGTCGAGGAGCTGGTTGCGGCATACGAGTCGGGGGAGGTCCCTACCCCGGACGGTCGCGCCTGGACCGACCTGTCCGATCACGAGCGCCGCGACGCCATCGACGCACGCCGGTTGGCCTACAAGAAGGAAGTGCCGGTCAACTGGGCACCCGGGCTCGGCACGGTCGTTGCGAACGAAGAGGTCACGAGCGAGGGTCTGACCGAGCGCGGCGACATGCCGGTCTTCCAGCGCAACCTGTCGCAGTGGATGATGCGCATCACCGCGTATGCCGACCGGCTGGCCGACGACCTCGACCGCGTCGACTGGACCGAGTCGATCAAGGTCATGCAGCGCAACTGGATCGGCCGCTCGCACGGCGCCGTGATCGAATTCGCCGTCGACGGCGTCGACGAGCGCATCGAGGTCTTCACGACTCGGCCGGACACCATCTTCGGCGCCACCTTCATGGTGCTCGCGCCGGAGCACCCGCTGGTCGATGTGCTCACTCCGGCGTCGTGGCCGGAAGGCACCCAGGCCGCCTGGACCGGCGGTGCGGACATCCCGTCGGAGGCCGTTGCGGCATACCGGCTGGCGACCTCGCGGAAGTCCGAACTCGAGCGCCAGACGGAGGACGCCAAGGCGAAGACCGGTGTCTTCACCGGAGCGTTCGCCACGAATCCTGTGTCGGGTCAACGTGTTCCGGTGTTCATCGCCGATTACGTGCTGATGGGTTACGGGACCGGCGCCGTCATGGCGGTGCCCGCCGAGGACCCGCGTGACTGGGACTTCGCCAAGAAGTACGACCTGCCCTACGTGCGCACTGTGCAGCCCACGGAGGGGCACGACGAGGACCGGCCCTTCACCGGGCACGGCTCGATGATCAACTCCGCCAACGAGCGAGTTTCGTTGAACGGCAAGGAGACCGACGAGGCGAAGCAGATCGTCATCGACTTCCTGGAGAGCCAGGGAGTCGGTCGTGGCACGGTCACCTACAAGCTGCGCGACTGGTTGTTCAGCCGCCAGCGGTACTGGGGTGAGCCCTTCCCGATCGTCTATGACGAGGAGGGGGCCGCGCACGTCCTGCCGGAGTCGATGCTGCCGGTCGAGCTGCCGGATGTCGCGGACTATTCACCCAAGACCTACGAGCCCGACGATGCCGAGTCCAACCCGGAGTCACCGCTGGGACGCGCGACCGAGTGGGTCGACGTCGAGCTCGACCTGGGCGACGGTCCGAAGAAGTACCGCCGCGAGACCGACACCATGCCCAACTGGGCCGGATCCTGTTGGTACGAGCTGCGATACACCGACCCCGCCAACACCGAACGCTTCGTCGATCCCGCGGTCGAGGAGTACTGGATGGGTCCCGGTCGGGGTGCCGGTGAGGGCATCGCCGGCGACCCCGGCGGCGTGGACCTGTATGTCGGTGGCCCCGAGCACGCCGTGCTGCACCTGCTCTACGCACGGTTCTGGCACAAGGTGCTGTTCGACCTGGGTGAGGTCAGTTCCGAGGAGCCTTTCCGTCGGCTGTTCATCCACGGTTACGTGCAGGCCTACGCCTTCCGCGACGGTCGCGGACAACCGGTTCCGGCTGCCGAGGTCGTCGAGCACGGCGAGGGCAAGGACCTGACCTTCACCTGGAACGACGCGCCGGTCAGCCGGGAGTACGGCAAGATGGGCAAGTCCCTGAAGAACGTCGTCACCCCCGACGAGATGTCGGCCGAGTACGGCGCGGACACCTTCCGCGTCTTCGAAATGTCGATGGGCCCGCTGGACATCTCGCGGCCCTGGGACACTCGTGCCGTCGTCGGGTCGCAGCGTTTCCTGCAGCGCCTGTGGCGCAACGTCATCGACGAGGAGTCCGGCGAGCTGCGGGTGAGCGACGCGGAGGCACCGGCGGACCTGAAGCGCGTGCTGGCGAAGACGATCGACGGTGTTGCCAAGGACTACGAGTCGCTGCAGTTCAACACGGCGATCGCCAAGTTGATCGAGCTGAACAACGCGCTGACCAAGGTCGCCGCGGAGACGCCGGCTCCGCGCGCTGTGGTCGAGCCGCTGGTGCTCATGACGGCGCCGGTGGCGCCGCACATCGCCGAGGAACTGTGGTCCCGGCTGGGCCATGAGTCGTCGCTGGCGCACGAGGACTTCCCAGCCGCCGAGGAGTCGCTGCTGGTCGACGAGACGGTGACCTGCGTCGTGCAGGTGCAGGGCAAGGTCCGGGATCGACTGGAGGTGGCTCCGGACATCTCCGACGCCGACCTGGAGGCGTTGGCCCGAGCGAGCGAGAAGATCGCAGCGGCCGTGGGGGACAAGCAGATTCGCAAGGTGATCGTGCGCGCTCCCAAGCTGGTCAATCTCGTGGTCGGTTGATTCCGTGAGCGTGGCGGTGGTGACCGACTCGACGGCATACCTGCCGGCGGGGTTGGCCGCTGCCAACGGCATCTCGGTCGTACCGATGCGGCTCGCCATCGGTGGCGTCTCGTATGACGAAGGACGCGGCGTCACGCCGGAGGAGGTCGCGCAGGCGTTGCGCGACTTCGTCCCGGTGTCGACCTCGCGCCCCTCGCCGGCAGTCTTCAGCCAGCTGTATGCCGCGCTCGCGGACGCCGGACACGAGGCGATCGTGTCGGTGCACGTCTCCTCGCAGATGTCGGCGACGCTGTCCTCGGCGCAACTCGCCGCCCGTGACGCTCCGATCCCGGTCACCGTGATCGACAGCGAAACCATCGGGATGGCAATGGGTTTCGGGGTTGTTGCCGCAGCGGAGGCAGCCGCGTCCGGAGCTGATGCAGCGACGGTCGCCGACACGGCTCGGCGCCATACAGAGGCGTCGTCGAGTGTCTTCTACGTCGACACCCTCGAACACCTGCGTCGTGGCGGACGCATCGGTCGTGCGTCGGCGTTGATGGGTTCGGCACTGTCCATCAAACCGCTGCTCACGGTGCGCGATGGTCACATCGAACCGTTGGAGCGGGTGCGCACCACCAGCAAGGCACTCGCCCGGCTCACCCAGCACGCGGTCGACGCGGTGGACGCGCTCGAACAGCGCGACGACATCGACGGCGTCGACGTCGCGGTGCACCACCTGGATTCGCGCGATCGTGCCGAGACGCTCATCGAGCAGCTCGCCGGTGAGTTGCCCCGGGCACGGCGCATGCTGCTGGTGGAGCTCGGTGCGGTCGTGGGAGCGCACGTCGGACCCGGCACGCTGGCGGTCGTGGTGACCCCGCGGCTGACCGGTCGCAAACGCATCGTGGGATCGTCCGACTGACGAATCCGGGCTGGTCCCGAATCCGCTGTCCACATCCCTCGGGTTGACCGGAGTTGTCCACAGGCCAAGTGCTCGTCGCAGCGCGAACTGTGTTGTGCTGCCTAGTGTTCCACGCATGGACGTTGACTCAGGACAAACACGGCGAGTGCACGCCGCGGGGCCGTGTGAGCTACTTGCTGCCGCGGCTGTCGCTGCGGAGTGAGCCCGATGGGACGGTCACGTGGGGAGGAAGGCACGCCCGATCGGTTGGCGGCGGTGCTCGAGGAGCTGGAAGCGGTCCGTCGCGCACCGGGCTGGGTGCCGTCGGAGGACACCGTCATCGACGAGCCGCGTTCGAAGGTCGCCGATCTGCCGCGGCGGGTTGCGGCGACACGTCGGGCGGAGCGCGTCGAGCAGTCGGGACGAGCCGGTCGGCACGCAGCCGGACCGGCCAGTGAGGAGCTGCGCCCACGCGAACCACTGCTGCGGCCGCCGGAGCCGCTCGTCGGTGCCCAGGTCGCTCCGAGCCGGCTGGCGGTCATCGGCGCACTGATCCTGGTGACGGCCGCGGCGTTGGTGTTCGGTGGTCGCGTGCTGTGGGCCCGGGCGGCCGCGGAGCCACACCCGATCGGCTCTGCGGGGAGCGCGTCGTCGACGCAGTCGGCCACCGCGTCGGCAGCGTCAGGTCCGTCGGCGCGCCAAGGCTTCCGGTCGACCGCGACGCCGTCGAGCACGGCGCCGACGACGCTGGTGGTGCAGGTCGTCGGGCAGGTGCGCAAGCCGGGTGTGGTGCACGTCAAGAGCGGTTCGCGAGTCGAGGATGCCGTCTCGGCGGCGGGTGGAGCGCTGCCCGGCGCGGACCTGTCGGCGATCAATCTGGCGCGCGTCGTCGTCGACGGTGAGCAGATCCAGGTGCCCAAGCCCGGACAACAACCGACACCGCCGCCGGCGGGCGGGGTCGGGGGCGGTGGTTCGGCCGCTGCCGGTGCGCCGGCCGGGAGCAGCACGGCGAGCGTCGTGAACCTCAACACCGCCGACGAGGCGGCCCTCGAGGCGCTGCCCGGTGTCGGGCCGGTGATGGCTCAGCGGATCCTGCAATGGCGCGCGGACAACGGCCGGTTCAGCACCGTGGACGAACTGGGCGAAGTGAGTGGCATCGGGGACAAGACCCTGGCCCAGTTGCTCCCGCTGGTCACCGTCGGCTGAGCACCTGTGCGGCTCATTCGGACCGCGGCGACCGCGGTGATCCGACCCGTGATGGAGCGATTGCGAGGAACGCCGCAGCGTTTCCCGGGTCGACCTAGTTCGCTCGACCTGCGGCTGTTCACCGCCGCGGCCGTCGCCTGGCCGACCACCCTGGTGATGCTCCGACAACCCGTGCTCCTCACGATCTCGCTCGCCGTCGGTGCCGCGGTCGTCGCGACGGCCATCGTGCTGCGGCGTCAGCGGTCCGGAAGCACAGGGCGTCGTCGTCGGGTGCTCGAGACAGTGGCGCTCGCGGCAACGGCCGTGGCACTGGTGTGTGCTGCCACTGCCGGCCACGTGATGACCCGACAGGCCGGCACCGTCGGTCGACTCGCCGCCAAGCGGGCCATCGTGCACGTCGAAGCGGTGGTGACGTCCGATCCCCGTCCGGTGGGAGCGGGTCTGAACGGTCACCAGAGTCTGGTGATCGCGAAACTCTCGGTCCGCCAGATCGAGGGCCGTGGCATGCGGAGCACTCCGGACACCCCGGTGCTCGTGCTCGGCGACGAGCGCTGGCTGGCAGTGCACTGGCACGAGCGTGTTGCGCTCGACGGGCGCCTCCAGATCGCGGAGCCCGGTGACGACGTCGAAGCGGTGTTGACGGCGCGCGGTCCACCGCGCGTCATCGGCGGAGCCGGCCCACTCCTCGAAGCGGTCGAGGCGGTCCGGCGCGACACCCGGGCTGCGACGGACGGGTTGCCCACCGACCCGCGGGGACTCGTTCCGGCGCTGGTGATGGGCGACACGTCGCGACTGCCGGCTCAGCTCAACGACGACATGCGCGCGACGGGTATGACGCACCTCAACGCGGTCTCCGGCTCGAACGTCACGATGGTGCTGTTGGCGACGATGTGGGTCGCGGGATGGCTGCGCCTCAGGGGCCGGTGGCGGTTGGTCGTCGCGGCGCTGGCGCTCGGCCTGTTCGTGCTGCTCTGCCGGCCGGAGCCGTCGGTGATCCGGGCCGCCGTGATGGGTGTCGTCGGACTCGTCGGCATGTCGATGTCACGCCGCGCCGCCGGACCTCCCGTTCTCGCGGCTGCGGTGCTCCTGCTGCTCGTGATCGACCCGTGGCTGGCCGCGTCCTACGGCTTCGCGCTGTCGACGTTGGCCACTGCCGGTCTGCTGTTCTTCGCTCGTCCGTGGGCGGACCGGATCGCGCGGTTCCTCCCGCGGCGGCTGGCTCCGATGGCGGAGGCGATCGCCATACCGATGGCCGCGCAGGCGATGTGCGCGCCGGTCATCGTGTTGTTGCAGGGCTCGGTCAGCCTCATCGGCATACCGGCGAACGTGCTGGCTGCGCCCCTCGTCGCACCGGCGACGATGTGCGGCGTCATCACCGTGTTGGTCGCCCCGGTGAGCGTCGACCTCGCGCGGTTGCCGGCGTGGTTGGCTGCACTGCCGACACAGGGCATCGCGTGGATCGCGCACACCTGCGCGCGGGTGCCACTCGGCACCCTTCCATGGCCGGACGGGACAACCGGCGCGCTGCTGTTGGCCGGGCTGACACTGCTGCTGTTGGTCACCGGGGTGCACCTGTTGCGCGTCCTGTGGCTACGCCCATATCTGGCCGGCGCCGCGGCCGTCCTGGCCGCCGCCGCGTGGGCGCCCACGCCGATCACCGGATGGCCGCCGCCGGGCTGGGTCTATGTCGCGTGCGATGTCGGGCAGGGCGACGGCGGCGTGCTCCAGACCGCGCCGGGACACGCACTCGTCGTCGACACCGGTCCGGAGCCGGCTGCGATGGACCGCTGCCTCGATGCGCTGCAGGTTCGCGTCGTCGATGCCGTCGTGCTGACGCACTTCCATGCGGATCACGTGGGCGGGCTCAGCGCCGTCTTCGACGGCCGTCAGGTCAACGCTCTCTACGTGACGCCTGTGGAATCGACCGGCGCCTCGGGCGCCGGTGACGAACCCAGTGAGGAGCCCTTGGTCAAGACGCTCGCCGCACAGCACGGCCTCGGGCTGCAGACACTGGTGACAGGTGACGTGCTCGATGTCGGTGCGGTCCACGCGCTGGTGCTCGGGCCGACGCGGCTGATCCGAGCAGGGTCCGTCCAGAACAACGCGAGCATCGTGCTGGACGTTCGCTCGCACGGCGTGCGGCTGCTGATGACCGGCGACATCGAGAAGGAGGCCGCGGCATCGGTGCTTGCCCAACTGCGGCAGGTGACGGACGCGCCACCGGTCGACGTGCTGAAGGTGCCGCACCACGGTTCGGCGAACCAGGACCCGGATCTCGAGCACACCGTGCACGCTCCGATCGCGGTGATCAGCGTGGGTGCGGACAACGACTACGGGCATCCCGCGCCGCGGACTCTCGATCTCCTGGCGCAGAGCGATTCGACGGTGCTGCGCACGGATCGGGGCGGGGATATCGCGATCGTCGCGCACGAGGGCGGACCGTTGGTCGCCCGGCCGTGAAGAGGCGCTACTGCGCCGGAGGGTGCGCGGCTCAGGAACAGACGTTCTTGGCGCGTGCGGCCTCGCACAACGCCTCGAGGGTGGCCGAGACCGCGGGCACACGCTGCAGGTCGGGGGTGGTGACGGCATACACCGCGCGCCGGGAGGCAGGGTCCATCGGCACGGTCACGACGCCGGGGTTGCTCGCCGAGCGGCGGATCAGATCGGGGATGAGGGCGACGCCCAGCCCTTCGGCGACCAGGCCGAGGACCGCCACGTAGTCCTCGGTCTCGAACGCGACGTCGGGGTTGAAACCGGCGCGATCCGCGAGGGACAGCAGGTGACCGCGACATCGCGGACAGCCGGCGATCCACGGCTCGCTCGCCAGGTCGGCGAGCTTGACCTTCTTCGACTTCGCCTTCGGGTGGTCCAGCGGGAGCGCCAACCGCACCTCGTCATCAAGGAGCTTGCGGGTGACGAACGAGTCGATGTCCTCCTCGCCGCGCGCGAGATCGGTGCCCTCGTAGGCGAACGCGACCGCCACGTCGCACTCACCCGAGCGCAGCGCGGCGAGTGATTCCGGCGGCTCGGCCTCGGTGAAGCTGACCTGCACGTCGGGAAAGCGCTTCTTGACCAGCGCCAGTGCGCGGGGCACCAGGGTCGATGACGACGAGGGGAAGGCCATCAGGCGCACTCGTCCTGCTCGCAGGCCGGCGATCGCGGCGACCTCGGACTCGGCCGCGTCGAGCGCGGCGAGCACCGGGTTGGCGTGCCGGGCCAGGACCTGCCCGGCCTCGGTGAGACGTACGCTGCGACCCAGGCGCTCGACGAGGACCGTGCCGGTGCGGTCCTCGAGTCGCCGAACCATCTGCGAGATGGCCGGCTGGGAGTAGCCCAACGAGCTCGCCGCAGCCGTGAAACTGCCGTGATCACTGATGGCTTTGATGACCCTGAGTCCAGCTGCGTCGATCATCCTCCGATAATAACATTTCGTTATTATTGATGACTACTTGTTCGATATCGCTAATCAACATTTCGGCGGCAATCCAGCACCGCCGTGTCGGGTCCGAGGGCAGGACCGTTCCGACTCGTTGCGTGTGAGACCTTGACGGTGTGGTGACTACGGATCCGGCGGCGCTGACCGACCTGGTGAGTCGTGGGGGAGTCCTCGCCCTGACGGGTGCCGGGCTCTCGACCGAATCCGGAATCCCCGACTACCGCGGAGCGGACGGTCGGCGCCGGTTCCACCCGATGACGGCGCAGCAGTTGTTGGCCGATCCCGCAGCGCGCCAACGGTATTGGGCCCGTTCGTATGTCGGCTGGCCGCGCTTCGCTGCCGCCCGACCCAACTCCGGGCATACGGCGGTCGCCGCATTGCAGCAGGCCGGGTTGATCGGCCCGATCATCACTCAGAACGTCGACGGCCTGCATCAGGCCGCCGGTGCCGACCGGGTGGCCGAACTACACGGCAGCCTGACCCACGTCGTGTGCATGCAGTGCGGCGAGCACTATGCACGCTCGATGGTCGACGAATGGCTCCAGCTGGCCAACCCCGACTTCGACCGGTCTGCCGACGGACCGCTGCGGCCGGACGGCGATGTGGCGATCGCCGAATCCCTGATCAGCGAGTTCCGGGTGGTGCACTGCATCATCTGCGGTTCCGACCGGTTGAAGCCGGACGTGGTGATGTTCGGGGAGTCCGTGCCGAAGGAACTCGTCGCGCAGTGCTTCACCCGGGTGGAGGCCGCTCGCGCGATCCTCGTTCTCGGATCCTCGCTCGCGGTCATGTCCGGCTACCGCTTCGTCCGTCGCGCCGTACGGGAAGGGATCCCGGTCGCGGTGATCACTCACGGATGGACGCGTGCGACCGACGAGGAGGTATCGGTGCGCATCGACGCGCCACTCGGAGCAACCCTGACGGCGCTGGTGGAGACGCTCGGCGGAGTGCAGCGGGGAGACGTCGCGGGGTGATCAGACGCGGCGCAGCACGGCGGTGACCTTGCCGAGGATCGTCGCGTCGTCACCGTCGATCGGGTCGTAGGCGTCGTTGTGCGGCAGCAGCCAGACCTTGCCGCGTGCCCGCTTGAACGTCTTCACGGTCGCCTCGTTGTCCAGCATGGCCGCGACGATGTCGCCGTTGGTCGCCGTCGGCTGCTGGCGGACTACGACCCAGTCGCCGTCGCAGATGGCGGCATCGACCATCGAGTCGCCGACCACCTTGAGCAGGAAGAGGTCGCCCTCGCCGACGATCTGCTTCGGCAGCGGGAACACGTCCTCGACCACCTGCTCGGCCAGAATCGGGCCTCCGGCGGCGATGCGCCCGACGACCGGAATGTATGACGCCTCCGGCCGTTCGTCACCCAATCCGGTCTCGTCGACGCTGGACTCCGACGCGCCGCGCACGCTCGAGCCACCGCGGTAACCACGGGTGTCGGTGGCGTCCGGATCGATGACCTCCATGGCGCGCGGACGGTTGGGGTCACGCCGCAGATAACCCTTGCGCTCCAGCATCGTCAGCTGGTGCGCCACAGAGCTCGGACTGGTCAGGCCGACGGCATCCCCGATCTCCCGCAAGCTCGGTGGATAACCGCGCCGATCAACGGAATTGCGGATCACCTGCAGCACTTTCCGCTGCCTGGTGGTGAGGCTCTCACCGGCGCGGTCGGGAAGTTCGTGCACCTGTGCCATCGCTGTCATCTCCTCGTCGGCGAACGGTTCGCTCGAAGCGGCCGGCGAGCGTGCTGCGCGGACCGGAATCCGAACGGTTGTCGGTGGTCGGTGCTTGCCTTGGCTTCGTGAAAACAGCGTATGGGTTTCGGACACAGTTTCCAAACATCTGTACGACGCGTGTCTCGACGACATCGAACGTTCGTGCTATACATCCGACAGGTGTGCGATCGCACGCGTGTTCGGATGGCGCTGGTCGTCCGGGCGGTGTGCACCGGTTCGCGACGGAGATTCAGGAGGAAGAGATGAGTGCAGTTGCGCAGTGGGACGGGGCGGTTCGGCCGGGGCAGGCCCGCAGGCACCTGCGGGCGGTTCCGACAGGGCCGTCGGCACACGGTGGTGGGTCGGGCGTCGGGGTGCGGGTCGAGCCGACCGGGCTGCGACTGACGGCTCGCGGTCGCCGGCTGCTCGGCATTGTGGTCGCCGTCGTGTTGGTGATCGGGGGAGGAGCAGCGGCGCGCGCGTGGGCCGCGACCCCGGGTGACGCGGGCCGCTCGGTGACGGTCCGTCAGGGCGAGACCCTGTCGGGGGTCGCCCACCGCGCCTACCCGTCGATGCCCATCTCGAACGCCGTGACGAAGGTTGCGCTGGCCAACGATCTCAACGGGCTCCAGGTCGTCGCCGGGCAGCAGTTGAAGCTGCCCTGATCGACGCTCCGACACGCGGTGTTCCGGGCTGCTGACCAGCGGTTTTCCAGGTGCGGACGACGGGTCTTGCGATTGGGCGGGGATCGGCCTAACATCCCTATATCTAGTAGTTACACGGATGGGATTCGTCCACATCTAGTCCACATGCAGAGCCCGGTCGTCCCCAACTCGTCCACCACTTACCCACAACTTCGTCCACAGGTGACGACGTTCCGGGTCGGTGGCAGAGGACGCGGGGTCGGACGCCGGATCGAGCGGAGAGGAGTCGTTCGTGCATTGCCCGTTCTGCCGTCACGACGACAGTCGCGTCGTCGACAGCCGCACGAGTGAGGACGGCACCTGCATCAAGCGACGCAGGCAGTGCCCGAGTTGCGGTAAGCGCTTCTCGACCATGGAGACCGCCAGCCTCACCGTGGTGAAACGGTCCGGTGCCAGCGAGCCCTTCAGCCGGCAGAAGGTGTTGCTGGGCGTGCGCAAGGCATGCCAGGGCCGGCCGGTGAGCGAGGACGATCTCGCACTGCTCGCACAGGAGGTCGAGGAGTCGATCCGTGCACAGGGCGCGGCGGAGATCGACGCCCACGACGTCGGACTCGCGATCCTGGGTCCGCTGCGCAACCTCGACGAGGTCGCCTATCTCCGATTCGCCTCGGTCTACCAAGCCTTCAACGACCTCGAGGACTTCGAGTCCGCGATCGCCCTGTTGCGCGCCGAGCGGCCCGCGACGGGTGTCGAGCCGGATCGCCGTCCCGCCGACGACTGAGTCGTCCACCCGCAGCACACACAACCGTCACAGCACACATCTCGCAGCACATCGCACAACATCGCACAACATCTCCGCAGCACCGTCGAACCACCTGAGGTGGAAAGGAAGTTGGACATGACCGACACTGCAGACGCCGGCCCCAAGTCGAAGCGCGGCAACCGCGCGGGCAAGGGGTTGACCGTCGAGCGAATCTTCACAACCCCCGGCGTGCACCCGTATGACGAGGTCACCTGGGAGCGTCGCGACGTCGTCCAGCAGAACTGGAAGACCGGCGAGACGATCTTCGAGCAGCGCGGTGTCGAGTTCCCCGACAGCTGGTCGCTGAACGCCTCCACCATCGTCACCACCAAGTACTTCCGCGGAGCAGTCGGTACCCCCGCCCGGGAAAGCAGCCTCAAGCAGCTCATCGACCGCGTCGTGCTGACCTACGTGCGCGCCGGCAAGGAGCACGGTTACTTCGCGACCGACGAGGACGCCGAGATCTTCGAGCACGAGCTGACCTGGTCGCTGCTGCACCAGGTGTTCAGCTTCAACTCGCCGGTGTGGTTCAACGTGGGCACCAAGTCCCCGCAACAGGTTTCGGCCTGCTTCATCCTTTCCGTCGACGACTCGATGGACTCCATCCTCAACTGGTACAAGGAAGAGGGTTTCATCTTCAAGGGCGGCTCGGGTGCCGGCCTGAACCTCTCCCGGATCCGTTCCTCCAAGGAGCTGCTGTCGTCCGGTGGCACCGCCTCCGGCCCGGTCTCGTTCATGCGCGGCGCCGACGCGTCCGCGGGCACCATCAAGTCCGGTGGGGCGACCCGCCGCGCCGCGAAGATGGTCGTCCTGGACGTCGACCACCCCGACATCGAGGAGTTCGTCGAGACCAAGGCGCGCGAAGAGGACAAGATCCGTGCGCTGCGCGACGCCGGGTTCGACATGGACCTCGGTGGCAAGGACATCACCTCGGTCCAGTACCAGAACGCCAACAACTCGGTGCGAGTCACCGACGAGTTCATGCGCGCCGTCGAGGACGGCACGTCGTTCGGCCTGCGGGCACGCCACTCCGGTGAGGTCATCGAAGAGGTCGACGCACGAACCCTCTTCGACAAGATCAACAAGGCGGCGTGGGAGTGCGCCGACCCGGGTCTGCAGTACGACGACACGATCAACGACTGGCACACCAACCCCGAGAGCGGCCGCATCACCGCGTCGAACCCGTGCTCGGAGTACATGTCGCTGGACAACAGCTCGTGCAACCTGGCGAGCCTCAACCTGCTGAAGTTCCTGCGCGAGGACGACACGTTCGACGCGGCGACCTTCCAGAAGGTCGCCGAGCTCGTCATCACCGCGATGGACATCTCGATCTGCTTCGCCGACTTCCCGACGGAGTCGATCGGTCAGACGACGCGCGACTACCGCCAGCTCGGCATCGGCTACGCCAACCTCGGCGCGCTGCTCATGGCCACGGGTCACGGCTACGACTCCGAGGGCGGCCGTTCGCTGGCCGCTGCGATCACCTCGCTGCTCACGGGTGCTTCGTACAAGCGCTCCGCCGAGCTCGCCGGGATCGTCGGTCCCTACAACGGTTACGCCCGCAACGCCGAGGCGCACCAGCGGGTCATGCGCAAGCACCAAGCGGCCAACGACGCCGTCCGGACGCTGGACGCGATGGACTCCGAGGTGCACCGTTACGCGACGAAGGCCTGGGCCGACGTCATCGAGATCGGTGCCGAGAACGGCTACCGCAACGCCCAGGCGTCGGTGCTCGCACCGACCGGCACCATCGGCTTCATGATGGACTGCGACACGACCGGCATCGAGCCGGACTTCTCGCTGGTCAAGTTCAAGAAGCTGGTCGGCGGCGGTTCGATGCAGATCGTCAACCAGACCATTCCGCGCGCGCTGAAGAAGCTCGGCTACCAGAACGAGCAGATCGAGGCGATCGTCGAGCACATCGCCGAGAACGGTCACGTGATCGACGCGCCGGGTCTGAAGCCCGAGCACTACGAGGTCTTCGACTGCGCCATGGGCGAGCGGGCGATCGCTCCGATGGGCCACGTGCGGATGATGGCGGCCACCCAGCCGTTCCTGTCCGGCGCGATCTCCAAGACGGTCAACCTGCCGGAGTCCGCGACGGTCGAGGACATCGCCGAGGTGCACCTCGAGGGCTGGAAGCTCGGCCTGAAGGCGCTGGCGGTCTACCGCGACAACTGCAAGGTCGGACAGCCGCTGTCGGATGGCAAGAAGTCCGCGAAGCCGGAGGTCTCCGAGGCCGAGCCGGAGAAGGTCGTCGAGTACCGCCCGGTCCGCCGTCGGCTGCCGAAGCGTCGCAAGAGCGAGACGACGTCGTTCGCCGTGGCCGGAGCAGAGGGCTACCTGACCGCGGGCACCTACGAGGACGGCAAGCTGGGCGAGCTGTTCCTGAAGCTCGGCAAGCAGGGCTCGACGCTCGCCGGGATGATGGATGCCTTCTCGATCGCCATCTCGGTCGGCCTCCAGTACGGCGTGCCGCTCGAGACGTATGTCGAGAAGTTCACCAACCTGCGCTTCGACCCGGCCGGTATGACGGATGACCCGGACGTTCGGATGGCGCAGTCGATCATGGACTACGTGTTCCGCCGCCTGGCGCTGGACCACCTCGACTTCGAGACTCGCTCGTTCATGGGCATCCACACCGCGGAGGAGCGCGCCCGACAGCTCGAAACCGGTTCCTACGCACCGGAACCCACCGATGACGACGTCTCCGACGAGCTGGAGTCCTACTCCCAGTCGGTCGGCGCCACGACACGTCGCGAGGACGAGGCCGACACCGCATCCGGAGCAGCGACCGACACCCCGTCGGCCGGCAACACCGCGGAGTCGGACGTCCAGTCCGGCTCGGGTGCTGCCGACACCCGGGCGGTGTCCGGTGAGATCCACTCGTCGGCCGAGCTGATGGAGCGCTTCCAGGGCAAGGCTGCCGACGCACCGATGTGCATGACCTGCGGGACCAAGATGCGCCCCGCCGGCTCCTGCTACGTCTGCGAGGGCTGCGGCTCGACCAGCGGTTGCAGCTGAGACGCGGACTCGTTCCTCGTCCCCGTCTCTGCTGCCTGGACCATCGGCGCAGCCTTCGGCTGCAGCAGGACACGCGGACTCGTTCGTCGGGAAGTGAACCCGCCCCATGGCATACGCCGTGGGGCGGGTTCTCGCATTTCGCGGCGACGCGTTTCGGGGAATCGATTTCTCGGAGTAGTCTCCGGTCCGGGTGAGCAGCGCGTCGGGACTCGACCCGACCGTTACAGGAGGAGGAATCGCCATCGTCACCATCAAGGACGTTGCAGCGCATGCTGGTGTCTCGGTGGCGACGGTCTCGCGGGCGCTGAACAACCAGCAGACCGTCGATGTCGAGTTGGCCGACCGCGTGCGCGCTGCGGCGTCGGAGCTCGGTTACCGCCGTAACGGCCTGGCGCGCAGCCTGCGGCTGCAGCGCGCCGATGTGTGGGCACTGATCATCTCCGACATCGCCAACCCGTTCTTCACCGCGATCGCGCGTGGCGTCGAGGACGTGGCGCAGCGACAGGGCTTCTCGGTGGTGCTGTGCAACACCGACGAGGACCCGGCCAAGGAAGCCAGGTATCTCGAGGTCGCCGAGCAGGAACAGGTCAGCGGGGTGATCATGTCCCCGAACGAGATCGGTAGCGACATCTCGCAGCTCACCCGACTCGGAGTGCCGGTGGTGACGGTGGACCGGCCGCTGCGTGAACGCGTCGATTCCGTCCTCGTCCGCTCCGCAGCCGGCGCGCAGGAAGCGACCGAGCACCTGATCGATGCGGGCTGGCGCAGGCCCGCCTGCATCACCGGACCGGAGACCGCCCAGACGGCGATCCAGCGACTCGAGGGCTATCGGCGCGCGCTGGTCGAACGCAAGCGCCGTCCGGCGGCGAGCCTGGTTCGCCACGCCGACTACCGAGCTGACAGGGCGGCCGAAGCGACCGCCGAACTCCTCGACGGCCGCAACCCGCCCGATTCCTTCTTCGTCGCCAACTCCGAGATGGCTCTGGGCGTGTTGCAGACGTTGCGGACCCGTGGGCTGACGGTGGGGGAGGACGTCGGTCTCGTGGCCTTCGACAACGCCCCCTGGACTGCATTCACCGATCGTCCTCTGTCGGTGGTCGCCCAGCCGGCATACGAAATGGGTGTGCTGGCAGGCGAATTGCTGCTCGAGCGCGTCGGCGTTCCGCTTGCCGACCAGCCGGCGCCGCGGGTGCGCCGGCTGCGGACCGAGCTGATCGTGCGCGGTAGCTCGCTGCGACCGTGAGCGCAGCGGCTACTTCAGGCCGGTGCTCTTCATCGACTCGACCAGCCAGCGCTGCCCGAGCAGGAACACGATGATCGTCGGCAACACCGCGATCAGCGAACCGGCCAGCACGTAGTTGTATGCCGACGCGTACTGCCCCTGCAGGCTCGCCATTCCAGTCTGCACGACGTTGAGGTCCGGGTCCGAGGTGATCACCAGCGGCCAGAGAAAAGCGTTCCAGTTGGCCAGGAAGAACAACACCGACAGTGAGGTGAGGGCCGGCCGCGAGAGTGGCAACACCACGTGCCAGAACAGCCGTGGATAACCGCACCCGTCGAGTGCCGCGGCGTCCTCCAACTCGCTGGGGAAGTTCAGGTAGTACTGCCGCAGCAGGAAGATCCCGAACGCATTGAAGATCATCGGGACGATCAGGCCGGCGAAGTTGTCCAGCAGCCCGAGCGTCTTGGCGATCAGGAAGAGCGGCACCAGGATCACCGGCAGCGATACCAGCATGGTCGACACCATCGCGCCCAGCACCAGGCTGTTGCCGCGAAAACGCAATCGTGCCAACGCATATGCGGCCATCGAGTGGAAGAGCAGCGCTGCTGCCGTCACCACGATCGACACGATCGCGCTGTTCATCAGATAGCGGGGGAAGGAGACCTCGGTGAGGACGTAGTGCAGGTTGTCCCAGGTCCAGTGCGTCGGCAGGCCGGAGGAGAACGACTCCCCGGCCGGTTTGAACGCCGTCAGCAGCAGCCAGAGGACCGGGAAGAACGTCACCAGCGCGATCACCCACGCGACGACTGCACGGACCGCGGTGCCGCTCGGTCGCCGACGTGTCGGCCGGGCGGGCGCGCCGCCGGACCGTGCGACGGACGGGTCGGACAGGTGTGTGGTGGGGTCGGTTGTCAGGTCAGCGGGCATGGAAGCGGCCTCCTCCGGTCGCCTTGAACAGCAGGCCGGTCACGACGACCAGGAAGGCCACGAGCATCACGGTGATCGCGGCGGCGTACCCGAAATGTCCGAAGCTGAAGGCCTGTTGGTAGATGTAGAACACGACGGTGGACGTCTGGTTGTCCGGGCCGCCCTTGGTCAGGACGTAGACCAGGTCGAAAGCCTGTAGGCCGGTGACCGATGCGACGAGCGACGTGATGAGCACGAAGAAGCTGGTCGGTCCGAGCAGCGGCCACACGACGTGCCGGAAGCGCTGCCACGGCCCGGCACCGTCGACCCGGGCGGCGTCCAGGTGCTCACCCTCGATGTCGTTCAGGCCGGCGAGGAAGAGCAGCATCTGGTAGCCCATCGAATACCAGACACTGATGAAGACGTATGTCGCCAGCGCCCATTTCGGATCGCCGAGAAATGACACGTTGCCGAGTCCGAAGGGTCGTGCCACGTGCGTGAGGACTCCCTGCTTGTCGACCAGCAGGAACTGCCAGAGCAGACCGATGACGACCAGACTCAGGGCGTTGGGCAGGAAGAACAACGTCCGCACGGCGGCGACCCCGGGGAACTTGTTCCAGACGAGCAGCGCCAGCCCGAGGCCGGCGACGAAGGACAGCGGCACGAAGAGCACGACATACTTCACCGTCACCCAGATCGCACGGTGCAGCATCGGATCAGACAGCATGCGATGGAAGTTGTCCAGGCCGATCCAGCGGTAGTTGCCGAAGCCGTCGACGTCATACAACGACAACGCGAGCGCGAAGACCATTGGCAGCGCTACGAATACGAGCAGACCGATGGCGTCCGGTGCAAGGAACAGCCAGGCGGCTCGCGTCTCTCGTCGCCGGCGGCTGGTGGCCGGTGTTGCTGGCAGCGTTTCGTCTGGTGTTGTCACAGGATGGAGCCACCTCGATAGGTCAGCAGGAAGTTGTCGATGACGTCGGACGCCTCACGCGCGGCCTGCTTCGGGTTCTTGCCGCTCAGTTGGGTGCCCTGTATGGCGTCCGAGATCGCCTTGTAGACCTCGGGTGGATAGCGCGGCTCGGAGCGGAGCGTCGGCGCGATCTGCGTGGCGAACGCCTTGAGCACGCCGGAGGTGAACGCCCCGTGTGCCTCGGCGGCTGCGCGCACGCTCTTGCGCGGTGGCAGATTGGTCTTCGCCACGGTGTTCCAGGTGCGAGCTCGATCGATCCCCGCACGGTCGGTGCTGGCGAGGGCCCACGTGACGAACTTCGCGGCAGCGTCGGGATTCTTGCCCTTCGCGTTGACAGCGAACGCCCAGCCACCGCCGTCGGTGACGTGCTTGCCGCCGTCGGGGATCGGCAGCGGAAACATGCCGTAATCGAACTTTGGAGCCTGCAGCTTCAGGTCTGCCACTGCCCAGATGCCGGACTGCTGCATCGCGCAATAGCCTGCTGCCAGGTTCGACGGGGTGTCGCCCGAGCCGCCACCGAGAGCGGCCTTGGGTGCAAGGTGTCGGCGCTGCATCTCCTGCCAGAAGCCGAGTGCGTTGCGTGCGGCGGCGGAATCGAAGACGCTCTTGCCGTCTGTGACCGCACCGCCACCGCCCTGCCAGAGGAACGGGTACCAGACGAAGTTCTGGTAGTAGCCGGGCAAGGTCTCGAACAGCGCCCCGAAACGATTGCTGGTGGTGAGTTTGCTGGCCAGCGAGAGAAACTGGTCCCAGGTCTTCGGCAGGTCGCCCTCGGCCACGTGTGCCTTCTCGAACGCCCTTTTGTCGTAGTAGATGACGAGCGGTTCGATCTCCATCGGCAGGGCATAGACGCGGCCGCCCACGGTCCGCGTGTCCAGCGCGCCCGGAACGTAGTCCGCGCGCACACCGGGTGCCAGGTAGGGCGTGAGGTCCAGTAGGGCGCCGCCGTTCTGGTAACGCAGGAAGTCACCCGGGCTCAGCAGGAAGATGTCGGGTCCGGATCCCGCCGAGAACGCGGTCTGCAACGTATTGCCGTTGACGTAGGCCGCGTTGGCGATGAAACGAGGTCGCACTTTGACGTCATGGTCCCGATTCCACTCGTCCGTGACCGCCTTGAACCAGTCGCTGGTCGGCGACGTGGTGGGGCTGGGACCGTAGAAGTTCCAGAACGAGAGCTCGTTCCCGTCGTTGCTGCCACAGCCGCTGAGCAGCGCAGCCGCGCCCGTGGCGGCCGCAGAGGCCAGCACCAGTCGGCGGCTGGGACGAGCGGTGGTGCGGTCGGGTGGTGGGACCGGATTCGCCATCGTGTGGAACAACCTCAGTTGGTGATCGGAGGTGGTCAGGGGCAGTGGAGCAGATTCTCCGAGAAAACGATTTCTGACCATACGGATCGACGGAGACCGGGTCAAGGGGTCAATGTGAGCCAAGTCACCCAAAACCCTTGACGACGCGCTCCGGCCTGCTAGATTTCTGGGCAGCTGAGAAAACGTTTTCTCGCGGTTGGAGCTACCTACGGAGATGCCATGACCCACAACACGCCCGTGTCGTCGAGCCGTCCGAGCCGGCGGTCGGTGCTGCAGGTTCTCGGAGCAGGTGCGGCACTGCCCGCGCTGTCCTCGCTCGCTGCGTGCGGTGGGTCCAGCGGTGGCCCCGACACCGCCGGGAAGGGGGAGTTGTCTCTCGTCTACCTCGGCGATGCCACCCAGCAGAAGGCCTTTCAACAGCTCTTCGATGCCTTCAACAAGGCGCACCCGGACATCAAGATCAAGGCGAACGGCATCGCGGCGAAGGACTGGGGATCCTTCGCCAATACCGTCTCGACCCAGATCGCCGGCGGCAAGATCCCCGACATCGTGGACGTCGCCACGGAGGGCCAACAACTCTTCTCCTCCAAGGGCCTGCTGGAGCCGCTGGACTCCTACATCGCGAAGGACAAGAAGGTGACCGACGCCTTCTACGCGGGGATCGATCCACACCTCAAGGAGTGGACGACGAAGTACGGCTCGCCGGACGGCAAGACCTATTTCATCCCCGGCGGCTACAACACCGTGGTGATGTACTGCAACACCGAGGTGTTCAGCAAAGCGGGCGTGGACCTGCCAGCGCCGGACTGGAGCTGGGACGAGTTCGAGACGGCCGCCAAGCAGATCAAGGAGAAGACCGGCGCCTACATGCTCGGCATCGGCTACGGCTTCCCGTTCGTCGACATCATGCCCTGGTTACTCACCAACGGGGCATCCACGATGGACGCCGACTGGAAGACGGCGACCTTCGCCTCGCCCGAGGCCATCGAAGCGGCGACCTTCGTCAAGAAGCTGCTCGACGCCGGGTACTCGCCCAAACCGGGCGGCGCTTTCGATGCGCCCTCGGCATTCGCCAAGGGCAAGTTGGCAACCCTCGGTGGCGGTCGCTGGCCGACGCTCGACATTCGCCGGCTGAAGATGGTCGACAAGACGCAGATCGTCAACTGGCCGAAGAAGAAGCAGAACGGCTCCCCGGTCGGCTGGGACGGCTGGCCGATCCTCAAGGCGTCCAAGAAGAAGGACATGGCCTGGACCTTCCTCACATGGCTGATGAGCAAGGAAGCCGGTGAGTTCTACGCCAGCATCGGTGGCACCAATGTGCCGGCGCTGACGTCGGTCGCGCAGAGTGCGGTCTTCGCCAAGGACGCGCCGAAGGGCTCGACGTTACTGTCCAAGGCGGTCACGTATGGCGCCCCGATTCCCAGCCCCGCCAAGGGAGCCGAGGTCCAGACGGCCGTCACGACGGGTTGGCAGGCGGCGATCACCGGGACATCATCGGTCGAAGCGGCACTGAAGAAGGCGAACACCCAGATCCAGGGTCTCCTGTGACCACGGCCCCCGGTGAGCGTGTTGCGACGGCGGGGGCTGGGCATCGCAGCTGGGTCGGCGTTGCCTTCGTCAGCCCCGCGGCGTTGCTGTTCGTCGTCTTCATCCTGGGGCCGTTCGTGGCGGCGATCATTCTGTCGTTCTACAGCTGGGACATGCTGACCCCGTCGAAGTTCAACGGCGTGGGCAACTTCACTCAGATGTTCAGTGACTCGACGCTCTACAAGGCGCTCGCCAACACCTTCGTCTTCTCGATCGCGTCGGTCATCACCCACCTGATCGGTGGCTTCCTGTTGGCGCTCGGCGTGAACAGGCTTGCGAGCAGGGCGCTTTCCTACTTCGTGCGCACGTCGTTGTTCTTTCCGTTCGTGATCTCCTGGGCGGCGGTGGCCCTGCTGTGGAAGTACGTGCTCGACCCGACGTTCGGCATCGTGACGTACTACCTCAGCGAGATCGGGGTCACCTCGCCGGACTGGTTCACCGATCCGCACTGGGCGCTGCCGGCGATCATCGCCATCGACTGGTGGCACACGATCGGCTTCACCTTCATCATCATGCTGGCCGGCCTGCAGACCGTGCCGACCGAACTCATCGAGGCCGCACGGTCCGACGGGTGCAACGGCTGGCAGGTGCTGTGGAATGTCACCATCCCGCTGATGTCTCCGACGATCTTCTTCGCCGGAGTGATCACCTTCATCGGTGCGTTCCAGATCTTCGACCCCGTGCAGATCATCACGCCGAACGGCGGTCCGGACAACTCGACCCTGACGATCGTGATGTACCTCTACCAGAAGGGTTTTCAGTCGTTCCAGGTCGGATACGCCTCGGCGGTGTCACTCCTGGTCTTCGTCATCATGGCGGCGGTCACCGCGCTGCAGTTCTGGGCGAGCAAGAAGTGGGTGTACGAGTCATGAGCGTTGACCTCGCCAAGGTCACTCCGGGTCCGGCACCGACGAAGGTCGCTGTGCCCCGACGCCGACGCCGCTTCTCCGCCGGTCAGGTGCTGCTCGGCGTGGTGCTGGCCGTGCTCGGCGTGATCATGCTCGCGCCCCTGGTCTGGTTGCTGGTGCAGAGCTTCACCGAGGAGGGTGCTGCCTTCGGCATCCCACCGGGTTGGCTGCCCAAACCGTTCACCATCGAGAACTTCAAGGACATCGACGGGTTGATCCCGTTCTGGCGGATGGCGTTGAACAGTCTCATCGTCTCGGTGATCTCCACCGCGGGCTCGCTGCTGGTGAGTGTCCTTGCGGCATACGCGTTCTCACGCCTGCCGTTCCGTGGTCGGGACCGGCTGTTCGCGTTGATGCTCGCGGCACTCATGGTCCCGGTGCAGATGACGATCATCCCCGTCTTCATCCTGATGCGGAACCTGCACCTGATCGACACGCTGCAGGCGTTGTGGCTACCGGCGCTGATCAACGTCTTCTCGATCTTCTTCTTCCGGCAGTACTTCAACACCATCCCGAAGGAGTTGGACGAGGCGGCCCGGATCGACGGCGCGAGCCATCTGTGGATCCTCTTCCGGCTGATCGTGCCGCTGAGCGGTCCGGCGCTGGCCGCGATGGCGATCCTGACGTTCGAGGCATCGTGGAACAACTACTTCGGCCCGCTGATCTTCCTGTCCAGTCACGACAAGATGACGCTGCCGATCGGGCTGGTCACTCTGCAGGCAGGGCAAGGCGGTTCGTCGGTCGTGGTCTTCGCGGCGATCACCGCCGTGGTGGTGCCGGTCCTGGTGGTCTTCCTGATCTTCCAGCGCGCCTTCGTGGCGAGCATCGCATCGGCGGGGATCCGCGGATGAGCCTCGTCGCCACCCAGCGGATCCTGGTGCGCCGTTCGGTGCGTGGCCTGTGGCCGCATCTGCCGCTGTTGATGGCGGGCAGCGTCGCGGTCTGCCTGAGCGCGTGCGTCGCGGCGCTGGTAGCTCCCGGCGCCACACCGCTGTCCGTGCTTCTGCTGGCTGTCCTCGTCACGCCTGCGGCGACGGCGATCGGTGCGGTGGCGAATGCCGTTGTCGGACAAGACGATGCCGGCCTCGCGGACTGGCGACTCGGCTGGGCTGCGGGAGTCCGGCACGGAATTGCGGCGGTGATCCCGGTCGCGATCGCGGGAGCCCTGTTCGTCGTCGCTGTCGAGGTATGGCGACGCAGCGGCCAGCCGCTGCTACTGGCTTCCATCGGCGTTTCCGGAGCTGTGACGGCGTGTCTCGTGCCGGTGACCGCGGCGATGGTCCAGCTGACCACGGGCGTGCCCGCAGCCGACCGGCGCACCCAGTGGCGGATGGCGGCCGGCTTCGTGGCCCGTTGGCCGGTGCGCTTCCTTGCGGCGCCCGTGCTGCTCGGCTTCGGGGCATGGCTCGCCATCCAAGTGAGTGCATCCGTGTTGCTGCTGGTGCCGGCGCCGGTCGCGCTGGTCAGCGCGGCCGCATTCTGGACGAGCGCGGTCGAGACCGGCCTGCTCTCGATCGACGAAACCACCGAGAACGACGTCCTGGAAAGGGAATCCGCATGACTTTCGACCTCGCCCGGCTGCGCGACGTGCAGACGTGGTCGATCTCGCCCGAGAACTTCGACGGACGCAAGGGCGGTGGTGGCCGCGCGACCGGAGGGACCGGTGCGGCGTGTGCCGCGGAGCTCGGCGTCGGGTGGAAGATCTCACCCAGCGTCGACGTCGGAGGCCGCGAGACGTTCGACATGGCTGCCATCGACGAGCCGGCGACGATCACCCACATCTGGCTGACCACGCACCGGGACAACTGGCGCAGTCTGGTGCTGCGTGCCTACTGGGACGGGTCGGACGAGCCGGCGATCGAGGTACCGCTCGGCGACTTCTTCGCCAGCGGCTGGGGACAGTACGCACAGGTCTCTTCGAGCATGATCGCCGCCAATCCGAACGGCGGATTCAACAGTTACTGGCCGATGCCGTTCGCGAAATCGGCACGCCTGACCGTCGAGAACCTCTCGCCCGACACCGCGACGATCTACTACCAGGTCACCTACGAGACAGGCCGTGACCAACGCGACTCCGGATATCTGCACGCCCAGTTCAACCGGTCGAACCCGTTGGCACACAAGGAGACCCACCCGATAGTCACGAACGTGCAGGGCCACGGTCACTACGTCGGCACCTACCTCGCGTGGGGCGTCAACAGCCCGGGCTGGTGGGGCGAGGGTGAGATCAAGTTCTACCTGGACGGGGACGCCGGTCAGGATGGCGGCTTCCCGACCATCTGCGGCACCGGGACCGAGGACTACTTCGGCGGCGCCTGGAACTTCGACGTGCCGGGCAACGGCTACACGGCATACACGACGCCGTATCTGGGTATGCCGCAGGTGATCGCACCCGACGGTCTCTACCGTTCGCAGCAGCGCTTCGGCATGTATCGCTGGCACGTGCCGGACCCGATCCACTTTGCCGAGGACCTGACGGTGGACATCCAGGCACTGGGCTGGCGACCGCATCACCTCTACCGGCCGCTGACCGATGACATCGCGTCCACCGCGCTGTTCTATCTGGACCGGCCCGTGACCAACCGGCCCGACTTCCCGTCGGTCGAAGCCCTGGAGATCAGCGGAGAACCGATGGAGCCCATGCGATGAGTGAGCGATCGATTGGGCGGATGCATCTGGACGGACGTCGAATGCGTGCAGCCGCAGCGGTACTCACCGCGATCGTGTCTTGCTCGGCCTGCGTCGGAGCATCCTCGCGTGCCCAAGCGAGCCCGCACGGCACGAGCAGCGGAACGGCTCTGCGGATCGACGTCGCCGACGCGCCGACGGTGAAGGCCGGCGCGGACGGTGACCTCTGGCCGAACTGCTGGGCCGCCGATGGGCAGGTGTACGCCGCCTACGGAGATGGCAAGGGCTTCGGCGGGTCGGGCACCGACATCGGTGTCACGCGGATCTCGGGAACCCCGAAGACCGGTCTGCAGGGCACCAACCTCGCCCAGGGCGACGACCTCGGTCAGGTCTGGTCCGGCACCGGATACACCCGCAAACCAACGGGTATGGCGTGCGTCGGCACCAAGAAGTACCTCGCAGTGGAGGATCTGTCGAGCGACTTCAACCAGGCGCCGGCCGCGACCATCGCGTCGTCGACCGACGGTGTGCACTGGTCGTGGGACAGGAAGAAGCCGATGTTCTCCGGCGGTGTCTTCACGACCGTCATGTTCCTCGACTACGGCAAGGCATACCGCGATGCGCGGGGCGGCTACGTCTACGCCTACGGACTGGACGGGAACTGGCGCGACTCCTACAGCGACGTCGTGCCCGACCCGACAGAGCTCTTCCTCGCCCGGGTACCGCGCTCGCAGGTGCAGGATCGGTCGAAGTGGGAGTTCTACCAGGGGATTTCGCACGGACGGCCAACCTGGACCAGGCAGATCGGCAAGAAGAAGCCCGTGCTGACCGACACCCGACGAAGTCCGCTCGGGAACTCGGTGATCAGCCAGGGCGGCATCGTCTACGTGCCGGCGCAGCACCGGTACATCTACACGTCCTGGACCGAGAACACCTTCGAGTTCTACGCGGCGAACCAACCTTGGGGGCCGTGGAAGCACACCAACTCCGTTGATTTCGGGGCATATCCGTGGACGACGAAGAAGTTCGGCGGGTACGGCCTGTCGCTCCCGTCGAAGTTCATCGCCAAGGACGGCAAGTCCGCCTGGCTGCAGTCGAACGTCTGCCCTTGCGCGCCGGCCGGCATGTCGGATTATGACTTCTCCCTGCGCACCGTGCAGATCGTGGGTGACGCACACCGATGAAGCTTTCGCAGTGGCCGGTGGCCCGCCGGTATGACGGCCCGCGGCGCGAGCGGATCGCATTGCCCGTGGGCGGGATCGGCACCGGCACGATCAGCCTCGGCGGACGCGGACAGCTGCGCGACTGGGAGTTGTTCAACCGTCCCGCCAAGGACCACAACCCCGGCGCATTCCTCGTGCTGCGCACCGAGAGCGGCGGAAAGGTCGTCCAACGCGCTCTCGAATCATCCTTGTTGCCAGGGGAACTGGCGGGCTCATGGGGGAGTGGTGTGCCGCTCAGTGGCTTGCCGCGGTTCGCCGAAGGCACGTTCGAGGCGGCATACCCCTTCGGGCAGGTGCACCTGACCGACCCGGGCGTGCCGCTCGAGGCAAGCGTCGGTGCGATGAACCCCCTCGTTCCGGGTGACGCGGACGCCAGCGGCCTACCACTCGCACTGCTTCGGGTGTCGCTGCACAACCCGGGACCGGAACCCGTGGAAGCATCGGTGTGCCTCAGCGTCCCGAACGTGGTTGGCCATCTGCCGGGGGAACAGTTGCCCGGCGGCAATGTGTTCACCGCCGAGTCTCTCGACGGCGCAACGATGCTCGTCGGCCGCAGCGAGAAGGTCGCCGAGGACTCCGAAGCATGGGGGAGTCTCGCGCTGGCCACCGTTGGCGGTGGAGCCTCGAGCCTGCGCACGAACTGGGCACAGCGCTCGTGGGGCGACTCGTTGCTGGAGTTCTGGGATGACCTCGAAGCCGATGGACAGCTGAGCGAGCCCGCGGACCCTGCGCGACTCCCCACCGGATCGTTGGTCCAGGCGACGACCGTGCGGCCGGGCGAAGTCGTCGAGTTGACGTTCGCGATCGCCTGGCACTTCCCGAACCGGCGTGCGTGGACACACGCCTTCGCCCCGGCGCCGCGCTTCGGTTACGGCGACGCGATCGTCGGGAACCACTACGCGACCCGGTATGCCGATGCGGGCGACGTCCTGCGCCGGGAGCTGCCCGGGCTGGCCGAACTCGAGGACAGGACAACGGAATTCGTCGAAACGATTCTTGAGTCGGACCTCCCGGATCCGGTGTCCGACGCCGTACTGTCCACGTTGTCGGTGCTGAAGTCCACGACGTGTTTCCGGATCGCCGATGGAACCTTCCTCGCATGGGAGGGCAGCAACGACGACCACGGCAGCTGTCATGGCAGCTGCACCCACGTGTGGAACTACCAGTACGCCTTGGAAGCGCTCTTCCCGGATCTCGCGTGGGACATGCGAGACGTCGAGTTCGTGCACAGCATGGACGAGCGCGGCATGATGAGCTTCCGCGCCGGGTTACCCCTGGAGACCGAAGGCACCGGTTGGCGGGTTGCGGCGGCGGACGGACAGATGGGTGCGCTGGTCCGGCTGCACCGGACCTGGTTGCTGACCGGCGACACCGAACACCTGCGACGCCTGTGGCCGGCGGCACGGTCGGCGCTCGAGTTCGCCTGGGTGCCGAACGGCTGGGACGCGGACCGCGACGGCCTGATGGAGGGCTGCCAGCACAACACGATGGACGTCGAGTACTACGGGCCGAACGGCGTCGGACAGTCCTGGTACCTCGCTGCGCTCGGGGCGATGGCGGAGCTTGCCGACGTCGTCGGCGATAGCGAATTCGCCTCTCAATGTCGCGAATTGCGGGATCGGGGCGCCGCAGCCACCGACACCAAGCTGTTCAACGGCGATTTCTACGAGCATCATGTCCTGCCACCCGGCGATGACTCGCACATCGCCGAGGGCCTACGCATCCGTCATACGGGAGACAACCCGGACATGGGATCCGACGACCTCGTCGACCCCGACCTGCAGCTGGGCCCGGGACTCGCCGGCGATCAACTGGCCGGCGTGACGATGGCGATCGCCGGTGACGTCGAGCACGGCCTCGCGGCCGACAACGTGCGTCGCGCGCTGCTCGGCATCTGGGAGCACAACCACCGTGACGGCTTCGTCGGGCACTTCAACCACCTGCGAACGTTCGCCTCGGCGCACGAGCGCGGGTTGCTCAATTGCACCTATCCACGCGGCAGACGGCCGGAACGCCCCTCGCCGTACAGCAACGAGGTGTGGACCGGCATCGAATACACCGCAGCCACCGGCCTGGCGCAACTCGGCGAGCACGAGATCGCCACGCAGATCGTGCGGGACGTACGGGACCGGTATGACGGCTCGGCACGCAATCCCTTCAACGAGGTCGAGTGCGGCAACCACTACGTGCGTTCGATGGCGGCGTTCGGCCTGGTCGCCGCCTGGCCGCGGATGACGATCGATGTGGTTCAGGGCCGCATCGTCACCGACCGGGTGCCGGGGCGCTGGCCGGTCGTCGCCGGCGTGCGACTCGGCATGCTGACCATCGGCGCGGACTCCGCGAGCTACACACCGCTGCGCGGCGACAACCTGTCGGTCACGGTCCGAGAGACATCTGGGAGGGGAAGCGATGAGTGAAGTGTTCCTCGGTGTCGACATCGGTACCTCGAGCACGAAGGGTGTCCTCGTCGACGGCTCCGGCGACGTCGTCGCGCAGGCGACACGCGAGCACGGCGTCGACCGTCCTGCCGTCGGCCACGTCGAAATGGACGGCCGCATCTGGTGGGACGAATTCCGTTCGTTGGCAAGGGAACTGGTTGACGGGACGAGGCACGATGTCGTGGCCGTCGGGGTCAGTGGCATGGGCCCGTGCGTGCTGCTGACCGACGAGCGGGACGAGCCGGTGCGGCCGGCCATCCTCTACGGCGTCGACACTCGAGCGCAGGCCCAACAGGACGCGTGCGATCGCCGGTGCGGCGCGCAGGAGATTCTGCGCCGGTGCGGTTCGGCGATGTCGAGCCAGGCGGCCGGGACCAAGATCGCCTGGGTGGCCGAGAACGAGCCGGACACCTATGCGCGTGCGCGGCGGTTCTTCATGCCCTCCTCGTGGTTGGTGCGCAAACTCACCGGTGAATACGTCCTCGATCATCACTCGGCGAGCCAGTGCACCCCGATGTATGACGTGCAGGCGCAGGAGTGGCTGCAGCCGTGGGCCGGCGACGTTGCGCCGGGCATCATGCTGCCCCCGTTGCACTGGGCCGACGAGACGGCGGGCAACATCACAGCTGCGGCAGCCGCCGAAACCGGCTTGCCACAAGGGATTCCGGTCATCACCGGCACCATCGACGCGTGGTCGGAGGCGATCAGCGTCGGCGCGCACAACACCGGTGACCTGATGCTGATGTACGGCACGACGATGTTCCTGATCAACACCGTCGCCGAGCCGGTGCGTGTCCCTGCTTTGTGGGGGCCGGTCGGCGCCCTGCGCGGCACGTTCAGTCTGGCCGGCGGCATGGCGACGTCCGGCGCCATCACCGGTTGGCTGCGCGATCTCTACGGCGGCGTCGATTACGCGTCGCTCGTCCGGGAGGCTGCCGACGTACCCGCCGGGTCCGACGGCCTGCTGATGCTTCCCTACTTCGCCGGTGAACGGACCCCGATCATGGATCCGTCCGCCCGTGGTGTCATCGCCGGACTCACGCTGTCCCATGGCAGACCACATATCTACCGAGCTGCCTTGGAAGCCACGGCTTTCGGCGTCCGACACAACATCGAGACGATGCTCGAAGCCGGCGCTTCAGTGCAACGAGTTGTCGCCGTTGGCGGCGGCGTCACCAGCCGCCTCTGGCCACAGATCGTCACCGACGTCACCGGGGTCGACCAGGTGATCCCGCACCGCACGGTGGGTGCGTCATACGGCGCGGCATACCTGGCGGCCACCCAGGTGGCGGACGCCGACATCAACGACTGGAACCCGTCGCGCGCGGTGTGCCGGCCGATCCCCGGACACAGGGCGCTCTACGACGATCGCTACGTCCTCTACCGGCAGCTCTACGAGAGCACCCGCGACATCATGCACGTGCTCGCGGAACAGCCCCAGATGCACACGAAACCCACTCACGCAGAAGGAGATTCGAATGACGATGTATGACGTGCCGGTCGCACGAGCCGAGGCGACCGCAGCGGAGCGTGAGGTGTGGACGGTGGCCAGTGGCGATCTGCGCCCGGCCGCGAACGAGACCTGCTGGTCCGTGCAGCAGACGCTGGAGAAGGACCTCGGCGCGGCGGTGGAGGCGCTGGGCTGGTCGGTGCACCGCGGACACCCGTATGACGAGGCCAAGCAGCACGGTTTCATCGACAGCCAACGGGCCGGCATCGAGGTCTTCAAGCAGATCCCACCCGATGCGCCACTCATCGTGGTGGAAGCGGTCTGGCAATACAGCCACCACGTGCTCGCCGGTCTGCGCAGCCATCGCGGCCCGATCCTGGTGGTGGCCAACTGGGTCGGCGACTTCCCGGGGCTCGTCGGACTCCTCGGGTTGACCGCCAGCATGACCAAGGCGGGCATCGCGTATTCGGCGTTGTGGAGCAAGGACTTCACCGACGACTGGGCCCGTGACGGGCTGCGCACCTGGCTGGCGACCGGACGACTGGAGCACGACCAGAGCCACGTCCATGACCTGGGCGCTCAGCCGGACAGTCCCGAGCGCGAGCTCGGTGTCGCACTCGCGCAACAACTGCGAGCCGACAAGGCGATCGCGGGCGTCTTCGACGAGGGCTGCATGGGCATGTACAACGCGATCTTCGACGACGAGTTGATCAACCCGCTCGGCATCTACAAGGAGCGGCTGTCCCAGAGCGCACTGGTGGCGGAGATGCAGAAGGTCACCGACGACGAGGCCGAGGCCGTGCACCAGTGGCTGGTGGATCACGGCATGACCTTCCACATCGGCACCGACGAGCCCACCGAGCTGACCAAGGCGCAGCTGATCAGTCAGTACAAGATGTACATCGCGGCGTTGCGCATGTCGGACGACTTCGGCCTCGACGCGGTCGGCATCCAGTACCAACAGGGTCTGAAGGACACCGTTCCCGCCAGCGATCTGGCGGAGGGGTTGCTCAACAACGTGGAGCGCCCACCGGCATACAGCCGCGACGGCTCCCGGGAGCTGTATGCCGGGAAGGCGCTCCCGCACTTCAACGAGGTCGACTGGGGGGTTGCGGTGGATTCCCTTGCCACCAACCGCATTTGGACGGCGATGGGTCTGGATCCGGCGACGACCCTGCACGACATCCGCTGGGGTGAGGAGTATGACGGGCAGTTCGTCTGGGTGATGGAGATCTCCGGATCGGTGCCGGCCTCGCACCAGGGTGGCTACGACAAGTCCTACTCCAAGCGGCAGAACCCGATGTTCTTCCCGTTGGGCGGTGGGACGCTCGCCGGCGTGTCCAAGCCCGGTGAGGTCGTCTGGTCGCGGGTGTTCATCATGGACGGGGAACTGCATGCCGACCTCGGCCGGCTGACCGCGGTCGAGCTGCCGGAGGAGGAGACCCAACGCCGGCTCGACGCCACGAACCCGGAGTGGCCGATCATGCACGCGGTGCTGCACGGAGTGAGCCGCGATCAGTTCATGGCACGGCACAAGGCCAACCACCTGTGTGTCGCCTACGGACCCGACGCCGACGCCGCAGACCGCGCACTGGCCACCAAGGCCGCGATGTTCGCCGAACTCGGCATCCACGTGCACCTCATCGGTGACGCGACGGTCTGAGCACCCGCTGCTCGACGTACGCCTGGCCCGGTGGTGACGCAAGTCACTGTCGTGCCAGGCGTATTCGTCGTTTCGCAACGGTTCGGTCACGGCACCAACCAGGGCGACCGCGGCGGCGTCCACCCGGGCACATCCACGCTGCGACCGCAGCGTGGACAGACACTCGGGGGAGTCACATCATGCGCACGGTGTTCACCGGCCTGGCAGCCGCAGCCACGATCGTCTCGGCGGCGGTCCTCACCGCAACGATGCACGGGAGTGCCGTGGTCCGACCGGCGGTGCATGCCTCACCGGTGGCGGCAGTGGCAACGACCCGGTCGGCGGCGAGCGCGCCGTCTTCGGCAGTGCCGAAGCCGAGGCGCTCCGTCGGACGGACGGCACCGGCCGCACCGGTCGAGCGCTCACCGGTACGAGGCGCGAAGGTCATCTTCCTGACGTTCGACGACGGTCCCGACCCGGTGTGGACACCACAGATCCTGCGGGTGCTGACCGACAACGGTGCGACCGCGACGTTCTTCGACATCGGCCAGAACGCCGTCGGGCGCGCTGCATTGATCCGGCAGATCCGTGCCCAGGGATCCCACGTCGGCAACCACACCTGGAACCACCCGTCGTTGCCGACGCTGACCGATGCCGCCATCACCCAGCAGTTGGACGACACCGACCGGGTGCAGGGGAGAGCACGATGCGTTCGCCCGCCGTACGGTGCGACGGACAACAGGGTCGACGCCCTCATCCGGGCTCGTGGGCAGCGGGTGGAACTGTGGAACGTCGACACCCGCGACTGGGCACGGCCGGGTGTACCCGCCATCGAGCACCAATTGCTCACCGCCCGCGCCGGATCCACGGTCCTGATGCACACCGGCGGAGGAGATCGGTCACAGACGGTCGCGGCGCTGCGCGCCGCATTGCCGAAGCTGCGGGCAGCGGGCTATGTGCTGCAGGGGATCCCGGGCTGCTGAGCCGGCGCGGGCAGTTCCTCGAGGGCGACGGACCCGTCCGGCATACGGATGTGGCGCCCGAATACCGGACGCGCTGTGAAGCCCGCCGGGTCACGATGGGAGACTGCGCCCTGTGAAGGCGCTGCTCCTGGAAAGCATCCACCCGTTCGCCGAGTCGATCCTGCGCGAAGCGGGATTCGAGGTCGAGACCCGTACCGGGGCCCTCGACGAGCCCGAGCTGATCGACGCCCTGCAGGGCGTCGACCTGGTGGGCATCCGATCCAAGACCGAGATCACGTCGGCCGTGCTGGAGAAGGCGACCGGCCTCACCGCGATCGGTGCCTTCTGCATCGGCACCAACCAGATCGCGCTGGACGAGGCGGCCGCCCGTGGCATCGCGACGTTCAACGCGCCGTTCTCCAACACCCGCAGCGTCGTCGAGCTGGCGATCGGCGAGATCATCGCGATGGCCCGCCGGCTGACCGAGAAGGACGGGTCGCTGCACAAGGGTGTGTGGGACAAGAACGCCAAGGGCTCGCACGAGATCCGCGGCCGCAAGCTCGGCATCGTCGGCTACGGCAACATCGGCTCGCAGCTGTCGGTCGTCGCCGAGATGCTCGGCCTGCAGGTCTTCTTCTACGACACCGACGACAAGCTCGCCATGGGCAACGCGCACCGCTGCGACAGCCTCGACGAGTTGCTGGAGACCGCCGAGGTCATCACGCTGCACGTCGACGGCCGCTCGGGCAACGCCGGATTCTTCGGTGCCGAGCAGTTCGCCAAGATGCGTGAGCGGTCGCTCTTCCTCAACCTGTCCCGCGGCTTCGTCGTGGACTACGACGCACTGCGCGAGAACCTCCTGTCCGGCCACATCGCCGGCGCGGCCGTGGACGTCTTCCCGACCGAGCCGAAGTCCCGCGGCGAGGCGTTCAGTTCACCGCTGCAGGGCATCCCGAACGTCATCCTCACCCCGCACGTCGGTGGTTCGACGGAAGAGGCGCAGGAGGACATCGGCCGGTTCGTCGCGAGCAAGCTGCGGGACTACGTCGACCGCGGCACGACGACCCTGAGCGTCAACCTGCCCTCGCTCACGATGGAGGAGCGCCCGGGCGGTCGCCGCATCACCCACCTGCACCGCAACACCCCCGGCGTGCTCGCCAAGGTCAACAGCATCCTGGCCGACCACGGCGTCAACATCGAGGGCCAGTTGCTCAACACGCGCGGTGAGAACGGCTACGTCGTCACGGACGTCGCGCAGTTGCCGGACGCCGCGGTCGCGGACCTGCGCGCCATGCCGGAGACGATCCAGCTACGCGTCATCGGAGGTTAGCGTCACCAACCGGTCGGCGATCTCACCGATCACCGCGTGCGACGTCGCCAGCGTGAGGCGTAGGAATCCCGCTGTGCCGCAAGCGGTTCCGTTCGTGCCGAGCACGCCGGTCCGTTCCGCCACCGCCGCCGGGTCGACAGCGGTGTTCCGCAGGTCCAGCCAATGGATGTATGTCGCAGCGGGAGGCGTGTAGCCGATCGACGGCGCCTGCGCCATACGCTCGGCGAACAGGTCGCGGCCGCGCTGCAGGTGGTCCACGATCGCATCCAGGTGCGTCACACCCTCCGACCCGTATGCCGCCGTTGCGGCGACCGCACCCAGCGGTGACGTGCCGTGCCGGACGACCTCGGGCGACGCGTTCCAGCGGCGCCGATGTTCCTCGGACGTCATGATCAGCTGGGCGCAGGCGAGGCCGGGCAGGTTCCAGCCCTTCGATGCGGAGACCGCGGTGACCGTGTGTGCCGCAGTGCGCGCGTCCACGGACGCGTAGGGCACGTGCCGCGTGCCCGGATAGACCAGGGGAGAGTGGATCTCGTCGGCGAACACGGTCGAGCCGGTGGCCTCGACCACGTCGGCGATCGCCAGCAGTTCCGCCCGCGACGCGACCTGTCCGGTCGGGTTGTGCGGGTTGATCAGGACGAGGAGTCCGCCGTCGCCCAACGCGGCGGCGAGCCGCTCGGGGTCGATCACGAATCGGCCGTCGACCAGGTCCATCGGCAGGATGCGCAGCTCGTGTCCGACGGCGGTGGGGAGCTCCAGGAACGGCATGTATGCCGGCGTCGGCAACACCACGGGCGTGCCCGGTTCGACCAGCCGGCCGAGGGTGAAGGCGAGAGCGCCGAGCACGTCGGGGAGGAGTTCGACCTGCTCCGGGTCGACCTGCCAGCCGAACCGGCGCTGCTGGAACGACGCACACGCGGCTGCCGTGGCTCGCGCGACGGGAGTGGGCAGATAGCCGGTCAGCCCGGACCCGATGGCGTCGGCGAGAGCGTGCCGGATCGCGGGGGCGAGTGGGAGATCCGACTCGGCGACGAACGCGCCGAGCTGGTCGCCGCTGGTGACCGACCACTTGACCGACCCTCGCGAGCGCAGCTGGTCGACGTCGACGTCGGCCATGGCGCTGTCGATGTCCACCTGCCCGGGATCAGACCGCATGATCGGTCTCGTCGATGAACGGCACGGCGTAGCCACCGATGATCTGGATCCGTTGTTCCTCGGTGCCGTTCCAGTCGACCTGCAGGTCGTGGCGGGTGAACGCCTCGACGATGCGCCGGCCGATCTGCACCGCGCCCTCGCCGGATTCGCGGAACACGCCGAAGGCGACATACAGCTCCTGATCGAAGATCATCCGCTCCACGTCGGCCGTGGTGCTGAAGCAGTAGCCGTCGATCGAATGCCCTTCCTGCGCCATCGTGTTCGCGGCGTTCGAGACGGCAGTGAGTGACTGCATCACGTCGCTGCCCTCGCCGAAGCCGAAGACGATGCCCTCCGCGGTGAGCTCCTCGAGCGCGGTGATCAGGCCGAGTGCGGTCTGGCTGGGGAAGGGCACCTGGGTGTTGTGGTCCTGGATCAGCCAGTCGACGAGCTCGGGCACCGACTCCTGCGTGATGTCGGCGTCGCGCAGTGCGCCGTCGCCGATCATCTCCCACCGCAACCGGTCCTCCAGCTCGTCCCGGCTGTCCGTGCCGATGCAGATCCGCAGCACCAGACGGCCGATCACAGTGTCCTGATCGGGCGCGAAAGCGCCGGTGAAATTGACGTCGGAGCGGAGGGGCTGCACGGGCACGAACCCCATGGTGCCAAACTTGGACGGTCGGCCGGGTCGGTTTCGCGCTGCCCGCCGAGCGAGATCGGTCATCCCGTAATCTGGACTTTCGGTCTCTCCTCCTTCCCCACCGATTTTCGGAGCTTCAACCACCGTGGCCCTCGCCGACATCACCCGAGAAGATGTGCTCGCAGCACTGCAGGAATGGCAATCCCAAGGACGGGAGTCGTTCCTCGCGGCATACGGGTTCGAACCCGATATCGAGCACGTCCTGCACTTCGACGGGGTGGTGTATGACGCTTCCGCCGTGGCCGCTGCCGCACACGGCTTCGCGCGCGCGGACTTCGGACCTCTGACGCCGGTGTCGTTGCCCGAGGCGGAGGAGATCGGTGCCCATCTGGTGGGGCTCGGATTCGAGGTGAAGCGCGCCCAGCGCTCGGCCACCCTCAGCCCCGGCCGACAGCGCGACCTGCGGCGCTGGAAGGCGACCTACGAGCTGATCAAGGTCGCCGCGAACAACGATCCTGCCGCGCAGAGCCTGTGGCATCAGGTGGATTCGCTGCGCGACGAGCGGGTGGCGGAGGCACGCGAACTCATCCGGACGCTCGCCGTCGGACGTGACCTGCACGCGTTCGTCGAAGGCTTCGCCGTCTGGTCCCGCCGCCCCGGCCCCTTCGCGCAGCACGCCTCGAGCCTGCCCACCTGGCTCGGCCAATTGCGCAGCACCGCAGGCGGTTACGAGCGCGACCTGGCCGACCTGCTGGTCGAGACCACTCAGACTCCGCGCGACGATGAGGAAGCCGCGGCTCGCATCCGAGCTCTCGAGGAATACACCGAGAACAAGCTTGACGCGTCCCGCGTGCCGACCGTGCTGTCGATCTTCTGGGCGACCGATGCACGCACGGAATGGCCCACGTTGTGGCCGGGCGGCTCCGATCCGTTCCAGACGCTGGGCTGGATGGGCCGGCACCTGAGCCACTCCGAGCGCTACCTGGCGTTCGCCGACCTGTGCCGCAGCTTCGAGCCCGACGACCCGAGTGTCGCCGAACGGCTGGTCGGCTATCTCGGCAGCAAGCAGTCCTTCGTCGGTCTCGGCAGCTCGCTGCCGGACATCTGCGAGGAGGCGGCCGACCTGATCGCGGACTTCAAGCCCGGTCTCGGCTATGCATCGGCCGACGCGGACGCACGCGCCGCGGGTCTTGCCCTGCAGCTGCGCGGGGTCGCCACGCTGACCGTCCGCTCGCTGCACGAGCCGCTGCGGCAGGCCACCGGCCTGCGGCTGCAGGAGACCAACCTGCAGACGCGGACCGGCCAGTCCAAGGACGCGCCGTACCGCGTGGACTCGCACGCGACCTGGGCACTGCCCGGTGGTACCGGCGCGCCCGGATTCCGGCTGTGGATCACCCGTTCGGGTGTCGCGGTCGGCCTGCACTCCGGTTGGGACGGCCCCGGTTCGGGTGCCCGCCACGAGGAGATCGGCAACGCCGTTCAGGAGCACCTGCCCGAGGGCATGCGTTTCTTCCACCTGCGCACCACCAGCAGCCCGGACCGTGTCGAACCGGTGGAACGCGAGTACCCCGGCGGCGAGGTCTATGTCGGCCGCTGGTGGCCGCACCCGGAGCCGCTCGGTCGCGCCGACTTCGCCGACGAGATCGTCGACACCGTGCGACGGCTGGCTCCGCTGGTCGAGGTCATGTCGGGCAAGGAACCGACTCCGACCGGGCCGGTCGACCTGGAGCTGCTCGCCCAGCTCGAGCGGTTCGTCGCCGAGCGCCCCTACCCGGGTGACCGGGACAACTGGCACCAGGAACAGCGTCGCGCGCTGGCCCAGGCACTCGAACCCAGCGGACTCGACGCCTTCGACATGGCGGCCTTCCGCCGGTTGCTCAGCGGCCGCGCCTACGGCCACCCGGGCACCCACTCGGTGCTGCAGGCCAGTCTGGCCACGATGGACGCCGCGGGACTGGACGCGTTCGCCCGGGCGCTCAAGGAACTGCTGTGGGGCGACGGTGACGACGTGGCCCGGATCGAACACATCCTGGGGGAGGGTATGCCGGCCCCCGGGCTGGGTGAAGCCGTCGTCATGAAGCTGATGGCGATCGCCCACCCCGGCCGTTACCTGCCGATCCACGCGCTGGGCGGAGCGGACGGCAAGATCGCCGTGGCGCGCGCCGTCGGCGTCCAGTTGCCGAAGATCGACAGCCCGAACCGCGCCCGCCTGCACGTCGTGATCAACGACCGGCTGCGCGCCCGCCTCGAGCCACTGCTGCCCCGGGACCCTTGGGGGCAGGTGCAATTCGCGCTCTGGCTGCTGCACAAGAGCGAGTCTGTCGCCGACCCCGAGCGTGACCTGATCGCCGAGGCTGCCGCCGAGCTGCTGGTCGACGAGGACTTCCTGCGCGAGGTCCACGGACTGCTGGAGGACAAGAAGCAGCTGATCTTCTACGGGCCGCCCGGCACAGGTAAGACCTACCTCGCGCAGCGCCTGGCCGCCGCCCTGCAACCCGACTCGACGAAGCGGCAGGTCGTGCAGTTCCACCCGTCGACGTCGTACGAGGACTTCTTCGAGGGTTTCCGGCCGCGGCTGGGCGCCGACGGGCAGATGGTCTACGAGCTGCGCAAGGGACCGCTGGCGATGCTCGCGGAGGCCGCCGAGGCCGATCCGACCACTCCGCACATCATGCTCATCGACGAGATCAACCGCGCCAACCTGCCGCGCGTCTTCGGTGAGCTGCTCTACCTGCTCGAATACCGGTCGCACTCGGTCATGACGTCATACCGGCCGGACGAGGGCTTCGAGCTGCCGCCGAACCTCTACTTCATCGGCACCATGAACACCGCCGACCGATCGATCGCGCTGGTCGACGCGGCGTTGCGGCGCCGGTTCCACTTCGTGCCGTTCATGCCGCACGAGGGCCCGATGGAGGGTCTGCTGCGACGCTGGCTGGAGGCACACAACGGACCGGTGTGGGTCGCCGGGATCGTCGACCGGGTGAACGACGAGCTGCGTCGCGCGCTGCGCGGGCCGCACCTGCAGATCGGGCACAGCCACTTCATGTCCGATGGTCTGAATGATGCTGCGCTGCAACGGATTTGGACCTACAGCATCTATCCGTTCATCGAGGACCAGTTCTACGGGCGCGAGGACGTGCTGAAGACCTTCACCTGGCAGAGTGTGCTGGAACGGCACGGCCCCGGAGCGCGTGCCGCGGCCGGTGAGGAGCCGCCGCCCGCCGCGACGACCATCGGATGAGCGTCCGATGAACGACGTCGTCCTCCGCGAGCACGGTGAGAGCGCGCCCATGCGCCTCGCCCCGACGGCGCGGGCCGCGTTGCTGGAGGCGGCGAGCGACAAGATCACCGTCGTCGCGACGGCCGACCCCGAACGCGTCATCCTGCGTACCGGCTCGTGGGTCGGCGCGCTCGCCGTTCCCGGCTGCACGATCCGCGTCCAGCCACGTGCTCCGATGGAGAACCTCTTCACGATGTTCTCCGCGGGCCTCCCGTCGGACGCGTGGGGGAGTGACACCGTCGGCTGGTCCGGCGACAGCGAACTCGTCGACGGGGTGGCGGCCTTCCTGCTGCGCGCCATCGACACCGCGACCCGTCGTGGCCTGTTGCACGGCTACGTCACGCTGGAGGAGGACACCAGCACCATCCGCGGCCGGTTGCTCGTCGACCAGCTCGCGACCCGGCCGTGGGCTGCCTCCACGCCGCCGTGCCGGTATGACGAATTCACCCCGGACATCGCCGAGAACCGGATGCTGTTGTGCGCCGTTCGCCAGGTGCTGACCTGGCCGGACCTGCCGCCACTGGTCCGTCGCGACGGGCTGCGGTTGATCCAGCGTTTCGAGGGGGTCGAGGTCACCAGCCCCGACCAGCACCGCGACGACCTGCCGATCACCCGGCTGAACGAGCATTACGCCCCAGCGCTGGACCTGGCTCGAAAAGCGTTGGACGGCATCACGATTCGCCATCTGGAAGGATCGCAGACCGCGCACGCGTTCATGGTCGACATGGACGACCTGTTCCGCCGGTGGATCACCGCCGAGATGAGCAACCGGCTCTGGCCGGACATCTCGCTCGAGGAGCGCCCGCAATACGCGCTCGACGTCCAGGAGCAGTGGCACTTCACACCGGACCTGCTGCTGCGGCGCGACCAACGGCCGGTGCTCGTCGGCAACGTCGCCTACCACCTGGCGGCCGACCGTCGGGACGGCTCGGACTTCTACCCGTTGCTGGCCTACGCCTCCGCACTCGGGCTCGAGGCGGGTCTGCTGATCTACGCCCACGCCGATCAGGCCCCGGCCCCGGAGGTCGTCGTGCGCAGCATCGGCACCCGGCTGCTGTGCGTCCCGCTGCGGCTCAACGTGCCGCCCGCCCGACTGGCCGGCTCACTGGACACGCTCGCCGAACTCGTGCGCGTCGTGTCGTACCCGCGGCACGTGGCGTTCTCGAACTGAAGCACGGCGCCGTCGGCGGCGCAGGCATACTGGGGCGGTGATCGCCAAACTCTTCCTGGTGGTGCTGGTCATCATCATCGGCTCGTTCCTCTGGTACTTCGTCAAGGGGAAGGTGTCGACCGCGCACCAGCAGGTGCGGGACCGCGCGATCGAGGGCAACTTCGGCCGGGCGCTCGCGGCCGGCCCGGCGACCAAACACCTGTCGATGATGGGCCGCACCCTGACACTCGGCGCGGATCCGACCCGGGCCGGTGAACTCATCGCCCACGTCGCGTCGTCCGACGACCGCGTCACCGACGTGCATTCCGAACCGGGGGCGATCGTCATCCAGATCGACGGGTCCTACCCCCGGGCCCGGGCGCAGTTGATGCCCGACCGCACCGTGATCGGCGTCGAGGCGATGAGCTGGGAGATGGGCTTTCCGCAGGGAGCGGCCGTGTGGGACCGGATCGCGACCGCGATCAGCCAGGCCGCGACCCACCAAGGGATACCCGTCGGCGAGGGCAGCCGGGAGTTCGTCAAGGATGAAGGGACGTCCGGTCGGCCGGAGGTATGGACGGTTCGCGTAGCCTGAGCCCACTCGTGGTCTCGTCACAGGGGGGCCGAAAGCATCTTCGAGAAAGGGTTCGACGAACTATGACCACCACTGCTCTCCGCAGGATCGCTTTCGGGACGGTGCCCGCCATACTCGTGGCCGGAGCCCTCGCGGGCTGCAACGACAGCGCGCCCACCGTGCAGGCGCCGGCGTCGACGGCGAACGCCGCCACGGACACCGGTGTGCCGACCGCGGCGTCGACCGGCCAGAGCACCGACGAGCCGGTGCCGACCGACACCGGAGTCCCCACCGTCTCCGCTGCGCCGTCCTCGTCAGCGACGACCGGGGATCCCGCCAAGGTGTGCAACGACACCGACACCTTCCTGACGCCCGGCGCGGTGGCGCCCAGCACCAAGAAGGCCAAGTGGGGCAAGCCGCTGGACCTGACCCAGAAGTATGGCGGCACCGTGAGCATCACCCCGCAGCTCCCCACGGTGAAGAAACCGTCCGGGGACGACATCTTCGGCCCGCAGAAGGGCCAGGTCAGCCTGCTGATCAAGGTGACCGTGAAGTACAAGTCCGGTGATCAGAGCAGCATCGCCGGCATCTACTTCACGCTGCGTGACACCAACAAGAACGTCTGCAACTACGCCTCGCTGAGCCAGGCGGTCCCGAAGCAGGAACAGTTCGACGACGGTGACGTCAGCAAGACGACCAAGAGCTACAGCGGCACGCTGGTCTACGAGGTGCCGGCCAACCAGGACTACAAGAAGTACACGCTGCTCTACCGGGCCGACGACTTCGACAACAAGACCACTGACGCGCCGGTCGCGTGGACCGACTGAGTCCAGCGCCCGCGCTCAGCCCCGCTGACCTCGAACGCCGCAGCCGGCTGCGGCGGATGCGGCTGGTGGCGACATCCCTGCTCGTCCTCGCGGCGATCATCTTCGTCGCCACACACGGGCATCACGGAGCGTGGGGTTATGTGAACGCCGCCGCGGAGGCGGCGATGGTCGGTGCGGTCGCCGACTGGTTCGCGGTCACGGCGCTGTTCCGTCATCCGCTCGGCCTGAAGGTGCCGCACACGGCGATCATCCCGGAGCGCAAGGACAGCATCGGGCACAGCCTCGAGGACTTCGTCACCGACAACTTCCTCACCGCCGAGAACGTTCAGCAACGCCTGGCCACCGCGCAGGTGCCGATGCGGGTCGGCCGCTGGCTGTCCGACCCGGCCAATGCCCGCCGGGTCGTCACCGAGTCGGCCCCCGCGCTCGCGAAGGGCCTCGACTCGATCAGTGATGCGGAGGTCGGCGACTTCCTCGGCCGGGTCCTGCTGCCGCGCCTCGCGCGCGAGCCGGTGTCACCGCTGCTCGGCAGCCTGCTCGAAGGCATCGTCAACGACGACTCGCACCGCCAGGTGGTCGACCTGGTCGTGCGCGAACTGCACGACTGGGTGCGCGACAACGAGACGACCGTGACCTCCCTCATCGGGAGTCGTGCGCCCTGGTGGTCACCGCGCTGGCTGGACGACACCGTCGCCGGACGACTGCACGTGGAGCTCGTGCGGTGGCTGGCCGACATACGCGACACACCGGACCATCAGGTACGCCGCGCCGTCGACGACCTGCTCGCCAAGCTCGCCGACAACCTGCAGAACGACCCGGCGACGATGGAGCGGACCGAGCAACTCAAGGTCCGCGTGCTGTCCCACCCGTCCGTCGGCGACTCCCTCGTCGGCATGTGGCAATCGGTGAAGCGGGTCGTGGTCGAGTCGCTGGAGGACCCGGAGAGCGACCTGCGCGAGCGACTCGTGCGCGCCCTGACCGACCTGGGCGGCCGGATCGTCACCGACGACAACCTGCGTGCCTCGCTCGATCGTCGTCTCGGGGAGATCTCCGGACACGTCGTGACGACATACGGCCACGAGATCTCGACGGTCATCTCGCAGACGATCGAACGCTGGGACGGCGACGAGGCCTCGAAGCGGATCGAGCTGCACGTCGGCCGGGATCTGCAGTTCATCCGGATCAACGGAACGGTGGTCGGCGGACTCGTCGGCCTGCTCATCTACTCGCTGGCGCAGCTGCTCTGAGGGTGCCTTCGCAACCGATGCGAAGAGAGTCGCCACTTTGGGCGTGTTCACCTGCTGTTTGCGGTTATGTTGTCTGGACTTTGCCGTAGACAATCGCAGGGCGCGACCACGCTTTGCCATGAGAGGTGGCTGCCGGATGGCCTCGTTGCGACGACGCGTCATTGACCGGATCCCGGAAGGGTCGCGAACCAGGCTGCTGGGAGCGCGACAAGCCGTGCGTGAGCTCCGTGGTCAGGTCACCCGACCTGCACACGGCGCGCCGGTCGTCGGGATGGTCGAGCGTATGACGGAGACCCAGATCTCGGGCTGGGTGATGGTGCCGGTCAAGACCCCGCCGCTGCCGGTCACGTTGCATCTGGGTTCGATCACGCTCTCGACCACCTATCCGACCGCCGAGGGGGCACTCTCCGCGATGGTCGTGACCAAGGAGGACCAGGGTCCGCCGACCGCCGAGGACGCCGCGACGCACAAGCGCGTGGTCGGCGCCGGGGTGACCGCGGGCCGTTCGGACGGCCGCCGCAACGTGCGGACCGGCTACGAGGCGCGCGCGTTCACCTTCCAGGTCAGGGAGATCTGGCCGTACCTGAGCTCGGGCGATCGGGTGACGGTGAAGTTCGACGGCCAGCCGGTGCCGATCGCCGGCCACGGGCTCTACCTGCGCGCTCCGCGGAACGGCACGTCGAACCTCAAGACGTTGCAGCAGCGGCTCGATCAGGGCTACATCCTGACGCAGACCGGCCGAGTGATCTTGTCGAAGCGGCTGGATCAGGAGTGGCAGCAGCGGGTTTCCGGCATCTACACGAAGGTGCGCGAGGTTGTCGCCGCCGAGTTCGGACACGACGTGTTCGTCGTCTACGGCACACTGCTCGGGTCGGTGCGCGAGGGCGGCTACATCGGTCACGATGCCGACTTCGACTCGGCGTTCATCTCCGAGTTCCGCACCGGGCCGGAGGCCGCCGACGAGCTCGTGCGGATCGCGCTCGCCCTGCTGCAGGCGGGTCTGGAGGTCGACATGCGGCAGCGGGTGCTGCACGTGCACGATCCGGAGGACCGCAAGTTCCGCATCGATCTCTTCCATCTCTACTTCGACCCCGAGGGGCGACTGCGTTTCCCCTGGGGTGTGGCCGGATCGGGCACCTACACCACGGCGGACTACCAGGGCACCGAGTTCGTGGACTTCCCCGGCGGGAAGGTGCTGCGGCCGAAGAACCCCGAGCCACTCGTCGCGCACATCTACGGGGACGACTGGCGCCTGCCCAAACCGGGCTTCCACTGGTCGCACGCGCGCACCGACGTTGCCGACGACGGCGTCCTGACCATCCCGCAGCGGGACCGCGTCTACTGGTCGAATTTCTATGCGCGCCATACGAATGCGGTCGGTTCGACCTTCTTCGACGAGGTCAGCAAGCTGGAGAACCTGCCCGAGGCGGTCATCGACATCGGCTGCGGCGACGGCCGGGACTCCTGCGCCTTCGCCCAGGTCGGCCGGCACGTCACGGGCATCGACCAGTCCGGTGTCGCCGTCGAGGGTGCCACCGCCCGCGCCGAGCAGCTCGGGGTGTCCGACCGCGCCACCTTCGAAGTCTGCGACGTGTCGGACTCCGAGGCCCTGGAGAAGGCGCTGCGTCAGTTCCGGGAGCAGCACGACGGCGCCGCGTTGTTCTACCTGCGCTTCTTCCTGCACTCGATCAGGGCCGAGGTGCAGGAGAACCTCCTGTCGCACATCCGGTCCGTCGCCCGTGAGGGCGACCTCTTCGCGGCGGAGTTCCGCACCGACGAGGACGAGAAGCTGAAGAAGACCTTCGGCAACCACTACCGGCGCTTCCAGAACGCCGCGGAGTTCCGCACGTCGCTGGAAGAGCGGTTCGGCTTCGACGTGGTCACCGACCAGGAGTCGGATGGGCTTTCCCCGTATGGCGACGAGGACCCGATCCTCTACCGAGTGGTCGCTCGCTTCAGCGGATAGCCGGTCACACCTGCTGCACACCGTCGGCGCCGATCACCGCTCGGGTGATCGGCGCCGACGTGTCGTTCCTGGCAGGTGGGCGGTCAGGCCGCGTCGACCGTGAGCTCGGCGATCGTGGTCCACGGCTTGCCGTTCTGCTCGCTCAGCGCCTGCACCATGAGGTAGCGCGCGGTGACGGGCTTCGGGAACGCAGCGAACTTCGGCTGGAAGCCCGACGGCAGTGTGCCCGTGGCCACCGGCCTACCCCAGGCGGTCACGTCGTGCGAGAGCGCGACGTCCGGGTCGTCGGTCGCGTAGACGGCATACTTCGCGATCTGGCCGTTGACGGCTCCGGGGTTGGTGCCCTGTCGCGGCAGGAGGTGTATGCCGCAGACGGAGCGACGTGATCCGAGGTCGACCGCGATCTCGTGGGGCAGCGGGACGTCGCCGGCCGACCAGCCCGTGCCCCAGAAGGTCGAGGCGTCGCCGTCGATCGCGTAGCGGCCGGGCGAATCGTCGCCACTGGTCTCCTCACTGTCCACCCAGAGCAACGACTTCGGGCTCTCCGGCTCGGCCGTGCACGACGTCGAGCCGGCCATCGGAGTGACCCGGGTGTAGCTCGAACCCCGCTGGTGCCAGGTGACGTTCGCTCGACAAAGCTGCTCCGGCGGCCTTCGCGGCTGGTGCCGCCGGCGAACTCGGGTCGACGCGGCCGTCACTTGTGGTGCGGTCGAGCACTGCCTGCCCCCAGTCGTCACCGTGAGGGTATGACGCCAATCTCCTTGAGTCGGCAGGGAATTCATCCGTCGGGGATGTCAACCGTCGGGAAGTTCAGTCGCCGGTCGCTCGTCGAACCGGACGAGTGCGAGGTGCAGGGTCTCGTTGGTCGGGCCGGCGTAGGGCGCCCAGTCTGGCGCCGCGCCACTGCCACCCACGGCCGGCCGATAGGGGCGGAACTCGGAACGCAATCGAGTGCCGTCCCGTGCCGTGAACACGACGCCCGCCGGACTGCTGGGGTCACCGACCATGACGAATGCACCCCGGTGATGTTCGTCGTGGTGGAAGGGACAGAGCATGACCATCCGATCGGCATCGGTACGTCCGCCGTCGATCCAGTGGTCGAGGTGGTGGCATTCGAGATGATGTCTCGCCAGGCACCCGGGGAACCGGCAGCCGCGGTCGCGGTCCTCGAGTAATCGCCGGGTCCGGTCGGGGACGATGCGCTGGGCTCGACCCACATTGACCGGCTTGCACTCGGTCTCCCAGATCGGCTGGAGGACCCCGTCACAGAGGACGCGATCGAGCAGTGCGGGAGGGACTGCGGAGCCCTTGGTGAGCCAGCCGTGGCCCTGCGTGTCCAGGTGCAGATAGACGCGGTAGCGGCCGGCCCGGGAGTGGCCGAGTGGCGCGCCGTCGTCGAGCGAACGCTGCGCCATCAGACTCATGGCCTCGCCGAAGGACGCTCCGTGGTGGGTCTTCGCGGCCGTGCCCGCGTTGTCGCCACAGGGGGAGTCGGATGTCGTGGTGTGCAGACGGAAGAGCGTGTCCTTTGCTTCGAGCAGGGCCTGCTCGACCAGGGCGCCGAGGTCGGCCGGCGCGTCATACGACAGCCTGAATCGGCCCTCGACATATCGCATGTCGAGTGTTGGCGGCGCTGTCACCGGATCGAATGCGCCGGGCGCTCGCTGCTGCGCCGCGTCCGAGGCGATGTCCACGAGGTCATCGTCGTCGGCGTCGGTGCCGTGCAGGACGACGCTCCCGGCTTCTTCCGCTGCGTCGGTGTTCGCCGCGTCGTCGAGCTGGAAGTCGTAGCGGCACAACGCTCTTCGCAGCTGGGTCACCGTTGTGTATGACGCGAACTCGGCCACGTCCGCGTCATACGCAGCGGGGGTGTGTTTGGCGACGACGGCGGCCTGACCGAGGCTGAGCCGGCCGCTGTCGAGCAGGGTCTGCATGGCCGGCAGGTCGGTCGATCGCTCGGCGATGCGGACGATGTCGTGGGCCGATGACCAGGTCAGTCCGGCGTATGCCGTGAGCCAGTGCTCCGGAGACTTCAGGCCCGCACCACACCACAACTCGTCGGCCAGCACCCGGCGCACCAAGGCCACGAGACGGGCGTGACCATCATTCAGTTGTGCTGCCAGGGCGGCCAACTCGTCACGCGCGGCGGACATCGCGAGGTCCGACACGGACGTGGCCCAACCGCGGCCGACGGCTGCCGCACCGGGACTCGTCTCGCGTGCTTCGATCATGTGTTCAGTCAACCACGGGGCACCGACAAGGGGTCGCGAGCTGGCGTCGCCAGGGCCGGGGGCACTGCGCGATCGCGCCGGAAGTCGTGCAGTTGCGCCACCAGCACGATCAGCACCGCGGCGAGGAACACCAGCTGCAGCACGGTTCGCGGTAGCAGGGTGTCGTCCCAGCGGAGGTCGGTGCCGGTGAGGGCGTGGTGGACGTTCGCCGGGAACATCGCGATCAGCAGCAAGGCCAGGCCGCCGGCCGCCCAGTGCCGCAGAGGCAGCACGAACAATGCCAGGGCCCCCGCGATCTCCAGGACACCGGTGAGCGTGACCAGGGCGCCCGGAGCCGGCAAAGCGGGCGGCACCATCTCGATGAGTTCCGCGCGCATGCCGACGAAGTGCGATGTGCCGGTGGCGAGGAACATCACCGTGACGCCGCCGCGCACCGCGACCGGCCAAGGGCGCCACGACGGCACCCATACCCGGCCGATCAGCGACACGACGAGTGTGGTGGCGAGCAGGAAGGTCAACGGTTCCATGGCCGGCTCCAGACGTATGGCGAAACTTGTCAGTGAAAAGATAAAGTCGTTCGCGTAATCTTGTCAATGCATAGATGGAGTCGATAGGTTGTCGGCGTGCCTTATCACCACGGCGATCTGCGCCGAACGTTGCTGGCCGTGGCGGCCGACGCCATCGCCGAGACCGGCGTCGCGAACCTGAGCTTGCGCGCGCTCGCGAAACGTGCGGGTGTGTCGAATGCCGCCCCGACCCACCACTTCGGTGACAAGGCCGGCCTGCTGACCGCGCTGGCGACCGAAGGGTTCGATCTGCTCGCCGGCGAACTCGCCACCGACGACGGTGGGGGAGGCCGCTCGCAGACCGGGGATCAGGGCGACGCCCCGAGCCTGGCCGACATGGGCGTCGCCTACGTGCGTTTCGCCCTGCAGCACCCGTCGCATTTCGCGGTGATGTTCGAGCCGAGCCTCCATCACCCGGAAGATGCAGACCTGCTCGCGGCGCAGGCTCGCGCGGAGGCCGCCCTGGCGGCGGGCGTCGCGGGCGCCGTACGTGCGGACGATGGTGAGCCGGACGACGCAGCGCGAATCGCCGCGTGGGCATTGGTGCACGGCTACGCGACGCTCGTTCTCAGTGGTGCGGTCGAGGTGCCCGATCCGGTCGCAACGGCGCGCGAAGTGACCGGCTACTTGGCAATCAGTCGAGTTCCTCGTGTCTGACGGCACACTCGTCATACGACCGATGGCGCCGGGCGATCGGGACGAGGTCCTCGCTCTTGCCGACCGACTGGCGCTCGGCGTTGCTTCGTGGCGAGCGTCCGACTCCGTGTTGCGAGCGGTGCGTTCGTGGGTCGTTGGAGACCTCGAGACGGTGGGCGAGGATCTGATGGTGTTTGTCGCCGCAGACGCCACGCAGGTCGTCGGCTTCGTGTCGATCGGCGAGAATGTGCACTGGACCGGTGAGCTCGACGCGTACATCGGTGAGCTCGTGGTGCGAGAGGGTCACGAAAAGCAAGGCGTCGGAACGCGATTGGTCCGGCGGGCAGAGCTGTGGGCGGCAGAGCGCGGGTTGCGACGCATCCGCTTGTCGACGGGCGCCGCGAATGCCGCCGCCCTCCATCTGTATGACGCCCTCGGCTATCAGCGCGAGGACGTCACGCTGAGCAAGCGTGTACCTGGATCTCCTGACCGTCGACGTCCGTGATCGTGGCGAAGTCACCGAACTCGGACTCGTTCAGGGTCGCCTGCGCACCGGCGGTCGTCGCGCGCTCGACGATCTCGGGCAGTGGAGTCGTCGTCTCGAACGTCAGTTGTATGGCGAAAGGGCCTGGCACGATGGGAAGTTCGTCGGTGTAGACGTGATGGAGTCCGACGGCGCCGCCCGGGTCGGGCAGGGTGAGTTGGGTGAAGTCGGGCCCGGCCACGCCGACCACGGCGAAACCGAGCGCCTCCAGCAGTCGCCGGTCGGACGCCTGGTCGTCGACGAAGCGGATGGGTGTGACGCGCAGGTCGCCCGCGTCCGGCCCGGGCTCGACGCCGGTGCTGGTGTAGCCGTAGAGATCCTCGGAGCGACCGTTGATGGTGAGCTCGTCCTCGCCGGACGTGATGGTGAGCGCGCGGCCGTAGGCCTCGTCGTAGACCATTGACTCCTCCAGATGGCCGGCGCTCCCGAAGCCGCTCGCGGTGAGTCGTCGCGCGAGGTCCTCCAGGGCGTCCGTCTCGAAAGCCAGGCAGGTCTGTCCCTGGCGCGCGCCACTGGTCGCGCCCGATGCCGAGTGCAGGGCGACCGATCCGGTGCGGCCGGCGAGCACGACCCAACCGCCCTTGTCGCTCGTGATGCTGACCGCCAGGCCGAGTGCGACCAGCAGTCGGCTCATCGCCTCGACGTTGTCGGTGAAGCGGATCGGTTGCACGGTCAGGCTCATCGGGTGGCTCCTTCGGCCAGGTAGTCGCGCAACGCCCGCTCGACGAGTGCGGACAGGCTGAGGCTGTCGTCGATGGCGCGATGCTTGACCTCGCGGATCAGGTCCGCCGGCAGGTAGACGTTGAACTGCGTCTTCGGTTCCGGCTGGGAGGTTGCTGGCATGCTAGCAACCTAGGTCGAATGGCATCGCAGGTCAACACCGCCGCATCGTTCGTATGACGGTCAGCGCCGCAGGTCGAGCACCTGGAAGACCTTGTCGAATCGACGGTCAGGGTCCGGTGCGACGAAACCCGGCAGACGGCCGTACTCGGTGAACCCTTCGGACAGGTAGAGTCCTTCGGCGCGGGTGTTGTCGCCGCGGAAGTCGATGGTGAGTTGCTCGCAGCCTGCCTCCCGTGCGGTGCGGATCAACTCGCGCAGCAACGCGCGGCCGATGCCGAGGCCGGCGAATTCGGTTGCTACTGCGAGGCGTTCGAGGTCGGCGTTGGCGCGCAGGGTGGGGCGTGCGTAGCGTCGCCAGTAGCCGAATCCGGCGATATGTCTGCCGTGAGTGTCTGTCTCGCGACTGCGCGCCACCAGGACGCGGGCGTTCGCCGGGCCCGCTGCGACGAGCGAGCGCAACAGGTCGCCCACCTCCTGCTCTGGGGGCGGCCTCGTCCAGCCGAGCGCGGCGTCGCCGCGGACCAGTGTGTCGAGCAGGGCCGTGATCGCGCTCAGGTCGTCCGCGTCGATGCTCGCGAGTGTTTCGATCGTGGCCGGCACGTGCGTCATGGCGCCATTCTGTCCCTCCCAGGGCGTCGGCTCGGCGCGCGCGGCTCACGCCATACATAACATTCTGAGGCGTCCAAAGGTAGAGACGGTTATGTATCGACACCTGGACCGCGCTAGCATCGCGACCAGGTCATGAGTGTCAGCGTCACAGCCCCGGCTCGCTGACCGGCAACCCTCCTCTCGCGGTGGGGTGCCCCGGGTGAGGACCGGGCCACCGGTGCAGATCGCCGAGTGGCAAGCGCGGGCATCACGAACGTGGGTCCGCCGCCGAGGGCGGTGCCATCCGTTCTCGGCGATAGTCGAGCACGGAAGGTCATCTCAGCATGAGCGACGACACCCCCAACTGGTCCTTCGAGACGCGGCAGATCCACGCCGGGCAGACCGCCGACCCGGCGACCGGTGCGCTGGCGTTGCCGATCTACCAGACCACGTCCTATCAGTTCAACGACACCGATCACGCCGCAAACCTGTTCGGGCTCAAGGAATTCGGGAACATCTACACCCGACTGATGAACCCGACGACCGACGTCGTCGAGAAGCGCATCGCCGACCTGGAAGGCGGCGTCGGCGCCCTGCTCGTCGCCTCCGGGCAGGCGGCGGAGACGTTGACGTTCCTCAACATCGCCGAGGCCGGCGACCACATCGTCGCCAGCCCGAGCCTGTATGGCGGCACGTTCAACCTGCTGAAGCACACGCTGCCCAAGCTCGGCATCCAGACCACCTTCGTCGAGGACACCAGCGACCCGGCCAGCTGGGAGGCCGCGATCCGGCCGAACACCAAGCTGGTGTTCGCCGAGACCATCGCCAACCCCAAGCAGGAGATCCTCGACATCGCGACGGTCGCGGGCATCGCGCACAACCACGGCGTCCCGCTCGTCGTCGACAACACCGTCGCAACGCCGTACGTGCTGCGCCCGATCGAGCACGGCGCAGACATCGTCATCCACTCGGCGACCAAATACCTTGGCGGACACGGCACTTCGATCGCCGGCGTCATCGTGGACAGCGGCAACTTCGACTTCGGCAAGGAGCCGGAGAAGTTCCCCGGTTTCAACACGCCGGAAGAGGCCTACCACGGTCTGGTCTACGCACGGGATCTCGGTGTGGGCAGTGAGCTCGGCGCCAACCTTGCCTTCATCCTGAAGGCTCGGGTGCAGTTGCTGCGCGACCTCGGCTCGGCCGTGTCGCCGTTCAACGCCTTCCTCATCGCACAGGGTCTGGAGACCCTCAGCCTGCGGATCGAGCGGCACATCTCCAACGCTCGCAAGGTCGCCGAGTGGCTCACGCAGCAGGAGCAGGTCGAGTCGGTGGTCTGGGCCTCCTTGCCGGACAGCCCTTACAATGCGCTCGCCCAGAAGTACACGCCGCTGGGCTCCGGTGCGGTGCTGTCCTTCGAGATCAAGGGCGGCATCGAGGCCGGCAAGAAGTTCGTCGAGGCGCTCACCCTGCACTCGCACGTCGCCAACATCGGCGACGTCCGCTCGCTGGCGATCCACCCCGCCTCGACCACGCACTCGCAGGGTCCCGACGAGGACCGCCTGGCTGCCGGTGTGACGCCGGGTCTGGTGCGACTGTCGGTGGGCATCGAGCACGTCGACGACATCATCGCCGACCTCGAGCAGGGCTTCACCGCGGCGAAGGGCTGATCACAAGAAGTCACGAAAAGGGCCCGGCCGGCATACGTTCTCGTATGTCGGCCGGGCCTTTTCGTGACCATGTGTTGGTCTCGATACATGCTCGTTCCTCGCCCTGCTCGACCCGCCTGGAATGAAAATCGGTTGACCCTCGAACGTGTCGACCGGGAAGGTTGGCGCACACGCACCGACGACATACGTCGTCCCGAGGGAAGGAGTCAGTGATGGCAGAAGGACAGGGCGCCATGCCCACTTCCGGACTTCTTCTCGATCGGAGCACCACGTATGACGCAACACCCGGAGGCAGCAGCCTCCTTCGCTGACACCCGTTTCGCCTTCGACTACCAACAGATCGGTGAGCTCGACCCCGACCAGCGCTGGTCGACCTGGGGGAGCTGCCAACCGCTGAGCCGGGGACCGCAACCCTGGCCGGACTGGATCATCACCGACGACGCCGCGGTCGACACCGAGCTCGGCATCCTCAAGACCGGCAAGGAAGCCGACGTCTTCCTGCTCGAGCGTTCCGCCCCATTGGACGATCGCTCGGTCGTGCTCGCGGCCAAGCGCTATCGGGACTCGGCACATCGCACGTTCCACCGCAACACCGACTACACGGACGGTCGCAAGCTGCCCAAGAAGGGCGGCCGCGAGGCCCGTGCCATGGCCAAGAGCACGACGTTCGGCAAGTCCGTTGCGGCGGGTATGTGGGCGTGGGCCGAGTGGGAGTCGCTGGTGCGCTTCCACCAGGCGGGGCTGCCCGTGCCGTATCCCGTCCAGATCGACGGCACCGAGATCCTGATGGAGCTCGTCCTGGGTGCGGACGGGTCGCCGGCACCGCGCCTGGCTGCCACCCGGCCGGACCGGAAGCTGTTGGAATCATTGTGGTCCCAGCTGACCGACGCGATCGGTGGACTCGCGTCATTGGGCTGCGTCCATGGCGACCTGTCGGCATACAACCTGCTGGTGTCGGGGGAGCGGTTGGTGATGATCGACCTGCCACAGACCGTCGACCTCTTCGCCAACCCGCACGGCATGGAGATGCTGCAGCGGGACTGCACCAACGTCGCCACTTGGTTCCGGGCACGAGGCCTGGAGGTCGACGGCGAGGAACTCTTCGGCGAGGTGGTGGCGCGCGCCGTCTAGCGCCGGGGGTCACCGGGTGAAATGCGTGCGACGTATGCCGCGGACGTTTGCGACAATGAGCACGATCACCATGACTTCACCTGACTCCTCCGCGCCCTCGAGCCGCCGGTCCCGTGGCCGTGGCGGGCGCGGCGCCAGTGGGGGGCGGCGTCGCGGCAACGGTCGCCCGCCGCGCGAGACTCGCGAATCACCCGAGCAGCGGGCTGCACGGCACGAGCACCGGCGCGCCCTCGTCCCCGCGATCAGCTACCCCGAGCAACTGCCGGTCAGTGCGGCCAAGGACGAGATCGCGGCCGCCATACGCGACCATCAGGTGGTCGTCATCGCCGGTGAGACCGGGTCGGGCAAGACAACCCAGCTGCCGAAGATCTGCCTCGAGCTGGGACGTGGGCTCGACGGACTGATCGGGCACACCCAGCCACGACGCATCGCTGCCCGATCGGTGGCCGAGCGAGTGGCCGAGGAACTGCACGTCACGCTCGGCGAAACGGTCGGCTATCAAATGCGATTCGCCGATCACACGAGCAAGGACTCGCTGATCAAGGTGATGACCGACGGCGTGCTGCTGTCGGAGTTGCAGCGGGACCGCGACCTGCGCCGCTACGACACACTCATCATCGACGAGGCGCACGAGCGGTCGCTGAACATCGACTTCATCCTCGGCTACTTGCGCCAACTGCTGCCGCGACGCCCCGACCTGAAGGTGATCATCACCTCGGCGACCATCGACCCGCAGCGGTTCGCCGACCACTTCACCATCGACGGGCAGCCGCCGGTGCCGGTCATCGAGGTGTCCGGGCGCACGTATCCGGTGGAGATGCGCTACCGCCCGCTGGTCCGGATGGAGGGTGAGCAGGAGGTCGATGTCGATCAGGTCACCGGCATCACCGACGCAGTCACCGAGCTGTGGACCGAGGCGCGGGGCGATGGCGGACCGCAGGATGTGTTGGTGTTCTGCTCCGGGGAGCGGGAGATCCGTGACGCAGCCGACGCGCTGACGGCGCTGGACCTGCCGGCGACCGAGGTGCTGCCGCTGTTCGCGCGGTTGTCCGCAGCGGAGCAGCACCGTGTCTTCAAGAGGTCCGGCAAACGGCGGATCGTGTTGGCCACCAACGTCGCCGAGACGTCGCTGACCGTCCCCGGCATCCGGTACGTCGTGGACACCGGCACCGCCCGCATCTCCCGCTACAGCCAGCGCACCAAGGTGCAGCGGCTGCCGATCGAGCCGATCTCCAAGGCGTCCGCCCGGCAGCGGTCCGGCCGGTGCGGACGTGTCGCCGACGGTGTGTGCATCCGGCTCTACTCGGAGGAGGATTTCGACGCGCGCCCGGACTTCACCGAGCCGGAGATCCTGCGCACCAACCTCGCCTCGGTCATCCTGCAGATGACCTCGCTCGGTCTGGGCGACGTCGCGCGCTTCCCGTTCCTCGAGCCGCCGGACTCCCGCCAGGTGACCGATGGTGTGCGGTTGCTGGAGGAACTCGGCGCCATCGAGGCGCGAGGCACACAGCAGCGTCGCCGCCTGACGCCATACGGCCGGACCATCGCGGCCCTGCCGATCGACCCACGGCTGGCGCGCATGCTGATCGCGGCGGCTGAGAACGGCTCACTGCGCGAGGTGTTGATCATCGTCGCCGCGCTGTCGATCCAGGATCCACGCGAGCGACCGGCGGACGCACAGGCACAGGCCGATCAGTCGCATGCGCGGTTCAAGCACGAGACCAGTGACTTCCTCAGTCTGCTCAACCTGTGGAACTACCTGAAAGAACAGCGGAACACGTTGTCCAGCAGCGCTTTCCGGCGCATGTGCAAGCGGGAGTACCTGCACTATCTGCGCATCCGGGAATGGCAGGACCTGCACGCACAACTCAAGCGCGTCGCGAAGCAGCACAACCTAACCCCGAGCGACAACCCGGCGGGAGAGGATGCCGTGCACCAGGCGTTGCTGGCCGGTCTGCTGTCGCACATCGGCCTGCGTGATCCCGACAAGCGCGACTACCAGGGCGCTCGCGGTGCGCGCTTCTCGATCCAGCCGGGCTCCACCCTGTTCCGCAGGCAACCCGACTACGTCATGTCGGCTGAACTCGTCGAAACCACCCGCCTGTGGGCGCGCACCAACGCACGGATCGACCCGGCCTGGGCCGAGCGGCTCGCCATACACCTGGTGAAACGGCAATACGCAGAACCACATTGGTCGCGCAAGCGTGGCAGTGTGATGGCCGCCGAGCGCGTCACCCTGTATGGCGTCACCCTCGTCGCAGGCCGGCAGGTGTCCTACGCGAGCGTCGACCCCGAGCTGTGTCGTGAGCTCTTCATCCGGAACGCATTGGTGGAGGGCGACTGGGAGACCCGCCACCGGTTCTTCAAGGACAACCGGCAGCTGGTCGCGCGCATCGCCGACCTGGAGGCACGTGCCCGGCGCCGCGACCTGCTGGTCGGCGACGACGAACTCTTCGACTTCTACGACGCCCGGATCCCCGAAAGCGTCGTGTCGGCAACGCATTTCGACACCTGGTGGAAGACCGAGCAGCGCACGAACCCGAAGCTGCTCACCCTCACCGAGGACGTCCTGCTGCGCGACGACGCGGACGCGGTCGACGCGACGGACTACCCGAAGACGTGGCGACAGGGTGATCTCAAGCTGCGACTGACCTACCAGTTCGAGCCGGGTTCCGACGCCGACGGCGTGACGGTGCACCTACCGATCGAACAACTCAACCAGGTCGTCGACGAGGGCTTCGACTGGCTGGTGCCTGGTGTGCGCGAGGAGCTGGTGACCGCGCTGATTCGCGCACTGCCCAAGGCGATTCGTCGCAACTTCGTGCCGGCGCCCGACCACGCCCGGGCTGTGTTGCCGGCGCTCGACCCGGAAGCGGGCCCGATCACCGACGAGCTCGGCGTCGCGCTGCGTGCGCGGACCGGCGTCGCCATACCGCCGCAGGACTGGGACTGGTCGCGCGTGCCGGACCACCTGCGGATCACCTTTCGGGTGGAGGACACCCGCGGCCGCAAGCTCGACGAGGGCAAGGACCTGGCCGCGTTGCAGGAGAAGCTGGCCGGCAAGGTTCGTGGTGCGGTGTCGAAGGCTGCCGCCGATATCGAACGCACCGGGCTGACCACCTGGGACCTCGGCGAACTGCCGGCCACTTACGAGCAGCGCAGCGGCCGGCGTACCGTGCAGGGGTTCCCGTCGCTGGTCGACCACGGCGACAGCGTCGCGCTCGAGGTCCTGCCCACCGCCTCCGAGCAGGCCCACGCGACGCATCTCGGTATTCGCCGGTTGGTGCTGCTCGGCGTCGACGTGCCGTGGAAGCGGATCGAGAGCCTCTTCACCATGCGCCAGCGGCTGGCGCTCGGGAACAACCCGCACGGCAGCACCCGCGCGCTGATGGACGACGTGCTCGCCGCCGCGGTCGACGACATCATCACCCGGGATCTGCCCGCGGGCACTGTCCGGGACAAGGGGCAGTTCGACGAGGCGCTGCGCGTCGTGCGCCAGCAGATCGCGCCACGCGTCGTGTCGGTCGTCGAAGACCTGGCGCCCGCGCTCGACCACGCCCGCGAGGTCCGGCTGGCGCTGGACGCGATGACCCAGCCGTCGGTCGCCCAGCTCCGGGCCGAGTTGGAGCAGCAACTCGCCGCTCTGGTGCACCCGGGGTTCGTGGCCGAGACCGGTGCGGGCCGGCTGCGGGACCTGGACCGCTACCTGCGCGGCATGCTCGAACGGATCGCCAAGGCGCCCTCGGACCTCGAACGCGACCGGCAACGGGCCGAGGACGTCGCCGTGGTCGAGGCCGAACGTCGGAAGCTGCTCGCGAACCTGCCGCAGGCCCGCCATACCGATCCTGACGTCGTGGACCTGCGCTGGCAGCTCGAGGAGCTGCGGGTGAGCCTGTTCGCGCAGCGGCTGGGGACCGCTCGACCGGTTTCACCCAAGCGCATCTACCAGGCCATGGACGCAGTCGAGGATGCCGCCGGGAAGTGACCTCGGCCGCGCAGGGAATCCTGCAGCAGCCCGTGGCGTTCCCCCTTGTGAAGCCATCAACTCCAGGAGTATGTCGTGCAAGACCCGCGTGAGCTCTACCAGCTCGAGACCGACACCCACGCCAGTGCGCTGGGCGCGCACACCATGGTCGTGTCGCTCGGCGGACTCATCGACGCCGGCAACACCCAGCAACTGCTGACGGCCCACCTGCTCGGCACGCTCGAGCACACCGTCGTCGCTTCGTTCGACGTCGACCAGTTGATCGACTACCGCGGTCGCCGCCCGGTGATGACCTTCGACCGCGATCGGTTCACCGAATACGCCGACCCGTCGTTGCTGCTCTACCGGATGCTCGACGCCGAGGGCACGCCGTTCTACCTGCTGGCCGGCCCGGAGCCGGACTATCAGTGGGAGCGGATGATCGAGGCCATCCGGCAGCTGATCCGCCGCCTCGGCGTGCAGCTCGTGGTCAGCGCGCAGGGCATCCCGATGGGTGTGCCGCACACCCGCCCGGTCGGTATGACGCGCTTCGCGAGCAAGGCCTCGTTGATCCCCGAGAACGAAGCCCTCTTCGGGTCCGTCCAGGTGCCCGGTTCACTGGACAGCCTGATGCACCTCCGGCTCGGTGAATCCGGTGTCGACACAGTCGGTTTCGCCATACATGTGCCGCACTATCTGGCGCAGATGGACTTCGGCGACGCTGCCGTCGAGGCGCTCAATGCGATCACCGGGCTGACCGGCCTGGACATCCCCGTGCACGAGTTGTCCGCGCTGGCCGGCCTGCACCGTGCCGAGATCACCAAGCAGGTCAACGAGAACGAAGAGGTCGGCGACGTGGTCCACGGCCTCGAGGAGCAGTACGACGCCTTCACCGAGGGCTTGCGGCGACAGAACCTGCTGGCCACCGAGATGGCCGAACTGCCCAGCGCCGACGAGATCGGCGCCGAGCTGGAGAAGTTCCTGCGCGAGGAGGAGCCGGACGAGGCCGACGACCACGGCAAGGGGTCGGACGGCCCGGACTTCCTCAGATAAGCGGGTTGAGTAGCGGGGGAGCGCAGCGGCGGAGCGTATCGAAACCGCTTGCTAGTCCTTGGCCTCCGACCAGCGGTGTATGACGCGGGTGTCGGCGACGAACCGCACCGGCGCACCGCCGGACCAGCGTCGGGCGGCGGCTTGGAGTGCGTCGTCGACCGCCTGCGCCGCGGCCTGGGCATGCGCACTCGGCGCATGCACCAGCAGTTCGTCGTGCAGGCACAATACGATCCGCCCGCCCAGCGGTCGCAGCGCGTCGCGCACGGTCAACGCCCAGGCCTTGAAGAACTCCGCCGCCGCGCCCTGGACCACCGCATTGCGGGTGAAGCGGCCGACCGCCCGACGCCCCGCCTGGTCGCCGGCCTCCCGGCCGCGCACGAAGCGGCCGCCGTACGTCAGCACCGGATCGCCGCGCTCGCCGCGATCGGCGGCCTCGCGCAGGTACGCCAGCGCTCGCGGGTAGGTGCGTTCCATCCGGGCGAGCGCGTCCGCGGCTGGGCCCGAGGTCTGGCCGTACATCGCCGCCAGGACGGCGATCTTCGCCGCCGGGCGGTCAAGTCGCAGTTGGGCCGCCACCGTCGCGTAGAGGTCATCGTCGGCGGTCGCCGTCGCGAAGTCCGGATCAGCGGAAACCACTGCGAGCACACGGGGTTCGACCTGGCCGAGGTCGGCCCGCACCAGCACGTGGTCCGGCGCGGCGGCGATGCCGGGCCGCAGGGGAGTGGGCAGGCTGTGCAGCCCCGCCCCGGCCGTCATCCGTCCTGCCCCACCATCACAGGCCGTCCACGTGCCACGCAGCCGGTCGTCCGGGCCCACGAAGCGGTCCAGCCACGACCAGCCGTAGGTGGTCGCGATGCGTTCCGCCTTGCGCCAGTCCAGCACTGCGTCCACGACGGGGTGCATGTCGCGGTAGGGCTCGAGATGCCAGGCTCGGGTGTCCTCGACGCGAACACCCAATGATTGCAGCAGCTCTCGCACATGCAGCGGATTTCGCAGGTCGGTCGTGCCACGACCTGGAACATGGCGCAGCACCAACTCGTCACGGGTCGCCCGGATGCGCGCGGCGTGCGCCTCGTCACGTGGCCGGGGGCCGGCGATGGCCTCGATCAGCTCCTCCAGGACGGCGCGATCGACCGGCAGACCCTGCTCGCCGAGCTCCACGCACAACAGCGCAGCACCCGACTCGCTGGCTGCGGTGCTGACCGCGTGCGGCCGCTCGGCGAGCAGCTCCTGCTGTCGGCGGGCTACCGACAGCGCCAGCCGAGCGAGATCGGTCAGATGATCGGCACGCCAATCCGGCTGGGAACACACCGGATTGAGATAGCCGTCGGCTCGCACTGCCGCATCGTCATCGCTCACCACGTCGAAGAGATCGCCCATGACCGGGGCTGGCCGCCCGGCCGGATCGAGCCCGGCGGCGACCGCCCAGACATCCTCCGCGTCCGTGGTGTAGCCCCCGACCAGCAGTCGGTGCGTCTCGGTCAGATCCCAGCAGCGACGCACCATCAGGCCGGCTCGTACGAGCGGAGTGGCGCCCTCGGCAGCGGACCACCAGACCCAACGCGGCGGGTCGGTGGGATCGGCCTCCTCGGCCGAGCGGACGAACCGGATCAGGTCCGCGACCGAGCCGTCGACGGGCACCGAATCGTCGGTGACGCACACAGCGCGATCGCCCTGCACCGCAACGGCATACAGCGAACCCCGCATCGGCGTCGCCTCCTTCGCCATACCCGCCCGGAACCATCATTGCGGCGAGCCCTGACAGGGCCCGCCGCAATGATTCTGCTGGATGTGCCGGATCAGTTTGCCGTCGCGGTCCAGCGCTGGCCGGTCACCCCCTTGTCGGCCGACTGCGTGACGCCGCCGTCCGCGCCCGCTGTGAGCACCAGCCCACTGTTCTTGTTCTTCAGCACCAGGTTCGAGCCGTCCTTGCTGACGGACCACCGCTGATTGTCGGTGCCGGTGCAGGTGTACTGGCCCACGGCCTGCCCATCGGTCGTCGAGCTGTAGGGCACGTCGATGCACTCACCGGTGCCGGCGTTCTTGACCTGATAGCTGCCGTCCTCCGCGTTCCGGGTGACCACCCACTTCTGGGTGGCGTCCGAACTCGGATCCGTCATCTGCAACAGGCCCAGGTCACCGGTCCCTGCGGTCAGCGCCTTGCCGCCACTGCTGAAGGAGTACTGCCCCTCGGCCAGCGGCGGCGGCACGACCTCCTGCGTGCCGACTGAGACGTCGAAGACGTGGAACGCCGAGTTCGACGGAAGCGTCACTGCCACAACCTCTTTCGCCGGGTCGATCGCCAAGGTTGCGGTGTAGACGCGGTATTCGGTCGTCGGGTATGCCGGGCCGCTCGCGGTGTTCTTGCCGAGTGTGCGGAGGGCCACCTTGGCGCCGTAGCTGTTCTGGGCCAGGCAACACCAGTTCGGCATACCGACGGTTCCGGAGGAGGTCGTTCCGTCGGCGTAGTAGACGGTCGCCGCCCCACCGGCCGCGCTGCTGGTGCCGGTGCCGAGGAAGGCGAGCGCGTTGCCCTTGCCGGACACCGAGATCGTCTGTCCCTGACCGGCGACGTTGTCCTTCGTGCCCGGAGCGACGTCCGGCCAGCTGAAGTCGAAGCCGTTCGCGGAGATCTTCGCCCCGGGCGTTGCTCCCTGCGCCGCCAGTTTCTCGGCCAGGAAGCTCGACCCGCCGCCGTCGATGTTGCCCGGTGCAGGATCGCCGGACGACGTGATCCCGACGTTGTCGTATGCGGCAGCGACGTCCGCGTAGGCGACGGTCGTCGTCGCCCGATCGGTGACGGTGAGCGACGTGGAATGCGCGCGGTATGTCGTCTGCGCGGCCAGGTCGACCGAGCCGGGCTTCGCGTCCGCCGGCGGGGTCAGCGTGTACTTCGCGGTGAACTTCGCACCGGTAGGCAGGCTGTGCTTCGTCGTCGGGCCATCGGCATCCAGGGTCCATCCGGCGGGCGCAGTGACGCTGGTGGCTGTCACGTCCACGGGCTTGCCGGTCTCGTTGCTGAACGTCGCCGACACCGAACGCCCTTCGCCCGCAACGGAGATCGCGGCGGGAGTCAGATCGAGGCCGACGTTGCGGTCGGCGGGATGCGACCCGCCGACCGCACCGGCGCCGGTGATCCGGACGGTGGCAGAGGTGGCGGTCGACAACGATGCCGTCTTGACGTGGGTCGTGCCGGTCGCGCCATCGTAGAACCACCCGGAGTCGGCGGCGTCGAGCGCCTTCACCGAATCCTTCTCGGACAGAGCGGCTTTCCCGACCTTGACGGTGCCGGGGTTCGCGTCCGTGTGCACCGTCATCCGGTAGTGACGGGTGGTGGGCTTGCCGTCATACGATCCAGACAGCGCGCCGATGCTCACCTCGACCGGTCCGCGTCCGGTGACCGGAGCCGTGACGCCGAACCGTTGGCTCGCGGACGCGCCCTTCAGCGCCGCCTGGCTACGGCCGTCGTCCTCGTAGGTGGTGAACGACGAGTTGCCGCTGGGATAGACGTCCAGGTCGAGCTGGCCCGCCTTCTTGCCGGCCGCCCAGTCGGTGGTGCCCTTCGGGAACTGCGGTACGACGGCGCCGGCCTTGACGAAGAGCGGCAGGGTGTCCAGCGGCGCCTTGTAGCCGTTGATCGTCTGCCCGCCCTGGTAGACGCGGCCGGTCCAGTAGTCGACCCACTCGCCCTTCGGCAGGTAGATCCCGTCCCGGACGTTCGTGTCGGAGTAGACCGGCGCGACGAGGAAGTCGTCGCCGGCGAGGAACTCGTACTTCGCCTTGTCGCCCCACGTGTTCGGGTCGTCCGGGTAGTCCAGGTAGAGCGGCCGCGTCGGTCCGACGCCGTTCTTCGTCGCGCCCATCGTGTAGGAGTAGAAGTACGGCAGCAGCTGCTCGTGCAGCATCAGGTACTTGCGGTTGATGGACGTGTACGGCTCGCCATACGTCCAGGGCTGCTTGTCGTTGTTGGCCCAGCCGCTCATGGCGTAGGTCATCGGCAGCATCATCTTCCACTGCAGGTCGCGCACGTAGGTCTTCGCGCTGCCGCCGAAGATGCCGTCGATGTCGCCGGTGGTCACCGGCTGGCCGGACATGGTGGAGCCGGCGTACGTCGGGATCTGCCACTTGATGTAGTCCCAGGAGCCAGACTGGTCGCCGGACCACATCGCGCCGCAGCGCTGGGTGCCCGCCCAGCCCTCGATGGTCAGCACGGTCGCGCGGTCGGAGGAGTTGTCCTGTATGCCGTCGCGGGCCTTCTCGCAGGCGCTCAATCCGAAGCGATAGCCGGGACCGACCCAGGCGACGTCCGTCTTGCGGACCCGGACCCCGGCGGCCACTTCGGACTGCTGGTCGGTCAGGTCGCTCTGCGTCCACAGCCCGAGTTCCGAACCGTGGTCATGGAGCATGTCGCCGGTCTGCGGCAGGTTCTCGTAGCCGCAGCCGTAGCCGTCGTTGACCAGCATCCAGCCGAGCGGGAGGTTGTTCTGGCGGTAGCCGTCGGCGATGGCAGTTGCGCCCGGAAGTGTATGGCGCTCACCGCGATTCGCGTTGTGCAGGTAGCAGTCGGCGTCGCCCGGCTCGAGGGCGTACATCGGCAGCGCCAACGGGCGACCGGTCAGCTGGGTGTAGTCGTTGATGACGGACTTGGCGTTGCCGACGAAGTAGTAGGCGTCGAAGCGCTGTTCCTTGTGCGTGGTCGTGACCGAGCCGGCGGTGTCGGTGCTGCCGAAGTCGTAGGAGCCGCTGGCGAAGGTGTCGCGCAGTACGCCGTACCCGTTGCTGGAGATGTAGAACGGCACCGAGTTCGGCTGGCCGCCCTCGTCCCAACCGTCCTTGGAGATCGACAGCTTCGTGCCGCGGTGGCTGAAGCTGCCGTTCTGCATCCCGCCGCCGAAGTACTGCTCGGTCGCACCCTCGGCCAGGTGCTGCGTGGTGCCGTCGGTGTTCCAGGACAGGGGAGCGGTCTCCTGCCACAGGACCGTGCCGTCCCTACGCGCCATGGTGAGGGTCGCGGGGGACTTGGTGATCGTCAGGGTCGCTGCAGACGTCGAAATGACGTATGCCGCCCCGGTCTCCTTCACCGTGGACGGTGCGCCCGGGTAGTCGGTCTTCACCACGATGTTCGCGTCCGGTGCGGACGGGTCGCTGGGTGCGGTGTTGGCCGGATCGGTGAAGGTGCCGTCGGGCGCGGCCTCGATGCGGAGCAACCCGGCGGTCTCGGCGGTCACCCGCAGCTTCGCCGCGCCGGCGCTGAACGTGTAGGCGTCGCCGTGGTGCTGCACCGACGTGATGTCACCGAGGTGGCCGGCGGACGCGGCGGACGCGGACGGCGTCAGGGCCGCGAGGCCGACCAGGGCGAGCACAACGGTCGTCACCGCGGCCGGCAATCGCGAGAAGCGATGCTTAATCATGATTGTTACTCCCTTAATCGATCACCAACGAGCGTTCAGGCGACCATAGGGGAATTTGCCGGTCGGCAGTGGGTTTCCGGCCGCGGACATGCGAAAAGCCCCGCACCGGCGTCGGTGCGGGGCTTTCGCGCGAGGAGTTCGCGGCGGTCAGTGCTGGTCGCCCGAGTCCTTCCCGGAGTTCTTCTCGGCGTCCTCGGCCGCATCCGCCGAGCCCTCCGGCTGCTGCAGCACCCAGGGGTTGCGCTCACCCTGCTGCTGGTCGGCCTGCTGGTCCGGGTTCACCGCGGGGACCGCGGTCGTCGCCTGGTCGTGGATGTCCCCGCCGGACGACTGGTCACCGGACGGGCGCTCGCCGGTCGAGAACGGCAGTCCCGAGATCGCCTGCGTCGGCTCGTCGGACCGGTCACCGCTGCCGTAGGTCGGCCGGTCGCCGCCCTGCGCCGGCTGCGAGCCGTGCTGGGGGCCGCTCTGGTACCCGGGCTGCTCGTAAGCCGGCGTCGAGGCCTGACCGTAGGACAACCGGTTGACGTCGTCGCTCGACACCGTCTCGGTCGCGGCCTCGGAGCTGTCCTGGCCGGCTCCGTATGAGGGCTGCGTGGACGACTGCTGCTGGGACGGCTGCTCGGCCGATCCGGCCTGGTGCGAACCCGAGCGCTCGGCGCCGCCCTGGTTCACGTCGTCGGACGAAACCCCTTGCGTGGGAGCGCTGTTGAAGTCCTGTGAGCGCTGCTGGTCGCCATACGGGGAGGCATGCCGGCCCTGCGACTGGTCGCCCTGGCCGTAGGGCGACTGGCCCTGCTGGGGCTGCTGGCCGTACGGCGACTGACCCTGCGACTGGGACTGCTGCTGGCCGTAACCCTGCTGACCGTACGGCGACTGGCTCTGGCCACCCTGCTGCGGCTGGCCGTAGGGCGACTGACCCTGCGACTGGGCCTGCTGCTGGCCGTAACCCTGCTGGCCATAGAGGGACTGCTGACCCTGCTGTCCGCCCTGCTGACCGTAGGGCGACTGGCCCTGCTGGGGCTGCTGGCCGTAGGGCGACTGAGCCTGCTGCTGGCCGTAACCCTGCTGGCCCTGCTGCTGGTAGCCCTGTGCCTGGTAACCCTGCTGCGGCGTCGCCGGCTGGCCGTGCGACGGGGTGTTCTGGTGACCCTGCTGGCCGTAACCGCCCTGCTGCTGGCCCTGCTGTCCGTAGCCCTGGTAGCCGCCCTGCTGCTGGCCATAACCCTGCTGGCCATAGCCCTGCTGCCCGTAACCCTGCTGCCCGAAGCCCTGCTGCCCGAAGCCCTGCTGGCCGCTGGTGTCGGTGCCGGTCGCGCCGCCCTTCTTCCGGCCGAGCAGGAAGAGCACGATCGCGCCGATGATGCCGAGCACCAACAGGATGGTGCCGAGGATGATGCCGAGGGTGTGGAAACCACCGCTGATCTTGTCGGCGCGATCACCGGCATACAGGGTGCCCTTGTTGCCGGAGCAGGTGACCGCTCCCTTGTCCTGCGAGCTGCGGGCGATCTCGTAGTACTTGGTGCCGTCGGCACTGACCGAGAAATCCTTGGTCGGGCGGCCCATCGTCTCCGAGCCGACCTTGCAGGTGGTGGCCGTACGGTCGGCCGACTCGGGGCTGTAGACCGAGAAGCCACCGCTCATCGACAGGTTGCTGCCGCTGCTGAACTGCGTGAGCTTCACGGTGGATCCGCTGAGCAGGCCGATGATCAACAGGACGAGGCCGATGACCGCGACGACCGCGGGCACGGCCAGTAGTTTCTTGTTCCCCAGAGCATTCATGTGGCGCAACCTAACGCATGTCGATTTCAGTGTTATGGGCGCTCGCTCCGGCGGGTCAGTCCGCCAGCAATGCCCGGGTCTGCCGTTTGATCCTAGAGAGCATTGCGACCATTCCGCGCATACGCAACGGGGAAACGGCTTCGGCGAGTCCGAATCGGAACGGCACGTCGTCCGGAACGTCGAGGACCGCCTCAGCCGGCTGGCCGTCCAGACCGGTGTGCAGGATGCCCGCGAAACCGCGCGTGGTGGGTGCCTCGCGGGGCGCGTCGAAGAAGAGATGTATGGCGCCGTCGGTCAGCTCGACCGCCAGGAACAGCGGCGACTGGCACTCGTGGACCTGCTCCAGCTTGTCGGGCTGATCGGCATACCGGGCCGGCAATTCGGGCAGTTCGTCGCTCAGCTCGAGCAGCAACTGCAATCGATCCTTGGCGCCGACGGCTTCGAAGTCCTCGATCAGCTCGGCCAGTGGCGCGGGCAGTTCATTCATCGAGTCGGCTCGCCCTGCTCGACGGGCACGCGCACCGAGTTGCCCCACTCGGTCCACGACCCGTCGTAGTTGCGGACGTTGTCGAAGCCCAGCAGGTGGGTCAACACGAACCAGGTGTGCGACGAACGCTCCCCGATCCGGCAGTAGACGACCACGTCCTCGCCGGCGTCGAGTCCCTGCTGGCCGAGGTAGAGGTCCTCGAGGTCGGTGCGGGTCTTGAACCGGCCGTCGTCCTGCGCCGCCTTGGCCCACGGCACCGAGCGCGCGCCGGGGATGTGTCCACCGCGCATCGCGCCCTCCTGCGGGTAGTCGGGCATGTGCAGCAGCTCGCCACTGAACTCGCCGGGGGAGCGCACGTCGACCAGTGCCTTGCCCAGGTGGGCGAGCACGTCGTCCCGGTAGGCGCGCACCGGCGCGTCGTTGCGCTCGATCACCGGGTAGTCCGCCGCCTGCGCGGTCGGCACGTCGCGGGTCAGCGGGCGGTCCTCGGCGATCCACGCGGCACGGCCGCCGTCGAGCAGCCGGACGTCCTCGTGCCCGAAGAGCGTCATCACCCAGAGGGCGTATGCCGCCCACCAGTTCGACTTGTCGCCGTAGATCACGACGGTCGTGTCGCGACCGATGCCACGTTCGGACATCACCTTGGCGAAGCCGGTCCCGTCGACGAAGTCACGGGTCACCGGGTCGTTGAGATCGGTGTGCCAATCGAGTTTGAAGCTGCCCGGGATGTGGCCGGTGTCGTAGAGCAGGACGTCCTCGTCGGACTCCAGGACCACCAGGTCCGGGTGGTCGCCGGCGAGCTGGTCGGCCAGCCAGCCGGTCGTGACGAGACGCTCGGGGTGGGCGAAGTCAGCGAAGTCGGGGCTGGGGTCGGTGGGGAATGCCATAACGCCACGTTACGCGCTCCGGTATGGCGCGCCGACAGTGCGTATGGCGGGTGAGCGGCTGGCAGGATGGGCGCATGTTCGACAGGAAGAAGAAGAGCGCGAAGCCGGTCCCGCTCGACAAGGGCCCGCTCGGCAGCACCGCCCTGACCCTCTCGCAGCGACTCATGTCGGTCGGCATCGACGGCAAGGCCGGATTCGACAGCGCGCGCGACGTCGCGGAGGCCGCCCTGCGCGACTACCCGGCGGATCCGGAACGCGCGATCGACCACATCGTCAGTCACCACCGCAAGCTCGCGGCCAGCGCCGGATTCGTCACCAGCCTGGGCGGATTCGTCACCATGACGGTCGCGCTGCCGGTCAACCTGGTCGGCTTCTACCTGCTGAACACGCGGATGGTCGCGGCCATCGCACACGTGCGCGGTTACGACCTGACCGATCAGGGCACGCGCACCGCCATACTCCTGACGCTGGTGGGCGGCGACGCCGACGATCTGCTGAAGAAGGCCGGCGTCGTCAGCACCGGCCGGCTGGCGAACCTGGCCGCGAATCAACTTCCGCCGCCCGCCGTCATGGTCGTCAACAAGGCGGTCGGCTTCCGGCTGGTCGGGCAGCTCGGCGACAAGTTGCTCACCAAGCTCGGCAAGGGCATCCCGGTCGCCGGCGGCGTGATCGGGGCCGGCCTCGACGCGTTCCTGCTCAGCCGGATCGCCAAGGGAGCCAAGAAGGAGTTCCCGCCGACGGGCCGCGCGCTGCGCGCCGGACAGCGCTGAGCATGGCGCACCTGCCCAACCTGCGCTGGTCGGCGATGCGTCGGGTCTCGCAGGCGCTGCAGGACGCGAGCGGGCCGGGCGGCCCCGCCGTCGCAGTGCGCCTCGCGTGCCTGCCGCGTATGACGAAGGCGGTGGCGCGTGGTGAATACACCGGGGTGAGCGCCGGTCACCTCGGGCTGCTGGCAGCGGCCGCCGCGTATGTCGTCTCGCCGGTCGATCTGCTTCCGGAGGCGCTGGTCGGCGTGGTCGGACTGGCCGACGACGCGGTCGTGCTGGCCTGGCTGGCCACGACGCTGGCCCAGGACACGGACCGGTTCCTCGAGTGGGAGAAGCGCCGCGGCGCCACGATCAAGGGCGAACGCCTGTCCTGATCCACAACCCCACCCGGCCGGTCCCGTTCTCCACACCCGGCTCCCGAGCGGGTATGCCGAGCTCTGCTCGTCGGCGCACGCTGCGACGCATGACATCCTCCGTGCGCGACATCGGCGAGATCATCGCTCTCCTGCCCTACCAACTCGGCTTCGTGCCGGCCGACTCACTCGCGCTGGTCGGCCTGCGAGGCGGGCAACTGGCGGTGACCGCGCGACTGGACCGACCCCCTACCTGCGAGGTCGTCGACGCCGCCCGCCAGATGGCGGCCGGCGTAGCGCGTGCGGAGCCGGACGAGCTGATCGTCCTGTGTTACGGCGGCTACACCCAGGGCGACCGCGACTTCGTTGACGTACTGCGGTGGGAGTTGGACGGTTTCGGCGTCGGGGTCCCGCACGTCGCCAGCGTGCACGGTGTGCAGTGGCGGGCGGAGCAGTGCACCTGCGGTGGCTGCCCGGACGAACTGACCGAGATCCCCGCGGCATCGACCGTGGCGCCGGTCGCCGAGCACGTGCTGCGCGGTGTCGTGCCCGCCCCCAACCGCGACGAGCTGCGTCACCGGTTCGACCTGCGACATCCGCTGGTGGCACAGGCCGTCGGGGCGAGGTTGTCCGAGCGACACACCCGGTGCGTGGTCGCCGACGGATCGGATGGCGAAGGCGCCGAGGCGTTGCAGCGTCTCCTGTGCGAGCACGGGACCGTGGTGCCTCGCCTGCCGATCGGTGTGCTGGCCGCGGCGACCGCTGCCGTCGCCCGGGTCACCGTGCGGGACCTCGTGCTGGCCTGGCTGATGCCGGACTTCCTGTCGGCGGAGCAGGTGCTGCCCGACGAGCTCGAGGAGCGGTACGACCTCGGACCGCCACCCCTGTGGGCCCGCGGCGAGGGGACCTTCGATGATCCGGTCTCGGACGTCGCAGCACGGCTCGAGGCGTGGGTCGGCTGCATACCCGAAGCCCACAGCGTGCCCGTGCTGATGCTCATCGCGGGCATCCACTGGCGGGCCGGCAGCGGTGTGCTGGCGATGCTCGCCGTGGAGCGCGCGCTCGACATCGAGCCGGACTGTCGACTGGCGCAACTCTTCGCGGCGGCACTGCGCGGCGGACTGCGGCCGCACACCGGCCAGCAGCGCCCGGCCTGAGTGGGGGCAGCCAGGTGCTCCGACGTCCACGCGCCGGCGCTCCGCAGAGTGGACGGCAACTTTTTGTGGGCGACCGTTTTTGCTACCGTCGGACCTGTCATGAGTCCCAGCGTCCGCTGGCGGTGACCGCCTTGGCGGCGGGCACACCCACAGCGGACACAGCCCCGGCTGGCTGGGCGGCAACCCTCCACCGCGGTGGGGTGCCCCGGGTGAGGACAAGGTCGACCCGCGCACGCCGGTCGGCAAGCGCGGGGCCGGCGAGCCCCAGGGGCACGCAAGGAGTGGGCCGGATGACCGCCATACCCGTCACGGGACCGACGACGCAGTGGTGCGCGCCGCCACCGGGCACCAATCCCGCTGCGCGTGCCATCCGCCTGACCGACGTACGGCTGGAGAACGGCGACCACCTGCCGGAGGTCGTCGTCACCTTCCAGACGTGGGGCCGGCTGTCCCCGAACGCCGACAACGCCGTCCTCGTCGAGCACGCACTCACCGGCGACTCCCACGTCGACGGGGAGGCCGGTCCCGGCCAGCCGACCGCCGGCTGGTGGCCCGACCTCATCGGCCCCGGCCGTCCGCTGGACACCGACCACCTGTACGTCGTGGCGATCAATGTGCTGGGCGGCTGCCGCGGCACCACCGGTCCGGGCTCGCCGGCGCCGGACGGCCGGGCGTGGGGCTCGCGCTTCCCACGCACGACCATCCGCGACCAGGTCGCCGTCGAGGCCGCGGTTGCCGACGCCCTCGGGATCGACGCGTGGTTCCTCGTGCTCGGCGGATCCATGGGCGGGATGCGGGCGATCGAGTGGGCCGCCGGGCTTCCCGAGCGCACGCGCGCCGCGCTCGTCATCGCCAGCGCGGCTCAGGCGACCGGCGACCAGATCGCGTGGGGGCAGGCACAGACCCTCGCCATCACCTCGGACCCCGGGTATGCCGGGGGCGACTACTACGGCACCGGCGACATACCCAGCGCGGGGCTGGGCATCGCACGCCGGATCGCGCACGCCACCTATCGCAGCGCGGACGAGCTCAACACCCGGTTCGGCACCCGGCCGCAGGGCGACGAGAACCCGCTCGACGACGGACGTTTCGCGGTCGAGAGCTACCTGGACCACCAGGCCGGCAAGCTCGTCGCACGCTTCGACGCAGGGTCCTACGTGCAGCTCACCGCGGCGATGGCGACTCACGACGTGACGCGCGGACGCGGCAGCCTGACCGACGTGCTCGGCGCGTATGCCGGGCTGCTGCGCGTGGCCGCCGTCGACTCCGACCGATTGTTCCCGGTCGCCCTGTCCGAGCAGATCGTGGCCGCGCACGGCCGTGGCCGAGTGCGCCTCATGCGGTCGCAACACGGTCACGACGGTTTCCTGATCGAGACCGACCAAATCGCCGCGATCGTCTCGGAGACGGTCGCCGACGCCCGCCGACACCGACTGGAGGTTGCGGTCGCCGGATGAGGTGACCGTGGTCACGCGACCGACCGCCCAACGGCGGCCCCGGTCCGGTAGCGTCGGCGGTACGTCCGAGGCGGAAGAGGTGAGCGCGCAGTGGCTGTCGTGGTGGGGTACGTGCCGACCAAGGAGGGAGCGGCCGCGTTGCGACGAGCCGCCGCCGAAGCCGCAGTGCGGCAGACCCCGTTGATCGTGCTCGACTCCGCGCACAGCGACGGACAGGACCAGACTCCGGACGCCCGCGCGCAGTTGGCGGAGCTGGCTGACCAGGAGGTCAGCTACGAGGTGCGCACCCTGGGCCCGAGCGAGGACGCCACCGACGAACTGCTGCGCATTGCCGAGGACGAGTCGGCGGACCTGCTGGTGATCGGGTTGCGCCGACGCTCGCCGGTCGGAAAGCTGATCCTGGGATCAAATGCCCAGCGGATCCTGCTCGACGCTGCCTGCCCGGTGCTCGCGGTGAAACCGACAGAATGACTTCTTCGGTCCCGAAGTCGTTCCACCGCAACGGTTCTCGCCGCCGATGGGGCGGCCGTGGACCTGCCGAACAGGGGCCGATGGAATGTTCTGCGCCCGGAATCGTTTTATAATGGTGTGGAAGCGCTCGTGAGCGGGCCGGACCAGCCCGGGAAAACGGTCGCTTCGAAACCCCAACCTCGGTCAGCCGTCATCCCCGGACGGCAACGTAGTGGTGTCCGTGCACCGCGGGCCGACAGTTTCGGAAGGTAGTTGGTGGACCCAGTGTCGAAGACCCCCGGAGCGCCGGCATTGCCGGCGGAGTTCGCGCATCCGGCCCTGCAGCAGTTGATCGCAGCGGGCCAGGCGAACGGCTCGATCGACAGCTCACAGCTCAAGAATGCCCTGGAAGCCAGCGAGATCGCGCCCAACCGGATGAAGACCGTGTTGCGCGCCCTGGACGAGCACGGCATCGCCGTCACGCTCGACTCCGAGCATGCGGCCCGCGCGGTTGCGACGACCACGACCCGTCGCAGCACCAGCCAGAAGACCGCTGCGAAGAAGACGACCGCCAAGAAGGCCGCCGCCGACGAGGCGAAGCCGGCCAAGAAGGCTGCTGCCAAGAAGACCACCGCCAAGCCCGCCGCCGACGAGATCGACGTCGAGGACGAGGCGCAGCCGGCCAAGAAGGCGGCAGCGAAGAAGACCACTGCCAGGAAGGCCGCCGGACGTCGCAAGGCCGGCGAGGTCATCCTCGAGCCCACCGCGGAGGACGCGAAGGACGTCGAGGAGCAGGTCAAGCAGGAGGATAAGACCAGCGCCTCCGGCGCGTTCGTCATCCGCCAGGACGACGAGGACGACGCTCCCGCCCAGCAGGTCGTCACCGCCGGTGCGACCGCCGACCCGGTCAAGGACTACCTGAAGCAGATCGGCAAGGTCGCCCTGCTGAACGCCGAGCAGGAGGTCGAGCTCGCCAAGCGCATCGAGGCCGGCCTGTTCGCCGAGGAGCAGCTGAACTCCGGCGGCAAGATCGAGATGAAGCTCAAGCGCGAGCTGTGGTGGATCGCGCAGGACGGCAAGAAGGCGAAGAACCACCTGCTGGAGGCCAACCTGCGTCTGGTGGTCTCGCTGGCCAAGCGCTACACCGGCCGCGGCATGCTCTTCCTCGACCTGATCCAGGAGGGCAACCTCGGTCTGATCCGTGCGGTCGAGAAGTTCGACTACACCAAGGGTTACAAGTTCTCGACCTACGCCACCTGGTGGATCCGTCAGGCGATCACCCGGGCGATGGCCGACCAGGCCCGCACCATCCGCATCCCGGTGCACATGGTCGAGGTCATCAACAAGCTGGCCCGCGTGCAGCGCCAGATGCTGCAGGACCTGGGCCGCGAACCCACGCCGGAGGAGCTCGCCAAGGAGCTCGACATGACCCCGGAGAAGGTCGTCGAGGTCCAGAAGTACGGTCGCGAGCCGATCTCCCTGCACACCCCGCTCGGCGAGGACGGCGACAGCGAGTTCGGTGACCTCATCGAGGACTCCGAGGCCGTGGTGCCCGCCGACGCGGTCAGCTTCACGCTGCTGCAGGAGCAGCTGCACTCGGTCCTCGACACCCTCTCCGAGCGCGAGGCCGGCGTCGTCTCGATGCGCTTCGGCCTGACCGACGGCCAGCCGAAGACGCTCGACGAGATCGGCAAGGTCTACGGCGTCACCCGCGAGCGGATCCGCCAGATCGAGTCCAAGACCATGAGCAAGCTGCGGCACCCGTCGCGCTCGCAGGTCCTGCGCGACTACCTCGACTGATCCTTTTGCTGAGTCCTCTGCTGCGACTCCTCGCAGCACATGGAAAGAGCCCCGGCGAACATGTTCGCCGGGGCTCTTTCCATGTGCTGGTCGTCGTCTCAGCTCGCCGTTGGCTGGTCGTTCGGTCCGGGTGTTCTGGGCTGTTGCGTCTCTAGGCCGTCGGTCGGGTTGTCGGGACGGATCGCCCCTACCGCCGCCGACGGATGCCCAGAATGCGCGCCGGCCACTCGACGACACGGCCGACACCCCGGCGGAACACCGCGCGACCGGAGGCGGGCAGCACCGCGGACGCGAACCGCTGCGGCCACGACTGCTGACGCCGTACGCCGTCGATGACCTCACGTGCCTGCGGGTCGATCGATGTCGCCGCGGTGCCCGGCGCGGCATACCGCTCCTGTTCCAACGTCCGCAGCATGCTGTGCAACGCGTCCAGCCCGGACGGGGGCAGCGCGGCGCGTGATCGGTAGTAGCGCTCGGTCGCGCGCGGTGACGACTCGGCATCCGGCGGCGGTATGCCGAGATCACCGAGCCGCGTCTGCAGCACCTGCCACTGCGCCTCGACCGGTCGGTGCTCGCGCAGCCGGGCACTGATCGACTCCCGGTGCCGTCGTGCGAGCAGCGGCAGCACCAGTGCGCCGAGCAGGCCGATCACCAGCACCACGAGCAGCACCAGCAGGTTCCCGGTCCAGTCCGTATGACGGGTGCCGGTCGTCGGCTTGGGGGCCGTCGACGCGGTCGGTGTCGGGGTGGCCGAGGGTGCGGCCGACGACGACTGCGGCGTGGAGGACTGCGCGGAGGGGGCGTGACCCGCCCCGCCGGGTCCGGTGGTGGCCGTCGTGTAGGTCGGCGCCGCGCCGCTGCGGCTGCCCGGTGTCGGCTCGAACCTGGTCCAACCCATGCCGCGCAGGTAGAGCTCCGGCCAGGCGTGCGCGTTGGACTGCACGACCGAGTAGGTGTCGTTGGCAGCGGGCGTTCCGGGCAGGAAGCCCAGCGCCATCCGGGCCGGTATGCCGTCCGCGCGGGCCAGCATGATCATCGCCGTGGCGAACTGCGTGCAGTAGCCCTTCTTGGTCACCAGGAAGTTGGACAGCGGGTCCAGTTTCCGACCGTTCACGGTCTGCGTCGGCGCCAGCTTCAGCGAGTAGGTGAACGATCCGGAGCGCAGGTAGTCCTGGATGCGCACGGCCTCGTCGAACGCGTCGTCACCGCCGATGCTCGTCGCCAGGGCGCGCACCCGGGAGGCGGACGGCCGGTCCACCCGCAGCTCGTCGGCGAACCGCTGCGTGTCGGTCGGCCCGGCCCGATACGAATCGGGCTGGGGGATCGAGTAGTCCAGCTCGTAGGACTTCACGGACTTGGTGACGTAGGGCTGCTGCGTGGTCGGCGAGTAGCCCCACTGCGACTGTCCGAAGTCGCCGGACTCGATCGGGAACGGCACCGGCACATTGGGTGCGGACATCGTGTTGTCGCTGACCTGCATGTGCTCGACATAACCGTCCGCGGCCCTGCTGGCGCCGTCCGCCGGCGGCAACGGCTTGCCGTTCGGGCTGATGACCAGCCCGGTCGCCTTGGGGAAGTCCCGCCATTCACCGTCCGCGTAGGTGCCGCCCGCAGTGACGCGCAGCGGTGGAGGAGACAGGTCCGTCGTCTTGAAGGTGAGCACCGGTGTGCCGTCGGTGTCGCGCAGGTCCTTGGCCAGGTTGACGGTCGTCGTGAACGCGACGACTCCCTCACCGCCGCCGTTGCCGCCCCGGCCGAGACCCTTGGCGAAGTAGTGCGGCCCCGGGCTCGGCAACAGCACCGGCACGATCAGCGCGAGCAGGATGGTGGCGATGCCGAGCGTGCGCGCCGCTGACGCGAGACCCACCAGTCCCAGTTGATCCTCGTGCAGCGACGGGGTCAGCGCCCTTGCCCGGACCGACGACCAGCTGCGGACCAGGATGCCGCTGCCGTGCGCGAGCATCGTCAACCACGCGGCGGCCAGCAGGATGAAGAAGATCGGGTTGAGCGCCGTACCGGTGTTGGACGTCGACAGCATGTAGATGACCATCATCGGCACACCGGCCAGCGCCGGCTGGCGACTGGTCACCGACAGGAAGTCGACGGCGATCGCGAGCCCGGGGACGATCAGCTCGAGCATCATCTGCAGGCCCGGGGTCACGGCCGCCGGTGCGGACGACTGCCGGACGGTGTCGTTGGCCTCCCGCACCAGATCATGTATGGCGGAGGCGAACGTCGAGTCCAGGTGATCGTGCAGGTTCAGCAGCGCCACGACCACGAGCAGCGCCGCCACCTGGGCGAGCAGGATGCCGGCGGCGGGGGACCGGGTGGTGCGCATCGCGGCGCCGACGGCCCCGGTGAACGCGCACAACAGGATCAGCGACGACAGCCACGACCCGCCCTGCAGCAGGGTGGTCAACGGCCAGATCGCCACGACGGAGCCGAGCAGCGCCAGCGCGGTCTCACTGAGCCTTGCCCGCGCGATCACAGCGACCCCACTTGGACGAGTGCCTTGTTGGTCACGACGGTCCAGGCCTGCAGGACGGACACCTTCGGATCGACGATCACGACCCGCCACCCCGCCGCGGCCAACTGGTCACGCACCCGCACCGCGGCCTCGCTGGGCTCGCCGGTGGGGTTGTGCTCGAAGGCTGCGCTGTCGAGCACGAATCCCAGCGCAGCAGCGCCGGGCTGGCGCAGGCCGGCGAGTTCGGAGCCGCGGTCGTCGTCGCCCGCGGCGACCACGGCGGCGACGAGCCGGCCCGCCGTGGATCGTTCCTGGCCCGCCGACAGCACGCGAGTGAACTCCTGGTCGGTGCCCAGCTCGGCGGACGCGAGGTCCTCCACCATCTCCGGGGTCGAGCGCTCGATGAGGTCGATATTGGTGGCGTTCAACGCTTCTCGCGTGACCAGTTGTGTGCGGTAACCCAGCTCGTCCAGTCGCACCAGGACCGAGGCGACCGCGCTGACCGCCCATTCGAAGGAACTCGCGGCGCCGGTGCCGCCGTGTGCCGAGTCCCGGGAGTCCAGCAGCACCAGCGCCGACCGGCGAGCCGGACGGTCCTCCTGGCGCACCATCAGCTCGCCGCGGTGCGCGGTCGCCGGCCAGTGCACCTTCCGCAGGTCGTCGCCGTCGTGGTATGAGCGGATGCTGACGTCCTCCTCACCGTGCAGGGCGACCATCTGCGGTGTCTCGCCGTCGTTGCCGACGCCGGACCCGGGCGGGTGGGAGGCACCCAGCGGGACCACCCGCGGCAGCACCAGCAGCTCGTCGGTGCGTTCCAGCGAACGCGTCACGAAGGTCAGCCCGAAGGGGTCGCGCTGGGTCAGCGTGACCGGGCCCAGCGTGTAGCGCCCGCGCAGGTGACTGCGCACGACATACGTCACCTCGCGGGTGGCGCCCGGCTCGAGCCTGGCGACCACGAACCGCGGCCGGTCGCCGAGCACGTAGTCGATGCGTTCCTCGGCCAGGTAGAGCCGACTGGACCGGCGGTCGACGTTGGTGAAGGTCACCCGCACCTCCGCGCGCTCATCCGGTATGGCGGTCGGTGGTGTCACGACCCGCTGCACCTCGATGTGCGGCGCGGTCCGGCGCGCGAAGACCAGCGCGAGCAGGGCGAGCACGACGAGCAGCACACCGACACGCACGATGTCCTCGAACCCGAGCACGATGCCCGCGGCGCCGAGCACGATGCCGGCCGTGAGGAAGCCCCGGCCCAGGCCGGTGAAGGTATGCCGCCGCGATCCGGCCATCAGCGGGCGCCGGTGGGAACCGCCACGCGTCGCACGATCTCGGTCAGCACGCCACCGACCCCGCGATGCAGGTGCTGGTTGTCGCTGGCCAGGATCACGCGGTGCGCGAGCACCGGTCCGACGAGTCGCTGCACGTCCTCGGGTATGACGTGGTCGCGTCCGGACAGCGCCGCGACGGCTCGCGCGGCGCGCAGCAGCTGCAGCGAGGCGCGCGGTGAGGCGCCCAAGCGCAACGCGTTGCTGTCCCGTGTGGCGCCGGCGATGTCGACGATGTACTGCCGCAGCGCCGGGCTGGCGTGGACCTGGGTGACGCGGCGCGCCATACGTTGGACGGTGGCGCCGTCGGCGACCGGCGTCAGTCGGTCCAGTGGTGACGTCCCGCCGTGTACGTCGAGCATCTCCAGTTCGGCGGTCGCCGTCGGGTAACCCATCGAGATGCGTGCCATGAAGCGGTCCCGCTGTGCTTCCGGCAGCGGGTAGGTGCCCTCCATCTCGATGGGGTTCTGGGTCGCCATAACCATGAACGGCTCGCGCAGTTGGTAGGTGTCGCCGTCGACCGTGACCTGACCCTCCTCCATGCACTCCAGCAGCGCCGACTGCGTCTTGGGCGAGGCGCGGTTGATCTCGTCGCCGACCACGATGTTGGCGAAGATCGCCCCGCGGCGGAACTCGAAGGTGCGGCTGTCCTGGTTGAAGACGCTGACGCCGGTCACGTCACTGGGCAGCAGGTCCGGGGTGAACTGGATGCGGCGCATCGGGGAGTCGATCGATCGTGCGAGTGCCTTGGCCAGCATCGTCTTGCCGGTGCCGGGCACGTCCTCGAGCAACAGATGGCCGCCGGCGAGCAGCACGACCACCGCCGTCTCGATGACGTCCGACTTGCCCTCGATGACCGATGAGACGGCGCGGTGTATGTCGTTCGCCAGGTGCTGGACGTCGTCGATCGAAGCAGGCGGGTCAACAGTGGCTCCGGTCCCCGGTGCGACGGAGTCCGTATGAGTTGTGGCGGGCATGTCTCGATCCTGCCTGATGGGCGGCCACCGGTCACCTCATTCAGCGAACGACCGGACCCAAATGTGACCGGGCGGCACCGTGCGAGTGAGTGCCTGCCGGCTACCCCCACTCTTCCCCACCTCGTCCCCGGCGTCGCGGTCCGGCCACTCCGCTGGGCGCCACATCCCCGTCATGGCGCGGTTCGACCCGCACCCGGCCGGGTGGTTCAGACGCTGTTGGGGTTCGGATCCGCGTTTTCCTCCCCACCTCGCCCCACCGGCTCTGACCTGCGGAAACAGTGATCTTCGGGCGACATCCGGCACAAGGTGGGGCGACAGGTGGGGGGAAGTGGAGTAGAGTGGGGGACGTTGGTGGGCACGCGGCAGAAAGAGGGAGGTGCGGTCGATGTTTCTCGGCACGCACACCCCTCGCCTGGACGAGAAGGGGCGTCTGGCACTGCCCGCCAAGTTCCGCGACAAGCTCGCCGGGGGACTGGTCATCACGCGGGGACAGGAGCACTGCCTCTACGTCTTCGCGATGGCCGACTTCGAGCAGCTCACCGCGCAGATGAGCAGCACCCCGGTCACCAACCGCGCGGTCCGCAACTTCCAGCGCGTGCTGCTGTCGGCGGCATCGGACGAGATCCCCGACAAGCAGGGCCGGGTGACCATCCCCGCGGTGCTGCGCGAGTACGCCGGGCTCTCCAAGGAGTGCACGGTCATCGGCACCGGCAATCGGGTCGAGGTGTGGGACACCGCGGCCTGGAACGACTTCCTCGCGGCAACCGAGGACGACTTCGCCGACCAGGGCGAGGAGGTGATTCCTGGCGGGCTGTTCTGATTCTCGGCCTCCATCCGCTTCTCGGGCGGGCGATTCCGGCGCACCTTCCCCGGTGCCGGACTCACCGATCCGAACGTTCGAGCGGCTGGGGACCAAGGCTCAGAAAAGTCCGCCGGGCATCACTGCGATGAACGACAGCACGACACGAACGACCGCAGACCAGATGACGACCACGCAGAGGGAGACGGGCGTGACCGCACGGGGCGCAGCCGAACGGCATACGCCGGTGCTCGCCGCCCGGATCACGAAACTGCTCGCGCCCGCACTCGATCACGCCGGCGCCGTGTTCCTCGACGGCACACTCGGCATGGGCGGGCACAGCGAGGCGATCCTGCAGGCGTGCCCCGAGGCGACGGTCTACGGCGTCGACCGCGACACCGACGCGCTCCGCCTGGCGGGGGAGCGGCTCGCGGCATACGGGGATCGGTTCCGGCCGGTCCACTCCGTGTATGACGAGGCCGTCGACGCGCTCGCCGAACTCGGCGTGACGTCCGTCGACGGCGCGCTCTTCGACCTCGGGGTCTCCTCGCTGCAACTGGACGAGACCGACCGGGGGTTCGCCTACAGCGTCGACGCCCCGCTGGACATGCGCATGGACCAGACCCGTGGGCAGACCGCCGCCGACGTCCTCAACACCTACTCCGCGGCCGACCTCGAACACATCCTGCGCGTGTATGGCGAGGAGCGTTTCGCCCGCAAGATCGCCGGGGCGATCGTGCGCGAGCGCGACCAGCGGCCGTTCACCGACTCGGCCCGACTCGTGGAGTTGCTGCGGCGGGTCATCCCGGCCGCGTCGCAGCGGACCAGTGGCCATCCGGGCAAGCGCACCTTCCAGGCGTTGCGCATCGAGGTCAACGGCGAACTCGCGTCCTGGGAGGCCGCGCTGCCGGCCGCGATCGACGCACTCGCGGTGGGCGGCCGGATCGCGGTGCTGTCGTACCACTCGCTGGAGGACCGGATCACCAAGCGCGCCCTCACCGCGGGTGCCACGAGCACCGCACCGCCGGACCTGCCGGTCGAACTCCCCGAGCACGCGCCGTACCTGAAGTTGCTCACCCGCGGCGGTGAACAACCGACCGACCAGGAAATTGCCGACAACCCGCGCGCGGCGTCCGCACGATTGCGCGCTGCCGAACGTATCCTCCCCACTAACCGTGGGGTCCAATCAAGGACGAAGGGACTCCGTCGATGAGCCAGCTGACTGCGCTCCCACGGCCTGCCACGAGGGCCGCCCGAACGGCACAGCCTGCCCGCCGTACCACCTCGAGCACTCCGCGACTGCGTGTCGTCGAGACCCAGGAGGCGGCAGAACACACCGGTGTCGGCTTCGTCCTGTTGTGCGTCCTGCTCCTGGTCGGCGGTCTGCTGTCCCTGCTTCTGCTCAACACCAACCGGGCGCAGGAGTCCTTCGCGATCGACAAGCTGCAGGCGAAGTCGGCTGCGCTCACCGACGAACAGCAGCAGCTGTCCGGTGAGATCGACGCGCAGTCCGCTCCTCAGCAGCTGGCCCTGCGCGCGCAGCAGATGGGCCTGAAGCCGGCGAGCAAGGTCCGTTACGTCCGCAAGGCGGATGGCAAGGTGCTCGGCGTGGCGAAGCGGTCCGCCAAGGACTCCGCGATTACGGTGGGCACGCTGCCGTCGACACCCGCTTCGCGGGCCGCGGGCACGGCCGTCAGCGCAGCCTCCTCGGGCCTGCTGGTGACCGAGCCCCCGACCTTGAAGGTGGAGAAGGCGAAGCCGGAGAAGACCACCAAGACACCCGCCAAGACGTCCGGGACCGCCACGTCCAAGACGCCCGCCAAGGACGCGAAGAAGCCCGCCAAGAACTCGTCGACACAGTCCGGCAAGACCCCGACCGCGGGCCAGTCCACGACCGCAGCACAGCCCAAGCAGTAGCCGATCATCGCGAGGTAGACAGTGACATCGTCCCGACGCCCCGGAGCACGGTCCGCGCGCTCCAGCAGTTCGGCTCGGGCGTCCGGCGGCAAGGCTCGTGGCGCCGGGTCCGGTTCCACCTCGGGTCACCGGGACGCCCCGTCGGCGCGAACCTCGACCCATCGTCCGAACCGGGCACGGGCCGAGCAGCACACTCCGCGCAAGCGTCCCGCTCCGGCGCAGACCCAGCGGGCGGCCGCTCCGCCACCGGCGGCACCGCGCCGTCCGGTCGCGCTCGGCGTCGGACACCCGCGGCGGCGCGCGCGCATCCTGATGGTCGCGACGCTGATCGTCTTCAGCCTCTTCACGGCGCAACTGCTGCGCATCCAGGGACTCGACGCGAAGGCCGTCTCCGAGAAGGCGCTGAAATCGCGCTTGCGTACCACCCCGCTTCCCGCCCTGCGCGGCTCGATCGTCGACTCCAACGGCGTCGTGCTCGCCTCGAGCGTGGACCGGGTCAACGTCACGGACGACCCGACGGCGACCCAGACCTACAAGAAGCGGGTCAAGGGTGAGGTCGTCACGGTCGGTCTGGCGGGTGCGGCGATCGACATCGCCGACGCCATCGGGGTCGAGCCGCAGCCCATCCTGACCGCGATGCAGGAGGCGTTGAAGAAGAACTCCCGGTTCACCTACCTCAGCAAGAACATCACACCGCGCCAGTGGAAGCGGATCGCCGCGCTCGGCATACCGGGGGTGCTGCCGGAGACCAGCACCCAGCGCGACTACCCGCAGGGCACCTCGGTGGCGCCGCTGATCGGCTGGGTCGACGGCAGCGGCAAGGGCGGCGGCGGTGTCGAGCAGATGCAGCAGAAGGAGCTCAACGGCACCCCCGGAGAGCACGTCTACGAGACCGCACCGGACGGCACGGTCATTGCGACCGGCGACAACAAGGACACCCCGGCGCAGGACGGCAAGAACGTCCAGCTGACGATCGACAACGACCTGCAGTGGTACTCCCAGAACGCCATCGCCGCGGCCGTGAAGAGCTCCGGATCGCTCTCCGGCGAGGTGGTCATCATGGACACCCAGCAGAACCTCAAGGCGGTCGCGAGCTACCCGAGCTTCGACAACAACAATGTCGCCGCCGCCTCGTCCGACGAGCTGCAGTCGGCGCCGTTCAACCAGGCGTACGAGCCGGGTTCGACCAGCAAGGTCATCACCATGGCGGCGTTGCTGGACAAGCACAAGGCGACGCCGACCACGCACGTGACCGTGCCGCCGACGCTGACCCGGGCCGGCACGACCTTCCACGACGCGGAGACGCACGGCACCGAGCAGCTGACCCTGTCGGGCGTGCTGTCCCAGTCGTCCAACATCGGCACGATGCTCGCCGGTAGCCGGTTGCCGAAGGGCACGCTCTACAACTACATGCGTGCGTTCGGCCTGGGGCAGACCTCCGGCCTCGGCTACCCGGGTGAGTCCCAGGGTGTGCTCTCGCCATACAAGAACTGGAGTGCCACGCAGCGCTTCACGGTCATGTTCGGCCAGGGCCTGGCGAGCACGGCGGTGCAGGAGGCGTCGGTCTTCGCGACGGTCGCCAACGGTGGCGTCAAGGAGCCGGTCAAGCTGATCAAGGGCATCGGCACGAACACCGCCGACGGCACCGACTACACCGCGCCGCAGGACACCCGCAAGGCCAAGCGCGTCGTCACCAAGTCGACGGCAGCGCAGCTGACCAAGATGATGGAGGGCGTGATCTCCACGACCGGCACCGCGAAGGCCGCCGGGGTGCAGGGATTCTCCATCGCCGGCAAGACCGGCACCGCGGACCGCTACGACCCGAAGCTGGGCCGCTACAACGGGGTGACCGCGTCGTTCATCGGGTTCGCGCCGGCCAACAACCCGCGCTACATCGTCGCCGTCACCCTGCAGCACCCGACGAGGGGCAGCACCTTCGGTGGTGACGTCGCCGGCCCGGTGTTCTCCAAGATCATGAGCTACGCGTTGCAGAAGGCGGGCGTCGCACCGACCGGCAAGCAGGCGTCTCCCTACCCGCTCACCTTCACTGCGAGCAGTCGCAAACCCTGAGAAGACATGATCGCGTTCACACTCGAAAACATCGCCACGGTCACCGACGGCACGCTGCACGGTGTCGACCGGACGGTCGACGGACCCGTCGTCACCGATTCGCGGGAGGCCGCGCCCGGCAGCCTGTATGTCGCCCGCGTCGGCGAGCACGCCGACGGCCATGACTTCGCCCCGTCCGCCGTTGCGGCCGGAGCCGTCGGAGTCCTGGGCTCACGAGCCCTGCCCGGCATACCCACCGTCGTGGTCGCGGACGTGCAACAGGCCTTCGCCGCGCTGGCCCGCGCCGTCGTCGACAGGGCGCCGCAGTTGCGGATCGTCGGCATCACCGGCAGCTCCGGCAAGACCTCGACCAAGGACCTGCTGGCCCAGGTGCTCGCACCGGTGGGGGAGACCGTCGCGCCGGTCGGCTCCTACAACTCCGAGGTCGGCGTGCCGCTGACCGTGTGCCGGGTGACGTCCGACACCCGCTTCCTGGTGGCCGAGATGGGCGCCACCAACATCGGCAACATCACCTACCTGACGCGGATCGCCCCGCCGTCGATCGGCATCGTGCTCAACGTCGGGACGGCACACGTCGGCGAGTTCGGCTCGGTCGAGGCGATCGCGCAGACCAAGGGCGAACTCGTCGAGGCGTTGCCCACCTCCGGACTCGCGGTGCTCAACGCCGACGACCCGCGGGTCCTCGCCATGACCAGCCGCAGCGTGGCCAGGGTGGTCACCGTCGGCCGCGGCGAGGACGCCCAGGTCCGCGCGATCGACGTGGCGCTGGACGAGCAGGACCGGCCGTCGTTCACGATCATCGGCCTGGACGGCGTCGACGCGCTGCCGGTGCAGCTCGGGCTGCACGGTGAGCACCAGATCGGCAATGCGCTGGCGGTGGCCGTCGCCGCGCGCGAACTCGGTGTCCTCCCCGAGCAGATCGCCGGCGGACTCGCGGGCGCCCGACCGGTCAGCCGCTGGCGGATGGAAGTGCATCAACTGGACCGGGACATCACCCTGGTCAACGACGCCTACAACGCCAACCCGGACTCGATGCGGGCCGCCCTCGCCGCGCTGCAGCGGATGGGCCAGGGCCGACGCACGATCGCCGTCCTCGGGGAGATGCGCGAGCTGGGCGATCTGAGCGAGCAGGCGCATCACGACATGGGCGCGGCCGCAGGAGAGTTCGGTGTCGATCACGTCGTGGTCGTCGGTGCGGGTGCGGAGCCGATCGCTGCCGCCGCGCAAGCGGCCGGGGTCGCCGTCGAACGTGCCGCAGATGTCGAGGCGGCGCACCGGGTCGTGATGCGACTCCTGGCGCCGGGAGACGTCATACTTCTCAAGTCCAGTCGTGACTCCGGTCTGCGTTACCTCGGGGACCGGATCACTGTCGAGCAAGGTGGGTTTCTTCAAGAAGATGGATCGACGCATGCGTAGGCCCGATGTGCCGAAACCGCCTCTCCGGACCGGGTTCCGCGAGTCGAGCCGAAGGACTCTCCGGTGAAGCTCGTCCTGATCGGAGCGCTCGTCGCGCTCATCGTCGGTCTGGTCGGCACCCGGGTCTTCATCGACTTCGTGGTCCGCAAGGGATACGGCCAGTTCGTCCGTGACGACGGCCCGACCAGCCACCACACCAAGCGCGGCACCCCGACCATGGGCGGTGCCGTCATCATCGCCGGCTCCGTCGCGGGCTACGTCCTGGCCCACCTGCTCACCTGGGACGCTCCCACCGCGTCGGGTCTGCTCGTCATGTTCCTGATGGTCGGCCTGGGTCTGGTCGGGTTCCTGGACGACTGGATCAAGATCTCCCGGCAGCGCTCCCTCGGGCTGCGGTCTGCCGAGAAGCTCATCGGCCAGACACTCATCGCCGTGATCTTCGCCGTGCTGGCAACGAAGTTCTCCCGCGACGGCATCACGCCGGCGAGCTATCACATCTCGTTCGTGCGGGACACGTGGTTCAACCTGGCCGCCGGCGGTACCGCCATCGGCGTCGTGCTGTTCGTGATCTGGGCCAACGTGATGATCGCCGGCACCAGCAACGGGGTGAACCTCACCGACGGTCTCGACGGTCTGGCGACCGGAGCCTGCGTGATGGTCTTCGGTGCCTACACGCTGATCAGCGTCTGGCAGTTCAACCAGAACTGCCAGTTCGTCACCTCGTCCAAGTGCTACAACGTGCGCGACCCACTCGACCTCGCCGTCGTCGCCGCGTGTGTCATGGGTGCCTGCTTCGGCTTCCTGTGGTGGAACGCCTCGCCGGCCAAGATCTTCATGGGTGACACCGGTTCGCTCGCCCTGGGCGGTGCTCTTGCCGGGCTGGCGATCACCACCCGGACCGAGCTGCTCGTGGTCATCATCGGCGGACTCTTCGTCATCGAGACGCTGTCGGTGATCCTGCAGGTCGGGTCGTTCAAGCTGCGGCACAAGCGGATCTTCCGGATCGCGCCGGTCCATCACCACTTCGAGATGCTCGGCTGGAACGAAGTCACCGTGACGATCCGCTTCTGGATCATCTGCGGGCTCTGCGTCGCCGGTGGGCTCGGCCTGTTCTACGCCGAGTGGGTCGTCGGCGGTGTCTGAGCCGGACAGCAACCGGTCCGCGAAGCGCCTGGACGACCTGACCCATCGCGACGCCGACTGGGCCGGCCTGCGGGTCGTGGTCGTCGGGCTCGGTCTGTCCGGGTTCGCCGCCGCCGATGCGCTGATGCAGCGCGACGCCGCCGTGACGGTGGTCAGTCGCGACCGCAACGAGACGATGGTCAAGCGGGCCCAGATCCTCGAGGTGTTCGGCGTCACCGTGCTCTTCGGTGACGAGGTGCCGCCGGCTCCGCCGGAAGGCACCGAGCTGGTGGTGACGTCCCCGGGTGTGCCGCCGCACAACCCGTTCCTGGTCGCCGCCGCCGAGGCCGGCATCCCGATCTGGGGCGAGGTCGAACTCGCCTGGCGGATGCGGCCGGCCGAAGGTGCCGCACCGTGGCTGACCCTCACCGGCACCAACGGCAAGACCACGGCCGTGACCATGCTGGAGTCGATCCTGCAGGCCGCCGGGTTGCGCGCGGTCGCCGCCGGCAACGTCGGCACGCCGATCCTGGAAGCAGTGCTGCACCCGGAGCCGTTCGAGGTGCTCGCGGTTGAGCTGTCCAGCTTCCAGATCCATTGGTCGCAGAGCCTGTCGCCATACGCGTCGTGCCTGCTGAACGTCGCTCCGGACCACATCGACTGGCACGGTTCGTATGACGAGTACCGACGCGTCAAGGGGAGGGTCTTCGAGCGGACCCAGGTGGCCGCGGTCTACAACGTGCAGGACCCGACCACCGAGCAGCTGCTGATGGACGCAGATGTCGTGGAGGGTTGTCGCGCCATCGGATTCACCACGGGCACCCCGGCGATCTCGATGGTCGGGGTCGTCGACGACGTGCTCGCCGACCGGGCATTCATCGAGGACCGGCGCAACAGCGCTGCCGAGCTCGCGACGATCGACGACCTGACGATCGACGGGGTGCCGCCGGCACCGCACTACATCGCGGACGCCCTGGCCGCGGCCGCCCTCGCGCGCTCCTACGGAGTCACGCCCGCCGCGGTGCAGGCCGGCCTGCGCGCCTACCGTCCGCAACCGCACCGGGTGCAGAGCGTCGGCCGGGTCGACGACGTGATCTACATCGACGACTCGAAGGCCACCAACACCGACGCCGCGCTGGCCTCGGTGACCGCCTACGAACACCTCGTCTGGATCGCCGGGGGCCTGCTCAAGGGCGCCGACGTCGACGGGCTCGTGCAGGCCGCGGCACCGCGACTGCGTGGCGTGGTGCTGCTGGGCCGGGACCGCGAGCGGCTGGCGGAGGCATTGCGCCGACACGCGCCGGATGTCCCGGTCGTCGACGTCGCCAGCACCGAGACTGGGGCCATGGTTGAGGTCGTCCGCGCCGCGCAGTCGCTCGCCCGACCCGGTGACGTGGTGCTGCTGGCGCCGGCCGCCGCTTCGATGGACATGTTCGACAACTACGGCGCCCGTGGGGACGCGTTCGCCGCAGCCGTCCAGGGTCTGTCATGAGTTCGACGAGTTCGACCGAGTCCGGTTTCGACCTCTCCCGCTTCCAGCCCAAGAGCCTGATGCGTCGGCTCGAGTCGCCGGTCGCTCCCTATTACCTGCTGCTCGGTTCGACCGGCATGCTGCTGCTCTTCGGCCTCGTCATGGTGTTGTCCGCGTCGAGTGTCACGTCATACCAGGCGAGCGGTTCGTCATACACCGTCTTCAAGAACCAGGCGATGTATGCCGCCATCGGCGTCGTCGCCGCCGTCATCGCCAGCCGCGTGCCGGTGCGAGTGTGGAAGTGGCTCGCGCTGCCGGCGTTCGCCGGTGCGGTGCTGCTGCAGATGGCGGTGTTCTCGCCGATCGGCCGCACCGTGCAGGGCAACCGGAACTGGATCGGCTTCGGCAGCTTCACCGTGCAGCCCTCCGAGGCCGGCAAGATCGCGATCATCCTGGTCGCCGCCATGGTCCTGACCCGCAAGCGCAAGGTGCTCGGCGAGTGGCGGCACGTGGTCATCCCGCTCTTCCCGATGGCGCTGTTGCTGCTCGGGCTCGTGCTGCTCGGTCACGACCTCGGCACCACGATGGTGCTCGCGTCGATCGTCGGGGCGGTGCTCTTCGTGGCCGGTGTCCGGATGCGGTTGTTCGCGATCGTCGGCGGGTTCGCAGCCGTGGTCGCCGCCGGATTCGTGGCGACCAACAGCAACCGCACCGGCCGGTTGGACGTCTGGCTCGGCACCTGCCTCAACGCCGACACCCCGGGTTGCTACCAGAAGCTGCACGGCCTCTACGCGATGGCCGACGGCGGCTGGTGGGGAGTCGGTCTCGGTGCCAGCCGGGAGAAGTGGTCCTGGCTGCCGGAGGCGCACAACGACTTCATCTTCGCGGTCATCGGCGAGGAGCTCGGCCTGCCGGGCACCCTGGCCGTCGTCGCCCTGTATGTCGCTCTCGGCTACGCCTGCTACCGGCTCATCGTGACGAGCACGGACTTCTTCGTCCGATTGGCGACCGCGGGCATCATGACCTGGATCCTCGTCCAGGCGATGATCAACATCGGTTCGGTGACCGGCCTGCTGCCGATCATCGGTGTCCCGTTGCCGTTGGTCTCCTCCGGTGGATCCGCCCTGGTGACAACGCTGCTCGCGCTCGGCATCCTGATCTCGTTCGCCCGCAACGAACCGACCTGCAAGGCCGCCCTCGAGGCGCGACCGAGCGCGGTCAAGCGCACGCTGGCCGTGTTGCCGCTCGCGCGTCGGTAGTCTCGCTCGCGGGCCCGGGGCCGCCCCACCGTCCACAACTGGCTACTGTCGTCAGTTACTCGCCCGACGGCCCGCGAAACGGCGAGTAACTCGCAACTGTCGTCACTTATCCAGGTCACGAGGATCATGAGTCAGCCTTCACCCCGTTTGAAGTCCGTCCTGCTCGCCGGCGGCGGCACCGCCGGCCACATCTCGCCGCTGCTGGCGACCGCGGATGCGCTGCGCCGGCGCCACCCGGACGTGCGCATCACCGTGCTCGGTTCGTATGGCGGCCTCGAGGAGACGCTGGTCCCCGCTCGTGGCTACGACCTGCGGCTGATCGACAAGGTCGCGTTCCCGCGCCGCCCCAATGCCGACGCGGTGCGTTTCCCGGTGAAGTTTCGCGCCGCGCGCAAGGCCGCCGCACAGATCGCCCAGGAGGTCGACGCCGACGTCGTGGTCGGCTTCGGTGGCTATGTCAGTCCGCCGGCCTTCCTGGCCGCCCGCAAGCTCGGGTTGCCGATCGTGGTGCACGACGGCAATGCCCTCGCCGGCCTGGCCACCAAGCTCGGCTCGCGCTTCAGCAAGCACGTCGCCACGGCGTTCTCGGTCACCAAACTGCCGAACGCCCAGGTGGTCGGTATGCCGCTGCGTCGCGAGATCACCACGCTCGACCGGGCCGCACTGCGACCGGAGGCGTTGGACACCTTCGGCCTGCGCGGCGACCGTCCGACCGTGCTGGTCACCGGCGGATCGAGCGGTGCCGTGCGCGTCAACGAGCCGGTCGCTGCTGCGGCTGCAGCCTTCCGCGACGCCGGTGTCCAGGTGCTGCACGTCACCGGCAAGGGCAAGGAGGTGACCGTGCCGGCGGCCGGTCCGAACGACCCCGCCTACGTCGTCCTCCCGTATGCCGACCGCATGGACCTGGCGTACGCGGCCGCCGACCTCGTCGTCACCCGATCCGGCGGCAACATGGTGTGTGAGACCTCGACGATCGGCCTGCCCGCGGTCTTCGTGCCGCTCCCGGTGGGCAACGGCGAGCAGCGACTCAACGCCACCGACGTCGTCGACGCCGGCGGAGCCCTGCTGGTCGACAATGACGACTTCACCACCGATTACCTTCAGCGGCAAGTGATTCCGCTGGTCCAGGACGAGGAGCGGTTGGCCCGCATGTCCGATGCCGCTCGCGCCCAGGGACACGGTGACGCCGATGAGCGACTGGTCGACATGATCGAAGAGGCCGTCACCCAAGGTGGTTGAGGAGCGGGGGAGCGAAGCGGAGGAGCGTCTCGAAATGCGGAGCACCTTGAGGAGTTCGTGAGGGACGAGCGAGCGTCTCGAAAGGCTCCGCCAGCACTAAGGATTTCGATGCAAGGACAGGTGACATGACCGATCACGCACCCGATGGCGTCAACCGCCGTTTCGATTTCGCCGCGCCGCTGCCCGCCCTGGCCGACATCCGGGCGGCTCACCTGATCGCGATCGGCGGCTCGGGTATGTCGGGCGTCGCCCGCCTGTTGCTCGATGCCGGCGTCGCGGTGAGCGGGTCGGATCGCGCCGACAGCCCGGTGCTGGACGAACTACGGGCGGCGGGGGCCGAGGTCCGTGTCGGACAGACCGCCGAGAACGCTGCGCTGATCCCCGACGGGGCGGTCGTCGTGGTGTCGTCGGCGATCGCGGAGGACAACCCGGAGCTCGCCGCGTCGCGTGCACGCGGCTTGCGGGTGCTGCACCGGGCACAGGCGTTGGGTGTGCTGATGGCCGGGCGAGCGGCACTCGCCGTCGCCGGCGCCAACGGCAAGACGACGACCAGCGCCATGGCCATCGTGGCGCTGCGGCACGTGGGTGCTGACCCCTCGTTCGCGATGGGCGCCCCGATTGCCGGCATCGGCGCCAATTCCGGTGTCGGTCAAGGAGATTCGTTCGTCGTCGAGGCTGACGAGAGCGACGGTTCGTTCGTCGTCTATCACCCCCAGGTCGCGATCGTGACCAGCGTTCGTGACGACCACCTGGATTTCTACGGGACGTCCGAGCGACTGCAGCAGGCGTATGCCGACTTCGCCGACACCGTTCGCGACGACGGTCTGCTCGTGGCGTGTGCGGACGACCCGGGTGCCGCGGCGCTGGCCGCACGGCACCGACAGCTGGGGCGACGCGTCGTCACCTACGGTCGGACCGCCGATGCCGACCTGCGACTGGCCGACGAGTCGGGGTCCGGATTCGATGGGAGCGCAACGCTTCTCCCGGCATCCGGTGGAAGCGTGCCGCTGCGACTGAAGGTCCCCGGCGCGCACAACCTGCAGAATGCGGCAGGCGTCGCCCTCGCGATGGCCGAGGGGTTCGGCATACCGCTGCAGGAGGCCGTGGCCGGGCTGGGCGAGTTCGCCGGATCCGCGCGCCGTCTCGAGCCGCGCGGCGAGGCCGCGGGAGTCCGCGTCATCGACGACTACGCGCACAACCCCGACAAGCTTGACGCGGCCGTCCGCGCCGGCCTCGGCCTCCGCGACGGCGGCCGGTTGCTCACGGTGTTCCAGCCCCACCTCTACTCACGGACGCAGCACGCCGCCGCCGGACTCGCCGCGGCCCTGTCGCAGAGCGATGTTGTCGTCGTGCTGGACGTGTACGCGGCCCGCGAGCAGCCCGTCCCGGGAGTGACGGGTGCGCTGATCGCCGATCAGGTCACGAACGCCGAGGTTTCGTACGCGCCGTCGCTCGACGACGCTCTGCGGGCCGTGCTGGACCGGGTCCGGCCGGGCGACCTGGTCATCACCGCCGGCGCCGGCGACATCACCACGTTGGGCCCGCGGATCCTGGCGGCCCTGACTCCCTGACACAACCACGGCGGTTGAGGAGGGGGAGGCGCAACGAAGGCGGGAGCGGGGGAGCGTCTCGAAACCCCGCACTCTTCACCACCGGGCGAGCGCCGCCCAGCGGTCCATGTCGACCATATAGCCGTCCCGCACGAGGGCCTGCTGCAGGCGTGCCCGGGAGCCGACGTCGATGCCGGCATGCTCGTATTTGCGGCGACCGGCCCGCAGATGGCTGCGTGCCGTGTCGATGCTGATGCCGAGGCTGCGCGCGAGGGCCTTCGCGGTCGGTGCTCGCCGGCTGGTGTATGCCGCCATGATCTGCAGTTCACGGTCGGTGAAATGCGGCTCGCCGGTCCGCTGCTCCGGTCGCGACACCCGGTCCGCCTCCACAACGGCCGCGATCTGTGCCGCGATCTCCCCCGTCGGGGTGTCCGGTGTGATCCACTGCTGACAGCCTTCGCGCTCGGCACGGGCACGTAACCGGTCGTCCGACTCGCCGATCACGATGGCGCTGCTGCCGACGTCGTACAACGCCCGGACCTTCAGCGACAGGGGGACGTGATCGTCCAGGTACGCGTCGATGACGACCACTGCGGCGGAGAAGTCCCACCGGGTGATGAATTGAATCCAGGAGTAGCCACAGTGTTTGACCGGTCGTCCGGCCGCCAGCAAAAAATCCTCGATTGCGTGTGCGACTATCGGGCTGCTGTGCACGATGTAGGTGCTGCTTCGAGGCGCCATGCCGCCCAGTTTCCCCGACCATGAGGAGATCAAGGTGACAAATCCCGAAACTCCTTCGGTGGGAGACGAACTCTCGACACCGATGCGCCGGGTCGACGTCATCAGCCCCTTCGCGCTGCACCGCGAGGCGCTGGCGGACACCTTGCGGAAGTCGGGTGCCTTCGCCCTCGTGGGAGAGCACGCTGCCGCGGAGAGCGGCCGGGACCACGACGTCACCGTGGTCGATCTCCCGGCGCTGGGTATGGCGGCGGTGCGCACGATCGTCCGGGAGCGTCCGACGGTTGCCTGGGGCGGTTACCTGCACACCGGCACGGTCGCGGAGCTGGTCCAGGCGGGGCTGCGTGGCTACGTGTCCGTCATCGGCGCGCAGCGTGACCTGGTGGTCGCCGCCGTGCGCGTCGCATCCGGCGACCTGTCGCTACCGGAACTCGCCGCGTCCCCGGTGCGGCTGACGCCCGCCGAACAGCGCGTATGCCGGGCCTACCTCGTCGAGCACGCCGATGCGCCGCGAGCGCAGGTCGCGGCGCAGCTCGGGATCAGCGAACGCACCCTCAAGGTGCACCTTGCGAACGTCCGCGCCAAGGTCGACAGCACCGCCGCCAATCGGGTCGAGCTTGCTCGCCAGCTGCACGCCAGGGGCATGCTCGCGGGCTGACCGCCCGTGTAAAGAATTCTTCTGTTCACGCACATGGACGTGCGTTCATACCGGCGAGTAGTCCCTTGTGACTATACCGAACCTTTACTGAGTAAAGAGTTAGTAAAGTCCGGATCGACGACCGAAAGCGCGGGGATTTTACGGCTGACCAGCCGCCGGATTCGGTTGTCACAGTCCGTCATTTTCATGACCAGCAAGGGGAATTCGCTGTGAGCACCGAGAAGAAGACGATCGACCGCCGGACCATCGCGAAGGGTGCGGCCTGGACGCTGCCCGTCGTCGCGACGGCTGCTGCGGCACCGGCCGCGTCCGCAAGCACCACGCCGACCTGCACCCAGTGCGCGACGCCGACGCTCAATGTGGCGACCGCCTCCGCCTCGCGCATCCGGGGTCACGCCGGCGACCTGACCATCCCGGCTGGTGCGTTCGTCGCGAATCTCGCCGGCTGCACCGGGCTCTTCAATGCCTCGGTCCTGACGGCGAACTCCGCGACCTTGACGATGAGGCACGCCGACGGTTCGACGAAGTCGTACACCACCACAAGCGGTCTGTCGGTCGGCGTGAGCGCAACGATCGCGACTGCCCTTGTCGGCGCGGCGCTGACCTTCCCTGGCGTCGAGTTTCCGAGCGGCACTTTGGTGACCCCGGGCGCCCGGCCGGTGTCGGTGTCGTTCGACGTCGTCATCCTGCTGCGGATTCTCGGTCAGGAACTGCAGTGCCCGCAGACGATCACCTTCAACTTCAGCCTGTCGGTGGGCGGCTACTCGGTCAATGGTGGCGCCGGCAACGGCTCGGCGAGCTGGCTCCTGGCGGGGCTGCTCTGACGCTCCGGTGACGTGATCGAGAACCGCCGATGGCTGGGAGGTCATCGGCGGTTTTCGACGTCCCGGGAGGTATTTCTGTGGATTTATCTAGTCCTTTCTGATTAGGCCACACGAGTGAGGCCGCACGCGGCTCTACTGTCCTCCTGTAGAGGGGCATCGCAGCGTTTCGAGCGGCCCCTGGGTCCTCGTCGAAACGTGAAAGGCATCCCAGATGACAAGTCAGCAGAAGGTCTCCCGCCGCACCATTGCCAAGGGCGCCGCGTGGTCGGTTCCCGTCGTCGCCGTTGCCGCGGCCGCGCCGGCCGCTTCGGCCAGCACGACGACCGACGTCGGCGCCTACCACATCGACGGCACGTGTGGCGTGCTCGGTGTGCTCGGTCCGGGCTTCACGCTGACTGCCGGCAGCGCGCCGCTGCCCGCGGGCACGGTCATCAACATCAACGGAGGCGGCATCGCCAACATCGGCGTGTTCTCGGTGACCGGCGGCACTGCTTCCGTCGCTGTCTTGAGCCCGACAAGCCGCTCGATCACGCTGACGGCACCGCTGGCCGCCGGTGCCCAGATGGCGTTCCGGACCACGCTGTCCATCTCTGTCGCCTTCACCCTGAACGCGGCGACGGTGCTGCCCGCCGGTTACACCGCGACTGGTGCGAAGCCGGCCGGCTCGGTCACCGCGACGCTCGTGCTCTGCAGCGGCGCCTGAGCGCAGCTTGCTGGGCAGAAAGGACGCGGACCACACGGTCCGCGTCCTTTCTTGTGTGCCCGGGGTCGCTCGTCCGCCCTACAACGGTTCCGCCTGCTCCGTAGGAAGGTCCTCGGGCGCCACGGTGTCGACCGCCATCGCGATGGCCGCCTCGCGCCAGTCGGCACGTAGTACCGCGTCCTGGATGGGGGCGTGCCCCGTGACCGGGTCTCGGCCGAGTGGGTGGTCGGCATCCACGATCGCCATACCGGGGGTGCCGGTGATCTCGAAATGTCTGGCGACCTCAACGGGGACGTACCACGCGTGCGGTGCCAAGGGCGCGAACTTCTCCTGCGCCGCGAACTGCTCGGGCGTGCCGATGAACGCGGGTTGTAGGTCGTAGCCGTCCTTCAGCAGGTGCGGCCACCACCGGAAGTCGTCGACCAGTGCATGGCAGGCGCTGCAGTGTGGAGCGAAGAAGACCAGGAACGTCGGCGGGTCCTGGAATTCGGCGATCGGCATCTCGTTGCCGTCGGCATCCTGGACGCAGAGTGTGCGAATCAGCTTCGCTCTGCGACGGTTCGCGGCGACCGAGCGCCATACGACCAGGCCACCGGCCGCTGCGAGGGCGACCACGGCAGGGATCGCGTAACACCAGCCGGCGAGTCGATCGGCGACGACCGACGCGGGGGAGCGGTGCGCGGCGAGCGCAGCGACCGCCAGCAGCACGAGCACGGCGTTGCGCACGATGGTGCGGGTGCCGACCGTGTCGTCGCCGAGCCCGCCGAAACAGTTGCACGACACCGGCACCGGTCGACGGCTCACCCGTACGACCACCACGAGGAAGCCGACGAAGAGCGCCAGGATCCCGGCGGTCGCGATCGACTGCCACGGCCCCGGCAGGAGTATGGCGCTCATGCCGAGGGCCAGCTCGATCAAGGGGAAGGCCCGCGCGGACCGCTGGTCCTGCCAGGTCCAGGTGGGAAGTCCGAATTGTGAGAGCGTCACCTGGAAGGATTTCGCGGTGCCGAGTTTCAGGACGCCGCTCGTGACGAGCACGGCTCCGACGATCCAGGTGAGAAGTGCGCCGATCGAGTCGATCATCGTCGGGTCCCCGCTGTGTTCACGCCTCGAATCCTAATGAGCGGAACGCGGATGCGCGGCCGACTCGGCGGACAGCGGAAGGCGCGCGGCCGCCATACCCTTCACCGTCAACTTCAGGTCGATACTCGCCGCACGCGTGGCAGGCCGCGTAGCATGCCGCAGATGCTGCTTGTGTGAGACGCCGGTCGACCCGCCACGGTGTGTCGATTAGGGCAGCGCCGCCATCAACGTCATCATCATGGTGACTGTGCGGCAGCCGCGTTCCGGCGTGGAGCACGCAGTCGGCATACTTGCTTTGCTTCACATCGTCTAACGCTGGAAAGGCCGTTCCTCGTGGCAACTCCGCAGAACTACTTGGCCGTCATCAAGGTCGTCGGCATCGGCGGCGGTGGCGTCAACGCAATCAATCGGATGATCGAGGTCGGTCTGAAGGGTGTCGAGTTCATCGCCATCAACACCGACGCGCAGGCCCTCCTGATGTGTGACGCTGACGTCAAGCTTGAGGTCGGTCGCGACCTGACCCGGGGTCTCGGCGCGGGCGCCGACCCGGAGGTCGGCAAGAAGGCGGCCGAGGATCACGCCGAGGACATCGAAGAGGTGCTCAAGGGCGCCGACATGGTCTTCGTCACCGCCGGCGAGGGCGGCGGCACGGGCACCGGCGGTGCGCCGGTCGTGGCCAAGATCGCCAAGAGCCTGGGTGCCCTGACCATCGGTGTCGTCACCCGTCCGTTCACCTTCGAGGGTCGCCGCCGCGCCAACCAGGCCGACCTGGGCATCAACGCGCTGCGCGAAGAGGTCGACACCCTCATCGTCATCCCCAACGACCGACTGCTGTCGATCAGCGACCGCAACGTCTCGATGCTGGACGCGTTCCACAGCGCCGACCAGGTGCTGCTGTCCGGTGTCCAGGGCATCACCGACCTGATCACCACCCCGGGTCTGATCAACCTCGACTTCGCCGACGTGAAGTCGGTCATGCAGGGCGCCGGTTCCGCACTGATGGGGATCGGTTCGGCCCGCGGCGAGGACCGCGCGGTGCAGGCCGCCGAGTTCGCGATCTCGTCCCCGCTGCTCGAGGCGAGCATCGACGGTGCGCAGGGCGTCCTGCTGTCGGTCCAGGGTGGCAGCGACCTCGGTCTGTTCGAGATCAACGAGGCCGCCCGTCTGGTCCAGGAGGCGGCGCACCCCGAGGCAAACATCATCTTCGGTGCGGTCATCGACGACGCCCTTGGCGACGAGGTGCGTGTCACGGTCATCGCGGCCGGCTTCGAGGGTGGCGCTCCCAACAAGCGCACCGACGAGCGCGCGCTCGGTCAGATCCAGGGCGCTCCGGCTCCGCGGCAGCAGCAGTCCCCGGCAACCGCCGCCGGCGCCGTGCCGCAGCAGAAGCCGCAGCCGGCCGCTCAGCAGCAGGGTGCGCCGCAGCAGCAGGGCGCGCCCCAGGGTGGCCAGCCCCAGGGTCAACCGCCGCAGGGTGGCCAGCCGCAGGGTGGTCAACAGGGTCAGCCGCAACAGGGCGGTCAGCAGCCTCAGCAGGGCGACAGCGGCCAGCAGCAGGAGGAGGCCGCGCAACCGGCCGCCAACCCGGGTGCGGTCAAGCAGACCCCGAGCAACCGCCCGCCGCGTGAGGTCAGCTTCGACGACGGCCAGGACCTCGACGTCCCCGACTTCCTGAAGTAATCCCCACGAAGTTTCTCCCCGCTTCGCTCCTCCGAATACTTCGCGGGGGCCCCAACCACGGTTACCGCATTTCGATCAGTGAGAGGTGACGATGTGGTGGTGGCGTGACCGACTGACCGGACCCGACGGTCGTACCGTCGACGTCGGCTTCACCGACATCGCAGGCGGTGTCAGCACGGCCGCTCCGATCGCGTCTCTCAATCTGGGTGGCAGGGTCGGTGACGACCCGTCGCACGTCGCGCGCAACCGTGCCGCGGTCGCAGCCGCGGTCGACGTGACGCCGGACGACCTGGTCTTCATGCACCAGACGCACAGCGACCGGGTCGTCTCGATCGACGACGGCAACCACGACCCGGAGGGTGACGGCATTGTCACGTCCGCGTCCGGTGTCGGACTCGCAGTGCTGGTCGCCGACTGCACGCCGGTCCTGCTCGCCGACCCGGGCGCCGGCGTCATCGCCGCCGTGCACGCCGGACGCCCCGGCATGATGGCACGCATCGTAGACCGCGCACTCGATCGGATGAGCGAGTGTGGAGCGACGAATCCCGTTGCTATCATTGGCCCTTCGGTCTGTGGGCGCTGCTACGAGGTCCCACTCGAAATGCGTGAGGAGGCGGCCGCGATCACTCCGGAAAGCCGCACCGTCAGCTGGACGGGAACGCCCGCGATCGACGTCGCCGGTGGTGTCGTCGCCCAGCTGCACGCGCGGGGGGTCGACACGACCTGGGTTCCCGGGTGCACCCGGGAGTCCGATCGACTGTTCTCCTACCGACGTGACCATCGGGCCGGCCGGTTCGCCGGAGTCATCGTCCAGCGAGACCCCGCATGAGCCCGATGTATGACGTCCTCCGTCGCGACGAGCTCGCCGCGAGTCTGGCGGCTGTCAACGCCCGGATAGACCGGGCGTGCACCGCCGCCGGCCGCAAGCGGGACGACGTCACGCTGATCGCGGTCACGAAGTTCTTCCCGGCGTCCGATGTGGAGCACCTGGCCGCGCTCGGGGTGACCGACGTGGGGGAGAACCGCGACCAGGAGGCCGGCGCGAAGGTCGACGAACTGCCCGGCGAGGTCCGCAGCGGTCTCAGCGTGCACTTCATCGGGCAACTCCAGTCCAACAAGGCCGGTCACGTCGTCCGCTACGCGGACGTCGTCCAGTCGGTCGACCGGGCCAAGATCGCGCGTGCCCTCGACAAGGCTGCGATCGCCGAGGACCGCACCCTCGACGTGCTCGTTCAGGTAGACCTGTCCGAAGCTTCCGGTCGCGGCGGGGTCGAACCGGCACATGCCGCGGCGCTCGCCGAGGCGATCGCCGAGTGCGCGTCGCTCCGGTTGCGCGGCGTCATGGCGGTGGCCCCGTTGGACGCCGATCCGGCCGAGGCGTTCGCACGACTCGCGAACGTGGCGGGCGTCATACGGGCCGATCATCCGGACGCGACGTGGTTGTCCGCAGGCATGAGCGGGGACCTCGAACAGGCCGTTGCCGCGGGTGCGACACACCTGCGTGTCGGCAGCGCAATCCTCGGATCTCGGCCCACTCCCCGGTAGCGTCGTCCGCGACCGACGAAACGCCTCAGAGGCTGGCCCCTTGTGGTGAGAAGGAGTGCACATTCATGGCTGGGAAGCTGCGCGCGACGATGGAATATCTCGGCTTGGCCGAGGCCGACCCGCACTACCGTGACGACGAATACGCCGGTGACTGGTCCGAGGAATATGACGAGGCGCAGGACAGCGGGTACCCCGCTGAGGAGACCCACCGCGAGCCGGCGCCGGTCACCCAGTTGCACACCTCGCCGGTCGCCCCGGCACCGCATCGGCAGGAGGCCGGCGACATGAGCCGCATCAACACGATCCACCCGCGCACCTACAACGAGGCCAAGGAGATCGGCGAGAGCTTCCGCAGCGGCGTCCCGGTCATCATGAACCTCTCGGACATGGACGACACCGACGCCAAGCGTCTGGTCGACTTCGCGGCCGGCCTGGTCTTCGGCCTGCACGGCACGATCGAGCGCGTCACCAGCAAGGTCTTCCTGCTCTCCCCGCACGGCATCGAGGTCGCCACGAGCGGGCCCGAGGCGGCCCGTCCCAGCGGCCGCGGCCTGTTCAACCAGAGCTGATCGACGCGCCGACGGCATACGCTCACGGGCTGGTGGTCGGTCCCGGCTCTCGTATGCCGTTGATATCGAACAAGCACAGGAGACGTGGGATGCGATCGGGTTGCAGGGAGCTTGCGACCGCAACCGGCGTCGCAGACCGCGCAGCCACGAAGTTGAATGCGAACAAGCACGGGAGACGTGGGATGCGATCGGGTTGCAGGGAGCTTGCGACCGCAACCGGCGTCGCAGACCGCGCAGCCATGCCGCACAATTGACTCATGTCAGCCGTGCTCACCGTGGTCTCGCTGCTGCTCTACGTCTTCTTCATCCTGTTGCTGGGGCGGCTGGTGTTGGACTGGGTGCAGGTCTTCGCCCGAAGTTGGCGCCCGCGCGGGCCAGTGCTCGTCGTCGCCGAAACCATTTACAGCACAACGGATCCGCCGTTGAAGGCGTTGCGCAAGGTCGTCCCGCCGTTGCGACTCGGGCAGGTTCGCCTGGACCTGGCGTTCCTCATCCTGATCCTGGCTGTCTCTTTGCTGCTCAGTATCATAAAGTGAGCACGATATTTATCCGATTGTTGCGGCGAGCGCCGCGTGTCCACCTGGACACGCATGCTTTCCGTCCCGAAGTACTAACTGAGGTGCACACATGGCGTTGACGCCAGAAGACGTGGTCAAGAAGGAGTTCACCAAGCCCAAGGGCTTCGGTCGTAGCGGTTACGACGAGATCCAGGTGGACGACTTCCTCGACGAGATCGTGGTCGAGCTGCGTCGGCTGAACGCTGAGAACGAGGACGTAACGTCCAAGCTCGAGGACTGCCGTCGTTCCAAGGGCGTTCCGGGCCGCAGCGAAGCCGATGCAGGTCAGGGTTCCTCCCCGGCCGCCGCCGTGCCGGCGCTCACGCCGGTCAACCGTCGCAATGACGACGCGGACCAGACCCAGGTGGTGCCCAGCGCCAAGGACGCCGAGGCCGCCAAGGCTGCCAAGGTCGAGCTGGAGAAGACCCAGGGTGAGCTGAAGTCCAGCCAGGGTGAGTTGAAGTCGACCCAGGCCAACCTCAAGTCCGCCAAGGACGAGTTGACCCGTACCAAGGCCGAGCTCGACCAGGTCCAGAACGCTCTCGCCGCCGCCAAGAAGGAGCACGCGCAGCTGCAGGAGCAGCACCAGGCGCGGCTCGCCGAGCAGCAGGCTGCGGCGGCCAAGTCCGCCGACAACCAGCAGGCAGCGCCCAAGCCGGGTGAGCTGAAGCCGGCCGACGCTCGCGCCACCAACGCGGATGTCGCCGCGATCGCGTCGACCGAGGGCGCCGCCGGTGTCATCGCGCTGGCGCAGCGGTTGCACGACGAGCACGTCCACGAGGGTGAGTCCAAGCGCGACCGTCTCATCAGCGATGCGCAGGCGCACCACGACAAGGTCGTCGGCGAGGCCAACGCACAGCGCGATCGTTTGGTCACCGAGGCGCAGGCGCACCACGACAAGGTCGTCGGCGAGGCCAACGCCAAGCGCGACGAGCTCATCGGTTCGGCGCACATCAAGCACGACGAGCTGATCAGCGCCGCGCAGAGCCGTCACGACGAGCTGTTGTCGACCGGCCAGAGCAAGCACGACGAGCTGGTCCGCACCGGCACCGAGAAGTCGGAGAAGATGGTGCGCGAGGCCGAGGACCGCAAGAACCGCATCCTGGGTGAGCTCAACTCCGAGCGCGAGAAGGTCAGCGGTCACATCGACCAGCTGCGGTCCTTCGAGGGCGACTACCGCACCAAGCTGCGCGGCTACATCGAGGACCACCTCACGCAGCTGGACCACACGGCGGTCGAGGAGAAGCCGAAGACCAAGAGCTGACCTTCAGCTCCGTGGTCTGACACGCCATACCACGAGCCGTCGGGCGCGGGTGCCATCCGTTACAGTGAGGCTCCCGTGTCCGGCGGCTTCGTCGTCGGACACCGCCTTCGTTCGGTGGTCAGACCTACGCGAAGGCGCCGGCGTTCGTGCTGCGGTCCTCGCAGCCGTGGAACTCCGGCGCCAAATTCGTTGTATGTCGGCTGTGTGTCGCTTATTCTGCCCGCAGTCACATCGGGGGCAGAGGCCCGGCGCATCCATCGGGTGAACCGGTCTGCTGCGACAGGAAGGTATGCGATGCCAGCCAAGAAGACGGCCTCTGGCTCGTCCAGCACTGCGTCCTCCACTCGGAGTCGCTCGCGCGTCACCACTGCACTCCGCAAGGCCACGGGTGTCGTCGCGAAGGCAGCCGGGCGCAGTGAGTCGCCTTCCCGGCCGGCCGCCAAGAAGTCCGCCGCCAAGAAGACAGCCACCCCGAAGTCCGCTGCCAAGAAGTCCGCCGTCAAGAAGGCAGCGACGAAGAAGGCCGTCACGAAGAAGGCCGCCGCCACCAAGACCGCTGCAGCGCGGAAGGTGACCCAGGCGAAGAAGGCCGCGGCGAAGAAGGCTCCCGCCACGAAGGTGGCCAAGAAGGCGACGGCGAAGAAGGCCGCCGTGAAGGCGACGCCCACCGCCACGAACACGAAGACCACCGGCAGCAAGAAGACCACCGGCACCAAGAAGGCCGCCGCTCCCGCTCAGCGGGCAGCGACACCGAAGACCCGGGTTGCCAAGAAGTCGGCAACTCCGAGCACGACCCGGAAGACGACCGCAGCTGCCGCGAAAGCGGCACCGACAAAGAAGGCCGCCACGAACACCACCACTGCCAACAAGTCCGCGACACCTCGCAACCTGAAGGTCCGCGACGACGAATCCCCTTGGACTCCAAAAGAACTCGCTGCCGTGCGCGCCGAGCTGGAGGGCGACGTCGAGCGCCTGACGGCCGAGCTCAACGGCTTCGAGAACGACATTGCCGGTCTGATCAAGGACAGCGGCGACGGTGCCGGTGACGACCAGGCCGACGCTGGTGCCAAGACCTTCGAGCGCGAGCACGAGTACTCCCTCGCGCAGAACTCCCGGGACCTGCTGGAACAATCGGTGCATGCGCTCGAACGCATCGACGACGGCACCTACGGAGTTTGTGAAAATTGTGGCAACGCGATCGGCAAGCTGCGGCTGCAGGCATTCCCCCGGGCGACGCTGTGCCTGAGCTGCAAGGCCAAGCAGGAGCGGCGCTGACCTCCGAGGAGCCCACCGACCAGCAGGACCCTGCACCGACGACACCGCAGCGCCCTTCCGCTCAGCTGATCGCGCTGCTGGTGGGCGTTGCCGTCATCGGTTACGGCCTCGACCAGGCCACCAAGGCCTGGGCGTCGTCCGCGCTGGAGCCGGACCAGCCGAAGCAGCTCATCGGCACCCTGTTGCAGTTGCGACTGACCCACAACCCGGGTGCGGCGTTCTCGATCGCCACCAATGCCACCTGGGTGCTCACCATCATCGCCGCTGCAGTGATCGTGGCCACGATCTTCTTCGCGCGCCGGTTGCGCAGCCAGCCCTGGGCGTGTGCCCTCGGCCTGCTGATCGGCGGAGCGTTGGGCAACCTGACCGACCGGTTCGTGCGGGCCCCCGGCGGCGGCAAGGGTCACGTGGTCGACTTCCTGGAGCTGCCGCACTGGCCCATCTTCAACGTCGCCGACTGCTGTGTGGTCAGCGCCGCGTGTCTCATCGCCCTCCTGGCGTTCCTCGGGATCGGCATCGACGGCCGGCGCGCTGCCGCCACCCCTGCGAAGGGCGACGCAACGGATGACTGAGGTCAAGGCGCTCGGCATACCCGACGGACTCGAGGGTGAGCGGGTGGACGCCGCGATCGCCCGGGTGCTCGGCTTCTCGCGCACTCAGGCGGCCCAGCTCGCCGCCGACGGCGAGGTGACGCTCGACGGCAAGGTCGTCGGCAAGTCCGACCGGGTCAGTGCCGGCCAATGGCTCGAGGTGCGTATGCCGGATCGCGTCGGCCCGCGGGTCGCCGAGGTCAAGCCGCAGCTCGTCGAGGGCCTGCGGATCGTGCACGACGACACCGAGATCGTCGTCGTCGACAAGCCGGCCGGTGTCGCGGCGCACCCCAGCGTCGGCTGGGACGGTCCGGACGTGGTCAGCGGACTGGCCGCTGCCGGTTATCGCATCTCCACCTCGGGAGCGGCCGAGCGCCAGGGCATCGTGCAGCGTCTCGACGTCGGCACGAGCGGTCTGATGGTCGTGGCCAAGAGCGAGCGTGCCTACACGGTGCTCAAACAGGCGTTCCGGGACCGCACGGTCGACAAGACCTACCACGCACTCGTGCAGGGTCTACCCGACCCGGTGGTGGGCACCATCGAGGCGCCGATCGGCCGACACCCCGGGCATGACTACAAGTTCGCGGTGATGCAGGCCGGGCGCGCGAGCGTCACGCACTACGAGCTGCTCGAGGCATTCCGGTCGATGAGCCTGCTGACGATCCACCTGGAGACCGGGCGCACCCACCAGATCCGCGTGCACTTCGCGGCCCTGCATCGACCGCTGGTCGGCGACCCGCTCTACGGCTCGGACCCGACGGTGGCCAAGCGGCTCGGGCTGACCCGGCAGTGGTTGCACGCGACCGAACTCGGCTTCACCCATCCCGGTTCGGGGGAGTGGGTCACCTTCGAGAGCCCGTACCCGGCAGACCTCGAGCACGCCCTGGAGATCGCCCGGGCGCACTGACGCACGAGGGGTCTGAGGTTCGAGCGCCTGACGTTCGAGCGGCCAGCCGGGTTGGGCGCGGTCCCGTGCATAACCGGCGACGGTCACTGGTTGGGCGGCTGAATCGGCGGGATCTCGTGCATAACCGGCGACAGTCGCCATGTGCAGTGTCCCAACGTATGACGCCCCGCTCGTGCGCCGGGCGGGGCGTCATACGGACGTGGCGTTGATCAGCCGGTCACTCCGAGAGTGGTTGTGGCGGGTGACGGCGTCGGGGGCTCGTTGGTTGGCTGGTTGGTCGGCTCATTGGTCGGCTCGGCCGTCGGCTGCTTCGAGGCGCCGGAACTGCACACTGTCGAGTAGCCGGCGAGACCCTTACCGCCCAGTTCGAAGCTCTTGCCGATGGGCGCTGCGTACTTCTGCGGCCCTAGCTCCGTGTTGAGCCAGGCATGGGTCACCGAGGCCGGCCAGGACACCGTGGTGCTGCGAGTCTGTCCTGGTCGCATCCAGCCCAGGTCCGAACTCACATACGTTTGCAGACCGTTCGGCGCGGCTCCGCCGAGGCTCTGCAGATTGTCGATGCGTACCGACGTCGAGTAGCGCTCGTCCTTGAGGACGGTGATGGTGACGATCGACGTCTGTCGGTGCTGGGCCTGGTCGGTCGCAGTGCACGTGCCGGGCGCGATGTGCACGATCAACTGGTCCTCGATCGGCGCCGCAGTACTCGGCGCGGCCACTGACGAGCTGGCGGCCGCTGTGGTGCTGCCCCCGGCTGCGGACGGTGCCGCATTGCTCGCCGTACTGGCGGCGATCGCACCGGAGGCGGTGACCGCTCCGACGATGCCGGCGACGACGAAGTGGTTGGTTGCGAACTTCATGCTTCCCCCTTGCAATGGCGTGCGTGGTGCACGCAGCGTGTTGTTGCCTTGCATAGGAAGGGACGTGGGGGACCGGTGTCGGTTGGGCCTCGTGGCGGACTTCGGCCTAGGTCCTAGGCAACCCCTCACCCGACGCTGGTCCTTGGGCTGAGCTCGTTCGGGAGGGTCTTAGGACTCCCGGATGCGCGGGCATGATGTCGAGGACGCGCGCCATACCACCAGACACATCCGTCACAGATCCGCGTGCCATGACGGACCTGTCCGACCCCGGATCTAGACTCATCGCGATGTCCGATCCCGCCGCCTCCGCAGACTTCGTGCACCTGCATGTGCACACCGAATACTCGATGCTCGACGGCGCCGCAAACGTCGGGCGGATGTTCGAGGAGGTGGAACGTCTCGGCATGCCGGCGATCGCGATGAGCGACCACGGCAACATGTTCGGTGCCTACGAATTCTTCGGCGCCGCAAAGGATTCCCCGGTCAAACCGATCATCGGCATAGAGGCCTATGTCGCTCCGAGCACGCGGCATTCGCGCAAGCAGGAGTTCTGGGCACCGGGCGGCAAGCGCGACGCCAACGTCGACGGTGAGGGCGGCAAGGACGTCTCCGGCGGCGGTCGCTACACGCACATGACGATGTGGGCCAAGGACGCCCCGGGTCTGCGCAACCTCTTCAAGCTCAGCTCGCTGGCCAGCTTCGAGGGCTACTACATGAAGCCCCGGATGGACCGTGAGCTGTTGGCCGAGCACGCCCAGGGCATCGTCGCGACGACCGGGTGCCCGTCCGGCGAGGTGCAGACCCGGTTGCGGCTCGGACAGTTCGACGAGGCCGTCGCGGCGGCGGCGGCATACCAGGACATCTTCGGCAAGGACAACTACTTCCTGGAGCTGATGGACCACGGTCTCGACATCGAGCGTTCCGTGCGATCCGGGCTGCTGGACATCGCCAAGAAGCTCGACATCCCGCTGCTGGCGACCAACGACAGCCACTACGTCACCGAGGGTGAGGCCGACAGTCACGACGACCTGCTGTGCATCGGCGTCGGCAAGAACAAGGACGACCCGGGCCGGTTCAAGTTCAACGGCACCGGCTACTACCTGAAGTCCGCCGACGAGATGCGGCAGCTGTTCCGCGAGCTGCCCGAGGCGTGCGACAACACCCTGCGGGTCGCCGAGATGATCGGCGACTACAACGAGGTCTTCGAGTATGTCGACCGGATGCCGCAGTTCCCGGACGTGCCGGAGGGGCAGACCCAGGCGTCGTTCCTGCGTGAGCAGATCCAGCTCGGCCTGAAGGAGCGCTACGGCGACAACCCGAGCCAGGAAGTGCTCGACCGGATCGAGACCGAGATGAAGGTCATCGAGCCGATGGGCTTCTCGTCGTACTTCCTCGTGGTGGCCGACATCTGCCGCTACGCCCGCGACAACGGCGTGCCCGTCGGGCCAGGTCGTGGTTCGGCGACCGGTTCGATGGTCGCCTACCTGACCCGCATCACCGAGCTCGACCCGCTGGAGCACCAGCTGCTGTTCGAGCGGTTCCTCAACCCCGAGCGCATCAACCCGCCGGATGTCGACCTCGACTTCGACGACCGCCAGCGCGACAAGATGGTGCACTACGTCACCGAGAAGTACGGCTCGGCATACACCGCACAGGTCAACACCTTCTCCACCATCAAGGCGAAGGCCGCGATCAAGGACGCCAACCGCATCCTGGGCTTCCCGTTCAGTCTCGGTGACCAGATCTCCAAGGCGATGCCGCCGGACGTGCAGGGCAAGGGTGTCCCGCTGGCCGCGACGTATGACGAGAAGCACCCGCGCTACTCCGAGGGCGTCGACTTCCGCGCGATGATCCAGGCCCAGCCCGAGGTCAAGAAGGTCTTCGACACCGCGCGCGGTCTGGAGGGCAAGATCCGCGGCACCGGTGTGCACGCGGCCGCGGTCATCCTGTCGTCGGCACCGCTGCTCGACCTGATCCCGATGCACCGCCGGGACAAGGACGGCACGATCATCACCGGTTTCTCGTACCCGCAGTGCGAGGACATGGGCCTGATCAAGATGGACTTCCTGGGGTTGCGCAACCTCGGCATCATCGACCACGCCCTCAAGAACATCGAGTCCAACCGCGGCGAGACCATCACCACCGAGGGCATCCCGCTGGACGACGAGAAGACCTACAAGCTGCTCGCCAGCGGTGACACGCTCGGTGTCTTCCAGCTCGACGGTGGCGCCATGCGCAGCCTGCTGCGGCTGATGGTGCCGACCCGATTCGAGGACATCGCCGCCGTCCTGGCGCTCTACCGGCCGGGACCGATGGCCGCCAACGCGCACGTCAACTACGCCGAGCGCAAGAACGGCCGGCAGGAGATCACCCCGATCCACCCGGAGCTGAAGGAAGCGCTGGACCCGATCCTCGGCACGACCTACCACCTGCTGGTCTACCAGGAGCAGATCATGGCCATCGCCCGCGAGCTCGCGGGTTACACCCTCGGCGGTGCGGATCTGCTGCGCCGGGCCATGGGTAAGAAGAAGCCCGAGGTGCTGGCCAAGGAGTGGGACAACTTCTCCGCCGGCATGATCAAGAACGGCTTCTCGCCCGAGGCGACCCAGGCGCTGTGGGACGTCATGCTGCCGTTCTCCGGTTACGCATTCAACAAGTCGCACACCGCCGGTTACGGACTGGTGAGCTACTGGACGGCATACCTCAAGGCCAACTACCCGGCCGAGTACGCCGCCGCGCTGCTCACCTCGGTGAGTGACACCAAGGACAAGATGGCCATCTATCTGGCCGACACGCGCAAGCTCGGCATCCAGGTGCTGCCGCCGTCGGTCAACGAGTCGTCGCACGACTTCACCGCGGTCGGTGAGGACATCCGCTTCGGCCTCGGTGCGGTCCGCAACGTCGGTGGCAACGTCGTCGACGCGACGGTCCGGGCGCGCGAGACGAAGGGCAAGTTCTCCTCGTTCGAGGACTTCCTGCGCAAGGGCGGCACCGCCGTCTGCAACAAGCGCACCGTCGAATCCCTTGTGAAGGCAGGCGCTTTCGACGATCTCGGGCACACCCGGCAAGGCCTGGTCGCCATCCACGAGACCTATGTCGACTCGCTCGCCGACGAGGCGAAGAAGAGCGAGCAGGGTCAGGAGAGCCTGTTCGCCGGGTTCGGCGACGAGGAGGGCGTGAGCCTGGCGGCGCTGCCGCCGATCCCGGAGATGGAGTGGGACAAGCAGACGAAGCTGGCGTTCGAGCGGGACATGCTCGGGCTCTATGTCTCCGACCATCCGTTGTTCGGCATCGAGCACGTGCTCTCGCAGCACGCGGACGTCTCGATCGCCAAGCTGCACGGTGACGACACCCCGAAGGAAGGCTCGATGATCACCATCGCAGGCCTGATCACCGGGCTGCAGCTGAAGCGCAACAAGCGCGGTGAGCTGTGGGCGATCGCGACGGTCGAGGACCTCGAGGGCAGCGTCGAGGTGCTGTTCTTCGCCAAGACCTACATGACCGTCTCGACGATGCTCAGCCCGGACACGGTGTGCGTCATCAAGGGTCGGGTGATGGAGCGTGACGACACGATCTCGTTGAACGCGCAGGAGCTGACGATCCCGGAGCTGAAGGGCGACGTGCGCGGCCCGGTCGTGCTGACCCTGCCGCTCGTGCGGGCCAACAACGGTCTGGCGCACCGGCTCAAGGGCGTCCTCGGTGAGCACCCCGGCGCAACCGAGGTGCACCTGAAGCTCACCCAGCCGGGTCGGTCGGTCACCGTGCGACTCGAGGACGGCCTGCGGGTCACCGCCTCGCCGGCGCTGTTCGGCGACCTCAAGGCGCTGCTCGGCCCGGCCTGCCTCGTCGGGTAACCCCAAGAGCTGGTCGAGTGGCGCGAGGCACGAGCGCTGTATCGAGACCTCAATCCGGCCGGAATGCCCTTCGGAACGATATGTTTTCGATCATGAAGCGTTATTCGACCTCGGCCACCAACTCGGCTATGCCATCGCGGCGTCACCTGCTGACCGCCGGTGGCGGCGTCCTCGTCGCGGGCGCGCTCGCGGCGTGCGGCGGCAACACCGGCCGGTCCTCCGGAGGTTCGGGCGGCAGCGGTGGCTCGAGCGGTGGTGGCGGCGGGGGTGCGATCTCGCAGTGGTACCACCAGTACGGCGAGCAGGGCACCGAGCAGGCGGTGAAGAAGTATGCCGCGGCATACAAGAAGGCCAAGGTCAACGTCCAGTGGATCCCGGGCAACTACGACCAGAAGTCGGCGGCGGCGCTGCTGACGACATCGGGACCGGACGTCTTCGAGTACGGCAACGGCCCGACGATCGACATGATCACCGGCAAGCAGGTGGTCGACCTCACGGACGTCTACGGTGATGCCAAGCACGACTTCACCAAGTCCTTGCTGGATCGGATGACGTGGCAGGGCAAGATCTACGGCGTCCCGCAGGTCGTCGACATGCAGTTGTTCGTCTACCGCAAGTCGATGCTGCAGAAGGCCGGTGTGCAACCACCGAAGACGCTCGACGAGCTGATCGCGGCGGCGAAGAAGCTCACCACCGGCAAGGTGAAGGGTCTCTTCCTCGGCAACGACGGTGGCGCCGGCATCCTGGCCGGTCCGGTGCTGTGGAGCAGCGGTCATGACTACCTGACCTCGGACAACAAGCCAGACTTCGCCAATGCCGACGTGGCAGGCGCGCTCACCAAATTCCACCAGCTCTTCACCTCCGGGAACCTGCTGCTCGGCGCACCCACGGACTGGTCCGACCCGGGCGCAATCTCCAGCGGTCTCACCGCGATTCAGTGGACCGGCCTGTGGAACTTCCCGATGCTCAAGGACAAGCTGGGCGACGACTTCGGGGTGCTGCCGTTCCCGGCGATCGGATCGACCGGCAAGCCGTCGGTGCCGGTCGGTGCCTATGCGTCCTGCGTGAGCGCCAAGGCCAAGGACGTCGATGCGGCCAAGGCCTTCGTCAAGTGGCTCTGGGTCGATCAGACCGCCGACCAGCTCGACTTCGCCCAGAGCTACGGCTTCCACGTGCCGGCGCGGGCCAGCCTGATCGCCAAGGCCACCAAGCTGCAGTCGGGTGAGGCGAAGACCGCAGCCGGTTACCTGAAGACCTACGGTCATCCGCAGACGCCGCTGCTCTGGTCGCCGAAGTCCGCGACCGCGATGACCGACGCTGTCGACAAGATCGTGCGCTCGGGCGCCGACGCGACCTCGGCGCTGGCCGGGGTGGCGAAGACGGTGAGCGCGGAGTTGAAGCGGATCGGTGGCTGAGCAGGCCGTCGAGCCCGCCGCGTCGTCGCAGGCACGACCGGCCAGCCCCCGACGCAAGTGGACCGACAGCCCGCATTTGTGGTTCTGGATCTTCGTCGGGCCGTTCGTCGCCGGGCTGCTGATCTTCGTCGTCATACCCATCCTGTGGAGCGTGTGGCTGAGCTTCTACGACGCTCGAAACACCGTGACCCCAACGCATTTCGTTGGGTTCGATAACTATCGGCGGATGCTGGGCGACTCCAGTTTCCGATCCAGCCTGGTCACATTCCTGCTCTTCGCCGTGTTCATCGTGCCGACGACGTTCGTGTTGTCGCTCGGGCTGGCGGTGCTGGTCAACGGCGTCCGGCGGGGCAAGGCGTTCTTCCGGTCGGTCTTCTTCCTGCCGACGGCCTGCAGTTATGTCGTCGCGGCGATGATCTGGCGGCACTCGCTCTTCGGCGGCACGGCCGCAGGGATGGTCAACACGGTGCTGGGCTGGCTCGGCGGCGCCCCGATCGCCTGGCTGTCCGTCGTGCACCCACCGTGGTACTGGCTGGTGTTGGTCAGCGTCCGGCTCTGGTTGCAGATCGGCTTCTTCATGGTGCTCTTCCTCGCCGCGCTGCAACGGGTGCCGCAACAGCTCTACGAGGCGGCGGCGCTCGACGGGGCAACCGGCTGGAAGGCGTTCCGGTACATCACGCTGCCGCAGTTGCGGGCGACCTCGACCGCGGTGCTGATGTTGTTGCTGGTCAACGCCTTTCAGGCGTTCGACGAGTTCTACAACGTGCTGTCGACGACGGGCGGCTATCCGCCATACGCCCGGCCGCCGTTGGTCTACCTCTTCAACGTGGCGCTCGGCAACGGGCAGGACTTCGGTGACGGCAGCGCCGGTGCCGTCATACTCACGCTGATCATCGCGATCTTCGCGCTGCTGCAGGGCCGGCTCACCGGCATCGGGAGGCGGGAGGCATGAAAGCGGCGTTGAGTGTGCGCGCAGCCCGGTACCTTGTGCTGTCGGTCGCGGCACTGATCTTCCTGGTGCCGTTCTATCTGCTGTTGCGCGGTGCGCTGTCCACGGAGCAGCAGCTGGTCGGGATCGACCACTGGACGTGGTTTCCGACGCACCCGCAATGGTCGAATTTTGCTGACACGTTCGACAATTCGACGGTTCCGCTGGCGCGGAGCATGGTCAACTCGCTGGCGATCGCGGTCACCCAGACGGTGCTCGTGCTGGTCATCTCGGGTATGGCGGGCTACGGCCTCGCGCGTTCGACGGTGCGCTACGCCAACGCGGTCTTCTACCTGATCGTGGCGACGTTGTTGATCCCGGCGGCGGTGACGTTCGTGCCGTCCTTCGTGATGGTGTCGTCGCTCGGCTGGGTGTCGACGTTGCGCGGGCTGATCATCCCCGGGCTCTTCCAGTCGCTGGCGACCTTCCTCTTCCGGCAGTACTTCCTCGGCTTTCCGAAGGAGCTGGAGGAGGCGGCCCGGATCGACGGCGCCGGCCCGATGCGCACCTTCCTGGCGATCGTGGTGCCCAATTCGTGGGGGTTCACCGCTGCGATCGCGACCATCACCTTCATCGGCAGCTGGAACTCGTTCCTCTGGCCGTTGGTGATCGGCCAGGACCAGTCGGCGTGGACCGTGCAGGTCTCCCTGTCGACATACATCACGGCGCAATCGGTCGACCTGTCCGGCATGTTCACCGCCGCGCTCGTCTCGATGGTGCCGCTGCTGGTGATGTTCCTCTTCCTGCAGCGCTGGATCGTCGCCGGAGTGGAACAAACGGGTATCAACGAGTAGCTGCTGGCCGCTCCAACCTTCGACGGTCGAGGGTTACCGCACAGGAATGGGCCGTGGGGCGTACCTAACCTTCGACGGTCGAGGGTTACGGCACTCGCGAACCTGTCCACTCGTACGCTGGGCGGGTGACTTCTCCGCAGCCGCCACGCGCCCGACGCGAACCCACGACGCGCACCTTCCACGGCGACACGTTCACCGACGATTACGAGTGGCTGCGCGACAAGGAGTCACCGGAGGTGATCGCGCACCTGGAGGCGGAGAACTCCTACACGACGGCGGTCACCGATCACCTGAAACCGTTGGCGGACACCATTTTCGGCGAGATCAAGTCGCACACGCAGGAGACCGACCTGTCGGTGCCGGTGCGGATGGGCGGCTGGTGGTACTTCTCACGCACCGTCGAGGGCGAGCAGTATGCCGTGCACGTGCGGGTGCCGTATGTCGCCGGAGCCGAGCGGCCGGATCCGCGGCCGGGGGAGTCGCTGCCTGACGAACAGGTGCTGCTGGACGGCAACGCGGAGGCTGCCGGCCACGACTTCTTCGAACTGTCCGACCTCGCCGTGAGTCACGACGGGAGCCGTGTCGCGATCGGCCTGGACGTGACCGGTGACGAGATCTACGACCTGACCGTGCGCGACGCGGCCACCGCCGAGGTCCTCGATGACAGCGTCCGCCGCATCGGCAACGGCATCGTCTGGTCCCGCGACGGCCGGCATCTGTTCTACACGCGGCGTGACGACGCCTGGCGCGCTCACGAGGTATGGCGGCACGAACTCGGCACGTCCGCCGAGCAGGACCACTTGATCATCCGCGAGGACGACGAGCAGTTCTCGCTGATGATCGGGGAGTCCCGTGACGAGCGCTGGTTGATCGTGATGATCGGGTCCAGTACGACGACCGAGGCGCACCTGCTGGACCTCGCTGAGCCGACCGGTGCGTTGCAGGTCGTGCAGCCCCGTGTCACCGGCCTGGACTACGACGTCGAGGTGGACGGCGACCGGATCCTGGTGGTGCACAACACTTCTCGCGTCGACTTCGACCTCGCCCAGGCACCGCTCGCGACACCCGGACGCGAGCACTGGGTGCCGGTGATGACCGGTGGCGACGGTGACCGCATCCTCGGTGTCGACGCGTTCGCCGACTTCGTGGTCGTGTCGATGCGCCACGACGGGCTCCGCACGCTGCGACTGTTGCCCAAAGGCGACGACGGCACGCTGGGGGAGCCTCGCGCCATACCCGTGGAGCCGCAGTTGCACACGCTCGCGCTGGGCAACAACCCCGAATATGACACTGCCACAGTGCAATTGGTGCTGGTCTCCTGGCTCACGCCGGACGGCGTCTTCGACTACTCACCGGGCAGCGGGGAGTTGACACTGCTCAAGGCGCGCGAGGTCCCCGGCTACCAGCCGGAGCTGTATGTCGAGGAGCGTCTCTGGGTCACCGCCGAGGACGGTGCGCGCATTCCGGCATCGCTGGTGCGGCGCCGCGACGTCGCGGCCGACGGCAGCAATCCGGGTTACGTCTACGGCTACGGCTCCTATGAGATGTCGTTCGACCCCTATTTCTCGGCCGCGCGGTTGTCGCTGCTCGATCGCGGTGTCGTCTACGTCGTGGCGCACATTCGGGGCGGCGGCGAGCTGGGTCGCACGTGGTACGACGAGGGCAAGCTGCTGGCCAAGCGCAACACGTTCACGGACTTCGTCGCGGTCTCCCGCGCGCTGATCGAGCGCGGCTGGGTGGACCCGGATCGCCTTGTCGCAGAAGGTGGTTCGGCCGGTGGGCTGCTGATGGGAGCCGTCGCCAACCTCGCACCCGAGTTGTATGCCGCGGTGCACGCCGACGTGCCGTTCGTCGACGCGCTGACGACCATCCTCGACCCCACCCTCCCGCTGACCGCCGGTGAGTGGGAGGAGTGGGGCAACCCGATCGAGGACCCGGAGGTGTACGCCTACATGAAGTCGTACACGCCGTACGAGAACATCCGGCCGGGCCGCTACCCGGCGATCCTCGCGACCACGAGCCTGCACGACACCCGGGTGTTCTACGTGGAGCCGGCCAAGTGGGTGCAGCAGTTGCGCGAAACGGTCGACGCCGACCCGGAGCGCCCGATCCTGCTGAAGACCGAGATCGCCGCAGGGCACGGCGGCCGCAGCGGACGCTACGACGGTTGGGAGCAGGTGGCCTTCGGGTTCGCGTTCCTGCTGGACCAGCTCGACGCCACGAAGCTGGGCGAGCGTCGTCCTGAGTAGTTCGCGAGGGACGAGCGAACGTATCGAAGGGTAGCGACGAAGGAGCGTATCGAGACCTTGCAGGGTCTCGATACGGCCTCGCCCAGCGGCTCGTCCTACTCGACCAGCTTCGGGGGCAGGGTCTCGATACGGCCCCCCGCCCAGCGGCTCGCCCTAGTCGGCCGGCGTGGTCGGCTCAGTGCATCACCAGGACCGGTGAGGTGGCGTGCGACAACAGGTCGACGGCGACGCGACCGAGGGTGAGGCCCTCGAACCCACCCACGCCGCGGGCACCGATGACGACCAGGTCGCTGCGGTGCGACTCGTCGACGAGGGCGCGCGTCGGGTTGCCGTCGGCGATCTCGGTGCGCACCTTCACGGTCGGGTGCAGCTTCTGCTGGCCGGCGACCGACTGTTCGATCGCCTCACGGCAGGCCGCCGTGTAGGACTTCCAGTCGGCGGTGCCGAGGTTCGGGTCCTTGGCGTCCTGTGGCTGCCATGCGTGCAGGACGTGCAGGTCGGCCCCGGTGCGCTCGGCCTCCCCGAACGCCCAGGCGAGTCCCTTGCGGCTGAGGTCCGAGCGGTCGACGCCGACGGTGATGCGACCGTATGCCGCGGTGTCCGGCTCCTTGCGGATCACCGCGACCGGACACTTGGCGTGCGCCGCGACCTGATGGGCGGTCTCACCGAGTGAGGAGATGTGCAGCATGCTGTCCCCGTGCGAGCCGAGCACGACGAGCTGAGCGTGAGTGCTGGCCCGCACTAGCGCGGCGGCGGGGTAGCCGTCCGGATGCGACGTCGTGACGTCAATCCGCACATCCTTCAGGTGAACTCGGTTACGGCCACGGGTGAGGACGCGCTCGCCGGCGGCATACAACCGCTCGGGCTCGGCGCCCATGTTGAAGACGAGATCGGGCCTGTCGTGACTGAACCCGTGGACGAGATGGATGGGTGAGTGCGTCGATTTGGCGTAGTCGGCCGCCCAGTCCAGAGCGGCGAGCGAGGACGTCGAAGTGTCGATCCCCACGACGACACTTCCGGGTTGCACTGAGCCTTCCATGGTTGACCTCCGAGTCGAACCTTGGCGGCGGTAGCCGTGGAGGCGGCCGTCGTCGCGGGGCGCGCCCCCGCCTCCTCCAAGTTAAGCACCAACCTTGTGCAAACGCTGGTAACGATCTGCGCCCGCGAAGACGTAGCGGCGTCAGTCGGTCAGTGCCTCGCGCAGCCGCTGCGCGTAGTCGACCTGCTCGCCCTCGGCATACCGGACACGTGGCCAGAAGAAGCCGCGCAGCCCGTCACCCTTGGTGCGCGGGACGACGTGGCAGTGCAGGTGTGCGACGCTCTGCGACACCGTGTTGTTCATCGCCACGAAGGTGCCCTGCGCACCGAGCGCCGTGGGTATGGCGCCGGCGATGCGGCGTACTTCGCGGAAGAACGGTTCGACGAGCGGGTCCGGCAGGTCGGGGAGTGTCACCACGTGCTGCGTCGGTATGACGAGCACGTGCCCCTTGAAGACGGGTCGGTTGTCCAGGAACGCGACTGTGTGCTCGGTGCGCGCGACCTGGTGCGCCGTCGCTGCACCGGTCGCGATGGCGCAGAAGATGCAGTCAGCCATGTGGATCTCGTTGCCTACGATGCGGATTCGACTGAGTTGCGAATACCCTGCAGGGTCTGCCGCATGCCGGTGGTCAGCTCCTTCTCGAAGTTGACCTCCCCGCCGAGGAACCGGTCGATCAGCACCCGTGACGCCTTGCTGACTCCGGCGGAGACGTCACGACGCTCGACGAGCCGGGTGCGCGTGTTGTCGTCCAGGGACTCCAGATCGAAGCTCCACGTGGCGTGGTTCTCCTTCATCTCCCAGGCGATCCGCTTGCCCGGCTCGAAGGACACGATCCGGCTGCGGGTCGCCCAGAAGCGCACGCCGAGTCGGTTGAAGTTGATCATCGGACTGCCGAGTTGCAGCGGGCCGCCACGAACGATGACCTTCTTGGTCTGCGGGCTCCACTGCGGCATCCGGGTCAGGTCGGAAGCGACGGCCCACACCCGCATCGGGTCGGCGTTGATCTCGATGGAGACCTCGAGGTTCTCAGACATGCGAATCCTTGCTGCTGCGAGGGTGTTTCAGCGAACCTACCAAGTGGTCAGGTCTCAGCGTGCACGTCGGTCGCGCTCCGGCACCCGCAGACCGCTGGCGATCAGCCGCCGGATGAGTGTGGATCCACTGACCTCGGCAGCGCCTGCGGCCACTGCGTCGGCGTAGCGGTCCTCCGGCAAGTCGTAGTGATCGTGGTCGAAGAGACGCTGCGGTATGCCGAGAGTGCTTGCGAATGCGTGCAGTTCGTCATACGAGGAGTCGCTCACGACGTGCGACCAGAGTCGGCCGTGTGCCGGCCAGGTCGGCGGGTCGATGAGCACCGTCACGCGCGCAGGACCTGCGTGAAACTGAGTCCTGAGCCGTTGCTCGCGCCATGTGCGGCGACGAACCGCCAGTCCTCACCGGACGCGGTGTCGACCTCGCGCTGCGTCATGCCGAGGACGGACGAGCGGCCGCGATAGCGGAAGAACGCGCGCACTCCGTGCGGGCCGGGCGGCACGGTGACGGTGACCGGCTTGCGCCAGCGGGCGACGTGGTCGTCGCCGTCGATCTGCACGACCGGCCGGGCGAACGCTCGCAGGAACCAGCCATTGACCCAGTGCGGCACGACGGTCACGGTGATGGCGGCTTCTGCGGAATTCACCCGTCGAGGTTACCCACTGCCGCCCGCACACGGGCGAGACGCTCGCGACGCATCAGCTCGCGTGGGTCGTGGTCGAGCGGGCGCTGGCCCGGCCCGCCCCAGGCGAGCAGCGTGTAGTGCAGCCGCCAGAAGAAGCGGTATCCGACGCTGAGACCCGTCTTGTCCTTCGGGATCTTGGTGGGTCGTGGGCGGGGGCGTGTGGTCGCGGTCATGTAATAGATGGTACGCCAATCATTGGTGTACCAATAATTGGTAGGCTGGCGGTCCTATGGATGACGTCGACGACCCGCTCGCCCTGGAGAATCAGGTCTGTTACGCCCTCGCGCTCGCCGCCCGCGGGGTCATCGGTGCCTACCGGGAGGTGCTGGCACCGCTGCAGCTCACGCACCCGCAATACCTGGTCATGCTTGCCCTGTGGGAGAGCGAACCGCAGTCCAATCGCGAGCTGGCACAGGCGCTTCGGCTGGATCCCGGGACGCTGTCGCCGCTGCTGAAGCGGCTCGAGGCGACGGGCTACATCTCCAAGAGCCGCGACGACGCGGACGCGCGCAACCTCGCCGTCCGCCTCACGTCGGCGGGCCGGGCGTTGCGCGAGCGGGCGATCAACGTGCCGTCGATCATGATCCGTCGGCTCGGTCTGCAGCAGGCCGATCTGCCGGGGCTGAACCGCACGCTGCACGACCTGATCGACGCCTCCGGACAGGCGAAGGAGATGACGCCGGCGGAACGCAAGGCGCTGGCCGACGAATAGCGAGCCGTATGCCGGCAGCTGTCCTGGCCGGCTGATGCGAGTTTGCTCACGTCGCGAGACGAACGCCCACATGATGGGCTTCCAGGCACCATGCTTGGGGCCATGTTCGATCACATGCTGGCCTTCGACGTCACCGAGCAGGGACGCGCTGCCTCCGAACCGCTGCGCGAGGACATCCGACTGCTCGGCGGGATCCTCGGGGAGGTGATCCGCGACCAGGAGGGTGCGGATGTCCTCGAACTGGTGGAAGAGGCCCGCACGCGTGCTTTCGCGGTGCGCCGGCACGAGGAGCATCGCGACCGGTTCGCGGCGATCTTCGACGAGCTGCCCACTCAGCAGGCGATGAAGGTCGTGCGTGCGTTCAGCCTGTTCGCCCTGTTGGCCAACCTGGCCGAGGACCTGCACCGCGAGCGGCGTCGGGCGATGCACGTCGAGGCGGGGGAGCCGCCGCAGGACGGTTCGCTGGCCGCGACGTTCACCAAGCTCGACGAAGCCGCGCTGGACGATGTCACCGTCCGGGAGGCGCTCGGCGGAGCAACGGTCGTCCCGGTGATCACCGCGCACCCGACCGAGACGCGCCGGCGCACGGTCTTCCAGACGCAGTCGCGCATCAAGGACGTCATGCGCCGGCGCAACCAGGGCAACCAGACTCCGGCGCAGCTCGCGGAGGGTGAGCGGGTCATCCGACTGCAGATCCTGACGCTCTGGCAGACAGCGCTGGTCCGCCTGCAACGGGTCGCCATCACCGACGAGATCGAGGTCGGGCTGCGGTGGTTCGAGGAGTCGCTCTTCGAGGTGATGCCGCAACTGAACGCACGTGTCCGCGAGGAGCTCGCTGCTCGCTACCCGTCGGCCTGCGTCGCGAAAGAGCCTGTGCTGCGGGCGGGTTCGTGGATCGGTGGTGACCGGGACGGCAACCCGAACGTGAACGCCGACGTCGTCGCCACCGCCAGCTCGCGTGCGTCGCAGACGGCGATCCAGCACTACCTGCGCGAGTTGCAGGTGTTGGAGGATCAGCTTTCGTTCTCCATCCGGATGACGCACACGTCCCGGGCCCTGTTGGAGCTCGCGGCACTCAACTCCACCGACGACCGGGCGGACGAGCCGTTCCGCCAGGTGATCGCGTGGATCCGTGGCCGGTTGTCCGCGACGCACACCGAGTTCTTCCACGACTGGTTCGAGGCCGCGGTGGAGGTGGCGGGGGCTGCGCCATACAAGAGTGCGGAGGACTTGTCCGCCGATCTGGACGTGGTGGATGCCGCGCTGCGGGAAGGTTCAGGCGGGCTGATCGCCGACGACAAACTGCTCCAACTGCGTGAAGCGGTGCGGACTTTCGGCTTCCACCTCTACGGGCTGGACCTGCGGCAGAACTCCGACGTGCACGAGCAGACGATCGCAGAGGTCTTCGCCTGGGCCGGTGTGCACCCTGACTACCTGTCGCTCGATGAGGACGCGCGCGTCGAGCTGCTGACGGCGGAACTGGCCAACCGGCGACCGTTGATCGGTGCCGGGGCGGAGTTCTCCGATCAGACGACCAAGGAACTCGCGATCACGGCTGCAGCGGCGCACGCCGTGCGGACGTTCGGTCCGGACGCGGTGCCCAATCACGTCATCAGCATGTGCACGTCGGTGTCCGACATGCTCGAGACCGCGGTGCTGTTGAAGGAGGCCGGGTTGCTCGACCCGGGCACCGGCGGCGCGGGTGCGACGTGTTCGGTGAACATCGTGCCGCTCTTCGAAACCATTGAGGATCTTCAGGTTTCGGCGACAACGATGCGCGCCGTGCTGGACGTGCCTGTCTACCGGCAACTGGTGGACAGCAAGGGTGGCCTGCAGGAGGTGATGCTCGGCTACAGCGACTCGAACAAGGACGGCGGCTACATGGCGGCCAACTGGGCGCTGTATCGCGCAGAGCTCGACCTGGTCGAGGTCGCACAGGAGACCGGCATCCGACTGCGGCTCTTCCACGGTCGCGGCGGCACTGTCGGTCGCGGTGGCGGCCCGAGCTATGAGGCGATCCTCGCGCAGCCGCCGGGTGCGGTGCGTGGCTCGCTGCGGCTGACCGAGCAGGGCGAGATCATCGCCGCGAAGTATGCCGAGCCGCCGCTCGCGACCCGCAACCTGGAGACGTTGCTGGCGGCAACCCTCGAGGCGTCCCTGTTGGACGTCGAAGGCCTGGGTGACGACACGGCAGCGGCGTATGCCGCACTGGATGAGATCGCTTCTCTCGCAAGGGAGTCGTATGCCGATCTGGTGCACCGCACGGACGGCTTCGTCGAGTACTTCACCACGTCGACGCCGGTGGCAGAGATCGGTGCGATGAACATCGGGTCGCGCCCGGCGTCTCGCAAGCAGACCAAGGAGATCAGTGACCTGCGGGCGATCCCGTGGGTGATGTCCTGGTCGCTGTCGCGGGTGATGCTGCCGGGTTGGTACGGCACCGGTAGTGCCCTGGAGAAGTGGGTGGGTGAAGACGAGTCGCGGCTCGCCGCGCTGCGTGGCTACTACGAGCGCTGGCCGTTCTTCCAGACGGTGATGTCGAACCTCGCGCAGGTGATGGCGAAGTCGGATCTCGGGATCGCGGAACGCTATTCACGGCTCGTCGAGGACGAAGCGTTGCGGGAGCGGGTGTTCTCCAAGATCGTCGACGAGCACCAGCGGACGCTGCAGATGTTCGCCCGGGTCACGGGCCACGAGGATCTGCTGTGGGACAACGCGGCCCTGAAGCGCTCGGTCTTCAACCGGTTCCCGTACCTCGAGCCGCTCAATCACCTCCAGGTGGAGCTGCTGCGTCGTTACCGCAGCGGCGATGACGACCCGCAGGTCCAGCGCGGCATCCTGCTCACCATGAACGGCCTCGCGACGGCCTTGCGCAACTCCGGCTGATCAAGGACGCTGATCGAGTGCCGCCCTGAGCTCCCTGAGGAGCCCGTGAGGTACGAGCGGGCGTCTCGAAGGGCAAGCTGATCGAGTAGCGGCCGAGGGACGAGGTCGCGTATCGAGATCCGCGTGCCTCGCCGGCTCCCTGACGAGCCGGCGAGGCATGATGCCAGTGTTGTGAACGCATCCTGAGGGGCCGATGAGAAGCGTCGCGGGGCGTCGGGAAACCCGCGGGCCCTTGAGACGTTCGCTCGTCCCTCGCGAACTCCTCAACGACTTCCTCCCCGGAGTTGGTTGAGGAGCGGAGGAGCGAAGCGGGGGAGCGTCTCGAAACCGCGCCGAGCACCGAATCCGACGCGCCGAGTGTCGATCAGCAGTGAGAGTTGTTCTGTTCCAAAACATTTCGAAATAGAACGTCTGAAACCGGTTGGTAGACAACCGATTCCGTCGGTAGACATCCCGACTTCGACGATTGTGGGGCACGCTCGACGCTGAAAATGACTCGCGCGAAACAGATTTGCTGTTTGGCGCTGGCGGAGCGTTGTGCTTGAGTGTTGGTGAAGAGCGCATGACGTCGTGTCGTGGCCGCTGTTCGCAATGCCGTCGCAGCACACACCTCGTCGATTGCTTCACCGGGAGGCACACAGTGTGGGACTTCCTCTCCGATCGCCGCGAGCAATTCCTGATCAATGCGTGGAATCACGCCTATCTGGTGATTCTGGCGGTCATCTTCGCGACGATCATCGCGGTCGCACTTGCGGTGGTCGTGACGCGTATGCCGAAACTCGAACCGGTCGCCAATGCGCTGAGCGCCATCGGGTTGACGATCCCGTCACTCGCGCTGATCGGCCTGTTGCTGCCGTTGTTCAAGCTCGGCGCCACAACAGCCCTGGTCGCAGTGACGTTCTATGCCGTGCTGCCGATCCTGCGCAACGCGGTCGTCGGGCTGCAAGGAGTGGATCCAACCCTGGTCGAGTCGGCGCGCGGCATGGGGATGAGTGAACCGATGACGCTGCTGCGGATCCGACTGCCACTGGCGTGGCCGGTGATCTTGTCCGGCATCCGGGTCTCCCTGCAGATGTGCATGGGCATCGCGGCGATTGCGGCATACGTCCTCGGCCCCGGCCTCGGCGGCTGGATCTTCCAGGGGCTCGCCCAGGTCGGCGGCAAGAACGCCCTCAACTACGCGCTGTCCGCGACCATCGGGATCGTGGTCCTGGCGCTCGTCCTCGATGCATTGCTGCTCCTTCTCGGGCGGCTCACCACCTCAAAGGGAGTGCGGGTCTGATGACAGCTGTGGAGTCCACCACCACCGATGGCAAGGCTGCGGTCAGCGGCGCGGAGATCCGCCTCGACGGCGTCACCAAGGTCTACCGCGGACAGAAGGCGCCGGCCGTCGACAACATCAGCCTGACCATCCCGGCCGGCGAAATCGCAATGTTCGTAGGGCCATCTGGCTGCGGCAAGACGACGACGCTGAAGATGATCAACCGGCTGATCGAACCGACCTCGGGCACGATCAGCATCGGCGGCGAGGACATTCGCGGCAAGAAGGTCGACGAGCTGCGCCGGACGATCGGCTACGTCATACAGGGCGGCAGTCTCTTCCCGCACATGTCGGTCGCTAAGAACATCGCCATCGTGCCGAAGCTGCTCGGCTGGGACTCCACGCGGATCAAGGAGCGGGTCGACGAGTTGCTCGACCTGGTCGGCCTCGACCCGGCGAAGTACCGCAGTCGCTATCCGCGGGAGTTGTCCGGCGGTCAGCAGCAGCGGATCGGGGTGGCGCGCGGACTCGCCGCCGACCCGCCCGTGATCCTGATGGACGAGCCGTTCGGGGCCGTCGATCCGATCACCCGGCAGCGGCTGCAGGACGAGCTGCTCTCGATCCAGCGCGAGCTGCGCAAGACGATCGTCTGCGTCACGCACGACATCGACGAGGCGATCAAGATGGGCGACCGCGTGCTGATCCTGCAGGAGGGCGCGCACATCGCGCAGTACGACACCCCCGAGGTGGTGCTGAGCAGCCCGGCGAACGAGTTTGCACAGGACTTCGTCGGCGCCGGGTCCGCTCTGAAACGCTTGAGCCTGGCGCGGATTGCCGACCTCGACCTGCGCAGCCCGACGACGGCGACGATCGGCGAGAAGACGGCCGACGTGCAGCAACGGGCGCAGGCGAACGGTGACCGGTCGGTCATCGTGCTCGACAGTCGCAACCGACCCCTGGGGTGGCCGTGGCTGCGGCAGCTCAAGGGCCCGACGATCGTCGAGCCGAACGAGGACCTGGTCAACCTCGACTCGCGGGCGACGCTCAACGATGCTCTCGACACCATGCTGGTCAGTGGTCACGGTGGCGCGGTCGTGACGGGTGACCGTGATTCCTACCTCGGGGTCATCGACTTCAAGACGGTCACCGACTTCATCGAAGCGATGCAGCGCGAGGCGGAAGCCGAAACCAGCGGCACCGCAACGTCATTCGGCTCCGAACATCCGGCCGAGCGCATCTCGATCGCCCCGTCTGACGAGGAGCTCGAACGCGGGAGCGCACAGTGAGCGTCGACATCGATCCCGGGGCCGGCCAGCAGTTGACGGCCTTGGAGGAGACCGGCAAGAAGCGAAGCCACAAGCTGAGCGGGGGCACTGCGATCGAGCTGTTCGGCATACCTGTGCTGGTGATCGTCGGTTTCCTGCTCTACGTGTGGTGGCGGCAGACCGCGTCGCTCGACTCGATCGAGACGAGCTCGCTCGCCTGGGCCGACGTACGGCTGCAGATCTGGCAGCACGTCAAACTCACCATCGTCGCCTCGCTGATCGTTGTCGCCATCGCGGTTCCGTTGGGCACGCTGCTCACCCGGCCCGGGGTGAAGTTGCTGGCCCCGATCGTGGTCGGCATCGCGAACGCCGGTCAGGCGGCGCCGTCGATCGGGCTGATCGTGCTGCTCTTCATGTGGCTGTCCAGCTGGTCCGGCTTCTGGGTCGCCATCGCGGCGCTCACCCTGTATGGCGTGCTGCCGGTGCTGCGCAACACGATCACCGGTCTGCAGGGCGTGGACCCGACCTTGGTGGAAGCCGGTCGTGGCGTTGGCCTTTCGGGTCCGGCCGTGTTGTTCCGGATCGAGCTGCCGCTCGCACTGCCGGTGATCATGGCCGGCATCCGCACCTCGTTGGTGCTCGTGGTCGGCACGGCGGCGCTGGCGACGTTCGTCAACGCCGGCGGCCTCGGTGGTGTGATCACGGCCGGCATCACGCTGTACCGCTACCCGGTGATGGTGGCCGGTGCCGTGCTGATCGCATTGCTCGCACTGCTCGTGGAGTGGTTCGGCCGGGTGCTCGAGTTGCTGGTTCGTCCGAAGGGACTCTGATGCGAATCTCCTTGCGCCATACAACTTCCCGGGCGCGGTCCCGCCGAGTGCTCGCCGTCGCCGCGGGTGCCACGGCTGTTGCGTTCACGACGACCGGCTGCCTCGGTCTCGGCACCGCGGGTGGCTATGTGCCGTCGGCGAAGTTGGCCGGCGCACTCGCCGACACCAAGTCATTGGACGGCGCATCGCTCTCGATCGGGTCGAAGAACTTCACCGAGAACATCCTGCTGGGCAAGATGGCGATCATCCTGCTGAAGTCGGCCGGAGCGGATGTCACGGACCTGACCAACATCCCGGGTTCGGCGTCCGCGCGGCAGGCGATGCTCAACGGGCAGATCGACGGCATGTGGGAATACACCGGCACGGGGTGGATCACCTACCTCGGCCACGAGAAGCCAATTCCCAATGAGCGCAAGCAATATGTCGCGGTGCGTGACGAGGACAAGAAGAAGAACAACCTCGACTGGCTCCCGCCGGCGCCGATGAACAACACCTATAGCTTCGCCGTCACGCAGAAGGTCAAACAGAAGTTCCACATCACCAAGTTGTCGCAGTTGGCCAAGGTGCCGAAGTCGGAACGCACCTTCTGCGTCGAGTCCGAGCTGATCAACCGGCCGGACGGGCTGAAGGGCATGCTCGAGAAGTATGACGTGCCGCTCGGCAGCGGTGTGCCGCGCAGCAACCTGCGGACGTACCAGACCGGTGCGATCTATGACGCGACCGCGCACGGCAAGTGCAACTTCGGTGAGGTCTTCACCACCGACGGTCGCATCGTCGCGCTGCACCTGACCGCGCTGCAGGACGACCGGAACTTCTTCCCGAAGTACAACGTGTCCATGGTGCTCAAGGACAAGACCCTCAAGAAGTACCCGCAACTCGCGAATCTCTTTGCGCCCGTGAGCAAGAAGCTCACCAACCCGGTGCTGCTGAAGCTCAATGCTGCCGTCGACGTCGACGGCAAGGAACCCGCCGACGTCGCCTTCGACTGGCTGAAAAAGGAAGGCTTCGTGAAGTAGCCACCCACGCGGGTTGAGTAGCACGGGGGAGCGCGTATCGAAACCGGGTGCTCAAGCTGATCGAGTAGTCGCGAGGTACGAGGACCACGTCGATCGAGTAGTCGTGAGGCACGAGCGACGTATCGAGATCAAGGTCCCTGAGGAGCCGGGGCACGAGCACCACGCTGATCGAGTAGTCGTGAGGTACGAGCGACGTATCGAGATCACGAGCCCTGAGGAGCCGGGGGAGCGCAGCGGAGGAGGTGTCTCGAAGGGTCCCTCAGTGATGAAACCCCTGCGGCCCACTGATCGACTGATCGGCGTGCGTCTCCTTCTCGAGTGTCTGCACGGCGGCAGTGAGATCGCGCACGAGCCAGTCCGCAAGATCGGTGGTGAGCCCGTTGCGGCATACGACGCGCAGAACAGCGAGGTCGGCGCGGTCGTTCGGCATCGTGTATGCCGGGACCTGCCAACCGCGCTCACGCAGTCCGCGGGAGACGGCGAAGACGTCCCAGCCCTGGACCTCGTCGGTGGTGGTGAAGGTGACGACCGGCAATTCGTTGCCACGACTGAGCATTCGGAATTGCGACATCGCCTCGATCTGTTCGGCGAGGCGTCCGGCGACGTCGCGGGTGGCCTGTTGCACGGCGCGATAGCCGTCGAAGCCGAGGCGGGTGAACATGAAGTACTGCCCCACGACCTCCATGCCGGGGCGGGAGAAGTTGAGCGCGAAGGTGGGCATGTCGCCGCCGAGGTAGTTGACGTGGAAGACGAGGTCGGCAGGTAGCGCGTCCTGGTTGCGCCAGATCGCCCAGCCGACGCCGGGGTAGACGAGGCCGTACTTGTGGCCGGAGGTGTTGATGGAGGCGACCCGGGGGAGTCGGAAGTCCCACTGCAGGTCGGGGTCGAGGAAGGGCGCGATGAATCCGCCGGATGCCGCGTCGACGTGGATGGGCACATCGGGTCCGCCGGAGGCGGCGAGTTTGTCCAGAGCGGAAGCGATTTCGGCTACTGGCTCGTAGCTGCCGTCCATCGTCGAGCCGAGGATGGCGACCACACCGATGGTGTTCTCGTCGACATACTTCAGCGCACTCTCGGCATCCAGGTGCAACCGGTCGCCCTCGAGTGGGACGAGTCGCGGCTCGACCTCGAAGTAGCGGCAGAACTTGTCCCAGCAGATCTGGGCATTCGCGCCGAGCACAAGGTTGGGCCGACGGGTGAGGTCGTCGCCGACCTTCGCCCGCCAGCGGTGCTTGAGGGCGAGGCCGCCGAGCATGCACGCCTCACTGGAGCCGACGGTGGAGCAACCGGTCGGATCGGCCGGGTCGTCCGCGTGCCAGAGGTCGGCAAGGATCTTGACGCAACGCTGCTCGATGTCGGCGGTCTGCGGGTATTCGTCCTTGTCGACCATGTTCTTGTCCATGCATTGCGCCATCAGTGCTTTCGCCTGCGGCTCCATGCTGGTCGTCACGAACGTGGCCAGGTTGAGGCGGGCGCTGCCGTCGAGCTCGAGGTCGGCGCGAATCGCTTCGTATGCCGCGTTCGCCGGCAACGGCTTGGCGCCGAGCCTGTCGCGGGGCAGCACGTCCCAGCCGCCCATCACCAGGTCGTCACGCAGTTCTTCGAGGCGTGCATCGTTGTCAGCGGTCATCTGTCCACTATGACCCTGGTCGCTTGCCCGCGGCTGAACGTCAGGTGTGCATCGGCGCATCGAGATCAAGCCCTGATCGAGTGCCGGAGAGTCCCCACGCTGATCGAGTGCCGGGGGAGCGAAGCGGAGGAGGTGTATCGAGATCAGGGTCCCCAAGAAGGAACAAGCGTGCCTCTCGAAGGGCCGGCGTCAGCGCCGCGGAGCCCCACCCACAACCACCGCCCCGTCAGCCGGAACAATCTGAGAACCCAACGGCAGCAACGAGATCGGCACCATCTTGAAGCTCGCAATGCCCAGCGGTATGCCGATGATCGTGATGCACATCGCGACGCCGGTCACGATGTGTGCCCGATCGCGAGCCAGCTGCCTGCGAAGACGAACCCACGACGCTTCCGATCGCCGAAGCAGCGTCGGCGCGCTGCCCGTTCGAACGGCCGAGGTTGGGCAGGCGCGAATCACGGGAGCCAGTCATTGGCGACAAGGGCCGTCGCGGCTCCCTCTTCATAGACGGCAAGCGGAAATGCGTCATTGGCAAGCTCTTGGGCTTGACGCAGGATCCAGTCCCAGCTCTGAATCTGAATGTGCCCTTGATCGCGCACGCGGCTACGCTGTCGGTCGTGCACTATGGCGGGATCTGCTCGGCCGATGATGACGAGGCCCGGGACTCTGTTAGTCAGGCCATGGAGGCCAAGTTCTTGCTGGGCATACATAACGTTCGTTGATAGCCAGTCTCGCCATGACTCGACCTGATCGACCGCATGCCGGACTGCGCTTGTCAGTGACTCATTCTTATTGTGCAGATGGTGTTTTGACGCTTCAATTTCCACCAGCAGCCATTGCGGGCCGACACTGTTTATACCTAATATAAGAAAATCTGGGCGGTATTCTGATCCCAGGGCCTTTTGGGGAATCACGTAGGTGCCATTGTTTCCGACAACGATGCCTGCGAGGAGCTGCGGGTGTCGTTCGATCAGCTTCTGGAGGGGACCCTCACTGCCATCTCCTCCATCGAGCAGGTCTTCGAGTTCGCGAACAGCAGATAGTTCAGGGCGGAGTGAACTGAGTCGGTACTGCCGGATTTTGTCCAGGAGTGGCGAGTCGGGAGCGTAATCCGTCTTCTCGTTTCTCATCCGGTTCAGAATTGTCGCTTCGTGTGCGGCGTATTCTCTGGATAGTCCGCGCCGTGCGATCATCTCCAGGTTGTCCGGCCAAGCACTCTTGCCCCGGCCTCCTCTCATATGGACCCGGCCATTGGTTCCGATGCTTGAGATAATCATCGCTTCTGAACTGGCGCCGATGAGGCGCACAACATCTCCATCTTGCGGTCGGAGGGCGCGCAGTCCGCGCAGGCGCTTCTCGATATAGCGCGATTCGATCCAGGCAGAAACAACATCTGCGGAGGTGCGACTCGCGACGGGGGCTGGGTCGATCGCTAGCTTTGTCTCGATTTCGCGGAGCGCCGCGAAGTTTGGTTCGCGATGATCCGCAGTGGACATGAGCGCCGGCGACAGCTCCGCTCTGAGAATCGCGGCGGCGACAAGCGACGGGACGCTCGGCAAGTAAACTCCGAGTGCGGTAGCGACTTCAAGCTGCTTCGTCGTCGGGCTCGCAAGCAGGTTTTCAAGCGAGGCGGAGACTTCCTCCCAAGTTCGGTGCATCACTAATCAAACCTTTCGCCTATGAGGAGAACATGGGTTGAATTCCAAGAACTGGTTACGGATACAGTCGCTCATAGACATGGTCTTCGAGTTCACGCATCTGCCGCTCGACGGATTGCGTGAGGCGCGGGTTTTCGATCCGCAGGCCCAACTCGACATTGAACAACTCGGCGCTCTTGGAGAAGTTCGCACTGGTCACGACAAGGAATTGATGATCGACCGCGATGAACTTTGCGTGGTTACGCACCCGTTTGCTGTCCACAATTGCGGTTCGGAAGACAATGGCACCGCTCAGCTCGTGCGCGATCTGCGCAGTTGTCGGCTTCCAGGACTCGCGCTTCTTGTCGGCCGCGTCGGTGTCGACATAGACGCGTACTCCCACCTCTGGCCGAGATGCCAGGTCTGCCAACGACTTCCACAGCACCGACGATCGCTGGAAGTTGTATGTCGAGCAGATCACCGACTCGCGAGCGGACCGCACGAAGTGCTCAATCGATGCTGTCAGTCCGCCGGATCGGACGAGGTTCGCCGGGGCGGTCCATACCGGCATGATGGACGTTTGGTGAGCATGCGCTCCTTCCACTGATCGCAAAACCGCAACGGTTTCAACGCGATTCGCGACGCCGAGACCCGCATCCGCGAGAAGCCGCACGACGTCCGCGCGCCGGGTCGAGCCAACGACACCCATAGCCTGCGTCGCCGTCCCACCGCAGTCGAGGCGGTCGGCAAGCTGCTTGGCCTCCTGCGCGGTGAGGTATGCCGCGAGCGTCCGCACCGCCGACGGGTCAACCGCCATCGTGCACACCGCGGAAGAACGCCAGGGCCGGATCGGACCCGGGCAGCTCGACGACGAAGCGCCGGTCCAGGAAGCGATTCGCTCGCTCACACGAGGTCTCGGACGCCATCGCGCAGCAGTGGCAGGCAGCACCGTGCAGGAAGTCCTCCGGTTGTTTGGGCAGCCGGCGGGCACAAATCGGGTCCGACGAGCAGCGGGTCGCCCGATAGAGCGAGTCCCGCACGATGCGAAACAACTCATCGGGATCACTCAATCGGACCAGCCCGCCGAGGGTGCCGTCGCTGTCGGACGCGGTCGTGCAGATCAGCACCCCCGCCGCCGCAGGGCGCTCGCCTTCAGCCTTCCAGGCGTAGATGCGCTCGCTGAGACTGGCCGCGCCATACCCGGAGGACATCGCCATCGTCCTGATCAACAAGTGAGCGAAGGTGTGCATCAGCCAATAGCGCGGTGGCGGCAGCCGGTCATCTGGATCGACGTCGGCAGCGGTAGAGGAGAAGCGGTTGGTGAAATTGCGCCGATGCGCTTCGCGGTGCGCGGCGAAGACCGGGTCGTGCTCGACGACCGTCTCCCATGCGGCGACGGCGTCCTCGTCGAGCTGGATGAAGACTCCTTCGCCCCGGTCTTCAGTGGCAGCAACCCATTTCGGCGCCCTCGCGCTCAGTCGCACCAGCCGGGTTGACACGTCGTTGACCCGGCTCATCTCGTCTATGCGGGAGAAGCCGACGAGTGCGTTCACCTTGCGGAGCCGATCGACGGCAAGCACGCGCTGGATGCCGGATGGCATCTGGTCGGACACACGCCGTGGCGACAGGGTGAGCCCGCTCGAGACGTCTTCGTGGAAGTCGGATGCTGGCTCGATCAGCAGATATCGCCACTCCGGCACCAGCAGATCCACCGGAGACCAGGCCGCCTTTCGCTCGGCGTGCTCCTCCTCGCTTTCTTCCACCGGCTGGCCAGCGAGCTTCATGAGCTCGACGAGTTCGGCATCGGTGAGGTCGTCGGAGCCAGGGATCTTTTCCTGCAACGCAATCCGGGCAAGCTGCGGCGGAGCACCCAAGTAGACCGCGAGGTTCTCACCGAGCGCCACCCGTATGGCGTCAGCCAGGTCCCGCTGCCGCTCGGCCGGATTGAGCCGTGGCATGTCGATGATCGATTGCAGCGCGGGGAACCACAGATTCGAGGCGCCGATGAGCAGCAGCCGAGTCTCCTGGTTGCAGCCACCAGGCTCGAAACCTTCGAGATGCGGATGCCGGCCCCGACAGAGCGGCAGCTTGAGACGGCCCACTTCGCCTTGTGCCTCGTTCATCGCCCGAGACGCGTCACACGACATGCATTTGATGATCGCGCTGGCGCCTGCACCACCGGCTCGGTCGATCATCTTCAGTCGCGGGACCTCGACCTTCGGGCAGGTCCCACCCTGATGGACCCACCAGTCGTAGGGGAATTCGTCCAGATGGCCGTCCTCGCAGGCGAGCAGATATCGGGCGGCCACCGCCGTCCGGCGCAGTGCCTTCTTCTGCTTCTTCGCCCCAGGGCGCGGGTCGCCGTAGCACTCCTTGTGCTCGAACTCGGCTTCGTCCGGCCGGAACATCCGCGTGTTGGTGTAGCTGAACGACCCGATCGGCGCGAGCATGTTGCACCCGGTGCAGCGCATCCACTGCGGGAAGACCATGGCAGGCACCCCGAGGTCGGCGCCTTCCCGTGAGTATGTCGAGACCTTCTCCTCCCACGGGAAGTTGCGCAATTCGTCGACTTGCCGGCCAAGCAAGGTGCGCACCGAATCCAGCAGTCGCGGGGCATGGACTGGCCTGTGGAAGGGACGGCGTGCCCACACCCGATCCCATGCGTCGTAGCCGAGTGGCATCACCGTGAAGTGGGGCAGATCCATAACGGATCCCGGCCCGTAGGTATACAGCAGCGACGACGGACGGCTGGAGCCGACCTTCGCGAAGTTCTTGAGGGTGCCGTCGGCCTCCGCAGCTTCGGACTCGCCGAGCGGGTCGGCCAGCCGGTGTCCTTGGATGAGTTCGCTTGTCATGGTGACTACCCCCGCCCCTTCCAAGTAGGTGCACTGACCGGCTCGTCATAGATGAGGTATTCCTCTTTCGGACTCACCAGGATGTTGATCTCGGGCTGCACCTCACGCATTGAGTTCGCGACCACAAAGGGTGCACCGTCCGCTGCGCTGCGTCGTGACCGGACGCTCTCTGCGCTGCGGATCAGTGGCTCCCACGTCCCGCTCTTGGAGTTGAACGCCCGCTCGTAGGAGAGATTTGCCTTGCCCAGCAACGAAGTTCGCCGCTTCTCCCAGAGCCCGAGTCGTGAGGCGAGCCGTTCACTGGCGTGCTCGGCGGCACCGACCGACGAGTCGCCCGCGAGCCGGATCCGTTCCACCAGCCGATCGATCAGCTCTTCCAGGAAAGCCCGCTGGTCCTTGACGCGTCCGGCCTGTCTCTCCGGCGAGAGTCCGTCGGTGCGTAGCGGTGCCGCGAGCACACGTGCGGCGCTGACGAGCAAGCCGTCGAGCCCGCGCTCCATGGACGTCACCGAGAAGGGTGTGACCGACAGCGGCTCGACTTGCGCATAGAACGTCTCGTGGTAGTGCCGGAACGATTCGTAGTGCGCGAGGTCACGTGGCCGCGCCCAGTTGCCAATGGTGACAACGAGTCCAGGTCGATCGGCATCGCGGCCGACCCGCGATGACGCTTGGATGTATTCGGCCGTGCTTTTCGGTTGACCCACCATCAGCATCAGGCCGAGCCGGCTCACGTCGACGCCGACCTGCAACATCGACGTCGCCAGCACGGCGTCGAATGGCCGCACCGGTCGGCGAGGGATGGCGTCACTGTGCTCCGCCTTGAGCGCCGCATAGCCGACTGCTGTGTCGTAGCGGGCGTCGAAGCGCACCTTCAGGCCGGCAAGATTGGCGCGTATGTCGTCGCTCGACTTGCGACCAGTCAGCTCTGCTCGATGCAGGCCGTCGGGGCTGCGGCCGTAGCGGCGGGTCAGGTTGGTGCCCGGGAGTCCCTTGGCCAGCGCGTTCTGCACGTCGTCGTGCAGGTAACGCGTCATGCCGGCCAGTTCACGCGTCGAGTTGAAGTAGCCGACAAGCGTCATGTATGGATCCGCAGCATTCCCAGCGCGTTCCAGCAACTCCTGGGCGCCGGCCATCAGCACTTCGGCGACCCGGATCTCCGCGCGAGTGAGGCGCACCCCGGTGGTGCTCACACCGACGTATCGACGGCCCGGAGACTTCGGGCTGATCGGCTCCTCCTTGGCGAAGAAGCTGTTGGCGACGTCGAGCGCGGGCGGCGGGAACATCGTGACCCCACGCCCGTAGAGGCCGCGCACCTGATCCTGGGCGTTGCGCACGGTCGCGGACGAGGCCACGATCAGCGGTCGCACCCGCTCGCCGGAGGCATCTCGCCAGGTGCACAGCACATCGATGGCGACCTCGAAAAGGCCCACCGTCGTGCCCAGTGCCCCGGTGATCAGGTGCAACTCGTCTTGGATGATCAGGTCCGGCGGTCGCAGCCGTGCGACCGGACGCCGTGCTGCTGCGGTATACCCACCCCGGGCCGGATGCTTGCTGCCGTCCTGGATGTCACAGTGCGGGTAGTCCGGATGCACATACCCGTGCCGGTCGCACCGCTGCGAGACGTAGCCGAAGAGCGACGCCGCCTCGCCCTCGCGCGCGAGCCGGGCGAACTTGTCGACGGTGGCGATGATGAACGCCGGCGCCAGTCGATAGATCTCCTCATCGACGGTCAGCATCGGCAAGCCGTCCTTGATCTGCGCGCCTTCGGAGAAGGGGCAGTCGCCGAGCTCGTCGCTGCACCGGATCCGCACTCGGCGCTCGGTGTCGTCGATCCGGATCGATGCTGGATTGATCTTGGTGCCACACCACGGGCAGCGCTCGACCTGCAGCAAGGTCAGCCGGTGGCCGCCACCCTTGCGGCTGTTGAATTTCTCCAGCTCGCGATTCGCTTCGTCGACCCGCTTGGGTGACACGTTGGTGCCCACCCAGAGGCCGATCCGGAAGGGCTCGGTACCCCACACCTCCGGGTGCTGGGCACGTTGCAGCTCGGCCGCGCACACGAGCGCAGAGGCCCGCTCGAACTGCTGAGAGGTCAGCAACCGCAGCGTGTAGCGCATCAGCACGGCAACCCCGGACCCGCCGTCGAGCGGGCCGTCCGGTGTCTCGACGACACCCTGCAGCCGGCGGATCGCGAAGGTGAAGGCCGCGAGTCCGAGGTATGCCTCGGTCTTGCCACCACCGGTCGGGAAGAAGAGCAGCTCGACGTTGGCGGCGTCGCTGGACCGCCGCGCGGTCGCTGGGTCGCAGAGCGCCTGCAGCTGCATGAGCACGAAGGCGAGCTGGAAAGTGCGCCACGAGTGCGGGGGTGGCTTCGCCGGGTCGTCCCGTTGCTGGTCTTCGATCTGCCGGACCGCCGCGGCCAGGCTGAGCTCGGGATGCTCGGCCCGCAGGTCCGCGACTTGGGTGTGCACGCGCTGGTCAGCCATCACCGTGTTCATGAAGTGGAAGCACTGCAACGCGGTTTGGTCGCCGACCAGGAAGCTGAGCCCGTCTTCCAACTGCTTGCAGACCTGCTGCGCTTCATCGACCAGCTCGAGGCCGTCGGCGCGCAGGTGCTCGGGCAACTCCTTGGCGTCGGTCTGCCGTCTGCCGAGCCATTCACTGTATGCCGCCACGATCGGCCGCAGCCCCTGCTCTATCTCGTCGGCGCTCGCGGTTGCGAGCACCCGCATGTCGAGCTCGGCGCCCTCGACTTCTACGGCTCGCACTTGCGGGATCTCGGTCTGCGGCAGCCAAGTGGTGCGCACTTGGGTCGCCCGCCGGGCACCAGGCGCGACCGTCCACTCCGCGGAACACGTTCTGCCAATGGCAAACTCGAGCCGATCTTGATATTGCAGGCGCAGCCGTCGAACTTCCGGATCGGGCTCCCACCGGGTGTCGGTGCGCGCGTCGACGACAGGAAGGAAGGCAGCCGTGCCGTCGGCCTCCACGTAGAGCTGGGTCTGGAAGAGCCAGGCGTTGACCGGGATCTTGCGCGGGGTGATCAGGTCGTTGCACAACGCGAGCTCGACGATGCGACGGTTGTCATCGAGGGAGGTGTCGACGCGCAGCAGCACGTCGCCTTGCAGCGGGTAGGCCTTGGTGTCACCCGGTGCCAGGTCAGTGGAGCGAATGGTGACCCGGTGACTGACCGGAGTGCGGGCAAACGCCCGGATCTCGCGACCCGTGGCGGTGACTTCACCGGTGCGGGTGCCGTTGTATTCACCCCACTCGACGATGACGGTGAACTCGTCGAGGTCGGCGGGCACCTGGAAGCGCAACCCCATCGAGGCCGGGATCATGAGGCCGCGCTTGACGCCTTCGTCGTCGCGGTCGCCGCCGGTGTCCTCGTCGGCATCGATGGCGCTGTCGTCGCCGGAAACCTGTGGCACGCCACGGCTTTCGCGTGCGTCCAGGTCGTCGCCCAGCTCGGCTGCGCCGGCATCCTCGTTTTCGGCGCGGCCATCGCTGGTCTCGGAGCTGATGGGTTCCTTCGAGTCTTCCAGCTTCATCGGCGCGATGCGGCCGAGCAGATAGCGGGAGTCCGGCGGCACCGAGATCACTTCGGTGTCGCCATCGCTCGGCCCGAGCAACTCGCGGCGCAGGATGTCGGTGAGGTTCTCGCGCACGGCGGAGGACGTGCCGTCGAGCGGAGTCGTCAGCTCGTAGGGCGCGCGTCCTCGTGCGAGCCCGGTGGGCGCTGATCCATTGCTGTTGCTCATGATTCATCCCCTGACTCGTCATCGTCTGCGGCCGCTAGTTCACCGTTCTGCAGCGCCGCGCGGCGGTGGTTCTCTTCCAGCAGCCGGTCCAGGATCTCCACCCGCGCGGTGGGGGAGACAGTCCAGCGGCGCATTTGCCGGTAGGTGTGGAAGCCGTGCTCGAGCGGCACGTCGTCCCAGCCGTAGGCCGCCATCACTGCCTCGTCCAGGCCGACGTGGATTTCCCGGATTCGGGCCACGTCCTTGTCGCTCGCATCGGTGATGTCCGGGTCGTTGACCAGGTTGTATAGCTTGGTGAGGCCTAGCTCGCGGCGCAGCATGATCTCGCGCCGCTCGTGATCGATGCGCTTGCCCCAGTCCGCCAAGGTGGCCATGCCAGGTGGACGGGGAAATGTGAGGAATCCGTCGCTTGGCGAGTAGTTCACGCTCGTCCCGAGCGAGGAGCCGTTCCTGGTGGCCCACATTTGGTGCATATTTGACGACAGTACCGATTGCACTGCGTACGAATCGGTCGCGAACACGCCGAGCTTATGACTAAATACCTGCGCGGAATTTACCCGCATTGGCATGACCGCATTGCTTACGAGGGCGATGACGAGCACCTCGTCGAGGTTGGCGATTGCTTTCCGGAGCGCCGGCCGAGCCCTCCAAAAGAGCCACCAGGGTGCTTCGCGGACGGCTTTCGACTTTTTCTGACGTTCTGGTCGAACGGTTGCCATCGCTCGCGCCCATGGGCGGGGGAATCTTTGGGCATCAGCCTCGGTGCGCGCTCCGAAGTCAATTACCCACCGCGATGGGGAGCAGTCGGCTCGCGAGTTGAGGTCTTCGCCATTTAGGTACGGAACAAGCACCTCCGAGTTGCGTGGGTCCTCGTCGATCCACTGAGTGGCCTCTTCGTCGTCGAGGATGAATCCCATCCCGAGGACTACGCAGCCCTGGAAAGCAATGTCGGCGTTCTCTATGAGGCGGCCGGGTTTGCCACCGACTCGTCCCTGCGGCTCGAGCAACGTCGAAATAGCGTGCACCGCAACATCATCAGCATGCCGCGGGACTTCCTCAGTGACTCGTCCGCGGGTGCCCCAGACAGCGGCGTACTCCAGGTTGGCGCTTTCGGCCGGCCAAGGTCTGCTCTGGATGGATCGCGTGATGGTGAGTCCGACCTCAACCAGCTGATCGAGTCCAACCTCGCGGGTGTCGCCTTGCGCGACGGTGCTGGTAGCGATCAGCCCGAGAGTCCCGCTCGGGGTGAGCAGGCCGCGCGCTCGCAGCAAGAAGTAGGCGACCAGGTCGGCGTTGCCCTTGGCGCCGTTGGCGATGATGTTGACGAACCAGTCGCGGACGTTGGGACCCATCGCGCCGCTCAGCTTCTTTCCGCCCAGGAAGGGTGGGTTGCCGATGACGGCGTCGAAACCGCCGCGTTGCATGACATCCGGCACGGCGAGCGGCCAGTGCAGTGGCTTCCACCTGTCGTAGTCCGTGGGCACCGTGGGTGTCAGGCCGGACTCGATGATGCTGTCCAGCATGGCCGGGTCGCCGTCGTCGCCGGAGGGATAGGCCTTGCCGGCGGCGACGCGCAGGTCTTCGTAGGCCTCGTTCAGCTTCTTGCCTGGCTTGCCGTGCTGCCGGAGGCCGGCGGCAATGACGCCGTCGGCCACGCGTCGCGCCTCTGCCAGCTCGCGGTCGTTGCGCGCCAGGGTGTTGTCCTTCGCCTTCGCGGAGCGATAGGGGTCGGTGTTGCTGACCTCGTCGGCGATTTCGCGCCGCCTCCGGCGCACTCGCTCGACGACGCGCGCGAGGTCCAGACGTTCGGCGAAGCCGGCGCCGCTAGCTGCGAAGAGTCCTTCGTCCGGTGCGGCGGCCGGGTCGATGTGCATGCGCTCGATCTGATCGAGGTCCATCACCCCGAGCAGCGAATTGCCGTGCAGCACCTTGTCATTGACGAACGAGAAGGGCAGATTGCGGTCTAGCGAGACCAGCCACAGCGACAGCTTGCACATCTCCACGGCCATGGCGTTGATGTCCGCGCCATACAGGCACTTGGCGACGACGGTCCGGATCGCATGGATCTCAGTCTCTTGCGGGGAGCCGTGGCGCTCACCGTCACGGTGCCAGGCCTCGATCAGCTTCTTCGCGAGGTATCGCGCTGCGGCGACCAGGAACGCACCGGACCCGCAGGCAATGTCGGCGACCCGCAGGTCGAGGATATCTTCCCAGGGGATCGGGACCCACTTGTCGCGGTCCGGCTCCTGGTGGGGGCCTGGGTTAAAGACCAGCGGCTCCAGGGCATGCTCGACGACCTCCTCGGCCAGCGACCTCGGTGTGTAGTGCGCGCCGGCATTCCGGCGGGATGGCGTCTCGGTGACCAGCAGCCCGCCTGGTTGCATGACCACCGGCAGGCCCTGCAGGTCGCGGCGGATCGCGCCGATCCACGGGCGCAGCCGATCACGCAGACCGGCATCCGGGGTCACGGCCAGCAAGGCTCGCTCGGCATCCTCGACCTCGTCGCGCGACCGCAAACTCTTGGTGAGTGAGGCAACCGTCGGTGGTTTGCTGCTCGGCTGATTTTCCTTGACCCAGGCCAGGATCCGGCTCGCCAGCTTCCCATCGTCGGCCGAGTCGGCGGCAAACCCCTCCAAGGTGGCCAGCGCGATCTCCGGCTCTTCGCCGTCCTTGCCGATCAGGCCGACGAAGGCCTCTTTGACGTAGCGGCAGGTGTAGCCGAGTAGACCCTCGTAGATGTAGCCGATCTGCTCGACGTCGACGTCGCGGAACGAGATGCGCCGGGCCTCCTGGCCGCGGGGCTGGGCGATCTGCACGGCGCGCAGCACCTGCAGCATCACTCGGTCGTTCACGGTCAGCGCGAGGGTGCCGCGCTCGGTGGTGGCGGTCAGGAACGGGAAGCGCTCGGGTGCGAAGAGCGATCCGCCATACGACGGCAGCCGCATGTCCTCGAAGGTCGCGCCGTCATAGAGCGCCTGCGAGGTGGCGAGCAGGCGATGCCAGATGAGCGAAGTGCTCGCCATCGACTCCTCGCCCTCGTCGCGCGCGCGGCCGTCCAGCTTGTCGAGTGCGCCGGCCAGGCCATAGCCGGCCTCGAAGAGGTCGCCCTGTGGGAGCAATCCGCGCTCCTGCGCGAAGAGCAAGAAGACAACGCGCATCAGCACGGTCACCGCGGCGTCATAGATGACCTCACCGTCATCGGGCAGCGTCTGCTCGTCGCCGCTGAGGGCGGTCTCACCGAAGGCGCTGATGAGCAGCTCGACGGCGCGCCGCACCTGGACGCCCAGCGCCTCGGTGATCTGCTCGGCAGCCAGCACCGACTCCGCGAAAAGCTGTGGCAGGCGGTCGTTTTCGTCACCGCCAACGAGGCGACGACGCGAGAGCAACGCGGCGAAGGCGTCGCGGGTCTCTGGCTCCTCGATCCAGGTCTGCGAGTCGACAATGCCGGAGGCGGTCATCGTGTCGGCGGCGGAGCTGACGATCGCCCACCACCGGCCATCCGTGACGACGCCCAGCGTCGTGGGACAACCCGGCGCGCGCAGCATGGCGTCCATCCGGTCGATCGCGCTTGCTGACCAGCCATCGTCGAGCATCGATCGCAACGAGTCGACCGGATCGATGACCCAGACGAGAGCGGCGACGGTGTCATCGCGCACCACCGCGCCGGTGGGGGAGAGGCTCACTCGCCGGTCGGTGGGGGAGTGGACGGTCGTGGTCTCGATCACGGCCGGCACCTCGGCAGCCGTGCGGAGCAGGTCGCCCCAGCCGAAGATCTCGCGTCCCACGGTCTCGACCCACCGGTCGCGGGCGGGTGTGAAACGTTCGACCGCGCGGTCGCTATCGCGCCGACGGTCTCGGTCCCAGGCGTCCCAGGCCCGGTCGAAGTCGGGTTTGGCAGCCGCCAGAGTCGCTCGGCGATCGCCCGCGAGGGGCGGAATGCCTTGCGGCCACACTCTCTTCAATGCCGGCACCGCGATGAACGGTCCATCGGTGTCGACCAGGTCGAGCCACTGCTGGTGCTTCTCCGCGACGGTGGGCGGACGGTTCGTAGTCATCGTGCCTCACCCGCCCAAGCCTCGGCGTCGGCCGGAGTGACGGCGAAGACCAGCGCGGCGGTCGACACGAATGGCCGCACGTCGTCATACCGCGCACGCAACGACTCGACCTCGCGAGCTTCTTCGTCGGCCAGCGACGCGAGGCGCTGCTCCATGGCCGCGATGTCGCGCTGCCGCTGGCGCTGCTGGTCGTCCGGCAGCAGCATGGCGTCCTGCTCCTCCTGCGCGCGGCGCACCATGGCAAGCGAGTCCTGCAGATTGCGCCGGAAGGCGGCGAAGATGCGTTCGGCCCGCTCGATATCGTCGTCGCGCCTGGTCTCGAGACTCGCTGCCACTGATGTCTGCTGGCGCTCCGCCCGGCGCTCGACGGCGGCCTGGAGCCGGCCTCGCAATCGCGAGTCGTTGGCTTCCCACTCGCGGCGGACGTGCGATCGGATCGCTTCGGGGGCGAGCTTCAGGTCCGGCGAGTCGAGGGCGTGGTCGAGGATAGCGTGTGCCTTGGCTTCGGCCAGATCGTGGCCCTTGAAGCGAACGCCGGTGATGAAGACCTCCTCGTGCAGCCGGAGGCCGCCACGACCGACGAGCACCAGCCGGGCGACGGCCGCGACACAGGAGTCGGCGAGCTCCGGGACGACGACCGTCGTCACCCGGTGCACCTGGGAGTCCGACCCCCACAGCGAGCCGCGCAGGATGCGTGCCGACTTCTGCATCAGCGGGTGTCCGAGATGGACATAGACGAGGTCGCTGCGGCCGCGAGCGTCGTTCTGGTCGAAGGTGATCGGCCTGAATTGTCCAGGTGCGAGCCGGGTGTCGAGACCGCGCAGCGCGGACTGCCACAGCTTGCCCAACGCCGGCACCTGATAGACCGGGGAGTCAGCGCGCTCGTCGCCTTCCTCGCGCAGCAACGGCTGCGCCGACAACGCCAATGCGGTGTCGATGACCCGACGCGCGTTGAAGGGTGTCAGGTGCATCTGGTCCTTGGTCGCGACGAAGTTGTCGCGCAGCCTGGTGAGTTGCTGGTTGAGCTCGCGGCTTGCCGCGGTCGCTTGGTTGAGCTCGCTCTCCTCGGCCTCGTTGCGCGGGCGCGGTCGGCGCCTTGGCGTGTTCGGCAGGAACCGCGCCTGAATATCGTCGTCCACGATGGCGTTCGCCGACCCCAGGTCGCGGGTGGTCTGGCCGTGCTTCTCGGCGATCGCCTTGAGGAACTCGAGATCGGCGGCATACAAGCTCGCCTGGTTGTCCGGCGCGAAGTAGTAGACCGTGGGCGTCTCCCGCTGGCCGTAGCGATCGATGCGGCCAATGCGCTGCTCCAGGCGGGAGGGGTCGAAGGGCACGTCGAAGTTGACCAGCAGATGGCAGTGGTCCTGCAGGTCGATGCCCTCACCGGCGGCATCGGTCGCAAGCAGCACTCGGATCGGGTCGCTGACGGGGTGCTCGGCGAAGCGGGCCCTGATGATTTCGCGTTCCTCGGTCGGGGTCGAGCCCTGGATGACTTCGAGCACGTCGCCATACCCATGGCTGCTGAGCACACGGCTGATCCACGCGAGGGTGTCGGCGTATTCGGTGAATATGACCACACGGTTGTGGTTCCACTGACCGTCCGGGCGGCAGGTGGCGTCGAGGTAGGTGATCAGGCGGTCGAGGCGTGAATTCGGCTTGTATTCATAGCCATTGCCCCACTCGACAAGGCGCTGGATCTCCGCACGGGATGCACTGGACAGCGCATCGGGCGTCTTGCTCTGGCGGAGCGCGACGAACTCGGGCTGCTCGAAAAGGCCCTCCTCCTCGTCGCTCTGGTCGCGGCCTAGCACTTCGACGTAGGCGTCATCCTCGAACTCGTAGTCCGCACCGCTCCCGGTGGCGTCTAGGTAGCCGGACAGCGTGCGGGCGAATGCCCACGGGCTGGACAGGAACCGCTTCTTCAGCAGAAGACCGACGATATCCAGGGATCGTGACCCCCGCTTGGCGACGGCTGAGTTGGCGAGCAGCTCCGCGAGTTTGTCGAACTCTTCCTCTTCGTCCTGGGCCGGCGTGAACGGCAGACTGCGGATCTCACGCGGCAGGAAGTCCTTGTCCGTGATAGCTGTCTTCAGGCGCCGAACGGTGACGTCCCGCAGAGCGCCGGAGTCGATGGTCGCACCACGGCTGAACCGCCGGTTATCGATCATCTCCAGCAGCGCGGTGAACGACTCGGTGTAGCCGTTGTGGGGAGTGGCCGACAGGAAGAGCCGGTGCTCGCAGCGCTCGGCAAGGGCGCGCGTCGCGATGGTGCGCTGGCTGTCGAGGGCATACCCGCGACCGCCACCGAGCGCGCTCGGGCTGGACGGCGCGACGTGATGGGCCTCGTCGACGACCAGGATGTCGAATGCGTATTGCCGGGCAGAGTTTGTCTTGCCGACATCTGCGAGCACGCCCCGCAACAGACGCTGGGCGCGGACGCCGGGCAGCCATGCCATACTCACGATGACCCGGGGGAAGAGGAGCAAGGGGTTCGCAGCCAAGCCGTGCGAGCGCCGGACCTGGCTCAGCAGCTCGCTATTGACGATCACGAACTCCAGGCCGAACTTCTCGCGCATCTCGTCCTGCCACTTCAGCGCGAGGCTCGGCGGGCAGACAATGATCACGCGACGCGCGCGATGTCGCAGCAACAGCTCCTCGATCACCAGCCCGGCCTCGATGGTCTTGCCGAGACCGACGTCGTCGGCGAGCAAGAGATTCGTGCGCGGGGACTCGAGAGCGCGACGCAGCGGCTCGAGCTGGTAGGGCTCGACGTTCGCGCCGCTGCGGAACGGCGCCTGGTATGCCGAGGGGTCGGCAGACGTGACCGCGCCCCAGCGGACGGCATCGATGAACGCACCGAGCACGTTGGGGTCATCGAAACCATCGTCGGAGATCGCCGTCGGCAGGCCTTGGTCGGGCAGGACGGTCTGGCCGACTTCGAGCTCCCACACGACCGATAGTTCTTCGCCGAGGCGGTCTTCTTGGAGAGACTGCAGGCTGACCTCGTGCTGCTCGCCGGCGCGGCCTTCATCCGCCGGGCTGCGCGAAATGCCTTGTGTGCGAACGTCGGAGACCGCCCAGGTCGCGCCGCGCACCTCGACAATCTGGCCCGGCTCAGGTAGCTCTGGAACGCCGCGACGTCGCTGGTCTGTGGCAGTGTGAACGACGCTGTTCATAACGCGAACTACCTCCCCTGGGGCTGACGATGCAATCAAATCACTTGGGCCACGCGGTCTGGCACCTACTGCCTGGCCGATGCGTGCCGGAGATCACTATGACGCAAAATTGCGATAATCGCAACTCGATGTCAAGATCAATCGTATGAACAGCACGCAGACCATGAACGACCGAGTGCGCGACGTCATCACTGGTTCAGGGATGCAGCAAGGCGCATTCGCCCAGTCGATCGGGCTCGACGCATCGAAGCTGTCGAAGTCACTCGCCGGCAGCAGGCGATTCTCGTCACTGGACCTAGCTCGCATCGCGGACGTCGGCAAGGTAACTGTCGACTGGCTGTTGACCGGTGAGGAGCTCGCCATCGCGACGGCGGCTCGTCGAGCCGCAGGCTCATCAAGTGGCGATGCTATGGCGCGAGCGATGCGGTTGACCGAGTTGCGTGGAGTGGCTGCCGACCTTGGCCGCCCTCTTCCCGACAGTCCGGCGATTGCTGTCGGCACCCAGCGGTCGACTCGAAGCGCTGGTCTGCGACTCGCCGACGAGGCTCTCCGGTTGGTCGGTGACCCACAGCTGGTCTTGAGCGAGGAACTGCCGGACCTCCTGGAGTCACGTTTCGCCGTCGACGTCGCAATCGTGGACCTGGGAGGCGGATTCGACGGCCTTGCAGTCCAAACACCGCAGTCGCGGCTCGTGCTGGCTGCGCCGACGTCGGTGCCGGCTCGCCAGCGATTCACGCTTGCGCACGAGCTAGGTCATCTGTTGGCCGGACACGATCAGGATGTCCACCTGGACAAAGACATCTTCGCGCCAGTTGGCGCTGATGCCACGGAAGTGCAGGCCAACGCATTTGCCGCGAGTTTCCTCATGCCGGAGGTTCTACTGCGTGCTCGAGTGAAACGTGGTTTTGATGACCGCCAGTTCGCAGAACTGGCAATGGATTTTGAAGTATCGCCGCGAGCGCTCGCCATACGGCTGACGCAGTTGAAGCTGATCGACAAGATGGCGGAGGCGGCGTTCGGTGCGTTGAGTGGACGTCGTGCAGCGCAGCTCACCGGCCGCGAGGAAGGGCTCCAGCGATCCATAGTGACGAGCACGACACCGCGGCCTTCGCGGAGGCTTGCGAGCGATCTGTTTGCGGCATACGAGGGCGGTTTGACGACCCTGCGTCCGGTCGCGGCCGTGCTCGGTGTCGATCCGGTGAAGCTGCGCGATGACCTTGAAGCGGAGAGGCAGGGGAACTGACGAGTGGCCTCGGCGGTATTCCCGGACAACACGGTGCTTATCAACTTCGCGTGCATTGACGAGCTCGGACTTCTTGAGGGTTGGTTGCGCGGTCGCGGACGGTGGACTGCAGCAGTCCACTTCGAGGCGACTCGGTCAGCGAGCTATTACCCACCACTGAACGCTGCGATAGCGGGAAGCTGGCTCGGTGAGCCCATCGAGGTCCCCGACGAAGGTCAAGTGGATCGCATCAGGCGGAACGTCTTCGGCGGCACGGCGGCTGAGCCGCTCAGGCATCTCGGGGAGGCCGAAACATGTCACCTGCTGATGACGGACTCGCAGTGGCACGAGGCGTGGTGGGTGAGCGATGACCGCGACGCGCTCGAATATGCGCGTCGGCAGAGCATTCTCACGCGCGAGACTCGCGACATCGTGGCCGAGCTTGTTGCGGATGGCGACCTGTCGGCGATATCCGGGTTCGACTTGTTGCGCCGGATGGCCGCTGAGGGTCGAGGACTTCGACTCCCTAGCGGCCCGGGCGACCTGCTGAGCTGAACTGCTCAGACCTTGCCTTGCTCGTCGGCGTTGGCGTCGATGAGTTTCGTTGGAGCGTAGTAGAGTCCGCGATCGTCCTCCTCGACGATAACGTTCAGCAGATCATCCACCTCTACGTAATCGTTCACGTTGATCATGTTCTTCTCGCCTACCAGCTCGCGGACGTCACGGGCGCGGATCAGGCCCTGCTGCCCGGCCCCGTCGACAGCAAGGGCGTACGTCTCGCAGGTCTTTCGGACGCGGACTTCAACGGTCTCGTCATGGGCGTCGTTCTCATCGGTCGAGGTCTCCGGCACGGCGCCGGCTGCAAGGTCCTTCTCGGCGGAATCGAGATCCCGGGCAAGGTCGTCAGCGAGCGCGTCCACCCCGGCGAGCAACGAGGCCATGGCTCGGGCGACGGATGTGTGAAACGCCTGGGGCTTGCGCGCCGTCCCCGGTTTGTACATGTCCTCATGGGTCAGCTCGCCCCACGCATCCTGAAGGAGAGTCTTGATCTGCACCTCGACGAGGACCGAGTCCTCACCTCGCACCGGAACCTCCAGAACGACGTGACACGCGCGATATCCGGACTCCTTCGGATCGACCTGATAGTCGTCCTGGTCACTGACCGCAAGATCCTCAAGTCGCTCCTCATCCCGGAGCGCATCAAAAATGATGCGCTGGTCGCGTGTCGATTTGCAGATCACCTTGACACCGACAAGGTCGGTCAGTGCGTCCTCAACGTCCGATACCGACGAGATGACCTGCGGCTTCTTGGCACCCTTGCGACGGAGTTTGTCCAGTGCGCGCCTTCGATCCTTGATGCGCGAGCCGCCGACGGCCAGCCGTGTCTTATCGTGCTCGCCTGCTAAGAGGTCATCGCACTGCGTCCCGAGCCAGTTGACGATGTCGGTCTCTGCAGACTTCCAGGCGCGCTCGCGTTGTTCATACGCGCGTTCCACCAAGATTGAAATGTCGTCGTGCTTCCCTGATGCGGCCATGCCACTCACCCCGTGTCCCTTGTGAACCGCTCGCAACATGCGTATCACGTCCGGAGGTATGGATGGTCCCTCTGGCGCGACGGACCGCGAATGCGCGGGTGATGAGTCACTGAGATCTGTGGCGGGCAAGCTCTGGGAGACCGAAGTTGAACCTTCGTCGAGACCGTCCCCGTTTGCCTCCTATGCGCTTGCGGCGTTGCGGCGGCGATCTCGACGCGGCCTCCTGCCTCGCCCCTTCTTCGCCGCCGCGAGAGGCGCCTTCCCGGCTTGCATCCGAGAAGGCGCCCCTCGTGAGGTCAGTACTTCGTGACCTTGTTCCAGAACGAGCAGTTGTGTTGTGCCGCAACGACATTGCTCGGGGTGGTGATGCTGGTGTCGCCGGGCTGCATGAACATCACCGGGTGCTGGCGAGTGCTGTAGCGCGGCCAGGACGGCGTGTGCGGGGACGTCGGGTTGCCGGTGTGCGCGAGGTGCGTCCACTGCAGGACCAGCTGGTGTTGCAGAGCAGCCTGGTTGGCGTCCAGCTTGGTCGTGTCGAAGTGCACCAGCGTGTTCGAGCCGCTGTGCTGGCCACCGAGTACGTCGGTCGTGTCCTCACCGGCAGGGTTGTCGGCATCGGCATTCAGGTCGGCCCAGACCGGCATGTACTTCGACGTCTTACCGGCCACCTGCAGCATCGGGCAGACCGAGGCCGAGTCGGCCATGATCGTCCGGTACGCCGTGTATGGCGACGCGAATCGGCTGATCGGGTAAAGGCTTTCGACCGTCGTCGCCAGTTTGCCGAACTGCTCCTTCACCAACGTGCGGTACTGCGCCGGTGTCTCGGCGACGACCAGGTGCGAGCCGAACGCGTTGGAGTAGACCCCACCGTTGAACTCGTCCCGCGCGACGTCGGTGATCAGATTGACCTTGTTGGACTGCCCGGTCGTCAGCGCCTTCACCGGTGACATGGTCAGCGTCGTGCCGTTGACGATCGGCCCGATGGTGCCGCCGCCGGTCGGGTCACCGACCTGCCCGCCCTCGGCGATCAGCTTCGCCGCCGGGATCTTGCGCAGGCACGCCGCCACGTTCTTCGCGTCGCCGCAGCCGACCTTGTCGGCATACTTCGCACCCGCCTGCTGCGCCTGCTTCTCGGTGAACAGCGTGGACTTGCAGTCGGCGGTCGACCACACGATGTTGTTCTGATAGTTGTAGAAACCGCTCACGCTGACGGCGTTCTGGAAGAGACCCTTCGCGGTCGGCGAGGCGACCTGCGCGCAGGTGCTCGCGCCACCGGCGGACTCGCCGAATACGGTGACATTGCTGGGATCCCCGCCGAACTGGGTGATGTTCTTCTTCACCCAACGCAGCCCGGCCTGCTGGTCCTGCAGCCCGTAGTCACCGGAGTGCGCACCGAGCGACTTGTCCGCCAGGAAGCCCAGGACACCGAGCCGGTAGTTCACATAGACATAGACGACCTTGCCGCCGTTGACGAGGTTCTCGCCCTGGTCGGTGCGGGCCTCACCGAGGAAGCCGCCGCCGTGGAACTCGTACATCACCGGCAGCTTCTCGCCCGGCTTCGTGCCGGCCGGGATCTGCACCTTGACGTTCAGGCAGTCCTCGCTGGTGTTCTCGTTGGTGAAGACGTTCGTGCAGCCGACGGGCTCGGTGGTCGCCTGCTTGACGCCGGTCCACGCCTTAGCCGGCTGTGGCGACTTCCAGCGCAACTTGCCGACCGGGGGAGCGGCATACGGGATGCTGCCGTATGTCGTCACCGAACCGCTCGTCAGGCCGCAGACCTTGCCCTTCGCGGTTGTGACCGTGGTGCCGGCGGAGCAGGCGGGCGCTGCGGCGCTGGTGTGTGTCGTCGCGGCATACGCGCTGCCGGCGAGCGTGAGCGCCAGGGCCAGGCTGCCAGCGGCAACCGAGGCGGTGACGGGGGAGGTGAAACGCGATCCAGAGTGCATCGAAACTCTCATTCCGCGCGGCTCCACGATTTGGTCTCGATATGCGGCTCGTCCCTCACCGCTACTCGACCCGCATGGGTCGCGAATTCCGTTGCGGCAGGCGTCGATTCGGCCGGGTCGTGGACCCGCGCACTAGTTGTTCGAATCGGGTCGGCGCTCCGTGAACGGCGCCGGCTCTGGGGGTGCATTCATAGAACACCTACGCGAGCGGCTACTGCACGGTAGGCCGAGCTGTGGTCGGTTTTGTCGGCAAGCGGTCGGTATGGCGCGCCGAATGGACTGCTGACCCGGCACCTCAAGCGCGGTCGCGGTAGCGGCGATGCCTATGCGTCGTCGGTGCGCTCGATATAGACCAGCCCATTGCCGTCGAGGTCGTCGAAGTGGAACATCGGCGGCATATCGCCCATGTGCAGCACCTTCTTGTTGTGCAGCTTCGCGCCGGCGCCGCGCAGGACACGGTGCGCGGTCTCCGCGTCGTCGGTCGTCATCCGCACGGCCAGCGGTATGTCGCTGCCCTTCGGCAACAGGACCAGCCCGATGGCGGAACCGGGTGGCGCAACCTCGATCATCCGCGCGCCCGGCCACGGCTCGCGGTCACCGCGCACCTCGAAGCCGAGCACGTCGACATAGAAGTCGCGCGCCCGGTCGAGGTCGGCCACGGCGAGCGAGAAGCTCACCAGGCCGGTGGTGCGGGCTGCCGATGGGGTGGTTGTCTCGTCGGACATGGTGGCTCCTCGAAGTGTGGGTGGTGCCCAGCCAACTCCGTCGGGCGCTCGGGCACAACGGGCGTGGTCTCGATACGCGCTTCCTCCGCTTCGCTCCCCTTCGAGACGTCCGTTCGTCCCTCGCGGACTCCTCAGGGCGCGGCTCCAGCGCTACTCGACCGACGTTCGGGGGTCTCGATACGCGCTTCCCCCGCTTCGCTCCCCTTCGAGACGTCCGCTCGTCCCCTTCGAGACGTCCGCTCGTCCCCCTTCGAGACGTCCGCTCGTCCCTCACGGACTCCTCAGGGCGCAGCGCACGGACTCCTCAGGGCGCAGCTCACGGACTCCTCAGGGCGCAGCTCACGGACTCCTCAGGGCGCAGCGCCAGCGCTACTTGACCGGCTTCCTCGGCTCGCGGGGGCCGGCGGCGCGCTGGTCGGCCAACCAGCGCTCGACGTCGTCGGCGCGGGTCGGCAGGTGCGCCGACAGCAGCCGGTAGCCGTCCGCGGTCACGACCAGGTCGTCCTCGATGCGCACGCCGATGCCGCGCAGCTCGGCCGGGACCAGCTCGTCGTGCGGCTGGAAATAGAGACCGGGTTCCATGGTCAGCGCGTAGTTCTCGCCGAGATTGCCGTCGGCATACGCCTTCGCGCTCGCACGCCCGCAGTCGTGCACGTCGAGCCCGAGCATGTGCCCGAAGCCGTGCAGTGTCCAGCGCCGGTAGGACATCGTCGCCGGGTTCATCGCCTCGTCGACGCTGCCCGGCAGCACGCCGAGATCGTGCAGGCCCTCGGCGAGCACTCGCATGCACGCCTCGCGGATGTCGTCGTACGCCGCCCCCGGCCGCACCAGTGCCAGGCCGGCATCGCGGGAGGTGTGCACGATCTCGTAGACCTCCCGCTGGACCGGGCTGAACTCGCCGGACACCGGCAGCACCCGGGTCACGTCCGCGGTGTAGCCCGTCGGTCCTTCGACGCCCATGTCCATCAGCAGCACGCCGCCCGGCTCCACCAGGCCCTCGTTGCGCGACCAGTGCAGCACGGTCGACCGCGGGCCGCCGCCGACCACGCTGGCGTAGCCAATTCCGTTGCCCTCCACTCGTGCTCGCCATCCGAAGACGCCTTCGAGCACCCGCTCGGGCACCGCGCGGTCGTCCGGCAGGCGCCGTGCGACGTCCTCGAACCCGCGCACCGTCGCGTCCACCGCGTGCTGCAACTGCGCGATCTCCCAGTCGTCCTTCGGCAGCCGCAGCTCGGAGAGCACCTGCGCCAGCCGCCGGTCCGCGTCCGTGTTGCTGCCCGCTTCGTCTCCACGCGGCAGCAGGGTGGTGTCGATCGTCTCGTCATACCCGCGCAGCACGCGGCGCACCCCACCGCTCGAACGCCTCACCGCGACCGGCAGCTCCGACAACGGACGCGTCTCGATGCCGAACAGCGCGGACTTCTCGGCGAGCGACCAGCCGCGGCCGTGCCAGATCTCGCCGTATGTCCGGTCCAGGTATGACGCCCCCGACGTGGCGTCATACCGCGGCCGTGCGTGCAACACCGCGTCGTGACCGGTCGCGGTCGGGTGCATGACCAACACCGAGTCCGGGTCCTCATCGCCGGCCAACCAGAGGAAGTCGCTGCCGCCACGGAACGCATAGGGCGAGCCGTAGGTGCGGTGCTGGATGCCGCCGGTCGGGATCACCAGCAGGTCGCCGGGGAACGCCTGGGACAGCCGTGCCCGACGTTCCGCGAGCAGAACGGCCTGCGGGGCGGGGGACAGGTCGACCGAGTCGTCCCGCCAGTGCGAGGTCAGGAAGTCCACGAACCCGTCCGGCATCGCCGGGTCGTGGCCACCGGCGGATTCGTCGCGTGCGTCGTTCAACATCGTTGCTCCTCAAGAAGATTCGGGTAGGCGCTCAGAAGGCGCTGATGGTGGCCGGCATACGCTCGCGACGGGTCAGTGCGCTGGTGACCGCGGCTTGGCCGCGTCGCTCGGCGGACAGTCGCACGAGCAGATGCGCCACCGGGTGGAAGAAGGCGGGCGGGAAGTCCGGCGTCGGGACGTCGATGCTGCGCGCGAGATCGTCAGTGTGCGTGACGATCTCGACGGCGCGGGTCAACAGGAAGTCCGACCGGTGCAGGCTCCAGCCCTGCCAGGGGATGGTCACGATGTAGTGGGCCGCGCCGCGCTCGAGAAGATTCGCGACGGCGTCCAGCGCCGACCGGGACCGCTCCCGCATGGCAACCGGACCCGCCGCCGCCTCCGCCTCGTCGGTCGACCGGTCCTGGGACGGGTCGTCCAGATCCGAGGCCGTCACCCAGGCCGCTCGCCGGTAGTGCTCGTCCGCCTCCGGGATCGGCTGCCCGGTCGCCGGTGTCGTCAGGATCTCCTCGGCCCGCACGAACTGGCGCCCGAGGTGACAGGCCAGCATCCCGACCGTCATCCGCTCCAGCACCGACGGCTCCTCCCACCGATCGCTGACCGTGTCGCGTTCCAGCAGGTCGAGGGCGATGCGGCCACCGGCCACGAACACCTCGTCGAACATCGTTTCTCCTCAGTGATTTTCGGTCGATTGTCCGGTCATCTCACAACCTCGGGTCGAGCGCGTGCTTGCCGTGCGTCATACCGTCGCCGAGGCGGCACAGCACCTCGGGGCCGTCGGCCAGGGCGTGCACCTGCGGCCGGCCGGGTGGGTAGACCCCAGCCTTGCGCAGAACCTGCAGTTCGTCGATCAGCTCGGCATACAACTGCGGGACGGAGACCGCGAGCCGGCCGATGTGCAGCCCCTTGAGCTGGACCGGATGATGGAAGACCAGGTCGTCGGTCGTCACGCTCGCCATACCGGAGGCGGCGCCGAAGACCACGACCCGGCCGACGATGGGCTTGGCGACCCGCAGACTCACGTCCAGCGTTGCGCGACCTACGGATTCGAGGACGACATCGACTCCGTCACCGGCGATCTCCCGGATGCGCCGCTCGAGGTCGGGCCCCCTGCTGTCCAGGACCGCGTGGGCGCCGAGGTCGCGCAACACGTCGTGCTTGATCGGCGACGCGGCCGCGATGACCGTCGCTCCGTAATGCCGCGCCAGCCGCACCGCTGCCTGTCCGACGCCGCCGGCGGCCGCATGGACCAGCACCACATCGCCGGCGCCCACCTGCCCGAGGGGCCACACGGCAGCCAGGGCGGTTGCCCAATTCAGCACCATGCCAAGGGATTCCGCACTCGACCAGCCATCCGGTATGACGAGAGCCTCCGCCGCCGACACAGTCGCGAACTCGGCAAAAGCCCCCGGAGCGGACCCGAGCACCGAGGTGCCGACCGGCAACGGTGCGTCGATGCCCGGCCCGACCGCGATGATCTCACCGGCCACTTCGAAGCCTGCGACATACGGGGCGTGGGGGCCACCGTGATAGCTGCCGTGGGTCTGCATCACGTCGGCGAAGTTCAGGCCGGCCGCGGTGACCCGGATCAGGTACTCGCCGGGTCCCGCCGTCGGTCGCGGCCGGTCCTCGACGAGCGTCAGTTGCGCCGGCCCGCCGCGTCCGGTCTGCAACAGGGCGCGCATCACGGCGGTGCGGGTCTCCGTCTTCACTGTCACGGTCTTCGGTGTCACGGTCTCTCCGGCAACTGGGGGACGCGCCGACGGCCGGCGCAGCACCAGAGTCGCGTCGGTGGGTGCCATCGCGCGTCCACCTACGGGGTGGGACTCGTCATCCCGCAGGCGTATTCGCCGCGCCTCTAGACTCAAGCGGGTGCGCACGGGACTCCGGACACGCGCGGCGACCTACGCCGCCGATCGTCGGCGCATGCTCGCGGACGGCGCGCTCGCGATCTTGCTCGCCGCGCTCCTGCTGCCGGCGACCGTCGACATGATCTGGGACGGCGGCTGGTCGCTCGGCCTGCGGGTGTCGGCTCTGTGCGCTGTGCTGATCGGACAGCTCGCGGTCGCGACGCGACGACTATTCCCGTGCACGTCCCTCGGTGTCGGGGGCGCGGCCGCCCTGCTGGTGGGTATGGCGCCCGACCTGCACACGACGACCCGCGCCGGTACGTTCTCGGCGATCTTCCTGCCCAGCGCGCTCGTCGTACCGGTGTTGCTCTACACCGTGGCCGCGTGGTGCGCGCCCCGCATCTCCTGGCTCGCGTTCGGCGCCTCGGGCATCGGCGCGCTCGCGATGATCGCACGGCTCTGGGGCGCGGACTATCTGACCGTCGCACTCCCCGGGATCGCGTCGACCGACCACCCGATGCACAGTTGGCCGCTCTTCCTCGTGCTGGCCGTCGGGGTGACGCTCCTTGCACCCTGGCTGCTGGGCCGCTATCGCCGGCTCCGCCTGCTGTATGTCGCAGAGCTGGAGGACCGGGCACGCCGTGACGAAGCGGACCGGGCCGCCGCTGCACGACGTGCCGCGCAGGAGGAACGGCAACGGATCGCCCGGGAGATGCACGACGTCGTGTCCCACTCACTCGCCGTGATGGTGAACCAGGCCGAAGGCGGCCGGCTGGTGTCCGAGCGTGACCCGCAGCGTGCCGTGCGAACTCTGGACACGATCGCGGGTGTGGGGCGAGATGCCATGGCGGACATGCGCGGGCTGCTCAATGTGCTGCACGAGAGCAAGCCGGCGGAGGTGCAATCGGGCGAATCACGTGTTCCTGCACCGCAACCCACGCTCGCGGTGTTGCCGGAGTTGCTCGCGCAGGTCCGTCGGACCGGCCTCGCCGTGACGCTGGAGGAGCGAGGCACCCGGCAGCGGCTGTGCGCGACCGCCGACCTCGCGGCGTACCGCGTGGTGCAGGAGGCGCTGACCAACGTGCTCAAGCACGCCGGGCCGGGAGCCGATGCGACGGTGACGCTGGCGTGGGATCCGAGTGCCCTGGAGATCACCGTCGCGAACGCGCTCGTCGCCGATGTCGCGCGGGCCGCAGGCTCCGGGCCGGGGCGTGGCCTGACAGGCATGGACGACCGCGTTCGCGCGCTGGGCGGTGCGACCCGAATTGCCACAGATGAGAGTGAGTTTCGTGTGACCGCAACGCTTCCCACCGAGGTCGGCGCGCCGTGACGATCCGGGTCTTTCTTGCCGACGACCAGGACCTGGTCCGGGACGGCCTGGACATGATCGTGTCCGCGCAGGACGACATGGCGGTGGTCGGCCAGGCAGCGGACGGCGCCGCCGCCGTCGAGGGTGTGCGTCGCAACGTCCCCGACGTCGTCGTGATGGACGTGCGTATGCCGGTGCTCGACGGGATCAGTGCGGCTCGCCGGATCCTGTCCTATCCGGACGCGCCGCAGGTGGTAATGCTCACGTCATACGACGTGGAGGCGGTGGCGTTCGACGCGCTGCGTGAGGGAGTCAGCGGGTTCCTGCTCAAGGACGCGCGCGGTGAGGAGCTGGTGCACGCCATACGCAGTGTGCACCGGGGTGGCGTGGTGATCGCGCCGGCGCTTGCCCGAGTGCTGTTGGAACGAGTGGAACTCCCCGGCCCGCAACGAGTTCCGGCCGCCCTGGCCACCCTGACCGAGCGCGAACGCGAGATCGTGCGCGAGGTTGCGACGGGCGCGTCCAACGCACAGATCGCCGATCGCCTCGTCGTGTCCGAGGCGACCGTCAAGACGCACGTCGGGCGGATTCTGGCCAAGCTGCGGCTGCGGGACCGGGTCCAGGTCGTCGTGCTCGCCTACGAGAGTGGTCTGGTTCGACCCGGTCAGTAACTGCCGCCGCAATGCGAGATGGGTGGACTCGATCGCCCCGCGTGGGGTGGTGGCTGTGCGACATTCGAGTGTCGAAAACTTGGTGGCCGTGGGGGCCTCGAGGAGGTCGTGCCTGACCCTTCGAGACGCTCACTCGTCCCTCGTGAGCTCCTCAGGGAGCAGGTGTAGAAGGAGCCGAAAAGCACTGTGATTGAAGCAAACACGCCGGCTGAACACAGCCCGAAGAAGCTGCGACCACGACACATCACGATGATCACGCTCGGCGGGATCATCGGTTCGAGCCTGTTCGTCGGCTCGGCCAACATCGTGCACGAGGTCGGTCCGGCCGCCGTGATCTCCTATCTGGTGGGCGGCCTGTTGGTCTATCTCGCGATGCTGATGCTCGGCGAGATGGCTGCGGCCCGGCCCGAGGTCGGGTCGTTCATGGAGTACGCGCGGGTCGGGATGGGGGACTGGGCGGCATACCTCGTCGGCTGGCTCTACTGGTACTTCTGGGTCGGGGTGCTCGCCTATGAGGCGGTCGTCGGCGGTGGCACGCTGCACGGCTGGTTCGACTGGCTGCCGTCGTGGGTCGGGTCGTTGCTGCTGCTCGCGGTCTTCGTGGTGAGCAATCTGATCTCGGTCCGGTCCTTCGGAGAGGCGGAGTTCTGGCTGGCCAGCATCAAGGTCGTCGCCATCGTGGTCTTCCTCGTCGTCGGCACGCTCTTTGTGCTCGGGCTGTGGCCGGACGGTCACTTTGCGGTCCAAAACCTCTGGCAGCACGGCGGATTCGCGCCGAAGGGCTTTGGCGCCATACTGACCGGTGTTGCGCTGGTGATCTTCTCCTACTTCGGCACCGAGATCGCCGTCATGGCGTCCGCCGAATCCGAGGACCCGGCGAAGGGCGTCAAGCTGGCGACCGTCACCGTCATCTGGCGAGTGCTGCTCTTCTTCGTCGGGTCGATCCTGATCATCACCATCGCGATCCCGTGGGACGCGTTGCCCGAGGCGACGGGAGTCTCGAACGCACCGTTCACCGTGCTCTTCAAGATGTTCAACATCCCGGCCGCCTCCCGCATCATGGAGCTGGTCATCTTCTCGGCCGTGCTGTCGGTGCTGAACTCCGGGCTCTATTCAGCCTCGCGGATGTTCGCTGCTCTCGCCGACAAGGGACTCGCGCCGAAGGCGGTCAGCTACAAGGCACGCAACGGCGTGCCGGTCGTCGCGGTCTTCGCGTCGACGATCGGCGGAGTCGTCGCGGCGCTGGTGAACTTCATCGCTCCCGACTCCGGCATCTTCGACTTCATCATGAACTCCGCGGGTCTGGTCGCGCTGTTCGTCTATGTCTTCATCGCGCTGACGCAGCTACGGCTGCGGCAGAAGATGTCGCCGGAGGAGGCGGCCGGGCTCCAGGTGCGGGTCCGCTTCTTCCCGTGGCTCAACGTGCTGCTCGTCGCGGGTGTGCTCGCGGTGGTCGTCATCATGCTGACCACGGACGACGGCCGCACCCAGGTGTGGACCAGCCTGGTCGCGACGGGTGTGCTGGTGGTCTTCTGGCCGGTCGTGCGACGCAAGCTGCAGCGGATGCGGGCGAGCGAGCAGCCGGAGCGGGAGTTCGCCACCGAGTCGTGACCCTTCGAGACGCTCACTCGTTCCTCATGAGCTCCTCAGGGAGCTCGTGTCCGCAACCGCCTGTGCCCGCGCGATCCAGTCGGCCAGCAGTGCGGTGACAATCTCCGGGCGCTCGTGCAGCATGGCGTGCCCGGCGCCGTCGACCACGGCGAGGGTTGACCGCGGGTAGACATCCAGCAGCCGCACCGCGTCGTCGAAACCGACTGTGATGTCGTGCAATCCAGCTGCAACGAGGGTCGGCCGCGAGAACGTGTGCCTGCCCATGTCGATCGGCCAGTCGGTGAAGATCTCGGTCAGCGCCGGGTAGTCGACCAGGCCCATGCCCGGTGCTGCGTAGTCCCGGAAGCGGCGGGCCGTCTCCGGGGTGCGCACGACGAAGTAGTCGTCGAAACTGCCGTGCTGGTCCGGCTCCAATTCGTCGTATGCCGCCTCGTCCTGGACGACGACCTCCGGCGGCGGCACCCGCCCGGTGGTCTCGGCCAGCGGGCACATGAGCGCCAATCCGTGCAGCAGCTCCGGTCGCTGTGCGGCGACGCCGCGGGCGAGGTAGGCGCCATACGAATGACCGAGCAGGAGCGCCGGCTCCTCGGCCAGTTGCTCGATGAACCCGGCCAGCAGTGCCACGACGTCGTTGTTGCTCCGCAGGCCGGTCGCCGTGCTGTGGCCCATCGCCGGCAGGTCGGGGTAGATCCGGCGGCAACCGCTGTCCGCGAGCATCGGTTCCAGCGCGGCCTCGAGTTCGCGGTGGTCCACACCGACGCCGTGCAGCGCGATGAGCGGCACGCCCGTCCCGTGCTCGACGTAGTGGACCAGGACGTCGTTGATCCGGAGCTCCATCACTTCACGCTACTCGGCGAGCAGCCGGACCGGGCCGTCAACGCTGAGGCGTCGGTGCCGACCGGTGCAGGCGGAGCGGAAGGACCACCCAGAGGACCACGAAGACGATCGCCACGGCGGCCGCGACAACGGCCCCTGCGAGTTGCCCTGCGACGACGCCAAATACGAACAGGACGGTGAGCACGATCGTCAGGGCGAGCACTGCGAGTCCGGCCTTGGCAAGTCGATCACCGAACGCCACGACGACATCCTTCTCGTGATGCCGGAACAGCCACCGATGTGCGCTGACGGGCGCCACGAGCAGGATCACCGCGACGACGGCACACGACACGGCCGCCAAGTATTGACCGGTCTGCCAACCACTCAGCCGTGAAAAGCGTTGCTGGAAGGGCAGAGTCAGCAGGAACCCGGCGAGGACCTGTATGCCGGTCTGGGTGACCCGCAGCTCCTGCAGCAGATCGTTCCAGTTGCGATCAGCGCGCTCCGCCGGTGTCTCGTCGCGCTCCACGTTGTCCATGCGTCACGGTATCGCGCAGGACCGCGTGATTCACCGGTCGAACTCGGCCGCCAGGGTGTCGAGTTGCTGCGCGGTGCCCTGCTCACGCCATTCGGGCTGTTCCTGGCCCGGCAGGTAGATGCCGTGCTCCGTCACGACGACGCGGGTGCCGTCGTCCTCGGCGTGGAACTCGACGCTGGTCGTCGAGACCGTCGACAAGCGGTCCTCGGTGTGCAGGGTCGACGTGGTCAGGATGCGCTCGTCCTGGACGATGTCGGCATACCGCGCCCGATAGATCAGCGGCCGACCTTGCGGGTCAGGTGCGGTGATCGTCTCCGTGCCACCGACGACGAAATCCATTGTGTGCTCTGCGCCTTGGGCCATCCACCGGCGTCGTGCCTCCGGGGTCGCCCAGGCCGCGAAGACGCGGTCGACGGGAGCGGGGAAGTGGCGCTCGAGAGTGAACGTCGAGTGTGTGACATCCATGATCAGTGTCCTTTCAGATAGTCGTCCAACTGATCCAATTGCCGTTCCCAATCGGTGCGTTGCCGGCTGAGCCACTGCTCCGCGGCGCGCAGGGCCGTCGGCTCGACGCGGCAGCTGCGGACTCGGCCCACCTTCTCGGTGGTGATGACGCCGGCGGCTTCGAGCACCTGCAGGTGCTGCATGACAGCCGGCAGGGACATCGCCAGTGGCTCGGCGAGCGTCTTCACGGCCGCCGGGCCGTGGACCAGGCGCTGCACGATGGCCCGCCGGGTCGGGTCGGCGATCGCGTGGAAGACCTGACCCAGGTCGTCCGGCTCCTGTTGGTTAGGCATGTTCTTAACCATTGCACGGGAGGTCCCAGATGGTCAAGAGGTCACTTAACTGTTGATTGACTCAGTCGGCCGTTCGCCAAGCGTCGAGCTGGGCAAGCATGAGGCGCTCCGCGCGGCGCGCCGCTGTTTTGTCTGCGAGCAACTGGATCTCCTGATTCGCAGACATGGCAATCCCGTTCAGGGTCGTCACCAGATCGTCGGCCTTGCGCCGTCGCTCCAATTGACCCGCCGTCTGGGCGGTGACGATCTGCGTGCGCAGAAAGTCGCGCCACAGGATCACGAGCTCGCTCACGGCATCCCGCAGGACGCCGGGTCGGCCGTCGAGTTCGGTCGATGCGGCCGTGACGAAGCAACCGCCCGGGAACGTGCCGTTGCCGAGGTAGCGGCACCAGGCGCGCACGCACGCGCGCAATCGGGGGAGTCCGGCTTCCTGCTTCAACCCGGGTTGTATGACGGCCGCCACGAAGGTCTCCTTCGCACGGGCGATCACGGCGAGCTGCAGTTGCTCCTGGGAGCCGAACGGCCCGACGATCCCGGCCTTGCTCATGCCGAGCGTGGCGGCGAGGTCGCCGATGCTGACGCTGCGTATGCCGTCGACCGAGGTGCGCTGGACGCCGGCGTCGACGATTCGCTCGCGGGTGCGCAGTGCTTCCTCGGCAGACTTTCGCATGCGGCCATCTTAGTGGACGAGCGTCTGGTAATTTGGCGAACGACCGTTTGCATAACTGTCAGGGGTGACGCGATGAGTGACGGAAGGGACCTGGTCCTGGTCCATGGTGCATGGCATGGCGCGTGGGCGTGGGACCCGGTGGCGCCGCTCCTCGCGGCAGCCGGACACCGGCCGACAGCACCGGAATTGCCATCGTGTGGCCCGGGTGGCGCGCCCGCGACGCTGGAAGACCATGCGGCGGTGGTCGCGGATGCGATCAACGCAGCCCGTGACGGGGTCGTCGTGATCGGACACAGCTACGCCGGGCTCGTCATACAGCAGGCGTTCGCGCGCGGTGTCGAACGACGTATCCAGCACATCGTCCATGTCGATGCCTGGCTCGGGGCCGAGGGTGACTGTCTGCTCGATCTTGCGCCTCCCGCGTTCGCGCAGGTCTGGCGCGAACAACAGTCCGGCGGCTGGTTGCCGGCGCCCACTCCGCAGCAACTCGGTGTCACCGACCCCGATCAGATCGACTGGCTGGCGCCGCGGCTGATCCCGCAACCGTGGCCGACGTTCACCGATCCGTTGTGTGGGATGCCCGATCGTCATACCGATGCTTCGGCGATCGTGATGGAGCCCGGCAATGGAGTTCCGTTTCGGGAGTTCGCGGTTGGTTATGACCTGCCGGTGACCAGCATGGCCAGTGGGCACGACGTGTTGCTGACTCATCCGAACGAGCTGGCGCAGTTGCTGCTCGAGAGCTTCTGATGCCGGCTGTAGTGGCGCGGTTGTCCACATCCCCCTGGTGATGGTGAGGGGATGTGGATAGCGTTGATACGCCAAAAGTGTTGTGGGACAAGCGGTTTCGTGACATAATCGAACACATGAACGAGATCGAGTTGGGGAGTGGTGGACCCGCTGCAGGCGTGATGGACGCATCCGCGGTCCGTGCGTTCCACGACCGACTCGACGAGACGATCGACACCCGGGATCCGTGGCAAGAGCTGCGCGCGCTCGACGAGTTGCGCAACGCGATCAGCGCGCGGGAGGCGCGACTGGTGGTGGCTGCCGAAGAGATGCAGACGCGGCGGGACGTCCCACGACGGATCGAGTCGAGCGAGACGAGGCGACTGACGGGGGCGCGGGTCGGCCTCGCGCGGCGGTGCTCACTGCAGAAGGGCTCGGCGTTCGCCACGGTGGCGCACGCGCTGGTCGAGGACATGCCGTGCACCCTGGCTGCATTGGCGGCCGGGGTGCTGAGCGAGGCCGACGCCGCGTGAATGGTCCGTGAGCTGTCCGGTCTACCGAGCGCCGACCGTTCCGCGGTGGACCGGGCGACCGCGCCGTTGCTGGGGACTGTTTCCGTCGAATCCTTGGTGCGGGCCGTCCGTGAGCAGGTTTACCTGAGGGATCCGGAGGCTGTCCGGGAGCGCCGCCTGGCAGCGGAGTCCGAACGTCGGGTGAGTGTGCGGCCGGCGCCGGATTGCATGGCCTACCTGACCGCGCTCCTTCCGGTCCGGGACGCGGTGGCGTGTCAGGCCGCGCTGTCCAGTGTCGCCGCGGAGTCGGACGCTCCGCGAGGTCAGACGATGGCCGACGCGCTGGTCGAGCGGGTCACCGGACGTGCCCGCGCGCAGAGCAACCTCGGGGTGTGTGTCGATCTGCTGATGCCATGGGACACGCTGACCGGCGAAACGCCGGCACATCTGTCGGGCTACGGGCCCGTGCCGGCCGATGTGGCTCGTGAGTGGATGGGCGAAGGAGACCCGACCGGCCCGCGGATCCGCCGATTGTTCACCCAACCCGGCACCGGCGACATTGTCGGCATGGATTCGCGTGCTCGTCGCTATCCCGGCCTGCTCGCGACGCTGATCCACTTCCGGGACCAGATCTGTCGGACACCGTGGTGTGGCGCGCCCATTCGCCATACCGACCACATTCGGGGGTATGCCGACGGCGGTGAGACCACCGAGCGCAACGGGCAGGGACTGCGCGAGCGATGCAACTACGTGAAGGAGCATCCGGACTACGAGGTCACCGGTGATGCGAGCGAAACCGTCACCAGGACAGCCGGATTCACGGCATACAGTCATCCGCCTGCACCACCAGGTATGCCGCCGCACCACCAGGTATGCCGCCGCCCACCCGTTCCTATCCCGAGCGCACCCTCATGGACATCGTCTGGAGGCACTCGGTGGGTAGCCGCGAGTGACCCGGTGTCCTCGTCATCGGAGGTCCTGAGATAGGACTGTCCGGTGGGGTCACGGCGACGGGCATGGAGAGTTGCGATGACCGCTGCGCTTTGCGCGCCGTTGCTGGCCGGATGTATGTCGACCGCCGGCACCGCGAGCAGCTCGGCGCCGACCGTCACGAGGACGGTCACCGTCACCCGAACCGTGACTCCGACGTCGACGGTCCACCCGAGCGAATCATCACGCGCACCAACGACGTCGAGCTCCGCAGCGCCGTCCTCGTCGGCGCCCTCCTTGTCAGCGCCCGCGAAGGCCGTCGTCACGCGCACCCTGGCGCTGCTCGGCACGCTGCCGGTCAAGGGCCGCGCCCCGAAGACCGGGTACGACCGTCGGGACAAGTTCGGGGTGTCCTGGACCGACGACGTCACAACACAGTTCGGGCACAACGGCTGCGACACCCGCAACGACATCCTGCGGCGCGACCTGCGCGACATCACGCTGAAACCGAACACCCACGGCTGTGTCGTGCTCACCGGGGTGCTCGACGATCCCTACACACGCGAGCGGATCAGCTTCCACCGCGGAGTGGGCACGAGCAACGCCATTCAGATCGACCACGTGGTCGCGTTGTCGGACGCCTGGCAGAAGGGCGCGCAGCAACTGAGCGCCGAGCGGCGGCAGAATCTCGCCAACGACCCGCGCAACCTCCTCGCGGTCAGCGGACGGGCCAACATGCAGAAGCAGGACGGCGACGCCGCGACGTGGCTGCCGAAGAACAAGGCGTTCCGCTGCACCTACGTGAGCAAACAGGTCGCGGTGAAGAGCGCCTACCACCTGTGGGTCACCAAGGCCGAGAAGGACGCCATCGACAGAGTGCTGTCGACCTGTGGGTGACGCGACGCTGATCGAGTAGCGACGAAGGAGCGTATCGAGATCGAATGCCGGTGGGGCGACCCTTCGAGACGCCCGCTCGTCCCTCGCGGGCTCCTCAGGGATCTTGCTCAAGGCCCGCTCGTCCCTCGCGGGCTCCTCAGGGATCTTGCTTGACCCCCGCGGGAGGGGTCGGCAGGCGTAGCGTCGGTCGCATGGCAGGTTCAATTCTCGGAACACGCGTTCGCCGGGTCGAGGACGCGGCACTGGTCACCGGTGATTCGACCTTCGTCGGCAACCTCGATCTGGACGGTCTGCTGTATGCCGCGTTCGTCCGATCTCCGTTGGCGCACGGTCATATTCGCGACATCGACACCACCGAAGCCGCTGCCGGGCCGGGTGTCGTCGGGGTATACACCGCCGCTGACCTGTCGCTCGCCCCGCACCACGGGCTGATGGTTCTCAACGCCAAGGTGCCCCGACCACCGCTGGCAGTGGACCGGGTGCGGTTCGTCGGCGAACCTGTCGCAGTGGTTGTGGCGGAGTCCCGAGCGGCGGCCGCCGACGCGGTCGAACTGGTCGATGTCGACTACGACCCGCTGCCCGCCGTCGCGGACCCCGTGGACGCCCTCGCGTCCGATGCCGAGCTGCAGTTCCCGGAGCTCGGCACCAATCTCGTCGCGGGCAATCGGTCTGCGGTCACTGAGGATCCGTTGGCCGGTGCCGACACCGTCGTCCGTGCGCGGATGGTGAACCAGCGCGTCGCGGTGATGCCCATGGAGGGCAACGCAATTGCCGTCGAACCGAGCGGCGACGGGGACCACGATCTCGTCATACACGTCTCGACACAGATGCCGCACGGCTTCCAGGCCATGGTCGCCGAGGAGTTCGGCATACCGAAGGAGACGGTCCGGGTCATCGCGCCACACGTGGGTGGCGGGTTCGGTGGCAAGGCCGGCATGATCGCCGAGCACACCGCCGTGATCGGCGCCGCGCGCAGACTCGGTCGTCCGGTGGCCTGGGTCGAGACACGCTCGGAGAACCTGCAGGGGATGCACGGCCGCGGCCAGGTCGGTTACTACGAGCTCGGGCTCCGCAACGGCGGCAAGATCGTCGGTCTGCGGGCGCGGGTGATCGGTGACGCGGGCTCGTGGGCCGGCTTCGGCGGCGCTCTGCCGATCCACATGACCGCGCTCATGGTGCCCGGCGTGTATGACGTCCCCGTCATCGCTTATGACGCAGCCACCGCCGTCACCAACACCGCACCGATGGGCGCCTTCCGCGGCGCCGGACGTCCCGAGGCCGCCGCGCACATCGAGCGGATGATGGACATCGCCGCCGACGAGCTCGACATCGATCCGGTCGAGCTGCGCAGACGAAACTTCCTGGACCCCAACGGTTTTCCGGTGACGACGCCGATGGGTGCGACATACGACTCGGGAGACTACGACCTGCCGCTACGTGAGGCGTTGCGGCTTGCCGACTACGACAAGCTCCGCGAGGAGCAGGCCACCCGTCGCGCGAGCGGCGATCCTGTCCAGTTGGGCATCGGGGTGAGTGTCTACGTCGAGGTGACCGCGCCCGGTGGCGGCTCGGAGTTCGGCTCCGTGACGGTGCACGATGACGGCAGAGCGACGGTGTCGTCCGGCACCTCCGCGCACGGGCAGGGGCACGCGACCGCGTTCTCGATGTTGGTGTCCGACGCGCTCGGCATACCGATGGACAAGATCACCTACGTCCAGTCCGACACCGCGGTCGTGCCGCGCGGCGGTGGCACCGGCGGATCACGTTCGTTGCAACTGGGCGGCAGCGCCGTGCAGTCCGCCGCGACCACCGTGTTGGACCAGGCCCGCCGGTTCGCCGCGTCACGGCTCGAGGCTGCCGTCGAAGACATCGTGCTCACCGACGAGGGTGCCTTCGGGGTCGCCGGCGTGCCCGGGGGAGCCACAGTCAGCTGGGCCGAAGTCGCCACTGCCGCAAAGGAATCGGGTGAGGAGCTGGCCGCAGGCGTCGATGTCAACCAGAAGGGCTCGACCTTCCCCTTCGGCGCGCACGTGTCCGTCGTGGAGGTCGATACCGAGACCGGGCACGTCCGACCGGTGCGGCACATAGCGGTCGACGACTGTGGTCGGGTGCTGAATCCGCTGTTGGTCGAGGGCCAGCAGCATGGTGGGCTGGCGCAGGGCATCGCGCAGGCGCTCTACGAAGAGGTCGTGTTCGACGCGGACGGGCAGCCGCTGACGACGACACTCGTCGACTACGCGATGCCGAGCTCCGCCGATCTGCTCGACTTCGAGACCGCCTCCACGATGACGCCGACTCCACTGAACGCCCTGGGAGCCAAGGGAATTGGCGAGTCAGCGACGATCGGTTCCACGCCCGCCGTGCAGAACGCAGTGGTCGATGCGGTCAGTCATCTCGGGGTGCGGCACATCGACCTGCCGTGCACGCCACAACGGGTATGGCGTGCCGTGCAGGCGGCCCGGTCCGGCACGTTGCCGGACCTCTGGCGTGAACCGCCGGACGTCTTCGCCGACCTGCCGGTCAGTGGCGGCGTTGACAACGCAGCAGGGATCTGAGGGCCCGGTCGCGGATCGAGTAGCGACGAAGGAGCGTATCGAGATCCAGGGTCTCGATACGCGGCTCGTACCTCACCGCTACTCGACCAGCTTCCGGGCTCGCCTATTCGACCCGCATTTGCTGGAAGCCGCTGCACACGAGGTCGATCGTCTCGATGTGGTCGCGGCCGGTCGTGAAGAGGTGCTGCTCGGCGACCCGGGCCTGCTCGGGTGATCCGGGCGGGTTGAGCCGGATCCGCCAACGCAGGTAGCGCTTCGCGCCGACCGCTCCGGCGGACGCCTCGACCAGGGCGAAATCGTCGGTCCCGCCGAACCAGTTCTCGAACTGGGTGGCGATCCTGGCAGCGCCGTCGAGCTCGAGCAGTCCGGACGGCAGCAGCGCACGCAGGTGCACGTTGTCGTCGAGGCAGTCCTCGAACTCCCGGAAGTCACGGCAGCTGATCGCATGAACCAGTCGACCGTTGACGGGCGGCTCTGTGGTGGTTGTGTTCTCGGTTCTGGTGTTGGTGCTCATGCCTCTGTTGTATGCCGCGCCGGCGCCCGTCACATCGGAAGAACTACCGATCTTCCGGTGGTGCGGTCTGCCAGTCCTGTTCGGCGCTGACCAGGCCGTGCCGCAGCGCGAACATCGACGCCGCGCCACGCGAGGTCGTGCCGGTCTTGGCATAGATGTGCTCGAGGTGCGAGGTCACCGTCCTCGGACTGACGGTCAAGCGGCGCGCAATCTCCTTCGTGCTCATCCCGCGCACCAGGAGGACGAGCACGTCGACCTCACGCCCGGTGAGCGATGCCACCTGCGGGATCCGCCGCGGCACGCGGTGGCCGGCTGCTTGCAGGACAGCATCGACCGCTGCGGCATCGAGTCGTCCTGCCCGGACCTCAGCGTGCAAGGCGTCCGTGCAGTCTGCCGGGGGTACTGCCGGCCGTCCGGGCCGTGCTTCGACCAGATCCTGGTAGAAGTCGGCTGCGGCGAGCACTCGCGCCGAACCGTCCAGTGCGGTCGCGGTGAGTCCGCGAGGATAGCCACTGCCGTCCAACCGCTCGTGTGTCATCGCGGCAAGCCGACCGATGCGGGCGAGTGTGGGTTGCCGGGCCAATACGCGCTCGGTGAGGTAGGGGACAGCGCGAACTCGCTCCCGCTCCGCCGTCGACCATGGCTCCGGCTTGTTCCAGACCGAGGACGAAACCCCGATCGAGCCGATCCGGTGCACGAGGCCCGCACGCATGACGAGGTCGGCGTCCTCGATGCCACTCGCATCGGCAGCACGGTGGGCCAGCATGCCGACGGCACGCGAATGGCCCAGGTACCAGGGCGATTTCAGGTCGGCGTAGTCCGCGAACGTCTCCAGCGTGGGCGTCAGCTCCTCCTCGGCCAGTGGCCGGTCCAGTGCGGCACAGCCGGCGATGACGGCTCCCCACGCGTCAAGGTCGGCCAACCCGCGCAGGACGTCCTCGACGTGCTCGACACACAGATCGACCAGGGACGGATCGAACTCCCGCCCCCGGCCCGCCCGCAACATCGCCACCACAGATCCAACGTCTCCCGAATGAGCGAAAACCTCTGTGTCATCGGCGATCTGGACGATGCGGATGGCTTGCTCCAGTTCGTCGCCGCCGACATCACCGGGCACGCCCTTGCCGTCCCACCGCTCGAACGCCTGAGCCAGGGAGCGGCGCACCGACGCGGGCATCCCGAGGCGGTCGGCGATGTCGCCAGTGGTCTGACAGTGGGTCACGAAGGTGCCGAGGGCGTCGCGGAAGCCACTGGTGAGGAAGCGGGCGGTGACCGCCATACGTTGGCCCGGTCCGCGACCCGCACCGATGTGCGCGAGCATGAACGGCATCATCGTCCACGGCCGGCGATCGACGCCGTAGCTGTCGGCGCGCAGCTGCCGGTCATCGCCGAACCACGTTGCCAATTCATGGGAGTCGGCCACGCAGCCGATCCACGCCATCAGCGACACGTAGAACGTGTCGGCTCGCACGTCGTCGTCGAAACCGGCCAGCTCAGCCAGTCGTGCAGCGATTACCGTCTGCCGCAGCACGTGTGCCTCCGGCAGGCCAAGACCGAGGTCGGTCGCCAGGGACAACGACGCCAGCACCTCGGCGAGCCGCACCGGCTCCTGCTGCATCTTCGGAGCGTACGCCGAGTTCCGAGGTCTCGATACGCGGCTCGTGCCTCGCCGCTACTCGACCGGCGTGGTGACAGACTGCTGGGATGAGCGAGCAGATCGACATACCGACCGACGACGGCCAGATGCCCGCGTGGCGATTCCTGCCCGAGTCGGGGTCAGGTCCGGGGCTGGTGCTCTTCCAGGAGATCTTCGGCGTCTCCGACTACATCAAGGCGCGGGCGGCCGACCTCGCGGGGCTCGGGTATGTCGTGATCGTGCCCGAAATCTATTGGCGGCTGGACGATTCCGAGATTGACGAGACGCGTGACGACATGTTGCAGCGAGCGATGTCGTTGATGGGCCAGGTCGACTGGGCGAAGGCGGTGGAGGACGGCGTGACGGCTGTCGCGGCCACCCGTGCGGACGAACACGTCGACGGTCGAGTCGGGGTCTTCGGCTTCTGCTTCGGCGGTGGGCTGGCGTTCAACGTCGCTGCCGCGACCGAGGTCGAGGTGCTGGTGAGCTACTACGGATCGGCGTTGCCGAATCTGCTCGACCTCGCGGGTGACGTGACGGCACCGGGACTGCATCACTTCGGGGAGTCGGACGACTACATCCCGATGGAGGTGGTGGAGCGGATCCGGTCAGCGGTCGCCCGCGACAGCGTGCGGTTCGAGACGTATGCCGGCGCCGGGCACGCCTTCGACAACCCGCACCCGATGTTCCACCATCCCGAGGCATCGGCTGCGGCATGGCGGAACACCGTGGACTTCCTGGCGACATACTTCCCGGTGGTGGCGCCATGACGTCACGGTGGTCGATCGCGTCCCGCAACTCCGTCCTGAGCATCGGTTCGACGGAGTCGTTCTGCTCGATCGGTTCGGTCGGGTCGGCCTTCTCGGTCGGGTCCGTCGCGTCGTTCGCGTCGCTGGGTTCTCTCGGGTCCGCGATGGCGATGTTCTCGACCGGTTCCTACCAGAGCAACACCGCGGTGTTGTCCGCGCAGTCGGATCGTTCGATCCTGTCGTGGCGGTCCGGCGGATCGGTGCGGGCGTCATACACCGACCACGAGGGCGGGCGCGTCATCCCGTTGGCCGTCACGATCGTTGCGGGCGCGGCGGTCGCAGCTTTGTGGTGGAAGGTCGGCGCCCGGGCGTGAACATTCTGTGAACGTATGACGTTTCGGTTTCGGTTGCCTGTGAGCGGCGCGTCCGTTTTGTCGGTGCGGGGAGGGTGCGTCTTACCCTGAGGCCTGCACATTTGTGGGGGTTCCGTGAGGGGTATGACGTGTCGGATGGATTGACGCGACGTGTCGCGATGAGCGGCGCGCTGGCAACGGCTGTGCTGGCCGGTGCCATCGCCTGCGGAGACGGGCAGAAGAGCGCCGGTCGACCGGCGAGTGGTCGGACGACCTCGAAGGGTCACGGTTCGCCCTCCAGCACGGCGGCGCCGACGCCGGCCAAGGTCACCGCAACAGGCATGGTCAGTGGGAGCGTGCCGTTCGGTGCGCCCGTCACGCTGACCGCGTCGGCGCGACTGCGGTCGTTGACGGTGCAGGACGACGCCGGCAAGCCGGTGGAGGGCAAGCTCGGTTCCGGCGGCACGAGCTGGGTCAGCACCGGTGTGATCGGGCCGAAGGAGTCCTGGTCATGGACGGCGATCACCTCCGCGGGCGCGACCAGCCACGGCACGGTCGCGTCGACCGCGGCCACCCAGACGGCCCGGGCGACGGCGAACATCGGAGTCGATGTGACGGTCGGCGTCGCCGCACCGATCGTGGTCAATTTCAGCGCGAACGTGACCGACAAGGCCGCGGTCGAGAAGCACCTGCAAGTGCTGATCCGACCGGCCGGGTCGAAGGGTCCCTGGAAGCCGGCCGTCGGGTCGTGGGCGTGGCTGCCCGACAACGCGCCGAACTCGACGGCGCATTTCCGGACCAAGAAGTACTGGCCGGCATACACCGAGGTCCATGTCATCCTGCCGCTGGCACACCTGGACTGGGGTGGTGGCATCACCGGGGTGCAGGACCTGGATTGGACCTTCAACATCGGACGCTCGCAGGTCGTCATCGCCGATGCGCGCAAGCACAACATCGTGATCTACCGCGACGGCGCGAAGGTGGCGACCTACCCCGCGTCATACGGGCTGAACTCGGACCCGATCCGCAACACCCGCACCGGCATCAACGTGGTGATGGGCAAGCAGGAAACGGTGGAGATGAAGTCGAAGCTGTTCCATTACGACGAGATCGAACACTGGGCCGTGCGGTTCAACAACAACGGCCAGTTCATCCACGCCAACCCGGATACCGTTGCGCAGCAAGGGAAGACGAACGTCTCGCACGGCTGCATCAACCTGTCGACGGCAAACGGCAAGGCCTACTACAAGACGGCGATCTACGGCGATCCGGTCGACGTCCGCGGCACCAAGGTGAAGCTCGCCGACGAGCGCACCGAGTTCTACGACTGGGCTCTGTCGTGGAAGCAGTGGACCGCCCTGTCGGCGCTGCACTGACGTCACTCGGACCTTTGACGGCTCAAGGGGAGAGCGCGGCTGTCCCCCATGCCGAGTCGGGACCAGGGCGCCATGCCTCGGTGTCGAGCCCGAGGTTGCCGAGCCGACGAAGACTCGGCGCTGCGCGGAGCAGATGAGCCAGATGCACCAGTCGTATGTCGTCGGACTCGTGGCCCGTCGCGCCGCAGTGGATGGTCCAGTCCTCGCCGCGGATCTCATCCGATTGTCGAGCCGCCCAGAGGACGACCCTGCCTTCGTCGATGACGTGCGTGCAGGAGAAGACACGCTGTTCCGGCGGGACCGGGAAGTCCCAGGCGGGATCGACGGCCAGACCGCCGGTGTGCTGAATCGGCACACGCCATTGGCGCGGTTGGAGTTCGTCGAGTATGGCGGGTGCCCCCGGCTGCCACGCGAAGATGCCGCTCCGGTCGGGCCAGACGATCGCCAGGGCGTCCGGTGTGCGACGGTGGAACCAGCCGGACCAGGTCACTGCGTCCCTGCGGGCGACATCGGTGATTTCCTCGACCGCCACCGGCACTCCCGCGAGGACATCCTCCAGCGCATCTCCAGGACGCAGTCGAAGACCGCCCATGACTCGCCCGGCGATCTCATTGAGCGCGTGATGCATGAGACCGGGATCGAGACCGGACATCAGTAGCTCGGGGTGCCCTGCCCGATGCCTGAGGCCGATCGTGTAGGCGAACGCCGGCTTGGTGTCGGGGTCGTCGGGCCCGTCCCAGCCGAGGTGGTCGGGATGGGTGCACTCGGCGTCATCGGCCACCAGGATGACTTGCCAGCCGTGTTCGAGAACGGTGTCGATGACGCGACGGTCCTGCACGTCGTAGGACCTCTCGGGCCGACAGATGTGGCAGTCGCAACCTGGGGTTGCCGGGAGCGGCCCCATCCAGTGCTCGCGGTTGACTGACATTGCTTCCTCCTCGATCCGGGGTCCCTTTGTACCGGAGACGAAGCAGGGGGCGGAGATGCTTGTCCACAGGTGGGGCGGACAGGTCAGGCGCGGGCTTCGTCCACCGCGGTTCGGATCGAGCCGCGCCATACCAGACCGTGCCCGGGCAGGACGGTGTCGACGTCCAAGTCGGTCAGTGCGTCCAGACCGGAGTCCACCTCGTCCGGTGCGTGGCTGAAGAAGGCCGGCAGCGGCTGTGGTCCGGAGCGGCTCAGAATGGGGTGGCCGGTGATGAGCGCATCGCCGGTGACGACGACGCCGGCCTCGGGGATCACGTACGCCGTGTGGCCGGACGTGTGACCCGGGCAGGGGACAGCCCGTGGCGCGCCGGGGAGATCGACTGCCGAATCTGCTTGCAACGGAATGGTTTCCGGCAAGACAACCTTGCTCTGTGCACCTGCTCGGGCGATCGTGAGCGCCCACCTGGCAACTCGTGGGCGCCAACAACGTGAGACGACGTCCCACCTGCTGGCCTGCTCGTGGCGTTGGCCGGTGAGCATCGGCAGCTCGCGTTCACCGGCGTATGTCGGGACAGCTCGCCGCTGCAGCAGTGCCGGAAGGGCGCCGATGTGGTCGATGTGTGCATGCGTGATCAGCACCCCGCGAATGTCCTCGATCCGATGGCCGAGCTCCTCCACGGACGCGACCACGCCGTCGAGATCCTTCGGATAGCCGCCGTCGATCAAGGTGAGGTCCTGGCCGTCTCGGACAATGACCCAGTTGGAGGCGATGCCCTCCACGAGGAACACGTCGGACGTGACTTGATGCGTCTTCATGACAGCCATCCTCTCGCTCTCGCGAAGACGCGAATGCCCCGGATCACAACGTGATCCGGGGCATTCGGCAGAGCAGGTCAGTGCGTGCCGGTCCCTCCCGTCTGTGCCGAGGAGTACAGCGCCGCGACCTGGTCCGGCGTGAGGCTGTTGGCGAAGATGCTCAGCTCGTCGATCAGCCCGGTGTAGACGTCCTTGCCGGCATTGCTCTGCGTGCTGCCGATGGCGGCCCGACTGAGCGGGAAGCTCGCCGGCACCGTGCCGACGACCTTGCCGTTGGCGTAGATCGTGATCTGGCGCCCGTCGTTCACGTACGTCAGATACGTCCACGTGTTCAGCGGTGCGACGTAGTCGATCGCGTAGTCCTTCACATAGAACGCGGTCGCGCCGACAGCGCCACCGGTGACGTTCTGCTGGATCTTCAGTGAGCTGTTGCCCTGCACCCGGTCACCGTTGATCAGGTTCGCGCTGTGGGACATGGCGCTCGGGTTGACCCAGGCGCCGACGGCCCACGGTCCCGACAGGTTCGTCGCCGAGGTGTTCACCGGAGCGACCGAGCCGTCGAATTTCGCTGCCTGACCGGACTTTCCGGCGGCGAGCGTCGTCGTTCCGGTCAGGGTGCCGTCGAAATGATCACGACCATTGTCGGTGACCACTCCGTTCGTCGCCGAGTCGAAGGTCCAGTTGTCCGCGAGCGTCGGGTCCTTCCCGACGGTCACGGTCACCGTTGCCGGATTGGAGGTGCGGCCCTGCGCATCCGTTTGTATGGCGGACAGAGTGTGCGATCCATCGGCCAGTGCCGGCGACGGCGCACACGACCAATTGCCATTGGTTGCAACGGTGGTCGTGCAGACCGCGGACGCGCCGTCGGTGACGGAGACCTTTGCCCCGGCGGTGCCGGTGCCGGCGACGCTGTCGGGTGATTCAGGCAGTGACGACCCGTTGATCGGCGTGGTGATCTTCGGCTGCGCGATCGCTTTGACCCCGAGCAATCGGGTGAGCAGTTGCGCGTAGACGACGGTGTTGCCGTGCGGTCCGGTGGGGTAGTGGTGCGTCGAGGAGGCGAACTTGTCACCGAACGCGAGCCAGTCGATCTTCGCCGGGGTGGAGTTGTTCTGCAGGGCGGTGCGCAGCGAGTCGAAGTACTTCTGCCAACCCGGCTGGTAGTAGTCCTGGATCATCCCCGACGTCAGGTGTGCCGCGTAGTTCAGCAGCCCACCGTTGCCGGCCGACGGACCTCGGTTGCTGAACCAGATCGACCACAGGTCGAGGAGATTCGTCCGGTATGCCGCCGACTCGGTGCCGTCATGACCTGCCTTCTCCGCGTCGGCAACATACGTTCCGATCATGAAGTCCGGCACGGATCCGAGCGTCTTGTCGTCGAGCCACATCGCGCCCAGCCAGGTCCGGGTCAACCGGTCGAAGGTTGTCAGGTCCTTGGCGTTGTATGCCGCGCTGATCTCCGGCAAGCGGTCGTTCGCCCAGTTCGAGAGAACCTGGTTCGCTACGTCCGCCACGTCATAGTCGTATGCCGCGGGCTGGGCCACGGACTTCGCCGCCTCCGTGAGCAACGGCAGCGCCGTCGCGAAGGTCTCGGTGTCGTAGTTCTCCGAGATCCCGGCGGTCAACGAGGGAGTCTTGCCGAGCGGAGACTCCTTCTTGCAGCAGGTGATCGGCCGGGTGTATGTCGTGGCGATGGCCGACCATGCCGCGTCGGCCCGGTCGGTGCCGTAACGCCCCTGGGCATACTGACTGAACCACTTGCTGAGGTCGAACGCCTTTGAGTGCCAGGGGAGTTCGGCGAACAACTCGAACGCAGCAGGATCGTTGATTCCTTCGGGTGCGAACGAGATGCCTGTCATGTTGCTTCCGGCCTTGGCTGCCTCGCTGTAGTAGCGGTCGATCCAGACCTGGCCGTTCGCTCCCATCGCCGTCTGGCCGCCACCGAACGGGATCGTGCCGAACAGCCACGGCGTGTCCGGCCAGTCCGTGTCGCGGCTCGGCATGGTGCTGCCGGTGTCCGTCGTACCGTCCGAGATGAGCAGGTGCGAGCGTTGATCCGGCGTCAGGCCGGCGAGTTGTTCCTTCGTGGGGTTCGCCTGCCAGCCGAGCTGCATCCAGGTGGCCCCGGGCTCGCTTGTCTGCAGCGAGGTCATGATCGCGTTGGCAGCCTTGCCGGGGTCGATACCGCCGAGCTTGCCACCTTCCTGCAACGGGTTCATCCGGTACATGGCGCTGCTGCCGACCAGCTTGTCGGCATGCCGGTAGTAGGACGCGGCGACCTTGGGGAAGAGCGGGTCCGTCGGGTCGAGCCAGGCCGGTCGCTGCGTGCCGTTCCAGGTTCCCTGCGGAACGACGTGCGGCGGATTTCCATTGCTGGCAGTCGAATTCACGGTTGCGAAGTCGGTGGGCACCGTTCCGAAGTAGCCGGGCAGCACCGGTGTGATGCCCAGTTCCTTGCAGCGCTTGAGGATCTTGCGACCGAGCGCGGCGCGGTCGTCCAACAGTCTCTGGGAGATCGGCGCGGTGTCGTTGGAGAGGTTCTGCATGACCCACCACGGCTGGGTCGCCGGGAGCGGGATCCACGCCTTTGCCTGGTCCGCCGTGTAACCGAAGTCCTGCAGCATCTCCTCATACACCGCGTCACTGCCGGGCAGGACGTAGACCTCGTTGATGCCGTGCAGGGCATACATGTCGAGCATGTTCTGCCACTTGGACCAGCTCATGTAGGGGTTGGTGTAGCCGTCCTGGGTGTCGTTGCCCTCGTAGCGGTCCTTCGCGCTCGACGAGTGCGTGATCGGGCTTTTCGGCGCCGGCATCAGGCGCGGGACGTTCGGGGTGAAGTTCCCCATGTTGACCGCTGCGTGGACGACATACTTCAGGTACCAGCCGGTGCCGGTCGTGGCGGCGGACAGACTCGATGCGCGGATCGCGACATGACCGGGGGAGCCGGAGATGGTGAAGGTCTCCGGGCCGGCGGCGTCCCGAACGTCGAAGCAGATCTGTCGGGCGGCGGGCGCACCGATGGTTCGTTTGAGTACGGCGGTCAGCGCTCGATCGCCCGGACTCGATCGGTCACAGCCACCGCCCGGGGCGGCATCCGCCCGTGTCGTGGGCAGACCGACCGCCGCAGCGATCAGACACACGACGGCCATCAGCACCAGACTGACTCGTTTCATCCGAGCTTTCCCTTCCTCGCGACACGCCACGCGACGAGGATGCGGTGGGTGTCTCTGGACGGCCGTCGGGGCGCCAGAGGAGCGGCGCGGCGGCCGATGGAGTTGAACCGGCGGTTTAGTAACGTAAAGTTCGTAACTATCTTGCTCCAGAAGTGGGCAGTGAAGGTGGGAACGGCACGATGAAATCTGTACCGGCCGGTAGCGGCCCACACGTCCTGCGCCGGATGAATGCGGCGTCGGTGCTGAGTGCGCTGCGGGCCGGCGGACCGTCGCGGATCGCGGATCTGATGGAGCTCACCGATCTGTCGCGCCCAGCGGTGACGCGGGCGGTCGAATCGCTGCGCGGCGATGGTTGGGTCGCCGACGTCGATCCCACGGTCGAGCCCGACCCCACGACGGACGTTGCCGGTCGACAGAACCGGCTCGGGCGGCCGGCTGCGCTGCTCCGGTTCCGCGCCGAGGCCGGTCATGTGCTGGGCGTCGACGTGGGGCCGCACAAGATCGTCGCGATGGTCGCGGATCTGTCCGGCGACGTCGTGGCCGAACACCGGGCCGACACTCGCGGCCTCGACGGCCGAGCGGTGCTGGACGCGATCGTGTCGGTGACGGCGCAAGCATCTGCGGACGTGCCGGAGACCTCACTGCTCGCAGCAGCGGTGGGTTCGCCCGGACTCATCGATCCCGGCACCGGCGCCGTGACGCTCGCGCCCAGCATCCCCGGCTGGGACCGGATCCCGATCGCCTCGGCGTTGCGGGACCGGCTGGCCTGTCCGGTCACGGTTCACAACGACGTCAACCTCGCCGTGCTCGGCGAGCGGTGGCGCGGCGATGCCGCCTCGGTCGACAACCTGGTCTTCCTGCAGTGGGGGGCACGCGTCGGCACGGGCATCATGATCAACGGCAAACTGCACATCGGTGCGGCAGGTGCCGCCGGTGAGCTCGGCTTCCTGGACCTCGCCTCGACGGTCAGCGGACCCGCCGATCCTTCTGCGCGAGAAGGCGATTCGAGCACGACCACGATGGGGCCGTTCGAGCGGCAGGTCGGCGCGGCGGCCGTCATCGACCTGGCGATCGCCGAGGCTGCACGCAGCGACGACGCGGAGCTGCTGGCCCTGATGCGAACTGCGCAGGCGGACGACGACGCGGCCGTCCTCTTCGACGCAGCGCGCGCCGGCAACAAACTCGCCGAGCAGATCATCGACACGATCTGTGCGCGTATGGCGGGAGGCCTGGCCGCGCTGCAGCTCATCCTCGACCCGGATCTGATCGTGGTCGGCGGCGGGCTGTCCCGAGCGGGTGAGCCGTTGCTCTCCGCGGTCGAGACACACCTGCGCACACGCACGCTCGCGCCGCCGAGGCTCGCGCTGTCGTCCCTCGGCGACACCGCCGTCGTCCTCGGTGCGGTCCGCAGTGCGCTCAGCGAGGTCGACGAGTGGGTGCTCGGCATCTCGTGACCACTCGGAGCAGTGCACACGAAATGCCCCGGATCACAACGTGATCCGGGGCATTCGGTCCGTGGTCTCGATACGCCCTCGCCTAGCGGCTCGGGTTACCCTTCGATACGACCGCTCGTCCCTCGCGGTCTACTCAGGACGGCGCTCGACCAGCTGGTTGCCTGGTCTCGATACGGGCTCGTTCCTCGCCCTACTCGACCAGCTCGAGCTCAGATGTCGTAGTACAGCTCGAACTCGTGCGGGTGCGGGCGGAAGCGCAGCGGGTCGACCTCGTTGGTGCGCTTGTAGTCGATCCACGTCTCGATGAGGTCCTCGGTGAAGACGCCGCCCTCGGTGAGGAAGTCGTGGTCGGCCTCGAGCGCGTCGAGGACGGCCGGCAGCGAGTCGGGGACCTGCTGGATGTTGGCGTGCTCCTCCGGGGGCAGCTCGTAGAGGTCCTTGTCCACCGGCTCCGGCGGCTCGATGCGGTTCTTGATGCCGTCCAGGCCGGCCATCAGCTGCGCCGCGAAGGACAGGTACGGGTTCGCCGACGGGTCCGGGATGCGGAACTCGATGCGCTTGGCCTTCGGCGAGGTGCCGGCGATCGGGATGCGGATGCAGGCCGAGCGGTTGCGGGCCGAGTAGACCAGGTTGACCGGAGCCTCGTAGCCCGGGACCAGGCGGTGGTAGGAGTTCACCGTCGGGTTGGTGAAGGCCAGCAGCGACGGTGCGTGCTTCAGCAGGCCACCGACATACCAGCGGGCCAGGTCGGACAGGCCGCCATACCCCTTCTCGTCGTAGAAGAGCGGCTCGCCGTCCTTCCAGAGCGACTGGTGGGTGTGCATGCCCGACCCGTTGTCACCGAACAGCGGCTTCGGCATGAAGGTCGCGGTCTTGCCGGCTTCGAAACAGGTGTTCTTGACGACGTACTTGAACTTCATCACGTCGTCGCCGGACTGCAGCAGCGTGCCGAAGGTGTAGTTGATCTCCTGCTGGCCGGCGGTGCCGACCTCGTGGTGGGCGCGTTCGACGTTCAGGCCGACCTTGCCGAGCTGGGAGCTGATGTCGTCACGCAGGTCGGAGAAGTGGTCGACCGGTGCGACCGGGAAGTAGCCACCCTTGTAGCGCGGCTTGTAGCCGAGGTTGCCACCCTCCTCTTCGCGGCCGGTGTTCCAGGCACCCTCCACCGAGTCGATGTAGTAATAGCCGGCGTTGGCCTTCGTCTCGAAGCGGATGTCGTCGAAGATGTAGAACTCCGCCTCGGCGCCGAAGTAGGCGGTGTCGGCGATGCCGGTCGATTTCAGGTAGGCCTCGGCCTTGGCGGCGATGTTGCGCGGATCGCGCGAGTAGGGCTCACCGGTGAACGGGTCGACGATCGAGAAGTTCAGGATCAGCGTCTTGTGCTTGCGGTACGGGTCGAGGTAGGCGCTGGTCGGGTCGGCGATGAGCTTCATGTCCGACTCGTGGATCGCCTGGAAGCCGCGGATCGACGAACCGTCGAACATCGCGCCCTCCTTGAGCGCCTCTTCGTCGAGGCTGGCCGCGGGGACGTTGAAGTGCTGCATCACCCCGGGAAGGTCACAGAACCGGACGTCGACGAACTCGACGTCTTCATCCTTGATGAACTTCAAGACCTCATCGGCCGTGGTGAACATGGATCCTCCATCGATGTGAACTCTCGCGACGGCTCCAGCGCCGTGCGCCGATATGACCTTACGGGGTCGGGGTTTCTCGACCATGACCCATATGTTTCGGCTGTGTTACGCCGGATTTGGTATGACGGAAGGCCTCGCGTCCCGAGAACTGTTGCGGGAGTGGGGGATTGGCCGCATCCGCGACGGCGCGCCCGGCGGGCGCCATACGGCCGAAAATTGTGGTCCATGCCACAGCCCGGTGCACACCAGATGAGACTGCGGGCCGCCGTCTAGGCTGGACCGTCGTGACGCCCCCGAAATCGACGAGTGACCAACCCCCGCAGGACCCGGCCGGAGCCCACGCCGGCGCCGGTCTCGGGTTGCCCGCCACGGGGCCGGGTTCGATGGCCCGGCTCCTGCCGCGCATCATCGCCGTCGTCATCGACTGGCTGGTGTGTTCGGTGATCGCCGCCGGCTTCCTCGGCTACAGCTTCAACGGCAGCGGCAACAGTTGGGCGCCGCTCGCGGTCTTCTTCGTCGAGAACGTCCTACTGGTGGGCACCCTCGGTTCGACGCTCGGTCATCGCATCATGGGGTTGCACGTAGGCAAGGTGTCCGGCGCGCCGGCCGGTCCGCTCGCAGCTTTGATCCGCAGCGCGCTGCTGTGCATCTTCGTGCCCGCCGTGATCTGGGACAAGGACGGCCGCGGGCTGCACGACCGCTTCGCGGGCACGGTGCTCCGCCGAGCCCGCTGACCTCATCGCTGGTCGAGGAGCGGTGAGGAAGACCTACCGGCCGCGCATCGCCTTGCGGTCCATGCGCGGCGCGTTGCGCGGGTCGACGCCCTTGGGGATCGGCGGCTTGCTGGCGCCGAGGGCGCGCAGTCGCTTGGTGACGGCCTGGACCTCGCCGTCGGTCAGCTTCTTGTCCAGGCCCTTGATCGTCTTGGCCAGGTCGCCGAGCTTGACGGTGTCCTCACCGGCGCCGACACGCAGCACGTGGACGGGCACCTCCGGACCGGCGACGCGGGCGACCCGCTTGCGCTCGGACTCCAGCAGCTTGCGTGCCGAGCCGCTCGGGCCCTCACCGATCAGAACGACGCCGGGCTTGCCGATCGCGCGAAACACCATGGCAGCGTTGGAGAGTTCGGACATCTTGCGGGCCCGACCGGCCTCCGCGGCGACCGGCTCCTGCTCGTAGACCCAGCCGCGCTTCAACCCCTGCAAGGCGGCACCGGTGGCGCCGGCCTGACCCTCGAGCGAGCCGTATGCCGCACGCTCGGCCAGCCGGCCGAACACGATGACGGTGGCGAGCAGGCCGAAGATCGCACCGAGGATGCCGGTGTAGATCCAACTGCTCCAGATGAAGTGCAGCAGGACCATGAAGACCAGCAGCGTGACGACGAACGTCAGTGCCATCCACAGCGGGATCCTCGGGTTCTGCTTGACCGAGACCTGGTAGAGCGTCTTGAACTGCGACAGCCGCCCGGGGTTGTCCGGGTCCTTGGGCTTACGGGAGAAACGAGACTTCTTCTCGGGCTGCGTCGACATGCTTTCCAGGATATGTCAGGCGTGGTCACGCGGCGAAGTGCGGAGTCGACTCCGTCAGGCGGTGGCGTTCTCCCGCTCCATGAGCGCGGCAGCCTCCTGACGCGCGGGCGACGACGACGCCTGCGCCAGGTGGGTCAGGTGCTCGGGGAGTTCGCGGCCGAGCTTGGCCATCGCACCGGCATACAGCTTCCCGGCGCGGTACGACGAACGCACCAGCGGACCGGCCATCACGCCGAGGAAACCCATCTCCGTCGCGACGTCGGACCAGTGCACGAACTCCTGCGGCTTCACCCAGCGGTCGATCGGGTGATGCTTGGGGGAGGGTCGCAGGTACTGGGTGATGGTGAGGATGTCGCAGCCTGCCTCGTGCAGGTCGCGGATCGCCTGCTCGACCTCGTGGTCCTCCTCGCCCATGCCGAGGATCAGGTTGGACTTGGTGATCAGCCCGGCCTCCTTGGCCATGGTGAGCACCTGCAACGACTTGTCGTAGGTGAACGCCGGACGGATCCGCTTGAAGATGCGCGGCACCGTCTCCAGGTTGTGCGCGAAGACCTCGGGCCCGGCTTCGAAGACCTGGCCGACGAGCTCGGGCTTGGCACCGAAGTCGGGCGGCAGGATCTCCACACCGGTGTTGGGGTTGAGTGCGTGGATCTGGCGGATCGTCTCGGCATACAGGCCGGCGGCGCCGTCCGGCTGGTCGTCACGGGCGACACCGGTGACCGTGCAGTAGCGCAGGTTCATCTCGCGGATCGACTCCGCGACACGGCGCGGCTCGTCCAGGTCCAGCTCGGTCGGGCGGCCGGTGGCGATGTCGCAGAAGTCGCAGCGGCGGGTGCACACGTCGCCACCGATGAGGAACGTCGCCTCGCGGTCCTCCCAACACTCGAAGATGTTGGGACAGCTGGCTTCCTGACAGACCGTGTGCAGACCCTCGCTCTTCACCAGCTGGTGCAGGCCGGTGTATGCCGGGCCCATCTTCGCGGTGGTCCGGATCCAGCTGGGCTTGCGCTCGATCGGTGTCTCGGCGTTGCGCGCCTCGACGCGCAGCATCTTGCGGCCCTCAGGTGCAACAGTCACAGGAACCAGGCTACGTCCCGGGGCCGCCATGATCTCGCCGGGCCGGTTACTGGCGGGTCTCGATACGCGGCTCGTCCCTCACCGCCACCCTTCGGTACGCGCTCGTCCCTCGCTGCTACTCAGGACGCCGCTCGACCAGCATGGGGTCACTCCGGGCGGCGCAGGTCCAGCCGGGTGTCGGCGGTGATGCCGAAGTAGGTGGTCGGACCGCCCGCGCGAAGCAACGGATCCGCGGCAAGGGTGTCGAATACGCCGTCCTCGACGAGCCGCTCGTCGATGTGTATGCCGACCACCTCGCCGACCACGAACCAGCTGCCGACAGCGGCGCCCTGCGCCGACTGCAGCGGGACGACCTGCGTGACCCGGCACTCGAAGTTGACCGGTGATGCGGCGACACGCGGTGCGTTGATCTCGGTGGATGGTGCGGCCTCGAGACCGGCCGCCTCGAACTCGTCCACGTCGTGAGTGGTGGAGGTCGCGTTCATCTGCTCGGCCAGCTCGCGTGTGACCAGGTTCCAGGTGAATTCCCTTGTCGCGTCACAGTTTGCGACGCTGCCCTTCCAGCCGTTGCTGGAGAACCCGATCAGCGGCGGCCGATAGTGAAGTGCGTTGAAGAAGCTGTATGGCGCCAGGTTGCGCCGGCCTTCCGCGTCGACGGTTCCGATCCAGCCGATCGGTCGCGGCGCGACGATCGAGTTGAACGGATCGTGGGCGAGGCGGTGGCCTTCGGCTGGACGGTAGAAATGCATTACGCCATACAACTACGCGCCGTTCGCCATACATTCAGCGCGTGGGGAGACGCGAGTGGACGTGGCCGCGCATCGTCGATGCCGTCGTTGCGTCGGTGATCGCCGTTCCGCTCACCATCTACTTCTGGCTGATGACGCTGATCCAGATGGAGTACCCGGGCGACCATGTCGTGAACTGCGATCCGTCATCGCCGCAACCCGGCGATCCGTGGGTATGCGAGGGCGATCGCCTGACGATGTACCACTGGGCCGGCTGGGGAGCGTTCGTGATCTGGCTGCTAGTCGTCTGGGGCGGCATGGCTCTTGCCGTCCGCCGCGGCTGGTGGCTCATCGTCTGGCCGGTGCTCGGCATCGGACTGATCGTGGCCGTCCTGGTCCTCGAGTTTCGCGCCGCCGACTGGAGCACCCCGTCCTGACGGCTGTGTCGACACGGCGGCGGAGCCAACCTGCTCGAGCAACGGTTTCAGGTCCACCGGCAGCGGTATGACGACGGACGACTTGCTGTTGCTGCCAACTTCCAGCAGCGTCTGCAGGTAGCGCAACTGCAGCGCGGTCGGGTTGCGGCTCATCACGTCGGCGGCGTCGGCCAGCTGCGCCGATGCCTGGAACTCGCCCTCCGCGTTGATCACCTTGGCGCGGCGCTCGCGCTCCGCCTCGGCCTGCCGGGCGATGGCTCGTTGCATGCTGCCCGGGATCTCCACGTCCTTGATCTCGACGACAGACACCTTCACACCCCACGGTTCGGTCTGTTGGTCGATGACCTTCTGCAGGTCCTCGTTGAGCCGTTCGCGTTCGGACAACAGGGTGTCGAGTTCGGCCTTGCCGAGCACGGCGCGCAACGAGGTCTGCGCGATCTGGGTCGTGGCGGCCAGGAAGTTCTCGACGGCGACGATCGCGTGGTTGGCGTCCATGACCCGGAAGTAGGCGACGGCGGTGACCCGGACCGGCACGTTGTCGCGGGTGATCACGTCCTGTGCCGGCACGTTGAGGGTCACCGTGCGCAGGTCCACGCGCACCATGCGGTCGACCACCGGGATCAACAGGGTCAGGCCGGGCTCCTTGAGGTTCACCAGCCGGCCGAGCCGGAAGACCACTCCGCGTTCGTACTCCCGCAGGATCCGGACCGACGAGCCGAGCAGGGCGATGAGGACGACGCCGAGGATCACAACGAGAGTGATGAGGGCTTCCATATCGGCTTCACCTCCCAGGCGTGCGGCCGGCGGACCGACACGAACAGCCCGTCGAGCTCGGTGATGACGACGGTGTCGCCCGGTTCGGGCAGGGGGTCCTCCCAGCCGTATGCCGGCTCGGCACTCCACAGAGCACCGTCGATCGTGACCCGACCCTCGCGCCCGGTCCAGGAACTGACGACGGCCTTCCGGCCGATCAGCGCACCGGGGCCGGTTCGGATCTCCTGGCTGCCCGCGACGATCACCTCGCGCGCCACCATCAGCAGGACGACGAGGCCGGCGACGGCCAACAGGGCCGCGATCGGGATCGTCACCCACAACGGTGCACCGGTGGCCGCGAGGATCAATCCGACGCCGGTCGCGGTGGATGCGGTCCCGGCGATGCCGAGGACGCCTGCCGTGGTGAGGTGCGCTTCGAGGACCAGAACTCCCAGCCCCACGAGGACGAGTACGACTCCGAGCAGAACCATCGTGATCACCTCACGGGCCGGCCCGAAGGTTGCCGCGTGGAGCAGGTGGACCAGCAGGTTCGGCAGCCTCGTCCGTTCCCACCTCCAGGATATCCCTCGTCTCGATGCGGCAGGTGGTCGCTGCACGGCATACGGTGTCCTGGTGATCGAACTCAAGACCCCCGCCGAGATCGAGGCCATGCGGCCGGCCGGGCGCTTCGTCGCCTCCGTGCTGACTGCCCTGCGCGACGCCGCGGATGTCGGCGTCAACCTGCTCGAGCTGGATGCGTTGGCGCACAAGATGATTCGCGACGCGGGCGCCGAGTCCTGCTACATCGATTACCACCCGAGCTTCGGTGCGATGCCGTTCGGCAAGGTGCTGTGTGCCAGCGTCAATGACGCGGTGCTGCACGGTCTGCCGCACGACTACACGCTGCAGGACGGCGACCTGCTGTCGGTCGACTTCGCCGCGAGCGTCGACGGCTGGGTGTCCGACTCGGCACTGTCGGTCGTCGTCGGCACCCCGGACCCGGAGGACCTGCGAATCATCAAGGCGACCGAGGACGCGCTCGCCGCCGCGATCGAGGTGGCCCGGTCCGGCAACAAGCTGGGCGACATCTCCGCCACGATCGGCGACGTGGCCCGGGCCGCGGGCTACACGGTCAACACGCAGTTCGGCGGGCACGGCGTCGGCCGCACCATGCACGGCGACCCGCATGTCGCCAACGACGGTCGCGCCGGCCGGGGCATGAAGCTGCGTCCCGGTCTGGTGATCGCGATCGAGCCGTGGTTCATGCGCGACACCGACGAGATCTACACCGATCCCGACGGCTGGACGCTGCGCTCGGCCGACGGCTCCCGTGGCGCGCACTCCGAGCACACCATCGCCATCACCGACGGCGACCCGATCGTCTTCACCGACCGCGCAACCCTTGCCGAATGACGGCTTCCTCGCCGAGTGACGGCGCGATCGGACCGTCAGTTGCCGAAGAAGCCGTCACTCGCGATGAAGGGGTGGCTGGGTTGTCGCTCGGCCCGTTGCCCGGGGTGCCCGGCATCCGCGTTGCCGAAGCGACCGCCGCACAGGTGCCCGCCGTCGTGGAGCTGCTCGCGAACGACATCCTCGGTCGGGACCGTGAGTCCGGCGCGACCGACGTGTATGACGAGGCGTTCGCCTCGATCGATGCCGACCCGACCGAACACCTGCTCGTCCTGCTGGACGAGCAGGACGCGGTCGTCGGAACGCTGCAACTCGGCTTCGTCAGGAGCCTGTCCCGTGGCGGTGCACTGCGTGCCCAGATCGAGGCGGTGCGGGTGTCGGAGTCGCTGCGCGGACAGGGCGTCGGCCGGGCGCTCTTCGAGTTCGTGATCGAGCGGGCCCGCCGGGAGGGTGCCGTGCTGGTGCAGTTGACGAGTGACCTGCAGCGCGACGGCGCCATACGTTTCTATGAGTCGCTGGGATTCGTGCACAGCCACGCAGGTCTCAAGCTCGCCCTGACCTGAGCAGACCTGACCTGAGCCTGAGTCGTACCGAAGGCGCCCCTGGGGAGGGTTGGGTACGGGTTTGCGGGGGTGTGCGTGCCCGGGGTTCCCCTGGGGAGGGTTTGGTACGCCACAGCCCCGTCGTTGCGCGGGTCCCGGCGGAGCGCCAAGTAGAGTGGCCGCGATCGCCATACCAGCGCCGCAGAGGAGCCCGCCCGCTCGTGTACGTCAAGAGCCTGACCCTGAAGGGCTTCAAGTCCTTCGCCTCGGCGACCTCGATGAAGCTCGAGCCGGGCATCACCTGCATCGTCGGGCCGAACGGCTCCGGCAAATCCAACGTCGTCGACGCGCTCGCCTGGGTGATGGGGGAGCAGGGCGCCAAGAGCCTGCGCGGCGGCAAGATGGAGGACGTCATCTTCGCCGGCACGGCGGGGCGTGCCGCCCTCGGTCGCGCCGAGGTCACGCTGACGATCGACAACTCCGACGGTGCGCTGCCGATCGACTACACCGAGGTGACGATCAGCCGCACGATGTTCAAGGGCGGCGGCTCCGAATACGCCATCAACGGCACGTCCTGCCGGCTGCTGGACATCCAGGAACTGCTGTCGGACTCCGGCATCGGCCGCGAGATGCACGTCATCGTCGGGCAGGGACAACTCGACGCGGTGCTGCGCGCGACGCCCGAGGAGCGACGCGGCTTCATCGAGGAGGCCGCCGGCGTCCTGAAGCACCGCAAGCGCAAGGAACGCGCGCTCCGCAAGCTCGACGCGATGGAGGCCAACCTCTCGCGCGTCACCGACCTCACCACCGAGATCCGCCGGCAGCTCGGGCCGCTCGGCCGACAGGCGGAGACGGCACGCAAGGCGGCGACGATCCAGGCCGACGTGCGCGATGCCCGGCTGCGCCTGCTGGCCGACGACCTGGCCCAGCTGACGAGCAACCTCGAGCAGGAGGTCGCCGACGAGACCGCACTGCTGGAACGACAGAAGGCGGTCGAGAAGTCGCTGGCGGCAGCGAAGGCGCGGCTGGAGCGGCTCGAGCACGAGGCCGCGCAGATCTCGCCGGCGCTGACCAAGGCCCAGGAACAGTGGTTCGGTCTCTCCTCCCTCAAGGAACGGATCGAGGCGACCGCGACCCTCGCCGCCGAGCGGGTGCGGCTGCTGTCCGAGGACGACCAGCACGAGGAGTCCCGGTCCGGTCGCAGCCCGGAACAGTTGCAGCAGCAGGCCGCGAAGGTCCGTGACGAGCACGACGAGCTGCAGCAGCAGATCGCGCAGGCGAAGGTCGCGCTGGAGCAAGCCACCGAGCGGCGCGCGAACCTCGAGCAGGCGCACCAGGCCGAGCAACAGCGGCTGACCAAGCTCGCACGGGCCGCCGCCGACCGGCGCGAAGGACTCGCCAAGCTCGAGGGCCAGGTCGGCGCTCGCCGCAGCCGGTCCGAGGCACGCGAGTCCGAGCTCGGCCGACTCACCGCGAGTATGGCGGAGGTCGTCGAGCGCTCGACGCGCGCGGAGAAGGAGTTCGCCGCTCTCGAAGCGACCATCGCCCAGGACGAGGCCGGCGAGGAGGACCTCGACACGGCATACGAGGAAGCGCAGGGGAAGCTCGACAAGGTCAAGGAGGAGTTCGAGGCCGCCCGTGAGGAGGAGCGCACCGCCGAGCGGGAGCGCACCGGGCAGCAGGCCCGCCTCGAGGCACTCGAGCTCAGCCTGCGCCGCAAGGACGGCGCCGCCCACCTGCTGGGTGCGGAAGGTGCGAGTGGACTGCGCGGTTCCGTCTCCGAGCTGGTCTCCGTCGAGACGGGTCACGAGGCGGCCATCGCGGCGGCGCTCGGCTGGGCAGCCGACGCCGTCGTCGCCGACTCGTTCGACCAGGCTGCGGACGCGGTGCAGACGCTGCGGACCGACGACGCGGGTCGTGCGGGCATGCTCTTCCGTGGTGCGGCATCGGAGTCAACCGACGGCTGGCCGACCCTGCCGAGCGGTGCCCGCTGGGCCCGTGAGGTCATCGGCGCGCCGGCCGACATACAGCCGACGGTGGAGGCGTTGCTCGACCGCGTCGCTCTCGTCGACTCTGTCGATGTCGCGAAAACCGTTGCCGCTCTTGGCGATCGGATCACTGCCGTCACTCCCGACGGCGACGTGTATGCCGCAGGCCATATCCGTGGTGGCTCGGCTGGTGCGCCCAGTCTGCTCGAGATCCAGTCCGCGGTGGACGAGACCCGCGAGCGAGTGGAGCAGGCGACGCACCGTCGCGAGAAGGCACAGTTCGCCGCCGAGCAGGCCCGCGCCAAGGCGGTCGAACTCAGCGCCGATGTCGACGCCGCACTGGAGCGACTCAACGAGTCCGACGCCCGCATGTCCGCCGTCGCGGAACAGCTCAGCCAGCTGGGTCAGGTGATGCGTGGCGCCAAAGGAGAGCGCGAACGCCTCCAGTTGCAGCACGCCGAGGCCGAGAAGCAGTTGGCGGCCGGCCGGGAGGAACTCGCCGAGCTGGAGCAACGGCTGTCGGCCGCACTCGAGGAGCCGTCCGAGGAAGAACCGACCACCGACGAGCGCGATCGGCTGGCCGCCGAGGCTGCTGCCTCCCGCACCGCCGAGACCGAGCAGCGGCTGGCACTGCGCACCCGCGAGGAGCGGGCGAGGTCACTTGCCGATCGTGCGAAATCCCTTGAGTCCGCTGCGCGTTCGGAGATCGAAGCACGAGAGCGGGCACGCGCTCGCCGCGAACGTCGCGCCCGTGACGCGCGTGTCGCTGCCGCGGTGCAGACCGGTGCCGGTCACGCCGTCGGTGTCGTGGCCCAACTGCTCGAGGTCGCCGCCGAGCGCCGTACCGCCGCCGACCGGATCAAGGGCGAGCTCGACAGGGCACTCAAGGAGGAACGCGCCCGGGTCAGTGCCGTCGGCGACGAGCTGCGCGAGCTGACCGACAGCGTGCACCGCGACGAGGTGGCCCGCGCTCAGCAGCGGCTGCGCATCGAGACGCTGCAGACGAAGGCGGTCGAGGAGCACGGCATCGATCCCGAGGTGCTGGTCGAGGAGTTCGGCCCGCACCAGCTCATCCCGCACGTGCCCGGACCCGACGACGACCCGGACAACCTGCCCGAACCGATCGCGTTCGTGCGCGACGTGCAGGAGAAACGACTGCGGTCCGCCGAGCGCAAGCTCAGCCAGCTGGGTCGGGTGAATCCGCTTGCGCTGGAAGAGTTTGCGGCGCTGGAGGAGCGGCACAAGTTCCTGACCGAGCAGCTGGAGGACCTGCGCAAGTCCAAGGACGACCTGCTCGACATCGTCGCCGAGGTGGACAAGCGGGTGGAGCAGGCGTTCACCGACGCGTTCGAGGACACCGCCCGTGAGTTCGAGGGTGTCTTCAGCCGGCTCTTCCCGGGCGGCGAGGGACGCATCACGCTGACCGACCCGAGCAACATGCTGACCACCGGCATCGAGGTCGAGGCGCGTCCGCCGGGCAAGAAGATCAAGCGACTGTCGCTGCTCTCCGGTGGCGAGCGGTCGCTGGTCGCCGTCGCGTTGTTGGTCGCGATCTTCAAGGCCCGGCCGAGCCCGTTCTACATCATGGACGAGGTCGAGGCCGCGCTCGACGACGCCAACCTGGGTCGCCTGATCACCCTCTTCGAGGAACTGCGCGACTCCAGCCAGCTGATCGTCATCACCCACCAGAAGCGCACCATGGAGGTCGCCGATGCACTGTATGGCGTCAGCATGCGCGGCGACGGCGTGACCACGGTCGTGTCGCAGCGAATCAAGGACGTGCTGCCCGGTGGCGGCGTCCAGGTGGAGACCACGCACAGCGTGACCGAGGGCAAGACGGTGGCCGATTCCGGCATACCGGCGTTGTCGTCGATGAGCTGACCCGCACCGGCGGAATAGATAGCCCGAGGTTGCCGTTGTGACGACCAGATAGTTAAAATTTGAGATACCTCGAGATCAGGGAGTGAGTCACATGCAGTTCGGCGTCTTTACCATCGGTGACGTCACCACGGACCCGACGACCGGTCGCACCCCGACCGAGGCGGAGCGCGTGCAATCCGCGGTCGCCATCGCCACGAAGGCCGAGGAGGTCGGCCTGGACGTGTTCGCGACGGGGGAGCACCACAACCCGCCGTTCGTCGCGCCGGCCAATCCGCCGATCCTGCTCAGCAACATCGCCGCGCGGACGACCGACCTGCAGTTGTCCACGGCGACGACGCTGATCACGACCAACGACCCGGTCCGGCTCGCCGAGGACTACGCGTTCCTGCAGCACATGGCGGGCGGTCGGGTCGACCTGATGCTCGGCCGCGGCAACACCGGGCCGGTCTACCCGTGGTTCGGCAAGGACATCCGCAAGGGCATCCCGCTCGCGGTCGAGAACTACCACCTGCTGCGCCGACTCTGGCGGGAGAAGGCCGTCGACTGGGAGGGCGAGTTCCGCACCCCGCTGCACGGTTACACGCTGGCGCCCGCGCCGCTGGACGACGTGCCACCGTTCGTCTGGCACGGCTCGATCCGCAGCCCGGAGATCGCCGAGCAGGCCGCGTTCTACGGCGATGGCTTCTTCCACAACCACATCTTCTGGAACAAGGAGCACACCGCCGCCATGGTGAAGCTCTACCGGCAGCGCTTCGAGCACTACGGCCACGGCGCCGCGGACCAGGCGATCGTCGGACTCGGCGGTCAGGTCTTCATGGCCGACACCGAAGCGGAGGCGAAGCGGATCTTCCGGCCCTACTTCGACAACGCGCCGGTCTACGGGCACGGTCCGTCGCTGGAGAGCTTCACCCGCGACACCCCGCTGACCGTCGGCACGCCCGAGCAGGTCATCGAGCGCACGCTCGGATTCGCCGACTACGTCGGTGACTACCAGCGCCAGCTCTTCCTCGTCGACCATGCCGGTCTCCCGCTGGACGTCGTGCTCGAGCAGATCGAGATCCTCGGCAAGGAGGTTGTTCCGGTGCTGCGCCGCGAGTTCGAGGCGCGTCGTGCGTCGCACGTGCCGAGCAACCCGCCCACCCACACGTCGCTCGTGGCCGAAGGGCCGGACTCACCGCACCGCAAGGTGATCAGCGCGACGGCGGGTCTGGAGCAGGAGGTCTCGGCATGAGAGACACCCCACGAAGTTCTCCCCCGCTGCGCTCCTCCGATACTTCGCGGGGACCCCGAAAGGGGCGTCGACTCGTCGTGCTCAGCGCCGGTCTCAGTCAGCCCAGCAGCACCCGGCTGCTGGCCGACCAGATCGCCGGCGCGGTCGATGCCGAAGTCAGTGGTCGGGGCGAGGGAATCGACATACAGACCTATGAATTGCGTGAATACGCAGTCGATCTCGCGACGATGATGGCCACGGCCGGTATGCCGACGGCGCGCCTCGACGAGCTGCGGCGTGCCGTGTCGGCCGCCGACGGACTCGTCGTCGTGACGCCCGTGTTCGCGGCGAGCTACAGCGGTGTCTTCAAGATGTTCTTCGACGCCCTCGACGCCGACGCGCTGAACGGTATGCCGGTGATCATCGCGGCGACCGCGGGCACGCCGCGGCACTCACTGATGCTCGACCACGCGTTGCGACCCCTGTTGACCTACCTGCGGGCCGTCGTGATGCCGACCGGTGTGTTCGCAGCGACCGAGGACTTCGGCGGCGGAGCGGCGGGTCGTGACCTGGCCGGTCGCGCCGCGCGCGCCGCTGCCGAGCTGGCCGCGCACCTGGTCTCGACGGGTGGTGACGCCGTCGCCGGATTCACCCCGACCAGGTCCGGTCGGGACTCCGGTGTCGACGTGCCTGCGGAGGTCACCCCGTTCATGAAACTGCTCGGCGGGCAGGCCCGATGACGGCGTGGCCTAATCTGGGGGAGTGACCACCACCCAGCTCGGCCCGGCCGAGGCCACCGACGTCCCGTTCGCGCAGCGCGTGCGGGAACCGGTGTTGATGGCGGTCGGCGGGGCAACTGCGTTGGTGTTGTTACATTTTCGCGATCCGCACCAGTCGGGCTCGTGGGGGTTCTGCCCGTTCCTGCAGATCACCGGGCACCCGTGCCCGCTATGCGGCGGCTTGCGCGCGATGAACGACCTCACCCGGGGTCACGTGGGTGACGCACTCACCAGCAACGCCGCCGCGGTGTTCATCCTGATCGCTGGTGCAGCGCTGATCGTTCGCTGGTTCGTCCGCCGTGCCCGAGGCGAGGCCGGTGCGGTGCTGCTGACCACGCCGAAGGTCGCCACCACGATCTTCGCGGTGGCGATGGTGATCTTCACCGTCTACCGCTGGACCCCGTGGGGGCACTGGCTCTACGAGACCTGACACACCACGAAAGGCCCGATCACCGTAACGGTGACCGGGCCTTTCGACGTGTATGGCGTCAGGACGCCAAGCGGATGATCACACCGACCACCGAGATCACGGTGCCGATGATGCCGCAGATGAAACCTGCCTGCACCTTGCCGCGGCCGCCCAGTGCACCGCCGGACGAGTCGATCTGGGTCAGTGCCTGGCGGCCCATGATGATCGCCGGGATGCCGGTGAACAGACCACAACACGGGATCGCCAGGATGCCGAGGATCATGATCAAGGTCGCCCGCTGATGCTCCTGCGGCACCGGTGCGCCGTAGGGGTTGCCCCCCTGCTGCGGTGCGCCGTACTGCGGCGAACCGTAAGGCTGGGCGCCGTACTGTCCGCCCTGCTGCGGCTCGCCGTACTGCGGGGAGCCGTATTGTCCACCCTGCTGCGGCTCGCCGTACTGCGGATTGCCGGAGCCGTCCTTCGGCTGTTCGCCATAGCCGCCCGGCTGGTTGGGGTCGTTCGGATAGTTGGTCACAGCTGATCCTTCTGTCGGGGTGCGTCGGTTGAGGGTAACCAAGGGTGCCCGTGCAATGCATCCCTCGGGTGCACGGAAACACGGGTGAGACGCAGTGAGGTGGTGCATCGCTCCACAGACCGAGCGTGACTTTGTCGGGAGTTCACCCGTCGGATGGCGTGAATTGAACAAATTTCCCCGTCATACCAAGGGTTTTGACTTGGTAATCACAGACTCAGGCTGGACAATTGACCCATGGTGTGGCTGATCTTGGCGTTGGTTATCGGTGTTGCGCTCGCGGGGACCGTGATCGGTCTCGTCGCGGTGCCGGCTCGACGGGAGGGGCGTGAGCTGCTCACCGAGCGGGCCGAGGAGATGGTCAGCTCGGTGACCGAGCGACGTCGCGGCAAGGTCGGTGCCGACTCCGACACGGAGTGACACGCCGGACGATCGCGTCCGTTGTGCGGTTGTGCACGTTCCCGGGTGACACCACGCCCGGTCCGCTGAACCATTTGGGATGATGTCGCCGTGGACTCGCTCTGGGAAATCCTTGTCATCATCACGGTCGTCGTCCTTGCCGGCCTCGGGCTGCTCGTCGGCTACCTGCGAGGTGGCGGCAGGAAGTCGGCGCCCGAGGTAGCGCCTCCGCCGCCCGCCCGCGAGGCGAAGACGCGCACGGCCAACACCTACAAGGCCGGCAGCACGGCGACGTTCGACACCAGTAAGGGTGGGGCGCCCAAACCTCCGGCCCAACCCGCGCCGAAGGACTCGACTGCCGGCCCGGCAACGGGCGGCCCGGTCGACACCGGCACCGCGGCGAGTGCGCCGACCGCTGAGCCGAGCACCAAGCCGAGCACCGAGGACGCTCAGCCGACGACAGCGTGGCAGGCGCAGCCTGCCGTGCCTGCCACGGACGCACCGGCCGACACGGCTGACGTCGTCGAGTCGGCTCCCATTGAAGCTGAACCCGAGGTCGAGCGGCCCGCCTCCGCGCGCGGCCGGATGACTCGACTGCGTTCGCGGCTCGCCAGCTCCAACAACGCCCTGGGCAAGGGACTGCTCACGGCGCTCTCCGGCGACAAGCTGGACGACGCCGTCTGGGAGGACGTGGAGGACACGCTGCTCGGCGCGGACCTCGGCGTGGACGCCACCACCGAGATCGTCGACGGCTTGAAACGTCGAGTGCAGGTTGAAGGTACGCCGTCCACGGACCAGCTGGAGGCCTGGCTGCACGCTGAGTTGCTCGCGCAGGTCAACCCCGACATGGACCGTCGGATCGCCGGTAGCCGGGTCGGTGACCGCCCGGCCGTGATCATGGTCGTCGGCGTCAACGGCACCGGGAAGACGACCACCATCGGCAAGCTCGCGCGCGTCTTGGTCGCCGAGGACAAGGACATCGTGCTCGGCGCCGCCGACACCTTCCGCGCGGCCGCCGCCGACCAGCTCGAGACGTGGGGAGCCCGGGTCGGCGTGCCGACCGTGCGTTCCGACAAGGAAGGCGCTGACCCGGCAGCCGTCGCCTTCGACGCCGTCAAGGCCGGGCGCGACAACGAGGTCGACGTCGTGCTCATCGACACCGCCGGCCGCCTGCACAACAAGGTCGGCCTGATGGACGAGCTGGCCAAGGTCAAGCGCGTCGTCGAGAAGCAGAGCCCGATCGACGAATGCCTGCTGGTGCTGGACGCCACGACCGGTCAGAACGGCATGCGCCAGGCCGAGGTCTTCGCCCAGGCCGCCGACATCACCGGCGTGGTGCTGACGAAGCTGGACGGCACCGCCAAGGGCGGCATCGTCGTCCTCGTGCAGCGTGAGCTGGGCGTGCCGGTCAAGCTGGTCGGCCTCGGTGAGGGCGCCGACGACCTGGCACCGTTCGACCCCGAGGCCTTCGTCAACGCCGTTCTCGATTGAGTCGACCCGAGCCGATTGACGGCTTCTTCGGCGAGTGACGGTCCGTTTGGGCCGTCACTCGCCGAAGAAGCCGTCATTCGGGATAGTTGGGCGGAGTCAGGTGCGGCGGGCGGCGGCGTCGGCCGCCTGGTTGACCCGGCGGTCGGCCTGGACCTGCGGGTCCGACAGCATCCAGCGCACACCGGCGGCCCCCGCGTTGCCGGCGCCGCGCAGCAGCGCCGCGCCTCCCGGCGGAGTGCGGATGCCGAGCATCCGTCGCGCGTAGGGCGGCAGCGTCCCGATCGCACCGGCGACCAGGCTCAGGTAGCCCGGCCGCGCCGACGCCGTCAGCGGCGGCTCCCAGAGGATGAAGCGCAGTGCCGCACGCGCGGCCGGGGTGCTCCGCAGCTCCGGTCGGTATGACGCAAGGGCCTCCCGCAGACCCGCGACCGTCGTCGGAGCGTCGTCGAAGCCGAGTCGCGAGGAGACCGAACCGATCTGGGCGACATACGTGTCCGCCTCCGGGTCGCTGACGGTGCCGCCGCCGAATGCCCGGTAACAGGTCAGGAAGCTGTCGGCCTCGGCCGCGTGCACCCACGCCAGCAGTCGCGGGTCGTCGGCTCGATAGTCCACGCCCTCGAACGTCCCGTGCACCCGGCGGTGAATGCCGCGCACCTTCGCCAGCAGTCGCTCCGCGTCCGGGATGGTGCCGAAGGTCGTCGTCGAGATGAAGTTGCTGGTCTGTTGCAGCCGGCCCCACGGGTCGTCCCGGTAGCTCGAGTGCTGATCCACCCCTGCCATCGCGAGCGGGTGCAACGACTGCAACAGCAGCGCCCGGATCCCCGCGACGAACATCGAGGCGTCCAGGTGCACCCGCCAGATCGGGTCCTCCGGGGTGAACCAGCGCTCGCCGGTCTTGCCCCAGATCCCGTCGGCCCGGCGGGTCGCGTCCTCGCCGGCCACCCGTTCGCGCAGCTGCACCGCAGCCTTGTGGCGCACCGCGTCGTGGACGCGGCGCACCGGTCCGGGGAGCACCAGTGACGTCATACAGCCAGTATGCGCGGGGTCTCGACCCTTCGAGACGTCCGCTCGTACCCCTTCGAGACGTCCGCTCGTACCTCACGGACTCCTCAGGGCGCAGCTCACAGACTCCTCAGGGAGCAACGACCTGCGAAATCTGCCGGTAACGCGCCCGTCGATACGCAACACGGCTGTAACAAAAGCGGTGTTCTGACCGAAACGCCGCGTTGGCAAGGTCTTTCGCATGACCTCGTTGATTCACGGAATGTCGGCCGCAGCGCCGCCGACACTCGACACCGGCAACACGGCCTGGATGCTGATCTCGGCGTCCCTCGTCCTCTTCATGACCATCCCCGGGCTCGCACTGTTCTACGGCGGCCTCGGCCGGTCACGCGGAGTGCTCAACATGATGATGATGTCCTTCGGGGCGCTCGGCGTCGTCGGCATCATCTACGTGCTCTGGGGCTACTCGATGTCGTTCGGGACCCACGACCACCTCGGCTTCTTCGCCAGTCCGTTCGAGTTCTTCGGGTTGTCAGGCATGTTGCCGGGTGAGCCGGGCAGCACGGTGCTGCAGGCGGGCGGCATTCCGGTCTTGGTCTTCGCCGGATTCCAGTTCACCTTCGCGGCGATCACCGTGGCGCTGATCAGCGGCGCCATCGCGGACCGGGCGAAGTTCTCCACCTGGCTGGTCTTCTCCGGCCTGTGGGTGACGCTGGTCTACTTCCCGCTGGCACACATGGTCTGGGGCGGCGGGCTGCTGTCCGGTTCGGCGGACGGCATTGCCGCCAAGCTCTTCGGCACGGTCGACGGTATGGCGAAGATCGCGCCCATCGACTTCGCCGGGGGCACCGTCGTCCACATCAACGCCGGTATGGCGGGGCTCGTGCTTGCGTTGTTCCTCGGCAAGCGGGCCGGCTTCGGCAAGTCCCCGATGCGTCCGCACAACGTGCCGCTGGTGATGCTCGGCTCGGGCATCCTGTGGTTCGGCTGGTACGGCTTCAACTCCGGATCCGCTTTGGGCGCAAACGAATCCGCGGCCCTGGTCTGGGTCAACACGACCGTCGCCACATGTGCCGCGATGCTCGGCTGGCTGCTCCTGGAGAAGCTGCGCGACGGACATGCAACCTCCGTCGGTGCCGCTTCCGGCATCGTCGCCGGACTGGTCGCCATCACCCCCGCCTGCGGCAACGTCACGCCGCTCGGTGCGATCGGAGTCGGGGTCGTCGCCGGGGTGGCGTCGGCATACGCGATCGGCCTGAAGTTCAAGCTCGGCTTCGACGACTCGCTCGACGTCGTCGGTGTGCACCTCGTCTCCGGACTCTGGGGCACCCTGTCGCTCGGCATCTTCGCCCGCGGCACCGGCCTCGCGTATGGCGAATGGCGCCAGCTCGTGGTGCAATTCGCGATCGTCGTGGTCGCCTTGACCTACACGGCGATCGTCACCACGGTGATCGCGTTCGCGCTGCGGGCGACCATGGGCTGGCGGATCAGCGAGGAGGACGAGGCCGAGGGCATCGACCAGGCCGAGCACGCCGAGACGGCATACGACTTCGGCAGCATCTTCGCGGCAAGCCGCATCGGGCACCGGCCGGCGCGGCAGGAAGCCGACAACAGCAAGGAAGAGGTGAAGGCATGAAACTCATCACCGCGATCATCAAGCCGTTCCGGCTCGACGACATCAAGGAAGCGCTGGAGTCCTACGGCATCACCGGTATGACGGTCAGCGAGGTCAGTGGCTACGGGCGCCAGCGCGGACACAGCGAGGTCTACCGCGGCGCCGAGTATGCCGTGGACTTCGTGCCCAAGATCCGCCTCGAGGTCGTCGTCGAGGATCTCGACGCCGGCAGTGTCGTGGACGTCATCGTCAAGACCGCACAGACCGGACGCATCGGTGACGGCAAGGTCTGGGTGCTGCCGATCGACGACATCGTCCGCGTTCGGACGGGTGAACACGGCGAAGCGGCGCTGTAACCCTTGCTCGACTCCTCGCAGGTCGGCGCCGGCTCCCGCTCGTGAACTCGCGGCGCGCCGGCGCCGACCTGGTCGTCGTCTCGTCGGCGTCCTCTCGTCGCCAGGAACGTGATCTCGCCACTCGTCAGAAGGGGCTCCACACCATGAGCATCGACCAGGAACGGTTGGACCTGGCCGGGACACGTGAGTTCGCGATCCCTGGTGAGGGCACGCGGCGGCGCGCCCGGCTGGCGGCATACAACAGGCAGTTGCTGGCCGACCTGTGGCAGGAGGCGACGAGCGCGACGCCGGTGCCGGGCAGCGGCGTCGCGCTCGCCATCGTCGGCGGGATCGCCCGCTCGGACAGCGGCCCGCTGTCCGACTTCGACCTGGTGCTGCTGCACGACGGCCGCAGCCTGACCGATGCGGCGATCGGCGAACTCGCCGACAAACTCTGGTATCCGTTGTGGGACAGGGGTGTTCGGCTGGACCACAGCCTCCGTACGCCGAAGGAATGCCGCGCCGTCGCGTCCGACGACCTGACCGCCGCCGTCGGCCTGCTCGACATCGAACTGGCCGCCGGCGACCCGTTGCTGGTCGCCCAGGTGCGGCAGAGCATCGCGCACGACTGGCGGTCGAACGCCCGCAAGCGGCTCCCGGAGGTCCTGGCGTCACTGCGCACCCGGCACGAACGACACGGGGACCTGACGCACGAGCTGGAGCCGGACCTGAAGGAGGCCGCCGGCGGGTTGCGGGACATGACGGTGCTGCGGTCGCTCGCGTCCAGTTGGCTGGCCGATCGACCGCACGGCGGTGTCGACGCGGCATACGACCGGCTGCTCGACGTGCGGGACGCGCTGCACCTGGTGACCGGGCGGGGTCGCGACCGGCTCACCCGTCAGGACCAGGACGCCGTCGCGGCCCTGCTCGGCGAGCCGGACGCGGATGCGCTGCTCACGTCGGTGGTGCAGGCGGGTCGCACCATCTCGTATGCGCTCGACGGGACCGCACGGCGCGCCGGTCAGTCGCAACGCGCGCGCACGCTGCGGACCGGCCCACGACGCCCCGTGCTGCATCCGCTCGGTCACGGGCTCTACCTGCACGACGGTGAGGTGGTGCTCGGTGCGCGGGAGATGGGTCGCCGCGGACCATTGATGGTGCTGCGCGCTGCGACAGCATCTGCGCGGTCGGAGTCACCGCTCGGTCCGAGCACCGTTCTCAACCTCACCCAGCCGCTGCCGTTGCTGGCCGAGCCGTGGCCGGAGGAGGTGCGAGATGCATTCGTCGACCTGCTGGCGACCGGCGGCGGCCTCACCCAGGTGTGGGAAACGCTCGACCTGACCGGCGTGGTGGGGGCGTGGTTGCCCGAATGGGCGCCGGTGCGCAGCCGGCCACAGCGCAGCCCGGTCCACCGGCACACCGTCGACCGGCACCTCATCGAGACGGTGGTGCGCGCCGGAGCGATGCGCGATCGGGTGCAGCGGCCGGACCTGTTGCTGATCGCCGCGCTGCTGCACGACATCGGCAAGATCGCCGGCGTCCACGACCATGCAACCGAGGGTGCGCCGGTCGCCGGAAACGTCGCCCGCCGGATGGGTTTCGCGGCGGACGACGTCGAGATCATCGAATTGCTGGTGCGCGAACACCTGACCGTCGTGGATCTCGCCACCCGTCGTGACCCGGACGACCCGCGGACCGTCGCCGTCCTGGTGGCGGCCGTCGAGGAACGCCTCGACATCCTCGAGTTGTTGGTGGCGCTCACCGAGGCCGACGCGCTCGCCGCCGGGCCCAAGGCCTGGACGTCCTGGCGTGCCGAGCTGGTGCACCGGCTGGCGCAGCACGCGCGGGCCGCGCTCGAGGGACGGTCCCCACACTCGCCCGAAGCGACGGAGCCGATTCCGTACGACATTCGCGCTCACGTTCTCGCCGGCGCGGCATACATCGCCGTCATACCGACGGCATCCGGGGCGACCATCGAGATCGCCGACCGCGACCGGCCGGGCCTGTTCGCCGCGTGCGCACACCTGTTGGCGTCCTTCGGTATGACGGTGCGCTCCGCGCGTGTCCGGACCACCGACGGCATCGCGCACAACACCTGGCGGGTCGAGGCGCCGCTGGCTGACCTGCCCACCGAGGACGAACTCGCCCGCGGGCTGCACGAGGGCCGACGCCCACGACACCGCCCGGCGCGCGGGCTGGTGGCGGGTGCCGCACCATCCCGTGCGACCGTCGTGCCCGGTGCCTCGGAGGACGCGCTCGTCATCGAGGTGCGGGCTCTGGACCGGCCCGGGCTGCTGGGTGATCTGGGGGAGACGTTCGGGGCGGAGGGGTTCGCCATCCGATCGGCGCACGTGGCGACGTATGCCGGTCAGGCGGTCGACACCTTCTACCTGACGACGGCCGCGACCGGCGGCGTCGCTCCGCCGGAAGTGGCCCGGCTGGTCGGCGCTCTGATCGACGCGTGTGACGGTGCACCGCCCCGCGCGGGCGCTCCGGCCGAAGGACGGGCCAAGGGTATGGGTTGACGACGCGAGGATGAGAAACGAATCCTGGCGTCAGCGCTCCGGCCGAAGGACGGGCCAAGGGTATGGGTTGACGACGCGAGGATGAGGAACGAATCCTCACGTCAGTTAACCTTGCTGGCGTGTTCAACAGCCTGTCCGACCGCCTGACGTCGACCTTCAAGAACCTCCGGGGCAAGGGTCGTCTCTCCGAGTCCGATATCAACTCGACCATCCGCGACATCCGGCTCGCTCTGATCGATGCCGACGTCGCGACCCCGGTGGTGCGCGAGTTCACCGGCCGCATCCGCGAGCGGGCGCTCGGCGCCGAGGTGAGCGCTGCGCTCAACCCCGGTCAGCAGGTCGTCAAGATCGTCAACGAGGAGCTCATCGAGGTCCTCGGCGGCAAGACCCGCGAGTTGCAACTGGCCAAGCGGCCGCCGACCGTCATCATGCTGGCGGGTCTGCAGGGATCCGGTAAGACCACGTTCGCCGGCAAGCTGGCCCGGCACCTGCGCGACAAGGGTCATTTCCCGGTTCTGGTCGCCGCCGACCTGCAGCGCCCGAACGCCGTCAAGCAGCTCGAGGTCGTCGCCGAGCGCGCCGGCGTGCCGTGCTTCGCATCCGAACGGGGCAACGAGGGCGGCCACGACACTGCGGGCATTGACGCCGCGACCACCGAGGGCACCCAGTCGTATGGCGACCCGGTGTGGGTCGCCCAGGCCGGCGTCGGACAGGCCAAGGTTCGTCAGTACGACGTCGTGATCGTCGACACCGCGGGCCGGCTCGCGGTCGACGAGAACCTCATGCAGCAGGCTGCCGACATACGTGAGGCGATCCAGCCGGACGAGGTCCTGTTCGTCATCGACGCGATGATCGGTCAGGCGGCGATCGAGACCGCACTGGCGTTCCAGCAGGGCGTCGACTTCACCGGTGTCGTGCTCTCCAAGCTGGACGGTGACGCCCGCGGTGGTGCGGCGCTGTCGGTCGCGTCGGTGACCGGCCGGCCGATCATGTATTCCTCGGTCGGTGAGCAGACCAAGGACATCGAGGTCTTCCACCCCGACCGGATGGCGTCGCGCATTCTGGACATGGGCGACATCCTCACGCTGATCGAGCAGGCCGAGAAGGCCTTCGACCGCGACCAGGCCGCCGCGATGGCGCGCAAGTTCATGGACGAGGAGGACTTCACCTTCGAGGACTTCCTGCAGCAGATGCAGGCCATCAAGAAGATGGGCAACCTGAAGGCGCTGATGGGGATGATGCCCGGTATGGCGGGCATGAAGGACCAGCTCAACGCGCTCGACGAGAAGGAGTTCGACCGGGTCGAGGCGATGGTCCGCTCGATGACGCCGTTCGAGCGCACGCATCCCAAGCAGATCAACGGTTCCCGTCGCGCCCGCATCGCGGGCGGTGCGGGCACGACAGTGTCCGAGGTCAACCAGCTGCTCGAGCGGTTCGGCCAGGCGCAGAAGATGATGCGCCAGATGCGTCGCGGCGGTGGCATGCCCGGTATGCCGGGGATGCCCGGTGCCGGCGGCGGCAAGCGCGCCAAACAGGTCAGCAAGAAGAAGAAGGGCAAGAGCGGCAACCCCGCCAAGCGCGCCCAGCAGGAGCAGGCCGCGGCCAGCAAGGCGAGCGAGGCCCGCGACAAGGCGATGGGCAACGCGTTCGGTCAGCAGGAGGAGCCGGACTACTCGAACCTGAAGTTGCCCAAGGGTTTTGAGAAGTTCCTCGGCCCGGGGGCCGACAAGGACTGAGCCGCAGCAGACCTTCTCGCGGCATGAAGTCCCTACCGTTGGGACTTGTTCACGCCGAGCCGGGCTTGGTGCGTATGCCGGGACTGCCGCTATCCGTTCGCGCCGTCGTCCACGGCGCTGGCGTCGAACTTGTAGCGGTCGGCGACGAACTGCAGGGTCCACGGGCCGTGCGCGTCCTCGACCGTGATCTCGACCGGAATCGTCCGTGCGTTCTCGGACTGCGCCCCGACGACGTTGAAGGCGATCTGCGGTATGCGGTGATCGACCAGAGAACACTCGGTGCTCCTCGGGAGGGTCCCGTACGTCACGGTGCGGTGGCTGCCGCAACTTGTCAGCGGCCCGCGGTGGTCCACCCGTAGCCGGTAACGACCGGTGGTGGTCGGGGAGAGCAGCCCGACGACGTTGAGATTGGTGGCCACGGTTCCTGGTGGTACGTCCAGCGTGCCCCGGAACGTCCCATTGGGCCGACCGGCTGGGCCGCGCATCGTGAGTACTGTGCCCTTGGTCTGCGGTACCAATGTCCTTCCGGTGGTGGATGTCACCTCTCGCTGGCCATCGAGAGTGAGGTTCCTCTGCACGTCGAAATGTCCTGTGGCGACCGGGTATTCGCTGAGCGGCACTTGTTGGTAGACCGCGACCGGCCAGCTATGTCTGCTGAAGTCATTTACGGACACGAGAGTCTTGCCGGAGACCAGTGCCAGAGGCGTCTGAGGCTGTTGAGCGCTGCATCCGTCACGACCGAAGGAGTAGGTGCCAGGGTTGAGGTCGCTCGAAACCGCCATCCCAATTCCTTTGGCCAGGCCCGTGCACCCAATGGTCACCGCCGACCCGGAACGGACCGAGAATTCATCGGCCGGCCCGGGGACTACCTCGCGTATGTCCACCAGCTTGTAGCCCTGGGTATAGGCCAGGAAATGCGTCCCGTGTGCATGGTTGAGACCGTTGGGGGTCTTCAACCAGTCGTCGTGCCAACGCTGGGTGATGACGACGGTGCCGACCGTCACCGCGACGACCAGGAACGCGGCGACATACGTCCACCACGGACGGCGGGGTGGTGGCGGCACGGCGTGCACGTCCGCCAACGTGGTGCTGGCGCTCGGCGAGGTCGCGAGATCGCCGAAATCCTCCAGCAGAGAGCGCAATTCGCCGGACTGTGGAGTGGTGCCGGGTAGTTCGTCATACGGCACGGACCCGAGCGCCTCGGTCGTGGCCCGCGAGGTGAGGCGCAGGGCCCGTGCGGTCTCGCGTTCGTCATACCCGTCGACGACGTGCAGCACGAGGGCCGCACGCTGGCGTGGGGAGAGGCGCGCGAGCGGCCGGAACTGCGCCGCGAGCTGGGAGCTGTCGCTGTCCTGGGTAGGTGTGGTGTCCCGGGCGCAGATCATGGCCATCCGTTGTCGTGCGGTGGATCCGGCCTGCGCGAGCTCGATGCGTTCTCGGCGCAGGGCGGCGAGCACGGTGAGGACCAGTTCCTCGGCCGGCTGTTGCGCGGCCGTGAGCTGATAGGCGTCGTGGTGCAGGTCCTGGGTGCGGGCCGCGATGAACTCCTCGAGTTCGTCGTCCTGCCGGTCGCGCCCGTGCATAGCGATCAGCGTATGCCGCGGGGGCGACTTCCCGGGCTCAGTCGGTCGATCCGGGGTCGATCCAGTAGCTGTCGACCACGAACTGCAGGGTCCATGGTCCGCGGGCGTGCTCGACGGTGATCGTCACCGGGCGCCAGCCCTGGTCCGGCGCGATGTCCAGCAGATACGTCACTTGCGGCACCCGTCGGTCCAGCAACGAGCACTCTGCGGGAGGAATCTTCCGGCGGGGGACAACGGCCCCGGGTTCGTCGCACGAGGTCGGGGGCGGCGTCTGCGCGACCTGCACCCGGAACGTGCCCGTCGTGGTCGGGGAGAGGAGGCCGACGGCATGGAGCATCGGCGCATTCACCGGGTCGTCGAAGTGCGGCAACCGAAGCCTGCCCGTGAACGTGCCGTTCGGGTGAGCGGCCGTGCCGTGCAGCGTCAACACCGTGCGTTTGCCCGCACCGGGTGGCGTCTTGTTGCCGGCAGCCTGGGCACGTACCGCAGTGAGCGTGAGATCGTGCTCAACGTCGAAATTGCTTGTGGCGACCGGATATTCGCTGAGTGGGATCCTCCGGTAGACCGCGATCGGGTAATCGTGTCGGTTGCCACCGAGAACCATCGCGGAGGCTCGACCGGTGACCTCGGTCAGTCGCGCGTGAGTTGCGGACGTGGGGCATGAGTCACCCTCCTCGCCGTCCGACGCCGCGCTCTGCACGGACAGCCGCACCGTCGACTCCACGACACCGCAGGGGAGTGCGACCGCCCCGGCCGGGCCGGTGGTGACGTTCTGTGCGATGCCCGGGACCATGTCGCGGATGTCGACCAACTTGTAGCCCTGGGCGTATGTCGGGAAGTGCGTACCGTGCGCATGATTGAGGCCGTCGGGTGTCCTCAGCCAGTCCTTGTGCCATCCCTGCGCGACGACGATGGATGTCGCACTGAGAGCCAGCACCAGGAACGCGGCCGCGAACGTCCACCACGGCCGCTGCGGGCCGGACGGCGCCGTGTGGACGTCCTCGATCGTCGTGGCTGGGTGCGGCACATGGGCAAGATCGCCGAAATCCTCCAACAGCGAACGCAATTCGCCGGGACGGTCGGGCAACTCGGGGTAGGGGATCGAGTGCAGTGTCTCGCTCGTCGCACGCGGTGACAGCTGCAGGGTGCGAGCGATCGCCTTGTCGTCATACCCGGCGACGGTCTGCAGGACGAGGGCCGCGCGCTGTCGTGGCGACAACCGGCCGACGACTCGGAATCGTTCCGGCACGCGTCGATCCCCGCCGGTCCCGGTCGGTATGGCGTCCCGTGCAGCGAGCCGCACCATCCGCAGGTGTGCGGCGGCGCCCGCTCGCGACAGGTCGAAGCGCTCGCGTCCCAGCTCGGTGAGCACGGCGACCACGAGCCGTTCCGCGGACTCCTGGTCCGCGGTCAGCTGGTAGGCGCCGCGATGCAACTCCTGTGTCCGCGCGCCGATGAATGCCCTGAGTGCCGCGTCCTGTTCGTGATGCCCCCGCATGTCGGACAGGGTATGTCGTCGGATGTCCCGATCTGTCGCTATTCGCTCGGTCGATAGCGCTCATAGCGGATCTGGAACGTCCAGGGTCCGAGCGCGTCCCGTACCTGGACCTTCACTCGGGCCGGTCGTTCGTCCGCAATCCCACCCTCGCCGGAATCCGATTCGAAGAGCAGCGGAATCTGGGGGACGTATCGGTCATGGAGACGACACCAGCCGTCGTTTGTGGCATTGGAGGACCCGCCGAGAGTGCAGTCGGTCGCCGGGATGCCATCGATCTCGACCTTGAACTGCCCTGTGGTGGTCGGCGAGAGCAGGCCGCTCAGGAACGAGCGGGTGTTCTTGGCCGGTGGTGGAATCGTGACCTTGCCCATGAAGGTTCCGTTCGTTCCGTGCATAGTGAGCGTCCGTCCGGACCGCACCGGTGGGCTGCCGAAGTTGAGCCTGGCGTTGCGGTCAAGCTTTATGTCGTGCTCGACCGTGAAGTGGTCCTTCGCGACCGGATAGCGATTCCACGGGACCGGTTTGTACCGCGCAACGTCGATGGCGCGCGGTGCTGCCTTCGGGACGAGGAGGGACGCACCGGTGTCGGGTTCGAGGAGGAAATACCGCTCGGCGGTCTGTTTCGCGCACGGGTAGGGCTCCGATCCATCGGTGCCCCTGATGTGCGGCCATTCCGACTGGTTCTGCAGCGAGAGATGATCGCAGCCCAGCGCGATCGCTTCGCCGTCGGGGGTGGTGAGTTTCCGCGTGGCACCGACCGGAACACGCTGCACCCCAACGAGTTTGAAACCTTGGACGTAGGCGTGGAAGTGCGTGCCGTGCGTGGCGTTGATGCCTTCTGGCGACCGCGACCAGCGGTCGTGGTGCACCTGGGAGGCGATCGGTGCGGCGGCGCCGACGACGACCACCGCAGCAGCCGCGATATATCGCCAGGATGCGCGTCGCTGCGGAGGCGCGGTGCGCTGCGCGGCAGCCATGGTGGTCGCCGTGTCCGGCCAGGTGGCGCGCTCGGCGAAGTCGGCCAGTGCGCTGCGGCACTCCTCGCTGTCGATCGGTAGCCCGAGCGTCTTCCCGGCCGCGGAGGCCGCTTCGCGGACCGCGTTGGTGGAGATGCCGAGTTCCGTTGCCGCGCCGCGCTCGTCGAGGTGGTCGAGGCTGCGCAACATCAGCACGGCACGCTCGCGCGGCGACATACCGGCAATAGCTGCGCGTAGTTCATCGGACGGCGACGATGGCTCGTTGCCGACCGGGTCGCTCGGTTCGGTGGCCGCCGCGGCGAGTCGCGCCATGTACCGGCGAGCGGCATTTCCCGCCTGGCCCAGGGGAGTTCGGTCGCGACGCAGCCGGTCGACGGCGGCTGCGACGAGCCGTTCGGCACGATCCTGATCGGCAGTGAGCAGGTATGCCGCGCGATGCAGCTCCGCGGTCCGTGCCGACACGAAGTCCGCCAGTTCGTCGTTGTTCCCCCGCTGCCCCCGCATGCTGCGCAGTATGCCGCACCGGCGGAGGGGCGGGCGCCCTTTGCGGCGGACTCGGAACCGCCCCTGTGCCCGGTCACGTCGCACCACAGTTGACGTGACGGAGGGAACACCCCGGTGAGTTCGCAGTTCGAGGCGGCTGCCTCGCAATCCCCGACCGGCCTCGGCCGGTTGATCGGTGAATCGCGCCTTGCCGTGCTGCAGGCCAGTCGTCGACCGCGTACGACGTCCGAGCTTGCCGATGAGTGCTTCATGTCGACGCCGAGCGCAAGTCGCCATGCCGCCGTCCTCCGGGACGCGGGTCTGATCATGTCGACCCGGCGCGGTCAGGCCGTCGTCCACGTCGTCACGCAGCTGGGCAATCTGTTGCTGTGTGGCTTCGTCGGGCAGTGACCCGGCTGAGGACCCCGCAATCGACCCCGGCCGGCGCCGCGAAGCGCTCGGACGCGGCGCGCCGGTGAGCGGTTCCCGATTGCATTTCATTGCAAGGGTCGCACCGAACGGCTGAATTCACAGTCCTACTGACAGCCCGGCACAAGGCCGGACCGGACAGGAGGAACATCGTGAAAACCACAGTGGCACTGGGGATCGCAGCGGTCACGGCCGCAGGGTGCGCGATCGCGGTTCCAGCCAGCGGAGCCTTCGCCGGAGGGTTCAGCGGTACCGGCGTGCACCTCACGTCGGTACGGACGGCGGCGTCGAAGGTGAACGGGACGATCAGCCGCAGCGAGGTCGTGTCGCGTGCGGGCTATTGGCTGAAGACCCAGCCGCCGTACAGCGAGAGCGCGTATGCACCCGGACCGGACGGCAAGGAATATCGACAGGACTGCTCCGGATCGGTGTCCATGGCGTGGCATCTCGATCAGTCCTACGTGACGTGGGATTTCAACCCGCACTCGCGCCAGTTCAAGGGCTTCGATCACGAAATAGCCTGGAAGGACTTGCAACCCGGCGATGCGCTGGTCCGCGACGACAGCCAGTACGACCACATGGCGCTCTTCGTCGGCTGGGCGAACAAAGCGCACACCGAGCCGATCGTGATCGAGCAGTACGACTACGGCCACTCGCAGACCCGGCGACCGTGGAATTCGTCATACGCCCACCAGTTCACCCCGATCCGGTACAACCGGATCGCCGGATCCGCCGGTGATCCGCCCCCTCCGCCCACGAACGGCGGCGGGAAGTACTACGAGAACGTCTGGACCCAGGCGCCGTCCTACCGGCAGGCGTCCACCGCGTCGCGGGCCGGGCACCTCAACAAGGGCCGGAACTACGTCTACTGCCAGGCGAAGGGTGCGGAGGTCCGCGCTGCGGGCTATCAGAACTACTGGTGGCTGCGGACGGACGACGACTCGGGGAACCGGAACGTCTGGGTGAACGCGGTCTACATCTCGTCGGGCGCGAACGACGGTCGGATCCCGGGGGTGCCCGACTGTGCCGCCGCGAAGCCCACCCCGAAGCCGAAACCGAAGCCGAAGCCGTCGCCGACGAAGAAGGTCTACAAGAACGTGTGGTCGACGGCGGGTTCCTACACCTCGCCGGCGGGGAGCCGGCGCGTCGGCGTGCTGCACACGGGCCGTAACTACTTCTACTGCCAGGCCAAGGGTTCGGAGGTCTCGGTCGACGGCTACCGCAACCACTGGTGGTTGAAGACGGATGACGACTCGGGCCACCGCAATGTGTGGGTGAGTGCCGTTCGCGTCAGTGGTGGCGTCAACGACGGCACCATCCCCGGCGTACCGGTCTGTTGAGCCGGATCACAAGGGAGGAAATGTCATGAAGGGGAAGAAGACGCTGGCGCTGCCGGCGATCGTGGCCGGCGCCGCCGGCCTGTGTCTCGGCGGGCCGACGGCGGCGCACGCCGCGGGCTTCGGCGGACCGCATGCCGGAGGCGTGCACGGCAACATCACCGGCACACGGGACAGCCACGGCGGTCACAGTGTCCGGGTCGGCGCCGACGGAAGCGTGCGGTTGTCGCCGAATTCGGTGCTGGCCAAGACTGCGTCCAGCGGCTGTGGTGGGCACTATTCGGATACTGCACTGCCCTCGACGATCAGAGTGCTGCGTGGCTCGGGGCGGGTCGACGTGGTGCCGTTCGAGGACTACGTGAAGAACGTGTTGCCCAACGAGTGGATCACCAGTTGGAGTCCTGCGTCCTTGCAGGCCGGGGCGATGGCGGTGAAGTCGTTCGGGTGGTACTGGACGAATCACTCCGCGAACCGGATCTCGGCGGGCGGGCAGTGCTACGACGTCACCGACAGCACCAGCTCCCAGGTTTACCGCCCGGGTAGCGCGACCGCGTCGACGAACGCTGCGGTGGATGCCACCTGGACATCGCGGATGACCCGAGGCGGTGCGGTGCTGCAGGCGCACTACTGCAGCACGACGACCGCCTGCGGTGCTTGGGTGGACGGCGATTGGATGTCGCAGTACGGGTCGCAGGATCTCGCGCGACAGGGACAGAACTTCGTCGCCATCCTGCGGCACTACTACTCCGGTGTGACGATCGACGGCGCGGGACACGGTCCCACTCCGCCGCCGTCGGGCGGCGGGAAGTACTACGAGCAGGTCTGGACCCAGGCGCCGTCCTACCGGCAGGCATCGACCGCATCGCGGGCCGGGCACCTCAACAAGGGCCGGAACTACGTCTACTGCCAGGCGAAGGGTGCGGAGCTGAATGCCGAGGGATACCACAACAATTGGTGGTTGAAGACCGACGACGACTCGGGCAACCGGAATGTCTGGGTCAACGCGGTCTACTTCGCCACCGGCTCCAACGACGGTCAGATCCCGGGTGTCCCGGTGTGTGCCGGTTCGGCACCGAAGCCGTCGCCGACGAAGAAGGTCTACAAGAACGTGTGGTCGACGGCGGGTTCCTACACCTCGCCGGCGGGGAGCCGGCGCGTCGGCGTGCTGCACACGGGCCGTAACTACTTCTACTGCCAGGCCAAGGGTTCGGAGGTCTCGGTCGACGGCTACCGCAACCGCTGGTGGTTGAAGACGGATGACGACTCGGGGCACCGCAATGTGTGGGTGAGTGCGGTACGGGTCAGTGGCGGTGTCAACGACGGATCGATCCCCGGCGTACCCACCTGCTGACGACCTGCGGGGGCGGGGCCCGGTGGCGCACGGTGCCGCCGGGCCCTGTCCCGTTCGCGCATTCGGACTCGCAGAGGGAACCAACCGTTGGTGCGGATGCGTCGATACGGAGACCTCGCAGTTGAGTGGCCCGGCTCCCGAGCCATGCCGACGACTGTCGATGGTCGTCCGTGAATTCCATTGGGCAGCAAACCAATTCAGGGGACAGACGTGAAGAATCCGGTGAGCATCATCGCCGCGGGAGTGTTCGTGGCGGGGACAGCGGTCGCGGGCGTGGGCCTCGTCCAGCAACCGGCACACGCCGCGAGCAACTGCCGTGCGTATGCCGCGACGACCCCCGCCGCGAACCGGGCCATCACGGCCGCTTGCCGCGAGGTCGCCAAAGGCACGCCGTACTCCTGGGCAGGCGGTCACGCGGCGGTACCCGGCCCGTCGACGGGCGTCGTCCATGACGGGAAGGACGGACACTTCGACGATCGCAACCGGGTCGGCCTGGACTGCTCGGGGTTGGTGCGCTGGGCCTGGTTCCAAGCAACGGGAACGGATTTCGGAGCCGGTGGCACGCAGGTCATGCCCGCCGAACTCACCTCGCACGGTTTCGTGCGGACCGGTGAGAACCTTCCGACTCGACCCGGAGACATCATCGTCTACCCGGGCCACACCGCCATCTATCTCGGGGCCGGCCTGGTCGTGCAGGCAGCCAACCAGGACGCGGGCCTGAACGTGGCCGGGTTGTCCAGTGAGCCGGCCGTCGTCACGGGGGTCTTCCGGTATGTCGGCGCCGCAGTCCCGCAACCGGCGAAGCCCCGCCCGTCCCGGCCGCGCACGCCCGCACCGAAGCCAACTCCGAAGGCAACTCCGAAGAAGACGCCGAAACCGGCGACTAAGCGGTCGGCGCCGAAACCGACGCCACGCTCGGTGCCGAAGCCGACGCACCACCAGGCGAAGCCGAAGCAACCGACCAGGAAGGCGCCGGATCCGACCGTCCGGACCGTGCGCGCAGACGCGCCGACCTACCTCGTGCCGGTCGCCTGGCACGACGTCGGGATCCTGCATCGGGGAAAGCGACACTTCAGCTGCCAGGTGTTGAGCGTCGGTCACTCCTACGGCGGGAAGCACAGCAATTGGTGGCTCAAGACCAATGACTCGTCCGGGAATCACAACGTCTGGGTGAACGCGACCTATCTGAGCGGATCCGGCGACGACCGGGTTCCCGGCATACCCACCTGCTGACACCGTCGTCCGGCACACGCCCGGCCGGTGCGCCCGCTCGGCGGGATGGTGCGGCTAGGGTCGGACGTATGGCGATCGACTCACCCGTCCTGCACGTGACCGGCCGCATCCTGGTCGGCGCCGAGGATGTCCGTGACGAGCTGTGGGTGGTCGACGGGCGTATCAGTTGGTCCGCGCCGCAGGGTGCCGAAAACGTCCAATCCGTGCAGGGTTTCGTCCTGCCCGGCCTGGTCGACGCGCACTGCCACGTCGGACTCGAAGCACACGGCGGCGTCGACAAGGACACGACCGAACAGCACGCGCTGCGCGAGCGGGAAGCAGGGGCACTGCTGCTGCGCGACGCCGGCTCGCCGGTCGACACCCATTGGATCGACGATCGGGAGGATCTGCCGCGGATCATCCGCGCCGGTCGGCACATCGCTCGCACGAAGCGGTACATCCGCAACTTCGCGCACGAGATCGAGCCTGCGGACCTCGTCGCCTACGTGCGGCAGGAAGCCCGCCGCGGCGACGGCTGGGTGAAACTCGTCGGTGACTGGATCGACCGTGATCGGGGCGACCTGTCGCCGTGCTGGCCACGAGAGGCACTCAAGGCTGCCATCGACGCCGCGCACGAGGAGGGAGCGCGGGTGACGGCCCACTGTTTCGGTGAGGAGTCACTGCTCGACTTCGCCGACGCCGGCACCGACTGCATCGAGCACGCCACGGGTCTGTTGCCCGAATCGATCGATCTCTTTGCCCGACAACAGATTTCGATCGTTCCGACATTGGTGAACATCGAGAACTTCCCGAAGTTCGCCGAAGCGGGAGAAGCCAAGTTCCCGTCCTACGGCGCGCACATGCGGGACCTCTACGCGCGCCGGTTCGACACGATCGCCGCCGCGCACGAGGCGGGTGTGCCGATCTGGGTCGGCACGGATGCCGGGGGCCAGTTGCCGCACGGCCTCGCCGCGGCCGAAGTGGCCGAGCTGACCCGTGCCGGCATGACCAATGTCGAAGCCATCAGCGCAGCAACGTGGGGTGCGCGGGAGTGGCTGGGCCGACCCGGCCTCGACGAGGGGGAGAGCGCCGACTTCGTTGTCTACCAGTCCGATCCACGAGAAGACGTGGGTGTGCTGGCGGATCCGCAGCACATCGTCCTGCGCGGCCGGCAGGTGTGAGCGCACTCGTGCCCGACCCACGCTCCGGCGGTGCTGGCAGGATGGACACGTGAGCTGGCGCCTTCCACCCTTGCGGTCCTCCGGTCGACGCGTCTGGGTGCACACGGTGCGGCGCGAGGACGTTCCGTCATACCGGTCGGCGGTGCATCAGTCCGCGGCCCGGATCGGAGTCTGGAACCCCGTCAACCCCGACGACATCAGCTGGCACCTGGATCGGCAGAGCGAGGAACACCGCACCTTCCTCATCCACGCCACCGACCCCGAGGGCAGCCATGGCATCGTCGGGAAGGTCAACGTCACCAACGTCGTTCGCGGCCGGTTCCAGAGCGGCGTTCTCGGGTATGACGCCTACGACCCGTATGTCGGACGGGGGCTCTTCGCCGACGGACTCCGGCAGATCATCAATCTGGCGTTCACCGGTGCGCCGCAGGGCATGGGGTTGCATCGGCTCGAGGCGAACGTCCGGCCCGGTAACGCGACATCCGCGGGTCTGTTGCGGTCGCTCGGCTTTCGGCGCGAAGGGCTCGTGCGCGACATGCTGTGGTTGCCCGGTGCCGACGGCGCGGCGTGGCGCGATCACATCATGCATGCCGTGACTCGGGACGAGTGGCCCGCCCCGGCATACGCCCCGGATCGCATTGCGCGAATAGCCCTGTTGGTCAATGGAATTCCCGGTTCCGGAAAGTCCACGTTGGCGCCGCGACTCGCCGCCGAACTCGGATTGCCGCTCTTCTCGAAGGACATGATCAAGGAGACGATCTTCGAGCACGCAGCACCTCAGGCGCAGCACGCGCTGCAGGGGACCGGTGGACACGGCTCGCCGCTCGGAGCGGGATCCTCCGAGCTGTTGTGGCAGCTGCTGGGCGCATCGCCGGTCGGCGGTGTCGTCGAGAATGTCTGGTGGCGGCCGAACCACGATCAGGTGGTCGACGGGCTGCGGCGGGCCGGATTCGACCCACGCACCGTCGCGCACGTCTGGTGCGATGTGCCCACCTCGACCGCCCGCCGCCGGCACGAGGAACGAGTCCGCGCCGGCCGGCGGCATGCGGTGCACGGTGCCACCGCCGAGGTCCAGCAGGACCTCGACTGGGAGTGGATCGACCGCCACTCCGCGGCGTTCGACTTCGGCTGCCGGATCGACGTGGACACCTCGAAGCCGGTCGACGCGCGCACCGTCACCCGTGCAGCGCTGACTGCTCGGGCGGCCTTCGCGACCTAGATCTGCGCGATGTTCTGTGCGGTGGGTTGCTGCTGCGTGATGCAGTGGATGCCGCCGCCGCGCGCGAAGAGCGGTCGCGCGTCGACCGTCACGACCCGACGGCCGGGGTAGGCATCAGCCAGTGCGGCAGCGGCTTCCTCGTCGTGCGCGTCGCCGAACGAGCACGCGATCACTCCGCCATTGACCACCAGGTGGTTGAGGTAGCTGTAGTCGACCGGCCCCTCGTCGTCCTGTATGACGGCCGGTGCCGGCACCTTGCGGATGTCCCACGGCCGGCCGGCGGCATCCGTCGTCTCCTGCAAGGTGCTTTCGATCTGTTGCATCACAGCGTGATCCGGGTGATCGGGGTTCCGTTGGTCGTGCAACAACAGCACGCCGGGGGATGGGATGGCGGCGACGATGTCGACGTGCCCGCGGGTGCCGAAGCGTTGCGAATCGCGAGTGAGACCGCGCGGCAGCCAGACCGCGTGGGTAGCGCCGATCGTGCGCGCCAGCTCTGCTTCGATGTCCGCCTTGGTCGCCCCCGGGTTCCGGCCAGGATCGAGCTGAACGGTCTCGGTCACCAGCACGGTGCCCTCGCCATCAACGTGAAAACCGCCGCCCTCATTGACGATTGACGACTCGATACGTCGCACACCTGCCTGCTCCAGCACGTATGACGCAACCTTTGCGTCGTTGTCCCATGTCGCCCAGTCCTGCGCACCCCAGCCGTTGAAGGTCCAGTCCACGCCCGCGAGGGCGGTGCCGTCATAGACGAAGGTCGGTCCGATGTCGCGCATCCAGGCGTCGTCGAGCGGCGTGTGCACCACCTCGACATCCGCCGACAGGTAGCGACGTGCGACCTCGGCGTCGGCAGGGTCCACGACCATGGTGACCGGTTCGAACTCCAACGCGGCGTGGGCGACTGCAGCCCAGGTGGAGCGCGCCTCGTCGGCCTCTGCCGGAGTGTCTCCGAGCGTGTAGCCCTGGGACGGGAACGCCATCCAGATGCGCTCCTGCGGGGCGGTCTCACTCGGCATGCGGTGCGTCATGACCCCAGATTCCCACATCACGACCCGGCGCGGAGCGCGGTGTCTCGAAGCGGCCGGCTTGCCAATCGATGACACAGACTGCAAACTGATAGAGACATTCAAAAAGAAGTAACTACCATAAAGGAAGGCGATCGGTATGACCGAAGTCCGCCGCTGGATCGCCGTCGCGGCGATCGCACTGACCACCCTGGTGGTCGGACTCGACACGATGGTGCTCAACGTCGCCCTGCCGACACTCGCGGGCGACTTGCATGCGGATATCGCTGCGCTGCAATGGGTTACGAGTGGTTATACGCTCTCGTTGGCGGTCTTCATGCTGCCGCTGGGTGCATTCGGTGATCGGATCGGCAGGCGGCGGGTGCTGATCGGCTCTCTCGTGGTGTTCGGGGCCGCGTCACTCGCGTGCGCCTACGCCCAATCACCCGGCCAACTGATCGCGGCCCGGGTCGCACTCGGCATCGGAGCGGCCTCGCTGCTCACGCTGACGCTGGCGGTGATCACCGTGATGTTCCCGGACAAGTCGGAGCAGCGACGCGCGATCGGCATCAACATGGCCGGTGTGGCATTGGGCATGCCGCTGGGTCCGCTGCTCGGTGGCTGGTTGCTCGACCACTTCTGGTGGGGATCGGTGTTCCTGATCAACGTCCCTGTCGTCGTGATCGCGATCGTCGCTCTGCTGTTGTTCGTGCCCGAGTCCCGCAGTGCCTCGGCGCGGCCGATCCACCTCCCGAGTGTGCTGCTGTCCAGCGCCGGACTGGCCTCTCTCACCTACGGATTCATCGAGCTCGGGCAACGTGGATGGGGTGACGTGCAGTCGTGGACCTTCGCCGTTGCCGGTGCGCTCGTGCTTGCCGCGTTCCTCGCCTGGCAGCGGCACCTGACGAACCCGCTGATCGACGTCGGCCTCTTCAAGGTCGCGGGATTCAGTATGGGAGCGACCTACGCGGTGCTGCTCAACTTCGTGATGTTCGGCGTCTTCTTCAGCCTGCCGCAGTACTTCCAGGCAGTTCGCGGGACGGATGCGCTGGGCAGCGGGCTGCGGTTGCTGCCGATGGTCGTCGGCATCATGCTCGCGACCCGGCTCAACGAACCACTGCTGCGACGCATCGGTGTGCGCGGGGTGCTGATCACCGGATTCGTGGTGATCCTGGCGGCGACCGGCCTTGCCGTGACCACGGGCGTCGACACGCCATACGCGCTGATCGCCGGGTGGATGACTATTCTCGGAATCGGCATGGGCGTCGTCATGTTCACGACCATCGGCTGGGCTGCGGGCACGCTCGATCCCGAGCGGGCCGGCGCGGGCACCGCGCTGCTCTCCGCGCTGCGGCAAGTTGGCGGCACCCTCGGCATCGCCGTGCTCGGCACGGTGCAGGCAAGTCGCTATCACCAGAGCCTGGGCCGCTACGACCACGATCCGATGCGGGACAGCGTGACGACCGGAGTGGCTGTCGCACGGCACGATGGGAATCCCGCGATGTTGCACGTCGTACGCCATGCCTTCGTCGACAGCATGGACCTGCTGCTGTGGTGCACCGGCGGGCTCGTGCTGGTCGCGCTGGGCAGTGTGTTCTTGGCGCGCAACGTCTTTCACGAGCGTCAGAACCAGACGGAGAACGCCGATGGGCCACAATTGGTCCATGCCGCCCGTTGATGCGTCCACGCCCGGCCTTCGCGAGCGCAAGAAGGCGCGGACTCGCCAGACGCTGCGCGAAGAGGCGTTCCGGCTGATCCGTGAGCAGGGTTACGCCCAGACCACCGTCGAGCAGATCGCGGCAGCCGCCGACGTGTCGCCGAGCACCTTCTTCCGTTACTTCCCGAGCAAGGAAGCGCTCGTGATCGCGGACGACATCGATCCGGTGATCATCGAGCTCTTCCGAGCGCAGCCGGAGGATGCGACCGTGTTCGACGCACTACGTGCTGCGGTCACCGGTGTGGCGTCGTCAATGACCAAGGAGCAGTGGAGCTTCGAGCAGGAACGCTCGGCGCTGCTGACCACGGAGCCCCAACTGCATGGGGCGATGCGTCAGGAGACACAGCGCAGCGTCGACCTGATCGCCGGCCTCGTCGCCGAGCGCTGTCACCTCGACGTCGCCGATCTACGGGTCCGAGCCCTCGCAGGCGCACTGGTCGGCGGCTACCAGGCGCTACGGGAGCCCCCGAACGTCGTGGTGGAGGACTTCGACCTGATCGGCTTCCTGGGCGCTGGTATGCCGCTCGACGGTCCAGCCGTGTTGCCGAAGTCCCGGCAGAAGCGGGGACCTCGCAGTCGCCGTACAGATTGAAGCCGCGGGCCATGAGCGAGCGCAGTGAGCGATCGATGGTTCGGTCGAAGAACACGACCCGAGGAACGAGGGGATCGCCCTGAGCTTCACCCTCATCGCAATTCTCGGTGTGTTGAGCATCGTTGTCGTCACATCATTTTCGAAGCGACTGGGCCTCGCCGCACCGCTGGCGCTGGTCGTGGTGGGCATCGTCCTCAGCTACTTGCCCGGCACACCGGACATCGCATTGGACCCGGAGCTCGTGCTCGCCGGTGTGCTGCCGCCCTTGCTCTACTCGTCGGCGGTCAGCATGCCGAGCCAGGACTTCCGGCGGAACCTGAAGGCGATCAGCGGGCTCGCGGTCGTCCTGGTCGTGTTGACGACACTCGGTGCCGGGGCGTTGTTCCACGAGGTCCTGCCCGGCATCGAGTGGCCGGCGGCCTTCGCGTTGGGTGCGGTGATCAGCCCGACCGATGCGGTTGCGGCGACCTCGATCGGCAAGAAGCTCGGTCTGCCGCCGCGTGTCGTGACGATGCTCGAGGGGGAGGGCCTGGTCAACGACGCGTCGTCGCTGGTGTTGTTGCGCTCGGCCGTCGCGGCCATCAGCAGCTCGATCTCCCTCTGGGGAGTGGCGGGCAACTTCGTGCGGTCCGTGGTGATCGCCATCGTCATCGGGGTCGTCGTTGGTCTGGTGATGGTGCGGGTTCGCGCCCGGCTGCACGATCCGGTCCTCGGCACCGCGGTCTCGTTCGTCGTGCCGTTCATCTCGTTCCTGCCCGCCGAGGAGTTGCACGCCTCCGGCGTGCTTGCGGTCGTGGTGACCGGATTGGTCGTCGGCCGCGAGGGCCCGCGGGTGATTGCCGCACGCGACCGGTGGGTCGAATCGATGAACTGGCGGACCATCGCCTTCCTGATGGAGAGCGGCATCTTCCTGTTGATGGGTCTGGACCTGAAGCCGTTGACGGACGGAGTGCAGAACGACGGACAGAGTGTATGGCGGGCCGTACTCATCGGGCTCCTGGCAGCCGTCGCGGTCTCGGTGCTGCGCTTGCTCTTCGTCGTTCCGCTGGTCGGCCTGCTGAAGCAGGATCAGCGCAATGCGGCGCAGGTGCGGCCGAAACTCGACCAATGGCAGGACCATCCGAGGTTCGAACGCCTCGACGAGATGTCCGACCGGCGACGCGAGCGCATCACCGAGCGGGTCCACCGGATGACCGCCGACCTCGATTTCAAGCTGAACGAACAAGTCGGCTGGCGCAGCGGGGTCGTCCTGGGCTGGGCCGGGATGCGCGGGGCCATCACCGTCGCTGCGGCGCTCACGATCCCCTTGGGGACGGCGCGTCGGTCCGAATTGGTACTGATCGCCTATCTCGTCGCCGCGTTCACGTTGCTCGCGCAGGGGCTGACACTGCCGGCCGTCATACGGGCGGTGAAGGTGACCGACAACTCCGTCGAGCGACTGCGTCAGGAACAGCGCGACCTCGTCGACGACCTGTATGGCGCCGGCCTGGCCGAGATCGACCGCCTGGTTCCGACGCTGCACGACGAGAAGGAGCAGGAGATCCTCGCGCGTGTCCGCGACGATCTGCTGAACGAGCGGGACGTGTTGGGTGAGCGGGCCGACCTCGATGCGCGTGACGAGCGCGAGGAGTATTGCCGGCTGCGGCTGGAAGTCGTTGCGGCACAACGCGTTGCGCTGAGTACTTGGGAGGATCGGGGCACCTTCGGCTCGCAGGCGATCAGCGGTGCCGTGCGCATGCTGGACCGCGACGAGGTGCGGCTCACCGGCTTCGACGACAACTGACCCCCACCCCGCAGACGGCGGGAGTGGGGGTCAGTCGATGGTCGGGATCAGGCAGCCGGCTCGGCCGAACCGTCCTGCGCCGGCGCGACCTGCTCGGACTGGCGCAGGTCTTCCCGAGTGTTGGGCGTCATTCGCAACGCCTGCTCGGTCAGGTAGCGCACGTAGGCGTAGTTGGTGAAGAAGCCGGGCAGATAGTCGCTCAGCGCGGTCACCGTCAGCACCTCACGCGCCGCCTCGAAGCGGTCGGCCGACTCCTTGTCGAGGCCGCGCGTGAGCTTGGCCATCTCCTCGTCGATCACCCGGTCCAGCAGCTCGCGCGTCACGTGCGGGCCTTCGGCCAGCTGCGACTCGTGATGCAGCCACTGCCACAGCTGAGCACGCGAGATCTCAACGGTTGCAGCGTCTTCCATCAGATTGTCGATTGCGACCGCGCCCTTGCCACCGACCCAGGCGGCGAGGTAGCGCAGGGCCACCGAGACGTTGGTACGCACACCGTTCAGGCTGATCGTCTGCTGCACACCGTCGAGCGACACGAGGTCACGCGCGTTGACGGTGACGGCCTGACGCAGCGAACGCTGGTCGGTGCGATCGCCGAGCACGTGCCGGTATGCCGCCAGGCAGGTCTCGACGACCGCCGGGTGCGCCACCCAGGAACCGTCGAAGCCGTCGGTCGCCTCGCGCTGCTTCTCGGCGCTGACCTGCGCCAGTGCGCGGTGCTGTGCCTCCGAGTCCTGACCGGTCGGGTTCACCGCCGCCGGTGCACCGATGGCGTAGGCCCACCGCTTGTGGCAGGTCGCGACCAGCAACTGGGTGAAGGCGCGCAGGAACGGCGTCGTCATGGTGATCTTGTCCCGGTCCGGCAGCACGAACTCGTCACCGCGGTGGGAGAAGGTGCGCACGTAACTGAAGATGTAATCCCAGCGACCCGCGTTCAATCCGCTGCAGTGCGAACGCAGTTCGTAGAGGATCTCGTCCATCTCGAATGCCGCCGGCAGCGTCTCGATGAGCACCGTCGCACGGATCGTGCCCTGCGGTATGCCGAGCTCGCGCTGGGCGAGCACGAAGACGTCATTCCACAGCCGTGCCTCGAGGTGTGACTCGACCTTCGGCAGGTAGAAGTACGGACCGGCGCCGTTCTCGATCAACTGCTTGGCGTTGTGGAAGAAGTACAGACCGAAGTCGAAGAGCGACGCGGAGATCGGTCGGCCGTCGATCGTGATGTGCTTCTCGCAGAGGTGCCAGCCGCGCGGTCGCATGATGATGGTCGGACCGTCGCCGTCGGTGGTCAGCGTGACGCCGTCGGACGACTCGTAGCTCAGGTCGCCCCGGATGGCGTCATACAGGGTGATCTGGCCGTCGATGATGTTCTGCCAGGACGGAGCGACACCGTCCTCGAGGTCGGCCAGCCAGGTCGACGCGCCGGAGTTCATCGCATGTGCAGCGGTCTTGCGGGTGGCCGGTGCCACGAGTTCACAGCGGCGGTCGGAGAGTCCGGGAGCGGGCGCCGCGACCTTCCAGGTCGGGTCGGCCCGGATCGACGCCGTCTCGGGCAGGAAGTCCAGATTGGCGCCCGCGGTGATCTCCTTGGACCGGGCGCGCCGGTCTGCGAGGAGTTCGGCGCGGCGGCCGGCGAAGGCGCCGTCGAGCGTGGCTACGAAGGCAAGAGCTTCCGGGGTCACAATCTGGTCGAAGCGTGGGTGCTTGGTGCCGTGCACCACTGGAGTGCCGTGCGTGTCACACATGACAGGTGTCCTTTCCGGGTTGCGAATTGCCTTGGTGTTGCTGGTGGTTCGATGCGCGGCGAGATCCGGGGATCTCGAACTTGCTGAGTTTGGGTTTACCCGGGCCTGCGCAGCCGGAGCCAGGTGACTGCGCAGACCCGGGTAAGTGGGTGGTGATCGACGCTCAGGCCGATCGAGTGAAGCAGCGGGTGATCAGAACTGTGCTGCCTCGGTGGAGCCCTTGAGCGCGGTGGTGGCGCTGTCCGGGTTCAGGGCGGTGGAGACCAGGTCGAAGTAGCCGGTGCCGACCTCGCGCTGGTGCTTGGTCGCGGTGTAACCGCGCTCCTCGCTGGCGAACTCCTTCTCCTGCAGCTCGACATACGCCTTCATCTGCTCGCGGGCGTAGCCGTGGGCGAGGTCGAACATCGAGTAGTTGAGGGCGTGGAAGCCGGCGAGGGTGATGAACTGGAACTTGAAGCCCATCGCACCCAGCTCGCGCTGGAACTTGGCGATCGTCTCGTCGTCCAGGTGCTTCTTCCAGTTGAAGGACGGGCTGCAGTTGTAGGCCAGCATCTGGTCCGGGAAGTCCTTCTTGACGGCCTCGGCGAACTGCTTGGCCAGCTCGAGGTCCGGGGTGCCGGTCTCCATCCAGATCAGGTCCGCGTACTCCGCGTAGGCCTTCGCACGGGAGATGCAGGGCTCGATGCCGTTGCGGACCTTGTAGAAGCCCTCCGCGGTGCGCTCACCGGTCAGGAACTCGCGGTCGCGCTCGTCGACGTCGGTTGTCAGCAGCGTGGCCGCCTCGGCGTCGGTCCGGGCGATGATGACCGACGGGGTGCCGGAGACGTCGGCGGCCAGGCGGGCGGCGTTCAGGGTGCGCACGTGCTGCTGGGTCGGGATCAGCACCTTGCCACCGAGGTGGCCGCACTTCTTCTCCGAGGCCAGCTGGTCCTCCCAGTGCACACCCGAGGCGCCCGAGGCGATCATGTTCTTCATCAGCTCGAAGGCGTTGAGCGGACCACCGAAGCCGGCCTCCGCATCGGCGACGATCGGCACGATCCACTCGTCGACCGTCTTGATGCCCTCGGAGAACTCGATCTGGTCGGCGCGGAGCAACGCGTTGTTGATGCGGCGCACGACGGCCGGCACGGAGTTGGCCGGGTAGAGCGACTGGTCGGGGTAGGTCTGGCCGGCGAGGTTCGCGTCACCGGCGACCTGCCACCCGGACAGGTAGATGGCCTTGAGGCCAGCCTTGACCTGCTGGACGGCCTGGTTTCCGGTCAGCGCGCCGAGCGCGTTGACGTAGTCCTCGGTGTGCAGCTTGTCCCACAGCTGCTCGGCGCCGCGCTTGGCGAGGGTGAACTCCTCCTGGACCGAGCCGCGCAGCTTGATGACGTCGCCTGCGGTGTAGTCGCGCTTGACGCCGGCCCAGCGGGGGTTGCTGTGCCAGTCGTTCTGCAGGGCGGTCTCCTGCTCGGTGGTGCTGGGCTGCTGCTCGGTGCTCATAGCTCCTGCGGTCCTTTCACAAATGCGGTGCGTTCGATGAACCCAACTCTGCGGTAACCACCAGCCCGATCAACAGCAGGTTTCAGATAAAAAAACGCGAAATTTGCGATAGCGTCGGCCCATGGCCCGAGTTTCACCGACCCAGTCCCGCGGCAAGAGTGTCAAAAACCAGTCTTCTGTGACCCCCGCCACACAAAAATCCGACCCCGGCCGACTGACCAGTCCCGAGGCGAAGACGACCGTCAAGGAAACGAAGAACGCACCCGACGCCCTCACCATCGGCCGCCGCGTGCGCCACGTCCGCCAAGAGGCCGGACGCACGCTCGGTGATGTCGCCGAGGCCGTCGGTATGTCGACCTCCGCGCTGTCGTTGATCGAGAACGGCAAGCGGGAGCCGCGGCTCTCGGTCGTGTCGGCGCTGGCCGCCGAGCTGGACACGCCGCTGGCCGACCTGTTGTCGACCGCGCCGCCAAGTCGCCGGGCCGCGCTCGAGATCCGGCTGGAGCGGGCGCAGCGGTTGCCGTCATACGAGTCGCTGGGGCTGCCGCGGGTGAAGGTCAGCCCGCGGCTGCCGACCGAGGCGTTGGAGGCGCTGGTCGGGATGCACGAGGCGATGGCCTCCGCACGCGCCGACAGTGCGGCGACCCCCGAGCACGCGCGCCGCGCCAACGCGCAGCTGCGTGAGCGGATGCGGGCCGCCGACAACTACTTCGGCGACATCGAGGAGGAAGCGGGCAAGCTGCTCGCTGCGATCCACCACCCCGGTGGCCCGATCAGCCGCGCCGCGGTCGACCGGATCGCCGCGCACCTCGGCTACAAACTGGTGCACACGTCCGACCTGCCCGGGTCGACACGCACGGTGACCGACCTGCACAACCACCGCATCTATCTGCCGCAACCCGAAGCAGGACAACATGATTCGCGTTCGCTGGCGTTGCACGCAGTGGGGCATCTGATCCTCGGGCACCAGCCCCCGGCCGACTACGCCGAGTTCCTGTCGCAGCGAGTCGAGATCAACTACTTCGCCGCCGCGCTGTTGATGCCGGAGGGGGAGACCGTCGACTTCCTGCAGCGCGCCAAGGCCGAGAAGGACATCGCGATCGAGGACCTGCGGGATGCCTACGCGGTGTCCTACGAGACTGCGGCACATCGCTTCACCAATCTGGCGACGCGTCATCTCGGGCTGCCGGTGCACTTCATGCGGATCAGCCAGGACGGCGTGGTCTACAAGGCGTACGAGAACGACGGCGTCCGTTTCCCGACCGACCCGTCGGGTGCCATCGAGGGGCAGCGCGTATGCCGCTCCTGGACCGCCCGCCGGGTGTTCGAGCAACCCGACCTGTCGCAGGCCTACCAGGCATACACCGACACCCGGTCGGGCACGTACTGGTGCACGGCGGTGATCGACCGCACGCGCGACGGGCTCTTCGCGGTCAACGTGGGCGTGCCCTACCAGCACGTCAAGTGGATGCGTGGGCGTGAGACGACCGAGCGTGCCGTGTCCCGCTGCCCGGACCCGAGTTGTTGCAACCAGCCGCCGGAAGGACTCGCCGAGCGCTGGTCCGGTCAGGCCTGGCCGTCGGCGCGGGTGCACTCGCACCTGCTCGCCGCCATGCCGCCCGGCGTGTTCCCGGGCGTCGACGACACCGAGGTCTATCGCTTCCTGGAGCGGCACGCGTCCGCCGCGAGCAAGTGACGACTGTCGTCAGTTTGTCGCCCGAAACTGCACGGATCAGCCGGCGAGGTGGTCCCAGCGGTCGCGCAGCTCCGTCCATGGCCCGATGTCGGTGACCTCACCGTCGACGAGCACGACGACCCGGTCGGCCTGGGCGAGCGCGGCCCGCTTGGAGGTCGCGCCGATCACGGTGGTGTGCCGTTCGCGCAGCGCCGCCCACAGCTCGATCTCGGTGCTGGCATCCAGTGCACTGGACACGTCGTCGGCGAGGAGCAGCTCGCTCTCGGTGGCGAGAGCGCGAGCCAGGGCGAGCCGCTGCACCTGACCGCCGGACAGTCGGACGCCGCGATGGCCGATGACCGAGTCGGCGCCGCCGGCAGCCTCCACGTCGGGCGTGAGGCGGGCGGTCGCGACGGGCTCGTCGAACGGACGGTCGTGACCCAGTTGCACGTTGTCGGCGAACGTGCCGGACAGCACCCGCGGGACCTGCGCGACGTGGGCGACCTGCGCCGGCCGCAGGAACGCCTGCGCGTCGGCGACCTCCTCGTGGTTCCACTGCAGTGACCCGCTGTGCGACAGCAAACCCGCCAGCGAGCTGAGCAGGCTGGACTTGCCCGAGCCGATCTGGCCGAGCAGCAGGACGAACTCGCCACGCTCCACCGACAGATCGACGCCGCTGACGCCGATGGTCCCGTCGTCGTGTATGGCGGAGAAGTCTCGAACGGTCAGCTCCCGCAACGGGTTTCGCTCGACCTTCGCAGGAGCGGGCGCGGTGCCCTCGAGCAGGTTGATGCCCGGTGCCAGGTCGACCAGGTCCACGCCACCGGCGAACCGGCTGGTGGCCTTCTGCCACGCGCGTGCACCCGGAGCCTCGGTCACGACGGACCCGGCGACACGACCGAACCAGTCGAAACCACTGACCGCGTTGGCGACCAGGATCGCCGTGGCCAGTCCCCAGACGTTCTTGAAGTAGGCCGCCCACGCGACCACCACACCGACCTGCACCAGGATGATCGGCACGCCGTCGAGAACCGCGCGGACCCGGTGCTCGGAGATGGCAGCGTCGACCCGGCCGCCATCAACTTCCTGCAGGTGGCGGTGCACCTCGGGGGTGCGAGCAGCCAGCTTGACGGTGCGCGCGGACTCCAAGGCCGAGACCAGGGCGCGACCGAAGTTGGCGCGGGACGCGGATGCCTTGGCAGCGGATCGACCGGCGATCGGTCGGCCGCCGGCGGATGCGACTGCTGCGCCGACCATCACGCCGAGCAGCACGAGTCCGGCCAGGACCGTGCCGCCGATGAAGGCGGTGACGACCGCGATGAGCAGACCGTTGATGAAGTCGACCCACCGGTCGGCATACATCGCGAACCGGTCGGAGTCGAGCGCGCGACCCATGACCTCGCCCGGAGGTGTCTTGGCCAGCCGGTGGCCACGGGTCTGCCCGATCAGCACCGCCATCCGGGTGCGCAGTAGCACCTCGATCCACCACCGCGGGTAGCGGCGGATGGCCTCGGAGAGCATCAGCGGTCCGGCGAGGAGGCACACGACGAGCAGGACGCCCAGCGTGGTCGGGGTGTGACCGTCCTTGAGGTCCTGGACGGCGTTGCCCCAGACCAGACCGGTGACGGCACCGAGGGATCCGAGTAGTGCCGAGCCGAGGAACAGCCCGATGGCCACCGCGCCCCACCGCGGGGTGATCCGGAGCGCGTGGGCGACACCGCGTGCCAGCGACGGGCCGTGACCCGGGTCGTCGAGATCCGGCGGCGGACCGGTGCGGCGGCGTCCGCCGACCTGGTGCACCGCAGCGTCGTGCTCGGCCTGTTGCTCCTCGATCTCGTGCGCTGCGGAGGCCTCCAGCAGTGACCGGAACGGGCCCTCGGCGATCGCGAGCTCCTGGCGGGGGCCGCTCTGCACGAGGCGGCCGCGATCGAGCACCGCGACCTGGTCGGCGCGGGCGATCGTGCTCAGCCGGTGTGCGACCAGCACGCCGGTGCGGCCGGCGAGCAGGTGCTCAGCCGCGGATACGACGCGACGCTCGGTCAACGGGTCCATCCGGGCCGTCGCTTCGTCGAGGACGACGACCCGCACATCGCGGACCAGCAGCCGGGCGAACGCGACCAGCTGCTCCTCGCCCGCGGACAGTGAGGTGCCGCTCGCGCCGAGCATCGTGTCGAGGCCGTCGGGCAGTCCGTCGACCCAGTCGGTCAGGCCGAGCCGGTCGACCGCGTCGACGATGGTCGCGCGCGGGATGTCCGCGAAGAGCGCGATGTTCTCGGCGAGTGTGCCGACCAGCAGCTCGGTGCGCTGGGTGACGACGCCGACCGCGGAACGCAACTGCGTCAGGTCGAGCGTCGTCACGTCGGCATCGCCCAGGAAGACCATGCCGCGGGGCGGCTCGACCGCGCGGGACAGTAGTGAGGCCAGGGTGGACTTGCCGGAACCCGTGCGTCCGACGAGCGCGACCGTGTGTCCGGCGGGGACGTGCAGAGAAAGGTCTTGCAGCGCGAAAGTGCCCTCGTCGTAACTGAATTCGAGGTTCTCGAGGCGTATGTCGAGAGGCGTCTTGGGGAGGGACGCACCGCCGGTCGGCTCGGGCTCGACCGACAGCATCTGGCGCAGGCGGATCAGTGCACCGATGCCGGTCTGCAGGTCCGGCAGGTGCCGAGCCGTCATGTCGATCTGGCCGACGAACGTGGTGGTGACGAGGAACAGGGTCACGACGGAGGCGACCGACATGCCGCCACCGGAGACGAGTGCGATGCCGACGAGGCCGACCGCGGCCAGCAGTCCGTGCAGCAGGACACTGGCGCGCAGTGTCAAGAGCCATTCGAGGTCGAGCACCCGGCGGAACCGCTCATGGATGGTCGCGGACAGTCGCGCGAGCCGGGCGACGGCGAACGGCTGGCCCAGACTGGTGCGCAGGTCGTCCGCACCGGCGATGCCCTCCTCGAGTGCGGCGGCATGGTCGGTCCAGGCGATCTCCTCCTGGACCTTGCGACGCGCCAACTCGCCGAGCTTCGGCTTGATCACCAGGAACGTCACGCTGGCGATCGCGGGGAACGCGATCCAGGCCGGCCACCAGGTGAAACCGGCGATCAGCCACATCGGGACCAGTGCGACGAGGGTCTGCAGCAGGCGCCATACCTGCTGGCGGAGCAGCGTGCCGACCTCGTGGGTGTCGTCGTCGACGCGGTCGAGAACCTCGCCGACCGCCTGCTCCGACAACGCCGAAAGTGGTTGGTGCAGAGCGGCATCCAGCAGATCGCCACGTAGCGCGCCTTCGGCGCGGTCGATGATCGAGGCCCAGAAGAACCTGCCGATCGTGTCGAGCACCGCACCACCGACGACGCACGCGGCGAGCAGGGTCACCAGGGTGCTGGTCGGGTGCGCGGCCAGCCGACCGGCGACGACGGTGCCCATCGTCTGGGCGACGGTGCCCACGGCGAGCACCGTGAGCGTCAGTGTCGTGGGTATGCCGGCGAGCCGCCGCCAGCCGAGCTGACGACGGTGATCCTGTGGGGGAGTGGTCGACGGCTGGGTGACGGTGCCGTCGGCGGCACGAGAGGCGGTGGTGGTCATCGTTGCTCAACGCTACGCGGATGCACCGACAATCGCATTTTCATTTTCAGGGGGTCGACAGGCCCTTCGAGACGCCCGCTCGTTCCTCACGGGCTCCTCAGGGATCTCACCTCAAGAGATATGACGAAGGGCGCGAAACCGACTATTGGACAGTCGGTTTCGCGCCCTCGACGGAGTTCCGGCGGGTTCAGCCCTTCAGCTGATCCAGGGACGTGATGTCCATGTACTTCGGCACTGCGATGGTCAGCGGTGCCTTGTCGTACCACGTGGTGATGTCCGTCAGGTCCTTGCCGTACTTCGCCCAATAGGTCTTGTGCGTCGCCGGCAACCAACCGTCCAGGAAGAGGTCGATGTCGCCCTTGTCCAGGCCGACGTAGACCGGTCCGGCGTCGGAGATCTGCTGGATCTTGACCGTGTAGCCCTTGGCCTCGAGGATCTGCTGCCACATGTGCGTGGTCGCGACGTCCTCGTCCCAGTTGATGTATCCGATGGTGATGTTCTTCTTGCCGGGCTTGGCGGTGACGCCCTGGGAGAGCTTGTCGACGAAGCTCTTGTTGCTCTTGATCCAGGCCGTTGCGCCGTCCGCGGGCTTGCCCTTGTGCTTCTGCATCGCTTCGTTCTCCAGCGGCGCGAGCGTGGCATCGGTCATGTGGAAGTTCTTCAGCATCGCGTAGACCTCGGGGAAGTCAGCCTTGAAGTTCTTCGTGCCGATCGCGTGAATGCCGTCCGGCCTGCCCATCGCACCCTTCGGGTCCTTCAGGTCGCGCAGCGGGAACGCGCTGTATGCCCAGTGCGGCCGCCACAGCGTGACGATGATCGGCTTCTTCGCGTCGACGGCCTTCTTGAGGGCGGCGAGCATGGCGGGGGTGGTGGAGGTCTGCAGCGTCCAGTCGGAGAGGCCGTACTCCTTGAGCATGTTCTTGGTGGCGATCGTCAGGCCGGCACCCGGCTCGATGCCGATGATCTTGTGACCGACGTCCTTGCCGACGTCGGAACCGCCGCTCTTGCCGGAGTCGCCGCTGTCGCCGGAGCCGCCTCCCGACGATGCCGCGGTGCCACAGGCGCTGAGCAGCCCCCCGGCACCCAGTGCGGTCAGGCCGGCAAGGACGTTTCGTCGTGTCTGTTCCATCAGTTCCGTTCCTCTTCTCTCCTGAGTCTCTACAGCGTTGTGTTCAGTGCGTTGTGTTCAGTGCGTCATACCGGCGCCGAACATCGTGGCGGCGGCGCGACCTCGGCTGCGGATTCGCTCGACCTCCGAGCGCAGCCCGAGTTGGGGCTTGGTCAGGCCATCGGTCACTCGGTCGAGGTACATCGCGAGAATCACCACCGACACACCCGCTTCGACGCCGAGGCCGACGTCCAGTTGCGAAAGCCCCTGGAAGATCCCTGCGCCGAGACCCGGCGCGCCGACCGCCGCCGCGATCACGACCATCGAGAGCGAGAGCATGATGATCTGGTTGATGCCGGCCATGATGCTGGGCAGTGCGAGTGGCATCTGAATCTCGCGCAGCACCTCGCGCGGGGTGGCGCCGAATGCCTGTCCGGCCTCGACCATCTCGTCGTCGACCTGCCGGATGCCGAGCTCGGTGAGTCGTACACCCGGGGGCATTGCGAAGACGACAGTCGCCAGCACCGCGTTGGCGGCGCCCAGGCCCATCAGGAAGAGGCCGGGGAGCACATAGACGTATGGCGGCAGCGTCTGCATGAAGTCGAGGATCGGCCGCACGACGGTGGACGTTCGCTTCGACCGGGCGGCCCAGATGCCCACCGGAATCGCGATGGCGATGGCGATGATGCTGCCGACCAACACCTGGCTGAGCGTCTGCACCATCGGCTCGAACTGGTCGAGCCCGTCGATCAACAGGAATCCGACGGCCGACAGGATGGATGCCTTCCAGCCGCGGGTCAGCCACGCGATGAGCGCGGCCGCGATGATGATCGCGATGACCGGGACGTCCTTGGTCAGCAGGTCGGTGATCCAGTCGACCGGGTGGTTGATCACCGAGGCCAGGCCGTCGAAGAACGGTTGCCAGTGGTCGGTCAACCAGTCGACGACGTCGTTCGCCCACGACCCGAGGTGGATGCGTGGCATCACCGTGCTCATCGGTCTTCTCCCATGGTCGTCTTGGTCAGCAGGTCGGTGGCGCTGTTGCCCGAGTGCACTTCCTCACCCGCGGAAGGTGCTGGTACGTCATCGATTTCGACCACCCGGGTCGTCTCGTGACTGTCCACCTGGCCCAACGCAGCCAGCAGCGTCACGCGCGGTATGACGCCGCGCAGCTTGTTGTCGGCATCGACGACCGGGAGCGGCAGTCGCACGTTCGCGGCCGGGGTGAACAGGTGCGCGGCCTGCTCGTCGACGGAGACGGCGGTCTCGATGGGTTCGACGAGCGACTCGATCGTCGGCAGCTCGCGGTTCGCGGCGACCGTCTCCTCCATGACATAGCCCTGCAGGGTGCGGTCCCGGCTGACGACATACAGACCGGCCTGCTGGTGCTCGCGCATCATCTTGTGTGCGGCCTTCGGCCCGTTGCCCAGACCGAGCGTCGCGACGGGTGGCTCCATGATCGAACCGGCGGTCAGCACCCGGGTGCGGTCCACGTCGGCAATGAACTGCGCGACATAGTCGTTCGCGGGGTCGGTCAGGATTTCCTCGGCGGTGCCGATCTGCACGATGCGGCCGTTGCGCATCATCGCGATCCGGTCACCGATCCGCATGGCCTCGTTGAGGTCGTGGGTGATGAAGACGATGGTCTTGCCGAGCTTCTGCTGCAGCTCGATCAGCTGGTCCTGCATATCGCGACGGATCAGCGGGTCGAGCGCGCTGAACGCCTCGTCCATCAGCATGATGTCGGTCTCGGCAGCGAGCGCGCGGGCCAGACCGACACGCTGCTGCATGCCGCCGGACAGCTCGCCCGGCTTGTGGTCGGCCCAGCCGTCCAGACCGACCATGCTGAGCGCCTCGCGCGCCTTCTTGTTGCGCTCGGACTCCTTGAGGCCCTTGATCTTCAGGCCGTATGCCGCGTTCTGCAACACGGTCCGGTGCGGGAAGAGCGCGAAATGCTGGAAGACCATGCTGATGTGCTCACTGCGGGTCTTGCGCAGTTGGGCACCGCTCATGGTGCTGATGTCCTCGCCGTGGATCAGGACCTTCCCGGAGGTGGCCGGGTGCAGGCCGTTGAGCATCCGGATCAGCGTGGACTTGCCCGAGCCGGACAGGCCCATGACGACGAAGATCTCGCCTTCCCGGACGTCGAAGGAGGCGTCGATGACGGCGGGTGTCACGTCATACTTCTCGCGAAGTTCGGCAGGGTCGGCGCCTTCTTCGAGTCGCTTCACCACCTCGTCCGGCCGTCGACCGAAAACTTTGTACAGGTGTTGCGCCTGAAGCACCGACACGCCGATATTCCTCCTGCTGAGACAGCGGTATCCGGCCGGGGGACAACACGACCGGTGCCTCCACCGGAACATAAATCGGACACATATCCAAATCGACGAGACGATTGTTATCGGGCGGTTACGAACGGAAAAGTGCCTGCAGGCAACCTCTCGGCGCGGGTGTGCGTCTTCATGACAGATCGGCTCGGACACGACAAGCAACGACTCTCAAGGGGAACTGATGAATCGTCGGCAGGCTCTTCAATCGCTCGCTCTGGTGTCTCTGGGCACCGCATTGGCGGGCTGTTCGTCCAGCTCAGGGGCCGCGCCCTCGCCGTCCGGGAAAACGTCTGGTGGCTCTGGTGATTCGACGGGTACGGCAACGCCGGACAGCAATGGCGTGCTGGCCGTCAGCGCCGCCCGGATGACACCCGGTCCGAACGCTCGCGCCGGCGCCGACCTGACCGGGTTCGGCGTACGAGTGCTGCTCAAGACCACCACGATCGGGGAGACCGACAACGGCTCGATCAGCCCGTACTCCATCTACGCGGCGCTCGCCATGACCGACGCCGGCGCGCGCGGCGCCAGCCAGCGACAGCTCGCCACGGTGCTCGGGGGAGACCAGCAGCGTCAGGCCGGGAACATCACGGCGATCGACGCCGCGGTGGCGAAGGCGATCAAGGCCAGTGGCACGAACAAGGACTCCGCATCCGTGGTGCAGGCCGCGAACTCGCTGTGGCCGGACAAGGACCTGGCGGTGCACAAGGACTACCTGCACGCGCTGGCGACCGGCTACGACGCCCAGCTGCACGTCGTCGACTACAAGGGTGACGCGGCCGGCGCGCTGCGCCAGATCAACGGGTGGGTCAGCGAGCGCACCCACGGTCTGATCCCGACCCTGCTCACCGCCAAGGATGTGACGCCGCGCAGCCTGCTGGAGTTGGTCAACGCCCTCTACCTGAAGGCGTCGTGGCAGGAGCAGTTCGGCACACCGAGCGCTCCGCGTGCGTTCACCACCGCGACCGACACGACGGTCCAGGTGCCCTACATGAAGGCCGAGTCCCGCACCCCCGTGGCGGCCGGCAGCAACTGGCAGAGCGTCACGATCCCGTATGTCGGGGGCGGTCTCGCGATGACGATCGTCCTGCCGGCGAAGGGCGCGTTCGGCGCCGTGCGCAAGCAGTTGGCGACCGTGTTGCCGAAGGCCGTCAAGGGGACCGCCGACGGCAAGGTCACGCTGACCATGCCGCCGTTCTCGATCGACACCCGCAGCCAGTTGGTCCCCGCGCTGGAGGCGCTGGGCGTTCGCGACCTCTTCGGAGCGGGTGCCGATCTGTCCGGCATCGCCGGCAAGCCGGGCGACATCAAGGTCAGCTCGGTCACCCATCAGTCGATCGTGAAGGTCGACCAGCACGGCACCGAGGCCGCGGCCGCGACGGGCGTCGGCATGGAGCCGGGCGCCGCGCCGTCGCAGCTGCCCAAGACGCTCGACGTGGACCGCGCGTTCTTCTTCGCCATACATGACACGCAGACCGGTGCGCCGCTCTTCCTCGGCCAGGTGGCAGATCCTTCCTGAGCCGGTTCGGCCCGATTGGGCAGGGGGCCCGCACTCTGGCAGAATGACGGGCGTACCCGTGCGCCCGTCGGCCCTCTCACCGGTGGTGTCGCACGCCTACCCCCGAGCAACGGCTCCCCGGTGTGTTCCCCACCCCGGTCTCGCCGCTGCTCTTCATCATGAAGGAGACCACTCAAGTGGCCGTCAAGATTCGTTTGAAGCGCTTCGGCGCCATCCGCAACGCTCAGTACCGCATCGTCGTCATGGACTCGCGCACCAAGCGCGACGGCCGTGCGATCGAGGAGATCGGTCTCTACCACCCCAAGGAAGAGCCGAGCTTCATCAAGGTGGACTCCGAGCGTGCACAGTACTGGCTCGGTGTCGGCGCGCAGCCGACCGAGCAGGTTGCCGCGATCCTCAAGGTGACCGGTGACTGGCAGAAGTTCAAGGGCGAGCCGGGCGCCGAGGGCACCCTGCGCGTCGCCGAGCCGAAGGCGTCCAAGAAGGACCTCTACGAGGCTGCCCTGGCAGCTGCGCAGAACGCCGCCGACGACTCGGGCAAGGGGTCGGCGACGACCTCCCGCAAGAAGGCCGAGCCGAAGGCAGGCGACGCCAAGGCTGCAGAGCCGAAGGCCGAGGAGGCCACCGCGCCGGCAGCGATCGTCGACGGCGGTTACGGCGCCGACTCCGCGGCACCGCTCGAGGACGGCGCTTCGCCGGACCCGAAGGTGTTCACGGTCAAGGGCAACAAGGACTCGATGAAGTTCCACACCACCGACTCCCGGTGGTACGAGTCCACGGTTGCCGAGGTGTGGTTCAAGACGGCCGAGGCCGCTGAGGCTGCCGGCTTCGCCGCGCCGGGTGCCAAGTCCGAGGACTGAGCCCGTGCTGGAGGAAGCTCTCGAGCACTTGGTCAAGGCCATCGTCGACAACGACGAGGACGTCACCGTGCGTCACTCGAACGGTCGACGCGGCGAGCTGCTGGAAGTCCGGGTCCACCCGGACGACCTCGGCCGAGTGATCGGCCGGTCCGGCCGCACCGCTTCGGCGTTGCGCGAGGTCGTCAAGGCCCTTGCCGGTGGCAAGAACATCCGAGTGGACATCGTCGACACCGACCGGTGAGATAGCCACTCGTTCGAAGGGGTATGGCGTGAGCAGTCGCTCGCGGCATACCCCTTCGGCATACCTGCGGCGAGTTTGCGGGAAATGCGTGCAGGTGACTCGACAACTGCAGATTTTTGACGCAAACTTCGGTTTCAGGAGCACCAATCATCACATGACTGGAGTGGGTAGTGCGTAAGCACGAGCGGTTCAACGCGATCTTGGAACGCATCGCCCAGGACGGCTCCATCGACGTGGAGCAACTGGTCAGCGACTTCGGGATCTCGCCGGCGACGGCGCGGCGCGACCTGGACGATCTGGCCGACCAGCAGTTGATCTCGCGCACCCGCGGGGGAGCAGTGGCCGGGTCGGTGAGTTACGACCTGCCACTGCGCTACAAGAACGCGCGGCAGTCGGACCAGAAGCGCCGCATCGCCGATTACGCGGCGAACCTGATCGAGCCGCAGTCGGTGGTGGGCTTCAACGGCGGCACCACGACGACCGAGGTGGCGCGCAGCCTGTCGTCGCGGGCGGATCTCGCCGAAGGTGAGGCGGGCGCCCTGCATTCGGTCACGGTGGTGACCAATGCGCTCAACATCGCCAGTGATCTGGCTGTCCGGCGGCAGCTCAAGGTCGTCGTGATCGGTGGGGTCATCAGGCCCCAATCCTTCGAATTGGTAGGGCATTTCGCGCGTCCGGTGATCGAGTCCATGACCATCGATCTGCTCTTCATCGGTGTCGACGCCGTCTCGGCGAAGTATGGCGCCGCGACGCGCCACGACGACGAGGGCGAGATCAACCAGGCGATGACCGGACGCTCCCAGCGCGTGGTCGTCGTTGCGGACAGCAGCAAGCTGGGCAAGCGGGCGTTCTGCACGATCTGCCCACCGGCCCAGATCGACATGTTGCTGACCGACGACGGTGCCGATCCGGTCGTCGTCAAGGAGTTCGAGGCGGCCGGCATCGAGGTCGTGCAGGTCTAGACACCCGACTCCCGTCGGCCGTCGTCGCATCGACCCGGCCGATCAGATCAGGCGCAACAGCCGTTCGACCTCTGCCGTCATGGCCGCGCGTCCGGCTCCCAGGTAGGGCCGCGGGTCGACCTTCTCCGAAGCCGCCATCGTCTCGCGCACCGCTTCGGTGAAGGCGATGTTGAGGGCGGTGCCGACGTTGATCTTGACCATCCCGGCGGCGACCGCGGCCTGCAACTGAGCGTCCGGCACCCCGGAGGATCCGTGCAACACCAGGGGCGTGCCCGTCGCATCGCGGAGCGCACCGATCAGCTCGTGGTCGAGGGTCGCGGACTTGTCGGTCATCGCGTGGCTGCTTCCCACGGCCACCGCGAGAGCGTCGACACCGGTGGTGGCGACATACTCCTTGGCTTCGGTGGGGTCGGTCCGGACCCCGGCAGCGTGCGCGCTCGCCGGTGCGTCGGGTTTGCCTCCGACATAACCGAGTTCGGCCTCGACGAAAAGCCCCGCATCGTGCGCGCGACGGGTGACGTCCGCGGTCGATGCGACGTTCTGCTCGTAGGGGAGTGCGCCGGCATCGAACATCACCGAACTCGCGCCGAGCTCTGCCGCCCGCAGCGCGAGCGAGGCGTCCGTGATGTGGTCGAGGTGTATGGCGAGCGGCACCTCCGCGGCCTGCGCGACGGCGACCGTCGCGGCCATGATCGGCCGCGGGTCCCGGTGGAAGTCGAGCGAGTTGTGGCTCAACTGCAGGATGCACGGTCGCCCGGCCGCGGTCGCCCCGGCCGCGATGGCTTCGGCGTGCTCGAGCGTCACGACGTTGAACGCGAAGACGCAGGAGCGCGAATCACGCGCAGCGGCAACGAGATCGGCAGTGCTGGAGATCGTCATGTCACAAGCCTCGCAGAGTGTCGGATGACGAACCCGGGGTCCCCACGAAGTATTCGGGGGAGCGCAGCGGAGGAGAAACTTCGTGGGGTGGAGCGGTGGCGGTGAGTGTCACGGTTGGATCTCCTCGATCGTGGTGCGGTCCTCGTGTTCGTCGGCGACCCGCAGGTCGAGCACACCGGCGGTCGGCGTCGCGACGGCCGCAGCGGCCCAAGCGGACGCGCGGCGCAGCCGGGCGGGCCAGTCGAGGCCGTCCGCGGTGGACGCGGCAAGGCCGGCGGTGAAAGCGTCGCCGGCGCCGGTCGGGTTGCCACGGACCGCTGCGGCGGGGTGTACGACATACCGGCCGGACGACGTGACGGCCACGACGCCCTCTGCCCCGCGGGTGATGACCACGTCACCTGCACCGTGCGCGCGGAGCGTGGTGGCGGCGTTCACGACGCCCGGCAGCGAGTCGGTCGGCACACCGGTCGTCGTCGCGGCTTCGTGGTCGTTGATCTTGACGATGTCGGGGCCGGCCGGCAGCGCGGCGGCGAGGGCCGGCCCCTCGCAGTCGAGGATCACCGGGACGGCGGCGCCGCGACAGAGCGCTACGAGTTGGCCGTAGGAGTCGTCCGGCACACCGCCGGGCAGACTGCCGGAGATCGTCACGACGTCCGCATCCTGCAGGGAGGCGGCGAATGCCGTTTTAAATGCGGGCCATTCGGCTTCGGTGACGATCGGTCCCGGTTCGTTCAGAACGGTGGCCTCATCCTCGGCCACCACGGTCACCGTCTGCCGCGTCGAGTCGGCGACGGGGCACAGCCCATGCGCGATCCCTGCAGCGTCCAGACCTGCGATCAACTCGGCGCCGACGCTGCCGCCGACGAGTCCCGTGACCCGGGACGGGATCTGCTGCTGCGTGAGCACAGCGGCGACATTGACGCCCTTGCCGCCCGGGCGGCGCCGAACGGTTCGGACCCGGTGCGACGCGCCCGGCCGTAGCGCGGAGACCGTGTAGGTGACGTCGACCGCGGGGTTCAGGCATACCGCCACGATCACGGCGTGGCTCCGGCTGCCTCACGGGCCAGGATGCCGGCCCCCAGCAGTCCGGCGCGCCCGCCGAGCGGTGACGCGACCAGTGCCGGCGCACGACGCCACGGCATACCGGATTCGAATGCGGCGCGGGTCGGTGTGATGAGTGCGTCGCCGGCCTGGGACAGCCCTCCGGCGAGAACCACACGCGCCGGGTCGGTGATCAACGCGCCCGCGACCAGGCCGCGTGCCAGGGTCGCGGTCACCACCTGCCAGACGGCGGCTGCGTCCGGATCGTCGTCGAGGCGAGCGACGATCTCGGAGCTCTCGAGCGAACGGCCGGAGCGCTCGGCATACAGGCGCGCGACGCCGCGTGCGGAGGCGAACATCTCCAAACAGCCGAATGCACCACAACGGCAACGCGTTTCGAGATCACCGACCGGGATGTGCCCGATCTCCCCGGGTATGGCGGCGGCGCCGCGCACCACCCGGTCACCCGAGATCACCACGGCAGCGATGCCGGTGCCCAGCACCACGATCAGTGCGTCCGACACGCCCTGGGCCGCACCCATCGTCGCCTCGGCGAGGCCGGCGGCCTGCACGTCGTGGCCGATGGCGGTCGGCAGGTCGACGGCGTCCCTGATGATGTCGCGCAGCGGCACGTCGTGCCAGCCGATGTTGCTCGCGTATCGAGCGATGCCCGCCACGGTGTCGACGACTCCCGGCACGACCAGTCCGACGGCCCGTACGGGGGTGTCGGCGGAAACGGCAGCTGCGACGCGGTCGACGACGAGCTCCCGGATGGCGCTCACGACCGCGTCGGGGCCATGGTCGAACGGGGTCGGCACGGCGCGCCGCAGCGTCTCCGTGCCGGCCGTGTCCAGCACGGCAGCCTTGATCGAGGTCCCGCCGACGTCGACGGCGAGGACCAGATCGCGATCACTCAAGACAACACCACGGAGCGCGTCAGCGCACGAGGCTCATCGGGGTTCTTGCCGGACGCCTCGGCAAGCGCGACGGCAACCCGCTGTGCCGTCGTCAGCGCGGCCATGGCGTCCGTGTCGCTCTGCACGAATCGTGCTCCGGTGGCGGCGACCTGGTCGGCCAAGCCCTCTGGCGCCTCGCCGAAAACCCATACGACAGAGCGCTCGTCGACGATGCTGATCGGCCCGTGACGGAACTCCATCGCCGGGTAGGACTCTGTCCAGGTCTGCGACGCCTCACGCAACTTCAGGGCTGCCTCGTTGGCGAGACCGACGGTCCAGCCGTCGCCGAGGAAGCTGAACTGCGTCGCGCGGACCAGCTCGTCGGCCAGGGGCGCGGCGAGCTCGGTCTCGGCGTCTTTGATGGCCGCGGTCAGGTCCTCGCCGAGGGCCGCACGCCACCAGGCGAGCACGCTCGTGGCGAAGCGCGTCTGCACAACCGACTTCTCGTCGGCGAAGCCGAGCAGCACGTGATGGGTCGCCAGGGGCACGACCGGGTGGTCGACCTCCGTGGTGACGACGGTCGAGCGCTGGTCCGGACCGAGCCGGCGCAGCAGATCGATGACCTCACTCGTCGTCCCGGACCGGGTGATGGCAACGACGCGGTCGTACTTCCGGTCGACCGGGAACTGGGACGCGGCGAAGGCATCGGTCTCGCCCTGACCCGCCTCCTCGCGGAGCACCGCTGCCGACTGCGCCATGAACCAGGACGTGCCGCAACCGACGATCGCGACCCGCTCACCGGCAGCAGGCATCGCCTCGGCGGACTCGGGAGTCGCGGCAACCTCGGCGGCGCGGCGCCATACCTCGGGTTGGCTGGTGATCTCTGCGGCGACGTGCGACACGGTCGGACTCCTTCACGGTGGGTACGAATCGTCGATCGTGTCGACGGATGACGGTTTGTGCGCGATAGACGTAAGTTTAACGCATCTTCATTCAAGACTTGCTGCACTCGGTGCAAGTTGCACCGGGTCGGCACGCTGGCCGAATGCCGTCGCGGGTCGTGGTGTTCGATGGACCGCATGGCAGAGGTAGCGCTGAGCGACGCGCGGGTGGTCACCCCGGACGGAATCATCGACGGAGGTCTCCGCATCGAGGAGGGCAGGATCACGGCGGTGGGCGCGGAACTCACCGGTGGTGAGTCCCTGTCCGGCGCACTGGTCGTGCCCGGTTTCGTCGACATCCACGTGCACGGCGGTGGCGGTCACGACATGAGCGCGTCACCAGCCGATCTGGCCGGCGCGGTCCGATTCCACCGCGGACACGGAACGACGACGTCGCTGGTCTCCCTGGTCACCGCACCGGTCGACGCGCTCTGCCAGCAGCTGAGCTGGGCGGCGGATCTGGCCGATGTCGGTGAGATCGCCGGTGCGCACCTGGAGGGGCCGTTCCTCTCGCACGTGCGATGCGGCGCACAGAACCCCGACCATCTGCTCGAGCCGGACCTCGCCGCGTTCGGCCGGATGGTGGAGGCCGCGCGTGGTCACCTGCGGGTGATCACCGTCGCACCGGAACTCCCGGGCGCGCTCGAGCTCATCGATGCAGCCGTGGCGGCCGGGGTCGTGGCGGCAGTCGGCCACACCGACGCGTCATACGAGCAGGCGCGTGCGGCCTTCGATCACGGCGCGACGCTCGCGACCCACCTGTTCAACGGCATGCGGCCCATCCACCACCGCGAGCCCGGGCCGGTGCTGGCCAGCCTGGACGCGGGTGTGGCCTGCGAGACGATCAACGACGGCATCCATCTGCATCCGGCGGTCCTGCGTGAGGTGCTGGCGCGCGGCAACGACCGGCTGGTGCTCATCACCGATGCCATCGATGCGACCGGTGTCGGCGACGGCGAATACGTGCTCGGTGGTCAGCGGGTGTGGGTGCGTGACGGCGCGGCGCGGCTGGAGAACGGCTCGCTCGCGGGGAGTTCGCTGACGATGGACAGCGCATTCGCACGGGCCGTCCGCAACGGTGTCGAGCTCGCCGAGGCGTCGGTGGCCGCGTCGGCGAACCCGGCACGCGTGATCGGTCTCGACGACCGCGGCGACCTCGCCCCGGGCAAGCGGGCCGACCTGCTGGTGCTGGACGCGGACCTCGCGGTGCAGCGGGTCATGCGAGCGGGTGCGTGGACGGACGCCCCACAATGACGGACATGAACGACGTCCTCATCGCACGGATCGGCAAGCCGCACGGTCTCAAGGGAGAGGTGACCGTGCGCCTGCACACGGACGCACCCGACGAGCGGTTCGTCATCGGAGCCGTCTTCCACACCGATCCGGCCGCCAAGGGTCCGCTGACGCTGCGAACGCACCGCATCCACAACGGGATTCACCTGCTCTCTTTCGAGGAGGCCGCGGACCGAACGGCCGCGGAAGGCCTGCGCGGCACGCAGCTGCTGGGGGCCGCACAGGACAACGACGACGAGGACGCCTGGTATGCCGAGGACCTGATCGGGCTGACCGTCGTCGATCCGAAGGGTGTCGAGCTGGGCACGGTGGTGGAGTTGCACGACCGACCGGTGCAGGACCTGCTCGAGGTGCGACTGGTGGGCGGCCGGACGGGCTTCGTCCCCTTCGTGGAACAGATCGTCCCGGAGGTCGACGTCGACGCCGGTCGGATCGTCGTGGACGCTCCTCCTGGCCTGCTCGACCTGTCGGAGGCGTGAGCATGCGCATCGACGTCGTCACGATCTTCCCCGATTACCTTGCACCGCTTGACCTTTCGCTGATCGGCAAGGCGCGCCGCGACGGGCGGATCGACCTTCGGGTGCACGACCTGCGCGACTTCACCCACGACCGGCACCGCACCGTCGACGACACGCCGTATGGCGGCGGCGCGGGCATGGTCATGAAGCCCGAACCATGGGGAGAGGCGCTGGCGCATGTCGTGCAGGACGCCGGAACGCGCCCGGTGCTGATCATCCCGGGACCCGGAGGTGAACGCTTCGATCAGTCGATCGCGCGCGACCTCGCCGAGCGGGACCACCTCGTCTTCGCCTGCGGACGCTACGAAGGCATCGACGAGCGCGTCTATGAACGCGCGGCCGCCGACTACGACGTGCGGGTGTTGTCCTTGGGCGACTACGTCCTCAACGGCGGAGAGGTCGCCACGCTGGCGATGACCGAGGCGATCGCCCGGCTGATCCCCGGAGTCATCGGCAACGCGCAGTCCTTGGTGGAGGAGTCGCACGAGGACGGTCTACTGGAATACCCCGTCTACACCAAACCCGAGCACTGGCAGGACCTTTCGGTGCCCGACGTGTTGCTTTCCGGTGACCACGGCCGGATCGCGGCCTGGCGCCACGAGCAGCGGTTGGAGCGCACCGCGGCACGACGACCGGATCTGTTGCGCCCGGCGGCGGCCGCCGGCGCCGAGGATCTGCAGATCACCGTTGCGACCCCGGCGGATGTCGGCGAGCTGCTGACACTGACGCATGCGTGTTGGCTGCGCGAGGGGATCGTCAACCAGTCGCTGAACATCCCCGCCCAACACGAGACGGCGGAGTCGCTGACCGCATCGCTGCGCGAGTGGACCACGTATGTCGCCAGGGTCGACGGTCGGATGGTGGCCTCCGTGCGCGCCCGTATCGACACCGCAGGCGGGCGTGGCGACACCGAGTGGGACATCGGTCGGCTGATGGTCGCCCCCGACCTGCGCGGGCGCGGATTCGGTCGCCACCTGCTGGAGTTCATCCAGCAGGTGGCGCCGGAGGCCGTCACGTCATACACGCTGTTCACGGGGGTCAACAGTGAGGACAACCAGCGGATGTACCGCAAGGCGGGCTTCCGGATCGCGCGGCGTGAGGTTCCGGAGGGCGCGGTCGCGCTGGTGAAGCGCCGTCGCTGACCGCCCGCTCAGTCGCCGGTCATGCTGAAGTCCAGCTGCGCCGGGACCGGGCGGTCCGGGCACACCTGACGCCACAGGTCGCCGATCGCCCGATCGCCCTCCGCGAGATCGGGCACCTCGAGATCGGAGAGCAGCTCGGCGGCCTCAGCATCCCGGCCGAGGTCGCGCAGTGCCCGGGCACGCAAGAGACGGGTGCGTCCGTGGTCGCGGAGCTCCGGGTTCGCGGCATCGACGGCCTGCAACGCATCCGCTGCTCGACCGGCCGACAGCAACAGCGTCACGTGCTCGGTCAGCAGCCCACGGATCGCGGGATCGAGGTCACGCGCGCGCCGGTAGTGCAGCGCCGCCTCGTCCACATCGTCGGTGAGCACGGCCAGCCCGCGCAGTGCGACGGCGGTCTCCCGGTCCTCGATGCTCTCGCGGTAGTGCTCGCGTGCGGACTCCGTCGCACCGGCCAGATGGTCGACGACGCCGAGCGCGTAGGAGCGCCACCAGCCGGCTGCCGACCGCTGGATGACCCGCTGCCAGCGTTTCGAGATCAACGGAAGCAGCGGCCCGTCGATCGGCTCGCCGGCCAGCAGAGCTGCCGCGAGCCGACTGTCGTCGTCGACCTCTGGGAAGGTCAGGCCGTCCGGTGCCGCCTGCTGCCGGAGCGCGAGTTCGGCCTGGCCCCAACCGGATCCGTCGGAGAGCGCTTCCTGCGGCATACGGGTCGCGTAGTCGGTGAGCCAGCGACGGTGCCATTCCTCGAGGTCCGCGATCGGCACGGCCGACTGCACCGCATCGGCAGCGGCCTGCGCCGCCGCACCGAACGCACCGGCCGCGGCGGCCGGATCCAGCGACGCCGGGCCGAACGCCTCGGTCCAGGAGCGCTGCGACGAGCCGTCGATCAGGTCGTGCTCGAGTTGTGTGGCACAGACGCCCGCCTGGATCTCGGCATACGACTGGTCGTCGACCAGCCAACGTTGCCACCGGCGCCCACCCGGCGCGTGGCCCCAGAGGAAGAGCTTGCGGCCGTGCAGTTCGGCCGTGGCGGTCTGACAGAAGCCGGTGCCGTCGGCCTCCACGGAGGTGATCGAGCGCCCGGACTGCTCGGCGACGTCGAAGAAGTAGTCGGCCGACGCGCTCGACGCCGCCGGGTAGCTGATGTCGATCGTGTCCTCCGGGCGGGGGACCGGCACCAGGTCGAGCGACCCCGAGTAGCTGGTGCGCCATGCCTGCGTGGCCGGAGTGAGCACGCGCGTCGCCTCGGTCTCGGGGACGGCGATGTTGGTCCAGTAGTAGAGCGGCTTGGCCTCGGCGTCCGGGTTGATCACCCGGGTCGACACCAGCAGGCGGTCACCCGCCAACGTGAGGTCGAGGCTCAGGATCAGGTCACGGGTGCGCTCCCACTCCCACAGCCGCAGCGCCTGGCCGGTCGGTGCATCCACGATCGCCGCGTGCATCGGCCGGCAGGTGGTGGTCGCGTGCCCGGTGGAGCCCAGGTTCCATTCGATGCCGCCCGCGAACCACGCGTCGGTCAGTGCGAAACCGGCGAACCGCAGCCGCTCCGGGACCAGCAGCAGCTCGCGATCGGCCCGCAGGTCCCGCAGCGACCACACCCGCCCGCCCAGGGTCGGCAGCACGGTCGCGCGCAGGATCCCGTTGTCCAGCGTGATCGACGGCAGCTCCAGCGGATGGTCGCCGCGGTCGTAGTCGCTCTGCACGCCATACGGCAGGGGAGTGTGCAGGCGGCCGCGGGCGACACGTTCGCGCATCCCGTCGGGTGCGTCGGCGGCGAGCGACGTCGTGGTCATCGCCCGCACCGGGCGGTATGCCGGCAGCGGACTGGTCGGTCCCAAAAATGCGCCGGACACGGCGAGGCGGGTGGCCCGCACTCGGGTGGTTGCGGCAGAGTCGGTGTAATGCATCAGGCCTCGCGTGGTCGCGGTGACGAAGTGGTGGACAAGCGGTGAAGCAGGGGTTGGGGTGCCGTTGCCGATCTGTGATCGTTTATGAGCCGAAACCGGCACATACTGGCAAAACTAATCATATTGTTGCGGGCGTACAGTCACCGGCCTTTCGGAGGTCGGACCCATCCCCGGCTGTGCCTTGGCTAGTTCAACTGGAGGTAACGCGGCCATGACTCACATCGACTCAACGGTCAAACGCCGGACGGTCATGCGCACTGCGCTGGCGGCCGGGATCGCCTTGCCGGTCGGGGGCGCACTCGCGTCCTGTGCCGGTGGCGGTAGCAGCGGCACAGGCAGCGGTGGTGGCAAGAAGTCGGCGACGGGCAAGACGTCCGCCGACAACCCGTTCGGTATGGCGGCCAACAGCAAGGTCGATGCCGTGATCTTCAACGGCGGTTACGGCACGGACTACGTGACGTTCGCCGGCAAGGTCGTCGAGAAGAAGCACCCCGGCAGCACCGTCAAGGTGTCCCCGTCGACGCAGATCGCGCAGCAGTTGCAGCCGCGCTTCGTCAGCGGCAACCCGCCGGACCTGATCGACGACTCGGGTGCCAACAGCATCGGCCTCAACACCATCGCCGACAAGCTCGAGGACCTGAGCTCGGTGCTCGACGCGAACAACTTCGAGGGCACGAAGATCTCCGACACCCTTTACCCGGGCGTCAAGGAACGTGGCCTCGTGGGCGACAAGATGGTCGCCCTCAACTACGCCATGACCGTCTACGGGCTCTGGTACTCCGGCAGCCTCTTCGAGGCCAACGGCTGGACCGCGCCCAAGACCTGGGACGACCTGCTCGACCTCGGTGGCAAGGCGAAGGCGAAGAAGAAGTACCTCTTCGTGTGGGGCAAGGAAGCCTCGACCTACTACCGCACTCTGGTGATCGACTCCGCGGTCAAGGAGGGCGGCGACGAGGTGCGCCTCGCGCTGGAGAACCTCAAGCCGAAGTGCTGGTCCCTCCCGGCGATCCAGGGTGTCCTGGCCAAGCTGGAGGAGATCGTCAAGAAGGGCTACATGAAGCCGGGCGGTGCGGGTACTCAGTTCACCGCCGCGCAGGCTCAGTGGAGCAACGACGAGTCGGGGATCCTCTATCCGTCGGGGTCGTGGATCGAGAACGAAATGAAGTCCCAGACCAAGAAGGGCTTCAAGATGCTGGGCATCCCGGAGCCGACGCTGACCAGCTCGAGCAAGATGCCGTTCGAGGCGCTCAACGCGGCACCGGGCGAGCCGTTCGTCGTTCCCAGCCAGGGCAAGAACGTCGCCGGCGGCAAGGAAGTGCTGCGCGCGATGCTCTCCAAGGAGGCCGCGACCAACTTCGCCAAGACGAAGCTGGCACCGACCATCGTGAAGGGCACCGTGCCGGCGAGCGGCTTCGGCTCGACCGCGCTCCAGTCGCAGATCAAGATGCTCGACGCGGCCGGCGACAAGGTCTTCAACATCCGCTTCGTCGACCTCTACGGCATGAACCCGGACCAGCTGAACCCGTGGAACAGCTTCCTGTCCGGTCAGCTGGATGCCAAGGGCCTGACCAAGGCGATGCAGCAGGTCACCGACAAGGTCGCCAATGACTCGTCGGTGAAGAAGGTCAAGATCTCGTGACCGGAGTTCCGGTCGCAGCGCCTGCCACCACCCCCAAGCGGGGTGGTGGCAGGCGCACGCAGCCGTCGCGCATCGGTTTCCTGCTGGTCACCATCGGCCTGCCGCTGGTCATCTACATCGGTTTGGTGATCTGGCCGTTCATCCAGGCGATCTATTACTCGTTGACCGACTGGGGCGGCTTCTCCAGCTCGATGAACTTCATCGGCCTGGACAACTACACGTACATCTTCGGCGACGACATCTTCCGGCAGGCGCTGCGCAACAACATCATCCTGGCGATCATCGTGCCGTTGCTGACGGTGATCCTCAGCTTCCTGCTCGCGACGATGGTCACCGTCGGTGGTTCCAACACCGGTGCGGTGCGCGGCCTCAAGGGCTCGAACGTCTACCGCATCGTCTCGTTCTTCCCCTACACGATCCCGGCGATCGTCATCGGTGTGATCTGGGCGCAGATCTACGACCCGTCCAAGGGCATGCTCAACGGTGTCCTCACCAAGCTGCCCTTCGGCATCGGTGGACACTTCGAGTCGTTCGCCTGGCTCGGCGAAGTGAAGTCGGCAATGCCGGCGTCGATCTTCGTGATCATCTGGGGCTTCGTCGGCTTCTACATGGTGCTGTTCGTCGCTGCCATCAAGGGCATTCCTGCCGAGCTGTACGACGCGGCCCGTATCGACGGGGCCGGGCGGCTGCGGACCATGTGGTCCGTCACCCTGCCGATGGTGCGCGAAACCGTGCAGACGGCATACGTCTATCTCGGCGTGGTGGCACTGGATGCCTTCGTCTACATGGCCGCGCTGAATCCGACCGGCGGTCCGAGTAACTCGACATACACAATTTCCCAGGACCTCTACAAGACCGCGTTCACCGAGGGACACTTCGGCCGCGCCAGCGCCATGGGTGTCGTGCTGGCCGTGCTGACCCTCGCGTTCTCGGCGATCGTCTTCGGAGTCAACCGGCTGATCGCCAAGCGGGAGGGCGCGTGAGTTCGCAACTTGACCTGAGTAAGCCTCAGGAACGACCGGAAGAAACCGCCAGGTCCGTTCCGCCGGGCACGCCGCCGGTGCCGCAACGGGCGCACCAGCGCGAACCGGGTGAACGCGGCATCCTGATCGGCTCACACATCGTGCTGATCTTCTGGTCGCTGATCGTCATTCTTCCGCTGCTGTGGACGTTCTTCTCCTCGTCCCGCTCGACGAGCGAGATCTTCGCCGGGCCGTGGAAGATGCCTCAGCACTTCTGGCACAACCTGAGCGCCAATTACTCGTCGGCGTGGAACGACTCCGGGCTGGGACGCGACCTGCTCAATACGGTCATCGTGGTGAGCATCGCGCTGGTGCTGGTCATGGCGCTGGGCTCGATGTGCGCCTATTCGTTGGCTCGCTTCCCGTTCCGGGGCAGCCGTTTCGTCTACTACTTGATCCTGGCCGGCAACACGTTCCCGATCTTCCTGGCGATCGTGCCGCTGTTTTTCGTGCTGAAGAACATCGGGCTGCTCAACACCTTCCCCGGGTTGATCCTGACGTATGTCGCGTTCGCCTTCCCGTTCACGGTGTTCTTCCTCTACCCGTTCTTCCGGGCGTTGCCGGCGGAGATCGCGGAGGCCGCCGAACTCGACGGTGCCGGTGACTGGCGCACCTTCCTGCAGGTGATGCTGCCGATGGCCAGGCCGGGTATCGCGGCGGTGGCGATCTTCAACTTCCTCGGGCTGTGGAACCAGTTCCTGTTGCCGGTGGCGTTGAACACGAACGAGAAGAACTATGTGCTGTCCCAGGGGATGTACAACTTCGTCTCCTCGGCCGGTTACGAGGTCAACTACGGAGCATTGTTCGCCGGTGTCGTCATCACGGTCGTGCCGGTCCTCGTCGCCTACATCATCTTCCAGCGGCAGCTGCAGGGATCGCTGTCCCAGGGCACGATGAAGTAGTGGAGGCAGGGTCGCCCGATTTCCTGGTGCGGCCCTCCATCTGGCAGAATTACGAGAGCGCCTGACCGAACCCGGCCCCCGCCGCAGGGGGAGTGCGACGGTGGTTCACCACCCGAGCATGTGGCTACACATTCGGCGGCGCACCCGATCATGTTGATTACCCGGGTACGACCTGCGGCGTCCCGAGAAGGAAGCACGTCATGCACAAGTTCGATGAGCTCGACGCCGCGCAGCTGCGCACCGACATCCCCGAGTTCCGCGCCGGTGACACCCTGAAGGTGCACGTGAAGGTCGTCGAAGGCACGCGCTCGCGTGTCCAGGTCTTCCAGGGCGTCGTCATCCGTCGTCACGGTGGCGGCATCGGTGAGACCTTCACCGTCCGCAAGGTCAGCTTCGGCTGCGGTGTCGAGCGCACCTTCCCGGTGCACACCCCGGTCATCGAGAAGATCGAGGTTGCGACCCGCGGTGACGTGCGTCGCGCCAAGCTCTACTACCTGCGCGACCTGCGCGGTAAGGCTGCCAAGATCAAGGAGAAGCGCGAGACCCCGGCCAAGCAGGCCTGAGCTCACTCTTCGTTTGTATGACCGAAGGCGTGGAGTCCTCTACGGAGGACCCCACGCCTTCGGCGTCCCCGGAGGCCGGTGAGCGCGTCCGGTGGTCGCGTGGCCGCCGCACCCTCGTCGGCGTGCTCGCCGTCCTCGCGGTGCTCGTCCTGATCCACGGCCTGCTGCTGGAAACATTCACGGTCCCGTCGAGGTCGATGCAGCCGACCCTCTGGCAGGGGGACCGGATCATGGTCGGCAAGCTGCACGCACACGACGTGCACCGCGGCGAGGTCGTCGTCTTCGACGGCACGGACGTCTTCGCCCATCCCGGCGACACACCACCGACCGGTGTCGCCGGATTCCTGCGTTCGGTGGGCGACGCGCTCGGCATACACCCGGGTGAGGTGCTGTACGTCAAACGCATCATCGGGGTGCCCGGTGACACCGTCGCCGTCGGTCATGACGGTAAGTTGCGCATCAACGGCAACGTGCAGAAGGAGCCCTACGTGCCACGCGGTATGACGGCCAGCACGGTGCCTTTCACGGTGCGCGTCCCGGCCGGACACGTCTTCGTCATGGGGGACAACCGGGTCGCGTCCGACGATTCGCGATCCCACCTCGGCGACCCCGGTGGCGGGATGGTCCCGGTCGACGACATCGTCGGGAACGTGATGCTGCGGTACTGGCCCCTAGGTTCGTGGGGGAGACTCGCTTCGTGAGCGATCATCGATATCGGCTTCCGTCCGGCACGACGTCGGACCGGGCCGACCGCGGCGTCCGTGCAGGCGCCGCCGACCGCTCGTCATACCGGCCGGCGCCGGACGCCATCCGGCTGCCCCGTGTGCCGCAACGGACCACTCCGGATGACACGGCGATCCTGGTACGACGGGGGGATCCTGCGCGGTCCCGCAGCAGTGACCGTTCGGTGCGCGGGCAGCAGCCGGGCACGGAACGCAGCGGCAGCCGCGTCACCACGTTGCTGCGTGAGCTGGCGATCGTCGTGGTGGTCGCACTGGTGCTCTCGTTGGGCATCAAAACGTTTGTGGCACAGTCGTTCTGGATTCCGTCGGACTCGATGGAGAACACCCTTGTCCCGGGCGATCGGGTGGTCGTTTCGAAGTTCACCCCCGGCCCGCTGGCGCTGCAGCGCGGTGACGTCGTGGTCTTCCACGACCCCGGGAACTGGCTCGACCTGCCGTCCACGAAACGTTCAGGGGTGAGTGGTGCACTGGTCTCCAGCTTGCAGTTCCTCGGGCTCTACCCGTCGGGCGACGACGACCTCATCAAACGGGTCATCGGTCTGCCCGGTGACCACGTGAAGTGCTGTAACACGCGGGGACAGCTGACGGTCAACGGAGTAGGCCTCTCGGAGCCCTATATTTACCCGGGCGGCGGCACCGAACAGAAGAAGTTCTCGGTGACCGTCCCGCCCGGCCGAGTGTGGGTCATGGGGGACAACAGAGGTGACTCCGCCGACTCACGCTTCCACGATGACGGCAGTGGTCGCACCGGTTCGGTGCCCGAGTCCGACATCATCGGCCGGGCAGTCATGATTGTCTGGCCGGTGGACCGGATGAGCTGGCTCAGCAACTACTCCTCGACATTCGACAAGGTGCCCAAACCATGAGCGAGCGCAGCGAGCGACTCGGCAGACGCAGGACGAATGGCTGGACCCGACGTAGGAGGGTGCGGCCATGAGCGAGCGCAGCGAGCGACTCGGCAGACGCAGGACGAATGGCTGGACCCGACGTAGGAGGGTGCGGCCATGAGTCACGATCGGGACGAGGCCACGGCCGGTCCACAATCCGCCGAGCCGAAAGCGGCCGACGGCGACGCGACCAGCAGTGGTCCGACCGGTGGCGACGGTGTCGCCACCGGCGCCTCCGATGACCGCGCCCTGCCGCCAGGCGCCATACCCGAGGACGAGAGGGCGCCCCGCGCCAAGTCGCGGTGGGCGTTCGCCCGTGAGCTGACCGTGATCGTCGTGATCGCGCTCGTGCTGAGCTTCCTGGTCAAGACCTTCCTCGCGCAGCCGTTCTACATCCCGTCGGAGTCGATGGAGAGCACGCTGGATGTCGGCGACCGCATCATCGTCAGCAAGTTCACGCCGCAGCACTCGCCGCTGCACCGGGGCGACGTGATCGTGTTCGAGGATCCGAAGACGTGGGGTTCGCAGCCGAGTCACCCCTCGGCGCTCAAGCGCATCGTCACCGACAGCCTGGTGTTCGTCGGTGTGCTGCCCGGCGGCGGGGACCACGTCGTGAAGCGCATCATCGGCCTGCCCGGCGACAAGGTCGTGTGCTGCACGAAGTCGGGGAAGCTCACCGTCAACGGGGTGGCGATCACCGAGCCGTACATCAACAAGGGCAGCGTGCCGAGCTCCATGCCGTTCAGCATCACGGTGCCGAAGGACAAGGTGTGGGTCATGGGTGACAACCGCAACGACTCGGCGGACTCACGGCTGCACGACGGCACCAGCGGCGGCAAGCTCGGTTCGGTGCCCATGTCGGACATCACCGGCCAGGTCGTCGCGATCGCATGGCCGATCAGCCGGATCCACTCGCTCAAGGACTACAGCAGCGTGTTCGCGAAGGTCCCCAATCCGTGACGGTCCGTACCTCACGTCGCGCCGCCCCGCCCCGCAGCAGCAAACCGAGCCTGCGGGTCGAGCGGTCGTTGCAACGTGAGGGCTACCGGCTGATCGCCGGGATGGACGAGGTCGGCCGCGGTGCACTCGCCGGGCCGGTCTCCGTGGGTGTGGTCGTCATCGACGAGCAGACCCGCACGGTTCCACAGGGAGTCAAGGACTCGAAGCTGTTGTCGCCGATGGCGCGGGAACGCATGGTGCCCGCAGTTCGTCGCTGGGCCACCGACCACGCCGTCGGCCACGCCTCCGCACAGGAGATCGACGACGTCGGGATCATGGCCGCGCTCCGGCTGGCAGGCACCCGGGCGCTCGCGACGCTGCGCGTCATACCGGACCTGGTGGTGCTGGACGGCAACCATGACTGGCTGACCGATCCGGAGCGGGACGGTCTGTTGGCTCTGCTCGACGATGACTCCGAAGGGCGTCCACCCACGCCGCCGGTGACCACGATGATCAAGGCGGACATGAAGTGCTCGTCCGTCGCGGCCGCCTCGGTGCTGGCCAAGGTCGAACGCGACACCATGCTGGTGGAGTTCCACGAGGACTTCCCGCACTACAACTGGGCGGGCAACAAGGGCTACTCCGCGCCCGACCACCTGGCCGCGTTGGAGGCGTACGGGCCCTGCGAGTTGCATCGCCGGTCCTGGCGCCGATGCAATGGCGAGGTCCCGGTGCCGGGGCAGCAGCTGGCAGGTAGCGTGGACGATGTGACATCGGAGAAGGAGCCGGTGCTGCAGATGAGCGAGCGGAGCGAGCGACAGTGAGCGCTGAAGACCTGGAGAAGTTCGAGACCGAGCAGGAACTCTCCCTCTATCGCGAATACCGAGACGTGGTGGGCCTGTTCACCCATGTGGTGGAGACCGAGCGGCGCTTCTACCTGTGCAACGACGTCGACCTGCAGGTGCGCGGTGAGGGCGCCGGTGTCTACTTCGACCTGCGGATGAACGACGCATGGGTGTGGGACGTCTACCGCACCGCGCGGTTCGTCAAGAACGTCCGCGTGATCACCTTCAAGGACGTGAACGTCGAGGAACTGCCGCCGCGGGAGATCGAACTCCCGGAGTGAGCGGCGCGGCCGTTGCCCGCTGCGTCGTACACATCCCCTCCGGTCCGGCCGTTCGTCCACAGCCGATCGGATCCGACTGGTTCCCCGGCACGGTCGATCCCAGGCTGGGTGTCGGAGGTGATGCCCGATGGCAACGACGCACGAGACCGGTGGTCCACCGCCGGTGTCCCGAAGACCGCCCGATCGGCGAGAGTTGGGGCGCCGGGGCGAGGAAGAGGCGGCGCGCTACCTGCAGTTGCAGGGCCTGACCGTCATCGATCGCAACTGGCGATGTCGCGACGGTGAGATCGACATCGTCGCACTCGACGACATCGGCGATTGCCTCATCATCGTCGAGGTCAAGACCCGGACCAGTGAGCGGTTCGGACGGCCTGTCGAGGCCGTGACACCTGTGAAGGCACGCCGGTTGCGGGTCTTGGCGGCTCGCTGGCTCGCGGATCATCCGATCGCGACCCCGCACGTGCGGGTCGACGTGATCGGTGTCCTGTGCCGGTCGGGTGCGATGGTCGAGATCGAGCACATCAAGGGGGTGCTCGGATGACCCTGGGCCGGACGCGCAGCGTCGCCGTCACGGGCATCCACGGACGGGTGGTCGACGTGGAGGCCGACGTGTCCTCGGGGCTGCCGTGGTTCGGTGTCAGCGGTATGCCGGACACGTCGTGCCGCCAGTCCCCGGACCGGATCCGGGCCGCAGCGACCAATTGCGGGCTGGAGCTGCCCAAGCAACGGATCACCGTCAACCTGTCACCGGCCTCCCTGCCGAAGCAGGGTTCGGGTTTCGACCTGGCGATCGCCGTCGCGGTGCTCGTCGCCGGCGGGACGATCAAGCCACATGTGGTCGACTCCGTGGTCCACCTCGGTGAGCTGGGTCTGGACGGGTCGGTCCGCGCCATACACGGTGTGCTGCCGGCGGTGCTCGCGGCCGTGCGCGACGGCGCCCGGCAGGTGGTGGTGCCGGTCGCCAACGCGGCCGAGGCGAGTCTCGTCCCGGACGTCGACGTGGTGCCGGTGCACGACCTGGGTGCGCTGGTGCGCCGCTACACCTGCCTCGCCCGTGGTCGGCCGCTGCCCGACCCGCCGGCGGTCCCGACACATGCCGTCAACGCCTCTGTGGTGCCTGACCTGTCCGACATCGTCGGGCAGGACGAGGCTCGATATGCGCTCGAGGTGGCTGCCGCAGGTGGGCACCACCTGGCGATGGTCGGTCCGCCCGGGGCCGGGAAGACGATGATCGCCGAACGACTTCCGGGCCTGTTGCCGCCGTTGACCCGGGAGCAGGCACTGGAGGTGACCGCGATCCATTCGGTCCTGGGTGCATTGCCGGACCATGTGCTGATCGAGCAACCGCCGTTCGTTGCCCCGCACCACGGTGCGTCGATGCCGGCCGTGGTCGGAGGCGGTTCGGGACGTGTCCGGCCCGGCGCCGTGTCACGTGCTCATCGAGGCGTCATGTTCCTGGACGAGTGCCCGGAGTTCCGTCGCGACGTGCTCGACGCATTGCGGCAGCCCTTGGAGTCCGGGGTGGTGCACGTGGCACGCGCGGACCATGTGGTGACGTTCCCCGCCAGCTTCCAGCTGGTGCTCGCTGCCAACCCCTGCCCGTGCGGACAGAACTACGGCAAGGGTTCCAAGTGCACCTGCGCACCGCAGCGACGCCGCGACTACCTCGGGCGAATGTCGGGGCCGTTGCTGGACCGGGTCGACGTCCACCTGGCCATGCTGCCGGTGACCCGGGCGGCACTGGCCGGGCCGCGAGGGGAGAGCAGCGCTCAGGTCGCCGAGCGCGTGCTGGCGGCGCGCCGTCGACAGGCGGACCGCTGGCGGCAGCTGGGCCGCAGCCGGAACAGCGAGGTGCCCGGCTCGATCCTGCGGTCGGGCACGTGGCGACTATCCGCCGAGGTGACCCGTGGACTGGACCGTGCGATGGAGAGCGGAGCGCTGACGCTGCGGGGTTACGACCGGTGTCTGCGCGTCGCCTGGACCATCGCGGACCTGGACGGTGCGCCCCGACCGGAGTTCCGGCAGGTGGAGGAGGCCCGCGGGCTGCGATCGAGTGGAGCGGCGGCATGAGGCAGCGCGACGACCGATGGAGGAGGCCGCGGCCATGACGCTCGACACGGCGTCGCAGGTTCGGCTCGAGGAGCTGCGCGGCAGCAGGGAGGGCCGCCTCGCGGTGCGGCTCGCGCTCGCCGCGACGGTCGAGCCGGCGGACAAGACGATGACACCGCGACTGCGCGGCCTGGACCCGTTCACGGCGTGGGAGATGGTGCGGAACGACGCCGACGGGAAGTTCACCAGGGCTGCGGCACGAGTGAAAACACTGCGCCTGGAGTCCTTGGTGGCTCGGACCCAGGAGCTGGGGGCGCGCATCGTCATACCCGGCGATGACGAATGGCCTTGCGGCGTGGACGATTTGGAGTCGCCGCCATACTGCCTGTGGGTGGTCGGGCAGGGATCGCTTGCTGCGGCGTGCGAGCGCAGTGTCTCGATGGTCGGCGCGCGGGCAGCGACTCCGTACGGCAGTCAGGTGGCGAGTGAGCTGGCCTACGGTCTGGCTCAGCGCGGCTTCACGATCGTCTCCGGTGCAGCACACGGCATCGACACTGCGGGTCACCGAGGGGCGCTCGCGGCGGGCGGATGCACCGTCGCCGCCATGGCTTGTGGCATCGACATCGCCTACCCGATCGCCAACACCGGCCTGCTGCAGCAGATCGAGCAGTCCGGGCTGATCGTCACCGAGTTGCCGCCGGGGTCGGCGCCACAGAAGCAACGCTTCCTGTCTCGCAACCGGCTGATCGCCGCGATGACACCCGGCACGGTCGTCGTCGAAGCGGGGCTGCGCAGCGGGTCGCGGTCGACAGCGACAGCGGCCTCCCGGCTGGGACGACTGCTTGCCGCAGTGCCCGGGCCCGTCACCAGCCCGGCGAGCGCCGGCCCGCACCAGCTCATCCGGGACTGCGGGGCCGTCCTGGTCTCGGACGTCGACGACTGTGCCGAACTGTTCGGCGCCATCGGCGGGGACCTCGCGGACCCCAAGCGTGCGGAAGCGACGGTCGAAGACCGGCTGGACGATGCGGACCGGCGTCTGCTGGATGCCATGCCGGTGGTGCGGGGGACCTCGGTGGAACGGCTGGCGGTGAGCGCCGGTCTCGCTCCTCGGGAGGTGACCCGTGGGCTCGCCACGCTGCACGCCGCCGGTCTGGTCGAGCGGATCGAGAGCGGCTGGCGACGCAGGAGGGACGAACCTGGGTGATCGGACGCGGACGACTGCCGATCGGCGTGTTGGTGACACCGCCCGATCGATGCAGGTCGGTAATCTGTGAACGTCGTGACACAGGACAGCGCGCTCACCGATCAGCCGGTCGTGGCCGGTTATGAGAGACACCTACGCTCGGAACGTGGTCGGTCCCCGCACACCGTGCGCGGTTACCTCGCCGACCTGCACGACCTGGCAACTCACCTGCACACCTCCGGCGTCGATTCCTGGAGCGACGTGACACTGGCGGACCTGCGGTCCTGGCTGGCCGACCTCGATGCTGCCGGGGCCAGCCGGGCAACGGTGGCCCGCCGGTCCGCTGCGGCGCGTGGGTTCTTCGGTTGGGCCTTCCGCACCGGTGCCATTGCTCGCAACCCGGCCTCCCGACTCGTCGCGCCCAAGCGCGTCAAGACGTTGCCGGACGTCCTGCGGCAGGACCAGGCGACTGCCCTGCTGGATTTGGCGGCGGTTGCTGCCGATGACGCGGACCCGGTGCACCTGCGGGACCGCGCGATGCTGGAACTGTTGTATGCCAGCGGGATTCGAGTCGCGGAGTTGGTCGGGCTCGATGTCGACGACCTGGACCGGCGCGACCTGGTCGTGCGCGTCGTCGGTAAGGGCGACAAGGAGCGCACGGTGCCGTTCGGCCGCCCTGCCGCGGTGGCACTCGACGCCTGGCTGGAGTCCGGACGGTCCCGCCTGGTCGTCGCGGGGTCGGGGCCGGCGCTGTTCCTCGGCGCCCGCGGCAAGCGGGTCGACCCGCGCGTGGTGCGTGAGGTCGTGCATCGGCTGCTGCGGGAGACACCGGGCGCGCCCGACCTCGGCCCGCACGGCTTGCGACACAGCGCAGCGACGCACCTGGTCGAGGGTGGGGCGGACATCCGGCTCGTCCAGGAGTTGCTCGGGCACGCGAGCCTGGCGACCACCCAGGTCTACACACATGTTTCCGTCGAGCGATTGCGACGGTCCTTCACCCAGGCGCATCCGCGTGCCTGAGCAGCGGGAGTCCATCGGCCCGCAACGCACTCGACGTGACGTGCGCGAGGGGTGTGGGGACGCACCGACCGAGCCCGCCGCGTAGACCCCGGCATGCGATGCGGTCTACTTCCGTCATGCAGGGATCGCACCCACCGCGCTCGGTCCGCCTGGTTCGGACGATCGTCGTCGCTGTCATCGCGGTCACCTTGATCAGCGCACTGTCGGGTTACCTGCTGCACGGCCGAGGACAGTCGGCGGGTGCGAACTCGGCCGGGACGCCCGGAGCAACGTCGACCGTCGCGCAGACACGCACGGCGAGCCCGACGGCCACCAGCACGACGGCCGCGCGATCGACGGCATCGAGCACCGCGTCCTCGAGGCCGTCGGCGACCGGAACGAGCGCCGCCAAGCGGTCGGCGCCGAGTACGCCGATCGTGGTGCCGGCCAAGGGCAACGGACACTTCGGCCCGGTGCTGGTTCCGCAGACCACGACCGCCAAAACCGGACGGGTCGTGACCTATCGGCTCAACATCGAGGGCGGCATGCACGCCGACACCACGACGATCGCGAGCACGCTCGGTGCTGCACTGTTGGACCGCCGCGGCTGGCAGGGCGTCGACCACGTGAAGTTCGTGCAGGTCACGCCGGCGCAACTGACGAAGGGCCGCAAGGCCCAGATGACGATCAGCCTTGCCAGCCCGCACCAGGTCGACGCCTTGTGCGCGCCGTTGCCGACCCACGGCGGCACCTCCTGCGCCACCGGCCAACACGTCATCCTCAACTACAAGTTGTGGGCCCGCGGAGTCTCCTACTTCAAGGGACAGCTCGCGCTCTACCGCGAATACATGGTCAACCACGAGGTCGGCCACGCTCTCGGGCACGGCCACGAGTACTGCTCCCGGCGCGGCGCCTACGCACCGGTGATGCAGCAGCAGACGCTCGGCCTGGACGGCTGCAAACCGTGGGCGTGGCCCCAACGCCCCGACTCCCACGGGAAGGCCTGAGTGTCCGGGATCCGGCACCAGCGCCCGACGAAAAGCCGATGCAGGACTCAGCCGAGCGGTAGCAAACGGACCCGCCGTTCCTGCACGAGCGTCAACGGATCGCGGTACGCGTCCTTGCCCACCAACAGTCCCCAGTGCAGGCACGGTGTCGCCCCACAATGGCCGCCGGCTGCCAGCGATCCGATCCGGTCCCCGCGCTGCTCGACGGTGCCTTCGGGGTCACGGTCGTCGACCGGCTCGTAGGTGGTACGCCGCCCGTCGGCGTGCTGTATGGCGACAACCCCGCGACCGGCGATCACCCCCGAGAACGACACCCTCCCGGCACCCGCCGCCAGCACCGGTTGACCCGTCCGTCCCTGCAGATCGACTCCTCGATGCCCCGCCGCCCAGGGTTGCGGCGGAGCATCGAAGGGATGCACGACAGGCGGCTGCGGGTGGAGGGGCCAGCCGTAGTGATCCACCGGTGCCGGCTCGCCCGGCCCGCTCAGGGCCGTCAACACGGCGCCGACGAACGCCACCACGCCCTGCCAGCCTGTCGTCATACGACGAGCATGCGGCGTTCGTGCGGATGCCGCGACGGCCGCACCCCGTGGCTGTGGACGAGCGGGGTCCGCACACGGAGATGTGGACTACCGCGTCGTGGGAGGGCCCGACCGCAGCGTCGCCAGTCGCGTCGCGGCCTCGGTCAGCACAGCGGGCTTCTTGCAGAACGCGAAGCGCACCAGGGTCCGCGCCGCGTCCTTGTCGTCACAGAAGACGGACACCGGCACGCCGACCACCCCGCACAGCTCCGGCATCCGCCAGCAGAAGTCGACCGCATCGGTCGCCCCGAGTGCCGCGACGTCGGCGATCGCGAAGTAGGTGCCTTGCGGGCTGCTCACCGGCAGGCCGGCCGCGCGCAGGCCGTCGGTGAGGATGTCCCGGCCCTGCTGCATCGTGTCGGCCAACCCGGTGAAGACGCCGTCCGGCAGTCCGAGACCGTGCGCGATGCCCGCCTGGAAGGGAGCCCCGGCGGCATACGTCACGAACTGCTTCACCGTGGCGCAGGCCGTGACCAGGTCGGCCGGCCCGCTCAACCAGCCGATCTTCCACCCCGTCGTCGCGAACGTCTTGCCGCCGGAACTGATCGTCAGGGTCCGCTCGAACATCCCCGGCAACGTCGCCATCGGTACGTGCCGCGCGCCGTCGAAGGTCAGGTGCTCGTAGACCTCGTCGGTCACCACGATCGCGTCGTGCTGCTGGGCCAGCTCCGCGATCAGCTCCAACTCGGCGGGGGAGAAGACTTTCCCGGTGGGGTTGTGCGGCGTGTTCAGCAGGACGAGTCGGGTCCGCGGAGAGAACGCCGCCCGCAACGACCCCTCGTCGATCGCGAAGTCCGGGAAGCGCAGCACGCTCGTCCGTCGTACCGCACCGGCCAGCGCGATCGTCGCGGCATACGAGTCGTAGTAGGGCTCGAAGGTGACGACCTCGTCGCCGGGTTCGCACAGCGCGAGGACGGCACAGGCGATCGCCTCAGTCGCCCCGACCGTCACCAGCACCTGCTCCTGCGGGTCGATCGTCAGGTCGTAGAAGCGCCGCTGGTGGTCGGCGATCGCCGCGCGCAACTCCGGTATGCCGCGGGCGGGCGGGTACTGATTGCGTCCGCCGCCGATGGCGTCCTGCGCCGCGGTCAGCACCGCCGCGGGTCCGTCGGTGTCCGGGAACCCCTGACCCAGATTGATCGCGCCGGTCCGGGTGGCCAGCGCCGACATCTCACCGAAGATGGTGGCGCCGAATCCGTGCATGCGATCGATCAGGGGCTGGCGGTCCGGCGTGGTCATGTCCTCGATGGTAATGACGGGCTGCCGTCGATCGGCCGCCGATTCGCGGCATGGCGCGGTTGTCCCGTATCCTGGAGTCACGACTCGTGTACGCCGTCCGTAAGGTCTCGTCCGCGGGTCGAATTCGCGCGTCTCATACCGGAGTTCGTATGCCGGGATGGGTCCGCCAGTCCGATCGGTTCATCCGTTGAGCCGCCCGGTCCGGATCCATCGGGGCGCCAGGTTTGCGTTGCGTCATACCGACGACAGCGCGAAGACAACTGGAAACCCAATCAGAAAGGACTTCGGCATGGCCGTCGTCACGACCCGCCAGCTCCTCGAGAGCGGCGTCCACTTCGGGCACCAGACCCGTCGCTGGAACCCCAAGATGAAGCGCTTCATCCTCACCGAGCGCAACGGCATCTACATCATCGACCTCCAGCAGTCGCTGACCTACATCAACGACGCGTTCGAGTTCATCAAGCAGACCGTCGCCCACGGCGGCACCATCCTCTTCGTCGGCACCAAGAAGCAGGCGCAGGAGTCGATCCAGGAGCAGGCCACCCGCGTCGGCATGCCCTACGTCAACCACCGTTGGCTCGGTGGCATGCTCACCAACTTCAACACCGTGAGCAAGCGTCTGGCCCGCCTCAAGGAGCTCGAGGAAGTCGACTACGACGACGTCGCCGGCTCCGGTCGCACCAAGAAGGAACTTCTCGTCATGAAGCGCGAGAAGGACAAGCTGGAGCGCAGCCTGGGCGGTATCCGCGACATGGCCAAGGTGCCCTCGGCCGTCTGGGTCGTCGACACCAAGAAGGAGCACCTCGCAGTCACCGAGGCGCGCAAGCTGAACATCCCGGTCATCGCGATCCTGGACACCAACTGCGACCCCGACGAGGTCGACTACAAGATCCCGGGCAACGACGACGCGATCCGCTCCGTCACCCTGCTGACCCGCGTGGTCGCCGACGGTGTCGCCGAGGGCCTCATCGCCCGCTCCGGTGGCGGATCCGACGCCGCCGAGGCGTCCGAGCCGATGGCCGAGTGGGAGCGCGAGCTGCTCGCGTCCGAGGACGGTGCCGCCACCGCGGAGACCGCCACCGAGGCGCCCGCCGCCGAGGCCACCGAGGCCCCGGCCGCTGCCGAGACCCCGGCCGCCGAGACCACCGAGTCCTGATCCGCTGCTGCTCCGGTGGGTCGTGGTGCACACGGCCCACCGGAGCACGGCTGTGTATGGCGCGAGCCGCGTCATACCCACCGATTTTCTGAACCTTTCCGTAGTTCGCGAAGGAGCGAAGCAGACACATGGCCAACTACACCGCTGCTGACATCAAGGCGCTGCGCGAGCAGACCGGTGCCGGCATGCTCGACGTCAAGAAGGCTCTCGACGAGGCCGACGGCGACAAGGCCAAGGCGACCGAGATCCTGCGGGTCAAGGGCCTCAAGGGCGTCACCAAGCGCGAGGGTCGCACGACCGCCAACGGTCTGGTCACCGCGCACGTCGACGCCGGCGTCGGCACCCTGCTGGAGATCAACTGCGAGACCGACTTCGTCGCCAAGGGCGAGAAGTTTGTCGAGCTGGCCGACAAGGTGCTGGCCCAGGCCGTGGCCAGCAAGGCCGCGGACGCGCAGGCGCTGCTCGCCTCCACCGTCGACGGTGGCACCGTGCAGGACCTGATCGACCAAGCCGGTGCGACCATCGGCGAGAAGATCGAGGTTCGTCGCGTCGGTCGTCTCGAGGGCGAGAACGTCGTCTCCTACCTGCACAAGACCAGCCCCGACCTGCCCGCGCAGATCGGTGTGCTCGTGGCCAGCACCGGCGGCGACGCCGCCGTGGCGCGTGACATCGCGATGCACATCGCGGCGTTCAGCCCGACCGTGTTGACCCGCGACGAGGTCGACGCCGAGACCGTCGAGAACGAGCGTCGCGTCGCCGAGGCGACCGCCAAGGAGGAGGGCAAGCCGGAGGCTGCCCTGCCGAAGATCATCGAGGGCCGCGTCAACGGTTACTTCAAGGAGAACGTCCTGCTCGAGCAGCCGTTCGCCAAGGACACCAAGAAGACCGTGGCCAAGGTCGCCGAGGAGGCCGGTGCCGAGGTTTCCGGTTTCCTGCGCTTCAAGGTCGGCATCTGAGCAACCCGCTTCACCGTTTCACCCGACAGGTCCCGGCAGCACACGCTGCCGGGACCTGTCGTTTGCTGTCTGTGCCCGGCCCGGTCTGTGCCGAATGACGGCTTCCTCGCCGACTGACGGTCCGATCTCGCCGTCACTCGGCGAGGAAGCCGTCACTCGCGACGAGGGGCGTGATCAGGGGCGGCGTGAAGCCGCCGTCGGACTGCGTGCCCCTCGTGACCCACGCCCGGTGGAAGTCGCTGCCGGGCGCGACGAGGGCGCGCGCAGCCGGGTCGGCGACGATGTCCGCCGGCAGCGAGATCGACTGTGCTTGCTGCGGTTCGGTCGATCGAGCCGACTCGACAGCGTCGCGCAATGCGTGTGCGACCGGCTTGGCAGCATGGTCGACGGTGAAGAGCCCGAGGTCGTACTCCCGCTCAGGGAAGTCGACGAGGTGCCGGTCGATGTCGTGCGAACACCACCAGGTGATCCCGGTCAGTGTCGGAACGCCGCACACCGCCTCGACGGTATGGCGGACGAACTCCGCGGCTGCGTCGATCGGTACGTCCGGCAGGGGAGCGCCGACCTCCTGCAGCCACACCGGCCGATCCGCGGGACCACACGCACCCGCCAGCCGGGCCAGGTAGGCCGCATGCGACGTGGTGGCCGGGCCGAGCGGACCGTCGAGGCGCGACGTCCCGTTGAACACCCACGAGTGCACCGACGACACGTCGCCCAGCGTCGTGACGTCCTCGGCCGAGAACGGATGCTCCGGAGCGTAGAAGGCGTCGTCGAAGAGCGAATACACGGCCAGCTGGTCGCCCCGCGCGTTCTCCCGGATGGCGCCCAGCAGATCCTGCGCCCACTCGCGCGAGGCGGCCAGGGTGGTGTCATTGGCCGGCCACAGGTTGTTGACCTCGTTGCCGACTGTGAATGCGAACACGTTCGGTTCCGGAGCCAGCGCACGCACGAGTTCCTCGACATACCAACGCAATCCGGCACGGACGTCGACATCGGTGAAGACGCTGCGCTGGTGCCAGGTCAGCACCCACGACGGCAGGAAGTCGAAGCTGGACAGGTGCCCCTGCAGCAGGTCGACGCAGACGTCGAGCCCGCGCTCCGCGCCCAGCTGTATGACGGTCCGCACGTCCTCCACGGCCCGGGGACGCAGCACGGAACGGTTCGGCTGGAGCCATGGCCAGACCGGGAAGATCCGCACGTGATCCATCCCGAGCGACGCGATGTCATCGAGGTCGCGCGCGACCGCGTCCCGGTCCAGATCGAGCCAGCTGTGGAACCAGCCCTGCGACGGAACGTAGTTGGCGCCGAAACGCAATCGCCGGGACGCAGCGCGCTGATCTTCCACGGCCACGACCCTAACGGCCGTGCCCGCACCCGGACTCAGTGGACGATCGCGCCGAAACGGGCGCCGGGATCCGGATGCAGCGGTCCGACATACCCCCACGGTGTGTAGGTCATGCCGTAGCCGTTCTCACCCGGCACGCCGGCGATGAGCTTGGCCGTCCCCGAGACGGACCAGCCCATCTGGTCACCGGTCTCCGGTGTGCCGGTGACCGATCCGGAACCCTCCACCCACGACTTGTTGCTGGCGGCCCCGACCTGGTTCACGCCGCCGGCGTCGCGCACCGAGCCCACGTCCTCGCCGGGGACACCGACGAGACGCAGGGGTGCCCCGTCCGGGCCGGATTGCTGGTCGGAGACCGAGAAGCCGAACTGGTCGCCGGCCTCCGGTGCGCCGCCCACGCCGCCGGACCCCTGCTGGAAGCCGCGGAACGTCCCGATCGCGCCGGTCGCCGCGTTGGTCCGGAAGGACATCGCCATACCGGCGTTCGCGACCGTGCCGATGTCCTCGTCGGGGACCCCGACGAGCGTCTCCACCGTCTGGTTCGCGTTGTTCAGGACCACGGTGCTCACCGAGGACCCGAACCGGTCGTTCTCCTCGACCGCTCCCGGGACACCGGCCGTCGACTGGGTGAGCAGCCGCGGTGCCGCGATCCCGGTCGCGCGGCGGACGAAGGTGAGGACGGCACCGGCACCGGGCCGCCCGTCAATCGCCTGACCCGGAGCGCCGGCCGCGACGACGCCACCGGCCGTGGACAACGACGCGCCCAGTGCGCCGCCGTTGGTCGGCTGCCCCGGTATGCCGGTGGTGAGGAGCGTTGTCACGGAGCCGTCCGCGTGGGCGTCAGCGGTGTCGTGGATCGTGAGTTCGGTGACCGAGCCGGCGCCGGTGGCGTAACCGACGTTCTGGCCGGGCGCCCCGACATACAGAGGGAGTGCGGAGTCGGACCCGGGCACCAGCGGCTGGGCCGCCAGCGCTGCCCCGAAGTGGCCGCCGGTCTGCGGCGTGCCGGGCACACCGTTCTGGCCCTGGACGTACCGCGCGCGCAACGCCATCTTCGTGCCGTTCCACCGGTAGAGGTAGACGGCGCCCGCTTCGGCATGCCCGTTCACCGTCTCGCGCGGTGCACCGACGGCCAGCTGGGTGCAGAAGGTCGTGTCGCTGTCCGCTTCGTTGGACGAGACCGATGCGAGTGCACCGCCGAAGCCGATCGCGCCGGCCGGCGCGGTGATCGCCTGGTGTTGATGCTGGCCCTCGTGGGTGATCCGGAGCTGGACCTCTCCGTGATCGGCCGACAATGGTGCACCGATCGCCAGGTCGGCGGTGCCGTCCTGGTCGAAGTCCCAACTGGGCAGGTCGCCGCACCCGGGACTCGCGGCGGCTCGCGGCGGATGCGCGAGGCCGCCCACGGCGAGACCTCCGGTGGCGAGTGCGAATGCACCCAGCAGCGCGGCTGCACGCCGCAGCGAACGGTGGGTGCGGTGGTAGGTCTGCGGGTGGGTATGGCGGGACGGTGTGACCGGGCGACCAGACATTTCGGACTCCTCCTCAGCGTGACGACTGTGTTCTGTCCGTGTGCTGCACGACGTCCGACGTCGCGAAGTTCTCATCCTTTCAGCCGGGACGCCGGGCGTGGGGCCCGCGCGTGCTCTAGCGTGTCGGCGATGAGCAGTCTGGCCGTCGCGGTGGTGATCGCGGTGATCCTGGTGCTTCCGGTCGCGGCCCTGTGGTGGTGGGCGCACACCCGCCGGGGGATGGGCAGTGAGGCGGATCGGGCGACACTGCGCACCCTGCACGAGGCAAACCGGGCCGCGCGTCCGTTGCGTGAGGGACTGACCGAGTCCGCGGCCGAACGGGCTGTCCGCTCGTTGCGGCCGTTGCTCACCGCCCCCGCCGTCGCGCTCAGCAACGGGCACACGGTGCTGGGCTGGGACGGGCCCGGCGAAGCGCATCGCGACGACGTACTGACCGCCACGACCGCGGTGCTGGCCGACGGGCGGGCCCGGGTCGATCGGGTCGGCTGTGCGGACCCGGGATGCCGGCTGCGCGACGTGATCAGCGTGCCGCTGATCGTGGACGGCTCCGTCGTCGGGACCCTGCATGCGCTGGTCGCAGTCGCGGGCGCGCCCGTCATACGAGCGACGCACGAGGTCGCCGACTGGGTCAGCGGCCAGCTCGAGCTGGCCGAGGTCGACCGGCGCCGCTCCGGGCTCGCCGAGGCCGAACTACGCGCACTGCGGGCGCAGATCTCACCGCATTTCATCTACAACGCGCTCACGACGATCGCCGCCTTCGTGCGCACCGACCCGGACCGGGCTCGGGAGCTGCTGCTGGAATTCGCCGATTTCACCCGGTACTCGTTCCGCCGCCGGGGCGAGTACACCGCGCTCGCGGACGAGCTGCAGTCCATCGAGCAGTACCTCACGCTGGAGCGAGCCCGCTTCGGGGAGCGGCTGCGTGTCACCCTGCGGGTCGCGCCCGACTGCCTGACCGTGATGGTGCCGTACCTGTCGCTGCAACCCGTGGTGGAGAACGCCGTCCGGCACGGTCTCGAACCGAAGTCCGGGCCCGGAGAGGTGATCGTCGAAGCGCTCGCCGACGGTGCCGATGTGCGAATCACGGTGGAGGACAACGGTGTCGGCGAAGACCCTCAGCGCATCCAGGAGGCCCTGGACGGTGTCGCCCAGGCCGCGTCGATCGGGTTGTCCAATGTCGACATGCGGCTGCGGGCTACCTTCGGTGAGCACTACGGCCTGGTGGTGGAAACGGCTCCCGGAGCCGGGACCAAGGTGTTGATGCGGGTGCCACGGTTCGCCGCCCGCGCGCATCCGAACGACGGGGTCGCCCAGTACGGGGCGTGAATAAACTTCGATGGTGGATGAGACGTCTTCGGAGCACCTTCGGGTGCTCGTGGTCGATGACGAACCGCCGGCGCGCGGCGAATTGGCCTACATGATCGAGCAACTCGAGCCGGTCGCCTCGGTGCTGGCGGTCGGTTCGGGGGTCGAGGCATTGCGCGCTCTGGAGACCCACCCGATCGATGCGGTGTTCCTCGACATCGCGATGCCGGGGCTGAGCGGGCTCGACCTGGCGCGGGTCCTCGCGCGTTTCGAACGTCCTCCGGCAGTCGTCTTCGTGACCGCTCACGATGCGCACGCCGTCGAGGCGTTCGAGCTCGATGCGGTCGACTACCTGCTCAAGCCGGCTCGACCGGCTCGGGTGCAGGAGGCCGTGCGGCGGGTGCTCGCTCACGATGCACCGGTCGTGTCGCAGGGCGAGGATCCCACCATCCCGGTCGAGCTCGGTGGGATCACCCGGTTCGTACGGCGCTCCGAGGTGCACTTCGTGGAAGCACACGGTGACTACGTCCGGCTGCACACCGGCGACGCTGCGCATCTGGTGCGGCTGTCGCTCGGCACGCTCGAGCGGGACTGGGCGAACGCCGGGTTCCTGCGGATCCACCGCAGCCATCTGGTGGCGATCAAGCACATCACCGAGCTGCGGCAGCACGACCAGCGCACCGTGGTCGTCGTCGACGGCCGCGAGCTCGAAGTCAGCCGGCGGCGTAGTCGCGAGTTGAAGGATGTCCTGCTGCGCGGCCAGGACCAGCCGTGAGCGAGCCGGTCGAGCGCGTCCGGGTGCAGCGGCGGCGCAACGCGGCACCCGATGTCGTCGCCATGAGCCAGGAGATCGACGCGCAGTCGATGCTCGGCGAGGCTCTCCTACGGTCGCTGATGCGCGCCCAGTTGCGGTTGGCCGCGGTCGTGCTCGTGCTGCTCGCGGCCACGCTCGGCTCCCTGCCGCTGATCTTCGATGTGGTGCCCGGCATACGTCGGGTGCAGTTGCTCGGCATACCCCTGCCGTGGCTGTTGCTCGGTGTGCTCGTCTACCCGGTGCTGCTCGGGCTCGGCTGGTTCTACGTGCGGTATGCCGAGCGCAACGAGGTCGGTTTCATGCGGTTGCTGGGACGTCCGGGGGAGCGATGATCCCGGCAGTCGGCCTCACGGCGGTCCTCACGGTCTCGCTGCTCACGCTCGGCATCGGCGTCTTCGGTGTCCGCGTGTCACGCACGACGAGCGACTTCTATGTCGCGTCCCGCAGCGTCGGACCAGTGGTCAACGCATCCGCCATCGGCGGCGAATACCTCTCTGCCGCTTCATTTCTGGGCGCTGCAGGGCTGATCCTGGCGCACGGTGCGGACGCTCTCTGGTACCCCGTCGGTTGGACCGCCGGCTACCTGGTGCTGCTCGTGCTCGTCGCGGCGCCGCTGCGCCGGTCCGGTGCCTACACATTGTCCGACTTCGCCGAGTTGCGGCTGGAGTCCCAGGCGGCCCGGAAGGTGTCCAGCGTCGTCGTCGCGCTGATCGGGGTGCTCTATCTGCTGCCGCAGTTCCAGGGCGCCGGGATCACGCTGCGCACGCTCGTCGGCGCGCCGACCTGGACCGGCTCGGTGCTGGTTGCCGCGGTCGTGCTGGTCATCGTGCTGTCCGGCGGCATGCGGTCGATCACCGTGACCCAGGCGTTCCAGTACTGGCTCAAACTCACGGCCCTGATCATCCCGGCGGCGGTGCTGCTGGTGCATTGGCACCGAGCAGGCGGTGCGTCGCCGAGTCGGCTGCACGTGTCCGACTGGGTCGAGCCGATGCAGGGGAAGTACGCGACGTACCTGGTCTATTCGCTGATGCTGGCAACCTTCCTCGGCACCATGGGCCTGCCGCACGTCGTCGCCCGGTTCTACACCAACATCGACGGTCGCGCGGCCCGGCGGACGACCCTCGGCGTGCTCGGACTGCTCAGCGCGTTCTACCTGATCCCGACCGTGTATGGCGTGCTCGGCCGCATCTACAGCTTCCACCTGATCGCCGACGGACGCACCGACGCGGTCGTCCTGGTGTTGCCCACCGACGTGTTCCATGGATTCGGCGCGGATCTGCTCACCGGCCTGCTCGGAGCGGGTGCGTTCGCGGCGTTCCTCTCCACGTCGTCGGGTCTGGCGGTCTCGGTCGCCGGCGTGCTCAGCCAGGACATGCTGCGTGGGCGAGCGGACTCGGTGCGCAGCTTCCGCCTCGCAACCGCACTCGTCGTCTCGCTCACGCTGGTGCTGCTGGTGGTGTCCAGCGGTGTTCCGGTGGCGCGTGCCGTCGAGCTGGCCTTCGCCGTCGCGGCGTCGACGTTCTGCCCGTTGCTGCTGCTCGGCATCTGGTGGCGCGGACTCACCGCACCCGGTGCCATCGCCGGTCTCGTGATCGGCGGCGGCACCTGCACCTCCGCCGTGGTCGCGGCGCTCGCCGGTTACCACGCGCCCGGCCTCGCCGGTCCGTTGCTCGCGCAGCCGGCCGCCTGGACGATGCCGCTCAGCCTCGGCGTGATGATCGTCGTGTCGCTGGCCACGGCGTCCCGTCGGCCGCCCGGCGTCATGCGCACGATGGTGCGCCTGCACACGCCGGAGCACCTCGATGTCGACCGCGGCACGTTCGACCCGGAGGGGACGACGGGTGCCGTTCAGCCCGGCGAACCGACCGTTCGTCGCACCGGTCGCTGACGCCCGGCGACCGTGTGACTCCGCTCACATCATCGGCTCCGGAACGGGGCACGTGGGAGACCTGAGGCGAACAAGCTTGAGGCAGACGGCACCTGCCGTTCTGACCTCACGACGTCAGGAGTCCTTCCATGTCAGAGACGACCACCCGCCCGGCGCCCGGCTCGCACATCGCCGATCCCGCCGCGCTGGGCCTCGGCGCGTTCGCGCTCACCACCTTCGTGTTGAGCATGGTCAATTCGGGCATCGTCCCGGCGAAGGTCGAGCCCGTGGTCTTCGGGCTCGCGTTCGCGTATGGCGGCGGCGCACAGCTCGTCGCCGGCATCTGGGAGTTCGTCAAGGGCAACGTGTTCGGCGCCACCGCCTTCTGCTCGTTCGGTGCGTTCTGGTTGTCCTTCTGGTACCTCACCGGCCACACCGACCTGAGCGGTGCCGGCGCGGACCTGCACAAGGGACTCGGGGTCTACCTGCTGGCGTGGGGCATCTTCACGCTGTACATGACCGTCGCGGCGGTGCGCGTCAGCGGTGCAGTGCTGTTGGTCTTCGTGCTGTTGACCATCACGTTCTTCCTGCTCGCCTTCGGCGAGTTCGGCAGTGACGAGGCCGGTCACGGGCTGACCGCGGTCGGCGGATACGTCGGACTGCTGACGGCGATCGCCGCCTGGTACGCCTCGTTCGCGACAGTCGTGAACTTCACCTTCAAGCGCACCCTGATGCCGACCTTCCCGCGCTGAGCGGGACCGCACGACCGAAAGATGGATGCCCGGGCGGAAATCAGCCGCCCGGGCAGCATTCACGTCCGGCGAGTGATTGGGTAGTAGCGCGCACGCGCACTCGATCGAGGCCGACCGACACCACACCACAAGGAGACAACGATGGCGCAAGAGGGCCAGAGCCAGAACATTGATGCACTCATGGCGGAGTCGCGCACCTACCCGCCGGAGCCGGCCTTCACCGCGCAGGCGAACGCCGGGGAGGGCTTCTACGACCAGGATTCGGACGCCTTCTGGGAGAAGGAGGGACGCGAGCGGCTCAGCTGGTTCACCGACTTCACCACGCTCAAGGAGTGGGACCGCCCCTACGCGAAGTGGTACCTCGGCGGCAAGCTCAACGCCTGCTACAACTGCGTCGACCGGCACGTGGAGAACGGCCAAGGGGACAAGGTCGCCTACTACTGGGAGGGTGAGCCGGCCGACGATCGCCTGACGATCACCTACGCGGACCTGCAGCAGCGAGTGGTGAAGGCTGCCAACGGTTTCAAGAGCCTGGGCATCGGCAAGGGCACCAAGGTCGCGGTCTACATGGGCATGATCCCCGAGGCCCCGGTGACGCTGTTGGCGCTGGCCCGCCTCGGTGCGCCGTTCACCTTCGTCTTCGGCGGGTTCTCCGCGAGCGCTCTCGGCTCGCGGATGGTCGAGATGGAGTGCGAATACCTCATCACCCAGGACGCGGCGAACCGTCGCGGCACGGCCGGCCCGCTGAAGCCGACCGCTGACGAGGCGATGGACATGGCTCCCTCGGTCAAGACGTCGATCACGGTGCGTCGCACGGGCACCGAGGTGCAGATGAAGGACGGCCGCGACAAGTGGTGGCACGACGTCGTCGACTCGCAGAGCGACGACCCGCAGTCCTGCCCGTGCGAGCCGATGGACTCCGAGGACCTGTTCTTCCTGATGTTCTCGTCGGGCACGACCGGCCGGCCGAAGGGCATTCTGCACACCACCGCCGGTTACCTGGCGGGCGTATCCACCACGCACAACTACGTTTTCGACATCAAGCCGGAGACCATCTACTGGTGCGCGGCCGACATCGGCTGGATCACCGGCCACAGTTACATCGTGTTCGGGCCGCTGATCAATGGCACGACGAGCGTCATGTACGAAGGCACGCCCGACTTCCCGGACAAGGCGCGTTGGTGGGAGATCATCGAGCGCTACAAGGTCAGCGTCCTCTACACCGCGCCGACCACGATCCGGACCCACATGAAGTGGGGGACCGAGGCACTGCAGAAGCACGACCTGTCGTCGCTGAAGGTGCTCGGGTCGGTCGGTGAGCCGATCAACCCCGAGGCGTGGATCTGGTACCGCGACAACGTCGGTGGCGGCAAGACTCCCGTGGTCGACACCTGGTGGCAGACCGAGACCGGGATGATCATGGTGACCCCGCTGCCCGGACTCACCACGTTGAAGCCGGGATCCGCCACGCACCCGTTCGTCGGTGTGAAGGCGGCCGTGTATGACGAGGCCGGCAAGGAGATCCCGGCCGGCCAGGGTGCCGGCTACATGGTGGTCAAGGAGCCGTGGCCGGCGATGTTCCGTGGTCTGCTGAACGACGACGAGCGTTTCAAGGAGACCTACTGGAGCCAGTTCTCCGACGCCTACCTGGCCGGTGACGGTGCGCGCGTCGACGACGACGGCGACTTCTGGATGATGGGCCGTATCGACGACGTCATGAACGTCTCGGGACACCGCCTGTCGACGATCGAGATCGAGTCGGCGCTGGTCAGCCACCCCGACGTGGCGCAGGCCGCGGTGGTCAGCCGGTCCGACGAGACCACCGGCCAGGCGATTGTCGCCTACGTGACGCTGCGCGACGGCGCGGAGGGCTCGACCGAGAAACTCGCCGAGTTGCGCAACCACGTCGGCACGGAGATCGGACCGATCGCCAAGCCCGCCAACATCGTCTTCGCGGACTCGCTGCCGATGACCCGCTCCGGGAAGATCATGCGACGGCTGCTCAAGGACGTCGCCGAGAACCGCGCGCTCGGTGACACCACGACGTTGGCCGACCCGTCCGTGGTCAACGAGATCAAGCAGCGGGCCGACTCCGAGAAGGACTCCGACAAGGAGGGCTGAGGCAGCGGCTCGACGATGAACGGGTGGCCGGCGCAACGCCGGCCACCCGTTCTGCTATCGCTGGAAGCGCACTGTGACAAGCTGAAAAGGCCTGAGACGTAAGGTGATCGAGTCATCGTCCACGGCGAGGCCGTCGGGCGCCATACGATCCTCGAGCAGATCCACCTGGGTGACCCCACGGACGGCGAAGCTCGGCTCCAGGGTGGCGACGGTTCGTGCACCGAGGGGTTCGTAGAGACGCACGATGACATCACCGGATCCGTCCTCCGCGAGCTTGATCGCCTCGACGACCGCGGGCCCACCGTTCACTCGCAGCAGTGGGTCGATCGGACCACCGGTGATCCGGCGCTCGGGCAGGTTGATGCGGTAGCCGGCCGACACCGCGTCCGTGACCTCGGGTGCGACGACCAGTGCGTAGTGGCGCTCGTGCCGGCCCTGGTCGGTCTGCGGGTCCGGGAAGCGCGGTGCCCGCAGCAGCGACAACCGGATCGTCGAGAACGTACCGCCCCGTGTGGCCTCGTGTCGGACGACCTCGTGCCCGTAGGTCGCCGAATTCACCACGGCCACACCGAATCCCGGCTCCGCAACGTGCACGAAACGATGCGCACACACCTCGAAGCGGGCGGCGTCCCAGCTGGTGTTGGTGTGGGTCGGCCGGCGCAGGTGACCGAACTGGGTCTCGTATGCCGCATCCGTCGCGTGCACGTCTACCGGCAGGGCGACCTTCAGGACCGTTTCCCGCTCGTGCCAGTCGACGTCGACGCTGCAGTCCACCTGCCGCGCACCGGGCCGCAGCGTCATCGTCTGTATGGCGCTGGACCCGCCGAAGTCGCGCCGCACGGTGACGACCGCGGCTCCGTCGTCCCGGACCTCGACCCGCAGCTCCGTCACCGCGTCGAGGTCGCGAACGGTGTTGCGGTAGAACTCGTCCAGGTCCCAGGCGTCCCACTTGTTCGGGAAGTCCTGATGCAGTTGCAGCAGGTTGCCCCGCTGGCCGGCCGGTATGACGTCCCGACCACTGGCCAGGTCGACCATCGAACGGACCAGGCCCTGCGCGTCCACAGCTACCCGGAGCACGTCACTGGTCAGCACCACGCCGTCGGCGCCGTGCTCCACGGCAACGGCGGCAGCTGCTGCGGGAACCGGCGCACCACCCAGCGCAGGCACGCCGCCGTCGGCGAACGGCGTTGCGTTCACTGCGGTCTCGGTGTCCTCGGACCCTGCGAGCAGGGCCAGCCGGTCCCGGACCAGCCCGTCCAGCTCGGCCTCGACGGCCGCGTAGTTCTCCGCCGCCTCCCGGTGCACCCACGCGATCGAGCTGCCCGGCAGGATGTCGTGGAACTGTTGCAGCAGAACGACTTTCCACAGTCGGGTCAGTTGCTCGGCCGGATAGTCGGCCACTCCCCGGACGGTCGCCGTCGTCGCCCACAGTTCGGCCTCCCGCAGGAGGTGCTCGCACCGCCGGTTGCCCTCCTTTGTCCGGGCCTGGCTGGTGTAGGTGCCGCGGTGCATCTCGAGGTAGAGCTCGCCCACCCAGACCGGTGCGTTCGGATAATCCGCCTCCGCCGCTGCGAAGAAGTCCGCCGGCGTCTCGATGGCGACCCGGGGCGAGCCGGCCAGATCCTCGGTACGTGCGGCGCGTTGCACCATCTCGCGGGTGGGTCCGCCGCCGCCGTCGCCGTACCCGAACGGCACGAGGGAGCGATTGGTTGCCCCCTTGTCGCGGAAATTGCTTGCGGCGTGGGCGAGTTCGCGCCCGGTCAGCTCGGCGGTGTAGGTGTCGACCGGTGGGAAGTGGGTGAAGACCCGGGTGCCGTCGATGCCCTCCCATCGGAAGGTGTGGTGCGGGAAGACGTTCTGCTGGTTCCAGCTGATCTTCTGGGTCAGGAAGTGCGTGCAGCCGGCCTGCCGGACGATCTGTGGCAGGGCGGCGGAGTAGCCGAACGAGTCCGGCAACCACACCTCGCGACAGGTGACACCGAACTTCTCGCGGAAGTAACCCTGGCCGAGGAGGAACTGCCGGGCCATCGCCTCGCCACCGACCATGTTGGTGTCGGACTCGACCCACATGCCGCCGGTCGGCACGAACCGCCCGTCGGCGACGTGCTTCCGCAGTCGCGCGAAGACCTCCGGCCGGTGCTCCTCCAGCCACTCGTACTGCTGTGCGCTGGACATCGTGTAGATCAGCTCGGGGTGCTCGTCGAGCAGGTGGGTGACGTTCGCCACCGTCCGCGCGACCTTGCGCACGGTCTCCCGCACCGGCCACAGCCACGCCGAGTCGATGTGCGCATGCCCGACGGCGCTGATCCGGTGCGCGGTGTCGGCGCTGCGCCGCGCGAGCAGCCCCGCCAGTTCGCTGCGGGCGGCGCCGGCCGTCCCGGACACATCGGCGAGATCGAGCCGGTCCAGAGCGCGTTCCATGCCCAGTTGCAGCTCCGTGCGCCAGCCATCCTCGGCCGGCAGTTCACGCATCAGTCCGTCGAGCACGTCGAGGTCGGCCGCCAGTTCCCACAGTTCCGTGTCGCGCACGCAGATCTCGGCGCGCGTGAGCCGGTAGAGCGGTTGGTCGCCGGCTGTCGCCTTGTCACCGAGATCGGTCGGCAGGAACGGATGCGGTTGCAGCAGCAACGGATTCGCAGCCGCCTCGACATACAGGTCGACATCGGTGCCGGATTCGACGGGTATCCAGCCGTTCATCGGGTTGAGCCCCTTCACCACGCTGCCGTCCGGTCGGTAGACCAGTCCCTCGGCCTGGAAACCGGGGGAGTGCGGTGACCAGCCGAGGTCGACGACGACCTCGTGCGGTCCGCGGTCGTCGGCCTCCGGCACGCTCCCCGTCAGGTGGAACCATGTGGTGCCCCAGGCAGGACCCCACGGATCACCCACGGCACCCCGCTCGTATGGCGCGCCGATCGCGTCGGCCGGAGGCACCGGCTCGCCGCGGCCGCCGCCGACGTGCCGGACCTCCACCTGCAGCGGCGCGACCCGGCGATGCACGACCGGTCGGATCCGTTCGGTCAGGACACGGGTGATGCGATCCTCGATCAGCCGGCGACGGTCGTGCACGATGCGGAACTCCCGGGTGTGGTGACGATGGTTCCTGCCAACGTAGTTCACGCCCGACAGCCCTGAGCGGGAGCGCATTCGACGACTCCCGCGGACCCACGGATGCGTGCCGACAGTGCTTCGTGTGGCAGGATCTACCGACCGCTACAAATGCCGCGCCCGGGTCCCGCACACGGTGTGCATTTGCGTGTGTCGCCCGACGAACACTGATTCCAGCATGTACCGGAGGCTGCGCCGATGACCGACCTGTCCGTCCACTCCGAAGCCCCGCAGCGGGTCCTGCTCAAGCTTTCCGGGGAAGTCTTCGGTGGCGGCAAGATCGGCCTCGACCCCGACGTCGTACGCGGTGTCGCCGAGCAGATCGCCGAGGCCGCCAACAACGGCGTGCAGATCGCGATCGTCGTCGGCGGAGGCAACTTCTTCCGCGGCGCCGAGTTGCAGCAGCGCGGCATGGACCGCACCCGCGCCGACTACATGGGCATGCTCGGCACCGTCATGAACTGCCTGGCACTGCAGGACTTCCTGGAGAAGGAAGAGGTCGACACCCGCGTGCAGACGGCGATCACCATGGGTCAGGTCGCCGAGCCCTACATCCCGCGGCGCGCCATGCGGCACCTGGAGAAGGGCCGCGTCGTCATCTTCGGCGCCGGCGCCGGTATGCCGTTCTTCTCCACCGACACCGTGAGTGCCCAGCGCGCCCTGGAGATCCGGTGCGACATGGTGCTGATCGCCAAGAACGGCGTGGACGGGGTCTACACGGCCGACCCGAAGGTCGACCCGACGGCCACCAAGCTCGACGCCGTCACCTTCTCCGAGGCGCTCGCCAAGAACCTGCGGATCGTGGACGCGGCGGCGTTCAGTCTCTGCATGGACAACGACCTGCCGATGCGCGTGTTCGGCATGCAGGGCCCGGGCAACATCACCCGCGCGCTGCAGGGTGAGAAGATCGGCACACTGGTGAGTGCCTGACGCTCACCGAGCCCCCCGCTACGCACGCATAGACTCACGCGAGACACCCCAACCCAGCGCAGAAGAAGGTCAGCAACCATGGACGGCAGCATCGACGACACCCTGCTCGAGGCCGAGGAGAAGATGGAGAAGGCGATCGAGGTCGCCAAGGAGGACTTCTCCGCCATCCGCACCGGTCGCGCCAGTGCAGCGATGTTCAACAAGCTGACGGTCGACTACTACGGCGCACCGACGCCGCTGCAGCAGCTGGCCTCCTTCCAGACGCCCGAAGCCCGCACCGTGCTCATCGCGCCGTTCGACAAGGGCGCGATGGCCGCGATCGAGAAGACGCTGCGGGACAGCGACCTGGGCGTCAACCCCAGCAACGACGGCAACGTCATCCGCATCATCCTGCCGGCGCTCACCGAGGAACGCCGTCGCGACTACATCAAGCTCGCCCGCACCAAGGGTGAGGACGCCAAGGTCTCGATCCGCAACGTGCGCCGCAAGGCCAAGGAGGACATCGACCGCGCGGTGAAGGACGGCGACATCGGCGAGGACGAGGGCGCCCGGCACGAGAAGGAGCTGGAGTCGACCACCAAGAAGCACGTGGACGTCGTCGACGAGCTGCTCAAGGGCAAGGAGGCCGAGCTCCTCGAGGTCTGAGGTCAGCTCGCAACCGTCAGAGATGTCTGAGCCCCACTCGCGACGGGCAGCCCGGCAAGCACGCACGGAACCCACTCCGGCGTCCGCTGCCCCGGCTGCCCACAACCCGACCCCGCGCGCCGGCCGCAACCTCTACGCGGCGATCGGGGTCGGTGTCCTGCTCGGGTTGATCGTGGTGCTCAGCCTGTTCGTCAAGAAGGAACTCTTCGTCGCGGTGGCGATGGCCGCGGCCGTCATCGGCTGCATCGAGATGCTCCGTGCGATGGCGCACGGGAACCTGCACCCTCCGGTGATCCCGACGCTCGCCGCGGCGGCGGCGCTGCCGCTGGTGGCCTATGTCTGGGGTGCTCCCGCGCTGGCCTTCGGCGTCGTCGTCGCCGTGCTGCTGATCGTCGTATGGCGCTCGCTCGGCAACGCCGACGGCATGCTGACCGACATCGCCGGGGGAGCACTGACGACGCTCTACGTGCCCGCCCTCGTCGGCTTCGCGATGCTGCTGCTCGCGGAGGACGACGGGCCGGGGCGCATCGTCGTGTTCATCCTGGTGACCATCTGCAGCGACATCGGCGGCTACATCGTCGGCGTCATCGCCGGCAAGCACCCGATGGCGCCCAGCGTCTCGCCGAAGAAGTCCTGGGAGGGCTTCGCCGGCTCGGTGACCGGATGCGTGCTCGCCGGCAGCCTCGGCGTCGCGCTGGTGCTCGACGGCCGCTGGTGGGTCGGCGCGTTACTGGGAGCGCTTGCCGTGGTGGCGGCCACCGTCGGTGACCTGTGCGAGTCGATGATCAAGCGCGATCTCGGCATCAAGGACATGAGCAACCTGATCCCCGGCCACGGCGGACTGATGGACCGGCTGGACTCCCTGCTGGTCGTCGTACCCGTCGCATGGGCCGTCCTGACCCCATTGGTGGCGGTGCACTGACATGACTGATCTACCCACTCCCTCGACGAAGAAGCCGGTCCCCGGACAGCTGACGTTCGCCGCACCGCGGCGCGGGAAGCCGCCGCAGCACTTGGCCGACTTCGACGAAGCCGGCCGCAAGGAAGCCGTGGAAGCGTTGGGACACAAGGGGTTCCGCGCCAAGCAGCTGTCGACCCACTACTTCGAGCACTTCGTCGACGACCCGGCGGAGATGACCGACCTGCCCGCTGCCGGCCGCGCCGAGTTGGTCGACGCGATGCTGCCCAAGCTGCTGACCTCGGTGCGCACGCTGAACGCCGACGACGGCCGCACCGTCAAGCAGGTATGGCGACTGTTCGACGGCGCGCTGGTCGAGTCCGTGCTGATGCGTTACCCGGGCCGGGTGACGATGTGCATCTCCAGCCAGGCCGGCTGCGGCATGAACTGTCCGTTCTGCGCCACCGGGCAGGAAGGCCTGACCCGCAACCTGACGACCGCCGAGATCGTCGAGCAGGTCGTCGCCGGTGCGCGGATGCTGCGTGCGGGTGCGGTCGCCGGTGGCGATGACGAGTCGCGGGAGGAGCCGCTGCGCGTCTCCAACGTCGTTTTCATGGGCATGGGCGAGGCGCTGGCCAATTACCGGCAGGCCATCAACGCCATACATCGGCTTGTCGACCCCGCACCGGCCGGTCTGGGCATGTCGGCACGCCACGTGACGATGTCGACCGTCGGGCTCGTTCCGGCCATCGACAAGTTGGCCGCCGAAGGCATCCCCGTCACTCTGGCTCTCTCGCTGCATGCACCGGACGACGAGCTGCGCAACGAGCTCGTCCCGATCAACACGCGCTGGACCGTCGACGAGGCGCTCGATGCGGCATACCGCTACTACGAGACGACCGGGCGGCGCGTGTCCATCGAATACGCGTTGATCAAGGACATGAACGACCAGGCGTGGCGGGCCGACCTGCTGGGGGAGAAGCTGCGCGCTCGCGGCAAGGGCTGGGTGCACGTCAACCCGATCCCGCTCAATCCGACTCCCGGATCCAAGTGGACCGCGTCCCGCAAGGGCGTCGAGCAGCAGTTCGTCGAGCGGCTGCGCGCCCACGGCATACCCACGACCATCCGGGACACCCGCGGGTCGGACATCGACGGTGCGTGCGGCCAGCTCGCCGCCTCGACCGCCTGACGGAGCCCGTCGAGCCGATGCCCAATCTGATGTTGAACTGGCGCCAGGCGCTGGGCGTCGGCCTGGTCCTGGTGGCGCTCTGGCCGGTGCTGCGGCGCCGGCGACCGGGTCTCGCCACCTTCTGCCGGGAGGGCGCGATCATCGCGTTCCTCTTCGCTTTCTGGCAGATCCTGCAGCAGGTGACCTCCAGTGACGGCGGCGACGCGATCGGGCGCGCGCACTGGATCGAGCGGGTGCAGTCGGCGCTGTTCTTCCCGAACGAACGCAGCGTGCAGAACCTCATCCTCGGGCACGAGACGATCGTCAAGCTGGCCAACCTGTTCTACGCGAGCATGCACTTCACCGGCATGGGGATCTTCCTGCTGTGGCTGTTCTTCCGGCACCGCGAGAGCTATCCCGCGGTGCGAACCACACTGGCGCTCAGCACCCTCGGGTGCTTCTTCGTGCAGTTCCTGGCGGTCGCCCCGCCCCGCCTGCTGCCCGGGTATGTCGACACGGCCGAGTTCTACGGCCAGTCGGTCTACAACGCCGGCTTCTCGGTCGACAACTTCGGTGCGATGCCGTCGGTGCACGTCCTGTTCGCGGCTGTCGTCGGTTGGTACTCCTGGCGGGTCAGCACCTCCCACTGGCGGTGGATCGGCCCGCTGCACTTCGTGGTGACCGTGTTCGTCGTCGTGGCGACCGCGAACCACTGGTGGCTGGACGGAGTCGTCGCGATCGCGATCCTGGTCGGAGCCGCATGGTTGCGCCGTGGGGTGCTGGCGCTGGTCGGCCGTCTACGGGCGGCGCGGACGTCGTCGCAGCCGCCGCCGAACGGCGTCGAACCCAAGGTGCCGGTTACGGCTCCTTGACCTGCCCGGTGGGATGGACCGATCCGATGATGTAGGGGATCGCGGATCGCTGCGAGATGCCCAGCTTGCGCAACACATTGCCGACGTGGACCTTGACGGTCTTCTCGGAGATGAACAACCGGGTGGCCAGCTGCCGGTTCGACAGACCGTCGACCGCGATGAGCATCGCGATCTCCAGCTCGCGGGTGGTCAGCCCGGCCGAATTGTTCTTCGGCCCGGCGTCTTCGACGCGGGCACTGCCGATCGCGTCGGCCAGCCGCCGGTGCAACCGCTCACCGGACGTCGTCGCCTCCTCGAGCAACTTCCGGGCATCGGCGTGGTCGGCGTCGTCGGGCAGCTCGATCGAGTGCAGCGCCAGGCGCAACCGTTCGAGTTCGTTGTTCAGGGTGCGCAGCATCTCGGTCTCGTCGCGAGGGCGGGTGCTGTCCAGCTCGGGGTAGAGCTCGTAGAGACCGAGGTCGTCGGCGAAGCTGCGGTCCTGGGTCATCTCCCAGACCAGCGCCCGCCCGAGCCAGTCCATCGCACGCACGGTCTCGTCGTCGAACGTGTCCGGTTCGGAGTTCTCGACGCACATCATCCCGATGACCTCCGCGGACTCGGGGTTGCGCAGCGGCACGACGAGGACGTCGTGGATCGGGCGACCGGAGCTCCAGCCCATCCGGGCACGCCGCCCGTCGTCCTGCTTGTAGCGGTAGGGCTGACCGGTCGACCGGATGTACTCGGACAGGCCGTTCGGGCCGAACTGTTGCACGTCCGCGGTCAGGAACTGTTTGTTGTCGACGCAGTAGGGGATCGACAGCGTCGTCGGCCCGATGTAGTGACCGACGTAGAAGGTGTCGACCTGGGTCAGCGCGCACATCGCCGCGCGGCACGCGGCATACCGGGTCATCATGTCGCCGCGGTCGCAGAACCGCAGCCGTCGGTCGGCCGCTCGCAGTACGGACACGGCGAACGGCGAGAAGCTGTCGGCCGAGCGTGCGTTGGCATCGGTCACAGTGCCTTGCCGCCTTCCGTCGGTCGGTGCAGATGTTCCTGTGTGGACGCTATGTCCGCAATTGTGCGACAAGCGGCCTCGGCGTCGTTCACCAGGTGTATGGCGCCGGCCATCGCGCGGTCGGCGGCGAGCGCCTGCAGGACGTCCCAGACCGGGACCTCGTGACGCCAGTGTCGTTCCCCGACGAGCACCAGAGGCGGCAGGTGGGCGCGCCCCGGATCAGCGTAATAGAGCGCGGTGGCCACCTGGAAGATCTCCTGCACGGTGCCCGCGGCGCCCGGCAACACGATGATCCCGCCGTTGCAGACGCGCAGCAGGACGTCCTCCCGCAGTGCGTTGGAGAAGAACTTCGCCATCCGGTTGCCGAACGCGTTCGGTGGCTCGTGTCCGTAGAACCACGTCGGTATGCCGACGCTGCGCGGCGCGCCGGTGTCCGACGTGACCTGATCGCGCACCTCGAACGCGACCCGTGCCCACGCGGTGATGTCCGGCCGGAACGACGGCACCCGGGCCAGGTTCGCGATGGCCGGGTCGAGCAGGACCTCGTCCGTGCACAGTGCACCGAGGTTCGCGGCCTCCATCGCACCGGGGCCACCACCGGTCGCGACCACCAACCCCATCGTCGCGAGGGTGTGTCCGAGGCGGGCAGCCTCGGCGTAGTCGGTCGAGCCGCGCTCGACCGCGTGCCCGCCCATCACACCGACCAGCGTTCTGCCATCGACGAATTCGTTCAGGGCGTCACCGATGCTGTCGTCGTGTATGGCGCGCAGCAGCGACGAGTAGACGTCCTGTTCGGAGTCCGGGTCGAGGGACCAGCGGTATGCGCGGGCGTCGGGTGTTGCGTCATACCCCCGCTCGCGCAGCCCGGCATACAGTTCGCGCGGCCGGTACAGATGCGACCGCCAGGCGTCGAAGGGGACGCCCGGGTCCGCCGGGAACACCAGTGCGCCGTGCAGTCGCAGGTGCCGATGCAGCGTGTCGCTCATCCGCCCGCCGAGGACGACGACGCCGGTGAAGTCGTCGATCCGCAGCAGGTCGCCCTCGACGTCGGTCAGGTCGAGATCCTGCAGCCGCAGGTCGCGCACCGACGAGCCTTCGGCGAGCAATCGCCGTAGTTTTGCTAGGGATTCGACCTCGGTGGTGGACACCCTGACGATTCAACCCGATGGTTTCGACCGTCGAGGTCACGATCCGATCACGGGCCGTCAGAGGGGGCAACCGGCTGCAAGGATGGGACGTCTTCCACACCGTCGGGCGCGGCTGCGTTCGACACCACTCGGGGATCGCGACTTTCGTCGCGGAAAGGAAGGAAGCCACATGAAGCGCACCACGGTCACCGTCACCATCGGAGCACTTCTCATCGCCGGATCGGCGCTCGCTGCACCCACACGGGCGGCGGCACTCGAACCCGGCCATCACGCTCCGTCGGTAACGGTTCCTGCCGTCCACCATGCGGCCTCGTTGTCCGCCCATCGGTCCGCCCAGCGGTCGACGCACCAGACGGCAGCCACCGACACGCAGCAGGTCGCCACGGCGATCCGGCACAGCAGCCTGCTCGGCGCCGTCAAGCCGAGCAATGTGTCCGTCAGTGAGGTGACGTTCACCGGTGATCACGCCTGGGCATCAGCGCTCGCGACACCCAAGAACGGCCAGACCGACCCGGCGCAGGTGCTGCTGCAGAAGTCCGGCGACAGCTGGACGGTCCGAGACCTCGGCACCGCCGGCATCGGCTGCGGCATCGCCCCGCAGACCGTCCGCAGCACGCTCGGCCTGCACGGACCCTGCTGATCAGAGGTTTCGTACCTCAATCTCTGATCAGCCTGAGCCTTTGGGCTCGACTCCTCCCGATCCGGGACAAGCGACGCTCGCAAGCTCACGTCGGTTGTCCCGGATCGATCGTCATCTCACCGTGTGTCACGCCACCGGGGTTTCGTCGTCTTCGCGGCCGTCCGCTCGTCGTGCAGTTGAGTTGTCGTGGGCTGGCACCACCGCCGGCTTGTCGGTCGGTCCGGTGATCGTCGCGCGTTGGTTCGGTCCTGCAGATGGTGCGATGGTCGTCCGCACTATCTGCAGGCCGGCGGCGAGAGAGGTCTCGCCAGCGAGATAAGGACCAGCAAGAGGTGCGCCATACCGCACGTTCTGCTGGTCGCAATTGCGGAATGTGTGTCGGGGGCGCCTCGGTCCTGCCGATCGTGCCGTGGTCGTCCGCACCATCTGCGGGTCCCCGACAAAGCAGAGGTGGCCGAGGAGCCGGGGGAGCGCAGCGGAGGAGGCGTCTCGAGGTCCCGTTGGTCCGTCCGTGACTGTCACCGGCACGAACTAGTTTCACTGCATGATCACCACCCTGGCCGTGAGCGGCTACCGGTCGTTGCGCGACGTCGTGGTGCCACTCAGCCCACTGACCGCGGTCACCGGCGGCAACGGCAGCGGCAAGTCGTCGCTCTACCGCGCACTGCGGCTGCTCGCCCAGTGCGGCGAGGGGCAGGTCGTCGGTTCGCTGGCCAGGGAAGGCGGTCTGCAGTCGGCACTGTGGGCGGGGCCGGAGTCGCTTGCCGGTGCACGTCGTGGCGCGCCCGTCGAGGGCACCGTCCGCAAGGGTCCGATCAGCCTCCAAATGGGTTACGCCAGTGACGATTTCGGTTATCTCGTCGATCTCGGCCTACCTCAGCCGACCGGCCTGCCCACCGCCTTCCAACGGGACCCGCAGCTCAAGCGCGAGCTGATCTTCAGCGGCCCGGTCATGCGGCCCGCGACGGTCACCGTGCGTCGACGGCGCGGCTCGGTGCAGGTGCGCGACGGGCGTCGTTGGTCGGACGTCACCGACGGGCTGGCGCCATACCGGAGCGTGCTGGGGGAGTATGCCGACCGGCACGTCGCACCGGAGGTCTTCGCGGTGCGTTCGGCGATCCGTGCCTGGCGGTTCTACGACGGCTTCCGCGTCGACGCGGAAGCGCCCGCGCGTCGGCCGCAGGTCGGCACCCGTGCACCCGTCCTGTCCGGGGACGGATCGGACCTTGCGGCCGCGGTGCAGACGATCCTGGAGAGCGGTTTCGGCGACCTGGAGCGCACCATCGCCGACGCGTTCGACGGAGCCGTCCCGCAGGTGCTGATCGCCGATGGCATGTTCGACGTCGCAATCGCCCAGCCAGGCATGCTGCGCCCGTTGCGAGCGGCGGAGCTGTCCGACGGCACGCTGCGCTACCTGCTGCTGGCGACCGCCCTGCTCACGGTCGAGCCACCGCCGTTGATGGTGCTGAACGAGCCGGAGACCTCCCTGCACCCGTCCTTGATCCCGCCGCTGGCCCGGCTGATCCGGCAGGCGGCACAGCGGTCGCAGCTCGTCGTCGTGTCGCACTCGCGCCCACTGCTCGAGGCACTGCGTGGCGACGACGACCTGCTCGGCGAGGTGGTGCTCGCCAAGGACCTGGGCGAGACGGTGGTCGAGGGGCAGGGTCTGTTGACGAGGCCGTCGTGGGAGTGGGGTTCGCGCTGAGGTGCCCTCGGTGATGCAGACTGGCAGACATGGCTGACGAACAGACCGGAGTCACGGTGACCGGAGTCGGAACCGTGCGTGTGCCGACGACCGAGGCAACGGTGCGACTGCTGCTGCAGAGCCGACAACCGCAGCCCGGCGAGGCGCTGCGCGCAGCGGGCGCCGCCGTCACCACGGCTTTCGAGGTCCTGCGGACGATCGGCATACCGGAGACCGACGTGCGCACCGAATCGGTCACGGTGTCGCCGAACAAGATCTGGTCCGAGGACACCGAACACATCCAGGGGTATGACGCACAGCAGGCCGTCCGGGTGCGCGTCGCCGACCTGACGTTGCTCGACCGGTTGCTGGGGGATTTGGTCGACGCATGCGGCACCGCCCTGCAGGTCGACGATGTCTCGTTGTCCGGCGAAGCCACCGAGAGCGCCCTCGCCGAGGCCCGCCAGGAGGCCGTGGAGCACGCCCATGCCAAGGCGACCGACTTCGCGCGGCTGACCGGCCGGGCACTCGGCAGCGCGGAATCCATCGTCGAGCTCGGCGGTGTGTTCCGGCCACCGCCGCCGCGTGGTCGGGCCATGCTGGCCGGTGTGGCGCCGATGCCGGTCGCACAGGGAGAGGACACCTCGACGGTGACCGTCCAAATCCATTGGAGCTTCAAGTAATTCAGCTCGTCTCGGAAGCCCTGTCGGTGTCAGGATCGGCGCCGAGCCAGCGGACGCAGCGCCATACGGTGCCGGCGGAGTCGCGCGTCAGCTCGATCACACCGGTGTTCGGGATCGGACGCGAAGCGACGAAGCGCCGGTCGAGGTTCACGCATCGGCTGCCCGTCCAGGTCCGGAGCGCTGCCCCGTGGCTGACGACCGCGATGGTCCCGTCCGCGTCGTCGGTGGCCCGGGCGATCGCGTCGTCGAACCGGTCGAGGAATTCGACACCGTCCGGCCCGCCCGGGACCCGGCTGGTCCGGCGTCCGTCGACCCAGTCGAGCATGACCGAGTGGTACGTGTCCCGGGCGACGTCGTCATTGCGTGACTCGAGGTCGCCGGCTTCGATCTCGGCCAGCCCGGGAAGGACCGCTGAGCTCAGCCCGTCGCGGTCCAGGAACGGCTGAATCGTCTGCCCGGTGCGCAGCAGGGGCGATCGGAACACGGCCGTGATCCCCTCAGGTGCAAGACGTTCGGCCAACTCTTCGGCCTGCCGGCGCCCGATCTCTGTCAGGGCCGGGCCGGGTATGGCGGTCTCCAACCGGCGATCCACGTTGGTCGGTACTTCGGCGTGACGGATCAGCAGCAGGCGCACGACGCCACGCTATCGGGCTGTCGGGCGGTGAGATGTGCGGAGTTGTGGTTCCGGCGCCCGCAGAACCGCAACTACGCACCGCTCGGCGATGTGCGGCACGCGGGGGACTTCGCCGTTGGCGTGGGAAGCTGAGTTGCATGAGACAGCACCGGATCTCAGCTCGCGACGGCGTCACCCTGCATGCCGCCTCCACCGGGCGCGGTCGGCACATCGTCGTGCTGTCGGGCGGGCCCGGATGTGTGCACTACCTGGCCGAGGAACGATTGGCACCGCGTGGCTTCACCGTCTGGTATCCCGATCCGCGCGGGGTCGGACACTCCGGTGGCGGAGGTCATGACATGGCGACCGCGATCGCCGATCTCGAGGACATCCGCGAATCGCTGGGGATCGACAGCTGGCTCGTACTAGGTCACTCGTGGGGTTCCGACCTCGCAGTCCGTTACGCCCTCGTGCACCCGGAACGAGTCATCGGGATCGTCGGCGTTGCCGGTCGGGGTGTGCAATACGACCGCTACTGGTCAGCGGCCTACGAACGGCTGCAGCACACCGAGGACGTCTTCGAGATCGACTTCGTGCCAGAGGTGCACGAGACGCTCAAGGCATCGTTCCGCGAGTGGGTCCATGAGGCGAGTCTCTTTCGAACGCTGGCTGACTCGCCCGTGCCCATGCACTTCATCGCTGCGGCCGATGACATTCGGCCGAACTGGCCATTACGGCAGCTCGCCGAACTCGTCCCGGCTGCGAACTTCAGTCAGATTCCCGGGGCGGTGCACAACTTCTGGAGCACCGCCCCGGACGTCTGGGTCGAGACGGTGACCCGGGCCTGTGCCGAGCTCGCCGGGACTTCCGTCGATCAGGGCGCGAAGGGGTAGCGCCGGGTCAGACCGGGTAGTGCCTGCCGAGCACGGCTGGACAACTCACCGTCGAGGGCTGAAACGTCCACGCCCACATCGCCTTTGGTCGGCTTGCGACGCCAGGTGGCCACTGCCGCCCCGCCGTCCACCAACACAGCCTTGAACATGCCGTTGCCGCCGGGCACCACCTGTTGCAGGTGCTCCTTGGCCAGTGTCGGTGTCCGGTCGGCATACCCGAGCAGGATCTCGTCGAAGGCAGGCGTCAGTAGCGGCCGGAGCGTCGCCGACTGATGCTCCTCCCAGGACGCGATCACCTCCGGCGCGACGAAATACGAGGTGTCGTCGACGACCAGCTCGACGAGATCCGCGCGGACCTCGTCCCACACCGGGGCGAGATCGCGCTGGAGCAGGCCGCTCCACCATCGGAAGTCCGCGATCGTTGCCGGACCGTGTGACCGGAAGTAGCGACGTGCCCAATCCGCAACGTTTGCAGCACGATCCACGGCCTTTGAGGCACGAATCCATTCGCCGAAGAGGACGAACTTCTGCTGGGTTCCGGCCATCGGGCCGAGTACGAGTTGGCCCTGTAGGCACAGCGTCGAGAGCAGGTGTGCGCCCCGCTGGCCGTCGACGTCGATGCCACTGTTGCGCCATACCTCGAAGAGACCGGCGCGGTGCAGTCCGTTGCCGCGCAGGTGCGGCTCGGCGGCCGCCAGTGCCTGATCCACGTCACGGTGCGTGATCTCGAGTTCTTCGTGGCGGCGCCGGACTGAACGCAGGGTCGGCTCGCCGTTCAGGGCCAGCATCCAGCGCAGGTCCTCCGCAGCTACCAGGTGCAACGTGCCGCGCATCGGCCAGGAGCGCACGATGTCACCCGCGTTCAGTGCGGCCTCGACGTCGCTGGCCGCGCAGCCGGCCCGCAGCGCCACCGCGGACCGGCCGGAGCGGAAATCCTGTGCCTGCAGGCACGTCATGTACCGCACAGTCTCCGCCGGACCGTATGTCGTTGCGGGGGAGAGGCGTTGGGCGATCAGCCGCATCCGGCCGACATACCGACGCGCTCGAGGAGTTCGGACGACGATGCGCTCGCTCATGCCTGAACGGTATGCCGTTCCGCGGACAGAACCGGTCCGCAACGCTGCCCGGTCAGACCGAGGCTGCCTCGATCCGGAAGTCCTGCGCTCGCAGCCGCTCGACGAGGACGTTGCCCAGCGCAGTGGCCGGCGTGAGCACGCCACCGTTCAGGCCTTCGGGGAGCGGGCACTCGTCACGCGACACGGCGAGACTGAGCGCGCTCTCGCCGAGCATCACCGCTGTCGCCTTGTAGCCCGGATCTCCTTGTGCCGCAACGACACTCTGGTATGACGCGCCCGTCGTCGTGGTGGTCCGCAGGGTCGCGGTGAAGTATCCGGAGTTGCGGGCCTTCTCGTCCGGACCTTCACCGGGGGACGGCAGTGCTCGGTTGACCACGGGCCGCAGGAACGGCGCGGACAGGGCGGCGAAACCGAGGCCGAGACCACCGGCGACACCGTATGCCGCCAGCCGGCCCTGCCAACCGCGGCCGGTCCGCTGGACCTCGCGATAGCGGAACGACGTGCCGTAGCCGTGCCCCGTCAGGGCGTTGCTGCGTCGCACGATGCGGGTGTTGTACGTCGCCATCACGAAGGGCCCGGTCCACGCGCCGATATCGTCCGCGTACCGCACCGCCGCGCTGTCGCGCCATTCCCCGCTCGGCTCGGTGCTGCGGTCGGGCGTCAACGCGAACTTGTCCGTGGCGACCTTGCGCTTGCTCTTGTCCGAGCGGATCTCGTCGAGCTGCGTCATGGCCGAGGCGATGGTGCCGCCGCTGAAACCGCCCTTCATCGCCATGTAGAGCGTCGTGTCCCCGAGGTCTCCCGCACCGTCGGCATGGACCTTCTCGGACAGCACGAAAGCGCCGAGATCCGATGGCACCGAATCGAATCCGCACGAGTGCACGATGCGGGCACCGGTGCTGTTCGCGAGCTCCTGGAAACGATCGATCGAGTTCCGTACGAAGAGCACCTCACCGGTCAGATCGACGTAGTCGGTTCCCGCGGTGGCACACGCCTCGACCAGGGGCAGGCCGTACTTCGCGTACGGGCCGACGGTGCTGATGATCACGCGCGCGCTCTCCGCGAGTGCTTGCAGGGACGCCTTGTCCGACGAGTCCGCGATGACCAGCGACCAGTCGGCGGCGGCACCGGGCAGCTCGGCGCGGATCGCCTCCAATTTCGCGCGGGTACGCCCGGCCAACGCGACGCTCACGCCGTCAGGAGTATGGCGGGCGAGGTACTCGGCGGTCAGCTTGCCGACGAAGCCGGTCGCGCCGAAGAGGACGATGTCGTGCTCACGGTTACCCATGGGTACGACTGTAGAGCCATGCTCGTCGGCGAGGTCACGCGAGCGGCAGTCCGCTCTCGCCGATCCGCGTGGCCCGGTCGTGCAGCTCGATCAGCTGTGCCTCGAGGGGGCCGGGTGCGGGACCGAAGCTGCCCGCCGGCCGGCAGGTGGCGTAACCCGTTGTCGCGGCCTGGTATTCGCTGAGCCACCGGGCTGCAGCGGCGCTCTCGTCCGCTGACCTCGGAGGCCAGCTGTGCTTGGGCGCCCGCAGTCCGCAGCGCCACGGTTTCGGGCTCAGCCGGGCGCGGCAGGTGTTGTACTTCCGGCACAGGTGCACATAGATCCGGTCGGTGCCGAGCTGCTCGAACAGGGCCACCGCCTCCGGCGACCTCGGCTCGAGTCGCGCCCCGGTCACGATGACCCGGAAGCCACCGAACGTCTCATAGGCCCGGACGCCGAGAGTCGGATGAGCCGCCGCGAAATCCTGGATGACGCGCAACGCCTGCGCCTTCGGACCGTCGTCCGCCGTGGCGCCCTTCCGGCGACCGAACAGCTTCCGGAACGAGCTGGGGACCGCGCCGACCCGTGCGACATCCACGTCGGCGATCAGCAGTCGGTCGGTGCCGAGGACGTCCGCGCCATACCGATTCCGCGATACGACGGCAGCCAGGTCGCCATCGGCGTCGACGACCTCGTGGAGAGTCTCCTCGCGCGGTGGCGCCCACCCGTAGGACCCGCGCTTGTCGCGCGGGAGTCCGGCACGAATTGCCTTGAGACTGTGGGCAAGTCGTTCGTGGGCGACGTTCAGCGCGTCGTCCGCGGACTGGGTCGACCAGCCCCATGCGCTGACCAGACCGGCCTGGGCACTGCGCCAGTAGGTGGGTAGTCGCTCCATGGTGGTGCAGCCTATGACGCCATACGCACACAATTGCCGAGTGACGGCTTCTTCGGCGAGCGACGGTCGGATGGGACCGTCACTCGCTGAGGAAGCCGTCACTCGGCGCAGTGTGAGCGGCGGGTGGCCGGATCAGAGCATCGACCACGCCTCGGTGAGCACACCGCGCAGCTTCTGCTCGATCTCGTCGAACTCGGTCTGCCCGATGATCAGCGGCGGGGCGAGCTGCACGACCGGGTCGCCGCGGTCGTCGGCGCGGCAGTAGAGACCCGAGTCGTAGAGCGCCTTGGACAGGAAGCCGCGCAGCATGCGCTCGGCCTCGTCGTCGTTGAACGTCTCGCGGGTCTCCTTGTCCTTGACCAGCTCGATGCCGTAGAAGTAGCCGTCACCGCGGACGTCGCCGACGATCGGCAGGTCGTTCAGCTTCTCCAGCGTGCTGCGGAACTTCGGGGCGTTCTCGTGCACGTGCTGGACCAGGCCCTCCTTCTCGAAGACGTCGAGGTTGGCCATCGCGACCGCGGCGGACACCGGGTGCCCGCCGAAGGTGTAGCCGTGCGGGAAGCTCGTCGTGCCGTGCTTGAACGGCTCGAAGAGCCGGTCGCTGGCGATCATCGCGCCGATGGGGGAGTAGCCCGACGTCATACCCTTCGCGCAGGTGATGATGTCCGGGGTGTAGCCGTAGTCCTTGCACGCGAAGATCTCGCCGATCCGGCCGAACGCGCAGATGGTCTCGTCCGAGACCAGCAGCACGTCGTACTCGTCACAGATCTCGCGGACCCGCTCGAAGTAGCCGGGCGGCGGCGGGAAGCAGCCGCCGGCGTTCTGCACCGGCTCGAGGAAGACGGCGGCGACGGTGTCGGGGCCCTCGAACTCGATCGCCTCGGCGATGCGGTCGGCGGCCCAGCGACCGAAGGCCTTCGGGTCGTCGCGCAGCTCCGGCTGGGCGCGGTAGATGTTGGTGTTGGGCACCTTGAAGGCACCGGGCACCAGCGGCTCGAACATCTCCTTGAGCGGCGGCAGGCCGGTGATCGACAGGGCACCCTGCGGCGTGCCGTGGTAGGCGACCGCGCGGCTGATCACCTTGTGCTTGCCCGGCTTGCCGGTCAGTTTGAAGTAGTGCTTGGCGAGCTTCCACGCGGACTCGACGGCCTCGCCACCACCGGTGGTGAAGAAGACGCGGTTGAGGTCACCCGGTGCGTATGACGCGAGCCGCTCGGCCAGGTCGATGGCCGGACGGTGCGCGTAGGACCAGATCGGGAAGAAGGCCAGCTCCTTGGCCTGGGCGGCGGCCGCCTCGGCCAGCTCGGTGCGGCCGTGGCCGACCTGCACGGTGAACAAGCCGGACAGTCCGTCGAGGTACTTGCGTCCGTGGTCGTCCCAGATGTACGCGCCGTCGCCCTTGACGATGGTCGGTATGGCGGCGCCGAGGCCACCCTGCTCGGTGGGTTCGTAGACCGACTGCCGGGTGAAGTGACCCCACAGGTGGTCACGGGCAGCCTCGCTGCGTGGCGTGCCCGCAGGAGTCAGGTCGTTGGATTCCGTTGTGGGAGTTGTCATCTCGTTCCCCAGTCGTATCGTTGTTTGGCGAGTTTCAGGTAGACGAAGGTCTCGGTCTCGGTGACACCGTCGATGGTGCGGATCTGCGCGGTGAGCAGGTCGAGCAGGTGCTCGTCGTCGACGCAGACGACCTCGACGAGCAGGTCGAACCTGCCGGCGGTCAGCACGACGTAGGCGACCTCGGGCAGCTCGCTCAGGGCCCGCTGCACCGGCTGCATGTCGCCTCGCACGGTCACGCCGATCATCGCCTGGCGATCGAACCCGACCTGCGCGGGATCGGTCACGGCGACGATCTGCAGCACGTCGGAGTCGAGCAGGCGCTGGACGCGCTGGCGCACTGCCGCCTCGGACAGGCCGATCTCGCGGGCGATCGCCGAGTAGGCCACCCGGCCGTCGGTCTGCAGCCGGGAGATGATCGCCTTGGAGACGTCGTCCAGCGTGGCACCCGTCACACTGCGATTAGTCTCGGACACGTCAGCATTTTGACACGGGTTTCGTAGTAGTTCAAGTATTTTCCTACGAATTCCGTCGCAGGTTGCGCGGCATGGCTATGCTTTACCCATGGCGTTGAGCGCATTTGATCTGTATTCCGTGGGGATCGGACCGTCCTCGTCCCACACCGTCGGACCGATGCGCGCCGCGAAGACCTTCGTCGACGGCCTGGTGGCGGACGGGCGGTTGGACTCGGTATGCCGGGTGCGGTCGCAGCTGTTCGGGTCGCTCGGCGCGACCGGGCACGGCCACGGCTCGGACAAGGCCGTCGTCCTCGGCCTCGAGGGTGCGGACCCGGAGACCGTCGACACCGCCACCACCGATGCCCGGATCGAGGACGCACGCACTCGCCATACGTTGTCGTTGAACGGAACTCGGCAGATCGACTGGGACCCCGACGCCGACCTGGTCATGCACCGTCGCAAGTCACTGCCGGCACATCCCAACGGCATGCAGTTCGACGCGTATGACGCGCAGGGCGAGGTCATCTCGTCGCACGTCTACTACTCCGTCGGCGGCGGATTCGTGGTCAACGAAGAGGCCGCCGGAGCCGACCGCGTCGTCCTCGATGACACCCGGGTGGAGCTGCCGTTCACGACCGGCGCCGAGTTGCTTGCCGCCTGCGAACGCGAGGGCTGCTCGGTCTCGGAGTTGATGATGCGCAACGAGCTCGCGTGGCGATCCGCCGACGAGGTCCGCAGCGGCCTGCTGCACCTCTGGTCCGTCATGCGCGACTGCGTGCAGGCCGGCATCGGCCACGAGGGCATCCTGCCCGGCGGGCTGCGGGTGCCGCGCCGCGCGCCGGAGTTGCATCGCGAACTGACCAAGGGCGCGCTGCGCGACGACCCGCTGCGCGTCATGGACTGGGTCAACCTCTATGCGCTGGCGGTCAACGAGGAGAACGCATCCGGCGGCCGGATCGTCACTGCGCCGACCAACGGCGCGGCCGGCATCATCCCGGCGGTGCTGCACTACTACGTCAACTTCGTGCCGGACGCGGACGAAGACGGTGTCGTCCGATTCCTGTTGGCAGCAGCCGCAATCGGGATCCTCTTCAAGGAGAACGCCTCGATCTCCGGTGCCGAGGTCGGCTGTCAGGGTGAGGTCGGATCGGCCTGCGCGATGGCAGCGGGAGGGCTCGCCGAGGTCATGGGCGGCACGCCGGCTCGGGTCGAGAATGCCGCCGAGATCGGCATCGAGCACAACCTCGGGTTGACCTGTGACCCGGTCGGCGGTCTGGTGCAGATCCCGTGCATCGAACGCAACGCGATCGCGAGCGTGAAGGCGATCAACGCCGCGCGCCTCGCGGTCAACGGCACCGGCGTGCACACGGTGAGTCTGGACAAGGCGATCAAGACCATGCGCGACACCGGGCGCGACATGTCGATCAAATACAAGGAAACCGCCCGTGGCGGCCTGGCCGTGAATGTGATCGAGTGCTGACAGGGACGCGAGGATCGCAGCGACGAAGGAGCGAGGACCGGAGCGTGCCGTGGAAGCACGACAGACAGCATCGAGTGCTGACAACACAGAAGCTGGTCGAGTAGGGCGAGCCGCTAGGCGAGTCCGTATCGAGACCCAAGCGCAAAACTCAAGATCCCAGTGCTGACAACACACACAAAGGAGTGTCGTATGACTGACAGCCCGCGCGAGCTGCGCAACTTCATCGGTGGCGAGTATGTCGCTGCCGAGACAGACCGGACGATCGACATCGTCAACCCCTCGACCGCGAAAGTCGTTGCCAAGTCGCCTGTTTCGACGCAGGCGGACGTCGATGCGGCATATACGGCGGCGAGCAAGGGATTCGCCGAGTGGGGTCAGGTGACCCCGGGCGAGCGGCAGCAGGCGCTGCTGAAGTTCGCCGACGCGATCGAGGCGCGGGCGGAGGACTTCATCACGCTCGAGGGTGAGAACACCGGTAAGCCGCACGCTCTGACAGCGAGCGAGGAAGTGCCGGTCATGGTCGACCAGCTGCGCTTCTTCGCCGGTGCGGCCCGGATGCTGGAGGGCAAGGCGGCCGGCGAGTACATGGCCGGTCACACCTCCTTCATCCGTCGTGAGCCGATCGGCGTCGTCGGGCAGGTGACCCCGTGGAACTATCCGATGATGATGGCGATGTGGAAGATCGCCCCGGCGCTGGCCGCCGGCAACGCGGTCGTGCTCAAGCCGAGCGACACCACTCCGGAGACCACGCTGCTGATGGCGGAGCTGGCGTCGGAGTTCCTGCCGACCGGCACGTTCAACGTGATCACGGGTGACCGCGAGACCGGCCGGATGCTGGTGGAGCACCCGACGCCGCAGCTGGTCGCGATCACCGGCTCCATCCGCGCAGGCATCCAGGTCGCCGACTCGGCGGCCAAGGACCTCAAGCGGGTTCACCTCGAGCTCGGCGGCAAGGCACCGGTCATCGTCTTCGACGACGCCGACATCGAGGCGGCGATCGAGGGCATCGGCACCGCCGGCTACTTCAACGCCGGCCAGGACTGCACCGCCGCCACCCGAGTGCTCGCTGCACCCGGCATCCACGACGACTTCGTCGCCGCGCTCGCCGAATTCGCCAAGAACAATGCTGTGCTCGGTATGCCGGACAACGACGACGCGCTGCTCGGTCCGGTCAACAACGCCAACCAGCTGAAGCACGTCACCGGCTTCCTGGACCGGTTGCCCGACAACGCGAACATCGCTGCCGGCGGCCACCGCGCGAGCGGCTTCGGCGACGGGTTCTTCATCGAGCCGACGGTCGTCTCCGGGTTGGAGCAGACCGACGAGGCCATCCAGAACGAGATCTTCGGACCGGTCATCACCGTCCAGCGGTTCACCGACGAGCAGGCCGCGATCGGCTGGGCGAACGACGTGCCCTACGGTCTGGCGTCCTCGGTCTGGACCAAGGACTTCGGGCGCGCGATGCGGGTCTCCAAGGCGCTCGACTTCGGCTGTGTCTGGATCAACACGCACATTCCGCTCGTCGCCGAGATGCCGCACGGCGGCTTCAAGCACAGCGGCTACGGCAAGGACCTGTCGCTCTACGGCTTCGAGGACTACACGCGCGTGAAGCACGTGATGGCCAACATCGAGAGCTGACAGCGTCGCGAGGATCGCAGCGACGGAGGAGCGAGGACCGCAGTGGCGCGCGGAAGCTCGACCGTGAAGATAGAGATCTGACCCGACACTCTCCGCCGAGAGGACACGAGAACAGGCGCGCAATCGTCCGGTTCTCGTGTCCTCTCAGTATGTTTCGTGTCCCCTCGGCACTGGTTGGCGCCGGTGGGTGAGAGTCACAGGAAGCGCCGGGACCCGGCGTACTGATCGGCGTAACGCTGCTCGCCGACCCGCACGATCTCGAGTCGGCTGACAACTCCTGGCGTGTTGTTGGGGGCGTCCGCCTCCCAACCGTCGCCGAGGTAGATCCCCACGTGGTGGATGTACCCGCTGGCGTAGGCGTAGAAGATCAGGTCGCCCGGCTGCATGGCGTCCTCGGGCACCGGGCGCCCGGCGGCGAACTGATCGCCGGCATCGCGCGGAATGGTGATGCCGTGCACGTCATACACGGTGTGTGTGAAGCCCGAGCAGTCGAAGCCCCAGGCGGACGTTCCTGCCCAGACGTAAGGGAGTCCGGCGAAATGCCGTGCAGTGCTTGCCAGGTCGGCAGGTGTCGGCCGGGGAATGTCCGACGGGGAGGTGTAGACCTGCGCGTCGTCGCCCGAGATCCAGGCAGCGCCCCGGTCGGGTGTGAAGACTTTGATCGAGTGGCCGTTCCGCCCGAGCATCGGCAACCTGGTGTCGATCGACAGGCTCATCGAGTGGTGCTTCCGTGCCGGATCGGCATACAAGCCGGTGGTTTTCGCAGTCACCAGCGCGAACGGTCGACCGGTCTTGCCGGCGAAGGCCGGGTTCGTGGTGAGCTGGGCGGCCGTCATCCAACCCGGATATCCCTGGTCGTTGCGCGGGGTCGGTTGCCCGGCGACGGCAACGTGCACCCAGTCGCCGGACCGCTCCAGGACCGTGACGCGCTGGCCGTAGAGCGCTTGCGTCTCCAGTTTGCCCACCAGCCACAGTCGTTGCGCGACCGTCTGATCGTCGGTCCAGCGGCGCGGGTCCACCGGGTTGCCGACGGCCGGTGCGTCGATCGGACGGTCCAGGCCCGGCTCGGTCCACAGCGTGGCCACGGCGACGTCGACGTAGGCGATCTGCGGGGGAGCCGGCTCTGCGGCGGGTGCCGCGTCGGCCGGGCCGGCGGCCACACCCGCGAGGGCGAGCAGACAAACGGCGAGTATGGCGAGAACGGTGGAGCGTCCGTGACTACCCATCGTAAATGTTTACCAGCCCCTACTACAGATCGGCAAGGGTTCACAAGGTCATCAGGCGCAGGCCGTGCCGATCCCCAGGCCGACGAAGGCCGCGAGTAGCGAAATCGCAGCAGTGGCAACGGCATACCGGCTGCTCTCGGCCTTCCCGGTGGTCAACCACAGCCGGGTCGTCTCGACGGACGCCGTGCTGAACGTCGTGAAGCCCCCGCAGAAACCGGTGCCGAGCGCCGCCTTCGCGGTGGGCGACAGCCAGCCGGCGTGGTGCGTTGCCGCGCCGGTGAGGATGCCGAGCACGAATGAGCCGAGCACGTTGATCACGAACGTTCCGACCGGGAACGATCCGCGGACCCGACGCCGGACTTCGGCGTCCACGACGAACCGCGCGACGGCGCCGACGCCGCCGCAGAGCGCAATCAGTAACGTTGTCATGCGTTTTCACCGCCACGCGGTGTGATCGGTCGCGCCGCCCGGATGCCGGCCCATGCGGCGAGTGCGCCGAGCACGACGGAGCCGGCGACGTATCCGACCGCCAGCAGCCACGGGAGTTTCGTGGTCTCCACCATGAAGGTGCTGTATGTCGTGAAGCCGCCGAGGACCCCGGTGCCGAGGCCGAGTCGGGCGAGCCGCCGGCGGCCGACGTCCTCGCCGGTCCGCACCAGTGCCTCGAGCAGGAAGGCGAGCACGAAAGCGCCGATCACGTTGATTGCGAACGTGATCCACGGCCACGAGTGTGGCGGGCGGGAGAACGCGTCCTCCAGCAGGGAGCGTATGCCGGTCCCGCACGCGCCGCCGACGAAGACGGTGCCAAGGAGGAGCGGGTTGCGATGGGCGTGGCGGGTGGTGGTCTGGCGGGTCGACGTCAGTGCCACGGCATACCGTCCGACCAGTCGACGACCTGGATGGGCACCACGATCACCGGGCGGTGCTGATGGTGGGCCAGTCGCACCGAGACCGACTCCCCGAGGAACTCCCGCATCGGATGCTTGCCGAGGCGCGTGCCGACCACGAAACCGGCAGCGTCCACCGCACGGGCGAGATGCGTCAGGGCGCGGTCGGGGCGGCCGGCGAGGTAGTGGAAGTGCCACGGGACCCCGTCGTCGCCGAGCACGTCCCGCAGTTGTTCGGTGAGGTTCTCGGCGGTGACCTGCCACTGCTCGTCGGCATCGTCGGGGTCGATCGGCGCGTGGCGCACGCTGCCGTCCGGATGTTCCTCGACGACGTACCGGGAGCGGTCCGCGAAACCGAAGTGCACCGCCGGCGCACCGACCGCGCGCGCCAGGTTCACTGCTGTCAGGGCGACCAATGGTGGCTGTCCGGGTATGACGCCGACCACGATCGGGTGCGCGTGGAAATCGACGAGGCGATCTGGACTCGGCTGTGGTGGCTGCTGCGGTGCAGTCATCTTCGGCCCTCCGGGTGACGACGGGCAGCACGACCTACCCGTCGAGAATCGACGTGGTAGGAACCATCAGCTCTGTTGCGGTTCGGGCGCTCGGCCCGGGCGGGATCCATCGCCCGCGGTCAGGATAGGCGATCGGGGCCGGTATCGACTACTACGTGGTAACCCCTGCGCCCGATTCGCCGGTCCCGGCGCGGCGTAGCGTGGCGGCATGCGCATCGAACACGTCGGCTTCGACCCGGACTTCGTCGACTACCAGACCGCGTGGGATCTCCAGCGTCAGGTGCACGCTCGCGTGGTCGCCGGTGAGCAGGAGGACACCACCCTGCTGCTGGAGCACGCGCGGGTCTACACCGCCGGCAAGCGCACCGAGCCGCACGAGCGCCCGTTCGACGGAACCCCCGTCATCGACGTCGATCGTGGCGGCAAGATCACCTGGCATGGTCCCGGTCAGCTCACCGGCTATCCCATCGTCCGGCTGCCCGACCCGGTCGACGTGGTCGGACACGTGCGTCGCCTCGAGCAACTGATGATCGATGTGTGCGCCGACCTCGGACTGGAGACCATCCGCGTCGAGGGGCGTAGTGGTGTGTGGCTCCCGGCGGAAGGCGTCAAGCCCGAACGCAAGCTCGGCCAGATCGGCATCCGGGTCAGTCGCGACGTCACGATGCACGGTTTCGCGCTCAACTGCGACTGCGATCTCTCCTGGGCGAATGTCATTGTGCCGTGCGGCATCCCGGACGCCGGCATCACGTCGCTGACGGAAGAGCTCAGCCGCGACGTGAGCGTCGCGGAGGTCCTGCCGTTCATCGAGAAGCGCCTGCCGGACATTCTGGCCACTCGCTGATCGCGTCGCCCGGGCGTGCGCGTGCGCACGCCGTATGCTGTGGTGCGCCCAGACTCACCCCACGAAAGCCAGATTTGTGACCCTGACCGTTCGTGCCTGCACCGCTTCCGAATTCCTCGACACGGTCCACCGGGCCGGTAGGACCGTCCCCGTCGAGCAATCCCCTGAATGGGCGCAATACGACTCCGTGCTGCCCGGCCGGGAGCACTGGCGGTACCTGGTCGTGAACGACGGCGACACGCCGATGGCCGCGCTCAGCCTGACGTCCTTCGCCGGACGGTTCCTCGAGCAGTTGTGGGCCAAGCACGGGCCGATCTGGCTGGACGACGACCGCAGCGCCGTGCGCGAGCGCGAGTTGCGTGATGCCCTGGCGTCATACATCCGAGCGGAGCGGCCGAACGCCGCGGTGCTGCGGCTGCACACCGTCCACCCCGGCGCGGATCTGACCGACCCGCTGATCGCGATCTTCTACGACCGCACGATCGTCCTGGACCTGACCAAGGACGAGGACCAGCTGCTGTCCGAGATGTCGCAGAGCGGTCGGCGCAACATCCGCAAGGCGATGAAGAACGAGGACCTCGTCTTCACCGACGACACGGCGATCAGTGAGCAGGAGTTCACCGACGTCATCTATCCGATCTTCGAGGAGACCGGTCGACGTGGCGATTTCGTGCTGCGACCGCCGGCCTTCTACTACGAGATGCTGCGGCAGCTCGGACCCGAGGTGTGCCGGCTCTACACCGTGCGGCACCACGGCAAGGTCGTCTCCTGGGCGCTCGTCACCGTGTATGACGGCGAGGTCGACTACTACTTCGCAGCGTCGTCCTCGGAGGCGCGCAAGCTGCTCGCGGCATACCTGATGGCGTGGGGCACGATGCGTGCGACCAAGGCCGAGGGTGCGACCTTCTTCGACTTCCTGGGTTGCGGTTCGGACCGTTCGCCTTACCTGGACACGCTCAACGAATTCAAGTTGGCGTTCGCCAAGAAGGGCATGATCGACGCCCCCGGCCCGTGGGATCTCGTGCTCCGGCCGAACGTCCTGCGTGCCTATCACGCACAGCGCAAGGCGATCGCCGGTGTCGGCCGTGCCAAACAGACCGCGCGAGCGATCGTCGGGGGAGTGCCTCGGTCGAAGTCCGATGCGGTCGACCTGGCCGACACCGCAGCCAGCAAGCTCGCCGGCGCCGTGACCCGCGCGCCGCAGCCGCCGACGACGGCGCCGAAGGTGTTGCCGGTCGTGCTCGACTTCACGCTGTCCGGCTACGCGCTGGCGCGTGCCTTCCACGAGCGCTACGGCCTGACCAGTGTCGCGGTCGTGCCGTTCACCACGGGTGCCATCGCGGACTCCTCGATCATCCCCGAGGTGCGCGAGGTCGGCCCCGACAGCGTGCACAATTACGACCTGATCCTGCGCGAGATCCGCAAGCTTGCGACCGAAAACCCTGAGCTGACAATCATTCCGCTCACCAACCACGACGGCATCGTGCAGGCGCTGTCCGCAAAGCGGGCCACCCTGGGCAAGAACGTCGTCGTGCCGCACGAGTCGCCCGAGATGTTGCGACGGGTCTCGAACAAGCAGGACTTCAACGAGCTGTGTGCAGCCGCCGGCGTGCCGACACCGCGCACAGCGGTGCTTGACTTCGCGGGGGGTCGCCCCGGCGCCGACGACCTCGATCTGCCCTGGCCGCTGATCGTCAAGCCTGCCGACTCGGGTCACTTCGCGGCCCTGCGTATGCCGGGCAAGAAGAAGCTCTACCAGGTCGCCGATCGACGTCAATTGGACGAGCTGCTCGACCAGCTGCAGGCCGCGGGCTATGACGGACAGCTCCTTGCGCAGGAGTTCATCCCCGGCACCGACCTGCTCTCGATCACGCTCTACCGGGCACACGACGGCCGCATCACCCTGGCGCGTGCGTCCGAGGTGTTGATGCAGGACCCACGCCCGGCATACCTCGGGATCCCGGACGTGCAGGTCGTGGCGCCGATGGCGGACGCGATCGAGCTCGGCTCGCGCGTCCTGGCCGAGGCCGACTACCACGGCTTCGCCAACCTGGATGCGATCCGCGACCCGCGCGACGGCAAGGTCGTCTTCTTCGAGATCAACCCGCGCTACGGCCGCAACTGTTACTACGCGACCGCGTCAGGAGCGAACATCGCTGAGCAGGTGGTCGCGGATCTGATCGACGAAAAGCCTGTGGTTGCAGCCGATCTCGAGGGAGAGCTGCTCTACACCACCTTGCCGGTGAAGTTCGTCGAGCAGAAGGTCGGCAGGTCAGCGGCACAACGTGTGCGTGACATCGCAGCTGCCGGTCGGGTCGCCGACCCGCTGCTGTATGCCGGTGAGCGCAACCCGAAGCACCGCGCCTACGCCAAGCTCGCAGCGCTGCATCACCGGAAGGCATACCAGGGGCAGTCCATCACGCTCAACGTCGAGGACGTCTCCTGACCGGAACGCCCGGCCGACCGGCCCAATGTCGACACGATCAACATTGACCGTGGCCGGACCGTGAACGGACGCTGGCACCATGAGCAGCTCAACGACGACAGCACCCATGGTGGCTCCGCCCGGCCTTGCCGGCGTGATCGTCGCCGACACGACGATCGGTGACGTTCGTGGCGGCGAAGGCTTCTTCCACTATCGGCAGTACGACGCGACGCAACTGGCCAGGCAGCGCTCGTTCGAAGAGGTCTGGCATCTGCTGATCCGCGGATTCCTGCCGGACACAACACAATTGGCGGACTGGCGCGAACTCATCGCGGATGCTGCAAGCGTCCCGGAGCAGCTGGCCGTCCCGCTGCTCGAAGTCATGCGTGCATCGGCGGGGACCGAGCCGCTGGTGACGTTGCGGACCGCCCTCTCGGCATACGGCTCGCTGGTGGAGGACCACCCACTGTGGGACAGCGACGAGTCCGCCAAGGAGACCGCCGCCATACGGAGCGCGGCGGTGGTGCCGTGGCTGGTGAGTGCGGCGAACGCACTCGCTCGCGGGCAGGAGCCGCGACGATCACGACCCGACTTCGGCCACGTCGGCAACTACCTGTGGCTGGTGACCGGGACCGAGCCGTCGACCGAGCACGTCGCGGCGCTGACGAGATACCTGATCCTGACCATCGACCATGGCTTCAACAACTCGACGTTCACCGCTCGCACGGTGGCATCGACCGGCGCCGACCTCACGGCATGCCTGGTGGCCGGCATCGGCTCGTTGTCCGGACCGCTGCACGGCGGAGCGCCCAGCCGCGCGCTCGACGCGCTCGACGAGATCGGCACCGCGGAGCGCGCCGCGCCATGGGCGCGCGAGCAACTGGCGGTGGGGAATCGGGTCATGGGCTTCGGCCACGCGGTCTACCGGGGGATCGATCCGCGCTCAGAACTGTTGAAGGAGACGGCAGTCGGGCTCGGCGGTCCGACGGCCGAGCTCGCGGTGCGTGTCGAGGACGAGGTGGTGCGCGTGCTGTCGGAGGCGAAACCGGACCGGGTGCTGCGGGCGAACGTCGAGTACTACGCAGGCGTGGTCATGCAGGCCTGCGGCATACCTCGGGAGATGTTCACGCCGACGTTCGCGTGCAGCCGGGTCGTCGGCTGGACGGCCCACGTGCTGGAGCAGAGTCGCGATCGCAAGATCGTGCGTCCGTCCTCGCGTTACACCGGGCCGGAGGTCGAGCGCGGACCCTCACCGGTGTAGCTCGCACGCGGCCGGAACCGCAACGGATGGCCCTGCTCCTCGATGCCGTGCGCGACGAACCCGGCCAGCCGGGCGACGGTGAAGATCACCTCGCCGGTATGACGGGGCAGTCCGCAGGACAGGCTGAGCGCGGCCAACCCGAGGTCCACATTCGGCGCGAGGCCGGACCGGCGGCGCGTCTGCAGGGTGAGGTCGTCCACGGCTGTCGCGGTCCGATCGTCAAGCAACGCAACGCGATCGAGGAGGACTGTCGCTCGTGGGTCGGTGTCGGCATACACGGAATGACCGAAGCCGGGGATGGGCTCCGCAGCCGTCCCCGGCCGGCCGTCGATGGCGTCGCGGAGCGCGTCGTAGGCCGCCGCCGAGGCACTGCCGTGTCGGGCGCCACCGAGTGCTGCGACGCCGGCCGTCAGCACGGCGTAGGGGTCTGCGGCCGTGCTCGCGGCCGCACGTGCTGCGAGTGTGGACGTCGCGAGCTCGTGATCGGCGAGCAGACCGAGCGCGATGTCGACCTCCGTCGCCACCTGCGCGCGAGTGCTGTCGGTGGCGACGCCGGCGACGACGAGCTGGGCGACCCGGCCGGTGGTGCGCGCGCCGTTGGCCGCGGCCAGTGCACTACTCGCCGCGCGTATCGCGCGACGCCCGGCTTGGCGAAAATGCCCGGGGGAGAGGGACTCTCGTGCTGTGTCGGTCACCGCGGCCTGGCCGATCGCCCACAGGATCACGTCGCGATGAGTCAGCGCTCGCGACGGCCCCGCAAGGCGGATGTCCGGCCACTCGGCTTCGTCATTCGTGCCGTCCCAGACGATCTCCGCAACCGCTTCGAACGGCTCGGTCGTCGCGAGCTCGGCGACGTCGAGGCCGCGGTAGAGCAGCACACCCGACGGCTCGATGCGGGTGACCGCCGAGTCGATGGTGAGCTCGAAGTGCCCGCGACGAGGGCGCTGTCGCGCATCGGCCATCTGCGCGATATCGGCGCGGTGGAAGACGGTGCCGTCGTGCCGGCTGCGTGCTGGGTCAGCGGGGCGGAGCACACCACGGCTGACATACGAATAGATCGTGGTGACACGGACGCCCAGCAGGTCGGCGGCCTGTGCCGTCGTGATCAGCTCGCGGTCCATGGAGTCACGGTAGCGAGCAACTTTCCCTGCGCTCCGGCCGACGTCAATCCTGGCGGCCGTCAGTCCTGGTCGAGCACCGCGCCATACAAGCGCGTGACATGGAGGCGGATGACGACCCGCCGTTCTTCGACCATGCTGACGAAGAACGCGTTCTTGTCCGCCGGTCGCATCTGCTCGGGCAGCATCTCCCAGATTTCATGGCCGACCGCGTCTCCTGCCTCACGACTGATGTCAGACACTTCTGCAGTACCCTCGGCGACCGCGAAGGACCAGACGTCCGGCCCCGGGACGTGCAGCGCCGCGTGCGGGTCATGTCGAACATGCTTCACCTTGATCCGATCGGCGGTGGTGAAGAACCGCACAGTCCTTTCTGCCGGATCCCACCCGTAGATCATGGTCGTCAGGTGCGGCGAACCGTTGCGCTTGACCGTCGCGAGAGTGCCGAACGTATTGCCGCTCAGCAGGTCCGACAACGCTTCGTCGGAGAGCTTGCGTGGGGGTGGTCCGGATGCCATACCTGTCCGAACGGTGTTGTCCGGTTGCGATATTCCCTGCGCCGTGCGGCATTCGACTCGTGCGCGGTATGGCGACTGGGTCACCGATCGCTCGGAGCCTGTGGACAACTTCTGCGGCGAGGACATCGATCGTGTCACCGTGCTGTGCGTGGACACAGGACCGGAGGACTCGCCGCGTCGCCCCGAGCTGCCGGGGTATGACGTGCTCGATCTGCTTGGACGCGGCGCGACCGGCGCGGTCTGGGCGGTGCGCGACTCCGACGGGGTCCGCCTGGCGGCGAAGATCGTCGACGCCGACCTCGAACAGCTCGACTACGAGCTGAGCGTGCTGGAGTCGCTCCGGCACGATCACGTCGTGCGTCTGCAGGAGGTCGTCGCGGATCTGTCGACGGACCCCGTGGGCACGGCGCTGGTCATGCAACTTGCGGAGGGTGGTTCGCTCGCCGACACGCTCGCGCGGCGTGGTGTGCTGACTCCGGGGGAGTTGGTGACGGTGCTCTGTCCGGTCGCCCGGGCGTTGCACGACCTGCACGGCATGGGCCTGGTGCACGGAGATCTCAGCCCGGGCAACGTGTTGTTGACCGCCGACGGCAGGCCGCTGATCGCCGACCTCGGTATGTCGCGGCTGGCCGGACATACCGGAGACGAGGTCTGGGCGACCGAATCATGGGCGGCACCAGAGGTCTTGGCGGGTGGCGGCCCGGTCCCGGCGTCGGACGTCTACTCGCTGGGAGCGATCGCCTGGCGTGCGCTGACCGGTGTCGCTCCGGAGCCGGCGGCACTGCGGCCCGACCTCGCGGAGCTGGCACCGGAGATCACCGACGAGTTGCGTGATCTGGTGAATGCCGCTCTGGCGCATACTGATTCGGCGCGGCCGCTGCCGGGGGAGTTCGCCATCGCGCTGTGGCAGTGCGCCACTCCCGAACCGGCACCGGTCCAGGGGTCGCCGGCTCGTCGCGCGGCCGCCGCGGAACCGCCCGGTAATGAGGCGGACGCCCTCACCCGCCGGATCCGCGCGCAGGCGGCGTCCGACGGCCGCCATCGTGCTGCCGAGCCTGCCGACTCCGGCAAGCGGGTGTCGACGCGAGCACGGTGGATGCTGGCGGGTGCCGCGGTGGTCGGCGGTGCTCTCGCGCTCGGTGTCACCGGCTTCGGCTCCGGTGCGTCCACCGATCCGGCGCAGGCCGCCGAGCACAGTGGGTCGCGGACTCCGAGCAGTCCGGGTGGGTCGACAGGATCGGCGCCTTCGACGTCCACGTCGCCCTCGAAGCGATCGAAGACATCGAAGACACCGAAACCGACGACCGGGACATCGACGAAGGCCACTCGGCCGACGCAGGAACTCGGAGCTCACCCGGTGCACGTCGTGCAACACCTCGCAGCAGCGCGCGCCGCAGCATGGACGAGCGGCGACCGCGACCGACTCGAGGCCGCCGAGCTGGCCGGGTCCCCGGCATACCGACAAGACAGCAAGGACCTGCACACCGCGGCCGCCGGGAAGGTCCGCTACGACGGCCTGCAGTTCACGGTCCGCTCCGCACAGGTCCAGCAGGGCACCGGCGACATCGTCCACGTCACCGCCGTGATCGACCGCTCCGCGTATGACGTCGTGACCGCCGCAGGGCAACGCAGTGTGCCCGCGGCAGCGGGTCAGCGGACGGACCTGTCGGTGCAGTGGACCGAATCCGGTTGGCGAGTGGTGGATTGGGCTGAAGCGACCGCCGACTGACTGATCCGGCATACAGTCGATGTCGAGCACGATCACCGCATCGGCACGTCTGGAGGCACACATGCAGGTCGTCCGTCACGAGGTCGACAAGGATGCAGACCCGGAGGGGCTCGTCTACACCTTCGGCGGTGCGGAAGCCGTTGCGACCATCCGTCCCGGGACGGTCGTGTCCACCTGGACGGCCGACTGCTACGGCGGCCGGGTCCGCAGCGAGAGCGACATGGCGTCGCAGGTCATGGACACTCGCTTCATCAACCCCCAGACCGGGCCCTTCCACGTCGAGGGCGCCGAGCCGGGCGACACGATCGCGGTGCACTTCTGCTCGATCACACCTAGTGTCGATTTCGGTGTCTCCACCACGATCCCGCTCTTCGGGGCGCTGACCGCGACCCCCTACACGGCGCTGTTGCATGATCCGCTGCCGGAGCGCACCTGGATCTACGATCTGGACGTCGCAGCCCGACTGGTGCGTTACAACGCGTTGGACTCCGACCTCACCATCGACCTGCCGATGGAGCCGATGCACGGCACCGTCGGGGTCGCACCGCCGTTGGGTGAGGTACGTTCCGCGCTCACCCCGGGGTCGTGGGGCGGCAATATGGACACGCCTGAAATGCGAGCTGGCACAACGTGTTACCTCGGGGTCAACGTGCCCGGAGCGTTGCTCAGCCTCGGCGACGGCCACGCCCGCCAGGGTGAGGGCGAGACGTGTGGGGTCGCCGTCGAGACGGCGATGGACACGACGTTCGCGGTCGAGCTGATCAAGGGCGTCCCGACACCGTGGCCGCGCCTCGAGGACGACACACACATCATGTCCACCGGTTCGACACGGCCGTTGGAGGACGCCTTCCGGATCAGCCACGCCGACCTGGTCCACTGGATCTCGGGAGGCCTCGGGTTGTCGCCGATGGACGCCTACCAGCTGGTCTCGCAGACGGCGCTCACTCCTGTCGCGAACGTCTGCGACGAGAACTACACCGTCGTCGGCAAGGTTGCGAAGTCACACCTGCCGGGCTTCACCGCGTATGCCGGAGTGCACGACCGGTTGCGCGCCATCGCTGCGTCGATCGGCTGAGCTACCGATCAGGAGAGCCCTGCGGCATACCGCATGGCATCGTCGATGTCCGTGTGAGTCCAGTCGAAACCACTGTCCTGCAAGGCCGTTGGCGCCATACGAGTGCTGGCGAGGACGTCACCGGCGAGTTCGCCGAGGACCACCTTCAGTGCTGGTGATGGTGCGGGCAGGAACGACGGTCGGTGCAGCGCACGACCGAGCGCGTGCATGGCGTCGCGCTGCCGCACCGCCGACGCCACCGGCACCGCGAGGTTGACCGGTCCGGTGATCTCGGCGTGGTCGAGGAGATGGACGAGGGCGCGCACCTCGTCGACCAGCGAGATCCACGACCACCATTGGCGGCCGTTCCCCAACGGCCCGGCGAGTCCGAGCTTGGCCAGCGGCAGCACGCGGTCCATCAGCCCGCCGTCAGGGGACAGCACCAACCCGGTGCGAGCGAATGCGACCGGCAGGCCGGCCGCCGACGCCGGCGTGGTGGCCGCCTCCCACGCCTGGACCAGATCCACCAGGAAGCCGGTGCCCGGCGCCGACTCCTCGTCGACGGTCTCCTCGCCGCGGTCGCCGTAGTAGCCCATCGCCGAACCGTTCACCAACCGCACCGGCTCGCCGAGCCGGACGAGCGCGTCGACGATCGTGCTGGTGCTGTCGACCCGCGAGTCCACCAGGGTGCGTTTGTATGCCGCAGTCCACCGTTTGTCGCCGATGCCGGCGCCGGCGAGATTCACGACCGCCGAAACGCCCTGCAGCGCAGCAGGATCCAGCTCACCGCCGGCCGGATCCCACGAGACTTCATCCGCGGTCGAAGCAGCACGGCGTACCAGCCGGATCACCTCGTCACCGCGCTGTGTCAAGGCATCGCGCAGTGCCGTGCCGATCAATCCCGATGATCCTGCGATGGCGATGCGCATGAGCTGCTCCTGACGATCGACGGATTCTCCGGTGCGGTTGCCCGGACCTACAAAAATGACCCGAGTGGTCACCTACGTGCAAGTAGACCGCGTCTACCAGTCGGTAAGTGACCACTCGGGTCGGTTGCTGTTGCGAAGTCAGACCTCGAAAGCACCCTCTTCGAGGCGTTCCTTCATCGCGACCAGGAAGCGGGCGGCGTCCGCACCGTCCACGATCCGGTGGTCGTAGGACAGGGCCAGGTAGACCATCGACCGGATCGCGATCGTCTCGCCGCCGTCGGCATCGGTGACGACGACGGGCCGCTTGACGACCGTGCCGGTTCCGAGGATTCCGACCTGCGGCTGATTGATGATCGGGGTGTCGAAGAGCGCGCCACGGCTGCCGGTGTTGGTCAGCGTGAAGGTACCGCCGCCCAACTCGTCCGGCGTCACCTTGTTGGTGCGGGTGCGCTCGGCCAGGTCCGCGATCTTGCGGGACAGCCCGGCGATGTTCAGGTCACCCGCGTCGCGAATGACCGGCACCATCAGGCCACGATCGGTGTCGACGGCGATGCCGAGGTTCTCCTGCGGGTGGTAGACGATCGAGTCGCCCTCGACACTGGCGTTCACCTGCGGGTAGGCCTTCAGCGCCTCCACCGCGGCCAGCGCGAAGAACGGCATGAAGCTGAGCTTGACGCCCTCGCGCTGCTCGAACGCCGCCTTGCTGCGTGCCCGGAGGCGAGCAACCTTGGTCACGTCGACCTCGACCACCGTGGTCAGTTGCGCCGACACCTGCAGCGACTCGACCATGCGCGACGCGATGAGCTTGCGCATACGGGTCATCTTCTCGGTGGTGCCGCGCTTGGCCGAAATCTCCGGCACCGCAGTCGGTTTCGCCGAACCCGAAGCTGCCGGCGCAGGCGCTGCGGCGGGTGCCGCTGCTGCGGGCTTCGGCTCGGCCGGCTTCGCCGCGTCGAGCACGTCCTGCTTGCGGATGCGGCCGCCGACGCCGGTCCCGGTGACCGTCGCCAGGTCGACGCCGTTCTCGGCGGCGAGCTTGCGCACCAGCGGTGTGACGTAGGACGCCGGCTCGCGGTCGCCGGAACCACCGGACGCCGCAGGTGCTGCTGCAGGTGTTGCGGCCGGTGCGGGTGCAGCCGCCGGAGCCGGAGCAGCCGGCGCCGGGGCGGGAGCCGGAGCAGCAGGCGCCGCCTGCGCGGCGGGCTCGGGCTGGGCCGGAGCCTCTTCCTTCGCGGGAGCGGCGGGCTGCTCGGCGGGCTTCTCGGCAGCGGGTGCCGAACCGCCGGACGACTCGCCGCCGACGACGGCCAGGTCGGCGCCGACCGGAACGGTCTCGTCCTCCTGCACCAGGATCTTGGTCAGCTTCCCGGCCACCGGAGACGGCACCTCGGTGTCGACCTTGTCGGTGGAGACCTCGAGCAGCGGCTCGTCGACCTCGACGTCGTCGCCCTCGGCCTTCAGCCAGCGGGTGATGGTGCCCTCGGTGACGGACTCGCCGAGTGCGGGCATGGTGATCTTCTCGCCGCCGGTGACCTCGCCTCCGGAGGCCGCGGGCGCATCGTTGGACGCAGGCTGCGCGGCGGGCTCCGGGGTTGCCTCGGCAGCCGGTGCCTCTGCGGCGGGCGCGGGCTCCTGCGCCGGCGCGGCCGTGGCCTGGTCGCCGGAGCCGGAGTCCTTCGCCGGGGCGCCGTCACCGATCACCGCGAGGTCCGCGCCGACAGGGACGGTCTCGTCCTCCTCGACCAGCACCTCTTGCAGTGTGCCGGCGACGGGGGAGGGGATCTCGGTGTCGACCTTGTCGGTCGAGACCTCGAGCAGCGGCTCGTCGACCGCGACCTCCTCGCCGACCTCCTTGAGCCATCGAGTCACGGTGCCCTCTGTCACCGACTCGCCGAGTGCGGGCATTGTCACGCGTTCAGACATGGGCTCAAGTCTCCTAGATCTTGGGGCTGGTGTGCAGTGACGCTCATTCTGCGTTGGCGGTGCGAGTCGCAAGCTCCCTGCAACGCCGACGCATCCTGAGCCTCCTGTGCTTGTTCAGATTTAACTGCAGTTTTCTCACGCATGGGCGTGCAGAGGTTTGCCGGCGAGGGCCAGGTGGGCCTCGCCGAGTGCTTCGTTCTGGGTCGGGTGCGCGTGGATCATCGAGGCGACATCGTCGGGCAGGGCCTCCCAACCGACGATGAGCTGTGCCTCGCCGACCTGCTCACCCATCCGCGCACCGATCATGTGGACGCCGACGACCGCGCCGGTGTCGCCGGCGCGGACGACCTTGACGAAGCCCTGGGTCCGCAGGATCTGGCTCTTGCCGTTGCTGCCCAGGTTGGCCTCGTAACTCGTGGTCGCATCTCCGTGCTTCTCGCGCGCGGCGGCTTCGGTGAGACCGACCGATGCGATCTCCGGATCGCAGTAAGTGACGCGCGGTATGCCGCTCTCCTCGATCGGCGTGGGCTCCTTGCCGGCGATGTCCTCCGCCACGAAGATGCCCTGCGCGAATCCGCGGTGTGCCAGCTGCAGGCCGGGCACGATGTCGCCGACGGCGTAGACACCGGGCACGCCGGTCCGGCAGCGCTCGTCGGTGCTGACGAAGCCCCGGTCGAGAGTGATGCCGGCCTCGGCATACCCGAGATCGTCGGTGACCGGTCCGCGGCCGACAGCGACCAGCAGCAGGTCGGCGGTGAGCGTGTCGCCGGACTCCAGCGTCACCGTCACCTCATCACCCTGCTGCGTGGCGGAGGTGAGCTTGGCTCCGGTGACGGCCTTGATCTTGCGCTTCTTGAAAGCACGCTCCAGCTGCTTGGAGATCGCCTCGTCCTCGGCCGCGACGAGCCGGGGGAGCGCCTCCACGATGGTCACATCGGAGCCGAAAGAGTTGAAGACAGAGGCGAATTCGACGCCGATGACGCCGCCGCCGAGGACGATGACACGCGGCGGGACGTGGTCGAGACCGAGTGCCTGGTCGCTGGTCATGATGCGACCGCCGATCTCGACGTTCGGCAGAGTCTTGGCGTAGGAGCCGGTGGCCAGCACGACGTTCTTGCCGGTCAGCACCCGGTCGCCGACCGTGACGGTGTTCGGGGAGCTGAGTCGCCCGGTGCCCTCGACGTAGGTGATGTCGTGCGACTTCACCAGTCCTTGCAGCCCCTTGTGGAGCCGGCCGATGACGCTGTCCTTGTAGGCGTGCACTCCGGCCATGTCGACGGACTCGAACGTCGTGTTGACCCCGAACTTCGACCCCTCGCGTGCACTGTCGGCGACTTCGGCCGCGTGCAGCAGTGCCTTCGTCGGGATGCAGCCGCGGTGCAGGCAGGTGCCCCCGACCTTGTCCTTCTCGACCAGCGCGACGCGCAGTCCGAGTTCGGCGGCGCGGAAGGCGCAGGCGTATCCGCCGCTACCGCCACCGAGGATCACCAGGTCGAAGTTGTCGGCGGGTGCCGTCATACTCGGAACGCTCCCTTGCGTCTCGCGATGAATGTCGGTGACACCCAAGCGGAAGCGAAGGCGTCCTCGCCATTTTGGCACTTGCCGACTCGTCACCCGGCAGCGGTATGTCGAGAGAGTCGCGACGACCCGATTATCCGGTGGCGACCGGTCGCCCCACGTGCCAGAGTGGTGCCTTCGAGCCGTGCTGCATCAACTGCGAGGAGGCCTTTCCATGACCGACAAGCAAGGACCGAGCGACGAGGTCAAGCGCAAGTTCCGCGAGGCGCTGGACAAGAAGCACGCGCACGGCGGCACCGACGTCTCGGACAAGTCGGCGCACACGAAGGTCAACGGCGCACACGACGCCGAGACCAGTGGCGCACAGCAGATGTTCCGACGCAAGTCCGGATGATCGAAAACCCGCACCAACAAAGGGAACCCCGCACCGATCGGTGCGGGGTTCCCTTTGTGTAGTGGACTGTCTCGGCGGTCAGCCGCGACTGCGGGCGAGCTGCACCAGAGTGCGCACGCCGTAGCCCGAAGCGCCCTTGCCGACATACCCGTACGCGTCGTCCGTGGAGTATGCCGGGCCGGCGATGTCCAGGTGCGCCCACGGCAGCTGCTTGCCGTCCGCGTCGTCGCCGACGAAGTCCTGCAGGAACAGCGAGGCGACGATCATGCCGCCCTGGCGCGCACCGGTGTGCTTGGTGTCGGCGACGAGCGAGGTCATACCCGAGCGCAGGTGCTGCAGCAGCGGAATCGGCCACAGGTCCTCGCCGGTCGTGCCGGCCGCCGCGACGATCTCGTCACGCACGGTGTCGTCGTTGCCGAGCACAGCAGCCGTCCGGGTGCCGAGCGAGAGCACGGCGGCACCGGTCAGCGTCGCGACGTCGATGAGCAGGTCCGGCTCCTGGCGGGACGCGAGCGCGAGACCGTCGGCCATCACCAGGCGGCCCTCGGCATCGGTGTTGATGATCTCGACCGTGCGACCGTTGGGCATCGTCACCACGTCGCCCGGACGCTGGGCGTCGGAACCGGTGAGGTTCTCCGCGAGGCACAGGTAGGTCGTGACGGCGACGGGCAGGCCGAGCTCCGCGATCGCGGCGGTGGCGGCAGCGACGGCGGCGGCGCCGGCCATGTCGCACTTCATCGTGACCATGCCCTCGGCCGGCTTGATGCACAGACCGCCGGAGTCGAACGTGATGCCCTTGCCGACGAACGCGAGGTGCGACTTCGCCCGAGCCGGTTCGTAGCTGAGCACGACCATCCGCGGGGGACGAGCCGAACCGCGGCCGACACCGATCAGACCGCCGCACGACTCCTTGGCCAGCGCTTTCTCGTCGAGCACCTTCACCTTCACCTTGGTGCCGGCGAAGTGTTCCTTCACCGACGCCGCGAACGACTCGGGGTAGAGGTCCAGCGGGGGAGTGTTGACCAGGTCCTGCGCCCAGGCTCGGTGGGTGGCGACGACCTGCGCCTGCTGCACACCGACCTTGACGTCCTTGTCCTTGGCGAGCGACGTCAGCACGGTGATCTTCGAGATCTGTTTCGTGGCACCGCCCGTCGACTTGTATGACGTGAAGGTGTACGACCCGAAGAGGGCACCCTCGGCGGTGGCGACGACCTGCGCCGCGCTGGAGGAGGGGAAGGCCACCGCGACGGTGGCGGCCTTGCCGGAGACCGCGCGCACGGCGGCACCGGCCGCGCGGCGGAGCGCTTCGGTGTCGTCATCGGACGGCGCACCGGTCAGGCCGGAGCCCGTCACCACGACCGTGCCGCTGACGCCCGGGACACCGGCCAGTCGGGTGATCTCGTCGGCCGTGCCGGTCGCGGAGAGCGCCAGCAGCTGGGCGTCGATGTGCTCGCGGGCCTCCGGAGCCAACGCGGGTGTCGCGGCGACCTGAGCGTGCTCGCCGTCCTGGACAGCGAGCACGACGAGCGCGTCGCTCTTGTTCTTGGCGACCAGCTGGTCGGCAACGTTCAAGCTCGGCACAACTACTTCTTCTCCTTGTGCGGGTGACCCTGGGCGCGGAGATCGTCCGCGCTACTCGAGGGTTGGACTCCGGCGACGATACGCCCTCAGCCGCGCGCTAGCGTGCGCGTATGAGCGAGCGCAGCGAGCGTCTGAGTAATCAAGTCGACGGCGGCACCCGACGAAGGAGGGGACCGGCATGACCGAGGAGCAGAAGACATCCCCCTTGCACGAACGCCACGTAGCACTCGGTGCGAAGCTGGCGGATTTCGGCGGCTGGCAGATGCCGATCGAATACCCCGGCGGCGGCGTGCTGCGCGAGCACACCGCGGTGCGTGAGGGGGTCGGCATCTTCGACGTGTCGCACCTCGGCAAGGCGCTGGTGCGCGGCGAGGGCGCAGCGGACTTCGTCAACAGCTGCTTCACCAACGACCTGCGCAAGGTCGCGCCGCCGAAGGCGCAGTACACCATGTGCCTCGACGACGAGACCGCCGGAGTCGTCGACGACCTGATCCAGTACCTCCGCTCCGACGACGAGGTCTTCCTGGTTCCCAACGCTGCGAACACGGCCGAGGTCGTCCGCCGCATGCAGGAGAAGGCGCCGGCCGGGCTCGAAATCACCGACCAGCACAGCGAATACGGCATCATCGCCGTCCAGGGCCCGAAGGCCCCTGAGGTCGTCGCATCGCTCGGGCTGCCCACCGACCTGGATTACATGTCGTTCGGTGTCGCGCAGTGGGAGGGCCACGAGGTGATCGTGCTGCGGTCCGGTTACACCGGCGAGAAGGGCTTCGAACTCGTCCCGCGCTGGGACGACACCCCGGCGCTGTGGGACGCGCTGGTCGAGGCGATGCAGCCGTATGACGGACTTCCGTGCGGCCTCGGCGCGCGCGACACGTTGCGCACCGAGATGGGTTATCCGCTGCACGGCAACGAACTGTCCATGGACATCACCCCGAACATGGCGCGCGCCGGCTGGGCGGTCGGTCGGAACAAGGATGCGTTCTGGGGCAAGGAGGCGCTCGCGGCGCAGAAGGAGGCCGGCGGTTACCGACTGACCTGGGGACTGAAGGCCACCGGTCGGGGGATCCCGCGAGCGCACTGCGAGGTGAAGAACGTCGAGGGCGCCGTCATCGGCGAGGTCACCTCCGGCACCATGTCGCCGACGTTGAAGGTCGGCATCGCGATCGCGTTGATGGACCGCGGCACCAAGGAGGGCGACGAGGTCGTCATCGACGTGCGCGGTCGGGAGTTGCCGGCGGTCGTCGTGAAGCCGCCGTTCGTGCAGACCGAGGTCGACTGAGCAGGTCGACAGGACGCCGGCCGGGTCGATCACGACCCGGCCGGCGTTCGTGCGTCAGCTCTTGCGGCCACCGCCGAGCAGGCCGCCGAGGATGTCGCCCAGGCCACCGGGCAGTCCGGTGCTGCCGCCCTGCGCCCCGCCACCCAGCATGCCGCCGAGGATGTCGCCCAGTCCGCCACCACTCGAACCCGTAGGTCCACCGCTCGGTTGGGTGCCGGCGGTGGTCGAGCCGCCGCCCGCCCCGCCGCCGAGCACCTTCCGTGCGAGGTACTGCAGCACGATCGGCGCGAGGATCGGCAGCAACTTCTTCATCAGGTCGCTCCCGCCGCCGAGTCCGCCGAGCTGGGAAACGACCTGGGGTTCACTGCTGCCGAAGATGTGACTGACGATCTGGTCGGCCTCCTGGCTGGGCACAGTCGCCGGATCGCGGTCCTGATGCTGGCCCAGCGCCTCGGTCAGGGATGCCGCCCCGCCGGGGTCGGCGGCGTTGGCCTGCAACCCGCCGAGCAGAGCCGGCACCGCCTGCTGGACAGCCGTCTGCACCTGTGCCGGATCGGCGCCGACCTGCCCGGCGATCTGATCGATCGGCAACTGTGCGATGAGATCCTCTGCAGCACCCATGAGTCGTCCTTCGTGGTCGGAGCACCGTGGCCCGGCGACGGTGCCGGATAGCTGCAGCGTAGCCGCGGCCGGGACCGCTGTCGCCGCTCCGAATCCCTCACTCGATCCCGGCGTCGTGCACCAGGATGGCGACCTGCACGCGGTTGTCCGCGTCGAGTTTGGTCAGCACCCGCGACACGTGCGCCTTCACGGTCGGGACGCTCATGTAGAGCTGTCGCGCGATGTCGGCGTTCGACAGACCACGGCCCACCAGCTCGGCCACCTCGAGCTCCCGCTGGGTCAGCACGGACAGCCGGTCACGTGCCGCGGCATACCCGTTCGGCGGCGCCTCGGTGACTTTGTCGACCAGTTGCCGCGTCACGCTCGGCGACAGGATCGGGTCGCCGGTGACGACGGATCGGACGGCGTCGACGAGCCGCTCGGGCGGGGTGTCCTTCAACAGGAAGCCGCTCGCCCCGGCACGCAGGGCCTGCACGATCAGGTCGTCCGAGTCGAAGGTGGTCAGCACGATCACGTGCGGTGGATCGTCTTGGGCGACAACGGTTCTCGTCGCCTCAATGCCGTCCGTTCCCGGCATCCGGATGTCCATGAGTATGACGTCGGGGCGCTGCGCCCGCGCCGCCCGAACCCCTGCGGCGCCGTCCGCCGGATCATCCGGCAACACCTCGATGTCCGGTGCGCCGCGCAGGATCAACCGCAACCCGGCGCGGACGAGGGCGTCGTCATCGACCAGCAGGACCCGGATCGGCGATGCGTCAGGAGTCGTCACGGGGCCACGGTAGTCGGGCTCGTACGACGAAGTCGCCGGCGCGGTCACGACCCGAGGTGAGCTCGCCACCGACGAGTTCGGCGCGCTCGGTCGCGCCGACCAGTCCCAGGCCGGAGTCCGGCAGCTCACCGGATCCCGGCACCGCGGCCGGGATCCGGTTGCGCATGGTCAGCCGCAGGTCGTCCTCGTCGTGGGTCAGCACGATCGACATCGGTTCGCCGGCTGCGTGCTTGCGCCGGTTCGTCAGGCCCTCCTGCACGATGCGGTACGCATTGCGGGACGCCAGCTCGGTGAGCCCGGTCAGCTCGTCCGGAACGGTGAGTTCGACCGGCCCGTCGGTGGATTCGAGGGTCGCGACGAGTTCCGGAAGATCGCTCAGGGTCGGTTGTGGCGCATCCGGCCGTGGTGGGGATGCCGTCGGATCCCGCAGCACGCCGAGGACCTCCCGCAACTCGGTGAGGGCGGCGTGTGCGTTGTCCCGGATGATCGCCGTCGACTCGTGCAGCTCGTCCTGCGACAGATCCGTCCGGTAGGCCAGGGCACCGGAATGCATTGCCACCACGGAGATTCGGTGGGCGAGCACGTCGTGCATCTCACGGGCGATGCGGGCTCGCTCGGCGACCCTGGCCTGCTCGACACGCAGGTGTTGCCGGTCCTCGGCGACGGCGAGCTGGGTGCGCAGATTCGAGACCAGCTGCCGGCGGGCACCGATCGCCCAGCCGATCGCCACGCACAACGCGACGGCGAGAACGCCGATCACCGTGTCGGTGACCCACTCCCCGAAACCATTGTTCGCGTCCGAGTGGAAGAAGAGTTGGAAGACGTAGCCCGCGACGAGCGCCTCGGCGCAGCACAGCAGCGTCGGCCGCCAGCGTCGATGGGTCGCGAGCGACACCAACGCGATGCAGGAGGCGGCCGAGGCGATCACCGAGAACGCCGACAGCGCGGTCAGCAGGGCGCAGATCCCGAACGGCCACCGGCGTCGCCGGAGCAGGAGGGCGAGCGCTGCGACCCCGATCGTCACATCGGCGGCGATCCAGGTACCCGGGTCGTGGTAGCCGCGCGCACCGTCACCGATCTGGGCGGCCAGCAACAGCCCACCGAGTGTGACGGCGACCAGCTCACGCCATACCTCACCCCAGATGTGGCGTCGACGGCTGATGCCGGGCAGAGCGAGTGTCACGCTCGCCAGCGTATGACGTCATCGGTCGACCGCAGGAGAGCCCGGAGTCTCGCGAACGCCATACCAAAGTAGGAGGTCGATTCCGCCCTGCGGCCGATGTGCGACGACCGTGCGCCACGACATCGTGGTGGTCATGATCGAAGTCGAGAACCTCACCCGCCGCTACGGCTCGTACGTCGCGGTCGACGACGTGTCGTTCCAGGTCCGACCTGGAACCGTCACCGGATTCCTCGGACCCAACGGTGCCGGGAAGTCGACCTGCATGCGGATGATCTGTGGGCTCACCCCACCGAGCAGTGGCGTCGCCACCGTCCTCGGCAAGCCGTATGCCGCACTGGGCAACCCGGGCCGCCAGGTGGGCGTCCTGCTCGATGCCGCCGCTCAGCACAACGGGCGCACCGGCCGCGAGATCCTGACGCTCGGGGCGATCATGATGGGCCTGGACCGCAGCCGCGTCGACGAGATGCTGGAGCTGGTCGGCCTGACCCCGTCGGAGTCGCGTCGCCGCCTGCGCAACTACTCGTTGGGTATGCGCCAGCGGTTGGGCATCGCACACGCGCTGCTGGGTGACCCGCGGGTGCTGATCCTGGACGAGCCGGCGAACGGGCTCGATCCCGCCGGTATCCGGTGGATGCGCAGCCTGCTGCGCGGGTTCGCCGACGAGGGCGGCACCGTGCTGCTCTCCTCCCACCTGTTGCACGAGATCGAGGTCGTGGCCGACGAACTCGTGGTGATCGGCCGCGGCAAGATCGTCGCCAACGGCTCGAAGGCGGAGCTGATGTCGGCCGCCGGCACCACCGTCCGCAGCGACGACGACGCACGTCTGGCAACCGCCTTGGAGGTCGGCGGTTTCCAGGCGTCGCCGCTGAACGGTGGCGGCATACACACCGACGCCGCGCCCCGAGCCGTCGGTCAGCTCGCGCTGCAGCAGCAGGTGGTTCTCATCGAGCTGCGCGAGGCCGGCTCCGCCGGGCTGGAGGAGATGTTCCTGCAGCTCACCGCCGACGACGCCCGTGAAGGAGTGGCCGCATGAGCACCAGCACACGCACCCAGGAGCAGGACGTTCAGATGCCATCACGACTGGACGGCGCCGAGTCGGGCATACCGTTCTCACGGCTGGTGTCGCTCGAACTGCGCAAGCTGACCGACACCCGTGCCGGCCGCGTGCTGGTGTTGGTGGTCGCCGGTCTGGTCGTGGCGATCGGCCTGATCGGGGTCTTCAGCGGGAGTCCCGGCGAGGACAAGGACCTGACCGATTTCCTGGGGCTGGCCTCGTTGCCGCTGCAGATGGTGCTGCCGCTGCTCGGGGTACTCGCGGTGACCTCCGAGTGGTCGCAGCGGACCGGCCTGGTGACCTTCACCCTGGAGCCCCGACGGGCTCGGGTCGCGTACGCCAAGTGGGCGGCCGCGCTCACGCTCGGTGTCGCCGGGGTGGTGCTCGCGCTGGTCAGCTCGGTGGCGTTCACCGGCTTGGCCGGTGCCCTGCGCGGTGGTGACCAGTCGTGGAGCCTGGGCTGGCAGGTCATGCTCGGTGTCGTCGTCGGTCAGCTGCTCTACATGTCGATCGGTGTCGCCTTCGGCATGCTCATCCAGAACACCCCTGGAGCGATCGTTGCCTTCCTGATCCTGCCGTCGCTCTGGTCCATCCTGGGCAGCTTCTCCTGGTCGGAGTCAGTGGCCAAGTGGGCCGACACCAACCGCACGCTGTCACCGCTGTATGACGGGTCGATGCACGGTGACGACTGGCCGAAGCTGGTCGTGTCGCTCATGATCTGGCTGGCCCTGCCGATGGCGGTCGGCATCTGGCGGATGACCCACAGTGAGGTCAAGTCCGCCTGACCCACGAACGGGTCCGCTGCGCTCATCGGGGGAGCGCAGCGGACCTTTCGGCATGTCCGGTTCGTGGCATGTCCGGTTCGTGGCATGTCCGGTTCGTGGCATGTTCGGTTCGCGGCATGCTCGATTCGCGCAGTCGGGGCGAGCTGTCGCCGCCGGCAATTAGGGTTTGGGCCATGAACGATGGCTGGCACTGGACCTACGAGGACGCACGCGGATCCGCCATGAGCGGGGTGCAGTTGATGACCGGTCGGTTCCCGACACAGGGTGATGCCGAGAGCTGGCTCGGTGAGCAATGGCGGTCGCTCTTCGCCGCGGGTGTCGCTGCGGTCACGTTGCATCACGACGACAGGACGGTCTACGGCCCGATGCTGCTCTCGGACGGGAGCTGACCGCGCGTCATCGACCCCGTCGGGGGTGGACCCGGGCGGCGGTCAGATCTTGTCGCCGCGCTTGACCCGCGGACCGGGCCGGCGGCCGGCGCGCAGCTGGAACGCACGCATGACGGCGTACGACGCGGTGCCGCGCGGCGGCTCGGTGTGGAAGCGCTCGCGGATCTGTGCCTTGATCTTGCGCACCATCAGAATGGCGTCGATGACGCCGAGCAGCACGACCAGCCAGACCAGGAAGAACGCCGACATCTGCAGCGTGCGGTTCGGCAGGACCGTCAGCACGAGGACGATCAGCATCAGCGGCAGCAGGATCTCGCCGAAGTTGCGTCGGGAGTCGACGTAGTCGCGGATGAAACCCTTGACCGGACCCTTGTCGCGCGGTGGCAACGCCTTCTCGTCTCCGCGGGCGAACGCCTCGCGCTGCTCGACGCGCTGCTTGCGCGCCTCGTCGCGGGACTCGCGCTTCGCGGCCTTGCGGTCGACCGGCACGAGCGGCTTGCGTCGGGCGGCCTCGCTCTCCTTGCGGGTGGGAGTCGGCCGGCCCTTCTTGGGGGTCTGTCCAGTAGCCGACACCTCCGCGGTGGACTCAGGAGTCAACTCTGCAGCGGACGTTTCGGATTCTGTCAGGGTCTTGTTGCGGCCGAACACAGCGACAAGTGTACGTGGCCGACGTCGGACGTGATGACCACCACATGAGCCGCTAGCGTGGCAGCGTGACCGAGAACCCCACAACGAACCCCACCCCGCCGAACCACGCCGACCTGAGCGCCACCGTGCGGGATCTGATGCCTGCGGTCCGCGCCGATCTCGAAGCATTGACGCGGATCCCGAGCGTGTCACTCGACTCGTTCGACCAATCGCACGTCGACCGGAGCGCCGAGGCCGTGGCGCAGTTGTTGCGTGACGAAGGGCTGGACGTCGAGATCGTGCGCGAGGGTGGGCGTCCCGCGGTGATCGGCCGGCTGGCCGCGCCGGAGGGCGCACCGACCATCACGCTCTACGCCCACCACGATGTGCAGCCGCCCGGCGACGACAAGGACTGGGACACGCTGCCCTTCGAGCCGACCGAGCGGGACGGACGCCTCTACGGCCGCGGCGCGGCGGACGACAAGGCCGGCGTGATGGCGCACGTCGCGGCGCTGCGCGCCCACAACGGCCGCCCGCCGTGTGGCGTCAACGTCTTCGTCGAGGGTGAAGAAGAAGTCGGATCCGATTCACTGGCAACGATTCTGGAGCGGCACGGCGACAAGCTCGCCGCCGACGCGATCGTGCTCGCCGACTCCTCCAACTGGAAGATCGGTGTCCCCGCGCTGACCACCTCGCTGCGCGGCATGATCCGGGTCGTCGTCTCGGTGCGCACGCTCGACCACAGCGTGCATTCGGGCATGTATGGCGGACCGGTCCCCGACGCGCTGACCGCGCTGGTGCGGCTGCTCGCGTCGTTGCACGACGAGAAGGGTGACGTCGCGGTCGCCGGTCTGGTCAGTGGCGACGCCGCCGATCTGGACTTCGACGAGGCGCGGTTGCGTGAGGAGAGCGGTCTGCTGGCCGGCGTGCAGGTGATGGGCACCGGCCCGTTCCTGTCGCAGCTGTGGACCCGCCCGTCGATCACCACCATCGGCATCGACGCACCTGCCGTCGACGTCGCTTCCAACACCCTGGTGGCGAGTGCACGCGCGAAGGTGTCGATGCGCATCGCGCCGTCGGAGGACCCGCGCGCGGCATACGACCTGCTGCGCAAGCACCTTGCCGACAACGCCCCCTGGGGTGCGCAGGTCGAGGTGACCCTCGACGACGAGGGTGCCGGCTTCGACGCGGACGCCGACGGCCCGATCTACACCGCAGCACGCTCGTCGTTCGCCGAGGCATGGGACGGCACCGACCCGGTCGACATCGGCGTCGGCGGCTCCATCCCGTTCGTGGCCGCCTTCGCCGAGAAGTTCCCCGACGCGGCCATCCTGGTCACCGGCGTGGAGGACCCGGACACCCGCGCGCACGGTGCCAACGAGAGTCTGCACCTGGGCGAGTTCGAACGCGTCTGCCTCGCCGAGGCTCTCCTGCTGGCAAAGCTGCCCGACGCGAAATGACGGGAAGCGGGTCGAGTAGCCGGGGGAGCGCAGCGGAGGAGGCGTATCGAGACCTCATCGCGCCGCTGCCTCCGGGGTATGCCGGCCTGCTCGACCGCATCGTCGATGCCGTGTCGGCCGACTCGCGGGTGGTCGCGCTGTGGCTCAGCGGTTCGCTGGGTCGCGGCGTGGCCGACGCGGGCAGCGACCTCGACCTGATCGTCACCGTCGAGGATGACTCGCACGACGCGTTCGTCTCGGCGGGCGCTGCGACGTGGGCATTTCTCGAGCCGGCCATTACCTATGAGATGCCTGGTCTGGCAGGCAGTTTCGCGTTGACGACAGCCGACGGACTACGAGTCGATGTCGTGCTCGAGCAGGCCGTCGACATCGCTCGCACGCCGTACCGTCATCGGGTGCCGGTGTTGGACCGGCGTGCCGACCGCGTCGCGGTGCCCGCCGCTGACGGATCGTCGGAGGGACCCGACGGCGCGCGGATGGAGTCGATCGCGCTGGAGTTCGCGCGACAGCTGGCGATCTTCCCCGACGCGGTGGTCGCGCGGCAGGACTGGCTGCTCGGGCAGGAGGCGGTGCACAACTACCGACAGTTCCTCTATCAGCTGTATGTCGAATCGAACCGGCCATTGCCACCGATGGGTGTGAAGCAGTGGTCGGCGAAACTGACTGCGGATCAACGGGATCGGCTGACATCGCTGCGTGTGCCGACTGCGGATGAGGAGTCGGTGGCCGACGCGATGCGGCAGGTGCAGCGGGTGATCCGGAGTGAGGGCCGAACGATGGTGGAGTCGGCGGGCGGCAGTTGGCCGGAGGCCGCTGTGCAAGCGGGCTTGGCACGCTGGGCGGCACGCGGCCTCGACGCAGGGATGGCACCCTGAGGAGCAGGTGAGGGACGAGCCTGCGTCTCGAAGGGTAGCGTCGCATCCATGGCAAAAGGCAGCTACGTCGAACCGTCATACGAGCGCGACACGCGGTACATCAATGACCGCATCACGAAGGATGGAGCGGACGGGTGGCCGGTCGAACCCGGTCGCTATCGGCTCGTCGCAGCACGTGCTTGCCCCTGGGCGAGCCGCGCGATCATGGTGCGGCGGTTGCTCGGCCTCGAGGACGTCATCTCGCTCGGGTTGTGCGGTCCGACGCACGACTCCGACAGTTGGACCTTCGACCTCGACGAGGGTGGTCTCGACCCCGTGCTGGGCATTCCCCGGCTGAAGGACGCCTACGAGAAGCGCTTCCCCGACTACCCGCGCGGCATCACCGTGCCGGCCATCGTCGACGTGCCGACCGGTGAGGTTGTGACCAACGAATTCGCCCAGATGACACTGGATTTCGCCACCGAGTGGACCGAGTTCCAGCGCGACGGCGCTCCGGACCTGTGGCCCGTCGCACTGCGTGACGAGATGGCACCGGTGATGAAGCGCATCTACACCGAGGTCAACAACGGCGTCTATCGGTGCGGCTTCGCCGGCACCCAGGAGGCGTATGGCGCGGCATACGACCGGCTGTTCACCGCCCTCGACTGGCTGGAGGCGCGGCTGGCCGACCGGCGTTACCTGATGGGGGAGCACATCACCTGTGCGGACGTCCGACTGTTCACGACGCTGGTGCGGTTCGATCCGGTCTATCACGGGCACTTCAAGTGCAATCGGCAGAAGCTGGACGAATTCCCGGTGCTGTGGGCGTATGCCCGAGATCTGTTCCAGACACCGGGTTTCGGTGACACCGTCGACTTCTCTCAGATCAAGCACCACTACTACGAGGTGCATCGCGACGTGAACCCCACCGGCATCGTCCCGCTCGGTCCAGACCTGGCCAACTGGATGGACCCGCACGATCGTGCCTCGCTGGGCGGGTCACCGTTCGGCGAGGGGACCGCACCCGGTGAGATCGCCCCGGCCGAGCGAGTGCCGCAGGCCAACAACCCGGCGGTCGGTGCCGACGGTCAGCTCGCACGCTGACGCCGCACCAGCAGGACCACACCCGCCGCGAGACCCCCGACGACGAGCACCAGCAGCACCGCGACATCGATGGGCACGAAGTACTCGTCGGTGTAGTCGTAGGAGACCACGGGAGTGTCGTGTGCAGCAGCGGCGAAGCTGAAGTCGCTGCGCACCTGGGTGGTCGGCTCGTCGAGCGTCTGGGTGATTTCCGTCAACCAGGGCTGGCCGGCGCTCAGCGCCTTCAAGTCCGCGGACGTCACCAGCGAGGGCCGCACGCGGGCGGCATACTCCGTGCTCAGCTGGCCTTGGGTGGCAGTCGGGTCGGTTCGCCTGACGCGGTGGTCGGCGAGCACGTAGGTCGTGACGTGCTGGGTCTCCTTCGCGCCACGCGACATCCGCATCGGATAGACCAGCCGGTCACTGGCGAAGTTGAGACGGACCGGGGGTAGATCGCCGTTCAGGGACTTACCTTCCGCGGTCAACGTCATGGCCGTGAAGGCCCAGCTCTGCTTGAGGTATGGCGTCACCAGTGACTCGAACTCCGGCGACATCACGAAGCCGCGCTTGGCCAGCCACGAGTGCAGGTCACCGGCGTCGTTCGCAGTGAGGCTCACCGCTTGTAGTGGTCCCAGATCGACCGTGCCGAGCACGTGGACACCGCCGGGTGCCTTTGCGCCTGCGGCATTGCCCGTCGAATCATCGTGGTCGCCACCGAAGATCACCGGCGGGCCGAAGAAGTGGTGGCGGACCTTCTGTCTCGGCGCGGTCTGTCGGTCGAGGTCGGTGAAGACATCGCGGTCGGCCAGTGACGGAGTGGCAGGCGCCGGAGTCGGGACGAGTAGCCCGGCACGTGCAGCATCCGATCGAGCCGACAGTGACATCACGATGGTCTCCCGGCCGGCGTGCTGAGTGATCAACGCGGTCTCGCCGGTGACCGTGGTCGATCGACCGGGCTGGTTGACGACGCCGCCGCAGGCGCAGGCCATCGCCGGTGGGGACACGACCAGCAGAGCCATCGCTGCCAGGACCGCAACCAACGCGAGTTGCGCGACTCTACGAGACCACGACCGGCTCATCGAAGTGCCCTTCCTCGGATCATGAGGCTCCGATGGTTCGTTGCGGACACGGGTTCCAGCGATACCGTCGACCCGTGCAGAAGATACCGGTCATCATGGACGTCGACACCGGTGTCGACGATGCGTGCGCACTGCTCCTGGCAGCGCTTCATCCCGCCCTCCACCTGCGGGCAGTCACCTGCGTCAGCGGCAACACCGATGTCGACCAGGTCACCCGAAACACGTTGGGTGTGCTGGAGATTGCCGGTCGCGAGGACGTTCCTGTTGCTCGTGGCGCCCAGCGCCCGCTCATCGAGCGGCCGATGCACGCGCGGCACGTGCACGGCGAGGACGGGATGGGTGACCTGGGGTGGGTGCACACGACCCGCGAGCCGGATCCGCGTCACGCCGTGGAGCTGTTGCGGGAGACGCTGGAGACCTCCACCGAGCAGGTCACGCTGGTGCCGACGGCACCGATGACGAACATCGCACTCCTCGCGCGCATCTACCCGGAGGCGTTGCGATCGGTGGGCCGGATCCTCTTCATGGGCGGAGCGGCCAGACGTGGCAACGCAACGGCGTCGGCCGAGTTCAACGTCTTCCACGACGCGGAGGCGACCGCGATCGTGCTCGACGCCGCCGCCGAGCGCGGCATACCGGTGACGATGTACGGACTCGACGTCTTCTACGAGCCGACCGTGAGCCGCGCCCGAGCGCGGCAACTGATCGCCTCGGGGGCGGGTCCGGCTGCCCGCCTCGCCGGCGAACTCATCGAATTCCAGTGTGAACGCTTCGAGTCCGAGCAGGCGACGATCGGTGACGCCGGTGCCGTCTGCGCCGTCATCGACCCGGCCGGCATCGGCACGACGTCCTTGCCGGTGCGCGTAGAACTCGCCGGCACCTGGTCGCGCGGTCGAACGATCGTGGACGTTCGGGACTGGTCCGGTGACCTGGCGCATGACCCGCACGGCCGAGCGGACGCGATGGTGGATGTCGCGCTCGCCATCGACGGAGGCCGGTACGCCGATCTCTGGCTGGACACCGTCGCCCGTGGGTGAGGCGCACCGGCATGGAACCGAACATCGTGTCCGGGCGTTGCGGCCGGTGTGAGTGACTGGTGGGAGCGGGTGACCGCGTCGACGCCGGCACCCGACGTCCGTGTCACGGTGCTGCTGGCGGCCATCGCCGTCACGTGCGTCGTCTGGGCTCCCGTATGGCGCGTGACACGGCACCTCGTGACCGTGGTGCACGAAGGTGCCCACGGAGTCACGGCGCTCGCGGTGGGCCGTCGCCTGTCCGGCATACGGCTGCACTCGGACAGTTCGGGACTCACCGTCTCCCGTGGTCGGCCGACGGGTGTCGGCATGGTCCTGACCCTGCTCGCCGGGTATGTCGGGCCGTCCGTCCTCGGTCTGCTGCTCGCGGTCGGTGTCCATGGTGGACATGCCATTGCCGCTCTCTGGCTGTTGCTCATCGCACTTGCCTTGCTGTTGCTGCAGATCCGCAACCTGTACGGGCTGTGGGTCGTCCTGGTCAGCGGTGTGGCGCTCTTCGCCGTGACCTGGTGGCTCGACCGGACGGCACAGACCGGGGTGGCGCAACTGATCGCCTGGTTCCTCCTGCTTGCCGGACCGTGGTCCTTGCTCGATCTGCAGCGCAGCCGGCATGCCGGAGTCGCACGGCACTCCGACCCCGATCAACTTGCTCGCATCACCCGCGTGCCCGGCACCGTGTGGTGGTCGCTGATGGTTCTGGTGTCGCTCGGCTGCCTGGCAGGGGGAACGCGTTTGCTCCTGCTGGGCGTCTGAGGAGAAGTCCGCAACTGCACCACGCAGCTGTGCGCATCCACCGCCGCCGAGTCCTTGTGAGGGTAGACGCATGAAAACGTCCCGCTCCGTCGAACTGTCCGACCCGACCGAGTCCTTCGGGCTCGAGCTGCGATTGCTGGCAACTCTGTGCGCCTGGGGTGCGTGGGTCTTCGCGATGATCTTCTCCCTCAGCGTGCTCGGCGACGGCGCGGTCGCCCAGGACTTCGAGAGCGGCGGTCACACCAGGACCACCGGCGCGGCCACCGTCGTCATACCCGTTCTCTATCTGGCGGCGCTCGGGCTCGGTCTGGTTTCGGTGACCAAGGCGACGCACGGTCGCATTGCCGCGTTCGTTGCCCTACTCGTCGTCGGAACGCTTTCGGCGCCGGTGGCCATTTTCGCGATGGCGTTGGCCTGAGGCCGTGAGGGTGGCGCAACGCCCATCGAACAGAATGGTGCCGTGACGGAGAGTGAGTCGGCGTGCGCGTTCTGATCTGTAGCGACCAGTGGGGCGAGGTCCCGGCCGCCGACATCACCGCCGCGATCGGCCAGGGTTGGCGGGCCCGTCAGCCCGACGCTGACGTGGTCACCGTGCCGTTCTCGTCCGGTGGGACCGGATTCGTCGACGCGTTGTCGCACTCCCTTCCCGTGAATCCGTCGGGGGCGCAGGGCGATTCGATGTTGCAGCATGACGACTGCGTCTATCTCGACGGCGCGGCGTTGACCGCAGATGGCGACTCCGCAGAGCTCGGGTCCGCCCTCGCGTCGGCGGTCGCCGACGGCGTACGACGCATCGTGGTCGGTGTCGGCGACGCTGCCGGGGTCGACGGCGGCGCGGGTCTGCTCCGTGCGTTGGGGGGCAGCGACGATCTCGCGGTAGCCCTGCCGCGCGCGACCGAGGTCACCCGTTCCGTGGAGCTCGTCGCGGCATACCAGGAGGACATCGCACTGCTCGGCCTGCAGGGCGCCTCCGCGGCCGCCGTCGAGACGCTCGGCTGGAGCAGACAACATGCTCAGGACAACGAGGCACGGATCGGGGAGTTCGCCGACCGGGTACGACGCGTCCTGCCGCCGCGCACGGACCTGCTGACCGGGAAGGTGCACCGGTTGGACCGGGACCCCGGCAGCGGAGCCGGCGGGGGAGTCGGCTTCGCCCTCGGAGTCCTCGGAGCGCGCCTCGTGCCCGGTGCCGACTTCTTCGCCACGGCCGTCGGGCTCGAGGAGTATGTCGCGGGAGCCGACCTCGTCATCGCCGCGACGCAGACTTTCGACTGGCGCAGTCTCGCGGACGACACCGTCGCGACGGTCGTGCGAGCGGCCGCAGCCGCTGCCACGCCGGCGATCGTGCTCGCCGAGCAGGTCGAAGTAGGGCGACGGGAAACCATGTCTCTGGGCGCCGCTGCGGCCTACGCACTCGTCGATCCGCGCAGCGTGCGACGAGCGACCGACCCCGACAAATGCGCGGCACTGGAACGGTTGGCACGCCGAGTGGCGGGGACCTGGTCGGCGACCTGAGGAAGAGGTCGTACGCTGGAAGGGAACAAGAACGGCAAGGACTGTGTTGCAGCCCCTGAACACCGCCCGTTCGACCGCAACGAGAAGGACTTGATGCAATGAGCGTCGACACCAACGCTTCCTCGACCACCGAGACCCACAACGTCGCCGTCACCGACGTCGCCGCCTCCAAGGTCAAGAGCCTGCTCGAACAAGAAGGCCGCGACGACCTGCGACTGCGCGTCGGCGTTCAGCCCGGCGGTTGCTCCGGCCTCATCTACCAGCTCTACTTCGACGAGCGCACGCTCGACGGTGACCTGGTCCGTGACTTCGACGGTGTCGAGGTCGTCGTCGACCGGATGAGCGCCCCCTACCTGGACGGCGCCACGATCGACTTCGCCGACACCATCGAGAAGCAGGGCTTCACCATCGACAACCCCAACGCCGGCAGCTCCTGCGCCTGCGGTGACAGCTTCAGCTGAACCTTCTGCTGCGACTCCTCGCGGCATACGAAGGGGCCTTCGACGAACGAGTTCGTCGAAGGCCCCTTCGTATGCCGGTCGTCGTCTCCGCGGCCGTCCGCTTGTCGTTCGGGCTGGGTTGGTCGTGGCTGTTGCCAGGCCGTGGGTGGTCGTTCGGGCGCGCTGTTCTGGGCTGTCGCCGAGCCCCAGCTCGTTGTTCACTCGGCTCTTCGGGGCTGTCGCCAGGCCGTGGCCCGTCGTTCGGTCGCTTTGTCTCTGGCTGTCACCCGAGATCTGTCGATCGGTCGCCTTGATCCGGCCGAGTGGTCATCACAATGCCTGCAGGAGCGCGCGGTACCAGCGGATCCCTTCGAGGTACGAGTCGACGCCGAGATGTTCGTCGACGTTGTGCAGACTCTGCCGCTGTGCCTCGTTCATCCGGAACGGGTTGAAGCGGTAGCAGTTGTGCCACACCTGCTGGAAGTGCCGGGCGTCGGTGGCAGCCATCACGACATACGGGACGGGCACCACGTCCGGCATGACGTCACGAGTCGTGGTCTCCAGCAGCTTGAATGCGTCGCCCAGATCGGCGACCGGGCTCGGGTCGTAGGAGTTGTGCACGATCACCTCGATGTCGTCACCGACCAGGCTTCGCACGCGCTCCACCGCCTCGTCCGCGGTCTCGGTGACCGCGACCCGCATGTTGACACCGGCGCTCGCCGTGGAGGCCAGCACGTTGTTGGCCGGAGCGCCGCGTAGCTCGGTGATCGCGTAGGTCGTCCGGGTCATCGCGGCGGTCGTCGGTCCCATGCGGGCGAACACCTTCGCCAGTGGTCTGCGCAGCGTTCCGGCGCGACCCACGACCGTCCCCAGCGGTCCACTGACATGCGGGGCGAGACGCTGCAGCATCTCCAAGGTCGGCTCCGGCAGCTGAGCCGGCGCCGGGTGCTTCTCCAGCGCCAGGATCGCCCGGGCAAGCTTCGCGGGAGCGCTGTTCCTGGGCGGCATCGACGCGTGACCGCCCTCCGCCCGCGCGACGAGTTCCAGCTCGACGACGCCCTTCTCCGTCAGGCCGATGACCGCGAGCGGCGCCCACGCTCCGGGGAACGCGCCGCTGACCGCCATACCGCCCTCGTCGAGGACGAGCCACGGGTCGACACCACGGTCCCGCAGCGCCGCGACGGCCGCGGTCGCCGTGACACCGTGCACCTCCTCGTCGGCGCCGAACGACAGCCAGACGTCCTGCGCCGGCGAGAAGTCCTCGGCGAGCAGCTCCTCGACGGCAGCGCAGATCGCGACCAGCGACCCCTTGCAGTCGAGGGTGCCGCGCCCCCAGATCACGCCGTCCACGACCTGCCCGTCGTATGCCGGGTGCTTCCAGTCGTCGCGTGGATTCACCGGTACGACGTCCTGGTGAGCCATCAACACGATGGGCCGGTCCGCCGCGGCTTCTCCGTTGCCCTTCCAGCGCAGCAGCAGCGCGTGATCGGGCAGCTCGACCTGCTCGCACGCCTGGAACAGCAGTGGGAAGTGGGATCGCAGGTCCGCGTGCAGACCCTCGAACTCCGCATCGTCACGATCTGCGCCGGCCACCGTGCGGCGTCGGACGGCGGCCTGCAGTGCGGCAACGGCGTCGGTCATGAGGCGGAGTCTAGGGACCTGCGTGCCGCCGCGTCGGACCAGTTGTCGGGACGCACCGGCGGCGGGTCACCGGTGACCGGAGCGCTGTCATAGGTTGGTCCCCATGAAGATTGCCGTGACCGGATCCATCGCCACCGATCACCTGATGACGTTCCAGGGACGGTTCGCCGACTCGCTCGTCGTCGAACAACTCGACAAGCTGTCGTTGTCGTTCCTTGCCGAGGATCTGCAGATCCGGCGCGGGGGAGTGGCGGCCAACATCTGCTTCGGTATGGCGAACCTCGGACTGCACCCGCTCCTCGTCGACGCGGTCGGTGAGGACTTCGCGGACTACCGGTCCTGGCTGGAGCGGCACGGGGTCGACTGCGAGTCGGTCTACGTCTCCGAGACCAAGCACACCGCGCGGTTCGTCTGCACCACCGACGACGACATGGCCCAGATCGCGACCTTCTACGCCGGCGCGATGAGCGAGGCGCGGGAGATCGAGCTCGAGCCGGTCGCCCGCCGGGTCGGTGGCCTCGACATGGTGATGGTCGGCCCGTCCGACCCGGAGGGCATGCGCCGGCACACCGTGGAGTGCCGGCAGCGCGGCATACCGTTCATCGCGGACCCGAGCCAGCAGCTCGCCTTCGCCGACGGGCCGTTCATCCGCGACCTGATCAGCGGCGCCGACTACCTCTTCACCAACGAGTACGAAGCCCACATGACCGAGCAGAAGACGGGCTGGTCGGCCGACGAGATCCTGGAACAGGTCGGCACCCGCGTCATCACCAAGGGCAAGGACGGTGCCGTCATCCTGCGCCGCGGCGAGGAACCCATCGAGGTGCCCGTCGCCCGCGAGGTGCGACGCCTCGACCCGACCGGCGTCGGCGACGCCTTCCGTGCCGGATTCCTCGCCGGGCTGACCTGGGAGCTGGATCTGCGTACCTGCGCCGAGGTCGGCTCGATGCTGGCGACCTACGTGCTGGAGACGGTCGGCACCCAGGAGTACATCCTGCGCAAGGACGACTTCCTGGCCCGCCTCGGTGAGTCCTACGGCGACAAGACCGCCGCCACCGTCGAACCACTGCTGAGCTGCCCGCGCGGCTGAGCCACCGGACCGAGGAAGCCCGCCGTGCCCGTGGAGCCCGCCCCGAGCCGGTGGAACCTCGACGAGCAGCAGCAGGACGACGTCACGCAGGACCTCATCGCGGTCGGCGCCGACCTGCAACCCGGCACGCTGCTGGCGGCATACCGCGCCGGCATGTTCCCGATGGGCATCGGTGACGACGGCCGTCGGCCGATCGGCTGGTGGTCGCCGGTGCGCCGCGGGGTCCTGCTGCCCGGCGACTTCCACGTGTCGCGGTCGCTACGTCGGACCAGGCACCGCTTCCACGTCACGTACAACACCGCGTTCGAGGCGGTCGTCGACGGTTGTGCCGACCGGACCCGGCCGGGTCGGTGGATCACGCCCGAGGTCAGGGCGGCATACGAGCAACTGCACCGGCTGGGCTGGGCGCACTCCGTCGAGGCATGGGACGCCGAGGGCCGGCTCGCCGGCGGACTGTATGGCGTGTGCACCGGTGGCCTCTTCGCGGCGGAGTCGATGTTCCACCGGGTGACCGACGCCGGGAAGGTCGCCGTCTGGGGGCTGACCGAGCTCGTCTTCGGGGACGGTGACGGCCGGCGGTTGATCGACGTGCAGTGGCAGACGGAGCACCTGGCGACCCTTGGGGTGCGCGAGGTCCCGCGGCGCGACTACCTGCGTCGGGTCCGGCTCGCCGCCGGGGCGCCGTTGCCGCCGTGCTGGGACGACGACCCACAGGACGACTCACACGACGATCTGCTGGGGGAGCCACAGGACGATCCGGGCCCCGATCCGGCCGTCGGTTGACGGTTCGACGAACCCGGAACCGGCCACGCCGGGGGAGTCGGCACCAGCCCCTGCTGGCGCGCTGCGCGGCCTCGGGCACGTTTTCGTCGAGTTGGGCGTTGTGCCAGTCGAATTGATGCCTTGAACAGGCCTGCCCTGACGTCGACTTCGAATACGCCTGGGATAGAGTCTGCCTGTGCCCGGATCTGACAAACCCCTCGTGGAATCCGCGCGCCGTTCCCAGTCCCCTGGGCGACGGCGGCGCAGCAAGGTCGCCTTCGGAGGTCTGATCGCCGTCAGCGCAATGTTGCTGACCGGCTGCACTCCCGTGGAGAAGCGCGGTTACCTACCCAAGGGCGTCACCAGCCTCAGTAAGCAGATCACCGACTTCTGGGTGGCCAGCTGGGTCTGGGCGCTCGTCGTCGGTGTGATCACGTGGGCGATGATCGTCTACTGCATGATCCGATTCCGGCGGAAGAAGACCGACGTCGGTCTCCCGCCGCAGCTGGCCTACAACGTCCCGATCGAGATCCTCTTCACGGTCGTGCCGATCTTCATGGTCGCGGTCTTCTTCGGCAAGACCGTCGAGCTCGAGAACAAGATGCTCGACACCAGCCAGAAGCCGGACCTGACGGTCAACGTCGTCGGCAAGCAGTGGTCCTGGGACTTCAACTACGTCGACTCCAAGGTCTATGACGCCGGTGTCCAGGCCGACATGAGCGCGCCGAACCCGGAGAGCACCATCCCGACCCTCTACCTGCCGGTCAACAAGAAGGTCGAGTTCGTCCTCACCTCGCGCGACGTCATCCACTCGTTCTGGGTGATCCAGTTCCTGCAGAAGATGGACATGATCCCCGGCAAGGTCAACAGGTTCGACGTCACGCCGACCGAGATCGGCACCTACCAGGGCAAGTGCGCCGAGCTCTGCGGCGCCTACCACTCCCAGATGCTCTTCAACGTCAAGGTCGTCAGCCAGGCCAACTACCAGAAGAAGATGCAGCAGCTGCGCAACAAGGGCAACGTCGGCTTCCTGTCCAACGCACTCGTTCGCGAAACCTCGACGATCGAGGCCAAGGACCAGCAGTACCTGCCCGCTGGCGTCAAAAGCTCTGACATCGTCACCGAAGGAGCGAAGTAATGGCCAGCATCGCCACCCCACGCGTCGGGGACTCGGGCGACACCGGTGACTCGCGCTCGGCGGTTCGGGTTCGCACCCGCCATCCCGGGCGGACGTTCGTCAAGTGGATCACCGCGACGGACCACAAGGTCATCGGCAACCTCTACTTCATCACCTCGTTCGCGTTCTTCCTCGTCGGTGGTGTGCTCGCGCTGATGATCCGCGCCGAGCTCGTCTCACCCGGCCTGCAGATCGTCGACAACCCGGAGCAGTTCAACCAGCTGTTCACGATGCACGGCACGATCATGCTGTTGCTCTTCGCGACGCCGCTGTTCGCCGGTTTCGCCAATGCGATCATGCCGCTGCAGATCGGTTCGCCCGACGTGGCGTTCCCGCGGCTCAACATGTTCGCCTACTGGCTCTACCTCTTCGGTGGTCTGATCGCCAGCGCCGGTTTCATCACCCCGCAGGGTGCGGCGGCATTCGGCTGGTTCGCCTATGCGCCGCTGTCCAACGCGACATACAGCCCGGGCGTCGGCGGCAACCTGTGGGTCTTCGGACTCGCGCTCGCCGGTTTCGGCACCATCCTCGGCTCGGTCAACTTCATCACCACCATCGTGTGCATGCGCGCACCCGGTATGACGATGTTCCGGATGCCGATCTTCACCTGGGGTGTCCTGATCACCTCGATCCTGGTGCTCGTGGTCTTCCCGGTGCTCGCGGCCGCGCTGTTCGGGCTCGGTGCCGACCGCATCATGGGTGCGCACGTCTTCGACCCGCAGACCGCCGGCGCAATGCTCTGGGAGCACATGTTCTGGTTCTTCGGGCACCCGGAGGTCTACATCATCGCGTTGCCGTTCTTCGGCATCATCTCCGAGATCCTGCCGGTCTTCTCGCGGAAGCCGATCTTCGGTTACAAGACCCTGGTCTTCGCGACCATCTCGATCGCGGCCCTGTCGGTCAGCGTCTGGGCGCACCACATGTACGCCACCGGCCAGGTGCTGCTGCCGTTCTTCGCGATCATGACCATGCTCATCGCGGTCCCGACCGGCGTGAAGTTCGTCAACTGGGTCGGCACGATGTATGGCGGCTCGCTGACCTTCGAGACGCCCATGCTCTGGGCGATCGGCTTCCTGGTGACGTTCCTCTTCGGTGGTCTGACCGGCATCATCCTGGCCAGCCCCGCACTGGACTTCAACCTCACCGACTCCTACTTCGTGGTGGCGCACTTCCACTACGTGGTGTTCGGCACCGTGGTGTTCGCGATGTTCGCCGGCTGGTACTTCTGGTGGCCGAAGCTGACCGGCCGGATGCTGGACGAGAAGCTCGGCAAGCTGCACTTCTGGCTGCTGTTCATCGGCTTCCACACCACCTTCCTCATCCAGCACTGGCTGGGCGTGAAGGGTATGCCGCGTCGCTACGCCGACTACCTGCCGGCGGACGACTTCCAGTGGATGAACGACATCTCGTCCGTGGGCGCCTTCATCCTCGGTATCTCGATGCTGCCGTTCATCTACAACGTCTGGAAGACCTGGCGCACCGCGCCGATGGTCGAGGTCGACGACCCGTGGGGCTACGGCGGTTCGCTGGAGTGGGCCACGTCGTGCCCGCCCCCGCGGCACAACTTCGACTCGATCCCGCGGATCCGTTCCGAGCGGCCGGCCTTCGACCTGCACCACCCGGAGGCTGCGTCCTGGACGGTCACGGCGTCCGAGGACACCCTCGCGCAGTTGGCGGGTCCGGCGGATCGTGGCGATCAGGCATTCATGGGCGACCAGCCCGGAAAGGGTGAGTGAGGCTCGCCATGAAGGTCGAATACAAGCTGTTCGCGATCCTGGTCGTGTTCATGGCGATCATGGGCACCATCTACGGCATCTTCACGCACTGGGAGGAGCCGGTCGGTGCGGTCGGACTCTACCTGTCCGCGGGTCTGTGCGCCCTGATCGCCGGCTTCCTGTGGTGGACCGGTCGCAAGATCGACCTGCGACCGGACGACGACCCGCTCGGTGAGCAGAGTGACGTCGAAGGTGACTACGGCTTCTTCAGCCCGCACTCCTGGTGGCCGCTGTTCCTCGGTGGCGCCTGCGCGCTGATCGCGCTCGGCCTCGCGGTCGGCTGGTGGCTGGTCATGCTGGCCTTCCCGCTCGTCGCGCTGGCAGCCGTCGGCTGGGTCTTCGAGTACTTCCACGGAGAGCACTCCATCTGAGTCATCCCGAAGCGGCCCGCCATACGCATCGCGTATGGCGGGCCGCTTTCGCGTTGTCGGTTCCTCATGGGGCCCGGCCAACGATCAGTACCGCTAACCGAGCGGGGTCCGGCGCAGCGTCACGGTTCGATGGCTGATGCTCCAACCGCTGACCTGTCTCGTGAGGATGTCGTCGTAGACGACGCTGCGGACTGTCCCAGTAGCGCTCACACCGAGCACCTTGGATCGGACGCGCGCCGTGTCTTCATCGATCTGGGTGATCACGATGTTGGTGACATGGTGGCCGACAGGGTTCGCATCGCCCAGCTTGAGCAAGTACTCGCGGAGCGCGGTCCGCCCGTTCACGGTGCCGAACCCGAAGTCGGTCACGTCGTAGACCACGTCCGACGTGAACAGCTCACCGGCCCGGTCCAGTTCCCCGGAGTCGAGCAGGTGGGCATGCAGGTTGATGAGGTCAGTGATCTCGTTTCTGTCTTGCTGTGCGAGTTCCATGACTCCTCCGTGCTCGTCACCAATACATGGGTGCGCCGATCGGCTGATCCCGCCGCGGCAACGCTGAAGAGACTGTTGTCTTGCGGAGTTAGGGCGCGATCGGAGGCAGGTCTCGTTTGATGAGGCGTAGTTGTCGGCTCGGGATGATTGCTGGCAGGTACGAGTAACCACCCTCTGACGACTCGACCAATTCGCGCGCGTCGACGCCGCTGACTTCCCAGACATCGACGGAGCCTCCCGTGTTGTTCATTCGCACAAACCACTCGACGCCGGATTCGTCATCGACGAGGAAGGAGCCAGGTTCTTCGGGTTGCGTACTTCCCGCAATGCCGGGCGCGGCGCCCATCCGGCGCCAGTCGAGACCGTGCCTACTGATCGACTCGCGGTTGCGCACCGAGGAGACGTGAAAGTGTGTGACCACTATCCAAGGGTATGCATCGACAGTCCGATGCAGTTCGACACTGCTGACATCGGCTGCCGTTCATTCGTACTCGTCGGGCAAGCGTAGGCCGGGGCCGCCGACTTGACGTCCGAGCGGCACCGCGCGGCCCTCCGGTTGTTCACCGTCTTCTTGCCGGCCCAGTGCGGTCAGGTCGAGGTAGGGGTAGCCGTTGTGGAATTCCTCGATGCCCCGCCCGAACGTCGAGTACGTGAGAAACACATCGTCATCAACCCGCAGAAACGCGCTGAGGCCCGGCAGTTCGGTGCCGTTCATATCGGAAGTCCAGGGACCCCCGGTCCAGGGTGTTCCGTGAACGGCAAGTTCCTCCTGATCACGGAAATGAAGCAGCACTGGCGCCACCCGATCGTCGAGGGTGGCGTGGAAGTCGTAGTTGAAGTCGCTGCCGAACGATGAGTACCACGGGAAAGTCCATCCCATGCGTTGCCGGTATGCGTCGATCTTCTCGAAGGGGGCGCGCGACACCGCCACCAGATTGGTATTGCGGGCCCGCAGCTGTCGCGGATTGCCGATCTGATCGGCTGCAGAAGAACAACTCGGGCAACCGGCCGACCATTCGGGGCCGAACATGAAGTGGTGCATCACGAGCTGCTCACGGTCGTCGAACAGTTCGAGCAGCGAGGTCTCGCCCGTTGGCCCGCGGAAGCGGTAATCCTTCTCGACTCGCATCATCGGCAGCCTGCGGCGCTCAACCGCCAGTTCGTCGCGTCGTCGGGTAAGTTCCTTTTCCTTCCTCAGTAAGTCCTTGCGTGCAGCAAGCCACTGAGCTGCAGAGACAATCTCTGGCACATTGCGTGTCCGACCCATCTCTTCGTTCCTCCCACCACGTCGTTCGCAGACACCAAGCACAGTAGGCGGAACCACCGACGCGTCGCCCCGATCGCGGATCGCCATCGAGACGGGTTCGTGCGCTAGCGGCGAACGAGCGAACCCTGCGTGCCGTGAGTTGGCTCGATGGACGATCCCTACCCAGTCGCCGTGCTGTCCTCGTTGGCAGCAACGAATACCAGCCCCGTGTCGCTTGCCCCTGTCACGATCAGCTGGCGAGCGGTGATTTGGTCGTGGAAGTCCTCGGTGAGCACCGACATGTCGGTCGGCTCCGCAGTGGCCGATTCTGAGTCGGTCGGGCTGCTGGCGACGTCGCCTCGAACCTGCACCGTGTCGGTCGTGACCGTCACCGCACCGTTGTAGTCTTTGCGACCGTCACAGAAATGGATTCGACCCTCCGCAATCAACAGGATGGCGGACAGGTCTTCCGGCACGGGTGACCATGCGCAGGTTGGTCCGGTCCCGATGATGACACTGTCCAGTGTCCAGGTGGTGCTCTCCAGGGGCCGGTCCGGGTCAGCAGTCACGCGGTCGACGAATTGCAGTCTCTCTTCCCGGCCCGCCAGTGTGAGTGTGTCACCGTCTAGGGCGGCGTCCAGGCCCGACTGAAGCAAGGTCGCGAACCACGCGTCCTGGTCCATGAGTGGCTGGTCGCAGGCCATTTCGGTAGCCCCCAAGTGGCTGACCGACAGCCGGGGACCGTCCCAGCGCACCGGGCCGGACATGAGATTGCAGCCTGCGGAGACGTGTAATTGGCCGTCGGTGCCGAACCTGATCTCGATGGTGGTCTCGCGCACCAGGTCGCGACCGGTCACCTCTTCGGACAAGAAGGTGCGTCCCCGAAGCTGATCAGCCAGTGAGCCATCGGCGGACAGCATCCGTGCACCGCTCGCGGTTCTCAGGTGCAGCGGTCCCCAGGTCCCATCGTCGTTGAACAACAAGCCCATCGCCTGTGCGAGACGTCGCCGACGCGATCCCTGCGGCATTCGCATCCTCATGAACCGAGCATCTCAGGTCGACGGCTCGGTCGACCACGCGCTGACCCCGTAGCTGATCGTCCGTCGGTGTGGTGCAGACGTTGTGACGGCTGTGGCGCCGGCTCCACGGACAGGTTTGAGGCTGAGCACGATGCCACTCGATCGCACGCGCAGGTGGTGGCGCTGTTACGCGCAGTCGCTTCGATACGTGCGAGGGATCCTGCAATATCGGCGGTTTGTCTTGCCCAGGACGCGCGTTCTGCGGTACGCCTGTGCGTGCCCTTTGCTGATCGTGTGAACCTCGGTCTGCAGGGTGCGGGCTCGGCGTTCTCGTGGCGCCGCAGCCCGGTTGATTTACGCGCCGCAATGGTTGCGGCTGCGTCAGTGAGTGGTCTGCTGGGCCGCTCGCGAAGGGGGAAGTCATGAAACGACGTTTGATGGCCACGATGGCGGCGGCTTCGGTAGCGGCAGTGGGGCTGGTGGCCGGGCCGGCGTCCGCAGCCGCGCCCGGGTCGGGCGGGCCGGGATCGGACGGGCCGAGCACATCACAGGCGCAGTCGCTGCGTACCGCGTTGCGGAACGGGACCCTGGTGCGCACCGCGGGGAAGACGAACGTGTGCGCCGCACATCGGCTGCGATGCCAAGCCGAGATGCTGACGATGTCGAAACGGTCGAACCTGCCGATCAGGCAGTCGAGGGCCTCCACGATCGGGCCGATGACTGTGGCGCCACCCATCGGCTATGGCGCCAAGGAACTGCAGACGGCGTACGGGCTCACCTCGGCGTCCTCGAGAACCGGGACGATCGTGGTGATCGGAGCCGGCGCGTACCCCACGTTGGAATCCGATCTGGCGATCTACCGATCGGCATACCACCTGCCGTCCTGCACCAAGGCCAACGGGTGCTTCAAGCAGGTCAACTACCGGGGTGGGGCGCCATACAAACCCGCCACGGGCGACGACAACCAGTTCGGTGAGGAACAGATCGCGGTCGAGACCGCGCTCGATGTGGACATGGCCTCGGCCGCGTGCCCGAAGTGCCACATCATCTCGATGCAGGTGCCGCTGCAAGACGGGTTCTACGGCACCACGAAGCAAACCCACAACGCGATTCTGCACTTCGCCACCGGCGTAGCCACGGCCAAGAAACTGGGGGCGGCCGCGGTCAGCATCAGCTACGGCTACCCAACCGACTCCTACTCGGACAAGGGGACCGTCGCGGCATTGATGAACCAACCGGGGATGGCGGTCGTGTCCTCCTCCGGTGACGACGGCTTCCTGGCCGACGAGGGCCAATGGCCGCAAAGTCTGCGCACCGTCACGTCGGCGGGTGGGACCTCGCTGTATGTCGACAAGACGACCAAGCGTGGCTACCGGGAAGTGGCCTGGAACGGCGCAGGCAGCGGCTGCACCCAGGACCTCAAGGCGGCAGTGGGACAACCGTCCAGCGTCAGCAAGGTCTGTGGCGGCCACCGGGCGGCGAGCGATATCTCCGCGGTTGCCGACCCCTACAGTGGGGTCGCGGTCTACGACAGTTACGCGCCATTCAGCGGGATGCCCTACGGCTTCATCGTGGTCGGCGGCACCAGCGCCTCGTCACCGTTCCTCGCCGGCCTCTACGCTCGCGCGCCACGGAACAGGGCCGTCGTCGGACCCAACACCGTGTATGCCGCATCGGCTTCGGCATTCCACGACGTGACCATCGGCACGAACGCCGGCGTCGGACTGTGCCGTGCGCTGGGCTACCGCAACAACCTGTGCGACTCCGCCAAGGGCTGGGACGGACCGACCGGCCTCGGCACCCCGGCCGGACTCAAACCCTTCACCGCTGCCACGCGCTGACGCACAGAGCAATCGACCGCAGAGCCGCAGCTGGGACATCGACATCCCAGCTGCGGCTCTGGCGTACCCCCGGACCTGCAGAGGATCGAACTCACCGGCGACGAGTGTCATGTCCGCGCCCGGTCGGACCCGGGCCGGCAGGGGAGAGGCTAGCCCCAGCCGAGTTCGTGCAGTCGCTCGTCACTGATGCCGAAGTGATGGCCGATCTCGTGCAGCACGGTCACCCGGATCTGGTGCAGCAGCTGGTCACGCGTGTGGCAGTAGCGGGTGAGGGGCCCACGGTAGATGTAGATCCGGTCCGGCAGGTTGCCGATCCCGTAACTCGAGTCCCGCTGGGTGAGGGGCACTCCGACATACAGACCGAGCAGGCCGGGGGCGCTGCCGGGCTCGGGTTCGTCCTCGACCGTGATGGCCACGTTGTCCAACCGGTCGAGAAGTTCCTGCGGAATCGTGTCGAAGGCGTCGGCTGCCGCGTTCTCGAACTCTTCGCGACTCATGGCGATGGCCATCCACTGGCTCCGATCGGTGGGGGAGCCAACAGCCTACGAGCAGTTCTGGATATGCCGAGAAGCCCACCCGCACGGCATGTGCGAGTGGGCCTCTCGATGTGGCGTGAGCCGTCCCGGGGGAGGGCTGCCTGTTGTCGTTCGGGTCCGGTCAGTCCTGCTTGTCGTGCGGCGTGGGGTGACCGTAGGCGTGCGCCGCCCCGATCTCCTCCGCACCACCGTGCATGTGACCGGACTCCGCCTCGTCCGGGTGCGACTCGATCTCCTCGGCGGCATGGCCGTCGTGGTGCGCCGACGCCAACTCCATCGGGGTGACGGGTTCGACCCGGTCCTTGAAGTAGTAGTGCGACAGGCGCGCACGCATCCGGTCCTTGCGGGCACCCTTGCGGTGTACGCCGTTGCTGTCGGTCTCGGACGTCAGCTCCACCGGAGCGGGGGAGTCGTAGGCGACCAACGGCCACCGGTCGAACTCGTTGAGCTCCTCGTGCGCCTCGAAGAAGCGACCCTTGTTGGTCCGCACCAGGCGACCGCTCTCGCGGCCGTGCAGCACCAGGTCGCGGTCCGCACGCTGCAACGACAGGCACATCCGCTTGACCACCCAGAAGACGATGATCGGCATGATGATCAGCCCGATCTGGAACGAGCGGGTGATGTCGTTGATCGACAGGTTGAACTTGATCGCGATGATGTCGTTGCCACACGCCGCGAAGAGGATGCCGTAGAAGGTGATCGCCGCCATACCGAGACCGGTACGGGTCGGGCGGTTGCGCGGGCGGTCGAGGATGTGGTGCTCCTCGTTGTCGCCGGTGACCCACTTCTCGATGAACGGGTAGAGGCCCATGATGGTCCACAGGATCGGGATCATCAGGATCGCGCCGATCATGATGTTGAAGCTCCACGTCTTCCCGAAGAGGTTGAACTCCAGGAAGCCGGGCAACAGTCGGAGCGCACCGTCGGCGAAGCCCATGTACCAGTCCGGTTGCGAGCCGGCGGTGATCATCGTGGGTTCGTACGGGCCGTACATCCAGATCGGGTTGATCGAGACCAGCCCGGCGATCAGCGTGGTGACGCCGAAGACGATGAAGAAGAAGCCACCGGCCTTGGCTGCGTAGACCGGCATCATCGGGAAGCCGACGACGTTCTTGTTGGTCCGGCCGGGCCCGGGGTACTGGGTGTGCTTGTGCACCATCACCAGGATGATGTGAGCAGTGAACAGGCCGACCAGGATTGCCGGCAGCAGCAACACGTGGATCGTGAAGAACCGCGGAATGATGTCGTGCCCCGGGAACCCGCCGCCGAAGAGGATGTAGCTCATGTAGGTGCCGATCACCGGGATCGACAGGATGAAGCCCTGCATGGCGCGGATACCGGTGCCGGAGAGCAGGTCGTCCGGCAGTGAGTAGCCGAGGAAGCCCTCGACCATGGCGAGCATCGCGAGCAGCAGACCGATGATCCAGTTGATCTCACGCGGCTTGCGGAACGCGCCGGTGAAGAACACGCGGAACATGTGCAGGGCGATCGACACCACGAAGATCAGCGCGGACCAGTGGTGGATCTGCCGGATCAGCAGACCGCCCTTGACGTCCATCGAGATGTTCACCGTCGAGGCGAACGCCTCACTCATCTGCATGCCCTTGAGCGGCACGTAGGAGCCGTTGTATGTCGTCTCGCCCATGCTCGGGACGAACCAGAAGGTCAGGAAGGTACCGCTGATCAGCAGGATGACCAGCGAGTACATCGCGATCTCACCCAGCATGAACGACCAGTGGTCCGGGAAGACCTTCTTCATCAGGTAGCGCACGCCCTTGGCGGCGCCGGTGCGCTCGTCGACCCAGTTGGCGACGGCGCCGACCGGACCTCCGCCGGCTGCGGCGGGGGCTTCCTTCTTGTCGTCCGCGCGCAGCGCGTCAGCTGTGCTGCGGGCCGTTGTGTGCTCGCTTGCCTGCTCGCTCATCAGCCACGCTCCCAGAAGCTCGGTCCGACCGGCTCGTCGAAGCCGTGCGGTGCATACAGGTATCCATTGTCGTCAACGGAGATCTTCAGCTGCGGCAGCGGACGTTTCGCCGGGCCGAAGATGACCTTGCAGTCGTCGGTGACGTCGAAGGTCGACTGGTGGCACGGGCACAGCAGGTGGTGCGTCGTCTGCTCGTACAGGCCGACCGAGCACCCGACGTGGGTGCAGATCTTGGAGAACGCCACGACGCCGCCCTGGCCCCAGTCGCGTTCGCGGCTGCTCTTGATGAGGTTCTCCTGCAACGAGATCAGGATGACTGCCGCCTTGACCTTCTCGTTGCTCGGGTTCTCGGTGTCGTTGATGCCCTCGGGCAGGACGTGGAAGACCGAACCGAGGGTGACGTCCGACAGGCGGATCGCCGTGCCGTCGGGGTCGCGCACCAGGCGGCGGGGGCGGGTCACGGGCTTGCCGTTCTTCATCTCCGGCTTGCCGTCGGCACCGATGACCGGAACCTGGGTGTCCCAGAGCGTGGTACGCAGATCCTCGACGTCGTTCTTGAACGGACCGAGGCCACCGACCAGCTGCAGGCCGAGCGGCACCGCGAAGAGGCCGAGCGCGCCACCCAGGCTGTACTTGATCAGCGGACGGCGGTTGATCTGCGAGGACTCCGCACCATCCGACATGACCTCGACGAAACCGGCGCGGGACTCGTCGTCGGACCGCAGCGTATGGCGCTCCTCGACGACCTCCTCGTCGGACATGAGCGTCTTGGCCCAGTGGACCGCGCCGAGACCGATGCCGAGCAGTGACACCGCCAGCGTCACACCCAGGGCGACGTGCAGCGCGTGCACCTTGCCGAGGATGGGGAGGGTGACGTTGTCGTCCTTGCCGATGACGGCGTAGGCGACGACGAACAGCACCGTCGCGAGCATCGACAGACCGAACAGCGAGGCGACCTGCCGCTCGCTGCGGCGTGCCGCGGCCTCGTCGTGGTCACCCTGGCGGTGAACGTGTGCCGGCAGCCCGGGGTTCTCGAACACCTCGGGGTGGGCGTGGTCGCCACGGGTCGCGACCGCGTGGCCGGACTCGTCATGGCTCACGGTCGTCTCCTTGTGGTTCGTGTGGGAGATCGAAGTTTCATTGTCGTCACTCATCACGCGGCCTTCTTACCGAGCCAGACGGCGATCAGGATCAGCAGACCGATGCCGATGGTCCAGGCGAACAGACCCTCCGGCACCGGGCCGAGGTTGCCCATGCTCCAGCCGCCGGGGCTGGACTCGGCCTTGACGTTCTGCAGGAAGGAGATGATGTCCTTCTTGTCCTGGGGGGTCAGGTTGGAGTTGTTGAAGACCGGCATCGACTGCGGGCCGGTCAGCATCGCTTCGTAGATGTGCTTGCCGGACACGTCCATGAGGTTCGGCGCGAACTTGCCACGGGTCAGGGCACCGCCGGAACCGGCGAAGTTGTGGCACATGGCGCAGTTGACGCGGAACAGCTCGCCACCCTTGGCGATGTCACCGCCGCCACTGGTCAGGCTCGAACTGGGCACCGACGGACCCTCGCCGAGGGAAGCGACGTATGCCGAGAGCTGGGAGGTCTCCTTGGCGTCGAACTGCGGGGTGCCGCGCTCGGCCTGGACACCGGGATTCGCCAGCGGCATACGGCCGGTGCCGACCTGGAAGTCGACGGCAGCTGCGCCGACGCCCACGAGCGACGGGCCACCGTCGCCGCCGGCACCGTTCAGGCCGTGGCAGCTGGCGCAGTTGGACAAGAAGAGCTTGTGACCGGCCGATGCGGCCTGCGTGCTGCTGCTGGCAGCGTCAGCGTTCTTGGGCGCGAGTGCGGCGTAGAGGCCACCGGTGATGATGAGGCCGAGAAGCAACACGATCGCTATCGCTGCCGGGTGCCGGCGGCGGGCAACGAGTGAACTCACGAAGTCGTCCTGTCGTCGTTGGAGGGATGGGTGGGCCAGAACGGTGCGTCGCCGGTCACTGGAGGAGGTAGATCGTGGCGAACAGTGCGATCCAGACGACGTCGACGAAGTGCCAGTAGTAGGACACGACGATCGCGCCGGTGACTTGGTGGTGGGTGAACTTCTTCGCGGTGAAGGTGCGTCCGATGATCATCAGGAACGCCATCAGACCGCCGGTCACGTGCAACGCGTGGAACCCGGTGGTCATGTAGAACATCGAGCCGTAGGCGTCGGAGTCGAGCGAGATGCCCTCGCCGAACATGTTGGAGTACTCCAGCACCTGACCGGACACGAAGATCGCGCCGAAGATGAAGGCCAGGACGTACCACTCGCGCATGCCCCACGAGCCGAGCTGCCACAGCTTGCCGTCACGCGATGCCTTGCCGGCCTCGGCCTTGAAGACACCGAACTGGCACCAGATCGAGGAGATCACCAGGATCACGGTGTTGCCGAAGGCAAATCCGACCTCGAGGTGACTGGTGCGCTCGTCCCACAGCGGGCCGGCGACCGAGCGAATCGTGAAGTACATCGCGAAGAGACCCGCGAAGAACATCAACTCGCTGGCCAGCCACACCATGGTGCCGACTGCCGTCAGGTTGGGTCGACTGACAGGGCCGTGTCCTGCCGGGATCCGGGAATCGCTCGTATGAGCCGTCGTTGCGGTCGCCACGTCCGCCATTATGGCCCCATCGGCGCGCGCGTGCGCGAGCGACCCCCCGAGGCGTTTGCCGTGTCGGCGTCGCTCGTTGCAACGCCGCGGCAGCGAACGGCCCGCGTGCCCGGGGTGAACCGGCTTCGGCGCGAGTTCCTTTCGGTGCCAGTGGTTCTGCTCGCATCGCGGCGACGGAGGGGGAGCGGTTCCGTCATACGGCTGATCTCGTGGTGATGAACGGACGGCTGCTGTCGATCGTGCCCGGCCCGACCAGTAGCATTCGGGGTTATGAGCTCATCCTCCGCAGTGGTCCCGGCAGGGGGCGTCACGGGTGCCGTGCACCAGTTGAGCGTCCTGCTCTACAGCGACGACATCGCGACCCGCGACGCCGTACGTCTCGGCGTCGGTCGCCGTCCGGCCAAGGACATCGAGATCACCAGCTGGCGGGAGTGCGCGACGCCCGCTGCGGTCGTCGAGGCCGTCGACAAGGAGAAGTACGACCTGCTCATCCTGGACGGCGAGGCGGCGAAGCTCGGCGGGCTCGGCCTCTGCCGGCAGCTGAAGAACGAAGTCTTCGACTGTCCGCCGGTGCTCGTACTCACCGGTCGACCCTCCGACGGCTGGCTCGCGGTGTGGTCGCAGTGTGACGCTGCCGTTCCGCACCCGATCGACCCGCTCACGATCGGGTCGGCCATCGCCGATCTGATGCGTCGCGGGGCCGCTTCCTGAGCGATCGCGGCGAGATGGCAGCGGAGACGACCTGGCCCGTCCTGCTCAACACGTTGCTCGACGGCGGCGACCTGACCGCGTCGCAGACCGGGTGGGCGATGGACCGGATCATGTCCGGCGAGGCCACGGGATCGCAGATCGCCGGTTTCCTGGTGGCGCTGCGGGCCAAGGGCGAGACCGTCGGCGAACTCCGCGGACTGGCCGACGAGATGATCCGGCACGCCGTGCCGATCCAGGTGCCCGGCACGATCCTGGACATCGTCGGGACCGGTGGCGACGGTGCGCACACGGTCAACATCTCCACGATGTCGGCGATCGTCTGCGCCGGCGCCGGGGTGACCCTGGTGAAGCACGGCAATCGCGCGGCGTCCTCGAAGTCCGGTGCGGCCGACGTCCTGGAGGCGCTGGGCATCAGGCTGGACCTGACTGCGGAGCAGGTCGCGGCCGTCGCGCAGGACGCCGGCATCACATTCTGCTTCGCACAGACCTTCCACCCGTCGTTCCGGTTCACGGCGCCGACGCGGAGCGAGCTCGGGATCCGCACGGCGTTCAACGTCCTGGGTCCGCTGACCAACCCGGCCGCGCCGCAGTTCGCGTCCATCGGCGTGGCGGACCCGACGATCCTGCCGCTGATGGCCGGCGTCTTCGCCGAGCGTGGCCGCAATGCCGCGATCTCGCGGGGCGATGACGGTCTGGACGAGGTCACCGTGACCACGACGTCGACGGTGCACTGGGTCGCCGACGGCGAGGTCAGCACCCACACCCTGGACCCGCGCGCTCACGGCATACCGCTCGTCGGCATCGAGGCGCTGCGCGGAGGCGATGCGACGCACAACGCGGCGATCGCCCGGGACCTGTTCTCCGGCGCGCCGGGTGCGGTGCGTGACGCCGTGGTGCTGAATGCCGGACTCGCGCTCGCCGTCGTGGCCGGCGGCGACGCCCCCGGCCGGTTCGGTGCGTATGACGACCTGGACGCCGCTCTCGAGGCCGGGATCGGCCGCGCGCGGCAGGCGATCGACTCCGGCGCGGCCACCGCGGTCGTCGACAGGTGGGCCGCAGCGACCGAAGCAGCGCGTCGCTAGTCGTCCGCGCTAGTCGTCCAGCCCGATGGCGAACGCCGCGCCGAGATCCTTGCTGGAGTAGGTGCGGAACGCGATGTGCGTCTGTGAATCGCGCACGCCCTCGACCTTGTTGAGGCGGTCGGCGATGACGTCGGCGAAGTCCTCGTGCTGGGAGACCTTCGCGACCGCGATCAGGTCGACGTCCCCGGTCACGCTGTAGACCTCGGCGATGCCGTCGATCTCCGAAATCTCCTGTGCCACCTCAGGAATGCGGTGCACATCGGCCTTGATCATCACGATCGCAGAAATCATGACGTCAGCCTAGCCATGCGGCGACGGCACCGCTGCCGTGCCGGCGTCCACGGGTCAGATCGCCCGGAGGCCGCTGTCGGACCCGGTCCGCGCAGGCCGGCGACGCAGCACCGTCGAGTCGTCGAACCCGACGACGTCGCCGCGGTCGCTCATGGCGTCGTCGAGGTACTCCTGTGCGCCGACGGCCCCACCGACCGGACAGACCCAGACCCCGTCGATGTCGACGATGCGGACACCGGGCTGCTCCATCCAGCGCAGGATCTTCTCGGTCTCCTCGTGCGTGGCGGCCGGGACGGGGGCCTCGGGCTGCTCGACCTGCTCGGCGCTCTCGCGCAATGCGGCGATGTAGCCGCGCGGGTCGGAGCGCGGTGGGCAGACGGTCGCGCCGGCGAACCGGCCGTAACGAACACAGGTGAACTCCCAGCCACCCGCCGGTGTGCGCGCTGCGGCGATGACTTCGGCGCTGGTGGCGAGCGGCGTCATACGTTGGGTGCGTGCCGCGGCGCGGACCAGTGCGAGCATCCGGTCACGGACCACCGCCGCGTCCTCGTAACGTTCGTCGGCCGCCAGGGTCCGCAACCGGTCACCCAGCGCGCCGATCACCTGGTGGCCGTCGCCGTCCAGCGCGCGCGCCACGCGGCCGGCGATCTCGGCGTAGTCGTCGGGGGACTGCCGCCCGTCGCACGGTGCCCCGCACCGCCCCATCTCGGCGAGCACGCAGGCGGATCCGGTGCCCTTGCGGGACAGCCGGCTGGTGCACTGACGCAGCGGCACCACCTCGTGCACCGCGGCGACCGCTTGCTCGGCGACCGACCGTGACGTGAACGGACCGGCGTAGGTCGCGCCGTCGTCGCGCACGGTCCGGACGATGGACAGCCGCGGGAACACCTCGGCCGTCAGCTTGAGCCACATCGCCCGCTCCGGGTGACGCGACCGGCGGTTGTAGCGCGGCTTGTGCTCGGCGATCAACCGCAGCTCCCGGACCTGGGCTTCGAGCGTCGTGTGGCACACGATCGGTGTCACCGATGTCGCCAGCCGGACCATCTCGGCCATCCGGGTGCGTTGCTCGCTGGCGGTGAAGTAGTTGCGCACCCGGCGTTTGATGTCGATCGATGTGCCGATGTAGAGCGGCTCGCCGTGCTCGTCCTTGAAGATGTAGACGCCGGGCGCCGACGGCAGGGAGTCGGCGAGGAATCGCTTGCGGCGCTGATCGGGAGTGACCCGGGAGGTGTAGGACTGCAGCTCCTCGAGGGTGTGGACACCAAGGTTGCCGACCCGCTCGATCAAGCCGTGCAGGACGTCGACGGTCGCCTGCGCGTCGTGCAGGGCCCGGTGATCGGGCGTGACCCGGGTGCTGAAGACGCGGGCCAGGGAGGAGAGCTTGTGGTTGGGGGACTCGTCCCGAGTCACCAGCTGGCGCGCGAGATGAACCGTGTCGAGCACCGTGTTGCCCGGCCAATCCAGCTGCAGCCGCTCGCAATTGACCTTCAGGAAGGTGATGTCGAAACGCGCATTGTGCGCGACCAGCACTGCGTCGCCGATGAATTCGAGGAAGGCCGGCATCGCCGAGCCGATGTGCGGGGCGCCGGCGACCATCGGATTGGTGATGCCGGTCAGCACCGAGATGAACGCCGGGATCGGCTCACCCGGATTGACCAGCGTCTGGAACTCGCCGAGTTGCCGGCCGCCGCGCACCTTGACCGCACCGATCTCGGTGATCTGGCATTCGGTCGCGCTGCCACCGGTCGTCTCCAGGTCGAGCACGACGAAGGTGACGTCGGAGAGCGGCGTGCCCAGGTCGTCGAACGTCGACTGGATCGCCGCGGGCGCGGTCATGAGACGCCACCCGAGCACGTTCGGTCGACCGCGAGCTCGCTGCCACCGCAACGGGTCTCGGGCCACCGGGTCGGTGCTGGCTGAGGTTCCATGTGACGAACGTATGCGGCAGGTGTGACAAGCGTGCCCGGGACGCGCCGGGCCGGCCGCTACTCCAGGACGAGCAGTGCGGCGACGGTCAGCATGGTGAGGCCGACGAGTACGTCGAGCACTCGCCAGGTTGCGGGGCGGCTCATCCAGCGTGCGGCGTAGCGGGCGCCATACCCGATGAGGGTGAACCAGATGATGCTGCCGAAACAGGCACCCACCGCGAACCACCAGCGGCCCGTCGTGCCGTGCTGGTTGGCGATGTTGCCCAGCATCAGCACGGTGTCCAGGTAGACGTGCGGGTTGAGGAAGGTGATCGTCAGCGCTACGACCGCCACGGAGCCGCGCGCTGCGGGTGCGCCGGTGCCGAGTGCGGCGGGCCGTCGTGCCGCCAGCAATGAGCGGATCCCGAACCACACGAGGTATGCCGCGCCGAGCCAGCGACATACGGTCAGCACGGTGGGATGGCTCTGGACGACGGCGCCGACGCCGGCGACACCCGCGGTGATCAACAGGACGTCGCCGGCGATGCAGATGAGGACGACCGTGCCGATGTGTTCGCGGGACAGTCCCTGGCGCAGCACGAAGGCGTTCTGTGCCCCGATGGCGATGATGAGGGAGAGGCCGGTGAGTAGGCCGGTGAAGAGTGCACTGAGCATGACGGGGCCAAACCTACGGTGGCAACGAGCTTCAGAGAAGCGAATGTTTTTGATGAACCATTAGCATCGCTTCATGCAGGACGAGCAGCTCCGCACACTGGTCGCGGTCGCAGAGGAGGGCACCTTCGAGGCCGCCGCCCGGCGACTCTCCATCACGCCGTCGGCCGTCAGCCAGCGGATCCGTGCATTGGAGCTGTCCGTGGGAGCGGTTGTGGTGCAACGTAGTTCGCCCGTCAAGCCGACGGGGGCGGGCCAGGTGCTGTTGCGTCTGGGCAGGCAGCGGATGGCGCTCGAGGACGAAGCACTCGCGCAACTCGGGCTGCGAGCCGGCGGCGTCAACGACCTCGCGGTCGCGGTGAACGCGGACTCGCTCGCCACGTGGTTCGACGACGTGCTCCGGACGGCCGCGGGATGGCAGGACGTCGCGCTGCGTCTGCGGGTCGAGGACCAGGCACACAGCAGCTCCATGCTGCGGTCGGGCGCAGTGGTCGCCGCGATCACCTCGGATCCCGGTGCGGTGCAAGGGTGTTCCGTCATACAGCTGGGGACCATGCGGTATCTGCCGTTGTGCGCTCCGCAGCTGCGCGACCGACATCGTCGCGGTCGGTCGGTCGACCTGACCACGATGCCGATGGTGCGGTTCAACGAACGGGACGACCTGCAGGACGAGTTGTTGCGAGCCCGCGACGTTCGCGCGACCGGCGCGTTGCACGAGGTCCCGTCCTCGGAGTCCTTCGCATCCGCGGTGTCGGCCGGACTCGGCTGGGGGATGGTCCCGGTTGCGCAGGCACGGCGGTGGATCAAGGAGGGGACACTGGTGAAGGTCGTGCCCGACCATGTCGCCGACGTGCCGTTGTACTGGCAGGCATGGCGACTGCGGACCGAGGCACTGGAGCGACTCTCCGATGCGGTGGTCCGTGCTGCGCACGGGGTCCTGTCACACGTCCGCCCTAGCGTTCGAGGCGAAGGTTGATCCATCGACCACGAACGAAGAGGTGATGACATGCGGATCGATTGCGATACCTGCCCCGTGCGCAACCGGCAGTGCGCCGAGTGCATGGTGACGGCGCTGCTGCAACTGGCACCGCTCGAGCAGCGCCTGGACAGCGACGAGCGACGAGCGGTCGACACCCTCGCGTCCGCCGGACTGATCTCTGCGCAGGAAGCGGTGGCGGCCACCGCGCGGATCGAGCCCTGGAAGCCATTACGGTCGACCGGGTGAGCAGGACGGCCCCGCAGACGATCACCCGCCGTATGGCGTGCGTCGTCGGCTGGGTGCTGACCGTCGGCCTGCTCGCCGGCTGCTCGTCGGACCGCCCACCGACCGCGCGGGCGTCCTCGTCCGGAACACGATCGGCCGGCACAACACACACCGTTCGTGCCGGACAGGTGACGGTGTCCGGCGCCTCGCCCGAAGCGCGTTTGCGACAGGTCGCACGCGACGCACGATCCGCCGTTGACCGGGTCCGTGCTGTATGGGGGAGCGCGGTGCTGACCGGTCCGGTGCGCATCGATGTGCCGGTCGACGCGGCCGGCTTCCGAGCGCACGGCGGCTCGGTGGAAGAAGGCGCACAGATCGCCGCGACAACGACTCCTGCGGGTGTGGTCGTGCTCGCCCCGACGCTGTTCACCCAGGTCACCGACGAAGGCGTTCTTGTCGTGCTGACCCACGAACTCACCCACGTCGCCCTTCATCAGGCCGGCGACCGGCATCTCGCTCGCTGGGTCGTCGAGGGCTCGGCGGAGTTCACCGCCTACCGGCCGACCGATCTTCGGTTGCCTCGACTCACACCCCAGCTCGCAGCCGCTGTGCGCGCAGGCCACCCACCCGCGGGTCCGCCGTCCGACGCGCGGTCCCGGACCGCGCCGCAGGCGGCATACCAGGAGGCCTACGCGTGGTGCGCCTTCCTGGTCGATCGTTTCGGCCTCCACCGGTTCACCCGGTTCGTGCGGTCGGCCCGCACCGGCGGAGACGCCGAGTTCGCAGCCGCTTTCGGTCAGTCGGCCGTCGCGTTGCGGAGGCCCTTCCAGCAGTTCCTGCACGCCCAGGTGACCCCGAACGACACCACGAACACCACCCCGGGCGGCGCACACAGCTGATTCGTCACGCGCCGACCGCCGCCCTGCACCGGCAGGTAGGCTCCCCGCATGGCTGACAGCACGAAGTCCTCCGTCTCGATCAACGCCGCACCCGCCGAGGTCCTCGACGTGATTGCCGACTTCGACGGCTACCCGGAGTGGACCGGCCAGATCAAGAAGGCGGAGGTCCTCAGCGAGGACGAGCAGGGCTGGCCGCTCGAGGTCCAGCTCACGCTCGACGCCGGTGTCATCAAGGACACCTACGTCCTCGCCTACACCTGGGACGTCGCCGAGGACGGCACCGGGGTCGTCTCCTGGAACCTCGTCAAGTCCAGCATCCTGAAGGCATTGGACGGCGTCTACCGGCTCACCGGTGACGGTGACACCACCAACGTCACCTACGAACTCAGCGTCGACCTGAGCATTCCGGTCATCGGCATGATCCGTCGCAAGGCGGAGAAGACCATCATCGACACCGCCTTGAAGGGCTTGAAGAAGCGCGTCGAGGGCTGATGACGCCGAGGGTTCTGCTGGTCGCGGGACCGGGTGGGGCCGGAGCGTCGACCACGGCTGCACACATCGCGGACCGGCACGCCGCTGCTGGACGGTCCGTCACGGTGCTGGACGACGACCCGTATGACGGAGCGTCCGCGCGGTGCCGTCATACATCGGTGCTGCGGCGCAGTGAGCAGGACCGAAGCGGTGACGGTGCCCGGCAGGTGCTCGAAGCACTCGGCGGTTCTCCCGACGTGCTCGACCCGTTGCGGGACACGGCGACGGCCGCAGCGCTGCGACTGCTGTGGTCCATCCCGCTGGACCGGCCCACGGACCACCTGGTCGTCATCGATGCCGGAGCGTCCGCGCCCGAGATGGCGCGCATCGCCCGAACCCTGCCGGGGACCCTGATGCGGCTGTCGCGACTGGGCACCGGCTGGTTGCGCACGAGCCGACCACTGCTCGCTGCGATCGGTGGACGACGATCCGCGCCGGCCTTGCTGGAGCAACTGCAGTCGGCAGCGCAGCGGGCTCGCGGCATCCGGAATGCGATGTGTGGCGCGTCCGGCGGCGCGTTGGTCGTCGGTGGAGAGCCGGGAAAGACTGCGCGGGTCGGTATCGGCATCGCGCTCAGTGGCGTGCGCGTGCGTGGCGTCATCGGCCTGGCCGAGGACGACAGCGCCGTGTTGCCCGGTGTCCCACGACTCGCCCAGGACAACCTCGAGGGCGAGCTGGACCGCGACGAGGAAGCGCCGTTGCGGATCCAGCCGGACGAAGGATCCGGCTACCACATGCGAATGCCGTTGCCGCTCAGTGACTTTCGGGAGCTCAAGCTGCACTGGGCGGGTCACAGCCTCACTCTGAAGGCGTGCGGACACCGGTCGATGCTCGAGTTGCCGTCGGCCCTGCAACGGTGCCACCCGTCGGGTGCTCGGCTGCGGGACGGCATGCTTGACGTTGCATTCCGCCCGAACCGAGCAGGAGCCTGACGTGACACCCGACGAGCCTTCCGATCCCGAGAACCCGACATCGGGCGCTTCCGACGTCGCCGAGGAAGCCATGCGATTGGCCGAGGCGTTCGCGGTGTGGGCACAGAACGGCAAGCTGGCGGCCGACGCGGCCACCCAGGGCACTTCGTCGGACGACGCAGAGTCACCGGGCGCGGCAACCGACTCGAAGACCACCTCCGGGCCCGGCGCCGAACCCGCCGCGCCGAAGCCCGCTGCCACCCCGCCGAGCTGCGATTGCGCACACGGCGCAGCCGTCGAGACGGTCTGCCGCATGTGCCCCGTCTGCCGTATGGCGGGGCTGGTGCAGGCCGTGCAGCCGGACCTGCTCGACCGATTGGCCGACCTGTTGGGCCTGGTCGCCGGAGGGCTGCACTCTGCCGCGGAACAGCGGAGGACCTCCGATACGGGAAGCGGCAGCACCGGGAACCCGGTGCCACCGGAGGCTGACGGTGGCATGGATGTGCCGGTCACCGGCGATGACGACTGACACAACGATCGACACGATGACCGACACGGGATCGGAACGAGCAAGGGAGTTGGCACAGTGACGGATCCACACGGCTCACTCGCGATCGGGATCGACATCGGCGGCACCAAGGTCGCCGGCGGTCTGGTGGACGCGTCGGGCACCGTGATCGACCAAGTCCGACGGAACACACCGCACCGCACCACCGAACCGAAGGTCGTCGAGGACCTCATTGTCGAGGTCGTGGAGGACCTGCGGGCGCGCACGACCAGTGAGGTCGTGGCGATCGGCATCGGCGCGGCGGGATTCGTCGCCGCGGACCGGGCGACCGTGGTCTTCGCGCCGCACCTGTCCTGGCGGCACGAGCCGTTGCGGGAAGCGCTGCTGCAGCGGCTGGACAAGCCGGTCTTCGTCGACAACGACGCGAACGCCGCGTGCTGGGCCGAGTACCGCTTCGGCAACGTGCAGGGCGAATCCCACGTCGTCATGGTCAATCTCGGCACCGGGATCGGCGGCGCGATCGTCGTGGACGGCCGGATCCAGCGCGGTCGGTTCGGCATCGCCGGGGAGTTCGGACATATGCAGGTCATGCCCGGTGGGCATCGCTGCGAATGCGGCAACCGTGGCTGTTGGGAGCAGTACGCCAGTGGCAATGCGCTGGTGCGAGAGGCACGTTCGCTCGTTCTCGCCGGCTCACCACTGGCCCACGACCTCGCGGCGAGCGTGGGTGGCGACCCGCGTGAACTGACCGGTCCGATGGTGACCGAGGCTGCACGCGCCGGCGACCCCACGGCCGCCGAACTGCTGGCCGAGATCGGCACCTGGCTGGGCACCGGCCTGGCCAACCTGGCGAACGCGTTCGACCCCGGCGCCTTCGTGATCGGCGGCGGGGTGAGTGCTGCCGGGAGCATGCTGCTCGACCCGGCACGCGACTCGTTCCGCAGGCATCTCGCCGGGCGTGGGTACCGCCCCGAGGCCCGCATCGTGCAGGCTGCGCTCGGCAACGAGTCCGGTTTCGTGGGAGCGGCGGACCTGGCCCGCACCGCGGTCATCGCAGCGACCGGCGCGGAGGAGGCAGCGGGATGAGTGCTGCTCCGTCCGGTCGCACCCGAGGCACTCACGTGATCCGGGTGGCGTCATACAACGTGCGGGCGCTGAAGGACGGCCGCTCGGACCTGGTCGAGGTGATCCGTGCCATCGCGCCGGACGTCCTGTTGCTGCAGGAGGTTCCGCGGCATCCGGTGTCCGGTCACCGCATTGCGACCTTCGCCGACGACGTCGGCCTGACCTGGTTCGGGGGCAGGCGATTCCGGATGAGCACCACATTGATGACCAGCCTGCGGCTGGACGTGCTCGCCGCGTGTCACGGGCCGTTGCCGGTTCGGCGGTTCGACGAGCCACGTGGCTTCGGTATGGCGACCGTCCGGTTGCCGGGGCATCGACCATTGGTGGCGGCGAGCGCGCACCTGTCGCTGCGCGGTGCCGACCGACTGCCCGAGGCGAAGGCGCTGCTCGGTGCGGCGGCGGCCCAGGGGCATCCGGTCGTACTCGGCGGCGACCTCAACGAGGAACCCACCGGCAGGACGTGGCGCTACTTCGCCGATGAGCTGCGGGAGGTGTCCGCAGACGGCCCGACATACTCGGCGCAACAACCGCACAAACGCATCGACGGCATCTTCGCTTCGGCCGAGTTGTCAGCAGTCACACCGGAATTGGGCCTCGATCCGGCGCAACTGGCCGCAGCGACCGACCATCTGCCGATCGTGGTGGACCTGGACGTCAGCAGCCTCGCCGGCTGATGCACCAACGTCGCGGGTGGCTCAGAGCACCGCCCCGTCGTCGTCATCGTCGAGGTCGTCACGGTTCTTCGGTGACCGCATGAACAGTTGCACGACGCCCGCGACGAACAACGCGCAGGCGAGCACCCACCACAGGGATTGGGCGTAGCGGTCGAAGAAGAACAGGTAGAGCAGCCAGGCCGGACCGCCTATCAGGCAACCCGCCATGGTCCAGAAGCCCATGTCGTCACCGCTCGGCAACGGCCGCGGCGGCGCGGGCACGAAGGTGTCCGCCTCGTCGTCGTCCAGCAGCGACGCGGAGCCGCTCGGCGGCATACGCCATTGCGTGGGCAGGTCTGCCAGTGGCGACGGCGCGGCTGCCTCGGGCGACTCGGTCTGCGGGGTCGGTTCGTCGACCGGGTCCGCCGCATCCGGCGAGTCCTCGGCCGGAGCTCCGTCGGCGCGACCGTCGAGCGGATGGTTCTTGGAGGGTTCGATCGGCGCCGGGGTGTCGGGTACGACGAACGAGGGGTCCAGGTTCCAGATGATGTCGGCAAACCGGCGATCGATGTCGGTCTGCTCGTCCGGTTCCTCGCGGCCTCCGGGAGTCATGGCGCCTCGTTCACGCCCGCTCGGTGACCCGCTGGATGAACTGCATGGTTTCATCCTCGATCAGCGCGGCATCGTTGTCGAGGGTCGCGACGTGATAGCTGTCGGTCAGCAGGATCTCGGTCTTGTCCGTGCTGGACACGCGGGCCAGCAACAGTGCCGAACACTCCGGCGGCACGACGTGGTCGTCGGGTGAGTGCAGCAGCAGAACCGGCTGTGTCACCTGCGGCAGATCGCGGGTGACCTGCGCCCACATCTCCCGCTGGGACTGCAATGCGCGCAACGGAGTTCGGTCGTAGGCCACCTCGTGGGCGCCGGGTTTCTTGATGTCGTTGGCGATCGACGCGATCGACGGCACGACGTGCTGCAACGCCGGCAACGCCTTGAGCCGGACGTCCTTCATCGTGTAGGCCGGGTTGATCAGCACCAGACCCCGTATGGCGTGCGGGTGACTCTGCGCCGCCAGCGTCGCGAGGGTGCCGCCCATCGACAGGCCGACGACGACGATGCGGTCACAGCGCTGCCGCAGTTCGTCATACGCGGCGTCGATCTCCGACCACCAGTCGGTCCAGCGGGTGGTGTTGAGGTCCTTCCACGTCGTCCCGTGGCCGGGCAGCCGGGGCAGGCGCACCGTGTATCCCGCATCGGCGCATCGCTGCGCGATGGGCAACATGCTCTGCGGGGTCCCGGTGAAGCCGTGACAGACGAGCACGCCGACGTCCGAACCGTCATGGGCAAAGGGCTCGGCGCCGGGCATTACGTCCATCGTGGTTCCTTCGCTCAACGTGTACGAGGTGGTGCTGCGGGCAACATCCTTTCACCTCGGGCATCGCGTATGACGCCTGCCGTATCCTGCACCCGAAGCCGGTGACCTTCATCGGGTTACGGGTGCGAGCGGTCGGAACCAGCCCGGTGCGAAGGAGACGCAGTGTTCTATTGGTTGCTGAAGTGGGTGCTGCTGGGCCCCCTGCTCAAGGGTGTCTTCCGCCCGACGGTCGAGGGTGCCCAGAACGTCCCCGAGCGCGGGCCGGTCATCCTGGCCAGCAACCACCTGTCGATCGCCGACTGGCTCTTCATGCCGCTCGTGATTCCGCGTCGGGTGACGTTCGTCGCCAAGGCCGAATACTTCAACACCCCGGGCATCAAGGGCCGCCTGCAGAAGGCGTTCTTCTCCGGTGCCGGACAGGTTCCGATCGACCGGAGCAGTGGCTCGGCCGCCGCCGGGGCGCTCGCGACCGGCCTGCGCATCCTGCGCGATGGTGACATCTTCGGTATCTATCCGGAGGGGACCCGCTCGCCCGACGGCCGGCTCTTCAAGGGCAAGACCGGCATCGCTCGCATCGCGCTGGAGTCCGGCGCCCCGGTCATCCCCGTCGGTGTCATCGGCACCGACGTCATCGCACCCCAGGGCAAGCTGTTCGGCCGGATCGTGCGTCCGCACGTGCGTTTCGGTGAGCCGATCGACTTCTCCCGTTACGAGGGCATGGAGGACGATCGCTTCGTGCTGCGGTCCATCACCGACGAGGTGATGTACGAGATCATGCTGCTCACCGGTCAGGAGTATGTCGACGTCTACGCCGCCTCCCTGAAGAAGGGCGGGATCACCAAGAAGGCGAAGGAGATCGGTGGCGGTGCCGCGGCGCTGGCGACACAGGCCAAGGACCGGCTCCAACACCACAAGGACGACAAGGCCGAGGACAAGACCGACGACGAGCCGACGTCCGGCGCGAAGACGGCTGTCAGGGACGACCTCACAGCCGACGTCACGGTCGACACCACCGCCGAGGACAAGTTCCAGTAGGCAATACCGGGCGCGGCGCACCCATGCGGCGCCCGTACCCTTGGGCGGGTGAGCACGACGACCCCTGATGCATTTCCCACCCCCCGACTGCTGACCGAGCAGGTCGAATGGCCGGACCTGCCGGCGCTCCAGCAGCCGCAGTGGCCGGACTCTGACGAGGTATATCGCGTCCGTGCCGAGCTCGCCGCCGCACCGCCGCTCGTCTTTGCCGGCGAGTGTGATGTGCTGCGCTCGCGACTCGCTGCCGCCGCAGTCGGCGACGCGTTCGTCCTGCAGGGTGGCGACTGTGCGGAGCGCTTCTCCGAGGCGACCGCGGACAACATCCGGGACCGGGTCAAGACCATCCTGCAGATGGCGGCCGTCCTGACGTATGGCGCCAGCACTCCCGTGGTCAAGATCGGCCGGCTCGCGGGGCAGTACGCCAAGCCGCGCAGCAAGGACACCGAGACCCGGGGCGACGAGACGTTGCCGGCCTTCCGCGGCGACATCATCAACGACTTCGAGTTCAACGCGGCGTCGCGGACCCCGGACCCGCAGCGGCTGTTGCGTGCGTACCACACGGCGTCATCGACGCTGAACCTCGTACGCGCTTTCACCACAGGCGGATTCGCCGATCTGCGGCAGGTGCACGAGTGGAACCGCGGCTTCATCGCGAACGCCGCCTACTCGCGTTACGAGTCGATCGCCCGGGAGATCGACCGTGCGATGAAGTTCATGCTGGCGTGTGGTGTCGACTTCGACTCGACACCTCTCTCCGGCGTCGAGTTCTTCGCCAGCCACGAGGCGCTGCTGCTGGACTACGAGCAGCCGCTGACCCGGATCGACTCCCGCACCGGCAACCCCTACGCGGTCTCCGGTCACTTCCTGTGGGTGGGCGAGCGCACCCGTCAGCTGGATCACGCCCACGTCGATTTTGCGGCGCGCATCCACAACCCGATCGGTGTGAAGCTCGGCCCGACGGCCGACCCGGACGAGGTCGTGTCGTTGATCGAGCGGCTCGACCCGCGGCACGAGCCGGGCCGGCTGACGTTCATCACCCGGATGGGCGCGGGCAACGTTCGCGACAAGCTGCCGGAGATCGTTCGCCGCGTCACCGAGACCGGCGCGAAGGCCGTGTGGATCTGCGACCCGATGCACGGCAACACGTTCGAGTCCTCGACCGGTTACAAGACCCGTGAGTTCGACGACATCATCGAAGAGGTCCGCGGCTTCTTCGAGGTGCACCGCGAGCTCGGCACGGTGCCCGGTGGGCTGCACGTGGAGCTGACCGGCAATGACGTGACCGAGTGCCTGGGCGGCAGCGAGAAGATCCTCGACGCCGACCTGGAGAAGCGTTACGAGACGGCCTGCGACCCGCGCCTGAACCACCAGCAGAGTCTGGAGCTGGCATTCCTGGTCGCCGAGATGCTGTCGCAGCGGGACCACACCCAGCACTGACCATCGCGAATGACGGCTTCTTCGTCGAGTGACGGTCGAATCCGACCGTCACTCGACGAAGAAGCCGTCATTCGCCGTTGGAGGCGGTGGCTGCGTCGGCGACGGTGTCGAGTGCACGCACCTGCAGGTCGGCGGCGGCGGCGAAGGCCGCCATCGACTCGTCGAGCAACTGTGCGTCGCGCAGCAACATCTGTGCGGGCGTGATCAGGTCGGCGTCGGCGCGGCGCGTGGCGATGGTGTCGAAGAGCGACGCCGACCGGGTGTAGACGTAGTCACGCGCCCGCCGGTCCTCGGTGAGCCCTTCGGCGATGGCGCGGATCGAGCCGATCAGGTGGTTGCGGGCATCCTCGAGCGCTGTGACGTCCTCGCTGATGTCGGCGCCCGTCCAGTCGGTCGTGGACACCTGGATCCGGCTGCTCTCCTTCAGCAACATGCGGGCGCGGTGCACCGACGCATCGGCTGACGCCCGCAGTGTGCGATGTATGTCGCTGCCGGGACCCGGCAGGCCGCGCAACGGCTTCAGCGAAGCGACCAGTGTTTGGTGTGCGGCGTCGAGATCTCTTGCAGCAGAACGTACTTCGGAGTTGCCGCAGTCGCCTGTCGCTCTGCGCAGTGCGCTGTCGGCGACCGCTGCGACGGCATTGACGTGGTCGCGCGCTGCGACGCGAACAACCTGCCACGAGCGGATGGGCAGCACCACGATCACGGTCGCGATCGCGACCGCCGCGCCGATGGCGGTCTCCTCCAGGCGCAGCCGCAGCAACGCATCGGAGTACTCGCCGAGCTGGACGTACATCTGCGAGACCATCACCGTGATCCCGATGACCATGAAGGCGTAACTGATCCGCATCAGGTAGATGCCGAGACCGATCGCGACGAGCACGGTCAGCACGGCGAGATCGGTGTGGTGGCCGATCGCATGCGCGAGGAACGAGCCGACGAAGACCCCGATCAGTGTGCCGACGACGCGCAGCAGTCCCTTGCGCACCTGTTCGCCGGCGTTGTTGGCGCCCATGAAGGTGACGAAGGCGGCGATGACCGCCCAGTAGAACCGGCGCTCGGACAGGATGCTGCCGGCGACGATCGCGCCGGTGACCGCGACCCCGAGCTGTATGGCGACTCGCACGTTCGGTGCCAGCCGGATCCGGTCGATCGCACGCGGGCCGAGTTCCTGCGAGGCGTTCGCGCTGACCATGATCGAGCCGGGGAGCCAACCGGCCATGAGCTGCACCGGCGAGGTGAACTCGGTGTCCTCCGGCGTTTCCTCGGCGCCGAGGTGGCGCGGGTCGAACGACCGCTCGGCGATGTCTGCCCAGTCGAGCACGCTGGTCGCGAACCGGTGCAGGATCACCCGCCGGTTGCGTTCCTCGTCCCCGGCCGGCGGTCGGGATGCATGCTCGCGCAACTGGTCGAGCATCCGCGTTGCGGAGTGTCGCGCGGTCTGTGGATCGTGGTGTCCGACCGCCATCAACGACGTCCGCACCAGGGCGCGGTTCCCACGGCTGAGTCCGGATCGTCCGAGCGTGCCGGCGAATCGGGCCATGTTGCTGAGTGCCTGCTCGGCGTCGAACACCACCTGGTGCAGGCGGCGGGGCGACATACCGTCGGGCAGAGCCCCGGGGGCGCTGAGTGCCGCGTCGATCATCAGTGCGGTTTCGTTGAGGTTCACCGTACGGCGGCGCAGTCGCGCGACAGCGCGGCGCTCGGTGGGGTCGTCGACGACGTCGAGGGCGCTGTCGACGAGCGCGCGTGCCCGACTGGCGAAGGTGCGACGTACCCGACGCAGCGTGCGACGCCGGCTGGGGTGGAAGAGCACGAGTTGCGCCACCGCGGCGACGACAGCGCCGACGCAGACCTCGGGCGCGAGCCATCGGAGGGTCGAGAACGGGACCTGGGCACCCAGGAAGAAGCCCATGAAGTGCCCCATGAAGAGCAATTGGCCGCCGAGGAAGCCCCACGGGCCGAAGCGTCGCAGGTAGGCGCCGCCGGCCAGGATCACCGCGAGCAGGGTGAGTGCCACGGGTCGGTGGTCGGCGGTCGACAGGCCGATGGCCAGTCCGGCGATCATCGGGACGGGCATCAGCAGGATGGTGAGGTACAGCCGACCCACTGTCGGCACCATGGGAGCGGCGAAGGTCGCCATCAGGCAGATCATCGCGCCGACCATCATGCTCATCACCAGCATGGCGTGGTTGCCCACGGCCACCTTGGGCGCGAGCGCGGCGGGCACACCGGTCAGCGGCTGTTGGAGGGCTCCGGTCAGCTGCACGAACAGTCGCTCGGCGAGCAGCGCGGCGGCGATGCTCACCACGACCTGCACGGCCATCTGCAGTCGGTTCAGGCCGGGATCGGACGCCAGGAACCGGTCCGCCCATTCGAAACGAGGCGGTCGGGTCGTGCCGGTGGGGTGGGGCGACCGGCGACGCCGGGGAACGTCCGCGGTGTCCAGCGGGTGTGAGACCGTCCCCGTCATTTCGGGCGTGCGGAGCAATGGTCGGCTATCACTTAGGCATCCTATCGGATGAAGCCTCCGCTTATCGAATGGGTCGGCCGCTACGACCGGGCCGGCTCAGACCACGTCGATGGTGATGGTGCTGCCCTTGGGTGCCTGGGTATCGGCCTTGACCGACTGCCCCTGCACCTGGAAGAGGACCGGCACGAGCAACGGGTAGCTGGTCTTGACCTGGAAACCGAGGCCCTCGAGCTTGGCCTTGGCAGCTCCGGAGCTCATCCCGATCACCTTCGGAACGGTCACCATCACCGGTCCCTTGGAGACGACCAACCGGATCTCGTCGCCACGGTGACCGGTGCCGTTCGGCGGGTCCTGGCTGATGATGTCGCCGGCAGGCACCGTGTCGCTGTGCTGCGCTGCACCGAACGAGACGGTGAACCCGGCGTCGGTGAGCGTCTGCTTCGCGTCCGCCTTGGGGCGGCCCGTGACATCGGTGATGTCGATGGGCTGCTTGCCCTTGCTGATGACCAGGTCGACGGCGGTCCGGGGCTTCTGCGCGCTGCCGCCGTCCGGGGAGGCGCGCACCACCTTGCCGTTCGCGATCTTCTCGTCATACGCGCGGGTGACCTTGCCGATCCGCAGGTGTGCGTCAGTGATGGCGGTACGTGCGGCGGATTCGGTCCGGCCGACGACCGACGGAACGGTGTAGCGCTCGGCGCCCTTGGACACGGTCAGCGTCACGGTGGAGTTCTTCCGGGTGTCCTTGCCGGCTCCCGGGGTCGCCGACACGACCACTCCGCGAGCGACCTTCTCCGAGAAGACCTGCGTGACCTTCGCGTGCAGTCCCGCGTGTTGTATGGCGTCGACCGCGCGGCCCTGTTTCTGGCCGGCAACGGCCGGCACCGCGACCTTGCCCAGTGGTCCCGCGGTGAACGCCCAGGCACCGAGTCCGCCCGCGATCAGCAGGACCACCACGAGGATCCCGGCGACCCAGGGCCAGCGCCGGCGACCCACCCGACCGGTCGGCGGCGGGCCGCCTCGATCGATCTGCTGGGTGGAATCGGCAGCCAGTGGGCCGGTCCGGTGGTCATCGGCGGCGACCGACGACTGGATGCGCGGTGGCTGGTCGAGAGCGGCCGCGCCGAGCCGGTCACGGGTCAGGTGCAGCTCGTGCAGCAGCTCGCCCGCGTTCGCCGGACGGTCGTCGGGGTTCTTCGCCGTCGATCGCAGGACCAGCTCGTCGACCGCCGGCGGCACCGTCGGCACCGCATCGGACGGGCGCGGCATCGTGCCGTGGACATGCTGGTACGCGACGTTGATGGGGGAGTCACCGGGGAACGCCTTCTCGCCGGTCAGCATCTCGAAGAGCAGCAGACCCGTCGCGTAGACGTCGCTGCGCTCGTCCGCCCGGCCACTCTCGACCTGCTCCGGCGACAGGTAGGCGGCGGTGCCCAGCAGCACGTCGCTGTCACCGGTGACGGTGTCCGTGGTGACTGCACGGGCCAGGCCGAAGTCCGCGACCTTCACACCGTGCGCGCCGATGAGGACGTTCTCCGGTTTCACGTCGCGGTGGACCAGTCCCGCCTGGTGCGCCGCGTCGAGCGCGCGCACGATGCCCTCGGTGTAGTCCAGCGCCTGCCGGACCGGGAGCGGCGCATCGCGGCGGATCAGCTGACGCAGCGTCTGTCCGCGGACCAGCTCCATCGCGAGGAACACGAAGTCGTCGTCGGATCCTTGGTCGGTCACCGCGACGACATTGGGATGCGTCAGCCGGGCCGCCGAACGGGCCTCGCGCCGGAAACGCCGGACGAACTCCTCGTCGCGCGCGAGATCGGGTCGCATGATCTTGAGCGCGACCTCACGGTCCAGTCGCTCGTCGAGCGCGACGTAGACCGATCCCATGCCGCCGTCGGCGAGGTGCTCGCGGAGGACGTATCGCTCGTCGATCCGGCGTCCGACGAGTGATGGGGCGGATACTGACACGCTCAAAGTGTACGAACCTCGTGCTCGTGCGCCGGTCAGGTGGACTGGCGCGCCTCCCTCAGAGACGTTCCATGAGGGCCTTGACGTTCCGTACGTAGTGCGTGGTTTCGGCATACGGCCCGTGCTTCTTCACGCCGGCGAGGCCCTGGTAGTAGCCGCCGATCGCCTGATCCAGGCTCGTGGAGTTGCTCGTCAGATAGCGCAGGATCGCGACGCCGGCGGTGATGTTGTCCTCGGTATCGGTCAGGTCCAGGTTGCGGCCGACCATCGCCGACGCCCATTCACCGGACTGCGGCAGGACCTGCATCGTGCCTATGGCGTTCGCCGGTGAGACCACGCGCTGGTTCCAGCCGGACTCCTGCCAACTGACACCGAGAGCGAGTCGCGGGTTGACGCCATACCTGCGCGCGGTGCGTTCGATCATCGCCCGGGTCTGGGTGCGGCTCGGCACGGCCCGCTTGGCGATCGCCTCGCGGCTCGCCCTGACCTTCGCGGACGCACCGGTGGCGCGCGGCGGGGCCTTCCTGGTGGCCGCCTTCTTCGGTGCCTTCCTGGGCGTCGCGGACTTGTGCGGCGCAGCGTGTCCCGGAATCCGCAGCACCGATCCGCTGAGTACGCGGTTCGGGTCGGCGATGCCGTTGGCCTTGATCAGCGCTGTCAGCGAGACGCCGTGACGTGCGGCGATCCTCGTCAGGTTGTCACCCCGTTGCACGCGGTATGGCGTGGCGATGCGCGTCGCGGTCTTGGCGATGGCGGTGCTGCGCCGGGGCTGCAGTTTCGGGGTCTTCGATCGCGCCGGTTTCGCGTGCTGGGACGTCTTCCGGGCGTGGCCGTCGGCCTGCGCGTGAATCGCGTGCACGGCTGCCGGGGGCGCGCCGGTGGTGAGTGGTGGCATGGGTCTCCTTAGCCGGGGACGGACGTTTCGGGGACGTCCAGCTGTGGCAGTTGGGACAGATGTGACTCGTCGTCAAACTAGCGGCTCGTCGAGGCGAGGTGGCCGACCTGCAGCCCGCAGGCGTGTCGAAACACCGCACGCGCCCCACGAAGTTCTCCTGCTCCGTTCCTCCGACACTTGGCGGGGACCCCGATCCGTGTTCCGGGTGTTCCCGGGGAGTTCTCTAGACTCTGTGCTCGTGACTGATGCGACGAGCGACCTGGAGACACTGGTCGGAGACTGGCTCTCGATCCCCGAATTCGGCGATGCGCTGGGCATCACCCAGCGGCAGGCCCGTCGTCTGGTCGACGACAAGGTGGTGCTCTCGCACCGCGTCGGCCCCAACAACGCGCTCTGTGTGCCGGCCGCGTTCATCGAGGAGGATCACCTGCTGACCGCCCTCGAAGGCACGATCACCGTCCTGCTGGACGCACGGTTGTCCCCGGACGAGGCGCTCGAGTGGTTGTTCACGACGGATCCGACCCTGCCGGTCGACGGGTCGCCGATCACGATGCTGCAGGCACACCGCAAGGCCGAAGTGCGCAAGCGCGCCTCCGAACTCGCCTTCTGATCCGATGATCATCCAGCCGGTCCGGTGAGACATCTGGCGTATGCCGCGGTGCTGCTCGTCTGCTTGGCCGCGACGGTGCCGTTGGTCCCCGCCTTCCGGCTGGTCCGGATCTGCCGGCTACGAGTACTTCTCGCCGCGATCGCTTGCGCTGCAACGCCATTCGTCATCTGGGACCTGTGGGCGACACACGAGGGACAGTGGCACTTCGACAGTGCGCAGGTGCTCGGCGTTCGTCTCCTCGGCCTGCCGCTCGAGGAGTGGGCCTTCTTCATCGTCATACCGTTCGCCGGGATCGCCAGTTACGAAGCGGTCGGTGCGTTGCTGGATCGGCGGCGCAGCGAATGAGCTACACGGTGCTTGCGCTCATCGCCGTACCCGTCGCACTGCTGGTCGATCTGGTGATCGTGCGCACGCGGGTGGTCCTGACAGCACAGTGGTGGATCGCCTATGCGATCACGCTCGTAGGTCAGCTCGCGGTCAACGGCTGGCTGACCGGCCGCCGCATCGTCACGTATGACGGATCGGCCATCCTCGGCTCGAATCACGAGCGTTTCGTGGGGGATTGGCGAATCTGTTACGCGCCGGTCGAGGACCTCGGCTTCGGCTTCGCACTGATCCTGCTCACCCTCGTGTCCTGGCACTGGTGGAACTCCAGGGGTGCCCGCCCGCCAGCGCAGTAGCAACGACAGCGGCACGTCGCGCGGGCGGAACGATCACCCGGTCGCGGCACACCTCGAAGTCGCGCCGTTCGATCTCGCGCAGGATCTCGCCATAGAGCGCGAACGCCGCTCGCAGGCACGGCCGGACGACCGGGTCGACCTCGGCCAGCCCGGGCTCTGCGGCGTCATACAGCGTGCGGGCGCGAGCGATCTCCCGCTGCACCAGTCGTCGCAGCGGAGTGCTGCTGGTTCCGGTCGCGACACACGTGCCGAGGTCCTCCTCGGTGCAGCCGACTGCGCGAAGATCCTGCAACGGCAGGTAGATCCGGCCGCGCTGCCAGTCCTCGGCGATGTCCCGGATGAAGTTGGTGAGTTGGAACGCCTCGCCGAGCGCGGCCGCATGCGGCAGTCCCGCAGGACCGCTGCCGAGGATCGGGGCGGTCATCTCGCCGATGGCGGCGGCGCTGCCGCGCATGTATCCGCACAGGTCGTCCCAGGTGGCGTAGCGCGTCGTGGTGAGATCGCGGCGCATCGACGCGAAGAACTCCCCGAACAGTTGCTTAGGTATGCCGTAGGTCCGGACCGTATGACGCAACGCTCGCAACACCGGATCACTGATCTCCGAATCGCCGCGCACTGCCTCTGCCACCGCGATCTCCCACTGCGACAAGGACATTGCCGGGTCGGCACCGACCGCCGGAGCGTCGACCAGATCGTCGCTGCGCCGTGCCACGGCATACAGGGCCCAGACGTGCGGACGGCGGCGCGGTGGCAACAGGCTCGTGGCGCGATAGAAGGACCGGCCGTGTGCGGCGTTGATGGCCCGGCATGTCCGGTACGCGGCGCCGAGGTCAGCCATGGGTGCTGCTGCGCTTCGGGCCGTCGCCGGCAAGGACCCGCTCCGCGGCCAGCCGACCGCTGATCAGCACCATCGGCACGCCGACACCGGGTGTCGTCCCGGACCCGGCCAGCGCCAGGCGTGGTGCGATCAGGTTGGGCTGACGGAACGGACCGCTCTGGCGGAACGTGTGAGCACTGGAGAACGGTGTGCCCCAAGGCATTCCGCGCTGCTCCCAGTCCTGCGGGGTGATGAGGTGTTCCGCGACGAGTTCGTCGACCGGGTAACCGGCAGCGGTCAGGTGCCGCACCATGTGGTCCCGATAGCCGCCGCGCAGTCGCGACCAGTCGAGGTCACGACCGGTGCCGTGACGAGCCGGTGCGGGGAAGAGCGCGTAGAGGACGTCTGCCCCGACCGGAGCGAGCGTGGGATCCGTCCGGGTGGGCACCGACACCAGGAAGCTGGGATCGCGCATCGGCCGACCCGTGGTGATGTCGTCCATTGCACCGCGCAACGACGTCCCGAAGTGCAGGTGGTGATGTCCCATACCCGGCAGGCCGTCCGGGACCCCCGCGGCGAGCAGCACGCAGCTCGGCGCCGGTGTCGTGTCCGGTCGAAAGAGCAGCGGATCGGCCAACAGCGTTGCGGCGCGGTCGGGTTCGCAGGTCAACACGACCGCGTCGGCACGATGGACCGACGACGCGGCGTCGACGCGGTAACCGCCGTCGACGGTTCGGACGGCTTCCACCGGTTCGTCGAAACGGAATTCGACGTCGTGTGCCCGCGCGACGTCGACCAGGGCCTGCACGATCGCATGCATCCCTCCGACGGGGTAGGTCACGCCGTGCACCAGATCCATCGCGCTGACGACGGCGAACATGCCACGCGCCCGGTGCGGCGGCACTCCGACATACAGGGCCTGGAAGCTGAACGCCTGGCGCAGCCGTTCGTCATGGAAGAACGACGCGATCAACCGGTCCAACCGGCCGAATCCGCGCAGCGCGGCGAGTCGTGGCAGAGCAGGTCGGAGGAGTGAATGAACACCGTCCAGGTTGCGATCGATGAAGTGGGGGAGCTCGACGTCGTACAGGCGCTGGACGTGGCGGACGAACCGGTCATAGCCTGCGGCGTCGCGGTCGCCGGCCAGGTCTCGTATGGCGTCGCGCATCCGCTCGGGGTCGGTGTGCATGGACAGGCTGCTGCCGTCGGCGAAGTGTGCGATGTATGCCGGGTCCAGGTCGACGAGTGTCAGGTGATCGTCGAGGGATTCACCCACCGCAGCGAAAGCCCTCGCCAATTGGGCTGTTTCGGTCAGTACCGTCGGCCCGAGATCGAGGCGGTAGCCGTCGACGGCGACGTCCGGACAGCGTCCGCCGGCGGTCGGCTCCGCCTCGAGAACGGTGACCTCGACTCCGGCCCCGCGCAGATGCAACGCTGCCGAGAGTCCGGCGAGTCCGGCGCCGACCACGACCGCCTTCCGCGGCCGGCCGCCGCCCGGACTCACGACGAGCGTGCCGTGGAGATGTCGATCAGGTCGAGCAGTGCGGCCCGGCCCTCGTCCGTGAGCTGCGCGGTGTCCAGGGCGGTGCGGGCAGCGTCAGCCTGCGCGGAGATCAGCTTCTCCGTCTGGTCCACGGCACCGGTCCGGACGCATTGCTCGCGAAGCCAGGCGACGTCCTCGGCGGCGATGTGCGGATCGCCGAAAACGGCCCGGAATCGTTGCAGATCAGCGGAATTCATGCCCTGCAGTGCGTACGCGATGAGCACCGTGCGCTTGCCCTCCCGCAGGTCGTCGCCGGCCGGCTTGCCGGTCTGCTCCGGGTCGCCGAAGACACCCAGCAGGTCGTCACGCAGTTGGAACGCCTCGCCGAGCGCGAGTCCGTAATCGGACAACGCCGACAACGTGGTGGGGTCGGTGCCGGCGCAGGTCGCGCCGATCAGCACGGGGTGCTCGATCGTGTATTTCGCGCTCTTGAACCGAATCACCTTGCGAGCCCGGCTGATTCGTTCCTCGGTCGGAACGTCGTCCCAGGTCTGCGCGGCTTCGATGACGTCGAGGTACTGCCCACCCATCAACTGGGTGCGCATGGTGTCCATCGTGCGGCGCCCGCGGGCCAGTTCCTCGGCGGGAAGTCCGCTGGTCGAGTAGATCTCGTCGGTCCAGTTGAGGCAGAGGTCTCCGGCCAGGATCGCTCCGGCCTCGCCGAAACGCCCGGGGTCACCGGCAAGCCCTCGATCGCGGTGCGCATCGGCCAGCCGGCGGTGTGCCGACGGCATACCCCGGCGAACGTCGGAGTCGTCCATGACGTCGTCATGCAACAGGGCGGCCGCCTGGAACACCTCCAGGGACATGGCGGCTCGCACCAGGGCGACGCTGTCCCGGCCGCCGACGGCTCGGTAGCCGTAGTAGAAGAAGCCCGCACGCAGCCGCTTGCCGCCGCTGAGCAGCGTGAAGACGGCCTCGAGCAGGTCGGCCATGTCCGGACCGAGCGGTGCCAGGATCGCTGCCTGGGTCCGGCGCTCCTCATCGAGCGCCTGCTGGACGCGGGCTCGCAGGTCGGCGAGGTCGACGGTGGGCAAGTGGATGTCCTTCCGAATCGTGATCGAGTTGAGCGTAGTCGCCGCGCCGGTCCGTAAGCTGAGCGGCATGACGAAGGGCATCGACCAGCGCACCGACAAGTCCGCGCGTCCGATCCCCGAGTTGCTCGCGGAGGACGGTCCGAGTTTCAGTTTCGAGTTCATGCCGCCCCGGAGCGAGCGCGCCGAAGCCGTGCTCTGGAACTCCGTTCGCCGACTCGAGCAGCTGCATCCGACCTTCGTCTCCGTGACGTATGGCGCCGGCGGCTCCACTCGTGACCGGACCGTCCGCATCACGGGGCGGATCGAGCAGGAGACCACGTTGCGCACCATGGCGCACCTCACGTGCGTCGGGTCATCGGTCGCCGAACTGCGGCGCGTGGTGGGGGAGTACGCCGCTGTCGGCATCGCCAACATCCTGGCGCTGCGCGGTGACCCACCGGGTGGACCGGCCGCGCCCTGGGCCGCCCATCCCGAAGGGCTGGACCACGCGGACAAGCTCGTCTCGCTGGTGCGTTCGCTCGGCGACTTCACGGTCGGTGTCGCGGCGTTCCCCGACAAGCACCCGGAGTCGGCGTCACTGGTCGAGGAAGCCGACACGCTGGTCCGCAAGGCCGATGCGGGGGCAGCCTTCGCAATCACCCAGATGGTCACCGATGTCGACGCCTACTTGCGGTTGCGCGACATGGTGGATGCGCGTGGGTGCACCATGCCCGTCATACCGGGGCTCCTGCCGGTGACGGCGGTCGGGCAGCTGCAGCGCCTCACCGAGCTCAACGGGCAGCCGCTGGCGCCCGATGTCGTCGCCCGGATCGAGGCTGCCGGCGACGACCTGGCCGCGGTACGACGCGAAGGCGTCGCGATCTGCACCGAGCATTCGGAGCGGTTGCTGCGCGAGGGCGCGCCGGGTCTGCACTTCATGACGATGAACAAGTCGACCGCGACGCTCGAGGTCTTCGCCAACCTGCGGCAGATCAGTCTGGTCTGAGGCGCCGGCCGGTCACCCCTTGTCGGTGGCCCCGGTTAGCCTCGCCGGTATCGAACAAAAGTTCGATGATCCGTTCGCGAGGAGGCCGCATGCGCTCACCCGTTCACCCCACGTCCCCGACGCCGGTCGCCGGCACCGTGTTGGACCTGGTCGACCGCACGCGCGTCGGGTTGCTGCAGGCGTGTCACGCCGAGTCCGCCGACGAACGCTACCGGCTCGCGCATCTCGCGGCCCTGCGGGCGGCTGCCGCGGTGCTGGCCGCCGATGCGCGCCGTGCCCCCGGCTCCCGCCCGCGCAATGTGTGGGCCGTGCTGCCGGCGGTCGCTCCCGAGTTGTCCGAGTGGGCACAGTTCTTCGAAGGCAGCGCGCGCCGACGTAGTGCGCTGGATCGTGGTGCGGTCACGGTCTCGACGCGGGACGCCGACGACCTGGTGCGCCAGGTGGAGATCTTCCTGGAGTTGGTGCTGGCGCACCTGGGGCTGCCGATGGGGGAGTCGTTCACCGCGTGCATCGCTCCGACCGGAGGCGGGTGACAGCCGGTTTTCGTTCGCAACTCCTGCACCGAGAGCGGCCGGACTTGTTTAGGCTGACGCCAAGACAACGGATCCGATGTGCTGATCTGTCCGTCCGGGGCTGCGGCCCACCTGGTGCGAACGACCGTCTGCGGTCCTCGGGCCGGTGGGCACCTACCGCTAGGTAGCGCGGCGATCTATCCTGGAGGGAGAGATCAGTCGGGGATCAACCGGCGGGATCGGTCGCCGCGTGGTGACGGCCGAAAGACATTGGGAGGTCAACGTGCCACTGTCAGAGCACGAGCAGCGTCTGCTTGACCAGATGGAGCAGGCGCTCAAGGTGGAGGACCCCAAGTTTGCGTCGCACATGGTCGCTCATCCTGGCCGCAGTCGACTCCGGCGACGCATCGCCATCGGCGTGTGCGGTGTCATCGTGGGACTGGCCCTCGTCATCGTCGGTATGACGATTGCGCAGATCTGGCTCGGCGTCGTCGGTTTCGCCGTGATGGTGGCGGCCGGCGCCTACGCCTTCAAGCCCGGGCATCAACGTGACTTCGGCACGGTCCAGGACGACGGATCGGTCGCCGCGGCACACCCTCGACGGCAGACCCGCACCAATGGCAGTTTCATGCAGCGTCTCGAGGAGCGTTGGGATCGCCGACGCGGCGAAGGCTGGTAAGCCCCGCTCGACATCCTCAGGTCAGCAGCACTCCGGCGACCCAGATCCACGACACCAACACCGCAGCGGCCAACTCGATGCCGATGCCGGTGAGCACTGCTCGTACGGCGGCCTTCGTCGCCGCCCACGCTCGCTGAGCGTTGCGCAGGCGTACCTGCTCGGCCACGAAAACACCCACCGGGAAGCCAACGAACATCCCGACGTACGGGATGACGAAGAAGCCGATGACAGCGCCGGCCAGACCGGCCACCTTGGCGAAACCTGGCACCCCCGCGGCCTTGAGCCGGTGATTCGGCACCAGGAACTGCACCACCCAGCCGATCGCAGCGACCGCCACACAGCAGCCGAAGATCGCCCATGACGTGCCGGTGTCGACCTCCCACGCCCACAGCAGGACGCCGGCCAGGCACAACAACAGCCCGGGCAGCACCGGAACGATCAGCCCGAGGATCCCGAGCGTGATCATCACTCCGGCCACGACGGTCACTGCGTCCACGGCATGAACCTACTGCCCGGACAGACGAAGACGGCGCACCATGCGGTGCGCCGTCTTCGGTGAGTAGCGGGTGGGAATCACACTTCGATCGTGGACTCGTGCAGCCGATCGGTCTCGTCGATCACTTCGTCGGCGATCTCGCGCAGCTTGTCCAGGTGCTCGCGGCCGTGGTGAGCGCAGAAGAGCAGATCCTGGTCGGAGCTGAGGCGAGCACGGATGAAGGCCTGGGCGCCGCAGCGGTCGCAGCGATCGGATGCGGTCAAGGTGGGGGCAACTGCTGTAGTCACGGTAATCATCCTCTCGTTGCGGGTCCTCCCGGTCACCCGGGGGTTTCCGTCGTCGAAGTAGTCAACAGTCAATCACGCGAAGGGATTCCCGTCGAAACATATCCCGGGCGTGTGTCATGCTTCACACTTTTGTGACCTTGGCGACGTTGTCTCCTCGGCAACGTTCGCCACCAGTCGGACGATCGGCGGGCCGGCTGAGTTCCGGGTGACGAACGACGGCGGGGTCAGGCAGGCACCTCGGCCGTGTCGTCGTCCTGGGCATGCTCGGCGAGGTAGCGCTCGGCGCTGCGCGCCGCCGGCCGGATGGCGATCGCCGATCCGATGACGATCACCGCGATGAGCAGCCAGCCGTACGGTCCCCAGTTCATCGCCCAGAAGGTGTATGCCGCAGGCGCCCAGACCGTCCCCATGGTGAGTCCGAGCTGGGCCACTCCCTGATATTCGCCGCGCCGCTTCGGGTCGGACAGCTCGGCCTGCAGGCCCCATTGACCCGCCGACTGGAACAGCTCGGTGCCGGTCACCGTCACGTGGCCGAGCCAGATCAGGGCGATGGTGAGCCAGCCGACGGTGTCGTGGGTGACGGCCACGACGACACAGGACAGCACGAAGCAGGCGGCGCCGCGGCGCTCGGCTCGCAGCGAGCTCGGAGTGTCGTCGACGCCGCGTGCGGCGGCCACCTGCAACAGCACGGCCATCAGGGTGTTCGTGCCGAAGAGCCAGGCGAGCAGGACGCGCGGCGCATCGGTGCGTTCGACCAGCCAGAGCGGGATGACCGTGTTCAGCAGCACCGAGTGCGTGCTGAGCACTCCGTCGAAGACGCTGGTCAGCAGGAACCCGCGGTTCCGCAGTGCGCCGCGGGGTTCGGCCACCTTCGGTGTGCTCGCGTCGCCGGTGGTGTGCGGAGCGACGTGCGGCAGCCGGGTCACCCACGCGGTGTTGATCAGCAGAACTGCTGCGGTCAGCAGCGGCACGGCCCGCACGAAGGTGTCGTTGTCGGCCGCGAGGGCCAGGCCACTGGCGAGAGCGCCGAGCGTGTAGCCGACGTTCCGCGATGCGCGCATGTATGCCAGCGACCGGACTCGGTCTGCCCGGGGGAAGACGTCGAAGCGGTAGGCGTTTCGCCCCGACCGCATCCAGGTCTGTACGAGTGACAGGGCGACGATCACTGCGACATACCCGAGGAAGTCGCCGATGAGCAGCCATGCACCGAAGAGCAGTGCCTCGCAGAACGCGCCGATGATCCAGGTACGACGGGTGCCGACGGTGTCGGCGAACCGGCCCAGCGGGACCGCGGTGAGGAAGGTCGCGATGCCGGCGATCGTCAGGCCGAGACCGACCTGGGCGGCGCTCAGGCCGACGATCTGGGTGAAGTACACCGCGGAGCCGGTGAGAAAGGCTCCCTCGCCGAAGGCGGACAGCACCGACTGGTAGGACATGGCCCGGATGAGCGGGTCGTCGGACAGGATGCGGCGCAGCAGCGATCTCATGAATTCCTTGACTTGAAGTATCTTGATATCAAGATAGCTAACTCGGTGCGAGGTTGTCCTGTCAATCGAATATTCGCTCCGCTCGACGGGCGCGATCGACCGACGAGGCGGGGCTGCCGGTCGTGGCCCGCACCGTGCGCCTGCGTGGCTTCGTCAGTGGCGGGGGTTAATCTCGGGCGAGCAAGACCGCTCGGACGCCGGGCGGCAGACCAGCCAGGAGAGCACCACTCGTGACCGCCAGCCCGTCCACCACGTCCAAGAGCGAATACACCGCACGGCACCTGCAGGTGCTCGAGGGGCTCGAGGCCGTTCGCAAGCGACCCGGCATGTACATCGGCTCCACCGACGGCCGCGGCCTCATGCACTGTGTCTGGGAGATCATCGACAACGCCGTGGACGAGGCGCTCGCTGATCGCGGCAGTCATGTGCTGGTCACGCTGTATGCCGATGGCTCGGTCGCCGTCGCCGACCGTGGTGCCGGCATACCCGTCGACATCGAGCCGCGCACCGGACTGTCCGGCGTCGAGGTGGTGTTCACCAAGCTGCACGCCGGCGGCAAGTTCGGCGGCGGTTCGTATGCCGCGTCGGGTGGCCTGCACGGGGTCGGTGCGTCGGTGGTCAACGCGGTCTCGAGTCGACTCGACGTTGAGGTGGATCGTGGCGGCAAGACCTACGCGATGAGTTTCCGCCGGGGCGAGCCCGGTGTCTTCAAGGACCCGAAGTCGGGGCCGAGTCCGGACTCGGAGTTCGAGCCGTTCACCGCCGGCAGCGAGTTGCGGGTCGTCGGCAAGGTGAAGCGCGGGGTCACCGGCACCCGCATCCGCTACTGGGCCGACCCGCAGATCTTCCTGCGTGACGCCAAGTTCGACTACGAGCGGCTGATCGGGCGCGCCCGGCAGACCTCGTTCCTGGTGCCGGGTCTGGAGATCGTGGTGCGCGACGAGCGTGGTGTCCCGGACACGCCCGGCGCGGACGGCCCGGTCGAGGAGAAGTTCCTGCACGAGGGCGGCATCTCCGAGTTCACCGAGTTCTTGGCGCCCGATCCGGCAGTGACCGACATCTGGCGGCTGCAGGGCGAGGCGACCTTCGCCGAGACCGTGCCGGTGCTCGACGCGCAGGGTCACATGTCGCCGACGGAGGTCGAGCGCAACTGCGGTGTCGACATCGCGCTGCGGTGGGGCACCGGGTACGACCAGCGGATGCGGTCCTTCGTCAACGTGATCGACACCCCGAAGGGCGGCACTCACGTCGCCGGTTTCGAGCAAGCTCTGCTGAAGGTCTTCCGCAAGCAGTTGGAGACCAACGCACGGCGGTTGAAGGTCGGCAACGACAAGGTCGAGAAGGACGACATTCTCGCGGGGATGACGGCGGTGATCACCGTCCGGCTCGCGGAGCCGCAGTTCGAGGGGCAGACCAAGGAGATCCTCGGGACGTCCGCGGTCCGACAGATCGTCAGCAAGATCGTCGAACGCGAGCTGACCGCGTTGCTCACGGCGAGCAAGCGCGACCTGAAGACCCAGTCCACCCAGCTGCAGGAGAAGGTCGTCGCCGAGATGAAGGCGCGCATCCACGCGCGCGTTCAGAAGGAGACGCTGCGTCGCAAGAGCGCACTCGAGTCCTCCTCACTGCCAGGCAAATTGAAGGACTGCCGGTCCAACGACAACGAGCGCAGCGAGTTGTTCATCGTCGAGGGTGACAGCGCACTCGGCACCGGTATGGCGGCCCGCAACTCCGAGTTCCAGGCTCTGCTGCCGATCCGCGGCAAGATCCTCAACGTGCAGAAGGCGTCCGTGGGCGACATGCTCAAGAACGCCGAGTGTGCCGCGATCATCCAGGTCGTCGGAGCCGGTTCGGGCCGCACCTTCGATCTGGACATGGCGCGCTACGGCAAGGTGATCCTGATGACGGACGCCGACGTCGACGGGGCGCACATCCGCACGCTGCTGCTGACACTCTTCTTCCGCTACATGCGTCCGCTGGTCGAGGCCGGTCGTGTCTTCGCGGCCGTCCCTCCGTTGCACCGGATCGAGACGACGGCGCAGGGTCGGTCCAAGGGCGAGGTCGTCTACACCTACTCCGAGCAGCAGATGCGCCAGGTCATCGGGCAGTTCCAGAAGAAGGGCCGCACGGTCAAGCAGCCCCAGCGCTACAAGGGTCTGGGCGAGATGGACGCCTCGCAGTTGGCGGAGACGACGATGGACCCACGCCACCGCACCCTGCGTCGGGTGACGCTCAAGGATGCCGAGAATTCCGAGCGCGTCTTCGAGTTGCTGATGGGCAGTGATGTCGCCCCGCGCAAGGACTTCATCGTGGACTCGGCACGCGAGCTCGACCGGGAGCGCATCGACGCCTGAGTTTCCTTGCGGGACAGCGTTTTCGACCGGTGTCAGTCGGTCACATCGAGCGGCTCGCGGTGCAGCACGAGCTTGGTGGTGTGTGCGGCATACCCTTCGGGGGCGTCCTGCCACGGCAGCAGAGTGCTGGTGACTCGCTCGGCGGGAAAGTCGGTGCGGGCGACGAAGTCGAGCAGTTCGGGCAGTCGCGGGCGCGCGTTGGAGACGCCCACTCGCAGCGTGGCGCTGGTCGCGTACATGTCCATCACCGGCACTTTGGTGCCGATGCCGACGTAGTAGCCGACCGCCGTGCACACCCCACCCGGGCCGAGCGCGCGCAGTGAGTCACGTAATCCCTGCTCGGTCGATGATGCTTCGACCGCGACGTCGTAGCGTTCGCTGATCGCCGGCAGCACGGAGGTCCAGCGCTTGCGGCGTACTTCGTGGACAGTGGCCCCGAGGCTCTCGGCGACGGCCAGGCGCTCCGGGTCATCGTCGATGTAGTCCACGCGGGCCGCGCCGAGGGTGCCGGCAAGCCCTGCGGCATACAGGCCGATGCTGCGCGCACCGCCACCGATGACGAGCACGGACGCGTCATCGGGTGCGTCAGCCAGCGGTGGGGCCACCGCGCGCCAGGCGTCACTCAGGTTGTCGCTCGCCGCGGCAACCCGCAACGGGTCCAGGCCGTCCGGCAGCTTGACCAGCATGTGCTCGGCATACGGCACCAGCATCGAGTCGGTGACGACGCCGCCCCATGGGCCGCACGAGGGTCCGAAACCGTATGCCGCCAGGGCCTTCCCGGGACTGTGCACTCGTGTCGTGGAGCACTTGGCGGTGATGCCGCGACGACATTCGCGGCACGTGCCGCAGGAGATCGACCACGGAACGACAACGGTGTCGCCGACGTGCAGGTGTCGCACGTCGTCGCCGACCGCGGTGACCGGGGCGATGCATTCGTGGCCCACCCCGAAGGGGCCTTTGAAGGGCACGGCGCCGGTGATGTCCGCGATCACCGGGTCGATCAGGTGCAGCTTCAGCCCTGCCTGCATCGGTCGCGACACGGGATGGTGCAACGGGAGAACGTCCCCGTCGCAGCGGCTCGCGACGAAGGGACGCACAAGAGCATCGGTGGCCGTCTCCAGTTGCGGGTCGGGGTGATCGCGCCACTCCAACCGCCCTTGTCGGACGAAGGTGAGCTCGCGGGTCATCCGGTCTCCTGCCGTTTGCAGCGATGGTGATTACTGTGGCACGTACTGTCGACCCGAAAGGCGGACAACCGTGGAGTCTGTCGAGACCATCTTCACCTGGGGTGCCCCGCCCCTGAAGTTCGGCACTGGCGCAAGTGACGAAATCGGTTACGACCTCTCGCAATACGGCGTGTCACGGGTGCTGGTGATCACCGATCCCGGGGTCGCGGGGACTGGCGTGGCGCACCGCATTGCCGACGCCTTGGCCCGGTACGACATTGTCGCCGAGGTCTTCGACGGCGTCCACGTCGAGCCGACGGACGACTCGATGAACAAGGCGATCGAGTACGCCGCGGCGCAGGGACCGTGGGACGGCTTCGTCGCCGTCGGCGGCGGCTCCTCGATCGACACCGCGAAGGCCGTCAACCTGCTGACGACGTTCCCCGGCGAGCTCGGCGACTATCTCAACGCGCCCATCGGTCGCGCGCAGGTGCCGCCGGGGGAGTTGAAGCCGCTCATCGCGGTGCCGACCACCGCCGGGACCGGCTCGGAGAGCACGGCCATGTGTGTGCTCGATGTGCTGTCGATGCGAGTGAAGACCGGCATCAGTCACTGGCGCCTGCGGCCGACGATGGCGGTCGTCGATCCGGCGCTCACCATGACCCTGCCTCCCGCGGTCACCGCTGCTGCGGGCATGGACATCGTGTGCCATGCGGCCGAATCGTTCACGGCCAAGCCGTTTTCGTTATACCCGAAGAAGCGGCCGGAGGAACGTGTCACCTACTGCGGGTCCAACCCGGTGTCCGATCTCTGGTGCGAACGGGCGCTCACCCTGCTCGCCGGTGCGTTCCGGCGGGCGGTCGCCCAGGGCGCGGAGGATGAGCAGGCGCGCGTCGACATGATGCAGGCGGCGACCTTCGCCGGCATGGGCTTCGGCAATGCGGGCGTGCACATCCCGCACGCGAACGCCTACCCGATCGCGGGGCAGGTCAAGGGTTTTCGGCCCGACGGTTACCCAGGCGACGAGGCGTTGGTGCCACACGGGATGGCGGTGTCGCTGACCGCGCCGGAGGCCTTCCGGTTCTCCTTCGATGCAGCGCCTGAACGACACCTGCGCGTGGCAGCTCTGCTGGGACCGGACGTGCCGGAGCAGTCGGACCCGCGCGAGCAGTTGCCCGCGGTGCTCACCGGACTGATGCGGGACATCGGCATACCGAACGGCATTGGTGCTGTTGGGTTCTCGGAGTCCGATGTGCCCGACCTGGTGCCCGGGGTGATGAAACAGCAGCGGTTGCTCTCGACCTGCCCGAAGGAGCCGACGGAGGGCGACATCGCGGGCATCCTGACCCGGTCGGTCCAGAACTGGTGACCCGACCGCGGTATACGCGTAGAGTCGTCGGGTATGGCGACCTGGGACGACGTCCGGCGGATCGTCGGCGAGCTGCCCGAGGTGGAGAGCCGGCCGGCGTGGGGCAACACCATGTGGCGGGTCAAGGACAAGGGCTTCGTCTGGGAGCGTCCGCTCGGCGCGAAGGACCGTGCCGCTCTCGGCGACGCTGCGCCCGACGGCGAGATCCTCGCGTTCCGGGTGCCCGACGAAGGTGTGAAACAGGCTTTCATCGCTGACGATCCGAGCGTCTACTTCACGATCCCGCACTTCGACGGCTACCCGGCCGTGCTCGTCCGGCTGGACGAGATCAGCGTCGCCGAACTGGCCGAGGTCATCACGGAGGCATGGCTGAACCGCGCACCCAAGAGGCTGGCGGCGGCATACCTCGAGGAACACCCGATCGACGGCTGACTGTGCGTGCGTAACCTTCGACGGTCGAGGTTTGGGTACGGCGGGGTGGGCTAGTGAATGTCGTGCTTGACCAGCTCGCCGTCGATCCACACCCGGGTGATGTCCGCGGGCGTGCCCATCGCGAAGATCTTGGCGAGGGCGTCCTCCGCGGACTGCGCGTGTCGAATGCCCACGCCGAGCGGTGAATCTGCCTCTGGCGCAACGAATACCGCGTCGAAGCGCTTACCGACGTCGAGGTCCCCGATGTGGTCCCGCAACCCGAGCGCATCGGCGCCGGCCGCCGTGATCAGGTGCAACAAGTGGGTCGGCGTGAGCGGAACACCCCGCGAACCGAGCAGGCTCTGCAGAAAGTAGGCCTGCAGCCCCTCCTTGAAGAGCGAGAAGCCGGTGCCGCCACCGACGTCGGTGCCCATGGCGACGCGCACTCCGTGCTGCAGGTGCTCGGCCATCGGGAACATGCCGCTGCCGAGCGAGGCGTTGCTCGTCGGGCAGTGCGCGACCGCGGCGCGACCCGCGGCGAGCACGTCCAACTCGGCGTCGGTGGGGTGCACGTTGTGCGCGAGGATCGTGCGGGCATCGAGCAGGCCGTGATCCTGATAGGTCCCGACATAGCTCGATCCGTCGAAAAGCCTTGCCACCTCTGCGACCTCGGTGACGTTCTCGTTGACGTGCGAGGTGCACCAGGCACCGTCGATGTCCTTGTATGCCGCGCCGCACGCCTCGAGCAGGTCCGCGCTGCACGAGTAGGAGAACCGCGGGGTCACGGCATACCGGAGGCGCTCGTGGTCCTGCCAGCGCGCCGCGAGGGCGACCGACTCGTCATACGCCCGCTCGGGGGTGGTGAGCAGGTCCTCGCGCAACAATCGATCGGACACGACGAGGCCCGAGGTCATCCGCATGCCGCTGCGCTCGGCACTCCGGAACAATGCGTCCACCGCAGTCGCGAAGTGTGAGCCGAAGACCAACGCGGAGGTCGTGCCCGCTTGCGTCATGCCATGCACGAACTCGTCGGCGACCTGCGCGGCGTAATCGGCGTCGCGCAGTCGGGCCTCCTCGGGCAGTGCGGAGTGCTCGAGCCAGTCCAGCAGCGGCCGCCCGAGCCCGCCGATCGCCCGGATCTGCGGGTAGTGCACATGGGTGTCGACGAATCCGGGGAGCAGGACACCGTCGCGCAGCTCGACGACTTGGTCGTCGGGTGCGGTCGCGCGGACGTCCTGGTAGCTGCCTCGAGCGGTGATGACCCCGTCCGTGACGACCAGGGCGGTGTCGGAGTCGGCACGCAACGCCCCGCCGGCGAACGGATCGACCGGGGTGTCGAGCACCGTGGCGCGGTAGATGGTCATCGGGTCACCGCCTGGGTCGACACGTCGGCGAATCGGCGGACGAGGTCCGCGGCCACACTGAGAGCGATCGTGGCGGGCGCCTTGCCCGGCAGGTCGGGAAGGCCGATCGGGGTGGTGATGCGGGCCAGCGCCGCGTCGTCGTGGCCTTCCTCGGTGAGCCTGCGCCGGAAGCGCGCCCACTTGGCGGCCGAGCCGATCAGGCCGATGCTGCCGAGGTGCCCACAGCGCAGTGCGGAGTCACAGATCGCGATGTCCTCGGCGTGGTCGTGGGTCATCACGAGGACATGGCTGCCGGCCGGCACCTCGCCCAGCACGACCTCGGGAACCGGCGCCGGGTGCGGTATGACGGATGCGATCGCGTCGTCCAGCACGGCAAGGCGTTCGGGGGACAGATGCGCCGGCCTTGAGTCGACGAGGTGCAACTCCACCTCGTGGCGACTCAGGATCCGAGCGAGCTCGAGGCCGACGTGTCCCACTCCGAAGATCGCGATCGAGGGGCGAATCGGCAATGGTTCCAGCAGGACTCGTACCTCACCGCCGCAGCACTGCACACCGTGTTGAGCAGGTGCCTTGTCACTCAGTGCGACAGCCAACTCCTGCGGTGCGCGGTCGTCCGTTTCGAGCAGCACGCGTGCCCGGAAGACGGCTGTCTCCTCGAGGTTCCCGCCGCCGATGGTGTCGAAGACATCGTCGGACGTGACGACCATCTTGGCGCCGGCTGCGCGCGGCGCGTGGCCGCGCACATCGACGAGGGTGACCAGAACCGCTGCGCGACGCTGCTTCCGGAGCAGGCCGATTGCGTCATACCAGTTCACGTCATACTCCTGTCCTCGCGATTCGTCCCTCATCGTTCGGACGGGAGCTGATTTCTTTCGCCGTCCTCTGGTCGGACGGTGACGGCACGCCGTACTGGCCGCGCTCGGAGTTGGGTCGCATGGGTCTCGCTTCGGGCCCGGGCTGAGCCGGCACCCGGCCGGGGAATCCTTCGGCGACGTGGCCGTTCGAGTGGGCAGCCCGAGCCTGCTCGAGTGCCCAGAAGACGGCCTCGGGCGTGGCGGGGGACGCCAGATCGACACTCGTGCCAGCCGGTCCGAACGCAGCCGCTGCCTGACGAAGTGCTTCGCGGACCGAGAAGGCGAGCATCAGCGGTGGCTCGCCGACTGCCTTCGAGCCGTAGATCGCGCCCTCTTCGTGGGCCTTGTCCAGCAGGCTGACGTTGAACTCTTCGGGCATCTCGGAGAAGCTCGGCAGCTTGTAGGTGCTGGCGGCCTGAGTCGATAGACGGCCGCGGGTCGGGCCGTCACGGTCGTCCCAGCGCAGGTCCTCCAGGGTCAGCCAGCCCGCGCCCTGGACGAAGCCGCCCTCGATCTGGCCGATGTCGATCAGCGGTGACAGCGAGTCGCCGACGTCATGGACGATGTCAACGCGCCGAGTGCGATAAGCGCCGGTGAAGCCGTCGACCTCGACCTCGGTGGCCGCGACGCCATACGCGAAGTACTTGAAGGGCGTCCCGTGCATCGTTGTGGAGTTCCAGTGCAGGCCCTCGGTGCGGTAGAAGCCGGATGCGGAGAGCTGAACCCGTTGGAAATAGGCGATATTGACCAGTTCTTCCCACGTCATCTGCTCGTCGGAGCCGAGGCCGATGACCTTGCCCTGCTCGAAACGCACATCGTGAGCAGGTACGCCGAGCCGGCCCGATGCCACGACCATCAACCGCTCGCGGATCTGGTCGCAGGCGTTCTTGACGGCGCCGCCGTTGAGGTCGGCACCCGAACTCGCAGCAGTGGCAGAGGTGTTGGGGACCTTGTCGGTCCGCGTCGGGGCGAGCCGGACCGTGGACAACGGCACGCCGAGGGTCGTCGCCGCGACCTGCATCATCTTGGTGTGCAGTCCCTGGCCCATTTCGGTGCCGCCGTGGTTGATCAACACGGAGCCGTCCTTGTAGACGAGGACGAGCGCACCACCCTGGTTGAAGGCGGTCAGGTTGAACGAGATGCCGAACTTCACCGGAGTGAGCGCCAGGCCACGCTTGGTGTCCGCGTGCTCGGCGTTGAACGTCGCGATCTCGGTCTGACGCTGTTCGATGTCGGCAGACGAAAGCACCTGGGACCAGGCGCTTTCCAGCCGATCCGGGTGCCGGACCGGCATACCGTACGGCGTCTCCTGGCCCTCGGTGTAGAAGTTGCGTCGGCGCAACTCCGCGGGGTCGATGCCCAGCAGGGGGGCGCAACGCCCGAGGATGTCCTCCAGCACGAGCATGCCCTGCGGGCCGCCGAAACCACGGAAAGCCGTCTGGGACGTCTTGTGCGTCTTCGCGATGCGGCCGTGGACGCGGACGTCCGGGATCCAGTAGGCGTTGTCGATGTGGCAGAGGGCACGAGCGAGCACCGGCTCGGAGAGATCCAGGCTCCATCCGCCGTCCGCGGTGAGGGTCGCGTCGAGCGCCTCCAGGTAACCGTCAGCGGAGAAGCCGACTCGCCACTGCGCGTGGAAACCGTGCCGCTTGCCGGACATCGTGATGTCCTGGGTCCGGTTGAGTCGCAGCCGCACCGGGCGTCCGGTGAGAGTGGCTCCCAGCGCCGCGATGGCCGCGAAGCCGTGTGGTTGCATCTCCTTGCCGCCGAATCCGCCGCCCATCCGCAGGCATTGGACGGTGACGGCATGCGCCGGCACGCCGAGCACGTGCGACACGATGTCCTGGGTCTCGCTGGGGTGCTGGGTGCTCGACTGGATGAAGATCTGACCGTTCTCGTCGACCTGAGCGAGTGAGCAGTGGGTCTCCAGGTAGAAGTGCTCCTGCCCGGCGAACTCGAACGTACCGGTGTAGACGTGCTCGGCCCGGGCGAAGCCGTCGTCGATGTCGCCACGTGCGACCGTGGGCTGCGCTCCTTGGAAGCTCTTCGCCTCGATGGCTTCCGTGACGCGCACGAGGGACGGCAGTGGCTCGTAGTCGACCTCGACGGCTGCCGCCCCCAGTCGGGCGGCCTCGAGCGACTCACCGAGCACCCAGGCGACGGCGTGACCGGCGAACATGACTTCGTCGGGGAAGAGTGGCTCGTCATGCTTGACCCCGGCATCGTTCACGCCCGGAACGTCGGCACCGGTGAGGACCCGCACGACTCCCGGGACCGAGAGCGCCGGCGCGGCGTCCAAGCGGGTCACCCGGGCATGCGCGTGCTCGCCGCGGACCGGGTAGGCGTGCAGGACGTCCTTGGTACGGCCCACGAGGTCGTCGGTGTAGAGCGCCGTACCGGTGACGTGCAGCGTCGCCGCCTCGTGCGGCATCGGCTCTCCGACAACGGGTTTGGTGGGGCGTTCGGAGAGAGTGCTCACGCTACGTGTCCTTCCTGCGCGGCGTGCTCGGCAAAGAGCTTGCGTAGCGAGGTTCCGAGCATCGCCCGGCGATACTTGCTGCTGGCGCGGTGGTCGTCCATCGGAGTGCCTTCCTGCTGGAGCACGGCTGCCGCCGCACGGACGGTCTCGGCGGTCCAGGGCTTGCCCTCGAGCGCCGCTTCGACGGCCGTCGCGCGCAGCGGAGTGGCCGCGACGCCGCCGAGTCCGATGCGTGCCTTGCGCACGACGCCGCCGTCGACGTCGATCGAGTAGCCGATCGCGACGCTGGAGATGTCGTCGAAGCGACGCTTGGCGATCTTGTGGAACGCCGTGATCCCGGACAGCGGCAAGGGGATTCGCACGGCCTGGATGAGCTCGCCGGGAGTGCGGACGGTCTGCCGGTAGCCGGTGAAGTAGTCGGCGAGCGGCACGACCCTGCTCCCCGAGACTCCGGTGAGCACGAGGTCGGCCTCGAGGGCGAGCAGCGCCGGGGGAGTGTCACCGATGGGCGAGCCGGTGCCCAGGTTGCCGCCGATGGTCGCTCCGTTGCGGATCAACCGAGAGGCGAACTGCGGAAAAAGCCTTGCGAGCAACGGAATTCGGCCATCGAGCCGGCGTTCGATCTCGCTGAGGGTGAGTGCGGCGCCGATCTCGATGTACGCGTCGGTCGTCTCGAGTCCGCGCAGCTCGGCGAGCCGATCCAGCCCGACCACCAGGTCGGCGCGGGTGGACTTGATGTTGACGTCGACGCCCCAGTCGGTGCTGCCGGCGACGGGGATCGCCTCGGGGTGTTCGGCGAGCAGGGCCAGTGCGTCGGCGAGCGACGCGGGGCGCACGAAGCGCCGCCCGTTGGTCTCGTATGACGTCGCCGGTGCCGTGGGCGCAGGTTCGGTGCACCGCGCGCCGAGCGGGTCGTCCTCAGGAACGTCGCCGAGCGCGTATGCCGCATCCCGGATCGGCCGGTAACCGGTGCACCGGCAGAGGTTGCCCGACAGCGAGTGCAGGTCGAAGCCGTTCGCCCCGTGCTCGGAGTCGGCCTCGTTGGTGTCGGTCTGCTCATCGACATGGTCGTCGGAGTTCGTCGCCGATCGCTCCGGCCGGTAGTACTCGGCCGCCATACTGCAGATGAATCCTGGGGTGCAGTAGCCGCACTGGGAGCCGCCACGGACCGCCATCTCCTGTTGGACGGGGTGCAGAGCGTCCGGGCTGCCGAGGCCCTCGGCGGTGATGATCTCCTGGCCCGCGAAGGCAGCCGCCGGGGGCAGGCAGGCGTTGACCGCGGTCCAGCGGGTGCCACCGTCGTCGTCGGGTCGCGCGACGAGCACCGAGCAGGCGCCGCACTCGCCTTCGGCGCAACCCTCCTTCGCGCCGGTCAAACCTTGGGAACGCAGCCAGTCCAACAGATTGGTGTGGGTGGCATCGGTGAATTCACGTGGTTGCCCGTTGACGGTCACGTCCAGTGCTGTGGCAGCTTCAGTCATCAGCGACTCCTTTCGAGCCGGGAGCGAAGGATCCCGGTCAGGTGGTCGCATGGTTCGCGTGGCACGTGCCGCGCGACGATCGGAGAGTCCGACCGGTTATCCATGCAGAACGACCGGACCCTTGGGCTCCTTCAACTGTACGGCTCAACAATTTGTTGAACAAGGATTTCGGGTGGATTCGGCGTGGGGAGCGTTCAGCAAGCGGCCATGGCTCCACCAACCCGGATCGATGCCTCGACGGCGCCGGCCGCCAGGGCCGTCTCGTCGACGCGGGTGAGCCGGCCGTGGCGAACGATCGGTCGCCCGGCCACCATGGCGAGGTCGAGAGGCGGTGGCGTGCCGAGCACGAGACCGGCGACCGGGTCGGCGATGCCCGCGTGTGCCAGCGTGTCCATCCGCCAGAGGCACAGGTCGGCCTGCTTGCCCGGCTCGATCGAGCCGATCTGGTCGTCCCAGCCGAGGAGTCGGGCACCGCCGATCGTCGCGGCTTCGAGCGCCTGCCGGACACCGAGCGCGGTCGGGCCGCCGAGGGCGCGAGCGAAGAGCAGCGCGTGCCGTGCCTCCTCCAGGAGTGAGCCCGCCTCGTTGGATGCCGCACCGTCGACGCCGAGCCCGACTGGGGCGCCGGCGTCCAGCAGGTCGCGGGTCCGACATACCCCGGCACCGAGGCGTGCGTTGGACGACGGACAGTGCGCGACGCCGGTGCCGGTCCTGGCGAGCATCTGAATTGCGTTGTCGTCGAAGTGGATTCCGTGCGCGAACCACACGTCGGGCCCGAGCCAGCCGATCGACTCCATGTAGTCGATCGGACTCTGTCCGAAGCGATCACGGCAGAAATCCTCCTCGTCGAGGGTCTCGGCGAGGTGCGTGTGCAGCCGCACGCCGCGGTCGCGGGCCAGACCGGCGGCCTCACGCAACAGGTCCGTGGTCACCGAGAAGGGCGAGCACGGCGCGACTCCGACCCGCACCAACGCGTCGGCTGACGAGTCGTGGTGTGCGTCGATTGCCTCGGCCGTGGCAGCCAGGATCTCGTCGATCGACTCCACGACGTGGTCCGGCGGCAGCCCGCCGTCGCTCCGGCCGAGATCCATGGAGCCGCGGGTGGCGAAGAATCGAACGCCGATGTCGCCGGCCGCGGAGATCTCGGCACCGAGCACGTCACCGCCGTGTCGTGGGAAGACGTAGTGATGGTCCATCACCGTGGTGCATCCGGAGAGCGCGAGCTGACCGATGCCCGCCGCCGCGGCCTGACCGACGACCCGCTCGTCGATGTTTCCCCATACCGGGTAGAGCGCGGTCAACCACTCGAAAAGTGTTGCGTCCACGGCATACCCGCGAGTCGCCCACTGATAGAGGTGGTGGTGGGTGTTGACCAGGCCGGGTGTGAGCACGCAGCCGGATCCGTCGATGAGGTCGATGGACTCACCGGTCGGCGCGTACCGTCCCGGTCCCACCGACCGGATCCGCGTGCCCTCGATGACCACGTGGCCGACCTGGTGCTCGCGACGCTCGGCATCGACGGTGAGGACCGTGCAACCGTCGACGACGGTGACCGGCGAGGGGCTCATGACGTGGTACCCACTCGGCTGCGCGCGGAGGTCAGCGGTTCGGCGTCGGCGACCAGGTCGTCGAACCGGTGCCCGGCAATCTTGGCGCTCTCCAGCAGTGCGGTCACCAGTTCCTGCTGCCGGGAGTTGTCCAGTCGGGAGCGACCGAGCTCCATCAGTTGCTCGACCGAGCTCGTCTCCCGGACACAGGTCACCAGAGGGAAGCCGAACTTCTCGCGGTATGCCGCTGTCAGCGTCGACAGCTCCTCCCGCTCGTCGTCCCGCAGCTGGCTGAGCATGATGGCCGCGCGGTCCCGGGTGGATGCCGCACCGATCTCGCCGGCGGCGACGTCGATGCTGCCCAGGTCCGGGTAGCTCGCGATCAGGGCTCGCTGCTTGTCGTCCGACGCGGAGAACAGCGCTTCCTGGAACGAGGCCCGCAGGTCGCGGGTGTCGGTGAACGGCCGCTGCTCGTAGGCGTCCTCGCTGATCCACGAGTTGCCCTGGAAGAGCGGTTCGAACGTGGCGACGAACTCCGCCTTGGACATCGCGTTGACCTGCGCCAGTCCGATGACCGATCCGGTGGGGGTGGTGGCGACACCGGCGCCGCGGCTGCTGCCGACGTGGAAGAAGAGCATGTAGAGCGCGAACGCGGCGATGGAGCCGATGGTGATGCCCGAGCCGAGGAACACCTGGTAGTCCTTGGGCAGCAGGGTCGCGACGCCCGGCTCCGCGGTCACCAGCATGGCCAGGCCGAGCGAGGTCGCCACGATGATGCCGTTGCGGTGGTCGTTGAAGTCGACCTTCCCGAGCGTCTGGATGCCCACCACGGCGACGGTGGCGAACATGGCCAGCCCGGCGCCGCCGAGGACGCTCGAGGGTATGCCGGCGACGATCGCACCGGCCTTGGGCAGCAGTCCGAGAATGATCATGAAGACGGCGGCGGTGGCCACGACATACCGACTCTTGATCTTGGTCAGCCGCACGAGGCCGACGTTCTCCGCGAAGCAGGTGTACGGGAAGGAGTTGAAGACTCCGCCGATGACGGTGGCCAGGCCGTCTGCGCGCAGGGCTCGCGCGACGTCGTCCCCGTCGACGCGCTTCCCGACGATCTCGCCGGTCGCGAAGACGTCGCCGCAGGTCTCCACCATGGTGACGAGCATGACCAGCACCATCGAAATGATCGCTGCCAGAGCGAATTTCGGCATACCGAAGTGGAACGGTGTCGTGACGCCGACCCAGCTGGAGGTGCTCACCGAGTCGAAGTGCGCCTCGCCGGAGAACCACGCGACCAGGGTGCCGAGCGCCAGACCGAGCAGCACGGCGATGGTCTGGATGAAGCCGCGGAAGATGCGTTGGATCGCGACGATGACGACGACGGTGCCGAGTGCGAGCGCGAGCGTCTTCCAGCCGCCGGCCGCCAGGTGGTAGTTGCCGGAGGCGTCCTGGCTCAGGACCGAGGCGCTGTAGGAGTGGGTCTTGGGATCCCAGCGCAGCAACGCATCACCCGCTGCCACGGGCAGCAACGAGAATCCGATGACGGTGATGACGGAACCGGTGACGACCGGTGGGAAGAAGCGCACGATCTTGCCGAAGTACGGCGCGAGCAGGAACGTGACCACGCCGGAGACGAGGACTGCGCCGTAGATGGTGAGCAGACCGTTGACGCCACCGCCGGCGTTGACACCGATGATGATCATCGGTGAGACGGCCGTGAAGGTGACGCCCTGCAGCAGCGGCAGCCGGACCCCGACCTTCCAGAAGCCGATGGCCTGCAGCAGGGAGGCGATCCCGCAGGTGAACAGATCGGCGTTGATGAGGTGGATCAGCTGGTCGGACGTCAGCCCGATGGCACCCGCCAACAGGATCGGCACGATGACCGCGCCGGCGTAGAACGCCAGGACGTGCTGGATTCCGTAGACCGCGAGTTGCTGCGGGGGCAGCACCTCGTCGACGGGATGTTTCGCCTGCGGGCGCGCCTTTTCGGCAGTGGCAGCGGACATTGTGAGCGGTCCTTCCAGGGGTCGGTGGACATCAATGATGTGGTGGCAGAGGCACTTTCGCACTGTGCGGGGCCTGGTCACAGAGTTTCCGCTGGTCACGCGAGGCGCTGTGGGTGATCACAGGGCCCTGGTCGCGACGGGTGGGGCAGGTGGTGCCTCGGCCATCGTGGATTCGCTTATACGGAAGGAAGATTTCGAGATATGGAATTGATTCGCGGGGACGAGCGTATGTCGTGGGTCACACCCGAGTCAACGGATTGTTGAATTTTGTCGGCCGAACTGGTGAAGAGTCAGCCGCCGGCGCGAACGCGGTTCAGGTAGTTGTAGATGGTGAAGCGGGACATCCCCATGGCTTCTGCGACCGTCTCGGCGGATCGGCGCATCTCGAACGCACCGCGTTCCTCGAGGAGCCGAACCGCGTGCTGCTTCTGCGCTCGAGGAAGCTCGGCCAGCTGTCCGCCGAGTTCGGCCTCGACCGTCTGGATCAACCGTGCCAAACCATCGGACAAGTCGTGGTCGTCGACGACCCGCACGTGGATCGTGTTGTCGCCCAGCGTGATCGGGATGTCTTCGGCCCGGGGAGCACCGTGCACGACCACGGCACCGACACGGCGGAGCAGGGGCTGAAGGGCAGTGGCGAGTTCGTTCGCGGCGGGGGAAGGGTCAGGCATCGGTGCGCTCGACCTGCACGCTCACGCGGGTGGCTCCGGCGGCCAGGGCAGCACGTGCGGCATCACGGATGGCGGCGGTGACGACGTCGGCATCGCCGTGGACGGCCGTGCCGAGCGGGCCGAGATCCGGCTCCAGCCCGCCGGCCAGCAACGCATCGGCCGCCGCACGGACGTGACCGGGAAGTTCGCCCTCGCCCTGGAAGGGCTCGGTCGTCACCTCTGCCCGAACCTTCATGTCGGCCACGATAGCCATCACCTCTCGGTCGGTCATCGATCAGTCCTCGCCCGTGGCTGCGGTGAGGCCGTGGATCGCCGCGAACGGGTCCCATGCGCTGTCCGGGTGCACCTCCAGCTCGGCGAGCACCGTCGCCTCACGCGCAGCCTCGGCGCCGGACAGGTCGGCGATGAGGGCCGCGGTCATGTCCATCCCCGCTGCGACACCGGAGGACGTCCAGCGGTCCCGGTCCTGGACCCACCGCGCGGTCGGCACCCAGTCCACCGTCGTGCCGAAGGAGGATGCCCAGCCGAAGGACAGCTTGTTGCTCGTCGCCCGATAGGACTCCAACAAACCTGCGGCAGCGAGGACTCCGGAGCCCGTGCAGACGGAGGTGACGATGTTCGCAGCTCTACCGGTGTCGCGCAGCCAGTCCAGGAACGCCCGGTCATCGACCAGACGCCGAGTGCCGATGCCGCCGGGTACCAGCAGGATGTCGGGCTCGCGCAGTTCGTCATACGCCTGCTCGGCGACGACCTGCCCGCCCTGCGAGCTCGACACCGGACCGGGCCGAGGGCCGTAGTAGCCGACAGTGAAACCCGGTGTCAGGAAAAGGAGTTCGACCGGACCGAAGACATCGAGCAACTCGAATCCGTCGAACAGGATGACGGCCACACGGCGGTCGGTCACTGCGCGGCTGCCCTCGCCTTCGCGGCGGCCTTGGCGCTCTTCTTGAACTCGCGGACCTTCTGCAGGGAGGTCTCGTCGACGACGTCCGCGACCGAGCGGAACGAACCGACCTCGGCATACGGGCCGATCGCCTCTCGCCACCCGTCGGGGGTGATGCCGAGCTGCTTGCCGAGCAGCGCCGCGAAGATGCGGGCCTTCTGGTCGCCGTACCCCGGCAGTGCCTTCAATCGCTTGAGCAACTCGGCTGATGAGTCGGTGGTCGTCCAGATGCGTGAGGCGTCGCCGTCGTAGTCGTCGAGCACGACCTGCGCCAGCTGCTGGACGCGGCCGGCCATCGAACGCGCATAGCGATGGATGGCAGGTGTGGTGGAGCACAGGTCGGCGAACTTCTCCGGGTCCTGCGCCGCGATCTTGCCGGGGTCGAGCGTGCCGAACTTGTCGACGATCTTCGCCGGCCCGCGGAACGCGTGCTCCATGCCGTACTGCTGGTCCAATAGCATGCCGATCAGCAGTGCGAAGGGATCGGTGGAGAGAAGCTGGTCCGCGGTTTCGTCCTGTGCTATCCGGATGCTCGCCATACCTGCAGCCTAGAACGAGTCGACGGTGAAACTCGATGGCGCGGTGTCTGCAGTTCCTCCTAGCGTTGCGGCATGACTGCAGCCGCCAGCGCGACGCCCGAACCGGATCCGGCAACTCGGGTCGATCCGCCCCCGCACGCGAACGAGCCGGACACCCTGCTCGGTTTCCTGCGCTACCACCGGGACACGTTCCGTTGGAAGACCGGTGGGCTGACGAGGGAGCAGCTGGGCAGGACACTCGCGCCCTCCGACATGACGCTCGGCGGGATGATCAAGCACCTCGCGCTCGTCGAGGTGTGGTGGTTCCATCAGGTGCTCGGCGGTGGTGACGAGCCGGAGCCGTGGTCGGCGGTGGACTGGGACGACGACCCCGACTGGGACTGGCACAGTGCCGCCTCGGACGACCCGGGTGCGCTGGCCGACCTCTACGAGGAGTCGGTCGGGATCGCCGACGCAGGCATCGCACAGGCGCTCGCCGCCGACGGGTTCGACACGTTGTCGGTGAAGCCGGACAGCCACTCCGGGCAACCGTTCACCCTGCGGTGGATCGTGACGCACATGATCGAGGAGTACGCCCGGCACAACGGGCACGCGGATCTGATCCGTCAGTCCATCGATGGAATGATTGGCGAATGACGACTATTCGCAAGGCAACTGACGCGGACTGGTCGCAGATCTGGCCCATCGTGCAGGAGGTTGCACGGGCGGGGGAGACCTATGCGTTGGTGCCCGATCTGCCGGAGGCCGACGCCCGCTCGATGTGGATGGAACCGCCGCCCGGTCGCGTCGTCGTTGCCGTCGACGATGACGGGACGGTGCTCGGCAGCGCCAAGATGGGACCCAACCGACCGGGGCCGGGGTCGCACGTCGGGACGGCGAGTTTCATGGTGTCGTCGGCAGCGCGCGGGCGTGGCATCGGGCGATTGCTGGGTGCGTATGTCGTGCACTGGTTGCGCGAGGCGGGCTACCACTCGATCCAGTTCAACGCCGTCGTCGACAGGAACTCGGCCGCTGTCGCGTTGTGGAAGTCGTTGGGATTCACGGTGATCGGCACCGTGCCCGAGACCTTCCGGCTGCCGAGCGGCGAACTCGCCGGGCTGCATGTCATGTATCTGAAGCTGTGAAGTAGACCTCGGGCAGCACACGCTCAGCGTCGTGCTGTTGGCACCGCACTCGTCCGGGTGTTGACTGGAAGGTCTCGTCCTACTTCGGAGGCAGCCATGGACACTGCAGCGTCCGACCTGGCCGACCGACTGGTCGACTCCGCTGTCGGGTTCATGGACCTGCTCGGGGTGGCCATCGGTGACCGTCTCGGCTTCTATCGCGCGCTCGCAGCGTCCCCGGGTCTCACTTCGGCCGAGTTGGCTCGTCACACAAGGACGCACGAACGGTACGTCCGAGAATGGGCCGAGCACCAAGCGGTCACCGGGCTGCTCACCGCGACTGAGGGCGCGACCCCGAAGGAGCGCCGGTATCGGCCGGCCGCGGGAGTCGCCGAAGTACTCACCGATGCGGACAGCCTGGTCTATCTGGCACCGCTGGCGCGACAGTTGGCCGCCGCCGCGGTGATGCTCCCGGCCGTGGCAGACGCATACGTCAGCGGCGGTGGCGTTCCCTGGGCGTCCTACGGGCGTGACATGCGCGAGTCGGAAGGGGACCTGAACCGACCGGCCTTCCTGCAACTACTGGCGGATGACTGGCTGGCCGCGTTGCCCGACGTGCAGCGACGGCTTGCGCAGGGCAATGCCAGAGTCGCTGATGTGGGATGTGGGGCCGGCTGGTCGTCGATCGCGATCGCGCGCAGCTACCCGTGCGAGGTGGACGCGTTCGAAGTCGACCACGAATCGGTTGTGCTGGCACGCGGGCACGTGTCGGATGCTGGGATGGAGAGCCGAGTGTCGGTGTGGGAGAAAGATATCGGTGAGGTGGTCGTGACCACGCCATACGCGTTGGTGACGGCGTTCGAATGCCTGCACGACATGCCACATCCGGTTGCCGCGCTGCGGGCGATGCGGAGACTGGCGGCGCCCGACGGGACTGTCCTGATCGCCGATATGAAGGTGGCTGATCGGTTCGGCGCACCTGGCGACGACGTCGAGCGGATGATGTACGGCTTCAGCATCCTCATCTGCCTTCCGGACAGCATGTCGGCGGAAGACAGCGCGGCGACCGGGACGGTCATGCGAGAGAGCACGCTGCGCGCTTACGCCGAGGAAGCGGGCTTCGCCGTCGTCGACGTTCTGGACGTGGAGCACGACATGTGGCGGTTCTACCGGCTCATGTCGTAGCGGGACTGCGACGGGTCAAGCGTTTTCGAGCGACGCACGCCATACGGAGCTCGGGACCGGCGCCTTGGCGCAGGACGCCTTGAGCTCCGGACCGTCCTCGCTGGTGACGTGCACCGACCAGGTGCGGCCGTCGGAGTGGGTGACTTCGCACTCCCAGGACCCGTCCGTTGCGCGTGTTTCGGTGGCCGACAATGCGGTCAGCGACATCTCCGAGATCTGTTGTCGCACAAAAGATTCGGCGACCTGCACCGGCGCCCGGAAACAACTGCGTCCGCGGTCATGGTGGGGTGTCGCCAGCTCAGCGGGCACCTCGTGCCGGCGCTCAGCGGTGAGTGCGACCTCGGCGAGTCGCGGCGTGAGGCGCGCGTACGTCTGACCGGAGGGGAGAGCGATGCCGGTGGGCGCCAGCCGGTGACCACCGGTGTGCGAGCACTCCCAGACCTGCCCCGGGTGTGTGGCGGCCAACCCGAGCGCGATCGGCCGACCGCGGACGGCACAACACACGTCGCGTTTGCCGTTGGTGCAGATCAGCAGCGCCGGTTCGCGGGTCTCCTCCAACTCCGGGAGGCGTTCGGTCGCAGCGTCCGGGTCGTCCTGGAGGAGCAGCTCCCACGGCAGGGACAGCAGTTGTGCCGGATCGTCGATCTCGCCGGTGAGCAGCCACGGATCGCGGTCGAGGCAGCCCGCGACGAGCACGCGATGTGCTCCTCGGTGCGGCTCGTCCGCGTGCGGGCCGGGACGACGGATCAGCAGCAACCGTCCGCCGTGGTCAGCACAGGCGCGTTCGAGTGCTCGGCCGATCTCCGGATCGAGGTGCGACTGGGTGATGGCGCTGTGACCCCACGGGCCGTTCTGCTCCAGACACACCCAGAACCTCGCGTAGGACGCGGTGCCCCACGCCGGCAACGCGGCGTCATCCCATTGCACGGAGCAGGCCGTCGGCGGCTGCGGGTCGGCATGCGTGGTCATCGCGGATCCCGTCTGCTGTCGAGTGAGTCTTCGCAGCCAGGTTACGGATCTGCCCGTCGCCGCCCGCTGCCGGGTGCTCGCGGTGTCATGCCGTGCGGCAGCGCTCACGGCCGGCTTCCTCCGGAGGCTGCACGTGGCGGAACTGGTGCAGGAGGCCCAGGTCGTAGAACACCCGGAGTGCGCCCCCGATGACCAGGGGCCAGCCGAACGTCGAGTGCGCGAGCAGCCAACCGGCGAGGATCGGCGGTATGGCGGAGGCGAGGCTTCGCGGCACATTGGTGATGCTCGCTGCCGCCGGTCTCTCGGCCGGTGAGACGATGGCCATGACGTAGGAGGTGCGTGCCGGAACATCCATCTGCGACAACGCCGAGCGAGCGAGCAGCGCAGCAATTGCCAATGGTGCGGTTGGCATGAAGGCGGCCAGGATCAGGAAGCCGTTCGCGGGCAGGTGGGTGAAGACCATGGTGCGGATCAGCCCGATACGACGGGCGAGTCGCGCCGCGACGAGTGCTGAGAATGCCGAGAGGACTCCGGCCCAGAAGAAGGTCGCGCCGGTCAGAGCGAGCGACAGATCGAAGCGTTCCTGCAGCCACAGGACGACGATGGCGGTGATGGTGAAGCCGCCGCCGAAGGCATCGAGGCTGAACAGTGCGGCCAGGCGATAGACGATCGGACGCGACTGTCCCAACGCGCCATACGTATTGCCTGCGGCCTCGATCGCAGGGCTCAGCCGCGCGTATCGCATGAACACGACGACACCTAGCACCGCGTAACCCAGGAAGACCGACCGCTGTGATGTCGTTGCCGAAGCCCCGAGCAGCCCACCGAGCCAGGCCGGCGCGCCCGCACACAACGAACCAACTGCGGCCACCAAGGTCCCGATCATCGCGTAGCGGGTGAACACGGCGGTGCGCGTCGAGTCGCGCGTGGTGCCGGGTAGGAGCGCCTGTTCCATCGACAGGAACACGCTGACGTCCCCCGTCGACGGGTTCAGCGTCCCGACGAACGCGATCAGCAACAGCGGCCAGAAGCCCGAGCACGCGGCGAAGCCGAGTCCGGTGGCGATCATCGACAGGGACGCCCACCGCAGGAGTCGGCGTCGCCCGATGCGATGTCCGTGCACTCCGACCAGCAACGTCGCCACCGCCGAGCCCAGGAGCGTCGTCGCGAGCACGACTCCGACCTCGGTGCTGGACAGACCCCACGAGGCCAGGTACGTCGCCAACACGACACTGATCAGGCCGTCACCGAACGCCCGCACGGCCCGCGTCTCGAGCAGGACCGTCGCATCCCGAGTTGCCGGGAGCGCAGCGATCGTCAGTGGGTAGCGCAGCCCGATCATTCGTCAGCCCGCACCGATGACCCACGCCGCGTGGGGGACGCGATCCACAGCTGCACAGGGAGATCGTCGCAACCGGCCGGCCACAGCAGAAGCCGCGAACTGACTGCAGCAGTTCTACGATTTGCCTATGGCGATGAGTTTGAACGACCTGTCGTTGTTCCTCGCGGTGGCCGAGCACGGAAGCCTCAGCAAGGCGGCTGCGGCCTCCCACCAGGCCCAGCCTTCCGTCAGCGCCCGGATCACGGGGATGGAGCGCGCGTTGAGCGTTCGACTCTTCGAGCGCACCACCCGTGGCGTTGTCCTCACTCCTGCCGGCGAGGCGTTCGTGCCCTACGCGCGAAATTGCCTGGAAGCCGCCAACGAGGGGCGGCTTGCCGCGCAGGCCTCAGCGCAGAACAGGCGACTGGTGGTCCTCGCCCCTGCTTCGATCGCCGACGGGGTCTTCCCGGGTCTGGTGGCTGCGCTGGCCGACCACCCCTGTCAGGTCATCTGTCGTACCGCGCACAGCCACGAGATCACGCGTCAGCTCCTCGACGGGGTCGCCCACGTCGGTCTCGTGACCACCGACAGGGTGCCGGAGGGACTCACTCTCAGCTCGTTCAGCACCTCACCGATCGTCTGGGTCGCGGCCCCCGGCCATCCGATCTTCGACGATGGCGCGACCCGACTGGAGGACCTCGCCGAACAGCACCTCGCCGTACACACGTGGGGCGCCGAGACGGAGCGGCTCGCCTCGATGCTCGACCGTGCTCGCGTTCCACGCTCCCACGTCAATTGGGTCTCCCCGGCCTCCATCGCCGCGACGCTGGCGCGTGACCACGGCTACATCGCAGCGCTCGCCGACGATCAGGTCAGGACCTCGATCGCCGACGGATCACTCCGGAAGATCTCCTGGGCAGACCTTCCGGCCTGGACCGCCACCGTGAACATCGCCTATCCGGCCCACGCCGAGACGGACCCGCTGATCCGGGTCATCCGGAGGGTTCCCGGCGCTGCGTGAGGCCCCGGGTGACGCGCCGCACCTGATCTCGCGGCGGCCGGTCCTACTCCGTGGCCGCGCCAGGGAATGCCCCACCGATCGCAGCGATCTGACCGGCCGGTGGCACGCCACTGCCGTCCCGTTTGCCATCGGCGGCGGGCAACTCGACCGCTGCACCGGTCGGACTCGCAGCACGCGCCGGAGCCGTGCCGGCCCACGCGATGACCAGCTCGTCCTCGCCACGCACGAACCGCTGGCAGCGCACGCCGCCGGTCGCGCGTCCCTTGGTCGGGTATTCGTCATACGGCGTGACCTTGACCGACTTGGGACCGGTGCCGGGCAGGGCATCCGAGGACCCGGCACCGGTGACCACGACCGCCGGTGCTGAGGTGTCGACGATGCCGAACCACAGGACGCGCGCTCCTGCTCCGAGCTTGACGCCTGCCACGCCACCACCCGAACGGCCTTGCGGCCGAACCAGATTCGCGCTGTAGCGCAACAGGTGCGCATCCGAGGTCACGAAGACCAGGTCTTCTTCGCCGGTGCGGACCTCAACGGCGCCGACGACCTTGTCACCATCCTTGAGGGCTATCACCTCGAAGGAGTCCTTGCTCGGGTAGTCGGGGTTGACCCGCTTGACGACACCGTTCGCGGTGCCGACCGCCAGGCCGTTGACGCCCTCGCCGAGCGGGGCGAGGGCGAGCGGCTGCTCGCCCTTGGCCAGGTCGATGTATGCCGCGAGCGGCGCGCCACCCGCGAGCACCGGCGCGTCGTTGGTCGGCGGCAGTGCCGGCAGGTCGATCGCGTTGAGGCGGACCATCCGACCGGCCGAGGTGACGACGCCGAAGTCGCCGCGGGCGGTGGTCAGCACCCGTGAGGTGACGACGTCGTGCTTGCGGCGCGATCCCTCGCTGGACAGCGGACTGTCGTCGGTGGTGCGCGCCAGCAGACCGCTCGACGACAAGAGCACCCAGCACGGGTCGTCGGTCACTTCGAGCGGGGCAGCGGTCGCCGCCGTCTTGACGGTGTTGCCTTCCAGCAGCACCGTGCGACGTGGCGTGCCGTGGGTCTTCACGACTGCCGCAAGTTCGTCGGAAACCGTTTTACGCAAAAGCTTTTCGTCATCCAGGATCGCCTGAAGGGACGTGATGAGCTCGCGCAGCTCGGCCTGCTCCTTCTCGAGCTCGAGCTTGCTGAACTTGGTCAGCCGGCGCAGCTGCAGCTCGAGGATGTATTCCGCCTGCGGCTCGGAGAGGTCGAAGACCTGCATCAGGCGCCCGCGCGCCTCACCGGCGTTGTCCGAGGAGCGGATGACCTGGATGACCTCGTCGATGTCCAGGATCGCGATGAGCAATCCGTCGACCAGGTGCAGTCGGTCGGTGGCCTTCTTCAGTCGGAACGCCGTGCGTCGACGCACCACGTCGATGCGGAAGTCGACATACACGGTGAGCAGTTCCTTCAGGCCCAGCGTGCGCGGCTGCCCGTCGACGAGCGCCACGTTGTTGATGCCGAAGGATTCCTCCATCGGCGTGTGCTTGTAGAGCGACTCCAGGACAGCGTCAGGGTTGAAACCGTTCTTGACGTCGATGACCAGCCGCATGCCCTTCATGTCGGACAGGTCGTTGACGTCGGCGATGCCCTGCAGCTTCTTGGCCTGGACCAGGTCCTTCATCCGCTCGATGACCTTCTCCGCGCCGACCATGTAGGGCAGCTCGGTGACCACGATGGATTTCCTTCGTGGCGTGAGGTTTTCGATCGTTGCGGTAGCACGGGTCCGGAAGGATCCGCGCCCGGTGAGGTAGGCGTCCCGGATGCCGTCGAGGCCGACTATGCGTCCACCACACGGCAGGTCCGGGCCGGGAACGAACTTCATCAGGTCGTCGAGAGAGCAGTCCGGGTGGGTGATCAGGTGGCGTGCGGCGGCAACGACCTCGCCCAGGTTGTGCGGAGCCATATTGGTCGCCATACCGACCGCGATGCCGCTGGCGCCGTTGACGAGCAGGTTCGGGAAGGCCGCCGGCAGAACGTCCGGCTGTTGCTCGCTCTCGTCGTAGTTGGGGACGTAGTCGACGGTGTCCTCGTTGAGCGACCTGGTCAGCTCCAGCGCCGCGCCGGCGAGACGGACCTCGGTGTAACGCGACGCAGCAGGGCCGTTGTCGAGGGACCCGAAGTTGCCGTGGCCGTCGACCAGCGGCAGCCGCATGGTGAAGTCCTGCGCCTGGCGCACGATGGCGTCGTAGATCGCGGTGTCACCGTGCGGGTGGTACTTACCCATGACCTCGCCGACGACACGCGAGGACTTCACGTGGTTGCGGTCCGGGTAGAGCCGCATCTCGTCCATCGCGTAGAGGATGCGGCGCTGCACCGGCTTCAGGCCGTCGCGCGCGTCCGGGATGGCGCGGGAGTAGATGACCGAGTAGGCGTACTCGAGGTACGCCGCCTGCATCTCCTCGTCGACGTCGATGTCGACGATGTTCTGCTGCGCATCGTCGATGTAGTCGGTCTCGTCGCGTTTCTTGCGCGCCATTACTGCCCTTCAGGTGTCCTGCTCGATCTCGCGGTCCGGCGCCGATCATCTTCTCTCACAGCGCGGCTGCGGCGTGGACCGACACCCTGATTGGATCGCGGTATGACGCACGACGTCGGACGGTCGGGTCCGAATTACCGACGCGCAGACCTCGTCTCGGAGGCCCGGTCTCGACACGCGACGGTCGAGCGCCATATCGCCATGCCGTTCGCGGAACTGGCCGATTTCGTGATGGCTTTCGGGCTCCAGCGCGCCGTATGGCGGGACGTCCGGGCCTCGTGCGGAAGGGCCGACTGCCCGCTGATGTATCGGCCGCTCGTCAGGCGTTGATGCGGTCCCGCCAGGCGACCCACTGCTGCAGGGTCGAGTAGTCGAAGTCCGGGCCGGCGACCGGCACGGTGAACAGACGGGCGCCGAGATCCAGCAGGGGCTCCCCCTCGACCTCCGGCGCCCCCGGGAGACCACCGTCACGGCCGCGGCCACCGACGCCGACCGACACCTCGATCTCGTCGATCGACCGGCCGATCGCGTCGCAGTGACCGCGGAGCACCTCCAGCTTGTGGGCGAGGACGTCGGCGTCGGCGAAGGTGTGCCAGATGTCGGCGTGCTGCGCCACCAGGCGCAGCGTCTTCTTTTCGCCGCCACCGCCGATCAGGACCGGCATCGGGCCGACCGGTGTGGGGTTCAGCGCGGCGAGTCGGGACTCGATGCGCGGCAGGGCTGACGCGAGGTCATCGAGCCGGCGGCCGGCGGTCTGGAAGTCGAATCCATACTGCTCGTAGTCCTTTTCGAACCAACCTGAGCCGATCCCCAGGACGAGGCGACCGTTCGAGATGTGGTCGACGGTACGTGCCATGTCGGCGAGCAGATCGGGGTTGCGGTAGCTGTTGCAGGTCACCAGCGCACCCAGCTGGATGTGTGAGGTCTGCTCGGCCCACGCGGCGAGCATCGTCCAGCACTCGAAGTGCTGACCCTCCGGATCACCGGTGAGCGGGTAGAAGTGATCCCAGTTGAACGCCACGTCGACGCCGAGGTCTTCGGCGCGGCGCACCGCATCCCGGATCCGGTCGTACGACGCATGTTGCGGCTGGATCTGGACGGCGATGCGCACCGGGCGTGAGGTCATGTCCGCAACACTAGGTGAACAGACCACCGCGCCCGAGGAGGGAACGTCCGTGCACGAAGAGCTCGAACAACTGCGCGACCGCGCCGAACGGATCGTGCCGCCGGACTCCTGGAGCTATCTCAACCGCGGCTCCGGTGATCAGCGCACGGTCGACGAGGCGCACGACGCCTGGGACCGGTACCGGCTCCGGCCGCGTGTACTGCGTGACGTCTCCCGGGTGACGACCGACCTCGAGCTCTTCGGCCGGTGGCGAACGCCGGTCGGTATCGCCCCCACCGCTTTTCACGCCCTGCTGCACCCGGAGGGCGAGGTTGCGACCGCCGCGGGCGCTGCGGCCGCCGGCGCCCCGATGGTCGTCTCCAGCCGGGCCACCCGCCGCATCGAGGACGTCGCCGCGGCGATCGGCGGGGCCTGGTGGTTCCAGGTCTACCTGATGCGCGAGCGCGCGATCACCGAGGCACTGATCCGACGCGCGGCGGCCGCCGGCGCCACCGCGATGGTGCTGACGGCGGACACGCCATACGTCGGGCACCGTGCGCGCAGCGCCGTGTTGAGCCGCCCGTTGCCGCTGACCGACGAGCAGGCGCTGACGAACATGGGCGACCACCTGCCGCCCGACGTCACCGACGTCTGGGAATTGATCGACCAGCGAGCCGATCTGTCCCTCGACGACATCGCCTGGGTGGCCGACGCGTCCGACCTGCCGGTGATCGTCAAGGGTGTGCTGCGGGCGGACGATGCCATCGCCTGTGTCGATGCCGGGGCGTCCGGCGTCTGGGTCAGCAATCACGGTGGACGTCAGTTGGACCGCGCTGTCCCGACCGCGGCAGCGTTGCCGGAAGTCGTTGCGGCAGTGAGTGATTCGGTGCCGGTTGTTGTTGATGGGGGAGTGCGCGACGGTTTCGATGCCCTGACCGCACTCGCGCTCGGTGCCCGTGCGGTGATGCTGGGCCGTCCGGTCATGTGGGCGCTCGCCGCGGGAGGCGGTGACGCCGTGGCGACGGCACTGACGGAGCTGACTGCCGAACTCCGGCACGCGATGGGACTCGCCGGCGCGGCCGGGCTCGCGGAGCTGGACCCGTCGATGGTGACCGCACGCTGACCTCAGGGGGTCGCGCCGCCGAACCGGCCGTAGTGCGTGACCTCACCGAAGTCGCGGCGTCGCACGGCCTTCGTGCTGCCGGACGGCTTCGTCTCGGCCGGGTGGCCGATGGCGACCACGCCGACGATCCCACGATCGGCCGGTATGGCGAACGCCTCGCGCACCGCATCGAGGCGCTCGACCGGAACCCCGAAGAACAGCGCGCCGAGGTCCTCGTCGACCGCGCCGAGCAGCATCAGCAGTGCCGCCATACCGGTGTCGACGTCCCAGTACGGCACCGGCCAGTGTTCCTCCGACTGGTCCTGCCAGGGCTTGTCGTCACGGGCGTAGCGCCGCAAGTAGGCGTTCTTGTCCGAGCAGCACAGGATCAGCACGGGCGCGGCGCTGACGCCCCGCAGCCACGAATCCGGTATGCCGTCGTCCGTCGTCGCCGACCAGAACGCCCCGCGTTCGTCGCCGCGCAGCACGACGAAGTCGAATCCCTGGCTGAACCCCGCGCTCGGGGCGCGCACCGCGAGCTCGAGCAGCCGCAGGACCGTCTCCGGGGGAACGTCCTGGTCGGGATCGAACCGGCGGACCATCCGGCGTCGCAGCACCGCGTCACGCAACTCCATGGTTCAGAGACTAGGCAATTCGGCACGTTACGATTTCCGCTGGCCGGGAATGATTTCCGGCCGGACAACAACGCACACGTGGCGGACAACCAACCGTGCGGGCCGTTGCGGCGTCTGCACGGGTATGACGGCGACGATCATCGGTCAGCACGCTGCTGTCCGTCTCCCACGGGAAAGGTGGCGATGGGTGGCTTCGGGGGAAGCAGCCGTCGAACAGGCCGTCCGCGAGGTGTATGACGCACACTTCGGACGACTTGTCGGTTGGACCACGCAGTTGATCGGTGACCGCGACCTGGCACATGACGTCGCCACGGAGGCGTTCGTCAAGCTGATGACGCATTGGCACTCGGTGCAGGATCCGCGGGCCTGGCTCTACACGGCGGCCGCCAATCAGGTGCGGGACCACTGGCGCAAGCGTGGCCGGGAGGCGTCGGCATACGAGAAGTTCATGGGCGGCAACGCCCGGGCGGTCGACGTCGCCGAACCCGGACTGGACACGGCGACCCGGCTGACGGTGCGCGATGCCGTCGAATCGCTACCCGAGCGCTTCCGGCTCGTGGTCCTGTTGCACTATTTCGCCGATCTGTCGGTCGCGCAGGTCGCCCTGCAGACGGGCAAGGGCGAGGGCACGATCAAGCGCGACCTGCACGACGCACGCAAGTTGCTGGCACAACGGTTGGAGGTGACCCGATGAGCGACGAGACCGGAGACCTGAACCCGAACGGCGGTGACGCGCGGAACGACCGACTGCGCGACGAGCCGCACGGGGAGCCGTCCGCCGCGCGCGACGAGGTGGCGGACTTCTTCACGGCTGCGCGGGCTCAGGTGCGTGACGAGCGGTCGACCGATCTCGACTGGCAGCGCATCGTCAGTGGCGCCCGGCGCTCCAGCCGGCGGCGCAACCGGCTGGCGCTGATGTCCAGTGCCGCCGTCGCGATCATCGCGATCTTCGCCATCTTCCTGTGGCAGCAGCAGGGCGTCGGAGGCGGTGTGCAGCAGGGCGAGGCCGTCGTCGGCGCGACGGACCAGGCGCAGACCGGCGAGCCGACGACCACGCCGTCCTCCGTGTCGTCCCAGCAGGCCCCGACCAAGGTGCCCCCCAGTTTCCACACCTGGTCGGTCAGCAATGCCGGGCAGAGCACGCTCTATGCCCTGGGCCAGCAGGACTGTGGCGGCGACATCTGCCCGGTGCTGCTCAAGTCCGGCACCAACGGCGGCTCCTGGACCGCGGTGCACAAGTTCACCGGCACCGATGTGTCCGCGGCGAGCGGGAACGAGATCCCCCAGATCCAGCCGCAGCGGGCCATCAGCCAGGCCCGGTTCGCGACGCCGAGTGTCGGATACGTCTTCGGCGGCGACCTGTGGGTCACCCGTGACAGCGGGGCCAGCTTCACCAAGATGAGCCACCCCGGTGACACGGTGCTGGACGTCGAGATCAACCAGGGCGAGGCCGTCCTGCTCAGCGCCGACAACTGCGCACAGGGCGAGTGCAACGGGCCGATCCACGTGACCCGCTTCGATCCGGCCAAGGACGCCGTTTCGGGGTCCGAGGTGCAGATGACGCCGAGCACCCCGGTCCGGGCCGGCACCGTCGCCGTGCAACAGGGCCAGGTCTTCGTCCAGTTGACCGCCTCGGACGCCTCGAAGACGATCGCACCGATGCGGCTGGACGGCACGAAGCTCACTGCGCTCAGCGCACCGGCGTCCGTCTGCGGCGGTACGGCCCTGCAGTCGGTCACGCCGGCCACCAACGGCAAGCCGACGCTCTTCGCCATCTGCGACCCGAAGGCGTCGGGCACCAGCGACACGACATACACGATCGTGAGCAGTGACACCGACGGGAAGTCCTGGCGGAGCGTTTCGTCCGGCGCCCTGACGCTGCCGCGGCTCGGCCAGGTGTGGCTCGCGGCCGCCGACCCCAACCACCTGGTCGCGTCCGCGGGCGGTCCGCGGAGCATCACCGGCGTTCCCGCGCAGACCGGCAGCGGCAGCCTGATGGTCTCGACCAACGGCGGAACCGGTTTCGGTGCCGCGATCACGACACCGAAGGGCACCAAGCTCCCGAAGAGCGGCTTCGACTGGACGGCCAGTGCCGGCGGGCCCATCTTCTACGCCGTGCCGCGGACGACGGCCGGGTTCTGGATGACGACCAAGTTCGGCGGCCCCTGGTTGCTGGTCGACCCGCGTCACTCGGGGGCGTGAGGCCCGGACCTGGCATGCTCGGGTCATGAACTCGACCGACGACATGTCCGCGGGCGAGCTGCCGCCGGGCTACCCACGGGATTGGGAAGCCGATGTCGTGCTGCGGGACGGATCGGTCGCCCAGGTGCGCCCCATCCGGCCGGACGACGTGGAGCTGCTCAAGGAGTTCCACGACCGACAGTCCGACGAGTCGATCTACCTGCGTTTCTTCGCCCCGCTGAAGCATCTGTCGGACCGTGAGGCGACCAGGTTCGCCAATGTCGACTACGTCCAGCGGGTCGCGCTCATCGTCGAGGCGGGCGGCCGGATGGTCGGGGTCGCCCGCTACGACCGACTCACCGGACCGGACGGTCCCCGGGCCGAGGTCGCCTTCAACATCGCCGACGACTTCCAGGGTCGCGGTGTCGGCTCGGTGCTGCTGGAGCACCTGGCCGAGATCGGCGCGGAGGCGGGCGTCGAGGAGTTCGTCGCGGATGTCCTGCCGCAGAACCACAAGATGATGTCGGTGTTCACCGATGCCGGCTTCGCCGTGCAACGACGCTTCGACGACGGCGTCATCGCGCTGTCCTTCCGGATCGAGCCGACCGAGCAGTCACAGGCCGTGCGCGCTGCCCGTGAGCAGCGTGCCGAGGCCCGCAGCATGCGTTCGTTGCTGGCGCCCTCGTCGATCGCCGTCGTCGGCGTCGGCGCCGCACCGACCGGGGTCGGCCGAGGTGTCTTCGACCACCTGCAGGCCGGCGGCTTCACCGGTGCCCTGTATGCCGTCAACCGCAATGTCCATCACGAGATCCGTGACGTGACAGTGCATCCCAGCGTCGACGCGTTGCCCGGACCGGCCGAGCTGGTCGTCATCGCGGTGCCCGCCGCCGAGGTGATGCAGGTGGTGCACGACTGCGCCGAGCATGGGGTGAAGGCGCTCGTGGTGATCTCCGCCGGGTTCGCCGAGGCCGGACCGGAGGGTGCGCGGCTGCAGGACGAACTCGTCCGCACCGCGCGCCGGCACGGCATGCGCGTGGCCGGTCCCAACTCCTTCGGGCTGATCAACACCCGCGACGACGTCCGGATGAACGCCACCCTCGCCCCCGAGATGCCGGGCAACGGCAGTTTCGGCCTCTTCGCGCAGAGCGGTGCGCTCGGCATCGCGGTCCTCGATTTCGCCGATCGCCGCGGACTCGGGCTGACCGACTTCGTCTCGACCGGCAACCGCGCCGATGTCTCGGGCAACGACGTCATGCAGGGCTGGATGGACGATCCGCGCACCGAGGCGGTCGGGCTCTACCTGGAGTCGATGGGCAACCCGCGCAAGTTCTCGAGAATCGCGCGCCGACTGTCGCTGCAGAAACCGGTCATCGTGGTGAAGTCCGGTGTCTCCTCGTATGGCGTGCCACCCGGCCACCGGGTCCGCCCCACCCACACCTCGCCGGATGCGTTCAAGTCGATGCTGCGGCAGGCGGGCGTCATACGCGTGGAGAACCTGCACCAGATGTTCGATGTCGCGCAGTTGGTGGTCAACCAGCCGATCCCTCGGGGTCCGCACGTGGCGATCGTCGGCAACTCCGACGCACTCGGCGCGCTGGCGGCGGACAACGCGGTCAGTTGGGGCCTGCAGATCACCCACGGCCCGGTCAACCTGCCGGCCGACTGCACGCCGGCGCAACTGGAAGCGGCGCTCGAGGCGGCATTCGCAGACCCCGATGTCGACAGTGTCGTCACCGCGCTGATGCAGCCCCTCATCATCGAGGGCATCAGCCTGGCCGCGACGCTCGCCACCGTGTCCGCGCGGCACGAGAAGCCTTGCTTGACAACGTTTCTCGGCATCAGCGGCGTCAGTGACGCGCTGTCCGCGCCCGACCCGCAGACCCAGGTCGAGCGATTCGTGCCCGCCTACACGGTGCCGGAGGACGGTGTCCGAGCGCTCGCGGCAGCCACCCGGTACGGCGAGTGGCGCGCGACCGACCGGGGCGCGCCGGTGCTCCCGGACGGCATCGACCGTGCCGCTGCCGAGCGGCTGGTCGACCGGGTCCTGGAAGCCTCGCCCGACGGTCGGCAGCTGACGCCCGCGGAGGTGCACGAGCTGCTCGCGGCATACGGCGTCGAGGTGTGGCCGCACACCCCCGTGCGATCCGCCGAGGACGCGGTGCGGGTCGCGGACCAGCTGGGCTATCCGGTCGTGGTCAAGTCGGTGTCACCGCTGGTCCGCACCCAGCCGGTCACCGCGGTCCGGGTCGACCTCACGACCGCGGAGGCGGTGCGGGACGCCTACCTGACTCTCGACGAGCGGCTGGCACCTCTGCACGCCAATCGCCTTGTCGTGCAACGTATGGCGGTCCCCGGCATACCTTGCGTCGTGACGACGGGGGAGGACCCGCTGTTCGGACCGGTGGTGCGGTTCAGTCTCGCCGGAGCGCCCACGGAGGTGATGGGCGACGTCGCCTATCGCATCCCGCCACTGACCGAGGTGGACGTGCGCGACCTGATCAACTCGGTCCGGGCCGCACCGCTGTTGCACGGTCGTGGCGGCGGGCTCGCGGTCGACCAGGCGGCGTTGGAGGACGTCATCGCACGGATCTCGGTGCTGGCCGAGCACCTGCCGGATGTCGCGTCCCTGGAACTCAATCCGGTCAACACCCATGGCGGCGGCCTGGAGGTGCTCGGCGCCGAGGTGACGGTCGCGCCGCCCGTGCTGCGCACCGACTCCGGACGCCGGTCCCTGCCCAAGACCTGACAGCCGGGTTCGTCGTTCGGCCACCGGTCGTCGCCGATGCTCAAGCCGTCCTTCGACCGGATGGCGGACCTGCGACAATGACGGCTATGTCTTCGTCCAGTAAGCAGATCACCGCGTCGGCGTTGCCGGCCGTGCTCCTCGCCGACATCGAGCAGGCGGGCTATTTCCCGTTGCTGGTGGCGGACGTGGTGGCCGCCGCGGTGGGCACCGAGAGCGTCACGTCGCATTTGGTGCACGCGGAGACGACGATCGACAACGAGACGGTTCGACGCCACGTCACGGTCTTCGTCCTCACCGGCAGCCGGCTGATCCTGGCGCACGCCGACGACCACGCGCCCACGCCGGACTCGCCGGTGCAGCACCTCGGGATGGTCGCGACGGCCACCAGCGAAACCGTGCCACTGTCCTGCGTCCGCGGGGTGATGCTCGCCCGGGTCGTACCCGACCCCGAGAAGTATGTCGAGGGCTCCTTCGGTCGCGAGGTCACGCTGACGATCTCCTGGGGTGCGGTGTCCCGCGTCGACCTGCTGCCGGCCAACTGTGCCGACCCGACCTGCGACGCGGACCACGGCTACGAGGGCACCATCACCGGCGACGACGTAACCGTCCGCGTGAGCGCTGACGCCGACGGCGATGCCAATCTGCAGCAGGCACAGGCATTTTCGACGGCCTTGTCGGCCGCCATCGGTCGGTGACCCGCCGGTGAGCTGGGGGACACCCCCGTCATACGACGGCGGAGGCCTGGCCGGTGTGTTGCCTCGTGTCGTCGGATCCCTGGGCGGTCCGGACCTGCACCCGGCGGCGACCGCAGCACCGCTTCCGGAGGCGAAGCGTGCCGTCGTCGTGCTCGCCGACGGGCTGGGCGCCGATCTGCTGCGGCGCCGTTCGGGACATGCGCCGTTCCTGCGTATGGCGGCGGCCGGTCAGGACCCCGCCATACCGGGTGTGTTGACGGCGGGCTTTCCGTCCACGACGGCGACCAGCATGGGCACCTTCGGCACCGGCCTGCCTCCGGGCACGCACGGGCTGGCGGGGTACCAGGTGCGGGCACCGGGCACCGACCGGCTCTTCAACGAACTGGACTGGATCGACGGCCCGGATCCCAAGCAATGGCAGCCGCATCCGACGGTCTTCGAGCAGACGGTTGCTGCCGGCGTGCCCGTGACGATGGTCGGTCCGGCGAAGTTCGACGGCTCGGGCCTGACGACATCTGCGTTGCGCGGTGCCCGGTTCGCCGGCGCCCGCGACCTGCCGTCCGCGGTCGACGCCGCGGTCAAGGCCGCGCGCGCCACCCCGCGCGCGCTGGTCTATCTCTACTGGGGCGACGTGGACCGCACTGGTCACCAGCACGGGTGCGAGTCGTGGCAGTGGGGCGAGGCGGTCGAACTGCTCGACGGCGAATTGCGGCGGCTGCGCGCCCGACTACCGGACGACACGTCGCTCACCGTCACCGCCGACCACGGCATGGTCGACGTGCCGGACGCCGCCAAGACCGACATCGCGCGCGACCGCGAACTGCGTGCCGGCGTCGAGTTGGTCGGCGGGGAACCGCGCGGCCTGCAGCTCTACTGCCGACCCGGCGCCGCCGACGACGTGGCGGCGACCTGGACGGCGCGAGTCGGTGCCGACGGATGGGTGATGACCCGTGACGAAGCAGTGACCGCAGGCCTTTTCGGTCCGGTGACGCCGGAGGTGTTGCCGCGGTTCGGTGATGTGATCGTCGCGGTGCAGGCGCCGATCGGGTTCGTCGACACGCGCGTGATGAACCCGCGGATCGTCAGCCTGATCGGGCAGCATGGCTCGCTGACCGATGCCGAACTGCAGGTCCCGTTCATCCATCTCCCGGCACGGTGAGTGACCGACCCGAGGCGCCTCGTAGGGTGTCCGTTCGTGGCTGAACTCGTCTTCTTCTCCGGCACGATGGACTGCGGCAAGTCCACGCTCGCCCTCCAGATGGACCACAACCACCGGGCCCGCGGCCGCCGCGGTCTGGTCTTCAGCAAGCTGGACCGGGCCGGTTCCGCGGTGCTGTCCTCCCGATTGGGGTTGTCGCACGAGGCGATCGAGGTCGAGGACTCGCTCGACTTCTGGGAGATCGTCGTCGAACAGGCGACCGGTGGCCGGGTCATCGACTACCTGATCTGTGACGAGGCGCAGTTCTACACGCCGCTGCAGGTGGAGCAGCTCGCCCGACTGGTCGACGAGATGAACATCGACGTCTTCACCTTCGGCATCACCGCCGACTTCCGCGCCCAGCTGTTCCCCGGCTCGCGGCGGCTGATCGAGCTCGCCGACCGCACCCAGGTCCCGCAGGTCGAGGCCCTGTGCTGGTGCGGCAAGCGCGCCACCCACAACGCCCGGGTCGTCGACGGCGACATGGTGGTCGAGGGTGAGCAGGTCGTGGTCGGTGACACCGCGCAGGGCAGCCCGGCCGTCGTGGAGTACGAAGTCCTCTGCCGCCGGCACTACATGCGCCGTATGACGTCCCACGCCGCCCGTACCCAGTCCGTGTCCGCCCAGGTGCTGCCGTTCGATCTCGACCTCTGCCCACTGCCGGGCTCGCAGGCGGATTCAGCGAGCCGCGAGACCCGATGACGTCCCATCCGGCAGGGCCACTTGGCATGATGGGTACATGACACGTGACGGGCGCTCCGGCAGGCAACGCCGGCGCGACGAACGTGACCGGGCTTTCACCGAACCCGTCCAGCAGTCGTCGCGCACGCGGCCGATGCCGCCGGGCCGACGAACGCCTCCCGGTGTGTCCCCGAACGACCCCTGGGCCGGACGGGCGCCCGGGCGGCCCGGGCCTGCCGCGGCACCGCGAGCGGACCGGACCCAGGAGCAGGCGCCATACCGTCCGGATGCCGCGAGCGGTCCGGCTGACGCGCGTCCGGACGACGTCGCCGACGCCCAGCACGGCGGCCGGGAGACGGCGCTGGCCGCCGGCCGCGGAGTCGTCCGCGGCGCGGGAGCGATGGCACGACTCACCGCACTCGCCAGCAAGAAGACGGTGTATGCCGCCCGCAAGGCCAGCGAGGCACAGGGTGCGGGCGAGAGCGGGCTCGCGCGGCTGATCCAGGTCCATGCGTTCAGTTCTGCGGGCGATGCCGCACTGACCATCGGCCTGGCCGGGACGGTGTTCTTCTCGGTCTCCTCGGCACAGGCCAAGGGTCAGGTGCTGTTCTTCCTCTGCTTCACCATGCTCCCGTTCGCTGTCCTGGCACCCCTGATCGGTCCACTGCTGGACCGCTTCAGCCACGGCCGCCGGTGGGCGATCGGCTTCACCCTCGCCATCCGCGCCTTCCTGTGCTGGGTGCTCGCCGGGGCGATCGCCGACGACTCGTTCTGGCTCTTCCCGCTGGCCATGGGAGTGCTCATCGCCTCGAAGGCCTATCTGGTGACCCGTTCGGCGGCCACCCCGCGCCTGTTGCCCGATCAGCTCACGCTCGTCAAGGCGAACGGACGGATGTCCCTGGCCGGTGTCGTCGGTGCCGGTATGGCGGGCGCGCTGGCCGGTGGCGCCGCCAAGCTGGGCGGCGGCGAATGGGCCATGCGCGTGGGTGCGTTGCTCTTCGCGATCGGCACGGTGCTGGCGATCCTGCTGCCGCCACGGGTGGATTCGAGCGTCGGCGAGAAGCCGGCGCCGTCCGGGCTGACCACGGGCAAGGCGACCGGACGCGGGATCGGTCCGGCCGTCGTCACGGCGTTGCGCGCCAACACCGGCCTGCGCTGGCTGTCCGGCTTCCTGACGATCTTTCTCGCGTTCCTGGTGCGCAGCCACCCGTTCCCCGGTTGGGGCGGCAAGGAAACGTTGCTGCTGGCTCTCGTGCTCGGTGCCGCCGGTGCCGGCAACTCGGTCGGCACGGTCGCCGGTGCGGCACTGAAGATCGCGTCACCGAAGACGATCGTCCTCGCGACGCTCATCGCCGATGCGGTGATGGTGGTGATCGCGGCAGCCCACTTCACGGTGTGGACCGCGACCGCGGTCGGCTTCGTGGCCGGCACGAGTCAGCAGCTCGGCAAGCTCGCCCTGGACTCGCAGATCCAGGACACCGTGCCGGAGCACATGCGCACCAGCGTCTTCGGGCGCTCCGAGACGTTGCTGCAGCTGTCGTGGGTCATCGGCGGCATCATCGCGGTCGCCATCCCGACGGACGCCACACTCGGCATGATCATCGCCGCCGTCGTCCTGGTGGCGTGGGCGAGCGTCGTACTCATCTGGACCAGTGGGCGTTCGTTGCCGGTGCCGGGCCGGGTCCGTGAGGCCGTCCCGCGTCCCCGTCGTCCCGGCGACCATCCGAGCGGCCGGCCGGCCGGTCCGCCGGGACCGCGGCAGGACACCGAGCCGGTGCCGTACGACACCCCCGGGCCGTATGACGACCAGCCGACATACCCCTACGACCCGCGCGGTGAGGGCCGGACGCGTCCGGTTGCGGCGCCCCCGCCGCAGCGACCGGGTGACGATCGACCGGATGATCAGGCGGAGACGATCAGCGTGCGCCGCAGTGCGGTGTCCCGGCACCGGCCGGACGAACCCGGCGACGACGACGGTCGACGCCAGCCGCGTCCCGGCGGCTGGCGGTAGCTCCGACCGTCGGGGTCAGTCCCGCCCGGGGCGGCGCCCGAACATGATGTCGTCCCAGCTGGGGACGCTCGGTCGACCCTTGCGTGCCGAACTCGGCCGGTCGGGCACCTCTGTGCGGTCATCGCGCGAAACGGCTTGGGGCCGTGGCGGATCCGCCTTCTTCGTTTCGGTGTTCTTGTCCGATGTGACCGGTGCGTCGTGGTCCTCGGGCTCGGCGTCGGAATCGGGCTGCGTTCCGGCCGCGGCGTCGTGCGTGGTGACGTCGGACTCGTCGTCGGAGCCGGCGGGCTCGACCTGCTCGGTCGTGGATCCGCCATCGCTCCCGGTCCCGGCGTCCTCGTCCGGGGGCAGATCCGCGAAGAGGTCAGCGGTGCCGGTGACCGGGTCGTGACCGAGATCCTCGACGGACGGCTTGGCCTCCGCGTGCTGCTGCTTCGCAGGGGTCGCGTCGTCCGCGTCGGCGAGTTCCTCCTCGCGAGGATGCGATCCGAGCGGGGGCGCCTCGCCGCTGGTGTCCAATTGCTCGCGCGGAGCGGCGTCCTCGGGGAAGTCCTGCTGAGCCGCGGCACGACCCTTGCGACGGCGGTTCTTGGACCGCTCACGCATCGCGGCGACCAGGTCGACGGGTCGCTCGCCGCTCTCAGCGGAGTCCCTGCCCGGGCCCTTGTCGGGGTTCTTGCCGGAGTCCTTGGCCGAGTCCTTACCTGAGTCCTTGCCGGCGGATCCGGGCGATGACTTCGCTCGAGTCGTCCTCGCCGCGGGTGCGGGCTGCTGGGGCATTGCGGTCGCGGAGGTCCGCCCGCCGCGTACCCGGCGCACCTGGGTGCCGCGCGCGGCGTTCAGGCCGCCCTCGGCCTCCACGTCATAGACGGACGCATCCCGGCCGGTCGAGAGCGGACCGGGGGAGTTCTCGTCCTCGCCCAGCCAGCGAGCCTCGTCGTCGGTCGGTTCGAGGGTGCGGCTGCGTACGTCGAAGTGCCAGGTGGCGCGTCGTGGCCGACCGCCGGCGGGAAAGCTGCACAGGACGGTCCAGTCGCCGACGCGCCCTCGCCAGGAGTCCCAGATCACGGCGTCCGGGTCGACGCCACGGCCGTCCAACCGGCGTTCGGCGCGTTCGCCGAAGGTCGTCTCGGCGCGGCCGCCGGCGCCGCTGCCGACCGGGATCGCGCGAGCAAGCCCGGCGATGTGGTCGCGCTCGGCGCGGATCGGCCCCTCGTAACGACGAACCTTCTCGGCGGTCCAGCCGGCTCGTTCGGCGACATCGGCGACGGACACCCCGGCACGCAACAACGCCTGCACGTCGCGCGGCCGGAGTTCCTCGGGGACCGGCACGTCGTCGACATCGGCTGACGGGGTCGGCACGGCGCGGCGCACGGTCGACCGCAGGGCGTCGTCGATGGGCACCGTGAAACGGTCCTCGCCGTCTTCGGTAAGTAGCAGGTGCTCGCCGTCGTCGTGGACGCCGACCAGTCGCAACTCCCGCATGTGCGTCTCTCCCAGGTAGCCGGTGGTGCACCGAGTCCAGCTCGGATCCGTCGGCAGCTGCAGCGCCGCTGCAATCAGCCGCAGCCAACCATGCCACGACGCGCCGTGTCGACCCCGCAGGGCGCGCCGGAGGGCGGCCGGTTGGGCGTCGTACGCTGGCTTCTGCCGACCATTCCGGGGCGGCCTCTTCACGTCTCTCGCCAGGAGCGCATCCATGTCCTCGCCGATCGCGGAGCCCCCAGAGCCGACCGCGCGACCCGACCGGCCCCAGGCCCCCGCCGAGCCGCTGCCCGTCACCGAAGAATCGCCACAGCCGGCCGGTGAGCCGGCCGCCGAGTCGCTGGCGCTCGAGCCGTATGACGCAGTGCTGGTCCTGTCCTTCGGTGGACCCGAGGGCGAGGACGAGGTCATGCCGTTCCTGCGCCGGGTGACCGGTGGGCGCGGCATACCGGACGAGCGGCTGGCGGAGGTCGCCGAGCACTACTACGCACGCGGCGGCCGCAGTCCGATCAACGGGCAGACCCGTGCCCTGCAGCAGGCCATCCGTGCCGAGCTGCGGCGGCGCGGTTTCTCCACGCCGGTGCTGGTCGCCAACCGCAACAGCGAACCGTTCCTGCCGGATGTGCTGCGTGGTGCGCAGGACTCCGGCGCCGAGCGGTTGCTGGTGGTCACGACGAGCGCCTACTCGTCATACAGCTCGTGCCGGCAGTACCGCGAGGACATCGCCGAGGCACTGGAGCAGCTCGCCGACGAGGGCCGCAGCCTGCAGGTCGACAAGATCCGCCAGTACGCCACACATCCGAGCTTCGCCCGGGTCAATGCCCGACTGGTCACCGACGCGGTCCGCGCCAGCGGCCAGGACGACGACGACAAACTGCGGGTCGTCTTCGTGACGCATTCGATCCCGACCGCCATGGACGACACGTCCGGGCCGGGTGACGGGGAGGGCAACCTCTACGAGCACCAGCACGACGAGATCGCGCACGTCATCCTCGACGAGGCGGGCATCACCTTGGACCGCGACCTGCGCGGTGCGCTCGTCTTCTGCTCCCGCTCGGGTAGACCCGAGCAGCCCTGGCTCGAACCGGACGTCAACGACCACCTGCGGCAGCTCGCCGGCAGCGGCATCACGGACGTGGTGGTCGCACCGATCGGTTTCGTCTCCGACCACATGGAGGTCGTGCACGACCTGGACACGGAGGCCGCCGAGACCGCGGCGGAGGTCGGCCTGCGGATGACGCGGGTCCCGACCGTCGGCACCGACGCCGAGTTCGTCATGGGTCTGGTCGACCTGGTCGAGGAACGCGCCGCCGAAGCACGCGGCGAACGGGTCGACGCCCTCGCCTGGCCCGGTGAGGCGATGCCGTCGGTCTGCGCGGCCGGTTGCTGTCCCAACCTACGGCTGGCCAAACCGGCCGCCTGCGGACGGGACTGATGACGATGACCGCGGGGGAGCCGCAGCTGTCGGCCGACGAGATCGCCGACCTGGAGACCATCGCGTGCACGATCGCGCGCGAGGCCGGAGACCTGATCGTCGACGAGCGACCCGAGCACCTCGGCGTGGCCGCCACCAAGAGCACCGAGACCGACGTGGTCACGGTCATGGACAAGCGCAGCGAGGAACTGCTGCGCACCCGGCTCGAGGCCGCCCGACCCGATGACGGGCTGCTGGGCGAGGAGGGTGCGTCGCGGCCCTCGGAGACCGGCATCACCTGGGTCGTCGACCCGATCGACGGCACCGTCAACTACCTCTACGGGCTGCCGGCGTATGCCGTGTCCGTCGCGGCCTGTGTCGGCGACGTGCACACGCCCGGTGCGTGGCGTCCGGTCGCCGGTGCGGTGCTCAACCCCGTCACGGATGAGCTGTTCCATGCCGGGCTCGGCCGTGGGGCGTTCCTGGACTTCGCCGGTCGCTCGTCCGCCATGCACGTGACGGCGCAGGGCGACCTGGCACTGAGTCTGGTGGCGACCGGGTTCGGGTACGACGTCGACAAGCGCAAGCGGCAGGCGGCGCTCGCTGCCGAGGTGATCGGGCGGGTGCGGGACATCCGGAGGGCGGGTAGTGCTGCGCTCGACCTCTGTTCGGTGGCCGCCGGTCGGCTGGACGGTTACTACGAGGCGGGCCTGAACCCCTGGGACCTCGCGGCCGGCTGGCTCATCGCGACCGAGGCAGGTGGCGTCGTCCAGGGTCGTCAGGGCGGTGCGCCGACCGCCGATCTGGTCGTCGCCGGCGGCGCCGAACAGGTGGCGCAACTGGCCCCGCTGGTCGACCGCTGAGGCTCGATCTCGAGCCGGATTTCCGCCTCGTCCGGACCCCGCGTGCGCGCGCGGTCCGCTGATGGGGCAAAATCCCCGCGGTCCGGGCACAAAACGCGAGCGTCCAGCGTTATTGCGGCCGAAGACCAAGAAAACTTCCGCCCCGCGGTGCAGACAGGGGCGATGACGAGAGGGAAAGGCACGCGATGGCAACAGATTACGACGCTCCACGAAAGAACGACGACGACCTCGAGAACGACTCGATCGAGGAGTTGAAGGCACGCCGCAACGACAAGAGCACGTCCAACGTCGACGTCGACGAGACCGAGCAGGCCGAAGGCTTCGAGCTGCCCGGTGCCGACCTGTCGGGCGAGGAGCTCTCGGTCCAGGTGATTCCGCGTCAGAACGACGAGTTCACCTGCTCCAAGTGCTTCCTGGTGCACCACCGCAGCCAGCTGGCGAAGGAAGTCGGCGGACTGCCGGTCTGCACCGAGTGCGCGGCCTGACACATGCAACAACTGCGGGTGGCGGTGCGGCAGCTCGACCCCGAGCTGCCGCTGCCGTCATACGCGCGACCGGGTGACGCCGGCGCGGACCTGCACGCGCGCGAGGATGTGACGATCGCTCCGGGCGAACGCGCAATGATCGCAACGGGAGTCGCGATCGCGCTGCCGGAGGGGTATGCCGCGTTCGTGCACCCGCGGTCGGGCCTCGCTGCTCGTCACGGCATCACCACACTGAATGGTCCCGGCACGGTGGACGCCGGTTACCGCGGCGAGATCAAGGTCAACCTGATCAATCACGATCCGCGCGAGCCGTTCACGGTCCGCCGCGGGGACCGGATCGCCCAACTGGTCGTCCAGGAAGTGGTCGGCGTGCAATGGGCACCGGTCGATTCGCTTCCCGACTCGGTCAGGGGCGACACTGGACATGGGGACAGCGGCGGCTTCGGCGGCCACTGACCATCAACACTGACCACCGAACACTCACAACCGACACCGACAACCACCTAAGGGGCGCGAGCGCAGTGGCAATCTTCCGGCGCAAGGCCAAGGACATGCAGGCCGACGCGGCCGACGCAGCGACCGAGGCCGAGCAGGACACCGACCTCGATCAGGTCGCGGAGTCGGACACTGACGACGCCGACACCGGCTCGGACGACGCCGCTGTCGAGGAGGCCGACGGCGCCGACGAGGCCGAGGACTCGGACGTCGACTCCGCCCGGCTGCCACGCCCTTACGAACTGGACCGGTCGACCGGTCCGTTCGACCGCTCCGAGGTCAAGGACCTGGACGGGCACCTCGATTTCGGTGCGGTGGCGATCGTGCCGATCGCCGGCATGGAGCTGCGGCTCGACGTCGACGACGCTGGCCAGGAGATCACCGGCATCACCGCCGTCGTGGAGGACGCAGCGTGCCAGGTGCAGGCTTTCGCAGCGCCCAAGAGCAAGGGCGTCTGGGACGACATCCGTGACGAGATCGCCGACAACCTGCTGGGTGGCGGTGGCACCGCCGAGGAGAAGCTCGGGCCGCTCGGCATCGAGCTGCACACCCGGATGCCCACGCAGGGCCCGGACGGTCGCACCACTTACGCCCCGGCGCGTTTCGTCGGTGTCGACGGTCCGCGCTGGTTCCTGCGCGCCGTGCTCTCCGGCAACGCCGCGATCGACGAGGCCACCGGCGACCAGCTGGTGGAGTTCCTGCGTCATACGGTCGTGACCCGCGGTGGCGAGCCGCGCGCCCCGCGCGAGATGCTGCCGCTGCAGATCCCGCAGGACGTGCAGGCGCAGGCTGATGCCGAGGCCGCCGCGGAGCAGGACCCGAACGCCAAACCGGACCAGACCGGCGACCGGTCGGACACTGCGGACGACTTCAAGCCGTTCGAGCGCGGCCCGGAGATCACCGAGGTCCGTTGACATGAGCGAGCGCAGCGAGCGGCCCATCGAACCCCGGACAAATGACGACGCTCGACGCACGAGGGAGTCGGCATGAGCGAGCGCAGCGAGCGGTCTATCGAACCCCGGACAAATGACGACGCTCGACGCACGAGGGAGTCGGCATGAGCGAGCGCAGCGAGCGGCTCATTGGACTCCGGGCGAATGACGACGCCCGAGGCACGAGGGAGTCGGCATGAGTTGGAAGACGTCCCTGGGCAAGGTCACTGACCGGTTGACGAAGTCGGACGACCTGCTGGAGAGCGACGACCTGCAGGCCTCGACCCGCAAGATGGGTGCGACGCCGATCTGCGATGCGGCCGACCGTTCGATCGCCTGCTGCTGCGGCACTGTGCGCAGCGTGAGCCTGCGTCCGCGGGCCGACTCGGTGCCGGCCATGGTCGTCGACCTGGACGACGGCAGCCGCACGATGAACCTCGTCTGGCTCGGCCGGCGCAAGATAGCCGGCATCGACCCGGGCACCTACCTGAAGGTGACCGGGCGCGTCACCTACATCAAGGGGACGCCGACGATCTTCAACCCGTCGTACGAGATCAAGTCGCGCTGAGCCTCCGGCTCAGGTTCCGGCACCGAAGTGCCTACTGTCGCCAGTTGGTCGCCCGAAATGCGCTGGTATCGCGAGAAAGTGACGACAGTAGCGACCCTGTTGCCTGAACCGGCGCGAGCGGGCGAGAAAGTGACGACAGTAGCGAGATAATTGGCGCTGCTGTCACCGCACGCGCTGGCCGAAACTCAGTCGCCGGCGGGGGAGTGCGTCCGGATCTGATCGGCCGGGCGACCGGTGAGCACCGCGCCGAGCGATTGCTCGGCCTCGGGCGTCGCGAGCAGCAAGAGCTCGTCGAGACCTTCGATGGCGTCGTACTGGTCCGGAGCCATCGGCACGTTGTCGCGGATGATGCCGACGAGCACACAGTCCGGCGGCAGCTGCAGCTGACCGACCGCGACACCGACGTTGGGGCTGTCGGCGGGCACGGTGATCTCGACCATCGTGGCCTTGCCCTGCTGGAACTGGAACAAGCGGACCAGGTCGCCGACGCTGACGGCCTCCTCGACGAGCGCGGTCATCAGGCGCGGCGTCGAGACCGCGACATCGACGCCCCAGGCCTCGTCGAACATCCACTCGTTCTTCGGGTTGTTCACGCGAGCGACGGTGCGGTTGATGCCGAACTCGGTCTTGGCCAGCAGTGAGACCACGAGGTTGACCTTGTCGTCGCCGGTCGCGCAGACGACGACCTCGCAGGTCTCCAGATTGGCCTCCCGGAGGGTGGACATCTCACACGCGTCGGCCAGCAGCCAGGACGCCTCGGGGACAGCGCTGGAGCGGTCCTCGTCGGCATACTTGTCGATGATCAGCACTTGGTGGTGACGCAGGATCAACTCGCGGGCGATGGAACGCCCCACGCTTCCGGCCCCGACGACAACAACTCGCATCTGATGAATCTCCTTGGGATTACAGCTGTTTCGTGGGTCAGTCGACCGGTTTGACGGACTTGAGGGTGTCTTCGATCTGCTGCACGCGGTCGGCCGGGAGGCTCAGCTGCAGCAGATCGCCCTCCTGGAAGACGGCATCCGCGTCGGGCACCAGGCCGTCGCCGAGTCGGGTCAGATAGGCGACCCGCGAGCCGGTCGCCTCCTCGATGCGCCGCAACGGCGTGCCGACCCACGACGGATGCGGCGGGACCTCGGCGATCATCACCTTGCCGCTGGCGTCCGTGTGCAACGGCAGCGCACCCAGCGGCAGGATCTTGCGCACGATCTGGTCACTGGTCCAGCGCACGGTCGCAACGGTCGGTATGCCGAGCCGCTCGTAGACCTCCGCACGGCCCGGGTCGTAGATGCGCGCGACGACGTTCTGCACACCGAAGGTCTCGCGGGCCACGCGCGCCGCCAGGATGTTGGAGTTGTCACCGCTGCTGACGGCGGCGAACGCGTCGGCTTTCTTGATGCCGGACCGCAGCAGCGTGTCGCGGTCGAATCCGATGCCCGGGACGCGCAAGCCCTCGAAGCTGGGCCCGAGACGACGGAACGCCGCTTCGTCGCGGTCGATCACTGCGACCTCGTGCCCGTGCTTCTCCAAACTCAGCGCCAGCATGGAGCCGACACGACCACAACCCATGATCACGAAGTACACGGAGGGAACGCTACCCGAGCGCGCGGACGGAGCCGTCATACGGCCCACGCGGCGGATGTGAGCAAACTCGCCGGTGCCCAGCAGGTGGCGAATGTCCGGTTGCGGCGCGATGCGTCATACACTCACGCGTTGTGTCTGGGACCGGTCGCGCACTGAAGCGCCTCGTCGTCGGTCGCGCGATGCGCAGCGACAAACTCGGCGAAACTCTGCTGCCGAAGAAGCTCGCATTGCCGATCTTCGCAAGTGATGCGTTGTCGTCGGTGGCCTACGCGCCCGACGAGATCCTGCTGACCCTGGGGCTGGCCGGCGGTTCGTTCGCCTTCACCCACTCGTGGCAGATCACCCTCGGCGTCGTCTGCGTCATGGCCGTGGTCGTCGCGTCCTACCGACAGAACGTGCACGCCTACCCGTCCGGTGGCGGTGACTACGAGGTCGCGACGACGAACCTCGGGCCGAAGGCCGGGTTGACCGTCGCATCGGCATTGTTGGTGGATTACACACTCACCGTCGCGGTGTCGATCTCGTCCGGTGTCCAGAACGCCGCGTCCGCGCTACCGGCGATCCACGGTCACGAGGTGATCGTGGCGGTCTTCCTGATCGTCGCGCTGACCGCGATGAACCTGCGCGGTGTGCGCGAGTCGGGCAGCTTCTTCGCCATACCCGTCTATCTGTTCATGATCGGCGTCATCGGGCTGGCGATCGTGGGCACCGCCCGCAAGCTGCTCGGCGACCTGCCGATGTCCGAGAGCGCGAAGTTCACCCTGGCGCCGCAGCCGCACATGGACACGCTCGGCCAGGTCGCCCTGATCTTCCTGCTGTTGCGGGCCTTCTCCAGCGGTTGCGCGGCACTGACCGGTGTCGAGGCCATCTCCAACGGCGTGCCCGCGTTCCAGAAGCCGAAGAGCAAGAACGCCGGCACCACGCTGTTGCTGATGGGGACCATCTCGGTCGTCATGCTGGTGTCGATCGTGACGCTGGCCAACTGGACCGGCATACACATCCAGGACCCGGACCACCCGGGCAACCTGCTGCTGGACGGAAAGCCGGTCACCCATTACAACGAGGACACCGTGCTCGGCCAGCTGTCGCACGCGGTCTTCCACGGCTTCCCGCCCGGAATCGTCTTCCTGGCCATCGTGACCGGTGTCATCCTCGTGCTGGCCGCCAACACCGCCTTCAACGGATTCCCGGTGCTGGCCTCGATCCTCGCCCGCGACGGGTGGCTGCCCCGGCAGCTGCACACCCGCGGCGACCGGCTGGCCTACTCCAACGGCATCCTGATCCTCGCCGGCATGGCCATGCTGCTGGTCATCGTGTATGACGCAGAACCGACCCGCCTCATCCAGCTCTACATCGTCGGCGTGTTCGTCTCGTTCACCACCAGCCAGATCGGCATGATCCGGCACTGGAACCGCAACCTGAAGGCGGAGAATCCGCCGACCGCACCGGCCCGGATGAAGCGAGCGCGGGTCATCAACGCGGTCGGTGCAGCGATGTCCGGGACCGTCCTCGTCGTCGTGCTGCTGACGAAGTTCACCCATGGTGCGGGGTACGCAGTGGCCGCGATGGTCGTGCTGTTCGCGCTGATGGTCCAGATCCGGCGCCATTACACCCGGGTCAGCGAGGAGCTGCGGCTCGCGGAGTCCGCCGACGACCAGTTGCTGCCGTCCCGCGTCCACGCGATCGTGCTGGTCTCCAAGCTGCACAAGCCGGCCATGCGGGCGCTCGCCTACGCCCGCGCCACGCGGCCGTCGGTGCTCGAGGCGGTCACAGTCGACGTCGACCCCGAGGACACGCGTGCTCTGCAGGAGGAATGGGAGCGGCGCGAGATTCCGGTGACGCTGAAGACCATCTCCTCGCCATACCGGGAGATCACCCGCCCGATCATCAAGTACGTCAAGACGATTCGCCGGGACAGCCCCCGCGACGTGGTGATGGTCTACATCCCGGAGTATGTCGTCGGCCGGTGGTACGAACAGCTGCTGCACAACCAGTCTGCACTGCGACTGAAGTCGCGGCTGCTCTTCACTCCGGGCGTGATGGTCGCCAGCGTGCCGTGGCAGCTGCGGTCCAGCCAGGGCCACGAGCAGGACTACGACGGACCGCGACCGGGCTCGGTCCGGCGCGGACGATGAGGGAACGGCGATGAGCAAGGGCAAGCGGCCGGCGGCCACGCGGCGCGGCAATCAGCGACGCGGTGACCAGCGGCGAGGCGACCAGCGACGACGCACGGCCGCTCAGGGCGACTCGCTCGTCGGCACCGAGGTCGAGGTGGAGGTCGGCGACGTGGCTCACGGCGGACACTGCGTCGCGCGGCACGATGGCCGGGTCGTCTTCCTCCGGCACGCGTTGCCCGGTGAGCGCGTCGTGGCCCGCATCACCGACGGGGGCACGGCGTCGCGCTTCCTGCGCGCGGACGCCGTGCGCGTGCTGGACGCCTCACCGGAGCGTCGTGAGGCGCCGTGCCGTTTCGCCGGACCGGGTGGTTGCGGCGGCTGCGACTGGCAGCACACGTCCGCGGCGTTCGGCCGGGAGCTGAAGACCCGCGTCGTGCGTGAGCAGTTGCGCCGGCTCGCCGGGATCGACTGGGACGGCGTGGTCGAGCCGGTCCCGGGCGACCAGGAGGGCCTGCGCTGGCGGACCCGCGTGGAGTTCTCCGTGTCGCCGGATCGCCGGCTCGGACTGCGCAAGCACCGCTCCCACGACGTCGTGGCGGTCGACGACTGCCTGATCGCGGTGCCCGAGATCGCGGCCACCGGGCTGCTCGAGGAACCCGTCGAACCGCATGTCACGGGAGTCGACGTCGCCGTCGCGTCCGACCGTGAGGTCGTGGCCGTCGATCTGCCGGTGCGCGACTCCGGCGTCCCGAACGTGGTCGAGCAGGTCGCCCCGAACGGCGTTGCGGCACGAGGCTTCCGGGTGTCTTCCCGCGGCTTCTGGCAGGTGCACCCGGGCGCGGCGGCAACCTTCGTCACAGCGGCCCTGGAAGGCTTGCAGCCGCGGCCGGGGGAGCGCGCGCTGGACCTGTATGCCGGCGTCGGTGTGTTCACCGCGTTCCTCGCGGACGCGGTCGGGCCCACGGGTCGCGTCCTGGGTCTCGAGGGCGACTCACGGGCAGTGCGCGATGCCGGACCGAACCTCACCGGTGTGGGGCATGCCTCTCTGCAGCGTGCCGACATCGGCCGGGACGGCTGGCAGGCGGCGATGGACGAGACGCTCGAATCCGTCGATCTGGTCGTGCTGGACCCGCCGCGGTCCGGCGCCGGCCGTGCCGTGATCGGCGACGTCCTGGCGCGCAGGCCGCGTCGGGCGGCATACATCGCCTGTGACCCGGCCGCGCTGGCGCGTGACCTGTCGTATGCCGCGGACGCCGGCTACCGCGTCGTGTCGGTGCGGGCGTTCGACGCCTTCCCGATGACCCATCACATCGAGTGCGTGGCGATCCTGGAACCCGCAGCGGACTGACATCGGAGGCCCGACGATGATGTCGGTATGACGATCTGTGAGAACGCCGGTGGGTCGGTCGGTCCGATGGACTCGGCGAGCGCGCTGGACAACCCGGTCTGGTCCTCGGCCGGGGGACCGTTGGCCGAGAGTTTCCTTCGTCGTGGCGCAGCCGTCGTGCTCGATCGTGAGGTGTCCCCGTTCGTCGGTCTGCCGACGTCACCGACTTCGAAGGACTGGTCCGACCTGGCGGTGCTGCTCGGTGCCGGGGGTAGTGGACTTTTCGCTGCTGACCTGCTCGACGCGCCGGCCGGGTGGACACCGATCGCTCAGGTGCCCGGTGTGCAACTGGTCGCCGAGACCCTGCGGACGGCACCGGAGCCGGAGGCGGTGCCGCTCGGACCGGACGACGTTCCCGAGATGCTCGACCTGGTCGCACGCACCGAACCCGGGCCCTTCCTGCCGCGCACGATCGAGCTCGGCAGCTATCTCGGCATCCGCATCGACGGCGCACTCGCCGCGATGGCCGGCGAGCGCCTGCGTCCGCCGGGCTGGACCGAGATCAGTGCGGTGTGCACGGACGAGCGGTTTCGCGGCCTGGGCCTGGCGACCCGGCTGATCCGAGCGGTCGCCCACGGGATCGAGCAGCGTGGCGAACTCCCGATGCTGCACACGGGTGCCGGCAACGCGTTGGCCATCGCGTTGTACGAACGCCTCGGTTTCCGACTCCGCCGCAAGCTGTATTTTCAGAGTTTCCAAGCTCCTTCGGCGCTCAACGACGACGCGGGCGCGGTCGCTGGCTAGATTGATCTGCGAGAGATTCCTGCGACCCGCGAGGTGACCCTGATGTTCGATCTGGAACCGGGAACGACCACCATGAGCCGGCTGGTGTCGGGAGTCCAGGACGAGCACCTCGCCCTGCGGACACCCTGCAGCGACTGGACGGTGGCGGACCTGCTCGCACACGTGCACCAGTTCACCAGCGTGTTCACGACGAACGCCGCGAAGGCGGCTGCGGACCCTCCGCAGTCACTGGTCGACGACTGGCGCACCGCGATCCCGACTGCGCTCGGGCAGTTGGCGTCGGCGTGGCAGGACGAATCCGCTTGGCAGGGAAAGACGTCCGCCGGTGGCGTCGAGATGGACGCCGCCGACAACGCGCTGGTGGCGATGGAGGAGTTGACGGTCCACGGGTGGGACCTCGCCCGGGCCACCGGCCAGCAGGCATCCGCGACGGACGACCAGCTGGACCGGGTCGACTCGTTCTTCGAGCTCTTCGGCGGTGCACCCTTCGGGCCGCCCACCGAGCCGCCCGCCGATGCGGACAGACTGGCGCGGACGATCGCCCGCACCGGGCGTGATCCGCAGTGGCGATCTCAACACTGAGCGGATGCGCCCTGCGTCATACCGGCAGAAGCTGGCTGTATGACGACACAACTTCCGAACATCGACGTCATCGCCAACCCGCAACCCGACCCGCAGGCGTGGCGCACCCTGCCGCGCGAGCTCGAGGCGGACGGCTTCCACGGGGTGGTCTGCCCGGACAACCCGTGGTCGGCCGACCCGTTCCAGCTGATGGCCATCGCCGCGTCGGTGACCACGTCCTTGCACGTCGGAACGCACGTCCTCGCGGCGCCGTTGCGCGAACCCACCGAGGTCGCTGACCAGACCCGATCGCTTGCGACCCTGAGCGGTGGCCGCTTCGGACTCGGACTCGGCACCGGCCTGCCGATGATCCATGAGTTCGCGCAGCGCGCCGGACGTCCGGCGATGGATGGCCGCGCGTCCCGTGACTGGGTGACGACAGCGGCCCGGCAGGTCCGGGCCGCAGACCTGCCGGGCCAGGTCCCGATTACGGTGGCCGCGGGCGGGCCCAGAGCCTTGGCCGTTGCCGCCGAAACGGCCGATGAAGTGGCGCTTGCGCTCCGTCCGACGGCCACGACGGAGGACGTGGCCGGCATGGTGCAGTCCGCGAATCGCCTTGCACAGCAACACGATCGACGGATCACCTTCGTCGTCAACCCGATCGGTGTCGGCGACCTTCTCGTGGGCTTCCACGGCAATGGCCAGTCCGCTGCAGACCTGCGCGCGAGCGGCGCGTTCGCGCTGCTGCCCGAGCGCGCGGATGACGTCGCAGCGATGCTCGCTTCGTGGCGGGCCGACCTCGGTATCAGTCGGATCGTGGTTTCCGAGGACCTGCGCGAGGAACTGGCGGCGGTGCTGCGTGCTGCCTTACGCGCGGCACGTCAGTCCCGAGGCGGCGCCACCTGATGGAACCAGTGCAACGTGTCGGTCACCCCGGCGACCGCCGAGCCGAGATGCCGCGAACCGGCATAGTCCGGCGTGCCCAGCTCGTCGGTGCGCACGGCGGTCCCGTGCTGCCGTAGCGACGTCATACAGGCCGCGGTGTTCGCGTTGACCGCCTGCTCGTCGTTCTTCGCGTAGTCGAGACGCACGGACGTCGAGAGTCGCGCGGCACACACCGCGTCCGCAGTTCGCAGTCCCCGGGCCAGTCCTCCCGTCGGGTGTTGCAGCTGCTGGAAACCCTTGGCAGTCAACAGTTTCTGCAGACTGCTCGGGAGCGCCCTCATCATGTCCTGGCCCGGAACCTCACTGTTGAAGAGCGTCTCGACGCGATCGGCGTACGGCTGCCGGAAGAGTTCGGCGGGGGAGCGGTAGACGCCGTACACCCGGTCGTATGACGTCAGCAGGTAACTGACGTAGGGCACCGCGACCTGGGGCGGGATCGACCCGTTGAGCAGGGCGGGGAGTTCGGTCGAGCGGAATGCATAGGCGCCGCTGACCGGTGCCACCGCGCGTACTCGGAAGCTCGGGTCGGCACCGTCCTGGAGGCTGCGTGCCAGGGCCAGCGCGGCCGACGCGCCCTGTGAGAAACCGGTCGCCAGCACGTCGGAGCCGGTCCGGGTCGCCAGGCCGGCCGTGTAAGCGCGAGCGGCTCGCAACAGGTCGAGGGACGCGGCGCTCTCCGACGGTGCGTCGAACCAGGGTTGTGGGCCCGGCCCCACGCCGAGACCGAGGTAGTCGGGCGCCACCGCGGCGTACCCGGCGGACGCGTAGGCGACCGCCGGCGCCGAGGTGAATCCGTCCTCGGGGAGGGACGACGGGGCATCGCCGCGGTAGCTGGTGGTGCCGTGCGCGAACGAGACGGTTGTCAGCGTGCCGGTCGGCCCGACCGGTAGCGCCAGCAGTCCGCTCGCGGTCGTCGGCCGGCCGTGCGGATCGACCGTGCGGTAGACCACCCGCAGGAGCCGCACTCCGTGACGGACGCCCGCGGCACTGAACTCCGCGTGCTTCAGGTACTTCCGGGTGCCGCTCTCGCTGAGTGTCCGCAACGGCTCGACCCAGAGCGGTGTGCCCCGTGCGGTGCTCGGCGTCGCGGCGGTCTCGGTCTGCTGCCGTGCGGCCGGTGCTGCACGGCTGGGTCCACTGCTCCCGAGAGCGGCAGCGCTCCCGGCGATCAGCAGTATGGCGGTGCCGTACCGAAGACACCGGCGGAGTCGGGCCGGGCGGCCACGCAGCGGCGTCGTGTCCGGGCGTGGTGGTGAGGTGCGCTTGTTCATGCTCTCGACGCTAGGAACGACGGCCGGCGAGCGCAGTGGGCCTGCCACCACTTCCGCGGTGGAGGTAGGCCGCTGATCTGTCCGGCGGCCGCCCTCGAAGGTGCGATCGGTGGCAGGATCGAGGTCGTGGTCAACGGCCTCCGGGAGTTAGGCAGACCTTCGCTGAATCCGCACCGGCCGCTGTGATTAACTTATCTTGACGTCAAGATAAAGCCGTCCGCTAGTGCCAGAGACGAAGGAGTCGGCAGCGCATGAGCACCAATAGTTTCGGAGCCAAGGACACGCTCGCAGTGGGCGAGAAGTCCTATGAGATCTACCGCTTGGACAAGGTCGAGGGCAGCACGAACCTGCCGTTCAGCCTGAAGGTCCTGCTCGAGTGCCTGCTGCGCACCGAGGACGGCGCCAACATCACCCAGGATCACATCAACGGCGTCGGTCAGTGGGATGAGAACGCGAACCCCAGCACCGAGATCCAGTTCACGCCGGCGCGCGTGATCATGCAGGACTTCACCGGTGTGCCGTGTGTGGTCGACCTGGCCACCATGCGCGAGGCCGTCAGCGCCCTCGGCGGTGACGCCAAGAAGATCAACCCGCTGGCTCCGGCCGAGATGGTCATCGACCACTCCGTCATCATCGACGTCGCCGGTCGTCCGGACGCCTTCGAGAAGAACGTCGAGATCGAGTACGGCCGCAACCGCGAGCGCTACCAGTTCCTGCGCTGGGGCCAGACCGCGTTCGACGACTTCAAGGTCGTTCCCCCGGGCACCGGCATCGTCCACCAGGTCAACATCGAGCACCTGGCCCGTGGCGTCATGACGCGGGAGAACGCCGAGGGCGCCGTGCAGGCCTACCCGGACAGCTGTGTCGGCACCGACAGCCACACCACCATGGTCAACGGCCTGGGTGTGCTCGGCTGGGGCGTCGGTGGCATCGAGGCCGAGGCCGCGATGCTCGGACAGCCGGTTTCGATGCTCATCCCGCGCGTGGTCGGCTTCAAGTTGACCGGCGAGATCCCTTCGGGCGCAACGGCAACCGACGTCGTGCTGACGATCACCCAGATGCTCCGCGAGCACGGTGTGGTCGGCAAGTTCGTCGAGTTCTACGGCGAGGGTGTGGCCTCCGTGCCGCTCGCCAACCGCGCCACGATCGGCAACATGAGCCCCGAGTTCGGCTCCACCTGCGCGATCTTCCCGGTCGACGACGTCACCCTGGACTACCTGCGTCTCACCGGCCGCCCGGACGACCAGGTGGCGCTCGTCGAGGCCTACGCCAAGGAGCAGGGTCTCTGGCACGACCCGAGCGTCGAGCCGCGCTTCTCCGAGCGCCTCGAGCTCGACCTGTCCACGGTCGTGCCGTCGATCGCCGGTCCGAAGCGCCCGCAGGACCGCATCGTCGTGTCCGACGCCAAGCAGCAGTTCGACCTGGACGTCAAGAACTACGGCGTCGAGGGCAGCCTGCGCGAAGCCGAGGTCAAGCCCGCCGAAGGCGCGGCATACGGCCTGAAGGACGGCGCGGTCGTGATCGCCTCGATCACCAGCTGCACCAACACCTCCAACCCGTCGGTGATGATGGCCGCCGCGCTGCTCGCCAAGAACGCCGTCGAGAAGGGCCTCACGGTGCCGCCGTGGGTCAAGACCTCCATGGCACCGGGTTCGCAGGTCGTCACCGGCTACTACGACAAGGCCGGCATGTGGCCCTACCTGGAGAAGCTCGGCTTCTACCTGGTCGGCTACGGCTGCACCACCTGCATCGGCAACTCGGGTCCGTTGGCCGACGAGATCTCGGCGGCGGTGCAGGAGAACGACCTCACGGTCGTGTCGGTGCTCTCGGGCAACCGCAACTTCGAGGGCCGCATCAACCCCGACGTGAAGATGAACTACCTGGCATCGCCGCCGCTGGTCATCGCCTACGCGCTCGCGGGCACGATGAACTTCGACTTCGACTCCGACCCGCTCGGTCAGGACCAGCAGGGCAACGACGTCTTCCTGAAGGACATCTGGCCCAACCCGGCCGACGTCGAGTCGACGATCGCCTCGTCGATGGACCGCGACATGTTCATCAAGGACTACGCCGACGTGTTCGCCGGTGACGAGCGCTGGCAGTCGCTGCCGACGCCCGAGGGCGACATCTTCGAGTGGGACGCCGAGTCGACCTACGTGCGCAAGCCCCCGTACTTCGAAGGTATGGCGAAGGACCCGTCGCCGGTCGAGGACATCGCGGGCGCGCGGGTGCTCGCCAAGCTGGGCGACTCGGTCACGACCGACCACATCAGCCCGGCAGGTTCGATCAAGGGCGACAGCCCGGCGGGCAAGTACCTGTCCGAGCACGGCATCGAGCGCAAGGACTTCAACTCCTACGGCTCGCGTCGTGGCAACCACGAGGTCATGGTGCGCGGCACCTTCGCCAACATCCGGCTGCGCAACCAGCTGCTGGACGACGTCGAGGGTGGCTTCACCCGCGACTTCACCGCGGGCGGCGAGCAGGCTGCGATCTTCGACGCCGCGCAGAACTACGAGAAGGCCGGCATCCCGCTGGTCGTGCTCGCCGGCAAGGAGTACGGCACCGGCAGCTCGCGTGACTGGGCCGCCAAGGGCACCATGCTGCTCGGCGTCCGGGCCGTCATCGCCGAGTCGTTCGAGCGGATCCACCGCTCCAACCTGATCGGCATGGGCGTCCTGCCGCTGCAGTACCCCGAAGGCCAGAACATCGAGTCGCTCGGCCTGTCCGGCACCGAGACGTTCGACATCACGGGTGTCACCGCGCTCAACGAGGGCAAGGGCATTCCGAAGACGGTCCACGTCACCGCGGCCAAGGAGGACGGCACAAAGGTGGAGTTCGACGCGGTCGTCCGCATCGACACACCCGGTGAGGCCGACTACTACCGCAACGGCGGCATCCTGCAGTACGTGCTGCGGTCCCTCGTGGGCTGAGTCGTCTGCTCCGACTCCTCGCAGCACAACGGGATGCCCCCGCCGAACACGTTCGGCGGGGGCATCCCGTTGTGCTGGTCGTGCCGTCGGCTCGTCGTTCGGCTGGGTCGTCGTCGGCTGTCCGGTGGCCCGGCGCTTCGTTCGGCCGGGTCGTCGTCGGCTGTGGCCGGGTTCGTGCGGAAAGAATTTGCACCCGAGCGACAACTGCGAGCTTCCTTTACGCAAGACTGGACTGATCGTCCCCCGACGGCCCAAGGAGTCTGGATCATGTCCGATCGTTCCGCGCTGCTCCCCACAGTGCACCTGCCCTCTGCCACACGCCGGCAGGTGGTTCTCGGCAGTATGGCGGCCGGAGGTGCGTTGCTGTTCGGCGCGCCGGTCGCGTCCGCGGCGACTCGCACCGCGGCCGCCGCTACATCGGATCGGCACATCCGCTACCACCGGTTCACCGGCGCCCGGGCGTGGGCGCACGGTCACGGTGCCGGAGTGCACGCGGACGAGCACGGGCTGCGGATCTCCCGGCCGTCCGGGACTCGCGAATTCGCTGATCCCACAGTCGAAAACGCGCCCACGAAGCTGTATGACGTCAGCACCTGGACCTCGCCCTGGCGGGCCAACGGCTTCGGCCTGACCGAGCTGATCAGCTCGTGGAACGCCGACACCCCGAACGGCACCTGGGTCGAGATCAATGTGCGCGGGCACGCCGACGACGGCACGCTGACCGACTGGTTCGTGCTGGGCCGCTGGTGCAGCAACGACCCCGACCAGGGTGGCGCCATACAACGGCAGTCGCTGGACGGTCAGGACACCGACTACGCCACGGTGTGGACCGACACCTTCCACATGCTGAACGACCACACGCTCACCGACTTCCAGCTGCGGATCCAACTACTGCGTCCCAACGGCACGCGGTTGACACCCACCGTGCGATTCCTCGGTGCGGTCGCGTCCGCGCTGCCGGACGATCCCACCGTCCCCGGCAGCACCTTCACCCTCGGTCGCGAGCACATCCTGGACGTGCCGACCTTCTCGCAGGAGAAGCACGCCGGCCAATACCCGCAGTGGGACAACGGGGGAGAGGCGTGGTGCTCACCGACGTCTTCCTCGATGGTGCTGGCGTACTGGAAGAAGGGCCCGAGCGCGGCCGAGCTCTCCTGGGTGGACCCGGCATACGAGGACCCGCAGGTCGACTTCGCGGCACGCAACACCTTCGACTACGTCTACGACGGTTGCGGCAACTGGCCGTTCAACACGGCATACACGGGCAGTCGCGGACTGGAGGGTTTCGTGACCCGGCTGCGCAGCCTGGCCGAGGCGGAGCCGTTCATCGCCGCCGGCATGCCGGTGATCACCTCGGTCTCCTTCAAGAGCTCTGAGCTGGACGGTGCGGGCTACTCCACCAACGGTCACCTGATGGTGCTGGTCGGCTTCACCGCCGACGGCGACCCGGTGATGAACGACCCGGCCTCACACCTGATCAAGGACAACAACGAGGTGCGGGTCACCTACAAGCGCGAGCAGTTCGAGAACGTCTGGGTCCCGCACAGCGGCGGCACGGTTTACATCAACCACCCTGCGAAGCTGCGGCTCCCGCGCGCCCCGCACGAAGCCAACTGGTGACCCCTCATCCCGAGTGACGGCTTCTTCGGCGAGTGACGGTCCGAAGGCGCCGTCACTCGCCGAGAGAGCCGTCACTCGTGGCCGGTCTCAGGCGAGGCGGAGGGCGACCGGCAGGAGGATCGTCACCACCACAGCCACGGCGACGACGCCGGTGTCGCATCGCCGCCAGGGTGACTCCTGCGCCCAGCTGCGCCGGTGCGCCGTGGCGAAGCCACGAGCGTCCATCGCCAGTGAGAGCTGAGTGGCTCCGCGCATGGCCGACACCAGCAAGCCGAAGGTGAGCGGGCCGGTCGCGGCCACCCGTGCGAGCGGACTGCGGCTCGGCCCGAAGCCGCGGATGCGACGGGTGTGCTGGAGTTGTTCGAACGTGTCGCCCAGTCGGTCGAAGCGGGTCAGCGATGCGGTGAACGCACCGACGAATCGTGCCGGCAGCCTGAGGTTCTGGGCCAACGCGTCGCCGAATCGCATCGGGTCGATGAATGCCGCGACGATCGCACCGGGCAGCGCGAGCACCAGGATGCGGCCGGCGGCCGTCGTGGCGAGCGACGGGTCGTGCCCACCGAGCAGCCACGAGGACCACCAGAGCGAGATCGCCGCGAAGCCGACCGCAACCAGACGCCATCGCAGCGGACGCCAGGCCGGGACGACGAGGACCGCCAGCACGGCATACACGGCGACGATCACGAGTGCCGTCGTCGGCCGGTCGACGAGGAAGGACCCGATCACGGCGGTGAATCCGAACGCCAGCAGGGCGAGCGGATTTGCCTGTGTCATCACGTGTTTCATCCGACAGCCTGCCCGTTCTTCAGCTGTATGACGGTGTCCGACAGCTCCACCAGCGCATGATCGTGCGTGGCGGTGGCGACGGTCGCACCGGCGTGACGCGCGGCGAGCGCCCATCCCGTCACGGCAGCCCAGGTGTGTCGGTCCTGCCCGACGGTCGGCTCATCCAGCAGTACCACCGACGGACGGTGCGCGAGCGCGGCCAGCACAGCCAGCCGTCGCTGTTCCCCACCGGAGAGCTGGAACGGGTTGGCACCCGCCAGATGGTCCAGGCGCATCAGCCCCAACAGGCCGTCGACGTCGACCGACCGACCGAGTCGGGTTGCGGTGCAAGCGATTTCGTCGCGCACGGTCGTTCGGAGGAAGCCGTGCTCGGGATTCTGCGGGACGAAACCGGCGGCCGCGGCGAGCTGCCGGGAACGGCGATGCACGAACGGCGGTTCGGCTCCGGTGATGGTCCCGGCGGATGGCCGCAGCATGCCGGCGAAGGCCGCGAGCAGGGTCGACTTGCCCGCGCCCGACGGGCCGACCAGGGCAGTCAGTCGAGCGGCCTGCAGGTCGGTCGTCACGCCGTCGAGCGCCCGGTGGGTCACCCTGCCCTGCAGCGATCGGACGGTCAGGTCGATGTGCAACGCCTCGGTGTGCAAGGCAGGCCCCGGGCGGTCGGGAGTCACCCAACCCGGAGCGACCGCGACCGGCGTCGGGTCCGGTGCGCCCGGCATCCACACACCCGCGTCCAGCATCTGCTGCGTGTGGTCGGTGACGAAGCGCGACGGGGTGGTGTCGGCGACCACCTGTCCGTGGTCGAGCACCATGACCCGATCGCACTGCGGGAGCCACGGCCCGATCCGGTGCTCGACGACGACCGTGGTCGCACCGGTCGCGCGCGCCACGTCCAGGACGCATCGCCGCACCTGGTCCGCGGTCTCGTCGTCGAGCATCGACGTCGGTTCGTCCAACAGCAACAGCCCGGGTCGGATGGCGAGCACGCCGGCCAGCGCGAGACGCTGCAGCTCGCCGCCGGACAGTGCCGTGGTCTGCCGGTTCACGTCATACGGCAGACCCACCCGGGTGAGACCGTCATGGACCCGGCGCCAGATCTCGTCGCGGGGGAGTGCGAGGTTCTCCGGGCCGAAGGCGACCTCACGGCCGATGGTCGCCGCCACCAGCGAGTCCGCCGGGTTCTGCAACAGCATCCCGGAGGGGGCGTCGACCTCGACCGTGCCGGACTGGTCGCCGGGGACGGCCTCGCCCAGTAGACCCGCCAATGCCCGCAGCAGCGTCGATTTGCCGGCGCCGCTGCCGCCGGCCAACAGGACGATCTGGCCGGGGGAGAAACTGAGGTCTAGACCGCTGATGACCTCTTCGCGACGCCCCAACGGACGCCAGCCGAAGCCGCGGAAGGAGGCGTGTGCCCCGCTCACACCGCGTTGCGGGCGTGATGCTCACGTCCCGCGCCGAACGCGTCGAGCACGCCGGTGGCGGCCAGCGCACGGACCAGGATCCAGCCGACGACGCCGGCGAGGATCGCTCCGGAGAGCATGGTGCAGCCGAGGTAGGCCAGCTTGTAGTTCCAGGTCCACGCCGAGTAGTAGCTGTGCCACTCGTAGAAGATCTCGAACGCTCCGGCCATCGCTCCGCCGAGCGCCGCGATGACGACACCGAAACGCTTGTAGAGGACCAGCGCGAGTACGACCTCGACGCCGAGGCCCTGCAGCAGACCGGACATCAGGGTGCTGGCGCCCCACTGGTTGCCCACGAGCATCTCAACGGCGGCGGCGATGAATTCGGTGGCAAGAGCGGCACCGGGTTTGCGCACGACCAGGCCGCCGAGGACGCCGCCGAGCAGCCACGGCCCGGCGAGCAGCCCGAGTACCGGTGGAGCCGTGAAGAGTCCGAGGGTGCTGATTCCCAGCCATGCCTTCGACCACGCCCAGAAGACGACACCGGACGCGACACCGAGCGTGGCGACGGTGACCAGGTCGATGGTGCGATAGGCGAGCAGTGCGGTGATCGCGGACCGTTCGCCGGGCGCGCTGACAGTAGCCATTGATGACTCCCTTCGCCGGTGCTAACCGGAGCAGGTTCAAGGGTCTGCGGGCGAGCCGCACTCTCAGCGCCGAAGCGCTCCCCTGTCGGTGGATGTATCCGTCCACGGTACCAGCGGCATCGTGGTGCAACCGACGGGCCGGGTGAGGCGTCCTGACAGGGTGCGAGTGCACCGACGCGTAGACTCGATCGACGCGTAATCCGAAGGAACGAAAGGCGCGAACGACGTGGGACTGCTCGACACGATCTCCTCACCCGAGGACCTGCGGCGGCTTCCCGCGGAACGCCTGGACGATCTCGCGGCGGAGATCCGCGAGTTCCTGGTCGACTCGGTCTCGCGCACCGGAGGCCACCTCGGACCCAATCTGGGTGTCGTGGAGCTCACCATCGCCATCCACCGCGTCTTCGAGTCGCCTTCGGACTCCATTGTTTTCGACACCGGGCACCAGTCCTACGTGCACAAGCTGCTGACCGGGCGGCACGACTTCTCGAAGCTGAAGAAGCAGGGCGGGTTGTCCGGGTACCCGTCGCGTGCGGAGTCCGAGCACGACATCGTCGAGAGCTCGCACGCGTCGTCCTCCCTGTCCTGGGCAGAAGGCATCGCCAAGGCGCGGGTGCTCAGCGGTGAGCCGCACCGCCATACCGTCGCGGTGATCGGGGACGGGGCACTCACCGGCGGTATGTCGTGGGAGGCCATCAACAACATCGCGGTCGAGCGTGACCTGCCGCTCGTCATCGTCGTCAACGACAACGAGCGCAGCTACGCGCCGACTATCGGCGGTCTCGCCGATCACCTCGCGGCGTTGCGGACCACGCGGAAGTACGAGCAGATGCTCGACTGGGGCAAGACGACGCTCAAGGGTGTGCCGAAGGTCGGTGGCCTCGCCTACGAGACGCTGCACGGCGTCAAACGCGGGATCAAGGACATCGTCTACCCGCAGCAGGGCATGTTCGAGGACCTCGGCATCAAGTATGTCGGGCCGGTCGACGGGCACGACGAGGCCGCGATCGAGCAGGCGTTGCGCCGCGCGCGGGCCTTCGGTGCTCCGTGCATCGTCCACGTGATCACCGAGAAGGGGCGCGGCTACCAGCCGGCCCTGGACGACAAGGCCGATCACATGCACGGCATCGGCAAGATCAACCCGGAGACCGGGCTGCCCTTCGAGGTGGCCGGTCGCATCTGGACCGACGAGTTCAGCGACGAGATGGTGCGTCTGGGCGCCGAGCGACCGGACCTGGTCGCGATCACGGCGGCGATGATGATCCCGGTCGGGCTCGACAAGTTCGCCGAGGTCTATCCGCAGCGCGTCATCGATGTCGGCATCGCCGAACAGCACGCAGTCACCATGGCCTCGGGCCTGGCGTACGGCGGTATGCATCCGGTCGTCGCGGTCTACGCGACCTTCCTCAACCGGGCGTTCGACCAGATGCTGATGGACGCCGGATTGCACCACGCCGGAGTCACTTTCGTGCTCGACCGGGCCGGCATCACCGGCTCCGACGGGGCATCGCACAACGGCATGTGGGACATGTCGATCTGCTCGATCGTCCCGGGGCTGCGGCTCGCGGCGCCGCGTGACGGCGAGCAGGTCAAGGCCCAGCTGCGCGAGGCCGTCGAGGTCGCCGACGCGCCGACGGTGATCCGTTTCCCGAAGGGTGACGTCGCCGAACCACTGACGGCGGTGCGCACCGACGGTGCACTGGACGTGTTGCACGACGCGACCGATCCCCAGGTGCTGATCGTCGGTGTGGGCGCGATGTGCCCGACCGCGTTGCAGGTCGCGGAAAAGCTTGAGGCACAAGGACATTCGGCACTAGTGGTCGACCCCCGATGGGTGCTGCCGGTGTCCGAGGATGTCATTTGCCTCGCCCGCACGGTGCAGCACGTCGTGGTGATCGAGGACAACCTGGTGACGTCCGGTGTCGGTGTCGCGACGGCACACGCCCTCGGCGCGGCGGACGTCTCCGCCCGGGTCCACTCGTTCGGCATACCGAAGGAGTACCTCGAGCACGCCTCTCGCGGGCAGGTGCTCGAGGCGATCGGCCTGACACCCGATGTCATCGGCACGCAGCTGATTGCGCGCCTGTCCGCGCACGACAGCTGATCGAGTAGCGACGAAGGAGCGTATCGAGATCCCGCCGGTGCCCAATTCCCAACTCTGGCAGAGCGACTCCTGGCGGCAGGAGGCGACGCGCTGGATCGACGAATCGCTCGAACGCCGGGGCCTCACCCGGGTGCCGGTGACGCCACGACAGCCGCGTGTCCGCGCGTGGTCGACCCAGCTGGTCGTCGACACCTCCGCCGGCCGCGCCTGGTTCAAGGCGTGCTCGCCGAGCACCTCGCCGGAACCTGCCATCTACCGGCTGCTCACCCGCGTCGCACCGGACCGATTGCCGGAGACATGGGCGTCGGACGATGAGCGCGGCTGGCTGTTGATGCCCGATCACGGACCGCAGCTGCGCGCGGTCGCCGACGCGGACAGCATCGTCGGACTCTGGTCGGGCGTGCTGCGCCGGTATGCCCGGCTGCAGCGCGCGTCGACCGAGGTCGTTGACGATCTCGTGGCTGCCGGCGTGCCGCGGTGGCAACCGCAGGACCTGGTGAGTCACTGGCTCGCGGGCAGGGGTGCCGACTCGCCGGCAACGGAGCAACCGTTGCGCGAGGCCGCGGCGCACCTGATCGACTCCGACCTGCCGGACGCGATCCAGCACAACGACCTGCACGCCGGCAACGTCTTCTGCGCGGACGGCTCGGCAGCGGCCATACACGACTCGCGGTTCTTCGACTGGGGCGACGCGTATGTCGGAAACCCGTTGTGTTCGTTGCTGATCGCGCTGGCCGGCCCGTCATACCACTTCGGGTTGCCGGTCGACCACGAGCGCGATGCGCGACTGATGCGGTCCTACGCGTCGGCCTGGGCCGACCGGGTGCCGAGCGCTCGATTGATCGAGCTGCTGCCCGACGCGTTGCTCATCGCGAACCTCGCCCGGATCCGCGCGAACGAACGTGCGCTACTGCATGCCACCGAGGCCGAGCGTGCCGAATGGACGCCGAAGATCATTGACCCGGTTGTCGAGCAGATTCACACAGCTACCGGTGTCCCGATGCCGGCGAACGAAGTGGTCGCCGACTGAGCAATCGCGGCCACGGGACGAGCATGGCCAGCGCGATGACCGCACCCAGTGCGGTCTCCAGGGCGCGGTCCGCCAGCACCGATCCGATCGGCCGTTCGGCCGACAGCTGACCCATGAGCAGAGCCAACGGCGTGATGGCGAGCAGGGCGATCGCGTAGTTGCGACCGACCAGCAACTCGGCTGCCATCTGCAGGATCATGATGAGCAGGACCGTCATGATCGGCGACGGGTGCGTCTCGAGCAGCGGCCATGCCACCAGCACGCCGGCCAACGTGCCGACCACACGGTGTATGCCGCGCACGATCTGAGTCTGCCGACGTGGCCCGGTCAACGTCGCGACGACCGCGACCATCGCCCACGACGGATGGGAGCCGCCCAGACTTGTCGAAATGCTGCCGGCCACCAGGATGCCGATCAGTAGTCGTAGCAGCGTGATTCGCTGAACAGGGTCACGCAGGGTGCCATTCAGGTCGGCGCCGGGAACGACGGCCCGCGGGCGCTGCCTGGGTTCGCGCAGCGCGCCGATGCGACCGACCAACATGGCGAATGCCGCGCTGCACGCGGCAACAGCAGCGGCGATCGGAACCAGTCTCGGCTGGCCAGGGATCGATGCGGAGACCGTGATCCCGAAGACCAGGAAGATGGAGCCGGGAGGGTGCCAGCGAAACGCCGAGGAGACGACCTGCCCGGTGATGGCCACCAGCGCCGCGCCGGGAACCGTCCACCAGGCACGACCAGGCAGCAAGGCGATGGTCGCGCCGAGCACCACGGACAGGGTGAGGAACAGACCGGCCATGGCCTGCATGCCGGTTCGCTCGGCGTACCCGCTGCGCCGACCGTAGAGCGAGGTGAAGGCGCCGAACGCGGCATACGCGGCCCAATCGGTGCGATCGATCAAGACCAGCATCAGCAGCGGTATGGCGACCGAAATGCCCGCGCGCGCCGCGACGCGATGAGCGCCCGCATGCGGTCCGAAGACGAATGCGGTGCGGATCGGGCTCGTCGCAGCATCATTCATCGGTGCTTCAAGTTTATCGCTGTGTGAGCGTGTTCCTCCCCATCCTGATTGTCGTGCTGCTCACACGGATCGCTTGCGCGGGTCACCGACGACCGATATCCAGGTGGGTATGGGAGCACACGACATGGCAACACACGGACTCGTGACCGAGGCATGGCCACCGGGAACGAAACCGGCCGGCCGGGTCGCGAAGCGGGTGATCGTTCTGCCGGGTGGCGCCTATCCGATCGACGCGCCGCTGCTGTTCTGGACGGGCATCGGACTCGTGGAGGACGGATGGTTCGTCCAGGTGGTGCGCTGGCAGCGGCCGCCGACCGAGTTGGTGGAGGGAGCTCTCGAACTCGCGCTGCGCGAGGCGCCGGCTGCCGACCAGACCCTCGTCGTGGCCAAGTCGCTTGGCACGTATGCCGCGCCGGCGGCGGCCGAGCTCGGCCTGCCCGCTGTGTGGTTGACGCCGGTTCTGTCGGACGAGGCTGTGGCGCAGGCTCTTTCGGCATACCCGGCTCCGCAATTGGTTGTCGGTGGCTCGGCCGACTCCTTGTGGCCGCCTGACGTGCCCCGGCCGTCCGGCGAGGTGATGTATGTCGACGGCGCCGACCACGCGATGCACCGTGGGGGAGTACGCGAGAGCAACCGGGTTCACATGGACGTCGTCGATCGAGTGCGTGAGTTCGCGAAGTCCCTCGATCGGCGGTAGTGAGATCTGCGTCACGAGTCTGCTTGGAAAGGCTGCCGATTCGTCAAGACCACGGGTGACCCGATAACCTGTGGGCATCTGCTCGTCACAGTTCTCGCCACGAGTTGATCCGCATGTCGAGCACGCTCCATGCGCAGCCCCTGATCTCAGGAACCGGCTGGTCAGGCGAGGCAACCGAAGAGAACGTAGCTTTTGTGACCTCATCGTTCGATGCCCTCGGCGTGCCCGCACGCCTCGTTGAAATCCTTGCCGCACAGGACATTTCGACGCCCACCCCGATCCAAGCGGCAACCCTGCCGGACTCGCTGGCCGGTCGTGACGTCCTCGGCCGTGGCCGCACCGGTAGTGGCAAGACGTATGCCTTCGCGCTGCCGCTCGTCGCCCGACTGCAGGAGAAGCGGACCAAGCGGCTTCCGGGCCGGCCCCGCGCGTTGATCCTGGCCCCGACTCGTGAGCTGGTCACGCAGATCCAGGACTCGCTCCAACCCCTCGCCGATGCGGCACAGTTGACCACCCTCACCGTCTTCGGCGGCGTCGGCCAGAACCCGCAGGTGCGCGGATTGCGTTCCGGTGTGGACATTGTCATCGCCTGCCCTGGTCGGCTCGAGGACCTGATCAGCCAGGGACACTGCTCCCTCGCGTCGGTCGAGATCACTGTGCTGGACGAGGCCGACCACATGGCCGACCTCGGCTTCCTGCCCGGCGTTCGTCGACTGCTGAAGCAGACTCCGACGTCCGGCCAGCGGCTGCTGTTCTCGGCCACTCTCGACAAGGCGATCGACGTCCTGGTCCGCGAGTTCCTGCGCAAGCCGGTGACGCACGAGGCGGATTCGGCCCAGTCGCCGGTCGCCAAGATGAGCCATCACGTGCTGCACATCTCCAGCCGCGAGCTGCGTGTCCCCGTGCTCGCCGACCTCGCATCAGCTCCTGGCCGCACGGTCGTCTTCACCCGCACGAAGTACGGCGCCAAGGCACTGGCCCGCCAGCTGAACAAGCGCGGTGTGCCGTCGGTCGACCTGCACGGCAACCTCGGCCAGAACGCCCGGACGCGCAATCTCGCTGCGTTCCACTCCGGAGCGGCGAACACGCTCGTCGCCACCGATGTCGCGGCTCGGGGCATCCACGTCGACGACGTCGCACTCGTGGTGCACGCCGATCCGCCGGCCGAGCACAAGGCCTACTTGCACCGCTCCGGTCGTACGGCGCGCGCCGGCGCCGAGGGCACGGTCATCACGCTGATGACCGATGACCAGCGCAACGACGTACGCGGCCTGACCAAGGCGGCCGGCATCAAACCGACGACGACCCGGGTCGCCGACACCGACCATCCCGTGTTGCGCGAACTCGCCCCGGGTGAGCGCGTGTTCGTCGACGGCGGGTATGTCGCCGCACCAACCGGCCAGCAGACCACCAAGACGGGTGGCAGCCGCAACGGCCAGGGGAGCGCCGGCAAGCAGGGCAATGGCAAGCCGAGCAACGGTCAGCGGTCCGGCCGCAATCGCGGCATTGGAAACGGCACTGGCGCCGGCACCGGAAACGGTGCTGGCAACGGTCGTCGCCGGAACAAGAACCGTGCCGACAGTCGGGGCGCGGCGAACGGCTCGGGTAAGGCGTCCGGCGGCGGCCAGCGTCGCTCCGGTGGTGCCGGCGGCTCGGGACGCCCGAACGGCGGCGGGCACTCCGCAGCGGCCTTCAGCTCCGGACGTCGCTGACCCTGCCGTTCACAACCGGCGACGGTCGCCGGTTGGGGTGTTCGGACCCCGAGCCGGCCGCGTCAGCCGACCCACTGACCGCGCGCGAGCAACACCTCGCGCAGCGTGTCGGCGCGGTCGGTCATGATCCCGTCGACTCCGAGATCCAACAGATCGTGCATCTGTGTGGCGTCGTCGATGGTCCAGACGTGCACCTGCACACCAGCACGGTGTGCCCGGCGCAGTGACGCTTCCGTGACGACTCGGATCAGGCCTGCTGCGCGGGGCACCTGGAGGCAGTCGACGGCGCGAAGTGCGTTCTGACCCAACGGAGTTCGTGTCCACGACGGGATCGGGCCGCCCATCACGAAGCGACTGATCACCGACTTTCCGCCCGAGGTGGCGACCGGTCGGGACAGGCCGCGCAGTACGGCCCGCCGGCGCGTGTCCGAGAACGAGGCCACGCACACCCGATCGTGGGCGCGGTGGCGCTCGATGGTCGCCACCAGCGGTTCGACCGCCGCGGCGGTCTTGCAGTCGATGTTCACCCGCAGCAGCGGCCACGACTCGAGCACTGCGTCGAGGGTCGGGATCTCCTCGGTCCCGGCGATCTTCGCCGCACGCACGACGTTCCAGGGCAACCGACCGACCACACCGCTTCCGTCGGTGACCCGGTCCAGCCGGTCGTCATGGAATGCGATGAGCGTGCCGTCGGAGGTGGCGTGCACGTCGGTCTCGACATACCGGAAGCCGAGGTCGACGGCGGCGGCGAACGCCGCGAGGGAGTTCTCCGGTGCGTTCCGGCCGGTGAAGCCGCGATGTGCCATCGCGATGATGCCGGGATGGTCGAAGAATGCGGTGCGTGCCACCCCTGAAGTCTAGGCAGACGCACCCCACACAACGTGAGACGCGTTGGTATGAAGGGCAATTCGCCCGCCATACCAACGCGTCTGTGCGTCGGCCGCAGTGCTGGCTCAGATGTCGCGGAACGTCTGGATGTCGGCGCCGAGCTTGTTGAGCCGGGTGTCGAGCTCCTCGTAGCCACGGTCGATCACGTAGATGTTGCGCAGCACCGAGACGCCGGGAGCCGCCAGCATCGCCAGCAGTATGACGACGGCCGGTCGCAGCGCCGGCGGCGACATGACCTCGGCCGCACGCCAGCGCGTGTTGCCCTCGATCATCACCCGGTGCGGGTCCATCAGGTGCACCTTGGCGCCCAGCGAGTTGAGCTCGGTCAGGTAGATCGCGCGGTTCTCGTAGACCCAGTCGTGCAGCGTGGTGGTGCCCTGGGCGTACGCCGCGATGACCGCGAAGAACGGCAGGTTGTCGATGTTGAGACCCGGGAACGGCATCGGGTGGATCTTGTCCTTGGGCGCCGTCAGCGGACCGGGCTTGGTGGTGATGTCCACCAGTCGGGTCTTGCCGTTGGCCGAGGTGTATTCCTCGCCCTCGATCTCGTACTTCATGCCCATGCCCTCGAGCAGGGTCAGCTCGATCTCCATGAACTCGATCGGCACCCGCCGGATGGTGATCTCCGACTCGGTGACGACGGCGGCCGCGACCAGGGTCATTGCCTCGATCGGGTCCTCGGACGGATGGTACTCGACGTCCTGGTTGATCTCCTGGACGCCACGCACCCGCAGCGTGGTGGTGCCGACGCCGTCGATCTGCACGCCGAACTTCTGCAGCATGAAGCAGAGGTCCTGGACCATGTAGTTGGGGCTGGCGTTGTGGATGACGGTCTCACCTTCGTGCAGCGCCGCTGCGAACAAGGCGTTCTCGGTGACCGTGTCACCACGCTCGGTGAGGATGATCGGCTTCGTCGGGTGCACCGACGGGTCGACCTTTGCGTGGTAGTAGCCGTGCGACGCGACCACGTCGAGGCCGAACGCGCGCAGCGCGAACAGGTGCGGCTCCACCGTGCGGGAGCCGAGGTCGCAACCACCGGCGTTGGGCAGCTGGAACTCGTCGAACTGGTGCAGCAGCGGGCCGAGGAACATCAGGATGGTGCGGGTCCGGCGCGCGGCCGTCTCGTCCATCGCGCCGAGGTCGAACTGCGCGGGCGGGACGATCTCGAGGTCGCTGCTGTCGGGCAACCAGCGGGTCTTGACGCCGATCGAGGTCAGCACCTCGGTGATGCGGTTGACCTCCTCGATGCGTGCGAGGTTGCGCAGCGTGGTCTTGCCCTTGTTGAGCAGGGCCGCGCACAGGCAGGCGACGGCTGCGTTCTTGGAGGTACGGACCTCGATCTCGCCGGACAGCTTGCGGCCGCCCTTGATGCGCAGGTTGAGGGGAGTGGAGGAGGCGACGGCCACGACTTCGGTGTCGAGGGCCTCACTGATGCGGGCCAGGGTCTCCAGACTGAGGTTCTGCTTGCCCTGTTCGATGCGCGCGACCGCACTCTGCGATGTCTGCAACGCCTCGGCGAGCTCGTTCTGGGTGAGCTTCTTGTGCCGACGCGCGTCGCGGATGAGCGTGCCGACGCGGGAGAGGTAGTCATCGGTCATGCGGCGAGTGTAGCTCACATATGAGATGGAAACAGGCTCTGCGACACGCGATGCGCGTCACAGAGCCTGTTTCGGTGCCGAAATCGTTACCCGGTGGTATTTCCGGGGTCCCGATACGCGGCGCGTACCTCGCCGCTCTCGACCAGCATCAGTTGTTCAGTTGCCGATCACCGAGGCGACACCCGGAGCGAGGAACCGCTTGCCGGTGACCTTCTCGCTGATCCCGGTCCGGTCCAGCAGCGGGGTGACGCCGCCGTTCCAGAACGGGAAGCCGGCGCCGGTGATCATCGCCAGGTCGATGTCCTCGGGCGCCTGCACGACGCCCTCGTCCAGCATCCGGCGAACCTCGTCGGCGAGCGACTCCAGCGCGCGCTCACGAACCTGCTCGGCCGTCAGCACCACGGGGGAACCGGGCGCCTCGAAGAGTTCGAGCACCTTCGGGTCGATGGCACCGTCGCTGCCGTAGAAGCTCGGGATCTTCGCCTCGACGACCTTGGCCAGGTTGGGGGAGACGTAGAACCGGTCCGGGAACGCCTTGGTCAGCGTCTCGCTGTTGTGCAGCGCGATCGCCGGGCCGACCAGGCTGATCAGCATGAACGGCGGCATCGGGGTGAGCCCCGCGAAAGCCTGCTCCACGACCTCGACCGGCGTGCCCTCGTCGACGATCCGACCCGCGTCGCCCATGAAGCGACCGAGCAGCCGGTTGACGACGAACGACGGTGAGTTCTTGACCAGGATGCTGGTCTTGCCCAGACCCCGCGAGGTGGCGAACGCCGTTGCGAGAGCAGCGTCGTCGGTCTTGTCGCCGCGGATGATCTCCAGCAGCGGCATGACGGCGACCGGGTTGAAGAAGTGGAAGCCCACGACCCGCTCCGGGTGCTGCAGCTCCGACGCCATCTCGGTGATGTCCAGCGAGGACGTGTTCGTGGCGAGCACACACTCGGGTGACACGACGGCCTCGACCTCGGCGAAGACCTTCTTCTTGACCGACATCTCCTCGAAGACTGCCTCGATCACGAAGTCGGCGTCGGCGAAGCCGTCCTTGCTGGTCGACCCGGTGACGAGCGCCTTCAGCCGGTTCGCGCCATCGCCGCTCAGGCGGCCCTTCGCGAGCAGCTTGTCGATCTCGCCGTGGGTGTAGGCGACACCCTTGTCCACGCGCTCCTGGTCGAGGTCGGTGAGGATCACCGGCACCTTCAGCTTGCGCGCGAACAACAGCGCCATCTGACTGGCCATCAGGCCGGCACCGACGACGCCCACCTTGGTGACCTTGCGGGCCAGCGACTTGTCCGGAGCGCCGGCGGGGCGCTTGGCCCGCTTCTGCACCAGGTTGAATGCGTAGAGACCGGCGCGCAGTTCGTCGCTCATGATCAGGTCGGTCAGTGCCTGGTTCTCCGCCTCGAAGGCGTCCTCCCGGCTCGCCGTACGCGCTGCACGCATCAGCTCGATCGCCTTGTATGGCGCGGGCGATGCCTTGCCGGTCTTGGCGTCGGCCTCGGCCTGAGCCTTGTCCAGCGGACCGTTCCAGGCCTCTTCCGAGGTGTCGACCGGCTCGCGCTCGACCTTCTCCTCACCGGTGATGACGCGCGCGGCGAAGGCCAGCGAGTCCTCCAGGAAGGTGACCGGCTGCAGCAGGCGGTCGGCGAGACCCAGCTCGAAGGCGTTCTTGCCCTTGATCATCCGGTTCTGCGAGAGCGGGTTCTTGATGACCAGCTGGGCGGCCTTCTCGGTGCCGATGAGGTTCGGGACCAGGTAGGTGCCGCCCCACCCGGGGACGAGTCCGAGGAAGCACTCCGGCAGCGCGTAGGCCGGCACGTCGGAGGAGATGGTGCGGTAGTCGGCATAGAGCGCGACCTCGACACCGCCGCCCATCGACGCGCCGTTGATGAACGCGAAGGTGGGCACGGACAGCTGCGAGATCTTGTCGAACGCAGCGTGGCCGTCACGGGCGATCTGCAGCGCCTGCTCCCGGTCGGTGATGGTCGGGATGCCGGTGATGTCGGCGCCGACGGCGAAGATGAACGGCTTGCCGGTGATGCCGGCACCGACGATCTCGCCCTTGGTGGCGCGCTCGGCCAGCGTGTCCAGCGCGCTGCTCAGCTCGGCGAGTCCGCCCGGGCCGAAGGAGTTCGGCTTGGTGTGGTCGAACCCGTTGTCCAGCGTGATGAGCGCGAAAGTGCCTGCGCCGCCTGGCAATTGGATGTCCTGGACGTGCGCGTGGGTGACGACCTCGTCACGAGCGGGTGCCTGCTGTGTGGTGTCGGTCATCACGCGGCTCCTTCCGAGTCAGCGCCGCTGACACTGCTGACGTAGTCCTTGTGGTGCGGGTTCTCCCAGATGACCGCGCCACCCATGCCGATGCCGATGCACATGGCGGTGAGGCCGTAGCGGACCTCCGGGTGCTCGGCGAACTGGCGGGACAGCTGGGTCATCAGGCGTACGCCGGAGGAAGCGAGCGGGTGGCCGGTCGCGATCGCGCCGCCGTACTCGTTCACGCGCGGGTCGTCGTCGGCGATGCCGAAGTGGTCCAGGAAGGACAGGACCTGCACCGCGAACGCCTCGTTGAGCTCGAAGAGGCCGATGTCGCTGATGTCCAGACCGGCGTGGTCGAGGGCCTTCTCGGTCGCGGGGACCGGGCCGATGCCCATGACCTCGGGCTCCACACCGACGAAGGCGTAGTTGACCAGACGCATGCCGATCGGCAGGCCGAGCTCGGTCGCCGCGCGCTCGGAGGCGAGCAGGCAGGCGGTCGCACCGTCGTTCAGGCCCGCAGCGTTGCCCGCAGTGACGTTGCCGTGCGGACGGAACGGGGTCTTCAGCTGGGCGAGGTCCTCGACCGTCGTACCGGGCCGTGGCGGCTCGTCGACGGTGGCCAGGCCCCAGCCCTTCTCGTCGTGCCGGGTCGCGACCGGCACGAGGTCGGGCTGGATCTTGTTCTCGGCATACGCCTTGGCCAGCTTGTTCTGACTGCCGACGGCGAACGCGTCGCAGCGCTGCTTGGTGATCTTCGGGAAGCGGTCGTGCAGGTTCTCGGCGGTCTCGCCCATGACGAGCGCCGAGGGGTCGACCAGCTTCTCGGAGATGATCCGCGGGTTGGGGTCGACGCCCTCGCCCATGGGGTGGCGGCCCATGTGCTCGACGCCGCCGGCGATGGCGATGTCGTAGGAGCCGAACGCGATGCTCGACGCGGTGTTGGTCACCGCCGTCATGGCGCCCGCGCACATGCGGTCGATGGAGTAGCCCGGCGTGGTCTTGGGCAGTCCGGCCAGCAGGCCGGCCACGCGACCGAGGGTCAGGCCCTGGTCGCCGATCTGGGTGGTTGCCGCGAGGGCGACCTCTTCGACCTTCGCAGGGTCGAGGTCGGGCTGGCGACGGAGAAGTTCACGAATGCATTTGATGACCAGGTCGTCGGCGCGGGTCTGGGCGTACATGCCCTTTTCCCCGGCCTTGCCGAACGGCGTACGGACACCATCGACGAAGACGACCTCAGAGAGCGTGCGGGGCACGGTGCCTCCCGAGAGACTGGAACGAGTTGACGTAGTCGACTCTAACCCGGTTTGTTACTCGCCAGTAGCAGGGGGTTCGTCCGGTGCCGCGAGGATGTATGGCGTGACCAGGTCGATCTGCCACGGACGCGCGCCGAGATCACTCAATCGAGTGCGAATTCCGTTGTCGTCCAACGGTTTCGGGGGAGTCCACAGCACGCGGCGCAGCGTGTCCGGCGTGATGAGGTTCTCGATCGGGAGCTGGCGCTGCTCGGCGAATTCGGCGAGCCGGGCGCGCACGAAGGACAGCCGCGCGGCGGCCTCGGGGTTGCGATCGGACCAGGTGCGCTGCGGTGGCGGAGCGTCGTTGCGAACCGTCGCCGGTGGGAGTTCGGCGTCATTCATGGCGGCGACCCGGGCAATGGCGTCCAGCCACCGGGCGGCATACCGGGTGGCGCCGCGGCCGGCGAGTCGCGTTCGGCTGCGGGATGCACCGGGCAGGCTCGACCCGATCTTCTGCAGGGCCTCGGTGGTGCGGGGTCCGACGTTGGCGAGCTCCACGATCATCGCGTCGGGCAGGATCCGGCCGGGCGCGGTGTCCCGCTCCTGCGCGATCGCGTCGCGGGTGAGCCAGAGTTCGCGCACGCGGGCGATCGCACGCTTGTCCCGGATCCGGTGCATGCCGGAGGTACGCCGCCACGGCTCACCGCGTTGCGGCGGACCGGTGAACGAGGTGAGCGCCGTGAAATCCTGCAGTGCCCAGTCCAGTTTGTCCTGCTGCTCCAGGTCGTCGCGCAGTCTGTTGCGGACCTCGACGAGCACCTCGACATCGAGTGCCGCATAGGTGAGCCACGGCTCCGGCAGCGGCCGGGTGGACCAGTCGACCGCCGAATGCTCCTTGGCCAGGCTGATCCCGAGATAGTGCTCGATCACCGCGGCCAGGCCGACCCGGGGCAGCCCCGCCAGGCGCGAGCCGAGCTCGGTGTCGAACAGCGCGTGCGGACGCATCCCGACCTCGGCCAGGCACGGCAGGTCCTGGGTGGCGGCGTGCAGCACCCACTCGGCGTCGCCGATCGCCTCCTGCATCGGGGAAAGGTCGGGCAGTGCGATGGGGTCGATCAGGAAGGTGCCCGCACCCTCACGGCGCAGTTGGACGAGATAGGCCCGGTTGCCGTAGCGATAACCCGCGGCGCGCTCGGCGTCGATCGCCACCGGACCGTCCGCGGCGGCCACCGCCTCGGCGGCACGTTGCAGCTCCCGTTCGTCGACGATGACGTCGGGCACGCCGTCAGCCGGCGCGGCAAGTACCGGGTAGGCCGGTGCTTCCGCGGTGTCGTCGGAGGCGTTGTCGTTCTCAGTCATCGCCGCTGACCGGGAAGCGCGACGACGCCCTCGGGTAGCGGTGGGAGGCCGGCGACGGTCGACAAGAGGTTGGTCCAGGCGGCCAAGTGGGTGCCGAGGTCGAGGCCGACGGGGGTCCAGGACGCCCGGATCTCGATCTCGACGCTGCCGCCGTCCTCGGCGAGCGAGCCGAATCCTTCGGACAGGACACGGGTGACCGTGCCCGCCTCCGCGCGGAACTCGGCGCCGGACTCACGCAGGGAGTCGACCAGCCAGCTCCAGCCGACCTGTCCCAGCAGTGGGTCGGCGCCGGTCTCGGCCTCCAACTCGGCGCGGGCGTAGCTGACCAGACGCCACGAACCTTCCCACGGCTCAGGGAAATCGGGGTCGTGGAGCACGACGAGGCGGCCGGTGGCCAGCTCCGTCTGGTCGGTGTCGATGGTGCTGTGCACATCGGCCGTCATCGCCAGTGAGTAGGGGGCGATGCGCCCCGGTGCCGGCACTTCGGTCAGGCTGATCTCCGGTCGCAACCGCACGCTCTGCAGGTCGCGAACCGCCGCCTGGAAGTCCAGTGCCGCTGTCCCGCCGAAGTCTTGGTTTCCCACAACAGCGAGCCTAAGTCGTACAAGCCTTCGATTGCTGGATCTCGGGGCGGCGGGTCGTCGGTGGACTCGGGGCCGACGCAGAATAAGGAATCTATGAGTGCGTTGCTTGCGATCCTGTCCAGCGTCGTCTGGGGGACGGCCGACTTCGGCGGCGGCATCTTCAGCAAGCGGATCGCCGCCATCCGGGTCGTCGCGCTGTCGCAGGTCGGAGCCCTGCTGGCCATGTCCGTGGCGTTCGGCGTGCAGCTCGTCGTGTCCGGCGCACCCGCCGGGACGACCTGGTGCTGGGGCGCCGTGGCCGGCCTGGCCAATGGCCTCGCGCTGTGTTGCCTGTATGCCGGACTGTCCACCGGGACCATGGGCGTCGTGTCGCCGATCGCGTCACTCGGCGCGGTCGTCCCGGTGACCGTCGGCCTGTTGACCGGGGACACGCTGAGCATCGTCACGGGTGTCGGGCTGGTCCTGGCGACGGCCGGCGCGGTGCTCGCGGCCGGCCCCGAGTTCCGCGGCGGTGTCTCCCGGCTGCCGGTCCTGCTGGCTGTGTGCGCGGCGCTCGGGTTCGGCGGGTCGCTCTACTTCCTGCATACGGCTGCGGGCGGCGGCGTCATACCTGCGCTGTGGGTGATGCGTGCCGTCAGCGTGCTCGAACTCGCGCTCATCTGGCGGTTCTGGCCGGGCGTCGCGAACGGTGGCCGGTCACGGCTGCGTGATCTGCCGCTGCTGTTCCTCATCGGATGCGGGGACCTGGCCGCCAACGCCCTCTTCGGGCTGGCGTCCCGCGACGGCGAGGTCAGCCTGGTCAGCGTGCTCGCCTCCCTGTATCCGATCGCCACGTTGCTGCTCGCGCGGTTCGTGCTGCACGAACGGATGCGGGCGATCCAAGCGGCCGGTGTGGCCGCCGCTCTCGTCGGCGTCGTCCTCGTGGTCACATAACCGGGGTCCCCGCCCGCGAACCATCTGCGCAATAGCGCAGCGGGGGAGCGGAACGTCGCGGGGCGTCGTGATGCGAAGATCGTGCCCGTGACTGACCTCGCTTCCGACCCGCGCGACAGCGCCCTCGTCCGCGCAGCCCGCGGCCTGCCCACGACACACACCCCGGTGTGGTTCATGCGCCAGGCCGGTCGGTCCCTGCCCGAGTACAAACAGGTGCGCGCCGACGTGCCGATGCTGCAGGCGTGCCGCACCCCGGAACTGGTCTGCGAGATCACCATGCAGCCGGTGCGGCGACACGGCGTCGACGCCGCGATCTTCTTCAGCGACATCGTGGTGCCGTTGGCAGCTGCCGGCATCGACGTCGACATCCAGCCGGGGGTCGGACCGGTCATCGCCCATCCGGTGCGCACCGCAGCGGACGTCGAGGCGCTGCCGGAGCTGGCCCCCGACCAGATCGAGGACATCGCGCAGTCCGTGCGGTTGCTGCTCGCCGAACTCGGCAGCACCCCGCTGATCGGCTTCGCCGGTGCCCCGTTCACGCTCGCGAGCTACCTCGTGGAGGGTGGGCCGTCCAGGAACCACGAGCACACCAAGGCGCTCATGTATGGCGCGCCGGACGTCTGGAATGCGTTGTGCGCCAAGCTCGCTCGCATCTCCGGCACGTTCCTGCGAGTGCAGGCCGAGGCCGGCGCGAGCGCCATACAACTCTTCGACTCGTGGGTGGGAGCGCTCTCGCTCGCCGACTACCGGCGATTCGTGCTGCCGCACTCGACGGCAGCGCTCGCCGCGGTCGCCGGTCTCGACGTGCCGCGCATCCACTTCGGTGTCGGTACCGGCGAATTGCTGGCCGCGATGGGGGCGGCCGGCGCGGATGTCGTCGGTGTCGACTACCGGGTGCCCCTGGACGAGGCAGCACGGCGGGTCGGGCCGTCATACAGCCTGCAGGGCAACCTGGACCCGGCGCTGCTGTTTGCGCCGTGGGAGCCGCTGGAGGCCAAGGTGCACGAGATCCTGGCGGCCGGCAAGGCTGCCCGTGGTCACATCTTCAACCTCGGGCACGGAGTGTTGCCGAGCACGGATCCTGGTGTGCTGACACGGGTTGTGGAGCTGGTTCACTCGGCGTCGTCCTGACCGGCTGGTCCAGCGGGACGACCAGGAAGCGCAGGAAGAACTGCACCAGCGGTCCGATCGCCACCGCGTAGAGCACGGTCCCGATGCCGACGACGCCGCCGAGCAGCCAGCCGACGGCGAGCACGGTCAGCTCGAGCGTGGTGCGCACCAGTCGAAGGCTCAGCCCGGTGCGCAGGTGGAGACCGGTCATCAGGCCGTCCCGCGGCCCGGGGCCGAGCTGGCTGCCGATATAGAGCGCGCCGCCGATTGCGTTGATGACCAACGCGATCGGCAACATCACGATGCGCAGTGGTAGCGCGTGCGCAGTCGGTATGACGGCGAGCGAGATGTTGGTGGCGACACCGATCCAGATCGCATTGGCGATGGTGCCGAACCCCGGCCACTGGCGCAACGGGATCCACAGCAGCAGCACCGGGATGCTGACCAGGATGACGGTCGTGCCGAGGTCGAGATCCAGCCGCTGAGCCACGCCGTAGTGGAAGACGTCCCACGGGTCGAGGCCCAGACCGGCGCGCACGAAGAGCGCCATCGCGAGACCGTAGAGGCTCAGTCCGACGAAGAGGCGGACCAGTCTGCTCGGCAGTCGCCCGGCACGGAGTTGCTCTCGGGGCGTGAGGGAGGCGAGAGTCGGTGTCACCCCTCCAGCATGCGGTCTGAATGGCATTGCGAAAAAGAGCCACTTCGACACGAGTGGCGTTTTCCGACGCCAGTGAAGGCCAGTTGGCCTTGTTAGAAGAGGCCACTCGGGCGAGGATGGCGGCATGGAGAGTCGTGTGTCCGCCCGCCGCCTGGCGGTGTTGCTCGGTCCGCGTGCCGGTGGCACCGCGGCATACAGCTGGTTGGCGGACGGCATCCGTCAGCTCGTCGCCGACGGGCGGCTGCTGCACGGCACGCGGCTGCCGAGCGAGCGCGAGCTGCTCAACCAGTTGGGCGTCAGCCGGACCACCGTCACCAGGGCGTATGGCGTGCTGCGCGAGCGTGGCTACGCGTCGGCCGTGCGCGGATCGGGCACCATCGTCCAGGTCCCCGGCGGACCCGTGGCCGGTGGCGGTGAACCGCTCGAGCTGTCCTCATTGCAGCCGAGTGGTGCCGAGGTCATCGACCTGACCTGCGCTGCGCCCGCGGCGACGCCCGGGCTGAACCGCGCCTACGCGGCGGCGGTCGAGCGGATGCCGTCGTTCATCGCGGCGGCCGGCTACTTCCCGCTGGGGGTCCCGGAGCTGCGCGAGGCACTGGCGGGGCGGTTCACCGAGCGCGGGGTGGCGACGGATCCGGATCAGATCATCGTGACGACCGGCGCGCTCGCCGGACTTGCTGCAGTATTCCGCGCCGGTCTGCGTCGCGGGGATCCGGTGGTGGTCGAGAGCCCTACCTATCCGAACTCGGTGCGGGCGCTCGAGCACGCCGGCGCCCGGGTGGTCGGTGCACCGCTGGTGACCGACGGCGTCGATGACGTGGCGGGCGTCATACGGCGGTCGAACGCGCGAATGGCGTTGGCAATGCCCGACTTCCACAATCCGACGGGGCTCGTCTGGTCGGAGGAGGAGCGGGCACACGTGGCGCGGAAGTGGCGGTCCACCGGGGTCACCGGAGTCGTCGACGAGACGATGTCCGACATCTGGCTCGACCGGCCGGTCGACGCCCGTCCGATGGCGGCGCATGCCCCGGGGTGCGTGACCGTGGGCAGTGCGTCCAAGACCTTCTGGGGCGGCTTGCGGATCGGCTGGATCCGCGCACCCCACGCGCTGGTCGGTGCGATCGCGCGGGCGCGATTGTCGATGGACCTCGGTGCGCCGGTGCTCGAGCAACTGGTGGTCGCTCAACTGCTGCGGGCCCAGGGCGCCCTGAGCGACGAGTCGCGCGAACGCATCTACGGCTCCCGCCACGTGATGCTCGGTCTGGCCGAGAGATGTCCCGGGTGGCGAGTCGATGTACCGGCGGGCGGGTTGAGCCTGTGGTGGCATCTGCCGGCCGAGAGCTCGACCGCATTGGTGGCCGCAGCCGAACGACGCGGGGTGCTGCTCGCGCCGGGGTCGCTCTTCGCGGTCGACGGCCGCGGACTGGAGCGCTGGATCCGCACGCCCTACGCACTGGACGAGGTCACCCTGCAGCGCGCGGTCGAGGCGATTGGAGCGGCGTGGGCGGACGTCGCCGAACCGCTCGCACCGGCTGCCCGTGCCTGAGTCATTTTGCCGTAAAGAATTCACCAAGATTCTTTTCGAATGACGGATGTTTCCACGATGCTGGCGGCACACGGAAGGAGTGCAGCCATGCACCAGACGTCGATCGACCGGCGGACCCTGCTGAAGGGCGCCGTCGCCGGGGCCGGCCTCGCCGCCGTTGGCGGCGCCGTCGCACCGAGTGCGAATGCAGCGAATTGGAAGGTTCTGCCCTTCACCTACCAGGCACAGCAGACCGGCTACTGGTGTGGCCCGACAGCGACGGCGATTGCGTTGTCCTGCCGTGGCGTGACCGTCAGCCAGCAGCAGATGGCGAACGAACTCGGCACCACCACCAACGGCACCGACTGGATCGGCCAGGTCACCGCGGTGCTCGACAACCATGTGGGCTGGTACGAGACCAAGGAGATGCCGAACGATCCGCCGACCCAGGCACAGAAGGACCTGCTGTGGCAGGACATCACCTTCAACGTGGACCGCGGCTACGCACTCGTCGCCAATATCGTCGCGCCGGCGAACAATCATCCGCCGGGCTACCCGAACTACACGATCTACCACTACTTCACCGTCGTCGGATACAACCCCGACACCATGCAGGCATACATCGCGGACCCGGCGAATTTCGGTGGTAACTCCCAGTATTGGCTGACGTTCGAGCAGTTGGCATCGCTCATCCCGCCGAAGGGATACTCGGCCTGACGCGGTCTGCGGACCGATCCTGTCCGGTCAGCGTGCCAGGTTGGTGCCATGACCACTGACTTCCAAGTGACGTTCGATGCGACCGATCCGATGGCGTTGTCGATCTTCTGGCGCGATGCGCTCGGCTACGTCCATCCGGGACCACCTGGTGTGGAGCTTGCCGACGGGCAGGACCCACTCGAGGCGTGGGACCGGTTCCTCGCCGAATCCGGCGTTCCCGAGGAGCGGCGCAACGAGGCGTCCGCGCTCGTCGATCCGGACGGGACCCGACCGCGCATCTTCTTCCAGCGGGTGCCCGAGGCCAAGAGTGCCAAGAACCGGCTGCATCTGGACGTGCGAGCGGCGCCGGGGCTGGAGGGCGACGAGCGGATGACCGCTCTGGAGGCCGAGTGCGTCCGGCTCGTCGCCCTCGGTGCCCGACGACTGCGGCGCTTCGAACCGCAACCGCCGATGTCACTCGGTTTCATCGTCATGGCGGACCCGGAGGGCAACGAATTCTGCTTGGACTGAGCAGATTTCGGCCGGCTGCAGGACGCTGCTGCAGCGCTCGGGAGACCTGGTGAGAAGGTGTGAGTATGGCTCGCATCGTCATCGTCGGCGCAGGAATCAGCGGGCTGACCGCTGCCTTCGAAGCTTCCGCGTCCCCGCACGAGGTGGTTGTCCTCGAGGGTTCCCCGCAGATCGGTGGCAAGCTCCGCCTCGCGACCATCGCCGGACACCAGGTCGACGTCGGTGCCGAGTCGATGCTGGCACGCCGGCCGGAGGCGCTCGATCTGCTCGCCGACCTCGATGTCGATCCGGTGCATCCGGCATCGGTCGGTGCGTCGATCTGGACGCTGGACGCGCTGCGCCCGATGCCGAAAGGCACGCTGCTCGGGGTGCCGGCGGATGCCGCGGCCCTGGAACCGCTGTTGACCGCCGCCGAGGTGGAGCGCGTGCGCGCCGAGCGCATCGTGCGAGTGTCCGGTGACGTACCGGTCGGCGAGCTCGTCGAGTCGGCGCTCGGACCCGCCGTCGTCGATCGCCTCGTCGAACCGCTGCTCGGCGGTGTGTATGCCGGGCACGCCCGAGCTCTGTCCGCTGCGGTGGCCGCGCCCGCACTGCTCGCTGCCGCCCAGCACGGACGAGCGCTGACCGACGCGGCTCGCGCGGCGACGGCGGGCAGCAGCACTCCCACGCAATCGAAGCCGGTGTTTGCCGGTGTCCGCGGTGGCATCGGTTCGCTGCCCAAGCACCTGGTGCGGCTGCTGCTGGACAGGGGTGTCACGGTGCGCACCGGGGCCACCGTCCGGGACATCGAGCGGACGGCGCACGGTTGGCAGGTGACGGTGGGGGAGACCCGCTCACCGGAGCGCATCGACGCCGATGCGCTCATCCTGGCCACCCCCGCACGGGCCACGTCCCGCCTGCTGGCGTCCGTCGCGAGCGACGCCTCGGCCGCTCTCGCCGAGGTCGACTACGCATCGATGGCAATCGTGACCTACGCGTTCCGTAATGCCGAATCCGCCGTGTTCGCAGGCAGTTCCGGCTTCTTGGTTCCGCCCGTGGATGGTCGCCGGGTCAAGGCGTCGACCTTCAGCTCCAGCAAGTGGCCGTGGCTGGCCGACGAGGCCTCGGACATCACCTTCGCCCGCGTCTCGATCGGTCGGCACGGTGAGGAGGCCGACCTGCAGAAGAGCGATGCCGAACTCGCGGCGGCCGGCATGTCGGACCTGCGCGTCGCCCTGGGTGACGACATGCCACGACCGGTCGCAGCGCACGTGCAGCGCTGGGGCGGGGCGCTGCCGCAGTACGCCGTCGGGCATCTCGACCTGATCGCGGGCGTGCGGTCCGATCTCGACGGACTGCCGGGACTCGAAGTGGCCGGCGCGGCATACGAGGGAGTCGGCATACCGGCATGTATCGGCACCGGCCGCAAGGCAGCCGGAGCGGTGCTCACCCACCTCACCGGTCGCTAAGCGGCGGGGAGACAATGGTCGTATGAGTGACGAACGGTTGCGACCCGGTGCCAAGGCGATCAACGAGATCAACGACACCATCCGCTACACGATGTACTCCTCGTTCAAGGCGAGTCGTGCCCTGCCGCACAACCGCGACGAGGCGATCGCGGACGTGGAGCGCTTCTTCAAGGAGCTCGAGTCGCAGGACGTCATCGTGCGTGGCACCTACGACGTCGGCGGCCTGCGAGCCGACGCCGACCTGATGATCTGGTGGCACAGTGCCGACATCGAGCCGCTGCAGGACGCCTACTACCGCTTCCAGACGACCGAGCTCGGCCGCAGCTTCGACCCGGTGTGGTCCAGCGTCGCGGTGCACCGCCCGGCGGAGTTCAACAAGTCGCACGTGCCGGACTTCCTGGTCGACCCGGAGCCCAAGAAGTACGTCTGTGTCTATCCGTTCGTGCGCTCGTACGAGTGGTACCTGCTGCCGGACGCCGAGCGCCGCACCATGCTCAAGGACCATGGCCTCGCGGCACGGGACTACCCGGACGTGCGTGCCAACACGGTGCCGGCGTTCGCGCTCGGCGACTACGAGTGGATCCTGGCCTTCGAGGCGAACGAGTTGCATCGGATCGTCGATCTGATGCGTGACCTGCGCGCCACCGAGGCACGCCGGCACACACGTGTCGAGATCCCGTTCTTCACCGGCCCGCTCACCCCGATCGGCGACATCGCCCGCCGCCTGCGGTAAGTCCCTCCATCGCGAGTGACGGCTTCCTCGGCGAGCGACGGCGAGATCTGACCGTCACTCGGCGAAGAAGCCGTCAATCGGTGATCGGGGGCAGCGGCGCATCGGCCGGCTGAACGACAAGCGGACTGCCGACGCAGCGACGACCAGGGCACGGAGCCCCGGGGAAGGAACGAAGTGACGCCCCGGGCTCCGTGCCGTGCGAGGAGCGAAGTCAGAAAACTCAGCCGTCGTTGGTCTGGACGGCTTCGCCCTGGCCGACCTTGCTGTGCTTGTAGCCGTATGCCGCGTAGACGATCGCGCCGAGGACGAACCAGACCGCGAAGCGGATCCAGGTGGCTTCCTGCAGCTTGGTCACGAGCCAGATCGAGAACGCGATGCCGATGATCGGGGTGACCGGCATGAACGGTGTCTTGAAGGTTCGGGGCAGTTCCGGGGATCGGTAGCGCAGGACGATCACCGCGGCGGACACGACGATGAAGGCCAGCAGGATGCCGATGTTGGTGAGCTCGGCCGCATCACCGATTTGCACGAAGCCGGCGATGGCAGCTGCGACAACACCGATGATCCAGGTCGGGCGGTAGGGCGACTGGTGCTTGTTGGTCTTGGCGAACCACTCGGGGAGCAGTCCGTCGCGGCTGATCGCGAACCAGACACGGGAGGCGCCGAGGGTGAAGGAGTAGAGCACGGTGATGATGCCGACGATCGCGCCGACCGCGACGATCTTCGCGAAGAAGGTCAGCCCCTCACCGTTGAACGCCTCGGCGAATGCCGCACTCGGAGCAAGGTGTCGGTAGTCGACCATGCCGGTCAGCACGGTGGCGGCCAGCAGGTAGAGCACCATCGCGATGGCCAACGACAGGATGATCGCCTTGGGCAGGTTGCGCTCGGCGTCCTTGGCTTCCTCGGCCGCGGTGCTCATCGCGTCATACCCGAAGACCGCGAAGAAGACCGTCGCCGCACCGGTGGCGACACCGGACCAGCCGAACGGCATGTAGGGCGTGAGGTTGTCGGACTTCACATAGAACACGCCGACCACAATGACCGCGAGGACGATGGCGATCTTGACGAACACCAGCCAGGTCTCGATCTTCGCGCTGGTCTTCATACCGAGGTTGAGCAACCAGGCGACACCGAGGCAGAGCAGCACGGCGAACAGGTCGACGTGGTGCCCGTGGCCGGTGCCGGGAGCGCCCAACATCCAGGCAGGCAGATGGATGCCGATCGCGGAGAGCAGGAAGCTGAAGTACTGCGAGACACCGATCGCGACCACCGCGACGATGGCGGTGTATTCCAGCAACAGGTCCCAGCCGATGAACCAGCCGACCGCCTCGCCCAGCACGGCATACCCATAGGTGTATGCCGAGCCGGCTCGCGGGATCAGGCCACCGAACTCGGCATAGGAGAGCGCAGCACACGCGCTCGCGATGCCGGCGATGATGAACGACAGCGACACGGCCGGTCCGGCGTCGTCCTTGGCGACGGTTCCGGCGAGCGCGAAGATGCCGGCGCCGATGATCGCGCCGAGGCCGATGGCGGTCAGCTGCCACAGGCCGACCGTGCGCTCGAGGGTGCTGTCCTTCTCGGCGGCCTCGATGGGTTTGCGTCGAAAGATCCCGGTTGTCTTCGGGATCGCGGTCGGTCGGTCCGTCGCCATGGCTCTCCTCCTGTGCGGAACCGGCCAAGCGTGGCACCGGATCCGGTCACTGTCGAGGAGGCGCGGCGACGGACCCGGGGTTACCGGTCAGTCGGCGTCGCTGCCGGGCGCGAGCTTCAAGGACACCGAGTTGATGCAGTAACGCTGGTCGGTCGGGGTGGGGTAGCCCTCGCCCTCGAAGACGTGCCCGAGGTGGGATCCGCAACTGGCGCAACGGACTTCGGTGCGCGTCATACCCATGGAGGTGTCGGTGATCAACTCCACGTTGTCGTCCGCCGACGGTGCGTAGAACGACGGCCAGCCGCAGTGGCTGTGGAATTTCGTGGTGCTGCGGAAGAGTTCCTCACCGCACGCCCGACACGAGTAGACGCCCTCGGTCTCGGTGTCGGTGTATTCGCCGGTGAAGGGTCGCTCGGTGCCCGCCTGACGGAGGACGGCGTATTCGGCCGGTGACAGCTCGGCGCGCCACTCCTCGTCGCTCTTGGTCACCTTGTATGTCGACTGGTCGCTCACGAGGGTCGTCCTTTCGGTCACGGAGAGGTTCCGTCATACCGCACAACAACGCGGCCTCTCGGGACGTTCCCGACCCAAGCTGATCGAGTAGCGACCGAGGAACGAGGGAGCGTATCGAGATCGGTGATCTCGATACGCTCCTTCGTCGCTACTCGATCCGCAGAGGTCAGTGGACCTGCAGCTTCACGATCTGCGGGTCGTGGTCGGAGTCCTGGTCGTAGAACTGGGAATTGGTGTGCACGACCTGGTAGTCGTACTTCTTCGCCAGCGCCGGGCTGACCAGCAGCTGGTCGAGGACCTGGCTGTTGCCCTGGTAGTCGTAGCTGTAGCGCTGGTTCGCCGGCAACGTGTCGATCAGGTCGGTCATCTTCGTCTTGCCGGAGCCCTTGACGATGTTGGCCGTCTCGCTGAAATTGAAGTCGTTCAGGTCGCCGAGGACGATCACGTTGGCCTGCTTGTTCGCCTTCAGCAGGTCGTCCACGAAGCCGCGCACGGCGGTCGCCTGCGCGTGCCGCTGGACCTCCGAGGAACGCTCCGGCTGCTGGTAACGACCCATCAGACCGTCGTCGCCGCCCTTGGACGCGAAGTGGTTCGCGACTACGAAGAGCGGCTTGCCCCACCAGAGGAACTCACCGACGAGCGGCTTGCGCGAGTCGTCCCATGCGCTGTTCGTCGGGTCGATGCGGCCCGGCGAGTAGTTGATCGACGCCCACGGGCCCTTGCCGGTGACCGCGACCGAATTGGTCGAGGTGCCACCGGGCTTCGACACGAACGTCATACCGCGGTCGCTGCGGTAGAGGAACACCGAGCGGATGTTGCCGCCGGGCTGTCCGCCGTCCTTGTCGTTGACCGGGTTGATCCATTCCGCCTTGTATGACGGGCCGCCCGCGGCCTTGATGGCCGCGATCAACTTGTCGGTCGTCTGCGTGGAGTCGACGGTGCCGTCGTCCGTGGCGCCAGAGTTGTCCTGGATCTCTTCGATCGCAAGGACATCCGGCGATGCGAGGTTCGTCGTGATCTGCCCGGCGAGCCGGTCGAACTTCGTCTGCGGGTCGGACGGGGCGAGGTTCTCCACGTTGAACGTCGCCACCGCTGCCTGCTGTTTCTTCGGCGCGGTGGTGACATCCCGCTTGGTGCCGCCGTTCTGACGCCGACCGGCCTGCGTGGCCATCAGGTAGTAGTTGCCGAAGTTGTAGTCGAGCACGCCGGCGGTGACGCCGCGGTAGGTGTCGCCGGTGTTCGCCGGTGCGATGGATCCCTTGGGCAGCAACGCATCGGACAGGATCAGCCGCATCGCGTTGGGGGTGTCGTAGTCGCGGTAGAGCACGCCGCCGTCGGGCGTCCAGGTGACGTCCTTGGTGTTCGCGGGGACGATCGGGGTCTCGCCGTACGCCGTCGCGGTGGGGCCGACGACCTTGGCGTCGGTCTCCTGGATCCGCATGCCCTCCATCGACTCCCAGAAGTCGAGTGCGTTCGTCGCCGGGTCGAGCGTCAGCCCGGCCGTCTCGACGTTGCCGGGGTCACCCTGCTCGACGACCTGCGCGGGCGGGACGTGGCCCTTCGAGCCGATCTCGATCGGTGCCGGCAGCGCATTGCCGGAGCTGTCGACCTGGATGTTCGGGCTGCCGAGCTCGGTGGTCGTCAGGTTGCCGTTGCTCACTCCGCCGGGGCGGTACTCGCTGACCTTTCCGGCGACCGTGACGTCGTCGCCGACCTTCACCATTCCCGCACCGCCGAAGACGTAGAGGCCCTCGCTGGTGCGTGGGTCGTCATCCGGCGTCGTCGACTGGATCCAGAAGCCCGCACTGCCGTTGAGCGCCGTCACGACACCCTTGACGTCCTTGACCTGCTGTCCGACGAGTGGGGACTGGAAGCTGGTGCCCTGGATCTGTTCGATCGTCGAGGAGGTGCCGGTCGGAGGCGGCGGCGTGTTGCCGTCGGTGCCGCAGACGCCTGCCGGTGCTGTCGAGTTGAGCGGGTTCGGGTCGGCCGACACGAAGTCCTTGGCGTTGCTGTCGGTGTCCACACAGCCCTTGGTCCGGCTGTCCGCGGTGGTATTCAACATCCCGGGGGCGTTCGAGCCCTCGACATACGAGGAGGTGACGGCGCCGTACCCGATCGTGTCGACGGTCGCACCCGCGTTCTTCAACACCACGCTTCCGGACGTGCCGGACATGTTGAGGGAGCCCGTGGCGTCCGGCGTGGGAAGCGCCGGGGCCGAGCCGGATCCGGCGGCCTCCTGGACGAGGAAGTGCCCACCCGGGGCGACGGACCCGGACAACGAGGTGGTGCCGCCACTGCTGCCGGCGGCGGAGTAATAGGTGAGCGTCCAACCGCTGAGGTCGATGGCCGCCGAGCCGCCGTTGTAGAGCTCGATGTAGTCGTTCTTCAGTGGTGCTCCGCTGTTACCGCCCCCGCCGTAGACGGCGGAGATGACCACCGAGTTCGAGGCGGCGTGTGCCGGGGCGGCCGGCAGGCAGGTGGAGCCGCCGACGGCGAGTGCCGCCGAGGCCAGCAGCGTGACGAGGCGCACGCGAGTGACGCGTGGTCGCATGGAGGAACGTGGCATGGAAACCTTCCAGGGGGATGTGCTGAGCGGCGTGATCGCGCCGCGTGTTCTACGGACTGTAGGACCCGGCGCGACCCTCGGGGGCGTTCAGCGGTGACGACCTGCTGAACAGGTGGCCAAATGTCCGAAAAACCCGCTGTGGCCGGTGTCCTACGCTCGTCGGATTCAGGATCCGACGAAGAGGCCCCCGTGACAGTTCACCAGACACCGCAGTCCATCGCCGCCGCCCTCGAGGAGGTCTTCGACATGGGAGTGCAGTTCCATGGATTCACCCGCTACCTGCGTGATTACGACGTCGTCCTGGAGGCCACGGCGGACCCGCGCGCCGGTATACCGACGCAGTACCTTCGCTACCGGTTTCGCCATTGTGTGCACGCAGCGGTCACGACCAGCGTCGGCTGGGACGTATGGCGACGTTCGCTGGACGACCGGCTGCTTGACGACCGCAGCAGTGCCGACCTGGACGGCTACGTGTGGGGAGTGGAGTGGCAGGAGAACTATCCCGGAATGAAACTCGTCCACGAGTCGCCCGCGGCGTCCGAGTGGAGTGAGCGCATCGGTATACCCATGTTCGAGATGCACGCGGAACTCAACGCCCACGAGATCCGCCTCGTGTTCTCCGGCCTGGAGGTTCGTGAGCTGGAGTCCGGTTGGACGCCCTACAGCGTGGGTGACGCACCGTAGATTGAACCCATGGCCAAGACTCCCGCCGCCCTTGTCCTGGTAGGGGATCGCGAGGTGCGCGTCTCCAGCCCCGACCGGGTGATCTACGAAGCCACCGACCGGACTCCGGAGATCAGCAAACAGCAGGTGTGCGAGTTCTTCGCAACGGTCGGTGACGCGCTGATGCGTGCGGTGGGGCAGCGGCCGACGGCGATGGAGCGCTGGCCGAGCGGCTACCGCGAGGGCATGCGCCTGTCCACGGGGTATGGCGACGACGGTGACGGCTTCTACCAGAAGCGACTCCCGCGTGGCGCTCCGGAATATGTCGAGACGGTCGGCGTGACGTTCCCCAGCGGGCGCACGGCACAGGAGCTGTGCCCGACCGAGCCGGCAGCGCTGGTGTGGGCTGCGCACATGGGCACGCTCACCTTCCACCCATGGCCGGTGCGGCGCCCGGACGTGGATCACCCGGACGAATTGCGGATCGATCTCGACCCGCAGCCGGGCACGACCTTCGCCGACACTCTGCGGGTGGCCGGTGTCGCACGCGAGCTGCTCGAGGAACTCGGGATGCGCGGATATCCCAAGACCAGCGGAAACCGCGGCATACACATTTACCTACGCATTCAGCCGAAGTGGACCTTCGAGGAATTGCGCCACGCCGCAATCGGATTCGGCCGTGAGCTGGAACGCCGAGACGACGGCGTCACCACCAGCTGGTGGAAGGAGGAGCGCGGCGAACGCATCTTCGTCGACTTCAACCAGAACAACCGTGACCGCACCATCGCCAGCGCCTGGAGCCTGCGCGCCAGGCCCGGCGCACCGGTCAGCACACCGATGACCTGGAGCCAACTTGCCGAGGTCTCCGACCCACGGGATTTCAACCTGGTGACCGTCCCCGACTTCCTGGCCGACGGCGACGCCTGGGCGGACATGGACGACACCGCGCACTCGCTCGAGCCGTTGCTGCACCTGTGGGAGACGCTGCCCGGTGGCGAACTGAACTTCCCGCCCGACTATCCGAAGATGCCCGGTGAGCCGCCCCGCGTGCAGCCCAGTAAGAAGGTCGCCGAGCACTGGGACGCCGACGGCAACCGCGTGGAGTGATTACGCCGACTTGCGTTCTGCTTCCTTGGCTTCCAGTTCGCGCACCAGCGGGATGACCTGGGTGCCGAACCGCTCGATGTCCTCACGCACGTGCAGGAAGCCGGCGAGGATCAGATCGACGCCGACCTTCTTGTAGTCGACGATGCGCTGTGCGACCTGCTCGGGCGTGCCGATGAGTCCGGTCTTGAAGCCGTCGTTGTACTGCACCAGATCCTTGAAATCCGAGCCGGCCCACATGCCCTTGCCGTCCCGCGTGGCGGAGCCGGCGGTCTGCACGGCCTCCCCGAAGTCACGGACCTTGTCCTCGTCGGCGTTGTCGATGATCTCCTGGACGACGCGGCGGGCCTCTTCCTCGGTGTCGCGCACGACCACGAAGCCGTTCAGTCCGAAGCCGGGTCGCCGGCCGTGCTCACGCCCGTAGGACTCGACTTCCTCGACCTGCTCGGCGATCGCGTCGAGGGAGCCGCCGTTCATGAAGTACCAGTCGGACAGTCGCCCGCCCATCTTCCGTGCGCTCGTGGAGTTGCCGCCCTGGAAGACCTCCGGGGGAGTGCCGGGCTGCGGGCGGAATGTCAGGTCGCGCGTCCGGTAGAAGTCGCCGCGGTAGGTGAACTCGTCCGTGGTCCACGCACCCTTCAGCACCTCGATGAACTCCTCGGAGCGACGGTAGCGCTCCTCGTGATCGAGCCAGAGCTCACCGAGATTGGTGAATTCCTTCTTGAACCAGCCGGACACCACGTTCAGTGCGAAACGGTCATTGCTCCAATCCTGTGCCGTTGCAGCAAGTTTCGCGAGCACGGCTGGCTGCCAGAAGCCGGGGTGCACGGCGGCGATCACCTTCAGCCGCTGCGTGTGTGCCAGCAGCAACTGAGAGAACGACGTCGACTCGTGTTGCGCGTCGGCGCCATACGAAGCGAGGTAGCGGACCTGGGTCAGCGCGTAGGCGAAGCCGAAGCGCTCGGCCGCCTGCGCGGCATCGATGTTGTATGCCGGGCTGTGGTCCGTGCGTTGCGGCACCTTGCTCACCACCAGACCGCCCGACACGTTCGGGACCCAGTACGCAAACTTCAGTTCGGTCATGCCGACTCCTCCTGGAGAACGAGAGTAGGTGTGGGGTTCAGAGTGCGGTAGGAGCCCTGATGATGAACCAGCGGATCGCCTTGTCCTTGTTGCTGATTCGTCACGCGGGCGGTCACCAGGAGGCTGTCGCCGGCATCGACCGTCGCCGCGATGTCGGCGGTCAGACGCGCGCTGAACTCGGTCAGCGACGGCAGGCCGTCCTCGTGCCAGTGCCAGTCGCCGAGGAATCGTGACGTGCGATCACCGGCGAAACGCCGCGCGATGTCGTCCTGGTGGGACGCCAGCAGGTGCAGTGACACCCGCCCGGTCGCCTCGATCGCCGACCGACTCGACGATGACTTGCTCAGATTGAACGACACCAACGGTGGTGCGACGGAGACGGAAACAACTGAGATTGCGGTGAATCCGACCGGCCGACCGCCGTCGGCGGCACAGATCACCCACGTGCTCGATACCGCTTCGCGGAATGCGACCCGCAGGTCGGGGTCGGCAGAATGCCCGGTCATCATGCGCCTCCATCGTTTCTGGCGTGAGCACCTGCCCCGCGGGGGTGGTTGCTGCGGCGTCGTCGAGCCAGATCTCTCGGCCGCTCTGGATGGGTATAACGTGACGTTACCGTAACCATCACACAACGAAGCAACGCGGGTCCGCGCAGTGAGACGTCCGAGTCAGTCGGTGGTGGTCAGCACATCGTTCAGGTCGTAGGCAGGGGCGCGATCGACCTGGGACATCAGGCACGACTCCGGATCCCGGTCCGGTCGCCACCGCAGGAAGCCCACACCGTGCCGAAAGCGCTGTCCCTCCAACTGATCGAACTTCACCTCGACCACCCGCTCCGGTCGCAGCCGCACGAAGGAAACGTCCTTGTTGCCGCTGAACCGGGACCGGTCCGTCTCACCGCGCACCGCGTCACCCTCGTCGTCGCGGACCACCAGCGGCGCGAGTTCGTCGATCAACTCCACCCGCCGCGTGGCCGTGAAAGACACGATGCCGCCGACATTGCGCAGGTTGCCGTGGTCGTCATACAGGCCGAGCAACAGGGAGCCGACTCCGTTGCCGCTCTTGTGGATCCGGTAACCGAGCAGCACTGCGTCGGCGGTCCGTGAATGCTTGATCTTGAGCATGCTGCGCTTACCCGGCTGGTATGGCGACAGCTTCGCCTTAGCGACCACGCCGTCGAGGCCGGCACCCTCGAAACGGTTGAACCAGTCCTGCGCGACCTCCGGATCATCGGTGACCCGTGTCAGGTGGAACGGTGTCCCGACCGAACTCAACGCCGCTTCGAGTGCCGCTCGCCGCTGCGCGAATCCTTGATCGAGCAGCGACTCACCGTCGACGACGAGTGCGTCGAAGAAGATGATCTCCGCCGGTGTCTCCTCGGCGAGCTTGCGGACGCGTGACTCCGCAGGATGAATGCGTTGACTCAGCGCTTCGAAATTGAGCCGTGCCGAACCCTTTTCGCCGGCACGCACCACGACCTCACCGTCCAGCGCGCACTTGTCCGGCAATTGTGCGCGGACCGCCTCCACCAGCTCCGGGAAGTACCGCGTGAGCGGCTTGGAGCCGCGCGAGGCCAACTCGACGTCATCGCCGTCCTTCAACACGATGCACCGGAAGCCGTCCCATTTCGGCTCGTAGAGCATGCCGCCGTCGACGCTGTCCGCAGCCGGAACGGAAGCGGTCGCCTTGGCAAGCATGGGGGTGATCGGGAGCTCGAGCGGCAGGTCCATCCGGCCATTGTGCCTCCCACCTGCGACGATGGAGCAGTGACGAAGGATGTGCTTCGCCGGGCGATCGCGCCGGCCGCGGGTGTGACAACCGGTGTGAGTGCTGCCGTCGGCGGCGGGACGATCGGCGTGTCCACCTACTTCGTGCGGCAGGTCCTCAAGCCGGTGCTGCCGATCGACGACGTTCCGGTGTACGAGGTCGGCCCGGATCACGTGGTGGTCGCCGCCACGGAGGAGTCCCTGGCGCCCGGCCGATATGGCATGTGGCAGAACGAATTCCGGACGCACATACGCCTCGGAGACGTCCTGGACACCAATGCGGGTCGAGTCACGCGTGCACTGGACGGGGTCGACTTCGGTGCGCTGGAGCCCGGCAGGGCCCGATTCAACGGGTATTACTTCTGCGGCCCGCCGGCGACGTCGCTCCCGGTGCCGCTGCAGGACGTCGAGATCGACGCACCCGCCGGTCCGATGCCGGCCTGGCTCGACCGGGTGCCGGGGAGCGACCGGTGGGCGGTCCTGGTCCATGGTCGTGGCGCGCAGCGCGGCGAAGCCCTGCGTGCGGTGCCGATCCTGCACGAGCTGGGCATCAGCAGCGTCATACCGACCTATCGCAACGACATCGGTGCGCCGTCGTCGCCCGATCGGCGCTATCACCTCGGGCTGACCGAGTGGGCCGACATCGAGGCAGCCGTGCTGTATGCCGCCTCGCACGGCGCCCGCGAGATCCAACTCTTCGGCTGGTCGATGGGCGCCGCGGTCGTGTTGCAGCTCATGGATCGGTCCTGGTTGTCCGAGCTCGTCAGCCGGATCGTGCTCGACTCGCCGGTGGTCAGTTGGCAGCCGGTCCTCGACTTCCACGCGGGGGCGAACCGACTGCCCAAACTGATCTCCCGCATCGGCGGGGGGCTGCTGCGTGGTCCACTGCGACGACAGATGGCCGGACTCGACGAGCCGGTCGACCTGCGACTGACCGACTGGATCCGGCGGGCGGACGAGCTCATGGTCCCGATGCTCGTGATCCATTCCGCCGTCGACGAATTCGTGCCGTATGCGCCGGCGGCGGCGCTGGCGGCGGCGCGTCCGGACCTGGTGCAACTGGAGACGTGGGACGTGGCGCGACACTGCCGCGCATGGAACGTCGACCCCGATCGCTGGGAGCGGTTGGTCGCCGCGTTCTGCGCGGTGTGAACCCTCGGGACGTCGCCCGGCCGGGGCTCGATCTCATCGACGTGATCTGCCGGACGTGCGACGATGTGGCATGGCCAAGAAGAAGTCGAAAAAGTCGAAGAAGGACACCAAGGCAGCCTCGGCCCGGTCGATGAGCGACGCATTGCGGGTCACCTCCGGATTCCGGCTCGCGGACCTGGATCCCGCTGCAAAAACTGGCTTCTCGGGCAAGAAGAAGGACGCCGAGAAGGTCGTCGCCTCGATGCGCGACGAGATCGACGACCTGCAGGAACGGCTCTACGCCGGTGGCCGGGACGGCGACGGACCGGCGATCCTGCTGGTGGTGCAGGGCATGGACACCGCCGGCAAGGGCGGCATCATGCGGCACGTCGTCGGCAGCGTCGATCCCCAGGGTGTGCAGTTGCACGCCTTCAAGGCGCCGAACGCGGAGGAGCGACGGCATCCGTTCCTCTGGCGGATCCGTCGTGCGCTGCCCGCGCCCGGATACATCGGGGTCTTCGACCGGTCCCACTACGAGGACGTGCTCATCGTCCGCGTCCACGACCTCGTCGCGCCGTCGACGTGGGGACGGCGGTACGCACAGATCAACAAGTTCGAGCGCTCGGCCAACGAGAACGGGATCCACCTGATCAAGGTGATGTTGCACGTCTCCGAGGACGAGCAGAAGGCGCGGCTCGCCGAACGACTCGACCGCCCGGACAAGTACTGGAAGTTCAACCCCGGCGACATTGACGAGCGTGAGTTCTGGGATGCCTACCAGGAGGCCTACCAGGCCGTGCTCGACAGGACGTCGACCGACGAAAACCCTTGGTATGTCGTGCCGGCCGACCGCAAGTGGTACGCCCGCCTCGCAGTACAACAGCTGCTGCTGGACAAGCTGCGCGAGCTCGACCTCGGCTGGCCGGACGCCGAATTCGACGTGGCCGAGCAGAAGAAGCGCCTGGCAGCGACCTGACCACTGCTGGGCGGTTGGCGCTCAGTCGGTCAGCGGTGCACGCAGCACCAGCATCGACCGGCTGGGCACCTCGATCGCGCTGCCCGCCTCGTAGGCCTGTCCATCCGATGCCGCTGTAGCCGCCGTGTTGAGAGCGACCTGCCAGCTGCCGTCATACAGGTCGGCCGGGACGGTGAACTCGACCGGCTCGTAGTGTCCGTTGAAGAGCAGCAGGAAGTGGTCGTCGAGGACCTCTCGGCCACGCTCGTCCGGGGCGCTGATCGCCTGACCGTTCAGGAACACCATGAGCGTTCGGGCATAGCCGTTGCGCCAGTCGAGTTCGTTCATCTCGGCGCCGCTGGGGGAGTACCAGCCGATGTCGCCCTGATCGCTCGCGCCGCCGTGGTGGGCATCGCCGTCGAAGAACCGGCGGCGCCGGAAGGTCGGGTGGTCGGCGCGCAGCGCGATGACGCTGCGCGTGAAGTCGAGCAGTGACTGCTCGGCGTCGTCCAATTCCCAATCCAGCCAGGCGATCTCGTTGTCCTGGCAGTAAACATTGTTGTTGCCGCTCTGGGTGCGTCCCACTTCGTCGCCGTGCGACAACATCGGAACGCCCTGGCTGAGCAACAGGGTCGCGATGAAGTTCCGCTGCTGTCGCAGCCGCAACTCGTTGATCCCGGCGTCGTCGGTCGGGCCTTCGACCCCGCAGTTCCAGGAGCGGTTGTGGCTCTCGCCGTCGTTGTTGTCCTCGCCGTTCGCCTCGTTGTGCTTGTCGTTGTACGACACGAGGTCGCGCAGGGTGAAGCCGTCGTGGGCCGTGACGAAGTTGACGGACGCGATCGGCCGGCGACCGGAATGTGCATAGAGGTCGCTGGATCCGCTGAGGCGAGAAGCGAACTCACCGAGAGCAGACGCCTCGCCCCGCCAGAAATCACGCACCGAGTCGCGGTACTTGCCGTTCCATTCGGTCCACAACGGTGGGAAGTTGCCCACCTGGTAGCCGCCGTCGCCGAGGTCCCACGGCTCGGCGATCAGCTTCACCTGCGAGATCACCGGGTCCTGCTGGATGATGTCGAAGAAGGCCGACAGCTTGTCGACCTCGTGGAACTGCCGCGCCAGCGTCGCGGCCAGGTCGAAGCGGAAGCCGTCGACGTGCATCTCCTCGACCCAGTAGCGCAGCGAGTCCATGATCAGCTGCAGCACGTGCGGGCTGCGCATCAACAGGCTGTTCCCGGTGCCGGTCGTGTCGTAGTAGTGGGACTTGTCGTCGTCGACCAGCCGGTAGTACGCGGTGTTGTCGATCCCGCGGAAGGCGATGGTCGGGCCGAGCTCGCTGCCCTCCGCCGTGTGGTTGTAGACGACATCGAGGATCACCTCGATGTCGGCCTCGTGCAGCGCCCGCACCATGGCCTTGAACTCGGTGACCTGCTGCCCGTCGGTCCCTGACCCGGCGTACTCGTTGTGCGGGGCGAGGAAGCCGATGGTGTTGTAACCCCAGTAGTTCCGCAGGCCCTTGTCGATCAGGCTGCTGTCCTGCACGAACTGGTGCACCGGCAGCAACTCGACCGCCGTCACGCCGAGGCTGGTGAGGTGATCGATGATCGCCGGGTGGCCGAGCGCGGCATACGTGCCGCGGATCTCCTCGGGGACGTCCGGGTGGGTCATCGTCAGGCCCTTGACGTGCGTCTCGTAGATGACGCTCTCGTGGTACTCGTGGCGCGGCGGCCGGTCGTGGCCCCAGTCGAAGAACGGGTTGACGACCACCGAGAGCATGGTGTGGCCCAGCGAGTCGTCCTCGTTGTACGCGTCCGGGTCCTCGAAGCGGTAGCTGAAGAGCGACTCGTCACCGTCGAGCTGCCCGTCGAACGCCTTGGCGTAGGGATCCAGCAGCAGCTTGGCCGGGTTGCACCGCTGGCCTTCGGCAGGATTGTGCGGACCGTGCACGCGGTAGCCGTACCGCTGTCCGTCCTGTATGCCGGGCAGGTACCCGTGCCACACATGTCCGTCGACCTCGCCGAGCGGAACCCGTGTCTCCTCACCGGTCTCGCTGACCAGGCAGAGCTCGACACCGTCCGCGATCTCGGAGAAGAGGGCGAAGTTGACGCCGGCGCCGTCATACGTCGCGCCGAGGGGGTAGGGCTTGCCCGGCCAAATTTCCATAAAGGGCATTGTGGTCCACGGGATTCCGGTCCGACGCAGCTACCTTGGGTCAAGTGATCGGTGAGACCGTACGGCGTGGGACGTGCCGATGGGTGTGAAGGCCACTCTTCGACGCGAACTGTCCCGGGTGCCAGGCATGTTGGCCCTGGCGCGACTCGCTGCAGGGACCTTCCGGGTGTGCATGAAGCATCGGGTCACCGGCCTGGCGGCCGAGGCGGGCTTCTTCGCGTTGTTGTCGCTGCCGCCGCTGATCTTCGGACTGCTGGGCGCCGTGGGCTATCTCGGACACTGGCTCGGGCCGGACATCGTCGGACAGGTCACCGCGAACATCGAGCACTACGCGTCGGGTTTCCTGACCGAGCAGAGCCTGCGCGACGTGATCATGCCCACCGTCAACTCGGCGCTGAGCGCCGGACGACCGGACGTGGTGTCGGTGGGCTTCCTGCTCTCCCTGTGGTCCGGTTCGCGGGCGCTCAACGTGATGCTCGACACCGTCTCGATCATGTACGACCACGGCGGGCACCGCGGGATCGTGAAGGCCCGGCTACTCAGCCTGTCGCTCTACTTCGCCGGTCTGGTGTTCGGAGCGATCGTCGTCCCGCTGATCGTCATCGGACCCGATCTGTTGAGCTCGTGGCTGCCGCCCGGTCTGCGCTTCCTGATGGTCTTCTACTGGCCCCTCGTCGGCGGCCTGACCATCCTCACGCTGGCCACCTTCTTCCACATCGCGACGCCCGGTCGCCTGCCCTGGCTGCGGCACCTGCCCGGGGGCGTGCTGACACTCGCCATCTGGGTGATCGCCTCGATGATGCTGCGCTGGTTCCTCGGCCGGTCGGTCGGTGACCACAGCGCGAGCATCTACGGACCGCTCGCTGCGGCCATCGTGGTGATGACCTGGCTGTACTTCCTCGGCATCGCCGTCCTGATCGGCGCAGCGCTGAATTCGGCGTCCGTGCGGCTCTGGCAGGCGCCGGAACGCACGCCGGTCCGCGAGCGTGCGATCGAGTGGCTCGGCGACGGTGTGACCAAGCTCCGGGAGCAGGCCGTCGAGCCCGAAACGGGCAAGCTGAAGCTGCCGGTGAACCGGCTCGACCTGGTCGAACGACGACGGGCTCGCGCCATACCTGCTCCGGAGGCGGGGGACGACGCCACGACGGAGCCGCCCCGTTTGGATTCCCGTCGCGCAATCGGCTAATGTTTCGGCGCGTGCACGACGCGGTTTCGCGTCGGGTAGCAGGCGGACATAGCTCAGTTGGTAGAGCGCAACCTTGCCAAGGTTGAGGTCGCCGGTTCGAGCCCGGTTGTCCGCTCTGGTACATGTTCCCCGGGCCTCTTCGGAGGCTCGGGGATCATGACCACGCGGTGGAGTGGCCGAGAGGCGAGGCAACGGCCTGCAAAGCCGTCTACACGGGTTCAAATCCCGTCTCCACCTCCGCTCTGACCTGCATGTTTACCCGGTTCGATCCCCACTAGGGGACAACCAGGGGATACTGGGCAGGTCAGCCCCGCGGAGCGGACGGGGGTAGGAGGTCCGCCAGATGGCGAGTATCGAAGCGAAAGTCAGTCGCGGACGGCCAGTGTGGAAGGTCGTCGTCTGGCACGAGAAGAAGCGCATCAGCCGCACATTCACGGTCGAGCAGGACGCCATCGACTGGCGAAAGCTCGCCGAGGTCAGCCTGACCATGGCGCTCGCCGAGCTCGAAGAAGCCGCCAAGGGCGTCCGAACCGTCCCCGAGCAGGTCGCCCACCACATCGACCACCTCACCGGTGTCACCCAGGGGACACGGTCGGCATACCGGAAGCTCGCGAAGAACCGCATCGACGACTGGTTCGCGCACATCAGCATCACCGCGCTCGACCGCGACACCGTCTCCGCATGGGTCAACGACCTCGAGGAGTCCGGGCTGTCGCCGAAGTCGATCCGCAACGTCCACGCGCTGCTGTCGGCGTCACTCGCGTCCGCGGTCCGATCCGATCTCCTGCCTGGCAACGTCGCGAAGGGTGTGCGCCTGCCACGAGCAGCCAGCCAGACGCGCGCCTGCTTCCTGACCCGCGAGCAATTCGCGATCGCATACAACGCCGTCTCCGAGCGATACCGACCGCTCGTGCTCCTGCTGGTCGGAACCGGTATGCGCTTCGGCGAGGCGACCGCTCTGCAGGCCGGAGACATCAACCTCGACGCCCACGAGATCCTCATCCGCCGAGCGTGGAAGCACGGGGAGAAATCCGGCCGGGTCATCGGCTTGCCGAAGACGTCGAAGTCGCTGCGCACGGTCGCAGCGCCGACGCAGGTGATCGACGAACTTCGCGCGCTCGTCAAGGGAAAGGCCATGACCGACCTGGTCTTCACCACCACGTACGGCGGCCCGATCCGTTCGAGCGTGTGGGCAGGGATCTGGAAGCCGGCCGCAGACGCCGTCGAGAAGGCGGCCGGGATCCGTCCTCGCACTCACGATCTGCGGCATACCTTCGCGTCGTGGGCGATCCAGTCGGGGATTCCGCTGCCGGTGTTGCAGCGTCAGCTGGGTCACGAGTCGATCACGACGACCGTGGACACCTACGGGCATCTGGCACGCTCAGACTTCGATGCTCTCGCCGCGTCGACCGCCACGTTCCTGCCTGCGCCTGCAAGGGAGCTCGCCGGTCCGGCCGAGTGACGCGTCACCGACACCAGGGGAAGGAACCATCATGCGCCACGCTCTCGCCGTCGCGTGCCTCGCGGCCACCGCGCTCGGGCTTGTCGGCTGTTCGTCATCGGGGTCGTCGAGCGGCAGCTCGGGCTCCGATAAGCCGACGACGTTCACAACAGGTGACCCAGCGGCTGCAGCACCGTCTGAGGCATCGAGTGCCACCGACGGCATCGGCAGCACACGTGCAGACGGCGTGAAGTGGGCCGTCTCGTATCTGGACTCCCACTGCGAGACCTCTGCGAAGTGCGGTCAGGCGTCGTTGCACGCCCAATCGCAGTTGGAGAAGAAGTACGGGAAGAAGGCTGGCGGGGACATCTTCGAGGAGGCTCTTCCGAAGGTGTCGATGAACTCGAAGCTGAATCTAGTTGGGGCAATGCAAGATGCCAGCGACGCGTTGGCAGAGTGTGAAAAGAAGCACCCGGACGTGATGTCGAAGGCCTACAACGACTGCGTCGACAAGATCCCGTGACGCCGATTCGCCTCTCCCCGTTGATGTTTCACGGTTTCACGGCCTCGATTTATTTGGTGGTGTCGTGTTGCTGTAACGCGTTACAGTCGTTACTCCAACTGAACAGCAGGAAGTCGAGGCGGGCCGGAGACGGTCGGTTACCACTGTTAATGGAGATGTTGTCGGTTCGAGTCCGGCCGCCGTGCGCGAGCACGGTGTAGCTCAACTGGCAGAGCACTTACCCCGGCGGTCATCACACGACCGCCTCGACCTTCTACTGCCACCGCACGAGGGTGGCGGGCCGGAGACAGTCGGTTACCTTCTTGCGGATAGATCCCGGTTGTCACACAACACGCCCGCCACCCTCGTGCTCGTTCATGAAGGGGACAACCATGTCCGACATCCTCACCAGCTTCGGCACCCGACGCACTCCGCAGTCACGCAAGGCCGACCCTCGCCAGGTCACCAACTCGGCAGGCGGCCACGTCTTCCAGATCACCGACGAACAGCGCGTACGTCGGTTCCTCACTCTCGGCTCCGACGGCGGCACCTACTACGTCGGCCCTTCCGACCTGACCCGCGACAACGCCGAGGCGGTCGTGCGTATGGCGGAGAACGACCACCGGACCCTCGTCGACGCCATCGTCGACGTCTCCACCCGCGGTGCGGCACCGCGACAGAACCCGGCACTGTTCGCCCTCGCGATCGCCGCAGCGACCGGCGGAGCCGACGAGCGCAGCTACGCACTGTCAGCCCTGTCGAAGGTCGCCCGCACCGGCACCCACCTCTTCCTGTTCGCGAAGTACGTCGAGCAGTTCCGTGGCTGGGGCCGCAGCCTGCGCGGATCCGTCGCCGACTGGTACGTCACCAAGGACCCGGGCTCAGTCGCCTACCAGGCAGTGAAGTACCGGCAGCGCGAAGGATGGTCGCACCGTGACGTGCTTCGCCTGTCGCACCCGGTGACCGCTGACCCGGAGACCCGGGCGGTCTTCGACTGGATCGTCGGCGGCTCGGTCGGGGATCACACACCTGCGCTGATCGGAGGGTTCCTCGCGGCCCAGGAGGACGGCGCCGACGTTCCGGCACTTGTGCGCGAGCACGGCCTGTCGTGGGAGATGCTCCCGGACGCCGCGCTCGGTGAGCGTGCGACGTGGGATGCGCTGCTCGACACCGGTATCCCTCAGACCGCGCTCATGCGGCAGCTGCCGCGGCTCACCAAGCTCGGCATGCTGACCGGCCGCGGGTCGCGCGTCGACGAGGTCGCCGCACGTCTGCAGGACGCTGAGCGGCTCCGGAAGGCGCGCGTGCACCCGGTCAACGTGCTCGTCGCCCAACGCACCTACGCGTCCGGGCAGTCCGCCCGCGGCGAGTCGTCCTGGACCCCGACGCGGAAGATCGTCGACGCACTGGACGCCGCGTTCTACAACGCGTTCGGCGCGGTCCGGCCGGCCGGGAAGCGGACCCTGCTCGCGCTCGACGTGTCCGGTTCGATGACCTCACCGATCAGCAACATGCCACTGACCTGCCGTGAGGCATCGGCGGCCCTGGCGCTCGTGACAATGGCGACCGAGCCTGACTGTGAAGTGGTCGGTTTCACTCGTGCCGGTCGCGGCGGCTGGGATTGGCGGGCAAACCCTGGGCTGACCCCGCTGTCCATCAGCCCGCGGCAGCGGCTCGACGACGCGATCCGCACTATCAGCGATCTGCCCTTCGGGGGCACCGACTGCGCGCTGCCGATGACGTGGGCTGCCAAGCAAGGCGAGGAGTTCGACTCGTTCGTCATCTTCACAGACAACGAGACCTGGGCGGGAGACGTCCACCCGCACCAGGCCATCCGGTCCTACCGGGAGAAGACTGGCATCCCGGCCACGGTCGCGGTCGTCGGTATGACGGCGACGGACTTCTCGATCGCGGACCCGTCCGACCCGGGCATGCTCGACATTGCCGGGTTCGACTCGGCTGTCCCGAACCTGCTGGCGGACTTCGCTCGTGGTTTCTGACGCTCGCGCCCAGCAAGCCCGGGAGCATCACCGGGCGGCGCTGTCTGCACTGGACAGTGCCGCCCGGCACCGCGAGCAACGCGACGAGCTCGTGCGGCAGCTACGGCGCGACGACCCGGCACGATGGACATACCCCGCGCTGGCGAAAGCTGTCGGGTGCTCGCCAGAGCTGATCGCGGTCATCGTGAAGAAGGAGCAGCCGTGACGATCACCGAGTTCCTGCTGGCCCGCATCGCCGAAGAGGACGCATTGGCACGCGCCGCAGACGGGTCTCGCTGGCGCGGCGAGGACAAGGGCATCACGTTCGACGTCTACAGCGACAAGTTCGACGACGGCGAAGCGATGGCGAGGCTGGAAGCCGACACCCGTGCCAACCAGGATCACATCATCAACTGGTCACCCCCGCGCGTGCTGGCCGAGTGTGCAGCCAAGCGGACCATCGTGGAGGACTTCCGAGACCTTCCGCCGATACCCGAAAGTGTTGGGCAAATGGAGGCGGGCGAATGGGTATGCCGAGAGCTCGCCGCCGTGTACGCCGATCACGAAGACTTCGACCAGAGTTGGCTCGTGACCTGAACCAGCTGTCTGTGGTCGCGGTCAGACTCGCTGGATGACAACAGACGAGATCATCGCCTACCAGGCCGCCGTACGCGTAGTCGCATCCGCTGCAGCAGAGAAGGTGCGCCGACATAGGGGAACCCCGCGGGAGATCGCGGAGGAGTACAACCGCATCGAAGTGTTCTGCGGGCGACCGGAACCTAGAATTCGCCGAGCGTCTTGACCTGCTTCTTGAGCTCGACGATCTCGTCGAGAGCGTCACGAAGTGCAGCACCGAGCGCGAGCGTCACATCCGTCAGAGCGCCGACGGCGTCGGGGACTTTGATACTGATGGCGACGTCCGGGACCTCTTCGCCGCGCTCTACTGCACCGGAGATGTCTTGTCGCTTCGATTCATCGATGCCCATCCTGGTCATGAGTTTGTCGAGCGCGTCAGTGACTTGGGTTCGTGTGTTATCGATATCGACCATGAGGTACTGAAGCACAGGACTCGGTTTGAACGCACGAAGGCGCCCCACCTGGCCACGGCCAGGTGGGGCGCCTTCGTTGCGCGGTGACGTGTTAGGTCACAGCGGTGGTGCAGGGGTGACCTTCGGTGCGTCGACTGCCTCGTTGGCGACCGACGGGCCGGGGTCGCTGCCGACACCGGACGATGCGATCGATGTCAGGACGGACAGGATGCCCGCGCCGATGCTGACAGAGCCGACGGTCGCCCAGTCGACGTGCACGACGTCGATCGCGCCGGCGCCGAGGGTGGCGACCGCGGTCTGTGCGACGGTCTTGACGGCGCGTTTGCCGGCTGCCTGCCAGAACGCCTTGCTGGTGATGCTGCTCATATCTTGAGTCCGTTCTTCCTGAGGGCAGCCCATGTCTTCGGGCCGATGACACCGTCAGCGGTCAGGCCGGACCGCTTCTGGAATTCCTTGACGACCGCGACGGTGCCGTCGCCGAACCTGCCGTCCGCACCACCGGAGGTCTTGATGGGGACGGCGTATGCGGAGAACTGCTTCAGCAAGAACCCCTGCACCGTCTTTACCTGGGCGCCGGTGGAGCCCTTCTTGAGCGTCGGCAACGGTGCGGGCTTCGGCGGGGTCGCCGTGCCGAGCTTCTTGACGACGGCCGCCGCTGTCTTCGGGCCGAGGTCGCCGTCGACTTCCGAACCGGTCATGCCTGCCCACTTCTGCAGGGCACGGATGGTGTCGGGTCCGATGACCCCGTCGACGTGGACGCCGAGGAACTTCTGAGTGGCGTTCAGGGTGTTGATGCCGACGATGCCGTCGGCGGTGGTGCCGATCTTCTTCTGCCACAGCTTCATCTGCGCGGCGGTGAACCAGTGCGCGAGGTCGGCGGTGTAGTCCACGACGACGGGGGCGCCGCCGGTGAGGAGCTTGGAGCCGATCGCGCGGCAGACGTTCCACCGGTTGGTGCGGTCGGCGAGCCCGTTGGTGCCGCCATTGACGGCGAGGGTCGCGCCGCGGATGTCACCACGGTCGGCGTAACTGTTCATGTTGCGGGCGACGGTCCAGTACCAAACGGGGCCGAGCCATACGTATTGAGCCAGGCTCAGCTGGGTCGGGTTGTCCACGAAGTACGTCGCGGTCGGCACGTACCCCTTGGAGTGCGCCCACTTCGACAGGCTGGTGTAGTTGGTGCGGCCGGTGATCTGGATCGGCCCGCGGCCCTTGAACCGCACGCCGTCGCCGGGGTGGGTGTTGCCGAGATCCTTGCGGCCCTCGTACTCGGCGCCCGATGCGAGTTCTTCCATCCATTGCAGGCCGCCGGATTCGGTGCCGACCTGGGCGCAGAACATCGCGGCCCGGTTGACGGTGGTGCAGTTGGCGCGCTGCAGCGCCTGGGTGATGCCAGGTGCCAACGCGTTGTATCGGCTGAGGCTGAGGCGCCCCAGCATGGCGCGGGAGAGTGTTGCTCCATCCATGGTGATTCCTTTCGTGGCATGCGAAAGCCCCGGCCGGATCGGCTCGGGGCTGGTGGTGCGTGACGGGTTACGGGGCGGTCGACGTCGGGTCGGGTGACGTCGGCGGGTCTGTAGGCGGCGTGGTCGCCTTGGTGCAGGCGGCGTCTGACTTGATGTCGTCGCCGTTGGAGAGTTCGAACACGAGGACTCCGTCGGTGCAGGACGAGCCGGTGATGGTCGGTGCGTTCTTCCCGTCGCTGCCGTCTTTCCCGGGCGGGCCGGTCACGGACTGGCCCGGGTCACCTTTCGGACCGGCAGGCCCAGTCACGGAGTCGCCCTTCGGGCCAGGGGGGAGCTGACCTGCGTCGGTCACGTTGCCGTTCGAGAGGGTGACGAGCAGATGGTACGAGGCAGACACGCTGACTCCGACGACGCTGACACCCGGATCACCGTTCTTGCCGTCACTGCCGGCGGGACCGACGACTTTGCCGGCGTCAGTGGTCTTGCCGTCTGTGTAGGTGACGATCAGGTGCCCGGCGGCGTTCGGGAGTGCGGAGACGATCCCGACGCCGTTCGTACCGGCCTTGCCGGTGGCGTCCTTGCCGGGTTGGCCCGCCTCGCCGGTCTTGCCAGTGGTCGCCTTTCCCGCAGGCCCTGTCGATCCCGACTTGCCAACGACCGTGCCGAGGTTCGCCGACGTGCCGTCGTTGTACGACACGACGAGCGACTGGTTGACGATCGCGACCGACGACACACGCCGCGGCGGCTTCGACGTCTTCGCGGCCGGTGTCGACTTCACAGCGTTCGCCTGCTGGCAGACGCCGAGCTTCGTCAACGCATCATGGGCCGACCCTGAGGCTTTGCACGCCGCCTGGACCTGCGACGCGAGATCGTTCGCCTGCTTCGCCGCGGCCGTCGCAGTCGACTGCGCCGCCTGCGCTTGCGCCTGGTTGTGGTCGGCGGAGTCGGCGGCGCGTTGCCCGATCCAACCCGACAGGGCGATCGCGATCACGGCGAACGCGACGGTCGCGAGGAACCATTTCAGCGGTATGCCGTGCGACTCTTCGTCGTGGTCCTCGGGTGCACCTGCTGCGATCCGGTCGGGGACTTCCGCGGGATCGATGTCGTCGTCAGGCTTCATCGTCGTCTTCGTCCTCTTCATCGGTGCGGATCAGGCGCCGGAGCCGCGCCGGGTATACGGGCAGGGTGACGCCGTTCTCGGAGGCGTGCATGCGTGCCCGGTGCGCCCATCCGGCGAACAATTCGAGGCCCTCACGGGTGCGACGGAGTTCGCGGCGTGTGGTGCGAGCACGTTTGTTGAGGTATGACGCGACGGTGCCGATACCTGCGGCGACTGCGACCAAAGCGGATGCGACAACTCCGGGGTCAAGTTCCACACGCCTAGTCCTCCGGGTTGTCGTCCCAGACGGCTGCAGCCCAGAAGGCGACGCCGGCGAGGATGAGGGTCAGTGTTGGTCCGAGCAGGCTGACGGGTGGCTGCCGTGTGGCGGCCCAGACGAACGTCATCCCGCCCCAAGCGAGATACACCCCGGCGGACAGGTGGCAGGCCTGGTCCGACCAGCGCTTCGGGCCGATGCCAGTGACAGAGGCGACGATCCCGGCAGCCGCGATGATGTGCAGCGGCACCCACAGAGGCGCCCCGTCGGCGAGTGCGAGGAACCCGTCGAGGTGGTGCCGGCCGCCGGTCACGTATGGCGCGGTCCGTCCGATCAGGGCGAGGACGACGATCGCGGCGTGCCCGACAGCGAGCAGGACCGCGAGCTCGGGCAGGTGCGGGTGCCCGCGCCGACGAACGTCAACCATGATCAGGCCTGCGTGCTGGTGCCGGCGGGAAGCGCCGCGTCAACCGCGGCGTGCAACGGTGCCAGGTCGGTGCTTTCGCCTCCGAGCTGCCGGAAGTAGACGTAGTTCTTGGCGGCCTGGGTGATGGTGTCGGGAGCCATCTCGATGTTGTTCCGGCGGTTGTATTCGTCTGACATTGCTTGGAAATACGTCTTGAAGTCATCCGTCGGCATCCCCTGGGGATTCGGGTAGTCGTTCGGGATGGTCTGGAGCTGCTGGGTATCGGGCATCAGGGTCTCCTTAGACGGTGCGGGTGTAGGTGACGCGGATCTGCGCGCGTTGGGCAGCAGGAGCGCCAGAACCTCCGGCAACGATGTGGGTGTTCGGGAGGAGCCAGTCGGGGGTGGCCAGGATGAGCCCGGTGTTGCTGACTGAGACATACGTGTTCGGCACGGTGAACCACGCGCTCGACCCACGGGGGATGTCCGGCGCGGTGGTGTAGGCCTTGGAGCTGGCCGGTGGGCTGGCCAAGGTCGACGGGAGCACCTTCGCGTTCAGCGGTCGGACCTTCGCCTGGCCCTTCGCTTCCTCGGTGTAGGTCAGGGTCAGCTTGACCTCGACCTTCTCGATCGTCGCCCCGTTCAACGCGACCGGGATTGTCTTGGCCTCGGACCCAGTTCCGTTGCCGTTGAAGACCATTGCCGCCCAGTAGGTGTGGGTGTGGCCGGTGTCGGAACCCTGACGCATGTTGACGGAACCGTCCGATGCGTATGCCGATCCGTCGTCTCGGTAGGTCTTCGACCCAGTGACGGTCCACGTCGTGACGAACCGCTGAACGCTGCCGGCGCCGGGATCGGCAGCGTTCATCATGGTCAGAGCTGGGCCTTTGTCCTCGACCGTCATGACCCAGTCGGTCGGACCATATGTCGTCGGCGTCACGGACACACCTGTGTCGGTGAAGATCCCAACCAAGAACTTGACGCGAGTCGGGGTTCCGGCAGGGGTCAAAAGTCCGCGAGCCACAATGAGCCCCGAGACACCCGTAGCGCGCGCAGTGAACGCTCGTCCGGAACAGTCGGCGAGCAACGGTGAAGTACTGGTCGACGGAGTCGCGGGCTCCGTACCGTCGAATGTGAACGTCCACCAGACGCGCACCGACCACACGAGCTCGGTCGCGCTGGAGCCGGTCGGCTTGGACGGGAGAACACGCACCGGCATCGACAGTTCATACGTCCGGTTCGGGGAAAGTGTCACGTTGACCTGCCCGAGAGCGCCGGTGGTCTGGTTGACCGCAGCACCAATCGCGGACACGCTCCGGAAGCTGAACATGCGGTCCTCAACGCCCCGAGGGAACTGGTCGAGGATGCCCGGCGGCAGGGCCGGGATGTATTCCACAGCAACGGAATTGCCGCCGATCGTGGTGGCCTTATATCCGTAGTCCGTTGTCGCCGGTGTGTTCTCCGAGAAGAAGTCCGTCGGTGCGCTACCGACCTCGAGCTGGACGTCATCGACGTAGATCGTCTGCCCACCCGTCGTGGGAGCGTAGAACGCCGGGAAGTTCGAGCCGGTCGCGTTCACGACGGGGGACGTCGACATCACACGCTGCCACTGATCCCTCTTGGTCCAGTCCGGAGCGACAGGAGTCATCGTCACGTTGGAGCCACCGAGATACATGATGTTGCCGTAGCTCGTCGTCGCGGATGGGATGTAGACCCAAGCAGACATCGTGATCGAGTCGCCGGTCGCCACACCCATCGGACCCTGCTGAACCGTCCAGTAGACCCGGTTGTCACTCACCGGTGTTGACGGTTGTGTGATCTTCAGGGACTTCGTCCCGGAATGTGCCTGCGTCGTCACGGTCGAGCAAAGAGCGGCGTTCAACGTGGGAGTGCCGATCGACCCGTCCTCGAAGTCCCGGACCGGCGACCAGTTGATCCGCTGCGCCTGGTCGCTGTCGGCCCCGTCTTCGATCAGGGTGCCGACCAGGGCGTTGCCTGCGATCTGCATGTCCTGATCGGATTGGACGAGCGAGGCCGCGACGGTACCCGTCCCGTCCATCGACGCGACGGTGTTCCCGTCCTCGTCCTTCACACCGACGATGTCCGCCTCGCCAGGGACCCCCAGCTGGACGTTGACGTACTCGTCGCCCGAGGACCCGGTTGCGTAGGTGCGGATGCCGTCGCCGAGCACCGCGTTCCCGACCGTCATCACCTTGCCGGTGGCCTCGTCGAAGTTGACGTTGTTGGCGTCGACCTTGACGAACGTGCCGACCGCTGCCGCGATGCTTGCTGCGTCGATCTGATCTGCCGTGACCTGGTGCGCCGCAAAGATATTGGCGAACATCTTGTCCACGACGGCCGTGGCGAAGTTGCTTGTCCCGGTAACGGTGAGCTGCGACACGTCGAGCTTGATGATCGCGCCGACGGCGGCCGTCACGTCCTGGATCACGAGCTTGTCGGCGACGATGGTGCCGGGTATGACGCGCGCCCCGTCTACCGGCCCGGTCATCGCTGCCGAAGTGCGGTACTCCTGCGAGGTCGAAGCGCTCGCGGTTCCCGTCCAGCGGTGCAGCTCCGCGTCGCCTGTCGAGTTGGTCCCGGCAGGAGAGTCGCCATCGAAGAACGATCCGACGGTCGATCCGAGCTCGTACATCGGGGCAAACACATCCGCGTAGGTGGCTGTCGTGACCGCCCCGGTCCCGCTCGTGAAGTGGAACTGGATGCGGACATCGACGGCACCTGTGGGCACCGTGAACGTCTGGCTGATCCTGCGCCAGTCGGCAGCTGCTGCCCAGACGGGGAGCTGCGTCGGGGTGGAGAACGGCGTCGTACCAACCACAGCGTTCGACGCGTTCCGGAACTCTGAGGCGATCAGTGCCTTGATTGCGGTCCCAGAACGGACCCACGCCGAGACCGTATATGTAGCTCCAGCAGTGACTTTCGCCGTTCCCTGCTGGTTCCAGTAGATGTCTCCGTGGCTCTGCGCTGCCGTCCCGTTGTTCCACGGCGTAGTCGGGACCGAGGTCCAGCTACGTCGCAGCGCCTTGCCCGATGTCGGGCCGCCGACCGGATACTGCGTCGGGGCCTGGAGGACGACGGTACCGGCGCCACCAGACGGGGACAGAACTGCCCACGGGGCGAGGGTCGTTCGGCCCGGATTCGGGAGCAGGTTCGTTCGATCGACGATCTCGCCCTGCGCGAGCAGGGCTTTCGCAGCGTCCAGTTCCGCCTGGGCATCGTCAATGCGCTGCTGGGCGGTGGCCAGGTCGTCTTGGAGCTCGTCGAGGATCTCCGGGTCGACTGCCGCGGTCACCTCGACCTCGACGGCCTCTGTCGGTTCCTCGGAGACTTTGCCCGACTGCGCGCGAGCGGTCAGCTTCACCCACAAGTGGCCGGCAGCCGCCGAGAAGGTGAGTGTTGCCCCGGCCGCGGTTTCGATTGTCCCGACCCGGGTCGCAGACATCGGCAGTGAGTCGACGACGAAGTCCGGGCCGTCAGTGCTCGCATGGACCTCGACACGTGCGAAGTCCATCGGCGCGACTGCGTCGTCGACCCAGGTGCCGTCCCATGCAGCGGTGGCGCCCAATTGCCCGCCGACACACGTAAATCCGCCCGGCGTCGGCGGCGGCGGGCCAGCGAACGTGACGGCTGTGTGGGTCCCGTCATGCTGGGCGCCGAAGCGCGACACCAGGTTGCCGTCAGCGTCGTTCTCGTCGATCGCGCCGTCCTCGATGGACGAGTTCGACAGCTGTGACAGGTTCTGTGCCTTCGCGAGCTTGTTGGACTCCGCGAGCTCGCGCATCAAGGTGCGCATCGCCAACCGATCAGCCATTACTCAACCGCCCCGCCCTCGTAGCCGACAGTTGCGCGTCATCGCCGTCGTCCGGGTCCAGCTCGTAGCCGAGGATCCGGACCTTCATGTTCAAGTCGCCAGCCCAGCCGATGCCGGACCCGCGGACGGTGATGGTGTCGCCGAGCCCCCACGCGCCCAGCTGTGCATTTGGATGGTTCCGGATCGTCAGGTCCGTGAGGTCCTGGTCGCCCTGGTAAGCCAGCGCGATCTGGTGGGCACGCAGCTTCGCCTTCTGTGCCGTATCTGCGGTCTTGACGGAGAACGCCATCGGCCGGTGTAGTCGACCCGTCGCGGTCGTCGGCCACGAGGCGCGGACCATCTTTCGGCCCTGCCCGGATCCGAGCACCACGATCTCGTCGGCGTAGAAGTCGCCGTCGACGTTGATCGTCGGCACCTCCCTGACGTTCTCGCCGACGACGAACCGCAGGTCGTCGCGGCGTCGTCCCGATCCCGGGTAGTTGACGTGCAGCACGTGGCGGATGTCGATCGGATCGCCCGGATTCGAGTCCTTGGTAGGTGCAGCGCCCTGCAGGATGTGCTCTTCCCAGTAGTCCATCTGGCCGTCAGCGACCAGGTCGTCCCACTTCGCTCCGAGGTCCTCGGTGTCCCAGTCGTTCATGGTCCACGGGCCGTCTTCGCTGTCCGATGAAGCCTTCGTGCCGAGACGGACTGGAGTGGCCAGCGGGTCGATGTCGAGCTCGAGGCCGATGTTCGAGCCCTTCACACCTTGGACGTAGTCCCACAGGTCCCGCACCATGATGCTCGGGTCGGCGTCGATGAAAGACCGTTGCAGTCCCTCGGGGAAATACTTGTCGATGTAGCCGACGAACCCGATGCAGGTGACCTCGACCTGCGGGTCGCCGAGCGGCGCGGTCTTGACGATCCCGCCGCCGCGGATCTGCCCGTCCAGCACTCCGTAGACGCACGTCGAGAAGGGCAGGAAGATCGTCTCTTCACCTGTTACCGCGACGTTCGGGTTCTTCAACCGTGCGACCTCGACACCAACCGTGCCGGTCAGCGAATTGCGCCCAGACAGAACATTGTTGATCCGCGTCGACGACAACGGAAGATCCGGCTCGAGGAGCGTCTCGGTGCCATCCCCGTGAAGGGTCGTGGCGAAGAAGCTCCACCCCTGGTCGTTGGGCATCAGGTGTAGCTCGGGTCCGGGACTTCTTCGAACATGATCTGGTAGACCATCCCGGTCAGCGAGTCCATCGTCGCGCCGACTCCGGTGACCTTCCGGCCCATCGCCGCGAACGCCACCTGGGACTGGCCGCGCAGCTCGGCCGGGATGGCGACGTAGTCGGCGACTTCTGCACCGACACGGTGCTTCGCAGTCGAAGCCTCACCGGCGTACGAGAACTCCTGGGTCTTGTTCGCGAAGTGGCCGCCGCCTGCGTCGGCGCCCCACTCCACCCAGAGGCGTCCGGTTGACGCGGCAGAGTCGAGCAGCAGTGAACTCCACCGGACTGCGATGCTCGCCCGGGTCGCCCACGATGGGATGTCGAGGCGTTGCAGGCCGCCCGCGTTCGGGAATCGCTCGCCGGCGGTCGTGGTGTTGGTGAGGGTCTCGGTATCACCTGCGGTCAGGGCGTTGGTGATCTGATGGAACTCGGTGCGCGGGTTCGCCATGTTGCGCTTGTCGGTGATCATCGCGTTCGTGATCGCGGCCGTGTTCGCAGGCACATACACCGTTGCGAGCAGAATGTAGGGGTCGATCAGGTCGACGAGGTTCGCGGCGAATACCACGTCGATCAGCCAGTAGTTCTCGTCCAACGGGTCCGACGGCTCGGATCCGTTGTTGAAGTTCCAATCGTTGATACGGCAGATGACCGCCCAGTTCGCATCCGAGGCTCGGCCACCCGGGATCTGGACCTGCTTCGTCGCCGCGTTGTTCACGCCATAGGACTCGGTCTTACCGGCCGTCCCGTAGGTCGACGCGATCACTGCACCACCAGGTGCGACGTTCACAGCACCGCCAGGCGTGGTCAGCGCGGTCACCTTCAGGTCCGTCTGCGTCGTGATGCCGGATGCACCCTTCGTGGCATTCCACAGGACGCGACGTGCCGACGCTGCGTCAGCGCGACCGCCTTCGACTGCCCAGGCAACGGTTTCAGCCATGAGTGAATCTCCTTCGGGCGCAACAAAAAACGCCCACGAGGGACGCAAAGGGACGGTGGATGTGACAGTTAGGCGGGGAGCGTGTCCAGCCAGCTGACGACCGCGTATCCCGTGTTCGACGGGTCGGTCGCCGAGAACGTGAGGAACTGGTGACCCGGCGCCAGCCGGGCATTCAGCCGCGACGCGCTGGAGAGCGTGCCGGCCTGCGAAACACCGTTCTTCGTGATCGTGTTCGCCGCGGTGTCGATCGTGAGCGTGTCGTGCTGCGTCAGGGTCGTCGACGTGCCGATCTGCCACCCGTCGCCGGACAGGTTGATCTTCGACATCGACCCCGTGACAGGGCCGTGGACGACGACCTTGAACGGGGCCGGCCGGAAACCACCGACCGTCACGTCACCGACACGCGCCTGCGACGAACGGCGGAACTCGATCGGCCACGTCAGGTCCGGCGCCCACACGACACCGCCGTCCGACGCAGGGGCGATCAGGTTCAGCTGCAGCGTCCGCGTCGACGCATCTTCCGGTTCGATGTACTGCTCCGGGAAAGCGACCTTGAACGTGCACGCCACCATCTGCAGCTTCGGGTTGAAGATGTCCGGCGCGACGAGCCCGAACTTTCGTGGGCGTCCCAGGTAGCGGTATGTCGTGCCGTTCCACCGGTAGCGGAGCATGGACAGGGCACCCGGGGTCGACCGGACGTCGTCGGCGCGCCACGCCTGCATGATCCGTGAGATGACCGACCACACGTCCAGGCCGTCGCGGACGCCGAGGGTGAAGCTGATCTCCGGCCCGGTGAAGTAGTCGCGGCCCATGAGTGAGCCGTCAGCCTGGGGGAGGTCGATGTCTTGCACTCGTGCCTCGGACGAACCGAAGTCCATTCCGCCGCCTGCCTTCACCACGGCTGCCGTGCCTTCGCCGAACAAGAACCCGTCGTTGCCTTCAGCGTCGGTCAGTTCCCACTGCTGCTCACCCAACCGGATCATGCGTACACCCCGTACTTTCCGTTCTGGGTGCGGCGGTACTCGAACAACATCTCCGTCGCGAGTTCCTTCGGAGTCGCGCCCTGGGTGCCGTACTGGTTGACCGTGAAGTTCGTGCCGCCACTGCGGGCGATCAGCGCGTCCTTCGTTTCGCGCGCGTTCAGGACCTGCTCTCCGCCACGGAAGCGTCGAAGCTGCGGCGACAGCACGAGCTCCGCGCCGTCCTCGGCGACAGGGTGCAGACCCGCCGTTGCGTTCGTTGTGCCGCCGGCGTAACCGTGGCCGTGACCGATGACCTGCAACATCTCCGAGCCCGGGTAGCGATGCTTCGCGTAATTCATTGCAGCGAGCGCGTTGTCGAGCCCGTCGAGGATGTTGCTGTGACCCGGGAACATGTACTGCCGGAACGTCGGCGGGATCACCTGCAGCAGACCCCGGGCGAGGTTTCCCGACAGGGTGTTGACGTCTGTGTAGCCGTGCTGGACCGCCAGAGGGTTGCCACCGGACTCGGTCTGCACCTGCCGCAACCAGGCGTTGCGGTATGCCGCGGTCACGGGCAGGTGGTTCATCGACAGGGCTTGGTTGATCGTCTCCGCCCACCGCGCCACCGAGCCGCCGCCGGAACCCGTCCCGCTGTCTCCGCCACCGAAGCCGAACGAGAAGAGGTCTTCGGCCTTCTGCACACCGGTCGAAATGGCATGAGACGCAAGCTCTTTCGCCAAGCGGGGGAGGACTGTGATGCCGAGCGGGTACTGGAAACGGTCGCTGAACCCCTTCAACGGCTCCGTGAGCTTGTCCTTCAACCCGTTGAAGATCGCGCCACCGACGCCGCTGACCGCGCCGAGGCCCTTCTTCGCAGCCGCAGCGATCGCGTTGCCGAGCTCGCCCATGATCCCGGCCTCGTTGGAGGCGTTCGCGGTCGCGAACAGTGCCGGCCGTTGCGCGCCCCCAGCGAAGCCAGTCATCGGCTTCGGGCCACGGATGCCCATCTTCGGGTTCATCGCCTCGACGATCTGCCCGTTGCCGATGTACATCTGCACGTGCGGGATATGCCCGCCCGGGTCGACCGTGGGGAACACCAGGTCGCCGGGGAACAGGTTGCTGCGGCTGGGGGAGACGATGCCCTCGTGGTGCTGGGCCTGCGCCAGGTGCGTCAGATGCACTCCGGCGCCGTGCAGCCACGCCTGCTGGGTTAGACCGGAGCAGTCGAACGCGTCCGGCCCGGCCGCGCCCCACACGTAGGGCTTGCCGACCTGCGCGAGCGCATAGCCGACCGTCTTGACGATCTCCTCGACGCCCCCACCGGACGCGTGCCGCGGGAGGCTACCGGTCCGGTTGATGTACTCGAGCGCTCCCGGGTGGGACTTCCGCATCCGGGCGGCTGCCGGCTCGCGGATGATCTCCTCGTTCGGGTTCACCCAGGCGGTCGGGACACCGGCATACGAGACCCCGAGGACGTTGTCCGCTGACGACCCGCGCCACGGACCCTGGATGGTGGTGCCGCCGCCGGCATACCGCGGGAGAACCGCATGCCCGCTGCCATGCCCGACAGGCCCACCAGAGGCGAGCTTGCTCAACTGCGGAAGCTCGAAGTGGACCAGCTTGCCGATCTTGTTGAACTGCTTCACGAACCAGTTGAAGACACCGATGATGCCGTTGATCGGCTTCTTGATCTTGTCCTCGATCGGGTCCCAGATCCGGCCGATCGCATCGACGGCGGAGCTGAATACATGCTGCAGTCCGGTGGCGCCGAGGATCTTCGAAATGGCGGACTTCGCCGCATCGACCGGGTGGCTGATGACGTAGCCGATGCCGTCCCACGCGCGAGACCAAGATCCCTTGACCCAGTCCTTGGCCGCGTTGAACGTCGACCGCAACCCGGTAGCACCGAGGATCTTGGAGATCGCAGCCTTGGCGGCGTCGACCGGGTGCGTCACGACGTAGGTGATGCCGTCCCACGCCTTCGACCAGGTCCGCTTCGCCCAGTCACCGAACGCCCCGAAGATGCCCCGCATGCCCTTCACACCGAGGAGTCCCTGGACCGTGGTGTAGGCGCGCTTGATCGGGTCGACGATGTAGGCGTTGACATAGGACCACGCGGTCTTGAAGGTTGAGCCGATCCACTTCGCTGCCGAGCCGAAGACCTTGATCAGCGCCTGCATTCCCTTCATTTGCAGCGTGATTCCCTTCGCGACGAGCGCGAACGGTGCGAGCAGGATCAGGAACGCGGCCTTCCACACCCCGGACGGGACGTGAGCGAGGAGCGCGAAGAGTCCCTTCACAGCGACGATCAGGTTGTCGTTGATCGCGGTGAACATCTCCGAGAAGATCGGGCCGACGATCTTCCATGCGCTGGAGAAGCCCTTGGACATGTTCGAGCCCAGGGTGTTGATGTTCTTGCGGAGGTCGGCGCTGCTGTCGTACAGCTTCTTGAACCAGTTCACCGCGAGCGCGATCCCAGCAACTACGGCGATGACCGCTGCAGCCGTGCCACCTGTGAGGGCAAAGATGATTGCCGCGACGCCGCCCGCGATCAGCAGCAGCTGTGTGGGGTTCAGCTTCGACAGTCCGTCGAACAGGGCGAGCAGCCCGTCGACGGTAACTTCCCCGAGCGGGGCGAGCCCGGCAAGCAGCTTGCCGAAGACGACCGCCATCTTTCCGAGCAGGTCGAAGACCTTCGGCCCGACCCGGTTGACGTAGTCCAGGAAACCCTGAAAACCCTTGTCCTTGCTGGCGTTCTGACCCCAGTTGCCGAAGGAGTCCCACATCTTCCCGAAGTAGCCAAGGAAGTTTGTAGCGGTCGGTCCGAGGGCTTCGAAGATGCCCATCATGCCCTTGGCGAACCCGCCGAACATGTCGCCGACCTTCGTCAGCCAGGGACCGAGGTTGTCGGCGAGGAAGTTCGCGAACTTCTGACCGGCCGGGCCACCGAGGAACTCGCCGGCCTTCGCGGAGAGGTCACCCATGGCGGTACCGACACCGGCGACGGCGCGCTTCACCGGAGCCCACAGTGGGGCCATCGCCTTCAGGCCCTTCTCGAGCCCGGGCAGGAAGGTGTCCTGCGCGATGTTCGACAGCTCCTGGAAGCCGTTCTTCCAGGACATGATGAAGTCGAGGAACGAGCGGCCAGCCGGGGTCAGCTTCGCCATCGCGTCGGCGACCTTGTTGGCCGATGCTGACCCGGCATTACCTGACTGCTGGTACGCCTGCTGCAGTGACCGTTGGGCGTTGGCGACGCCCGACTGTGCCTGCGCGATCTGGAACGCGCCCTGCCGTGCCTGCGACTGCTGCGCGCGCTCCGCGTCGGCGACGCTGCGCTGAGCAGCCTTGACCCGGTTCGCGCCATCGACACGCGCCTGAGCGACCTTGGCCTCGGCGTCCGCGACCTTCCGCGCGCCGTCACTCTGCGCCTGCGTGACCCTCGCCTGCGCGTCGACGATCGCCTTCTGCGCCTGCGCCACCCGATCTTGGGCTTGCGCGACCTGCTGGGCGCCACGGACCTGGGTCTTGGTGACGTTCTCCTGCGCGGTCAGCAACGCCTTCTGCTGATCGATGACCTTCTGGTTCGCGTCCTGCTCGGCCTTCTTCGCCTTCTTGACGACGTCCGAACCGTCGACTCCGGCCTTCTTCGCCTTCGCGTTCTGGTCGGCGGCTTCCTTCGCGGTCTGCGCCTGCTCCTTGAGGCTCTGCTGGGCTTCCTGCAGCGCGAGCTTCGCCTGCTCTCGCTCCGCGGCAGACGCACCCGGGTCGTTCATGACGCGGGCGAGGTTCGCCTTTGCGTCCTCGACCTGGAGTTGAGCCTGCTTCTGCGCGAGCGCAGCGTCGTCGGCCTTGTTCTGCAGGTCCTCCAGCTGCTTGGCAGCCTCCTGCCGGGCCTTCGTGAGGCCCTCCTGGGTGGTCTTCGCCGCGTCCTGGGCCGACTTCAGGTTCCGCTCGGCCGTCGCGACAGCAGCGACCGCATTGGCGTTGGCATCTGCAGCAGACTGGCGCGCGTCGACGAGCGACTGCTCCGCGGACTTCTCCTGCTGGACCGCGGCAACGACAGCGTCTTTCGCGGCCTGTACCTGCCGGGCGGCCTGCTGCCGGGCCTGGGTGACCGCCTCCTCGGCCGCGGCGATGCTTTGCGCAGCTGCCTGCTCCGCTTCTTTCTCCGACTCCTTGGCCGTCTGCACCCGCTCCGCAGCGGACCGAGCCTGATCCGCGACGTTCGCGCGTGTGTTCGCCAGAGACCGCTCGGACGACTCCACCTGGGCGTTGGCGTTCTGGATCGCGTTCGCCCGCGCCTGAGCGGAGGCAGCTTCACCGCTCCCACCGCCGCCGCTCGACTTCGCACCGTTCAACGCCTGGTAGGCCTGAATCACCGGCGCGAGGGCCAGCACGGCAACACCCAGCGCGGCCCCGATGCCGGCCAGCGCTGCACCGGCCGCTGCGGCAGCACCAACGAGAGCTGCACCGAGCGCGACAGCCAGCCCGCTGGCGCCCGTCATGGCCGCCATGAAGAGGGGCGAAAGCTCGCCGAGCTTCGCGCCAAGACCAAGGAAGTCACCATCCGCGGCCTGCGCAGCCGCACCGACACTGGCGAGCTTGGCCGCCGCGCCACCTGTGTCCGCGTCGACGTTGATCGTCGGCGACTCTGCCGCGAGCACCTCTGCTTCGATGCCGACCGCGGTCAGCGCCGCCGACGCAGCCGCGGTGTCGGCGTCCACACGGACCGTTGGGTGCTCAGCGTCGACCGCTTCGGCCTCGATGCCGACCGCGGCAAGCGCGTCGATCGCCTGTTGCGTTTGCGCCTCGACCTCGATGCGGGCGTTCTTCGCTGCAACCTTGTCGACTTGCGCGGTGAACCGTTCCAGGTCGGCGACTGCACGGTCGGCGTCGACCTGGACCGAGATGTCCGGGTGGGACTGGCCCAGTGCGGTGAGCTGCGCCTTGATGTCGTCGATCTCGGCGCGGGCAGTGTCGGCGTCGATGTCGACGCCAATCTCCTTGTTGGAGAGCGCCTCCATGCGGATCTGCAGGTTCGAGAGTGCAAGATCAGCAGAGGAGGAGTCCGCGTCGATCTTGACCTTCGGCATGTCGGCGAGGGCGGCCTTCAGCGATGCCTTCAGTGACGCACCGAATGTCTTGCCTGTCCGGGTGCCCTGCTCGCGCGCCGGCGCCTCCGTCGGCGCGTTACGCACCCCGTCACGCAATGAATCCTGAATGGAGCGCTGGATCTGCTGGCCGACGATCTGGCCGATCTGCTCGCCGAGCTTCTCCGCCGGCGGCGACAGCTGTCGCTCCGCCTCACGATCCCACCCCGACGCGTCGGGAACGAGCTTGACTCCGACGGAGCCGACTGTGATGTCGTCGTCAGCCATGTCGCCCCCTCAGGTATTCAGTTCGTGTCGTTGTCCCAACCGGTGGGTTTCAAGTGGCGGGAACGGGTTTCGCCGGTCCCTACGTGGCCGCGGCGTGCGCGGACCTGCGCCAACAGCTCGCGGCGTTCGTCGAGCGAGATGACGTGCTGGCCATTGGCTGGCTGCTGGTCGATGGGCTGTTCCGGCTCGACGACCTTCGACCGGGGAACGTCGTAGGGCGGGACGAACTCCTCGCCCTCCTTGCGGTTCTGCAGCAGCCGGTACAGGTCGTTGCGCAAGCCCTGTAGCTGGTAGTTCTCCAACGACCAGTTCGAGCCAGTGAAGTCCTGCCCCTGGTCTTCTTCGTCGCCTGGCTTCGGTGCAGGGCGGGGGATGTTGTCGCGCACCCAGGTCTTCCAGGCGGACTCCATCGGCAGGAACCGCATCAACAACCACAGCTTGCGGTGCGTCAGCCCTCCATGCCGATGGAGTTCGCTCAGATCAACCGACGGGTGCCAACGGGCGAGGTCGGCCTCGATCTCTTCCGACGCGACGTCAAGGAAGTGATCGAGGCTGCTCATTCCCCCCGGTCAGCGCCGAAGTAGCGGTAGGTGTCAGCGACCAAGGCGCCCGTCTCTTCCAGGGTGGGGTCAACGTCCACGAACACCTGGTAGTCGTCGGGGTGCATGACCTTCTGGGCGAACCCGAGGATGTCGCCCCTGTTGACCTGCGCCATCGTGGAGGCCCGCCAAGTCTTCGGATTCGACACCCGGACGGTATGTCCGCCCACTTCTGCGGCGAACCACTTGCCGGCCGACTCCTCAGCCTTGCGGCGCTGCGCGGCCGTCAACGGCTTGTTCCGGTCCGTGGGTCGCTTCGCTCCTGCTGGTGTTGCCATTGCGCACACTCTCCTTCACTGATTGCGCACACGAATCGTGAGTGCCCCGAAGGGCTTCCGCCCCTGGCCGTGTGCGCGGAACCAGGGGCGGAAGTTGGGTGGCTCAGGAGACCTGAGTCCAGGTGACGGCGTTGTCGACGACCGTGTTGCCGATGCCCGGGTTGACCGGCGCTTCGGCATCGGAGACGCCGGCGACGGTGCACTTCAGCACCCCGCCGGAGTTGCTCACCTGGTCGTTGACGGCGTAGGTGTGCTCGGCCTGCCATGCGGCCGGCGTGGACCCGCCTTCGGTGGCGAGTCCCGACACGACGTAGAACTCGTAGAGGGACACACCGTTGGCGTCCGGGTAGAGGGTGAGAGTGACCGCCCGGTCGAAGACCTGACCCATCTGCAGGTTCTGGTCGCCGGGGTCGGTGTTCGAGACGTTCGGCGCGACGAACCGCAGGGGGTCGCCGAACTGGCTGAACGCGTCGAAGACCGCGACGTACCGGATGTCCTCGGGCATCTTCGTCTGGACCGAGAACGAACCGTCCGGGGCGACCGCGACACCGTCGAGTTCGAGTCCCTTGTAGACCGCGACCGAGATGGGGTTGGTCTCCTGGAAGGTGACGTCGACGGTCTGGGTCTGGTCGGTGTACAGCACGCCCTGCGGCTGCAGCGAACCGAACGACTTGATCGGAGTCGACGAGGTGTTGGTCTTGATGTCGATGCCCTTGGGGTCGCAGTTACCTGCGTCCTTGAAGGCGTTGGTCAGCGACGTGGTGGCGTCTTCCGGGAGGGTGGTCCCTTCCGGGGCGAACCAGGCCAAGGACAGACCTGCAGGTCCGCCCGCCTTGGTGCCCGCCAGGATGTTCTTGGCGTTGGACATGATTGAGCCCCTTCCGGGCAATCGGGAAATGGAGGAGCGCACACGAAAATCCCCGGACCGCAACGCAATTCGGGAAACTTGGGGGAGTGGTTACTGCTGGGCGCCTACGGTGATGCCGTAGGAAGCGATGAACCGGGTGACCTGCTCGTCGTCCCATGCGGCCGCCCTGGGCGCGGCGTAGGTCTTGGTGAGCATCACCCGGCCGATGCCGTCGGTGAAGTTGTTCAGATCGAACTCGATGAGCGAATCCAGCTCGTTCGCAATGGTTTCCGCGTCGTCATACTTACTGGCGAGCGTCTCGAAGCGCGCTCGGGCGCGGTCGATTCCGAGAGCTCGGGGGCCGCCGGTTCGGGTGACGCGGACGAACGGGAGCAGGTTCTTGTAACCCGCAGGCAGGTCTGTCGAGATCGACCGGCCACTGACAGGCACGGACAGACGCTCGACAACGGTCGGGAACCACGCGATGAGCAGGTTCGGCACCGACGCGTAAGAGACGACGAGGTCACTCATCGAGCACACCCAGCGCGTTCGTCAGAGTGTTGTGCGCCGGCGTGCGCGACGTTCCGGTCTCGATCGACAGCCCCGCCTCGTCGTCCGAGTAGACGTGCCCGACGACGCCGGTGTGCGTCGTGCCCGCGCCCTGGACGTCGTCCTCGATGACCTCGGCGTGGAACGAATCGCGCCAGTGCTCGGTCGTCTTCGGGTCGTAGGGCGCAGTTGCCACAGCCTCGGCCTTCACCTTGTCGGCGAAGGCCTGCATGGGGGCTTCGAGGATCTCGCGCGACGCGAGCATGCGCGCGATGCCGTGACGGTCAGCCTTGTAGACCATCAGTCCACCGCCTTCAGCACCACATGGATACCCGGAGCGGTGCCTGTCATGGGCGACTTCCACGGCCACGGATCGCCCTTCACGTTGAAGGTCTTGTCGAATCCGGGCACCTTGACCTGCGAGACGTTCGACAGGTCAGTCTCATTCGGCGCCAGGCCGTCAAGGATGTCGGTGGTGATGTCCTGGGCGTTGGTGTCTTCGTCGGTCGACTGCGGCCACAGCACCCAGCCCGGCGACGGAGTCTCCACGTCGTCGTAGATCGGCCGGTTTCCCTTGTCGTAGCCGACGATCTGGTTCTTCGCGATCACCGTCACCGTGGTGGTGAACTGCAGCCCGAGCATCAGCGCACACCGGGCATGGAGGGGCGAACCGGGATGGAGCGCATCCGGCCGCGTCGCGTCGCGATACCCAGCGCGATGAGGTCCGCATCGGTGACAACGATCTCGCCGACCGGGGTTGAGTCCTGCCCGTTCGAGAACGAGCTGGTCGTCGACCTTGAGTAGGGGCCGACGGTCTCTTGGTCGGTGACCGACGAGGCACCGGATGGGTTGGTGACTGCCCGCTTGACCATCGTCGCGACGACGTTCGCGACGAGATCCGGGTCCAGGGCGCCCTGGACGCCCGGTGTCGTCTGCCAGAGCGCGATCCGCGCGTCGACGGACGGCACACGGTTCCGCAGCCGCGACGACGCGACCTTGATCAGCGACTTCAGGTTGTCGTCGCTGATGTCGGGGCGTTGGGAAGGCGGCAGCATCTGCAGCAGCAACTGCACGTCCGCCGGGGTTGCCAGTGGTTCCACTGCCGCCGCCTTCCCTTCGCTCACTTCGCGTCGGCGCCGGCGGCGGGCTTGCGCCCGCGTCGGCCCTGCGCTGCCGGTGCTGCGTCGTCAGTCGACTCCGGCTCGGGGGCGGTGTCGGAGTCGCCTTCCGGCTGCTCCGACTCGGACTCCTCCGGCTCCTGCTCGTCGTCAGTCGACTCCGGCTCGGGGGCGGTGTCGGAGTCGCCTTCCGGCTGCTCCGACTCGGACTCCTCCGGCTCCTGCTCGTCGTCAGTCGACTCCGGCTCGGGGGCGGTGTCGGAGTCGCCTTCCGGCTGCTCCGACTCGGACTCCTCCGGCTCCTGCTCGTCGTCAGTCGACTCCGGCTCGGGAGCCGGATCCTCGTCGGACTCGCTGGACCCTTCGATGGCGTCACGGTTGGTGATCGCCTTCAGCGCCCATGCGGGCAGGTCGTCACCGGGCGCGAACGTCACACGGCGGCCGTCGGGGTTCGCCACGGTGGTGGCGTACTTTGCGGTAGCCATGGCTCAGTCCTCCGGCGCGTCGATGACCGCGTTCGCGATCATCAGCCGACGCGGCTGCTCGATGACCGGCATACCGACGGCGTCGATGAAGGTGAACTTCCGGTAGGGCGGACCCACCTTCTCCACCACGCCGACGATCCCGGGAGCGTCCGAGAAGGTCAGCTCCGACAGGTTGGAGTCGACGAGCTCGAGAGCCGTCGCGCTCACACCCCAAGCGGTGTAACCGATGGGCTGCCCGGCCGGCGGCAGGAGGCGAACCTTGGTGGCGTCCAGGATGTCCTTGACGGTGCCGTCGACGTCGACCTTGCTGTCGTAGACCATGGCGATCGGGGGGAGGTTGAAGCTGGCCATCACCTGGTCCAGCGTGGAACGGCTCACCAGGCCCGGGGCGCCCGCGAGCGACGCAGCCAGGGACCGGATCTCCTTGTTCCGCAGCAGAGCCATGACCGTGTCGTTCGACATGACCATGCCGCCGGGGCGGAAGCCGTTGACCTTGACGTAGGCCTTGACCCACGTGGTGAGGTCCTCCACCGGGGTGGAGTTCTCGGTGTCGGACCACTTCACGGATGGCGCGACGAGGTTGGTGGCCGGGACGCCGAAGTCGGCCTCCAGGTAGAGGCCGTCCTCACCGGCCAGCGTGAACTTGCCGTCGTCGAGGACGTCACCGCGGGCCTGCTCCATCCGGTTGCGGATCTCGCCGACGCCGTTCTGGCCGTCGTTGTAAACCGCGTCCGTCAGGGCCGTCAGGTTCGTTCCACCGAACTGCTGGAACTGTCGCTGCAGCCGCTCGTACTCGCCCTCGTTGAACGAGGTCGACAGCGGCGGCAGCTTCACCCGACGGGTGGAGCCGGAGTCGCGGTCCGAGACGTGCAGACGTCCGTCGTACGCGCGGAACCGGGCGGTCCGGTTTGTGCGGGTGATCTCCAGGAGGTCGACCTCGTTGGAGTTGACCAGCCGGTCCGGGAGGATCTGCGAGAGCGCGTGATCCGCCGGGGTCGGGATCTCGCGAACGAACGTGGTCAGAGCATCCGGGGTGACCGGGGCATCAAAGACGATCATCGTTGTTGCCTTTCGCCTCAGTCGCTGAAGTGGATCAGCGGGAAGTCAGCTCGCGCGGTTGCGTCGAGCGGTTGCGGGAGCTTGGCCGCGTACACGAAGCCGTGGATGAACGCGCCGGTCGCGACCTTGCTGCCGCCCTTGGCGTTCACGGACGCGAAGGTGAGCGCGTGCTCGGTCTTCGTGGCGTCGTACGGGCCCCACGTGCCGGCCGCGACCTTGGAGACGGCCGTACCGGACGGGATGTAACCCTTCGGGTAGTGGGTGGCCGCGGTGAAGAGGGAGATGTCCAGGGTGATGGTCGGGTTGGCGCCCGGCTCGGTCCCGTGAGGGCCAGCCAGCCAGTCCCGCTTCTCGACCTGGTAGTCACCCGTGTTGACGACACTGATGTCGGTCATGGTGAATCCTTTCGGTGAGATGTGCCGAGCCGGAGACGTCCGGTCTCAGCTGCTGCGGTTGGCGAAGGCGTCAGGGAAACGCTTGCGCGCCTCCTGCTGCCCGATCTCCTTCTGGGACACCGGGTTCTGTTCGCCTCTGCCTTGACCCATGTCGGGCCATTTGCCCCCTGCCATGCCGGCCTGGCGCTTCACGTGACTCGCGATCTTTGCCTCGTCGAGCACGCCGTCTTCGCCCTTGAAGGCGTCGAAGTTGGTGGTGGCGACGATCTCGTTGATCTCGTCGTCCTTGGTGATGCCGTTGGCTCGGAGACCGAACCGCAGCATCGAGGTGGCCGTGTCGCGGAAGCTGGAGTCCCGTGCCTCGGTACGTCCGGCCTCACGCGCCTCGCGCAATGCCTTCTCGTTCTCGGTCTCGTTCGCCTGGCGCAGTTGGTCCCGCTCGGCAACGAGCGCGTCGTAGTCCTTACGTGACACTGAGGACTTGGCTCGCTGCTCCCAGCGCCGCGACTGCGTCTTGTGGTACGCCGCCTGCTGTTCGGCGGTCATCTTCTCCAGTGGCGTGTTCTCCGGATAGCCGTTGTTCTCGGCGGCCGGGTCGGCAGGCGGGTTCTGCCCGCCGCCACCGTCCCCGCCGGCGTCGCCAGATCCCTGGCCGCCGTTGTCGCCGCCGGCCGCCGGATCGTCGGCATCCATGCAGGCGCCGCCGAAGTGCAGCCGGTGGAACGCGATCAGCTGAGCCGGAGTGAGACCGCCAGGGCCTCGGAGATCCTGTTCGGGCATTGCACTGTCTCCCATGTCGGGTTGATGCTCAGCGGGTGCCATGTCGGCACCCACCGGCTACGCCGCCGATGTGCGACGAAGTTTGTTGAGCTGCGCGCGGAGCTTGGTCAGGCGCTCGGCCTCCGAGCCGGTCGCGCCCTTCTCCTCAAGTCGGCGAATCGACGCTTCAAGATTGCGGATTCGCTTGTCCAGCCGTTCCTGCTTCGCGTCCGTGCGCTTCTTGATCGACGGGTCGTTCTGCGGCAGCCGCTGCTTCGCGTCGCCGCCAACAACACGCTCGAGCTTCCCGTTGACCGGCTGAAATCGAAGCTTCTTCGCTTCCCGGCCGCTCGTGCCGCCCATCGCCTCGTACAGGTCGCCGAGCTCCAAGTTGTTCAGCGCATCGCCCGGGTCGCTCGTGGCGGTCACCTCGGTGACCGTGCACTTGCACCCGTCGTGGATCTTCTTGAGGTCACCGCGCGTGTAGAGCTTCGTGGAGGCAATCAGGCACAGCCCGCAGACGCCGCCCTCGGACAGTTCCGGGTGCGGAACCCTCCGGTATCCGGTGACGGCCGCGTTCTTCGCACCGTGCTCGCCGATCGCGTCCGACGAACTCTGAGTGAGAGCGTCACTCACAGCGGTCACGACGTCGGCTGGGAGCGAGGTCACCGACTGGTCCCGCATCACCTGGTCGACGAGGTCTTGGACGACAGCATCGTCGACGCCAGCGTCCGGAGTCCCTTGTACCGCAGTGCCATTCAGCTGGTTGAGGTACGACCACGCGAGCCTCGCCGAAGACTGCTGACCCTGCGTCAGCGTCTCGGTGACCATCTCGCGCGCCCGATCCTCTTGGATCGCCCCGTTGCTGAGCAGCCGCAGGATGGCCATGATCGCGTCAATGACGCCCTGCAACAGTCGCGCGAGCGCCGCCTGATGCAGATCGATGATCCGCGCAGTGCGGCCCGTGTTACTGCTGCTGGCTGGGTTGCGTCGAGCCATTGCCCGAACCGCCCGAAAGGATGAAGTCGTTCAACCGCTCCTGCTGCAGCTGCGGAAGCTCCGACGGGCGAACCTGCATGACGTCCGTGGCGATCCGCTCGAACGGCCACACACCGTTCAGCTGCGAGACAGCCTGTGCGCGCTCCGTCAGCGAGTACCGCACGACCGGCGCCCAGATCGTCTGGATCTTGTGCACCGGCGCACGCTTCTCGTCGCCGAGCACCTGGAACGCAAGCGACAACGCCCGCGCGATGCCGTTGTCAGCGCGACGCATCCGGTCCTGCACCCGGAACAGGTGCTTGTCCTCGACGATCTGCGAGCCCTTCGCGGACTGATTCGCACCATCGGGCACAGCGTCGCTCAGCGGCGTGCCAGTGACGGCGCACAGGTGCTTCACGTCGTCGAGAACGATCTGCCGCAACGGGCCAAGGTCGGACGCCTGCGACTCCCACAGCTTCACACCGGGCGGCAGGTCCCAGATCCGGTCCGGGCCGGACGTGAAGTCCTCCGGGTCGAACTCGAGCTCGTTGTCCTCGCCGTCGATGTCCTCGCCATACACCTTGGGGTCCTTCTCCAAGGCGCGCTGGCGGTGAGCCTGCAGCTTCGTCAGCACGATCCGCGTGAACATCGAGTCGTTGATCCGTGTCAGCGCGTCCAGGTGCCGCTCGTAGTCGCCCACACCGCGCCGGTTGCGCATGTTCACCAGAGGGAAGACGTCCTCCCCGCCGGGGATGAGCTGCGGCGCACCGAGAGAGAAGCCCTGCTGGGTGCCATCACGACGCGCCGTGCGCACGTAACCCGGCCGGTACAGCCAGAACTCGCGCTCACCGGTCCACTCGTCCATCGTGATCCGCAGACCCGCACGCGGACCGGACGGTGACTCCGCGGTGATCGTCGACAGCGGCGACTCCGCGGTGATCAGCGGCCTGCCCTTGTTCTGCCCGACCAACAGATACCCGTCAGCCATGGAGAGCATGTCCTGCACGGCGTCGCCGCCCTGCGCGACCAGGTTCGTTTCCTGCGCGACCTCCTCGGCGACCTGGTCGCCGTCCGGGTCATCGTCCGCGGCGGTCGACCAACCGACCGGCACGAGCCGATCGGTCACCGACGAGATCACCAGCTCGGCGTAGTTCATCCGCGACATCCGCAGGAACGTCGACCATGCCATCGCCCAGTCGTCCGCATACGACTCCGGCAGCGGCGGTTCGCCACGCAGCCACGCATCCAGCAACTCCAGTCCGGGGCGGGTGCGCCGGTCGTTGCTCAGGACCGCAGTACTCCACCGCCGGCCGCCGACCTGACCCACGTTCCGGTTGTGGATCGCCCGCTCAAGCCGGTTCACCCACCACTCATCAGATTCGGCAGCGGGGTCGTCGAAAATAGCCACGTGGCAACCCCTTTCACCGGATCCGTTTCACGCGTCGAGTGGTCTTCTGTCGTGACTTGCCCATGCCAGCCGTGACCGCATCCAGCCGCGCCTGCCATGCGAGCACCGCCGCGACTGCGGCGTCGATCTTGTTCGAACTCGCCGGGGACTCCTTGCCGAGCGCGAGTTTCTGGTTCGACATGCGCCGGCGGGCGTTTAGCACGTGCGACGTCAGCTGCGGCTCACCCAAGTGCCGGGCGTCCTGGTTGCGGATGGCACCTTCGAGTTGCTCGATCGCGCTCTCGACGGCACCAGCACGGCCACCAGTCATCCACCACTCGAACGGGTGCTCGCGGCGGGCCTTCACCTTGACCCGGCCGCCATATGTGGCTTCCCACGCGTTGACGTACGACCGCCAGTCACGACCCGGGTCGGCGTAGAACCCGACGACGCGCCACTTCTTGAACGCGTCGGCGATGTAGTCCTCCAGCAGCGGGATGTTCGGAGACCACTTGTCCCAAGTGTCCTTGCTGTCGTCTTTCGCCTCGTCGACGAAGATCTCGAACAGCAGACCGTCGGACACTCGGCAGCCGACAAGCGCGGTGGCGTCCGGTTTGCTCTTCGCTCGGCCACGGGAACCGTCGAACCCGAGCACGACAGCCTCGCCAGGCTTCGGACGCGCCGCTTCGACCTCTTTCGGGGGAACACGGCACGCCAGCCATTCCGGTCGAGAAAGCCACGCATCCGAAGCGTGAGTGATCTGCCCGAGGAAGTTCGCGCGAGCATTCTGCTCGTCGTTGTCCGGATCCCAGATACGCGCGATGTGCGAATCGTGCTCGGCCCAACCGGGCGGGCACGGCGGGTCATGGATGACACACCCATCGGGATCCGCCGACGAGTCGCCATAGGCGAACCGCAGACCCTTCAGCAGCGACTCACGGTCCGTCAGATCAGTGTCCGGCGGCGCCTCGCGGTGGTCATACAGCAGGCCCTTGTCGACCCGCGCACGACCCTCCTTGATCGCCACCCACGCCTGCGCCGACCGCTCAGCAACAGAGGCGCCGGTCTCACCGTGCGGCTGGAACGCGTTCGGCGTCTCGATGTACGAACCGCCGACCTTCGCCGCGTTGTCCGCGAGGATCTTCGCCAGCCTCACGCCACCGTTCGACGGGAACCACTCTTCCGTCTGGTCCCACACCGAGAACACGGCGCGCGCACCCTTCGCGGTGCTTCCCGACGCCGTGATCGGGATGATCTTCCCGCGAGGCAAGTTGACGAACGTGCCCATCGGCTCCAGGCCGCGGTAATTGTCGAACACCGGCGGATCCAGGTCCGGGTCGAGCATCTCCAGCAGCGGGCCCCACGCGTTCGTCATGACCTGGTCGTCCGACACGGCCGCCAGCTCCACGAGCGGCGTGCGCACCGCCGACCACGGCTTACCGACCGGTCGGCCCTTCGCGTCCCAACCGTCCAAGACGACGTCAGCCAAGCCCTCGACGATGCACAGCGCCGACACGAACGGTGACTTGCCCCACCCACGCGGACGGGACAACACCGCACGCCGCACCACACGCCGGCCAGTGACCGGATCGATCTCGTAGAACCGCAGAACGAACTCCGCCTGCTCCCGAGTCAGGATGAGCGGCTCGTAGTCCTGCCGATCAGGAGCAGCGAGGTTGTCCTCGATCCACTTGATGACGTAGTGACCAAGGGTCGGCCGCTCACCGGGATACCCCGGCTTCCACGGCATGGCTTACTCAGCCAGGCGCAAGTTCGAGTGTCGTCCCTTGCCGTCCGGCTTGCGGCGCTTCTCCTCAGCGTCATCCGCCGCGGCGAACTGGATCCGCAACCGCGCCCGGTCCTCCGGCGTCGCACCGAACTTCGCCGTCCGCAACCGCAGCTCACCCGCCACCTTGTGCGTGCCAGACCAGTAGAGCGCGTGCAGCAGAGCCGTATCGAGCAGCTCCGACCAGTCCGTCGACGTGAAGTCAGCCGACAGGGGCGAGTCCGCCCACATCTGCCACCACTGGCGCGTGCGCTCCGGCCAAGCGAACTCCTGCGTCGTCAGCTGGCCGTCGACCTCGACCTGCACGTCGAACGACGGCAGCTCCGGCTGCGGCATGGGCTCCGCCTCGATGATGCGAAGCGCCACCGGGTCAGCGTTGCGCCGAGCGCGCCGGTTCGGATCCTTCGGTGCTGGGCCTCGTCCGGGCATAGCGGGACCTCCATGTCGGAGCAGGAGAGCGCACCCATGTCGGGTATGCGCTCGGTGGTATGTGGTGCGCCCGCAGCGGGCCGCCGGCCGCGATCCTGTGACCCGTACGGAGCCTTTGCCGCAGTACTGCCCGGTCTTTCGTCGCGGTCCGGGGGCGGGGGTTCCCACCCGGGTATCTCATGGATGAGATCAGAGGAGGCCTGGGGGCTTGCGGCGTGTGCTGGGGTGGTGGAGCTTGGCTTGTTGGGCGGCGGCTGCTGCTTGTGCTTCGGCCTGTGTCTTCTGCTGGTGGTGGTCGTGGCAGAGGGCTTGCAGGTTCGCCGGCGAGTGGTCGTCACCTGGTCGGATGTGGTCGGCGTCCGTGGCGGTTGCAGTGCACCGTTCAAGGTGGCTGTTCGTCGGGTTGTTGACGAGCTGTTCGCAGCGGTATCCGGCTCGTTCGAGGGTGGCGCGCTGCAGGGTGGGCCAGTTGGCGGGTAGCCGGCTGCGCCGGTCGCTGGATTGCCAGTGGCCGCTCACTTGTGGTGCTTCGCTTCGAACGCGGCTTGCTCTGCGCCTGGTGCGTGGCCTGGGCGTGCGCCTGTGGCGCGGACGTGGAGGTTGGAGCAGAGGCCCTTGACCATGGTGGGTGGGACGTGTTTGCCGAGCTCTATGACGCACCTGTCGAAGTCGCCTGGTGTGCCCCAGTTGATCTTGGCTGCGCCTTCGCCGTGTGCCCAGTAGTTCATGAGGCGTTCGGTGTCGCGCTTGTCTTGGGGTGTGGCTTCGCGTCCGGCGACCATGGCGTTACTCCTCGCCTGCGGAGATGCGCAGGCTCTTGGCTTGCAGGTCGAGGTGCACGGTGTGTTGCCACGGGTCTGGTCGGTAGCCGTATGGCTCGACCAGTACGGGTTGCCCGTCAAGCTTGAGTTGCTTGCTGTCGTGGTCGAGTTGCACCCGGTCGTCGTCGACCTCGATCGTCACAGTGAGGGTGCTGTGTGCCGCTGAGCCGAACGCAATGAGCGTCACCTCTTCGCCGTTGACCTTGCAGTCTCCGGGTATGAGGACCATCGCCCCAAGGCATCCGTCGCTGAGGATCTCGATGTCTGCTGCGTTCAGCGGCATGGTCGCGTCACCTTCGTCATACTCGGGTCATGGGTAAGGACACTCGGAAGACTGGGTTCAGTGAGTCGCGGCATAACCCGTTCACGTCGGAGCGGATGCGGGACAACAAGGCTGCTGTGCGGACGATCGAGGGGCTGGGTCAGAACGACCAGATCATCGCGTTGTTGCGTCAGCTGGTGGGCTTGCAGGCTGATCAGAACGCGATGCTGGGATACCTGTGCCAGGCGGAGCATCAGCGGTCTGGGTTGCCGTTGCCGAACTTGCGGTCTTGAGGTGATCGCCGGTTTCGCATTGCCGGCGGAGTGATTCGACGACTTGCCATCTGCCGCACCAGCAGCGGCCGGTCATGCCTGGCGCGAGCGCTTCATGCCGTGGCGGATCTGTTCGGCGACGACCTTGGGGTCGCCCGCGTCGCCGACGCGTAGGACGGTTATCGCGCCTGCTTGTTCGAACGTGAATCCGGCGTTGCTGAGGCCGCGCTGTACGGCTTCGGTGACGGTGCGTTCGATCTGGTTGCCGAGCTGTTGGAGCGCGTCGTCGTTGAGGACGGGCTTGAGCTCGACGTGGGCGGTTCCGATCTTGGCCATGGCAGGTCCTTCCACGGGCACGTTGTGCACAGGGGTGTGGAAAACGCGAAGCCCCGGTGCGAGGTCACTGTCCTCGTCCGGGGCTTTCTTACCTGGACCGTAGCGGTCCGTGGCGTTTTCGGGGTGCACAAGCACCCCGTTGGTGTCCGATGTTAGATCACGTCAGGCACTCCTGTCACGCAGGCGGGTGGCGAGTTTGAGCGCGTCGTTGGGGTTGTAGAGCCCGCGCCCTCGCCGGTCTTTGCCCTTCTGCTCAAGGCGGCCGTCGCTGACCCATTGCCGGATGGTGGATTGGGGGACGGCTTTGCCGTGGCGGACGGCGATGCAGCGGACGAGCTGGGCGACGGTGTAGAGGTCGCCGTCGGTGGGGTCGGTGGAGAGTTCTTGCTCCCATTCGGCGACTGAGCGTGTGGTGCCGCAGCCGCGGCAGGTGGCGGTGTTGGTGCCGGAGTAGTCCGAGGGTGTGAAGCGGACGGTGGTGCCGCATTCGCATTCGCCGAGGACGGTTCCGTCGGGTCGGGTGGGGTAGGCGTGGCGGCGTGCGTCGGCCCATGCGGTGGGGATCTTGACGGGCCAGGATCGGGCGGTGATCGGGTTGGCGGAGAGCCAGGTGGCGTGGCGGTCGAGGAATCGGGTCATGGTGCGGACGTCGGGTGTTCCGTCGAATCCGTGGAGGCCGCGCTCGACGATGACGAACGAGACGAAGAGTGCGAGGTCTTCGCGGAGGCTGTCTTTGGTGGCGAGGACGGTTTCGTTGAGTTCGATGCCGGTTGGGAGTCCGCGGACGGTGACGTATTCGCCTACGGCTGAGTTTCGGCGGACTGTGGCGCGGACGAGGGCGTCGTCGAGGGTGGGGAGTTCGCGGAGGAGGCGCACGGCTCGTCGGTGGTGGTGGCGGCATACGAGTATGCCGTCGTCTGCGAGGCCGGGGAGGCAGCCGGTGCAGTGGTCTTCGGCGTGGTTGGGGTCGGTGCCGAGGGTGCAGTCGGGGCCGCATGGGCAGTCGGTGTAGTGCTGTCCGGGTATGGCGCAGTCGGGGACGACGCACTCGGGGTTGGTGCTCGTGCTCACTGGTTCTCCTGGTGGTTGGCGAAGAGCATGCCGGCGTGGAACTGGATGGCCATTTGTTCGGCGGCGGTTGGGCTGAATCCGTTGGCCAGTAGGCGTTCTCGGAAGCCGACAAGGAGCTCGACGACTTGGTCGAGTCCGTCCATGGCTTCGGCCGGGTCGTAGACGGGGCGCTGTTGGCGCTTCACGCGTCGTCCTGGTTGCCGAGGATGAATCCTGCGGCGAGGAGGGTGATGGCTGCTGTGGCGAGCCATTGCCACCATGTGCCGGGTGCCCAGATGGCGGCGAGGAGCGCGATGCCGGTGAGGGCGATGAGGGTGTTTCCGAGGGTCTTCATGGCGTCTCCTGGGTGCTCTCGGTGTAGTGGGTGATGGTGTCTTCGTGGAATCGGGTGACGGCGTCTTGGCCGGGTGTGTCTTCGGAGTCGTGGACGATGACGATCCAGGGCTTGTCGTAGCTGACGTGGTGGACGTGGGAGACGCTGATCGACGTCCAGTCGTCGGCGCTCGCGCCCTTGCGGAAGCTGATCCGGACGGTGTTGGTGGCACTCACTTGGCTGCCTCCCATAGGTCGACGCCGAGTAACGCCGCGGTCTCGGTGGTGAACCTGGGCGCCCATTCGGGGCAAGGGATTTCGAACGGGCGGTTTATGTGGCATCGGAGGCACACGACGACGAGCCCGGCTGTCGGAGTGTGGTGGTAGGTGCCTGCTTGGCCTTGCATGCCAGAGGTGGTGTTCCAGTAGACGGTTCGTCCGCACATGCGGCAGGCATCGCCATCTCGGAGTCTGGCCGTGAGGGCCGCAGTGACGGCCTTGTTCACCGTGTCGGGGGTCGGGTGGTTGCTCACTGGGCGTCTTCTCCTTGTGCGTGGTAGCGGTGCCAGTCGCAGCACCAGTTGTCGAGGCTGACGACGGGCATGAGCGAGCCGAATGCCTTGATGGTGTCGGTGCTTTGGTGGGGTTCGTGGTCGGGTTCGGGTTGGTCGCGCAGTTGGGCGGCTCGGATGTTGTTGAGGAGGCGGGCGTGGCCGGTGCGTTCGTCGTGGTCGTCGAATTGGGACCTATTTAGTGTTGACACAAGTCGCCTACTTGTGTCACCATTAAGTCATGCGGATGAAGTTCACCCAGGCGGCCCGAAAGCACAAGATCGCGAAAGGTCGAGCGCTGCACGTCATCCGCAACACCGAGCCTGTCGAGGTCACCGACGACAACGGAAACGTCACCGGTTTCGACTGGATCGGCAATGACGACCGCGGGCTGGAACTGCACATCATCGGCATCGTCAAGGTCGACGAGCGCAGCGCAACGGGTGAGAAAATCGCCCTCATCACGCACGTCTTCCCGACCGCACTGAACAAGAAGGGTGAGTGACATGAAAGACCGGAAGTTCGAAGACGCCGGAGACGTCGACCTCGACCGCGACGACCACGGGTTCACCAACCCGGATGGGTCTCGCCTGACCGAGGCGGACGCTGCCCGTGCTACCAAGCGAGTCGCTGAGCAGGCTGCTCGGCAACGAGCCGTGACGGGCCGGCCGTCGTTGACTGCGCCGGGTGTGAAGTCGCCGACGGTGAATGCGCGAGTGCCGAAGCCGATGAAGGAGGCCTTGCAGGCGCGGGCGAAGGCGGAAGGTGTCGGTGAGAACGTGATCGTCCGGCGGGCACTCGAGGAGTACCTGCACGCGTGAGTCTGCCGAGGCATCAGTCGTCCTCGTCCGGGACGTCACTGGCTCCTGCGAACCAGTGGTTACACCGATGGCCGATGACTGAGCACATGCCGGCGACGTCCCAGACGGAGAGGTTGTCGCCGTTGATAGTGGTCAGCTCTTGGAATTCCTTTGTGTTGGAGACTATTTCGGCGATGACGAGCCACTTGGTGACGATCGGTGCCTCGCGTTCTGCTTCGTCAGCCATGTGGTCGGCGATGGCCTGTTCGACGGCGGCGTAGGTTTCGGTGCTCATCAGTCGGCCTCCCGCCACGGGTTGTCGGGCTTGCCGGTGACGCCGATCTGCCATTCGTATGCGGCCTCGGCGCCCTCGTCCCAGGCTTGGGCGAGCGCTTCCCGGACCACCGACATCAGGGCGTCGGCGCGCATCAGGTATGACGCCAGGTCGAGGACGTCCAAATCGTGCCACTGAGTCGATGGGTGGTCGAAGAATGCAAGGAACCTCGCCAGCTTGTCGCGCAGGTCGTCGTCGGTCACTGCTGCCCACCGCCGTCGAGCGCGTTCTGTAGTGCGCGTCCGATGGTGCGTGCGCCAGTGATTCGTTCACAGTCCGCTGCTACGTCGCGCACCCGGTCGACCGTGGCCCGCAGCTCGTCCCGCTCCCGCATGACGTCCTTGGATATCTTCTCGGCGGAGTCGATGCGGGCGTTCAGCGCTGCGGATCGTGCGGTGAGTGCGTCGTTGAGTCGGGCAACCTCGGCCTCGGCGCGCCCAGCACGGCGGAGAACAGCTTCGATCTGCTCGGCAGGACTGAGCACGATGTCAGCTCGAACCGGATCGTCCCGGTCTGCGGGGTCGGCCAACAAGTGATGCCCGTCCAGGTCTTGGGCGATGGCATGGCCGCTGCGGCCCAGAAGGAGCCACCGGTTGATGACCCTGGCCGCTTGCTCGGTCACGGTGTCGGCGGGGTTCTCGTCACTGGTCATCGCGTGCCGCCACTCTGCTGGTTGGCGGGTTGGGCTACTTTCGCAATAGCGCCATGTGTGGTCGCCCTCGACGTGCATCCATTTGCCTCCGAAGCCGACCGGCCCAACGGGGGCACCACAGTTCAGGCATTGATCTCTCACCGCGCTGCTGGCATGTCGCGGGTACTGACCGACGCGTACGGCCTCTTCAACCAGCTCCCGGATTCCGCGCTCATCACTCATCGGTCTTCACCCCGAACCTGCGGATCGGGAATGCGTTGCCCCAGCTCGGGGTCATCTGCGAGGCGAGCAACTTTCGATGCCAGCCACTCGATGCCGTCTGCTGCACCGCGGTGATAGGGGCATTGGTCATCGAGCGCATAACACGCGTTGCATTCCTCTATGTCTGCGGCGTTGTAGTCCAATAGTTCTGTGGCCGTTACTGTTTCGGTGCTCATTGGCAGATGTCCTTCGTGAAGTAGGCGGATAGGTTCTCGTCACTTGTCATTGCGCGCTCCTTGCCACGGGTTGGGTGCGAATCGGTCGCGGTCGTATTCGGACTGCCACGCATCTTCGAGCGCTGCATCCCACGTCGCGGCTAGCGCCCGCTTCACTACCGGCATCAGGGCGTCGGCAATGTCGATCGCCTCATCGACTACGAACACCGTCGGGCTCCATCGGGCTGTGCCACTGCGTATAACCTCGGCAAGATTGGCGCGCAGTTCCTGGTTGGAGAGAGCGACGAGCTCGTCGGCGGGGTTCTCGGCGCTCATCGGCGGGCTCCCTCGTCGCGTCGTGCGGCGCAGTCGCGGCAGAGCGCGGTGAGTCCACCCAACGAGTGCTCACGAACCACCCAGCCCTTCTTGGCTAGCTCCTCGGCTGCATCGAGGTCGTCGCCGTAGCCGCTGGTCTCGACGAGTCCGCAACCGTCCTCGCAGTAGAGCGCCTTCGCGGAGATCACGTGCGCGAAGAGTTCCGCGTACGGGTCGTCGGTTGCCATGGTCAGGCTCCTTCTCGTGACTGGTTGTGCGCGGTGTGCAGGGGGTTGTCGACGGGCACGAGCGGTCCCCATTTGCGTTCGACGTGTTCTCGCGGGAACGGCGCGGTCTCGCGTGTGTGCATGAGTCCATCGGCGTCCTCGTGCCAGATGTCGCCCTGCTTGTCGCGCCATGCCTCGGGACCTGGTGCGCGGAACAGGTCGGCGAGCTCGCCCGGGGAGGGGATGTGCGCGCCGCCCCGGAAAGGTGGGTTGATGAGGAGCTCGGGACCGTGCTCCTCGACTGCCTCACGCGCGATCGCGAATGTCTCGTTGGCGGGTCCGGTGACGATGCCGCCGCGGGCGTAGACCCGGCCGCCGACGGCCCACGTGTTCTGGGGGTGGAACTTGCGGAGGTGCTCGCAGGCGTCAGTGAGGGCGTCCTGGTGGGTGGGGGCGGTGCCGTGGTCGCCGTCCATGCTGAAGAGCGGGCAGTCGGTGCTGGTGCGGCAGTGCCACGCCCAGTGCTGTCCGGTGAAGGCTGCGAACGCGCGGAGGATGCCCTTGCGCCGCTCGACGCGGACCCGGGCGGGCGCGATCATCGGTCTGTCCTGTCTCGGAGGACGACGACGACCTGGCGTCGGTCGTAGGCGAGCATCTCGACGCGGGCCATGAGCACGGACCCGAAGAAGATGATCAGCCATGTCAGGGAACCGGTGATGACCCAGGCGATGAACGCCCAGAGCGTGGCAGCAAGGAGAAGCCAGATCCAGAGCTTCACGACGCCACCCCCTCGGCCTGGTCGGCGGCGTACACAGCGAGGGCATACGCCTGCCAGACGTCGGCGTGGAAGCCGTAGAACCAGCCGGGGTTAGCCTTCGTGCCCTTGCCGTAGTTCGGTTGGCCTTTCGCGAACCGGTCGACGAGCGCCTGGCGGATGTTGGAGTCCTTCGCGCCGGCGTTGTGACAGTGGTGGAGCTTCACCGGGTGGCGCTTGATGAGCTCGGGGTGCGGGACGCCGAGCCGTGCCCAGGTCGCTTCGAGGAACCGGCCGATCCAGACGCAGGTCTCGAATACGTCTGCGCCGACGGGCATCCCGTAGGACGCGACCATCTCGATGGCGACGCGGTAGTCCTCGGACAGGCTGCGCTCGTCGGTGAGCATCTGCAACAGTTCGTCGTTCGGCGTCTTCCCGTGGCGGAGCGGACGACGTGTGACGAGGTCGATGTCGACCCAACCGGATTCGGTGTTGCCAGGATCTATCGCCAACAGGGTCGTCATGACTGAGCCTTCCGTGCGTCGTAGATGCGTTTCGCGGTGAGCCGCTTGCATGCTCGGCAGATGCGCACGCCTGTAGGGCTCACATGCGTGTTATCCGGGCTGAACTCGTGACCGCGTTTGCAATGAGTTCGCCCGAGCATCCGCGATCGATTCACCGCTCCCGCACTGCTGCGCTGGCTGTTTATTCGTGGCCGGACAGCCTGAAGGTGCAGCGGGTTACAGCACTCGCGATGGGTGCAACCGAGAGCGCGCACGTGGTCGATCTGATGGCCGTCGGGGATCTCTCCTACCTCGAGCAGGTACGCGACTCGGTGAGTCTTCATGAGCTTCATGCCGACCCTCACGACCCCGTATCCCGAGTCGTTGAGTGCACCCGTCCAGAGCCAGCAGCTGGAGGCGAAGCTCTTGTCAACGCGCGCCCAGAAAGAGGCTGGGTCGATCGCGAGGAGGGTGCTCATGCTGCGTGCTCCGTTCGCATGGCGGCCATGTGGCGTTGGACGGTGCGGACGTGGAGGCCGAGTGCCTGCCCGATCTCCCACTGGGAGAGGTGAGGGTGCTCGTCGAGGAGCTGCTCGATCGCTTCCCGGTTCGCCCGGGAGCGTTGGAGGACCGCTTCACGGAGGTTGCGGCCGTTGCGCCGGTTCGCTGCCCGGGCCTTGTCGCTGATCGGCACGCCTGGTTTCGGGCCGCGCTTGCGTGGCGGGTCGGGGATCTCGAGTGCTTCGAAGATCTTGTCGTCGATGACGGTGACGGGTGTTGTCGCGACAAGGTGTGGTTCGTCGCCGGGTTCGATGAACCAGTCGGGTTCGCCGGCGATGACGGCGCCGGACTCCTCGACGATGCCGGGCAGGTCTTCGGCGGCTTCGGTGACGAGCTCGCGGAAGGTCATGTTCTGGTCGGTGATGGGCCAGCGGGTCAGGTGGGTTCGCATCACTCCTCCTCGGGGGTGGTTTTGGCGGCCTCGACGAGGTCGGCGAAGTTGTCTGGTTTGGGTGTGCCGGCGAACCGTTGGCAGGGGCACCGGGTGAGTGGTGTCTGCGGGTGGTCAGGGCAGAACGTGGGCGCTTTGGTGGTGGCCCGGGTGGTGTCGGTCCATTGGGGGCCGGGTGCGGTGATGCCGCCTGGGGTTTTCATGCGGGGGTTGTCGGCGCCGGAGACCATGACGCGGGCGACGTCGGCGGGGGAGCACTGGTCGAGGAGCTTGGTGACGGCGGCGCGGATCCCGGGGAGGTCCCATCGGTCGGCGTCGGTGACGCCGCGGGTGTTCTTCCGGATGCCGTAGACGGTCTCGGTGAGTGCCTTGACCCACCAGTCGGGCGCGTTCATGGCCGTTCCTCGAACAAGGTGCAGGCGGGCCAGGACTTGCGCATGTCCGGTCCGTGGCCGTGGTGCAGGAGCTTCGTGCACTTCCACCACTTGCCGCGACCGGCGCCGAGCATGGGCCCGTCTTTGAGGATCAGGTGCGCGCAGTCGCCGCAGGTCTTGCTGTTGCCCGCGAGCATGTGCGGAGCGACCGGGTGCACGCCTTGCGCGATGCGCTCGCGGCGCCGCGCTGTGCGGCGCGCGTCGTGGCCCATGCCCTCGTACGGATCCGGCTGAGGCTCTGGGTCGGGGAGGGCGCCGCCGAACAGGTCGTCGGTCATCGGTCGCACCTCCCCTCGGGGTGCACCAGGAAACACACCGGGCACGCGGCCGGGATGCGCTCTGGTGCTGGTGCTGCGTCGCCGCAGTCGGCGTGGACGGCACCGCGGTCGGTCATCTCGATGTGGTCGCCCTCGTAGATGCGCTCCAGGCACTCAGCGCACCGTCCGGGGTACCGGGCTGGGAAGCTCATGACGCACGCTCCGGCCGGGCGAGATGGCCCTTGTGCGCGTGCTGCGCCTGGACCTTGTCGTCCTCGGTCTTGCCGGGGCACTGGTTCCACCGGTGCTCGCGAGGGCAGCCGCAGTTCAGGCGGGGGATCCGCTGGCCGCAGACCCGGCACGGGGCGTGCCCGTTGCGCGCGCAGACGCTGTCCCAGGGTTCGGGTCGTTCGTCGGTGCCGTCGACCATGGCGTGGCAGTCGAGGCACACCCACTTCGCTGGGCGCCGATCGTTGCCGTACCGGCCACCCCATCCGCGGTCACGGCTGACGAGGCGGTACGTGGCCTTCCCGAGGTGGTAAAGGCGGACGCGGGGCTTCGATGAGGGATTGCGGTTCATCATGCTGTCGCCCGACCCTCGGTGTGATCAGCCGACGTTTCGTCGTCATCCGCGCCGGCCGGCGCACCCTTGGTGAGGGGAGATGATGAGGAAACCACCCCTGGAGATAAGGAGTTAGGAGCTGGAGTAGGAGTAGGGCATCCCCTTTCGCTGGGGCTTTCCTTGCCCCTCGAAATGCCCCTTTGCTTGGGGCTTTCCTTGACCCTTTCGCTGGGGCTTTCCGCGTCCCAAACCTTGGGGTCAGCCTCGGGGTTCGGTTGCAGCATTCGACGTGCATCAGTTGGGGCAATCGAGTCCCGTCCGAGGACCTTCTGAACGTCCGGGCGAGCCCACCCACGCAGGTCCGGCTCCTTCTCACGGAACCGCTGCAGCTCGTGAACGATGACCCCACGCAGCGCCTTCGAAGCCACCCTGTGGAACGAGTTCGCGACCGCAGCCGCCATGTTCCACTTGTCCATCAGCTTGTCGTGCTTCACGAACGACCGGATGAGGACTTCCTCGGTGTCCCGGTCGATGACCAGGAACGTCTTCAGCTCGGCGCCGACGGCGAACATCTCGACATCGACCGCGCTGAGGTCCACGGCTGAAGCAGCGAGCCTGCCGGGTCGCCACTCGGTCACACCGCAGTACGACAGCCCGGCGTGCATCAGGAGCCGTTCGTAGAGCCACTGCTCAGATGAGGTGAGGCTGGTGTAGTCCTCGTCAGACCACATGTCGAGGCGCATGCGGGCGTGATCACGTGGCATCTGTGGTGTCCTTCCGTGGTCGTAGGTCTTGGCTGGTGAGGTGCCAGCCGTGGCAGTGCGGGCACCGGTACGCGCGGGTCTCGGCGTGGCCGGCCTTGTCCTGGCGGCGCAGGGTCGCGAGCGACATCAGCGCGGCGATGCGGTCGCGGTACCGGACCTTCTCCTTGCAGAACGTCACGACGCATCACCGATTGGCAGGACGCCTTGAGCGAGGCGTTTAGCGGCTCCTTCGCATTGGGCTTCGCGCTTCTCGAACCCGATTGCTTTGCGTCCGATGGCCCGGGCCGCGACGAGGGTTGACCCGCTGCCGGCGAAGAGGTCGAGGACGAGTCCGCCGGGAGGGCACCCGTACGCGATCAAGGGTTCGAGTAGTGGGACTGGCTTCTCTGTCTCGTTGATGGCGTTGCCGTGCATGGAGCGGTGGAACTGCACGGAAGTCATCAGGCGCGGCCCACCGTCGACGCTGGTGTATGACGAGGCTTCGATGTTCCCGGTGTGTGCGGGGCGAGCCTTCCGCCGAACTGCGCGCGCGGTCGCGTCCGGGGTTGTGGGTACGACGTGGTACACGTCGGACCATTCGCCCTGGTACCAGTGGGTGGCGTGCTCGTGGACGCGGCGGAATCGGTCAGCGTGGAACCCGGACCCGTTGTGTTTCTCCCACACGATGTCTTGGGAGAGCTTCCATGGGTCGAACTCGCCGCGGCGGTCGAGGAACATACGCATCGACCCGAAGCACCACATCGACGACGCGTGGCAGGCAGCACGTGCCGGCCAGTTCGTCGGCCACCGATCCCAGGCGAGGGACGTCTCGCCGTATGGGGGATCTGTGAGGATTAGGTCCGCAGCGAGTTCATCTGAGATCAGCTCGCGCCAGTCACCGTGGTAGAGCGTCACGGACTCGTCTTCGTAGTAGATGGTCATGACTTCTCCCAGCAGTCGAGGTGTGGCCAGCAGCGGTGCTCGATGACGAGCTTGTTGTCCTTGGTGAGGGCGTCGTAGATGCGGTGGTTGGCTGCGTTCGACCACTGGCCTCCGTCGTTCTTGGCGCCGAGTTGGTCGCAGATCGCTGCGTATGACTGGCAGTCCCTCACGTCGATGTGCATCACGTCGTCGCCGCGGGTGTTCACGGACCAGTCGACGGCCTTGAGCGACCCGTCTGCCTTGGCTGCGCGAATGGCGATCTGGACGCGCTCGACCGCGTCGTCGAAGGCGGTCATGACGCGTCCCTACGTGCTCGGTAACGCGCAACCGCGGCATGGTTGCAGGCACGGCACCCTCGGACGAGCCGTCCATTGCGGACGCGCATGTATGTGTTCTGCTCGTCGAACGGATGGCCCTGGGAGCAATGCGTTTTCACGGAGTGGGCGGCCGAAGGTCCCGACCCGCGCAGGATGTTCACACGGTCACTCACGGCCTCGAGGTGGTCCGGGCGGACACATCTGCGATTGCGGCACAGGTGGTCAATCACGTACCCATCGATTGGTCCTCTGCCTGCAAGTATCAGAGCGACTCGGTGTGCGAAGAGCGTCCGACCGTCCAGATAGAAGTGGCCGTAGCCCCTCGCATCGACTCCGCCGGCCCACTCGACGCATCCAGACGGGACGGCCCTCGTCTTGGAGAGGAACTTCTGTCGATCTCGTTCACTGAACATTGATGCCTTCAACGGCAGCGTGTTTCGTGTTTTCATGACGGCTCGCTCACCTGGACTCTGCGGTTTCCGTCGAGGGAGTACCCGGAGTCGAGGTCGCCGCCGACGGGGCGGACGAGGACGAGGGTGCGCCGGTCGCCGTGCTCGACGTAGACGTGCCCGATGACCATCGAGTGCTTGCCGTGCTTGTCGGCCCAACGGAGTTTCTTGCCCGTGTGGGCGGGTGTCAGGTCACGTGCCTTCATGACGCCTCACCAGCCTTCGGCTCGGCCTCGCGCATCGCGACGAGCTCGATGAGCGCGGCGTGCCAGCTCAATGCCTGCCGGTCGACCAGGGAGCGGGTGAAGATGCTCTCAGAGACGCCGACGTGAACGATGGGCTTGCCTGTCGCGTGGGCGTATCCGGCTTCGAAGTGTCGGCCGGTGCTGTGCTTCGACACGTCATCGGCGGCGATGAAGTCGAACCGGTCGAGGCCACCCCACGCGAACATGACGAAGACGTCGCAGGCCTTGATCTGGTTCAGGTCGCCGCGAGCTGCCGTGCCGGCTTCGGTCTGTGTCAAGGCGGTTGCGGGTCCGCAGGTCTGGGATCCTGGCTCGACCTTCTCGTCGTGCCATGAGCTGACGACATCGAATCCGGCGCGACGCGCTTCCTCGGCGATGTCGCGGATCCGGCTCTTGGTGCAGAACGGGGCCGCGAGGTAGATGCGCATCAGCGGTCACCGCCCACGAACGTCACACCGTCAACGAGCCCGGTCTCTGCTGTGTAGGCGAGCGAGGGTGCCCACCCGTCGTTAACGAACCGCAGCGCGGCGTCGTAGTCGGTCGGCATCATCCACTCCGACTGACCGGACACCATCCACCGCGCGAGGTCCTCCGGCGTGGTGAATACCGGTGAGATCGGGGAGCCTTCGCTGACCGTCTCCCACAGCTGCCAGGCGTCGCCCGTGGGTGGTTCCGTCGGTTCCCATGCGTCAGCTTCGGCCGACTGGCCCTGGTAGGAGTCGATCGAGCCGTGTCCGCTGCAGGTGGTGCAGATGCCCCAGACCTCCGGGTCGAGTCCGGCTGCCTCGATGATCTTCTTGTAGGCGACGTAACCGTCGATCGAGTCGTGCCCGAGGAACGAAGATTCGCGTCCGGCGAGGCCGCGGCCGACCTCGCGGATATCCGCTGACGGGCGCGTGCCGTACGCGGTGCTATAGAAGTCGTTGAAGTATGGGTGCATCGGCCGGCCGAGCTCTTGGGAGCGCAGGTCGTCGTCGAGCATGAGGATCATCGACGCGCACGCCTGCACCCACTGTGCTGCGGTGGTCGATCCTCGGCCAGCGCAATCGGTGCACGTGTCAGCGCGCAACTTGTCCGGCATGAGGAAGCCCTGCCATGTCTTACCGATCGGCCAGGCGAAATCAGCTGGCACACGGCGGATCTCGCGCCCCATCAGAGGTCACCGCCTGTCATCGCGAAGTCGACTCGGTGAGCGACACCGACGAGCGCGTCGACGTCGATGTGCGGGCCGTAGACCTGGGCGCCCTTGTACCGGAACGCTTCCCGGGCTTCGTGCTCCTCGAGAGCGGTCAGTGCACCGAAGATGGTGCGGACGACCTGGGACCGGTTCGCTGTGTGGTGGATGCGGCGTTTCCCGCCATGTCCCCACCCGTACTCGCCGGTGAGTTGGTCCTTGCGTTCGTGGACGATCTCGACCCACATGCCTTGCTCGTCGGCACCGGAGTCGATCTGCACCGTGCCGCGGTCGTACTCACAGTCGGCGACGATGCTGCGCAGCGTGTTCAGATCCATCACTGCTCACCGCCGTCCGCGAAGCCCTGCGCCTCGTCCTCGATGACTTCTCCGTCGGTGACGTCGACCGGATCGGTGGTGAAGTCCGCCGCATTCACTGTCGGCCTGCTCGTAGGCTGCGGCCGGTCGGCGTGCGCCATCTCGTCACCGGTGAAGATGCCTGACAGGTCCTGCGGGAACGCCTTCCGCAGCGCGAGTGCCTCTGCGCACTTGGCGAGTTGGCCGGCGGGGCGGTCGCGCCACATCGCGGTCAGGTTTCCGTCGCGCTTCGTCGCGGCGTACTCCGACCACAGCGCGATCGCGGGGAACGGTTGACCGTTGCGGGTGACGGTCACGCGGGCGGCCGATGGTGGTTCCTTCGAGATCCACACGTCGGCCCAATTGCCGTCGGCGTCGCACCACTCGGTATCCCCGTAGCCGAGGGTGCCGTTGGTGCGTTCGGTGGTGCGCTGGGCGATGAGCCGAAACCCGTCGATGCCGACCTGGATCGTCTGCTTGCCTTGCCGCTCGATCATGTAGATCTGTCGGGCGAACGGGTCGAGCCCGGTCAGCTTGCAGGTGTGGAAGAACACGGCGACATCGGCCTTGTTCGCTGTCTGCACACCGAGGTGCGCGAGGGCTTTCGTCTGAAGGTCGTCGAACGTGACCTGGTCATCACGGATGCTGATCGCGGTGGCATTGCTCATGATTCGTCCTTTCACGCGGCCCAGCGGGGCCACGTTGTGTCGATGATTGCTTCGGAGTAGCCCGGCCAGATACCGGACTCGACGCACCGGGCGTAGGTGGCAAGTGCCTGCCGGGTGAACCGTTCGCCGCGCTCGTCGGCTTCCGGTGGGAGCCGGTGCACCGCAACGAGATACGGGGCGGCTGACTCGACGGTGATGTGCAGGAACGGCAGGTCCATGCCGGTCAGTTGCCGGATCGCCTCGCGGTACATCCAGGACTGGATGTCGTAGCCGAGGTTGGCGGCGGCCTTGCCGAACCCAACAGGCGACGCGTCCTGGCAGGACTTGAGGTCGACGATCGCGTTCGGGCGTAGCCAGTCGATGAACCCGCGGCAGGTAACCCCGGTCGGTTCGTCCTCCCAGATGACTGCCTGCTCGGGCTTGCCGTCGGCGAGGATGCTCGCGGCGAGCTCGTGTTCGAGGACCGCCTTCGCCATACCTTCGATTTGGTCGGCTTCAGGCTGCGTGACTGCGACGAGTCCCTCGGCCTCGCACCGTGCCCGGTCCGCTTTGCCCTGTTTGGTGCGGCCGTCGGCGCACACGAGGTAGCGCGTCTTGCCCTCAAGGATCAGGCCGTGAGCGAGTGTCCCGAGGATCATGGATCGCGTTGGAGGCTTCGGGTTCTGCCGCTTGTAGAGGTACTCGGCCGGTGTGCCGAACAAGATCGTCTTCGCGCCGGATGGCGACAGGCCGGACGGCAGGTCCTGGTGGCTGATGCCGTCGTAGATTCCGGGTTCCATCAGTAGCTCCTTGTCCGCCGCCGGCGGCGGCGGGGTAGCGGGGCGTCGGGGAAGAGGTCGTGCAGTTCGGCATCGGTCGGCACTTCTGGTGGTTCCTCGGGTGTGTGTCGGGCGGCGTCGCGTGCTTCTTCGCGTTCGTTGTGCCAGGCGTCGAACTCGTCGATGGCGCTCACGCTGCGCTCCCTTCCAGGGCTGCCACTGCGGCGCCGATGAGGTCGCGGGCGGCAGGGGGAGTGACGGCGTTGCCTGCCATACGGACCTGCTCGCGGCGATTGCCGAGGAGCACGTAGTCGGCCGGGAACGCCATGGCCCGTTTGCATTCGGATGGTTCGAGCATCCGGAACATGACGTCGTCGACGTGCTTGGCGGCGGCTGCGATGTCGTCAGCGGTCAGGACCGATTGCTGCCCGGAGGCGACGATGGTGCGGATTGGCTCGCTCGCAGGCGTGGTGTGACGCGCAGCGTTGCCGCCTTCCACGCCGTAGTTGCGCATGATGAGTGCGTGCCGGTCGACGGTGGTCACGGTGCCAACGGGCTCGGTAACCGGTTGTGCAGTCCCGTTGCCGTAGTAGCTGGTGATCAGAGCGTGGTGGTTACCGGAAGCCGTGACCGTGGCGAGCGGGTCCGCGACAGGTCGTGCCGTGGATCCGCCGCCGCGGAGCTCGGCCACGAACGGCGGGTACGCGAGTCCGGTCTCGAGGCGGGTGTTCTGCGTCCGCAACGGGTCGTTCAATGTGCGGGCGCGGTTGACGTCAGCGCGTCCCTCGACGGGAACGGCGAGGGCCTTCGTCGTCTCAGTTGCAGTGATGGTCGACAGCGCATCCGTCATCGGCCGGGTCCGGTAGTCGAATCGACGCTCGACCATGAACGGGTCGCCCCAGTAGCGGGCGATGCCGGCCGCGATCCGCGCCCGGGTCTTGTCCGCGAGCGGTCGCTTCCGGTCACCGATCCGCTGGCCGGGCATCGACCAGTCGATGATCGACGCCGCTGGCAGCCACCCGGGCTCGACGATCTGATTCCGGCAGTTGACGTGCGGGCACCGGTAGACGTACTGCTGCCGATACCGACCGATCCTGTTGCCGTCGGGGCGTTTCCACGCCTGCATGGCGTCTACGACCTCGTCACAGGTCGGGCAGTACGCCTTCGGACGCTGCATCCGCTCGAAGTCCGGCCGGGGGACACCGTTGCGGGTGAACACGATGTAGATGCGGTCCCGGGACTGCGGTGCTGGCAGCCCGTACGCCTGGGCGTGCATCGAGTTCAAGCAGACGACCTGGTGCCGATATCCAACGGACTCCATCGCGAGCAGCCACGCACGGTAGGGCAGCCAGTCCGCGACCTCGACAACGTTCTCGACGAACACCACGTCGTACTGGTGATGCTCGGTGAAGCGGACGACGTCCCACATCGTCGCCCGGGAGCGCTCGGCAGCCTCGTCAGCGATCGACTCGCCCCAGAGCTCGCCCTGCATGGTGTCCTTCTTCTTGCCCTTCGCGCGAGAGTGGTTGGTGCACTCGGGGGAGAACCAGCCGAGGCGGGTGCGGGGGAAATACCGGGGGTGGATCTGGGACAGATCAGCGCAGATGTGGTCAGCGCCGGGGTGGTTGATCTGGTGGGTCTCGACGGCTGTCGGCCAGTGGTTCGCGGCGCACCGCACGGTGACGCCCGGGACAGCGATGCCGCCGGTCGAGGACCCGCCTCCACCGCAGAAGCAGTCGGTGAGGTCGTAGGTCACGATCGCCTCCCTGCAGCGTTGGTGTGTGGCGTGCAGGGTGGGCTGGGTGCGCAGTCGGGACAGGTGACGAATCCCTGCGCTTTCGTGGTGGTTTCGTGCTCGACGATGCGACCGCACTTGGTCTGCACTTGGCACCGGTACCCGGTGGCGTCGTCGCCGACGACTTCGACTTTCCAGTCATGTTGCGCGCGTTCGCGACCAAACCGGATGACGGTCTGTGCGGTGAGCAGCTGCTCGGTCATTGCTCGTCCTTCCTTGTGCGTAGTTGGTGGGTATGGCCTCGTGGCGCGCCCGTCTCAGGGGTTGGCAGACGCGCCACGAGTGCTCAGGAAGTGGCCCAGACGGTGCGGTTGGTGGCTTTCTGCACGTCGGCAACGACGTCGTCGAACGCGCGCTGCAGCACGTCTTTCGGCCGATCGAGCTTGTAACCCATGACGAGCTCACCGGCCCGGACGCGGTAGCGGAGACGGGCGTCGAGGGGGTAGGCCTTGCCCTGGTCGTAGACGTGGATGCCGAGCGTGATCTTGTCGGGGAACGCGATCTCGCCCTTCTTGGTGGAGGCCTTCGCGTCGGTCGACTCGACGTACGACAGGGTCGTGGCGCCACCGGCGTGCTTGGTGGCACCGAACTCGACCTTCTGTGTGGCGCGGAAGGACTGGGCGAGCTCGAGTGCTTCGGCGCCGGTGGGGGATCCGAAGTTGGGGAGGTGGTCTTCGACGAACTCGGCGAAGTCGACTTGGTTGAGCCACTGGCCGTTGTTGAGGGTCCAGTCGTTCCAGTCGTCGGAGTGACGTAGTTGCAGAGTGACGGTGTGGTCGCCCCACCCGGCCGGGCCCGGTTGGCCATCGTCGTCGAAGTCACCGACGGGACCTTCGCCCGATGGGTCGCCGTCGTGGGCGTTGATGACGGCGCGGACGGTGCCGCGGTCGCGGGAGCCCCACAGTTCGGTGGCTTCAATGCCGTGCTTGGCGAGGTATGCCGCGAACGATGCGACGTCTACGACGGAGGTCCCCCCGGTCTTGCGGTTGGGGTTGGGCAGGTCGTGCTCGATTTCCTTGGTGAGGTCGATGACGCGCGCCTGGCCGTTGGTGTCGCGGACGAGCCATCGGCCGTTGGTGAGGATCTGTGGTGCAACGGCTTCCTGCGCGGTCTCGATCAGGTCGTGGTTCTCTGTGGTTTCAGGCATGTTCAGTCCTTCGTGTTGTCGAGTCGGTCGATTGCTGCTGCGATGAGTGCTCCGGCGCGGACGAGGTCGTCGCGCTGGAAGTAGCCGGAGTCAGGGGTGGTGCGCTTCACCGTGAAACTGGTGCGCCAGGGGTTGCGACCGCCGAGCAGGCTGATGGCGGGGCCGACGAGATCCATGACGAAGTGGCGCTCGTCGTGCTCCGGTGTGAACCCGAGTTCGGTGATCTGACGGCCGCGCTCACGAGCAATCGCCTGCACACCTTCGGGGTACGGTGCTCCGTCTTCGTCCTCGATGAGATCGGCCATCAGCTGACCTGCTCGCCGTCGCACGTGGCACTGGTGCCCTCGGGGACGTCGATCTCGATAGCCGGGTCCTCGTCGTGACCAGGACGTGGCACGAATCGCATTGGCCAAGAAGGGGATTGCGCGCCGTGGGTCTGGACGGCGATGCCCCAGCCGTCAGGGTTGCTGGTGCAGAACCCGATCTTGAGCGTGAGTGTCGCGCCGTCCGGGGCGGTCAGGATGACAGTGGAGTCCTGCGGCGGGGTGATGTAGGCGTTGGCCTCGCCGTAGATCGCGCCGTCGAACTCGATGAGGTCGTCCGATGCGCCGTAGATCGTCGTGGTGGGCATCAGTCGTTGACCTCACCGGTCGTGAGGTCGACCTCGTGACCGGAGATCTCGTCGAATATCGACCGTTGGTTCGGGTCGTTGCGGAGCAGCTCGCCGTCCTTCTGCCAGAAGATCGACGCCTTCCGGTCGTGCTCGGGCAGCTTGAGCTTGATCTCGTCCTTGATGAGCAGCATCGACGCGTCTTCCTTCATCGGCTCGACGACGACGGTCAACTGCATCGACCCGCGTTTGCCGGTGTCAGCGACACGGGTGACGAGATCGCGCAGGCCGTCGGTGAGTTCCGACTCGGTCTTGCCGCCGGCCTGCTCGACAAGCCACGACGCGAACGGTTTCCCGTCCGTGATTTCCTTGCTGGGCATGGTGTTTCGTCTCCTCTACTTGATGGGGTGGATCGCGCGGCACCGGGACTTGATGGCCCGTCGGTACGCGAGCTGCTCGTCGGCGATGACATAGCCGACACCAGCGGTGATGGTGGCCAGCGCGCCGCCGATCGCGCCGAGCACGATGTACGCGGCGATGCGTCGCACGGTCCTCATGAGGCACCGCCTTCGATCTGCAGCAGCGATGGGACGCGCCCTGTGTCGTATGCCGTGTTGATCGCGGGGAGAACGTGCTCGGCGACAGTCCGGCCACCCGGGAGCACCATGTGCATGGCGAACTCGTCCTCGAACGTGACGATCCCGGACTCGACCGCTTCGAGCTTCGCCTTGATGACGAGCGCGAGCGCCCGCCACCTCTGTCTCACGGCCTGCTCGAACGCCTTGTCGGCTTCGCTGGCTGACCGGGCGCGGCCCGTCGGTGTCCTGGTAAACGCGCGGTTGTCTCGGTCAGGCATCGGCAGCACGAGCCGGATGTTCCGGTCGTGTGCCTTGAACCCGATCATGGCCGCGTTCTCCTGCCAGCCATACGCGAACGACGTTGCGCCGTAACGGATCAGGGTCTGTTCGATCTCGCGGCGCGACTTCTCCGAAGACACCGAGCTCTGTGAGGCATAGGTCCCAGTCATCGGCGTCGACCTGCCTCGTCCATCAGCGCCAGCAACGACGTCAGCTGGGACTCGTCGACCGAGCACCCGTACAGCCCGGTGGTGTCGGATGGGCCGTTGATGACTTTGTTCAGTGCGCGCTCGACCTTCACGCGCTCAAGCCACACTTCTTGCTCGCGACCGTTGAGGACGGCGACACCGTTGCGTTTCGCGGTGTGCAGCAGCGGGCACAGGGTCGTCCCCATCACTCGACCTCCTGATTGAAGGGGTGCTCTTCGAGCGGCTCTGTGAGACGGGCGAATTCGCGATCGACGGTCGCTGTGTCGGTCTCATCACGTGCGGCCACGACCGGCGGTGTGTTGCGGCCCATGCGCACGAGGCGCCGCTTCTGCCGGTACTTACCGACCGCTGACGCGGCCCACCACAGGAGCGCGGCGACGATGATCACGAGGGCGAGCGGGGTGTCGTAGCTCATGACGCACCGCCCATTGCGTCGAACCAGTCACGGATCCAGCGGGCGTCACCGAGTGCGGTGTGTCGGTCTTCCCTGGGAGGCACTCCGCAGCGAGCGGCGAGCTTGTCCGATTTCCAGGGGATTTCGACGTCGAGGCCCTGGCCCATCAGCCAGCCGACGGCGACTGTTTCCACGTCGACCAGGTGGTGATGCCACGACGGCAGGTACCCCTCGGCGCGGAGCATCCGTTCGAGGATCTGCGCGTCAAACGCCGGGTTCGCGCCGACGAGGTGTGCCCCGAATGTCCACTCCATGACCTTCTTCGCAGCGTCATGGACCGGTGTCGTTGGTTCGCAGGGCGCCGGAATCCGGTCTGGCATACGGACACCTGGCGCACCAGGGGACAAGTGCTTGCCAGAGAGCTTGCGGCCGGCCGGGTGCCTATCCCAGAAACCACCGATCCGCAACGCCTCGGGGTCGGAGAACTTCAGGTCGAGCGGCAGGAACATCCGGCACTCACGCTCGCCGTTGTCGACGCGGCGAATCATCCCGATCTCCCACGCACGACGGTTCGCATGCAGACCGTCCGTCTCGGTGTCGATGAAGACCATTGGTGTGGTCATCGCTGAACTCCGTTCAGGTCATTGAGGCTTCGAGATGCGGTGTTGACGGCGGCAGCGACCGAACGGAATGCGTCGGTGACTGCTGTGAACGCGATCCGGACTTGTCCGGCCATCACGCGCAGCTGCACGGCCGCGATCTCGTCTGGCGTCATTAGCGCTCGGAACGCGAGCGGGTCGACGGCGAGCTCGTGTCGGATCCACGCGTCGATCAGCTGCGGGTCGGCACCGTTGGCGATGAGCTTCCGAGCCCACGCCGTCGCGCTGTTATCCACGGCGGTCATTGCGCGCTCACCGCCCAGCAGATGAGCCAGACGCCACCGGTGATCTGGGAACCGACTAGGAAACCGAGCCAGAAGCGGTCCATCACCAGCCACCTGGATTCGACTGGTCGTACTCGGCGTTCATGTCCGCGCGCTGTGATGCGCGGCGGGCCTTGCGGTCCGCCTTCAACGCCTGGAACAACTGCTCACGGTGACGCGGCTGCAGGACGTAGTAGTTGCGCTGCGATTCACCGGCAGCGTCAGTGAATTCGACCTGCAACGTCTTCGAGTCCTGGTTGAACACGACCCGTTCAGCGACGGCTGCCATCAGAGCACCGCCCCAGCGACGCAGGCGAGCAGTAGGCCCAACAGCGCGCACGCGACCAGGACGAAGGCGAGTCCGCTATCCATCACTGGCCACCGCCCTGCACCGAGCACCACGTCTGCGTCGTGTGGCACCCGTCAGCGCCCGGCGTGTAGGTGTGGATGAGCCACAACGCCGGCAGGAGCACGATGAACACCGCGAACAGCGCGCCGACCACGCCATCACGGGCGTTGAGCTTCACCGCGCGACGCTCGGCTTTCGCCGTCCTGTAGTTCGGGCCGTAACAGCCGGGGTGCGTGTCCATCGACATCACCTCCGGGCGGGACTGGGTAGACTTCATCTCGATCAATTCCTTTTCTTGCGATGGGGTTTTGGTTCCTCTGGCCCTCACCGAGTTGCACCTCGGTGGGGGCCGCTTACGTGTCAGCGGGCGGAGCGCCTCGCGTGCCGTGCGGCCTTCTTCGACATCGGCTTGGTCTCCGGGCGCCGATACGGCTGGTTGCCGTACGCGCCTCGTGGACCCTGCTCGCTCACGAAGACGCGCGGCCGGGGCTTCTTCTCGACGTAGCCGACGCCGGTCACGAACTCCATGTCGGGCTTCGCCTCATAGGTGGTTTCCATCTGAATCTCCTTGCGGATGTTGATCGTTCGAACTCAGGAGGCGCAGGCACGCCAGATGCCGTTGCGGCCGTAGCGGCGGCGCTTGCGTGTGGAGTGGTAGTCACCGACCCACTCGATGTGGCGGGCAGCTGCCCAGCCGCCCATGACGGCCCCGATGACGTTGGGGTGGTGCGGCTCGACGTGCACGCCGTCGGCGTCCATCAGCTGGTCGACGAGGCGGCGCACGTCCTCAGTGGTAAAGGTGGCCGTCGACTTGGTCAGTTGCGTCAGGGCGCGCTTCACGTAATCGCCGTAGCCGCGGTGGGGAGCAGCGTCGGCGGCGAGCACGTCGGCCTGTCCCTGCGCGCGCAGTTCCCGTCCCGTCGTGGCGGTCATGACGCCGCCCGGGTGGATCGCGCCCACTGGCGACCGGTCGTTGCGCGTGCCTCGGTGCCGTCCGCGGATTCCGACTGCTCGGGGGTGCGTTCGTAGAGGGCACGGATTTCCGCGACGTGGTCGTCGGTGAAGAGACGGACCCGTTGGCTGAGGCGCACGCACGGCCAGGAGTCCTTGCGCGCCATGACCTTGGCGTGCTCGGGGGTGATCTTGAAGTAGGCGCTGATCTCCTCGATGGTGTGCAGCTCTGGCTGCTCCGTGATCTCCATCAGCTCGCCTCCTGTTGCTCGGCAGCGGCGGCAATGTCGCTGACTCGGACGCCGGCGATGTCGGCGAGAGTGACGAGTTCGAGGTAGGTGAAGGGGCTGTGTCCGCGCAGGCGGCGCATCAGTGTGGTGAGGGGGATTCCGGAGCGATCGGCAGCCTCTCGGCGGGAGATTCCCGCATCTGTGAGAGCCTTACCCATCACGGCTGCGACACGGCGGGAGACGAGCTGTGCTGTGTCCATGTGGAGCACATTAGTACCCACGTGGACACAATGCAAGCGTTTCGAATTACATCAGTGTTGTTTCCGTCTCAGGTACCCCATGTGTCACAGATGGGTTACAGTGCTCCACATGGACGCACGACAACGCAGCATCTGGTCCGACCAGCTCGCTGCCACGATCCGCGCCGAACGATCGGCCGCAGGTCTGACGCAGAGCGAGATGGTCACGCGCACAGGAATTGCGCGCTCGACCTACGTGCGCATGGAGAAGGGCGAGCGGGTTGCCGACATCACGCAGATCGGACTGATCTGCCAGGCACTCAAGCTTCCGCTCTCAACCTTCATGCGCCGCGTCGAAGAGCGAGTCACTCAAGTCGACGACGCGGTCATCGATTGATCTTGCTCAGTTGATCGCCGTTCGCGCCAGCAAGCACAGGGCGCGAGCGGCGATCTCTTCTGCGCTCAAGCTGGCACGATCCGCGATGATCAAATGTTCCGAGGCGACGACCAGGACGCCGGCGCGCCCCGGCGCGTGAGCGACAGTCCACCCCTGCGCGGCGAATCCCGCGAGCGGATCGTGCAGGCCGATCTCAACGTCCCGATCGACAGCCACAGTGACGGTTGCAGCGCTCACAATTTCCTCAATTTCCCCTGGGTCGTGCAGTGATGACCTGCCGAACGTAGGGCGAGTGCGCAACCTTCGAACACCGTTCTGGCCGAATGAAACTCGATGCGTTTCGTAAAGGGCTGGTCAAGTTTCCCGGAATGGCGCGGGGTTACTTACGAGTCACCCCTGAACTATCGTTCAATCGCCGTATGCTGTGCGGATGTCCCCCCGCGCAGAGCCGAAGCCGCGGCCGGCTCTGCCGAAGCTTCAGGGCAACTTCATCACGCTGATGGAGACGGTCCAGTGGCTCGACGAAGATCGCGTTGAGCTGGCCCGGTTCACGCGCACCTCGTTTGCGCGCGCGATGACCGAGGCAGGGTTTCCGATGACGTTTCAGTACGTCACGAAGCTGATGCGCGGTCAGGTGAAGGATCCCTCCGCGCTGTTCATCATGACCGCCGCCCGCGTGTTCAGCAGGGGCGCGGCGCCCGTGCTGGTCTCGCCGATGTTCTTCCTCGACCAGCGCGACGCCTCACAGACCACTAGACGTCTGCTGGAGCGCAACGAGATCCTCGAGCGCGACCTCGTGCGGCTACGACTGGGGAGGCAGGCCCCCGCGTAGCGGGTGCATCTCCAAGCGGACGTAGACCGGCTCGGCGCCCTCGGTGCCAGGGTCAACCTTGTGTTGCTGGATGAGCTGGATCAGTCCCTCTGCGACGGCGCGCAGGCCGTCGGGGGTCAGTGTCGGGGCGCCGTCGATGCTCGCCGCGGCGTCGTTCCACGCGGCCCACTCGGCGTCACGGCGACACTTCGACCACGCCCGTGCCTGCGACGCGGCGCGGTGGTGCATGGCGTCTTCCATCAGTTCGGCCGCGTCCGCCTGGTCGTCGCTGTCGGCGTCGTCGCCGACCTGGATCGGGGCGTAGGTGGGGACCCAGCTGTCACCGTCGTGAGCCACCAGGCCCACATCGAACAGCTCGGCCATGTGAAACTCGGCAGCCGCACTGTCGACGCTGGCACGTCGGGCGATCTCATCGGTTGACAATGGAGAGGCCACGAACAGCACATCGAGGATGGTCAACCGCGTAGGGTTGGCTGCGGCTTCCAGTCGACGAGCGTCGGCTTGTGCTGTCATGCCGTCAGCGTAGTGCTGACGAATCAGCACGGAAGCCGATAGGCTGATATCCATGAAAGCAATCGCCTTGACTGTGGCCGCCGCAGCGCTCGCGCTGGTCGTCACCACCCCGGCAGCTCACGCAACGACCTCGATCCGTGGAGCGCACACGAACGGGCCAATCATCTGCTCGTACTGCCTCTGATCTCCGGTTCGTAGAGAGCCTCCGACACTGCCCGTGTCGGAGGCTTTTCTCATGCCCGGCCGTATCCCCTAGGGGATGAAACTCGGCTCAACTCGCCCGTTTTGGTCGGTTCGGGGTCCATGGTCGGTGTCGGGAACCGTTGGGAACACTGCTATCGTCCTCTCAACGAGGTTCACAGTTCGGGTTCAAATCCCGTCTCCACCTCGCAAACCTGGACTGGTGAAACGTCCCGAGAGGGCCGTTTTGGAAGTTGGGCAGAGTGTCGGATAGAGTTCACACTCGTTGCCCCGGCTGACGAAGTCAGGGTTTACAGGCGGACATAGCTCAGTTGGTAGAGCGCAACCTTGCCAAGGTTGAGGTCGCCGGTTCGAGCCCGGTTGTCCGCTCTGCGGTCGCTTGTATATCGCTTTGGACGATTGGCGCAGCGGTAGCGCGCTTCCCTGACACGGAAGAGGTCACTGGTTCGATCCCAGTATCGTCCACCAGCACGAAACAGCCCCTGACCTGCGGAAACGCAAGGTGAGGGGCTTTTTCGTTTTGCTGGCGCCCTACGAGTGCCCTACTTCGCACGTTGGGCGGAACGCTACGTTCCGTCCGAGGTTTGGGGTGACACTGGCCGTCGCGGGTTTCATCGGGAGCGCCAGGCGGGTCGTCACCAGAGGGAGGAAGCTCCATGACAGACAAGGGCTGGTCGGCCGACCCGGCCGACGTGTTGCGGTACAGGGTGGTTCGTGCACTCGCCGAATCCGAGGGGCAGGCGGGACAAGCGGATGTGCTCGCGCGCGAACTCAACGCACAGCCGCAAGAGGTCGCAGCAGCCTTCGACCGTCTGATCGGCGATGGGTACGCGACGCCGGTCGATTCCGGGAGCGCCGGAACGTCCTACACCGAGGACGGACGACTGACCAGCGCAGGCGTTCAGTACGCGGGCGAGATGAAGATCGCTATCGCGTCGCCGCGGCAGCAATACCGCGCGGCCACCGCGGCCATGCTCGACTGGCTCGCGGACGCACCCGGCGAACGGGTCACCAGCACTCACGACCTGCACGACGACCCACGCGGTTCGTTGTTCGGCGAGCCGTTCACGCCAGGAGTGCTCACTGATGTCGGCCGGACGCTGAAAGAGCACGAACTCATCAAGGGCACGGGCACCGCGCAGGGGCCGATCCTCCGGCCATCCATCACCACGTCTGGAGAGATGGTCAGTGAGCGGTTCGGGGGCAACCTCATCGCCTGGCAGGCGTCGGCTGCCGCCGGTGCGGGGGCGATCAACATCAGTGGGTCGACCTCGGTGAACGTGGCCGCGAACTCGCCTTGGGCACATCAGAGTGCGTCAACCGTGACGGCAGAGGAGCGACGTCAGCAGATCATCACTGTGGCGGACGCACTGGAACAGATGACCCCGTTGTTGAGCCTGAGCCCGACCGACGACGTCCGGGCCGGTGAGGTCGTCGCCGGACTGCGCGAGATCGCCCAGACACCCGGAGCGTCGGACGGGCGGCTGGGTGATCTCATGCAGACGGTCCGGGGGTTCGGCCTCAGCGCGGCCAGTGGCGCTGCTGGGACCGCTCTGGTCGCTCTCGTCGAGACGGCGGGCCACACGCTCGGACTCGGTTGACCCTGCGTGCATGAAATTAGTCCGTGGTGATTGGGGTATGGCTTGCCGCCCACCACGAAGTTGTAGATGACTGACATGTGTGACTCTTGGCCGTTGATATATCCAGTCAAGAAGCAAGCATGTGAAGCCGAACTCGTCAGAACCGAATTGGTGCATGCGCTGAACCCCAGTCGCTTTCGCAGTCTCGGATTGTCCGAGCGCGGCCTCGGTCCACTGGCAGATCGTGGTGGCCTGATCGACGGTTCGTTGAGGGCAGTCCGGTGCCTCGGAAGAGTCCTTGGTCGTAGATGGGCACGTTTTCACCATGTCAAGGACAGTCGGCGGCAAGGTTCGCCCCGGCGGGTGTGGTGCTTGAAGAGCCCCTGCATTGACTGCTCCCGGCGATGCCGAGCCGTCTCTTAGTGTCACGACAATTATCAGCCCAATGATGACGACAAGGGCGATGCCCGCGGCCAGCAGAGCCCACCGCTTTTGGGAGGACAGCCGCTGTTCCGGGACCATGAAACGCCATCATTCCGGCGCAGACGGATATGACTCCGGAGGCTGCCACCCTTTCGGCGGGACCCAACCCTGCGGACTCGGTGGCCATCCCGTTGGCGGGCTGAAACGCATCTTTCGTGACATCAAGGAACCGCCTCCCTTGAGCACCGTGCAGGACGGCAGCAGACGTCTACTGTTCGGTGATCGCTCGAATTCGTTAGTGCGCTACACAAGACCGGGACAACGACCATGGCGCTCGGCTGGTGCCTGTGTGGCTGCCGAGATCGTAGGCACGCCGTGGACGTGCCTCAGCCGGTATCTCCCAACAGCGTGGATCGCAGCACCCGCGACGGCCAACAACGACAACGGCATGCATGAGCCGCGCATCGAGAGACAGGCGACGGCTCTCTCGGGGTAGCTCCCAACGAGATGGCACGCTCGTCGATAGCCTTCGGTCATGAAAGCAACTGACCTTGCCGGAGTCCGGTCGACGCTGTGGGCGGCCGCCGATGAACTGCGTGCCAACTCGAAGCTCACACCAGTGCAGTACCGGAACCCGGTCTTGGGGCTCGTGTTTCTCGCGTACGCCGAAAATCGGTTTGATGCGGTCCGCGAGCAAGTCGAGGCGGCGGCGACGGACAGGAACCCGGCAACGATCGCCGATTACAAAGCGCGGTCAGTCCTCTACGTTCCGGAAGAGTCGCGACTCTCTTACCTCGTCGGCCTCCCCGAGGGCGACGACATCGGCAAGGCCGTGGATGAGGCCATCAGAGCGATCGAGACGGCTAACCCCGAGCTCAAAGACATCCTGCCGCGCGGATACCAGAAGCTCGAACGGTCTACCTTGATTGACTTGCTCCGGCTGTTCGCTCCCTTGCCGACTCAACTCGGAGGCGACGCCTTCGGATTCATCTACGAGGACTTCCTATCCCACTTCGCGGCCCAGGAAGGTAAGGGCGGTGGTGAGTACTTCACGCCGTACTCGATCGTCCGTCTCATTGTGGACATCCTCGAGCCGTTCGCCGGCCGCGTCTTCGACCCTGCGTGTGGGTCGGGCGGCATGTTCGTTCAGTGCGCGAAGTTTGTCGAACGGCACCACGAGTCCGCCGCGCGTGAACTGTCCATCTTTGGCACCGAGAAGACTGACGACACGGTGCCGTTGGCCAAGATGAACCTAGCTCTGCACGGGTTGTCAGGAGATATCCGCCAAGCCAACAGTTACTACGAGGATCCGCACCATGCCGTCGGCGCGTTCGACTACGTCATGGCCAACCCGCCCTTCAACGTCGATAAGGTGAAGAAGGATCAACTCGCCGGGGACAAGCGGTTCCCATTCGGGATTCCAAAACCTGACAACGCGAACTACCTCTGGATCCAAGAGTTCTACGCGGCCCTCGGGCCAAAGGGTCGTGCCGGCTTTGTGATGGCGAACTCGGCGGGGGACGCGGGCCATTCGGAGAAGGACATTCGCAGGCAGTTGATCGAGTCTGGGACGGTCGACGTGATGGTCGCGATCAGTTCCAATTTCTTCTATACCGTCACTCTGCCGGTGACGCTCTGGTTCTTCGACAAGGCCAAGGTCGGGACCTCACGCGAGGACACCGTGCTATTCCTCGATGCCCGCCACCTGTTTCGCCAGATCGACCGTGCCCACCGCGATTTCACCGCCGAGCAGGTCGAGTTCCTAGCAAGCGTCGTGCGGCTGTACCGGGGCGGGGAGGTTACGACCGAGGGCAGTAACGCGCTTCTCAAGGCAAACTTTCCTGACGGTACCTACGTTGATGTCGCCGGCCTCTGCAAGGTTGCCACCCGCGCAGAAATCGAGGCCCAAGGCTGGAGTCTCAACCCGGGCCGCTACACAGGCTCTGCTGCCGTTGAGGAGAACGACGAGGACTTCAACGCGAAGCTCGAAGAACTCTATGAAGAATTCACGTTTCTCAGCGACGAGGCAGATGGGCTGAGATCGAAAATCGATGCTGCCGTTACGGGGATGCTCGACCGATGACGCGCTGGCGACCCGAGACTCTCGGAGACCTCATCGACGTGAAGCACGGATACGCCTTCAAGGGTGAATTGTTCGCAGAGGAGGGCGAGAGACTGGTTCTAAAGCCGGGAAACTTTCCAGTGGGAGGCGGAATTCGCCTCCGTCCAGGCAAGGATGCCTACTACACGGGCGACTACCCTCCGGAGTTCGACCTAGAGCCCGGAGACTTATTGGTCGTGATGACCGACCTTACGCAGGCGGCACCGATTCTCGGGTCGCCGGCGTTCGTGCCGGATGGCACAGCCATGCTCCACAACCAGCGATTGGGGCTCGTGCGGGTAAAACCCGGTGTTGACGTCGATCGGCGATTTCTCTATTACACGATGCTCTCGGATACCTCGCGAAGTCAGATCCGGGCCACCGCAACGGGAGCGACCGTGCGGCACACGGCTCCGGAGCGCATCTACCGGGTCGTCATCGCTGTGCCAGATCTGCCCGTGCAGGAGATCATTGGAGACGTGCTCGGTTCCATCGACGACTTGATCGGGAACAACCGACGGCGTGTGGCGGTGCTGGAGGAGATGGCGCGGGCCGTCTATCGGGAATGGTTCGTGAACTTCCGCTACCCCGGCCATGAAAACGTCACCCTCGTCGACTCGGCGCAAGGCTCGATCCCGAAGGGGTGGACGTGGGGAAGGTTGAATGATCTTGTACGAATCGTCAAGGATTCGGTGGATCCCTCCACGCTCGCGGCGGACACTCCCGCAGTGGGGCTGGAGCACATTCCCCGTCGGCAGATCACCCTCGATGACTGGGGTGCAGCGCGGGATCAGGGCAGCCGTAAGGCGTTGTTTGCCAAGGGAGACATCTTGTTCGGGAAGATCCGACCGTACTTCCACAAGGTGAGCGTTGCGCCCGTTGATGGCATCTGCTCGACTGATGCCATCGTCATTCGGCCAAGGGAGACTCACTGGGGCGAGGTTGTCATGGTCGTATCCAGTCCCGAGTTCGTTGCTTACGCAACACGGACGTCGAACGGAACTAAGATGCCCCGTGCCGACTGGAAGGTGCTTGGCGACTGGCCGGTCGCGGTCCCACCAGACCAGATCGCTCAGAAATTCTCCTCTCTTGTTCGCGACGAGCTCGAACTGGCCGAGCACCTCATGCTCGAGAACAGGCGACTTATCTCCCTTCGAGACATGCTGCTGCCGAAACTCGTGACCGGCCAGATTGACGTTTCGATGCTCGATCTGGATGCGCAGCCTTCGCCAGGCTCAACCGGCGATGGCCCGTCGATCGCCCGGGGCGCGGTGGCGTGATGGTGCCTACGGGTCCTGAATACTCGTACGTGGAGAAGCCGAGCATGCAGCTTCTCGAGACGATGGGCTGGACACCGGTCGACGCCTTCAAGGAGATCCTGGGGCCAGCCGGCACCCTCGGACGTGACTCGCAGCACGACGTCGTGCTCACTCACCGCCTGCGTTTCGCGCTGCGGAAACTCAACCCGGAAGATGTGCCGGACCTCGCGATCGACGAGGCGATCGATGCGCTGACGAAGGACCGATCGGTGATGGGTCGAGTGCGGGCGAACCGTGAGGTATACGACCTGTTGCGTGACGGTTACCAGGCCGATTGGACCGACGACGGCGGCGAGAAGCAGACTGCCACTTTGCGGTACCTGGATCTGAAGAACCCCGCGAACAACGATCTGCTGGCGGTGCGGCAGATGTGGGTCAAGGGTCGCTTGCACAGTCGCCGGTTGGATGTGGCGTTGTTCGTCAACGGTGTGCCGTTGGTGCTGATGGAGTTCAAGGAGCCGAACGAGCCGGTCGCTTCGGCATACGACGACAATCTGACCGACTATCGGGACACCATCCCGCAACTGTTCATCCCGAACTGCTTCGTGCTGCTCTCCAACGGCAGCGAGGCAAAAGTCGGCTCGACATACTCACCGTGGGCATTCTTCAACGACTGGAAGGTGATCGACGCGGTCGGCACGCGAGGTGCCATTGCCTTGGAGACCGCGCTTCGGGGAACCTGTGCCCCGGCCATCCTGCTGGACCTGCTGGAGAACTTCGTCGCGTTCATGGAGAGGCCAGGCGGCCTGATCAAGGTCCTGGCGCGGTCCCACCAATACCTAGGAGTCAACGCCGCCATCGAGAACCTGCATCGGGCACGTGCCGAGCAGGACAAGCGACTTGGCGTGTTCTGGCATACCCAAGGGTCCGGGAAATCCCTGTCGATGCTCTGGTTCACCCGGAAGGTGCTGCGGCAGGTGGCTGGCCGGTGGACGTTCGTCATGGTTACCGACCGCACTGAGCTCGACACCCAATTGCACGGCGAGTTTGTCGACGCGGGCGCGATCCCGTCGGAGTCGAGGGTTCACGCGGACTCGATCGCGAACCTGCGGGAACTCCTCGCTGCTGACCACCGATACGTGTTCACGCTGATCCAGAAGTTCCAACCCTCGAAGGCCGCAGGTGAGCGGGACATGCCGGTGCTGTCAGCCCGGTCCGACGTCATCGTCATCACGGACGAAGCTCATCGCAGTCAGTACGACACGCTTGCTCTCAACATGCGGCGGGCACTTCCCAACGCCTCGATGATGGGCTTCACAGGGACGCCCCTGATCGCTGGCGAGGAGCAAGCCACCCGCCAGCAGTTCGGCGACTACGTCAGCATCTACAACTTCCGCGACGCGATCGAAGACGGCGCCACGGTGCCGCTCTACTACGAGAACCGCATCCCGGAAGTTCAACTGATCAACGCGAATTTTTCCGACGAACTCGATGAGCTCCTCGAAGCCGCCGAAGTCGACGACGTTGCCGAGGGTGCCTTGGCTCGGCAGTTCGGCACCCAGTACACATTGCTGACCAGGCCGGAGCGACTCAAGACGATCGCGAAGGACCTGGTCACGCACTTCGTCGGACGAGGCTTCTCGGGCAAGGCGATGTACGTCGGTCTCGACAAAGCCGCTGCCGTTCGCATGTACAACCTTGTCCAGGACGCCTGGGCCGAGCATCTGGCTGACCTCCGTGCGCGGCATGACGCGTTGCCCGAACTCGAACGCCCTTGGCTTGCATCACGGATCGAGCTCATGGAGTCGACTGATATGGCGGTCGTCGTCTCTCAAAGCCAAAACGAACTGAGGATGCTGGACGACCAGGGTTTGGACATCCGTCCGCACCGCGAGCGGATGAACCGCGAAGACTTGGCCGAGAAGTTCAAGGATGCAGATGACCCGCTGCGGATCGTGTTCGTTTGCGCGATGTGGATGACCGGGTTCGATGCGCCGAGCGTATCGACGGTCTACCTGGACCGGCCGATGAAGAATCACACCTTGATGCAGACCATCGCTCGCGCCAATCGCGTGTTCCCGGAGAAGGACAACGGGCTCATCGTCGATTACGTCGGCGTCTTCAGGGATCTGGAAAAGGCACTTGCCATCTATGGTGCGGCTGGCGAAGGAGATGCGCCCATCGAGATCATCGACGCTCTCGCCGTCGAACTCGATACCGCCGTTGACGCCATGGTGGCGCTCTGCGCGGATGCCGGTGTCGACCTCATCGCCATGCGGGATGCTGAAGGCTTTGATCATGTTGCTCGGCGCGATGCGGCCGTTGAAGCGCTCCTGGTCGACGAGCAGACCACGGCTGACTTCCAGGCGCAGGCACGCCAGGTACGCAAGCTCTTCAAAGCCCTGCTGCCCAACCCTCAAGCGGCCGCGCAACAACGTACCGTCGCGGCCATTCGCGTGGTGGCTGAGCGCATCGCGGAGGTGACGAAGCCGCCAAAACCTGACATTGGGCGAGTCTCGGATGCCGTAGACGCACTGCTCGACCGTTCTGTTGGGGCCGAGGAGTACGTGATCCGCGCCGCGGCCGAGGGAGCACATCCAGATCCGCTGATTGACCTGTCGTTGATCGACTTCGAGGGCCTCGCGAAGAAGTTTGCTGGTCGGAAACGCGCGGAGACAGACCGCCTCGCCCAGTTGCTGCGTAGGCAGGCTGTCGGGGCGGCCGAACGAAACCCAACCCGCTACGAGCTCGTCGAGCGCATCGAGCAGTTGATCGCTGACTACAACGCGGGAAGCGTCAACATCGACGAGTACTTGAGGCGGCTGATCGAGCTCTCCAAGACACTGACGGAAGAGGAAGAGCGCGGCGTACGCGAAGGGCTGTCTGAGGAGGAGCTTGCCATCTTCGACCTGCTGACACAGCCGGATCCTGTTCTAACCGCCGACGAACGGGAGAGGGTGAAGGCGAGCGCAAAGCAACTGCTGGAGCGCTTGCACGACAAGCTTATTCAGGATTGGCGCCGCAAGGTCGCCAGCGCCAACGACGTGAACAGCACCATCCGCCGCGTGCTCGACGAAGGCCTCCCCGCAGAGCCATACACGGTCGAGGTGTTCGCGTCGAAGGTCCAACTCGTGTTCGACCACCTCCTCACCGCCTATGGCGATAACGGAGACAGCGCCTATGGCGGTCAGATCGATTTCCAGCATGCAAGGGGGACACGCGTCGAGCACATCGGCCACATCGACGTGGACCGGATCAGTGACGACGTCGTGGCACGCATCCATTCTGATCCGATCTTTGCGGTCGAAGTCGCTCAACAACTTGACGCAATGCCACGAGCGGACGGCCAGTTACGGTCCGAGTGACACTTCCCAATCGACACTTGTGACGGACTCGGTGGAATGCTGGCCTGCTGTGGTGGTAGGGGTTCCTCTGACGAACACGTCAACCGATCTCGGTAAGTCCGGCGAGTCGATTCGCGTCCGCGACCTGTTCGAGCAAAGCACGGCGCCGCACACAATAGAGCGGCCGATGGAGCGGCCGATTGGGGTGCGCACGACGGCTACAGCGTCGGCCGGTAAGCCGCGCACGGCGAACCAGGGGGTGCGCGGGACTAGCAATGTGTGGTGCGTGAGCAAGTCGACGAGCAGTGTTAATGAGGGGCGGCACCGCTGCCAAGTTGGCTCACACGCCGCCTCATTTCGTCACCGGTTTTCATCCTGGTTGGCTGGCTGAGTCGGGTCGGTAGTCGGGTCGTACGCAAATTTGTTGTGCCAGGGCTGATCCGTGCTGCACTGCCAGGCGAACACGTCGAGGCCGTCGCTGGACGTCCCCGTCTTGACCTGGCGCAGCGGCGCTCCACACGCAGTGCATCTGTACTCCATGAATTGCAACCTCTCATACCCGCGTGCTGCGGGGAAGGACTCACACGAACGGCAATTCCGTGGATCTTGGCGCCCTGTTCGCTTCACCAGGAGTCCGGGCGACGTACGAGGTCGGGGACAGCGGACCCGGATCGCTACTTGTCCGTCGCCGATCTGCGTGAAGGAGATCGATCTTCTTCATGGACTACAGACCTATCGGCTGTGTCTCTCTTACGCTTTGAGTCGTCGTGAGTGTCGTTCGCTGCGAGAGTCGCGGTGGCCAGGGGGAGGCCCACGACCCACCGCAATGCGAAGCGAGAGGGTAATCACGTATGGCCGACGATGCCTGGGGCAATCTGCCGGAGGACGTCAGACGGGTACTTGAGAGCGCACGGCGAAACGAACTTGGCAGCCCACCGCGTAAGCATCACCTAATTCCTGCCTCCTACCTGAGGAACTGGGAGGAAGAAGGCCGGATTCGGGTTACACACGTCGACGAGGACCGTCGAACCTATTGCACGGCTGCCGCGAAGGCTGCGCGAGAAACCGACTACTACCGCTTGGAAGCGGATGGTCTCGACAATGAGCTGGTGCCTCCGCTGCTTGCCGAGACAGTACTGTCTGCGATCGAGGGATGGGCGGTTCCTGCAGTCGCTCACCTGCGTGAACACGGGGCACGAGGCATACCTGGTGATCTTGCGGCGAAATTGGCGCTCTTCCTGGGGGTGCAGACAACCCGTGGCGAGTCGTTCCGAAACGACAATCGCACCTTGATGCATGAGATGTTCGTCTTGGAGCACAAGGACTTGAGCGACGACGGCATCCGATCGTTGCTCTTCGAGAGAGGCATAGACGCCTCTGACGCTGGGGTTGCTCGGGCGCGTGCCGCACTCGAACAGATCAAGAGCGGGGACATGCGGCTTGTCCCTCAAGACCCTGCGATGACGTCGATGGCACTCGAGATCGCATTTGAGATCGGCGAGACCTTTCTTGCGCGGGGTTGGATGGTCTACCGAACCCCGAAAGTTCTAGTCACTTGCGACGAACCGGTCGTGACGGTCGGAGGTCCTGGCTTCTCACGAGAAGAACGTGCTGGCTTGGCAACCGCCAAAGTCATCCTTCTTCCGCTTGGTCCGGAGTCGCTCCTCGCGATGTTCCGCCCGGACGTGAAGCCAGAAGGGCCAAGTGAGTTGGACCTGCACGAAGTCGCGGAGGTAAATCGAGAGATACTGGCAAACACGAGCCGATGGGCGTTTGAACGACCATCCCGGCGCGCCACGCTCGGCCTGCGGGTGCCGCCACCCGCTCGCCCCTTCACGACCGAGGGTCCATTTGTAGTGGAGCACGGCGACGAAGAGCGCCACATCTATCGGAACTTCAAACCGACGCGATGGGCGGCGGAGCCCGATACCCCTTGGCCGGTGGCCAGACTCTTCGGCTAGGACGTCTCACTCCTCTTTGCAACGTCGAAGCAGTGCCAGCGTTCGAGGCGAGTCTCCCGGTCGTTGCGTCTGATCGCGCCGGTAAGGGAGGGGTTGCCAGCACGGAACTGCTGGCGGCCGCAGAGGTATCCGGTGCGCGAGCGGTCCGCTCGGGCTGGGTAGAGGTCGGTGGGCGTTGACAGCAGCACTCGCGACTGCTTCCAGCAATCGCCCCTGTGTGTTCATCAGGGGTACTCCCTAGCAGGACATCCGGCCGGTCGCCCAAAAGTGTCCCAATAGGATTTCTAGGAAGACATCCGGGACACTAACGCCCTAATATCTTAGAGGTCATAGGGACATTGAAGGGGCGGTCATGGGTGAGCTTGTTGGCTACGTGCGGGTCAGCACCATCTCGCAGAACACGGCGAGACAAGATCATGCGCTCGTCGAAGCGGGTGCGACGAAGGTGTTCACCGACCGCGCCAGCGGCAAGAACACGGGTGGGCGACCCGAGTTGGCCCGATGTCTGGACTATCTGCGAGACGGTGACGTGCTCGTCATCTCGTCCATGGATCGCCTGGCGAGGTCGTTGCCAGACTTGTTGTCCATCGTCGCCGGGCTCACCAGCGACGGGGTCACCGTTCGGTTCCTGAAGGAGGGCGTAGTCCTATCACCCGAGGGCGTTGACCCGATGTCGAACCTCTTGCTCAATCTCCTGGGCGCGGTGGCGCAGTTCGAACGGGAGCTGATCTTGGAGCGGCAGCGCGAGGGGATCGCGCAAGCGCGTGCGAGGGGTGCGTACAGAGGTCGCAAGCCGACCGATCCTGAGAAGATCGACAAGGTTCGCGAGCTCGTTGCAAATGGAGTTCCGGTTGCGCGGGCGGCTCGCCAGGTCGGTGTTGCGCGGAGTGTCGTATATCGGGCGAACGTCACGGCGAAAGATCAGTTGTCGCGTCTGGTAGAGGACCAGGCACAGGCGCCCTGCTGAGGCGGTCGAGCCGGCGAGTCTTTCGGAGTGGAGTCGCAGCGTGCGTTCTTCACGCACTTTGTGAACTGTGCGTCGTCATCAGAGGCCCCAGTCATGACACCCGCACACTTGCCAGCCGCGAGGAGCGTAGCGCTGAACAATACTTGAGGTCTCCCGAGCGGGCGCGGGATCCCGCCCGTGGGCCGCCCGGCCAATGCCATGAGCGTCTGCATGTTCTTGGCTTCTGCCGACCTTGCGGTGGACCTGGACTTACGCTGGCCAGGTGCTCTACGACGTGTTCGTCTCTCACGCGAGCGAAGACAAGGACGCCTTCGTCCGGCCCTTGGTCGAGCGGCTACGCGAAGCTCACATTGAAGTTTGGTATGACGAGTTCAGCCTGAATGTCGGCGACAGTCTCCGTCGCTCGATCGACCGAGGCCTCGCTCAAGCACGCTTCGGCATCGTCGTGCTAAGCCCTCACTTCTTTGCGAAACAATGGTCCCAATGGGAACTCGACGGGCTCGTTGCAAGGCAGAACAGCGCCGAGCGCGACGTCATCCTCCCTGTGTGGCACAACGTGAGCCGTGGCGATGTGCTTGCCTATTCACCGCCGCTGGCCGACAAGGTGGCGACTCTCTCGTCCGAGGGACTGGACGCCGTCGTCGTCAGGTTGGGCAAGGTCATTCGACCGAAGGGGTCGTCCCTCGTTGAGGCGCGTGAGTACCTGATTGAGCAGGGTTGGGGGAACCCACCGGTGATCTCTGACGACTGGTGGCTAGATATGGCGGGTGCGGCCGAGTCAAACGCGGACGGCTCAGCGATGGGTTGGGGCCGTTGGGGCTTCCCGTTGCCTCCGTGGAGCGACGAGGCAGAGGCGCGTGGCCGCCGAATCGGGCAGGCCGCCCTGCAGGAGTCGTGGATGGCGGCAGCCGCAGACCAGCGGATAAGCCAGGTGACGCCGCCGGAGAAAGTGCACGAGTTTATACGCTCGCATCCCGGTCTGCTCGACACTTGTCTGAAGCACACGACCTACGCCATTCAGTATGCGCCGCAATTGCTCATCCCTGGCTTCGGCGGTCCGCTCGAAGACGAGATTGACCGGCTTTACCAGATCGCAGCGGCCGACGAACCCGATCGCAGGGACGAGGCAGACCAGTTCGCGCTCAGAGCCCCGGACTTCTGGAGCATGGACCCGTCGCTAGTGGCATGCCACTACGTGCAGGGCGCCCTCATGGGGCCCAGCACGTCCTTCTACGAGCAGATCGACATTGCGCTGTGGCTGCTCTCAGACGCAAGCAGGTGGTTACCTGCCTCCGTTCGTGAGTTCCTGACTCAGGGGATGATCGAGTGGGCCGTCTGGCCGTGGCACGAGCACCAAAGGCGATACCAGTACGAGTTCGGCTTCGTTGACAGCGAAGATACTGGTGCACTGTCCGAGCGAATCTACCAAGCGCGTCGTGCGGGGACGCTGCGAATTACCCGCGCAATACGGGCCGATATGGAGCACCGCTTCGGGTTCACGGCACGACTGTTGGGCCTGCCTGAAACTGGTGGTGAGCTTGCCAACCGCTTCCTAGAAGCGAAGTTCATCGAAGGTTGGTTCGAGGCCCGCGATCGGCACCGCGTCAAGTTCACGGCTAAAGATTCTGCTGCCGTCCCGCAAGGGAGACATCTAGCACTGCCACCCACGGTCAAGCCGTAACAGGATCGTCTGGGGGACGTCCTGCTGCGGCTGCCCGCAGCGTCGACGGCGACGCGGGCAAGTACAAGAGATGATGTGTCCGTCTGATGGTGTCCTACATCGGCTCCGAGGCGACGACGGCTTTGAGTTCTTGCCCATGTAGGAGCGTGTGGTGCGGGTTCGACGAGTACAGTCCGACTGCGCGCGGCCGGGCACGATTCCAAACTTCCAATCGATACTTGCGACGGACTCGGTGGAGGAGTCTCTGGAGTGGTTGCGGGAGTTCCTCCGATGGCTTCGGCCACATCCTGACAGAAGCAGTCGCTCGACTTCGGCGCGCAAGTCGGCGCGAACGTGCTTTCGACGGTCGAGTCCCGGTCTTGACGTAGCGGTGCCGATATCGGTAATCCCGCTCGACGAAGATCGTGGTCGAGGCGACTAACTCCGCCGCGACGACAGCACCGTCGAGACTGCTGCCCTGGCATGACGGCACGGGAAGAATATTTCCAGTTGCATCAGAGCATGCCCGCCTGGCGCTGTGCGTTGTACCACTCCACAGCCCGAGGGTCGTACTTCGCGTTCCCGGGGCTCGGGATCCGACTCATCGGGTCGTACCACGCCGCCGGTACCGCCATTTGTTGCTGCTGCGCCGGGGGAGTCCAGCCGTACGGCTGGTTGCCACCGAGGGGGTTCCAGGAACCGTCCGTGTTGCGCATCGAAGGCTTCGGGGCGCGCACATCCGGCCGGGGAGGCTCGGACATCTTGCCCAACTGGCGCCCGAGAGCGGCCGCACCGAGCATCGCCACGGCTCCGACGACCTGCGCCTCCTTGCGGTTGGTGCGGCACGTCAGGTACCAGACCAGCACTCCGGCCAGAGCGGGGATGGCGCCGAGGAAAATACTGAAACAGATGCCGATACCGGCATCCTCTCCGTGACCGATGATGTGGACCGCCACGGAGAAGACCATGAAGCCCAGGCCGATCAGGGTCCAGGTGACACAGAGGATGAACGTTCCGGCCTTCTCGAAATACCGGTTGGTCTCCGTCGCCGGAGCGCCGTCGTAGCTCCCGCCGACCCACTTGCCGGGCATGGTCGCCGCGCCGAGCAGGCCCATCGTCGAGCCGCCCACTGCCGCTCGTTGACTGACCGTGCCTGCCACGTAAGCCGCCTTGACGCCAGGGGTGAACTGCGGGGTGCCGGGGAACTTCTCGGACCGTGGCGCGTACTGCGACCTACCCTGCTGTTGGGCATCCCAGCGTTGCTGTTGGGTGGTCGCAGAGTAGTCAGTCTCTAGGACTCGGTCTGCGGTGCGCAGCACGCGTTCGTCACCGAGGAACTGTTGGCAGCCTTGAGCAGCCTCGCCGAAGATGGGGCGTGATCGGAACTGGGGCAGCGGCGCTGCGGCATTTTCAGGAATGTCGGCCATTGGAGGTCCTTTCGGTGCGAGTCTGTTGAGAACTTGAGCCAGTTGCGGTTTCGGGCCGAGCTGAATGTCTTCGCATGGACGGGCTAGGCGTGGCACTCGATCTGTATGTCGTCGCGCGCTGGCGCCGCTGACGGGATGCGGGAGCCGTTCATCTTGTTCTGGATCCCCCAAACGCCGCCGATACGCCTGCCAATAGATACACCCTCGGCCCGACCAGCGCCTCAATAATTGGGAACTCCGCCCGGTGCGAGGTCCACGAAGACCCGGGGGCTGGTAGCGCAATCTGATTGGCGCCGTGCAGGTGCTGAGGATTGCCAGGCTCGTTGTAAGTGGAGTTCCGGTGGCGCGGGCGGCTCGCCAGGTTGGTGTTGCCCTGAGTGTTGTCTATCGGGCGAACATCAGCGACCAAGGGTAGATGTCGCGGGTAGCGGACGGCGAGGCAAACGTACTCGACTGAAGCGTCGGGGAGGACGGCTTGCGGCCGGTGACCCGTCACGGAGGGAAGGGTTGCTGGTATGTCGATGAACGCAGGCGAAGCCCTCGCCCGACCGCGCGAGTATTGGACCGATGCTGCACGCGACACGAAATTTCGGATCGTTGAAACCCGCACGACGGGTGCGCCCTGGAATTCGGTGTCACACGGCAATGGCCGGGATAGGCCGCATCAGCGCATCGAGGTCGGATGCCCTGATGCGCACCGTGCGACTGCGGCCGACTCGGTAGCCGACGAGGTCGCCTCTCGCGATGATGAGCCGGACCGTTCTCGTGCTGCAGGAGAGACGCTCCGCCACTTGAGCTTGTGATAGCCACTGGGCAGCGGTATCGGCGGAGGTTTCACGAGGTGTCTTCGGCATGCCCCAATTATCATCGATGTTCTCCGACCCGTCAAACTTAGCCGGTCTAACTAAATACCCGTTTTGAATCATGAATAACCCATGGAAATGATCATGGATCAGACCGCGATCGGGCTGGCGGATGAAGGGGTTCCCACGGTGACGAGAAATATTCTTCTTCGTCCACGACGGCCGCTGCGCTTGCTGGGCCATGGCTCCGGGGTGCTGGGGGTGCGTACCCATGGGTGAGCCTTAGCCATGAGTGTAGTGAGCCTGTTCTATACAGATTTTTAGAGGTATTACCTCTTGAGGTCTCTCTCTATACCTCTTACGTACTACTCAGGGCTAGGGCTGCCCCAGGGGTACGCACCTAGCGGTACGCACCAGAACGACCGCGCTCCTTGCGCCTGCGGTAGCCACATGGACCTGGACTCAAGAATCACTCTTTTCGCTCTGGGAAACCGAACCCCGGCATGGGTGGAGGAATCTCCGCACCCATGATTCAGCCCCGTCCGAGAATGGTCAGCAGCGCTTGGAAGGACCAGCGCGACGGGCATATGATCCTCGAAAGAAAATGCCCCCCACAGTGCGATGAACACTGCAGGGGGCGTTGCCTCAACTTCAACCCAACTGAAGGAGGACTTCTGCGATGAGCCTAGTCCATCTCACCCCGATTGACGACTCAATCTTCCAACGTGGCGGTGATGCTGCCGAAGCAGCATTGAGCGAGCGTGAGCAGCAGTGGGTCCAGCAGCGCCAAGAGCGCGATCTGCAAAAGGGATACCTCTACATCTGCACTGAGGGTGGCGCCACCCGTGCCGTGGCCAACCCCAAACGGATGGGCGTGCGGCACATCTCGTCCGAGGGCTCCCGGAATGCTCGCGGTGGTGAGACCGAGCAAGACCTGCGCAACAACCTCATCAAATGGACCATGGCCGGACTGCGGAACTACCCCTTCGAGGCAGGTGTGGGTCGGGCCGCCTCGGTGGACGCTCTTCGCGAGGACATGGTGGCCTGGGCGGAACAGCGAAACCAGTCGTACTGGTACGGCGGCATGATTCGCAGCAAGGTCGAGGCGATCGTGGAGTTCTGTCACGGCTGGGTGGTGAACTCACGCCTCTGGAACGAGGCGCCCCAATACATCGAGCGCACTCCGGATGAGTGGGAAGAGTTCCGTGAGAAGCAACGAGACCGGGCGCGCAACAAGCGCACCCGCACCGAAGCCTCGATTGCTGCAGCCAGGCGCAATGGATCCCACAACAGCCTGCAGGCCAAGGCCGAGAAGTCCGAGGAAGTTGCTCGCCTGCTGTACGGAGGTCGGGCGATGTCGTCCCGCGAGGACCGCTGGGCTGCAGCCGAGAAGCTCGCCGAGATCACCGGCCTGACCGCCGAGCACATCTTCAAGCGGAACCTGGCCACTCCGAGGGCACAGACCCGCGACGCCCAGGCTCAGCACCGAGCCGAGGTGCTGGCCTACGTAGAGGCGGGCAATTCGCAGCGTGCCGCTGGTCGCCACTTTGGGGTCTCCGAGGGAGCTATCCGCAAGCTCCTCAAGCGAGCCCGCCAGGATCGTCAGGAAGCCCACGAGGAGCCCATGGACACCACGCACACGAGCCAGCCGGAACCTGTCAGAGCACCGCAGGAAGTCGTACAGCAAGCCGTGCTCGTGTCCACCCACGACCGCCGGACAGCCACGAAGGCGCCCGACCCGGGAACTGCGCAGCCGGATCCTGTTGGCACCCCACAGGAGCCCGTGCAGACAACCCCGGAGGCTGCCGACATCGACCTTGTGGTGTCGTCCGAGGAGCCAGTCGCCGAAGCACCTGTGGTGCAGTCGCGACCAGTCACCTGCAGCCTTCGCCGGGCTGCCCGCTACCAGGAGCAGGAAGAGCGTCTGCGGGCGCGTGAGCAGCAGCAGGCTGCGGAAACCCTGGCGTTCCTCGACCGGCTGTACGCGAGCTAGGTCACGGGTCGGTAACGGGCCCCTGGTGTCACGAGGTGCGATCGAGCATGATGCCGCCAACCAGACTCGGAAGGCGAGTGACATGGGTGGACCACCGATCGGACCGCGTACGTGTTTGGCATGTGGGCAGCCCTTCAAACCGATACGTCGCACCCAGGTGTATTGCTCGAAGGCATGCTCCGGGCTGGCGCATCGAACGCGCGTGACGCGCACCTGTCAACGGTGCGGCGTCACTTTCGAGGTTGCCCGTGACAAGGTCGCCGCTGGCAAAGGCAAATACTGCTCCAAGGCTTGCGCATTCCCCGGCCCAGTGGAGCGCGTCTGCGAGGGATGCGGCAAGACATTCCGTGCGCCGCGCTGGGAAGTCGAGACGCTCGGGTGGTGGCGCTTCTGCTCGATGAAGTGCCGCGAGAAGCGAAAGCAGTGCATCTGCAAGTCCTGCGGGGAGGTGTTTGAGGTCTGGGAATCGCAGGACGGTGTGTACTGCTCGGTCGCTTGCCGTGGGCTCGGCAGGAGGAATCGTGTGTCCCGGGCCTGCGCGTGGTGTGGCACCGAGTTCGAGAGCCCCGCCTCGACGCATCGCGTCTTCTGCAGCAGGTCCTGCAACACCGAGGCACGGAAGGCAGACCCGGCTGAGTTGGAGCGAGTGCGCCAGATGCAGCGGGACCATCTGGCGAGCAAGGAGCCAACGAAACCTGAGCGCGCCCTGTACGCCCTGATGGATGAGGTCTTCGGGTCGGGCGCCTGGCAGCGTGAGCACTTCGTCTTCAAGCGATGGACCGTCGACGCCTGCGTGCAGGATCTGAAGCTCATTGTCCAGGCCGACGGCGACTACTGGCACGGACTACGGCCAGAGTGGCAAGACCACCCGATGGTAAAGCGCAACATGGCCAATGACCGAGCCCAGAACGCGTACGTCGCAAGGACGGACTGGACGATGCTCCGTTTCTGGGAGCACGATCTGCTCCTCTACCCGGACGGTGTGCGTGTCGAACTCTTCAAGGCCGCGCTGCAGGCAGTGTCGCCGCTATCTGACGACACCGTCCCCGAAGGAGCCGACTCCAAGCTCTCTTGACCGGCTCATGGTCGTAGTGCCGACGTGACCATCACCAGGCGGTACCGTCCAGTGCGGCCATCTTGTCGGCCAGGAGCTTTTGGCGTCCTTGGGCGGAGCGCACGTAGCGCAGGGCTGCTTGGGCCGTGGAGTCGCCCAGGAACATCTGGACGTCTGCCACCGTCGCGCCCTGCTGGGCGAGGAGCGTGGCGCCGGTGGCCCGTAGGTCGTGGAAACGCAGGGTCGAGCACCCCGCTGCAGCCCTGGCCGCGTACCAGCCGTTCCGGGCCTGCTGTGTAGCACGCTGCTCGGGCGTCTCGGCAGTCTTCGTCGGAACCTTTCCGAAAAACGTCACCGGTGCCAGGTGCTTGCCGTTGGCGCCCGGGAACAGCAGTCCGTCCTTGCCGGTCACGTAGGTGTGCAGGTGCTGCTTGAGGGCGGGCAGCACGTGGCTCGGTACGACCTGGTCGCGGATCCCAGCGTCGGACTTGGGAGACTTCACACCGATCCCGTCGACCTTGCTCCTGGTCACCGAGCGCGAGACGTGGATCAGCCCGGCCTTCAGGTCGATGTCACTGCGGCGCAGTTCGGCGATTTCGCTGTAGCGCAGACCCATCCAGCAACCGAGCAACAGGATGAGTCTCCATTGCGGCCGGATGGTGTCCAGCATGATTTTGAACTGCCCACTGGTCGCGACCTGGGTGCGCTTGCGCACTGGTGACGTGCCACCACCGCGGACGGCGAACGGATTGACGTGACCGACCAGGGGACCGTGGGCGGACGTGGCAGTGTTCATCACGGCCCGAGCCAGGCTGTACGTGTGCGCCTTGGTCGTGTCACCGGTGGTCTTCTTGCCGGCGGACTTCGTACGCAGGGGAGCGAAGGCGTCGTACCAGGCGTTGACTGCCGCCGGGGTGATCTCGTCCAGCAGCAGGTCACCGAAGGTGGGCTCCAGGTAGTCGGCGAGGATTTGGTGGTAGTGGTCGCGGGTGCGCGGTGCCAGGGCTCGGCCAGACTTGTTCTTCCGATTGTCGATCCAGTTCGAGGCGTATTGCCCGAACATTGGTGCCTTGCTGGCCTCGGCCAGAAGCTTCGCCTGTTTGCGCTCGGCCGGTGACGTCCAGGTCCCGCTGCTGATCAGGCGTCGCTCATCGGTCAACCATCCTTCGGCATCGATCTTCGACTCGAAGGTCTTGCTGGCGTAGTGCCGCACCGGCGTGGCCTTGCCCGTCGACGAGACCTTCGTTCGACCCTCGGGGTCTGTGTAGAAGGCTGCGTATCTGCCCGACTTCTCCAACTTGATCGACCCGAACCCACGACGGGTCGGTGGTTTCCTGCGCGGCATGCGTCGCTCCTGACGGTCCTTCGTACAGCGCTGGCCGGTGCCCTACATATGCCCTACGAGAAAGGGGTATTCATGTCTCCAGTAGGACCTAGTATTCCACATCACTGTGTCGCATCGATGCAGGTCAGCGGCATATTTGTGTTGAAATGGCGCGGTTGGAGAAAGGCTGCGGCGCAGTGGTTCGATCCCAGTATCGTCCACCACCACGGAAGCCCCTGATCCTGCTGAGGACCAGGGGCTTTCGCCGTTCAGCTTTCGGGAACGGAACTGAAGTGGGGCACCGACCAACCGGTCGGTGCCCCACTTCAGGTGTATGGCGCGTCGCCGCGGTTACTTCGCGTCGCCGCCCTGGGTGCCGTTGTCCGGGGCCGGCTTCTCCGTCTTCTGCTGGTCGACGCCGAGCTGCTCCTCGACCTTGTCGCCGGCAGAGCGGATCTGCGAGTCGTACTTGCCACCGGTCTTGGAGTTGATCGCGTCCTCGGCCTTGTCGAGACCATCGCGAACCTTGTCGGGGTTCTTGCGGGCGAAGTCCTTCGCCTTCCGCAAGAGTCCGTTGAAATCGACCATGCTGCATTCTCCTTGGTGGCTGGCTGAACCGTCGCCGAACTGTACTGCGATCCGGGCGGGTGAGCGCCGCCACGAACATGACGATTTGGCACACCTGGCGCGCCCGTCGCGGTTGCGCGGCGGGCGGTTACGGTGCTGTCAGCCCGGCACCGGGCGGACTCCACGACAAGGACGGGCAACGATGACGACACAGCAGGTTGGTGAGCCGGAGGTGCTCGTACGCACCGAGGGTTCGGTCGGGCGACTCACGCTCAATCGTCCGCGGGCGATCAACGCGCTGAACGCATCGATGGTCGACCTGCTGGGCAGGACCATCGACGCATGGGCGGTGGACCCGAGCATCACCGCAGTCCTCATCGACGGTGCCGGTGACCGCGGACTGTGTGCCGGAGGAGACGTCGTGGCGATGTACCGCGACGCGGTGAGCGGTGGCATGGGCACGCTGGACTTCTGGCGCTCCGAGTATCTCCTCAACGCCGCGATCAACAGCTTCCCCAAGCCGTATGTCGCACTGATGGACGGCATCGTCATGGGCGGCGGCGTCGGCATCTCCGCGCACGGCAGTCACCGCATCGTGACCGAACGATCTCGCGTCGCCATGCCGGAGACCGGCATCGGTTTCGTGCCGGATGTCGGAGGCATCTTCCTGTTGGCGCACGCGCCGGGGGAGACCGGGACCCACCTCGGGCTGACCGGCGGCCAGATGGACGGCGCCGATGCGATCGCCCTCGGCTTCGCGGACCACTTCGTACCGTCCAGCGCGCTGGACTCGTTCACCGCTGCAGTCGTCGCGGACGGCGTCGACGAGGCAGTGCTCAAGTATTCCGAAACACCGCATCAGTCAAAGGTTTTCGCCGCACGCACCTGGATCGACGGGGTGTATGCCGCGGACACCGTCGAGCAGATCACCGAACGACTGGAGCGACGCACCGAGCCCGAGGCGCAGGCGGCGGCCACCGCGCTCGCCGGCAGGTCGCCGGTCGCGCTCAAAGCGACCCTGCGGTCGCTGCGTGAGGCCCGCGAGACCGACGCCCTCGAGGACGTGCTCGACCAGGACTTCCGGGCGGTGTCGCACGCATTGCGGACCCACGATCTGGCCGAAGGGATCCGCGCACAGGTCGTCGACAAGGACCGCAACCCACGGTGGTCACCGGCCGCCCTCGCCGAGGTGGACGAGGCCATGGTCGACGCCTATTTCGCACCGGTGGATCGCGAACTCGGCCTGGGCAGAGCGTAATCGGGCGGGTACCTCAACTACCATCGCGAAGGTGACCGACTACACGACGATTCTGGTGGAGCGGACCGGCCGCACGGCCACCATCACGCTCAACCGGCCCAAGGCCCTGAACGCGCTCAACTCCGAGGTGATGACCGAGGTGGTCGCCGCCGCAGAGGATCTCGACCAGGACGCCGGCGTCGGCGCCATCGTGATCACCGGCTCCGCCAAGGCGTTCGCCGCAGGTGCGGACATCAAGGAGATGGCCGACAAGACGTTCTCCGAGGTCTACAACGCCAATCTCTTCTGGGGCTGGGAGCGGCTGACGCAGGTCCGCACGCCGATCATCGCCGCGGTGGCGGGTTACGCACTCGGTGGCGGCTGCGAGTTGGCCATGTTGTGCGACCTCATCATCGCGGCCGACACCGCGAAGTTCGGGCAGCCGGAGATCACGCTCGGCGTCATACCCGGCATGGGTGGTTCGCAACGCCTGGCGCGCGCGGTCGGCAAGGCCAAGGCGATGGACATGGTGCTGACCGGCCGGCAGATCGGCGCGGATGAGGCGGAGCGAGCGGGCCTGGTCGCGCGCGTCGTACCCGCCGAGGAGTTGCTGACGACCGCCCAGGAGGTCGCCGAGAAGATCGCGGGTATGTCGCTGCCGGTCGCGATGCTCGCCAAGGACGCGGTCAATGCCGCCTTCGAGACAACCCTGTCCGAGGGCGTGCGCCTCGAACGGCGTTCCTTCCACGCGGCGTTCGCGACGGACGATCAGAAGGAAGGTATGGCGGCCTTCGTCGAGAAGCGCGCGCCGAGGTTCACCAACTCGTAGGTCCCGATACGCGGCTCGTTCCTCGCCGCTACTCGACCAACGTGAGGGCACGTTGGTCGAGTGCCGGGGGAGCGCAGCGGAGGAGGTGTATCGAGACCATGGGCATCGAGACCATGCGTTTCGAGATCACCATTCCGACGCTTCCTCGAAATCGCCTGCGCCCTGGCGCAATCGGGCCATGATGCGCAGCAGCGGCTCGAGATCGTCGGCCGCCAGACCCGGGCTGCCGAACACCGCGTCGTTGAGCTCTCGCGTCGCCCGCAACGACAATGCGTGCCCTTCGTCGGTCAGCTCGACCAGGGTCGTGCGGCCGTCCGTCGGATGTGGTGTGCGCCGGACCAGTCCGACGGCCTCCAGCCGGTCGACGGCGTTCGTCACGCTGGTCGGGTGGACCTGCAACCGGGCGCTCGCCTTCGCCATCGGCAGAGCGCCGCTGCGGGTGAAGTGCAGCAGGGTGAGCAGTTCGTAACGGGCGAACGTCAGGCCGAGAGGCTTGAGCACTTCCTCGACCCGGGCCAGGAAGATCTGCTGCGCGCGGATGACGGACGTGATCGCCGCCATCCCGTCGGCGTACTCACCCCAGCCGTGTGCGGTCCACTGTCGATGTGCCTCGGCGATCGGGTCCTGGGGCAGCGGGCTCGGCATACGGTGATTCTTCCATCCCGTCGCCGAGCCCGCTGACCACCGGCGGTCAGAACCCGGCGGTGCCGTTCGGGGTGCCGAGTCCGGTCGGGCCGTCCCAGCCCGGGCCGGCGTTCGACCAGTACTGGTTGCTGCCGTTGCTGCCGGACGTCACGTCGAACAGGGCCGAGCTGTTCGCGTAGGGCTTGGCGTTCGGGTACCCGCTGGTGTCACCCGACAGGGCGTAGACCGACGCGATGATCGGCGAGGACAGCGAGGTCCCGCCGTACTGTGACCAACTGGAGGTGGACGCCGTCTCCGGGGCGTAGACGGCCAGCCCGGAGTTCGGGTCGGCGTCGGCCGAGACGTCGGCCATCGCGCGCCCGTTGCAGTGCGTCACCGACGAGTCCTGGCCCGCCGGAGCCTGGTTCGAGGTCGTGCAGCCGGATCCTGCGCCGTCCCAGGCGGATTCGCTCCAGCCGCGGCTGTTGGACGCGGTGGTCAGCGTCGTTCCACCGACGGCGGTGACGTACTGCGAGGATGCCGGGTAGCTCGCCCCCTGGTAGCCGTCGTCACCGGTCGATGCGGTCACCGCTATGCCGGGGTGGTTGAAGTACTTCCCGTATGACGAGTCGGGGGAGTCGCCGCCGCCGTAGGAGTTGGAGATCGCCACGACGCCGGGGACCTTCGCCGCCTGGTTCTCGGCCGCGCCGAGGTCCGCCATGGACGCCGAGTTCGCTTCCACCAGAACGATCTTGCAGTCGGGGCAGGTCGCGGAGACTGCGTCGAGATCCAGTGCCTGTTCTTGGTCCCAGCCGACGTCCGTGGCCGGCAGGCTGGTCGTGCTGCCGGTCTGGCTCTCGACGGTGAGGCAACCGTTCGCCTCCGTGCAGTCGGACAGGCCGAACTGCTTGCGGTAGACACCGAGGTCCCGCTCGGCGTTCGGGTAGCCGTTGGCGTCGACGATCGCGACGGTGCGGCCACCGGACTGCTTGCCGGTCAGTTTGTACGCGTCCTGTATGTCGCTCGGAGTCTTCCCCGAGATCGCCCGCGGCGAGACCGGTTTGCCGGAGGCCGCGGCGGAAGGCTGAAGTGTGCCGCCGGCCCCGACGCTCTGCCCCGCCCCGTTGACCAGATGGAGTGCGTCGCAGGACGCCCAGCCGGGCCTGGCCGCGGCGCACGAATGTTGCTCGTGCACGGTGGAAGAACTGCCGACGGTGTTCGCCGAAGCGGTCGGCGCGAGCGCGCCGATCGCACCCGCGGACGCGGTCAGCGTCGCGGCTGCGATCGCGAAGATTTTGCGCATGGTTGATGAACTCCTTGTGAGGGTTTCGATCGATCGTGCTGGTGACGTGGACCGACATTGGTCGCTCACGGTCAACGCGGCAATGGCGAATACCGAGTCATGACAACGGCTTTACGCAATACATAGCGACAGCATGCAGATTGCGCGGGCGCCGTACAGGCAACGCGCACGTAACGGCCAACTGGCTCCGAGGTGCACTTCCAGCGCCAGGGCCAGCGGGATGAAAGGATGGTGGGACCAGTGACGAACTTTGGAGGGTGACATGAGCGTGCGGGTCTGGGTTGACGGCGAGATGGTCGACGACAAGCCCAGTGTGCGAGCGTTGGACCACGGCATCACCGTGGGCGACGGTGTCTTCGAGACCGCAAAGGTGGTCGACGGCACGCCGTTCGCGATCGATCGACACAACGACCGTCTGGACCGCTCGCTGCACGGCCTGGGCCTGCCGTCCGCCGACCGCGCACGACTGCAGGAGGGCTTCGACGCGGTCCTGTCCGAGCCGATCGACTTCGGCCGGCTGCGTTACACGGTGACAGCCGGAGAGGGGCCGCTCGGCTCCGACCGCAGCGACAGCCCGTTGACCTACATCGTCGCCGCGATGCCGGTGGACCGTCCCGCTGCGAGCACCAAGATCGTGGTCGTGCCGTGGACCCGCAACGAACGCAGCGCGGTCGCGGGCCTGAAGACCACTTCGTATGCCGAGAACGTCGTCGCGCTGGCCGCCGCGCACAAGGAGGGCGGCACGGAGGCGATCTTCGCCAACAACCGTGGCGAGCTGTGCGAGGGCACCGGCTCCAACATCTTCGTCGTCGTCGACGGCGAGCTGCTCACCCCGAAGCTGGAGTGCGGCCCGCTGGCGGGCATCACCCGGGCGCTGACCATCGAGTGGAGCCGCGAGGCCGGCATCCCGGTCCGCGAGGAGATCCTGCCGATCGACGTTCTCGACACGGCGGACGAGGTCTTCATCACCTCCTCGACCCGTGACGTCCAGGCGGTCTCCGCGGTCGGCGACCGGCAACTGGCCGCGCCGGGGCCGATCACCAGCGCTGCGGCCAAGGCATTCGCGGACGCGTCGGCCGCCGGTCGCGACTGAGGGCATCGTGGTCCGCCCGCCGCACCAGGATGTCGAGCGCTCCGTGGACGACGACCCCGTGGACGACAGCATCGTCGAGGACCGGTTCGCATGGCGAGCCCGGATCCGGGCCAACCCCACCGCATACACCTTCTACCGTGTCGGCGTCGGTGCACTTGGCCTGCTGATCGTCGCCACCGGGATCGTCCTGCTGCCGTTGCCCGGTCCCGGTTGGGTGATCATCTTCGTCGGGATCGGTGTGTGGGCGACCGAGTTCCGCTGGGCGAAGCGACTGTTGGCGTTCGCCAAGGCGAAGGTGCAGCTGTGGACCGAGTGGGTCGGGCGGCAGAACTGGTTCGTCCGCGGTCTTGTCGGCCTCGGCATCGTGGTCCTGGTCGCCGCCTGCTTCTGGCTGGTCTTTCTGGTGAGTGGAGTGCCCGGGTTCCTACCCGGCCAGGTCAAGGACTGGCTGGGCTATCTGCCCGGGCTCTGAACCGCCACCCGATTATGCGGCGACACCTGTCGTCGGCTACTGTTGGCGCTCGCAGCACGGTCCGTATGACGGGCCGTACGCGCCCGGATGTGTAGCTCAGCTGGTTAGAGCGTTCGCTTCACACGCGAGAGGTCAGGGGTTCGAGTCCCTTCACATCCACCACCCGAAGTTGGCCCCTGGCTCCGCGAAACGTGGAGCCAGGGGCCTTCTCCGATTGCGACGCGCGTCAGCTCCGGATCACGCCGATGCACCGAGGCGATCACGGTTGGCCACTCGGTACGGACGGTCAGGCGACGGCGTGGACCCACTTGCTGCAGCGAGCGACCTTCCAGCCGTGGGCGGTGTGGTTGCCGTAGCAGGCGCGGAACATGAAACGAGCACCGTTGCGGATGCTGTTGAACTCACGACCGGATGAGTTGCCGTTGCCCGAGGCAGAGACCGTCACGTACTTCTTGTTGAGGTAGAGCTGCCCGAGAGCGGAGTGGCCGTCGGCCATCGTGTCGAAGACGTAGAACCAGTTCCCGTTGCTCTTGAACGTGGCGCGAGCGTGTCCACCCGCGGACGCGGCGTACTTGTGCTGCCCGGCTGCTCGGGCGGGCTGCGCCGTTGCGCTGCTGACTCCGACGGCCAGAAATGTCGCGGTCAGCGCGGCTGTGGTCAGTTTCGTGGATTTCATGGAGGTCCCCCGTGGATCTTGGACCCCTCGAAGCTACTACGTCTCGAAGAATGCATGAAAGTTGCGCCGATCCAGCCGCAGCGTTCCATTGACCCTCGCCATGTTCCATGTGCGTGGCGTGAGCCGGGCTGAGCAACGCTCGGCGTGACTTCGCCAGAACGCGCGCAGCGGCGACGGATTCGATGGTACTTTCCGCGCGGCACGTCTGTGCTGGGGGACCGCGCAATCGAGCCGGTCGATGACGGGGAGCGGGTTCGTGATGTCGCAGTGCAAGATTCGAAAATCAGCCGCGAGGGTGCTCGCCGCAGTCGCGGCCGCGGCGTTGTCGGCGGTGGGTGCCGGTGTCACCACATCGGCACCGGCGAACGCCACGACGACTCGCGGCAGCACACTCACCGCTTGCCACAGCCTGTCCAATCCGCATGGCAGCTATTCGACGGAAGTGCTGGTCGCAAACGACACACAAGGCGACCGGTACGACGTGTCCATTGGCGCGGGCGCCGTGTACCTCGATCAAAACGTGTCCTTCTCGACCCCAGGTTCACCAGGATCGGCCGGCGGCACGAATTGGACTCAAGGTGGTTCCGCGAAAGGGGCAGGCAGTACCAAGCTCGCGCTGTACTGCAATGGCGATCTCGCGCTGCTCGGTCCCAAAGGCACTCGCCTGTGGCACTCGAACACCGCGGGCAAGGGCGGCAAGCGGGTCACGTTGACGACCGGCGGCAACCTGGTGATCTACACGGCTAAGAACAAGGCTGTCTGGTCTTCGCGCACCGGTCGGGACATGCTCGTGTCGGGGCACTCCCTCTGGGCCGGGCAGACGCTCGTGGGTGCGGTGCGCCAGTACAGTTCGCGCAACACATTGACCATGCAATCGGACGGCAATCTGGTCCACCGGTGCAACGGCGTGGTCCGCTGGCAGACGCACACGAGCGCGGCACGGTCACACGCTCGGATCACGCCTCATGGGCTACTACAGGTCGTGAGTCCGACGGGTCGTGTGCTGTGGACGACCTCCCGGCAAGGATGGGGTGGCTTCTTGAGCATGTATGACGGTGAGCTCTACAACGGCGGTTCGAACGGCGGATTCCTGTGGCATGTACCGAATTTCTACGGCTGATTTCGCCGACGACTGACAAGTGATGAACGGCCGCCGTCCGCGGTGTGCGCTCAGCCGGTGATGCTCGGCCGACCGGTCTCGATGTGCCCGACGACGCGCCGGGTCCAGAACAGATCCGCCGAGCACGTGATCGTGAAGTCGTACCAACCATGTTGATCTGCAACGGTGTTGAACCCATGGCTGGCTTTCGCACCGGCGGCCACCTGGTACGTCCAGGGGCCGTCCGCGCGGTAGTTGTTCGGTGTGACGGTGAAGGTCGCCTTGCGACTGGAGTCGTTGACGAAGTCGAACCACAGTTTCGCCGGTGCGCCGGCGAACCGGGTGGTGACCTCGAGACCCTCGGCGCCGTTCGCGACCCCGGTCATCCGGCGCAGGAAGCGGTTCGGGCCGATGACGGTGACGTGGTAGCGGTCGTTCGGGTGCGCAGCCACGTCGACGGTGCCGGTGGTCGTCGCGCCAGGAGCGACAGTGAACTGCTCGGGCGGGCGCCCACCACCGGTGTAGACGGCGAAGTGCGCGGAGGATGTGGCGCTCGTGCCGACATTCGCCATCCGCAACCGCAGCCGGACGCCGCGGCCGGTCCGGTCCCAGCCGTCGATGAATGCATTCGGTTGATAGGGCAGGGCACGGGCCGGGCTGACGCCCGACTCCTGAGTCGGTGGCACGTTGGTTGTCGGGCGGATCTTGGTGCCTCCTGCGGCTGTGAGTTGCGTGGGTCGGGGACTGGGCAGTGGCGGCATACCGAACACGGGCCAGCGGAAGTCGAACGCCGAGGTGAGATCGCCGCACACCGCGCGGCGCCAGTCACTGATGTTGCGGCATACGGCAGGTGTGCCGATCGCGGTCGTCCAGGTCTCCAGGAATCGCAGGACCGACGTGTGGTCGAAGACTTCCGAGTCCACGAAACCCCCTCTGGTCCATGGGGACACGATCGTCATGGGCACGCGGAAGCCCAGACCGACGGGCACGCCGTCGAGGAACTCGTCGGCCGTTCCCCGAGGTGGTGACGGTGGCGGCACATGGTCGAAATAGCCGTCGTTCTCGTCGTAGTTGAGAAACAGCACGCTGGAGTCGAAGACCGCCGGGTCGGCGTTGAGCGCCTGCATCAGACCATGAACGAGGCGTTCACCGTTCGCCGGCGGGCCATCGGGATGCTCGGAGTTGGCCTTGTCGGCCACGATCCACGAGACCTGCGGCAGATTGCCGGACCTGACGTCGGCCGCCACGGCGGCGATGATGCCGTCGGCGGTCGAGCCGCTTTTGGACGGCACCCGTTGCAGGCCGTTGCGGGCGAGCGGTGAGTCCGGCTTCGCATCCTCGAACGCGGCGAAGTAGTCGAACGCGTTGTTGTCGAAGTTGTGCTTGCCCTGATAGACCCGCCAAGTCACTCCGGCGTGTTCGAGCGCCTCGGCATACGTCTGCCAGGGGAGGCGCCGACCCATCGCATTGGCGCCCGTGTATGGCGGATGGGCGATGTACTTCTTGGCCGGGTCGATGGTGCCGCTGAAGAAGTAGGTGCGGTTCGGTCCCGTCGAGCTCAGCACGGAGGCGTGGTAGGCGTCGCAGATCGTGTAGTGGTCCGCGAGTGCGCAGTGGAACACGTGGTCGGCGCGAGTGAGATGGCCCATGCAGTCGACGCCCTTGGCACTGATCCACCGGTCGAGCCTGCCCTTGTCCCAGGCGGCGTGCTGGCTGTCCCATTCGTGCGGCAAGCCACGCTGGTGCTCGACCTGTGCGCCGGAGTGTCCGACGTCCTGCGCGAACGGGTACTGGTGCCTGTGCCCGTCGGGCTGGTCGAAGACCGACCTGCCCCCGATCTCGATGACGCTGCGATCGGCGAACCCGCGAACCCCCTTGAGAGTCCCGTAGTAATGGTCGAAGCTGCGGTTCTCCTGCATCAGCAGGATGACGTGCTTCACGTCCTTGATGGTGCCGGTTCGTGGGGCGGTGTCCGCGTCGGAGCGCTCGATGGCCAGCCCACCGGCAGCCGCTGCCGTCAGGCCGGCGGCACCGAGCCCGACCAGGAATCCCCGGCGATTCACATCGGTCATGAGACCTCCTCAAGAGATCTCAGAGGTACCAACCGCGGAATGTAGCGAGGATGAAGGACTGCATCGGAACTCGTGACTGCGCTCGACCCAACCGGTCGCACGGGTGCGGCAGGCTCGAAGGTATGGACAACACGAGCGATGACACCAAGAGTCGAATGGGCCGGCGCGGCTTCCTGGGAGCGGCGGCTCTGGGGGCCGGCGCACTGACGATCGGCAGCACCGAGCGTGCGGATGCCGCGGTGACCGCGGGCCGTGGTCACCCGGGCCGGTTCCGCTGCGGTGCCGACGTGGCCGCCGCCGACCGGTGGAAGGTGTTCTCCGGTCAGCGGATCGGGGTCATCACCAACCCGACGGGCGTGGTGAGGGACGGGCTGCGCAGCATCGTCGACGTGATGGTCGAGTCCGGGAAGGTCGAGATCGGTGGGGTCTTCGGGCCCGAGCACGGATTCCGCGGCACGGCTCAGGCAGGCGACTCGGAGGAGACGTATGTCGACGAACGCACCGGCGTCACGGTGTATGACGCGTATGGCGCCACGATCGACAAGTTCGCCGACTACTACGGCCAGGCGAAGGTCGACACGATCGTCTTCGACATCCAGGACTGCGGAGCGCGGTTCTACACCTACATCTGGACGCTCTACAACGCGATGGCGGCCGCCGCGAGACTCGGCAAACGGTTCGTGGTGTTGGACCGCCCGAATCCCGTTGGGGGAGAGGCGAAAGGCCCAGTTCTGAAGGACGGATTCACGTCGGGTGTCGGCCTGGACAAGATCGCGCAGCAGCACGGGATGACCGCCGGTGAGCTCGCGCGTTTCTACAACGGCGAGTTCATGCCGACCGTCGCGGGGAAGAAGGTCGCCGACCTCGAGGTCGTCAAGGTCGAAGGCTGGTCGCCCGACGAGCTGTATGCCGAGACCGGTGCTCCGTGGATCCTGCCGTCGCCCAACATGCCGACTCCGGACACCGCGCTGGTCTACCCGGGACTCTGCATGTTCGAGGCGACGAACTTGTCGGAGGGGCGCGGCACCACGAGGCCGTTCGAACTGATCGGCGCGCCGTACGTGGATTACAAGTGGGCGCAACAGCTTTCGGAGGAGAACCTGCCCGGGGTGGAGTTCCGGGAGGCCTACTTCAACCCGACCTTCTCCAAGAACGAGGGCAAGGTCTGCGGCGGAGTCCAAGTGCACATCATCGAGCCGCATCGGGTCGACGCGATCCGGACCGCGACGACCATGATGACCGCACTGCGCGACCTGTACGACGAGTTCGACTGGCGCGGCGACGCAGGCCGCTGGATCAACCTGCTGACCGGATCGGATCGCTTCCTGAAGATGTTCACGGCCGGCGACAGTGCTGCGCAGATCGTGGCGGCGTGGCAGCCGGAGCTGCACGCCTTCAACCGCACCAGGAAGCAGTACCTCCTCTACCGCCGCTGATCCCGACGCTCGACGAATCCGCTGTCCAACGGGGTCGGGGAACACAGAACGCCCCGACCCGGTTGGCACCGTCATGACAACTCTCGCCACGCGCACGATCCACGCACTCCGCCACGAACACGAAGTGCTCACCGAGGTCGTCGGCCGACTGACCGACGAGCAACTGGCCGGACCTTCAGGGGCGAGCGAGTGGTCGGTCGCCCAAGTCCTCTCGCACCTCGGCAGCGGTTCGGAGATCACCCTCGCGAGTCTGACTGCGGCCCTCGGTGAGGGCGACGCACCCGACGACGACTTCAATCCGTCCGTCTGGGCTCGTTGGGACGCGATGGCGCCCGCCGACCAGCGCGCCGCCTTCCTCGAACACGACCGACGTCTCGTGGACAGGCTGGAGGCGCTGACACCGGAGCAGCACGCGCTGACCGTGCCGATCGGCTTCCTCCCGGCGCCGGCCACAGTCGCGACCTTCGCCGGCCTACGGCTCAATGAGGTGGCCAACCACAGCTGGGACGTCCGCGTTGCGGTCGACAGCGGATCCGGCGTCCTCGACACCACCGTTCCCGTCCTGTTCGAGCACCTCTCCGGCGCTCTCGACGTCCTGGTGGGATTCGCCGGCAAGGCCGACGTCCTCGACAACCCCGTCGTGCTGTCCCTGGGTGACAGCGGCTACCGCGTGGTGATCGACGACGGCGTGCGCCTCGAGCACGAGACAGAGGGCGGGACGGCTGCGTTCTCCGGTGCCCCGGAAGCTGCTGTCCGGCTGCTCTTCGGACGACTCGGCCCGGCATACACCCCGGTGGACGTGGACGTCACCGGCAACGTCACGCTCGCCGAGCTCCGCGAAGTCTTCCCCGGCTTCTGACACCTTCGCCGAACCCTGCTGCACGAGGAGACCCATCGATGACCACGAGCACTCCGACGACCACGCAGATCCGGATGGCGGCATACCCGGTCGGTATGCCGCAGGACAGTGACTTCGAGACGACCACCGTCGAACTGCCGCCGCTCGCGGACGGACAGGTCCTGCTGCGAACGATCTATCTCTCGCTGGACCCCTACATGCGCGGCCGGATGAGCACGGCGAAGTCGTATGCCGCGCCGCTGCAGCCCGGCGACGTGATGCTGGGTGCCACCGTGAGTGAGGTCGTCGAATCCCGCGCCGACAGCTTTGCCGCAGGAGACGTCGTGCTCGGTTACAGCGGCTGGCAGACCCACGCGGTCGCGGACACCAAGCACCTGCGACGACTAGACCCGCAGCAGGCACCGGTCTCGACTGCGGTCGGCGTGCTGGGTATGCCGGGCTTCACGGCATACGCCGGATTGTTGGAGCTGGGCAAACCGAAGCCGGGGGAGACCGTCGTGGTTGCGGCCGCAGCAGGCCCGGTCGGGTCCGCAGTCGGACAGATCGCCAGGGTCAAGGGGGCCCGCGCCGTCGGCATCGCCGGCGGACCCGACAAGTGTCGAATCCTCACGGAGACTTACGGATTCGACGCCGCGGTCGATCATCGGTCGCCCACGTTCACTCAGGATCTCGCCGCCGCGACACCGGACGGCGTCGACGTCTACTTCGAGAATGTCGGCGGGCCGGTGGCCGAAGCAGTCGTCAAGCGGCTGAACCTCTATGCGCGGATGCCGGTCTGCGGGTTGGTCGCGGGCTACAACGCGACCGAGCGGCCGGCAGGCCCGGACCAGCTGCCCGGCTTCATGGGCAAGGTGCTGAGCCTCAGCCTGACCGTGCGCGGATTCATCCAATCCGAATTCGTACCAACGCATTACCAGGCTTTCCAGCAGGACATGTCCGGCTGGATCCGGGACGGCCACGTCCGTTACCTTGAGGACATCGTCGACGGACTCGAGCAGGCACCCGAGGCGTTCCGCGGGCTGCTCACCGGACGCAACATCGGCAAGCTGCTCGTCCGCGTCGGCGACGACCCGACTCTGCGCTGACCTACGCGGTGGGCGCTCCGGCGATACGGTGAAGTGTCGCCGTGTTGCCGCACGGCACCTCGACCAGGAGGTCTGCTGATGCCCACGGTCAGTGTTCGGTACATCGTGCTCGACGTCGACGAGGCGATCGCGTTCTACGTCGGCCGGCTCGGCTTCACCGAGGTCATGCACCCCGCCCCGGCGTTCGCCATGCTGTCGCGCGGCGATCTGCGACTCGTGCTCTCAGCGCCGGGTGGCGGTCCCGGTGGTGGGCAGGTTATGGCGGACGGGACGGCGCCCACCCCTGGTGGCTGGAACCGCTTCGCCATCGAGGTCGACGACCTCGATGGTCTGGTGTCCGAGTTGCGCGGGAGTGGGGTGCGCTTCCGCAACGACATCGTCGACGGCGTCGGTGGCCGCCAGACGATCGCCGAGGATCCGTCGGGCAACCCGGTCGAATTGTTCGAGCCGACGATCGACGAGGCAAGACTCGATTTGTAGTCCCGACACGTGACGTGCGTTGGATCTCGATACGTCGCTCGTTCCTCACGACTACTCGACCAGCCTTTGGCGTAGCAACGGGATTCGGCCACCGGCGAGCACCATGTCGACCTGGCGTGGCGACAACTGATGCCGGAGTTTGTATGACGCCTCGCTACGCGAGTTGGCGGCCTCCACCGTGTCGCCGGCCGGCAGCGCGTCGTGCAAGCCGTCGAGGACCAGTGTGTCGCCGAGCTCGATGTCGTCGTAATCGCCGGCGTCGTCGAACTCCAGCGCGAGGATCCCGAAGTTGGCCAGGTTCTGCCAGTGGATCCGGGCGAACGACTTCGCGATCACCACGCGCAGTCCGAGGTATCGGGGTGCGATGACCGCGTGCTCGCGCGAAGAACCCTGCCCGTAGTTCTCACCGCCGACGATGAGGTGACCGCCGTCGTCGCGCAGCGCTGTGACCCGCTCGACATACTCCGGGTCGACCGCCTCGTAGACGAACTCGGAGATTTTCGGGATGTTGCTCCGATAGGGCAGCACCTTGGCGCCGGCCGGCAGGATCTCGTCGGTGGACACGTCGTCGCCGACGACCAGGCCGACCTGCGCCTCCACCCGGTCCGGCAGTCCGTCGAGGTCGGGCAGGGTGGAGATGTTCGGCCCCTTGACCAGCTCCACGTCACGCGCTTCTGCCTCGGGCAGCGGCTCGACCAGCATCGCGGTGTTCACGCTGGCGTGCTCGGGCAGCTGCGGCCGCGGATAGTCGATCCCGTTGTCCTTGCCCAGATCTCGCGGATCGGTGATCACACCGGTGAGTGCGGCAGCGGCGGCGGTCTCGGGGGAGCACAGCCATACCGAGTCCTCCCTGCTGCCGGACCGACCGGGGAAGTTGCGTGGCATGGTGCGCAGGCTGTTGCGCCCTGTCGCGGGCGCCTGGCCCATGCCGATGCAGCCCAGGCAGCCCGACTGATGCACGCGCGCGCCCGCGCTGATCAGGTCGAAGAGCCAGCCGCCCTTGATCAGGTTCTGCAGGATCTCCCGCGACGTCGGGTTGATGTCGACGGACACCGCCGGATCGGCGTACCGGCCGCGCAGTATCTCGGCGACCACGGCGAAGTCGCGCAGACCGGGGTTCGCCGACGACCCGACGACCACCTGCGACACCGGCTCGCCCGCGACCTCACGCACCGGCACGACATTGCCGGGGGAGGAGGGCTTGGCGATCAGCGGCTCCAAGGACGAGAGATCGATCTGCTCGCTGAGGTCGTATGACGCTCCCTCGTCCGGCACCAGCTCATGCCAGTCGCCGTCGCGGTCCTCACCGGCGAGGAAGCGCCGCACTTCGTCGTCGGACGGGAAAACCGTTGCCGTTGCACCGAGTTCGGCACCCATGTTGGCGATCACGTGCCGATCCATCGCGGTCAGCCCTGCCAGGCCAGCTCCGTGATACTCGATGATCCGGTTGACGCCGCCCTTGACGCCGTGCCGGCGCAGCATCTCCAGCACCACATCCTTCGCCGACACCCAGTCCGGCAGTTCCCCCGTCAGCTCGACACCCCATACCTTCGGCATCCGCAGGTAGAGCGGTTCGCCGGCGAGCGCCATCGCGACGTCGAGGCCGCCGACACCAACCGCCAGCATGCCGATGGCGCCCGCCGCGCAGGTGTGCGAATCGGACCCGGCCAACGTGACGCCCGGCCGACCGAAACGCTGCTGATGCGTCGGGTGCGAGACCCCGTTGCCCGGGCCGGAGAACCACAGGCCGAAACGCTGAGCCGCCGATCTCAGGAACGCGTGGTCGTCCGGGTTGCGCTCGTCCTCCTGCAGCAGGTTGTGGTCGACATACTGCACGGCAACCTCGGTGCGGACCCGGTCGAGATCGAGCGCTTCGAGCTCGAGCATCACCATCGTGCCGGTCGCGTCCTGCACCAGTGCCTGGTCGACGCGTAACGCGATCTCCGCGCCGGGAGTGAGGTCTCCGTCCAGCAGGTGCTCCCGGATGAGCTTCTGTGCTGCGTTGAGCGCCATCAGCGTTCCTCTCCAGCCGGACTGCCGGAAGGCGGCGCCCGACGTGATCGGGTCTTCCACCGTAACCCCGCTGTCCGCGCGCGAAGGGCCCGGCGGTTCCTCGCCGGGCCCTTCGGCCTTTGGTATGACGCTGCCCCGACTACGCCGGGTCGGTGTGCGCGGGCTGGTCCGCGGGCCGGTCGGCCGACTGCTGGATCTTGTCCAACTGACGGGCGGCAGCATCTCGACCGCCGAGACCGAACGCGATCGCTGCCGCGGCGGCGCCGCCGACGACAACCGCGCCGAACGCGAGGTTGATGATCGAGTCCGCCAGACCCATGTACTTCAGGCCGATGGCCGCGAAGAGCACGATCGTCGCGACCTTGACGATGTCGCCGGTGCGTCCGCCGACCATCTTGGCGAGCAGGCCGGCGATGAAGACACCCGCGACGATGACGACAGCACCGAAGACGACGCGACCACCCAGGTTGAGGATCGTGTTCAGGATCTCGGTGATCTGCGGGAACTGGAGCATGTTGGCGGCGGCGACCGCGAAGAACAGCACGATCGCGATCTGCACGACCTTGGCCACGATCTTCGGGACGTCGGCGTCACCGGCCTCGATGCCCACGCTGGTCAGGGCACGATCGGTGTTCATGCCACGCAACAGGTTCTCGACCAGGGAGCCGACGACCTTGGCGATGAGGCCACCGATGATCAGCAGGATGGCAGCGCCGATGATCAGCGGGATCGTGTCGAGGATGAGCTGCAGCATGTGCGATGCCGGGTCGGAGATCGACTTGATGCCGAGGATCTGCAGCGCCGAGATCGCGACGACCAGCAGAACCACCACGAAGACCAACATGCCGACCATCGAAGAGATCTTCATCGGGGCATCGCCGCCCTGCTGGGCCTGCACCTGAGCGTGTGCCTGGCCGAGGCCCTGCTGGTCACCCTGCAAGTGCTGCGGCGCGTCGTGCTGGGCGCTGGTCGTGCCCGTCGCGTTGTCGATCTGGCTGTTCGCCTGGCTGCTGAACTTGTCGGCGAACCGATCGACGTTTGCAGCCTGCAGCGCGGTGACCACGAGTTCGCGGGCGATCTTGGCGAGCACGAACCCGATGAACATCACCAGGGCCGCGCCGAGCACCTGTGGGAGGGCGCCGAGCAGGGTGCTCAGCATGTCCTGCAGGGGAGTGGTGACCTGGGTCAGCCGGAACAGATTGAGAACCGCCATCAGTCCGAAGATCCAAATGACGAGCGAGATGATCGTGCTCAGTGATTCGCCGAGAGAATCACCCGTTCCGTCCTCTCGATTCAGGGCTTTGATCTTGGTGAATTGTTTGGCAAGGATCTTCTTGGCGAATTTCGCCAGGAACCAGGTAATGATCAGGATGACCGCGGCCGCGACAACTTTCGTGATGATGTCGGACCAATGAAAATCGCTCAACTCCATGTGATTACTCCGTTTCAACCCGCGCCGGAAAGGCGCGATGCGAATGAGGCATCGTGCCAAGCAAGCTAGCTGAAATGGGTACGCCCGTGAACCCCTGACGAATTCGCCGAACTACGCTAAGATACGCGCGCGTAACCGGGATTCATCGGGCATATGACAATGGCGTAAACCGCGTCATACGAGGTGGGTCGTCAGCAGGGGTGGCGGGACCTCGAGACGTTCCCTCGCCTCGCTACCGACCGCCGAGTTCGCGCTGCGCACGCTCGTAGAAGTCGTATGTCGCGCGCATGGCATCCGCGAACGTCACGCTGGGTCGACGCGCGCGGGTGGATGCCTTCAACTGCTCGACACGTGGAGCGTCGATCAGCAGTTTCGCGAGGGTGTCGACCATGTCGTCGGCGTCGTCGACCAACAGGCCCTCGACCCCGTGCTCCACGAAGTCGGCCAGACCCGTGAAGTTGTAGCCGACCACCGGCACCCCGGCACTGCGTGCTTCCAGAGCCGCGATCCCGAAGGCTTCCTGGCGTGACGGTGCGACGAACAGGTCGCTCTCGTGCAGCAGTTCGCGGATCTGTTCCGGCGTCCGATGGCCCAGCAGCTCGACCCAATCGCCCAGGCCGAGGTTCTCGATCTGTTGCACCAGGTCGTCATGGCGCGGACCGGCCCCGACGATCGAGACCGAGACGGCCGCACCGGCCGGCACGTTCGCCTTCACCCTCGACATGATCTCGATGAATTCGTCGATGTGCTTGCGCTTCTTGAGCCGACCCACCAACACGACCCGGAAGTCCGGATCGCCGGCACGGTGCAGCGACGGCGTCGTGGGTGCCCACCAGTCGGTGTCGACGAGGTTCGGCACCACGGAAACCTCGCCACTACGCGGGTACACACGTTTGATGTGCGCCGCGATCATGGTGCTCACGCCGGAGTAGACGACCTTCATGAAGGACGGACCGAAGAACACCCCGGTGACGAACCGGTGCGCCGAGGCGACCTTCCACCACACCGAGTGCACGGTGACCGCGACAGGTATGCCGCGCCTGCCGGCGGCCCGCGCGACATACACGGCGATCGGTGAGGCGACGGTGAAATGCGCGTGCACGACGTCGACCTCGTCACGATCGAGGACGTCGGTCACCATCGCGTGGTTCAACGACGGAAACGCGATGGTCAGCCATCTGGTCCGCAAACCACGGTGCACATCCAGGTCCTGGTCCCTGGCCCCGTCCTTGTTCACCGCGGTGATGACCGAGACGTCATGCCCATCGGCACGCTGCGCGAGCGCGAGCGCCTCGACCTGGCGCTCGATCCCGCCGACGTCCGGTGGGAAGGAATCAGCGACGTGAACGATCCTCACCGGGGCCCCCGCGAAGTATCGGAGCGCTGCGGGGTGGTCTTCATGCGACCTCGCGTGTTGAGTCGGGTCGCAGCCGGACGGGGAGCGACTCCACGCCATACACGATCGAGAGGTCGCGGAAGGTGAGGTCCTCCAGCGGCGTTGCGAGCTCGAGGTTCGGGAAGCGCTCGACCAGACCGAGGAACGCCGAGCGCAGCTCCATCCGTGCCAGTTCGGCGCCGACGCACCGGTGGAAGCCGTGCCCGAAGCCCAGGTGGGAGGACCGGTCGACGTGCGGATTGATCGTCTCGGTGTCCTCGCCGAGCACCGGATCGCGGTTCGCGCCGGACAGGGAGACGATGACCACGTCGCCCTTCTTGATCGGCTTGCCGAAGAGGTCCAGGTCCTCCTTCGCGAAGCGCGGGAAGGTGATCTGGACGACCGACAGGTAGCGCAGCAACTCGGCAACGACCGAGTCGACGTGCTCGGGGTGGCCGGCGCGGGCGTAACTCTCCGGCTCGCGCAACAAGGCAAGGGTGCCCAGGGACAACATGCTCGCGCTGGTCTCGTAACCGCCGGTGAAGACACCGTCGGCGAGACCGCCGAGCTCCTCGTCCGTGACCTCGTCGCCGAGCTCGCGGATGATCTGCCCGATGAGACCCTCGCCCGGCTCCTGCCGCTGCCGGCGTACGGCCTCCTGCAGGAACTCCCGCGACTCGGTCATCGCGCCGAACACGCCGACGCCGCCGCCGGAGACGTCGAAGCGTGCATGGCCCAGCTTGCGGAAGTGCTCGCGGTCCTCGACCGGCAGTCCGAGCAGCTCGCAGATGACCAGGAACGGGATCGGGAACGCGAAGTCCTCGACGAGGTCGACGACCGGGCCGCCGGCCTCCATCGCGTCCAGTCGCTCCGCGACGATCCGGTCGATGGACGGTTGCAGCCGGGCCAGCCGGCGCACGGTGAACTCCGGTGTCAGGATCTTGCGGAGTCGTGTGTGCTCCGGCGGGTCGGTGAACCCGAGGCCGCCGATCTTGACGTCACTGCCCATACCGAGCATCGGTCGGATGTCGGTGCTGTAACTCTTGGTGTCGGCCAGTACGGCCTTGGCCTCGTGGTAGCCGCTGACCAGCCACACGTTGATGCCGAACACCCGGCGCATACGGCGCACCGGGTCGTTCTCACGCATCTGCCCGAGCTCGGGAACCGGATCCATGCCGTTGCGCCGCAACGGCATGGTGAGCTTCCTGGGAAGCACTGATAGTCCTGCCAGCCCCGAGGAGCGGCCTGCTGCGGCAGTTGACAGCAGTCGCTGGGCGACCCACCGACGGATCGATGTCGTCGCGTTCACTGTGGTTCGTCTCCTGGAAAATACGGTGGATGCTGTCCCCGCTGTGGCGGTCGTCGCGGTAGCCGCGCAGCCTTGCCACGATACCTGTGACGAGGCGGATAGCAGCATCAACCGTAACCGAAGACGGAGCCGCTCGCGGTGCGGCTCGCTCATGCCGATCCCTTCGTTCCTCGGGTGTCGGCATTCGCCCTGCACTCCTTGGTCGCTCGCTGCGCTCGCTCACACGCTGACAACGATCAAGGCACGGCCGTTACTGTGTCGCCGTGATCGTTGCAACTGTCCCGGGTCGCGGTGTGTCGTCATGACGAGCGAGGAGCTGGCGTCGCGTGCGCCCGCACGGTTCGGGCACTACGACCTGCACGAGGTGATCGGCACCGGTGGGATGGGCCAGGTCGCCCGTGCCACCGACACCCGACTGGGCCGAGATGTCGCGCTGAAGGTCATGCACCTCTCGACGGCCACCGACGAGGAGTACCGCGCCCGTTTCCAGCGGGAGGCCGCGATCGTCGCGCGGCTCACCGACCCGCACGTCATACCGATCCACGGGTATGGCGAGATCGACGGCCGCCTCTACCTGGACATGCGCCTGGTCGAGGGCCGCAACCTCGCTCAGTTGCTGGACCGTGGGCAATTGGAGGTGTCGCGGACGCTGGATCTGCTCAGCCAGATCGGCGACGCACTCGATTCGGCGCACCGTGCCGGTCTGGTGCACCGGGACGTGAAGCCGTCCAACATCCTGGTCGACCCGAAGGGTTTCGCCTATCTGGTCGACTTCGGCATCGCCGCCAGCGCCAGCCAACAGGACCTGACCTCGACCGGACAGGTCGTCGGTAGTGCGTCATACATGGCACCGGAGCGGCTGCACGTGCCTGCGCGTTCGGACGCACGCAGCGACGTCTACTCGCTGGCCTGCGTGCTCTACCAGGCACTCACCGGTAACAAGCCGTTCGGCGTCGGCGAACAGGTGCAACTGATCGCCGCGCACCTCAATGCGCCGCCGCCGTCGCTGCGGCAATACCGCACCGACCTGCCGCCGGCTCTCGACCGCGTCGTGCAATCCGGTATGGCGAAGGACCCCGCGCACCGCCCGGCCACCGCGCCGGCCCTGATGGACGCTGCGCGGGCCGCGATGTCGCAGCCGCGGCGGACGGTCACCCCGGCACCGCCGCCACAAGCGGGTCCGGGCGCGACACGTGCCGGTTCGCAGAGCAACGTTCGGCTGCCGGGAAACCCGCCGCAGCGGCGCATCGAGCCGGCGCCCGCACCGCACCGGTCGATCGGCGGCGCTGCGAGCACCGGCTCCGGCGGGAACGCCACCCGAACCCTGTGGGTCGTGGCCATCGTGCTGGCGTTGATCTGCGTGGCAGTCGTCGCCTACGCCGTGGCGACCGGCTGACGACGTCAGTCCGCTGCCTGCCGGTCGGCGTTGGCGTGGAATGCCGACCGGATCCACTCGGCGCTGTCCGCCGACGGCAGCATCGTGTGGAAGCGCGGATCGCCGGCGAACAGGTCGCCCAGGCCTCGGTGCAGCGCCGGCGGGCAGTCGTAGAACCAGCGCACGATGTGCTGGCGGTGTGTCTCGGCGGCATCCATCGCCTCGGGGCCGTCGGCCGGGGCGTCGGCGTCGTACAGGCGCCCGAAACTCGCGTAGATGTCGTCCGACTCGGCCTTGATGCGCTCCCAGTCGGCCTTGGAGTACTGCGCCGCGCGACGCTGCGACTCGCGCCATGCGTCGGTGTCGCCCCAGCGTTGCTCGGCCTCGGCCTGGTTCTCCTCGAAGCGCTCGCCGAACAGCTCTTTCATGTCCTCGGTCGTCAGTTCTTCGTCCGCCATGGTCTTCTCCAATGCGTTGTCGATGGCCGTGACGAGCTGGTGCAACTCGTCGACCCTTCCCATGACCAGATCCCGTTGCCGCAACAGATGCTCACGGGTGTCGCCGGAGTTCAGCAGTTGCCGGATCTCCTCCAAGGGCAACTCCAACCGCCGGTACACGACGATCTCGGCCAACCGGGCCAGATCGTCGGGCGTGTAGAGCCGATAGCCGGCGAATGAGCGCGCGCTCGGTCGCAGCAGCCCGATGGCGTCGTAGTGGTGCAGGGTGCGCACCGTCACGCCATACGACTCGGCCACCTGGCCCACCGTGAGTTCATCCATGGCTTCGATTCTCGTGGTCACGAGCTATGACGATGTGGCCTGACGTCGCGTGAGAGTCAAGCGTTAACCTTTCGGGTGCCCGGCGTCCGTCGCCGAGCACACGTCTGTATGGCGAGCCGGCGCTCGCCATACCCCAGCCATCCCTGAAGGAGAACCCCTGTGTCAGCAGGTCAAGCCGAACCCACCGCCGCCACCGGTCGACGGGTCGAGCAGGCCACGACGGGCACCGAGCTCTTCGGCGACGACCGGACGGTCGTCGCGATGACGGTGGACGGCGAGCTGCAGGATCTCTTCCGGGAGATCCCGGCGGGCGCGCTCGTCGAGCCGATCCCGGTCGACTCTCCTGACGGCCTCAACGTGCTGCGCCACTCGACGGCGCACGTGCTCGCGCAAGCCGTGCAGCAGATCAACCCGGACGCCAAGCTCGGCATCGGACCGCCGATCACCGACGGGTTCTACTACGACTTCGACGTCGAGACACCCTTCACGCCCGAGGATCTGAAGGCCCTCGAGAAGGCGATGCAGAAGATCATCAACGAGGGGCAGACCTTCCACCGTCGGGAGATCAGCGATGATGACGCGCGAGCCGAACTCGCCTCGGAGCCCTACAAGTTGGAGCTCATCGGACTGAAGTCGAAGGCTGGGGACGCGGCCGACGGTGCCGACGCCGAGGTCGGCGAGGGCGGACTGACGATCTACGACAACCTCCGCCGTGACGGTTCGGTCGCCTGGGGTGACCTGTGCCGCGGTCCGCACCTGCCCTCGACCAAGCTGATCGGCAACGCCTACAAGATCATGCGCTCGGCCGCCGCCTACTGGCGTGGCTCGGAGAAGAACCCGCAGCTGCAGCGCATCTACGGCACCGCCTGGCCGAGCAAGGCCGAGATGAAGGCCTACCTCGACCGTCTCGCCGAGGCCGAGAAGCGCGACCACCGCAAGCTCGGCGCCGAGCTGGATCTCTTCAGCTTCCCCGAGGAGCTGGGGTCCGGACTACCGGTCTTCCACCCCAAGGGCGGCGTGATCAAGCGTGAGATGGAGGACTACGTCCGCACGCGGCACCTGCAGGAGGGTTTCCAGTACGTCGGGACGCCGCACATCTCCAAGGACGGCCTCTTCCACACCAGTGGTCACCTGCCCTACTACGCGGACACGATGTTCCCGGGCATGGAGCTGGAGGGTGCGCAGTACCGCCTCAAGGCGATGAACTGCCCGATGCACAACCTGATCTTCTCCTCGCGCGGTCGTTCCTACCGCGAATTGCCTTTGCGTTTCTTCGAGTTCGGCTCCGTCTACCGTTACGAGAAGTCCGGTGTGGTCCACGGCCTGACGCGCGTGCGCGGTATGACGCAGGACGATTCGCACTCCTACGTGACCGCCGAGCAAGCGCCGGGGGAGATCCGGCACCTGCTGAACTTCGTGCTGTCGCTGCTGCGGGACTTCGGCCTGGAGGACTTCTACCTGGAGCTGTCGACCCGGGAGACCGAGGGCGACAAGAAGGACAAGTTCATCGGCACCGACGAACAGTGGGAGACCGCGACGTCGATCCTGGAGCAGGTGGCGACCGAGACCGGCCTGGAGCTCGTGCCGGATCCGGGCGGCGCCGCCTTCTACGGTCCGAAGATCTCGGTGCAGGCCCGCGACGCCATCGGCCGCACTTGGCAGATGTCGACCATCCAGTACGACTTCAACCAGCCGCACCGTTTCGGGCTGGAGTTCCAGGCCGCCGACGGCACCCGCCAGGAGCCGGTGATGATCCACTCGGCGAAGTTCGGGTCGATCGAGCGGTTCCTGGGCGTGCTGGTCGAGCACTACGCGGGCGCCTTCCCTCCGTGGTTGTCGCCCGTGCAGGTGCTCGGCGTGCCGGTCGCCGAGGAGTTCGCGCCATACCTCTCGGGTGTGCTGGATCAGTTGCGGGAGAAGGGGATTCGGGTCGAGCTCGACGACTCCGACGACCGTTTCCCGAAGAAGATCCGCAACGCCAGCAAGTCCAAGGTGCCGTTCACGCTGATCGCCGGCGACGAGGACCGCTCCGCGAACGCCGTCTCCTTCCGCTTCCGCGACGGCACGCAGCGCAACGGTGTCCCGGTCGCCGAAGCCATCGCGGAGATCGAAACCGCGATCCGTGACAAGGCACAGGTCTAGCGGGAACCAAGCCCGCCTGCCACTAGTTGGACCCAATGCAGCCCCCACGGACACTCGAGGCCCCGGGGGCTGCACCACGTCCGGAGCGACTAGTCGGATCGCAGACGCGGCCGGCCACGTACCGAAGTTTCCCCAGGGTCGGGTTGGGGTCGGCATGACGGCTCGTGGTGTGCCGAAGTCTCCCCAGGGTCGAGTTACGGACGGCGGCGGTGCGCCTGCCCGGGAGATTCTGTCGTGAGACTGCGCGGAACCAGTCCGGTAGACGGCGGTCGGCTGGCGCATCAGGTCGAGGGACCACGGGATGCGCCGGCGCTGCTTCTGCTGCAGGGACAGGCGAATTCGCACGAGTGGTGGCAGCACGTCCGACCACTGTTGACCGACCGGTTCCTGACGATCACCTTCGACTACCGGGGCACGGGGGAGACCGCGCGACGGCAGGCCGCGTCCGGCGCGGAGGATCAGGCGGTGTGGTCGACGGCCCTCTTCGCGGACGATGCTGCAGCGGTGCTGTCGGCTCTCGGCATCGGGAGTGCCTTCGTCTACGGCACCTCGATGGGTGGCCGGATCGCCCAGGAACTCGCGATCGCCCAACCAGAGCTGGTGCGGGCGATGGCGTTGGCCTGCACGACACCGGGTGGGTCGCTCGCCACCGAACGGGACCGGGAGGTGCGGCTGGCGCTCGCCAACCCGGACCGTGCCGCGAGGCTGCGAACGACGGCTGACCTGTTCTACACACCGGACTGGGTCGCGGCGCACGGTGGGTATGACGGTGTACCGACCTACCTCTTCGGCGACCCGGACATCAGCCGCCGGGACGCCAACCGGCACCTACGGGTGAGTGCGAAGCACGACGCCGCAGATCGGCTGGAGCTGATCGATGCGTCGACACTGATCATGCATGGAGCCCAGGACCGGTTCGCGCCCGTCGCGAACGCGCACGTCCTGCATGAGCACATCCGGGGGAGTCGACTCGAGATCTACGATCCCGGCCGGCACGGCTTCTTCGACGAGTTCGCGACCGAAGTGACCGACCTCGTGGCGCAGTTCTTCCTGACTTCTTGACCTCGCCCCAAGGGCAGGCCCCAGACTCGTCGACATGCGGGAGATGACAGCGGGGGACTTCAGCCGCGAGACGGGACTCAGTCCCAAAGCGCTTCGGCTGTATGCCGACTCGGGTCTGCTGTTGCCGCGGCGGATCGACGAGCACAACGGATACCGCTACTACGGCGAGGAGCAGCTGCAGCGTGCCGCGCGCATCACGATGCTCCGGCGTGCCGGTGCTCCGCTGAGCGTTGTGCATGCCGTCGTCGACGCGCCGGACGACACGCGATCCGCGGAGCTGCTCGCCACCTGGTGGCGTGGTCACCAGCAGCTGCGCCTCGAGCAACAGAACATCGTCGACCATCTGCTCTCCGAATTCGCAGTAGGGCGGCAGGAGACACTCGAGTTGGTGGTGCAGCGGCGGGCGGTGCCCGAGTGCGCCGTCGCTTCGATCACTCGTCGGGTGTCTCAGCCGCAACTGGTCGAGTCGTTCATCGACGCCGAGCATCGGATCTCCCAGCACCTCGCCAGCCATGGCGCGACGCGAACCGTGGAGTTCTGGGTGATCTACCACGGTGCCGTGAGCCCGGACAGCGACGGTCCGATCGAGGTGTGCGTCCCCTTCGAGGGCTTGGTGCCACCAACCACTGAGATCACCGTCCGGATCGAGCCGGGAGGGGAACAGCTCTACACCGAGATCGGCGCCGACCTGTGCGGTTATCCGCAGATCATGCAGGCCTACGCCGCCGTCGACCGTGCGGCCGCAGGGCAGGAGACCTCCGGCGCGCCCCGAGAGCGTTACGTGTCCGACTGGAACGGCGAACCGGGAGCGGAGCACGTGGCGGACATCGTCCTCCCGCTCGCGCAACCGATTGTCCGAACGACTGAGCATCACTGAATCAATTTCTGAGAGAACGGAATTCGGCTATGACGATCCTTGAACACACAGCGATGATCGACTATGCGAGGCACACGGCATACAGCGACCCGGGGCGCTTCGCGTCCCTGCTCGACGCCGTGCCCACCGAGCTCGACGAACTGTCGGCGACCGTGCGCAACGTGATCGAGCACTACCGTGCGTCCGATCACGCATTGCCGGCCGACACCGTCTCGGACATTCACTCCCGATGGATCGCGCGGACGCTGGAACTCGATCAACAGCGCCACCCGGCATCGCTGGCCGAGTCCCGCGAACCCACCACGAGGGTCCAGGGTTGCTGTCGCGACCACACCCTGCTCAGCGTGGCGATCCTGCGCCAGCACGGCATACCCGCCCGCTCGCGGATCGGGTTCGCCGACTACTTCGTCGACGGATGGCACCACGACCACGTCGTGGCCGAGGCGTGGTCGGGGGAGCGCTGGGTGCGCTTCGATCCGGAGGTGCAGGCGCCCATCGCCACGCTGCCGGAGCCTCGAAACATCCCTGCTGGCAAGGGATTCCACACTGCAGCAGAGGTATGGCGCAGCCACCGGGCCGGCGCGCTCGACGTCGAGACCTACGGCGTCGATGTGTCGATCCCGGTCGCCCGCGGCGCGTGGTTCGTCCGCAACTACGTCATCCTCGAGGTCGCGCACCGGTTCGGTGACGAGCTGCTGCTGTGGGACAACTGGGGGACGATGAACGGTCCGGGCAGCCAGGATCAGGACGCGGACCTCATCGATGACGTGAGCGCATTGCTGGTGGCAGCCGACACCGGGGACACGGCCGCCGAGCAACGACTGCTGGACCTCTACCGAGCCGATGAGCGGCTGCACCCGGGCGACGTGGTGCTACGGATGGACCTCCCCGAGCAGACGCTGGTGGAGGAGTCGCTGACCGGCCGTGCGGGGCGCGGATCGGAGCGCTGATCAGCCGCCGCTGGTGTAGTAGGTGACGTCCCAGTGGTTGCCCTCGTCGCAGTAGAGGTTCCCCGACGCAGCCTTCCACTGCGGGTAGCCGTCGCCACGCAAACCGATGTAGGTGAAGCTGTTCTTGACGTAGTTGTTGATGCAGGTGTTCTTGGCGATGTCCACCTTGTAGCCGTTGTAGTGGCTGTAGGTGCCCGACGCGTGGCCGACCTCCGTCCCACCCGTGATGTTGATGGCACAGCCGCTCGCCCTCTTGAGCGTGATCACGCCACTCACCGTGGTCTGGTTGATCTGCTCATACGAGGTGCAATGGGAGTTGCTGCGGGTGGTGCAGCCACCGCTCGACGACGACGTCACGCCGGCGGCGGACAGTTGGGCTGCGGCTTGAGACTGGGAGAGCTTGGTGACTGCGGCGGCGGGACCGGTCGAGATCGCGATCGTTGCTGCCGCAACTCCGGCGACGGCAGTGACCTGGAAGAAACTCGGAGTGCGCATAGCAGTGGTGCCTTCCTGTCAGGGACGGGCGCCTCGGGGATGGCGCTCGCAGCGATGCTAGGCAGCGTGGGTAAATTGCAGGTCGCGTACGGCTCAGGATCAGGCAAAAAGTTTCGCGAGCAGGAGTTCGGTCAGTCAAGCAATTGCTGGATGGCGACCGCGTCCGCAGTGGGCAGCTCGAAACAGCCGAAACGCAGGCGACCCGTCGGCAGATGATCGCGCACCGCGGCCAGCGGAAGTGGTCGGATCTCGCGCAGCGTGGCACGGCGGCGGAAACCGCCCTCGATCACCGTGCTCGGCTCCGGTGCGTCACCGGTGATCGTGCCGGCGAAGGTGATCGCCCGGAGTGGTTCGCCGTCCGGGTATGCCGTCCTCGGGGAATAGACGAGGATCCGGTCGCCGGCGTTCATGCGTGCAAGCGGCGCGCGTGTGCCGTGATTGGCCATGATGAACCCTTCGTCGACCCCGCGACGGGCGTGCTCTCGAGAGACGACGATCACCCAGGTGCGTTTGTCCATGCCGGAACGGTATGCCGCCTTGCGGACACCATCGGTCCGCTGACTACCGGCGCGACCGGCCGGTGCGGATACTTCGATACGGATGGTTACGAGTCAGCCGAGCCGTAACCATCCGTATCGACGATGGTCAGCCCGCCGCGCTGATGTTGATCATCCAGGAAACGCCGAACCGGTCTGTGAACATGCCGAATTCGTCACCCCACATCTGCTTCTCCAACGGCATGATGACATTGCCGCCGTCGCTCAGCCGGTCCCAGTAGCCGCGCAACTTCTCGGCATCGTCGCCGGAAAGACTGATGGTGCCGTTCGGCGAGAGGTCCATGCCCTGCGGCACGTCCGAAGCCATCAGCGCGACACCGTCCGGTGCGGTCAGCTGCGCGTGCATGATCTTGTCCGCGTCCGCGGGGTCCATCGGGTGCTCGTCGGAGCTGAACTCGGCGAAGGTGTTGAGTGACAGGTCGCCGCCGAATACGTCGTGGTAGAGATCCATGGCGGCCTTCGCGTCGCCACGGAAGTTGAGATAGGGGTTCAACTGGACGGACATGGTCGGCTCCTTGCGTGCGGTGGGTGCGGCCGGGTGGCCACGACCTCATCGCACCAGTGCACACCGACAATCGCTGGGCCGGAAGTGGAACCCGTGGAAAACTGCCGGTGTGAGTGACGAACTGGCCGGCATACGCATCGAACGCGCCACCCCCGAGGACGCATTCGTGCTGGCCGCGATGACGCTGCGATGGGACCTGGAGGGTGGCGCGCCGCACCGCGAGGGCTTCCTCGACGAGTTCGCCGAGGCGTGGCTCGGTCAGGGGTCCGCCCGACCGGCGTGGCTCGCGCGTCGCGCCGACGGCGACCCGGTGGGTTTCGCGATCGGCATCCTGGCCACCAGCCTGCCGAGCCTGCGCCGACCGACCGGCGGCTGGATGCACCTGAGCTCGCTCTACGTCGTACCCGACCTGCGCGGCGCCGGTCTCGGTGAGCGACTGCTGCGCGAGATCGTCGACTGGGCCGTCGACGGCGGGCTGTACCGGGTGCAACTCAACGCCACCGACCGAGCGCGGTCGCTCTATCGCAAAGTCGGGTTCGCCGGTCCGCAGGACACACTCATGCAGTGCGTCCTGACCGACCGCCTACCCACCCGATGACGTCTCCGATGACGTCTCCGACGACGCCTTGACCGGGCCTACTTGGTCGGCTCCACCAGCAGCACGGGGATGAGCCGGTCGGTCTTGGTCTGGTACTCCGCGTAGGGCGGGTATGCCGCAACCGCACGCTCCCACCACTCGTCGCGCTCGGCGCCGCTGATCTCCCGGGCGACGGCGTCGTGCTTCTCGGTCCCGTCCTGGACCTCGACCTGCGGGTTGGCGGTGATGTTGCCGTACCAGACCGGGTGCTGGGGTGCGCCGCCCTTGGAAGCGACCGCGGCATAGACGCCGTCGTGCTCGACCCGCATCAGCGGCACCCGGCGCAGCTTGCCGGTCTTGGCGCCGCGCATCGTGTAGACGACGACCGGCATACCCATGATGTCCACGGACTCGGTCGTGCCGGACTCGTCGATCTTGGCGAGCTGGTCCTTGACCCAGCCGGTCTTCTCCTCGGCGTATTCACCCTGCAACGGCATGTCTGCTCCTGTTCTGTTCGCCCGAGTTGGTCCGCCACCATCAACCGCGGATCCGCTCCGCTTGTTCCGTCCGGGCTCGGCATACGATCGGGCGTATGCCGCAGGAGATCGAGTCCGAAGACAACTTCGCCCGCGTGCCCGACGGATTCGAGCGACTGTGGACGCCGCACCGGATGGCCTACATCGAGGCGGACAAGCCCGATCACGACGACGACGGCGCCTGTCCGTTCTGCGCCGCACAGGCGAAGTCCGACGAGGAAGCGCTGATCGTGCACCGCGGCCGGACCTGCTTCGTCATCCTCAACCTGTTCCCGTACAACCCGGGGCACCTGCTGATCTGCCCGAACCGGCACATCCCGGCATACCTCGACCTGACCGACGAGGAGACCGCGGAGTTCACCGCGCTGACCAAGCAGGCCATCACCGCGCTCGCGACCGCATCGGGGCCGGACGGGTTCAACCTCGGCATGAACCAGGGCGAGGTCGCCGGCGCGGGAGTGGCCGCGCACCTGCACCAGCACGTCGTACCGCGGTGGGGCGGCGACTCCAACTTCCTGCCCATCGTTGCCCAGACGAAGGCGTTGCCCGTCCTGCTGGACGACACCAGGAAGCGGCTCGCCGACGCCTGGCCGCGAGGTTGACGCGAACCGCCCGGTAACCTGAGGGCACCATGCTCAACCGTTACGCCCGGGCGGCGATCACCAAGTTCTTCACCCCACTGGCGAAACTTCTGCTGCGGCTGGGTATTTCACCCGACATCGTGACGATCGTCGGCACGATCGGCGTCTGCTTCGGTGCGCTCGCGTTCTATCCGCGCGGCAACTTCTTCTGGGGCACGATCGTCATCACGGTGTTCATCTTCTCCGACACGCTCGACGGCAACATGGCCCGCATGTCGGGCCGCTCGAGCGTGTGGGGCGCCTACCTGGACTCCACTCTCGACCGGGTCGCCGACGCGGCGATCTTCGGGGCTCTCGTGCTCTGGTACGCCGGTGACGGCGACAACCTCGTCATGGCCGGGCTCGCTCTGGGCTGCCTCATCCTCGGCATGGTCGTGTCCTACTCGAAGGCGCGTGCCGAAGGTCTGGGCATGACGGCCAACGTCGGCATCGCCGAGCGCTCCGAACGACTCGTGGCCGTGCTCGTGACGACCGGACTGGTCGGCATCCACTGGCTGCACCTGCCGACGGCCGTGCTCGGCGTGGTGCTGGCGCTCCTCGCGATCGCCAGCCTGATCACCGTCTTCCAGCGGATGCTCACCGTCCGCACCCAGGCGTTGGGCGGGGCCGGAGAACTCCCGAAGTGACCCCGCGCGAACGCGCGGAAGGTCTCGCCTACCGCGCGGCCTGGCGGCTGGTGTGCCGACTTCCGGAACGCATGGCGTATGCCGCCTTCGCCCGGGTCGCGCGATCCCTGCACCGACGCAACGGCCGGTCCGTTCAACAGATGCGCGCCAACTATGCGACGGTTCGTCCAGAACTGGACGCGGAGCAGTTGGAAGCGCTGGTCGCAGAAGGGGTTTCGTCATACCTGCGCTACTGGTGTGATGCCTTCCGGCTGCCCCGTGAGACCCCGGCGACGCTCGATGAGCGCATCCGGCTGACCGGCCACGACGCGGAGGCCCGCGCGATCGTCGCCGGCGACGAGCCGCTCATCCTGTTCCTGGGCCACCTCGGCAACTGGGACCACTGCGGCGCGTGGGCCACGGACCACTTCGCCCCGGTGACGACGGTCGCCGAGCGGCTGAAACCGGAGTCGGTCTTCGACGCGTTCGTCGATTTCCGGGAGTCACTGGGCATGCGTATCCTGCCGCTGACCGGTGGCGAACACCCGTATTCACAGTTGCGAGAGGCGATTTCGCGCGGCGGATTCGTGCCGCTGCTGGCGGACCGGGACCTGACCCGCAGCGGCGTCGAGGTCACGTTGTGCGGCCATCCCACCCGCGCCGCAGTGGGGCCGGCGAAGCTGGCGCTCGAGACCGGCGCCGCACTCTTCCCGCTCGCGATCACCTACGAACCGATCCCGGGACGGGCGGCGCACCGGGTAGTGGCGCGCTTCGGTGCACGGGTCCGTCCTTCGGGCAACGGGACAGCCGAGGACCAGGTGCGCGCGATGACGCAGCAGTGCGTGGACTCCCTGGGGGAGACCATCAGCGAGCACACGCAGGATTGGCACATGATGCAACGTGTGTTCGTGGAGGAGCCCCGGTGAGAATCGGCATGGTCAGCCCGTACGCGTTCAACGTGCCCGGTGGCGTGCAGTTCCACGTGCGCGACCTGGCCGAGCACCTGATCACCCAGGGGCACGACGTGCGAGTGCTCGCACCGGCGGACGAGGACGCCGAGCTGCCGCCGTACGTCGACTCCGCCGGACGGGCGATGCCGGTGCCCTACAACGGATCCGTGGCGCGGTTGCTGTTCGGACCGGTCACGGCATCACGCGTCTCCCGGTGGATCGAGCGTGGTGAGTTCGACGTGCTGCACATCCACGAACCGTTCGCCCCGAGCGTGTCGATGCTGGCGATGATGGCCGGCCACGGTGCTGTGGTGGGGACGTTCCATTCCAGCACCATGCGGTCGCGGGTGCTGCTGACCCTGATGCCGTTGCTCGAGCCGCAGCTGGAGAAACTCAGCGGCCGAATCGCGGTGTCCCGTGAGGCGTTACGCACGATCCACCGCCATGAGGGCGCAGCGGATGCAGTGATCATCCCCAACGGTGTGTATGTCGATCGCTTCGCGACGGCGCCGCTCGTGCCGCAATGGACGGGGAGTGCGGAGCGGCCGACGATCGCATTTCTCGGCCGGCTGGAGGAGTCGCGGAAGGGCCTGGCGGTGTTGCTCGATGCGATGCCGCAGCTGCTCGACGTGCGGCCCGGTCTCCGGCTGCTGGTTGCCGGACCGGGGGATCCCGGGGAGGCCTTGCGTCATACCTCCGACCGCGTGCGGGCGGCGACGGAGTTCCTGGGCATGGTGACCGAGCAGGACAAGGCGTCGTTGTTGCGGTCGGTCGATGCGTATGTCGCGCCCAACACGGGAGCGGAGAGCTTCGGCATCATCCTGGTCGAGGCGATGAGCGCGATGGCCCCGGTGGTGGCGAGCGACCTGCCGTCGTTCTCCGACGTGCTGGACGGCGGAACCGCCGGTGCGATGTTCCGCACCGGTGACCCGGCGTCGCTGGCCGCCACGGTGCTGCGGTTGCTCGACGACCCGGGGGAGCGATCCGAACTCGCCACCCGTGGCGCACTGCGTGCACGCGATTTCGACTGGTCGCGGGTGTCGGCGGACGTCATGGATGTCTACGAGACATGTCACGCGGCGCGTCCGGGTGCGGTGCGGGCGACCTCGGCAGCCCGCGGCAGACGCGTGCGGGGTCGTGACTGATGCGGATCTTCGCCTGGACCGCCTTCGTCATCGCGGCGATCGCGCTCGTCGCGTGGTACCTCTCCTACACGGCCGCTCGCCTGGACCGGCTGCACACCAAGGTTGAGGGATCGGTGGCGTCCCTGGACGCGCAGTTGGTGCGCCGGGCGGAGGTCGTGCGCGAGGTCGCCGGGTCGGGTGTGCTCGATCCGGCCAGTGCTGCACTGCTCGCCGATGCGGCGAGTGCTTCCCTCGACGCCGCCGATGCGGCGTCATTGGGTGAGGCGCTCCGCTCCGACGGCATCGGCACGGAACGTGCCGAGACCGAGTCGAGGCTCACCCAGGTGCTGCGTACGACGCTGAGCATCGACGTCATCACCGAACTGCGCGACGAGAACGACGGCTGGCCGGAGGTGGTCGAGCGACTCCGTTCGGCGGGCCAGCGCGTCGAGATCGCCCGCCGTTTCCACAATGAGGCGGTGCGGGACGTGCGGCGATTGCGGCACCGGCCGCAGGTCCGCTACCTGGGACTCGCCGGCCACACGCCGTTGCCGTCGCCGGTGGAGTTCGACGACCAACTGCCCGAAGGCCTCTGACCGCCAAGCTGGCCGAGGAGTGGGCGAGCGAATTGCGGGAGGCCCTTGAGGAGTTCGCGAGGTACGAGCGAACGTCTCGAAAGGTCCGCTACCTGGCCGCATGTCGCCGTGTCCGGAAAGTGCCATACAAGTCTCGATGGCATGAAGCTGCCGAAGCCGGCGGTATTCTGGTGAAAACGTCGTCGTTCGATGAGGAGAACCGGAAGTGACTGCAGCGATCGAGACCGGTACCGCGCGCGTCAAGCGCGGTATGGCGGAGATGCTGAAGGGCGGCGTCATCATGGACGTCGTCACGCCCGACCAGGCGAAGATCGCCGAGGACGCCGGCGCTGTCGCGGTCATGGCGCTCGAGCGGGTGCCGGCCGACATCCGCGCCCAGGGCGGCGTCTCGCGGATGAGCGACCCGGACATGATCGACGGCATCATCGAGGCCGTCTCGATCCCGGTCATGGCGAAGGCGCGCATCGGTCACTTCGTCGAGGCGCAGGTCCTGCAGAGCCTCGGCGTCGACTACGTCGACGAGTCCGAGGTGCTGACCCCGGCCGACTACACCAACCACATCGACAAGTGGGAGTTCACCGTCCCCTTCGTCTGCGGTGCGACCAACCTGGGTGAGGCGCTGCGCCGCATCACCGAGGGTGCCGCGATGATCCGCTCCAAGGGCGAGGCCGGCACCGGCGACGTCTCCAACGCCACCACGCACATGCGTCAGATCCGCCAGGAGATCCGTCGCCTGCAGAGCCTGCCCGAGGACGAGTTGTATGTCGCCGCAAAGGAATTGCAGGCGCCGTACGAGCTCGTCAAGGAGGTCGCGGAGGCCGGCAAGCTGCCTGTCGTGCTTTTCACCGCCGGTGGCATCGCAACCCCGGCCGACGCGGCGATGATGATGCAGCTCGGCGCCGAGGGTGTGTTCGTCGGGTCCGGCATCTTCAAGTCCGGCAACCCGGCCCAGCGCGCCGAGGCGATCGTCAAGGCGACCACGTTCCACGACGACCCCGACGTGATCGCCAAGGTCTCGCGCGGCCTGGGCGAGGCCATGGTCGGCCTGAACGTCGACGAGCCGGCGCGGTCGATCCAGTTCGCCGAGCGCGGCTGGTAGTCCCGGAGGAACCGCGCACCGGGCCCGCAGCTGCTGAATCATCGGCGGCCGCGGGCCCGGTCGTTTCACGGTCGTCGTTCAGTGGCCGCTGTAGACGGGGAAGGCGCCGGATTCGCCGTAGTCGCGCTCGTCAAGTGCCCGCAGTGCTGCCATGTCCGTCTCGGAAATGACGAAGTCGACGTCGGCGTTGGCGCGCATGTGCGCCGGATCGCCCGTCTTCGGAAGCGACACCGTGCCCAACTGCAGGGTGTAGCGGATGCACAACTGCGGGACGGACACGTCGTACTCCGCGGCGATCGCCGCGACCCGCTCGTTGCGCAGGATCTCTCCGTGCGCGATGGGGGAGTAGGCCTCGACCACGATGCCTTTGCCCTCGCAGTAGGCGATCAGCTCCGCGGGTGTGTTTCCGGCGTGCACGAGGATCTGGTTCACGGATGGTTCGATCGTGCCGTGGTCCAAGATGTTCTCCAGGTCCGTGGCGAGGAAGTTGGAGACACCGATGGCGCGGATCTTGCCTGCTCGGTGCGCTTCTTCCAGGGCCTTCCACGCGGCAAGATTTCCCTCGGAGTAGTCGCCGCCGCGGAAGTCGTCCCAAGGTTGCGGCGCGTGGATGAGCATCAGGTCGACGTAGTCCAGTCCCATGGTGGCGAGGGAGCGGTCGATGGCTGCGACGGCTCCGTCATACCCCTTGATCTCCGCAGCGAGTTTCGTCGAAACGAACAGCTCCTCGCGCGGCGTACCGGAGGTGCGAACCCCTTCGCCGACCCCGCGCTCGTTACCGTAGGCGTGAGCCGTGTCGATGTTGCGGTAGCCGATCTCGACCGCTGCGCGGACTGCTTCGGCGGCCCGGTCGTCGTCGATGAACCAGGTACCCAATCCGAGCTTGGGGATCGTGATGCCGTTGTTGGCGACGTAGGTCTCGTTCAGGACGGTCATGCGTTCGCTCCGTTCCGGGAAAGCCGGCCGTAGGCCTCGTCCGTGACGGGTTCGAGCCATTCATTGCTGAGCGCGTCGCCCGGAGTGATGAAGGCAAGGTGGCTGAACCAGGTGTCGGCCTTGGCGCCATGCCAGTGCTTGGTGCCCGCCGGGACCCGCACCGCCGTTCCGGGTTCCATGCTGATCGGGTCTTCGCCTTCGGCTTGGTACCAGCCGGAGCCGGCGGTGCAGAGCAGCACCTGGTCGCCGCCGCCGTTCTGCCCGTGGTGGATGTGCCAATTGTTCCGGCAGCCCGGTTCGAAGGTGATGTTGTTCACCGGCACCCCACCTTCGACGATCGGGGCGTTGTAGCTCTGCCCGATGAAGTATTGGGCGAAGGCGTCGTTGGGTTCCCCCGTCGGGAAGACCTGGTCGAATGCGTTGTCCGTCATGTATGTCTCCTGGATTCGTGTGAAGTACGCAGCTGTTCGTTCACTGAGCGTCACCGCGTGCCGCGGGGAGGTCAGTCTCGATGCTCTTCTCCGTGCTCTTCGCTCTCGATGATGTTCTTCAGCACCGAAGTGGCACCCATGCCGTTGGGCCAGCCGGAGTAGAAGGCCAGGTGCAGTAAGGCCTCCTTCAACTCGGCGTCGGTGACACCGTTCTGCCGTGTGAAGGCGAGGTGGAACTGCAGCTGGTCCATCTTCCCCAGCGCCGTGAGCGCGGAGATCGTCACCAGGCTGCGGTCGCGCCGGGACAGTTCGGGACGCGCCCAGACCTCGTCGAAGAGGACCTTGTCGGTGAAGTGGACCATGCCCGGTGCGAAATCCCCGAAGGCGTTCTGTCCGCCGGTCCAGCCGGTGCTCGCGCTGTTGTCTGCCAAGGTCTTCTCCTCGTGGCTCCATGGATTCTGGTGACAAGATCCATGGAACGCTGTTCGGCGCCGGGCAGGGAGTCCCTGATGAAGGGTGTACCGCCAGGGAATCCCACGGTCCATCGGGTGGCCGTAGCGTTGTCACCATGGACAACAGGAGCCAGGTGCGCGAGTTCCTCATGTCACGCAGAGCCAAACTCACCCCTGACCGAGCGGGCCTGACGGTCTCGGGGAACCGGCGGGTGCCGGGCTTGCGGCGCAACGAGGTGGCGACGCTGGCGGACGTGAGCGTCGAGTACTACTCCAAGATCGAGCGCGGGAACCTGGCAGGCGTCTCCGACGGCGTTCTGGACGCAGTGGCCAGGGCCTTGCAACTCGACGACGCCGAGCGCGAGCACCTGTTCGACCTCGCCCGTGTCGCCCACGGCGGTTCGGAACCGGTGAAACGGCGCCGATCAGCGACCTGGGTACTGCGTCCCAGCCTGCTGCGCGCACTCGAAGTCATCACCGACGGCCCGGCCTTCGTGCGCAACGGCCGGATGGACATCCTCGCGACGAATCCGCTCGGCGCGGCCTTCTACGACCACGTGCTCCACGGCCCGGGACGAGGCAATCTCGCCAGGTTCCAGTTCCTGGACGACCGCTCCCGGGACTTCTATCCCGACTGGGACACCGCGGCCGGGGTCACCGTCGCCATCCTGCGTACCGAGGCCGGGCGCGACCCGCGGGACAAGCAGTTGCACGATCTCATCGGAGAACTCTCGACCCGCTCGGACGATTTCCGCACCCGCTGGGGCGCCCACGATGTCCGCCGGCACGGAGCGGGAACCAAGAAGTTCCACCACCATCTCGTCGGCGATCTCACGCTGGACTACGAAGGGTTGGAACTGACCGCAGAGCCGGGCCTGTCATTCCTGATCTACACCGCCGAAGTCGGTTCGGAGAGCCAGGAACGCTTGGACCTGCTCGCCAGTTGGACCGCTGACACTAGGCGCGGCACCGCACGGCCGGACATCGTGAGCTCCCCAGGGGACGACTGAGTCGCCCCGAGGCGCACTCCGACGGCGACACTCTCCTGCCCTGGAGGTGCGATGCCGCCCGAGCTAGTTGACCAGCGGCGCGAGCGTCTCGCCGAGCAGTTGCACCCGGCCCGGAAGATGGCCGTTGGCAGGGGCGTTCACCGTGATGCCGTCGATGCCGGAGGTCAACAGCTCGCTGTATGCCGCAGCCACTTCGTCCGGTGCACCGACGATGGTCGAGGCAACCCGATCCTTCGCCGCCGGGTTGCGCTCCAGGTACGCGTCGAGATCACGTTGTGCTTCCTCATGCGACGGCGCGATGCATGCCGTCGTCTGGTAGCTGACGGTGATCTGCGACCGGTCCCGGCCGAGTCGCTCGCAGTGCTCGTCCAAAGCCTTCAGTTTGGCGGGGATGTCCTCACGGGCGCAGATGATGTTGGACTCGTCGGCATACTGCGCGACCATCCGCAGCGTCTTGCGCACGCCACCGCCGCCGATCATGATCGGCACCCGGCTGAGCGGCGCGGGGGAGTTGACCGCGTCCTTCACCTGATAGCGCTTGCCGTCAAACGTCGCGCGTTCGCCGCGCAGCATCGGCAGAATGATCTGCAGCGCTTCCTCGAGGCGCTCGAAGCGATCGGTGAACGTGTCGAATTCGTAGCCCAGAGAGTCGTGTTCGAGCTCGTACCAGCCCGCACCGATCCCGAGCTGCGCACGGCCGCCGGAGACGACGTCGAGTGCGGTGATCTCCTTGGCGAGCAGGGTCGGGTTGCGGTAGGTGTTGCCGGTGACGAGCGCGGACAGACGCACTCGCTCGGTGTGCTGAGCGAGTGCCGACAACAGGACGTAGCACTCGATCATCGGCTCGTCCGGCTGCCCGAGCCCAGGGAGTTGGTAGAAGTGGTCCATCACCAGGACCGTGTCGAAACCGCTGCTGTCGGCTTCCTTGGCCTGTTGCACGACGGTCGGGAAGAGGCGATCGGCAGAGACGTTGGGATAGGTGAAATTCGGGATCTGATAACCCAGTTTCGTCATATCGCCGACGCTACTCCTGCTCCCTGATCTCGATACGCGGCCTCGTTCCTCAGCCGCTACTCGATCCGCTTCGGGCGCCGGCTCTCGGCTACTCAGAGCGGCGCTCCTGCTCCCTGATCTCGATACGCGGCCTCGTTCCTCAGCCGCTACTCGATCCGCTTCGGGCGCAGCCTCGTTGCTCAGCCGCTACTCGATCCGCTGGGCTTGGGCAGGATCATCAGATGGATCGGGAGCTCGATCTCGGGATGCCAGGGTGCCTGGGTGGTCTCAATGAGCTGCCAGCCCCGTCGCAGGTAGAGATTGACCGGTGTCTCGTGCGCGGCGACGACATCGAGCACCGGATAGCCGTCCGCCATGGCGAAGTCGGTCGCAGTTGCCAGCAGCCGTGACCCGATGCCCTGACCGGCCTTGCTGATGTCAGCGAAAAAGACTGAAACGCAACGAAGTTCAGCGAGCTCGACGTTGTGTGCGGTTGCCCAGGACTTACCGATGGCATCGTCGTCCGCGAAGGTGACGGACACGTGACCGACGATCTCCCCGTCGAGTTCGGCGACCCATGCGCGCAGCTCGGTCGATCGCTTGAGGAATTCCTCGATAGGTCGGGGAAACGGCCATACGAACGGGTAGCGCGTCTGGGGCTGCTGCCGACCCAACAGATCGACGAGGGCGGGGAGGTCGGAGTCCTGCCGGGCGCGTATGACGAGGTCCACGTCCCGACGGTAGTCCGCCCGCCAAGTGGCCGGTCGGGTGGTCCGGACGGTGGGCGGCGGATCAGCTGGACAGTGCGGCGATCGGGCGGTTCGTAGCGCCCCGACGGCTGCGCGGACCGCGCTTGCCGCGCAGCAACTCGTGCGTCCATTCCCGGTCGTATGTCGCCGGCGCGGTCGTCGCCATGAAGTCACGCACGATCCGGACGAACTGCTCGCTGTGGTCGCGGTGCGGGAAATGCCCACTGTCCTCGATGATCTCGACACGGGCACCGGGCGCCAATCGCCGGATCACCTGCGCCTGCGACGCCGGGATGATCGGATCCTGCGCACCCCAGATGACCGACATCGGCATCGCATCGGTGAGGTACGCACGATCGGTCATCGTCACGAACTGACCATGACGGTCGACGACCCCGCGCAACACCTGCTGGATCGCCGCGGAAGCGCCGGGTGCGGCGAGCGAGTCGTAGATCTTGGCGATCTCGTCGACGTCGCGAGTGCCGGGCAGTCGTGCTGCGTGTGCCAGGCGCAAGCCGGTCCGATTGACGTGTCTGACGCCGGGAAGAGTGAGGGCACCCATCAGCTGCCGGAAACCGGGCGCGGTGGCGAGCCGGATGATGGGGCTCACTTCGGGTCCGACGCCACCCGGCGCGACGAGGATCAGCCGCTCGGTCAATTCCGGGAACTGGTAGGCGAATTGCATCGCGACGCCACCACCGAAGCTGTGTCCGACAACGGTCGCTCGATCGATGTCGAGGATGGCGAGCAGGTCCCGCATGCCATTCGCGTAGCCACCCAGCGAGTAGTCCGCGCGAGGCTTCGCGGACTTGCCGTGACCCAGCAGGTCGGGCGCGATCACGGTGAAATCCTCGGCGAGCGGCCGGATCACCCGGTCCCAGGTCGTGTGATCGCAGCCGACCCCGTGCAGCAGGAGGAGGGCCGGCCCGGAGCCGGTTCGGACGAACGCGCGGCGGTGGCCGTGCACATCCACGAAGCGGAGCCGGTGTGAACCTCTCATGAATCGGATTCAACCACGCAAGAACGCTCGGGAGTACGTATCGGCAACTTCGTGTCGGCTTCGTTGTCATACGCTCGGCTGGTGGCACGGGACGGGAGAGCAGGTGCGGCGCGCAGCGGCTCCGCGCTGACCCGCGAGCGCATTCTCGAGGTGGCCGGAGAGCTGGTCCGCGGTGACGGTGCCCCCGTGCTCAGCATGCGGACACTGGGCTCACGCCTCGGCGTCACGCCGATGGCGATCTACCGGCACTACGCCGGACGCGACGAGTTGTTGGTGGCCCTGTTGGACGCGGAGTTCGCGGAGGTGGACTGGCCCGCGTTGCCGGAGCCCGGTGCGGAGCGGGCGGTGGAGGTGCTGCTCATGCTGCACCGGGAGCTGACCGATCGTCCGTGGGTGCTGGACGCGCTCACCCGTGGCGACCTGATGGCCCCTTCCGCGGCCCGGGCGACCGATGACGTCCTCGAGTCGCTGCTCGTAGCGGGTTGCTCGTCCGAGCAGGCAGCACAACGGTATTCGGCGGCGTGGCGACTGATTCTCGGCGCCGCGCTGCTGGATGCGCGAACGGCGCGTGCGAAGCGCGGCCTCGACCGGCCGACCGTGCAGGAGACAGTGCGTCGGGATGCCGCCGCGAACGGCTTTGCGGCGCTGGCGGCCTGCGGATCGGCCCTCGCCGCGCAGCGGGAGAGGTTCGACATACGAGCTTCGCTGGTCTTGATCGTGTATGGCGCGAAGCAGTAGCGTGTACGCGTAAACATTGGCGTCGGAGGAGTGCTCATGCCGAAGGAATCCATTTTCGACGCGGCCGGCGGCGCGGCGGGTATGACGCGCATCGCCGCGGCCTGGCATGAGCGGGCGATGGCCGATCCGGTGGTGGCACACGCGTTCCACGGCCGCACGAAACCGGATCATGTCGACCGACTGGCGGCATACCTCGGGGAAGCACTGGGCGGGCCTGCGGCATACAGCGGGAGCTACGGCGACCATGCCGAAGTCGTCCGCCTGCACAGTGGCAACGGTGAGCACGAGGTGATGAACGAGCGCGCGGTCGACTGCTTCGCGGGCGCATTGCGGGATGCCGGGATCGACGCCGATCCCGAGACATACCAAGCGATTCTGGACTATTGGATGTGGGCGACCTGGGGCCCGATGTACGGGTTCCATGGATCGGCCGATGACGTGCCTGCCGGGCTGGCGATGCCGCACTGGGACTGGCAGGGAGTCGCGTCCGGCGAGGCGGAGCGGTCATGAGCATCACGCCGTACCTCACGGTCGAAGACGCGAGAGCGGCGATCGACTGGTACCGCAGCGCATTCGGAGCTCGGGTGTCGTTCGAGCCGATCTTCATGGACGACGGGCACATCGGGCACGTCGAGCTGACGATCGGCAGGGACGCGACCTTCATGCTGTCCGACGAGTTCGACAGTGCAGGAGTCGCCGCGCCCGTGCGGGGGCAGCACAACGCGGTGTCGCTGCACGTCGAGACGACGGCCGTCGACGTGGTGGTGCGGCAGGCGAAAACCGTTGGTGCGCAGGTTGATCGAGAGCCGGAGGACACGCCGCACGGGCGGATTGCGGTGCTGCACGACCCCTTCGGGCATCGCTGGATGTTCAACGAACGCGAGGATGACCCGCAGCTGCCGACGTCTCCGGCACTGGCGCGTGACGTCACGGCGAACCTGCCGGTCGCCGACATGGACAGCGCTGACGAGTTCTACGGCGAGTTCCTCGGTATGACGGACGAGGGCTTCAACCTCGGCTGGGTGGTCCACCGCAGCGCGCCCCAGAGCGGCGCCTGCGTCCAGTTGGTGACGAAGGACGAGACCGCTCCCGTCGACTCCGCGATCTCGGTACACGTCGCCGACGTCGATGCGGCGTACGCCGAGGCACAGCGACGCGGTTACCGGATCGTCCATCCCTTGACTCATGAGGAGTGGGGTGTGCGCCGGTTCTTCGTCCAGGCGCCCGATGGCACGGTCGTCAACATGGTCAGCCACGCCGACTGAGCCGACACTCGTTCCTCGTCGTCGGCTCCGCCGGCCTGAGTGATTTTCCCTGTGCGCCCTTCGGTCGCCCGACTGAACCACTCAAGCTGGTTGAGCGTCGCCCTGAGCAGGCCGGAGCCTGCGGAGGCCGTGTCGAAGGGTAGTCGGAGGAGCGCAGCGGGGGAGACGTATCGAAACCTCGAGGTCTCGATACGCGGCTCGTTCCTCGCCGCTACTCGACCCGCACTATCGTTCTTCGCCGCTACCCTTCGATACGCCCCCTCGTTCCTCGCGAGCTACTCAGGGCAACGCTCGACCCGCATGACGTCAGAGACGTTCGCGCAGCCAGGCGATGTCGGCCTTGTGCTCGTCCGCGGCGCCGGGCGTCTCGCAGACGACGGGTGCGCCGGCTGCTCGTACGACACCGACCAGCTCGTCCGGATCGATCTGTCCTGCACCGAAATTGGCGTGTCGGTCGGCGCCGGAATCGAAGGTGTCCCGGCTGTCGTTGCCGTGCACCAGATCGATGCGACCGGTGATCTCGTGGATGCGCTCGGCCGCCTCGGCCAGCGGAATGCCACCGGCCCACGCGTGACAGGTGTCGAGGCAGAAGCCGACCTGCTCATGGCCGTCGGCCTGGCTGATGGCCTCCCAGAGATCGGCGATCCGGTCGAGTTGCCGGGCCATCGCGTTGTCGCCGCCGGCGGTGTTCTCGACGAGCAGCGGGATCTTGCAGTCGGTGGCCTCGATCGCCTTGCGCCAGTTGTCGAAGCCCTTCGCCGGGTCGTCGGTCTTGTTGACGTGGCCGCCGTGCACGATCAGCCCGGCCGCGCCGATCTCGGCCGCAACGTCCATGTGCTGCTGCAGCAACTTGCGGCTCGGGATGCGGATCCTGTTGTTCAGCGTGGCGACATTGATCAGGTACGGCGCATGGACGAAGACCGTCACTCCTGCGGCCTCCGCGTCGGCGCGCAGCTTCGCCGCGCCCCCGTCATACGCGACGACCGGGCCCTTGTAACTCTGCGGATCGCCGAGGAAGAACTGCACGACATCCGTGCCGCGCGCCGCCGCCTCCGCGATCGGGTCCTGCTGGTCCACGTGTGCACCGATCGAGATCGTCATACCGGCCAGCGTACGGACGGAGGCCGACAGCCGGCGAGCCCCGGCTTCACCCGGCTACCGTTGGGCGATGGCCCTGTCCCGACCGAGCCCTCGGCGCGACGACACACGTCGACGTGCCGAGCAGGCGCGCGAGGAGTTTCTGGAGCAACGCACGCCCAGCCAGGTTCGGCCGGAGGTCTATCAGTCCTGGTTGCGGTCGCTGTCGGACGGACTCGATCCCGAGGCCGAATTGCGCCAGGAGCCGCTCGCCGACGACGCGCTGCGTGCCTTGCGGGAACCGCACCCGCTCGCCGACACCATGCCGCTGATCCGGTCGCTGCTGACCGAGAGCGCGGCAGAGGCCGGACTCCTGGTCGCGGTGAGTGATGCCGCGGGCCGGCTGCTGTGGGTCGAGGGTGATGCCACTCTCCGTGGGCGTGCGGAGCAGATGCTCTTCCTTCCCGGCGCCGACTGGGCGGAGCACTCGGTCGGCACGAACGCGCCCGGCACAGCACTCGCCGTCGACCGCGCCGTGCGGATCCGTGGCGCCGAGCATCTCGCTCGGCAGGTGACGCCGTGGAGCTGCTCGGCCGCACCGATTCACGATCCGGACACCGGCGCCATGCTCGGCGCGCTCGACCTGACCGGTGGCGACGAGGCGGTGACTCCACAGAGCCTCGCGCTGGTGGGTGCCACGGTCGCCGCGGTCGAGGCGCAGCTCCGCCTCACCAGGTTGACTTCACGTATGGCGCTGCACGATCCGTCCCGGCGGTCCGGCGGGCATCGCTTGACCGTGCTCGGCATCCCGGGTGCGACGTTGTCGAACGGCGACAGTGTCCGCCGCTTCGGGCTGCGGCACAGCGAGATGCTGCTGTTGCTGGCGGAGGCTGCGGATGGCATGAGCGCCGGTCGGTTGGCGGTCGAGCTGAGCGACGACGACCGGCCTTCGGTCACGCTGCGTGCGGAGATCTCTCGGCTGCGCGGACTGCTGCCGCCCGGACTGCTGGCATCGCGGCCCTACCGCTTCACCGATCCGGTCACCTCCGACCTCGCCGTGGTGCGAGAGCACCTGGACCGGGGTGAGATCGGCGCAGCTGTCAGCGCATATCGCGGCCCCGTGCTGACCGACTCCGACGCTCCAGGTGTCATCCAGATCCGCGATCAGTTGCACATGCGGATACGCAACTGCGTGCTGGCGCACGGGGACTCCGACCTGCTGCTCCGCTTTGCCGACACCGTCCACGGACGTGAGGATCTCGGGTTGTGGGAGGCCGCCCAGACCCTGATGGATCCGAGCTCGCCGCGTAGCGACACGGTGAGCGCCCGTGTCAGCCGCCTGCGCGGGGTCTGACCGACGCAACGTTCACGCAACGTTGCGAAATGTAATTTGCGTCACACGCCGGGTGACGACGCCTGGCACGCACGCACCATCCGCCAGGAGGACACGCAGCATGACGATTTACGCGCGGCCGGGCGAGCAGGGCAGCCCTGCTTCCTACAAATCCCGCTACGACAACTTCATTGGTGGCGACTGGGTGCCGCCGGTCTCGGGGAAATATTTCGAGAACGTCTCGCCGGTCAACGGCAAGGTCTTCACCGAGGTCGCGCAGTCGACTGCGGCCGACGTGGAGAAGGCCCTCGACGCGGCCTGGGCTGCCGCGCCGGCTTGGGGCAAGACCTCGGTCACCGAGCGTTCCAACATCCTGTTGCAGATCGCCGACCGGATCGAACAGAACCTCGAGATGCTGGCGGTGGGCGAGACCTGGGACAACGGCAAGCCGGTCCGCGAGACCCTGGCCGCCGACCTGCCACTCGCTGTCGATCACTTCCGATACTTCGCCGGCGCCATTCGCGCCCAAGAGGGTCACCTCAGCCAGATCGACGACGACACCGTTGCGTACCACTTCCACGAGCCGCTGGGCGTCGTCGGCCAGATCATCCCGTGGAACTTCCCGCTGTTGATGGCCACCTGGAAGCTGGCGCCCGCGCTGGCGGCCGGCAACTGTGTCGTGTTGAAGCCTGCCGAGCAGACGCCGGCCTCGATCCTCCTGCTGATGGAGCTCATCGGCGACCTGCTGCCACCGGGAGTTCTCAACGTTGTCAACGGTTTCGGTGTCGAGGCCGGCAAGCCGTTGGCCTCGTCCAACCGGATTCGCAAGATCGCATTCACCGGTGAAACCACGACCGGCCGGCTGATCATGCAGTACGCGAGTGAGAACCTCATCCCGGTCACTCTCGAGCTCGGTGGCAAGAGCCCCAACATCTTCTTCGACGACGTTGCGGCGAAAGACGACTCGTTCTACGACAAGGCACTCGAGGGCTTCGCGATGTTCGCGCTCAACCAGGGCGAGGTGTGCACCTGCCCGAGCCGGGCACTGATCCAACAGCCCATCTTCGACTCCTTCCTGGCGGCCGGCACCGAGCGGGTCAAGGCGATCACGCAGGGCAACCCGCTCGACACCGACACCATGATCGGGGCCCAGGCGAGCAACGACCAGCTGGAGAAGATCCTGTCCTACATCGACATCGGCACGAAGGAGGGTGCTCGGGTCATCACGGGAGGCGAACGCGTCGACCTCGGTGGTGACCTGTCGGGCGGATATTACGTCGCACCAACGATTTTCGCCGGCAACAACAAGATGCGGATCTTCCAGGAGGAGATCTTCGGTCCGGTCCTCTCGGTGACCGAGTTCAGCGATTTCGACGACGCGATGTCGATTGCCAACGACACCCTGTACGGCCTCGGCGCCGGCGTCTGGTCCCGTGACACCAACACGGCATACCGCGCCGGCCGAGGCATCCAGGCGGGTCGGGTGTGGACGAACTGTTATCACCAGTACCCTGCGCACGCAGCGTTCGGCGGCTACAAGTCGTCCGGCATCGGTCGCGAGAACCACGCGATGATGCTCGACCACTACCAGCAGACCAAGAACCTGCTGGTCTCCTACAGCGCGTCCAAGCTCGGGTTCTTCTAAAGATGGCCGACACCCGTGCTTCGGTCACCGATGAGGCGGCGCGAATGCTGCGTCGCCTCATCGGCGAGCACGGCCCGCTCATGTTCCACCAGTCGGGTGGTTGCTGCGACGGGTCGTCCCCGATGTGCTATCAGCAAGGGGAGTACCGCCTGGGGCAACGCGATGTGCATCTCGGCGATCTTCCTGTCGGTGACGGATACGAGCCGGTGCCGGTCTACATCTCCGGCGAGCAGTACGCGGTATGGCAGCACACTGCCCTGACCATCGATCTCGTGAAGGGGCGTGGAGCCGGATTCTCCCTCGAGGGTCCGACGGGCTACCGCTTCCTCACCCGATCGGACGTGTGCGCACCGGACTGATCCGGATAGACCCTCCGCTTCGGCAGGAAAGAGGCGTAGCGTGGAACGCGTGACGGATTCGACTGCTTCGACCCCTGCACCCACGATCACCACACTCGGCCAGTTGCGCGCCTCGGGCCACGAACTGCGCAGTGTCCGGGAGGAACTGCGCGACAACCTGCTGGCGAGACTCGCGGCAGGCGAGGACCTGTGGCCCGGCATACAAGGCTTTGAATACACCGTGCTGCCGCAGCTGGAGCGCGCCCTTCTGGCCGGCCACGACGTCGTCCTGCTGGGGGAGCGCGGGCAGGGCAAGACCCGCGTGCTCCGCACCCTCGTCGGCCTGCTCGACGAGTGGACCCCCGTGATCGAGGGTTCCGAGCTCGGCGAGCACCCGTACGACCCGATCACGCCGGCCTCGCGCCGACGAGCGGCCGAGCTCGGGGACGACCTTCCGGTCGGCTGGCGCCACCGCGACGAGCGGTATGCCGAAAAGCTCGCAACGCCAGACACTTCCGTCGGTGACCTGGTCGGCGACGTCGACCCGATGAAGGTTGCCGAGGGACGCAGCCTCGGCGACCCGGAGACGATCCATTTCGGGCTGATCCCGCGGTCGCACCGCGGCATCGTCGCGATCAACGAACTCCCGGACCTGGCCGAACGCATCCAGGTCGCGATGCTGAACGTGATGGAGGAGCGCGACATCCAGGTCCGCGGTTACACGTTGCGGTTGCCGCTGGACGTGCTCGTGGCGGCCAGCGCGAATCCCGAGGACTACACCAACCGCGGCCGGATCATCACTCCGTTGAAGGACCGGTTCGGGGCGCAGGTGCGCACGCACTATCCGCTCGAGCTCGAGGGCGAGATCGCCGTGATCGAGCAGGAGGCGCACCTGGCTGCGACGGTGCCGCCATACCTCATCGAGATCCTGGCGCGGTTCACCCGGGCACTGCGCGAATCCAACGCCGTTGATCAAAGGTCCGGCGTCTCAGCGCGATTCGCGATAGCCGCCGCGGAAACCGTGGCGGCGGCCGCGCTGCATCGGGCGACCGTGCAGCACGAGAGCGAGGCCGTGGCGCGCGTCATCGACCTGGAGACCGCCGTCGACGTGCTCGCCGGCAAGGTCGAGTTCGAGTCAGGGCACGAAGGGCGCGAGGAGGCCATCCTGGAGCATCTGCTGCGCACGGCCACCGCCGAGACGGCGCGGAGTCGACTGCGAGGCATCGACCTGGCGTTGCTGGTCCGGGCTCTCGAGCGGGGCGCACGCGTCACGACCGGCGAACAGATCACGGCCGCAGCCGTTCTGGACGAGTTGCCGGTGCTCGGCGAGTCCGACCTGTACGACCAGGTCGCCGAGCGGCTGGACGCGTCGACCCCTGGCGAGCGGGCTGCTGCGGTCGAGCTGGCCCTCGAAGGCCTCTACCTGGCCAAACAGGTCAGCAAGGAGTCGGACGACGACGGCAACACGACCTACGGCGAGAGCGACTCCGTATGACGATGTTCCGAACCACCCACCGGTGTCCATGCGGCGCTAGCGTCTGAATTATGTCTGCCAACACTGCAATTCACCGTTCCCTGCGCGTCGCCGGCTTCGTGGCGGCCGTGTCCGCCGCGGCTGCCCTGGCGGCGCCGGCAAGCGCTGCTCCGGCCGATCGGCCCGGCACACCACCAGCACTACTCGTGGTCGCCTCGACCGACAGGGGTCGACGAACAGTTCCGCGGGCTGGCCGCGGTCAGTGGCCGGGTCGCGTGGGTGAGCGGAGAGAAGGGCAGCGTGTTGCGCACGACCGATGGCGGGCGGCACTGGGATGACGTGTCACCCGCGGTCGCGAAGACCGACGGTCTGGCGTTGCGCGACATCGAAGCATGGGACAGCCGGCACGCCGAGGCACTCTCGATCGGTGAGGGTGGCGACTCGCGGATCTTCCGCACGGACGACGGCGGGCGGACGTGGCAGCAGGTCTTCACCAACACCGACCCGAACGCGTTCTACGACTGTATGGCGTTCAGCGCCAACGGAACCGGCCTGGCGATGAGCGACCCGGTCGATGGGTACTTCCGGATGGCGCGCACCACCGACGGTGGTCGTTCGTGGACGGTGCTGCCGACCACGGGTATGCCGAAGGCGTTCGCCAACGAGTTCGGGTTCGCGGCGTCCGGCACCTGCCTGGTGTCCGCCCAGAACAGCCGGGCTCGCTCCGGGGAGTTCTGGTTCGCGACGGGCGGTGAGTCACCTCGGGTCTTCCACACGACGAACGCCGGCAACAGCTGGTCCGCCGAGACGACGCCGGTCCGTGCCGGCGATGCCGCTGGCATCTACAGCATTGCGTTCAAGAACTCACGCACCGGCGTGGCGGTCGGTGGCGACTACACCGCACCGACCGACGGCACCGACTCGGCGGCCGTCAAGCACGGACGCTCGCCGTGGAAGGCCAGCAGCAACGCCCTCGGCGGTTACCGCTCGGGCGTGGCCTACCTGCCCGGCCGTGGCAACACCGTCATCGCAGTCGGACCGACCGGCAGCGACATCAGCAGCAACGGCGGGCGGACCTGGTCGACCTTCGACACCACCGACTACGACGGCATACATGTCGCGCCGGACGGGGCTGCGTGGGCGTCCGGTCCGGCCGGCGCTGTGGCCATACTGACGAGTTCGCACAAGTTCTGGAAGAATTAGTCATGGAGGCGTATCTCGTTGCCACGTAAGCACACTCACCGCTCACGCTACGGCCGGTATGCCGGCGGCCCAGACCCGTTGGCGCCGCCGGTGGACCTCGCCGAGGCACTCGACGCCATCGGCGAGGACGTGATGGCCGGCTATCGGCCGGAGCATGCGATGCAGGAGTTCCTGCGGCGGGGCGGGCGGCAGCAGCGGGGCCTCGACGATCTGGCCCGGCAGGTCGCCGAGAAGCGTCGCGAGTTGCTGGCCAAGCACAACCTGGACGGCACCTTCCAGGAGATCAAACAGCTGCTGGACGATGCGGTGCTCGCCGAGCGCAAACAGCTGGCGCGGGATCTGGACGACGACGCACGGTTCGCGGAGCTGCGGATCGAGAACCTTCCGCCCTCGACGGCCGCAGCGGTCAACGAGCTCGCCGACTACCCGTGGCGCAGCAACGAGGCACGCGAGAAGTACGACCAGATCAAGGACCTGCTCGGCCGCGAGATGCTCGACCAGCGGTTCGCCGGGATGAAGCAGGCGCTCGAGGGCGCGACAGAGGAGGACCGGCAGCGGATCAATGACATGCTGCGCGACCTCAACGAGCTGCTCGAGGCGCACGGGCGTGGTGAGGGCACGGACCAGCAGTTCGCCGATTTCATGGCCCAGCACGGGGACTTCTTCCCGGAGAACCCGCAGAACATCGACGAATTGCTCGACTCCCTGGCGCAGCGGGCAGCCGCGGCGCAGCGCATGCTCAACTCGATGACCCCCGAGCAGCGACAGGAGCTGATGGAGCTCTCGCAGCAGGCGTTCGGGTCACCCGAGTTGATGGACCAGCTCGCCCAGTTGGACAGCAACCTGCAGTCGCTGCGGCCGGGGGAGGACTGGTCCGGCTCGGAGCAGTTCGGCGGCGAGCAGGGCATGGGTCTGGGTGACGGGACGGGCGTCATACAGGATCTGGCGCAGTTGGACGAGCTGTCCGAGCAACTGTCGCAGCAATACACGGGCGCGCAGATGGATGACCTGGATCTGGACGCCCTCGCCCGACAGCTCGGGGACGAGGCCGCAGCGGATGCGCGCACGTTGGCCGAGCTGGAGAAGGCCCTGCGCGAACGTGGTTATCTGACAAAGGATTCCACCGGCGAGCTGAAGCTGTCGCCGCGCGCGATGCGCGAGCTCGGGCGGACCCTCCTCAAGGATGTCGCCACCCGGCTCAGCGGCCGCGCGGGCTCGCGTGACGCACGTCGAGCAGGTATGGCGGGGGAGCCGACAGGTGCCAGCAGGGAGTGGCAGTTCGGCGACAACGAGCCGTGGGACGTCACTCGGACACTGACCAACGCGGCATTGCGCCGGGCCGGCGGCGACGACGATCGGCCGCTCGCCATCACCGACGTCGAGGTCCAGGAGACGGAGGCGCGCACACAGGCCGCAGTCGCGCTCCTGGTGGACACCTCCTTCTCGATGGCGATGGACGGCCGCTGGGTGCCGATGAAGCGCACCGCACTGGCGCTGCACCATCTGATCCAAACCCGATTCCGCGGAGATTCGTTGCAGCTCATCGGTTTCGGCCGACATGCACAGACGATGGACATCGAGTCACTGACCGCCCTCTCGGCGGAGTGGGACAAGGGCACCAACCTGCATCACGCGTTGATGCTCGCGAACCAGCACTTCCGCCGGCACCCGAACGCCCAGCCGGTGCTGCTGATCGTCACCGACGGCGAGCCGACGGCGCATCTCGAACCCGACGGTGAAGCATGGTTCAGCTACCCGCCGCACCCGTTGACGATCGCCTACAGCGTTCGCGAACTTGACACCGCCGTGCGGTTGGGAGCACAGACGACGATCTTCCGGCTGGGCGAGGATCCCGGCCTGGCGCGGTTCGTCGACCAACTGGCGAAGCGGGCCGACGGTCGCGTGGTGGCACCCGAACTCGACGAGCTCGGGGCCGCGGTGGTCGGCGGATATCTCGGTGGCCGGGGCGGCGGTCCGACCTACGGCGACTTCGGCGGCTGGGGTTATCGCGGCGGTTGGGTCGGCTGACGGGCGGGGCGCACGGCGGCGGTTGATCGATTCGGTGGACGCCGAATGATTGGCGGGTCGACCGCGACGGTGGAGGATGGATGGTGCCCGCAGAACGGGTTGTATTTCCGTCGCGATGAGGGGCACGGTCGGCCGTCGCGATGCAGGAGAAGGCGTGGCTGACCGGGGATCACCATCACCCCGTTTGCCGGGACCGCAGCAGCGGCCGGAATCGCCGAAGCGCGGCGTTCGCGCTCATTTACATCACCTTGCGCATTCGCGCACCCGTTCAGGAGTCAGTCATGCCAGTTGCAACACCGCGCCGTGGTGCGCGACCCACACCCCGTTCCCGGCTCGCTGCAGCCGTGCCGCACGTCGCCACCGCAGGAGTACCCATGACATACCTCGTCCGACCCGCACGGATCTCCATGTGGGGCAACGATGTTCACGGTGATTGCGTGACCGCTGAAGAGGCGTTCGCCAAGGCCTGTCACCATCCGGAGATCTTCCTGTCGGACGCCGACGTGACCGGTTGGGCCTCTCAACACGGCGTGCTCGAGGGCGCGTATCTGCCCGATGTGATGACCTGGATGCAGCACGACGGTTTCGACGGCAGTCCGGTCCTCTACAACGACGGTGCGCACTACAGCGTCAATTGGACCAGCGGGAGCACTCTGCGCAGCGCGATCGCGAAAGGGCCCGTCAAACTCGGCGTCGCTGCGGACCAGCTGGAGACCGCATGGTTGTCGACCGACGGTGAATCAGGTTGGTTCGCAACAGGATTCAGCCCGGATCCGAACGAGGATCACTGCGTCTCGCTGTGTGGATACGGATCGCTGACGTGGCTGGCGCAGCAACTCGGTGTTCCGGTGCCTGGCGGGGTCGACGGGACGAGCGCCGGTTACGCGTTGTTCACCTGGAACACCATCGGGATCATCGACGCGCCGTCGATGATCGCGATCACCGCGGAAGCGTGGTTGCGGCAGCCGACCACGGTGTCGCGGACCAGTCTCAATCCGAACCAGCCGACGCTGCACTCGGGAGCCACGGGCACGGCGGTGCGACGGTTGCAACGGGCGCTGCACCGTACGCCGAACTTCGCGATCGTGGTGGACGGCGACTTCGGTCCGGCGACACTTGCTGCGGTCAAGCAGGTTCAGCAGGCCCATTCACTCACCGCCGACGGCGTTGTCGGTCCGGTGACGTGGGCGTACCTGCCCGATGGTGGTCCGATGCCGACGTTGCAGCAGGGCTCGAGCGGCTCGGTCGTGACGCACCTGCAGCAGGTGCTGACCAACGGTGCGCACGGGCAGTGGGGAACCACGCCGCAGGGCGTCGACGGTCACTTCGGTCCGCACACGGCCGCGTCGGTGAAGGCGTTCCAGCACTGGGGGCACGTCACGTCCGACGGTGTCGTCGGCGACCGAACCTGGGATGTGTCCCTGCATGCGGCCGGAGCGGATCTGGAGTCCGCCGTCGGGTTGCACTTCGTCCAGGGTTGAGGGCGTGAACGGCCAGGTTCAGCGGATACGTCCGTCGCGGTAGTCACGGACGATGGCGTCGACCGCCTTCTTCGCGTCCAGGAGTCCTGAGCCGGTCTCCTCGCGATACTGCTTGATCGCGCGGATCTCCTGGCCCTGACGGATGAACTGCATCACCGTCTCCGAAACCGCGACACCGGACATCGTCGGCTGCGGAAGGGGCGGCGACGGTCGTGTCCAGGACGGCGCGGTGTACGGAGCCTGTTGTCCGAGGAGGGCGTAGAGGCGGTCGATGTGCTGCTCGAGCGCGGCGATCCTGGCGGCGGTCTCCTCGTCCATGTCCACCATCAGATCATGGCTCGGATGCCGGGCGGAGACGCACGGCTCAGCGCCGGCGCCCGATGCCGAGCAGATGCTGGCTCAGGTCGCGTATGCCGGGCACGGTGCTGAAGCGCTGCGCCAGAACCATTGCTGCGGCACGCAATTCGGAGTCGTGCGTGCGCTCGACCTCGAGTGGCATGCCGCCCGGACCCTCGAGTCCGTGCACCTCGATGTCGATCAGGCCGGCGTCGACCAGCTCGTCGGTAAGCTCTTCGGTGTCGTGAAAATGCCCACCGGGGAAGCCTTTTCGCAGGTGCTCGGTCGAACCGCGTTCGAGCAGGCGTAACAGTTCGACGGGGTATGGCGACCGTTGCATCGGTTCCGGTGACCGCGCCGGCGCGATGGTGCCGGCGAAGACGTGCGGCCCCATGCTGTCGCCATACGAGTCCGCGCGCGAGAGATTTGATGGCGTCGCCGTTGCCTACACTCGCCGTATGCCACAGGTGAGCGCCGAAGTGTGGATCCCGGTGACCGTCGACGTGGCCTTCGCGGTCAGTCAGACGACGGGTGAGGTCCGGTTGCGATGGGATCCGTTCATCCGAGGGCAGCGGCTGCTCGACGCCGACCGGCCGGGAGTCGGTGTGCGCACACTCACCAGGGCGCGGGTCGGGCCGCAGATGATCAGCAGGTATGTCTCCTACCGGCCGCCGACCAGCGTCGGGATGACCATGGAGCGAGGTCCGTGGTTCTTCGAAACGTTCGGCGGTGGTTGGCGATTCGTCGCTGCCGAGCAGGGCGGAGTTGCCGGCACGACGGCGCGGTGGAAGTACACCTACACGGTCAAACCCGCCTGGCTCCGGCCTGTCGCCGAGCCCATCGGCCAGTGGCTCCTCGGCAGAGAGATCCGGGCGCGCATCGCGGCCTTCGCGAAGGCGTGCCTCGACCCGGACATCGTGGCGGCAACACAGACCGACCGTGCCGAATGACGGCTCCCTCGCCGACTGACGGTCGAATTTGACCGTCGTTCGCCGAGGAAGCCGTCATTCGCGATGGGTTGTCACTCGGTGTGCGTCATACCGGTGTGCGTCATACCCGCGCGGCGTCGGCCTCCGCGTCGGAGGCGATCTGATCGGCCGAGGCGTCCGGCACGTTGCGCAGCTTGCCGGGCCACCAGATCTTCGGGCCGATGTCGAGCGTGAGCGCCGTGACCAGCACCGCACGGACGATGATCGTGTCGAGCAGCACCCCGAGTGCGACCGCGAAACCGATCTCGGCGAACGCCACCAGCGGCAGGGTGCCGAGCACCGCGAACGTCGACGCGAGGACCAGACCGGCGGAGGTGATGACCCCACCGGTGGCCGACAGCCCGACGATCGCACCACGCCGGGTGCCATGTTGTCGCGCCTCTTCCCGGACGCGCGTCATCAGGAAGATGTTGTAGTCGATCCCGAGTGCCACCAGGAAGACGAACACGAACAGCGGCAATGACGGATCCGTCCCGGCGAACCCGAAGATGTAGTGGAACACCAACGAGGACAGGCCGAGCGCCGCGGCGAACGACACGATCACGGTGAGGATCAACAGCACCGGCGCGACGATCGCCCGCAGCAGCACCCCGAGTATGACGAGCACCACCAGCAGGGTCAGCGGGATGATCACCTTGCTGTCATGATCGGTCGCCTGCTGCACGTCATAGGTGATCGCGGTCGTACCGCCGACCAAGGCGTTCGCTCCCGGCACACCATGGGCGACATCCCGGATCCGGTTCAACTGATCGAATGCCTTGGAGCTGTAGGGATCTCCGGACACCGCGGTCTGCAACAGCGTGCGGTCCCCGCGCGTGATCGGTTTGGCCGCCGGGGCGAATCCGGCCGAGGACAGCTCCTGCGTCGTTCGGGCCTGATGCGTCGTGTCGACGAGCACGTAGACCGGGTCGGAGGAGTTGCTGGCGTACTTGCTCTGCAGGATCTTCGTCGCGGTGACCGAGTCCGGGTTGCCGGTGAAGCTCTGCGTGCTCGACAGGCTGTGCGAGTTGAGCTGGGTCAGGCCGAGTGCGCAGAGCAGCAGCAGGCCGACCGTCACCAACCAGACGGCGCGCGGCCGGGGGCGGATGAAGCCGCCGACCTTCGCCCACACACCGCTCTGCGTCGGCTCGGGGCTGCCGTAGGCCGGGCGGCGCGGCCAGAAGACCCAACGGCCCACGGTCACCAGCAGTGCGGGCAGCAGCGTCAGCATCGCGAGTAGCGCGAACACGATGCCGAGCGCTGCGACGGGACCGAGTCCCTTGGTGGAGTTCATCTCAGCCGCGAGCAGGCAGAGCATGCCCAGGATCACTGTGCTGCCGCTGGCAATGATCGCCGGCCCGGACCGATGAAGCGCGAAAGCCATTGCTTCGTGCCGGTCTTCGTGTCTGCGCAGCTCTTCCCGATATCGGGCGACGAGCAACAGGGCGTAGTCCGTGCCGGCACCGATCACCAGCACGGTGAGGATGCCGTAGCTCTGCCCGTTGACGGTCAGGCCGGTGTGGTCGACCAGGAGGTAGATGAACGCCTGGGCTGCGGTGAGCGCGACGCCGGCGCTGAGGATGGGCAGTATCCACAGCACGGGACTGCGATAGGTGAGCAGCAGGATGAAGATGACCACACCGAGCGTCCCGAACAGCAACGTGCCGTCGATGCCGGCGAACGCGTCGGCCTGATCGGCGCCGAAGCCCACGGGCCCACCCAGGTGCACGTCCATTCCCCGAGCGTCCGTCTTCGCGGTGGCGCGAATCTCCTTCGCCGTCTTCGGCAGGTCGTTCCAGCCGGACTTGGGATCGACGTGCAGCGGGACGAGGGTCTGCAGGGTCGTGCCGTCCTTGGACGGGATCGGACCCACGATCGGACCGCCGAGGTGCGGGGTCTGCTTCTTGTATGTCGCAACGTCGGCCGTCGCCTTCGCACGGTCGGCGGCGGTCAGCCCACCGTCCCGGTGGTAGACGACGATCGCCGGCATGCTGTTGCGGTCGACGAATGCGCCGAGTTGGTCGTAGGTCTTGGTCGCCTCCGCGCTGCCCGGCAGCCACGAGGAGGTCTGATTGTCCTGAGCACCGGAGAGTTTCCCGGCGAGTGGACCGAGCGCCAGCAAGGCGACGACCCAGATGACGAGCACCACGTATTTGCTGCGGCGACCGCAAACCAATCCTGCGAAACGACGATCCATCCGGCGACCCCTCCGAGTTTGCTGCGACGGCGAATACTTAGCTTTCCTCACCATCGCGATATATCGTGAGTTTATCGAATCTTGACCCGCGGCGCATCGGGTTTTTCTCGGTGGACTCCCTGATGTTCCGCAGGGTTCGCTGTGGGACCCTGCTGCGGTGAAAACTGTCATCGGCGTGCTCGCCGTACAAGGAGATGTCCGCGAGCACGCACGTTCGCTCGAATCGCTCGGTGCCACAACCCGATTGGTGCGTCGTCCGGAAGAGCTGGACGGGCTCGACGGCATCGTGCTGCCGGGCGGTGAGTCGACCACGATGGACAAGCTGTTGCGCGCGTTCGAGTTGCGCGACCCGTTGCGGCAGCGGTTGCGGGAGGGGCTGCCGGCATACGGCTCGTGCGCGGGGATGATCCTGCTGGCCGACCGGGTGCTCGACGCGACCGCGGACCAGCAGACGCTCGGCGGCCTGGACGTGACCGTGCGGCGCAATGCGTTCGGGCGGCAGGTCGACTCCTTCGAGGAGGACCTCGAGATGCCGGTCATCATGGGGGAGCGGCCGGAACCGGTCCGTGCCGTCTTCATCCGCGCCCCGTGGGTCGAGTCGATCGGCCCGGAGGTGCAAGTGCTCGGCACGGTCGCCACCGGTGCGGCGGCCGGCCGCATCGTCGCGGTCCGCGAGGGCAACCTGCTCGCGACGTCGTTCCACCCGGAGGTCACGGGCGACCACCGGGTGCACGAATACTTCCTGCGTGTGGCGCAACACTGACGGGCGATAACATTGCCGGTCGAACCCCAGCACGTTCGATGAGGATGAGGGACATCTATGAGTGGTCACTCCAAGTGGGCGACAACCAAGCACAAGAAGGCAGCGATCGATGCCAAGCGCGGCAAGCTGTTCGCCAAGCTGATCAAGAACATCGAGGTCGCTGCGCGCTCCGGTGGAGGTGACCTCGCGGGCAACCCGACGCTGTATGACGCGGTGCAGAAGGCCAAGAAGTCGAGTGTCCCCAATGACAACATCGACCGTGCGGTCAAGCGCGGCTCCGGTGCCGAGGCCGGCGGCGCCGACTACCTCGCGCTGACCTACGAGGGCTACGCACCCGGTGGCGTCGCGCTGCTCATCGAGTGCCTGACCGACAACAAGAACCGGGCCGTCGCCGAGGTTCGCACCGCCTTGCAGAAGAACGGCGGCTCGATGGGCGAGTCCGGCTCGGTTGCCTTCATGTTCAACCGCAAGGGTGTGGTCATCGTCCCGAAGAAGCAGCCCGAGGGCGAGGCCACCGAGGACGGCCTGCTCGAGGTCGTGCTCGACTCGGGCGCCGAGGAGGTCAACGACCTCGGCGAGTCCTTCGAGGTCATCTCCGAGGCGACCGACCTGGTCGCGGTGCGTGAGTCGCTCCAGGGCGCCGGCATCGACTACGACTCCGCCGACTCGTCCTTCCTGCCGACCGTCGAGGTGCCCCTCGACAAGGAGGGCGCCAAGAAGATGTTCCGCATCATCGAGGCGCTCGAGGACAGCGACGACGTGCAGAACGTCTACGCCAACGGCGATGTGCCGGATGAGGTGCTCGCGGAGCTCGACGCCGAGGACTGATTCGGCACGGCGTTCGACGCGCCGCCCGCGCCTTCGCCGGTATGGCGGAACTCCCGCCTAAGCTGACGGGGACCGAACATATGTCGGACCCCGTACGCCGAAGAAGGAGCTGCCCTGCTGTGCGAGTGCTCGGAGTCGACCCCGGCCTGACCCGTTGTGGTCTCGGTGTGGTCGAAGGAGGCATCGGGCAGCCGGTGCGGATGATCGCGGTCGGCGTGGTGCGCACTCCGGTGACCGACGACCCGGCGGAGCGGCTCTTCAGCCTGCAGACCGAGATCGACGAGTGGATGGAGCGGCACCGGCCCGACTCGGTGGCCGTCGAGCGGGTCTTCGCCAAGGCAAACATCAAGGGGATCATGGGCACGGCGCAGGCCTCCGCCATACCGATGCTTGCCGCGGCGCGGCGCGGGCTCCCGCTTGCGCTGCACACGCCGAGTGAGGTCAAGGCCGCCGTCACCGGCAACGGCCGGGCGGACAAGGCGCAGGTGACGTCGATGGTCACCCGCATCCTGAAGCTCGACACCCCGCCGAAGCCGGCGGACGCGGCCGATGCGCTGGCGATCGCGATCTGTCACGTATGGCGCGGCGGTGCCCAGGACCGCATCGCGGCCGCGGTCGCCAAGCAACGGGCAGGGGCTCGCGGATGATCGCCACCCTGCGCGGCACGGTGCTGCACGTCGGACTCGACCAGGTGGTCGTCGAGGTCGGTGGCGTCGGGTTGCTGACCCACACGACGCCCGGCACCGCGGCAGCGCTGCGGACCGGGGGAGAGGCGACGCTCTCGACAACTCTGGTCGTGCGCGAGGACGCGTTGACGCTCTACGGGTTCGGCACCGTCGACGAGCGTGACCTCTTCGAGCTGGTGCAGACCGTCAGCGGTGTCGGTCCGCGAATCGCGTTGGCAATGCTCGCTGTTGCCAGTCCAGATCAGATCCGCGCGGCCATCGCCGGTGGTGATGTCGCTGCGCTGGTCAAGACACCGGGCATCGGCAAGAAGGGCGCCGAGCGCATCGTGCTGGAGCTCAAGGACAAGGTGGGGCCGATCAGCGGGACGGGTGCGCCCGACGTGCCGGCGGCGCCGACCGGTGGCGGTCACGACCAGGTCGCCGAAGCGCTCATCGGCCTGGGCTGGTCCGCCAAGCAGGCCGACGACGCCGTCGCCAAGGTCGTCGCGGCGGCCCCCGAGGTCACCGAGGTGTCGGCGTTGCTGCGGGCGGCGCTGCGTGAGCTGGGACGCTGAGATGATGGACGAGATGGACACCGAACCGGACGGCTCATTCGACGCCACGTCCCGCATCGTCGACCCGGTGGGTGACGAGGAGGAGCGCCGGTTCGAGGTCGCCCTGCGTCCCAAGCGACTCGCCGACTTCCCTGGGCAGCCACGCGTTCGCGACCAGCTCGGTCTGCTGCTCGAAGCGGCTCGCCGACGGCAGCGGCCGCCGGACCACGTGTTGCTGTCCGGTCCGCCCGGACTCGGCAAGACCTCCCTGGCCATGATCATCGCGGCCGAGCTGGAGCAACCGATCCGGATCACCAGCGGTCCCGCCATACAACATGCCGGGGACCTGGCCGCGATCCTCTCGTCGCTGGCCGAGGGTGAGGTGCTCTTCCTCGACGAGATCCACCGGATGGCCCGGCCGGCCGAGGAGATGCTCTACCTGGCGATGGAGGACTTCCGGGTCGACGTGGTCGTCGGGAAGGGTCCGGGGGCCACCGCCATACCGCTGGAACTGCCGCCGTTCACCGTGGTCGGCGCGACAACCCGGTCCGGACTGCTGCCGGCGCCGCTGCGTGATCGATTCGGTTTCACCGGGCACCTCGACTTCTACGCCGCCGACGACCTGGCGCAGATCCTCACCCGCAATGCCACGTTGCTCGGCATCGACGCGACCGATCAGGGCATCGCGGAGATCGCCGGCCGATCGCGTGGCACGCCGCGCATCGCCAACCGGCTGCTGCGACGCGTCCGTGACTATGCGCAGGTGCACGGCAGTGGGGTGCTCGATCTGGGTTCGGCGCGCGCGGCGCTGTCCCTGTTCGATGTCGACCGCAGCGGGCTGGACCGGCTGGACCGTGCGGTGCTCGAAGCGCTGTGCCGCCGGTTCGGTGGCGGGCCGGTCGGCCTGTCGACCCTCGCCGTCGCGGTCGGCGAGGAGGCGGACACGGTCGAGACCGTCGCCGAGCCCTACCTGGTGCGGGAGGGTTACCTGGTGCGCACTCCACGCGGCCGGGCCGCTGCGGCACTGGCCTGGACCCATTTGGGACTCACGCCACCACCCACGGCGACGGGCGGCGCCCTACCCTTGCCTCTGGACGAGGCCGGTGGCGGCCGATTCGGAGACTGACGCGGACACGCTCGGAACCCGAGCACCCCGCAGCAACGTTCCTCACTTAGACTCACCCGTCGGCCGCTTATGCTGCCCCGACGCACCCGATATCAAGGACTGACTTTTCGATGCACGTACTGGAGCCGGCATGGGCAATTTGATCTTCCTCCTGCCGGTGCTGCTGATCGCATGGCTCTTCTGGAGCCAGCGCAGGCGGCAGCAGCAGATGCGCGTCGCACAGGACCAGATCAAGGTCGGCGAAGAGGTCAGCACCACGTCGGGTCTGCTCGGCACGCTCGTCTCCCTCGACGACGACGAGGGTGCCATCGAGGTCTCGCCGGGTGTCACGGTGCGATTCGTGCGGCGGGCGATCGTTCCCCGTGCCCAGGTCGGTGCGCCGCACGCCGCGGAGCCCGCCGAGAGCACGCCCGAAGACACCGAGACGGTCGACCTCGACAAGCACGACGACCACGCTCCCGAGACGAAGGCCGAATAGGTGGCAACCCGAGCACGTCGACGCCCCGCGGGTAAACCGCGGCAGATCCTGACCATCCTGTTGTTGCTGATCGTCGCGCTGTATGCCGGGATCGCCGGCACCACCGCCTGGGGTTCGCCCAAGGGCAAGTGGACCCCGCAGCTCGGCCTGGACCTCGAGGGCGGCCGCCAGATCACCCTCCAGCCGATCGTGGGCAAGGGCCAGACAGTCAACGCCGGCGAGGTCGACCAGGCCGTCGACATCATCCGCAACCGGGTCAACGGCAATGGTGTGTCCGAAGCGCAGGTCACCACGGTCAACAAGAAGCTGATCCAGGTCTCATTGCCCGGCAATCCGAGCGAGCAGACGCTGAAGTCGCTCGCGCAGTCGTCTCAGCTGTCCTTCCGCCCGGTGATCACCTCGCAGCAGGTCGCGCCGGCGCAGGGCACCACCCCGACGCCGACCGGTTCGCCGTCGACGACGCCGAGCAGCTCACCGAGCAGTGCAGCCAAGAGCTCGTCGAGCCCGGCAACGGGCAGTGCGACGTCGACGCCGAAGTCCAGCGGTGCGAACGACATCGTGCCGCAGGCGTTCAAGGCCGAGACGTCCACGCCCTCCTCGACCCCGTCATCGTCCGGGACCGGGAGCCCGTCGAGCACGGCGACGTCGAAGTCCTCCGGCACGAGCACGCCGACGCCCACGCCGACCCCGACGCAGACCACGCCGGCGCGTCAGCTGCCGGGTGCACACACACCGCCGGCCAACGGCAGCGACGACGCGTGGGGCGACTTCCCGGTCGACTCCATCTGGGTGCAGAACGGTCTGGCGACCTCCGGGGAGACCTACACCCAGCTCTTCCAGGCGTTCCCGTGCACCCAGGCGGACGCACCCAAGGGCAAGCCGGCGGTGAAGTGGCAGGAGATCGCTGCCCAGGCACCGGAGAGCCAGCCGAACGTCGGTTGTGACGACTCCACCGGCACCAAGTACCTCATGGGCCCGGTCGAGATCCAGGGCAAGCACCTCACCGATGCGACCTACGGACAGAAGACCAATCAGCAGGGCGTGGCGACGAGCGAAGTCGTGGTCAACCTGAAACTGGACGGGACCGGCACCAAGCAGTTCGCCGCCGTCACCGAACGACTCACGCCATACCCGGACGGCAACCCGAAGAAGCAGTTCGCGGTGACCGTCGACGGCAAGGTCATCACCGCGCCGAATTCGAACTCCGTCATCACCGACGGCAACGCGGAGATCAGCGGCAACTTCACCGAGAGCAGTGCCAAGACGCTGGCCAACCAGCTGAAGTTCGGCGCCCTGCCGTTCTCCTTCAAGGAGCTGACCTCCAACCAGGTCAGCCCGCAGGTGGGCACCGACCAATTGCAGAAGGGCATTCTGGCCGGCCTGATCGGTCTGGTCCTCGTGGTTCTGTACTCGCTGCTGCAGTACCGCGCGCTCGGCTTCGTCACGGTGGCGTCGCTGGTCGTGGCGGGTGTGATGAGCTACGGCCTGGTCACCCTGCTGGGCTTCACCAGCGGGTTCCGGCTCACCATGGCCGGCGTCACCGGTCTGATCGTGTCGATCGGCATCACCGCGGACAGCTTCATCGTCTACTTCGAGCGGGTGAGAGACGAAGTCAGATCGGGCCGGCCCCTGCGGGCCTCCGTCGAGACCGGTTGGGCGCGTGCCCGGCGGACGATCATCGTCTCGGACGCGGTCAACTTCCTGGCAGCAGCGGTGCTCTATGTGCTGTCCGAGGACAACGTGAAGGCGTTCGCGTTCACCCTCGGCTTGTCGACCTTGGTCGACATCGCGGTCGTCATGATGTTCACGCACCCGGTGCTCACTCTGCTGGCGCGCACGAAGTTCTTCGGTAGCGGGCACAAGTGGTCCGGGTTCGATCCGGAGCGCCTCGGCGCCGTGGGTGTCACGTATGCCGGACGGGGTCGAGTCACGATCGCCGACCGCAAGGCGGCTGGGGAAGCCACCGCAGTCGAGGGAGGACAGGCCTGATGGCGAGCTTCGCGCAGTTCGGTAACGACCTCTACACCGGTCGCCGGCAGATCAACTTCATCGGTCGCCGCCGGACCTGGTACCTCCTGACCGGCATACTCCTGGTGATCGCAGCGGTCGGCATCTTCGGCCGTGGCCTGAACTTCAGCCTGGAGTTCGAGGGTGGATCCCAGGTCTCTGTCGCCGACATCAAGAGCACGAGCAACTTCGATCAGCGCGCGCACGACGCCGTGAAGTCGGCGGTCGGTTCCGCGGACAACCTCGTGGTGACCAAGGCGGGTGCGAGCACGATCAAGATCGAGTCCAAGAAGCTCGGCAACGGCACCTCGACGGACACCGACAAGGTAGGTAACGCGCTCGCCAAGGAGTTCGGCGTCAAGCAGAGCTCGGTCAGCACGCAGTTCATCGGCCCCTCGTGGGGTAGTTCGGTGACGCACAAGGCGATCCAGGCATTGATCGTCTTCCTGCTGCTGCTGGCGATTCTGCTGTCGGTCTACTTCCGCACCTGGACGATGGCCGTCGCTGCGCTGGTCGCGCTGGTGCACGACCTGTTCTTCACGGTCGGCATCTACGCGCTGACCGGCATCGAGATCTCGCCGGCCACCATGATCGGCTTCCTGACGATTCTCGGTTACTCGATCTACGACACCGTGGTCGTCTTCGACAAGGTCCGGGAGAACACCGACGAAGCGATCAGGGACGGCAACCGTACCTATGCTCAGGCGGCCAATTACGCGGTCAACCAGACACTGGTCCGGTCGATCAACACCTCGGTCGTCGCGTTGCTGCCGATCACCGCGATCATGGTCGTCGGCATCTTCCTGCTCGGCCCGGGCACGCTGCTCGACCTGGCCGTTGCGCTGTTCTTCGGTATCGCCGTCGGCACCTACTCCTCGATCTTCATCGCGACCCCGCTGCTGACCTCGCTGCGGCACCGCGAGGCGAGCATCAAGGAACTGGACCGTCGCGCGCACGCCTACCAGGCGAGCCAGGCGAGCGTGCTGGCCCAGACCGGGACCAGGGACGACCACACACCGGGCGAATCCGCCTCGGGCGTCGTCGAACCCGCCCGTGCCAAGGCAGCTGCTGCGGCTGCCGCCACCAAGGTGCGCAAGCGCGAGATCCACCCGCTCGCGAAGCGGGACGCGGATGACTGACGGCGCTGCCGAGGTGCTGGCCGCCCACACGCGCGACGTCCCCGACTTCCCGAAACAGGGCGTCATGTTCAAGGACCTGACGCCCCTGTTCCGGGAGCCGGCAGCGTTCACGGCCGTCCTGTCCGAGATCTCCGACCGGTGGTCCGGCAAGGTCGACGTGGTCGCCGGGGTCGAGGCCCGCGGTTTCATCCTGGGAGCGCCGCTGGCGCTGCAGATGGGTCTGGGCTTCGTCCCGATCCGCAAGGCCGGCAAGCTCCCCGGTGACACGCACGCCCGTTCCTACGACCTCGAATATGGTCAGGCGACTATCGAGGTCACGACCGACGCGTTCACCGCCGGACATCGGGTGCTGCTCGTGGACGACGTGCTGGCGACCGGCGGCACGGCGGCCGCGGCCTGCGAGCTGATCGAGTGCGCGGGCGCCGAGGTGGTGGCGCTGGAAATGTTGCTCGAACTGAGCTTCCTGCACGGTCGGGACAAACTGCCCGGCCGCACCGTGCACGCCACGCTGGTCGACTGAATCGCCACGATTAGACTCGGCCTATGAGTCAGGACGAACGCACCAGTAACCCGTCGGGTGCGTCGCGTGTGCGGGCCAGACTCGTCCGGTTCGGTGCGCCGCGCCCGAGCACCAACAGCGAGATCGAGCCGCTGCTGGCCATCGTGCGGGCGACCCACCCGAAGGCCGATCTGGCAATCATCGACCGGGCGTATGCCGTCGCCGAGAACGCCCACCGGGGTCAGTTGCGCAAGTCGGGTGATCCCTACATCACGCACCCGCTGGCCGTGGCGACCATCCTGGCCGAGCTCGGTATGACGCCGCCGACCCTCGCCGCGGCGTTGCTCCACGACACGGTGGAGGACACGCCATACAGCCTGACGCAGTTGAAGGACGAGTTCGGCGACGAGATCGCCATGCTCGTCGACGGCGTGACCAAACTGGACAAGGTGACCTACGGCGACGCCGCGCAGGCCGAGACCGTCCGCAAGATGGTCATCGCGATGGCACGGGACATCCGGGTGCTGGTCATCAAGCTGGCCGATCGACTGCACAACGCCCGCACCTGGCGTTACGTGTCCGCCGAGTCGGCGCAGCGCAAGGCGACCGAGACCCTGGAGATCTACGCTCCGCTGGCCCACCGGCTCGGCATGAACACCATCAAGTGGGAGCTGGAGGATCTGTCCTTCGCGACCCTCTACCCGAAGGTCTACGACGAGATCGCCCGACTGGTGGCCGACCGCGCCCCGGCTCGGGAGGAGTACCTGCGTGGCGTGCGCGAGCAGGTGACGGCCGACCTGCGGGCCGCGAAGATCAAGGCCACGGTGACCGGGCGGCCCAAGCATTACTACTCCGTCTACCAGAAGATGATCGTCCGCGGCCGCGACTTCGAGGACATCTACGACCTCGTCGCGGTGCGCGTGCTGGTGGAGTCGGTGCGGGACTGTTACGCGGTTCTCGGGACGCTGCATTCGCGGTGGAGTCCGCTGCCCGGGCGGTTCAAGGACTACATCGCGATGCCCAAGTTCAACATGTACCAGTCGTTGCACACGACGGTGATGGGACCGCAGGGCAAGCCGGTGGAGATCCAGATCCGGACCTTCGGGATGCACCGCCGCGCCGAATACGGTGTCGCGGCCCACTGGAAGTACAAGGAGGACGCCAAGAAGGGCGCCGGAGACAGTGACAACGACGCCAACCCGAGCAACGACATGTCGTGGCTGCGGCAGCTGCTGGACTGGCAGCGCGAGACCGCCGATCCGGGGGAGTTCCTGGAGTCGCTGCGTTTCGACGTCGGGTCCCGCGAGGTCTACGTCTTCACGCCGAAGGGTTCGGTCATGGGGTTGCCGGCGGGCTCCACACCGGTCGACTTCGCGTATGCCGTGCACACCGAGGTCGGGCACCACACGATCGGCGGCCGGGTCAACGGGCGACTCGTGCCGCTGGAGAGCCCGCTCGAGAACGGCGACGTCGTCGAGATCCTCACGTCCAAGGCCGACGGCGCCGGACCCAGTCGTGACTGGCTCGGCTTCGTCAAGAGCCCGCGGGCACGCAACAAGATCCGCCAGTGGTTCTCCAAGGAACGTCGCGAAGAGGCGATCGAGAACGGCAAGGATGCTCTCGCCCGCACGATCCGCAAGAAGGGGCTCGGCATCCAGCGGTTGATGTCGCACGAGTCGCTGACGTCCGTCGCCGAGCGGCTGAAGTACCACGACATCGATGCCCTGTATGCCGCGATCGGTGACAGTCACGTCTCGCCGGACCATGTGGTCAAGCAACTCGTCGAGATGCTCGGCGGCGAGGAGGGCACCACCGAGGACCTGGCCGAAGCGACGAATCCCGTTCGGCGCAACCGGCGTTCGGCAGAGACCGACCCCGGTGTGACCGTCGTCGGCACGGACGACGTCTGGGTCAAACTCGCCCGGTGCTGCACCCCGGTGCCTGGCGACGACATCATCGGTTTCGTCACGACCGGCAACGGCGTCTCGGTGCACCGACGGGACTGCACCAACGCCGAACAGTTGCTGGCGCAACCCGAGCGGCTGATCAATGTGGCGTGGTCACCGTCCGCGGCGTCGGTGTTCCTGGTGCAGTTGCAGGTCGAGGCACTCGATCGCAATGCACTGCTGTCCGATGTGACCCGCGTGCTGTCCGAGCAACACGTCAACATCCTGTCCGCGAGCGTGCAGACGACCCGCAATCGCGTCGCGATGTCGAAGTTCACCTTCGAGATGGGTGACCCCAACCACCTCGAGCACGTCATCAAGGCGGTCCGCAAGATCGACGGCGTCTTCGACGTTTACCGCATCACCGGCTCCGGACACCGCAGCCGGGACGCCACGTCGCAGTCCTGACCGGGCGGCGGCCACATCGCCACCGACTCCAGTCACGTGGAGATTCCGGATGCGGCCAGGTCCGGGCCAGGAGTCGGATCCGGAATCCTGTGCCTACGTGTCTGAACGGTGGGCGCGGCGTCACTTTCTCACTCGTTGTCGCTCTTCATAGATAGCGGCACACGACAGGGAGGGGACGGCGGTGGAGCGGCCCACAATATCGTCACAGAACTACGAGTCTGATGAGTTCCGTGCGTTGGCGTCAGCGGTGATCGCCTACGAGCGGATCGTGCAGCAGGCCCGGACGGAACCGGTGAGTGCAGACCCAGCAGAGCTGTTGTCGGCCTTGTCAGACGTGGGTGAAGCATCACTGGTGATGGTGAAACATGCCGGAGCGCTCTGACTCCGGCAGCGGAGTGCAATTGCTTCATGCCACGTGCTTGCAAATCTCGTTCCGTGCCCCGCGACATGCAGTACCTCCTAGCTGTCGCCTGCTGGCCCTGCACACCATCACAACCACCTTCACCGTGCCTGCCACGAGCGGGCACGGTCGTCTTCAGACTGTGAGACGCCGATGACCTCTCTGTCCGATCTCGACGACGGTGCGGTGCTGGAGCGCGTCCGCGCGGGGGACGCTGATGCGATGGCCGAGCTGTGGTCTCGGCATTACCCGGCGACGCTCGCCACTGCACGTCGGGTGAGTCGACAACCCAAGGACGCCGAGGAAATCGCTTCCGATGCGTTCGCGGCGATGTTGCACGCACTGAGCACCAACCACGGCCCCGTCACGTCGGTGCGCGGCTACTTGGCCACGTCGGTGCGCAACCTTGCGTCACGAGTGCATCGCTCCACAGCGGCCAACGTACTCACGGACGAGGTCGCAGAGTTCGAGGAGTCGACAGCTGGGGCACTGGACCCGGTGGCCCATCACGCCGAGCTCGGTCTCGTGCGAGAGGCTTTCGGCTCACTTCCGCGTCGCTGGCAGACCGTCCTGTGGCGTACCGCTGTCGATCACGACTCGAACAAGGCGATCGCCGCTGATATGGGTATGTCACCGAACGCGATCGCCGCGTTGGCTCGCCGCGCCCGAGCAGGGTTTCGCACGGCGTACCTGCAGGCTCATGTCTCTACCCATGCCGTCGCAGCCGACTGCGTTCCCTATGCCCCGCGGTTGGTCGAGCTGCTTTCCCCAACCGCCCGACTACACAGTTCCACGAGCGGTCTGCGTCACCATGTGGCTGGCTGCGTGGACTGCACTCGTCGGCTGGCAGACCTGCAGTCCGCCGAGAAGGGCTTGGGCGCGATGCTGTTGCCGGCCATGCTCGCACTGGGACCGACCATCAAATGGGTCGGCGTCGCGAACGCCGGTCATGCCACCGGAGTCCTTGGCATCGGCGTCCTGGGAAAGTCGCTTCACACCGGCAAGTTCGTCGGCGCCGCGGCGGCCGTGGCGGTAGCTGCGACAGCGGGGACGGCCTACGCCCTGACGCTGCCCGGAACCGGCCCTGCCACACCTCCGTATGCGGTGACGTCATCTGCTGCGGCACCCGCGCACGGAGCCGGTCACCAAGGTGGCGGGGCGGAGCGCACCATCTCGCCAATTGTCACTCCGACTGCTCCGAACGATATGCGCGACGCCGCCGAGCCGTGGGCGACGCTGATGATGTCACCACCATCGAACAGCACATCGGCTACGCGGTTGGTGCGCACGAGGCCATTGCGGAGTGCGCCGGTGGTACCGCTGCCGTCGACCGCTCCCGCCCATCCCACCCACTCCTCCTACGCCTCGTCGTCTCGTACAACGGTCCTGGTGCCGACCTCAACATCGGCTGTCAGGTCGTCTACCACGTCCTCCGGCAGTTCTGCCCCCGCTTCCCCGTCGACCAGCTCGCCGCCCTTCACGTCCTCCAGCAGTTCGACACTGACTTCAACATCGCCCAGCTCTTCACCCGCTAGCTCGGTCACGACGTCACCGACATCTCCATCGTCGAGCAGCACGTCACCCCCAGCGTGCACGCCGCCGTGGTGGGGAGTGTCCGAAATTCGGTGTTTCTGGCCCTGATTGATTAGTACTTCTCTGCGGTGGGCCAGCGGCCCTCGAAGACGGTCGCGAACACGTTGAGTGCTGGCTTCCATCGCATGGTCCATCGTGCCTGTCCACGCCCGGTCGGGTCCAGTGACCTGGTGACGAGGTAGAGGCATTTGAGTGCTGCTTGCTCGTTCGGGAAGTGCCCACGGGCACGGACTGCCCTCCGGTAACGTGCGTTGAGCGACTCGATCGCGTTGGTACTGAACAGGATTCTCCTGATTTCGACGTCGTAGGCCAGGAACGGGGTGAATTCCTCCCACGCGTTGTCCCATAACCGGATCAGCGCGGGATACTGCTGGCCCCAGGTGTCGGTGAACTTCGCAAACTCCGCTCGTGCCGCCTCAGCCTTCGGCGCGGTGTACACCAGCTTCAGTTCCCTGGCGATCTGGTCCCAGTACTTTCGCGACGTCAACCGGAAGGAGTTGCGCAGCAGGTGAATGACGCATGTTTGTACGGTCGCGTCCGGCCACACGCTCTCCACCACGGCAGGTAGCCCCTTGAGGCCGTCACAGACGACGAACATGGTGTCGGCCACGCCGCGGTTCTTCAGCTCGGTCAACACCGCGAGCCAGTACTTGGCGCCCTCACCATCGCCTGGAGTGCCGGCCCACAACCCGAGCACGTCCTTCCGCCCGTCAACGGTGACACCGATCGCGGCGTAGAAGGGCCGGTTAGCGACCTGCCCGTCGCGGACCTTGACCACGATCGCGTCGATGAAGATCGCCGCGTACACCGGATCCAGCGGGCGAGCCAGCCATTCGTTCATCTCCTCGCTGATCCGATCGGTGATCCGACTGATCGTGTCCTTGGATACCGACGCGCCGTAGATCTCTTCCAGGTGGGCGCTGATCTCCCCAGTGGTCAGGCCCTTCGCAGTCAGTGAGAGCACAACCTGCTCGACCGAGCCGAGCTTGCGGTGGTGCTTGGGCACGATCACCGGCTCGAACGTGCCGGTCCGGTCCCGCGGCACCGTGATGTCGACTTTGCCGACGTTGTCGGTCAGCACCGTCTTAGTCCGGGAGCCGTTGCGAACGTTGCGGATACGACCCTCACTCGTAGCTTCCGAGGCAGTGTCGGTGTCGTCCGCTGATGCTGACGATGGCTGATGCTTGCCGTGTCCGAGGTGCTCAGTCATCTCCTCCTCCAAGGAGATCTCCAGCACCATCTTGGTCAGATCCTTCAACAGACCCGACGGGCCAGTCAACGAGTCACCGTTAGCGCGCGCATCGCGCACCAGCTCGGTGAGCGCTTCCATGCGGCGACGTTCCACGTCGGTCTTCTTCGGTCGGCGGTCCGCGGGCTCACGCCGAGCAGGTCGCGTCCCTGCCGGCTCCTCGTTGCTGTTGTTCACGTCCTGCAGTGTCATGCGTTACTACTCCGGTCCCGCCCCAACCATGGGGCGTGTCACGGACCAGAAACACCGAAATTGCGATAGTCCCCCGTGGTGGTGCTTCCCGTGGCTGTGTTGTGCGTCTGCACCGGACTGAGCACTTCGGATTCCATTGGCGCGGAGGTCGACCGTCGGTGCGCTGCGGCATCCGTCGGGTGTGCGCCGGTGCCTTTTTGAGCCTGCCCATCAGGACGCCTGATCTGCGGGCCGAACAGTGGATCAGTGCGTGTTGCCGCTGGCCGGGTCGGCCGCGTCGCGGGAGCGTCAGTCGCACCGTTGCTCGAACGCGTCTTGCTTTGTTCCTGCCGTCAACGAGTGAGAGTCGGTAAACCGGCACTTTGCGCCGCGGCGGCGAATCCATTCGTGACGTGCGTCACGTTCAATGAACTATCCCCTTGAGTCGCCTAGTCCATTGTGATTACCGGACGCCAGACGGATGGTTAGGCGGCGGGATGGTGCCGCTCGCGGACTCCAGACCCGGTAACCGTTCGGGAAGTCACCAAGTCATTAAGGCCATGCACGTCACAAGCGATACCGCGTGACGTTCGCGCGTCACCTTTTCATGTATTCGTGCTCTCACTCGACGGAAGGGAACTGTTGCCAGCTCCTGCCGTCCGGTGGATGCGCCAGACCTCGCGGTCAGCTCCGCCGACGTCAGGAGTTGGCAACGCGCAAAGACGCAAACGGGAATTGACATGAAAGTCGTACATTGAAGCCAAATACGTACTCATTCGTCAGACAGTTGACGGTTCTCCTGAATGTCTGAAGAGGATTCGGAAGAGAGTTCCGAAGTTCGAGCCGGCAATCCTCGGACCGCACGTGCGAAAAGACGGACGGGTGCAGCCTGGTTGTCTCCAATCGTGCCCATCGGCCCCGTTGCGGCAGCAAGAGACAACCCAGGTCGCGAAACGAGGCGACCGGAACATAGATAGCGGGATGTGTCCGAAGGATTGCCCGGTCGAAGCCCTGCGTCGTGGGGCACAAACCAGCACTAGACCAACAATATGCACTACCAATCAATAGAGGAAATAGTTAATGAAGAATTCTGTGGCGCCCTCGCGGCGTAGCGTCGCCAAGTCCGTTGCGTGGACTGTCCCGGTGATCGCCGTGGGAACAGCCGCCCCAGCAGCCTCGGCCAGCACCACCGCCACACCACCCGGTTTGCAGGGGTGGGTTCAGGTCACCGAGACATGCGACGCACGCACGGGCGCACGGCTCGGGATCAATGGGGCAGGCTCTTACCCTGACCGCGGATTGTGGGTGTACAACACGACGCCCGCAACAACCATCACGAACGCCTCGATCACCTTCTACTTTCCGACCACCATGAACCTGACCTGGTCGTACGCGTCGGGCGGCTCGACGCAATGGACGCTCCCAACCAAAGACCCGAGTGCACCCGCAGTCACCGGAATGACGGCCTACACGACCCGTTACACCGGTGCTTTCGCGTACGTCAAGGGCAACCCCGTGTACAGCTACGCGCTGGGGCAACCCGCGTTTCAAACACAGACACTGTCGTACAGCTACTGCCTTTCGGCGGTTCGCGCATATGCCCGTCGAACGGTCACCGTCGACGGCAAACAGATCTCGTTCCTGCGAGGGCCGATCACCTTGCAACCGTCCAGCGCTGCGCCGCGCGCGAATACGGCGGCGACGGTGCACACGACCGGCGACCTGATCTGACTCTTCCCGGACGGTCGGATTCCACAGCGTCAGGACCATGCGCGGACACGCGCATGGTCCTGACGAGTGATCGGACGAACGCCGGCACCCTCGGTGCGCCGGCCGCCGAGGGTGCCGGGCGGGGTGATGCGCGGGTCAGTCGTCGCGCGAAGGCGGTGCCGGGCGGTTGAACCATTCACCGAACCGTGAACCGACCTTCCCGACCTGCTCACCGACGTTCGTCAGGAGGTTCGCCAGCGCGTCGGTCGAGTCGGCCGCAGCCTGCTTGTAGGACTTGGCTGCTCCGCCGAGATCCGCTCCGAGATGCGAGGAGGCGTCGGCACTGCGTCGTTGATAGTTGCCCGACAGGATGGCGCGGTACTCCTCCGACCCTGCCCACTTCTGCAACTGCTGGGCACGAACGACGGCGAGCGGGTGCGTCATACCCTCGACCGAGCGCAGCTTGTGGATCGAGTCGCGGATGTCGTCGACGCCGAGATAGTCCTCGGCCTGCTGGAGGAAGGACGGTATGTCGATCTGGTCCGGGTCCAGTCCGCCGGCCAGCAGGATGTGCGCGCGCAGCGCCGCCTGCGGGTCCTGGCCGCACAGCAGGCCGGCCCGGTCGGCCGTGAGTTCCGCCTTGCGATACCACTCCCGCAGCGCCGCGACGACGGCGCGAATCCCCAGTGCCCCTGCGGGAATCCACGACAACGTCGTCTGCATCGACAGCAACCGCACAAGCAGAGTCCGCAGTACCGCGTGGCCGGACAACACGTGACCCATCTCGTGGCCGATGGAGAAGCGGATGCTCTCGTCATCCATCGCTTCGAGCAGGCCGGTGGTGAGGATGACGAACGGCTCGTCGATGCCGATGGTCAGCGCGTTGACCTCGGGGTCTCGTTGGACGAACAGTGCGGGCACCTTCGGAAGATCCAGGATCTGCGCGCACTCCGTCTGCATCCGGTGCAGCTTCGAGTACTGCTTCTCGCTCACCCGGATGCAGGAGGCCAGTGCCATCAGCCGCTCGCCGCGCTCGGGGAAGACCCCTGACAGGGCACGCAGGATGTCCGAGAGACCGGGGACCGCGCGCATCGTGGCCATCACACTGCGGTCGGCCGGATGTTCGTAGCTGCGAGGCGAGATGTCCGGAAAGCGGATCCGGTCCTCGGTCGGGATGATGTGCTGCGCGTCCTGGTCGCCCATGTGGCGTGCCTCCCCGGTGATCGTGTCGACGGTGATGCTACGACGAGCGGCCATCGATGACGGGTTCCGCCGTCGAGACCGGCGCTGTGGACAACTTCTGCGAGCGTATGACGGGGCGGTGCAAGCTCTCGGGGCATGACAACGACACCAGAACGAACACCGATCCGGAGCGAACGAGACCTCTTCGAGCGCTGGGAGGAACTCATGGGCGGAGGAGACTTCGGGCGCCGCAGCTTGTGGCTGATCTTCCTCGACGAGGAGGGACGACAGTCCGATCTCATCGTGCCCATCGACGACATTCCAATGCTGCCCGACGCGCGTGACGTGCAGGCCATCGTCGACCTGGTCACGCGAGTGCGCGAAGAGGTGGGGGTGGCCGACGTGCCGATGCTCATCTCGCGACCCGGGCCGTCCGGGATGACGGAGGGGGACCGGCTCTGGGCGGCCGCCCTGACCGGGGCGCTGCGCGACCTGCACCCGCGGTGGCCGATCCACCTCGCGACCCGTGACCGATTGCAGGTCTTCGCAGCGGACGACCTGCTGGGCGCCCGGGCCAGTTGAGCGTCAGGGCGTCGGTGCCCACTGCGCGTCGGCGACGCTCGGCTCACCGGTGAGATCGTTCATACCGCCCAGTTGGAGACAGTCGTCCACGTGGCCCGTCGTGCCGTCGACGGTCACCTCCAGGGCGGACGCCCCGCGTTCGCAGCGACCATTGGACAGCCAGTGCAGTTGCAGCGAGACGGACTGACCGGCGGCCACTACCCGTGAGCTCCTCGGCGCGCGCCAACCCCATTGCACCGCAACGGGATCACCGTCTTGGTCGCGGGCAGTGACTACTGGTTGTGGTGGCACGGTCGCGGACCGGGACCCGCAGTTGCGCACCTGGATGGACAGGTAGCGATTGCCGGACGCCGCCTCCACCGGTGAGAACCCGAACGCCCACGGTGTCCGCGCGCACGATGCCGCGATGGATGTCGTGCGAACCACGCTCGACGTCGACGGCGGCGGCGTGGTGATGGGCGCGACGAAGGTCGGCTCCGTCGTCGACGTCACCCACCCGCCGGGCTCGCGGCCGTCCTGCACCGAGCCGCAGCCGGAGATCGCCAGGAGTATGGCGACCGCCGGCAATACGACCTTTGCCCTCGGCACGCTCGTCAGGCGGGGGAGAGGAACGCTGTCAGGGCGTCGGCATACATCCGCTGGTCCTCGGTGCCGACGAGTTCGCGGACCGAGTGCATCGACAGGGTGGGCGCACCGAAGTCCACGGTCGTGACACCGGTGAGGGCCGACGTGACGGGTCCGACAGTGGAGCCGCACGGCAGGTCGGACCGGACCACGAAGCGTTGCACCGGCACGTCCGCCTGTTCACAGGCGAGCGAAAATGCTGCTGCACCAACGGAATCCGTTGCATAGCGCAGGTTCGTGTTGATCTTGAGAACAGGCCCGCCGTTCATCGCGATCTGATGCTGGGGCTCGTGGCGGTCGGAGTAGTTCGGATGCGTTCCGTGCGCCATGTCGCCGGACGCGATCACGCTGCCGGCGAGTGCGCGATGCATGGCATCTCGGTCGCCGCCCAGGGTCCGGGTGACCCGCTCGAGGGTCGTCATGAGCAGGGCCGACTGTGCGCCACGTTCGGACACCGAGCCGATCTCCTCATGATCGAAGAGCGCGAGCACCTGGGTGGTCGGCGATCCGGGGGCCGCCTCGTGCGCACGGATCAGCGCGAGCGTCCCGGCATACGAGGTGGCGAGGTTGTCCATCCGCGCGCCGGCGATGAACTCCCGGTCGCGGCCGAAGAACGCCGCGGGCTGCAGGTCGAACGTCATTGCGTCCCAGGCCAGCAGGTCCTCGGCATCGACGCCGACCTGCTTCGCCAGGTAGCCCCGGAAGTCGCCGGCACTGTCACCGAGGCCCCAGTGCGGCACGAGGTGCTGCTGCGGGTTGAGCTGCTCACCCTCACGTGCCGACCGGTCCAGGTGTATGGCGAGCCGGGAGATCCGCAGGATCGGCTCATCGACCCGGAACAGCCGCTCCACGACGCCCTTGCCGTCGCGCACGGCGACCCGACCGGCGACGCCGAGGTCCCGGTCCATCCAACTCGGGGCGATGAGGCCGCCATACGGCTCGACACCGAGGAGCTGCCAACCGGCCCGGGCGACGTCCGGTTGCGGCTTGATCCGGAAGTTGGGCGAGTCGGTGTGGGCGCCGACCATCCGTATCGGCGTGGTCGCGCCATCCGCGTGCCGCGTCGACCACGCGAGCAGTGAGCCGCCACGGATCAGGAAGTAGCCACCCGGGTCGCTCGGCCATTCATCGGTCTCGTGCAGTTGCCGGAAGCCTGCATCGGTCAGCTGCCGGGCGGATTCGGCGCACGCATGGAACGGCGTCGGCGACGCGTTCAGGTAGTCGATCAGGCCTGCACAGATGTCGGATTCGCTCATCGGCCGGAGTCCTGCAGACCGCCGCGGGCCTGCTCGAGCCAGGCCTGGCGCGCCTTGAGGGATTCCTCGAGTTCCTTGATCTTCTTCTCGTTGCCGGTCTCGCGAGCCTTCGCGAGGTCGGCCTCGAGGTCGGCCACTGCCGACTCCAACTGATCGACCATGGACTGGGCGCGTGCGGCCAGCTCCGGATCGCTCTTCTGCCACTTGGAGTCCTCGGCCTCGCGCACAGCCGTCTCAACCTTGCGCATGGCCTGCTCGATGCGATTGATGTCCTTGCGCGGGACCTTCCCCGCGGCGTCCCAGCGGTCCTGGATGTTGTGCAACGCGGACTTCGCCGCAGCCAGGTTCTTGACGGGCAGCAGAGCCTGGGCCTCCTTGAGCAACTCCTCCTTGACCGCGAGGTTGGCCTCGAACACCTGGTTCTCCTCGGCGACGACCTCGTCCTTGGCCGCGAAGAAGGAGTCCTGCGCCTTCTTGAACCGCGCCCACAGCTTGTCGTCGTCGTGCCGGGAGGCTCGGCCGGCCTGACGCCATTCGCCCATCAGGCGCTTGAACGCCGACGCGGTCTGACCCCAGTCCTTGGACGTGGCGAGGCGCTCGGCTTCGGCGATCAACTGCTCCTTGCGGGCCTTGACCGCGCCGTGCTCCTCGTCGAGCCGGGCGAAGTGCGAGCGGCGCGTCTTGTCGAACCCGTTGCGGGCGTGGCTGAACCGTTGCCAGAGCGCGTTCTCGGTCGGCTTGTCGAGCTTCGCCCCGGTGCGCTGGAGGGTCTTCCACCCGTCCAGCAACTCGCGCATCCGCGCTGTGCTCGACTTCCACTGCACCTTCTCGGTGGGCTGTGCCGCGATCTGCTCCGCCTCGGCCACGAGCTTCTCGCGTTGGGTCGCCGCCTCCGCGCGAGCTGTCGCACGGGCCTCACCCTCCACTTGAGCCTTTGCCTTCAGAGCGGTCGCGATCTGCTCGACCGTGGAGTCGAGCTGAGCGAGATCCCCGACGACATGAGCCTCGCCGACCTGCTGACGCAGGGCGCGCAACGCCTCCTGGCCGTCATGCACCGGCAGGTCGGTCTGGACGACGCGCTGCAGCAGCAGGTTCGCGGTGGCGGCGATCTCGTCGTACTTGCGGGCGAAGTAGGCCAGTGCCTCGTCGTGACCGGCGTCCGGGTAGGAGCCGACCTCGCGCTCACCGTCCGGGGTTCGGACGAACACCGTGCCGTCGTCGGCGACGCGACCGAACGACGCCGAGTTGCTCGCCGCGGCGGGTGCCGGAACCGGAGTCTGGGCTACGGCCGCCGGGGTCGCCGGCGGGTGCGGTTTCATGGCGGCAGGGGACGGCGGAGTGGGCCGCGGGGCGGGAGCCGCCGGTGCAGGCGTCGGTGTCGCCGGGGCCTCCCCGGCGACGGGCTCTTCGCCGGCGGGCTCCTCGGCGGAGGCCGGTTGCTCGGCCGGCTGCGACTCGGCGAGCTTCTCGGCCACCTCCTCGGCGGGCGGTGGCGTGACCGTCGCGGTGGCCTCTGCGGCCGGCGCCGCGGTGGCCTCGGTGGTGGATTCGGTGTTTTCAGGTGACATGTCGTTCATGCCTTCTTCTCCGTGACGGTGACCTTGAGGATGCTGATCGGTTGAGTCGGGGCGCCGTCGCCGTTGGGACTGTTGGTCCCGGCCTTGGCCACCGCGTTGACGATGTTCATACCGCCGACGACCTTGCCGAAGATCGAGTAGCCACCGCCATCGGTCGGCAGCTGCGTGTCGTCATACACGATGAAGAACTGGCCGCCGTTGCTGTTGGGATCCTGCGCGCGAGCCATTGCGAGGGTGCCCGACGGATAGTCACCGTTCTGCGGGGCGTTCTCGATGCCGAAGCCGTAGCCGGGGCTGCCGCTGCCGGTGCCGGTCGGGTCGCCGCACTGCAGGACGTAGATGCCCTCGGTGGTCAGCCGGTGACACGGGCTGTCGTTCCAGTAGCCCTTGGCCAACTGAAGGAAGGATGCGACCGTCTGCGGTGCCTTGTCGCCATCCAACTCGACGGTGACGTCGCCGCAGTTGGTGTGCAGCACCGCGGTGAACGTCTTGCCTGCCGCGGCAGCCTTCGACGGCAGCTTCTGCTGCTTGGTGCTCGTCGGGAGGGCAGGTGCCTTGTCGCAGTGCAGCTTGCCGCCGGTGACGCCCAGCGTCGCGGCGTCGGCGCTCGGCGAAGCGGCCGCGGGCACGCCGGAGGATGCGGTTGCGCCGCTGCTGCTGGACCCGCAAGCCGCAAGGCTCAAAGTCGTGGCCAGGCACGCGACGCCGATGACGGACCGGGTCCGATTCAGACGCAAGAGCAGTTACTCCTCGGTGTACTCCACACGGCGGATCTGCGCCTGTCAGGAGGGTGTTTGCAAACGCCCGCCAGTCTAAAGGGTTCACGGCGGATTTCCACCGGATAACTCGTGGGCCGATACGTCGTCGCGGGCGCCGTACGAGCACCGATAGGCTCGCTCGGTGCTGACTGCATCCTTCCCAGCCGCCGTTTTCGGCACGAACTGCTACGTGATCGCCCCCGGGCAGGGTGAGGAGTGCGTGATCGTGGACCCGGGCATCGGTGTGCTCGACACACTGCGTGAGGCCCTGGCCGAAATGAAGCTGCGTCCGGCCGCCGTCCTGCTCACCCACGGCCACGTCGACCACGTGTATTCGGTGACTCCTGTGTGTGGCGGCACCGTCGGTGCCTTCATCCACTCCGACGATCGCTACCGGCTGGCGGACCCGCTGTCCTCGCTCGGGCCGCAGCTGATCGGCATGTTCGAGCAGCAGTTCGGCAAGGCGCCGACCTGGACCGAGCCGAGCGACGTGGTCGAGATCCGGGATCGGCAGTCGCTGGAACTGGCGGGTATGACGTTCGAGGTGCGACACACGCCCGGGCATACCGAGGGCTCGGTGATCTTCGGCATCGAGGAGATCCCGGACGGCCTGCCGGCCGAGGCCGCGGTCACCTCGACCGTGCTGTCCGGCGACACGCTCTTCGCCGGATCGATCGGCCGCACCGACCTCGCCGGTGGTGACGGCGACGCGATGACCCGATCGCTGCGCGAGGTCGTCCTCCCGCTGCCCGACACCTCTCTGGTGCTGCCCGGTCACGGACCCGGCACCACCATGGCGCGCGAACGCGCCACCAATCCGTACCTTCAGAACCTCTAAGGGATCAACACACACATGGCAACCAAGGTCACCCCGATCAGCGGCTTCCAGGAATGGCTTCCCGCCGACCGGATCGCCGAGCTCATCGTGCTCGACACCATTCGCGAGGTCTTCGAACTGCACGGCTTCGCCTCGGTCAACACCCGCTCCGTCGAGCCGGTGGACCGCCTGTCCGCTCAGGGCGAGGACGCCGACAAGGAGATCTACGGCGTACGCCGGCTGGCAGCGCCCGCCGACGACAGCGAGCCGTCGCTCGGTCTGCACTTCGACATGACGGTGCCGTTCGCGCGCTACGTGCTGGAGAACGCCGGCAAGCTGACCTTCCCGTTCCGGCGTTACCAGATCCAGCAGGCGTGGCGTGGTGAGCGCCCGCAGCGCGGCCGCTACCGGGAGTTCATCCAGGCCGACATCGACATCATCGACGCGAACGACCTGCCGCCGCACTACGAGGCCGAGCTCCTGTTGGTGATCGCCGACGTGTTCTCCCGGCTGCCCGTCGGCGATTACACGATCCACGTCAACAACCGGAAGATCTGCCAGGGGTTCTACACCGGCATCGGCATCGAGGACGTCATCGGCACGCTGCGGATCGTCGACAAGCTGGACAAGATCGGTGACGACGGGGTGGCGAAGCTGTTGCTGGCCTCCGGCCGCACGCAGGAACAGGTCGACCAGTGCCTCGCACTGGCACGGATCAGTTCGACCGACAGCTCGTTCGTGGAGCAGGTTCGTGCGCTCGGTGTGCAGAACGACGTCCTCGACGAAGGACTGGCACACCTCAAGTCCGTCATCGACACGGCCAACGAGCACGCGCCCGGAGTCGCCGTCGCCGACCTGCGGATCGCCCGAGGCCTCGACTACTACACCGGCACCGTCTACGAGACGATGCTCGACCGCGACCCCGGGTACGGCTCGGTGTGCTCCGGCGGCCGGTATGACGCCCTCGCCTCTGACGGCAAGCGCACGTTCCCCGGGGTGGGCATCTCGATCGGCGTGTCCCGACTGCTCGGTCTGCTCATCACCGAGGAGGGACTGACCGCGTCCCGCGAAACGCCGACCGCTGTGCTCGTTGCGGTGAATGACGAGGATTCACGCGCCGATTCGGTGCGTGTGGCGACGGCGCTGCGCGCCCGCGGCATACCGACACTGGTGGCGCCGAAGGCGGCGAAGTTCGGCAAGCAGATCCAGTTCGCCGACCGACGGGGAATCCCGTACGTCTGGTTCACCGGCGCCGACGGCGATCAGGTGAAGGATCTGCGCAGTGGCGACCAGGTGTCCGCCGATGCCGGTTCCTGGGCGCCGCCCGAGGAGGATCTGCGTCCGTCGCTGGTCGTGCCGGGGACGGCCACGGAGTGACCGGGGAACCGTCGACGCTCGTCGTCGACGGCCACCTGAGTACCGATGCTCTGGTGCGGGCCGCGGGCCTGCCGGGGACCCTCGTGCATCGCTGTTCGCAGTGTGGGTCCGTCGAGCACGGTCAACCGGTGCTCGACGAAGGACCGTTCCTGTCGGTCTCGCGGAGTGCCCGGATCTCGGCGATCGCGTGGTGGGCCGGGGGACCGGTCGGCATCGACGTCGAGCTCGCCGACGCGACGGCGCCTGCGGACCTCACTCTGCACCCGGCGGAGGCATTCGACGATGTGCTGTCCGTCTGGGTGCGCAAGGAGGCCGTCCTGAAGGCACTCGGGACCGGGCTGCGCACCGATCCGCGGACGATCCGGCTGAGTTCGCAGCACGGCGTCGCGCGTGTGTTCGGGACCGAGCTGCACGCGCACGAGCTGCACGTTCCCGGGCACGTTGCCGCGATCTGCTGGTGACCTCGTCGCCCGAGTGTGGTTCAGCCTCCAGGTGACCGGTTCAGGTGCCGGTAGAACTCAGACTCACGGCCCGGGGCCTACGACTTAGACCGAGTTCCGCTCTCCGGCACCAACCGTGCAGCCGCTGTGTCGTCCTCCTCAATGACCGGCACACAAACGTGCGGGTAGACACAAATCCGAGGTGGCGCACGACGCCACCGAACTCAGGGGGAATCAGTAATGAAGTCACGCAGGACAACACAGTTCGCGGTCGGCACGATCGCCGTGATCGGCACCATCGCCGCGACCACGGCTGTCGCCGCACCCGCCCACGCGCAGGGCACACACCAGGGGCGCAGCGCCGCATCGCAGGTAGCCGCGCACCAGCCGACGTTGTCGTATGGCGCACACGGCTCGGCAGTACGCCTGGCGCAACAGGACTTGACCCGTGACGGGTACCGGGTCGTCGCAGACGGCATCTTCGGGTCGAAGACTCGCGCCGCCGTCTTGGCGTTCCAGAGCGCGCAGAGTGTCGCCGCGGACGGTGTCATCGGCCAGATCACCTGGGGCCGCCTCAGCCACCCGCTGCCGACCCTGGGGCTCTCGCGCTGGGGTGGTCAGCCGACCCGCGGGTTCGGACACGTGCGCCCGACGGTGATCGACAACGGGGGCGACGCCACCGGCCTGGTCACCAGGGTGTCGTGGAGCAGTTGGGGCGGCCGTACCGCGAATGGCACGGGCACCGGCACGTACGTCCCGCCGAAAAAGCCTGTCGCAGGAGGCATTCCGGTGCGCGCATCCATTCGCGCGTCCGACCTGACGTCCTGCGGCGGACACAGCGCATACCGGCACCTCACCTGGTGGTTCCCGAGCAAGGGTGAGACCTACCAGTGGGCGATCAAGAACCACGTCGAGAGCTACAACGTCTGCCACGCCTCGTAGCCCGACGTAGGGTTCCTCGGCTGCGTGGCTGCGGCGCTGACACGGCACGCAGCCACGCAGTCGGGGAGCGGCAGGCTCAGGCCGGGGGAAGCTCCGGCAACGCTTCTTCGTAGATCCACGGGTCGAGCAGATCGGCGACCTCCGGGCCGCACACCTCGCTGACGAGGAACTTGAAATCGCCGGTGGTCACGTTGCCGTACTTGTGCCGACCGACCCAGGAACGAGCGAGGTCGAAGAACGCCGCGTCGCCACTGGCAAGCCGAATCGCGTGCAGTGTCAATGCGCCTCGCTTGTAGACCCGGTCGTCGAACACGTCGTGCACACCGGGGTCGCCAAGGGTGAGGTCCTGCTTGAGTTCGCTCAGCCGGCCCCAGTGCACGCGCGCCCGCTGGTCGGCAGTGGCGTTGCCCGACGCTTCCGACCAGAGCCATTCGCTGTAACAGGCGAAACCCTCGTGCAGCCAGATGTCGCGCAGTTGCCGCAGGGTGACGGCGTTGCCGAACCACTGGTGTGCGAGCTCGTGCGCGATGAGTCGCTGCGCTTCCCAACCGCGGTGCAGGAGGTTGGAGCCGAACACCGAAAGCCCTTGGGCCTCAAGGGGGATCTCCAGTTCGTCGGTCGTCACGACGGCGCGGTAGTTGGCGAACGGGTACGGCCCGAAGAGCCGCTCGAACTCGGCGATCATGCGCGGCTGGTCGGCGAACGCCTCATCGAACCGGGCGCGTAACGCGGGCGCGACCACTCCCGAGAGCGGCACCGAACAACCGGGGATCTCGTGCTCGGCATACTGGCCGACCTGCACGGTGGCGAGGTATGGCGCCATCGGCTCGCGCTGTTCGTAGGTCCACACCGTCTGGCTGGAGCGCCGAACGCTACCGGTGCGAACGCCATTGGCGACGACGTAGTAGTCCGAGGGCGCGCTGATGCGGATCCGGTAGCTCGCCTTGGCGTCGGGTCGGTCGTTGCACGGGAACCAGGACGGCGCACCGCCGGGCTGCGCGGCGACGATGGCTCCGTCCTCGAGTTCCTCCCAGCCGGCCTCACCGACCTTGTCGCGGACCACCTTCGGCACACCGCGATAGGTGATCACGACCTCTGCGGTCGCATCCGCATAGAGCGGTTCGGCGAGCTTCAGCACGAGTCGGCCGCCGCGGTGGGTGTATCGCGTCGTACGCAGTCCTCGGACCGAGACCACCTTCAGGTGGTGCAGATCCAGCGTGAGCGTGTCGACCCCGTCGGCCAGGGCGCGGATCGAGAGGGTCGCCTTGCCGGCGAGACGGTTGCCGATCAGTGCGTATTCGAGGTCCAGGTCATAGTGCTCGACCGTGTATGACGGATCGCCATGACCGGGCAGATACGGGTCGGCGGACGGCTGGCCGTTCACGGACGGCTTGCCTCGAGTGGGCGCTGCGACTCGCAAGCTCCCTGCAACACCAACACGTTTCGAGCCCTCCTGAGACATTCCGATCGAACTTCCGAGCGCCCATACAACCATGCGGGATTCGCCATCAGTCGGTTACCCACGGGCCGATCGGGTTGCCCAGCCAGCGAGTCATGTCCGGGACGGTTTCACCGCGCATGACCAACGAGGCGGGCCCGACGGTGCTGTGGCGGCCGAGCTCGGCCGCGGGCAGGATCACACTGTGCGGCCCGATTGTCGCGCCGGACCGGAGCGAGACGGAGTCCAGTGACAGCACTCGGTCGTGGAAGAGATGCGTCTGCACCACGCAGCCCTTGTTGACCGTGGATCCCGGACGCAGGTCGATGAGGTCGGTCTCGGGGAGCCAGTACGTCTCGCACCAGACCCCGCGACCGATCTTCGCGCCCATCGCGCGCAACCACAGGTTCAGGACCGGGGTGCCTGCAGATGCACGCGCCAGCCAGGGCGCCGCCAGCATCTCGACGAACGCATCGGTGAGCTCGTTGCGCCATACGAACGAACTCCACAACGGGTGCTCACCCTGGCGAACTCGCCCTATCAGCAACCATTTCGCGGCAATCGTGACCACCGATGCGATCGCGCCACCGACCATGAGAGTGACACCACCGAGCAGCAGTGACCACAGGCCCCAGTGCTCCTGCATCCAGAGCCAGAGCAGCGCCGTCGCGGCGGAGAGCCCGAAGCCGCCGAGCCACGGAATCAGGCGGCACACCTCGATCAGGGCTCGGGCGATCTTGAGCCGCATGACCGGGCGATAGGTGCGGGAGTCGTCACCGCCGGAGGTGGTACGACGGAGCCGCACCGGAGGACTGCCGATCCAGGACGTGCCGGACTTCGGCTTGTCCTTCCGGCCGGGCGCGGCGGACAGCACGGCAACAAGACTGCCCTTGGGCAGTTTTCGGCCGGGTGCCGTCATACCGGAATTGCCGACGAAGGATCGCTTGCCGACCTTGGTCTGCTCCATCCGCAGCCAGCCGCCGGCCAACTCGTACGGACCGACCAGGGTGTCGTCGGCCAGAAAGGCGCGGTCCCCGACAGTGACCAGCTTCGGGATGAGCAGCACGGTCGAGGCCTCGACCTCGTCGCCGATCCTCGCTCCGAGCGCACGCAGCCAGGCCGGCGTCACCGTGCTGGCATAGATCGGGTAGAGCCAACCGCGCGCCTCGTCCATCATGCGCAACGTGCCCCACGCGCGGAGTGCCTGCCAGCTGTGCACGGGATGGTGGCCGGTCCGCAGGCCGGCGCTCAACGAACGGACGACCAGCCAGACGAGTACTGCCAGCACCGCGATCCCGGCGAGGCCGCCGGCCACGACCGAGAGTATGGCGAAGGGCCAGACGCGATGCCGACCCTGCACGAGCAACCCGATCCAGGTGCCGATCACCGTGGCGACGACGGGGCACGCGGCGATCAGCAGTGCCATCACGGCATACAAGAGGGTGAAGGCGGGGCGGTGCGGAGGGTGCTCGTCCGACCATGCGCCGCGTGCCTTGCCCGAGCGCCGGGCGGGAGCGCCGCTCCAGAACTGATCGTCCGGCACCTCGCCGAAAACCCCTGAGCCCGGGGCGATCTCGGATCGGCGACCGACGACGCAGCCCGGTGTGAGGGTGGAGCGGGTTCCGACGCGTGCATCGCGGCGGACCGTGACGGTGCCGATGTGCAACCGGTCGCCGTCCAGCCAGTGACCGCTGAGGTCGACCTCGGGCTCGATCGACGCGCCGCGCCCGACGCGCAGCAGGCCCGTCACCGGCGGGAGGCTGTGCAGATCGGCATCGCGGCCGATCCGGGCTCCCAGCAGCCGCGCGTACCAGGTCATGAACGGTGCCCCGGAGAGGTTGGTCGCTCCGGAGTCGTCGTTGATCCGTTCGGCCAGCCAGAGGCGCAAGTGCACCCGGCCGCCGCGGGGATGAACGCCTGGCCCGACGCCCCGGAGTATGACGCGAATCATCCCGGCTGCCAGCAGCATTCGCCCGACCGGGGTGAGGAAGATCGCGGCCAGCACCACGACCAGCCACCACGGTGCCGTGGGCACCGACCAGCGCAGATCGTCCAACGCCGGTGACGCGAGTTTCACACCGAGGAGCAGCCAGGAGACCCACCGCAGTGCGGCGATCGTCCGGGTGCACAACAGCGCGAACTGTTGTACTGCCTGAGATTTCGCCGGTGTCGGCCGCACTTTGCGGTCACGGACGTTGGCGGGCGAGCTCATCGAGTCGAGGTGTGCGGCCAACCCGGCGACCGTGGAGTGGTCGTAGATGTCCGCGACGGTCACCTCGGGCTGCAGCCGTCGCAGCCGCGACACCATCTGGGCAGCGGTCAGCGACCCGCCGCCGAGGTCGAAGAAGTCGTCCTTCTCAGAGGTGACCACTGCGCCGAGGACGTCCAGCCACAACTCGGCGATCGTCTTCGCGGTCCCGGTCAACTCCTGCTGTTCGTCGCTGCCGGCCCGCAGGGTCGCCACCGGCCAGGGGAGCGCGTCGCGGTCGATCTTCCCGGACGTGCGCGTCGGCAGCGTCTCGACGCTCGCCAACCGGGGCACCATGGTTGCCGGCAGCTCGTCGCGCAGCCGCTCCATCGCCGCGCTCAGGTCGAATTCGCCCTCGATCGTGATGTATCCGACCAGGATCTTGGTGCCGGAGCCGGTCGTGCGGATGGCCGCCGCACCTCCGCCCACGCCCGGCAGAGCGGTCAGGGCAGCGTCGATCTCGCCGAGCTCGATGCGGCGTCCGCCGAGCTTGATCTGCTCGTCCATCCGGCCGCCGAAGATCAGTCCGGTCTCGTCGCGGACGACATGGTCACCGGAGCGGTAGGCCCGCTCCCAGCCGAGGGACGGCATCGCGGCGTACTTCTCGGCATCCTTCTCCGGGTCGAGGTAGCGCGCGAGGCCCACGCCGCCGATGATCAGTTCGCCGGTCTCGCCCTCGGCCACCGGTCGGCCGGTCGGGTCGACGACCTCCAGATCCCATCCGTCGAGAGGCAGGCCGATACGGACCGGCTGCCCCGGTTGCAGTTGCGCCGCGCAGGCGACCACGGTGGCCTCGGTCGGGCCGTAGGTGTTCCAGACCTCGCGGGTGGCGGTGGCGTACCGGTCCGCGAGTTCGGGAGGGCATGCCTCGCCACCGAGGATCAGCATCCGCACCTTGTCGAGCGCGTTGGCCGGCCAGAGCGCCAGCAGCGTCGGCACCGTCGACACGATGGTGATGTCGTTCGCGACAAGCCAGGGTCCCAGGTCCATGCCACTGCGCACGAGCGAGCGCGGCGCCGGCACGAGGCAGGCGCCATACCGCCACGCGAGCCACATCTCCTCGCAGCTGGCGTCGAACGCGACCGACAGTCCCGCCATCACCCGGTCGTCGGTGCCGATCGGGTGATCCTGCAAGAAGATTCGCGCCTCCGCGTCGACGAAAGCGGCCGCGTTGCGATGAGTGACCGCAACACCCTTCGGCTTGCCCGTCGAACCGCTGGTGAAGATGATCCACGCGTCGTCGGTCACCTCTGGCGCCTCGACCTCGCGCGGCGGTCCCGGTGTGCGCACCTCGAGGGCGAGGTCGTCGGTCAGAACCGCAGCGACCTGTGCCTCGCCGAAGACGACGGCCGCCCGTTCGTCCGGATCGTCGGCGTCGACCGGAACGTATGCCGCGCCGGCCAGCAGGGTGCCGATGATCGCGACGTAGAGGTCGATCGTGCCGGATTGGATGCGGATACCGACCCGAGCGCCGCGTCCGACACCCTCCTGGCCCAGCCGATCCGCGAGATCGCTTGCGCGCTCGGCAAGTTCGTCATAGGTGAGGACCATCGCACCGTTGTCGAGAGCGGGGGCGTCCGGGCACTCGGCAACCGTCTCCTGGAACACGTCGACGAGAGTCCTCGCCGGGGGAGCGGACTGCCCGCGGTGCAGTGTCACCAAGGTCCTCCGGAGCAGGGGTGAAGTTGTCGCTCACATTGTCGTCCCGGCCGCGGGCGTCTGGCGAACGATGCATGTCCGGACGGTTAACGAGGAGTGACTATTCGGGCTCGCGGGTCGACGAAGGCTCGGCCGAATCGGCGACGTCCCGAAGCCCGAGGTGCGCCAGGTACGAGCCGGCGAGCACTGCGATCGCCTCCTCGTCGCCGTCTCGCCACTGCTGTGCGGGTCGTGCTCCGACCGCCGCCAGCCGTTTCGCGGGGAGCCGGGTGAGAGCGTCCAGCGCCAGCAGGTCCGCACCACCGGCCTGGTGCCGCAACGCCTCCGCGCGCCCGGCCCGGCGCGCGTAGCCGACGCGCAGGAAGAGCCAGCCGAAGACCGCGACCAGCACCGGGACCAAGGCGATCTCGAAACCGATGGCGGCGCCGAGTTTGCCCAGGTTGTCGGCCAGTTCGCCGCCGGCGTGCTGCAAGGACGTCGCCGCGCCGGCGGACTTGTCGAGCGGCTTGCGGACCTTGCCGCCGACCAGGGGAGTGTGCGAGAGCACGTCGGCCGCATTGTGCAGGTTCCGCGCCAGGTCGCCGCCGCTCTTCTCGATCTTGCGCGCGCCGTCGGTGGACCCCGACACCTGCTGATGGACGTGTATGCCGAGCCACACCCACGCCGTCACCCAGACGACGGTCAACACGTCGAGGACGATCTGTCGGATCGCGCGGGATCGCTGTGCGGCATACAACTTCACGAGCTGGCTCCTCCTGGTTTCCCGGTTCCCCTTGCTGCCCTGCAGACGCGCCACGTGAGAATGTCGTTCCGTGGCAACCTCTCTCGAACGGTCGATGCGCGGCTGGCTGGACCACCTGCGCGTCGAGCGGGGCGCCTCGCCACACACACTGCGTGCCTACGAACGCGACCTGCGCCGGTATGCCGACCATCTTGCGGGACGCGGCCTCCACGATGCCGGGGATGTCGGTGAATCCGACATTGCGGACTTCCTCGCGACGCTGCGCGAAGGAACTCCGGAGCACCCGCCGCTGGCGGCCTCGTCCGCCGCCCGCACGCTCGTCGCCGTCCGCGGGTTCCACAAGTTCCTGACGCTGGAGGGCGACACCCCCGATGACGTCGCCGCCGCGGTCCCACCGCCGAAACCGCCGCGTCGGCTGCCGAAGGCGATCCCGCTGGATCAGGTGGAGCGGCTGCTCGAGGCCGCCGGCGTCGGCGACACACCCGCGTCCATGCGCGACCGGGCCTTGCTCGAACTCCTTTACGGCATCGGCGCGCGCGTCACCGAGGCGGTGAGCCTGGACGTGGACGATGTCGAGTTCGACTCCGCGACGGTGCGTGTGCTCGGCAAGGGCAGCAAGGAACGCGTCCTGCCGCTCGGTCGGTTTGCCGCAGAGGCGCTCACGACATACCTGACCCGGGCCCGGCCCGCATTGGCGACCAAGGGGAAGGGCACTCCGGCGTTGTTCCTCAACCAGCGCGGCGGACGGTTGTCGCGGCAATCCGCGTGGAACGTCATCCAGACGGCCGCCCGCCGCGCCGACCTGCCGGGTCACCTGAGCCCGCACACCCTGCGGCACTCGTTCGCGACCCACCTGCTCGAAGGGGGCGCCGACGTCCGGGTCGTGCAGGAGTTGCTCGGACACGCGTCGGTGACCACGACGCAGATCTACACGATGGTGACCGTGCAGCAGTTGCGCGAGGTGTTCGCCAGTTCACATCCCCGGGCTCACTGAGCCTCCCCGCCCGTTCTCCAGCTCGGATGTAATAGGTTGGCGCTTGATCGCCGAGAGGCCGAACGAGTCGTACAGGAGCGCGCAGTGAGTTCGAAGGAGCAGGTCGGCCCGACTGGGCGTCCGCTGCCCACCTTTCCGACGCCGGTGGAGCTCAAGAGCCATGGACCGGCGCGCATCATCGCGATGTGCAACCAGAAGGGTGGCGTGGGAAAGACCACGAGCACCATCAATCTGGGAGCGGCGCTGGCCGAGTACGGCCGCAAGGTCCTGCTCGTCGACTTCGACCCCCAGGGTGCCCTCTCCGTCGGTCTCGGCATCCGCGCCCACGAGCTCGACACGACCGTCTACAACCTGCTGGTCTCGCGTGAGGACGACATCCACGACGTGATCCAGCACACCGCCGACGAGAACCTCGACGTCCTGCCCGCCAACATCGATCTGTCCGCCGCCGAGGTACAGCTGGTCGGTGAGGTCGCCCGCGAGATGGTGCTGGCCCGAGTGCTGCGTCCGATCCTCGACGAGTACGACGTGATCCTGATCGACTGCCAGCCGTCGCTCGGCCTGCTGACGGTCAACGCGCTCACCGCGGCGCACGGCGTCGTCATACCGCTGGAGTGCGAGTTCTTCGCGATGCGCGGTGTCGCACTGCTCGTGGAGACCATCGACAAGGTCACCGACCGGCTCAACCCGCGCCTCGAGATCGACGGCATCCTGGCCACCATGTATGACGGACGGACCCTGCACAGCAGGGACGTGATCCGTTCGGTGGTGGGCCATTTCGACGACAAGGTGCTGCACACGGTCATCAGCCGCACGGTGAAGTTCCCCGATGCCACGTTGGCTGCGGAACCCATCACGACATACGCCTCGACCCACGGGGCGGCCGAGGCCTATCGGCAACTGGCCCGCGAGCTGGTGGCTCGCGGGGCCGCGGCCTGATCATGAACGTCGCTCACCCGGCCCCGCCAGACCAGGCGGAGCCGGACACTGACTCCGCGCTGCCGGAAGATGCTGCGGCGCCGGCCTCGGAGGATGCCGGGCAGCAGGTGGTGCCCGGCGGTGTGCTGACCCGCCGGTCCGCGTCCGCCCCCTTCGAGGTGCATCTCGACGTCTTCTCCGGACCGTTCGAGCTCCTGCTCGGGCTGATCTCCAAGCACAAGCTCGACGTCACCGAGATCGCGTTGGCGAAGGTGACCGACGAGTTCGTCGGACATATCCGCCGGGCCCAGGAAGAGGCGAAGGACTGGGACCTCGGGCAGGCCTCGGAGTTCGTCCTCATCGCGGCAACCCTGTTGGACATCAAGGCTGCTCGGCTGTTGCCGGACCTGCGCGCCGATGACGACGACGATCTGGCGTTGATCGAGGCGCGCGACCTGCTGTTCGCCCGGTTGCTGCAGTACCGCGCGTTCAAGGAGGTGTCCGCCGAGTTCGCCGAGCGGATGCAGTCCGCCGGTCGTATGACGGCCCGGCAGGCGGGTCTGGAGGAGCGCTTCGCGAAGCTCCTGCCGGAGCTCATCATGAACGTCACGCCCGAGCAGTTGGCACGGGTCGCGGCGCAGGCGATGACTCCCCGCCCCGAGCCCACGGTCGGCCTGACCCACCTGCACGCGCCCGCGGTCAGTGTTCGGGAGCAGGCCACGATCGTCATCTCGGCGCTGCGCGAGCGTCGGCAGGCGAGCTTCCGGTCGTTGGTCGCCGATGCGGATTCAACCCTGGTGATCGTCGCCCGCTTCCTGGCACTGCTCGAGCTCTACAAGGAGGCCGCGGTCACCATGGACCAGCCGGAGGCGCTGGGGGAGCTGGTCGTGCATTGGACCGGCGACGATCATGCCGCCGTCGAGGTGAGCGGCGAGTTCGACGAGCTCGACAACGATCAGGCCACCGGTCCGGCGCCCGGTGACAGCACGAGTGAGGACGGCCAGGAGAACGGCGATGACTGACGAGCAACATGAGCCCGACGCGGTGTCCGCGGACGACACGGCACCCCAGGCCGAGGATCCACAGGAGATGGTCGAGGAGGCGCTGCCCTTCGACGTACGAACCATGCCCGGCGGCGCGCGCAGCGCCATCGAGGCGATCCTGATGGTCGTCGACCAGCCGGTGACCGCGGAGGAGCTCGCGACCGCTCTCGAGCTGCCCGAGTCCGAGGTGACCGAGGAGATCGAGAGTCTCGAGAGCGAGTATGCCGAGCAACGCAGGGGATTCGCGCTGCACTGCATCAACGGGGGCTGGCGGGTCTACAGCCGACCTGACTATGCACCGGCGGTCGAGAAGTTCCTGCTCGACGGACAACAGGCCAAACTCACCCAGGCGTCGCTGGAGACGCTGGCGGTCATCGCCTACCGGCAACCGATCTCCCGCTCGCGGATCAGCGCGGTCCGCGGCGTCAACGTCGACGGTGTCGTGCGCACGCTGCTCACGCGCGGCCTGATCGTGGAGGTCGGTTCCGACGGCGAACAAGGTGCCCTGCTCTACGGCACCACCCCTTATTTCCTGCAGCGACTCGGGCTCAGCTCGCTCGACGAACTGCCGGCACTGGCGCCATACCTGCCGGATGCAGATGTGGTTGACGAACTGATTGCGCAGGGACACGGATGACAGGCAACAAGCGAAACAACCAGTCGGGCAACGGATCTCGTGGCCATCGAGGTCAGGCAGGTGCGCGAGGCCAAGCTGCACGCGGCGGCGCCGGCGGTCCTACCGGGGGCGCCGGGCGACCGGCACGGACCCGTGCCGGCGGCCAACAGCGTCCGAAGCAGCCCGCGGCTCCGCAGGCTCCCTATGTCGACGTGCACGACCCGGACGGTGTGCGCCTGCAGAAGCTGCTCGCGGCGGCCGGGGTGGGTAGTCGCCGGGTCTGCGAGGACTTGATCCGACTGGGCCGGGTCTCCGTCGACGGCAATGTGGTGACCGAGCTCGGCGTGCGCATCGACGCGCTGGCACAGACGGTGCACGTCGACGGTGAGCGGATCCAGCTGGACGAGTCGCGTGTCTACCTGGCCTTCAACAAGCCGCTCGGCGTGGTGTCGACGATGCACGACGAGATGGGTCGTCCGTCCGTCGGCGAATACGTCGAACAGCGCAAGGAGCGCCTCTTCCACGTCGGCCGGCTGGATGTCGACACCGAGGGTCTGTTGCTGCTGACCAACGACGGCGAACTCGCCAACCGCCTCCAGCACCCGAAGTACGGCGTGCCGAAGACCTACGTCGCGATGATTCCCGGGCCGGTGCCGCGCACCCTCGGGAAGCAGTTGCGCGAGGGCGTCGAGCTCGAGGACGGCAAGGTGTCGGTCGACTCGTTCAAGGTCGTGGACTCCAAACCCGGCTGGGCGCTCGTCGAAGTCATCCTGCACGAGGGACGCAAGCACATCGTGCGTCGCATGCTCGAGGCCGTCGGTCACCCGGTCGAGTCGCTGTCACGCACCGACGTCGGTCCGGTCCACCTCGGTGAGCTGCGCCCCGGCAAGATGCGGCCGCTCACCCGGCAGGAGGTCGCAGGACTCTACAAGGCGGCCGGTCTGTGAGCGACCAAGCTGGTCGAGTGCCGGGGGACCAAGCTGGTCGAGTGCCGGAGGAGCGAAGCGGGGGAGGTGTATCGAGACCGGGCGGTCTCGATACGGGCTCGGCTGGCATCTCGGTTCGCATCGTCGGCACCGGACTGATCGGCACGTCGATCGGTCTTGCCCTCTCCCACCAGGGTTTCCAGGTGCTGCTCAGCGATCCGTCGCCGACGGCACAGGCACTCGCAGCCGATCTCGGTGCCGGGCGGATCGACGACGATGTCGCGGCCGACGCGGTCTTCGTGGCCGCGCCACCGGACGTCGCCGCATCGGTGGTCGCGGACCAGTTGCAACGGTGGCCGTCCGCCGTGGTCGCCGACGTCGCGTCGGTGAAGCAGCAGGTGGCCGAGGCCGTTCGTGCCCTGGTCTCTCCGGCGGAGCTGCGGCGGTACGTCGGCAGTCACCCGATGGCCGGTCGTGAGCGGTCCGGTGCGGTGGCCGCGCAGGCCGACCTCTTCGAGGGCCGTACCTGGGTCGTGTGTCCGCTGGAGGAGTCGGATCCGGACGCGGTGCGGCTGATCCAGCAGTTGGCGCACGCGACCGGTGCCGCCGTCGAGACGATGCCTGCGGGCGAGCACGACGCGGCGGTGGCCGTCGTGTCGCACATCCCACAACTCGCCGCATCGGTTGTCGCGGCGCAGTTGCGGGAGCTGCCGGACACGGCGATCGCGTTGTCCGGCGGCGGGATTCGCGATGTGACCCGCATCGCCGCGAGTGACCCGATGCTGTGGACGCAGATCCTGGCGGGGAATGCCGCGGCAGTGGCGCCGGTCCTGGACCGGGTCGTCGCGCAGTTGGGTGCAGTCGCACAGTCCCTCGGGAAGCTCGCCGCGGACAGCAGCGCGGCCGAGGGCAGTCGGGGCGAGGTGGCACGACTGATCTCGGACGGTCAGCTGGGTCACGCCCGGATCCCGGGCAAGCACGGTGCCGCACCCGCGACATACGCGACGGTGATCGTGCCGATTCCGGACGAGCCGGGTGCGTTCGCCAGACTGTTCAACGACGTGGGCGACGCCGGCATCAACCTGGAGGACCTGCGGATGGAGCACGGGGTCGGCGCAATGGTGGGGCTCGTGGAGTTGTCCGTGTTGCCTGGTGTGGTGGACCGGTTGCGAGATGTGTTGGAGGACAAGGGATGGAGTGTTCATGAGTGAGCGGAGCGAGCGACCAAAGGGCTCAGGACGAATGGCGGGACCCGACGAAGGAGGGGCCCGGGCATGAATAAGGCGCTGGTCGTCGCGATCGACGGCCCGTCGGGGACCGGTAAATCGAGCGTGTCGAAGGCCGTCGCCGCGCGGCTCGGGGTGAGTTATCTCGACACCGGTGCGATGTACCGCGCCCTCGCGTGGTCGTGCGTCAACGCGCAGATCGACCTGACGGACGCGGCGGCGGTGGCCGACCACTGTCGCACCTTCGACCTGCGGATGGGCATGGACCCCAAGGCGCCGACCGTCGGTGTCGGTGACCGTCTCATCGACGCCGAGATCCGCCAGGACGCTGTCACGTCGGTGGTCTCACAGGTCGCGACGAACCTTGATGTGCGGGCGAATCTCAAGCAACGGCAACGGGATCTGATCGCGCAGGGGGCGGCGGCAACCGGTGGTTGCGTCGCCGAGGGGCGTGACATCACGACGGTGGTCGCCCCTGACGCACCGGTGCGCATCCTGATGACGGCCAGCGAAGACGCACGGATGGCCCGCCGGTCCAAGCAACTGAAGGTTGCGGCGGAGTCGACCAGGTCGCAGATCGTCGACCGTGATCGCGCTGACTCGACCGTCTCGCAGTTCACGACGGCCGCCGACGGGGTCGTCACAGTCGACACGTCGCACATCGATTTCCAGCAGTCGGTGGCCGCCGTCCTCCAGGTGGTGCAGGAGGTTCTCGATGGCGATCCAGAGCTATCGACCTCGGCTGGCTGACGCCTGTCGTCGGTTCGGGGTGCTGCTCGCGCACCTGCTGTATGACGTGCGGACCCTGCACACCGACCGGATGCCCGCCGAGGGGCCGATCATCGTGGTCTCGAACCACGTCGGCTTCCTCGACGGGCCGTTGGTCTTCGTCTTCGCGCCGCGGCCGCTGCGTTTCCTGGTGAAGCGTTCCTACTTCGGCTCGTTGTGGGGATTCTTCCTGCGGATCACCGGTCAGATCCCGATCGACCAGAACAGCGCGGACCGGGACGCTCTGGCAGCAGCCCGCGAGGCGCTGATGTCCGGAGGCGGCGTCGGCATCTTCCCGGAGGGCACGCGCGGATCGGGCACGGTCGAGACGGCCCAGCAGGGCGCGGCATTCCTGGCGCAGGCGACCGGTGCGCGGATCGTTCCGGTGGCCGTGCTCGGCACGAAGGGCACCGGCGGCCGGGACTCCTGGCCCAAGTTGCGCGGCTCGTTGCGCGTGGTGATCGGCGAACCCTTCGCGCTGCAGAAGCACCGTGGTGTTCCCGGCCGGGAGCGGCTGCGATTGTCGACGGAGGAACTGCGCAGTCGGCTGGCCTCGCACGTGGACACCGCGACGCAGGAGACGGGACTCACGCTGCCACGAGCGCAGTGAGTCGGCGATCGACCGGGTCCGGAGGGGGCAACGGTGGCTCCCGAATAACGGTTTTCGACCGTTGTCAGGGATGATGGGGCAATGTCTGATTCCACTCCCGACGAGACGACGGACGCGTCCGTCGAGCAGGCGCTCCGCGTCGGCCTGAACGACTTCGAGCTCAGCGACGAGGACCGTGCGCTGCTCGAGAGCGATGGCACCTTCGACGAGGACGCCGCCGAAGCAGGCGGTCGCCCTGTCGTGGCGATCATCGGCCGGCCGAACGTCGGTAAGTCCACGCTGGTCAACCGCGTGCTGGGTCGGCGCGAGGCCGTGGTCGAGGACGTCCCCGGTGTGACCCGTGACCGGGTCGCGTATGACGCCGAGTGGTCCGGCCGCGACTTCACGCTCGTCGACACCGGCGGCTGGGAGGTCGATGCCAGCGGCATACACCTGCGGGTTGCCGAGCAGGCGGAGGTCGCGATCGAGCTCGCGGATGCCGTGCTGTTCGTCGTCGACGCCAAGGTCGGCGCCACCGACACCGACGAGGCCGTCGTCAAGCTGCTGCGCCGCTCCAAGAAGCCGATCGTGCTGATCGCCAACAAGGTTGACGACCAGAAGACCGAGCTCGAGGCGGCGACCTTGTGGTCGCTCGGTCTCGGGCAGCCGTGGCCGATCTCGGCTTTGCACGGACGCGGCACCGGCGACGCGCTCGACGCACTGCTCGAGGTGCTGCCCGACACGTCGGCCGTTTCGGCATACGAACGAGGTGGCCCGCGGCGCGTGGCGCTCGTCGGACGACCCAACGTCGGCAAGTCGTCGTTGCTCAACAAGCTTGCCGGCGAGGACCGCGTCGTCGTCGACAACGTCGCCGGTACGACGCGCGACCCGGTCGACGAGATGATCGAACTCGGCGGCAAGACATGGCGATTCGTCGACACGGCCGGCATCCGCCGTCGTGTGCACCTGACCCGTGGCGCCGACTTCTATGCCTCGTTGCGCACCCAGTCAGCGATCGAGAAGGCCGAGGTCGCGGTCGTCCTGATCGACGCCGAGGACAACATCGCCGAGCAGGACGTGCGCGTCGTGCAGCAGGTCGTCGACGCCGGTCGTGCCCTCGTCCTGGCGTTCAACAAGTGGGACCTGTTGGACGAGGAGCGCCGGCATTACCTGGAGCGGGAGATCGAGCGGGATCTCGGCCAGGTGGCGTGGGCGCCCCGCGCCAACATCTCGGCGATGACCGGACGTCACGTGGACCGGCTGGTGCCGGGCCTGGAGGTGGCGCTCGATTCCTGGGATCAGCGGGTGCCGACCGGTCGGCTGAACTCCTTCCTCGGTGAAGTGGTCGCCGGTCACCCGCATCCCGTGCGCGGTGGCAAGCAGCCGCGCATCCTCTTCGCGACGCAGGCATCGACCCGACCGCCGCGGTTCGTCGTGTTCGCGTCCGGGTTCATCGAGGCCGGCTACCGTCGGTTCCTGGAGCGCCGGATCCGTGAGGAGTTCGGCTTCGAGGGCACGCCGATCGAATTGTCGGTCCGTGTCCGTGAGAAGCGCCGCCGTTGAGGTGAGTCCGATTGGGTCGCACGGCTACTCGTGCGATATCGTTTCGGTCGCCCCGCAAGGGGTATCGGGATGTGGCGCAGCTTGGTAGCGCACCTGACTGGGGGTCAGGGGGTCGCAGGTTCAAATCCTGTCATCCCGACATATGTGATGTCTCAGGACATCTGCAAGGCCCGAACCCTCATTGAGGGTTCGGGCCTTGATGTTTTTGGGGTTGGTAGTCGCGGGTCGGGTCGAGGGTGAGGTCGCGTAGGACTGCGCCGGTGACGGCGTGGATGACGGTTATCTGTAGGTCTTGGACGAGCAGGATCACCCGGTGCCCGTTTCAGGCTCGGCCGATGCCGATGTGGTGCAGTGTGCTGGCGTGGCGCAGGGTGACTGTTCCCTGGCTGACCTTGTCGTGACGTACCCGGTTGTGGGTTCGGTCCGCGGGTTCGTTACTGGGTGTGGCTTTGGGTCGTGCGGCATAGGCCGCGGCCGGGGTCCGCCGGTCCAGTGCCCGGTGGGGGCGGTCGTGGTTGTACTCGCGGCGGAACTGATCGAGTCGTTCTTGCAGGGCCTGGATCGTGGCCGGTTGGCCGGGTTGACGCCGGAGCCAGTTCTTCAGGGTCTGCTGGAAGCGTTCGACCTTGCCCTGGGTTTGGGGGTGACTCCCGCGCCGCGCCCGTTCTTCTGCGTGATGTTGTGCTCGGCGAGGTACTTCTCGAACGCGTTGCGTCCGCCGCGGACTCCGGTCGCGGAGTGCCGGACGGTGTACACCATCCCGTTATCGGTCAAAGTGCTTGCCGGACAACCGTATTCATCGATCGTGGCCTGGAATGTTGCCAGCACGATCGGCCCGGTCACCCGGGGGTGGGCCGACAGGTGCAGCAGGTAGCGGGAGTGGTCATCGAGCCAGGTGATGAGCTCGACGTCGGTGCCTGCCGCGAGGGCGTAGTGGGTGAAGTCGGACTGCCAGGTCTGGTTTGGTTGCTCGGCCTCGAAGCGGATGTAGGCGCTCTTGGGTTTCTTCTTCGGTTCGGGACGCACCCGCCCGTTCGCGGTCAGGATCCGGGCGATCGTGGCCCGGGACGGGGCCGGGACCCCGGCTTGTTGTAGGTGCCACCGGATCGTGTCGGGTCCGGCATCGTGCCCGGCCGCCACGAGCCGGTCACGCTCGGCCAGGACTGCCTGCACCACGACCGCAGGGGTCGTGGCCGGGTTGTGGCGTGGCCGGCGCGAGCGTGGCTCGAACGCGGCCTCGCCCTCGGCCCGGTACCGACGCATCCACCGAGACACCGTCGCTTCGGAGACGCCGTACCGACGGGCGGCCTCGGCCTGAGACAGGCCCGAACGAACGATCGCGGTAATGACCAGCTTGGCTTTCGACACCACCCCATCCGAGCCGACCCCGGCCTTGCACATGTCGCGAGACATGCCTTGCAAATGTCGTGAGACTCGACACTGTCATCCCGACATAGCGAAACCGCCGACTTGTCGGCGGTTTTCGCTATGTCGGGGGACATGATGCCGGGAGCGCGTGCGCGACGCGACGAAGGAGAGTCGCCACGCGCGGTTCCTGTCATCCCGACAAACGGTTCCTGTCATCCCGACAAAACGGTCGTCGCATGTCGGGGACACGATGCCGGGAGCGCGTGCGTGACGCGACGAAGGAGAGTCGCCACGCGCGGTTCCTGTCATCCCGATGCCGGGAGCGTCGCGTTCGCACTGTCATCGGGCATTCAGCACATCTCGATGAAGCACCCATTCACGCGTTGCACGATGTGGCAGTTGTCGTGCGTAAAGGGGGCGGGTGAAGATGCCGATCAGCGCGGTCTCGGAGCGGCAGGCATGGCGCGGGTGGCGTCGGCTGGTGGCGGGCTCGATGGCCGTGCTCGTGCTCGTCGGAGTGTCCACGATCGCGCTGTCCTCGCACCACGCGGCACCGGCGGTCGACTCGTTCTACGCCGCGCCCGCGAAAGTGCCCTCCGCGCCGGGACGCCTGCTGCGCAGTGTGCGCTACACCCGCGGCATACCGGGCACGGCCAGGGCCTGGCGGATCCTCTACACGACGACACGGGCGGACGGCACCGCGACCGTCGCGAGCGGTTTCGTCCTGATCGGACAGCACGCACCACCCAGCCGACGACCGGTCCTGGCGTGGGCGCACGGCACCTCCGGTTACGCACGCGACTGCGCGCCGACGATGCTGCGGCAACCGTTCGGCTCGGGCATCCACGAAGAACTCGGCCAGATCATCCGGAACCACTGGGTGCTGGTCGCGACCGACTACGAGGGCATGGGTGCCCGCGGTGCACAGCCGTACCTCGTCGGGTCGGCGGAGGGTCGCGCCGTCCTCGACGCCGTACGTGCGGTCCGTCAGATGCGTCAGCTGTCCGTCTCGAACAGGACTGTCGTGTGGGGACATTCGCAGGGTGGCGGTGCGGCCCTGTGGGCCGACAAGATCCAGCGCAGCTACGCACCCGACGTACCGCTGTCCGGCGTCGCGGCGATCTCACCGACGAGTGACATGACGGCGATCGCGCACTACTGGAGCCGGCTGCGGGGCAGCGGCTCAACCCTGATGGCGTACCTGATCACGGGTTACGAGCAGACCTACGCGGATGTGCGCACCGCGCATTACGTGAAGACCGGCGAGCGCCGCACGGTCAGCCGGATCAGCGTGCAGTGCCTGCGGCAGGCGGAGCGGGTCGCCGCTGCTGCCGACGCTGATGCTGCGCCATACGGGCTGCTGGACCGGTCGCCGGACACCGGCCCGTTGGCCCGGCGCCTGGCGCAGAACACACCGAGGACACTGGGCAGTGCACCGTTGCTGATCGCATGGGGCGGAGCGGATCGGGTGATCCCGGCAGCGATCCAACGGCACTACGTGAGGGCGCTGTGCTCCCGGGCCGTGCCGCTCGACTACGAGCAGTACCCGGGGCGGGCCCACGACAGCGTGTTGCAGGGCCGGTCCCCGTTGCTGCCGCGGTTGCTCCGCTGGACGGACGCGCGCCTCGCAGGCAGTCCGGCGGCCGGTGACTGCCCGACCCGGTCCTCAGTCGGCGGCCGGTGACTGCCCGACCCGGTCCTCAGTCGGCGGCTGACCGCCGGGTCGCGGCGGCCGGGATTGCTTCGGCCGAATGTCGTATCGGGCCAGGTGTGTTCGTGGCATGAACAGAACGTCGCCCGCACGGGGGCGACGACTCCGGAGGAGGAGCATCATGCGCGAGGTCATTCTGTACATGTCGATGTCGCTCGACGGATACGTCAGCAGCGATCGGGCGCACCCCGGCACCTCGGTCGCCGAGGGCGAGGAGCTGACCCGGTGGAAACTGGAGCGCGTTCGCCGAGCGGGCGCCCATCTCATGGGTCGTGTCACCTATCAGGAGATGGCGTCGTACTGGCCGCATGCGGACGGCGCGTACGCGACCCCGATGAACGACATACCGAAGGTCGTGTTCTCGAAGACATTGACCGATGCCGAGGCATCGTGGCCCGTGACACGGGTCGCACGCGGCGACCTGGCCGCGGAGATCACCGCCATCAAGGCCGAGGACGGCGCGGACGTCATCGTCTGGGGTGGTGGCGGACTTGCGGGCGCGCTGGCGGCGGCGGACCTGATCGACGAATACCGTCTCCTGGTGCAGCCATTGGTGCTGGGCGGTGGGCAGTCGCTCTTCGGGCAACTGCCGTCAGCGCGGCGACTCGATCTCATCGCCTGCACGCCGTATCCCAGTGGCGTCGTCGTACAGACCTACCGCACCCAGCGCGCCTGAGATCAGGCCCGCGCGGTCACCGACTCGGTCTCGCCCTCGATGTCGACACCGGCGCGGTCCTCGTGAGTGATCAGCCCGTATGTCGCACCGGCTATCGCGGCGCCGACGATCGGCGCGACCCAGAAGAGCCACAACTGCGCGGGCGCGCCGTCACCGTTGAAGAACGCGACGGCGGTCGAACGTGCCGGGTTCACCGAGGTGTTGGTGATCGGGATGCTGATCAGGTGAATCAGCGTGAGCCCCAATCCGATTGCCAGCGGGGCGAATCCGACCGGAGCCCGGCCATCGGTCGCACCGAGGATGATGTAGAGGAAGAACGCGGTCAGAATGATCTCGGCGAGCAGGCAAGCGGCCAGCGAGAACCCGCCGGGGGAGTGGTCGCCATACCCGTTGGCGGCCATGTTCCCGGTCGCGTCGAACCCGTCCTGGCCCTTGGCGATCGCGAACAGTGCCGCACCCGCGATCAGGCCGGCGACGACCTGGGTGACGACGTACGGCAGCACGTCCTTCCAGTCGAACCGTTTGCCGACGGCACACCCGATGGTGACCGCCGGATTGAAATGGCCGCCGGAGACATGGCCGACCGCGTAGGCCATGGTCAGCACCGTCAGCCCGAAGGCCAGCGCCACTCCGAGATAGCCGATGCCGACCGGGAACTTGTCGTCGGAAACCGCCTTGGCGGCGAAGATCGCGCTGCCACATCCTCCGAAGACCAACCAGAACGTGCCCAATGCTTCCGCACCCAACCGTGCGGCCAAACGTGGTGTACCCATGACGCTCCTCCATGTCTGATGAAGTCCCTGTTCATTGCACGAGATTCACCTTTCCAGAAGCCGGCGACCAGAGGTGGTTCCGCCGCGGTGCGTTGTCACATGTTTCCCAGCTGTTACCCGGTCAAGCGTCAGGCCGTGCGATGTCGGCGGCCTTGTTCTACGAACTGTAGAGTGCCCGCCAGGCCCACCCAGGAGAACGGACGACGAGTGACACGACGCAGCCATGGCGGCTTGGAGGACGAGGTGCTCCACCTGCTCCGGTCGTATGACGAGCCGGTGACCAGCAGGCAGCTGTGGGAGACGTTCGCCATCGACCGGCCGGCGCGGACGACGTTGCTCACGGTGCTCAGCAGGCTCGAGGCGAAGGGCCTCGTGCAACGGACACCGGCCGCAGGCGGGGCGCTCTTCCGGGCCACTCGCACGGATCCGCACACCGCGGCGCGGTCGATGTCCGAGGCGCTCGATCACGTGGGCGACCGGCGGGCTGCGCTCACTCATTTCGCCGGAGAGCTGGACACCACGGACCTGGACGTACTGCGCCGGGTGCTGGGGGAGCCCGAGTCGTGATTGTCGTGCTCGTGCCCGGCCTGCTCGCCGTGGCCATCGTCGTCCTCGCGCCGGTCGCACTGCGCGACGAACGCTGGGCGGTCCGGCGACCGGATCGGGCGATCAGGTGCTGGATCGGGTTGATTGCTGCGGGCACAACGCTTTTCGCGGCCAGTGCAGTCGGGGCTCTCCTGGTCACGGTGAGCAACGCAACCCGACCACCCGACCCTGCCGCCTGGCTCGAGCAGACCGCCCTCACACTCGGCGCCTGGATCAGCCTCGCCGTGATCGGTGCCGTGCTCGCGCTGGTGTGGGAGCGCTCAGAACCACTCGCCGACGCAGACCGGAGTGCACGGCGCCGACTGAACTCGGTGGCACGGACCGCGACATACGAGCGGGAACTGTGCGGTGGCATCGAGGTCCTGTATGTCGAGAGCCCGGCCCTGCTCGCCCTGGCCGAGCAGTTCGGGGGACGCCGCATCCTGGTGACCCGTGGGCTGCGTGAGGCGCTGCGTCCCACCGAACTGCGTGCGGTGCTGCACCACGAGCGCTGCCACCTCGTGCGGCGCCATCATCTGGTGCTGCGGATCGCGGCGGTGAATGTCGCCTGCTTCCCGTCGTTGCGCGCTGCGCGGGCGTTCGAGCGATCGGTGCACCTGTTGATCGAGATGTCGGCGGACGACCACGCGGCACGGGTGTGCGGCGTCGAGGCGGCGGCCGGAGCGCTTGACGTCCTCGCCGACCTGCACGGCGACCCCACCGCTGCGCTCCGGGCGTGCCGGTTGCGCGACGGCTTCAGCGCTGCGGCCGACACGGCGAACCGCCGTCGGAACGCCGGTCGGCTGGCCGCGTCGTCCGGCCGTTGAACGCGCCGACAGTTACCAGGCCAGGTCCTCGCGGGTCGGGACGAACGGCTCCCAGAGCAGCGTCATACCCGCCTCGTCCGGAGTGCGGTCGGCCTTGCGCTGGTTGCAGGGCTCGCACGCGGCGACCGCGTTGTCCCAGGTCGTCGTGCCGCCGCGGGACTTCGGCAGCACGTGGTCCATCGTCGTTGCGACCGGTTGCCCGCAGTAGGCGCACTGTCCGTGGTCGCGGCGCAACACGCCGGCCTGGCTGTAGGTCGGTACGCCCCGGGAGAACTGCACCCAGGTGATCTTGACGCTCGCCTCGGTGAGCTTCAGGCCGCCTCGTTTGGCGTAGGCCCAGGTCATCTTCACGTAGCGCACCAGGCGCAGCACGGTAGGCATCGGGAACGGGCCGAAGGTCTCCTCCGGGTGCGACTCCTCGACGGTGGCGACGCCACGCCACAGCATGTTCATGGCGTGCTTGACCGACACGGTGTGCAGCGGCTCATAGCCCGCGTTCAGCACCAGGACCGACACGATGGACCTCCTTCCTCTCTGAAGGAATGGTCACGGTCGCCACGCGCGATTGCACGCCATTATCGGCGAACTTCGACAAAAGTTCGCCCAGGCGCAGCCGGAACGGGGCGGATTCACGCGCCCCGGCGGCCGATCTCGAAGGCCCCGAGCGCATGATGGGAGCAATGAACGTGCCGCGTGCGCCGCGGCTGGACGGAGGTCGTATGTGTCGCTTGCTCGGTTGGTCGTCGGATCGTCCGGTCACGGTCGCGGAGGTGCTCGGTGCGCCCGCCCTGGAGCGCCTGCAGGAGTTGGCGACGGTGCACGCGCACGGCTGCGGAATGGCCTGGTACGGCGAGAACGACGCCGAGCTGCATGTCCATCGGTCGGCGCTGGCAGCGGGTGACGACGGCGACTTCGCCCGTTTCGTCCACGACACCCCGACCCGCCGCGGCCTGTTGCACCTGCGGCTGGCGACCCCCGGCCTGGGTCTGGAACTAGTCGACACGCACCCGTTCGTCGCCGGCGCCACGGCCTTCGCGCACAACGGCGCGATCTTCCCGCAGGACCAGGTCGATCTGCTGCTGCCGCCGGGCGCGTCGGAACCGGCCGGAAGCACCGACAGTGAGCGCTACTTCGCACGACTGCGGAGCAACCTGGGGCACAAGCAGGGCGGCCTGGCGGTGGCGCACGCCGCGGGTCGCGTGCTGTCCCGCATGCGCTGGCACGGTATGTCGGCCAGCAGCCTCAACGCGTTGCTGCTCACCCCGCGGGAGCTGCACCTGATCAGCCTGCACGACCCAGAGGCGGAACCCGCCGACGTCCAGGTCTGGCCCTCGGACTACACCACCCACCCGCCATACCTCGACCTGAGCCTGCTGCGGCGCGACGGCCTGAGCGTCGTCGCGTCCAGTGGCATCCTGCGCGAGGAGACCGGCGTCAGCCGGGTCGATGCCGCGTCGGTCGTCACGTTGGACGACCACGGGGGAGTGGCACGCGTGACCCAGATCCCCGAGCGGATCATCTCTCCGTTGCGACGCACCGCCTGAACGAGCCGACCATGGGCCGAATCACCAGCAGACACAAGGTCGTTCGCATCGACCTCGACCGTGGCGTGAGCACCCGGGTCGAGGTGGTGGCCGTCGAGGAGCCGCTGGAGATCCGGGTCGACGACCAGGTCCTGACCGTGACGATGCGCACTCCTGGAAACGACATCGAGCTCGCGCACGGGCTGCTGCAGTCCGAGGGCATCATCCACACGCGCGAGGACGTGCTGATCGCGCGGTACTGCGCCGACACCGAGCTGATGAACGTGCTGCAGCTGCAGTTGCGCACGGCCGGCGCCATACCCGCGACCGCGCAGCGCAGCCTCATCTCGCACGGTGGGTGCGGGCTGTGCGGCAAGACCAGCATCGATGCCATCACCGAGTCCCCGGCGTATGACGCGACCACCGCCGCCTCCGGGCTCCGGGTGCCGGCAGGGCGCATCGCCGAATTGCCGGACCTGTTGCGCAAGGGGCAGACGGTCTTCGACAAGACCGGCGGTGTGCACGCCGCGGGTCTGTTCGGGGTGGACGGCGAGGCCCTCGTCATACGGGAGGACATCGGACGGCACAACGCGGTCGACAAGGTGACCGGCTGGGCAGTGATGCAGGAGCAGTCGACCCGCGACCTGATCGCGATGGTCTCCTCACGGGCCTCTTTCGAGATCGTGCAGAAGGTGGCGATGGCCGGCATACCGGTGCTGGCGTGTGTTTCGGCTCCGTCCGGCCTGGCGATCGAGGCTGCCGACCGGCTCGGCGTGACGCTGGTGGCCTATACCCGGGACCGGCGGATGACCGTCTGCAGCCACCCCGACCGCGTCATCGCGCCCTGACCGGCGACGACGCGGCCGAATCACCCTGGGGAGGTGCGCACCCGCAGCACGGCGACCACTTAGCCTGGGTGCCGTGAGTGACACGGTGCCGTTGATCCGGCAGATCTGGACGGTGCCCAACCTGCTGTCCATCGGGCGTCTTGTCGGCGTGCCGGTCTTCCTCTGGCTGATGGCGGAGGATCACCGGCTGTGGGCGTTCTGGGTCCTCGTCGTCTCCGGTGTCACCGATTATCTGGACGGCAAGATCGCGCGCCGGTTCAACCTGATCACGCGGCTTGGTCAGCTGCTCGACCCCGCTGCGGACCGGCTCTACATCGTGTCGACGATCGTCGCCTTGGCGTGGAAACACATCATCCCGTGGTGGCTGGTGGTCGTCCTGCTGCTGCGTGAGCTGATGGTCTTCGCGCTCGGTCCGACGCTGCGCAAGCACCGGTTGTCGATCCCTCCTGTCCACTTCATCGGCAAGTCGGCGACGTTCTGCCTCATCTACGGATTCCCGCTGGTCCTGCTCGGCAGTCTCGACAACGGCTGGGGCCACGTGGCGCGACCGTTCGGCTGGTCGTTCGTCTGGTGGGGCACGGTCCTCTACTGGCTCGCCGGGCTGATGTATGTCGGGCAGGTCCGTGGCATGGTCCGGAATCTGCAGAGGACCTCATGACGGACCCGACCGCGAAGCCGGCCGGCAAGCCCACCCGACCCGCCGTCGCGGGGCCGACCGACCCGGCGCAATCGATGTCGCTCATCAACAACCTGATGCGGGCACCGTTGGATCCGGGCTACTCGGCCGCTGCGAAGAAGCGCGCGGCCGAGGGTGGGCCGGCGTCGGTCGGTCTGCGGTCACCGCTCCTCGTCGTGACCCTGCTCGTCATCGGATTGTGCCTGGCGGTCGCCGCCCACGCGCTCCGGCTGCCGCAGGCGGCGTCGGACAAGCGTCGCTCGGAACTGATCAGCAGCATCAACGACCGGCAGCACACGATCGATCAGGACAGTCGCACGATCAACCGGACGCAAGGTCAGATCAATGCCTTGCAGGCCAAGGCCCTGAGCCGCCAGCACGACACCTCGCTCGCCGACCGGCTGAAGTCGCTCGAGCTGACGACCGGCACGGCTGCGGCACATGGTCCTGGCCTGGTCCTGTCACTGAACGACGCGGCCGATGCCGGCACGGATGCGGAGGGCAACCCGCGCACCGACAGTTCGGACACCGACCGCATCACCTCCACAGATCTGCAGATCATCGTCAACGGACTCTGGGCGGCCGGCGCCGAGGCCATCTCGATCAACGGCCAGCGGTTGACCAGCCAGACCGCGATCCGGTTCGCCGGTGAGGCGATCCTGGTCAATTTCCGTGCCCTGCAACCGCCGTACGACGTCAACGTCATCGGCGGTCCCGCGGTCGCGGCCGGCTTCAAGAGCAACTCCGGAGGTGCCTACCTGCGCGAACTCGCCGGGACGTACGGCATCCGGGAGAAGCTCACCGGCAAGCCCTCCGTGACCGTTCCGGCCGCGGCCACGGCGGCACTGAGTCACGCGCGCGCCGCCTCGTCAGCGCCATCACCAGCGACGTCAGCGTCGCGCAGCCCCGAAGGAGGGTCATGATTCCGGCCATCGGCCTGGTCGTAGGTCTCGTTGTGGGAATCGTCCTGCACCCCGACGTGCCGCTGTCGCTGCAGCCCTATCTGCCGATCGCGGTGATCGCGGCACTGGATGCCGTCTTCGGCGCGGTCCGCGCCGTGCTCGACGGGATCTTCGACGACAAGGTGTTCGTCGTGTCGTTCCTGTCCAACGTCGTGGTGGCAGCGCTCATCGTCTACCTCGGTGACCAGTTGGGTGTCGGCTCGCAACTGTCCACGGGCGTGGTCGTCGTCCTCGGTGTTCGCATCTTCAGCAACGTCGCCGCCATCCGTCGTCACCTCTTCCACGCATGAGCGACGAGCAGCCCGAGCCGAAGGCCGCTCCACCTCCGGAGTCGGACGGCACTGCTCACGAGGAGCCGGAAGCCACCGGACCCGAGGAACCGAAGGCGACCGCGTCCGAGGAGCCGAAGGCAACCGCCGCCGCCTCGGCTGAGGAGGAAACGGTCCGCACCGGGTGGGCACGACTGTGGCGTGCCGCGAGGCCGCGGCTCACCCGCGCGAACGGCTACATCACGGTCCTGGCCGCGTTGCTGGGGTTCGCGATGGTCGCGCAGGTCCAGGAGACCCGCTCGTCGGGGCTGGAGAATCTGCGCCAGGAGGATCTGGTCGCGCTGCTCGACGGGGTCAACCAGCAGTCGCTCAAACTGAGCAAGGAAGCCGACCGGCTGAACCGCACCAAGACACAGTTGGAGAGTTCCGGCGGTGATGCGGCCGCCCTGCAGGCGGCGACCGATCGGCTGCAGACGCTCGGCATCCTGGCCGGAACACTGCCGGCCACCGGGCCCGGCATACGCATCACGATCAAGGACCCGAAGGGTGTGGTGAAGCCGAGCGACGTCCTCAACGCGGTCGAGGAGCTGCGGGACGCCGGCGCCGAGGCGATGCAGCTGGACTCGGTGCGGATCGTCGCTTCCAGCTACTTCTCGGCGGCCGGGGGCAGCGGGATGATCGCCGACGGCAAGCCCGTGAAGGCGCCGTACATCATCACCGCGATCGGCGATCCGCACACCATGTCGACCGCGATGGCCATCCCCGGTGGTGTCGTCGACGCGCTCAAACAGCTGGGTGCGACACCGTCGGTGCAGTCCGTGAATCGGCTTGAGGTGACTGCGTTGCGGCCCACGAGCAAGCCTCGTTACGCTCAACCCAGCAGTTCGTGACCCGCGCCGGTGTGACGCCGAGACCCGTCGTGCCGTGCCTGTTCAGAAACAACGCCAAGGAGACCCATGAGCGACCTGGAATACCCCGCCGACCTGCGTTACACCGCCGACCACGAGTGGGTGAAGGACCAGGGGGACGGCGTGGTGCGCGTCGGCATCTCCGCGTTCGCGCAGGACGCTCTGGGCGACGTGGTCTACGTGAGCCTGCCGACGGTGGGCGACACGGTCGCTCCCGGTGACGCCTGCGGCGAGGTCGAGTCGACCAAGTCCGTCAGTGACCTCTACGCACCGCTCGCCGGTGAGGTCACCGCGATCAACGAACAACTGGACGCCACGCCCGAGCTCGTCAACAACGACCCCTACGGCGAAGGCTGGATGTACGAGCTGAAGCTCGCCGACGCCGGAGCGCTCGGCGGCCTGCAGGACGTCGAGGCCTACAAGGCGGCGCTCGGCTGAGAGGCTGCCGTCCGATCGATCACCGCGGCTCGAACTGCGTTGGTATGACGGTGCGTTGCCGCTGTTCATGCCATCGCGGGTCGAGCCGCAGCGTAGGATCGATGTTTCCGACATACTGCTGGCTCCGACCCCGAGGTTGATTCAATGACCAACGACGACAGCGACTTCGTGCCAGGCGAAGCCGCGGCCGAGTCCGCCCCAGAGCCCGCGGGCGACGCCACCGCGCGATTCACAGCGACGCCGGCCGGGGAGTCCGTCGAGGAGCGTCCCCGGGGCACCGAGGTGCGGCTGTCGTCCTCGGACCAGGCGACGATCGACGCGCTGCGGCCGGGCACGGCGCTCCTGCTGGCGCTGCGTGGTCCCAACTCGGGGGCGCGGTTCCTGCTGGACGACGCCGAGGTGAGCGTCGGCCGCCACCCGAGCAGTGACATCTTCCTCGACGACGTGACCGTGTCCCGTCGGCACGCGGTGTTCCGCCGCACCGACACCGGCTACGCCGTGACCGACATCGGCTCGCTCAACGGCACCTATGTCAACGGTGAGCTCGTCGACTCCCACGACCTGACCACCCGGGACGAGGTCATGGTCGGGAAGTTCCGTCTGGTCTTCTACGGCGCTCCGACGTCGTGACCGATCGGCCATCCGGCCCGAAGGCGCACGCCGCGTCCTCGGGCCGGCCGCCGGAATCCGACGAGGCGGCCTCCTCCGCGAACGTCGGTCTGTCGATCGGTGTGGTGCTGACGCGCCTGCAGGACGAGTTCCCCGATCTGACACTGTCCAAGGTGCGCTTCCTGGACGCTCAAGGCTTGGTGTCCCCGGAGCGCACGGCATCCGGTTACCGGCGGTATGCCGAACGCGACGTCGAGCGGCTTCGCTTCGTATTGCGTTGCCAGCGCGACAAATACTGGCCATTGAAGGTCATCGCCGAGGCACTGGACGCCTACGACCGTGGACTGCGTCCGACCGAGCAGAGCGACGGACCGCAACCACCGTCCGTCGGCACCGACCCCGCGCTGTCTGCGGTGGACGAGTCCTCGGGCGACGACCCCGGCGTCAAGCTGACCCGCACCGAGTTGCAGCGGGCGACCGGCCTGGACACCCGCGCGCTGGCCGATCTCGAGTCCTTCGGACTCATCCGTGCCGAGGACGGCGACCTCTACACCGGACTGGACCTGCAGGTGGCACACGCCGCTGCGGGCCTGCTGTCCTACGGCATCGAGGCGCGGCATCTGCGGCCGTTCCGGTTGGCTGCCGAGCGGGAGGTCGCGCTGGTCCGCGGCCTCACCGGTATGACGCACGACGTGGACATCCACGAGAACTCCGAGGAACTCGTCCGGCAGTGCCTCGAGCTGCACCTTGCGCTGGTGCGAGCCGACCTCGTACGGGAGTAGCGTGGGACCTGTGAAACAGGTCGATGTGATGGGTGTGCGGGTCGAGATGCCGACCAACAAGCCGATCCTGTTGCTGCGCGAGCGCGACGGTGAGCGATACGTGCCGATCTGGATCGGTGCGCCGGAGGCGACGGCGATCGCGTATGCCCAGCAGGGTGTCACCCCGCCGCGTCCCCTGACGCACGATCTGCTGCTCGACGTCGTGACCGGTCTCGGGCATGAGCTGTCCAGTGTGCTGATCACCCGCATGGAAGAGGGCGTCTTCTACGCCGAGCTCGTCATCGACGGTGATCAGCGCATCAGTGCGCGTTCCTCGGACGCGGTGGCCGTTGCCCTGCGAGCCGACGTGCCGGTCTTCGTCGACGAGGAGGTGCTGGCGGCGGTCGGCGTCGATGTTCCCGTCGAGGAAGAGGACGAGGTCGAGCGATTCCGGGAGTTCTTGGACAATGTGTCCGCGGAGGACTTCGAAGTTGGTGACGAGGGTTCGGACAGCCCATGAGCGGAAGTTCAAACCTTTACTTGAAGGTTAGGGAAAGATCGGACGTCGCGACACGCGCTGCGGTCGTTGCTTCGGAGCCTCCCTCGCCATACGTTTGCGGAGCACTCAGCGGGAGTTCGAGCTTGGTGCCCCGGTCCGTCAAAGCAGTGGTTCGAGAACATCACTCGAGGCGGACAACTCGTCTCAGTGCAGTCAGTGGAGGATCTCGTGGTCAGCAAGGGTGAAGCACAGCGCAGTGCGAAATCGAACGCGCCCGAGCCGATGCAGGAGGCGCTGTTCACGCAGGACCTGCCGGAGGAGATGACCGACCAGGTCGGCTACCGCGGTCCGGCCGTGTGCCGTGCGGCGGGCGTCACCTACCGGCAACTGGACTACTGGGCCCGCACCGGTCTGCTCGAGCCGTCCGTGCGCAACCCCACCGGGTCCGGTCACCAGCGGCTCTACAGCTTCCGGGACATCCTCGTCGTCAAGGTCATCAAGCGACTGCTGGACACCGGCGTCTCGCTGCAGCAGATCCGCGTTGCGGTCACCGTGCTGCGCGAGCACGGCGTCGAGGAGCTGGCCGGCATCACGCTGATGTCCGACGGTGCCAGCGTCTACGAGTGCACCTCGGACGACCAGGTCATCGACCTGTTGCGCGGCGGCCAGGGTGTCTTCGGCATCGCACTCGGTTCGGTATGGCGTGAGGTCGAGGGCTCGCTCTCGGAGCTGCCCGGCGAACGCCCCGAGGACGAGGCTCCCGCGGCACACCCCGGTGACGAATTGCGGGAGCGCCGTGCGCGGCGCTCCGCGGCCGGCTGAGTCCGGTCCCGCACGACCCTTCCAACACCCGCAGGCCAGCAGGCTTGCGGGTGTTAGATTATGCGTGCTTACGACACCGGGCGGGAGAGTTCCGCCATACGTGGGTCGGACGCCGAAGGGGCAACTTCCTCAGAACCTCTCAGGCGCCAGGACCGCCCGGCTGAGGCAGCTCTGAAGGCACCGATGGGTGACGACAGTTGGGGACACACGTCATCGCATCACGCACGAACCCGACCGTAAGGTGCCGCCCATGAGTGCTGTCGATCTGCCCGACTTCCCCTCCCGCCACATCGGCCCGACCGACGACGACGTGTCGTCGATGCTCGGGTTGCTCGGCTATTCCACGATGGAGGACCTGCTCGCCAAGGCGGTGCCCGGTGGCATCCGTGCCTCGGAGGCCCTCGCCGTCGAGGCCGCGCCGTCCGAGCCTGCGGTGATCGAGGAACTGCGCGCCAAGGCCGATCGCAACCAGGTGCTGACCTCGATGATCGGGCTCGGTTACTACGGCACGCACACCCCGGCGGTCGTGCGACGCAACATCCTGGAGAACCCCGCCTGGTACACCGCCTACACGCCGTACCAGCCGGAGATCTCGCAGGGGCGCCTCGAGGCGCTGCTCAACTTCCAGACCGTCATCTCCGACCTGACCGGGTTGCCGACCGCGGGTTCGTCCCTGCTGGACGAGGCGACCGCGGTCGCCGAGGCGATGACGCTGATGCGTCGCGGCTCGAAGGCTGCCAACGACGCGGTGCTGCTGCTGGACGCGCAACTGATGCCGCAGTCGATCGCCGTCGTGCAGACGCGCGCGACCGCGCTGGACATCGAGGTCGTCGTCGCCGACCTGCGGTCGGTCACCGACGCGTCGGGACTGCGTGCCGCGGCGGGGGAGCGCGATGTCTTCGGCGTCGTCGTCCAGTACCCCGGAGCGGACGGTGTCATCACCGACTGGCGCACGCTGATCGCCGCCGCGCACGAGACCAAGGCCCTGGTCACCGTGGCGGCGGACCTGCTCGCGCTCACGCTGCTCACTTCGCCGGGTGAGCTCGGCGCCGACGTCGCGGTCGGCACCAGCCAGCGGTTCGGGGTGCCGATGGGCTTCGGCGGTCCGCATGCGGGCTACATGAGCGTTCGCAAGGGCCTGGAGCGGACCATGCCTGGCCGCCTCGTCGGTGTCAGCAAGGACGCCGACGGCGCCCCGGCATACCGGCTGGCGTTGCAGACCCGCGAGCAGCACATCCGTCGCGAGAAGGCGACCTCCAACATCTGCACCGCCCAGGTGCTGCTCGCCGTGATGGCGTCCATGTATGCCGTCTACCACGGTCCGGACGGCCTGCGGCGCATCGCCCGCGACGTCCACGGCAAGGCGGCCGGCCTGGCCGAGGCGCTGCGCGCCGGTGATGTCGAGCTGACGAGTGACAGCTACTTCGACACGGTGACCGCCGTCGTCCACGGTCGCGCCGACTCCGTGGTCGAGGCCGCCCTGCAGCGTGGCATCAACGTATGGCGGGTCGACAGCGACCACGTCTCGGTGAGCGTCGACGAGACGACGACCGACGAGCAGCTGACCGCGGTGGCCGCGGCCTTCGGCGTCAACGCCCCGGTGCCGACCGACGGCGGACTGACCTGGGACACCGGCCTGGTCCGCACCGACGAGATCCTGACGCACCCGGTCTTCCACGCGCACCACAGCGAGACCGAGATGCTGCGCTACCTGCGCGCACTCGCCGACCGCGACTACGCGCTCGACCGCGGGATGATCCCGCTGGGTTCCTGCACGATGAAGCTCAACGGCACCACCGAGATGGAGTCGGTCACCTGGCCGGAGTTCGCGAACCTGCACCCGTTCGCGCCGTCCGCTCAGACCGAGGGCATCCGTGAGCTGATCACCGACCTCGAGCAGTGGCTGTGTGAGATCACCGGGTACGACTCGGTGTCGCTGCAGCCGAACGCCGGTTCGCAGGGTGAGCTCGCCGGGCTGTTGGCGATCCGCGGGTACCACCAGGCCCGCGGCGAGGCCGAGCGCGACGTGTGCCTCATCCCGGCGTCGGCCCACGGCACCAACGCCGCGTCCGCGGTGATGGCCGGCATGAAGGTCGTCGTCGTGCAGACGGCACCGACCGGTGAGATCGACATGGACGACCTCAAGGACAAGCTCAAGGAGCACGGCGAGGACCTGGCGGCCATCATGGTCACCTACCCGTCGACGCACGGCGTCTTCGAGGACACCATCTCCGAACTGTGCTCGCTGGTCCACGAGGCCGGCGGTCAGGTGTATGTCGACGGCGCGAACCTCAACGCGTTGATCGGCCTCGCCCGTCCGGGCCAGTTCGGCGGCGACGTCTCGCACCTGAACCTGCACAAGACGTTCTGCATCCCGCACGGCGGCGGTGGCCCGGGCGTCGGCCCGATCGGTGTGCGTGAGCACCTCACGCCATACCTGCCGTCGCACCCGTTCGCGGAGGAGCTGACCGGAGAGACCGGTCCGGTGTCGGCAGCGCCCTACGGTTCGGCATCGATCCTGCCGATCTCCTGGGCCTACGTCCGGCTGATGGGCGGCGCGGGTCTCGCCAAGGCGACACAGGCCGCGATCCTGTCCGCGAATTACGTTGCCAAGCGGCTCGGTTCGCACTTCCCGGTGCTGTATGCCGGTGAAGGCGGCCTGGTCGCGCACGAGTGCATCCTCGACCTGCGCGGCCTCACCAAGGACTCCGGTGTGACCGTCGACGACGTCGCCAAGCGCCTGATCGACTACGGCTTCCACGCCCCGACGATGTCCTTCCCGGTCGCCGGCACGCTGATGGTCGAGCCGACCGAGAGCGAGTCGCTGGAGGAGCTGGACCGCTTCTGTGACGCGATGATCGCGATCCGCGGCGAGATCCAGCAGGTCATGGACGGCAACGTCTCGGCCGACGATTCGGTGCTGCGGCACGCGCCGCACACCGCACTGTCGCTGGCGGCCGACGAATGGGCGCACCCCTACTCGCGCAGCGAGGCGGCATACCCGAGCGGCGTCGACCCGTTGCGGAAGTACTGGGCGCCGGTGCGCCGGATCGACGGCGCGTTCGGCGACCGTCACCTGGTGTGCTCCTGCCCCCCACCGGAGGCGTTCGCGGACTGAATCCGCAGTAGTGCCAGAATCATCGGGTGTGGAGCCGTCTGCGTCGAGAGCTCGAGGCACCCGATGAGGAGGCCGGTTCCGGGTTCTGGATCGACCTGTTCGATGAGCGGGCACAACCGTTCATCACGACCGCGCTGCTGGTCCTCAGTGTCCTGACCCTGCGTCCACTGGGTGGGCACACCGTTCTCAGTTACGCCCTGTTGAGCGTCTGCGGTGTGCTCGCCTATGTGCGTCTGGTGCCGGACCGGTTCATCGGACTCTGGCCGCGGTTCGCGATCAGCGTCGGGTTCGGGGTCGCCGCGGGCGCGGTGTTCGGTGCCTCCGGCTGGTGTGTGTCGCTGGCGTTCGTCGCCTGCAGCCATTTCGGCGTCCGCTGGCCGACCCGCGTTGCACTGAGCCTGACCGGGATGACCGTCGTACTGAGTCTGCTGAGCAACCTGGCCGCGGGCCCGCAGCGCTGGAACTGGTATGCCGTCATCGCCGTCGGGCTGACCGTTCTGCCCGGCCTGGCCACGCAGAGCCGCCGTCGGTCGCTGCGGCTGAGCCGGCAGCTGGTGGAGCAGACGCGACGCACGGCGGAATCCGATGCCCGTGCCAGCGCCATGGCCGAGCGGACCCGGATCGCCCGCGACATACACGACGTGCTGGCGCACACGCTGTCCGGTGTGAGTCTGCAGCTGGACCTGGCCGACGCACAACTGGAGCGAGGCCGACACGACGAGGGTCGCGCGACCGTGCAGACCGCGCGCGGACTCGTGGTCGACGGACTGGACGATGCGCGTCGCGCGGTTCGGGCGCTGCGGGACGGCACACTCGATCTGCGATCGACCCTCGAGCGGATGGTGCAGCCCGAAGAACGACTGGAGGTCTCCGGGGACATCGAGTCCATGCCGGCGAATGTCGGGCAGGAGACCGTCCGGATCGTGCAGGAGGCACTGACCAACGTGCGCCGGCACGCGCAGGGTGCCAGTACGACGGTTGAGGTTGTCCGGGACGGTGATCGGTTGGCGCTCGACGTCGTGAACGGGCCCGGTGAGGACGTCGGATCGGAGGATGGCAGCGGGATGGGTCTCGTCGGCATCCGGGAACGCGTCGAGCTGCTGGGTGGCAGTTGCACGATCGGCCCGGTGAACGACGGTGAGTACGCCGGCGGCTGGCGGGTCTCCGCCCGGTTGCCGATTCGACACGAAGATGCAGAGGACGCGAATGCCCAGTGAAGACAACCGGATCCGCGTTGTCGTCGCGGACGACCAAACGGTGATCCGTGAGTCGGTCGCCGCCATGCTCGGCCTGTATGACGACCTGGCGGTGGTCGGCATCGCGCAGGACGGGCGGGAGGCGGTGGCCGTCGCTGTCGCGGAACGTGCCCAGGTCGTGCTGATGGATCTGAACATGCCCGAGATGGATGGAGCGGAAGCCACCAGCCTGCTCAGCGAGCAGGCGCCCGAGACCAGCGTGCTGATCCTCACGACATACGGCGATGACGCCTCGATCATGCGGGCGTTGGACGCGGGTGCACGCGGCTACCTGACCAAGGACGCCGGTCGGGCCGAGATCGCCGGCGCCATACGAACTGTGGCGAGTGGGCAGGCCGTGCTCGATCCGAAGGTGCAGCAGCAGCTGGTACGCGCTGCGATGCACCGCGTCGACACACCGATGCCGGCGGCTCCGCCGACTCCGCCGGCCGGTATGACTCCGCGCGAGTGTGAAGTGCTGACCCTCATCGCGTCCGGGATGAGCAACCGGGACATCGCCAAGCACCTGGTCGTCAGCGAGGGCACGGTCAAGACGCACATCAACAACCTCTTCGCGAAAGCCGGCGTGCGGGATCGGGCAGCAGCCGTGACCTTCGCGTTCCGGCACGGGCTCGGCCCGGACGATCTCAGGTGAGATCGTCCGGGCCGGTATCGGGCGAGTAGGTCGCTACTGTCGTCAGTTACTCGTGGTGGCCGCTGCGGTCAGGCTGCGACGAGCTGCCGCTCGGACCGGTCGGCCTGCGGGAGCTGGCCGGCGCGGACCGCGTTGGCGGCGATCCGGGACGCGACCATGGCCAGCGCCCAGATCACGAAGAACGGCGCGATCGCTGCCTCGTGCAGTTGGTGGTTCATCATGAACGTGCCCAGGTGCTCCCGGAACCCGGCGTTGTGGTCGGCCTCCCAGACGAATGCCAGCCGTGCGGCGACGACGATCAGCCAGGTGGCGGCGAAGCCGATCCCGCACACAGTCATGACCTTGCCGGTGGTGGCATCCCGTTCGACACCGGTGAAGAACGTCGCGACGGCACCGCACACCAGGCCGAGGCCGAGGCCTGCGGCATACAGCCAGAGTTCGGAGCGGTCGGTCGGCATACCGCGCAGGTAGAAGAACGCGACGGTGACGGTTGCGAGCAGCGGCCGGATCAGCGAGTGGAGGGTGAACGCTCGGCGACCGTAGCCGGTGGCGAGGACGAGGACGGCGATGCCGCCGCTGATGAGGAGTGCCTGCTGGAAGTCGGACATGAGCTGTGCCTTTCTGGGGCGGTGGAGTGCTGCTCGGTGATGACTTCAAGCATCGGGAAATCGGGGCATCAGCGGATCGACCCATGGGTAGATCTGTGGGTGGAGACCGGGTGGAGTGCGTCTCGACCCGGACAAGGCGCGTGTGGCGACGCGAGCGTCTCGATGGTTCAGTCGGGTCGGGCGGTCGACAGACAGAACGGGTGTCCCGCCGGGTCGAGGAGCACCCGGAACAGCGCGGGTTGCGGCTGCACCTCGGCGAGTACCGCGCCGAGCGCTTCGGCGGCGACGACCGAATCGACGAGTTCGTCGACCGCGATGTCGAGATGCACCAGGCCGGGCCCTCCCGGGTCCGGCCACGTCGGCCGTTGATAGTCGTCCACCCGCATGGCCGTCACGAAGACCTCGCCGACGGCGACGGACACCACGGAGTCATCCGGTGCACGGAAGACCTCCCGACCGCCGACGAGGCGTCGGTAGAAGTCCGCGAGGGCTGGGGCGTCGGCGCACTGCACCGAGAACGACGCGAGGGTGCCAATGGGCGACCGGGAGTCTTCACTCATGTCGCACACTGTGGCAGAGCCTGCCGACAGGCTGGGTCAGTCGGGGTCGGACCAGCCGATGAGGCGCCGTCCGTCGGCACGCAGCTCCGTCTCGGCGAAGGAACAGTTGGCGAACCGCCTTGGCCGCACACCGGATTCGTGACTCAGCAGCGTGCGGACGGCAAGGGTGAGTATGCCGCCGTGCGCGACCACCAGGACGGTCTCGCCAGGATGCGCGTCGGCGATGTCGTCGAGTACGAGGCGTGCCCGCGCGACGATCTCCTCGCCGGTTTCGCCGCCGTCGAGCCGTAGCGTGAGGTCCCCGTCGAGCCACCGGGCGAAGGTGGTGGCGAACGGGTCGGTGTCGCGCGTGACTCCGGCGAAAGCGCCGACCTCGAACTCCTGAAGGCCGACCCGGGTCGTCGTGCCGACTCCGAGCTGCGCAGCTGCGATCTCGGCGGTCTGCACCGCGCGGGCCATCGTGCTGCAGTAGACGTGTGCGACGCGCCGTCCCTGCAGTCGATCCGCGAGGCTGGCCGCTTGCGCCCGGCCTGCGCGGGTCAGTGACCCGCCTTCGTCCGACCAGGTGCTCGTCTCGTATGCAGCCTCTCCGTGTCTGGCGAGCAGAACGGTGGCCGGGCAGTGCAGCATCGTCATGAGGGATGCCCCCGGAACGCGACCGGGGTGATCACACTGTCACGCCGGCACGAACAGCACTGAGGTAGTTGGCGATTCGGCCGATCGCCTCGGTGAGCACGTCCACGTCGGGGAGCGTGACGAGGCGGAAGTGGTCCGGCTCCAACCAGTTGAAGCCGGTGCCGTGGGTGACCAGGATCTTCTCGGCACGCAGCAGTTCGATGACGAACTGTTGATCGTCCTCGATCGGATAGACGTCGGGGTCGAGTCGGGGGAAGCAGTAGAGCGCACCCTTGGGCTTCACGCAGGTCACGCCGGGGATCTCGTTGAGCAGCCGCCAGGCGGTCATGGACTGCTCGTAGAAGCGTCCGCCCGGGCCGACGAGTTCGCTGATGGACTGGTATCCGCCCAGGGCTGTCTGGATCGCGTGCTGCCCGGGGACGTTGGCGCACATGCGCATGTTCGCCAGGAGGGTCAGGCCCTCCAGGAAATCGGCTGCGAGGTGCTTCGGACCGGAGACCATCAGCCAGCCGGCGCGATAGCCGCACGAGCGATAGGCCTTGGACAGGCCGCTGAAGGTCAGGCAGAGCACGTCATCGCCTGCGAAGGTGGCGGCGTGGTGATGGACGGCGTCCTCGAACAGGATCTTCTCGTAGATCTCGTCGACCATCAGGACCAGGTCGTGCCGCCGAGCGATGTCGACCAGGCCGCGCACGGTGTCCTCGGAGTAGACCGCGCCGGTCGGGTTGTTGGGGTTGATGACGACGAGCGCGTGCGTGTTGTCGGTGATCTTGGCCTCGATGTCCGCCAGATCGGGGTTCCAGTCGTCCTCCTCGGCGCAGCGGTAGTGCACCGGGGTGCCACCCGCCAGCGAGACAGCACCAGTCCACAGCGGGTAGTCCGGTGCCGGGATCAGGATCTCGTTGCCGTCGTCGACGAACGCCTGCAGCACCATGCTGATCAGCTCGGACACGCCGTTGCCGATGAAGACGTCCTCGACGGTGGTGTCGGTCAGCCCGTGCGACTGGTAGTAGTGCGCCACCGCGGTCCGGGCGGAGTAGATCCCGCGGCTGTCGCTGTACCCCTGGGACTGGGGCAGGTTGTGGATCATGTCGCGCAGCACCGCGTCCGGAGCTTCGAAGCCGAACGGCGCCGTGTTGCCGATGTTGAGCTTCAGGATCCGGTGACCCTGAGCCTCCAACTTCTCGGCTTCGACGAGGATCGGTCCACGCACGTCATACCGGACGTCCTGGAGCTTCTTGGACTGCTTGATCGGCCGCACGCGCTCAGTTTCCCACGCGGATCGGCCGATCGCAGGACTGTCCGCGGCGTGGCCCTCGTCACCGAATGAGTGGGGCGCACGCCGCGGCAGCGGGCCGAGCCACCGAGGGTGGAGGCGGTCGTCAGTGTGCGCCGGGCGCCTTTCGTTTGCCGTCGGCGTCGAAGGCGTATGCCGGAAGCTGCTGCAGGACGAGCTGATTGCCGTCGGGGTCGGTCACGTAGAGGAAGCGTCCCCACGGCTGCTCGTCGACCGGCCCGAGCTCGACGCCCTTCGCGAGCAGTTCCGCACGCGCAGCATCGGCATCGTCGATCACGAACATCACACCCCGTTGCGTGCCCGGTTGCATGTGCACGACGCCCTCGCCCATCACCACGGAGCAGGCGGAACCCGGAGGTGTCAGCTGGACGAACCGGATCTCCGGCGTGGGTCGCTGGTCGAAGTCGAGGCGGAAGCCGAGCTGCTCGGTGTAGAACGACTTGGCACGGTCGACGTCAGTGACGGGCATCGGCACGACTTCAAGCTTGAATTCCATGGGCTGGCCTCCGATTGTGTGGGCGCTTCGGTCGAAGCACTGCTCACCATAGGTAGCCCAGCGGACAGGATCGGTCCACTACTGGGCGGTCTCAGGCGACGTCGGCGGTGACCACCTGGACGGTGGAGCCGCGAGCGGTCTTGGACACCCGGATCTGGGCGGGGATCCGGGTCCGCAGTTCCGGAACGTGGCTGACGATGCCTACGTTGCGACCGCCGGCGCGCAACCCGTCCAGCACGTCGAGCACCTGTTCCAGGCTGTCCTCGTCCAGGGAACCGAAACCTTCGTCGACCAGCAGCGTTTCGAGCCGTCGGCCACCAGCGGCTTCGAGCACGGCGTCACCGAGGCCGAGGGCGAGAGCGAGCGACGCGATGAACGATTCACCGCCGGACAGCGACCCGGTGTCACGTGTCGTGCCGGTCCACGCATCGCGCACCCGCAGCCCGAGCCCGCTCTTGCTGCCGCGTGCGGCGCGCTCGTCGGTGTGCTCGAGCTGGTAGCGGCCATCGGTCATCAGCTGCAGTCGCTCGTTGGCGAGCGCAGTCACGGACTCGAGTCGGGCGGCCAGGACGTATGCCGTCAGGCGCATCCGCATGGTGTTGTCGCCCGACCCGGACACGGCCGATGCGAGCGAGGTGGCGACCGCGAGCTCTTGCGCCAACGGCGCCGTCCGTTCGTCATGGGCGGCGAGTTCGGCCGTGATCCGCTGCAGGCCGCTCAGGGCTCGGCGGATCTCACCCACCGCGTCACGGGTATGCCGGGCCGCCCTCTCTGCGGCGCGCACATCCTCGGCGACGGCGTCGACCGTTGCCGGAGGGGCATCCAGTGCGGCAGCGACTGCGGGCTGTTCGAGCACACCGGTCGCCTTCGCCGCGTCGGTCTCGGCGGAGGAGACCAGAGCCCGCAGCCGTGCTGCTTCCGCGTCGGAAAGTGTTGCCCTCGTTGCTGATTCGGCGTCGGCGAAGCCGGCGGAGGCGAGGGCATCGGCAACCTCGTCGGTCGCTGCGGTGAGCTCGGACCACGCGGTTCGTTGTGCGATGGCGGCTGCCGCCAAGCGGTCGAGCAGAGCGGCAGACGCCGTGTGCAAGTCCACGGCATCGGCGCCCGCGGAACAACCACACACCTGCTCGTGCTCCCGGAGTACTTCGGCGATCCGATCGCGCGCGGCGATGGCCTGACCGTCCAGCGACTCCACCTGCGCCGCGCTGAGCCGCACCGCCCCCGCGACGGTGTCCGCTGCTTCCTGGGCGCTGCGCAACTCGGCCTCGAAGGCGCGCAGCTGGGTCTCGTGGACGCGCAGTTGTCGTTCGGCCGAGCCGGTTTCGGCGGCACGCCGGTGTGCGGTGGCCCCGGCGTCGGCGACCGCCTCGCGAAGGGTGGTCAGCGTTGCCGGCAGGTCGGGGTCGACGGACGGTCGCTCGGCAGCCAGCAGAGTCACCATGTCTTGTGCCGATGCGGGGGAGACCCCGACGGTTTCCCGGAGCACGGCGCGCAGCTCGGTCAGCTCCGACGCGGCGGCTTGCTCGCGATCGGCCGAGCCGTCGACGAGCTGGTCCACGGCGACGAGCTGCTCGACGGCGTCGAGCGCGGTGCAGCAGGCCGTGCGCGCGCGGCCCACGGCTGAAGACCAGCGAGCGGCGGCCTCGTTGGCGCCGGCGAGCACGACCTTGGCCGCTTCCTCCGCGGCGGCCAGCTGCTCCGCGTCGACGTGATCGGTCGTGGGCTGCGCCGGCAGGGGATGATCGGGCGAGCCGCACACCGGGCACGATTCGCCGTCGGTCAACCCGTCCGCCAGCTCGGCGGCGATGCCGGCCAGCCGTCTGTTGCGCAGTTGGATGACGTGTCGCTCCGCCACCGTCCAGGCGTGCCCGGCCTGTCGATGATGCGCACCGGACGACATCGCGGCGTCGACCTCGGTCCGGGCGGTGTCGAGGGCGTGACATGCACGCTGCAGGTCGTCGCGGAGGCGGACCCAGTCCGAGCGAACAGCGGCCTCGGGGAGCAGGCCGACGCGGGTCGCCGTCAACTGGGCGACCTGAGCCTCGACGGCCGTGGCCGCAGCGCTGTGCTCCTCCGCTTCGGTCCGTGCCGACGCCAGATGTTCGGACGCGCGCTGCTGTGCCGTTTCGGTGGACTGCTGCTGACGTCGCAGCTCGTCGTGGGCGGCGAGTGCGACCGTGCCTGCTGCAGCACGCTCCAGGATCGGCTGCAGGGCCGCGTCGGTCAGGCCGACGTCATCGCGTGGCTCCGGGACGGCCCATGACGTGGAACGGGTCAGCTGCTCGCGCTCAGTGGCGGTGGCGCGTGACGCCACCTCGTGAACGGATCTGCGACGGGAAGCCGCCGCGATCGCCGGAACGCAGCGCTGTGCGCGCACCGCGACGGCCAACCGGTCGCGCGCCTGCGCCGTCTGTGCTGCCTGTTCGGCAATCCGGTCGAGGGTGGCGCGTGCGCTGCGCGCCTGTTGTTGCAGGGCGGCGAGGGCCTGCTCGTCGGCGAGCCGACCGCGTAGCTGTTCGGCCCGACCGGCAGCCGCATCCGACGCGGCGAGTGCCTTCGTCAGGTGATCGGACAGGTCGTTGACGATCCCGTCGAGAACCGGACCCGACGCTGCGGGCTGAGCGGGGTCGGCGGGGAGTTCGGCGGTGCCGGTGATCACGTCGGGCCCGACCCCACTGACCAACTCCTGCGCCCGGGCAATGAGAATGGATCGTGTGTTCGATGCCTGAATCGTCTGTGTTTCCAAGTCTTTTCGGTGGTCGGCCAACCAGCGCTCGACGGCTGCGAAGTCGCTGATGTCGAAGAGACGCTCCAGCAGGCGACCGCGGTCGTCGGGCTTTGCGCGCAGGAACGCGGTGAATTCACCCTGGGGGAGCAACATCACCTGGGCGAATTGGGTGAGGCCCATGCCGAGCAGGTCACCGATGACTTCGGCGACCTCGTCGCTGCGGGTGCTGATGGTCTCCCAGCGGCCGGCGGTGCGCTCCTGCAAGGTCACGCTGCCGCGCTGTGCACGGCTGCCGGTACCGCGCTTCTTGGCGACCTGGTGCTCGGGGGAGCGCTGCACGCGGAACCGTCGCTCGCCGACCCCGAACTCGAGCTCGACCTCCGGTCGGGCGGTGGCCGCGGCATGATCGCTGCGCAGCGACTCCCGACCGTGCATGCGGCCACCGGGCACGCCGGCGAAGAGCGCGAAGCAGATCGCGTCCAGGATGCTGGTCTTGCCGGCGCCGGTCGGTCCGTGGATGAGGTGCAGCCCACCCGTCGCGAGCTCGTCGAAGTCGATGCGCTCCTCGCCGGCGAACGGTCCGAAAGCCTGCAACCGCAGGTGGTGGAGTCTCATGCGACGCCGGTGTCGACGGTGTGGACGCGGGCCGGACCCTCGTCGGCATCACGATCGCGTCGAGTCTCCTCGACCGCACGCCGCAGCAGCTCGCGCTCGGGTTCGGTGGCTGCGGCGCCGCCCCGGGTGTGCGTGAGGAAGTCGCAACAGAGCTCGAGAGTCTCCTTGCCCGCGATCTTGCTCGTGTAGCGACTGTCCTGCAGGTGGGTGACCGGCTGGTCGAAGAGCAACTGGACGGTGTGCGGAAAACGTCGTCGCAGTTGTTCCATCGCACCCAGCGGTCGGGTCGGGTCGGTCAACGTGACCTGGCACCACGAGCCTTCCGCGGCGTGCAACGCCGGGTCGGCGAGAAGGTCGGTCAGCGTGCCGCGGAGGCGGCTGAGTGGCCGCACCACGGGAGCATCGATGACAGCGGTCGAGACGGTGCCGTCGGCGCCGACGTCGAGCACGACCGAGCTCTTGCGGTGATCGGCCTCGGAGAACGACATGGCGACCGGCGACCCGCTGTAGCGGCCGACATCGCCCACCCGTTGGGCGCCGTGCAGATGCCCCAGTGCGGCATACGCCATGCCCGAGAACGTCGCCGCCGGGACGGCGCTGGCGCCCCCGACAGTGATGTCGCGCTCGGACTCGCAGGTTGCCGACCCGACCACGAACGCGTGCGCCATCACGATGCCCGGAACACCACGCAGCGCCAGGTCCGCGTGCACCCGTCGCATCGCGGCGCGCAGCACACCGGCGTGCGTGGTCTCGGCCGCATCGAGCGACGATGCCGTGAGCGACGGCTCCAAGTAGGGCAGCGGGTAGACGGCGACGTCGTCGAAAAGCACTGGTGTGCCGATCGACTCGGTCGATGTCCGGATGTGCACACCGCCGTGTTCGAGCACGCGGGATCCGAAGCCGAGGCGGATCGCGGAGTCGTGGTTGCCCGCGGACAGGACGACCCGCGCGCCCGCGTCACGCAACCGCACCAGTGTCTCGTCGAGCAGCTCGACACTCGTCGGCCCGGGCAGTGCCCGGTCGTAGACGTCCCCACTCACCAGCACCCCGTCGATCCGCTCGGACCGGACCACGTCCACGAGATGGTCGAGGTATGCCGCCTGGGCGTCCACCAGCGACGCACCATGGAAGCTCCGGCCCAGGTGCCAGTCGGAGGTGTGGATCAGGCGCATGCCTGCAGCGTAGGAGCCACCACCGACAGCACCGCGGAACGGCTTCGGCGTGTGGGACATTGGCCCTGATCGATCCGGATCGTGGGGTGCGCGCAGGCACACGGCCGCGTTTTGCCGCCGACCGGAGCCAGAATGTGCAAGCGTGTCGTCACGTCGGTTCCGAGGGAGGCTTCCATGGGCAAGGATGTCGCTGCCACGTCATACACGCGCGAGCAACGGCAGCGCTACCGCGAGAAGGTGCGTCAGGACCTCGACGTCTTCGAGCGCATGCTGCACACGCACAGCTTCGACTTCGAGCGCCAGCTGACCGGCATGGAGGTCGAACTCAACCTGGTCGGGGACGACCTCCACCCGGCGATGAACAACGCCAGCGTGCTCAAGAGCATCGCCGACGAGGACTATCAGACCGAGCTCGGGCAGTACAACATCGAACTCAATGTGAGTCCGCGTCCGTTGCCGGGGGATTCGGCGTTGCAACTCGAGAAGGACCTTCGTGCGAGCCTGAACCGCGCGGAGCGGCTGGCCAACGAAGCGGGCGCCCAGATCGCGATGATCGGGATCCTGCCCACCCTGATGACCGAGCACTTCACGACGGAGTGGATGAGCGCCAACACGCGATACGCGGCACTGAACGAGGCGATCTTCTCGGCCCGTGGCGAGGACATCTTCATCGACATCGAGGGCGGCAGCGGCGAACGCCTGGCCATGTATGCCGACTCGATCGCACCCGAGTCCGCGTGCACGTCGGTCCAACTGCACCTGCAGGTGCAGCCGCACCGGTTCGCCGATCATTGGAATGCCGCCCAGGCGCTGTCGTCGGTGCAACTGGCGATCGGCGCGAACTCGCCGTACTTCTTCGGCAAGGAGTTGTGGCACGAGAGCCGTGTCCCGCTGTTCGAGCAGGCGACCGACACCCGGGCGATCGAGTTGAAGAACCAGGGCGTGCGCCCGCGCGTCTGGTTCGGCGAGCGATGGATCACCTCGATCTTCGACCTGTTCGAGGAGAACGTCCGCTACTTCCCGGCGCTGCTCCCGGAGTCGACCGACGAGGATCCGGTCGCCGTGTTCGAAGCCGGTGAGGCGCCCCGGCTCGAGGAGTTGCGGCTGCACAACGGCACGGTCTACCGATGGAACCGCCCGATCTACGACATCGTCGACGGCAAGCCGCACCTGCGGGTCGAGAACCGTGTGCTGCCGGCGGGTCCCACGATCATCGACGGTATGGCGAACAGCGCGTTCTACTACGGCGTCGTGCGCACACTGGCCGACTCGGAGCGTCCGGTGTGGACCCGGATGAGCTTCGCGGCGGCCGAGGAGAACTTCTACAGCTGCGCCCGCCGCGGCATCGACGCGAAGGTCTACTGGCCGGGGTTCGGCGAGGTGCAGGCCGACGAGCTCGCGCTACGTCACCTGCTGCCGATGGCAGATGAAGGCCTGGCGTCCTGGGGCGTCGCGACCGAGGTGCGTGACCGCTACCTCGGCGTGATCGAGGAACGGTGCCGGACCGGTCAGAACGGCGCGTCCTGGCAGATCGACTGCGTGAACGCGCTCGAGGCGCAGGGCAAGGACCGCGCGAGCGCCTTGGTCGAGATGTTGCGGCTCTACCTGGAGAAGATGCACCTCGGCGAGCCGGTGCACACCTGGGACCTGCCGTAGCCCGAAGCGCTCCCTGAGGAGCTCGTGAGGAACGAACGAGCGTCTCGAAGGGTCGGCGCACCTTGAAGGCGTGCGTATCGAGACCTAGACGACGTCGCCGCCGGTGTTCCAGACCTGGATGCACGGAGTGCCGTGGTAGAACCCGAGCGTCGACAGCGAGCCGGCGTTCAGCATCAGCTGTGCACCCATGCGCGCCTCCTGACGCAGGAAGATCGCCGCGAAGATCCGCAGCGAATGTCCGTGCGCGACCAACGCCACGTTGCCGACCTCGAGGAGCGGCACGACGTGCCGCACGACGTGGCTGACCCGCGCCGCCACGTCCTCGACCGTCTCGCCCGGTGTGGCTCCCGGCTCGACTCCGTCGGCGAAGATCTCCCACGACGGGTCGCCGAGCCTCTCCCGGATCTGCGGTGTCGAAAGTCCTTCGTACGCACCGTAATCCCACTCGCGCAGGTCGTCGTCGATCCGCAGGTCGGTGAGTCCGGCGAGCTCGGCCGTACGACGTGCCCGCTGCATCGGACTGCAGAACGTCGCCACGACGTCCAGCTCACGGACCTGGTCGCGCAGCTTGCGCGCGTCGGCCTCACCCTCGGGAAGGAGCGGCAGGTCCGTGGTGCCGGTATGCCGCCCGTTGCGGGACCACTCGGTCGCTCCGTGGCGGATCAGGACGATGCTGTGTTCGGAGTGGGCGCTCAACGCGCACCCCTCCTTCGTCGGGTTGCGCGTTTCGCCCTGAATCTGATTGGACGCTCGCTTTGCTCACTCACGACGGACACGCTACTGGCAGTCTTGGGGTATGACGACACAGCCTTCGGACGCACACCGCTCGATCACCATCGCCCGGACCGCTCCCGGAAAGTTCCGGGCGACCAACGCCCGCGGCGGCACGATGGACTTCGGGAGCGGCGGCGACGACCAGTTCACGCCCGTGGAGTTGCTGCTGACCGCGATCGCCGGCTGCACCGGCATCGACGTGGACATCTTCACCACCCGGCGCAGCGAGCCGACGCAGTTCGAGGTGACCGCCGAGGGCGACAAGTTGCGCGACGACGAGGGCAACCACATGGGCCCGATCGACATCAGCTTCCGCATCTCGTTCCCGGAGGGCGAGGAGGGCGATGCCGCGCGCAAGGTGTTGCCCGACGCGATCCGCACGTCGCACGAGCGGCTCTGCACGGTCAGCCGCACGGTGATGTTGCCGACCGACGTCACGTCGCACCCGGTCGACTGACATGCCGCAGCACATCGTCCTGTTGCGTGCCGTGAACGTCGGCGGCCGGTGGGTCAAGATGCAGCGTCTGCGGGAGTTCCTGTCGGGCAACGGTTTCGACGATGTGGAGACCCACATTCAGAGTGGCAACGTTCTCGTCAGCAGCTCGATGCGCAGCCCGGCCAAGGTTGCCTCCACCCTGGAGAAGCTGCTCGAGGCCGAGTTCGGCTTCGCCATACCGTGCGTGGTGCGTTCGCCTGCCCGGCTGCGCGAGATCGCGGAGTATGCCGATGGGCTGCCGGATCCGCTCGACGGCAAGACCCTGCGTCGCTACGTGACGTTCTTCCGAGAGCCTCTCGCGACGGACCGGGCGGAAGAGCTGTCGAAGTGGGCAGAGCCGGGGGAGCGGTTGCATCCGGTGGGCACCGAAATGCATTGGTGGCTGGATAAACCCACCCACGAGGCGAAGATCTCCAACGCACGCCTCGAGCGTGGCGGCGTCGTCGCGACGACGCGTGATCTGAAGGTCGTGCGGACCCTTGCCGACAAGTGGGGCGCCTGAACGGCTGACCGGCCCGTGGGGCACGTCGTACCGTTGGCGCATGGCTCGCTACTTCGACGTGCATCCCAGGGACCCCCAGCCGCGCAGCATCGCGCAGGCGGTGCAGATCCTGCGCGACGGCGGTCTGATCGCCTACCCGACCGACTCCTGTTTCGCCCTCGGTTGCACGCTCGGCAACCGTGACGGCCGCGACCGGATCGTGCGGATCCGGCAACTGAACGACAAACACAACTTCACCCTGATGTGCCGTGACTTCGCCCAGCTCGGGCAGCTGGTGCACATCGACAACCGCGTCTTCCGCGCCATCAAGGCGGCGACTCCCGGTCCCTACACGTTCATCCTGCCCGCGACTTCCGATGTGCCGCATCGGCTGCTGCAGCCCAAGAAGAAGACGGTCGGCGTGCGGATCAGTGACCATCCCGTCGCGCGTGCGCTGGTCGCCGAGCTCGGCGAGCCGATCATGACCAGCACGCTGCTCCTACCCGGTGAGGATGATCCGCTGACCGATGGCTGGCAGGTCAAGGAGGCGCTCAACTACCAGGTCGATGCGGTGATCGACTCGGGGGAGTGCGGGGTCGAGCCGACCACCGTCGTCGACTTCTCCGACGGGCATGCCGAAGTCACTCGGGTCGGCGCCGGCGATCCCGGTCCGTTCGAGGCGTGACGTTCGCGGCGCAACCCGATCCGGTCGCGGCGGCGATCGCGCGCGTCGGGTTGCTGGCCAGTGGGCCGCCCCTGAACCCGGAGCTCCGGGTGACCTGCAGCTTCCATCCTGATCGGTGGGCGACGCCGGGCTCGGACCAACTCGTGATCGAGGCGATGGCGGCAGGCGGCGGCTACCTCTCCCAATTCGTGACCGGCACCAGCAACGGTGGTCTGACCGCGTATGTCGGCGGGGACCGATTCCGTTGGGAGAGCGACCTGTTCGGCGGTGCGTATGACGACTCCGATGCCGACCTGCGGCCCAAGTACGGTGCGCTCAACCACCGTCGCAGGGCGACCGGTGCGTCGCCGAGATTCGGCTCGTCATACATCAGACTCGCGGCGCACACGCTCGCCCGCACCACGTTCTGCTACCCGGACAGTTTCGCCGATCCCACCGACTTCGGGATTGCCGGATCCTGTCGGTTGACGGATCTGGCGGATGCCGACCGGCGCGACCTGCTGGACGACTACGTCGAGGCGCACGTGCACGGGCACATCGGTCTGGCACGCGATGTGGAAGCCGTCGTCCTCGACCCGAGCTACCGCGGGACACCGGTCGAGGCGGCCGCCGCAACCCTCGATTGCCCCGTTGAATGGCACGACGGATTCGTTGCGTCGATCGACGACATCCGAGCGCACCCGGAGTACCGGGGTGCCGAAATTGTCTCCCTGGCAGCCGAATTGGCGGTCGACGGTGTTCTCACTCCTCGCATCGTCGGCGAGGCGGCGCGTGCGGGTGGCCACCCTCCACAGGCCATCAAGCAGGTGTGGCACTACACGGCACGTCTGGGGACGGCGGAAGGGCGCGCAACCGCCCCCGAGTGAGCGAGGTCGGCGGACCTAGAGTGGAAGCATGACTCGAGCACTCGTGGTGACCCAGCCCGGCGATCGCAGCGTCCTGCAGGTCCAGGACACCGACGTGGCCCCGCCGGCAACCGGCGAGGTCCAGGTCCGCGTCGCCGCGGTCGGCGTCAACTTCATCGACGTCTACAAGCGCCAGGGTGTCTATCCGCTGCCCACGCCGTTCGTCCTCGGCGAGGAGGGCGCCGGCGTCGTCGAGGCCGTCGGAGACGGTGTCGAGGACCTGTCGGTCGGCGCGAAGGTCGCCTGGGCAGGACAGGGAGGCAGTGCTGCTGAGCTGGTGAATCTCGCTGCGGGACAGGTGGTTCCGGTGCCGGACGGGTTGGACCTCGAGATCGCGGCCGCCGCGATGCTGCAGGGTATGACGGCGCACTACCTGGTGAACTCGACCTGGCCGGTCCAGGAGGGCCAGATCGCGCTCGTGCACGCGGCCGCCGGGGGAGTCGGACAACTGTTGGTGCAGCTCATCACGGGCAAGGGTGCGACTGTCGTGGCAACCGCCGGGACCGACGAGAAGCTCCGCATCGCAACGGATCTCGGCGCCGCGCACACCATCAACTACCGGGACTTCTCCGGCGACGCGCTTGCCGAGCAGGTGCGCACAGTCGCGGGCCGAGGCGTTGACGTCGCGTATGACGGGGTCGGCAAGGCGACCTTCGACGCGTCGTTGAAATCGTTGCGCCCGCGGGGAATGGGCGTGTTGTTCGGCGGCGCCAGCGGTCAGGTGGAGCCGCTGGACCTGCAGGTGCTCAACCGGCTGGGTTCGCTTTTCGTGACGCGACCCACCCTTGCGTCATACCTGCTGGACCGGGACGAGCTGCTCTGGCGGGCCGGCGACATCCTCGGTCAGCTGGCGGACGGCAGCCTGAAACTGCAGATCGGCGCGAAGTTCGCGCTGGACGACGCGGCCGCGGCATACGAGGCCCTCGAGGGGCGCACGACCACCGGCAAGGTGCTGCTGATCCCGTAGCCGATCAGCCGCGTCGTCCGACGCGCATCACTTGAACTGCGCGGGCACCTTGTCCATGGTGACCTCGAGCAGCTCGCCGGTGTCCTGCTTGCCGTTCGGCAGCACCTTCGCGTGCAGCTGGTACGGCGTGCTGTCGTTCGCCAGTGCGTCGATGCCGAAGTCGCTGTCGTTGGAGATCACCAGACGCTTGCCACCGTCGAGGACGGCGACACCCTCGACCTTGTCGTGACCGTAGAAATCGCCCTTGGGGTCGATGGCGGTGACCAGTCCGGCGACGTCGAGGAACAATGCGCTCTTGACCGGCTTGATTCCGACAGCCGCGAGGTCCTTGGTCGCGGCTGTCGTGCCGTCCTTGCCGACCGTCGCCTCGATCGTCTTGCCGTCGACGAGGAGGCCGCCGTTCGTGGCGTCATACGTCGAGTTCTTGACCTTGGAGAACTTGCTGACGTCGGTGGCGCCGTTGAGGTCGATCTTGAAGATCTTCTTGTTCGCACCGGGCTCCATCGCACCGTCACGCTCGTCGACCAGGAACTCGTGGTTGTTCAGCGCGGAGATCTCGCTGACCGCGGTCGTGGGTGTCGAGTCGCTGTGCAGCAGATAGACGTACTGAGCGGTGCGCCGCGTCTTCAGGTCGATCGTCACGATGCGAACGGCGTTGACGTTCTTGGACTTCGGGCCGTCCGGCGCATTGAGACCGGCCTGCATCATGCCGACGAGGGTGCGTCCGTCGGGGGTGATGGTCAGGCCCTCCATGCCCTTGTTCGGCTCGCGTTCGGAGAGCTCGACCGGCAGCGAACCGTCGAAGGGGGAGAGGCGTTCGAGCTGGCGACCGTCACGGGAGAAGTGCGTGATGAACGGGCCGTACTCGTCGGACACCCAGAACGAGCCGTCCCGCAGCGCGACGATGCCTTCGGGGTCGTAGCCGTACGGGCTCGCCGGCAGCTTCTTGCCGTTCAGGTCCACAATCGTCTCGCCGGTGCTGCCGGCGAGGCTGGTCTGTCCGTTGTACGGCGTGCCGTCGGCCGCCTGCAACGGGATGCGCTTGAGCAGCGTCGCCTTGCCGTTGTGCAGGCGGAACTCGCCGATGGCGGGAGTGAAGTCGGGCAGCGGCTCGACCTTCACACCGTCCGGGCCGTCGACGTTCGGGCCGCGGTCGGTGAGGCCGTAGAACAGATCCTTCGATCCGGGCTTGGCGGTGAACGACGAGCCGTAGGCGGCGCCGTCGATCGACACCCCGCCCGCCGTACCCAACGGCTTGATCGACTCGGTGTAGAGCTGCACCGCCGACTTCGGGTCGGTGCCGCCGTGTCCGTGGCCGTGGCCACGGCCGTGGGCGAAGGCCGGTGCGGCGACGGAACAGGTGAGGGCGGCTGCGACTGCGGTGGCAGCGATGATGCGGTAACGCGACATGGAGCGCTCCTGGTATCCGGGGAGGGCCCCCGCGTGCCGGAGACCCACGGCAGCCAACCGGTCCGGGGTGTCCACGGGGTGGTGCCGGGTTGACCGAGCGGTGAACAGTGCTACTCCGCATTTGAAATATATATAGTGAAGGCATATATTTCGTCGTGGTTCTGATGTCATCGATGTGCACGAGGAGTGAAGCAGTGAGTCATCCTGCGGCTGCTGAGAAACAGCGGCCTTCCATGCTCAACCAGCCGAAGGCGGTCTACGCGGTCGCGTTCGCGTGCGTGGTGTCGTTCATGGGCATCGGTCTGGTGGATCCGATCCTGCCGGCCATCTCCGAGCAGCTGCACGCGACGCCGAGCCAGGTGACGCTGCTGTTCACGAGCTACCTGGTGGTCACGGCCGTCGCCATGCTGGTCACGAACGCCGTGTCCAGCCGGATCGGTGCGAAGAAGACGCTGATCGCCGGACTCGTCCTCATCGTGATCTTCGCAGCCCTTGCCGGATCCGCCGGCTCGATCAACGGCATCGTCGGCTTCCGCGCCGGCTGGGGACTGGGCAACGCACTCTTCATCGCGACCTCGCTGGCGGTCATCGTGTCGTCCGCGACCGGTGGCTTCGCCGGCGCGATCATCCTCTACGAGACGGCGCTCGGCGTCGGCATTGCGTGTGGCCCGCTGGTCGGTGGACTGCTCGGTGAGGTCTCCTGGCGCGGCCCGTTCTACGGCGTGTCCGTGCTCATGCTGATCGCTCTCATCGCCACCGTGTTCTTCCTGCCGGAGACGCCGAAACCGAAGACACACACCTCGTTGCTGGCGCCGCTGAAGGCGCTCACCCACCGCGGACTGCTGACGATGGGTGTCGCCGCACTCTTCTACAACTGGGCGTTCTTCACCATGCTCGGCTACGCACCGTTCCCGATGAAACTGTCGGCGATCCAGCTCGGCTTCGTGTTCTTCGGGTGGGGCATCCTGGTCGCACTCTTCGCCGTGTTCGGTGCCCCGTGGCTGCAGCGCCGCTTCGGAACCGCGCCCACGCTGTATGTCGCCCTGACCCTCTTCGCCGTCGACCTGGCGATCATCGCCATCTGGCCGACGCACCGCACCGTGCTGATCTGCGCGGTGATCGCCGCCGGCATCTTCATCGGCATCAACAACACGTTGACCACCCAGGCAGTCATGGTCATCTCGCCGGTCGAGCGCCCGGTGGCATCCGCGGCATACGGTTTCGTCCGCTTCATCGGCGGCGGCCTGGCGCCATACGTCGCGGGCAAGCTGGTGGAGCACTACAACCTGCACGTTCCGTTCGCCATCGCGGCCGTGGCGGCGGTGCTGGCTGCCGTGCTGCTGAGCACCGCGCATCACACGCTCGCGGCGGCGGACAAGGGCATGGACGAGGACGGGCACCACGTGGACGGAGCCGACGAACCCACGGAGATCGCCGGTGAGGTCGGTGACGAATTCGGTGGCGCCGCAGGGGCTTTGGACGATTACGAGCGCGAGGAGGACCGCAACGCCGACGTCGTCCGGTAACTCGGTGCGCGGGAAAGCAGCGACATGAGAAGCTGAGTTCATGGCATCTTCTTCCACACCATTGACCGAGCAGGACGTCGAGCTCCTCCGCAAGGAATTCGATGCCCGCTCGGTCAATCGTCTCTTCCAGAACGCCGTGACCGGGAACTCCATCACCGAGGTCGCGCTCGACCGGTCGGTCGTCACCCGCATCGACCGGTCGATGTCCCACCGGCTCGACAAGTGGCCGGTCACGAACCAGGAGAAGAGCGGCCGGTGCTGGATGTTCGCCGGCCTCAACCTGCTGCGCGCCGGTGTCATGGACAAGCTGGGGGTCAAGGACTTCGAGCTGTCGCAGAACTTCGCGTTGTTCTGGGACAAGCTCGAGCGGTGCAACTACTTCCTGGAGTCCATGACCGAGCTGGCCGACCGTCCCACGGATGACCGGACGCTGTCCTGGGTCCTCGAGGACGTGATGGGTGACGGCGGCCAGTGGAACATGTTCGCCGCGCTGGTCACCAAGCACGGCGTCGTGCCGAAGTCGGTGATGCCGGAGACCGAGTCGTCGTCCAACACCGCGGCGATGAACAAGAACCTCCGCAGTCTGCTGCGACAGGCCGCGCGCGACATCCGGGCGGCGCAGGACGACGCGGCAGTGCAGGAGGTCCGCTCGCAGGTGCTCTCCGCGGCATACCGGATGCTCGCCATCCACCTGGGCACTCCGCCGACCGAGTTCGAGTGGCAGTGGACGGATGACAAGGGCGAGTTCCACCGCGACGGGACGCTCACGCCGGCGGAGTTCCGCGACCGTTACCTCGCCATCGACGTCAACGACTACGTGTGCCTCGTCGACGACCCGCGGGCGAGCAGTCCCCGCGGCCGGACGTTCACTGTCGATCAGTTGGGCAACATCGTCGGGGGAGCGCCGGTGCGTTACCTCAACGTGCCGTCGCAGACGCTGAAATCCCTTGCCGCACAAGCGATCAAGGGTGGCGAGCCGGTGTGGTTCGGCTGCGACGTCGGCCAGATGATGGAACGCGAGATCGGCGTGTGGGACGCGGAGCTCTACGACTTCGCCGGCATCTACGACGCGAAGTTCGAGCTCGACAAGGCCGCGCGGCTGGAGTTGCACGAGACGCTGATGACGCACGCGATGCTGCTGACCGGTGTCGACCTGGACGGTGACACCCCGCGCAAGTGGCGCGTCGAGAACTCGTGGGGCGACGAGAAGGCCGACAAGGGCTTTTACACGATGAACGACTCGTGGTTCGGCGAGTACGTCTTCGAGATCGCGGCACGCCGTGACAGCCTGCCGGCCGAGTTGCAAGCGGCTCTCGACGCCGAGCCGATCGTGCTGCCCGCCTGGGACCCGATGGGCTCGCTCGCCTAGATGGACGAGACGACTCAGCACCGGTTCGCGTCGTTCGACGGCACTCAGCTCGTATGGCGGGAGCTCGGCGAAGGCCGGCCCGTCGTGCTGATCCACGGTTTCGTGTCCAATGCACTGACCAACTGGATCCGCTACGGGCACGCGAAGACCATTGCCGACAAAGGGTTCCGGGTGATCATGCCCGATCTGCGTGGTCACGGTGACAGCGCGCAACCGCACGACGCGGCCAAGTACCCGCCGGACGTGTTGGCGATGGACGGCGCGGCGCTCGTCGAGCATCTCGAGCTGACCGACTACGACCTGGGTGGTTACTCGCTCGGCGCGCACACCAGCGTCCGCATGGTGCTGCGCGGCGCGCGGCCATCCCGACTCGTCACAGCCGGGATGGGCTTCGCCGGCATCGAGAACCTGAAGACTCGTGACGACGTCTACGAGGCGGCCTTCGACCTCGACCAGGAGGTCGACAAGCGGTCTGCGGCCGGAAAGACGCGCGTCTTCATGCGTCAGACGGGGTCCGATCCCGTCGCGCTGCGCGGGGTATGGCGCTCCAGCGTCACGACGGATCCTGCTGAGCTGGCAGGCATTTCGATGCCGCTTCTGGCGATCTGCGGCGCCCAGGACGTCGACCATCGGGACGGTGCCGAACAGCTTGCGAGCGTCGTTCCCCACGGCATGTTCGTGGAGATCCCGGGCAACCACATGAGCGCCGTTGCCGACCCGGCACTTGGTCGAACGATCGCCGACTGGCTGGCTTCGTAGACCACGATCGAGCTGGGCCAGGCTGCGTTGTCCATTGCCAACCTAAGGACCCGCTGCTTGAATGGTGGCGTCATCGCGTAGTTCGCAGGCATCACCACCTCCATCGGGGGAGACATACATGTCGAATGACCGACGTGGTCGGCGAAATGTGCGTCTCGCTCTCGGTGCAATGCTGGCCTTCGGGTTGGCGCTGTTCCCCGGGGTCGCGGCATACGCCAACCCGGGACCGACAACAGCGCAGCCGACGTCGCACCCGACGTCGACCGCAAGCGTGTCGACGAACACCCGGTCGCCGAAGGCCGGGCACGCGACGCCGACGCACGACGCCGCCAAACACGCGGACGTCAAGCCGATGGCGGACACCAACACCGTCACGATGTCGAAGGACGCGACCGTCGTCGGCGGAGGTCCGCTGCAGCCGGGCGGCGCGATCGAATACACGCTGACCGTCACCTGCTCCGGCCTCAAGGATGGCTGCGTCAATCAGAGCATCACCGATGTCCTGCCGGCTGACCTGACGGTGACCAGCCTGCCCAAGAGCGTTCCGAATCAATACGACGTCACGTATGACGCCGCAAGCCGAACCCTGACGATCGACTTCGTCCAGACACTGGTGAACCCGCCGGGCACCGTGGGACTCGGCGACGGCGGCACGATGGCGATCAACATCGGGATGCAGCTTCCCACCGACACCCAGCTCACCGACGGCTCTGCGGTCAAGAACACCGCGACCACCGACGCCGACAATGCCGCACCGGCCAGTGACACGGTCAGTACGCCGGTGAACATCCCGCGGGTCGTCACCCCGCGGACCACCAAGACCTGGTCACCGAACTCGGCGATCGCGCAGAGCCGCGAAGCGAGCACGATCACCCTGCGGTCGGTCAACGAGTCCTCCACGTCCGCGCAGGTTCACTCGCTGACGGTCGAGGACTCGACACCGGCCACCTTCGAGGACTTCGACCTCACGGGTGCCACCCTCGTGGCGTTGCCGAAAGGCGCAGACCAGGCCGTGCTGATGGTGTGCACCGTTGCCGGGTCGAGCTGCACGGACGCTGACTACGTGGCCGGACAGGTCGCGACGACTCCGGGCGCTCTGGGGCTTCCGCCGGGTGTCGGCGTCGGGGATGTCACCGCCGTACGCGTGAAGTTCAGCAACTCGCACGGCGCTGTGCTGCCCGGCCCGGACACGTCCGAAGGCGGCTCGATCGAGCTGGGCGTGCAGTTGCGTGACACGGTGCGCTCGACCGGCGATCCGCTCTCCCCGACGACGACCACGGCCGTGAACAACTGCGCCACCAGCACCGCGGTGGACCCCGTCCTCGGTTCGGTCGCCGGTCAACAGGCGTGCGCCGCGTTCACCATCCATCCCAATCTTGTCGACCTCGGCACGAGCAAGACCTTCTTCCCGGACGGCAACCACAACTACAAACAGGACAGCGGTGAACACGCCGTCGTCGGCGAGAACTCCGGTGTCTCCGCCGTCATGACCGGGACCAACAACTCGAAGTTCGCGATCGCCGAGATGACGATCACCGAACCATCCCTCACCTCGGTGAGCCAGTTCAGCAAGCTGGACGTCAGCGATGTCCGCCTGACCTTCCCGTCCGGAGCCACGAACGCCGTGCTCTCGGTCAGCTGCCGGGACGGTTCGAAGGTGCCGGACCGCACCTTCACCGCGAACCAGGCGTCGGTGCCTTCCGGATGTCCCAGCGGCACCGCTCCGGAGTCGGTCAGCGTCAAATACACCGGAAGCATTGCGGCTGGTGCGGCCGCTGTGCTCGGCGTCACCGGAAATCTCAACGACACCGTGACCGACAGCGATGTCGCAACCGGCATCCGCGACTGCGCCGATTTCGACGCGTCGGTCACTGAGAGCGGGGAGAACGGCGCAGCGGGCAACGCGTGCGCGACTCTTCCCGTGCAGCTGCCGCTCGTGCGCGGCACCGGCACCAAGTCGGCATCGCAAACCAGCGTCCCGCCCGGTCAGCCCATCGACTTCACTCTCAACCTGACCAACAGCGGCAACGTGCCGATGGTCAATCCCGGAATCGCCGACCCACGCGTCGACACCGAAGGGCACCCGGTCGACACGGGAAATCCGTTCGCGGTCCTGCAACTCACCGGCGTCGACGCCCCGGCATCGGTCGGCGGCGCGAAGGTCACCGTCCAGGTGTTCGACCCCACAGCGGGCGACTGGGTCGCCTACCAGGCCGGTAACGCGGGCCTCCTCGCGCGCGCGACCGGCCTTCGTGTGCAGGTCGACGGCCAGCTCGCACCGACCGGGCGAGTGCGGGTGGTGGTCCACACGACGCGCCGCTCGGGCATTGCCGACGGTCTGTCCTTCACCAACTGCGCTCAGACCATCACGACCGGTGGCGAGGTCTATCCGGGTATGGCGTCGTACTGCTCGGCGTCGATGACCACGGGCCCGCAACAGGCCAGTGCCGCGCTCGGCAAGACCATCTCGCCGACCACCCTCGTCCGGCCGATCCCCGGTATGGCGCCACAACGGGCGCAGGTGAATCTTGCTCTGAAAAACGACGGCAACATGAATCTGAGCCGGCTGGTCGCCACCGACACCGACCGCGGATTCTTCGACGCGGTCGACTTCACCGGTGTCGCCGGCATCAACATGCCGCCCGGTGCCAACCGGGTGCGGCTGGACGCGTGCACCTCGGCCGCCTCCTGCGCGAGCGGTGACTTCGTGATCGGCACGCCCAGCGCCGGCACACCCGGACTGCCCGCGGGCGTCACGGCGGATGCCGTGCTCGGGCTGCGGGTGACGTTCAGCAACAGCGCCGGTGGCTACCGGCTCACACCAGGCAGCAACCTGCCCAATTCGGGCACGTGCAAGGCGGCCAGCTTCTGCTTCACCGTGTCGCCGCGGGTCACGTTGCGATCGACCGGCGAAGCGGTCCCGGACACGATCAACAACACCGCACACGGTGGTTACGAGTCGGTGCTGCAGCCCCCGGGCACACTGGTCGACATCCCACCGTCGTCCGCCTCGCTGCAACTGACCGAAGGGAAACCGCAGCTCGGTTTCACCAAGGCGCCGAACTCGACAGTGGCCCCGGGAGCTCCGGCTCCGTTCACGCTGACCACCACCAACACCGGCACCGCGAACGTGCCGCACCTGGAAGTCACCGACCCGATCCCGGACGGTCTGATCTTCGACGACAGCTGGGCCGGCAGCACGATCGACGGTCAGACGGTTCCGTACAAAGTGACGGTCACCGATCTGCCACCCGGAGTGACCGCCCCTGACCCCGCCTTCACCGCGAAGGTCAGCGGCTCGCAGATCACCCAGGTCACCTGGGACTTCGGTGACTGGAACCTGCCGCCCGGTGCCGTGGTGACCATCCAGTTCCACACCAAACTGGCGCCGGGCGTGGTCGCCGGGCAGAAGATCACCAATGAAGCGGGCGCCACGTCGCCGGTGTCCGGGCTGACCTGCAGAACGGCCACCGACGCTGACTTCCAGGGCGGCGGTTACTGCACCGGGACAGCTGTCGTCACCACGCAGGCCGGTGCCGCATTCAACGCGCAGAAGTGGGTCGCCGGTACTCCCGAACTCGGCTGGTACAACACGACAACCGACGACTACGTCTCGGTCGGCGGCGGCGGATGCCCGAGCTTCACCGTCTCCGGGGTGCAGTACACCGCGTACCCGTGCATCGCACTGGTCGACCCCGGCGACCAGTTCAGGTATGCCGTGCAGATCGTGAATGCCGGGACGGAGACCGGCACCCAGATGCGAGTCATCGACAAGTTCCCCGTCGAAGGCGACACCGGAGTCGTGCTGAAGAACCAGCCCCGTGACACCGAGTGGTCGAACCGGCCCACTCTCGCCTCCGAACCGACGCTGGTCGGCGCACCCGCAGGGACGACGCTCACCAACAGTTACACCGACGGCGCCGTGTGCGCGGACGACCTGAACCTGTCGGCTGGTGCTGCTCAGTGTCCGGCCGGCGACTGGAGCGCCGCGTTCGGAGCATCCAACACCGGGGCGCAGATGCGGCTGGCGTTCGCGCCCGGTCTCGCACCCGGGGCCGCGGTCGTGATGACCTTCGCCATGAAGACACCGTCCGACGTACCCGAGGTGCACAACCCGACCATCGCCTGGAACTCCTTCGGTCACTCCGAGACGACGGTGCGAGCGGACGGCACGGTACGAGCACTTCCGCCGACGGAACCGCTGAAGGTCGGCGTCGCGACGACGTACGGCTCGCTGATGTTGGTCAAGAAGATCGGCGAGAACCCCGACGATCTGAAGGTCGACGACCTGGACTACGTGTTCCACGTCGAGTGCACGATCCACCCGGTTGGTGGTGATCCCGCCACGGTCCTCGACAAGGATTACACCGTCCACGCGGATGATCCGGTGCCGGTGACCGGCATACCCGGGGGCGCCGAATGCAAGGTGTACGAGTCGGATTCGCGCGGCGGCATCCCGGACCACCCGGAGTCCGATCCGGTGACGGCGACGATAGGCCGGTCCGGCGACGGCCGGGCGCAGACGGCGACGATCACCAATGACTTCCCGGACGCGATCGTCGAGGTGACCAAGAAGGTCGCCGGGGCCCCGTCCGACGGTCCTTTCACGATCGCCTTGGACTGCACGTTCGGCGGTTCGCCGGTGCCGGGCTTCCCGAAGGACATCACCTTCGACTCGGCTGGGACGGTTCCGGTGAGCGACATACCGGCCGGTTCTGCCTGTCGGGCCGAGGAGACCGAGAACGGTGGAGCGGACTCCGTCGCCTACGACCCGGTCGGCCCGGGCGACGGCTCCGGTGACGTGGTGGCCAAGGACGGTGAGCCGCAACAGATCACCGTCACCAACACGTTCGACTCATCCACGCTCGACGTCGTCAAGAAGGTGGACGGTGATGCGTCGAAGGCAACGGGACCGTTCACCGTGCATGTCACGTGTGACACGGCGAGTGGTCATGCCGTGATCGGATTCCCGCAGGACGTCACCTTCGACAGAGCGGGCAGCCACGTCCTCGGCGACATACCGGCGGGCTCGTCCTGCTCGGTCGTCGAGACCGCGGATGGCGGTGCGTCGTCAGTCGTCTACGACCCGGCAGCCGCTGCCGGCGGACACGGGTCGGGCACCGTCACCACCTCCGCGGACGCCGCGGCAACGATCTCGGTGACGAACACTTTCCCGCCGCTCACCACTCCGCCGACGAGTCCGACTGGGCCGCCGAGTTCGGGTTCGTCGACCCCGACCACGCCGACCGGGTCGCCGTCGACGACTCCGTCCGGTACGGGTCAGCCGTCACCGTCGAGCTCGAACGGTGCGACCGGGCCGCCCATCGTCACCGACGGCCAAAGGAGTCCAGGAGCAGGACTTGTCGGGTTCGGTCTGCTGATCGTCGCCGGTGGAGCTGTCGCGGTTGGCTTCGGAGTACGACGCCGACTCAGGAAGTAGCCGTGCCATCGTGTGCCCCCGGAGCGCCGACGCCGCTCCGCGATTAACCCTGCGACACATGGATGACAGTGCCGCTCGCGTTGATGCGGAGATTGATCCGCGACAAGTGCAACGCACAGTCCACGTACTCGGTCTCCGGGGTGATGGTTCGGACCGTGAGCCCGCGCTCGTGCACGAGTTTCGCAGCGACGGCGGCCGGCAGCCCGAGCAGGTCTGCCGTCCTGCGTTGCACGTCCATGATGCCGTCCAGGTCCATCAGGTCGGTCTCGCCTGCGGTGGCGAATGGCACCGTGTCCGGACGCTCGGCCGGGCAGAAGCCCTGCTCGACGAGATAGGGGTACGTCCGCTCGGACACGGTCAGCTCCACTCCATGGTCGGCAGCGACCTGAAGTGCTTCCTCCAGGGAGGAGACCTCGTATCCGGTGCAGTCCTGACGACCGCGGGGGATCAATACTGACCAGGACCGTGGGTATTCGGTAGCCGGGTTCACCCAGGCCCGGCCGTTGTTGATCCAGGTACGGCGATCGGCGTAGAGCCCGCGATCGCGTGGTCGAGTCCTGCGCGCCATCGGAGCAGTCTGCCGATTCCCACACCGGGATGCGATCGGATTGGCGCTGCTCGCACGATCTGTGATGGATCGGCGGCCGCCGCTGCGCGTCCGACAGTTCGTGCGGCTCGCTCACGTACGTTGGTGGGATGCCCGTGATCACCGATCCGATCGCCGCACACCGCATCCTCGTCTATGGAGTCACCGGCAGTGGCAAGAGCACGGCGGCCGAACACATCGCATCGCGCACCGGGCTGCCGCTGACCCTTGCGGACGAGCTGACCTGGAAACCCGGCTGGGTCCCGGTGGCCGAGGATCGCCAACGACAGCTGTTCGCCGACATCGTCTCGGAGGAACAGTGGGTCCTCGATACGGCATACGGTGCGTGGCTCGATCTGGTGTTGCCGCGAGCAGAGCTGATCATCGCTCTGGACTACCCCAGATGGTTCTCGTTGCAGCGGCTGCTGCGCCGGACTCTGCTGCGGGCGATTGACAAGAAGCCCATCTGCAACGGGAACACCCAGTCGTGGAGGGGCCTGTACGCACAGGACTCGATCGTGCGGTGGCATTTCGACAGCTTTGCACGCAAGCGTCAGCGAATGCGGACCTGGGCAAGCGCACCCGACGGGCCTCCCGTGCTACTCATCCAGCGTCCTCGAGAACTGAGGGCATGGCTGTCTCGTCTGGACTCGGGCGGCTGAACACTCAGGAGAGGTGGGTCGGCAGCGGCCGGAGCTTGAACATCAGGATGCCGAGGTACTTGTTGAGCACTGCCTGCTTGTGCGGATAGCGGCCGCGGAGGTCTTCGGCCATCTGCGGCTCGACCGTGGTCTCGATCCACAACCCCGCTGCGCTGAAGGTGTTGAGCAGATCGGACATCGTGTAGGGCCGCTTGGTGAGTTGAACCTTCTCGTTCCATCCCTGGTGGCGGTACGAGAACGACTCCGTGGAGAAGTACGCCTCACCCAGTGAGATCCCGTTCTGTTCGGCTCGTTCGAGTGCATAGCGGATCGGTTGAGTTCTGGTTAGCAGGATGAAACCGTCGTCGGCGAGCATCGTCCGGGCCGTGCGCAACGCGTTCACGGGATCCTTGGCGTACCCGAAGGACTGCAGGAACAGGATGCGGTCGAACCGCCGGTCGGCCAGTCCGGGGACGGCGGACAGGTCGGACAGGTCGCCGCGGATGAGCTCCAGACCGGGCGGTGGCGTAGCGATGAAGTTGCCGCTGATGTCGACGCCGACGGACGCGACGGCTCCGCCCTCCGCGACCAGTTCCGCGGCCTTGGCACCGTTACTGCAACCGACGTCCAACACCGACAACCCGTCGACCTCTCCCAGGAGCTCGCGCTCCGCCGGCCACTCGACGAGCCGATCGAGCGAGTCCTGCCTGGTGCGCGCCTGTTCGTAGTCCGCAGCAAGATCCGTCCACGGTCGACTCGCGTCACCGCCACTGGGGCCGGCCGCCTGCTGAGTGTGTCTTGTCGCCACGAGGACAACCTAGTCAGCACGGACCGTTGCGCAGTCACGAGTCACGCCCACTGTGAAGTCGGTATGTCGGTGGCCCCTGCTGAACTACGACCATGAGTGCGGTCGCCGACGTGGTCTTGGGTGCGCTGATGCGCGAAGGGCAGGTGCTCCTTGCGCATCGAAGTCCGGAGAAGCGTGCTCATCCCGACGTCTGGGGTCTTCCCGGGGGTTGCGTCGAGCCGGGCGAGTCCGAACTCGTCGCGCTGGCCCGCGAACTGCACGAGGAACTCGGTGTGTCCATCACGACGGGCACGGCGTCGCAGCTCTATCGGCTGACCGCAGGACCCACGGATGCGCCCGTGCTCGTGAGCGCCTGGATGGTCGTTGGCTGGGAGGGCACTCCGCAGAACAACGCGCCCGAGGAGCACGTGGCCATCGGCTGGTTCGGTGTGGACGAGCTGCCTTCTCCTGCCCACCCGCAGATGCGTGCCGCGTTCCTGGACGCGCTGCGGCATGTGGACGGCTGACGCGAAGTTGTTCTCGTCGGGGGGGGGGCGTCATACATCGCAGGCTGGGTGATGCTCATGACGTGAATTCCCTTCCCCCACCTGCTTTTTCGTCTATGAATAGTCTGCCGGAGCCCACTGACAACGACTAGCAGAGCATCGAACACATTTCCGTTAGTTCGGATAGTCGGTTGCCGTGATTCGAAGGTGGCTATCAGGCCACCGCGGCCGCCCGGGGATGGCTTCGGCCCGCTGGCCATGCGAGACCTTGAGGCCGAGGCGAGCGGCTCGTGCTCGGCCACGTCGGGCACCGGTTCGAGATCGCCTCGTGGGACTGCTATCGTTCCCTTAACGAGAATGACTATCAATACAGATTGAGGGAGAGCGCATGCGTTTGCGTTGGGTCGCCGCGACCGCCGTACCAGTTCTTGTCCTGGCCGGGTGCGGGTCGTCGAAGACACCGGGGGAGTCCGACGGCAAGGTCGGCGTCGTGGCGAGCACCAACGTCTACGGGAACATCGTGGAGCAGATCGGCGGCTCGCACGTCGACGTCACCTCGGTTCTGAGCGACCCGAACGTCGACCCGCACGGCTACGAGTCGAACGCCAAGAATGCAGCGACCGTGTATGACGCGAAGGTGGTCGTGGAGAACGGTCTCGGCTACGACAGCTTCATGGACGAGCTCACGTCCGCAGCGAAGTCTCGCGGGCAGAAGGTGGTCACCGCCTCGAAGGTGCTCGGCATCACGGGGAGCGACGCGAACCCGCATCTCTGGTACGACATCGCCAAGATGCCCGAGGTCGCCGACGCGATCGCCGGTGCCCTGTCCAAGGCGGACTCCAAGCACAGTGCCGAATATCGACGGAATGCAACGAAGTTCAAGAAGTCGCTGCAGCCGATAGAGAAGGTGCTCGCCGACATCAAGGCAAAGGACGACGGCGCGAAGATCGCCTACACCGAGCGCGTGGCCGGTTACCTGCTCGACGAGGCCGGGTTGAAGCTCGGCATACCTGCCGGCTTCACCCGTGCCGTCGAGGACGGCGACGACCCCAGCCCGGGGGATACTCTTGCCTTCGACAAGGCATTGCAGAAGCACACCGTGCGCGAATTGATCTACAACAGCCAGGTGACCGACAAGCAGACCGATCAGTTGAAGAAGCAGGCGACTGATGGTGGTGTGCCGCTGGTGCCGGTGACCGAGACCATGCCGCCGAAGAGCGCCAACTACCAGGCGTGGCAGCTGAAGCAGGCTGAAGCACTACGCACGGCGCTGGAGAAATCTGCATGAGAGACACCCCACTGATCGACTTCCGATCGGCCACGCTGTCCCTCGGCGGTCGGACCCTGTGGTCGAACCTCGAACTGGGCGTGCGCGCAGGGGAATTCGTTGCCATCCTCGGCCCGAACGGCGCCGGCAAGACCACCCTCCTGCGCGCCCTGCTGGGTCTGCAGGAACTCTCGTCCGGCTCGGTGACCGTCGCGGGCAGGAAACCGTCGCGCGGCAGCTCGGACGTCGGCTACGTCCCGCAGCAGAAGATCTTCGACGGCGACCTCGGCCTGCGCGGTCGTGACCTGGTCGCTCTCGGCGCCGACGGCCATCGCTTCGGTATGCCGTGGCCGCGGCCGTCCGTCCGCGCCGCGACCAACGAGATGATCCGTGCGGTGGGTGCGTCGTCATACGCCGACGCACCGGTGGGCCGCCTGTCCGGTGGAGAGCAACAACGACTGCGCATCGCGCAGGCGCTGATGAGCGACCCGAAGGTCTTGTTGTGCGACGAGCCCCTGACGTCCCTTGACCTGCGGCACCAGGAGGGCGTGCTCGAACTCCTCGACAGCCGCCGCCGCAGCGCGGGCACCGCCGTCGTGATGGTCACCCACGAGATCAACCCGATCCTGCCGTACGTCGACCGCATCATCTATCTGGTCGGCGGCAAATGGGCCGTCGGCACGCCCGACGAGGTGCTCACCACCGAACGCCTCTCCAACCTGTATGGCGCCCCCGTCGACGTGCTCCGCGTCCGCGGCCGCGTCATCGTCGTGGGCGGCGGCGAGTCACCCGAGCAGTCACACCACTGCGGACCCGAGATGTCGATCGCCGAATGAGCAATATGTTCGACATGCTGCAGTACCCCTTCGCGCAGCACGCCCTCGTCGCGGCGACGCTGATCGCGATCACCTGCGGGCTCGTCGCACCCTTCGTCGTGATGCGGGACATGGCGTTCGCCGTGCACGGAACCGCGGAGTTGTCCTTCCCGAGTGCGGTCGCCGGCCTGTTGATCGCGAGCGATGCAGTCAGTGGTGCCCTCGTCGGATCCGTCGTGGTCGCAACGGCTTTCGCGGTGCTCGGCCGACGCCGCAGCGAGAGCAACACAGCCATCGGCGTGGTGCTGGCATTCGGGCTCGGCCTGGGTGTCTTCCTGCTGAGTTTCTACGACGGGTTCTCCTCGGCGGCGACGAACATCCTCTTCGGTTCGCTCGTCTCGGCCTCGACGCGGGACGTGCTGATCCTCGGCGTGCTGGCGGTTCTGGTCGTGGTCACCATGGTGGTCATCTTCCGGCCACTGCTGTTCGCCTCGGTCGACCCGGCGGTGGCGACCGCACGCGGCGTCCCGGTGCAGCGACTCGGCCTGGTGTTCCTGCTCATTCTCGCCCTGACCGTCACCGAAGCCGCGCAGGTCGTCGGCACGCTGCTTGTCCTCAGTCTGGCCATCACACCGGCAGCCGCAGCTCGTCGATGGACAGCGAATCCGCTTGCCTTCACAGCGCTCTCGGTCCTGTTCGCGCTCCTCGCCGCCGATGGCGGATTCCTGCTCAGCCTCGCGTTGAGTGACACCGACATCAAGGCCAGTGTCCTGATCGCCTTCGTGAGTTTCGGGATCTACCTGATCTCGTTCGTCGCCGAGCGGGTGCGCGGCGACGTCCGGCGGGGGAGCACGCAACCGGCCGCTACTTGATGCCGGTGCCCGCGATGCCCTGGACGATGTGCCGCTGGAAGAGCAGGAAGACCACGAAGAGCGGCAGTGCGCCGAGCACCGCGGTCGCCATCAACTGGGCGTAGAGCAGCCCGAAGCCGCCGGAGACCGTCGCCATACCGACCGGGATCGTCATCTGGTCGACATTGCTCAGCGCCAGCAACGGCCACAGGAAGTTGTTCCAGCTGGTGACGAAGGTGAAGATCGCGACGGCGGCGATGGCCGGGCGGCACAACGGCAGGCACACCCGCCAGTAGATGCCGAACCACGACGCGCCGTCGATCCGGGCGGCGTCGATCAGCTCCCGAGGCAGCCCGCTGAAGAACGATTCGAAGATGAAGACCGCGACCGGTGCAGCCGCGGCAGGCAACACCATCGCCCAGTAGGTGTTCAGCAGATGCATACCGTGGACGATCTGGTAGAGCGGGAGCACGAGGATCTGTCCCGGAATCAGCAGGCCCGCCAGAACCAGTGCGATCAATCCGCCTCGACCGGCGAACTTCGTTTGTGCCAGGGCGAATCCGATCATGGATGTGACCACCAGGGTCAGTACGACGGTCAGTACCGCGATGATCAGACTGTTGAGGTACCACGTCATGATCGGTGTGTTGTCGATGACCTTCTGGTACGCGTCGAACGAGAAGTGCGAGCTCCACCAGCCGGTGGGGTTCGCCGCGATCTCACCTTCCGGCTTCAGCGAGGTGTCCACGGCGAACAGCAGTGGGATCACCCAGATGATCGCGAAGACCGCCAGCACCAGCACCGAGAAGGTCTTGAAGACCCGGGAGCGGCCGTTGTAGTCGAGTGCATTGCTGCTCATTTGCCGACTCCCTTGTTGGACTGACGACGGAGCACGTACCACAGCACGGACACGACCGCGACGATGACGAAATAGACGATGGTCGCGGCAGATGCGTAGCCGGCGCGGTAGTCGGAGAAGCCGATGTCGTAGATGTACTCCATGACCGGCCGGGTCGAGGTGCCTGGGCCGCCATTCGTCATCAGGTACATCTGGTTGAAGACCTGCAGGCTGGCGACGATCTGCAGCATGGTCACCAGCACGATGGTCGGCCGAAGCAGCGGGAGAGTCACCGAACGCAGAGTGCGCGTCGGGCTCGAGCCGTCGATGGCCGCCGCCTCGTAGACGTCGGTGGGGATCTCCTGCAGCCCGGCGAGGAAGAGCACGAAGTTGAAGCCGAGCGTCCACCACACAGTGAGTGCTGCCACCGAGATGAACGCCCACTTGGTCTCACCCAGCAGGTTCGGCGGAGTGATCCCGATGGTGTCCAGCCAGTGCGGGATGAGGCCGACCTGCCCGGCATACAACCAGGTGAAGATCATCGTCACCGAGGTGACCGGGAGGACGAACGGGGCGAAGAAGATGAAGCGCACCAACGCTTTTCCGCGGCGGACGCGCTCGGCGAGGACTGCGAAGAGGAACGCCAGGATCACCAGCGGCGGCGTCGTCAGGACGGTGAACCAGGCCGTGTGACCCATCGACGACCAGAAGTCGGAACTGGTGAAGATGTCGCCGTAGTTCGCGAAGCCGACGGACTCGCCCAGCCCGGACTTCACCGAGGTCGTGTTGAAGAAGCTCATAACCAGGCCGTAGACGGCCGGACCGATCAGGAAGAGCAGGTAGAGCACCATGAACGGTGCGCTGAAGGCCCAGCCGGCCCGGTTCTCGTCGCGGCCACCTCGCCGGCGCCGGACGACGGGCTCGGTCGCGGCGAACGTTCCGTCATCGATGACTGTGGTTGCCATGTGTCTCGCTCCTCATCCCACCGGGGGTTTCGCGGACGCATAGGGCTGCAGGCCCGAACGCATCGCTCGCACGGCGCCCGCCGGTGACGTGGCGCCCGACTGGGACCCGGCGATCGCGGCGCCGACGACGTTCTCGAATTCGCTCCCGGCGCCGGAGTACCAACCGGGCGGGTCGTACTGGGCGGCATCGGCGGCGGCGACGTAGTTGGCCTGCGGTTTCATCGCCTTGAACTGCGCCGAGTCACGTACCGGCAGCCAGGCGGGAATGTGCCCACCCTTCGCCCAGGTCTGGCTGCTGCCCAGGATGGATTTGACGAATGCCAAGGCGTGCGACCGACGTTCGGCGTCCATGGCACTGCTGCTCGGTATGACGAACGAGTGGCTGTCGGCATACGAGGCGGGCTTCGGTCCGTAGAGATGAGGGACCGGGGCGACACTGAACTTCAGCTTGGTGGCCTCGTATGTCGGGATCTGCCATTCGCCGTCGAACAGGAAGCCTGCCTTGCCGGTGGAGAACAACGACGTGACGCCGGTCGGGTCGACCGAGCCCGGCATCAACCCGGCCTTGGTGAGACTGCGCATGTAGGTCAGCGCGCGGACCGCCAGATCGTCATCGATGGTGACCTTCGTGCCGTGGTCGGCCAGGAAGGTGCCACCGAGTTGGTAGTAGAGCGTGGCGAAGAAGCGCAGGTTCGTCGAGGGGTCGTTCGTGATCGCCACGACTCCGCCGTAGTGACCGGTGACCTTCTTCGCGGCGCGTAGCGCGGCCGTGAGCTCGGATGGACCCGAGATGGGCATCAACGAGCCGGCGGAGTCGAGTAGGCCCGCCTTGCGGCAGACGTCCTCGTTGTAGAACATCACGAACGGGTGCGTGTCGAGCGGGACGGCGTGCACCCTGTCGTTGAACGTGGCCTTCTTGATGGCCGCCGGAGTGAAGTTCGACGTCGGCATCCCGGCCGATTCCATTTCGGCAGAGGTGAATCCGGTGACCAGCCCCGCATCGACGAACGTCTGCAGTCGGGACAGGTGCAGGATCGCAACATCGGGCGGCGCGCCGCCGGCGGTCGCCAGCGCGAGCTTCGTGTAGTACGGGGTTCCCCAGGCGAGGACGGTCGCGCTGAGGTCCGTGCCGGGGTGGCGCTTGGTGTAGACGTCTTCCATCGCGATCATGTTCGCGCCGTCACCACCGGTGAAGAGGTTCCAGAACGTCAACTTGCTGGCCGGGGGAGCGACGCCGAAAAGCCCTCTGGCGACGGGGGATCCGCAGCCGCTGAGCATTCCGGCAGCTGCCGCGCCGAAGCCGGCTCCGAGCAGTGCGCGTCGCGTGGGGGTTGACGCTCGACGCGGCGACCGGTCGGCCGGGGGATTCGCCATACGAAGCACCTCCTTGTGCCGGGTGGATCCTTGCATCGTTGCATGCAACGATGCAAGCACTTCTGATACTTTCCTCGCGTGGCAGTGACATTGCGGGACGTGGCGGCGCATGCCGGAGTTTCGGTGCGCACTGTTTCCAACGTGGTCAACGACTTTCCGCAGGTGGCGGACTCGACCCGGGCAACCGTGCAAGCATCCATCGATGCGCTCGGCTACCGACCGAACAAGGTCGCCAGGCGCCTGCGGTCGGGCCGGACCGGTGTCGTGGGGCTGTTGATCCCGCGGCTGGCCGAACACTATTTCGCCGAACTTGCCGACGCCATCGTCACGGAAGCCCGGCAGGACGAGTTGTCCGTCGTGATCGATCAGACCGACGGCCGCCGGGACAGTGAGATGTCGCCACTGCGGCAGGGGCTGGACGACGGGCTGTGGGACGGCGCCATCGTCAGCCCGCTGAGCATGACCCGCGACGACCTCGCCCGCCATTCCGGCGCGCCCCTGGTCGCGCTGGGGGAGCACGGCGCGACGTTCGACCTGGCCTGGGTCGGTACGGACAACGTGCAGGCCGCGCAAGACGCGACGAAGTATCTGATCGAACTCGACCACCGGAAGATCGCTGTGGTCGGGCATCAGCAGGGGTTCGGGGGCGAGACCGGTTCGTTGCGCACCAAAGGTTTTCGGTTGGCGATGCGTGCGGCCGGGCTGCGCGTTCGGCGGGAGTGGGTTGTCGCTCCCGCCGGCTACGGCCGCGTCGACGGGGCGGTCGCCGCCCATCGACTGCTGGCTGCGACGCAGCGTCCCGACGCGATCTTCTGTTTCAACGACGAACTCGCGTTCGGGGTGCTGCACGCACTGCACTCCGAAGGTGTGTCGGTCCCGGGCGACATCGCGGTGATCGGTTGGGACGACCTGAGCGACGCGCAGTTTGCCGTGCCGGGGCTGACCTCCGTGAGCGTCGATCGGCACGCTGTCGCGCGCGCCGCTCTCGACCAATTGCTCCCGCAGATCGCCGGACACGGTTCATCGCATGACCACATCATCATCCCGCACACCATCGCCGTCCGTGCCAGTACCGCGGGCGACACGGTGCCGGGGCACCCACTTGCGAAAGGCACAGCAGATGCCCGATGACGTCACACCGGCCGCATGCCCGCGTCCGGAGTATCCACGACCGTCGTTCTGTCGTAGTGAATGGCGAAACCTCAATGGCACGTGGGACTTCGAGATCGATCAGGGGGACAGTGGGCTGGAGCGCGGACTGCTCTCCGATCCACTCACCGATCGCATCACCGTTCCGTTCGCGCCCGAGTCCGCGCTCTCCGGGATCGAGAACACCGACTTCCTGGAAGCGGTCTGGTACCGCAGGCAGCTCCAGGTCCCCGAGCACTGGCGGGGGTCGGACCTGCTGTTGCACTTCGGCGCCGCCGACTACGACACGACAGTCTGGGTCGACGAGACCGAGCGCGGTCGGCACCGGGGCGGGTTCACGTCGTTCACGGTGGAACTCGGCGCCGCGGACGAATTCGTCGACGCACCGCGGCAACTCACCGTTCGCTGCCGGGACTCGCATCGTCACCCCCAACCGCGGGGAAAGCAGACTCGGGACTTCGCCGGGTGGGCCGCGCACTACGGGCGGACCACGGGCATCTGGCAGACGGTGTGGGTGGAGCCGGTGCCGAAGACGCGGTTCGAACGACCTCGCATCACCCCGGATGTAGGCGCTTCGGCGTTCCACCTGGAGCTGCCGACACGTGGTCGAACCGCCGGAATGCGTGTGATCGCAGAGCTGCTCGCGCACGGGGAGGTGCTCGAGCGCGTCGAGCACGCCGCGGGGAGCGACTTCACCACCATGCTCGATCTTGCCGTGCCGGAGGGCGGTCGCCGGCTGTGGTCACCCCAGGATCCCTTCCTGTATGACGTCCGCCTGCAGCTGTGTGCGGCCGACGGAACCGTGGTGGACACAGTCGACTCGTATGCCGGGCTGCGCTCGGTGACCATCGACGGACCGGCAGTGCTGCTGAACGGACAGCCGGTCTTCCAGCGTCTGGTGCTCGACCAGGGTTACTACCCCGACGGCCTGATGACAGCACCGTCCGACGAGGCACTGGTCGAAGACATCGAACTTTCGATCGCCGCTGGTTTCAACGGTGCTCGGCTGCACCAGAAGGTCTTCGAGGAGCGCTACCTCTTCCACGCCGACCGCCTGGGCTACCTCGTCTGGGGTGAGTTCGGCGACTGGGGCTGCCGCGACGCGGGTCCGGCCACGACGGACAACCAGCACCCGAACGCGGCATACATCACCCAGTGGATCGAGGCGATCGAGCGCGACTACAGCCATCCGAGCATCGTCGGATGGTGCCCGTTGAACGAGACCTATCAGAACCGCCACGACCGGATCACCGACCTGGACGACGTGACGCGCGGGATGTTCCTGGCGACGAAACTCGCCGATCGCACCCGGCCGGTCGTCGACGCCTCCGGGTATGCGCACCGGGTCGCCGAGACCGACGTCTACGACTCACACCTCTACGAGCAGGACCCGAGGAAGTTCGCCGCTCTGATGGCACCGCTCGCCGACGGGACGCCATACAGCAACGAAGGCACCCAGTGGTCCCTGCCGTATGCCGGACAGCCGTACTTCTGCAGCGAATTCGGTGGCATCTGGTGGAATCCGAACGCCACCGCGAGTGACGAATCCTGGGGGTACGGCCAGGCAGTGCGCAGTGAGGCGGAGGTCTACGAGCGGTTCACCGGCCTCGTGGACGTGCTGCTCGACAACCCGTTGATGTTCGGTTACTGCTACACGCAATTGACCGACGTGTTCCAGGAGCAGAACGGCATCTACGCGTTCGACCGTTCGGAGAAGCTGGACGTCGCACGGATTGCGGCAGCCCAGAAACGTCAGGCTGCGATCGAGACCGGAACCGCCTGAACCGGCGCTCAGGCGACCGCGGTCGCATCCTCCGGTTCGGCGGCGTACCGACCCGCCAACCAGGAGCACATCATCAGCTGGACCTGATGGAAGACCATCAGCGGGAGCACGATGATGCTGACCTGGTGGCCCGCGAAAAGGACTGCAGCCATGGGGAGTCCACTGGCGAGGCTCTTCTTGGTGCCACAGAACTGCGCGGTGATCCGGTCGGCACGATCGAAGCCGAGTCGCGCTGCCACGTGCCAGGTCAACCAGAGCAGCACGGCGACCAGCAGCACCGACAGCACGACGAGCACCGCGATCTGACCGGCGTCGACGGCGTGCCAGATGCCGTCCCGGACACCCTTGCTGAAGGCCGCATAGACGACCAGCACGATCGACCCGCGGTCGACGTACTTGAGCTTCGCCCGGTGGCCCTCGACCCATCCGCCCACCACCGGGCGTGCCAGCTGACCGACGACGAACGGCGCGAGGATCTGCAGGCAGATGTCGATCATCGACTGACCGCTGATCGAGATGCTGCCGCCCCCGCCGATGATGCCCGTGCTGGTCATCGCGATCACCAGCAGCGGCGTCAGCAGAACGCCGAGCAGGTTGGAGGCGGACGCGCTGACGATCGCGCCGGCGACGTTCCCGCGCGCCATCGAGGTGAACGCGATGGAGGACTGCACCGTCGACGGCACCAGCGTCAGATAGAGCACTCCCGTGTAGAGGTCGCTGGTCAGCACGTGCGGTTCCAGCACCCGCAGCGCGATGCCGATGATCGGGAAACACACGAAGGTGAAGGCCAGGATCAGCACGTGCAACCGCCAGTGCTGCAGCCCGCGGATCGCCTCCTGCGGATGCATCCGCGCGCCATACAGGAAGAAGAGCAACGCGATCGCGGCCGTCACGATCTTGTCCAGCGACGGTGCGAAGGACGCACTCGCCGGGAACACACTGGCGAGGACGACGGTGGCCAGGATCGCCAGGATGAAACCGTCGATGCGGAGCTTCTGGAGGGGATGCATTGTCCGGCAACCCTAGGGCCCGTGGAGGTATGGCGCAGGGGTGACCCGCGAGCCGAGATCGCGTTCGTGAGCAACGCCATACTGGTTCGTATGACGACCGCGGGAGTGGTGCTGGCAGCCGGCGCAGGGCGACGGATGGGCCGGCCGAAGGCGCTGGTCGACGGCTGGCTGGAGCACGCCGTCGGCACGCTCGCCGAGTGCGATCGCGTGCTCGTGGTGCTCGGCGCCGAGGCGGAGCAGGCTCGGGCGCTCATCGCAGAGAGGGATCTGCAGGTCGTGGTCGCGCCGGACTGGGACACCGGGATGGGTGCGTCGCTGCGGGCCGGGCTGAGCGCCATACCCGATGCGTTGCCCGGTGCCACGCGTTGCCTGCTGACCCTCGTCGACCTGCCCGACGTCGGTGCCGACGTCATACGACGATTGCTGGCGCAGCCCGACACGACCGACGTCCTGGCCCGGGCGGCGTACGGGACCGTGCCGGGTCACCCGGTGCTGCTCGGTCGGGATCACTGGTCGGGGGCGATCGCGACGGCCATCGGAGACCGGGGCGCGCGGGACTACCTGCGCACCCACGAGACGGTGCTGGTCGAGTGCGGCGACCTGGCGACCGGCACCGATGTCGATCGACCGGACCAGCTCGGCGAGCCAACCGCTCACCAACCCACCGATGACTAGCCTGGGGCGATGGATTCACCGACTGCGGTGGCGCGTGCGCTGGAAAACACCGGCTACCTGAGCGATTCGGCGTTGGCGACCGTGACGTTCCTCGCCGACCGGATGGCGCGACCGCTGTTGCTCGAGGGTGAGCCGGGCACCGGCAAGACGGCGTTGGCCGAAGCACTCGCTCAGGTCCAGGACGCGCCGCTCATCCGCCTGCAGTGCTACGAGGGCATCGACGCCAGCCAGGCGCTCTACGACTGGGACTTCCCGCGGCAGATCCTGCATCTGCGCACCCTCGAGGCTGCGACCAAGGACGGTTCGCTCGATGCCACGGAGGCCGAGAAATCGCTCTTCGACGAGCGGTTCCTGCTGGCGCGCCCGGTGTTGCGGGCCTTGCGCGAATCGCCCGCGGTGCTGCTCATCGACGAGGTGGACCGCGCCGATGACGAGTTCGAGGCGTTCCTGCTCGAGGTGCTGTCCACGTGGGCCGTGAGCATCCCCGAGCTCGGCACGGTCACCGCCGCGACACCACCGACGGTCGTGCTCACCTCGAATCGCACCCGTGAGCTGCACGACGCGCTCAAACGCCGCTGTCTCTATCACTGGATCGATCACCCGGGCCTCGAACGAGAGGTCGCGATCGTCCGATCCCGCGAGCCCGATGTGCCGAAAACCCTTGCGCGCCAGGTGGTCGAGGTCGTGCAGGAGCTGCGCAACGAGCATCTGATGAAGCCGCCGGGCGTTGCCGAAACCCTCGATTGGGCACGCGCCCTGCAACGGCTCGGAGCCACCGAGCTGGACCTGGAGCAGGCTGCGGTCACCCTCGGAGCGGTGGTGAAGTACCGCGAAGACACCGACCGGGTGAAGCACGTCCTGGATCGGATGCTGGCGAGATGAAACACCCCGATGAGCTCCTGCTCGGTTTCACCCGCGCACTGCGCGCCGCCGGGGTGCGTGTCACCCAGGACCGGGCGACGACCTTTCTGAGCGCCACCGCGATCGTCGGACTGGGTGACGCGGAGGCGGTGTATGTCGCCGGCCGGGCAACCCTGTGCTCGGGTCCGGACGACCTCGAACGCTTCGACCGGGTCTTCGAGGCGTGGTTCGGGGACCGGTCCGAGTTGCCGCACAGCATCCCTCGCGGGCGACCACAGGAGGTCGCCGCACCGTTGCCGGTGAGCGACGACCCGGACACGCTCGGTGGTGAAGGCGAACCGGAGATCGTGCAGGCGGCGGCATCGGAGACCGAGATCCTGCGTCACCGTGACGTGGCCGCGATGGACGGCGCGCAGAAGGCGATCCTCGACGCGATGATCCGTGCCCTGCATCCCCGAGTGCCGACTCGTCGGGCCTCGCGGCATACACCGTCGCGGCGGGGCGCTGTGGATCTGCAACGGACACTGCGCAGTTCGCTGCGGCTGATGGGCGAGCCCGGCCAGGTGCAGCGCCGCAGGCGGGGCACCCAGCCGCGCCGGGTGGTGCTGCTGATCGATGTCTCCGCGAGCATGCGTCCGTATGCCGACGCGCTGCTCCGGCTCGCGCACACGCTCGTCCGCGCCGGTAACTCGGTGGAGGCATTCACCATCGGTACCCGGCTGACCCGGATCACGACCGCGCTACGTGTGGCCGATCCGGACCGCGCACTGGTCCGGGCCGGTGATGAGGTGCCGGATTGGGCCGGCGGCACTCGGCTGGGGGAGGCGCTCGAGGCGTTCCTGACCCGCTGGGGTGCACGGGGAATGGCACGAGGTGCCGTGGTGGTTGTCTTCAGCGACGGCTGGGAACGCGGCGACGCACACCTGTTGGGCGAGCAGATGGCCCGACTCGCCCGGCTGGCGCACCGAGTGGTGTGGGTCAATCCGCATCGCGGCAAGGACGGCTACGCGCCCGTGCAGCGAGGGATCGTGGCGGCCCTGCCGCATTGCGACGACTTCGTGGCCGGTCACTCGTTGCGTTCGTTCGAGCAGGTCTTGGAGGTGGTCGGCGATGCGTGAAGTGCTGACGGAGCTGATGAAGTGGTACGACGCGGGCGAGACCGTCGGCGTCGGCACCGTCGTGGCGACCTTCCGTTCGGCGCCCCGGCCACCGGGGGCGTCCATGCTGGTCGGGCCGGGCGGTGAAGCGGTGGGTTCGGTGTCCGGCGGATGCGTCGAGGGCGCTGTCTACGAGCTGGCGGGCGAGGTCGTCCAGTCCGGTGAGTCGGTCCTGCAACGGTACGGAGTGTCCGACGACGACGCGTTCGCTGTCGGGCTGACCTGCGGCGGCATACTCGATGTGTATGTCGAAAAGGTCGACAGGACAACGTTTCCCGAGCTGCCGTCCATCGCTGACGACATCACGCACGACCGCCCGGTGGCCCTGGCGACGGTCATTGAGCATCCCGACCCGACCTGGGTCGGCAGGCGCATGGTGATCCGTCCGGGGCAGCAAGCCGTCGGGGGGATGGGCACTGAGCGCGCCGACTCCGCGGTGGCGGACGACGCGCTCGGACTACTGGCCAGCGGACGCAGCGCGACGCTGACCTACGGACCCGACGGGCAGCGCCTCGAGGACGGCATGCGGGTGTTCGTGTCCGTCTTCGCGCCACCACCGCGCATGCTGGTCTTCGGTGCGATCGATTTCGCCGCAGCCGTCGCGAAGGTGGGTTCGTTCCTGGGTTACCGCGTGACGGTCTGCGACGCGCGACCGGTCTTCGCGACCACGACACGTTTTCCTGACGCGGACGAGGTGATCGTCGACTGGCCGCACCGGTACCTGTCCGGTGAGGTCGACGGCGGCCGGATCGACGGCCGCACCGTGATCGCCGTGCTGACGCACGACCCCAAGTTCGACGTTCCGCTGTTGGAGGTGGCGTTGCGGGCTCCCGAAGTTGCGTACATCGGCGCCATGGGTTCGCGTCGTACTCACGAGGATCGGCTCACCCGCCTGCGCGAGATCGGTGTCGACGACGAGCAATTGGACCGGTTGTCCAGCCCGCTCGGGCTCGACCTCGGCGGCCGCACACCCGAGGAGACCGCGATCAGCATCGCCGCGGAGATCATCGCTCGCCGGTGGGGCGGGACCGGCAGCAGCCTGGGCGAGATCACTGGGCGCATCCACGGCTGAACGGCAGTGAGCCGCGCCCTGCCGGGATAGTGTGATGGGGATCACTGCGTCGGAGGTCACCCATGGAGCACTCCACCGGTTCGCTGCGCGAGCGTCGGCTCGATGCGGTGCGTGCCTGGACCGCCTTCGTCACCGACGGTGACGAAGCCGTGCGGGTGCGGCCGGAGATCCTGTCCAGCTGGCAGCGGTCCGCGCAGGGCGCCGCGCTGGAGGTGACCGGTGCACCGCTCGCGGACGAGCACGACACCGCGGCGTTCTGGCAGGACTCGCCGTTGCAGGCGGCGGTGTCGGCGGTGGAGCACGAGTTGCGGCGCAGCGCCGAGGACGGTGACCTCGTGCTGGCCGTCACCGACACCCGGACCCGGATCCTGTGGACGTATGGCGGCAGGGTGATGCGCCGGAAGGCGGAGACGGTCAACTTCGTGGCGGGCGGACGCTGGGACGACGGGAGTGTCGGGACCAACGCGCTGGACCTGGCCGGCCGGCTCGACGCACCGGCGACGGTCTTCTCCGCGGAGCACTACGCGCCGATCGTGCACAACTGGGTCTGCTGGGCGGCTCCGGTGCACCACCCGGTGACCGGTGAACGGCTCGGCGTGATCGACCTGTCGACCACCTGGGACCGCGCACACCCGATCGGGCTGGCCACCGCGCGGATGATGGCCCGGATGATCGAGAGCGCCATGCCCGACACGCGACAGCATTCGCGCCTCGGCGTGGGCGGCTCCGACCAGGGTCTCGCGTTGACTCTGCTCGGCGCGGCCGAGGCACGCCTGGACGGCCAACGGCTGCTGCTCAACCGGCGACAGACCGAGATCCTCGCATTGCTGGCGCTGCACCCCGATGGGCTCTCGCTCGAGCGACTGCACGCGTCGCTCTATGGCGACGCGCCGGTGAGTGCTTCGACGCTGAAAGCCGAGGTCTCCCATCTGCGTTCGACGCTCGGCGGCGCGATCTCCTCGCGCCCCTACCGGCTGATGCTGCCGGTAACGATCGACGTCGACGAGGTCCTGGACCGGATCCGGCACGGTCAGGTGCTGGCGGCGGTGGCGGCATACGGCGGGGACCTGATGCCGGGCACCAACTCGCCCGCGTTGTCGGAGCTGGCAGAGGTTGTCGCGGTCGCCGTACGCGAGGCGTTGCTCGGGGATCCGGATCCGGATGCCGTGCTGGGTTACAGCGAGATCGCACCGTATGACACAGAGGTGCTCGAGGCCTGCCTGCGTCGGCTGGGCCCGGGCCCGCATCGCGCAGCCCCGCTGCTGCGCGGGCGCCTGGCAGCAGCGAGACGCTGAAGGCCAACCTTCCGCCAACCGTGAGGTTCTAGGTTCGGAGTGACGCCAGAAGTGTGCGTACTCCGAAGGGTGCCGAAGATGACAAAGATCGAACTCACCGTCGACGGGGGAAAGGTCTCCGAAGACGTCGAACCACGGATGCTGCTGGTGCAGTTCCTGCGCGAAAAGCTCGGAAAGACAGGGACTCTCATCGGTTGCGACACCAGCAATTGTGGTGCTTGCACGGTCCATCTGAACGGCCATGCCGTGAAGTCGTGCAACATGCTGGCTGTCCAGGCGGACGGCGCCGAGGTCACCACCATCGAGGGACTTGCCGCCACGTATGACGGCGCCGACCTGCACCCGATGCAGGCCGCCTTCCACGAGTGCCACGCGTTGCAGTGCGGGTTCTGCACGCCGGGCATGATCATGCGCTCGGTCGACCTGCTGAACGAGAACCCGGACCCCACCGAGGAGGAGATCCGCGAGGGGCTGGAAGGCAACCTCTGTCGGTGCACCGGCTACCACAACATCGTGCGTGCGGTGCAGACCGCGGCGGCGGCGGGGAAGGGAGCGCAGTCATGACTGTCACCGATGACCGTCCCGCAGCCGAGATCGGCCGGGACCGTCGCCGCAAGGAGGATCGCCGCCTGATCACCGGCAGCAGTCGCTACACCGACAACATCGTGCTGCCCGGAATGCTGCATCTGGCCATGGTGCGGAGTCCGTTCGCGCACGCCACGGTCAGCTCGATCGACACAGCTGAGGCGAAGCAGGCCACGAACGTCGTCGCGGTCTACACCGCTGCCGACCTGGACGAGTCGGCCGGTGCGTTGATCAACGCCTGGCCGATCACGCCCGACCAGAAGACGCCGGTGCACCCGATCCTGGCGTCCGACCGGGTGACGTTCGCCGGCGAGATCGTCGCCGTCGTCGTCGCACGCAGTGCGGCAGCAGCCCGTGACGCGGCCGAGCTGGTCGACGTCGACTACGCGGAGCTGCCGGCGGCCCTCGACCTGAAGGAAGCCGCCGCGGACACGGTGTTGGCCCATCCCGACCTCGGCACCAACAAGTCGGCACTGTGGGTGTTCGACTCTGCGGAGGCCGGCACCGGCGGGAACGTCGAGGATGCGATCAGCACGGCACGTGCCGAGGGTGTGGTGATCGAGCGGGAGTTCCGCCAGAACCGGCTCATCCCGGCATTCATGGAGCCGCGGTCGGTCGTGGTCGACCCGACCGGTGAGCAACTGACCATGTGGTCGGCGACGCAGGTCCCGCACATCGTGCGCTTCGCATTGGCGGCGACGACAGGTGTGCCGGAGAGCAAGATCCGGGTCATCGCACCGGACGTCGGCGGCGGCTTCGGCGGCAAGTTGCAGGTGACGCCCGAGGAGTGGATCGCCTGGTGGGTCGCCCGGCAGTTGCACAAGCCGGTGAAGTTCACCGAGACCCGTTCCGAGTCGATGATGGCCGCACATCACGGCCGCGATCAGTGGCAGAAGCTCACCCTCGCGGCGACGAAGGACGGTCACGTCACCGGTCTCAAGGTGGAACTCACCGCGGACCTCGGGTCGTATGTCGCGATCGTCGGCGGGGGAGTGCCGGTGCTCGGCGCCTTCATGTTCAACGCGATCTACAAGGTCCCGGCATACCACTTCGCCTGCCAGACGGTGCTGACCAACAAGACCTGGACCGACGCCTACCGGGGCGCAGGGCGACCGGAGGCGACCTTCGCGATCGAGCGGCTGATGAGCGAGTTGGCCAACGAGCTGAACATGGACCCGCTCGAGCTGCGCGAGAAGAACTGGATCAAGCACGAGGAGTTCCCGTTCACGACGGTCGCCGGACTCGAATACGACTCCGGCAACTACGAAGCGGCGACGGCGTCCGCCAAGGACTTCTTCGGGTATGACGAACTGCGGGCCGAGCAAGCACGGCGGCGCGAGGCCGGCGACCCGGTCCAGCTGGGCATCGGCATCTCGACGTTCACCGAGATGTGCGGCTTGGCCCCGTCGCGTGTTCTGGGGTCGCTCGACTACGGCGCCGGCGGCTGGGAGCACGCATCGGTGCGGATGCTGGCGACCGGCAAGGTCGAAGTCGTCACCGGGACCAGTGCCCACGGCCAGGGCCATGAGACGGCGTTCAGTCAGATCGTCGCGGACCGACTGGGCGTGCCCTTCGAGGACATCGAGATCCTGCACGGCGACACCCAGGTGTCGGTGAAGGGCCTGGACACCTACGGGTCGAGGTCGCTCGTGGTCGGTGGCGAGGCACTCGTACGAGCCGCCGACAAGGTGGTCGAGAAGGCGAAGCCGGTCGCAGCCCACCTGCTGGAGGCTTCGGCGGACGACATCGAGTTCACGGCCGGACGCTTCGGCGTCAAGGGAACCGACGCCGGTCTGTCCATCCAGGAGGTCGCCGGCGCCGTCTTCACCGCGCACAACCTGCCCGACGGCATGGAGCCGTCCATCGACGCCGAGGCGACATACGACCCGATCAACTTCAACTACCCGCACGGCACGCACCTGTGCGCGGTGGAGGTGGACACCGAGACCGGACAGGTGAAGCTGCGGAAGTACACCTGCGTCGACGACGTGGGCAACATCATCAACCCGTTGATCGTCGAGGGACAGGTGCACGGCGGACTGGTGCAGGGGATCGCGCAGGCGTTGTTCGAGGATGCCGTCTTCGACGATCAGGGCACCCTGGTCTCCGGGTCATTCGTCGACTACCTGGTGCCGAGTGCGGCCGACCTGATCAGCTTCGACGCCCACCACGCGTCGACACCGGCCACCACGAACACGTTGGGAACCAAGGGAGTTGGCGAGGCCGGCACCATCGCCTCGACGCCCGCGGTCGTCAACGCAGTGATCGACGCCGTGCGGCAGTTCGGCGTCGACGACATCGTCATGCCGTGCTCACCGGCACGGGTCTACGCGGCCATCGCGGCCGGACGGGCCGGCGATACCGGCTCACGGACGGAAGGAGTGAGCCGATGATCCCGGCAGCATTCGACTATGCGGCACCCGACAGCATCGAGGAGGCGCTCACGCTGCTTGCCGAACACGGCGACGACGCGAAGATCATCGCCGGCGGGCAGTCCTTGCTGCCCGTCCTGCGATTGCGCCTCAACGCGCCGGAGTTCGTCATCGACCTGCGCAAGATCGAAGCGTTGCGCGGTGTCCGCGAGGATGGTGACGCACTCGTCATCGGCGCGATGACAACACACGCCACCGTCGCGTCCGATCCGCTCGTCGCCCAGCACGCCGCGCTGATCGGCAAGGCGGTCGCAACGGTCGCGGACGCTCAGGTGCGCAACCGTGGCACATTCGGCGGGGCGCTCGCACACGCAGACCCGGCCGGGGATGTCGGTGCTCCGGCGCTCGCGCTCGGGGCGCAGTTCGTGATCGCCGGCCAGGGTGGCTCGACCCGCACGGTCGAGGCGGCCGACTTCTTCGTCGACCTCTTCGAGACCGCGATCGCCGAGGACGAGTTGCTGACCGAGGTACGCATCCCGAAGCACACCGGCTGGGGCGCGCACTACGAGAAGTTCGTCCGGATCGCCCAGCAGTGGTCGATCGTCGCCGTCGCAGCGACCGTGCGTTCCGAGGGCGGCACCATCGCCGAAGCGCGAGTTGCGTTGACCAACATGGGTTCCACGCCGGTCCGTGCGGCCGCTGTCGAGCAGGCGTTGCAGGGCCGAGCCGCCACCGACGACGCCGTGCGAGCCGCTGTTGCCGCAGTCGCCGAGGGGACGAACCCGCCGACCGACCTCAATGGCGATGCGGACTACCGCAAGCACCTGGCCGAGGTGCTGACCCGGCGCGCCGTACTCACCGCTGCGGCAGGATGACCAGATGGATCTGAACCATTCCTTCACCGTGCCGGCGAGCGTCGACGAGACGTGGGCGGCGTTCCAGGACATCGAGTCGGTCGCCGAGTGCTTCCCGGGCGCGCAGATCACCTCGGCGACCGGCGACACGTTCGACGGCACCGTCAAGGTGAAGCTCGGGCCGATCGCGTTGGTCTACAAGGGCACCGGGACGTTCACCGAACGTGACGAAGGCACACACAAGATGGTGATCGACGCCAAGGGCAAGGACAAGCGCGGCAACGGCACGGCAGGTGCACTGGTGACCGCCACCATGACCGCTGTGGACGGCGGCACCACCGTCGACGTCGTGACCGATCTGGCCATCACCGGCAAGCCGGCACAGTTCGGCCGGGGCGTCATACAGGATGTGTCGGACAAGTTGCTCCGGCAGTTCGTCGACTGTTTGCAGGCGAAGGTCGGATCGGCCGACTCGGCGACCGAGGCTCCGGCGGCGGCCGAAACCCCTGCAGTTGCAGCGGTTTCGGAGTCGGCCTCGACATCGTCCCCCAGCGTCCCGGCTGCCGCGTCGCCGGCACCCACGCCGCGGCCCGCGCCGGTTGCTGCGGCTCCGGTCGCCCCGGCGGGGTCGGCGGACGATTCGCTCGATCTGGGTTCGGCGGTCGTGCCGGTCCTGGCGAAGGCGTACTGGAAGCAGGCGGTCGCGGCTGTTGCCGGTCTTGCCGTCTTCGCCGCGCTGCTCAGGCGGCTGCGCCGGCACTGAGCCAGCAGTCGGTCAGGCGGCGCGCACGACCATGGTGTCCCGCACGGTGACCCAGGCTGCCGCCGCGCACCCGGCCAGTATGGTGGTGACGGTGAATGCCGTTGGGAATCCCCATTGTTGGGCGATGAACCCGCCTGCGATCGGTCCGACAACGGTGCCCATGTCCTGGCTCATCTGATAGGTGACCAGGACCGGGCCACCACGTCCGTGACCGAACATGATGTCGGCGAGAGCCGCCTGCTGGGACGGGCTGACCATCCCCGTGCCGACGCCGGCGACGAGCGTTGAGGCGAACGCGAGGCCGACCGAGTGCGTCAACGCGAGAGCCAGCGTCGCGAGGGCGAGGATGATCATCCCGACGATGATCAGCGGGCGGCGGCCAATCCGGTCCGACATCCGCCCGGCCGGGATCATCGCCAGGACGTCACCGCACGCGTATGTCGCGAGGGCGAGTCCGGCCACGGCGGGTTTCTGATGCAGCACGAGGGCGAAGTACAACGGGACGAGGGACACCCGCATCGCGTAGACCCAACCGAAGATCGCCGCGGTCAGGACGGCCGACCGGTAGGCACCGACCCGCAGGGCCGAGGCGAGTGGCATCGCCGCCACCGTGGTCGAGTCGTCGATCGTCGCCAGTGCACTGTCGCGCAGCTGGAGGTGCACGACGGCGATGGCACCGAAGAGGGCCACGGCATACACGACGAACGGCACGCGCAGCCCGAAGCCGACCAGCGCGCCGCCGAGGAGCGGTCCGGTGATGCTGCCGAGCACGAAACTCGACGAGTACAGCCCCGACACGCGACCGCGGATCGCCGGCGGTGAGATCCGGATCATCAAGCCCATCGCGGAGACCGAGAACATCACCGAGCCGACTCCACCCAGACCTCTGAAAAGCATGAGCTGCCAGTAGCTTTGGGCGAATGCCGACGCAAGGGTGGACAGTGCGACGATGAACAGACCGAGGAGGTACATCGGCCGTTCGCCGAACCGGTTGACCAGCCGGCCCGTGCTCGGCGCGAACACCAGCCGCATGATGGCGAAGGCGGACACGATGGCGGAGGCCGCGGTGACGCCGACACCGAAGGAGTGCGCGAACTCTGGCAGGGCCGGTGCGACGACGCCGTAGCCGAGGGCGATGACGAAGCTCGCGGACACCATCACCCAGACTTCGCGGGGCATGCTCGGCACGGCGATCTTCTGGGTTTTCGCGGTCATGGTGCCTTCATTATGCGTCGGGGTCAGCGCTCGAGGAGCAGCAGGACCTCGTGGTGCAGCGTCTGCGGGAACATGTGGAACAACCGCGCCCGGGTGACCCGGAACGACGGCATCGCACGGAGGTCGGCGGCGAGGCTGGACGCGTTGCAGCTGGAGTAGAGCAGGTGCGTGGTGTCGGATCGTTCGAGCGCGTACGCCAGATCGCCGATGCCGCGTCGCGGCGGGTTGACGATCACCAGGTCCCCTGAAGGTGGTTGAGGAGCGTCCCCTGAAGGTGGTTGAGGAGCGGAGGAGCGGAGCGGGGGAGCGTCTCGAAACCCAGCGCCCGTGCCGTCGAGCACCCTCGTCGCATCGCCGGCCTCGAACCGTATGTCGCCCAACGCCGACCGGTCCGGCAGTTCCTCGGCACTGAGTCGGGCGCTGGCGACGGCTTCCTCCGACAACTCGATGCCGAGTACGGATGCGCGTCGAGCGCCGCCCTGAGTAGTCCGCGAGGCACGAGCGGCGTATCGAAGGGTGCCGGGGGAGCGAAGCGGAGGGGGTGTATCGCGACCAGGTGTACCGAGACCCACCGCCGTCGCAGCATGCAACGCGAAGCCGCCGACGCCACAGAACAGGTCCAGGACGTATTCCGGCGAGACCTGCGAAATCCATTCCTGCGCCTGGCGATACAGCTGTGCGGCAACAGCGGTGTTGGTCTGGAAGAAGCTGCGCGTCCGCAGCTGCAGCGTGATGCCGTTCAGCCGCATCGGCAGCGACGTGTCGTCGGTCAGCAGGATCTCGTCGTCGCCCTCGAGCGCGGCCTTGTGCTCGGGCAGCAGGTTGACGGAAACCACGCGCGTCCCGGGGACCGCTTCGAGCAGACCGGGCAGGGCGCGTTCGATGCGCCCCAGCTGGCCGGGAGAGCGCAGCACGAAGCGGATCATCGATTCGCCGTCGGGGGAGTGCGTCACGATCAGGTGCTTCAGCTCGCCGGTGCGGCGCGGCACGTCATACGGGGTGAGGCCGAGCTCGGTGACGAAGCCGGCCAATTGGTGCACGGTGCGGTGCAGGCCGGGTTCGTAGAGGCCGCAGTCGCGCAGGTCGGCGCCGTTCCCGCCGCGATCGAGGATGCCGAACGTCGGTGCCTGCCGACTGCCGCCGACGACGAGCTTGGCCTTGTTCCGAAAATGTGACTCGGGGCCGGTGGCCGGCGCGGCCCAGACGTCCGGCGACACCAGGTCGGCGAGTATGTCGGCGACGCGAGCTTGAAGGGTGCGCACCTGCAGGTCATACGACTCGCCCATCAGCGTGCACGAACGGCACGTCCCGGCATCGAAGTAGTCGCACTGCATGGTGCAGATTCTCGCGCACCCGGGCAAGGGGAAGGCGCCCGCCCATGGCGAACGCCTTCCCTTTCTCCCAGCGCTGTCAGCGGTTGTGCTGCGACTTCGCCAGCAGGTTGGGAGCTGCGACGGCGGACGTCGCACTCGGCTTCTGGAACGGCCCGAACCAGATGTACTTGTCGTCCGGCCGCGTCTTGCCGTAGACCCACGCCTGGAAGAAGCTGCTCACGTCCTGCTTCGACACCTTCTGCACGTAGCGCTCGAATTCCTGCATCGACGTATTGCCGCCGCGGTGCAGCTGCGTGTAGGTGCGCAGGATCTTGAAGAACGGCTTGTCACCGATGTAGGCGCGCAACGCCTGCAGGAACAGCGGGCCGCGGGTGTAGGAGTTGGTGAACTCCCGGCCGGCACCCATGTCCCACAGTGGGTTGGCCCAGAAGTTGGTGTTGTCGGCGAAACGCGCCATTTCCGAGCTGTATTCGTCGTCCAGGTTGACGTTGTTCTCGTCCTGCTCCCAGAGCCATTCGCCGTATGACGCGAAGCATTCGTTCATGCACACGTCGCGCCAGGTCTTGACGGACATGCTGTCGCCCCACCACTGGTGACCGTTCTCGTGGACGATCGTCGGCAGATCGGCCCAGGCGGCATACGTCGGACGGTCCTGCGTCTCCAGCGAGAAGCCGATCTGATCCGCGACGAAGATGCCCCCGCCGGACGACTGCGGGTAAGGGCCGAAGTAGCGCTCCAGCAGGCTGATGACATCGGGCAGGCGCTTCTCGTCCTGCATCTTGTCCTCCGCGCCGGGGGCGAATGCCGACACGAGTGGAATGCCGTCCTTGGTCTTCTGCTTCAGATAGGTGAACTTGTCGATGGCGACCGTGGTGAGGTAGCCGATGATCGGGTCGGTCTCGGTCCACGTGTAGGTCGTGCGCGCACCATGCGTCTTCTTGGCCGTCTGCTCGCCGTTGCTGATGACACTGAACTCGTTCGGAACCGTCGCCTTCAGGGTGAAGGTCGCCTTGTCGAGAGGGGTGTCGTTGACGGGATACCAGCTCGCGGCGGAGTGCGGTTCGTTCGCGGCGAAGGCGCCGCCGCTGGACGAGTAGTTCCAACCCGAATAGTCGTCGAGACCCGATGAGGAGATCGGCTGACCGTGGTACTTCACGCGGACCTTCAGCTGCGAGTGTTTCGCGAGCTTGGTCGGCGTGGTGACGACCAGCTCATGCTGACCGCTGCGCGACCAACTCGCCTTCTGGCCGTTGACCGTCAGCGAATCGATTTGGAAACCATAGAAATCCAGATCGAACTGGGTGAGCTTCTGCGTGGTGGTGGCGTCGATGGTCGTGTCTCCGTAGAGCATCTTCGACGCCGGGGTGTAGTCGATGGTGACGCCGTAATGGTTGACGTCGTATCCGCCGTTGCCGTCCATCGGGTAGTAGGGGTCTCCGGCGCCCGGGGCGCCGACCGCGCTGCCGGTGGCGGAGGCGCTGCCGCCCGCAACCAGTAGTGCGGTCGCCGCGGCGACGCAGCCGACGAGTGGTCGTGCTCGCATGATTCCTCCGTATCGGACCGTCCCTGTCCGGTCCCTGTGACGATCCTTCGACGCTACCGATCGGGTATGACGCATAGGGTTTTCGAGCCCGGCCGCTCGGACAGGGTGGTCGAGTAGCGACCGAGGAACGAGGGAGCGTATCGAGACCCACCAGCTGTCACCGGTCGCGACTAGCGTGGTGGCTCTCACCGAACCGAGGAGTCACCATGACGACGCTTGCCGACCGATCCGAGACCGCGTTGCTGGTGATCGACGTGCAACAGGGCGTCGTGACGGGCGCCCACGACCGCGACAACGTGGTGGCCAACATCGGGGCACTGGTCGACCGGGCTCGTGCTCGGAAGGTGCCGGTGGTGTGGGTGCAGCACCACGATGAGCAGCTCGAGCAGGGTTCTGCTGCTTGGCAACTCGTGCCGGAGCTGTCGAAGGCGAAGGATGAGCCGCTCGTGGAAAAGGCCTACGGCGACTCGTTCGAGGGCACCGATCTGGAGGACGTTCTTGCCGCCGGTCGCATCGGACATCTGGTCGTGACGGGCGCCCAGACCGACATGTGCATCCGGTCCACGATCCACGGCGCCTTCGCCCGCGGTTACGACGTAACTCTGGTCGGCGATGCGCACACCACCGAGGATCTGACGGCCTACGGGGCACCGACGCCGGAGCTCGTGATCGCGCACACCAACCTCTACTGGCAGGAGCAGGCTGCCCCGGGCCGAGCTGCTGCGACGGTCGCCACGGAGGACGTAGATTTCGGGTCATGACCGGTCATACGTCATCGCCCGAAGATCCTCGATCGACTGCTGACGCCCACGACGTCATACGCGTCCTCGGAGCCCGGGAGAACAACCTGCGCGACGTCAGCGTGGAGTTGCCCAAGCGGCGGCTGACGGTGTTCACCGGAGTCTCCGGTTCGGGGAAGAGCTCGCTGGTCTTCGACACGATCGCGGCGGAGTCGCAGCGACAGATCAACGAGACCTACAGCGCGTTCGTCCAAGGCTTCATGCCGAACCTCGCCCGGCCGGACGTCGACGTGCTGAGCGGGCTGACGACGGCCATCATCGTCGACCAGGAGCGGTTGGGGGCCGACCCACGCTCCACGGTCGGGACAGCGACGGACGCCCTGGCGATGTTGCGAATCCTGTTCAGCAGACTGGGTAAACCGCACATCGGACCGGCGCGGGCGTTCTCCTTCAATGTGGCATCGGTCAGCGGCGCCGGGGCGGTCACCGTCGAGAAGGCCGGCCGCACGGTGAAGGAGGCTCGCCGGTTCAGCGTGATCGGAGGTATGTGCCCTCGGTGTGAGGGCCGTGGTTCGGTGACCGACTTCGACCTCACCGCGTTGTATGACGACACGAAGTCGCTGCGGGAAGGCGCCCTCACCATTCCCGGCTACAGCATGGACGGGTGGTACGGCCGGATCTTCCTCGGGTGCGGGTTCTTCGACCCGGACAAGCAGATCGCGAGATTCACCAAGCGTGAGCTGGAGGCACTGCTGCACAAGGAGCCGACGAAGATCAAGGTCGACGGCATCAACATCACCTACGAGGGTCTGATCCCACGTATTCGCAAATCGTTCCTGGCCAAGGACCGCGAGGCGATGCAGCCGCACATCCGCGCGTTCGTCGATCGAGCAGTCACCTTCGCGGCTTGCCCGGACTGCGCCGGCACTCGGCTCAGCGAGGGCGCACGGTCCTCGAAGATCGACGGCGTGAGCATCGCCGATGCGGCGGCGATGCAGATCAGCGACCTTGCGCAATGGATGCACGGCGTCCAGGATCCGTCGGTGCAATCGTTGCTGGACGGACTGCGCACCACGCTCGATTCGTTCGTCCGGATCGGCCTGGGATACCTGAGCCTGGACCGCCCGTCCGGGTCGCTGTCCGGCGGAGAGGCCCAGCGCACCAAGATGATCCGGCACCTCGGGTCCTCCTTGACGGACGTCACCTACGTCTTCGACGAGCCGTCCATCGGGTTGCATCCGCACGACATCGAGCGGATGAACGACCTGCTGCTGCAGTTGCGGGACAAGGGCAACACCGTTCTTGTGGTCGAACACAAACCGGAGATGATCGCCATCGCCGATCATGTGGTCGACCTGGGACCCGGCGCCGGCGTGGACGGCGGCGAGATCGTCTTCGAAGGCAGTGTCGAGCGGTTGCGTGCCGCGGGCACCCGGACCGGTCGGCACCTGCACGACAGGGTGTCCCTGAAGGACCAGGTCCGCGTCACGGATCGAGCGCTCGAGGTGCGTGGTGCGTCGCTGCACAACCTGCGGAACGTCGACGTCGATCTGCCGCTCGGCGTGCTGTGTGTGGTCACCGGTGTTGCCGGCTCCGGCAAGAGCTCACTGATCCACGGGTCGGTCTCCGGTCGCGACGGTGTGGTCACCATCGACCAGACCGCCATCCGCGGATCCCGCCGTAGCAACCCCGCCACCTACACCGGGATGCTCGATCCGATCCGGAAGGCGTTCGCCAAGGCCAATGGCGTGAAACCTGGTCTGTTCAGTGCCAATTCGGACGGTGCGTGTCCGGCCTGCAACGGTGCCGGTGTCGTCTATACCGACCTGGCGATGATGGCCGGAGTCTCGACGCCCTGCGACGTGTGCGAGGGCAAGCGCTTCCAGCCGGAGGTTCTCGAGCACACCTTTGCCGGCAAGGACATCAGCGAGGTCCTGGGCATGCAGGTGTCCGAGGCCGAGCAATTCTTCGCGGCAGGGGAGGGGCGGCTGCCGGCGGCGCACAAGGTCCTGCGTCGTCTTGTCGACGTCGGACTCGGTTACGTCACAGTCGGTCAGCCGTTGACCACGTTGTCCGGCGGCGAGCGGCAGCGTCTCAAGCTGGCTGCCCAGATGGGGGAGAAGGCCGACATCTACGTGCTGGACGAGCCGACGGTCGGTCTGCACCTGGCCGACGTGGAGCAGCTGCTCGGCCTGCTGGATCGCCTGGTCGACGACGGGAAGTCGGTGATCGTGATCGAGCATCACCAGGCAGTGATGGCGCGTGCCGACTGGATCGTCGACCTCGGCCCGGGTGCCGGGCACGATGGCGGCACAGTCGTTTTCGAAGGCACGCCGGCCGACCTCGTCGCGCGACCGACGACCTTGACCGGGAAGCACCTCGCGGCATACGTCGACTAACCGGTGGTTCTCCTGCAGAACTGCTCCTACGCTGGTCAGGATGTCCGCCACCCGCATGTTCGTAGCGATCCGCCCACCCGAGACGGTTCGCGAGCAGATCGCCGAATTCTTGGCGCCGCGTGACGGTATGACGTGGATCGACTCCGCGCAGTGGCACATCACGCTGGCGTTCCTGCCGTCTGTCCCGGACCACCGCGACGATGAGCTCATCCATGCCTTGGAGCGAACGGCGCTGCGGCACAAAGCATTCGAGCTGCGTCTGTCAGGAGCTGGTGCCTTCCCGAATCCAATCGGGGCGCGGGTGCTCTGGTTGCGTCCCGATGTCGACCTGACGGAACTGGCGACGGGGGTGCGGCACGCGGCGAACTCGGTCGGTGCGACTCCGGACGGTCAGCGGTTCGCCGGGCATCTCAGTGTGGCGCGACCGCGTCGTCCGCTCGACGCGCGGCGCTGGCTGCAGGTGCTCGACACCTTCACCACCGAGCGCTGGCCGGTGACCGAGATCGAACTGGTGGCGTCATACCTGGGGGAGGGCGCGCACCGCCGTCCGCGGCACGAGGTCGTTGCCACCGTGCCACTCGCTCACTGACGTCTGCGGCGGAATCCATCGCTAGTCTCGACCCGTGGGTGACTTCTTCGGCCAGGCCAAGTACGACATCCGGTTCGAGTGGGGTCCCGTCGGTGCCGTTGAACTGCACGCGGAGGTTGCGGTCGTCGTCGACGTATTGAGCTTCTCGACGGCTGTCACTGTCGCTGTCGAACGCGGCATGCGGGTCTACCCGTTTCCGTGGAAGGACCGACGAGCAGCCGAGTTCGCTGCTGCGCACGACGCGATGCTGGCCGTCGGGCGACTCGAATCCACGAAGTCGGAATCCGTTGTGGCGCCTTCGCTTTCGCCCGCCGGATTGCTCACATGTGATTTCGAACCGCGGATCGTCCTACCATCACCCAACGGCTCGTCGATCAGTGCCGCACTGCAGCAGACCGGGTCGCGAGTGGCGATCGGTTGCCTGCGAAACGCCCCCGCGGCGGCTCACTGGTTACAGGGGCAGCTCGCCGTCGGCCACTCGGTGGCGGTGATCGCGGCAGGGGAGCGGTGGGCAGATGACGACTCACTCCGACCCGCGCTGGAGGACCAGTTGGGCGCGGGCGCGATCCTCTCGGAGCTGTGCACGCTGGGGCTCGAGGAATTGATGAGCCCGGAATCCATCGGCGCAGCAAGGATTTTCGACGCTATTCAACCCACACTGGTCGACACACTGCACGAGTGCGTCGGTGGACGTGAATTGATGAGCAAGGGATTCGAAGCTGATGTCGCGGTGGCGGCCGACCTGGATGCGTCGTCCGTCGTACCGGTTCTGACCAACGGTTCATTCGGCCGTAGCTTGCCGTGAGCGTTTGTCACAAAGGTCCGTTCACAACCTTGAGAATCCACTGATCGGGGTCGGGCGCGACGAGCGTCTCCCGGCGGATCGTGTTGTCCTCGCAGTCAATGGCTGGTCAAGCCTGGAGGGTTGGGCGTGCCTCATGCACCGCTCTTCGCACGTTGAATGATGGTCGTGAGAGCCGGGGCACCGTCCTCGGGTGTCCCGTCGGTGCCCGGGTCGATGCCACCGGCCGCGATCCTGTCCAGGACCTTCATGCCGGCGGGGGAGATGTGCCCGAACACGGTGTAATCCGGGGTCAGGCGAGAGTCCTCGTAGACCAGGAAGAACTGACTGCCGTTGGTGTCCGGCCCGCCGTTCGCCATGGCGAGAGTGCCACGGGTGTAGTTCTTGCGGCTCCCATCGGGATAACCGGGCCAGTTCGGCAGTTCGTTGACACCTTTGAACTCGTCCTTGAACCAGTAGCCCGGGTCACCCCAGCCAGTGCCCAGCGGATCGCCGCACTGCAGCACGGACAGCGCGTATGGCGGGGTCTGGTACGCCGTCAGTCGGTGGCACTTCGTGCCGTCGAAGTACTTCTGGTGGATGAGATAGACCATGCTGCGAACCGCACACGGGGCGGCGGCTCGATCGAGCTGCATCGGTATGTCGCCGCGGTTCGTCCGCAGCGTGACTTTCACGGTGCCGTGGTTCGTTGCCCTGGTCGGGTCCGGTGGGAGACCGACGAACGTCGAGTAGGTCTGGTCCGTCATCGGGGTGAAGGCGCACGCACCGTGCGTCGGCGATGTCGGCACCGGTGCCTTGCTCGCGCTGGCCGTGGGCGCGATCGTGGCCGTGAGAGCGGCGGCGCTGAGCACTGCAAGGGACTTCCACGCGGGCATTGGCAACTCCTTGAGTCGTGACGGGTGCGCTCAGTCTGCTCTCGTCATCAGTCGTGTGGCGGTTTGCGCAGCCGGCAACTTGAGCTGATGTCAGAACGTGCGAAACCACCGCAGGAGAGCGGGATTCGGCGGAGACTGTGCTGAACACGGACGTCCGCGAGCACTCAAGGAGCTGGGATGAAGCTGCTTCTCACATCCGGGGGAGTCACGAACGACAGCATCCGGGATGCCCTCGTCGACATGCTGGGCAAGCCGATCGCCGAGTCCGCGGCGTTGTGCATTCCAACGGCGATGTACGGCCACCCATCGGTCGGGCCGGGCGTCATGCCATGGGAATTCATCGCCGGTCGCTCGCCGAACCCGATGGTCGACCTGGGTTGGAAGTCCGTCGGCGTGCTCGAGCTCAGCGCTCTGCCGAGCCTCGAGACGGACCACTGGGTTCCGCTGGTCCGGCAGTCGACGTGCTGCTGGCGGCGGGCGGTGACGTTCTCTACCTCTGCCATTGGATGCGGCAGTCCGGGCTCACGGATCTGTTGCCGTCCCTGACCGAGACGGTCTGGGTCGGGTTGAGCGCCGGCAGCATGGTGATGACACCTGAGGTGGGTGACGACTTCATCCAGTGGCGTCCCTCGGGCGGCGACGACACGACGCTCGGGCTCGTGGACTTCTCGATCTGTCCGCACCTAGCGCCCGACGGTATGCCGGGAAACTCCCTGGCCGAGGCGGAAGCCTGGGCGAAGAGCATCTCGAGCCCGGCATACGCGATGGACGATCAGACGGCGATCGCAGTCGTCGACGGCCACACCCGGATCATTTCCGAAGGAGACTGGCGTCAGTTGCGTTCCTGACGCGGTGAACAGGAGCTCTTCGGCTGTGATCGCCGCAGAATGCCGCGGATTCATGGGCATGTGGGTGGGCTTCCCGCCCTCGTTACAAACACCCGATAATCTACATTATGTCAACTAACGTTTCGAGGAAGCCTCCTCGTTATCGCCTGTCCGCCTCCCCTGAGTCCTCCGTCGCGAATACTTCCCGAGCTCGGGACGCGCACGAGCATCCGTGGCAAGCTGGCGCCGGCGGAACGTTCGCCGGCACCGCGCAGGGAGGCACAGTGTGATTCGCATTGAACTGGATGTCGCCACGATGGGTCGCGTGCATTGGCGCTATTCACCGCTTGCGGAACTGCTCGGCTGGCTGGGTCGCTCACCACACGAACGAGCTTTCCCCGGACCGGCCCGGACCATGTTCCTCGACCCGGCGCTCGTCATGCTCACCCAACTACTGCCCGTGGGATTTCTGGGCTCCACGCCCGACTTCCTGACACCGAGCCCGTCCCGCTTGCCGGCCACGAAAACGCTGCTCGCCCAGTTGGACGAGCTGGCCGCGGCGCCGCCGGAGATCGTGCACACACAGGTCGGCGAGCATTTCCAGCAGACCACGATGCCCGATGAGGTTGCCCGCCAGGTCGAGGCAGGCATTTTCGCGGCAACCATTGCCGCCGCGCTGCGCCGTGTTTGGTATGACGAGTTCGCGGCGAAGTTCTCCGTCATCCGAACGGGCCTCGAGGACGACCTGTCGCATCGGGGCGACATTTTGGCGAGCCACGGATTGGGCGCCGCATTCGAGTCGCTCCATCCCCGCTTCGCGTGGAATCCCCACGCCGGCCTCGAATACACGACCCCCACCTGGGACGAGAAGATCCGGCTGGCCGACACCGATCTCGTGGTCGTGCCGTCGCTGCTCTTCTACGGATCGAATGTCTCGTTCCAGGTGTGCAACAAGGCATCCCACGCGATCATCAGCTATCCGGCGAACCCGCGCCTGCGCGGTGCTGGTGTCGCGAACAGTCTCCGGCCGCGGTCATTGATCGGCTCGTCCCGCTCCCGCGTCCTGTCCGCGCTGCGCTCCCCCAGCACCACCACAAGTCTGAGTGCCGAGCTGCAGCTGTCGTCCGCGACCGTGTCGTACCACCTGGGAGTCCTGCACGACAGCGGTCTGGCGACACGAATCCCCCGCGGCCGCCACGTGCTCTACGCCATCACCCCTGCCGGGCGCGCCTTCCTCGCGTCGGGTTCGAACGCACGGGACGACGAGATCCGGGCAACTTCCTAGCTGAGCTTCACCGTCGGATCGATCACGGCATACAACAGGTCGACCAGGAGATTGCACAGCACGATGAACGCTGCCCCTACCAGGACGGTGCCGGCGATGACCGGCAGGTCGCTGGTGTTGATCGCGTCGAGCGACAGTCGGCCGATCCCCCGAACATTGAACACTTGTTCGATGAAGATCGAACCGGCCAGCTGCGTCGCGATGTCGACGCCGACGAGGGTCAGGTATGGCGCCATCGTCGCTCGCAACGCGTGCCGCCAGACGACACGTCGTTCGGACAGTCCCTTGGATCGCGCGGTCCGCACGAAGTCGCTCGAGAGCGAATTGATCATGAAGGCCCGCACGAACCGGACGTAATTCATCGCGTCGAAGAAGCCGAAAACGATCCAGATGGTCAGGAATCCGATGAACCACTCCCCTGGGCTCTGCAGTAGCGGGGTGTATCCGGTTGCCGGAAGCAGGTGCCAGGTGAACACCAGATACAGGTTCAGGACGAGTGCCACTGCGAAGAACGGCATCGAGCTGAACACCTGGGAGATGGCAACGATGGTGCGGTCGACCGTCGAGCCACGGTTACGACCACACACCACCCCGAGGTACAGCCCCAGCGGGATGAAGATGAACATCCCGCCCAACACGATGGAGAGTGTCACCGGCATGACCTGTTTGACCTGGTCGGTCACGGACTGGCTCTGCACGTAGGACCAACCCAGGCACGGGGCCGAGCAGTGCCCGGTCACTTCGCCGTCATTGGTGATGTCGCGCCCGGCGACCAATCCCTTGACGTACGTGCCGAACTGGTTGACAACCGGCTTGTCCAACCCGAGACCGTGGTTGATGTCCTGCACCTTCTGAGTGGTGCACTTGGTCCCGCAGATCTGGTACGCGACGCCGTCCTTGGCCGGCCCGGTGAAGAACAGGCCGAAGGTCAGCACGATTGTCGCGAACAGCACCGAGATTGCGAGCAGCAACCGCCGGGCGATGTAGACGATCACGTAGAGGCTCCTCGAAAGATGGTGACCCGCCGGCGACGAGTTGCATTGCCTTCCATGGTCGACCGCCGAACCTCGTGTCGGGGCACGCTTCGAACGAATTCGAAACGTCCTGCCGAAACGTTGCATTTCGGTCGGGGCCGAGCACAACGTCGGCAGAAACCCCGTTGCGGTAGCAGCGAATCGTCCGCAACGCTGCCTTCGTGGATGAGGTCGAGATCGTCGTCGCGCACTCGGAGCGCGCCACCTTGAAGGTCGGAGACGTGTTCCTGAAGGTCGACTCCGACCGGGAACGGCTCGAGCGCGAAATGCACGCGATGGATCTGGCGCCCGTTCCGACCGCCCGGATCCGGTGGCATCAGGCTCCCGTGGCCGCGCTCGAGGAACTCGCCGGCAGCCCGCTCGGTCGACTCGGCGACCCGACATCGCGATCATCGGCCGCCTGGCGGTCGACCGGTGCCGCCATCCAGAAACTGCACGGCGCACCATTGCCACCGTGGATCGCGCCGGGCCCGAGCGAGATCACGACCGAGTTGGATGCGGAGTGTGAGTGGCTCGTGACGAGCGGGGTGCTCTCCGACGAGTTGGTGGTCCGCAACCGCGACGTCGCCGCTGTGGCACTACGCGAGTGGTCCCCCGCATTCACACATGGCGATCTGCAGATCGCGCACGTCTTCCTCGACGAGAACGACGCAGTCACAGGGATACTCGACTGGTCTGAGGCCGCTCAGGGTGATCCGCTCTACGACCTGGCGACCCTCACCCTCGGCCATCCCGAGCACTTGGACGACCTCGTTGCCGGATACGGCTCCCCCGTCGATCGCCACGTCATCCGCGGCTGGTGGTCGGTGCGCAGTCTGCTGGCTGCGCGGTGGTTGATCGAGCACGGCTTCGACCCGGACGCACCCGGGTGCGAGTTCGACGTGCTGAGAGCAGTTGAGTGACCGCAAAGTCGGTGGAGTTCGCCCGAGGCGCGACTAGCCTTGCGAGATGGTCCCGATCTCGCACCTGACGGCGTTTGCGCTCACCGCTGTCGTGATCGTCGCCATCCCCGGGCCCTCGGTCCTCTTCACCATCAGCAGGGCGATCACGGTGGGTCGCCGATCGGCGCTGGCAACCGTCGGCGGGAATGCCGTCGGACTGCTGGGGCAGGTGATCGCGACGGCGTTCGGCATGGGTGCGCTGGTGGAAGCATCGGCCGTCGCCTACTCGGTGGTGAAGTATGCCGGCGCGGCATACATCGTCCATCTGGGTGTGCAGGCGCTCCGACATCGCCACGCGATGGCGACCGCTCTCGCGACGCGGGCCACAGCGGTGCCGCCGCTCCGGGCGGCACGTGACGGCTTCGTCGTCGGGCTGCTCAACCCGAAGACCATCGTCGTCCTGGTGACCGTCACCCCGGCATACGCCGTACCTGCGCAGGGGCATCTCCCGGTGCAACTACTGCAGCTGGGCGTCCTGCTGCCGATCATCGCAGTGCTGCTGGACAGCGTCTGGGCGTTCGCGGCGGGGTCGGCGCGCGAGTGGTTCGCCGGTTCGCCCCGACGTATGGCGGCAGTCGGTGGCGCCGGTGGACTGGTGATGATCGGTCTGGGCGTGAGCATCGCTGCGACCGGCCGCAGCGACTGAAGGCCGGGACGACGTAGTGTCTCGGCTGTGACTGACGACTGGAAACAGGATCGGATCCGGGCAGCCCACGACGGCCGCAACCCGACGGTGCTGGCGAAGCTGCCGGAGAGCTTTGCGGTGATCGGCGACGCGCAGTACCTGCCCGGCTATTGCGTTCTGCTCGTTGATGATCCGGCCGTCGACCGCCTCACCGATCTCCCCCGCGATCGGCGGCTGCGCTTCCTGGACTCGATGGACCGGTTCGGCGCGGCGATCCAACGTGCCTGCTCCGAACTGGACCCGCAGTTCCGCAGGCTGAACTACGAGATCCTCGGCAACACCGACGCCTACCTGCACGCGCACATCTTCGCCCGCTACGAGTGGGAGGCCGCCGACCGGATCGGCGGTCCGGTGTGGCGCTACGACAAGGAGCTGTTCTACGGCGCTGACACGGCACTCGGACCGCAGCACGACGAACTGCGACGTCGCATCACCGCATATCTGTAGTCCGGTGTTATCGTCGCGGCTCCCGACGGAGGTCCTTCATGCACAAGTTGGTAGTTCTCTATCCCGCACCGGACGACCCTGACCACTTCCGTGACTACTACGTCAGGAACCACCTTCCGCTGGTCGCGAAAATGCCTGGGATCCGGGCATATCGCTACAGCTTCGACGTCGCGGCGACCGAGGGTGAGACGCCCTACTTCGCCGCATTCGAGGCGGATTTCGACGATCTCGCCGCGATGAATGCTGCCCGGTCGTCGCCGGACGGCCGGCGGGTCTCGGCGGATGTCGGCAACTACGCCAGCGGCGGTGTGGTCGTCATCCACTATTCCGTCCACGACGGGACGATCTGAGCGACGCGCGTCCGATCGCACCGGGTGTGTCACTCCCCCGCTGACCGACCATCGGCCGGGCGCCGCCGCAGGCCGGTGTCGTGCAACGCCGGAGGCGTCCAGACCCAGTCGAGCAGATCCTCACCGGGCGGGACGATCTCGTCGATGCGATCGAGCACGTCGTCGCCGAGCGCGACGGTGCTTCCGGCGAGCAGGTCATCGAGTTGTGTCGGCGTGCGCGGGCCGAGGATCACCGAGCTCACCGCAGGGTGGACGAGCGGGAACGCCACCGCGAGTTGCGGCAGGGTGCAACCGATCTCGTCCGCCAGGACCACGAGCTCTTCGACGGCTTCGAGTTTGCGTCGAGTGTCCGGGCGGGACGGATCGAACCGTTGCGTGTTGTGGACCGCTCGGCCGTGCGCCAGATCGATCGACTGTCCTTTGCGGATCCGGCCGGTGAGAAAGCCCCAGCCCAAGGGGCTCCAGGTCAGCACGCCCATACCGTGGCGCTGGCACAGCGGCAGCACGGACCGCTCCGCGCTGCGCGCCAGGATCGAGTAGGACGGCTGTTCGGTCCGGAACGTGTGGAGTCCGCGCGCCCGGGACACGGCGTGCGCCGCCTCGATGTGGTCCGCGGGAAAGGTAGTGCAACCGAACGCACGGATCTTGCCCTGCCGAACCAGATCGGTCAGCGCACCGAGTGTCTCCTCGATGTCGGTCGTCGGGTCGGGCCGGTGGACCTGATACAGATCGATCCAGTCGGTCTGCAGCCGCTGCAGACTGTCCTCGACCGCGCGGATGATCCAGCGGCGGGAGTTGCCGCTGCGATTGCGGCCCTCGCCCATCGCGAAGTGGAACTTCGTCGCCAGCACGACGTCATCCCGGCGTCCGCGCAATGCTGCGCCGACGATGCGCTCGGACTCGCCGTCCTCGCCGCCATACGCGTCGGCGGTGTCGACGAAGTTGATCCCGGCGTCGAGCGCGGTGTGGATCATCCGGGCGCACTCGTCATGGTCGGGGTTGCCCTCGGATCCGAACATCATGGTGCCGAGGCAGTAGGTACTGACTTCCATTCCGGTCGCGCCCAGTGGGCGGTAGTTCAACGTCATGTCCGGCAAGCTACGACCTAGAGTTGGCTCTATGGCAAGCGTTTCGGGACACCAGATTGCCGAGTCATCCACCGAGTCATCCACCGAGTCATCCACCGAGTCATCTGCCGTGGCGTCGACCGAACTGTCGATCGGGCAGGTTGCCGAGCGAACCGGCATGACCGCTCACGGGCTGCGCTACTACGAACGAGAAGGGTTGCTGGCCAACGAGATTGCTCGCAACGGCAGCGGACAGCGGGTCTACACCGATGAGGACGTCGACTGGCTGGCTGTGGCGAGCATCCTCCGCGGGACCGGGATGCCGCTCGCGGACCTGCGCCGATACACCGAACTCGTCCGTGCCGGTCGGGGCACAGAGGAGGAACGGTTGGCGTTGCTGCGCCGCCAGGAGGAACGGATCACTGCGCAGCGCGAACAGCTCGACCGCTGTATGGATCTGCTGCGCTTCAAGATCGGCGTCTACGAGGACCTGCTCGACGAATCCTGACGACCGACGCCCCTTGGGGTATGGCGTCAGTGGCCCAACAGGACCCAGGTCTTGCCGGGCGCGAGTTGCAGCGTCCTGCCGTGAACGTCGGTGAAGCGGAAGTGCTTGTTGGTACCCGCTCGATGCCAGGTCCCGGTGAGCTTCTTGCCGTTTCGGTAGAGCGTCAGCTTTCCCGAGCCCGTTGTCACGGACTTGTAGACCGGGTTCCCGGCGGGGTCCTTGTAGTTGTCCGGGACGGTTCGAACGCTGAGCGCGAGGACGTTGTCGGCAGTGACACGTCGCCCGCCGGCTCCTGAGTCGGTGTAGGGACGTCCGTTCCAGCTCGGCAGGTAGCGAGTTCCGTTGTAGGCGAACGAAAAGCGATCACCGCCGACCGGCACGGTGAATCTCGACTGTTTCGTGGCATGCTCGAGGCGCGAGTCGCTCGTGGCGAACCTGAAGCCGATGTCCTTGGACCGTTGCAGGCCCTTGCGCTGCGCGAGCGCCGCCACATCGAAGTAGAGATTGTGCGGTGCCGGCCGGCTCGAGTCACGCCGGTTTCCGCCATACAGAGTGATGGGTGCGCTGGTCAGCTTCGTGCGGATCTGCGAAGCGGCGCCGGAGTAGACCAGCACCGGATGTCCGAACATCGGCAGGATGTCGACGTCCGTGGTGCGCGCGCTGCGGACCGGCTCGATGCGTTTCGGGTATGCCGACTGGTAGACCGGCATGAGCCGCGTGAGGTTTCCTTCGACCGCCTCCACGAACACGATGTCGGCCGGCGACAGACCGTACTGCGGCATCGCTGCCGCGGTGTTCTCCAGCTTGACCGCGATGACCGGGTGGTTCGTCCGCCTTCCACCGGTCAGCGGATCGGTGGTGAGCGCCGTCCTCGTGGGTTTCGCAGCGCTCGACGACCGATGCGCGGTCGGCTTCGGTGCATGGGACGACGTCCCAGCCGTCGTGGAGCCGGCATTCGTATCCGAACCGCCGCTCGAACACGCCCCCGAGCTCAGTACGACGGCCACCATCCCGGCAACCGCTGCCAGCTGTCGTCGTTGTCTCGTCCAGATCATCGGCACAACGCTACAGTCTGCCGAATGGCCTCTCCCCTCGCGAAACTCGATGCCGCCCAACGTGCGTTCGTCGAACGCTGGGCGCCGGGCGCACGAGTCGTCCGCGATCACAGCTGGGGTCTGGTGGACAACGCCGTGCTGGAGATCGAGTCCGGGGCGGCGCATTTCATCGTCAAGGCGGACGGCACGTCGACCCAACACATCACCCGCGAACTCGACGCGCACGAGTGGTGGCTGGGTCCATGGGTCACTGCCGGCCGTGCGCCCCGTCTCGTGGCCGGTGACCGGGAGTCCGGAGTCCTCCTCACCGAATTCCTGGCCGGCGAGCTCGTGCTGGGAACACACGCTCAGGAAGAACCCGACACGTTCCGGCAAGCGGGTGAGCTGCTGGCGATCCTGCACGACCAACCAGGTCGGATCGACGCGTCCTACGAGGCGACGGAGAACGCCAAGATCCTCCGCAACCTCGACAAGGAACACCGCATCGCCCCGCGCCGGGAGGCCGAGTTGCGCGAGCTCGTGTCCGCTTGGAGCGCGTATCCCGTCGATCTCGTCCCCACGCACGGCGACTGGCAGCCGCGCAACTGGCTCATCCATGACGGACAGGTTCGGGTGATCGACTTCGGACGAGCCGCCATGCGTCCGGTGTTGAGCGACTGGGTTCGCTTGGAAGCACGAGACTTTCGCGCCGATCCGGCACGAGAAGAGGCCTTCCTCGACGGGTATGGCACCGACCCGCGCGCGTCGGACGGGTGGTTCCGGGAACGCCTGCGCGAGGCGATCAACACCGCGGTGTGGGCGTTCCAGATCGGCGACGAGGCATTCGAGGTGCAAGGCCACCAGATGATCGAGCGGGCACTCGCCGACGCACCCTAGGTCCGTGCGCGTGCCCGGCGACGGGCGGCAGTCATCTCGAAAATTGTTGGAAATGGGCGTGTTTCAGGTATGGCGGTAGCCACCGCAATGTCCTTCCTTCGCCGGCATGACCCGGACAGGTTCGACGGTCGGCTGCCACCCTCTCAGCCCGTGCGTCGTACGGACTCCCGTTGGATGCGGCACACAGTAGCGGCCGCGGCACAGCGACGGCATGACGGTCCACGCTGCGTCTCGCTGCGCGCCGGCCGCAGCGGAATCGCAGCCGAATCGAAGCGAGATGCAGAAGTCTCCGACATACAGCACTCAGCGTGAGAGCCGTCCGGCTCCGCACCCCAGCGATTCCCGGAGGAAGATCCAGATGAACACCCGACGCCACCTCGTTCCACTCCTCGCCGCACTCGTCGCCGCCCCCGTCACTCTCGGCGCCGCGGCCTCGCCGGCGCTGGCGGCGGGAGGTGGGTCCGGAGATCGCGGAACCGCCTCCCACGGCAACGCGCTGGGCATGAGCCCGAACACCACCGGCATCTCTCCGATGACGATCGCCGCGAACGAGAAGACGGCTTTCGACTACTTCGTCACGAAGGGTCTGTCCAAGAAGCAATCGGCCGGCATCGTCGGCAACCTGGTCGTCGAGTCCGGGGTCGACCCGACGATCAAGCAGAGCGGCGGCGGCCCCGGCCGCGGCATCGCCCAGTGGGAGGCCGGCGGCCGTTGGGACCACGACAGCAAGAACAACATGGTCTGGTATGCCGGGCAGCACGGCGTGTCCGCCTGGTCGCTCCGACCGCAGCTGGATTTCATCTGGTACGAGCTGACGACGTTCAGCAGCTACGGGCTCGCATCGCTGAAGAGCGCGACGACGATCAGTGCCGCCACCTCCGCCTTCAGCAGCAAGTTCGAGGGCTGCAGCGCCTGCAACCTCAGCCGACGCGTGTCGGAGGCGACCACGGCATACAACAAGTACGGCGGTGGCAGTGCCAACCCGTACCAGCCCACCACGGTGTGCGGATCCGGTTACAAGGTCATCGACAAGCACGCCCTCGGCACGCTCGGGACGATCTACCTGCTCTACAAGAGCACCACCAAGGCCAACTGTGTGGTCACCATGAAGCAGACCAAGCTTGGCTCGAAAACCCCTGTCGCTGCGACGCTTCAGGTCAAGGGCGGTACGAAGGCGAGCAACTCCGGCAACTTCGGCTACTACGCCGGGCCGGTCACGCGGACGGCCGCCGCGAAGTGCGTCCAGTGGGGTGGGAAGGTCGATTCGACGACCTGGACCAGCGCCTACGGCCACTGCGGCTGAAACGCTCCCCACGACCGAGCGGCCTCATCTGACACGATGACGCGGTGAACTTCACTGTCGCGCCCGTTGCTCATGTCCGCTCCGGTCGGCGGGACGCCGTCGACGACTTCTGGGGCGGCACCGAGTGCCGCATCGAACTCGCCGAAGGGTATGCCGCCGAAAGCCTGTCCGGACTCGACGATTTCAGCCATCTGGAGGTCGTCTACCTCTTCGATCGGGTCGACGAGGCCTCGGTCGAGACAGCAGCCAGGCACCCGCGGAACAGGGATGACTGGCCTTTGGTGGGGATCTTCGGTCAACGTGGCAAGCGTCGTCCCAATCGTCTCGGAGTCAGCCGGTGCGGCCTGATCCGGGTCGACGACAGGGCGCTCGTGGTCGAGGGCCTCGACGCGATCGAGGGCACTCCGATCCTCGACATCAAACCGTGGATGGCGGAGTTCGGCCCGCGCGGAGCCGTCCGGCAGCCGACGTGGGCGGGCGAGCTGATGGCTGACTACTACCTGCCCGAATCCGAGCGGTGACAGGGCTATTCGCGCCTCACGGCGTGAGGCGGTAGCCGAAGCCTCGCACCGTGAGGAGCGCAGTCGGGTTCTTCGGATCGTTCTCGATCTTGGCGCGCAGCCGTTGCACCGTCGTGTCGACCACCCGTGAGTCGCCACGGAAGTCACTCCCCCACACCTGCTCGAAGAGGACGTCGCGACTCAGCACTCGACCTCGGTTGTGCGCAAACGTGACGAGCATCCGCATCTCGGTCGGTGAAAGGTCGAGAACCCGACCGTCGCGGCGCACTTCGAGCGATTCCTCGTCGATCCGCAGGTCGCCGACGACCGTGACCTGGTGCTCCGGCAGCCGATCGGGCGTCGGGGCCGCTGGATGGGCGCGACGCAGCAGCGCCTTGATCCGGGCGTCCAGGACACGCGGGGAGACCGGCTTGGTCACGTAGTCGTCCGCCCCGGCCTCCAGGCCGGCGACGACGTCGATGTCATCGGAGCGGGCGGTCAACACCAGGATCGGCAGGCGGTGCTGCGCCGCGACCGTCCGGCAGATGTCGAACCCGTCGCGGCCGGGCAACCCGAGGTCGACGACGAGTATGTCGTTGCGTTCGACCGGCTCCACCAGCTCGCGGTTGCCGTCCGGCAGATGCTCGACCTCGTGATCCAGGCGGCGCAGCCCGAGCATCAGGGCTTGCGCGACCGCGGTGTCGTCCTCGATCAGCAACACGCGCGCCATCAGGCCTCCTGCGGGGAATTGGATCGTGGCAGGGTCACACGGAACGCCGTGTACGCGGCATCGCTGCGTACCTCGATCGTTCCGTCGTGGGCCCGGACGTTCTCCAGAGTCAGTGCGAGTCCGAGTCCGCTGCCCTGCGTACGGGTTCGGGCCGTCTCGGCCTTGTAGAAACGGTCGAAAAGCCGGTCCTGTATCTCCGGCGGGATCGGGTCGCCGGCGTTCGTCACCTCGATGACGGCGCTCGTCGTGGTTGCCCTCAGGTCGATGGTGATCGGCGGTCGGCCGTGTCGCACGGCGTTGCCGACGAGGTTCGCGATGACCAGTTCGATGCGGCGACGGTCCACCTGGGCCGTCACTCCCGAAGGCTCGGCGCGAACGGTCACGACGTCCGGCCAGCCGCGATGATCGAGCACCTCCCGGGTGAGCGCAACCAGGTCCACCTCGCTCAACTCGAGCGAGACCTGCCGGCTGTCATGGCGAGAGATCTCGATGAGGTCCTCGACCAGGCGCACCAGGTTCTGGATCTCGGAGTTCAGCAGTCCTGCGGCTTCCCGGGCGTCGGCCGACATCGTGGCGGACTCCTCCTGCAGTACCTCCCCCGCGGGCAACAAGGCAGCCAGCGGGGTGCGCAATTCGTGCGATACGTCCGCGGCGAACCTGCGGGACTGCTGCAGCGAGTGGTGATGCGTGTCCATCAGGCTGTTGAACGAACCGACGAGCTGCTCCAGCTCGGGAGCGCCCTGTTCGCCGAGCCGGACTGTGAGGTCCCCGTCGGACGCACGCGCCGCTGCCCTGTCGATGCGTCGCAGTGGTCGCACGATGTAGCGCGACAGCCAGAGGGCGACGACCGCCCCGAGCAGGACACCCAGGCCAAGGCAGATGCCGACCACTTTGATGATTGACACGATCTTGTCGTGCACGCCGAGCAGCGGTCGGACCGAATACAGCTGTACCTGCAGGCCGTTCGACCCGGGCGGACCGGCGATGGTCACCTGCGTCCCGAACAGCACGCGATACGGACCCTTCGTGCGCCGGAGCACCTGCAGGTCGGTGTGATTCGCGGACGTCACGTCGGGGGTGAGGTCGGCGCTCTTCGCTGTCCCCAGCCGGACGATGCGTCCGTCGACCACGACCGTGGTGTCCGGCGAGAGGTTCATGTCGCGCGCGGTCAGGGGTCTTGCCTGCTCGATCCTCCGCGCCTCTTGCAGGAACTGGTCCTGTGCCTGGCTGCGAGCCACCGAGTAGACCCAGGTGCCCACGGTGGTGACGACTGCGACCGCGGTACCCCCGGCGACGAGGAGCACGATGAGCACCGACGCAAGGACCGCGCGCCCGCGGATCCCCATGTTCTTCAACGTATTTCCCGAAGTTGCGTGCTCAACGCCGAGCGACGGTGTCCGGTGTGCGGCAGGAGAGGCTCGCGTCCGGAACACTCGGTCGGACGTCGGTATGCCGCCGCGGAGCGAACAGCCCGGATGCGATCGACCACGCGCCACCCGCGATGAGTAGTGCACCCAGGACGTCGCTGGGACGATGCCAATGAGCTCGTATGACAATGAGCGACACCAGGCCCGTGGCCGCCCAGGAAGCGAGGGTGGTGAGCTGCTGCAGACGGGAGGATGCGAGGTAGGCCAATGCTGCCGACAGTCCGGCGAAGGCGGCCACGGTGCCGCTCGGAAACGAGTTGTGCGCGGCGAACTCGCCGGGCGAGGACGTCCGGGTCAGTGCCCCTTTCAGGATGTCCGCGACGATGCCGGGTGCGCACGCCAACGACAGGGCCGTGGTCGTGGTGCGTGGGGTCGAACGATTCACCAGGCACGTCGCGCACACTACACCGGCGCCGATCACCAACAGCGCGAGTTGAGCGCGCGCCAGGATGGTTCCGTCGGGGATCCACGTGCGTGCGGCGAGGTCCTCGCGCAGCCGCTGGAACATCGCATCGTCGACGAGACGACCGGACGCCGTGCGCACGGCCACGACATACAGAACGAAGGTGGTGATCCAGCACGCGCTGCCGAACAGCAGTCGGCCGGTGCGTGGTGACTCACCCGATGGCTGCGTGGTCATCCGAGCGCATCCGTTCGCAGGGCGGGGCAGACGCCGTCCTTCGCGGTGAGCTCGAAGTGCCAGATCTCGTTCGCGTACGTCTGGCACAGGCCGAATTCCACCCCGTTCCGGATCAGCCAGTAGTCCGCCGCGGTCGGACCGATGTCGACCGCTCTACCACTGGTGTGCTCGGTCTTGTCGGGGGCCGCGACGTGGGTGCGGGCGTACTCGGCACCGTGCTGCGCGACCGCCTCGTCATACAGGCGCTCCTGGTAGGCAACGGTCCGCCAACCCGAGGTGATCCAGGGCTGAATCCCGTTGGCACGCATCGCTTTGTCCGCGGCCTGAAGTGCCTGGCGCAGAGCCGGATCGAGATTGTCGATGGCCGGAATGTGCGCGTCAGGTCCGACGTGCTCGTCGGAGGGGATCTCCCCCGCTGCCGGTCCCGTCGCCGGACCTCCCTGCGGCGACGGGACCCGAGCAGCTCGCGCCACGGGAGCAGCGGTCGCCCCCGAGGCGATCGCTACACCTCCGTGTGGGATGCCGAGTGCGCTACTCCCCTGCGTCACCACCGCGGTCGCGATCAGCACGCCGCAACAGGCTGCACCCAGGGCCGCCATGGACATGCATCCCGCCCGGCCGGTGTGTGGTTTCGATTGCATGGCCCCGACGTTAGGAACCCGATTTCTCAGGTCTGTCGCATCACCGCAACAGCCGCGTCACAAGTCCGCGGACGCCGTGACATCGGACTTTCGGGACGACCGCATAGAGTCGCAACGGTCGACAAGAGGAGGTGCCAGGTGCCCGCTGCGGATCGGACGATCGTGCTGCTCGAGGGAGTCAGTGACATCGCCGCGCTCAGTGCCGTTGCGAAGACACGTGGCGTCTGCCTGGAGAACGTGGAGCTCATCGACCTCGGTGGTGTCACCAACGTGCGGCGCGCTCTGCACGAATTGCACGGCGATTCAAGGGAGCTGGACATTCTCGGACTCTGTGACGCACCGGAGGCACGTTTTGTCGAGCAGGCGCTCAACGAGATCGGATGCACCGTCCGGGATGCCAGCGACCTTGCGGCATACGGCTTCTTCATCTGCCAGGCGGATCTGGAGGAGGAGCTGATTCGCGCGCTCGGCACCGATCACACGGTTGCCGTGATCGAGGAGCTGGGCCTCGATGTGAAGCTGGCGACGCTTCGGCAGCAACCCGCGTGGCAGGACCGGCCGCTCGCGGAGCAGCTGCACCGATTCTGCGGCGTCGCGTCCGGCCGCAAGGAATTGCTGGCCGGTGCCCTCGCGTCGGCGCTCGACCCGGACGAAGTGCCCGAGCCCCTGCGGGCACTCATCGACCGGATCGTCGCAACGTGAATGATCCTCACCGGCTCGGGGCGGCATTGGCGTTCGCCGAGCACGCCCGGGGAGAGTCCCCTTCGCCGCCATGGCAGCCGCTGGCGAGTCGCCTCGGCGAAGCCGCTCTGCGTGCGCGCATCGAGCACGTCCGGAACTCATTGCCCTCCCCCACCGGCGAGCTAGCCGAGCCTCGCGTCGCCGCCTCCACCGAGCATCTCGGCCTGGCCGCCCGGCTGGTCTCGGCGCACATCTGTGCCCGGGCATTGGGACTGTCGGTCGATCTCACGGCGTCCGAGATCTGGTGGCAGCAGGAGCCCGGCACCCTGCTGCAGCTCTCCGTGGCCAGGACCGCGGCTCCCCGAAACCCGCTGCGGGACGGCGCGATCGAACAACTCACGGCCACCGTTCAGCAGTTGTATGGCGTCAGCCCGCACGTCCTCTGGGGCAATGTCGGATCCGCAGCGAACAGCACGGTCACCCTGTTGCGGGCGAGTCGGCCGGATCTGGTGGCCGCAGCCAGGGGTGCAGCCGACGAGCTCCTGCAGGATCCACGCGTCGACGGAGGAACCCTGCGCGCGGGACCCGGTTTCCGGCGGCGCAGCTGCTGCCTCATCTACCGCGCAGGTGTCGGGATGTGCGGTGACTGCGTGTTGAGATCCTGACAAGGTCGGCGCGGACAATTCCCGGGCCGACTCGTCGGCTACGGCATACTCCGTTGCGTGCCGGATTGGACGATCAGACCGCCAGCGCCACGCGACGTCGACGCGCTGGCCGCCCTCCATGTCGCCGTGTGGCGACACGCCTATCGCGGCCTCATCGAGCAGTCGCTGCTGGACGCCATGAGCGAGGAGCGCAGCGCCGGCCGGTGGAAGACGACGGTGGCACAGTTGGCCGCCGGGAAGACCGACCACACCGTGCTCGCGGCGTTCGTCGACGACCACCCGGTCGGCATCGTCGAGGTCGGCCCGGCGCGCGAAGGCGACGCACCACGACCGATCGAAGTGCTCAGCCTCAATGTCGCCGGCCGCTGGCACGGCAAGGGCGTCGCGCAGGCGCTGATGGATCGGACCGTCGCGGACTCCGATGCCTACCTGTGGGTGCTCCGCGGCAACGAGCGAGCCATCGCGTTCTACCGCAAGCTGGGCTTCGAACTCGACGGCACCGAGCGGTATGACGACGTATGGCGCTGCTTCGACCAGCGCATGCAACGACCGCCGGCTCACCGCGCCGGCTGACAGCGTCGACTGACCGCCGGACGCGTCAGGCTTCGGGTTCCGCCAGGTCGTGCACGTCGCGCACGAACGCAGCGAATCCCGGCACGGTGAACTCCAGATATCCGTGACTGCTGTCCGTGATGATCCCGGCACCGATCAGCCGGCTGCGCGGCACACCGAGCGCATCCGACGGCTTGCCCAGGGCCGCAGCGATCGCGCTGCGGCGGACCGGACCGTCCCCCAGACCGGCCATCGCCAGCACGAACTCCAACTCGACCTCGCGCGTGACCTTCGACAGGCGGGCGGTGAACAGCTCCCGCAGGTCCTCTTCGACGTCGGCGGCCGCGGCCTCCACATGCTGTCGCTTGATCGTGCCGCCGGGATCGGGGAATCCTGCATGCAGCCAAGCGTTTTCGCCGATCAGCTGGACGGTGTGCGGATAGCCGGCGGCATACCGGACCGCAGCGTCGAGAGCGTCGGCACTCCAGCCGACCCCGAGCTGTCGGGCCGGGTTGGCGAGCGCCACCGCGACGGCGTCGGGTGTCAGGTCCTTCAGCTGCCGGTAGGCGAATCGCTCCGAGTTGCTCACGGCGGCGTTGATCACTCCGACACTCTCGGGCAGCCCCGCCATGAAGAGAGACACGGGCAGGGTCCGGCGCTCGGACTGGAAGTGCTGCCATGCGTACGAGATCGTCCGCAGGCTGGCCGCGTCAGCCGCCTGCACCTCGTCGATCAGGATGGCGAGCCCCGAATGCCGTCGCTCCTGGGTGGCCTCCGCCGTGGCGACGATGAGGTCTTCGAACTCCCGGGTCGCCCCGCGCACACGACGACTCGCACCGGAGGCGCTCCAGCCCGCCTCGATGCTGGCGATCCCGGGGACGCCCCCGGTCACCTTCAGTTCCAGGTGGGACAACGCGGTGGTGACCTTCTCGCGCATCCGCGCCGGCCAGCGGCGCACGAGGCGCTCGGCGCCGTCCGCGATCGCCGGCACGAGACCGGACGACTCCCCTGCCGTCACCCAGATCGTGTCCGCGTCCCTGGCATGCGCTCGTTGCTCGACCTGCCGCAGCAGCGAGGTCTTGCCGACCCCCCGCGGCCCGTGATCCACCCGGATCCGTGGCACCAGCCGACCCAGTGCGGTCATCAGATCCAGTCGTTCCTCGATCTGCGCGAGCTGCACGGTGCGGCCGGGGACCTCACGCGCCACCGATCCCGGGGTGTACGGACTGGGTTGTGCCATTCGTGCCTCTGCCTCCGAGGATTTATACGGTTCGTCGAAACCGTATAAAAGCGTATCGATTCAGTGTGACACCAGGAGACTTCGACGACGGTCCGATCCACCGACCAGCCCGCAGGAGTTCGCTCGGGCGGCCGTCATCGACTCTCGCGCACTCCCAACAGGGTTGCCAGAGAGGCGATTTCGCGATCCACGGCACTGCGCAGCGTGCGGGAGAACGGTTCGTCCTCGTGTATGGCGTGCACCACCAGCCGGCCGCGGTCACGGTCCGCGGCGGCATCGACCTTCCCGACCAGTCGGTCGCCATGCAGGATCGGCAGCGCGTAATAGCCCCAGCGCCGCTTCGCCTTCGGCTTGTACATCTCCAGCTGATAGTCGAACTCGAAGAGTTCGGCCATCCGCTTGCGGTCGAAGATCAGCTGGTCCAAGGGTGACAGCAGGACGGTGCGGCCGCGGAAGGACCGGTCCAGCTGCTCCGGATCGACGCACCACTTGCCGTGCACGCCCTCGACGACGGCCGGCTCGCCGGGCGGTTCGATCTCGGAGCGGTTGATGCCGGCCGCGTCATACACCTTCGGCCGCATGAGCCCGAGCGCCGCCAACTGCCGCTCGGCACGGGAGCGCAGCGCCTCCTCGATCGGGACGACATCGGTCTCGGGATAGACCCGCTCGGCGAGATCCCACAGCCGCTCACCGCGTTCGCCACGGGCGGCAACCGCCACCTCTCCCCTGCTCTCCATGAAGTCGATCAGGCGCACGACGTTCTGGTTGTTCGTCCAACCGCTCGACCGCCACGCCACCTCACAGGTGTCCTCGAACGCGGCGGCCGGCAACGGGGCCTCCTCCGCCAGCCGGTCCAGGACGTCCCGGCGACACAGGTCGTTCGCCTGCACCCACTCCGCGCTGAACTCCTGCCACTCGACCCGCGGATGCTCACCCCACTCGGCCATCTCGGCGCGGTACAGGCGTATGTCGTCGGCCGCCAGCACCCGACCGCGGAGCTCCACCACCTCCCGTGCCTCGAAGAGATCGTCGAGCCCGCCGAGGCGGTATCCCTTGCCCAACCGGCTCCAGCACACCAACTCCGGACTCGGCGCGACGGCCGCCGTCAGGTCGACCTGCACCGACCCGAGTCCACGCACGGCGTCCACCAGCGCCGTCGGCCTGGGCATGGCAAGCAACTGCGCGCGCACGGCGATGCGTCGGGCGTCGGCGCGGCTCAGTCGGTGCACGGCGGTCATCTCCCGAACGCTAACGGAATGTCGGCGGGTGAAACCCCGTTGCGACATACATGAAGGTTGACATCTGGTCCGACATCGCATGCCCGTGGTGTTTCATCGGCAAGCGGCGGTTCGAAGCCGGCCTGCGCGATTTCGCGCACGCCGATGACGTCGAAATCACCTGGCACAGCTACCAGTTGGATCCCACACTGCCCGAGCACTATGACGGCACGGAGCTGGACTACCTGGCCGAGCGCAAGGGTATGCCGCGCGAGCAGGTCCGGCAGATGTTCGCTCACGTCGCGCAGCAGGCGGCCGGCGAGGGACTGCACTACGACTTCGACAAGCTCGTCGTCGCCAACAGCATGCGCGGCCACCACCTGCTGCACCTGGCCGCCCGCCACGGCGTCGCCGATGCGGTCAAGGAGGCGCTGCTGTCCGCGCACTTCGAGCACGGAGTCGACATCGGCGACCCGGCCGCACTCGTCGAGATCGGCGGGCGGCACGGCCTGGACGCGACCGAGGTCCGCGCAGCGTTGGACGACCCGGAGGTGCACGCAGAGGTCGAGCACGACTTCGCCCAAGCGCGTGCATACGGCATACAGGGCGTGCCCTTCTTCGTGATCGACGAGAAGTTCGGTGTCTCCGGAGCGCAACCGGCCGCCACGTTCACCGCGGCGCTCGAGCAAGCCTGGCAGGCGCAGCACCCGCTGACGATGCAGGTCGCCGAAGGCGCCACCTGCGGACCTGACGGCTGCTGACGCCCAACTGAATCCCGTTCTGCGGCGTCCTATCGGGTATGACGACAACGACCCGGCGGGGTGTCCTGGCGCTGACCGCCGGCAGCGCCGTGACCGCCCTGACCGGATGCAAACGGCAGGCCGCCGCGAAGCAACTGCTGGCCGAGGCCACCGCGAAACCGACGACGCACGACTGGATTTCGTTCGCTCGCAGCGTGAAGGGCCCGGTGGACCTGCCCGGTTCCGCGGCATACGGACGCGCCAAACTCGTGTTCGACACCCGCTTCGACGCGAACAAGCCGGCGGCAGTGATGGTCGTGCAGCGCGCCGCCGACATCGCCACGGCGATGAAGTTCGCCCAGCGGTTCAACCTGCAGGTGACCCCACGCGGCGGCGGGCACTCCTACGTCGGTGCCTCGGCCGCCAACGGCACTCTGGTCCTCGACATGCGCGCGCTGCGCTCCATCACGTATGACGCACACACCCACACCGTCGACGTCGCCTCCGGCGCTTCGCTGTATGACGTGAAGGCGCATCTCGCGTCGTACGGCCGCACCATCCCCACCGGGACCTGCCCGACGGTCGGGGCTGCCGGTCTCACCCTCGGCGGCGGTCTCGGAGTCGAGTCGCGTGCGCACGGCCTCACCGCGGATCGACTGACCGAGGCCAAACTCGTCCTGCCGGACGGCTCTCTGATCACGGCCGACAGCAAGCAGCACAGTGACATCTTCTGGGCGCTGCGCGGTGGCGGCGGTGGCAACATCGGCGTCGTCACATCACTGCGTTTCGCCACCCATGCGACCCACGACCTGGGCATCTTCACCCTCACCTTCGCCGGCGGCGCCGCCGTTCCGGTGATGACCGGATGGGCCCGCTGGATCGGCAGCACCGGACGCTCCCGCTGGGCCGGCGTCCACGTCGACGCCACCGGCCACGGCGGATTGCACGTCAGCATCGTCGGCGTCACGACCGCCGGCGACGAGCGCGCAGCCGCGACTTCGCTGGCCCACGCCGTCGGGGTCTCCCCCACGGCGACCGACTACCGGCGACTCAGCTACCTGGGCGCGACCACCTACCTCGGGGGCGGCACCACGTCGGCGCGGCAGAGCTTCACCGCCGGCTCCGACGTGCTGGCGAAGCTCGACACACGGACCGCGAGCGCCATCGCGCGTGCCGTCACGGACCGCTCCCGCGCCGGCCGCACCGGCAGCGCGCTGCTCGATCCCCTGACCGGAGCGGTGTCCGATCCGAAACGCACGGACACCGCCTTCCCCTGGCGTGACCACGTCGCCTCGGTGCAGTGGTACGTCGGCGGCGGCACGTATGCGTCGGCCCACGATTGGATCGCGCAGGCGCACCGGCAGGTGGCCGCCTTCTCCTCCGGCGGCTATGTCAACTATCTCGAGCCGGGGCAGTCCGCGAGCCGCTATTTCGCCGGCAGTCTCCCGCGCCTGACCCAGATCCGGCAGCGCTACGACCCGAAGCGGCGGTTGCACAGCGGCCTCCACGTGTGAGCGGGCGACTCCGTGAGATAACGGAACGGCGGCCCGCTGCCCGATCGCCGCACACCGCCCGCGGCGATGTGCCACAGTGTCGCGCGTGACTCTGCTGCGGACGCCCATTGCGCACGTGTCCAGTCCGGAGCAGCAACGGCTGCAACGCAGTTGGTACTGGTACGACTGGGCCGCGGCGTCGTACGTGACCGTCACGGCGGCGGTGCTCTTCGCGCCATACCTGACCTCGATCGCGAACAAGGTGGCCTGCCCGGGACAGTCCTCGGACAAGGCGTGCAACAACAACCTGGACGTGTTGGGCATCGGCATCGCGCCGGGCTCGCTGGTCCCTTACGTCCTGACCGCGTCGACCGTCATCTCGGCCGTGGTGCTCGTGTTCATCGGTGCGATCGTCGACCGGTCGCAGCATCCGCTGCGCTACCTGGCGGCGTTCACGTATGTCGGCGCCGTCGCCGCCGGTGCCATGGTCCTGATCGGCGGCACGAACTGGCAGCTCGGCGTCGTCCTGGCGATCGTCGCGAACCTCGGCCTCGGCGCCGCCCTCATCGTCTACTCGGCGATCATGGTGCGGATCACCCCACCCGACGACCGCGACTACGTGTCCGCGCGTGGTTGGGCCTACGGCTACCTCGGCGGCGGCTCCCTGTTGGCAGCAACCCTGGTTCTGCTGGTCACCCACGACGCGTTCGGCCTCGACAAGGCCGGCGCGGTCCGCGTCGCGTTCCTGGTCGCGGGCGCCTGGTGGGCGCTGTTCGCGATCATCCCGCTGCGCGGCCTGCGCGCGCTCGCCACGATGGACCGGCCGACACCGCGTGACCGGATGGGTGGCTTCCGACAACTGCGGACGACGTTCGCATCTCTGCGGGACTACCCACAGACCAAACGCTTCCTGCTCGCCTATCTCTTCTACAACGACGGCATGCAGACCGTCATCGCCGCCGCCAGCCTCTACGGCAGCAAGCAACTGAAGTTCAGCGAGAGCGAACTGGTGGTGACCATCCTGCTGGTGCAGTTCGTCGCGTTCTTCGGTGCGCTGGCGTTCGCTCGCTTGGCCGCCCGGCACGGCGCGCACCGGATGATCTACTCCAGCCTCTTCATCTGGACGGTCGTGGTCTGCGCGGCCTGCGCCCTGCCGGAGAAGAACCTCGTCCTGTGGTTGCTGGTCGCGTGCGCCATCGGCCTGGTCCTGGGCGGCAGCCAGTCGCTGTCCCGGTCGCTGTACAGCGGGCTGATCCCTACCGGCCGCGAGTCGGAATTCTTCAGCCTCTACCAGGCGATGGAACGTGGCACCAGCTGGCTGGGCACCCTGGTCTTCGGACTGGTCTTCCAGTGGTTCCGGGACTACCGCTACTCGATCGTCGCGCTGATCATCTTCTTCGGTGTCGGCGCCGTCCTGTTGCGCGGAGTCCGCGTCCGTGAGGGCATCATCGACGCCGGCAACACCCCGCCGCAGATCGTCTGATCAGGCCTCCGGACCGTCCGGACCGACCGCTCGGATAACGATCGGATCACGCTCGATGCGACTTTTCTGGGCGTTTACGGCATACTGGCGCGGCCAAAGACGTATTATCAGCAACCTTTTGCGAGGCTACGGCGTCTTTGCTTGTGTGGATCCCGTTGCGGATCGTCGCGTGACCGGGTGTTCTGAGCACTGATTGCTCGGGAACATCCCGGCTCCACCGACCGTTGCACGACATAGATCGCCGAGACCGGACCGACCCGTGGGGGGCAGGTTTTCGGTGGGCCCGATACGAGAGAGAAGTGAGTGGACATGGCAGAGCGTTCGTTGCGAGGCACCAACCTCAGCACCCTGTCCTTGGAGACCGAGGACAACATCGCGTTCAGTGAGCGCCAGATCGTGCGCTACGTGTGCGAGCAGGGTCACGTCAGCGAACTGCCCTTCTCGGTCGAGGCCGATGTGCCCGGCCTGTGGGAGTGCGGCACCTGTGGCCAGGAGGCCAAGCTGCAGGACGGCCCGGAGCCGGAGCGCAAGCCGGTCAAGCCGGTGCGCACCCACTGGGACATGCTGCTCGAGCGTCGCTCCATCCCGGAGCTGGAGGAGCTGTTGCAGGAGCGGCTGACGCTGCTGCGCGCGTCGCGTGGTGAGAAGCCGCGCCGCAAGCGCTCCGCCTGAGCGCGACATACAACAGAAGGAGCCGACCGGATCATCCGGTCGGCTCCTTCTGTTGCGCGTGGATTCGAAAGTATGCCGTCAGCGGCTCTTGCCGTCCTCGTCGATGATCTCGCCGTCGATCACCTCGGGGTCGTCCGGCCGCACACGGGTCCGGGTCGCCGTGTAGTCGACGACCTGCAGTCCGCCGGCGCCGACGCGGCGGCCGATGAACACCTGCATGAGCCGTCGAGAGACCGAACGCATGCCCGGCAGGATCAGGATGATGCCGAGCAGCGACGTCACGAAGCCCGGAATCAGCAACAGCACCCCGCCGACCAATGCCTGCGGGGCATCGGCGACCTCGCGAGCCGGCGGCCGGCGTTCGGCCATCGCACTGCGCATCTCCCGGGCCGCGCCCACCGAGGCGCGTTTGATGACGACCAGCCCCAGGCAGAAGCACGCGGCCAGGGCGAGCAGCGTCCACCAGCCGATGACGTGCCACACCAGCACGATGACGACCACCTCGATGATCGGCATGCACAGGGCGACGGCGAACAGCAGGCGCGCCCAGAACGGTGCGCGGGACGGGGTGGTGCTCATGCGGGGTCCTTCGGTCGGTGAACGATGCGCTCACCAAGAGAACGAATCTGACCGCGTCGGTACTCCCAACCCCACCGGCTGATGTTGCGCAATGACTCCCGCGCGATGTCCGGATTCATCTTGGACTGGCCGATCTCGCGCTCGACGAAGGTGATCGGCACCTCGACGACGCGCAGCCCGGCCCGGATCGCCCGCCAGGTCAGGTCGGCCTGGAAGCAGTACCCGTAGGAATCGACACCGTCCAGCCCGATGGTCCGCAGCGCGTCGGCCCGATAGACCCGGAACCCGGCGGTGGCGTCGTTCACCGGCATACCGAGCAGGGTCTTGACGTAGATGTTGCCGCCGACACTGAGCGCCTTGCGGTGCAGCGGCCAGTTGACGACCTTCCCGCCACGGATCCATCGCGACCCGATCACGACGTCGGCGTCGCGCGCAGCCTGGAGCATGGCGGGCAACCGCTCGGGCGGATGCGATCCGTCGGCATCGATCTCGACGAGCAGGTCGTAACCCTGCTCGAGTCCTCGGGCGAAACCGGCGAGGTAGGCCTTGCCGAGCCCCTCCTTACCCGCGCGGTGCATGACCTCGACCCGGTCGTCGGCGGCCGCCAGCTCGTCGGCGACGGCGCCCGTGCCGTCGGGTGAATTGTCTTCCAGCACCAGCACGTTCGCGTCGGGCACGCTCGCCCGGATGCGCCGGATGATCAACGGCAGGTTTTCGCGCTCGTTGTATGTCGGCACGAGCACCAGGATCTTGGACGAAGCAGGCTTCGGGACGTCGTGATCAGACAAGCTCGTGGACTTCCTCAGGGCTCGACGTACGGCGGCGGGCGGAACGGTTGCCACCCAGGGCGATCCCGCAGAGTAGCAAGGCGGCCCCGCAGCCGAGCCATTCCGGCAAGGAGCCGAGCCGCACGGCGAGGGTCTCCCCCGAACGCAGCGGCAAGGCGCCGTCGAGCGCCTTCGGCGTGAACAGACTCGACTTGTCGTGGACCGCGCCGTCCGGCGTGATGAGGCCACTGACCCCCACCGTCGAGATGTGCACGATCGACCGGCCCAGCTCGATGGCGCGGATCCGGGAGATCGCCAATTGCTGCTCGGACTCCGCCGTGTGCCCGAAGGTCGCGTTGTTCGTCTGCACCGTCAGGATCTGCGCGCCGTCACGCACCGGCTTACGGGTGAGCGAGTCGTAGGCGACCTCGAAGCAGATCACCGGCGCGACCTTGACGACACCGTTGGTCTTGGTCGGCACCCGGAAGAGTCCGGTCTTGTGGCCCGCGGCGAAGTTGCCGGCGAGGTCGACTGCCGAGGAGAACTTCCGGAAGAACGAGCGGTAGGGCATGTATTCGGCGAACGGCACCGGGTGCTGCTTGACGTAACGATCCACGATGCCCTTGTCCGGCACGTAGAGCAGCGAGGTGTTGCTCGTCTTCGGTGCCGGCTCGTTGAGCACCGCACCGACGATGAGTGGCACCCCGATGCCGTCGACAGTCCGGACGATCTCGGTGCCCGCGTCCGTATTGCGGGTCGGATCGATGTCCGAGGAGTTCTCCGGCCAGATCACCAGTGCCGGCTTCGCCATGGTGCCTGCCTTGATCTTGCGGGCGGCCGCATCGGTGACCTTGACATGGTTGTCCAGAACGGCGCGCCGCTGGGCGTTGAACTCCAGGCCCGCGGTCGGGACGTTCCCCTGGATGGCGAGGACCTGCATCTTCTTGCCACCGGTCGGTGTCGGATAGACGACGGCGACGGCGAGCACTGCGACTCCGGCGACGAGCGGCCACAACCGAGGAAGGATGGCGCGCGCCGGCGGCATACCCCGCCGAACCCGGTCGATGGTCAGTGCAAGCCAGCCGCCGAGCAGGGCGACGACGAAGGTCAGCCCGGGTGCGCCGAAGATCGACGCGAGGTGCGCCAGCGGCGAACCCGCCGTCGACCAGGCCAACCGCGCCCACGGGAAGCCGCCGAACGGCATCGAGTCGCGCACCGCCTCCTGCAGCACCCAGAGCAGCGCGATCGCCACCGGGCGCACGTGCGGTCCGTCGGCCGGGGACAGCCACATCGGCAGCCTCTCCCAGCGACGGGCGGACTGCACCAGGGAGCACGCCATACCCATCAGAGCGAGGTAGACCGACTCGGTGATGGACAACGCGAGCCATGGCACGGCGCCGACGTAGGTGCCCGCCCAGTGCAGGGTCGGACCCATGCAGGCGAAGCCGCCGACGAGACCGAGCAGGAAACCGGTGCGGGCCCGAGTTCCCTTGGTGGCCAACGCAAGCAGGGCGACGCCGACGATGGCGGCGGGCCAGATGGCAGGACCGGGGAAGGACAGCCAGATGCACAGCCCGCCCGCGACGGCAAGGGCAAGGCGGGAGATCACCGACCAAGCCTAACCGGGCACTCCCGAAAGGTACGGACCAACGGTGAACCACCTCCGCTCGTCGAGGTCGGAGCGGAGGTGTAGAGAAGAGGAAGGGAGAAAGGCTCGCAGACGGGCCACTCGTCGTTGGGACCAATACACGCGGGTCGCCCACAGCGTGCACGTTTTCTACTAGACGAGGGGCCCATCTACGGCACCTTGTGTGTTCGTGAATCCGCCATGGCGTGCCCCGAACGTTGGGAATGAATTTACCGGTGCGTCAGTCGGTGTCAACAGTGCGCTGACCTGCACAAACGCGCGTTTGCGCAGGTCAGCGCAGTTTCGTTGACCTGAATTTCTTCTGGAATACCCGGCGTGTCGCGCGCAACACGCCGCACGACATGATGTACCGGTGTCATCTCCTCGTCGCTCATCGACTGCCGGAACGCCCGCGACGCTCGCCTTGCGTCGTGCCGGCATCGACTTCACCGCGCACGAGTTCGAGCACGACCAGGGCGCGGAGTCCTACGGCCTGGAAGCCGCAGCCGCGCTGGACGTCGCACCGTCGCAAGTCTTCAAAACCCTTGTTGCACAGACGGATCGGCCGGTCGACAAGGGGCTGGTCGTGGCCATCGTTCCCGTCGATCGCCAGCTGGACCTCAAGGCGCTCGCCCGAGAGGCCGGCTGCAAGCGAGCCACGTTGGCCGCCGCCGCGGACGCCGAGCGCAGTTCCGGGTATCTGGTCGGCGGCATCAGCCCCGTCGGTCAGAAGCGCGCGTTGAGGACCGTGCTCGACAGATCCGCCGAGGCGCAGCCGGCGATCTTCGTCAGCGGCGGACGACGCGGACTCGACCTCGAGCTGTCCCCCGAAGATCTGGTGGCGATCACCGGTGCGCTGGTCGCCGACATCGCCCGCTGACCGAGCGACGCAGCTCAGTCCGTCAACGGCGACCGGTCCTCCCACGGGGTGCTGAGCACCACCGTGGTCCGGGTGGTCACGCTTGCGGCAGAACGGATCTCGGCCAGCAGCGTCTCCAGTGCACCGGGGCTGGCGACGCGGACCTTGAGCACGTAGTTCTCCCCTCCGGCGACCGAGAAGCAGGACTCGATCGCGGGCAGGTGCCGCAGTCGATCGGGTATGTCGTCCGGCGCAGACGGGTCGAACGGCGTGACCGAGATCAGCGCCGTCATCGGTATGCCGGCAGCCTCGTGATCGATGACGGCGCGGTAGCCGCGGATCACCCCACGTTCCTCCAGTCGGCGCACGCGCTGGTGGACCGCGGAGGTCGACAGGCCGGTGGCCTTGCCCAGGTCGGTGTAGCTCAGCCGCCCGTCCTCGGACAGCAGGCGGGCGATCTGCCGGTCGAGTTCTTCCATGCCCGCACTCTAAAGCTCTGACACGATGTACCGATGCAACCTCGCCTGATGCTGTTGGACTCCGCAAGCCTCTATTTCCGAGCCTTCTACGGGGTGCCGGACCGGCGTGCGACGCCGGACGCCATGCCCAACAACGCGATCCGCGGCTTCGTAGACATGCTGGCAACGCTCGTCACCGACCATGCACCCACCGAGCTGGTGGCCTGCTGGGACAACGACTGGCGGCCGGCCTTCCGGGTCGAGGCGATCCCGTCATACAAGACGCACCGGATGGTGGAGGGCACCAACGGCGTCGAGGAGTCACCGGACGACCTCACGCCGCAGGTGCCGGTGATCGTGGATGTCCTTGCTGCAGTGGGGATCACGCGCCTCGGCATCGACGGGTACGAGGCGGACGACGTGATCGGCACGCTCGCCGTCGGCGCGCACGGCCGTGCCCAGGTGGATGTCGTCACCGGTGATCGGGATCTCTTCCAGCTGGTCGACGACGCTCAGAGCGTCCGGGTCCTCTACACCGCGCGAGGCGGGGTCCGCGACCCGGATGTGATCGACCAGGCGTTCCTGGAACGCAAGTACGCCGTCGCCACGGGAGCGGCATACGCGGACATGGCTGTGCTGCGCGGTGATTCGAGCGACGGGCTGCCCGGGGTGACCGGCATCGGTGAGAAGACGGCGGCCACGCTCATCAATCGGTATGGCGACCTGGCCACACTGCGTGCCGCGATCGCCGATGGGGACCCGCTGCTGAAGGGCGCTCAGCGGAAGCGACTGGAGGCGGCCGGGGACTACCTCGACGCCGCACCGGCGGTCGTCGAGGTCGTCAAGAACATCACGCTGCCAACAGGATTGGACGCTGCACTCCCCCAGCAGGTCGCCAACCCGGGCCGGCTCCGCGAGCTGACCGAACAACACGACCTCACCACGCCGGTGGCGAGGTTGTTGAAGGCGTTGCGGCTCGCCTGACCGGCCGGTCCGCTCCGGCTACTGGCGGCGCGGGTTGCGGGGGTCGTTCGGCGGGAAGGTGCCGTCGTCGTCGCCACCGTCGTCCTGGTGGTAGAGCAGTTCGTTCAGGCGGACCTGGACGTCCTCCACGTGCGGAACGTCGTGCAGCGGCACACCGCGCTGCTCGCTGGCGTCACTGATGATCAGCGTGCCACAGCCGAAAATGCGGTCCAGCAAAGACTTTTCGTAGGACACGTCGTTGATCCGGTAGAGCGGGATGTCGCGGCCGGACTTGTTGATGATGCCGCGGCGAGTGATCAACCGACGGTTGGTGATGACGTAGATGGTCGTCAGCCAGCGCAGCACCGGCACCAGCACGAAGACGCAGAGGATGAGCAACGCGACGATCCACACGGCGAGCGTCGCCCAGCCCGACCAGCCCTTGTCGCTGATCCAGATGGAGGCGGCCAGTGCGACGACGACGGTCACCACCCCGATCACCAAGGGGAAGAAGATCTCCTTGATGTGAGTCCGCAACTCGAGGTCGATCTGCTCGCCACGTGCGAGGTGCTTTGCCGAGAACGCCATGGGACGCATCCTGCCATGCCGCAGCGCGGCGGCACCCGATTGCATGCGGCGTTGCCGCGTGTCAGTCGAGACGGTCCGCGGCGACGACGCCGCGCATCACCTTCTCGATCGCGGTGCGGGCGGTCCGGCGCACTCCGTCGTGCGGGGTCGCTTCGGCGATCTGGTCCAGTAGGTCGACCACCTGCTTGCAGCGCCGCACGAAGTCGCCTGCGGACATCTCGCTGTCCCGCAGCACTGTTTCCAGTCGGCCGCCGCTCGCCCACCGATGCATCACCCACGTCATACCGGGGTCGATGTCGCCCATCGGTGTCAGGCCGAGTCGGCGCTGAGAGTCCTGCAGACCACGGGTGATGGTGACCATCTCGGCCAGTGCGTCCCGGGTCTGCTCGCCGGGAATCCGCACCTCGTCGCCGGATGCCTCGCGACGCGCCTCGTAGACGAGGGCGCACACCACTGCTGCCAGTGAGGGCGCGTCGAGCCTGCGCCATACGTCGTGCTCGAGGCATTCGGCGGCCAGCAGGTCCTTCTCCGTGTAGATCCGCTGCAGCACCCGGCCGCGGTCGGTGACGGTCGCACCGTCCTGGTCGAGGTAGCCGAGTTCGGCCAGCAGGTCACAGATGCGGTCGAAGGTGCGCGCGACGGAGTGGGTCCGGCGGTCCACCTGGCGCTGCAGTCCATCGGTCTCCCGACGCAGCTTCCACCAGCGCTCGGCCCACCGCGCGTGCTGCTCGCGGTAGGGACAGTCGTCGCACGGGTGCGCCTTCAAGGCCGCCTGCACCCGCTCGACCTCCGCGGTCGACGACTCCTGCTCCGCCACCGCGGCTGCACGCAGCTCGGCCGGGCTCGGTGGCGGCTGCTCACGCAACCTGTTGCGCATCGAGGCTGCGAGGTCGCGGCGAGCCCTGGGTGACCGGCTCTGGAAGTTGCGCGGCACCGGGATCCGGTTGACCGGCTCCACCACGTCGGTGACGTCGGTGTCACTGAGCCGACGGAGCTGCCCGTCGCCGTTGATGATGGACGGCGACTCGACCCCACCACGCTTGCCGCGCCCCGACGGGACCACGACGGCGTAGCCGGCCCGTCGGCCCTCCGGGACACGGATGATGTCACCCGGCTCCAGCTGCTCCAGCGAGACCGCGGTCGCTGCGCGTCGGCTGGCCGAGCGCTGTTTCGCAGCGGACTTCTGCAGATCGGTGAGTTCCCTTCGCAATGCGGCGTATTCGGCGAAGTCGCCCAGGTGGCACCGCATCGCCTCGGCATACCCCTCGAGCGCCTCCTCATTGCGATGTATGGCGCGAGCGGTGCCGACGACGGAACGGTCGGCCTGGAACTGCGCGAACGACTGCTCGAGCACCTGACCGGCCCGCCACCGGCCCACCTTGTCGACCAGGTTGACCGCCATGTTGGACGTCGGCACGAACGAGGAGCGCAACGGGTAGGTCCGCGTCGATGCCAGTCCACCGACCTCGTGCGGATCGACGCCGGGGCCCCAGAGAACGACCGCGTGCCCCTCGTAGTCGATGCCACGCCGACCGGCGCGACCGGTGAGCTGGGTGTATTCGGCCGGGGTGATGTCGGCGTGCGTCTCGCCGTTGTATTTGACCAGCCGCTCGATGACGACGGTGCGTGCCGGCATGTTGATGCCGAGCGCGAGCGTCTCGGTCGCGAACACCGCCTTGATCGTGCCGTCGGTGAAGAGCTCCTCGACGATCTCCCGGAAGATCGGCAGCATGCCGGCGTGGTGCGCGGCGAAACCGCGGCTCAGACCTTCGACGAAGTCGTAGTAGCCGAGCACCGCCAGATCGTCCTCGGGCAGGCCGGCGACCCGTTCCTCGACCAGCCGGCGTACTCGTGCGCCGGCCTTCTCCGGAATGAGTTTGGTGCCCCAGGCGAGCAGTTGGGCGACGGCACCCTCGCAACCGGCCCGGCTGAAGATGAAGGTGATGGCCGGCAGCAGGCCGTCGTGATCGAGCGCCTCGATCACTTGGGGGCGGCTCGGTCCGCGACTCGGTCGGCCACTGCGCACCGGACCCTGCGGTGAGCCGCCGCGAGGGCGTCCGCGGCGACCGCGGGGTGCTCCGGCGTCCTCCCGCCGCCCGTGGCGCTGGTCGCGGCGCTCCCGGTCGAACTGCTCGATGCGTTGCAGCAGATGCGGATTGATGCGCAGCTTCTCGCGGCCGTCGTCGACGAACAGGTCCATCAGCGAGGGACCGACCATCATCTGCTGCCACAACGGCACCGGCCGATGTTCCTCGACGATGACCTCGGTGTCACCGCGCACCTCGCGCAGCCAGTCGCCGAACTCCTCGGCATTGCTGACCGTGGCGGACAGCGAGATCAGCTGGACCGAGGGCGCCAGCATGACGATGACTTCCTCCCAGACCGCGCCCCGGAAGCGGTCCGCCAGATAGTGCACCTCGTCCATGACGACGAACCCGAGCCGACCGAGTGTCGCCGAACCGGCGTAGATCATGTTGCGCAGCACCTCGGTGGTCATCACCACGATCGGTGCCTCGCCGTTGATCGATGAGTCGCCGGTCAGCAGGCCGACGTTCTCGGCGCCGTGCCGCGCTGCTAGGTCGGCGTACTTCTGGTTGGACAGCGCCTTGATCGGCGTCGTGTAGAACGTCTTGCGGCCGGTGTGTAACGCGAGGTATGCCGCGAACTCACCGACGATCGTCTTGCCCGACCCGGTCGGCGCCGCGACCAGCACGCTGCGACCGGACTGCACCGCCTCGATCCCGAGACGCTGGAAGTCATCGAACGGAAAGTCGTACCCGGCTGCGAACCGGCTGAAGTGCGTCGAGTCGAAGCCCCGCTGGGCGGTGGAATTCTCCTGACGTTCCACGGATTCCGGCATGTCGGAAGGCTACTTCCCCCGACCTGCTAGAGCTCGGACTTTTCGTCGTCCGGCACGTCGAGCCATTCGGAGCGGGCCTTGTCGGCGCGCTTCGCACGACGGGCGTCGAGGAAGAAGCCGATACCCACGGCAGCGAAGTAGAGGACGATCATCGGCACCATCAGCGCCAGCATCGACCAGGCATCCGGCGACGGGCTCATCATCGCGGAGAAGACGGCCATCGCCATCACAGCGACTCGCCAGCCCTTCAGCATGATGCGCCCCGGCAGGATCCGGATCATGTTCAGGCCGGTGAGGAAGACCGGCAACAGGAACGCCAGCCCGAAGACCAGGACGAACTTGATGATGAAGGTGTAGTACTTCTGTGCATCGGTGAAGTTCGCGCTGCGGTCGGTCTGCGGTGTGGTGCCGAGCAGGAACTCGATGGCATTCGGCAGGGCGAGCGTCGAGGCCCAGCAGCCGAGCAGGAACAGCGGCACCGACACCGCGAGGAAGCCGCGGGAGACCCGCTTCTCCTTCTTCGTCAGCCCGGGAGCGAGGAACCCCCACAACTGCCACAGCCAGATCGGGCTGGCGATGATGACACCGAACCACAAGGAAACCTTCAACTTGAGGCTGAAGGCCTCGGATACGCCGTTGGCGCTGTAGTTCAGGTCGCCGGCGTTCGGGTGTTTCTTGTGCACCTCGGCCAGCGGATGCTGGATGAAGTCGACGAGCGTGCCGAATCGATAGCCGAACAACGTGATGTGCTGGTCGTAGACGATCCAGCCGAGGATCGCACCGATGACAATGGCGATCGCCGCGATCAGGGCACGTCGACGGAACTCGCGGAAGTGTTCGCCGAGGGACATCCGGCCTTCCGGATTGTCCTTACGCCGCAATAGGGCCATATGTGGTGTGTCGTCCTGCGCAGAAGGTCCCTACGGGACGGTGATCAGTTGCCGGTGCCCGGGTTGTTGCCCTGCTGCGGGTATCCCGCGGGTGCCTGCTGCTGCTGTGCCTGCGGCTGGGCCTGCTGCTGCGGCTGGTAGCCCGGCTGGCCGGGCTGCGGCTGCTGGTAACCCGGCTGCTGGTAACCCTGCTGGGGCTGCTGCGGAGCGGCCTGCTGGCCCTGCTGCGGGTAACCGGATGCACCGGGCATCGGTGCCTCACCGGGGGCAGCTCCGGGCTGCTGCTGGGTCTGGCCGGGCACGGTCTGACCGGACGCGGCGCTCTTGTGGTCGTCGTCGCCGAGTTCACTCTTGAGGATGCGCGCCGAACGGCCCAGGCTGCGGGCTGCGTCGGGCAGCTTCTTCCAGCCGAAGAGGATGACCACGATGAGCACGAGGATGAGGAGGTGCCACGGCTCTAGGGCTCCACGAAACATAACTAGCTCCTGAAAGTTTGAGTGCGCGAACAAGCGGCGTTCCGCACCGTCATCACCACTCTACGTGATGCGCCCACTCCGGGCGGCGCGACTTGCGGCGAGCGGCTCGCTGCGTGCGCTGCTGCATCTTGAGATTCGATCGGTGCCGTCGCAATTCTGCCGGATCCTGCAGCACCGCAAGGTCATCGACACTGCGCAATTGCTCGTCGAGTTCGCCGATCCTGGCTTCGACGGCCGCCAGTTGTTCCTGCGCGAACGCCAGCTCGGCGCCGAGTAGCTTCAGCGGCGCCCAGAGCCGCCAGAGCCGCCAGCCGACATACGCGGTGCCGAGAACGGCGAGCAGGAACCAGAGCAGCACCCATTGCCACCAGGTCACGGCCGGTATGCCGCCAGGGCCGCTCGTGCTCCGTCGGCGATCTCTGCGCGCAACGAATCCGGCTCGAGCACCCGGGCCGACTCCCCCAACCGCCACATCAGCTGGCGCAACCACCGCAGATCGGCCGTGCGGAAGGTCGCGGTGAGCACACCGTCCGCTCCGCGCTCGACGGTGTCGACCGGGTAGTAGTCGACCACCCATGCCGCGTCCGGCGACAACTCCACGACGGCCGTCAGATCGTCCGGACCCGGCGTGAACAGCCCCGATCCGAGGTCCCGCGGCCGGGCCTCGGTCGGCGGTGTGCCGTCGACGTCGAGGATCTCGACCGAGGCGACCCGGTCGAGCCGGAACAGGCGCACGTCGTTGGCCCGGTGGCACCAACCCTCGAGGTACCAGTTGCCGTCCAGGGACACGACCCGCATCGGGTCGACGTCCCGCTCGGTCGTCTCGTCACGCGACGGAACGACGTAGCGCAGGTGCAGGCGCTTGTGGCCGGCGACTGCTGCTCGCATGGTGGTCAGCGTGTCGGACGGCACCTCGGACTCCAGCGCGATGCGGACCCGGTCGCTGGCTGCGCCGGAGTCGCCGGCCGCCTCGACGAGTTTGGCAAGTGCGCGGTCGACCGCGTCCCGCTCGCCCAGGCCGGGCACCGCCGCGAGCGTCCGCAGGCCGACGATCAGCGCGGTGGCTTCGTCCAGGCCGAGCCGCAGGGGCCGCGCGATCGTCTCCGCATTGCGCAGGAAGACCCGCCCCTCCTCCCACTCGGCCTCGATGAGGTCGTCAGGCATGTGGCCAGGGGTGCCGCAGACGAAGAGCAGCGCCAGGTCGGCCTCCACCTGCTCGGTCGTGACGCCCAGCTCCTGTGCCGCCTCGGCGATGTCGATGCCCTGGCGGTTGACCAGCCACGGCACCATCGTCAGCAGCCGGCTCAGCCGAGCCGTCGCGCTCTCGGGAGTTGCCATCAGACGTCTCCGTTCCGGTCGGTGTTGCGGTCGAGCGCGCCCTGCAGGCGGCATACGACCTGGTCGACCAGCTCGGGCGGTGACACGACACGAACCGCTGGGCCGAAGCCGGCGATCTCGTCCGCGAACGCACCGGGGTCGGTGAAGTCGAGCACGAGGCGGGTGCCGGCATCGTCCGGATCGGCCCGTTTGGCTCGGCGGCGCAGCGTGTTGCCGGCGCCCTCCTGCACGACAACGACCGCCTCGGCCGGCGGCGTGCTCTCGGTGCCGTCGATCATCGCGACGGGGTCGTGATCGGCCGGGACGTCATACGCACCGGGTTTTCCGGCCCGTTTGACCGCGCCATCGATCCGACCGAGCCGGAAGACGCGCGGCGCCTCCCGGTCGAGGTCGAATCCCGTGACGTACCAACGCCCGTGCCAGTTCGCTACGCCCCACGGCTGCAACCGGCGCGGAGCCGAGTCGCCGCCCGCCTTGCGGTAGGCGAAGGTGATCGCCTGACGGCGCAGGACCGCGTCCTTGACGGTGTTGAATGCCGGCTCGGTGGTGCTGACGCGCGGTTCGAGTCCGACCAGCGAGTTGACGTCGCGCTCGACCTCGGCCGCCTCGAGCTTGCGCAACGCCGTCGCCGCCGCCCCGGCGAGGCTGGCCTGCTGCCAGGTCCGACTCGCCAGGCCGAGCACGGCGAACTCGTCCGGCTCGAAGCTCAGCTCCGGCAGGGCGTATTCGCGGCGGTCGATCCGGTAGCCGGTCTCGTCGTCGAAGAAGGCGTCGAGCGGCTCCATCCGCAGCGGTATGCCGAGCTCGCGCAGCTCGTCCTTGTCGCGCTCGAACATCCGGTCAAATGCCTCGTCGGAGGCGGCCTCGCCATACTGCGGGACGGCGTCGCGGATGCGTGTCTTGGCCAGCGGTTGTCGGGTGTAGAGCAGGCAGATCACCAGATTGAGCAACCGCTCGGTCTTGGCGGCGGGTGACGGAGAAGCCATGGACGAAACGCTATCTCATGTCCGGACGGATGTACGACACGTCATACCCTCGGCGCCGGGTCGTCGACGGACAGCGACGGCTCGTCCTCGGCGGACAGGCTGAGCACCGTGCCGGCGACCGCCGGACTCGCACTGACCTTGGCCTCGAGCGCACGCAACCGCTCCGCGACGATGTGCTCCGCACGATCGCCGGTCAGGTCGACGTCGCCGACCAGGTAGACGCGCCGAGGCCCGACGAACTCCAGCCGCAGGTAGGTCACACGGGCGACTTCCGGCAGGGCCAGCAGCGCACGCAACGCCGCACGACGTACCTCGGGCGACACCTCTTCGCCGACCAGGAAACCGACATTGCGCCGGATCAGGATGACGGCCACGACACCTAGCACGCAGCCGACGAGGATCGAGCCGATCGAGTCTGGCGTGGGTGAACCGGTGATCTGGTGCAGACCGAGTCCGCCGCCGGCGAGCACGAGACCGATGAGGGCCGCCGCGTCCTCGGCGAACACCGCGCGCAGTGTCGGATCCGAGGTGGCCAGCACATGCTCCAGCACCTCCCGGTCGTAGTGCGTCGCCTCCCGCCGCGCCTGCCGGACGGACTGCAGGAACGAGATGCCCTCCAGGACGAAGGCGATCGCCAGCACGATGTACCCGATCAGGTAGTCGCTGGCAGCCTCCGGATGGATCAACTCCTGTATGCCGTGCCAGATCGACACGGCGGCACCCGCCACGAAGAGCCCCAGCGCCGCGAAGAGCGACCACACGTAGGCCTCCCGGCCGTAGCCGATCGGGTGTCGTGGGTCGGCCTCCTTGCGCGAGCGCTTGTCGGCGAGCAGCAGGAAGATCTCGTTGCCGGCATCGGCCCATGAATGCGCGGCCTCCGCCACCAGCGACGCGGATGCCGTGATGACGGCGGCGATGGTCTTCGCGATCGCGACCAGGGTGTTGGCGACCAACGCGATGATCACGGTCAGGGTGCTCTCTCCCCCGCCGTCCTCCTCGGTCCTGATGCCGACGTTGAACTCGTCCGGTACGTGTGGGGCGCCCATAGCCGGTCACGCTACAGATCGGACCGGTGTTGTCGTATCCACGCGGCCCTGTTCGTCGCAAGAGTGAGACGACGCCACGGAGGGCGCAGTCACCGGCAGAGGAGATGGCACGCGATGTCCGATTCACCCGCACACCCGCAGTCACACCCGCAGACACGGATCCACCGGATGGCCGACCTGGTCGAGCCGATCGGCTGCGTGACGTTCTCGGAGGTCACGAACGAGCACTTCCTGGCCGTCGGCATGCGCAACTACTGGGACGGCTACTTCGCCGGCCGGGCGGCACCCCTCGGGTTGGCGCCGGCGGAGGTCGTCGATGCGGTGTTCTACAACTTCGCCGAGGGCGAGGTGGCCCGGCACATCCCGTGGGTGTGGGGCAAGGTGACGCCGGCCAAGGCGATCGCCATCCGGGAACGCGGCAGCGCCGCGGCTCTGCGGCAGGCGATCGGTGCACTCGCGGACTCCCCCGGCCTCGCCCGGATCGCGGACCTCGCCACCCGGGCGGCATACAGCGCACCGACCGAGGGTCGCGCCCTGTATGCCGGGCTGCGCACGCTGCCCGCACCCGAGGAAGACCTGATGGCCCGGATCTGGCACGCGGCGACACTGTTGCGCGAACACCGCGGCGACGGACACAACGCCGCGCTGCTCGCCCACGGGATCGGCGGCACCGAGGCGCACGTGCTGCTGGCGATCGGCATGGGAATGCCGCCACGGGAGTTCGGCCGGATCCATCACCTTGCGCCGAGCCGGCTGGACGCGGTGATCGGTGGCCTGCAGGACCGTGGTCTGGTCACCGCGGACGAGCGTTTCACCGACGCCGGTCGCTCGCTGCGGCAGCGTGTCGAGGACCTCACAGACGAGCTGGCGGCACCGGCATACGACGTGCTGACTGCCGCCGAACTCGATGAACTGATCGCCGGTCTCGAGCCGATCGCCGCCGCGCTGTAGACGGTAACGACGAAGGCCCCTGTCGATCGATTGATAGACAGGGGCCTTGCGACGCAACAGCGGTCAGAGACCGAAGGCGCTGCCGGCTCCGGGCTTCTTGGTCGAGACCAGGTCGACGACGAAGATCAGCGTCTCGTTCGGGCCGATCGCACCGCCGGTGCCCTGCTCGCCATACGCCAGGTGCGGCGGGATGGTCAGCTTGCGCCGTCCGCCGGCCTTCATGCCCAGGATGCCCTGGTCCCAGCCCGGGATGACCTGGCCGACGCCGATCTGGAAGTCCAGCGGTGCGCCGCGGTTCCAGGACGCGTCGAACTCCTCGCCGGAGGACCAGGCGACGCCCACGTAGTGCGCCTGGATCTGGTCGCCGGCCTGTGCCTCGGCGCCGTCACCGAGAGTGATGTCCTCGCTGACCAGCTCGGTCGGCGGCTCCGCGCCCGGGAAGTCGATCTCCGGCTTGGTGGTGTTGGGGTCGAAAGGCATGGCTTCCTCGCTTCGTGTGTGGTGTCGGGACGGGTCAGCTGGCGTCGACGATGTCGACGACGAAAACCAGGGTGTCGGTGCCCTTGATGCCACCCTGCGGGTTTCCGGTCTTGCCGTAACCGTCCGACGGCGGAATGACCAGCAGCACGCGGTCGCCGACCTTCTTGCCGACGAGCACCTTGTCCCAACCCGGGATGACCTTGCCCTCGCCGATCGGGAAGCTGGCCGGGACGCCGTAACGACCGGTGTTGCCGGTGGAGTCGAAGACCTTGCCCGCCTTGCCCTTGGTCCAGATGACGCCGGTGTAGAGCGCGGTCAGGGTCTGACCCTTCTTGACCGTCGGGCCGTTGCCGTTGATCAGGTTCGCCGACTCCAGCTTCTTGGGGGCGGCGGTATTCGGCGCGGTGATCGTGGCCGGCTTGGTGGTGCCGTTCCACTTCACGGTCGGCATACCGGACTTGGGTGCGACCGTGCTGCCGGTCGCGATGTTCGGGCGGGCGCTGTTGATCTTCAGGTAGAAGACGATCGAATCCTTGCGCGTGACACTGAGCTGGGAGTTGCCCTCGGAACCGAAGGCCTCCTTCGGCGGGATGGCGATCGTCTCGGTGGTGCCGACCTTCTTGCCCTTGACGGCCTTCACCAGACCCGGGAACTGCGAGGGGTCCTTGAGATACATCGGGCCGGCAGGGTTGGCGAAGGTGTCGGCGAGGGTCTTGCCGGTGCGGCCGTCGACGGCGACGTAGCTGACGTTGGCCAGGTCGGTGTCCTTCACAGCGGCGCCGGTGCCCTGCGACTTCACGGCCACGGTCGTCTCGTTGACCTGGAACGGCTTCTTGCCCAGCGTGATCGCCGGGCTCTTGCCCTTGGGCGTGCTGACCTTCACGGCACTGATCGGCGAGACGTCCTTCGCGGCCACGGTGTATGGCGGCTGCGATGTCGAGCTGCTGGCGGATGCCTTCGAGGACGAACCGGCCTTCGACGACGACGAACCGCTGCCGTTGGAGGAGCTGCTGCCACAACCGGCGAGCAACAGGACGGGCAGGGTGCCGGCGGCAAGCAGGCGGATCGGGATACGGCGCACGTCGAAGAACCTCATCAAGCGTTGGGGATGTGTCGGAACATGTCGAGCGGGCGCCACCCTAACGAAGCCCGCTGTGGACCGGGCATGAGGCAGGGTGCCTCACATTCCGTCGATCAGTCGCTCCACCCGTTGATCGCTGGCGGTGAAGGGATCCTTCACCAGCACGGTGCGCTGAGCCTGGTCGTTGAGCTTCAGGTGCACCCAGTCGACGGTGAAATCGCGTCGTGCCGCCTGGGCGGCCCGGATGAAGTCGCCGCGCAGTTTGGCGCGGGTCGTCTGCGGCGGATAGGTCTTGGCCTCGAACACCTCGACGTCCGAGCACACCCGGGCAGCCTTCCCACGACGCTGCAACAGGTAGAACAGCCCGCGCTCACGGTTGATGTCGTGGTAGGTCAGGTCGAGCTGCAACATGCGCGGATCGTCAAGTGCCAGACCATGTTTCGCGGAGTACTGGTCGAGCAGCTTGTGCTTGATGACCCAGTCGATCTCGGTGTCGACCAGACTCAGGTTGCCGGTCTCGACCGCGGTCAGGGTCCGCTCCCACAGGTCCATGATCCGTTTGGTCAGGTCGTCGGTGAGATTGCGGCTGTCGACATACGACCGTGCTCGCTCGAAGTACTCGGTCTGCATCTGCAGCGCGGAGAGCTCGCGTCCGTTCGCCAGGCGGACCAGCGCCTGGCCGGTGAGATCGTGACTGATCTCCCGGATGGCGCGGATCGGGTTCTCCAGGGTGAGGTCGCGCATCGAGACGCCGTCCTCGATCATCCGCAGCACCAGGTGCGCGGAGCCGAGCTTGAGCATCGTGGTCGTCTCGCTCATGTTGCTGTCGCCGACGATGACATGCAGCCGGCGGAAGCGCTCGGCATCGGCGTGCGGCTCGTCCCGCGTGTTGATGATCGGCCGGGACCGGGTGGTGGCGCTGCTGACGCCCTCCCAGATGTGGTCGGCGCGCTGGCTGACGCAGAAGGTCGGCTTGTGGCCGAGCATCGCGATCTTGCCGGCGCCGCACGTGATCTGTCGGCTGACCAGGAACGGGATCAGGATGTCCGAGATCTGCTGGAACTCACCCGCCCGCCCGATCAGGTAGTTCTCGTGGCAGCCGTAGGAGTTGCCGGCCGAGTCGGTGTTGTTCTTGAAGACGAAGATCTTGCCGTCGACGCCTTCGTCGGCCAGCCGTGCCTGGGCCTCCTCGACGAGGCCCTCGATGATGCGCTCGCCCGCCTTGTCGTGGATGACGGCCTCGCGCACGTCGTCGCACTCGGGCGTCGCGTATTCGGGATGGCTGCCGACATCCAGGTAGAGCCGGGAGCCGTTGCCGAGGAAGACGTTGGACGAGCGACCCCACGAGACGACCTTGCGGAACAGGTAGCGCGCAACCTCGTCCGGCGTCAGCCGGCGTTGCCCGTCGAACGTGCAGGTGACGCCGTATTCGTTCTCGATGCCGAAGATCCTGCGCTCCATGAGGCTTATCCTGCCCTGCCAAGAGCGTCAGCAAGCTGCCGCCATGCCAGCGCAGCCCAAGCTTGCTGTGCTTGATCAAAACCCATGTACCGACCCTAACCGTCGATGTCGTGCCAGCGGGGACCGTTCCGTATGCCGACTGCCGTGCCGCCGGTCAGCGCGGCGATGTGCGCGTCGAGCGCGTCCGGATCGGTGGTCGTGAGATGCAGTGTCGCGACCTCCGTGTAATCGGTCCCGGCGACGTCGACGCCGCGTGCGCGCAGCTCCGCCTCGATGCGCCCGGCGTCCGCGTGCGGCACGGCCACGTCTACCGCTTCGCGTTCCTCCCGTATGACGAACCGGGCATCCCGCAGTGCCGCGTCGACCGCGCCGCCATACGCCCTCGTCAGGCCGCCGGTGCCGAGCAGCGTGCCGCCGAACCAGCGCGTGACCACCGCGACCACGTCGGAGAGCCCGGCACCGCCCAGCGCGGCCAGGATGGGCGCACCCGCAGTGCCGGACGGCTCGCCGTCGTCGTTGCTGCGCTGCAGCCTGCCGTCAGGCCCGAGCACGAACGCGCTGCAGTGGTGGCGGGCATCACGATGCTCAGCTCGGATCTCGGCGATGACGGCGCGTGCGGCGTCCTCGGACTCGACCCGTCGCACGTCGGCCAGGAACCGTGACCGACTGACCTCGAGCTCGCCCACGCAGCGGCGCGTGATCGTCCGGTAGGTCGTGGTCGAGCTCATGGTCGCCGAGCCTAGCTCGCGAAAATCGTTCTACGAGAGCGCCATTCCCGGCACGCGCTGCCGGATCTCCTCCATCTCGGCCTCGTCGGACACGCCCTGCCAGTCATACCGCGGGGTGTATGGCGCTTCCAGCGCTCGCACGTCCGCATCGCTGAGCTCGATCTCCAGCGAGGCCACCGCCTGGTCGGTCTGCTCGGTCGAGCCGGCGCCGACGAGAGGAGCGGTCACCACGGACTGACGCCGCAGCCAGGCGAGGGCGATCTGGGCACGTGTCGCGCCGTGCCGCTCGGCGACCTGCCCGACGGCGTCGATGATGGCGCGGTTCGACTCCTCCTCGGCCGGCGAGTAGAGCAGGTCGGCGAACGCGCCGTCGGTCTCGGACCGGGTCGTCGCCCTCGCGTCGTCCCAGGCGCGGGCGAGCCGCCCACGCGCGAGCGGCGACCAGACGATCGTGCCGACGCCTTCGTCGAGGCACAGCGGGATCATCTCGCGCTCCTCCTCGCGAGCCAACAGGTTGTAGTGGTCCTGCATCGAGACGAAGCGTGCCCATCCGTGCCGCTCCTGCAGGTGCAGCGCCTTCGCGAACTCCCAGGCGTGCATGGACGACGCACCGAGGTAGCGGACCTTGCCGGCCTTGACGACGTCGTGCAGCGCTTCCAGCGCCTCCTCCCACGGCGTCGAGTGGTCGTTGCGGTGGATCTGGTAGAGGTCGATGTAGTCGGTCCCGAGCCGACGCAGCGAATGGTCGACCTCGGTCATGATGGCCTTGCGCGAGAGGCCGCGACCGTTGGGGCCCAGGCGCATCGGGTGCCGCAGCTTGGTCGCGATGACCACCGCGTCGCGGTCGGCGTAGTCGTGCAGAGCGCGACCGAGGATCTCCTCGCTCGACCCGTTGGAGTACATGTTCGCGGTGTCGAAGAAGTTGATGCCGGCGTCCAAGGCGTGCTTGATGAGCGGGCGCGCATCGCTCTCGGTCTTGGACCAGACGGGGTGGCCGCGGTCCGGCTCGCCATACGTCATGGCGCCGATCGCGATCGGTGACACGTCGAGTCCCGTCGTGCCCAGCTTGATGTACTGCATGATGCTCCTCTAACGTAGGTGGAGAGTTCTCCATTTACTTTACCGGAGAGCTCTCCACTTAGCAAAGGGGTGATCTTCTGTGGTCCGTTCCGACGCCCGCGAGAACCGCGCGCGCATCGTTGCGGCAGCGCGCGACGCATTCGCGAAAGACGCTGCCGCGTCGATGAATCAGGTCGCCCAGCAGGCAGGGGTGGGTGCCGGGACGCTCTACCGGAACTTCCCCACCCGCGAGGACCTCGTCCTCGCCGTCTACCAGGACGAGGTCGACCGACTGGTCGGCTCCGTGGCGAGCCTGCTCGAGCGGCTCTCCCCCGTCGACGCCCTGCGCGCCTGGACCCTAGACCTGGTCACGGCCATGCGACGCAAGCACGGCCTCGGCGACGCGCTGACACCGAGCGCGCACAAGTCGGTGACCGAGAGCAGCTACGGCCCGGTCCTCGGTGCCATTGAGACCCTGCTCGACGCCGGCGCGTCGTCCGGAGACATCCGAGCCGACGCGAACCCGGCCGACTTCCTTCAGTTGACCGCTGCACTCTGGCGCGCTCCGACAGAACCCGAGGACCGAGCGCCACACATCCTCGACCTGATCCTGGACGGGCTCGCGCCCCGACGCTGATCGCTGCCCACGGCAGCGAGGCATTGCCAGTACCCGGGCCGACGTGGTCGGCTGACGGCATGCGACTTCTGGTGCTCGGTGGAACGGCATGGCTCGGCGGCGAGATCGTTCGGGCTGCATTGCAACAGGGCCACGAGGTGGTCTGTATGGCGCGCGGCGACCGGCCCGCCCCGGACGGAGCGACACTCGTCGCCGCGGATCGCGATGATCCACAGTCCTATTCAGCCCTCGACGGGTCCTTCGACGCCGCCATCGACGTGACGATGGTTCCGGCCCATGCCACGGGCGCGGTCACCGCACTCCGCGACCGGGTCACCCGCTTGGCGCTGGTGTCGACCTGCTCGGTCTACGCACAGGACGACCTACCCGGCCAGGACGAGTCCGCGCCGCTGCTCGAGCCGTACGACGGACCGTTCGTGGCCGAGAAGTACGGCGAGTGCAAGGTCGCCTGCGAGCAGGCCGTGCTCACGGCGTACGGCGACAAGGCGCTCATCGCACGTCCGGGCCTGATCACCGGACCGGGCGACCACAGTGACCGAACGGGCTACTGGCCGTTGCGTTTTGCGCACCCGGTGACGGATGACGGGGCGGTTCTGGTGCCGGACGCTCCAGATGCGTCGGTGCAGTTGATCGACGCACGCGACCTCGCACGTTGGCTCGTCGACGCCTCCGACCGCGGCACGGGTGGCGTCTTCAACACCACTACCGAGCACATCGCCCTCGGTGACTATCTCGCCATGGCGCGCGAGATCGCCGGCCACGACGGCGAACTCGTCACGGTCGATCAGCAGTGGATCACCGAGCACAGGATCGAGCCATGGGCCGGTGAGCGCAGCCTGCCGCTCTGGCTTCCGCAGCCCGAATACGCAGGGTTCGCAACGCGATCGGTCACCGCAGCACGCGCGGCCGGGCTGCAGACGCGCTCCTGGGAGGACTCCATCCGCGACACCCTCAGCTGGGAGCTGCAGGCCGGCCCCGGGCGCACCCGACGGGCCGGCCTCTCCCCCGACGACGAACGTGCGCTGATCGCCGACGCACGCTGACCGATCAGGCCAAGGACGACACCCACGCCTGGTGCAGGGCGGCATACCGGCCGTCGCCGGCGCCGATCAGCTCCGCCGGACTGCCGTCCTCCAGCACCTGACCGTGCTCGAGGACAAGCACCCGGTCGGCGACCTCGACGGTCGACAGCCGGTGCGCGATGATCAGCGCGGTCCGGTCGGCGAGCACTGTCTCGAGGGCACGCTGGACCAGTCGTTCGCTCGGGATGTCCAGGGACGAGGTCGCCTCGTCCAGGATCAGCACCGCAGGGTCGGCGAGGAACGCCCGGGCGAACGCGATCAGTTGCCGCTGGCCGGCGGACAGGCGACCGCCTCGTTTGGCGACGTCCGTGTCGTAACCGTCCGGCAGCTTCTCGATGAACTGATCCGCGCCGACAGCCTCGGCGGCCGCCCGGATCTCCTCCTCGGTCGCGGTCGGCTTGCCGAAGCGGATGTTGTCGGCGACCGACCCCTCGAACATGAAGTTCTCCTGGGTCACCATCACCACGTGCCGACGCAGCTGCGGCTGATCCACGTCGCGCAGGTCCGTCCCGTCCAGCCGGACGTCGCCCGACGTCGGGTCGTAGAACCGGGCCATCAGCTTGGCGATCGTCGTCTTGCCGGCGCCCGTGGTGCCCACGAGTGCCACCGTCTGCCCGGCGGGTATGTCGAGGGTCAGCCCCGGCAGGACCGGCCGTCCTTCGACGTACTCGAAGCGCACGTCCTCGAACTGCATTCTCCCGTGGACGGTTTCGAGCTGCTTGGGCTGCTCCGGGTCCTTGATCCCGGGTGGTGTGGCGATGACACCGGCGACCTTCTCCAGCGCTGACGACGCCGACTGGAACGTGTTGAAGAACTGGGTGATGTCCTGCATCGGCTCGAAGAACATCCGCAGGTAGAGCAGGAACGCCGTGAGCACACCGACCGTCATGTGGCCGTGCAGGACGCGCCAGCCGCCATACAGCAGGACGATGCTGGTCATGATGTTGCCGATCAGCTTGACCGACGGCATGAAGATGGCGACCAGCTGGAACGTCTTCTCGTTGATCGCGCGATAGCGCTCGGCGACCTCCTCGAAGATCTCCTGGTTGCGCGGCTCGCGACGGTAGGCCTGCACCGCCTTGATGCCGGTCATCGTCTCGACGAACTGCACGATGACCAGCGCTGCGCTCTCGCGGACCTCCCGGTAGGTCTTGCTGGACGCGCTGCGGAACCAGGCCGACAGCGCCACCAGCACCGGGAAACTGATCAGGCAGATCAGACCCAGCTCGACATCGAGCGTGATCAACAGGATCGCCGTGCCGACCAGGGTCAGGACTGCGGTCACCAGACTGTCGAAGCCGTTCTCCAGCATGTCCTGGATGGCCTCGACGTCGTTCGTCGAGCGGCTGACGACGCGACCCGAGGTGTACTTGTCATGGAATGACACGTCCAGTCGCTGGAAGTGCCGGAAGATACGGCGCCGCAGCTCCAGCAGCGCGAGCTCACCGATCGTGCCGGACTGCCGCAGGAAGAACATGCGGGTGACGGCCTGGACCGCAACAACGGCGCACAGGACGCCGATGATGATCAGCAGGACGTGCGCGTCTCCGCTGCGGGTGATCGGCGGGACACCGTGGTCGATGCCGAGCTGGACGAGTCGAGGCACCGACAGTCGAGCGAGGTTCTCCAGGACGACGAAGATGCACAGGACGGCGACCATCTTCTTGTATGGCGCCAGCAGCGATCCCAGGAGTTGACGCGCCTCCCGCTTCATCGGCTTGGACTCGTCGATCGGCAGATCGCTGTCGTTGTCGGACATCATCCGACCCCGCCAGCGCTCCTCCTCCTGGGGAGCCTGCTCGGGGTTCTTCGTCGAGGTCTCTGTCGCAGTGCTCATCGGCGTGCCTCCCGTGCCGGGCTGTGCAGGGATCCGAAATCGTCGTCGCGAGAGGCGTGTTCGGAACTCTCCGCGATCTCCGCGTCCTCGCGCGCGCAGCGTCGTTCGTCGTCGGTGCACCAGGTGGGATCGTGCTCGGCGCCGTCGTCGAGCTCGTCATCGGCCGCCAACAGGTAGCGATATCGGGGCACGCTGGCCAGCAGTTGAGCGTGCGTGCCGACGTGGGTGATGGTGCCGTGGTCCAGCAGCGCGACGCGGTCGGCGAGCAGCACGGTGGACGCCCGGTGGGCGACCACCAGGCCGGTGACCTCGTGCAGCACGCGGCGCAGCGCCTCCTCGACGAGCGCCTCGGTGTGCACGTCCAGCGCCGAGAGGGTGTCGTCCAGGACAAGCACCTTGGGGTGCGTGAGCACCGCCCGTGCGAGCGACAGCCGCTGCCGTTGACCACCGGACAGGCTCATGCCCTGCTCGCCGATCCGGGTGTCCATCCCGAACGGCAGGTCGTGCACGAAATGCGCCTGGGCGACGTCGATCGCCTCGGCGATCTCCTCGTCCGTCGCGCCGGGCCGGCCCAGCGTGAGGTTCTCGCGCACCGACAGCGAGAACAGCGTCGGATCCTCGAAAGCGGTTGCCACCGTCGACCGCAACGCCGGCAGACTCAGGTGGCGTATGTCGGTCCCATCGACCTCGATCCGGCCCTCCGTCACGTCATACAGCCGTGGGATCAGGCCGGTGAGGACGGACTTGCCCGAACCGGTCGCGCCGACGAGGGCGATCGTCTCCCCCGGCTCGAGGTCCAGATTGACGTGTCGCAGCGTCCACCCGGCGTCACCGTCCTCCGCGTCGGGGAACTTGAACCCGACGTCGATCAGGCGCAACGCTCCACCGCTGGACACCCGGTCGATCGGACCGTCCGTGATGTCCGGCTCGGAGTCGAAGATCTCTGCAACACGATCGGCGGCGGTCATCGCCTCCTGCGACATCGACAGCAGGAAGCCCAGCGACGAGATCGGCCAGACCAGCGACAGCATCATGGTGATGAAGGCGACCAGGGTTCCCAGGCTGATCCGGCCGGAGCCGGTCGCTGCGGCACCCAGACCGAGCACCACGATCAGGGTCAGGTTGGGGATGACCTCCAGCAGCGTCCAGAAGCTGGCCTGCAGGCGCACCTTGCGGACCTGGATGTCGAACAGGTCGGTGGCCTGCTCGTCGAACCGCTCGTAGATGTAGTCCTCGCGGCCGAAGGACTTGATGACCCGCAGACCCAGCGCGGCCTCTTCGACGTTGGTCGCGACGACGCCGGTCTGGTCCTGCGCCATCCGGGACAGCTTGGTGAACTTGCGCTGGTTGTGCAGCACGGTCGCCGCGATCGGCACGATCGAGATCACGACCACCACGCCGAGCGGCCAGTAGAGCGCCAGCAGGATCAGCGTGACGACCACGATCTGCAGCGAGTTGAGGATCAGCATCACGATCCCGAAGCTGAGCAGCCGGCGGATCATGCTGAGGTCGTTCATGATTCGCGACAGCAACTGGCCGGACTGCCAACGCCCGTGGAACGACATCGGCAGCACCTGCAGGCGTGCGTACATCTCTTTGCGGATGTCGCGCTCGATGCCCATCGTCGCTCTGGCGACCAGCCAGCGACGGCCGAACCACAGGATGGCTTCTGCCATACCGACCGCGAGGGCGACGGTGCCGAGCACCCACAGGCCGTGTTGGTCGTGGTGGCTCACCGGTCCGTCGATGACGGCCTTGGTCATCAGCGGTATGACGATCGTCGCGGCCAGGCTGCCGAGCGAGAACAGCAACATGCTGATCCAGCGGGCCCGGTAGGGCTTCACGTAGGGCGCCAGCCGCAGCAGACTCGTCGTCCGACGGTGCCGCTCCGGTGGTGGATTGATGCTGGGTACGGAACGCAGGCCCGCGGATGCGGGGCGCGAACTCTCGGAACTCGCGAAATTCTCGGAGGGAACGACTGCCGGCGGCGGCTGATGGGTCATCGTGAGGTGTTGACTCCTGGGTGAGTGACGGCGGCGAAGCACACCTCAGCCTCGACGTTCAACCGCACTTGAAGTCAAGGCGTGACGAGCAACTCGACGATCACCGGACAGAGCACGGCCGGGCGAAGAACCTGGGATGTCTATTGATCATGTCACGACCCACTGACAACGGCATCCCGATATCGGAGTCGCTACACCTCGGGCTCGTCGTCGACGCGGTGCGTGTCGTGAGCACCGCGCTGGTCCTCCGTGTGCGGCACGTCCTCGGTCGGGTCGTCCGGGCTGAGCAGTGCCTCCAGCAGCGAACCGCCGATGCGCCGGAACTTGCGGCGTTCGCGGGCGCGGTCCAGGACGGCGACCTCGAGCTGATCGGCTGCGAGAGTACGGGCATCGCCACCGTTGGGGTCTTCCCCCAGCACCGCGACGGCGAGGCGGAGCACCGTGCCGAGGTCCATGCCCGACTCCCAGCGCTCCTGGAGGGCGCTGTTGATGTGCTCGGACGCCCCGCCCATCGCGACGAAGCCGTGCTCGTCGCCGACCGACCCGTCGTAGGTGAGCCGGTAGATCTGGTCCTCGGCCGGGTCGTCGTCGACCTGGGCCACCACGATCTCGACCTCGTAGGGCTTGGACTCCTGGGTGAAGACCGTGCCGAGCGTCTGGGCGTAGGCGTTCGCCAGACCCCGCGCGGTGACGTCGGAGCGGTCGTAGGAGTAGCCACGCAGGTCGGCGTAACGGATGCCGGCGACACGCAGGTTCTCGAACTCGTTGTACTTGCCGACGGCCGCGAACGCTATCCGGTCGTAGATCTCCGACACCTTGTGCAACGCGCGGCTGGGGTTCTCCCCCACGAACGCGATGCCACCGTCATACGCCAGGACAACGACGGACCGGCCGCGGGCAATTCCCTTGCGTGCGTAGTCCGCCCGGTCCTTCATCAGCTGCTCGGGTGAAACGTAGAACGGCATGCTCATCAGCGAGTACCTCCGATCTCGCGGCGGTCGGCGAGGACCTCTTCGACCACCGCTGCCAACGCGTCGTCGTTCACGAACCGAGTGCCCTCTGCATCGACCACTGCGACCGTCGGCCAGATGCGCCGACCGAGGTCGGGCCCGCCGGTGGCGGAGTCGTCGTCGGCAGCGTCGTACAGCGCCTCGATCGTGACGCGCACTGCCTCGTCGCGGGTCAGCCCACGACGCCACAGCTTCTTCAACGCGCCGCGCGCGAACAGCGAGCCGGAGCCGACCGAATGGAAGTCGTGCTCCTCGTAACAGCCACCGGTGACGTCGTAGGAGAAGATCCGGCCGTTCTCGCGATCGAGGTCGTAGCCGGCGAAGAGCGGCACGACCGACAGGCCCTGCATGGCCATCCCGAGATTGCCGCGGATCATCGTCGCCAGCCGGTTGGCCTTGCCGACCAGGGACAGGCGGGTGCCCTCGATCTTCTCGTAGTGCTCGAGCTCGACCTGGAAGAGCCGGACCATCTCGATGGCCGTACCGGCCGTGCCGGCGATGCCGACAGCCGAATAGTCATCGGCCGCAAAGACCTTCAGCATCTCGTTGTTGGCGATGAGATTGCCCATCGTGGCGCGTCGGTCACCGGCGAGCAGCACGCCGTCGGCATAGGCGATCGCGACGATCGTCGTGCCGTGCGGTGCCTCCACCGCAGCCGACGGCAGCGTGCGCGAGCCCGGCACCAGGTCGGGCGCGTGTCCGGCGAGGAACTCGGTGAACGAGGAGGAGCCGGTTTGCAGGTATGACGCGGGGAGCTTGTTGGACGAGCTCATTCGCCGCCCTTTTGCACGAAACCGCGGACGAACTCCTCGGAGTTGGCCTCGAGCACACCGTCGATCTCGTCCAGGACACTGTCGATGTCGTCGTCCAGCTCCTGCTTCGCCGGCGCGGCAACGGGTGCCGGCTCCGGGGCGTCGTCGGCCGGGTCGGCGTCGCGGCGTTGCGGATTCTTGTGTTCCTGCGTGGCCATGGCGGTGTCCTTTCATCGACTGACGCGATCTTCTGCGCCTCTGCCTCAACCCTACGTGTGGCAGCCCGTATGACGCGACGGCGCGCCAGCCCGGACTCAGTCGATCCGCGGTGGCTCGGTGGCAAGCAGCCGCAGCAGGTCGTCAGCCGAATCCGCACGGTCCAGCAGCGCACCGACGTGTGCCTTCGTTCCGCGTCCGGGCTCCAGCATCGGCACGCGTTGCAGGCTGGGCTGCGAGGGCACGTCGAAGATGACCGAATCCCAGGACGCGGCGGCGACCTCCCGCGGGAAGCGGGCCAGACAGGTGCCGCGGAAGAACGCCCGGGTGTCGGTCGGTGGTTCAGCGACAGCCCGCTGCACCGTGGCGTCGTCGACGAGCTGCTCGAAGCGACCGGCTGCCAGCAATCGGTTGAACAGCCCCTTGTCGGAGCGCACGTCCGACCACTGGATGTCGATCGCGCGCAACCGGTGATCGGACCAGGACAGTCCGTCGCGCGCGCGGTAGCTCTCCAGCGTCTTCAGCTTCGCCACCCAGTCGACCTCACGAGCCGCCTCCATCGGATCGCGCTCGAGCTTGGTCAGCACCTGTTCCCAGCGCTGCATGACCTCGGCGGTGTCCTCGTCGAGCTCCCCGCCATACCTCTGACTCAGCCAGGCGTCGGCGAGTTCGTAGTAGCTCCAGAGCAATTGGACGCCGGTCAGCGTCCGCCGGCCGGCGACCTCGACGGTCGTGCGCAGGGTCGGATCGTGCGACAGCCGCTGCAGCGACTCGACCGGTTTGTCGACCGTCAGATCCTGGGTGATGAAGCCGTCCTCGATCATGCCCAGCACCAGGCTGGTCGTGCCGAGCTTGAGCAGATTGGTCACGTCACAGTGGTTGGCGTCGCCGAGGATGACGTGCAGCCGCCGATAGCGGTCGGCGACGGCATGCGGCTCGTCCCGTGTGTTGATGATCGGCCGCTTCAGGGTCGTCTCCAGCCCGACTTCGACCTCGAAGAAGTCGGATCGCTGGGCGAGCTGGAAGCCGGGCTTGCCCGACTCGACACCGATCCCGACGCGACCCGAACCGCACATGATCTGCCGGGCGACGAAGAACGGGATGAGGTGCCGCACGATCTCCGAGAACGGGGTGGCGCGGCTCATCAGGTAGTTCTCGTGCGTGCCGTACGACGCACCCTTGCCGTCGGTGTTGTTCTTGTAGAGGTTCACGCCCGGCCTGCCCGGTCCGGACAGCAGGCGGACCGCCTCCCGCATGACCGACTCACCGGCGCGGTCCCAGGCGATGGCGTCGCGCGGTGTCGTCACCTCCGGCGAGCTGTACTCCGGGTGGGCGTGGTCGACGTACAGCCGTGCACCATTGGTGAGCACGACGTTGGCGAGGGTCGGATCCTCCTCGTCGGTGAGCTGGCTGGCGTCGGCGTTCGCCCGGGCCATGTCGAAGCCGCGGGCGTCGCGCAGCGGCGCTTCGTCCTCGTAGTCCCAGCCGGCCCGAGCGGCCCGCATGCCCACCTGTGTCGCGTATGCCGTGACGACGCGCCCGGACAGCACCATCGGGTTCGCCGCGGGCTCCCCCGGAACGGAGATGCCGTACTCGGTCTCGATGCCCATGATGCGGCGCACAGTCATGTTCCGACCTTAAGGTGCGCTCAATCGCTCTGCGAAGATGGCTGACGTGACCACACTTCCCGCTCCCAGAACTCTCGATCCGATGGACGCGCCGGTCCTGCGCTGGGGCATCCTCGCCCCCGGTGGCATCGCCACGTCGTTCGCGAAGGCCCTGCAGGCCGGCACCGGGCAGCAGATCGTCGCGTGTGGCTCGCGCAACCTGCAGCGAGCACGCGAGTTCGCTTCGCAGTTCGGCGGATTCACCGCGCACGGTTCCTACGAGGAGCTGGTGGCCGACCCGAACGTCGACGTCGTCTACGTCGCCTCGCCGCACTCCGCGCACCGTGAGCACGCGCTGTTGGCGCTGCGCGCCGGCAAGCCGGTCCTCGTCGAGAAGGCCTTCGCCCGCAACACCACCGAAGCCACCGAGGTCATCGACGAGGCGCGCAGCCGCGGGCTCTTCTGCATGGAGGCGATGTGGTCACGTTTCCTGCCGCGGTACGACGTCGTGCGGCAAGCCGTCGCCGATGGCCTGCTCGGGCGCCTTGACACCGTCGTCGCCGACCACGGGCAACTGCTCTACCCGGACGGTCCGCAACGACTGGCCGACCCCGCGCTCGCCGGCGGCGCCCTGCTGGATCTGGGGATCTACCCGATCTCCCTCGCGGCGATGCTGCTGGACGGAGACCTCGAGGTGAACGCCACCGGCATCCTGACCCCGGAAGGAGTGGACCGCAGTGAGACCGTCGTGCTGACCGGGAACGACGCCGTCGCCACCTGCGTCACCACGATGGCCGCCCAGACCGCGAACACCGCTGTCATCACAGGCGATTCGGCACGTCTGGAGCTGCCGGGGTGGTTCTACCAGCCAGGACCGGTACGGCTGGTCGGGCCGGACGACACGGTGCTCGACACCTACGAACCTGCCGCTACCGAGCACGGGTTGCATTTCGAGGCCGTCGAAGCGGCTCGCCGGATCAGTGCCGGTGACGTCGAATCGCCGTTGATGACGTGGGACGAGACCCTGCGCATCATGCGGCTGATGGACGAGGTCCGAGCCCAGCTCGGGGTGCACTACCCCGGCGAGACCGCGTGAGGTCACGAGCCGCCGTCGCCCTGGGCGTCGACGCGTTGGTGGTGCTCGTCTTCGCGGGCATCGGCCGCGCGTCGCACCACGAGAGCAACCCGGTGGTGGACTCGCTGCAGACCGGCTGGCCGTTCCTCGCGGGTGCGGCTGTCGGTTGGCTCGTCGTGCGCCTCGCGTCCGGTCGTCTCCCGCTCTCCGTACGCACCGGCTGGCCGGTCTGGCTCTGCGCCGTCGCGGTCGGCATGGTGCTCCGTCGGCTGACCGGGGACGGCACCGCGTTCGCCTTCATCGTGGTCGCAACGATCTTTCTCGGGATCTTCCTACTCGGCTGGCGGTTCGCCGCACAGCTCTGGCAACGAAGGGCGCAGGTATGACGACGAACTGGTCGGGGACCTATGACTATCGCGCGACACGGCGTGAGCGGCCGGCGACGATCGACGAGTTGCAGCAACTCGTCGCAGACGCACCGGCCGTGAAGATCGCCGGCTCCGGACACAGCTTCAACGGCATCGCAGACAGCGAATCCGGCTGGCAGCTGGACATTTCCGGGCTGGTGCAGCCTCCAGTCGTCGACACCGAGAGCGGCACGGTCACGGTCAGTGGCGGGATGAAGTACGGCGATCTGGTGCCGGCACTGGCTGCTTCGCGACGGGCGCTGCCCAACCTCGCCTCACTCCCCCACATCACTGTCGCCGGCAGTGTCGCGACCGGCACGCACGGTTCCGGGGTCGGACAGCCCGGGCTCGCATCTGCCGTGCAGGCCGTCGAAATCCTCACTGCGGACGGCGAATTGCGCTGGCTCGATTCCTCCGACAGCCATTTCGACGGAGTGGTGGTCTCACTCGGAGCGCTCGGTGTCGTCACTCGCCTGCGACTGTCGACCGTGCCGGACTACACCGTCCGGCAGGACGCGTTCGTCGGGATGAGCTGGGGCGAGCTGGTCGCGCGCATCAACGACGTGCTGGCTGCGTCATACAGCGTGAGTGTGTTCGGTCGCTGGGTCGGCGCCGGCCCGGATCACATCGTGCTGAAGTCGGTCGTGGACGGGGATCGCGCACAACCGTCCCTGCCGGGTGCGAGTTGGACACCGGAGACGCTGCATCCGTTGCAGGCTGCAGGGGCGACCGCCGACGCGGTGACCGAGCAGGGTGGTGTCGCCGGGGGCTGGGCCGATCGCCTTCCACACTTCCGGCTCGGCTTCACCCCGAGTGCGGGTGCGGAGATCCAGTCCGAGTTCTTCGTCGCCGCGGAGGACGCCGGCCGCGCGATCGAAGCGCTCCTGGCGGTCGGGGACGCCATCGCCCCGCAATTGCTCGTGTCCGAAATCCGTGCGATAGCAGCGGAATCCCAGTGGCTCAGCCCGGCATACGGTCGAGCCTCGGTGGCGTTCCACTTCACCTGGAAACCGGACGTCACAGCCGTGCACCGGGCGGTCGGGATCGTCGAGCAGGCATTGGCGGATCTCGCGCCACGGCCGCACTGGGGCAAAGTGTTCACCTACCCCGGTCGCCTCGACACGGCGTACGACCGGCTGGACGATTTCGACGATCTCCGGCGGTTGTTCGACCCGCACGGGAAGTTCCGGAACGAGTTCGTCGACCGCCACGTGGCGCGCGCCTGAGACCGGCACGCGCCACGCGGTGAGGACGTGGGTCAGCGCGTGGCGAGCACGCGTCGCACGAAATCGTCGGACCGCAATCGCAGCCCGTCGATCCGCCGCTCGATGAGGGCGATGCGATCCTCCTCGGCACCGCTGCCCACCTCGGTCAGCGTCGGCCGCCGGCGAACGTTCGCATTGCAGCCGAAGTCGCTGCAGATGAGGGTTCCGATGCCGTCGCCCTTGCGGCCGGGTGCGCCGGCACGGCGGGCGACATACATCGTGACGTCGTCCTCGACGACGACGTCCTGACACCAGGCGCAGAGCGCCCGACGTCGCGGGCCGGTGCGCGTGGTCGTCGTGAAGCGGACGCCCACCGGTGTGTCGTCGATCTCGATGACGACGTAGCCGGCGTTGTCCTTCTTCCGGTCCCGCCAGCCCAGGAAGTCCGTGTCCTCCCAGGAGATCGTGGACAAGTCGGGAAGGGTGGCGTCGCGGACCTCGCGGCGCGAGGCATTGACGAACGAGCCGCGGATGGCGGCCTCGGTCAGGGAAAGCATGGTGGAGTGGTCCTTCGATCGGTGTGATCGCGGCAGCAGCACCGAGGCTGCGTATGCCGCAGGGCATGGCAAGGCACCGATCCGGCGGGACATTGGTCCCGTCCTGAACCGGGCAGGTCAGCTGTGTGCTGAACAGGCCATGCGGCCGACCCCACTTCCGGCGGCCGTGGGCCGCCACCATCAGATCCGACGCACGGGTCATGTACGCCGTCGGCCACCGTCTCACAGAGCCCGGGGTGGACGCACCCCGTTTTCAACGGCGGCCGTGAGCCGGGGGGGGGGCGATTAACCTTGACCAAGTCTTTGAATTCGCGACCTACTGCCCGGTAGGTGATCTGTGCCACTGTGCTTCAGGTGTCCCCTCACCGCGAAACATCGGCAGAACCTCCCCACCACGGGATCAGCAGACGGCGATTCGTCGGCTATCTGGTCGCCGGCGCAACCCTGACGGTCGCGGCGGATCTGCGCCTCGGCACACCGGCCGAGGCAGCCATACCCTCTCCCCCGCAGATCGCCGCGCTGTTCGATCTGGAGGACCTGGAGACCACCGCCGGCCTGGCGACCTCGGGACTGATCACGGTCACGATCAATGGCGACGGCACGGCGAGCTTCGCCCTGCCGCGAGCAGAGGTCGGTCAGGGCATCACCACGTCGACCGCGATGATCCTCGCCGAGGAACTCGATCTGCCGGTGGAGAAGGTGCACGTCTCGCTGGCTCCGGCCCGCCCCGAACTGCTCTTCAATCAGCTGACCGGCGGCTCGAACTCCACCGTGTCGACGTACACGCCGATCCGGGTCGCAGCATCGATCGCCAAGGGTGAGCTGCTGAAGGCAGCAGCCCTCGAACTCGATTGCGCCGTCGACCAGTTGACCGCCAAGCTCGGCGTTATCACCGGGCCGAACGGCCGCTCCGTCACCTACGGCCGGCTCGCCACGAAGGCCGCCAGCAGTACGACGCGCGCGACGAAGACCGCGTTGAAGGCACGGTCGTCGTTTTCCGTCGTGGGCACACCGCGCAACCGGGTGGACGCGCGCGACATCGTCACCGGCACGAAGAAGTTCACGATGGACCTGCAGGTCCCGGATGCCCTCCCGACGATGCTGTGTCGGGCGCCCGGTCTCAACGGGAAGCCTGCCGAGCTGAAGAACGAGGGCGCGATCCGGGGGATGCCGGGCGTCACGGACGTCGCAGTCGTGGACGCCGGTATCGCCATACGCGCCAGGACGTTCGGTCAGTGCATCGACGCCGTACGGGCCGTCGAGGCCGAGTTCGGCGACAGCGCCGTCGGATCCGCCGACGACGAGTCCGTCCTGGCGGAACTGCGCAAGGCCGAGGTTCCCCTGGTCGTACCCAAGCTGCCGCTGCTCGGCCTGCAGGTCGACACGAACTTCGAGTTCATGTTCCGCTCCAGTGCCGCGCTGGAGACCAACTGCGCGATCGCCGACGTCCGGGACGATCGCGCGACCATCTGGTCCGGTCTGAAGTCGCCGATCGTCGCGCAGGGCAAGATCGCCGAGGCTCTCGGCCTGCCGGTCGACAAGGTGACGGTCAACGTGGTGACGGGCGGAGGATCGTTCGGGCACAAGCTGTTCCACGACGCGGCTCTCGAGGCAGCCCTGGTGTCCCGGGCCATGGGCAAGCCGGTGAAGCTGATGTGGCACCGCGTCGACGAGCCGCGGCAGGGCCGTATGCATCCGATGGCGACCTCCCGCTGCCGTGCGACCATGCTCGGCGATCAGGTCCTCACCTTCGAGCAGCGGCACACCAGCGTCAGCACCGATTTCAGCCATGGTCTCGGTGAGATGCTGATCGCCACGGCCGCGGATCTGCCGACCGGGCTGGGCGGGGTGGCCCTTTCGCAGAGCATCTTCCTGCTGACCCAGGACCTGCCCTACAACTTCGGCGTCGTCACCCAGCTGCTGGACGAGACGGACACCCGCTTCAACACCGGCTCCATGCGGTCCATCTACTCGCAGGACGTCGCCTGCGCCAGCGAACTCACCGTCGACCTGATGGCGCGGAAGGCGCGGAAGGACCCGCTCGAGTTCCGGCTCGCCAACATCAAGTACCCCGAGGTGAAGGCGGTCCTGCAGAAGGTCGCCGAGGTCGGCAACTGGGGACGCCCGATGGCACCTGGTACGGCGCAAGGGATTGCGGTGCACCGCGAATACAAAGGCGCGACAGCCTTTCTCGTCGAGATCGACTGCCGTCCGGCGACCGTCAACCGGAAGATCCCGAACGGCGTCGCCGGTCCGCGGGTGACCAAGGTCGTCGTTGCTGCCGACGCCGGTCTCGTCATCAACCCACGGGGTGTCGAGGCGCAGCTGATGGGAGCGGCGTCCGACGGCATCGGCCTGGCGCTGACGAACAGCGCACATCTCAAGGACGGTCACTTCCTCGAGGCGAGCTGGGACAACTACTTCTACACCCGCGAGTGGAACGCGCCGTTCGAGTTCGAGTGCGTCATCCTGCCGTCGTCGTCCGACCAGCCTGGCGGCGTTGGTGAAGCCGGAGTTCCGGCGTCGTTCGCCGCCGTTGCCTGTGCGTATGCCCGGGCGACCGGGACCACGCCGACGCGCTTCCCGATCAACCACGACACGCTCTCGTTCGACGTCAAGCCCTACGTCCCGTCTCTGCCGGAATCGCCCACCGACGGCCTGTCACACACCTACTGATCGGAATCCTGATGTCGACACACACATTCATCCTCAACGGCGAACAGGTCAGCGTCGACGTCGAGGATGACGTGCGCCTGCTGTGGGTCCTGCGCGACGTGCTCAAGGTGACCGGTCCGAAGTACGGCTGCGGGATCAACGTCTGCAAGGCCTGCACGTCGCACATCAACGGCAAGGCGTTCAACCCGTGCTCGGTGCAGGTCAAGGACGTCAAGTCCACGGACGAGATCACGACCATCGAGGGCCTGGCGGACACGACGGAGGGCGCGGACCTGCACCCCATGCAGGAGGCCTGGCTCGACGAGGACGTGGCGCAGTGCGGCTACTGCCAGCCGGGTCAGATCATGGCCGCCGTGGCACTGGTCAAGAAGGTGCAGGCGGAAGGCCGCGCCATCACCGACGACGATCTCGACAGCATTCGCAATGTATGTCGGTGTGGCACCTATTTCCGGATCCGGAAGGCGATCCGGGCGGGCGCCGCACGCATGTGATGCGGCACCCGCCGGCCCCGCTCAGTGCCCGAGGAAAGCGAGCAGCAGCTCGTTGACCTCGGCGAAGTGCGTCCACAGCAGGCCGTGCGGCGCTCCCTCGATCTCGTGGTACTCGGCCTCCGGCAGCGCCTTGGCGAAACGGCGACCGGTGGCGTCGATCGGCAGGATGTTGTCCGCCGTGCCGTGGACGATCAGCGTCGGCACATCGATCTTCGGAATGTCCTGACGGAAGTCGGTCAACCAGGTGGGTTGCGCTGCCACCGAGGCGAACGGCGAGGCGTTGTAGGCAAGTTGCTCATTGGCGCGCAGCGCCTCGGCGCTCAGTCGATTGCCCAGGTGGTCGGCGGTGTTGAAGAAGTTCTCGAAGAACGAGGTGAAGAACGCGTAGCGATCCTGCGTCGCCGCCTCGCTGAGGCCGTCGAAGACCTCCTGCGGCACGCCTTCGGGGTTGTCGTCGGTCTGCAGGAGGAACGGCTCGAGTGACCCGAGGAAGACCGCCTTGGCGACCCGATCCGATCCGAATCGGGACAGGTAGCGTGCGACTTCGCCGGTGCCCATGGAGAAACCGACCAGCACGGCATCGTGCAGGTCGAGTTCGTCGAGCAGCGCGGCAAGGTCTGCGGCGAAGGTGTCGTAGTCGTATCCGGTGGTGACCTTGGAACTCTTCCCGAACCCACGCCGGTCGTACGTGACGACGCGGTGGCCGGCGGCCAGCAGGGCGGCCGTCTGCTTCTCCCAGGAGGATCCGTCGAGCGGATAGCCGTGGATCAGCACAACGGGCTGTCCGCTGCCGTGGTCCTCGTAGTACAGCTCGATCGGTGTGGAGTTCTCGGTGCCGACGGTGATCGTGCTCATCGCTGTGCGATCCCTTCAAGAGTGGAGAACGCACGTTCTCATGCGTCCGGGATATACGGTAGAGAACCATCGTTCCCAGCGCAAGGGTTCGGACGCGACCACGAAGGAGCAAGCATCGTGACGGCCAAGCGGGCGACGGCAAGGCAGGGCGCTCCCGACGACCAGGGCGACCGCGCGCGCATCGTGCAGGCGGCGGACGCGTTGTTCTACGCCCGCGGGATCAACGCCGTGGGCATGGACGAGGTCCGTACGTCGGCGGGCGTCTCACTGAAGCGGCTGTATGCCGCCTTCCCCGGCAAGGAAGCCCTGATCATCGCCGTGCTGCAACACCGTCACGGCATCTGGGAGGCCGGACTGCAGGCGGCGACAGCCGCAGCCACCACACCGCGCGATCGACTGCTCGCGGTGTTCGACTTCTTACGGACATGGTTCGCCGAGCCGAGTTTCCGGGGCTGCGGTTTCATCAACGCGTTCGGCGAACTCGGCCCGGGCTATCCCTCCATCGCTGACTACGTGCGTCAGCACAAGGCCGGCTTCGAGGCTCGGATCCGTGAGCTCGTCGCCGCGGCTGCGCTCCCCGCGAAGCTTGCGCCCCAACTCGTTCTGCTGGTCGAGGGCGCGCAGACGACGGCGGCGATCTTCGGCTCGGTGCAACCCGCCGACGACGCGCGCGCGGCTGCCGAGCTGCTCATCGACGCCTCTTCGCGGTGACCGCGGAGCCGGGCGACTGTCGCCCGGCCGGACTGCGAATCCACCACACCACAACCACCCCCATACCTGCCGCGCACAGCGCCAGCGACCACCGGACGCTCACCACGCCGGCAACCGACGTGAAGATCACTGTGGCGACGAGAAGCGTTGTCATCTGGACGAATACGAGCAGCGACTGATATCTGCCGAGTTGCTCCACAGGTGACGCCGCGAGGTATGCCGGGAAGAGATGCGCCGTACACACGGACACTCCGACTCCCAGCAGGACCGCGGCCGCGAGGGCCATGCCGGGCGTCGGTCCGAGGGCCATACCGGACAGTCCGACGCTGACCATGGACAGTCCGACGCCGACAGCGGATCGAGGCCGCCGGGAGGCTCCACGCCGTGCCACGATGATGGTCACGACGATCCCACCGACCAACCAACCGACTTCGATCAGACCGGAAGCGCCCGGCCCCCAACCGGATTCGCGGGCCAGGAGCGACGGCCCGTAGATCACGGCGGGCAGGACCCCCGACGCGATCAGGCCGGTCGTCACCAGGACCGCCCGCAACTGCGCTGTGCGCCATACCGTGGCCAGCGGCCGAAGGATGTCGAGTCCTGTTGGGCCCGGCTCCGGCTGTGCAGCGTAGGGCGGCCGGATCCGCAGCAGCACGACCAGCACCAGGACGAATGTCACGGCGTCGACGGCGGCCACCCCACCGAATGCGATGGCCGCGACCGCGGCCGCGCCGCACGGCGGTCCGGCGATCCGGGCCAGTTGCGAGAGGGTGCTGTTGAGTGCGGTGGCCCGCGGTAACGCATCACCACTGGCGAAAAGCCTTGGCACCACGCCGGATGCGGGCAGGTAGAACGCCTCTTCGACACCGGTGACAACAGCAACAACGACCAGCAGCCACGCCTGGACACCGGTCGTGGTGGCCAGGATCACGACGGTGACGGCCAGCAGCAACATAGCGCCGTCGCCGGCAAGCAGCATCCGGCGGACGCCGACCCGATCCGCCACTGCTCCCCCGACGAGCAGCAGCGCCGCGGTCGGCAGGGTGATCAACACGCCCACCAACCCGGTCAATCCGGCCGATATCCCAGTGGCGTACCAGGTGACGGCGAAACCGAAGGCCGAGCTGCCGGCCAGACTGATCGCCGACGCGACCGCCCACCAGACGAACGGCGCAGGCATGCCGCGCTCGGCCACCGGAGTGGTGGCTGTCCGGGCGCTCACGGTCACTCGTCCGCCGCGTCACGCCGGACCGGCATGACGATCGTGGTGAAGGTCCCTTGGTCGGCCGAGCGTACGACGATCGGGTTGTTGGCTCGGGCCGGGAGTTCGAGCAGCACCTCCGGCCCGATGCTCACGTCGAGCGCCCCGAGCAACAACGACGGCCGGAATGCCATGGCGAGAGCATCGCCCGTGCAGATCGCCGTCAACCGGGTGCCGTGGCGGTCACCGTCGATCCGCACGTCGAGGAACTCCGGTCCCGTGGTGAGCACCACGGCGTCCGCGTCGGCGAGCCGCAACAGTTCGGTCGACAGTCGCGCACGGTCCACCGTGACGCGACCGGCGATCGGCGAGAGAGAAGCCAACACCGATTGATACGAAGGGAATTGCGCGTCCAGCGTCGCCAGCCGGAGTTCATCGCCCGCCGATTCGAGCGTCGCTCCGTCTTCGCCGATCCGGATGCGCACGCGGTCGTGAGTCGCCGCGAAACGCACGACCTCCGGGACCGCGTCCGCGGCGACGACGATCGGTCGGTCCGCGCCGGACGACTCCTCGACCGGCAGGCTGCGCACGGCCATCCAGTAGCGGTCGGTCGCGACGACGGTGAGTTCGTCGCCACCCAACTGCAGCAGCACTCCCACGAGCACCGGTATGTCGGGGACGGCTGCAGCGGCAGGCGACACCTGCCGTAACGCGCTGGCCAGCTCCGGGCCGCGGACCGCGACGGTCGTCGGTGTGGTCGTGCCCGGCAGGTCCGGAAGGGCCGCGATCACGTCCTCGGTGGTCTCTCGCGCCTGGCGGGCGATGCCGGACACCTGCTCGGCATACGACCGCAATGCTGCCCTGGCCTGCTCCGGCGGACCGTCGAGAACGGTGCGAATGTCCTGCAATGGCAGGCCGATCCCGCGCAATCGGCTGATCGTCGTCGCGCGCCGCTCCTGCTCCGCCGAGTAGTAGCGGTACCCGCTGGCGGAGTCGACCTCGTACGGCTGCAGCAGACCGCAATCGTCGTAGAACCGCAGCGCGCTGGAACTGAGACCGACCAGGCGCGCGAACGCACCGATGGTCAACAGCGACGACTGGGACGAAGACTCGTTCCTCATCTTCGCCTCAGTCGCTCTACGCCGCTGGTCCGTCCTTCGGCCGGCACGTTGTTCAGCCACGAGCCCAGCTTGGCCCCTCAACCAACTCGAAGGTCAAGCGGCGCAGGTCGAGTAGCGGGCGAGGTACGCTCCCCCGCTACTCGATCACCGTGTCAGAGGTACTGGCCGGTGCCCTTGATCGAGTCGATCGAGCGGCCGGGTTCCGCGCCGTCCTTGCCGTCGATGAGCGTGCGGATGTAGACGATCCGCTCGCCCTTCTTGCCGGAGATGCGTGCCCAGTCGTCCGGGTTGGTGGTGTTGGGCAGGTCTTCGTTCTCCTTGAACTCGTCCACGCACGAGCGCAGCAGGTGATCGACCCGGATGCCCTTCTGACCGGTGGTCAGCTGGTCCTTGATCGCCATCTTCTTCGCGCGGTCGACGATGTTCTGGATCATCGCACCGGAGTTGAAGTCCTTGAAGTAGAGGATCTCCTTGTCGCCGCTGGCGTAGGTGACCTCCAGGAACTTGTTCTCGTCGATCTCGGTGTACATCCGCTCGACCGACGCCTGGATCATCGCCTCGACCGTCTCCTGCGCCGAGTTGTTGTGCTCTGCGAGGTCGTCGGCGTGCAGCGGCAGCTCGGGCACGAGGTACTTGCCGAAGATGTCCTTGGCGCTCTCGGCGTCGGGGCGCTCGATCTTGATCTTCACGTCCAGCCGGCCGGGGCGCAGGATCGCCGGGTCGATCATGTCCTCGCGGTTCGATGCGCCGATGACGATGACGTTCTCGAGGCTCTCGACACCGTCGATCTCGGCCAGCAGCTGCGGCACGATGGTGGTCTCCACGTCGGACGAGACACCCGAGCCGCGGGTCCGGAACAGCGACTCCATCTCGTCGAAGAACACCACGACCGGTGTGCCGTCGGACGCCTTCTCGCGAGCCCGCTGGAAGATCAACCGGATGTGCCGCTCGGTCTCGCCGACATACTTGTTGAGCAGCTCGGGACCCTTGATGTTCAGGAAGTATGCCGCCTCCTCACGCCCGGTCCGCTCTGCGACCTTGCGTGCCAGATTGGCGGCAACCGCCTTGGCGATCAACGTCTTTCCGCATCCGGGCGGGCCATAGAGCAGCACACCCTTCGGCGGCCGCAGGGCGTGCTCACGGAACAGGTCGGCGTGCAGGTAGGGCAGCTCGACCGCGTCCCGGATCTGCTCGATCTGACCGGCCAGACCACCGATGTCCTCGTAGTGGATGTCCGGCACTTCCTCCAGCACGAGGTCGGCGACCTCGGCCTTCGGGATCCGCTCGAAGACGAATCCGCTGCGGCTGTCGCACAGCAGGGAGTCCCCGGCGCGGATCGTCTCGCCGGCGAGTTTGGCCGCGATGCGGCAGATGCGCTCCTCGTCGGCATGCGCGACGACCAGCACCCGGTCCTCGCCGAGCATCTCCTTGGCCTGGACCAGCTCACCGACCCGCTCGAAACCGACGACGGCGACGACGTTCAGGGCTTCGTTGAGCATGACTTCGCGGCCGAGGGTCAGCTCGCCCGGCTCGATCGACGGACTCACCGCCACCCGCAGCTTGCGCCCCGAGGACAGGATGTCGGCGGTGGCGTCGTCGTGCGTCTCGATGACGATGCCGTATGACGCGGGCGGTTGCGCCAACCGGTCGACCTCACCCTTGAGGTTGACGATCTGCTCGCGGGCTTCCTTCAGGGTGCGCACCAGTCGCTCGTTCTGGGCGGACATCGTGCCTACCGAGGCCTGGAGCTGCCGAACCTGCTGCTGCAGGTCGCCGGCGTTGGAGTGCGAGGACAGGGCAAGTCGTTCGCGCAATGTCCGGATCTCGCGTTGCAGGCCCTCGATCGAGCCTTGCGGCGCATCAGATTCGTGGGAGTGGTCGGTCACTGTCGGCCTCCTATGCGCGAGCGCGACGTCAGTCGTCGCTGCGGTTCGATGCCAACCGACCCTAACCCGCGAACATGATCATTCGAGCGGCGGCTCGCCTGCCGAACGTTGCAATTTGCGCAGCTTCTTCTCCGAAACGGGGCGCTCGCCCAGATTCTCGGACGTCCACGATTCGGGCGACCGGCCGGCCTCGAACGTGCTCGTCTCAATATCTGGAGCATCCGCGGCACCAGCAGCCTTCGCCGGGCGGCGCTTGCGCAGCGGCGGAGTCACTCCGGGTGCCAGCCGGCGGGTCGAGATCAGGAAGCCGGTGTGGCCGTGCATCCGATGCTGCGGCCGGACGGCCAGCCCCTCCAGGTGCCAGCCGCGCACCATCGACTCCCAGGCTTCGGGCTCGGTGTAACCGCCGTGTGCCTTGACGCCCTCGGCAACACGGGACAACTGGGTGACCGTTGCGACATACGCGATGAAGACCCCGCCGGGGGCCAATGCGTCGGCGGCGGCGTCGAGGCACTCCCACGGCGCAAGCATGTCGAGGACGACCCGATCGACTGTCCCGGGCTCGGCGACGGCCGGTAGCACGTCGACGAAGTCGCCGACGGAGATCGTCCAGGCAGGGTGGTCCCCGCCGAAGAACGAGCGCACGTTGCCCCGCGCGATGTCGGCGAACTCGCGGCGCCGTTCGATCGAGTGGAGCTCACCGCTGTCGCCGACCGCCCGCAGCAACGACATGGACAGCGCACCGGATCCGACTCCGGCCTCCACCACCCGAGCGCCCGGGAAGATGTCGGCCATCGCGACGATCTGGCCGGCGTCCTTCGGGTAGACGACCGCCGCGCCGCGCGGCATCGACATGACGTAGTCCGACAGCAGCGGACGGAGTACCAGGTACTCCGTGCCTGCCGTGTTGGTGATCGTGCTGCCGTCGGGCAGGCCGATCAGGTCGTCGTGGACGAGGTGGCCGCGGTGCGTGTGGAACTGCTTGCCCGGTGTGAGCTCGAGCGTGTGCATGCGGCCCTTCGGGTCGGTCAGTTGCACGCGTTCGCCGGCTGCGAAGGGTCCGCGACGGGCGGCGGCTCCAGTGGGTTCGGGCTGATTCACAAGGGGCAATCCTAGGGTCGGTCCGCCCCGATCGCCGAACCGCGTCGGACCGGCGGCGCCGTCGAGCGCTCGGCGGCGGCGAGTGCGTCGCCGAGCGCCTGGATCGCGACCAGCCCGACCGGCCGCCCGTCGACCACCACCAACAGCTCCTGTATGGCGCCGCCCACCTCCTGAGCGGCGCGCACGAGCGCCGTGACGTCGACGTCGACCGACGGGACCTCGGCAACCCAGCCGGCCGGCTGCACCCGAGCCAGCGCGGCGGTCCGCAGCTCCGGCAGGTCCGGACGCGCGGCGCGTTGCACGTCCGCCGCTGCGATGACGCCCCACGGGACACCGTGCTGGTCCACGACGACCACGTCGTTCGCGGGCGGCAACTGCGTCACCGGAGCGCTGTCGGGCGCGATGACTGCCGGACGGAGCACATCGTGCACGTGGACCCGGGCGAACAACCGACCCGCCCGGGCACGAGCGACGGCATTGCTGGCACCGACCCACAGGAAGCCGGCGATCAGCACCGACCACAGCACGTAGAACGTCTGTGGCGTCTCGCCCTGCACCAGCGGGCGTACGACGGTCCACGCGACGAACAGCACGGCCAGGACGCGGCCGCACCAGCCGGCCACCAGCAGGCCTGCGGAGCGCGAGCCGGTCACGCGCCATACGACCGCGTCGAGGATGAATCCGCCGTCCAGCGGCATACCGGGCAGCAGGTTGAAGACGGCGACGAACGCGTTGGTGAAGACGACCGCCCCGAGCAGCAGATGTGCCACCTCACGGTCGTCGGCGACGGCGTGCAGCGCGAGCCAACCTGCAAGCGCGAGAACGGCATTCGCGAGCGGGCCGACAACGGCGACCAGCGCACTCGACATCGGCGAGGTGTCGTCGGTGTCGTATGCCGTGTGCCCGCCCCAGAGGTCGGCCACGATGCGGCGGACGTGGTAACCGCGCCACTGTCCGACCAGCGCGTGGGCGGCCTCGTGTGCGACCACCGACAGCAGCAGGAGCAGGGTGTAGAGGAAGGCGACGAAGTAGGCACCGCCGCCGAGATCGGGATAGGCGTCGGCGACCTCCGGCCCGAAGGTCGCGATGATCACCACGGCGATGATCGGCCAGGTGCGACCGACGTAGACGGGCACACCACGCAACGTGCCCAACTGCCAGCCGGGCCGGTCCGCGTTCGCCATCGGTCAAGCCTACGTGGCGTGCTCCGCGCGCCGGTGGGCGCCGGGCACCTCCGCGCTGGTGTCGGACCGTGCCGTTAGCGTGGCGCAGGTGGGACGCACGACGGACGCGACAGCACAGGTGACGACCGACGGGCCGGCGCCGGTCCGACCGGCGCTGTCACCGAGCCGAGCCGGTGACTTCATGCAGTGTCCGCTGCTCTATCGGTTCCGGGTGGTCGACCGGCTGCCGGAGGAGCCCTCCGCGGCAGCCGCGCGCGGGACCCTGGTGCACTCGGTGCTGGAACACCTCTTCGACATACCGGCGCCCGACCGGACCGTCGAGGCCGCGGTCGCGCTCCTCGAGCCGCAGTGGGCGGCGCTCGTCGAGCAGGAACCCGAGCTGGCCACGCTCGTCGGCAAGGACACCTCGGACGAGGCCACCGAGCTGGAGTCCTGGCTGGCCGACGCCGCCGAGCTGGTCCGTCGCTGGTTCGCGCTGGAGGATCCGACCCGGCTGGAACCCGCCGAACGCGAGCTCTATGTCGAGGCCGACGTCGACGGACTGACGCTGCGCGGTTACATCGACCGGCTCGACGAGGCCCCCGGCGACCTGTTGCGGGTGGTGGACTACAAGACCGGACGGTCACCGTCGGAGCTCTTCGAGGCCAAGGCGCTCTTCCAGATGAAGTTCTACGCGCTCGTCCTGTGGCGCACTCGCGGTGTGGTCCCTCGCATGCTGCAGCTCGTCTATCTCGGCAACAGCGAGATCGTCCGTTACGAACCCGCCGAGGCCGATCTGCTCGCCACCGAGCGCAAGGTCAAGGCGCTCTGGCAGGCGATCGAGCGGGCGGCGACGACCGGTGACTGGCGACCGCACCGGACCAAGCTGTGCGACTGGTGCAGCCATCAGGCACTGTGCCCTGAGTTCGGCGGCACTCCCCCGCCGTTGCCCGATCACGCGATCGGGCTGGCGCTCGATCCGGTCCGATCGGGTGAGGTCTCGCCCACCGAGGACTGATCAGCGGGTCGCGGCCAACAGACGGCGGGAGGCCACGACACCGACCAGCAACGCTGCGGCGATCACCACGCAGACCAGCCGCGCCGCCGATGCGGTGCCGGAATGATCGGCGGCGCTGAGGAACACCGACCCGACGCCGGCGACACCGACCACCTGGGCCAGCTGGAAGGCGCAGGACAGCACACCGCTCGCCTCCCCGGCCCGTTCGACGCGGACCCGGCTCAGCGCCAGGCCCATCACCGGCGTGATCGCGAAACCCTGCCCGAGACCGACCACCGCGAAGAGCAGGAGCAGCCCGACGCCCGGCCGGTGCCCGGCCGCGATGATCCGGCCGATCGCGAGGAACGTGGCGACGCACACCAACAGCCCGACCGGGATCAGCACCCGGGTCACGCGAGCCGGTAGCCGGGGACACGCCAACGACGAAGCGGCGAAGCCGATCGCCAGCGGGAGGAACGTCAGACCGGTCTGCAACGGACTCAGCCCGATGGTCGTCTGCAGGTGGACGGCGAAGGCGAAGAGGTATGACGCATACCCGCCGATCGTGACCACGACGACCGTCAGCCCGACGAGCAGACCGGGCGTTCGCAACAGGTCGCCCGGGACCACCGGTGCCGCCGCCGCGCGCTCCACCAGAACGAAGAGCGGGAGCAACAGTGCGGCGACACCCCATGCGATGAATCCCCAGAGCGGCCAACCGTTCTCGTGTCCGAGGACGAGTGGCACGACGACCAGGCCGATGATCGCGCCGAGCAGGATCGTGCCCGCGACGTCGAGCCCGGTCCGCGGTGTACGGGTATGGCGGGGCAGTGCGCGACCCGAGAGCCACAACAGCACGAGGCCGACGGGGACGTTCACGAGGAACACCGTGCGCCACTGAAGTCCGGCGATGTTCCATTGCAGCAGGACCCCGCCGAGCAGTTGCCCGCTGACCGTCCCGAGTGCGAGGACCAGGCCGTACCACCCCAGGGCGCCGGCACGTCGCGGCCCGGCCGGGAAGCAGATCTGGATCAGGCTCATCACCTGCGGCAACATGAACGCCGCCGCGGCCCCCTGCACGAGCCGGCAGGCGATCAGGGCGGTCGCGGTCGGTGCCAGTCCACACGCCGCGGAGGCCAGCACGAAACCTGCGAGTCCGGCCCGGAACGCCGCTCGGTGCCCGAGGCGTCCGCCGAGCCGAGCACCGGTGATCAGCAGCACGGCATACGTCATGACGTAGCCCGAGACGATGAGTTGCAGTTGTGCGCCCGACGCCTGCAGGTCGGCGCGCAACGTGCCGATCGCCACGTTGACGATCGAGACGTCGAGCAGGCTCATGAACAGGCCGCCGAGCAGCACGGCGAGCAACAGTCCCGAAGCGGCTGGCTGGGTCGGTGGGTGAACGGGTGCCGGTCGCACCTGTGTCGTTGTCATGCCATCGATCGTGCGACCGGTCGAGCGGTGGCGACAGGAGCGCGTTCATCCTGGTATCAACAACACCAGTGTCCGACTCACGTCGGACGGGGTTCCCAGCGCACAATCGAGGTCATGACCATCGCCGAGGAGAAGCGCTCGACCGCTACGTCGGAGAAGCCTGCCCACCGGCGTGAGCTCGCCAGGTTCCTGCGGGCACATCGCGAGCAGGTCAGTCCGCACTCGGTCGGCGTGGTCGTGGGCCCCCGTCGTCGGACACCGGGCCTGCGTCGCGAGGAGGTGGCACAGCTCGCCGGCGTCGGACTCACCTGGTACACCTGGCTGGAACAGGGACGCGAGATCAACGTGAGCACCCAGGTGCTCGACGCCGTGGCTCGGGTGCTGCAGCTGGGCGCCGCCGAGCGCTGGCACCTCTACCGGTTGGCGCAGGTCCCGGGTGTGCCGATGCCGCCGCAGATGCCCGAGACGATGCCACCGCACGCGGTGCAGGTCCTCGACGATCTGGATCCCAACCCGGCGTGCATCTACAACACGCGGTACGACCTCATCGCCAACAACGCGGCCTACGCGTGGATGTTTCCCTGGGCGGCCTCGGCCGACGGGATCGAACGCAACGTCCTGTGGCGGGTCGCCGTCGCCGGCGAGGACGTGCGCCCGATCAATCCCGAGCTCTTCGGCCGGCTGGTCGCCAACCTGCGGCTGCGGTATGCCGAGCACATCGGTGATCCCGAATGGGAGTCACTCATCGAGCAGTTGACCGGCAGCAGTGCGCTCTTCCGGAACGCCTGGGCCAGACACGAGGTCCAGCCAACCGGTCCGCAGTTCAAGCAGTTCCGTTGTCCCCCGGTCGGGATCATCCGGCTCAACACGCTCAGCTATTCCATCGACGGCACGGCCGACCTGCGCATGGTGGTGCACGTGCCGGAGACGTCCGCCGACGCCGACCGCATCAAGCAGCTGCGGGACATCGGCGGGGTGCAGTTCGACTGAGCCGGGAGCGCCTCGCTCAGCGCCCGACCGTCAATCGCCGCAGATCCGCTGGGGTGATGCCGGCGAGGCTGTCGATGTGCGTCGCACCCACGGTCTTGGGCACGTCGATCACGTGCGGTACGGCGACAGTCGGGATGCCTGCGGCGACTGCTGCACGCACCCCCGGTATCGAATCCTCGATCGCGACACTGTCGGCCGCCTCGACGCCCAGTCGCTGCACCGCCGTGAGGTAGGCCTCGGGATCCGGTTTGCCGTTACTCACGGCGTCTCCCGTGACGACCACCGAGAAGGTCCCGGCCGGGAGTGCGTCAATGAGCACCGACGCGAACGACTCATAGGACATGGTGACCAAGGCATTCGGAATCCCTTGGGCCACACAGGCATTCAGCAATTCAGCAGCCCCGGGACGCCATGGCAGATGCTGGCGCATACCGGCGATGACTCGCTCGAGGAGGTAGTCGACGATCCCTTCAGGGGCCAATGTCACCGGAGTCTGGTCCCGGATGATCTGCCCGGACACGATCAGTGAATTGCCGACCAACTGCATGGCCATCTCATCGGTCCACTCACCGCCGTACGACGCGACCAGCTCCTTCTCCGCCGCGATCCACAGTGGTTCGGTGTCGACGAGCGTGCCGTCCATGTCCCAGAGGACGGCAGTGGGAAGGTCACTCTCCCGCCGTACTCCCCCATTGCGTTCTTCGGCGGGCGCTTCCTGATTGCTGATGGGTCAGTCCTCCGGTTCGTAGCCAAGGTTGGACGAGAGCCAGCGCTCCGCCTCCTTCATTGTCCAACCCTTGCGTTCGGCGTACGACTCCACCTGGTCCCTGCCCAGCCGGCCCACCACGAAGTACTGGGACTCAGGGTGCGAGAAGTACCAACCGCTGACCGCCGCGCCGGGCCACATCGCCATCGAGTCCGTCAGCTCGATGCCGGTCTGATTGGTGACGTCAAGGAGGTCGAAAAGCGTTCTCTTCTCGGTGTGTTCAGGACACGCGGGATAACCGGGTGCGGGTCGGATGCCGCGGTACTTCTCGGCGATCAGGTCCTCGTTGCTGAGCTTCTCGTCCGGCGCGTAACCCCACAGGTCGTGGCGGACCATGTCGTGCATGCGCTCCGCGAACGCCTCCGCCAACCGGTCGGCGATCGACTCCAGCAGGATCGCGCTGTAGTCGTCGAGGTTCTCCTTGAACTCCTGGATCTTCTCCTGCGACCCGAGACCGGCGGTCACGGCGAATCCACCCACGTAGTCGGCGAGCCCGGTGTCCTTGGGCGCCACATAGTCGGCAAGGGAACGGTTGGGGACACCCGCTCGGTGATGGCCCTGCTGTCGCAGATGATGCAGCGTCGTGCGCACCTCGGTGCGGGACTCGTCCGTGTAGAGCTCGATGTCGTCGTCGACGGCACTGGCCGGGAAGAAGCCGACCACGGCGTTCGCCCGCAGCCACTTCTCCTCGATGACCTTGTCCAGCATGACCTGCGCGTCGTCCCACAACTTTCGGGCGGCCTCGCCGGTCGCCGGGTTGTTCAGGATGTCCGGGAACCGTCCCTTCATCTCCCACGCGTTGAAGAACGGCTGCCAGTCGATGTATTCGCGCAGCGTCTCCAGCGAGTAGTCGTGGAACGTCCTCGTGTATGACGAGATCGGACCGAGTTCGCCGTCGTCCGCGACGTCCCGGGCCTGCTGCAGCAGGAACCGCGGACGCGGCGGCTGGTAGTTGCTCCAGTCCACCGGCGTACGTGCCTTGAGCGCGTCCTCATACGAAAGCAGTGGGCGCTCAGTGTTTTTCGCGGCGTGACGCTTGCGGATCGACTCGTAGTCGGCATTGATGTCGGCCATGAAGGACTCGCGCCGGTCGTCGGACAACAAGGCCGCCGCGGTCGGCACCGACCGCGACGCGTCCTTCACCCACACGACGTCGCCGTGGTACTTGGGCGTCACCTTGACGGCGGTGTGGGCGCGTGACGTGGTGGCCCCGCCGATCAACAGCGGGATGTCCCAACCCTGCCGCTCCATCTCGGTGGCGACGTTGACCATTTCGTCCAGCGACGGAGTGATCAACCCGGACAGCCCGATCATGTCGGCGTTCTCGGCCTTCGCGGTGTCCAGGATCTTCTGGGCCGGCACCATGACGCCGAGGTCCACAACGTCGTAGTTGTTGCACTGGAGCACGACCCCGACGATGTTCTTGCCGATGTCATGCACGTCGCCCTTGACGGTGGCCATCACGATCTTGCCCTTGGCCCGCGCGGCGTCCCCCGGCTTCTTCTCCGCCTCGATGAACGGAATCAGGTGTGCCACAGCCTTTTTCATGACACGGGCCGACTTCACGACCTGAGGAAGGAACATCTTTCCGGCGCCGAACAGATCACCGACGACACCCATGCCGTCCATCAACGGGCCTTCGATGACGTTCAACGGGCGTTCGCCGCGCTCCTGCAGCTCGCGGCGCATCTCCTCGGTGTCCTCGACGATGAACTCGTCGATCCCCTTGACCAGCGCGTGCGTGATCCGGTCACGGACCGGCTCCTCACGCCACTTCAGCTTCTCGTCCGGGCCCTGATCCTCGGCGCCCTTGTTGTGCTCCTCGGCGACCTCGAGCAGCCGTTCGGTCGCATCGTCCCGACGGTTGAGCACGACGTCCTCGATGCGTTCGCGCAGTGTCGGGTCGAGCTCGTCATACACGGCGAGCTGGCCGGCATTGACGATTCCCATCGACAGCCCGGCCTTGATCGCGTGGTAGAGGAAGACCGCGTGGATCGCCTCCCGCACCGGGTTGTTTCCCCGGAACGAGAACGACACGTTGGAGACACCGCCGGAGGTGAGTACGCCGGGCAGGTTCTCGCTGATCCACCGCACCGCCTCGATGAAGTCGGTGCCGTAGGCACGGTGTTCCTCGATGCCGGTCGCCAGGGCGAACATGTTGGCGTCGAAGATGATGTCCTCGGCCGGGAAGCCGACCTCCTTCGTCAGGATGTCGTAGGCCTTCTGGCAGATCTCCTTGCGTCGCTCCAGGGTGTCGGCCTGGCCCTCCTCGTCGAAGGCCATCACGACGACCGCCGCGCCATACCGACGACACAGGCGGGCCTGCTCGATGAACTTCTCGGTGCCCTCCTTCATCGAGATCGAGTTGACGATGGGCTTGCCCTGGATGCAACGCAGCCCGGCCTCGATGACCTCCCACTTGGAGGAGTCGATCATCACGGGCACCCGGCAGATGTCCGGTTCGGTCGCGATCAGCTTGCAGAACCGATCCATGGCTTCGACGCCATCGATCATGCCCTCGTCCATGTTGATGTCGATGACCTGCGCGCCCGACTCGACCTGCTGGCGGGCCACGTTGAGCGCGGTGGCGTAGTCGCCCGCCTTGATCAATTTCCGGAACCGTGCCGAACCGGTGATGTTGGTCCGCTCCCCCACGTTGACGAAGAGCGACTCGTCGGTGACGTTGAACGGCTCCAACCCGGACAGCCGCATGGCCGGCTCGGTCGCGGACGGGACTCGCGGCGTCACACCTTCGATGCGGCCGGCGATCTCCGAGATGTGCTCCGGGGTCGTGCCACAGCAGCCACCGAGCACGTTGACGAGGCCGTCCTTGGCGAACTCACCGAGTACGTCGGCCATCTGCTCGGCCGTCTCGTCATACTCACCGAACGCGTTCGGCAGACCGGCGTTCGGGTAACAGAACGTGAAACAGTCTGCGACTCGGGACAATTCGGCGGCGTACTGCCGCATGTCCGCCGCACCGAGTGCACAGTTGAAACCGACCGCGAGCGGCCGGGCGTGCCGGATGCTGTTCCAGAACGCCTCGGTGACCTGGCCGGACAGCGTGCGGCCCGACGCGTCGGTGATGGTGCCGGAGATGAACACCGGCCATCGCCGACCGCGTTCCTCGAAGAGGGCCTCCAGCGCGAACACGGCGGCCTTGGCGTTGAGTGTGTCGAAGATCGTCTCGATCAACAGCAGGTCGCTGCCGCCGTCGACGAGGCCTTCGGCCTGCTCCTGGTATGCCGCGACGAGCTGCTCGAACGAGATGTTCCGAGCGCCGGGGTCGTTCACATCCGGGGAGATCGACGCGGTGCGGTTGGTCGGGCCGAGCGCGCCGGCGACATACCGGGGGCGTTCGGGTGTCGCGGCGGCGTCGCAGGCTGCTCGGGCCAGCTTCGCGGACTCGTAGTTGAGCTCGTAGCTGAGCTCTTCCATGCCGTAGTCGGCCATCGAGATGCGTTGTGCGCTGAAGGTATTGGTCTCGATGATGTCGGCGCCCGAGTCGAGGTAGGCCTCGTGGATCGAGCTGATCACCGACGGGTTGGTGATCGACAACAGGTCGTTGTTGCCCTGGACGTCCTGGTCCCAGTCGGCGAAGCGCTCACCCCGGAACTCCGCCTCGGACAATTTGTGCCGTTGGATGAAGACACCCATCGACCCGTCGAGGAGGAGCACGCGTCGCGCCAGTGCGCTGCGCAGTGCTTCGGTGGCGTCCGGACGGACCAGGGCTGTGTCGCGCGATGACGGTGTCACCAGCGCAATGTCGGAGCGGCTGCTCACTGTGGGATCCCTTCGAGGGTTTGCGCAGAACGGCACGAGTCTAACGACGGTGGGCGTCCGATCAGCGGCAGTCCCGACAAGGGGCGCTGCCACGCCTCGTCCCCTCCGCACGCGCAAGCGCCCGGGTGCTTAAGCTGAAGCTCTGATTCCGATGGCGATGAGGAGGACCCGGTGATCGAGTTCGAGGACGTGCCGCCGCTGCGCGACCCGATCATGATCGCTGCGTTCGAGGGCTGGAACGACGCCGGCGAGACCGCGTCGGCGACCGTGCTGCACCTGATCGAGACGTGGGGCGCAGAACCCCTGGCAGCACTCGACCCCGAGCTCTACTACGACTTCCAGGTCAACCGACCACGCATCACCAGCGACTCCGGCCGTCGCGAGATCGTCTGGCCGACGACCAAGATCTTCCTCGCGCAGGACACTCCGCTCGATCGCGACGTGCTGCTGGTGCAGGGCATCGAACCGTCGATGAAGTGGCGCGGATTCACCGAGGAGCTGATGGACTTCGCCACGGACTGCGGGGTCGGGACCATCATCACTCTGGGCGGCCTGCTCGCCGACGTCCCGCACACGCGGCCGATCCCGGTCACCGTCACCTCCGAGCACGAGGAGACCCGGCAGCGGTATGACGTGGAGCCGAACCGCTATGAAGGGCCGACCGGCATCGTCGGGGTCGTGACGGACGCGGCGCACCAGGCCGACATACCGACCCTGTCCTGCTGGGCGGCCGTCCCGCACTACGCCGGCGCCGGGCCGTCACCGAAGGCGACTCTCGCCCTGCTGACCCGGCTGGAGGAGCTGTTCGACACCCTCATCGGCCATGCCGATCTGCTGGAGCAGGCGCGGGCGTGGGAGCACGGCGTCGACGAGCTGGCAGCGTCCGACGACGAGGTCGCCGACTACGTGCACTCGCTCGAACAGACCCAGGACACCACCGAACTGCCCGAGGCCAGCGGTGACGCCATCGCCCGGGAGTTCGAGAAGTACCTGCGCCGCCGCGAGACCGACGACTGAAGTCCTAAGCGCGCAGGCCGAGCAGCGCGTCGATCGCGTCGGCGACCATCGGGCTCGCAGCGCCCCGGTCGTCACCGGCCGCCCACTCGTCGACCAGCCGGACCGCGGTGGCGGAGTCCAGGTCGTTCGACATCGCAACACGCATCCCGTCGATCAGCGACTCGGCGCCGTCGTCACCGCGACAGGCCAGGGCGCGCGTCCACCGGTCCCAGCGCTTCACGGCCGTGTCGAGCAGTCCGTCGGTGTACTCCCACGGCGTGCGATAGTGCTGGTCGAGCAGCACCAGCCGGATGGCCATCGGGTCGACGCCGGCGCGCAGCAGGTCGGACACCCGCACCAGGTTGCCCTTGGACTTGCTCATCTTCTCGCCGTCATACGCCACCATCGCCTGGTGCGCGTAAGCGCGCGCGAACGGCGGTCGGTCGGTCAGCGCGACGGCCTGCACGGCCGACATCTCGTGGTGCGGGAAGATCAGATCGGTGCCGCCACCTTGCAGATCGAAGCCCATTCCGAGGTGATCCAGCGCGATCGTGGTGCACTCCAGGTGCCACCCGGGACGGCCACGGTGCAACTCACCCGCCTCCCAGGCCGGCTCCCCCGCGCGCTCGACGCGCCACAGCAGCGGGTCCAGGGCGTCCCGCTTGCCCGCGCGTTCCGGGTCGCCGCCTCGGTCGGCGAACACTTCCAGCATCTGCGTTCGGTTCCAGCCGCTCTCGGATCCGAAGGTCGGCTGGGTGCTCAGGTCGAGGTAGATGTCCTCCGCACCCGACTCCGCCGCATCGGGCGTCGGCACCGTGTAGGTGACGCCCTTGGCGACCAGTCCCTCGATCGTCGCGACGTGCCGGTCCATCGTCTCCACGACACTGACGTAATGGTCCGGCGGCAGCACCCGCAACGCGGTCATGTCCGAGTGGAAGAGCTCGATCTCGCTCGTCGCGAGGTCGCGCCAGTCGACGCCGTCACGGGCCGCGCGCTCCAGCAACGGGTCGTCCACGTCCGTGACGTTCTGCACGTAGCGGACCTCGTGCCCGGCGTCGCGCAGCACCCGGGCGGCAAGATCGAACGTGACGTAGGTCGCGGCGTGACCCAGGTGGGTCGCGTCATACGGGGTGATCCCGCAGACATACATGCGGGCCGTGTCACCGACCTCCAGTGCGTCGACCGTCCCGGCCAGTTCGTTCCACAGCGCCAGCCCCTGGCCTTTTCCTTGCAAACCGGGCAGATTCGGCGCGGCCCACGGAGTAATCGTCACGCTCTCCAGCTTAGGCTGCCGCCTGCGCGGGTCACCACAGTGGCCACGGCAACGGGTGCCGGTCGTCGGGCGGTGCCGGCAGACGGCGCGTCTCGAGCAGCAGGTCGACGCGGTACTGCAACGCCTCCAGTTCCTCCTCGTGTATGACGTCACACAGCGTCTCGCCGAGCGGTCCGGACAGTTGCTTGCGCAAGGCCTCCACCCGGTCGATCTCGGCAGGCGACAACTCCTGCCCGGCGAAACCCCAGAGCACCGTCCGCAGCTTCTCCTCCACGTGCAGGGTCAGCCCGTGATCGATGGCATACAGATGGTCGTCCTCGACGATGAGGGCCGACCCCTTGCGGTCGGCGTTGTTCAGAACCACGTCCAGCAGGGCGACAGCGCGCAACGCGTCGTGCGCCGCGTGGGACACCACGAGCGGCTGATCGTGTTCGTCATGGACGCCGAGCACGGGCAGGTAGTCGGTCGGGACCGCGGCCACGGGGTCGATGCGCAGCAGGTCGTTCTCGGCGACCGGGTTCAGCGGACCGACCCACTGCTGCACGGACCCGGCGCCCATCGGACCGTCCGGTCGCAGGGCGGTCACCGGCACGCAGTCCCACCCTCCCGCGGTCGAGATCAGGTATGCGGCGTACTCACGACCGGCCAGGGTTCCCTCGGGGAAGTCCCAGAGCGGCTGTTCTCCGCGAACTGGCTTGTAAACAGCTGGAATTCGCTCGCCTGCGTCGTCGATCCAGACCCGCAGAACGAAGTTGGATGCCTCGACGAGCCGACCTTCGACCTCCAGCGGCCCGTCGAGCAACAGCCGCTGCAGTCGCTCAGCGTCGATAGCCGTTGGCACGGGGGCAGATGTGGCCAGTCGGGTCGAGCGGACCACCACAGAAGGGACAGGACGGCCGGCCGTCGGCGACGGAAGCGAGCCCGCGGCGGGCGAACTCCCGTGCCTGGGGCGCGTCGAGCAGCACCCGGACGAGCTGACCGTCCGGATCCGTGACTTCCTGCAGCTCCTCACCCTCGCCGGTCGGCTCGAGCTCCACCTGCCGGTCGTGCGCCTCGATGATCAGCACCTTGCGCTCCGGCTCCCATGCCAGGCTCAGCGTGCTCACCCGGAACTCGTCCTCGATGGGCGGGGTCAACGGGTCGTTGTCCTCGGCCGCTACCGGCAGATCGTCGTCGACCGCGAGCTCGTCGAGCAGGTCGTTGACGCGCTCCGCGAGCACCTCCACCTGCTCCTTCTCGAGGGACACCGAGACGACTCGACGGCCCTGGACGACCTGCAGGAAGAAGGTGCGGGCACCGGGTGGACCGACCGTGCCGGCGATGAACCGGTCCGGGTGGTCGAATTCGATGGTCGGCATACTCCGCAGCCTAATCCGACGAATCGGTGCCGGTCTCGCCACCGGGGGTCGCGTCGCCACTCGGGGCCGACTTCTCGGGTATGTCGGTGAGCTCACCGGTCGTGTCGTTGACACGGATCACGAACGGCCTGCGCTCGGTGTACCGCACTGCGCTCACCGACGCCGGCGCGACGACGATCCGCTGGAACTGGTCCAGATGCGACCCGAGAGCGTCCGCCAGCAGTGCCTTGATGACGTCGCCGTGCGACACGGCGACCCACAGCGCCTTCGGCCCGTGCGCCGCCTCGACCTCGGCGTCGATATCCCGTACGGCGGCGACAGCCCGGGCCGACATCTGGGCCAGCGACTCGTGCGCGAACTCCGCGGAGGGCGGGAACACGGCGGCGGAAGGATGATCCTGCACCGTGCGCCACAGGTCGTCCTTGACGAGTTCGCTGATCTTGCGACCGGTCCAGGCGCCGTAGCGGCACTCCCCCAGCCGTTCGTCCGTCTCGACGGCGACGTCGGGTACACCGGCCGCGACGGCGGCAGCGGTCTGCTGGCAGCGTTGCAGCGGGCTACTGACGATGCGCACGATCGGCAACTGCTCGAGGCGCTTGCGGGCCTCGCCGACCTGTCGCTCGCCGGTCTCGTCCAGACCCACGCCGGAGGTCCAACCGGCAAGCACGCCAGAGGTGTTCGAAGTTGTGCGCCCGTGGCGCAGCAGCAGAACGGTCGCCATGCGTCAGCGCAGCCCTTCCTTGTCCATGATCTCCGCGAGTGTTCGCACGGCGGCGATCCGCTCCGGCAGGCTGTCCCCCGCAGGGCCGACGCTGAGGGTGGTCACGCCGGCGTCGGCATACGCGTGCAGTCGCTCGGCGATGTGCTCGCGGGGGCCGATCAGCGCTGTCTGATCGATGAAGTCGCGTGGCACGGCCATCGCCGCATCGCGGTGCTTGCGATCCAGAAAGAGGTCCTGCACCTGCTGCGCTGCTTCCTCGAAACCCATCCGCCGGGCGAGCGCGTTGTAGAAGTTCTTCTTCCGCGAGCCCATGCCCCCGACATACAGGGCGGCGTTCGCGCGCAGCCGGTTGGCTCCGGTGTCCAGGTCGTCGGCCATGCTGAGGCCCGCGTTCGCGACGACGTCGAAGCCGGCCAACGATCCGTCCGCATGTCCGGCTCGCTGCCGGCCGGTCCGCAGCTGTGCGAGTTGCTCGGGCACGTGCTCCGGGCTGACGAAGATCCCGAGCCATCCGTCGGCTATCTCGCCGGTGAGCTCCATGTTCTTGGGCCCGATCGCCGCGAGATAGATCGGGACCTCGGCACGCTCCGGAAGGAGCAGCAGGCGCAACGCCTTGCCCGGGCCGTCGGGAAGCGGCAATTCGAAGTGTTTGCCGTGGTATTCGACGTTTTTGCGGCCGAAGGCAAGTCGGATGATGTCGACGTACTCGCGGGTGCGGCCCAGCGGATCGTCGAACCGGACACCGTGCCAGCCCTCGCTGACCTGCGGGCCGGACACGCCCAGTCCGAGACGGAACCGGCCACCGGTGATCTTGTCCAGTGTCGCCGCAGTCATTGCCGTCATCGCCGGAGTACGCGCCGGGATCTGGAGGACGGCGCTGCCCCACTCGAGGTTCTTGGTGAAGGCGCTCAGGTATGCCGCCAGGCTCGGTACGTCGGATCCGTAGGCCTCGGCGAGCCAGGCGACCTGGTAACCGGACTCGTCCGCGGCGATCGTCAGCTCCTTCATCGCCGCGAGGTCGTCCGTGCCGGTCGTGCCCCAGTAACCGAGATTGATGCCGAGATCCATGGGCACGACGCTACCCTTCGAGACGCGGCTCGTTCCTCACCACTCCTCAGGGACCGCCCTTCGAGACGCGGCTCGTTCCTCACCACTCCTCAGGGACCGACCGGCCTCCGCCGTTCGGCGTGTCCCGACCACTACGGTTGTGCCGTGCAATCGGCGAATCTCGGCAGGTCGGGCCTGCGTGTCAGCAATGTGACTCTCGGCACGATGAATTGGGGAGACACGGTCGACGAGATCTTCGCCGAGGAGATCCTGCGGGACTTCCGCGACGCCGGCGGGACGACCATCGACACGGCATACGGCTACACGGACGGTGCCGCCGAGGAGATCCTCGGAGATCTCGTCGCGGGCAGTCGCCGCGAGGACCTCGTGCTCGTCGGCAAGGCCGGCATCTCACGCACGACCGGCTCGCGTGTCGTGGACACCTCGCGCGGCACCCTGCTGAACCAACTGGACGCATCACTGCGCCGGTTGCGGACCGATCACCTCGACCTGTGGCTGGTGCACACCTGGGCGGACGACGTGCCGCTCGCCGAGACGATGTCTGCGCTCGAGCATGCGTTGACCACCGGTCGTGTCCGGTATGTCGGCGTCTCCAACTACGCCGGATGGCAACTGGTCGCCGCGCACTCGGCGTTGCAGGACGCCCGGATTCCGTTGACCGCCAACGAGATCGAATACAGCTTGGTCGAGCGGAGCGCTGACGCCGAAGTACTTCCCGCCGCGGCGCACGTCGGCGCGGGTCTGCTCGCGTGGGCACCGTTGGGCGGCGGCGTGCTCACCGGGAAGTACCGCCGGGGGGTGCCGGCCGACTCCCGTGCTGCTTCCGGTCGGCACACCGGCTGGGCCGCTCGTCGGCTGGGCGGCAGCTCCGATCCGATCGTCGATGCGGTCGCCACCGCGGCAGACGGTCTGGGAGTGAGCCCGGTGCAGATCGCGCTGAGTTGGGCACGCACCAGACCGGGCATCAACTCATTGGTCTTCGGGGTGCGCAACCGCAGCCAGTTGCGCACCGTGCTGGCCAGTGCCGAGACGCACCTGCCCCCGCAGATCGCGCACGCGCTGGACGACGTCTCGCGGGTGGGCTGATCAGGAGCGCTCGGAGTCTTCGTAGTCGAGGTCGTCCGTGTCGTCACCGGCCAGGCCGATGTACCGCCCCTCGCTGTCATCCTCGTCGTCGAGGCCGTCGTCCGTGTCCGGGCCGTCGTCCTCTTCGAGGTCCTCGTCTTCATCCTCGTCTTCGTCGTCGTCACCGACGTAGACCTCGAGGGGCGTGACCTCGCCATAGGCGTCCATCAGTGCGTCGTCGTAGTCCTCGAACGCATCTGCCAGATCCCGGTATGCCGCAACGACCGATGGGTCGTTCTCGCTGCGGCGCGATGCAGCGGCCTCCAAGTGTCGTTCCAACGCACTCACCAAAGCGGACAATGCAGCACGCGGCTCAGCGGTCATGGCTCGACGGTACCCGGTCATGCCTGATTCGTGACAGAGCAACGCCCTTGCCAATCGGCCGGATCCGGCATCGGTTGGGTGATAATGGAGGCGATGACCGAGTACGAGTTCCGCGTGTTGACCTTCCCGCGCGACATGAGCCGGTCCGACGTCCGCCAGGCGATCGCCGATCAGGCGGAATACGGCCACTGGGAGCTGGCTCGCAGCCGCCTCTACCTCGGTGGAGCCCGGAAGGTGTGGCTGCGCCGCCGGATCATCCGCGTCCGCCGCACTGCGTGATCCAAGCGGGTCGAGTAGAGCCTGGCGCAGCGAATCGGGGGAAGCCTCGTATCGAGACCAACCGACCAGGCGAAGCCCTTGATCTCGATACGCTCCTTCGTCGCTACTCGATCAGCGTGTCGCGTCAGCAGTCGCGCAGGAATTCGCCGAGCACCCGCGCGCCGAACTTCAACGACTCCACCGGCACCCGCTCGTCGATGCCGTGGAACATCGGCGCGAAGTCCAGATCGGCCGGCAACTGCAGCGGCGCGAACCCGTAACCGGTGATACCGAGCTTCTTGAGCGCCTTGTTGTCGGTGCCACCGGACAGGCAGTAGGGCAGGATCGCCGCGTCCGGGTCCTGTGACAGCAGAGCACGTTTCATCGATTCGACGAGCGGCGCGTCGAACGGTGCTTCCAGGGCGATGTCGTGGTGCAGCACCTCGACGTCGACATACTCGCCGGCGAGTTCGCGGATGGTGTTCATCAGGTCGTCCTCGTGCCCCGGCAGGTAGCGGCAATCGAGGGACGCCGACGCCGTCTGCGGTATGACGTTGTGCTTGTACCCGGCGTCCAGCATGGTGAAGTTCGAGGTGTCGCGCAGCGTTCCCTCGACGAAGCCGCGAGCACCGCCGAGCTTGGCCAGGATCGGACCCAGGTCGTCGTCGCTGTATGCCGAGCCGGTGAGGTCGCTCAGGCCATCGAGCAGCTGCCGCACGGAGGCGATGTATTCGCGTGGCCACACATGTGCGTCGATGCGCGCGATGGCCTGCGCCAGTCGCACGACCGCGTTGTCGTCGTTCGGTACCGAACCGTGCCCGGCCCGACCCTTCGCGTGCAGGCGCAGCCAGGCGATGCCTTTCTCCGCGGTCTGCAGGAGATAGGCACGCTGTTCGCCGGCTTTGCCGTTGAAGGTGACCGAGTAGCCGCCGACCTCGCTGATCGCCTCGGTCACACCGTCGAACAGATCGGCATGGTTCTCAACCAGCCAATGGCTGCCCTTCACGCCGCCGGCCTCCTCGTCGGCGAAGAACCCGACCACCAGATCGCGAGCGGGTTTGCGACCGGTGCGCGCCATCTCGCGCACGCAGGACAGGATCATCGCGTCCATGTCCTTCATGTCGACGGCACCGCGGCCCCAGACACAGCCGTCCTTGATCTCCGCACCGAACGGATCCACCTGCCAGTCCTCGGCATTCGCCGGCACCACGTCCAGGTGGCCGTGGACGGCAAGGGCCCCACGGTCAAAGTCCTCGCCCTCGATGCGCACGATCACCGATGCGCGACCGGGCTCGCTCTCAAGCAGCGTCGGGTCGAGACCGACCTCGATGAGCTCCTGCATGACGTACTCGGCGGCCTTGCGCTCGCCGGGACCGCTGCCGTCGCCGTAGTTGCTGGTGTCGATGCCGATCAGGTCCTGCGTGATCCGGACGACCTCATCCTCGGCCGTCAGTGCGCTGTCATCGGTGCTGTCGGAAACCATGACCCAACCCTGCCACGCTTCGGTCCACCGATCACCCGCCGGCCAGCGCCCGGACGGTCTCGATCGTGTCGGCGTCCTCCGCCCGCTTGTCGTCGCGGTAGCGGATGACGCGTGCGAAACGCAGCGCGAGTCCACCGGGATATCTGCTGGAGCGCTGCAGCCCGTCGAACGCGATCTCGACGACCTGCTCCGGTCGCACCTGCACCACCCAGTCATCACGGTCGATCGCGAGTTCGGCGAAGCGCTCGGTCTGCCAGCGCAGCATCTCGTCGGTCATCCCCTTGAACGTCTTCCCGAGCATCACGAACTCGGAGGTCTCCGGGTCACGGGCGCCGAGATGGATGTTGGACAGGAAACCCTGGCGCCGGCCACTGCCCCACTCGACAGCCAGCACCACCAGATCGAGGGTGTGCCGCGGCTTCACCTTCACCCAACCGGCCCCGCGACGCCCGGCGGCATACGGGGCGTCGAGATCCTTGACGACGACACCCTCGTCTCCCGCAGCCACCCGCTCGTCGAAGAATCGCTGCGTCGCATCCGGCCCGTCGGCCGCCTCGTGCGCCACCAGCCAGTCCGCCGGGACCAGCTCGACGAGTTGCCGGTGGCGCTCCCGGAACGGCCGGTCGATCAGGTCCACGCCGTGCAGGTGCAGCAAGTCGAAGAACATCGGCGTCACCGGGGTCTCCTGCCGCAGCCGCTGTGGATCGGCACTGCTCGCCGTGCGTGCACCGGTGATCTGGAACGGCTGCGGGCGGCCGTCCGGGGTCAGCGCAACGGCCTCGCCGTCGAGGACCAGTCGCCGCGCGGGCAAGTGCTGCACGATCTCCACGACCTCCGGCAGCCGGTCGGTGATCTCCTCCAGGCTGCGGGTGAAGAGCCGGACCTCGTCGTCGATCTTGTGCGCCTGCACCCGGATGCCGTCCAGCTTCGTCTCGACCTGTTGCCGGATCCGCCCGTCGAGCGCGCTGTCGACATCGGTGGCACTCCCGGCCAGCATCGGACGGACCGGCCGGCCGACCACCAACCCGATCTCGGCAACGGCGTCGGCGCCGCCATGCAGCGCAGCCGCGGCGACCGGAGCCGCGAAACCGGCGAGCATCACGGCACGGCGCACGGACTGCTCGGGCACACCGCTCGCCTCGGCGATCGCCGCCAACATGACGCCGTCGCCGGCGCCCTGCCGCAGCTCACCCTGGATGAGTCCGGTCACGAAGCGTTGCTCTGCATCGGTCAGTCGGCCGAACAACTGCGCGAGCAACGCCTTGCGCTGCCCGACCGCGCCGGCGCCGCTCACGGCGGCCACCGCGGACAGGGCTTCGTCCAGCTCGGTCACCGTCACCGACGCGTCAACACCGGGCTCCGGGGCGTCGCGCAAGCCGCGCCAGCCGACCCCGATGCGTCGCTGCGGCAGCACGCCCGCGAGGTATGACGCCACGAGGGGCACCTCGTGCGGCAGCGACGCCCGCAACAGCTGCGCGACCGCGTCCCGTTTCGCCAGACGCGAGCGCGTGGCGCGAAGGGCCTGCGAGACCGCGATGACTTGCTCCAGCAGCATGACCGCAGTCTGCCGCCGACCTCCGACATACGGGAACCGCCGGGAGGCGCTAGCGTCATACCTGAAACAGCCAGAGACACGAAGGGACAGCACATGCCGGTCAACCTGAGCAAGGGCGCGAACATCTCGCTGGAGAAGGCGGCGCCCGGTATGACGACAGCAATCGTCGGCCTGGGCTGGAACCCGCGCACCACCGACGGCGCGCAGTTCGATCTCGACGCATCGGTGCTGCTGCTGGCCGAGAACGGCAAGGTCCGCAATCAGTCCGACTTCGTCTTCTACAACAACCTGACCGGCGACAACGGCGCGGTGCAGCACCTGGGAGACAACCGCACCGGTGAGGGCGAAGGCGACGACGAACAAATCAAGGTCTCGCTCGGTCAGGTCTCCCCCGACGTCCAGCGCATCACCTTCGTCGCCTCCATCGACCAGGCGGAGGCGCGTGGTCAGAACTTCGGGCAGGTCTCCGACGCATTCATCCGAGTCTTCGACGCGGATGACCCGACCAACGCGGACAAGGGCGCCCGCTTCGACCTCGGCGAGGACGCGGCAACCGAGTCCGCACTCGTCTTCGGCGAGCTCTACCGCAACAACGGGGAGTGGAAGTTCCGGGCCGTCGGGCAGGGCTACTCCAGCGGCCTCGCTGGTGTCATCCGGGACTTCGGACTCGACGTCTGAGCAACAGTCTGAGCAGCAGCACCGGTCCGGCCACGGCCCGTGACGCGTATGGCGAATGCCGCACGTCACGGGCCGTGGCACGATTGAGGGAATCCGGCCACTGCGTGCTAGTGTTTCCGCTCGTTGGCCGGGCCGTGAGCACGGTTGACACACCCATTTGTCCGGGTGGCGGAATGGCAGACGCGCTAGCTTGAGGTGCTAGTCCCTTAACGGGGGTGGGGGTTCAAGTCCCCCTCCGGACACGCATTATCCCGACCAGTGCCTTGGTCGGAGCTCTGGCCCTGTGCACTGCGCAGGGCCAGAGATGCTTCTACACATCGCTCTTCCGGGTGGTAGGTGAGCATGATGTCCAGGGACCGGTACAGACGCCCCTTCTCTTCGGCGGTAGCCAGTGTCAACACTGTTGCGACGCCTCCGAGAGCGGTAGCCATCGACGCGATGTCCTGATCCGTTGGACCTTCCCGAAGCATCCCGGCCAACTTGTTCTTCAGTGCTTTGCGCTCGCGACTGCGCGTACTGATCATCGCCGAAAGCTCCGCCACCTCGTCAGCGGCCTCTGCAGTGGCTACGAGCGAGCTGATCTTCTTGTCCAGGACCTTGATCTGTGCTCGCAGATCTGCGGCACGTCCCCCGTGATCGGACTCAGGTCGGACCACCTTCGAGAGCGCCTCGGGGGTTGCCAACGAAGTGATCCACGTGTCCAACCCCTTGACCATGACGTTCTCGTCGACATACAGAGACTTAGGGTGGCCTCCATAAGCTCCTTCTGGCAGTGAGCGCCGACGCCTCAGATCACAGCGGTACAACGTCCGGCGACTTCCATCCTTGCGCACGCGCGAGTGCACAGCGCCCTGCATTCGATGGCCGCAGATCCCGCACAACAGGATGCCGCGCAGTGGGTAGTCGTACTTGGCGACCCTGGGCCGGCGACCAAGGCCGCCGGGCACTTCGAGCCGTTCGTGGACCTCGTCCATCAGATCCTTGCCGATGATCGCTGGGTGGGTCTGCCTACTAGCACGGACCCACTGCGCCGGATCGTTCCAACGCATTCGAGTCACGTTGCCCGCCGCGACGTCGTCAGGGTCGATGAGCGACTCCTGTTTCCGCTGCTTACCCCACACGCGGTATCCGCTGTAGTTCGGATTCGCCAAGATCGCACGCACCGCTGAGTGTGACCATCCTGTCGGATCGCGATGGGGATTGCGGACCCGGTCGTAGGCTGACGGACTTGGCACCTCATCTCTGGTCAATGCGTCTGCGATGGTCCGCAGCGACTGTCCAGAAGCAAAGGCAGAGAATATTCGCTGCACAATGGGGGCCGTATCCGGGTTGACGTCGAGTTGGTGTAGTCGCTTGCCGTCGGCCGCCTTCGAAGGATTGGGATGCGGGCCAGCATCGACAAGGCGGTACCCGTACGGCGGTCTGCCTCCCATGTGCCGATCGCCCTTCAGCGCAAGATCCATCATCGATGCCTTCGTCCGAAGTTGGACCCGAGTACGTTCCCCCTTCGACATGCCGCCGAACAGGGTCATCACCATGTCGTGCGCTTCGGATCCTGGGTCGATCCGGCCGCCGACCTCCGGCACCCACAACTCGACTCCATAATGGGTCAGGACCGGGAAGGTCAGCCCGAACTGGTTGCCGTAGAACGCCCGTTGTGGCTCGCCGATAACGACGGCATCGAACTGGCGGCCAGGTCTCTTGATGTCCTCGAGCAGCGCTGCCGCGCGCGGACGCCTCTTCCACGGGATTGAGCGGGACTGGCCGATATCGAAGTATTCGGTGACGATGACACCGCCGACCTGTTCAATGGTCTGTCGTGCCCGCCGCAGTTGCCAGCCGCGAGACGCCTCAGGGTCCTGGTTGTCCTCCGTGCTGACTCGCCCGAGGAACGCGAACGACCTACTCATGCCGCGCCGTGGGCGTGTTGAGCGTGGAGCCGGTGGATGATCCGAGCCAGCTCCGCCAGTGTTTCGTCAGGCAGTTCATAGTCCGACGGTAGCGAATCCAGTCTCAGCGTGAGCTGGTCATTGCCACGAGGTGTGGTGCAGGAAGGAGATCGGTGCGTGCCACGGCGCGGGATATCCACGTGCGCCATTTCCTGATGCTGCAGGCACCCGTCTCGTGCGGACCCCGGCGCCCGGTTATTGCTTGGCATAGTCAACGCCAGCCGTGCAGCGATAACGGTCGCCGCGACCTTCCATCAGCCGACGAAGTCGCCGTCGTCTCCCGGGAGGCCAGGATCCGAACGACCACCTTCGAGTTGCGCCTGTATGTACGCACCGCCGCCCGGGCAGTTCGCTGCCCTACGTATCCATCGAGTCGTTGGGCTGCGAGGAGCGTCTCCCGAACGCCATCTGACGAGGGTCTTGGAGTCATGGTGCGTCACCTTCTGCCGGTTCCAGAACGACCACGGCGCCAGCGCTGGCACGCCACGGGGATGGCCCCCGGACCGGTGCAAGGCGTACTTGCGAGTGCCGCTGTTACGTATCACCAAGGGCGGAAAGGCTGCGCTGGCGCTTACACGACAGCAGGCAAAGGGACCTGCCTTCCGTCGTCCGGTCCGTCCACGTCCTCGAGGCGTCGCGCTTGTTGGTCCTCTTGCGGGCCCCCGGCGCGGTCCGTCCGTCCACGTCGTCGTCTATCGGACAGCACAACGAGGCGTCCAGAGCACGGGCGCAGCGCTTCCGTGTAGTCGGAGCGGGCAGAGCTGATGTTGCCTTCTAGTGGTTTTTCGTCGATTCACGCCGCGCTGAGCGTGCACATATCGATGGCGGCTTCGGGCTATGGGTGCAGCAAACGCACCTTCCGAGAGTCCCGCATGAGAGAAGCGTGTGATGAGTGAGAAGGAAGCCCTGATCAACCATGGTCGGTTGGTGGCGTTGATGCCTCACCTGCTCGGTGCTCGCCCCGAGAACTCCCTCGTTGTGATCCCGTTGGAAGGGGCCGGAAGACGGTCTCCGGCGATGGTCGTCCAGATTCCCGAGCAACACTTGTGGGAGAGCGAGGCACGTCGGTTCGAGCCATACGGCGGCGTTGGGGTCGCGATCGTCGCGTTCGCCGATCATGCGCAGGCTGAAGCGTCATCTGCGGCGATGGCCCAGCTTCTTCAGGACAATGGCGCAGAGGTGTGGTCACGTGTTGCCACCGACGGTGACAACTGGGTTCAGCTCGACAGCGGTGATGTTGGGACCGTCTCCCAGGCCGATCGGGATCGTGTGGCAGTCGAGTTCATCCGAAACGGTCACGCCCAGCCATACGACTCCATGGAGCAACTGCGCGCATCGTTCCAGCCAGTGGTCTGTGCCGATCTGTCGGCCTCCATGAACGCTGCTGCGCAGCACGCGGTGGCGGCGGCGCAAGACATGCGGTCGTTACGACGGGAGCAGCGGTGGATGAGCCACGCCATCGTGCACTTCGTTGCCACGGGGCAGATGCCGGACATCGAAGCAACGGCACGGCTTCTGTGTGACGTCCAGGTCATCCCGCTGCGTGATCACGCATTCACGGAGATCACGCGCGATACTGCGGCGCCGAATGCCGCGCTGTGGAAAGAGATCATGCGAAGAAGCCCTGAGGACGCCCGCGCTCCGGCCGCATCGCTGGCGGCGTTCAGCATGTGGTTGGGCGGTGACGGTATGCAGGCCCGGCTCGCGATCGAACAGGTTCCGGGGCGCTACGAATTGGCCAACCTCATCGGTCTAGCGGTGTCGGCGGGGGTCGATCCGGCGGGATGGTCGACGCCGGATCCGGAGAGCAAGGTATATGGGAGGCGAGCGGATCTCGACGCTCCGAAGTCGACTCGTCGCCGGCCGACCCCGCCTCCGGCGACCGGCGGCGATCACCGTCGTCCAGAGCGTTGACGTGAACACGACTGCTGCTGAGTAGCAATCCGGGCAATCCGGGCGATCTGACGCGACGTCAGTGTTCACCGCAACACCACGCATGCGGGGCTCAGTGTTGCGTCGCGGCCACGACGCCTGCTGGATGCCACACCCATGCGGCTCCAGGCGCGACTGAACGGCAGCGGACCGGTGACTGGCGTATTCGTGGACGCAACAGACACCTGCGATCACCGGGCGGGCGCAGGCGAGTCAACCATCAGGCGTCCGTGAGCGTGGTGCGTCGCAGACGCAGGCTGAGTGTGATCGGCTGAGTGACTGTGATCTACGAGTCCTCGTTCGGTTCCTCCTTCAGTCGCTCCGCAGCAGTTGAGAATCCGAAGTGCTGCCGTGCGAACGCGGCAAATCCGTCGACGGTGAACTGCAGGTAGCCGCGGCCGGCTTCCTCGATCACGCCGGCGTTGAGTAGCGCTTGGCGGGTGCTGCTGATTGAGGTCGTCGCCTGGCCGAGCTCGTGGGCGATCGCGTTGCGGTGTATCGGGCCGTCGCCGAGTGCTGACATCACGCGGACGAAGTCGCGCTCGGACGGCACCCGGATCCGGCTCAGCCGTGAGTCGTATAGCTCTTGCAGGTCGTCGTCCGTGTGTTGGATCGCGTCTCGCACGTGATCGCGGGTGATTCGGGCACCGGGGTCGGGCAGAGCGGCGGCCTCCCACGCGTAGGATCCGAGCAGCTGCACGGCGTGCGGGTAGCCCTTGGTGTAGTCGACGGCCAGTTGCACGGCGTCGTGGTCCCACTCGACGCCCAGTTCACGCGCCGGACCGGCCAAGGCGATCATCGCCGCGTCCGCGGACAGGCCCCCCAGGGTTTTGAATGCGAAACGTTCGGACGGGCTCACTGCATCGTTGATGACCTGCTTGCTACTCGGCAGCCCGGCCGCGAACACCGCGGCCGGCAGATCCGGGCGCTCTCGTTGGAAGTCCTGCCACCCGTAGCCGAGCAGCTTCAAGCTGAGCAGATCCGCGTCCTGGATTTCGTCGACGAACAGCACCAGGCCCTTCTTGCCATGCTCGACGGCAACCGCGTGGGTCGCGACGAGCAGGTCCTCGAATTCCCGCGTTCCGGCTGGCGGCCCGGCGTCGGGTAGGTCGTCGGGCTTCCAGCTGGCCTTTACGGACGCCACCCCGGGAACACCGACCTGCAGGCCGACGTCGAGGCCTCTGAGTCGTTCGGTGAGGTCGCGTCGACCTGACCACTCCCCTGTCGCACGGTCAATCTCACGAGCGATCGAGGTCGCCAGCCCGCTCGCTTCGCCGGCGGTCACCCAGATCGTGAGGATGTCTCGCCGTGTCGCCATCAGGCTGGCTTCGTGCAACAGTGAGGTCTTGCCGACCCCACGTGGCCCCTGGTCGACGCGGATGCGCCCGACGAGCCGCTGCAGGTCGCTGAGGTAGGCCAGCCGCTCTTCGATCTGGCCCAAGGGCACCGAGCGGCCGGGCACGGAGCGCGCGACCTCACCCGGGGTGTAGGGACTGGGTTGCATCGGGTCCTCCCAGATAATTTCCGATAAAACGTTACTTTTATCTGACTTTATCGAGTTGCCGGTTGGTGTTCTAGAGGGTGGGACCACGCTGTGGACCCACCGGCTGCACCCACGGCGTCGGTGCCTTGTCTCGGGTAGGGGTCGCGGGCGCCGTTGCCATGGTGACCGTCTGCCGGATGCCGGATGCTGCGGCCATCGTGCGCCGGGTGTCGTCAGTGACGGCCTCGGCCAGGTCGTCCAACGCTGCCCTGACCGCTCGTGACAGCGGAACACGTCGGCCATGGGCGATGTCACCGGCGTCGACCCAGGAGGCAACCGGCGCCGGCACACCGTTCGTGGTCGCGGTTTTGAGGAACTCGTGCTGCCAGTCGGCGATGCCGCGGGCGGACCCGCTCATCCGTTTGTCGTTGAACGCGTCGCGTGTCATCACCGCGGCCTCGACGGCAGCCGCGATCCCTTGGTGCAAGGTCGCCACGGTGTCGTCGAGGTCGACACGCGAGGCGATCGTCGACGGGCTTGCCCATGCTGTCTTGTCGTATCCGACTTCGGTGATGGCCGCGCGCAGTTCTCCGGCCGCGCGCACGAGCGTGGCGTCCGGCCGATCTCGACGGTCGGCTAACTGCTCGCATCGTCGTGCGATCAGGCTCCAGGACGTGTGCGTCGACTCGAGCGCGGGTCTGAGCTGCTGCTGGAAACTTCCGGTCTCCAGATGCTGGGATTGGACGGCCGCATCCAGGAGGTGCGCTGTCGCTGCGCTCAGGAATGCTTGGGTGCGTGCCACCAGGTGCAGGTGGGTGGCTGTCGGTGCGGCGGCGATCGCACGGTGGGCCTGCACGTCCCATGCCGCCATCGCCTGGTGCAGCCGGCCGGCACCGACCGCGTGTCGGTGCTCGCCGCGCATGACCTGCGCGAACCGCGTCCCGACGTGGGCACCGGCGAGCTGCTCAAAAGCCACCAGCTGGGCAGCCGCATCGCGTCCTCGAGTGATGGCTCGGTTGATCAGGCTCGGTTTGCTCCCGAAACGGTCCTCGGTGTCCTGAATGTGCTGCTGCACCGCAACACCGACGCCGTGGGCGGCGACGTAGAGGGTGTGCATGACGCGCATCTTCACCGCGTCGACGTCGGCGCGCACCGCCGGCGGCCACGTATCGCGTGCGTGGTCTCGGCCGTCCACGAGTTCCGTTGCCCTCACGAAGTTTTCGGCGATTCCAAGGAGTCGCTGATCGAGTTCACCCGAGCCTGGCCAGTCGCGCGCCAGTTGGTGTCGGTGCATACCGCGCGCCATCGTCTCCAGGCGTTGCATCGTGGCGCCGTCCGCCGGGCTGGCGGACAACTGCGGCAGGCCGGCCCACAGCTCGCCCGCCGACTGCACCACTTCGCCCCACGTGCGCAGCAGGGCTGGTGCGTCGTCGCCAACGACGTCCAGCAACAGGGTGCGGGCCTGAAAGTCGGCGTCCAGGAGAAGTTCGCCGACGCTGCGCTCGTCCCGGTTCACTGCGTGAGCTCTCGGCGCAGGTCGGTCAGTGCGACGATGAGCTCGGAGATCCCAGGCAAGGATCCGTCGACGGGCAGATCGAGTGCCAGACCGTCGGCCGCGCAGACCAGCTGGCCGATGTCCTCCTGCGGCGGGACCGGTTCGACGGGGTCGACGTCGACCGGGACGAACTCGCTCGCCCGTGCGGCCACGACGAAGATGCCGAGCGCCACCCCGTGCCAGGACGAGTTGGGGCCTTCGCGGTCGGCACGCTTCCACGCTTGCTGAGCCGCCTCGCGCAGCAACCGCGCAATCGCCGTGATCGTTTCGTCGGTGTCCAGGTGCAGGACCTCAGGGGTTCGCATGTGGTGCTCCTCGTCGTCGGTGGTTGCCTCATCCAGCCAGATCTGCGGTTGTCTCAGCTGCCACCGTCGGCAGGCCTGTGGATAACTCCGCCGCGGTGTCTGTGAGGTGCGTGAGACTGGCTTCACCCTCAAGAGGCGCGACGAGGGCTGTTGGCGATCACCGATCGTGAACGTTGAAGGAAATGCACCACTCGAGGTGGAGGAGAACGTGATGAGCGTGCGAGGAACTGCCGTGCGTGCCGTGCCGGCGCTGGCCGCGCTGACAACCAGCACGGTCCTGGTCGTGATCGTCGGTGCCGTCCTGCCCGGTCTGATCGCGTTGCCGATATTCGCCGCCGGTGTCGTTGTCGTGGTCGTCCTGCTCTGCGGGCGGGCCGAGGCGACCGCTGCGCTGGTGCTGGCCGGTGCGCGGCAGCCGCACGGCTACGAGGTTGCCTCGCTGAAGCCGGTGTTCGCGGTCCTGCGCGAACACGGTGTCGCCGGCGACGTCGACGTGCGAGTCAGCGATGCAGGTGGCGTCTATGCGGCACGGTTCGGCCGGCACACGCTGATCGTCTCGGCCAGGATGGTGCGCGCCGCACGCACCGGCGGTTTCTCCGACGAGCATGCTGCGGCGATCCTCACGCATGCGCTCGGCCTGGGAGTTCGACGTTTCGAGGCTGCCATGGGGTTCTGGACGCTGCCGTGGGTGGCGGTCCGGGCGATCTGCCACGCGGCCGCGGAGGCGTTGTCGGTGCTCCCGTTGGTGTCGCTGGCCTGGCGGCTGCGGTTCGTCACCGCCGCCGCGGCCGCGGTGCAGGGAATCGCCGAGGGACACTCGCTCTTCGGGCTGCTGACCGCCGGAATCGTCGCGATCACCTACCTGGTGCCGTGGTGCGAACGCCGCGAGCAGCTGCTCGTGCAACGCCACGGCGACCGGTTCGTGCTCGAGCACGAGTTCGGTGCCAGCCTCGCCGAGGTGCTGCGGCCGAACGCCCGTGACCCCAAGGCCTTGCAGCGGGTGCACGATCTGCAGGCAGGCGGCCGGCCGCCGAAGGTGCGGGAGTTGACCCTGGTCCCCACCGGGACTGCGAACTGAAACGGGCGCTGGGCCGGAAACGCCCGGGAGCTGGGCAGGCCCTCGGGGCTGCCCAGCTCTCTGCGTGTTTCGGCTGGTTTCGGATCGTCCTACCGCGGCCGTCCGTAGTATGCCGCGGTCTCGTCGTACGCCCACGGATGTTGCTCGGCCACGGCCGCGCGCTGTGCCGCGCGAGCTTCCTCCAGCTCGGCGTTGCGGCGGTCTCGCTCCTCCGCTTCCACCGCGAGGACCTCGTCACGGCAGCTGCCGTCAGGGCAATCACTACGCATGGTTCCTTCTCCTATCTCCTATGAGTGCGACAACAACTCGGTGACCGGCTTCAGCGCCTGGGCCCTGCCGGTTGTGTGGCAGCTGTGGTGGGCACGGCCATCTGCTGCCGGGGTCTGTGCGCGTGCCAGCGGCTGCGCCGGGCCTACCTGGGTGTCTGGGCTGTGGCGGGCGGCTGCTTGGTCGACCACCCGGGCGGCCGTTGATTCGTGTGGTATCGCCAGACTGAGCTCGTCACGGGCTTTCACGAGCTGGCTGCTGACTCTGCGCGGATCCGCGGCCGGGTTGTTGGCGGCGAACAGGTGTGTCGTTCCGGCCTCGAGGTGGGGGGTGGCCTTGCCCGCAGCGACCATCGCCTCCACGACACTGGCCAGGGTGCCGACGACCCAGTCATGATTCTCGTCGGCCAAGTGCGGCGCCTTCGTCAACGCGATAACGCCGGCATACGCATGGTTGACGTGCTCGCTGCCACGCTGCAGCGCGTCATACGCCTCAGCCGCGGCGTCCCGGTGGGCGGCAACCATGCCGGGTAGCGGCGTGCCTTCCAGGGCTCGACGCTGCGCCCCCGCGGTCGCCGATTGGGTGTCGTAGTCGGCGATGCCGAGGAAGTGCTGCGCCTGCGCCAGCGATGCCTCGACTTGGTCGACCAGCTCTCGGGTGTCCATGGCAAATCACCAGCCGTCAGAACGGGGGTGGCTGTGGACCGGAGCGACCAGGGGCCGGAGGCGGTGCGTCCGGTCGGCGACCGGGGCGCCGACCGGAGATCGCCCTTGCTTCTGCGAGGTCGCTCGGGAAGTGCCGGGCTGCGTCCTGGAGATCACCCTGACTCGTCGGCCCGCTCCCCCAGCGCAACGACTCCCTGGCCTGTTGCCCCCGCTGCTGGTCGAACGTCGCCACTGCGGCGTCAACGTCTCCGCGTGCTTCGTAGGCGATCTGCCCTCGCTGCAGCTGATGGGCTGCCGCCAACACGGTCTGGCGCGCGGTTTCCTGATCGACTTGAAGCGTGTCGGCGACCTGCGCCGGGTTCGCGTCAAGCACTCTCCTGCCCGCCAAGTGCAGGTCCGCGTGCACCTGGTGGTCGGCGTCGACCCTGACCAACACATCGCCGTGTCCCGTAGCAGCCCCGGTCACGACCACGTCCGAGTTCTCCAGGGCCCCGCCGTATGACGGCTCCATCACCACCAGGCGCCCGTCTGCGACGGCGTCCATCGCCTCCGGGTTGAACGTGGCGGCCGCGACGTCCTGCGCGTCGATCTTCGCCTGTTCCGCGGCGGCAGCGTCGACGGACACCCCCTGCCCGGCGCCGGACGTGTGGTACAGGTCTTGATGATCCGGCCCCGGCTCGGGAGCTACGGGGTCGACCGGTTCCTCCACCGTGCTCGGCGCACCGAGGTCGTGCCGTAGTTCGGCGACTCGCTCGGCCAGCCACTCCTTGTTGCCCGGCACAGCGAGCGGGTCGACGTATTCCTCGCGGAGCCCGTCTTCGTCGTTGACGATCTCGTGGCCGGGCAGGAGGCCCTCGTAGGCGGCAACCAGCCGTTCGAAGCCCGGATCGTTCGCGGCGGCCGAGACATTCCCTCCGTGCAGCACAAGCAGCCTGGCCGCCTGCGGCTCGGGAACCGATGGGTCGAGCAGACTGCCCGAACCCCTCGCGGCAGCGAAGGCCCGCTCGTCGGCCGCGTCGTATTGGGTGATCACGTTCAGGGCGCACCGCAGCCTCTCGTTGTCCGCGGTCCGGTCGGTGCCCTCGACGCCCATCTTCAGCGCCTCCGTCGGGTTCATTCGCAACGTGTCTCGGTACGACGGCGCTGCGTCGATGTTCTGCTCGGCCATGTTCGTCTCCCGTTGCTTGGGTCGGTTGGGTGACAGTGCTCCGTCGAGTTCGGCTCGTGCCCGCAGCAGCGCCGTGCCTGCCCGCTGGAGCAACGGAGCGAGGTCCGCCGCCGGCATGCCGAGCCGGTCGGCGGCCCCGTGAAGGTCGGTTCGGACCGCCCACGGTTCGTGCAGTCCGAGTTCGTGGTGCGTCCTACCGACAAGCTCGATCCAGTGGCGGCCGTCCTGCGCACAGACGTTGATGAAACCGGACGGCCCCTGAATGGTCATTTCATCCCGTTGCCCTCGGACGGGGCCGAAGGACACGTCACCGTCGCCGATGTGTACCCCGTGCGGTAGGCCGTCGAGCAGGGGTGGTCCGGGGATCTCCCCTGGCAGCGGCAGGTCGAACCATTCGCCGCTGCGGAGTGAGTTCGCGACCAAGGCCGCGGCGGCCGCGCGCGTGGTTTGCGTGATGGTCATCGCGCGATCCCGTGCTGCTGGTCAAGTGTTGGCGTGGGGGTGATGGATTTGCGTTCCGCGTCCCGGCCGGCAGAGTCGCTCCGACGGGTGGCGCCCCGTGCTTCCATGAGGTCCCAGTGCGCCGCGGATGGCGTTATCCCCCAACGGCTTTCGATGCCGAACTCCATGCGGTCGCGCAGCACGGTTCGGTCGCTGACGCCGGTATGCAGACTGATCTCGTGGTCCGACGCCCCGATCGACGCCATCGCTCGAACGACTTCCAGCCGCTCGGCCTTTGTCAGGTTGGTGTCTGGTAGTTGACGCGTGATCGCCCGTTGTACCGCCACGATGTCGACGACGTTCGATTCGCCGGCGGGCACCTGGTGGTGAGGCTTTGCCGCAGGGTCGTCGATGTCGGCTTCGTCCCAGGCTAGTGGCGGGGCAAGGCCGCGGCTCTCGGCCCGCTGGCGGGTCAGCGGGGAGTCTCCTGGGGTCATGCTGAGCTTGTCGTAGGCGTCGCGGACTTGCTGCCATCGGCCGGCCGTGATCAGCTCCCCCGGGCTGTAGAGCAGCATGCTGGTGTCTCGTGCGCCGGCGGCCGCGATGGCGGCGTGGTTGTGGCCGAGTGCCAGGAGCGCCTCGACCCGCCGGACTGCCCCGACACGAGGGACCATGCCCTCCGCCTGGGAGTAGATGTCGGCAAACTTGAGCCGGTCGACCCGCTCGGCCGTGGATCGCTGGACGCGTGAGTTGCGGCCGGCGACGATGTTGCTGATTCCGGTGTCGCTGATCCCGGTTGCGCGGCTGAGGGTTCTCAACGGCACGCTGGCATCGATGAAGCTCTGCAGCTTTTCCCGGGTGGGTTCGGCGTCGACGTAGCGCTTGATGCCTCGTGCGCGGTCGCGCTGCCAACCGACCTCCCATTGCTTGTTGTATGTCATCGCTACCTCCGGACGGCCAGCTGCGGCTGGCCCTATTGACCGGAAGGAGCCTGAGGCGTGTTCACGCTCACGAAATGCGGCACGACTTCGCAGGGAGGGCACTGGTAGTAAATTTGTTCGATGTCGCGAAGGAGGCCGGATTCCCATGGGGCAGTCACGTCGGGAACGGACCTGGCCGGAGCCGACAACGACCCGGCACGCATGGGTCCGCGACGGCAGCCACCCTCACGACGTCCCCCGCCAGGTCCTCATCATCTGCTGGAGCAAAGGCACCGAATTGCATCTGATGGGCATTCGCAGCATTAGGCGGAATTCGTGCTGCGGCAACGCTGTTCGTGGCCTCCTCGACTTTACCTGTGGTCAAGTCCTGCTGAGTGGTGTACGAAGTCGTGAATCCTTCAGGTGTGTTTAGGCGCTGAGCTCGCCTGCGATGGCGGGCTCGATAACGGTGGTGTCCTCCTTCGCGTCGGTGGTGCGGGCGGTCAAGACTGCTTGCGCGACGGCGAGGGCTTCCACGCCGAGGTAGCGGCGTTGCTCGGCCCATTCGTCGTGTTGCTCGGCCAGGACGGCACCCACGAGGCGAATGATCGCGTCCCGCCCCGGGAAGATGCCCACGACGTCGGTGCGCCTCCTGATTTCTCGGTTGAGTCGTTCGTTGGGGTTGTTGGACCAGATTTGCCGCCACACGGCCTTGGGAAACGCGGTGAACGCGAGCACGTCGGCGCGGGCGTTCTCCAGATGCTCGGCGACCGCGGGCAGCTTCTCGGCCAGTCCCTGCAGCACCCGGTCGAACTGGGCGTGCACGGCGTCCGCGTCCGGTTGGTCGTACACGCTGTGTAGCAACGCCTTGACCCAACCCCACTGGGTCTTGGGAGTGATGTCGGACAGGTTCTTCGCGTAGTGAGTGCGGCACCGCTGCCAGGACGCATTCGGCAACGTTGCCCCGATCGCGTCGACCAAGCCGGCGTGCGCGTCACTGGTGACCATCGCCACCCCGGACAGGCCACGAGCGACCAGGTCCCGGAAGAACGTTAGCCACCCGGAGGCCGTTTCGGCCGAACTTGCTTGCACGCCAAGGACTTCCCGGTACCCCTCGGCGTTCACCCCGGTCGCGACCATGACCGCGACCTTCACGACACGGCCGCCTTCGCGGACCTTCATCATCAACGCGTCCGCGGCCACGAACGTGTACGGGCCGTCATCCAACGGGCGGTTGCGGAACGCGGTGACCTGCTCGTCGAGGTCCTTGGCCATCACGCTCACCTGGGACTTCGACAAGCCAGTGATGCCCAGGGTTTGCACCAGCTTGTCCATCCGCCGGGTACTCACACCGAGCAGGTAGCACGTCGCCACCACCGACGTCAGCGCGGCTTCGGCACGCTTGCGACGCTCCAGCAGCCATTCGGGGAAGAACGTGCCCTCACGCAACTTCGGGACCGCCACGTCCAGGGTGCCGACCCGGGTGTCCAGGTCCCGGTGCCGATACCCGTTACGCCGGTTCACGCGGTCGTCGGTGCGAGTGCCGTAGTCCGCACCACACACCGTGTCGGCCTGACCGGACAACAAGGCGTTGACGAACATCTGCATCAGCTCCCGCAGCAAGTCCGGGCTGGCTTGGGCCAGGTGCTCGTGCAAGAACTCCTGCGGATCAATATTGTGGGGTCCAGCGGTCATCGTGGTGCTCCATTCGAGTGGGATCTAGACAGTTCTCTCGAAGGATCCACCCGGTGACCGCGCTCACGTGGGACGCGACGCGATCACCCGGATCGGTCGTACACCAAACCTATGGACGTAACTTTACCTGTTTGCGTCGGTACCAAGACCGGCTCCACGGCAGGCCTTGTGGAGACATTGCATCTGGTGCAAGAATCCTCCTTCTGAGGAGGTGCGGTGATGGGTGAGGATCGGGCTGTTGCGTTGGCCGTGTTTGATTCGTCGGTGGTGCATCTGCGTCCCGAAGACGCGGTGTTCGAGGGCATGTTGACCGGGTGGCGGGCGCAGGGACAGTCACGCGGTTTGGCGGCGCTGTCGCTGAAGAACCGCGGTGACCTGGTGCGGCGGTTCATGTCGTTCACCGGCGAGTACCCGTGGGCGTGGACCGCGGAGGACTTGGAGTCGTGGTCCTCGGACCTGCGAGATCGTGGCCGCGCGTTGACCACGATCCGGGGGTATCAGGCAGCGGTGCGGAAATATTGCGAGTACGTGACCGATCCGGTGTACGGGTGGGGCGAGCTGTGCTGGGAACGGTTCGGCACACACCCGGTGCAGATCTGTCACGAGTGGAACACGGTCGCGCATGTTGCGGAGGTGGAGGCGTCCCCGGCGGTTCGCCCATTGACACGCGACGAGATTGAGCAACTGTTTGATTACGCGGACGAACGTGTCGCTGCTGCGTGTCAGTCGGGTCGTAAGGGCTGGTTGGCGGCGTGGCGGGACTCCGCGATGTTCAAGATCGCCTATGCGTACGGGTTACGTCGACGGGAGCTGACCCGGTTGGAAACCGTTGACTTCTACCGGAATCCGAAGGCACCCGAGTTCGACCGCTTCGGGGTCTGTCACGTCCGGTGGGGCAAAGCGGTCCGGGGTGGCCATCCCCGTCGGCGGTCGGTGCTGACGACTATGCCGTGGGCGCCACAGGTGTTACAGGAATGGTTGGAGATCCGTGCGGAGTACGGCGACGTGGCGGGGCGGTGGATGTGGCCGACCGAGCGTGGCTCCGTAGTGAGTCCGGCGCATGCGGGTCGCCGGTTCGCCGAATACCGCGACGCCGCAGGGTTGCCCAGCGAGTTGCACTTGCATTGCTTGCGGCATTCGTATGTGACGCATTTGTTGGAGGACGGGTTCGACCCGTTCTTCGTGCAGCAGCAGGTCGGGCACCGGTGGGGCGGGTCGACTGCGTTGTATTCCGGGGTGAGCAGCGACTTCAAGAACAAGGCGCTGCGCGCCTCGTTGGATCAGCTTGCCGGCGGCTCCATGGAGGGATTCTGATGATTGCGGACGTGACGATCGACTGGAAGCTACGGGAGGTGATGGCGTCCCGTGGGATGTTCGCGACCACGGACTTGGTGCCGTTGCTGGAGGCGCGCGGGGTGCATTTGTCGGTCACCCAGGTGTATCGGTTGGTCACCCAGGTGCCGGAGCGGTTGAACATGCGTGTGCTGGCCGCTGCTTGTGACGCGTTGGACTGCACTCCGGCGGATTTGGTGCAGGTGGTGCGGGCCGTGCAGGAGACGCCGAAGCGTCACGCTGCTGGCGGGGCATCACCGGTGGCACGCGCCACCCCGGACGGGCGGACCCGTAAACCGGCCCGGGTGAGCGTGCGGCGCACCGAGCAGTAGTGGGCGCCCGATCCCGTGGCCATGCCCGGTGACGCTACCGCGGTCCGAGAGCAGTGCATCCGCCTGATCGTCGCCGTCGTCGTCACGACCGTTCCCGCCAGCGACGAAGCCGTGGTCCTGGCCGTCGTCGCTCGCGCCTGCCATCCGAAAGGTCCGGCGCGGCAGATCGCAGCGGATTTGTTTGACGAGCCGTCTCTGCTGACGAATGGCTCGTCGCGCAGTGTGCGTGCCACTCAGCAGCTGACGGATGCGTTGGTAGATGCCGGTGTCCCGGGTGTGGTGCGGCCACGCTGCGGATCATGCGGCAATTCGTCGCGACGGTTCAAGACCCGCCTGGAGTCCGGGCAGATGGCCTGCGAGGACTGCTGGAAGAAGAGCAAGCAGGAGCTTTGCGCGTGCTGTGAGCAACCGGGGTTCATGACCTTCCGGGGCGTGTCCGGGCAAGGAATCTGCGGAGCGTGCCGGGCTCGCCCGGCTTGCCGGAGCTGGTGCGACGACCAAGAGCGGATGGCCGCCCAGGCGGGGCCGATCCGACCCCGGGTGCGTAACCCGCACGGCGACGGTGACTCAACCTGTCGGATGTGCCGGCGGGTCCGTCACCCGCTGACCCTCGTGGACAACATGCACTTCCTGTGCGGCACCTGCACTTGCACGTATCGGTCGTTGGCCTGGCCGACGCGCCCGCACCGTCATTCCCGATTCCGCCGCAGCCAGGCAGTCGTCTTACACGAGGCAACCTTCTGCGACGTGTGCGACCAGTGGAAGACCACCGGCGGGCTCACCACTGGCGGTGCCGTGTTGTGTGGCAGCTGCTGGCGGAACCGCAACTATCAACCCTGCACGGATTGCGGGATCAAGCGCCCGCCGGGCGGACACGACGAGAAGGGGGCACTGGTGTGCAAGGTGTGCTGGTACCGCCGCGAGCTCGCGGGCCGGCCACGCGCCATCCCGAAGCCTCGTCCAGTGCGAACCACCAGGGCATGCATCCGCTGCGGCTGGTCCTCCCGCAACCTGCGCGATGGTCCCAGCGGCCCCGCCTGCATCGGATGTTGCGACTACGTGCGTCGCACCGCCACGGAGCTCGGGATCGGCGCGGCCGACGTGACGGTCGGGCTGCGACCGGCCGGCGCGCTGGAGGGAAACTCCTGTGACCGGTGCGGCAAAACCGTCAAGGCCATCAGCACCCGCCGCACCGGGGAACGGATCTGCAAGACCTGTGCCATGAGACCGCAGCTGATCTGCGTCGATTGTGGCCACCCCCGCGAACACAACCCGAAGACGACACAGGACGCCTGCCCCGGGTGCCGCGGCACCGCCCGCGCCCAGTGTCGCCAATGCTCCCGCAGCATCTTCGCGCTCCTGCCGACCAAGGCGCAGCCGCGGTGCTTGTTCTGTCGCGCCCGGCAGTGGGTTCGCGCCCGTCTCGGCGACACGGTGTCCGAACCTGTTGATCCGCGCCTGAATTCGTTCATCGACCGGTTGGCGGCCACACACGACTTCCCGCAGCTACGGCAGTGGTTCCTGCGCAGTCCCGCGGCCACCACCCTGCTGACCCGGATGGCACACGGACAGGCACCGATCGACCACGACACATTGGATGCCGCAGCAGGCGACCGCGGCGGCCGAGCCATCAGCGTCGAACACCTGCGCCGGCTGCTGGTGGCCGCCGGAGCGCTGCCGCCCCGCGAGGAATACCTCGCGCGGCTGGAGGCCGCGTTCGCCCGGCTGATCGAGCACACCCCGGGCGAGGATCAGATGGTTATCGCCCGGTACGTCCACTGGCACGTGCTGCCGGGTGTCCGGCGACGGCTGGCGACCGGCCGTGACCCACAACGAACGTGCACCCTGGCCCGCGGCATGCTGTACGGGCCGCGGCGCCTGGTCGACGAACTCCACTCACGCGGTGAACACATCGGGTCTCTGCGTCAGCCGGTGCTCGATCAGTGGCTGGCCCGTCGCGGGTCGGACGCGATCTCGGTGTCGGTCTTCCTGCGATGGGCCAGGCGGCACCGGCTCGCGCCATCGGTGAATTTGCCCGTGCAGCGGATGCACGACCCGATGGGCTTCAATGACCCCGACCACCAGTGGGGATTGTTGCGCCGCTGCCTGCACGACCACACCCTCAGCCCCCGGACCCGACTGGCCGGCACCCTGGTGCTGATGTACGGACAACACGCCAGCACGATCGTGCAGCTACGTGCCTCGCACGTCACGCCGGGACCGCCCACCACGCTGCGGCTCGGAATTGACGCCGTCGACATCGCAGAACCGATCGCGACGATCCTTCGTCATACCGCGAACGGCACGATCTCCATGCTACAAGAACGTGGCATTGCCAACAGCTTCGAGGCCACCGAAGACAGGTGGCTGTTTCCCGGCCGCGGACCTGGGAAGCGACTCGGAACCGAAGCCCTTCTGAACGAGCTGCGCCGAATGGGGATCCGTTCCCGTCACGCCCGCAACACAACGCTGCTGGCACTGGCCCGCGACCTGCCACCCGCGGTCCTGGCCGACCTGCTCGGCATCGGCACCAGCACCGCCGACCGCTGGCGACAATGGGCCGGCGGAACCTGGGCCTCATACCAGGCCTGAATGCGCGCCAGTCGAACCGAACAGCATCTCGGGTCAGGCGCGGGTCAGGCGCCACAGCCGTCTCGGGCCTCGCATCGGACAGCCCCCAACGCACGCTGTCACGATTTTGGCGACATGCGGGCTGGGCCGCCTTACGCGTCCACGGTCGCGTCGCCCGGCGTGACTGGGTGTTGCGACATCACGATGACCCACTCGCAGGTGCTCAGTGTGGTGGGCCGCCGGGCAGACTTCCACGCAGCCTTCGCGACCCTCTTGGCCATCACCAGCACTTGACTCAACCGCGAGACAGCAGCTGTGCGACTGGCTTCAGGCCAGCCATAAGTGCAACAATCTGCGTATGTATGCAAGTAATCAGCAATGCGGTTTGGACCCCGAGTCGGAGTTTGTTGAATTGGCCGTGGAGGTGTTCTCCATGTTGGCCGACGCGACCCGCGTGCGGATCGTGCTCGTATTGCGGAATGCGGGTGAAATGTCGGTGAATCACCTGGCCGACGTGGTCGACAAGACGCCGGCGGCGGTATCCCAGCACCTGGCGAAGTTGCGCCTGGCGCGGATGGTGGCGCACCGCAAGGAAGGCACGACCGCGTTCTACCGGCTGGTCGACGAACACGCCTCCCAGCTGGTCATCGATGCAATCAGGCAGGCCGAGCACACCTTCGCGGCCGCCACTGGAACGCACCATCACGTCACCGAGGACCCGGCGTGAACACCGGTCACTCCCACGACACCCACCTGCAGAGTCACGGGAGTGGGCACGGGCATAGTCACGGGTTGGTCGCGAGGTCGATCCTGTCGTCCCGGGAAGGGCTCAAAGCAGTCGGTGGGAGCCTGCTGGTGCTGTTGCTCACCGCGGCGGCGCAGTTCGTGGTGTTCATCGCCACCGACTCGATCGCGTTGCTGGCAGACCTGATCCACAACTTCGGGGACGCACTGACCGCGATCCCGTTGGGCATCGCGTTCTGGTTACGGTCATTCGTCGCCGAAAAACGCGCCGGATACTTCGTCGTCGCAACGATCTTCGTCAGTGCCGTAATCGCCCTGGTCGAATCGATCAACCGGCTGGTCCACCCGCAACACTTGGATCACTTGGTGCCGTTGGCGATCGCTGGGATCATCGGGTTCGCCGGTAACGAGATCGCCGCCATGATTCGCACCAGCGCCGGGAAACGACTGAGTTCACCGGCGCTGATCGCCGATGGCGCGCATGCACGTACCGACGGCTTGGTCAGCCTGTCCGTGGTGGCCAGCGCAATCGCCGTCGGACTCGGCTTCCAAGTGGGCGACCCGGTCATCGGCCTGATGATCACGCTGGTGATCCTGCGCATCACCTGGCAGTCATTCCGCACCGTGCAACAAGACCCCGGCCAAACCATGGAAGACCACCACCACGAACACTGAGGCGATGTGCTGCACCGGCCTCTGATCAGTGCTGGACGGCGCGCACTCGCGGTTCCTCCGTCCCAGCGACGAGCAATTCGTACCCAATAGCACTGCGCTGCACCGACGGCCACGGAGTTGGCGCCCCAGGGGACGTGATGGGCACATGCCTCGCGTCTTGAACTCTGAGACGAATGCGTCTCATCCGGAAGACTGTTTTGAGGGGATATGCGCCTCGTGGCGCGGTTTCTTCGAGAGCGCGGCACAGGCCCGGCATTCCGCGAAATATTACGGAATGGTCACAACGGCGGTGACGCTGCCGCCTGCCATCGAGAGCTGTCGGCAGCTCGCTGATCGTCGACGGATATCTGCGAACGACTTTGGGAACGCCCCCGCGTAGGTCATAGTCAGTGACCGTGCCCCCGGCTTCGGGGAGTCGGGTGCATGACTGGGTCGGGCACTTGCCCGGGGCAACGGCAACGGCGCCCGCACCCACATTGTCCTGCAGTCCATTTTGGAAGGGTCCCTTGATTCATGGGTTCGTACTCCCCGCGTCACCTGAAGCATGAGCCGAATGTTCTGAACAAGGTCGGTCGCCGTGGCCTGGCAGTTGCCGCCGCCGGTGCCGTCGTCGTGCCGCTGGTCGGTATGGAGAATGCCTCTGCTGCGCCGAGCGCAGGTCTGGCGCAGACCGGCTCCGTCCAGGCTGCTGGTCAAGTGCAGGCTGCCGGCCACTTGGCCACCGCCGTTCGCATCGGTCCGACCGTTCGATACGGCTCCCGCGGCGCCGCCGTGAAGGTCGTCCAGCGCAAGGTCGGCGGTCTCGCGGTCGACGGCATCTTCGGTCCGCGTACCCGCACCAAGGTCAAGTCGTTCCAGCGCGCCCACCGTCTCGTCGCGGACGGCATCGTCGGCCGCTACACCTGGACCGCACTCGGTGGTTACGGCAGCGCGCCGACGACCAAGCCGAAGCCGGCACCGAAGTCCAACTCGTCCGTCGTGTCGATCGCGATGGGCCTGCGCGGCACCCCGTATCGCTGGGGCGGTACCTCGCCCTCGGGCTTCGACTGCTCGGGCTTCACCCAGTACGTCTACCGCCAGGCGGGCAAGAGCATCCCGCGGACCGCGTCGGCGCAGGCGGCCGCCGCGACCCGCGTGTCCAGCCCGCGTCCCGGCGACCTCATTTTCTGGGGTTCCCCGGCGTACCACAATGGGATCTACCTCGGGAATGGCAAGATGATCGCCGCCCGCACCCCTGGCACCGTCGTCAGCGTCCAGAACGTCTGGGGCAGCCACTACTACGGCCGCATCTGAGACTCGATACCCGGCGTCGTACAGCAACGCCACGCAACAGCGAGAAGCGCCCCGTCAGCCCTTTCCAGGCAGGCGGGGCTTCTCGCTGCTCGGCAAGCCGTCACGTGAACCGCCCAACTCTGCAAGGTCGCCGGGTGGTTTTGCTCCTATCGCCCTAACGACGGGCTGGCTGGCCGCAAGCCATCATCTCAATATATGAGATAGCTGGGAAATGCCTGAGTTCGGCGTGTCGTTCGAACGGGTTTCGCGCCAGGAGTGTTAAAGGCGGGCGTCCGCCGCCGGAGATCGTTGAAATTGCAACACTGGGCCACTTCAGCTCCGTCCGCCCCGCCAATTCACTCAAGTCACACCAGTAACAGATGTCACGTGGGCCCATCCGAGCCCAGAATTCGCGTCTTTCACAGGTCTTGAGGCACCGGCATAGTCAGGTCTCGTGCAGCGCCTTCTTCGGGGAAGGAGTAGGCGACATCGGGGGATGCCACGTGCACGTGGCATCCCCCTGCGCGCGTTTCTGGACTGGACGAGGACCGAGAGGGTCACATGACCACAATTACTACTCCGAGACATCGCAAACCACGACCTGGGCTCTCTGCCAAGGTCGCCCCGGCGTTCACCTCCCGCAAGGGGTTGGTGGTGACCGGAACGCTCCTCAGCGTCCCGGCCGCCGCAGCCAGCCTCGTGCAGGCCGCTCCGTCGTATGCCGATCCCGGCAGCGGCACGAGTGGTGCGTCAGGGCAGCGCAGCAGCGCATCGACGAGCGCCGTACGGGCCGCCTCGCCGAGTGCCGTGGTGACCGTGCGCTACGGATCAAAGGGCAGTTATGTCAAAACCGTGCAGCAGCGGCTGGGCGGACTGGCGGTGGACGGCGACTTCGGGACGCGCACGCTGACGAAGGTGAAATCCTTCCAGCGGTCGCATCACCTGGTTGCCGACGGCATCGTCGGTTCGTTGACCTGGAAGGCCCTTGGTGGCTTCCCGGGTTCGAACCCGACGCCGACCCCGCCGAAGAGCCCGACACCCTCCTGCAAGGCCACCGTGCTGCGGTACGGCGCCAGCGGGTCCCTGGTGTCGAGCGCGCAGCAGAAGATGGGCGGCGTCGCAGTGGATGGTGTCTTCGGCGCCAACACGTTGTCGCGCGTCAAGTCCTTCCAGCGAGGCAAGGGCCTGGTCGCCGACGGCATCATCGGTCCGTTGACGTGGAGTGCGATGGGTGGCTACCCGTGCGGGACGAACCCGGCACCGCCTCCGCCACCCCCGCCGTCGACCAACCAGGGTCTGTCCGCGGTCATCTCGATTGCGGAGAAGTATTACGGCGTCCGCTACGTGTGGGGCGGTTCGACGCCGTCGCAGGGCTTCGACTGTTCCGGGCTGACGTCATATGTCTACAAGCAGGCCGGGTTGTCCATCCCCCGGACGGCCAGCCAGCAGCAGGCGTACGTGAAGAGGACCTACAGCCCGCAGCCGGGTGACTTGGTCTTCTTCGGCTCGCCGGCGACCCATGTGGCCATATATGCCGGCGGGAACTTGATGATCTCCGCCGATCACCCCGGCACCGTGGTCAAGAAGGAGAACATGTGGACCACGCCGACGGGCTACGGCACGTTGCGCTGACGCCGCCTCCATCCGGCTATCGACGGTGGGTCCTCTACTTTCCCTTTGACTCGGTGAGGGCGCGGGTGGCGCAGCGGGCTAGGCATGCCACGGCCCACCAGGCGAGGGCGCGGGCCTTTCGCACCGCCACCTGGTGGTGTGAAAGGCCCGCGAGCGATCCTGTGATTCTCATAATGACGACCGGAATCCCCTGAGCCGCAGGCTGTTCATGACGACCGACACCGACGAGAACGCCATGGCGGCGCCGGCGAGCATCGGGTTGAGCAGGCCGGCGGCCGCGATCGGGATCGCGATCACGTTGTAGCCGAACGCCCAGACGAGGTTGCTCTTGATCACACCCAGCGTGCGACGCGACAGCCGTATGGCGTCACCCGCGACTCGCAGGTCCCCGCGGACCAGGGTGATGTCGCTGGCCTCGATCGCGACGTCGGTGCCGGTGCCCATCGCCAGGCCCAGGTCGGCCTGCGCGAGTGCCGCGGCGTCGTTGACGCCGTCGCCGACCATCGCGACGATGTGGCCTTCGGATTGCAGCTGCTTGACGACGTCGACCTTGTCGGCCGGCAGCACTTCGGCGAAGACGTCCGCGGCGTCGATGCCGACCTGGCCGGCGACGGTGCGCGCGACGCGGTCGTTGTCGCCGGTGAGCAGGATCGGCCGCAGTCCGAGGTCGCGTAGCTGGGCGATGGCGTCGGCGGAGGTGTCCTTGACCTGGTCGGCCACGACCAGCACGGCGCGCGCCCGACCGTCCCAGCCGACCGCCACCGCGGTCTGCCCGCGGCTGGTCGCATCGTTGAACGCGGTCCGGAGCTCGGTGTCGAGATGCTGCGACCACTGCGCGAGCAACTGCGGCCGACCCACGAGCACTGCGTGCCCGTCGACGATGCCCTGCACGCCGAGGCCCTCGAGGTTGGCGAAGTCCTCCACCGCCCCGAGCTGTCCGGCCGCGCGGGCTGCGTCGGCGATAGCACGCGCGATCGGATGCTCGGAGGCGTCCTCCAGGGCGCCCGCCATACGCAACACCTGCGCGGCGTCCTCACCGACCGCGACATACGTGTTGGCGAGCGTCATCTCGCCGGTCGTGACGGTGCCGGTCTTGTCCAGCACGATGGTGTCGACCGTGCGGGTCTGCTCCAACACCTCCGGGCCCTTGATGAGTATGCCGAGCTGGGCGCCGCGCCCGGTGCCGACCATCAGGGCTGTCGGCGTCGCCAGGCCCAGGGCACAGGGGCAGGCGACGATCAGCACAGCCACTGCTGCGGTCAACGCACCGGCCGCGCCGGCCCCCGTCGCCAGCCAGAAGCCGAAGACGCCGACGGCGATCACGATCACGACCGGCACGAAGATGCCGGAGATCCGGTCGGCAAGCCGCTGGACGGCGGCCTTCCCGGTCTGGGCGTCCTCGACCAGCCGGGCCATCTGGGCCAGCTGGGTATCGGAGCCGACCCGGGTCGCGCGTATGACGAGCCGGCCGGCAGCGTTGACCGTCGCACCGACCACCGCATCGCCGGGAGAGACATCCACGGGCACGGACTCACCCGTCAGCATCGACGCGTCGACCGCCGAACAGCCCTCTTCGACGACGCCGTCGGTGGCGATCTTCTCGCCCGGGCGGACCACGAAGCGGTCACCGGCGGCCAACTGCGACACCGGGATTCGCTGTTCGACACCGTCGCGGAGCACGGCGACGTCGCGGGCGCCCAGGTTGAGCAGCGCCCGCAGGGCGGCACCGGCGTTGCGCCTGGACCGGTGCTCCAGGTATCGGCCCAGCAGGATGAAGGTGATGACACCCGCGGCCGCCTCGAAGTAGATGTTCGACGTGCCATCGGTGCGCTCGATGGTCAGCTCGAAGGGGTGGCGCATACCCGGCATACCCGCATCACCCCAGAAGAGTGCGTAGACCGACCAGGCGAACGCCGCACCGGTGCCCATCGACACCAGCGTGTCCATGGTCGCGGCGCCGTGCTTGAGGTTGGTCCAGGTCGCCCGGTGCAACGGCAGCGCGCCCCAGACCACCACTGGCGCGGCCAGGGTCAGCGACAGCCACTGCCAGTTATCGAACTGCAACGCCGGGATCATCGCCATCGCGACAACCGGCACCGACAGTATGGCGGAGACGATCAGCCGGGTACGCAGGTCGCGCAACGCCGAATCTGCCTCGGAATCTTCGGCATTCGCCGTCGCAGGTGTGCCGTCTTCGGTCACCCTCGGTGGGGCGGGAAGCTTGGCGCCATACCCCGCAGACTCGACGGCGGCGACCAAGTCGTCAGTGGTGACGGTGTCGCCATAGGTGACCTTGGCCTTCTCGGTGGCGTAATTGACCGTCGCCGTCACGCCGTCGAGCTTGTTGAGCTTGCGCTCGATCCGGTTGGCACACGACGCGCACGTCATCCCGCTCAGCAGCAGCTCCACATCGGCCGCCGCAGGGACCGCGTTATCGGCAACGGTGGTCGCTGCCGAGTCGATTGTCGCGCTCATCAGCTCCTCCTTCTTCCTAGTTGCATTCGTTCTCTGGGGACGCGCCGTGCGGTTGTCGACGGCCCGGCTCGCCCGCGGCGCTCAGGCGAGGGCGTAACCGGCCTCACGGACCGCGGCTTCCACGGTGTCGCGCGCGATGGGCTCGTCGGAGGCAAACGTCAATACGCCGCTCGCGAGATCTACCTGCACGTCGCGGACTCCGTCGATCTCGCCGACTTCCTCGGTCACCGATGCCACGCAGTGCCCGCACGTCATACCCGTGACCGTGTATGACGCAGGTGCCGCAGTGATCGCGACCGGCTGAGCGGTGTCGGTGGTGTTGGTGGTCTGGGTGCCGCAGTTGCAGGAAGTGCACATGGTGGTTGGTTCCTCCCGTGATGTTCTTCGGTGGTATGTCGGTGGTTTAGCTGCGGACCATGCGAGCGATCGCGTCGGAGGCCTCCTGGAGTTTCTGCTCCGCCTCCTCGCCGCCCTCACGAGCCGCATTGACGACGCAGTGCGCCAGGTGCTCGTCCAGCAGCCCGAGCGCCAGCCCCTGCAGGGCCTTGGTCATGGCCGAGACCTGGGTGAGGATGTCGATGCAGTACTGCTCCTCCTCGACCATCCGCTGCAGGCCCCGCGCCTGCCCTTCGATGCGCCGCAGCCGCTTCAGGTACTCGCCCTTGGTCTGGTTCGCGATGTAACTGTGCTGCGAGGAGCGGCTCGTTGCGGTGGCACCCGCTGTCGTCTTGGCCTGGGTCATGGTCAGCCCTTCGTGGTGGATAACTGTCTCAACACGATACCCCCATGGGGTATTTCACTATTGTGGAATCATACTATACCCCCCTAGGGTAAGACGGGTATCGGGAATTGCGGCAGACGCACAAGACATGGGCGGTGCTGGAGCTGGGACGATCGGTGCACGCGAAAGGAGACTGCAGTGGGCGACTTCGTCAGCATCCTGGCGGCCCTGGGCCTGGGTCTGCTCGTAGTGCTCGTCGTCCTGGTCGCCCATCGCCTGCTTACCGTGGGCGCGCCGAGTGAATCCGTGCCGCCATACCTGTCGGGTAGCCGGCCCAGGGAGCATGCGCTGTCTCGTTACCACGTGCGCTGGTACACCGTCACCTTGCTGTTCCTGGCCTTCGATGTGGAGATGCTGTTCATGTACGCCTGGGCGCTGGTGGTCGCGCAGATGGGTGCCGGCGCGGTGATCGAGATGTTCGTCTTCCTCGGGCTGCTGATGGCGGGGGTCGTCTACGCCTGGCGGGAGGGTGCGCTGCGATGGGTGTGAGGAGCGCTGCCCGGCGACGGCTCGCGCGGTGGGCCGCGCGCCGGCCGCACGTGCTGCTGGTGACGGCTCCCGGCGGCACCGGGGCGCGATTGGCCGTCGAGGCACAGGTCCGCACGCGCGGTGGTGTGCTGACCGGTGTGCCTGCCGACGCGGACGTGCTGGTTGTTGCGGGCTCACCCGGCAGTGAGCTGGCGGACGCCGCCGACCTGCTGTGGAGTCAGCTGCCTGCTCCGAGAATCCGCGTCGACGTGCCGGACGCCGCGGGTGCTGCGGCAGTCCTGTCCGAGGCGATCCGTCGACTGGCCGGCACACCCGACGCGGGAGCGGGTGCGGACGTGACGGAGCAAGTCGAGCCCATGAGCGGGCACGCCCACGAGCACGACGGCCACGGCGGGCATGAGGACGAAGCTCACGAGCACGGTGGCATGCAGATGCCCAGCGGGCATGACCATGAAGGTCACGGCGGTCACGATGACGGCGGCATGCAGATGCCCGGCGGGCTGATGATGGCCGACCGGGCGCCGGACCGCGACGGGCTGAAGCTGGACGTGCTGCATGTCGCGCTGGGGCCGGTGTTGCCGGCGTGGCCATCCGGGCTGGTGATGGATGTCGAGTTGCAGGGGGACGTGGTGCAGTCCGCGGCGGCGCGGGTGTCGGCCGGCTCGGGCGGCTCGGCGAGCTGCTGGACGGGCGAGGCAGCCGCCGGTCGGCGTCGGGCGGCGGCACATCTGGACTCGGTCGGCCGGTTGCTGGAGGTGGCCGGCTGGTCCGGCGCCGCCGACCGGGCCCGGCGGCTGCGCGACACACTGCTCACCGCATCGGCGGCGGTGAGCGGTGACGCACCAGCCGAGGTGGACCGCTTGCATCGACGGGTGGAGCACTCGTGGGGCCTGCGACGGTCGCTGGCCGGACTGGGCCGGCTCGGTCCCGGCGACGTCGGCCGGTTCGGCCTGTCGGGCCCGGCCGCGCGGGCGGCCGAGGACGGTGGCGATGCGTGGGCGCGGTTGCGGACCTGGCTGGCCGAGGCCGAGCTGGCCCTAGCCGGCCGGCCGGTGACACCGGGCGAGGGTCCCCGCGGCATACCGGGCCACGGCTCGGACGCACTGGTGGCGGCTGCCGCGCACCTGTTGCCCGGGCTGGGCCTGGCCGACGCACGACTGGTCGTGGCGAGCCTGGATCCCGACCCCGATGAATTGCATGCCACCCCGGCCGCCGGCGACCAGGAGCCGCATCCAGGTCACGAAGGGCCGGCCGACCACAACATGCACGGCATGCACCACCAGCACGACGGGGATCCGGCATGACGGGCCTGGTCCAGCAGGCGCCGGCCTGGTCGGTGCTGGTCGCCGTGCCGCTGGTGTTGTCGGCGGCGGTGCTGGCAGGCTCGCTGGACGCGGTGCTCGACCCGCGCGGCCGGGTGTCGCTGCGCAGGCGGGTGCTGCGGCCGGCATACGAGGTGTCACGGTCGCTGCTGGTCCAGCGGCGGTCGACGACGGCCCCGGACCGGTTGCTGTGGGGCATCGGCGTCCTCACCCCGCTGCTCGTTGCCGTGCTGATGGCACCGGTCGTCCCGCTCGGGTCCGCTGTGGTGAGCGACCTGGGTGTGGGGCTGGTCTGGTTCAACGCGATGGACGTGCTGCTGTGGGCGGGGTGGTGGCTGGCCGGGTGGGGACCGAACAGCGTGTATTCGCTGGTCGGCGGCTACCGGTTTCTTGCCCAGGCGCTGGCCTACGAGCTGCCGTTGATGTTTGCCCTGACGGCGCCCGCGGTCGCCGCCAGCAGCCTGTCGGTGCCGCAGATCGTGACCGCCCAGCAGGGTCACTGGTTCGTCGTGCAGATGCCGCTGGCCGCAGTGGTGTTCGCCGGGTCGGTGGCCGCCTTCAGCGTGTGGGGTCCCTTCGCGCACCCGGCCGGAGCGGACATCGCCGGCGGCCTGCTGGTGGAGCAGTCCGGGCCGGGCCGGCTGCTGCTGCGGTGGGGGCAGTACGCGCTGCTGGTCGTCGGGTCGGCGATGACGGTGGCCCTGTTCTTTGGCGGCGGCGCCGGGCCGCTGCTGCCGCCCTGGCTGTGGACGCTGCTCAAGACGGCGGCCGTGCTGAGCGTGCTGCTGGCGACGCGGCACCGCTTCCCGGTATGCCGCCCCGACCGGGTCATGCGGCTGGCGTGGCTGGTGGTGTTGCCGCTGGTGCTGGCACAGCTGCTCGCGGTGTCGGTGCTGGCGGCGGCCGGAGGTGGATCGTGACTCTGCTGGTGTTCTCGGTGCTGGCCGTGATCGCGGTCGCGTCCGGTGTGGCGGTCTTCGTGGTCGATTCGATGGCCAGGGCGACCTTCGCGCTGGCCGCGTCGTTCGTGGCCGTCGGCGGGGAGCTGATCCTGCTCACCCTGGACTACCTGGGCGTGGTCACGATCTTGATGATGGTGATGGAGATGGCGATCATGGTCGTCTTCATGGTCATGTTCATGATGAACCCGGCCGGGTTGATGCCCATGTCGATGCTGCACAACACGCGTGGCGCCCTGGTCATCACATCGGGCACGTTCCTGCTGCTGGGCGCCGGTGCGGTGCTGGTGCCGTGGCCGGCCCGGCGAGGTGCGGTGCCGGCCGATCCGACCCGGTCGATCGGTGCGGCGATCATGGGCCCGCAGATGCCCGTCATGGTCGGTATCTCGGCCGTGCTGTTCGCCACCATCGTCTCCGCGCTCGTGCTCGCCGTCCCCCGCGGCCGCTATGAGCAGGCGGACGAGGGGTCTTCGGAGGTGGCCGACCGATGACGTTGCAGTTGTTCCTCCTCCTGGCTGCTGCCCTGTTCGCGGTCGGCCTGTTCGGCGCGCTGAGCCAGCAGTCGGTGGTGATGGTGATGATGGGCCTGGAGTTGATGGTCAATGCGGTCATCGTCGCGGCCGCGGCGTTCTGGTACTTTCTCGCCCCCTCGGCGCCGGACGGACAGGTGCTGCTGTTGGTGGTCATCTCCGCGATGACGGTGGAGATGGCCATGGGTTTCGCCGTGGCCACCCTGTTGTTTCGCGCCAGCGACGTGGACATGACCGACATGGCCGCGGAGCTGAAGCGGTGAGCGCGCTGCTGTGGGCGCTGGTGCTGCTGCCCGCACTGGCCGGCGCGGCCCTGCTGGCGGCGCCACTCGGCCCGCAGGCTCTGGCCCGGGCGACCGAGCGGGCGGCGCCGGTGGCCGGGATCCTGGTCGCGGTCGGTGTGCTCGGCTTGGGCGCTGCCGCCGCAGCCGTGCGGCCGACAGCGTCCGCGCCGTTCCTGGCGGGCGATCCGCTCACTCTGGCCGTCGACGGGCTGTCCGCCGTGGTCGTGGTCACCGTGGCCGCGGTCAGCCTGCTGGTGCTGGTCTTCTCGGCCGGCACGATCCGGCAAACCCGGGCCCGTTTCGCCGGGCTGATGCTGGTCTTTGTCGCCGCCGTCCTGGTCACCGCCACCGCTACCACGCTGCTCGGGCTGCTCATGGCGTGGGAGGTGATGGGCGCCACCAGCTACGCGCTGATCGCGTTCGACTGGCGGCGTGATCGAGCGGTCGGCTCGGGCACCACCGCGTTCGTGGTCACCCGTGCCGGCGACGTGGGGCTCTACCTGGCCGCCGGAGCGGCCCTGGCCATCGGCTCCGACAGCACGCCTGGGCTCTCGCTGAATCGCTTGGCGCACCTACCGTCGCCGTGGCTGCACCTCGCGGCCGCGGGAGTGCTCGCGGCGGCCTTCGGCAAGGCGGCCCAGCTGCCGTTCTCGTTCTGGCTGTCCCGGGCGATGGACGGGCCGAGCCCGGTGTCGGCGCTGCTGCACTCGGCCGCCATGGTCGCCATGGGCGGCTACCTGCTGTTGCGCCTGCACCCGCTGCTGATCGCGGCCGGGTGGGCGGCCACCACCGCGGCCTGGGTCGGCGCGGCCACGGCCCTACTGCTGGGTGCGGTGGCCATCGCCCAGAGCGACCTCAAGCAGTTGCTCGCGGCCTCCACCAGCGCCCAGCTCGGCTTCGTCGTGCTCGCCGCGGGCACCACCGGCCCGGGTGGGGTGAGTGCGGGCGTCGCGCACTTGGTCGGCCACGCCTCCACCAAGGCACTGCTGTTCCTGGCCGCCGGGGCCTGGCTCGCGGCCCTGGGCACCAAGTCGCTACCGGCGCTGCGCGGTGCCGGGCGGGCCTACCCGTGGATCGGCATCCCCTTCACCGTCGCGGCGCTGGCTCTGGCCGGTGTCCCGCCGCTGACCCTGTGGGCGACCAAGGAGTCCGTCCTCGCGGCCGCCCGCGAGCAATCGACGGCGCTGTATGCGGTCGGGCTCGCGGGCGCGGTGGCCTCCAGTGCGTATGCGGGCAAGGCCCTGGCCCTGATCTGGCGCCGCCCGCCGGACCACCCGGCGGGCTATGACACGGAGGAGGCCGGCACCCGTCAGGTCGGCTGGATCGAGCGGATTCCGTTGGTGCCGCTGGCAGTCGGTGCGGCCGTGCTCGGCGTGCTGGTCGCCCCGGCCGTATGGGCCGCAGTTGAGCCGGACGCCTCAGCACCGACGCCGGCCTCGGCCGGGGAGTTGACCGTCTCCATCGTGCTGGCCCTGCTGGTGACCGGCCTGGCACTGCGCTGGCCGCAGCGGCTGCCTACGCCGCGGTGGGCCGGGCACTGGCTGCACCTGGAGCAGGCGGCGCACGTCGTGGTGCTGCGCCCGACCCTGCGCCTGGCCGCTGTGCTCGCCCGCGGTGATGCCGCATTGGAGGCCGGGGTGGCCGGCGCCGGCCACGTCGGGCGTCGGGTCGCTGACCATGCCGCGGTCGTCGACGATGTCGGGGTCGGTGGCGCCATACGCGGTGTCGTCGGTGCTGCCCGGCGGGGTGCGGGCCTGGCGTTGCGCCCGCAGACCGGCCAGTTGCACCAGTACTACGCGCAGGCCTCGGTCGGCCTGATCGTGTCCGTCCTCATCGTCTGGTTGGCGAGGTAACCCCGTTGTTGTCCTTGCTGATCTTCCTGCCTGCCGCGGTCGCCGCGGTGCTGCTGCTGGCGCGCGTGCCCGATCGGGTGGCCCTGTGGGCCTGGCTGGTGACCGGGCTGGTCACCGTCGGCCTGAGTGTCGTCATGTGGGCGGCATACCTGCACGAGGACCGGCCCGGCCGGTTCGGGTTTACCGAGCAGGTGCGGTGGATGCCGGGTGTCGGCTCCAGCTACCACGTCGGCGTCGACGGGCTGAGCCTGCCGCTGCTGGCCCTGACCGCGGTCGTGTTCACCGCGTCGGCGGCCTACTCGCTGCGTGAGCGGCAGCGGCCCCGCTCGTACGCCGCGTTGTTCCTGGCGCTGCAGACCACCAGCCTCGGGGTGTTCGCGGCGCTGGACCTCATCGTCTTCTTCGTCTTCTTCGACCTGTCCATCGTCGGCATGTACTTCATCATCGCCGGGTGGGGACACGGCCCGCAGCGACGCCGGTCGGCGCTGATGTTCTTCCTCTACACCTTCACCGGGTCCCTCGCCCTCCTGCTGGGCTTCATCGGCCTGTATGTCGCGGCCGACCCGCACACGTTCGACATCGCCGAACTGACCGCACACCCGCCGCTGACCGGGACAGGTGTCGCCGGGCCGCTGGTGCTGGCCGCGATCACCCTCGGCCTGGCGATCAAGACCCCGACGGTGCCGTTCCACTCCTGGCTGCCGCCGGCACACACCGACGCGCCGGCAGCCGGGTCGGCGGTGCTGGCCGGCATCCTGCTGAAGATGGGCACCTTCGGGTTCGTGCGGATCGCGATGCCGCTGCTGCCCGACCAATGGCGCACATACGCCTGGGTGTTCATCGGCGTGGGCGTGGCATCGGTCCTCTACGGGGCACTGGTGGCCCTGGCCCAGGACAACTTCAAACGGCTGATCGCCTTCACCAGCGTCAACCACATGGGCTACATCCTGCTCGGGCTCGGTGCCGCCGGCCTGGCCGGCGACGCCCACACCCGGTCCGTTGCCGTCACCGGTGCCATGGTGCAGATGGTCAGCCACGGGCTGATCACCGCAGCCCTGTTCCTGCTGGCCGGTGTGCTGCTGGACCGCGGCGGCAGCTACGACCTGGGCAAGTACGGCGCCCTGGCCGGCCCGGCACCACGATTCGCCGCGCTGACGACGATCGCAGCGTTCGCCAGCCTGGGCCTGCCAGGCTTCAGTGGCTTCATCGCCGAGTTCCAGATCCTGGCCGGCAGCCTCGGCCCGGCCACCCCCGCGGCCGCGGTCGCCGCCCTGGGCATCGTGCTCACCGCGGGCCTTTTCCTGTGGGCCATCCACCGGCTCTTCCTCGGCACGCCGCGCACCCAGCCGGTCACGTTCACGGACCTGACTGCGCGCGAACTGTGGGCCATCGTGCCGCTGCTGGCCCTGTCGGTGCTGATCGGCCTCTATCCGCAATCCCTGCTCGGCGTCGTCACTCCCGCCGCGGACTACCTCATCACGCTGGTCGGCCGGTGACCGCGCACGAGGACCCGGCCGCGTTCGCACCGGAGCTGATCCTGCTCGCCGGGGCCGTCGTCACGCTGCTGACCGGCTCCTTCGTCCGCCAGCAGCGTCAGTGGGCGGCGCAGCTGGTCGCCGCGCTCGCCCTGGCCGGCTCGTTGGCCACCGGCGCCGCAGCCGGCCATCCCGGCACGACCCTGTACGCCGGCAGCTACGCCGTCGACGCCGCCACCTTCGCCGCCCGCCTCATCGTGCCCGCCGCGGCCCTGCTGATCCTGGGCCTGTCCGCCGGACGAGTGCGCGGCAGCGCCCGGGAAAGCGAATTCGCCGTCCTCGTACTGCTGGCCAGCCTCGGCACCATCCTGTTGGCCGGCAGCACCGACCTGTTGCTGCTCGCCGTCGCCTACCTGCTCGCCTCCATCCCCCTCTACGCCCTCGCCGGCTGGGCCCGCAACCCCGCCGGCGCCGAGGGCGCCCTGAAGACCTACCTGCTCGGTGTGCTACTGGGCATCGTCATGTTCGGTGGCATCGCGGTCCTGTTCGGGCTGGCCGGATCCACCTCGTATGCCGACCTCGCCCGGCACCTGCCCGGCGCGCCACCGGCGGCGCTCGCCCTCGGTGCGGTGGCCGTGCTCGCCGGCCTGCTGTTCAAGGCCGGCGCCGTCCCCGTGCACTTCTGGGTCCCCGACGCCGTGCAGGGCGCCACCACCGGCGCCGGCGCGTTCCTCACCACCGTGCCCAAGATCGGCGCGCTGCTCGCGCTCTACCGGTTCGTGCTCGTGCTGCCCGACGACACCATCAACTGGCGGCTCCTGCTGGCACTGGTCGCCGCGGCCAGCATGACCCTGGGCAACCTGGCCGCCTTCCGGCAGGACGACCCGGCCCGGCTGCTGGCCTACTCCACCATCAGCCAGGTCGGCTACCTACTCATGGTCGTCGTGGTCGCCGACCCAACCCCCGGCGCGGCGCCACAGACCGCGCTGGTCCTCTACCTGGCGGCATACGCCGCAGCCAACCTCGGCGCGTTCGCCGTCGTCGCCGCCCGGCCCCAGCTGCGGACGCTGGCCGCCTACCGGGGGCTCGCCCGCAACAGCCCGGCACTGGCCGGCGTTCTGGTGGTCTGTCTGCTTGCCCTGGTCGGCACCCCGCCCACCGGCGTGTTCACCGGCAAGCTCACCGTATTCGCCGCCACCTGGGACGGCGGCTGGGTGTGGCTGGTGGTGGTCGCCGCGATCAACACCGTCGCCAGCCTCTACTACTACCTGCGCTGGATCGCCCCCGTGTTCGCCCGCCGCGACCGAGCCCCCGCACCGACCGCCGCCGCGGCGGGCAGTCCGGCGGCGGCCCCGCACAGCCGGCCGTGGCCGGAGCGGTGCGTGGTCGCCACGGCCGTCACCGCCGGATGCCTGGCCCTGCTGATCGGCATCGCGGCCGACACCGTACTGACCCTGGGATCAACCGCTATCCGATGGTGACCAGCGCGCCCACCGGCGCCTTCGACCGGCTACCGCAGTAGCAGGCCACCGCTTTATCCCGGCGCGCGTTGTGGCGGTGAGTCAGCCGGAGGCAGACGTAGGTTGCGGCGTCAGTGTCTTGGCCATCGACCAGACGCCCAGCATCGATCTCGTCGATGTGCAGATCGCGGCGCCCTTGCCCGCGTACGCGGTCGGTGCCAGATCATCGGCTCGGCGAATCAGCGTGTATTGAAAGTTGCCGTAGCCGGCGGTGTTGCCGTTGAACTGGAACGAAGTCAGCCTTAGATGTTCCCCGGCGGCGTGGCGGCCGGTGAAATAGCGCTCGAGTCCGGATCGGTCCCGGGCGGTGGGGCCGATGCGTTGGCCCGGAGCGTCGGTGCTGTACCAGTCGAAGCCGTGTCCCTGTTGGGCCCAGAGCCGTTTCAAGGTCGGTTGGTCACCAGCGTTGAAAGCCCGCACGAACTGGCTTATCAGCTTTCGAACTGTCGTGTCCGTGCATGCCCGCTCCGGCTCGAATCGGGAGGAGTTGTGCGCCGAGGGCGACTCGGTCGAGCCACTGGCCGTACAGGCGCCGAGCATGATTGCAGCAACCGTCACAATGGCTATCGTCGGACCGCGGCATATCGGATGCACGAGTTCCAGTATGCGCCAGCCTGGGAGCGTCGAGGTGCTGCGGAGCCGGGTCCCGCGCTGATGGAGTGCGGTGCCGCTGGCCTCGTTGAGCTACGCAATAGTCGACCTGGTCCTCACAGCACATTAGCCCTGTAGGGCAACGTGAACGCGGTGACCGGGTGGGTGCTCGACCGGGCTACTGCACGTAGCTGAGCACGGCCATCATCCCGCGGTTCGCGTGGTAGGCGTTGTGGCAGTGGGTCAGCCACTGGCCGGGGTTGTCCGCGTCGAAGAACACCGACACGGTCTGCTTCGGCTTGACGATCACCGTGTCCTTGCGCGGCCCGGTCGCTCCGACTTGGAAGGTGTGGCCGTGCAGGTGCATCGGATGCCACATCATCGTCTGGTTCACGTAGTCGATCCGCACCCGCTGCCCGGCCCGGATGTTGTAGGCGGTGGCAAACGGGTCGGTTTCGTCGTAGCGCCGTCCGTTGATGCCCCAGTCGTACTTGGCCATCCCGCCGGTCAACGCGAGCGTGTGGACTTGGTCGACCGGGCGGTCGGCAAGCTGCACGGAGGAGTCGGCGGTTGCCGAGCCGGACTGGATGACCTTGCCGGTCAACTTTTTCGGCACGCTCGATATCGTCGGCCGGGTACCGCTGCCGGTTGTGAGCACGGCGAACGCGCGACCGGCCTTGCCCTCGGCCAGCGCCACGAATGGAACCGGGTGGTCGGGCACGGTGATGAGTGCGTCGATCCGTTCGCCCATCCCTAGCACCATCGCGTCCACCCGCTGATGTTTGACCGGGAAGCCGTCGGTGTGGGTCAGCGTCATCGGCACCCCGGGCAGGCCGACGCGGTAGGCGGTGTCGCCGCCGGCGTTGATCACCCGCAATCGGATGCGCTGCCCGGGCTTGGCGTTCAACGTGTCCGGGCGCATCGGGTCGCGGCCGTTGATCAGATGCACCGGGTAGGTGACGTCCCCGGCGTCGCCGCCGAGGAACGGGCTGGTCGCGCCGCCGCCGCTCATCCCCGACATGCCCGACATGCCCGACATGCTGGGCATCGTTGTCCCGGACATTCCCGACATGTCGTGGTCCATGGGCATTCCCTTGGCTAGTGGCGCGGCTTGCTTGGCCGGGGTGCGCCCATCGATGCCGTCCAGCCAGTCATCCATGACCAGGATCCACTCCTGGTCGTAGGACAGCGGCTCGTGCGGGTCCTCGATGATCAGGGCGCCATACAGGCCGCGGTCCCGCTGCAGCTCCACATGCGAGTGATACCAGTAGGTGCCCGGGTGCGCAGTCTTGAACGCGGCCGTGAACGACTTCCCCGGCTTGATCGCCGGCTGGGTCAGCCCCGGCACCCCGTCCGCGTCGTTGCGCAACGCCAGCCCGTGAAAGTGCGTCGTCGTAGCTTGGCCCAACTTGTTGCGCTGGGCGACCGACAGCGTGTCACCAACCCGGGACCGCAGCACCGGTCCGGGCAGCCGGTCACCGTACCCCCACGTGCTGACCCGCTGCCCGTCGACGCTCACCCGCATCGGGGCCGAGGTCAGCGAGGCACGCACGGTGCGGCCGCCGCCCGGCCGGGCATCCTCCACCCGTTGCACCGCACGCCCGGTCGGCGACACCCGCTTCCCCGACAGCGTCGAGCGAGCCGAACCGCTGCTGGCGGGGTCCGACCCGGACGAGCTACAGCCGGCCAGCACACCCACGCCGGCCGCCAGGCTGACGCCGAGCAGGCCACGCCGGGACAACTGCGGTGAATTCGTTTCGTCGCTCATGACACCAGCCTACATATACCCCCATAGGGTATATGCCCTGGGTTGCTCAACCCTCCGCTGATGGCACTGCTGCGATGGCGGCCCCGTGGTGGGTTTGCGACGCAGGAAGCTGATGCGGTCACTTGGCCGGCTTCATCTCGTCCTCGACCACCCATTTGTGGTTTTTCATCGTCATCCCACCGGCGGTGTAGTCAACGACGTACACGGTCTGGTCGGTGGAACTGGCGACGGTGCCGTGCGCGCCCTTCATCCCCTCCATGTGGTCTGTGGTGAGGACGACTTTCGCCCCGTCGGCGAGCCGCTTGCTGCCGGCGTCCTGAATTTCCTGCTGGACCACCCACTTGTGGTCCTTGACCATGGAGCCGCCGGTGGCCGGGGTGTAGTTGACCGCGTAGGTGAACGTGGCGTAAGCGCCGACAACAGTGGCCCGAGCACCGTCCATGCCTCCCATGTGGTCGGCCGTCAGGATCACCGTACTACCCACTGCGTATTTGGGGTCGGCTGCCCGCTTCATCCCCGCCGGGACGGGACTGCCATCGCCGTGATCCATCGGCATCGAGGACGAGGTTGTCGACGGCGCGGACGACGACGCACCCATCGACATACCGTCCATCGCGGAACTGGACGTGTGATGACGGCCATCGGAACTAGCCGATGACGATGAGTTCGAGGAGCAGCCGGCCACCCCGGTCAAACTGGCGACGGCAGCAACGGTCACTAGGACACGGGCACGGCGAGTGCGGAACAACGAGTTTCTCCTTGATGGATCGGTATCTGCTGGCGCGAGCGGCACAGAACCGGCTGGTATGCGGCCGCGTCCGGAAGGCTTGCAGCCATCGGCGTTTTTCGGGCGCCCGACGTACTCCTGCAGTGAACGTCAGTTGTCGTGCATCGTGTGCCCACCTGCGGACCAAGAATGCCCGTGCGATGTTGTGATCAGACCGGCTGAACCCTGAAGAAACGATCAAGAAACCGCCACCAGCCGGCGTCCGGCTGCTGCGTGGGCGAGTCAGCGGTGATGATGGAGGCATGGTCGATGCTGCCCGGACGGTGCTCGTGGTTGAGGACGAAAAGGATTTGGCCACCATGGTCGGTTCCTACTTGGAACGCGCCGGGTACACCGCACCACTGGTGCACACCGGCCCGGACGCGATCGACGCCGCCCACGCCGTGAACCCGGACGTCATCATCCTGGACCTTGGACTTCCCGGCCTCGACGGCGTCGAGGTGTGCCGGCGGCTGCGAACCTTCACCGACTGCTACATCCTGATGCTCACCGCCCGCGCCGAGGAGGTGGACACCATCATCGGGCTCTCCGTTGGCGCCGACGACTACCTCACCAAACCATTCCGCCCGCGGGAACTGGTCGCTCGGGTGCAGGCCATGCTGCGCCGCCCCCGGCAACCGGCGGGGTCGGATGCGCAGTTACGAACCTTCGGAACATTGACAGTGGACCCGATTGGCCGCCGAGTCACCCTGTCCGCGCAGCCCATCGTGCTGACCCGCACCGAGTTCGACATCCTTGACCTGCTGACGGCCTCTCCCGCAGTGGCGTTCCCGCGCCGTCGGATCATCGACGAAGTCTGGGACCCGGCCTGGGTCGGCGACGAGCATGTCGTCGACGTCCACATCGCACACCTGCGCAGCAAACTCGGCGACGACCCCTCCAGCCCTCGGTACATCGACACCGTGCGCGGGGTCGGCTACCGCATGGTCGCATCATGAAACGACCTACGACGCGAGGTGCAGGCCCCGGCATCGCGACACGGCTGCTGCTCGCGCAAGGCCTGGTCGTGGTATGCGGCGCGCTCACCGCGGCCGGGGTCGCCGCGATCGTCGGGCCGCCCCTGTTCCATCACCATCTGCTGATGGCCGGAATGAAACCAAACACCCCGGAACTGACGCACATCGAGCGGGCCTACACCAGTGCCAATTCGATCGCGCTCGGCACCGCCGTCCTCATCGCACTGATCGCCGCGATCGCCGTCACCTGGTATCTGTCACGTCGGCTGACCCGCCCGGTCGTGCGCCTGGCCGCCGCCGCCGAACGCCTCTTCGACGGTGACTACACCGCCCGCGCGCAGCCCTCCCGTGCCGGACCAGAACTGGCCAGCCTCACCAACACCTTCAATCAGGTTGCCGAGCGTCTGCAGCACATTGAAGCCACCCGGCACCGGCTGCTGACCGATCTCGCCCACGAGTTACGGACCCCGATCGCGACCCTCGAGGCCTACCTCGACGGACTTGACGACGGCATCACCACGTGGGGCCCGGAACCACAGCGTGTTTTCCGGGATCAGACCACCCGCCTGCACCGCCTCGCCGAGGACCTCAATGACGTCTCACGCGCCGAGGAAGGCGAACTTGGGCTGGTTCTTGACCGCACACCCGTTCAACGCGTCGTCCACGCGGCGATCGAGAGCTTGCGACCTAAGTACGCCGGCAAAGGCGTCCAGCTACAGGTCACTGCCTGCGGGTCCACCGCTGAGGCCTTCCTGGACCCCCAGCGCCTCGGCCAGGCACTGACGAACGTGCTCACCAACGCATTGCGTCACACCCCGTCCGGGGGCGCCGTCACCGTCGACACCACCACCGACACACAATCGATTCGTCTCACCGTGACCGATACCGGGGACGGCATCCACGCCGACCAACTGCCGCACATCTTCGAGCGGTTCTACCGCGGGAACCTCGCCCGGGACCGCGACCGCGCCGGCAGCGGGATCGGGCTGACCATCTCTCGGGCGATCGTGCACGCCCACCACGGAACTCTCACTGTCGACAGCGCCGGCCCGGGCACCGGCGCACGGTTCACGTTCTCCCTGCCCCGCAGCTCTGCCACCACTGTCGCCGTTGATTCGCCTGACGCCACTTGATGGCGGGCGTTCGAAGGTGTCCGTCCGAGCTCGCCTCATCGCGTCGCGGCAGCGACGCATATGGGTAGGCCGACCGAGAACTGGTCCGGCGTAGCGCCCCGCAGCGTTGCGTCCTGAGTCGGTCGATCACCAAGGTGATGAAAGCTGATCCATCTGGGCATCAATCGGTCCGCACGGCGCGGACGTCGTCGATATCGAGACGACGGGCACTTCCGCTTGGCCCCGGTTTGCAACGGGTTCCACCAAGGCCTTCGCGTCCGGCGCCCAATCGCCAGCGGACCGTAACCCTGCCTGCCGGTTCGGCTCTCCTCGGCTAGGAGATGCCGCGTGCACGCAACCAGGGCAACGGATCGATCGCCGCGCCGCCGATGTGGATCTCCAAGTGCAGGTGCGGCCCAGTGGAATGGCCGGTGTTCCCCGAGTAGGCGACGACTTGGCCCGCGGACACCCGGGTTCCTGTTGTCACCAGCTGTCGGGACAGATGCGCGTAGACGGCGCTGGCGCCGTTGCCGAAGTCGATCGCTACGCGCAGGCCCTCTCCGCCGTTCCATCCCGCGGCGGAGACCATACCGTCGTGCAGTGCTCGCACCGGCGTGCCGCTGGGTGCGGCGAAGTCGTCCCCTTGGTGATACGTCGAACCGACACCGCCGGGGGAAACGCGGGAGCCGTACCCGGAGGTGAACGTTGCGCCACAGGTGGCGATCGCGCACACCCATACCGCCGCGGGGCGACTAGTGCTGCTGGTTGTCGTGGGGTTACGTGCGGGCTGCTGAGTTGCGGTGTCGTGTGTCGACGTTGACCTGGCGGTGGTCGGACGCGGCCTGCTTGTCCTGCTTGGCGTGGCGCGAGTCTGATCCCGGGACGCGGCCCCGTCCCGTGTTGCCTCTGCGATGGGAGCCCTCGAGGTGGACCGATCGACGCCCGACGTACTGTCTCGCGCGGGTGCGATCCTGACCACGGGTTGATCTCCTGCAGCGGCCGCGTGATTCCCGCTCGGGGCAATCAGGCCAAGCGGCGCAGCACTCGCAGCGACGCCGGCAGCCACTGCGGACGCAGTCGCCGCGACAACGACCGGTAGGGCGACCTTGTGCCGGGCAAGTATGGTGCGCTTCGGAGTTCGGTGCCGTCCCACCGGGGGTTGCGGGCGGTGGCGCCCTGCGTAGCGACTCAACGATTTCTACCTCAGCCGACGAACGTGGGCCGGGTAGCCACACCGGGAGAAGGTTACCGACCACTGACTGGCCGCCCTACATCGGCCAGGCCGGGCAACGATGTGTCAGCTGCAAGAGTCGCGAGGTCGGCGGCAACATGGTCGGATCGGCGCCTGGCAAGGTGCTGCTAATTGAACATGACCAGTGGGACCAGTGGGCCCTTGTGTCTTCGCGTATGAGTCGGTGATGGTGATCGGCTGCGCGCTTCGATGGTCCAGTCGTGTGATCGTTCGGATTCGCGATTGTCGATGACGACGAGGCAATCAGCCGGACCCGGAGATCGGCGTGTCACCGCGTCGGCTCGGACACTTTGACGGCATCGGGAAGTCCAATGGCCTTCTGACTTCACAGCTCCCGGCACCTGGTCCGGATGATCGGTATCATCGAGCAACAAGGAAGCCGAGCCCGGTTGGAAGCCGGTCGCGTTAGATGCTTCTACGGTGGGAGACTTGGTGTTCGAACTCGCAACGCCCGAGAAGGTTCGTGCCGCCGCTTGGATGAGGATCGACCGTACCGACCAGAACTTGGTCTTGACCATCACGGGCATCGCCGGGCTGGTTGTCGCCGTGGTCATGGCTGTCTTCGGTCTGCCACCGGTCGACATTCACAGCCCGTTTCATTACATGGGCGTTATGGATCCGCTGTGCGGCGGCACCAGGGCAGCGCGACTGACGGCCCAAGGCAATTGGGGAGCGGCGTGGCGGTATAACCCACTCGGAATTCTGGCGACAGTAGCGGCCGCCTTGGCTCTGGTGCGGCTTCTCATCGGTGTGGCGACGCACCGCTGGATCAGTGTTCGTTTCGTCTGGTCGCCAAGGCGTCAACGTGTCGCCTACGCCATCGTGATCGCGGCGATGGTTGCCCTGGAGGTCCGGCAGCAGGGTCGTGCAGACCTCCTTATGCAGCGCCATTGAGCCCGCCACGGTCGCCGACGAAAGTTGACAGCCCGCGCGGGCGCGAGGGCCGAAACAGTCACAGCACGGGGTGGTGCGCAAACGTCGGGTGAGGGTGTGCCAGCTGACGCGCCGAGGCATGCGATTCGGTCTGCGTCACATGCCCGAGTAGTTGTGCATTCCCGCGAAGGTGGAGGAGAGGTTCACCAGGGTGAAGTTGGCGACGACGGCGAGGTATCCGGCCAAGGCGATGTAGGTGGCGCGCTTGGATTGCCAGCCGGCGGTGGCGCGGGCGTGCAGGTGTGAGGCGAACACGATCCAGACGATGAAGGTCCACACCTCCTTGGGGTCCCACTGCCAGTAGGCACCCCAGGCTTCCTGTGCCCAGATGGCCCCGGTGATGAGGGTGAAGGTCCACAGGATGAAGCCGACGATGTTCATGCCGTACGCGGCACGTTCCAGGGTCTCGGCGTCGGGGATGGCGGCGAGCATCCGGTGTCCGGTCATCGTCGGGTTGCTGCTGCGACGGCGCTGGGCCAGTTGCAGCAGGGACAGCGGGAAGGCGATGGTGAAGAACCCGACGGCGCAGATGGCGATCGTGACGTGGATGCCGAGCCAGTAGCTGTGCAAAGCGGGCAAGAGTTGTTCGGCGCCGGTGTAGAAGAGCAGCACGGCGGCCATCAGAGCGGCCAGGATGAGACCGGTGACGAAAGCGCCGAGCCACTCCCAGTGCCGACGCTGGACCAGAGACGCGTACACGGTGGCTGCGGCCGCGCAGGCGGCGGTGGTGAACTCGTACATGTTGCCAGTCGGCGGTCGCATCACGGAGATTCCGCGCAGCACGACCGCGGCCAGCAGGCACGCCGCGCCCAGATAGGTCAGGTTGACCGCGATGGCGGCTACCTGGCGGGCGCGCCGGGAGTCGCCGCGCCCGCCGGCCGGTGCGGTGACCGGTGGGGTGTCGCTGATCACTCTGGCGGGTCCGTCGGTGGAGGGCTGAGGGCCTGCGCCAGCGGCGACCGGCGTGCGGGTATCCACCAGCGCGGCCGGGGCCGTGGGTAGCGGCCTACTGCGGGCGGCAAGGTAGAGCGCGAAACAGATGAAGGTGGCGGCGAACAGACCCATCGCCGTGTAGACGGCGAGGTTGGCGTAGGGGGCAAGGGCGGGGTGGATCATTCCGGTCTCCTGTCGGCGGATGCTTGCTTGGTGAGGCCTTCGATCTGGGTGGACAGCTGTTGCACTACGGCGGTCAGGGTGGGGTCGGTGCCCTTGGCCAGGGCACCGATGGTCACCACGGCGTGGCCCGCGCCCCCGGCGCGCGGGTCGGGCGTGCTGACGCGGATGAAGACGCGGCGCCGCTTGACCAGTAGTGAGGTGATCAGTCCGGCGACCGCTGCCAGTGCGGCCAGCAGGGTGAGCGTTTTGCCGGGGGTGTGGCGCACCGACAGGCCGGCCCAGCGCACGACCCGGTCCATGCTGATGGAGCCGCGGCCGCCGGGCAGCTGAACTGTCTGCCCGGGTGACAGACGGATCAACAACGGCTTCCCGGCGGGTTTGGTCAGCCGCTTCATCTGGCTGGTGTTCAGCGTGTAGACGGACTGTGGTGCGTTGCCGGGAAACAGGTTCCCGGCCCACACCGACGCGACCAGGACTGGGTTGCGCAGGCCGGGAAACAGGGAGGTGGGTCCGCGCGCGAAGCTGCGGTCGGCAGTGGGGAGGAACAACGCGTCCAGCCCGAGCTGGTCGGGTGCGGCAGTGGTGACTTTCACGACGCCGGTGGACAGGTAGTTGCCGTCCTGCGGCAGGAACGGGGTGGCCTGCTGATAGACGATCGCGCCTTTGGCGTCGCGGACGGTGAGCACCGGTGCGTACCCGTTGCCCAGCAGGAACACTTGCGCGCCGTCGATTTGTAGCGGGCTGTTGACCTCGATCTGCGCCCTCCGGGGCCGGCCGGTGCCGGTGTCTACGGTGGCGTCGGTCAGGAACGTGCGGGGTTGCCCGAATTGGCTGCTGCTGGCGTTGTCCTCGAAGGTGACGTTCATCTTGGTGACCGTCAGGTTGAACGAGGGCAGGTCGGCCGGGTCGACCAGCGGTCCGGCGCTGAAGGTGTCCAGCGAGCCCAGCGTGGTGGAGAAGCCGCTGCCTTCGGGGACGATGACGTCGGCGCGCCAGCTCCACAGGTGGCCGATCGCCACCCCCACGATGACCAGGCACAGGCCGACGTGGAACACGAGGTTGCCGGTCTCGCGCAGGTAGCCGCGTTCCGCGGACAGCGTCGCCGGGTCGTGGGCGTGCACGCGGAACCGGCCACGGACCCGTCCCAGCATCCCGGGCCGGCCGCGCAATGCCTGGTGGGCCGCCCGCAGGGCCTGCTCGGCCGACACGTCGGTGACGAGTTGGGTGTGTGCCGGCAGGCGATCCAGGCGGCGCGGTGGCTTCGGTGGCCGGGAGACCATGGCTCGCAGGTGGACACGGGTGCGAGGCAGAATGCAGCCGATCAGTGAGACGAACAGCAGCAGGTAGACGGCCGAGAACCAGGGGGAGGCGTAGACGTCGAAGAAGCCGAGCCGGTCCAGCCACGGTCCACTGCCCTGGTGGGCGGCCAGGTACCGGGCGACCTTCCCGGCGTCGATGTTGCGCTGGGGAAACACCGACCCGGGCACCGCGGCCACCGCCAGCAGCAGCAGCAGGAACAGCGCGGTGCGCATGCTGGTCAGGTTGCGCCAGACCCACCGGCCCCAGCCCAGGGGCCTGAGGCGGGGTTGGCGTATATCGCGGGCGCGTGGCTTCGTGCGGGTGGGTGTGGCAGCCATTTACAGCACCGTCTGGAATTGGGACACCAGCCGAGACTGGAGCCAGGTGATCGCGACTCCCCAGACACCGGTCACCATCAGCGTCCCAACTAGCGCCAGCACCAGGCCGCCGGTGACCTGGATGGGGCGGTGATGCCGGCGCAGCCATCCGCTGACCCGGCCGGCGCGCCGGTAGGCGCCCGCCATTGCGATGAACGGGATCCCGAGCCCGGCACAGTATGCCGCCGCCAGGGTGGCGCCGCGGGCGACACTATGGGTTTGCGCGGACAGGGGGGCAGCCATCGCGAGGATCGCGGCCAGCGCCGGCCCCTGACACGGGCTCCACCCGAGACCGAACACTGCACCCAACACTGGCGCGCCGGCCAGCCCGGCGGCCGGCCGCCAGGACGGGGCGCGGGCAAACCGATTGCCGACGCCCAGGAACAGCACGGCCATCACCAGCACCAGCGCCCCGCCGATCCGTAGCAGCAGCGGCTGCTGAGCCTGCAGCCGCAAGCTCAGCGCGGAAATCGCCACGGCGGTCACCAGGTACACCGTGGAGAAACCGGCGACGAACAACACCGCTCCCAGCAACATCGGCGACCGGCGACGCCGCTCCAGCGCGACATCGGACAACCCAGTGATGTAGCCCAGGAACCCGGGCACCAGCGGCAGCACACACGGGGACGCGAACGAGACCAGTCCGGCCAGCACCGCCACCACCAACGCCAGCGCGAACGGTCCAGCTGCCAGTTGATGGATCACCGGGTACTCGCGGCCGGGGTGCGGGCAATGACGTCCTGCACGAGCCCGACCAGTGTCGTTGCGTCAACCGGGCCCAGCACCCGTGCCGCGATCCGGCCCTGCTGGTCCAGCACCAGGGTGGTCGGGGTCGCTGGTGCCATCCCATGCAATGCCAGCAGCGACTTGCCGCCCTCGTACGCCAGCGACGGGTACGGGATCTTATGCGCGGTCACAAACGACTGTGCCGAGGCTGGGGACTCCTTGATATCCACACCGACGAACGACACTGCTGGCCGGGCGCCCCGCAGTCGCGTGTAGGCCTTCTTCAACTCCGGGGTTTCCTGGATGCATGGTGGGCACCAGGAGCCCCATACGTTGACCACGACACCTCCGGTGTGGCCGGCCAGCGACCAGGTGCTGCCGGCGATGGTCGCCCCGGCCAACATCACCGGTTTCCCGCGATCGGCGGTGCGGATTTGGGCGACGGTTCCGTCGCCGGCGACGTACCCCTTCTGGTCACCGTTTTGCGCCTGCGCGGCGACCGAGTCCGGGTTGGTGGCACCGCAGCCAGTCACCGAGGCTGCCGTCGCAGCAACGCCGAGCACGCCCAGCAGCAGGTGCCGCCTGGGCACAACGGATCGATTCACGCCGAGCGCCGCTCGGAAGCATGGTGCAACGACCGGTCCCGGGTGTAGAGCCACCCGATGCAGCCCACCCCGGCCAGGGCGAGCACGAACGCCACCAGTTGTGTGCCGGTCATGCCCCACACCGGTCGTTCGTCGACGGCCCGAGTGGCGTCGATCAGCAGCCGTTGGGTGGCGTATCCGACCACGAATAGCGCGAACACGGCACCGCGCGGGTGCGGACAACGGGTCAGCAGCCACCACAAGAAGATGCTCAACGCCAGTGCACCGACCAGGTCATACGCCGGAGTCAGGTGGTAGCTGCATCCGGCGAAAAACCGGCCAACATCCCGGCAGGATTCGCCGGTCCCGGGCGCTCGGGCGGGGCTCGGGCCAAATCCAGGTGCCAACTGGCCACCCAGTGGTACCCGGTAGGCCAGCGCGAACTCCGACGTGGTTGGTTTGCCCAGGTGATCGGTGAGCAGCAGGTCGCCAATACGCCCGATGCCGATGGCCAAGGCGATCGCCGGCGCCGCGACATCCAATATCAGCCGCAACGGCAGGCGGCTGTGCCGCAGCACCAGGAGCGCCACCAGGATCGCGCCGATCAGGCCGCCGAACAGAGCCAGACCGCCGTTCCAGATCTGCAATACCTCGCCCAGTGAGCTGAACTGTCCCGGATGGGACAGCACGAAGTCCGCCCGCGCTCCCACGATCCCAGCGGGGATCGCCCACAGCACCGCCCGCTCTATCGGCTCGGTCGGCAGTCCGTACCGGCCAGCCAGCCGGCGCAGGAACCAATATCCGGCGACGATGCCGACTGCGGCCAGAATGCCGTGCGGGGAAACACCGAAAATGCTCGGGACGGGCCGGTAACCGATGCCCACAGCAGGATCCAGGGATGGCGCGCTCACCGTGTCACGCCTTCGGCTCCGCGCGACCGGCCAGGATTGCCCCGGCGAATGCGAACACCGCACCCGTCGGATATCCGACGGTCAGGTCGGTCCACCCCGAGGGGTTACCGGCCATGTGCATCACCGCATGAACAGCCGCGATGACGAGCCCGATGAGCATCAGCGCCTGCCCGAGACGCACCAGTCGTCGGTGGCGTCGCCACCGGGCCTCCAGCGGCCGCGGGTCAGGTGAGGTTTCGGGCATCAAGAATCGCTCCAGGTGGGAAGGGTTTGGTCATCGCCGGGCGGTCGGCGCGTGGGGCGGGCGCAGACTCGGCGGCGCTACGTCGGGTCCGGGGACCCCTCGCGCTCAGCTTTTGTTGACGTGAACGGGGTTACCGGGGGGCGGGTGGCCGCCGACCTGGACCTTCCGCAGCTGCGCGACCTCGGCGCGCAACTTGGCCATCTCCTGCCTGGACGCCTGATCCTGTTCGCGGTTCGGCGGCTGCGCCGGGCGCATCATCAACCACATCATCAAGCCCATCGCGAGGGGGCATGCCAAGACCGGCAGGACGTACAACCAGTTCATCGTCAGGGCCTCCAGGAAGTCGTCACTGTCAGCACCATACACGAATCACCTAAGTAATTTAGTAGCAGTACATCGCGGATGCCTCCGCTCACCGGGCAACACCGGGTGCTGCGGGGGCACCGGTCGGGCAGTAGTCCATCTGGGTCGCCGCCGCCGCCGGACCGACCGCCACCGCCACCGGCAGTAGTAGAGCGCATATGGCCGCTGCGGCGACGAGCGTCACGCCGAGGCGGCCGAGTGGCTTGTCCGGGTTGATGAGACGTCGAACGCGCGCTCCGGCGCTCGAACCGCCCGCTGCCAATGCCGCCGCTGGCGTCGGTGAACTGCTCAGCGTCAACAGGGCGTCGGCGAGAACAAGGCGGTTCCCGCCTTGGCCGATGGCCGTATCGTCGGCGAGTAGTTCGACCAGGCGCGCACTCTCGGAGCGTGCGGTCGCGAATAGTGGCACCCGCGGGAAGGCTTTTGCCGTCGTCTGCGACCAAGCCAGAACGAGGTCGTGCCGTTGCCGTACGTGGGCCCGCTCATGCCGTAGCACCAGTGCAAGCTGGTCGTCGGTCAGCCGCTGCAAGGCGCCCGACGTGACCACGATCCGCCGATGGCGCCCGGGCAGGCAGTACACCGCAGGCCGCTCGGCGGTCAGCACTACGACACCCAGACCAGGAGCCGTCGTGCCGACCAGGTCCAAGGCGTCCTGGTGGCGGCGCCTGCAGCGGCGTGCGTCCGCCAGCACGACGATGAGACACCACGCCAACCGGCCCAGGACCGCGACTATCAGGACCGTCCCGGTGGCGGCAGCGGCCGCGCCGCCGGGCGACGCGTACTGGGCACTCAACGCCATCGCGCATGCGCGCAGTAGTTCGGCGAGACTTCCGCTGAGACTGGCGGTAGGGATCAGCAATGCGACGCCGGCCAGGGAAATCGCGGCCACAACGGACAAGGTCAGGCACTGCCAGGCGACAATCGCCAGTCGGGGCGCGCGGTCGCTCCACGCCCCGGCCAACAGCGTCCATGGGCCGACTATCGCGATCAGGACGGCGTAGCTCAGCAGAACGACCGCCGCAGTCACGGTGTCCCCTCGGCATCAGGATCCATGACGTGGGAGCGGGCGGCCTCCAGTAGCGCTCGTAGCTCTGCGGACTCGGCAGGGTCCATTTCCTCCACCAGTCGCACCAGTACGGCGGGGCGGTCTTGCGCCTCGGCGAGGGCCTCACCCATCAACTGGGCGACATAGTCCTCCCTGCTGGCAGCAGCGGTGTACAGGTTGACCCGGCCGTGCTTGCATCGGGTCAACCACCCCTTGCGGAAAAGGATGTCCATCACCGTTTGCACGGTCGTGTACGCGGGCACCGGGCTGCGCTCGAGTCCCTCCAGCACGTCCCGGACTCGAACGCCGTCGCCCAGCGCCCACACCTGATCCATGATCGCGGCCTCCAAGTCCCCAAACCGCGGCATCTACTCGGCCCCCTTCTACTATTCGTGGCTTCGTCCGACCATCCTAAGGAGCTTAGGGCACCCGAGAAGTCTCCTAATGTCGCTAGTAGGGTGTGCTCGTGCCACCACGACGACTCGTTCCAAGCTCGCGCCCCGCCCGGGCCGGCGCTCTCACGGTCGCTGCAGCAAGCTGCAAACAATATGGCCGCGGCTGCGACGCCCCTGTCACGGTGGTCTCCGTTCTCACCGGCGCAAGCGGGCGATTCAGGGCGAAGGTTGTGCTATTCGGCTTCCAACATTCGAGCGCTGGCAACGGATTCGCGGCTCGGCTGGAGGAAACCTCCGCCGGCACTGACGCCAGCCGGACCGGAACGCCGCGGTCAACACCATCGATTAGCCCCCCGGTTAGCCCGAGGTCATTCCAGGTCCACGAGCCACGATCAGAACACGAAAGATTCTTGCGATGACACCACCCCGATCGGGTTCTGACAAGAGCTCCCGCGAGGTCCGCTTGGCCCAGCTGCGTCAACAGCAGCGCCGCCGGGCACGTAGACGCACCCTGGCTTGGCTGATCGCAGGCGTGGTGCTCGCCGTGGTCATCGGCGGCACATCCTGGGCTGTGCTCGCTTCCCGTCCGCCGAAGGTGTCGCTGGGCGCAGTAAAGACCTACCCGGTCTCCCAACCCGGCCACGTCACCACCACGGTGAAGTACCCGCAGACGCCCCCGGTCGGAGGAGACCACGACCCGACCTGGTTGAACTGCGGTGTCTATACCGCCCCGGTACGTCCCGAGAACGCCGTCCACGACTTGGAGCACGGGGCCGTTTGGATCACGTACCAACCGTCGCTGCCGACCACCCAGATCAAGGCGTTGCGGCGACTGGTCGGTGGACAGACTTACCTGACCCTGTCGCCGTACCCGGGTCTGCCCGCGCCGGTGGTCGCATCCGCGTGGGGCGTTCAGCTGCGGTTGCAGAACGCGAGTGACAAACGGCTGCAGGTGTTCGTCACCAAGTACAAGCAAGGTCCTCAGACTCCAGAGCCCGGTGCCCCTTGTACTGGCGGCATCGGGTCCCCGACCCGCTGATCGATGCCTCGGGCTCGCACGGCACAGGAAGGTCGCCATCAAGGTGAGAGTCCTCGCCGGTGGCCTTCCAGGGCGCGCCAGCTGCAGCCAGGTGTGGCCGAGTACAGGGTGTCGATGTCAACGGGCGGTGCCCCAGGATACTGGTCTGATCTGACCCCGAGGACTGGCTTGCGAAGCGGCGTGCTGATCGCCGGTGGCTGAACGATCGCGTTCGACGCGGCGAGCATTTTGTTCCAGCCAGGACACGCGTTCACCGGCGACGACGGCATCTCCTGGAATTACACCACCTGGCTCAACATCGCAGCCCTCGTCGTCACCGTGGTTCCTCATCGCACGCTTCGTCCGCACCGGCGGTGCCGACATGTTGCGGATGATGGGCAGCAGCCCCGACCCGGGGAGACCATCAACACGACGCCAATTGACTGACTGGTCAGCTCTGTTTGCGAATCCCGACGTCGCTTGCCGGAGTCTTTTGGCGGTATGCCAGCGATCCGCAGGCTCCTCCTGTATAACGCGAGGACGCCGCCCCAGGGCTCGGTGCACACTGGACGGATGAGCGCTCAACCACACGTCGCCGCGGGCGACTCCCCGGCCGAAGGCCCGGTCGGATGCTGGTGCTGCGGCACGAGCGCCACCCCGGAGAAGATGGTCCACCTGGGCAACCACCCTGAGGTGCACCTGTGCCCGCGCTGCGCCCACTTCGTCCACCAGCAAGCCTGGAAAATCGAGGACCAGGACCGCCACGGACCAGCAGCCATCGCACGAGACAAACTCCGCGACCGGCGCGCCGAGGTAACGCGGCGCGGGTGGCACCACAACAGATTCATCGGCGGCAAGCTGCGATGGCTTGGGAAGTACCTGCCATGACCGTGGACATCGAGCTGCTCGTCGTGCCCGACTGCCCGAATGGGGCGGACGCCATCAACATCATCCGAACCGCTGTCGCTGACACGCACGTCGCATCACACATCACGTGCACCGTGATCACCACCGAGCAGCAAGCCTGCCAGCGTGGCTTCACCGGCTCGCCGACCATTCTGCTCAACGGAACCGACCCCTTCTCCAAGCCAGGCCAGCCCATCGGACTGACCTGCAGGCTCTACTCAACCTCAGCCGGGTTGCGGGGCGTCCCAGACCTCACCGACCTACGTCGTGCCCTCAAACAAGTCGCCGCAAGCTGATGCAGCGGAGCCACGACCGACCGCTCAAGCCGTGAACGGGGCTCAGGGGCTTCGGGGGGTGATGAATCAGGCGGATGATCGGATTGCCACCTGGAAACCGAGGCAGACGACACGATCGCGCCGGCGACCGCGGGCAGGCCCCACTAGTCCCATGTGCACATCGGTGCGCCTTCCTGCACGGTGACTCACCAGCGCCCGCTCACAGCGCTATTCGCCCTGTTCGAAAATGTTGCCCCGCCAGTACGGCGGGCCGGCCGCCACTGGGCGCTCATCGTCGACGTGGTCGCACTGCCTGAAGCCGATGAGCCGGCGGTGGTGCATCGCTGGGTACCGAAGGAACAGCTCATGCCAGTGCCGGCGCAGCTGAACAGAACCTACGGTCTGCGCTGACACGAGAGGCCGCCCGATGCTCGTGTACTGGTAGCGGATCGACGGGCCGTGGCATGCTCGGTGAGGTGAGTCAGGCCGAACCCCTCGATCCGTCGCTGCCGTCATCGGTGCCGGCGACCAAGCGGTGGCATGACAGCACGGTCGCCAATGCGGCGACTGCCTGGTTGCGCGACCCTCGCGACTACGTCGCCTACCAGCACCTCGTTGCGGCCGTCGACGCCCGCAACGCGTTTCTCAATCCCCAGCTCGACTTCGCGCACGGCCCGGCGCCGGAGCCCACGAGCGATCCGCAACGGATCGGTGATGCATTCCCCGGGGATCCGGGCGAGCTGCTGGCACGGTTGCGCGGCGGCAGCCAGTGATGCGCGAGCCGCCGGTTGCCTCGCTCACCCACGAGACCGCCGCGCAGTGGGCTGGCCAGCTCTTGTCGAGGTACTCGTTGCGGCTGGAGGGGATCAAGTGGATCCCCGGCTACGGTGGTTCGGCGGCTGTCAGCGACGACGGTGTGATTCTCACGCTCGGCGAGCAGGTCCTGCAGGATGCCGCGACAATGCGGTTCCACGTCGCCCACGAGGTCGGTCATGTCGTACTTGGCCACGCCACCGGTCTGCGGCGCCGGCGGTTGCGTCTCACGGTGATCTCGGTTGCCGTCACGCTTGTGCTCGAGGGCGGTGTGATGGCGGCCGCGGTCCTCTGGTCCTGGCCAATCGTCCTGGTACCGGTGGTGCTGCTGGCCGCGATGGGTGCCTTGAGTCGGTGCGCTGTGCTGCCCCTTGAACGCGCCGCCGACGAGTTCGCGGCCGCGCATGGTGCGCCGGCAAGTTCGGCGAGCATCCCGCCGACGCCGTGGCTGAATCGTTGGGTGCTGAAAACTCACCCGACGCAGCAGGAACGCAGCCGGCCGATAGCTCCGATGCTGTCCTCGCACCCGATGTAGCTCGGGTGGATCAGCTGTCGACTCAGTGCCGGATGCCCTGACTGGCCAGGTACTCGTGAGCGTCGCCTAGCCGGACCGGCTGCGCGGTGGCCCAGCGTTCGTTCTCGATGTCGTCGGCGATCTGCTGCAGGTGTGCCCGACGGATCAGTGCCGGGTGCCAGAAGTCGCTGAGACCAGGATGGCGGGTACTGAGACTCGTTGCAGCAGCACCGCGACCCACTCGACGACGCCGCTCCGATGGTGTGTGACCCGGGCCAGGTGCGGCGTTCTGAGCGACACGGCCACGTCTGCATCCGCGAAGTCGCCGCGCATGTCGTCCTCGGTGGCCATCGTCGATCCCTCCAAAATGTCCCCCGTGGAGTATGCCGCCTGACCGGCACACTCCACGGGGATGTTGGTCGAACTACTCGGCGGCGCCGCTCCTGCAGTTCACGGCTGGGTCACGCCGCAACGTGGGCGGCGTCGTACTGGTCGCGCACACGGTTGGGCACCTTGCCGTGCGTCGGGCACTCGATGTTGTTCTCTTTGGCCCACTCTCGGACGACAGGCGCGGGGGCACCCAGCGGCGGCGCCGTCTTTGTGCTGCGGGTGCGGCACCGCAGAGCACGCAGTTCCTTGTCGACCTTCGCCTTCTGCGCCTCAAGCTGCTTGATCCGCTCCTGTCGCTCGGCATCGGCGGCCGCCTCGGCGGCCTGCGCCTCAGCCTCCTGTCGCTCGGCCTCAAGCCGGGCGGAAAGATCTCCCAGCAAGCCGGCGATCTTCACTCCGAGCTTGCGGGTGCGAGCTTTCGACGACTCCGAAGCAGCGTGGATCAGCGTGTCCGCGGCCGTCTTCACTGGCCGCGCAACACGACTGACCGGGCGGGGGTCGCCCACGGACCGTCGTACCGTGGCGGCCTTCCCGTTCGTCCGCGGACGACTGGCCCGGATCCTGTCCAGGTCTGCGGTCAGCTCGTCGATCGCCCATCCCATCTTGTCGGTGTCCGGGCCGTAGGTCTCGGCGATCGCCTGGACCTGCTCGGCCGTCAGCGCGGTTGCCATCACCACCCACTCGGTGTCGTGGCCGTTGACCAGGTGTTTCAAGACGGTGATCTTGTCGACGATGGTCAGGTCATTGCTCTGTGCCATGGTTTCGAGCTCCAATCTCGATCCGATGGTCCGGCCGTGCTTTCAGCGCATCGGCCGGCTTCTCTTCTTGCGGTGGTTGTTACGCGTCATGTGGTCCGGTGGTGCCTCCTTCCTCGCCGCCATCAGCTGGGGCGCCCGGAGATCGGGTGAAGGTGCGCGATACCGCGACATCTCGATGCAACTGGGCGATAGCACCGCGTAGTTTCCGCGCCTCGACGCCGTGTCCGTACGTCGGCCCGACGGGGCCGTCTCCGGGTGGCCAGTCCAGTTCTCGCCGCAGATCTGCCAGGTCGTGGTCGAAGTCGGTCAGGCATTCGTCGAGGTCATCAAGCAGCACATCCCACGTGTACGGTTCCTCGCCGCTCTCGTCGGTGTCTTCGCCGGCGCGGACCCTGGCAGTGTTCGACCGGCCGGCCTGGCGTGGTTCTTCGCGTTCTGCCCGGAGCAGATTGCCGTCGATGAGGGTGGTGCGCAGCCGGTTGATCAGGGCGTCGGCACCGAGCCCGGCGCCCGCGCAGAACAGCCCCGCGGCCGCCGCCCAGAGCCAAGCAGGTCCGCCGGTACTGCGCTGAAGAATGACGGCGGCGGCACCCACCGCCGCGCATGGGAAGCCGATCCATGAGGCGATGCCCGCGGCACGCCACAGCGCCCATGCGCCGTAGCTTGAGGGGTTCGACGCCGCCCATTCAACCGGGTCGGGCCGGCCGTCACCCAGCCCGTCCCCTGCGGCCTCAGACATATCGGACTCCTTGTATCGTCACTTGAAAACGGTTCTGTCTCATGTCGATTCGCTCACGGCATCGGATCGTCGTGGTGCCCTGCCCAGGCAAGTTCGACGGTGCCGTCGACTAGTTCCCACCACAGCAGCCGTGGCGCACCGGGGGTGCCGTCCTTCACGGTTGCCCGGTATGCGCGGCCGCCGTCGTCGCGTGTCAGCTGCGGCCCGCCCCGATGGGTTCCGTGCGGGTGGACTGCCCGGGCCGGCATGGAGTACGCACGGCGAGTGAGAACGTCGACGAGGACGGTGAGGACGCGATCTCGTGGCGCGGTGACCGTCTTCAGCCCGTCCAGGAATCGGTCGCCGAGCCGATAACCGCGCAGGCAGTTGGCAGAGCGATCGCACTCCGGCACCTGACGCAGCCACGTTTGCTGCAGATCGTGGCGCAGCTGGTCGGCGTCGTCGGCGAAGAGCCGAGTGGTCAGGGTCGGCTCGGATTGCTCGAGCGTTGTGTCCGGCTCCTGGGCGCGCAGCTCGTCGACCTGCCGTTGAAGCGCCAGCACCGAGGCCTGCAGCTGCTCGATGTGAACCCAGACCTCGCCATCATCGACCTCGCCATCATCGCCGGCTGCGGCGGTGTGTGGCTCGTTCGCAAGACGGAGCGTTGGCCGGCTGGCCGGCCTACCCGCGGTGCTCAGCGCCGTTGCGACCGCGTCCTTGACGCGGTTGATAGCGGGATCGCCGGGCGCTTTGTTGGTGCGGATGACTGCACTCCAGCCGTCGGCGCCGACGACCCGCACTGCCCCGCCGTATGTGGCCAGGTCCTCGCGGCCATCCAGAAGACGTGAGGCTGCCGCGTCGGCCAGCACCCACACGGTCGCCCTGCCTGCCAGCTCGCTGGCGAGTCGGCGCGGTGGAACGCCGTGTCGCGACGCATTCCAGGCGATGGAGACGATGACCACTGGGAGCTTTCGCTCCGGGTCGTCGGTGTGGGTGAACAGATCCAGCACCGAGTCGACCGCTATCGGTTCAGCGGGTGTCCCGATCGCGCCGTTGGTTCGCCGCCCTCGCCCGATGGCCGGTGCTGCTCCCATCGTCTGTGCCTTCTTCCTGCTCGCTGACTGTTTTCCATTCACCCGAGGCCGCCGTCACCGTCTTCACGCGCGGGGCGAACTTCGATTCACTGACGTACTTGCACTAGTGGCATTACGGTAGCCCCGGCCGCCGACACCCGACAGGTCCTCAACGGAGGTTGTGGACGAAACCCTCAGCTGGGCATATCCACAAGCGCCGGGGGTCACTCGGCGTTGTCCACTGGGGTTCGAAGTGCCGGTGTGCTCCCGGTGTCGTTCGGGTGAATCTTGCGGTCTCCCAACCAGAAAGGCGGTCCGACGTGCCTACTTCACCACTCGCCCCGGCCTGGCAGATCAGCCGCGTCGAAAACAGCCCGCCCATTGCCGGGGGCCTCGGCTACTTGCTGCAGTACCCGCGCCTGACCGGGTGGCTCACGCTGGCTCCAGAAGGATCCGGCTGGCCTACAGTGGCGACCGGGCAGCGCGTGGCCGTGCTGCCCGGCCTTCCGACAATGCCCCCGGACCGGTGCAGCGCCGTGCCACTCGCCGAACCATTGCGCGTGCACGGGGTGACCATTTGCAGCATCGCCCCGATGGCAGTGGAGAACGCCCTGCGCATCTGCGACGGCGACCACGCGCACGCTTGGTCGCACAACGTGCGCCGCGTCACCACCACGGTGTCTGGCTCCGAGCGTGCACCCGATGCCACCGCGTGCGTCGTGGTACAGCTTGCGGCCGAGATCGTGCGCGACTTCGCCTCGCGCGACGACTTCGCCGACCGGGTGCACCAGGTGGACGTGGACCGTGCGCCCGGTCGCACCCGGGCGCTGGAGCTGGACTTGGACGTGGCATGCGCCGAGCGCGACGCCTGGCAGCAGCACGTCGACCGGCTGGACGGCCTGCTCGAGCAGCAACGCTGCGTCGTAGCCGGCCGGGACGCCGCGCGGCCGGCCCCTTGGCCCGAGCTGCATGACCCGCAGCGATCCCTTGACCGGCACGTACGGGCCGGCGGACGCGACAGCGAGTATTACCTTCGCCGATCGGGGACCGCAGACCACTCGTTCTTGTCCGGCGAGCCGCGGTGAGACCGAGCGCGCCCGTTACCTGCGGGGAGACGCGACGGTGGGTACATCGCCCGGAGTCGCCGACCGCCGCCGGCTTACACGCTGGCCGCCGGTGACCTCTCGTGCCGCAGCGGCTGCACCAGCACCGCGCTGCCGGCCGGCGAGCTCCCGCACGGCGTGCTGGATGCTGGCAGCATCCGGGGCACACCGCAGCCCTGCGGCTACTGCGGCGACCACGTCGGATCCCTGGCTGGGCAGTCGACTGAGGCGTCGCAGCGTCGGCCGAAGTTGTGTGACGTCGACGGCCGCGGCCGTCACGGCCTGGTCGATCGCAGCGAGGACGAACTTCGCCTTCTCCTCGGTGGTCGGCGCCGGTGGATCGGGTTCAGGAAGGTGGGTCCGGATGAAAAACTCCGGCCGCAGCTGATCGAGCCGCACCTTCATGAATCTCTCGCCTGAGAGGTAGACCGCGTCCTCGTGGGCGAGTTCTGCCGGGACGCGCACCTCCACGGCGGCCGTCCCGTACCCGCCTGCGCCTGCGGCGATCCCGTGCCGTCGGGTGGAAAAGAACGCGTACGGCATGTCGACTGGCGCGGACGACTCCATCCGCCCCGAGGTCAGGATCGCGCGGGCCGCCTCCTCACTGGTGTGGTGGTAGAGGGTGAGCCAAGTGTTCACCGGCACCGTCTGGGTTCATCGGGTGGCGACCGGCGCGGCCAGCACGACCAGGTTGTCCAGGTGTGCGTAGCCCCCTTGCTTCGGGACCAGGCCGATATTGCCGGTGCAGGTGATCAGCGCCAGGCGTCGTGGACCGGTGGAGCTCCAGACCGAGGCGGGCAACTTTCCTTTGGGGTAGGCATTGGCCGATTGCACCCTCCATGCCTGCACGGTGCCGGCACCGTTGGAGGTGTAGACGACGGCGCCGGGTTTGATGTTCGGCAGCCGATAGAAGGACCCGGGCACGTTGTTGAAGGTGACGTGGCCCGCGATGACGACAGTCCCGGCTGGCGCGCCCAGCGACGGTGTCCAGTCCATCCAGCCGACACGACCCGGGGTGGAGGGTATGGCGGCCAGGCCGCCCGACTGGCCTTCGGCGACGATGGCGACTCTTGTGTTCACTGACGGGATCCACACCTGGTTCGGGGCCATTGCCGCCGCCGTCGACGACTCCTTGCTCGGCGTGCTCGGCGTCCTCGGTTGCGGCGACGCTGTCGACGAGGTTGCCGCGCGGGCGGCGGCCTGCGTGGTGGACGGTTTCCGGTCGGCCGGTGTCGACTCGGACGAATGCCGTCGGGGTGCGTTCGCAGTGCTCGTGTTGGCTGCCCTGCCCTGGGGGCTCGAGGAGCGGCTGGCGGTCGAGCTCGACCGCCCAACGGTCGGCGCGGGCTGGTTGTCGGCGGTTTGGAATGCCGAGGCGACCGGTGCCGCGAGAGCAGGTGGTCCCGCACGGCTGGTCAACATCAGCCCGGCTGCGGCTACGGCCATGGTCATCATGCCGGCGGCCACCAGTGCCAACGGCGAGCGTAGGGACTTGTTCTCTTTCATCGCTCGGCGACCCTTTCGACTTCGGCCCAGATCAGGCGGAGCCCGTGTGTTTCGTGTGCCTCGGCAGAGATTCCCAGCTGAGCGAATGGCATCAGGATTCCCGCTCGTTGAAGCGATGCTGTTCGATGAGGTCGTCGAGGGCGTCGCGCTGCCCGGCAGCCAACTTCATCCGGTACCGCGAATAGCGATCTGCGTCTCGGCCGGTGACAGGTGAGCCGTGACGATCGAGAGCGCAGCCATCGACGATGAGCAAGTGACCGATCAACCCCAGGCCGGCCAGCGCGGGAATCCACAGGACGAGCCACCATGACCATGCGGTCACCGCTGTCGCCACCACGAGCACGCCGAGCACAATTTCCAGGGGCGACGAATGCGCGTCGCATCCTTCTTTCCGGCGATGGTTCGGCACAGGACACATGGTCGCTCACGGTGATCTTCCTCACCGGTTGCGGCAGCGGAGCGTGCGAGCCAGTGCGCCGCCCGTCAGCAACGCGAACACTCCGAAGCCGGCGCCCGCGGCCATGCCGACACCGTTCATGCCGTGCGTCGCCTGGTCCGTCGGGATGACCGGCTGGGTGCTGCTCGTCGTGGGTGCCGGGGTCGAGCTGGAGCTCGGAGTCGGGGTCGCGGTCGGGGTTGGCTTAGCGGAGACCGTCATCGAGCCCCACTCGTGCGGGTCGCCGAGCGCGGTGGCGACAAGGGGCGTCCCGGGCAACGGCGCTTGTCCGTTGCTCATCGGCATGACGTGAACGCCGTTCGTGAACACCTTCTCGTCGATCGACCCACACCATGCGCCGGCCGGTATGTCCCGGCTGAGGGAGAGGGGCACCTTGATGTCGGCATTGGCGGGCTGCCCTGTCACCTTCGCGGTCGCGACCACCTTGGCTGTGCCGTCCTTGACCGCGGTCGCCCACTGACTGGCCCCGAACTGAGCGCAGGAGCCCAGGTCGGCCGGTTTCGGTGCAACGAGAGCCCGGGCGGTGACGTCGACGGTGGACGCGTTGAGGCCTTCGGTGGTGAGGACGTCGACGATCTTCGCTCCGGCAGTCCATTCCTGGGTGGCCACCACGGTGGAGGCCTTCGGCGTGGTGACCTTGAGCTTCACGGTGGGCGATGTCCCGGCCGCGGTCCCGGTAGGTGCCGCTCCGATCACCCGCTGCTCGCCGGCCCGCGGTGAGTCGTATTCGTAGTAGGCGGACGCCGGCACTCCGGAGAAGGCCCCGCTGATGGTGACCGGATCTCCGTTCTTCGCCTGTGGGGTGCCAGCCCACGGCAGCAGCGTGGCGGCCGACTTGGTCTGGCCGAAGACGGTCTGGTTGACCCCGGTGCGCGCGGCTGTGGAACCGACGTGCTTCAGGCCGAGGGTGAACTGTGCGTTGCCGGTGATGCGTGCCTTGAACGTCACCCCGGGAACGAGTGCGCCGCCGGCGGCGGCCAGGCCCAGCGAGGCCGTTCCGGAGCGGACGGCTCCGGATACGTCCGGGGTTCCCAAGGTGTTGGTGACGACCGGCTTGTAGGAACCGGAGAATGCCGCGGCCTCGGCGTTGAGTTGACGCACGCGGGCCTTGATCGCTGCTTGGTCAGCCGGCCTGAGGGTCGTAAACGCCTTCTGGTCGAACGACCATCCTGGATCGAGCAGCTGGCGGGAGATGTAGGACAGTGCCCCGACAGTTACCCGGTCGGTGCTGTTCAGATAGCGCGACAGCAACCCCGCCAGCCGTACCTGAGAGGTGCGACTGATCGGTTTGGAGGGGGACGACGACGGCGCCAGCAGCTCCCCGTCGATGCACAGCACGAGGATGCCTCCGTAGTTCATGCGCCCGAACCAGATGCTGTGGGATCCGCCCTTGGGCGAGTGGACGGTCTGGGTCTTGAAACCGAAGTAGGTGGGTGTCGCCGGTGCGAGCATGCGGGCCTGTGCGGCACTGGGACCGCGCAACGCGCCGACCTGCTGGCTGCTGCTCCCTCCGGTGTCGGCGCGAGCCGCGGCCGCCGGGGCGGCGCACACGACGGTGGCGAGGCCGGCGGTGGTCAATAGTCGAGCCCAAGTAGATGTCTTCAACGCGCCCTCCTGGCATATCCGGGTCCGTAGGTCGGTCCCTGACTGCCCGAAGGGAGTTCCGGCGGCTACACGCTCACTGGCAGCCGCCGTATTTGCGGAGAGATGCGAGCAGGACCGGGCGGGAGCGTCGCGTCCGTCCAGGGGAAGACGACTCGCGCACCACCAGGGGTGTGGTGTCGTTCGACCGCCCGGTCCTGCCCCTTGAGCTTGGAGGCAGTGCCACCGCCGGCGCAAGCCGAAGCGCCGCTTCGAGCACTCAGTCGCGCTGCCGGCGGCGCGGGTTGTTCAGCAGCCGCGCCGGCGCCGGCGGAAGGTCACGCCCCAGACGTTCCTCGGCTGCGTCAGCAGCGGCTCTGGCTGCTTCACGGCAGAACTGGGACACGCTCACCATCTGCCCCAAGTCGCGCCGATCACGCACGATCGCATCGTCGATCCGGCGCAGCAAATCCGGGCGCAGTGTGTGCATCCGGCTGAAGCCGTGCCCTGTCCCCCAAGCCGGGCCGGGGTGCTGCCGGCGGATGCGGTCTCTCGCTTCGGGCGACAGGTCCGCGTGCACCTCGAGGCAGCGGTGCAGCCACCACAAGAACGCTGCCGTTGACGAATCCACCGTGTCCAGGTCGGCCATGTATGCCGCTCGCGCCCGATCCCAGGTGGGCCGATCCCAGTACACCGTCGTGGGCACGAGTTCTCGGTCGTCGACCAAACCGTTGCCCCTTCGTCCTAACACCCTTCCCGGTGCATCGCCGGCGGGCCGTGTGCTGCCTTGACGGTACGTCGCGGCCGCCGCGGGGACCTACCGGACGCGCCGACCGCCTCCGCGCACAGCTGGCCCGCGCGCACCCGGATATCCACAGCACCCAAACCCGTCGCCCGCAGCGGCGCCGATCCGACGAGGATACACGTATCCACTTTTTCTACTCTACGGAGGTTCGCATGACCAGCAAGAACACCGCCACCACCACCGCCACGACGACCGCCAGCGACGTCGCAGCCGCAAGTGCGACGGATGAATCGGTGACCGCAGCCATGACTGTCGACATCGATCCGCGCACCGTGAAGATCGGTGCGAACGTTCGCGCGGATGTCAAGCTCTCCAAGGACTTCGTCGCCAGCATCCGAGAGCGCGGCGTCATCGTTCCGGTGGTCGGCTACTTCGATAGAGACGGCCAATATGTCGTGGTCGACGGGCAACTCCGGACTCTGGCCGCGATTGAGGCCAAGACGCCAACGATCCCGGCCTACGCGACACACCGCCGTGAGGACGCGGACCGGATCATCGACCAGATGTCGGCCAACTACCACCGGACGGACATGACCGCCGCTGATCGTGCCAAGGGGTTCGAACAGCTCGCCGGGTTCGGCCTGTCCGCCGCGCAGATCGCCAAGAAGACCGGCTACAAGCGCCCAGAGATTGACGCCGGTCTCAAGGTCGCCGAGTCGGAGCTGGCCACCAAGGCTGCGGCGCGCTGGGACTTCCTCACCTTGGAGCAGGCCGCAGGGCTGGCGGAGTTCGAGCAGGACAAGGAGGCTCTCAAGGCCCTGACCGTTGCCGCCGAGGCAGGTACCGGCTTCGAGCACGAACTGCAGCGCCAGCGCGACAAGCGCACGGAGCGGCAGGCCATCGCCGCCCTGGCCGAGCAGTTGACCGCCGAAGGCGTGACCGTGATCGAGCCCCCGGCATGGGACGACAAGACGATCCAGCGCCTCACTCGGCTCGCTGACGGCCAGGGCAAGCAACTCACCCCCGAGACGCACCGCGAGTGCCCCGGGCACGCCGCCTATGTCGAGTACGGCTGGCAGTGGGGTGCATCGGCCGGGGACACCGCCGACGATGACGAGCGGGGCGCGTACGTGACCAGTGCGACCTACGTCTGCACCGCCGCGAAGGCCAATGGTCATGCCGACCGCTTCGGCAGAGGCGGGAGCGGCAAGAAGAAGCTCGCGGACATGACCGAGAAGGAGCGCGCAGCGGCCCGCGCGGAACGTCGGGACGTCATCGAGTCGAACAAGGCATGGAAGTCGGCGCAGACCGTCCGTGCCGCCTGGGTGCGCAAGTTCCTCACGCGCAAGACGGCGCCGAAGGGCAGCGCCGTGTTCGTCGCGGCCACCCTCGCCGGTCACGCCAGCGCGCTAACCGACTACCGCACTCCTGGCGTGGTGGATGAACTGCTGCACGGTGGCAAGACGCGCATGCGCAGTGACCGCGCCAAGTCAGTGGAGAACGTCACCGACGGTCGCGCGCTGCTGATCGCCGTCGGGCATTGCTGCGCGGCGTACGAGGCGCAGATGAGCGAACACACCTGGCGCAGCGTCCAGTCCGGGCCTGCCCGATACCTGGCGTTCCTCGCGGCGAACGGGTACGAGCTGGCCGACGTCGAGAAGCGCGCGGCCGGCCTTGACAAGCCCGCCGCCAAGAAGCGGGCCCGGCCGGCGACCCGCAAAGCCACCCCGGCTGCGTCCGGTCACCCTGCCGCCTGACGCCCCGCGCAACGACCACGCCGGGGCGGTGCGGACGTATACGCCACACCGCCCCGGCCCTCACGAAGGAGATACCCGTCATGGAGCAACCGATCGTCTTGCCGCCGCGACCACCGCGAAAGCTGACCCCCGTCGAAACAGCCAAGCTGATCCGGCGTGCCCTGCGCGCAGCGCACCCGCACACCCGGTTCCACCTGGTCTGTAGCCGGGGCACTGGCTACGGCTACATGAGCCTGCAATGGGTCGCCGGACCGTCAACCGCCGCCGTCCGGACGACCGTGGAGCCCTTCCTCAGCGAGGTGGCCAGCGACGAACCCGACGACGCGGTGCGACGTCTGCCTGTCCCCTACACGTGCAAAGGCATTGATCTGATCCGACTCGAGAAGGAGCCCACCTCATGACTGCACCCGACCCCACCGCGCACCCCGATGGCATCCTCGTCCTCGGCGAGTCCGTGATGTTCCACGACGGCAACGGCACGCTCATCACCGCCGCAGTGGACCGCGACGCCCCACCAGTGCGCGTCGTCATCCGCATCGAGGGGGACCAGCTGACCGTCACTCCCCGCACCGCACGCGCCCTCAGCGCGGCCCTCACCGGCATCGCTAACACCGCCGAGATCGTCGCCTGCCTGCGCACCTGAGCATCCAGCGCGCACACTCGCATCCAGCAGGGGACCAGCAACTCGCAGGTCCCCTGCTGCGTGCGCCGTCAGCCCAGCGGCAACTGCATCTGCTCGCCATACAACCGGCGCAGCCGGTCAAGCTCGGCCGCGACCTCGCGCGGATCCCGACGCGCCATGTCACGCAACGCCCGCGCCCTTCGCCGCGCGCCACGCGGATCGCCCAACGGCGACCCGGCCACCTCCTTGCGGTGTGCCCACTCGCGCCGGTTCTCCTGGGCCGAAGAGACCACCACATGTCCGGGCGCGACTCGCTGGCACAGCGGGTTGTCACAGCGATGCCCCAGTACCCTGGCGTCCTCGAGCTCCTGGACGCCGCGTTGTAAGCCGAAGGCGAACCGGTGCGCGACGATGCACCGACCATCCGCGAACCAAAATCGCCCGTGACCCCGGCCACTGACCGCGCCCGTCCACCACAGGCAGTCGCTCCCGGGCACCCGCACCACCTTCGTGGCGTACCGCCGCACCACCTCGACATCACCCAACGCCGCCGCGAGGCCCGCCAGCCCTGCCGGGTCAATGCGTCGCCCGGCCATCGCGCCACCTCACCTCATGACCCGTCCTCGGGTGATGCCGGTGCGGCCCCGGCATCACCGTCTGCATCGTCATCGGTCGCACCGACACCGGCCGCGTCGGCCGCCAATGCCTTCAGCCGCGACCCCTGACTGACGGTCAACTCCCCTCCGCACCACTGGATCGCCTCCTTCATCGTCAGCTTCTCGTCCTCCACCAGCCGACGCAGCGCACGCGCCGCGTCCAGCTCGCAGGCGTCGCGCTCCTTCAACCCGATCATCACCTTGACCGCCAGGTCACGGCGACTGCGATCCTGCGCTTCGGCCTCCTTCTTGCGTTTCGTCTGCGCCGCCATCGCCGCACGCCGCGCCTGCTGACGCACCGACTGACCACCGCTCATCGCCGACCACCTTCATCTCTCGACTCCGATCACCTTTCAACCGCACACAAGACCCATCAGCGCCCCCCACGCTCACCTCGCACTCGTCAATCCCGCCCCGACCGCCCCCGACCACCGTCACCCGATCACGCAGACCACGCCCGTTCCCCCTCCACCGCCCCCAATCTCAAGTCCCACACACCTCTTGCATTCTCGGTGCTTGATTTTTCAACCATTGAGCGCGGGGTCGACGCCCGCGACTTGCGGCGGACATGGCAAACGTGGTTCTTCGATCCCGACAGGACCCGCGAGGGGTCAATGTCACCTTTTTCGCCGATCCGAGCGTCGGCGTCCTGTCGTCACTGGTCGACCAGTCCGTGCGGTCCCAAGTCCTCGATGCCCACCGTATGGCGGCCAACGATGCACTTGACGCGGTCGGCATACCAGCCTTCGACCGGGCGCCGGGCGGATGCGTGCCCGATTGCTCATCCCGCCAGCTGCACGTCCACGTCCTGATCGCCATTCACCCTGCTCGAGTGCACGGCCGGTGTGACGCGGGACGCCGGGCATTCATCGCCGCGGCCACCGTTCGCGAGGTCTACGCGGCCGCGATTGGCCGGCGACTGCGGGAGCTCGTCACGGCATGACCGCCAGCGTCCACAAGCTGACTGCCGGGTCCGGGTACGACTACCTGACCCGGCAAGTCGCTGCGATGGACAGCACCGAGAAGGGCTATACGGGTCTGGCGAGCTACTACACCGAGCGAGGCGAAACGCCCGGCAAGTGGGTCGGCTCCGGCATGACCGGGATCGATGGGTTGTCCGCCGGCGACACGGTGACCGCCGAACAGATGCAGGCGCTCTTCGGTTCGGGCCATCACCCGCTGGCCGCGCAGCGGAAGGCGAACCTCGCCGGCCCCGACCTGAAAAAGCAGGACTATGAGGCGATCACCCGGCTGGGGTCGCCGTTCAAGGTCTACGACAACGACATCAGCGACTTCCGCAAAGAAGTCGCCGAGCGGATGGGCGACCTCAACGAGCGAGAGGGGCTCAAGCGGGATGCACCGCTCACCCCCGAACAGCGCGCGACCATCCGCACCGAAGTTGCCCGCGAGGTCTTCCAGCGCGAGCATGGCCGCCAGCCCGAAGACGCCCGCGAACTCGCCGCCACCGTCGCCAAACACTCCCGCCCGCAGACCCGCGCCGTCGCCGGGTATGACGTCACTTTCTCCCCGGTGAAATCCGTGTCGACGCTCTGGGCGGTAGCCGATACCCCCGTCGCCGCGATCATCGAACAAGCCCATCACGACGCGGTCGCCGACGCGCTGCGCTTCCTGGAGACGCACGCCTTGTACAGCCGCACCGGCACCAACGGCGTCCGCCAGGTCGACGTGCAAGGGATGGTGGCCACGGCGTTCACGCACCGCGACAGCCGGGCTGGCGACCCAGACCTGCACAGCCACATCGCCATCGCCAACAAGGTGCAGACCGACGACGGTCGCTGGCTCAGCATCGACGGCAGGGTGCTGTTCAAGGCAATGGTCAGCATCTCCGAGACGTACAACACCGCGTTGGAGAAGTACCTGCGGCAACGCCTCGGCGTGCAATTCGAGGAACGAGCGGGCACCGACACACGCAAGCGACCCATCCGCGAGATCGTCGGCGTCGACGCACAGCTCAACAATGCGTGGTCCACCCGCCGTGCCCGCATCGACGTGCGCCGCAACGAGTTGGCCGCCCAGTTCCAACGCACCCACAACCGGCCGCCGTCGCCGGTCGAGGCCTTGCAGCTGGCGCAGCAGGCCACCCTTGAAACACGTGAGGCCAAGCACGAGCCGCGCAGCATCGGCGAGCAGCGACGGACCTGGCGGGCGGACGCCATCGCGGTCCTCGGCGGCGAGAAAAAGCTGACTCAGATGATCCGGACCGCACTGTCGCCTTCAGCCAAGGAAGCCGAGCAGATCACCCCGGCATGGGTGGCGAGCACTGCCGATCGGATCGTCGACAACCTGCAGAATCGTCGGGCTCACTGGCAGACATGGCATGTGCGCGCCGAGGCGCAGCGCCAGGTGCGCGCCGCCAACCTGCCCGGTGAACTGATCGAGCCGACCGTCGACGCACTGGTCGCGACGGTCCTCACAGAGCGGTCGATCAACCTTGCCCGCCCGGTCGACGACCTCACCGAACCCGCCAAGTTGTGTCGGCGGGACGGCACCAGCGTGTACGACGTCGCGGGTGCGACGATGTTCACCTCGCGCGACGTACTGGACGCCGAAGAGCGCCTCGTCAGTGCGGCCGGCCGCGTCGACGGCATGCGGGTCGCGGCCAACGACGTCGACCTTGCCCTGCTCGAGCAGTCCGCCAACGGCCCGGACCTGAACGCCGGGCAGGTCACCCTCGTACGAGAAATGGCGATGTCCGGCCGCCGAGTGCAGCTGGCGATCGCCCCCGCCGGCAGCGGCAAGACCACCGCGATGAAGGCCCTCACCACCGCCTGGGCCAATGGTGGAGGCACCGTCGTCGGACTGGCCCCGCGGGCCGGTGCCGCGAAGATCCTGCACGGCGAGATCGGTGTGCAGACCGACACGCTGGCGAAACTGACCGACTCCCTGCAGAAGGGGATCCTGCCCGACTGGGTCAAGCACATCGACAACACCACGCTCGTGGTCATCGACGAAGCAGGCACCGCCGACACCCTCTCCCTCGACCGCGCCGTCAGCTACATCCTCAGCAAAGGCGGCAGCGTCCGGCTCATCGGCGATGACCAACAGCTGTCCGCGATCGGCGCCGGCGGCGTACTGCGGGACATCCAAGCCACCCACGGCGCGCTCCAGCTCAGCGAACTGCACCGGTTCGTCAACGCCGACGGCACCGTCAACGTCGCCGAAGGGGCGGCAAGCCTCGCCCTGCGCGCTGGCAAACCCGAGGGCCTGGGGTACTACCTGGACCACGGCCGGGTCCACGTCGGTGACATGGCCACCATGACCGAGGCCGTATTCACCGCCTGGGCCACCGACCGCACGGCCGGCCTGGACGCGATCATGCTCGCCCCCACCCGCGACCTGGTCAGCCAACTCAACCAACGAGCCCGCGCCCACCGGCTGGCCGACGAGGGCGGCACGAATCCTCGAGCCCGGGCGCGCACCGTCCACCTGGCCGACGGCAACGACGCCAGCATCGGCGACGTGCTGATCACACGGGCCAACCGCCGCGACTTGCGGGTCAGCTCCAGCGACTGGGTCAAGAACGGCGACCGGTGGACCCTGGAGAAGATCACCCGCACCGGCAGCCTGAGGCTGCGCCGGCTCGACGCCAACCTGCACGTAACAGTGCCGGCCGACTACGTCGCCGCATCCGTCGAGCTGGGCTACGCCACCACCACCAACGCCGCCCAGGGCGCCACCTCTGACACCTGCCACGGGCTGTTCTCCGGGGAGGAGACCCGCCAGGAGCTGTACACCGCCCTATCGCGCGCCCGCCGCGCCAACCACCTGTACCTGCAGGTCGCATCCGACGGCGACCCGCACTCGGTGGTGCACCCCGACCTGGTGGTGCCGCCCACGGCCACCGACGAACTGGAGGCGATGGTCGCCAACGACGGGTCCGCACGCTCGGCGACCACGCTGCTGCGCGACGCCGCGGACCCGGCCGAGCTGCTGGGTGCCGCCGCCTCCCGATACCAGGACGCGCTCTACTTCGCGGCCGAGGACCTGCTCGGCGAGCCCGCCGTCTCCGCGCTGGAGGCAGGCGCCGAACGGGCCGTTCCCGGAGTGACCAATGAACCGGCCTGGCCAGCGCTGCGCGCGCACCTGATCCTGATCGGCGCATCGGGTAAGGATCCGATCGACACTCTTCAGGCTGCCGCCGCCCGCCGCGAGCTCACGACCGCCGACGATGTGGCCGCCGTGCTGGACTGGCGCCTGGACCCATCCGGGCTGCGCGATGCCGGGCAAGGCCCGCTGCCGTGGATTCCGGCGGTCCCGAAGGCCCTGGTCACGCACAAAGAGTGGGGTCCCTATCTGACCGCCCGTGACCAACTGGTCCGCGATCGCGCATCCGTCGTCGGCGATGCGGCCGCGCACGATCCCACGGCACCCAACTGGGTGCCCGCCGGCGCCGCCCGCCCGACCGACGCGGTCGTGGCAGAGGTCGCGGTATGGCGCGCCGCCATGCACGTCGACCCGGACGACCGTCGCCCGACCGGTCCGCAGCAACTCCAAAAGGCCGTCGCCCGCTGGCAATCCGGATTGCACCACCGTGCACTCGGTGGCCGCTCCCCCGCCACCGATGAGTGGGCGCCATTGTTGCGCCAGATCGCACCGCAGGTGCTGCGCGACAGCTACGCACCCGTCCTGGCCGAACACCTGGCCTCCATGTCCCGCGCGGGCGTCCCCGCCCGGGCGGTGCTGCACCGCGCCGCCGAGGAAGGCGTGCTGCCCGACGACCACGCGGCCGCGGCCCTGTGGTGGCGCATCTCAGCACATCTCGGGGCTGCCACCACCACTGGCGCCGACGAGTCGCTGACGACGGACTGGTCGGACAAACTGCCCGATCTGCTCGGCCCCGATCGCGCAGCGCAGGTGCGCGCGAGCACCTCCTGGCCGGCCCTCGTCGCCGCGGTCGACCACGCCATCCAACGCGGTTGGACGGTCCAGGCGCTGCTGTCCGGAGTACCCGACCAGCTGCACGACATCGACGTCGACTGGTGCCAGGCGCTGCTGTGGCGGGTGCAGGTGGCCATGGACCCCATCCCCGACGAGGACCGCTACGACGAGCGCGACTACGAGCAGCCCCCCGAGGATGCCTGGGCGGCCGAGCAGCCCGTCACCGATGGACAGATCACCGAAAGCGCCGACCCGGTGCCGGAATATGTCGTCGACGCGCCGCCGCCCAGCGACGACGACATGCCGTGGGATCTCGACCTGGGCGACACCGAACCGATCGAACTCGACCCGGGTGGCCCCACCCCAGAGGCGGAACCCGCACAGGGTTTGGCGTTCGCCGCGCTCCGTCGCGACGCCATGGGTCCCCTCGAACCGTCCGAGCGTCAACTCGAGCAGGCATCCGAGCGGGCCAACCGCATCCTGGAAAGCCAGGTCACTCCCGATCGCATCGCGCAGATCAACGAGCTCACCCTGCAGTTCTACGAGAAGTCGTTGCCCGACTCATGGGCTGCACAGCACCTGCGGGACCGGTTCGGCGTCAACCTGGTCGGCGACCTCGAGCTCCGGCCCGGTTTCGCACCGCCCGGTTGGGACACCCTCATCACGCACCTGCGCGCCCAGGGCGTGACCGACCAGGAGATGATCGCCGCGAACGTCGCCATCTACAACCAGCAGGGTCGACTGCGTGACCGGTTCGTCAACCGCTTGGTCATGCCGATCATCCACCGACGCGACGGGTGGAGGGACTTCCAGCCCGTCCCGTTCGGGGGACCCGACGTCGTCCTCGGCTTCGTCGGCCGCCGGCACCCAGATCTGACCGACGAGGACAAGGCTGGACCGAAGTACCTCAACACGGCCGAAACGGCGCTCTTCGTCAAGGGCGAGCAGTTGTACGTCGCCGGCACGTACCGACTCGCCGCGGGCGCCACGCCTGTCCTGGTTGAAGGGCCCATGGACGCGATCGCCGTCACCGTCTCGACGGACGACTGCGTGGGCGTCGCGCCGTTGGGCACTTCGCTGACCGAAGAACAAGCCGACCAGCTGGCACGCCTCGGCCGCAACCCGGTCGTGGCCACGGACGCCGACGCCGGCGGCCAGGTGGCCGCCGAGCGTGACTTCTGGCTGCTCGCCCAGCACGGGATGGATTCCGAACAAGCCCTGTTCCCAGCCGGTTTCGACCCCGCCGAACTCGCCGGAGCTTTCGGCCCCGAGCGACTGCACGGAGTGCTCTTCGACCGCGTCCCGTTGGCCGAAACACTGCTGCAGGAGCGCCTGACCAACCTGCCTGCGGCCCAGGCACTTTCCACCGCCGCGAAGATCATCGCCGCCCGGCCGGCTCGGTTCTGGGAGTCGGGCATCGCGCAGGTGAGCAACCGGCTCAAGGTCAGCACCCGCCGCGCACAGCAAGAGGTCCTCTCTGCCGCTCGAGCATTCACCGACGACCCCCGCAAGGCTGCCCAGGACGGCAGGGACCAGGCACAAGACACCAAGAAACGCATCCAGGCCAAATCCAAAGACGCGCAGATCCGGTGGGCAGAGTTCGCCGACAGCGTGGATCCCCGGCTGGTCGAACAAAGCGATTGGAAGGCGTTGGCGATGATGCTCGACGAGGCCACCGCCCAGGGCCACGATGTCGCGGCCGCGGTACGCGAACTCGTTGGTGCGCAGCCGCTCGGTCAGTTGCCTGCCCAGGACCTGCGCTACCGCCTCGTCGCCAAGCTCGACCTGTTGCAGCCGCCGGGGGCACCGGTCGCCGCTAGCACCGCGACACTCTCCGGCGCCGAGCAGCAGCGACGCCGGCCCGCAACACCCCTCGACCGCGGCCGCGACGGCCCCCGCCGATGAGCTGATGCGAGGGGCTGTGGATGACCCGGACGGGATCGCCCATCGGTGGGTAGCGTCGAACTCGTGCCCCTCGCCAGCGCCACCGTCACCGCCTACACCATCGCCGCGGTGTTGCTCGGCGTGCTGACCCGTCGCAACCTGGCCTCCCTGCGCTACCGCCGACCCTCAGAGGCGGATCGGCCGCTGCCCTCGAGTACGCGGTGGGTGCCGCCGGTCAGCGCACTGGCGGCGGCCCTGGTGTCGTGGTGCGCGATGCCCAACCAGTGGCGGTCCCTGCTTGTGGCGACTCCACTGTTGGCGGCGGGGCCGTGGCTGGCGGCGGTCGACATCGATGTTCGGAGGCTTCCCGATCGGGTGCTGCTGCCGGTGGCCGGGTTCACCCTGGTTGCGATAGTCGCTCTGGCCGCCATCGATCCACCGGTCCTCCTGCGGGCGTTAGGGTGCGGGTTCGCCGGATTCGCAATCTATTTCGCACTGCACCTGGTCAGCGGCGGGTCGATCGGGTTCGGCGATGTCAAGCTCGCCGGTGTTGTCGGCCTCGTCGCCGGGTTCCATGGCCTGGCCACGGTGTGGTGGTCGTTCCTGGCCGGCCCGCTCCTGTGCGTAGCGTGGGCGGTGCTAACCCGACGCGGACTGCGTGACCGGGTCGCGTTCGGGCCGTGGCTGGTCGCCGGGCTACTCGTCGCGCTGGTCCTGACCTGACAAATTTGGGGCGTCAGGTCTCGGCGCAGGCAACCTCGACGAGCCGGCCGGCGACGCCTGCCTCACTCAACGCTCGACCGACGAGCCCTCGCGCCAGATTGGCCGCGCCGTATTCCGGCCATCGCGCGAAACGCACTGTGAACCGCACCGTATCGCCGATGATCCTCACGTCCTCATACAGCGGTCCGCTGTCGAAGATGCCCCTGATCGCTGCCGCAACCGCGACCAGGTGCTCCACGTCGACCCCGGCCGCGGGTGCATAGGTCAGGGTGACGACACTCGGGCTCACACGAGTGACTATCCCCGTTCGCACCGACAACCGGCCGGTGGCCTCGGGTCACTCGTCGTCGAGGACCTCACCCGTGTCGAGATTCACCGACGCCAGATGGGGTGGCGGCATGGTTGGCATAGGCCGGCGCCGGCCGGCGCCGGTTGTTGCCGCGTGCTCGATGTCGGCGGCGTATGTCTCGCGCCGCCCGTCCCCCGCCGCGTCGCTGAGGTAGCGGGTATACGCGCCTCGGGCCGGCCATTGACGGTGGCCCTCCCCGCAGTGGTCCTTGCACCGGATCTTCATTCGGTCGACGAACGCCGGCAGACAGTACCGGTGCCAGTCCTCCAACGCATCGGAAGTAAGGGCGATGCCCGCCCGACGCCGCTGATCGGCCACGACGGCGATCTCGTGCACCAGGTGCGGGTGCCGCGGCCAGCACTGCGGGATGAATCCGTGCTCGTCCCAGACGTATTCGTGGTTCAACCAGTCGACGACTTCCTCCAGCCACACCCACAGCTCCTCCCGCAGGTCCGGGCGCAAGCAGCTCGCTGGGTCCCACGGTCGGGGCAGCGCCGAGATGTCGCCGAGGGCCTCGACTTGTGCTTCGTCACCCTTGTCGGCGATCGCCAGCTCCCGGTAGGCCAACTGCAGCTGCGGACCCACCATGGGGAACCGTCGGGTCATCGGCAATGGTTCACTTCGTGCCTTGTCTGTGCCGGTCATCACGCACTCCGTTTGTCTTCATCGTCGATGGTCAACCCGCGTCGACGGGCTTCCACCAGGGCGCGCGTCGCCTGCGCCTCGGGCGTCACCACCATCTCCCGTTGCTGATCCATCACTAGCCGCAGCTTGTCCTTGCGGGCCAGCAGCTGCGCGCCGGCCTTGCCATCGATGCATCGGTGCAGTTTGGCGATCATCGGTTTGCCGTTCTCGGCGATCACCAGCGCTCGACGCTCCTTCAGTTGCCGGATCTCCTCCCCCCGCAGAATCGGGATGTCCTCACCGGAGACGGTGCGTCCGCCCATCTGACCGCTCTGATAGCTGGTGCGGGCGACGCGGGTGACCCCGAGCAGGTCGGAAATCTCCTGGTTGAATGCGGCGTCCTTGGATCCCCCGAACACCATCAGATTGTTCGTCAGCCCCAGCAGTGCGCGTGCTTCCTGTTCCCCGAAGATCGCCGCCAACTGTCGCCACGTCTGAGTGGCGTAGATGATGCTGATGCCCAGAGCCCGCTCGTTCGCCATACGAGTCCGCAGTGTCGGCAGCGGAGCCGTCGACGGCAGTTCGTCCAGGCAGGCGAGGAACGGCGGGCACAGCCTGCCCCAGCGGGACCGGTTGGCAGCCGCCAGGGCGGTGTCCAGGACGTGCTCAGCAACGGCCGTCATCAGTGGTGACGCGGATGCGTACGGGTCCTCGCGACCCAGCAGGTAGATGGTGCCGCCCTGGCGGACCACCTCTGCGATATCGGTGGCTGGGCGTCCCTTGCTCGGCACGCAGCGCCGGCGAATATCCGCCTGGAAGAACAGCGACATCGTCTGCTGCACGGTGGTGATGGTGTTTCCGGCCGTCCGGTCGTCGCCATGCAAGGCGCCATACAGCAGCCCGTACCAGAACGGGGCCGCCTGCGGGTGCTCCCTCAAGATCTCGGTGGGCTCGTTGGTCCGCAACGGCTGCGCCACCCACTCCAGAACGTGCTCGAGGGACCGGCCGGTCAACGCAGCCGCGTGATAGTAGGCCTGCAACACCTTCGCGGCCTCCGCGGCGTAGAACCGTGCCGCGTCGTCGCCGTGGCCCTGCGTCATCGACCCCTTCACAGACCCGGCGGTGAACGCCTTGGCGCGACGTTCGGCAACCATGGGGTCGACGCATCCGTCGATGATGTCGACCACCAGCTCGGGCAGGCCGGGCGCGAGCCCGAACGGGTCGAGCACCAAACATGGCTTGCCGCCGGCCTGGCGGTCGCTGAAGCTCAGGAGCAGGTCGTCGACTTTCGTCAGCGTCACCAGCGCCGCACCGGGCGCCCCCAGCAGCGCTGGGATGAGCAGGTCGAGCGTCTTACCGCTGCCCTGTGGGCCGATCACCCCGGCTGTGCGGTCCCACGGGATCCACAACTCCCCGCCTCTTGGCTCGACCGCCTTGCCCAGGCGCCAGCCAACGTCGTGCGGGTCCATGACCAGCTTCCTCATCCGCGGATCCTTCCCTTCTTGCCGTACAGGTCCGGCCGTACGACACCGGACACTTTCCGCAGCCGCGTGCGACCGAGGAGAGCTTCGGCCTCATCCCGGCTCGCCATACCTTGCACGCGGTTCGGCCCCCAGCGGTCGAACGCCATCTTGAGCGCGAACGACAAGCCACCCACCATCAGCAGTTCGACCAGCACGATGCATGACCACAACAGCAGACGGCCGGCGGCGTGATGCAAGCCGCTGATGCCGGCCGCGGCGTTGCCGTGCAGCACTCCGGGGATGCTGGTGAACAGGTTCGCGTCCGGGGTGAAGGACCATCCCGCCCCGGCGATGCAGTTCGCCAGTGCCCGGCCCGTGTGGAACCCGTACAAGATCCCCAGGAAGTAGGCCACCATTACCCCAACCGGCCGCTCCCAGGTCCACGGGTAGGGGTCCGTCCGTCTGCTTCGCTGCATTCCACGTCTCCTTCTTTGCTCCTCTTCCCCTGAAGGGACTGGAGAGTGGGTTGGCGCTCAGTCATCAGCCGGCTGTCGAGTCCTCAGCCCGAGCAAGGCGAGTGTCACCGTCGCGGTGTCGACCCAGCTTTTGGTGCATTCTGGTCATGCGTGCGGCGCTCTCGTTGGAATGTGCAGCCGCGTGCCTCGGCTAGATCCCATTCCAACGCGTCATCCACAGCACGGCCGGTGACAATGCGTCGGCCGCGGACGTCCTCGAAGAGCTCATACGGTGAGGTCCGCTCGGCGGTGACGGCGGCCGCCCGCGGCTGCCCAACGGTAAAACCGCTCGGGTCAAGCCATGCCACGCTGGCGACGTCCCAACGGGAAAATTGGGTCTGGTTGCTCGGCTTTTCCCGATTCTGAGTCCACCAGAGGTTTTTCTCATCTCCGGCCAGGCGGTCGGCGAGTGCCTCACCTTCAACCCAGATCCCGTGGACACCGTCTTGTGCCATGTGCCCGTATGACACGGCGCCGGTGGTGTCTCCCCAACGAGCCACGCATGCTCGGACATCGTCGGCAGTGCGGACGATGGCGATCCGCGCCTCGGGGCTGGCGTGCACCGGCCACATGCGTTCAGCTGGTTCGCGCCATCTCCACCACCATCGCGACCGGTCGTCTTCTCCGAAGCCACCCGGCTGGTAGTGCCCGGTCCACTGCAGCATCGTTGACCAGTCGGTGCGCACGCTTCCCGCGGGGTCGCCGGCCCGGATCGTCCTCGGGGCTGACCATAGGGCGCGCAGCGGTTTCCCAGTGAGTTCATCGGTCGCAATGACCGGCGTGTCGAGGCGCGGCGACACCCGGCCGTAGTGCCAGGTTTCCTCCATCACAGACCCGCGAATGACCCGTGGATTTCCCACTGCCACGTCGTCTCCTTCGTCGATCTCACGGCGTGGCTGGCGTGAGCGTTCGCCGTAATCGTCATCAGTCAGTCAGGGACTATCGCAATTTCGGTGTTTCTGGTCCGTGACACGCCCCATGGTTGGGGCGGGACCGGAGTAGTAACGCATGACACTGCAGGACGTGAACAACAGCAACGAGGAGCCGGCAGGGACGCGACCTGCTCGGCGTGAGCCCGCGGACCGCCGACCGAAGAAGACCGACGTGGAACGTCGCCGCATGGAAGCGCTCACCGAGCTGGTGCGCGATGCGCGCGCTAACGGTGACTCGTTGACTGGCCCGTCGGGTCTGTTGAAGGATCTGACCAAGATGGTGCTGGAGATCTCCTTGGAGGAGGAGATGACTGAGCACCTCGGACACGGCAAGCATCAGCCATCGTCAGCATCAGCGGACGACACCGACACTGCCTCGGAAGCTACGAGTGAGGGTCGTATCCGCAACGTTCGCAACGGCTCCCGGACTAAGACGGTGCTGACCGACAACGTCGGCAAAGTCGACATCACGGTGCCGCGGGACCGGACCGGCACGTTCGAGCCGGTGATCGTGCCCAAGCACCACCGCAAGCTCGGCTCGGTCGAGCAGGTTGTGCTCTCACTGACTGCGAAGGGCCTGACCACTGGGGAGATCAGCGCCCACCTGGAAGAGATCTACGGCGCGTCGGTATCCAAGGACACGATCAGTCGGATCACCGATCGGATCAGCGAGGAGATGAACGAATGGCTGGCTCGCCCGCTGGATCCGGTGTACGCGGCGATCTTCATCGACGCGATCGTGGTCAAGGTCCGCGACGGGCAGGTCGCTAACCGGCCCTTCTACGCCGCGATCGGTGTCACCGTTGACGGGCGGAAGGACGTGCTCGGGTTGTGGGCCGGCACTCCAGGCGATGGTGAGGGCGCCAAGTACTGGCTCGCGGTGTTGACCGAGCTGAAGAACCGCGGCGTGGCCGACACCATGTTCGTCGTCTGTGACGGCCTCAAGGGGCTACCTGCCGTGGTGGAGAGCGTGTGGCCGGACGCGACCGTACAAACATGCGTCATTCACCTGCTGCGCAACTCCTTCCGGTTGACGTCGCGAAAGTACTGGGACCAGATCGCCAGGGAACTGAAGCTGGTGTACACCGCGCCGAAGGCTGAGGCGGCACGAGCGGAGTTTGCGAAGTTCACCGACACCTGGGGCCAGCAGTATCCCGCGCTGATCCGGTTATGGGACAACGCGTGGGAGGAATTCACCCCGTTCCTGGCCTACGACGTCGAAATCAGGAGAATCCTGTTCAGTACCAACGCGATCGAGTCGCTCAACGCACGTTACCGGAGGGCAGTCCGTGCCCGTGGGCACTTCCCGAACGAGCAAGCAGCACTCAAATGCCTCTACCTCGTCACCAGGTCACTGGACCCGACCGGGCGTGGACAGGCACGATGGACCATGCGATGGAAGCCAGCACTCAACGTGTTCGCGACCGTCTTCGAGGGCCGCTGGCCCACCGCAGAGAAGTACTAATCAATCAGGGCCAGAAACACCGAATTTCGGACACTCCCGTCAGTCAGTCAGTCAGTCAGTCAGTTGGTGGTGGTTGTTTGGCCGGTTTTGCTGGGGTGATCCGAAACCTGTCCTACGCGCCAGATTTCGAAGAGGTGCTTGTGAGTGATGTCGTATCCGTAGTCGCTCAAGGTGACCCCGTCTTTCGGGTTCTGCGCACCGATTGCCTGGTGGCCGGCCGGGTTGAAGACCATCTCGACGTGGCCGATCTTGTTCGGGCCGAGGTAGCTGTCGAAGAAAATGAGGTCGCCGGGCTTGGCCTTGTCTGCCGGCACTTTGAACCCGTTGCCGGCGGCGAGCCAGTCGCGTTGCGCACTGGCTGTTCGTGGCATGGTGATGCCCACCTGTGCGTATGCCGCCATCGCGAACGAGGAGCAATCCCACGTGTTCGGGCCGTTGGCTCCCATGACGTAGCCGTCGCCGAGGTGATCCTTGGCCCAGCCAAGGACCTTCTTGATCCGCTTGTCGCTGATCGGCGGAAGGTCGGGGTTTCCGTCGCCGCCGCTTCCGCAGTCGGTGGGGTCGCCGAGCACGGTGCCACCGCCGTACGCATGGGCGTAGTAGAGGACGTCGTTGACGTACCAGTCCGCGTGGTTGTATCCGAAGATCGCCTTCTTGACGCCCGCCGGGCCGCTGGTCACGCCGAGCTTGGTCAGGTAGTTCGCGGCCGTCATGATGCTGTCGGCGTTGTCGTTGATGTCGGCGATGCCGTCGCCGTCGCCGTCGACTCCGTATACCGACCACGTCGCAGGCATGAACTGCATCACCCCTCGGGCGCCGGCGCTGCTGACACCGAGGTCCATGCCGTGGGCGGTCTCCTCCATGCCGATGCCGGCCAGCAGGGTCCAGGGCAGTTTGTAGCGGTTCGCTGCTTTGACGTAGAAGCCTTTGATGGCACTGGGTATGACGATCGGCGGGGTGTTCAGTGACTGCCGCCGGTCCTTGCCCGGCAGCGGTAGCGGGAACCCTATGCCGCCTTCGCCACCCGGAGGTGTCGGCGGCGCAGGCGGTCCCGTGTGACGGGGCGGGCTGGGTGCGACCGCCTGCCCGTTGAGCGGTGCCTTGTGCTGTTGCATGAAGGGGATCGGGTTGATGTATTTGTTATTGATCGCCACACCGAAGTGCAGATGATTGCCGGTGCTGTTCCCGGTCGAACCTTCCAGGCCCAGACGTTGACCGATCGTCACCGTGGCCCCCACGTGCATCGCCGGGTCGAGCTTGGCCATGTGCCCGTAGGTGGTGCTGATGCCGCCTCCGTTGTCGAGCACCACCGCGTTCCCGAGGCCGCCATAGGGCCCGGCGACCTTGACCTTTCCGGCGGCCGCGGCCAGTACCGAGCCGGGGTCGGGCAGCATCGCGATGTCGACGCCTTCGTGGTAGGTGGATCCGATGCCGCCTGGTGAGGGCCGCGGGCCGAAGCCGGAGGTGATCACATACCGTTGCGAGGTCGGGACGCGCCAGGCGCCGGTGGGTTGTACTTGTGCGCCTCCCTGGTCGCATTGGGTGATCGCCAGCTCTTCACCGGCGGCCGGCGAAGTGACCGGCGCCACGACGAGTGCCGCCATCAGCGGGACGGCCGCGATGAGCGCGACCGGTACGGCACCTGTGAGGTACTTGTTCATCGCTCAGGCCGCCGCGGCGATCGCGTCGTTGGTGTAGGTGAGGTCCTTTTCGATGGGGTGCAAGACGGTTTGCACCTTGTACATCTGCTCGCCGACGCACCACACCGCGCGGCCTTTTCCCTGCATGCCCCAGCCGGTGACCAGCTTGCGTGCGATCGGTCCGAGCTCGAGGAGACGTTCCAATTCGTCTGCGACGCCGGCGTCCTGGCCGAGCAGGATCTTGATGTCGGCCAAGTGCAGCAGGTCCTTGGCGATCGCCACCGCCTGCGAGCCAGCGTCACCGGCAGACAGCAGGTCGGACGGCTTGTGACCGACCGCGAACTGGATGTCGCCGTGGGTGCGACTCAGTCGCAGGTCCGCGTCGAACGACTTCACGGCTTCGGTTCCGAGGCGCAGCTGCTTCCACGACTCGTCGCGGACCACGATCCGTAAGTCGCCAGGACTGGACATTTCGCGCATCCCACGTGCCCAGCTGTTCAGGCAGGTGAGTGCGATACCGACCGCTTCGTCTCCGAGGGGCTCCAGCCGGGACAGGCTCAATGACTGGATCGGCGCTTTCCAGTCGACCTGGATGGTGGTGTGGTCGTCGAAGAGACCCGCGAGGGCGCCGGACACCAGTTGACCCAATGCGTCACGCAGCAAACGGGTTTCGTCCCAAAAGTGCCGTTCGGAGGAGTACCGGCAATCCTCGATCAGTTGGGCTGTGGGGTTGTTGAGCAGCTCCCACAGCTCGGGGATGGTGACCTCGACGAGCTGGCTCTGTCCCGAGCTGTACCCAGTGAGGATCTGCAGTGCCGCCTTGACGACGGTCTCATCGGTGGGTCCGAACGGCACGTGCTTGTCGCCGATCTTCTGCGAGCCGACCAGCCCACGGACCAGTGTCAGCCACCGGCCGAACACGATCGAGGCGCGTCGCTGCGCCTCCTGCGGTGTGAGATCGGCCCATCCTTCGCCCAACGGACCGAATGAGATCGGGTTGATCCGGGCCGGCATACCGTGACCGACGGCGAAGGGTTCGACGTTCAGGGCACGGCACAGCGGCTCGTACTCGTCCTTCGGGTCACCGCTAACCAGTGTTCGGTAGTTGAAGTCCATCATTCTCAGGCAGAACGCCTTGGTGGTGCCGCTCTTGCCGCGGCCGGGTTTGCCAAACTCAAAGATGTTGCCGTTGGTGACCGGAATGCTGTCGTCGAGGGTCCAACCCAATGGGTCGGCGAAGAAGCTGCCGCCGGACAGCTGGTCGATGCCCATCTGGGCACCTGTCGGAGGCAGTCCGGGGGCGGCGATGAACGGCCAGAAGACCGGCGCCTGCTCGCTGGTCATCCGCCAGGAGGCCACCGGGGCGGTGACTGGACCGTGGCCACGGCCGGCGCGCAGTGCACCGCCTCGAGGCGCGTGCCGGAACAGTCGCGGCTCCTTGGGGGCGGGAGCCTCCTGCGGCAGTCGGGGGACCTCGTGCCCGAAGTCAGACAGCAAAGTCGCCACGTCACGGCCGGCGCCAGCCTTCACTCGTCGTCGCATCCGCGGTCTCCTGGTCTGTGGTTGTGATTGCTGCCAGGGAGCTGACAGGAAAGCGGCTCCCACCCACAGAGGGCAGGAGCCGCTGCTTCACGCTCACCGGCGGGGCCTCACCCGCCGCCGCGGCGGGTGAGGCTGATACCCATCGGCACGGTGGCCGCGATGAACGCGGTGTCCTGCGCCAGGTCCAGTCGCAGCGGGGCGAACCCGGCGCGCCGGATCGATGCGTCCAACCTGTGGCCGTACTCCGCCACCCGTTGTGTCTTCGCCACGGTGACCGTGGCAATCGCGTATGGGTGGATGAGCGCGTTGCCCTGCGCCAACTTGCCGTCCAGACCGCGCACCTTCCCGGTCTCCGCCTGCTGCTTGGCCCGCACCTTGACGCCCAGCTTCTGCTTCAAAGACCCGCCGACGTCGGCGGCCCACTCGGCGTTGTTGCTTTGCCGTTCGGCCCTGCCCTGCTTGGCGATCGGGTACACCACCACAAAGGAGCGCCGCTCCCCCGGTTCGCCCGGGGTGAGCACCGGCGCCAGGGAGCCCATGACCGCGCCTTTCGCCGGCAGCTTGATCGTTGAACTGATCGAGTTCCAAGCGTCATGCGAGTAGTGGCGAAACGCTGGATCTGCACCGGACGGGCCGGCCATCGCCCACGGGATGTCGGCGTTCACCTTCGGGTCTTGTTCCCGTTCGCCCAGTGCGTCGATGATGGCGGCGCGGTCCCCGGGCGCGAAGCCTGTGCGACAGGCCAAAGCGAGCTCTGGCGAGGTGAGCCAGTTGACCGTCGTCATACCCATCGCACCGCGCAGCTGCGCCTCCATCTCACCCATCAGCCCGTAGAGCGCTCGGGCGCGCCCTTCGACCCCGCCACCGGATTCCTTGGCAATCTTGGCGATCCGAGACTCTGGTACCACGAGCGTGCAGTACGCCTCGGTGCGCACCGACGCCATCCCCAGCCCTTGCTTCAAGCCGTCGTTGACGGTCCGCGCCAGCTGCGGGCCGTCCAGGTTCCGGTGCCGTTCGACCCACTGGTCGCGCTCAGCGCCGTCCTCGGGCACCGACCGGACCATGAATATGACTTCGTCGACGAGCTCGGTGCGTTCGGCCGCTTCGAGCATCTCGCTCAGGCCGCGCCCGGTCTGGTTGCGTGCCAGCGCCTCCATCATTCCTATGCCGGGGTGGACGACGGTAGCGGTGACGGCCCAGGTGCGGGTGGCGTGATTCTGGATCACGGCGACGCGTGCCATTGCGGCGCCGTGCGGGGGGCCGTCGTGGATCTGGGTCGGTTGCAGCACCCCGGGTAGATCCGGGTCGGCAAGGTCCTCGATCTTGCCTTCAGCGCCCTTGCTCGTGAAGAGGCTGAATTTGAGCACGGCGCCGATCGAGAACCCGGTGACCCGCAGCGCCCACCCGGTCGCGGAGCGGCCAAGGACCGGTGTGACGGTGATGACCGCCAACACCGCCCAGATGAGCAGGAATAGCGCCGCGGACAGCCACGCAGCGTTCCCGAGGGACCAGAAGAACGGGAGTATCCCGACGGCCAGCACCGTCACCTGCCAGCCGTGCAGGCCGAAGAACCAGCCGATCTTCGCTCTGGTGTAGTCGTTGTAGATCTGCGACGTCATCGGCGTCTCCTTTCAGTTGCCGTGTCGTTGTGTGTCAGGCCACCGGGACCGCCGCGGCACCACCACCGCTGCCGCCGGCGGCCGCTCCGCCCTCGCCTGCACCGGCATCACCGCCTGGACCGTTGCTCCCAGGACTGTTGCCGCCGGATGAGCCGTCCGCTGGGGCACCGTCCTTGGTGATCGGTGTGCTGCCGGTGGGTGGCAGGGTGTTCTGTCCGCTGATCGCTTCGCTGATCGGGTCGGTGCTGTTGCTGTCCTGGTCGCCAGGTCCAGCCGGTGGCTGCGGCGTGCTGTCATCGCCGCCGTTGCCCTGCGAGCCGGTGCTGGGTGGTGGTGTCGGCCCGGCCGGCGGCTGGGTGTTGTCGTCTTGTCCGCCCTCGCTGCCGGGTCCGGTCTTGGACGAGGTCTTGGATGAGTCTGAGTCGTTGTTCGACTTTCCGCTGCCGCCCTTGTTCTTCTTCGCGGTGGAGAAGTCGGGCTGGTAGGTGTTGTGCCCGACACCCATCTGGTTGGTCAGGTCGGTGCCGATGGACGCGCCCTTGGTTCCCAAGTTCTGCATCCCGCCCAGTGCTTTCGAGGCCGCCTGGCCGAGTCCGGGTCCGAGCCCGCTGAGCATCTTCTGGAATCGGCCTGACGCTTCTTCCTCGCTCGAGCTCTCGCCTTGCGATTTGCCGTCCTCGTCGCTGGTCGATGCCGCGGACCCGGCGTTTGCTCCGCCGTTGCTGGACCCGCTTGCTTTTCCGCCGAAGAGGCCGGAGACCCCGCCCATCGCGCTGAGGCCGGCTCGCATTCCGGCGCCAGAAGACGTGCCCGGGTCTACGAACGCCAATAGTTTGAACAACGCCAGCGGGCTGAACACCCCGATGCAGATCAGCACCACGCTCGGTAGGGCCGTGCCGATCGATTTTTGGGTCGAGTCGGTCAGTCCGGTGGCTACCCCGCCGGCCATTTTCACGCCGATACCGAGCACGAGGATCATCAGCACCGGGCTGAGTGCGGCGGCGTGGAACCAGCGCAGCGATTTCCAGAACCAGGCTTTGCCGGCGTCTGCCACTAGGCCGGCAGCAGAGATCGGCGTGGTCGCGGCGAGCACGATGAGCGCGCCGGCGCGGGCCAGCATGACCATGAAGTGCCCGAAGGCCGCGAGGATTACGAACAAGCCCATCACCCCGAGCACGGTGGCGACGGTGCCGTCGGTGATGTTCTTGGTCGAGATCTCCTTCCAGGGGTGCCACAGCGACCAGGAGTTGACGTGCAGTAGGCCGCTCATCAGGGCCCGGGTGAGACCGCCGCATGCCGCGACGACGGCAACGCCGTAGGTGATCCCGGCGACCCAGACACCGATGAACTGGGCGGTGCCGATAGCGACGGTCGCCAGGCTGCGGCCGTCGCGGCGGATCGCGGCGGTGCCGAGTTGGACCAGCGTCATGAGTCCCACCAGGGCACCGGCGATCCAGAAGGTGGTTTGGTACACCTGCGAGCCGGGTCCGTTTTCGCTCAGGTCTGGCACCAGGAACGCGTCCATGAAGTTCAACACGAGCTGCAGCAGCCATAACGCGGCGTTCCACAGGCCGAGCATGGCGGCGGTCCAGCCGCCGGCGACTACCTTGCCGGCCTCGCCGGCCAGGTAGCTGAAGGGGTTCAGTTTGGAGACCCAGCCCCAGACGTCGGTGTGGATGACGATGCCCGTGTGCAGCATCAGTTGTCAGCTCCCGCGCCGGACCAGGTGAGCCACCCGGCCTTCTTGCTCACCTCGGTGCCGGGCCAGGTCGACGGCGCGTGCGCTGCCGGGGCCCCCGGCGCGATCATCCAGCGTCCGTTTGACCACTGCATGCGTTCGCAGTAGCCGTAGCCGATCTGCGCGTCCTTGGAGATTGACGCGCGCACCTGCATCAGGACGCAGGCCACCGTCCAATCCGGGCCGTCGGTTCCTTTGATCTGGGCTCCTTGCGGCGTGGCGACGACGGTGCTGGTGGGGTCGATCTGTGAGCCCATCTGGGCACTGCCGAGGAATGCCTGCACGTTCTGCATCAGCGGCCACTTGGCGACTCCCACTCCGCCCGGCAACGCCCACGCGTCGTAGATCTGATTGGTGGTGGCGATGTTCATGTTCTGCAGCCCCGCGGCCTCGATCGCCGCCAGCTGTCCGACGGCGCCTTGCGGGGTGTGGGGGAATCCGGTGTTGATCCCGGCCGGCCCGGTCCGTGGGCCGGCCGGGATGGTGATGGCCGGGGCTGGCACGGCGGCCGGTGTGCCCGGGTCCGCGGCGCTCTGGTCGACCGCGAGCATGGGAGCCGCGGCGACTTCGTTGCGGTGGGTCGACCCGAGGGCGTTCGTCGGATGCGGCGACGGGACGGGCTTCGGCCGGTCGTCCGCAGAGTGTGCCGACGATGAGGATGAGAGCGCGTAGTACACGGCGAAGCCGAGCCCGACCACCAGGGCGACGCAGACCGCGGCGACGCCGGCGACGACCGTCAGCAGCCGCGTGCGTCCCCATGCCTCGCCGCTGATGTCGCTGGACATCAGATGCACCCGCTCCCCATGATGCCGTTCAACATGGCGGGCAGCACCTTGTAGCCGATGGCGGCGAGGAAGACCACGGCAAGCCCGACGAGGGCGACCTTGGATGCGTGCGGCATGGAGAACACCCGGCCGGCGACGACGCCGCCGATGCCGACGACAATGCCGAGGAAGAACAGGACGATCACGCCCCACATGACGTAGCCCTTGATGTCGTTCACCGGCCCGGATGCCCCCTTCGGCGCCTTGGGGCAGACGGCGGTGGTGAGCGTGCTGGCCTTCGCGGCGATGTGGTTCATCATGAGAGTTCCCTTTCGAGGTTGTGGCTGGTGACCAGCTGCAGGAGTGAGGCCGCGGCCGCCGTCAGCGACGTGGGCAGTGGCCGCGAACACGGGCCGTGGATGGCCAGGTCCGAGTCGGTGGGCAGGTCCAGGAGCCGGCCGCTGGCGTCGAGGGCGCGAGTGAGGGGTCCCTGGCTGTGTGCGACGGCCTTGTCCCACTTGCGCCGTCGCGGTCCCAGGACCGCCGCGATCGGTTGGCTGGCGTCCAGCAGGTCGAGTGCCGTTTCCAGACGGCGCAGACCGGGCACGGTTGCGGTCGTGGCCAGCACGACGTGCTCGGCGCCGCGGATCGCTTCACCGAGCCATCCGGGTGAGGCGGTGGCGTGGCCGAATTCCCATCCGGTGGCCAGCACGGTCAGCTGCAGCACCCGGTCGGGGTCTGCGGGCACGGGCACGTCTGCGGCCGTCCCGAGCATGGTGCTGACCCGGTCGATGAGGACGGTGTCGCGCGTGCCTCGGATCCACGGACCGTGCCGGCCGAGTTCTGCTGTGCTCGCCCCCGCCAGGTCGGACCCGGTGGACGACCCGCACTCGACCACCCTTGCCGGCGTGTCCGAGGCGGTGGCGATCGCCAGCGCGACGACTGCCGCGGTGAGGGAGTCGGTGCACGGCAGCACCGGCAGGATCGTTTCCTCGGGGGGCGCCTCCCACGTCGAGCAGGGCTCGTCGAGGGTGCTTGCGGTCGCCGGCATGGGTTGAGTGTTAGGCGTGTTAGGCGCCTGAGGTTCGCTTCGGATCAGATGGCTGCGGCGGAACTCGCCGGCCTCGACGGCCTGCCACGCCCGTTTCAACTCATCGACCGATACGGCGCTTCGGCGTCGTTGCGTGACGGTGGTCATGCGCCCTCACCGCCGAGTACGGCCCGCCGGGAAGCCAGCGCCGCCCGCAGCTCGTCGGCCGTCAAATCCCTCAAGGCGACCTTGGCGGCTTGGACCTCGTGCAGCCGCGCCACGCAACCATCGAGTTCGCGGATGGCGGCGGCTTCGCTTCCCGCGAGGTCGAACAGCCGGGCAATGTCAGCTGGTGTGCGAGCGGCCCTTCCTTGGCCCCGGTCGTGCTGCGGCATCGTGATCACCTCCGACCGGCACAAGCGGTCGGATCGGACCTGGCGCTCACCGTTCATGCCGGGATCTGCCCTTGGGAGCAGGCCGCGCTCAAGGCGTCAATGCTGTTGCGGACGCGCCGGCGGACGGTCTGTTCGGAGGTCCCGAAAGTGCGCGCTATCTCTCGGCTGGCGCGGTTGCTCAGCAGGCCGCCGCTGCGGCCGGTTCGGGTGGGCGGTTCGCGGTCTGCTGCTTCGACCAGGCTCAGCATCAGATCGCGGTCGTATGTCGAAAGCGTTCCGTTCTTACACGCCCAGGAAAGAATTCTGGCTACTTCTTCTGCGGGGTCTTCATCGGCGGGGAGTTCCCCCCGCATTTTTTCGGTGATGTCTGTTGGCGTGGTCCGCGCCCACGTGATGTCGTCCCGCTCGACGTGCGAGCGGACCCCGAGTTCAGTCAGGACGTGGTGCCTGACGTTCATGTAAATGTTCCCGGAGACCTTTTCGAGCCGGCGCCAGGGGAACGAGCGGATTTCCAGCCACAGCTGCGATGCGATGACCTGGTCGACGTATTGGGACCCGATGCCTCGCTGCAGTTGCTGCGCGAGTGTGATCATTCCCGGGATCAGTTGCAGTGCGAGAGCGGCAGCGGCTGCGGTGTCGTTGCCCCCGTCGACCGCGCCGAGGGTTGCCAGGGCGTGCAGGCCGGCTTGGGTGTCGGGCGCATCCAGCTGCGACCCGACGCGGAGATCGAAGAATGATTCGGCGTCGGTCGCCTCGGCGAGCACTGGGTACTGCTCGGCCCAGGTCGACCAGCCTCGCGCCGCATCTCGCAGCAGCTCGCTGCTTTCGCCGATGCCCAGTAGGTTGGCGATCCCGCTGTGGGGGAAGTCCGCATGGGTCATAGCCCGCTCCTTCAGTCGTGTGTCGAACACGGCAGAAGGTGGCCTGCGGACGTTTCCTGTTTCGTTCCCCCTGGCCGGGGGAACGGACTCGCGATGCAGGGGGAACGGTGCGTTGACCTGCAGTGATGCCCGTTCCCCAAGTCATTTGTGGGAAGGGGTTGCGGCGAGGGCGAACGAAGCGTTCAGCGGGGTGCTTGGTCGGGCTCCGGGAGGAACCGGACAGTGGCTCGGTTGCCGCGCGGACAAGGCCTTGACCTCGCTGCGTCTACGCCGAGACTGGTGCCAGCCGCCTGGGTGGGTGCCGCGGCCGCCATCTGAGCGGGCGGAGGCCGGTGCGGTGCGCAGCTCAGGGCAGATGCTGCCGAGTGTTGCTGCCCACAGGCGGCGGCGTCCCGTAGGCGGCGGGCCTGAGTGGCTTTGAAGAGCTCCGAGGTTACGGTCGGGTGGACTCGCGCAGCTGCTCGATCTCCCAGGTCTGGTACTTACCGTTGCACGTCGGCCGGGTGACGCACCCGTAGAATTCGCCGTGTGTCCCGAATTTCAGCACCACCGGGTTGACCCTGCAATCCCGACACGGGATCGGGTTGTCGGTTTCTCCCGCCCGATTGTGGATCGTCACCTTTTTATCGTTGAACAGTTCCGTCAGAAACGTAGATTCTCGGGACTTTGTGGTCAGCAGCAATACGGCTTTACGCGCTCGTGTCAGCGCAACGTAGAAGAGGCGTCGTTCTTCGGCGTCGGGAAAACTGTCCGCGCCGGGTTGGGCGAGGCTGAGTAGCGGGTCTTCGTTGATGCTGCTGGGGAAGGAGTATGCGGCACGGGAAATGAGGTCGAGGATGACGACGTAGTCGGCTTCTTTGCCTTTTGACTTATGAATGGTGTCGGCGGTTACGGTCAGGTGTGGCCAGCTACGGTCACACAAGTCGGCAACGGGTTTGAGCGTGTGTCTATAGCGCCCGAGCACGAAGACGCTGGCAGGTTTGGCGTCGCCTGCGTGGTGCTGACTGAGCCCGGTCAGGTAGTCCTCCAGGGCTGCGGGATACTCCTCGCCCGTGCCGACCGCGGTCGCTTGCAGCGTGGGCGGGTTTTCCCGTTGGACCGAGGAGACTTGTTTCTCCAGCTGTGCCGGGTTCTTGGCGACGAACTCCCCGGCCACATCGCATAGCCGATTGGGGCGAGCGGAACGTCCGGCTCAGGTGGACTGTTGGGCCTTGCCCGAACCACGTGGCGAAGTCGGTCATCACGGACAGGTCGGCGCCGGCGAATCTGTTGATCGCTTGCCAGTCGTCGCCGACGCCCAGAAGGTATCGACCCGGCCCGGTGGTCAGAGAACGGACCAGACGCGCCCTCGCGCAGCTGCTGTCTTGCATCTCGTCGACCAGGACCATGGTGTAGGGGTTGGCCCATCGGCCGGATTCGATGATCTCGGATGCCTGGTTGAGCATGTCATCGAAATCGACCTGATTAGCTGTCGCGAGCTGGCGCTGCCAGTCCTGGTGGATCGCCTGGTAGAGCTGCAGGAACAGTTCGGTGCGGATCGGGATGCGCCCGGCGGCCGGCGTCGCCCGCTGGCGTAGATCCACGCTGGACAGCTGGTTGCTCTTGGCGTGTGCGAGCACGGTCCGGAACAACCGGATGATGCTCGCGTCCTCCACGGGTTCGCGCCCGGGGATGTGCTGAATCTCGTGGTAGCTGTCGTCGATCACGAGACCGTGTGCTCGTAGCTGGGTGGCGAGGTAGTCGAATCCGCTGCCGTCGCGCACGGACGCGGAGGTGGTCTCCAGCAGAGTGGTCCCGTGCGCTTGGTGCATCTGCCGTTTCCAGCGCATCCCCTCGCGGTAACCCTTGAAGGTCGGCGGCGGGTTGCCGTCGCGGCCGATCGCCCAGTGTTCGTGATAGGCGTCGATGTTCGGGTAGTAGAAGTCCGGGTGGTACTGGCCGTGCCGGGCTGTCGCAGTGTCCACTTCGTACGGGCGTTCATACTCGTACCGGACACCGTGATAGAAGAGCCAGTTCGCGATGAGGCGTTCTTCTTGGCTTTTGACGACTTCGTCGTTCAGTGCGCGGTACCCGCGTATGCCGGTGATCTTGTCGTGATCCTCCGGGCGGCTGGGTGCACCGAAATCACTCAGCGGTTGGCCGAACACGAGCCGGAACAGATCCCACGTCCGCCGAAACGTCTCGTCGCGGTCCCTCAGCCGGTCGATGACACGTTCCATCCGCTTGGCCCCGTTCAGATCCACCAGGTCGCCGGGGACCCTCGGTTTGCTGCCGGTGGCCTGGCCGATGACTTCGAGCCCGAACGAGTGGAAGGTGGTGGCTTTGACCTGTTCGCCATCGAGCCCGTGGATCCGCAGGCGCTCCACCACGCGCTGGTGCAGCTCGTCAGCGGCCGCTCTGTTGAAGGCCAACATCAGGATTTGTCCGGGTTCGGCGATGCCCCGTGCGAGTGCGTATCCGGCGCGAGCAACCATTGTCGAGGTCTTGCCGGACCCGGCCGCCGCGATCACTCGCACGCTGTTGTCGCACATCGCGACGGACGCGACCTGCTCCTCGGTCAGTGGCGACTTCTCGATCGCGTCGAAGAAGTCCTTCATGTGCACCCGCTCAGCGGTCAGGAACCTCTGGTTGCGCTCGGCCACCCAGGTCGGGATGTCGGTGTGCTCCCAGGTGTGGATCGCTTGCAGGAGCGCTGCCGGTTGCGTGGCCAGGAAAGCAGCCAGTTCGGGCTCGTCGCGGACCTTTTCGAATACCGGGCTGGCCAAGTCCGGCCGGTCCGCCTGCCAGCGCGCGGCGATCTCGCGGGGGATCCAGCGGTTGCGCAGGGTGTCCAGGTCGCGTAACACGCCCGCTCGCCATTGCTGCACCTGGTGTCCGTCCGCGATGAATGTTGCGCTGAGCCGCTCAAGTCGATCGGCCTCGGCGATTACCTGGCCGATCGCATCGTCGAGTGCATGCCGTGTCTCCCGGTTCAAGCCACCCAACGCGGCATACGCCTCTCCTGGGATCGCCAAGACCGACCATGGCCATGTCCGGTCGATGGTGCGCTCCCGCAGCGCGGCGCCGGAGAGGGTGTGCCACCCCGTGGTCCGCCAGCTGACTCGCAGTCGCGGGCCGTCGGGTGTAGCGACCCAGTCGTGCCCGAACATGCGCGCCCAGAACGACGGCTGCACCTGCATGGTGGTCCTCCCCGATTCACCTCGACGATGCACCATCGTGCACAGCTGCCCTGACATCCGGGGCCTGTAGGGGGGCGGTCAGAGGCGATCAACCGCGTCGGCGTGTTCGACGACAAGGACGTCGATCGGGTGTCCGTGGGTGTAGTGGCCGAGTGCTTCTTCGATGCAGTGCAGGGAGGAAGCACGGTCCAGGCCGCCAGACCCGGATCCGATCAGCGGCATCGCGATGTGGCGCATCCGGTGGTCGACCGCTGCCCGTATCACGCCGTGCACCGACGCATGAACCGTTGCTTCGGTGGCCCTCCAGGCGAGATTCAGTCCGGCGACGTGGATGAGTTTGATCTGTCCGCTCAGCTGGCCCGCATCGGTGACCACGCACCCGCCGACGGGCAGAACCCCGGCGCCGGCGAGCTGTTTCCACGGCCCGGGTCCGGTGCGGCGTTTCAGTGCCCTGCTCACCCCGCCGGGGAACAGCAGCCACCGCGGCATGTAGTTGCGGTTCCAGGGGTTGACCAGGGCGTCGACGTCGTCCACCTGCGCCAGGTCACCAGAGATCTTGGACAGCTTCACCGCCCCCGGAACTCGTTCCGGGGGCGGGGCGCATCGTCGGGCCGGCATCAGCCGGCGGCTTTGTCAGGGTTCAGCCAGTTGCGGTTGCGGATGATCGTTTCCGTGCGCTCTGACAGCTCGGTGGGCGCCAGTCCGTCGTCCGAACGGTTGACCACGTCGGCCCGCAGAATGCGTTCCGCTTCCCCGTTGTGTCCCTCTGCGGCGGCGACGGCCGCGAGGTCAAGGCGTGGGATCTCCTCATGCGGTGCCGCCAGGGCGGCGGTCTCGGCGGCCGCACGCGCGGTGGTGACATCGCCGTTGCGCAGCGCCTCGGTGGTGACCATGTGTGCGACGTCGACGATGCCGCACACCATGTGATGGTCGAGCCGGTCGCCTTCGGTCAGCCAGGCTCCACCCCCAGTGCGCAGCTGGTCGAACGGGATGCCGGAGACGAGTGTCAGGGCACGACGCAGGTCTTGCATGCCGTCAGTGCCCCTGGCTTCGCCGCGCGCCCGCAACCGGCGGAACAGGTCGCCGTCTAAGAGAACACCGCTGACCTGATAGACGCCCATCCCGCGTTCCCGGGCCGCCGCGGACTCCTTGGCTCCGGGAAGGTACTTCTGTCCGGTGACGGGGTCGGTGCCCAGCCATTCCCGCAGCGTATTGACGTCACGCCTGACGGTGCCGTCGGCGATGTTGAAGTCCTCCCCCAGCTGGGCCGGGGTCACGCCAGCAGGTCGTGTCACGAGGTAGGCCAGGAGTTCGGTGTAGTACGCCTTGCGTTTGGCCACCGCGACGGCGTCGCCGCGGGTGCGGGCCGTGACCGGGCCGAGCACGCTGAGCCGTGGCCGCGCACAGTCGTCGCTGAACCATGCCTCGACGTCGGCGTCCAGGTCCGGGTCGGACTCGTGCAGCTGGTCTCGGACGGTGTCCGGGATCTTGGGCGCCAAGGCAGCCAGATCCTCCGGTGTTGTTGCGGCCGCCGTGACGTACTCCTGATCATCCCCGGCGAGCACGCTGTGGGCGTCGTCGGCATCCGCGGTCCGGTCAAGGGTGTATTCGCCGCGCAACGCTCCGGCTTCGTTCACGAACGCGTGCCAGCCGGCCGCGTCTTCGGCGACCGGGATGTCGGTGTCGGGCTTGTCGGCTTGCCCGAACACCTGCGCACATCCTTGCGCCTCCTCCTGTGTGAGGGTGACCGCGGCGAGCTCCAGTCCGGCCGCGGGCATGGAGACCCTGCCGTCGGCGTCGATGTGCAGTTCAACCTCGGCGAGGCGATCATCACTGGCTCCGCTGCGGTTGAGTAGAACGGCGGTGCCGGTCAGCCCCGGGTGGCTTTCGATCAGTTCGAGGACCTGGCGTAGTTCTTCGCTGGGTTGCTGGCCGGCGAGGTCGACGATCATCACGCGCGCCTGCCAGGCGTCATCGCCGTGCTGGTGCGCGCGCGCCGTGGTGACGTTGACGCCTTCGGCCTGTTCGAGAGTGCCGATGGCGTCGGCGAGCAGTTCGGCGGCGGTGTCTGCCTGTTCGGTGTCTTGGTGCAGCCGGATCCTGGCGGGGTCAAGCTGATCGAGGCCATCGGCGATGCCGACGCAATCGACACGTACACCTTCGGACCAGTCATTCACCGCGAGTTCGGCCACCAAGTAGCGCACGAATTCACGGGCGCGTTCGACATCGCCACTGACGTTCAGTGCACCGAAGTCCTCCAGGTTGATCAGCCAGAGGTCGCCCTCTTCGCCGCTGCCGATGGCGACCAGCATGGGCAATGGGGCGGCCCGGTCGTCGTACTCGTCGTCGCTGCCCGTGGCCAGGCCGTCGGCCGCTTCGGCGGTCATCGTCCAGTGCAACCTGTCGTCGGCCCCTATCCACGGGTCGGGCAGGGTGGCCGCGTCGCTCAGGTGCAGCACGGTCTGCTCCGGGGTCCACTGCAGGGCAGCAATGGACGGCATCGTGTCATCCCGGGTCTGTACAGCCAGGTGACGCAAGATGGCGTCGATCTGGACCACCATCGGTGCGGCCTGCGCGCCCACCGTGACGATCGTCTTCTCCACCGCGTCCAGCTCCGGCGGCGGGACGGCAATCGTCTTGCCGGGGCGTCGAGCACGGAACTGCGCGGCGCGGCGCCGGCGCAGGGCCATCCACAGTCCCCCCGCCAGGACCATGCCCGCGCCGGTGAGGCCGGTCAGCATCCAGGGCGCCGTGGATCCCTGGTGGGCTCCCCCTGCGGTCGCGGACTGCGGTACGTCGTTCCCTCGTGGTGTGCTGTCGCCTGACGGCACGTGCGCCGGTGGCGTCGGTGTCACGGCACGCGGCTGCACCGGCCTGGTGGCCGGCGGCTGTGTTCCCGGTGGTGTGGGAGCTGTGGAAGCGGGCGGCGTATGTGGCGCCTTGCGCGGTCCGGTAGTGCTGGCCGGGTCCGGTGACGTGGGGTGATTGGCTGCACTGGTCTTATCGGGTATGACGATCTTCCACCCCGGCTCGATGAGGTTCGGGTTGGTCAGGTGTACCCCGCCTGGCTGCACTGTGTGAGTCGTGGCTGCGACGATCTCAGGCACCTGGTCGGCATCGCCGAGCTCGTGCTCGGCGATTGCACTCAGCGTGTCGCCCGGCTTGACGGTCACGACATGGTCGTGGGCTGGCGGGCCGCTCTCGTCCGGGACCTGCAGCACCCACCCGGGTTTCAGGAATCCGGGGTGGTCGCCGAGTGTCTGATGGTTGAGCGCTGCGATTTCGGTATATCTCTGCCCTGACCCCAGGTACTCCCGGGCGATCGACCACAGGCTGTCACCGCGTTGCACGGTGTATTTCACGGTCGGCCCACTCGGTGCAGCCTCATTGGAGGCCGGTGCGCGATCCGGATGCCCATGGCTTGCCTTGTCGGCGTGCGTGTCGGTGGCGGCGTGGGCCGATGCATTCACGGCCTGATGCGCCGGCAACGGCGCCGCGTTCGCAGCCTGCGCGACAACCGGGGACGCCGCGAAGAGCATGATCGCGGCGCCGACCAGGCCACGCGCGGCGGACTGTGGCATGCGCAAGCCTGGCAGGCTGGGTGCGCTGATGCCGCGGATCCGCGACACGACTTCCAGCAGAATCGACAGGCTGAGGAATGCCCAGCTTGCCCAGGCGATGATCTTGATGACGCTGAGAGCCAGCGTGCCGTCGTCCGGGCTGGTCAGTGCGGTGCGGATCGTGTCCCACGACGGGACGGTGCGCGGCAGCGGGTCGGCGCCGACGGCCAGCAGAACCAGCGGAAGCACGATGACGATCCCGATGATCGCCAAGAGCGCCATGAGTCCCGCGGCGCGTTGGCGGATTTTGTTCATCGTTCGTTGCTTCCTCTCCCGGCGAGTCCGTTCATACGCCACATGTCGGCTGTTACCGCTTGGCGCCCATTGCGTGCGCCGGCTAACCCGGGGCGCCGTTCCGCACCCGTTCTAGGTGCGCGGTGCTGTGCCCCGTCACCGGGAAGCTGTTCAGGCCGATGATCGACAGGAACTTCGTGGCGTACCGGTCGCGGGTGGTCACGGTCAGCGTGGTGCCGTGCACGGTGACGCCGCCGTGCACCCCCGCCGCCGCGAGGTACTGGTGGGCGGCGGCGGCCGCCTGGGTGGTGTTGACGCTGAGGGCGTCCCCGCGGATCGCGGAGCTGGCCGCGACCTGTTCGCCGGCGGCGCGGGCAGCCTGGGCGGCGACGTCGCGAGCGTGCTGCTCGGCGTGCACTTGCCCGGCGAGGTCCACGGCGAGGCCCACCAGGATCACCATCATCACGCTGGCGGTCATGATCAGTACGCTGATTGAGCCGCGCTCTCGGTCGGTACGTAGCAGCCGTCGCATCACCGTGTTTTCCCCCTGAACGTGTCTATGGGGCTGGTCGCCGATTCGGTGACTGTCAGGGATCCTGGTACGCCAGGCACGGACAGGTCGGATAGGTTGACCCGGCACGTGACCGTTGCCATCACTCGGGCCGGGGTGCCAACGGGCGCGCTGAAGCCTGCCGTGTCGACCGTCACGCTCTGCGTAATGCACTGCACTTGTTGGTTTTTCAGACTTGCGGCCCCGGCCGCCGTCGCTGTTCCGCTCGCATCGCCCGCGCTACGGGCGATGGATGCCGTGCGGGCCGCGTCTCCGGCCGCGGACTCTACGGCCTGGTGGGCCATGATGGTTCGGCCGCCGAAGATGATAAGCCCGACGAACAGCATGAACGCCGGTACGCCGACGACGGCCTCGATGACTGCCGAGCCGTCCTCGTCGTGCCGCCGCGTCACGGTGGCCAGCAATCGTTGTAGGGGTCTCATCCGGTGATCCGTTCCACGGGCACGGTCGCGCTCTGGTGCACGGTGATCGTCCAGCCGGGTATGACGCTCATGCTGCTGCCCGAGACGGTCACCGTCGCGGTGGTGGCGCTGCGCGAGCTGTGTACGGAGGTGCCGGAGATGACGCCTGGTCCCGCGTCGGCCAGGAACCCGGCAGCTTCCGCAGAGCCCGCCCCAGCAGTTCCGTACTGTGCTCCGGCCGCACGTGCGCCCTCCTGCGCGGCGGCGATGGCGACCGCCCGGGCGTGATACCAGAGTGCGGCCTGCATGCCCGCGAACAGGACGGCGAGCACGGCGGGAAGCAAGAGCACCATCTGGATGGTGGCCATGCCGCGGTCACCCGACCCGTGGTCGAGTGGGATCCTGCGGCGCAGCCACCCGCTGATGCCGATTCCTTTCACCCTTCGTCGCCTTTGACTACTTCAGGCTGTTGGACTTCGACCTGACGTAGGCCGTGATCGCACCGACGGCGATCCCGACGATGACGATGATGGCGACGGCCCACAGGACGTTCTCCATCGTCAGGGAGCCCGCTTCGTTGTCGCGCTCCCGCAGGGTCTTCTTCGCCCGGTCCGACAACTCGAGGCTCTTGTCGGTCAGGCGGATTCCCAAGGTGTGAAGTGTTGCGATCAGGTAGGTCATGGCGTGAGCCCTTTCTGGTGGTTCGGTGACGGTTGGTCAAAGTGTCGGTTGGGGATGGCTGCGGGTTCGGTGTGCGATGTCAGTTGCCACCTCCCATGACTCGCAGCAGGGCCGGCGCCACAAGCAGCGCCATGAAGATGACCCCGAGGAGTGACATCGGGATGCTCATCCGTTCACCGATCTCGTTCGCGTTGGCGAGTTCGGTGTTGAGCATGGCGGCTCGCAGTGATGCAGAGCGTGCCCGCAGCTGGTTGTAGATCTGGGCGTCTTCCTCGCCGGAAAGCCGCAAGATGCTGGCGAGGTCCTCCAGTTCGGGCAGGCCGAGTTCGTCGGCCAGCGCCTTGAGGGCATCCCAGGGTGCGACGCCGTTCCACCGGGACAACGCGAGTTCTTCGCTGAGGCGCTTGAACACCCAGCTGTCGCCGACTGCTGCGGCTACCTCCATTGCCTGACGTGACCCGCTGCTGCTGTTGCGCTCGAGCGCAACCAGATCGATGTAGGCGCCCAAGGCACGGGAGAACTCAGCTCGCGACTTCTTAGCATCGTCGCGGGCGTTCAGATCCGGGATGAAGAACATCACGGCGGCAAGGGCGAGCGTGGCGATGACCGGGAGAACGATGGGCAGGTGGAGGCCGAACACCCCCAGCAGGAAGGTGAAGAACGGCGGGATGATCAAGCCGACCGCGGCGAACATCAGCTTCTCGCCGTAGAACCTGGCCACCGGGATCCGCAGGATCGCCAGTTCCTTGGTGGGAGTGCGCACCCATGCCGCGGGCGGGAAGGTCTTCATGGCCCACCTGCCAAGACGCTCCGTGCGGTCCGCGGGTTCGGCCAGTGGCGGGTTTGCGGTTCGGCGTCCGTGCACGGGCGAGAGCCTGTTCAGGGCATCGGCAAGGTCGGGCTCTGCCGGGATGAACCGCCAGATGAGGCATACGACGCCGAGGGCGATCAATGCCCCTCCGAGTAGAGCCAGCTGCAGTCCGGTGGTGATCACGCCGCGTTCTCTTTCACTTCGGCACCGATGAACCGGGGAATCTCTTCGCCCTCGGCCATTCGGCGCATCCAGATCAGCGTCGCAACATAGGCGCACAGGAGCAGCCCGGCGATCGCTTCGCCGACCGGTGTTCTGTATGGGGCGACGTACTGCCCCGTCATCGCAAGGAAGATCAGGACGCCTGCGGTGATGATCGTCACCCATCGCGCCGTAGAGCGCGGCTTAGCACGGTCAGCCTCGATCTGTCTGCGGGCACGGACATCGTCGGCGACGGATGCGGCGAGGGCCTCCAGCACGCTGGCCAAGCCGCGACCGCGGCGTCGTGCGCCGAGGATCAGGTTGGCGGCGACCAGGTCGCCGGTCGGGTCGTCGAGGTCTTCGGCGAATGCCCGCAGCGCGTCCTCGGTCTTCCATCGGGCCTGCAGTCGCCGCACGAGAAGGTTCACTTCGTGTGCGATCGGTTCGGGCACGGACCGGATCGTGGCAATCAGCCCTTGCTCGAGGCCGACTCCCACGGTGAGAACGCCGGCCAAGGATCGGATCCAGTCCTCGAGCGCTTCGAGCCGATCGATCTTCATGGCGGCCCCCTTCGACGACAGCAGCGCGGGAAGCCCGACGACGGCCGCTGGGACGGCGGCGATCGCGATGATCCACCCGGTCAGTAGGGCGATGATGAGGCCTGCGCCGGCCCCGCCGAGCAGCAAGGCTCGCGTCTGGGGAGACGTTTGTGCGAGCCGGGCCACGATCGGCAATCGGGTCCGGGCCGGCGCAGGCGGCTTCTCGGGGCTGCGGCGGAACCCGAGGACGGTGCCAAGGACACCGGCCACGATCAGCGCGCCTGCCAGTGCCGGAATGAACGGCGTCATGACGCTCGCCCCCGGCTCTCAATTTCGAAGGCTCGGGCGTCGAAACCGAAGGCCTCCAGGTCACGCAGGTGATCCGGCAGCACCGCCGCGGTCCCGGGGCCGCCGGGGCTCGGCCGGAACACGTGTGTGATGGCGTAACCGACTTCCTTCTCGCCGGGCTCGACCGCGACGATTTCGGAGACCCACCGCTTGCGCTTCGCCTGGCCGTCTTGTGCGTTGCCCGTTTCCAGATTCACGTAGACGACCAGGTCGATGTGTTCGGCGATGGCGCGGGTTGCGTATTCCGGCGTCACGTGTGCGCCGGCTTCCATCGCGCAGGTGATCAGCTTGCGGATCGCGCCCGAAGCGCTGCCGGCGTGCGTGGTGCTGATCGACCCGGTACCGGACTGCATCGCCTTGATCATGGCGATGACTTCCTTGCCGCGAACCTCACCGACGATCTGTCGTGACAGGTTGAACCGGAACGAGTCGTACAGCAGTTGGTCGATGGTGACCTCGCCGGCGGGGCGGCCGTCGGGACCGATCTCCCCCGAGCCCGGGCGCGCCTCGAACGGCACGATTCGCCGGTGCTTGTCGCCGAGTTTGTGCAGGTGCAGCTCATACTCGGTCTCAAAGGTTCCGATCCGTTCGTAGGGATCGAACTCGGCACACAGGGCGCGCACCAGTGTGGTTTTGCCGGCTCCTTGGTCGCCGGCGACCACGATGGACTTTTTCGCCTTTACCGCTGCACGCAGGAAGGTGACCTGTAGGTCGCTGAGGGTGCCGGTGTCGCGCAGTTGGCTCAGGTCGATTTGCTGCAGTCTGTGTCGCCGGATCACCACCGCCGGGCGTGTGGTGTTCCAGGCGACCGCGGCGAGGCGCGCTCCGCCGTCCAGCCTCATGTGCAGTCTCGGCTGCGCCTCGGAGAAGGGTCGTGCGTTTCCTTCGCTACGGGATGCCAGGAAGGTCAGGAACTCCAGCAGTTCCTCGTCGGAGTCGGCGACGGGCGGCCCGTCGCGCAGACTGCCGTCGGCGTATTCCAAGGTGACGTCGTCGCAGCCGTAGATTTCGACGTTCTCGATTTCGTCGTCATCGACGATCGGTTGCAGTCGGCCCAGCCCGAACAGGGCGTTGTAGATGGCCTCGGCCAGGCGCTGTTGTTCGTCGAGGGTCCAGGCGTTGTCGCCGTCGGCGACGGCGTTCTGCGCGGAGTCTTCCAGGAGTTCGAGGATGATCGTGCGGCCCAGTTCTCGCCGCGACTGCTCGTCCAGGCCGACCCGTTCGTCGCCCAGGGCAGTCAGGAGCTTGTCGGAGGCCTGCTTACGGAACGCCGCCACCAGCGCCCAATCGATGTCGGCGTGCGCAGTCGCACCACGTCGCCGCGGGGAGACGAATGGGTTTTCACCCGAACGGATCCGGTCCGGGTGAGAGCTGAGCCGTGAGCGCGCGCGGTCGATCGACTCCACCTGCCCGCGGTCGTCGGGTGCAGCGAACAGCGGAAGCGCGGCCGGGTCCGGGATCGCGGCCGGGTCGGTCGGGTCGCTCGACCCTTCGGGGCGCTGCCTGGTCATGCGCGTTCTCCCGTCTGCGCTGTGCCCAGCTCGGCGCGGTTGGCTGCGATGGCTCCTTGCGCGGCCGCGCAGACCGACCGGAGGCCGCGAACCAGTGAGCCGTTGTCGAATTTGCGTGGCTTATGTGCGCCCGCAGAGAAGACTTCAGCCATCTCCGGTTCCCACGGGACTGCGGCGGCCACGGGGATCTGCAGCACTTTCGCGGCCTCCGCCGGGCCATATGGGCGGCCTTTGCCGATCAGCAGCGTCCGCAATTGTTGGAGCGCTCCGCGCCGTTCGAATGCGTCCTGCAGCGTGTTCGCCCAGGACCGCGCCCCGGCCAGCGACGGCAGGTTCGTCCTCGTTGTGAGCAAGGTCAGATCGGCTCCGTAGATGAGTGCGTCCGGCGAGTTGGTCAGACCCAGCCGGCCCGCGTCGACGATCACGTCCTGGCCTGTGCGTTCGAGCCCGCGCAGCACCGCCAGCAGGGGCTCCCACACGTCGACCAGACTGCGGGATTGCGCATGGCTGCGCACGCCGGCCAGGAGCATCGCCGTCGTTCCCTGGATGGGGATCACGTTCGTCGCGACAGCGTCGGCGAGGGCGCCGCTGCGGTGTGCCAGGGCCAAGTCGATGAGTCCCCGGGAGCTGGCAACTTCGCCGCGGAAGAATCCCGCCAGCACACTGCTTCCACCAGTGGGGTCGGCTTCGACCAGGACCACCGGCCGCGGCCAGCACACCGCCATACCGAGGGCTGTGCTGGTGACTCCGGGTGAACCGGAAGCCGACATCAATGTCACGACCGCCATCAGTGCTCCCGAGAGTCCAAGACGATCGCGACCTTGCCCGTTGAGGCCTGCGCGGCCAGTTCGGCGGCCTGCGAGTCCGGCACGGCTACGTCGACGACCTGCTGCCCGTTGCTGCCCTCGGCTTGCACATCGACGACCGTCGCAGTCGTCGATGCCGACGAGGTCGCAGCTACAGAGCCGCCTTGGTCGCCTGGCGTCGCGATCACACGAATGTTGTCCCCCGCCTGCAGGGCGATGCCCGGGAGCTGTCCCGGTGCGACGCCGATACCGACAACGGACTGCCCAGCCGCCGGCACAAGGGCATTCGTCACCGCACTCGAGGTGAGCAACCCGCCGGCAGCCATGTCGTACGCCGCGCGTTTGCCGACGACCTGGCTCATGTCGCTTCCGGACACCGGCCTCACACCCCTGTCCGCGCTCACCCGAACCGTCATGAGGTCGTTTCGCTGAATGACGTCACCACGGTGGACGGTCGTCCGAAGCGCGATGACCTCCTTCGCCGAACTGGCCAAGCTGTACGCCATCATCCCGAGCAATGCACCCAGGCATACCGCTGCCACCGAGGCGGCCAGGAGAACAGGCCTCCTGCGCAGTTTGGGCGGTGCCACGACCACCTGCTCCAGGCCGCTCGATTCCTCAGCGGCGCCCTTCACCTTCTTGCGCCTCGAATGCTGCTGCTCCTCGGTCGCGATGACCATGATGTCTCCCCAGTTGGTTCTTCATTGAGTGAGGACTTGCGCCTCACCGATCTTGATGACGGTCGAGTTGGCCACTGTGACCGGGATCGTCCCGGACTGGCCGATGCCCGACCAGTTGATGACCCAGTAGCTCGTCGCGGTCACCCTGTAGCTGCCCTGCTTCGTGTACATGTCGTGCCCGCACGTCGGAGACTTCGTCTTGCCCGCAGCGTCGTAGTACGGCGTGCCCTTGCTCGCGCAGGTGATCTGCTGCCCATCGCCCATGTCCCACACGATGCGATCGACCTTTCCGGTCGCCGTCACCGTGTAGCCCGCCGCCGAAGCACTCTTAGTGATTGGGCCCCAGGTATTCGCAGTCGGGTTCTTCACCCACATCCACTGCGGCATACCAACCAGACCGACCGACCCCGGCGCATCGCGCGGCACGATCCCGATCGTGATACCTCGCAGTTCCATCGCCGCGACCGCCTCGCGAGCCAGCACCACCGGGTCGGGTGGCGCCTTCGGCCCGCCCGGCTGCGTCTGTGACCAGAAGAAGAACCGCGACGTGATCAAGTCGCACTGATAGACCGTGCCGTCCGTGTGACCACCCCAGACCGGGTCCGACTTCGGCGGCTGCGGCTTCGCCACGCTGACGTAGCACTGCTTGTCCGGCGACCACCAGGCTCCGCCGTAGGTGCACGGGATCGTCTTGCCCGTGGCGTTGCTGACGCACTTCTCTTTGCCCTTCCCTGGCGGCTTCTTCCCGGGCGGCCCTGGCGTCGGCGGCGGGGTCGGCTGCGGCGACGGGCCCGGTGGGCTCGGCGGGGCAACCACCTTGATGACGCAGATCGACTTGTACGGGTCCCAAACGGTTCCGGGCGGGCAGTTGACGCCTCCGGCCGCGCGCGCGGCCGGAGGCGTCGCAATCCCAATGAAGGCCAGCGCCGCCCCAGCCGCAAGAGCACCCGCCGCGGCGCGAGACCGGATCAACATGTCCCGGTCGCCTTCTCGGTCGTGACGTACCACTTGAGCGTCTTCGCGTCCTGCGTCACACCGTAGGTGTAAGCCACTCGGCGCGGCGCCCCCGAGGGGATCGGGACCGGCTTGCCGCTCTTTTCGAGTAGCTGGAACTTGCTGACGTCGAGGCAAGCTCTCACGTCGTACGTCAGCGGGTCTCGCGTAGCCGACGCCACAGGGCCGACGATCTGCGAATGACCGCGCCCCGAGTAGCCCTTGTAGTGGTTGCTAGTGATGTTTGCTTGCCACTGCGCGAGTTCCTGACCGCGCGCCACCACGTCAAGGGAGGTGATGTCAGATCGAGGGTTGCTTTGCAGCTGGTCGATCATCTTGAACAAGGCAACGACGGCCGCACTGGCGGCAGCCTTCTTCTTGGCGAGTGGGTCGGTGCTCGTCGACGCGGATGAGCTCGAGGACGTCGACATGCTCGAGCTCGACGACAAGACCGCGGGCGTCGATGTGCTCGACGACTGCGCGCTACCGCCACTGCTTGAGCAACCGGCCGTCGCTGCAATGGCCACTGCAGCGGCGACACCAACCAGCGACCGCCCGCTGCGAATGTTCAAGTTGGTCCCTGTCATGTCCTTGTCCTCATTCATGGCCCCAGTCTCTTGAAGCGCCGGTCTCCCCTGTCATGCGCGACAACGTCAATTTCTGATGTTTTTACACTAGTGGTTTTTCATCACCGGTCAACCACCTAGCCTCAAGGCACCGGGCCATCCGCTGGAACGATCTGCTGCAGGTCGGCCCGGCGTTTAACGACTCCTGGGAGAGCCGCTCAGCCAGCTGCTCGGCGTGTTCCGTAAACGGAGTCAGGTCATGCCGTTCGACAAGTTCCGGTCCCGATGCCGGTCCGATGCCTATTTCGACTTCGCTGGCTCGATGGCGCCCCGCCGGGGCATGCTGCACGAGCCTTTCAGCAAGAGCAGGCTCGAAAGACCCGGTTATGTGAGGCTGGTCATCCGTGTGGAACACGGTGACTACGCGGCCATAGAGGGCATGCGCTAGAACCGTCCGGACGACGTCGGGGTAGCAACCGGTCGATCGCTGGGCGCGGCGGATCTGGACTGATGCTGCACTCTCCCCCCGGAGCACGCCCTGACTGATCGACGTCATAGCGAAGTCCCTCTGGCGTGTCCCGTAGGGCAACGCCGTGCTATGCAATGCCTGTGAAGCATCGCTTGCTTAGCTCAGGACTCCGGCCGATACGTCAGGCGCAGAGCCGATCTCACCTACGTGAGCGGCAGCGGGATAGTACCTCAAACACCTTCGATCGCAACCGCCCTGAAATGGCACGTAGCGCCCTCATCACCGGCGCCGCCGGAGGCATCGGCAGTGCCTTGGCCTGGCAAGTCGCCGGGACTTATGACGAGCTGGTTTTGGTTGATACAGATAAGGATTCGCTCAATACCCTGGCTGAGAAGCTGCCGTGTCGCACGACGGTCGCAGCCTTGGATATCACCGCCACGGACTACCGATCCGACCTCGTAAAACTAATCGAAAAATCACCGCCTCTTGACTGTGTATTTACCTTCGCGGGTGTTATGCACACTGGAACGATCCGTCGGAGCACCTTCGAGGACCTGGTCCGCGTCATCGACATCAACTTGATCGGGACCATCGCAACCGTGCATGCCTGCTTGCCGTACCTCTCCCCCGGGTCCAGCATCGTGACCGCATCCAGCGCAATCGAGAGCATCGCGGTTCCCCGCCACGCCTCGTATGTCGCCAGCAAGGCCGGCGTCTACGGTTTCACCCGCACCCTCGCCAACGAACTGGCCCACGAGGGCGCCGGGATCCGCGTGAGTGCTGCACTCATCGGCGGCGTGCACACTGACATCCTGCGTAACGGCAGCTTCGCCGAGGACGAGGACCGAGCGGGCAGAGCGGACAGCTTCGACAGACGCGTTGCTCACTCCTCGGCCGAGGACATTGCTCGCGCCATCGTGCACGGCCAGAAACGTGGGTCGCGCGTCATCTACGCCGGGGCCGATTCCCGGGTCGCGGCACTGCTCTCGCGCACTCTGGGTCGGTACACTCAACTTCCGTGCATCTGACCTTTGGGGGTGCAGCTATGGCCGGGCATGAGTGGTGCTTAGTCGAGACTTTCGGTCTCAAGCCACCGACGCTGATCGGCCTCGGCTCCCGGCCGCGCAGCATGGTCCCACTGGACAAATTTTTCGCCCGCAACCGCGCCTCCTTGACCATGGCCCAGGCAGCCCTTGACCACGTCACCGCGATCGCCGAGCCGTACGACGTGACCACGCGGAACGGTCGCCGCTGCCTCGCCCAACCTCTCCGCGCGTACGACAGCCGCGTAAACGGCGCCTGGCTGTGGCTGGGCGGTCTTGAGGAGCCCGAGCCCGCCGTACCGCATGACCTTGCCGGCGCCTGGTACTTCAACCTCACAAGCTTCGAGGTGGCCGGATCCGACGAGCTGCTCGACCTGTACCACCAGCCCAAGGACGAGCGACGCACGAAACGGGCCATGGCCGAAGCCTTCACTCGTCTGACCGCCGGTCCGGACGCCTCCGAGGCCCTGGCCAAGGTTGTGCAATCCAAACCCGGCAGCGAACACCAGGCCATCTGGACAGTCGTTTGCGATGACGGCGACCGGCGAGCTGCCCACTTCTCTTGCAGGGCCTTGCAGCACCAAACCGAGGACGGCCCTCAGATCGTGATGCATGGCATCACTCATGACATAGGCCCCGCGGACGATGTGCCGCAGGCCCCCCGCCTCGCGGTCCTCGAGCGCCGGGTTCTCGACGCAGTCGCGAAGCCGGGCACTCACCGTGCCATCGTCGACGTCCGCACCGGCCACATCATTCAGTGGGTCGACCCGCCACCCGCGTCAATTGACTGGGCCGTACCCGGCATCGACATCTTCCATCCCGACGACGCCGCGGTAGTCCACCATCTGAACCGCCTTGGCGAGGACGCGGTAACCGCGTCTCTGCGCCTACGCGGCACCGATGTGATGTGGGCATCCGTGACTGTGACGAGCCAACCGATGCTGCTCAACAACTCGACGACGGCCGCGCTCTGGACCATCGACGTGAACAGCACCTCACGTAGATAGACAGCTGCTCTCGCCGACGACGCGGCTCGCATACCTCCAGATGCCCGTCATCAAGGGGGTTTGAGCTTTAACTCCGCATGGCGCGACCGCGGCTGTGCGGCCTGAGCTGCCTTTTCGTCACAGAGGCAACCGACCGCTCCTGCTCACAGACCTTCGAGTGTCACTGACGGCGGGCCGGCCTGGGTCGACGCCCCTGCGGCACACGATGAAGATCCCCACACGCTCGTGCGTGCCAGGCTCCGCGACCCCCAGGGGACGGAACACCAGGTTGGCCACTCGCAGCGCGCAATCTTGTGAATCACACATTTCTTGCGTTCTTGACCGCGACTTCGAAGGCACGCTGCACTGTGAGCTGATCGACACCGAGCTTCGCAGCCATTCCTTTCAGAGAGTCAGCGGCTGGCATCTGGCTACCGACACCTCGCTCCCAGCGCTCATACGTCGATGTCGAGACAAAGGCACTCTGAGCGACTTCCGCCGTGCTGAGCGCGACCCGTCGACGCAGCGCACGTAAGTCAGGTGTCTCGGAAGCGATGCCAAGCAGTTCCTCAACCGAAACATTCAAAACGGTCGCCAGCGCACGGACTGTCCCTGCCCTCGGAGCCATCTCCCCACGTTCCCACAGTGATACGCGTTCACCGCCCGAAACTCCGACAAGCCGCGCCACCTCGTGCTGCGTCAGACCGGCACGTGCACGGGCGGCTCGCAACGCGGATGGGCTGAAGTCGGGCACGCAGCAACCATAGGGTGTGCGCGCTGACGCCAGACTCGCGCATGCCCGCCACCCGCTCAGCGGCCTCAGGATGCGGCGGCGCGGCGAGCCGTTCCTTGCTGCGCTCGAACCCGCCGCAATCCGGGCCGGCTGAGCGGGACCGTACCCAGTCGCTTCCACCCCTGTGCATTTTGGTCAGGATAAGGCCGATACCCACACCAATCGCCGAGAAGGGGTCAGGGTGCCCCAGCCGATGTCTTGGGCCCGTTTCGAGGAGGACGGGCGACCGTGTCACTCCGCGGTGTCGTGACTTTGGTGTGGCAGATTGGAAGCCAGGCCGTGCTCCACGGGAGGCACGGCGAGAAGAGTCTCGAGGGAAGCGAGTACCAATGGGGTGGATTGGCGTCGTCGGTTTGTGGCTGATCGCCGCTGCCGCATTGTTGCAGACCGTTGACTCCCTGGGCACATCGTGGGCATGGCTCAATGTTGCCCAAGACGTGGACCCAGAGAGTTACGCCCGGGCCACGGAATCGAAGGGGTGGCGCAAAGCGCACCTTCGTGCAATTGGTGGGATCGGCAACGGATCACGGCTGCTGCCCTGGATCCCGTCGTCAGTTGGACTGGAGCGGTTCAATCTCCGCACCGCGGGATGGGGTCTCCTTCTGACCGGCTCGTTTCTGGCGGCCATGGCAGGCACTGGCTCTCGGGTGATTTGGTGCCTGTTCGCGGTCGTGACAATGGTTGCTGTGGTGGCCACTGCGGCTTGGAACGAGCGCCTCTTCGCTTCAGAGCGGAAGTTGGCACGAGAGACCTTCCAGGCGTTCAGTGGTCCCCCGGACCGCGATGTGACATAGAGCGCGGCCACCGCTGAGTCTCGGTGTTGACGGCGGGACTGTTGCTGCCGGCACTCAGCGATCGTCCCACTGACCGATCGTCACGCGGTGCGTGACCGTACACCGATCGTCACGCGGTGCGTGACCTTACACCGATCGTCACGCGGGGTCAAGTCCTGCTGAGTGGTGTACGAAGTCGTGAATCCTTCAGGTGTGTTTAGGCGCTGAGCTCGCCTGCGATGGCGGGCTCGATAACGGTGGTGTCCTCCTTCGCGTCGGTGGTGCGGGCGGTCAAGACTGCTTGCGCGACGGCGAGGGCTTCCACGCCGAGGTAGCGGCGTTGCTCGGCCCATTCGTCGTGTTGCTCGGCCAGGACGGCACCCACGAGGCGAATGATCGCGTCCCGCCCCGGGAAGATGCCCACGACGTCGGTGCGCCTCCTGATTTCTCGGTTGAGTCGTTCGTTGGGGTTGTTGGACCAGATTTGCCGCCACACGGCCTTGGGAAACGCGGTGAACGCGAGCACGTCGGCGCGGGCGTTCTCCAGATGCTCGGCGACCGCGGGCAGCTTCTCGGCCAGTCCCTGCAGCACCCGGTCGAACTGGGCGTGCACGGCGTCCGCGTCCGGTTGGTCGTACACGCTGTGTAGCAACGCCTTGACCCAACCCCACTGGGTCTTGGGAGTGATGTCGGACAGGTTCTTCGCGTAGTGAGTGCGGCACCGCTGCCAGGACGCATTCGGCAACGTTGCCCCGATCGCGTCGACCAAGCCGGCGTGCGCGTCACTGGTGACCATCGCCACCCCGGACAGGCCACGAGCGACCAGGTCCCGGAAGAACGTTAGCCACCCGGAGGCCGTTTCGGCCGAACTTGCTTGCACGCCAAGGACTTCCCGGTACCCCTCGGCGTTCACCCCGGTCGCGACCATGACCGCGACCTTCACGACACGGCCGCCTTCGCGGACCTTCATCATCAACGCGTCCGCGGCCACGAACGTGTACGGGCCGTCATCCAACGGGCGGTTGCGGAACGCGGTGACCTGCTCGTCGAGGTCCTTGGCCATCACGCTCACCTGGGACTTCGACAAGCCAGTGATGCCCAGGGTTTGCACCAGCTTGTCCATCCGCCGGGTACTCACACCGAGCAGGTAGCACGTCGCCACCACCGACGTCAGCGCGGCTTCGGCACGCTTGCGACGCTCCAGCAGCCATTCGGGGAAGAACGTGCCCTCACGCAACTTCGGGACCGCCACGTCCAGGGTGCCGACCCGGGTGTCCAGGTCCCGGTGCCGATACCCGTTACGCCGGTTCACGCGGTCGTCGGTGCGAGTGCCGTAGTCCGCACCACACACCGTGTCGGCCTGACCGGACAACAAGGCGTTGACGAACATCTGCATCAGCTCCCGCAGCAAGTCCGGGCTGGCTTGGGCCAGGTGCTCGTGCAAGAACTCCTGCGGATCAATATTGTGGGGTCCAGCGGTCATCGTGGTGCTCCATTCGAGTGGGATCTAGACAGTTCTCTCGAAGGATCCACCCGGTGACCGCGCTCACGTGGGACGCGACGCGATCACCCGGATCGGTCGTACACCAAACCTATGGACGTAACTTCACGCGGTGCGTGACCGTACACCGATCGTCACGCGGTGCGTGACCGTACACCGATCCGGATACGGGCTGGCATTCGCGGGGAGTTGATGCCCAGTGATCACGCACGGAGGTTGCCGCCTCGCCGGGCAGTTATGGGCGATCGAGTCACCGCACGGCGGTGGCGATTACGGAAGTAGGTCAAGCATCTGCGGCCTGGCTCTCATCGCATGGATCACCAGTTCGTTGCCGCTGTCGAACACGAGCACGACCGTTTCCAGAAGCCGCCCGCGCGTGTCGAAGCCGAGCCGCAACTGCCTTGCCGGGCTGTCCTCGTCGAGCTCATCGATCCACAGTGACCACGTCGCAGCTTGAACTGCATCCTCTGCATCGATGCCGTGCTTCAGGGCGGAATCGTGAACCCTCACGCGGCGGCAGCCGCCAGCGCCTCGCGGATAATCTCCGACCGCGTCTTGCCCTCGCGTGCAGCTCGCGCGTCAATACTCGCGAGCTCCTCCGCGGTCAGGCGTAGTGCAACGACCTGCGACGGTTCCGCACCTCGCCCAGGACGGCCCCGGCCACGCTTCTTCAGCTCCTCAGAGTCGTAGCCCGCCTCTGCCTCAGCCGCCCACCCAGCGATCTGCTCTTCCGTGACCGGAGCGCCATTGATCGTCTCACCCGTATCCATGCAATTAATGTATGACGAAAATCGAGAAGTATCCAGAGGTCGGGTGCTCCGCACGATCCCCCAGCCCGCAGACCGATCGTCTTGTGGCGAGCTGGCACTGCCGGATGACGTGGGGACGCGCAGCCGCTTAGTCTCTCAGGCATGACGCGGCAACCGAGCGAGGACGACCTGCGGTCGTCGACTGTGCAGAGCATGAACTACCACCTCGAGCAGGTGGGCAACCTCACGGATGACTCGAAGGCAAACGCGATCATTCGCAACATGTTTCGAAGCGGGGAAATCAACCTGCCGTCGATCCGCGAGCTCGACAGCGAAGACGCAGTGGACGTGATTGCGAGCCTCGCTTCGGTAATCAGCGACTTATATTGGTCTCTGAACAACGTCCGCGACAAGTTTCCCGAGTTGCAGCAAGCTCGGGAGAAGTAGACCGCTCGACGACCCGGTCGTCGACCACACGGGTGTTGGGTCTCGCTTGGCGATCGGCATACGGAGTCCAGCGCTGGTGTGGTCGGTGGCGAGCGTTGTACTAGTGCGGATGGATGGCTAGGCCAAGTCCTTCGTAGGGGTTCTGCTCCGTTTCGCTCTTCACGATCAGCATTGCGTGCACGCGTCCTTGCGGTGTGCACCAGATCTGTGGTCCGGCAAGCACAGTCACCTGGGCTGCTGCGTCCCGATCAGCAAGGTCGTGGAAGTACTCGTTCAGCTGGTTCGTCAGTTCCTCAGTGTCGTCGGACTCAAAGTGCCGAGCAACCGCGCGATCTGCGTAGGTAAATGCCATGTCTGGATCCTCGCCCCCTTCGGCCCGCGGCACCAGGCCAGCGCGAGCTCGCTCAACCGCGCTCACCAGTCAGCGATCGGCGACCGGGACGGTGGGTGGCTGACCGGGGATGACCCGCGATGGCCTTACCGACGCCGCCACTGGGTCAAACACGCATTAGACCCCAACCAATTGCCCAATCAGGCCCACCAAGAGCATGACGACCCCTGCGCCGATGACATAGACATCTTTCGACCGATCGCCATCGCGATTGATATGGCGGCGGATCAGCGGCATGCCAGCGACGACGATGCCAGCGACGACGAGGTCACCAAAGATATTCATGCCGAGAGCTTCGCATGATGGCCGGTCCGACAAGACGGGCCGATGAGCTTCCGCTGCCCTTGAACGCCTCGGCCGTCACTCCGAAGCGTTCGCTCACTTCTGTGCGTCCGACGCGAATGCGCCGAAGGGAACGGTGCCCGGTCAGCGATCGTCTATCGAGACTGCGTCACCTTGGGCAATGGCGTGACGGCGTACTCTCGGGCGTCGGTGCTCACGGAGCAGCCATCAGCGTGCTGTTGTGCTGCACGTTGACTAGTGAACGCATGTGCTTCGCCCTGCCGGGGACTCCAAGGCTGTCCTTCCCGCGACGAGCAAGATCCGCACCAGTAGAGTCGGCGCCCATCGTTCAGGCGCACGGTTACTGCCCAACGTTCTCCACCTCGACCAGCCGATCTTTCCGTCGCCATGAGTAGAGCGTCGCACCTTGAACGGCCTCGGTGTCGACATTTCATCAACGCCCTCATCCGCGTCTCATTTGAGGTTCATCCACCGGGTGTCCGACATGGGACTGCCGCTGGTTATCGAACCGGCAGTCCGAGAGCGTTGATCACCCATTGCGCCTGCGACTCGAGGATCGCCAGCTCGCGCACGCCTGCAGGTGTCGTGATCCGTAAGATCCGCGTCGCGGGGTCGAACCACAGAATCATCCCGGACTCGCTCCCACCCACCGGCCGGGCTTCACCCGGCAGGTCAGCAGACTCCACCACCACATCGCGCCGTTTAAACTGGATTCTTCGGTCGCCGACCTTGGCGGTGCCACGCCGCCACTTCGCCTCCTTGCCTCCGGCCGGAGCGTCACGCAAGGCACATTGCACTCGTCCCTGACTTGCTAGGCGGTGTGCTCTCTTGCGCTGGACGCGCCGGCCGATGAGGCCTCCAAAGATCTCAGTGATGGCCTGGCCCAGGAGGTCGAAGATGAAATCGAGCACGGTGTGCATCATTCAGCACGTGATGGGATCGATCCAGACCGCATCTTGTTGAGCCGCGGTGCTGACGCGCACACCCTCCCTGGCCGTCCCGATCGACGTTCCGCAAGCGGTGAACCGGCACGTCGAGGCGTGGCCTGGCCCCGGCATCGCGATGCGGGTCCCGTTTGAGCCGTCCGGACCCGTCACCGGGACGGGGGCGTCGTGCGGGAAAGACGGGTGTGCTGGCGTTTCTACAAGTGCACGACACCCTTCAGACTCGGTTCGCGATTTACCGCCCGTCACCCGTCTCGGCCCGCGTGATGCGATCGGCGGCTCATGAACCACCGGTGTGATTCAGTGGGGGTCTCGACACGATGAGTTTCAGGAAGTGGCCCAGATGAGCGACCCGCGATCCGACCTCTCGCGATTGCGCGTGCCCGAGTTGCTGCGCCTGGAGGCCGACATCGTCACCGAGCTACGGAAACGTGAGTTGGTGCGTACGAGCAACAAGCCGCTGGGCGACATCGCGGAGCAGGTCGTGCTGGCGGCCCGCGGCGGGACGCTGGAGCCGAACTCGGCTAAGTCACACGACGTGACGACACCGGCGGGCCAGCGCATCCAGGTCAAGGCGATGGGCGGCCGAGCTGCGGGCCGGGCCGGGAAGTTCAGTCCGTTCCGTAGCTTTGACTTCGAGACGGCCGTGTTCCTGATGTTTGAACCGGAAGGCTTCGAGCTGTGTCTCGCCCGGGAGGTTCTGCCCACTGAGATCAAGGCAGTCGCCAGGTACAGCAAGCACACCAACGGCCGGCAACCCACCCTGCGGCAGGTCGAGAGTCTCGGCAAGGACGTGACGCAGGAGATGTCGGCGGCGTACGCGAGTCTGGACGACGGCATCGCGCAGTGACCCCCATCGAGTCCGGCCTGTGTGACCGCGTGGCACCAGGCCGGTTCTGCGCCCGTTCCAGGCGGTGACCCGCCGCCGATCGGCGCTTGGGCTTGCCGTCGCCGGCCAGCCAACGCCGCGGGCAACATCAACTCATTCAGTCGTCGATGACGTCCCAGAACATGCCCCGCAACCGGTGCCGCGTCGCCAGATCGAGCTCGTACTGCCCGGATGTGTCAGACATATCGAGCAGCAACGCCCGGTCCAACTCCGACGGGATGCTGGGTTTCGAAGCCCGCAGCTCGACCAGATCCGCTTGCGTCGCCGAGGACTTCCAGGACTTGACGACGTTGCGACAGACTGATCGCATGGCCTCGTCACTGATCGGCTCGCTGGCCAGGTGGTGCGCGATGACGCTCCGGCCACCCGTCGTCGAGGAGTAGACGACAGGCTGGGTGTTGCCGTTCGCGGCGTCAGCCACGGTTGCTGGCGTGGGTACCCCGACGCCGGGTGCCTGCGGTCGGGGCGCACTGGCTGCAGGTTTGCCTGCAGCCGGCTGCGGCGCGGGGATCGCCGCCGGCGTGGGCCGCGTGGCGCGCTGCACGCACTGGTCCAACAGGTCGGTGGCCACCAGGACCACTTCATCGGCGGCGCGCGCTAGGTGCTCGGCCAAACCATGTGGCCGGTCGCCAGCACCGGGCACCGCCAGCACGTTCACCTGCGCCCCATGACCCTGCGCTTCTTCGACAGCCTCTGTCAGGTCGTCGTCACCGCTGAGCAGGTACACCACATCGACGTTGCTCATCCGAGAGTGAGTCGCCAGATCCAGGCCGATGCGGACGTCGACACCCTTCTGCAAGCCTTCGTTCGTCCTGCGCCCCAGGCGAACCTTGACGTGCGGGAGGAGCTCAATGCGTTTCTGGGTGGGCGAGGCGACGTTGCCACGGTCGGCTGCGCCGTCATACCAATGCACACGTAGCAATGGCAGCCCCGCGTGCTCGGTGATCTGAGCGGCCAGCCCTTCGATGAGCTGCTCATACGTGACCGTGATGCCGCCGCGATACGACGACCCGGTCAGCCGTGTCGCGGCCGCGTGCTCCAGGTATCCGGCATCCACATACAGGCCACAGTAGGAACGGCTCATCGGCTGGTCTCCGTTCGTGTTTCGCGCAGTGCGGCAATGGTCGCCGCGTCTGCAGCTGCCTGCAACTGCGCCTCGCGTAGTTGCAGTGTCAGTGTTTCGTTCTCTTCCAGGGCGCGGGTCTCCGAGGCTCGGGCCGCGTCGATCTCCCGGCGTGCAGCTGCGCGCGCTTCGACACGGGCCTGCTCAGCCAGGGACTCCACCAGCGACGCCAGTAGCTTCTTGGTGTCCAATCCCGACAGTGCGTAGTCGGCCGTGGAATCAGTGCTGCGCAGGAACTCCGCCGCCGCAGCGGTGGAGACTTTTGCTTCGTCGCGTAGCGCCCGGACATTGACTTTGCGGTCGTCGTCGGCGACGAGTGCGAGGTAAGCCACGGCAAGGCGCTCGTGCTGTGAGGACGCGTTCATAAGAGCGATAGTAACACTAGAAACGTAGACGTTACTAGCGTTACTATGGATGGCATGACAACAGAAACCCACGAACCTGCCATCCCCCAGAACTGGCCCGATGGCCACGTCCATGTCGATCTGACCGATGACAGCCAGCACGAGTGCCTACAGATCACCATTCACGGAGTCGACCACTACCTGCATGCGTCCACCGCCCGCGAACTGAGCACCATGCTGCTGGGCAGGATCGAGGACTACAACGTGGTGTGCCGGCAGATCGGTATGCCCACCGTCTGAGCTGGGATGCTCGTATCGACGATGAGGGCAGTGGGAGGAGACACAGATGGCATGGCATGACTTCGGACGCTGGCTGCTATCCCCCGGCTTCGGCGGTGCGGCAGCCGTGCTGGCCGCGTCGTTGGCCTACGGTGCCTCGCGTTCGAACCGCCGCAGCGAGAACGCGCGGGCCCGCGAGGAACGCTGGTGGGAGCAGGCCCGCTGGGCGGCCGACCTGCTGCTGCAGGGAGACGACCGCCAGGCCCTCGGCATCGCGGCGCTGGCCCAGCTGGTCGACGAAGCACCTGACGTCGAGGCGGCACTGTTCGCCCGTGTCGCACTGGAACCGATCGTTTTCCCGGGGGAAGAAGTCGAACTGGTGGACGGTTCACAGAATGACGAGGCACAATCGTCGTACAACGAGACGGAGGAACCGTGATGGCGGAGCAGACCGCAAGCAGCACCGGGTCGGGCAGGTTCGTCTCCAAGAAGGACGCCAACCGCGCCGCCGCGGCGCGTGTCTACGTGGCCGCGAGCAAGAAGGCCGGCAAGCCGGTGCCGGCGTCGGTCAAGCGCTTGGCAGCGCAGAACAGCTGAACTGGCTGGGTGTGGCCGACATGGCACACTCCGTTCATGAGCGGGTACACACCAGATGGAATCGGCGCGGTTTGCACCGATTACCCGGTAGCCAAGTTCCATGTGAAGGCGCGCTGGGCGGACGGCACCTCGATGAACCACATCGCTGAAGCGCAGATCGCGCGCGTCTTCAACAGTGGCATGCTGGCATTCGGCGCATTCGTTTCTGGCGAGATGGTTTGGCGGTACCATTCGCCCGGGGCGTGGATGGACTTCACAGTCGTACCCCGGTAATCGCATTGCTCCTTCTTCCGGGCCACATCGGCCAGTGGTCAGAGCTTCGGCAGCGGGACCGTCGCCCTCTTGTTCCGGTTGCACGCGGGCCTCACATTGTCCAGCGTGTGCGCTCCCCCGGCGCTGAACGCCATGTAGTGATCCAGCTGCTAGAACGGTGCCTGCTGACAGTCGAAACGGGCGGCGCACCCGGCGCGAGGGCCTTTGTCATTCGTTCCAGGCTCATTGCTGAGCACTGCCCGATGCAATGCGCTGCCTCATGTCTGCTCATTTCTTGTCGTCACTGGACGCCACACCGGAACTGTCACCGGTCGCAGACGACGAGGTGGGCACCGTCGTCGGTATATGGAGTGGCGTCGGACTCAGAGGTTAGTGTCGCGTACCAGTTGGGGCCGTAAACGCCGACAGTTGAGCTGTAACAGATGGCGTCGGCGACGGTCTCCGTCCAGCGGCCGAGCTCACCCTCATCGTCGGCGGCAACGGTGAACATTGCAGTGTGCTCGTCGTTCCAGCAGAGATATTCGATGTCTCCGGTCGGGATCCCTCCCGCAGCGGTTGGGTACGTGAGGTCTGGAGGTGGGTCGTCGGGGCAATAGCGCGCAATGAGTGCGTCGACCATCTCGTTCTGGGACAGCTTCTGCATCGTGGCTGGTTCGGAACTCCCGCTGCTACCGACGGAGACCGCGGCTACGACGGCCACCACGACTGCGGTGACTACCGTGATTGCAACCCATATCCAGGGCCCGCGTGAATACCGCTCCCCGGTTCGAGAAGACTCACCGGCATGTGGAGGAACCGGATGTGGCCCCGGGTCAGACTCGCTCGCCTCTATCCAAAAACGCCAACCGGGCGGAGCAGCGGGCCACGATGGATCCGGCCGCCAGCCGGGAGGTGGTCCGGAGCCATCACGCGACAACGGCCATCCCGGCGGTGGATTGAAACGCATTGCCATTGCCGGGGCTCCTGACCTGAGGCGCGAAGTGCGGCCAAGGTACCGCAGCTGTCGGCCGCCGGTGTGCAGCGATGCACATCCGTTACCGCCACACTTCCTAGACCGAACGCGCCACACTAGCCCGCAAGAACCGCTGGAACCACCGACCCTTGACGGTGGTCAGGGATACAGTTCGCCTGTTGGGGGTGCGCCGAATGGCGGCGCGTGCGGATTGTGTTGCAAGGGCGGGGATTTCGGTGAACAACGGTCACGGTGGCAAGGGTGTCGCGTGGTGGTGCGGCTGGGGCGGATTGGCTGCGTTCGCGGCCATCGGCACGGCGGCAGGGGCCTCAGACGGCAGCGGCGCGATCGCTGGCCTGCTGATGATGGTCGGGGTGTACGCGCTGATCGTCGCTCTGATCGCGCTGGTCCGCGGGCGGGTTTCGTGGGCGCTGTTGCGCGGCCGCGGCACCGCGGCCCTGGGAGCCGTCGCGGCGTTCGCCTTGCTGGGTGTCGGCGGTGCCGTCGCCGGGACACCCGCGGAGGCCGGGTCCCAGGCGGCCGGCGGCAGCACAGGCACCGCGGGTGCATCAGCCGGCATGACCACCCACCCCGCGACCTCGAGCAGCGCGCCGACGTCAGCCAGGTCGAGGACGTCGACGACAAGCCCGTCATCGACGTCCTCGCCAGCGCCGAAATCAACCAGTGCGGCGACGCACGCCGCGGCCACGAAGCATGCCGCGGCGCGGAAAGCAGCTTTGGCGGCGGTCGCCGGGCTGAGTGTGAAGGGCCGAGCCGCCAAGACCGGCTATGACCGCGACGCGTTCGGCCAGGCATGGTTCGACGCCGACCGCAACGGCTGCGACACCCGCAACGACATCCTGCGCCGCGACCTGACCGGCCGCTCGATGAAGAACTACTGCAAGGTACTCGCCGGGACACTGGCTCACGACCCATACACCGGCCGGTCCATCCGGTTCGTCTACGGCGGGTCCAGCGAGATCGACATCGACCACGTGGTGGCACTCGGCGACGCCTGGCAGAAGGGCGCTGCCGGCTGGCCGTTCAGCAAGCGTCTCGCGCTGGCGAACGACCCCGCGAACCTGCTGGCCGTCGACGCCGGCGCGAACCGCGCCAAAGGCGACGGCGACACCGCCACCTGGCTGCCGCCCAACAAGGCATACCGGTGCAAGTACGTCGCCCGGCAGGTGATGGTGAAGAAGAAGTACGGCCTGTGGGTGACCGCGGCAGAGCGCGACGCCATGGTCCGCGTGCTGTCCAACTGTGCAGACGCGACGCTGCCACCGCAGGGCACCGCCTCGACCAGCGCCCAGCCGCCGCGCACGCACTCGCCCGCACCACACACGACAACCACTGCACCCCCGGTGCCCAAGGCCACCGCGCCAGCCCCCGTGGTGCAGCCGCCGGCCGCCGTCTACTACGCCAACTGCACTGCGGTGAAGGCGGCCGGTGCCGCGCCGATCTACGCCGGCGACCCCGGCTACAGCCGCAAGCTGGACCGCGATGGTGATGGGGTCGCCTGTGAGTGAGGTTGTGCTGTGATCGATCGGCCGCCGCAGGTGCTGTCCGACTGCGAGACCTACGAGTACGAGTTCCGTCGCATTTGGGATCCGTCGAGACCGCCTGCGTTGTGGGTCATGCTCAACCCCAGCTCGATCACGCCGATGCCGGGCGAGCTACCGACCCCGGCAGACGGACCCACTGTGCGCAGGTGTGAGCACTTCTCGCAGCTGCTCGGCTGCGGCGGCCTGGTGACCGGGAACGTGTTTGCCTTCCGGACCAAGAAGACTCGGGACCTGGTGACCTGCGCGGACCCAGTCGGGCCCGACAACGATGCGATCCTGCTGCATCTCATCGACGAAGCCGCAGTGGTGATCGCCGCGTGGGGCGGCGAATTTCCGACACGCTATCAAGACCGCGTGGATGAGGTGCGGGACATGTTGCACGCCAAAGGAGCCCGCTGTCTGGGCAAGACGCAAGCGGGCGAACCGAGGCATCCCTTGTACGTGCGCAAAGACACCGAGCTAGTACCGTTGTGAGCCCCTCCAAGCCCGGTCAGGGCAAGCCGGGCAACAACATCCCCGCCGTTCTGCCGCACCCACTGAAACCCCTGGATGGTTACGGGATCACCGTGACGTTCGACGGCAGCACTCTGGTGGTGACCCCCGCGAACAAAGCCAGTGCCTTCGCACTGCTCGGCCAGCAGCTCAAGGAACGCGTCCTGGTCCTGCACCGGACCCAAGTCGTCGGCGTGCAGTACCACCCGCCGTCGGCACTGACCAACGGCAACTTGACCCTGACGACCTTGCAGGGCGAGAGCTACCAGCTGCACTTCCGCAAGAAGCACGACGTGGACCTGTGGCGCGAGCTCGCCGGAATGCTTGCCGCTCCATGAGCCACGCGCCCCAAGGTACGGCCCGTATCACCGGTGCGGTTTCCGAAGCTCTGCCTGTGTCGAGTTCTTCCATGATGTCCGGTTGTACTGACAGGTCTCGCATTGCCGGTCCTGCCAAACGTAGGGATTGATGCGGTGCAGCGTGACGCGTAGCGCCTTGCTCGACGCGCGCACTGCGTTGTCCTGCCATCGGATATCCGGCCAGAGTTCGTGTGCCGCGAGGTAGAGCCGGCGGCCGACACCGTAGCCGCAGAACTGCGGTGTGAATTGGTCGACCAATCGTTGTGGCATGTACGGGTTGCTGTATCCCTTGGCCAGCACGGAACCCTGGCCGTTGTCGGCGAGCACGAAGCTGGCTATCAGGCCGGTAGCCACGTGTACCAGCGTGTATCCGTCTTCGAGTAGGTCGTCGTTGTTTCTGTTGGGCAGGCACAGCGTCGGTGCCGTGGCAGCAACGGTTCTCCGGTGAGCGACCAGCTGCGCGAACGTCGCCCTGGTCGCATTGGACAGCCCGATATCGCGCTTCAGCAGGATGGGTGACTCGAAAATCAGCTCGTCGGTGTCGATATCCGGCGAGTCGATGTCTTCGAGTTCGATCGTGAAATCGGCCAGCGCGATCTCGTCGATGTCGCCAGGGATCGGGCTCGTCTGGCCGATGGCGTCGATGAGCAGCGATGGCTTGGCGTGTCGGGCACGTGACCACCACTTTCGAGGTGGCACGGGCGAGCTTCCATCTGCCCCGTAGATGACCAGGTTGAGGTCAGAAAGTTCGGTTGGTAGCTGTGGCGGCGTGAATAGTACTGGCGTCGTGGCTGTGGTCATGTCGGTGCGATCCTCCCTGGTCGCTTAGGGTCAAGAAGCACCCGCTCGCAACCAGTCTGCCTGGAAGCACCGACGCCGCTCGCGAACTTCAGTCAGTATGCGAAGGGGTACCGCCGCAACGGGTCTAAGGTGCAGCAGCCTCAAGGCTCTCGCCAGGCCCACCTGCTGAGCGCATGATCAGCTTGGCGCGTCGTTTGGGACCCGGGTCGGTCTTCTTTGACGCCGACTATCATCGCTGTATGTGATTTCAGGGTTGCTGGGTTAGTTCGGCGACCTCGTTGATCCCCGTCAGACCCCAGGGTCCGGGCTCGACTTTGCTGTTTTTCGGGACCCGGGCGGGCATGTAGACCACCAGGTGCTCGTCAGTGTCCGCACTGACCACAACCGGCGTCTCCTGCCCGCGCTCGAGGCCTGCGCGTACGGAGTCAGAGTCTTGAAGGGAGCCCGACCTCATCACGAAAGCGAGTTCACCGGGCAAGGTCATCGTGTGATCTCCGAACTCCAGAGTCGGATTTTGATTTGCGACCAAGAACATCAAGGAACGCCCGACCAGGAAGGGTTTCAGGGCCTCGTCCTGTGCGGCTTCGGGTTTGAACGTCATGTTGAACCGCGCGCGCCGCTGCGGTTCAAAACACATCCCGCCCTGAAGCACGACGCGGAAGACTCGAAGCCAGATCCGGTCCAACGGCTCGATCGTCTCCGGCACTGGGAAGTAGGAGTTCGTCTCCTGTTGTATGTACGCGAGATCTTCCACCGTCTCCAACAGCGCCCGGTCCCCGTCGACTTGACGGGCGATTCGTTCATTGGACGTGTCGGCCAACTCCCCTCGCATCACGACTTTGCTGCCTACCTGCAGCTCCAGCGTCGCCGCTCGCGAAAAACTCTGCGCCAAGCGCATCGCCTTGAGTAACTCCCCGGCGTCCATTGCCAAGCTCGAGTCAAATGCAACACCGATGTTGCCGGGTTCTGCCAGATCCGTGGGTAGTCGCCACGTCAGCACCAACGCACTGTGCAGGACCTGTTCTAGGGTGACTCCCTTGCTTCCCCGTGCGACTCGACCTATCGCGCCGGTGTCGCTGGAGATCATCGTCTCGTCGCTGTCCCGCAGCACGAGAGACACACGCTGGTTCTGCGGAGCTTGAATGTCAGGGTGTAGTTCGATGGCCCTGATCACGCCTTCAAGCTCGTCGCTTTCGACCAGTGGTGACCCGGCCGCGCTGAAACCAGCAATGAACTCCCCAGGCAGCACCGCGGGCGTGAACGACCCGTAATCGATGGCCGTCCTGAATTCCGTGATGCGCGGGTCGGTGGCGGGGCCGTGCACCGTGAAGTTGAACGTAATCGGGTTGGTCTTCGCGGCGAGCGGATGCTTGGCTCGCAACGTCTGCACTGTCACGTCGCCAACCCGTGCGAAGTCCAGAGTCCATGCCGGGTCGATATCGTCGACGACGCCACCCAGAGCACGCAGCCGTTCACTGAGGTCACCAGGTCGTGCGAGGACATCGCGTTCCCGGTTGGCTATCTGCATCTTGACCAACGTCTCGTCACGGGTGAACAGGGCGCGCACCACGTCCTGATGGCCTCCGCACCAGTTGGGGCCATCGAGCTGCGCACGTCCGATAAAGGTGATCTTCACCCGATCGGCATAGGTCTTCTTCAGTTGCTCGATCCAGGCCCACCCACTGATGGATGGATTACACGGAGCCACCAGGACCCACTCGTCCGGAGCGTGCTCCAGCGCGTGTTCCAGGGACCCCCAGTCGATCCGGTTCTTCGTGGGATTGGTTATCTGCTTGCGTCGACCCTTGTGCTTGCCGTCGAAACCCTCGGGGAAGCACTTCAACTGGTAGATGACTGTTCGATCATCGACCCTGAGCACGACCGCGTCCCGCCCGCCGTCGCCCCCACGGCCATCCACGATCTGCACGTTGTCACCCTGGTGCTGCAGCGGAATGAGCGCCTCGATCAGCCGGTCGAATTCACGCTGTTCGATCGTCCTCCAGTCCACGAGCGGGCCGTGGTCCTTGTGCAGCGGATTCACCATGGATAAAGGCTATCCAGCGCCGCTACCCGACGTCGTCATTACTAACTGATGCCGGGACTCGGCCTGAGCGGCCGGTGTTCGCGCAGTCGCTGGACGTGCACTGCCATTCCATTTCATGCGTGCGCCCCACGTTGTTCGCTAGGCTCGCACCCGTTCCGCCTTCTCGCGAAAGTCTTTGATTCCCATGCGTACCAAGACCCAGACGATCACTCCTGCCAAGGCAGCGCAACTGCTGGAGGCCAACACGTCGAACAGGCCGCTGTCCCGTTCCATCGTGCGCTCGTTCGCCGAGGCCATGGCGCGCGGTGAGTGGAAGACGACGCACCAGGGAATCGCGATCGACACCAACGGGGTGCTCGTCGACGGCCAGCACCGTCTCGCCGCGATCGTCGAGGCCGACATGCCGGTGAAACTGACTGTGTTCACTGAGGTTTCGCCTGACTCGTTCGACGTGCTCGACACCGGCAAGAAACGCAACGCGGCCGACGTGCTGGCCATCGAGGGCGAGAAGTACACGCTGCAGCTGGCCAGCATGCTGCGCACCGTGTGGCTGTACGACAACCGGCGCGACCTGTCATGGTCCGGCGGCAACGCCCGGGTCACCAACCACCAGATCCTGGAAGTGCTCGAGGCGAACCCGAAGATCCGCGACTACACCACCGTCGGTGAGCAGCTGGCCAACGAGACCGGCATGATCAAGTCCGCCGCCGGCGCGGCCAGCTACCTGGTCGCCCGCGCCAACAGTGCCGCCAAGATCGAGCCCTGGCTGGAAGGCCTCATCGAAGGAGCCGGCCTGACCAAGACCGACGCCCGGCTCAAGCTGCGCAACCTGATGCTCAACATGGCCCGCCGGCAAGCCGGCGAAGCACGCCGCCGGCACGACACCCGCGAACAGGTCGTGCTTTACCTGAGCGCCTTCAACGCCTGGGCCGCGGGCGAGTCCGTCAGCCGGCTGCGGTACAACGCCGGGGACCCGGTGCCGGCCATCGCCAAGGTGTGAGCGCAGGGCCCGGTTTCCGCCTGCTCAGCACTGCACGCGGACGCCGGTTCTGGCCGAAGTCATGCGCAGCAAGACACCCGAGCGAACCAGGACGATGGCTCTCACGGATTTCAACTGATGTGACGTACTCAACCGCTCGACTCCTAGTCCAGGCCGACGACTCGGAGCGCGCGGTAGGAATAACCGTCCTGCTCGAAGTCCGTTAGGTGCTCGATGGTGAAGCGGACATGCTGGCCAGCTGCCAATGCCCTATAGCCGTCGCCCTCGATCGCGGAGAAATGTACGAAGCATCCGCCCGGCGTCTGCGGTGCGCGCAGTGCGCCCCAGCCCTCTTCGGCACTGAACCACTCGACAGTTCCAGCGAGCCACTCCCCCGCGCGGTCCGCAGCCATGTGTTGATCCTAGGCCGGTGATGTCGTCGCACGACAGAATGACGCGGTGACATCTCAACCGCCGTCATCGTCGGTCCGCGCACCGCGATGGCCACCGACCATCTGGTCCGCGGCAGCAGCCGATCTGAGCACCTCGTGGACCGCGGGCCTGGGCGGGCTGCTTACCGAGGACGTGCTGCGCTTTGCCGTGGTGAAAGCACTGGCGGCACACGGCGTACCCGTGGCCCTTCTGGAGACCGAATGGCGACGGCCCGGGGTGCCTGATGCCGTCGATCTGGTCGTGAATACGACGCCACGGGTCGCGGTGGAGTTCAAGTATCCTCGCGAACCGCGCGCGACCAACGCTCCCTGGACTCAACACCTGGGCGGAATGCTGCGCGACTTCTTCCGGCTCGCGTACATGCCCGCGGACTTCGGTGACCGATGGTGTGTCCAACTGCTGTCGGTCCGGATGCAGCAGTACCTGACCGGTGTCGCCGACCGCAGTAGCGTTCGGCTGGCGACCACACCCGGTGAGACCAGCATGCTGCCGATGCCCGCCGTCCGCGCCCTTCCCGCGACCGCGACGCGTCCCCTCGCCCGGTGGCTGGCTACTGAAGAGTCAATCGTGGCTCGATGCGTCCAGTCTTATCCGGTCGGTGACCTGTCACTGATCGTGCACGAGGTCCACCCGGTCACAGCCATGCCGGACTGATGGCGTTCAGCCAACCAACAGAAACCACGACGCGCTGGTAGCTGTCACCGCGTCGATCATGTGTGGGTTGTTGGCGTCGGCGTCTACTCGGACTGCGGACGCTTGGGCATTTGTTTATCTGGGGCAGCCCCATCGCCGCGGATGAGGCGGAAGATCCGCTCCTCGACCTCGACGGGGTTGAGCCGGTGCGGCTCGCCCCATGCCTGCAAGACGTCGACGTAGCGCTGGTAGTCCGGCGTCTTCCCGGCACGTAGACGGACGTCGGCGTCCGTGTGCAGCCACGTGATGACCAGAGCGTCCAAGACCGGTGCTGCCCGCGCGGCGCGTGCTTGCCCGCGAGCGGTGACGAAGTAGAGCCACTTGGTGAAGAACGCGGGGCCCAGGCCGTGGATGTGGCCCTCGTTGTTCAGGTATCGATACCCCTCCACGGCCCCGTCGCGGCGTGCGCGTCGCACGGACTCGGCGAGCTTGTCGGAGGCAATTTCGGCTCCAGAGTGAGCCTTCGCCTCGCTGGCATGCGCGAGCACTCGGGCCGTGCGCGAGGGCCCGTAATTGGAACGGCCATGACCCCAGAGCATCGCCGTGACGAACGCCGGAACCACCTGCTCGCGTTCGATCAGCTGCTCCACGGTGGCCGCGACCATCGCCCGGTCGACGGCATCCGGCAGACCCTCGAGGGTCTCGGTGACACCCGGTAGCTCGCCGAGCCACCGCAACCAGGCCTCCCGGCGGTAATTGAACGCCTGCTGCGGCGGCAAGTCGTGACGCATCATCGCCGCGAGCTGCGCCGGCGGCGTGGTCATACGCAGATCGCTTCGCGGAGGGACGTGGGTGCGCTCGATGTGCTCATGCCGCAGCGTATCCATGGTGGGCCCGGGCAGGTGGTCAGTGGTCGCGATTAGCGTTCGCGCCATGCCGCAGCTGACACCGCTGGAATCGCTGGAGGAGCAACCGACCGACGCCGCCGTGACGATTCGGGCGACCCTGGCAGGACTGCAGCTCAAACGGAACAAGCTGGGAGAACTGTGGGCCACGATGCGATTGACGCAGGATGAGACCCTCGTGACGGTGCTGGTGTTCGCGCGTGCGTTCGCGGCCATTCCAGCTGGCACACTCACGCCCGAGGTGATGCTGACGTTCGATGCTCGGGTACTGCGTAACAGCGATGGCACCGTCCGGCTGACGCCGGTGACCACACCCGAGCTCGCGCGATGACTCGAGGTCAGTGCCGCACCGCGTCCCGCTGTGCTTGTCCTCGCAACGCCGGTCCCGCGCCGGTTCAGAGGCACACTGCCGGGTAGAAGGCGGGGACCCGATCGTTTGGAGGAACACAACTCATGGAGCGCAGCCAATTCCACGTCGTTCCTGACGGTGATCAGTGGAAGGTCGAGCGCGACGGGCGCGCGGTGAGCACCCACGACACCCAGGAAGAGGCCCTCAACACCGCCCGCTCTGCCGCGAAGAGCAACCAGCCGTCGCAGCTGCTGGTGCATGGCCGTGATGGCCGCATCGAGGACGAGTCGACGTACCAGGACGACCCGTTCCCGCCGCGCGGCTGAATGTGGCAACGTCTCCGGCGGGCCAGCAGCTAGGCCAGCTGCGTCCCATGCTGGCCGCGAGTTCTCATGACCTGCCGACCGAGCCGGGGTATGTCTATGAGCCCAAGTGGGACGGCTTCCGCTGCCTGGCCGGTGTGAACAGCCGCGGCAAGGCGACCCTGTGGTCCCGCCGCGGAACAGACCTCACGGTCGCATTTCCTGAGGTCGCGACAGCGCTGGCCCGGGCGTTGCCGGCGGACACGGTCGTGGACGGCGAGATCGTCCGCTGGGACGGCGCGCACCTGAACTTCGAGGCGCTGCAACGCCGCAACCGCACCAACGCAGCGGGGGCAGCACGTCTGGCACAGACGGAGCCGTGTCACGTGATCGTGTTCGACCTGTTGCGGCGCGCCGGCCAGGACCTGGCCACCAAGCCTTTGTCACAGCGGCGCGCCGCGCTGGAGGAGTTGCTGGACCGCATGGAAGTTCGCGGGCCGCACACCGTGATGCTGGGCATGCAGACCGACGATGTGGACACCGCGCGCCTGTGGTCGGAGTCGATGGCCCCGCTCGGCGTCGAAGGCGTCGTGGCAAAGCGAGCGTCCCAGACGTACCGGCCGGGCGTGCGCGGCTGGCAGAAAATCAAGCGGCACGAGAGCACCGAGGCGATCGTCGGCGGCGTCACCGGGACGCTCGACAGGCCGGAAAGCTTGGTGCTCGGACGGATTCACCGCAGCGATGGCCAGCTGCACGTCGCCGGGCGCACCACCGACCTGTCCCCCGACGCAGCCGACCGCATCGCCGAGCGCATTCGGCCGGCCGGCGAAGAGCACCCATGGCCGGCACAGCTGCCGCCGTCCTGGCACGAGACCGCGCCGCGCGACTATGGCCGGGTGGTCCCCGACGTCATCGTCGAGATCCGGGTCGATGTGGCCACCGGTCATAGTGACGACGGGCCCGGCCGGTGGCGGCACAAACTGCGCTTCCTGCGGCTGCGTGATGACCTGTCGGTTTCCGACGTACCGCAAGACCTCGACCTTTCGGCGCAAGAATGACGCTGTTCATCCCCTTGCGGCTCGCGGCAGACGTCAGCGACGGTCAAGCAGGGGCGAGCAATGATGGCGTCCTCGGGTACGCCTGCTTTGGCACAATCCCCGCAAAAGCCGACGGCGTACCCGGGCGCGCGTACCCAGCACGTGAGGGCCGAGGCCCGGGGCGTCAGTCCTTGGCTCGGGACAGCGGCACCGACAAGCTGGCGGCAGTGGGTCGAACCATGGACGTGATGATGACCGACAGGGGCGAGGCGGTCGTAGGTGATTCTGCGGCCGCCTCGCCCCTGTCGTGTTCGGTTGCAGCCCGCGGGTCAGCAGGCACCCTGCTCAGAACCCAAAGTTCAACCCGTGGTTGTTCGCACCTGCCGCGAGTGACTTGAGCACGGAGGTCAGGTCCTGCCCGTCGCGGAAGCTGCGACTCGAGTAATGCGTGCCCCACCCGCAGGTGACTGTTCCAATGCTGTTGCTCAGCGCGCCGATGACGCACAGTGACATGTTGGACTTGTGGGACGCGGCCGACCACGACACGGGGAACTGCGCTCCCTGCTTTCCCGATCCTGCGAAGGTCCACACACCGCCGTTCTCCTTCATCACCACTCCGGCAAAGTTCGGTTTCACCCTCACCGTCGTCGAGTAGGCACCGTTGTTGTTACAGGTGCCCGCCACGGGTGTGTCCCAGGCCCAGGTCACGCCGCCGACCACCAGCCGGCTGACGGTCGGCTTGCCGACTCCGACGCAGCGGGCCTCGGCCTTCGACGTCACGCCCTGCACAGCGACCAGTCCCGACGTCGCGACGGCCGCCGCCACCAGGACCCGGCCAATATGAGTTTTCGTCATTGCTATCCCCTTGTTCGCAAAGCAGCTCGCCCCCTCGACGAACCGCGTACCCGGCCCGTGCCGCCGAACGCGGCCGACCGTGCCACGAGCATGGCAGCAGCCAGGGTTCCTGGCGACCGTTGAAACCGCAACGAATAAGCCTGCCCCCGCCGCGTTCCTCGGCAACCTCCCGACAGATCGACGTTGCCACGGGCCACAGCGACGACGGATCCCGCCCGTGGCGGCTCAAGCTGCGCTTCCTGCGGCTGCGCGACGATGTCGGTCTCGGCGATGTGCCGCGGATCTGGACCTGTCGACCTGAAGCTGGCTTGTCGGGTGAAGCCGTTTCTTGGTCCAACTACTGCGATCCGCGAGGTGGTCCGAACTCTCGATAGCCACGCCACTCCCGCGATGTGACCGACCTACTCATCGGGCTGCGAAGCCGCCGGCGTCAGCGCTGGGCGCGAGCATATGCCTCTTGAATCTCAGCGGAGACCCGGCCGCGGTCGCTGACCTTGAAGCCGTTCTTGCGGCCCCACTCACGGATTCGGCCGAGGTCGCCGGTTGCGTGGGATGCGCGGCGTGTCGCGGCCCCTGCTCGCCCACGGACCGGACGTGCGTGCTTGGTCCACGCGCCGATGTCATCTCGCAAATGGGCGGAGTTTTCGGCTGACAGATCGATCTCGTAGGTCTTGCCGTCCAGCGCGAAAGCTATCGTCTCGCTCGCCTCGGAACCATCGACGTCGTCTTCCAGCAGAATTTGAACACGTTGAGCCATTGCAGATATCTCCCAGGGTGTTGGTGCCTTCCGAGAACAGACGCTAACAGGAAGTTGTAGATCCGACCTTCACTGCGGGGAACACGCGTGGTGCCGAGAATGTGGCGACGCTCACGGGACACTGGTGCCACCGCATCGTCAATGCCCATGATGGCCCGGCATCCGAATTCATCAACAAAGCGATGATCGAACCAATGATTTCGTCGCGTGGCTCCCCCGGCGTAGCGCCAGGCGCACTAAGGACTATTCAGGCTTGCTGGACATGTCCAAGACCTTGTTTCGGTCAAAGGCATCTGACCTAGTGCATCCAGCGCCGAGCTGCGGCAGCGAACATCGAGCCGACAGCGGTGCACGGTATGACTACCGTGACTGCCTCAGCACTCCAGCTGAGCTTGGCGAACTGGCGCGAGTTCCAGCATTTGTTGGATCAGGTCGAGTGTCCGGCCGGCTGACCCTCAACGTCCAACCGCTTGACAGCCTCACGGACTTGCTCGTTGGTACAGAAATCGAGCGGTATGGCGAAATAGCTCGAGATCGAAGCCAGCAACGCAGCACCGGGCGATCTCCGCCATCCGGTGTCCAACTGTCGGAGCGAACCTTCGCTGCCGGGCAACTCGTGCTCGGCGGCGTACTGCGCGAACCCCGGGTAGCTGAGTTTCTCGCCACCCGGCCCGGCCAGGTGGGTCAGGCACCAATGGACGTTCTCCTGAATACCGGGAATGTCCGTGGTCACTCGGTCCTCGTTCGTGTGTCGGATGTGGTCATGGTTGCCGATGACACCCCTAGCCAGAGGAAGACATCCCACGGGCACCTCAGCGCACCGCCGCCCGAACCGCCGATGAGGGCAGCTCGAGCACTTGCGGCCGATCGCCCTCTCCCGCGATGACCACCCGGGCGAACCATCGTTCCTGGCCATGCTGGTCGTGCAGACGACGCCAGCCCAGCACGAATCCTTCGACTGCTACAGCGCCCGCTGCTCCGCTGTGTCCCGGCCGAACCCAACAGTGACGCTGTCGAGGTGGGACCAGTTCGGTGGCAGAGTCGTCCGAAGCTGGTGTTCTCGGTGTGGAACTCGGCACACGGCCACGCTCGAGGAACTGCCGGTCGCGGGCCGCGCGTGCGGCGCGGTCTTCCGGTGTCCGGCGCGTGCCCATGGGACCATGATGACACGTTCTTCGAACGTTTGATCGAGAGGTCTTCACACGTGCTCCTGTACGCCGCAGGACCGGCGGGCTTGAGACCATGAACCCATGCAGATCGGCGACCCGGACGGACATGGCGTGTATGGCGTGCTCGACGAGGACGCCGATGGCTTGCTCTGTCATGAGTGCGGGAAGCGTTTCGCGCACCTGGGCCTGCATGCGTTCCGGGGTCACGAGCTCACTGCCGCGCAGTACCGCCAGGCTCATGGGCTTGCCCGCAGCCGCGGTCTGGTAGCCACTGGCACGCGCGAGGCGATCACCGACAATGCACGACGCGGGTTCGCTGCCAAGACGAAGTTCATCGAGGCGCGGGATCCCGCGGCCGCCACCGCGGTCAGGCTCAGCAACGGAGCAGGCATGTCCCCGGCCGGGTTGGCGGCAAGTCGTACTCGCCGAGGCCAACGCAGGCTCGGCACCGTCGTCACCTGCGGATGGTGCGGGTCGCGGTTCTGCCCTCTGACCGGCGCAACACGGCGACGGTTCTGCTCGAAGTCGTGCGCCAGCAAGGCGAGTCGGGCTATTCGCGTGGCGCTGTGAGCCCCTCGTGGCTTCACCAGCAGGTTCGGACGTCTCCTGTGCGGGTCGTGCTGGTTGTCGGCGGCTGCGGTTACGTTGACGTGCAATCCGTAGCCGACGTCAGGGGTGGAGCGCATGAGCGACCTCGACCAGTCCGTCGAGCCAGATCTTCGGACGCGTAGCCCCATTCAACGCCGGGTCGTTGGCGTTCTCGGAGCCCTGACGGCGTTCTTTGCGGTCAACGCCTATGCGGTGCCGTACCTCTGGCCCACGGTGTATGACTGGCTGACGGGTCCATCCGGTGGTTCCGGCACCGGTGGCACCGCGGGCGACACGACCACGAGGTCGATAACGGCTACCGAGTACGCAGCGTCAGGCATTGCCATGCCGATGGCAGGCATGCTCTTCGCAGTGATCGCGGTGGGCCTCATGCCGTCGCGAAACAAGCTCTGCGACCTGGGTACCGTCGTTGAGAAGCTGACGTTCGGTCGGTCATGGCTCGTGGGACGTAAGGGGTCACGCCGTGGCACCGGATGGCTGCTGTTCGGCGCACCGTTCCTCCTGAGCATGCTCGGTCTTGCTTGCACTTCGTGGTTCTTCACCGCGTGCGGTGGTGGGAGCACGGACACCGGCGATGTCTCGGAAGCTCTGCCGTTGTGGTCACGGCTTATCTGGGATCTGTTCTATGCGGCGCTAGGCGAAGAACTACTCGTGGTGGCATTTCCCGTGGCGATGTTGATGTGGTGGGCACCAAAAGTCCTGCGGTCGCCGGCAGGCTGGATCGCCGTGGTATCCGTCCTCACCGCGATGCGCATGGTTTATCACCTCTACCAGGGGCAAGCGGCGGCGCAACACCTGTTCTGGGCGGCGGGCACAGCGGTGCTCTACCTCGTCTTTCGCAGAGTCTGGCCGCTCGTACTGTCGCACTTGGTCTTCGACTGGCTGTTGCTGGTCACCGATGACGGATATGTCAGTGTCCGGACCGAAGGGACGGTGTTCGTCCTGGTGGGAGTCGTAGCAACGATCGTCGGCGGCTACTTGCTGTGGCACAGCCGATCAGCTGCCGACGTCAGCGCCGGTGACTCGACGGTGACAGGAGCGCAGATCTAGAGGGCAGACTGGCTCGATTGCTGCTTCCCGACCGGAGGAACCGGACCCGTTCCAGGTGTTAGCTGGAACGTCGATGTCTGCGGGTCCCAGAACAATAGGTCACTGTCGAAGGCTCGGTGATGGTTCGCGCACAGCAACCGACCGTTCTCAGCGGTGGCTTCCCCGCCGTCGCGGACAGCTGTGATGTGCGCAGCATCCAAGAGGCGTACATCTGCCAGCCCGCAGTAGGCGCACTCGTTCGGGTATTCGTTGAGCAGCAGGCGGCGGAAGCGACCCTGAAAAGTTCGGACCTGCGTCTCGATCTTTCGGAAGTTGCTCGGGATCGTGACCTTGGTGAGCCTGGGCGGCCGGCGGCCGCTGCCTTCCGCACGTGGTTGCAGAAGGGGCCGGGGTAAGAAGCGCACGCCCAACGTCGCCAGGTGTGCTGACCAGAGCGCGGCGACAGCCTGCTCGTCCTGCTGGTCGACGGCGAAGCCGCTCCCGCCTGGTGGGATCTTGGTGTGGGTAACAACGTCGGCAACGTCTTCTCTCGGCAGCAGCTCATCCACCGTGAGAACCGCATCCCACTGGATGTCGAACATGCTCTTGTGTGCGAGCGGTAGGCCGGGGTCACCAGGTTCGGGGTTCGGATCGATGACGCGACCTTGCCCGATGAGACCTTGCAGGCGTTGCATGCGCAACCACAGGTAGACGGTGTCCGCCCGCGCGTACTTGTTACGGGGAGTGGCGCTCCAGTTGCTGCTCACCGTGGTGGACGTCGCAGCTCGCGTTCGCCGGGCGAGGGACTCAAGATCGCCTTGCACGTGATTGTTCGGCTTGACGGGGCCGGCTACGAACATCCACGCGGTCATGTCTGCTCCTCAGCACGAATCTCCAACGGTGGCAACGCATCCACGATCTTCATCGTTTCCAGGCTCACCGTCACGATCCGCGCGAGCAGGTCGAGGATGTAGCGCGGGTCGCCGACCTCGCGGGACCAGTCGTTTGGGTCGTTCACGATGCCGGACGGCTTGTCGGTCTTGACCTGGTAGCGGTCGATGATCCACTCGATGGCGGACCTGGACCCGAGCATGTAGCGATAGGCGTCCTCGGGGATTCCCGCAACGGTGATGTGGTCGTTGTAGACGATGCTCCTCTTATCGGCGACGAGCTTCTTCGTCTCCGGGTCGCGGATCTTGGCGAACGCTATCTTGCGCACTACATAGAAGTCATACGCGGCATCACCTGTGGGCGCGTCTGCAGGCTGCATGCCTTCCAGCTGGTATGGCTCAGCGCTCTCGTAGTCCAGGTGCAACTTCATCAACTGCTCCCCCGCCGCGATGTACGGCTGGGCGTCGACCACCAGGGGTATCCGCGGCAGCGTGCGCTTCAGATCCGCCGCATACGTCGAGCGGTAGTCGGGCGAGTGCAGCAGCCCGTAGACGTAATGGAAGACGTCATCCTTGGTGATCGAATCACCATACGCGGCAACGAAGTTCGCGTGGCATTCATCGGTGATGTTGTCGATGCGTCGGTAGCCGTCGATGATCTCATCATTGTCCGACGATGCGTCGAACGACAGCGTGCCATCGTCGGGCTCGACCTTCTCGTAGCGCCAGCGGGCGAAGAACTGGCCGGTGTCCAGGAAATGGAGGTCTGGCACCGCGTCGGTGGCGATTAGGCAGAAGTTGAAGTGTGATGAGGGGCCGGTAAGTGTAAAACCTGCGTTGTGATGACCGACTGTCGGGAAGAGTTCGTTGAGCCGGTAGACCATGTCATTGAGCGCTCGGTCGAAGTACACGTGCTCGCGAGTGAACGGTCTGTAGGCGGCGATCCGCAGCGCTTTCCTGTTGAAGTGACGAGGATGTTTTCGGTCGAGATCCGCGAGGAGGCTGCGATTCCAGCTGATCTTTGCGCTGTCCGCTATCGCGGTCTTGCTCGAGCGGCCTGCAACACGGTCGTTCTCGTAGGTGGTGACGAGTTTGTTCATATTCTTGACAACCTCGTCGACTGAGAAGTTATAGCACCACGGGTCGCGGTTAGTCTTCAGACCTCCGGAGAACAACCTGAATATGACATGTTCGTTTCCACGTTCCGCGATCGGCAGGAAGGACTCGAAGTCCTCTCGACGTTGGTTAAGCCAATCCCCAGCCTCGTTGGGAGTGATGAGCACTGCGGTGTCGAGATCTACGGCAGATTTTGCGTTTGCCACGTGCGCGAGCTTCTCCTCCCGGGTGAGGTAGTCGCCGACATCGGTGTAATGGATCCTTGCTGGTCCGACGTGCTCGGCGTCGCGGACGAGGATGGTGATGGCAACAGTGGCGCGAGAGCCGCCCCCGAAGATCTTCCCACCTTCTTGGCGTGACTGCTCGCCGGCTGTGCGTTGGTTTCCGCGCAGGTTGTAGATGTAGACGTCGCTGAACTCCTCCGCAAGTACTTTGCGCATGCCGTCAGCAGTGTTGGCGTCAATCCAGCCACCATTGGTGACGAACGCGATCACGCCCCGATCTTGTAGCCGCAGAGTCGCCCACCGGAACGCACGGACATATGAGTCGTAGAGCGAGTTCTTGTTTGTAGCAGTCGATTTGGCAGCGTAGCTGTCCCGGATCGACTGATCCAGGCCGGGATAGCTGTCGTTGGCGTTGTTGTCGTTGGCACTGTCCTGGCCGACGGAGTACGGCGGGTTGCCGATGATCGCCCACATGGCCTGCTGCTTCTGCCGCGTCAGCCTGTCGTTGTTGCCGACGAAGACAGAGTCATCCAGCCGGTCCCCCGGCTCGTAGGACTGGAATGTGTCGGTGAGCACCAGGCCCGGGAACGGCTCGTACTTCGGCCGGCGTTCCAGCCCGCCGTCACGACGAGCATCCAGGTACGCGCTTTCGATGTTGACCGCGGCGATGTAGTACGCCAACAGCAGCAACTCGTTGGCGTGGATTTCTTCGCGGTACTTGCGAACCAGATCTTTGGGCTCGATGAGGCCGAGTTGCAGCAGCCGGACGATGAACGTGCCGGTGCCGGTGAAGCCGTCGAGCACGTGCACGCCTTCGTCGGTCAGGCCCTGTCCGAAGTGCTGCCGCAGTAACTCGTCGGCCGAGCGCAGGATGAAGTCGACGATCTCGATGGGCGTGTAGACGATGCCGTTCTTCTCCACCCGGCGCTTGAACGCCTTGGCGAAGAAGTTGTCGTACAACTCGACCAGGATGCGCTGGCGGCCGGCGGTGTTGTCGATGTCGTCCAGGCGCAGCGCGACCGACTCGTAGAACTGGGTCAGCGACGCCGTTTCGGTGTCCAAGTTGTGTTCGTCGAGTGCGTCGAGCATGCCCTCCATGATCTGGGCGACCGGGTTGGACGTGGTGAAGTCGTAGTCGCCGAATAGCGCCTGGAAGATCGGCCGCGTGATCAGGTGCTGGGCGAGCATCTCGATTGCGTCGGCAGCGCTGATGCTTTCGTTGAGGTTGCCCCGCAGCCCATCCAGGAATTTCTCGAATTCCGTTGCGGCTTCTCCTGATTGGTCAGCGAGGATGCCTTGAATGCGCGTTGTGATCTGTTGGGCAATGTCGGCGACGTCACTGGCCCACGACGCCCAGTACTTGCGGTTGCCGACCTTGTCGACGATGCGGGCGTAGATGGCGTCCCGCCAGCCATCACCCCAGGACAGGTCCAGCCCGCCCTGGTCGTAGTCGGGCCCGGTTGACAGCTCGCCGTCACCGTTGATGCCGCCGAACCCGATGCGGGCGGTGGTCTTCTTCTTGTTCAGGTCGATCTTGTTGACGGTCGCGTCGAACCGGTCGTCGTGCGACCGCAACGCGTTCAGCACCTGCCACACCACGGCGTACCGCTTGTTGTCCGCCAGCGCCGCATCGGGACTCGATCCAGCCGGAACGGCGACCGGCAGGATGATGTACCCGTACTCCTTGCCCTCGGCCCGGCGCATCACCCGCCCGACCGACTGCACGACATCCACTTCACTGCCGCGTGGCGTCAAGAACATGACGGCATCCAGGGCGGGAACGTCAACGCCTTCGGACAGGCACCGCGCGTTGGTCAGCACCCTGCAGGTTCCTTCGGGCACGTCGGCCTTCAGCCAGTCCAGACGCCTGTTGCGCTCGAGGGCGTTGAACGTGCCGTCGACGTGGTCGCACTGCACCTGCAGATCATCCGACCGGGCAGAGCTCTCGCTGCTCTTGCCGATGTCGACGGCATCCACGTGCCGTTTAACGATGGCCGGGAACGCGGCCGAGATGGCCTTGCTGGTTGCGATGTTCGGCGCGAACGCCACCGCACGCTGCATCGGTGCCAGCGGCTCCCCCGGCAGCACGTCGAAGTGCTTGGCCAGGCCGTTCCAGCAGCCGATGATCTTCGCCGCGTCCGACAGCTGGATCTCACCGTCGTCGGCCAGCTCGCTCTGGAAGTTGCCGGACACGTACTTCTCGTCGACGGTCAGGATCAGTACCCGGTAGTCGGTCAGCAGCTGCTTCTCCACCGCCTCGCCGAACCCGAGCCGGTGCAACTCGAGACCGAAATACTTCTCGTCGTCCATGGATGCGATGACAGCGTCCTTGACGCTGGCCTTCTTCTTGGACTCCTCGCCGAAGATGCGTGGTGTCGCCGTCATGTAGAGACGCTTGGCACCCGCGATGAAGTCGTTGTCGTGCACCGCCACGAACGCCGACTCGTCATTGCCGGCCAGGGTGACACCCGTGGTCCGGTGCGCCTCGTCGCAGACGATCAGGTCGAACGGCGCGAAGCCACCAGCCTTCTGGGCGTTGGCCACGACTTCGATCGACTGATACGTCGAGAAGACAACCGTCATGGCCTTGGTGTCCGCGGCGGCCGTGGCCCAACGTTCTTGCAGCACCGTCAGATTCGTTGTCGCCGGCAACGCGACATCGACCGCGGAGATGTCTTCGTTCGCGACGGAGCGCTTGGTGGCCTTGGCGTCCGAGCACACCGCAACCATCCGCAACGGGACTTCGGCTTCGGTGGCCCACTCGCGCACTGTCTGGGAAAGGAGGCTGATCGACGGTACGAGGAACAGCACGGTTCCACCGACCCCGACGTTCTGCTCGGCCAGCCGCAGCGCGGTGAACGTCTTACCGGTGCCGCACGCCATGATCAGCTTGCCGCGGTCGGACTCGCCTAGGCCCGCGGTGACCTTCTCGATGGCGATGCGCTGGTGTGGGCGGACGGACTTCTTGTCCCTGGTCGTGACGAGCTGGGGTGCGTCCCAGGTGAACTGAGACCAGTCGACCGAGGAGTTCTCCAGCTCGGACATGCCGATCCGGCGGACGGGGATCTGCTGGTTCTGCAGCGTTGCCTCGGCGTTCGGGCCCCAGTCGGCACCGGTGGACACGATGATCCGCTGCGCGAAGTCATTCGTCCCGGACGCCGACAGGAACGTGTCGATGTCCTTCTTCGATACATGGTGACCCTCGGCGTAGAACTTGCACTGGATCGCCACGTTCTCATTCGTTAGCCGGTCGACCGCCACGATGTCGATGCCGGTGTCGCGCTTGCCGGCCCGACCCGACCAGTCCTGCCACAGGTAGACCTCGGAGAACTGGTCGGCGTATGTCCGGTCCGCTTGCAGGAAGGCGACCATCAGCTGTTCGAACTTGGCCCCCTTCTCTGCCTCCGAGCTCGACTCGGAATGGAGTCTGTCCAGTACGTCATACACAGTCGCCACCGGCCCATCCTGCCTGAGGGCGATCGGGCTGTGTGTCGGGATAGGCAAACGCGGCCTGGGCAACGGTTACGTGTGTGGCTTCTTGGGCTTGATGCCGCCGCCGACGCCCTGCCCGGGGCGGTTCGCCTGCCAGTGCGTGATCGTCGTCGACCACCACCACGGCCGCAGGGGCCGGTACTGCCCGTCGGCCACCGGCATCTGCCGGCGCGAGTGATACGAGCTCACCGTCTTGGGTGCCACACCCAGGTATCGCGCGACCCGCTCGGTATCCCACTTCTCCGGCTCGCCGGACTGCATGTTCACCGGTTCAGCCTTGCAAGCACTCGGCAATGCGTGTCAGCGCTTCCGGCACCAGCGTCCAGCGGATGCGAGCGGGACCAAGACGCTGCGAGGTCACGACGCCGATCTCTTCGAGCATGTACAGCTCGTCGAGACGCGCGGGCAGCTCGTGGGTCAGCCTCGGGCCGTCCATCAGCAACTGGAGCGCCTCCAGGCGTGCCCGGGTCCCGAGCACATGCAATGCCGACGCCAGTGGGGTGACGTCCTTGGCCCGGGACAACGGCACCGTGAGCCTGGCAGCGGTAGGGCGAACCATGGCACGAAGTATGCCCGGAGAGCTGCTACAGGACGGGGCTCTTGTTGGCCTGTGGATGGTCCGCGACGAGTCCCGCTCTGGACTGTCGCTGACCAGAGACCAGATTCAGCCCTGGCCCGGACCCGCTCGCGCCTCTTCCGAGCCCCCTGTGAGACCAGCAGAAGACCAGCAAGAGACCTGCTTCGAGGGGGTCGCAGGAAGAGCGAGACGTGCGCGAAATTCCTTGCATACTGATGGGCGTGACCGCAGTACTGCCAACGCAATTCGCCGGTGCGACGCCCCTGCCGACGCTGCTGGATGTTGCCGCGGAATTGGAGATGCTGGACCGGCGTGCCGACGATCTCGAAGAGCACGTTCTGGCCGCCTCCACGCGGCGCTACTACGACGCCGACTTCGCGCAGTTCCGCAGCTGGTGCACTCGTCTGGGCAAGCGCGCGCTACCGAGCGATCCCGAGGACGTGCGGCTCTACCTGACCGACCTGTCGCTGCAGCTCGACGTCGACGGTGCACCTCGCTACCGGGCTTCGACGATCGAGCGGCACCTGGCCTCGCTCAGCTATGCCAACTTCGAGCACGGCTTCGGCCGCGGGCTGGGCACGCACCCTCGAGTAGGACGCACACTGCAGGCGATCAAGAACGCCCGGTGCGAGAGCGTCCAGCGCAAGCGACCCCTCCTGCTGGATGATGTGCGCTCACTCGTCGCCTCCTGTGATCACCACCGCTGGCCGGCCGGAGTCACCGCTGCTCGGGATACGTTCGCGTTTCTGCTGGCGTTCGCTACCGGCATGCGACGCGAGGAACTGGTCGGCCTGACGATCAGTGCCGTCGAACCGGTGCCGACCGACGGGCTGTGGGTGCGCCTGGGCCGCACCAAGACCGACCAGCAAGGCAAAGGTGTCGTCCTTCCGGTCCCCTACGGCGAACACGTGATGACCTGCGTGCCGTGCGCCCGGGTCCGTTGGCTGCGGCTGGTGGCTGCTGCCGGCGACAGACCGACGATGATGCGCTGGGTGCGGCAGACACCGGCGGATCCGATGCAATGGGAGCACGTCTGCACGGACCACCGGCTGATGGACTCCCAACAGCCCGTCCTGCGCTCGGTCGCCAAGGGCGGTTCGATCAACGATCGCGCGATCACGACCAGCGGGATCCACAAGGCGCTCATGCGCCGGTTGGAGGCAGCCGGCTACAACCCGGCCGCCTACGGCATGCACTCGTTCCGGGCCGGCATGGTCACCCAAGCCCGCCGTAACGGTGCCGACGCGCGAGCCGTCCGCCGGCAGACCCGGCACACCTCCGACGCGATGGTCGACGTGTACGACCGTGAGTGGAACCCGCTGGAAGGCAACGCCGTACTGCGCCTGGGGTTGTGAGATCGGCGATGCGCACGCGTGGTGGCTGGCAGCTGTGGCACGACTGGTGCGCAGCAGCGTCGGTGGACCCGGCCGACGTCAGTGACCTGCACCTGGCCCGGTTCCAGCACGATGTCACCGTCAGCCGGCGACAACTCGCCGAACTGCGCGCGACAGCCCGGGAGCGGGGCGACCTGGAGCCGGCTGCACTGCCTGACCCCTGGGCCGGGATCGAAGCCGACTTCGAACCACTGCAGACCTGCCTGCGCAGCTGCCGGCGCTCTGGTTGGCCGGCCGGATACCGTGGCCGCCGGGACGCCTGGCTGCTGCTGCTGACCCGGGGACTGCGCCTGACTCGCCGGCGCGCGCTCGATGTCACCGCACGTGATCTGCAGCAACCCTGGACACTCGTGGGCAAAGAACTCACCCGCGGCGACGACCCCGCTACCTGTCACCGCTGCGTGGCCGTGCGCTGGCTGCAATGCGGTCAGGAAGAACACGACTGGGGGCGCAGCTCGGTCGGGCAGCTGCTCGTGGCGGCCACAGCCTTCGAGCACCAGCACCTGTGTGCCCAGCGCGACCTTGGCACGTCCGCACTGCCGGACTGGATCACCCTGGCCCCGTCGCTCGACCAGCACGGGTGGATCTCTAGCACCCATCGCAGACTCGACCAGAATGATCGAGACAGCACGCTGGTCCAGGCACCGATGACGCCCCGGTCCCTCACGTGCGTACTAGCCACCCGCTGCTTGCCGGGACCACGCTCAGCTGCGTCCGGTCAGGAAGGCGGTCCGCCTGAGGTCCAGGGGCCGTTGCGCGAGGTGTCCGACGTCGATCCAGGGGCCTACCCCGACTCCGATCGCGAGTTCGACGAGACCACCTTGGACCGACTCGACGAGGCGTGCGATCGGGCCGACGAGATCAACGCTCGGGTGGCCGCGCTCTTGGCCGAGGTGGCATCAGACTCGTGACCACCCAGTCGACTTGGTCGAAACAAGTAGTGGCCGTCAACGGTCATGTCGACTCTGTCAGCAGTTTGCGGTCGATTGCGGATCTACTAGGACGTTCGTTTGGGAGCCAAAATGGGAGTCAAGGCCACCCTGAGAAATGAAGAACGGCCCGGAATCCCGGGCCGTTCGGCGTGCTCCCCCACTTGGACTCGAACCAAGAACCCTCCGGTTATCCGACGGATACTCACGGCAAGAGTATCGGCCACGTCGTCCCCAGCTCCTGCCAGAACGACAGGCCATGCTTCCGATAGATTTGTCGATGTCGTCACCCAGTGCCTTGGCTGCGTCGGTCGCTCAGGGCTCCGCATTCTTCGATGCCCAGATAGCCGGTTCATCCGTCGGTCATCACCGTCGATCCCTCGGCGATGAAGGCGTGCAGGGTCTGAGCGGACTGCTGGGAAGAATGCGCATTCGGCACCACATCGCCGTCATCCCATCCCATCCGCCCGCCTGCCCTGCGCCGCTCGAGTGCTGAATGTGAAACATCTTTCGCCACGCCCTAATGTCGAACTCGGCCGTCAGTGATTGCCCGGCTCCTAGCGCAGGCTGGGAGCCATGCGCTCACATCGAACGGAGAGCCGACAGATCAAAGCGATCGCAGAGACGGCGGTCACGACCCGGTGGGGCATTCGAGTGGAGCAACAGCTATCCAGCGAGCTTGAAACTCCCGGAAATCCGCGGAATACCGGTCTTCGAGGTGGTCGGGATTACGGGCAACTCCCCCTCCGGACACATGTTCGAATAGCCTTGTGGGTCCGAATCTTTCGGATTGACAAGGCTATTCGCGTCTCACCGCCTGTGATGCTGTTGGACGTCCTCCTTTCTCTTCGCCACTTCACAAGGCTGCCGAAGCTGCTCTGCGCTCAGTTGCTCTCATCCGGCGGTGAGACCCTCGTCATCCCGGCCGGCATGGTCGACGCCATGGGCTTTGCCAGTGCTCAATGTGCACCGCGGATGCAATAACCACGCGCCAACGACAAGCTGATCGTGCGCTGTCCTGGTCACAACTCCGCTCGGGCGGAGTTGACCAGACGGGAACGCAGCGATGCCTTCCGTCATCTCTGGCATCGGCGACCCTCGTCCTTGGCCTGGTGACGCTTGTACGCGCGGCGGGCGGACGGTCCAGCAATGCCGCCATCGTTAACACCGGGCAGCGGCTCGGCCCTTTCAAAGCCCATGGTTGTTTCAGGTCTCCCCTAGACCATCGAGGTGTCGGCCAAGCACTCCGCACACACACAGTCTTGGTTATGCGTTCGTAGTTGGCATCGGCTCGAGCACGAAGGCCCATGCCACAGAATCGGATCCCGGCGTAGCGCAGCTTCATCCGCTCGGGGCCTTCCCGAGCGGCTCCCTGCTTCAGCCACGAGCAATGCCGCAAGACCACTTGGGCCGGCTGCGGCCGCCACGTCGACCAAGTGATGGACCGCGTCCCACGCGCGGACCGCTGCCCTGGTCACCCGGATCAGGCACGGGGTCCCAAGGTTCCATTCTGCGTCGGATACTCGGCCGCGACTGACCCTTCAGGACGACGCTAAATCCTGTTCTCACCTCACGTTTGCTGGGCCGACCAGGAGCTCTTACGGAGGCGATGCTCCGACAGTTCCTCGCGGCCCCGCAGTTGATACACCTGGCGCCGTTGTAGCGCATGCCGCCCGCGTCGACCGCGGCCTTCCCGGTCGTTCAGTCGAGGTGGGCATCGTCGCGATGTGCGCTGTGATCTGTGCGCGTAGATGTCAGCTGCTGCCGAAAACGAAAGACTGCCACACCGGCCGCGGCAAACGCGATCGCCAGTGGAAACACCCAGGTAGGTATCGATCCGGTGAGCTGTGAGATCGACTCTTGGGCGCTGGCCTCGGCACCGGTGGTGTCAGCGAGCCCGAGACTCCCTGTCAGGCCTGCCGTGCCGTCGTACCGTAGGAAGAGCGCGCCGATGACGATGAAGAGGAGACCGGACACTAACGAGGTCGTATGCACCTCAAATCGCCCGAGCCGTAAAGCCTTACCCCGTATCCATGACCGCTGTCCGAGATGGAAGCGATCCCAGAACCATGCCAGCACGAACAGCGGCAGAGCCATGCCGAGCGCATACACTGCCAGAAGCAACCCTCCGAGGGTTTTGGAACCCTGGGTCGATGCCATGGTGAGTATGGCGCCTAGTACCGGACCCGAGCAGAAGCCCGCCAGCCCGTACACCGCGCCGAGGGCAACCGTGGACAGGTAACCACCGTGACCGGCGCCACGCGAGGTGGCCCAGGTCTGCAACCGTGCGGTAAATGGTAGACGGAAACCGCCGCCAACCAATTGCACGGTACCCATTCCGATGATCACCCATCCGGCGACCAGGATCAGCTGCGCGCGGTGGCCATACATGATGCTCGACGCGGCAGCGGTGCCCGTGCCCAATGGCACCAACACCAGCGCCAGACCGACGTAGAAGGCCGTTGTCCGCGCCAGCAGTGCGCGCCTGCTGGAGAACGCGTAGGCAAAAAAGGACGGCAACAACAGGGCACTGCAGGGTGACAGTAATGACAACGTGCCTGCAGCCAGCGCCGACAACAGGCTGACACCGTTCATTTGGCGTCCTTGGCCGCCTGCTCGATCGTCTTCTCGAAGACGCTCAACGGCTGCGCGCCGATCACCGGTGTGCCATTGATCACGAACGCCGGCGTGCCGCTGATCCCGAGCGACTGGCCCTGCGCGAAGTCGGCCTTGACTTGCTTGGCGAGGTTCGGGTCCTTCATGTCGGTGCGCAGCTTCGCACTGTCCAGCCCCGCCGCCGTGGCCAATGAAACAATCCGGGCGGTGGTCAGGTCGCCGCTGTTGGGCGGGGACTGATGCTCATACAGTGCGTTGTGTAGCTTCCAGAAGCCACCCTGCTCGCCGGCCGCGCGGGCGGCCAGCGCAGCGGTGTAGGACTCTTTGCCGAAGTACGGGAAGTCACGCCACTCGATGCGTAGGACCCCCTGCTTGACGTACTTGTCGACGAGTTTCGGCTCCGTGGTGCGCGCGAACTGACCACAGTACGGACATTGGAAGTCGGAGAACTCCACCATGACAACTGGGGCATCCGCTTTGCCCCGGGCCAACGGATCCGCGGCCTGCCGGCGTGCGAGATGCTGGAACTCTTTGGGCACTCCCCCGGCAGCATCCGACGCTGATGCCGCCTGGGCTCCCGACGACGCCGATGAAGATTGGGCGTTGTCTGAGTGGGTGGTCACCAACGCCACGACAGCAACCATCGCCGCGACGAGGGCAATGAACACCGGGGTCATTACCCGGCGTCGCGCTGCGCCGTTATCTGTTCCAGTCATTTCAGGCTCTTCCCATATTGATGGCCGCCCCCGGTCGGGTAGGGGCATTGCGTCTGGGCGGTCAGGCGAGCCCGCAGTGCCCACAGCAGCATCGCGACAGCCAGCAGCTGGAGGAACGGCTGTACAGGTTCGAAAATGCTGATCGCACCGGCATATCCCAACGCCAGGAGCACGATTTTGTTGCACACGGGACAGCCGACAGCGAAGAAGGTGAGGACACCAGCGGCCGTCCCCTGCCGTGCTGACCGTGGATTCTGCGCAGTAGCTTCGGGCGGTGCGAGATACGTCGCGGTCAGCATCCCCATCAGCAGGCTCGACACCAGCAATGCGGGCCAAGCCCACCACTGCGGCGACACGTCGCGGCGAAACAGTGAGTTCGGAATCAGGTCAGTAGGGATACCGATAACCGTCGCGGCAATGAGCGCCACGCCGACGGTAATCCCCCACTGCCGTGAGGTCCAGCATCGGATAGCCGCCAGTGCAGAAGACATCGTGCTCAGGCTCCCTGGGTAGCCCGCTCAAGGGGCAGCCCTGCCAGGCGCCATTCCAGAATTCCATCCTCCAAACGCCTGGCCTCCCGGCCACCGGCCGTCAGCAGCGCGACGGCGTCGTGCGCCAGCAAGCAGTACGCGCCGCGACAGTAGGCAATCAGATCGCCGGTGGGCAGCTCCGGCAGTGCCCCGGAGAATTTCTCCAGCGGCATCGACACAGCACCGGGCAGATGCGCTTCGTCGAACTCCTCGGGAGGCCGGATGTCCAGCAATGTCGTCTCCGGGCCGCCCAGGATCCTCATCAGCTCATTCCGGGTGATCACTTCCGGTCCGTCGTCGCCGGCTCCGAGGTAGGACTCACGGGCTGCCTTGACATCAGGAGAATGGACACGCGCGACCACACCGAGAGCTGTGAACAAGTCCGCCACATCTTCGCCAGCAAGCCGGTAGATGACTCGTGTTCCGTCCCGGCGAGACGCCACCAACCGGGACGCCCGCAGAATCTGTAGATGAGCCGACACCGTGCTCAACCTCTGACTCAACGCCCGCGCAATCTCCTCCACCGAATGTGGGCTTTGTGCTAGAAGTTCGATGATCTCCAGCCGGCGGGGGCTGCCGAACGCCTTGCCCACCACCGACAGCTCGTCGAAAAGCCGCGCCCGCGAATCCACATATCCTCCATGAATAGCTGGAATACTGGAACACATGGACCATGTCACACTTCGTCACTCTGCAGCAAGGCGACACTCTGCCGGACAGGCACGGCTAGCCTTCGCGTCCGGTGCCGACATCACCGACCGAGGTGGCCGGTCGAGGCCTGGCCCCGGCGCGGATTCGAGTGGCTGCAGTCTCTCCCGTGGCCACACGGGCGCGAAAAGCTACCCCCGCAGCGGTCCGCATGCGCCATTTGAGTCTGTTGCGCTACCACGTGTGCAAACACTCCACCGGGGTACGTTCGGGGTACGTTGGGTGATGGGCTCTGAGATCGTTCCGGAAGGAGCACGGTAATGGCTAGCATCGTCACACCGCCACGCGCGGAGCACACCGGTGGGACCGACGACGCCGGTCCGACGACGCCGTCATCCACTCACCATCCTGGCCGCACGATGGTCAAGTGGATCACCGCGACGGACCATAAGGTCATCGGCAACCTCTACTTCATCACCTCGTTCGCGCTCTTCCTGATCGGTGGCGTGCTCGCGCTGATGATCCGCGCCGAGCTGGTCTCGCCCGGCCTGCAAGTCGTGGACAACCCCGAGCAGTTCAACCAGCTGTTCACGATGCACGGCACGATCATGCTGTTGCTGTTCGCGACGCCGCTGTTCGCGGGCTTCGCCAACGCGATCATGCCGCTGCAGATCGGTTCGCCCGATGTGGCGTTCCCGCGGCTGAACATGTTCGCCTACTGGCTCTACCTCTTCGGCGCGATGATCATGCTGTCGGGCTTCCTGACCCCGCAGGGTGCGGCCGCATTCGGTTGGTTCGCCTACAACCCGCTGTCCAATGCGACGTACAGCCCCGGCGCCGGTGGCAACCTGTGGGTCTTCGGGCTGGCCTTGTCCGGTTTCGGCACCATCCTGGGTTCGGTCAACTTCATCACCACCATCATCTGCATGCGGGCGCCGGGTATGACGATGTTCCGGATGCCGATCTTCACCTGGGGCATCCTGATCACCTCGATCCTGGTGTTGATCGTCTTCCCGGTGCTCGCTGCGGCCCTGTTCGGGCTGGGTGCGGACCGGGTGATGGGCGCGCACGTCTTCGACCCACAAACGGCCGGAGCGATGCTCTGGGAGCACATGTTCTGGTTCTTCGGGCACCCGGAGGTCTACATCATCGCGTTGCCGTTCTTCGGCATAATCTCCGAGATCATCCCGGTCTTCTCCCGCAAGCCGATATTCGGGTACAAGACCCTGGTCTTCGCGACGATCGCGATCGCGGCCCTGTCGGTCAGTGTGTGGGCACATCACATGTACGCCACCGGTCAGGTGTTGCTGCCCTTCTTCGCGATCATGTCGATGCTGATTGCGGTCCCGACGGGGGTGAAGTTCGTCAACTGGGTCGGCACGATGTATGGCGGATCCCTGACCTTCGAGACGCCCATGCTCTGGGCGATCGGCTTCCTGGTCACCTTCCTCTTCGGTGGTCTGACCGGTGTGATCCTGGCCAGCCCCGCACTGGACTTCAACCTCACCGACTCCTACTTCGTGGTGGCACACTTCCACTACACCGTGTTCGGCACCGTGGTGTTCGCCATGTTCGCCGGCTTCTACTTCTGGTGGCCCAAGCTGACCGGCCGGATGCTCGACGAGCGGCTCGGCAAGCTGCACTTCTGGCTGCTGTTCGTCGGCTTCCACACCACCTTCCTGATCCAGCACTGGCTGGGTGTGAAGGGCATGCCGCGCCGGTATGCCGACTACCTGCCATCCGACGACTTCCAGTGGATGAACGACATCTCCTCCGCGGGCGCGCTCATCCTCGGCATCTCGATGCTGCCGTTCATGTACAACGTCTGGAAGACCTGGCGTACCGCACCGCTGGTCCAGGTCGACGACCCGTGGGGTTACGGCGCCTCATTGGAGTGGGCCACATCCTGCCCGCCGCCGCGGCACAACTTCGACTCGATCCCGCGGATCCGGTCCGAGCGCCCGGCCTTCGACCTGCACCATCCCGAAGCTGCCTCATGGACGGTCAAGGCCTCCGAGGACACGCTCACGCAGCTGGCCGGTCCGGCGGACCGTGGCGACCGCTCTTTCATGAACCGGTCGCCCAGGAACTCCAACGAATGACGTCAGCAGCCATGGACCAAAACATGCCCGAAGGAGCACGGAGTGAAAGTTGAAACAAAACTCTTCCTACTTCTCGCGGTTTATGGGCTCGCGGTGGGCACGATCTACGGCATCTTCAGCCGGTGGGACGAGCCCGTTGGCGCGGTCGCTTTCTACTTGACCGGCTTGGCATGCCTGCTGATCAGCGGTTTCCTGTGGTGGGACCGGCCGCAAAATCGACCTGCGCCCGGATGACGACCCGTTTGGCGAGCAAGAGGATGTCGAGGGTGACTACGGATTCTTCAGCCCGCACTCCTGGTGGCCGTTGTTCCTCGCCGCCTCGTTGGCTGTCATCGCACTCGGCTTGGCGGTCGGCTGGTGGCTGGTGATGCTCGCCGTGCCCTTCGTCGCGTTAGCCGCGATCGGCTGGGTCTTCGAGTACTTCCACGGGGAACATTCCTTGTAACCACCTTTGATCGACGCGGATCAGAAATGATGATGAGGTGAAGGCGATCAGGAACAGGGCACTCTACGGGTACGTGAATGACAGGTGCGTAGGAGAATGTCGGACAGCGTTGCTACGCAACGGCATTCCACGTCCGCCCGCCCTCAAGCTGGTCCTTCTGAAAAGTGCCAAATGATGTCTGGCTCGGTCCTTGCTGCAGCCGGCTCTTCACAGCTACTGCCAGCGCGTCCAGTGTCGGTGGTGCCAGGCCCGAAGCGCGGTGTCTGCCTCGCTGATACGGGTCGGGGGGCTGGGTCGAATGTCCCTGGCCATTCCGAAGGCGTGCGCACGATCCCATCATGAACGGTTGGGCTGAGGTTATGCCGGAACCCCGCTGCGGAAGTCGAAGCCCGTGCCTATTGCGTAGTAACGCGCACTCCTACGGCCCCGACCGGTCGCCGGAGTGTGTCCAGGTTGCTGGGCGACGATTGTCGGCGTGTCTGTTGCAGCGTTCGCCATACCCAGCCCGACGCAAGGCGTCTGGCATCTGGGCCCTTTCCCGATCCGCGGGTACGCCCTGTGCATCCTGGCCGGCATCGGTGTCGCCTTGTGGCTCACCCGCAGGCGCTGGGTCGCCAGGGGCGGAGAGCCGGCGACCATTGAGAGGATCGCCTGGTGGGCGATCCCGTTCGGGATTCTCGGGGGCCGTCTGTACCACCTGATCACGGACCCGGAGTTGTACTTCGTTCCCGGCCGTAACCCGTGGAACGCTTTCAAGATCTGGGATGGCGGCCTGGGCATCTGGGGTGCCGTCGCCCTCGGCGGTGTGGGCGCCTGGATCGGGGCGCGCCGGGCGGGCGTGTCGGTGGTCGCGTTTGCCGATGCGGCCGCGCCCGGTCTGGCATTCGCGCAGGCGATCGGTCGCTGGGGCAACTGGTTCAACAACGAGTTGTACGGTCGCCCGACGTCGCTGCCGTGGCGGTTGCGGATCTACCAGTGGGACTCCTCCGCCGGGCACGCCGTCCGCGACGCTGCCGGGCATGCCATCGTCAAGGGTTACTACCACCCGACCTTCCTGTACGAGTGTCTGTGGGACATCGGCGTCGGCTGCCTGGTCATCTGGGCCGGCAGAAGGTTTGACCTGTCCCGCGGCCGCAGCTTCGCGCTGTACGTCGCCGCCTACACCGTCGGCCGGGCAGGGGTGGAGGCACTGCGGATCGATCACGCGAACCACATCCTCGGCCTGCGCCTGAACGACTGGATGAGTCTGATCGTCTTTGCCGGCGCCATCACCTACCTGATCGTCCGCCGGCGCGGCGGAGCGCCCACCAGTGGCGGCGGTCGCACCCCTCGGCAGACGGTTTCGCGGGACGGGCAGACGATCCGTTCTCAATGAACGGCCTCGATCGTGACGGTGTTGAGCATGACCGGGTCAGCGGCACGAGCTGATTCGACGCGAGACCGTTGGAGCACCTCCGGCGCACGACGGCCGGGGCGTGGCTGTGTGAACTGCAACTGGGCCGCACCTCGACGATCAGACTTGGACCCGGCTTTTTGTGGTGCCAGGGTGTTGTCGCGGCCGGGTCAGTGTGATGTCAAGTGGCCGGTGAGGCGTTGGTACATGGAGTTACTGGCGGGGTTGAGGCCTTCGACGTCGACGTCGATGTGGTGTTCGTGGTATTTGGTCACGACAGCGTCGAGGGCGGCGACGGTGGAGGCATCCCAGATGTGGGAGTCACTGAAATCGATGACGACCTGCTGGGGGTCTTGGCCGTAGTCGAATTGGGAGTAGAAGTCGTTGCTGGAGGCGAAGAACAGTTCGCCACGCACTCGGTAGTGCGCAGTCACGGATCCGGTGGCGTGTTCGATGAGTTCGCGATCGACGGTTACCAGGTGCGCGACCCGGCGGGCGAACAGCAGGGCGGCGATGATGACGCCGACGCCGACGCCGATCGCGAGGTTGTTGGTCGCCACGACGACGATCACGGTGGCGACCATGACGGTGGTTTCGGAGCGGGGCATCCGGGCGATGGTGCGCAGGCTGTGCCAGTCGAAGGTGCCAACGGCGACCATCAGCATGACGCCGGCCAGGGCAGCCATCGGGATGTGCCCGACGACATCGCTGAGCGCGAGGAGCAGCACGAGCAGGAACCCGCCGGCTAGGAAGGTGGAGATGCGGGTTCGCGCGCCGGACTGGCGCACGTTGATCATGGTCTGTCCGATCATCGCGCAGCCACCCATCCCGCCGAACAGCCCGGAGACCAGGTTGGCGACGCCTTGCCCCCAGGACTCGCGGTCCTTGTCCGAGCGAGTGTCGGTGATGTCATCGACGAACTTCGCGGTCATCAGCGACTCGAGCAATCCGACCAGCGCCATACCGAGCGCGTACGGGGCGATCACTTGCAGCGTGTGCAGGTTCCAGGGCACGTCCGGGAGGCCGAACGGCGGCAGGCTGGTGGGTAGTTTCCCCTCGTCGCTGACCATCGGGACGTGTAGGCCGCCTGCCCACGCGATGGTGGTGATCGCCACGATGGCGACCAGGGGCGCGGGCAGGACCTTGTTGACGCGCGGGAACGCCACGATGATCACGATGGTGATGGCGACCAGCGGGTATACGACTGCTGGCACGTCGTGCAGGTTGTCCCATTGCGCCAGCGCCAGCAGGATTCCCAGGGCGTTGACGAACCCGACCATCACCGAGCGTGGCACGAACCGCATCAGCCGTCCGACACGGAGTGTGCCGAGCACGATTTGGAAGACGCCGGCCAGCAGCACTGTCGCGATCAGGTAATCCAGCCCGTGCTGTCGCGCCACGGGGGCGACCACCAGAGCCACGGACCCGGTCGCGGCGGAAATCATCGCGGGTCGGCCGCCGACGATCGCGATCGTCATCGCCATCGTCACCGCCGCGAACAAACCCACCCGCGGGTCAACCCCGGCGATCACCGAGAAGGAGATCGCCTCGGGGATCAGCGCCAAGGCGACGACCAGGCCGCCCAGGACTTCGGTGCGCAGCAGCCGTGGCGACCGCAACGCAGCACGAACATCAATGACAGGGCGCACAGCAGCAGACGACACGAAGGAGCAACCTCACGGGGAAGATTGGGGTCGGAAGTCCTGGGCGTGCGACGATGCCGCACGGGATCACAGAACCGCACCAACCTTACCGTTACGTGAGGGTTGGGGCGAAATTCGGTCGGAGTGACGATGAACACGGGCAGCGATGACGATGTTCGGCAGATTGGTGAAGTCGCCGAGCTGACCGGGCTGTCGCTGCGCACCCTGCGGCACTATGACGACATCGACCTGGTCACCCCGTCCGCGCGCAGCGAAGGCGGGTATCGGCTCTACACCGCCGAAGACGTCAACCGGCTGCTGTTGATCCGGCGCATGAAACCACTGGGCTACACCCTGGCGGACATGCGACAGGTCATCGCCCTGCTCGACGCCGGAGAGGAAGCCGACGCCCACCAATGGGAACAGGTCGTCGCTGAAGCAGACCAGCGGCGGGCCGATCTATCCGCCAAAGTCGCGATGGCCGATGACTTTCTCCAGCAATTGCATCAACACAGTCACTCGCGGCCGGTGCGGAAGAACTGAGTGCAGGCCGGTTCCCGCCCACTAACCCGGCAAGTCGCACATGGGCCAGTTCAGGCCGTCGAAATGGGCCACATCAATCCGTCACAGCTAAGGGTGGGTCGGGCGAGGCTCATCGGCTGATAGCAACCCATGTAGAGGCCCCTGGCGCAGCCTGCCGATGAAGCCGCGCAAGATCTTGCGCAACAGGGGGCTGACGATAAGTACGACAACGAGCGCGACGACCATCGCCGCGATGACGTCGTGCGGGTAATGCGCACCGACATACACGCGACTGACTCCCTCGAGGATGGCAAGGAGCGTGGCGATGATGCCGAGTCGGCGGTTGACAAAGTACAACGCGACAGCGACCGCGACCGCGAACGTCGTGTGCCCACTGGGTAGTGCGTAATCGGTTGGTGCGGGGCATTTTTCGATGATGAACGCGTGCGGCAATGACCGGCAGGGGCGCAGCTCGCCGATCTGGCTCTTGATCACCTCTGTGACCAGGAATGCCACGGCGACGCTGATCGGTGCGACCAGGGCTGCGGTCATCTGCCGGTCGCCGCGCGGACGAGAGATCCACCAGCCCACCAGCAGCAGAACAACGAAGACACCGATGCCGTAAGTGGTCCACGCCTCCACGGCCGAGCTGAGCCACCGGGTGTGCCGGGCAAATCGGGTCACGTCGTCGAACAGGGATCCGTCGATCCGTGCGCCGTCGTAATTGGGAATCGGCAGCGTCTGCAAGGACATGGGGTGGGTGTCGCCTTTCGTCCGGTGCGCCAAGCGCCGGCGCGCGGTGGCCCAGCCAACCATTGTGTGGCTGAGAACGCCCTGAGAGCGCGCAGAGAACGACCGCGGTGAGTAAATATTCCGTTGCGCGCACCCGACCAAAACCGCGGCTACCTTGGAAGGCCGTTGCGCAGCAGCGCGCCCTGCCCGACGCCTGTGGAGGTGCACACCGTGCAGCAGCCCACGCACCGTACCGATTGAGCCCACCATCGGCTTGTGGTGAAGGTGGTTGACGATGCGATCTGTGCGGTCCAGCGTCAGCAAATGGGTGACAACGGCGATCATGCCGAGGACGAGTGGGACGTCGAAGACCTGGCTCGGCGTCTCTTCCGTCTCGATTCATCGGCTGGGGTCGCCGGCGGGCTTCCTTCTACTCTCTTCGGCCGCTTCTCAAATCGTGGGACGAGGCCGATGGCTCCACCAAGCAGGGCTATCGGCAACAAGCTCGTCAAATGATCGCGGCCAAGCACGGTGACGCATCTCGGTGGACGATCGTCGGTCTCGTCACCGCTGGCCGAACGTCTATTGAGACGGCCGGGTCGCCGCGCGAGCGTGCGATGCGTGTTTGGGGTTCGTCTGTTGCTTGAGGTCCGAGATGTCGACGCACCGATTCATCCGTACGTCAGCGGGTAGCTGCTGTTGGCACGGGTCGCAGATCGTGCTCGTGTCGACATCGCGAGGAGGTCGTCGTGGAATCACAACCGAGGCTCGGTCCGATGGCTGGTGGCTCTGCCGGCCGTTCGATCCTGGCCGGCGTTTTGATGGGGGTAGGGGTGGCCGGCTTCATCGATGAGACGGTGTTTCACCAGCTGCTGCATTGGCACCACTTCTATGACAAGGGCAGCGCCACGGCCGGGTTGGTCTCAGACGGGTTCTTCCATGCCGGCAGCTGGATCTGCATCGTGGTGGGGCTGTTCGTTTTCGCCGATCTACAACGCCGCGGTGCCACGGTGCCCAAGCGTGTTTGGGCCGGTGCACTGCTGGGATGGGGCGGATTCCAGGTTTATGACGGACTCTTTCAGCACAAGGTGCTGCGTCTGCACCAGATCCGGTACCACGTCGATATCCTTCCCTACGACTTGGTGTGGAACATCGCCGGCGGAATCGGCATTCTGATCGGGATATGGCTGCTGTTGGGTCAGGCCCGATCTGTCAGCGAACGAAGAACCGAACGCACTGTCACGTCCGCCTGACATGGCACTTCTGATCGCGGGCTTGGACGCGTTCTTTGGCGCACTGTCCACCCTGCGGCGATGATGGCCACCGACGATGGGGCCAATCTGTCCCGCGCCACGCACGGGAGCGACGGAATGGGAGACATACCGACGATGCCGCAGCATGGCGGGGGTATGCCGGCTCATTCCATGACCGGGATGGCGCCTGTTTGGGTGCTTGTGCCTGTGATGCTGTTGGTCACTGTCAGCTACGGGTTCGCGGTCATGCGACTGCTGCGCCGCGGTGATGATTGGCCGGTGGCCCGCATGGTCGCGTTTGCCGCCGGTGTGCTCACTTTGTCCCTCGCGTTGCTGCCGCCGCTGGGGGACGCGATGGGCTTCACCGATCGGATCCTGCAGCACTTGCTGATGGCCATGCTGGCACCGTTGGCGTTTGCGATGAGCGCTCCGATCACCTTGGCGCTCCGTGCCCTTCCGCGTGCAGGCCGCCGCCGCATATTGCACGTACTACACAGCCGGGTGGCGCACGTGTGGCCGTGTAGGTGAGTTCCGACAGCGTTTGCCGATGAGTTTCGACAGCAGGTCGAGAGCGGCGTATTGGGTGTAGACGAGTTTCGACAGCACGCGCCCGCAAGCTCCGCTCAAGGTTCCTTTAACCAAGTCACTCTGATGGTCCGGCCCCAGCGGCGGCGTTCGGCCAGATCGCATGCGTGCCGATGTCAACGTGCTCGAGAGCCCGCGTCGAGACAGAAACTCCCGTTCGGCGAGCTGCCTAATTACGGGGTCAGTACTTCCCAAAAGGCTGCGGCATAAATTGGTCTCCCCATGGTTTCCTCAATTGAAGGAATGCTAATTGAGAGTGAGTCGTGAGCCGTGAAATGCTCAGGAAGCTGGAATCTCCACTCGGCTTCCCATGGCGCTTTTGTTCCACTAATGCGGGCAAAGTTGTCGCGCACGGGCTTCAGTTGCTCGCCACGCAGTTCAACAACAGGTCGGAAGGGAAGAAGGACACGATCACCGGGATGTGCGGATCGCGCAATCTCGGCATCTTCCTCTGCGGATGAAGCCGCGGACGGCTCCCACGTTTTTCCTTCAGCGCGCACTCTTGTGCCATCGGCACGTATGATGACACTCAAGATGTTGTCATGGGTGGCCACAGTTGCGAGGTAGAGGCTGATGCCGTCAGCCGCGTTACCGATCAGGATCACGTGTGCCTACGTTACGCGTGGCCGCCGCAGTAGCTGCTACCGCTGATCAGCGGTGTTCCATAGCTGTCGTAGACAGTGCCGTGGATGGTAACGCTGTCCCCGTAGAGGTAGCCATAGAAGGTGTTGGAGGACCAGTTGCCCCAGCTGCTCGCAGTGAGCCACTCGTTTTCGTGTGATCCAGTGTAGACGCCATTGCGATACACCTTTGTCACAAGCTCGAACCTGTCGTTGGACCCAAGTCCACCACCCCAGGCGCTGTATGCATACCCTGAATTTGGGATTCCCCCAACTTCCACGGGAGCCCCGCAGTAAACCGTCAGCGTGTAGTCTCCTCCGCCAGGCGGAGGGGGGATGCTGTTCGGGGAGTCAGCTGCGAAAGCGGATGGTGCGAGCAGTGCAAGAGACGCGAACAAAGACGCGATAAAACACAAGAACTTGACCTTCATGACTGCCCCTTAGTTCCCCTGCTGTACAACCGTCATGTAGCCGGTAAATCGATGTAAGCACTCAGTGGTAGCGGCGTCAATGGGTCTCTCGAAATTACAGCGAATTCCCAGGAACGTTCAAAATCGCGCATGGCGTGGTGGTGTGCCGTCGGTCGCTCGACACCGTCGGTGTGCCGGGTCCATGCTGGGTGGGCATCATCGTGGACGTGAGGTGGGTGGTGCCGCCGCAGCCGAGAGTGGAGTTGTTTGCCGCGATCAGGGCGGATCCCCGTTCGGGGATGCCTGGTTCGGCCCGGGTGCTGTCGAAACTCATCGGCAAACGCTGTCGGAACTCACCTACACAGCCACACGTGCTGTCACTGGGGATAGTGGTGGTTCTGCTTGAGGTTGGCGGAATGTATCTGTACTACCTCACACCGTTGTTCGGGTATACCGAGCGCCACATGTGGGCTCACGTTGTCGTGCACCTTCATATGTTTGCGGCGGGTTGCCTGTTCAGCTGGTACGTCGTGGGGCGGGACCCGATGCCTACCCGCCCCAGTATTTTGCGTCGTGGACTGGTGTTGTTCGTGGCAGCCGGCGCGCACGACGTTCTGGCCAAACTCATGTACGCCCATACCCTGCCGGCTGATGCCGGAACGATCGCGCAGCTCCGTGACGGGGCGCAACTAATGTTCTACGGCGGCGACATGATCGACCTGCTCCTCGCGGCAGCGCTGATGACGCAGTGGTATGCCCGCGGCGGCCGCGAACTCGACCGCTCCCACCGACGAGCAATCACCTTGTCCGCTCACTGACTGCGAAACACCGCGACTCCCAGGCTCAGCCGCTCAGGTGGGTGATCAAGTACGTGGAGCCGAGAGGCGGGTTTCGGGTTATGCCCGGCCGCGGAGCATCAGTTTCCAGTACATGAAGGGCAGCCCGAATCTCTTCAGGTACCACATGTCGCGCCGTTCCCTGCGGGTGTTGATCACGGGAAACGTGGGCGCGGGTTCCATGGTGTAGTCGAATTCGGCCAGCAGCATCTTGTGCCGCGAGGTCGTCAGCGGGCACGACGCGTAGCCGTCGTACTTTGCATTGAGCGGCGCTGACTTTCCAGCAGCAACAAAGTTTTCCGCGACGACGGGTGCTTGTTTGCGGATGGCGGCACCGGTTTTGGAGTTGGGTGAGGATCCGGCGTCGCCGAGCGCAAAGACGTTTGGGTAGCGAACATGCTGCATGGTGTGCTTGTCGATGTCGACGTACCCGGTGGGGCTATCGGGGACTGCCAGTTGGGTGGTTTTGAGCCAGTCCGGGGCAGACTGCGGCGGCACGACGTGCATCATGTCGTAGCCGATGGTTTCTTTAGTATCGGCACTGTTGTCAGCGATCACGGCTTGCTTGTTGTGGGGGTCGACCTCGACGAGTTCGCTGTTTTTGCGGACCTCGATGCCGTAGTGGCGGACGACCTTCTCCAGTTCGTCGGCGAACACCTTGACACCAAACATTCCAGGGGTCGGAAGGACCAGTACCACCCGGATGTCTTTGAGGACGTTGTGCTGGCGCCAGTAGTCGGCGGCGAGGTAGGCAATTTTCTGCGGCGCGCCGGCGCACTTGATCGGTCCTGCGGGCATGGTGAAGATCGCAGTGCCTGAGCGGGTGGCCTGGATGAGGTCCCAGGTTTTGGGTGCTAAGGCTTGCGTGTAATTGCTGGACACGTACGGGGTGTCTAGGCTCTCGGTCATCCCGGGCACTTTGTCCCAGTCGAGTTGGATTCCGGGGCATACGACGAGTTGGTCGTAGCCGTGCACGCCGTTGTCTGTGGTGACGGTTTGTGCGTCGGGGTCGATGTCCTGCGCACGTTCGCGGATCCACTGCACAGCTTTGGGCATGACGGAGGCCTCTGGCCGGCCGGTCTCCGCGATCGAGGCGCGGCCTCCTCCGACCAGTGTCCACAACGGTTGGTAGTAGTGGGTGGTGGCTGGGTCGATGACCCCAATGTCGGTGATGCCTGCGCGCTGGAGGCGGGCGGCGACGCTGATACCCGCGCTACCGCCACCGATGATGAGCGCACTGTGATGAGTCTGAACCATGGGTTCCTCCGTGAGCGTTATATGGCGTGTAGTGGGTGCGGTACTGCGTGTGGCCCGGCGAGGTAGGTCGATCAGGTGGTATCAAGGCCTGCCGTGGTGGCGTTGGCGTAGTCATCGTCGATGTACATGACTTCGTGACCGGCACGGTCGAGCAAGCTCGCGCCGATGCTTGCGCGAAATCCTGAGGCGCAGTGCACCCACAAGCGCCCCTGCGGGACATCGCCTAGGCGGGTGACTAGCTCGTTGAGTGGGATGTGCGCGGAGTTGGCAATATGGCCCTGGGCGCGTTCGTCGTCTCGTCGTACGTCCAGGATCACGTCTTCGTCTGCGGTTGCCTCGCGGGCGGTCTGCGCGAAGTCGACACGGGGGTAGCGGCGGCGTTCCTGGCCAGCGGCGACCGCCTCGAATTCACCGGAGGCGGCGCCGGCGAGCTGGTCGACGCCGATCCGTACGAGTTGGCGTTGTGCGTCGGCGACTTGCTGGGAAGTCTCGGCAATGATGGTCAGCGGGGCACCCCAGGGAGTGAGCCAGCCCAGGTAGGTGGCGAACTGGGCGCCGAGCGCGATACTGACGGTCCCGGCCAGATGGTCGGAGGCATACGCCACGCGATCGCGTAGATCGATCACCCACTCGCCGGCCGCGATACGAGCGGCCAGTTCGACGGGGTCGACTTTTTCGGGTGCGGACATGTCCGGGGCCAGTGGGCCTTGCCGGTTGAGCACGTCCATATGCGCGTAGTAGGCCGGGTATGCGGTCAAATTCGCGATGAGGTTGTCGACGAAAGTCTGCTCATCGGCCGTTGTGAGGGCGTCGTTACGGCGCTTTTCGACCCCGATCGTGCTGTCCTCGCCACCGGTCGCCGAACCGGAAGAGCAGAAACTGCCGAACCCGTGGGTGGGAAAAACTGGCGCCTGATCGGGTAGCGAGTCGGCCAACCGGTGCGCGGAATGGAACTGTGCGTGGGTCAACTCGATGGTGCGCGCGGGATCGACCAAGTCAGTTCGGCCAACACTGCCGTAGAGCAACGACCCGCCGGTGAACACCGCTGGTGGCGCCTCAGGGGCACTGATGTCGGTGATCACAAAGGCCAGATGGGTATCGGTGTGGCCGGGCGTGGCAACCACCGCGACCCGAAGATCGCCGGCAACCAGTTCCTCGCCATCACGCACGCCCACACGTTCGAAGGCGACGTGGTCCGCGGCGTTGACCGCGTAGCGGGCCCCGGCTCGCCGCGCGAGCTCATACCCTCCGGTCACATAGTCGTTGTGTATGTGCGTTTCGAGGACCAACTCAACCCGCACGCCCAACCGTTCGACAAGCGCCTCCACCCGATCGATGTCGCGTTGAGGATCAATAACGACCGCTACCCCACCGTCATGGACGACGTAGCTGCGGTCTCCGAGCTCGTCGGTGGTGATGATCTCGACCTGCATGTGGTAGCTCCCGCGTTCCCTCTAGCTCCGAAATGTCCGGACATCTGTTAATGTCTGGACATTACGCTGAACTCGGCAACACCACAAGGCCCCTGCACGCCAGGGGTGGAATCGGAAAGGAGGGGCACTCGTGGGCGCTGAAGTCGGTTCCGCATCTGCGGTGCAGCCCGATCGTGATGCTGCGCGTCCGCTGTGGGAACAGGTGCGCGATGATCTGATGCGGCGGCTGGCCTTAAACGAGTTCCGCGAGAGTTTTCCCGGTGAGCATGCGTTGAGCCAGCAGTACGGGGTGAGTCGCTACACGGTCCGTCAGGCGCTGCGCGGGCTTCGGGACGACGGCATGGTGACCGCGGACCGCGGCCGGGCGCCACGTGTCGCCGCCGATGTCGAGATTGAGCAACCCCTGGGCGCCTTGTACAGCTTGTTTTCCTCGGTCGAAGCGGCCGGGCTCGAGCAGCTCAGCGTGGTACGGATCCTCGACGTGCGCGCCGACCAGGTAGCTGCTGGGCATCTGGGCGTGGACGCGTGCGAGCCCTTGCTGCATCTTGAGCGGCTCCGCCTGGCCGGGGGCGAGCCGCTGGCCGTGGATCGAGTCTGGCTGCCGGCGCGCGTCGCACGGCCGTTGCTGCGCGCGGACTTCACCCGGACCGCGCTGTACGACGAACTCGCTCGGCGCTGCGGGCTCAAACTCACCGGCGGACAGGAAACGCTACGCGCCGTCATCCCCACCGAGACCGAACGCGGCCTGCTGGGCATCGGCGCTGACACCGCGGCCTTTCGCATCGATCGCCTCGGCTGCGCCGAGGCAGAGGCCGTGGAATGGCGCCACACCATCGTGCGCGGCGATCGGTTCAGCGTCACCGCCCAGTTCTCCGGCCGCAGCGGGTATCGCGTCGATCTCGCCGGCCGGCATCACCCGGCACCACCCTCGCACCAAGGCACCACCTTCTAAGGAGCAGATCATGACCGAACCAACAACCAGCCGCGGCGCGGACCTGAGCCCCACCGAAGCCCTGCTGGCCCACACCGACCAAAGCGCGGTGCTGCTGGACGTCCGTGAGCCTGAAGAGTGGGATGGCGGACACGCTCCGGGTGCGATGCACATGCCGTTGGGCGACCTGGACCCCACCGCCCTGGACCAGGACACACCGGTCATCACGATCTGCCGCTCAGGAAAAAGATCAGCCAAAGCCGCGGACGCCTTGGCACACGCGGGAGTGCCGGTACGAAACATGGCCGGCGGCATGAACGCCTGGCAGGAGGCCGGGTTGCCGACCATCCGTGACGACGGATCGCCGGGCCACATCGAATGACCATCGCCCTCGCGCTCATCTTCGGGGTCATCATCGGCGTCAGCCTCGGAGCACTCGGCGGCGGTGGATCGATCCTCACCGTCCCGGTCCTCGTCTACGTCATCGGCGAATCCGCGCGGGGAGCCACCACAGCCAGCCTGGTCATCGTGGGTATCACCGCACTGGTCGGCGCCCTGGGCCACGCCCGTTCGGGCAATGTCCGCTGGGGGGCAGGACTCACCTTCGGGATCATCGGCGTCGCCGCCTCCTACCTCGGAACCGCTCTCAACCGCCAGGTCAGCCCCAACGCGCTCCTACTCGCATTCGCCGTACTGATGCTCATCGCCGCCGCCGCGATGCTACGCAGAACACGCCAATCAGACACCCCCACCGATGAATCGCCCACCGCCGACCGGAGCTGTGAGAAAAGCGGGGATGAGGCCGGAAGCGTGGCGACCGCCGTGACTGCACGGCTGGCGCACTCACCGACCACAAAAATCACCACCCAAGTAGCGGTCAAGGTGCTCCTGGCCAGCCTCATCGTCGGGTTCCTGACCGGCTTCCTCGGCGTCGGGGGCGGATTCATCATCGTCCCTGCCCTCGTCATCGCCCTCGACTTCACCATGCCCGTAGCGGTCGGCACATCACTACTAGTCATCGCGTTAAACTCGATCGCAGCCTTAGGCGCACGCTCGGGCAACGAAAGCTTCCACTGGGCCGTCATCGTGCCCTTCACCGCCGCCGCCATCATCGGCTCGCTGGTCGGCAAGCGAGTAGCGGACAAGGTCAGCGGCACCACCTTGAGCCGCGCCTTCGCCGGACTGCTCATCGCCGTCGCCATCTACGTCGCCATCCGCAGCGGAATCGGACTGTCGTGAGCAACCGCCACACCACGCAAGAACACATAACCGCACCCCTGACACCGATCCGCACTGCAATACCGGTCAGCGCGCCCGCCGGGCCGGGCAGACCCTGCAAGGAGCCGGCCTCACCACACTCAGCGTCCCGGAAGGCGGGCTCGAGGCCTACGCCGTCTCAGCGCCGTCCACCGCAGAGTCCCCGTCCACCGCAGAGTCCTCAGAGTTGCCCGCTGCCCTGCGTGTTGGATGGGAGCCTCGAGCGCGACAGGTGCGTCTGCTCGCGGGTGCCCTGGTCGCCTCCAGCATCGTCGTCAGCGTCTGGGGCCCACAAGGCCACATTCCTCGCCGGCGCAGTCGGCGCCGGCTTGCCCGTGGCCGCGCTCACCGACACCTGCGCCGGTTCGAGCCCGACAGCACGCTACAGCGAGGAGATCCGTCCGTGGGCCGAGACAGCGCTGCACAGATAGACGACCGCGTTTTGACGCCTGAGCCGCAACGGTTCGAAGGCGCGCGCGATGCATTCGGTGCGTTGGCGCGAGTTCTCGGCAGCGCGAGCGTCCTGGTTCGGGCCTATCGCGGCGGCGTGCCGCCTGCCCGGCGAGAAGCGGTGATGGTAGCTGTAAGCCGGTCCAATACCTGCCGGGGCTGCAGCAACGTCCACCACCGCTGGGCTTTGCGAGCCGGTGTCAGCGCCGAGGATCTGCGCTCCATCGGACTCGGAGATCTCGCCGCTCTCGACGTCGCGACCCGGTCCGCGGTGGTCTACGCCACCGATAGGGCGGCACGGCGATTTCGGTCCGCAGCAGATCCCCAGCTGACCGCGAACGCGCGGTCGCGGCTCGGCGAGGCACAACTTGAGCAAGTTGATGCGGTGGCCGGTCTTATAGCGTTCGCCAACCTCACGATGAATACCGTCACCGGGGCGCTCAGGACGTCGCGCCCCCAGCCGCGGCCGACTTCGGCGCACCCGTTGTTCGCAAAGGTCTGGCGGATACTCTCCTCGAAAGCCATGTCCCATGAGGCTCGAAGCCAGCTCCTCGCTGGGCTGGAGGGCACCGTGGTCGAACTCGGCGCGGGGGACGGACTCAACTTTCGCCACTACCCCAGCACCGTGAACCGGGTCGTGGCGATCGAACCGGAACCGCAATTACGCTCCCTCGCCCAGCAGGCCGCACGAGGTCTGCCTGTGCCGACGACGGTCGTCGACGGCGCCGCGGAGGCGATTCCCGGCGCCGACGACTCCTACGACGCCGCGGTCATCTGCCTTGTCCTTTGCACGGTTCCGGACCAGGCGCAGGCGCTGGCGGAGATCAAGCGCGTCCTCCGGCCCGGCGGTGAGTTGCGATTCTATGAACATGTGGCCGCCGGAGATCGGCGACGCCCGATACAGCGGTGGCTTGATACCAGCGGCATCTGGCCCCGGCTGGGCGCAGGATGCCACCTTTCGCGTGACACGCTGCGCGCGATACGCGGCGCCGGCTTCATCATCGAGGAGTACTGCGAGCTCGAATCGGGGCTCGGCCGGCTGTCCCTGCCGCACATCGCCGGAGTAGCCCGGTTGCCCCTGTCTACGCCGTGAACCGTCTCGTCCACCAAATGAGGGCGGTCGAGCGACCGCGTGCCGGCGCGGATCACCCTCTGACGTGGGGGTTCACTGTTTGTGAAGTCAACGGCACAGTTTCGGTTACTCGTTCTGTCGCAGGTGTGCCGACTCGAGGTCTCGTGAGCAGGCGCAGGATTCGTCACCCAGCCCCTCTCGTCCGGGATGGGCTGGTTGCTTTAGGCAGTTCCGGCCGGGCGATCAGTTGCTCACGTTGTCGGCTTCACTTCGTTCTGGAGGACCCTTTGTGGTTCTTCACGGTCTTGCCGGGTGCGGTGTAGTCCCGACGTGGACCAGTGGGGTCGTCGAGTTCGCGGACGCGGTACGCAATGCGCGGCGGCGGCGGGGCCATGCGCAAGTGCGCAGCTACGCCAAGGCCGAGCAATGCCTATGAGAGCGTGAGGAAGAGCCTTTCCATCGTCGCCTGATCGTCGGCATTGATGCCACCGGGCGAGGCGAGGCATTCGCGCATGCCGGAGGAGACGATGGCGAAACCCGCCCGGTCCAGTGCGCGGTTGACGGCCGCGAGCTGGGTGACGACGTCCTTGCAGTCGCGGCCTTCCTCGATGAGACGGATGACGCCGCCGAGCTGACCCTGAGCCCGGCGCAACCGGTTCAGCACAGGGGTCATGTCATCGGTGTTGAGCGTGACCATGAGCGGGCCCTTCGCGTTCGGCCGAGGCGGATGTCTCGGCGGTGATCAGGATTGAGGTGTGAGCGCGGCAAGCGCACTGGTGAGTCTGTCGCGCGCATCGGTGGCGACGTCGGCGAGCTGTTCGTTCCCGGTGAGCGTCACCATCACTGCGGGATCCATCGCCTCCACGACCGTGTGGCTGTCATCGACGGCGCGGACGACCACGTTGCAGGGCAGGAGCAGTCCGATGGACGGCTCGGCCTGCAGCGCGGCGTGCGCCAGCGGCGGACGACACGCGCCCAGGATGATCTGCGGTGCGACGTCGGCGCCGAGTTTTGCCTTCAGGGTGGCGGCAATGTCGATTTCGGTCAGCACGCCAAATCCTTGCTCCGCGAGAGCATCTCGGGTGGCCCGAACCGTCTGGGCATACGGCTTGTCGATGGTGGTAGTGATGGCGTAGCTCATCGTGAACCTTCCTTTGCGTCAGTCAGTGACGTGACAAGTGGGGCGCTCGGATACCCGCTGGGGTATGTAACGCGCAAGGCACCCGACGTATTTCGACTCGGTTGGGATCGGGCCTGGCGGTCGACGTCCGGGAGGCTGCACGATTGGACAGGAATACCCCTGGGGGTATTAATGTTGGAGTAGTCACGATACCCCACAGGGTATCGCGCCGATAGTACAGAACCGGCCTCCGACCTCCCTACCGAGGAAATGATCGCAGTGACTGACTTCGCACCGAACGCTCCGACCGTGTTGACCCTGGACACCCCGACGCTGGGCGACCGGTCCTACCTGGCCCATGACGGGCAGGTGGCGCTGGTCATCGACCCGCAACGCGACATCGACCGGGTGCTGGACCTGGCCCGGCAGACCGGCGTCGCGATCACGCACGTTTTCGAAACGCACCTGCACAACGACTATCTGACCGGCGGCCTGGCGCTGGCGGAGGTGACCGGCGCGGCATACCACGTCAACGCCGAAGATCAGGTCGCCTACGACCGTGACCCGGTGCGCGACGGTGAGGTCATCGAGGTCTCACCGGTGATGCGGGTGCGGGTCATCGCCACCCCTGGGCACACCTTCACTCACCTGTCCTACGCCCTGGAGACAGGTACCGCCGAAGAGGTCGAAGTGGTCGGTGTCTTCACCGGCGGATCCCTGCTGTATGGCGCGACGGGCCGACCGGACCTGCTGGGCACCGAGCACACCCACGAGCTGCTGCACCAGCAGTTCGATTCCGTGCACCGGCTGGCACAGCAACTGCCCGACGACGCTGCCGTGTTGCCCACCCACGGTTTCGGGTCGTTCTGCTCGGCCGGATCGACCGGTGACGCAACGTCTTCGACGATCGGTGCGGAGAAGAACGTCAACCCGGCCCTGACCGAGGACGAGCGGGAATGGGCCGAGGCGACTCTGGCCGGGCTGGATGAATACCCGGCCTACTACGTGCACATGACACCGGGGAACGCCGGTGGGCCGGATGCTGCCGATCTGTCGACTCCCCGGGAGGTGGACGCCCAGGAGATCGCCGCCCGGATCGCGGACCGCGAGTGGGTCGTCGACCTGCGCACCCGGACCGCTTTCGCGGCAGGTCACGTGACCGGCACGCTCAACTTCGGACTCGATGGGCAGTTCGCCACCTACCTCGGGTGGTTGATTCCATGGGGCACGCCCCTGACCCTGCTCGGCGACTCCCCCGAGCAGGTCGCTGAGGCACAACGCGAACTGACCCGCATCGGCCTCGACCGCCTCGAAGGCGCGGCCACCGGGGGTCCGACCGACTGGACCGACCGCCCGCTCGGATCCTTCCCACAGGCAGTGTTTGCCGATCTGGCACAGGTACGCCACCACCGCCACGTCGCCGTCCTCGACGTTCGCCAGAAGAACGAATACGCCGCCGCCCACATCGCAGGATCGGTGAACATCCCGCTGCACGAGTTGCTCGGTCGGCTGGGCGAGGTTCCCGAGGGCGAGGTCTGGGTGCACTGTGCCAGCGGGTATCGCGCCTCGATCGCCGCTTCCGTGCTGGCGGCGCACCACAACCCCGTCATCGCTGTCGACGACGGATTCGACGAGCAAGCCGCTGCCAGCGGCTTACCGATCGCCTGACCTGCGCACACAACACCACCACCCGCATCACGAAGGAGCACTCATCATGTGTCGTCCAGTCACCTGCAAGACTTGTGGCAAGACCACCTGGGCCGGTTGCGGTCGCCACGTCGACCAAGTCATGGACCGCGTCCCCCGCGCGGACCGGTGCCCCGGTCACGCCGACCAGCCGCCGGGTCCGCAGGCGTCGTTCCTACGCCGGCTGCTCGGCCGCAGCTGACCACACACCTCGATGCTGACACTGATCGCCGCACTGGCGCTGGGCCTGCTGATCGGCGCCGGTCTCGGAGCCCTCGGCGGCGGGGGTTCCATTCTGACCGTGCCGGCACTGGTCTACCTGCTGGGTGAACCCGCGCAGGCAGCCACCACCGGCAGCCTGGTCATCGTCGGGATCACCTCCCTCATCGGTGCAGTCGGACACGCGCGCTCCGGCAACGTCCGCTGGGCAACCGGCGCCGTGTTCGGACTGACCGGCGTCGCCGCGTCCTGGCCCGGAAGCGCACTCAACCGGCAGGTCGACCCGAATGTCCTGCTACTGGCCTTCGCCGGCCTCATGCTGCTGGCCGCCGTGGGCATGCTGCGACACGCAGCAGGCAGGGACCGGTCACCGAACGAAACCGCCCTCACCGAGCGCAATGGCCTGCGAGCTGCCAAATTCGTGGCAGCGGGACTACTCGTCGGTTTCCTCACCGGGTTTCTCGGGGTGGGCGGAGGGTTCATCATCGTGCCCGCCCTGGTGATGGCGCTGGGCTTCCCGATGACCACCGCCGTCGGAACATCACTGCTGGTCATCGCGCTCAACTCCGCCGGCGCACTCGCCGCACGCGCCGGTCACACCACGTTCCACTGGTCGCTCATCGTTCCGTTCACCATCGCCGCGATCATCGGGTCACTGCTCGGTGCCAGAGCCGCGCAGCACACCCCCCCCAGGTCACCCTCCGCCGGGCCTTCGCCGGGCTGCTCCTGCTCGTCGCGGCATACGTCACGATCCGCAGCACCGCGAGCCTCGCCTGACCCGACCCCCGTCTGCACATCGCACCACCCGAATCCCTCACCCCTGCCGTCTTCTGGAGATCCACTGTGACCACTGAACGCACCACCTCCACCGACCCGCACGCCCGTCCGGCAACTGCTGACGGCGCATCCGGGCCCCCACGGCACACGGGACTAGCCCGACTGGGCGCCTGGTCGGCGTCCCACCTCGGCATCGTCCTGGCTCTCTGGTTGGTCGTGCTTGCCGGCTTCGGTGCCTTCGCGCCCAAGGTCGAGACGGCGCTGTCCGGTGCCGGCTGGCAAGATAGCGGCAGTCAGTCCGTGCAGGCCAGGGACGTCATCCAACACGACTTCGCGGGCATGGGCTCCACAGCGCTACAGGTCGTGGTCCACGACGGAACCGGCCCGATCGCCAAGGACCCCGCCGCCCGTCGGGTCATCGCGCAGGTCGAATCCACCCTCAAAGCAGATCCGCGGGTGAGCACCGTGGTCGCGCCCAGACCAGGTGTCAGTCTGTCCCGCGACGGGACGACTGCGATAGTGCAGGCCGGTGCAGCCCAGGACGCGAACACCATGGTCCGTGCCGCCGACGACCTGACAGCACCGTTGAGCCGACTGGCGACGTCGACGATCTCGGTGAATCTGACGGGATCCAGTGCTCTGTGGTCTGATTTCAACAAGGTCAACCACAGCGCGATGATCAAGTCCGAGGTGCTGTCGTGGCCGGTGACCCTGATAGTGCTCGTGCTGGCCTTCGGCAGCCTCGTCGCCGCCGGGCTCCCGCTGATGCTCACCATGGTCGGTCTGCTCACCGCAGCCGGTGCCCTGGTGATCGCCACGCACCTGGCTCCGGTCAGTGTCTGGGCACTCAACTTCGCCATGATGTTCGCGCTGGCCCTGGGCATCGACTACGCCCTGTTCCTCGTCGTCCGATACCGGTCAGCGCTACACCATCGAGGAGCCCAGCCGGGCGACCGGCGCGCCGCGGTCGAAGCCGTCGCCGAAACCATGGGCACTGCCGGAAAAGCGATCGCGTTCTCCGGAGTCACCGTCCTGGTGTCGCTCTCCACCGTCCTGCTGGTGCCGAGTCCCGCCTTCCGCTCCATGGCCCTGGGCATCATGCTCTCCGTCGTCGCCGTTCTCGCTGCGACACTCACCCTGCTCCCCGCCGTCCTGGGCAAGCTCGGGACGAAGATCGACGCCGGTCGCCTGCGCCGGCCCGGCTCCGACCGGCGGCCCGGCCGGCATACGACCACGCAGGGGACGACCCACCGTCGTGGCGTCGAGCAGTTGATGCATCGCTGGGGCGCGCTGCTGCACCGCCGGCCGTGGGCCGCCGGTGCACTGGCCCTCGCAGTTCTCGCGCTGCTCGCGGCACCTGTCCTGGGACTGCGCACCGGTATGCCGTCCATCTCGATCATCCCCGCCAACCAATCGGCCCGCGCCGGATACCAGCAGGTCACAGCAGCATTCGGGCAAGGCGCTCCTGGCACCTTGCAGGTCATCACCCCGACCCCCGACGCCGGAGCCGCACGAGCGGCGCTCGCACACGACCGGGGCATCGCCGCCACCGTGCCCGCCGGCGCGAACGACGGACGGACCATGCTGCTGGCCATACCCACCACCGACGCCTCCGCCCCCGCCACCGGCGCCACCATCGACCGGATCCGCACCGAACTGCCACACGGCAGCCTGGTCGGAGGCGCCGCGGCCGAGAACCACGACCTGGAGAAGGCGCTGTCCGCGAAGACTCCCGTCGTTTTCGCGCTGCTGATCGGGCTCGGCTTCCTGCTGCTGCTCATCGCCCTCGGCAGCCCGCTGATCGCGTTCGTCGGCACCATCACCAACCTCGCCTCCATCGGGGCAGCGTTCGGCGTCGCGAAACTCATCTTCGGCGACGGCCACCTCTCGGGCTTGCTGGGCTTCCAGTCACAGGGTTTCGTCGACGCCTGGGCACCGCTGTTCTTCGGCGCGATGCTCACCGGAGTCGCAATGGACTACACCCTCTTCCTACTGTCCGCTGCGCGCGAGCAATACGACGCGACCGGCGACCCGCAGCACGCCATGCGAGAGGCGCTGCGAACCTCGGGACGTGTCGTCGTCGCAGCCGCCGGCGTCATGGTCGCCGTGTTCCTGACCTTCGCGCTATCCGGACCGCTCGCTCCCAAGGAAATGGGCATCATCCTGGCCGTCGCCGTCTTCCTGGACGCGTTGTGTATCCGACTCATCCTGCTCCCCGTCGTCCTGCGGCTCACCGGCCATCGAGCGTGGCGTGCTCCCACCTGGCTGGCGAAGGTCCTGCCCGCCGTGCGGTTCACCCACTGACGTTCGGCCTAGCGGCAGGCTTCTTCGGCATCCTCTGCCAGCAACCTCGTCACCATCAGCCTGCGCCTGCGCCGCCGCACCGAGCATGACATTGTTCCGGATGCCGATCGGCTATCGGTCCGTCGATGGGCCTATCTCGCCGGTAAGCGTGCTTACCGGCGAGGGGGGTCGTCGCGGCTCGCGAACACCGGCCCGGCGAAGCGGGACCAGCGAACGAGGAGCGGATCCCAACGCCAGCGACTTGATCCGACAGGTGGCTCCTGCCCGGTGACCCAGTAATCGTGGTGGTTCATCCGGGTCCGGTTGCGCGAGTTTGAGGCCGGCGACGTAGGTCACCCGGGCCGCGTCGCCGACATGCAGACCGACGACATCGGGAACCTCAACGATGTCGGCGTAACGCGAAAAATCACGGGACATGGACCGCAAGCCTCCTTGCAGCCGATCAAGGCAACCGCCAAGGCTGAACTGCCTGGCAGGCCCTGCCAGAAGGCGATCCCTTGCGGAGTCGCTGCTCCTGTCAGATCGGCGCCGGCGAGCGCGAGGCCTGCTGCGCATCCAGCCGGTGTACGGTCCTGACATCGACCCTGGATGATCGCGTCGATCTGTGGCGAATTCGGTCGCGGGCATCATGGCGAAACTGCACCGGGCCGGGCACCAACTAGCCGCCATTCCACTGGTAGCCACCCGGTTGCGGGGCGCTCGTGGGTAGTTACCCTGTGCATCCGGCCCCATCAGGGTTGCCGAGGTCGACCGGGACTTCTGCGCGACCGACACGGCCTGGAAGTTCATCCCGAAGACTGCTGGCGTGCCGACCTTCGTCGCTCCCGAGTGGTCACGACCGTTGATCTCGTTGAGGATGGCCTGGACTTTGTAGCCGTCGTACTGCTTGGTGGCGGCCTCGATGTGCGCCCAGCCATCATCCTGCGGAAAGGGGGACACCCTTCGGCTCGACGGCCCTGTGCGTCGATCTCGGGACCGAAGAAGTCGTCGATGCTCTCCGTTCGAGCCCGGACCGGACCGTATGTGGAACGTCTACTAGGTGGCTGGTGTCGAACGGCACGAAAAGCACCAGCCACCTAGGCCCCTTCCAGAGGGCGGCTAGGTGGTTGCGCTGTTACGGGCTTCGCTGTGATGGCGTGCGCGGTGGCTCGGGCGGACGGGCCGACTCCGGCGAGTGTTGCGGATGCTGGTCCGGTCCAGTCGCCGTACCCGACGAGATAGAGCCGTGGTTCGCTGATGGCTCGGGTGCCGGATGCCCCGCCGACGGCGGGGTGACCGTTGTCGGTGCGGAGGTCGAGGTGCCGTAGGTGTCTGAGGGCGGGCCGGAAGCCGGTGCACCAGATCACCGCGTCGACGTTCTGGTGGGCGCCGTCGGCCCAGGCGACACCATCGCGGGTGAGCCGGTCGAACATGGGTTGGGCCTTGAGGACGCTGCGGTCGCGGGCCGCCCGGACGGCTTCGACCATGACGATGTCGCCCAGCCCGGCGACACCGGCATGGTCGCGGCCTTCTTGCAGGGCTTGGATGCGTGCCCGCGCGGCGGCGAACAATGCCCGGCCGTCGACGTCGTCGGGCAGAAACCGCGGTGGGCGGGTGGTCACCCAGGTCGTGTCTGCGACGGTGGAGATCTCGGCGAGGATCTGCGCGGCGGAGTTGCCGCCACCGACGATGACCACTCGTTGCCCGGCGAAGCGGCCGGGTTCGCGGTAGTTCGCGGCGTGCAGCTGGTGCCCGGTGAAGTGCCGCATCCCGGGGTAGCTGGGTACGAAGGGCCGGTCCCAGGTCCCGGTCGCGGACACGACCGCTCGAGCGGCGAAGTCGCCCAGATCGGTGGCCACGATCAGCCGCCCGCCGGGGTCGTCGTCGGCTGGGGTGACGGTGTGGGCTGTGCATGACCGGGTCACGTTCAGGTCGTACCGTTGCTCGTAGCGGGTCAGGTAGTCCACGACGTGGTCACGTGGTGGGTATCCGAGTTCGGCGTCGTTCCACGGCGGCATCATCCATCCGGGGCGGTTGGCGGCGTCGAGGATGACGAAGTCCTGCCCGGGGGTGAGGCCGGCGCGGCGCAGGTAGAACCCGGTTGCCAGGCCGGCCTGGCCGCCACCGATGATGACCACCTGGACGTTGCGCCTGGTCCTCGCGCCGCTGGCGGGTTCGTGGGCGGGGTTCATCCGGCGGTGGGCGTCAGCGCCCCGGCGAGTGAGCCGAGCACCTGCGGGGCGAGTGAGAAGTACGCCCACTTGCCGCGTTGCTCGCGGGTAATCAGCCCGGCGTCGGCGAGGACCTTCATGTGGTGGGAGATGGTGGGCTGGCTCAGCCCGGCCGGATCGGTCAGATCGCACACGCACGCCTCACCGCCGGCGGATGCGGCGATGAGGGACAGTAGTTTCACGCGGGTCGGGTCGCCCAACGCTTTGAACATCCGGGCCAGGGTGGTGGCGGCCTCGTCACTGACGATTCCTGCGGTGACCGGTGAGCAGCACGCGGCCAGGGCAGCATCCGGCTGAGTGAGCGGCAGTGCGGCGGGCATGTAACTCATTGTGCATAACGCATTGACATTCGTCGATGCGTTGATCACGATGCTCCCATCGATGTTTGTCAATGTGAGGACTGAGTTGATGAGTGAGCTTCCTGTTGTCGTGATCGGTGCCGGCCCGCAGGGTTTGGCGTCAGCGGCGCATCTGTTGGAGCGCGGCCTGGAGCCGCTGGTGCTGGAGTCGGGACGGGGCCCGGCGGCTGCGGTGGCCGAGTGGGGTCACGTCCGGCTGTTCTCCCAGTGGCCGGAGTTGATCGACCAGGCTGCTGCTCGGCTGCTGGAGCCGAGCGGATGGCAGGCTCCGGCCGCGGGGTATCCGACCGGCGCGGAGTGGGTCGAGCAGTACCTGGCTCCGCTGGCCGGAGCCTTGGGCGAGCGAGTCCTGTTCGACGCACGGGTCACCGGCGTCTCCCGCGCAGGCCGTGACCGGTTGGTGGACGCTGGCCGGGGCGAGCAACCGTTCACCGTGCACGTCATCGACGGGGACGGCGTCGAGCACCGATTCGACGCGCGGGCCGTCATCGATGCGTCCGGCACCTGGCGCCAACCTGCCCCGGCCGGCGCGAACGGGCTTCCCGCGCTGGGTGAACACGCCAACGCTGACGTGATTTCGTACGGCATTCCCGACGGCGCCGACCCTGTCCGATTCGTCGGTCAACACACGGTGTTGGTCGGCGCGGGAGCGTCCTCGCTGAACGCGATCATCGAGCTGGACCGCATCGCCCGGGAACACCCGGGGACGCGGATCACCTGGGCGCTGCGACGTGGCGGCACCGGAACCACCTTCGGCGGCGGCGCCGACGACCAGTTGCCGCAGCGCGGGGCCCTGGGGATCCGGGCCCGCGAGGCCGTCGAAGCGGGCCGGGTCGAGGTGGTCACCGGGTTCCGCACCGCGCGAGTCGACCGCGCCGGCGCTCAAGTGGTGCTGACTGGCGAGGACGGGCGCACCCTGGAGCCGGCCGACACCCTGGTGGTGCTGGCCGGGTTCCGCCCCGACCTGTCCTTCCTGTCCGAGCTGCGACTGGACCTGGACCCCACGTTGCAGGCGCCGCGTGCGATCGCAGCGGAAGTCGACCCGAACATCCACTCGTGCGGCTCGGTGCAAGCGACCGGAGCCCGCGAGCTGACACACGCCGGAGAGCCGAACCTGTACATCGTGGGGATGAAGTCCTACGGGCGCGCACCCACCTTCTTGGCGATGACCGGCTACGAACAGGTACGCAGCGTGGTCGCCATGCTGGCCGGCGACGTGGCGGCCGCCGAACGCGTCGAGCTCGACCTGCCCGACACCGGCGTCTGCGGAGGATCGGGCCTGTACGACGACCCCGACAGCACCAGCGGCGGCTGCTGCACTCCCCCACCCACCCTGCTCACCATCGGCGGCACCTCCTCCGGCGGTCAATGCTGAGAACCCGATACGTGCCGGGACGCCATGGGCAACACCGACGGAGTCCCGGCACGTCGTTCTGCGCACTGCTTTTCAGTGACGTACTGCGTCGAGCACGGTGAGGGCGCCGGCGACCGGCCGGTAATACACCCAGGTCCCGCGTCGCTCGGAATCGATCAACCCAGCCTCTCGCAGCTTGCGTAGGTGATGGGACACCGTCGGCTGCGAGACCCCGACGTCCTGGATGTCACAGACGCACGTTTCCCCGTCGCACGCAGCGATCCGGGTGTACAACCGCAACCGCACCGGATCCGACAGGGCCTTGAATACCTCGGCCGCACGCGCCGCGGTGGCGACGTCCAAACCGCTGCCCGGAGCACACGAGTCATCACACTCGCCGGCAGCATGCACGGCGGAACTCGTCTTCACGGTCACTGTCACCCCTCTATATTGACAACCATCAATTCAATGCGCAAGGCTGACTGCATCGACAGTTGTCTAATCAGAAGGTGGTCGGTCGTTGATGGTGTCCGTTGCCCGTGAACAGGTGCTCACTGGTCAGCCGCGTGTGGGGCTGGTCCGATGAGCGACACCGCAACGCGTCCCGCGCACGCCCCGGTGGTGGCGAAACTGTCCACCCTGGACCGGTTCCTGCCAATCTGGATCGGCGCCGCCATGGTCGTCGGACTGCTCCTTGGTCGGATCATCCCCGGACTGGACACGGCACTGAGTGCCGTGGAAATTGAAGGGGTTTCGCTCCCGATCGCGCTCGGGCTGCTGATCATGATGTACCCGGTGCTGGCCAAAGTCCGCTACGACAAATTGGACTCCGTCACCGGCGACAAGCGGCTGCTGGTCACCTCCCTGGTGCTGAACTGGGTGCTCGGGCCGCTGCTGATGTTCACCCTCGCCTGGATCTTCCTGCCCGACCTGCCCACCTACCGCACCGGCCTCATCATCGTCGGCCTGGCCCGGTGTATCGCCATGGTGATCATCTGGAACGACCTGGCCTGCGGCGACCGCGAAGCCGCCGCCGTGCTGGTCGCGATCAACTCCTTCTTCCAAGTCATCATGTTTGCCGTCTTGGGCTGGTTCTACCTGTCGGTGCTGCCCGGCTGGCTCGGCCTGCACCAAGAACACCTGGACGTGTCGGCGTGGAAGATCGCCGGGTCCGTCCTGGTGTTCCTCGGCATCCCGCTACTGGCCGGGTACCTGTCCCGGCGGCTGGGCGAACGCGCCAAGGGGCGTACTTGGTATGAGGAGAAGTTCCTACCCCGGATCGGCCCCTGGGCCCTGTACGGGCTGCTGTTCACCATCGTCATCCTGTTCGCGTTGCAGGGCCACCAGATCACCGGTCACCCGCTGGACGTGGTGCGTATCGCGCTCCCGCTGCTGGTCTACTTCGCCCTCATGTGGGGCGGCGGTTACGCCCTTGGCCGCGCCGTCGGCCTGGGGTACGAGCGCACCACCACGCTGGCGTTCACGGCCGCCGGCAACAACTTCGAACTAGCCATTGCCGTCGCGATCGCCACCTTCGGCGTCACCTCCGGGCAGGCCCTGGCTGGCGTCGTCGGCCCCCTCATCGAAGTGCCCGTGCTCGTCGGCCTTGTGTACGTCTCCCTGGCCCTGCGCAACCGGTTCACCACCACCCGGGAGTCCGCCCATGCCAGCACCTGACAGTCCCGCCCTAACCGCCCCAACCGCCCCAGCCTCTCCTGCGGACCAGACCGCACCGGTGCGCCCGGTCGACACGGCGGCGATCATCGAAGACCTGGCCTACCAGTTCGACGGCATCTTCAGTCGCGACCAAGTCACCGCTGCGGTGACCGGGGCCCGTGATCTGCTGGAACCACGGTCGAAGATCGCCACGTTCCTGCCGATCCTGATCACCCGGCACGCCAAAGAACAACTGACCGCCACCGCACAAGCCGGCGGCCAACTGGGCAGGACGGTCCCGGAAATCCTGTTCGTCTGCGTCCACAACGCCGGACGCTCCCAAATGGCCGCCGCGATCGCCGCACACCTCGCACCGGGGAAGGTGCACGTGCGCTCGGCCGGATCCCACCCCACCGGGCAAGTGAACCCGGTCGCCGTCGAAGCCCTGCATGAGCGTGGCATTGACCTGACCGAGGCGTACCCGAAACCGTTGTCCGACAGCGTTGTCCACGCCGCCGACGTCATCATCACCATGGGCTGCGGCGACGCCTGCCCGGTCTACGCCGGGAAACGCTACGAGGACTGGGACATCCCCGACCCCGACGGGCAACCCCTGCCCGTGCTGCGCGACATCCGCGACAACCTGACCACCCGCGTGAGCGCCCTGCTGCGCGAACTCAACATCTAACCCGCCCTCGCACCGCTGCTGTTCTGCTCGCTCACCCCTTGTGACCTTCCTGCTCTTGAAAGGCCAACGTCCATGCACCTGGTTGCCATCGGTGGCTCCGACGCCGGTATCTCCGCCGCGCTGCGCGCCCGCGAACTCGACCCCACCACCGACGTGACCGTCGTCGTTGCCGACGCCTACCCGAACTTCTCCATCTGCGGGATCCCGTACTACATCTCCGGCGAAGTCACCCACTGGACCAACCTGGCCCACCGCACCCACGCCGACCTGGAAGCCACCGGGATGCGGCTGCGACTGGACACCCTGGTCACCGACATCGACGTCCCCGGCCAACAGTTGCTCGTCCGCACCCCCGACGGCGGCACCGACATCATCGGCTACGACGAACTGGTCGTCGGCACCGGCGCCGTTCCCGCCCGGCCACCCATCGACGGCCTGGACCAGCTCGGCACGGGCGACGGGGTGCACCTGCTGCACTCCATGGGCGACACCTTCGCCCTGACCGACTCCCTGGACCGGATCAACCCCACGAACGCGCTGATCGTCGGTGCCGGGTACGTCGGCCTGGAAATGGCCGAAGGCCTCACCGGCCGCGGCATCCACGTCACCCAGGTCGAAACACTCCCCGAAGTCCTGCCCACCGTCGACCCCGACCTCGGCGCCCTCGTGCACACCGAACTGGACCGGCACGGCGTCGACGTGCACACCAGCACCACCGTCACCCGCATCGCCAAAACCGACACCGGGCTGCACGTCACCGGCACCGGACCCGACCAGCAACCCCTGGAATGGGACGTCGACCTGGTCCTGGTCGTCGTCGGCGTCACCCCCGACACCGACCTGTTCGTACGTGCCGGAGCCACCACCGGGCCACGCGGCGCCGTCGTCGTGGACGAGACCATGGCCACCGGGCTGCCGCACGTGTGGGCCGCCGGTGACTGCGTCATCACCCACCACCGCCTACTCGGCACCACCTACCTCCCGCTCGGCACGACCGCGCACAAGCAAGGACGAGTCGCCGGAGAGAACGCCCTCGGCGGCTCCACGAAGTTTGCCGGAAGCCTCGGCACCCAAGTCGTCAAGGTCTTCGACCTGGTCGCCGCGCGCACCGGCCTACGCGAACACGAAGCCATCGCAGCCGGATTCACCCCCGTATCGGCGACCGCGACACCGGACGACCACAAGGCGTACTACCCCGGGGCGCAGCCCATCACCATCCGCATCACCGGCGACCAACACACCGGCAGGCTGCTGGGCGCCCAGTTAATCGGGGCCCGCGGCACCGAAACCGCCAAACGCGTCGACACCTACGCCACAGCCCTCTTCCACGGCATGACCGTCGACGACGTGTCCCAGCTCGACCTGTCCTACACCCCACCCCTCGGCTCACCCTGGGACGCAGTCCAGATCGCGGCGCAAACTTGGGCCCGGCAACACGCCATCACACCGTCGGCCGCCGCGCGGACAGCGATGACGTGAGTCGATGCCCTTGCTCCTCTGCGTCAAAGGCCCCGGCCCGCACCAAATAAGACGCGTCTTCGTCAGCCCGGCCACATCCTGGAAATCGGTGTGCTACCAGCCAGTCCCCGGTTCGGTTGCATCCGGTACCGAGGACCTGGGTTTACCGTCGATCGATGAGCACACCAAGGCCGACACCAGTGGATGAGGCGTGGATACCGGCGGATACGTGCACCCTGCCGACCACGCAGCGACCAGTGCGGGTCGCCGGATTCGATGACTTGTTCGCAACCGCTGCCAGGGAAATAGACCACGCGAGCCCGACCCGAGCTCGGCTCGCGCTGGTCGGCGAATTAGACCCGAATTAGACCTGGTCGCGCGAGTGGAGGAGCTGACGGCCCGAGAGACAGCCTGCTGCTCGTTCTTCACGTTCACCGTCACCTCGAGCGCCAGTGCCGATCCGAATGAAGTCCGTGTCGTGCTCGACGTTCAGGTCCGGGAGGCCCGGGCCGACGTCCTCGCGGCCCTGGTCACTCGGGTCCGTGTCAGCCCGCGGGCCTGGCCTGAACAATGGCTGAACCCGGCGAGGGGCCTGCGGCCCGGGCAGGTTGCCGACCAAACCGGAGCCAATCGGGAAGCACATCGCTAGTGCGAACGATGCGGCCGAATCACCGTGCCCAGCCATTAGTCGAGTCTCGACATCGTCTGTCGGTGAGTTTCGACAACAACCGATCCGTCCATTGGATGTCAGTGAGCATCCTGGTGGCCGCTCGGTTGTCACATCCTTGGTCGTCAGCCGTGATTCGCGGCAGCGGCACGCTTCAACGCGTGCCGTAGCTCGCGCCCGTCCGGCACACCCTGCCCGCCCGGGTACATCCGGCACGCAAGAGCCGGCACGGCATCCGTTACCGCGAACGGGTCAACACCATCGATCAGGATCGTCGGCGAGCCCACAAACCGGTGCCGCTCGGCGGCCGACTGACTGTCGATCACCACCACGTTGACACTGACCTTGCCCAGGCCGACCTCATCCAAGGACGACCGGAGCAAGCGCAACGCACCGTCCTCGTTGACGCAATCAGGCACGACCAGAAGTTCAACACGCATGCCCACATCATCCCCCGGGTCGGCGCGGGCGTGGTGTCCCTCGGCGTGCACGGATTCGTCGCCACTTTGCAACCCGGCGCCGCGTTCGGACGCATCCTCGCCGATTACGGCGGCGTTTTGTCGCTGGATCCCTGATCTGGGAATGGTCGCCGATGGCTAGCGACGCGATCGGTGGGACGTCGCCGGAGCCCTCGTCTGCCTCCTCGGCGTCGCTTTGATCATGTACGCCCCGCGCGGAAACCGATCGCGGATGGTCAAGCGCGTAGCGGACAGCCAGGTCTGATCCCCAGGAGTGCCCGAGAACGATCCACAAACGGCTACTCCCGGCACATCAATTCCCGCCCCTGCCAGTTTTTGCCGGGCGACGGAAGAGCTTGAGCGAGCATGGCCCCGTCGCCCGTGTGCAAACCTCGCACTATGTTCTGGAGGTTCTTGCTTACTGCCGTCCGATCCCGATATAGTGTTTCGCCGCTTGGGCGGCCAGGATCACACCGGCAAGACGTGCATCCGTAGCCATCATGAAGTTACGTCCATAGGTTTGTGTACGACCGATCCGGTGATCGTGTCGCTGCGACGTGAGCGCGATCGCCGCCGCTCGCGCTAAACCCGCACGGCGCGGCTGCACCATCGTTCACTCGACCCGGCGCTCGGTTCGGTTCAGTCAGCCCTAGGGAAACGCTGATCTATTGACGGTCTGGCGCGCCGGTTGCTGGGAGAATCGGGGCATGCCTGGTTCTGATGCGCAGCAGCCGAGTTTCGCCGATGTGGAGTATGGGAACCGCCGTCGGCGCACGCGCCGGGATCAGTTCCTGGCGATGATGACCGAAGTGATCCCGTGGGATGAGTGGACGGGGCTGATCGTGCCGTTCTATCCCACGACCGGTCGCCGAGGTCGCCAGCCGGTGCCGGTGGAGACGATGTTGCGGATGTACCTGCTGCAGGTGTGGTTCTCGTTGTCGGATGAGGGTACCGAGGATGCGATCTACGACTCGTACGCGTTCCGCACGTTCCTGGGCTTGGACTTCACCCCCGCCCAGGTGCCGGACGCGACCACCCTGTTGCATTTCCGGCACTTGATCGAACAGCACGACCTGGGCAAGGCGTTCCTGGATGCGCAGACCCGGTTCTTCGAGGCCAACGGGTGGATCATGCGGGGCGGGTCGGTGATCGACGCGACGATCATCGCCGCCCCGAGCTCGACGAAAAACGCTGCCGGAGCGCGGGATCCGGAAATGCATCAGACCCAGAAGGGCAATCAGTGGCATTTCGGGATGAAGGCCCACACCGGCGTGGACGCAGGGACCGGGTACGTGCATACCGTCACGGTGACGGCGGCGAATGCCGGTGACATCACCGAGGCGGCCAAGCTGATGCGACCCGACGACGAGGTCGGGTACGCCGACGCCGGATACCAAGGCGTACAGAAGCGGCCGGAGATCATCGGCGATCAGCAGCTCGCAAAGATCGAGTGGCGGGTCGCGGCGCGCAAGTCCAAGCTGAAGTTGATGCCGGTGCACGATCAGCAGGTGGAGTCACGCAAGGCGTCGGTGCGGGCGAAGGTCGAGCACCCGTACTTGATCGTGAAACGTGACTTCAAGTTCACCAAGGCCCGATACCGCGGGTTGGCTAAGAACCACAACCTGCTGCAGGTGTTGTTCACCAGTGCGAACCTGCTGATGCGTACCCGAGCGGTCCAGATAGCCGGGGTGCCCGGGCGGTAGCCTGCCCACAAACCGGCAGCAGGCCCCGGAAATCCCGGGGAACCGGCCAAATCGCAGTGGTGTCAACCCTATTCGCAGTGCCCCACGCGACCTGCCGCACCAGGGTCGCCCCAAAATGGCACTTAGATCAGCGATTCCCTAGCCGTCTTGCCCTGTTCCCGAGATGTGCTCGGTCCATGCTCTCTCTGCTTCTTCGAGGCTCATCGCCTCGACCCGGGAGGCCGGCAGGCGCACCACGTACAGCAGTGCATCAGTCAACCACTTCGGGACAGGCTCGGGCCGTTCCGGTTCAGGCGCCGCGGTCAGGCCGCGTGCCTGCGTGGCAAACAGCTTGAGGACCTCGGTCAGTGCTTGGGTCTTGGTTGAGGATCCGGTGTCAGCGACACGTTGTTGAATCTCTGCGTAGACCTCGCTGTCCTTGCGGTAGCCGACTGCCCAGACCTCCGCGATCTCGATCCGGAAGTCGCCCACGTCGTCCTGACCGACCCGCCAGACCACACGCCAGTATCGATCTCCGACGATGATCTTGCGGTAACCGATGAGACCGCCGAGCAGCGGATCTCCTGCATAAGGGTCCCGTTCGAGCTGTAGCATCTTCTTCAACGCCCACCGCACGATCTGCGGGTCCGCTTTGAACAGGGTGCGCAGGTCATCGACGGCGTCGTCGGTCAGCCGCACGACGCACCCAGGGACATCCGGGTGCTTCTTCTTTTCAGGCACGCCCTATTCCAGACCCGTCGGCGCGGGGATCACGCGCGGCCCGCGGCGATGTCGGCGTCGAGCTCGGCCTCAAGTTCCGCCCGATCGAACCCGAACGACGCGATAACGTCATCCAACTCCGTGCGGTTGCCGCTGTCGGACAGCTCGCGCGCCAAAACCAGAGAGGCAGCGATCAGGTCAGCGCGGACACGATGCAGCTCGTCGAAGTGCTCCACCGAGATGACCGCAGCGACCGCGCGACCGTGGCGCTCGACGATGAGGTCCTCGCCATGTTCAGCGTCCTTGACCAATCCCGCGACACCGCGCCCCGTCGCCGCGGTCACGGATAGGGTCCGCTCGGGGTGCACGTCAACGAAGCTGTCCATGGATAAAACTGTACAGGAAACTGTATAGATCGCAAGCGACTCTCACGCGCCTGGGCGAGAGTTCACCGCCCGGACGCGGACCACGACGATCACTTCGCACCATCCAACCCGACTCGGCCAGGTGCTATCAGCCGAGCTTGAATCTCCCGGACATCCTCGACCTGACCCGGGCTGCGGGAGCTGCGCTGCACCAGGTGCTCCCAGATAGTTTCCGATACAACTGCACTTTTATCGGGTTCTATCGTGGTGGCGATGTCGTTCTCGCGCAGCTCGAGCTCAGCAGCTGGTACGAGGCGCCGCACCCCGAAACCAACGGCCGGTGGCACCGACCTGCCTGCGCGGACCGGCCACATCGATCCGGAAGGCACGCGCCGCGACGTACGAGACGGCCCACAGGTTCAATCATGAACACCTCCGCCCACTTGCGCGCCCAGCCCGACGTCGGTGGCTCGCTGGCCGTGGCGGTCGATCACCTCAACGCCACGATCGAGAAAGGGCTAGCTACCCAGCGAGCCTAAAGCTACCGGAAATCCGCGGAATCCCGGCCTTCGAGGTGGTCGGGATAACGGACAACTCCCCCTCCGGACACATATTTGCTCGACCACCGTTTCGGTGGTCGAGCCCGCCCAGCGCCAGAGACGCTTCAACTCGTCTCTGGCCTGGGTGGTAGGCGAGATGCAATCCGAGTGTGCGATACAGCTGCCCCTTCTCCTGAGGGCCCGCGATCGTCAAGATCCTGGTCACTCCCCCGAGAGCCTGCGCGATCTTCGCCAGGTCCTCTTTCGTCGGCGCGGCCTGGAGGATCTGGGCGAGTTCTGCCTTATATGCCTGACGCTCCTGACTGCGTGACTTGATCATGGCTGCAAGCTCGGCGACTTCTTCGGCTACTTCGGCGGTCGCCACGAGTGCGTTGATCTTCTTGTCGAGCGCCTTGATCTTCTGTCGCAACTCTGAGGCGCGGGCTGTGTGTTCGGATTCCGGTCCCGGTATCGATGCCAGGACTTTGGGAGTGGCCAGCGAACCGATCCACGTGTCGAGTGCACTGACGATGGTCGATTCGTTGACGGTCAGCGAGCGCGGATGCTCAGGATAGGCAGCTGGAGGCAGCGAGCGCTGATCGCGAAGGCTGCAGCGATACAGGATGCGCCGGCTCCCGTCTTTCCTGACTCGCGAGTGCGCGGCGCCCTGCATACGGTGGCCGCAGATGCCGCAGAACAAGATTCCCCGCAATGGGTACTCGTATGACGTCGACCGCAAGCGGCGCTGAACGTTACCCGGTTCCGTCAGCCGCTGGCGCACGTGCGACATCAACTCAGGTTCTATGAGTACTGGATGGGTTTGGGTCGTGGCTCGAACCCACTCCGCTGGACTGTTCCAGCGCATACGGGTCACGTTGCCTGCCGCGACGTCCTCGGGGTCGATCAGCGACTCCTGCTTGCGTTGCTTTCCCCACACTCGGTAGCCGCTGTAATTCTCGTTCATCAGGATTGCCCGAACCGCGGTGTGCGCCCAGCCCACGGGGTCACGGTGCGGGTTGCGAGCCGGATCGTGGGCAGACGGACTTGGAACACCCTCTGTGGTCAAGACGTCAGCGATAGCTCGGAACGACTGCCCATCTGCGTACATCCGAAAGATCCGTCGCACGGTTGGCGCGGTCTCGTCGTCCAGAGCCAGTCCGTGGCGGCGCTTGCCGTCGGCCGCCTTCGAGGGGTTGGGGTGCGGACCCGCGTCGACGAGACGGTATCCGTATGGTGGCCTTCCGCCCATGTGCCGGTCGCCCTTGAGCGCGAGGTCAGTCATGGAAGCTTTTGTTCGGAGTTGGATCCGGGTGCGCTCTCCTTTGGACATGCCACCGAACAGGGTCATCACGATGTCGTGCGCTTCCGAGCCGGGGTCGATTCGTCCGCCGACCTCAGGTACCCAAAGTTCCACGCCGTAATGAGTGAGCACAGGGAACGTCAGCCCGAACTGGTTGCCGTAGAAGGCTCGTTGTGGCTCTCCGGTGACGACCGCGTCGAACGGGCGGCCCGGTCGTTTGATCTCCTCGAGCAACGCCGCGGCCCGCGGCCGGCGTTTCCACGGGATCGAGCGAGACTGGCCGATGTCGAAGTACTCCGCAACGATCGTGCCGTCGACCTGCTCGATGATCTGTTTGGCGCGTCGAATCTGCCAGCCTCGCGATGCTTCGGGATCTTGGTTGTCTTCCGTGCTGACTCGACCGAGGAAGGCGAATGCCTTACTCATGCGGCGTCCTCGTTGTTGTCGGCACGCTGGGCGTGCAGACGCCGGAGGATGTTGGCCAACACGGCCAGTGCTTCGGGAGGCAGCTCATAATCCGACGGCAGCGAGTCAGTGTCGAACTCGACCCTCTCGGCGGAACGTTGCGTGCTCATGTCCTGCACAGTGCGACGCAGCCTTCGCCCGAGGTAACCGTTCGTCAGCCCGTCACGTCGTCGTCAAGAGGATCAGGGTGGCGCGGTGGTTGACTGACCATGGGTGGCGGCCCCGCTGCCGACGATGAGCGGAACACCCTCCGGTTCTTACTACGGCGGCACCGCGTGGGCGGTGACCAAAGTTCCAAGCAACCGGCGGCGGCCGCCGAGTTCGCCCGGTGGCTCGGCGAGAACCCGCAGGCGATCAAGGCACGCGGTGACGCCGGATCGGCATACCTGGCCTATCCGGGCATGACCGATGTCGCCAAGAAGGTCCACCATGCCAGTTACTTCGGCAACGACATGTACTCCGTCTTCGACACCGCGTACCGATCGGTCAAGCCCGGCTGGCAGTGGGGTCCGGACTGGGACGTCAGCAACACAGCCTTCACCGCTGTGTTCGGCAAGGTCGGTGCCGGTTCGACGGTCCCGAAGGCGCGGTCCGCGGCGCAGGCCACGACCGTCTCCGGACTGAAGCAGAAGGGCTTCGCGATCGCGAAATGAAGCCTGCCGCCCGACCCCTCGCCTCACCGGCCCGGCCGTAGCGCCGCCGTCTGTCACCGGACGGTGGCGCCCGGGTCGCGGCGCTCTATTTGGCGCCGTTCTTCGTTCTCTTCGCGCTGGTGATGATCGCGCCGATCATCTACGCGATCAAGCTGAGCCTCTTCAGCGAGAAGCATTCCGGACTCGGTTTCGGTGGTGTCAAGACGGTCTTCTCCGGGCTCAGCAACTACCGCGAGGTGCTGCAATCCTCTTCCTTCACCTCCGGATTCGCACACCTCGCTCTCTACTGCCTGCTCTACATCCCGGTGATGCTGATCGGCGCAACGCTTCGCGCTCCTGGTGGACGCCACGGCCGCCCGGATGCGTAAGACATTTCTGACACTAGTCTTCCTGCCGCACGCGGTGCCGAGTGTGATCGCGGCACTGATCTGGTCCTACCTGTTCGCACCCGGCATCAGCCCGATCGTCGCCGCACTGGGCCGCATCGGCATCCACACCGATCTGCTGTCACCGCACCTGGTGATGGGCTCTATCGCAGGCATCGGCGTGTGGGAGTGGACAGATTACAACGCGATCATCATCTTCACCTCATTGCAAGCGGTACCGCACGAGATCCTGGAAGCCGCCCGGGTCGACGGCGCGTCCGAACTGCGGGCCACGCTGAGCATCAAACTGCCGCAGATCCTGCCGGCCCTCGCCGTCGCTCTGCTCTTCACCATCATCGGGACCCTGCAGTTATTCACCGAACCCCCATCCTGGCGCAGTCGACATCCAGCGTCAGCAGTGGCTGGGTGCCGAAAGTGTGGGCCTACAACGCCGCCTTCAACGATCACAACCTCGGCCACGCGGCCGCATCGCTGATCATCGCCGTCGTCGCCGGCGCGTTGTCGTTCGTGGTGACCCGGCTGAGCTCGAAAGTGAACGCGTCATGACCGCCGCCTCCGTCCCGGCCCACCAGCGGTGCGGCCGCTCCCGCGCCGGCCGCATCGGACCCGGCACGGGCAGCGTCTTCACCGTCAACATGCTGCTCGTCCTCGGCTGCCTCTACATGGTGCTGCCGCTGGTGTGGTTGCTCATCTCTGCGACCAAGAACAGTGCCGACCTCTACGACACCGGCGGATTCACCCTGGGCAAGTTCAACCTATTCGACAACATCCGGATGGTCGCCACCACACAGGGTGGCATCTTCTGGCGGTGGATGCTCAACAGCATCCTGTATGCCGGGGTGGGCGCCGTGATCGGCAGATTCGTCTGTGTCATGGCCGGTTACGCGTTCGACAAGATCAGCTTCGCCGGCAAAGACGGCATCTTCGGACTCGTCCTGGTCGGAGTGCTGATCCCCGACACCGCCACCGTCATACCGCTGTATCTACTGGCGTCCGAGGTACACCTGACCAACACGATCTGGTCAATCATCCTGCCGTCGCTCTGCAACCCGTTCGGTGTCTACTTGGCGCGTGCCTTCAGCGCCGGGTACGTGCCGAACGAGACTCTCGAAGCAGCCCGGATGGACGGTGCCGGATCGGCGCGGACTTTCCTGTCAGTCGCTCTGCCAATGCTCCGGCCCGGGTACGTGACCATCGGCCTGTTCCAGTTCGTCGTGATCTGGAACGACTTCATGCTGCCGCTGGTAATGCTGCAGACCAACAAGCTCTTCCCGGTCAGCCTGAGCATGTCCATCTGGCAGGGCTACACCAAACCGCAACCCGACTTCATGCCACTGGGGCGAGTTCAGGCGGTGAGTGCAACGTCCCGGATAAACTTGTCGAGCCTCTCACACGGTGTAGCCCATTCGAGTGTCTTGCGGGGTCGGGTGTTCAACAGGTCTTGCATGTGTTGGATCTCGATGTCACTGATCTGGTTGAAGTCGGTGCCCTTGGGATAGAAGTCGCGGATCAGCCCGTTGAGGTTCTCGTTACTACCGCGCCGCCAGGGTGAGTGTGGATCACAGAAGAACACCGGACAGTCGGTCGCCACGGTGAACTGCGCGTGTTGGGCCATCTCGATTCCCTGATCCCAGGTGATCGTGCGACGCAACGTATCCGGTAGCTCGGCGATCATGCGGGTCAATCGGTCGATCACGGTGTCTCTGTCCCGGGCGCCGGGCAGCCGTCCGATCAGCGCGAACCGGGTCGTGCGCCCAACCAGAGTGATGATCGCGGAGTGGCCGGCCCGACGACCAGATCACCTTCCCAGTGGCCTGGGACGGCCCGGTCCTCGACCCCGGGCGGTCACTGAGCCGGGCACCCTGCAGCCAGGGACGGCTGGACGCGCGCGGCAGCCGCGACTGCGGGATACGACCGGTGCGTCCGGACCGCAACGCCTTCACCATCAACTCTTGCCGCAACGCGCCCTTTCCCTGCACCGGTCGATGGTTCCATCCCCGGATCAACAGGTACGCCCAGATCACAGTGCGCTCCAAGCCCCGGGGATACCGAAGGCACCCCGCGCGCTCATCGAAGTCATCCTACTTTCGGCCGCCGCCCCGGGGCGCCGCGCCGTTCGCGCAGCCGAGAGCGACCTACGACACCGGCAGGTAATCCGAACAGTGCTCACCGCTCGAGTCGCTACAGCCGCGGTGTCCTGTCCAATGCCGCCTGCAATCGCAGATGCTGACGACGGGACCGTTCTATCGGAGGGGAGGAGACTGTCCTGTTGGGCAGTGTCCGATTCGAAGCGTGTCGGATTCACTGAATGGGTCTGAAGGAGGGCCGATGGTCACCATTGGTATGACTCGCGTGATCGACACCGACCGATATGAGTTGGCCGACCCTGAGCTGATCGCTGAAGTCCGTGCAGACCTCTCGGGCGACGGGTGCAGTGTTCTCCCAGGGTTTGTCCGGCCGCAGTTACTGACTCGGCTGGAGAGCGAGGGAGTGGATCTTGCGCGCAACGCCAACTACGACGTTGCGACGGTGAACGTCTACAACACCGCACCAGACCCCTGCTTACCACCTGATCATCCCGCAAACGTGACGATGCGGCGCGGCAACGCGTTTGTGGCGCGCGACCAGATCCCAGCGGACGCGCTGATCCATCTGCTATATACAGATGTTCGCTTTCAACGGTTCGTTGCGGCGTGTGTGGGAATGGAACGGATCTTCGAACTCGCTGACCCGCTGGCGGGGCTGACTTTGAATGTCGTGGAGCCGGGCAAGTCGCACCCTTGGCACTTTGATACCAACGAGTTCGCCCTGAGCATGATGACGCAGGCGTCGGAGTCGGGGGGTGAGTTTCAGTATTGCCCGGGCATCCGTTCCAAGGAAGCGGAGAACTTTGCAGATGTCCGTGCGATTCTTGAAGGTCGGCAACAGGAACGGATCCGTCGATTGACGCTACGACCGGGTGACTTGCAATTGTTCCGTGGACGATTTGCTTTGCATCGCGTCGCGCCGGTCGGCGGAACTCGCGCACGGCACACTGCGATCTTTGCCTACAGCGAGCGTCCGGGGGTGATCGGCACTCTCGAACGCACACGACAGCTGTTCGGGCGTCTCGATCCTGCGCATCATGCCGCGGGCAACCAGGCCGGCCGCGCCGACGCGTTGCTGGACTGACACGTGGCATCGAGCGAGCCACCACCACCGGCCCAAACGTTTGCGTATGAGGACGACCTGCCACGATTGCCTGTGCCGCCCCTGCCGTCTACGTGTGACCGGTTCTTGGAGTGGGTCGAGCCGCTGCTGACCGACGACGAACTCACCCAGACTCGGTACGCGATGCAGGAGTTCCGTTCCGATGCGGGTATCGGTAAGCAGCTGCAGGAGTTGCTGGTGCGCCACGACCGCACTCCGGGACGCGCAACCTGGGCCGACGAGTTCTTCCACCAGCGCTACTTCGGCCGCCGCACGCCCGTTGCGATCAATGCCAACTACTTCTTCCTCTTCCAGTCCCATCCGGGTATCGGGCAACTGCAACGCGCTGCCCGATTAGTCAATGCAACGCTGCAGTTCAAGCAGCGCGTAGATGACGAAACGCTGGCACCCGTCACCAGACGAGGCCAACCGATGTCGATGGAGCAGTACAAATATCTCTTCAGTGCCACACGAATTCCCGGTGAACCGCTAGACAGCAGCCGTGCGCCATACACATCCGAGTGGCCAGGACCTTCCCGAGAACGACACATTCTGGTGCTTCATCAGGGGCACGCCGTCACACTGGACGTCTTGGACGAGAACGGAACACCGTACGACGTCGACGAGGTGGAGACTGGGCTGCGCGCAGCCGTACGTGCCTGCGAGGACGATACCAATGGAGAATGGGTCGGAGCGTTCACGACCAGTGATCGGCCAAGGTGGGCGCGGAACCGGCAAGCCTTGATCGACGCCGGCAACGACGAGGCGCTCGACAGAGTCGAGCGGGCGTTGTTCTGTGTGTGCTTGGACGACGTCGCCCCAAGTTCCGCGACCCAGGCGTGTGACCAGTTGCTGCACGGAAATCGCGAGAATCGGTGGTTCGACAAGGCGGTGTCCTTCATCGTGGCCGCGGATGGCACCGCGGGATTCAACGGCGAGCACTGTCGGTTGGACGGCACTACCGTCGTCGGGTTCTTGGATGTTGTTTTGACCGCGACCCCGGCTCCGTCCACAGGCCGTGATCGGCACCCACGCGCCGAACCGGTGACTTTTCAGACAACGCCGCACCTGCGCGAGGAACTCCGTGCCGCACGGGCAAGCTTCGACGTCGAAGCCGCAGCCACGCTCGGCGTCGCCTTGGCGGTCGACTTCTCTGCTACGAGAGCCAAGCTCCTCGGGGTATCGCCGGATGCGTTCGCGCAGCTGGCCTTTCAGCTTGCCAATTTCCGCGCAACAGGGGAGGTCGGATCAACCTACGAGTCAATTGCGACAACCGGCTATCGTCACGGCCGCACCGAAGCGATGCGCGTTGTCACGCCGCAAAGCGTGAAGTTCGTGCAGTGCATGGATAAGCCGGGTGTGGGCGATGACGAGCGACGGAACGCGTTCCGCGCCGCTGCCGAGCAGCACGGACGCCGAGCCGCTCAATGCCGTGCGGGGGACGCCCCAGAGCAGCACCTCTGGGAGCTGCTCATGACGCATCAGCGGCGGCGAAGCGGGGCAATCGCACTATTCGAGTCACCGGGCTGGGCCATCGCACGCGATGACCGCCTCAGCACCAGCGCGGTCCCCTCACCTCACGTGTCCTATTGGGGTTTCGGCCCGACCAACGAGCAATGCCTTGGTGTCGGTTACGCCCTGCTACCGGACACCTTTCATCTCTACATCAGCGCCCGGCACAGCCAAGCGCGCCGTCTGAGCGACTTCGTCACCGAGTTGCCGCGCGTCGTCGAACAAATAGAGGAGCTGCTCCGTGACCATCGATGAGACATCCGTGAGCCGCGCGCCAGCGTTGGTGGGTAAGGCCGACTTCAGCGAGCTGTATGTCCGCCCTGACCCCAATGCGCTCTTCGACGTCCTGTCGCCGTTGCAGTATCAGGTGCCACAGCACGCGCTGCCGGTCATCGAACAAGTGCTAGCCCGCGGCGGTGGCGGGACCGTTTTGGATGTGTGCTGCTCCTACGGACTCAACGCGGCGTTGCTGTGCCACGATCTAGACTTGGTCGAGCTTGGCAAGTGGATGACAGCGCCGGAGCGACAGGCACTGAGCACAGCCGAAATTATTGAGCAAGATAGAGCGATGTTTGCCCGACGCCGCCGCCGAACTGACTTATGCGTCCTCGGGCTCGACACCTCCGGGCCGGCAGTCGAGTACGCCCGTCGCGCAGAGTTGATCGCCAACGGCTGGAGCGAAGATCTGGAGTGTGATGCGCCGTCAGAACAACTAGCACAAGGCATCACGAACGTTGATGTGCTGGTCTGTACAGGCGGCGTCGGATATGTCGGAGCCTCCACGTTCGATCATATATTCCGCGCTATCGCCCGACCGTCCGAGGCGTGGGTAGTGGCCTCCGTGCTTCGAGCGGTCGACTACCGACCTATCGCGAACGCTTTGCGCAGGTACGGCCTTCAGACCCGTAAAGTGCCTGGTGGGCCCGTCCGTCAGCGACAGTTCATCTCCGCCGAAGAGGCGACCTCCGCCGTCGCCCAAGCTGTCTCCACCGGTCACGACGTCGCTGGCCTGGAGGAATCCGGCTGGTTCTACGCCGACATCTACGTTTCCGGTGCGAGTGGATTTATCGACGATCTACGCCTAAATTCACCTAGTGGATTGGGCAAGCACGATGGCTAAAGCTAACCCAGCATGACATCGGCAAGACCTGCGGGTGCGGTGCAAAACCGTCGAAACAACCATTCCTCGACCGGGACCGTGTTTGGGACTGCTGCACGTTTCGGTGACAGTTGTAGTCACGCAGCCTGAGCGGCTGGTGTCGTCATGGTGACCTCGAATTCGATGGGCGTCAATCGGCCGAGGCGGTCTTGGCGTCGACGTCGGTGGTAGGTCCGTTCGATCCAGGTGACGATCGCGATGCGCAGGTCCTCACGGGTGACCCAGTGGCGGGTGTTCAGGACGTTCTTTTGCAGGAGCGAAGAATGATTCCATCGCGGCGTTGTCGCCGCACGCGCCGACCCGACCCATCGATCCGACCAGGTCGTGGTGCTTGAGTCGTGTGACGAACTTGCGGCTGCGGAATTGCGATCCGCGGTCGCTGTGCACGATGCACCCGGCAACAGGCGCGCCGTTAGCTGCCCGGCGTGTGACGGCTGAATTCAACGCTGCCACAGCGAGTTTGGACTTCATCCGGGAATCAATCGAGTAGCCGACGATCCGCCCGGAGCAGGCCTCCTTGATGGCGCACAAGTACAACTTCCCTTCACCGGTCCGGTGCTCGGTGATGTCGGTCAATCACACCGTGTTCACCTGCTCGGCGGCGGTGAAGTCGTGCCGGGTGCAGTCCTTGTCATCCTCGAACGCGAGCAGGTCGTCATGCACCGGCGGACCTGGACATGGACGACCAGATCGCTTCTTGGCGAACACCGACCACCACGCGTTGGCCGAGCAGATCGCCCACGCGGTCCGCGGGCACATCTCCTGGCCATCGGCGCCGGCCTCGTCGCGGCAGTACCGGTACCCGAACGCCGGGTCGTCACGGTGGGCGTCGAACAACGCGTTCGCCCGGTATGCCCACGCCAGGTCAGCGTCGGTGACCGGCTGCTGCACCCATCGGTAGTACTGCTGGCGACACAGCTTCGGCACCCGACACGTCACCGTCGCAGGCACCCGGACACTTTGAGTACGTGGTTGCGTAAGGCCGACGTCGACGACGGGTCCAAGCCCGGTGTCACGACGAGCGAGTCGTCCGAGCTGCGTGACCTGAAGCGGCGAAATCGGTTGCTGGAGCAGGAGAACGAGGTGCTGCGTCGCGCCGCGGCGTATCTGTCGCAGGCGGATCTGCCCCCAAAATGGGGTTCCCGCTCGTCCGCGAGTTGGCCGCACAGGAGCGCCCGGTTTGATCTCGTGGATCCTGAAAGTCCTTAGCGACCTGCACCAGCGTCACGCCCGCTTCGCGGGCGCGTGCGACGCGCACCACGTCGTCGCGGAACTCTTTCGGATAGGGCTTGGGCATAACAACATCCTTCCAGGCCGCCCTGTCGGGCAAGCCAGATCAGATGTCCCTACCGTCGAAGTGGGCCCTGATTCTAGAGTCGGGGCACCTCAGGACGCGGGGTATGGCTTTCAGATGTCTGCTCCTTGAGGGCTGTAGGTGATTGGCCGCCCCGCGTCCGACGACGACTCGACCGCTGATTGAGATCTGCGATTCATCGCTCTGTAGGGACTGGCCGGAGAGACGTCGACGAGGCACCCCACTCTCCGTAGACAGGAGCCCAACATGACCTATCCGCCTCGCATTTGGATCGGCATCGACATCGGCAAAGAACATCACCACGCTGTCGTCCTCGACGAAGATGGCACAAGTCTGGTGAGCCGGCGACTGGCAAACCGCGAGGACGACATCCTCACCTTGCTCACCGACGCTCACCAGGTCGGTCAGGTCGTGACCTGGGCAGTCGACCTCGCCAATGGCCTGTCCGCGCTGCTGCTGGCGATTCTTCTCGGCCGTGGGGAGCCGGTGGTGTACCTGTCCGGTATCGCCGCGAACCGCGCAGCTCAGGGCTACACCGGTGCCGGTAAGACCGATGCCCGCGACGCACGGATCATTGCTGATCAAGCTCGGATGCGCCACGATTTGCGGCGCTTAACCATCCGCGATGACACGGCTATCGAGCTCGAGCTACTGACCGCGCGTCGAAGCGATCTCGTCGCCGAGCGCACCCGGACGATTAACAGGATGCGCAGCCTGCTGAACAGTCAATTTCCTTCTCTTGACTCAGTACTCGACTTCCGCAGCCAGGGCGCGTTGACGCTCGTAGCTGGCTACCAGTCACCAGCCGCGATCCGAGCTCTCGGTCCCGCACGGTTGGAGCGGTGGCTGCGCAACCGCAAGGTCCGCAACGCGGCGACCCTGGCCGCAACAGTCCATGCGGCAGCGCGCGAGCAGACCGTGCTCGTTCCCGGTCACCAGGTCGCAGCTCAGCTGATTCACGACATGGCCACCAGCGCCCAGCGACTCACCAACGACGTCGCCCGGATCGACGCTCAAATTCAGGAACGGATCGATACGCACCGACTCGCACCGATCATCGCGAGCATGCCAGGGTTCGGGACTCTCATGGCCGCAGAGTTCCTCGCCGCCACCGACGGTGACATGGGCCGCTACAAGTCGCCCGACCATCTCGCGGCCCACGCCGGACTGGCACCAGCACCACGAGACTCGGGCAAACGAACCGGCAATCTGCACCGCCCACGCCGGTATGACCGCCGCCTGCAACGCGTGTTCTATACCTCGGACCTGCTCAGCATCCAGACCAGCACTTCGTCACGGACCTACTACGACCGCAAACGCGCCGCAGGGCATCGCCACAACCAAGCCGTCCTCGCCCTCGCACGCCGACGCGTCAACGTCCTGTGGGCGCTCCTGCGCGACCAACGCAACTACCTCGAACCAACTGCTGCGCCGCTCGAAGCAGCTTGACAACCGCATTGAGAATCACCTATCCGTGCGGGACTATCGCAATTTCGGTGTTTCTGGTCCGTGACACGCCCCATGGTTGGGGCGGGACCGGAGTAGTAACGCATGACACTGCAGGACGTGAACAACAGCAACGAGGAGCCGGCAGGGACGCGACCTGCTCGGCGTGAGCCCGCGGACCGCCGACCGAAGAAGACCGACGTGGAACGTCGCCGCATGGAAGCGCTCACCGAGCTGGTGCGCGATGCGCGCGCTAACGGTGACTCGTTGACTGGCCCGTCGGGTCTGTTGAAGGATCTGACCAAGATGGTGCTGGAGATCTCCTTGGAGGAGGAGATGACTGAGCACCTCGGACACGGCAAGCATCAGCCATCGTCAGCATCAGCGGACGACACCGACACTGCCTCGGAAGCTACGAGTGAGGGTCGTATCCGCAACGTTCGCAACGGCTCCCGGACTAAGACGGTGCTGACCGACAACGTCGGCAAAGTCGACATCACGGTGCCGCGGGACCGGACCGGCACGTTCGAGCCGGTGATCGTGCCCAAGCACCACCGCAAGCTCGGCTCGGTCGAGCAGGTTGTGCTCTCACTGACTGCGAAGGGCCTGACCACTGGGGAGATCAGCGCCCACCTGGAAGAGATCTACGGCGCGTCGGTATCCAAGGACACGATCAGTCGGATCACCGATCGGATCAGCGAGGAGATGAACGAATGGCTGGCTCGCCCGCTGGATCCGGTGTACGCGGCGATCTTCATCGACGCGATCGTGGTCAAGGTCCGCGACGGGCAGGTCGCTAACCGGCCCTTCTACGCCGCGATCGGTGTCACCGTTGACGGGCGGAAGGACGTGCTCGGGTTGTGGGCCGGCACTCCAGGCGATGGTGAGGGCGCCAAGTACTGGCTCGCGGTGTTGACCGAGCTGAAGAACCGCGGCGTGGCCGACACCATGTTCGTCGTCTGTGACGGCCTCAAGGGGCTACCTGCCGTGGTGGAGAGCGTGTGGCCGGACGCGACCGTACAAACATGCGTCATTCACCTGCTGCGCAACTCCTTCCGGTTGACGTCGCGAAAGTACTGGGACCAGATCGCCAGGGAACTGAAGCTGGTGTACACCGCGCCGAAGGCTGAGGCGGCACGAGCGGAGTTTGCGAAGTTCACCGACACCTGGGGCCAGCAGTATCCCGCGCTGATCCGGTTATGGGACAACGCGTGGGAGGAATTCACCCCGTTCCTGGCCTACGACGTCGAAATCAGGAGAATCCTGTTCAGTACCAACGCGATCGAGTCGCTCAACGCACGTTACCGGAGGGCAGTCCGTGCCCGTGGGCACTTCCCGAACGAGCAAGCAGCACTCAAATGCCTCTACCTCGTCACCAGGTCACTGGACCCGACCGGGCGTGGACAGGCACGATGGACCATGCGATGGAAGCCAGCACTCAACGTGTTCGCGACCGTCTTCGAGGGCCGCTGGCCCACCGCAGAGAAGTACTAATCAATCAGGGCCAGAAACACCGAATTTCGGACACTCCCGACCGCGACGGTGAACGCCGACGAGGTCGGCGTGTCCGTCAACGACGGCGTGGTCACGTTGTCCGGAGAAGTGGACGCCTACCCGCAGAAGGCGTCCGCGGTGGCGGCAGCGTTGCGGGTAACCGGGGTGACCTCGGTCGTCGACGAGATGACAGTGCGGTCCACCACAGAGCGTGATGACGTCGGCATCGCCGTGCACGCAAAGCATGCTCTGGACACCAGCGCCTCGCTCCCACACACGGTCCACGCCACCGTGCACGACCATCGCGTCACGCTGACCGGCACGGTTCCGTGGAACTACCAGCGCAAAGTCGCCGGCCGGCTGATGGCGGAGATCCCGGGAATCCGGTTCGTGCGCAACGACATCGCGGTCGTGCCTCATCTGCCCTTCGCCGCCAAGACGGCCGAGAAGAACATCCGGGCGGCGTTCGTCCGCAACGCCCAGCTGGACGCCGACCGTATTCACGTCACCACCACCGGTACCGAGATCGAACTGACCGGTAGCGCTCGAACGTGGGCCGAATGCCAAGAAGCTGCGGACGTCGCCTGGAACACGCCGGGTGTGACGAACGTGCACAACCACATCCACATCACCCGTTGAGACACGGAACGTTGGCCGGCGCGCCGACCGACGAGTCGCAGACCGAGGGAAGGTCACAATGTCACGACCTCACCGCCGTCCCGGTGATCGGCCTCGCCCGGATGGTGAGCGCCGACACGATGAGCCCGGAAATGAGCGGGACCCACATTCGTCGCGCGCCCTCGATGCATCGGGCATACGTACGGCTCGCGACGTCATCCGGAACACGGCGCCGTACTGGTGGTGGCACCGCCGACGCACCGCGGGGTGGCCAATGCGGCGTAACCCGTTGTGCCGACGCAGCGATCGGCTGCAGCGTCTCTCTGCGTGGTTGTGGTTCCTCGTCGCGGCGCTGACCATCCCCGTCGTCACTGTCGCGGTCGCGCCGAGCGTGGTCGATGGCTGGCAGGCACCGGCGATGGCGCCGACGACCGCAGTGGTCGAACACGTCTCGGACGCTCCTGTCGTTGTCGGTCCGTCCGCCGAGGTCAACATCCGCCGGATGTATGACGTTCGAGTGCGATGGGTCAACCAGTCCGGTGCCGTCCGTCGCGCCAGCCTCAAGGTCTCGACCGCCCCTCATCAAGGCGCTGAAATCCGGATCTGGTCGAGCGCTTCAGGCAATCGCATCGCGTCTGCGGAGCCTCGGGACTCGCGCCTGCTCAACCTGATCGTGCTGAACTTCAATATCGCCTTGGATGTCTCAGTGGCCTGCTACGGATTGCACCGACTTCTACGATGGCGACTCGATCGGTACCGGCAGCGCGCGTGGGACGCCGATCTCACGTCCTTGCTGTCGCGGAAGTGACCGCTCGCTGGATCTCAGCGGACGACGACCACCGGGCAATGGGCGTGCCGCACGCAGTAGGCGCTCACCGAGCCGAGAACCGCTTCGGTGAGCGCACCATGACCTTGACTGCCGACGACGAGGGCAGCCGCGTGCTCCGCGAGACTCACTAGGACCTGTCCCGGACGACCCTCATGCACCGCAGTTCTTACTGCACCGCGGCGCAGCGTGACACCTGCGCGAGCCTTCTCGACCACTGTCCGAGCCTCACCGTCCGGATCGAACGCCGGCCAGAACACGGGCGCGCCATACGACAACGGCCACTGCCATACGGTCACCAGAACGAGGTCGGCACCGCTGAGGTCGGCGAAATCGGCAGCCCACCGGAGCGCTCGTGCACCGTCCGGCGACCCATCGATACCTACCACGATGCGCTTCTCCGGGCCCTCCGCCCGCTCGAGCGTGCGACTCACCGGGCGATGTGCAGGTTGTTGTGCACCTTCGTCACACCCGGCGTGTTCCAGGCGATGTGTGCGGCCTGGTTGCGCTCGGCCCAGGTCTGCACCGTTCCGGTCAACTCGATCTCGGTGCCGTTGGTGTGGAGGTGGATGTGGTCGGCCTCGACCTGGGCGTTACGCACGAGCGCCGCCCGGATGTTCTTCTTCGCAGTGTCAGCCGCGAAAGGCAGTTGCGGCACGAGCTTGATGTCGTTCTGCACCGAGTAGACACCTGGGAGGTTCTCCATCAATCGCCCGGCGATATTGCGCTGATAGTTCCACGGCACGGAACCGGTCAGCGTCACTTGATGATCGTGGACGACTGCCTGCACGGTGTCGGGCACCGAGATGCTGCTGTCGATGGCCTGCCGGGCATGCGCGGCAATGCCGGTGTCGTCGCGGTCGGTGCTGTGGGACCACACCGCAATCTCGTCGGCGACCGCGGTCACACCGTCGACGCGAAGCGCCGCTGCGACCGCGGCGGACTTCTCGGGGTAGGTGTTCACCTGCCCCGACAACGTGATGGCGCCACGATTGACGGATACACCGACGTGGTCGGCGTTGACGTTGGAGGCCCAGGACAACTCTTCGGCGACCTTTGCCCTGAGCTGGTGATCGGTGGTCTGTGTCTGTGTCTGTGTCATACCTCAACGGTGCCGTCGGCCCCGCGCCGAGTAGAGGGCCCAAGGTCCTGGATAAGAACCTGGGCTGCTGAACCGACTCCCCCGTCGTTCGCCCGCTTCGCATGGCTACACAAGTGCGCATGCGGGCCTTTGGTCCCTGGCGGCAGACGATCGTCGGGAATGCACTGAAAAGGCACAAGGCACACCACAGGTCGTGGAGGACCACATGATGAGTACTGACAGCCACACCGACACCACCGTCGCACGGCGAACCCGCCCGGTGTGGCCGGCTTTCGGACCATGGCCTGTTGCCCAGCTGCTGCACGAAATCTGGCCCGAGCCAAGCGAATTCGGCGCAGATGCACCGGGGGCAGAGCTGCGCGAGACAGATGACAGCTTCATCGCCGAGGTCGACCTGCCGGGAGTGGAGAAGGACGCGGTCACCATCGATGTCACCGGGAAGCGGCTACAGATCCATGGCGAACGGCGCACAGTTGAACGCGAGGGGATCCTGCGGCACTCGAGCCGTTCCACAGGCGCGTTCACCTACGAGGTGACACTGCCGCTCGCCATCGACGAAACAGCTTCCAGTGCGAACCTGACCGACGGCGTGCTGACCGTCACCATGCCCAAGGCACCAGCAGTCAAGACAACCCGTCTGACCATCGACTGATGTCTGGCCCTCAGGGACGGCCACGATGAATGTGCTCGTGATCAACACCGGGTCGTCGTCGTGCAAGGTGCAGCTCATCGACCCCGCTGTGCAGGAGCCGGCCGCAACGGCAGTCGTCGAGAGACTCGGCAGCGACACCGCCACCTACCGCGTACACGTCGGCAGTAGCGGGATACCTGGCGCCACCCGGGTCACCCATGTCGCCGCAGCACTCGATCTGGTCCTCGCGCAATTCGCTCGTCTGGGACTCGATCTGGCCGAGAAGCCACCGGCCGCGATCGGGCACCGGGTGGTGCACGGCGGTCCATCGCTGACCAGATCGGCCCGGATCGACGCACGGGTAGTTGCGGCGATCGAGTCGGCGGCGATGTTCGCCCCGGCGCACACCGCAGCTAGCCTCGAGGGGATCACCGCCGCACGACGGTTGTTCCCCGATGTACCGCAGGTCGCAGTGTTCGACACCGCCTTCTTCGCCTCCCTGCCGGCCGCCGCATCGACCTACGCGATCGATTGGAAAGTAGCGGCGCAGAACGACATCCGTCGTTATGGGTTCCACGGGATCTCTCACGAGTACGTATCGGCGGAAGCCGCCCGGTGGCTCGGTCGGGACCTCACCCAACTGCGTCAGATCGTGCTGCACCTGGGCAACGGTGCGTCCGTGTCAGCCGTTGACCGAGGACGACCGGTCGACACATCGATGGGCATGACTCCACTGGAGGGCCTGGTCATGGGCACCCGCGCCGGGGACATCGACCCCGGCGTGCTGTTGCACCTGATCCGGACGGCAGGACTCAGTGCTGACGACCTCCAGGTTCTGCTCGGTGAGCGTTCGGGACTGGTCGGCCTGACCGGACGCAGCGACATGCGGGATGTCGTCGAGGCCGCAGGCCGGGGCGACTGCGCCGCACAGCTGGCCCTCGACGTGGTGGGCCACCGGCTTCGCAAGTACATCGGCGCCTACGCCGCGATCCTCGGGGGCATCGACGTCCTCACCTTCACCGCCGGCGTCGGGGAGAACAGCGCCGACGTGCGTGCCCGCGCTGTCGCCGGACTCGACTTTCTCGGGATTCGCCTGGATACGACTCGGAACACTGCGAATTCGTCGGGTGCGCGGCTGATCTCAGCGGATGGGTCCCGAGTCGCTGTGCTCGTCATACCGACCAACGAAGAACTGGGCATCGCCCGACACGCGGTCGAGGTGATCGAGCGCGACTGTCAGGACCTTGGTCCCTGCCGGAGGCCGGGGCCGAATGGCTGAATGGACTCATCGCCACCGGCAACGGAGGCGATACCGGAACAGCACCGACGAAGCTCTCCTTCTGGCGAGACCAGGAGCGAGACCCTCCCGGACGAGGAGGGCGCGAGGCGTCGTCACGGACTGAACCCCGGCCGCTCGGTGACGTCAGACCGGGCAACGGGGCCAGGGATCCGTCTCTTTCGATGAACCCCCGGGCCCCGCGCACTCGGCCTGGGGAGACGTGAGTGCGAATGGCGGTGCGGTGACCTTCGTCAGCACACCGCGGCGGCGGCCCCGAGCCGTGGTCGGGGCCCACGACCCGAGGCCGCCGCCTTCACCTGTCGCATCGCCCCGAACGGCACACCCCGGGAACCACGACCACCATCCACTTGACTGCGCGGCAGTCGGGACCACGAATGGCACAGCCCATGAGCAGCAATTCGAGAGTGTTCGTCGGATACGCGAGTGCCCACGGCTCGACACAGTCCGTCGCGGGCCGCGTCGCCGCACGGCTGGAGGAACGCGGCGTGGCTGTCACGGTCGGCCCGTTGTCCGCGGGTACCCACCTGCCGTCGGACGGTGCGGTCATCATCGGCAGCGCCATACACAATCGCGACTGGCTCCCGGAGGCCACCGCTTTCGTTCGCGCTCACCGTGAGCAACTGCTGGTACGTCCGCTGTGGCTGTTCAGCGTCGGTATGACGGCCGCGTTGCCCCCTCCCCTCCGCCGACTCGGCAGATTCGAAGAACGGGCGATCGTGCGACGGGCCGACCTCGGGGACTCGGTCCGTGGCACAGCAGTGTTCTCCGGCCGGGTTGCGCCGGAACACTTCCCGGCGCGTGGCAGCCGCTCGGCATTTCGCCTCCTGGGTTGTCGCTACGGAGACTTCCGCGACTGGGCTGCGATCGACGCCTGGGCGGACAGCATCGCCGCGGACCTCACTCAGTGAGTTCCGCCGCGCCCGAGCACCCGCAGCGCGACCGACCCGGCTTGCGTGGGCCTCTCGGATCGACTGCGGTTGCACGGTTTCCATACGCCCACGCCCGTCCCGGAGCGGTTCCTGGATGGGCCGAAGGTCTCTCGGCTCCTGGTTCCTCGATGGTGAGGGACCTTGGCCCCTGTGCCCGGCGTGTCGGACGGGCGAGCCTGCCGGTATGACGCTCGCTCGTGTGGCCCCGCACCAGGACGCGGATCCGCCAGTGGTCGCCAACGCCGCATGCCCGCTGGAAGCGGTCCTCGCGGCGGTCGGGTCGAATGATGACGCGGGCCTGACCTCCGGCGAGGCCGCGCGGCGGCTCGAGCAATTCGGGCGGAACGCCGTGGCCTCCCATCGGGCGCGGTTCCTGCCGGTGCTGGGCCGGCAGCTGAACTCGCCGCTGCTGCTCCTGCTGGTGGTCGCCGCAGCTGCGTCGTTCTTCGTCGGGGAGCGCAGTGACGCCGTGATCATCGGCGTGATCGTCGCGCTATCGGTCGGACTGGGGCTGGTCAACGAGTATCGCGCCGAACTCGCTGCCGAGGCACTGCATTCGGCGATCCGTCATACAACGCTGGTCACCCGCGACGGCAGGTCGTTTCCGGTCGACGTGACCTCGCTCGTTCCCGGTGACCTGGTCCGGATCGGGCTCGGTGACATCGTGCCCGCGGATCTGCAACTGCTCGACGTCGACGAGTTCGAGTGCGATGAGTCGGTGCTCACCGGTGAGTCCCTGCCCGTCGTCAAGGCGACAGCCCCCGTCGAGGCCGGCGCAGTGCTCGCCGAGCTGACCTGTTGCGCGCTGATGGGCACCGTCGTGAGTGCGGGCAGCGCGCACGGCGTCGTCGTCGCGACCGGGCGCTCCGCCGCGTTCGGGCGACTCGCTGCGGGCCTTGCACACCGGCAGACCGAGACCGAGTTCCAGTCCGGCCTGCGGCGATTCTCGATGCTGTTGCTGGTGGTGGCTGCCGCCCTGACCTCCGCCATCTTCGCGGTGAACGTCGCGCTGCACCGGCCGCTGATCGACGCGCTGCTCTTCTCGCTCGCGATCGCCGTCGGCATCACGCCCCAATTGTTGCCCGCGGTCGTCTCGACCAGCCTGGCTGCCGGATCGCGCCAGATGCGGCAGCTGAAAGTCCTGGTCAAGCGCTTGGTGTGCATCGAGGACCTCGGCGACCTCGACGTCGTCTTCACCGACAAGACCGGCACACTCACCGCGGGCCGGATCACGTTCGCAGCGGCGGTCCCGGTCGGCGGCACGACGGCCTCGGAGCTGTCGCGCTGGGGACTGTTGTGCACCGAGACCGCTTCCACCGAGCGGGGTGTCGGGGGCAACCCACTGGACCGCGCACTGTGGACTGCGCAGCCGGCGAGCCCGATCATCCCGTCGCTCGCGGGGTACCGGACACTGAGCGTGCTGCCGTTCGATCACGAGCGGACGATGTCCTCGGTGGTGGTCCGCGACGACGCGGGCCTGCTGACCCAGGTGACCAAGGGAGCCCCGGAGCGCGTGCTCGACCGCTGTGTGCGAGTGCCGCCGGAAGCGTCGGAGCAACTCGCCCGGGAGTTCGAGGCCGGCAACCGGGTGGTCGCGGTCGCCACTCGTGACGCCGATCCCTCCGGCGAGGTCCGCGCCCGCGATGAGCACGACCTGCGACTTGCCGGATTCCTGGTCTTCCTCGACCCACCGAAGCCCGGCTCGGACGCCGCCCTGCGCCGCCTGGCCGAGCTCGGCGTCGCGGTGAAGGTTGTGACCGGCGACAACGCGGCAGTGGCTCTGCGCGTGTGCGAGGAACTCGGCCTGCCGGGGCGCGGTGCGCTCACCGGCCGTCAGGTGGCCTCGATGGACGACGCCGCCCTGACGGCGGCGATCGAGCGCACCACGGTGTTCGCGCGCGTCAGCCCCGAGCAGAAGGCGCGCATCGTCCGGCTGCACCGGCACAGCGGGCATGGCGTGGGCTTCCTCGGCGACGGGGTCAACGACGCGCTCGCCCTGCACAGCGCCGACGTCGGCATATCGGTCGACTCCGCCACGGACGTCGCCAAGGACGCCGCCGACGTGATCCTGCTGGAGAAGGATCTGGACGTGCTGGCCGACGGAGTCACCGCCGGACGGCGGATCTTCGCCAACACGATCAAGTACGTCCTGATGGGCACCTCGAGCAATTTCGGCAACATGTTCTCCGCGGCCGGCGCCTCGACGTTCCTGCCGTTCCTGCCGATGCTGCCCTCCCAGATCCTGCTGAACAACCTGTTGTATGACGCGAGCCAGCTCGCCATACCCACCGATCACGTGGATGACGAGCAAGTGCGACGGCCTGCCCACTGGGACCTGCGGCTGATCCGCCGATCCATGCTGGTCTTCGGACCGATCAGCTCGCTGTTCGACTTCCTCACCTTCGGTGTCATGCTGTGGGTCTTCCACGCGCACGCCACCGAGTTCCGATCGGGCTGGTTCGTGGAGTCACTCGCGACACAGACCCTCGTCATCTTCGCGATCCGCACCCGGCGAGTGCCGTTCCTGCGCAGCCGGCCCAGTGTGCCGCTCGCGACGGCAGCCCTCACGGTCGTCGCGGTAGGAGCGATTCTCCCGCTCAGCCCGCTCGCGGCACCGCTCGGACTGTCGCCTTTGCCACCGCTGTTCTATGCGGCACTTGCAGTGATGGTCGTGGTCTACCTCGTACTGATCGAGCTGGGCAAGCGCTTCTTCTACCGGAGCACCGCCGTGCCGGCGAGCGTGTCTCGCCGATTCACTGCTCGTCGCCGGATCCGCCGGCGTTCCGCTCGATTCGTCAGCGAACATGCGCCACATCGCCCGGAACGTTCGACCCATCGCGTTGGCAACTCGGCTGGCACATGATGAAGTTCGGCCATCAGCGCACCCCGCCACTGCATCTCACGCATGCCGATGCAGATCGCCCAGCTGAGCGCGTCACGCACCGATGGTCCTCTGCCTACGTTGCCGATGGGGTGGAACGGGCGGGTGGAACTTTACCGGCGCAGGGACCAAAGGCCCTGTGTCCCAGGGCGTTACGAGCTGCACGCTCGGTCACATGGGGCAAGCGATCCGTGCAGAGACCGTCGCGGTCCATGCCCGCAACCTCGAGGTGTCGCTGCACAGCCGGCCGGTGCTGCACGACGTCACCTTCGACGTGCCGGTCGGCGCCGTCGTCGGTCTCATGGGTCCATCCGGTTGTGGCAAGACGACCTTGATGCGCTCGATCGTCGGGGTGCAGCGGACTCGAGCAGGCGAACTCACCGTCCTGGGAGACATGCCCGGCACAGCGCGCCTGCGTCACCGGATCGGCTACGTCACCCAGACCCTGAGCATCTACCAGGACCTGACGATCGCGCAGAACGCGACGTATTTCGCTGCGCTTCAAGGCTATTCGCGTGAGAACGCGGATCAAGCCGTAGCCGCCGTGGGACTTGCCGACCTCGCCGGCCGCCGGGTCGACCGGTTGTCCGGCGGACAGGCCAGCCGCGCGTCGCTCGCCTGCGCGCTCGTCGGGTCTCCGACACTGCTGGTGCTGGACGAGCCGACGGTCGGGCTCGATCCCGTCACGCGGGAGGGGCTGTGGTCGCACCTGCAGGGTCTTGCGGCCGCGGGCACGACGCTGCTGGTGTCCAGCCACGTGATGGACGAGGCGGCACGCTGCGACGGTCTCCTGCTGATGCGTGACGGGCGGTTGCTGGCACAGCTGACGCCCGCGGAGTTGTTGCGCAGGAGCGGCGCCTCGTCATACGACGACGCCTTTCTGCGATTGATCCGCGAGGGACAGTCGACGTGAACGCGCGGATCCTGGGCGCCACGACCCGGCGCATCCTGCAGCAACTGCGCGCCGACCCGCGCACGGTGTCGCTGATCCTGGTCGTCCCGTCACTGCTGCTCACGCTGCTCTATTTCGTGTATGACGGTAGTCTCCTGTTCGACCGGATCGCCCTGACAATGCTGGGAATTCTGCCCATGCTGGTGATGTTCCTCATCACCTCGGTCGCGATGCTGCGGGAGCGGACCTCCGGCACGCTCGAGCGGCTGTTGACCACCCCGATGCACCGCGCCGACCTGCTGGCCGGTTACGGCATCTCATTCGCCCTCGCCGCCACCGTCCAGTCACTCGTGCTCGTGGGCGTCAGTGTCTGGGGTCTCGGCGTCAGCACGGCCGGCCCGATCCTGTGGGTGCTGCTCGTGGCCGCGATCTCGGCCACCGTGGGTGTCGCCACCGGACTGCTTGCCAGCGCGTTCGCGCGCACCGAGTTCCAGGCCGTCCAGTTCATGCCGCTGGTCATCGGCCCGCAGATCTACCTGTGCGGCCTGCTCGTCCCGCACAGCGCGATGCCCCGGCCCCTGCAACTGCTCGCCGACTGCCTACCGATGACGTATGCCGTCCGCACCCTCGGCGCCATCCGCGACCAGCCGTCACCCACCGGAGACGTCCTGCGCAATGTCGCGGTGCTCACGGCATTCGCACTCGGCGCCCTACTGCTCGGTGCACTGTCGATGCCACGCCGCACGCGCTGAGCACACCCGATCGGTTCCGTCCGCGACATCAGTCACACAGGGGCGAAGGTCCCTGGGCAGCAGCACCGGCGCGGTGAACCCTCGGAACATGACTCTTGCTGCGGAAGAAGTCCGCGCCCTCGACTCGTGGTTCCGAGCGGCGAACTACCTCGCCGTCGGACAGATCTACCTGATGGACAACCCGCTCCTCGAGCGGGATCTCGAGCCGGGCGACATCAAGCCACGACTGCTCGGCCACTGGGGCACCACGCCCGGGCTGAACCTGATCTACACCCACCTCAACCGGTTGATCCGGCAGCGCGACGTGAACGCGATCTTCCTGGCCGGCCCGGGGCACGGCGGACCGGCGGCGGTCGCGTCGGCATACCTCGACGGCACCTACAGCGAGGTCTACCCGCGGATCGGCAGGGACCGCGACGGACTGCGGGCGCTCTTCCGGCAGTTCTCGTTCCCCGGCGGCATCCCCAGTCACGTGGCGCCCGAGACACCCGGCTCGATCCACGAGGGCGGTGAGCTGGGCTACGTCCTGTCGCACGCCTACGGCGCGGCGATGGACAACCCGGACCTGCTCGTCGCCGCTGTCGTGGGCGACGGCGAATTCGAGACCGGGCCGCTCGCCACGTCGTGGCACGCCAACAAGTTCGTCGACCCGGTCCACGACGGCGCCGTGCTGCCGATCCTCCACCTCAACGGCTACAAGATCGCCAATCCCACTGTCGCAGCGCGCATCTCACGCTCCGAGCTCACCAAGCTGTTGGAAGGCTACGGACACGAGGTCCTCTCCGTCGAGGGCGACGAGCCGGACGACGTGCACCAGCAACTGGCCGCCGCGATGGACACCGCCCACGACCGGATCACCGCCATCCAACGGGCTGCGCGCGAGGAGCGTGTGGTCGGTCGGCACCCCTGGCCGATGATCGTCCTGATCACGCCGAAGGGCTGGACCGGACCACGCGAGGTTGACGGCGTGCCCGTCGAAGGCACCTGGAGAGCACATCAGGTGCCACTCCCGGGCACCCGGGAGAACGCCGCACATCGCCGGCAGTTGCAGGAGTGGATGCAGTCCTACCGGCCGCACGAGCTGTTCGACGAGGACGGGCGGGTGCGCGACGAGATCGCTGCACTCGCGCCGGCCGGCACCCGCCGGATGAGCGCGAACCCGCACGCGAACGGTGGCACCCTGCGGAAACCGTTGCGTATCAACGACTTCCGATCGTATGCCGTTGAAGTTTCTTCACCGGGAGGAGCAACGCATGAGGCGACACGGGTGTTCGGGACGATGCTGGCGGACGTCATACAGGACAACCCGTCGACGTTTCGGCTCTTCGGCCCCGACGAGACCGCGTCCAATCGGCTGGACGCCGTCTACCGGGTGACCGACAAAGTGTTCGCCGGCGACATCCGGCCCACGGACGAGCATCTTGCGCACACGGGCCGGGTGGTCGAGATGCTGTCCGAGCACACCTGCCAGGGCTGGCTCGAGGGCTACCTCCTCACCGGACGGCACGGGCTGTTCTCCTGCTACGAAGCGTTCGTCCACATCGTCGACTCGATGGTCAACCAGCATGCCAAGTGGCTGCACACGACGCGGGAGATCGACTGGCGGCCACCGGTGCCGTCGCTGAACTACCTGCTCACCTCGCACGTCTGGAGGCAGGACCACAACGGGTTCTCCCACCAGGACCCGGGCTTCATCGACCATGTGGTGAACAAGCGGTCCGACATCGTGCGCGTCTACCTTCCGCCGGACACCAACACGTTGCTGTCCACCATGGAGCACTGCCTGGCGAGCCGGCACTACATCAATGTGGTGGTGGCCGGGAAGCAACCGCAGTTCGACTGGCTCACAGGGGACGAAGCCGCCGAACACTGCGCCCGCGGTCTGGGGATCTGGGACTGGGCGTCCAACGACGACGGTGACCCGCAGGTGGTCCTCGCGTCCGCCGGGGACGTGCCCACGATGGAGACCCTGGCGGCTGTGTCGATCCTGCGAAAACACCTGCCAGACCTGCGGATCCGGATGATCAATGTCGTCGACCTGATGCGCCTGGAGGACGACACGCAGCACCCGCACGGACTCAGCGGCCGAGACTTCGACGCGCTCTTCACCACCGACCGGCCGGTGATCTTCGCCTATCACGGCTACCCATGGCTCATTCACCGGTTGACCTACCGTCGCACCAACCATCAGAACCTGCACGTGCGCGGATACCGCGAGGAAGGCACCACGACCACGCCATTCGACCTGGTGATGATGAACGACCTGGACCGGTTCCGCCTGGTGATGGACGTCATCGACAGGGTGCCGTCCCTCGGCAGCCGGGCCGCCATGCTGCGACAGCGGATGGCCGACACACGGCGCCGGGCCAAGGACTGGACCCGTGACCACGGCGAGGACCTGCCCGAAGTGCAGGACTGGTCCTGGACCGGAATCGGCAAATAGCCCGGGCAGAGAGGAAACATCATGTCCGAACAACAGCGTGTCGTCGTCGGAGTCGACGGGTCGGCGGATTCAACGGCCGCCCTGGAATGGGCCGAGCACTTCGCGGGGCAGACCGGTGCTCCCCTGCTGCTCGTCACCACCTGGGAACAACCGGTCGAGTATGGCGTTCCGGCACCCTGGCCCGCGGGCTACCGGCCCGACAAGACGGCGCGTGCCGTCGTGGAGAAGGCACGGGCGCACCTCGGGAACACGCCGGTGCCGGTTGAGATCACCGTCCGCGAGGGCAGGGCCGGAAGGGTGCTGGTCGATATTGCGGATCACTCGGCAGCGCTCGTCGTCGGCAGCCAGGGTCATGGTGCACTGGCCGAAGCCGTACTGGGTTCGGTGAGCGCCTATTGCGTGCGTCACGCGCACTGCCCGGTGGTGGTGGTGCGATGAATACGCGTCATGCGCCCGACGGGCCGAAGTGTGCGTGCGGCGTGCCACCACGCACAACGGGACCGAATGCGGTCTCCGGCACTAAGTCACGGGTTGACGCTGCGCACGCGGAGTCGACTGGAGGAACCCATCAGTTACCTCCATCCGGGAGCCACTCATGAGCCGACAGGTCATCGGCGGCGGCACGGCGGGCACGATGTTCGTCAATCAACTGCGCCGGACGCTCGCCTCCGCCGACTGGTCCATCACCCTCATCGACAGAGAACTGCTGTTCATCTGACATCGGGTGCCTTGCGCACCAACGGCTCGTAGCACAGCACCGCCGGCACGAGCATCACGAGCGCCAGCGCGGAGAGCACCGCGATGTCCGGCAACGAAGCGGTGGGCTGCCCGTCGGCATACATGAAGATCGCCATCGTGACCACCGCGGGAGGCACCAGCGCCGACCAGCCGACGACGGCTACGCGGGCGCGCGCCGCCCAGCGGTCGCGTCGCCAGGTGCCGATGCCCGCGACGAACATGGTGGGTATGACGATGCCGAGATCCTCCAGCGCGATCGTCCAGAAGATGGTCGGACTCGCCAGGTATGCCGCACTCGCCGGGTGATCGCTCATCACGTCCGACAGCGCCGGCACGTACCGCCCCACCATCAACAGCACGGCCGCGACGACCAGGACGCCACCGGTGACCCGGGCGCGCCGGACCGACAGAGCCGGGAGGGCCGACGGTTCGGTCATCGTCCAGGCCGCGACGGCGACCGCACCCGCCCCGGCGAAGAGCCCGATCAGCAGCGGGAAGAACCGCTCGACGTTGCCCGGTATGCCGGCGTAGTCCGGTCCGATGATGACCTCGGCGGCCATGTACACCGTGTATGCCGCAGGGCCGAGCGCGAGCGGCGCCGCCATCCGATGGCCGCGCAGCGCCGCGATCCCGAGGGCGATGCAACCGGGTGCGACGACGAACAGGGAGACCGCATCGGCACCTTTCAGCTGGCTGACCATCAGATCGGTCACGCGATATTTGATCACCCCAGTGACCAGTGGACCGAGCACCGACGTCGCCGCCAGTCCGGCGCCCAGGGCGAGCAGCCCCCCGCCCAGCCACCGCAACCTGCGTCCGTCTCGACGGCCACCACGACCGGTGCAGGTGCCGAAGGCCCTACGAAGGGCGTCCCGACGAACCGTCACAGGACGAAGGTGCGCAACAGGTCCACCGCGGTGAATCGCCGGCCGGTGATCGACTCCGGGTGGATCGTGAGCAGATGCGGTTTGGCGCCCGGCTCCCACGGGAACACCGGCAGGCGCAGCAGATCCAGCACCTTGTGCAGTTCGGCGATCTCGGCCGCGACTCCTGCCACCAGCACGCTCCACGCCGTCTTCGTGTCCGCGTCGAGTCCGTCGACCTCGAACGAGACGTGCTGGTCGACGGCCGCATCCAGCTTGGTGCCGGAGCCGGTACGGAAGAGGATGTTCCCGTCGAAGACGGTGTGGTTGACCGGATAGATCTCCGGCCGGCCGGCGACGATCACGCCCAAGCGACCGATGGGTGAGCTGCCGAGCAACTCCATGCATTGCGCGGTCGTGAGGATCTGTGTGCGGGGGTGAGTTGATGCCTGCATGGCCCTACTCTGGCTCCCCGATCTCGCTGACGGCAGGGCCCTTGGTCCCTGCCGGGGCAGTCCTCGCCGGCACGGTGAGCGCGGTGCGCCGGACGACGGTGACGGTCAGCCCGACCGTCACGATGGCGCTGATCGCCAACAGCAACATCCCGATGCTGTAGGACCGCGTCTGACTGTAGATGTAGGCCATCACCAGGGGTGGCACGAAACCACCCAGGCCGCCGGCGGCACCAACCAGGCCGGTGACGCCGCCGACGCGGGCAGGATCGGTCACTTGCGCGATCAGCGCAAAGGTCGCACCGGACGCGGCGCCCAGCGCGGCGGCCATGATCAGGAAGACCGGCGTGCCGTAACCGCGCAGCGGTGGTTCTGCCGAAGCGATCGCAGCACCGGCCGCGACCAGGGTGAAACACGTTGCCAACACGGAGATCGAGCCCATCCGGTCCGCGAGAGCGCCACCGACCGGGCGCATGATCACAGCGATGACGACGAAGCCGGCCATCTTGCTGGCGGCGTCCGCAGCCGACAGTGCGTAGGAGTTCTTCAGGTAGAGCGGCAGGAAGACCGAGAACGCGACATACCCGCCGAACCCGACGGCGTAGAGCGCACCGGCCTGCCAGGTGATCGGCAGTTTCGCGGTCGCCACGAGGCGCGGGCCGAGCGGTGCGGCGGGTATGACGCGCCCGGGCGCGTCGCGCAGCACGAGCCAGGCGACCGCCGCGTAGGCAGCCAGCACGAGAGCGACGATGACGAACGGCGCCGACTGACCATGCGTCTTGAAGAGGTTGACCGTGGTCAGAGCGCTGATCGCGGTGCCGCCCATCCCCGCGCCGAAGATGCCGATCGCCATACCTCGCTTCTCCGGGGGGGAACCAGGCGTTGACGAACGGCACACCCACTGCGAATGCGGTACCGCCGATACCGAGGAAGACTCCCGTGACGAGCAGGGCACCGAACGAGCGCTGCGCCCACAGGCCGATCACCAGCACCGGAACGATCGTGGCCGCCGAGACCAGCGGGAACATGATCCGTCCTCCCCACTTGTCGGTCAGCGCACCGACCGGGATCCGTCCGATCGAGCCGACGACCACCGGCACGGCCACGAGCAGGGTGGCCTGACTCGCCGTCAACGGCTGATGTTCGCTGAACGGCAACCAGCCGAGCGCCTTCTGGTACCCGGCCGGCGGCAGTTTCGCCCGGTCCGGGCTGAACAGCGGGCCCAGCGGGCTGATCAATGCCCAGGCCCAGAAGTTGACCGCGAATCCCACTGTCACCATTGCCAATTGAACCCATGGTTGCGGATTCGGCTCCGGTCGTGGCGAACCTACCGGTCTTGCTGAGGGCGAAGAATCGATCATGTCGTACTACTCCTTCGGTGTGCCAGGCGTCCACGTCACTCGACGTCGCGACGCAGGTATGCGGTGATGCCCCCGGCGAGGGCGAGCGCGGCCATCACAGTGAGTGCGGCGAGGCTCGTGCGGGGCAGGTTGTCCGCCGGGAAGGCGGCCAGGTGATCGAACGGGGACCAGGTTCGTAGCCACGCAGGCAGCGACAACAGGTCACCGAACTGAGCGACGGCCGCTGCGAGTACGAGGACGGCCCAGCTGATCGGCGTCCAGCGGTGCCCGACGCCGAACAGCAGGATGCTGACGGCCACGGTCGCCCACATGGCCGGGAAGGTCGCGGCGCCCGACCGGAGCAATGGGCCGATGCTCGCGTGAGCCCCGGAGCCGGTGAGACGGTCGGTCAGCCCGATGACTGCGGTGAACACGACCATCGATCCGGCCGGCAGCGCAAACGCCCAGCACACATACGGCGTGAGCATCCTGGATCGGCTGACCGGGCTCGCGAGCACGGAGTCCAGCCGGCGGGCACGCTCTTCGGTGGCGAGATGGCTGATGACCGTGATGCCAGCGGCGGTCGCGATCAAGGCACCGACCGAGATCTCGGTCGCGAGGTACAGATCGATCAGCGAGCCGTGACCGGCACCGAGGGAGCGCAACATCCGCTCCACGGCAGCGCCTGAGGAGCCGGAGAGGCTACCGGTCAAGCTACCCACCACGATGCCGAGTAATGCGAAGCAGGCCATCCATCCGGCGACGGTACTGCGCAGCAGTCGCCATACGAGGCCGGCATTTCCGGTGATGCGGCCGTGCGCGGCCCCGCGGCGTTGCGGTAGCAGGCCGGCTCCGAGGTCTCGCCGGTCGAGCAAGGTGTATGACGCCAGCGTCAACACTGCGAAGAGCAGCAGACCCGGCACGATGACCCAGTAGTGGTTCGCGCCGAACGGCTCCGACCGGCTCGCCCAGCCAAGGGGACTGAGCCAGCTCACCGGCGCCGCGGTGGTGTCACCGATCATCCGGACGAGGTAGAGGACGGCCAGCGCGATGAGTCCGAATTGACCGGCCCCACGGCCACTGCCGGCGACCTGAGCGCCGACGGCAGCCAGTCCGGCGCCGGTCAGTCCGATGACCACCCAGCACAGGCCGAAGTCGAGCGCTCCCCCGACGGGCGCGCCGACCACGACCAGCGCAGCAGCCCCGGCAACCGAACAGGCGACGGCGCTTCCCGCGGCGAGCAAGAGTGCAGCGGTCAAAGGTGCATGACGGCCGACCGTCTGCGCCGCGATGAGCTCGGCCAGCCCCGACTCCTCCTCCGCTCGCGTATGACGCCGGACGATCATCTGGGCCAGGATCGCCACACCGAGACCCCCGGTCAGCAGCACCTTCGAGACCCCGATCGCGTCGATCGAGGTGGGCTGGGGCAGTGGGCCGTACATCGCGACGAACGCGGCATTGCGCATGGTGCCCAGGAGACCGGCCGGTATGTGCGATCCGGCCGGGTAGAGCCCGCGGGTCGCCCGGTCCGATCCCGCGGCCAGAATCGCCAGCAATCCCAGGGTGCAGGCGATCATCACCCGGTCGCGACGCACCGCCGCCGCCAGCAGCGGCGTCGTGCCGGCGGTCCTTCTCGGGCGGACCCCTCGCCGCGTCTCGACCCAGAGCACTGACGGCCAACTTCGTGTCGTGCTCACGCGGCGTCGTCCTCGAACTCCTGGAGGAACAGGTCCTCCAACGACGGCGGGGTGCACACGACCGCCGTGATGCCGTGCGTGCTCAGCGTGGCGATGAGCGCTCCGACCTGATCCGGCGCCGCGGTGAAAGTCAGCCTGCTCCGCACCGGCCCCGGCCCTGGCAGGTCACCCACCGAGACGTTGTGCATCTCGGGCAGGGCAGCCAGCTCACGGCGGGTGACACCGCTCTGGAGGTCCAAGCGGACGCCGGTCTGTGCGATCCGGCGCAGTTGCCGCAGCGTCCCGCTCGTGATGGCCCTACCGCCGCGCAGCATCGTCACCGAGTCGGCGATCTCCTCCACGTCGCTCAGAATGTGACTCGACAGCAGCGCTGTCTGGCCCTCCCGCTTGCGTTCCAGCAGGATCTCGTGGAACACCCGGGTCATCAGCGGATCCAGACCACGCGTGGGCTCGTCGAGCAGGAGCAGCCCGACGTCGGCGGCGAGCGCCGCGACGAGGGCGACCTTCTGCCGGTTACCGGTCGAGTAGGTGTGCCCCTTGCGGCTCGGGTCCAGTTGGAACCGCTCGATCAGCTCGTTCTGACGCCCTCGCGCGACTCCACCGCGCAGTCTGGCGAGTACGTCGATCGCTTCCCCTCCGGTGAGGTTCGGCCACAGTGCGACGTCGCTGGGGACGTAGGCCAACTTCCGGTGCAGCGGAGCGGCCTGCGACCACGGGTCGAGACCGAGCACCCTGACCCGCCCCGATGTCGGGCGGAACAGGCCGAGCAGGATCCGGATGGTGGTGGACTTGCCGGCACCGTTCGGGCCGAGGAAGCCATGCACCTCGCCATCGGCCACCTGCAGGTCGAGGCCGTCGAGCGCGACGGTGGCGCCGAACCTCTTGTGCAGGTCGGTGATGCTGATGGCACTCATCGCGGCTCGGTCCTTGGTCGGGACCCGCGGCTTGCGGTCATGACGGCACCTGCTCGCGCAGGTGGGTGTCCGACCGACGTATGGCGTCCTGGACCGGGACCGTCACCATGACGATCCCGTCGCGCAACTCGCGCGCGGCGCCCGGAAGTTCGTCGGTGACGACCTCCAGCATGTGGTGATTGACCGCCTCGACATAGGCGACGAGCGTCGTCAGCTGCATCCTGGCTGCGTTGCCCAACAGCGCTGCCAGCAGTCTGGTGCCCACGCCGTGACCCTGCTCTTCGTCGTCGACGGCCAGCCCAAACTCCCCCGTGTCGGCCGACTCCCGATGTGTGGATCCGACGCCGACGACCTTGCCTGCGGGACTGACTGCGACGACGGCGAACAAGGTCCGCCCGGGGTCTAGCAGGGCGTCGACGTAGTCGTCGGCAATGCGTGGCGACATACAGAAGAAGCGTTCGTACCTTGACTGGTCGCTCCATCGGTGGAACAGCGCACGCAACGCGGGAATGTCCCCGGGGCGCAACGGTCGTACGTCGACCTGAAGAGGGTGCATGAGATACCTCCCGTGAATGGTGATGGTCGTCTGTTCAGCGGGTGAGCACGACCTTGAGGGCATTGGTTTCACCGGCACGGGCGAAGACGTCATACGCTTCGGCGAACTGGTCCATGGCGAAGTGGTGCGTCACGAACTGTTCGGTGCCCAGCAGCCGGCGCTGCAGGAGTCGCATCAACGTCGGTGTCGATGCGGTGTCGACCAGACCGGTGGTGATCGTGACGTCACGCGGCCACAGCTGCTCCAGGTGCAAGGTCGCTGGGCTGCCGTGCACTCCGACGTTGGCGATCCGGCCCGCGGGCCGCACCAACCGAGTACACATCTCGAACGTGGCCGCGGTGCCGACCGCTTCGATGGCGACATCGGCGCCGAGTCCGTTGGTGAAGTCCCCGACCAGTGGGCCGGGGTCGTCCTCGGAGCTGTCAACCACAACGTCGGCGCCGAAGCGCCGGGCAGCCTCCAACCGCGACGGAGCTCGGTCGACGGCGATGATCCATGACGGGCTGAACAGTCGGGCACTTTGGATGACCGACAGCCCGATCGGTCCGGCGCCGACCACTACAACCGTGTCGCCGGGCTGCACCTTGCCGTTGAGGACACCGACCTCATACCCCGTCGGGCCGATGTCGGCGAGCATCAGGGCCTCCTCGTCGGAGACACCCGACGGGATCGGGTGGGTCGATCGATCGGCGAACGGGATACGGACGTATTCGGCCTGCGTGCCGTCGATCGTGTGGCCGAGTATCCAGCCGCCACCGCCGCGGCACAAGCCGTAGCGACCGACGCGGCAGTAGTCGCAGTTGCCACACGCCGTGATGCAGGACAACAGCACTCGGTCCCCGACGCCGCGACTGGTCACCCCGGAGCCGGCCGCAATGATCGTTCCGACTGCCTCATGGCCGAGTATTCGGCCCGGTGTGACTTCGGGTACGTCCCCGCTCAGGATGTGCAGGTCGGTGCCGCAGATCGTCACCGCGTCGACCCGGACAATGACGTCCGTATCGGCTTCGAGCACCGGCCTCGGCACCTGGTCCCAGGACACGTGTCCGGCACCGTCATACACGACCGCCCGCATCGACTGCGTCGTGGAACCGGGGGCGGACTGCTCCGGTGCGGCCGCGGATTCACTGTGGATCGTCATCGCGAACCTCCTTCGCTCGGTGTTCTGCCAATGACCAGTGCACGCCTCGGCGATCACGGTGGACAGGGACCAACGGCCCGCCTCCTGTGGCGAATAGACGCGGGACGTTCGTCCCTGGCCCGACGCCCCGGGACGGGCCGACCGTGGAGGCGAACGACAGCAACGGAAGGAGACTCTGATGGACACCGATGTCCCGGTCGGAGCGGTCCTGGTCGGATTGGATGGATCTGCCGAGAGCGCGCGTGCGCTCAGCTGGGCCGCCACGGAAGCGCAGCGACGGCAGTGGCCCCTGCACCTGATGCATGTCGTGGACGACATGGCCTGGGTGCGGCTGGTCGCGGGTCCGCAGGAGGCATACCCGAAGCAACCGGTCGTCCGGGATGCACTGGCGATGCTTCATGACTGGGATCCCGGCTTGGTCGTGACCTGGTCCGAGCATGCCGGTGACCCGGCGTCCTGGCTGGCGAAAGGTGCCGACGCAGCACGACTGACCGTGGTCGGATCCCAGGGTCGAGGGGCCGTGGCCGAAGCGGTCTTCGGATCGGTGACTACTCAGTTGATCGCTCGCACTCACTGCCCGGTCGCCGTGCTCCGCTCCGGCACACCCCTGCCCCGACCCGATGCCCCGGTCGTCGCCGGGATCGGATACGACAAGGACGAGGAAGCGGTCCTGGAGACTGCCTTCGAACAGGCCGCCAGCAGAGGGGTCGACGTGGTCGTCGTGCACGCCTGGCAAGTGGACGCCTCGACCGTTGTGGACCACATCGAGCTGCAGGGTCGGCCGGAGAAGGATGCCCAGCAGCACGAGGACGCACTGTTGAGCCGCACGGTCGCGGCAGCATCGCGCCGCCATCCAACGGTGGAGGTCACCACGTACGCGGCGCACGAGGGTGCCGCGCAGACGCTTGAGCGGCACTGCGCCAACGCTGCCCTCCTGGTGGTCGGCGCGCGTGGCCGTGGCGAGATCGGCGGTGCGGTCCTGGGATCGGTCAGCCAGCAAGTGGTCCGTGGTGCGACGTGCCCGGTGCTGGTGGTCCGTGGTGGCCGGACTGCCCTGGCTGCGCCCGAGCCAGAGTCGACCGCAAGGGCATCGTCGTGACTGCGCCATCCCTGCCCCAGGTGACCGACGACGGCCCGCCCGGCGGCGCCCCGATCCCGGCTCACGCGATCGTGGTCGGCCTGGAGAAGTCGCCCGACAGCATGGCAGCGCTGGCCTGGGCGGCCGCGGAAGCCGACGCCTCCTGCCGTCCGCTGCATCTGCTGCACGCCGTGCAGCCGGCCCTGTGGCCGGACTTGCCAGCGCCGACGGGATTCGAACCAACTCCCGCAGCGTGCGTCACCGATGCACACCGTGCCCTGGCCGACAGCTTCCCGCGCCTCCGCGTCTCGTGGAGCCAGCCCTACGGGGCGGCGCTGCCGGCGCTCGATTGGGCGTCGCGTTTCGCCACGGTCGTCGTCGTCGGCACGCGCGGGCGCGGCGCCATCCGCCAGGTCCTCACTGGCTCGACCGCCGTGCAACTGATCGCCGACGGGCACTGCCCGATCGCGATCGTGCACGGACCGACGCGGCCAGCTGACCGGCCCGGACCCGTGGTGCTCGGACTGGAAGGTCACCCCACTGACAGCGACGCGCTACGGGCTGCGTTCCGCGCCGCCGCCCAGCACCATCGTGCGCTCATCGCCGTCCACGCAACGGACTATGGGTTCGTGGAACGCGTTCGTATCGAGGAGATGGTGGCGACCGTGCAACGCAGCTACCCCGAGATCAGCGTGAGGGTCCAGGTCACGGGTGGTGACCCGGCCGAGTTGCTGATCACGCATGGTCACCGCGCATTCCTCCTTGTGCTGGGCGCCCGCGGTCGCCACGAGACGGCAGGTGCCGTCCTGGGCTCGGTCAGTCAGCGAGTCCTGCGGCGCACCGACTGCCCGGTCCTGGTCGTGCGAGCAGGCACACTGCGACGCTTCAGCGACCTGCGGGCGGCGGACGATGCGAGCGGTGAGCGTCTTGCCCGCTAACACCGTCCCGGTCACCTTGTCCTTCCACGGCGGCGTGGGCACGGTCACCGGTAGCGCCTTCCTGCTGCGCCGTGGCGGCCGAGAGCTCCTCGTCGACTGCGGCATGTATCAGGGCGAGCGGCGCTGGCGCGAGCGCAACTGGCAACCGTTGGGATTCGCCGCATCGGATCTCGACGGGGTCGTGCTGACACACGCGCATCTCGACCACTGCGGCCGGCTGCCGTTACTGACCCGCGCGGGTTACCGACAACCGGTCTGGTGTACGCCGGGGACCCAGCGCCTTGCGCCGCTCGTGCTTCGAGACAGCGCGCATCTGCAGGAGCACTACGCGCGGGCTGCGTTCACCGGCCACTTCAGCCGCCACCGGCAGCCCGCCCCGTTGTATCGGGCGTCGGAGGTGGAGGCCGCGATCAAGCTGCTCACGCCGGTCGATTACGGAGTTGCCCGAACGATCGCGGACGACATCACGGTCACCTTCAGTCGAGCCGGTCACATCCTCGGTGCCGCCTCCGCGCTGGTCGACCTGGGTGGCGAAACCGTACTGTTCTCAGGCGATCTCGGACGCACTGACCATCCCATCCTGCTGCCACGGCAACCACCGCCCGCCGCCCGCACCGTTGTCCTGGAATCGACCTACGGCGACCGGGCCCATCCACCGGCAACAGCGTCGCACGACGTGACGGCCCGTTCGGTGCGCGACACGATCCGGCGTGGCGGCTCGGTCCTCATCCCGGCCTTCGCACTGGACCGAACCGAGATCGTGCTCCGTACGCTCAGTGAGCTGACGCACGCCGGTGCCATCCCACGGGTGCCGGTGTATGTCGACAGCCCGATGGCGCTGGCGGCGTGGGAGATCTACCGCGACCCCCATCTGCGATCCGAGTTGCGCGCCGACCTGCCACGGCAGATCGCCGGTGACCTCGACCTGCGGCTGGCACCCACCGCAGAGGAGTCGATGGCACTGAACATGCCACCCGAGCCTTCGATCGTGGTGTCCGCATCCGGCATGGCGAGCGGCGGTCGCGTGGTCCACCACCTGATGAGCATGCTGCCGCACCCCCGCCATACGGTGCTGCTCACCGGCTACCAGGCCACCGGGACACCCGGGCGCCTGCTCGCCGAGGGTGCGACCGAACTCAAGCTCTACGGTCGATACCTCCCGGTCCGGGCCACCATCGTCACCGACGAGGGATTCTCCGTACACGCCGACGCCGACGAGCTGCTCGCGTGGCTGCAGCAGTTGCCTTCACCGCCCGAAGTGGTCTACCTGGTGCACGGCGAGGAGCAGTCACGGCAGACGCTCGCCCGGACGATCCGTCAGGCGACCGGTTGGTGCGTGGTCACGCCCGCACTCGGCGAGACGGTCAGCCTCGGTGGCTGAGCGAACGGGTCACTCCTCGTGCTGCCGCACGTTCACCTGGCCACCACGGACCTGGATCCGGCGACCGGTGACCGTGTCCGGCTCGATGCGCAGGAAACTGGGTTTTGGTCCGTCCTGCCACGGGAAGATCGGCAGTTGCAATGCGTCGACCACGTCGTGCAGCCGCTCGACGGACCTGGCGACGCCCTTGATCACCACACTCCATGCCTGCGCGCGACCGACGTCATACCCATCGACCTCGAACGCGACGCGCTGATGATCGGCCGCGGTCAGTTTGGTGCCGCGGCCGGTCCGCAGCACGATCGATCCCTGGTCGACCAGGTGGTTCACCGGGAAGATGTCCGGGTGACCGTCGAGGGTCACCGCAAGACGTCCGACAGGCACCGAGCGCACCAGCGCCCAGCACTCCGAGACCGACAGTTCCTGAGTGTCTGCAAAGCTGCTCGTGGTGTTCATGAGACCGAGGGTGCAGCGCGGGTCAGGGCTCGCACAGGGTCATTGGTCCCGGTCTCGACGATCATCGGTGTGGGTGGCTGCGAAGACTGCGGCCTGGGTCCGCCGTTCCATACCGAGCTTGGCCAGCAAGGACGTGACGTAGTTCTTCACGGTCTTCTCCGCCAGGTGGAGCGCGTCGGCGATCTGCCTGTTGGTCATGCCTGCCGCGATGTGGTCCAGGATGCGGCGCTCCTGAGGGGTGAGCTCGGTCAGTCTTGGATCGGCGGGGTCGGGCTGCTGCCAGGACGCACGCAACCGGTCGACCTCGTCCTCGCGCAACAGATTCTCACCGGCTGCGACCGAGCGCACCGCGTCGGCCAGGCTCGGCCCCTTGATGTCCTTGAGCAGATAACCGGCGGCGCCGGCGAGCACCGCGGCTTGCAGGGCGCGCGCGTCGTTGTATGACGTGAACATGATTGCCCTCATGCTGGGCAACGCGGACCGGGCATCCCGGCAGACGTCGATGCCCGAACCATCCGGCAGCCGGACATCGAGCAGTGCCACATCGGGCCGGCTGAGAACGATCTCGCGCAGCGCGTCGGTGGCGGATCCTGCCTCGCCGACGACGTCGAAATCAGGCTCGATCGTCAACAGGTCCCGGATACCCCGCCGCACCACCTCGTGGTCATCCAGCAGGAAGATCTTGGTCGTCATCGGCTGAGCGCCTCCTTGACCGGTTCGGTGAGTGGGATCTGCCAGCGCAGTTCGGTGCCGGTCGGGGTCACCGGGTGGATGTTCAAGGAACCTCCGCGGACCTGTGCCCGGTCGGCGAGGTTGTCCAACCCGCTGCGACGACTGCCGGCCGCGATCCCGTGTCCGTCGTCCCTCACGGTGACGGTGAGTTCGGGCCCGCATTGGATCGACACCGACGCATGGTCGGCGGCAGCATGGCGAGCGATGTTCGACAATCCCTCACGGACCACCGCAAGGACGTCGGCGGCGATCTCCGGCGGCAACTGATCGATCGGGCCGTGCATCGCGATGTCGGGGCGGAAGCCGAGCGCCTCCGACAGGTCGATGACCACGCCTTCCACAGCCTGCGATGCCGTCGCCGCGGCGACGTCGTGCAACTCGAAGATCGCGTGCCGGATGTCCTTGATGGCCAGGTCCAGGTCGTCGACGGCGTCGTTGACGCGCGCACGGACCGTCGGATGAGTCGCCAGATGACTCGCCGCTTGCAGCGACAGCCCGGTGGCGAACAGTCGCTGGATGACGTGGTCGTGCATGTCGCGGGCGATGCGGTCCCGATCCTCGAGCAGGGTCAGCCTTGACCGGTCGTGTTGTGCTCGGGATGCAGTGAGTGCGAGGCCGGTCTGGGTGGCGAGGGCCGAAAGCAACTCCAGCATCTCGGTTGCCGTGGAGGAACTGTCCTTGTTCCACACCATGACGAGCACGCCGACATCGTTGGTGCCCACAACCACCGGAAGCACGGCCACCTCGCCGTGCCCGTCGCCCAGCACGGAGGTGAGCTCGGTCAAGAGCTCGTCGTCGGAAGCGGCCTCGACGTCACGCAGCAGCACGGGCTCCCCCGACTGTACGAGGCTGCGCCAGCCGGGCGCGGTCAGCAGGATGTCGCTCGCGTCGCCGTCGTGTCCCGGATCGCCGGTGACGACGTGCAATCTACCTATCTCGTCGTGCAATGCCACGAAGCCGTTCCGGGCATACGAGTGCTCCACCGCGGCTCCCACGAGGAAGCGCATCGTGTCCGACTCGGCGGAGCCTTCCAGGAGTCGCTGGCTCAGTTCGCTGCTGGTCTCCACCCAGGCACGCTGGCGGCGGGTTCGTTCGTACAGCCGCGCGTTGTCGATCGCTATCCCGGCGGCGGCCGCGAGGGCGACCAGGATCGACTGGTCGTCGGCGGTGAACTCCTCGTGGTTGGCCTTCTCGGTGAGGTAGATGTTGCCGAAGACCTCGTCGCGGATCCGGACGGGAGCGCCGAGGAAGGTGTGCATGGGTGGGTGGTGCGGCGGAAAGCCGTAGCTCGCCGGGTGCGTCGACAGGTCGGCCAGCCGCAGCGGGTGCGGCTCGCGGATCAGCAGGCCGAGCACGCCCTTGCCGTGCGGCAGGTCGCCGATCGCGGCGTGCTCCTCCGGTGTGAGTCCGCGCGTCACGAACTCGACGAGATGCTCTCGATCCCGATCCAGCACCCCGAGCGCGCCGAAGTGCGCATCCACCAATTCACAGGCTGCTCTCACGATGCGGGAGAGGACGTCCTCGAGGTCGAGGTCCGCGGTGACCGCCACGACTGCGTCCAGCAGGTGGGCGAGTCGTTCGTTCGACTTCGTAGAGGCCTCGGCTCGCGCGCGCAGCTCGCCGATCAGGTCGTCGAGGTCGAGTGCAGCGGACGTCACCAAGGGGCGGGTCCCGCTGGAGCTGTCGTGCGGGCTTGGCATACGACACACCGTAGAACGAGATTGCCGGTCCCCGCACCGGTGTCGGGACCTTTGGCCCTCGATCACTCGGTCTGTCGTCGCGGACAGTGGTGTTGTCAGCACCGACTGTGGTCGCCCAGGGCGACTGTGGCATGCAAAGGAGTTCACCATGACCAGCCAAGTCCCCACGAATGCGATCGTCGTCGGCGTCGACGGATCCGCGCAGGGCTGGAACGCCTTGCGGTGGGCTGCCGATCGCGCGGACCGATCCGGCCGACCGCTGCACATCATGCACGCGGTGGGTGCGCACATGTCGATCTACGACCTGGCACCGAATCGTGAGCCGATGGACAACGTCACCGACGAAGCCGTCGGCGTCGTGGCCCGGCACCATCCGAACCTTCCGGTGACCTGGTCTCAGCCGGGTGATGCGCCGGCCGCCGCCCTCGTCGAGGTCTCGTCGGTCGCCGCGGAGATTGTCCTGGGCACCAAGGGTATGGGCGCCGTGCGTGGAGCGGTGCTGGGCTCGGTGACCACCCAGGTGTCCGCCGCGGCGCACTGTCCTGTACTGGTTGTTCGGGACGTTGCCAAGGAACGCGCGGCCAGGGGGCCGGTCGTCGTCGGAGTCGATCCGCGACCGGACGGGGTGGCCGCGCTCGACTTCGCGTTCGCCGAAGCAGCCCGCATGAAGGTGCCGCTCGTCGCAATCCTGTGCTGGCAACTGGACCGGTGGGACTTCGCCAGTGGCATCCCGATGCCGGGCGGCGACCTGAAAGCTACGCGGCAGTATCACCGGGAGCAGCTGCAGCAGGTTCTCACCGGACCCGCCGAACAACACCCGGGTGTCAAGGTGGTCATGCGCGTCGAGTGCGCACCTACCGCCGCAACTCTCGTCGAGGCCAGTCATAACGCCTCGCTGCTCGTCGTCGGCACCCGAGGACACCACGAGCTTGTAGGGCTGGTGCTGGGTTCGGTCAGTCAGAGCGTCATACGGCACGCGACCTGTCCAGTGGCGGTCGTGACGCACGCGGTCATCGACCACGCGGCGACCAGCGCCAAGTCCCACACCCCCGTGTGAACCCTGGGAGACGCACGCCATGACGACCTACCTGGTGGTCGCGGGCGTCGTCCTCGGCGTGAATCTGCTTCCCGCCTTCGGACCGCCCACGTGGGCGGTCCTCGTGCTCTTCTACCTACGCAACGATCTGAACGAGGTCGCACTCGTCCTCACGGGCGCAGGGGCAGCCGCCGCCGGACGGCTCACTCTGGCGCACACCGTGCGCCGCCTCCGCCAGTACCTTCCTGCCAGGCAGCGCGACAACCTCAATGCGGCAGGGTCGGTCCTGCTGCGCCGGCGATCCGGCTCCATCGTGGCGCTGGTCCTGTTCGTCCTCTCCCCCATTCCGTCGGCGCAACTCTTCGAGGCAGCCGGACTGATGCGAGTACCACTCGGCAGGCTGACCGCCGCCTTCTTCGCCGGACGACTGATCAGTTACAGCCTCTATCTCGGCGGAGCACACGCCTTCCGGCGTACCAGCGCTGCGGACGTGATGATGTCGTCCCTGACCTCGCCATACGGCGTGCTGCTCGAGGTCGCACTCATCGCGTGTCTCGTCGCACTCGCCCAGATCGACTGGGGCCACCTGCGAATCCCCCACGGAACTCGGGACTTTCGTCTCTGCCACCGACAATTCGGCGGAGCGACGCTGAAGGTGTCAGCAAGACCCGTCACGACGGGCGAACCGGAGGAGAACCTCATGAAACTTTCCGTGCACACTCACAATCGCCAGACCGCTGCGCCCCGTGTCCGCGTCCACAACGAGTCGGCACCCACCGCGCCCCCGGCATCCCGGGCCCGCAACTATCTCTTCGCGGGACTACGGCTCTGCCTTGGCTGGGTCTTCCTGTGGGCCTTCCTGGACAAGGCGTTCGGGCTCGGCCACGACACCACCAGCAAGCAGGCATGGGTCAACGGTGGCAGCCCGACGTACGGGTTCCTGCACTTTTCGGCAGCCGGGCCATTCGCGGGGTTCTACCGGGACATCGCCGGGCAGGGCTGGGCGGATTGGCTCTTCATGCTGGGCTTGCTCGGGATCGGGATCGGCCTGTGCGCCGGCATCGCCATGCGCCTTTCCGCCGTGGCTGCGGCGATCATGCTCGTGCTGATGTGGTCCGTCGTCCTGCCCCCGGCCAACAACCCCTTCATGGACGACCACCTGATCTATGCGATCGCTGTGCTGGCACTTCCCCTCCTGCAGGCGGACCGCACGCTGGGGCTGGGCCGCTGGTGGACGCAAACGTCCGTCGTCCGCCGCTTTCCCATTCTCTCCTGACCGGACTCGCGTACCCTCAGAGCTCGAAACTGCCGGAAATCTGGGGAATTGCAGGCATCGAGCTGGTCGAGTAAACGGACAAATCTCCCTCCAGACACTCGCGTTGCTATCCCCCTGTGTCTCGCAGTTTACGGTGAGACACAGCGGGTTTTGCATGTTGCCGGCCGCCGATGGTGGCTTGGTTGCGGGTCTTCCAGTGCGTGGGTGCTAGAGGTTCCTGTGGGTTGTGATCGGTGCCAGGGTGGTTGCTTCGCTGCCGTTCAGTCCGGTGATTCGTGCTGTGTCGACTGTGACGTCGACCGCCGGGTCCGGGGTGTGGTGGTAGATCAGGCGGAGGCCGACGTCGTGGTAGAGATTCCAGCGGTGGGGGCGTTGATTCGGCGAGGGCATCCACGGTCGCCTTGAGCTTGCTTGCCAGCGCCACGGGGTCCATTTTGAGGCGTGGTCTGGCTCGTAGGACTTCCAGCTGGTGAGCGACGTTCTCGCGTTCGGCACGGCAGTTTCTGATGGCGGTGGCGAGTTCGGGGAGGTCGGTCCCCGGCTGGGCCGCGAGGCCGACGAGGCAAGCCATCTGCCCGTCGAGCGCTCTCAGCTCTCGGCGGAACGCATCGGCTTGCGCGGCCACGACCGCACCTCCGTCTGGCAGGTCGGCGAAGGTTGCCGGCACGGCGAGGGCGGTGAGCCATTGGTCGGTCAGTGGCAGCAGCGCCGCCTGCCGGACGGTCAGGACGTTCGAGTGGTCCGGAAAGGCATCCGGCGGCAGGGATCGTTGTTTCCGCAGCTTACAGCGTTAGATGTAGCGTTCCGCGGCGCCCGCGCTGCGGGGTGGTGTAGATCCGGTGCATCCGGTGCCCGCAGGCGCCGCATTCGATCAGTCCGCGCAGCGGCTAGATCCGGCCGGAGCAGTCGGGCGTAGCACCTGGTTGTTGGACTTGCCGTCGCGCAATCGGGCCTGGGCCTTCGCCAGGATCTGAGTGTCGACGAGTGCGGGATGGGTCTGATGGTCAAAGCGGATCCATGTGTCTTCGTCGTTCCAGCGCATCCTGGCCTGATGGCCAGCGGCGACGTCCCCAAGGCCGATCAGAACGTCTTGCAGGTGTTGCTTGCCCCAGCCGATCGTGTCGCGGTGCCGATTGCGCTCTGGGTCGTACGCTGCCGGGCTCGGGATCCCTTCACGGGCAAGGGAGTCGGCGATCGTGCGCAGTCCGTGGCCGGCTGCGTACATCGCGAAGATCCGCTCCACGACCGGCGCAGTGAACGGGTCGGCCTCCAAGCGGTGCAGTCGCTTGCCATCCACGGCTGTGGCCGGATGGGGGTGGGGGCCGGCATCGACCAGCGATACCCCGTACGGTGGCGGGCCGCCCAGAAACCGGTCCGTCTGTGTTGCTACGCCCGATCCAGTTGCCAGCCGCGTGACACTTCCGGGTCCCGGTTGTCCTCGGTGCTGACCTGTCCGAGGAACGCGAAAGGGGTCACCACTCCCCCATCCTCACGTGACTTCGAGGCTGGCGTCGTGACATCTCCTGCATCCTCACTGATGCGCATGCCCTTATGGTGCGCATGCCCTTATGGTGCGACGCCACACCCGACGCCGAATCGGTCACGGGTGTGCTAAGGCGCTCCTTCTGCATGGCCCAGAACTTCGATGTCTTCGACTTCGAGCTCACCTATCAAGAGTTGCACCCATCGACGCTCTCGACATCGGCGTGCCCGGTGGTCCGAAAGGAAGGACATCACGCTTCGGGCGCTACGTCCCCGACGCCTGATCTCTGCTGCTGGCGCGCCTCCGTCAGCCCGCGGGCAATTCCTTCTCCGACAGGCGCAGGACACGCCACGCGATGACGGCGAGCAGCCAGGTCGCGAGGAAGACGCCGACGATGACGAATCCGACGCCGTCCAGGTCGATCGAGCCGATCGCGGCCACCGGACCGTTGGTCCACGAGAAGCGGTCGGAGAGCACCGAGCACAACTCGATGGTGCCGATCACGAGGGCCACGAAGACCGACAGCCAGGTCACGGTCGCGTTGTAGTAGAGCCGACGCAGCGGCTTGGCGAACGCCCATCGGTACGCCTTCGCCATGAAGACCCCGTCGGCGGCGTCCAGCAGGCTCATCCCCGCCGCGAACAGCACCGGCAGGGTCAGGATGGCGTACCACGGCAGGGAGAACGCCGCGGCGCCGCCGGCCAGCACCAGCAGGCTGACCTCGGTGGCGGTGTCGAAACCGAGCCCGAAGAGGAAGCCGATGGGGTACATGTTCCACGGCTTGGTCACCGACTTGGTCAGGCCGCCGAGGATCCGGTTGACGAACCCCCGGGAGTTGAGGTGCTGCTCGAGCGCCGCCTCGTCGAAATCGCCCTCACGGGCACGGCGCCATACGCGGATGATGCCGATGAACGCGATCAGGTTGAGGACACCGATGATCCACAGGAAGGTGCCGGAGACCGTCACCCCGATCACGCCGGTCACGTCGTGCAGCGTCGAGTTGTCGTTCTCGACCGACCCCGCGAGGGTCTTCAGCCCGACCGCCAGCAGGAAACACAGTCCGAAGACGACGCTGGAGTGTCCGAGGGAGAACCAGAAACCGACCGACATCGGCCGTTTGCCGTCCGAGAGCAGCTTGCGGGTGGTGTTGTCGATCGCCGCGATGTGATCGGCGTCGAACGCATGCCGCATGCCGAGTGTGTATGCCGTGACCCCCAGCCCGACACCGAAGACCTGCGCATGGCCGGCGTCCGTGCCGAGCGCGAAGTGCTGCGGCGCCACCAAGAAGATCAGCGAGCCCCAACCGAAGACGTGCAACGCGAGCACCGCCAGCGACATACCGAGGACCGAACGGCGTTCCGCCGGACTGAAATCGGCGACGAACTCGCGGACACGGTCAAGCTTCGACGCCGAGGCTGTGGTGATCGTTGCCATGATCCGCCGAGCATATCCGCCGAGCGCGACAAAGTCGCATCTCGCGAACGAATCCCGTCCGAAAGGCTAGGCCTCGCCTGCCCGATCAGCCCGGACCAGTACGAACTTCGCGTCCCTGCCGATTGTGCCGGGTCCGTTTGCTCGCTCGAATCCCGTTGCGAATCAGCGGGATCAGCGCACGCGGCGATGCGTTCATGAATGCTCCAGACCACACCCCGAGCCCATAGGCGAGGTCGTCGAGTGTGCGAAGGCCGACGAAGCGCACCGGGTCGAGTGCCGGTCGCTTCTGGCGGTATTCGGCCAGGCCGGACAGGACTACCGAGGCCACATACGCACGACGAGCACGCTTGGAGAACGGCAGCAGCGCCAGGGTCACGGGGATGTAGTGGCGCGTGACGGTCGCGGCGGTCTGCTGCAGCGTGGCGCGCATCGCGACCTTCGTCAGGGCGGTTGCAGAGCCCGAAGGGTCGTCGGCGAACGCGAATCGCTTCCTCAGCCCGAACCACAGCGCCGCGCTCGCGCCGGCGATCACCAGTGGACTCCAACGGCGTTGCGCAAGGAGACCCACAGTCACGATCGCCGTCCACGGCGTCAGCACCACCGGTGCGACCGCCGATCCGTGTCGTATGGCGAGCGGCGCCGCGCCGGTGCCGTAGAGCAGCTTCCGCCCGAACCACTCGCCGAACCTCGTGCGGTGTTCGTGCCGCACCTGCACGGCCGGGTCGTACCGGACCGCCCACTCGGGGGCGAGCCGCCAGACCAGATCGACATCCTCGGCGACCTGCATGGACTCGTCAAAACCGTTCCCCAGTGCGGACTTCCGCGCCAGCAACATCGCACTCGGGACGTAGGAAACCCGTGCGTGCGGCCGCACCAGCGCCGGCTGGTCGCCCAGATCGAGCGATGAGCACGCGGCCTCGTAGCGGTGCAGCGGTCCGCCGTCCTCCACCAGTCCGAGGATCCGCGGGGCGACCACCGCGACGTGCGGGTCCATGAAGTGACGCCGCAACTGTGCGAGCGTGCCCACGTCGAGCACGACATCGGAGTCGACGAACGCCACGAGCTCGGTCTCGACCCGAGCCAGCCCGTCGTTACGGGCGGCGGCAGGCCCGCGGGACCGCTCGTGCCGGCACAATCGCGCCGCGTGCCGCTCACAGACCGCACGCAGCGCGGCCGGGTCGAGCGAGCCGTCGTCGACGACGACGGCGCGGACACCGACGCAGTTCGCCAGCAACCGATCCACCGCAGCCGCCCGGTCACGCACCGGTATGACGAGCGTGATGTCGTCCGTGCGGAAGGGCGGCACCGAGTCGGGCCATCGCGGCTCGGCCATCCCGCGGTCCAGGAGGAGTCTTGCCAGCGTGCGGGACGTCGGGTCCTCGACACGCAAAACACCGTTGGCATCGATGCGCTCGACCGCCGCCGGGCGTAGCCGGAGGAGGGTACCGGCGTCGCCGTACAACGTGCGGCCGTCGGTGCACCGATGGGTCCATGCACCGAGCTTGACCTCGAAACCATCTGGCAATCGGTCGGATTCAGACACGACCGAGTCCTGCATCGGCCGGCAGGATCGCCCCGTGCAGCACCGGCCCGGCACCGAGCGCGAACACCACGACGTGCGCCAGTTCCTCGGGTCGGAGCGGCCGCTTTCCGTGCTGGTGCTGCACCAGATCGTGCACGTCGGTCAGCCCGTATGCCGCCGCGGTCTGCCGCAGCATCGTCGTGTCGGTGGAGCCCGGTGCGACACCACACGCGGTCACGGACGTTCCGACCAGGTCCGAGGCGAGCGCTCGGACGATCCCGGCCGTCGCGTGCTTCGCGACGACGTATGGCGCCAACCCGTAGAGGCCCTTCTCGCCGGCAACGCTGGTCAGCGCCACGAAGGTGGGCAAGGCCTCTGCCGGTCGGGACAAGAGGTGTGGCACGACCGCTCGCGCCAGGTGCCAGGTCGTGAGGGTGTTGAACGCGATCGACTTCTCCAGCGTCTCCTCGTCCGTCTCCCACAACGGTCGACCTCCGGTCACGGCCCCGGCGAACGCGACCGCCGCATCGACGTGACCATGACGCTGGATCACCGACCTGACCGCGGCGATCGTCGCTGCGCCGTCACGCAGGTCCACCGACATCGTCTCGATACCGGAAATACTTTGCAGCGCAACACGATCCGCCTCATCGGCCAACGGATAGAAATCGTCCACCGTGTCGAAGGCGTCCAACACGACGACCCGGTCGCCACGCTCGGCGAGCAACCGTGCAGTCGCCGCGCCCATGCCCCGGCCGCCACCGCCGAGGAGCACCACCCGCGTCATCGGACGGCCGTCGACGCGCGCAGGAACGAGCCGCCTTCGGCGACCGCGCCGTCCTGGATCTGGTCGGCGATGCGAGCGGCGAGTGCGCCGAGCATGCGCTCACCGTCCATCGCCGTCGCGTTGCGCGGATCGCCCAGGACACCATTGGGCGAAACTGCCTCAATCCCAGAGGATTTCATCCTCGGCCACAGTTCGGCCGCAGGAGTGGTGTTGCCGACTGCGGCTCGCTCCAGCTGAACGGACTCTGGCTCGATGGCCAACATCATCGAGGTCTCGGCGTGGCCGGCGTGTGCGTCGAAGTCCTGCTCGGCACACGTCGTCCACGCGACCGTTGGCGCCTCGAACCGCAGCAACCGGACGGCTTCGACCAGCGCACCGACGTTGCCGCCGTGGCCGGACACCAGCACGATCCGGTCGGCCCATCGCCGGGCAGAGCGCACCAGCTCGACGAGGACGTGACGCAACGCGTCCCCGCCGATCGATATCGTCCCCGCGAAGCCTTCGTGCTCGCCGCTCGATCCGTACTCCAGGCACGGCGCCACCGTCGCCGAAACACCTTGCTCGACAAGCTGTTCCGCCACCCGGTGGCACACCTCTCGGGCAATGTGGGAGTCCGTCGACAGCGGCAGGTGTGGCCCGTGCTGCTCCACGCTGCCGAGCGGCACCAGCACCACGCAGGCCTGCGCGGCACCGGCACTCGTCGCATCACCGAGATCGGTCATCCCACCACGAAGTCCCCTGGGTTCACCGGGCTCTCGTCGCACATCGTCGTGGGCGGGCGTCGCCCGATCTTCACGGGCACGGGCGCGTTACGGACCGGGCCCTTGTGTGAGTGATCCTGCGAGGGTGCCGGTCGATCCCCGACGGTCACGAACTCGGCGTTGCCCTTGACACACTCCGGGTCCGGCCCGTCGAGTGGCATACCGGTGAAGAACTTTGCCGCCATACAACCACCGCGGCAGGAGTCGTATGCCGAGCAGGACGAGCACGCACCGCCGGTCTGCGGCTCGCGCAACGACTTGAAGAGTTCGGCTTCGCGCCATACGTGTTGGAAGCCTTCATCGCGGATCGAGCCCGCCAGGAAGTTCTCGTGTATGGCGAACGGGCAGGCATAGACGTCACCCACCGGGTCGACCAGGCAGACGACACGACCGGCACCGCACAGATTGAGGCCCGGCAGTGCGTCGCCGAAGGCGGACAGGTGGAAGAAGGAGTCGCCGGTCAACACCTTCTCGCCATTGGCGACCAGCCAGTCGTAGAGCTCACGCTGCTGGTGCGGCAACGGGTGCAGGTCCTGCCAGACATCCGCGCCACGGCCGGCCGGGCGCAGGCGGGTCAGACGAAGCTGCGCGCCGTGGTCATCGGCGATCTTCTTGAATTCGTCCAGCTGCGAGATGTTTTCGCGCGTGCAGACCACAGACAGCTTGAAGTCCTTCATGCCGGCGTCACGCAGATTGTCCATCGCGCGGATCGCCGCGTCATACGTGCCGGCGCCGCGAATCGGGTCGTTGACCTCCGGTGTCGCGCCGTCCAGCGAGACCTGCACGTCGACATAGTCGGTCGCTGCCAGGCGTTCGGCTCGCTCCTTGGTGATACGAAAACCGTTGGTGGAGAACTTGACTCCGACATGATGCTCAACTGCGTAGTCGAGCAGCTCCCAGAAGTCCGGCCGCACGGTCGGTTCGCCGCCGCCGATGTTGACATAGAAGATCTGCATCCGCTCGAACTCGTCGATCAACGCTTTGCACTCGTCGGTCGACAGCTCCCGCGGATCACGCCGGCCGGACGACGAAAGACAGTGCACGCACGCGAGATTGCAGGCGTAGGTCAGCTCCCAGGTCAAGCAGATCGGCGCATCGAGGCCGTATTCGAAGTGGTCCACCAGCCGGGTCGGTGCGCGGCGCTCAGCCACTGCGGTCATTGTGTGTTCCTCCGAACGATGAGGTGCTGGTCGGCGAGCCGCTCGAGCGCCGCTCGGAAACGAGGACGCTCGCCGTCCGAAATACCCACGGCATCAAGCGTTTCGGCGATATTCGGGTGGTTGCGCAGTTGCCGGACGACGTCAACCAGGGCGGGATCCTTCAGGAAAGACAGGCGTCGTGTCGTGAAGTCGTAGGCGAGGGCGCCGAACGTCTCGGGGCGCAGCGCCACCGAACCGTTCAGCGTCCATGCCTCCTCGAGCATCAGTAGACGCCGCACATTCCGTCGATCGACACGTCCTCGACCAAGTCGTCGGCGACAACCTGGTCCACGTTCGACTCTGCTGGATCCACGGTCTCGCGCTCGATTTCTTCGGTGGCCACGGTGGCTCCTCTCGTCGTGGGTATGACGCAACCCGGCAACGCCGGGACCGCCCGCGCCGGTTCGGGCGCTGGCTCCACGCTATGAAGTCGGCGTCGCACCCCGCACTCACCGCCCGGGCGGCGTACACCTACCCGCTCGGGTAGGCATACGCACCCCACGAAGTTCTCCCGCCCGTTCCTCGCTCCGATACTTCGCGAGGACCCCGCCTACCTGAGCGGGTAGGGCCGCTCCTCCCCGGGAGGCCAGCGAGTGCGGACCGAAAGGGCGGTGACGAGAGGTGCGTCACATTCCTAACGTCGAAAGGTGTCGGCATTCCCCCGATTGCGCACCTGCGCCAATCCCTCACCCAGGAGGACCCATGCAAGTTGATGAGTTGCTGAAGCCGTTCCCGATCAAGGAATTTCACCCGTTCCCGCGCGGGCTGCTCGGCCCGGGCGGCGCCGAGATGATCGGACCGGAAGCCCTCAAGCTCGGCTTCAAGAAGACACTGGTGATGACGACCGGGCTCCGCGGCTCCGACGTGGTGCACAACATCGTCGAGTCTATGAAGTACCACGGGCTGGAGGTTGTGCTCTTCGACAAGGTCGAGTCCAACCCCAAGGACTACAACGTCATGGACGCGGTGTCGCTCTATCAGGACACCAAGTGTGACTCGTTCGTGTCCATCGGTGGTGGCTCGTCGCACGACGCTTGTAAGGGCGCGCGCATCTCCGTCGCGCACGACGGTCGCAACATCAACGAGTTCGAGGGCTTCAACAAGAGTGAGAACCCCAAGAACCCGCCGCACATCGCCGTGTCCACCACGGCCGGCACCGGCTCCGAGACTTCCTGGGCCTACGTCATCACCGACACGACGACGGACCCGAAGAAGCCGCACAAATACGTCGCGTTCGATGACGCAGCGATCACCTCGCTGGCCATCGATGACCCGGTGATGTACTACTCGACGCCGATCGACTTCACCGCTCAGTGCGGATTCGACGTGCTGGCGCACGCTTCCGAGCCGTACACCTCACGGCTGAACTTCCCGCCGTCGTTGGGCAGCGCGTTGCAGGCGATCAAGCTGACCGCGCAGAACCTGCGCGAAGCCACCTGGAACCCACAGGATCTCCCGGGCCGCGAGGGGATGATGTACGCGCAGTACATCGCCGCTCAGGCGTTCAACTCCGGTGGGCTGGGCATCATCCACTCCATCAGCCACGCGGTGTCGGCCTTCTACGACCTGCACCACGGCCTGAACAACGCGATCGCGCTACCGCGCGTCTGGGCGTTCAACATGCCCGTCATGTACAAGCGCTTCGCGGACATCGCCGAGGCGATGGGCGTGGACACGCACGGTATGACGGACGTCCAGGCCGCCGATGCAGCGCTGGCAGCGTCGATCAGGCTGCTCCGCGACGTCGGAATCCCCGAGAAGTTCACCGACGTCACCCAGGACAGCTACGTCAAGAACCGGCTCGGGCAAGGGCCGACGAAGTACTACGAGAACAAGAAGGTCGTCAAGGGCGACAAGGCGGACGTCGACAACATCACCAATCACGTGCTCGGCGACACCTGCACGCCCGGTAACCCGAAGGAGTGCACCTTCGACACGGTTCGCCCGGTGGTCGAGCACTGCTTCAACGGTGACCTGGACGACCTGCTCGGCTGAGCGGTCCATCCCCTGCACACGCTGCCCGCACCGAGGAGAACTCGCGTGCGGGCAGCGCCCTCAATCACCCCCCGTCGAAGGAGAGCACCGTGACGACGCCTGTGAGCCAGAGCACCGAGACCCAGCCGGACGGGATCGATCCCGACTTCGCGAGCGTGGACGATGCCCGCGAGCGATTGCACGGCGTCGGCTATCTCACCGACGACCGACTCGCAACCACCGCCTACCTGCAGACCGCGCTCGGCAAGCCACTCCTGCTCGAGGGACCGGCCGGTGTCGGCAAGACCCAACTCGCCCAGAGCGTCGCGGCGGCAACAGGCCGAAAGCTGTTGCGGCTGCAGTGTTATGAAGGTCAGGACGAGACCAAGGCGCTCTACGAGTGGGACTACGGCAAGCAACTGCTCTACACGCAGATGCTGCGCGAGAAGATCGGCGAGATCATCGCCGACACGACCGACCTGAACGCCGCCGTGGACCGGATCGCGGCTCAGGACAACATCTTCTTCTCCGAGCGTTTCCTCGCGCCACGCCCGTTGCTCGAAGCGGTGCAGTCGACCGAGCCGGTGGTGCTGCTGATCGACGAGGTCGACCGTGCTGACGAAGCACTGGAGGCGGTGCTGCTGGAGTTGCTCGCCGAATTCCAGGTGTCGGTCCCGGAGATCGGCACTTTCATCGCCCAGTCGACCCCGCTGGTGTTGCTGACGTCGAACAACACGCGCGACCTGTCGGCTGCGCTCAAGCGCCGCTGCCTGCACCTCTTCCTCGACTACCCGGACGCGGAGCGCGAGCTGGAGATCATCCGCTCCAAGAACACCGGCCTCGCCGACTCGATCGCCGAGCAACTCGTCGAGGTCGTGCGCACGCTGCGGACACTCGATCTGCGGAAGTCACCGAGTATCTCCGAAACCATCGACTGGGCAAGGACACTCGCCGTTCTCGGGGTGCATGACCTGTCGCCTTCGGTGCTGGCCGACACGTTGAACGTCGTGTTGAAGTACGAACGCGACCTGGCGCTCGCAGCAAGGAACATTCCTCGCCTGCTCGACCCGAACGCGGAAGTTCCGGAGTCGCTCGGTCATGGGCACGGACACGGCCATGGACACAGCCACGGGCACGGCGACACCCACGGTCACGACGACCCGACACCGGACGCGGACGGCGTGCAGGCCCGCGAGGACAAGGACAAACCCGGCCGGCACGACGAGCGCTATTACGGGTCACCGACCGCGAAGGCCGCCGCCCCGCGCAAGGTCCCATCCGGTCAGGGTGAGCGCTCCTTCAATCGTGGAGCGGCCCGCAAGCGGCCGGTCTGAGGCGCGACCGTGGAAAGCACACTGCATCGGTTCATCCGCTTCCTGCGGCTGCACGGGATGCGGCTCAGCGTCGCCGAGGCACTCGACGCCGTGCACGCGGCGGCCCGGCCCGGGATCGCCCTGGACCGGGAGCGGCTGCGTTCCGCGCTGGCCGTCTCGCTGGTCAAGGACCGGCGTGACCTGGAGGTCTTCGACGGCGTGTTCGATCGGTTCTTCCGGCTGCAAGCGGTGGTCCGGGAGGCGACCGAGCACGGGCACGCGCACGACGACCTGAACGACGACGGCGACCTGCAGGAATTCACGCTGTCGGACGACCTGTCGGACACCCCGCAGGACGGTCACTCACACGACGCACCCAAGGACATCAAGGACTACTTCAAGCAGGAGGACCTGGCGCAGCAGTACAACCTGCATCAGGAGGCGAACAAGCTGGACATGGCCTCGATGACCGACGAGATCGTCGTGTCCAAGGACGGCAAAGTGTCAGCGGGAGAGGCGGCGCGGGTGCAGATCACCGCGAACCGGCTCCACAACCCCGGCACCCCCGGTCGGCTGACGAAGAGCGACGGGCTGAAGATCGACGCCGAGTTGTCCGTGGCCGAGGAGATGGCGTTGCTCAGCTGGCTCGGTGAGCCGGACGAGGAGGGCGACGATGAACCCGCGGTCGATCCCGATCTCGCTGCGTTGCGCGAGCGACTGGCGCCCCTGCTCGCCGCCCTGCCCGAGCAATTGCGGCAGCACCTGGAGAGCCTGCTGAACGAACAACCGGACGTCGAGTCGCGCGAGGTGGAGGCCGCCCGCGCCGACGTGATCGAGGAGTCGGAGCGCATCGCGTTCGAGGACTCACTGCGGCGGCTGCTGCACAGCCTGCGTGGCGCACCCCGGCCCCGCCGACACGTGTCGGGCAACGGTGTCATCGACAGCCGGCGCACGATGCGCACCAACATGCGCTATGACGGCATACCGTTCCGTCCGGTGCTCGTCAGCCGCCGCGAGGATCGTCCCCGGCTCGTCATACTCTGCGACGTCTCGCTGTCGGTCCGGGCGACCTCGGCGTTCGCGCTGCACCTCGTGCACAGCCTGCAGTCGATCGCCTCGCAGGTGAGGTCGTTCGTCTTCGTCGATGAATGCGTCGAGATCAGTGCGCTATTCGCCGATCACCATGTGCAACAGGCTCTTTCGCGGATCATGGCGGGCAAGGCAGACGGGGGAAAGATCGACATCGACGCTGATTCGGACTATGGCACCTCCCTGCGGCAGTTCCTCGACGAATACGGCTCGGCCATCAATCACCGCACGACGGTGATCGTCATCGGTGATGGCCGCGGCAACGGCAACGACCCCGCACTCGACACGTTCGCCGAGATCGCCCGACGGGCGCGTTCCGTGGTCTGGCTGACGCCTGAGCCGCGCTATTCGTGGGCGCTCGGGCGATGCGACCTGCCCTTGTATGCCGAGCACTGCGACAAGGTCGAAGTCGTGCGCAATCTGCATCAGCTGCGCGACTTCTCCCATGCGATGACCGAGGGGGCGTTGTGAGCGCCGCACGAAATTTCTCCCCCGCGGAGGACACGCTGTGAGTGGGGTGGACGAGATGGAGCTGGATGCCTATCTGGCGTGCCCCGGCGGGGTCTACCGGAGCGACACCGTCACCGTGCGCCGACGCCCGATTGCCGACCGCCGACGGCTCGGCATCGCCCGCACGGAGCACTTCGACGTGGGTCGCGTGGGCGTCGGCCTGTTGTTGGAGCATGATCTCGGGCCGGAAGAGGTCAGCGACGACATCTCCGGACAGTTGAGCTCGGAGCTCTTCGACGCCGGGTGGATCCGCGGCCCGCGGCTCTTCGAGGAACTGCTCGTCGGCATCGTGCTCACCTGCGCGGACGCACCCCAACAGGCATGGCTGAACTTCTACCGCAACACTATTCGGCAGATCGACGACGAGATCGGCACGCCGAGCGGACGGGGATCGATTGCGGCATACGCACCGGTCCACGCGCACGTCCAACAGGTCGTGCGCGGCTCGTCGGTGCACGAGCTCGGCACCTGCTTCGGCTTCCAGGCCCTGCGCCTCGCCCGGTCCGGACTCGACGTCACCGCCAGCGACCTGTCCGAAGGATCCGTGCACCTGCTGCGGGACATGAGCCACCTGCTCGACCTACCGGTGCACACGCTCGTCGCCGATGCGGCGCGGGTCACCACACCCGGCGACAGTTGTGACACCGTGCTCGCCATACATCTGCTGGAGCACGTGCCGGACGACACGGCGACAGAGATCATCCAGGAGGCCTGCCGGGTCGCCCGCAAGCGGGTCGTCATCGCGGTGCCGTTCGAGGACGAGCCGGCACAGCAATTCGGGCACCTGCGCAGTCTCACCCTCGACGACCTGCGCGGGTGGGCGCGCGTTGCCGCCCCGGACTGGAACTGGCAGGTCTACGAACACCACGGTGGCTGGCTCATCCTGGATAGGACTGAATAACGCGCATTCACAGCAGCTTTCGCTTGCTGGCCTCGTAGACGGCTTCTGCCCGGCTGGACACCTCGAGCTTGCGCAGGATGTTGCCGACGTGGAACTTTGCGGTGGTCTCGCCGACATACAGCCGCTTGCCGATCTCCTTGTTGGACAGTCCTCTTGCCAGATGTCGCAGGACCTCCAGCTCACGCGGCGACAGGCCGGGCGTGGTCTCGGGTGCCGGCGCCTGCATGCTGCGGACCATCGCGGCGGCGCTGCGTGCGTCGAACGCCGACTCGCCCCTGCTCACGTCGTGGATGGCGCGCATCAGCGCATCGGTGTCCACGTCCTTGACGACATACCCCTTCGCGCCGGCCTGAACAGCCTGCTTCACCAGGTCCTCGTTGAGGAATGTCGTCAGCACCAGGATGGCTACCTTCGGGTGCCGATCGGCGATCTCGCGCGCCAGATCCAGACCCTCGGTGTCACTCGAGGTCGACAGCTTGAGATCGAGCAGGAGCACGTCAGGGGTCGCGCGGTCCATCAGCGCGAGGCATTCGCCACTGGACGCCGCCTCGGCGATCACCTTGATCTGGGTGTCCCGCTCGAGGATGGAGCGCAGCCCCTGCCGCACGATCGCATGATCGTCGACGAGCATGACATGGATCTGCGAGTCTGCTGCGGTCATGGCATCTCCTGCGACTGGGTGGGCACCGGCAGCGGCAGGTGAAGCACGATGCGTACGCCGCCCAGGCGTGATCGCCGGAAGGTGAGCGTGCCGCCGAGCGAGTGGATCCGGTCGTCCATGTTCGCCAGCCCACGATGCCGGCCGTCGCCGACCGCACGTTGTTCGAGCCGGAGCATGCGGCGCAACGCCTTCGGGTCGCCGCACCCGTCATCGGAGACTGAAACGGTCAAAGACGTTGGGCGGTAACGCAATCGGACGACCACTCGGGTGGCACGAGCGTGCGCTGCGATGTTGAAGAGAGCCTCGGCGACAGACCGCGCAAGATCCAGACCGGCCGCTGCCGAAATGTCCGTCACCCGGCCTTCCGCAATGACCCGGACGTCCAGCGTCGGTCGGTGGTGCGCGACAACCTGTCCGATCAGTTCCTCCAACGAGGCAGCCGCCTCGCCGATGGGCTGGTCGAGTGCGTAGATCGCGGTCCGCAGCTGCTGCACCGCCGTCTGGGTGAAGGCCTTGGCGCGCGACAGCCGCTCGACCATCTCACCCAGTTGGCGATCCTCCGCCTCCCCGCGGGCGACCTCGACCGCCATACCCGCGGACAGGACGTATTGGGTCACGCTGTCGTGGAGTTCGCGTGCGATGCGGTGGCGTTCGCCGCCGACGATCTCGCGCTGGGTGGCGACCGCCAGCTGCTTCTCAGCCTCCTGCAGTTGGGCCGTGCGCGCGGCCAGATCGCGTGCCTGGAGCTCGGCCGCCCGGTTGAGTCGCTGCGCGCGCCGGTGCAGGGTCACGCCGGCCTGGTACTGCTCGGACGTGTGCAGCGAAACGGCCGCCTGATTCGCCAGGATGCGCAGGACGGCAAGGTCCTCGGGCTCGCGCTCCTCGCCGAGCCCCGGTCGCACCGACAGCGCACCGATTTGGCGACCCTCGAGATTCATCGGCGCGCGCAGCCAGCCGTTTTGCAGGGCGCCCATCGACCGCTCGCCGGAACGGATGACGAGCAGTTCCGCGGCAACGTCTGCCGGTAGGTCGGCGGACTTGTCATGGCTCCTCCCGCCAGGCCCGATCGCCACGAACCGCGGTCGGGCGCCGCGCAGGTGCTCGTCGCTCAGTGCGAGCAAGGCCCAGCGCGCCTCCAGGTGACCGGCCGCGGCGCGGCCCACCTCCTCGAGCACGCCACGAGGCCCCTCGACCGTACGGACCACCACGCTGGATATCCGGTCCATCGCCCGGACCGTGCGTTGCATTCGGCGGCTGGATCGCACGAACGCCGGGTAGTACGAGTTCTTCCCGGTGCGAACGCCGGTCAGCCGGGAGAAGTCGTCGGTCGGGTCGGTGCTCACGGTTTCTGACCAGCGCAAACTCTGGGGCGTGCGGACGAGGAACGAGTCAGCTGGCTCACAAGGCCTCGCGGAAGATGCGGGCGATGTCGGCTGCTTCCGAATGCCTCGGATTGGTGGTGATGCAGGCGTCGTCGAGCGAGTTGCGGGACAGCAGGTCGACGTCGCTCTCAGTCATCCCGATCGCACTGAGCGACCGCGGCACACCGACCGCGTCTGCTAGTTCGCGGACCCGCTCGGCAAGTCGGTCGGCCACTTGATCGCCCGGCTCGCCGACGGCGGCTTCGATGCCGAATCGTGCTGCTATCTCGATGAATCGGTCGGGCGAGCTCTTCGCGTTGTAGCGGATCACGTGCGGCAGGAGGATGCCGTTGATGACACCGTGCGGGGCGTCGAGGAGACCGCCGACCTGGTGACTCATCGCATGTGTCGCGCCGAGGATGGCGTTGCTGAAGGCAAGGCCGGCGTTGAGACTCGCCTGCGCCATACCGACCCGGGACGCGTCGTCGGCCGGATCGTGCACGGTGTGGGTCAGGTGCTGGTTTACCAGTCCGACCGCGCTGAGGGCGTGGACGTCGGCCAGCGGATTGTGGGCGCGAGACACGAACGCTTCGATCCCGTGCGTGAGCGCATCCAAACCCGTTGCGGCGTTGAGCCATTCGGGCATCGTCACAAGGAGTCGCGGGTCGGTGATCGAGATGTCCGGCACCAGCGCGCGGCCCATGATCGTCACCTTCACGTGCCGGGTCGTGTCCGTCACGATGCAGAACTGGCTGACGTCGGCCCCGGTGCCCGATGTCGTGGGGACCATCAGCATCGGCGGAATGCGCTCCTGCACCTGATCGACGCCGCCGTAATCGAGAATCCGGCCGCCGTTGCCGGCCAGGATCGCCACGCCTTTCGCGGCGTCCATGGCCGAGCCTCCACCGATCGCGACGACGACATCGCAGGCCTCTTCGACATACCGGGTGTATGCCGCGGCGATCTCGTGTTCCTTCGGGTTGGGCGTCACGCCGGACACCACGATCGGCGTCAGGCCGGCTTCGTGCAGATGGGTCTCGAGGGCGGACGCCCAGCCGACCTCGATGATGCCTTCGTCGGTGACAACCATCGGGCGACGTGCGCCGAGTCGTAGCGCGCAGTAGCCCGCTTCCGCGAGCGCTCCGGGACCGAAGACGATCTCGGGCGCTTGGAATTTGACCAGGCCGGCGGCGGTCCCGGACACCGGCGCGTCGGCGAAGCTAGCGGTTGTCATGCCCGGCCTCCGTCCTGCGTTGCCGACGATGGCGCCCGTGCCATCCGGAACAGTCAACTCTAGTGCGGTGCGGTGCATTGTTGCTGGACGGCCGCTGGGCGCCGGGGTCGTCACACGGAGGCAAGGGATGCAGCGACTGCACGGTCGAATCCGTCCGGGATCAGCAGGTGCTCCGGCCGCAGTTCGTCGATCGACGCGAGACCCAGGCCGAGCAACGCCGAGTCGATGCCACTGCGAAGCACGTCCAGCACGTTCTCGACACCCGCCTGACCATTGGCCGCCAAGCCCCACAGGTAGGCGCGGCCGATGAGGACCGCGTCGGCGCCGAGGGCGAGAGCCTTCACCACGTCGGAGCCCCGCCGGATGCCGCCGTCCAGCAGCACCGTGATCTGGCCACCCACCGCGTCGCTGACCGGTCGGACCGCCCGGATCGTCGCCGGAGTGCCGTCCAGGTTGTTGCCGCCGTGATTGGACACCGAGATGCCGTCGACACCGGCATCGACGGCACGGCGGGCGTCGTCGACTCGGTAGACGCCCTTGAGAATGAACGGTTTTCCGCTGAGTTGCTTCCACTGAGCAGCCATCCAGGCGACGTCCTCCCACGTCGGGGGCGGCGTCGTCATCCATTCGTAGTAGGCGCCGAAGAAGGTCGGCGCCTCGCCACCGGGAGCCTGCAGATTCGGCGTCGTGAGATCGGGGATCGTGCCGGTCCTGCCGAATTCCCAGAGCCAGTGCGGCTTGGTGGCGACCTTCGGCGCGAAGCGGACGATGGTCTTCAGATCCACCTTCTCCGGGATCTCCGGGCTGCCCCAGTCACGGCCCATCGAGAAGGACCAGTCGAGGGTGGCGATGAGGCCCTGTGCACCTGCGGCGTGGGCACGCTGCATCCGCTGGATCATCACGTCGCGCTGGCCGGTCCAGTACATCTGGAAGAAGGTCGGTGCGCCGGTCGCCGTCACTTCTTCCACCGACTTGCTCGCGAAGTTGGACAGCCCCATGACCGTGCCGCGGCTGGCCGCCGCCTTCGCCACCGCCACCTCACCCTCCGGGTGGACGGCCTGCACTCCGGTGGGGCTGATCAGGACCGGGAGCGTCACTTCTTGGCCGAGCACTGTGCGGCCCATCGAGCGCTCCGGCCGGTGACCGGCGACATGCGGCGCGAGCCCCAGCTCGGTGAAAGCCCGTTGATTGTCCTCGACGGTCTGGCCGCGCTCGGACCCGGCGATCAGGGCGCCATACACGGGAGCGGGCAGTCGTTTACGAGCGCGTTCCTGTGCCACGGCGACCGATTCGAACCAGGGGTTCTGCTTCCAGGGGTTCGCTAGTTTCATCGGTTCATCCTTCGTCGGCGTGCCATGTCGTTTATCGAATGTGATCGGGACCACAATAATGGCACTCAGGGTCAAAATGGAAGAGATGCGGTAATTTGGCAGCCATGACCACGACGTCACCGCGCCCTGGAGTTGGGCGACCCGTCGTGACTTCACATGCCGAGATCGAGCGCGTCGCCTTCCGTCTTTTTGCCGAAAAGGGTTTCGTCGGAACGACTTTGGACGACATAGCGCAGGCGGCCGGCATTGGTCGACGCACACTGCTGCGCTACTACCGATCGAAGAACGACATCCCCTGGGGACAGTTCGACGACACGCTCGACGAGTTCCGCAACACCCTGCACACGTTCGACGACCGCCCGTTGCACGAGGCCGTCCACCTCGCCGTCATCGAGTTCAACAGGTTTCCGGCCGAGGCGATGGCCGAGCACCGCGTCCGGATGCGGCTCATCCTGACGACGCCGGAGCTGCAGGCGCACTCAGTGCTGCGCTACGCCGATTGGCGGCAAGTGATCGCCGAGTATGTCGCGGAGAGAACGGGTTCCGACCCGTCCGCACTGCTGCCGCAGACGGCCAGCCAGGTGGCACTGTCGCTCTCGATGGCTGGGTATGGCGAATGGCTCTCGAACGACGACACGGAACTCTCCACCGTGCTCGAGCAGGCACTGCGGACTCTGCACGGATACCTGGAGGTCTGACTCGCGAGCCAGGAGTCGGTCCCGCCGTCTATCTGCCCGATCAGCCAGGTGTGTCGACTTCGAGTAGGCGATGTACTGGTGCCATGAGCCCACGGCCGGCGGTCAGCATGCGTGCCCGGGTGGCCGAGTCGTGGCATCGCTCCGCCGCCGCAGGAGTCGATCCGGACTCGGCCGACGTACTCATCACGCTGCCGTCGGACATGCTGCGGGAGTACCGCGAGGCGCACCCACTGGCTCGGGTCCTTCCGATTCTCGATGACCTGCTGGGCCAAACCGCGGTCGAGTGCGAGTCGTTGATGGCGGTGGCAGACGCACAGGGGCAACTGCTGTGGGTACGCGGCCACTCCGCAGTCCTGCGTCAGGCCGAGTCGATCGGCTTCGTCGAGGGCAGCAACTGGGAAGAAAGACTCGCCGGGACGAATGCGCCGGGACTGGTCCTTGCTCTCAACGAGCCGGTACACGTTGCCGGTGCCGAGCACTTCCGTCATACGGTGCGGCCGTGGAGCTGCGCGGCCGCACCTATCCACGACCCGCAGAGTGGCAGCATCCTGGGCGTGCTGGACGTCACCGGTGCCGCACGTGCGATCGGATCGCAGGCCTTGGCGATGGTGCGTGCTACCGCGCGGATGGTCGAGGCTGAGATGGCGCGAGATCTCCAGTCGCGCAACGGAATTGCGATGCCGCACGCGAGCATCGGATTCCCCCGTGCGCGGCTGGACTTCCTGGGGCGCACGGACGCTCTGCTGACGATGAGCCCTGGTGGCCACTCACGCTCTCGCACCGTGCGGCTGAGCCCACGGCACAGTGAGATCCTGTTGCTGCTGACCGGGACCCCCGCCGGTCTGTCCGGCCCGGAGCTGGGGATACAGCTTTACGAGGAGGACATGATCTCCTCCACGCTACGGGCGGAGATGACCCGACTGCGTTCCCTGCTCGGCGAGGACCTGCTGCCGTCGCGGCCCTATCGGCTGGCGGCCGAGGTCACCTCGGACTGGCTCGCCGTGCAGGCGCAGCTCGCTGCGGGTGATGTTGCCGGCGCCGTGCGCAGCTACCGCGGACCGATCCTTCCTCGATCGGTTGCTCCAGGCGTATGCCGGATACGCGACAGCGTCCAGTTCGACTTGCGCGAAGCGGTGCTGCGCAGCGGTCGACCCGAGCTCATGTCGTGGTGGACCACCTCGGGTTGGGGGACCGACGACTACGAGATGTGGCTCATGCAATCGCAAGCTCTCGACCCGCGATCGCCGTTGCTGCCGATCGTCCGAGGTCAGCTGCACCGTCTCGACATCAGCCTGGGCGCCGCTGCGGACCTGACCTGCACCCGCGGGCGCTGAAGCGCGCGGTCCGGATCACCGAAGCACGGCCCGTCCCATCGGCAGCCCCCGCCCGCCGGTCGCGGCCGACAGCGCGTTGCAGAAGAGGTACGCGCCGACCAGGACGAAGGCGAACACTGCGTATCCACCAGCCTTGGTCAGGCCGGCGCTCGATTGCGTGGTGCCGAGGAGAACCAGTGCGAGCGCCACGTCGACCAGCACGAACAGCACGGTGAATATCAGGGGCAGGCGCAGCGTGAAGAAGGTGAGCATCACGATGACGCACAGCCAGGTCGCCAGGAAGAGCTCTTGGGTTCGCACGGCATCCTGCGCAGCGACTCCGAACCAACCGTGGGTGAGGCCGAGCACGAGCGCGGCGTAGCTGAGCCAGAATCCGGCGAATGTGCCGAAGACGCTTGCGACCGCGTTCTGGGCGAGTGAGGCGGCCCAGATGGCGGCGACCACCTGGCCGATGCCCGTCGCGGTCATGATGATCGGGATCGACGCGCCGACAGAAGCTGCCGGGACGAATCCGATGAGTACGAGGCCGAGTGCGATCGAACCGGCGACGAACGTCGGTACACCGATGACCGCCGGGTCACCCACGACGGTTGCGCTGACTTGCTCACTGGCATCCGGAGTTTCGCGGACTGCCGTCCGGGTTGCTGTTTCGGTCACGGTTTTCGCTCCTGTGGCGTAGGTGTGGCGGGGAATTCTTGTCGGCGAGCGGAAAGCGCGGCTGCGACAGACGCCCGACGGTGGCCAAGAGCGTGAGGGGCGCAGGGCTGCAATGACGCTGCATGACGCTCCGCCGATGGTCGCAACGTTGTCGCAACGTGGGTCCGTTTACCGTGTGCGCTGCATCACATCGACCACCCTGGAGAAGATCAATGTCCCAGACCACCTTGTCCAACCTGCTGCACGAGACTCGGCGCTTCGATCCGCCGGCCGACCTGGCCGCCTCGGCGAACCTCAAAGCCGACGCGTATGCCGCGGCTGACGCCGACCGACTGGGTTTCTGGGCAGAGCAGGCAGAGCGGATCACCTGGGACACGCCGTTCACCGAGGTGCTGGACTGGTCCAACCCGCCGTTCGCCAAGTGGTTCGTCGGCGGCAAGCTGAACGCGGCATACAACTGTCTCGATCGGCATGTCGAAGCCGGCAACGGCGACCGGGTCGCCTACTACTTCGAGGGTGAGCCCGGCGACACTCGCACGATCACGTACTCGCAGCTGAAGGACGAGGTTTGTCAGGCCGCGAACGCGCTGATCGAGCTCGGCGTCAAGGCCGGTGACCGCATCGCGATCTACCTGCCGATGATTCCCGAGACCGTCGTGGCCATGCTGGCCTGCGCGCGGCTCGGCGCGCCGCACACCGTCGTCTTCGGCGGCTTCTCCGCATCGGCGCTGCGCGACCGGATCATCGACTGCCAGGCGGAGATCGTCATCACCGCGGACGGTGGCAACCGCAAGGGCAAGCCGTCGGCGCTGAAACCCGCCGTCGACGAGGCCGTCAAGGAGTGCCCCGACGTCCGAAACGTGTTGGTGGTCAAGCGAACCGGCCAGGACGTCGACTGGACCGATGGCCGCGACCTGTGGTGGGACGACATGGTCGGCAAGCAGTCGACTGAGCACACGCCGGAGGCCTTCGACGCCGAGCACCCGCTCTACGTCATGTACACCTCGGGCACGACCGGTAAGCCGAAGGGCATCCTGCACACGACCGGCGGTTACCTGGTCGGCACGTCATACACCCACTGGTCGGTCTTCGACATCAAGCCGGAGACCGACGTCTACTGGACCGCGGCCGACATCGGTTGGGTGACCGGACACTCCTACATCGTCTACGGGCCGCTCGCCAACGGCACGACGTCGATCATGTACGAAGGCACGCCGGACACCCCGCACCCGGGCCGTTGGTGGGAGATCGTCGAGAAGTACAAGGCGACGATCCTCTACTGCGCCCCGACGGCGATCCGCACCTTCATGAAGGTCGGTGCCGAGATTCCGGCGAAGAGTGACCTGACCTCGCTGCGGCTGATCGGGTCGGTCGGCGAGCCGATCAACCCGGAGGCGTACGTCTGGTACCGCGACACGATCGGCGGCGGCAAGACCCCGGTGGTCGACACCTGGTGGCAGACGGAGACCGGGATGATCATGATCAGCCCGCTGCCGGGCGTGACCAGTGGTAAGCCCGGCTCGGCGATGAACGCGCTACCGGGCGTGGTCGCCGACGTCGTCGATGATGCGGGGGAGTCCGTCCCCAACGGCTCCGGTGGCTACCTCGTGCTGAAGGAGCCGTGGCCGGCGATGTTGCGGAGCATCTGGGGTGATGACGAGCGCTATGTCGACACCTACTGGTCCCGGTTCAAGGGCGTCTACTTCGCCGGTGACGGCGCCAAGAAGGATGAGGACGGTGACCTCTGGGTGCTCGGCCGCGTCGACGACGTCATGAACGTCTCCGGTCACCGCCTCTCGACGACCGAGATCGAGTCCGCGCTGGTCTCACATCCGAAGGTTGCCGAGGCCGCCGTCGTCGGTGCTTCTGACGTCACGACCGGGCAGGCAGTGGTGGCGTTCGTCATCCTGCGTACGAGCGCCGACGGTGGCGGCGGCGATGTCGTGGACGAACTGCGTAAGCACGTCTCGGCGCAGATCGGTGCCATCGCGCGGCCGCGCAGCATCCTGGTCGTGTCCGAGCTGCCCAAGACGCGTTCCGGCAAGATCATGCGGCGACTGCTGCGCGACGTCGCCGAAGACCGTGAGGTCGGTGACGTCTCGACCCTTGCCGACGACTCGGTGATGGGTGCGATCACTGAGGGAATGCAGCCTGCCCGGCTACCGTAGGGCGATGGGGCTTTCGCGATCTCGCTCACCGCAGGACGACCGACGTGGTGCGGAGCAGGCGCGCGAGGCCTTTCTGGAGCAGCGCACCGCCGAGCGGGTCCGGCCCGAGGTTTACCAGTCCTGGCTGCGGTCCCTCTCGGACGGGCTCGACCCCGAGGCGGAGTTACGGCAGGAGCCACTGGCCGACGACGCCCTTCGGGCCTTGCGGGAGCAACATCCGCTCGCCGCGTCGATGCCGCTGATCCGTTCGCTGCTCACGCAGAGCGCCGCCGAGGCAGGGCTGCTGGTCGCGGTCAGCGATGCTGCCGGGCGGCTGCTGTGGGTCGAAGGTGACAGCGCGTTGCGCCGCCGTGCCGAAGGCATGCTCTTCCTCCCCGGAGCGGACTGGACCGAGCAGGCGGTCGGCACGAATGCGCCGGGCACTGCACTCGCGGTCGATCGTGCGGTCCGTATCCACCGTGCCGAGCATCTCGCACGTCAGGTCACGCCGTGGAGTTGTTCGGCGGCGCCGATCCACGACCCGGACACCGGCGCGATGCTCGGCGCGCTCGATCTCACCGGTGCCGACGACGCGTCGACGCCACAGAGTTTCGCTCTCGTCGGCGCCACCGTCGCCGCGGTCGAAGCGCAGCTGCGCATCGGCCGTCTCACCTCAGGTATGGCGCGCCACGACCCCGCGGGCGTCGCCGCGGGACACCGGCTGACGGTGCTGGGCGGTGGCGGTGCCACGCTGTCCAGTGGGGACAGCGTCCGCAAGTTCGGGCTGCGCCACAGCGAACTGCTCCTGCTGCTGTCCGAGTCAGCGGACGGTATGACGGCCGACCAGCTCGCGGTCGCTCTCAGCGACGAGGACCGGCCGTCGGTGACGTTGCGGGCCGAGATCTCCCGGTTGCGCGCGCTGTTGCCTTCGCGGCTGCTGTTGTCGCGGCCCTATCGCTTCGCGGGCGACGTTCGCAGCGACATCGCGGTCGTTCGCGACCATCTGGACCGCGGACGGGTGGGTCGGGCCGTCGGCGCCTACACCGGCCCGGTGCTGCCCGATTCGGAAGCGCCGGCCGTCATACAGATCCGAGAGCAGCTGCACGCGCGGATGCGCAATTCGATTCTGAAGCATGGTGATTCAGACCTTCTGCTGCGGTTCGCCGACACGACGTTCGGGCGTGACGACCTGCAGCTCTGGGAGGCTGCTGAAGCGTTGATGGGCCCACGCTCCCCGCGCAGCGACACCGTCGCCGCGCGCGTCAACCGGTTGCGCGGGTCCTGAGCTGCGCGCAACGTTCGCGCAACGTTGCGAAACGTAATCTGCGTCACATGCCGGGCGACGACGCTCGGAAAAGAATCCCAGGAGGACACGCAGAATGACGATTTACGCGCGGCCGGGCGAAGAGGGCAGCCTCGCCTCCTACAAGTCCCGCTACGACAATTTCATCGGCGGCGAATGGGTGCCGCCCGTGACCGGCAAGTACTTCGAGAACGTATCGCCGGTCAACGGCAAGGTTTTCACCGAGGTCGCCCAGTCGACCGCGGCCGACATCGACAAGGCGCTTGATGCCGCTTGGGCAGCCGCGCCGGCTTGGGGCAAGACCTCGGTCACCGAACGGTCCAACATCCTGTTGCGGATCGCCGACCGCATCGAGCAGAACCTCGAGATGCTGGCGGTCGGAGAGACCTGGGACAACGGCAAGCCGGTCCGCGAGACCCTCGCCGCCGACCTACCCCTCGCGGTCGACCACTTCCGCTACTTCGCCGGCGCGATCCGTGCCCAGGAAGGTCACCTCAGCCAGATCGACGACGACACGGTCGCCTATCACTTCCACGAGCCGCTGGGCGTCGTCGGCCAGATCATTCCGTGGAACTTCCCGTTGCTGATGGCGACCTGGAAGCTGGCGCCCGCGCTGGCGGCCGGCAACTGCGTCGTGCTGAAGCCGGCCGAGCAGACGCCCGCGTCGATCCTGCTGCTGATGGAACTGATCGGCGACCTGCTGCCACCGGGGGTTCTCAATGTTGTCAACGGTTTCGGGGTGGAGGCCGGCAAGCCGCTCGCATCCTCGCCGCGCATCCGCAAGATCGCGTTCACCGGTGAGACCACCACCGGGCGGCTGATCTCCCAGTACGCCAGTGAAAACCTGATACCGGTCACTCTGGAGCTCGGCGGCAAGAGCCCGAACATCTTCTTCGAGGATGTCGCGGCACACGACGACGCGTTCTACGACAAGGCACTCGAGGGTTTCGCGATGTTCGCGCTCAACCAGGGTGAGGTCTGCACCTGCCCGAGCCGCGCACTGATCCAGAAGCCGATCTTCGACTCGTTCCTCGCCGACGGCACCGAACGGGTCAAGGCGATCAAGCAGGGCAACCCCCTGGACACCGAAACCATGATCGGTGCGCAGGCCAGCAACGACCAGCTGGAGAAGATCCTGTCCTACATCGACATCGGCACCAAGGAGGGCGCACGCGTCATCACCGGTGGCGAGCGAGTCGATCTCGGCGGCGACCTGTCCGGCGGATACTACGTCGCACCAACGATTTTCGTCGGGAACAACAAGATGCGCGTCTTCCAGGAGGAGATCTTCGGTCCGGTGGTCTCGGTCACCGAGTTCGACGGCTTCGACGATGCCATGGGCATCGCCAACGACACCCTCTACGGACTCGGCGCTGGAGTGTGGTCGCGTGACACGAACACGACCTTTCGGGCCGGGCGCGGCATACAGGCCGGGCGGGTGTGGACCAACTGCTACCACGCCTACCCCGCCCACGCTGCGTTCGGTGGCTACAAGTCGTCCGGCATCGGGCGCGAGAACCACGCGATGATGCTGGACCACTACCAGCAGACCAAGAACCTGCTGGTGTCCTACAGCCAGAGCAAGCTCGGTTTCTTCTGAGCCATGACCGAACAGACCAGTGCCCCCGGCAGAACCGCTGTCGGGCGCGTGGCCGTCACCGGTGAGGCGGTGCAGATGCTGCGCCGCCTCACCGGTGAGCACGGTCCGCTGATGTTCCACCAGTCCGGCGGCTGCTGCGACGGGTCTTCGCCGATGTGCTATCCGCAGGGCGAATACCGGCTGGGACAGCGCGATGTGCACCTGGGTGACCTCGAGCTCGGTGACGGTTTCGAGCCGGTGCCGGTCTACATCTCCGGCGAGCAATACGAGGTATGGCGCCACACGGAACTCACCATCGATCTGGTACCCGGGCGCGGTGCCGGCTTCTCACTGGAAGGACCGACCGGCTACCGCTTCCTCACTCGTTCGGACGTCTGTGCCACTGACTGACCGGCACGAATTCTCACGGAGGGCATTCGGCGCCGCGCAAATTCGGAACGACCCCTTTCACCCAGGAGACAACCATGATCGAGAACCGCTATTACACACCCGAGTTCCACGGCGAGTACGAGCTCATCAGCGTCGGCGAGTTCGCCCTCGAGGAGGGAGGCACCATCCCCGACCTGGAGCTTGCGGTGACGACCTGGGGAACGCTGAACGAGGCACGAGACAACGCCATTCTGATCACGACGTGGTATTCGGGGACCCATCAGATCTGGCGGGATGCCTATGTGGGCACCGATCACGCTCTCAACCCGGACAAGTACTTCATCATCGCGGTCAACCAGATCGGCAACGGCCTGTCGACTTCCCCGCACAACGCGACCGGGGCGAACGAATCGATCTCGATGTCCAAGTTCCCCAAAGTCCGGATCGGCGATGACGTGCGCGCCCAGGAGCAGCTCTTGCGGGAGCATTTCGGCATCGACAAGCTCCAACTCGTCATCGGCGGATCCATGGGTGCCCAGCAGACCTGGGAGTGGCTCGTCCGCTTCCCGGACAAGGTTTTGCGCGGAGCGCCAATTGCGGGAACGGCCCAGAACACGCCGCATGACTTCCTCATCGCCGAATACTGCAGAGAGGCGATCATGTCCGACCCGGGTTGGAACGGTGGCGATTACACCTCCAACGAACAGGTCGTTGCCGGCCTGAAGCGTCAGGCGCACGTGTGGGCACTGGTGGGCTTCTCCTCGGAGTTCTGGAAGCAGGAGATCTGGCGCGGTCTGGGATTCGAATCCAAGGAAGCATTCATCGAAGGCTTTCTCGAGCCGTACTTCACGGTGATGGACCCCAACGACTTGCTGTGTATGGCGTGGAAGTGGCAGCGCGGCGATGTGGCCCGCAACACCGACGGGGACCTCACGGCAGCTTTGGGCCGGGTCACCGCCAAGCTGCTCGCACTGCCGATCGATGAGGACTGCCTCTTCCCTCCCCGGGACGTACGCCCCCAACAGGAGTTGGTGACGACACACAGTGACTGCCGCGTCGTCGAAGAGATCGCCGGTCACCTCGGACTCTTCTCGGTGACCGAGACCTATCTGCCGCAGATTGACGAGCACCTAGCAAAGTTCTTGGAAAGCTGAGGGGTGCTCCGCCTGGCGACCGCTTCGAGACCCTGTCGCGCGCTATTCCCGACGGGTCAGGTGACAGCGGTGCGGCCTCCGGGCCTGGCACCCATAGCCAGAGCGCGCAATGTGGCTACACCACCATCTCGCCGACAGGTCGGTCAGCTACCGCCGAACTTGCAGTGAACACAGAACCCTCCAGTCACGCGTCGCCTTCCGCGGTCAGTTACCCACGCAAGGTTGAAACCACCGAAGATCCGTGGAATCCCGGTCTCTAAAGTGGTCGGGATAACGGACATCTCCCCCTCCGGACACATGTTCGAATAGCCTTGTGAGTCCGGATTTGCCGGAGTTACAAGGTTATTCGCATCTCATCGCCTGTGTTGCTCTGGATGCGTGCAATTCTCGTTGTCACCTCACAAACCCGCCGAAGCTGCCCGGCGCTCAATGTGGCCGTTCGCGATGGAATTCTCGTAATCCCGGCCGGCGTGGTACACGCAATGGACTTGGCAGTGCTCCAGATGCACGGCGAACAGAAACCACGCGCCGCTCCTTCAGCACCTCCGCCATGTTCGTGGGCAACGCGATGACGTTGCGGAAATCCGGACCATCGTTGGTGAGCAGGCCAAGCTCGTTCACCCCAGACGGCGTGTGAGGCACCAGAGGGTCGACGCGATCCGCAACAAGCTCGGGTGGACGAACGGCGCATCCTCGAAATCTGTCGCTGCCGTACGTGGTTTCCGGCAGGCGACAACTGGCGACGAATCTCCACGATCGCTCGCGGATCGTGGGGTTCCCTCTTGGTCTTGCCCCAGGCAAGCTATTGGACTCGAACAGGAGCAGTCTTCTTCGCTGCCGCTTTCTTCTTTGCTGTCGCCTTTTTGGCCGGAACGGATTTCTTGACGACGGTCATCACCGGCTTGACGACAGCCGCGTGCGCCAGCCGGTCGGACGCTATCCGATTGAGCGACACGCCTTGTTCGGCTGCGGCGATGGCGAGTTCACGGTGGAGTGACTCCGGGACCCGCACGTTGAACTTGCCCGAGTAGCGCCGGTCTACCAACGGCTCCGGTACGGGTTCGCCCTCCTTCCGGAGGTCGGCGACGACGTCGTCGACCACCTTCGTGAGGCCGTGAATGGCCGTCGCCGGGTCGCCCGCCAGCCACGAGAGTGACGGGAACTCGGCCACGGTGGCGAGGAATTCCTCGTCCTCCGCTGACCACGTCACGCGGTAGGTGTAGTGGTTCACTTCTGGCCCTCCTCGGTCAGTCGGTCTACGGCCTTGAGCACTTGCCGTACCTGGTACGGCTTCGCTTTCCCGCCCTTGGCCCTCTGGATATTCACTCGCGGGTCGCCCTGCCAGGGCGTCTTGAACACGGCGTGTGATGTGCCGTCCTGGCGCGGCTCCCCGAACATCTCGACGCACACCTTCCGGAGATCGGCGTAGGCCACATTCTGCGGAGCGTTCCGCATGGCCTGCCTGATCTTCTGGATGCTCGTCACGCATTAATGGTACTAATAATGACTCCATGAAGCTAATCGGGCTCATCCCAATCGGGGGTGTAGGAGTTGGGGTCTGAAGCCGCCGGTCTCGAGCAGGCTTCGGGCGATGTAGTTGGTCAGGTTGCGGAACCCGAGTGCGGGGCCGCGCAGGTGTTCGAGCCGTCCGTTGAGCGCCTCGGTCGGCCCGTTGCTGGTGCCGGGTCGTTCGAAGTAGGCGAGCACGTCAGCGGCTCGCTTCTTCAGGGTCCGGCCCAGGGTGGTGAGCTCGGTGAGCACCTTGGGGACGCCGGCGCTGAGGTCGGTGATCAGCTTCTCCATGAGCTCGCGGCCACGTTGCCGGTCCTCGTGGCGATAGGCGGCGATCATGCGCTGGTAGACACCCCAGGTCGCCTCGACCTCGACGTGAGCGTCATCAACGAACAGCGCGCGTAGCCTGTCGCTCTGCTTGTCGGTGAGCAGGTCCGCGCCGGTGTGCAGCGTGCGCCGCGACTTGTAGAGCGGGTCGTCCCTGAACCCACGGTGCCCGTGGATCTCGAGTTGGACCCGGCGCCGGCACCTGTCGAGGGCGTCACCGGCCAGGCGCACGACGTGGAAGGGATCCATCACCGTGACCGCGTCCGGGATCTCCTCTGCAGCGGCGGTCTTGAACCCGGTGAAGCCGTCCATCGCGACCACCTCGACCGCGTCACGGAAGGCGTCGTCGCGGTCGGCGAGCCAGGTCTTGAACGCCGCCTTCGACCGGCCCTCGACCATGTCCAGCAGCCTTGCTGGGCCGGCGCCATCGCGGACCGGGGTGAGGTCGATGATCACGGTGACGTACTTGTCGCCACGCCTGGTGTGGCGCCAGACGTGCTCATCGACGCCAATGACCTTCACGCCCTCAAACCGCGTGGGGTCGTTGATCAGCAGCCGCTTGCCTTCAGCCAGGACCGCGTTGTTGGCGGTGTCCCACGCGACCCCGAGTCCCTCGGCGACACGGGCGACGGTGAGGTGTGCGACCACGATCCCTTCCAGCGCCCACCGCAGCCCGGTGCGCGAGAGCTTCGCGCGTGGCTCCGCCGCGGCGCTGGTGTCTTGGCGCCACACGTGTCCGCAGTCGGCACAGCGGTAGCGGCGCACTACAACTTCCAGCACGGTCGGTCGCCAGCCCAGCGGCTCGTGGGCCAACCGCCGGATCACGGTGTCACGAGCAGCGCCTTCGCTGCCGCACCGTCGGCACCACTGATCTGGTTCCACCACGCGGCACGCGAGGACCGCACGATCCGGTTCAAGTCGTTGTCCGGTCACGCTCAGACCGAGGCCGTCGAGTCGAGCAAAGGCGGTCAGGTCAGGGCGGCCGAAGCCGGCCGGCGGGGTAGCGTCGGACACGTCGAGGTCTTTCGGATGGATGGCGTAGGAACCTCCGTCGTCGGGAGACCTCGACGTCTATCTGCGGACCGACGCGCCCGGCCGACCTACACCCTCATCTGAGAAGCCCCCTGAAACGTCTTCGACGACGACGGGACCGGCGAGGAGGAGGGCGCGGTGAGCTAAAGGAATGGAGCTTGCTCGGCTTCGACGCCGCCGCAAGCTCCGGTGAAACGGTCGGTACTGGTCGGTCGTCGTCGGTCACCACCGGATGGCGGCGTCCCCCACGCTCGGCGTTTGCGCAGGTCAGCGGCTCGTTCGCCCAGTGGGCGCATCAAGCGGTAGACGCAAAGCCGACGTGATTAGGTCGTCGGTTCGATTCCGACAGGCGGCTCCGGCGAACAGCCCCTGACCTGCGGAAACGCAGGGCAGGGGCGGTTCGCTTCTGGTGGTCGCGCGATGCGCTGGCCTCACGGCTCTGCCCGACACCGACGTCGCTCTCCTCTGCGACGGACCCCTCGCCGGCTGAGCGCTCGCGGCCGGCATCCTGTCCGTGTGCCGATAGGCCTCGCACCGCTCGGCAACGCAGCGTGGCGTTGCGTCGCGACCTGGCGACCGCTCGGCGGGGCGCGATCGTCTCGTGCGTTGGCGGACTACGGGAGCTTGGACGCGAGGACGTCGGCCGCCAGGATCTCGGGTGCTGCGCCGAGGAGGTGCTGGTTGGCCATCAGGGCTGCGACGATGGCGCCGTTGGCGTGGGCGTCGCGAGCGGCCTCGTCGGGGAATGCATCGAAGATCCAGAAGGTGTCGGCGTGGGTCCTAGCCGCGAACCAGACAATCGTTCCTACCTCTTCGTTGGCGAGTGCGACAGCGCCGGCGAGCAGATCGGCGAGCGCGTCGTGCTGTCCATCGGCCGCGACGATCTTGGCGACGAAGGCATACGGAAGTGATGCGGGTGTGGACATGAGGGGTTCTCCTAGGTGTCGAGGTTTCTTGGTGAAGCGAGTTCAGCGTATGACGAGCAAGGGCATGTGAGAAGTGGCGTATACGGCAGTATTGCTATTGTTCGCGCCATGCGTATCGGACTGATCGCGATCGACGGCTGCTTCGGTTCGGCTGTCGCGTCGGTCATCGACATCGTGCGGGTGGCCGACGGAGCCCGCGGCGATGTCGACCCGCGGATCGACCCGATCGAACTCGCCATCCTCGGACCGAAACGGAGAGTGACCACGACGGCATCGATGACCCTGTCGGTGGACCACCCGCTGTCGGAGTCCGCAGAGTTCGACGTGGTCGTCGTCCCTGCGCTTGGAACCCTCACGGCCGCCGCTACCAACGACGCCCTCCAGAGCCGAGATGCTCGTTCGGTCATCGCCTCGCTCGGGCGCCTCGACGACGCGACCACCCGGATCGCCGCGGCGTGCACCGGCGTGTTCGCTGTCGCCGAGACCGGACGGATGCATCATCGGCGGGCGACGACCAGCTGGTTCCTGGGGCCGGAGTTCCTGAAGCGCTATCCGACCGTCGCCCTCGATCTCGACACCATGGTCGTGGTCGACGGGAACCTCGTCACCGCCGGCGCCGCGTTCGCCCACATCGACCTCGCGCTCTCACTCGTGCGATCGATCAGCCCCGACCTGGCCCAACATGTCGCCAAGCTCCTCATCATCGACGAGCGTCCGTCGCAGGCGGCCTTCGTCGCCTACGAACATCTCCGGCACGAGGACCCGATCGTCGTCGAGTTCGAACGCTTCGTGCGCGCCCGCCTGGACGAACCGTTCAACGTCGCCTTCGTCGCGCAGTCGCTCGGCACCAGCCGGCGCACCCTCGAACGACGAGTCCGTGCGGCGCTCAACCTCACTCCGCTCGGCTTCGTCCAACGGCTTCGCATCGAACGAGCTCGGCACCTCTCAGCAACCACGGACCTTACCTCCGCCGAGATCGCGCTACGGGTCGGCTACGCGAACGCCGAGACTCTGCGCTCCCTCCTGCGTAGGGAGCGACGCCGTTCCTGACCTATCGCCATGCCTGTAGCCGGTGTCCTAGTGCTCGACTGGAACCACCTCTCAGCACGTCGCGTCGACGCTCCTGCGTCGCCCCTGGACGACCCACTCGACACGCCCGCAGCACAGGCCGGGACTATCGCAATTTCGGTGTTTCTGGTCCGTGACACGCCCCATGGTTGGGGCGGGACCGGAGTAGTAACGCATGACACTGCAGGACGTGAACAACAGCAACGAGGAGCCGGCAGGGACGCGACCTGCTCGGCGTGAGCCCGCGGACCGCCGACCGAAGAAGACCGACGTGGAACGTCGCCGCATGGAAGCGCTCACCGAGCTGGTGCGCGATGCGCGCGCTAACGGTGACTCGTTGACTGGCCCGTCGGGTCTGTTGAAGGATCTGACCAAGATGGTGCTGGAGATCTCCTTGGAGGAGGAGATGACTGAGCACCTCGGACACGGCAAGCATCAGCCATCGTCAGCATCAGCGGACGACACCGACACTGCCTCGGAAGCTACGAGTGAGGGTCGTATCCGCAACGTTCGCAACGGCTCCCGGACTAAGACGGTGCTGACCGACAACGTCGGCAAAGTCGACATCACGGTGCCGCGGGACCGGACCGGCACGTTCGAGCCGGTGATCGTGCCCAAGCACCACCGCAAGCTCGGCTCGGTCGAGCAGGTTGTGCTCTCACTGACTGCGAAGGGCCTGACCACTGGGGAGATCAGCGCCCACCTGGAAGAGATCTACGGCGCGTCGGTATCCAAGGACACGATCAGTCGGATCACCGATCGGATCAGCGAGGAGATGAACGAATGGCTGGCTCGCCCGCTGGATCCGGTGTACGCGGCGATCTTCATCGACGCGATCGTGGTCAAGGTCCGCGACGGGCAGGTCGCTAACCGGCCCTTCTACGCCGCGATCGGTGTCACCGTTGACGGGCGGAAGGACGTGCTCGGGTTGTGGGCCGGCACTCCAGGCGATGGTGAGGGCGCCAAGTACTGGCTCGCGGTGTTGACCGAGCTGAAGAACCGCGGCGTGGCCGACACCATGTTCGTCGTCTGTGACGGCCTCAAGGGGCTACCTGCCGTGGTGGAGAGCGTGTGGCCGGACGCGACCGTACAAACATGCGTCATTCACCTGCTGCGCAACTCCTTCCGGTTGACGTCGCGAAAGTACTGGGACCAGATCGCCAGGGAACTGAAGCTGGTGTACACCGCGCCGAAGGCTGAGGCGGCACGAGCGGAGTTTGCGAAGTTCACCGACACCTGGGGCCAGCAGTATCCCGCGCTGATCCGGTTATGGGACAACGCGTGGGAGGAATTCACCCCGTTCCTGGCCTACGACGTCGAAATCAGGAGAATCCTGTTCAGTACCAACGCGATCGAGTCGCTCAACGCACGTTACCGGAGGGCAGTCCGTGCCCGTGGGCACTTCCCGAACGAGCAAGCAGCACTCAAATGCCTCTACCTCGTCACCAGGTCACTGGACCCGACCGGGCGTGGACAGGCACGATGGACCATGCGATGGAAGCCAGCACTCAACGTGTTCGCGACCGTCTTCGAGGGCCGCTGGCCCACCGCAGAGAAGTACTAATCAATCAGGGCCAGAAACACCGAATTTCGGACACTCCCCACAGGCCATGTGACGTGTCCCGGCTTCCCGGACGGTCGGGGTTGGGTTGCTGTGATGTCGCTGCGTTCTCGTCGAGGGGGTCAGCAGACTCGATCAGGGTCGATTGAGATGAGACGCGAAGGCGGTCAGGTCAGGGCGGCCGAAGCCGGCCGGCGGGGTAGCGTCGGACACGTCGAGGTCTTTCGGATGGATGGCGTAGGAACCTCCGTCGTCGGGAGACCTCGACGTCTATCTGCGGACCGACGCGCCCGGCCGACCTACACCCTCATCTGGGAAGAGCCGCTAATCGCGTCGGAGCGTCCGGGGCCCGTGGTGGAGCATTGGGGCGGGCGGCAGCAGAGCTCGACCCACGGCGCTACCGCCTTGATCAGTCAGCAGTTCGACGTGCGACGATGACCAAAGTGTCGACGAATCAGCTGCAGGAGGAGGTCGCCCAGCTCATCCGGGAGCGGGACAGCCTGCGCTCGGAGAACCGTCGTCTGTCCCGGCTGCTGGAGCTGCGCGGTCAGGACGTGACGCCCGATCCGGAACAGCTGGCGACGCCAGTGGATCCGCCGGGCCTGATCACGATGTCCTCCACCGCTGCGGACAAATTGCGCCTGTTCGCGGGCCTCTTCGCGGCACGAACCGATGTGTATGCCGTGCGGTGGGAGAACAATCGAACGGGAGCAGCCGGCTGGATGCCTGCGGTTCGCGGCGGCTGGCGCAAGGGTATGCGGCGCAGCGACGCGCAGCACCTGCCGCTGACCAGCCAGGTCCTCGCCTCCCACCTCGTAGGAGAGCAGTTCCTCGGCGTGTACCCGCTGCGCGACGACAATTCATGCACCTTCCTGGTCGCGGACTTCGATGGCTCGGCCGCGATGCTCGACGCCCTGGCGTATGTCAAAGCCGCCCGAGCCAGGCAGGTTCCCGCCGCTTTGGAGATCTCCCAGTCCGGGCAGGGCGCGCATGTATGGGTCTTCTTCGCCCTGCCGATCCCTGCCGCCACCGCACGATCGGTGGGAACCACGCTGATCCACGAAGCCATAACGCTGCGCGGGACGATGGACTTGGGCTCCTATGACCGCTTGTTCCCGAGCCAGGACGTGTTGCCTGCCGGAGGATTCGGCAACCTCATCGCCCTCCCGTTGCAGGGACGGCGCCGACGGGACGGCCTGACCACCTTCCTCGACTTGTCCACTCTCGAACCGCACGAGGATCAGTGGGACTTCCTGTCCACCCTCGACCGGCTCAGCCGTTCCGCCGCGACCAAGATTGCCAACCAGGCCAGCACCACCACGGTCGGCAACAACGTCCGTGGCCTGAGCCGCGCGTCCGCAAGCAAAGTCCAGCCACGCCTGCCCGCCGTCCTACACGCCGAACTGGGGGCCGGTCTGACGCTCGGGGCCGCGGAGCTCACCCCTGCCGCGATGGCCACCTTCAAGCACGCGGCATCGATGGCGAACCCGAAGTTCTACGAATTGCAGCGGCTGCGGAAGTCGACCTGGAACACGCCACGGTTCGTGCGCGGGTACGACCTGACAGTTGACGGCGACCTCGTTCTTCCGCGTGGGCTGCGGCACCTGGCCACAGAGATAACGCGCGACGCCGACGCACGCCTTGACATGACCGACCTGCGCAGCAGCGGAACCGAGATCGACGTCGCATTCTCCGGTCAGCTCGATCCTCGGCAGACCGCCGCCGTTGACGCGCTACTCGGTCACGATGACGGCGTGCTGATCGCACCGCCCGGATCAGGTAAGACCGTGATGGCGTGCGCCGTGATCGCCGAGCGCGCCGCCTCCACGGTCATCCTCCTCGATCGCAAGGCACTTGCCGAGCAGTGGCGCGACCGGATCGAGAAGTTCCTGGGTTTCCGGCCCGGCCAGCTGGGCGGCGGCCGACGCAAGCTCACCGGCATCGTCGACATCATCATGCTGCCATCCCTGGCTCGGCGCGACGACGTGACGGAACTGACCGACGGATACGGACACGTCGTCATCGACGAATGCCATCACCTGGCCGCCGCTGCATACGACCACTCCGTCAAGCGGATCCGTGGGCGGTACTGGCTCGGGCTGACCGCAACACCCGAACGCCGCGACGGGCTCGGCGATCTGGTCACCTGGCAACTCGGACCGATCCGCCACACCGTGAACGACGACGCACCGACACCCCTTACCGACGCATTCACCCAGGAGCCGGGCCAGCAACGGATTCTGCACGTGCACCAAATAGCGTTTCGCTGCGACGGGGTCGATCTCACCGACCCGAGTGCGCTGGCAGAGGTACACCGTTCATTGGCGGCCGACCCAGCCCGTAACGCCCAGATCGTCGACGACGTTGTTACCGCCGCATCTCAAGGACGCAACTGCCTCGTGCTCACCCGCCGCGTGGCGCACGTCGAAAACATCGTCGACCTCCTTGCGAAGCGCGGGCGTGACGCAATCGTTCTCCAAGGCGGCATGAACATCGCACAGCGCCGCGAGGCAGTTCGCCGATTGTCGGAAGCGAGTTCGGACGACGGCATAGTGGTCGTCGGGACAACACCATTCATCGGTGAAGGCTTCGACGCCCCCGCCCTGGACACACTCTTCCTGGCTGCGCCCGTGTCATTCGACGGGCTACTTGTCCAATGCGCAGGACGAGTTGTGCGAGCCGCACCCGGCAAGCAGCTCGTCGAAGCGCACGACTATCACGACCACCAGGTGCCCGTCCTCGCTGCCTCTCTCAAGCGCCGGATGCCCGGGTACCGCGCACTCGGCTTCACCGAGCCATCCGGCAATCAGTGCCACGGCTGATCGCACACCCGGACGCCATGTTCGCGACGAACTCACCAGCTACCTCCGTCCCCACTCTCGCGGACTCGCCAGGCGGGTCTCGAGGTCCGTCGCCAGCACCGCAGCATTCGAAGGATGTTGGTATGCAGCACCCGATGCTGCATAATATAATGCATGAATGAAGTGCGTGACACGGTGCGCAAGTCGCTGCCTCTGACAGCCGCCGACGTGAGAGACTTGGCGTTCATGCGCCGGTCACGTGAGTACCGGCTGGCACTGCAGGAAATGACCGGGACCGATATCGATCCGGACGCCAGCGAGGCGTCCTACCTGCACGCCGTACTGGAGGCAGGATTGAAGGCACTGCGGGAACGGGCCGAGGAAGCCGGTTACGCCGCGATGGCGGCGGCACAGCAGGAGGACACCACTGCAAGACGGCAGCGCGTGGCCCGTCGCCGTGTCCCCGACTGGGCGAACGAGTGACCTGGCCACTGTCCAGGGGTCAGGTGGTTCGCGCGGACATCGGGCTGGCCGAGCCGAAGCTGTTCGTGGTCGTCTCCAACAACCGCCGCAACAAAACCCTGGGCCAGGTCCTGGCCGCGCGCCTAACCACCACCGCCAAGCCACCGATCCCCAGCATCGTGACGCTCTCCCACGACGATCACCTGGTTGGCAGCGTCGTCTGCGACGACATCGTGGAGATCTACGAGGACGAGGTCCAGGGCATCGTCGGCGCCCTTAGTCCTGCTTCCATGCGAGCCATGAACGACGGATTGAAAGCCGCGCTCGACCTGCCCTGACAGGGCACCTGCCACACAACCCATCGGGTGCCGCCGAAAGCTACCTGCGACGATCCTCACCACTTGTGGGCACCGGCAATCGATCATCACAACGACACCAGGATCAGGAATACTCACCCAGCAAGCCTGAAACTGCTGGTAATCCGCGGGATCGCAGCCTTCGGAGTGGTCGGGATAACGGATAAGTCCCCCTCCGGACACCGATGAAAACAGACGCCCTGCGGGCGCGAGCGACTCGATCGTTCGGCCCGTGGGGCGTTCTGCATGCGCTGCGGAATCACGCCGACAGGGCATCGCCGATCGCCGTGCGGTCGTAGTACACCTCGCGGCCGACCCGGCGCCGGACGAGCAGACCGTTGGCGGTGAGCACCTTCAGGTGCTGGCTGACAGCACCCGGCCGGAGATCGAGCCGGCGAGCCAGCACCGTCGTGGTCGTCGGCTCGTCCAGCGTCACCAGGATCCGGGCTCGCGTCCGGCCGATCAGGTCGTCCAGTGCGTCCGGTGTCGGGATGACGTCGTGTGACCAGACGGTGCCCACACCCGGTGCCGGGTAGCCGATCTTCGGCTCATACGGTTCGGCCATGACCGTTGTGCTCGGCCAGCGAAACACACTGGGCACCAACAGGATCCCATCACCGACGAGCGGACCGCGCCGCTCCCATGCATCGGTCCGGACACGCAGCGTGCCGTCCTGCCAGGTGATCCGCTCATGCAGGTCGTTGAACATCACCGCCGCGCCGTCACGGGCGAGCTGACGCGATCGGCGCAGCACTTCGGCGTCCAGCAGACCGCGAATCTGCGGCCAGTACGGCGCCACGGCGACCTCCCAGTACGCGCTGAGGTCGTCGGCCGCACGCCGCGCCCCTGCGATCGGGTCATGCAGAACCGGTTGCAGGACAGGCGTGTTCGGCAGCTTCGCCACCTCCGCGACCACCTTCTCCGGGTTGGTTGATGCGATCTGTTCGAACTCGGCCTCGACGGACGGCAGGGGCCCGCTCGGCGGCGGCGTCAGGAAGTCGGCGTAATAGGGGCCGAGTGGGACCAGCGCGAGCAGCAGACTGAGGTCCAGGCCGGCGAGCCGTGGCCGCACCGCGCGCAGCCACGGCAGGTGCACGGCATACCGACTCGGTTCCTGCAGCACCCGCAGACTCGCGACCGCCTCGGACGCGGGCGAGAAGGCGAACCGCACGCGGGCGAGATCCGATGGCGTCAGTTCGAACTCTGCACAGGTTTCAGCCACCACTGAATCATTACCGCACGGCGGCGGGGTCCGCCGAATCTGGGTCGCATGAGTTCGCTGACACCTACGCAGGACCGACCAGTCACCACTGATGCAACGACCCGCAGCACGCCGCTGCCCAGTGCGTTCTGGGGCCTGTGGGCGGGCACCGTGATCAATCGCACGGGTGCCATGGTCCAACCCTTCCTCGCCGTGTATCTCGTGTCGGCACAGGGGTTCTCGGTCTCCCAGGTGGGAGTGGTGATGAGTGCATTCGGCCTCGGCTCGCTGGGTTCCCAGGCGATCGCGGGCTGGCTCGCCGATCGGATCGGGCGGCGTACGACGCTCGTCGGCGGCATGCTCGCGACGTCGGTCACCATGCTTGCGCTGGGTGCCGTGTCATCGCCTCCAGCTGTCGCGGGTTGCGCGGCCCTGCTCGGTCTTACGATCGACTCGTACCGACCCGCATCACAGGCGATCGTCGCCGACCTGGTTCCGCGACGGGACCGACCTCGCGCGTACGGCGTGCTGTCCTGGGGAATGAATCTCGGCTATTCGTTCGCCATGGTCGGTGGTGGGTGGTTCGCCCAGCACGGCCCGCGGATGATGTTCGGCGTGAACGCGGCCGTGGCCGTGGGGTTCGCCGTCCTGGTATGGCGTTGCGTGCCGGAGACGAGGACGACGCGCCATACTTCCGAGGGTGCCATCGGCGTCGCGTTGCGCGACCGGCTGCTGCTGGCGATGTGTGCGGTGACGTTCACCTATGGGCTGGTCTATGCGCAGGTCTTCACGACGCTGCCGCTCGCCATGTCACGTGAGGGCATCAGCCGCGCACCCTTCGGACTGGCGATGGCCCTGAACGGCGCTCTCATCGTGGCGCTGCAACCGTTCGCCGCCAGGTGGACCCGACGGCAATCCCCCGGCCGTGCGCTCGCCGTCGGAACTGCCGTGCTGTCAGCGGGATTCGCCGCCACCGCGCTGGTACACGACGCTCGCGGCCTCGCCGCGACGGTGGCCGTGTGGACGAGCGGCGAGATCCTGGCCGCGGGCGCCGGGCAAACCATCGTGTCGAACCTTGCGACCGCCGACACTCAAGGAACGTATGCCGGGCTCAGCGGGATGAGCTGGGGTGCCGGGGCAGCGCTCGCGCCGTTGTTCGGAACACTGCTCATGCCGATGGGGAGCATTGCTCTGTGGGGCGGCGTCGCGGTGATCGGGATGCTGTCAGCCGCAGGCGGTCTGGCAACCGGCGCCGCAGCCGAACGTCACTGCGTGCGTCGTCGGACGCGCGCAGACCGGCTGGCTATTCCACGCGTGCGATGAATTGTGGCGGCACGGAGTCAGCCAGCCACACCAACTCATTGCCCCGATAGAACTCCGTCCCGGCCGCCGCTGCCGCAGAAGCGTCGATCGTGAGCATGATCGGGCGAGTGCTCTTGCGCCTGCCGACCGATGTAGCGGTCTCGCGGTCAGCCGACAGGTGCACGAACTGGCGGCCCATCGGCAGCAGCCCTTGCGCCCGGATCACCGCCCAGGTGGCGGGCGCCGTCCCATGGAAGAGCGTCGCCGGTGGAGTCGCCGACCGGCGTTCGATGCGGCCGGGCACTGAGTGCCCGTAAAGGGCCCGAATCCGTTCACCGTCGAGCTCGTGCCGCCGCTTCGTACCGGACGCGATCATCCGCTCCAGTGTCGCGCGGTCGACCGAATCCGGTTCACCAACCTTCTGGTTCAACGCGCCGAGCAACTGGTCGACCGGCACCCACCCCTCCTCGTCCAGCTCGAGTTCGTACAGCCACGGCTCGTGACGAAGGGCGTGCGACACCGTCCGGCTCAACTCGGCATCAGTCGTCATACTCCATTAGACCCTCCGCGGCCCGCCGACGGTGAGCTGCGCGGCTGGTCCCTGTCACGAGATTCCGGCACGACGGGACCGACGCCTACCCGCCCGACGGCCCGGACGGCGCCTGGAAGCGCCGCACCTCCTGCGGCCAGCCACAGGCGACGGCCGCTTTGCCGGCCCACACTCGCGCCGCGGCCTCATCCGGCACATCGACGATGACGAATCCCCCGAGATGTTCCTTGGTCTCGGCATACGGCCCATCGGTGAAGAGCGGAGTGCCGTCCTCGGCGTCGACGCTGAACACCGGTGCCGAGTCGTCCACGCCGCCGAGGAAGACGTAGACACCCGCCGCCTGCATCTCCGCCCGCAGCGCCTTGACGGCAGCCGACTTCTGCGCCATCTCCTCATCGGTGAACTCGGGCACCCACCCGCCGTTGAACGAAATCAGGTACTCCGCCATGGCAACTCCTTCGTGTGACGAGGCAGCCGAACAACCACCTTCACCCATCCAACGAACGAAGATGGTCGAATCCGACAGAACCTTCGCATCGGGTGGGTAGCCGCCTACGCTCGTGCGCATGGACCAGGATCAACCGCAGCCGCAGGACGTCACCACACCACTGACCAGAGCCGCCGCGTTCCTGGTCCTGACGATCCACGACGACGACACGGCGATGGGGATCGCACGGTCCGTTGTCGCCGGCATCGACGATCTGGTCAAGAACGTGCGGGTCCGGTCCGCCGCGGATCTGTTCAGCTGCAATGTCGGCATCGGGCATCGTGTCTGGGCCCGCCTCACCGGCAAGCCCGCACCCAAGGAACTACGACCGTTCGCCGAGATCAAAGGAGCCGAGCACACCGCTGTTGCGACGCCCGGGGATCTGCTGTTCCACCTGCGGGCGGACAGCATGGACCTCATCGTCGAGTTCGAGAAGTTGCTGCTGGAGGCGTTCGCGGGCGCTGTCACCGCCGTCGACGACGTCGCAGGGTTCCGATACTTCGACGGCCGCGATCTGCTCGAATTCGTCGACGGCACAGCAAATCCCAGCGGACCGGACGCGGTGGGCGCGACACTCGTCGGCGACGAGGATCCGGCATACGCCGGCGGCAGTTACGTGGTCACCCAGAAGTATCTGCACGACCTCGAGGTATGGCGCAGCCAGTCGACCGAGACCCAGCAGACCGTCATCGGCCGGACGAAGTTCGACAACGTCGAGCTCCCCGATGCCGCCGACGACGCGCAGAAGGCACACAAGACGCTGTGCACGATCACCGACGAGGACGGCGAGCACGACATCCTGCGCGACAACATGCCGTTCGCGAGTCCGGGCAGCGGCGTCTACGGCACGTACTTCATCGGCTACTCGCGCCACCTGTGGGTCATCGAGAAGATGCTGGAGCGCATGTTCGTCGGCGCCCCGCCTCCCCTGCACGATCGGATCCTGGACTTCTCCACCGCTGTCACCGGTACGACGTTCTTCGTGCCGTCCCGGCAGTTCCTCGCGAGCCTTGACGACTGAGCCCGTGATGACGGCCGAGACGTTCGCACTGAACCGCCTCCGCCTGGTTACGTTCAAGTAACCTACAGCTGTAGGAGCCGTGAGCCAGATCACATCCACTCGCCTTGGAGGCACACCACATGGTTCGTTCAGCTGCTCGTATCGCCGCCGCAACCCTCGTCACGGCGGCCGCCGTGTCCGGCTCGATCGTCACCGCAACCCATGCGAACGCGGGCACGACCGATCCCTTCTACACCTACACCGGCAGCAAGCCGTTGGCGTCATACGCTCCCGGAGCCGTGCTCAAGACACGCACCCTCAACTACCACGTCCTCGGGATACCGACTCCGGTCAAGGCAGTGCAGTTGCTCTACCGCAGCACCGATGCGCAGGGCCGCCCCGCGGCCAACGTGACGTCGGTGCTCACGCCGCTCGGCAGCGGCAACGGGAAGGCCGTGTCCTACCAGTCGTTCTACGACTCGCTGAATCCCGCTGACAGTCCCTCCCGCACGATCGCCGGCGACCTGACCTTCGGCGGCATCGAGATGAACGTCGAGGGGATCTTCGTCGCACCGTTGCTCGCCCAGGGTTACACGGTCGTGGTCCCCGACACCGAGGGTCAGCAGGCAGACTTCGTTGCGGGGCCCGAATACGCCACCAACACACTGGATTCGATCCGCGCCGCATCGGCGTCGTCGGACACCGGGATGAGCACGTCGACAAAAGTGGGGCTCCTCGGCTACTCCGGCGGCGCGATCGCGACGAACTGGGCGGCCTCGCTCGCACCGAAGTACGCACCGGACGTCAACAAGCGCCTGGTCGGGTATGCCGAGGGCGGCCTGCTCGTCGATCCGCTCCACAACCTGTCGTATGTCGCCGGCAGCATCGGCTGGGCCGGCATCGCCCCGATGGCGGTCGTGGGTGCGGCTCGCGCCTACGGTCTCGACATGAGCCCCTACCTGAGCGACTACGGCAAGCAGGTCGCGGCGAAGATGCAGAACGCCTCGATCAACAACGTGCTCTTCCAGTACCCCGGCCTGAACTGGCAGAAGCTGGTGAAGCCGCAGTATGCCGACCCGACCTCGATCCCGGTGTTCGTCGACACCGTGAACAAGCTGAACCTCGGCTCGCAGCCGACGCCGACGATTCCGGGATTCATCGGACAGGGGGCCAACGGAATTCTCGAGGGCACCACTGGCAACAAGCCCGGGATCGGCGCGGGCGACGGCGTGATGATCGCCGGCGACGTGCGCACTCTCGCGCGGCAGTACTGCTCGACCGGCGCGCCCGCGGTGAAGTACACGCAGTACAACCTGACCAGCCATGTGCCGACGGTTCCGCTCTGGGCACCCACCGCGCTCGGGTACCTCAACGACCGCTTCGCGGGGAAGACTGCACCGTCCGATTGCGGGCACATTCCGGCCGGCAATCCGCTCACCCCGGCGACGGTCAGCTGAGCGTTCGTTTCATCAGTGTGGCATCGAGTCACTCGGTGTGATCCGGGCATGCACCCGCGTCCGTGGTGCATGCCCGTTTCCACGTGTCTCGGGCGATATCGGCAGCATGCCTCGCCGTGAGGGGCTGACCGGACCGAGGAGACAGTCTTGATCCTCAGGTCACGTACAGGTTAACCACAACCGTAGTGCGATGGGAAGCGTGGATATTTTCCGCAGCTGCGGATGGTTCGCGTTGTGGTCCGAAACGCGTCAGGCGATGCGCATCACGGTGTACCGGGTTCCGTCATGATCCACGGTTCCGGCTGACGTTCGGTTGCTAAGTGCCTCGGCGAATCTCGGGTCACTCCTCGCCGCGATTCGCGCCACTTCCTGCCAGGCAGCTGCGGCTTCTGACATCGGCACCTCGAGCCCACCGGTTTGCCACCCGTGCGGAGCTGCCGGTCCGACCACTTCGTACGCGAACTTCGCCATCTGACGACCTCTCGCTCGGCAGCGCGCCTCGTCCGACAGGAACCACCGATTGGTTTCTAGGGGCGGCGCCCGGCCAGGACCCCGGGCGCCTCAACGCGCCGTGTCTGTCCGGATGCGTTACTCGGTCTATACCCGCACGCGGACGGCCCAAACAACTGTCCCCTGCAGCCTGACGGCCTATCCGCGGGTTGACGGCCTCGCGCTCCTGTGCGCCGAGCGAGCCGGCCAGCACGTGGCTCGACTGGCCGGCTCTCGGCGACGGTGTCGTCCCGGGCCATCACGTCGCCTACGCCGGGGCTACCCTGCACTGCACCGGTTCACACGTGGCTCGTGCTTGTCGACTTCGGTCACATCACTTGCGAGAAGACTTCGGTCACATCACTTGCGAGAAGAGGGTCATGATGGGACGTATGGATCCTGGGGAGTTCGCCGACCTTGCTCAACGGTTGGACCGCGCTGATACCACTCAGCACACAGCTGAACAGGTTGTCGAGCACGCTCGTGCCGCCCTCGGTGCCGACCACGGCGGCATCACGTTGATCCGAGGTGGAGGACGCCTCGAAACCATCGCTCCCTCCGACGGGCTCGTCGTCAAGGCTGACCTGCTTCAGTACGACCTCGACGAAGGACCGTGTCGTGACGCTTCCTGGAACGGCGACAACGCATTGGCCAGTCAAGATCTCGCCGCCGATCCACGCTGGCCGCAGTGGGCACCACAGGCACATCACTTGGGCATCGCCAGCGTCCTGGCCGCTGAGTTGAGCGCTGCAGACACGAGCAAGCGCCTCGGCGCACTCAACCTCTATTGGACCGAACCGGCCCGCTTCACCAGCGATGACCTCGCCTACATCAGTATCTTTGCCGTGCACGCCGCGGTGGCATTGGCAGCATCGATGCAGAATGCCCAGCTCAACACCGCACTCGACGCCCGAAAGGTCATCGGACAGGCGCAAGGCATCCTGATGGAGCGCCACAACCTGTCGGCCGAACAAGCCTTCGAGGTGCTCCGCAGGTACTCCCAGGACCACAACCTCAAGCTGCGCAAGGTCGCCGAGCAACTGGTCGCCACCCGGCAGTTGCCCCGGCACTGACGCCGTCGACAGACCGCGCCGCCTCGATACCAGCGGTCCTGGTCGGAATGCTCGGCACCGCGTCCTGCCAAGGCCCCGATCTCACCCGCTGCCCAGCGCTCCCACAGCGCGCGCGATGACGAGGAGTGAGGTCAGCAGCGCGGCGGTGGCCTCCACGCCCATCAGCATCTTGGCCCTGCTGGACAGCGGCATCGTGTCCGTCGGGCTGAACGCGCTCGAGTTGGTGAGCGACAGGTACAAATAGTCGACGAAGACCGGCACCCACCCGGATGCGCGGCTCGCCGTGACCGATACCTCGCTCACTGCGTCGTCATTCTCGTCCTGGGAGAATCGCCAATCTGCCGGAGGAAAGTCCTGCCGGGGAAGCTTCCGCCGGGCGACCGGTCCGCCGCGGTCCAGTTCCCAGAACAGCAGCGCGAACCCGATCACATTCGTCAGCCACACCTGCATTGCCGCTACCAGAAGCGGTCCGCCCTGGGGCGAGGCCGACGCGAGTTGGTGAACCAGTACACACAACGCGGCAAGATTCGTCACGATGACGACAGTCGCCAACGCGACCGAGACCTTCCGGGACCATCGGGTCTCCCGAGTCATACGCAGCGGATTGGTCGCGACGAGAGCTGCCAACAGCAGGGTTTCGATCCCCGGGACAACGAAGCGCGAGCCGACCTGCAGCGACCCGGGCAACAGCGCATACACCGCCGCCGCACCCAGGACAGCAATGGCAGGGGGGAGCCGATGCTCGCCTTCGGCGATGCGCCGGCGCTGTGACTCTTCATCCAAGGAGTCGGGCATCCGCCTGCTCCTGCCTCGTCTGCGGCGTCAGCATCAGGTACCGCGCGGATCGACCTGGATGGGTTGTCGTGCGAGGAACGTCACGAGCTTCGAATGGAGCGTGTAACGCTCGCCATCTCGCCGCTCCTCGACCTGGGACCGGTCGGTTCGCAGATAGTCGATTTCCAAGCCTCTGAAGACTTCGGCGAGCAGTTCATGCGTTTCGACAACCGACAGACCGCTCTCGAGCAGTGCAGGACGCCGTCTGCCGTCGCTGCCGACCTCGAATCGGTCCGCAACGATCCCAACGGCCACAACTGCTCCGGGCTTGATCGCCTCCCGAATCCGTTTGAGCAGAACTCGAATCGGTTCCTTGCCGGGCAGATGCTCGATTGCGGAGAAGACGATGACGAGATCAGCCGGGGCGGGAAAAGCGAACTCGGCGAGGTCGGCCTGCACCGTGTGCAGGACACAGCCGTTCCCGGACGTGGAAGCCTTACTGATCCGATCGAGTGCCGACTGCAGAAGATCAACGGCATACACATCGGACCCGGTCGGAAGTCGGCGCAGCATCGGGAGCGTATGGCGACCGATCCCGGCCCCGAGGTCGTACGCGGTGATGGCACTGCCTTGCGGCAGTCGTCGCAGGGCATCGAACAGCATCGGGTGGGGCTGAGCCAACCAGGTCCCGGCCTGTCCCACCGAGGAAGTCGCGTAGAACTCCTCGTGGTAGCGGATTGTCTCCTGGCGCGCGCGGTCGAAGTCGTCTGAGCGCATCGGCGTGGTCGCGTCGATTGGTCCCATCGCGGTCCTCCTCTCAACGCCGACCCGTACCGCAAGCGGCAGGACAAAGCTCGAAACGTCTTCTCGGACCTTGTGATACCCGGCTGCGATTCGTTCACACGTCGCGGTGTGGCAAAGGCCGGACGTCAGCGTCGTCCCAGATCGCCGGCGGTCACAGCGGCGCGCGCAACTGCCGGATCTGCTCCACGATCAGGCGCTCCTCGTCGATGACGCGTTGTAGATCAGGATTGACCGCGGCGGTCGGATCGCCAGGTGCCACGGCGGGCACGGTTCGCGCCGCCTCCTCGAGGGCCGCGAGCCGTGCGATCAGCGAACGAAGACTCTCAGGCATCGGACACCTCCGAGTGGTGCCCGGCTCGTTGAACGACGGCGGCCGGACGAAGGCCTCTGGTCGTCGTCATGACGCCGCACTGAATTCGTCCACCGGCATCGCTTGTCGCAAGCGGCGCAGGATGTCGGAGAGCAGCCGCGAGACCTGCATCTGGCTGACGCCGATCCGCTCCCCGATCTGTCGCTGGGTCAGGTTCTCCACGAACCGCAGTCGCACGATGAGTCGCTCACGTGCCTCGAGCCTGCTGAGCAGTGGCCGGAGTGTTGCAAAAGCTTCCACGCGGTCCAGGTCGACGGCCGGCGCACCCAAGGTCTCCCCCAATGACATGCCGCTGTCGCGATCCACCGGCGCATCCACGGATCGGGCGACGTACTGTCCGTCGACGGCTTGGGCACGTTTGACTTCATGCGCAGTGACGCCCAAGGAGTCGGCGACCTCCTCACAGGTAGGTTCGCGGCCGAAGTCCTGCGCCAGTCTCTCGAAGCGAGATCGGACCGCAAGGCTCTGCTCCTGCAGCTGCCGCGGTGGACGCACGGCCCAGCCGTGATCACGGAAGTGTCGCTTCAGTTCGCCGGTGATGGTAGGCACGGCGAACGCCACAAAGCCCGAGCCGTGGTCGGGAAGGTAACGATGCGCTGCCTGGACGAGGCCCAGCAGCGCGACCTGTTCCAGGTCCTGCCGCTCCAGACCACGGTGGTCATAACGACGCGCGATGGACGTCGCCAGGGCGAGGTGGTCGAACACCACTTCTTGTCGAAGGCGTGCCGCCGCTCCACGGCTCGCGTGACGCGCCCGGCGGAGCAGATCATCGGCCCGCTGAGCCTGATCCCGAGATGATTCAGTGGCACTTGCTGAGTGCGGCATGGTTCTTCTCTTCCAACGAGAGACCACGCCGACCACACTTCTTGAGCCGGCACGTTCCTCCCACCTTGGCACCCTCGGCCGCGGACGGCAAGCGGCGCGAGCAGCTCGAATATCCGGCGCTGTTGAAGCTGCGTCGAAGTGCTGTGCTGAGTTGCTCTGTCTCATCTCGATGTCCACTCGCGGGCTCTCGGATGACATGTCCGGCTGACGACGGGCGTGTGAGTTCCGAATGACCGGGTATGGGCGAAGCGCAGAGCCCGAACAAACAGGAGGAGGCGACGCCCATGCCTGGCAAGAAGCCCGGACCGTCCGTCAAGGACGATGAGCTCTATGAAGAGCTGCGCGACGAAGGCAACAGCAAGGAGAAGTCGGCACGAATAGCCAACGCGGCTGCCAATTCATCGCGGACCAAGGTGGGACGGACGGGAGGCAAGCATCCGTCGTACGAGGAATGGACCAAGAAGGATCTCCAGAAGCGCGCCGCGGAGCTGGGCATCGACGGCCGTTCGTCCATGAGCAAGGACGAGCTCGTCAAGGCACTCCGGAACCACTAGCAGTCCGTGTCCTCACTCGGTCCAGCCCGTCGCAATCCGCATGCATCGCCGCAGGCCCGCCACTGCTCGCTGCACAACGAACGGCGCACCCTCGATCGCGGCATCGTCGAGCAGGTCTTCGGTCCTCCGCACCAGGTCCTGGTCCGGGACACCCTCCCGCGACTGCGCAAGCACGTCCCGCAACGATCGGGCTGCGGACGCGACCGCTGAAGTCTCCGGACGCCGTAAGGGGGCGCGATCCTCGAGCATCTCCCGAGCGAGATCTTCCACCACGCTCACCGCGCTCTCGCTGGCAGCGGCGAGCGCCAGAACATCCGCGTGTGATCCCTGCCACCGCTTCCTCCGTGCATTCCCGTGCTGTGCCCGCTGCGCCTGGGCTGTCGCCCGTCCAAGCCTCTGTCGGGTATCCGGCAGGGTGCCGAGGGCTGTTCTCACCTCGGCGGCGCGTTCGTCGGTCGAGCCCTCGTCTGCCTGTAACAGCTCCACCACGGTGTCGAGCACTCCGATGATGTCGCGTCGGACGGCTCGCGTCGATCGTTCGACCTCGTGCAGCGCCAGCGGGGGGAAGACGACACTGTTCACGATGAGGCCGACCATGGCACCCAACGCGAGCTGCGACAGATAGCCGACGACGTACTGAAGCGTGTTCGCTCGGCCGGCGGTGAAGACGAAGAGTGCTGCAATTGGGGCCCAAGTGCCCTGATCGCCGAGCCGGCGCAGGTTGCCCACCCACGACACCTACACCGAGAGCTATCGCGACCGTGAACGCGTTCGGGCCTTCGATCATGTGCAATAGCACGGAAACCGCAACACCGGTGGTCACCGCGGTGAAGGCCCGCAGGCCCTCCACCGCCGAGTCCCAGAGCGATGAGTACATCACCGTCAGCGCGCCCAGGGCGCGTAGAAGGAGTAGGCGGGCAGGTATGACGGCAGTATCACTCCGAGTTGCCACGCGACACCGGCCGCCAGCGCGGTCTTCAGGGTGAGTCCCACCAGCCGGTGGTGGGCGCGTCGTCCTGCACGCGCCACGCCGGAGGCGCGTTCGTTGATCCGGTCCGACATACCCGTCAGCTACCCGCCCTCTGGCGTGGGCCGTCGAGCAGTTCGTGCGCCACGCACTTCGAGAAGTTGCGGGATCTCCACCGCGTAATGCCGACTCAGACCACCGCGAATGCCGCGGTCAACTCACGGATGAACGCCGGGAGATCGCCCGGGTTGCGGCTGGTGACCAGCGTCCAGCCATCCCGCCGGCAGACGACGACCTCGCTGTCCTGCCACTCCCCGCCTGCGTTTCGAATGTCTGTCTGCAGGCTCGGCCAGCTGGTGAGTTGCTTCCCGCGCACCACATCGGCCTCCACCAAGGTCCACGGTCCGTGACAGATCGCAGCCACTGGCTTTTCATGCCTGCGGAACGACGCGGCGAAATCGACGGCGTCGCGGATAGTGCGCAGCTTGTCCGGGTTCGTCGTACCTCCGGGAAGCACCAGTCCGGCATAGTCCGCCGATTCGGCGGCACGGAGCTCGACCCCGACAGGGAACGTGTCTCCCTTCTCCACGTCGCCGTTGAAGGCTTGGACGTGGCCGTCCTCCGGACTCACCAGCACCGGCGTCCCGCCCGCGTTCCGGACCGCGTCCCACGGCCCGGTCAATTCGATCTGTTCGACACCAGAGGCGACGAGGAACGCGATCTTCCGACCTTGCAGTTCATCAGTCATTGCCGGTCCTTACCCGTAGTCGGCTCGCTCACACCCGCTCGCACCGGAGATACGGTCACCGACCAGCCGGCTCGGGTTCACCCAGGTGCCGACGGTTCACCCGAGCGCGATCTGGGTAGGGCAATGGCATGCCTGAAGATCCCATGGGAAAGATCCGACTTCCCGCGGCACAGATATCCCTCGCCAGTGATCTCGTCGACAAGCTGGGGGCTCACGCCACGGCCTACGCGAAGGCACTGTGGTCCGTTGCGCAGCGGCGCGATGCAGATGCGGACGAGATGGCGGTGCTGATCAGATGCGTCAATCAACACTTCGGGGTCAGCCTGCCGGAGGTAGTGGTGGACAGGTGGCGAGAAATCTTTCGCAACTGTGGCGGCCTGGTCACGATCATCAGTGAAGAGCACCTGCTGGCGGGAGCTCCGTCGGATGCCGATGCACTCGAACCACCACCTGGGTTCGGTGACCCGAACGGAAATTGATCGACCGCCACGGCGGACGTCAGCAGTGCCCGCGAACCAGCGGGCCTGTGCAAAGCCCGAGCTCTTACTCGCCGACGGATCCGTTTGTCCCACACAGGGTTCGGTCACTCCGGCCCGCCGCTGATCGTCGGACCGACGCGCCACCGAGACCCCGTATCGCACTGATAGACAGGGAGATTCATATGAGCGATACAGTCAGCGACTTCGTGATCGACCGACTCATCGAGTGGGACCTGCACCAGTTCTACGGTTTCCCGGGTGACGGGATCGGCGGTTTCGACGGCGCACTGGGGCGAGGTGAACGGGACGGCAAGTCGTTCAGCTACATCCGCCCGACCCACGAGGAGATCGCTGCATTCATGGCGGTCGCCCATGCGAAATTCACCGGTGGCGTGGGTGTCTGCATCGCAACCTCCGGGCCAGGTGCAGTGCACCTGCTGAACGGGCTTTACGACGCCAAGATGGACAACCAGCCGGTGGTGGCGATCGTAGGTCAGCAGGGCCGGGCAGCCTTCGGCAGCGACACGCAGCAACAAGTGGATTTGGAGCGCGTCTTCCAGGACGTCGCCGGATACGCGCAGACAGTGGTGACTCCGATGCAGGCGCAGCTCGTGGTCGACAGGGCGGTGCGCATCGCCGCCGCACAGCGGTGCCCCACTGTGGTGATCCTGCCGGCCGACGTGCAGAACCTGCCGATGGAGGAGCCGGCCCTGGAGCACTGGGTCGCCCGTACCGGCGTCGGCTACGCGTCCACCGTGCTCTCTCCGCCGCAGGACGAGCTGCAACGAGCCGCGGACGTGCTCAATGCCGGAGGCAAGGTGGCCATGATCGTCGGTCAGGGCGCGCGAGGCGCGACCGACGAAGTGATCGCGGTCGCGGAGTGCTTGGGTGCCGGTGTCATCACGGCATTGCTCGGAAAGGACGTCGTGCCAGGCGATCTGCCGTACCACACACAGCAACTCGGCTTGCTCGGCTCGAAGCCGAGTTACGACATGATGCAGGACTGCGACACCCTGCTGATGATCGGTAGCAACTATCCGTATGCCGAGTTCCTGCCCGCGACCGGCCAGGCGCGCGGAGTGCAGATCGACCTGACGGCCGGGCACCTGAGCCTGCGCTATCCGATGGAGGTCAACCTGGCCGGCGACGCGAAGGCGACGCTGACTGCCCTGCTCCCGCTGCTGCAGCGCCAGCAAGACCGGTCCTGGCAGGAGAACGTCGTCGAAGGTATGCAGGAATGGGACCACGTCCTGTCCGAGGAGGCTGCGACCAGGGCCGACCCGGTCAATCCGCGCCTCGTCTATCACGAGCTCAACAAACGGCTGCCGGGCAATGTGATCGTCACCGCGGATGCCGGTTCGACAGCGGATTGGTACGGCCACCACATCAGGCTCGGTCGCGACGCCGGCGGCAACCTTTCCGGGATGCTCGCTTCGATGATCGCGGCAATGCCGTATGCCGTTGCCGCCAAGTTCGCACACCCGGACCGGCCGGTCGTCTGCACGATCGGCGATGGCGCGTTCCAGATGCTCGGCATGAACGAGCTGATCACCGTCAAACGACACTGGAAGGCGTGGGACAACCCGACGTTCATCGTGCTGGTGCTGAACAACGGTGATCTCAACCAGGTTTCGTGGGAGATGCGAGAAGCAGGTGATCCGCGCTATGACACCTCCCAGCTGGTCGAGCGCATGGATTACGCGGGGTATGCCGAACTGCTCGGAATGAAGGGAATCAGGGTCGAGCGACCGGAGGACGTTGCCGATGCGTGGGACGCGGCGTTCGCGGCGGATCGCCCGGTCCTGCTGGACGTGCACACCGACCCCAACGTTCCGCCCCTGCCGGCACACGTATCCCTCACGGAGGCGAAGGGCTTCCTGGCCGCCATGCGTAAGGGCGATCCGGCGGAGGCGTCGGTCATCCGTGACTCGGTGAAGGCTGTCGGTGCCGAACTCAAGGCGGGTGTCAAGAGCGCGCTCGGCCGCGAGAGCCATTGACCCTGCTGGAAATACGCCGATCACCACCGTCAGACGTTTCCGCTGCAGGACGGTGGGTAGTCATGCCGTCATGACATTCCTTTTGTGGATCGCGGCAGTCATCCTGGTGATTGCCGGAATTGTGACCCTGATCAACGGCAGCGTGCTTCTCGGCATCGTGCTGATCGTTGTCGGCCTGGCGGTAGGACCCGGCGGTTGGAGCGTGATCAAGCGCCGCTGAGAGTCCGGCGAGTGTGCCGAGGACGTGAACGAAACGCAACGAAGGAGTGATTCGATGGGCGTCTCGAATGGGACCCACCGCGCGAAGGTGGACCAGAAGGACGGCGGACCGGCGTCGCACACCGAGGGTGAAAGCGGCGGAACAGAGGACGATGTCGCAAGCGGTGGCATCAGCGGACCCCCGCACGGCGACGACTCGTCCTCGGATGACGGCACTGAACGCGATGTGCATGGCGACCCGGACACCACGACATGAGCGGCACATCATAGGTACCGGTCCGATCGACGACCGACAACTCGGACACGTCCTGATCCACCTCTTCGGCGACAGCCCGGTTGGCGGACCCGGCGCAGGTTCGAAGTGGCGTTTCCGGGTACGGCACCTCCATGAGTAGCCGAACACCGGACGCGGTTGCGTCCCAGAAACCGAGTCGTCCGAACGGTGGTTTCCCGGCCCAGCAGCAAGAGCTACCGGGCAGCACCGAGCCGATGGACCCCCGGCCCGACCATGGTGAGGAGACGTACGTCGGTCACGGCCGGCTCAGCGGACTGCGTTGCGTGATCACCGGTGGCGACTCGGGCATCGGCCGCGCCACGGCGATCGCCTTCGCACGCGAAGGCGCGGACGTGGCGCTGTCCTACCTGCCCGATGAGGAAGTCGACGCGCAGGAGAGCGCGCGGTGGGTCACACAGGCCGGCCGCCGCGCGGTGCTGTGCCCGGGCGATCTGACCGAGCGGGCAACCTGCGAGGCCGTGGTGGCCCGGGCCGTCGACGAGCTGGGCGGCTTGGATGTGCTGGTGAACGTGGCCGGTGTGCAGATGGCCCGCGACGACGGCATCGCCGACATGAGCCCCGAGCGTATCGATCGCGTGCTGAAGACCAACCTCTATGCACTGTTCTGGTTGATCCAAGCTGCATTGCCGCACCTGCAGTCCGGAAGCAGCATCATCAACACGACCTCGATTCAGGCATACCAACCATCGACCTCGTTGTTGGACTACGCCGCGACCAAGGCCGCGATCAACAACCTCACGGTCAACCTCGCCGCTGAACTCGGCACGCGCGGCATTCGAGTAAATGCGGTCGCACCCGGACCGATCTGGACACCGCTGCAACCGGCGACACAACTGCCGGAGAAGATCGAGAACTTCGGCACCGACACCCCGCTCGGACGTGCCGGCCAACCGGCCGAATGTGCGGGAGCCTATGTCTTCCTCGCGTCACCCCGCGAGGCGGGCTATGTGTCCGGCACCGTCGTCGGCGTGACCGGCGGCAAACCAGTCTTCTGACCAGCCAGCAACCAAAGGTGCGGTAGACACCACGAGGAGTAGACGATGACCGAACAGCACCGCCCGCACACCACGACCGATGCAGGCATTCCGGTCGCCAGTGACGAGAAGGCACTGTCCATCGGACCGGACGGTCCCCTGGTGCTCAACGACCACTATCTGATCGAGCAGATGGCTATGTTCAACCGGGAGCGCATCCCGGAGCGGCAACCACACGCCAAGGGCGGCGGAGCGTTCGGCACCTTCGAGGTCACCCACGACGTCAGTGCCTACACGCGCGCGGCCGTCTTCCAACCGGGGGCCAAGACCGAGATGGTCGCTCGATTCTCGACGGTCGCCGGTGAACGCGGCAGTCCCGATACCTGGCGTGACCCGCGAGGCTTCGCGCTGCGGTTCTATACCTCCGAGGGCAACTTCGACATGGTCGGGAACAACACTCCCGTCTTCTTCATGCGTGACCCGATGAAATTCCAGCACTTCATCCGCTCGCAGAAGCGGCGCTCGGCGAACAACCTGCGCGACCACGACATGCAGTGGGACTTCTGGACCCTCTCCCCCGAGTCGGCACATCAGGTCACCTGGCTGATGGGCGACCGCGGCATACCGAAGACGTGGCGGCACATGAACGGCTACTCCAGCCACACCTACATGTGGATCAATGCCGAGGGCGAGCGATTCTGGGTGAAATACCACTTCAAGACCGACCAGGGCGTCGAGTTCCTGACCCAGGCGGACGCGGACCGGTTGGCCGGCGAGAACGGTGACTACCACCAGCAGGACCTGTTCGAGCACATCGAGGACGGCGACTTCCCGAGCTGGACGTTGAAGATGCAGATCATGCCGTTCGAGGAGGCGAAGACCTACCGATTCAACCCATTCGACCTGACCAAGGTCTGGCCGCACGCCGATTACCCGCTGCAGGAGGTCGGTCGAATGACGTTGAACCGCAACGTCACCGACTATCACACCGAGATCGAACAGGCCGCCTTCGAACCCAACAACCTGGTACCCGGCACCGGTCTGTCCCCGGACAAGATGCTGCTGGCGCGCGGGTTCAGCTACTCCGACGCGCACCGCGCTCGACTGGGACCGAACTATCGGCAGATCCCCGTCAACCAGCCGCGTGTGGAGGTGCACAGCTACTCCAAGGACGGTGTCGGACGACACCAGAACGTCACCGACCCGGTCTACGCGCCCAACTCGTATGGCGGGCCGACAGCGGATCCGTCGCTGACGGACGACGGCGGCCGGTGGCACGCCGACGGCGAGATGGTGCGCTCGGCGTACACCCTCCGTGCGGACGACGACGATTTCGGCCAGGCCGGCACGATGGTCCGCGAAGTGCTGGACGACGCCGCACGGGACCGGCTGGTCGACAACATCGTCGGGCATCTCTCGGCGGGTGTCAGTGACCAGGTGCTGGCCCGCGCGTTCGAGTACTGGCGCAACGTCGACAACGATCTCGGCGATCGTGTCGAGTCGGGTGTCCGCGAGAAGCCCTCAGCACACTGAGGTCAGCTGCGGGTCGCGCCCATGAGCGGCGCGCCCCGCAGCACCCGGCCACATACCCGCAACATCCGAACTCCGTTGCGCAACCTGCGCATCGGCGTCAGCACGGTGCGCACCGTAGTGGTCGAGGAGCCCGACTCCGGCACGCCGGCGAGACGGTCCGTGAGCCACTGCAGCACCAACGGAGCCGACACGATGTGCAGCAGGAAGTGCTCGCTCAGCCGATCTCGGACATAGGTCACCCGGGTGCCGCGCGCAGCGAGGTGCTCGACCATGCGATCGGTTCCCGAGATCGGCACGATCTGGTCATGCACCGCCTGGGTGATCAACAACGGCATCGCGGGTGCGCCGCGGCCGGGCCGGATGTCCTCGAACACCTCGCGCATGACGGGCGACGCCAAGAACGTCTCGATCGAGACGTCCAGATGCTTGCCGAAGTCCCTGAACGCCAGCCGTGTGATCGCCTGCCGGGTCGGCCAGTCGACAGCCCTCTCGAGCAACGCTCGTCCGGCCACGTCGGTGTGTTGGTCCACCAACTCCCGCATCGCGGGATAGCTGCGAATGAGGCCGGCGATGGCCAAGCCCGCGAGCCCGGAGAAGAAGTGCCCGTTGGCACGGCGGAAGACGAGCTCAGGATCGGAGACCGGCGAACCCAGCACGGCTCCCACGGCATGCAATTCGGGCGCGTAGTCGGCGGCCAACTCTGCCGCCCAGGACGTCGCCCAGCCGCCACCCGAATAGCCCCAGAACGACACCCTCGATCGTTCGCTGACGTCGAAACCACCGTGCCGGATCGTTGCCCGAACACCTTCCAACGCGCAGTGGCCGGCCTCTCGCGGTGCGCCCCAATTGCCTTCTGCTCCCTCGTGATCGGGCACCGACACGACCCATCCTTGCGCGAGGGCATTCGCGATCAGCAGGAGCTCGAGCTGCACCACCTCGCCTGTCATCGGGGCACGATGCCGAAAGGTGTATGACGGGAACGCTTCCGGCGCCAGCGAGTCGATGGCGCACTGGAACGACAGGATCGGCCGTTCCCGGCCGGGCTTCGCATCAGACGCAACCAAAACCGTGGTGCACGTGGTGGCGGGCGCTCAGTGCATGTCAGCGGTTCGGTAGAGCAGTTGAACGGCTCTGGCTTGCAACGGAATCCGCCCCAAGAACGCGACTGTCACATCCCGACTGCGCAACGGTGTGCCTGGTGCTGCAGCCTCCCATCCGGGCGGCGGCACGCAGAACGGGTCCACCGCGGGGCGCAACGGACCGACGTGCAGCTCATCGGTGTGCGGCACCGGTTCTGGCCACCCGGACCATTCGGCAACGTTCGCCACGCTGCACTCTCCTCTCAAGATGCGTTCGCCTTCGGCCGGGCTCCCGCCTGCGCGACCCGACCCCGGAAGCTTAGTTACTCGCAGGTAGGTAGGTCTTGCGGTCTCGACAGCCGGTGTCAGGTTGCGCCCGCGAGGAACGCCGCGGTGGTCGGCGGACGTCGCACCAGGACAAGAACGCCGATATCAGCACGAAGTCGAACTCGTATCGCATTGCGCGACATTCGGCCGTGCGGCGACGTTCGCCGGAGAGGGAGAGTCATGGACGACATCACACACAACTGCCAACGCTGCCATGAGATAGCGCGGGACCCGGAGCACCACACGTGCGGCCTCAATGCCGCCGGTGGGCTGCCGGCCAACCAGCCACACTCGCCTCAGGTCGATGCTCCCGTGGGTGACCGCACGGTGGACGACACTTCGTTGGATCGGGCCCGCCGCGCCGCGTGACCGTCGGGTTAGGGTCGGAACGACGAGATCTTCACCCGCGGAAGGAACCCGATGAGTTTCGAGACCCTGGAGCGGCAGATCGAGGACGGCATACTCACGATCACTCTCCGGCGGCCGGAGCAGCTGAACGCTTTCACGGTGACCATGGCCGACGAGCTCGAGTCGATGTTCCGTGCGGTGAACGCCGACGACACGGTCCGTGCGGTCATCGTGACCGGCGCCGGCCGCGCCTTCTGCGCCGGTATGGCGCTCTCCCCGGAAGGCAATGTCTTCGGGTTGGACGAGAGCCGCGAGCCCACACTCGCCGATATGCAGGACCTGTCGGATCCGGCGCTGGCACGGATCCGCGACACCGGTGGCCGGGTCGCACTGGCGATCCACGACTGCACGAAGCCGGTCATCGCGGCCATCAACGGTCCCGCTGTCGGGATCGGCGCGACGATGACGCTGGCGATGGACGCCCGACTGGTCTCCACGAAAGCCCGGTTCGGCCTCGTCTTCGGTCGACTCGGCATCGTGCCGGAAGCAGCGTCGTCGTGGTTCCTCCCCCGCATCGTCGGAATGCCACGCGCACTGGACCTCGTGCTGTCCGCCGAGATCCTCGACGCGGCCGCGACGGTCGAATCTGGTTTGGCGACAGCGTCATACGAGCCGGACGAGCTTCTGCCCGCAGCGCGTGAGCTCGCCGACCGGTGGACGAAGGGCCGTTCTCCCGTTGCCGTCGCGCTCGCCCGCCACATGCTGCGTCGGAACCCGGCATACGACCACCCGGCCGACGCACATCGGATCGACTCGCTGGCGATGTTCTGGACCAGCGTCGGCGACGGCAAGGAAGGCGTTGCGGCGTTCCTGGAGAAGCGCCCGCCGGAGTTCACCGGCCGAGCCTCTGCTATGCCCGACTTCTATGCCGAGTGGATCGACGAAACGCAATGAACGACAAGGAGACTCACATGGCCGGCCGCATCGATCCCTCGATCATGAAGCGTTTCCCCGTCGTCGACATCGAGGAGTTGCCGGACGACCTGCGGGAGCGCATCATCGCGGTCGGCGAGAAGTCCGGTTTCATCCCGAACGTCTTCGTCGGCATCGCCCGGCGGCCCGACGAGATGCGCGCCTTCTTCGACTTCCACGACTCGCTGATGGACCGGGAGACGCCCGGGTTGTCCAAGGCGGATCGAGAGATGATCGTCGTCGCGACCAGCGCCGAGAACGACTGTCTCTACTGCGTCGTCGCGCACGGCGCGATCGCCCGGATCCGGTCCAAGAACCCCTACATCTCCGACCAGCTGGCGACCGACTGGCGCAAGGCGGATCTCGACGAACGACAGCACACGATCATCTCTGTCGCGGTGAAACTTGCATCCCGGCCATCCGAGATCGTCGATGCGGATCTCGATCTGCTGCGTTCCCAAGGACTTTCAGACGACGACGTTTACGACGTCGGCGCGATCACCGCGTTCTTCTCGATGAGCAATCGGCTGGTGCACTGGAGCGGCCTGATGCCGAACAAGGAGTTCCATCTGATGGGGCGTGTCCCCCGCGACGCGTGACGGACCCGTCAGTCCCGGTAGAGAGACCGTGTGTGGTCGTCTGCTGGCAGGAAGGTCTCCAGGTGCAGACCCTCGAGCGCTGCGTCGGTCGCCGTCGTCAGCCGGGCTGCGGTGCTGAAGAAACGCAACGGCTCGGCATCAGTCTCCAGCTCCAGCACGACGACCGGTCCGCCCGCGGCGGGCAGACCCTCGACATCGACGAATTGCGCCACTTCACGCGCCAATTCAGCATGTCGCGGGTCGCGGGTCTGCGTGGCACGGTGGCGCAGTTGCTGATGCAGATGCGCGGCCCACACCGGTAGGTTCCGGATCCGCGGAGCCAGGCCCTCCGGATGCACACACAACCGAATGACATTGATCGGCGGTTCGAGCAGTTCGGCCGCACAGCCGGCCATCAGCGCGTCGACAGCCGAGTTCGCATCGACGACGTCCCAGTAGTCGTCGAGCAACAGCGCCGGGTACGGCAGGTGCGCGTCGAGCAGGTCACGCAAGCCGTTCATGACACTCGACAGCGACGCGTCGTCGAGTGAGCTGTCGGCGTACCGCGGCGCGTATCCGCCGGCCAAGAGGATCTGATTCCGCTCGCGCAGTGGGATGTCCAGATGTTCGGACAAGTGCAGGATCATCTGCGCAGTGGGATGCGCCCGGCCCGTCTCGACCCTGCTGAGGTGACGCGTCGAGACGGTCGACAGGTCGGACAGGGCCTGTTGGCTGAGCGATCGGCTCTCCCGCCACTCGCGCAGCAACTCTCCGGCGCCGGCCTCTTCAACGGTTGCAGTCATGTGCGCCAGCGTAGAGGCGCTCGGACGACCGGTCATGACCTCACAGGTCATGGCCCACTGGCACTCCGAGGTCGCATTCTCGTGTCGTTCACAAAACGCCGAAGCGAGGAGAGATCGCAATGAACACCATCGTCACCGACTACCTGGCCACCTGGAACGCAACGGGTGACGAGCGGAAAGCGTTGCTGGGCAAGCACTTCGCCGATGATGTCACGTACACCGACCCGCTCGCCGCAACATCGAACGCCGCCGAACTGGACGCGGTGATCGGAGCCGTGCAGGGTCAGTTCGCCGGTATGACGTTCACCCAGGTCGGCGATGTCGACGCCCACCACCAGCAGGTCCGCTTCCAGTGGGGTCTGGGGCCGGCCGGCGAGGAGCCGATCGTCATCGGCTTCGACGTCGTGGTCCTCGACGAGGCCGACCGCATCGTCGATGTGCGCGGCTTCCTCGACAAGGTGCCGGCATGAGCGCCACTCCTCCCGGCTACGCGATGGCCTACCTGGAGAACGTCGACACCGGACCCGAGATCATCGAGTACATCGATCGCATCGAGGCGACCTTCGAACCGTATGGCGGCCAGTGGCTCGTCCACAGCACACCGCACGTGACGCACGAGGGCTCCCTGCCGGGGCACGTCGTCATCATCGCCTTCCCGTCGGTGGCAGCCGCGCGCGATTGGTTCGCGTCCGAGCCGTACCAGGAGATCGCACCACTGCGAGCCGATCACTCCGATTCCATCCTCATCACCATCGAGGGCGTGCCGGACGGGTACCGCGGTGCACACACCACGGCCAAGCTTCGGGACCAGCTCAAGGCCGGCTGAACCACCCGTCTCGTGGACCGGAGCACCGCGGGATACCGTAGCCATATGCGACAGAGTCGCATATGGCTACGTTCGTTCTCGCGAAAGGTGCAACACCCGTGTCCGACTACGACCTTCCCGACCTGCCCTACGACTACTCCGCGCTCGAACCGCACATCTCCGGCGCGATCATGGAGCTGCACCACGACAAACACCACGCCGCCTATGTGAAGGGCGCGAACACCGCGATCGACCAACTGGCCGAAGCGCGCGACACCGAGAAGCTGGGTCCGGTGAACCTGCTGGAGAAGAACCTCGCCTTCAACCTGGCGGGACATGTGAACCACTCGGTCTTCTGGCCGAACATGAGCCCCGACGGTGGTGACAAGCCGGACGGCGAGCTGGGACAGGCGATCGACGAGTTCTTCGGGTCGTTCGACGCCTTCCGCGCACACTTCACCGCGAACGCGCTCGGCATACAGGGCTCCGGCTGGTCGATCCTGGCCTGGGACAGCCTGGGCGCGCGCCTGATCATCTGCCAGCTCTACGACCACCAGGGCAACCTGCCCGTCGGGCTCACTCCCCTGCTGATGCTCGACATGTGGGAGCACGCGTTCTACCTGCAGTACCGCAACGTCAAGAACGAGTACGTCGACGCATGGTGGAACATCGCCAACTGGGCGGATGTCGCGGACCGCTTCGCGCGTGCGCGCACGCAGACCGCGGGTTTGATCGTGGCCGGTTAGCCCAACTTGTCCAGAGCGGTCCTGAAGCGCTCGACCGTGCCGTCGACGTCGGTGAGCTTGTCGAGACCGAAGAGGCCGATCCGGAACGTCCCGAAGTCATCCGGCTCACCGCACTGCAGTGGCACGCCTGCCGCAACCTGGAGACCGGCCGGCTTGAACTTCGCGCCGCTCTTCAGTTCGGGATCGTCGGTGTGGACGACAACCACACTGGGAGAAGCGAATTCGTCGGCCGCAACGGATGTGAAACCGGCATCCGCAAGCACCGCACGGATCTTGGCACCGAGGTCGGTCTGGGCGGCACGCAGTGCGTCCAGGCCGATCTCGCGAGCCTCGAGCATCAGCGCCGCGTTGTGCGCCAAACCGTCCGTCGGCATCGTCGCGTGGTACGGCGTCTGCCCCTCGACATACGACTCCGTGATGAAGAGCCACTTCTTCAGGTCCATCGCGAAGCTGGTCGAGGTGCTCGCCTCGACGGCCGCACGACCGGCTTCGTTCAGCATCACGTAACCCGCGCACGGCGTGCCGCTCCAGCCCTTCTGCGGAGCAGTGACGAGCACGTCGACACCCAGGTCGCCCATGTCCGCCCAGAGCGCGCCGGAGGCGACGCAGTCGAGCACGAAGAGCCCGCCCACCTCGTGGACGGCCGCGGAGACTGCACGCACGTAGTCGTCCGGCAGGACGATGCCGGATGCGGTCTCGACGTGCGGCGCGAAGACGAGCTCGGGCCGCTTGTCCCGGATCGTGGCGACGACCTCGTCGATCGGTGCGGGCTGCCACGCCGCCTGGTGCGCGTCCGTCACCGGCCGAGCCGGACAGACGGTGACGTCGTCGGTGATGTGGCCCGCGTCGAAGATCTGCGACCAGCGGTATGAGAACGCCCCGTTGCGTATGACGAGTGCGCGCTTGCCGGTCGCCAGCTGTCGGGCGACCGCCTCCATGCCGTAGGAGCCACCGCCCGGGACGATCGCGACGGAATGCGCGCTGTAGGTCGTGCGCAGGACGTCGATGATGTTCTGCATGACGCCCACGAAGCGCTGCGACATGTGGTTCAGCGAGCGGTCGGTGAAGACGACCGAGTACTCCAGCAGGCCGTCCGGGTCGATGTCATCATGTGGCAAGTTCACGATCGAACCGTGCCACACCACCCCGTGCCCTCGGTAGGTAGGTCCACGTCACGGGCAACCGCCAGCGGCCCGATGGCGCTCACGGCCCTAGGCTCTCCTCTCGTGACGAAGCGTGCGTGGATGAGCTGGAGCAGCGGCAAGGACAGCGCAACAGCGCTCCAGGCCGTACGACGCGAACGCGACGTCGAGATCGTGGGCCTGCTCGTCACGGTGAACGCGGCGGTCGATCGGATCGCGATGCACGCGGTACGACGATCCCTGCTCGATGCCCAGGCGGATCGGCTCGGACTGCCGGTCCACGTCGTGGAGATCCCGCCGGACTGCCCCAACGACCTCTACCAGGCGAAGATGTCGGCAGCGATGGAGAACGCCCGGACGGACGGGATCGAGGCGGTCGCCTTCGGCGACCTCTTCCTGGCGGACGTCCGTGCCTACCGCGAGCAGGCCATGGCCGACACGGGGATCGAGCCGCTCTTCCCGCTCTGGGGCCGACCGACCGGACCGCTGGCGCTCGACATGATCGCAGGCGGCCTGCGGGCGGTCCTGACCTGTGTGGACCCCGCTCAACTCGACCCCGCGTTCGTCGGACGCTCCTTCGACGAGGAGCTCCTGCGGGACCTGCCTGCCGGTGTGGATCCGTGCGGCGAGCACGGCGAGTTCCACACGTTCGTCTGGGACGCGCCCGACTTCAGCCGCCCGATAGATGTCGAGGTCGGCACCGTGGTCACGCGCGACGGCTTCGTGTTCGCCGATGTCTTCGAACCCGAACGCTAGTCGCCTCAGCCCAATTCGCGCACCGTCACGATCACCTCGTCCAGCATCGCTTCGGTGAGTCGACCGGTGAAAGTGTTCTGCTGGCTAACGTGGTAGCAACCGACCAGCTCGATCCGACCGTCCGGTCCCTGCAGGGTTGCCCTGGCGCCGTGCCCGAATCTCGGTTTCGGCCTCGGCACGTCCCAACCGATCGCACGGGCCGTTGAAAGTGTTGCGTCCCAGCCGATTCCGCCGAGCACGAGGATGACGCGCAGCCGCGCTGCCGACAGCTGCAGCTCTCGTTCGAGCCACGGCCGGCAGGTCGCCTTCTCGGACGTGGTCGGCTTGTTCGCAGGAGGGGCGCAGTGCACGGGTGCGGTCATCCGGATCCCGTGCAGCTCCAGCCCGTCGCCGGCTGCGACGGAAGAGGGCTGCGTTACGAATCCACCCCGGTGCAGCGCGGCGAAGATCCAGTCACCCGATCTGTCGCCGGTGAACATCCGCCCGGTCCGGTTCGCACCGTTGGCCGCCGGAGCGAGACCGACGATCAGCCGCGTGGCCTGCGGGTCGCCGAAGGAGGCGGCGGGTCTGCCCCAGTAGGGCTGGTCCGCGAAGGACCGGCGACGACCGGTGGTCGCGACCTCTTCGCGCCAGTCGACCAGGCGCGGGCAGGCCCGGCATACCGACACGAGCGCGTCCAGCTCGGCGATCGATCCGGCCGACCGCGCGAGCCTTCGGACCTGCGCCGGCGTGCCGGCGACGGGTGTCCGGGCCGTGGCCGGGTCTCCCGGCCAGCCGGTTCCGGGATCGACCGGCGACGCGAAGAGCCGGCCGGTGACCGGATGTGGGTCTGGCATACCTCTCTTGTATCGGCTGTCGGTGGCTCGTGCCAAGATTCTGCGAGTGTCGACGATCGTGTTCTTCCACGCCCATCCCGATGACGAGAGCTCGCAGACCGCCGGTTCGATGTCCCGCGCCTCCGACGAGGGCCATCGCGTGGTCGTCGTCTACGGCACCGGCGGCGAACACGGTGAGGTGCCGGACGATCTCGAGTCCGGCGAGACCCTCGCGGAGCGGCGCCGCAAGGAGGCCGAGGCATCGGCCGCCATCACCGGCACCGCCCGGGTCGCCTGGCTCGGCTACCACGATTCGGGTATGACGGGCTGGGATCAGAACGCCGACCCGAAGTCGTTCCATCAGGCAGCGCTCGACGAGGCGGCCGCTCGATTGGCCGCGATCCTCGACGAGGAGGACGCCGACGTGCTGATCGGCTACGACTGGCACGGCAGCTACGGCCATCCGGACCACGTCAAGGTCCATGCCGTCACCTATGCCGCCGCCGCACGCGCCGCGCGGGCACCGCGGGTGCTCGAGGAAACCATGAACCGCGACGTGATGCGCACCCAGATGCAGGTTGCTCAGGAGGCCGGCATCGAGGGATTCGACCCGGACGGGCCGATGGACGACGGCAACCCGATGGGCATGCCGGAAGCCGAACTCCATTGGGCGGTCGACGTTTCCGACTATCTGGACCGCATTCGGGCCGCCATGCAGGCGCACCGCAGCCAGGTGTCCGACATCGGCATGTTCATGTCGATGCCACCGGCGGTCTTCGCCGCCGCGTTCGGGACCGAGTACTTCATCGAGCGCGGTCGTCCCGACGGCATGGTCCACGCCTGGTTCCTGGACTCCGCCTCCGGCTGACGCCGGTCAGTCCGGCTGGTGCGCCCTGACCAGCAGCCGGCTGGAGTGTGCGACGAACGCGCCGTCGCGGCGGATGCGGACGTCCAGGTCGTGCAGTTGCTCGGCATACCGCTCGACGGTGAAGTCCGGCACCCACCAGACGCACTTGCGCAGGATGTAGACGACGGTTCCGATGTCGAAGAACTCCATCCGGCACCGGGCGGTGCGGATCTCGTCGACCACCAGTCCGGCGGATGTCGCACCGGTGCGGTCGTGCCGGGGATGTCTACCGTCGCGGATCTCCGCCGGCAAAGGGCCGAGGAACCACTCGATGAGTTCGAACGCCGACGCCGGACCGACGTGTTGCGCCAGGTAGCGACCGCCCGGACGCAGCACACGGGCGATCTCGGCCCAGGGCGTCGTCACCGGATGCCTTGCCGACACCAGCTCGAACGATGCGTCCGCCCATGGCAGCGGGTCGTCCACTTCGGCCTCGACCACCTGGACTCCCCTGTGTCCCAGTCGATTTCGCGCCAAGTCGGCATTCGGTGCCCACCCCTCGGTTGCCGCCATGATCGCCGGCAGCGCGGGCGCCGAGTCCAACACCTCTCCCCCGCCGGTCTGCAGATCCAGCGCGCTGTCCACACCGGCCAACGCGGTGGCGAGCAGCCCGGCATACCCCCAGCCCGGACGTTCTTCGGTCGCTCGCCCGTCCAGCCAGGAGAAATCCCATCCGGACACGTCGACGGTGGCGGCCTCGTCGATCAGTTCGTCATACGAACGCATCCGTCCATGCTGCCGCGGCGGTCAAGCGGATATCGAGGGGTTACCACTGGGGTGGGTCGCCGTGGCTCAGCTCCGGGTCGTCCGCCCGGAAGGTGTGCACCCGGCCGGGTTCCGTGGTCGGTCCCTCGAAACGCACCGTCACACGGCCCAAACCACTGCCCCAGACCCAGCCGGCGCCGAGGTCCGTGTGCGCGATGTCCTGCCCCGGCCACCACGTCGGCGGACCGTCACCGGTGTATGCCGCCGGCCCGGGCGTGCGGCGCACGTCGCCCGCCGGGGTGGCCGGAACGTCGACGCCGGCGTCATCCGCGGCCGCGGTCTCGTCGGACGCACCGAACAACGACAGTGCCTCGTGCTCGGCATCCGCGGCGTCGAAATGGAACTGCTCCTGCGCGTGAGTGCTCAGCCCCGACACGCCGACTCCCAACAACCGCAGTCCGTTCGAGACGTCCACGCCGGCGAGCAGGCGTCGCGCGACGTCCAGGATCACGCCGGCATCACCGGTCGGATGCAACAGGGTCTCGGACCGGGTCGAGGTCGCGAAGTCGTGCTGGCGGACCTTGATCGTGACGGTCCGGGCGAACGCGGCCGACTTGCCGAGCCGGGCCGCGGTACGGCGGGCGAGACTGACCAGCTCGGCATCCAGCACGTCACGGTCCACCACGTCGTGCTCGAACGTCTCCTCCGCCGACACGCTCTTGGCCTCCCGCTCGACGACGACCTCCCGGTCGTCACGGGCACGCGCCAATTCGTACAGGCTGCCGCCGTGTGCGGTCCCGAAGATGCTCACCAGGTCGGGGCGCTCCATCCGCTGCAGATCCGCCACCGTCTCGACCCCGAAGGACCGCAGCCGTGCCTCGGTGGCCGGTCCGATGCCGCTCACCACGCGCACCGACAACGGGCCGAGCAGCTCCAGCTCCTTGCCGGGCGGCACGACGACGAGTCCGGCCGGCTTCTCCAGCTCCGAGCCGATCTTGGCCAGCATCTTCGAGCTCGCAATGCCGGCCGAAGCGGTCAAACCCCCTGTGGCCTCTCGGATCTCGCCGATCAGCCCTGCGGCAACCGCTCGCACGCCGTCCGGGCTGAGGTCGATGTCCGTGCCGGCTGCCAGGTCGACATACGCCTCATCGACACTGACCTGCTCCACGACGGGCGACACCGCACGCAGGATGTCCATGACGATCCGACTCGACGCCCGGTAGGCGTCCCCACGCGGGTAGAGGAACGCCGTGCCCGAAGGACACCGGCGGCGGGCCTCCGCGGTCGGCATCGCCGAGCGGGCGCCATACCGACGTGCCTCGTATGACGCCGTCGCCACCACGCCGCGTGCGCCGATCCCGCCGACGCACACCGGTTTGCCGCGCAGCGAAGGCTTGTCACGCTGCTCGACCGCGGCGAAGAATGCGTCGAGGTCCAGATGCATGATGCTGGCCGTCGATCGCACGGCGGCCTACTCCCCGTCAGCGTTGGGGGTCGCGAGCTCCCTCCAACGCCAACGCTTCACAGGCCCCCTGTGCCTGTGCTGATCGAACTTCACCGGCACAGTCTTTCAGAGCGTCAGGACAACCTTCACGTCGTCGTCCTGCAGGGCGAACGCGTCGGCGTACTTCTCCAGCGGCACCCGGCGGGTGATCAACCGCTCGAGCCACGTCAGGTCTGCCGCGGCGAGAGCCTGCGCCGCCGCCTCGTAGTGCCGCAGGTTGGCGTTCACCGAGCCGGCCACTGCGGCATTTCCCAGCACGGCCGTCCGGTTGATAGTGCCGAGATCGACCGTCTCCTCCTCGCCGGGATCGGAGATGCCGGTCAGGATGGTGATGGCGTAGGGCTTCGGGTTGGCCAAGGCCGCCTTGATGACCGGTGTGGCCCCGGTCCCCTCGATGATCACGTCGGGCTCGATCGCCGCGATCACGGTGTCCACCGGATCGGTGTGGTAGGTCCCACCCAGATCCTTCACCAGCTGCGGTTTCGGGCCGTCCTTCGTGCGATCGAGGACGTGCACGTCGAGACCACGAGCGGCGCCGAGCAGAGCAGCCAGCAGGCCGATCGGGCCGGCACCGGTGATCAGCACCGACCGTGGCTCGAACCACGCGCGGCCACCGATCCGGTCGATCTGTTCCCATGCCTTGGCGACGATCGTGGTCGGCTCCATCAGCATGCCGACCGACTCCAGCGCCGGGTCGAGCTTGACCGCGTGCTCGGCGTGCACACGCCACTGCTCCGCCGCGAACCCGTGCAGCGACTTGATGCCGTGCTCGGTGTATTCGCCGTTGCGGCACATGTCCCACTCGCCGTGTGCGCACGCTCCGCACGGCTCGGGGTCGGGCATCCGCACGACGCCGACGATCAGGTCGCCCGCTGCGAACCCGCTGCCCGCCGGAGCCTCACGCACCCGACCCAGCGACTCGTGCCCCAGGATCAGTCGTTCGGATCCCTCCGGAGCCCACCCGTAGTCACCGTCGGCGAGCTCGTGGTCGGTGCCGCAGACGCCGACCGCGAGGCCGTCGACCAGTACATCGCCGAGGGTCTTGTCCGGTTCGGGCATGTCCTCCACCGAGAGGCTGCCTGCTTTTCCCGGGATGACGGTAAGTGCGCGCATGTGCCCGAAGCTACCGGACTCCTCCGGCGAGATCGTGAACGACGGAACAACGCCCGGTGGTCTCAGCCGACAGTGCGATGCAGCAACAGCGGGAGTATGGCGCCGGCCCCCGCCATACGGAGTCGGGCAGCCGCGACCGTGACGACCCACCCCGAGGACGATGCGTCCACCACGAGGAGTACCGACTGACCGGCGAGGTCCGGAACCGCGCTGCGCTCCAACGCATCTCGCCAGAAGACGGCCTCGTCGACCGACGTCGCGTCTGCGGGTGCCACGCCGTCCACCTCCCACCGCTGGACCGGCAGCCGACCGGCTGCACCGAGGGCATCGGCCACGCCGCCGACAAGCTGTGGGTGCCCGGCCGCACTCAGAGCGACGATCAGGTCGGGTCGGCTGCTCCAGTCCCACTGCGCGAGGGTGCGCACGCACGCGTCGACCAGCTCGGCGGGTGGGGGCCCGTCGCTGCGCAGGGCGCCGGCCAGCAGCTCACCCCACTCGGCGGCGTCGGCATGCACGATGACGCGGCCCTCCTCGGCGGCCTCCTCGGCTGCGATCCGGCCGCGTCGGCCGAAGGCGCCGCCGGGCCACATCTTGCGCGGCTCGAGCACCTGCTGCTGCGACCGCAGCAGCTGCCGCACCTGAGCAACTGTGTCGCCGGACGCCTCGGGGTGCAGCGGCTCCGGCAGGTGATCCAGGCAGACCGAGCACCGGCCGCACGGCTCCGCCTCCGGATCGTCGAGTGACTGCTGCAGCAGCTGCATCAGGCACTGCTCGCCGCGGATGTAGCTGCGCATGATGTCGGCCTCGCGGCGGCGCACCGCCAGCACCCCGTCGTAGTGCGCCTGGTCATAGCTCCACTGCGTTCCGGTCGCCGACCAACCGTCGGCGGTGCGCTCGGTGATGCCGTCGACCGCGAGCTGTTTCAGCAGCAGATCGACCTTGGTGCGCCGCAAGCCGCTCTCGGCCTCCAACTGGGGCACGGACATCGGCTGGCCGGCTTCCCCGAGGGCGTCGAGCAACCGGCGCACCTGCGGTTCCTTGGGAATGGTCGCTGTCGCGAAGTAGTCCCAGACGCCGTCGTCGCCCGCGGACGGCAGCAGCGCGACCAGCGCATGATCGATCGCGCGACCGGCACGGCCGACCTGTTGGTAATAGGACACCGGCGACGGCGGAGCGCCGACGTGTATGACGAAACCCAGATCCGGCTTGTCGTAACCCATCCCGAGCGCGGACGTCGCGACGAGCGCCTTGACCCGGTTAGCGCGCAGGTCCTCCTCCAGCGCCTCCCGGGAGTTGGAGTCCAACTGTCCGGTGTAGGCGGCGACGGGCACGTCCGCGCCATACCGGTTCCGGATGGCCTCGGTCAGCCGCTCCGCGTCCGCGACGGTGAGCGTGTAGACGATGCCCGACCCCGGCAGCTGCGACAGATGGTCGACGACCCAGGCGAATCGCTGCAGCGGATCGAGCTGTGGCAGGACGGCCAGCTGCAGACTCGCTCGCGCCAGCGGACCACGCAGCACCACCGTGTCGTCACCGAACTGTGCGGCGATGTCGTCGACGACCCGGGCGTTCGCGGTTGCCGTGGTCGCCAACACCGGGGTCTGCGGGTTGAGCGTCCGCAGCACATCCGTGACCCGGCGGTAATCGGGCCGGAAGTCATGTCCCCAGTCCGACACCGAATGTGCTTCGTCCACCACCACCAGCCCGAGCGTGCCGCTGAGCGATTTCATCACCCGCGCGCCGAACGTCGGGTTGGCAAGCCGCTCCGGCGACACCAGCAGCACGTCGATCTCGCCGGCCGCCAGGTCGTCCTCGATCTGTTGCCAGGCACCGACATTCGAGCTGTTGAGCGTCGCGGCACGTAGACCGGCACGCTCCGCGGCGGCAACCTGATCGCGCATCAGGGACAGCAGCGGCGAGATCACCAGGGTCGGTCCGCGGCCCTGCGCCCGCAGCCAGGACGTGGCGATCCAGTAGACCGCCGACTTGCCCCAACCGGTCGCCTGCACCACCAGCACCCGGGATCCGGGCTGCGTCAGCGCCTGGAGGGCCTCCAACTGCCCGTCCCGCAGGTGGGCGCCGGGTCCGGCGAGCACCGCCAAGGTGCGCTCGGCAACGGTCTCGATCGTCGGGGAAGTCACGCTCGTCATCGTGTCAGTCTGGATCCGGGGTCCGACAGCCCGGCCGGGCTCACCCCTGCGCGGCCCGCTTCGCGGCCTTCGCGCGAGCCTCTTCCTCGTCCAGCGCGTTGGCCTCGTCGAGCGTGGGCGCGGTGCCGCCGAGTCGGGCCGGCAGGTACTTCAGGTCGTCGCCGGACAACGGCTCGTAGTCGTCCTGCACCGCGTGCAGCATCGTCGCCATCCGAGCGCGCAATGCCTCGGTCTCTGCGTCGACGTCCGCATCCGGGGCAATGGCGATCGGCGCGCCCACGTCGAGCCGGATCGGCACCTTGGGCCGGCGCATCTGCCGCGGCAGACCCTTGGTCCAGACCCGCTGCGAACCCCAGATGATCATCGGTATGACGGGCACGCCCGCCTCCTGCGCCATCCGGACCGCGCCGGACTTGAACTCGCGCAGTTCGAAGGATCGCGAGATCGTGGTCTCGGGAAAGACACCGATCAGTTCACCGGCCTGCAGGGCCTCGACCGCCGCCCGGTAGGCGCCCGCGCCCGCCGCACGATCGACCGGGATGTGCTTCATGCCGCGCATCAGGGGGCCGGAGACCTTGTGGTCGAAGACGTCCTTCTTGGCCATGAAACGGATCAGCCTGCCGACGTCCCGCGCCGAATACCCGGCGTAGGAGAAGTCGAAGTAGCCGATGTGGTTCATCGCGATCACCGCGCCACCGGTCCGTGGGATGTTGTCGGACCCGGTGCGTTCGAACTTCAAACCTTGCAGGGCGAACACGCCGCGGGCGAAGTTGATGACGCCGGAGTAGATCGGTTCCATGCCGGAACCCTACCCAGCGGTAGACGAGGTGTCCGAGTCGTGGAATGCCGGCGCGCCCGGGCGACGTTGCACGAAGCGTGACTGATGCCGCCATACCCCTGTCCGTGCTGGACCTCTCCCCCATTTCCGCCGGCCGCACCGCCTCCGCCGCACTGCAGGAGACGATCGGACTCGCGCAACACACCGAATCCCTTGGTTACGAACGGTATTGGGTCGCTGAACATCACAATTTGCCGAGTGTGGCCAGCTCGTCGCCGGTCGTCATGATCGCCACCGTCGCTGCCGCCACGGAGCGGATCCGGGTCGGCGCCGGAGGCATCATGCTGCCGAACCACGCGCCGTTGCAGGTCGCCGAGACCTTCCGGGTGCTGGAGGCGCTGCACCCGGGTCGCATCGATCTCGGACTCGGACGGGCGCCCGGCACCGACCAGCTGACCGCGTTCGCGCTGCGCCGCAGCAAGGAGGCGCTGGCCGCCGACGACTTCCCGCAGCAGTACGCCGAACTGCGGGCGTATGTCGACGGGTTCCCCGACGACCACCCGTTCGCACCGATCAGTGCGCAGCCCACCGACGTGCCGCTGCCGCCGATCTGGATCCTCGGCTCCAGTCTGTACGGCGCACAGGCCGCCGGCCTGCTCGGCACCAACTTCGCCTTCGCCGGCCACTTCGGCAGTGTCGACCCGCGGGAGGCGTTCGACGCCTACCGAAACTCGTTCCAGCCGAACGGGCGCTCGGACGGCCTGACCGAGCCGCACAGCATGCTCGCCGTCTCGGCCATCGCCGCCGAAACCGCCGAGCGCGCAACGGAACTCGAGCGAGCGGCTGCACTGTCGACGGTCCGTCTGCGACAGAACCGGCCCGGCCCACTGCCCACGCCGGAGGAAGCCGCAGCGCATGAATGGACCGAACTGGAACAGCGACTCGTCGACAGTCTCGGTCGCTTCGTCACCGCCGGCACCGGCGACGCGGTCCTCGCGGGCATCACGGCGCGCGCCCGCGGCTGTGGGGCGGACGAGCTGATGATCACGACCAACGTGCACGACCCTGCGGAACGCCGGGCGTCATACACGTTGATCATGGAGGCGGCTCGCGCCGGATCCTGACGGTCACTACTTCGGCTGCTCGACGCCGTCCTCGGGGCCATCTTCGGAGGCGTCGTCGCGCGCGTGCCGGCCGAACAACCGGTTGACCGTGTCCGAGGGCTTGCTGCCGTCCGATCCATCGGCGTCGCCCTCGGGGGGCTCGTCCCCGACCGAGCCGTCCGGCCGGACGACGTGCTGGCGTTCGCGCGGGTCGGGTTGCTCGCGCGCCGCTTCCTCCACGGGTCGCCCGGTGTCCGGGTCGATCCGGCTCTCACCGTCACCGTCACCACGCGATCCGGTGCCCTCGATCCGATTGCCGTGCCGGTCGGTCGGTGTGTCGGGGTCGAGTCGATCGGCCTTGCGCAAGGTCTCCTCGTGATCGCGCTCGACCGCCTCCGCGGTCTTCTGCTCATGCCGCGCCTCGGCGGCCAGTTGGTCCGCCTCACGCTGTTTGGCTTCCGCCTCGGCACGGGCGCGCTCCGCCTGCTCGGTGGCCGACTCGGCACGCTGGCGGGATTCCGTGACGGTCGCTTCGTTCTCCCTCGCCCTGCCGCGCAGCTGCTGGGCCTCGTCACGGCGCGCCGCGGTACGGCGCTTTCCCTGCCAGGCTGCGATGAGGATCAGGATCAGCACCACGACGATGATCGCGATGATGATCCACCAGGTCTTGGAATCCATGACGTGCCTTCCGGACGATCTGCAATGCCACTGACAGTCCGAAACTACTGGTCATGCGGGGCCGGCGGGGCCCCTGGGACCGGTGGGGCGTGTCGCCCAGAGGACGACCGCGCTGGCGGCCGCGACGTTCAGCGAGTCGACACCGCCCGACATCGGGATCCGCACCACCAGATCGCTCGCCTCCACGGTGCGCCTGCTCAACCCGTCGCCCTCGGTGCCGAGCACCATCGCCAACCGTTCCGGCGGGTCCGCGACCAGTTCGTCCAGGGTGATCGCGTCGTCGTGCAGGGCCAGCGACGCGACCGAGAAGCCTTGCGCCTGCAGCGTTTCCACCGCACCGGGCCAAGGGTCGATCCGCGTCCAGGGAACCTGGAAGACCGTGCCCATCGACACCCGCACGCTGCGTCGGTAGAGCGGGTCCGCGCAACGTGGAGTGATCAGGACGGCATCGACGCCGAGCGCCGCCGCGGATCGGAAGATCGCCCCCACGTTGGTGTGGTCCACGATGTCCTCCAGCACCAGCGCGCGCCGGGCACCCCGCAGCAGCTCGGTGTATGCCGGGAGGACCGGCCGGTGCATGGAGGCCAGTGCGCCACGATGCAGGTGGAAACCGGTCATCTCCTCGATCACGTCGTCCGCCCCGACATACACGGGCACATCGTCGGTCTCGGCCTGCTCGACCAGGTCTGCCAGGTCGGTCAGCCAACGGCGCCCCATCAGGTAGGACCGCGGCCGATGCCCGGCGCCGAGGGCCCGCCGGATGACCTTCTCGCTCTCGGCGAGGTAGAGCCCGTTCTCCGGCTCGAGGCGTCTGCGCAGGGCGACGTCGGTCAGCCGGAAGTAGTCGCGCACCCGCTCGTCGGCGGGGTCGGTGATCTCGATGACTGGCACGATGCCCCACTGTAGGTCGTGCCAGCCGGCCTCAGCTCAGCTGGACGATGGCGACGACGCCCACGACCACGATGAACGCCCGGAGCAGCCAGGGCGGCAGCCGGCGGCCGATCTTCGCGCCGATCAGCCCGCCGAGGAATGCACCGACCGCGATGCACAGCGCAACGCCCCAGCGTACGTTGTGGAAGGACACGACGACGAAGGTGAGCGCAGCGACGGCGTTCACGATCAGGCTCAGGATGTTCTTGATGCCGTTGAGCCGCTGCAGCCCGTCGGGCAGCATCGCGCTCATCAGTCCCATCAGCAGGACGCCCTGGGCCGCGCCGAAGTATCCGCCATACGCACCGGCCGCGAAAAGCCCTGCCAGCAAACCGATCCGGCGCCCACGCGACATCTCGTCGGTCACCTCGGAATGCCGGTCCGCGGCTCGGTGCTGGAGCCACGGCCCGATGACGACCAGCACGATCCCCACCAGGATGAGCGTCGGCACGATCGCCTTGAAGGCCGACGGCGGGAGCCAGATCAGCAGGAGGGCGCCGGTGATGCCGCCCAGGAACGACATCGGCATGAACTGCTTCAGCCGGTCCTTCGCCTCGGACACCTCGGCCCGGTATCCCCACGATCCGGAGACTCCCCCGGCGACCAGACCGACCGAGTTGGAGATGTTCGCCGGCACCGCCGGGTAGCCGAGTGCCAGCAAGGTCGGGAACGTCACCAGCGTGCCGGACCCGACGATCGTGTTGATCCCGCCCGCGGCCATCCCGGCAAGCGTGATCAACAGGATCTCGGTCAACGACATGGCGTCAGCAGCTCTTCAAAGATGTCGGCTGCGGTGCGCTCAGCCGGCGGCATGCCGGCCGCGGGGACGCTGGATCGCGCGTGCGGCCCATCGGTCGCCGACGTGCTCCAGGGTCAGCTCCACACCGAAGGTGGCGGTCAGGTTCTCGGCGGTCAGGGTGGCCTCGAGGGGTCCTGCCGCGACGACCTTGCCGTCGCGCAGCAGCAGCACGTCGGTGAACCCGGGCGGGATCTCCTCGACGTGATGGGTGACCAGCACCAGGGCCGGGGCCTCGATGTCCTGCGCGATCTCGCCGAGGCGGCTGACCAGGTCCTCCCGGCCGCCCAGATCCAGTCCGGCCGCGGGCTCGTCGAGCAGCATCAGCTCGGGGTCGGTCATCAGGGCGCGGGCGATCTGCACCCGCTTGCGCTCGCCCTCACTCAGCGTCCCGAAGCGACGGTCCGCCAGGTGCCCGGCGCCGAGGGCGTCCAGCAGCTCGCGGGCACGTCCGTGATCGAGGTCGTCGTACTTCTCACGCCACCGGCCGACCATCCCGTATGCCGCCGTGACGACGACGTCACTCACGCGCTCGCCGTTCGGAATGCGTTCGGCAATCGTGGCCGATGCCAGGCCGATTCGTGGGCGCAGCTCGAAGACGTCCACGGTGCCGAGGACCTCGGACAGGACGCCGGCGACACCGGAGGACGGATGCATGCGCGCAGCAGCGACCTGCAGCAGGGTCGTCTTCCCGGCACCGTTGGGGCCGAGAACCACCCAGCGTTCGCCCTCCTCGACCTCCCAGTCGACGCCGTCCAAGAGGCGCTTCTGACCGCGGACAACGCTCACTCCGGCAAGTGCCAGCACATCCGACATGTGACGCACCTTACGGCGTGGCCGCAGCATGGCGGCGACCGGCCAGCAGGTCGTCCCACGTCCGCGTCATACCCTGGTGCGGCCATGTCCGATCTGCCAGCCGCCGTCCGCCTCAGCCTGTGGGTCACCGCTGCCTGGGCCGGACATCTGGACCTCGAGGAAGCAGTGCGCCGGGCGCTGCCCGATGCCGACCACGTCGCCGGCGATGTCGGACACCTGGCGACCTGGCAGGACTTCGGTGAGCGAGTCCTGGCCTGTGCGCTCCCGCGTGCCGGCGACCTGTCCGGTATGCCGCGCGGCAACCCCGAACTCAACGCCGCGGCAACGGATTCCGGTGAATGCGTCTACGTGCCCGCGATCGGCGGCGCGCTCGTGCCATCGATCGAGATCTTCGGTCCCGAGGGCGACGAGGGTATGACGGTGCGATTGACATCCTTCGACTGTGCCCCGACCCCGGCCCACCGATTGGAGGAACTGCACGAGTCCCAGATCGAGCGCGAGCTGCGCACCCGGCTCGCGCACGCGACCGCCGCGCTGGAGACGCTCGACATCCAGCCGTTCGCCGGATCGAACCTGCGGGCGCAGGCCGACGAGGTCGCCACGCTGCGCGAATGGGGCCTGCCGTCCGGTCTGCCCGGCCGGGCAATCCGGATCCTGCAGACGGCCGGAACCGTCGGTGCGGCAGTCGACTTCGCACTCCGTCATCCGACGGCCATCGATGTCAGCGCCGATGTGGAACGGCAGCGGGCGCTGCGCGAGCTGCAGGCGCTCACCGACCGTGCCATGGCCCAGGCCACCACTGCCGCCGCACTGCACCTCGCCGGAATGCGCGCGTAAAGCCGGTCGAGTAGCGGTGAGGTACGAGCCGCGTATCGAGACCCCTCAGCTTGGTCTCGATACACCTCCTCCGCTCCGCTCCCCCGGCACTCGACCGGCAACTGACTCGTAAACCTGCTGCGTCCGCCGGGCGATGGTCTCCCAGCCGAACTCACGCACCGCCCGCTCCCGACCGGCCGCACCACGTCGCCGTGCCTCGGCGACGTCACTCACCGCCTCGGTCAGGGTCCGGGCGAGATCCGCGACGAACCGGTCCGGGTCCTTCGGTGTGCCGGTGCCGTCGGTCACCTGCTCGATCGGGACGAGCCAGCCGGTGTCGCCGTCGGCGACGACTTCCGGAATCCCTCCGGTCGCCGTACCCACCACCGGACAGCCACACGCCATCGCCTCCAGATTGACGATTCCGAGCGGTTCGTAGACCGAAGGACAGACGAAAACCGTTGCACCGGAGAGCAATGCGATCACCTCCGCGCGCGGCAGCATGTCCGGGATCCAGACCACGCCGTCCCGGGACTCGCGCAGACCGGCCACCAGGTCCTCGACCTCGCGCAGGATCTCCGGCGTGTCCGGCGCACCGGCACACAGCACCAATTGCACCTCCGGCGGCAGCTCGGCGGCAGCGCGCAGCAGGTAGGGCAGACCCTTCTGACGGGTGATGCGCCCGACGAAGATCACCGTCGGGCGGTCCGGATCCACGCCGTGTGTCCGGCACGTGGCTGTTGCTGCCTCACTGGTGTCACGGTGCCACAGCTCGGAGTCGATGCCGTTGTGCACCACGTGCACCTTGGCAGGGGCCAGGTCCGGGTAGCTGGCCAGCACGTCCTTGCGCATCCCGTGGCTCACCGCGATGACGGCAGCTGCCGCGTCATACGCCGAGCGTTCGATGTATGACGAGACCCGGTAGCCCCCGCCGAGTTGCTCCGCCTTCCACGGTCGCATCGGCTCCAGGCTGTGCGCCGTCACCACGTGCGGGACGCCGTGCAGCAGGGACGCGACGTGGCCGGCGAAGTTCGCGTACCAGGTGTGCGAGTGAACGACGTCGGCACCGGCACAGTCGTCGGCCATCCGCAGGTCGACACCCATCGTCTGCAACGCCGCGTTGGCGTTCGTGAGCTCCGGCAGCTCGGCATACCCGGTGGTGTCCGTCTCATCCACCGGACTTCCGAAGGCACGCACGTGCACGGTGTCCCCGAGTCCGCGCAAAGCGCGCACCAACTCGGCAACATGCACCCCGGCGCCGCCGTAGATGTTGGGCGGATATTCCTTGGTCAGCAGATCCACTCTCACAACCCCTGACGCTAGTCCCTGCGCGCCCCGTAGGTTATGTCCATGGTGCGACGAGGTGGACCATCCGTGCTGGCGATCGTCCTGGCCGGCGGTGAGGGCAAGAGACTCATGCCGCTGACCGCGGACCGGGCCAAACCTGCGGTGCCGTTCGGTGGCATCTACCGGCTGATCGATTTCGCACTCTCCAACATCGCGAACAGCGGCTTCCTGAAGATGGTCGTCCTCACGCAGTACAAGTCGCACAGCCTGGACCGGCACATCGCCAAGGCGTGGCGTATGTCGACGATGCTCGGCAACTACGTCGCCCCGGTCCCCGCGCAGCAGCGGCGCGGCAAGCAGTGGTTCGCCGGCTCCGCCGACGCGATCTACCAGAGCCTCAACCTGATTCACGACGAGAAGCCGGACATCGTCGTGGTCGTCGGCGCCGACCACGTCTACCGGATGGACTTCGCCCAGATGGTCGACCGGCACATCGAGTCGGGCGCGCGCGCCAGCGTCGCCGCCATCCGGCAACCGATCGAGCTCGCCGACCAGTTCGGTGTCATCGAACTCGCCGAGGGCCAAGGACAGAAGATCGGCGCATTCCGCGAAAAGCCCTCGGACCCGGTCGGACTCGCCGATGCGCCGCACGAGATCCTTGCCTCGATGGGAAACTACGTCTTTGACACCGACGCCCTGGTCGAGGCGGTCACGACCGACGCCGAGGACGCCGACAGCAAGCACGACATGGGCGGCAACATCATTCCGGCGTTCGTCGACAAGGGCGAGGCCTACGCCTACGACTTCCGGGACAACGAGATCCCCGGTGTCACCGACCGCGACTTCGGCTACTGGCGTGACGTGGGGACGATCGACTCGTTCTACGACTCGCACATGGACCTCGTGTCGATCCACCCGATCTTCAACCTCTACAACTACGACTGGCCGATCCGCACCAGCGATTCGGGTTATCCGCCGGCGAAATTCGTGCACGGTGCATCCGACCGCAGCGGTATGGCGACCGGCTCGATGATCTCTCCCGGCTGCATCGTGAGCGGTTCGGTGATCGGCAACTCGGTGCTTTCGACGAACGTCAAGGTGCACTCGTTCGCCCAGGTCGACGACGCGATCATCATGGACAACGTCGACATCGGGCGACACTGCCGGATCCGCCGCGCGATCATCGACAAGGACGTCCACGTGCCCGACAACGCCAGCATCGGTCTCGACCACGACGAGGATCGTGCCCGCGGGTTCACCGTGACCGACTCGGGCATCACCGTCGTCGGCAAGGGCACGGTCATTCCGGCGTGAATCCACCTGTGTCACAGTCAATTCCACAGATGAACACCCTCCTCGTCACGTTCACCGGCCAGGACCGACCGGCGGTTTCGGCTCGCCTGTTGCAGGCCGCGGCCGAGGCCGACGCGCTCGTGCTCGACCTGGAGCAGGCGGTGGTCCGGGGTCGGCTGCTGCTCACCGCTCTGCTGCAACCGACGTCCGACGAGACGGCACTCACCACGGCCCTGGAAGCCGTCGGCAGTGAGTTCGGGCTGACCGTCACCGTCGAGCCAGGTCACGGCGACAACCCGGCGCGCCGAACGGGCCGGGCGTCGGTCGTCGTGCTCGGCGCCCCGTTGCCGGCGCGCAGCCTGGCCCCGATCACCTCGGCGATCGGCGACCAGGGCGCGAACATCGATCGCATCCGCCGGCTGTCCCGCGACCCGGTGACCACCCTCGAACTCGACCTGTCCGGCGCCGACGTGCCGCAGCTGCGTCGGGCGCTCGCGCTGCTCGCGGCGCAACACGGCGTCGACATCGCGGTGTCCCCCGGCGGCCTGGCACGGCGCGGACGGCGACTGCTGGTGATGGACGTCGACAGCACCCTGATCCAGGACGAGGTCATCGAATTGCTGGCGGCACACGCCGGTCGCGAGGCGGAAGTCGCCGCCGTCACCGAGCGGGCGATGCGTGGCGAGTTGGACTTCGAGCAGAGCCTGCACGAACGTGTTCGCTGCCTGGCCGGACTCGACGAGTCCGTGTTCGACGAGGTGCGCCGCGCCATACGCCTGACGCCCGGTGCACGCACCCTGTTGCGCACGGTACGGCGACTCGGCTTCTCGGTCGCGGTCGTGTCCGGCGGCTTCATCGAGATCGTCCAGCCGCTGGCCACCGAGCTCGGCATCGACCGGGCGCACGCCAACAAGCTCGAGGTCCGCGACGGCAAGCTGACCGGACGCGTCGACGGACCAGTGGTCGATCGTGCTGAGAAGGCCCGCGCACTGCGCCGATTCGCCGAGGCCGAGGGCCTGCCGCTCTCTCGGACGGTCGCCGTCGGTGACGGCGCCAACGACCTCGACATGCTGGCCACCGCCGGGCTCGGGATCGCCTTCAATGCCAAGCCGGTCGTCCGCGAGCAGGCCGACGCCAGCGTCAACGTCCCCTATCTCGACACCGTGCTCTTCATGCTCGGCATCTCCCGCGACGACGTCGAGGAAGCGGACCGACTCACCGGGAAGTCCGGCAGCGCGGGTCCCGACGCGGGTGTTTCCCTAGAATCACCCCATGTCTGATCCAGCTGCGCGTTCTCTGCTGATCATCGGCGGTGCCGAGGACAAAGTCGGACGGGTGACGATCCTGCGACGCTTCGTACGACTGGCAGGTGGTCGCAAGTCCCGCATCGTGATCATTCCGACGGCATCGTCGGTCCCCGACGAGGTCGTTGACGTCTACTCGACGGTCTTCTCGCGGCTCGGGGCACCGCAGATCGACTCCGTCGACCCGGTCGATCGCGCGCACAGCAGTGACGCCGAGTTGCAGGCGCTCGTCGACGGTGCCACCGGAATCTTCCTGTCCGGTGGCAATCAGCTCAAGCTGAGTCAGTTGATCGTCGGAACACCACTGGGTGCAGCGATTCTGCGCGCCTACGAACGCGGTGCGGTGATCGCCGGCACCTCGGCCGGTGCATCGATCATGAGTCAGTTCATGATCTCGATGGGCGACGAGGGCGTGACTCCTCGGCAGCGGTCGAGTCAGCTCACCGCCGGACTTGGTCTGCTCCCGGGTGTCATCGTCGACCAGCACTTCGATCAACGCGCGCGTTACGGCCGGTTGCTGTCCCTGGTCGCCTCGTCGCCGAACCTGCTCGGCATGGGCATCGACGAGGACACCGCCGCAGAGGTCACCGGCGGCACCGAACTGACAGTGGTCGGTTCCGGCGCGGTGTTCGTCGTCGACGCGAGGACCGCGGTCACCGATGCTCATCAGGCCGAGCGGGACGCACCGCTGCTGGTCACCGGCGCGGTCGTGCACACGCTGCCGTTCGGTGCGACATTTGATCTTGAATCAGCTACTCTCACAGACTTTTCCGAGAAGTATGCCGATCTGGCGGTCTCCACCAGCAGGGACCGCCACGACACGGCCACCGCAGCCGCCGCCTTGCGCAGATAGCTCCACCCGGTCGTCGTAGCCGGTCTCCGCCATCCCCGCCCACGAGAGGAGCAGCAACCATGCAAGGGTCGCCGACCGATGGACAGCTGAAGGTCCTGCGCACCCGGGTCTACCGGGGCCCGAACGTCTGGGCGTACGACCAGGCGGTCCATCTGCTCGTCGACCTCGGTGAGCTGGAGGACTTCCCGACCGACAGGCTGCCCGGATTCACCGATCGCCTGCTGGAGTGGCTGCCGGGGCTGAGCGAACACACCTGTTCGCGCGGACATCGCGGCGGCTTCGTCGAGCGGTTGCGCGAGGGCACCTGGCTGGGGCACGTCACCGAGCACGTCGCGCTGCAGTTGCAGCAGGAGGCCGGCCACGACATGCGGCGCGGCAAGACTCGCGGCGAGAAGGGCCGCCCGGGCGTCTACAACGTGATCTTCGGCTACTTCGACGAGCGGGTCGGGGTCTCCGCCGGTGAGCTGGCGGTGCGGATCGTCAACGAACTGCTCGCTCCCACAAGCGAGTTCGATTATCAGTCGGAGCTCGACCGTTTCTTGCGCGCCGCCGGGAAGAAGGCATTCGGCCCGTCCACGGCCGCGATCATCGAGGAGGCGGTCAGTCGCGACATACCGTGGCACCGGCTCAATCAGTACTCTCTCGTGCAGCTCGGCCAGGGTGTCCATGCCCAGCGCATTCGCGCCACCATGACCTCCCGCACCTCGGCGCTGGCAGTCGACATCGCGGGTGACAAGAACCTCACCGCCACGTTGCTCGGCTCCGCGGGACTCCCGGTGCCGAAGGCGATCACGGTGCGCTCGGCGGACGGCGCAGCGGAGGCAGCCGCCACGATCGGCTTCCCGGTCGTCGTCAAGCCGCTGGACGGCAATCACGGGCGGGGCGTGATCCTCAACCTCACCTCCGAGAACGAGGTCCGAGACGCCTTCCCACTTGCCGCGGGACAGAGCCGCCGCGGCATCGTGCAGGTCGAATCCTTCATCACCGGCAAGGACTACCGTTGTCTGATCATCGGCGGACGGATGGCGGCAATCGCCGAACGCGTTCCGGCGCACGTGATCGGCGACGGCGAGCACACGGTTCAGGAGCTCGTCGACACCACCAATGCCGACCCGCGGCGCGGCGTCGGCCACGAGAAGGTACTCACCCGGATCGTCGTCGACGATGCAGCGGTGGAGCTCGTCCGGGAGCAGGGCTACGCCATGAGCGATGTCCCGCCGCAGGACGAGATAGTGAAGCTCGCTCTCACCGGCAACATGTCGACCGGTGGGATCTCGATCGACCGGACCTTCGACGCACACCCAGACAACGTCGAAATCGCCGAGGAGGCAGCACAACTCATCGGTCTCGACGTCGCCGGCATCGACTTCATCTGCCCCGACATCACGGCGCCGGTGCGTGAGACCGGCGGTGCGATCTGCGAGGTGAACGCTGCGCCGGGCTTCCGGATGCACACGCACCCGACGATCGGTGAGCCGCAGTTCATCGCCAAGCCGGTGGTCGACCTGCTCTTCCCGCCCGGCTCCCCGTCGCGCGTCCCGGTGGTCGCTGTCACGGGCACCAACGGCAAGACGACGACCTCGCGCATGCTGTCCCACATCATGAAGAGCCTCGGCCGCAAGGTCGGTATGACGTCCACCGACGGCATCGTGATCGACGAGCGACTGGTCATCAAGGCGGACGCCTCGGGACCGCGGTCGGCGCGCATGGTGCTGCAGAACCCCCGGGTCGACTTCGCGGTGCTGGAGGTGGCGCGAGGCGGGATCCTGCGCGAGGGTCTCGGCTACGACCGCAACGACATCGCGATCGTCACCAACATCCAGCCCGATCACCTCGGGATGCACGGCATCGACACCCTCGAGCAACTTGCCCGGGTGAAATCCGTTGTCGTCGAAGCTGTTCCGCGCGACGGGTATGCCGTGCTGAACGCCGACGACCCGCTCGTCCGCGCGATGCGCCGACGCTGCTCGGGCACCATCGTGTGGTTCTCGATGGAACCGCCGGGCAGCCGGGTGCGCGAGTTCATCGACGAGAAATGCCGCCGTGGTGCCCGCGCCGTGGTGCTCGAGCCGTCCGACCGCGGCGAGATGATCGTGCTCAAGCAGGGCCGTCGTTCGATGCCACTGGCCTGGACGCATCTGCTGCCGTCGACGTTCGGTGGCACCGCGCGGATGAACGTCGCGAACGCGCTCGCCGCAGCGGGCGCCGCCTTCGCGGCCGGCGCACCGTTGCACGACATACGACAGGGACTGCGGACGTTCACCACGTCGTACTACCTGTCGCCGGGCCGGTTGAACCGCGTGGAGGTCAACCACGCAGAGGTTTTCGTCGACTACTGCCACAACCCGCCCGGGATGCACCGGCTCGGCGAGTTCGTGCAGGGGTATGTCGACCAGCGGCAGGGCGCGGCGGATCATCGCATCTCCCGGATCGGCATGGTCGGGGCAGCCGGCGACCGGCGCGATGACGACATTCGCGAGCTCGGCCGTGCGGCGGCGCAGTACTTCGACGTGCTCGTGCTGCGTGAGGACGACAACCTGCGCCGCCGTGCGCCCGGTGAGGCCGCGGCCCTGGTCGAGGAGGGTGTGCGCGAGGCGATGGCCGACGGGGCTCGTTGCCGGCAGGTCCTCACCGTCCTGGACGAACTCGAAGCGACGCGGCAGTCGGTCCATCTCGCCAACCCGGGCGATCTCGTGATGCTGTGCGTGGACCAGCACGGCGCGGTCCTCACCGAGCTGGAAAGCTTCACACACCAGGCGAATGCGGGTGCTCGGACCGACGACGACCAGCCGGGTGATCCGGACCTGGATCCGCAGCAACTGGCCACCGATGCCACCGAGGCGTCCGCGGCCGAGGACAGCGAGTGGCGCGAGCAACTTCCCGACCAGTGAGGTATGTCGAGACGGAGGTGGACCGGGCGCCACTCCCCTCGGCATACAACCGGACTCCTCGGCACCTCGGGCTCGCCGACGAGGACACGACGTTGCCGTACGCCGAGTACTTCCGGCCGTCGCCGCGTCCGAAGCAGGAACACGTCGCGGCTGTGCTCGCCGGCGGTCAGGTGCCGGCCGAGCTCGGCTACGGCGTCGACGAAGTCGCGGACCGACTGGCACGGCCCGGGCACGAGGCCGTGGAGACCGGTTGGACCAGGTTGCGGAGCGGGCAGATCTTCGTCGCGGTGCACACCGCGATGCCCGGCGTGTCCGCGGCGATGTGGGACTGGTGGTTCGGCTGGCACAGCCGTGAGACGAGCCGGTACAAGCTCTGGCATCCGACGGCGCACCAGTTCGCCGCTCTCGGGGAGGACCGTGGTTTGCTGCCGGGCCTCACCGACCGGCAGAAGTATGTCGGCAACGTGTCGTATGTCGACGAGTACATCGGAAAGCGGTTGCACCGCTTGGCGATCCGGTTCGTGGATCCGGAACGGATGGGCATCTCTCGTGTCTCCGGAACCTTGCACGTTTGCGCGAGGGTGACGCTCAGTGCTTATCCGATCGGCATCGGCTGGCTGGTGCATCAGGTCCGCCCGACCGCTGACGGATCGGAGATGCGCAGCCGATTCTTCCTGAACGACGTCAGCGTGCTCGAGCTCCCGTCCCGCTCGTTCTGGGCGGCCCTCGTCGCCACTTCGCTTGTCCGGCGCGGTCTTTCCGCAATACCTGCTCGGATCACGGGAGCCGCCATGCCGTCGACTCTCGGCCGCGACATGGTGCAGCACTGCGCCACGGAGATGAATCATCTCGCCGGTTTCCTGCCCGAGTTGCACGACCGCTTCCGTGAGCTGCCCTGAATCCGCGTGCTACGAATCCGATGGTCCGGCCGCGCGCACAGATAGGTTCCGCCCGCTGAGAGCACGCCGGAGAAGTTGTCGATCTGTTCCGGTTCGACTCAGGTGCTGGCGGATCAGGTTCGCGCGGCCATCCAGCCCGCGCTGCCGACGAGCATCCAGCGCAGCGAGTCCGGCCCACGCGTTGCGAGTGTCGTCAGGGCACCGACCCATCGATCAGGCTGCCGTCTCTTGTCCGCCACCTGGGAACGGTACGTGTGACGTGTGACAGAAGATTGTGAGCGCTCGGTAAGTGATGGCTCCGTACTCGAGCCGCAACGAGGTGACCGGCGCGGCGGGGGTGACGGACACGAAAACCGTTCGAAACGGGGCGATCTGAGTCAGTATGGTCGGCACATGCCGAACGCCGTCATGCTGTCAGGTCCGTGGACGGCTGCGGAGATCCGGATTCCGAATGGGGTCGGGCTCCGGCCCATCACGGAGGCCGATCTTGAATCAGTTGGGCACGCTTATTGGCGAACATACTTCGGCACGACAAACCAGATGACGTCCCCTGAGGCGGCCGAGGACATCATGTCCTCGTGGCGAGGCGTCTACGGACGGTGGCTGACGAACGCATCCTTAGGCGCCTGGTGCGGCGACGAATTGGTTGGTGCGATCTTGACGGTCTCCGATGCGCCGTGGCCGGACATCCCGAAGGGCGCGTTCATCATCGATCTGTTCGTCATCCCGCAGGCGCGCCGTCGTGGCGTGGGCAGGGTGTTGGTCCAAGCGGCATGGGCTGAGTGCCCGTCGGGGCTCAGCCTGAGAGTGGATGCCACCGCGGTGGAGGCATCGGCGCTCTACACCCATCTCGGTTTCACCCTCGACTGACGACAGCCGAGTAGATCCAGCGGCAACCACAGCCCTCAGAACGGTGGCGGAGGGTGTGGCATCTCGACCGTGATCTTGCGTACTGGTCGGAAGTACTGGACCCGTCCCGGGATCTGACGACGCGGCTCGCTGTCACACGACGAGCCGCCGTGGACGTGGTCCGTCGACGCACGCTCGTCATCGCGCCCGGTGAGTAGGTGCAGGTCGTCCACGTCGGTGAAGACGTTGGGTATCAGGTCGTGTTCGCGGCACAGCGCCAACCGGATCCCGAATTGTTGCTCCATCCGGCTCACGAACGGTGGACACCGATCACCCGGCCGGTCGTGGTCATACACCATCGTTCGTAACCGTCTGGTCAGTGTCTGCCAGGTGATCGACGCATCCTGGTGTTGCCGACTCGACCAGAACCGGCCCGTCTTGGCGTTGTGGTGCCCGCGATGCAGCGCATGCAGATTGCCCGGATGCGTCGCACCCTGACCCGATCCTGTTGCACCGGGCACGTATTCGGTGTCGTGGTCCACGTCCGCATCCGCCGCGGACACCCCGCAGTCACCTGGTGCCCGGCACGTGTGATCCCGACCCTGCACCAACCGGTTCATGCCGGCCGGCACCCGGTACGTGCGCGCGGCATCGATGACAGCGCCCGTCACCGGGTCGGTCACCAACCGTGCCCACGTCGACCCCGCCTGCACCGCGACCTCCCGCACCTGCGCCGGAGACAGGAACCCGAGGCCGGGGACCTCCCCGAGCCCGCACCCCGCAGCGCTGGAAATGCCCGCAGCACCGGTCCCGTCGGCCAATCGCTGCGCGGCCACCAGATCCTCGGGTAACAACGCCGCCAGCGGGACAATGACGTGCAACCGGCCTGCGGGTGCAGTGCCCAGGCGGTCGTCCCCGGCGACCGTGCCACGCAACAACAAGTCGATGCCGATGTCCGCACGCAGTTGCGCCAGGGTGCGCCCGTCACCGCCGGCACGAGCAGCCTTGGCCAGACTGGTGATCCGCTGCTGCGCCGCAAACAATTTCGCCGCATCCCCGGACACCTGCAACACCGCCGTTCCATCCCGGCCAGGGAAGGTGCACGCATCGCGCCGTTCGACGGCTTCCGCATGCCGGCGTTCCCGGTCCGCTGCCGCCGACTCCACCAACGCCAACTGCCGACGGATCCTGGCCCGGAAACCACTGTGCGACAACGGCACCGGACAACCGCCGCCATCGCCGGCCGCAGCCGTCGTCCGCTCCGGCGGCGCCAACAACCGGCCGATCACCGCACCCGCCACCACCGGATCCAGATGAGCCGTCTCCGCGTAGGCGACCCTGGCCCGCTCCCACGAACACCCACCCGCCCGCAACAACCCGTGCGCGGCACCGACCCGCTCCGGCATCGCGGTCGCGAACCGCACCCGATCCCGCGCCGCCGGCAACGTCCCACCCGTCAACAACTGCACCTCATGCACCACCGCCCGACACGCATGCTTACGATGCGCCGCAACCTTCGCCGGGAACCGCGGATCATCAACCCCCACACCATGATCAGCGCACACGTCCGCCACCAACGCCGCCGTCGCATCCAACGACACAGCATCCGCGAACCCCTTCACCACCTCCGCAGCCTGCACCACATCCCCCAAGTGCTCCCGCGACACCCGACCCTCCCGCACCGCCGCCCCCGCGTCGCCGCCGAGCTCGCCCACCAGACAGATCAGCGCATCCGCCACCGGACCAGGCACACCGGACAGATCCACCACCCGACTGTCGTTCTCCGACGTCATACGCCCACCACCTCCACCCGTCCACTCGTGGTTGCTATCTGTGTTCGAGTCTAAACCCAACCACCGACAACCCTCGGAGGCGAAACCACAACAACCGGAATATCATTCGAGCGTCGCTACCTGCCCAGGAACAGCCGATCAACTCCCGCGCACGCCATCACTGCGCAGCCGTCTCCCACGTCAGTCGCAGCGTGTCCGCGACGACTTTCGCCACCAAACTCAACCGGCCGAAGGTCAGTCCGACACCAACCAGGGTGTGCCCGAACTGCCACAGCGGTTCGACGTCTTCAAGGACTTCACCGACGACTTGCCAGAGTTCGTCGCGCTCGTCGATCTCGAACGCAGTCCACTTTCCTGACACCCGGACAAACTCACGGTTCTCGTCGGAGAGCGGCTCCGCAAATGGGTCGACCCATCGGCCGTCACGCACGGTGAGCCTTTCCCCGTCATGACCGGCATCGAGACAGCGCACCTGCCCGTCGTCGAAGGTGAACTCGACGATGCCGTGCTCCTCGAGCACAGCGCCCCGGTGCACATAGCGCACGCGCCGGACAGCCGTCACGTGCCGACCGACGCACTTCTCAATCAGCGCAAGGGCTTCCGCCGTGCCGTCACTGTGCATCGGGAGAGGCACTACTGACCGATCTCGTCGGTGAACCTCGTCAGCGAGCCCAAATACCGCTGCACGTCAGGCTCAGCACTGGTCGCCACCAATTGCGTTGCCACTGCTCGCAATGCCTCGGTGTCGCGGTCCAGATCGTGCAACGTCAGCGCACGGAACAACACCACAGCGCTCTCGTCCGGATAATCTGCCGCCAATCGGTCGAGTATGGCGAGGGACTCCTCCAGCCGCCCGAGGTGCCGCAACGTCGACGCCTGCTGCAGCTGCGCCCGATGCCGATACGGCTCGTCGAGCCGCAACGCCAGCGCCTTGCCGTACCACTCCAACGCGTCCGCCTCACGACCTGCGGAATCATGGGCTCCGGCGAGTTCGTAGAGCACCCGGCCGTCCTTCGGAAACCGTTGCCGCAGTTCGAAAGCCGCGTCGATCCGCGCATCGTCGTCCTCCATCGCCCACAGCGCGGCGATCTCCGACTCGGCCTCGTGCTCACCGCGCGCACCCACCGCCTTACGTCGTATGACGGAGGCGCTGTCCGACGTCGCGCCATGTCCCATCAGCCACTGGTGCAACTGCGCCCAGTGCGAGTGCGTCATCAACGCGAGGACATCGCCGTCATGAGCGGCAGCAATGAGCCCGGTCAGCGCACTGAACTCATCGGGCCACGAAGCCGTCGGCAGCACACCGACATGCGAAAGTCCCTCTCGGAGCAGGCCTTCCAGCTCCTCCATGGAACGGCCACGCAGATAATGCTCCTTGTGCTGGATCTGGACACGATCAGCACCCAGCCCGGCCATCTCCCCCATCCGGACGAGAATCTCGTCGGTGCGGTCGCCACCGGTTCCGAGCCCCAGCTGCAGCTGCGAGCCCGGCCGCACCAGCCCACGTCCGACCCGCAGCAGGGCGTCGAGACCGGCCTCGTTGTGCGCCATGTCGAGGACGACGGTCGCCATACCGCCCTGGGGCAGCGACACCGAGTAGATGTTCATCCGCCCCGGGTTGAGCCGGTGATCCGGTGTGAAGGTACGCAGTCCCTCGACGACGGCCTCCCTCGGCAGTCCGGCACCCAGGCCGGCCGCCGCACCCGCCAACGCGTTGGCGATGTTGTGCTCCGACAGCCCGGACAACGTCATCGGCACGTCCACCAGCCGGATCAGCCGGTCCGGCGACGCCCCCGGATGCAGCACCGCGATGTAGCCGTCCAGGACGGTGATGCCTCGACCGTGTCCATCGAGGGCCTCCCGCAGCGACGGCGACTCCGGGTCGAGACTGAAGCACCAGGGCCGGCCACCCGCAGTGCCGCGCATTGCCCACACCCGCGGGTCGTCCCCGTTCAGCACCACCCAGCCCTTGGGCTTGGTCACCTTGGTGATGATCGCCTTCACCTCTGCGAGCTGGTCGAGTGTGTCGATCCCGTCCATTCCCAGGTGATCCGCGCTGACATTGGTCACGACGCTAACGTCGTTGTGCGCCGTGCCCAACCCGCGCCACAGCATCCCGCCACGCGCCGTCTCCAGCACGCCGAACTGCACTCCAGGGGCATCCAGCACCGCACGAGCGCCGCCGGGCCCCGAGTAGTCACCCGTCTCGACCACCTCGCCCTGCACGAGGACTCCGTCCGTGGAGCTCCAGCCCGTGCGTCGACCAGCCGTCATACCCAGATGCGCGATCAGCCGGGTCGTCGTGGTCTTGCCGTTGGTGCCCGTCACGGCCACCACAGGCACCCTCGGCCGCAGCGCGCGGACGCGCTCCCCCGGCGGCTGCGCGCGCACCTCGGCGCCGGCCCGCCGGAACACCTCGGCCACCGGTTCGTTGCCGAGCAGGTCGGTCAGCAGTGGTCCGATGACGTCGGCGACCACCCGGGCCCGGCCGGCGTTGTTGAGCGCGATGACGACGATGACCTCATCAGGCGACTCGCCCGGGCGGACCCGCACACCGATCCGGACGACGCCGGCCTCGCGCATCAGCAGACGCACCGCCCGCTCGACGATGCGCAACACCACGCCGCGGCGGGCCTCACTGCCCGGCCGACCGGTGTCCTTCGCGCGCACCGCAATCTCCGCGGCGAGTGCTTTGAGCCCGTCCTGGTCCGCCGTGAGGTACCCGGGAAGCCGCAGCGTCAGCTTGACCGCCGGCCGAGTGAAGTAGAGGTTCGGGCCACGCAGAATCCGGGCCCCGACGACTGTCGCCCCGTCCGAGGTGTCCATGGCGACGATGCTAGTGGTGACCTACTGACCCATCGCGTGCACGCCGCCGTCGACGTGCACGATCTCGCCGGTCGTCGCCGGGAACCAGTCGGACAGCAGGGCGATGCAGGCTTGCGCGGCCGGAGTCGGGTCCGTGATGTCCCAGCCCAGCGGCGCCCGCTCGCCCCAGACCTGTTCGAACTGCTCGAACCCGGGGATCGACTTGGCCGCCGTCGTGCGCAGCGGCCCCGCCGACACCAGGTTGGAGCGCACGTGCTGGGGGCCGAGATCACGCGCGAGGTAGCGGTTCGTCGATTCGAACGCCGCCTTGGCCACACCCATCCAGTCGTAGACCGGCCAGGCGAACTTCGCATCGAACGTCAGACCCACCAGGGACGATCCCTCGGTCATCAGCGGAAGTGCAGCAACAGCAAGGGATTTCAGTGAGTATGCCGATGCCTGCAGCGCCGTCGCAGCGTCCTCCCAGGTGCCCGTCATGAAGTCGAACGCGCCCGGTGGCGCGAAGCCGATGGAGTGCAGAACACCGTCCAGCGAGTCGAACCCGGCCCCCTTGAGACGATCCGCGAGGCTGTCGAGGTCCTCGGAGTTGGTGACGTCCAGCTCGAGCAGCTCCGGCTGCTTCGGCAACCGCTTGCTGATGGTCTGCGTGATGCGCATGACCCGGCCGAACGACGTGATGACGACTTCGGCGCCCTGCTCCTGGGCGATCTTGGCCACGTGGAACGCGATGGAGGACTCCATCGTGATTCCGGTGATCAACAGTCGCTTGCCTTCGACGATGCCTGCCACGTCGACTCCCTCGGTTCGGTGTTGTGTGCTGTCGTGTGTTCGGGTCGGTATGCCGGTCAGTGGCCCATGCCGAGGCCACCGTCGACCGGTATGACGGCGCCGTTGATGTAGCCCGCCGCGTCGCTCGCGAGGAAACGCACGACCTGTGCGACCTCGTCGGGCTCCGCGAGCCGGCCCGCCGGGATCGAGTCGACATACGCCTTGCGCTGCGCCTCGGGCAGCGCACGCGTCATGTCGGTGTCGATGAAACCGGGAGCGACGACGTTCGCCGTGATCGCCTTCTTGCCCATCTCCCGGGCGATCGAGCGCGCCATACCGACCAGACCGGCCTTGGAGGCGGCGTAGTTGACCTGCCCGGGGCCGCCGAGCAGCCCGACCACGCTGGAAACAAAGATGATTCGGCCGCCCTTGCGCCGAATCATGCCCTTCGTCGCGCGGCGCGCACAGCGGAAGGCACCGGTGAGGTTGGTCTCGAGAACCGCGTCGAAGTCCTCGTCCGACATACGCATCAGCAAGGTGTCCTGCGTGATGCCGGCGTTGGCGATCACCACCTCGACCGGCCCACCGAAGTGCTCCTCGGCGGCCGTGAACGCCGCGTCCACCGACGCCGTGTCGGTCACGTCGCAGGCGACCGTCGTCGCACCCTCGGGGCCGTCGGAGCCACTGCGTGAGGTCACGACGACGTCGTCCCCGGCCGCGACGAATGCCTCTGCGATCGCCCGACCGATGCCTCGGTTACCCCCGGTGATCAACACGTGCTGCGGCATCTGGCGCTCTCCCTGGTTCGGTGGTGTGGTGGCCCGGACGGACCCGGATGCACAGGCTATTGGACTACCAGGCGGTAGCCCGCACGGCGTGTCGTGACGACCCGCCTAGACTGGAAGACGTGGCGCGCCGGAAGAACCAACCCTCTGTGCAGTCGGCAACAGACCTGCCGATGCCGGGTAAGCACGACCTCGACACCCGGATGCGCAACTACGCGATCGCCATGGGCATCCGAACCCTTGCCTTCGTGCTCGCGTACGTCCTCGAGGGCCCGGCCCGCTGGGTGTGTGTCGGCTTGGCCGTCCTGCTGCCTGAGGTCGCCGTGATCGGCGCCAACGCCGCGAACCAGAAGCGTAAGCAGGTTCGTGGGCGGGGCATGGTCACCGACCAGCGCCGCCAGTTGCACGGCCACAGCCGATGAGACTGCCCGGGGACGCACCCGATCAGGTGACTCAGTGCAGCGCGAAGGGGTGTCGCCGCGACGCGACCTACGCCCTGGTATGGCGCAACCCGAAGATCCACGACGAGGGCCGACACAAGACGTGGCTGGCGTGCGACGAGCACCGCACCACACTGTCGGAGTTCCTGAGCTTCCGCGGTTTTCCCTTGGAGATCAAGGGGATCGACGAGTTGCCGCCGACCGACTGATCGTCTCTACTATCCGCCGATCGAGGACATCGGGCGATCGGGCTGCCGGAACTCCGGCTCGCCGATGCCGTGGCCACGACGCTTGGCCAGCATCGTCGCGCGGATCACGTCGGCGAGCTCCTCGTCACTCGCGCCGGCACGCAGCGGGCCGCGCAGGTCGCCCTCGTCCCGCGCGAACAAGCAGTTGCGGACCTGGCCGTCGGCGGTGAGGCGGACCCGGTCACAGGCCGCACAGAACGGCGCCGTGACGCTGGCGATGAGACCGACGGTGTCAGGGCCGCCGTCGACGAGGAACAGCTCGGCAGGGGCGCTGCCACGGGTGCCGTCCGGCATCGGGGTGAGCTCGAAGCGGCTGCCGAGCGTTTCGTGCAGCTCGCGCGCGGTCAGCATCGTCTGCCGCTCCCAGGTGTGCCCGGCGTCCAACGGCATCTGCTCGATGAAGCGCAGCTCCAGCCCGCGATCCAGGCACCACTGCAGCAGGTCCGCGGGGTTGTCCTTGCCCTCGGGGTCGTGCATCGCGACCGCATTGATCTTGACCGGCTTCAGTCCGGCGTCCTGGGCCGCCTTGATGCCGTTCTCGACATCGGCGAAGCGATCCCTGCGGGTCAACGCCTTGAACCGCTCGGGGTCCACCGTGTCCAAGGAGACATTGATGCGTTCCAGGCCTGCTTCGGCAAGCGGTTGCGCGAGGCGATCCAGCCCGATCCCGTTGGTGGTCATGGCGATCCGCGGTGCGTGCTCGAGCTCGGCGAACCTGCGGACGACGTCCGGCAGGCCGCGACGCAGCAGCGGCTCTCCCCCGGTGAGCCGGATCGAGCGCACCCCGAGTCGGGTGAAGATGTCGACGACTCGGACGAGTTCGTCGTCGGTCAACATCTGGGGCCTGGGCAACCAGTCGAGTCCCTCGGCGGGCATGCAGTAGGTGCAGCGCAGGTTGCATCGATCGGTCAGCGACACGCGCAGATCGGTGGCGACACGACCGAAAGTGTCCGGCAGGCTCATGGCCGTCTTGTCGAGGCTGGTCATATGTCTCCAGGGTAGGCCAGTTACGGTCTGTGGGTGCTCCGCAGGCTCCTTACCCGACGTTGGCTGACGTGGTTGTTGATCGCCGTCGTGTGGGCCGTCGCCTGTGTCTTCCTCGGTCGATGGCAGTGGCACCGCTATGAGGCGAAGACGCTGTCCCAGCACCAGCTGTCGGACAACTATGACGCCGAACCCGTTGCGGTCACGTCGATCCTGGCCGGCCGTGACACGAAGTTGTCACCGAACGACACCTGGCGGCAGGTGAAACTCGTCGGCCACTACGACGCCCCGAAGAAGCTGCTCGTGCGCAACCGCCCCAACGACGGGACGTTCGGGTACGAGCTCGTCATACCGTTCCACCAGGCGGACGGTCCGACGGTGCTGGTCGACCGTGGCTGGCTCGACAACGGCCGCACGGCGGCCGCACCGACGTCCGTCCCGCCGACTCCGGGTGGCACTGTCACCGTGACCGGCTGGCTGCGGCCGGGCGAGCCGGCGACCGACAACCAGCGGGTGCCGGGCCAGGTGTCGTCGATCAATCTGGACACCATCGCCTCACGGACCAAGGTCGATTTGCTGACCGGTGGCTACGTGCTGATGCGGTCCGAGAAGCCCGCGAATGCCACCACCCGCCATGGCCTGGCGCCGCTGCCGAAACCGAGCCCCGCGACGTATGCCGGCATCAACTTCAGCTACGCACTGCAGTGGTGGGCGGGAGCGATCGGCGGCATCGTCTTCATGTTCTACCGCTGCTGGAAGGAGGAGCAGGAAGCGGTCAACGGCCCCAAACCGGCCCGGCCGAGGAAGCCGAAGAAGGTCCGGATCTGGGACGAGGAAGACGAATAGCCCGCCCCTCCTGCTTCGCTACGACCGCTTCTTTCGCTCCAGGAACGCCTGCATCGCCGCTTTCGCCTCGTCCGATCCGAACAGCCGCGCGGAGAGCTCGGCCATCTCGACGCCGTGCGCGTCGATGTTCGCGAGCAGCGGCGCTGCGATCAGGGCCTTGCTCTCCCGCAGGCCCTGCGGACTCGCCTGGGTGAGTTGCTCCAACACACCGGCCACGGTCACATCCAACCGGTCGGCGGGCACCGCCTCGGTGATCAGTCCAACCTCGGCCGCCGTTGTTGCGTCGAAGGATTCGGCCGTCAGGAAGGTGCGGGCAGCAGCCCGGCTGGTCATCCGAGGCAGCGTCGTCAGCGAGATGAGCGCGGGTGCCAGGCCGAGCCGCGCCTCGGTGAACGCGAAGGTGACGGTGTCCGCCGCGATGACGATGTCCGCCGCTCCGACCAGCCCCAGACCGCCCGCGCGCACCGGTCCGTGCAGTCGTATGACGACAGGTTTGGCCGACGCCAGGATCTGTCGCTGGAGCGCCACGAGTGCGTGCGCACCCTGCTCCATCCCGCCGTCCTTGGCCTCGGACAGATCCGCACCGGAACAGAAGACCGTGCCGGCCGCAGTGAGCAGCACCGCACGGACCGTGTCGTCGCCATCCGCTGTGGCCAGTGCCTCGGCCAGCTCCGTGACGAGTTGCTTGCTGAGGGCATTCCGGTTGTGCTGGCTGTCCAGCGTGATGGTCGCGATCCCGTCGGCGGCCTGCAGGTGGACCAGCTGCGATGTCGTCATACCGCCGACCGTAGCGGCACTCAGTCCGTCACCGGCGCAGGGGATTTCACCGGCTGGTCACGGAACTGCGTGTGGTACAGGTCGGCATATGTGCCGCCCGCGGCCAGCAACTCCTCATGCGTTCCCTGTTGCACGATCCGCCCCTGATTCATCACCAGGATGAGATCGGCGTCCCTGATCGTGGACAGGCGGTGCGCGATCACGATCGACGTACGCCCGGCGAGCGCCGAGTCGAGTGCGCGGGACACGGCCGCCTCGGACTCGGAGTCCAGGTGCGCGGTCGCCTCGTCCAGCACCACCACGGACGGTGCCTTCAGCAGGAGTCGGGCGATCGCGAGTCGCTGTTTCTCTCCCCCGGACAGCCGATGTCCGCGATCACCGACCATCGTGTCCAGGCCGTAGGGCAGTCGGCTGACGAGGTCCCAGACCTGTGCTTCGCGCAGCACGCGCTCCAGATCGGCGTCGCTCGCGTCCGGCTTGGCGTAGAGCAGGTTGGCGCGAATCGTGTCGTGGAACATGTGCGCTTCCTGGGTGACGACACCGACCCGGTCCCGCAGGGACTCGGACGAGACCTTCCGCAGATCCTGCCCGCCTATGCGCACCACGCCGGCGGTCGGGTCGTAGAGGCGGGAGACCAGACCGATGGTGGTGGTCTTCCCCGCACCCGACGGGCCGACCAGCGCGATCATTTGACCGGGCTGCGCCCCAAACGAAATCCCTTGCAGCACAGTCGAACCGTCACCCTTGTCGCGGGTGAGCACTGTCTGCAGCGACTCGATCGACACCTGGTCGGCGGTCGGGTAGCTGAACACCACGTCGTCGAATTCGACCCCCACCGGCCCGGCCGGCAGCGCGACCGGCTGCGGGTCCTCGGCCACCAGCGGCTTCAGGTCGAGCACCTCGAAGACGCGCTCGAACGAGATCAATGCGGTCAGCACGTCGACCCGCACACTGGAGAGCTGGGTCAGCGGTGCATAGAGCCGGCCGAGCAACGCGGCGAGGGCGAGCAGTGTGCCGATGGTCAGCGCACCGTGCACGGCCATCACGCCACCGATTCCGTAGACCACGGCGGTCGCCAGTGTCGCCAGCAAGGTCAGCCCGACGAGGAAGATCGCCCGTTGCACCGCGATGCTGATGCCGTAGTCACGGACCTTCGCAGCACGCTCGGCATACTCGGTGTCCTCCTGCTCCGGCCGGCCGAAGAGCTTGACCAGCAGCGCGCCCGCCACGTTGAAGCGTTCGGTCATCCGTGCCCCGAGATCGGCGTTCTCGGTCATCTGCCCGCGGGTGAGGCCCGCCACCCGGCGTCCGATGATCCGCGTCGGAATCAGGAAGAAGGGCACGAGCAGTAGTGCGGCAAGGGTGATCTGCCAGGACAGCGCGGCCATCGCGACGACTATGACCAGGACGCTGACCAGGTTGGACACGACGTTGGACATGACGGATGTGAACGCCTGCTGTGCACCGATCACGTCCGAGTTCAGCCTCGTCACGAGCGCCCCGGTCTGTGCCCGGGTGAAGAACGCGATCGGCTGGCGCAGCACGTGGCCGAAGACTTCCCGTCGCAGGTCGTAGATCAGACCTTCGCCCAAGGTGGCCGACAGCCATCGCTCGACGACCCCGAGCACCGCGTCGACGATGGCAACCACGGCCGCCGCGGCAGCGAGCCAGACCACGAGTGAGGTGTTCTTGTCACCGACTCCCCTGTCGACGATCTCCTTGAGGATCAACGGCGTTGCCACCACGAGGAGTGCGTCGATGACGACGAGGACGAGGAACGTCGCGATCTGGCGCCGATAGGGCCGCGCATAGGTCAGCACGCGCCGGGTCGTGCCCGGTTGCAGCTTCGACATGTCGCTCGACTGACGGGTCAGTGAGTGCATCACCTGCCAGTTGCTCATCGTCCTCCTCCGGGGTCGGCCGACGCGCGTCGGTCCGTCAGTCGGCAACAACCACGAGCCCAGAAGTATGCCGTGGGCCTCCCACCAGGCGGCTCGTCGCGGGTGCGACGCCGGCCAGGCCCAGTGCGACGGCGGCGGTCCCGAGCCAGAGGGGAACGCCGTTGCCCGGTTCGAGCGCTGCACCGAGCACCAGTGGTGCGATCGTCGTCGCGATCCCCCAGCTGATGCCGAAGGTTGCCAGGTAGCGGCCCGCCAGACCCTCCGGCGCGAGCCGGGAGACCTGCGCATACAGGTTGCTCATCAGCAGCACCTCGGCCACCGCGCCGATCACGCCGGACAGCAGGACGAGCGCGGCCGATTGTGCAGCGGCGAGACAACCGATCGACAGCGCCAGACCGGCGAATCCGACTGGGAATGCGAGCTGCCCGCTCCCCCGCACGAGCGCATCGACACGCAACAACGGTTGGGCCAGCACCGCGACCACCGCCGACAAGGCGGTCTCGACACCGATGACCCACAGGCCGATCCGGCGGTCGGCGACCGTCAGCGGCATACCGAAGACAACCACCATGTGGACGAGGGTGAAGATCGTCGACACCGCGAAGATCGCCACGAATCTCCGGTCCCGCCACGGCCGCGCGACGGGACGGTTCGTATGGCGCGCTGCGCGAGCCGGCAGCAGCGTGCGGATCACCACGGCACAGGACAAGCAGCTCAGGGCGTCGATGACGAACAGCAGTCGCAGGTCCCAGCCGGCGACCACCGCTGCCACTCCGCCGGCGGCGACCGCTGCGACGGTCATCGACACGAAGAGCAGGCCGAAGAGCGCCGGACCGGTGTCCTCGTCGCTCTCGTCCGCGATCATCCCCTGAGTGGGCGGCTCGATCAGCTCGTACGACAGGCCGAGTCCTATCGCGCCGACGACCGCGATCGCCGTCGTGGTCGCAGCGGCGAGCACGAATTGCGTTGTCGCACAACCGATCAGCCCGAGCAGGATCGTCGGACGCGCGCCGATGGAATCAAGCAGCCACCCTCCGGCAAGGCGCGACGGGATCGTCGCGAGGCCGAAGGCCGCGACGATGAGCCCCGTCGTCTGCACCGACTCGTGCAGTTCCTCGGTCAGCAGCACGGACAGGAACGCCATCGAGAAGCCACCGAGCCGGTTGACCATCCGAGCGATGAGCAAACCCTTGGCGCCGCGGGACAGCAACTGCCACGCACCGAGAGGGTGGAAACGCGCATCACTGTCGTCTAAGCTTTCACCAGTCACATCGAGAACCGTAGAGCGAACAGGAGTAACTGGTCAAGTGCGTTTCGACAGTCACATTGAACGGCTACTGACCGCGGCGACGCGCCTCGTCAACCGGCTCACACCCGGACTCGACGGCGGACGAGAGGTCGTCGTGCCGACCGGGTCGGCGCTGCGAACGGCGATCGGCGAGGCCTTGTCGTTCGACGGCAGCACGCCTGCGGTGCCGGCTGCCGGAGCCCGGGTGCTGGTCGACACCGTGACCGACGTACGGCGGGTGTTCGAGGCAGCGGACGACGGTGACACCACCCGCGCGGCCGAACTGACCAACGATCTGCTCGGGCGCACCGGCGCCCGACCCCAGCTCAACCCGGACCCCGACGGGACGTGGCACCTGCACTTCCACGGGCCCAGCAACCACTTCGGCCCCGGCTGGGCGGCCGGCCTCGCCGCCGGCCTCACCATGGCGCTCGGCGTCGACGAGATCGGCCGGCTGGGCGTCTGCGCCGCCGATCGGTGCGACCGGGTGTATGTCGACAGCTCGCGCAACGGCACCCGGCAGTTCTGCTCCACGCGATGCCAGAACCGGATGAAGGCCGCCGCGCACCGCGCCCGGCAGAAGTAGCCGCTGGGTCAGGCGAGTTCGACGAGGTCCTGGTAGTCCGGACCCCACAGGTCTTCGACGCCGTCCGGCAGCAGCAGCACGCGCTCCGGCTCGAGCGCCTCGACGGCACCCGGGTCGTGGGTGACCAGCACGACTGCTCCTTCGAACGCCCGCAGCGCACCGAGGATCTCCTCGCGCGACGCAGGATCGAGGTTGTTGGTCGGCTCGTCCAGCAGCAACACGTTCGCGGCCGAAACCACAAGCAGCGCAAGGGAAAGCCGCGTCTTCTCGCCACCGGACAACACGCGTGCCGGCTTCTCGACGTCGTCACCGCTGAACAGGAACGAGCCGAGCACCTTGCGGGTCTCGGTCTCGTCCAGGTCCGGTGCCGCCGACTTCATGTTGTCGAGGACGCTGCGGTCGACGTCGAGATTCTCGTGCTCCTGCGCGTAGTAGCCCAGCTTGAGGCCGTGCCCCGGCTGCACCTCACCGGTGTCCGGCTGGTCGACCCCGGCGAGGATCCGCAGCAGCGTCGTCTTGCCGGCTCCGTTCAGGCCGAGGACGACGACCTTGGAACCGCGGTCGATCGCCAAGTCGACGTCGGTGAAGATCTCCAACGAGCCGTACGACCGGGACAGGCCCTCCGCCATCAGCGGGGTCTTCCCGGATGCGGCCGGCGTCGGGAAGCGCAGCTTGGCCACCCTGTCCTGCTGGCGGGTGCCCTCGGCTCCGTCGAGCATGCGCTCGGCGCGGCGGATCATGTTCTGCGCGGCGGTCGCCTTGGTCGCCTTGTAACGCATCTTCTCGGCCTGGGCCAGTAGGGCGGAGGCCTTCTTCTCGGCGTTCTGCCGCTCCCGGTGGCGCCGGCGCTCGTCGGTCTCGCGCTGCTTCAGGTAGGTCTTCCAGCCGACGTTGTACTGGTCGATCTCGCCGCGGTTGGCGTCCAGGTGGAACACCCGGTTGACGACCTCGTCGAGCATCTCCACGTCGTGGCTGATGATGATCAGCCCACCGGAGTAGGTCTTCAGGTAATCGCGCAGCCAGTGCACCGAATCGGCATCCAGGTGGTTGGTCGGCTCGTCGAGGAGCAACGACTCCGCACCGGAGAAGAGGATGCGGGCGAGCTCGACCCGGCGACGCTGACCACCGGACAGCGTCTCCAGCGGCTGCTCGAGGATGCGGGTGGGCAGGCCGAGCGACGACGCCAGGGACGCGGCCTCGGACTCGGCGGCATACCCGCCCTTGCCGAGGAACTCCGCGTCCAGGCGGGCGTAGCGGCGCATGGCGCGTTCGCGCTTGTCGTCGTTCTCGTCCGCCATCGCCTTCTCGGCGGCGCGCAGGTCACGTATGACGACATCCAGGCCACGGGCCGACAGGATCCGATCGCGCGCCAGCATCGACAGGTCACCGGTGCGCGGGTCCTGCGGCAGGTAGCCGATCTCACCCGACGAGGTGACGGTGCCGGCCGCGGGCTGTCCGTCACCCGCGAGCACCTTGGTCAAGGTCGTCTTGCCGGCGCCGTTGCGACCGACCAGGCCGACCCGATCACCCGCTGCGACCCGGAACGTCGCATCCTGCAACAGGATCCGAGACCCCGCACGCAGCTCGATCCCTTGTGCGGTGATCAACGTCGTTCCCTTCAAGCTCGCAGGCGGCTCACATGCCGAGGCGCCCGCCGCGTACGCCGTTGCCGGCGCGTGCTTCAGGCGCCCGAAGCCGTTCACTCGCTAGTGTACGTCCAGGGTCAGCGGCGCCCCAATCCGTTTACGGCGCCGCGGAAGCGAAGGGAAACCGGCCGTGACGTTCAATGACAACGCGGGGATCGGCACCGGCGACGTCTCCAGCGGGGGTAGTTCCGGTGGTGGCGGAGGCGGCGGCATCGGCATGCCCGGCGGTGTGGCGGTCGGTGGCGTCGGCGGTGTGATCGTGATGATCCTGATGGTCCTGTTCGGCGGCGACCTGACCGGCGGGTCCGGCGGCAGCGGGGGTTTCCCGGGCCAGATCACCGGCGACCAGGCCAACAATCCCTACGGCCAGAACCAGATCGACTCCGGCGGCGACGCCATCCAGCAGCAACTCGACGAGTGCAAAACCGGTGCCGACGCCAACAAGAACGACCTGTGCCTCATCAAGGGCACGGTCGCCAGCGTCGAGGGGTTCTGGAAGGTCTACCTGCCGATCGCCGCGAAGAAGGACTACACCCCCGCGACCACCAAGGTCTTCTCCGGCCAGATGCAGTCCGGCTGCGGCACGGCGACCACGGAGATGGGCCCGTTCTACTGCCCGCTGGACAAGCAGGTCTACATCGACGCGGGCTTCTTCCAGGAGCTGCAGAGCCAGTACGGCTCGGACGGCGGCCAGCTCGCGAAGGAATACGTGCTGGCGCACGAGTACGGCCACCACATCCAGGACATCCTCGGGCTGCTCGGTCGCGCTCAGCAGGACCCGCAGGGCGCCGAGTCCGGTTCGGTGCGCACCGAGTTGCAGGCCGACTGCTTCGCCGGCATCTGGGTCTCGTATGCCGACGGCTCCCGCAACGGCCAGAACGGCGTGACGATCGACCCGTTGCTGAAGAAGATCAGCCCGCAGGACATCGACTCCGCACTGTCGGCGGCTGCCGCGGTGGGTGACGACCGGATCCAGCAGAAGGCGCAGGGCCGGGTCACCCCGGAGACCTGGACCCACGGATCGTCCGCGGCCCGGCAGAAGTGGTTCAAGATCGGCTACGACAAGGGCAGCCTGAACGCGTGCAACACCTTCGACGCGGCCAGCGTCGAATGACGCCTGTGACCCAGCTCACATTTTCCTGGGAACAGGAGCAACCTCGGGTATGACGACGGCGTCCTTTCTGCACACCACATTCCGTGGCGTGCAGGAAGGAAGGAAACGTCATGTCTCACACCATCATTCGGGGCATACGCAGCAAGGCTGCGCTTGCGGTGTGCGGTCTGACTGCAGCCACCGTATTGCCCCTGGCAGCCTCGGGTACGGCGCATGCAGCGCCATACTGCGGCATCACCTGGGGCTCGACCGACAAGGTCGCGGCTGCGCTCACGTCGGACACCGTGCGCGGTGCCCACACCGGTCAGCACACGTGCTACGACCGGATCGTCATCGATCTCGGCGGTAGTGGCCGGAGCACCGGCTACCGGGTGCGGTACGTCAGTGCCGTGTCCGGCCCGTCCGGCGTACCGGTGCCGCTCAGCGGCGGCGCCCGCCTGCAGATCGACGTCAACGCGGCGGCAACGGACTCCCAGGGGCGTCCGACCTACCGGCCCGCGGATCCCCGGCACGCTGCGAACGTCGCCGGTTTCCGGACGTTCCGCCAGCTGGCGTACGTCTCGTCGTTCGAGGGTCACACGACCTTCGGTCTCGGCGTCCGTGCTCGCCTGCCCATGCGGGCGTTCGTGCTCCAGGACCCACTGGGACAGCGCCTGGTGATCGACGTCGCCCACCATTGGTGACCTGCGCCCCGTGGGGTTCGGCGGTCCGTCAGATGTTGAAGCCGAGCGCGCGCAACTGCTCGCGCCCGTCATCGGTGATCTTGTCCGGGCCCCACGGCGGCATCCACACCCAGTTGATGCGGTGCGACTCCACGAGTCCCTCCAGGACGCTTGCCGTCTGATCGGCGATCACGTCGGTCAGCGGGCAGGCCGCCGAGGTGAGTGTCATGTCGATGACGGCGTTGTTGTCGGCGTCGACGGTGATGCCGTAGACCAGACCGAGATCCACGACGTTGATGCCGAGCTCGGGGTCCACGACGTCACGCAACGCCTCCTCGACGTCCGCGACGTTCGGCGGAGTGGCTACGTCAGCCATCAGGCTCACGCTCCTTTTCTGGTGGTGACGGAACTGATGTCGACGCCGGCCTGCGCCAGCGCGTCGGTGTATGCCGCCCACGGCAGCAGTGCGCACTTCACGCGCGCGGGGTACTTGGACACTCCGGAGAACGCCACGCCGTCGCCGATGATTTCCTCATCGCCGGGATCCTGCCCCTTCGACGTGAGCATCTGCCGCATGGCCGCGAACGTCTGCAGCGACTCGCCGACCGAGTGACCGATGACCTCCTCGGCCAGCACGGATGCCGACGCCACCGAGATCGAGCAGCCGAGCGAGTCGTAGGACACGTCCTCGACCTTCGCGTCGTCGCCGGTCCCGGTCACGTGCACGCGCAACGTCACCTCGTCACCACAGGTGGTGTTGACGTGATGGGCCTGCGCGTCATACGGCTCACGCAGTCCGGCGTGCGTCGGGTTCTTGGAGTGGTCGAGGATGAGCTCCTGGTAGAGGTCCATCAGACCGCCACCCCGAAGATGTCGGGGACGCGATCGAGTGCCTCGAGGAAGACACGTACCTCGTCCAGTGTGGTGTAGGGACCGAAGCTCGCCCTCGTCGTCGCGGTGATCCGGCTGGCCCGGTGCAGCGGCCAGGCGCAGTGGTGGCCGGTGCGGACGGCGACTCCGGAGTCGTCCAGCACCTGACCGACGTCGTGCGGGTGCACGCCGTCGATGACGAAAGCCACTGCGCCCGTGCGTTTCTCGACGTCGAGCGGACCCTGCACGTGCACCCAGGGGCGCTCCGCCAGACCGTCGAGCACCGCTCGAGTGATCGTCCGGTCATGAGCTGCAACAGCGTCCATGCCGAGTGCCGACAGGTAGTCACATGCAGCGGCGAGGCCGACGGCCTGCGACTCGTTGGGCACACCGGCCTCGAAACGCTGCGGCGGCGCCGCGTAGGTGGAACCCTCCATCCGCACCAGCTCGATCATCGAGCCGCCGTAGAGGAACGGCGGCATCGCGTCGAGCAGCTCTCGGCGACCGACGAGGACTCCCACGCCATACGGCCCGAGCATCTTGTGTCCGCTGAACGCCATGAAGTCGACGCCGAGCGACGCGAAGTCGACCGGCAGGTGCGGCACCGACTGGCACGCGTCGAGCACGGTGATCGCGCCCACGGACTGTGCCTTGCGGGCGATCAGCTGCACGGGGTTGATCGTGCCCAGGACGTTCGAAACGTGCGCGACCGCAACGATCTTCGTGCGTTCGTTGATCAGCTCGTCGATATTGCTCAGGTCGAGCTCGCCACCGTCCGTGACCTCGATCCAACGCAGCGTGGCGCCGGTGCGCCGCGCCAGCTCCTGCCACGGCACGAGGTTCGCGTGGTGCTCCATCACCGTGGTGAGGATCTCGTCACCGGGCCCGATGCGGAAACGCTCGGTCACCGCCGGGTCCGCCCCGGGGATCCCGAGATCCCCCGGCGCAGATGCGTTGCTGAACGCGTACGCGACCAGATTGATCGATTCGGTCGCGCTCTTGGTGAAGACGACCTCGCCGGTGGAGGCGCCGACGAACCGCGCGACGGTCTCGCGCGCTCCCTCGAACGCCTCGGTCGCTTCCTCGGCGAGCTGGTGGGCGCCACGGTGCGCGGCAGCGTTGTGCCGCTCGTAGAACGCCCGCTCCGCGTCGAGCACGGCCCGCGGCTTCTGCGAGGTCGCACCGGAGTCCAGGTAGACCAGCGGTCGTCCGTCGCGGACGGTCCGCGCCAGGATCGGGAAGTCGCTGCGCAACTTCTCGACATCGAACCCGGTCACTTCGGTCATCTCCTCACTCGCTCCGAAACGTATGTCGCCCTGACGGATTCAGGCCGTCGGCGTCAGGAAGCGGTCGTAGCCCTCGGCCTCGAGGCGGTCGGCCAGTTCGGGGCCACCCTCCTCGGCGACTCGGCCGTTGACGAACACGTGCACGTGGTCCGGCTTGATGTAGCGCAGGATTCGCGTGTAGTGCGTGATCAGCAGGATGCCCGCGTCAGTGGCGTCCTTCGCCCGGTTGACACCCTCGGACACGATGCGCAGCGCGTCCACGTCCAGGCCGGAGTCGGTCTCGTCGAGGATCGCCATCTTCGGCTTGAGCAGCTCCAGCTGCAGGATCTCGTGGCGCTTCTTCTCACCACCGGAGAAGCCCTCGTTGACGCCGCGCTCGGCGAAGCCATCATCCATCCGCAGGTCGCTCATCGACTGCTTGATGTCCTTGACCCAGGTGCGCAGCTTCGGTGCCTCACCGTCGATCGCGGTCTTGGCGGTGCGCAGGAAGTTGGACACCGTCACGCCCGGGACCTCGACGGGGTACTGCATTGCCAGGAAGAGACCGGCGCGGGCCCGCTCGTCCACCGACATCGCCAGGACGTCCTCACCGTCGAGAGTGACCGTGCCACTGGTGACGTTGTACTTGGGGTGTCCGGCGATGCTGTAGGCGAGGGTCGACTTGCCCGAGCCGTTCGGGCCCATGATCGCGTGCGTCTCCCCCGAGTTCACGGTCAGGTTGACGCCCTTGAGGATCTCCTTGCTGCCCTTCTCGGTGTCCACGGACACGTGCAGGTCGCGAATCTCCAGCGTTGACATGTAATTCCAGCTCTCTTCTTCAGCTCGACGGAACGGCGACGAAGACGTCACCGTCCTGAATTCGTACGGGGTAGACGGCGATGGGCGCCGTTGCGGGCGGGCCGGTGGGCTCACCGGTGTTCAGGTCGAAACGGGATCCGTGCAGCCAGCACTCGATCGTGCAGCCCTCCACGTCACCCTCGGACAACGAGACGTTGGCGTGGCTGCAGGTGTCGTTGACGGCGCGTACGACGTCCTGCCCGTCGCGGACCAGCGCGACGCGCACACCGTTGATCTCGGCGAGGGCGGGCTCGTCGACCGCGAGTTCGCCGAGCTCACACACCCGGACGAACTCCTCGGTCACGACCTCGTCGATCTCGCTCATGCATTGCCCCCGGCGGCCAACTCGGCGTCGATCGCCTCCATGAGGGGCTCGACGACCGCGGGAACACCGATCTTGCTGATGACGTCGGCGAAGAAGCCGCGCACCACCAGACGCCGTGCCTCGGGCTCGGGGATGCCGCGCGCCTGCAGGTAGAACAACTGCTCGTCGTCGAACCGGCCGGTCGAGCTCGCGTGCCCGGCGCCGGCGATGTCGCCGGTCTCGATCTCCAGGTTCGGGACCGAGTCCGCGCGCGCTCCGTCGGTGAGGACCAGGTTGCGATTCAGCTCATAGGTCTCGATGCCCTCGGCCTCGGCCCGGATCAGCACGTCGCCGACCCACACCGAGTGGGCCGAATCGCCTTGCAGTGCACCCTTGTAGGTGACAAGAGACTTGGTCCGCGGCGCGTTGTGGTCGATGAAGGTGCGGTGCTCCAGGTGCTGGCCGGCGTCGGCGAAGTAGACACCCAGCAGGGTGGCGTCGCCGCCCGGGCCGTCGTACTTCACGTTGGAGTTGATCCGCACGATCGCGCCACCGAGGCTGACCGCGATGTGCCGGTAGGTGGCGTCGCGGCCGACCCGCGCCTCGTGCTGCGCCAAGTGCAGGGCGTCGTCGTCCCACTGCTGCAGGCTCACCACGGTCAGGTGTGCGCCGTCACCGACGATGACCTCGACATTGGCCGTGTGTTCACCGGAACCGGTGTGCTCCAGGATCACCAGACCCTTGGAGTGGACGCCGGCCTCGATGACGACGTGGCCGTTCGAACGCTTGCCGGCCGCACCGTGCACCTGCACCCGCACCGGTTCGTCGTACTCGGTCTCGGCGGCGAGCTTCAGGTGCAGCGCCTTGGCACTGTTGGCGTGCGCGAGCACCGACGCACGGTCGCCCGGGACCAGCGCGGTGCCGCGTGCACCTTCACCGGCGGCCAGCGGCTCGGCGACCACCGACGGGTCCGAGACCTCGACGGTGACCGCGTCGTCGGCGGTCGGCTCGTCGGCCAACAGACCGGTCAGCCGGTCGACCGGCGTGAACCGCCAGTCCTCCTCGCGGCCGTGCGGCACGGGGAAGTCGGCGACGTCGTACGACGTCTTGCGTTCGGCGCGGGAGCTTTCGGGCACCGACGCCTGCGCGGCAGGGTCGACGTGCGTCTTCGCTTCGGGTGTCAACAGGGACATCGTGGGGTCAGGGGTCCTTCCGGGAGCAAATGGTGAGCAGTCAGGTGATGCAGCGACGGGGGCTCAGCCCACCGCGCCTTCCATCTGCAACTCGATGAGACGGTTGAGCTCGAGTGCGTACTCCATCGGCAGTTCCCGGGCGATCGGCTCGACGAAACCGCGCACGATCATCGCCATCGCCTCCTCCTCGGTCATGCCGCGTGACATCAGGTAGAACATCTGGTCCTCGCTGACCTTGGAGACGGTCGCCTCGTGGCCCATCTGGACGTCGTCCTCGCGGACATCGACGTACGGGTAGGTGTCCGAACGGCTGATCTGGTCGACCAGCAGCGCGTCACACACGACGCTCGACTTGGAGCCGTGCGCACCCTCGAGGATCTGCACCAGACCGCGGTATGACGTGCGGCCACCGCCACGGGCGACCGACTTGCTCACGATGGTGGAGCTGGTGTTGGGCGCAGCGTGCACCATCTTGGAACCGGCGTCCTGGTGCTGGCCCTCGCCGGCGAACGCGATCGAGAGGGTCTCGCCGCGAGCGTGCTCGCCCATCAGGAAGACGGCGGGGTACTTCATGGTGACCTTGGAACCGATGTTGCCGTCGATCCACTCCATGGTGGCGCCGGCCTCGCAGGTGGCCCGCTTGGTCACCAGGTTGTAGACGTTGTTCGACCAGTTCTGGATGGTCGTGTAGCGGACGCGCGCGCCCTTCTTCACGACGATCTCGACGACGGCGGAGTGCAGCGAGTCCGACTGGTAGATCGGCGCTGTGCAGCCCTCGACGTAGTGCACCGAGGAGTCCTCGTCCGCGATGATCAGGGTCCGCTCGAACTGGCCCATGTTCTCGGTGTTGATCCGGAAGTAGGCCTGCAACGGGATGTCGACGTGCACGCCCTTGGGGACGTAGATGAACGAGCCGCCCGACCACACGGCGGTGTTCAGCGAGGCGAACTTGTTGTCACCGGAGGGGATCACCGAACCGAAGTACTCCTTGAAGAGCTCCTCGTGCTCGCGCAGGCCGGTGTCGGTGTCGACGAAGATGACGCCCTTCTCCTCCAGGTCCTCACGGATCTGGTGGTAGACGACCTCGGACTCGTACTGCGCCGCCACACCGGCGACCAGGCGCTGCTTCTCCGCCTCCGGGATGCCGAGCTTGTCGTAGGTGGCCTTGATGTCCTCGGGCAGGTCCTCCCAGCTGGTGGCCTGCTTCTCGGTGGACTTCACGAAGTACTTGATGTTCTGGAAGTCGATCCCGGACAGGTCCGAACCCCACCAGGGCATCGGCTTCTTGTCGAAGAGCTTCAGCGCCTTCAGGCGGCGCTGCAGCATCCACTCGGGCTCGTTCTTGCGTCCCGAGATGTCGGCGACGACCTCGTCGGAGAGACCGCGCTTCGCGCTGGCTCCAGCGGCGTCACTGTCGGCCCAGCCGTATTCGTAGTGGCCGATGCCCTTCAGTCCCGGGTTGAGCTCTTCGATCGTGCTCATCAGAGATCCCTTTCAGTCGCTGGGGAGGTGGGAGTTGGAACGAATGTGGTGCACACGTGGTCGCCCTGGGCGAGCGACGAAAGTCGTTGGACGTGAACGCCGAGGGTCTCGGAGAAGGCCTTCGCCTCTTCCTCGCAGAACTGCGGGAACTCCGCGGCGACGTGCTGGACCGGGCAGTGCCCCTGACACAGTTGAACCCCGGCCAGCGGGGTGTCATTCCCGACGGGGCGGGTGCTCGCGGCGTAGCCCTGCTCGGTCAGCGCGGCGGCGAGCGCCTGGGTGCGGCTGCCGAGGTCGGCACCGGCGGACTCGACGATCGGCGCGGCCTGCTGTGCCATCGTGTGCGCGCGCTGGCGGGCGAACTCGGTCACCGCCTCCTCGCCGGAGTTGTCCCGCAGGAAGCGCAGCACCGAGCCGGCCAGCGGCTCGTAGTCGCCACGCAGGCGGGCATGCCCGGTCGGAGAGACCACGAAGGCCCGGGCCGGCCGGCCGCGCTTACGCTCAGGGGTGCCGGTCTGCTCGCGTTCTTCGACGAGTTCGTCGTGCGCGAGACAGTCCAGGTGCCGACGGACCGCAGCCGGGGTCAGGCCGAGCGATTCCGCAAGCTCGGCCGCCGTGATGGGGCCGCGCTCGGAGATCGATCGCAGCACGCGCTCACGCGTGCCGACCTCGCCGGCTGGGATAAACACAACACCAGTGTGACGTAATTCCCTGGGAACCTTCCAGCCAGGTTCACCTAACCTCATGGCACCGGACAACCCGCGCCACCCAGAACGGGAGGCGCGGACCTTGATGTCACCTGACATCGAGGTCCGCGCCCGCACGATCAGACGTGAATCACCACACGGTCTTCATGCGCTGGAATGACGAGAAGATCCCACTGGACAGTTTGTACTTCTTCCCGGGCGCGACCGTCACAGTGACGTCCCGGCCGCGAGCGAAAACGGCCGTGACGCGGTGTGTCTTGTGACAGTCCTTACTCTGAATCTTGACGGATGTGCGCGTCTGGTCCCACGCAACCATGCAGTGATGCTCCGGGCCGAAAAACCATGCGACGGACGCGGACGCCGGCGGCGCAGCGACGACGGCGCCGGCGGCCAACGATCCGGCAACAGCGACGGATGTGACGAACTTCTTGAGTGAACGCACGACTGATTCCTCCCTCGGATACTTCTGACCTGTCCGACTCAACCCGAGCCGGCGCAGTACTGACCAGGAAGTAGAACCGGAATTTTCGACGGAACTTCCGGGTTCGGGCGCTGGTTACGCTGCTCCCCATGCCACAGCAGCCGGACGGTTCCAGCGCGTCGCACCTTGCGCGGTTGCGGCACGCGCGCGGGCTGAGCCAGGAGGAGTTGGCGGAACGGTCGGGTGTCAGCGCGCGCTCGATCCGCAATCTCGAACGGGGCGTCGTCGCGCGTCCTCGGCGCGCAACCCTCGAGGCGCTCGCCTCGGCGCTTGCACTGGACGACGAGACGGCTGAGGACCTCAACGCCGCCCTTCGTGGGCAGCCGACGCCGTACTTGTCCCGTCCTGCGCAACTGCCCGCGGCAGACACCGGCTTCATCGGACGCACGCAGGAGCTCGCGCAGCTGAATGACGCGTTGATGCCGACCGTCCGCCGCCCGGAAATACTCGTCATCGAGGGAAGCGGCGGTTTGGGGAAGACACAGCTCGCGCTCCACTGGGCACAGTCGGTGAAGTCCGCATTTCCCGATGGTCAGCTCTTCGCTCGCCTGCACGGCTTCAGCAGCGGATCCCCCACCGACGCCGAAGACGTCCTCGCCGACTTCTTGAGCGCCCTCGGAGTTCCGGCTGCTGCGATGCCGGGAAATCTGACTGCCCGTTCGGCACTCTTCCGCTCGATGCTGGCGGGAAAGAGAATGCTCCTCGTGCTCGACGACGCCGCCGATCACGACCAGCTCGAGCCGCTTCTGCCCGGAACGGGCAGTTGCACCACCCTGGTGACGACTCGACGTCGCATGGTTGCGATGGCGGCGCGATATGGCGCCGAGCGGGTCCAGCTCGGACCGATGAACGCGCATGATGCCGAGGCCATGCTCGCCGCCTCGGGAGTACCTGCAGGCACCGCCGCCCAACGCAGCCAAGTCATTCAAGCGTGCGGAGGGCTTCCTCTCGCACTGCGGATCCTGTCGTGCCAAGCACAGGACTTCGGCTGGTCCCACGTCCTCGACCGACTTGAGACCCAGGCCACTCTGGACGCCGTAAGTTCTGCAGCGGACGCCATGGACGTGCGTCAGGTGTTGTCGACCTCAGTGGAACCGCTCAGCCTTCCAGCGCTGGAGCTGTTCGCGTTGACCGGATTGGCGTCCACGCCGGACATCTCGTTGCACGCACTCGCAGCGATGGCGGATCGGACCGTGGCAGCGACCAAAGAGCTCGCCGGCGAACTCATTGCCCTTCACCTCGTGGGACCCCGGGGCGATCACTTGCTCGTTCACGATCTAGTGCAGCAGTACGCCATTCAACTCGTCACGGAATGGCCGCGCGAAGCCCGAGAGACCGCAGAGGAACGATTGGCCGCGTTCATCGTCGACGTTGCCGAGGCTGCTAGTCGAGACCGCCGCCCGCTGACGGCCAAGATGTCCTTGCCGCGCCGCGCCGGCCCGGAGACGTTACGGCTACCGACCCGCCCGATGGACTGGTTGAAGGCGCACCCCGCACATCTGCGGGACGCGATCGACCACGTATGCGCGCAGCGCACCGGGGGGCTCGCTCTGCGACTTGCCGACGCGGTCGGCGATCGCCTTGCCCATATGACGCACGAATTCGACGCACGAGGGCTGTACGCGGCCGGCGCGCAGTCTGCACGGGCAGCACGGGACGACGCGGGACTCAGCCGCTGTCTGGGGCAACTCGGTCAGCACAAGGCGCGCAACGGTGACTGGCTTGCCAGCGAAGAGCTCCTGCATGAGGCGCTCGGACTCGCCCAGCAGATCGGCGACGCCCTCAGCGAGGGTGGCATTCAGATCGCCTTGGCACAGTCGCACTACCTCGTCGGGCGATACGAGCGCGCGCTGGAGGCGCTCCAGCGCGGGATCGACCTTCTCCAACAAGGCGGGCGGGCGGTCCCGTCCGAGATCGCGATGAACAACATCGCACTCCTCTTGACGCAGCTCGGCAGGTACGAGGAGGCCGACGCGCTGATGCAGCAACTGCTCGAGCGTGACCCATCTGAGAGTCGGTTCGACTCGCGCAGCATCACCTTCAGCAACATCGCCGGAGTCCAGCTCCTGAGAGACAACCCCCACGACGCTAGTCATTCGTTCGAGGAAGCGTTGCGCATCGGCCGCACCAGCAGCGACCACACCGTATTGGCGGGGACTCTCCTCGACCTCGCGAAGGTGCAGGTGCTGATGGGCGAACTCGTCCGCGCCGAGGAATCGTTGGCAGAGACCGAGACTCTCCTTCCTACGGCGGCAACTCCGCGACTTCGGAGTTCTGTCGACAACTGCCGCGGAGAACTGGCAGCCGCACGCGGTGAGCTGCCTCTCGCACAGGAGCGCTTCTCGGCAGCCGCCGAACGCGCCCGCAGATGCCATGACCGTCAAGAATTGGAACGCGCCATCATGGGTCTGCGCGCCCTTTCGACCTCGGCGTCGGGTGCGCGGTCCCCCTCACCCTGACCACCCCGGAACCGACGGATTCACGTGACGGCGTTCACTTCTCGCTAAGCGTCCGTGGCACGCCTCGTCCATGAGTCAGGGCACGGCGCGACCTATCGACGCCACGACCTACACTTGACGGTCGTGAGTGCTCCCGTTCTGCCGGTCGTCGTCGACGGGGTGACACACCACTACGGCAGCAAGCTCGCACTCGACAACATGAGTTGGAGCGCCCCGCAGGGTGCGATCACCTGCGTGCTCGGACCCAACGGCGCGGGCAAGACCACGGTCATGGAGATGGCCGAGGGTTTGCGCCGACCCGAGTCCGGTCGGATCCGCGTGCTCGACGCCGACCCGTGGACCGCCGACGCCGCCCACCGCCGTCGTGTCGGAGTCATGTTGCAGGACGGCGGCCTGCCGGCGTCGGTCAAACCGCTGCGCCTCCTCGAACACTTCGCGACCCTGTATGACGCACGGGACGAATTCCCCGCCCTGGTCGAGCAACTCGGCATCGACGAGTTCCGCCATACGTCGGTCCGGCGACTGTCCGGCGGACAACGTCAGCGGGTCGCGATGGCGGCCGCGCTCATCGGCCGGCCCGACGTCGTCTTCCTCGACGAACCGAGCGCGGGACTCGACCCGCACGCCCGGTTGGACGTCTGGGATCTGATCCGGCAGACCGCGGACCGCGGAGCCTGCGTCGTGGTGACGACCCATTCGTTCGAGGAGGCCGACCGACTGGCCGACCAGGTCATCATCGTCGCGGCCGGCTCGGTCGCGGCCCACGGCACGGTCGCCGAGGTCAGCGGGACCGCAGGGCTCGAGGACACCTACTTCGCTCTCACCCGAAGCGATCGCACCCACACCGACACCCGAGGAACGAGGGGATCGGCATGAGTTCCCCGGCCGTGCGTGCCCGCAGCCAGGCGGCGTTCGAGGCGCGGATCCTGCTGAGCAACGGCGAGCAACTGCTGGTCTCCCTGTTGCTGCCGGCACTCGCCCTCGTCGGCCTGGCGCTCAGCAGCAGTCCCAGCCTCGGTCCCGGCCGCCGCGTCGACATCGTCGTACCCAGCGTTCTCGCTCTCGCGGTCGTCTCGACCGCGTTCACCGGCCAGGCGATCGCGACCGGCTTCGACCGGCGGTATGGCGTACTGCGCCTCCTGGGTGTCACACCGCTCGGCAGATCCGGCCTGCTCGCCGGGAAGGCGCTCGCGGTGCTGCTGATCGTGGCCCTGCAGTCGGTCCTGCTGGCCGTGCTCGGCGCCTGTTTCGGCTGGCATCCCGATCCGTTCGGTGTCGTCGTCGGTCTGATGCTGATGCTGGTCGGCACGTGGACCTGGGTGGCGCTGGCGTTGTTGATCTCCGGCGTGCTGCGCGCCGAGGCGGTCCTCGCGGTCGCCAATCTGCTGTGGGTGATGTTCGCCGCTGTCGGCGGGTTGCTCTACCCCACCGATGAGCTCCCCGACGCGGTCGGCGTGATCGTGCGACTGCTGCCGTCCGGAGCGCTCGGCGACGGCCTGCGCGACGCCATGGCCGGGCACTTCGGTTCGCTCGGTGAGCCCGTCGCGGTGCTGCTGGTGTGGGGCGCGGCAGCCACCGCCCTGACTGCTGCAACCTTCCGATGGGACGACCGATGATCACCGAATCGCTGCCGGACACCGAGACCCGTGGGTCCAGCGCCGGCTGGTCGCCTCTCCCGCCGCGCGAGCCGGTGACCGGGACGACCGCATGGCTGCATCGTCTGTTCTGGCTGAACCTCGTCGTCGAGATCCTGATCGTCGCGACGGGCGGGCTGGTTCGGCTGACCGCGAGCGGCCTGGGTTGCCCGGACTGGCCGCAGTGTGTGCCCGGCTCGCTCACCCCGGTGAAGCACCAGGAGCAGTCCTGGCACAAGTACATCGAGTTCGGCAACCGGACGCTGACGAGTGTCGTCAGCATCGTCGCGCTCGCCCTGCTCATCGCGGTCGTCGTCGACCAGCGCAAGGGGTCCGGCCGGCGGGGGTTCTGGCCGCCGGTCGCGCTCATTCTGGTCGGCATCGCCGTACAGGCGGTCGTCGGCGGCATCTCGGTCCGCACCGGTCTCAATCCCGCGATCGTCGCGACACACATGCTCGCCTCGATGGTGCTGGTCAGCGCCTCCGCCTGGCTGGTCTACCGCTCCCGCGAGACCGACGACCGACCGACATCGCTGACACCGGCGCCGGTTCGCGTGCTCGCCGCGGTGACCGCGTGCGTGCTCGGCGCCGTCCTGGTCCTCGGCACGCTGGTCACCGGCTCCGGACCGCACTCCGGCGACGACGCCGAACATCCCGCCCGGCTGCATTTCGACCTGCGAACCGTCACCTGGCTGCACGCAGACACCGTCATGCTGCTCACCGGGCTCGTCGTGGCGATGCTGATGGCGACGTTGCTGGTGGCCCGCCATACGCGCGGACCGCAGGCATGGGGCTGGGTCCTCGGACTCATCGTCGTCCAGGGCATCGTGGGTTACACGCAGTACTTCCTGGAGGTGCCCGGCCAGCTGGTGGAGGTCCACATGATCCTTGCCTGTCTGCTGGTGACCACGACCACCTGGGCAGTCCTCAGCCTGCGCAAGCGCTGAGCCGGGCCGGCCCGCTGGTCAGGCGCCGCGCCGCCGGATCGTGAACAACCGCAGGCCGTTCCGCGGCTCACTGTTGGTCGCGGTGATCTCCCGCAACGCCGGGTGCCTGCGGCGCACCTCGGCCTCGAGCCGGTCGTGCAACGTGATGCCGGTCGCCGGGCAATGACCGCAGGTCCCCTCGAAGGTCACCACCACCCGACCATCCGCGACCGATGCCACCGTCACCCGACCGCCGTGCGACCGGACGTAGTCACCCGCCTCCCCGGCGAGGACTTCACGCACCGCGGACGCTAGCAGTGCGTCGGGACCGCACTGAGCATCGTCGTGCGGCCGCCAGCCGCCATCACCGATCGACGTCGCGAGCGCGTCCCGGACCGCCGGAAGCCGGTCGCCCCACCGTTCGCCGTCGCACAACTGGATGAGCACCGCGCACGACTCGCACTCGATCTCGCGGATGACTCCGGCCGTGACCAACTCGCCGAGTGCGCCCGGAGCCGACAGCACCGGCCCCGCGAACGGGACCACGCCAGGCGGCAGCATCCAGCGCACCATCTGTTCGTCGCCGGCGATCAGCTCAGGGTGCATCGGCAGGGTCGCCGCGACGCTCATGCCAGCGCTCCCACCACGACGTGCACGATCCACGCCGCTGACCAGGCGAGCACGAACATGTAGCCGAACGCGATCGCCGGCCAGCGCCAGGTGCCCGTCTCACGGCGCATCACCCCGATCGTCGACATGCACTGCAGGGCGAACAGGAAGAAGGTCAACAGCGCCGCCGTGGTCGGTGCGTCGAACAGCTTCTCCTGGTGACCGTTCCGGTCCGTGGTCATGTGCTGCAGCGTCTTCTGCGGCGATTCAGGGTTCTCCGCAGCCGCCACCTGGCCGAGCGTCGCCACGAACACCTCACGCGCCGAAAGAGACGCCAGCACACCGACATTCACCCGCCAGTCGAAACCGAGCGGCTCGAAGGCGGGCTCGACCGCCTTACCGACGTCGGCCGCGAGACTGTGGTCGAGAACGTATGCCGAGGTCGCCGCCGAACTCGTGGTGTCCACACCCGCGCGCTGCATCTCCGCGGTCCCCCGCGTCGGCAGGTTGAGCAACAGCCACAGGACGATGGTCACCACGAGGATGATCCGGCCGACCTTCTGCAAGAACGCCTTGCTGGAGTCCCAGACGGCGAACGCGACCGAGCGCCAGCGCGGCAGGCGGTAGCTCGGCATCTCCATGTAGAACGGCAACACGGCTCCGTGCCGGCCGGTGATCCGCTTGAACACCCACGCCGTCGCCATCGCCGCGAGCGCGCCGACCAGGTAGAGGACGAACATGACGACGCCTTGGGCACCGAACGGACCGACGGCCGCCGACGACGGGACGAGCAGTCCGACCAGCAGCACGTAGACGGTCAACCGCGCCGAACAGGTCATCAGCGGTGCGCCCATCATGGTGGCGATCCGGTCCCGCGCCGAGGGCAGCGAACGGGTCGCCATGATGCCGGGTATGGCGCACGCCCAGGCCGACAGCAGTGCCACGAAGGCGCGGCCCTCGAGCCCGGCACGGGCCATCAGCCGGTCCATCAGGAACGCCGCCCGGGACAGATATCCACTGCCCTCCAGGATCGCGATCATGAGGAACAGCAGGGCGATCTGCGGGACGAAGACCATCACGCTGCCGACGCCGCCGATCAATGCGTCGCCGACGAAGCTACCGACCCAGCCGTCGCCGAGATGGGTGTGCGTCCACGATCCGGCGTCGTCGAACCACGACTGCACCAGGTCCTGCAGCGGGGTCGCCAGCGTAAAGATGACCTGGAAGAACAGGAACATGGTCGCAGCGAAGATGAGGGTTCCGAGGATCGGGTGCAACAACACGGCGTCGATGCGCCGTGTTCTCGAGTCGACACTCGGCGACCGGTAACGGGCACCGTCGAGCACGGACTTCGCCCACGCCCTCGCCTGGACACGGTCAGCCGGTGGGGGCAGCGACGCTGCCGCCCAGTCATTCACCGTCGCAAGACGTTCGCGCAGGGCGGCGAGTGCGTCACGGTCCCCCGCCGGCACGGCGAGCACGGGCACGCCGAGGGCACGCTCCAGGGCCGCGATATCGACCGACCCCATGCGCCGGTGCAGGTCGTCACCGAAGGTCACCACCACCGTTGCCGGCAGGCCGGTGTTGAGCGCCTGGCCCACCAGGGTCAGGGAACGCTCGATCGTGGTTGCGTCGAGCAGGACCAGCAGGGCGTTCGGGGTGGTGAGCCCCTCGGACGTGCCGTCCAGGACGTCTCGCACCACTTCTTCGTCGGGACTGATCGGATCCAGACTGTAGGTGCCGGGCAGGTCCTCGATGACGACGTCACCGGCCGGAGTGTGTGCGGAGCCCTCGTAGCGAGCGACAGTCACACCGGGATAGTTGCCGGTCTTCGCACGCAGTCCGGTCAGGGCATTGAAGAGCGTCGTCTTACCGGAGTTGGGGCTGCCGAGCAGAGCAACTCGGCTCGTGCCGGCGGTGACTGCGGTCAGTGTGCCGCCGGCCGGTTCGCAGTGGCTCACCGACGAACGACGCGGAGCTGGCGGGCGTGCTCGCGACGCACCGCGAGCTCATAGCCCGCCACGCTGTAGACGAACGGGTCGCCGAGCGGCGCCCGACGCAGCACCGTCACCTCGGCCCCGGCGCAGAAGCCGAGGTCTTCGAAGCGCCGGATCGTGGACGGCTCCAGCGCGGCGTTCCATCCGATGATCACGCCGGACTGCCCTGGTCTCAGCTCTGCGAGCGAGTGCTCCGCGCCGGCCTGCGGATCGATCCGTCCGTCGAGCGGGCGGTCTTCGGTCACCGTCGTCATCGTCACCTCCTGGCACCGGGGATCAGGTTTGCTTAGGGCAGCCTACCCTCCGTTGATGGCGCCTTCGCAAGCGCGGCAGCGCCACACAGGTGGCGGCAAGGACGGCGTCCTACCGTGAGCGGCACCGTCGTCAGACAGAAGGGAACTCCATGTCCATCCGGTCGGCAGTCGGGACCGCACTGCGCAACACCGTCGGGCGCTCCGGAACGGAGCAGCTCCGACGCCGAGAGGTCGCGATCCGGTCGAGCCTCGCCCGCCGGCTGGCGCCGCAGGTCGGCCCCGAGCCCACGCAGACTTCTTCGCGGCCGTCCGAAGCGGGGAGTCCGACTCGACAGGAGACGATCGCCGCGCTCGGGCGCGCGGGTGTCGAAGGCCTGGGCGCCGGCTCGAAGCCACCGGCCGGATTGACGTGGGCCTCGCCCGATCCGTTCGAACACTCCCCCAGCGGGATGCACAAGCACACGCTGTTGGCGACGATGCACGATCTGCTCGAGCCCCGGACCTACTTCGAGATCGGTGTCGACCAGGGTCAGAGCCTGACGCTGTCGAACACTCGCTCCATCGCTGTCGATCCGGCATACCGGATCACCCGACCGCTCCACTGCGACGTGCGCACGTTCCTCCGGACCAGCGACGAATTCTTCGCAATGGCAGACAGTTTCGACCATTTCCGGGGCGTCCCGACCGATCTGGCGTTCATCGACGGCATGCACCTCGCGGAGTTCGTGCTCCGCGACTTCATGAACACCGAGAAGCACATGTCCCCCGGCGGCGTCATCATCCTCGATGACATGCTTCCGCGAAACTCGTTGGAAGCACAGCGGATTCGGCGCACCCTCTCGTGGGCGGGCGACGTCTACAAGGTGCACGACGTGCTTCGGCGGCATCGACCGGACCTGACGCTGGTGCCGATCAACACGGAACCGACGGGCAGCTACCTCGTCGTCGGACTCGACCCGACGTCGACCCTCCTGGACGAGGTCTACGCCGCAGAGCTGCCCACCCTCCACTCCGCGGATCCGCAGCGGGTGGACAGCGAGTGGGTACGACGCACACACGCCTACGACCCGAAGGCAGTCCTGTCCGCGCCGATCTGGGCGGACCTGCGGACGTTGCGGGATCAGGGTGCGGACGCGGACGAATTCGCCGACTTGTGGCGACAGTTGCGAGCCTTGCGCTGAGCAACTGCGCGGACCGTTCAGTCGACCGCGAGCCGTTCCCGTCGAAACGGTGAGGCCAGCAGCAGAGCCGCGACTGCGGCGAACACGATCGCGGCGACCCAGACCGCCATCCGGGTGCCGCTCGCCGCGATGAACAAGCCCGCGAGTGGTGCGATGACGACGATGACCGTGCGATTGGCCGCACGCATGGTGATGTTGACCCGAGCCTGCAGGTGGTCGGCGGTCATCGCCTGTCGGTAGCTCATCTCGTGCGAGTTGCCCATACCCATTGCCAGACCGTGAGCGCATTGCCCGATGCCGAGCACCGCCGTCGCCGGCCAGCCGCCCGTGCCGAGACCGGCGAGGGCCATCACGGCCACACCGACCGCGCTGATCGTATGGGCGGCGATGACGGCGCCGCCGGTACCCAGCCATCGACCGGCCCGCGTGCTGACACCCGCTCCGATGATGGCGCCGACGCCGGCCAGTGCCGTCGCGACGCCGAACTGGAACGCCGACAGATGGAGGGTGCGCAGCGCGAACGTCGGTATGGCGACGCCGAGCAGCGAGTTCGCGGCGAACCACAGGTGGGTGCCGGTCGCCAGCCACCGCTGCGCACCCGGGCGGTATACCCAGCGGACACCTTCGCGGATGTCGTCGCGCACCCTCGATCGAGTGGTGGCTCCTACTGCCGGCACCGGCGGCAGACTCGCCATCATGGTCGCCGAGAACAGGTAGCTCGCGGCGTCGACCAACAGCGCCCACGGGGCACCGAAGAGCTTGATCAGCGCTCCCGCCAGCGTCGGACCCGCGGTCTGCGACACGGCGGACGAGCCGTCGAGTCGGGCGTGTGCTCGCTGCAGCTGATGCCGTGGCACCAGGGTCGGCAGGTAGGCCATCGACGCTGCGTCGTTGAAGAGCGCGGCAGCGCCATACAAAAGGACGATCGTGAGCAGCACCGGTATCGACAGCACGCCGACCGCCCAGGCCGCCGGGATCGCCGCGATCAGCAGTGCGCAGGCCAGATCGGTGCCGACCATCATGGTGCGGCGCCGACTTCGGTCGACGATGACTCCCGCGAAGAGGCCGAGCACGAGATACGGCAGCCAGCGTGCGGCGTTCAACCAGCCGACGTCCTGTGCGCCGCCGTGCAGCGTCCGAAGGACCAGGAACTGCAGTCCGACCAGGGTGACGTAGGTGCCGAACGTCGAGACCGTCTCACCGAGCCACAGGCGACCGAACGGCCGTGGCATTGCCGCTGGTGGTGCCGCCCCGGGCATCTGGCGTCGGTCCGGGTCAGTGCAGCGCGATGTGCAGCAGCGGGTCGATGGCGACCGCCACGAAGACCAGGGTCAGGTAGCTGATCGAGTAGTGGAACAGCCGCATCGGCTTGAGCACCTTGTATGACGCACCGCCGCGCGCACGATGCAGCAGCAGGTGCGCTTCGCGCAGGAACACCGCACCCGAGATCAGGGCGATGGCCGTGTAGATGACGCCCATGTCGGCGACGGGGATCAGCGCCACCGTGGTCGCGACGGTCACCCAGGTGTAGATCACGATCTGTCGTGCGACCGCGACGTCCTCGGCGACGACCGGCAGCATCGGCACACCGGCGTTGGCGTAGTCGTCGCGGAACCGCATCGACAGCGGCCAGTAGTGCGGTGGTGTCCAGAAGAACACGACCAGGAACAGCACGATGGCCGACCAGCTCACCGAGTTGGTCACCGCGGACCAGCCGATGAGGGTCGGCATACAGCCGGCGATGCCGCCCCAGACGATGTTCTGGGAGGTACGGCGCTTGAGCAGCAGCGTGTAGAACCCGACGTACAGCGCGATCGCGCCGAACGACAACGCCGCGGACAGCCAGTTGACCAGCAGTCCCAGCCACAGCACCGAGATCGCGCCGAGCACCACCCCGAAGATCAGGCCGGCGCGTGGCGAGATTGCACCCGTGGCCAACGGACGGCCCTCGGTCCGGTGCATCAGCCGGTCGATGTCGCGGTCGAGGTAGCAGTTGAGCGCATTCGCCGAGCCGGCCGACAGGGACCCGCCGATGAGCGTCGCGAGGATGAGCCAGACGGACGGGACACCCCGGTCTGCGAGGAACATCACCGGGAACGTCGTGACCAGCAGCAGCTCGATGATGCGCGGTTTGGTCAGCGCCAGATAGTCGCGCAACACGACACCGAACGACTTCGGCGGGCGGGGTTCGAGGGTGCGGTCGGCGGTGGCGCGGCCTTCGGCCGAGCGCGGCTCGATCGCAGTCACTCTCGTCACTTCCGTTAGTCGTGGGATCGCGTGCCGGGTGGGGATCTCACCACCTGAACTGCGGGCAGTCTATCCCGCTCGGGGACTTTGCTTACCGCCTGGGTGGCAGGGCTAGGCTCGGGTCCGAAAGAACCAGACCGGTCGACTATTCGTGGGAGCAATCTGCCGTGAGCCAGGACACCTCATCCACCACCGGACGTCGGGACCCAGCACTCGCTGAGCCCGTCGCCACCAAGGCCGGCTGGACGCCGGTCGACGTTCGCGCGGTCGACACCGTGCGAGTGCTCGCCGCCGACGCCGTGCAGAAAACCGGCAACGGCCACCCGGGCACCGCCATGAGCCTGGCACCCCTCGCCTACCTGCTCTACCAGAACGTCATGCGCATCGATCCGAGCGACCCGCACTGGATCGGCCGGGACCGGTTCGTGCTCTCCTGTGGCCACTCGAGCCTGACCCAGTACATCCAGCTCTACTTCTCCGGCTACGGCTTGGAGCTGAAGGACCTCGAGGCCCTGCGCACCTGGGACTCGCTGACCCCGGGTCACCCGGAGTACGGCCACACCGACGGGGTCGACATCACCACCGGACCGCTCGGCTCGGGCATCGCCTCCGCCGTCGGTATGGCGATGGCACAGCGTCGCGAGCGCGGTCTCCTCGACCCGGACGCCAAGGCCGGCGAGAGCCCGTTCGACCACCACGTATGGGCCATCGCGTCCGACGGTGACCTGATGGAAGGTGTGTCGGCAGAGGCGGGTTCGCTGGCCGGGCACCAGCAGCTGGGCAACCTCATCGCGTTCTACGACCAGAACCAGATCTCCATCGAGGACGACACCGACGTGTCGTTCACCGAGGACGTCGCAGGCCGCTACGAGGCCTACGGCTGGCACGTGCAGACCGTCGACTGGCGGCCGGGCGCCAAGCCGGACAGCGACCGCGACAGCTACACCGAGAACGTCGACGACCTGCTCGACGCCATCGAACAGGCCAAGTCCGTCACCGACAAGCCGTCGCTGATCTGCCTGCGCACCATCCTCGCCTGGCCCGCCCCGACCAAGCAGGGCACCGGTAAGGCGCACGGCAGCGCGCTCGGCGACGAGGAGGTCGCCGGCACCAAGAAGCTGCTCGGCTTCGACCCGGAGAAGTCGTTCGAGGTCGACGACGAGGTCATCGAGCACGTTCGCAAGGTCAAGGACCGCGGGCAGCAGGCGCACGCCGAGTGGGAGAAGTCCTACCAGGCCTGGCGCGCCGCCAACCCGGACAATGCGAAGCTGCTGGACCGGCTCGTCAAGCGTGAGCTGCCGCCGAACTTCGCGTCCGCCTTCCCGGAGTTCGAGCCGGACGCCAAGGGCATCGCCAGCCGCGCCGCCTCCGGCAAGATCCTGACCGCTCTCGCACCGGTGCTGCCGGAGTTGTGGGGCGGCTCCGCCGACCTCGCCGAGTCCAACAACACCACGATGGAGGGCGAGCCGAGCTTCGTCCCGGAGAACTGGCAGACCGGCGCCTGGAAGGGCGGGCCCTACGGCCGCACCCTGCACTTCGGCATCCGCGAGAACGCCATGGGTATGGCGCTCAACGGCATCGCGCTGGAAGGTCTGACCCGCCCGTACGGCGGCACCTTCCTTGTCTTCTCCGACTACATGCGTCCGGCGGTCCGCCTCGCGGCGATCCAGAAGCTGCCGGTGACGTTCGTGTGGACACACGACTCCATCGGCCTGGGCGAGGACGGCCCGACCCACCAGCCGATCGAGCACCTCGCCGCCCTGCGCGCGATCCCGGGCCTGGACGTCGTCCGCCCGGCCGACGCCAACGAGACGGCAGTCGCGTGGCGCACGATCCTGGAGCACACCGACCGCCCGGCGGGCCTCATCCTGTCCCGTCAGGCCCTGCCGACCCTGGACCGCTCCGAGTACGCCTCGGCCGAGGGCGTGGCGCGCGGCGCCTACGTGCTCGCCGACACGGACGGCACACCGGACGTCATCCTGGTCGCGACCGGTTCCGAGGTCGGCCTGGCGCTCGACGCCCGGAAGGCTTTGGCCGAGCAGAACGTTGCAGCTCGTGTGGTGTCCATGCCCAGCCGCGAGTGGTTCGAGGCGCAGGACGACACCTACCGCGAAGAGGTGCTCCCCAAGGCGGTGAAGGCGCGGGTCAGCGTCGAGGCGGCGACGCCGTTCGGCTGGCACGACATCGTCGGCGACGCGGGACGCACTGTCGGCATCGACCACTTCGGCGCCAGCGCCGCGGGGGCCGTGCTGATGGAGAAGTTCGGCTTCACGGTGGACGCAGTGGTGTCCGCCGCACAGGACTCGATTCAGGCAGCTACAGGAGGCAACTGAAGATGGCAAACACGAACACGCAGGCACTGAGCGACCTCGGCGTCTCGATCTGGCTGGACGACCTGAGCCGTTCGCTGATCAGCAGCGGTGACCTGGAGAAGCTCGTCTCGGACAAGAACGTCGTCGGGGTGACGACCAACCCGACGATCTTCGCCTCGGCGTTGTCGGACGGCTCGGCATACAACGAGCAGGTCGCGGAGCTGGTCAAGGCCGGCACCGACGTCGACGACGCCGTCTTCGAGATCACCACCCGTGACGTCCACAACGCGTGCGACGTGCTGCGCCCGGTGTATGACGCCACGGACGGTCTCGACGGCCGGGTGTCCATCGAGGTGGACCCGCGCCTGGCACGGGACACCGACGGCACGATCGCCATGGCCAAGCAGCTGTGGGCCAAGGTCGACCAGCCCAACGCGATGATCAAGATCCCGGCGACCGAGGAGGGCCTGCCGGCGATCACCGCAGTGCTCGCCGAGGGCATCAGCGTCAACGTCACGCTGATCTTCTCGCTGGAGCGCTACCGCGGCGTCATGAACGCCTTCCTCACCGGTCTCGAGCAGGCCAAGCAGGCCGGCAAGGACCTGTCGAAGATCCGCTCCGTCGCCTCGTTCTTCGTCTCCCGTGTCGACAGCGAGATCGACAAGCGCCTCGACGCGATCGGCTCCGACGACGCCAAGTCGCTCAAGGGCAAGGCCGGTGTCGCCAACGCTCGCCTCGCCTACCAGGCGTTCGAGGAGGTCTTCAGCACCCCGCGCTGGAAGACCCTCGCCGACGACGGCGCGCACACGCAGCGTCCGCTGTGGGCATCGACCGGCGTCAAGGACCCGGCCTACCCCGACACGATGTATGTCGTCGACCTGGCGGTGCGGGACACGGTCAACACGATGCCGCCCAAGACCCTCGACGCGGTCGCGGACCACGGCGAGCTCTCCGGCGACCAGGTGACCGGCAACTACGCCGACGCCGCGGGCGTGCTCGACGCGCTCGACAAGCTCGGTGTCTCCTACGCCGACGTCGTGCAGGTCCTGGAGACCGAGGGCGTGCAGAAGTTCGACAAGTCCTGGGACGAGCTGCTCGGCTCGGTCAAGGGTGAGCTGGAGAAGGCCGGGGCGACGCTGTGAGCGCTGCCGGTCTCGCGGTGACAGCGGCCGGCGCCGCTGCGGATGCCGTCACGAAGCACGTTCCCTCGCTGGTTGCCGACGGGGTCGCCGGCAAGCTGTTCGCGCAGGACGCGACGCTGTGGGGTCCGGACGCCGAGTCCGAGGCCGGCAAGCGCTTGTCCTGGGTGGGCCTGGGTGCGTCCTCGCGACCGTTGGTCGCCGAAATCGAAACGCTACGAGGCAAACTCGGCGACAAGGGCCTCGACCACGTCGTGCTCTGCGGCATGGGCGGCTCGTCGCTCGCGCCGGAGGTCATCTGTGAGTCGGACGGCGTCTCGCTGACGGTGCTGGACTCCTCGCAGCCGGACATGGTCCGCGCCGCGTTGCAGGACCGCCTCGAGCAGACGGTCGTCGTCGTGTCGTCGAAGTCCGGCTCGACGGTCGAGACCGACTCGCAGCGGCGCATCTACGAGAAGGCCTTCCAGGACGCCGGGATCGACCCGGCGGAACGGATCGTCGTGGTCACGGACCCGGGCAGCCCGCTCGACAAGGAGGCCCGGGAAGCCGGATACACGGTCTTCAACGCCGACCCCGACGTCGGTGGTCGCTACTCCGCGCTCACCGCGTTCGGTCTGGTCCCCAGTGGCCTGGCCGGCGCCGACATCGGCCGGCTGCTCGACGAGGCCGAGGCCGTCACCGGCGCGCTGGCGGCCGACGACGAGGCCAACCCGGCGCTGCGCCTGGGCGCGGCACTCGGCGGCACCAGCCCGTTGCGGGACAAGGTCGTGCTGATCGATGCCGGCACCGCGGCCGTCGGCTTCGGTGACTGGGCCGAGCAGCTGATCGCCGAGAGCACCGGCAAGAACGGCAAGGGCCTGCTGCCCGTCGTCGTGGGTGACTCCCCCACCGGCAACCAGCTCGCCGACGAGCTCTTCGTGCGGCTGGTCGCAGCTGACGACGACGCGCAGCCGTCGGGTGACGCTGTCGTCAACGTCGGCGGATCGCTCGGCGGCGCGATGCTGCTCTGGGAGGCGGCGGTCGCCGTCGCCGGACGGCTGATCGGCATCAACCCGTTCGACCAGCCCGACGTCGAGAGCGCCAAGGCTGCCGCCCGCGAGTTGCTCAGCGCCGGCACGGGGTCGGCGGATGCGCCGGCATACACCGACGGCGCCGTCGAGGTCCGCAGCGCGGGCCCCGCGTTCCTCGGGGACTCCTCGACCGTCGCCGACGCTCTGCAGGCGCTGTTCGCACAGCTGCCGAAGGACGGTTACCTCGCCGTCATGGCGTATGTCGACCGGATCGCCGACCAGTCCCTGGCCGACGTGCGAGTTCCGTTGGCCCGCAAGCTCGCCCGGCCGGTGACGTTCGGTTTCGGCCCGCGCTTCCTGCACTCGACGGGGCAATACCACAAGGGCGGACCGGCCAACGGGATCTACCTGCAGGTCACCACCGTGCCGACCGAGGATCTGCCGATCCCGGGACGCGAATTCACCCTCGGCAACTTCATCGACTCGCAGTCCGGTGGCGACGCCAAGGTCCTCGCCGACCACGGCCGACCGGTCCTGCAGTTGCACCTGACCGACCACGAAACCGGCCTGGCGCAGTTGCAGCATGCGATCGCGGAGGTCACCGGCGAATGAGTCCCGCCCGTGTGGCGCCGGGAGTGAACCCACTGCGGCAGGCCGACGACCGTCGGCTGCCGCAGATCGCCGGGCCGTGCGCCCTCGTGATGTTCGGTGTCACCGGTGATCTGGCCCGCAAGAAGTTGCTGCCCGCGATCTACGATCTGACCAACCGCGGCCTGTTGCCACCGGGCTTCTCGCTCGTCGGTTTCGCACGTCGGGACTGGGAGGACCAGGACTTCGCGCGCATCGTGAAGGACGCGGTGCAGGCCGGCGCCCGCACGCCCTTCCGCGAGGAGGTATGGCGCAACCTCGAGGACGGCCTGCGCTTCGTGCACGGCAGTTTCGACGACGCCGAGGCATTCGACGAGCTCGCGACGACCTTGCGGCAACTCGACGAAGAGCGCGGCACCGACGGCAACACGGCGTTCTACCTGTCGATCCCGCCGGGTGCCTTCGAGACCGTCTGCTCGCAGTTGGACCGCTCCGGGTTGGCACGACCGAAGAACGGCTCCTGGAGCCGGGTGGTGATCGAGAAGCCGTTCGGCCACGACCTGGCCAGTGCGCGCGAATTGAACGCCACCCTGGAGCGGGTCTTCCCGGCCGACGCGATCTTCCGGATCGACCACTACCTCGGCAAGGAGACGGTCCAGAACCTGCTGGCGTTGCGGTTCGCAAACCAGCTGTTCGAGCCGGTCTGGAACGCCCACTACGTCGACCACGTGCAGATCTCGATGGCCGAGGACATCGGCATCGCCGGCCGCGCGGGGTACTACGACGGCATCGGTGCCGCGCGGGACGTCATCCAGAATCACCTGCTGCAGTTGCTCGCCCTCACCGCGATGGAACAACCGAACTCCTTCGGTGCGAACGAGTTGCGTGCCGAGAAGGAGAAGGTCCTGGCGGCCGTCCGGCTGCCCGCCGACCTGGCCACGGCCACCGCACGTGGGCAGTACACCGACGGGTGGCAGGGCAGCGAGAAGGTCATCGGTTACCTCGCCGAGGACGGTATCGACCCGAAGTCGACCACCGAGACGTATGCCGCGATCAAGCTCGACGTGCACACCCGGCGTTGGGCCGGTGTCCCGTTCTACCTGCGCACGGGCAAGCGATTGGGCAAGCGGGTCACCGAGATCGCAGTGATCTTCAAGCGCGCGCCGCACCTGCCGTTCGCCGACACGGCGACCGAGGAGCTCGGGCAGAACGCCATCGTCATCCGGGTCCAGCCCGACGAGGGCACCACGATCCGCTTCGGGTCGAAGGTCCCGGGTGCCGGTTCGATGGAAGTCCGTGACGTGACAATGGATTTCGGCTACGGAAGCGCCTTCACCGAGTCCAGCCCGGAGGCCTACGAACGTCTCATCCTGGATGTGCTGCTGGGCGAGCCACCGCTCTTCCCGCGCCACGAGGAGGTCGAGCTGTCCTGGCAGATCCTCGACCCGGTCGAACGTTTCTGGGCCCGCAAGGGCAAGCCCGAGGGTTACGAGGCCGGCACCTGGGGTCCGCGCAGTGCGGACCAGTTGCTCGCCCGCGACGGACGTGAGTGGAGGCTGCCGTGATCGCCGAACTGCCCGACACGACGACCAAGGACATCAGCAAACAACTGGTGCGCCTGCGCAACCAGTCCGGCACGATGACGCTCGGTCGCGTGATGACCCTGATCATCGTGGTCGACGAGGCCGACGCCGACGAGGCGCTGGAGTGCGCCGTACAGGCCAGCCGGCAGCACCCCAGCCGGATCATCGCACTGGTCTCCGGCACGGCGCGGGGCGCCAGTCGACTGGACGCCGAGGTCCGGGTCGGCAACTCCACGGGTGGCAGCGAGGTCATCGTGCTGCGCTTGTTCGGTGAGCTCACCAAGCACGGAGCCAGTGTCGTGACGCCGTTGCTCGCGGCCGACACTCCCGTGGTCGCGTGGTGGCCCAATGTCGCCCAGGACGTCGCGTCCTCCCCCATCGGCCGGCTCGCCGGCCGGCGGATCACGGATGCGTCGCTCACCAAGAGTCCGCGAAAGGCATTGCAGCGCAGGCGTGACGACTACGCCGGTGGCGACACCGACATGGCATGGTCGCGCACCACCAGGTGGCGTGGTCTGCTGGCGACGGCACTCGACCTGCCGCCGTTCGAGCCCGTGACGGAGGTGACGGTCACCGGCGCCTCGGATTCGGCCAGCACCGACCTGTTGGCGGGCTGGCTCGCCGTACGGCTCAAGTGCCCGGTGCATCGGGCACAGTCCAAGGCCGGGACCGGGCTGGTCAACGTCCGCATGGAGCGCAAGTCCGGCCCGATCGAGCTGGTTCGGCCGGATCGACGGACCGGCACGCTCACCCAGCCGGGTCAGCCGGAGCGGCACCTCGATCTGACGCGTCCGGGCACCGCCGAGTCGCTGGCCGAGGAACTCAACCGGCTCGGTGAGGACGTGGTCTACAAGGAGGCCCTGACCAAGGGGTTGCCACGCGTCACGGACGTCCGCTCGAAGTAGCTCTGGAAGGCAAGGCATGACCATCGAGAAGCGCGAGACCAAGGACGCACTGGGCACGGCGATCTCCGATCGTCTTGTCGCGGAGATCGTTGCCGCGCAACGGGATCGGGGCGTCGCGCACATCGTGCTCACCGGTGGCTCGATGGGTGGTTTGTCGCTGCAGTCGTTGCCCGACGCGACCGGTGTCGACTGGTCGGCGGTGCACTTCTGGTGGGGTGACGAACGCTTCGTGCCTGCCGGCGACGCCGACCGCAACGATCTCGAGGCCGACCGGGCGGCGCTGTCCGCTCTGCCGGTGCCCGCCGAGAACGTCCATCGGGTCGCGGGTCCGGACGAGGTCGCGGATGCTGAGGAAGCCGCTGCGGCATACTCGGCGGCGATCCGGGCACCGAAGCCGGGCGACGGAGTCTTCGACGTGGTGATGCTCGGCATGGGTCCGGACGGGCACGTTGCGTCGCTCTTCCCGCAGCACGCGGCGCAGCGGACCGAGAACGCCATCGCGATCGCCGTCCACGACTCCCCCAAGCCGCCACCGGACCGGGTGTCGCTCACCTTCGAGTGCCTCAATCGCAGCCGTCAGGTGTGGCTGCTGGTCGCCGGCGCCGAGAAGGCCGAGGCGGTCGCCGCAGCGCATGCGCCGCACGTCGATCGGTGGGACGTCCCCGCGTCCGGGGTACACGGTCAGGACGACACGATCTGGTGGGTGGACTCCGCAGCCGCCGCCGACCTGCCCGGCTGATCGATCAGCTCTTCGCGGTCAGGGGTTCGCCTGCCGACCGCCGGTGCGTCAACGTCGAGCAGTTGTCGGGAGCGGGCGCGCCGGCCCAGCGCCGTTCCGTCCAGCTGATGAGTTGCGGCAGGAACGGCGAATTGCCCTTGGCGACCCCGCTGTGGTTGCGACCGGGGTACTGCCGGTAGTCCAGGCGCTGTCCGCTGTCGCACAGACCCTTGGCATAGGCGCGCTGCATCGTGGGCAGGATCAGTGAGTCGTTGCCGCCCTGTGCGATGAGCAGCGGCGTGCTGCCGGTGCCGGTAGGGGTGTTCTCCCGCAACCGCTGTCCGAGTGGGCCGCTGAGTGGCGACCGGCTCAGCAGTGTCGGACCGGTCCCGTTGGCCATGGCGTTCTGAACGACCAGGTTGCCGGCGGTCGTGCACCGCTCGGATGCCGCGCGCACCAGTTCCTGTCCGGTCGGCGTCAGGTAGTCGTCCATCCGCACGTCCGGGTACGCAGCGGCATACGCCGTCATGATGTAGGCCATGAACACCATGCCGCCGCGTACGTCGTTCATCCGCGCGGCGACCGCCGGCATGTCACTGGTCGGTGCGATGGCTGCGACGCCCACCAACGGCACGTCCGGAGCGTAGGCGCGCTGGATCTGCCCCGCCCACAGCGCTGCACCGCCGCCCTGCGAATGTCCCCAGACCACAGTCCTGTTCGACGCCGACACCTGATGCAGCTGTCGAGTCGCGCGCACCGCATCGAGGACGGCCCGACCTTCGCTGCGACCGATCAGGTACGGCTGGGGGCCGTCGGTGCCCATGCCGATGTAGTCGGTCGCGACCAGCACCCAGTGGCGCCGGATCACCTGTCCGAGCTCCTGCCGGATCCCCGACCCGAACGGTTGCGGGAAGAGGCTCGGCGCACAGGCCTGGGCGTAGCCCGACGTGCCGTGTGCCCACGCCAGCACCGGATGCCGGCCGGCCGGAGCATTCTTGCCGAGCAGGACGATCGCACTGGCCACCGCGTTCGTGCCGTCGGCCCGCGTCGTCGTGTAGAGGATGCGCCATGCGCGCGCCGTGGACGGTATGCCGCGGGTGAAGAGCTCGGACCGCAGCAGCTGCCCCGGTCGGACCTGGGTCCGGCTCACCGGACTCGCCGTTGCCGAGGAGGGGGCTTCGTAGAACGCGTCGACGCTCGGGGACGCCCGGTGTTGCGAGTATCCGACGACCAGCAGGGCCAACACGACGAGCACCGCTGTGGCACTGCCGATCATGCGTCGGACGGATCGCCGCTCGCGCTGCGGCGCGAGGCCGGTGCTGCCGGACTCGCGCCGGGCATGCCAAGGCACGTTCATGAAATTGGACCCCCCGGACCCCGTGCACGCCCGCCGGGCGTGCCTGATAAGGGCTTCATGATACCGGCCGGTGGTGGGTTCCCGTCGCCGCTACCCCCGCGTGCCGCCGGTCGAGTTCAGCGCTTCTCGTCGGGCAACGTGCCCTTGATGACGATCGTGTTCATCACCTTGTCGGAGAACGTCTGGCGCTTGGCGTCCCACAACGGCCACAGGTAGCCGAGGTCACACAGCACGCTGTCCAGAAAGTGCGCCAGGTCGCGCACGAACGCCATACCCGTGCCGATGGGCCGGCCGGTCCGCTCGTCGATCAGGGTGATGCCGAGCACGCGCTTGCCGATCGACTGACCCCTGCCGCCCTTGATCCAGCGGTTCCAGATCAGCAGGCCGATCATCACGGCGAAGCCCAACAGCATCAGCAACACCAGGGCCGGCGAGATGCTGCCTGCTTCGTGAGCCGAATAGCAGGAGTCGGGGTTGGTGCTGTCGAAGCACCGGGTCGTCGTCTTCGAGGAGGAGATCAGCTGCACGTATCCGGGAATGAACAGCAGGTAGCCGGGCAACAGCACCAGCCCGTCGATCAGATAGGCACCGACCCGCTGCCCCCAGTGGGCCAGCGGCGGCAGCGGGCCGCCGAACTGCTGCGGTCCGCCGTAGTAGGGCTGTTGTCCGTACGGCGCCTGTGGTTGGCCGTATCCCTGCGGTGCGCCGTACTGCGGTGCGCCGTACTGCGGCTGCTGACCGTACGGCTGTTGCTGACCGTACTGCGGCTGCCCGCCATACGGCTGCTGCTGACCGTAGGGCTGCTGACCGCCCTGCGGAGTCGAGTAGGGATCGTTCGTGCTCATCGGGGCGCCCCTTGGAAGTCGTCGTGCGGGTGTGTGGATGCACGGAGCAGACGTACTGGCGAACGACCCGGTTCCGTAGCGGTCACTGTTCCCCATGCACCCTTTCTCAACCAAGTGGTTGACGGCCTGCACGAGACCGCCTAGATTGTCCTTATTCAACCAATCGGTTGAATAATTCGAAGGAAGTACGTAGATGGACCAGCTCTCCCAGGTGTTCGCGGCGCTCGCCGACCCGACGCGGCGCGACATCGTCGCTCGACTGACCGAGGCGGACGCCACCGTCGGCGAACTCGCCGCCCCGTATGACGTGAGCATCCAGGCCGTGTCCAAGCACCTCAAGGTGTTGGAGGGCGCCGGCCTCGTCTCGCGCAGCAAGCAGGCGCAGCGCCGTCCGGTCCATCTCGAGGCGGAGGTCTTCGACCTGATGAAGAAGTGGATCGAGCGCTACCAGCGCCAGGCCGAGCAGCGTTACCAGCGGTTGGACGCACTGCTCGACGAACTCAACGACCGCACCAGCAGTTCCGATCAGAAAGGCCATGCATCATGAGCAGCACCGACACCCGTGAAGCCGTGATCGAAGCGGACGAGAAGGTTCCGATCATTCGAATCACCAGGGACTTCAACGCGACTCCGGCGCAACTGCTGAGGGCGCACACCGACCCTGCGCTCTACGCCCGCTGGGTCGGGCCGGACGGCATCAGCACCGAGATCGACTACTGGGATGCCCGCACCGGCGGCAGCTGGCGCTTCCTCAACACGCATCACGGCGAGGACTACGCGTTCCACGGGAGCTTCCACGAGGTCAGCGACACCCGCATCGTGCAGACCTTCACCTGGGAAGGTATGCCGGACGGAGTCTCTCTGGAAACACTGACCTTCGAGGATCTCGGCGACGGCCGCACCCGGCTGCACGCCCAGTCACTCGTCGAGTCCTTCGAAGCGCGCGACGGCTGGCTGGCCAGCGGCATGGAGGTGGGCGTCAACGACGGCTACGCCAAACTCGACGCCATGTTGTCGGAGGGGGCACTCTGATGGGCGCCGTGCAGTCCGCGATCCAACCGTGTCTGTGGTTCCACGACAACGCGGAGGAGGCGATGAACTTCTACGTCGACCTCTTCCCGAACTCGAGCATCGACGGCATCGAGAGGTACCCCGACGAGTCCCTCGACAAGCACTACGAGGGTATGTCGGGCAAGGTGATCAACGGCCGGTTCACCCTCAACGGAGTGCCGTTCATCTGCCTCGACGGCGGTCCCGCGTTCACCTTCAACGAGGCCGTGTCGTTCACCGTCGCGTGCGCCGATCAAGCGGAGATCGACCGCTACTGGCAGGCACTGTCCGCCGTTCCCGAATCGGAGCAGTGCGGCTGGTGCAAGGACAAGTACGGCGTGAGCTGGCAGATCCTGCCGGCGAACCTCGGCGAACTGATGACCGGTCCGGCCGCCATACAGGCGTTGATGGGCATGCAGAAGATCGTGATCGCCGACCTGCAGGCCGCGACCGACGCCTCCTGAGGCGTCGGACTACTGGATCAGGCCGCGCTGGCGCAGCGTGTCCAGCGCCTCGTCGAGGATGACCGCGCCCTCTTCGTCGGAGCGACGCTCCTTCACGTAGGCGAGGTGTGTCTTGTACGGCTCGGCGCGCGGCGCAGCGGGCGGATTCGCCTCGTCCTGACCGGCCGGCAGACCGCAGCGTGGGCAGTCCCACGTCTCCGGCACCGCGAGACCCGGCTCCTGAGCGAAGCTCGGCCGGGTCTCGTGGCCGTTCGAGCACCAGTAGGACACGACCACGCGGGGAGCTGCATCGCCGCGCTCTGCCTCACCCATCGGGCCGGCTCCAACACGACTACCACGAATTGCATTGCCACCGGCCACGATTGCTCCTTGACAGCGTCGGGGGTTGGTACGGAGAAGAAGTGGTGCGACTACTGGAAACGCGCGACGAGGCCGAGACCCACGATCGCTGCGACCCAGATGATGCTGGCGATGATGGTCAACCGGTTGAGGTTGCGCTCCGCGATCGACGAGCCACCGAGGCTGCTGCTGACGCCGCCGCCGAACATGTCGGAGAGACCGCCGCCCTTGCCCTTGTGCATCAGAATCAGCAGCACCAGGAAGAGGCTACTGATGACCACGACTGCCTGGAGCGCGATGCGCATGCCGTCCACGCTGGAGACTCACCTTCACGTCGAGAAGAACTGAAACGGCGCCGACCCGGGCACCTCGGACAACGTTACACGGCCGACCGGCCGAAAGCCGCGTCGACAGCGCTGTCCGGGCACCCACTCAGCGTGTGTGGCCAGGGCACCGGGTCAGAGCACTGCGCCCTGGTGCGCCTTGAACCGGCAGATCGCGGCGAACTCGGCCGGATCGAGGGAGGCCCCGCCGACCAGTGCGCCGTCCACGTCGTCGCGGGCCATGATCGACGCGACGTTGCCGGACTTGACCGATCCGCCATACAGGAAGCGGACCTGGTCGGCGATCTCCGCCGAGTGCAGCTCGGCGACGGTGTTGCGCAGCGCGGCACATGCCTCCTGCGCGTCGTCCGGGGTCGCGACCTCACCCGTGCCGATCGCCCAGATGGGTTCGTAGGCGACCACCATGCCGGCGACGTCGCTCGCCGCGATGCCGTCGAGCGCCGCGGTCAGCTGGGCGACGATGTGGTCGACCTGACCGCCCTCCTTCCGGACCTCGAGCGGTTCCCCGACGCACAGGATCGGGGTCAGTTCGTGCCGGAGCGCCGCCTTCACCTTCCCGTTGACGATCTCGTCGGTCTCGTGGTGGATCGTCCGCCGCTCGCTGTGGCCGACGATGACATAGGAGCAGCCGAGCTTGGCCAGGAACTCCCCCGAGATGTCACCGGTGTAGGCGCCGGAGTCGTATGGCGACAGGTCCTGGGCGCCGAGCTGCAACTTGAGACGGTCACCGTCGATCAGGGTCTGCACCGACCGGATGTCGGTGAAGGGCGGGATCACGGCGACTTCTGTCTCGTCGTGGTTGTGCCGCTTGTCCTTGAGCGTCCAGTCGAGCTTCTGGACCACCACGGTCGCCCGCTGATGATCCAGGTTCATCTTCCAGTTGCCGGCGATCAGCGGGATCCGGCCCGCCGGGGTGTCCTTCGTGGCCGCCACCGTTCAGTCCTCCAACACACTCAGGCCGGGCAGCGTCTTGCCCTCCAGGAATTCCAGGCTCGCGCCGCCGCCGGTCGAGATGTGGCCGAAGTCGTCGTCGGCGAACCCGAGCTGCCGGACGGCCGCAGCCGAGTCGCCACCGCCGACGACGGTGAGCGCACCCTGCTGCGTGACATCGACCAGTGCCTGCGCGAGGACCTTCGTGCCCTCGGCGTACGGAGCCATCTCGAAGGCGCCCATCGGGCCGTTCCAGAACACCGTCCGCGCGCTGCGGATCGCGTCGCCGAATGCCTTCGCCGACTCCGGTCCGATGTCCAGACCCATCCGGTCGGCCGGTATGGCGTCCGCCGCCACCACCTCGTGGTCCGCGTCGGCCGAGAACCCCGTCGCGGCAACGACGTCGGTCGGCAGCACGATCTGCACGCCACGGTTCTCCGCGTCGGCCAGGTAGCCCTTGACCCGGGCGACCTGGTCCTCCTCGAGCAGGCTCTTGCCGACCTCGTGGCCCTGCGCCGCCAGGAAGGTGAAGACCATCCCGCCGCCGATGAGCAACATGTCGGCCTTGCCCAGCAGGTTCTCGATGACACCGAGCTTGTCGCTGACCTTCGCGCCGCCGAGCACCACGGCATACGGGCGCTCCGGAGCCGAGGTAAGACGCCGCAGCACGCCGACCTCGGTCTCGACCAGGCCACCGGCGGCCTGCGGCAGACGCTCGGCGATGTCGTAGACGCTCGCCTGCTTGCGGTGGACGACGCCGAAGCCGTCGGACACGTAGGCGTCCGCCAGGTGGCTCAGCTCATCGGCGAACGCACCACGCTCGGCGTCGTCCTTACTGGTCTCCCCCGCGTTGAAGCGGAGGTTCTCCAGCAGCGCGACCTCACCCTTGTGCAGTTTGTCGACCGTCTGGTTCGCCGACTCCCCCACCGTGTCAGTGGCGAAAAGGACTGGGAATCCGAGCAGTTCGGACAGACGGTCCGCGACCGGCCGCAACGTGAACTTCGGGTCCGGCTCGCCCTTCGGCCGCCCGAGGTGGGCGCACACGACGACCCGGGCACCCGCGTCGGCCAGTCGCTTGATGGTCGGCACCGACGCGCGGACGCGTCCGTCGTCGGTGATCTCGCCGGCGTCGTTCAGCGGCACGTTGAGGTCACTGCGGACCAGCACGGTCTTACCGGCGAGGTTGCCCAGGTCGTCGATCGTTCGCATGTGGATTCTGTTCTTCCTAGGTGCGCGGACTCAGAGGCTCTTGCCGACGAGCTGCACGAGGTCGGCGAGACGGTTGGAGTAACCCCACTCGTTGTCGTACCAGCCGACGACCTTCACCTGGTTGCCGATGACCTTGGTGAGGCCGGCGTCGAAGATGCACGACGACGGGTCGGTGACGATGTCCGAGGAGACGATCGGGTCCTCGGTGTAGCGCAGGAACGTGCCGTCGGCAGCCTTCTGCACCGCGGCGTTGACCTCCTCCACCGTGGTCTCGCGGCCGGCTTCGAAGGTGAGGTCGGTGGCGGAGCCCGTCGGGGTCGGCACGCGCAGCGCGTAGCCGTCCAGCTTGCCCTTCAGCTCCGGCAGCACCAGACCGATCGCCTTGGCGGCGCCGGTGGAGGTCGGCACGATGTTGACCGCGGCGGCGCGGGCCCGGCGAGCATCCTTGTGCGGACCGTCCTGCAGGTTCTGGTCCTGGGTGTAGGCGTGGATCGTCGTCATCAGACCCTTGACGATGCCGAACTCGTCGTTGAGCGCCTTCGCCATCGGGCCGAGGCAGTTGGTCGTGCAGGACGCGTTGGAGATGATCGTGTGCTTCGCCGGGTCGTAGTCGCCGTCGTTGACACCCATCACGATGGTGATGTCCTCGTTCTTGGCCGGGGCCGAGATGATGACCTTCTTGGCGCCACCGTCGATGTGCACCTTGGCCTTCTCGGCATCGGTGAAGATGCCGGTCGACTCCACGACGACGTCGGCACCCAGCTCGCCCCAGGGCAGCTTGGCGGGGTCGCGCTCGGCGAACGCCTTGAACGTCCGGTCGCCCGCGGTGATGTCGGTGTCGGTGGAGGACACGTCGCCGGGGAAGCGGCCCAGGATCGAGTCGTACTTGAGCAGGTGCGCCAGGGAGGCGTTGTCGGTCAGGTCGTTGACACCGACGATCTCGATGTCGGCACCGGACGCGACAACCGCCCGGAAGAAGTTACGGCCGATGCGGCCGAAGCCGTTGATTCCCACGCGGACGGTCACGGGCGACTCATCCCTTTCTGTTGGTCAGGTGATGTGCGTCTGAGGCGGTGCCGGAGCGGCACCGACCGGATCGACACCCCGAGCCTATTTGATGCCGCCCGCGGGCAGGAAAGCGTCCTGCCGAATGGTCACTGGTCGAGCATGTCGGCCGCGAGAGCAGCCTCGGTGTTGGGTATGCCGAGGTCGGCCGCACGCTTGTCGGCCATCGCGAGCAAGCGCCGGATGCGACCGGCCACGGCGTCCTTGGTCATCGGCGGATCCGCCTTCTGGCCGAGCTCCTCCAGGCTGGCCTCCTTGTGCGTCAAGCGCAGCCGACCGGCCTCGGCCAGGTGGTCCGGCACGTCGTCGGCCAGGATCTCCAAGGCGCGCTCGACGCGGCTGCCGGCCTGGACCGCCGCCTCGACGGAGCGTCGCAGGTTGGCGTCGTCGAAGTTGGCGAGCCGGTTGGCGGTCGCGCGCACCTCGCGCCGCATCCGGCGCTCCTCCCACGCCATGAAGGCGTCGGTCGCGCCGAGCCGCGTGAGCATCACGCCGATGGCGTCGCCGTCGCGGATGACGACCCGGTCGACACCGCGCACGTCACGCGCCTTGGACTGCACGCCCAACCGCCGAGCTGCGCCGACCAGTGCGAGGGCGGCCTCCTGACCCGGGCAGGTGATCTCCATCGACGAGGAGCGGCCCGGTTCGGTCAGCGAGCCGTGCGCCAGGAAGGCGCCGCGCCAGGCGGCCTCGGAGTCGCAGATGGCGCCGTTGACGACGCGCGGCGGGAGACCGCGCACGGGTCGGCCGCGATGATCGATCAGGCCCGTCTGCCGAGCCAATGCCTCACCGTCCTGGGCCACGCGCACGATGTAGCGGCTGCCGCGCCGCAGCCCACCGCCGCTCATCACCAGCACCTGCGGAGTCTGGCTGTAGAGGTCGGCGATCGCCTGGCGCAGTCGACGCGCGGCTGCCGCGGTGTCCAGCTCGGCTTCGATGACGATGCGTCCGCCGATGATGTGCAGGCCACCCGCGAAACGCAGCATCGCCGAGATCTCGGCCTTCCGACAGCACGTTTTCGTGACGACATGTCTGCTGAGTTCGTCCTTGACGGCTGCGGTCATCGACATGTCGTTTCAGTTCCTCATGCAGGTGAATCAAACAGAGCGTGCGGTGTGCTCATGCTACGTGTCGTGACACGGCGCGCCGGTCACTCCACCACATCACGATAGGCCGCTGCGAGACGCAGCGTGTCATGTGCGCCCGGTCGATCCGAGTCTGCCACGTCCGCGAAAACCACTTCCGCGCCTAGTGATTGGGCAGTGGCTCGCAATTGCTCACCACCGTCGAGCACCACAGTAGGGTCGGCGAGCACCACGTCCAGATGCAACTCGGGCGCATGCGCCGCCAGCACCTCGAGATGGTCGGAGGCGCTGAAGCCGGTGGTCTCGCCGGTGTTCATGACCATGTTCAGGGTGAGCATCCGTTTGGCGGTCGTGTGCACCAGCGCCTCGCGCAGGTCCGGGACCAACAGGTGCGGCATCACCGAGGTGAACCACGAGCCCGGTCCGAGGATCACCCAGTCCGCGTCATACACCGCGTTGACGGCCTCCTGGCAGGCCAGCGGCGGATCGGGGTTGAGGCGCACGCCGAGCACCCGACCGGGCGTCGTCGCCACCGTCACCTGACCGCTGATCTCGGTCACTTCGTCCGGCTGTTCCGGGTCGGCGCCGAGCACACTGGCCTCGATCCGCAGCGGCTCGGCCGCCATCGGCAGGACGCGACCGCGCGCCCCGAGCAGCCGGCCGACGAGGTCGAGTCCCGCGATCGGTTCACCCAGCAGATCCCAGAGCGAGGCGATGATGAGGTTGCCGAGCGAGTGACCGCCGAGGGGACCTTCGCCGGCGAAGCGGTGCTGCAACGCGTCGGCCCACTGCAGACCCCACTCGGAGTTGTCGCAGAGCGCCGCCAGCGCCATCCGCAGATCGCCCGGCGGCAGGATGTCGAACTCCTCGCGCAACCGTCCGCTCGAGCCACCGTCGTCGGCGACCGTCACGATGGCGGTGATCTTGTCCGTGACCAACTGCAGGGCCTGCAGTGACGCGAACAGCCCGTGGCCCCCGCCGAGTGCGGCGACGGCCGGACGGCGGCCCACTACTCCCGCCCCAGATCGCGGTGCACGACGAGGGATTTCACCTCGCGGGAGTTGAGCCGATCCGCCAACGCTTCGGCCATCGCGACGGACCGGTGCTTGCCGCCCGTGCAACCCACGGCGAGGGTGATGTAGCTGCGGCCCTCGCGCAGGTAACCCGCGGTCATCGGCTCGAGCAGGCTCAGAGTGCGGTCGAGGAACTCCTTGGCACCGGGTTGGGCCAGCACGTAGTCGGCGACGATCGACTCCTGGCCGGTGTGCGGACGTAGTTGCGGATTCCAGAACGGGTTCGGCAGGAACCGCATGTCGAAGACGAGATCCGCATCCAGCGGTATGCCGTACTTGAAGCCGAACGACATGACCGCGATCCGCAGCGCCGGGCCGTCGTCTCCCCCGACGAATTCGCGCACCTTGCTGGACAATTGGTGGACGTTGAGCCCGCTGGTGTCGATCAGGATGTCGGCGGTGGCCCGCAGGTCGCGCAGCGCTTCGCGCTCCTGTTGTATGCCGTCCAGCAGGCGTCCCTCGTCCTGCAGCGGATGCGGCCGGCGTACCGACTCGAAGCGTCGCACCAGTGCCTCGTCGGTGGCGTCCATGAAGATGACCGTCGGCCGCCAGCCCTCGTCCCGCAGGTGGTCCATGCCCTCCCTGAAGTCGGTGAAGAACTCCCGGGACCGGACGTCCACGACGGCGGCGAGTTTGGGCACCGACTCACGGCTCTCCAAACCCTGCTTGGCCAGCAGATCCGCCATCGCCACCAGCAACTGGGGCGGCAGGTTGTCGATGACGTACCAGCCGCGGTCCTCCAGCACGTTGGCCGCGGTGGTGCGGCCGGCGCCGCTCATGCCGGTGACAACGATGAGCTCCGGCGCCAGCTCCGGGGACTCCGTCTCGTCGGTCATCGGGTGATCTCCTTGTCGTCGAGCACATCGTCGAGAACTTCACCCGTCGTGAGGTTGACCGCAGGTGTCGTCGCGTCATCCTCTCGCAGGTGTGCATGCACCGTAGCGGCGAGCGCGGGCCCGATGCCGGAGACCGCCTCGATCTGCTCCACGGACGCCGCGCGCAGCCGCTTCACCGAACCGAATTCGCGCAGCAGCGCCTTGCGGCGCACGGCACCCAGGCCGGGTATGTCGTCCAACGCCGAGCGGGTCATCGCCTTGGACCGACGCTGCCGATGGAAGGTGATGGCGAACCGGTGCGCCTCGTCGCGGACTCGCTGCAACAGGTAGAGACCGTCGCTGGTGCGCGGCAGGATCACCGGGTAGTCGTCACCGGGGAGCCAGACCTCCTCGAGCCGTTTGGCGAGGCCGACGACCGCGACGTCGTCGATGCCGAGCGTCTCCAGGGCGCGCGACGCCGCGTCGACCTGCGGCTTGCCGCCGTCGACGACGACGAGCTGCGGTGGGTAGGCGAATCGCTTGGGTTTGCCGGTGATTTCGTCGATCGGCCCGCTCCCGGACGCCGGCTCGTCGCCGCCCTCGTCGGACTGGTCGTCCAGCTCGATGTCCCCGGCGTTGTCCCGGTCCTGCAGGTAGTGGCGGAATCGCCGGGTGAGGATCTCGTCCATGGCCGCGGTGTCGTCGACCCGCACGGATCCATCCGGTTGGGGCGTGCCGCGGACGATGAAGCGGCGGTATTCGCCCTTGCGGGGCAGGCCGTCCTCGAACACCACCATCGAGGCCACCACGTTGGTGCCCTGGACGTGGCTGACGTCGAAACACTCGATCCGCAACGGCGCCTGCTGCAACTCCAGCGCGTCCTGCAGGTCCTGCAGCGCTTGGCTGCGCGCGGTGAGGTCGCCCGCTCGCGCCACCTTGTGACGGGCGAGCGACTGCTTGGCGTTGCGGTTGACGGTCTCCATCAGGGTTCGCTTGTCGCCGCGCTGCGGCATACGCAGCTCCACGCGTGAGCCACGGATCTCGGAGAGCAGGTCGGCCATCGCCTCCGGCTCCGGCGGCAGGGCCGGCACCAGCACCTCGCGCGGCACCCCCTCGGCGGACTCCCCGCCGTAGACCTGGCCGAGCAACCGCTCGATGACATCGGCAAGTCCGAGGTCGCCCTCGCTCTGCTTGTCGACCACCCAGCCGCGCTGGCCCCGAATGCGACCGCCGCGCACGTGGAAGACCTGGACCGCGGCTTCGAGCTCGTCGTCCTCGATCCCGAACACATCGGCGTCGGTGGCGTCCGGCAGCACGACCGCGGACCGCTCCAGCGCCTTCTGCAGTGCGGCGATGTCGTCACGCCGACGCGCTGCCGCCTCGAAGTCGAGTTCGGCACTGGCCGCACGCATCTCGCGTTCGAGCCGCTTGACGAACCGGCCGGTGTTGCCGGCCATGAAGTCGCAGAACTCCTCGGCGATCGCCCGGTGCTCGTCCTCGCTCACCCGGCCGACGCACGGCGCGGAACATTTGTCGATGTAGCCGAGCAGGCACGGCCGACCGACCTGACCCGCCCGCTTGAAGACACCGCTGCTGCAGGTCCGCACCGGGAAGACGCGCAGCAGCTGATCGAGCGTCTCCCGGATCGCCCAGGCGTGCGCATAGGGCCCGAAGTAGCGGGTGCCCTTGCGCTTGGAACCGCGCATCACCTGCGCGCGCGGGAAGCGCTCGCCCATGGTCACCGCGAGGTACGGGTAGGACTTGTCGTCGCGGTACTTGACGTTGAACCGCGGGTCGAACTCCTTGATCCAGGAGTATTCGAGCTGCAGCGCCTCGACCTCGTTGTTGACGACCGTCCACTCGACGCTGGCGCCGGTCGTGACCATCGTGCGCGTGCGCGGATGCAGCGCCGCGATGTCCTGGAAGTATGACGACAGGCGACTGCGCAGCGACTTGGCCTTGCCGACGTAGATGACGCGGCCGTCCTTGTCACGGAACTTGTAGACGCCGGGGTCGACCGGGATCTCCCCCGGCTTCGGGCGGTAGGTCGACGGGTCAGCCACGGCTCCACTCTATGGACCGGCTCGGACAGTCACGCACCGCGCCCGACCCCGGTACCCAAAGCTCGACCGTCGAAGGTTGCGCACGCCGAACCCGCCGATCCCGGTACCCAAACCTCGACCGTCGAAGGTTGCGCGCGCCGAAGGGCCTGCCAATGCGGCAGGTTCAGGAGACGATGACCTCTGATCCCCGGACGGTCGCCGTCATCGGGGTCAGCGGTTTGGTCGCCGGGCCCTGCTTCACCGAGCCGTCCTTGGTGCTGAACTCGCTGCCGTGGCACGGGCAACTGATGGTGTCACCACTGATCTGGGTGACCGGGCATCCCTGGTGCGTGCAGACGTAGCTGAACGCCTTGAACTCGCCCTTCGCCGGCTGGGTGACGACCGCCTTCAGGTCATCGTCGATCACGCCGCTGCCCACCGGCACCTTCGAGGTCGCGATGCCCTTCCCTGTCGCGGAGCCGCCCGATCCGCTGCTCGCGGCGGTCGAACCGCTGCTCGCGGCGGCCGAGCCAGCACCCGTGTCCGCGGCGTGTGCCGTCGAGCCCGACGATCCGCCGCCGCACGCGGCCAGGGCAGCCGTCGCCGCCGCGGCCCCACCGACCACCCCCGCCGATCGCAGCACCGATCGCCGGTCGGTGCCGTGGGAGGTGTCCGAGGTCGCGTTCTTGTCCGCAGTAGTCATGGGCACCAGCATGCAGTAATTGAATGATCAATTCGTGACGACGGCCTAGGTGAATCCTGTGCGGACCGGCTCGGTCGGGTGAGATCGATCACTTCTTCGCGGACGCCCGTTTCACCGGAGAGGTCCGGGTCGCCTTCGCCGTGGCCGCCGGCTTGGCCGGCTTCTCCACGGCGGCAGCGGTCCTGGTCCGACCGGTCCGCTTCGCCGTCGTCTTCGTGGCGGCAGCTTTCTTCGCGGCCGTCTTCTTCGCCGGCGTTTTCTTGGCCGGTGTCTTCTTGGCCGTCGACTGCTTCGCGGTCGAGCCGGTCTGCGACGGCCGCTCGGCACGCGTGGACTTCGCGAGCAGCGGGCCGAGGTACTGCCCGGTGTAGCTCTCGGCGACCTCCGCCACCTCCTCCGGGGTGCCGGTGGCCACGACGGTTCCGCCGCGGTGACCGCCCTCGGGACCCATGTCGACGATCCAGTCGGCGGACTTGATCACGTCGAGGTTGTGCTCGATCACGATCACCGTGTTGCCCTTGTCGACCAGCCCCTGCAACACCCCGAGCAGTTTGCGGATGTCCTCGAAATGCAGGCCGGTCGTCGGCTCGTCGAGGACGTAGATCGTGCGCCCGGTCGACCGCTTCTGCAGCTCGGCGGCCAGCTTGACCCGCTGTGCCTCACCGCCCGACAGCGTCGGGGCCGGCTGCCCGAGCCGGACGTAACCGAGCCCGACGTCGACCAGGGTGTTCATGTGCCTGGCGATCGCCGGGACGGCCGCGAAGAAGTCCTTGGCCTCCTCGATCGGCATGTCGAGCACGTCGGCGATCGTCTTGCCCTTGAAGTGCACCTCGAGCGTCTCGCGGTTGTAGCGCGCGCCGTGACACACCTCGCACGGGACGTAGACGTCCGGCAGGAAGTTCATCTCGATCTTCAGCGTGCCGTCACCGCTGCACGCCTCGCACCGGCCGCCCTTGACGTTGAACGAGAACCGGCCGGGCTGGTAGCCGCGGACCTTCGCCTCCGTTGTCTCGGCGAACAGCTTGCGCACGTTGTCGAACACGCCGGTGTAGGTCGCCGGGTTGCTGCGCGGGGTGCGGCCGATCGGGCTCTGGTCGACGTGGACGACCTTGTCGAGCTGGTCGAGACCCTCGACCGTCCGGTGCCGTCCCGGCACGTGCCGGGCGCCGTTGAGCTGGTTGGCGAGAACGTTGTAGAGGATCGAGTTGACCAGAGTCGACTTGCCGGACCCTGAAACACCCGTGACCGCAACGAGATTGCCGAGCGGTATGGCGACATCGACGTTCTGCAGGTTGTGCTCGCGCGCGCCCCGGACGATAATCTCGCGCCCGTCCTGCGGCCGGCGGATGGCCGGCGTCAGGATCTCGCGACGACCGGAGAGGTAGGCACCGGTGATGGAGTCCGCCTCCTCGAGCAGCCCCTTGACGGCACCGGAGTAGACCACGTTGCCGCCGTGCTCCCCCGCACCCGGACCGATGTCGACGACCCAGTCGGCGGTGGCGATGGTGTCCTCGTCGTGCTCGACGACGATCAGCGTGTTGCCGAGGTCGCGCAACCGGGTGAGCGTCTCGATCAGCCGGTGGTTGTCCCGCTGGTGCAACCCGATCGACGGCTCGTCGAGGACATACAGAACGCCGACCAGGCCGGAGCCGATCTGCGTCGCCAGCCGGATGCGTTGTGCCTCACCACCGGACAGGGTCGCCGCCGGGCGGTCCAAGGACAGGTAGTCGAGCCCGACGTCCAGCAGGAAGCCGAGCCGGGCGTCGACCTCGCGGATCACCCGCTCGGCGATCTTGCGCTCCCGCGCGGTGAAGTCGACGGTCTCCAGGAAGCCGGCCGACTCCGAGATAGGCAACGCGCACACCTCGGCGATGGACCGGCCACCGATGGTCACCGCCAACGACTCGGGCTTGAGCCGGGCACCGTGGCAGGCCGGGCACGGGACCTCGCGCATGTAGCCCTCGTAGCGGTCCCTGCTCCAGTCGGACTCGGTCTCCTGGTGTCGCCGCTTGACGAACGGGACGACGCCCTCGAACCCGGTCGAGTAGCTGCGCTCGCGGCCGTAGCGGTTGCGGTACTTGACGTGCACCTTGTGGTTCTTGCCGTGCAGCAGTGCCTCCTTGGCACGCTCCGGCAACGCCCGCCACGGCACGTCGAGGGAGAACTTCTGCTCCTCGGCCAGCGCACCGATCACCCGCAGGAAGTAATCGGAGGACTGGGCGCCCTGCGCCCAGGGCAGGATGGCGCCCTCGCGGATCGACTTGTCCTGGTCGGGGATCAGCAGATCGACGTCGACCTCGAGTTCGGTGCCGATGCCGGTGCAGGTCGGGCACGCGCCGAACGGGCTGTTGAACGAGAACGAGCGCGGCTCGACCTCGTCCATCGACAGCGGGTGCTCGTTGGGGCAGGCCATCTTCTCGGAGAAGCGCCGCTCGCGACCCGGGTCGTCGGCGTCCAGGTCGACCATGTCGACGAGCAGCACGCCGCCGGCCAGGCCGAGCGCGGTCTCGACCGAGTCGGTCAGCCGTTGCTTGCCGGAGGTATCGCCCTCCTTGGCGACCAGCCGGTCGACGACGACCTCGATGGTGTGCTTCTTCTGCTTCGCCAGCTTCGGCGGCTCGGTCAACGTCACGACCTCGCCGTCGACCCGGGCCCGCGAGTAGCCCTTGGCCTGCAACTCGGCGAACAACTCCAGATATTCGCCCTTGCGGGAACGCACGACCGGCGCCAGCACCTGGTAGCGCGTCCGGTCGGGCAGGGTCAGCAGTTGGTCGACGATCTGCTGCGGCGTCTGTCGGCCGACCGGCTCGCCACAGACCGGGCAGTGCGGCCGTCCGGCCCGTGCGAAGAGCAGGCGGAGGTAGTCGTAGACCTCGGTGATCGTCCCCACCGTCGACCGCGGGTTGCGGTTCGTCGACTTCTGGTCGATGGAGACCGCCGGTGACAGACCCTCGATGAAGTCGACGTCGGGCTTGTCCATCTGCCCCAGGAACTGTCGGGCGTATGCCGAGAGGGACTCGACATACCGCCGCTGTCCCTCGGCGAAGATGGTGTCGAAGGCCAGCGACGACTTGCCCGAGCCGGACAACCCGGTGAACACCACGAGGGCGTCGCGGGGTATGTCGATGGAGATGTTTCGCAGGTTGTGCTCACGGGCACCACGCACCCGAAGGTGGTCATGACCCCGACTTGCTGGCACGGTGGATGACGGAGGCGTTGGCACGACGACCATGCTAGGTCGCGGCACTGACAACCCCGAATCCGAGACGACCTCAGGAGACACCGATGAGCTATGCCGGCCACGTCAGCCCGGGCGACGCCCCGATCACCCGCGACGCCGGAACCGCCCGGATCACCAAACTGAGCGTGTCCGGCATGGACAACAACGTCTACCTCGTCACCGACTCGGACACCGGTGAAGGTCTGCTGATCGACGCCGCGAACGACTGGCCCGCCATTCGCGCGATGGTCGACGCGGACGGCGGCACGGTCCGGCAGATCGCGACCACGCATCGGCACCACGACCACGTCGGCGCCCTGCGCGACGCGGTCGCCGCGACGTCCGCACGCACCCTCGCCGGCGCGGACGACGCCGAGCACCTCCCGGTCGCGGTCGACCGGGCGCTGCACGACGGCGACACCGTGCAGGTCGGTGCACTCACCATGGACGTCGTCGGCCTCCGGGGGCACACCCCCGGCTCGATCGCGTTGTCCTTCCGCGGGTCCGACGGCATGACGCACCTCTTCACCGGCGACTCACTGTTCCCCGGAGGCGTCGGCGGAACGGATCGCTATGACTACCAGTCGTTTGCGCAACTCATCGACGATGTCGAGGAACGGATCTTCGGCCGGTATGACGACAACACCTGGGTCTACCCCGGCCACGGCGACGACACGACACTCGGCACGGAACGTCCGCGTCTCACGGAGTGGCGGTCGCGGGGGTGGTGAGTGCACGAACCGCACGGAGCGTGTTTGATGGCATGGTGACAAATAACATCGATGGCACGCAGACGGCAATTGTCAACGTCGACATCACCGGGCTGTGGACCACACCGGATTCGCCGCGCCCGATCGATGCACCGTTGCTCGCCGATCAACCCGACCACCCGCGGTGGCTGGCCGACATGGACGGCAGGGAGACGCTCGAGGAAGGCCGACTCGGTCTCTACGACCGCTTCGACTCCGAACTGCTGCACGGGGAGCCGGTCATCGTGACCTCCGGCGACACCGACGGCTGGACGCAGGTGACCTCCCCGTGGCAGCCGTATGACGGCAGCGCGACCGGCTACCCCGGTTATGTCCGCACGGCGCACCTGCAGCCGGTCGAGTCCGGTTCGCCGGAAACCCTGCCCGCCGGCGGCGACGCGGCCACGGTCGACCGCTTCCTGGCCGAGGCACGCACCCACATCGGGCTCGCCTACCTGTGGGGTGGCATCTCGCCCGCCGGACTCGACTGCTCGGGCCTGGTGCACTACAGCCTGCGCCGCCTCGGCGTTCTCTTCCCGCGGGACGCCGGCGACCAGTCCCGCGCCTGCGAGATCGTCCCGATCGAGCAGGCCCGGCCGGGTGACCTCTACTTCTTCGCCCACGCCGGACAGCCCATCCACCACGTCGGCATCGTCACCGGACCCGGACGCATCCTGCATTCGCCCTCCACCGGTGCGGACGTCGTCGAGGAGGACATGCCCGCCGAGCGCCTGGAGACGCTCACCCAGGTCGGCCGCATCAATCAGCTGCAATGACGCGTGACGCTGTGTGTCGCGCGAGCGCCACGTGATGGAACGCCGACGCGGCGCGGGGCCTGTCCCCGCGCCGCTGCTGGTGCTGGGCGGCATCGTCTCGGTCCAGTTCGGTGGCGCACTGGCGGCGACACTGCTGCCGCTTGTCGGCGTGCCCGGGTCGGTCGCCCTGCGGCTGGCACTCGCCGCCGTCGTCGTGCTCGCCTGGACGCGGCCCTCGCTACGCGGCCGCACCCGCGCGGACTGGCGGGCCGTCGCGTCATACGCGCTCGCGCTCGGCGCCATGAACTGGTGCTTCTACGGGTCGCTGCAACGCCTGCCCATCGGCGTGGCCGTCACCATCGAGTTCATCGGGCCGCTCGTGTTGTCGGCGGTGCTGTCCCGGCACACCCGCGATGCGGCCGCGGTTGCGCTCGCCGGTATCGGCGTGGTGCTCGTCTCGGGCGCTGTCAGCACTCCCCTGCACGACCTGGACGGGGTGGGCATTCTGCTGGCGCTCGCCGCCGGAGCCTGTTGGGCGGGCTACATCGTCACCTCGCGACGGACCGGTCAGCACTTCGCCGGACTGGACGGTTTGGCGATAGCGATGGCGCTGGCTGCCGTGGTGGTGTTGCCGTTCGGTGTTCTCGAGGCCGGAGCCGACCTGATCGGTCCGGAGGCGTTGCTGAAGGGCATCGGGATCGCGGTGCTGTCATCGGTGCTGCCCTACTCCCTGGAGATGATCGCGCTGCGGCGTCTCGCCCCCAACGTCTTCGGGATCCTGCTCTCGCTCGAGCCCGCTGTCGCGGCGCTCGCCGGCCTGCTCGTCCTGGGCCAGCACCTGTCCGCAGTCAAGTTGCTCGGCATGGTCCTCGTGGTGAGCGCGAGTGCTCTCGTGCTCGGCACCCAACACGGCAACTCCGCCGAACCACCGCCGCAGGATGTATGACCTACCATCGGCAAGATGGGAGCGAGCTACACGGTCGATGTCATTCCCGGGGACGGAATCGGTCAGGAGGTCACACCCGCCGCAACGGCCTGCATCGACGTGCTGGCCGAACGTCTCGGGTTCAACATCCAATGGCGTGAACGCGATTGGGGCTCGGACCACTACCGCGCGACCGGTCGGATGCTGCCCGTCGACGGGCTGGAGCAGATGGCCGACGCGGACGCCATACTGCTCGGTGCGGTCGGCGACGTCGACATCCCGGACGACGTCACACTCTGGGGTCTGTTGATCCCGATCCGGCGCGAGTTCGACCAGTACATCAACCTGCGCCCCAGCCGCACGCTGCCCGGCGTGCCCTCCCCGCTGGCCGGCGACAAGAAGCTCGACGTGGTGGTCGTCCGGGAGAATGTCGAGGGTGAGTACTCCGAGATCGGTGGCCGCTTCCGTCGGGGCCAACCGGACGAATTGGCCTTGCAGGAAGCGATTTTCACCCGCAAGGGCGTCTCGCGCGTGACGCGCTTCGCGGCCGAGTTGGCGACGGAGCGCAGCGGCCGTCTGGTGTCGGCGACCAAGTCGAACGGCATCATCCACACCATGCCGTTCTGGGACGAGGTGGCGCGCGAAACGGTCGCGGCCTTCCCGGCGGTCACCCTCGAGAAGGTCCTAGTGGACGCGCTGGCAGCCCGCGTCGTGCTCGCGCCGGACAGCCTGGACGTCATCGTCGCGTCCAACCTGTTCGGCGACATCCTCTCGGATCTGGCTGCGGCCGTTGCAGGTTCGCTGGGTGTCGCCCCGAGCGCGAACCTGAACCCCGAGCGCGAGCACCCCTCACTCTTCGAGCCCGTCCACGGCAGCGCTCCCGACATCGCCGGCAAGGGTCTGGCCAATCCCGTCGCCGCCATCTGGGCGGGCGGGATGATGCTGCGTCACCTCGGCGAGCCCGAGGCGGCCGATGCGATCGAGACGGCGTTCGGCGCGGTGCTCGCCAACGGCACCCGCACACGTGACCTGGGTGGCTCGGCGAGCACGACGGAGTTCACCGACGCCGTGCTCGCCGAGCTCAAGCGAGTCGAGTAGGGCGAGGCACGAGCCCGTATCGAGACCAAGCGACCGAGCACTTGATCTCGATACGCTCGTCCCTCGCTACTCGATCAACTCAGTCGCGCGGGCGGCCGCCCCGGGTCCCGAACTCCTTTGACACGTCACGGATTCCGGACACGTTATGTATGCCGCTCCGGTCCTTGCGTTCCTCTTCCGGCGGATCCTCACCGGGTATCCCGCGGCCACGGATGGAGTGACCTGCAGTCTCCGGCACCTTCACCAGGCCGATCATGCCGATGACCATCGCGAGCATCATGTAGAACGCCGGCATGTAGCGGTTGCCGGTCCAGTCGACCAATCCGTCGTTGACCAATGACGCCGTGCCGCCGAATGCGGCGGTGGAGATGTTGTAGCTGATCGCCATACCCGCGTAACGCACGTGTGCCGGGAACATCGCCGGGAACGTCGCGGACACGGTGCCCAACTGAGGCAGGAAGACGAGTCCGAGGATGGTGAATCCGACGATCGCCCAGCCGATCCCCTGCCCCATCAGCCAGAAGCACGGCACAGACAGGACGAAAATCGCGATCAGCGAGAACCACCACATCGGCTTGCGGCCGATCCGGTCGGAGTTCGCTCCGGCGATCCAGATCAGCACCGTCATGATCAGCTGCCCGATGAGCAGGATCACGTCCGACTGGGTTGCCGAGATGCCGAGTCCGTCCGGCTTGTCGCTGGACATGTACGTCGGCATGTAGGTCAGCAGGGTGTAGTCGGCGATGTTGAGCGCGACCACCAACAGGAAGAGCCGCAGGATCGGCTGCCAGTAGTCCCTGAACAGGTCCTTCAGCGCACTGGTCGCCGCCTCCTCGGCTTCGTCGTTCTCCTGCAGCTCGCGGAAGACCGGGGTGTCCTCCATCTTGGTCCGCAGGTAGAGACCGACCAGGCCGAGCGGCAGACCGATCAGGAACGGAACGCGCCAGCCCCAGGTGTCCATCTGATGCTGGTCGAGCGAGGCCCGCAGGATCAGCGTGACCGCCAGACCGCCACTGAAGCCGAGCAGCGTGCCGCACTCCAGGAAGGACCCCCAGAAGCCGCGTCGTTTGTCCGGCGCGTACTCGGCCATGAAGGTGGCGGCGCCGCCGTACTCACCGCCGGTGGAGAAGCCCTGCACGATGCGCAGCAGGACCAGCAGCACCGGCGCCCAGAAGCCGATCGAGTCGTAGCTGGGTATGACGCCGACCAGGAACGTGCCGGCTGCCATCAGGATGATGGTCATCGCCATCACCTTGTTGCGACCGAGCCGATCGCCGATCGGACCCCAGACGATGCCGCCCAGCGGACGGAGGACGAACGACACCGCGTAGACCAGCAGCGTTGCCGCTGTCCCGGCGTGCGGGAAGAAGTTGCTGGTGATCTCGGCGGTCAGATAGGCGTAGACGCCGTAGTCGTACCACTCCGTCGCGTTGCCGATCATCGACGCGCCGACTGCGCGTCGCAGCGTCGGCTCGTCCACTTCTTGGCCGGAACCACCGGCCTCATCGTGCGTGGTCGTATCCACTGGCATGGGTGCTCCTCCTGCTGGATCGTGCACTTTCAGTCAGTTGTCACGACGTCCGTTCACCGGATGCCGGCAGGGCGTCAGCGTGCGGTGCCCTGCAGAACCAATCCGACCGACTCTGCCCACAACGCCGAGGCTTCGTCAATTTGGGACTCGCTCACGACGAGCGCCGGGATGAAGCGCACCACCTCGCCCCACGGCCCACATGTCAGCAGTAGCAAGCCCTGTCGAGCCGCCTCCTGCTGGACCGCGGCGGCCGTTGCGCCGTCCGGATTGCCGTCCGCATCGCGGAACTCGTTCCCGATCATCAGTCCGAGTCCGCGGACGTCGTGGATCGCGTCATACTTGCCGGCCGTTGTTCGCAGCGCGTCGAGGAGTTGCGCCCCGCGCTCGGCCGAGTTCTCCACCAACCCCTCCTCCTGTATGACGTCGAGCGTCGCGATGGCCGCGGCGCAAGCGACGGCGTTGGCGCCATACGTTCCACCCTGCGAACCGGGCCAGACCTGCTCCATCAATGCGGCGGGTGCCGCGATGCCGGAGAGCGGGAAACCGGAGCCGATGCCCTTGGCCGTCACCAGGATGTCCGGCGTGATCCCGAAGTGCTCCTGTGCCCAGAACTTCCCGGTGCGACCCCACCCGGTCTGCACCTCGTCGAGGATGAGCAGGATCCCGTGCCTGTCGGCGCGCTCGCGCAGGCCCGCGAAGAACTCGGTGTTGCCCGGGACGTAACCGCCCTCCCCGAGCACCGGCTCGACCAGGAATGCGGCGGTCTCGTTCGGCTGTGACAGCGTCTGCAGTGCGTGATCGAGCTCCTTGAGCGCGAATTCCGTTGCCTGCTCTAGGTTCCAGCCGTAGTAGGTCGGGTTCGGGAAGGGTGCGACGTGCACGCCCGACATCAACGGCGAGAAGCCGGCGCTGTATCTCGTGTGGGACGTCGTCAGCGAGGCGGTCGCGACGGTCCGGCCGTGGAAGCCGCCGTGGAAGACCATGATGTTCGGCCGCCCGGTCGCCTGCCGGGCCAGCCGCAGCGCGGCCTCGACCGCCTCCGAACCCGAGTTGGCGAAGAACATCCGGTCGAGCCCGGTCGGCAGCACCTCGCCGAGTCGTTCGGTCAGCGTCAGCAACGGTTGGTGCATGACCGTCGTGTACTGCGCGTGGATCAGTTTCCCGACCTGCTCCTGTGCCGCGGCGACGACCTTCGGGTGACAGTGCCCGGTGCTGGTCACGCCGATTCCCGCGGTGAAGTCCAGGTACCGCCGACCCGACTCGTCATACAGATGCACACCTTCGCCGTGCGTCGCGATGACCGGTGTCGCCTGCTTGAGTGCTGCGGAGAGCTGAGCCATGAGGCCTCCTTCGGGTAGCCGTTTTGCTAGATTGTCGACAATCAGACTAACGCGATGGGAGTGCAGGGATGAGCAACGAGAACGTCGTATCCACCGCCGCCGCACGGGTGCTGGACGCGGTCCCGACCGATCTGCTGATCGACGGGAAGTGGTCTCCCGCGACGGAGGATGCGACGTTCGCGGTGTTCGACCCGGCGACCGGCGACGAGTTGACCCACGTCGCCGACGCCTCCCCCGCCGACGGGCAGCGCGCTCTCGACGCCGCCGTTGCCGCGCAGCGCGACTTCGCCGACACCTCGCCCCGCGAGCGCTCCGACATGCTGCTGAAGGCCTACGACCTGCTCATCGAGCGGATCGAGGACCTCGCCCTGCTGATGACGCTGGAGATGGGCAAGCCGCTGGCCGAGTCCCGCGGCGAGATCACCTATGCCGCCGAATTCTTCCGCCACTTCGCCGGCGAGGCGTTGCGGATCGACGGTGGTTATCAGACGGCGCCGGCGGGTGGCGCGCGCTTCCTGGTGACCAAGCAGCCGGTCGGTCCGTGCCTGCTGATCACGCCCTGGAACTTCCCGATGGCGATGGGCACGCGCAAGATCGGCCCGGCCATCGCGGCGGGGTGCACCAGTGTCATCAAGCCGGCCGCCCAGACGCCGCTGTCGATGCTGGCGCTCGGACAGATCCTGCTCGAGGCGGGCGTCCCCGCCGGAGTAGTCAACATCGTCACCTGCACCCGGGCCGGCGAGGTGATGGAACCACTGATCACGTCGGGCAAGGCACGCAAGCTGTCCTTCACCGGGTCGACCGCCGTCGGGAAGGTGCTGCTCGCGCAATGCGCCGACAACGTGCTGCGGACATCGATGGAGCTCGGCGGCAACGCGCCGTTCCTGGTCTTCGAGGACGCCGACCTCGACGAGGCGGTCACCGGTGCCATGGCGGCGAAGATGCGGAACATGGGCGAGGCGTGCACCGCCGCCAACCGGATCTACGTCCACCGCAGCGTCGCCGAGGATTTCGCGAAGCGGCTCGCGGCGACCATGGGCGATCTGCGGGTCGGTCCCGGGATCGCGGACGGCACGCAGGTGGGGCCGCTCATCGACGACGCCGGCCGGTCGAAGGTCGTCGAGCTCGTGGCGGACGCGACCGCCCGGGGCGCACGTGTCCTCACCGGTGGCGAGACACCCGACGGGGCCGGATTCTTCTATCCCCCAACGGTTCTGCTCGACGTCCCGGGCGACGCCCGGATGGCGAAGGAGGAGATCTTCGGCCCGGTCGCGTCGATCATCCCGTTCGACGACGAGGAGGAAGTGATCGCCGCCGCGAACGACACGCCCTACGGCCTGGTGTCCTACGTGTTCACCAACGACCTGCGGCGCGCGCTGCGCGTGGCGGAGCGGATCGAGTCGGGGATGGTCGGGCTCAACCAGGGTGTCGTGTCCAACCCGGCGGCACCGTTCGGTGGCATCAAGGAGTCCGGCCTCGGCCGGGAGGGCGGCAGCACCGGCATCGACGAGTTCCTCGAGGTGAAGTACATCGGGATCAGCATCTGACGCGGGTGCCCGGGCTCACTCCGGGATCAGCCGCTGGACCGCGTCGGCCATGTGCAGTTGCAGCAGTCGATCGGTAGCGACCGGGTCCCGGTCGAGGAACGACTGGGCGATGGCCCGGTGCTCGGCGACGCGGGTGTCGGCACCCTCGTAGGTCGGGTCGAGTGCGTGGATGCCCATCCGGGTCTCGGTCAGCAGGGTGCGATGCATCCGCGCCAGGCGCGGGCTGCCGGACAGCCGAACGAGCACGTCGTGGAACGCGATGTCGGCCTCTCCGACGCCGCTGCGGTCGTCCGCCTCCGCCGTCGCACTCATGGCATCGGTGATCTGCAGCAGTTCGGCACCGGCGGCCTCCGGCTCGCCGAGGTGGATCTGCTCGGCCGCGGCCCGCTCGACGGCGGAGCGGGCGACATACATGTCACGCACCCGATCCGGGGTCATCTCGATGACGAAGAGCCCACGGTTGCGGATCGACAGCAGCAAGCCCTCCTGGGTGAGTCGCTGTAGGCCCTCGCGCAACGGGCCGCGGCTGACGCCGAGCTGCTTGGCGAGTTCGGCCTCGCCGAGCTGTGCTCCCGGCGCGAGGTCGCCGCGTTCGAGCGCACCGCGGACACTGTCGGCGATCATCGCCGCGGTGGATTTCCGCATCACCGGTTCGAGGGGACGGCGTTCCGTCCCGGCGCTCGTCATACCGTCTCGTCTCCTTGCCTGGCCGAGAGCAGATTAGTCCCTGGTACGGCGAGCAGTCGTGCCGCGACCCGCACATAGGTCCGCGCCGCCGTCAGCAGCTCGGCGATCGACACCGATTCGTCCGGCCGGTGCGCCTGTTCGTTGACCGAGCCGGGGCCGAGCACCACTGTCGGCACACCGAAGTCGCGGCTGACGTATCCGCCGTCGCAGGCGGCGGTCCACCCGCCCGGCGGCAGTCCCGGGCCACCCGAATCGGCGAGGGCGCGATCGACCGCCTCCGCGAAGCCACCCGTCGCCGGCGTCTCGAAACCGGGCATGCTCATCGGCAGGTCCACCTCGACGCGCAGGTCGTCGCGATCCAGGCGGAGTGCGTCGATCCGGTCCTCGACCGCGGCACGGACAGCGACGGGATCCTCGCCCGGCAACAATCGCCGATCGGCCTGCACCCGACAGACGGCCGGCACGATGGCCGTGCCCTGTCCACCGGTGACGATGCCGACGCTCCAGGTGGCCGGCCCGACGAGCGGGTGCGGCTCCGCCGCGAGTTCGTCGTTCCAGCTGCGCAGCGACTCGATGACCCGCGCGGCCCCGTAGATCGCGTTGCGCCCGTCCGAGGGACGGCCGGCGTGCGCGGCCCGCCCGTGCACCGTGATGTCCAGGTAGCAGTCGCCGCGCGCGGCGACGATCGTCTGCAGGTCGGTCGGCTCGGCCGTGATGCAGCCCAGGTATGCCGGCGGCTCATCCGCCATGAACCGCCGGATCCCGACGCCGCCCTCCTCCTCGTCCACCGTGGCGGCCAGTTCGATCCGGCCGATGAGCGGCATGCCGGTCGCGGCCGCCGCGCGTTGCACGGCATCCATCGCGACCACGCTCGCAGCCAGACCGCCGAGCATGTCACTGGCACCGCGGCCGAAGATCCGTCCGTCGCGCACGACGCCTCCGAACGGTTCGACCGTCCAGCCGTCCCCCACCGGGACCACGTCGGTGTGCCCGAGCAGCAACAGCCGGGGGCCGTCACCGCCGGTCGTGGTGGCGGTGACGTTGTCGCGTCTCTCGGCCGCCGACGTCGTGTGCACCGTGAGGTCGCGAGCGCGGCACGCTGCAACCAGCGCATTGACCCGGGCAGCCTCCTCGCCCGGCGGATTCTCACCCGGTTGCCGCACGAACTCCTGGGTCAGCGCCACCACGTCCGCTTCCGTGATGAACTGCAGCGCCGCGGCCTCGAGCTGCGAAACCCGTTGTGCTGTGGCCGATTCGGTCATGAGCCAGACCCCATCCGGTCGACCGCTCGCGCCAACCGTGCGACACCTTCCCGGATCCGCTCCGGCGTGGACGACGCGAAGCACAGGCGCAGCGCGTTCGGGAAGAACTTGCTCGGGGAGAACGCGTTGCCGGGAATGAACGCGACGCCCTCGGCGAGCGCGACCTCGAAGAGTGCCTCGGTGTCGACCGTTCGGTCGAACGTGACCCACAGGAAGAACCCGCCCTCCGGGTCCGTCCAGCGCGCCCGGTCGCCGAAGTGCTCCGCGAGTGCGTTCTGCATGGCCAGCTTGCGGTCGCGGTATGCGGCCCGCTGCGTGGTCAGGTGCTCGCGCAGGTGACCGCCCTCCAGGAATCCTGCGACGACGCGTTGCAACGGCAGATTGGTGCACGTGTCCATCGCCTGCTTGGCGTTGATCAGCAGGTGCTGGAGCGACGGGTCGGCGTCGACCCAGCCGACGCGCAGGCCCGGCCCGATGACCTTGGAGAAGGTCCGGACCGAGAAGACCAACGGATCCCCGTCGGCCAGCTCGCGCAACGACGGCACGTCGTCACCCGCGAACCGCAGCCGGCCGTACGGGTCGTCATCGATGAGCACACTCCCCCAGCGTCGGGTCAGTTCGATCAGTCGCTGGCGCCGTTCGACCGACATCGAGGCTCCCGACGGGTTCTGGAAGGTCGGGATGGCGTAGATCGCCTTCGGTGCGTGGCCGGCGCGCTCGACCATCTCCTCCAACCGGTCCACCTGCATGCCGTCGTCATCGACCGGGACCTCGAGCAGTTGCGCCTGGTAGGACATCGCGGTCGCCGAACCGTTGGTGTATGTCGGTGACTCGACCACGACGAGATCACCCGGGTCGACGAAGAGCTTGAAGGCCAGATCGAGTCCCTGCATGCCGCCTGCCGTGATCAGCAGCCGATCGGACGTCGTCCGGTCGGTCGTGCCGTCGAGCTCGGCGAGCAGCGCGTCGCGCAGTCGTGGATCGCCCTCGCTCGCGCCATAGTCGTAGGCGTCCGGCCGGCCCAGCTCCGCCTGCGCCAGCTCGCCCAGCACCTGCGACGGGACCGCCTCGGGCGCCGGGCTGCCCATCGCGAAGCGCACGATGTCGTGCTGTTGTCTCGCGAGCAGCGACGTGCTCGAGTCGATCACCGACCCCACCAGGTCGGTCGTCCGGGACGCCAGAGGCAGTCGGGTCTGCAGTCGGATCCGATCCGTCATACTCACTCCTTCGCTGTCAGTCCACGCGGCACATCGGTCAGCAGGTCCGGACCGTTCGGTCCGATCAGCATCGACTCCGAGGTCTCATAACCCCAGCCGTCCATCCACATGCCGAGGATGACGTGGAACGCCATGTCCTCCTGGATCACGGTCTCGTCCTCCGGGCGGACGCTCATGGTGCGCTCGCCCCAGTCCGGCGGGTAGCCGATGCCGATCGAGTAGCCGATGCGCGACTCCTTGGTCAAGCCGTACTTGCCGATGGTCTGGGCGAATTCGCGATGGACGTCGCAGGTGCGGTTGCCCGGTCGCATCTTCTCCAGCAGCGCCGCCATACCCTCGTTGGTCGCGTCCGCGCACGCCACGAGCTTCTGCGGCGCCTTGCCGAGGACGACGGTGCGCGCCAGTGGTGCGTGGTAGCGGTGGAACACGCCGGCCAGCTCGATGGTCGTCGCCTCGCCCTTCTGCAGCGGCAGGTCGCTCCAGGTCAGGTGCGGTGTCCCGGCGGTCTCACCGGTCGGCAGCATCGGGACGATCGCCGGGTAGTCGCCGCCGAGCTTGTGCGCGCCGAGTGCCTGCGCGTGCTGAATCTCCGCGACGACGTCACACTGCCGCCGCCCGGGCTCCAGCTCCTGCAACGCCGTCTCCATCACCCGTTGCGCGATCTTGCCTGCGGTGTGGAGCTTTTCGCGCTCCAGCGGTGACTTGCGCACGCGCACCCAGTTGACCAGTTCGTTGCTGTCCACCAGCCACGAGCAGCGCAGTCCGGCCTGGATGGCGAGGTAGCTGCGCACCGAGAAGAAGTGCGCGTCGAGCTCGGCCGCGACATAGGCGCCGACCTCGTCGACGAGCACGCCGACCTCCAGCGCCCGCTCGACCACCCAGTCGAACGGATGCGCATCCGGTCGGTTGACGAGGTAGTCGGGGTACCCGTGGATGCGATCGATCGGGAGGAACGCCGTGTAGTGCGCACCCGCCGCGTCCATCGTCCGGGTGAACAGATGGCAGTCCCCTTCGACCGGGACGATCAGGCACTGCGGCATGTAGAAGGACCACGCGTTGTAGCCCGTCAGGTAGTAGATGTTGGCGGGGTCCGCGACGATCAGCGAACTGATCGAACGTTCCGCCATACGCTCCTGAACGGCGACGAGCCGTGTCAGGTATTCCTGCTCCGGGAACGGCCGGGAGCGCAGGCCACCGAGGGTGGCGTCAGGGGGAGTCTGGGTCACGTGATCATGGTGCATCCAGAAATGATTGTTGACAATCAGACACGGCCACCTTTTTAGTGGCGTGGTGACACCCACTCCTCCCGGACATCCCCCTGTCATCGCCGTCCTCGTCGCGGACCCCGCACAACGCCCGAGCGGATTGACATCGCTCGAGTCCCGCGCGACCTTCAGGTACACCGACGCCGCCGGTCTCGGCGATGCGGTCCGCGGCGCCGATGCGCTGTTGCTCTGGGACTTCTTCTCCTCCGCGCTCGAAGGCGTATGGCGGCACTGCGACCGGCTGCGTTGGATCCATGTCGCTGCCGCCGGCGTGGACAAGCTGCTCTTCCCCGAGCTGCGAGCGTCGGACGTGGTGGTGACCAATGCCCGGGGGACGTTCGATCGGCCGATCGCGGAGTTCGTGCTGGCCTCGGTGCTGGCGCACCTGAAGTTGTTCCGCGAGGGCCACGATCTCCAGCGCGAGCACGTCTGGCGGCACCGCGAGACCCTGCCGCTGCGCGGTCGCAGCGCGCTGGTCGTGGGAGCCGGAAACATCGGTCGGGAGATCGCCCGCCTGCTACGCGCGGTCGACGTCGAGGTCACCGGCGCCGGACGGTCGGCGCGTACCGGTGATCCGGACTTCGGGACCGTCATCGCCAGTTCGGACCTGGCCACCGCGGTGGGCGCGTTTGACATCGTGGTCAACGTGACGCCGTTGACCGAGAGCACGCGAAACCTGTTCGACCGCAAGGTGTTTGCGGCGATGAAGCCCTCGGCATACTTCGTGAACGTCGGGCGCGGAGCAAGTGTGGTCGAGGCGGACCTGCTGGCCGCGTTGCGATCGGATGAGCTGGCCGGTGCAGCTCTCGATGTGTTCGAGACGGAACCGCTGCCGGCCGACTCCCCGTTGTGGGACGAACCGACGCTGACCATCTCGCCGCACCTGTCCGGCGACTCGGCCGGTTGGCTCGACACACTCGCCGCGCAGTTCGTCGAGCTCGCGCGGCTCTGGCTGGACGGCGAGCCGTTGCCCCATCCCGTCGACAAGCAGCTGGGCTTCGTCCGCAGTGCCGGAGGCTGAGGCGATGGCCACCGAACCGCTACCGGGCATCGACGACATTCGTGCCGCTGCGGAACGCATCCGGCCGCACGTCCGGCATACGACGACCGCACGCAGCGCGCACCTCAGCGGCCTGACCGGCGGCGACGTCCATCTGAAGCTGGAGATCGAGCAGCCCACCGGAAGCTTCAAGGTGCGCGGCGCGTGCAACGCGATCCTGGCGGCCGCGGAGCGCGGCGACCTTCCCGGCGTGACGACGGCGTCGACCGGCAATCACGCGCGCGCCGTCGCCTACATGGGCACCCGCTTCGGCGTTCCGGTGAGCGCGTTCGTCGCGTCATCGCTGCCCGCCTATCGGGTTCGCGCACTCGAGGAACTCGGTGCGGCGGTCGATCGGACCAGTCACGACCAGGGGGCCGCGATCGATGCCGCGCGGCGAGAGGCGACCGAGCGCGAATATGCGTTCGTCCCACCGTTCGACCACCCCGACGTCATCAGTGGCCAAGGCACCATCGGGTTGGAGTTGTATGACGACCTCGCCGACCTCGACGCGGTCGTCGTGCCAGTGTCCGGCGGCGGACTGATCAGCGGAATAGGCCTGGCGATCAAAGCGATTCGACCTGAGGCTCTGGTCATCGGTGTGTGCGCCGACCGCGCCGACGCCATGCTCCGATCACTCGACGCGGGTCACCCGGTCCCGGTGCCGGAAGTCGAGACTCTCGCGACATCGTTGCTCGGCGACCTGAGTGCCGACAACCGCTACACGTTCCGGATCGCGCGTCGGGTCGTGGACGAGATCAGCTCGGTCGGTGAGGAGCAGTTGCGGCAGGCGGTCGACATACTTGCGGCCGAGGACGGCCTGCTCGTCGAAGGTGCTGCTGCTGCGTCGGTCGCATACGTCCGCGCGACGGCCGAGCGCTGGCGCGGCAAGCGGATCGTCGCCCTGGTCACCGGCAACGCGGTCGACCCCGGAGCCGCCCAAGCGTGTAACTGACGACAGTCGCCAGGCACCCGGTCCGTGGACTCGTCGGTCGGCGGTGCGTCAGCTCCGCCGGACGAGTGCGCCGCGACGCTCGGCACGGCGCTCGAACCAGACGGTCATCAGCGGCGGGATGCTGCTGAACAGGCCGAGCACCGTCTCCTTCGGCGACCACTTGTGCGCCATCGACACGGCGATCAGGCTGACGACGTAGAGCAGGAAGATCGTGCCGTGGATCGGTCCGAAGATCCGCACCCCGAGATCGCCGGTCTGCAGGATCCACTTGAAGAACATGCCGATCAGCAGGCCGATCCAGGAGACCGCCTCGGCGAACGCTGCGATCTTGAAGGCCAGGGCGGGCTTGCTGGTGGTGACGCTCGCGGCGGCGGCGTTCTCGTCGAGAGTGGTGACCATGGCGCACATGCTACGTGACGTAGTAGATGCTCCCGGCCACCGCGTCGGTCCGGCTCGGGCGTGCTACTTGGTCGCGGCCTGCATCTGCCGCAGCTCCTTCTTCAGGTCGCCCAGCTCGTCCCGCAGCCGTGCCGCGAGCTCGAAGTGCAGGTCCGACGCCGCCTGGTGCATCTGCTCGGTCAGCTCCTGAATCAGGCCGGCCAGGTCGGACGCCGGCAGTCCGGAGATGCGGGCCGCACCGGCCACCTCGGCGTCGGCCGCGACCGCACCGCGCAGGCCGCGTTTCCCGCGACCGTCGGTCTTGCCACGCGACTGTGCCCGACCGCTGCCCATCAGCGAGTCGGTGTCGGCGTCCTCGCGCTGCAGCATGTCGGTGATGTCGGCGATCTTCTTGCGCAACGGAGTCGGGTCGATGCCGGCCTCCTTGTTGTAGGCGATCTGCTTCTCCCGGCGACGGCCGGTCTCGTCGATCGCCTCCTGCATGGAGGGCGTGATCTTGTCGGCATACATGTGCACCTGACCGGACACGTTGCGCGCCGCGCGCCCGATGGTCTGGATCAACGACCTGGCCGACCGCAGGAAGCCCTCCTTGTCGGCGTCCAGGATGCTCACCAAGGACACCTCGGGCAGGTCGAGCCCCTCCCGCAGCAGGTTGATGCCGACCAGCACGTCGAACTCGCCGAGCCGCAGCTCGCGCAGCAGCTCGACACGGCGCAACGTGTCGACCTCGGAGTGCAGGTATCGGACCCGAACACCCTTCTCCAGCAGGTAGTCCGTCAGGTCCTCGGCCATCTTCTTGGTCAGCGTCGTGACCAGCACGCGCTCGTCGCGCTCGGTGCGCTGGTTGATCTCGTGCAGCAGGTCGTCGATCTGCCCCTTGGTCGGCTTCAGCACGATCTCCGGGTCGACCAACCCGGTCGGGCGGATGACCTGCTCGACGTAGTCGCCGCCGGCCTTGGCCAGCTCGTAGTCGCCGGGTGTCGCCGACAGGTAGACCGTCTGACCGATCCGCTCGAGGAACTCCTCCCACTTCAGCGGCCGGTTGTCCATCGCGCTGGGCAGCCGGAAGCCGTGGTCGACGAGCATCCGCTTGCGGGACATGTCGCCTTCGTACATCGCACCGATCTGCGGCACCGTCTGGTGTGACTCGTCGATGACCAGCAGGAAGTCTTCGGGGAAGTAGTCGAGCAGACAGTTGGGTGCGCTGCCCGGGCCGCGACCGTCGATGTGCCGCGAGTAGTTCTCGATCCCCGAGCACGAACCGACCTGCCGCATCATCTCGATGTCGTAGGTGGTGCGCATCCGCAACCGCTGCGCCTCGAGCAGCTTGTTCTGCTTCTCCAGCGTCGTCAGGCGATCCTCGAGCTCGGTCTCGATGGAGGAGATCGCGCGCTCCATGCGCTCCGGCCCGGCGACGTAGTGCGACGCCGGGAAGACGTACATCTCCTGCTCCTCGCGCACGATCTCACCGGTGAGCGGGTGCAGCGTGTAGATGCGCTCGATCTCGTCACCGAAGAACTCGATGCGGATCGCCAGCTCCTCGTAGACCGGGATGATCTCCACCGTGTCGCCGCGCACCCGGAAGGTGCCACGGGTGAACGCCAGGTCATTGCGGGTGTATTGCATCTGCACGAACTTGCGCAGCAGGTCGTCGCGGTCGATCTGCTCCCCGACCTTGAGCGACTGCATCCGGTCGACATACTCCTGCGGCGTGCCGAGGCCGTAGATGCACGAGACCGAGGCGACCACGACGACGTCACGCCGGGTGAGCAGCGAGTTGGTGGCGCTGTGCCGCAGCCGCTCCACCTCGTCGTTGATCGACGAGTCCTTCTCGATGTAGGTGTCGGTCTGCGGGATGTAGGCCTCGGGCTGGTAGTAGTCGTAGTAGGAGACGAAGTACTCGACCGCGTTGTTGGGCAGCAGCTCCCGGAACTCGTTGGCCAACTGCGCGGCCAGCGTCTTGTTGGGCGCCATCACCAACGTGGGCCGCTGCACCTGCTCGATGAGCCACGCGGTCGTCGCGGACTTGCCGGTGCCGGTGGCACCGAGCAGCACGGTGTCCTGGTCCCCCGCCTGCACCCGACGCGCCAGGTCGGCGATCGCCGTCGGCTGGTCACCGCTCGGGGAGTATTCGGAGATGACCTCGAACGGCGCGACGCGGCGCTGCAGGTCAGTCGTGGGACGCATAGTAGAACCGTAAACGCCGGCACCGACAGGTGTTGTTCCCCGACCCGTCATCATGGTCGGTATGACGACCGGCTCGACGCGCGAAGTACTGCTGCGGCTGGGCAGCGCCCTGCTCGCCGGCGGCGCTCCGGTGCCGGATGTCGAACGCCAGGTCACCCTGCTCGGCCGGCGCATGGGTGCGCCCGGCGTGCGGGTGGCCGCGACGCCGACGGGCATCTTCGCGGGTCTCGGCGTCGACGACGCGGTTGGCTTCGAGCCCGTCACCGGATCCCTGCGGCTGGAGCAGGTCACTCGGGTGCAGCACGTCTACGAGCAACTGATGTCCGGCACCATCGGCGACGCCGACGCGCTCCACGAGCTCGACGACATCGAGGTGATGCCGTCGTCCCGTCCGGTCTGGCTCAGCGATCTGGCGCTCATTCCGATCGGCACCGGCATCTGCGCGATCCTGCAACCGACGTGGCGGGACCTCGTCACGGCTGCGGCGAGCTCGCTGGTGGTCATGGTGCTGATGATCGCGAGCCGCCGGTTCGCGCTGGTCCGCACCCTGTTGCCGCTGCTGGCCTCCTTCGGGGTCGCCGTTCTGGTGCTGCTCGTCGCGCAGCACTGGCCGCTGGAGGGGACGCTGCGGACCATGGTCGCGTCGTTCGCGGTGCTGTTGCCCGGGTCGGTCATCGTCACCGGTATGTCGGAGATCGCCTCCGGGGCGGCGGTCGCCGGCAGCTCCCGGCTGGTCTCCGGAGTGATGCAGCTCGTGCTCTTCGCGGTCGGGCTGTTCTCGGCCGTGTCCGTGACCGGCGTGCAACTCGACGCGCTGACCAATGTGCGTGCGCAGGACCTGGGTCCGCTGGCGCCATACATCGGCGTGCTGGTGATCGGCTGCGGCATCGTCATCAACGTCGCCGCGTCACGGGCCGCCATACCGTGGATCCTGTTGGTGCTCGCGCTGACCTTCGCGACCCAGTCCGCCGTCCAGGCACTGTCCGGCCTGGTGCTCGGTGCACTCGCCGGCGCGACCGTCGCCGGGCTGGCAGCCGCCGTCGTGCACCGCCTGTCCGGCCGGCCACTGCGGCTCGTCGTCTTCCTGCCGGCGTTCTGGCTGCTGGTCCCGGGCAGTCTCGGTCTGCTCAGCACGACCGAGATCGCCACCGGGTACGGCGGGCTCGATGCCGTCACCGTCGCGATCGGCGCAGTGGTGGCCGTGGCGGCGGGAACCCTCATCGGCAGCGCCGCCGGCCGCGCGATCGACCGCTATCTCGATCCGGCGGAGTCCCCGGACATCGAGACGATGGACCTCACCGACGTCGATCGGATGTGACCGGAACCCGCCCACTAGCGTGGCCGGCATGACACGACGCATCCTCATCACCGGTGGCGGCACCGGCATCGGCAAGGCCATCGCGCACCGCATGCTCGTCGAGGAGCCCGAACTGATCCTCGTCGGGCGCCGCCCCGAGGTGCTGGCAGCGGCCGCCGACGAACTGCGGGCGGTCGACGAACTCGCCCGCGTAACCACCCACAGCTGCGACCTCACCGATGTGACGGCCGTCCGTTCGCTCGCCGCAGAGGTCGCATCCGGCGGCAACGTGGACGTACTCGTGACCAACGCGGGCGGCAATTACGGCGTCGGCGGCGGTGACGACCTCGACGACGTCGCCGCCTCGTGGCGGGCCGACTTCGACGGAAACGTCCTGTCCACCGTGCTGCTCGCGCACGCCCTGCTGCCACACCTCTCGCGTCCTGGCGGACGCATCGTCGCCATGAGTTCGATTGCAGCGCTCCGCGGATCCGGCTCGTATGGCGCAGCCAAGGCCGCCGTCAACACGTGGGCCCTGGACCTGGCGGGTTCCGTTGCGGCAGAGGGCATCACGGTCAACGCGGTCGCGCCCGGCTTCGTCCCCGACACCGAGTTCTGGGCGGAACGTCTCGCCGCGAATCCCGACCTCGCCGCCGCCCGAACGTCCGGCATACCCGCGGGCCGGCCAGGCACGCCGCATGAGGTCGCCGAGGCCGTTGCCTATCTGGCCTCTCCGGATGCGGGCTGGACCACCGGCCAGATCCTCCAGGTCAACGGCGGAACTCTCCTCGGCCGCGGCTGAGCCGGTGTGGTGGAGCTAGCTCCACCACACCGGGAGGGTTGGCACCATTGGGAATTCGTGCGGCCAGCCCGAGTGTGGAGGCATGAACCCATCACCCGTCACTTCACCCGCCCGGACCGCAGCACCCGTTGCCTCGTCCGAACGCAGCCTGGCCCCGGACCTCGCACGTGGTTTCATGTTGCTGTTCATCGCCCTTGCGAATGCAGGCAATTGGGCCTTCGCAGGTAGTCCAGGCCTCGATCCGCATCCCACCGGCTGGTTCGCCAAGGCGTGGAACTTCCTCGACCTGCTGCTCATCGACGCTCGCGCCTATCCCGTCTTCGCCGTCATGTTCGGCTACGGACTGGTGCAACTCACCCGCCGGCAGCGCAGCCGCGGGACCGACGCCCGCCGAGTCCTCGTCCGTCGCAACGCCGCATTGATCGTGCTGGGCGCCGTCCACGGCACCTTGCTCTACTTCGGCGATTTCCTCGGCGCCTACGGGATCGTCGGGCTGGTCGCGACGTTCCTGCTGGTCCGGCGGACCGAGCGATTCCATCGGATCGTGTTGGCACTCTGGGGTATTCAGCTGGTCAGCGTCGGCTGGTTCGCCGTCCGCGCGCTCACTGGCGACGGCGGATCCGCAGGCTTCGTGAACACGCCGACGGACTCACTCTCCGCGTCGTCGTACGCCTCGTCGCTGGCGCATCGGCTCACCGAGTGGCCGGCGCACACCCTGCAGGTGCTCCCGTTCATCGTCATCGTCTGGCTCGGCATCTGGGCGGCCAACAAGGGGATCCTGGAGCATCCGGAGCGACACGTGAAGCTGTTGCGCCGCACCGCGATCGGCGGCCTCTCGCTCGCTGTAGCGGCCGGACTCCCCTATGCCCTTGCCGGCGCCGGTGCCATCCATGCCTCGGCGGACACCATCGATCGGTTCGCCGCGCTGTCGAACATCGCCGGCGAGTATGCCGGTCCGGGGTATGTCGCGCTCTTCGGCCTGCTCGCCATCCGGCTGCGTCGTTCCCAACCGGTCACCGGCGCCATCGCGGCGCTCGGTCAACGGTCCTTGTCCGGTTACCTGTTCCAATCGGTCTGCTGGATGGCGCTCTTCGCACCCTTCACCCTCGACTGGGGACACTCCGATGCACACGCGGTCATCGCGGCGGTCGCCGTCTGGAGCGTGTCGGTCGTCGCCGCGGCGCTGATGCAGCGGCGAGGCTACGCCGGGCCGGCCGAGCGGCCGTTACGGAGGTTCGTCTACGGCAGCAAGTAGCCGCCGGGTGGTGTCGGGTCGTCGCGCAGCAGGACGCACGTCGCGGAAGGGGCGTCGTCCTGCTCGCGCGAGGAGCCTGCCGGCCCCGACCAACTCGTCGGTCGTCCGTTCGTAGGCCAGCCGCTTGTGAACACCGTGGAGTTGCCACGACTCCGCCATCCTCGCGGCGAGCGATTTCACCTCCGCACGAACCCCAAGTCATCCGCCCTCCCAGCCGAAATCGGTTCCAGCCGAGGGTGTTTCGTCATCGACGAGTTGTCGCTGGATCGCTGCACCACCACCGTCCGAGCATCTCATTCCGATCCTCGCTATGCACCGCGTCACGTCCATCGTCGCCGGATCGGCAGAACGTGCTACCGTCGCGATCGTCCTTCGCGGGAGTCCGGGGTACCGGGCTGAGAGGGGGCTGACACCGCCCCGACCGTCACCAGACTTGATCCGGATCATGCCGGCGCAAGGAGAAGCCATGAGTGCAATTCAGCTGCTGTCCCTTCGGACTCGATACGTCCTTCGGTGACCCGCGTCGCCGTCCTCGGCGGCGGCATCGTGGGCCTCAGCATCGCCTGGTCATTGGTCGGGCGGGGCGTGCAGGTCGTCATCGTCGATGCCGAACTGCCCGGATGCAGCTCCACTGTCGCAGCCGGAATGATCTCGGCGGCCGCCGAGCTCGACCACGGCGAGCCCGACCTGTGGGAGCTGACGTCCCGGTCGCAACGCCGATGGCCGGAGTTCGCTGCTCACCTGGAACGATGCGGCGGCGGCTCCCTCCAGTTGCGCCGAACCGGCACCCTGCTCGCTGCCATGGACCAGGACGAGGAAGCTCGCTTGGAACGCCGACTGAGCTTGCTGGCGGAGGTCGGTGTGACGGCGGACCTGATCGATCGCACAGAGTTGCGGCGTCGGGAGCCCGGCCTCGCCAGCACGGTCCGTAGCGCCGCCTGGCTGCCGAACGATCTTTGCGTTGAACGCAATCGGGCACTGACAGCTCTACGAACCGCCATTCGACGGGCCGGCGCCGAGTTCGTCCAGGGCACCGGCCGCCTGCGGGTCGCCGAGGGACATGTCGTCGGGGTGGACGTTGCCGAACGAGTCGTGACCGCAGATCACGTCGTGCTCTGCGCAGGTTGGCGAAGTGGAGCCTCCGCCGTGCCGGGCGTGCTCCCTGCCGAACTCAGTGGCCCGGACGGTGTCCGGCCGGTGAAGGGCGAACTGATCGATCTCGAGGTCGCTGTCCCGGCTGTGCGTGCGATGATCCGCACTCGCGTCGACCGGGTGCCGGTCTACCTCGTACCCCACGACGATCACCACATCACGGTCGGGGCGACCTCCGAGCAGGTCGGCGCCGACACCACCCCGACGGTGCGCGCCGCCCACGACCTACTGATGGCCGCGACCACCGTCGTGCCCGAATTGCGCGACGCCGCGATCGTCGCGCACCGGGTGGGCCTCCGCCCGGCGACGGCGGACAACCGTCCTGTACTGGGCAGTTCGCCGGTACCGGGACTGACTGTTGCGACCGGGCACTACCGGCACGGCTTCCTGCTCGCGCCACTGACCGCCGAAATCGTCGGCGACCACGTTGTCAACGCACTCTCCCAAGGAGATCTCTCATGACCCAGGCATACCTGTTGAACGGTGAATCCCGACCGTGGCGGGCGGGCATCACGATCCGGCAGACACTCACCATCGAGGGCATGGAGGGGACATGGTTCGCCGTCGCTCTCAACGGTGCGGTGGTACCCGCCTCGCAGTGGGCTGTGACGGCGGTTCCGCTCGAGAGCGAACTCGAGATCATCCAGCCATGCCAAGGAGGCTGAGATGTCAGCCACCACATGGGAACTCGGCGGTCGAGAACTGACCAGCCGACTACTTCTCGGATCCGGGGGTATCTCGACGGCAAAGATTTTCGCCGAGTGCATCGAGGTCACCGGGACACAGGTGGTGACCGTTTCGATGCGCCGGTCCGGCGCCGCGGTCGTCAGCGGACTGTTGCCGACCATCCAGGCCTCCGGCGTGCACGTGCTTCCCAACACCGCCGGGTGTCACACCGCGCGGGAAGCGGTCCTGACGGCCCAGCTGGCCCGCGAGGCACTCCAGACCGACTGGGTCAAGCTCGAGGTGATCGCCGACGACCGCACACTGCTACCCGACTGCGTCGAACTGCTGAACGCGGCAGAACAACTGATCAGGGACGGCTTCCGCGTCCTGCCGTACACGACGGACGATCTTGTCGTCGCCCGCCGCCTCGCCGACCTGGGGTGCTCCGCAGTGATGCCCCTCGGTTCACCGATCGGCAGCGGCCTCGGCATCCGCAACCAGCACGCCATCGAACTCATCTGCGGCGAGGTCGACGTCCCGGTCGTGCTGGACGCAGGCATCGGGACCGCCTCCGACGCAACGCTCGCCATGGAGCTGGGTTGCTCCGCTGTGCTGCTGGCCACTGCCGTGACTCGGGCCGAGCAGCCCGCCCTCATGGCTGCTGCCATGCGAGACGCTGTTGCTGCAGGACGCGCTGCGCGGTGCGCGGGGCGGATCCCGAAAAGCACTCTGGCCCGGGCCTCTTCACCTGCAACCGGGATGGTTGGCCAATGACTGCAGTGCCACGGCTGCTGCTGATCACCGACCGCACGCAGACTGCCGGCCGACCGTTGGAGGCGATCGTCGCAGCGTGTGTCGCAGCCGGGATATCGCATGTGCTGCTGCGGGAGCGCGACCTCTCATCGACCGCGTATGACGACCTGCTGGACCGCATCCGCGCATGCGTCGACGGAAACACCGTGGTCCTCACCCGCGCCCCTCGGTCGGACAGCGTCGGCTGCCACCTTTCGCGAGACGCGCCCTGGCCTGCCAGCAGCAGGGACCTCACCGGCCGATCGGTGCACACCTCGGACGAAGTCCGCCGAGCCCACGCGGAAGGGGCCGATTTCGCGATCGTCGGCCCGTACGCAGCCACGTCCTCCAAACCGGGTTACGGCCCACTACTCGGCAGCCGTGGGATACGGATCCTGGCAGCACACGCCGGCAGCCTCCCGCTGCTGGCGGTCGGCGGGATCCGACCGACCGACCTCGCCCGGCTGGCTGCCGCCGGCGCCTCCGGCGCAGCCGTCATGGGCGCCCTCATGCGCGCCCCCGACCCACACTCACTCGCGCGTGAATACCTCTCCGCAGCAACCCATTTCGAGACATCAGTCAAGGAGCAGCAATGACCCAGGCGCCAGGACGTCGCAAGATCTACCAGGACCTCGGAGCCGACATCCGTGTTCCCTTCACCGAGGTGACTCTCAGCCCCACTCCGAGCACCGGCGAGCCCAACGCGCCGTTCCGGCTGTACGACACCTCCGGCCCCGGGAGCGATCCGCACCACGGGCTGCCGGCGCTACGCGCCGACTGGATCAACGATCGCGGCGACACCGTTCCGTACCAGGCACGGATCCGATCACTCGCCGACGACGGACGATCGGCGCTCCGCCGCGGAGAGTCCTCGCAGGAGTGGCTGGGGGTACGCCGTGAACCGCTCCGGGCCACGGCCGGACGCGCCGTGACCCAACTGCACTACGCACGAGCCGGACAGGTCACCGCTGAGATGCGTTTCGTCGCTGAGCGAGAAGGCTGTGATGTCGAGTTGGTGCGCAGCGAAGTTGCTGCGGGCCGCGCGATCATCCCGGCGAACGTGAACCATCCGGAGAGCGAACCGATGATCATCGGGCGCAGCTTCCTGGTGAAGGTGAACGCCAACATCGGCAACTCCGCCGTCACGAGCTCGATCGACGAGGAAGTCGAGAAGCTCAGCTGGGCCACCCGATGGGGCGCCGACACGGTGATGGACCTGTCGACCGGCGACGACATACACACGACCCGCGAGTGGATCCTGCGCAACTCCCCGGTGCCGATCGGCACGGTCCCGATCTATCAGGCGCTGGAGAAGGTCGACGGTCGCGCGGAAGCCCTCACCTGGGAGATCTTCCGCGACACGGTGATCGAGCAGTGTGAGCAAGGCGTCGACTACATGACCATCCATGCCGGTGTCCTGTTGCGCTACGTCCCGCTGACGGCCGAACGCATCACCGGCATCGTCTCCCGGGGTGGCTCGATCATGGCGGGCTGGTGCCTGGCCGGGCACCGGGAGAACTTCCTCTACACACACTTCGACGACCTCTGCGACATCTTCGCGCAGTACGACGTGGCCTTCAGCCTGGGTGACGGTCTCCGGCCGGGCTGCACCGCCGACGCCAACGACGACGCGCAGCTCAGCGAGTTGCGCACCCTCGCCGAGTTGACTGAACGGGCGTGGGAGCACGACGTCCAGGTCATGGTCGAGGGTCCGGGCCACGTCCCGCTGCATCTGGTCGCCGAAAACGTCCGGCTGCAACAGGATTGGTGCCACGGGGCGCCGTTCTACACCCTTGGTCCGCTCACCACCGACATCGCGCCCGGCTACGACCACATCACTTCTGCGATCGGGGCCGCAACCATCGGGGCCCACGGCACCGCGATGCTCTGCTACGTCACACCGAAGGTACACCTCGGGCTGCCGAATCGCGATGATGTGAAGACCGGGGTCATCACCTACAAGCTCGCCGCCCACGCCGCGGACATCGCCAAGGGACACCCGAACGCGCGGGACTGGGATGATGCCTTGTCCAAGGCACGGTTCGAGTTCCGCTGGGTCGACCAGTTCAACCTCTCCCTCGACCCGGACACCGCACGAGACTTCCACGACGAGTCGCTCCCGGCCGACGCGGCGAAGACCTCGCACTTCTGCTCGATGTGCGGCCCGAAGTTCTGCTCCATGCGCATCAGTCAGGACATCCGCGATCAGCAGGCGGCGCGCGCCGGGATGGAGCAGATGTCGCGCACCTTCGTCGAGCTGGGCTCATCGGTGTATGTCGAGCCGGCAACCCGCGGCTGAGGTCCTGTCAGGGAACGCGGTGCGTCCACTCCGATGTGCCGAACTTCTCGTCCACCAGCCGACTCGCCTCAGCGAGCTCGGCTTCGGTGTATGACGACAGGGCGCTGCGGTAGCGGGCGAGGAAGGAGTTCGTGAAGGTTTCCAGGATCTGCTCGCGCGGCAGACCCGTCTGCGAACGCATCGGATCGACCCGCTTGTTGGCGCTCTTGGTGCCCTTGTCCGACATCTTCTCCCGACCGATGCGCAACACCTCGAGCATCTTGTCGGCGTCGATGTCGTAAGCCATGGTCACGTGGTGCAGCACCGCACCGTCGGCGAAGCGTTTCTGCGCGGCACCGGCGATCTTGCCCTTGTCCGAGGCGATGTCGTTGAGCGGCACGTAGTGAGCGTTGATGCCGACCTCGGCCAAGGCACCCATGACCCATTCGTCGAGGAACGCGTAGGACCGCTCGAAGCTCAGTCCCTCCACCATCGACGCCGGCACCACCAGCGAGTAGGTGATGCAGTTGCCGGGCTCCATGAACATCGCACCGCCGCCGGAAACCCTTCGTACGACGTCGATCCCGTGCTTCGCCGCACCGTCGGCATCGATCTCGTTGCGGTAGCTCTGGAACGAGCCGATCACGACCAGCGGCGAATCCCAGTCCCAGAAACGCAGCGTCGGTGGCCGGGTGCCCGCCGCCACCTCGTGCGCGATCACCTCGTCGAGAGCGACGTGCTCGACGGGCGGCAGCACCGTCGCGGGTATGACGTCGAACGTGTGATCGTCCCACCCGGTCGCCTTGCCCAGCGCCCGCCGCACGGCCACCCCGACCGCATCGGGACCGAAGCCGATGAGACTCACCTGCGGATCCAGCGCACCGTTGATCGCCGCTGCCAGTTGATCGACGGACGCGTCGGCCGGCATACCCGTCAGTGCGGCGTCGATGTCCTCCAGCGCCTCGTCGGGTTCGAGGAAGAAGTCTCCGGAGACGGAAACCCTTGCCAATCGGCCCGATTCGACGTCGACGTCGACCGCGACGAGCTTGCCACCGGGGACCTTGTATTCACCGCGCATGTCTCCACAGTAGAACCCGCTCAGGACGACCCGAGCTCGGCCGCCACCCGGTCACTCGACCGGAGCGCGACTCCCCCGGTGACCGCGAAGGCCAGCAGGATCAGCAGGACGGCACAGCCGAGCATGACACCCCACGCAGGATGTGTCGCAACGGCGAAACTCTGGCGCATCGACCCGTCCAATCGCCCGTAGGCGATCGCCGGGAGGACGGCGACCCCGAGCGACCCACCGACCTGCCGACTCGTGGACGCGATCGCGGCCGCGACGCCGGCCTGCGCCCGAGGCATACCGGACACGGCGGCGTTGGTGATCGGGGCATTGAGCATCCCGAACCCGATCCCGAAGAACAGGTACGCGACGCCGAGGTAGACCAAACTGGTGTCGTTCGCCAGCGCCATCAGGAGTATGGCGCTGAGGCCGATCCCGACGCCCGCGATCGTCATCGGGAGGCGTGCTCCGCGATCCCCCACGACGCGGCCCGACACCGGCGCGAAGACCGCGACCGACAGTGCCATCGGCAGGGTCATCAGCCCGGCCTGCAAGGCGGACAGGCCCCGAACCTCCTGCAGATACAGCGTGTTCAGGAAGAGGAAGCCGGCCATGGCACAGAATCCGACGATAGCCGCGAGCACCGCCCCACTGAACGGGATGCTCCGGAAGAAGCGCGGATCCAGCAACGGTTCCTCCCGCCGCAGCTCCCACCCGACGAGCAGCACCGTCGCGATCGCCGCCGCAGCGAAGCAGCCGAGTACGGCGGCCGACGACCAGCCCAGGGACTCCCCCTCGATGATCGCGTAGGTCACGGTGCCCAGCATCACCACGACGAGCAATTGCGCGACCGGATCCGGCCTGCGCACCTGCGCCGCCCGCGACTCGGGCACGAACAGACCGGCCAGCACGACTGCCGTCGCGACGACCGGAACGTTCAACCAGAAGATGGCCTGCCACCCGATGCCCTCGACGAGGGCGCCGCCGACGACCGGGCCGAGCGCCATGCTCAGGCCGATGACGCCGCCCCACATGCCGATGGCCTGGGCACGCTCTCGCGGATCGCGAAAAGTGTTGGTGATGATGGACATTGCCACCGGATTGAGCATCGAGCCACCGATCGCCTGCAGCACTCGTGCACCGATCAGGACGCCCGGCGCCGGTGCCAGCGAGCAGCAGATCGAGCCGATCCCGAAGGCCACCAGGCCGACCTGGAAGACGCGCTTGCGCCCGAGCCGGTCACCCATCGAGCCGGACAGCATGAGCAGACTTGCCAGCACCAGCGTGTAGGCGTCGACGACCCACTGCAACTGCGAACCGCTCGCGCCCAGGTCCCGGCTGATCGACGGGAGCGCAAGATTGACCCCGGTGGCGTCGATCCCGACGATGAACAGGCTCATGCAGCAGATCGCCAGCACGCCGAGTCGTCGCCCGCGGGTCAGCACGACCTCTCCCGATTCACGCATGGTCACTGGCCGCGCGCATCTTGTCGATCAACCGGCTCAACTCGCGTCGCTCGGCCGCCGTCAGCGACGCCATGGGCGCCGGAACCACGTCGGTGGCGGATCGCATGCCGTCCAGCACCTCTCGACCGCCGTCGGTGATGTCGACCAGCTTGCGACGGCCGTCCGCCGGGTCGGGGGTGCGGCTCACGTAGCCGCGCGACATGAGGTCGGCGATGATGCCCGACACCGCAGGTGCGTCGACGCCCATCAGTTCGGCGATCTCACCTTGCGACCGCGGGCCGTCCTCCACCCGGCGCAGGACCCGATATCCGCTCCACGGCATACCGTCGGTCCGGTCGTGGAGGAGATCCCGGGACAACCACTTGTGATCCATCACCAGGGCGTGCAGGTTCAGCCACACAGCCACCGGTGTCGTTTTAGTTGTCGTCATACAACTATTGTATGACGACAATGGTTGTTTTTCAACAACTAATTGCGAGACTGCCAGATCCGCGCCGTCACCCACGCACCGAACACCGCGATCGCGACCGGCAACCACAGTGACGGCGGCGCCTGGGAGACCTCGAGCATGAACGCGCCGGCCATGATCGGTGCGCCCTGAGTGCTCGCCAGCATCGCGGCAGCGCCGACCATCGCGCAGACGACCATCGTCACGTCCCCGCCGTGCGTGTGACCGAGCCCGACCGCCACCAGCGCGCCCAGGGACCCACCGGTCGCCATCGACGGGGTGATGAGACCACCGACGAGTCCCCCACGCAGGCACAGGGCGGTCACCAGCGGCTTGGCCACCAGCAGCGCCACGAGCACCCCGGCCGACAGGCCGGATCGCCCGATCAGCGCCTCCAGCACGCTCTTGCCGTTCCCGGTCACGCCGGGCAGTGCCATCGACACCGCACCCACGACCGCCATCGCGCCCACGATGTGCCACGGCAGCGCCGTCGTCGGCTGCTGCGGACTGCCGCGGCGGGCCAGATCCATCAGCAGGTTGAACCCGCGCCCGACAACGGCGCAGACCGGCCCGGCCACCACCGCCCAGAGCCAGACGCCGGACGCGGTGCCGTGTGCCCCGAGCTCATAGATGGCGCTGCGTCCAACGACCGGCCAGGCGACGACCACGGCGATGCAGGACATCAGCCCGGTGCTGGCGAGGGCGACGTAATCGACTGTCACCAGGACGATTTCGGCGGTGAACAGGATGCCGGCGACCGGCGCGTTGTAGACCGCGGCCAGGCCGGCGCCCGCGGCCGCGCCGAGCAGTACGCGCCGATGCTGCTGGTCCAGCCCGAGCCGATCCCCGACGACTTCACCGAACGCCGCAGCCAGCTGGCGGGGCGCACCCTCCCGCCCCAAGGACGCACCCGCGCCGACCGCGACGATCTGGGTCACCGCATCCAGCGCGGTCGACCGGAACGGCAGGCGGGCGCCCGGGTCCGTGAGTGCGGACCGCACCCCGACGAGCGTCGTCCGTAGGCGCAGCTGCCACCAGGCGACACCGATCACCGCGCCGGCCAGCGTCATACCGACCACGCGGCGGGCCGGGGACGCGGCCCGAACGTCCTCGGCGAAGGAGCTCCCCGCGTCAGCGAACACCACGTGCTGCGCGGCGTGCAGCAGCACGGTCAGCCCCGCACCGCCGAGACCGGCGAGGATGCCGACGACGACGATCGCCAGCACGAACCGCCCGGTCACCCGGATCGGGCTGTGCAGGCTCAGGGCCGCTTCCCGTCGTGTCGTTCGCGCCAGGCGCGTGCCCGCAGCAGCGCCGCCGCGATCCACGGCTCCTTCGCCTCCGGGTAGTCGCCACGCGTCTGCTCACTGGTGCCCGGGTGCAATGCGGCGAGCCGACGTTTCTCGGTCTCGTAGGCACGAGCCTCCTGGGGATTCGCCCGCAGCCAGTCGCGGAACAACAGAGCGACGTCGGCACCCGGCCCGCCCGCCCGACGTATGTGCAGGTGGTAGGTCACGCACGGATCCGCACCATTGAAGTAGTACTTCGCCCAGTCCCGCTCGTCGGGCGCCCATGGCTGCACGCCGTCCTGCCGTGGCCGCCCGTCGACGAATCCGGCGGCGGCCAGCGCGCGGCGAAAGACTGCCGAGGACGCCGGCTCGAGGTCGTCGAGCCGGAGTTGCAGGTCGATCACGTCCTTGGCGGCCAGACCCGGCACACTCGTCGAGCCGATGTGATCGACACCCACGACCCGGTCACCGAGGCCCGCTGCGTTCAGCTGCCGGGACAGTCGGGCCATCGACCGCGCCGCCACATCGGACCACGACGGGTCGGCGTCGCCGATCGACACCGCTACCGGCCGACGCACGCCGCGGTCGGCCAGCAGGTTGCTGTTGTATGGCGAAAGGCGTTCCCGCCACAGGGTTTCCACCTGATCCAGGAGGCCCTGCCGGGTGCCGTTGTTGTCCAGCAGCACGTCCGCCACGGCATACCGCTGCGCGTCGGTGGCCTGTGCTGCGGTGCGCGCCCGCGCGGCGTCCTGGGTCATACCGCGGTCCCGCACGAGCCGCTCGATCCGGGTCTCCTCGGCGGCGTCGACGATCAGCGTCAGGTGATAGTCGGGGGCCAGATCGCCTTCGACCAACAGGGGCATGTCGTGGACGACGATCGCGTCCGCAGGTGCAGCGGCGTGCCGCTGCGCGGTCAGCGCGCGGATCCGCGGGTGGGTGATGGCCTCCAGGTCACGACGGGCGTCCGCGTCGGCGAAGACGATGGCACCCAGCGCCGGCCGATTCAGCGAACCGTCCGGCAGCAGCACGTCACCACCGAAACGCGTTGCCACCTCCGCCAACCCGTCGCTTCCCGGCTCGACCACCTCGCGGGCCAGTGCGTCGGCATCGATGACCAGCGCACCCAACGCTGCCAGCCGCTCCGAAACGGTCGACTTGCCGGAGCCGATGCCACCGCTGAGTCCGAGATAGAGCACGGCCGAGACTCTAGTTCACGGCGCTGCGGATCCCGTGAGGCCGAGCAGGTGCGCGCGCAATGCGGCGCGGGACCGCCGGACGGACATCCGCGGTTCCAGCGTGCCGTGCAGCGCCAATCCGTCGATCAGTGCCTGCAGCCGGTCGGTCTCGGTCGGTATGTCGAGCGGGCCTACGGCGAGCTCGGCCAACACGAGCACACAGGACTCCATCAGGCCGCGCAGCTGCCGTTGCGTCTCCCGCCATACAGCGGTGAGTTGCGGGTCGGTGCGAGCCGCGATCGCCAGCGCCATCCACATCTCCGACTCGGCCCGACGGGTGGCGTCCAACGGCAGCACCTCCTCGAGCAGCCTGGCCACTCCGTCGACATCGGTCGCCCGCCGGCCTGCGGCGTCGATGCGCGCGCCGGCTCGCTCGGCCAGGCTGGCCATGGCGTGGCCGAGCAGCTCCTGCTGCGTCCCGAAGTAGTGCCGGATGGCGCCGGTCGACCAGCTCGCCTCGGCCGCGACCGCTCGCACCGAAACGCCTGCATAGCCGTCGCGATGCACCACGCGGATCACGGCATCCACGATCTCCGCCCGACGCGCAGCGTGATCGACGACTTTCGGCATGTCGTCTTTTTATCACACAGTCGTGTTACTTTGGATATATCACGATCGTGTGAATTAAGGGGATCTCTGTCGTGCTGATCGGTGTCATCGTCGCGTGTGAAATCGGCTTCTGGTTGTTCCTGCTGGCCGGCCTCGTCTGCCGCTACTTGCTGAAGCGACAACGGCTTTCCACTGTGTTGCTCGCTCTGGCGCCGGCCGTGGACCTCGTCCTCCTCGTCACGTCCGTGCTCGATCTGCGCAGCGGCGGCGCGGCGACCGCGGCGCACGGACTCGCCGCGATCTACATCGGCGTCTCCGTCGGCTTCGGGCATCGCATGCTCCGCTGGGCGGACACCCGTTTCGCCCATCGGTTCGCGGGCGGCCCGCCCCCAACGCCGAAGCCGAAGTACGGCGCACCGCGTGCGGCATACGAACGCTCGGGCTGGTACGCCCACCTTCGGGCATGGTTGGTCGGCTGCGCCCTGTTGGGCCTGGCGATCGTCAGCATCGATGACGCGTCCCGCACCGAGGCCCTGCTGAACACCATGCAGCTGTGGACGCTCGTTCTCGCCCTCGACGCCGTCATCTCGTTCAGCTACACGGTGTTCCCGAAGAAGGCGCCGACCGCTCGCGCCTGACCCGACGTACCGAACCCGACCCTGGGGAGACTCCGGTACACCTGCCGACACATATCGAGAGCCCCTAGAACCAAACGGTTCCAGGGGCTCTCGGTTGCTTCGGCTACCGCCGAGCGTCAGTCACACCGTCAGTTGCCGGTGAGCTTCTCGCGCAGTGCAGCCAGGGCCTCGTCGGAGGCCAAGGTGCCCTCGGCCGGAGCGGCGGCCGGCGATGCGGACGCAGCCGGTGCGGCACTCTCGGACGCGCTCGATTCCGAGGAGTAGGAGGTCGAACCCGCGGTGGCAGCGGTGGCAGCGGCCTCCGCGTCCTCCTTGCGGGCGCGCTCGATCTGCTCCTGGTGCGCCTCGTAGCGGGAGTGCGCCTCGGCGTACTGCTTCTCCCACTTCTCGCGCTGGGTCTCGTAGCCCTCGAGCCACTCGCCCGACTCCGGGTCGAAGCCCTCGGGGTACTTGTAGTTGCCCTGCTCGTCGTACTCCGCGGCCATGCCGTACAGCGTCGGGTCGAACTCGGTCGCGGCGGCGGCCTCGTCGTTGGCCTGCTTGAGGCTCAGCGAGATGCGGCGACGCTCGAGGTCGATGTCGATGACCTTGACGAAGATCTCCTGGCCGACCTGGACGACCTGCTCCGGCAGCTCCACGTGGCGCTCGGCCAGCTCGGAGATGTGGACCAGACCCTCGATGCCGTCCTCGACGCGGACGAACGCACCGAACGGCACCAGCTTGGTGACCTTGCCCGGCACGACCTGGCCGATGGCGTGGGTGCGGGCGAAGTGCTGCCACGGGTCTTCCTGGGTCGCCTTCAGCGACAGCGAGACACGCTCGCGGTCCATGTCGACGTCCAGCACCTCGACGGTGACCTCGTCGCCGACCTCGACGACCTCGGACGGGTGGTCGATGTGCTTCCAGGACAACTCGGAGACGTGCACCAGACCGTCGACGCCACCGAGGTCGACGAACGCACCGAAGTTGACGATGCTGCTGACCACACCGGAGCGGACCTGGCCCTTCTGCAGCTCCTTGAGGAAGGTCGTGCGGACCTCCGACTGGGTCTGCTCGAGCCAGGCGCGACGCGACAGGACCACGTTGTTGCGGTTCTTGTCGAGCTCGATGATCTTGGCCTCTATCTCCTTGCCGACGTACGGCTGGAGGTCGCGGACCCGGCGCATCTCGACCAGCGACGCCGGGAGGAAGCCGCGCAGGCCGATGTCCAGGATCAGGCCGCCCTTGACGACCTCGATGACGGTGCCGGTGACGACGCCGTCGTCTTCCTTGATCTGCTCGATGGTGCCCCAGGCGCGCTCGTACTGGGCGCGCTTCTTGGACAGGATGAGACGACCTTCCTTGTCCTCCTTCTGGAGAACGAGGGCTTCGACCTCATCGCCGACCGCCACGACCTCATTGGGGTCGACGTCGTGCTTGATGGACAGCTCACGCGAGGGGATGACGCCCTCGGTCTTGTAGCCAATGTCGAGCAGGACCTCGTCCCGGTCGACCTTGACGATGACACCGTCGACGATGTCGCCGTCATTGAAGTGCTTGATCGTCGCGTCGATGGCGGCGAGCAGCTCCTCCTCGGACCCGATGTCGTTGATCGCGATCGGGGAGGTGGTGGTGGCAGTCATGTAGTAGGAAACCTTCGGGTGGACAGTAGCGATGGACAGTTGCGACAAACATTGTGTTGGAATGGCGTCGAGCCATCGGCCGGAGCCGGCGACCCGGGCGCCACGCCCGGGGAACTCGTCGTCGAATCCGTCGTCGCCGACGGCACGAGCAAAGAACCCCTGACACGCACATGCGTGCGCGTACTAATCCTATCGGCCCGTCCACAGCTGGGTCAAAAGGGAGTGGAGTCGACCCGATGAGCAGCTCCATGGACACCTTCGGCGTCGGGCGCCGCGAGGCAGGCAGCGCGGAGACGCGGTCCGCGAATCGCACCTGGTGGGACGACGAGGCGGTCGCCTACTACGCCGAGCACGGTGACTTTCTGCGCGACGACGAACTCGTCTGGGGCCCGGAAGGTCTCACCGAGGCCGAGCTGGGTCTGCTCGGACCGTTGAACGGACGCGACGTCCTGGAGATCGGTGCCGGCGCGGCGCAGGGTGGTCGGTATGCCGCGGCGCAGGGCGCCCGGGTCGTGTCGACGGACCTGTCCGGCGGGATGCTGCGGCAGGCCGCCGCGATCGATGCCCGCGCCGGCACCACCCTGCCGCTCGCCCAGTGCGACGCGACCGCACTCCCCTTCGCACCGGCGTGCTTCGACGTCGTCTTCACGGCATACGGTGCCGTGCCGTTCGTCGCCGACAGTGCGGCCCTCATGCGGGAGGCTGCCCGGGTGCTCCGCCCCGGCGGTCGCTTCGTCTTCTCCACCACCCATCCGGTCCGGTGGGCGTTCCCGGACGCGCCGGGGCCCGAGGGTCTGGTGGCCGATCGGTCCTACTTCGACCGCACGCCGTATGTCGAGGAGGACGAGGACGGCGCTGCGACCTACGTCGAACACCACCGGACGCTCGGCGACCGGATCCGGGAACTCGCGGCGTCCGGACTCCGGCTGGTCGACCTCGTCGAGCCGGAATGGCCGGACCGCAACACCCAGGTCTGGGGCGGCTGGTCGCCGACCAGGGGTCGGCTGCTGCCCGGCACCGCGATCTTCGTCGCAGACAAGAACGACTGACGGTCCCCGGATCGAGCGGCGGTGTCGTAGCACCGTCGTCGACCCGGGGACCGCCAGTCGAGGAGGTCGGCCGGTAGCCGGTCAGTCGTTCTTCAGGTGTTGCGGCGCGTCCGTCGCCGTCGAGTCGTCGTCGCCGAGCAAGCCGGCCACGCCGCCCTGGGTCTCGTCGTTGTCGTCGTACTCGTACTCGTCGTCGTCCTCATAGGCGTCGTCACCGTCGTTGGTGCGGCGACCCAGCAGCACGGCCATCGCCGCACCACCGATGAGCAGCAGCACACCCAGGATCCCGAGGATCCACGGCGCGATCTTCAGGGCCTTGAGCTGCGAGGCCTTGCCCTTGTACTCATCGACGTTGGACTTGACCGTGGCGTTGTCGAACACCGAGGTGGTCTGCAGCACCTGCACCGACTTGTTGGTCTTCGGGTCGGTCAGCCACTGCTTCTGCGCCTCGCTGACCTTGATGAAGGCACCGGTCTGCGGCTCCACCCAGATGGTGCGGTCGTTGGCGTAGTCGTACTTCGCCTTGACGCCGGGGCTGCTCTTGGCGCCGCCGAAGAGGAAGCCGGGGGTGTCCTTGGTCGGCTCGGTCGTCAGCGTCTGCCGCGGCACGGTGCCTTCGTACCGGTAGACCTCGAGCCCGTCGATCTTGTCGGTGCCGGCGTACTTCATGTTCATGGTCTTCTCGACCGAGGAGTCCCAGTAGGGGTAGGTCGTCTTCTTGGCACCGAACGGAAACTTGACGGTGTAGCCCTTGTGCTCGACGGCCTTGCCGTTCTCCTCGTCACCGTCCCAGGTGATGACCTTGCCGGTGTGCCGGTCGACGGCGAACTTCTCGGTGAAGCCCTGCTGCGCGGTCTTGGTCTGCGGGATCGAGGAGTACTGCCACTTGCTGAAGATCGCGGAGTTGTGACCGAACTTCTTGCTCTCGTCCTTCTGTGCCACGGCACCGATGGTCGTCGTCAGCGTGGTGTGGTGGAACTTCAGGGTGCCTGCGTCGAATATGTAGGCGTTCTTGTCCACAGCGACCTGCTTGGTGTTCTGGTCTGCCGGAATGACGGCCAACCTGTCAAAGGCATAGAACTTCAGCAGGAGCGCCATGGTCACGAAGAACGCGCCAAATCCGATGACGATCGCGGATTTCCGCACTGGTCTGACCTCCGGTTGTGAGCTGGAACTTACCGGACAGTAGCAGCAACGGTGCGAGTTGTGTCACACCCGGGATGCCTTGTCTCGAATCAATTCCGCCACGACCACCTGCAGAGACGTCCCTGCACCCTCGAGGCGTACTGCGGTAACGCCGGCGGCCGCCGCAGCAACCACATCGCCGGGCTGGTCGCCGACCATGACACAGCGTTCCCTCCTCGCCCACGGAGCACGGCGCAGGGCCTCGCGGACCAGACCACCCCGAGGCTTGCGACAGTCGCACGTGTCCCGCTGGTGAGGGCACACCTGGATGGCGTCCAGGTGCGCGCCTGCGGCGGCCAGTTGCTCCACCAACGACTGCTGCACCCGGAGCAACTGCGGTCGGGTCAGCTCGCCGGTCGCCATACCGCGTTGGTTGGTGACCAGCACGACCGCGCACCCCGCCTGGTTGGCCGTCGCAACCGCTGCGGCGGCGCCCGGCAACAGCACCAGATCGGCGGGGTCGGACACATAGCCCGGCCGGTGCACGTTCAACGTGCCGTCCCGGTCCAGCAGCATCAGGTCGTATGGCGCCTGTTCCGACCCGGCCGGCCGGACGATCGGCGCACGGCACTCGCCGAGCAGCTCGGCATCGCTGAGCGTCACTGGCACACGATCACTGACAGACGACGTCGACCGCTTCGCACCACACGTGTGTCCAGAGCATGTGCGCCTCCTGGATCCGCGGGGTCTCCTCCGACGGCACGACCAGCACGTGGTCGGCCCGACCGGTCAGGCCGCGCCCGTGTTCGCCGGTCAGCACGATGGTCAACATGCGCTGCTCGCGGGCCACGTCGAGCGCCCGCAGGATGTTGCTGCTCGCACCGCTGGTGCTCATCGCCAGGAACACGTCACCGGGGCGGCCGAGGGCGGCGATGCCGCGCGCGAACGTCTCGTCATACGCGTAGTCGTTGGCGACGGCGGTGATCGAGCTGAGCGACTCGGCGAGATTGACCGCGGGCAGCGGCGCGCGGTCCAGGATGCACTTGCCGATGAACTCGGCGGCGACGTGGCTGGCGATCGCCGCGGAGCCGCCGTTGCCGGCGACGAGCAGGGTGCCGCCCTCGACGAGCGCGTCCAGCAACGCGGTGCCCGCGGCATCGACCTGGGCGACGAGCTCCGGTTCGGCGAGCGATCGGGAGAGATCGGCCCACGCGGCGAGCCCCTTCTGCTGGCGTTCGACGACGGCCGGGCCGCGGCGTTCGGGCGCGACGTCGTGCAGCGCGTGTCCGGTCGGCATCAGTGTTGTCCTCTCCAGGTGGTGACGCCCTGCTGGCTGAAGGTGATCTCGGAGATCGTCAGCCCCAGTGCGAGAAGTTCCTGCGCCACGATGTGACGTCGCTCGAATTCGCAGACGAAGACCAGGTGCCCACCGCCGCCGGCGCCGGTGACCTTGCCGCCGAGCGCTCCCGCGTTGAGGGCGGTCGTGACGGCCTGGTCGATGAGCGGGGTCGAGATGCGGTCGGACATCTTCCGCTTTTGCGACCACGCCTCGCCGAGCAACCGGCCGAACGCGTCGACCTCGCCGCGCACCAACGCCACCTTCATCCGCTCGGCCAGCGCTTTCTGCGCCCGCAGACCCTCGAGCGCCTCGGCGTTGCCGGTCTCGTAGCGCGAGCGCTGGTCCTCGATGATGTGGTCGCTCACCCGGGTGTTACCGGTGAACGCCAGGAGCATGTTGTGCTCGAGCTCGTGCACCGTGTCGTCCCGCACCCGCAACGGGTTGACGATGACCTCGTCGGCCCGGAACTCGATGTAGTTGAAGCCGCCGAACGCGGCGGCGTACTGATCCTGGGATCCGCCGGGGATGCCCAGGTCCTCGCGTTCGAGCCGGTAGGCCAGCTCGGCCACGTCGTACGGCGTGAGGTCGAGACCGCAGTGCTGCGCGACCAGCCCGATCACCGAGACCATCACTGCGCTGGACGAACCGAGGCCCGAGCCGGGCGGCGCCTGGGTGTGCAGGAAGAGGTCGAAGCCGCCGGACGGCCGCGCACCCTCGATGCCGCGGATCCGGTCGATGGCAGCCTTGGGCAGATCGAGCTTGCCGTCGTACTCGACCGGCTCGTCGATGTTGAAGCCGATCGAGGTGCCGTAGTCGAGCGACCGGACGGTGACCTGACCGTCGGTGCGCGGGCGCAGCGTGCTGAACGCGAACGAGGAGGTCGTTGCCGAGAGAACGGCGCCGCCCTCGCGCTCCGGGAACGGCGTCACGTCGGTGCCGCCGCCGGCGAACGAGATCCGCAGTGGCGCCCTGGCCCGCAGCACGGGTCGCGAGTGGTCGATCGCATTCTCGCCGGGCAGCATGTCGTCACGTGCTGTCATCGGTGGGTCTAGCCTCCGTCAGGGATCTCGGACGCGGGGTGTGCGCATCCGGCAATGTACTGCACAGTAACCATCGACAGACGGAAGTGGGAGGCAGCGTGACGCGATATCGGCTGATCGACGGTCTGCGCGGTCTGGCCGCCCTCCTCGTGCTGCTGTCACACGTGGGTTTCTGGACCGGCGCGGACGACCTCGACGTGTCCGGTGGGCTGCTGGCGCGGGGCGACAGCGGGGTCGCGGTGTTCTTCGCGATCAGCGCCTTCCTGCTGCTGCGTCCGTGGGTCGCGGCCGGGTCGGGAGCTGCGGCGCCGCAGTCCGTCGGTGGGTATGCCGTGCGGCGTGCTGCGCGGATCGTCCCGGCATACCTGATCGCGCTGGTGGCGGTGCTGCTCGTCGCCGGGACGGCCGGCGCGGTCGGCAGTTCCGACGGCATCGGCGGGATCGGCAAGGTCGTGGCGCATCTGTTGCTGGTGCAGGGGTATGCCGACACCTCCTATCAGTCGTTCAGTCAGACCTGGAGCCTGACGACCGAGGTGACGTTCTACCTGTTGGTGCCGGTCATCGGCACGTGGCTCGGCCGGTCGCTCCAGCGGTCGAGCCGCGCGGTGTATGCCGTGCTGGCCGGCGTCGGGGTGGCCGGGGTCGTCATACAGGCGCTGGTGACGGTGTGGACCCAGCACAGCCCGACGACGCATGCGGGGGTCCTCGGCACCAGCGTGTTGGGGCACGCGGCCTGGTTCGCCGTCGGCGCCGCTGCTGCCGTCGCGGTCGAGACGGGCGCGCTGGACCGGCTGCGCGAGATCAGTGTCGGCACCTGGCTGGGCGCTGCCGCGGTGGTCTACCTGGTGACGTCGAGCGGTATCGCGGGACCGCGTGATCTGCACGTACCGACGGTCGGCCAGGCGGTGTGCAAGGAGGCGCTCTACGCGCTGCTCGCCGGGTTGCTCCTGCTCGCTGCCGTCCGCGGGCCGTCGGATGCCCGGTGGGCCGCGGTGGCGCAGTCCTCGGTAAACCGCCGGCTCGGTGACATCTCCTACGGAGTGTTCCTGTGGCACGTACTGGTGCTGCAGGTGATCTACCTGGCGTCGGGCTGGACGTTGTTCACCGGACCGTTCACCGCGGTGCTCTTCGCGGTGCTGGTCTTCGCCGTCATGGCCGCGGCGGCGTCGGCGGCGTTGGTGGAGCAGCCGGTGCTGCGGTGGGTGCACCGGAGAACACGAACCCCGCGCGTGCCAGCGCGCTCAGCGTGACGGTGCCGAGCAACTGACCCGCGATCGCTCCGAACGACTGCGCGTCGACCACCCCGAAGAAGGCGAGCGCGACCGCTGCGGCGAGCAGCGTGCCGCCGGCCAGGTGCCGCAACCATCGCACCGGTATGGCGGCCGCGACCAACCCGGCGAGCACACCGGCAGGTCCGGCGGCCAGGAAGCCGACGAGGACTGCGGCCACGGCACCCAACGCCGGTCGCGTGCCCCACCAAGCTGGTCGAGTAGGACGAGCCCGCAAGGGCGAGTCCGTATCGAGACCGAGTACCTCAGTAGCGGAGTCTCGATACGCGATTCCTCCGCTTCGCTCCCCCATCGCTACTCGACCAGCTTGTCCGCGGCGGCAGACGTATGCCGCGACGAGGAACGTGAGCAGCAGGGCGAGTGCGACCAGTCCGCCGCCGAGCAGCCCGAGCCGCTGCGGTGTGGTGGCTGCGAAGCGCATGGTGACCGTCGTGGCGCGGCTGTCGGACAGCCGGAAACCCTGTCGCCAGCCGTCGACCTTGACCGGCTGCAGCGACCTCCCGGCACTATCGGTCGCGCGCCAGCCGGAGTTGAATCCCTCGCTCAGCGCCACCACGCCCGGCGCTCCCGAGCCGACCCGCACGACCTGCTCACCGGAGTCGTCGCTGACGGACGTGACCTTCCGGTCGGCACCTGCCGGTGACGGCGTCTTGCCGAAGGTCGCGAGTTCCGGTGTCAGACCGGCCTTTCCGGCGATGGAGATGATGGTGGACAGCGCTTTCGACTCCCCACGTCTCGATACACCTCCTCCGCTGCGCTCCCCCGGCACTCGACCCGCGGTGCTGCACGTGATGGCCTTCACCAATGCACCCTTGGCGACCTGCCCGGCGTCCTTGAGTCGCAACGGGATTCGCGTCGTCGCTCCGTCTGGGAAACGCACCGTCACGACGCCGGCCGCGCCACACCCGGCGGAGACCGCACGACCGGACGCGCGCAGCCACACGGTCGCCGACGTCGGGGCGGCGCCGGTCAGGTGGACCTGCCGAGTGACGGCGGGCCCGTCCTCGGGCAGCCGCTGCAGCAGCAGCGACTGCGATCCGAAGTCGACGGTCTGCGGCACGTCGATCACCGAGCCCAGGGCCGTGCCCGGGATCGTCATACCGACGACGCCGAGTACCGGGTCGACGGAGTCGCCGGCCGCCTGCAACCGCACCTCGACGGCGCCTGCCTTCGTCGCAGGGATCGGGACGGTGATCTCGTTGCGGCCGTGCACAGCGACCGACACCTGCTTGTCCCCGACCCTTACCTGCAGCGTCTCGGGCAGCGTCGCGTGCTGAGCACGATCGGCCAGCTGCAGCCGGACCGCATGGACCGTGCGGCCGGGAAGTTCTCCCCGCAGCCACGCCGTGCGCTCGTGGTCGCCGGTCAGCCACGCGGTCGACGGGTCGTCGTCGAACGCCGCTGCAGGCCCGTCGTGGACGCCGAGATAGTCCTTGGCGAACGGGTCGGCAGCCGAGGACGAGACCTCCACCCGCCGCCAGCCGATCCATTCCCGCGCGGGCTGGGTCGCCGGATCATCAGCGGGCAGAAGGTCTTTCGCGCCGGTATGAGTGGGCGTACGGTCATCACGGGTCAGCACCGGACTGTAGGCGAACGCCGTCGGCACGCCGTTGTTGTAGGACCGCCACGGCATGCTGTCGGTCACCACGTCGGCGCGTTTCGAAGCCGAGTCGTCCAGCTGCATCCACTGGCTCGCGGACAGTTGTCCCGTCGCGTAGAGCGCGAACATCGTCTCCGGTCCCCCGGCGACCGTGATCGGTTTCGCGCCGTAGACGGTCGTGCCCGATGTCGTCGAAGCCGGCACCGCCGTCACGTCATACACGGTGAGCGCGGAGCGGCCGGCGCCGTAGGTCGCCGCAACCCGGAAACCGGGCGAACGGGCCAGGGTGCGCTGAACCTGTTGCCACGGCTGCGCTTTCACCGATGCGGCCAGGTCACGACGCAGCACCACCCGGTGAATGCCGAGCCGTGCGAGCCCCGCCGCCAGACTCGGCTGGGGCTCCCCCGACGCCGCGAGCTGATCGGCCGCGTCCAGGATGCGCGTCGACGCCGGTATGCCGAGCGGCGCCGCAGCACGGGTCACCACGGGCGATGTCGCGAGCGCCGAGAGCGGCTCGTCGGTCGTGCTCCCCCACGTGTATGTCGAGGTCCGCGAATTCGGCAGCAGCATCGTCGATCCGCCGGATTTCGTTGCTGCCCGGTCGATCTCGTGCGCGACCTGCGTCCACTGCGTCGGTATGGCGCCATACGAGTCCGAGGCGCCGACCCGCCCCTGCCAGATCGGCGTCGCGGCGACCGCGACGGCCAGCGCCAGCACAGCGGGCACGAAACGATCACGCGACAGCCGGGACACGCTCACCCGCTGCAGCACCGAGGTGAAGCCGATGACCAGCGGCAGCCGGAGCACCGGGTCGGCCTTGTGGATGTTGCGCAATGGGGCGAGTGACCCGTCCAGCAGCTCACGGACCTGCTCACTGATCGGGCTGCCGACGGTGCCGCCGTGGCCGACCACCATGAAGAGCGTGGCGCCGACCGCGCACAGCAACGTCCAGCGCGCCAGATGCCCGCGCTGCCGGAGCAGCCCCCAACACCCGACGGCGGCGACCAGACCGGTCGCCAGGATCGCGGTCAGCGACTGGGCGAGCACCCAACCGCCTTGCCACACAGGGTGACTCGCGCTGTCCAGGATGTAGGCGATCCAATCGTCGGCACCGCGCAGCACATTCGGGACCGACGTCACCGCCGTGGTGATGGACGCCGTCTCGATGTAGTCCAGGAACGGGTACGCGTAGCGGCCCATCACCAGCAGCGGCAGCAACCACCACAACGCCCCCAGCAGGACGGCCACCAGCCACGGGACCAGCCGGCGACGTCCCACCGGGTGTGTGATCAGGAACGCGAAGGGCAGTGCGAGCACGATTCCCGATGCGGTCGCGTTCACCCCGCCGAGCGCCGCCGTCAGCACGCCCGCGAGCGCGAGGGCGCGGATCAGCTCCGCCCGGCGCAGCTCGCGCCGAATCAGCGGCAGCACTGCGAGGACCAGCCACGGCGCGAGGGCCATCGGCCAGGCCTCGATCGAGATGACCGGCAACACGGTGAGCATCCGAGGTGCGAGGGCGTATGCCGCGCCGCCGACCAGCGCCGGCAGCGGGCCGCCCACGCCGAGCCGGCGCAGCAGCTGTTGCGCGCCGAGGAAGGAGACGACCAGCAGCAGCGTCCACCAGACGCGCTGCGTCGCCCAGGCGGGAATGGCCAGGGACCGGCATACCCCGAAGACCGGACCCATCGGGAACAGGTAGCCGTATGCCTGGTTCTGCAGCTCGCCGAGACCGGCGTGGTTGTTCCACGCGTCCAGCGACCGCCCCAGGTAGCGCCACGGCGTCAGGGTGAGATCGACCTTGGTGTCCGGCTGGGTGCGGCCGGGCGACACGAGCCACGGCAACACCGCCAGCGCGACCAGCAGCAATCCCAGCTGAGCGCGTTCCAGCGCACGAGGGCCGATCGGTCGGGGTCGTTCGGTCATCGCCGGCGCAGGATCAGCAACAGGTTCCAGGTGAGGATCTCGCGCACGCCCGGCACTCGCAGCAGGACACGGGCCGCATCCGGCAGGTAGCGCGGGCGCGCCGCGAGCACCTCCACCTCGGGATGCTGCTCGGCCCACTGCAAGCCCTGCTTCACGCTGACCCTGAACAGGGTCCGGTCCACGGTGTTCTTCGGCGCGTGCCCGTTCTTGCGCGTGTAGCGACGGACGGCGCGTTCACCACCGAGCCAGTGCCACGGCGACGTCTCGTGACCGCCCCATGGGGACAGCCAGTTGGTGTACGACAGGTAGACCAGTCCGCCCGGCCGTACGACGCGGACCATCTCGTCGGCGGCGAGTTCCGGCTCGCGCACGTGCTCCCAGAGGTTGCTGCTGAAGACCACGTCGACGCTCGCGTCGGCGAACGGCAACGCCTCCGCCGAGGCGACCACGCCGCCGTCGTGCACCGAGGACACCGTCGGGTCGTGGTCGATCGGAACATAGGTCGCTCCGGCGGCGCGGAACTCGTGAGCGAATTCCGCGGGTCCGGCACCGACGTCGAGCACCCGGGCGCCGTGCAGGTCGATCATCTCGGCGAGCATCTCGCACGAGTCCCGGGCCAACGTCCCGTAGAAGACCTCGGGCTGGGTCTGTTCCACCAGGAAGGCGCGGAACAGCCGTGCCGAACGCCCGATGCCGCGGTCCATCAGCGGGCCTTCCGCGCGGTCAGATGCAGTGTCGGGCGCAACGTCGGGCGGGCCGCCCGCGCCGCGAGCACCAACGGCGCGGTCGCCAGCCCGGCGACCAGGACCGACCGCTGCGCGAGGACACCGTCCGGTCGCGGCCGCGGCCGGAAGCGTCGGGTCAGGCTCGCAACGTCGGTGACCAGGCTGTCCAGGGCAGGTCGAGTCACGCGCACATCGGTCAACCCTACGGAGGTCGCTGCGCGGCACAGGCTTTCGGCGCTGAAGAACCGTACGTGCGTGGGGTCCTCGAGCATCCACCAGGCCCGGCCGTAGGCGCGCACGCCGTCGCTGTCACCGGCCGGCGTGAGGAACTGCACGGCGCCGCCCGGTGCGAGCAGGTTCGCCGCGTGCTGCAGCGTGCGCATCGGGTCCAGCACGTGCTCGAGCACGTGGATGCCATAGACCAACTCGACCTGGTCGCCGGTCGAGGTCAGTTCCTCGATGGGAGCGGCGTGCAGGTGGCCGCGTTCGCGCACCAACGGATCGACCGCCACTTCTAGCTGGTCCGGATCCGTGCCGGCGACGGTGGCGCCGTCGTCCAGGAACCGCCGCAGCAGTGCGCCGGATCCGTAGCCGATCTCGAAGACCGAGCTCGGCGTCCCCTCACGGGTGAGCAACCGGTGCGTGAGAGCGAGTCGCCACGCGTCGAGCGTGGGCTCCCCGCCATACGCATGATCACGGTGGTCCGCAGGAGCGTCGGCGAGGTCGCGCGTCAGGTGCCCGCAGTCGTCGCAGCGGTGCAGTGCGTCGCCGCCGCGCAAGCGCAGGCGTCGCATCCGGCCCTCGCAGATCTCGCACACCGCACGTGCCACCTCGCCGGACACACCAAACCTCCAGTTACCAACGGGTAGCATTCCGCGTTACTCTACCGGTGCCGGATCGAATGTGTCCGGCGCCACATCACGACCGACCACCTGGAGTGCACGTGAGAGCTCGTTCCGACGAGGCTGGCCCGCCGATGCGGGTGCTCTACCTCTCGTGGCGCGATCGCGACAATCCGGAGGCCGGCGGTGCGGAGACGTTCACCGAGCGCACCGCCGAGGTCCTGACCGAGCTGGGTCATCGGGTCACCATCTTCACCAGCCGCTTCCCCGGCGCCGAGCGCACCACCCGGCACGGTGACGTCGACGTCGTCCGCCAGGGCGGCCGGTTCACCTGTTACCTCGCCGGCCTGCTGTATGCCGCACGCCACCGCGACGACTTCGACATCGTCATCGACGTCCAGAACGGCGTCCCGTTCTGGGCGCCGCTGCTCGCCCGCCGCCCGGTCGTCAACGTGATGCACCACGTGCACCGCGACCAGTGGCATGTCATCTTCGGCCCGAAGCTGGCCCGGCTCGGCTGGTTCCTGGAGTCGAAGGTCGCACCGCGCGTCTATCGCAAGAGCCGCTATGTGACGGTGTCGCAGGCCAGTCGGGATGACCTGATGCAGTTGGGCATCGAGCGCGACCGCATCGACGTCGTCTACTCGGGCAACGACCGGCCCGCGCAACTGGAGCACGGCCCGATGCACCCGCAGCACCGGACGCCGGTACTGACCGTGCTCGGCCGGCTGGTCCCGCACAAGCAGGTCGAGACCGCGATCGACATCCTCGCGGACCTGGCGTCGGTGCACCCCGACCTGCGCCTAGACATCATCGGCGCCGGGTACTGGCACGAGGAACTCGTGCGACACGCGACCGCGCGCGGAGTCCTCGACCGGGTCGACTTCCACGGTTTCGTCGACGACGCCACCAAGCACCGGCTGCTCGGCCGGTCCTGGCTGATGCTGATGCCGTCGCACAAGGAGGGCTGGGGTCTGACGATCGTCGAGGCCGGTCTGCACGAGACGCCGGCACTGGCCTTCGCGCACGCCGGCGGCCCGACCGAGTCGATCCTGCACGGTGAGACCGGTCTGCTCGCGCACACTCCGGAGGAGATGCGTGAGCAGGTCGCGGTCCTGCTGCAGGACGACGAGCTGCGCACCACCTTCGGCCAGGCGGCCCGCCGGCACGCATTGAGCTTCGACTGGCAGAGCAGTGGCAAGGCGCTGGAGCTGACGCTGCAGTCGGTGCTGGGTCACGCACCCCGGCCCGAACAACCGACCGCCCGCGCGCCCCGACTCCGGTCGGTGCACGAGATCCTCGCGGCACGCCGCCATACGACAGCAAACGACGCGGTCGAGGCCGAGGACGAGCCGATCGCCGCCAACTTCTGAGCTGCCCGACACTGCACATGGTGAAAGGGCGGTCATCCTCGGTGAGGATGACCGCCCTTTCGGCGTGTCAGGTGTCGACTGGTCGAGCTACTGGTTGTAGCTGATCGTCGAGGAGAACTTCTGCGGCTGGGTCACAGAACCCTGCTGCGCGATCAGGCCGAAGATCGCAACGGTTGCGAGAACTGCACCGGCGACGACTCCACCCACGTTGTAGAGCAGCTTCTTGTTCGTGTCGGTCATGCTTCCCTCTCGTTGAACTCGGTCACACCCATGTTACCCATGAGTCAGTGAATGTGTGCAATGTCTCGCCGTCGATCTGCCAGGGAATTTCCGGCGACCGCCAGGACGGCGAGCCCGGCGAGGACCCAGCCGGTGTAGCGGACGGGCCCCGTGTGGTTCGGTGTGTCGCTCTGCGCCCGCACTCCTGCGGTGCCGAGGTCGTACAGCCGCAGGTCACCGGCGGACGCGATCGGGGTGCGGTCGGTGATGGCGCGGATGTCGCCGGCGGGCGGCTGGTCGGTCTGGACGAGGGCGTAGCGCACGCCACCGCTGCGCAGGGCCGGCAGCAGACCTGACCCGGACCGCACCGCCGTGGTGACGCGATGTGCCCCCGGGCTCTCCCCCGGCACGACGACGCCACCGGCAAGGGGCAGATCGTCGTTCACCAGCGCGTCGCGATCGACCAGCCGCTGCCACGGGTCGAGCACCACGACGTCGTGGTCGAAGGAGTACTGCCGGTAGAGCGCCCAGGGGAAGACCGCGACACCGCCGGGCGGCAATGCGTCGATGCGTTGCGCCATACCCGTGTATGACGAGGGGTAGTCCACCGCGCGCCACTGACCGCCGGCGCCCCAGGCCAGTCCGGTGAGCGTCACGACCGGCCAGCAGGCGACGACCGCGGCGATCGCGAGGGCCGCCGCGTGTTCGGCGCCGGCCGTCACACCGGCGGCACGCACCCGCTCCACGAGCCGACCGGCGAGCACCGCGACGAGCAGTACCCACAACCCGACGAACTTCTGCGCGTCCCGCAGCAGCCCACCACCCGGCAGGTCGGTGATCACGGCGATCATCAGCTGCTGTCCGCCGGGGACCGCACTGGCGGCCGCCAGCACGAGTCCGACGAGCCCCGCGACAGTGAGGCCGGACAGCGCCGGTCCCTGTCGCCATACCCGTTCCCGTATGCCGTGCACGACGGCGACGATCACGACGATCAGGGCGAGGCCCGAGACGACCGGGGAATCGCGCTCGGAGAACCAGACGCCCTCGTTCCAGATGCCGCCACCGGTCACCAGCGAACCCACCACGCCCCACGGGGTGTCGGCCCTGGTCATGAACGCCTCCACGCCGACCCGAGCAGTCGACTGTGAGGGTGCCAGGAACAGGTAGGCGAACCACCAGGTCGCGTTGGCGAGCACGAAAATCGCCAAAGCCCAACCGAATTCGCCGAAGCGCCGCCGAACCGACGGCGCGGTCTCCGACGGCATCGCCAGCACTGCGAGGACGGCGATCAGGCCCAGCACGGCCCCCGTGGATCCGGTCGCGGCACTGAGCAGCAACCAGACGCCGAGTCGGGTGCGGCTGCGTGGCGCGCCCTCGCGCAGGGCGGCCGCTGCGGTCACCAGGAACGGCACACAGGCGTAGCCGAGCAGGTAGCCCCAGTGCCCGATCGCCAGCCGCTCCGCGACATACGGGTTCCACGCGGCGACCAATGCGGCGGCGGCAGCCCCCAGCCGGCTGCGCATCAACGACCCGACGCCCGCACCCACGAGGACGAAAACCGCCAGCAACAAGGCCTTCTCGACCACCCAGCCCGGGACGACGTGTGACAGGAGGGCCGCCAGAAAGTCGTTCGGTACGGCGCGCGGCACCGAACCGTCCACGCCGAGCGTCCGGTCGCTCAGCGCGAGTCGCGGCACGAACACCAGGTCGTAGTGCAACAGGTAGCCCGGCGCCAGCGACGGGCCGAGCGCGACGAGGCCGCACAGCAGGCCGACGATCGTCCCGACGCTGCGACGCCCGGACCGCCCGGCCTGACCGACCCGCTCAAGCATCAGCTTCCCTGTGCCTCGATGTCGGCGAATGCCGCTCCCATTCGGGCGCATTGGGTGACCAGGTCGTGGTCCGCGACCATGCGCGCGCGGTTCGCGGCACCGATCCGGACCCGCCGGTCGCGGTCAGTCAACTGGGTCACCAGCGCGTCGGCGATCGCCTCGACGTCGTCGTCGACCAGATCGTTCGGCGGCAACACCGCTTCGTCGTTCGTGCCGCACCGGGTCGTCACCACGGGTATGCCGCACGCCTGGGCCTCCAGGTAGGCCAACCCGAGCTGCTCGGTCCACTTCCAGGTCGGCCGAGGCGCCGTGCAGAAGACGGCCGCGTTCGCGAGCAGTTCGGCGACACCGTGGGCGTCGAGTTGCCCGGCCAGTTCGACTCCGCTGCCCGGGTCGGCGGCGGCCTGCTCCACGAGGCCGCGCAGGGGTCCGTTGCCGGCCACCAGCAGACGGGCCTCCGGCACCGTGGCGCGCACCAGCCGCATCGCATCGAGCACGCGATCGATGCCCTTGTTCGGAGCCAGCGGCGAGCAGAAGACGACGACCGGATCGTGGGTCGGTTCAGGGGCCGGCGTGAAGACCGTGGTGTCGACGCCGGGCTTCACCACGCGGATCTTGTGATCCTCGAAACCGTTGTCCAACATATGGTTTCGTGCTGCATCGATCGTGCAGAGGTAGAGGTCCGCGTCGCGTGCCGAGTCGAACGCCTGCTTGTACGGCGGGATCTTGTAGAGCGGCTGGTTCGGCAGGTTCTCCCAGGTGACCACCGCCTGGCGCACCTTGCTGCCACGCCGCCACTTGCTCGCCTGCCCCGTCACCAGCGAGCACAGCTCCAGCGTGGTCACCCAGTCGTATGCCGTGGGGTCCTGCTCCCCCAGGCCGTTCACCCAGGCCAGCGCGCCGGCCTCGACGAACCGCTTGACCGGGCGTCGGTAGGTGCTCGGCACCCAGGTGATGTCACCGACCGGTTCCTGGGCGGCCAACGCCGTCACGTCGGTGCCCGGCATCCGGCTCATCCAGTAGAGCTCGCGCCGCGGACGCTGATCGGGCAGCGAGACCCACAGCATCCGGCGGCGGTCGGCGCCGGTCACGATCCGACCCGCGCGCGATCCCGCCGTCCCCGGCGGGCCCCTGCGGCATACCCGACGAGCTCCAGGCTGCGCAGGACCACCATGCCGGCGGCGTGCATCGGATCCCGGCTGAGCCGCCGCCAGTTGACGGCATACGACTTGAGCACCGCGCGTCCCTGGGCACCGACGGCACCGTCGTGCCGGCCGGCGAAGGCAGGGATGCTGCGTCCGTAGTAGTACCGCTTGCGGAGCACGTCGGGCACGGTCAGCCTGCCCTCGTCGTGGTCCACGACGATCGGGGCGAGCTCGATCCCGCGACCCTCGGCGTGCATCCGCAGCCGCAGGTCGGCGTCCTCCGGGCCGGACATCCCCAGGTGGAAGCCACCCTCGCCCAGCAGGTAGTCACGCTGCACCAACCGCGGGTTGTGCAGCCACGGCTGGTTGAGATAGCACTCGCGTTCCAGCGCGCGGCACGCCGTCCAGAACCCTTCGCCGATCGTGCGCTCGGGCAGGGCGACGCCGGTCGCGCCAGTCCTGGTCGCGGTCCGCACGGCCAGCTCGATGCTGCGCGGCGGCAGCATCATGTCGCTGTCCAGCCAGAGCACCCACTGCCCCTCGGCGTGGGCGATGCCGAGGTTGCGCTGTGCCGACCGCTCCGGGCCGCCCGTCACCGCAACATCGGCGAGTTCGGTTGCTATGTCGAGTGTTTCGTCGGTGCTGTGGTTGTCGACCACGATCAGTTCGACACGCGGGTAGGTCTGGTCGCGCACCGACTGCAGGCAGGCCCGGATGGTGCGCTCGTTGTTGCGGGTCGGCACCACCACGGACACCAAGGGGTGTTCGGTCATCACCGGTCATCCTCTTCTTCACGGCCGCCGTCACGCAGCACTCCCACCAATCCGATGACCAGTCCCGCACCGGCCAGCCAGTGCGGCCACATGCTGCGCGCCACACCGTCGGCGCTCAGTGTGCCGCGTGCGTCGCCGAGCACCAGCAGGTAGACGGCCATCGCGAGGATCATCAGTGCGGCACCGGCCACCTGCAACCACCAGTCCGGAGTATGACGGCGCCAGCGCAGCAGACCCACCACCGCGGCACCGGCGACGAGCCCGGCCCAGCCGACGAAGAACGCGGCGACCAGGACGAGGCCGATCTCGAGAGTCCGCCGGGAGAACCGCAGCGGTGCGAAACCGGTGACCGGCTTCGTCCGGCGGCGCTCCGCCCGGTGCAGGCTGCGCTCCCGGCTGTCGGTCTCCGGCGCGAGGAGGTGCGAGCTCTCGCCGCCGCCGTCCTTGGCGTCGTCCCCGTTGTCCTCCCTGTTGTCCTCGACGCTCGGGTCGTCGGAGTCCTCGTCGTCCTCGTCGTCCTCGTCGTCCTCGGCACGCCGCAGCCGATCGGTTCGCAGCTTTCCGAAGAACGCGAACACGGCGAGCGCCACGGCCAGCAGGACGACGACGATGCTCACGCCCAGGGCGATGTCGGACCGGAGCTGGGGCCGGTAGGTGATGTCGACGGTGTACTTGCCCGCCTTCGGCAGCGTCCACCCGGCGGAGTAGCCGTCCAGGGTCTCCGGTGCGCCCAGGTCCTTGCCGTTGACGGTGGCGTGCCAGCCGGCGTCGACGCTCTGGCCGAGCACGACCGCCGTGGGACCGTCGGTCGTGACGTGCACCTGCTTGTGGGTGCTGGTGTTCTTCGACAACCAGGTCTTGGGCGTGGTGTCCTGGGCCGCGGTCGACACTGCTGCTGCCGCATCGTGCTGGGTGTCGGTCAGGTGCAGGTCGTCCAGGACGAATCCGTCGGCCGGTTCGATCCGATGGCTGCCGCCGTTCAGCTGGACATCGCCGCAGGACACCCAGGTGCTGCCCTGGGTGGTCGAACCCTGCAGCGAGTCGGTCGGCCGCATCCGGAGCGGAGCGCCGTCGACGGTCGCGACGGTGGTGCAGCGGGGGTCGGTGCCGTCGGCGTCCTTGATCGGGCCGAGGCCGTCGAGTTTGCTGACCTGTGCACCGGTGTCGATCGTGGTGAAGCGGGGCGGCACCTCACTCTCGGTGCCGTCGATCGAGTCGATGGTCATCCGAACGTCCTTGCCCTGCAACGGTTTCCCGTTCACAGGGGGTATGGCGATCCGGGTGGTGCCCTGCTTGCGCAGGACCTGTGACGCGACCGGTTCACCGTCCACGCTGATCGTCACCCGGTGGGCGTAGGCGTTGTTGGTGCGGCCCTTGCTGCCGGCCTGTTGGGTGACCGAGACGGAACTGATCGAGCGCCGCGGACCGGACATCTGCCACCAGGCGCCCTTCAGCTTGCCGCCCGGCTGCCAGGCCGTGTCGGTGTCGCCGTCGGCGGCCAGGGATGCACGGGTGCCGGCGAGTCCGAAGTAGAAACCGGACGAGGTCGCCGTGGCCTTCGAGGACAGTCCGGCGGTCCGGTCGTAGACGTCCTCGAAGGACGTGGTGACCCGCACCGCGGCCGTCCCGGTGAACGTCCGGGCGTCCGGCAGGCTGACCACCCGGCGCAGCCCGGTCTCGGAGTCGTCGCCGGCTTCCGACGTGCCCTGCTGACGCGTCAGCAGGACGTCCAGCGGGGTGCGGTCGAACTGTGCCCGTTGCGCCGCGCTGAGCTTCTTGTATGCCGCGTCGAAGGTGAGTGGGGTGCGCGCGGTGCGGATCGCCGGCGTGCCCAGACCCTGGATGTCCCGGATCCCGACCAGGTTGTAGCCCTTGCCGCGGGTGGAGTCCACCGTGATCGTGATCGTCCGCGCCGACACGTTGCCCATCGGGAACTCGGCGTAGCCGCTGGACGGCACCCGTCGGGTGACCGTCTTGCCGCCGGCGCGCACGGTGATCTTGTCCAGGTGCACGCTGCCGATCTGCGACTGCGCGATCCGCAGCGTGCCGACGTCGGTCTTCTGCGGTTCGGTGATCGTCAGCCGGTTGCCGGCGGCACGGTTGAAGTCGCCGAAGAGCCAGGCCGTGGACGGATCGCCGTCGACCGCGTTCTCGGGCACGGCATACGGCAGGTCGAAGAAGGCGCCGCCCTGCGCGGTGGCGGTCACGTGCGCCCCGGAGCGCTGCAGCACGGTCTGGTCGTCCGGGTTGGCGCCGAGGGTCCGGCTCACGCCGAGCGGCTGGTCGGCCGCCAGCAGCGGGCCCTGGTTGTTCGCCAGCCGGTTCGGGATGGCGTCGCGCCGCTGGTTGGTGTCGGTCAGCACCAGGGCGTGATCGCCGCCGAGGTTGTCGGCCAGCTGTTGGGTGGACAGGTCCTGTGCGTAGCGGAAGCTCGGGTTGTCGCGCAGCAGTCCGGCGCTGACCATCGACGGCACCGACCAGCCGTCACCGGCGACGACGAGCGAGCTGTCGGTCGGTTCGACCCGGACACTGTTCCCGGCGCCCTTCACGGCGTACTGCTGCAACGGCGGCAACTGCCGTTCGACCGCCGAGTCGTCGGTGGTGGCGCCCGCGACATACTCCCCCGGGTAGCCGTAATTGGCGACGCCGTACAGCCCTTTGTCCGCATCGGCGATCGACGAGACCTGGGCCGGGCGGACACCGCCCGCGTCCTCCCAGTTGATGTCGTGGCGCATCAGCACCGTGTTGGCACCCAGGTAACGCGCGTAGGTCGAGAGGGTGCCGGCCGGCACCACGCCGTTCTCCAGCGTGGAGTCGAGCGAGGCCAGGAAGTTGCCGCCCGGTGCCGAGGCGTTCGGGCTGGTCTCGGGCAGGATCACCTGCCGGCTGAAGAGCGAGTTCGCCACGTCGTCCGGGCGGTCCACGGTCCAGCGGTATGCCGGGCGCGTCTGACCGGGCAGGAAGAGCACCGCCGAGTCCGCGTCGCCCTTGTCGATCGCGGACGCCGCATGCTTCCAGTACGACGGGATGTCCATCGGCGAGGTGTAGAGCCGGTTCGTCAGTGCGGGCAAGGTCCACGACACCAGCAGCAGGAAGACCGACACGGCGGCGAGCGGCGCCAGTCCGTCGCGGCGCATCAGCTTCGGCAGCACCTTGGCCGCGGCCACGCCCAGCGCGATCGCGAAGGCGAGCGCGAGCAGTGCACCGACCTTGTTGGTGGTCCGGAACGCCGCCATACCGGGCAGGTCGACGAACCAGTGGAAAACGATCCCGAACGGCGACGACGGGTGCCCGGCGGCGGGGAACATCCCGACCATGAGGACGGCCGCGATCGCCGCGGTCGCACCGACGACGACACGGGCCGCGCCGTGCAGCCAGCGCATCGCCAGCAGCGCCAACGCCGGCCACAGCATGGTCAGCACCATGACCGTCGGACTCGTGAGGAACACCGCGTCCTGCGGCACCCACGCGCCGTGGTTGTCCTGGCCGTAGAGCGACCACAGCCCCATCCCGCGCAGCACCTCGGGGTAGGAACCGACCTTCGCGATACCGGTCAGCGATTCCGACTCGTCGACGATCTGGCTGCCTGTCGTGACGGCACTGAATCCCGGCACCAGCCAGTAGATGGAGACACCGACCACGAACGCGGCGCACTTGCCCGTCGCACCGAGGATCGCCGACCAGCGCAGCCGCCATACCCGTCGGGCGACCCAGACGATCGGCAGCAGCGCGAGCAACTGGAAGATCGGCACGATGGCGACGTTCATCCCGCTCATGGCGAAGAAGAGCAGTCCGAAGACCGCCGGCCAGACGAGCCCTTGCGCCTGTCTCCTCGCGGCCCGCGCCCAGCGCACGCTCGCACGCTCGCGTTGCGCTGCGCCCGCGCCGGTCGTCGACACGCGGTCCCCGTCCGGCTCGTCCGCGACCGGTGCCGGATTCCAGAGTGCATTGATGAAGGCGAGCAGCGACCAGGGCAGCAACGCCATCGGCAGCGCGATCGCCAGTGTGCTGCCGGCCTGGATCGTGTAGGGGTTGGCCAGGATCAGCACGCCGGCCGCGAGCCCCGCCCATTGACCGGCGAGGGGCACCAGCCGACGGCTGAGCCGCGCGGTGCCCCATGCCGTGGCCAGCCACATCGCGAAATGCAGGACCTTGAAGGTCCACTCCGGGGAGAGCCCGATGCCCCGCAGGGCGCCGGTGACCAGCAGCACGGGCACCAGGCCGACGTTGAAGTTGGGCGAGCCGAGGTAGGGCGTGTCGGTCCAGGCCGAGAGGTACTGCCGGATCATCCGGCCCGGCGCGAGATACACCTCGGGCTTGATGTCGGTGTAGAAGTGCCCGGGGCCGTTCAGCGTCACGATCGCTGCCAGCAGGAGGGTCAGTCCGAAGACGGTGAGCCGATAGCCCGTCATCAGTCGGCGCACGTGGTCGGCTCCCAGGGTCGTGGTCGGCGGTCCGTCGCAGGCCCGGGGGTCGCTGCGCGGGGAAACCAAATACTAACTCGCGGGTAACCTCTGTGGTCGTGACCACATCCAACGGACGTCGTGCGCCCTCGTCGAGGACCGCGATGGGTGCGTTGCTCGGCGTCGCGATGGGTATGGCGAACGCGCTCGGTTATCTCGTCGTGATGCTGCTTTCGCGACCGCTCGGTCCCGGTGAATTCGGTGGCTACACAGCGCTTTCCACGTATGGCGTGCTGCTCGCCATACCCGCCGGGGTGTTCCAGGTCGTCGTCGCACGACGGCTGTCCGGGGACGATCCGCACGGCCCGACGAGCGCCGTCCGGCCGGCCCTGCTGATCGGGCTGGGTTGCTTCGTGGTCACGGCGGCGCTCTCCCCCGCGCTCGAGCACTGGTTCCACCTGCCGTCGTTCTGGGCCGCGGTGCTGCTCGGCGGGATGCTCGTGCCGATGATGGTCACCGGTTGTTTCCAGGGGATCCTGCTCGGCCGGGGCCGACTGCGAGCGCTCTCCCTGCTCTATCTGGCGAACGCCCTGACCCGGGTCGTCGCGGCCGCCGTGTGCGCGTTGCTGTCGGCCGACGTCACCGGTGTCTTCGCCGCGATGCTGACCGCCGGCGCCCTCACCGCCCTGTATGGCGCGTGGTTGTGCCGTGTCGACCTGGCCGCTCTCCCCCGGACCGCGCGGCTGGCCGGAGAACTGATCCGGTCCAACAGCACGCTGGCGGCATACGTCGCGTTGACCAATGTCGATATGTTGCTGGCCCGCCACTACCTGACCGCGCACGAGTCGGGCGGTTATGCGCTGGCGTCGACGTTCGCGCGCGCCATGTGTTGGGGCACCCAGTTCGTCGCGCTGATCATCGTGCCGCGCATGCAGGGCGCCCGCCCGACGCGGACCCTGCTGCGGGCGAGTGGCGTGGTCGCGGCGATCGGCGTGGTCGGTTTCGCGGTCGTCGCGATCTCACCGCGCGGCTGGATCACCGTCGCGGGCGGTCCCGACTACGGCGAGTTCGGTGGCCTGGCGTTGCTGTGCGTGGTGCTCGGCGTCGCCTGGGCGCTCGCGCAGGTCTGGTTGTTCTCCGAGATGGGCAGTGACACGAGCTGGCTCGGCGCGTTGACCTGGGCGACCATCGTGGCCGAGGTCGTGGCGATCGCCGCGGCCTGGCACGACTCCCCGACCCAGATCGTGTGGGTCTGCCTCATCGGCGCACTCGTCGTCGCGCTGTCCGGCCTGCTGCGCGTCGTGCTCCGGCATCAGGCGACGGCCATTGCGGACGAGTCAGTGATCGTCGCTGCCGATAGCCCGCGAGCGTGAGAGCACCAGCCCGGCCAGCTTCTTGACCGGTCCGGGGAAGCGGTCGGCCGCGCCCCATGCCACCTTGTTGACCCGGTCCTGCACCGTCGTCTGGTAGCGGCGCAGTTGCTCGTCGGTCCGGGACAGTCCACGACGGCGGCCCGGCACCCGGCGGAAGACCAGTGCGTGCAGCCCGTTGGCCCAGCGCGGGTCATCCGCGTGCTGGGCGTCCCAGGTGGCGCTGATCTCCCACCCCGGGCGCCGTTTGAGGAAGAGCTGGTGGGCGCGTTGCACCACCGGCCAGCTGGCGTCGTCGATCAGGACCAGAGCTTCGTCGGCCAGCAGCGGCTCGACCACGGCGAGTGCCAGGTAGTGCGAGAGCAGCGTGTGCTCGCCGTCGTAGAAGTAGACGCCGACCGGGCGGTCGATCACCCCGTTCTGCGCCATCAGGGTGAACGCGTCACCCTCAAGCAGCCGTATGTCGGCTCCACCGCCGAAGCGCTGCAGGTTCTCCTCGAGCTCGGCGCGGGCTTCCTGCCCCGCCATACCGAACTCCAGGAAGTTCTCCATCGCGTAGAACGTCTTGCCCGCGTTGTCCTGCACGGCGGCGACCAGGGACCGGCCCTTGAAGGTGCCGACCTCGAGGTATGCCTCGCCCTCGGGCAATGCAGCGGCCGCCAGGTTGAGCACCGCGAGTTCGTTGGCGCCGGTGTAGCCGGCCACCTCATCAGTCATCGCCTTCCACCGCGGGTCGAGCGGATCGCTCGACTGCGGGTCGCCGGCGAAGGCGTCGGTGATCGCGTCGAACACACGGGATGTCTGCATGGGCGCAGAGACTATCCGGACCTAAAGCTGGTCGAGTAGCAGCGGGGGGAGCGAAGTGGAGGACGCTGCGTATCGAGACCTACTCACCGGTCACTTCATCCGGGCCTGCACGCACGGGCTGCGAGCAGTGCACAGACCCTGGCGCAGGCCAGCAGGTCGGCGACCTCGACGGACTCGTCGACCGCGTGCGCTTCCTCGATCCGACCGGGGCCGTACTGCAGGGTCGGGACGCCGGCGGCGGCATACAGGCGCAGATCCGAGCCGTATGGCGCACCGACGACCCCCGGAGCACTCCCCCGCACGTCCTCGATCGCACCGACGACCCGACCGAGCAACGGATCCCCCTCCGGCAGTCGACCCGACGCGAAGACACCGCCTGGCCAGGTCACCCGCACCGAGTGGTCGCGCAGCCACGGGTCCTGCTCCCCCACTCGCGCCACGGCGTCCTCGAAGGCGCGCCGGGCGTCGTGCACGGACTCGCCGGGGCGAACGCCATACCGGCCTTCTGCGACCAGCAGATCGGGCACCGTGCTGGCCCAGTCGCCGGCGCGGACGACTCCGATCGACAGCGGCCAGGGCAGCGCGAGGTGCGCGAATTCGGTTGGTACTTGTGTGTTTCGGTTCTTCTCCAGGGCGCGTAGCGCGTCGTGTACGACGGCCAGCTTGTCCACGGCGCTCACCCCGGCCAGCCGTTGCGAGCCGTGCGCGGCCCGGCCCGGCACCTCCAGCCGGAAGGTGAGCGACCCGGCGTTGGCGGGTATGACGGTCTCCGCCGTCGGCTCGGTGATGATGCAGGCATCGGCCTCGTGCCCACGGCGCAACGCCGCGAAGGCACCCAGACCGCCGTCCTCCTCGCCGCTCACGCAATGGACGGCGAGCGGCCGGGTCCGGTGGATGCCGGAGCGGCGGACCGCATCGACGGCGGCGAGCATCGCGACGACGCCCGATTTCATGTCACTGGCCCCGCGGCCGTGAGCGCGGCCATCGCGGACCCGCAGTACGAACGGATCCCCGCCCGGCCACCCGTCGAGGTCACCGGGCGGTACGACGTCGGTGTGTCCGCAGAACGCGAGCGCCGGTGTGTCCGTTGCCGATCCGTCCGACGGCGGGAGCACCCCGACGACGCCGACCGCTCCGCTGCGCTCGACCTCCGCGCCCGGGAAGTCAGGGTCGGACATCAGGTCGGGTAGATCGATCTCCCACTCGTCCACTTCGAGCCCGACGGCCCGGAGCCTCTCGGCGCACCACCGTTGCGCCGCTACCTCCCCGGCACTGCCCCCGACCGACGGTATGGCGACCAGCTCGGCAAGGTCGGCCAGCAGGGCGTCCTCGTCCACCAGGTCGAGCACGCGTCGCTCGTCGGTCGTCAGTTCACCCATCCCGCAAGGTTCTCACCACCTGCAACGTGACTACTGCGAGATGGAGTTGACCGGCACGTTCGGTCCGAACCGCTTGCGCAGCTCAGGGGTGAAGTGGCTCCACCACTGCGTCGCCCCGGCCTTGGCGAAGTGCACTCCGTCCGGACGCATCGTGACCCCGTCCACCTGCGGCTGATACTTCCCGTTCGGACACAGGTAGCTGCGCATGTCGAGGACCGTCGTCCTGGGATGTGTCCGTGCCACCTCGGCCAGCACGTCGTTGACGGCGTCCTGCCGCCATACTTCGTTCTGTGTCGCGGCCGCGGCGGCGTCCTCGTTCGGATCCACACCCGGCAGCGCACCCATGCCACTCGCGCCCTGCCGGTCATAGCAGGGGATGTTCGCGATCGTCACCGGGTAGCGACCGCGCTGGCCGGCGACATCCGCCGCTTCGCCGTACGCCTTGAGCAGCGCCGCCCGCCACGGCGCCGTGCCGACTCGGAGCACCGTCCCCCCGACCCGGCGATCGAAGAGCTCAGCGGAGCCGGACACCACGATCGACAACCGCGGCTTGGTCTCCTTCACCAGCGCCGCCCACCGTCGCTGCCACCCTGCGCACTGCGTCGCCGGCGTCGTCTGGAACTTCTCCACCTGCAACTGCTGGGGTATGGCGACACCACAGCCCAACTGGGTGCTCGACCCGACGCTGAGCGAGGACAAGTCGCCAGCCGGGTAGTACTTCCAGAGTGTGAAGGCCACCGAGTCGCCGAAGACGTCCACCCGGTCCTGCCCGGGTCGCATCGGACCGGTGACGGTGGTGATGCTGCCCGGGAGCGCGGTGCCGAAGATCGGGTCCTTGGCGTTCGCAGTCGAGGCGAACGCGCACGTGACGCCGAGTGCCAGGGCGACCCCGGCGGCCACGACGCCGCCGTGCGGCATCAGCCGGCGCAGGGCGCCCTGTCGGATCGGCCGCTCGACGAATTGGTCGAATGCGAACGCCACCACGAAGACGACGAGCATCCGGACCGCGACCAACGCCAGCCCGTCCAGGTGCGTTCGCTGCTCATCGAGGATCAGGAAGAGCGGCCAGTGCCAGATGTAGAGGCCGTAGATGCGCTTGCCCACAGCGGCCAGCGGCCACCAGCTGAGGGCACGCGACAGCCGGCTGTCCCGGCACGTGGCGAGGTGCCAGCACAACCCGACGGCGGCGAGGCCGGAGAGCAGGAACCCGCCGCGGAAGATCCACTCGGTCTGGGCGTCGACCAGCAGCGGGACTGCGAAGAGCCAGATGAGCCCCAGGACACCGGCGACTGTCGACCACGTCGAGGAGCGCATCGGTATGCCGAGCAGCACCGTCGACTGGCGGCGGCGCCGTCCCCGGCGTGCCTGCTGCTCCAGCAGCACCGCCAGCGCGCATCCGACGAGCAGCGCCTGGGCGCGGCTGAAGGTGTTGTAGTAGACGCTCGAGGGGTCACCGGACGGGTGGTAGAGCGTCGCCATCCACGCGGCCGACGAAACAGCCAGCACTGCCAGCACCGTGGGAAGACCACGTAGCCGGCCCCGTCGCCAGGTGAGCCAGCCGAGCAGCACCAACGGCCAGACGACGTAGAACTGTTCCTCGATCGACAGCGACCAGGTGTGCAGTAGTGGCGAGACCGTCGAACCGCCCTGGAAATAGGACTGCTTGTCGTCGATGAAGTGCCAGTTGGACCAGAAGGTCAGTGCCGACACCATGTCGATCCGGAACCGCCCGAGCGTCGTCGGATCGGCGAGGAACTTGGCGTATGCCGCTGCGAGTATGACGACACCGGTCATCGCGGGTAGCAGTCGGCGGGCGCGACCGCACCAGAACGCGAGCAGCGGGACCGTCCCCCAGCGGCCCACCTGGCGCAGCAGGAGCGACGTGATCAGGTAGCCGCTGACCGCGAAGAACATGTCGATCGCGAGGAACGACCCGGTCAACACCGACCAGCCCGCGTGGTAGAGCAGCACGATGAGCACACCAATGCCGCGGAAGCCGTCGATCGACGCCAGGTACTGACCGCCCGCTCGCGACGGGGCCGCGCGACGTGCGGCGGGTAGGTTCACGACCTCTCCCCCACCAGCCGTAGCGCCTCCGGCGCCAGCCATTTCCAGACGACCTTGGCACCCCACGGCGAGAAGTGGACGCCGTCGGCATACAGGCTGTTGCCGCCGGGCCTCTTCGGAGTGTCACCGGACCCGCACACCGCACCGTGCAGGTCGATCACCGGAGCCCCGTGCGCAGTCGCCCACCCGCGGACCAACGCGTTCAACTGCGCCGGGTGGGCGAAGGCGTGCAGCGTCTCGGGTGCACTCTCCCGCATCGTCTTCAGGAACACTCCGGCCGCGGTCTTCGGGTCATAGCACGGCATGGTCACCATCGCGACCCTGGCGCCGGCGCGCTTCGCGCCGGCCGCCACGACATCCAGCTGATGCCGCACGGCCTGGTCGTAGACGTGATCACCCAGGGTGCGCTTCTTGCCGTCGATCACATGCGTCAGCTGCAGCAGTCGGGACGGCATGATCAGCAGCAGCTTGGTCCCGGTACCCTCCAGTTGCTTCGGCCACTCCTTCTTGAACGCAACACAATCCGGCCGCAGAGACTCCGGGTCGTTGTTGCCCGGATTCAGGTAGGGCGTCGTCAGTAGATCGCAGCCCGAGCTCGCGCCGTTGATGACCTTCAGATTCTTGTAGTCGCTCGCCGGGAAGTCCTTCGTCAGCCGGTCCGGTACCGAATCGCCGAACAGCGCAATCGTTTCGGGGGTCTCCGGCGCCCTGTATGTCGGCTGTCGTGGCACCAGGTTCGGCGCCGGCGCCGCTACCGGCGGCCCCTCGGCGGCAGCCGCCGGGTTGCCGTGCAGGCCGAAGGCTCCGACGACGAGGGCCACCGCGACGGCCACTGCCACAGTGCGGGCCCTCAACGCACCGCCGAGCAGCGCCCGCCAGCCGTGATCGTGGATCGGTCTCTCGAGCCGTTGGTAGGACAGGGTGGCAATACCGATCGTCAGCATGAAGCCTGCGACCACCCGCTGCCAGACGGGCGCTCCGGGCAGCGCCTGGCCGAGCCAGAGTCCGATCGGCCAGTGCCACAGGTAGGCGCCGTACGAGATCCGGCCGAGCGCCGCCAACGGCCGCACCGCCAGCACGCGTTGCAGAGGTCCCGTCCGGTCGTCGGCCGCTGCCCACACCCAGGCCGTGGCCGCCAGCGACAGCACGAACATGCCGCCGTTCGCCATCAGCGTCGTCTGCGGATCCGCCACCACGAACCCGACCAACGTGATTGCCAACGCGCCACTGCCGAGGAGCTGAACCTGCTTCACGGAGAACGAATTCGGCCGGGGGCGGGCACCGAACCGAGCCGTCCAGACACCGAGCGCGGCACCCAGCAGTAGCGACTGCGCCCGGGTGTCCGTGCCGTAGTACAGATGCGAACGGGCGTGGTCGGTCCCGACGCCGACGACAGCCATCCAGACCGCGGACAACGTCGCCAGTCCGAGCAGCGCCGAGATCACCGCCCGACGGGTGCGCAGCATTGCCATGAGCGCGAGCACCAGAAGCGGCACGACGAGGTAGAACTGCTCCTCCACGGACAGCGACCAGGTGTGCTGCAGCACGGACGGCTCGGCGAAATGAACGAAGTACTGGTCGCTCTGGGAGATCAGCCGCCAGTTCATGAAGTAGCCCATGGTGGCCAGCACGTCCCACCGCAGTGAGGCCCGCTGGGCGGACGACGCGAACGCGAGGCCATAGATCACGACCGCCATCAGGAGGAGGGCGAGCGCCGGGAACAGTCGTCGCGCACGACGCGCATAGAACGCGACGAACCGGATCCGGCCCGTTCGGGCTCGCTCCTGGACGAGCATCCGGACGATGAGGAACCCGGACAGCACGAAAAACACGTTCAGTGTGAGCCAGGCACCGGAGAGCTGAGTGACGCCGAAGTGGAAGAGCAGCAAAAAGATCACGAGGACACCGCGAATGCCGTCCAGTGCTCCGACTCGGCGGTCCGCTGACGAGCCCGTCACCTATGCGCCCTCGGTGTGCCCGGCACCCAGTGGGCGACCTGCGGCAACAACCACTTCCAGAACGCCTGCGCCCCCGCCTTGGTGTAGTGCACGCCGTCGTCGCGCATCTGCACGCCGTGCACCTTCTCGGTGAATTTGCCCGACGGGCAGACCAATTCACCCGGGTTGACGAGGTGGACGGTCTTCGGGTGCTTCGCCGCGAACGACTGCAGGATCTTGTTCACCGCGGCCGCGCGCTTCGGGTCGTTGCGGTCGGTCGCCATGTTGACACCGCCGACCAGGTATTTGGGCTGGCCCAGGCACGGCACCGTCGGTATGACGATGGGGCCGTGCGGACCCGCCTTGTCCATGGTCTGCAGGCCGAGCTCCAGCCGGGACTGCAGGTAGCTGGAGTAGGCGGCGGAGCCGACCTTGAGCGTCTTGCCGTCGACGTAGTGGTCGAAGACCTCCCACGGGCCGAGCGTCCACACGATCACCTTCGGCTTCGTGCTGCCGACGCCGTCGGCCCAGTGCTGGAAGATGTCCGAGCACTCCGACTCGGTGGGCTGGCGCTTGCCGTCGATCACGATGCTCTGCTCGGCGGTGCCGCACCCAAAGTCCACCGCTGCGGTGGGGTTGATGCCCGGGAACGCCTGCTTCGGGAAGTTGTAGCCCAGCGAGAAGCCGACGGAGTCGCCGATGATCAGCAACGGGTAGCCGCCGGAGCCACCGGAAACAGTCACTCCTTCACCGGCACGCGCCACCGGTGCGAGCCGAATCCCGTTGACGGACACTGCGATCGCGATGGCAGTGGCGGCGACCGCGGCCACCGGCACGAGCGTGCTGACCTTGTGGCCGAGCTTGCGCAGCGCACCCTTGCGGATGGGATTCTCGATCAAGTAGTAGGACGCACTCGCGATGGCGAACGTCAGCCCGAACCGCAGGATCTGCAGCGGTATGCCGGACAGGTGCACGCGGTCCGGGGTGAGCACCACGAACAGCGGGTAATGCCAGAGATACAGCCCGTAGGACAGCATCCCGATCCAGGCCAGCGGCCGCCAGGACAGCAGCCGAGCGACCGAGCTGCCCGGCAGCAGTTCCACCGAGGCGATCAGCACCGCGAACATCGTGTCGAAGACGAGGTAGCCGCCGTAGAAGACCCACCCACTCGCCGGTATCCAGAAGAACCAGTAGCCCGTCAGTGCGACGACCACCCAGCCGACGCCTATCACCCAGGGCCGGTTGCGCTCGGCCCAGGCGACCATCCGTCGGCGGTCGAGCATCGACATACCGACCGCCAGCACGGCGCCGACCAGGATGTCCTGCATCCGGCTGTCGGTGCCGTAGTAGACGCGCGACGGGTCGCTGCCCGGGACGTAGACCTTCGCCATCACCAGCGCCGACAGGACAGCCAGACCGATCATCACCGCGAGGATCTTGCCGCGGCCCCGCCTGCCGAAGGCTCGGAACAGGACGATCATCAGGATCGGGAACAGCAGGTAGTACTGCTCCTCGATGCCGAGGGTCCAGGCGTGCTTGAACGGCGTCTCCGCGGTGGTCCCGAACTGGTCGAAGTAGGACTGTCCGGTGAGGATCATCCGCCAGTTGGCGACGTAGAAGAGCGTCGCCAGACCGTCGCCCCTGATGGTGCTGGGAGTGTCGTCGCCGAGGATGCGCGGCCAGGCCAGGGAGACCACGACCAGCATGAGCAACAACGCGGGCAGCAGCCGGCGTGCACGGCGGGCGTAGAAGCCGACGAGGTCGATCGATCCCCACTTGTCCAGCTCCTTCAGCAGCAACCCGGTGATCAGGTAGCCGGAGACGATGAAGAAGACATTGACCGACCAGTACCCGCCGGTCACCCATTCATAGGGGACGTGGTAGAGCATGATCGTGAGCACCGACACGGCACGCATGCCATCCAGCGCCGGGCGGTAGCCACCGCCGGTGGGTCGTGGGCTCATCAAGTCGCAGAGGTTCTCGGGGGCAGGACGCGCGCAAGCATACTTCGCCGAGATCCAGGTCACACTCGGGGCTACTGATCGGTAAGTTCTCCGTCGAGCACGATGTCGCTCGCGACGGTGCCGGCCGGCACCGTCACGCCTTCGGCCACGACGCACCGCGCCAGCTCCGCGCCGGCGCCCACCCGAGCGCGAGGCAACAACACCACCTCGTCCAGCTCGGCCGCCTCGACCACGACACCGGACTGGACGCTGCAACCACCGGTCAGCCGCGCGGCCGGGTCGACGGACGCGTCCGCAGCGACCCAGGCGTCCGGATCGGCGCTCAGAGCGCCCGGGAGCGCACCGGTCACCGCATCCACACTCGCCATCCGGTATGACGAGGGGCTGCCCACGTCCCGGAAGTATCCGTCGCCGCGCCACGCGCGAACCTCCGTGCCGGAGCCGATCAGCGCGGGCAGCAGGTCCCGCTCCCAGGACGACCGGCCGACGGGCAGCGCACGCAGCAGGCCCGCCGCGACGACGTAGGTGCCGGCGTTCGCCAGGCCGGGACCGGACCCGGACTTCTCGACGAACTCGCGCACCCGCCCGTCCTCGTCGCAGGTCACCTTCCCGTATGCCGAGACGTCCGGCACCGGACGCACGTGCAAGCACGCACCGGCCGATCCCGCCGACTGCAGGTGCGCTGTCAGGTCATGGCTGGACAACAGGTCGCCGTTGAGCACGACCACGCGGTCGACGCCGGGCAGCAGGTCGATCGCCGCACGCAGCGCGCCGCCGGTGCCGAGTGGTTCGGTCTCGACGCAGTACACCAGGCGCAGACCCCAACGCGATCCGTCGCCCAGCGTCGTCGCGAACCGGTCGGCAAGGTACCCGGTCGACACCACGACGTCGCGCACCCCGGCCGCCGCCAGCCGACGCAACTGATAACCGACCAGCGGCTCCGGACCCAGTGGCAGCAACGGTTTCGGGCAGTCGTCCGTGAGCGGTCGCATGCGACTGCCCGCTCCCCCGGCCAACACGATCCCGCCGACATCCACGACCGCATTATGTCCGAACCGACGTGCCATGCTCGTGTCCAAGATCAACGACGCGGGTAACCTGCGGCCAACGCTTCCCGCGACCCCGAGCGATTCCGCAACCCCGAGGTGACCCATGCCGGCGACCGTCCTGCGACGGCTGCGGTATGCCGCACGCCACCCGGCAACCTGGCTGGTGCTGATCGCGCTCATCCCGATCGGCGTCGCTTACGTGCGCGCCGTCTCTCACGGCTGGGCGCCCGAGGGCGACGACGCGGTGATCGCCGACCGGATGCGCGCGGTCTTCAGCGGCCGGCCGCCGGTTATGGGCCAGCGTTCGACAAGCATCCTGACCGAGGGCGCCAACGTCCCGACCCATCACCTCGGCCCGCTGGAGTACTACTTCGCGGCACCGATCGCGGGGCTGCTCGGCTTCTCCGGCGCCGGCATCCTGCTGTCCGTCGCCATCGGAAACGCAATAGCCGCAGGCGGATCCATCATCGTGGCGTTCCGGATGCGGGCGCTGCGGACCGCCATACCGACGACGCTCGCGGTGTTGCTGCTGGAGTGGGCACTCGGTCCGGAGCAACTCGTCCGACCGCTCAACGTCTACGTCGCCACGCTGCCGATGCTCCTGGTGCTGGTCTGCGGCTGGGCGCTGGTGGACGGCGATCTGTCCGTGCTGTGGCTCTATGCGGTCGCCGCGTCGTTCGTGGCCCAGTCGAACCTGGCGTTCGTGCCGTTCGTCGTCGGTCTCACCGTGGCCCTCGCCGCGCTGGCGCTCTGGCGGCGCCTCCGACATGTGCGCATGTCGCGGCATGACGTCGACTGGCTGCGCCGGCGGTGGGTGGTCGCCGCCGTCGTCACGTTCGTCGTCTGGCTGCCGTCCCTGCTGGAGCTGGTGATCTACCAGCCGAACAACCTGCAGCAGCTGATCACGTACCGCAGCCGGTCGTCCGGCACCGGCGCGTCCTGGCCGCACGCCGTCGCCTACACGCTCGACCGGCTCTCACCGGTCGGCTTCGGCCGGTTCCACAACACGTATCGTCCGGACGAGCACGGCATCGCGGTGGTTGCGGGTGCGGTCGGGGCGATGCTGCTGGCGCTCGGTGCCTTCGCGGGATCTCGGCGGCCGCGCACGGCCGGCAGCTTCGCGTGCGGGCTGGCGCTGATCGCCATACCCATCGAGGCATGGGGCCTGACCTACATGGCGGGCTTCACGGTCGGCTACTGGTTGCTGCCGACACTGGTGATCGCCGTCTTCGGTGTCGCCGCCCTGGCCGTGCGTGTCACGGAGTTGGTGCCGCGGGACCGGCTCGTTGCGCAGGCGGCTCGGGTGCCCGCGGTATGGCGCACCGCGGTCGGCGTCGTCGTGGCCGTCGCCCTTGCAGTGGTCGCCGCCAGCACCGCGGCCGCTCCCGCCTGGGCCGGCGAGGAGGCCGCTCGACACGCCAGCTCGGTGGTGACGTCATACCTCGGGAAGCACGCGCAACCCTCGGCGCCGGTGGCGGTCCAGGGCAGCGGCATTCGCTCCCTCAGCATCGACTCGGCGATCGGGTTCCAACTCGGCCGCGCTGGGTACGACGCCTATTACATGCTCGGTTGGCCCGAGCCCGAGGACACCGACCCGTGGCACGTCGACCACGCACCGGCGACGCACATCTCGGTGCTGATCGCGGAGCGCGCACCGGGCGGCAAGTGGTCGCGCGCGCGGCCATCCGGCTCGGCGACGCTCGATCTGGGCCGCGCCGGGTCCACCGAATTGCGTGCCTGGGTGGAGATTCCCTCCGTCATGGCCCGGTGACCCCCGCCGAGACCTGACCGGTGGGTAACATTCGGCTCATGCCCGAAGACCTCGAGACCCGCACGGTGATGACTCCTCGCACCGGCACCAAGATCTGCATCCTCATCGGCCTCGCGTTCATCGTCGCGGCCGTCTACTTCTACTTCGTTCCCGCAACGGGCGTCCGCACCGACAGCGGCTCGGTCTTCGGATGCGGCACCGCCGCGAGTCCGGCGAGCAGCACGTTCGCCAAGGGCACCTGCTACCGGGTGACCGACGTCGAGAAGTACCGCGCCATCGCCTGCGCCGCCATCGGCCTGCTGACGATCGTGCTCGGCGCCGTGATGTTCGGTGTGGATCGTCGCACCGAGTCGCGTCCGGCACGGCACACCGGCGGTTACCCCGATGACCGTCCGCGCTCCGGTGACCGTCGTGGCTGGGACGACGAGCCGCGCGGCCGGTACGCCGACGACCGCGACCCCCGGGATCGGGACGATCGGGATCGGGACGACCGGGATCGGGACGACCGGGAGGACCGGGATCGTGACGATCGCGGACGTGCCGACGGTGCGCAGCAGCAGAACCCCGAACTGCTCCTCGGCGGCCCGCGCGACGACCGGGACGCCGACGACCGGGATGAGCGGCGTTTCGACGCACGGTTGCGTGATCTCGACGAGAACCCCGCGTCCCGCCGCGAACGCCGACGCCCGCGCAGCGACTGGGACGACTGACCTCCGCGCCAGCACGTCAGGTCCGCACCAACTCACTACTGTCGTCGGTTACTCACCGGAATCCGCTGATTTCGGCGAGTAACCGACGACAGTTTCGTGTTGTCGGCGCGAGTTGCTCGCGCCGAACGGATCAGTGCGCTGCCGCGTGCCAGGAGTTGCCGACCCCGATGCTCACGTCGAGCGGCACATCGAGCTCGACGGCATTGCCCATCTCGCGGCGCACGATCTGCTCGACCCGGTCCTGCTCGCCGGGCGCGATCTCGATCACCAGCTCGTCGTGAACCTGCAGCAGCATGCGGGACTTCACGACGGCCGCGGCCAATGCGTCGCGCACGTGCAGCATGGCCAGCTTCATCACGTCGGCGGCCGAACCCTGGATGGGGGCGTTGAGCGCCATCCGTTCCGCGGCCTGCCGGCGCTGCCGGTTGTCGGAGGTGAGGTCCGGCAGGTAGCGCCGGCGGCCGAGCATCGTCTCGGTGTAACCGGTCTTGCGCGCGACGTCGACGATCTCCCGCAGGTAGTCGCGCACTCCCCCGAATCGGGTGAAGTACTCCTCCATCAACGTCGTCGCCTCGGCGGCGCTGATCGCCAATTGCTTCGACAGTCCGTATGCCGACAATCCGTAGGCCAGGCCGTAGGACATCGCCTTGACCTTCGCCCGCATCTCGGCCGTGACGTCCTCCGGCGGCACGGCGAACACCCGCGAGCCGACGAAGCGGTGCAGGTCCTCACCGCTGCGGAACGCCTCGATCAGGCCCTCGTCACCGGACAGGTGCGCCATGATCCGCATCTCGATCTGGCTGTAGTCGGCCGACATCAGCGACTCGAACCCGTCACCGACGACGAACGCCTCGCGGATCCGGCGGCCCGCCTCGGTGCGGATCGGGATGTTCTGCAGGTTGGGGTCGGTCGACGAGAGCCGGCCGGTCGCCGCGATGGTCTGCTGGTAGGTCGTGTGGATGCGACCGTCGTCCGCGATCGACTTGGTCAGGCCTTCGACGGTGACCCGCAGGCGTGCCGAATCCCGGTGGCGCAGCAGGGCTTCCAGGAACGGGTGCTCGGTCTTGGCGTAGAGATCGGTCAGCGCATCGGCGTCCGTGGTGTAGCCGGTCTTGGTCTTCTTCGTCTTGGGCATCCCGAGCTTGTCGAAGAGCAGCACCTGCAGCTGCTTGGGCGAGCCCAGGTTGATCCGCTCCCCGTGGGCCGCCTCGTAGGCGTCCTCGGCGGCGCGCTCGAGGGCGTCGGCGTAGTCGCTCTCCAGCCGGTCGAGCAGCTCCGGGTCGACATGGATGCCGACGCGTTCCATCTGCGCCAACAGGTCGACCAGCGGCAGCTCCATCGTGGCCAGCAGCTCGGTGCCACCGGTCTCGGCAACCTGCTCGTCGAGAGCAACGGACAGGTCGAGCACCGCTCGCGCCTGGACCATCGCCTCCTCACCCTGATGGTCGTGTCCGTCGAGGTCGAGCATGCCCTGCGCCGGGTTGTCCTGCTCCGGCCGCAGTTCGCGGCGCAGGAAGCGCAGCACCAGATCGGCCAGGTCGTAGGCCCGTTGGTCGGGGCGCACGAGGTATGCCGCGAGCGCGGTGTCGCTCACCAGGCCGGCCAGTGGCAGGCCCGCGGCATACAACGCCTGCAGCGGACCCTTGGCGTCGTGCAGCACCTTCGGTCGGTCGGCATCGGCCAGCCAGTCGCGCACGGCCTGCTCCGCGTCCGGCGGCAGCTCCGCCACGTCGAAGTATGCCGCCCGCCCGGCGTCCTCGTCGCCCACGGCCACCGCAAGCGCCCGCACGTCGCCGGTGCCGCGTGCCCAGTCCCCCACGACGTGCACGCCGGCCCGATCCGTCGAGTTGAGGTTGGCACCGACCCAGGCAGCGACCTCGTCGGGCGCGAGCACCGAACCCTCGACCTCGACTGCACCCTCAGCCTCGTCGCCGGCTGCGTCCAGGGTCGCGAAGAGCCGCTCGCGCAGCACCCGGAACTCCAGGCCGTCGAAGACCTGGTGCACCTGGTCGCGGTCCCATACCTGGCGCTCCAACTCCTCGGGCGTCACACCGATCGCGACGTCACGCACCAGCTGGTTGAGCCGCCGGTTGCGCAGCACGCCGTCGAGGTGCTCGCGCAGCGAGTCACCGACCTTGCCCTTGATCTCGCCGACGTGGTCGACGATGCCGGGCAGGTCGCCATACAGCCCGATCCACTTGGCGGCGGTCTTCGCGCCGACGCCGGGCACACCCGGCAGGTTGTCGGACTTCTCGCCCACCAGCGCCGCGAGGTCCGGATAGCGCTCCGGCGACACGAGATAACGCTCCTCGACCTTCGCCGGCGTCATCCGCCACAGGTCGGAGACACCCTTGGCCGGGTAGAGGACGGTGACCTTGTCGGTGACCAGCTGCATCGCGTCGCGGTCCCCGGACACGATCAGCACCTCGTCGAAACCGTCGGCCTCCGCCTGCGTCGACAGGGTCGCGATCAGGTCGTCGGCCTCCCAGCCGGCCATCTCGATGTAGCGGATCTTCAGCGCGTCGAGGATCTCGTGGACCAGCGACACCTGCCCCTTGAACTCGTCCGGCGTTTTGGCCCGACCCGCTTTGTACTCGGCGTACTCCTCCGCGCGGAAGGTCTGCCGGGAGACGTCGAAGCAGACACCGACGTGGGTCGGCTCCTCGTCCCGCAGGACGTTGATCAGCATCGAGGTGAAGCCGTAGACGGCGTTGGTGGGCTGGCCGGTGGTCGTCGAGAAGTTCTCGACGGGCAGCGCGTAGAACGCGCGGTAGGCGAGCGAGTGACCGTCGAGGAGAAGGAGGCGTTTCACACGTGGCAGCCTATTCGTCATGACCGACAACACGACGCAGTCCCCCACCCCTGCCGCGGACGCAGAACTCGTCAAGCTCTTCAACGACATGAACGCCGGAACCCTCGGCGAGAAGATGGGCATCCAGTTCGTCGAGGCGAGCCCGCAGCGCATCGTCGCGACCATGCCGGTCGAGGGCAACAACCAGCCCTACGGCCTGCTGCACGGCGGTGCGAGCGTGGTGCTCGCCGAAACCCTGGGTTCGGTCGGCGCCGCGCTGCACGCGGGCGAGGGACGCATCGCGGTCGGCCTCGACATCAACGCCACGCACCACCGGGGCGCCCGGTCGGGTCTGGTCACCGGGACCGCCACACCGCTGTCGCTGGGGCGGACGCTGGCGTCGTACGAGGTCGTCATCACCGACGATCAGGGCAACCGGCTGTGCACCAGCCGGATCACCTGCCTGCTGCGCGACTCGGCGCCGAAGGCGAGTTAGTCGACCAGCGTCGACGACTGCGCGAGTGCGGGCTCGCAGTTGCGGGCCCGCGCACGCGCGCGCAACGACCGACGCAGCCGGACCGCGTCACTCACGGCCGGCAGCCCGTGCCCGGCAAGGCGCCGGCGCAGCGCCGTGGGCGTGGTGCTGCGCTCGGTCACGACGGAGGCGAAGCCGAGCCGCGCGAAGAAGCGGTTGGCGTCCCGGCTGCTCGACGGCACGCACGACACGATCTCGGGGGCATCGATGCTCTCGGCGTATGACGCCACGACCTTCAGCAGCGCACCGGCAACGCCCCGCTGACGCCGGCCGGGCTTGACCCAGAGCACGTCCACCCAGACCGCAGGGGTGTCCAGCAGCGCGGACATCGGACCCGACATGACGATGGTGTAACCAACGGGGTCGCCGTCGATCGCAGCCAGGTAGACGCGCACGTCCGGGCGGGCGCACGCTCGGGTCAACCGCCCCTCGCGCAGGGCACGGTCGATCTGATCGTCGCTGTGCCCTTCGGCGTTCTTCGCCTGGCGCCACAAGGAGACGAGCTCCTGCTCGTCCCCTGACGTCATACGCGTGACCTGCACCGCTGACCTTGCCACTGTTGAACCTCCGACGGATGACCCCGAGCCACACGTGCAACTCCGCAGAGTACGCCCCTTGCCGGACCGTGCGGTGGCCGGCCGGGGAAACTTCTACCCGGAAGTAGGTCAGGCGCCCAAGTAGGCCGCGCGCACCGCGTCGTCGGAGGCCAGCTCGGCACCGGAACCCTCGCGCGTGATGTGGCCGGTCTCCAGGATGTACGCCCGGTTCGCCAGCTTCAGGGCCTGGTTGGCGTTCTGCTCGACGAGCAGCACCGTGGTGCCCTGCGCGTTGACCTCCTTGATGATCCGGAAGATCTGCCGGATGAACTGCGGTGCCAGCCCCATCGACGGTTCGTCGAGCAGCAGCAGTTTCGGGTGCGCCATCAACGCGCGACCGATCGCAAGCATCTGCTGCTCGCCGCCGGACATCGTTCCGCCGGACTGCTTCTGGCGCTCCTTCAACCGGGGAAAGAGGTCGAAGACCCGGTCGTAGTCGTCGGCCATGCTCGACTTGTCCTTGCGGGCGTAGGCACCCATGTCGAGGTTCTCCATGACCGTCATCGCCGGGAAGATCCCGCGGCCTTCGGGGGTCAGCGAGATCCCCTTGACCACCCGCAGGTGCGCCCTCGTCCGCGAGATGTCGTCGCCGTCGAAGGTGATCGAACCGTGCGACAGGCCGAGTAGGCCGGCCACCGCACGCATCGTCGTCGTCTTGCCGGCGCCGTTCGCGCCGATCAACGAGACGATCTCACCCTCGTCGACCTTGATCGACATGTCGTGGATCGCCTGGATGCGCCCGTAGTGAACGCTCACGTCGTTCAGCTCAAGCAACGCCATCGTCGTCGTCCTCCACGCCCAGGTATGCCGCGATCACAGCAGGGTCCTGCTGGATCTTCTTCGGTATGTCGTCTGCGATCTTGCGGCCGAACTCCAGCACCACGATCCGGTCGGTGACGCCCATGACCAGCTTCATGTCGTGCTCGATGAGCAGCACCGTGTATCCGTCGCCCCGGATCTGCCGGATGAGCTCCATGAGCCCTTCCTTCTCGGCCGGGTTGAAGCCGGCGGCCGGCTCGTCCAGGCAGAGCAACTTCGGATCGGTGGCGAGCGCACGGGCGATCTCCAGCCGCCGCTGGTAGCCGTACGGCAGGCTCCGCGACGGCGACTGCGCCTGCTCGGCGATGCCGACGAACTCCAGCAGCGCCATGCCACGATCGATCGACTCGCGTTCCTCGCGCAGGTGTCTGCGACTGCGGAAGATCGCTCCGGGCACGCTGGTCCCGTGTCGGGCGTCGAGTCCGACAACGACGTTCTCCAGTGCGGTCATCTCGCCGAACAGCCGGATGTTCTGGAAGGTCCGGGCGACGCCCGAACGCGTGATCGCGTGCTTCTTCTTGCCGACCAGCGACTCGCCCTCCATCAGGACGGTGCCGGCAGAAGGCTTGTAGACACCGGTCATCGCGTTGAAGCAGGTCGTCTTGCCGGCGCCATTCGGGCCGATCAGGCCGAGGATCTCCCCTCGCTTGATGTCGAAGGTGACGTGATCAAGCGCGGTCAGACCGCCGAATTGCACTGTCAGGTCGTTGATCTCGACCAACGGTTCGCCGACCGACACCGCGATGTCGCGGTCCGGGGCGACCAGCTCGGCGATCTCCTCATCGGACACCGGCTGGTTGACGTCACTCCCCTCGGGCACTGCCGCGCCGAGGTTCTCGGGGCCGGTCACTGGTCCTCCTCCTTGTGCAGGCTGATCGACGTCGCGCCGGTCGCCGCGGTGCTCGGGGTGCTCGTCGGAGCGTCACCGACCCACTCCCGCAGGCGTCGGATGGCCGCAAGCAGGTGGTTGCGCGCCGCCAGCAGACCCTGCGGCCGGAAGATCATCAGCACCACCAGCGCGATACCGAAGATGAGGTACTTGTAGTCCGCGATGCCCACGAACCGGTCCGGGATGTAGGAGACGATCGCACCGCCGAGCACCGCGCCGAACTTGTTGCCGGAGCCGCCGAGGACGACCGCCGCCAGGAACAACATCGAGGTCGCCACGTCGAACTTCTGGTTGTTGACGAAGCCGACCTGCCCGGCGAAGAGCGCCCCGGAGAGGCCGCCGATCGCGGCGCCGATGGCGAAGGCCCACAGCTTGTACTTGAAGGTCGGGACACCCATGGTCTCGGCGGCGTCCTCGTCCTCGCGGATCGCGATCCAGGCCCGGCCGACCCGGGAACGTTCCAGATTGCCGAGCAGCAGCATCACGATGACGATGATGACGACGGTCATCATGTACCAGGCGGTGCCGTTCTCGAAGATCGGCTTGCCGTTGTGCGTGCCGGGCGGCATACCGACGTCCTGGAAGCCGGTGTTGCCGTTCAACGCCGGCACGATATTGGCCAGCAACCGGATGATCTCGCCGAAGCCCAGGGTCACGATGGCCAGATAGTCACCGCGCAATCGCAGCGTGGGTACGCCGAGCAGGATGCCGAACACCGCCGTGACCACCATGGCCAGCGGCAGGGTGAACAGGTACGGGATGTGCACGTAGCTGCTGTCCGGGCTGGTCCACAACGCGGCCACGTAACAGCCGATCGCGAAGAAGCCGACATACCCGAGGTCCAGCAGCCCGGCCTGACCGACCACGACGTTCAGCCCGAGCGCCGCCAGCGCGAACCGCGCCATGTTGAAGCAGGCGATCGAGAAATCGGTGTCCGGGGTGCTGATGATCGGCGGGTTCAGCACCGGCAGGAACAGCACGACGACCAGCAGGATCGCCAGCACACACCACTGTTGCCACCGCTGCAGGCCGTTCCACCAGCCGCGCACGCCGTCGAACATTCCGGCCTTGCGCGCACCCTCGGTGGCCTGACTGTCGTCTTCCTTCTGCTCTGCTCGCACGCTTCCGAGCGGGTCTTTTCCCATGGCCATCGTCACGCACGCACCTTCGCCAGGTTGGAGCCGAGCACACCCTCGGGCCGGACCATCAGGACCAGCAGCAGCACGATGAAGCAGACGACATCGTTCCATTGCGCGTCGCCGAGGAGGTACTGGCCGTAGTTGCCGATCAGGCCGAGCAGCAGGCCGCCGAGCAACGCCCCGCGGATGTTGCCGATGCCACCGAGCACAGCCGCCGCGAACGCCTTGATGCCGAGCACGAAACCGCCGTTGTAGAGCGCACCGGACGGCACCTGCATGATGTAGAACAGGCCCGCCGCACCGGCGAGCAGACCGCCGATCGCGAAGGTCAGCAGGATGATTCGCTCGGTGCTGACACCCATCAGGGTCGCGGTGTCGGGATCCTGCGCCACCGCGCGGATACCGCGCCCGGCGCGTGTCCTGCGGACGAACTGGTCGACCGCGAGCATCATCACCAGCGCCGCGACGACGATGACGATCTGCTGCAGGAAGATGATCGTGTCGCCGAACTGGAAGATGGGCTTCACCGGCAACATGCGCACCGAGGGTTCGGCGACCGACCCGCGCCACAGGAAGATCAGGTACTGGATCGCGAACGACATACCGATCGCGGTGATCAGGAACGCCAGCCTGGGTGCCCCACGGGCACGCAACGGTTTGTACGCGATCCGCTCGACCAGGACGGCGACGACCGCCGACGTCAGAGCTCCCGCGACCAGCGCGACCAGCAGGTCACCGATCAGCGGGATCGTGCCCAGGTTCGGGGCGTTGCCGTTGAAACCCATGCCGGTGAGCGTGAAGACCACGGCATACGCACCCGAGATGAACACCTCGGAGTGGGCGAAGTTGATGAGATTCAGCACGCCGTAGACGAGGGTGTAGCCGACCGCAACGAGCGCGTAGATGCTCCCGTAGGTCAGGCCGTCACGCGTCGCGGGCAGAAAGTTCGAGAAGAGCGCGTTGAAGTCGAAGCTGATCCAGCTTCCACCCGCCGCGTCGGCCGCAAGTTCGTGCAGCATCGGGGAATCCTTCGGTCCTGTGAGTCCGGCAGTTGTCCGGCGCCCTCGAAGCGCCTCTCGACACAGCGCGACGGTTCGCCCTTCATGTGTGCGAACCGTCGCGCCGTGCGGTGCTTCCTGTCAGCCCTTGCTGATGATGCCGACCGACTTGATGTCGGAACCGTCGGCCTTGTAGCCGTAGACCGGCAGCGAGGACAACTCTCCGATGGAGTTCCACTTGTAGTGCTTGGACAGCCCGTCCGCGTCGTACGACTTGATGAAGCTCTCCATCGCCGGTCGCGTCGTCTTGCCCTTGTCGATGGCGGTCAACATGATCGTCGCGGCGTCATACCCCTCGACCGAGTAGGTTCCGGGTGCGGCCCCGTTGCTGACCTTCTTGTATGCCGAGGCGAAGCTCGGGATCAGGTCACCGGGGATGCAGGGGCAGGTGAAGTAGGCGTTCTTGGCCGCGTCGCCGGCCTGCTTGATGAACTCCGGGTCCTTCACACCGTCCGGGCCGATGAACACGCCCTTGTAGCCGCCGTCCACCAGCTGCTGGTCCAGGGGCGCTCCCTCGGCGTAGTAGCCGGCGTAGAACACCGCGTCGGCCTTGGAGTTGAGGACCTTCTGGACCGTGGCGGAGAAGTCCTTCTGCTTGGTGATGACCTTGTCGGTCCCGGCCAGCTTGCTGCCGAGACCCTTCTTCGCGGTCGCCGCCAGGCCGATGCCGTAGGTCGAGTCGTCCTGGATGACGAAGGTCTTCTTCGCACCGAGCTTGTCGGCCAGCTTGGAGACGGCCGGACCCTGGACGTTGTCGTTGCCCAGGCCACGGAAGAAGGTCTTCCAACCGTTCTTGGCCAGTGCCGGGTCGGTCGCCGACGGCGTGATGTGGGCCAGGCCGGCCTGCTCGAAGATCTTGCCGGTCGCCTTGGACTCACCCGAGAACGGCAGGCCCACGACACCGACGATGTTCTTCTCCGAGACGGCCTTGGTCGCCGGGCCGGTCGCCTTCGTCGGGTCACCCTCGGTGTCGAACTTGCTGAACTTGACCTGGCAGTCCGGGTTGGCCTTGTTGTGCTCGTTGATGGCCAACTGCACACCGTTGTAGATGTTGATGCCGAGCTGGGCGTTGTCGCCGGTCATCGCGCCGACATAACCGATGGTGGTGCCGGCCGCACACTTCGCCTTGCCGTCACCGGCCGGCTTGACCGCATCGGACGGGACATCGATCTTGTCCTGAACGGGCAGGTTCTTGATCTCACTGTCGCCGGAGCCCCCGGTTGCACCGTTGGAGCCCCCGCCACCGCCCGAGCTGCTGTTGGCACAACCGGCAACGGCCATCACTGCCACGATCGCGGGAATGGCGATTTTCTTCGTCGCACGCACGAAGGTTCCTCCTTGACGGGACCGCGCCCGCAGGATGCGCCGCGCGTGACATGAGACCTTAGGTCGGATCCGCTGCCACGGCACCATAATTCGCGCGATTACTTGTTAATTTCTGGTTACGGAGAGGCGCTCCGCGATCAGCCCTCGGATGCGCCGCCGTCGGTCGCACCGGCGATCACCGCGTCGGCCACCTCGCGCATGCCGAGCCGACGGTCCATCGCGGTCTTCTGGATCCACCGGAACGCCTCGGCCTCACCCAGCCCGAGCTGGGTCATCAGGATGCCCTTGGCCCGATCCATCCGCTTGCGGGTCTCGAGCCGGGCGCCGAGATCGGCAACCTCGCCCTCGAGTGCCTTGCGTTCGGCCCACCGGGAGCGGGCGACGGTGATGGCCGGCTCCAGGTCGTCGATGGTGAACGGCTTCAGGACGTAGGCCATGACTCCGGCGTCCGAGGCACGCTCGACGAGTTCCTTGTCGGAGAAGGCGGTCAGCATCACCACGGGCGCGACGCCGTCACGGCCGATCTCGTCGGCCGCGCTGATGCCGTCCAGGACCGGCATCTTGACGTCCATCACCACCAGGTCCGGCGACAGTTCACGCGTCCGGTCCACCGCCTGCCGGCCGTCGCCGACCTCGGCCACCACGTCATAGCCGGCCTCGCGCAGCATCTCCGCCAGGTCGAGTCGGATGATCGCCTCGTCCTCGGCGACCAGCACCCGCACGCCGCCGCTGTCTTCGTTCGTCACGCGCCTTAGCTAAGCACGTGGCGGTCTGCCGATTACCCGGCGGTATCCGCGCAGGGTCAGCCGCGCAGGTGTGCCACGCCGGACCAGCCCGGGTCCGACTCGACACTCACCTTCACCGCGCCGTCCGGCCACCCGGTGACGGCGGCCTTGATCTGGTCGGCCGCCGGGGTGGCGCCATCGGCATACACGTGCACCAGGCAGAGACCGCCGCTGCATTCGTGCGCGACGATCCGGCCCTGCTCCTCCAGCCGATCCGTGACGTGGTTCTTCAGCCGTTCGAGCTCGGCGAGCGTCTGCTCGCTCGGCAGTCCGTCGTCCTCGCGTTCGCTGTAGGGGACGGCGACGACGATGTGCTGGTCGAGTTGCGGCGCCGACGCGGCAGCGAGCGGCACCTGCGCTCCCGCGGTCACCGGGCCACGAGGACCGGTGCCCTGCAACGAGATCCATTGCGGGTTGCCGTTGGCGTCGGTGAATTCCTCCCGCAGGTCACGAACCACGGCGCGCAACCCGGTCAGGCCGAACCCGTCCAACGGTGGTGTGGTGATCGGCTGCAGTTCGCCGATCCAGGTCTCGGTCATCTCCTCGCCGAGTGCGGTGTCCAGCGCGATGAAACAGACACCGAGTCGCTGGTCCTGCGAGACCTCGGACAACTGCGGGTGGTAGACGGTCACGTCGATGCGACTGCCGGAGCGACGTACGCCGACCTGCACCTCGCCCAGGTCGAACTCGTGGCCCTCGAACTTCAGCACCCGACCGCCGATGGTCGTCGCCGGCTGCCTGCTGTCGGCGTAGGCCCAGACGAACTCCGTAGGTGGTGCGGCGGCCAGCCAGCGGCGAGCGACGGACCGCAACTCGGGGTCGCCGTCCGCGGTGACCACCAGCAGGTGTGCCGACTCCGTGCCGGGTGCGATCTCCCACGCGAGGCCGTCGTCGATCGCGTGCACCCGAGGATCGAGCAGCGGAGCCGTTCCCGTCTCCGGGTCCGCCATCGCGACCTCGCCGGAGCCGCCCTCGGACCACCACGTCCAGAACGCCTCGATCGCGTCACCCGTGGTGTCGCGCCGCTTCCCGAAAAGTGCCATGCGGACCATCAAACAACACCGGAGCCCGGCGGTCACAGGGAGGCGCTGCGTGACAGCGGATCACTCAGTGCTCGGGCGGGTGGAGGTGCGTCGCGACGTTCGTCCGGAGTTCCTCGGGCGGCATGTCCGACGTCGCCGCCAGCTGCAGCTTCTCGAACAGCAGGTAGGCGAACGCCCCGATCGGCACCAGGATCAACACGGCGAGCGCCCATTGCCATTTGCGGATCAGCAGCGGGCGCTCCGTGCGCGCGATGTCGACCAGGCAGTAGCCGATGAGCAGCACCCCGAGGACGATCAACGGCAATGCCATGGCCAGCGATACGTCGTACATGTCCAGCCCCCTCCGCTCCGACCGGCGCTTTCAGTATGCACCGGTCCGGGCCCGCCGCTCATGCGTTCGGCGTCGACTCGTCTCCGCGATAGCGGGCCAGTGCCACCTCTCGCTCGGCGGCGTGGTCGACGATTCGTTCGGGATAGCCGTCCCGGTAGCCGTCGGTATGCCGCCACGGCTCGTGCACGGCGGCACCCGCCAGGTGCCGCAGCTCCGGGACCCATCGTCGGACGTAGTCGCCGTCCGGATCGAATTTCTTGCCCTGCGTGATCGGGTTGAACACCCGGAAGTAGGGCGACGCGTCCGTGCCGGTCCCGGCGACCCACTGCCACCCGTGGTTGTTGGACGCGATGTCGCCGTCGATCAGGTGGTCGAGGAAGAAGCGCGCACCGACCGGCCACCAGACGTGCAGGTCCTTGGTCAGGAAGCTGGCGGTGACCATCCGCACCCGGTTGTGCATCCAACCGGTCGCGACAAGCTGCCGCATGCCGGCGTCGACGAACGGATAGCCGGTGCGGCCCTGTTGCCATGCGTCGACCTCTGGGCCGGGGTCGTCATACGGCATGTGGTCCAGCGCGTCGGTGAGGTCATGCCAGGCGCTGCGCGGTGCCCGCCACAGCACGTCCCCGTAGAAGTCGCGCCAGGCGAGTTCGGAGATGAAGATGTCCCGGCCGGAGCCGCGGCGCGGAGCGAGGTCGGCCAACAGGGTTCGGGGATGGATGGCGCCGACCTTCAGATACGGACTCAGCCCACTCGTCCCGCGGTGGTCGGCACGGTCCCGATCGGCGTCGTAATCACCGAGCGCCTCGTCGAGGAAGTCGCGCCAGCGGTCGAGGGCGGCCGACTCCCCCGCCTCCGGCAGATCGATCAGGCCCGGTGCCTCCCGCGCCGCTCGTAACGCGGCAAGCGCGTCCGCGTCGGAATCGACTGCACGCCAGGAGGTTTCGACCGCGCCGGCCGGCGCCGGCGCACCGTGATCGGACCACGCCCGGCGGAACGCGGTGAAGACCTTGAAGCCGGTGCCCGCCTGCGTCGTCAGCGTCCCCGGTCCGATCGCGTATGGCGTGCCGGTCTCGACCCAGTCGATTCCGTTGTCCCGCAACACTTTTGCTATGCCGTCGTCCCGACGGCGACCGAACGGAGTCGTCTCCCGGGAGACATGCACGGAGGTAACAGCGAGACGCCGCACGGTTGCCGGAATGACCTCGCGCGGGTCGCCATACAGCACGGCGAGCTTGCCGTCGTAGGAGTCGACGGCTGCTTGCACGGACGCGGCCAGCCAGGCACGGCGCACGTCACCGGCGGATCCCCAGAGCGCGGGGTCGAGCACGAAGACGACGGCGACATCGTCACGAGTAGCGTCCGCCGCGGCCAGCAGAGCGGGTAGATCGCCCCGGCGCAGGTCGCGACGCAACCACAGGAGACTGGTCATTCAGTGAGTGAACCAGACAAGGGGTCGGTCCGATGGGTGCCGGAGGCGGGATTTGAACCCGCACGCCCTTTCGAGCAAAGCATTTTGAGTGCTCCGTGTCTGCCGTTCCACCACTCCGGCGAGAGTGCTGGCACAGCATACGGGAGGCACTGTGCACGACTCCAATCGGTCGTGCGAGGAGTCGAACTCAGTGATAGGCGGGAGCCACCTTGTTCTGGGCGTCGCCCATGCGGTGCACCCGCAGTGCGTTGGTCGAGCCGGGGATCCCGGGCGGCGAACCGGCGACGATGATCACCAGATCGCCCTCCTGTGCCCGGCCGGAGCTGAGCAGCAGCTCGTCGACCTGCATGGCCATCTGGTCGGTGTGCTTGACCTGCGGCACCAGGAAGGTCTCGACACCCCACACCATCGCCAGCTGCGACCGGGTCGACTGCTCGGGGGTGAAGGCCAGCATCGGGCGCGGGCTGCGGATCCGCGCCATCCGCTTCGCCGAGTCACCGGACTCGGTGAACGTCACGAGATATCGGACGTCGAGCAGATCGCCGACCTCGGCCGCGGCCGCGGTGACCGCGCCGCCCTTGGTGTGCGGGCGGGTGCCGAGCGGGGGCACCCGGTCCAGACCGTGTTCCTCGGTGCTGTCGATGATGCGCGCCATCGTCCGGACGGCTTCGATCGGCCACGCACCGACACTCGTCTCACCGGAGAGCATGATCGCGTCCGCTCCGTCGAGCACCGCGTTGGCGCAGTCGCTGGCCTCCGCACGGGTCGGGCGGGAGTTCTCGATCATCGACTCGAGCACCTGCGTCGCCACGATGACCGGCTTCGCATTGCGCCGGCAGATCTCGATCGCACGCTTCTGGACCAGCGGCACTTCCTCGAGCGGCAGCTCGACGCCGAGGTCGCCGCGAGCGACCATCACACCGTCGAACGCGTCGATGATGGCCGCGAGATTGTCGACCGCCTGCGGCTTCTCGACCTTCGCGATGACCGGGACCCGGCGCCCCTCCTCGTCCATGATCTCGTGCGCGCGACGGATGTCGCTCGCGTCGCGGACGAAGGACAGCGCCACGACGTCGGCGCCCAACTTGAGCGCCCAGCGCAGGTCGGCCTCGTCCTTCTCGGAGAGTGCCGGGACGCTCACGGCGACACCCGGCAGGTTGATGCCCTTGTGGTCGGAGACCTGGCCGCCCTCGACGACCTCGGCGTGCACATCGGTCGAGGTGACCTCCCGAGCGCGCAGGCAGACCTTGCCGTCGTCGATCAGCAGCACATCGCCGGCGTTCACATCGCCGGGCAAACCCTTGTACGTGGTCGAAACTCGGCTCTGATCACCGTCGATGTCGTCGACCGTGATTGTGAAAGGGTCCCCCGGCTTGAGGGCGATCGGGCCGTTGCCGAACGTGCCGGTGCGGATCTTCGGACCCTGCAGATCACACATCACGCACACCGCCCGCCCGGCGTCGTTCGACGCAGCGCGGATCGCGGCATAGACCTGCTCGTGATCGGCGTAGGCACCGTGCGAGAGGTTCAGCCGCGCGACGTCCATCCCGGCGTCGACCAACTCGCGCACCTTGTCCGGTGCTGCAGTGGCGGGTCCGAGGGTGCACACAATCTTGGCTCGACGCATGCCTCAACCCTAGTGAGCCGGAGGCCCGGCCAACGCATGGTGGTGCAGACCGTCCGCCATACGAGTGAGTAACTTGTGGCACCGGGACGAAGAACCGACGACGGTCGTCACGTCATCGCCCGAAAACCGTTCTCCGGGAGCACAATTCACGACTGTCGGCACTTACTCGCCCGATATGGGAGAAACGGGCGAGTAAGTGCCGACAGTATCGAGTTGCAGGCGCGGTTCAGACCGCCAGTGGGCGGTCCGTCGGCGCGATCGGCGCGGGCAGATCGGAATGTCCGCCGGACAGGAAGGCGTCCACGCCGTGCGCCGCGGCGCGTCCCTCGGCGATGGCCCAGACGATCAGGGACTGACCGCGACCGGCGTCACCGGCGACGAAGACGCCGGGCACCGACGACATGAAGTTCTCGTCCCGGCGCACGTTGGACCGCTCGTCGAGTTCCACGCCGAGATCATCGACCAGGCTCTCGGTCAACGGGCCGAGGAAGCCCATCGCGAGCAGCACCAGGTCGGCGTCGATCTCCCGCTCGGTGCCTTCGACCTCTTCGAATCCCTTGTCACCGGAACGAACTTCGACCACCCGCAACGCTCGGACCTTGCCGGTGCCGTCGTCGATCGCCTGCTTCGTGCTCATCGCATAGACACGCTCGCCGCCTTCCTCGTGCGCGCTCGCGATCCGGAAGATCATCGGGTATGTCGGCCACGGGTGCGCCGCGGAACGCTCCTCGCCCGGTCGCGGCATGATCTCCAGCGACGTCACCGACGCGGCGCCCTGCCGCAGCGAGGTGCCGATGCAGTCCGCGCCGGTGTCACCGCCGCCGATCACCACGACGTGCTTGCCCTCTGCCGTCACCTGGTCCGCGACGTGCTCGCCGAGCGCGACCCGGTTGGCCGGCGGCAGGAAGTCCATCGCCTGCACGAAGCCATCGAGCTGGCGGCCTTCGACCGGCAGGTCCCGCGGGACCGTTGAGCCGATCGAGACGACCACGGCGTCATACCGGGAACGCAGCTGTGCCCAGGTGATGCCCTTGCCGATCTCGGTGTTGCACCGGAAGCGGGTGCCCTCGGCGATCATCTGGTCGATGCGCCGGTCCACGACGGACTTCTCCATCTTGAACTCGGGGATCCCGTAACGCAGCAATCCGCCTGGTTTGTCGGCGCGTTCGAAGACGGCGACGGTGTGTCCGGCGCGGGTCAGCTGCTGCGCGGCCGCCAGGCCCGCGGGGCCGGAACCGACGACGGCGACCGTGCGACCGGTCAGCCGCTCCGGCGGCTGGGGCGCCACCGAGCCGTCGGCGAACGCCTGCTCGATGGTGGTCACCTCGATCTGCTTGATGGTGACCGCGGGCTGGCTGATGCCGAGGACGCACGCCGTCTCGCAGGGAGCCGGGCACAGTCGGCCGGTGAACTCCGGGAAGTTGTTGGTCGCGTGCAACCGGTCGATCGCATCCGACCAATCCCCGCGCCAGGCAAGGGTGTTCCACTCCGGAATGAGGTTGCCCAGCGGACAGCCCTGGTGACAGAACGGTATGCCGCAGTCCATGCAACGGCTCGCCTGCTGTTGCAGGTCACCGCGCTGCTGCTCTTCGTAGACCTCTTTCCAGTCCTTGATCCGCACCGGGACCGGACGACGCTCCGGGAGACTGCGCTCCCGCACCTTCAGAAAGCCGCGTGGGTCAGCCACGGGACACCTCCATGATTCGTGCCCAGACGACATCGCCGTCCGGATCGAGTCCTTCCTCGGTTGCCTTCGCACGCACGTCGAGCACCTGCTGGTAGGCGCGGGGCAGCACCAGCGAGAAGCGCTCGGCGCTGACCGGCCACTGTGCCAAAAGCTTTCCGGCGACAGCAGATTCGGTCCACTCGTGGTGCTTCTCCAGCAACTCGTGCACTGCAGCGAGGTCCTCCTCGCGCAACGAGCTCACATCGACCAACTCACGGTTGACCAGTTCCTCGTCGAGGTCGAGCACGTAGCCGACGCCACCCGACATACCGGCGCCCAGGTTGCGGCCGGTCGGTCCGAGGATCAGCACCGTGCCGCCGGTCATGTACTCCAGTCCGTGGTCGCCGACGCCCTCGACGACCGCGGTCGCGCCCGAGTTGCGCACGCAGAACCGCTCCCCCACGACACCGCGCAGGAAGATCTCGCCGGACGTTGCGCCATACCCGATGACGTTGCCGGCGACGACGTTCTGCTCGGCCACGAGCGACGCGTCACGCAACGGACGCACGAGCACGCGGCCGCCCGAAATGCCCTTGCCGACATAGTCGTTCGCCTCACCGAAGAGCCGCAGCGTGATGCCGGACGGCAGGAACGCGCCGAGCGACTGCCCGGCCGAACCGGTGAGCGTGACATCGATCGTCTGGTCCGGCAGCCCCTCCGGGTAGCGCTTGGTGACCTCGTGACCGAGCATCGTGCCGACCGTGCGGTTGACGTTGGCCACCGGCAGGTCGAGACGCACCGGCTCCTTCTCTTCCAGGGCGTCCCGGCTCATCGTGATCAACTGCTGGTCGAGCGCCTTGGCCAGCCCGTGGTCCTGCGGCACGACGTGCCGCAACGGGGTGCCCTCGGGCAGTTCGACTTCGGTCAGGATCGGCGACAGGTCGAGGCCGGCTGCCTTCCAGTGATCGACGGCGCGCTCGGTGTCCAGCAGCCCGACCTGGCCGACGGCTTCATCAAGAGTGCGGAAACCCAACTGTGCCAACAGTTCTCGGACCTCTTCGGCGATGTACTCGAAGAAGGTCTCCACGAATTCGGGCTTGCCCGAGTAGCGGGAGCGCAGTTCCGGGTTCTGGGTCGCGATGCCGACCGGACAGGTGTCGAGGTGGCAGACACGCATCATGATGCAGCCACTGACGACCAGCGGCGCACTGGCGAAGCAGTACTCCTCGGCGCCGAGCAGCGCGGCGATGACCACGTCGCGGCCGGTCTTCAGCTGGCCGTCGGTCTGCACCACGATGCGGTCGCGCAGTCCGTTCAGCAGCAGGGTCTGCTGGGTCTCGGCGAGACCCAACTCCCACGGCCCGCCCGCGTGCTTCAACGACGTCAACGGAGCCGCACCGGTGCCACCGTCGTGACCGGACACCAGCACCACGTCCGCATGCGCCTTCGAGACACCCGCGGCCACCGTGCCGACGCCGACCTCGGAGACCAGCTTGACGTGGATGCGCGCCGACGGGTTGGCGTTCTTCAGATCGTGGATCAGCTGCGCCAGGTCCTCGATCGAGTAGATGTCGTGGTGCGGCGGCGGAGAGATCAGGCCGACGCCTGGCGTCGAATGCCGGGTCGAGGCCACCCAAGGGTAGACCTTGTGCCCGGGCAGTTGGCCGCCCTCCCCCGGCTTGGCGCCCTGCGCCATCTTGATCTGGATGTCGTCGGCACCGGTCAGGTAGACCGAGGTGACGCCGAACCGACCGGATGCCACCTGCTTGATCGACGAGCGGCGCTCCGGGTCGAGCAGCCGATCCAGGTCCTCACCGCCCTCGCCGGTGTTGGACCGGCCGCCGAGGCGGTTCATCGCAATGGCCAGGGTCTCGTGCGCCTCCTTGCTGATCGAGCCGTAGCTCATCGCACCGGTCGAGAAGCGCTTCACGATCTCGCTGACCGGCTCGACCTCCTCGATCGGGATGCTCGGCCGAGTTCCCTTGAAGGAGAACAGTCCTCGCAGGGTCATCAGTCGCTTGGACTGGTCGTCGACCCGCTGGGTGTACTGCTTGAAGATGTCGTAGCGCCGTGACCGGGTCGAGTGCTGCAGTCGGAAGACGGTCTCCGGGTCGAACAGGTGCGGCTCACCCTCGCGACGCCACTGGTATTCGCCGCCGGTGTCCAGCGTCCGGTGCGACTGGTGCAGGCCGTTCTTCGGGTATGCCGTCTGGTGCCGTTGCGCGATCTCCTCCGCGATCTCCTCCAGCCCGATGCCACCGATGCGGGACACGGTGCCGGTGAAGTATTCGTCGATCAGCTCCTGCGACAGACCCAGTGCCTCGAACACCTGAGCACCGCGGTATGACGCGACGGTGGAGATGCCCATCTTGGACATGACCTTCAGCACGCCCTTGCCGAGCGCGTAGATGAGGTTCTTGACGGCCTGCTCCGGAGTGACACCGGTGATGGCGCCGCGACGGACCAGGTCCTCCACGGATTCCATTGCCAGGTAAGGGTTCACGGCGGCTGCGCCATACCCGATCAGCAGGGCGACGTGGTGCACCTCGCGCACGTCGCCGGCCTCGACCAACAGACCGACCTGGGTGCGGGTCTTCTCCCGGACCAGGTGGTGATGGACTGCGGCGGTGAGCAACAGCGACGGGATCGGCGCGAACGCCGCAGTGCTCTCCCGGTCGGACAGCACGACGAAACGGTGTCCGTCCGCGATCGCCTGCGACACCTCGGCGCAGATGCCCTTCAGCCGGGCGCGCAGCGCGCTCGGGCCACCGGCGACACGGTAGGTGCCGCGGATGACGTAGGTCTGATAGCCGGGGAAGTCACCGTCGTTGTTGAGGTTGACCAGCTTCGCCAGCTCGTCGTTGTCGATGACCGGGAAGTCCAGCTCGACCTGCCGCGCGTGCTGCGGCCCGACCTCGAGAGCGTTGTGCTCCGGGCCCATCAGCGTGCCCAGCGAGGTGACCAGCACCTCGCGGATCGCGTCCAGCGGCGGGTTGGTGACCTGCGCGAAGAGTTGGCTGAAGTAGTCGAACAACAACCGCGGGCGGTCCGAGAGGACGGCGACGGGCGTGTCGGTGCCCATCGAGCCGAGCGCCTCGGCGGCCGCCTCGGCCATCGGGGTCAGCAGGAGACGCAGCTCCTCGTGGGTGTAGCCGAAGGTCTGCTGGCGACGGACGACCGATGCGGGCGTGTGCCAGACGTGCTCGCGCTCGGGACGCTCGGACAGCTTGATGATGCCGGCGTGCAACCAGTCCTCGTAGGGGTGCTCGGCCGCGAGATCGCGCTTGATCTCGTCGTCACTGATCAGGCGGCCCTGCGCGGTGTCGACCAGGAACATCCGACCCGGCTGCAGGCGACCCTTGCGGACGACGTGTGCCGGGTCCAGGTCGAGGACGCCCGCCTCCGACGCGAGCACCACGAGCCCGTCGTCCGTCACGGCATACCGACCCGGGCGCAGCCCGTTGCGGTCCAGCACCGCACCGACCAGGGTGCCGTCGGTGAACGCGACGCAGGCCGGTCCGTCCCAGGGCTCCATGATCGCCGAGTGGTACTCGTAGAACGCCCGGCGGGCGGGGTCCATCGTCTCGTGATTCTCCCATGCCTCGGGGATCATCATCAGCACGGCATGCGGCAGGCTGCGACCGCCGAGATGCAACAGCTCCAGGACCTCGTCGAAGCTCGCGGAGTCCGAGCTCGAGTCGGTGCAGATCGGGAAGAGCCGGTCGATGTCACCACCGAAAACGTCACTGTGCAAAGTGGATTCGCGAGCGCGCATCCAGTTGCGGTTGCCGCGGACGGTGTTGATCTCACCGTTGTGCGCGATCATCCGATAGGGGTGCGACAGCGGCCACGACGGGAAGGTGTTGGTCGAGAAACGCGAGTGCACCAGCGCGAGCTCGGTGGTGAAGCGGCGATCCGACAGGTCCGGGTAGAAGGGCTCCAGCTGGCCGGTGGTCAACATGCCCTTGTAGACGATCGTGCGGCAGGACAGCGACGGGAAGTAGACGTCACGCTCGGCCTCGATCCGCTTGCGGAGTGCGTAGGCCCTGCGGTCCAGGTCGATGCCGGACAGTTCGCCCTCGGCGGCAGCCACGAACGCCTGCCGGAAGACCGGCATCACGGCCTGCGCCGACTCGCCGACCAGTGTCGGGTCGGTCGGCACATCGCGCCAGCCGACCACGCGCAGGCCCTCGTCGGCCGCGATCTGCGCGAACCGCTCACCGATGTACCACTGTTGATCGGGGTCGCGCGGCAGGAACGCGATGCCCACGGCATACGTGCCCTTGGCCGGCAGATCGAAGTCGCAGACTGCTCGGAAGAACTCGTCCGGGAGCTGCGTGAGGATGCCGGCTCCGTCACCGACCGCCGGGTCGGCGCCGGTCGCACCGCGGTGTTCGAGATTGCGGAGTGCGGTCAGCGCGTGGTCGACGATGTCGTGCCCGGCCGTACCGCGCATCGTGGCGACCATGGCCACTCCACACGCATCGTGCTCGCGCGCCGGGTCGTAGAGACCCTGCGCTGCGGGAACCGCGGAAAAACTACTCTGCGCCGTCAACGAAACTCACCGTCCAGTCGTCGTGAACGACGCCGAACGCGCGTCGTTCAATGGGATAACCGAACCTTGCGAGGACGACGCTGGCCTCGAAGGCCCGCACAGACTACCGCCCCGACCGGACTGCCCACAACGTGGACCGGTCGTCTCAGTAATTGAGACGATATGTCAGGGGCGCAACTCGCCGATCCGCGTCCGCACCCGACCGGCCGCATGTCGTGCTCTCCGCAGCGCGGCGCGGGCGATCACCGGGGATGCCTCCCGCCATCCGTCGGCGCGGCCGAGTTCGCGAATCCGGGACCATCGTGATCGGGTCGGGTCGACCAGGTGCAGGCTCAGCTTGCGGCGCCCGGTGGTCGCGAAGGCGACGACCGTCCGGTCCTCGAGTTGCGGGCCCGTGGCCGGCAGTCTCACTCCCCCGTCCGCCGGCAGCCGGATCTCCGACCACCAGCCCAGTCCGTTGAGCCGCACGCGCAGGTCGAGCACCGTGTCGACAGGTCGGCTCCGGAACGCCGCTCCCGGGTCGATCAGGACCTCGGACGAGACACCCAACCGGTCGTCCGTCAGGGGCTCACCATGGCCCGATGCGAACTGTACGTCCGAGGTCGACCGGTCGGTCAGCAGGGTGTGCAGACGAATGCCGGCCACCAGGTCCGAGACGTCGACCGGATCCAGCCGCAGGCCGGGCACCCGGGGCGTGATGTCCCAGAACGCGCCGTGGTCGGTGCGGATGACCGTGATCGGATCGCCATCGGCATACACGAAATGCGAGCTGATCGAGAGGGCGAGCCGGCCGTCGTCCGTCCACGACAGCTGCTCCAGCCGAGGCTGCTGGGTGATGCCGCGTTCCGCGGCGGCCAGGCGTCGGATGTCCTCCAGCGAACCGGTCATCAGCAACTGTGCGCGCGCACGCGATCCGGCGCCGAGATACGGGAGCAGGCGCTCGTCGAATCCGAATCGCACACTCACCCGGCGCAGTTCGGCCACCAACCGCTCCTGGTAGTCCTCCGCATGCTCCAGCAGGAATCCGCCGCGCAGTCGCGCGAGCATCTTCGTCTGGTACCAGTGACTGTAGAGCTTGTCGCGGAACGCACCCGGCTCGGTGTTGGCCTCGACCACGGCCAGGACACGCTCGACCGACTCGTAATAGACGACCGGGTCGACCTCGCTGAAGCTGGCGTTCTCCCCGCTCCCCTGACGACGCATCCAGTAGTAGCAGGGCTGCTGTGCGAAGACCGAGATCCGCTGCGCTGCGAAGTAGCAGGACATCATGAAGAAGTGGTCCTCGAGTCGCACCCGCCCCTCGGGGAACCGGATGCCGTGCTCGTGGACCAGCGCCGTACGCACCAACTTGTGCGGGGTCAGCAGCAGCAGGATCGGGTCCCGGCCGAGGGTGGCGTCGGGGATGTCGCGCCGGAACAGGGCGCGAGACACGGAACGGCCGGGGCCGACACCGATCTCCTTCGGTATGACGACATCGCTGTCGTGCGCCCGGGCGAAGTCGTACATCGCGCGCAGCGCATCGGGCGTGAACTTGTCGTCGTTGTCGGCGAAGAAGAGGTACTCACCGCGCGCCGCGTCGATGCCGAGGTTCCGCGGCCGGCCGGGCCATCCCGAGTTCGGGGTGTTGTGCAACACGCTGACGTTGCGCCGATCCTCCGCCCACTCCCGCAACCGCTCCCGCGTTCCGTCCGTCGAGTCGTCGTCGGCGAAGATCACCTCGAACTCCGCGGCCGGCAACGTCTGCGCGTCGATCGACGCCAACAGCTCGTCGATGTCGGGTCCCGGGTTGTAGACCGCCACCACGACCGAAACCTTCAGCATCTGGTCGTTCTCTGCGTGCGCCGCCCCTGAAGTCACCGTTTCTACGCTACGGCGGTTTCGTGTAGACAGCGTGTACGCGGACCGCATCGATCGGCACCGGCCCGCCGCGCCCCGGGCCGGACAGCGCGGCGCTGTAGAGTCTGCGGACCCTTTGCCCGACGAACGACGAGGTGTAGACCCCAGCAATGAAGAACATTCGGTCGAGAGTCCGGAACGGCATACGCACACGGGTGATCGGCCCCGCACGCACGAGGAGCCGACAGGTCCTCAGCGAATCGCCCTCGCAGACCACTCCAGCGCCGGCACCGTCGCCCGCCAAGAAGGGCGGCAAACCGTCGAACAACCCCTGGATCGGCCTGCGCGAGCACGGTCTGCGGATCCAGCCGGGCCTCGGCTTCTTCGGCGCCGGCCCCGGGCACATCAAGGTGCGCTTCGAACCGCCGGCGCAGCTGAACAACACGACCATGCACGTCTACCGCAATATCGCCATCGGGCGGTACAGCTTCCTGCGCGGCGGCCGGTTCCGGTACATCGACACGATCGGGCGCTACACCAGCATCGGTCCGGACGTCACGATCGGAGAGGGCGAGCACCCGGTGACCTGGCTGACCAGCTCGCCCGCGGTGCACGACGCCAAGCGGTACCGCTACTACCCGCCGGAGGCCGACTCCGGGCCACGCACCATCAAGCGGACGCCCGAGAACATCGACCCGAGGACGATGGAGAACGCCAGCATCGGCAACGACGTCTGGATCGGCGCCAACGTCCTGATCCGACGCGGCGTCTCCATCGGTGACGGAGCGATCGTCGCTGCGGGCGCCTTCGTCAACAAGGACGTTGCGCCCTACACGATCGTCGGCGGTCTCCCGGCGAAGGTGATCGGCAAGCGTTTCAGCGACGAGATCATCGAACGCCTGCTGGCGCTGAAGTGGTGGGAGTTCGACGTCAGCGACCTGTCCGGCGTCGCCTTCGACGACATCGAGCAGGCCATCGAGCAGATCACCGAGCGCGAGCGCGCCGGTGAGATCTCCCGCGTCCCCGTCACGTATGACGAGGTCGTGATCAGCCGGAAGGGCTACCGCTCACTCGTCGTCGACCCGCTGAACGCCGAGCGCGCTCGCACTCGGCTCGAGCGGCTCAAGCAGGCGGAGTAGCCCGCTCACTGCCGTGGCCGTCGGACACCCGTTCCGGCGGCCACGTCGCGTGCGGCGGCCAGGGGGCGTGCGCCTCATGGGCGGCGGCCTTCAGGAAGCCCTCCTCGTACGTCGCATCGGGGAAGTCGCCCAGGTAGTAGGTGCGCTTCTCCCGGCGGACGGTGCCCATCGGGTCGTCCGTCGCCGCAGCCGCGAGCGCTGTGCGGACCTGCTCCGGTGAACCGTCGACGACATACGTTGCGGACGCGAGGGGGAACTCCAGCGCGAACTCCGCCGGGTCCTGGTCGGGATTGACCAGCAGGATCGGCTTCTCCGAGTAGAGGTAGTCGGCCACCACGCTCGACACGTCGGCGATCATCAGGTCGGACGCGTTGAAGCACTCCTCCATCGTCATGTCGCTGCCTGCAGCAGGCCCGAAGACGTGCTCACGGCCGGTCGCCCGGGAGTCGGCGGCGAGCAACTCGCAGGCCTCGGCGGCGATACGCGCGAACTCGGGGTCCCGGTTGGTGTACGGGTGTGCCCGGAAGATGACCCGGCAGCCGAGGTCGAGCGCCTCGGCGAGGATCCCGAGCGCGCGCGGGATCGAGCTGTGCGCCGCGTCCTCGTGGAACCCCTTCCAGGTCGGTGCGTACAGCACCGTGCAGTCGGTGAGGTCGAGTGTGTCGGTCGTCCGTCGGTCGATGCCGACCACCTGCGGCCGCCCGACGATCTCGAACTTCTCGTCCGGGATGAACACACCGTGCGCGGCATACCGATCGATACCGGCCTGGCCGGCGACGAACACCTTGTCGAACATCGCGGTGACCGGGCTGTAGCTGGGCGCCTTGTCGCTGTCGCCGTGCAGCAACTGGATGTGGGTCAGTTCCCCGTACCGCACGAAGTGCGAGTTGCGGGCCGCGTTGTTCACGTAGAAGGCCGCACGGAGGCTCTCGGTCCGGGCCCGTTCGACCGACCCCATCGTCGGGCAGTGCAGGACCGGGACGTCCCCGCAGACGCTGACGGCCTGGCCGTAGCTGCGCCGATCACGGACCATCACGAAGAACGGCACACCGACGCGCTGCAGGTGCGGGATCCACATCGCCAGCTGCAACTGCGAGTTGCGCGGCGCGTCCCAGTAGAGGACGAAGGACGGGTTCAGGTCGTGCAGCACGGACGGCAGCAGTGCCTGCGCGCGCCGCGACGCGTTGCGTCGCAAGTACGCATCGCCGGCGATGGCAGCGGCGGACGCTGCGGCGATCAGTGATCCCAGCAGCCACCACAGGCCGTTCAGGTGGAAGTACCCGGCGCACATCAGCGCGAGCGGTAGCAGGAGCATCAGTCGGGCGTAGAGCCGCACCAGTTGCGGCTTCTTCTCCCGGAGGTGAAGTGCGTCGAACCCGGACGCTCGGGTACCGGTGTAGCCGTAGGCCCGGCGTACCAGCTGTTCGCTGCGCACCAGGAGCACCAGCAGCGCGATCGCGGTCCAGGCCGCCCACACGACACCGACGGTGTGGTCGATGATCAGTCCGGCGGGGGCCAACGCGAGCAGAACCCGCGCGATCAGGTGGTGCCCGAGGTTGCGGCCGCCCCACATCTTCCGGCACAGCCAGGTGCACCCCAGGTATGCCACCAGCCAGATGACGACACCGACGTCCGTCGCGCCGGACAGCAGCACGAGGGTTCCGGCGAGCGCCACGAGGACGACCGCCAGGGTGCGAGCTTCACGCTTGAGCAAGAGCACTCCGATTCGAGGTATGCCGACCGGTTCGGAGACCGTCGGCGCTGAAAAAGCCGATCCGCATGTTACCGAGGCGTTCGCCTCTCACTCACCCGGCGGCCGTGCGGACGCCACGTTGTGAGGGATCTCACCGGCTAGGACGACGAACCCGGCCCACACGACGACGCCCGCCCGGAGCCACCGAAGTGACCGCGGGCGGGCGTGTCGGATGCGCGGACGACGTCAGAGACGAACGACGAGGTTCTCGCTGTCGACGTACCGGCCCACCGGGCTGGTGAGCATGCGGATCGCGTCGGCGACGTCCTCCGGCTGCATGATCGTGGTGGGGTCCTCGTCCGGCGCCAGCTTGCGCCGCAGGGCGGTCGCGCAACGACCGGGCGAGATGGTGATGACCCGGGTGCCGTAGATCGCCAGCTCCTCCTTGAGGACCTGGCTCATCGCGATGAGTGCGGCCTTCGAGCTCGAGTAGGTCAGCCAGCCCGAGCGGCCGGTGATGCCGGCGGTCGAGGCGACGTTGACGATGTACTCGAAGGTGTTGCCGAGGTGCAGCAGGTGCTGCACGATCAGGAACGGCGCGTAGAGGTTGACACCGATGGTGCGCTCGAAGTCGGCGAAGTCGATCTCGTGGATCGGGTCGGGCGCGGTGTAACCGGCGTTGTTGACCAGGAACTCGATGTTGCCGTGCTTCTCGATGATCTGCGGCATGAGCGCGGCGATCGCGTCACGGTCGCTCAGGTCGATCTCGTAGCAGAAGACCTTCTTGTCGAACGGGTTGTCCGCCAGCAGTTCCTTCTCGGCCTCGGCGAAGTCGTCCGATTTGCGCGCCAGCAGCACGTAGTTGGTGACGTCGTTGTCCTCGCGGAAGAAGCGCTCCGCGGTCGCCAGTCCGATGCCCTTGGAGGCACCGCTGATCAGAATCGTCTTACTCATCCTCGTCATCACCCGCCAACAGGTAGCCCGCCAGTCGCACGTCCGTCTTGGTCGTGATCTTGAAGTTCCGGTCGTTGCCCGGGATGTAGTAGACGTCGGCGCCGGCAACCGCGCAGAGGGTCGCGTCCTCGGTGAAGACGACGTTCTCCTTCTGGGCGTAGGCGTGCCCCTCCTGCAGGGTCGTCTTGCGGAACTTCTGCGGCAACTGCACGTTGCGCAACCGCGCGCGCTCCAGGGAGCCGGTGACCCGCTGGGTGTCGGGGTCCACCGGTGCCACGGTGAACGGGATCTCCAGCATGAAGCTGACGTTGTCCTTCTCGGCCGCGATGAGCGCCTCGAAGTCGGCCTTGGTGGCCAGCGGGCGGGCGGTCTCGTGCAGGATCACGTGCTCGTTGCCGGCGTGCTCCAGCATCGCCGCGACGGATGCGTGACGGGTGTCGCCCGCCTCGACATACGTGATCGGGGTCTTGATGGCGTAGTCGGCGACCAGCTTGCGCATGGTGTCCTCCCAGCCCGGGGGGAAGTTCAGGATGATCTGGTCGATCTCGGGGATGTCATCAACGGCGATCAATGGGTAGATCATGGCCGGGACGTGGTTGACCCGGATGAGCTGCTTGGGCTGACCCGCAGCAACTCGCGTACCTACACCACCGTTCAGCAGAGCGAGGGTATACATGCCGTGCACCTTAACCTTTCGTTAAGTTCTGGTTCAGTCGTGGGTTCTGTCGTGCTTCGGTAGTCGTTCATCGAGCGATCGACGACGGGCCGTGTATCGCGTCGGCCGCAGCGTCGACGAAGGCGCCCACCTCGTCGGGGTGGTCACCCAGGTAATAGGTCCGGAGTTCCGAACGTGTTGCGGCAAGGGGGTCCTCGTCCAGCATCGTGCGCAACTGGTCGCTCATGGCGCCCGCCACGTCCAGCACGTATGCCGCACGTAGCACCGGGTATTCGGCCCGGTCCACCGGCTGCCCGGCCCCGGTTGTGCCGAGGTCGGCGACCGCGAACGGCTTGCCGGAGTGCAGGTAGTCGGACGCGACGCTGGACACGTCGGTCACCAGGGCGTCGGACGCGTTGAACGACTCCGCGATCGGACCCTGCAGCATCCCGCCACTGGTCACGTGCGGCACCTCGGGCGTCGATGCGGCGGACAGCAGATCGTCGATCCGCGCGATCATCGCGGCCGACAGCTTCTCCTTGAAGGACAGCGGATGCGGCCGGAACATCACGCGCACCCCGAGGTCCAACAAGTCCCGGACGATCGCCTCGCCATACACGAGGGAGCTGAACGACATGTCCTGCACACCGCCGCGCCAGGTGGGCGCGTAGAGCACGGTGCGGCGGCCCGGGAGCGGGTCCGTGTTGTGATCCAGCACGCCGGCGACCTGCGGGCGACCGACGAGCCGGAACTTCTCCGCCGGGACGAGCACGCCGTGGCGGCTGAACCGGTCCACGCCGGCCTGCCCCGCGACGAAGATCTGATCGAACATCCCGATCATCGGGTGATAGCTGGACGGCTTGTCGGAGTCGCCGTGGTTCAGGTGCACGTGGGTGCGATCCAGATAGCGCACGCCGTCGACGCACTGGGCGTGCGTGTTGACGTAGAAAACGGCCCGAACGCTCGGCACCATGACGTCGTCCATGCTGCCCAGCCGCTGGCACGCGATGACCGGCCGGTCGGTGAGGGCGGCGGCCCGCGGGAGCATCTTCGGGTCGCGTGCGAGCACGGCGTAGGGCGCATTCAACTGCTCGAGGTAGGGCAGCCACATGCGCACCTGGTAGTCACCGGTGACCGGCCCGCTGAAATAGATGTAGAACGCGGGCGCGTAGTCGACGAGTGCGTTGGTGACGGTGCGATTGACCGTCTTGGCCCGCCGCGCACGCACCGCCGCCCGCAACTGCAGCGCGCTGCGGCCGAGCACGGCCAGCACGAGGAGCAGGAAGATCGAGTCGGTCCAGTCCGGCAGGTCGACCACCGCCTGCACGAGCAGCAGGCACGCGAACAGCACAATGCCGACCTGTACGACGGAGCCCATCGGGCCGAGGGTCTGCGGCCGGCGATCGTCGGGCAGCCCGGGCAACTGGGCAACGCGTACGCGCGGCACCAGTCTGCTGTCCAACGGCTCACCGATGAGTGCCGTACACACCATCAACGCCGCCGCAGCGGCCAACCACGGCGTGTTGTCCTCGCGTACCGAGGGGACGAAGGTGGCGATCAGTCCGACGAGCGCCATCAGCCGCAGGGCGGGGCCGGGCCGCAGCCGGCCGACCACGACGAGGCCGGCGGTCAGCACCAGGGCGAGGACGGCGACGATCGGGTCCGGGAACTCCAGGGCACTGCAGACCAGCAGGATCGCGGTCAGCAGCGTCAGGCCGACAACTGCCAGCAGGGACTGGCCGAGTCGGCGGATCGTGGTCAACGCGTCGCCTTCACACGCGGGGACGCCATGATCGCGACGAAGTGGCCGAGGACGACGAGCCAGACGACCGGCGCCAGCACCCAGACGGCAACGCGGAAGACGTCGACACCGTCGCCGGTGACCAGACCGATCACCGACAGCACGAGCGCCACGATGCTGAGTTCGACGGAGTGGAAGATGCGGTGGAACGGCAGGAAGCGCGCGGCAGCCCGCAGGATGCCGATCAGTCCGTGTGGTGTCACGGCCTTGGCCTCCGCGGTGTCCGGCAGCCGTTCGATGTTGCTGAACGCCCGGGCCACGTGCACCAGGTCGTTCAATGCCTTGTTCAGCATGATGCCGCACATCAGCACGGCGCCGAGGAAGGCGTATTTCCAGGTGTCCGTCGCGTCGGTCCGACCGCCGAAGATGCCGGCCGCGCGCAGACCGAACGCCAGCCCGACGAAGCTCTCCGTCGTGTAGTGCGCGACACGGTCGAGGAAGACGCCGGCCGGGCTGAAGCGCTGGCGCCAACGAGCGAGTTCGCCGTCCACGCAGTCGAGGTACATCTGCAATTGGGCGAAGATCACCGCGAGGATGGCACCGCCGATGCCCGGCACGAGCAGCGACAATCCGATGCACCAGCCGGACAGGATCATCAGGCCGGTGACGCCGTTGGGTGTCATCCGGGTCGGCGCCAGTTGCCTGGTCAGGTACAGCGAGCCGTGCCGGAGGTACTCCCCCGACCAGTGCTCGGCGTTCTGCCGGCCACGCACGGACGCCGGCTGCGAGCGCTCGCGCAGCTCTTCGATGGTTGGTTTGTTGGATGCCATGTCAGATCCTCAGATGACCGGCCAGCGGCCGTTGCGGGCCATGCGGACGACGGCCGACCACGGCAGTTTGCGATGCGGCTCACCGGGCGCCCAGGGTTCGGACGTCCAGCCCTCGCGCCAGCCGGCGAACCAGGGCCGCAGGCTCTCGCGGACGTGGCGGGAACGCACCAGTTGCACGGCGGTCCACGAGCCGACATACCCCCAACTCACCGGCCAGGGCAGGTTGCGCCGCGCGAGCCAGACCCGGTTGCGGGCGTTCTTGGTGAAGTAGTCGTCGTGCCGGCGCGGGTCGATGACCGGGTGCCCGGCGCGCAGGTGCCCCAGGTAGACGGTCCGGCTGCCTGCGGCCCAGACCCGCCACGCGAGTTCGATGCCCTCGTGCGCGTAGAAGAAGGGCGCCGGCCAGCCGAGGGTCTGCTCGAAGACCTCACGGCGGATCGCGACGGCCATCTCGACGACGGAGAAGACGTTCGACGAGCGGTACGGGCTGCCCTTGCGCAGTCGCGGGATCCACCGGGTCGGCAGGTCACCCACTGCCGGGTCCTCGATCCGCGGCTGGATCATGCCGATCGTCGGGTCGGCGCGGAACTCGGCCGCGCACTTGGCGAGGAAGTCGTCGTCGAGCAGCCAGGCGTCGTCGTCCAGGAAGAAGAGAAGATCACCGGTGACCTGGTCGACGCCGGCGTTCCGGCCGGCGGGTATGCCGACGTTCTCGGGCAGCCGGAGGGACTTGACCCGGTCCGGAAGATCGACCGGGTCCCATCCGTTGCCGACCACGACAATGTCCAGTCGGACGCCGGTCTGGCGCAGCAGCGAATCGAGACCACGGCGCAACTCCGAGGGGCGGGTGCCCTGCGTGAGCACCACGACCGCGAAGGCGGGGGTGTCGGCGTCCGGATGCACCGGCTCGACGGCGAGTTCGATCGTCATACTCCTTCGCTTCACCCGGGGATCCGGGTGCGTTCATCCCCCCGTTGCGCCGATGATCCTATGTCACTCGGGCTGGGCGACGTCCTCGGAGTCGACCGCCGGCTCTGCCTCCGGTTCGGCATCGGGGATCGGCTCGCGCTCTCCGTCGGGGTGCCGGCGGGAGCAGATGATCAGGCCGATCAGTCCGCCGATGAAGACCAGGATGCAGACCCACACGTTGACGCGCTGGCCGAGGATGCGGTTGGCGGGGTCGTCGCGCATCCACTCCATCCAGATCCGGCCGACCGGGTAGAGCATCACGTAGAGCCAGAACGACTTTCCGCGGCCGAGTCGGTAGCGCCGGTCCAGCCACACGATGACCAGCGCGATGACCAGCAGGAACAGCGACTCGTAGAGGAACGTCGGCTGGTAGTAGCCCGCGACGATCGGGTGCCCGGCGGCGTCCTTCAGCGCGTGCCCGGCGCTCTCGTCCCACTCGTAGACCTTCAGCCGCCAGGGCAGGTCGGTGCTGCGGCCGTGGAGTTCATTGTTGAAGTAGTTGCCCCATCGGCCGATCGCCTGCGCCAGCACCACGCCCGGCGCGGCCGAGTCGGCGAAGTCGAGGAAGCGGATGTGATGGCGTCGACAGCCGATGTAGGCGCCGAGCGCACCGAGCGCGATGGCGCCCCAGATGCCGAGGCCACCGTGCCAGATCGCGAACGCGTCCCACGGGTTGCCGTGCTTGCCGAAGTAGGGCTGCGGCGAGGTGATGACGTTGTAGAGACGCCCACCGATGATGCCGAACGGGACCGCCCACCAGGCGACGGTGAGCGCGTCCTCGCGGTGGTAGCCGCGGTCCGCCATCCGGCGACCGGCGACCCAGACCGCGAGGACGATGCCGCTGAGGATGCACAGTGCGTACATCCGGATCGGGAACGGACCCAGCCAGAAGACCCCGACCGTCGGGCTCGGGAAGTATGACGCCTCAGTGATCACCGCGCACGGACCCCGTCGGCCAGGGCTGTCGCCGTGCGGGCGAGCTGCGCGAGCCCGTCCTGCGGATCGTCGGCGTCGACCAGCGTGCTGACCAGTGCGGATCCAACGATGACGCCGTCCGCGAAGCCGGCGACCTCGCGGGCCTGGTCGGCGGTGGAGACGCCGAGCCCGACGCACACCGGGATGTCGCTGACCTCGCGCACCCGCTCGACCAGCACGGCGGCCTCACCGCTGACGGCCGATCGTGCACCGGTGACACCCATCAGGGCTGCGGCGTAGACGAACCCGCGGGATGCGGCGGTTGTCATCGCGAGCCGCTCGGGAGTGGAGCTGGGTGCCACCAGGAAGATGCGGTCCAGACCGTGCGCTTCACTGGCGGCGATCCAGTCGCCGGCCTCATCGGGCACGAGGTCCGGGGTGATGAGTCCGGAGGCACCGGATGCGGCCAGGTTGCGCGCGAACGCGTCCACGCCGTAGCGCAGCACGGGGTTCCAGTAGGTCATCACGACGCAGGCACCGCCGGCGGCGGTGACGGCCTCGGCGGCACGGAACACGTCACGCACGTGGACGCCGGCAGCGAGCGCGCCGGTCGCCGCGGTCTGGATGACCGGACCGTCCATCAATGGGTCGGTGTAGGGCAGACCGATCTCGACGATGTCGACGCCGGAGCGCACCATCGTCACCATCGCCTCGATGGAGGTGTCCACGTCGGGGTAGCCGACCGGCAGATAACCGACGAACGCGGACCGCCCCTCGGCCTTTGCCGCGGCGAGCGCCGCCGACACGCGGCTGGTGTTTTGCGTGGTGGTCATGATCGGGCGTCCCCCTCGTCCAGCAGGCCGAACCACTGGGCCGCGGTGTGCACGTCCTTGTCGCCGCGACCGGAGAGGTTGACCAGCAGCAGCGCGTCCTTGCCCAGCTCGCGACCGAGTTTCATCGCGCCGGCGAGCGCGTGGGCACTCTCGATGGCCGGCAGGATGCCTTCCGAGCGCGACAGCGCACGGAAGGCATCCATCGCCTCCGTGTCGGTGATCGGGAAGTACTCAGCGCGACCGGCGTCACGCAGGAAGGAGTGCTCAGGGCCGACGCTCGGGTAGTCCAAACCCGCTGAGACCGAATGGGATTCGATGGTCTGCCCCTCGTCGTCCTGCAGCACGTAGGTGAACGCACCGTGCAGCACGCCGGGCGTCGCCTCGCCGCTGAACCGCGAGGCGTGTCGGCCCGACGTGGGTCCGTCGCCGCCGCCCTCCAGGCCGATGAGCCGCACGTCCGGGTCGTCGATGAAGCGGTGGAAGATGCCCATCGCGTTGGACCCGCCACCGACACACGCGAGCACCGCGTCGGGCAGTCGGCCGAACTCGTCGAGCATCTGGCCGCGGGCCTCGACACCGATGACGCGGTGGAAGTCGCGGACCATCTCCGGGAACGGGTAGGGGCCGGTGACGGTCCCGAGCACGTAGTGGGTGTGCGCCACGTTGGCGACCCAGTCACGGAACGCCTCGTTGACAGCGTCCTTGAGGGTGCGCGAGCCGTGATCGACCGGCACGACCTCGGCGCCGAGCAACTGCATCCGCGCGACGTTCAGTGCCTGCCGCTCGGTGTCGACGCGACCCATGTAAACGGTGCAGTCGAGTCCCATCAGCGCGGCCGCCGTCGCGGTCGCGACGCCGTGCTGGCCCGCTCCCGTCTCGGCGATGACCCGGGTCTTGCCCATCCGCTTGGTCAGCAACGCCTGGCCCAGCACGTTGTTGATCTTGTGTGATCCGGTGTGGTTCAGATCCTCCCGCTTGAGGACGACCTGCGCGCCGCCGCAGTACTCGTCACCGAAGCGACGGACCGGCGTGATGATGCTCGGGCGGCCGGTGTAGCTGCGCTGCAACTCGGTGAGCTGCCCGAGGAACGCCGGGTCGGCCATCGCCTTGGTGCGGTGCTCGTCGAGCTCCTCGAGCGCGGCGACCAGTGCTTCGGGCACATAGCGCCCGCCATACGCACCGAACCGTCCGAGGGGTGGAGTGGTTTCAGTCATCGGGATCCTTCGATCATGGTGCGGACTGCGGCGCGCGGGTCTCCCCCGGTGACCAGCGCCTCGCCGACGAGTACGGCGTCCGCACCGGCAGCCACGTAATCCGCGACGTCCTGCGGGCCACGGATGCCGGACTCGGCGATCCGGACGCGGTCGGCCGGGACGCGTGGCGCGAGCCGGGCGAAGACGTCCCGGTCGACGTCGAGAGTCTTCAGGTTGCGCGCGTTGACGCCGATCAGCTGGGCGTCGATCGCGAGCGCCCGGTCGATCTCCGCCTCGTCGTGGGTCTCGACCAGTGGCGTCATACCGAGCTCGGCGGCGTGCTGGAAGAGGTCACCCAACTGGGTGTCGTCCAGGGCGGCCACGATGAGCAGAATGATGTCCGCGCCGTGCGCGCGCGCCTCGTCGACCTGGTAGTGGTCGACCATGAAGTCCTTGCGCAGCAACGGGATTCGCACCGCGGCCCGCACGGCGTCGAGATCGGCCAGCGAGCCGCCGAAGCGGCGCTGCTCGGTGAGCACCGAGATGGCGGTCGCGCCGCCCTGTTCGTATGCCGCGGCCAGCTCCGCCGGATCCGGTATGTCGGCAAGGTCACCCTTGCTCGGGCTGCGCCGCTTCACCTCGGAGATGACCTTCACCGGCCCCTCGGCGCGGAAGGCCGCCAGCGCGTCGATGGCCGGCACGGCCGCACTCGCTCGGGCAGCGATGTCGTGCGCCGAGGTGTGGCGCCTCCGGTCCTCGAGGTCCTCGCGAACCCCGAGGATGATGTCGTCGAGGACCGTAACCACCTAGGACGCCTGCTGCGACTCGAGCTGGGCGCGCTCCTCCGCCGTCAGCGGCGGGGCGACGAGCGCGTGGTGGTTGCCGAAGCCCATCTTCGCGAGGGTCTTGCCGACCAGAACACCGACCACGGCCAGTGCGCCGCCGAGGTAGTAGAACGGGTGCAGGCCCCACGCGACGCCGATCGCCACGGACACCGAGGCGAGCAGCAGGAAGCAGACGGTGGTCCACGCCGCGACGCTGTGTCCGTGGTCCTCGTGGAATTCTTCGGCCATCTGGCGTTGCTCCTTCGTGGGCGGTCTGTCCGGTGCGTCGTCCGTGGTCGTGACGACAGGTCAACGTGCGCGCACGTCGATCAGTCCGACGTACGCCGCTCGTTGATTGTGTCAGACCCTGCTGGACGGTCCGTCGGGTCCTCGCCGTCGGTCAGCATGTCCCAGTCCGAACGCTTGGCGGCCTTGGACGTGGTGGGGGCGTCATACCGGCTGGACAGGCCGGACAGGTTGTGGGCGCCGAGGATCGCGAGGACGCCGGTCAGCACCAGCAGGACCGCACCCAGCAGTGCGACCCAGGGCCAGATCGTCAGATCCGCGGCGACGGTGCGATCCCCCGTGTGGCCGGTCATGGTCGTCGCGACATCGGCCAGGATCTTGACCGGGTCACGGACGACGACGATCACCGCGACGATCGCGACGACACCGGCGATCAGCGTCAGCACCGCCGCAATCCAGCGGGCGATGCGGCCGGTCGTGATCGTCGCGAGGACCGCCGCCGCGCCGACCAGGGCCGCGGCCAGCAGTGCGGGTGCCGCCTTGCTGCCGGACGCGGTGGTGTGCGCACCCTGCAGCACCGCGTCGGTCACCGAACCGCTCACCCAGGTGCGGGTGTTGGCGGCGATCATCAGCAGGACAGCGACCGCACCGACCAGCAGGATCGACCGTTTCCCGATCATCCGATGGCTCGCATTCCCGACGCGACCGCCACCGCGCGCAACGCGGCGGCCGCCTTGGTCCGGGTCTCCTGGTATTCGGACTCCGGCACCGAGTCGGCGACGATGCCGGCACCGGCCTGCACGTAGGCGATGTTGTTCTGCAGGACCGCCGTGCGGATGGCGATGGCCATGTCGAGGTCGCCGGCGAAGTCGCAATAGCCGACGACCCCGCCATACACACCGCGGCGGACGCCCTCGAGTCGCTCGATGATCTGCATCGCGCGCGGCTTCGGCGCACCGCTGAGCGTGCCCGCCGGGAAGGTCGCCACGAGCGCGTCGTACGCCGTCCGGTCGGCGCTCAACTCCCCGACCACTGTCGACTCCAGATGCATGATGTGGCTGTAGCGCCGGATCTGCATGAACTCGACCGTGTCGACCGTGCCCGCGTCACAGACCTTCTGCAGGTCGTTGCGGGAGAGGTCGACGAGCATGAGGTGCTCGGCGCGTTCCTTGGGATCGGCGAACAGTTCGTCGGCCAGGTCCTCGTCCTGTTCGGGACTCTTGCCACGCGGTCGCGATCCGGCGATCGGGCGGGTGATGACCCGCTGTCCTGTCACCTTCACCAGCGCCTCCGGGCTGGAGCCCACGACGTCGTATGTCGAACCGTCGGGATGCGGCAGCCGCAGGAGGTACATGTACGGGCTCGGGTTGCCGACCCGCAACGCACGATAGACATCCAGTGCATCAGCGCCGCACGGCACCGAGAACCGTTGTGACACAACGATTTGGAAGGCTTCGCCGGAACGGATGTCTTCCTTCGCCTGCTCCACCATGTCGTGGTACTGCTCACGGGTGTGCGTGCTGGTCGGCTCCAGGGCGACCGGCTCCGGGACCGACACCGTGCTCGGTGCATCCACGGCCAGCGCCTCCTGCATGGCGTCCAACCGGTCGACCGCACCGGACCAGGCCTGCTCGGCGCGCTCGTCGGTGTTGTCGTGGTTGATCGCATTGGCGATCAACAGCACGCTGCCGTCGGCGTGGTCGAGCACCGCCAGGTCGGTCGCGAGCACCATCCCGATCTCGGGGGTGTGCAACTCGTCCGTGCCGGTGTCGGGCAGTCGCTCCCAGTGCCGGACGGCGTCATACGTGACGGCGCCGACGAGTCCGCCGGTCAGCGGAGGCAGTCCGGGAATGCGCGGTGTGGCCAGAACCTGCAGGGTGTCGCGCAGTACGTCGGTCGGGGTGCCGTCGGTCGGAACACCCACCGGCGGCGTGCCGAGCCACAGAGCACGGCCGTCCTGTTCGGTGAGCGTTGCGCGGCTGTCGGCCCCGATGATCGAGTAGCGCGACCACACTCCCCCGTGCTCGGCCGACTCGAGCAGGAACGTCCCGGGACGATCACCCGCGAGCTTCCGGTAGATGCCCAGCGGTGTCTCGCCATCGGCGAGCAGCCTGCGCACGACGGGTATGACGCGCCGGCCGTCGGCCGCGAGTTGCAGGAACTGCGGCAGGCTCGGCCAGGTCACACCCCAGTCGAGCTCCGCGTGGGGGCTGTCCACGGTGGAGCTGGTCGTTGATTCGGCGCTCATGCGATCACCGCGCCCAGGTCGGTGAAGAAGCAGGACCGTTCACCGGTGTGGCACGCCGGCCCGATCTGGTCGACACGGACCAGCAAGGTGTCCCCGTCGCAATCGAGCGCAACCGATTTCACGTGCTGCTCGTGCCCGGAGGTGTCGCCCTTGCGCCAGTACTCGCCACGGCTGCGGGACCAGAACGTCACCCGACCCGAGGTCAGGGTGCGGTGCAGCGCCTCGTCGTCCATCCAGCCGACCATCAACACCTCTCCGGTGTCGTGTTGCTGGATCACAGCGGGGACGAGCCCTGCCTGGTCGTGCTTCAGCAGGGCGGCGATGTCGGGGTCGAGAGCGGAGGAACTCACGGTTGCATTCTGCCGCACCGGCTTTCCGCCTCCGTCACGGCCGCACGCCGTCGAGTCATGTCGGATGGGGCCGTATGCCGTGAGGGCGGTCGTTGTGCGACATGATCGCTGCATGCCGAAATTCGCCCAGTCCGAACGTGCTGCCCTGTGCGACGTGTTCCTCGACGTCGGCCCGGACGCGCCCACGCTCTGCGGAGACTGGACCACACGGGACCTCGCCGCCCATCTGGTCGTCCGGGAGGGCAGGCCCGACGCCGCCGCCGGAATGTTCCTGCCGTTGCTGGCCGGACGACTCGAGTCCATTCAGCGCAAGGTCGCCGAGACGCCCTGGGAGAAACTCGTCGACAAGGTCCGCTCCGGGCCACCGCGGGTCAGCCCCTTCGGCATACCGGGCGTGGACGAGAAGGCGAACCTGTCGGAGTTCTTCATCCACCACGAGGACGTCCTGCGCGCCGGCGATCACCCGGACGCGCGACGTGACGTGTCGGCCGAGGAGCAGGCCGAGCTGTGGAAGATCCTGCCGCGGATCGGCCGCATGACGTTGCGGGGCAGCCGGGTCGGCGTCGTCGCGGACTGCCCGAGTCACGGTCGCCGCAGTCTTCGCGGCCCTCGGGACGATCACGGCAACGTCGTCCTGACCGGGGCACCCGGCGAGGTGCTGCTGTACATCTTCGGTCGTGGCCCCGTCGCCGACGTCGAACTCGACGGCTCGGACGCCGACGTCGCCGCCTTCAGCGCGACGTCGCTCGGCTTCTAGTCAGCCCGAGGGCGGCCTGAGGGACGAGCGGACGTCTCGAGGTCCCGTACCGATCGGCTCATCACCAGTTCCCAGCGCCCGTCGCGGCCGGGTTCCTGATCACCGGTGAGCGCGAATCCGTTGCGTTCGTACGCCCGTATGCCGCGCGCGTTGTCCTGCATCACCAACAGGGAGACCCTGTTCCCGCCGTGGTCACGGACCACCTGCGTGCACGCATCCAGCAGCGCGTCCACGGCTCCCGTGCCACGGGCGTCGGGACGCAGCCACATCCCCATCACGCACCAGCCGGCCTCGAACTCGTAGACACCGGCCGTCCCGACGTCGGTGCCATCCCGCTCGGCGAGGAACGTCGCCGGGCGTTCGGCACGTCGGCGCCACTCTGCTTCGTCGAAGGCCAGTTCGCGAGCATGGGACGACCCGAACATCTCGGGCGACTCCCGTAGTGCAGCAAGTCGGGTATGGCGCAGGCGCTCCCACATATCGGGCACAACGCGGATGACCAGGGTCCGGTCCTCCATCAGCGGACCTCGTGACCGGCGTCGCGCAGCGCGTCCTTCACCTCGCCGATGGTCAGTTCCCCGAAGTGGAACACCGAGGCGGCGAGCACGGCATCGGCGCCGGCTTCGACGGCCTGCACGAAGTGCTCCACGCGACCCGCTCCCCCGCTCGCGATGATCGGGACGTCGACCTCGGCACGAACGGCGCGGATCAACTCGAGGTCGAAGCCCTCCTTGGTGCCGTCGGCGTCCATCGAGTTGAGCAGGATCTCGCCGACGCCCAAAGTTGCTGCCCGAGAACACCATTCGAGTGCATCGAGATCGGTGGACTTCAGCCCACCGTGCGTGGTGACCTCGAAGTTGCCGTGTTGCGAGCGGCGTACATCGGCCGACAGCACCAGCACCTGGGAGCCGAAGCGCTCGGCGATCTCGGCGATGACCTCCGGGCGGGCGATCGCTCCGGTATTGATGCCGACCTTGTCCGCGCCCGCCCGCAGGAGACGGTCGACGTCGTCGACGCTTCGCACCCCACCTCCGACGGTCAGCGGGATGAACACCTGCTCCGCAGTCCGACCGACCACGTCGTAGGTCGTGTCACGCCCGGCCGAACTCGCGGTGACGTCGAGGAAGGTCAGTTCGTCGGCGCCCTGGCCGTCATACCGTTCGGCGAGCTCGACCGGATCGCCGGCATCCCGCAGGTTCTCGAAGTTGACGCCCTTGACCACCCGCCCGGCATCGACGTCCAGGCAGGGAATGACACGCACGGCAACCGTCATGGCACGCAAGGGTAGCCGGGCCGGAACGGCCGCCCCGCGCGGCTCGAACGAGCAGTTCGGCGCCGCAACCGAATGACACAAGTGCAACTCGTCTCACATGGCAAGACTCATTTTCGGGCAGTTGATTTGACATCGAGAGATTTTCACCTGTCCACGGAAAATCGCGGAAAATGCGCTCTCCCAACGTGTTTCGATCCTTCCCCGCTGAGACGATCTTGCCTTGACTTCGCTCGACGAACCCATAGCGTCGACGCCAGTCATGCCGATACCAAGCGAAGTACCGACCCGACCACTTTCCGCCAAGCAGCACACCATGCACTCTGCGCGAGCGCATGCGACCCGGGCACGCGAGACGCACCAACTCGTGATCCGGGAACCGCGCCCGTCCGATGGTGCGCACATGTGGACCGTCGCCAAGGACGGCGGTGAGCTCGACCTGAACTCGTCGTACGCCTACCTGATGATGGCGCGCGACTTCTCGACCACCTGCCGAGTTGCTTTGTGCGACAACGAAGTAGTGGGTTACGTCCTCGGCTATTGCCCGCCGGACCGACCGACCCACCTGTTCGTGTGGCAGGTGGCCGTGCGCGACGACCAGCGCGGTCGAGGCGTCGCGGCCCACATGCTCGAGCACCTGATCACGACCAGCGACATCGACGCGCTCGAGGCCACCGTCGAGGAGACCAACAGCGCTTCGCGTGCGCTCTTCTCCAGCATCGCCCGCAAGCACGGCGCCGAACTGACCTGGTCCGAGGGCATCCCCGCGGAGCACTTCCCCGACGGTCACGCCGGAGAGCCCGCTCTACTCATCCGCCCGCTGCGCTGACCCACTGCGCAGCACAGGTAATCGCATGTCCACATTGCCGATTCGACCGAAGGAATCACCATGACCGTGACAGCCGACCCGACCACGCTCGAATCCGGTGTCCGGAGCTACTCCCGCACCTGGCCGGCAACCTTCCAGCGTGCCACGGGCAGCTTCCTCTACACGCCGGACGACGAGCCCTACCTCGACTTCTTCACCGGTGCCGGGGTCATGAGCTACGGGCACAATAACCCGATCCTGAAGGACGCGCTGCTGCGCTACCTCAGCGAGGACAACATCGTGCACTCGCTGGACATGCTGACCCCCGCCCGGGAGGAGTTCCTCAGCACCTTCACCGAGCAGATCCTGCGTCCGCGCGGCCTGGACCACACGGTCATGTTCCCCGGGCCCGGTGGCGCGAACTCCGTCGAGGCTGCGCTGAAACTCGCCCGCAAGGTCACCGGCCGAGAGTCGATCATCAACTTCACCAACGCTTTCCACGGTATGACGCTCGGGGCGCTCGCGGTCACGGGCAACTCGATGAAGCGCGGCGGTGCCGGCATACCGCTGGTGCACGCCACACCCATGCCGTATGACGACTACTTCGACGGCGACGTGCCGGACTTCGTCTACTTCGAGCGGATGCTGTCCGACAGCGGATCCGGCCTCAACAAGCCCGCAGCCGTGATCGTCGAGACGGTGCAGGGCGAGGGTGGCGTCAACGCCGCGCGCCTGGAGTGGCTGCGTCAGCTGTCCGAGGTCTGCCAGCGGCACGACATCCTGTTGATCGTCGACGACATCCAGGTGGGCTGCGGCCGCACCGGCGGCTTCTTCAGCTTCGAGGAGGCCGGCATCGTGCCGGACATCATCTGCCTGTCCAAGGCGATCAGTGGTTACGGCCTGCCGCTCGCGCTGACCCTCATCCGCCCCGAGCTGGACGTGTGGGAGCCCGGCGAGCACAACGGCACGTTCCGTGGTTTCGCGCCCGCCTTCGTGACCGCGACCGAGACCATCCGCACCTACTGGTCGGACGACACCCTCGAGCAGTCCACCGTCACCAAGGGCGCGTTCGTCGAGGCGACGCTCAACAGCATGGTCGCCAAGCGTCCCGAGGGTGAGCTCACCGCCAAGGGTCGCGGCCTCATCCGCGGGTTGGAGTTCGCCGACCCGGAGAAGGCGGCCCGGACCTGCCGGAACGCGTTCGACGCCGGACTGCTCGTGGAGACCTCCGGCCCGCGCGACGAGGTCATCAAGCTGCTGCCGCCGCTCACCATCAGCGAGGACGAACTCAGCAACGGCCTGACCATGCTGCGCAATGCAACGGAAGCAGCCTTGGACGACTGAACCGCCAATTCCGCACTCCCGCCAACTGATTCGAGAGGAACTCTTCATGCTCGTCCGTACACTCGACGACGTCACCGACACCGACGACGACATCAAGACCGAGAACTGGCGCAGCAAGCGCATCATCCTGGCGCGCGAGGGTCTCGGCTTCTCCGTTCACGAGACCACGCTGTATGCCGGCACGGTGAACGACTTCTGGTACGCCAACCACATCGAAGCCGTCTTCATCGTGGACGGCGAGGGCGAGGTCGTGAACAAGGCGACCGGCGAGCGCCACGAGTTGCGTCCGGGTTCGATCTACGTGTTGAACGACCACGACAAGCACCAGGTGTTGCCACGGACCGAGATGCGCACCGTGTGTGTCTTCAACCCGCCCGTGACCGGCCGTGAGGTGCACGACGAGAACGGCGTCTATCCCCTGGTTCTCGAGGACGCCTGACCGGCCCGAACCCGACAGCACCCTGCGCGTTTCGTGCAGGGTGCTGTCGTCTCTCCTGGTTCCAATGCACCGCCGTCATTCGGCATACAGGTCCTGCGTGGTCGGGCGTGCGTAGATGTCGTGGACCTGCTGACGCGGCTGCCCCTTGCGCCACAGGGCCAGGGCGATGTCGGCCGGTGCCGGCGCACCGTCCGGCTCCCAGGTGGCCGGATCCCACACCGACGCCCGCCGAAATGCCTTCGGGCAGTGGAAGAACACCTCTTCGACCTCCACGACGAGGGCGAGCGCGGGTCGGTGACCACGGACCCGCATGTCGTCCATGAACGGCGCATCCCGGACGAGGGTCGCCCTCCCGTTGAGGCGCATGGTGTCCGGCCGACCGGGCACGACGCAGATCATTCCGACGTGCGGGTTCTGCAGGACGTTGCGATAGCCGTCCATCCGACGGTTGCCGGGACGTTCGGGTATGGCGACGGTGTGCCTGTCGAGCACCTGCACGAGGCCCGCCGGATCGCCCTTCGGGGACACGTCGCACCGGCCGTCGGCGGACGCGGTGCCGAGCAGCACCAACGTCGTCGCAGCCAACCAGGCGATGTGCGGGTCGTGGAGTTCGGTGAGGACCTTGTCCCGCACCATCGGGATCGGCGTGCCGAACTCGTCCAGCTCTGCGGCTGTGGTCACGATCTGCGCGTCGGCTCGCCACCCGCGAGCGCGCGCAGTACTGCTCGACGCATCAGTCATCCTGGTCCCCTTCCGATGTGGGCTATCGACGCGGCGGAACCACGGGGATCAGTGGCCCCAGGTGCTGCAGCTTCGCCGGGTTCAGGATCGAGCGGACCGTCTGGATGCGACCGCCGGCGATGTCCACCGCCCAGACGTTCAGCAATCTGCCGTCCGCGTCGCGCATCAGCGCGCCCGGCTGGCCGTTGACGAGGACGCGCTCGGCGTGCAGTTCGTGGGTGACGTACGCCTTGCTCACCGCCGACAGCACTTGCAGCACGCGCTCCCGACCGTGGAACGGTCGTGGCCACGACGGACCTTCGCCGCCGTCCCCGCTGAGGACGACGTCCTCCGTGAGCAGGTCGATCAACGGCGCGAGATCACCGTTCTCCAGGGCGTGGAAGAAACGGTCGGCGAGTTGCTTGTTGGCGTCGTGATCGACGTCGAATCGCGGTCTGCGGGCGTCGATCTGCAGCCGGGCACGGCGCAGCAGCTGCCGACAGGACGCCTCGGACCTGTGCAGGATGCGGGCGATCTCCGGGTAGTCGAAGACGAACACCTCACGCAGCACGAAGACCGCGCGCTCGGCCGGTGTCAGGCTCTCCAGCAGGACCAGGAACGCCATCGAGAACGCGTCGGCCATCTCCACCCGCTCGAAGTCGGCCGACGGCGAGTCCCCGACGATCGGATCGGGCAGCCAGGTCCCGACGGACACCTCGCGCTGCACGCGCGCCGACCGGAGGTGGTCGATGCTCAGCCGCGTCACGGTGGAGGACAGATAGGCCTTGACCGATCGGATCTGCACGCCACGATCGCCGGCCGTGCGCAGGCGTAGGTAGGCGTCGGAGACGATGTCCTCCGAATCGGCGACGCTCCCGGTCATGTGATAGGCGATCGAGAACAGCAACCCACGTAGCTGCATGAACTCGGACTGGTCGGCTCCCGTCATATCGGACGGCTCCTCTCCTCACCGATCAAGACGGATCGGCAGCGTGATCTGTGACAATCGGCCGCCGCTGGGTTCGTCACACGCGACGACGTCGATCCGTCTGGAGAGACATGGACTCAACAGCGATGAACATTCTGCTCTGGACGATCACCGTCGTGGTGTCGGTGATCTTCGCAGCTTCCGGCGTCATGAAATCGACGCTGTCGCGCGACCGACTGCTCGCCTCGGGACAGACCGGGATCGGTCCCTTCCCGATGCCTCTTGTCCGAGCCGTCGCCGTCTGTGAACTCGCGGCGGTCGTCGGACTGATCGTGCCGTGGCTCACCGACGTCGCGCGGTTCCTGACTCCGATCGCGGCCCTCGGGCTGGTGGCAGTCATGTATGGCGCGGCGGTCTCGCACGCCTCGCTGCGCGAACCCAAGCAGACCGCTGTCGTGCTCGGGATCCTCTGCACGTGCGCGTTCCTGGCTGCCGCCCGGTTCGCACAGTTGTAGGCCGTGTCGACACCGCGTCCGTCCGATCGCGCGCCGGGGGCTAGGTTGCCTGCGTGGGAGATCGACCCTCGCCAGCACAGGTGCGGCGCGTCGCCGCGGCGGCGCGCGCCGTCGACCACGTCCCGGTCGTCATCGCGATCGACGGCCGCAGCGGGTCCGGCAAGACCAGCCTCGCGGAGGCACTGGCCGGCGAACTGTCGGACGCGACGGTCGTCCACCTAGACGACATGTATCCCGGCTGGGACGGTCTGGCAGCGACACCACCGTTGCTCGTTGCACAGGTTCTGGAGCCGACCCGCCGCGGGGAGGCCGCCGCGTTCCGCCGATTCGACTGGGAACACGGCACATTCGCCGACTCCATCGCCATACCGCGCACCCGTTTCCTGGTCGTCGAAGGTGCCGGCAGCAGCGTCGGTATGGCGCGCCGGTATGCCGACGTACGCGTCTGGCTGGAGGCCGACACCGCGGTACGCAAGCAACGCGGGCTGGAACGCGACGGCGAGGCCTACGCGCCGCACTGGCAGCGCTGGGCCGACCAGGAGGACGCCGTCTTCGACGCCGACCGGACCCGGGAGCACGCGCACCTCGTGCTGCGCACCGACACGCCGTCGTAGGCGGCTAGTCCGTCGTGCCGCGCCGGTTGTTGGCCTCGACGAGTGCGGCCAGCCGTCGTGCCTCGGCGGTCGCGAACTCACCGTCCGAGCGCTGGACGGCCATCACTGCCAACGTCTCGGTGTCGCTCAACTCCAGCACCAGCCACGGCGCTCCCCCGCCGAACTGCACGTTGACGATCTCGGCCCACTCGATGTCGCGGGACACGATGAGGTTCTGGACGTGCAGCCCGGCCGGGCTGGGCGTCGCCCGCACCAATGCGTAGCGCAGCAGGAAGCCCGCGACGGCGACACCGAAGACGATCATCGCCACGGAGTCCGGGGTGTTCCACCCGGTGACCCCGCCCTGCGGGATCGTGAACGCCACGATCGCGAAGACCACGACGACGGCAATTGCCATGCTGATGCTGACGATTCGCGACCGTCGCGGACGGAAGGTCGCGTATGCCGCCGCGGACTGTTCGGTCATCTGCGCAGTCACAATCGGCAAGCCGCGATCTCGGTGACCAGGATGGCGCGGGCGCCGATCTCGTAGAGCCCGTCCATCACGGCGTTGGTCGCGGTGCGCGGCACCATCGACCGCACGGCGACATACCCCTCGCGATGCAACGGCGACACGGTCGGCGACTCGAGCCCGGGCGTCAGCGCGCACGCCTGCTCCACCAGCTCCACGCGGATGTCGTAATCCATCATCACGTAGCGGCTCGCGGTCAGCACGCCCTGCAACCGCCGCAGCAGCACGTCAACCGACGGGTTGCTCTCCATGCGGTCCTCGGGCCGGATCAGCACGGCCTCGCTCTGCAGGATCGGGTCACCGAAGACCTCCAGCCCCGCGTTGCGCAACGTCGTGCCGGTCTCGACGACATCGGCGATGACGTCGGCCACCCCGAGCGTGACAGCGGTCTCGACCGCGCCGTCCAGACGAACCACGGACGCGTCGATCCCGTTGTCGGCCAAGTCTTTCCGGACAAGCCCGGGGAAACTCGTCGCGATCCGCTTGCCCTGCAGGTCGGCCACCGAGGTCGCCTGTCCCGGGCGTGCCGCGTAACGGAACGTCGAGGCGCCGAAGCCCAGCTGCATGACCTCCACGGCGGGTGCCTCGGAGTCCAGCAGCAGGTCGCGGCCGGTGATGCCGACCTCGAGGTGACCGCGGCCGACATACACGGCGATGTCCCGCGGACGCAGGTAGAACAGCTCGATGCGCTGCTCGGCGTCGACGACGACGAGCTCCTTGGACTCACGGCGCACGCGGTAGCCGGCCTCGCGCATGAGCCGGGCGCTCTCCTCGGCGAGGGCGCCCTTGTTGGGCATGGCGACGCGCAATGTCTCAGAGGTGGGCATAGACGTCCTCCAGCGAGATGTCCTGGGCGAGCATCAGCACCTGCACGTGGTAGAGCAGCTGGCTGATCTCCTCGGCGGCGCGCTCCACTCCCTCGTGCTCCGCAGCCATCCAGACCTCCGCAGCCTCCTCGACGATCTTCTTGCCGATGAAATGCACGCCGGCATCGAGTTCGCGCACGGTGCCGGAGTCGGCAGGCCGGTCCTTGGCTTTGGCAGTGAGCTCAGCATGCAGCTGCTCGAACGTCTTCACATCGGCCAAGGCTAATTGCACGAGTACGCGCCGTGTGCACCCGGATCACTCTCTGAACGGTATGCCGGACCGGGTCACCGGAACCTCGGCTCGTCCGCTGGCCGCCAGCAGGTCGCGCACCGACTGCTCGGCGGCCCCGCCATGGGCCGACGGCGACACGGTGACCGCACGGATCGGCAGCGGGCACGATCGTGCGCTGAGCAGTGCCTGCGGGTCGTCGCCGGGACCGGTCAGCCGCAGGTACGGCGCGAGGCCGTACCTGCTGGCGCGGTACTCGACGACGTTGCGCAAGGCGTGCATCGTCCGACCTCGATCACCCTGCAACCACAGCACGTAGGAGGCACGGACCTCGTCCTCGTCGACGAATCCGGGATGCTTGATCAGCAGCAGCACGTCCTCGAGGTCACCGAACATGCGCTCCAGGTCGTCGCGTCGGTCCGGCGGCAGCAGCTGCCGCAGGTTGTCGACGTCGCCCGGCCCGGTGACGTCACCGGCGGCCTGCCGCAGCTGCTCGACGGTGTCGGCGCGGTCGTCCAGCACGTGATCGATGAGGCTCAGCTGGGACGGTCGGTCGTAGTGCACCGCGCGCCACGGCTTGCGCCGCAGCCGGCCGCCCGCACCGAGAGCAGCACCGCCGTCCGCCGGCTCACCGAGCACGCGCAGTGGCTGCGCCGGATCCAGTCCGATCGCGTAGGACTCACCGGCACCGCCGTAGTTGCGCCACATCGCCAGGGAGTCCGACGAGCTGGAGGCACTGAGCACGAAGAAGAGCGCCCCGACTCCGTCTCGTTCGGGGCGGGTGCCCTGCTTGTTGTCCTCGCGCAGCAGCGCCCCGAGACGTCCGTAGATGCTGTCGGGCTCCCGCCGGGCGCGTTCCTGCATCCGTTCCTCGGCCAGCTGCTGGCCGAGCTGCACCTCGCCCCTGTCGTTGAGGAACTCCGAGGACGTCGCCCACACCGTGTCGGTACGCAGGATCGACAGTAGGCCGGCCGCGTCCGTGTAGTGCCAGACGAGATCACTCGTCGAGTGCTGCGGCTGGTCGTCCACTCCGCGATCGTATGCCGATCAGGGGACGACACGTCTCAGTGAGAGGCCGTCGTCGACGCGTGCAGCAGGTGCGCGCCCGAGCCGGTGGCCGGCGCGACGACGCCGAGGAACCGCTCGATCCAGTCGGCGGTCGTCAGATCCTCGGCGACGCCGAAACCGCGCTCGCTCAGCATGTCCGCAATCTCCTGCGGGCGGTATGACGACAGCCACGGCTCACCGATCGCGGCAACCCGCGCAGCGCTGGTGGCGCGCGACCGGGCAGCTCGTCCCGACAACCGGTCGGTCGGCTCCGGGTAGTCGAAGACCAGGTCGACCCCGGTGCGCGCCAGACCCGCCAGGTCGGCCACGGTCCGCTCGATCGCCGGACGGGTCAGGTAGACGAGCACCCCGAGCCACACCACCACGACGGGAGACTCCGGGTCGAGGCCGGCAGCGTGCAGCGCGTCGCGGGAGGACTGTGTCTCGAAATCGACACCGACATACGTGACGGGGACGGTGGGTGCGATGCCCTCACGGTGCAGGTGATCGCGCTTCCAGGATCCGGTGTCCGGGTGATCTACCTCGAAAACCCTTGCCACCTGCGACGATTCGACACCATCGCGATAGGCGGTCGTATCCAGTCCGGCGCCGAGCACCACCACCTGGACCGGCCCGCCGTGCCGCTCCGCGGCTGCGGCGACGACCTCGCGCGCGAACTGGTGCCGTGCCGCGATGAAGAACCGCATGCCTCGCCGTTCCGGATGTTCCACGACGTCGTCGGCAATGCGCTGCACGTCCCAGCCGGTCATCGGGATCGCCATCGGGTCGTCGAAAACGCTTGCGCCCTCGACGATCTGGTGAGCTGCGCGATGCATCGCCGCCGACCACGCGGTGCGGCTCGGTTCCCCCTGGATCACCTGGGCAGGCTAATCACTCTTGCTGGATGCGTCGCTCAGTTTTCTTAGCGCCACGGCCGTGGCCACGGCAGCCGTCGACCGAGGAACGGACGTGAGGTGGCCGAGGAGCGAGGCACGAAACGTGAGGTGGCCGAGGAGCGAGGCACGAAACGTGAGGTGGCCGAGGAGCGAGGAACGAGCGTCTCGAGGCCGAACCAGGATCGTGGCCTTTACTAACCAATTCCCCGAAATATGTTCGATGCAGCACTAGTCGTTGTCAGTCCCCTCCGGTAAACTGCATGTAGGCGAAAACGCAATCAGGGGAAGGGGATTCACGCTATGAGCATTGATCATGTGGTGGTCCCTGGCGTCCGGGTGGAGCCGGGTCGTGGACCGGAAGCGCTGGCGATCTTGCAATCCGCCGTGCGGGTGTTGGACGAAGTGCCCGAGGCGGTGCATCAGCTCGGTGACGAGCAGGAGAGCGCGTTGCTGACCGTGTTGCTGGCGTTGCAGGGGCGGTCCGCGCAGGTCGCCACCCTCGTGACGGCCGATGCGGTCGATCGCGGCACGGTGGACACGTCGTACGCGGCGACGACGGCACAGTGGATGTCGCAGCACACAACGCAGACACCTGTGGAGCCGAAGACCGTGCGGGCGATGGCGGCCGTGGCCGATGCGTGCCAGCACCGCAAGAACCTGGTCATCACCCAGGCATTACGAGACGGCGCGTGTTCGATCGAGTCCGCCCGGACCGCACTCACGCAGGCGGACAAGGTCGCACCCGTCATCCCGACGGCGGACCGGAGTGAGGTGCTGGGGTGGTTCCTGCAACTCGACCCCGCCCTCGGCACCGACGGCCTGACCAAGCTCACCCGGCAGATCATCGACCGCTTCGACCCGGACCAACACTCGACGGACGACGAGAAGCTCGAACGCACCGAAACCCTGTCCTGGTCCACCACCCCGACCGGCATGACCCGGCTCGTTGCCGAGCTGTCGCCAGTGAACGCAGCGATCCTCAGGGAAGCGATCACCGCGAAGTCCGCACCGCGTCCGGCGAAACCCACTGACCCGACAGACAAGCCCTCCGGTCCTGGAAAAGGTGGCCGAGGAGCGAGGGACGAGCGTCTCGGGGCCCCGGGCGTCCTCGTCGATGGCTCGGTACGTGATGAACGTTCACCCGGCAAACGCAGGGTCGACGCACTCATGGACCTGGTCGGTGCCGGCGCCCGGGTCGCGGCCGGGGACAGTGTCCAAGCGGGTGCCGCAACGGTGCTGCTCACCATGGGACTCGAGTCTTTGCTGAACGGCCACGGAGCGACCACCACGACCGGTGACATGGTCGATGCGGGTGCCGCCCGCCGGTTCGCCTGCACCGCGGACCTGATCCCTGTCGTCCTCGGCGGACCGAGCCAACCACTGGATGTCGGGCGTCGAGAACGCCTTGCCACCAAAGCCATCCGAGCCGCGACCATCCTGCGCGACCAAGGCTGTTCCTTCCCCGGCTGTGACCGGCCGCCCGGTTTCTGCGAAGTCCACCACATCCGCCCTTGGTGGGCGGGCGGCGAAACCTCCCTTGCCAATTCCGCACTCCTGTGCGGGCGACATCACCAGGCCGTCCACCGACAGGGCTTCACCGCAGATGTACGACCCGACGGCCTCAGCTGGGACCTCACACCCGGCCGGATGCCCGGCCACCAACTCGCGGCCGGCTGATCCCCCGCCGGACAAACATCCCCGGTCTGCAACCAGATCCGACCACGCCGTGAATCGCCTTGCCCCGTAAGAGGATCGGCCATCGGGACGGAGCGTGGCGTCGACCTCCTGGCGGGAGAAATCGGCGTGCAACGGCACCGGAAGTCTGCAACAGTTCAAAAATGACCGATGGAACCTTCACAGGTGCTGGGGCCGTCCAGATCGGATCTTTCGTGCAGACCGACGTGGCCCGCCTGACCGAGAGTTTCGCGCGGCACGGGTGGCACAAGCCGGTTGAGACCTTTGAGAGCTACCTCGATGAGCAACGACGCGGTGTGCGCGCGTGTTACGTCGCAGAGGTCGAAGATGCGGTAGCCGGCTATTGCACGCTGCTGTGGGAGTCTCCGTATCAGCCCTTCAAGGCCGCCGGCATCCCGGAGGTCGCAGACCTAAACGTTTTGCCGCCCTTCCGTGGCCACGGTGTTGGCAGCGCGCTACTCGACACCGTCGAGAGTGCTGCCGGCGAGCGAAGTGCAGTCGTCGGGCTAGGCGTTGGCCTCTATGCCGACTACGGCGCAGCTCAGCGACTGTACGTACGCCGGGGCTATCTGCCTGATGGGCGCGGTGTCATGTACGACTACCGCGCTGTCGAGCCCTGTCGATCCATCCCGATCGATGACAATGCCACTCTGATGATGGCGCGTGCGCTGGAGGTTTGACCGTCGTCGCGGACGTTTCACCGCTCGTGCTCTGTGTATCGATCGGCGATCCGCTTATGGAAGGTCAAACGGGACTCCCGTCGCCTGACGCTGGGTGCGCGTAATCTGAGCCGGTACGTAGCCAGTCGATGCCTAGAGTGGACCGCGTGTATGAGGGTGAGCAGCCGCTCACTGGCGGTAATGCGACTCCCGGTTGGGCCGTCCGTCACGGCGACACCGTTCGCAAACCATGGCGTGCGAATACCGACCTGGTCCGTGGATACATGAGCGTGTTGGCTGACCGTGGAGTGCCGGTGCCTCGACACTTTGGCCGTGATGACCGTGGCCGGCAGGTGATCGCGTTCATTCCCGGCGCGCTTGCTCACGATCAGGGCCCGTTGAATGAAGACCAACTCATCGCCGTCGGACAGCTCATTCGCCGCTTGCACGACGTCAGCGAGTCCGTGCCGGTTGTCGGTGGTGACTGGGACGTATTGATCCCATCTCCGGAACCAGCGGACTTGTTGTGTCACAACGACCTAGCGCCCTGGAACCTCGTGCTGCACGACGGCAGCATGACGTTCATCGACTGGGACGGTGCCGGTCCGAGTACCCGCGAATGGGACTTGGCTTACGCCGCACAGTCGTTCGCTGGCATCGATCCATCCACGCCACCCGAGATCGCTGGCCGTCGGCTGCGTTGTGTCCTTGACGGATACGCGCCCAGCAAGCAGCTCCGACGTGAACTTCCCGTCGTCATCGTCCAGCGAACAAAGGCGATGCACGAGTTGCTTCGAACTTCTGCCCGGGCCGGGCGACAGCCTTGGGCGGCCATGTTTGCCTCCGGCCATGGCGCGTACTGGTCTGCGGCCACTGACTACGCCGCCGAGCACATCTCGGCGTGGTGCGAGGCAAGCAGGGGCGAATAGCTGAACGTGCCTGATCAGCCTGCGTCGACCGACACACGTTTCGGGCGCTGCATGACCGGCGGGATGCGGCTGTATCTATCGTCCTTCGGGTGAGGGGGGCACGTTGGCGTGCGTGCGTGAGGTCATGATGGTCTCTCTCGCGATCTCAGATCAGTTCCAGCACCGGACCATCATGTACGGCCCGGTAGATCCTGTTGCGGATCACGTTGGCCTCCTCCGAGGTGAGGGTGCGGTCGATGGGCCGCAACACGATCCGCAACAGGAGATTGACCTGGCCATGGTGTGTGCCGAGCCGGGAGCGTGCCGCCTCCGGCAGTTCCTCGTGGGGTGTGCGGCTGAGCACTTCGAGGGACTCGATGACGTCGGCGTCGCCGCCGAGGGCGATGCGGATGCGGTCGCCGAGCGTCTCTTCGTCCTCTTCCGCATCTAGGACTACCGAGATGTCGCGTCGGGTTGCGGGCAATGGTGAGACGTGTTGCCACGGGTCCAGGGTGAGCATCTGGCTGGCGATGCGCGGGTCCTCTGCTCGCAGGTAGCGGATGTCTGGGATGCCCTTGCGCAGCATCAGTGCGCGCTCGAGTCCCATGCCGAGAGCGAGTCCTGACCAACGCTCGGGGTCGAGGCCGGACGTGCGGAGCACCTCGGGGTGGATGCGGCCGCACTCGGCCAACTCGAGCCACTCGCCTTCGTGAAGCACGTCGATCTGCCTGCCGCCCACCGTGTAAGGGTGTGTGACATCGATCGTCTTCCACTGCGCACCAGGGAGCACCGCCTCGACCAAACGGCCGATCATCATGACCACGTCCTCGTCTGCGGTGTCCGGGGTGCTGCGGATACGCCACAGGTCCACCTGGTGTGGCTCGCCCACATGGCTGCGATCGACGGCGTCACGCCGGTAGACGAGGCCCGGGGCGACGATCAATTCATCGACCTCGACTCGCCCGGCGTAGTCGTCGAGGACACGCGGGAGCTCGGCGCTCGTGTGGCTGCGCAACATCACCGTGGGGCTGATGTAGCGGGTGTACCTGCGGGCTCGGGTGACATCGCCAGGGTCATAACCGAGGCGGTCGTAGTTCTCTCGCACAGGGACAACCGGCGAGTTGCGCACGTAGCGGGCGATGCAGCCCCATTCGGACTGCAGCGAACCCACGACGGAACCGAGGAGAGTCTGGATGGCGTGCTCGCCCTGTGCGGGATCGGTGAGATCACGCAGCTTCAGCGCGTGGCAGAGCTGGTCAGAAGTTAGATAGTCGGCATGCGACATGAGAAGGTCTCCGAATCGATTGCAGGCGGGTGAAAGAGGAGAAACTTCCCCCGGCCGTACCTGCGGAGACCTACTGCGCTATGACTGCACGTCAACGGCCCCGCGGCCATAACCCGGCCGGGGGTCCTGAAATCGCTGCGACATACGCACGCCACCACTGTACCTACGAAGCGTCCCGCCAACCACAGGCGTCAACAACCTTCTGGCCAGCGACATCGTCGGTCGCCTGCCACAGGCTCACGCAAAGCCCAGCCGGGTAGTGTCGCGCGCCGCGAACGTGTGGTCACGTGCGTGCACGTGCTCCTTATAGTGCTCGTCGCGGCGGGGGATAAATCACAGCTCCGGACGACCGGCTGCTGCGTCACCTGGCATCGTGCGTTGGCATGCTTTGGCGCGATGTCCGGTCGCTGAAGGACCGCACCTGCAACGCGCCGAGGTGAACAGGCGATCTCGCTCAACGATCCTCCGATGAGACTCCTCGCCAGGCGTGCTTCCACACCGTCCGGCGCGGCTGCGTTCGACACCACTCGGGGATCGCGTGATGTCGGTGGGCCCTGGTTGGGTCAACGAATGATCGTCTGCCTGATGGGTCCGTCGGCGTCGGGGAAATCGACCTTGGCCAAGTTCTTGGAAGAACAGCAGCCTGAGCGGTTCGCACGGGTGCCCGTGGACTACTTCTTCGTGCCACGAGCCGACCATCAGACACCGGCCGAATATTTCAGTTCGCCGATCGCTTACGACTGGCCGGCAGTAGACCGTGCTCTCCATGCCGGTATCGGCGAACGCCGGAGTACGCCTGACTGCGACTTTGAGCGGTTCGTGTGGCGATCGGAGGTCGGTGGCCTTCCGATCAGCCAAGCACCGGTGTACCTGTTGGATGGGATGCGTCCGCACCCACGGTGTGACTTCCTGGTGATGTTCGACCTCGACGGCCGTGAACAACATCGTCGCCTGGTCGAGCGGGATGCCCGCTGGGGAACAACCGTTGCTGATCGGAACGCAAACCTTTCTGCAACGTTCGACGCGGGATGCGCCGAGATGTCGAAGCCACCAGATCTGCACCTAGTGGCCACCGACAACATCGAGCAGAACGCAGTCCGCGTCAGCGACGCGCTCACATCTTGCAAAGGCATCTGACCGACGCGCGTCTACGGTGCCGGTCCAGTTGTCGCCGTGCCGATGGTTCGGGCAATAGCGTTGGCACCATGTCCCGATCGCAGTTGCTTCTGATCGGTGGCCGGTCTGGCGTGGGCAAGACCACCGTCGCCGCCGAGGTTCACCGCCAACTCTCTGAGCAGGGTGTGCACCATGCGTGGATCGAAGGCGACAACCTCGACATGGCGTTCCCGGTGCCGTGGAAGCAGGGGTACCGCTTGGCGGAGGACAATCTGGCAGCCATGTGGGCCAACTACAAAGCCCGCGGCTACCGGCGGTTGATCTACGTCAACACGGCCAGCGTGGCCGCACCGGTGATTCACGAACTGACCACGGCGATGGGCGACGACCCGACGGTGACGGGCGTGCTGTTGACATCCAGCGACACGGTCGCCGAGCAGAGACTCGCCCAGCGTGAGATTGGCGGCGGACTTGCGTACGCCGTAGGACGAAGTCGAGAGGCCGCTGTCGGTCTGGAGGCGGATGCACCCGCTGAAGTCGTCCGGATCAGCACCGATGAACCGACGGTGCCTGCTGTCGCGGCCGAGATCATCCAGTTGACTGGTTGGGACGTGAAATGACGCGACACCAGACCAGCTCAGCGTGGCAACTGCCGACCGGGCGTCGCAGCCGCCCGTTGGAAGATTGCTGATCGGCGCTCTGGTGCTACAGCGGTGGATGTCTCAGTGGCTGAACGAGGATGAGTGTCGGTCCTGACCAGTCAAGGTCGTGGTGCTCTTCAAGAGGGACGAACCCTGTACTGCGGTAGAACGCGCGCGTTGCTTCGTACGCTGTGTCTTCGAACGATGGCCCAACTGTGTGAACCGAAAGCAGCCGGCAAGCGTCGTCGGTCAAGTCCTTGATCGCTCGTTCGATCAAGGACCTCCCAACACCTTGACCTCTGTACTCTCTTGCGACTGCGATGAGATGAACCTCGGCTGACTCGGGAAAATGTCGCGAGATGAGAGCTACGCCGACTGTGCGATCACCGTCTCGTGCGACGAGGCTTCGAAACTCAGGCGATTCCGTGTCCCGCACGTAGCCGGTGATCGCCTCCGGAATGCCGAACCACTCGGGCAACCCTTCCAGGATCGTCCTCGTTGCCTGCGGGTCGCGCGCGTCGAGCAGCTCAATGGGCATGTCCGCATGCTCGCAGGATGCAGGGCATGGGCGAAAATGGTTTTCCATCACCGAAGCGGTGGTCCTTCGCCGCGTCCCGTCTGACGATCACGTACCGGGCGGCCGAGGTCATCCTTGGCCTTGATCGAAGATGCGCCATGGTTGCGATCTGTCGTGTCGGACGAGTTCGAAGGACCACGGCTGGTCACGTTCACTGGCGTGGAAGCCTTCGAAATTGTTCAGGGTGGCGGTCGTGTCGACTTCGACGGTCTGGCCCCATGCCGCCAGTTCGGAGTTGGACTGATCTGCGGCCGCCCGGCGGCCGGACACCACCGGCTGGACGCGGTCGATGGTCAGCCGCCGCATGTTCGGAGCGTGCAGGCTCGTCCAGTGTGCTCCGAATCCGTGGCCGTCGCCCAGTTCCATGTGCCCGCACGCACCGAAGTCGCGATCGTTCATCGCCCGCACGTAGGTCTGCACGACCTGCGCCGGTGGTGTGCGGGCCGTGGGCAGAGCGACATGCGCGGGTGGCCTTCCCCACAACCAGAACCCGCCGATCGGCACGACGACCAGCAGAACGATCCCCAGCGCAACCACCCGGGACCATCGCATGCACCAAGTATCACCGGATCCCACACACTACACAGGGCCTAATCGGACACGAGCCCCGGATATCGATGGTGTACGAGGTCGATTACGGATTGTTTCGGCGGCCACGGAGAGAACTGACCAGGCCGAGATTCCAGAGTGAGGCATATAGAACACCGACGACACAGATTACCTCGAACATCATCAGAACCCACCGGTGCCCAATCCCTGCTCTGAGTGCCAGGATTGCGCAGCCAAAGGCTCCGACGAGCAAGAACCACCCGGCAAACCCGTTGCGCTTGCCACCGCCCTCGACTTCACCACCCACCGCAATGATGTTGCCACACGAAATGCCGTTCGTGAGCCGTCCACGCCAAGCGGCGTTGGCTTGCCGCAAAGCTCTGCCGGTCATTGTCGCGATCGTCGTCGTGACCGCCGATCGAACGTCTATCGGGAAGGCGTCCGGGATGTTGCAGCACGTAGCGCTCAGTCCTGCTTGTTGTTCCACCCGCGAGACCGGTCGACTCGCGAGCCCCCGAACGGCAGTCGCCGGTTAGTAGGGAGGCGATGATGCGACAATCAAGCGATGAGCGACGGCACCGCGAGCATCGTTGACGGCACCGCTCCGCCGTATTACGCCGCCATCCTCACGACCGTCCTCTCGGAGGCTCCCGCGGACCTTGTCGGATACGACGAAGCATCTGACCGCATGCTCCAGATCGCGCGAGACATGGACGGCTTCCTCGGTCTCGAGTTCGCACGCACGGACGCCACCGGCATCGCCGTTTCCTACTGGCGAGACTTGAACTGCCTGTGGGCCTGGCGGAATGACGCAGAGCACCTGGGAGTACAACTACTCGGACAGCAGCGCTTCTACCGGGCCTACCGTGCCCGCATTTGCCGGGTAGAACGCGAATACGACTGGCACCGCGGCGACCCCACCGGGCAGACACCGGATTCCCCATGTCGGGACGCTGCCCGGTAGACGATCGTCAATCGGGGCGACGCGGTGATTGGCAGACCCGGGAAGTGCTGTGTGATCGCGCGGTATCGACGTCCGGTAAGGCCTAGACTGAGCTATGCAGTCCGATTGGGAGCGTGAGGGTATGACTGGCCGCGCCGTTTGGTCGGCCGAGGCCTTGGCGGTCGCCGCCGCGGCCGGCGTGCTCGCCGCGATGATGCTGCTGAGTGCGTTACTCGTGCACTGGACGCCCGGTTTGGCATGGCTGGTTCGCCCAGTGTTCGCGGTGATCGCTGTCATTGGGGCTGTGAGGATCTACGCGGTAGTGAAGAAGAAGCGTGGATTCGCGGCGCACGGCGTTGGAACGCAGCTGACGAAACCTAGCGCGGGCAAGCAATAGGCAGTCCCAGCCGGACGCCGACGGACACCATGTCTTATCCACGTCAACGTTGAGCAGATAACACTGCCCACAGCACCCCGCTCCGACTCCCACGTTGAGCACCACGCTTACTCCGAGCAGTGTCTCGTTCGCCGATCCTTCAACGCGCAGCCTCTAACGCAGGGGTCGCCGTCCAAGGTCGGCGCGAATGAGCGCCTTCACCGGTTTGACCAGATCCTCGTCAACGTCCTCGATATCCCAACCGGCCTCCGGATTGATCAGTTTGACCATCGACTCGACGTCACCGGTTTGAAAGACGACCTCGCAGCGGTCACAGAACACAAAGAAGTCAGAAAGACTGTAGTTCTCGCCCCATGCCTCGTGCCAGACCTTGTCCTGATCCAGCATGTGGACCCACGCAACAGCATCAGAGTCGCAGAAACCGCAACGCTGACCCGCACCGGTAGAGGGCGCGTTCGCCCAGGTCTCGCCAGCCCAGCGGATTGGCTCGTCAGCGTTTTCGATACGGACCGACCGCACTCTCCTATTGGACATCCTGTTGTCCCCTCCCACGCGTGCACTCCATCCTTAGGTCATCGTAAGAGGTACAGCCTCAGCGGCGCGGCCGTTCTGAAAGAGGATCGTCACGCGGTGCTGCCACATCGGGACCCCGAGTGAAGCGATCAGAACTCAGCTTGGACGTCCGCGAAGCCCCGAACTTCCTCCTGCAAATCACGAGCAACGCGTCCTCCGTGTCGTTTCCACCGTTTCTGGTTTTCGTGCGTGTCCCAGCCGTCGAACGGGTCGAAGTGCGTCTCCCAGAACCCTTGCCAAGCGGCCAACGTGGCGGCTAACTGTGCCGACAGCCCGTACGTCTCCGGCGTGGTCGTATACCCAACGTCCCAGGTCGGGGTCGAGTCCTCCCAAAGCGGGTAGTCACGGCCGTAGTCAGGGAAGAGCCGGATCGTGCGCCGCGCTGATGCAACCTGCTTCATCCTCCGACTGTAGGCCGACAGCGGTGCGACCCGCCCAGGTGAAATCGGTGTCCCATTGGACGTTCCACGACTGGTGAACCAAAGGGACAAGGCGCTGCTTCGCGCCGATGTCGTGATGAACGTCCCGTAGAACCTGTCCGGCTTGGCGTCCCGGGACGCGGACGTCATCCGAAGACCAGGGCTCGCCGTTTCGTGCTGGGCCGGCGAACGGGGTGCCGAGCAACGACAGCGGCTCACCGGTCAGCCGTGCACTATCACCCGGCGCCTCGCCTACTTACTGGGTCGCCAGCGTCACGGCCGTGGCGACGGCAGCGGTCGATGCTTCGAAACCCTTGTCCTCGCTGGAGCCAACGAGACCTGCCCGGTCGAGTGCCTGCTGGTCGTTGTCACAGGTCAGCACGCCGAAGCCGACTGGGGTGCCGGTGCGCACCGAGACGTCCGTCAGACCGTGCGTCGCCGCGGTGCAGACATAGTCGAAATGCGGTGTGCCACCACGGATCACGACACCAAGCGCGACCAGCGCGTCATACGACGGGGCGAGCCGGGAGCAGGCGACCGGCAACTCGAACGTGCCCGGCACGCGCACCTCGGCCACGTCCGTGACCCCACATGCGGCGAGCCCGCGCCGGGCGCCGTCCAGCAGCCCGTCCATGACCTGCGTGTGCCACGAGGCCGCCACGATCGCGACCCGCAGGCCGCTGCCGTCGACGACCACACTCTCCGGTGCTCCGTGTCCACTCATGCGAGCCTCCTCAGGCTGGTCGAGTAGAACGAGGCGCTAGCCGAGGCCGTATCGAGACCACGCCGCTTCATGCGCTTTCTCCCAACCGGTGGCCGAGGCGGACGCGCTTCGTTTCCAGGTAGCGGCTGTTGTTGACTGTCCGATCGGTGATCAGCGGCACGGTCTCGATGGTGATACCCGAATCGCGCAACTGGGTCTCCTTCTCGGGGTTGTTGGTCAACAGGCGCATCGACGTGATGCCCAGGTCGCGCAGGATCGCGCCGGCGGCGCCGAACTCACGGTCGTCAATCGGCAGGCCAAGGGCCGTCTGGGCATCGACGGTGTCCAGCCCGCCGTCCTGCAACGCATAGGCCCGCAGCTTGTCCAGCAGACCGACACCGCGGCCCTCGTGCCCGCGCAGGTAGACGATGACGCCGCCCTCGGCCGCGACCCGACGCATCGACTCGGCCAATTGCGGGCCGCAGTCGCACCGGGTCGAACCGAAGGTGTCGCCGGTGAGGCATTCGGAATGCACTCGTACCAGCGGGGATTCAGCCGGTATGCCGCGAGGCGAGACAAGCGCGACGTGGTCCGCTCCGGTGAGCAGGTCGGCATACCCGACGATCTCGAACGTCCCCGACGCCGTCGGCAGCGTGGTGCGTGCACGCTGCTCGACACGATCGTGCAGTCGGCGCCAGGCGATCAGGTCCGCGATGGTCACCACGAGCAGCCCCTCGCGCCGCGCGAACTCCTCGGCGTCGGCCAACCGCATCATCGAGCCGTCGTCGTGGACGATCTCGACGATGGCGCCGACCGGCTCGCAGCCGGCCAGCCGGGCCAGATCGACGGCCGCCTCGGTGTGTCCGGCACGCTCCAGCACACCCCGCTCACGGGCACGCAGCGGGAAGACGTGGCCCGGGCGGGTGAACGCTTCCTGGTCGGCCGAGGGATCGGCCAGCAGGGCGATCGTGCGGGCGCGTTCGGCGGCGCTGATCCCGGTCGTCAGGCCGGCGGCGTCCACGGAGACGGTGTATGCCGTGCCCTTCGGATCCTGGTTGTGCCGCGCCATCGGCGGCAGCGCGAGGCGATCGGCGACGGTGTCCGGCATCGGTGTGCAGATGACACCCGAACCGTGCCGGATGGCCCAGCCGATCCAGTGTTCGTCGGCGTGCTGGGCGGCCATGACGAGGTCGACCTCGTTCTCCCGGTCGGCGTCGTCGGCGACGAGCACCGGTCGGCCGGCGGCGATCTCGGACAGTGCGGCGTCGATGGTGCTGATCATGACGACACCAACTCCTCTGCGGGTTGTGCTGGGCGGCCCGACCTACGGGTCACCCGCAGCCAGACGATGAATCCCCAGATGACGAAGGCCGCGTAGATCGCGTACAGCGCCGCCGAGGGGTAGTACTCGAAGTGGATCAACTCCGGCACGCCGACCAGGTCGACGGCGATCCAGGCCAGCCAGAACTCGTTGAGGCCGCGCGCCATGGCGAAGGTGGCCACGATGGATCCGACGAAGATCCAGGCGTCGGCCCAGAAGTACCAGCTGGGCGGAGTCCAGCCGACGCCGATCTGGCGGGTGATCCACTGGACGAAAACGACTGCAACGACCCAGAACCCGAGCAGTGCGACCCGTTCGGTGTTGCTCGCCCAGCGTGGCTGGACGGCTGGGGCGCCGGCGCGCTTGCCGGAGCGGTTGCGTTGCCAGACCCACCAGCCGTAGATCGAGGTGAGGATGAAGAACACCTGCCGACCGGCCTGCCCGAACATCACCTGCCCACCGTGTGCGGTGAAGCCGAGTGCGAAGAAGACCGTGAAGAGCAACGCGTTGCCGATGATGCCGATCGGCCAGGCCCACACCTTGCGACGCATCCCGCCGATCGCGGATGCCAGACCGAAGAGGTTGCCGACGATCTCGCGCCAGGTGATGCCGTGGCCGCCGATGGTGATCGACGCGTCGTAGATCCGCTCGAAGAAGTTCACTTGGCTTCCGCCTCTCCCGTGGAGCGCACGGCGACCATGCGCTCGACATACTTGGCCAGCACATCCACCTCGAGGTTGACCGGCTCGCCGGCCCGCCGAGCACCGAGGGTGGTGAGCGCGAGGGTGGTGGGGATCAGGCACACCGAGAATTCGTCGGTCCCCACGGATGCGACGGTCAGCGAAACCCCGTCCAGCGCAACGGATCCCTTCTCCGCGACGTACGGCGCGAGGGTCTCGGGCAGGGAGAACGTCACCTCGGTCCAGTGCTCGTGCTCCGCCCGCCGCAGCAGCTGTATGACGCCGTCCACGTGCCCCTGCACGATGTGACCGTCGAGCCGCCCGTCGGCCCGGACCGCCCGCTCGAGGTTGACCGGACTCCCGGGCTGCAGCGCACCGAGGCTGCTGCGTTCCAGGGTCTCGGCCATCACGTCCACGGTGAATCCGGTCGCTGAGTGCTCGACGACGGTGAGACACACGCCGTTGACCGCGATCGACGCACCGTGCTGCGCGTCGGCCACGACCTCCTTCGCCGAGATCGACAGGGTCGCTGAATCCCCTTGTCGGACAAACTCTTGCGCGTGGCCGAGCTCTTCGATGATGCCGGTGAACACGTCACTTCCTCCGATAGATGAGTCTGACGTCGTCCGCGAGACGCGTAACGTCGTGCAAGGTCCAGGTGGTGGCGTCGGCCAGCGTGGTCACGCCGAGTGGTCCGACCGCGGCGCTGCCCGCACCGAGGAACAGCGGTGCGACATACGCGACGATCTCGTCGACCAGGCCGGCCGCGCAGAACGCGGCTCCGAGCAGGGGTCCGCCCTCCAGCAGCACCGACCGGATACCCCGGCCGTGCAGCTCCTTCGTCACCGCGGTCAGGTCATGAGTGCGCAACTGCAGGGTCGGTGCCGCGCCGTCGAGCAGTCGTGCGCCCGCCGGCAGGTCGCGCTCACCGACGACCACCCGCACCGGCTGAGTCCCGACGACGGCGCCGTCCGGGGTCCGGGCGGTCAGGTGCGGGTCGTCGGCCAGCGCGGTGCCGGTGCCGACGACGGTCGCACCGACCCGGCGGCGCAGCTCGTGCACGTCGGCGCGGGACAACTCGTTGCTGATCCACTGACTGGTGCCGTCGGCGGCGGCCGACCGACCGTCGACGGTCATCGCGAACTTCCAGATCACCCACGGTTTTTCGTGGGTCACCGCGTAGGTCCAGTGCTGGTTGAGTGCAGCCGCCTCGTCGGCCAGGAGACCGCCGTGGACCTCGACACCCCGGCTCCGCAGCACCTCCGCACCACCGCGGGCCAGCGGATTCGGGTCACTCTGGCCGAAGACCACCCGGGTCACGCCAGCCGCGATGAGGGCTTCGGCACACGGTCCGGTACGGCCGGTGTGCGCGCACGGCTCGAGCGTGACGTAGGCCGTCGCGCCGCGAGCCCGATCGCCGGCATCGGCCAGCGCGCCGACTTCCGCGTGCGGGGTGCCCGCACCGGCGTGCCAGCCGCGACCGACAATCTCGCCGTCCTTCACCAGGACGCACCCGACGCGGGGATTCGGATCGACGAGCGGACCGCGGGCGGCCAACTCGAGGGCAGCGCGCATCGGCTGCTCGAATGCTGGGGTGTCCTGCACTCGCCACTCCTTCCCGGTCCGGTCTCACCGGCTCCGGGGGTGACGAGCGGTCGCGCGAAACGTCCGCAGATGCGGGCGAATGCGTCGCCGCAGGGTGCGCCAATGGCGCAGCCCTCGTGCTGCCTCCCATCCGGACTTTAACCGTCGGTCCTGGAGTTCCACCAGGTCAACCGATCGTCATGGACGACCGGGTCGCGGACTATCACCGCCGGCTCGGAATTTCACCGACCCCGGAGCACGTTCGTTCTCGATTATGGCACAGGCCTCAACACGCACCTATCCGGCGACCGTTGCCGGTTGTGCACGCGCCCCGTTCGCTCAGCCGTGCACGCAGGACGTCGCGAGCTCGCGCAACTCCTTGATGGCCGCCGCCGCGTCGTCGGCGCCGTACACCGCTGAGCCTGCAACGAATACGTCCGCTCCTGCTTCGGCGCACTGCTCGATCGTCGACGACGAGACACCACCGTCGACCTGGATCCGGATCTCTCCCCCGCGCCGCTTGATCGCCTCCCGCACCTCGCGCACCTTCGGCATCTGGTCGGCCATGAAGCTCTGCCCGCCGAAGCCGGGTTCGACGGTCATCACCAGCACCATGTCGACCACCTCGAGCAGTTCCTCGTAGGGCGCGAACGCGGTGCCGGGCTTCAGCGCCATACAGGCTCGGGCGCCGGCGGCGTGCAGGTCCTTGGCGAGAGCCCGGGGGTCCCGCACGGCCTCGATGTGGAAGGTGACGCTGTCGGCGCCCGCTTCCGCGTAGGCAGGAGCCCAGCGGTCGGGGTCGTCGATCATCAGGTGGCAGTCCAACGGGATCGGCGTCACGCGTTGCAACGCCTCGACCACCGGCAGGCCCAGCGTCAGATTGGGGACGAAGTGGTAGTCCATGACATCGACATGGGCCGAGTCGGCGGTCGCGATGCGTTGCAGGTCGCGCTCGAGATTGGCGAAATCCGCCGACAGGATGCTCGGTGCGATCTGCACGCTTCCTCCACGTTCTTGACGTACGAAATTCATTGCGGTTGTTCAGCTCTCGTCCTTGGCCGTCTTGCGCAGCAAAGCGAAGAACATCGCGTCCGTGCCGTGCACGTGCGGCCAGAGCTGCACCATCGGCCGGTCGCCGAGCTGCTCGATCTGGGCACCCGCCGCATCACGGAAGAGCGGGCGCGCGTCCTCGACGGTGACGTCGTCGCGTCCGCTGGTCACCGCGTGGACGACGGCCGTCGTCTCGGCCACATGCGGGCTGCAGGTCACGTACGCAACGACACCGCCGGTGACTGTCGCATCGAGCGCGGAGTTCAACAGCTCGGCCTGTATGGCGGTCAGGTCCGTCACGTCACCGGGTGTGCGACGCCACCGGGCTTCCGGCCGGCGGCGCAGCGCGCCCAGCCCGGTGCACGGTGCATCGACGAGCACCCGCTCGAACGTCTCGGGCTCGTCGGCACCCAGCTCCCGGCCGTCCCCGGTGCCGATCATCACCTCGATCCCGGCGTCCAACGCGGCGCGCAGCGTCCGGCGGACGAGCTCCGTGCGGTGCTCGCTGATCTCGTTGACGAAGAGGGTGACATCCGACTGCTCAGCCGAAAGCGCAGCAAGCAGAGCGGCTTTCCCGCCCGGGCCGGCGCACAGGTCGAGCCAGTCGCGCGGGCCGTCGACCTGCCCCGGTGCGTTCGCCAAGGCCAGCGCGACCAACTGGGAGCCTTCGTCCTGCACGGCGGCCCGCGTCTCGCGCACGGCAGCAATGTCGGCCGGGTCACCGCTGGTCAGGGTGGCCCCGACCGGTGACAACGTCGCCGGCTCCGCACCCGCGTCGACCAGTTCCTGCACGGTCGCGAGTCCGGGGCGTGCCACCAGCGACACGGCGGGCGCCGCGTTGTCGGCCTCCAGCAGCGCGACGAGGGCGGTGTCCAGCTCGGCGTCGTCGGTGATCCCGTCCGAGCGCAGTGCACCGCGCAGCGCGCGCACGATCCATTCCGGGTGCGAGTGCTCCACGGCCAGCGCATCCTCGCGCGGCCGGCCGGCGGTCACCTCCCGGATCCATTCCTCGCGGCTGCGTTCGGTGATCCGGCGCAGCACCGCGTTGACGAATCCCGAGGCGCCCGTGCCGTTCATCTCACGGGCCAGCGCAACGGTCTCCGAGGCCGCCGCGTGCGAGGGCACCCGCATGCCGAGGATCTGATGCGCGCCGAGGCGGAGGGTGTCCAGTACCGGCGGCTCGATCTGCCCGACCGGTCGTCCGGCGGCAAACTCGATGATGGCGTCATACAGACCGCGCATCCGGATGGCGCCATAGGTCAGCTCAGTGGCGAAGGCCGCGTCCCGACCGTGCAGGTCGGCGGCCCGCAGTGCCTTGGGCAGCTCGAGGTTGGCGTAGGCGCCGTCCGCGACGGCGCGGCTGACCTGCCAGGCCACCTTGCGCACCGGGTCGCCGCCGCGACGCCGGTCCGCCGGCCGGGTGGCGGTCTGGTTCTTCCCGCCCACGCGACGGGATGCCGGTCGCTGACGCCCGCGGTCGTCGCGGAAGCCGCCGCTCTGGTGCCCGTCACTCATGTCAGTGTTTCTCCTTCTGCGACGCGTACGCCGCGAGCCCAGTCTGCCGCCGCCATGGCCTTCTTGCCATGCGGCTGCACGGTGTCCAACCGCACCGGCGTGGTGCCGGTGCCGACATACACGGCGCGCTTGGTCGCGACGAGTTCACCGGCGGCCGGGCGTATGTCGTCCGGGACGTCCTGGTCCAGCGTGAGAACCTTCAGCCGGGCATCTCGGAACGTGGTCCACGCGCCCGGTGCCGGCGTGCAGGCGCGCACGCGCCGGCCGATCGCGAATGCCGGCTCCTGCCAAGGGATCTCACCGTCCTCGACGCTGATCTTGGGTGCCATCGACACGCCCTCGTTCGGTTGCGGGACCGGCGTGATCGAGCCGTCGGCGAGCCCGTCGAGAGCGGCCACCAGCAGACCCGCGCCCGCCTCGGCGAGCCGACCGAGAAGATCGCCGCTGGTGTCGGTGCGGCGGATCGTCTCGGTCATCGTGCCCAGCACCGGCCCGGTGTCCATGCCCTCCTCGAGCAGGAAGGCGGTCGCGCCGGTGACCTCGTCACCGTGCAGGATCGCGTGTTGCACCGGCGCAGCCCCTCGCCAGGCCGGCAGCAGCGAGAAGTGCAGGTTGACCCAGCCGTGGCGGGGAACATCGAGCACGGACCGCGGCACCAGGGATCCGTAGGCGACGACCGGGCAGACGTCGGGCTCGAGGGCAGCGAGCTCCTCGGCGAAGCCGGGCTCCTTGGCCGAGCGCGGCTTCAGGACAGGTACGCCGAGCTCCTCGCCCAGCAGGGCGACCGGCGACGGCCGCAGCGACCGACCGCGTCCGGCCCGAGCGTCCGGGCGGGTGACGACACCGACGACCTCATGGGCCGACGCGGCGATCGCGCGCAGGCTCGGCAACGCCACCTCTGGCGTGCCGGCGAAAACCACTCGCATCTCAGGCTCCGTAGGTCGGGTTGGCGTGCGGGCTGTCGCGTATGACGGGGCCGGGCAGGCCGGCCCATTCGGCGTTCCGGATCTCCTTCAGCGCCAGCATGCGCTGCTCCTTGTCGAGCCGGTCGATGAACAGGATCCCGTCCAGGTGGTCGGTTTCATGCTGGATGCAGCGAGCCAGCAGATCGCTGCCCTCCAGAGTGACCGGCTCGCCATACATGTCGAAGCCGCGCGCCACTACCGACAGCGACCGCGGTGTCGGCCAGGAGAACTCCGGGATCGACAGGCAGCCCTCCTCGTCGACCTCGATCTCCCCGGACAGGTCGAGATCCGGGTTGACCAGGTGTCCGAGCTCACCGCCGACGTAGTAGGTGAAGACCCGTAAGCCCACACCCAACTGGGGTGCGGCCAGGCCCGCGCCGGGCGCGTTCATCATCGTGTCGGTCAGGTCCTGCACCAACGTGCGCAGTTCCTTGTCGAAGGTGGTGACCGGCGCCGCCGGTGTTCGCAGGACGGGGTCGCCGTACAAGCGGATCGGAGTGATCGACATACCGCTGCCCTATCGCTGCACCGGCAGGCCGCGCACCAGCAGGTCGGCGCGCAGTTCCTCCGGTGTCGTGAAGGCGATGGCGTCCATGCCGGCCTCGGTGGCGGCCTGCACGTTGGCGAGCTTGTCGTCGATGAAGATGCAGTCGTCGAGGCTGCCCAGGTGGCGGATCCGGTCCTCGAGCTCCTCGAAGATCTCCGGGTCGGGCTTGGCGACGCCCTCCTCGCCGGACACGACGATGTCCTCGAAGAGGTCGAGGAAATCGAAGGTCTCGACCGCGACCGGGAAGGTCTCGGCGGACCAGTTGGTCAGCGCGATCAGCGGGATCTCGGCGGCGTGCAACTGTTTGAGAATCTCCACCGTTCCGTCGATGGCGCCACACATCGACTTCGCGAAATGCTCACGGTAGGAACGGATTTCGTCCGCCAGATGCGGGTATGCCGCAGTGGCCTCCTGCTCGCCGTCGGCGAACGTGCGGCCGGCGTCCTGCTGGTGGTTCCAGGCGCCGAAGTCGAACTCGCCGCTGGTGAGGAACGCGCGGGCACGCTCGTCGCCGACGCCGGCGGCGATCGCCGGATGCGGGTCCCACTCGATGAGCACATTGCCCAGATCGAAGACGACCGCATCGACCGGTGACGGGTTGAGGTCGGGTTCGCCGGAGGTCGTGCCGGTGGTCGCGGTCTGCTGCTGGGTCACCACGCAGAGACTAGCGGCGCCGAGGCCCGCGCCGATTCGTGGGGTGATCAGAGGAGGGCGCCGCTCGGGTCGACCCGGACGGTGACGGTGCCGGGCAGCTTGCGCGCGCTGCGGACGCCCCGTGCCGCGGCGACGGCGCGGGCCACGGCACGCGCGTGCGGCCGTGCCGACCGCAGCAACATGCTGGTGCCGTCGGTGCCGCCCGGAACCGGCATCGGGCCGATGCGCTCGAGCGGCACCGCGTCGTCGAGCAACTGCCGGACGGAGCTGCTGAACGCGTCCAGGTCCGTCACCTCGCCGGTCAACTGCACCATCCAGGAAGCGGGCGGCAGATCCAGCTCCCGACGTGCGGCGAACTCCCGCTCGGCGAAGGTGTCCGGCGCCCAGCGCACGAGCGCCTCGACCGGCGGCAGTGTCACCCCCGACGACACGCCACAGATGACGACCGCACCACCCCGTGACGCCGGACGCGTCAAGGCTGCGGCGGCCGTCCAGCGACGGAACGTCTCCTCCCCGGCGTCCAACGCGGCACGGTCGAGCAACGCCCAGCCGTCGAGCAGCAGCGTTGCGGCATACCCGTCGGCCGCCACCGGTTCGGCTCCCGGCGTCGCGATGACCAACTGCGGCTCGGCACCCACCAAGCCGACGATCTCGCCGGCACCGGACCGCAGCACGGTCGCGCCGGGGAACGCACGACCCAACTCCTCCGCGGTCCGGCGCGCGCCGACCACGGCCGCGTGCAGCCGGGTGCCGTAGCACTCCGGGCAGCGCCAGGGTTCGGCGGCGCGACCGCACCACCGGCATACGGCCGGCGAGGTGGGCGCAGGCAGGCCCATCGGGCCGTGGCAGTGCTCGCAGCGGGCGACCTCCCGGCACTGTCCGCAGCGCAGCGTCGGCAGATAGCCGCGCCGAGGCACCTGGACGAGGACCGGGCCGTCCGCCAACGCCGCACGCGCGGTCGACCAGGCGACGGGCGGCAGATGCGCATGCGCAGCCGCACCCGCGCGCTCCACCTCGCGCTCGTCGCCGGCGACGATCACGCGCGGCACCGAGCCCGGCGCGGTGCGCGCCTGAACCGGCCGGACGACACCGTCCTCCAGCCAGCGCTGCACCGGCACCGACCGGGCGAAGCCGCCGAGCAACAGCGCTGCCCTCTCACGAATCGCTCGCAGGCGCAACACTTCTCGCGTCTGCGGGTATGGCGAGCGCGGCTCCGCGAGCAGGTCGTCGCCGTCGTCCCAGCAGGCGAGCAGGCCGAGGTCCCGGACCGGCGCCCAGGCGGCCGCCCGCGTGCCGATCACGCACCGGACGTGTCCGCGCAGGACCTTCAGCCACGCCGTGTAGCGAGCCTGCGGTCCCTGTTCGGCGGTGAGGCGCACATGGTGCCCCTCCCCCAGTTCCGCGGTCAGCGCGGCGTCGAGCCGATCGAGGTCGCGATGATCCGGGACCACCACCAGCGCACCGCGGCCACCGTGCAGCGTGGCCCGGACGGCCTGAGCCAACGCGGCCGGCCAGTCGGCCGCCGGGTCCACGGTCGGTGCGGCGAGCCAGGACGCCGCCGGGTCGTCGCCGTCGGAGACACGACGGAGGAACGCCTCCCCGGCGGGATACCGCTGCCACGCGGTGGCGGCCGGCGGTTCCGGCTTCTCGAAGTCAGGGGTCGGCTTGGCGTCGAGTGCCTTCTCGGCGGCCGCGTGCCGGGGCGGCACCGCGAGGCGCAGCACGTCGGCCAGCGGTCCGGCGTAGTGATCGGCGACCGCACGGCACGCATCGACCACCGCCGGGGTCAGGACCGGCTCTGGGCTGACGACCCGGCGCAGCGGCGCCAGCTTGCCGGTGTGCTCGGCCTCGGCGACGCGAGCGACGACGAATCCGGAGACGTCCTTGCCGGCGAACCGTGCCTTGATCCGGACACCCGGTTGCGCGTCCGCGGCGAGCTTCTCCGGGACGGTGTATTCGAACGGCCGGTCGAGGTGGGCCAGCCCGACATCGAGCACCACTCGTGCCACCGGCAATGCAACGGTGGATTTCTCCGGCTCGGCCTGCACCCGCTCCTTCGTCACTCGTGGCGCGGCGGCGTGCAACAGGTGCAACTGTTCCGGCGTCGCCGGGCGGGGCGCGCTGTCGTCGGTTTCGGGTGCGTCCGCCGACGGTTCGGTGGGCCGGTCGGACGAACGCATGCCCTTGTTATACGCGATCGCCCGGACAGCGCGGTCGCCCTACCTACGACATACGAAAGCGGCCGGCCATGAAATGAGTTCATGACCGGCCGCCGACGTGTAATCAGAAGGGTCGAATCAACCAATCGCGCGCTTGAGGTCCTCGACCTTGTCGGTGCGCTCCCAGGTGAAGGCGTTCTCGACGCCGTCGGCCTTGGTGCGGCCGAAGTGGCCGTAGGCCGCGGTCGGCTGGTAGATCGGTCGCAGCAGGTCGAGCTCCTCGACGATCGCGGCGGGCCGCAGGTCGAACACGGTGCTGATGGCCTGCTGGATCTTGTCCAGCGGCTTCTTCTCGGTGCCGAAGGTCTCGACGTACAGACCGACCGGCTGCGCCTTGCCGATGGCGTAGGCGACCTGCACCTCGCAGCGCTCCGCGAGTCCGGCCGCGACGACGTTCTTGGCCACCCAGCGCATGGCGTATGCCGCCGAGCGGTCGACCTTCGACGGGTCCTTGCCGGAGAAGGCGCCGCCGCCGTGGCGGGCCATGCCGCCGTAGGTGTCGACGATGATCTTGCGGCCGGTCAGTCCGGCGTCGCCCATCGGGCCACCGATGACGAACTTGCCGGTCGGGTTGATCAGCTTGCGGTAGGAAGAGGTGTCCAGCGTGTTCCCGGTGGCGGCGAGCTCCTCCAGGACCGGCTTGATCACGTGCGTGTCGATGTCCGGCTCGAGCATCCCCTCGAGCGAGATGTTGTCGGCGTGCTGCGTCGACAGGACGACGGTGTCCAGGCTCACGGCCTTCTCACCGTCATACGCGATGGTGACCTGGGTCTTGCCGTCCGGGCGCAGGTAGGCCAGCTCGCCGCTCTTGCGGACGCTGGTCAGTCGCTCGGAGAGCCGGTGTGCCAGGAAGATCGGCAGCGGCATCAGCTCGGCGGTGTCGGAGCACGCGTAGCCGAACATCAGGCCCTGGTCGCCGGCGCCCTGGCTGTCCTTGGCGTCGGTGCCGCCCTCGGCACGGTGCTCGTGCGCGGTGTCGACGCCCTGGGCGATGTCCTGGGACTGCTCACCGATGGAGATCGAGACGCCGCAGGAGGTGCCGTCGAAACCCTTGAGCGAGGAGTCGTAGCCGATGTTCTTGATGGTGTCCCGGACCAGCTTCGCGATCGGGACATAACTGTTCGTCGTCACCTCACCCGCTACGTGCACGAGTCCGGTGGTCACCATCGTCTCGACGGCGACCCGAGACTTCGGGTCGTCCGCGAGCATGGCGTCCAGGATCGCGTCACTGATCTGGTCGCAGATCTTGTCCGGGTGTCCCTCGGTAACCGATTCCGAGGTGAAGAGACGGGCCACAGGTTGCTCCTTATTGGTGTGCAGCGGCTGCTGGCTGGCCCGACCGTTCGGCGGGCCATCCGGAGTCTAAACGGTGTCCAGGTGTTCTTGGACGGCATCCCACACAGCGTGTGCGAGCGTGACCTTGTCGGCCGGCCCGACCTGGGTCTCTGCCGGAATGTCACCGCCGTCGCGCGTCAGGATGTGTATGACGGCCTCGTCCTGGCCGAACGTGACGCCCGGCCCGACCTCGTTGACGACCTGGATGTCGCTGCCCTTGCGGGCGAACTTCGCGCGGGCGAGGTCCATGACGGAGCTGCCTGCGTCACCGGTCTCCGCCGCGAAGCTGACGATGACCGGCCGCGGTGACTCGCCGCGTTCGGCGACCAGCCCCTTGACGATGTCGGGATTCTCGACCAACTGCAGCACCAGATCATCGCCGCCGCCGGTCTTCTTGATCTTGTGATCGGTGTAGGTCGCCGCCCGGTAGTCCGCGGGGGCCGCGGCCATCACGATGGCGTCGGCGTCCTGGCCGGCCTTCATGACGGCTTGCTGCAACTCCAGCGTGGTCTCGACAGGGACCAGGTCCACTCCGGGGGGCACCGGCAGCGCGGCGTTGGCGCTGACCAGGGTGACCTCGGCGCCGCGCTCGGCCGCCACCGCGGCGAGGGCGTAACCCTGCTTGCCGCTGGACCGGTTGCCGATGAAGCGCACCGGGTCGATGGGTTCGTGGGTGCCGCCGGCGGAGACCACCACGCGGCGACCGGCGAGCGGGCCTGCGGTCGCGGCCCGGTCACCCGGCACGAGATCGAGGGCGTATGCCGCGATCTCCTCGGGCTCGCGCAACCGGCCCGGGCCGGTGTCGGCACCGGTGAGTCGACCCGAGTCGGGCTCCATGACGTGTATGCCGCGCTCCCGCAGTGTTGCCACGTTCGCGACGGTCGCGGGGTGCTGCCACATCTCGGTGTGCATGGCCGGGGCCATGACGATCGGGCAGCGTGCGGTCAGCAGGGTGTTGGTGAGCAGATCGTCGGCCAGCCCGTGGGCGGCCTTCGCCAGCAGGTCCGTGGTCGCCGGCGCGACGACGACGAGCTCGGCGGACTTGCCGATCCGCACGTGCGGGACGTCCTCGACATGCGTCCAGACGTCATCGGCGACCGATTTGCCGGACAGCGCCGCCCAGGTCGGAGCGCCGACGAACCGCAGCGCGGCGGCCGTCGGGATCACGGTGACGTCGTGACCTGCTTCGGTGAACCGGCGCAGCAGCAGGCACGCCTTGTAGGCGGCGATGCCCCCGCTGACGCCGAGCACGATGCGCATGGAGGGTTCTTAGGCCTCGACCTTTTCGATGGACAGCAGGCCCTCGTTGATCTCGCGCAGCGACACCGACAGCGGCTTGTCGTTGACCTGGCTCTCGACCAGCGGGCCGACATACTCCAGCAGGCCCTCGGACAGCTGCGAGTAGTAGGCGTTGATCTGCCGCGCACGCTTGGCCGAGTAGATGACCAGCGCGTACTTGGAGTCGGCGACCTTCAGCAGGTCGTCGATCGGCGGGTTGGTGATGCCCTCGGGGGCAGCCTTGGTGCCAGACACGAAGAAAATCTCACTTCTTGTTGGTGGGTGTTTCTGAGGTGTTACCGGGTTGCGCACGGGCGCCATCAGGACGTGGCGCAGATGTGCTGCTGCATCAAGTGTACGAGTTCTTCGGCGGCCCGCTGCACATCGTCGTTCACGATGGTGGTGTCGAACTCCGGTTTCGCGGCGAGTTCGCGCCGCGCGGTCGCCAGCCGGACCTCCCGCTCAGCCTCCCCCTCGGTGCCCCGGCCGACCAGCCGGCGGACGAGCTCGTCCCAGCTGGGTGGCTCCAGGAAGACGAAGTAGGCCTCGGGCAACTGCTCCCGCACCTGGCGCGCGCCCTGCAGGTCGATCTCCAGCAGCGGCAGCTTGCCCTCCTGCGCGGCCCGGGTGACCGGCCCGCGCGGGGTGCCGTAACTGGCGCGCCCGTGCACGACCGCGTGCTCGAGGAACTCGCCCTCGGCCACCATCGCGTCGAAACGCTCCTGGCTGATGAAGTGGTAGTGCTTGCCGTCGATCTCCCCCGGACGCGGGGCACGGGTGGTCGCCGACACCGACAACCAGACCTCCGGGTAGTGCTCTCGAATGTATGCCGACACCGTGCCCTTGCCCACCGCGGTCGGCCCGGCGAGCACGACCAGCGGGGCGCAGTTCTTCGAGCGGCCGTCCGCAGCGTCGGACGTCACGAGTCCCCCGCCTGCTCGAAATGCTGCAGCAGTCGGTGCACCTGGTTGGCACCCAGCCCGCGGACCCGTCGGGTCTCGGCGATGCCGATGTCGGTCATGATCTGCCGGGCGCGCACGCGGCCGACCCCGGGCAGCGACTCCAGCAGCGCGGACACCTTCATCTTGCCGATGACCTCGTTGTCCTTGCCCGCCTCGATGACCTCGCGGAGCGAACCCTGCGCGTACTTCAGCCGGTTCTTCACCTCCGCGCGTTCTCGCCGCGCGGCCGCAGCCTTGGCGAGTGCCTCAGCGCGCTGCTCCGGCGTCAATTGCGGTAGGGCCACGTGTCTTACTCCTGGCGTGTTCAGTGATGAAGAAGTCTCTGCGACGTGCGGAACCCTGATCTACCGCACCCAGCGAACCTAGCGACTCCGCGCGCGGTTCGGCAACGAGGGGTCGCCTCCTCGATCCGATCGTCGGGACCGTATGTCGACGGCGCTGCCCGCCATACGCTGGACCGATGAGCACCGAGACGATCGACACGCGTCCCACCGGCCGGCTCAAGCAGAAGTGGCACGCCCTGAGCCCGACCCAGCAGAGGCTGCTGGTGGTCGCTGCCGCACTCGACACCGCTGCCAAGACTGCGGCGCTCGTCGACCTCTCGCGGCGCCCCGCCGACGGAGTCCGCGGCCCGAAATGGTTGTGGGCCGGCGCACTTCCGCTGGTCAACTCGGCCGGGGTGCTGCCCGCGGCATACTTCCTGTTCGCGCGTCGCTGACTGCGGTGGCCGAGTCGCGCGCCGGGGCACACCTGGTCGGTCGCATCCGCGCCGACCTCACGAACGCGAGCGATCCGGCGCGGGCGCCCGGCATGCAGGCGTACATGAAATCGACGTTGCCGTTCTTCGGCGTGCCGGTGCCGCAGGTGCGCAGGATCACCCGGTCCGTCGCACGAGCTGAACCCGACCTGGACCTCGATGCTCTGGTCGGTGCCGCGCGGGATCTGTTCGACACGGCGACGCACCGCGAGGAGCGGTATGCCGCCCTTGCCCTGCTCGCATTGCCCCGCGCTCGCGGGAGACTCGAACTCGTTCCGTTGCACGAGCACTTCGCCACCACAGGCGCCTGGTGGGACATCGTCGACGAGACGGCGCACCGCATCGCGGACCTGCACGACGAGCACCCTCGCCATACGGCCGAGGTCGTCCGCCGCTGGAGCCGACATGACGACCTGTGGCTGCGACGACTAGCGATCATCAGTCAGCTCGGCCGGCGGGACCGGGTCGACCCGACACTGCTCGCCGACGTCATCGAACCGAACCTCACCGACCGGGACTTCTTCATTCGCAAGGCGATCGGCTGGGCGCTGCGCGATTACGCGCGCACCCGGCCGGACTGGGTGCGGGCGTTCGTCTCCGACCATGACCAGCTCAGCCCGCTGTCCCGCCGCGAGGCCCTGAAGCACCTGTCCGGCTGAGCGTCATACCTGTTGCAGGTTCGCCGCTTCCTGCTGCACCGTGCGTACTGCGGAACGCAGCGCCTCGACGTCGGGCCCCGCGCTCAGGACCGCACGTGACGTCGACGGCAGCACCAGCGGCGACGCAGCGCCGAACCCGCGGCCGATGTCGCCGATGGTCGCACCCTGGGCGCCGAAGCCGGGGGCAAGCAGCGGTGCCCGTGACTCGGCGAGTCGTTCGGCGAGGCCGAGGTCGGCGATGTCCTTGCCGACGGTCGCACCGACGACCATGCCGACGTCACCGAACGTCCCGGCGGCAGCGACAGCGTTCGCGTCGGCGACGTCGTCGATGATCGTGCCGGAGACGGTCTCCTGCTCCCAGACCGCGTGCTGGACCTCGACGCCCTCCGGGTTGGAGGTCATGGCGAGCACGAACACGCCGCGTCCGGCGCGTCGGGCCAGATCGAATGCGGGTGTGAGAGAACCGAATCCGAGGAACGGGCTCACGGTGATCGCGTCCGCACGCAACGGTGAGTCATCACTGAGGTAGGCCTGCGCGTAGGCCGCCATCGTCGACCCGATGTCACCGCGCTTCACGTCGAGCAGGCTCAGCGTCCCTGTCTCCCTCAGTCCGGCGAGCACGTCCTCGAGGACCTCGACACCGGCCGCCCCGAACCGCTCGAAGAACGCACTCTGCGGCTTCACCAGCGAGACGGATCCCCCGAACGCCTCCACCGCGATCTCGGCGAACTCGCGCAGCCCACGCACGGACGTGGGCAGTCCCCACTCCTCCAGCAACGAGTCGTGCGGATCGATGCCGACACAGATCGGCCCGTGCCGATCGACGGCTTCACCCAGTCGAATGCCGAACGGATCCAACTCTGTTCGTTCCTGTCGCTCTCCCACCAGGTCTCCTTCCGGTCAGCCGCGACCGCGGCCGTAGAGGTCGAGCTCTCGTGCATGTGTCTGCAACGGCTTCACCCGGAACGGCCCGGCGAGCTGTGCCTCGATGCCCTGGACAGCCGCAGCCAGTTGTTGGACTGTCGTGATGATCGGCCGGTCCATGCTCGTGGTCGCCGCACGGATGGCGTATCCGTCGGCGCGGGCGCCCTGTCCGGACGGGGTGTTGACCACCATCGCCACGTCCCCCGCCTCGATCCGGTCGACGATCGTGGGTTCGCCGTTCACGCCGGGTCCCTCACTGTGCTTGCGCACCACGTCGGCCTGAATTCCGTTGCGTCGCAACACATCCGCCGTACCCGCGGTGGCCAGGATGCCGAAGCCGAGGTCGGCGAGTCGCTTGACCGGGAAGATCATCGCCCGCTTGTCGCGGTTGGCCACCGAGACGAAGATCGATCCTTCCCGCGGGAGACCGGTCACCGAGCCGAGTTGGCTCTTGGCGAATGCCGAGCCGAAGTCGTCGTCGAAGCCCATGACCTCGCCCGTCGAGCGCATCTCCGGGCCGAGCAGGCTGTCGACGACCTCGCCCTCCTTGGTGCGGAACCGCTTGAACGGCAACACCGCCTCCTTGACCGCGACCGACGACTCGGCGGGCAACATGCCGCCGTCGCCCACGGGCGGCAGCAGTCCGTCCTCACGCAACTGCTGGATCGACTCCCCCAGCATCACCCGGGCCGCCGCCTTGGCCAACGGGACACCGGTCGCCTTGGCGACGAACGGCACCGTCCGGCTCGCCCGCGGGTTGGCCTCGAGTACGTAGAGCGTGTCGTGCGCCAGGGCGTACTGCACGTTGATCAGCCCGCGCACGCCGACACCCTCGGCCAACGCCCGGGTGGACGCGCGGACGCGCTCGATCTCCTCGGCTCCCAATGTCACCGGCGGCAGCGCACAGGCGGAGTCACCGGAGTGGATCCCGGCTTCCTCGATGTGCTCCATGATGCCGCCGAGATACATGTCGGTGCCGTCGAACACCGCGTCGACGTCGATCTCGATCGCGTCGTCCAGGAAGCGGTCGACCAGCACCGGGTGGTCGCTCGAGGCATGGGTGGCGCGGGTGACGTAGTCGTTCAGGGTGGCGTCGTCGTACACGATCTCCATGCCGCGGCCGCCCAGCACGTAGGACGGACGGACCAGCACCGGATAGCCGATCTCGTGTGCGACGGCGAGTGCCTCGTCGACGCTGTATGCCGTGCCGTGCTTCGGCGAGGGCAGGTCCGCCTCCGCCAGCACACGGCCGAACGCGCCACGGTCCTCGGCCAGGTCGATCGCCTCGGGCGAGGTGCCGACGATCGGCACACCCGCATCCTTGAGCGCCTGCGCAAGACCCAGCGGCGTCTGACCACCGAGCTGCACGATGACGCCGGCGACCGGACCGGCTTGCTGCTCGGCGTGCACGACCTCGAGGACGTCCTCCAGTGTCAGCGGCTCGAAGTAGAGCCTGCTGGACGTGTCGTAGTCGGTCGACACCGTCTCCGGGTTGCAGTTGACCATGACCGTGTCGAATCCCTTGTCCTGCAAGGCGAACGACGCGTGGACGCACGAGTAGTCGAACTCGACACCCTGGCCGATCCGGTTCGGGCCGGAGCCGAGGATGAGCACCGCGGGCCGTTCCCGCGGCAGCACTTCGGACTCCTGGTCGTAGCTGGAGTAGTAGTACGGCGTCTGCGCGGCGAACTCCGCAGCGCAGGTGTCGACGGTCTTGTAGACCGGTCGCACACCGAGCGCATAGCGCAGCCCGCGCACGACTGCCTCGGGCATCTCGGCCAGCTGGGCGATCTGCTGGTCCGAGAACCCGTGTCGCTTCGCGAGCTTCAACAGCTCGGGGGTCAGCTGGTCCGCGTCGGCGAGAACGCCGGCCATGGTGTTGATCAGCTGGATCTGGTCGAGGAACCAGGGGTCGATCTTGGTGATGTCGAAGACCTCCTCGACGCTCAGCCCGGCACGAAGCGCCTGCTGCACCAACACGATTCGACCGTCGGTCGGGGTCGCGGCCTGCTCCAGCAGGGCCAGCCCCATCTCACGACTCGGTGCATTGTCCGGGTCCCAGTGGAACACCGAGCCGCTGCGCTCCAAGGAGCGCAGCGCCTTCTGCAGTGCCTCGGTGAAGTTGCGACCGATGGCCATCGCCTCACCCACCGACTTCATGGTCGTCGTGAGAGTCGGGTCCGCCGCCGGGAACTTCTCGAAGGCGAAGCGCGGCACCTTGACCACGACATAGTCGAGCGTCGGCTCGAAGCTGGCCGGCGTCTCCCGAGTGATGTCGTTGGGCACCTCGTCGAGGGTGTAACCGATCGCCATCTTCGCGGCGATCTTCGCGATCGGGAATCCCGTTGCCTTGGAGGCCAATGCGGACGACCGGGACACACGCGGGTTCATCTCGATGACGATGATGCGGCCCGTCTCCGGATCGATCGCGAACTGGATGTTGCAGCCGCCGGTCTCGACCCCGACCTCACGGATGACCGCGATGCCGATGTCGCGCATCTTCTGGTACTCACGGTCCGTGAGCGTCAGCGCGGGAGCCACCGTGATCGAGTCACCGGTGTGCACACCGACCGGGTCGACGTTCTCGATCGAGCAGACGACCACGACGTTGTCGGCGTGGTCGCGCATGACCTCCAGCTCGTACTCCTTCCAGCCCAGGATCGACTCCTCGAGGAGCACCTCGGTGGTCGGGCTGGCGTGCAGTCCGGCGCCGGCGATCCGCCGCAGATCCCGCTCGTCATACGCGAAGCCGGAGCCGAGTCCGCCCATGGTGAACGACGGGCGCACGACCATCGGGTAGCCGAGTTCGCTTGCGGCAGAGATGCATTCGTCCATGGTGTGGCAGATGATCGACTTGGCCGACTCTGCACCACAGCGCTCGACGACGCCCTTGAACCGCTCGCGGTCCTCGCCCAGCTGGATGGCCTCGACACTCGCGCCGATCAGCGGGCAGTTGTACTTCTCGAGCACACCTGCGTCGTGCAACGCGATCGCCGTGTTGAGTGCCGTCTGACCGCCCAGTGTCGCCAGCACGGCGTCCGGGCGTTCCTTGGCGATGATCGTCTCGACGACCTCGGGGGTGATCGGCTCGACGTAGGTCGCGTCCGCGAACTCCGGGTCGGTCATGATCGTCGCCGGGTTCGAGTTGACCAGCACGACGCGCAGGCCCTCTTCGCGCAGCACCCGGCACGCCTGGGTACCCGAGTAGTCGAACTCGCACGCCTGGCCGATGACGATCGGGCCGGACCCGATGACCAGCACGCTCTTGATGTCGTCCCGCTTCGGCATCAGTTGTTCTCCTTCTTCATGCTGGTCGAGTAGGGCGAGCCGGTATCGAGACCACGTTTCGGATCGGTCGCACCCGGTCTCGATACACCTCCCCCGCTGCGCTCCTCCGGCACTCGACCAGCATGCTCCAGCAACTCCGTGAATCGGTCGAAGAGGTATGCCGCATCGTGTGGACCGGCCGCCGCCTCGGGGTGGTATTGGACCGAGAAGGCAGGAATGTCAAGGCATTCCAGGCCTTCGACGACATCGTCGTTCAGGCAGATGTGCGAGACACGCACCCGACCGAACTGCTCGCCTGCCGGCGCCTGCACCGGCTCACCACCGCGCGGCGCGTCGACCGCGAATCCGTGGTTGTGCGCGGTCACCTCGACCTTGCCAGTGGTGCGGTCGAGCACCGGCTGGTTGATGCCACGGTGGCCGTACTTCAGCTTGTAGGTGCCGAATCCGAGTGCGCGGCCGAGCAACTGGTTGCCGAAGCAGATCCCGAAGAACGGGATCTCGGCCGCCAGCACCTGCTGCAGGACCTCGACCTGTGGTGCGGTCGCCGGGTCACCCGGGCCGTTGGAGAAGAACACGCCGTCCGGCTGCACCGCCCGGATCTGCTCGAAGGTGCTGTCTGCGGGCAGCACGTGCACCTCGATGCCACGTTCGGCGAGCAGTTGCGGCGTCATCGCCTTGATGCCGAGGTCAAGGGCAGCAACGGTGAAGCGCCGCTCCCCTTGCGCCGGAACGACATACGGCTCGTCGGTGCTGACCTCGGAGGCCAACTCGGCGCCGGCCATCTGCGGTTGCTCGCGCACCCGCTGGGTCAGTGCCTCGACGGAGTCGGCGGCCCCGGAGAAGATGCCGACCCGCATGGCACCCGCCTCGCGCAGGTGCCGCGTGAGCGCCCGGGTGTCGATGTCGCAGATGCCGACGACACCCTGCTCGGCGAGCTCGTCCTCCAGCGTGCGCTGCGAACGCCAGTTGGACGGTCGCGGGGAGGGGTCGCGCACCACATAGCCGCTCACCCAGATGCGCCGGGACTCCGGATCCTCATCGTTCACACCGGTGTTGCCGATGTGCGGTGCGGTCATCACCACCACCTGCCGGTGGTAGCTGGGGTCGGTCAGCGTCTCCTGGTAGCCGGTCATCCCGGTCGAGAACACCGCTTCGCCGAAGGTCTCACCGATGGCGCCGTACGCCTGGCCGGTGAAGACGGTGCCGTCCTCGAGGACGAGGGTGGCGCGGCCGCGGCCGGTCAACGGGTCGGTGTGAGTTGTCGGGGTCGTCATGCGGATACCTCCTGGTCGAGCAGGGTCGGTCGACCACGCAGCAGCGTGGACTGCACCCGGCCGGTGAGTGTCATGGCGTGCCATGGGTTGTTCCGCGAGAGCGAGCGCGAGGCGGCGCGGTCGACCTCGACCGTTGCCGTCGGGTCGATCAGCGTGAGGTTGGCGGGCTCACCCACGGCGAGCGGACGTCCGTGATCGGTGAGTCCGGCGATGCGCGCCGGAGTGATCGACATCGCAGCCGCGACCTGCTTCCAGCTCATCAGCCCGGTCTGCACCATCGTCGTGTTGACGACCTGGACGGCCTGCTCCAGACCGAGCATGCCGAACGCCGCCTCGGCGAACGCGTGCTCCTTGTCATGCCGGGCGTGCGGCGCATGGTCGGTCGCGACGGCATCGATCGTCCCGTCCGCCAAGGCTTTTCGCAGTTCTGCGATGTCCTCGGCAGGTCGCAACGGCGGGTTGACCTTGTAGGTCGGGTCGTAGCCGGACAGCAACTCGGTCTCCAGCATCAGGTGGTGCGGCGTGACCTCCGCGGTGACCGCGATGCCCTGTGACTTCGCCCAGCGCAACACCTCGACCGAGCCCGCGGTGGAGACGTGGGCAATGTGCACCCGGGAGCCGGTATGCCGGGCCAGCATCACGTCACGGGCGACGATGACCTCTTCGGCAACCCCGGGCCAGCCGGGCAGACCGAGCCGGCCGGACAGCTCGCCCTCGTGGCAGCACGCGCCCGCGTCGGCCAGCCGGGGTTCCTGAGCGTGCTGGGACACGACGCCACCGAAGGTCTTCACGTATTCCAACGCGCGGCGCATCAGTCGCGCGTCGTGCACGCACTTGCCGTCGTCGGAGAAGACCCGCACCGCCGCGCGGCTGCGCGCCATGAGACCCAGCTCGGCGAGTTCCTCACCGGCCAGTCCCTTCGACACGGCCCCGACCGGCTGCACGTCGACCAGCCCGCAGGCGCGGCCGAGCTCGAGCACCCGCTCCGCCGCTTCGGCGGTGTCCGTCACGGGGTTGGTGTTGGCCATCGCGAGCACGGCGGTGAATCCACCGGCGGCCGCGGCGGCCGAACCGGTGGCGACCGTCTCGGCGTCCTCCCGGCCCGGCTCGCGCAGGTGCGTGTGCAGGTCGACGAGTCCGGGCAGGGCGACCAGCCCGTCCGCGTCGATCACCGTGGCGTCGCCCGCGGAGATCGTGCCGACCTCGGCGATCACGCCGTTCTCGACCAGCACGTCCTGCCGCCCGGTGCCGAGCAGGTCGGCGCCCTTGACGAGGTAGCTCTTCAGATCGTTGTCACTCATGCTTGTTCCGCCCCTCCGAGCAGGTGGTAGAGCACGCTCATCCGCACCGCGACACCGGCCGACACCTGGTCGAGGATGAGCGAGCGGGCCTCGTCCGCCGCGTCGGCGGTGATCTCCAGCCCGCGGTTCATCGGCCCCGGGTGGCAGATCACCGCGTGTTCGGGCAGCGCGCGCAGCCGGTCGCGGGTCAGGCCGTAGCCGACCGTGTATTCGCGTGGCGTCGGGAAGAAGCCTCCCGTCATACGCTCCTTCTGAACGCGCAGCATCATCGCGGCGTCCAGTTTCGGGAGGACCTCGTCGAAGTCGTAGCTGTACGAAAAACCTTCCGCCGCAGCCCAGTTCGCGATACCGCTGGGCATCAGCGTCGGCGGCGCAACCAGGGTGACCTCGGCGCCGAGAGTGCGCAGCAGGATCAGGTTGCTGCGCACGACCCGCGAGTGGGTGAGGTCGCCGATAATGCCGATCCGCTTGCCCGCGAGATCGCCGAGACGGGCCTGCATCGTGTAGGCGTCGAGCAGCGCCTGCGTGGGGTGCTCGTGCGTGCCGTCGCCTGCGTTGATGACCGCGGCGTCCACCCAGTCGGTCACCTGCAGTGGTGCACCGCTCGCGTGGTGGCGTATGACGAGAGCGTCCACGCCCATGGCGGCGACGGTCATCGCGGTGTCGCGCAACGACTCGCCCTTGCTCACCGACGAACCCTTCGCCGACACGTTGATGACATCGGCGGACAGCCACTTGCCGGCGATCTCGAAGGACGACCGGGTCCGGGTGGAGTCCTCGAAGAAGAGGTTGACGACCGTGCGGCCGCGCAGCACCGGCAGCTTCTTGACCTCGCGCCGCTGCACGTCATGCATCTGTGCGGCAGTGGTCAGGATCTGCTGGGCGTCGTCGCAGCTGAGGTCCGCCGCGGACAGCAGGTGCTTCATGATGCTCCCCCGTCGGATGTCGCGATGCGAACTTCCTCGACACCGTCCGGGTCGGCCAGTCGCACCCTGACCCGCTCGGACCGGGCGGTGGGGAGGTTCTTGCCGACGTGATCGGCGCGGATCGGCAGCTCGCGGTGGCCCCGGTCGACCAGGACCGCCAGGCGCACGGCGCGCGGTCGGCCGAGGTCGCCCAGGGCGTCGAGTGCGGCGCGGACCGTGCGGCCGGAGTAGAGCACGTCGTCGACGAGGACGACGATCTTTCCGTCGACCCCACCCTCGGGCACGGAGGTCGCGCCGACCGCACGGGTCGGCTGGGTGCGCAGGTCGTCGCGGTACATCGTCGTGTCGAGCGACCCGACGGGCACGTCGGCACCCTCGATCTCGCGCAGCAACGCGACGATCCGGTGTGCCAGTGCCTCGCCGCGGGTCGGGATGCCGAGGACCACCAGATCCTGCACGCCCTTGTTGTGCTCGACGATCTCGTGCGCGATGCGGCGCAGCGCGCGGGCGATGTCGGAAGAATTGAGAACGGTGCGGCCCGGGGCGGAAGCCTCGTCGGGTCCGGGTACAGCAAAGTCAGGACGCTCCATGCGTCGTAGACCTCCTTCGCCGCCTCACGGGACGGAATCGTTAAAGGATGTCGAACGCCGACAAGACTACCGCTGCCGCCGGTGTGGCCCGCACCACGTCCACCTGCCGGTCACGACAGGAGCGAGAGCGCGCCATACAGCAGCGGCTGGTGCAGCACGTAGATCGCGAGCGTATGACGACCCGACGTCGCCAACCAGGACAGTGGTCCCGGCGCGGGTGTCCAAGCCTGCAATCTCGCTACTGTCGTCACTTCCTCGCCGGCAGCCAGGACCCAGCGCATCACGCCGATCCCCAGGAAGGTCAACGCGATCCACGGCAGGACGGGCTGCCAGTCCAGCGACGGCCGGCTGCCGTCCGCGAGACCGGTCCACGAGATCCAGGGTGATCGGCCGGTCAGGTGCACCAGCCACGGCAGCACCAGCGCGATGATCGCGAGCGACCACGGGACCCACCGCGGCGCGCGCACCGTGGGCACGGCGATCACCGACACCAGCGCGATCGCGTGCAGGATGCCGAAGGTGACGACTTCACGGGGTTGGTAGATGGCACTGAACGCGGTGATGACGAGTGCCAGGGCGACGAGTTGCACCTCGCGTCGGCAGAAGGACCGCCACCGGATCCCCCGCCGGTGCGCGAGCACGAGGGAGACGCCGACGAGGAACAGGAAGGATCCGGCGATGACGTGCGCGATGACCTTTCCCGACGGGTGCGCGCTGATCCGCCAGGAGATGAACCCGAGATCGCCCAGGTCCCAGGTGAGGTGGAACGCGACGACCGCCACGATGGCGAGGCCGCGCGCCAGGTCGACGACCGCCCACCGTGTGCTGTGCACGGTCGGGGCGGTCGTCACCAACCCAGTGCGGGGAAGTTCGGTCGTCACGCGACTACGACCCGCCGAGCACCGGATCGGCTCCGTCAGACGAGTGACTGCTTGACGGCGGCGATCTTGTCGAGCAGGCCGTTGACGAACTTCGGCGAGCTGTCGGTCGACAGTTCCTGCGCCAGCTTCACGGCCTCGGAGATCACGACCGGGCTGTCGACACCGTCGGCCCAGACCAGCTCCCAGGTCGCCGCCCGCAGCAACGAGCGGTCGACCGCGGGCATCCGCTCCGGCGGCCAGTCGCTCGTGCTGTAGGTCTGCAGGGCGTCGTTGATCGCGGCCCAGTGATCGACGACACCACGCACGATCTGCACTGTGTAGTCCGGCAGCGGCGTCTGTGTGGTGGGCACGTCGACCCGCTGGTCGACGAGCTCGCGCGCGTTGATCCCGCGCTGCTCGGCCTCGAAGAGCAGGTCGAGCGCCTTCTTGCGTGCCTTGCTGCGGGAGCCGCGGCGGGCGGGTGTGTCGCGGGGGGTTTCCGGCATCGTCAGCTGACGCGGCCCAGGTAGGACCCGTCGCGGGTGTCGACCTTGACCTTGGTGCCCTGCTCGAGGAACAGCGGCACCTGGATCTCGGCACCGGTCTCCAGCGTGGCGGGCTTGGTGCCGCCGGACGAGCGGTCGCCCTGCAGGCCCGGCTCGGTGTGGGTGATCTCGAGGACGACCGAGGCCGGGAGCTCGACATACAGGACCGAACCGTCGTGCTGCGCGACGATGGCTTCCTGGTTCTCCAGCAAGTAGTCGGCGGCCTTGCCCACGGTGGCGGCCGAGATCGGCAGCTGGTCGTAAGTCTTGGTGTCCATGAAGATGTAGTCGGTGCCGTCGTTGTAGAGGTACTGCATGTCGGAACGGTCGACGCTGGCGGTCTCCACCTTGACACCCGCGTTGAAGGTCTTGTCGACGGTCTTGCCGGACAGGACGTTCTTCAGCTTGGTGCGCACGAAGGCCGGGCCCTTGCCGGGCTTCACGTGCTGGAACTCGACCACGGACCACAGCTGGTTGTCGATCTTGAGGACCAGACCGTTCTTCAGGTCGTTGGTGGATGCCACGTTTCGCTCTTCTCTTTCGGATCGACGGACGCCTTCGGCGCTCGAACTACGTATGACGCGCCGCGCCACGGGCTACCTGCATCAGGGCGTGCGGCAGCCGCGTCAGGCGGCGGGAGGACACAAGTCTAGCGGTTCGTCGGTCGCCGCTGGATCACCCGTCCGCCAGCGCGGCCTCGAACGCGGCCAGTGCGTCGACCGAGAAGAGCGCGAAGACGACCTCCTGTACGGCCGCGGTGCTCGTCCGGACCGTGTGTACGGCGATCCGCGCCGCGTCGTCCATCGGCCAGCCGAAGATGCCGGCGGAGACGGCCGGGAACGCCACCGTTCGGGCACCGAGCTCGTCCGCGACCCGCAGCGAGTTGCGATAGCAGTCGGCCAGCAGCGTCGACCGGTCCTCCCGCGTGGTGAAGACGGGCCCGACCGTGTGGATCACCCAGGTAGCGGGCAGTTTCCCGGCGGTCGAGGCCACCGCCTGCCCGGTCGGCATGCCGTTCGGGTAGCGCGACGCCCGCAACTCCCGGCATTCCCGCAGGATCTCCGGTCCGCCCGCACCGTGGATCGCGCCGTCCACGCCCCCGCCACCCAGAAGCGACGAATTTGCAGCATTGACAACGGCATCCACCGCCAATGTGGTGATGTCGGCACGGACCGCGCTCAGCTGCATGTCCCGAACTGTACGCCGGCACCGTCCGAGACCGACCCGCTCGGGCGAATGCTCCGGCATACTCCCTGAACGTGAGCAATGACACCCGGTCCGGCAGCCGTCCCGTCCGACGGGACCTGGGCCTGGATGCCGCCCGCGGCGTCGCGATCGTCGCCATGGTCATCGCCCACGCGCACCCCTGGTTCGTCGCGCCCGGTCCGGTGAACCGGTTGCTCGGCGAGATCAACGACCTGGCCTCACCGCTCTTCGCGCTGGTCATGGGCGTCTCGGCCGGGCTGGTCGCCCGCAGGGTGCTGTCCCGGAGTCAGCCGCGGTGGCCGACGGCCGCACACTTCGCGGTGCGAGCCGTGCTGCTGATCGTGCTGGGCGAGCTGCTGCTGCAGTTCCACGTCTGGATCGCGCTCGTGCTGCAACCGCTCGGCCTGACCGCGCTGATCGGGGCCCTCCTGATGTTCCTGCGGCCCCGCCTGCTCGCTGCTCTCGCTGCCGCAACCTGGCTGCTGCAGTTGCTCAACACCCAGCCGGGCGGCACCGACACGGCGTCCTGGCACGACCCCGGTGCCTGGCTGCACCTCTACGTACTCAGCGACCCGCATTACCGGGTCACCGCCCTGCTGCCGCTCTTCCTGCTCGGCGTCGTCCTCGGTCGGGTCGGCCACACCAGACCGTCCACGCTGCGCGCCACCGCGGCTATCGGTGCAGTGGGAATGGCCGGCTGGGTTGCCGGGAAGGCACTGCACCTGTCGACCGAACCCGGGCGATGGATCGACAACACCCACGATCTGGCACTCAGCACGCTCGTGTTCGCGGGGGTGTGTGCCGTCGTCGGGTCGGCGCACGGATGGCGCCGGGCCGCACACATCGTGCTGCGCCCGGTCGCCGCGATCGGCACGGTCGCGCTGTCGGCATACGCCCTGCAGTTCGTGATGCTGCGGCTGCTCGTGCAGCACCCGCCGCCGGGAATGTCGATCGGCTGGAGGCCGGCGGCCGTGTTCGTGATCGGCTGTCTGGCCATCAGCTGGCTGTGGGCCAGGTTCGTCGGTAAGGGTCCGTTGGAGTGGTTGACGGCCGAACTCAGCGGGCGGTCGCTTGTCCGGCGACGGGCCGCCGCCACGGGTATGGCGGGTCAGGAATCCTGACGCACCGCGTCGAACGTCTCGCGCAGCAGGCTCTCCTCCGGCCCGACGAGCCGCGTCGGCGCACCCACTGCGGTCAGGGCCACGAACCGCAACGTCGAGCCACGAGTCTTCTTGTCGCGTCCCATCGCGGCACGCAGCGCAGTCCAGCGCTGGTCGACGTCGCCGGTGACGGGGTATGACGTGGGCAATCCCAACGCCTGCAACACTTCTCGGTGCCGCCGGACGAGTGCGTCGTCCATCAGTCCGGACCGTCGGGCCAGCTCCGCGGCATAGACCATGCCGACCGCGACGGCGTCGCCGTGCCGCCAGCTGAACCCGGACACCTGCTCGATGGCGTGCGCGAAGGTGTGGCCGTAGTTCAGGATCTCCCGCAGGCCCGCCTCACGCAGGTCCGACGCGACCACGTCGGCCTTCACCTGGACGGCGCGTGCGACGAGCTCCGGCAGGACGACACCGTCGACGTCGGTCGCCGCCTCCGGGTCCGCCGCGAGCCGCAGAATCTGCGAGTCGGAGATGAACCCGCACTTGACGACCTCGGCCAGGCCGGCGACCACGTCGGCGTGCGGCAGCGTCCGCAGCAGCTCCAGGTCACAGACGACGGCGGCCGGCGGATGGAAGGAACCGACCAGGTTCTTCCCCTCGGGAATGTTGATGCCGGTCTTGCCGCCCACCGCCGCGTCGACCATGCCGAGCACCGTCGACGGCACCTGCACCACCGGGACACCGCGCAGCCAGGTCGCGGCCACGAAACCGCCGAGGTCGGTCGTAGCTCCCCCGCCGAGGGCGATCACGGCATCGGTGCGGGTGAATCCCGCCTCCGCCAACACCGACCAGAGCCGGGCGGCGACGTCGACCGTCTTGGCCGCTTCCGCGTCCGGCAACTCCACACTGGTGGGCCGCATCCCGTGCTCGCGGGCCTGCTCGGCGAGGCGCGTGGCGGCATCCGTCAGCACCGGAGCGTGGACGATCAGCACCCGCTGGGCACCGTCCGGAACACGCGACACGACCTCCGCGAGCACCCCGCGCCCGATGACTACGTCGTAGTCGTCGCCGACGCGAATGACCTTGGTATCACTCATGATCCGCGTACGCTCGCAACCACGTCAGCTGCCACGTCGGCCGCGCTCCGCCCACCGGTCTCGACCACCCAGGTGGCCAGCCGCTCGTAGGTCGGTCGGCGGTCCGCCATCATCCGGGTCCAGGTCGCGCGAGGGTTGACCGCGAGGAGCGGTCGTGCCCCGGACAGCCCGATCCGGCCGGCGGCGTCCGAGATCGTGACATCGAGAAAGGCGACCGGCAGGGTGTCCAGCAGCTCCGCGGTCTCCGGCGTCATCGGTGCGCCGCCGCCGACCGCGACGACGCCGCCGGCGGCCACGGCGCGGGCGACCGCGTCGGTCTCCAGCGCCCGGAAGAGCGCTTCCCCCTGCTCGACGAAGATGTCCGAGATCGAGGTCTGCTGCTCGGTCTCCACGAGCTCGTCCGTGTCGGTGAAACCGACGGCCAACTGCTCGGCGACCAGGCGTCCCACGGTTGTCTTGCCCGCTCCGGGCGGGCCGATCAGGACAACCGCTGGGCCGGTCACTTGAGAAACTCCGGGATCGATGCGAGGTAGGCCTCGTGGTTGCGCGCCACCTCGGCCACGCTGTCACCGCCGAACTTCTCGGAGACGGCCTGAGCCAACACGAGAGCGACCATCGCTTCCGCGACGACACCCGCTGCCGGCACGGCGCACACATCGGATCGCTGATGTATGGCGGTGGCTTCCTCCCCGGTCGCGACATCCACGGTCTTCAACGCCCGTGGCACGGTGGAGATCGGTTTCATCGCGGCGCGCACACGCAGCACCTCGCCGGTCGACATACCGCCCTCGGTGCCACCGGCCCGGTTCGTCTCCCGGCGGATCCGGCCGTCCTCGCGCACGATCTCGTCGTGCGCTGCGGACCCGCGCCGCGCGGCGGTCCGGAAACCGTCGCCGACCTCGACCCCCTTGATCGCCTGGATGCCCATCAACGCCCCCGCCAGCTGTGCGTCGAGCCGGCGATCGCCGTGCACGTGCGACCCGAGACCCGGCGGCACGCCATACGCCAGCACCTCGACGACGCCGCCGAGTGTGTCGCCGTCCTTCTTCGCCGCGTCGATGACAGCGACCATCCGCGCCGAGCCGTCGGCGTCCAGACTGCGCACCGGGTCCGCGTCCAGCGCTGCCACGTCGTCCGGTCCGGGCAGCGGGGCGTCGTCGGAGACCTCTTCCCCGCCGATGGCGACCGTGTGCGACACCAGCCGGATGCCGAACGCCTGCTCCAGGTAGGCGGCGGCGACCCGGCCGAGTGCGACCCGGGCAGCTGTCTCGCGGGCGGAGGCACGCTCGAGCACCGGACGGGCCTCGTCGAAGCCGTACTTCTGCATGCCGACGAGGTCGGCGTGGCCGGGTCGTGGCCGGGTCAGCGGCCGGTTGCGCGCGAGTTCGCCGGACGCGCCGACGTCGGCTGCTGCCGCGAGCGCCTCCGGGTCGACCGGCTCCGGGTTCATCACGGCCTGCCACTTGGGCCACTCGGTGTTCTCGATGGTGATCGCGATCGGGGATCCGAGGGTGCTGCCGTGGCGCACTCCACCGGTGAACGAGACCTTGTCCTGCTCGAACTTCATCCGCGCACCCCGCCCGTGACCGAGCCGGCGTCGGGCCAGCGCGTCCGCGAGGTCACCGGCGCTGATGCCGATACCGGCGGGAAGGCCGTCGATCACGGCGGTGAGCTCAGGCCCGTGGGATTCGCCTGCAGTCAACCAACGAAGCATGTCGTGATCTTTTCATGCGACACGGCCGGGCCGTCCCGCGCCACCGCATGCCGAGAATCCGCTCTCCTCGGGACCCAGCGAACGACTGCCTACTGTCGTTGGTTGCTCGCCCGAACTCGCTGATATCGGCGAGTAGCCGACGACAGTATCGACCTACTCGCCCAGCGCGGCCGCGCGACCGGCGCGTTGCATCACCGCCAGCGGAGCCGGACTGCCGGTCATCAACTCGAACTGTGCGGCGCCCTGGTGGATCAGCATCTCGATGCCCGGCACGATCCGGGCACCGTATGCCGCGGCAGTCGCCGCGAGCACGGTCGGCCAGCCGGCATACACGACGTCGAGCAGCACCCGGTCCGCGCCGGCGGCGTCGGCGCCGACGCCCACCTCGGCCATCGTTTCCGCGAGCGAGTCGGCGGCACCCGCCGGAATGGTGCTGACCGTCACGGGTGCCTCCAGCACCGCCGCGGCACCCTCGGTCTCGTCCAGGACGGTCACCCGGAAGCCGTGGTCACGAGCCTGCGCCAGCGTCGAGGCACGCACGTTCTTGCGCACCACGAAGACGACCTCGGGAACGTCGAGGTCGGCCAGCGCGGCCAGGGCCGATCGGGCGGTGGCGCCGGAACCGACCACCACCGCGCGCGGGACGGCACCGGCGACGACACCCGTGCCGCGCAGCGCTTCGCGGACGCCGATGACATCGGTGTTCTCGCCGTGCCAGCCGCGGCCGACGCGGATCAACGTGTTGACGGCGCCGGTCCGCAACGCCACGTCGCTCGCGGTGTCGGCGATCAGCAACGCCTCCTCCTTGAGCGGCATCGTCAGCGACAGGCCGCGCCAGGTAGGACCGAGACCGGCGATCAGGTCACGCAGCGACGCCGCATCGCACTCCCGGACGTCGTACGACCAGTCCGCCATACCGCGCGCCTCGTATGCCGCCCGGTGCAGCACCGGGGACATCGAGTGCGCGATGGGCTTGCCGAGCACCGCCGCCCGGTGTCGGGTCAGCACTTGCCGGGATGCTGCTTGCACCATGTGTGGAACACCTGCTCGTTCTTCTGCTGCTCCGGGTAGGTGTCGGCGAAGAGTGTCTTGCCGGTCTGCGGATCGACGGTGACGAAGTAGAGCCAGCCGCCGTTGGCCGGGTGCAGCGCCGCCTTGATCGCGGCCAACCCCGGGTTGTTGATCGGTGTCGGCGGCAACCCGGTGTTGAGGTAGGAGTTGTACGGCCCCTTCTTGGCCCGTTCCTCGTCCGTCGTGGTGATGGTGCCGCGCTTCTTCTCCGCGTAGTGGATCGTCGAGTCCAGCTGCAACGGCATGCCCTGCGACACGCGGTTCTTCAGCACGCGCGCGACCTTCGGCCCGTCCGCGGGCAGCCGGGACTCGGCCTCCACCAGCGACGCCTCGACCATCACCTCGTGCAGCTGACCGTCCGGGATCTGCAGCGGCGCCACCTTCTTGCGCCATTCCGCGACCATGCTGCGCAACTGCTGCAGGGCCGTGTCGCCCTTGCCGAAGTTGTATGTCGACGGGAACAGGTATCCCTCCAAGTGCCCGTCCGCGGCAGGCGGCAGGCCGAGGGATCCGGCGGTGACCTTCTGGTAGTCGGCCACCGGCACCCCGGTCGCCTTCGACAGCACGCTGAAGATCTGCGACGCCCACAGTCCCTCGGGGATAGTGATGCCGGTGCTCGCGAAACTCTTGGGGTCCAGCATCATCGCCAGTGCCGCGTCCGCGCTCATCTTCTGGCGCAGCGTGTAACGCCCCGGCTGGATCGAGCCGAAGTGGTTGCTCGCACCGGCGGCTGTGAGGAACGCACCGGTGGACTTGACCACGCCCGCCTTCAGCAGGCTCTGGGCGATGGCGGTGCCGGAGTCACCCTCCTTGACCACGATGGTCGCGGTGCCGGTGCCCTTGCCGGCGTAGTCGGGATCGCTCTGGCTCATGCCGGGCAGGCTGATCCGCCCGACCTTGCTGACCGCGTAGCCCGCCCCGCCGAGCACCAGGACCATGACCAGCATGAGCAACAGACAGGAACGCCCGGCCTTGCGGCGTCGGTGCCGCTGCAACTCCTCGTACGACGTGTGACTGCCGTGCCGCCCGTCGTCCTCGCTCTGCCAGTCGTGGAAGCCGGTCCATTCGCCCTGTTCCGGTGCAGCGGTGTCGGGACGCACCGAGGCGGCGACGAACTCCCGGGTCTCGTCGTCGTCCGCGTGGCCGGTGCGCGGTGCCGCGGCCGGGGTGCGTGGTGTCGAGGGTGCCGTGCGCCGGCCTCGGCCCGTTCCGGCAGAACGCGGTTCGGCCCCGGCGGAACGCGATGTGGCGGACGCCGCAGCCGCAGCCCGGCGCGCCCGGTCGCGTGCTTCGCGACGAGTGCGCGGGGCGGACTCGTCCGTGGAGGACCGGTCTGGAGGAGTGCTCATACGTTCGGCCGCGCCTGCACCGTCACCTGGGGGTCTCGGACCCTCGGTTCGGTCGGCACTCGGCATCACCTTTCCGTGTCAGCCCTGGACCCGTGACGTGGCTTGCGTCCCCCAACGATCACACCGGCAGGTTGTCCGGAAACACGCTCCGCGTCAAGCGCGGCTTGCAGGATCAGCACAGCTGCCTGTTGATCGACGACGTCGCGACGCTCCCGCTCGGTCAACCCGCTCGCGCGCATCGCCCGGTGTGCGTCGACCGTCGTCATACGCTCGTCGACCAGCCGGACCACGAGCTGCGGGGCGCGGCGGCGCAGTGCGTTCGCCCAGCCGCGGGCCGCCTCGGCCGCCGCGCGCTCGGTGCCGTCGAGGGACAACGGCAGGCCGACGATCACCTCGAGTGCGTCGCGTTCGCCGGCCAGGTCGGCGAGCTCCTGTATGTCGGACTCGTCCCCCGCGCGCCGCAGCGTGCCGTGCGGCGTCGCGAGGACGCCGTCCGGGTCGCACACGGCGACGCCGACGCGGACACTGCCCACGTCGACGCCGATCCGTATGCCGGGCCTCACTGGACCCCGGTGAGAGTTCGCAGCTGGCTCTCGACCGCTTCGAGAGCCGCGCCGACCGCGGACGCGTCGGTGCCGCCGCCCTGTGCGAGGTCCGGCTTGCCGCCGCCTCCGCCACCGAGGACGCCCGCTGCGGTACGCACCAGGTCGCCGGCCTTGATGCCACGATCCCGCGCACGTGCGTTGGTCGCGACGACGATCAGTGGCCGGCCCTTGGCCGAGCCCGTCACGGCGACCACGCTCGGCGTCTCGTCGCCGAGCCGGCCGCGCAGGCCGGTGACCAGCGAGCGCACCTCGTCGGCACCGAGCTCGCCGCCGTCGTGGGTGAGCACGCGCACTCCCCCGATGTCACTCGCACCGGCGAGCAGCTCACCCGCCTGCGCCTGCAGCTGCTGCTGACGCAGGGTCGCGATCTCCCGCTCCGCCGACTTGACCCGAGTGAGCAGTTCCTCGACACGCTCCCGCAGTTCGCCGGGCTGTGCCTTCACCAGGCGACCGAGCTCGGCGACGATGGCGCGCTCCTTGGCGAGGTACCGCAGAGCGTCCATCCCGACGAACGCCTCGACCCGACGCACGCCGGACCCGACCGACGACTCACCGGTGAGGGTCAGCGCACCGACCTGGGACGAGTGCGCCACGTGCGTGCCACCACAGAGTTCACGCGACCAGGGGCCGCCGATCTCGATGACCCGCACCTGCTCGTCATACGTCTCACCGAAGAGCGCCAGGGCGCCCCACTCGCGGGCCTCGGGCAGCGTCATGTACTGCGAGGAGACGGGCAGGTCTTGCCGGACGGCGAGGTTCGCGACCTCCTCGATCTCCGAACGGGTCTCCGCCGACAGCGCGGAGTTCCAGGCGAAGTCGAGCCGCAGGTAGCCGGGCTTGTTGTACGACCCGCTCTGCAACGCCGACGGGCCGAGCACCTGCCGCAACGCCGCGTGCACGACGTGCGTTCCGGAGTGCGCCTGGCACGCCGAGATGCGCCAGTCCGGATCGACCTGGGCCTCGACCTGCTCGCCGACCTTCACTTCACCGGATGCGACTTCGACGGTGTGCACCACCAGTCCCTTGACCGGTCGCTGGACGTCGAGCACCCGCAGCTGGCCGTTCGGCGTGCTGATGATTCCTTCGTCCGCGATCTGTCCACCGGACTCGGCGTAGAACGTCGTGCGGTCGAGCACGACCTGGCCGGTCGCACCCTGCTCGAGGCCTTCGACGCGCTGACCGTCAGAGACCAGGCCGACGACCTTGCCCTCGGTCGAAAGTGCTTGGTACGCCTGCCAATCGGTCGCGCCGAGCTCGCGGAGTTCTTTCCAGATCGCGGTGTCGGCGTGCCCGGACTTCTTGGACTTGGCGTCTGCCTTGGCCCGCTCACGCTGCTGTGTCATCAGCCGCCGGAAACCGTCGCGGTCCACCTCGACGCCCTGCTCCGCTGCCATCTCCAGCGTCAGGTCGATCGGGAAACCGTAGGTGTCGTGCAGCGCGAAAGCCTCCGAACCGGGCAGCGTCGGCGTGCTGCTGCCACCGAGCGCCGCGGACGACTGCTTGGCCTTGGTCACCGCGGTGTCCAGGATCGTGGTGCCCTGATCGAGGGTGCGGCGGAACGCATCTTCCTCGCCATACGCGATCTGGCTGATCCGGCCGAAGTCGGCCGCCAGCTCCGGGTATGACGCCTTCATCCGGTCCAGGCTGACCGGCAGCAGCTCCGGCAACGTCTTGTCGCGGTAGCCGAGCAGTCGCATGGCGCGGACGGCACGTCGCAACATCCGGCGCAGCACGTAGCCGCGACCCTCATTGCCCGGGGTGACACCGTCACCGATGAGCATCAGCGAGGACCGCACGTGGTCGGCGACGACCCGCAGGTGCACGTCGTCCGGGTGGCTCGAGGTCGCCGAGTGACCGGAGTGCGCGCCGTAGACCTTGCCGGTCATCTCGGCCGCCTTGGCCAGCACCGGGAACACCTCGTCGATCTCGTAGAGGTTGTCCTTGCCCTGCAGCACGGTGGCGATGCGCTCCAGGCCCATGCCGGTGTCGATGTTGCGGGTCGGCAGCGGCCCGACGACGTCGAAGTCGGCCTTGCTGCGCACCGCGGACAGCTCCGACTGCATGAAGACCAGGTTCCAGATCTCCATGAAGCGGTCCTCGTCGACCGCCGGGCCGCCGTCCGCGCCGTACTCCGGCCCGCGGTCGATGAAGATCTCCGAGCTCGGGCCGCCCGGACCCGGAACGCCCATGTGCCAGTAGTTGTCGTTCTCGTCCCGCCGGGTGATCCGCTCGGCGGGTATGCCGATCTGCTCGTGCCAGATCGCGAAGGCCTCGTCATCGTCCTGGAAGACGGTCGGCCACAGCTTCTCCGGATCCAGCCCGTAACCGCCGTCGGCCTGCGCCGACGTCAGCAGATTCCAGGCGAACTCGATGGCGCCTTCCTTGAAGTAGTCGCCGAAGCTGAAGTTGCCGTTCATCTGGAAGAACGTGCCGTGGCGGGAGGTCTTGCCGACCTCCTCGATGTCACCCGTGCGCACGCACTTCTGCACGCTCGTGGCGCGCTGCCACGGCGGTGTCTGCTGGCCCAGCATGTAGGGCTTCATCGGGACCATGCCGGCGTTCACGAACAGCAGGTTGGGGTCGTCGTAGATCAGTGGTGCGGACGGGACCACGGTGTGGCCGTTGCGTTCGAAGTAGTCCAGCCAGCGGCGGCGGATCTCTGCGGTTTCCATCATCAATTCCTTTGCTTCGCGCGCCGAGGTGGTCGAGTAGCCCACTCAAGCCGGTCGAGTGGGGCCGGCCGCCAGGCGAGCCCGTGTCGAGACCAGGAGCTCTCGGCGCGATGCTTTGTCAGTTCAAGGGTCGGAGGCGGGGCGCTACCGGCCCTCGATAGCTCGCGCGTCGTCGGCCAAGCGTTCGCCGGGCAACGTCAGGTGGGTGTCCATCGCCAGCACCTCGCGCAGCTGCGTCTCGCGCGCGCCCATGCCCTGGCGTACGTCGTCGCGGAATCGGGCGACCTGCTCGCGCGTGCCGCGGCGGCTCACCAGCGCAACCCCGGTGGCGGCCAGCGCAGCGGGCACCAGCCACTTCACGACCGACCACCGACCTTGTTCAGCGGCTTCGTGCGCCGCGAGTCGACCGCCGAGCGCACCCCGTAGGAGAATGCCGCGATCTTGATCAGCGGCCGCCCGACCGTCGCCGTGGCGACGGACGTCAGCGCGCTGACATTGGTCGACATGGTCGCGACGTTCGACGAGATCGTGTCGAGTCTGGCGAGCTGCTGACCGGTCGCGGCGACCGTGTCGGTGACCTCGCGCAGCAGCGGCACGGTCTCGTCGGTGATCTCGCGCACGCCCGCGCGTGTCTCGTCCAGCACCTTGCCCGCCTTGCCCACGACGGACCCCATGCGCAGCACAAGGACGACGAACGCCAACGCGGCGATCATCCCGGCCAGGTCCCCGAGGGACACACTCATGACAGATCTCGTTCCATGGTTGCCGCCCAGCCTAGCGAAACCGGCGGTATGACGACGCCGGGCCCATGACACCTCGCGGTGTCATGGGCCCGGCGATCACGGCACAGGGTCGTCAGGAGGCGTCGGCCTCGGCGACGAGGTCGGTCTTCACCTCCGGGAAGTGGCACGCGATCGTGTGCTCCGGCTTGTCTGCTGCCGGCTCCAGCGGCGGCTCCTCGGCAGCACAGATCTCCTGCGCCTTCCAGCAGCGCGTGCGGAAACGGCACCCGCTCGGCGGATCGATCGGGCTCGGCACGTCACCGATCAGTCGAATCCGCTCATTGGGTACCGCACCACGCACGACGTTCAGGTCGGGCGCGGCGGACAGCAGCGCCTGCGTGTACGGGTGCTGCGGCTTCTCGTAGATGTCCTCGCGGTCGCCGACCTCGACCATCTTGCCGAGGTACATCACCGCGATCCGGTCACAGAAGTGCCGCACGATGCCGAGGTCGTGGGCGATGAACACGAACGCGATGCCCAGGTCACGCCGCAGCTGGCTCATGAGGTTCATCACCTGCGCCTGGATGGAGACATCCAGTGCAGAGACCGGCTCGTCGGCCACGACGACCTTCGGCTCCACCGCCAGCGCGCGGGCGATACCGATGCGCTGCCGCTGTCCACCGGAGAACTCGTTCGGGTAGCGGTTGACGTGCTCCGGGTTCAGACCGACGGTCTCCAGGAGTTCCTGCACCCGCGCCTTGATCTTGTTCTTCGGCACCAGTCCGTGGATCTCCAGCGGCGCACCGATGATCTTCATGACGGTGAATCGTGGGTTCAGCGATCCGTAGGGGTCCTGGAAGATCATCTGGATGTCGCGCCGCATCGGACGCAGGTCCTTCTCCTTCAGGTGCGCGATCTCGCGACCCTGGAAGTCGATGGAGCCGCTGGTCGGGTCCAACAGCCGGGTGACCAGGCGTCCGGTCGTGGTCTTGCCACAGCCGGACTCGCCGACCAGGCCGAGGGTCTCCCCCTTGGCCAGGTCGAAGCTCACGCCGTCGACCGCCCGCGTCTGCAGCGTCTTCGGGAAGAGCCCGGAGTACTCCTTGACCGGGAAGTGCTTGACGAGGTCCTTGACGGTCAGCAGCACCTCACGGTCCCGCTTCGATTCGTGCACGATCGTCTCGGCCGGTTGCGCGTCGCCATCTGTCTTGCGGATGTCGACGGAGCCTGCGCCCTCTGCGGCGTCAGTGGTGTTGTCAGTCATCGATCACTCCAGCGTGGGGGCGACTTCGTCGGCGAAGATCGCGGCAGGGTCGGCCAAGTGGCAACGGGCGAGTCGTCCAGGCTCACCCGGCACTTCGAGGAACTCCGGCATCTCGGTCGCGCACCGGTTGTCCGGAACACGGTCCGAGTAGGGGCAGCGCGGTCGGAAGGAGCAGCCGTCGGGCAGGTTCAGCAGGCTCGGCGGGTTGCCGGGGATCGGCCGCAGGTCCGAGCCGACGTCCGCCGTCAGCGACGGCACCGAGCTCAGCAGGCCCCAGGTGTAGGGCATCCGCGGGTTGGCCAGGATCTCCTGCGCCGTGCCGTGCTCGACGCTGCGGCCGGCATACATCACGAGGACGTGGTCGGCGACCTCCGCAACAACGGCCAGGTCGTGGGTGATCATGATGATCGCCGAACCGAACTCACGCTGCAGGTCGTTCATCAGATCCAGGATCTGGGCCTGCACGGTCACGTCCAGCGCCGTCGTCGGCTCGTCCGCGATGAGCAGCTTCGGGTCGTTGACCAGGCCGAGCGCGATCATCGCGCGCTGGCGCATACCACCGGAGAACTCGAACGGGTACTGCTTGGCGCGCCGGTCCGGGTTGGGCACACCCACCCGGTCCAGCATCTCGACGGCCCGCTTCGCGGCGACCGACTTGGACACCTTGTGGTGCGCGAGGTACGCCTCGGCGATCTGCGCCCCGACCTTCTTGAACGGGTGCAGAGAGGACTGCGGGTCCTGGAAGATCATCGCCACGGTCTCGCTGCGCAGCTTGCGGAACTCCGCCTGCGACGCTCCCACGAGCTCCTGACCGTCCAGCTTGATCGAGCCGCTGATGCGGCTGCGCTTCGGGTCGTGCAGACCCATGACGGCCATCGAGGAGACGCTCTTGCCGGAGCCGGACTCGCCGACGATCGCCAGGGTCTGGCCGGCTTTCACTTCGTAGGAGACGCCGTTGACCGCGCTGATCAGGCCTTCCTCGGTCGGGAACTGCACCTTCAGGTCCTCGACGGTGAGGACGACGGGTGCGTTCGGGTCCAGGGGTGGGCGGCGCTGCGTGCCCGGCTCGCCTGCGGCCGGTGAGGTTGTTGTCTGGGTCATGTCAGCTTCACTGTCGGGTCGACGGCAACGTACAAGAGGTCGACGAGGAGGTTTCCGAGCACGATGAACGTCGCGGCCACCAGCACCGTGCCGGCGATCACCGGGAGGTCGTTGGTGTTGATCGCGTCGAGCGACAGTCGACCGATCCCCCGGACATTGAACACCTGCTCGGTGAAGATCGAACCGGACAACTGGACGGCGACATCCACACCGATCAACGTCAGGTATGGCGCGACGGTCGCGCGCAGCGCATGTCGCCAGACGACCCGTCGCTCGGAGATTCCCTTGGACCTCGCGGTACGCACGAAGTCGCTGGACAGTGTGTTGATCATGAACGCTCGGACGTACCGCACGTAGGTCATCGCGGCGAACAGACCGAAGATCACCCAGATCGCGATGAATCCCTTGAACCACGTCCCCGGGCTCTCGGTCAGCGGGGTGTAACCGGTGGCCGGCAACACCTTCCAGGTGAAGATGAGATAGAGGTTGAGGAGCAACGCGATCGCGTAGTAGGGCATGGCGCTGATGACCTGCGAGACGCCCACCAGGATCCGGTCCAGGGTCGAGCCGCGGTTGCGGCCGCAGACCACGCCGAGCAACAGTCCCAGCGGCACGTAGACCAGCAATCCGCCGAAGACGATGGCGAAGGTCACCGGCATGACCTGTTTGACCTGGTCGGTCACGGACTGGCTCTGCACGTAGGACCAACCCAGGCACGGGGCCGAGCAGTGCCCGGTCACTTCGCCGTCATTGGTGATGTCGCGCCCGGCGACCAATCCCTTGACGTACGTGCCGAACTGGTTGACAACCGGCTTGTCCAACCCGAGACCGTGGTTGATGTCCTGCACCTTCTGAGTGGTGCACTTGGTCCCGCAGATCTGGTACGCGACGCCGTCCTTGGCCGGCCCGGTGAAGAACAGGCCGAAGGTCAGCACGATTGTCGCGAACAGCACCGAGATTGCGAGCAGCAACCGCCGGGCGATGTAGACGATCACGTAGAGGCTCCTAGAAAGATGGTGACCCGTTGGTGACCGGAGCGGTGGAAGCGATGCTCCCCACTCCGGTCACCAACGGATGTGACGACCTGCGTCAGTTCTTGACCCAGAGCTGGGCCAGGCTCGGCATGCTGATGATCGGGTTCAACTCGACGTTGCCGACGTTCTTACCGAACGTCGCGGTGTTCATCGAGTAGTAGTCCGGCAGACCGGGCAGGTACTTCGTCATGATCTCCTGGTCCAGCTTCGCCCACTCGGGCGCCGCCTTCGTCGGGTCCATGGCACCGATCTTGTCCATCTTGGCGTTGACCGTCGCGTCCTTCAACTGACCCACGGTCGTGCCATCGGCAATGCCCTCGCCGCTGAACAGCACCGGGTAGACCGAGTCACCGGTCGGCCAGTCGTAGCACCAGCCCGGCGTACCGTTGCTCATGTTGACCGGCGCGTTCGGGTCGGCGATCTTCTTGGTGCGCTCCGCCTTGGGAACCGGGATGTCCTTGACCTTGAAGCCGGCCTTCTCCAGACCGGCCTTCTTGGCGGTGTTCGCCGCGACGGCCTGCGGGTCGTCACCGGTGTAGTAGTAGGACAACTGGAAGCCCAGCTTGTTGGCCTTCTTCAGGATGGCCTTGGCCTTGGCCGGGTCACCCGCACCCTGACCGGTGGCGTAGGGCAGCGGGGTGTACTTCTTGTAACCCTGCAGGCTCGGCGCCGCGTAGGTGGTGGCCGGCTGGTAGTTCAGCTTGGACAGGCCACCGGCCTTGCGGATCTGGTCGAACGGGTAGGCGTAACCAACCGCCTTACGGACCTCGAGCGGGATCTTGTTGACGTTGAGGTTGATGTAGTACTCACACGACGACGGGCCGATCGCGAACTGGTTCTTCTGTGCACCGGTCACCTTCGACGCCAGCGAGGAGTCGATCGGGCCGATGTTGACGGTGTTCGAGCCGGCACCACTGTTGGCCAGGACGCGCTGCTGCGACGCCAGGTCGGTGACGGCCAGGTTGATCTGCACCTTGTCCGGGTAGGCGTTGCGCACCGGGTCGCTGTTCGCGTCCCAGTTGGTGTTGCGCGACAGCACCAGCTTGGAGCCGATGTTGTAGGTGTCGACCTTGTACGGACCGGTGGACAGCGGGTGCTTCTGGTAGTCGGTCTTGGTGTCCTTGGCCTTCGGGACCGGGGTGAACTCCGGGAACGAGGCGAAGTAGTTGAACGACGGGACCTTCTTGGTCAGGTGGAAGACCAGCGTGTCGGTGCCCTTGGTGGTGACGCCACCGAACTTGGCGTTCGGCTGCTTGTAGGGACCCTTGTAGGTCTTGCCGTCGACGAGGTACTGGCGCTGGTAGTCGGTGCCGTTGAGCGCGACGCTCTCCTTGGCGAAGGAGCGTTCCATGCCGTAGACGAAGTCCTGGATCTTGACCGGGGAACCGTCGGAGTACTTCAGGCCCGGCTTGATCTTGAACGTCCAGGTCAGGCCGTCGGCCGAGGGGGTGCCGACGTTGGTCGCCATGTCCGGCACCAGGACCGGCTTGCCCTTGACGATCTTGTACTGCGTCAGGGTGCGGTACAGGTACTGCGACGCGAACGCGTTCGAGTCGACGTAGTAGATGCCGGCCGGGTCCATGGTGGGCGGGTTCGACGAGTCGTCGATGTAGATCGTGCCGCCCTTCTTGGCACCCTTGACCGCCGGAGCGGGACCCTTCAGGTTCGGGTTCGTCGCCGCGACGGCGGCGTCGGTCTGCTGGGCCGCGGCGGTGTTGTCGCCGCCGCTGCCGGAGCCGCTGCCATTGCCCGACGGGCCGCCGCTGCTGCACGCAGCCAACGAGACCGCGGTGACTCCCGCAGCCGACAGCGCGACCAATTTAGTCCAGCGCATTTGTGTTTCTCCCTTTGTGTAACTTCCCGGCACAGCCCGGGAAGAGTCTGTGTTGTGTTCTGTTGCCGAGGAACAGGCGTCAGCGGCGCGTGTTCGGGTTGAAGGCGTCGGAGACGGCGTCGCCGAGCAGGCTCAGACAGAGCACGAGGATGAGCAGACCGACCAACGGCACGAGCATCGGCAACGGGAAGGCCTGCATCTGCTGCTGCCCCTGCGAGATGTCCAGACCCCAGTCCGCCGTCGGCAGGCTGATGCCGACACCGAGGTAGGACAGACCGGCTTCCGCGCCGATCCACGCGGGCAGTGCGGTGGTGAACGCCACCAGGATCACGCTGGTCAGGTTGGGCAGCATCTCCTTGAACAGGATGCGTTTGGTCGGGGAACCGAGGGACCGTGCGGCCTGCACGAACTCCCGTTCCCGCAGCGCCAGAACTTCACCGCGGATCAGGCGGCACAGGCCGGCCCAACCGAAGGCGATCAGCGCGATGAAGAGCGCGACGATGCGGATCTTCTGTGCTTCACCGGAGGTGGGTTCCCCGCCGGGCACGATGTACGAGGTCATGATCGGCACGAGCGCGATCGCGAAGAGCAGGAACGGCAGCGACAGGGTGAAGTCGACGAACCAGCCGATGACCCGGTCGATCCAGCCACCGAAGAAACCGGCCGCGAGGCCGAGCACCACGCCGATGATGGTCGTGACGATCGTGACGATCAGTGCGATGAGGAACGACGGCCGGATGCCGTAGACGAACCGTGCGAACACGTCGTACCCGGTGTTGGAGGTGACGCCGAACCAGTGCGAGCTGTTCGAGTAGAACGTGGGGAGGTTGTCGTCACCGATGAGGTCGTAGTGGGCGGCAGTCGGCGACTGGCCCTCGATCCCGGCGATCAACGGGGCGAAGATGCCCATCAACAGGAAGAGGGCGATGACGATCGCACATCCGACGGCCACCCGGTCCTTGCGCAACCGCGCGAACGCGATCTGCGCCGGAGACTTGCTCTGCTGCCCCCCACCGCTGTGGTCGGTCTTGCCCAGGACTGCGGTCGTGCCGTCGGTCCCGTGGACTTGACCGACCTCCGTCAGCGTCTCATTGACGCCGCCTGGCCCAGCGGTCATCGATCCTCCATAGAGTTCTTGGATGCCGGCAAGCGAGATCTCTACCGACTCTTTCAGTGGTCACCCGCCGTGCCCCCGCCCGCTGTGACGCGTTAACGATGCCACAGCAAGCGGAAGCCACAACCGAGTCGGACTGAAGGTCACCCAATCGTTACATTGGGTGACCTGGATCTCAGTTGACCCAGACCTGCGCGAAGTCCGGCAGTCCCTTGTTCGCGTCGTTGACGATGTTGTGGACCTTGTTGCCGAAGACATAGCTGCTCTTCGAGTAGGACAACGGGATCCCCATGACCTGCGCGGTCATCTGCTTGTCGAGCTTGAGCCATTCCGGTGCGGCTGCGGTCGGATCCATCGAACTGATACGGGTCAACTCCTTGTCGACCGCGGGGTCCCGCAGGTTGGCGGCCGAACGGCCGTCCTTCGCGGTTGTCGAGCTGAACAGCTGCGGGTAGATGGAGTCACCCGACGGCCAGTCGTAGCACCACGAACTGATGCCCTGGCCGACGTTCTGCGACGCCTTCGGGTCGTTGATCTTGCTGGAGATCTCTTCCTGACTGACCGGGACGTCCTTGACCTTGAACCCGGCCTCCTGCATCCCGGTCTTCAGCGCGGTGTTCGCAGCGACATCCTGGCCCTTGCCGCCGACGTAGTACCAGGACAGCTCGAAGCCCAGTTTGTTGGCCTTCTTCAGCATGGCCTTGGCCTTGGCGGGGTCACCGCTGCCCTGACCGGTGAGACCGTTCACCGGCGGGTACTGCTTGATGCCGGGCACCTGCGGCGGCGCGTACGTCGTCGCCGGGTCGAAGGTCAGGTTGCTTTCGCCGCCCGCTTTGCGGGTCTGCTCGTACGGGTAGGCCACCGCGATCGCCTTGCGCACGGCAAGCGGAATCTTCGTGGAGTCGAGAGGCAGGTAGGACTCGCACGGCGACTGACCGAACAGCACCTGCTTCGACTGCGACTTGGCCTTGGTCTCCAGACCCGCGTCAAGACCGGAGATGTCCAACGTCGACGCGCCGTCACCCGAGTTCGCGAAGATTCGCTGTTGCTCGGTGGGGGCGGTGACGCCCAGCTTGACGTCGACGGTGTTCGGGTACTGATGCCGGATCGGGTCGGACTTGGCGTCCCACTGCGGGTTCTTCTCCAGCACGATCTCGGTGCCCTTGGTGAACTTCTTCACCTGGTACGGGCCGGTGGCGAGCGGGTTCTGCTCGTAGGTCGCCTTCTTCTCCGCCGACTGAGGCACCGGCGAGGCCGCCGGGAACGCCAGGTAATAGGGCAGCGTCGGCCACTTGCGCGTCAGGTGGAACACGACGGTGTCGTCGCCCTGGGCGGTGACGCCCTTGAAGTCCGTGCTCGCATCCTTGAACGGACCTTGGTACTTGTCACCGCCGACGAGGTAGGTCTGCAGGTACGGGACCGGGCCCTGGCCGCCGAGGGTGGGGTCGAAGGACCGCTTGATCGCGTAGACGAAGTCGGCCGCCTTCACCGTCTCGCCGTTGCTGTACTTCATCCCGGGTTTGATCTTGAAGGTCCACGTCTTGCCGTCGGCCGACTCCTTGCCGAGGTCGGCACCAAGGTCGGGCACCAAGGTCGAAACGCCGTCCTTGTTGATCTGGTAGCCGGTCAGGCCACGCGTCACCAAGCCGGACAGGATGCCCATCGAGAACTCGTAGTAGGCACCGGCCGGGTCCCACGTCGGCGGAGCACCGGAGTCCGTGATCGTCAGCGTCCCGCCCGTCTTGGCGCCGGCCACTGCCGGCGCCGGGCCCTTGACCGAGGCGTCCATGGCGGAAGACTTCACCTTGGCCCTGGGTGTCGACGACCCCTTGGCCGAGGTGTTCGAGTTGCTGGGCCCACTGCTGCTGCACGCGGCCAGTGGCATGGCCATCAGTACGACGGCGGCAGCGATCTTGCTCGACCTACGCATTGTTTACTCCGATTCGGTGAAGCGACGGGACGATCCCCTCACGCTGTCACGAAACCTATTGTGGCGTGTGGTGTTTACAGCCGTGAAACGAGATCGTTACTTGTTTACCACCGCGCACCGGCGCCCGGGCCGATTTCAGTCCGGCACGTCCAGCCCTCGGATCACCGAACGCAAGGATCGCCACCGCGGACCGAGGTTCTGCTCCCACCCACGATCGGTCGGCTGGTAGTAGTCGGCCTCGACCAGGTCGTCCGGAAGGAACTGCTGCGGGCCGACCCCGCCGGGCTCGTCGTGCGTGTAGCGATAGCCGTCACCGTGCCCCAGGGCCGCCGCTCCCGCGTAGCTCGAACCACGCAGATGCGGCGGGACCGCTCCCCCGTGCCCGGCACGCACGTCCTCGATCGCCGCGTTGATGCCGCGGTATGCCGCGTTCGACTTCGGCGCGAGGGCGTTGTGCACCACGGCCTGACCCAGGATGATGCGTGCCTCCGGCATACCGATCTGTGCGACCGCGTGCATCGCTGCGACGGCCGTCTGCAGAGCCGTCGGGTCCGCCATACCGACGTCCTCACTGGCGCTGATGACGATGCGGCGCGCGATGAACCGCGGGTCCTCCCCCGCTTCGAGCATGCGCGCGAGGTAGTGCAGCGCCGCATCGACGTCACTCCCCCGCATCGACTTGATCAGCGCGCTGGCGACGTCGTAGTGCTGGTCACCGGCGCGGTCGTAGCGAACCGCGGCGGTGGCCATCGCCTGCTCGACGTGCGGCAGCTCGATGGGAACCGGATGCGTGCCCGCGCCGGCAGCGTCCTGCGCGACACCTGCCGCCGCCTCGAGCGCCGTCAGCGATCGCCGGGCGTCGCCTCCCGCCATCCGCACCAGGTGCGCGCGTGCGTCGTCGGACAGCTCGAAATCGCCTGCCAGTCCTCGCGATTCGACCACGGCGTCATCGAGCAGCCCGGCAATGTCCTGATCATCGAGCGACTCCAGGCGGACCAGCATCGACCGCGACAGCAACGGTGCGATCACGCTGAAACTCGGGTTCTCGGTGGTCGCCGCGACCAGCACCACCAGGCGGTTCTCGACGCCCGGGAGCAGTGCGTCCTGCTGGGCCTTGCTGAACCGGTGGATCTCGTCCAGGAAGAGCACGGTCTGCCGCCCGTAGAGACTTCGCTCGCGTGTTGCCTGCTCCATGACGGCCCGCACGTCCTTGACACCGGCGTTGATCGCGGACAGCTCGACGAACCGACGATCGGAGGCGTTGGCGACCAGGTGCGCGAGCGTGGTCTTACCGGTGCCGGGCGGTCCCCACAGGATCGCCGACACCGGTCCGGCGGCACCCTTGGCACCCTCGATGAGCCGGCGCAGCGGGCTCCCTTGCTTCAGTGCGTCACGTTGCCCCCGGACCTCGTCCACGGAGCGGGGTCGCATCCGCACCGCCAGCGGTGCCGTCGTCGCATCGCCCGGCTCGCGATCGTCGGTGGCGCTGAAGAGATCATCGGACACGCGTGCAACGCTAGCCCGCGTGTCGGACACGATGACCCGCTACCTCCCCGGCAGCGAACTGCACGAGCTGTTCCCCGACGACCCGTTCCTGCGGTGGGATCTCGCTCGGCCGCACCTCAGCAACATCTGGACGTATGGCGATGCCGTTGCCTTCCAACGACATTCGCACTCCCGGCACATACACGGTGTCTCGCTGCTCGGCGGCGACGACGTGCCGCAGCTGCTCGACGCGGTGCTCGCGGACCTGCCGCCGGAGATCAACGGACTGGCCGTGGAGCGACGCTTCCTCCCCGTCCTGCATGACCGGCTCGGCATACGCCTGGGCGCCGGAGGCGACTGGGACTGGATGTGGACCGAGCAGGCTCCGCCGCCGGTCCCTGCCGAGGACGTCCTCGTCGAGTTGGACGACACGTCGGATGCGGCCGACATCCACGCACTCAACGAGATCGGCAACCCGGCCGCCGAGTCGGAGCCCGGCACCGGGCGCACCACCCTCTGGCTCGGCATACGCGAAACCGGCGCACTCGTCGCGGCCGGCGCCATACATCTGACCCCGGGCGGTGCACCGCACCTGGCCGGCATCGTGGTCGATCCGCGGATGCGCGGTCGCGGCCTCGGCGTCGCCGTGACCGCGGGACTGACCCGTCGGGCGATCGCCGAGCACGGTGTCTGCACGCTCGGCATGTATGCCGACAACGATCGCGCACGGGCCATCTACGCGGGACTCGGTTTCCGGGTCGCCCGAGCCTGGGCAAGTCGGCGGCTGCTCCCGGACGATACCGACCGGAGGGCTCGGTCATGATGGCCGTATGAGCGAACTCGAGGACGCGCTACAACTCCAGCAGTCCGGATCCGGCTGGGCAGGGCAGCTCAGCGACGACTGGGCGATCGGCGAGGCCGTCAACGGCGGGCTGTTGATGACGCTCGCGACGACAGCGACCGCGCGCTCGAGCGCCGCGGCCGGAGGGCATCAAGACCCACTGACTTTCTCGGGTGTGTTCCTGTCGCCCGGCACCGCGGGACCGGTGCAGCTCGAGCCGCAGATCCTGCGTTCCGGCCGGTCGATGACCACGGCGCAGGTAGTCGTCTCACAGCAGGTCGACGGTCGGAGTGCCGAGCGGTTCCGGGCGCTGGTCACGCTGGGCGACCTGAAGAAGTATGCCGACCCGGTGCTGAAAACCGTTGCACCACCGGACATTCCGCCGCCGGAGGAGTGTGTCGCAGCGAGCGACGCGCCACCGTCTGCGCTCACCAAGTCCGGTTTCCTCAAGCGCTTCGATGCCCGTATGGATCCGAACACCATCGGTTGGGCCGTCGGCGAACCGAGTGGCCAGGGTGAGATGCGCGGTTGGCTCCGGCTGGCCGACGGTGCGCCGATCGACGCAGCCGCGCTACTGCTCGCACTCGACGCGTTCCCACCCGTGTCGTTCGACCTCGGCTCGATCGGCTGGGTGCCGACGGTGGAGTTCACCGGTTTCGTGCGCGGCGTACCCGCACCGGGTTGGCTACAGGTCCGGTTGCACACCGCACACGTCGCGGGTGGCCTGCTGGACGAAGCGTGCGATATCTGGGATTCGACCGGCACGCTCGTCGCCCACTCGAGGCAGCTCGCGTCCGCGCGATTCCCCGCAAACACCGACTGACGCTGCAAATGCCGAGTGACGCAGTTGCAACTGCGTCACTCGGCATTGAGTGCGTCACTCGGTGGGAGCGTTCTTCGCTTCCTTCTTCTCCGGCTTGGCGTCGACGCCGGCCTCCTTGCGCTGCGCAGCGGTGATCGGCGCGGGCGCTGCGGTCAGCGGGTCGTAGCCGCCGCCGGACTTCGGGAACGCGATGACCTCACGGATCGAGTCGGTCCCTGCCAGCAGGGCGCAGATCCGGTCCCATCCGAAGGCGATGCCGCCGTGCGGCGGTGCGCCGAAGGCGAAGGCGTCGAGCAGGAAGCCGAACTTCTCCTGCGCCTCCTCCTCGGACAGCCCCATCACCTTGAACACCCGCTCCTGAATGTCCTTGCGGTGAATACGGATCGAGCCGCCGCCGATCTCGTTGCCGTTGCAGACCATGTCGTAGGCGTAGGCGAGCGCCGAGCCCGGGTCGGTGTCGAACGTGTCGACATACTCCTTCTTCGGCATGGTGAACGCGTGGTGCACCGCGGTCCACGCACCCGCACCGACGGCGACGTCACCGGAGGCGACCGCGTCCGCGGCCGGCTCGAACAGCGGAGCGTCCAGCACCCAGAGGAACGACCACTTCGACTCGTCGATCAACTCGCACCGGCGGCCGATCTCCAGGCGTGCAGCACCCAGCAGAGCACGCGACGACTTGGTGTCACCCGCGGCGAAGAAGATGCAGTCACCCGGCTTCGCGCCGACATGCGCTGGCAATGCAGCGATCTCGGCCTCGGTGAGGTTCTTGGCGACCGGACCGGTGAGCGTGCCGTCCTCCTGGACCAGGATGTACGCCAGGCCCTTCGCGCCACGCTGCTTGGCCCACTCCTGCCATGCGTCGAGCTGGCGACGCGGCTGCGATGCACCACCGGGCATGACGACCGCGCCGACATACTCCTGCTGGAAGACGCGGAACGTCGTGTCCTTGAAAAGGTCCGCGCACTCGGCGATCTCGAGGTCGAAACGCAGGTCGGGCTTGTCCGAACCGTAGCGTCGCATGGCCTCGGCATACGTCATCTGCGGGAACGGCGTCGGGATGTCGACCCCGATGACCTTCCACAGCGCCTTGGCGATCGACTCGCCGAGCTCGATGATGTCGGCCTGCTCGACGAAGCTCATCTCGATGTCGAGCTGGGTGAACTCCGGCTGCCGGTCGGCGCGGAAGTCCTCGTCCCGGTAGCAGCGCGCGATCTGGTAGTAGCGCTCCATGCCGGCGACCATGAGCAGTTGCTTGAACAGCTGCGGGCTCTGCGGCAGGGCGTACCAGCTGCCCGGTGCCAGGCGAGCCGGCACCAGGAAGTCGCGGGCACCCTCCGGGGTCGAACGCGTGAGCGTCGGCGTCTCGATCTCGACGAAGTCGCGCTCGGCCAGCACGGTGCGCGCGGCGGCGTTGACCTTGGACCGCAGGCGGATCGCACCGCCCTGCTCCGGGCGGCGCAGGTCGAGGTAACGGTGCTTCAGCCGGGCTTCCTCGCCGACGTTGATCCGCTCGTCGATCTGGAACGGCAGGGGCGCGGACTCGCTGAGGACCTCGATCGTGTCGGCGACGACGTCGATCTCACCGGTCGGCAGCTCGCTGTTGACGTCCTTGGCGTCGCGCGGCTGCACGGTGCCGGTGACGGTGACGCAGTATTCGTTGCGCAGGCCGTGGGCGGCGCCGGTCAGCACCTCGTCGCGGGCGACGACCTGGACGACACCGCTGGCGTCGCGCAGGTCGAGGAAGGCCACGCCGCCGTGGTCGCGTCGTCGCGCGACCCACCCGGCAAGGGTGATGGTCCGGCCTGCGTCGGCAGCACGCAGCGTGCCGGCGTCATGGGTTCGAAGCATGATTGCGGTTCCTTTCGGGTTGGTTCCCGTCAAGGTCGCGTGATCGGCCACCTTGTCGAGAAGGCAGCCCTGGAGGTGTGGGCGGGGGCCAGATCGCGGTGCCACCACACCTTCGCCGAGGAGACCTCGGCCTCTCGTCGGTGTCGCCGAACGCGCGTCCCCCGGCCGGCGCCCGGTGTATGGCGACAGCTGCCGCGTCATACACCCCGAACGCCCGGTGGGTCGTCACTCCACCACCACGGGCACGCAGCAGTCTACGGTGCCGAGTGCCGTTCGCCGAAACGCATTTGGCCGGTTCCGGTCGACCCGCCGGCCGAGGTCGTTCCTCGCACCTAAGCTGGAGTCCATGCCCACCCGTGATCATCCCGGCTTCCTGCTGGCGACGGGTGCGACGGCCTTGGTCTACGAACTCGATGATCAGCGGGTGCTGCGTCGTTACCGGGACTCGAATCAGCCCGCCGACAGGCCGGCTGCAGCGACCGAAATCGCATGGGGCGCAGGCGTTCCGACGCCGCGCGTGCTCTCCGTCGACGGTCCGGACCTGGTGCTCGAACGTGTCGACGGTCCAACCATGCTCGCCGAGATGACCGCCGGGCGACTGACCATGGAGGCGGCGATGCGGATGCTCGCCGACCTGCACCGCGTCACCCACGCGGTGCGACGCCCGGACGGCGCATCGCCGCTGGCCGACCGGCCGGGTGGCGATCGGCTACTCCATCTCGATCTGCACCCCAACAACGTGCTGATGGCGGCGAGTGGCCCCGTGCTCATCGACTGGGAGAACTCCTGCTGGGGACCGCCGGGGCTGGACATCGCGGTGACCGCGGTCATCCTCGCCTGCTACGCGCTGGCCTACCAGGCCGAGGACGACTCCTTGGATGCGACGGACCTGCTCGACGCGTTCCTCCGCACGGCCGAGCCGCTGACCCACCTCGCGGACGCGGTGGAGTTCCGGCGGGAGCGCACCGACTTCATGCCGGCCGCCGAGGCCGAGCAACTCGACAACGCAGCCGGACTGGTGCGATACCTCGCCGATCAGCCGCGTCAGTAGTCGTCGTCGAGCGCACGTTCGTCGATGATCACTTCGGCTTCGCGGCCGTACTCGGTGACGATGTCCAGCAGGTCCATCACCACGGTGCACAACTTCTCGCCGGTGAGCTCCTGCATGTCGCGGATGGTCGCCACCTGTTGGCCGGCGAGGAGTGACCTCAGTTGCCGACCGTCGGCCGGCGTCGTCCCGTAGTCGTCGCGAACGACTGTGAGCACACGACGAAAGTCGGCCATGGCCAACGGTGTCCACGTCGTCGTCGTGTCGCGAAGAATCTCGGCGGCATCGATCCACAACCCGTCACCCGATTCGAAGACGTCCAGCACCGACTGGAGCGCGTGCAGGTGAGCAGCCAGCGCCAGCGGTGAGGCGGCGCCGTCGTCGTCATACGGCAGACGCCCGGCCCTGCGGACGTAGCCCAACGCCTTGTCCGTCTGTCCGATGTCGAGTGCGGCGACAGCCTTGCGCAACAGGTTCTTCGCGGCGGCATTCATGGCGACGCGGCCCTGCGCTGCAGCGCCGCCCTGGCCGGCACCGCCCTTCGGGATGCCGAACGCGTCGGTCACGGCGCTTCTTCGTCGAGATAGAACCACCGGCCGCCGCGCTTGGCGAACCGGCTGCGCTCGTGCTGCTGCCCCATTTGCCAACTGTCTCCGTCCCCGCCGCCGTATGACGCGACGAACTCCACGACGCCCGTGTCATCGTCGGGGCCGCCATCGCGAACATCGAGGATCTGCAGGCCTTTCCATGTCGTCGATGTGTCGAGCGTCACCTGCTCCGGACGGGTCCGCGGATGCCAGGTGCGCCACAGGTGCTCACGATTGCCGTAGAAGTACGCGGTGTACCGCGACCGCATCAGCTGCTCGGCGGTGTCGGCCAGCCGCTCGGTGGCGAGAAGTGGTCCGCAGCAGTCGTCATACGCCGCTCCGGAACCGCACGGGCAGAGGTCTTCGGTGCTCACCGTCCACACGGTAGACCGCCCGACCACGACCGCGCTGGTGCCCTTAGGCTGTTGAGCCGTGTCGAAAGTGTTGAACTCCATCCCCGTCGGCGAGCGCGTCGGCATCGCCTTCTCCGGTGGCCTGGACACCTCGGTGGCAGTCGCCTGGATGCGCGACAAGGGCGCCGTCCCATGCACCTACACCGCGGACCTCGGCCAGTATGACGAGCCGGACATCGACTCGGTGCCCGGTCGTGCCGGCCAGTACGGCGCCGAGCTGTCGCGCCTGGTCGATTGCAAGCGCCAACTGGTCGAGGAGGGCCTGGCCGCGATCGCGTGCGGCGCCTTCCACATCCGATCCGGTGGCCGTGTCTACTTCAACACCACCCCGCTGGGCCGCGCCGTCACCGGCACGCTGCTCGTGCGCGCGATGCAGGAGGACAACGTCTCGATCTGGGGCGACGGGTCCACCTACAAGGGCAACGACATCGAGCGCTTCTACCGCTACGGCCTGCTGGCCAACCCGGACCTGCGTATCTACAAGCCCTGGCTGGACGCACAGTTCGTCGACGAGCTCGGCGGCCGGCACGAGATGTCCGAGTGGCTGAAGGCCAAGGAACTCCCCTACCGGGACTCCACCGAGAAGGCCTACTCGACCGACGCCAACATCCTCGGCGCCACGCATGAGGCCAAGACGCTCGAGCATCTCGACACTTCCCTGGAGATCGTCGAGCCGATCATGGGTGTCCGCTTCTGGGACCCCGAAGTCACGATCGAAACCGAAGACGTGACAGTGCGATTCGAGCGCGGTCGGCCGGTCTCGATCAACGGCCGGACGTCCGACGATGTGGTCGACCTGTTCAAGCTGGCCAACGAGATCGGCGGCCGGCACGGCCTGGGTATGTCGGACCAGATCGAGAACCGCATCATCGAGGCGAAGTCCCGCGGCATCTACGAAGCCCCGGGTCTGGCGTTGCTCTTCGCGGCATACGAACGACTGGTCAACGCGATCCACAACGAGGACACCGTCGCGCAGTACCACAACGAGGGTCGCCGGCTGGGTCGCCTTCTCTACGAAGGCCGTTGGTTCGATCCGCAGTCGTTGATGATCCGCGAGGGCCTGCTGCGCTGGGTCGCCTCGGCGGTCACCGGCGAGGTCGTGCTGCGGCTGCGTCGCGGCGAGGACTACTCGATCGTCGACACGCGCGGCGACTCGTTCAGCTACCACCCCGACAAGCTGTCGATGGAGCGCACCGAGGACGCCGCGTTCGGTCCGACCGACCGCATCGGCCAGTTGACGATGCGCAACCTGGACATCGCGGACACCCGCTCCAAGCTCGAGCTGTATGCCGGTCTGGGCGCACTCCCGGAACGCGACACCGAACTCGTCGGCGAACTGAAACCTGGTGGCGCTGCTGCCATTTCAGCGAATCCGTCGGTGGAGTCCGATGAGGACGACGCACTCGACCGCGCTGCCATCGACTTCGGCGTCGACTGAGTTTGTCCACCGAGCCTGGGGTCACGGACACCGCCCTCATCATCGAGGGCGGTGCCATGCGTGGCGCACATTCCGCCGGGCTGGTCGTCGCCCTGATCGAGGCCGGCATCCGACTGCCCTGGGTGGCCGGTATCTCAGCCGGCGCAACCAACGCGTCCAACTACGTCACCCGGGACGTATGGCGCGCGCACGCCTCGTTCACGACGTTCGCGCAGGAGCCGGAGTTCGGCGGGTGGCGGACCTTCGTCCGTCGCAAGGGAATCTTCAACTCCCAGTTCATCTACCAGGAGTCCGGGCTGCCGGACAACGTGCTGCCGTTCGACTGGCAGGCGTATGTCGAGTCGCCGACCGAGTGGAAGATCGGCGCATTCGACGCGACGACGGGACAGACCGTCTACTGGGGTCGGGACGACATGAAGACGCTGCCCGATCTGCTGGTCCGGGTGCAGGCATCGGCGTCCATGCCGGTGCTGATGCCGCCGGTCAAGCTCGACGGTCATCTGTATGTCGACGGCGCGCTGGGCACGTCGGGTGGCATTGCGCTGGACGCGGCACAGGCTGACGGCTACGAGAAGTTTCTCGTCATACTCACCCAGCAGCGGTCGTACGTGAAGCAGCCGGAAGGCAAGGACTGGTTCTTCAAGACGTACTACCGCCGTCACCCCGCGGTCGCGGAGGCCATGCGCACCCGCTACGAGCGCTACAACAGCACGCGCGAGGAGCTGTTCGAGCTCGAAAAGGCTGGGAAGGCATACGTTTTCGCACCCCAGGTCGATCCGGTCAGCAACGGTGAGCGGCGACTGCCGATCCTCGAGGCCATGTATCGCGAAGGCTACGACCAGGCGCAGCGCGAGCTGCCCGCCATCCGGGAGTTCCTGGGGCCGGCCTGACGGGCACGAGAATCCGGTCGGATCAGACGACCGCGACGAGCCGATCGAGGGCTTCGTCCAGGGCGTCCGTGGCGCCGCAGAAACTGAGCCGCACGAAGTGATTCCCGCGGACCGGGTCGAAGTCGATACCCGGAGCGATGGCGACTCCGGTGCGCTCCAACACTTCGGCGCACCAGCGCGTGCTGTCATCGGTCAGGTGCGAGACGTCGCAGTAGGCGTAGAACGCACCGTCCGGCGGTGCGAACGAGTCGATCCCGAGCTCGGGAAGGCGGCGTAGCAGCAGGTCACGGTTCACGGCATACCGCTCGACGTGCCGGGTAAGCTCCGCAGTCGCCTCGGGCGAGAACGCAGCAACCGCAGCATGTTGCGACACCGCCGGCGCGCAGATGGCGAGGTTCGTCTGCAGCACGTCGACCGGACGCCGCAACGTGTCGGGCAGCAGGTTCCAGCCCACTCGCCATCCCGTCATCGACCAGAACTTGCTCATCGAACCGAGCACGACGGCATCCCGGCTGAAGTGACGCGCGGTCTGCGCGGGCCGACCGTACGCGATGCCGTGGTAGATCTCGTCGGAGATCAGCAACACGCCGTGTTCGTCGCACCAGTGGGCGATCGCGGCCAGTTCGTCCGGTTCGATGATCGTGCCCGTGGGGTTCGCCGGGCTGGCGACGATCACGCCGTCCAGCGGCGCGACGGCGTGCGCACCCTCCAAGTGGTCGACGGTGAGCTGGAACCTGGTGTTCGGGCCGCAGTCCATCTCGACCGGCTGGATCCCCAACGCCTGCAGACCGTTTCGGTATGCCGGATAGCCAGGTCTGGCCATCGCGACACGGCTGCCCGGATCGAACGCCGCGAGCAGCACGGTGCTGAAGCCACCCGACGACCCGGTGCTGACCAGGACTTCGTCCGGCGACACCTGCACGTCGTACGCCGTGCGGTAGTGCGTCGCGATCGCCTCTCGCAGCTGCGGGATCCCGTCGCCCTCGGTATAGCCCAGGCTCTCCGTCTCCAACACGGCATGCACTGCGTCGAGCGCGGCCCGCGGCGCCGGCGTCGAAGGCTGGCCGACACACAGCAGGATCATGTCCCCGTGGGTACGTTGCCGCGCTGCAGCTGCGCGGACCACCTCCATCACATGGAAGGGTTCGACAGCGCTCCGCTGCGACGGTTGCCTCGTCATCGGTAGGCCGGGTGCTCCGGCCACGGCGCATCAGCCGGTCGCAATGTTTGCCAATTGCGCTGGCGTGCAACGGAAGCAGCGAGTATGGCGGAGACCGCCACACCGTTGTGCACTCTGCCGCTCAGCGCCGCGTCGACGGCCTCGTCCAGCGCCACCCACCCGGTGGGCATGTTGTGCTCCTCGCCCTCACGGACGAAACCCTCGGCAACGGCGGGGTGCACATCACGTGCGAGGAACACCCGCAGGTTCTCCGACAGCGCTCCGGGCGAGGTGAAGATGTCGACGAGCACGTGCCAGGTCCCGGCGTCCAGGTCCGCTTCCTCGCGCAGCTCGCGCGAGGCGGCGTCCCGCGGGTCCTCCCCCGGTTTGTCGAGCAGCCCGGCCGGGACCTCCCAGTCGAACGTGCCGACCGGGTGGCGGTACTGCTGGATCATCAGCACCTCTTCGGCACCCGGCACACCGCGCAACGGCACCACCGCGACTGCGCCCGTATGACGCACGAAATCCCGCGTCACATGGCCGCCCGCACCGAGTTGAACATCCTCGGTGACGACGTCCCAGACGCGGCCGCGGTAGACGACGGTGGACGCCGTCACCGATTGCGGATCGAGTCGATCCGCGATCGGCGTCGGAAGGCGGTCGTGCCCTGCGCTCATCGGCATCCTCTCGCGAACGCTACTGCGCCACAGTGGATTCGGCGGCCTTCGGTCGTTCGACCTCGACCAATCGGCTCGCACGCTGCTGGTCGATCGCAGCACCGACCAGTCCGGCGAAGAGCGGATGCGCGCGGTTGGGCCGGGACAGGAACTCCGGGTGCGCCTGCGTCGACACGTAGTAGGGATGCGTCTCGCGGGGCAGCTCGACGAACTCGACGAGCTGACCGTCGGGCGACAATCCGCTGAACGACAGACCGGCCTTCTCCAACTGCGAACGGTAGGAGTTGTTGACCTCGTAGCGGTGCCGGTGGCGTTCGGACACCTCGGTCGCGCCATACGCCTCGGCGATGACGCTGTCCTTGGCGAGCTTCGCCGGGTAGGCACCCAGCCGCATGGTGCCGCCGAGATCGCCGGCGCCCTCGACGAACGCCTTCTGCTCCTCCATCGTCGCGATGACCGGCGCGGTCGTCTGCGGGTCGAACTCGCTGGACGATGCACCGTCGATCCCTGCGACGTTGCGCGCGTATTCGATGACCATGCACTGCAGGCCGAGGCAGATCCCGAGCGTCGGCACCTGGTTCTCGCGAGCCCAACGCAGCGCACCGAGCTTGCCCTCGATGCCTCGCACACCGAAACCACCGGGCACCAGGATCGCGTCGACGCCACCCAATGCCTTGGCAGCTCCTGCCTGCGTGGTGCAGTCGTCGCTCGGCACCCAGCGGATGACGACCTTGGCGTCGTGATGGAAGCCACCGGAGCGCATCGCCTCGGTGACCGAGAGGTAGGCGTCGGGGAGGTCGATGTACTTGCCGACCAAGGCGATCTCGACCTTGTGCTCCGGCTCGTGGACCCGCTCGAGCAGGCGGTCCCAGTCGTGCCAGTCGACATCGCGGAACGGCAGCCCCAGTCGGCGGACGACATACGCGTCGATGCCCTCCGCGTGCAGCACCTTGGGTATGTCGTAGATGCTCGGCGCATCGACACAGGCCGCGACGGCTTCCTGGTCGACGTCGCACATCCGCGCGATCTTGTCCTTGATCCCGTCCGGCAGGTTGCGGTCGGCCCGCAGCACCAGCGCGTCCGGCTGGATGCCGACCTGTCGCAACGCGGCGACCGAGTGCTGGGTGGGCTTGGTCTTCAGTTCACCACTGGGGGCGAGGTAGGGCACCAGCGACACGTGCAGGAAGAAGACGTTGTCACGGCCGACGTCCTGACGAACCTGTCGGGCGGCCTCGAGGAACGGCAACGACTCGATGTCGCCGACCGTGCCACCGATCTCGGTGATGATGATGTCGACGTCGGACGCCGCCTGGGCGCGCATCTGCGCCTTGATCTCGTTGGTGATGTGCGGGATGACCTGCACCGTGTCCCCGAGGTATTCGCCCCGGCGCTCCTTGGCGATGACCTCGCTGTAGACCTTGCCCGTCGTGACGTTGGCGTCACCGGCGAGGTTGACGTCCAGGAACCGCTCGTAGTGCCCGATGTCGAGGTCGGTCTCGGCGCCGTCCTCGGTGACGAAGACCTCGCCGTGCTGGAACGGGTTCATGGTGCCTGGATCGACGTTGATGTACGGATCCAGCTTCTGCATCGTCACCCGCAGACCGCGAGCACGGAGTAGATGTCCGAGGCTTGAGGCCGTGAGCCCCTTGCCGAGCGAAGAGGCAACGCCTCCGGTCACGAAGATATGTTTCGTCTGCTCCACCACGGGCTCTCAGTCTACGTTACGAATTCGGCCTGTCGAACCACCTGGGCCCGCGTTCGCCAAGAGACTCTCACACAGCAGCGAAAATGCAACGCACCCAAGGGTTTTCGGGCGATTGCCCGGCAGTGTCCGGCGTGTTGGCGGGTCATCCCGGCGGAGTGGCTCGCTCAGCGCTGGTCGCGGGCGCCGTCGAGCAGTTCCTGTGCGTGCTCACGGGCTGCGGCACTGTCACTGACACCGCCGAGCATCCGCGCCAGCTCGGCCAGCCGGTCGTCGCCCTCGACAACGCTCACCCCGCTGGCGGTGATGTGCCCGTCACTGGACTTGTGGACCACCAGCTGCCGATCGGCGTATGCCGCCACCTGCGCCAGGTGGGTGACCACGATGACCTGAGCATGCTGAGCGAGCTGAGCCAGTCGGGCGCCGATGTCGAGCGCCGCGGACCCGCCCACCCCGGCATCGACCTCGTCGAAGACGAAGGTCGGCACGCTGCCGGTCGCCGTGACCACCTCGAGGGCGAGCATGACGCGCGAGAGCTCACCACCGGATGCCGCCTTGGCGACGCTGCGGGGCGCCGCTCCGGCGTTGGCCGCGAGCAGGATCTCGACGTCGTCGATGCCGTGCGGTCCGTGATGTGCCGGATCGCTGGTCACCTCGACGGTCAGCTTCGCCGAGCCCATCGCCAAGTGCGCCAGCTCTGTGGTCACGGCCTTCTGCAGCTTGCCGGCCGCGCTGGTCCGAGCCTTGCTGAGCTTCTGCGCCGCGGCATCGAGATTCGGCTCCAGCTCGGCCAGCCGGCCGCGCAGTTCCTCGATGCGGTCGTCGGACCCGGCCAGCTCCGCGGCCTCGGCCGCCGCACCCTTGCTCCACACCAGGACGTCGTCGATGCTCTCGCCATACTTGCGCAGCAGCGCGGTCAGTTCGGCCCGTCGCTGTTGCACCTGCTCCAGTCGTGCCGGGTCGACCTCCAGATCGGCGAGGTATGACGCGAGGTCGGCAGCGATGTCCGCCGCCAGCACACCGAGCTCCCGCATCCGGCCCTCGAGCGCAGCGAGCTCGGTGTCGTGCGCCACGAGACCACTCAGCGAATGCCGTGCGCGCGCCACCAGATCGATGACGTGCGGCACGTCATCGTTCGACTCGTCGCCGGCCAATAGGTCATGGGCCGCCCCGGCGCCCTCGCGCAATCCGTCGGCGTGCGTCAGCCGCTCGGACTCCGTCTCCAGCTCGACGTCCTCGCCGGGCACCGGCTCGACGCGCTCGATGTCCTCCAGCGCCGCGGTGAGCAGATCGAGCCGTTGTGCGCGCTCCCGGGCGCGGTCGGTCAGCTCGGCGAGTTCGGCACGGGTGTCCTGCCACTCCTGGTGCAACCGGCGGTATGCCGCGAGCGCCGACGCGACCGGCTTGCCACCGAAATCGTCGAGCATGACCCGGTGCTGCTCCGGGCGCTGCAGCCGCCACTGATCGGCCTGACCGTGCACGGCCACGAGCAACTCCCCCAGCTCGCCGAGCACGCCGACCGGTGCGCTGCGGCCGCCGATGTGTGCGCGGGACCGGCCTTGTCCCGAGACGGTGCGGGCAAGGATCAGCTCACCGTCCGCTTCGGCACCGGCCTCTTGCGCGCGCACGACGGCCGGATGCTCGGGGCCGAGTTCGACGATGCCTTCGACGAACGCCTTGTCCGCGCCGCCGCGCACCAGACCCGCATCGCTGCGTCCACCGAGCAACAGGCCCAACCCCTGCACGACCATCGTCTTGCCCGCGCCGGTCTCACCCGTGACGACATTCAGCCCGGGCGACAGGTCGAGCAGGGCGTCATCGATGACGCCGAGCCCCTGGATCCGCAATTCGCGCAGCACGTTCGGCAGCCTAACCGCAACCAGGGACGGCGCCGGCCCGACCGGCGGTCACTGCCGCGTTCGTGGGCCGGTCCCGCGCCAGCCGGAGACCGACAGGTCGAACTTGGCGACGAGCCGGTCGGTGAACGGGCCGGTGCCCAACCGCGCGAGTCGCACCGGCCGATCGCTGCGGCGCACCTCGATCCGCGCGCCCTGCGGCACGTCGAACGACCGGCGCCCGTCACACCACAGCACGGCCTGGGCGTCGGTCGTGTCACGCAGGTCGATCGCGATGTGCACGTCGTGGCTGAGCACGAGCGGCCGTGCGAAGAGCGCGTGCGCGGAGATCGGCACGACAAGTGTCGCCGGCACGCCGGGCCAGACGATCGGGCCGCCGGCCGAGAACGCGTAGGCCGTCGAACCGGTCGGCGTCGCCATCACGACGCCATCGCACCCCCAGGTGGAGAGCGGTCGCCCGTCGATCGCCAGGGTCACCTCGAGCATGCGCTCCCGCGCCGCCTTCTCGACGGACGCCTCGTTGAGCGCCCAGTTGGTCCACAGCGACCGGCCCGCGAGCGAGGCCTCGACCTCAAGCGTTTCGCGCTCCTCGACGGTCCAGTCGCGGTCGACGATCTTGCGGACGGTGTGTTGTATGTCGTCGCGCTCGGCTTCGGCGAGGAAGCCGACGTGGCCGAGGTTGATGCCGAGCAACGGGACACCACTCTCGCGAACGATCTCCGCGCCGCGCAGGATCGTGCCGTCGCCGCCGAGGACCACGGCGATCTCCGCACCGTCCTGGTGCGGTTCGTCGTATCCGGTCACGCCCTGCTCACCGAGTACGCCGAACGCCCGCAGCTCGTCGGTCTGGCCGATGACCTCGATGTCGTTGGCGGTCAGTCCGTGCACCAGCTCCGCGGCCACGTCGAGTGCTTCGGGCCGCCCGGGGTGCCCGACCAGTAGGACACGACGCGTCATACCTGCGTGTCCTTCAACTCGTCGGCCAGCAGTTGCTCCAGCGCCGTCTGCACATCCACCTCAGTCATCCTGCCCTCCTGCGTATGACGTGCCCACAGCAGGTACTCCCGGTTTCCGGTGCCACCGGCGATCGGGCTGGTCGCCAGCCCGTGCGGGTACAGCCCGACCCGCGGTACCAACTCCAGCACGTCGCGCAGCACCCGGTGTCGTTCCCTGGGCGAGGACACGACACCGGTCCTGGCCAGTCTTTCCCTACCGACCTCGAACTGTGGTTTCACCAGGGTGATCAGGTTGCCGTCGGCGGAGGTGAGGGCGGCCAGCCGGTCGAGGACCAGCCGCAGCGAGATGAAGCTGAGATCGGCGACGACGATGTCGGCGGGTCCGCCGACATCGTCGGGTCGGGTGTCCCGCACGTTGATCCCGGAGCGCTCGATGACCCGCGCATCGCTGCGAACGGGCTCAGCCAGCTGACCGTGTCCGACATCGAGCGCGACGACCTCACGTGCCCCGTGCTCCAGCAGCACCTGGGTGAAGCCGCCGGTCGAGGCACCCACATCGATGCAGCGCGTGCCCTCCACAGGCACAGCGAACTTTTCGAGGGCACCGATCAGCTTGTATGCCGCGCGGCCGACCCACTGCTGCACGTCGCCGGCCACCGCCACTTCGGCAGGATCGACCGGGGCGGCCGGTTTGGTCACGGGACGGCCGGCCGCGGTCACCTGGCCGGCCTGGATGAGTTCGCGGGCCACGGCGCGCGAACGCGCCAGGCCGCGTTCGACCAGGGCTGCGTCGGCTCGCACGAATCAGCCCGACAGGTCCGACAGGCGCTGCTGCAGCTGGCGGTGCACGGAGGTGACGTCGGCGAGATGCGCGTCGAGCAGGCCAGGGTCGGGCAGGTCGATGCCGGATCCTGTGTCGTCGTCCTCGTCCTCGGGTGCCTCACCGGCCGCGCCGGCCGGTGTGTCGCCGGCCGGCGAAGCGCTCCCGACCTGCTGCTGCTCGGCAGCGCGGTGGTGCTCCTCCGGGTCTGGCAGTTGGGCGATCGCGCGGTCCACCCGCGGGTCACCTGTACTCGCGAACCGTGCGGAAGCCGCTTGATCGCCAGGCTCACCGGCTTCCTCATCAGCAGCCTCGTCCTGCACAGGTTCGTCACGCGCAGGTTCGGTCGCGCCGTGCGACGCGGCATTCGGCGCAGCTGGTCGCGCGAACATCTGCGGAGAGGGAGCCGCCGTCATCGGCGTGGGAGGTTTCGGGGTCTGCTCCGCGTCGTCACTCACACCGGTCATTATTGCGCGCGTGGTGCGGACTTCTTGGTCGCGGCCGCGCCGGCTCGCTTGGCAGCCTTCTTCGCGCCGGTACTCCTGGCCACCGACTTCGCAGCACCCGACTTCGCAGCACCCGACTTCGCAGCACCCGACTTCGCAGCACCCGACTTCGCAGCACCCGACTTCGCAGCACCCGACTTCGCGCCAGCAGGCCTGGCACCGGACCGCTTCGTGCCTGCGGGTTTCGCGGGCGCTTTCGCCGCCCTGGCGCCCGGGGCCTTGGCCACGGCCTTCTTCGCGGGCGTCGTCTTCTTCGCTGCGGCCTTCTTGGCCGCGCTTTTCTTGGCCGCGCTCTTCGTGGCCGCGCTCTTCGTGGTCGCCGTCTTCGTGGTCGCCGTCTTCGTGGCACCGGCCGCGGTTGCCTTCACCGCTGACCGGCTCACGCGTGGTCGGGGCAGAGAGGACGCGTCTGCGCCGCTCGACAGCGCCGCGGTCGCTCCGGCACGCAACGCCGCCACCTCGGCCTCCAGCGTCTCGATCTTGCGCTGTGCGGCCTCCAGGTCGCTCCCCCGGGCCAACCCGAGGACGACCAGGCGACGATCCAACTCGGTGCGGACCAGGTCGGTGATCATTGCCTGGTTGGCGGTCGCCGCCTCGAGCAGTTCCTCCGCGAGCTGGCCGGCTCGCGCCGAGGTCTCACCGACGCCGGGCAACTCCAACAACGTGCCCGCCGCCTCGAGCGCTTTCGCGCGTGTCACCTCGCCGGCACCGGTCAGCAACTGCAAGGCAGTACGCACACTGTTGATCGCCATGTCGCCGTCTCCTCTGGAATCGGGTCATCCAAACCACCGGGTGCGGTGGGCGACGTGATCCACACGCCTCCCGGCAGGCTACTGCTGCTCAGGCAGTGCGGCTACGGCCTCCGACTCGGTGAGCAGTCGCTGATCGAGCGCCTGCCACAACAGCGGAAGGGCCAGGCGTAGCTTGCCGATCCACGGAAGTTCCGGCCTGTCGGACCCGCTGGCGTCGTAGGCCACCCGTGCCGAATCCCCCTGCCCGACAAGCGTTCCGGTCCACTCGGCCGCCGTCCACCGCCCGTCCCCGGCACGCACCGGTTCGACATAGTGCTCATGCAGCACGCGCAGGTCCGCACCGATGAATCGTGGTCGCATCCCGCGTGGCGCCCGGACGAGGTCGGCCGGACCGTGCACGCCGGTGAGCACGTGGAGCGCATCCATACCGGCAGCATGCGCACCCGCGGTGTCGGTCTCCAGCCGATCGCCGATGCCCAGTGTCGAGTCGGGTCCGGTGCCGAGCGCCTCGGCCGCCAGCTCATAGAGCATCGGACCGGGTTTGCCCACCACGACCGGTTCGACGCCGACGGCTGCCCGAACCGCTGCGACCAGCGAGCCGTTGCCGGGAGCCACGCCCCGGTCGGTCGGCAGTGTCAGGTCGTCGTTCGTCGCCACCCAGAGTGCACCGCCCTGGATCGCATAGGCCGCCTCGCCGAGCTCGGCTGCTGTCACGTCGGCGCCATATCCCTGCAGGACGGCCGACACCGATGCCGTCGTGGCCGCCTCGGCGGCGAACACCGAGCGCAGCCCCACCGCGTCCAGGGCGTCGACCACGCCCGGCCCGCCGACCGCCAACACAGGAGCACCATCAGGTAGCTGAGCGGCGAGATGACAAGCACCGGCCATGGAACTGGTCAGCACATCCTCGTCGTCCAGCTCGACACCGAAACCACGCAACGATGTCGCGACCACCGCGGGCGGGCGGGACGCGTTGTTGGTGGCAAAGACGATGCGCGAGCCGTTGGCCCGGGCACCGCCGAGTTCTTCCACGGCAAACGGCACCGGCTGAGCTCCGCGGTAGACGACACCGTCCAAGTCGCAGACGAGACCTGGATATACGTCAGCCAACGTGGGTCGGGCGCCGGTCGGTCGGTCCGGACCACCGCGCGGCTTGTCCTGCTCGCCGGTCGGTCGGCCCTGTGCTCCTGATGTCTGGTCCACAGAACCATCTTGCCCGCGCCGCCGCCCCGTGCTTCGACCGGCACTGCTCAGGCTGCTCGCTTGATCACCCGCAACGTGCCGACCTCCACTTCGTAACGGCTGGCCACCCCGGCCGGGCCGCGCCAGAAACGGCGACGCAGCGCCCCGGACACGTCGACCACCTCGACCCCGGTGCAGGACAGGGCTCGGCGTCGTGACTCCGGTGTCCAACACGCGATGTCGATCGTGTCGACGGTCGGCGACCGGTTTTCACCGCCGGCGACCTTCGGGCGCCTCGGCGCTGCCGGTCGGTCGATCACAACCCGAAGTTGCACGACCTCGGCTCCGCTCGGGAGGTGTTTGACGACCGGCGGTGCGCTCAGCCGACCCACCAGGTGGACTTCGTTGACGGGACCGGTGGCCTGGTCAGCACGCTTGGTCGCACCGGCCGATGCGGTAGTTCCGGATCGTTCTGGCTTCGTGGTCCGAGTTGGCATCGCTTCTCCTTCGTGAATGCGAACGTTTGTTCCCATTCAGGATGCGACACATCCGCTACGTGCTCCGACTCGATCCGCTCAACTGTGCACGGAGGACGTTGGTCCCCCGGGATGTGGACGACCGTCAGGTTCGGTCGGACTCACCGGCACCGGTGTTCTCACTGCCGTCGCTGAAACTCAGCGCACCAGTGACATCGGTGGGGTTGTCGGCCTCGTCGGAGCCGCCGTCGGTCAGCGTGGGAGACGAAGCGGCCGACGTCGACGTCTCGTCGTCGACCTGATCTGCGGCCGGCGCGCTCTGCCGATCGGCCTCAACCGACATCTCATGGTCATCAGCGGACTCGCCCTCATCAAGCGCGTCGATGAAGACCAAGCCGTCCAGATCGTCGACGCGCTCGGCGGCGTCGGTCTGTCCCTCGACATCGGCGTCGATCGCCTTCGCGAACCAGCCACGAGCTTCGTCGGTGGCCCCGCCGGCCAGCAACGCCTCGGCGTACGCGTAGAACAGCCGAGCTGCCCATGGCTGTTTCGAGGCCCGTTCCAGCGCCGGGATGCGCAGCACCATCTGCGCAGCCTCCGGCTGCTTCAGATCGCGCCGAACGCCGGAGACGACGATCGCCAACTCGATGTTGTCCGCCTCGCCCAACGACCGAGCCTCAGGCGACGCCGCAAGGTCGAGTGCGCGTTCGTACCGGCCGAGGCCACGCTCGCAGTCAACCAGGTACGGCAACAGATGGTTGGAGCCGGAAAGCCGCTTGGCAGTGCGGAATTCGCGTATTGCGTCATTGAACTCGCCGCGCCGGTAATGCACCAGACCCAGCGCCTCGCGCACGGCCGCGACCCGACCCGCACGCCGTGCGGCGTGCTCAGCGTGCGCCAGTGCAAGATCGGAATCCTCCTCGAGCAACGTCGCCGCCGCCACCAGGTGCTTGGCGACTCCTTGAGCGTTCTCCTTGGTCAGCGTGCGCATCTCTCGCCAGACAGACCGATCGAGTTCCTTGCCGGTGATGTCCTCGGGCAGCGGTGGTTCGACCCGGGTGTCCCGGGTGGACCGCTGCGAGGGTGAAGTCCGATCCCAGGATCGCGGTCCGCGCTGCTCGCGGTCCCGCCCCTGCGCCTGCGCCTGGTCATTGCGCTGGTCACTTCGGCGATCGTCGCGGCGACCACTGCCACCGCGCCGGTCGTCACGTCCACCACCGCGCGTGTCGGCGGGCCGACCGCGTCCACACTCAGCGAAGGCCCCGCCGGACCGCCCGTCACTGCGCCGATCCTCGCGAGGTCCGCGACCGTACGCCGGTCGATCATCGCCCCGGCCGGATCCGGTACGCGCCTGCCGCCCGTCGTCGCGGCCACGCGACTCGAACGGTCGTCCGCCGTCACGTCGGGGACGATCCGTTCGCCCTCCATCACGACGCTTCTCGGCATCCGGGCGGCGTCCGGCCGAACGCCGCTCGCCCGAAGTCCGATCAGCCGAGCGCTGGAACCTGTCCTCACGACCGCGCGAATCGCCCCGGTCCCCACCCTTGGACCCGGAGTCCGGGTGTGCGCGTTCACGCTCGGATCGTTCCTCCGACGCCGGTGCCGGCAGATCCGAACTGCGACCTGTCTGGGCGGACGACGGCTGGCCGGCTGCACGCGACCAACGGCCCGAACGGTGGCTGCCGCCATCCTTCTTCGGCGCAGTCTCATCGTCATTCGTCACCGCAACGCACCAACTCTCCAAGATTCCGAGCGCGCCGCATGTCGTCGACCTCATCGCCGCGCAAAACTCACCGTACGCCGCCCGGGCAACGATCTGCACGCGACGGACCTCGAACGTGACAAAGGGCCGGCCACAAACACTTTCAAGTGCTCGTGACCGACCCTCTGTATGAATGATTGTTCGGCGGTGTCCTACTCTCCCACACCCTACCGAGTGCAGTACCATCGGCGCTGAAGGGCTTAGCTTCCGGGTTCGGGATGTTACCGGGCGTTTCCCACTTCGCTATAACCGCCGTAACCCTGTGAAACAAGGTCACACATATTCACTTCACAAACCCACCAACCAGAGGCTGGGGGTTGTGCTGTCACTGTGTGGGTGTTGTTTCAGAATCGTATAGTGGACGCGTATCCTTGCAAGTCTAAGAATAAGTTGTGAGGTAAGTTATCGGCTTATTAGTACCGGTCAGCTCCACACATTACTGTGCTTCCACATCCGGCCTATCAACCCAGTAGTCTAGCTGGGAGCCTCACCAGGTTAAAACCTGTTGGAAACCTCATCTTGAAGCGTGCTTCCCGCTTAGATGCTTTCAGCGGTTATCACTTCCGAACGTAGCTAATCAGCGGTGCACTTGGCAGTACAACTGACACACCAGTGGTTCGTCCATCCCGGTCCTCTCGTACTAGGGACAGGTCTTCTCAAGTTTCCTACGCGCGCAGCGGATAGGGACCGAACTGTCTCACGACGTTCTAAACCCAGCTCGCGTACCGCTTTAATGGGCGAACAGCCCAACCCTTGGGACCTACTCCAGCCCCAGGATGCGACGAGCCGACATCGAGGTGCCAAACCATGCCGTCGATATGAGCTCTTGGGCAAGATCAGCCTGTTATCCCCGGGGTACCTTTTATCCGTTGAGCGACGGCGCTTCCACAAGCCACCGTCGGGTCACTAGTCCCGACTTTCGTCTCTGCTCGACATGTCTGTCTCACAGTCAAGCTCCCTTGTGCACTTACACTCGAAACCTGATTACCAACCAGGCTGAGGGAACCTTTGGGCGCCTCCGTTACCCTTTGGGAGGCAACCGCCCCAGTTAAACTACCCACCAGGCACTGTCCCTGAACCAGATCATGGTCCGAAGTTAGGAGCCCAGAACGACCAGAGTGGTATTTCAACAATGACTCCACACACGCTGGCGCGTGCGCTTCACAGTCTCCCACCTATCCTACACAAGCCGCACCGAACACCAATACCAAGCTGTAGTAAAGGTCCCGGGGTCTTTCCGTCCTGCTGCGCGTAACGAGCATCTTTACTCGTAATGCAATTTCGCCGAGTTCATGGTTGAGACAGTGGAGAAGTCGTTACGCCATTCGTGCAGGTCGGAACTTACCCGACAAGGAATTTCGCTACCTTAGGATGGTTATAGTTACCACCGCCGTTTACTGGCGCTTAAGTTCTCAGCTTCACACCCGAAAGTGTTAACCGGTCCCCTTAACGTTCCAGCACCGGGCAGGCGTCAGTCCGTATACATCGAATTACTTCTTCGCACGGACCTGTGTTTTTAGTAAACAGTCGCTTCTCCCTGGTCTCTGCGGCCCCCACCCCTAGAGAGCAAGTCTCTTCAGGGCAGTGGGCCCCCCTTCTCCCGAAGTTACGGGGGCATTTTGCCGAATTCCTTAACCATGATTCACTCGATCGCCTTAGTATTCTCTACCTAACCACCTGAGTCGGTTTGGGGTACGGGCGGCTCAGACCTCGCTAGAAGTTTTTCTCGGCAGCATAGGATCACCCTACTTCCCACATTACGTGGTCACCATCACGCCTCAGCCTCATGACCAGCGGATTTACCTACCAGTCGGCTCGCACGCTTGGACGGGGACAACCATCGCCCCGCGGAGGCTACCTTCCTGCGTCACTCCATCGCTTACCTACTACAAGATCGGGTCCCACGCTCCCCACACACGCATCACCCCGAAGGGATCAGTCACGGCGGTTCGGGTGGTTAGCATCCCTTGATTCGATATGGGCGGTCTTTCGCCGGTTCCGGAATATCAACCGGATGTCCATCGACTACGCCTGTCGGCCTCGCCTTAGGTCCCGACTTACCCAGGGAAGATTAGCTTGACCCTGGAACCCTTGGTTATTCGGCGGACGGGTTTCTCACCCGTCATTCGCTACTCATGCCTGCATTCTCACTCGTGTCACCTCCACCCCTGGTTCACACCGGGACTTCACTGGTGACACGACGCTCCCCTACCCAATCACACCCCTGAACAACACCCCGAAAGGTGAAGCTAGGAAAATGTGCGATTGCCACAGCTTCGGTGGTGTGCTTGAGCCCCGCTACATTGTCGGCGCGGAATCACTTGACCAGTGAGCTATTACGCACTCTTTAAAGGGTGGCTGCTTCTAAGCCAACCTCCTGGTTGTCACAGCAACTCCACATCCTTTTCCACTTAGCACACGCTTAGGGACCTTAGCTGGTGATCTGGGCTGTTTCCCTCTCGACTACGAAGCTTATCCCCCGCAGTCTCACTGCCACGCTTACACTTACCGGCATTCGGAGTTTGGCTGACGTCAGTAACCTGGTGAGGCCCATCAGCCATCCAGTAGCTCTACCTCCGGCAAGAAACACGCAACGCTGCACCTAAATGCATTTCGGGGAGAACCAGCTATCACGGAGTTTGATTGGCCTTTCACCCCTACCCACAGCTCATCCCCTCCATTTTCAACTGAAGTGGGTTCGGTCCTCCACGACGTCTTACCGTCGCTTCAACCTGGCCATGGGTAGATCACTCCGCTTCGGGTCTAGACCCAGCGACTCAAACGCCCTCTTCGGACTCGCTTTCGCTACGGCTTCCCCACACGGGTTAACCTCGCCACCGAGCACTAACTCGCAGGCTCATTCTTCAAAAGGCACGCCATCACCAGCCCACGGGCCGGCCCTGACGGATTGTAAGCGCATGGTTTCAGGTACTATTTCACTCCCCTCCCGGGGTACTTTTCACCTTTCCCTCACGGTACTAGTCCGCTATCGGTCATCAGGGAATATTTAGGCTTACCAGGTGGTCCTGGCAGATTCACACGAGATTCCTCGAGCCCCGTGCTACTTGGGAATAACATCAAACGCCGTGTTACGCATTTCGCCTACGGGACTCCCACCCTCTACGGTTCAGCACTCACCACTGATTCGACTACACGCACACCATCACGCCACCGCACTGTCAGACACGGTAACGACACCATCCCACAACCCCATGACTGCAACCCCTGACAGGTATCACACAACCATGGTTTAGCCTGATCCGCTTTCGCTCGCCACTACTCACGGAATCACTGTTGTTTTCTCTTCCTGTGGGTACTGAGATGTTTCACTTCCCCACGTTCCCTCCACGTACCCTATGTATTCAGATACGGGTCACACCACATAACTGGTGCGGGGTTCCCCCATTCGGAAACCCTCGGATCACAGCCCGTTTATCGGCTCCCCGAGGCTTATCGCAGATTACTACGTCCTTCATCGGTTCCTGATGCCAAGGCATCCACCATGCGCTCTTAAAAACTTACACAAAAACCAGTAAAATTCTTAAAAACTACAAAGATGCTCGCGTCCACTATACAATTCTCAAACAACACACCAACACCACCACCAAACAATCCAATCGGATCACCCGGTGACGGGCAGCACCAAGAAAACACCACCCCACCCAACCCCGTAAGGCCGGCCAGGCAGTCGTTTCCTCAAAACCCAACAACGTGCCGACACCCCACACACCCACACCGAACCAACATTTCCACAACACCACCAACCCCCCACAAGGGAAACCAGTGAACTGTTCGTACTCCGCCGGCCCAACACGAAATGTGTCAAGCATTCTGATTGATGATTCCACCCATGAGCCACCCCACTACACATTCGGCAATGAAAGGTGTTAATGCTCCTTAGAAAGGAGGTGATCCAGCCGCACCTTCCGGTACGGCTACCTTGTTACGACTTAGTCCCAATCGCCAATCCCACCTTCGACGGCTCCCCCCACAAGGGTTGGGCCACCGGCTTCGGGTGTTACCGACTTTCGTGACTTGACGGGCGGTGTGTACAAGGCCCGGGAACGTATTCACCGCAGCGTTGCTGATCTGCGATTACTAGCGACTCCAACTTCATGGGGTCGAGTTGCAGACCCCAATCCGAACTGAGACCAGTTTTAAGGGATTCGCTCCACCTCACGGTATCGCAACCCTCTGTACCAGCCATTGTAGCATGCGTGAAGCCCAAGACATAAGGGGCATGATGATTTGACGTCATCCCCACCTTCCTCCGAGTTGACCCCGGCAGTCTCCCATGAGTCCCCACCATTACGTGCTGGCAACATGGAACGAGGGTTGCGCTCGTTGCGGGACTTAACCCAACATCTCACGACACGAGCTGACGACAACCATGCACCACCTGTACACCAGCCCGAAGGCTGCACCATCTCTGGCACATTCCGGTGTATGTCAAGCCTTGGTAAGGTTCTTCGCGTTGCATCGAATTAATCCGCATGCTCCGCCGCTTGTGCGGGCCCCCGTCAATTCCTTTGAGTTTTAGCCTTGCGGCCGTACTCCCCAGGCGGGGAACTTAATGCGTTAGCTACGGCACGGACCTCGTGGAATGAGGCCCACACCTAGTTCCCAACGTTTACGGCATGGACTACCAGGGTATCTAATCCTGTTTGCTCCCCATGCTTTCGCTTCTCAGCGTCAGTAGTGGCCCAGAGACCTGCCTTCGCCATCGGTGTTCCTCCTGATATCTGCGCATTTCACCGCTACACCAGGAATTCCAGTCTCCCCTACCACACTCTAGTCTGCCCGTACCCACCGCAGACCCAGGGTTAAGCCCTGGGCTTTCACGGCAGACGCGACAAACCGCCTACAAGCTCTTTACGCCCAATAATTCCGGACAACGCTCGCACCCTACGTATTACCGCGGCTGCTGGCACGTAGTTAGCCGGTGCTTCTTCTGCAGGTACCGTCACAAAAGCTTCGTCCCTGCTGAAAGGAGTTTACGACCCGAAAGCCTTCATCCCCCACGCGGCGTCGCTGCATCAGGCTTCCGCCCATTGTGCAATATTCCCCACTGCTGCCTCCCGTAGGAGTCTGGGCCGTGTCTCAGTCCCAGTGTGGCCGGTCACCCTCTCAGGCCGGCTACCCGTCAAAGCCATGGTAGGCCACTACCCCACCATCAAGCTGATAGGCCGCGAGTCCATCCCTCACCACAAAAGCTTTCCACACCCCACCATGCGGCAAAATGTGAATACTCGGTATTAGACCCCGTTTCCAAGGCTTATCCCAAAGTGAAGGGCAGGTTACTCACGTGTTACTCACCCGTTCGCCACTAATCCAAACCAGCAAGCTGGTCCATCATCGTTCGACTTGCATGTGTTAAGCACGCCGCCAGCGTTCGTCCTGAGCCAGGATCAAACTCTCCAAAAAAGAATCCAAAACTGGCAAAAATCGATCAAGAGCAAAAAATGCTACAAAAACGATCAAACCAACAAACAATTGGCATCAATCATTCGACACGCTGTTGAGTTCTCAAAAAACGACTGCACCCTTTTGCTCCGCGTTTTTCTTGCTTCGCTCTTGGGGCTTTTAAAACTTAACACTCTCTTCGGTGTCTTTCCAAATCGATGTTTTCGGGCGAACCGAAGTAATTCGAATCGATCAGAAGGAGTGTTTTTGTTGCTCCGGGACCGGCCGCCGCGGCTCTCGCCGTCGGTGTCCGTGCCTCCCTGGCAACGAGGATCTACCTTACCCGAGCCGGCCGGAGCCGGCAACTTGAGGGTGGACCCTGCGCTCGTGATCTCGTGCACATCGACCTGCGTCGCTGTGCGCTCGTTCCCGAGGCGCGAGGAGAGACATTACCCAGCACCTGCCCGCGCATGCAAATCGGCTCCATCCCGCCGATTTCGACGGGATGGAGCCGCGCGGTCAGGCCCCGAGACGAGCCGCCGCGAGGTGCTTCCGGCCGCGCTTGAGCAGCGCCACCCGACCGTGCAGGTACGCGCCCCCGTCGAGGACCGCATCCGGGTCTGTCACCTTGACGTTGTTCACCGAGATGCCGCCGTCCCCGATCAGCCGGCGAGCCGCGTTGCGGGAATCGGCGATGCCGACTGCGATCAGTGCGTCCACGATCGACGCACCGGGCGCAACCTCACCGCCGGGCAGTTCCGCGGTCGCGTCCTGCAAGGTCCGCTCGTCCAGACCGGACACATCACCCTTGCCGAACAATGCCTCGGACGCCGCCTGCACGGCAGCGGTCGCATCGGCGCCGTGCACCAGGGTCGTCATCTCCTGTGCCAGGGCCTTCTGCGCGGCGCGACGGAACGGCTCCTCGGCCACCAGTCGTTCGAACTCGGCGATCGACGCCTGGTCCTGGTCGGTGAAGACCCGCATCTTGTCGATGACGTCGGCATCATCCAAATTGATCCAGAACTGGTAGAAGGCGTACGGCGACATACGGTCGGGGTTGAGCCAGAGTGCGTTCCCCTCCGACTTGCCGTACTTGCGCCCGTTCGCGTCGGTGATCAACGGCGTCGTCATGGCGTGCACCGAAGTGCCCTCCGCGGAGCGGATCAGATCCACGCCCGCGAGCAGGTTGCCCCACTGGTCACTACCGCCGAGCTGCAGCGTGCAACGCTCCGCACGGTAGAGGTGCAGGAAGTCCAGTCCCTGCAGGATCTGGTAGCTGAACTCGGTGTAGCTGATCCCCTGTTCGCTGTGCAGCCGCCGGGACACCGCGTCCTTCTTGATCATCGCGTTGACCCGGAAGTGCTTGCCGTAGTCACGCAGGAAGTCCAGCGCGGAGATCGGCTCGGTCCAGTCGAGGTTGTTGACCATGGTCGCCGGGTTGTCGCCGTCGAAGTCGAGCAGTGCCTCGGCCTGCTGCCGGATCAGCGCCACCGCTGCGGCGACCTCGTCCTTGCTGCGCATGACGCGTTCGGAGTCGGGCTTCGGATCGCCGATCAGACCCGTGGAACCACCGACCAGACAGAGGACCCGATGCCCGGCACGTTGCATCTTCCGCGCGACGATCAGTTGCACGAGATTGCCGATGTGCAAGGAGTCGGCGGACGGGTCGAACCCGACATACATCGTCAACGGCCCGTCGGCGAGTGCCTCTCGCAACGCGGCCTCGTCGGTGGTCTGTGCCACCAAGCCACGCCACTGCAGCTCGTCGAAGATGTTGCTCACGATGTCGTCCGTCCTCTCGGTTGTGCGGTTCCGGCGGATGCCGGTTCGGGACAAGCCTGCCGTATCAGCTCTGCGGCCGACGACGCGGTTTCGCCGCGCGATACGGCGAGACCGTCGGATCGCCGTCGATCCAGAAGCGCCAGGGGTATGACGTCCCGTCCCCTCCCGGGCCGCTCACGCCCACCCTCGGGCCGGATTGGATCGCCGACACCGGCAGTGGTTCCGACCACCGGACCTGCACCGGCGAGTGGTCGTCGTGCAGCGTGATTCCGTTGTCGCCCAGGCTGATTCCGGCTGCCTTCGTCAGGCGGGCCGGCCCTCGTGCCAGGTCGCGGTCCGCCGCCCCATTCCGACGCGCACGTGCCAGCTCAACGCCCTCGACCACCTCGCCGGCTCGCAGCAACACCGCGGCCGCCCGGCCCTCCTCACCGCACACGTAGTTGCAACATGTGTGCATTCCGTAGGTGAAGTAGCAGTAGAGGAACCCTGGCGGTCCGAACATGATCTCGTTGCGCGGGGTGCGCCCGCGGAAGGCATGGGAGCCCGGATCGTTCGCTCCGTCATACGCCTCCACCTCGGTAATCCGGAGGGTGACGTCCCGACCGATCAGCTGCGCACCCAGCAGACGGTGCGCGGTGGCAATGGGTTCAGTGGTGCGCATCGATCCAGGCCAGCACCTGTGTCGCGGCGTCCTCTGCGCGCAGGCCCGTGGTGTCGAGGAGCAGAGCGTCGTCGGGCGCCGGCGTGATGCCCTGGGCCAGCATGCCGTCGACGCGGGAGGGGTCGCGCAACTTGTTGCGAACGGCCCGGTCCGGCAACGTCATTCGATGCCGCAACTGGTCGGCGTCACAGCTGAGCCACACCGGATAGAAATCGGCTGCGCGTGCGACCGCGAGGTCGCGGATCTGCTGGGTCGCCCGGGCGTCCTCCGGGGTGTCGACCAACCAATTGGTGAAGATGTGTGACGTCTCGGGCGGTGCCGCGAGCACCGCCTCGTGCACGATCCGCCGTACCCGTCCGGCCATCGGGATCGCCTGCGGATGCAGGCTGCCCATGCCGTTCACGCCGAGTGCGGTGAACACCGGATCGTTGATGAGGTGGTTGTCGACCAGCGCGGCACCGGTGCGCCGCGCGACGATCGCACCGATCGTGCGCTTGCCACTCGCCGGTGGACCGACCAACTGCAGGATCATTGCCACGGCGGCAGTGTCGCAGACCTCATCGCACGCGTTGCGGGAAGGCAAGTTCCGCACTCGCCCAGGACCGAGTCGACGCCGATGCGTCGCGCGCCTGCTGCAACTGCTCGGCCACCCGGGCCGGTGCCGTTCCTCCTACGCCGTTGCGTGAGGAGAGCGAGCCCTCGACGCTGAGCACGGAACGGACGTCCGGCGTCAGCGCCGGGTTGATTCCAGCGAGGTCCTCATCGGACAGATCCCACAGCTCGATGTCACGGGACTCGCAGACCCGAACGCACTCCCCCGCGACTTCGTGCGCGACCCGGAACGGGACGCCCTGCTTGACGAGCCACTCGGCGATGTCGGTCGCGAGCGCAAATCCTTGTGGTGCCAGGGAATTCAGCCGATCCGGGTGGAACGTGAGCGTCGCGACCATCCCGGAGAAAGCCGGCAGCAGAACCTCGAGGGTGTCCACCGCATCGAACACCGGCTCCTTGTCCTCCTGCAGGTCACGGTTGTAGGCGAGGGGCAACGCCTTGAGCGTCGTCATCAACCCGGCCAGGTCGCCGACCAGACGGCCTGCCTTCCCCCGCGCCAACTCGGCGACGTCGGGGTTCTTCTTCTGCGGCATGATGCTCGACCCGGTGGAGAACGCGTCGTCCAGCGTGACGAAGGAGAACTCCTTGGTCGCCCACAGGACGACCTCCTCGGCGATACGAGAGATGTCCACGGCCGACATCGCCGACACGAAGGAGAACTCCGCGACGAAGTCGCGTCCTGCGGTGCCGTCGATCGAGTTGCGGGTCGACGTGCTGAAGCCGAGATCCTTCGCCACCGCCAACGGATCGAGGCCGAGTGAGGAACCGGCGAGCGCCCCTGAACCGTATGGCGATTCGTCAGTTCGGCGGTCCCAGTCGCGGAACCGCTCGACGTCCCGGATCAGGGCCCACGCGTGCGCCAGCAGGTGATGGGCCAGCAGGACCGGCTGGGCGTGTTGCAGGTGCGTCCGACCCGGCATCGCGACGTCGAGGTGCTGGTCGGCCTGTGCGATCAGTGCGTCGACGACATCGAGCAACAGGCCGGCGACCAGCCGGGAATGGTCGCGCAGGTACATCCGGAACAACGTCGCTACCTGGTCGTTGCGTGAGCGACCGGCGCGCAATCGGCCACCGACGTCGGCTCCGGCCCGCTCGATCAGTCCGCGCTCCAGGGCGGTGTGCACGTCCTCGTCGTCATCCGCCGGGACGAAGTTGCCGTTCTTGACGTCCGCGGCGAGCCGGTCGAGCGCGTCGAGCATCGCCACGGCCGTCACGTCGTCCAGCAGCCCGGCCGTGTGCAGCACTCGCGCGTGGGCCTTCGAGCCGGCGATGTCGTATGGCGCGAGACGCCAATCGAAGTGGGTTGATTTCGACAGGGCGGCCAGTGCGTCGGCCGGCCCTCCGGCGAATCGGCCACCCCACAGGCTGAGTCGTTGTTCGGCGTCGCTCACGAAGTGCTCACTCTCATCGGTCGTGCTCATCGGTCGTGCTCATCGGTCGTGTGTCGGTCGTGCTGTGTAGGGCGTGGTGTGTCAGGGGCTCGGCGCAGCGTCAGCCGACGCCCGCCAGCTCCAGCAGGTGGTTGCTCACCGGGCCGGCCTTCCCGTCAGCGGTGATCAACAGGATCGTGTCATCACCGGCGATCGTGCCGAGGACGTGCTGCAGGTCGGCGTGGTCGATCGCGGACGCGAGAAAGTTCGCCGCGCCGGGAGGTGTCCTCACCACCACCAGATTGCCCGAGATGGTTGCCGTGACGAGGAGTTCGGCACAGATACGACGCAACCGGGCGTCCGTCTCCGCGCTGTCACCGTCCACGCCGCTGACGAGCGTCCGGTCACCGCCCTCGCCGGGCACGGCATACACGAGTTGTCGCCCGTGCCGCACCTTCACCGCACCCAGCTCGAGCAGGTCGCGCGACAGCGTCGCCTGGGTGACCTGGATACCGTCCGCCTTCAGCCGTTGGGCGAGCGACGCCTGCGACCCGACGGATTCGCGGGTGAGGATCTCGATGATGCGTTGCTGGCGAGCAGTGCGATTCGCCGCCAGCGGACTCTCGTTGCTCATCTGGAGTCTCCGATCAGCCTGTCCCGCATCATGATTCGAGCAGGAAGGAGAGGACGGCCTTCTGCGCATGCAGCCTGTTCTCGGCCTCGTCCCACACCACGGACTGCGGCCCGTCGATGACGTCGCCGCTGATCTCGAACCCGCGGTAGGCCGGCAGGCAGTGCATGACGATCGCGTCGTCAGCGGCGTGGGCAACCAGCGTTTCGTCGACGGCGAACTTGCTGAACGGGCTCTCCACACCCTTCCTGTCACCGGCTTCCGCCTCCTGGCCCATCGAGACCCAGGTGTCGGTGATGACGACGTCGGCGCCGAGCACCGCAGCCACCGGGTCATCGGTGACCTGCACCGATCCTCCGGTCTCACGGGCGATCTCATCCGCCCGTTGCAGGATGTCGGCGCGCGGTTGATGGGTGCCCGGTGCACCGATGCGCACGTGCATGCCCGCAGTGGCTCCACCCAGCAGGTAGGAGTGCGCCATGTTGTTCGCACCGTCGCCGACATAGGTCATGGTGAGACCGGCGAGCTCACCCTTGTGCTCGGTAATGGTCAGCAGGTCAGCGAGGATCTGGCACGGGTGGAAGTCATCGGTCAATGCATTCACCACGGGCACAGTCGAATTCGTGGCCATCTCCTCGATGCGATCCTGCCCGTAGGTGCGCCATACGATCGCGGCGACCTGTCGCTCGACCACGCGGGTGACATCGGCGATCGACTCGCGGGTGCCGATCTGCGCGAGGTTGCCGTCGACGACCATCGGGTGGCCGCCGAGCTCGGCAACGCCCACGGTGAAGGACAGCTGCGTCCGCAGGGTCGGCTTGTCGAAGATCAGCGCGACCACTCGCGGTCCGGCGAGGGGCCGCAGGCTGAATCGGTCCTTCTTGAGCTCGGCGGCTCGTGCGAGGACGGTCGCTTGCTCGGCGGGTGTCAGGTCGTCGTCGCGCAGGAAGTGGCGGGTCATGACGTCGCGTCCTCGATGATGTCGGGGAGCGCGGACTCGAGCGTGTCCAGTTGCTCCGGTTGTATGACGAGTGGGGGTGCCAGCCGGAGTGCGTCCGGTGCCACCGGATTGACGATGAAACCGGCCGCGCGGGCCGCTGTCGCGATAGCTGCGCTGATCGGTTCGTCGAGTGTGATCGCCCGCAACAGGCCCTCACCACGGACGCCGGTCACGTGCGGGATCCTTGCTGCTGCAACAGCGTTCGCGAGATGCTCGCCCATCAGGCGGGCGTGCTCGAGTAGACCCTCCTGCTCGATCGTGTCCAGGACGGCCAGACCTGCGGCAGCCGCGAGCGGGTTCCCGCCGAAGGTCGTGCCGTGCTGGCCCGCGGTCAGCAGGCTCGACACATCGGCGCCGAAGGTGATCAGGGCGCCGATCGGCACGCCGCCACCCAGCCCCTTCGCGATCGTGATCGCGTCCGGGACGATGCCTGCGTGCTGGAAGCCGAACCACCGTCCGGTCCGACCGATGCCGGTCTGGATCTCGTCGACGATCAGCAAGGCCCCTGCGGCCGTGGTGATCTCGCGGGCTTCGCGCAGGAAGTCGACCGCTGGTGCGACCACTCCGGCCTCACCCTGCACCGGCTCCAGAACGACGGCGCTGGTGGTCTCGTCGACCGCCGCGCGCAATGCCTCGACATCGTCATACGGGACGTGCCGGACGCCCGGCAGCAACGGCTCGAAGGGTTCGCGATAGGCGGCCTTGTGGGTCAGCGCGAGCGCCCCGGTCGTGCGACCGTGGAACGCCTGCTCCGCGGCAACGATCCCGGTGCGGCCGGTGCGGCGTGCGAGTTTTATTGCGGCTTCGATGGATTCGGCGCCGGAATTGGCGAAGAAGACCCGCGAGCCCGCCGGTGCACCGGACACCTCCAGCAGCCTTTCGGCCAGGCTGATCTGACCCATCGAGGTGAACAGGTTGGAGATGTGCACGGCTTCGCCGGCCTGCTTGGAGATCGCCGACACCAGTGCGGGGTGCCCGTGCCCGAGTGCATTCACTGCGATGCCACCGACCAGGTCGAGGTACCGACGGCCGTCGACGTCCCAGACGTAGCACCCGTCACCATGGTCGAGGACCAGCGGTGGAGTTCCGAAGACTCCGAGCATGCTGTCCGAATACCGTTGCAGCCATTCGCTGTTGGAGGTCATGAGTTCTCTTCCGTGGTCTCGATACGGGCTCCGCTGGCGCTCCGCCCTACTCGACCAGCTTGGTTACCGGTCTCGATACGCGGCTCGTCGCTCGCCGCGACTCGACCGGCTTCGTGGTCGTCGGGGAGGACCATCGTGCCGATGCCCTCGTCGGTGAAGATCTCCAGCAGGATCGAGTGCGGCGACCGGCCGTCGACGACGTGCGTCTGCGGCACTCCCCCGCGTATGGCGCGCACGCACGCCTCGAGTTTCGGCACCATCCCCGCATCGACGCGACCCATGAGTTCCTCGGCCTGACTCACCGGCAGCGAACTGAGCAGGCTGTCGCGGTCGGGCCATTCGGCATACACGCCCTCGACGTCGGTCAGCACCACAAGCTTGTGCGCTTGCAGCGACACGGCGAGGGCGGCGGCCGCTGTGTCGGCGTTGACGTTGAGCACCTCTCCGTCGACGTCGAGGTCCGGCGCGACGGAGGACACCACAGGAATACGACCTGCATCCAGGAGGTCCTGGACCGCCGCGGGGTTCACGGTGACGACATCGCCGACGTGACCGATGTCCACCGTCTCGCCGTCGACGACCGCGCCACGACGTCGCGCTCCGAAGAGCGCGCCGTCCTCGCCGGACATACCGACCGCCAGCGGACCGTGCTGGTTGATCAGGCCGACGAGTTCGCGAGAAACCTGACCGGTCAACACCATTCGCACGACATCCATGGCCTCGGACGACGTGACCCGCAGCCCACCCTTGAACTCCGACGCGATGTCGAGTCGGTCGAGCATCCGCTGGATCTGCGGTCCGCCGCCGTGGACGACGACAGGGCGCAGGCCGGCGTACCGCAGGAACGCGACGTCCTGCGCAAAGGCTGCCTTGAGCTCGTCGTCGATCATGGCGTTGCCGCCGTACTTGATCACGACGAGGGCGCCACGGAATCGCTCGAGCCAGGGCAGCGCCTGCACGAGCGTGGTCGCCTTGGCCGCAGCGGTGGCGAGGTCGGTGGGTATGCGTTTCATGTCGAGTATGCCGAGTTCTCGTGGACGTAATCGTGCGTGAGGTCGTTGGTCCAGATCGTCGCGGACTGCTCCCCCGCGGCGAGATCCACCACGATGTGCACCGCTCGGCCGGCGAGGTCGACGAGGGAGCGATCCTCACCGACGCCACCGTCGCGGCATACCTGAATCCCGTTGATGGACACCGCAAGACGTGCTGGCTCGAACTGGGCGCGGGTGGTTCCCACGGCCGCCAGGATGCGCCCCCAGTTCGGGTCCTGGCCGAAGATCGCGCACTTGAAGAGGTTGTTGCGGGCGATCGATCGGCCCACCTCCAGTGCATCGTCGAGATCCGCTGCGTGCACGACCTCGATCTCGATGTCGTGCGCTGCACCCTCGGCGTCGCCGATCAGTTGCTGTGCCAGATCGCCGCACACGTCGGTCAACGCCGCGTCGAATGACTCCCGCTCCGGCCGAACGCCAGACGCCCCGGAAGCCATCAGCAGCACGGTGTCGTTGGTCGATTGACAGCCATCGGAGTCGATCCGGTCGAAGGTCGTCGCCGTCGCGGCTCGCAGTGCCGCAGCCGCCTCGTCCGGCTCCAGGACCGCGTCGGTCGTGATGACCACCAGCATGGTGGCGAGGGCCGGCGCGAGCATGCCCGCGCCCTTCGCCATACCGCCGACGGTCCAGCCGTCCCCCGCCGCGACAGACTGCTTGGCAACCGTGTCGGTCGTCATGATGGCCTCGGCTGCAGCCGAACCGCCTTCTGCCGACAGTGTGTTGATGGCATCGTCGGCGCCGGCCAGCAGCTTCTGCATCGGCAGCAATTCGCCGATCAGGCCCGTCGAGCAGACGATGACATCGCCGGCGGAGACGCCGAGGGCGTCGGCGACGTGCTCGGCGGTGGCATGTGTGTCGGCGAAGCCCTGCGCACCGGTGATCGCGTTGGCCCCGCCGGAGTTGAGTATCACCGCATCGGCTCGTCCGTCACTCACGGCCTGCCGGGACCACGTGACCGGAGCGGCCTCGACCCGGTTGCTGGTGAAGACGGCAGCCGCCGCGTGCGACGGGCCGTCGTTGACCACGACCGCCACGTCCGGCTTGCCGCTCGGCTTCAGGCCGGCGACGACACCGGAGGCCCGAAACCCTTGTGCTGCAGTCACACTCATACGTTGGCTCCTTGGGTCACGAAATTGTGTGGGGCCTCGTACCTCGGCCCTACTCGACCCGCTCGCCCGGCCTCGTACCTCGGCCCTACTCGACCCGCTCGCCCGGCCTCGTGCCTCGGCCCTACTCGACCCACAAGCTGCCGGGTCACGGTGCCATACCGGTGGTCGGCAGGCCGAGAGTCTCGTCGAACCCGCTCGCCAGGTTGAGGCACTGAACAGCCCCGCCGCCGGTGCCCTTGGTCAGGTTGTCTATCGCCGCAACCACGATGAGCCGGCTGACCCGCTCGTCGACCGTGACCTGGAGCTGGACGTTGTTGGAGCCGAGAACCGCTGCGGTTGTCGGCCATACGCCCTCGGGCAGCAGGTGCACGAATGGCTCGGCGTCATACGCGTCGGTATACGCTGCCCGCGCCTGCGCCGTCGTGGTCCCTGGCGAGACCTTGACCGAGCACGTCGCGAGAATGCCGCGCGGCATCGGTGCAAGTGTGGGGGTGAAGGACACCCCGACCTGCTGCCCACTCGCCCGAGACAGGTTCTGCTCGATCTCGGGGGTATGGCGATGCGTGCCGCCCACGCCATACGGACTCATCGAACCCATGGCTTCGGCCGCGAGCAGGTGCGGCTTCAGGGCCTTCCCGGCACCGGAGGTGCCGCTGGCCGCAACGATGACCACGTCACCGGTTGCCAGGCCGGCCGCGAACGCGGGAGCCAGCGCGAGCGAGGAAGCGGTCGGGTAGCAACCCGGCACCGCGACGTGCGTCGCACCCACCAGCGCTGCGCGCTGCTTGTCGCCACCTTCGACCACGAGTTCGGGCAGGCCGTAGGCCCAGCTGCCGGCATGCTCCGAGCCGTAGAACTCCTGCCAGGCCGCCGCGTCGGTGAGTCGGAAGTCGGCGCCGCAGTCGATGACAGTCACCTCGTCCGGGAGCTGGCGTGCCAGCTCCGCAGACGCGCCGTGCGGCAGCGCGAGGAACACGACGTCGTGGCCGGCGAGTATCTCGGCGGTGGTTGCCTGCAGCACCCGATCCGCGAGCGGGGCGAGGTGCGGGTGATGCTGCCCCAACCGGTCACCTGCGGACGAGGCCGCCGTGACAGCACCGATCGTCACCTCGGGATGCCCGATCAACAAACGAAGGATCTCTCCACCGGCGTAGCCACTGGCCCCGGCGACTGCTACTGACACCACGTGCATGACTATACATGATCATGCATAGTCATGTGAGTTCGATGCGGCCCTTCGTCGCTACCTTTCGATACGCCCTCGGCCAGCGCCTCGGCCTACTCAGGACGACGCCCGACCAGCGTGGCGCTCAGGTGCGCTGTGTCGCCCCGGTCGCCTTGCTTGCCGCGGCAACGGCGGCGTCCCGCGCGGCGTTGACCTCTTCGGTCTTCAGCGTGCGGTCGGCAGCCCGGAAGCCCATCCGATACGCCAGCGACTTCTTGCCCTCGCCGGCCTGATCGCCCTGGTAGGCGTCGAACAACTGGATCGTCTCGAGCAGCGGCCCGGCACCCTCACGCAGTGCCACCTCCACGGCCGCCGCCGTGACATCGCGGTCGACCACGAGCGCCACATCACTGCTGGCATGGGGCATCACGCTGATCGGCGCCGATCGCACCGGCTCGTCGCTCGCACGGATCAGCACGTCGAGGTCGATCTCGGCGCCGACCGTGCGCTCCGGCAGACCAAGCCGCTGCACGACCTTCGGATGCAACTCGCCCGCGTGCCCCACCAACGTGCCGTCGGCCAGGGTGAATCGGGCGCAACGCCCCGGGTGGTACGGCGCCGGGTCGTCGGCAGCCACCTGAACCGGCACGGCCAACGTTTCGGCGATACCGCGCACCGCGGCGATCGCGTCGCTCCAGTCGGCGTGCCGGCCGCCGCCCCACCATCCGCTGCGAGCGACCTCACCGGTCATCAGCAGGCCGAGATGGCGCGGCTGTGGCGGCACGGCTGTGCGGATCCGGTCGAGCAACTCCGGCTCCGGCCGAACACCGACCGGCGATGACGGGGCGGACTGCTGCGGCTCCTCGAGCGCGATGACCAGGCCCTGCTCGAAGAGTGCGACGTCCTTGGTGCCGCGAGCGACATTGCGCTTCAACGCGTCGACCATCGTCGACAGCACCGAGATCCGCATCAACGGCTGTTCCTCGGACAACGGATTTGCGATCCGCACCGTGCGCGCACGCGCGGCGTCGGCCGGGTAACCCAGTGCCTCGTGCCGTTCGTCGCTGGTGAAGGGCGCCGACCACACCTCGCTGAACCCTTGCGCCGCAAGCACATTGGCGACCGTGCGCCGCGCCTGCTGCGCGTGGGTCAGGCCGCGGCCACCCGGCGGCGTCGGCAGGATGGACGGGATCTGGTCGTAACCGACGACGCGTGCGACCTCCTCCACCAGGTCGGGTCCGGTGCGCAGGTCCGGACGCCACGACGGCGGGGTCACCGACCAGGGCGGCGCCGTTGCGCCGCGATCGACCGTGCAGCCCACGTCCTGCAGAACTCGTGCCACCTGCTCGTCGTCATACGACATCCCGACCAGCTTGGTGGCGAGCGAGGGGTCGAACTCGATCGCCGGAGCCGGGGCGACGTTGTTCAGATCCGTGACCCCGACGTCGGCCGTGCCGCCGCCGAACTCCACGAGCAACTGGACCGCGAGTTCGACCGCGGCCGGCGCCAGCGCCGCGTCGACGCCGCGCTCGAACCGCTTCGACGCCTCCGACGGCAGCTTGTGCCGACGCGCGGAGCGGGCGACCGTGATCTGGTCGAAGTGCGCACCTTCGATCAGCACGTCCGTCGTGCTGTCACTGACCTCGGAGTCGAAGCCGCCCATCACACCGGCGATGCCGAGTCCGCGCTCACCGCCATCGGTGATCAGAAGATCTTCGGGGAAGAGCGAACGGTCCGATCCGTCAAGGGTTTTCAGCTTCTCGCCGGACCGCGCACGGCGTACGACGATCGGGCCGTCGATGGTCGCCAGATCGTAGGCGTGCAGCGGTTGCCCGAGCCCGAGCATCACGTAGTTGGTGACGTCGACCGGTAGGGAGAGCGGCCGCATGCCGGCCTCGGTGAGCCGGGTCGCCATCCAGGCAGGAGTCGGCGCCGAGACGTCGACGCCGCGTACGGCACGCGCGACGAACCGGTCGCATCCGACCACGCCACGCAGCGGAGCATCGTCCTGCACACGCACCTCGTGACCCTCGCCGTTGGCGGCGGGCGCGGCGGCCGTGAGCGCAGCCGCCGGGTCGGTGAAGTCGATGCCCTCCGACAAGGCGAACTCCCGCGCCACACCTCGTATGGCGAAACAGTAGCCGCGGTCCGGTGTCACATTGATCTCGATGGTCTCGCGATCCAGCCCCAGCAGCGGTATGGCGTCCTGCCCCGGCTCCAGCTGCGCCCCCGGAAGCCGGTCGGCGAGACGGATGATCCCGTCCGAACCGTCGTCCGGCAGACCCAGCTCGTCGGCGGCGCAGATCATCCCGGCGGACACGTGCCCGTAGGTTTTGCGCGCCGAAATCGCAAAGCCACCAGGCAGTTCCGCGCCCGGCAGCACCACCACGACCAGATCGTCGACGTCGAAGTTGTGCGCACCACAGACGATGTCCTGCGGCTCGCCGGTGCCGTTCGCGTCCGCGACGTCGACGGAGCACCAGTTGATGGTCCTGCCGTTCTTCTGCGGCTCGGGCTGCTTACTCAGCACCTTGCCGACCACGAGCGGCCCGGTGACCTCGCCGCCGTGCAGGCCCTCCTCCTCGAGGCCAACCCGCACCAGCGCAGCAGCGACCTCGGCGCCGCCGGTCCCGGCGGGCAGCTTGACGTACTCCCCCAACCAATCCAACGGAATTCGCATCAGATCTCCATCCCGAACTGCGCGTCGAAGCGCACGTCTCCCTCGATCAGCTCCCGCATGTCGGACTGCCCGGTGCGGAACTGCAGTGCGCGGTCGATGCCCATGCCGAAGGCGAAGCCCGAGTAGACGTCGGGGTCGATCCCGCACGCCAGCAGCACGTTGCGGTTGACCATGCCGCAGCCGCCCCACTCGATCCAGCCGGTGCCGCTGCACGAGCGGCAGTCGGGGTCCTCCCCGCGGCATACGAAACAACGCAGGTCCATCTCGGCCGACGGCTCGGTGAACGGGAAGAACGAGGGGCGCAGCCGGGTGGTGATGCCCTCCCCGAACAGCTCACTCGCCATCCGGTCCAGGGTGCCCTTCAGGTGCGCCATGGTGATGCCCTTGTCAACGGCGATGCCCTCGATCTGGTGGAACGCGGGCATGTGCGTCGCGTCCAGGTCGTCGGTGCGGTAGACACGGCCGATGCAACCGACATACAGCGGCACACCGCGCTCGAGCAGCGAGCGCGCCTGAACCGGCGAGGTGTGCGTGCGCAGCACGAGTCCGCTGTCCTCGGGCGCGATGTAGAACGTGTCCTGCATCTGCCGCGCCGGGTGGTCGACGTCGAAGTTGAGCGCGTCGAAGTTGAACCACTCCGCCTCGACCTCGGGCCCCTCGGCGATCTCCCAGCCCATCCCGACCAGCAGGTCCGCGATCCGCTCGCCCATCAGATCGACCGGGTGACGGCGACCGAGCGGCCGTCGCCCCGGCACCATCGTCACGTCGACGGCCTCCTCGACCAGGATGCGCTCGTCGCGTTCGGCTTCCAACTCGGCCTGCCGGTGCTTGAGTGCGGCACCGACCTGACCGCGCGCCTGACCGACACGCTTGCCCGCCTCGGCCTTCGCCGACGGGGGCAGCGCACCGATCTCACGATTGGCCAGCGCGAGCGGGCTCTTGTCGCCCTGATGCGCGGTGCGGGCAGCCTTCAACTCGTCCAGGGTTGCGGCGCCGGCAAAGGCACCCAACGCATCCTGGACGTTCTGCTCGATGACTGCGGGGTCGAGAGCGGCCACCTCGACGGGATCGTATGACGTGTTCGGACCAGACACAGTGCCAAAGTCTAGGTGGTGGCCGCGAACCCGCGTCAGTCGCCGTGCTCGGGCGTATGCCGCGGCAGGGTCAGCCGGAACGTGGCGCCGCCGGGTTGGTCGGGCACCTCGATCCGGCCACCGTGTGCAGCGACCAGGCCGTGCACGACATACAGGCCCAGGCCGTTGCCGCCGCGACCGCTCGCCTGCCAGAAGCGGGTGAACACCAGCGACCGCTGCTCGGGCGGTATGCCGGGCCCTTCGTCCGACACGTCGAGCTGTAGCTCGCGCCGACGGAGCTCGACCGTGACGGTGACGGTTCCGCGGCCGTGCCGCACGGCGTTCTCCAGCAGGTTCGACAGCACCTGGGTCAGCCGGTCCGGATCGGCCGACACCTCGACCTCGGCGAATTCGCTGACCACCCGGAACCGTTCGGCGTCGACTCCGGTCGACACGACCCGCGCGATGCCGTTGCGGATCAGGGACAGCAGGTCGACCTCCCGCGGTCGAAGGACCAGCCGGCCGGCGTCGAGCCGGGAGACGTCGAGCAGCTCGTCGACCTGCCGCTGCAGACGCGCTGCGTCGGTGTCGATGGCGTCCAGCATCCACAGCTTCTGGTCGTCCCGCAGCTGGTCCCACCTGTTGCGCAGCGTGCGCGAGAAGCCACGCACCGCACCCAACGGGGCACGCAACTCATGGGCGACCGTGGTCACCAGGGCGGACGTCTCGGACTCGATGCGGTCGCGTGCGGTCGTGCTGCGCATCGTCATCACCAGCCACTGCAGCGTGCGCTCTGGCCCTGCACGCAGATGTCGGGTGGCCGCCAGCACGCTGCGTCCGTCGGCGAGCATCAGGCGTTGCTCGGGAGAGCCGCTACGGGTCCGCAGGCCACCCCACGGATTGTCGGTGGCCCAGAAGGACCGCCCGTCGGTGCACAGCAACGGCAACACGTCCCGGATGTCCGCACCGATCTGCTCGGTGAGCGGTATGCCGGTGAGCCGTCCGGCCCGCTGGTTCGCCAGCACGAGCCGGCGGTCGGCGTCGATCACCACGACGCCCTCGGGCAATTGTTCCAGCAGCGCCGCGTAGACAGCAGGAGCCAGGGCCGGCTCCACGGGCTGCCATTCACCCCACGAAGTTCTCCACTCGTTCCTCGCTCCGACACTTCGCGGGGACCCCGAATCCTCACTCCGGCTCTGGCGGGTCATATCACGAGCCTACGAGGTGGGATCCATCGCCCTGCGGTCCGCACTGGCGTACATGCAGACTGTGGCGGCGAGCGCGAGGTTGAGCGACTCGGCGTGGCCGTGGATGGGAACGCGGACGACCTCGTTGGCCAGGTCGCGTGTCGCCTCGTCCAGGCCCCACGCCTCGTTGCCCATCAGCCACGCGTGTGCGCCGGTCAGGTCGGCGTCGGGAAGCAGGGTGGTGCCGGCGCCGTCGGCGGCCAGCACCCGCCGGCCACGGTCCCGGCAGGCGGCGATCAACCCGGGGACGTCCCCGCCGAGTGCGATCGGCAGGTGCCACAGCGAGCCGGCCGTGGACCGGACCACCTTGGGGTTGTAGAGGTCGACGCTCGCGTCGGACAGGATCACCGCGCGGGCACCTGCGGCGTCGGCCGAACGGATGACGGTGCCGGCATTGCCGGGGTCGCGCACATGGGCGAGCACGACGACGAATCCGTCGTCCGCGGCCAGGGCCTCGTCGACAGGAACGTCGACCGGCCGGCACACGGCGACGATGCCCTGCGGGTGTTGGGTGTCCACCAGCGCGGTCATCACGGCCGAGGAACATTGATGCACATGGATGTTCGCGTCCCGGGCGAGCTGGACCAGCTCAGCGTGGCGCTCGAATGCGGCGTCGTCGACATACAGGTCGACGACGGTGGCCGGGGCGAAGCGCAGCACCTCACGGACACCCTGCGGTCCGTCGACGACGAACCGTTCTGCTCGTTGACGCGCCGAACGCCGGCCCAGTGCTCGGACCGCCTTCACCCGCTCCGCGCGGGGATTGGTGAGGACGGACACGAGCAGTGGACCGGCGTTCGTATGTCTGCGGTGAGCCGCGTCAGGCGACGGAGTCGGCCTTGGCGTCGGTCGTCGCCGGCACGTTGGCCTTGGCGATCTCGACGAGCGCGGTGAAGGCAGCGGCGTCGTTGACGGCGAGCTCGGCGAGCATGCGACGGTCAACCTCGACCTCAGCGGCCTTGAGGCCCTGGATGAAGCGGTTGTACGTCATGCCGTTGGCGCGGGCGCCGGCGTTGATGCGCTGGATCCAGAGGCGACGGAAGTCACCCTTCCGGGCGCGACGGTCCCGGTAGCTGTAACCCATGCTGTGGGTGACCTGCTCCTTGGCCTTGCGGTAGAGCCGCGAACGCTGTCCGCGGTAGCCGCTGGCCTGCTCCAGAACGGTCCGACGCTTCTTCTGGGCGTTGACCGCCCGCTTCACGCGTGCCACGTGAATCTCCTTCTAATTGCTAGTGGTTCGTCAATGTGCCCGCGATAGCGGCGGTGACACCGACGAGTTCGGTGAAGTGGACTTACTTGCCCAGCAGCTTCTTGATCTTCTTGCTGTCAGCAGCCGACGCCTCGACGTCGGGGACCAGGCGACGCGCCTGGCTGCTGGTGCGCTCCTGGAACTTGTGCACGTGACGTGCACGCTGCCGGATGACCTTGCCGGACCCGCTGATCTTGAAGCGCTTCTTGGCGCCACTGTGGGTCTTCATCTTCGGCATAGCCGATCTCCTTCGTTACATGGTGTGCCAGCCCATCGGGGCATGGCTCGTTACGGACTCGCGCGTGGTGGTGCGGCGCGATGAACTTCAGGCGTCGGCGTTCGCAGCCTCTGCTGCTTGCGCCTGCTCGCGGCGGCGACGGCCCTCGGCCCGTGCCTCCGCCTTCTTCTTGGTCGGTCCCAGGACCATGACCATGTTGCGGCCGTCCTGCTTCGGCGCGCTCTCGACGAAGCCGAGCTCCGCGATGTCCTCCGCGAGCCGCTGCAGCAGCCGGAAGCCGAGCTCCGGGCGCGACTGCTCACGTCCGCGGAACATGATCGTCACCTTGACCTTGTCGCCCGCCGACAGGAAGCGCTCGACGTGGCCCTTCTTGGTGCCGTAGTCGTGCGGGTCGATCTTCGGGCGGAGCTTGATCTCCTTGATGACGGTGTTGACCTGGTTCTTGCGCGACTCGCGGGCCTTCATGGCGGCTTCGTATTTGAACTTGCCGTAGTCCATGAGCTTTGCCACGGGCGGCTTGGCCATGGGTGCGACCTCGACCAGGTCGAGGTCCGCTTCAGCGGCCAGTCGCAGCGCGTCTTCAACGCGCACGATGCCGACCTGCTCTCCGTTCGGCCCAACCAACCGCACTTCCGGAACCCGGATGCGGTCGTTGATACGGGTCTCAGCGCTGATGTGATGCTCCTTCGTCGTTGTTCGTCCTGCCGGGCAACGAAAAGAGGCTCCTCGTCACCCATCATGGTGCGCGAGAAGCCTCTGGCAGCACAGTCGACGTCCGGTATGTCGAACAGATCCGTCAACGGATCTGCGACGAACCTGCTCGTCACTGGACCGAACCTGGCGACCTGTCGGTCGCACGAGGTGGAAGCGTCAGCTTCTCTTGCACACTGATCCGGCTCACGTCGGACCAGTCGGTGAGACAACAGTAGCAGTGCCACCGCCCTCGACCGAAATCGAGCGCCCGGCCCGGCCGGCATACGGCACGGGTCGGACGCTCGACGTGGTCAGCCCGCCGGACTCATCGCGCCGGTGCGATCACGTTCGGTCGGTCGTTCGGGTATGGCGTCCTCCTCCGTCGCGCCACCACCCTCGAGCATGCTCTCGTCGAAGGGGGCGGCACCGTTGAGCACCGCATCGAGTTGCCGGCGATCCAGCCCGCCGGTCCAATGACCGACCAGCACCGTGGCGATCGCGTTGCCGGCGAAGTTCGTCAGGGCACGCGCCTCGCTCATCATCCGGTCGATGCCGACGATCAGGCCGACCCCTTCGACCAGGTCGGGTCGGTGCGACTGCAGTCCGCCCGCCAGTGTTGCCAGTCCGGCACCGGTGACACCCGCGGCTCCCTTGGAGGCGATCACCATGAAGACGAGCAACGAGATCTGCTGGCCGAGGCTGAACGGCTTGTCCAACGCATCGGCGATGAAGAGCGAACCCATCGTCAGGTAGATGGCCGTCCCGTCCAGGTTGAACGAGTACCCGGTCGGGACGGTGATGCCCACGACGGGACGAGCGACGCCGAGGTGCTCCATCTTGGCGATCAGGCGAGGCAGGGCCGACTCGGAGGACGACGTCGACAGGATCAGCAGGAACTCACGCGCGAGGTAGCGCAACAGCACGAACACGTTCACCCGAGCAACGACCCACAGGATGGCGCCGAGCACGCCGAAGACGAAGAGGAAGCAGGTGAGGTAGAAGGCGATCATCACCACGGCCAGGCCCTGCAACGCCTTCCAGCCGGTCGCACCCACGACCGCCGCCATCGCACCGAACGCTCCGACGGGTGCGACGTACATGATCATCTGCATCAGCCGGAAGACGAGCCGCTCACAGTGCTTGATGCCCTTCAGGATCGGTTCGCCGGCGGGCCCGAGCTTCTGCAGGGCGAAGCCGACGAGGAGTGCGACCAACAACGTCTGCAGCACGGAGCCGGACGTCAGCGCCGACACCAGCGTGTCCGGGACCAGGCCGAGGATGAAGTCGACCGTCCCGCCCGCCTCGGAGTCGACCTGGCTGTGTCCGGTCGCCGCCAGTTCCTTCGTCAGGTGCAGACCGGATCCGGGGTGGATGAGGTTGCCGACGAGCAGACCGATCGCGAGGGCCACGGTCGACATCGTCAGGAAGTAGCCGAGGGCGAGACCGCCGATGCGGCCGACCGCAGCCGCCTTGCGGACCGATCCGATACCGAGAACGATCGTGCAGAAGATGATCGGTGAGATCATCATCTTGATGAGGTTCACGAATGCCGTGCCCAACCACTTCAGTTGCACGCCGAAGTCGGGCCAGATGATGCCGACGGCGATGCCGGCCACCATGGCGATCACGACGGCGGCATACAAGTAGTGCGTGCGGTCCTTCGTGCGGGCCGGCGGGGTCCCGCCAGTTCCCGGGTCCTTCACGTGAGTCATGACTCTCTCCAACGGGTCGTCGTCCCCGTCCTGGTCTCGGGGAACCTGTCCGACCATGTCGGCGCGAGTGATGCAGGTCACGTTTGTGTTCATTGTGTTCATCAACAAGCAGAGTGAGCTTGGAGTGGGCGGACCCGGAAGCAGCTTTGCTGCGGCCGGGCCGGCCCAGAACAAGCCTCATGGTGTTCATCGATGAGTGACCGGACCGCGGACGGTCGCAGACCGCTGCGGCCACGCTCGCCGAGAAAGTGGAGCGTCGCGGCGCAGACGTTCGCGCTCGAGGTCGTCGTGGCGTTGTTCGTGGTCATGGCCGGAGTTGCGGGCGCGTATGTGCAGGCCCGGCACTTCAGTACCCAGCGGGCGACCGACCAGGTGCTCGCCGTCGCGGAGTCGGTCGCGGCCCAGCCACAGGTGATCGACGGTCTGCACGCCAAGGATCCGTCGGCCACCCTGCAGCCCCTCGCCGAAGGCGTCCGGAAGCGGACCCACACCGACTTCGTGGTCATCATGAGCCCGCAGGGGGTCCGGTACAGCCACCCGAATCCGGCGCAGATCGGGCAGACGTTCGTCGGCCACATCCGCCCGGCTGCCATGGGTCAACGCGTCGTGGAGGACTACACCGGCACGCTCGGACCGTCCCGCCGTTGCGTGGTTCCGGTGACCGACCGCGGCCGCGTGATCGGGTTGGTGTCGGTGGGAATCCGCAAGGAGGAGGTCAAGCAGCAGGTCAGCGACCAGCTGCCCACGGTGCTCGGCGCCGGGCTGGTGGCCGCCCTGCTGGTCGGCCTCGGCACCGCTCTCGTCTCCCGTCGGGTACGGCGGCAGACGCACGGCCTCGGCTCCCGGCAACTGCAGGAGATGTACGACTACTACGACGCAGTGCTGCATGCCGTGACCGAGGGCCTGTTGCTCATCGACCTGACCGGCCGCGTGCGCATCGCCAACGATGAGGCGATGCGGCTGTTGGACCTACCGCCGGACTTCGCCGACCGCACGGCGGACGACCTCGGCCTTCCTGCGCCGATGGTCGCCACACTGACCGACGACAGTGCACGGCACGACGAACTGCAGATCGCCGGTGGGCGCACGCTCGTGGTCGGCAAGGCGCGAGTCGCTCCGGGCGGCAGGCCGGTCGGGTATGTCGTCACCATGCGCGACCGCACCGAGCTGGTGGCGCTGACCGGTGAACTGGACTCGGCCCGCAGCCTCGCCGAAGCACTGCGGTCACAGACGCACGAGGCCTCCAACCGATTGCACACCATCGTCTCGCTGATCGAACTCGGGCACACCGACCGCGCGCTGAACTTCGCGACCGAGGAGTTGGACCAGGCGCAGGGCCTCACGGACCGGGTCGTCGGAGCGGTCGACGGCGAACCCGCACTCACCGCCCTGCTGCTCGGCAAGGCGGCGCAGGCCCGCGAGCGCGGCATCGCGCTGCTGATCGAGGACTCCACCGTTCCTGAGAACGCCGCGCCCACGGCCGATCTGATCACCATCGTCGGTAACCTCGTCGACAATGCCTTCGACGCGGTGTCCGATCTCGAGTCCGACCGGATCGTCCGGTTCCGCGCGGAGGTGCAGGACGGATGGACGACGATGCGGGTCACCGACAACGGGCCGGGTCTCAGTGGCGACGTCGAGCAGGCGTTCCGGCGTGGCTACTCGACGAAAGAGGCCGGGCAAGCCGGCCGCCGCGGAGTGGGACTGGCGCTGGTCGCGCAGTCGGTCGCCCGCCTGCACGGCACCGTCGAAGTTGTCGGTCCCCCAACACAATTCGTCGTCCGGCTGCCGATCCTGCAGGATCGGGATGAGTGACCTCAGGGTCCTCGTCGTCGAGGACGAACCGGTGGCGGCGGAGGCGCACACGGCATACGTCGGGCGGGTGGACGGCTTCACCGTGGTGGCCACCGTCGGCACCTGCCAGGACGCCATCCAGGCGCTGCAGGATCAGCCGGTCGACGTCGTCCTGCTGGACATGCACCTGCCGGATCGACACGGTCTGGAGATCCTGCGCGCATTGCGGTCGGCGCGGCACCGCGCCGACGTCATCGCCGTCACGTCCGCCAGAGAGCTCGACGTGGTGCGGTCGGCGGTGTCGCTCGGAGTCGTCCAGTACGTCCTCAAACCCTTCACGTTCGCCACGTTGCGGGACCGGCTGGAGGCCTACCGCGCGTACGTGGATCGAGCCGACCGAGGATCGGCCGTCGCGAGCCAGTCAGAGGTGGACGAGATGCTCGGTTCGCTGCGTCCGACCGGCCGGACCCAGCTGCCGAAGGGGCTGTCCGAAGAGATGCTGGCCCGGGTGAGCGAGGTGCTGCGGGAGTCGGATGCGGCGTTGTCGGCGCGCGACCTGGCCGACCGGTTGCCGGTCAGCCGGGTGACGGTGCGCCGCTACGCGGAGTACCTGTGCGACACCGGCCTCGCGGTGCGCCGATCACGGTATGCCGGGGCCGGACGTCCGGAGGTGGAGTACCGCTGGGTGTGAACCGGCTCGACCGGGTCCCACCTGCGACCCCGCCTCATCCCCGGGACGACACCTCGGCCACCAACGCCGGTGCCAGGTCACCCCGACCCGCCACGTGGGTGTCGGTGAGGTCGAGCCAGGCCGCGAGCTCGTCCAGCGACTGCGCCAGTGCCGCGGCCGTGTGCGCGGGGGCACCGGGCTCGGCATACGCACCGAGAACGTGCAGTGCACTCCCCCGCCGGTCGGCCTTCAGGTCGACCCGCGCGACGATGCGGTCGCCCAGTAGGAACGGCAGCACGTAATAGCCGTGCACCCGCTTCGCCTCGGGCACGTAGATCTCGATGCGGTAGAAGAAATCGAAGAGCGACTCGGTGCGCTCGCGTTGCCAGACCAGCGGGTCGAACGGGCTCAACAACGCCTGCGCGCGGACCGTGCGCGGCACCGTCACGTCGCGGTGCAGATAGGCCGGTCGGCGCCACCCCTCGACCGTCACCGGCAGCAGCTCGCCGTCCTCGACGAGGGATTGCAGCGCCAGCCCGACCTGTGGCAGATGAACGCGCGACTCCTGCATGCGGAAGTAGTCCCGCAGGTCGAATTCTGTTGCCACGCCATACGATCGGGCGGCTCGACGCAGCAACTCGCGCGATGCCTCGAGCAGCGTCGGCTCGGGCCGGGCGAGCACGTCCGCCGGGATCACGCGCTCGGGCAGGTCGTAGACACGCTCGAACGCGCTGTTGCGGCGGGCGACGCTGAGCTCACCGGCGAAGAAGAGGAACTCCAGAGCCTTCTTGGTCTTCGACCAGTTCCAGCCCCAGTTGTCCCGCGTTCGCGGCAGTCCGTCGTCGAGATCCCGCGCGGTCGCCGGGCCGCCCGTCTCGATCTCGCGCAGCAACGCCGTCGGCAACCGCTGGTCCTCCGGTATGCCGAACCACGCGTGCCCACGCGAGGCGTGATCGCGCATCCGGTGGATCATCACCGGCCACAGCTCGACCGGCATGTATGCCGCGCAGTGCGCCCAGTACTCGACCAGCCTGCGCGGCGCCCGCCCGGACGCCCGATCCAGCAGGCCGACGTCGTAGGCACCCATCCGGGAGAACAACGGCATGAAGTGCGCCCGTTGCAGCACGTTGACCGAGTCGATCTGCAGCACGCCGGTGCGCTCGATCGTGCGGCTCAGCGTGCGCATGGTCGGCGGACTGTGCCGAGGATCGCGAAACCCCTGCGCCACCAGCGCGATCCGGCGTGCCTGTGCTGCGGACAACGAGTCGATGCGGTGGGCGACACTCACCTGCGCGACCCTAGACGGCGACACCGACATGCCGCGCGAACGCCGTGCCTGCCTCGTCACCGTCGAGCCCGGAGGCCAGGAGCGCCAGCAGGAGCAGCCGCGCCTTGTAGGGATCCAGCCCGCCCGCCGGCAGCAGGCCGCCCGCCACCAGGTCACTCTCGCTGCCCGGTCCGCCGTAGGTCGCCGTGTGCACCGTGCCCGCGCCGGTGCGCGACGCCAGCACGACCGGACGGGTGCCGGCCAGCCGCATCGCCCGAGCGGCGACCTCCGGGCGCAGGTGACCGACACCGAAGGCGGCGACCACCAACCCGTCACAGTCGTCGACCGCGTCGAACAGCACGCCGTCGTCGTCGAGCACGGTGACGATCAGCGGCACCCGCACGACACGCGTCGGTACGTCCACCGGCGTATGCCGCACCACCCTCGTCGCGAATCGCACCGTGCCCTCCTCGACCCGGCCGATCGGGCCGGCACCAGGGGATACGAACGCACCGACACTGCTCGTATGCCGCTTGGCCACGAATCGCGCCGCGTGGATCTCGTCGTTCAGCACCACGAGCGCACCCAGGGCAACGCTCGCGGGGCTGGCCGAAACGCGCAATGCAGCAACAAGATTCGCCGGACCGTCCGGTCCGGGCAGACCCGGATTGCGCATCGCGCCGGTCACCACGAGCGGTGCGTTGTGCGGCCACCACAGATCCAGCAGGAACGCAGTCTCCTCGAGGGTGTCGGTCCCCTGAACGACGACGACCGCGTCGGCACCGGCTGCCACGGATCGCGCAGCGGCGGCGTGCAACTCGGCCAGGTCCGCAACCGAGATGCGGGAGCTGCCGACAGCCCGGAAGTCGACGACCTCGGCGTCGATGCCGAGTTCTTGCACCTCCGGTGTCTGCAGCAGGTCCGCGCCGGTCAGCCGCACCACGGCCCCCGTGCCGTCCGTGCCGGTCATGCTGATCGTGCCGCCGAGGAAGAACACCGCTACCCGAGTCACCGGATCACCCTAGTGAGGAGGTGCGCCCCTCATGCGGCGAGTGCGTGCATCGTGACGCGACGGCGGTGCAGATGCAGTGCGCCATACCCACCGAGCGCGACGGCGACGCCGATCGCCGACACCACCAGGAACCCGCCGCCGAAGCCCCACGCGTCGATCGCCGCGCCGCCCAGCGGCGCACCGAGCGCACCGCCGGCGGTCATGAATGATCCGTGCCAACCCATGGCCTCGCCACGAGCGGCGGAGGGCACGACCCGGCTCACCGCATCCACCGTGGCCGTGATCGTCGGCGCGCAGAAGAGACCCGCGATCAGCGAGATCGCCGCCAACGACCAGGTGCCGCCCGCGAGTGCCATCGGTGCCGTGGCCGCAGCCAATCCGAAGAGCAGGACGAACGGTTGCACCGGCCGGGAGATCGCGCCGTAGATCAGGCCGCCGAACAACGACCCGGCTGCCCACGGCACGAGCACGACACTCATCTGGCCGACGGCGTCGAAGTGGCGCATCGCGGCGACGATCGCGACATCGCTGCCGCCCAGCACGATGGTCGACGCGGCTGCCGCACCACAGATCCCGAGGAAGCCTGCCCGGAACCATGCCTTGCGCGGCACGACCTGACCGGCGACGTCGGTCTCGGGCTCGGCCGGGCGCAGCGTCGGGTTGATGACGAACAAGGCGATGCCGACGAGCACCCCGACCATCTGCAGCCCGAACAGCACGAACCGGGTGTCGAACGCGGTCGCCAGCCAGACGGCCAGGACCGGGCCGACCATGAACGCCATCTCGACACTCATACCGTCGAGCGACAGTGCTGTGCGACGGTCGTCGTCCGGAACGACCGCGATGACGCCCTGCCGGATGATCGAGAAGGTCGGAACCACGAAAAGCCCTGCCGTCGTTGCGAGTACGAGCAGCGCCCAGTAGCCGGCGAACGGCGCGACCGCCCAGCAGATCGCGTTGACGATCAACGAGGGAAGCACGACGCGACGCAGTCCCATCCGGTCCAGCAGCTTGCCGCGCCACGGGCCGGAAACCGCGATCGCGAGCGTCGCACCGGCGGCGACCAGTCCGGCCTCCGAGTAGGACCGCCCGAGCGACTGCACCACGTGCAGCGTCAGCACGACGGCCGCGGAAGCGATCGGGATGCGCAACAACAGACCGAGGAGCAGAACTCGCCGAACGTCGGCACTGCGCAACACACGCTGGTAGGGGCTGAACGACATGGGGAGTCACTCCTTCGAGGGTCTTGGGGATCGAGATGTGTGCGGCACGACGCCGAGTTCAATACTTCCATATCGAAATGTTCGACGCGACGGATTTATTGCCGGGTGAGAGCAAGATCTCACCGAGTTCTCCCAGTCGGCCCTCGGCTCCGGCGAAGGCCGGCCGGAAAGACTGTCGGTGCCGGGAATTATTCGGAGGGGCCCTCCGTTACACCTCCTGTCCGCCGGAGCCAGCTATCGAAAGGGACCTGGGATGGCACCACACACGTCAACCGTCGTGCGCAGCACGACGTCGAAACTGCTCGACCAACTGCACCTCGACAACGTCACCCGCACGCACGACACGTCAACGGATGTACGCACGGACACGCAGACCGTTCATCGCATGCGCCCGTATGCCGAGCAGCTCGCGTTCGAGCGCGGCGAGATCTGACCCTCGCAGCTCCGCGTCCACACCGAATACCTGACAAGCCGACCGGCTCGAGCCCTTCACAGCAGGGCAGGAGCGGTCGGCTTCGTCATGCCCGGGCCACTCAGCGGACGACCGCCCCCGGGTGCGTCGCATCGACCAGGTCCCGGTACCGCCCGGCAGCCACCGCCCCGGCGTCGGGGTCCGACGGTTCGACGGTCGCCGCAACCGGAACGTCCCACTCCGGCGGCGCCGCATCGCCGGAAAGCGCCCACGCGGCCTGCCGCGCGGCACCCAGCGCGACATACTCCCCCGGGTGCGGCACCAGCACCGGTACGCCGAAGATGTCCGCGGCCGCCGCTCGAACCGTGCCGGCTGCGGCCGCACCTCCGATGAGCAACACCCGACGGGCCCGGATGTCATTGCGCGCGAGCGCGTCGATGCAGCCCTTCAGATTGCACAGCATTCCCTCGACATACGCCCGGGCCAGGTGCGCAGGGGTCGAGTTCGCGCGGGTGATGCCGGCCAGGGTGCCCTGCGCCGTCGGCAGGTTCGGGGTGCGTTCGCCGTCGAGGTAGGGCAGCAACGTCAGCCCGTCGGCACCGATCGGCGCCCGCGCCGCGAGCGCGTCCAGGCCGGCCAGATCGACATCGAGCGTGCTCGCGGCCGCCACGAGGACGCGGGCCGCATTGAGCGTCGCCAACAGCGGCAGGTGCCGCCCGGTCGCGTCCGCGAACCCGGCCACCGCCCCACTGACGTCACCGACCGGCCGGTCGTGCACCGTGAAGACCGCTCCACTGGTGCCGAGTGAGACCACCACGTCACCGGGTTCGATGGCCAGACCGAGCGCCGCCGCGGCATTGTCTCCCGTGCCGGCTGCGACGAGCATGCCGTCCGCCGTACGACCGGCAGCTTCGGAGGGGCCGACGACACGCGGCACTCGCACCTCTCGTCCGAAGGCCCGCTCGAGCAGGTCGTGCCGGTATTCGCCGGACACCGGGGACCAGTAGGCCGTCCCCGAGGCATCCCCGCGATCCGTTGTCCACTCCTGAAAACCGTTACCGTCCTTGAGGATCCGGCCGGTGAGCCAATCGTGCGGCAGCACCACGGTGCTGGTCCGTGCAGCGTTCTCGGGTTCGCGCTCGGCGAGCCAGCGCAACTTGGTGCCGGTGAAACTGGCGACCGGGACCAGGTCGACAGCGTCGACCCAGGCAGGGGCACCACCGAACTCGTCGACCAGGCGTGCCGCCTGCGGTGCCGAGCTGGTGTCGTTCCAGAGCATCGCGTCGCGCACGAGTTCGTCCGACTCGTCGAGAGTGACCATGCCGTGCTGCTGGCCACCGACGGCGATGGCGCGGACGTCGTCCAGCAGGCCCCCGGCGCGGGCTTCCTGGAATGCCGTCCACCAGGCAGCCGCGCTCACCTGGGTCCCGTCCGGATGACTCGCTCTCGCCTCGCGAACGATGCGGCCGGTCGCCGCATCGCACACCACGATCTTGCAGGACTGTGTCGAACTGTCGACTCCGGCAACCAACATGACGCGAGGCTATCCGGTCCGACCCCCGCAAGGATGGCCGGATTTGCCGTATCGGACGCAGCGTCTATGCTCGACCTGCTTAGTTAAGGCTTGCCTAATCCTCAGAGAGGTCCCCGGTGCTCGCGACATTCGTGATCGGCCTGCGCGAAGGTCTCGAAGCAGCCCTGATCGTCGGCATCATCGCCGCGTTCCTGAAGAAGAACGGTCACCGGCTCACCGCCATGTGGCTCGGCGTGGGCGCCGGCGTGGCGATCAGCATCGCCGTCGGCATCGCGCTCAAGGTCATCGAGTCCGCCCTGCCACAACGGCAGCAGGAGATGATGGAGACGATCATCGGCGGGGTCGCCGTCGTCTTCGTCACCGGGATGATCATCTGGATGAGCAAGCACTCCCGCGGCCTCAAGCGGGAGATCGAGTCCGCGGCACAGAGCGCGCTCGGCGAGGGCACCGCGCGGGCGATGGTGATCATGGCCTTCCTGGCCGTCCTCAAGGAGGGCTTCGAGTCGGCGGTCTTCATGCTGGCGACCTTCCAGGCGGCAACCAACACCGGCAGTGCGATCGCCGGTGCCGTGCTCGGAATCGGCGCCGCGGTGCTGCTCGGTGTCGGCCTCTACACCGGCGGCGTCTCGATCAACCTCGGCAAGTTCTTCAAGGGCACCAGTGTCTTCCTCATCCTCATCGCTGCCGGCCTGGTCGTCACCGCACTGCGCACCGCGCACGAAGCGGGCTGGCTGAACGCCGGCCAGGGGCGGACCGTCGACCTGCACTGGCTGGCGCCCGTCGGCTCGATCCGCAGTGCCGTCTTCACCGGAGTCCTCGGCATACCGGCCGACCCGCGGGTGGTCGAGGTGCTCGGGTGGTTCCTGTTCGTCATACCGATGGCGCTGATCGCGTTCTGGCCGGCCGCCCATCGTCCCGACGCCATACAGAGTGCACGGTTGAAGTACGGCCTTGCCGCCGCATGCGTCGTCGGCGCGATCGTCGCCTTCCTCGCGACCCCGTCGGCCGGCCTGTCCACTGCCCGCAAGGTGCCGGTGGTCGACAGCACCGGCTCCCCCGCGGGCAGCATCGAACTCAGCGGCCACACCCTGCGCACCTCCACCGGCGCGGACGTCGACCTGCAGTCGAAGGGATCCACCATCGTCTCCGGGGTGCGCACCCGGCACCTGACCGGCGCGCCAGCGCGCGGCACGGGCGGCACGGGCGGCAGCGCACCGACGACGCTCACCCTCGCGCAGGTCAGTGCGCTCAACGGCGGTCGCGTCCCGGTCGGCGTGGACCCCAACGTCAACCCCGGCCCCTACCAGGCGGCCTGGAACATGACCGACACACTCGACGTCTGGACCAGCCACGGTCGCGTGTATGACGCCAACCGCACCTCCCGCACCAGCGTCACGCTCACCGGCGGCGGTCTCACGACCGCACGCACGATGACCGTTGCGCCCGGCGCGAAGGTCCCCGCCGGCGTCACCGCCCCCGCCGGGTCCTGGTCGGTCGCCCCGTCATACGTCGATGACTTCTCGGCGAAGCTGAATCACTTTGCCGGCGAACGCGATTCGGCGAACTTCTGGGGACGGTTCGTCCCCCTCGCGCTGCTCTTCGCAGCCGCAGCACTCGTTGTCGTCGCGCTCCGCTCGCGACGTCGTGCCCACGCCACCGGCAAGCCTGCCAGTGGCCCAGCCCCGCATCCGTCAAGGAGCTCAGCACATGCATAGCCACCGCAGGTCCACCATCCGTCACGTCGCTGGATCGGGCGCCGCCGTTGCTCTCGCGCTCACCCTCGCCGCGTGCGGGTCGTCCTCCTCGAGTGGCGGCGGAAAGAGCGCAGCCGGCGACAAGTCCGAGGGTTCGGCCAAGGGCGCCGCAGCACCGGTGTCGGGCGGCGCGGCCCAGGTGAAGGTCAATCTCACGTCCGCAGGTGGCTGCGAGGTCGACCACACGTCGGCACCCGCCGGCCCCGTGACGTTCACGGTGACCAACAAGGACGCCACCGCGATCAACGAGATCGAGTTGCAGAGCGACCAGCGGATCCTCGGCGAGAAGGAGAATCTCGCCCCCGGGCTGGCGCCGGTGAAGTTCACCGCGACGCTGTCCGGCGGGAAGTACCAGCTCTACTGCCCCGGCGCCGACAAGGAGAACGTTCCCTTCACGGTCACCGGCAAGGCTGCGGCCGTCGGCAACGGTTCGACGTCGGCACTGCTGAAGACCGGCACCCAGGGTTACGCGAAGTTCGTCGACCAGAACGCGACCGACATGGTCACGGCGGTCAAGACCCTGCAGACCGAGGTCGACAAGGGTGACCTCGCGGGTGCGAAGAAGGCGTATGCCGGTGCGCGTCCGTTCTACGAGAAGATCGAGTCCGACGTCGGTGGTTTCGTGCTTCCGGGCTTCAAGCCGGGCGACAACGCCGGCAACCTCGATTACCTGATCGACATGCGCGAGTCGAACCTCGATCCGAAGGTCGGCTGGCACGGGTTCCACGCCGTCGAGCGCGACCTTTGGAAGAACGGCAAGATCACCCCGCAGACCAAGAAGTACGCCAAGGAACTGCACACGAACGTCGCCAAACTGGCCGGCCTGGTCAAGGGCGTCACGTACAAACCGGAGGACCTGGCCAACGGTGCGGCGAGTCTGCTGGAGGAAGTGCAGACCAACAAGATCAAGGGCGAGGAGGAGAAGTACAGCCACACCGACCTGTCCGACTTCGCCTCGAACGTCGAGGGCGCCCAGCAGGCCTTCGCCTTCCTCAAGCCCGGCCTGCAGAAGATCGACCCCGCGCTCACCAAGAACGTCAGCAAGCAGTTCACCATCGTGACCGACTCGCTGACCCCGTACCGCGACGGCAAGGCACTCGGCGGCTTCGCCGCCTGGACGCCGCAGCTGCGCAAGACCGACGCCGCGAAGCTGAGCAAGAAGGTCCAGGCGCTGCAGGACCCGTTGTCCCGCATCGCACAGAAGGTGGCGACCGCAGGTTGAACAGCGAACAGCAGAACACCGCAGCGCACGCCGGACTCCCCCGCCGTCGCCTCTTCCAGGGTGCGGTCGGCGGGGCGGCCGTCGGTGCGCTCGCGGTCGGCGGTTCCTGGGGCCTGGACGCTTCCCGCGCCAATCCCGCGGAAGCCGCCGACAAGGACGCCATCGACCTGACGACGCAGTACCCGTACTACGACCAGGCCGAACCGGTCGGCATCCGGACGCCGCCGCAGCGCTACTCGATCTTCATGACGTTCGACATGAGCGACGGCGCGCTGAAGACCGACCTGCAGTCGCTGTTGGCACGGTGGACGGCAGCGAGCGCACAGCTGATGCGCGCTCAGCCGATCGGCCAGGTCCAGCCGCAGTCCGCTGCCGGAGTCGGCGGCGACACCGGTGAGGCTCTCGGCCTGGACGCCGCGAGTCTCACCGTGACGATCGGGCTCGGGCCCTCGCTCTTCGACGAGCGCTTCGACCTGGCCGCCAAGCGTCCGCGCCTGCTGCACAAGTTGCCGACGCTGCCGAGCGACAACCTGACGGCGGCGACCAGCGACGGCGATCTCTCCGTGCAGGTCTGCGCCGATGACCCGCAGGTCTGCTACCACGCCATCCGCAACATGGCCCGTATGGCGCGAGACGTCGTCCAAACCCGTTGGTCCGTCATGGGATTCGGCCGAGCGTCAGCCGGCAAGGGCCAGCAGACCCCGCGAAACCTCTTCGGCTTCAAGGACGGCACGCGCAATATCACCACGGCAGCCGACTTCGACAAGTTCGTCTGGTTGAAGGACGCCGACTGGATGACCGGTGGCAGCTATCAAGTGGTCCGCAAGATCGAGATGAACATCGAGGTCTGGGACGCGGACCAGGTCAGCGACCAGGAGCACATCTTCGGCCGCGGGAAGATGCAGGGCGAGCCGTTGACCGGCAAGACCGAGCACGACACCCCGCACTTCGGTGCCAAGGGCAAAGACGGCGCCCCGGTCATCGCCTCGACCTCGCACATCGCGCTGGCCGCACATGAGAACAATGGCGGCATCAAGATCCTGCGGCGGGGCTACAACTACACCGACGGCATCAACGAGTTCGGCCAGCTCAACGCCGGCTTGCTCTTCGTCTCGTATCAGAACGACCCGGCGCACTTCGTGCAGCTGCAGCGCAAGCTCGGCGCCGCCGACCTGCTCAACGAATATGTCAAGCACGTCGGGTCGGGCCTGTTCGCCATACCCCCGTCGCCGAAGTCCGGCCACTACATCGGCGAGGAGCTCTTCAAGTAGGTCAGTCGCCGAGGCGAGCGATCGTCTCCCGGAGGGTGGCCGCAGCGCCGTTGTCGTGCAACGACTTCAGCGCAGCGAGGTAGGGCGTCGTGAACGAGGTCTGCTCGGCCAGATCACCGAACAGGCTGGGGTCGCGGATGAAGGCGAGCGGGTCCTCGTCCTGCTTCGCGGCGGCCGCCATCACCTGCTCCTTGCGGTGGTCGACGATGTCGATCGGCTCGCCCTGCTCGTCGGCGCCCTCGGCATACCGCGCCCAGGACGCGACGACGAGCGCCGCACGTTCGACCGGCCGACCTGCTGCCAGGTCCTCGCGGATCACCGGCACCAACCACTTCGGGATGCGATCGCTGCTCTCGGCGCACAACCGCGCGAGCGTGTCGCGGATCTCCGGGTTGGCGAACCTCGCGACCAACTCCTGCTCGTATGCCGTCAGGTCCACGCCGGGCACCTCGGGCAGCGTCGGCTCACCCTCGTGCTTCATGTAGCCGAGCAGGAACCGCGCGAACTCCTCGTCCTGCGCGACCTCGTGCGCGTAGCGGTAGCCGGCGAGGTACCCGAGGTAGCACAGCGCCTGGTGACTGGCGTTGAGCAATCGCAGTTTCATCAACTCGTAGGGCATCACGTCCGGGACGACCTGCACCCCGGCATCGTCCAACGGCGGTCGGCCCGTGGGGAATTCGTCCTCGAGCACCCACTGGGTGAACGGCTCGGTGACCACCGGCCAACCGTCCTGTATGCCGAACTCGTCCGCCAGCCGTTCGATGTCCTCCGGCGTCGTCACCGGTGTGATCCGATCGACCATGCAGTTGGGGAAGGACACGTTCTGCGCGATCCACTCCCCCAGGTCGGCGTCCTTCAGCTTCGCGAACGCGGTGATCGTGCCCCGCGCGACGTCACCGTTCCCGGGCAGGTTGTCACACGTCATCACCGTGAATGGTGCGACACCGGCCGCACGGCGGCGGCGCAACGCCTCGACGATGAAGCCGAATGCCGTTGTCGGGACGGCGTTCTCGACCAGATCCGGCTGGATCGACGGATGGTGCGGGTCGAACTCACCCGTCACCTGATCGACCAGGTAGCTGCCCTCGGTGATCGTCAGCGACACGATCCGGATCGCCGGGTCACTCATCACCTCCAGTACCGCGTCGGGCTGCGTCGGTGCGTGCAGCAACTCGCGGATCGACCCGATCACCCGTGGTTCCAAGCGCCCGTCGGGGTGCTTGATGACCAGCGTGTAGAGCCCGTCCTGTGCGTTGAGGGTCTCCACGATCCGGTCGTCCTTGGGCAGCACGCCGACCCCGGTGAAGGCCCAGTCGCGGGCCTCGCCGTCGGACAGCAGCGCGTCGACATACATCGCCTGGTGTGCGCGATGGAAGCCGCCGACGCCCAGATGGACGATGCCGGTGCTGAGTGCCGATCGGTCGTATGACGGCACCACCACTCGCGGGTCGAGCGAATCAACAGTGGCTGCAGACAATTTGGTAGCCATCCGGGTCACCGTACCGCGCCCATGGAGAGGCCCTGGACGAGCTTGTCCTGCGCGGCGAAGCCGGCCGCGAGCACGGGCAGCGAGACGACGAACGACGCCGCGCACACCTGCGCCAGGAACAAACCCTGACTGGTCACGAACCCGGTCAGGAACACCGGCGCCGTCTCCGCCCGGGTGCCGGTCAGCACACGCGCGAAGAGCAATTCGTTCCAGCTGAAGATGAAGCAGATCAACGCCGCCGACGCGATGCCGGGCATGATGACCGGTGCGATGATCTCGCGCAGTGTCCGCAGCAGGCCGGCGCCGTCGACCTGGGCGGCCTCCAGCATCTCCGCCGGGATCTCGGCGAGGAAGGATCGCAACATCCACACCGCGATCGGCAGGTTCATCGAGGTGTAGAGGATGACCAGCAACCAGATGTTGTCCAGGAAGTGGATCTTCTCGGCGAACAGATAGACCGGCAGCAGCGCCGCGACGACCGGCATGAACTTGGTGGACAGGAAGAAGAAGAGCACGTCGCTCCACTTCTTCACCGGCCGGATCGACAGGGCGTATGCCGCGGGCAGTGCCAGACACAGCACCAGGATCGTGCTGATGATGCTGGCGGTGAGAGAGTTGAGGATCGGCGGCCAGGGGTTACTGCCGAAGAACGACTTGTAGCCCTGAACACTGAACGATGACAACACTTTCGGCGGGTTGGTCGCGGCGTCGGTCTCCGAGTGGAACGACGTCCAGATCATCCAGACGACGGGGAAGACGAACAACACGGAGATGATCCACGTCGCCCCGGTCAGCAGCACTCCGGTGCGCTTCTTCTTCCCGCCTGCGACCTGCATCTGCGGCCCGGCCTGGGCCTCCTTGACGGTAGTCATTAGCGAGTCTCCTCCCGGAACAGGCTCAGCACGGTGCGCAGCGCGAAGGTCGCGATGATGATCGTGCCGATGACCACGATGACGCCCGCGGCGGACGCGGTGCCGTAATCGTGTGCGGAATAGAAGGTTTGGTAGATGTAGTACGGCAGGTTCGCCGTGCCGAGACCACCCGAGGTGATGGTGAAGACGGAGTCGAAGTTCTGGACGATGTAGATCGCCCCGAGCAGACCGGACAACTCGATGTACTGCCGCAGGTGCGGCAACGTCATGTTCGTGAAGATCTGCCAGCTCGACGCGCCGTCGATCCGCGCGGCTTCCACCACGTCCATCGGCCGGCTCTGCAGTCCGGCGAGCAGGATGAGCATCATGAAGGGCGTCCACTGCCAGACCAGTGAGACGACGATCGCGATCAATGGATGGTCGCTGATCCAGTCCGGCTGGGGTGCGTTGTCGCCGAGGATCCACTTCAGCACACCGTTGAAGAGGCCGTACTGCGCGTTGTAGAGCGCGTGCTTCCACAACAGCGCGGCCGCGACCGGCACGATGAGGAACGGCGTGATCATCAGGGTGCGTGCGACGCTGCGCCCACGGAACTTGCGATCCAACAGCAGCGCGATCGCCAGGCCCAGGACCAGACTGATCAGCACCACTCCGACGGTCAGGCCGATGGTGACCAGGATCGCCGAGCGTGCGTCGACGTCGGTCAGGACCGCCTTGAAGTTGTCGACGCCGGCGAAACCGCGATCGTTCGGGTAGTAGGCGTTCCAGTGCATGAAGGAGATGACCAGCGTCGCCACGAACGGGATCTGGGTGACGATGATCATGAAGACCAGGGCGGGCAGCAGGGGTGCCCGCCTCGCCCAGGCACCCGACTTGGCGAGGGCCTTGCTCGGCTTCTTCGGTTGCTGCGGCGTCGAGGTCACGGCGCCGCTGTCGACTGCGCTACTCACTTCCCGGCCCTCCTGCGGTAATCGGCCGCCACGTCCTGCGCCCGTTCCTGGCCCTTGTTCAGCGCGCTGTCGACCGACATCTTCCCGGCGATCGCGGAGCTGATGTCCTGACTCACCTCGGTGCCGAGGTTGGTGAACTCGGGTATGTCGACGAACTGGATGCCCGGGACCGGGCGTTGCTGGACGCCGGGGTTGTTCGGGTCCGCCGTCTTGATGGCGTTCAGCGTCGGGGTGGCGAACGACTTGGCGACCTTGAGGTACTGCGGGTCGGCATACAGCGAGGTACGGAAGCCCGACGGCACCTGTGACCACCCGAACGTGTCGGCGGCCTCCTTGGCGTAGCCCTTGCCACTCGCCCAGGAGATGAACTTCCACGCCGCGTCCTTCTTGGAGCTCGCCGACTCGATGGACCAGGCCCAGGAGTAGAGCCACCCGGAGTTCTTGGTCTTGACCACCGGCGCCGGTGCGTAACCGATCTTGCCCTTCACCGGACTGCCGTTGGCCTCCAGCGACCCGGCGGCCGAGGTCGCGTCGTACCACATGGCCACCGAGCCCTGCGTCAGGTCGTTCAGGCACTCGGTGAAGCCGGCCTGCGCGGCGCCCGGCTCACCGTGCTTGCGCACGAGATCGACGTAGAAGTTCGTCGCCTCCTTGAATGCCGGTGCGTTGACCTGCGCCTGCCAGTCCTTGGTGAACCAGGTGCCGCCGAAGGTGTTGACCACCGTCGTCAGCGGCGCGAAGACCTGCCCCCAGCCCGGTTGACCACGCAGGCAGATGCCGCGCATCCCCTTGCGGTTGTCGATCTGGGCGGCGATCTTGGCCACCTGCTGCCAGGTCGGCTTGGCCGGCATCGTGATGCCCTTCTTGGCCAGCACGTCCTTGCGGTACATGAGGAAGGACGACTCGCCGTAGAACGGCTCGGCATACACCTTCCCCTTGACACTCAGCGCCGCTCGCATCGAGGGCAGAATGTCCTGCTGATCGAAGCCCGGGTCCTTGGCGAGATAGGAGTCCATCGGTGCGATCCAGCCGCTCTTGGCGTAGATCGGCACCTCGAAGTTCGAGAGCGTCGCGACGTCGTACTGGCCCGCCTGCGAGGAGAACTCCTGGCTGGCCTTGTCACGCAGGTCGTCCTCGGGAAGCACGGTGTAGTTGACCTTGATGCCGGTCTGCTTCGTGAAGTACTTGTTGGTCAGCTTCTGCAGATCGATCATCTGCGGGTTGTTGACCATCAGCACGTTGATGGTGTTGCTGCCGCCACCACCTCCGCCGCCGCCCCACCCGGCGGCCGCGCCGCAGCCGGTCACCGTGGTCATCGCAACGGCTCCGGCAGCGACGGCGACGATCCGTCTCCTGCGAGCAGTCATGCGTCCTCCTGATTGCTCAAATGAGCGCCTTGGTGCGCAGATGAGTAGTAGTGTGGCACAGCCAACACGCCCGTGGGGTTGTTCCGAAGGACGAGTGAGAAATGACGACGCGACCTGACGGCACGGCGAGTCCGACGCCGCTCCAACGCACCGACGGCGACCGTGACCGCGAACTCCTCGCGGCCGTCGCCCGCCGCTTCTATCTGCAGGACGAGTCGAAGGTCGACATCGGCAAGGACCTGGGGCTGTCCCGCTTCAAGGTCGCGCGTCTCCTCGAGACGGCGCGCGCCAGGGGAATCGTCCGGATCGAGATCCTGGGCGAGCCGAGCGTGGACTACGCACTGTCCCAACAGCTTTCGGAAGGTCTCGGGATCGACGGAGCCCTCGTCGTACGCAGTCACGACGGTCAGTCGGCCGGTGAGACCCGGCGGGACCTGGGCGCGGTGGCAGCGGCCGAGCTGACCCGATTGCTGACCGCGAACGATGTGCTGGGCCTGCCCTGGTCCCGCAGTGTTGCGGCCACCGTCGGCGCGCTGCGCAGCCTGCCGCCCGTGCCGATCGTGCAGTTGTCCGGAGCACTGGCCATCCCCGACCTGCACTCACCGGTCGACCTGGTGCGTTCCGCGGCCAACCTCAGCGGCGGCACGGCACACCACTTCTACGCACCGCTCGTCGCGGCGGATCCGGACAGCGCACGCATGCTGCGGCGACAACCGGGCGTCAGCGAAGCGACATCGCACATTCCGGAGGTCACCTTCGCCGTGGTGGGCATCGGCGGCTGGGCCGCCGGCGAGTCCACCCTGTTCGACCTGGCGACCGGCCCCGAGCGCACGGCCATGCGCAAGGCCGGCGCGATCGGCGAGATCAGCGGGGTCTTCATCGATGCGGCCGGCAACTGCGTCGAGGGCGGCCTGGCCGATCGCATCATCACGCTGTCGGACGAGCAGCTGATCGGCATACCGACCGTCATCGGCCTGGTCACCGGTGTCGGCCGCGCACCGGTCGTGCGCGCCGCCATCGCGGGCCGGAAGATCAACCGGCTCGTGGTGGACGCACCGCTTGCGTTGGAGCTGCTGCGGTAGGGCTATCGTTACGAAGCGTGGCACAACACTTTGACGTCGTCGTCCTCGGTGCAGGCCCCGGTGGGTATGTCGCAGCGATCCGCGCGAGCCAACTCGGCCTCAAGACCGCCATCATCGAAAAGCAGTACTGGGGCGGTGTTTGCCTCAACGTCGGCTGCATCCCGTCCAAGGCGCTGCTGCGCAACGCGGAGATCGCGCACATCCTGACCAAGGAGGCCAAGACCTTCGGCATCTCCGGCGATGTCTCGATGGACTTCGGCACGGCCTGGAAGCGCAGCCGCGGCGTCGCGGACGCCAGCGCCAAGGGCGTGCACTACCTGATGAAGAAGAACTCGATCACCGAGATCGAGGGCACCGGCACGTTCACCGACGCACACACCATCCAGGTCGAGCTGACCGCGGGCGGCAGCGACACCGTGACGGCCGACAACGTCATCATCGGCACCGGCGCCCAGACCCGGCTGATCCCGGGCACGCAGCTGTCCGAGCGCGTCGTCACCTACGAGGAGCAGATCCTCACCGAGAACCTCCCGAAGTCGATCATCATCGCCGGCTCCGGTGCGATCGGCGTCGAGTTCGCCTACGTGCTCTCCAACTACGGCGTGGACGTGACGATCGTCGAATTCCTCGACCGGATGGTGCCGACCGAGGACGCCGACGTGTCCAAGGAACTGCTGCGGCACTACAAGAAGCTCGGCGTGAAGGTCATGCTGTCGACCAAGGTCGAGAAGATCGAGGACTCCGGCTCGGGTCCGGTCACGGTGACCGTCTCCCCCGCCGCCGGCGGCGACTCGACGGTGCTCGAGGCCGACAAGGTGCTGCAGGCCATCGGTTTCGCGCCTCGCGTCGAGGGCTACGGTCTGGACGCCACCGGTGTGCAGCTGACCGACCGCGGGGCCATCGCCGTCGACGAGCGCGGACGCACCAATGTCGACGGCGTCTACGCGATCGGTGACGTCACCGGCAAGCTCATGCTGGCGCACACGGCCGAGGCGATGGGAGTCGTCGCCGCCGAGACCATCGCCGGAGCCGAGACCGTCGAGATCGACTTCGACATGATCCCGCGGGCGACCTTCTGCCAGCCGCAGATCGCCTCCTTCGGCTACTCCGAGCAGCAGGCCAAGGACAAGGGGTATGACGTGAAGACCGCGTCGTTCCCGTTCTCCGCCAACGGCAAGGCCCGCGGTATGGCGGAGACCGCCGGCTTCGTGAAGATCGTCGCCGATGCCGCGCACAACGAGTTGCTGGGCGCCCACCTCATCGGCCCCGAGGTCACCGAGCTGCTGCCCGCGCTGACGCTGGCGCAGAAGTGGGACCTGACCGCCGACGAGGTCGCGCGCAACGTCTTCGCTCACCCGACGCTCTCCGAGGCGATGAAGGAAGCCGTCGAGGGCATCGTCGGCCACATGATCAACCTCTGATCGCTGCACCGCACGGCATCAGCCCCGAGAACTCCACCAGCCCGATGAGCACCGACGCACCCCGCAGGACCGCGTTCGTGCTCGGCGGCGGCGGGGTTCTCGGGGCTTCGCACATCGGTGCGCTGCGGGCGCTGGTCCGCCGCGACATCCGGCCGGATCTGGTGCTGGGCACCAGCATCGGGGCGATCAACGGTTCGTTCGTCGCGGCCGACCCGACGTCCGACGGTGTCGAGCGGCTCGTCGAGCTGTGGGGGTCACTCGGCAACGAGCGGCTCCTGCTCGGCACACCGGAGGACCGCGACGGCGGCCGACAGCGGCGGCGCGCGCCGTTCCGCCGGCTGCGGACGCACCTCTACTCCCCCGGTCCGATGCTGCGCATCCTGCGTCGTGAGCTTCCGGTGGGCACCTTCGAGGAACTGCCCGTGCCATTCCAGTGCGTTGCCGCGAGCGTCGAACGCGCTGTCTCCCAATGGTTCTCGACCGGACCACTGCCGGAGGCGATCGCCGCGTCGTGTGCGGTCCCCGGGCTGTTCCCGCCGATGCAGATCGGCGACGAGCATTATTTCGACGGCGGCCTGGTCCACTCGATCCCGGTCGGTCGCGCGGTCACACTCGGCGCGACCGAGATCTACGTGCTGCAGGTCGGTCGGGTCGAGCAGCCACTCAGGCCGCCGCGGTGGCCCTGGCAGGTCGGCCAGGTGACCTTCGAGATCGCCCGCCGGCACCGCTACCTCGAGGAGCTCGCGTCCGCGCCGGACGACGTCACCGTGCACGTGCTGCCCACCGGCGCCGACGACGCACCCGCCGTCTCACTGCTGCACATGAACCGGGCGTTCGTGGAGGCGCGCATCGACCGTTCGTATGACGCCGCCTCCCGCTACCTCGACAGCGCCAACCGGGGCGGCGTGTGAGCATCCCGGTGCCACCGCGGATCGTCCGCCGCACGATCTGTCATCCCATCCAGGTGGTGCTGGCTATCGCGACGCTCCTCGCTCTCGCGGCATGCACCGGCGTCGCCCTCATCCTCCAATCACTCGGGAAGAGAAGGCGTTTCGTACGCGTGCTGATCATGCTCGCGGCGGCTGTCGCAGCCGACCTGTCCGTGGTCGTCGGCGCCTGGCGACTCTGGCTGGTGCATCGCATCGGCCGCCGACCGGCCGACCGCTGGCAGGCGGATCACGTCGACCTCGTCGGGCGCGTCCTGCACCGCGTCGAGCAGACCGCGGAGCGGGTCGCGGGCCTCCGGCTGAACGTCACGGTCGACCCCGCGCTCGTCGACGAACCGGCTCCGCTGCTCGTGCTGGCACGGCATGCCGGCGTCGGCGACTCGCCGTTGATCGCCTACCTGCTCACCTACCGGCTGGGGCGGGTGCCGCGCGTACTGCTCAAGCGCTTCCTGTTGTGGGACGCGGCGATCGATCTGGTGCTCGGTCGGCTCGGCGCACATTTCCTGCCACCGCGCAGGGTCGGCGCGGACGAGCGGGATCGCGGTCTGCGGGACTTCGTCGCCGCCACCGAGCCCGGCGACGCGCTGTTGCTCTTCCCGGAGGGGCGCAACTGGACCCCGCCACGCTGGCGGGCGCAGGTGGCGAAAGCTACTGGGGATGAAGCGGATTGGATGCGGGCGCATCCTGCTGTCCTGCCGCCGCGTTCCGGTGGCGCAGCACGGCTGCTCGCCATACGCCCTGGCCTGCGGTGTGTGCTGGCGGCACAGCGCGGCCTGGAGGGTCTGCATTCGGTGCGCTCCATCTGGTCCAGCGTGCCGCTCCGTCAGCCGGTCGAGGTGACGCTCTCACTGATCCAGCCCCCGTCACCGTCCGCGCTCCAGCCGTGGCTGCTCGACCAGTGGGCGCAGGTCGACGAGTGGACGCGTGAACGTTGGACGCAGGTCACGACCGCTTCGGGGGACGCGACCGCCGCGCCTTCGTCGAGCTAGGGTTGCGCGCCTCGACGCCCGCGATCATCAGGTCGACGCCGTACATGAAGCGCTCGTCCCCGTCGCCGGATATCATCGGCGGCAGGTTGGCGGTCAGCGTCGGATAGCGGTCCTTCGGCAGTGCTTCGAAGAACTGGCGCACCTGGTCCAGCCACTCGCGGCCGGCGGCCTTGGCGGCGCCGGCATCCGCCGCGTTGAACCGCTGCTGCAGCAGGTAGCCCTCGAACGCATCCGCTCCCAGATAGAGAGCCAGCCGGTCCATCAGCCAGGCCGCGTCGTGCGGGGCGACCCCCTGACCGATCATCGCGGTGAGCAACACCTCGACGACGTTCAACGCCTGCGGCCCGGTCGGGATGTCGGCGAAGCTGAGCTTGGCCAGATCCCGATGCCGGCCCAGTAGCTCGTAGGTCCCGATCGCCCACTGTCGGACGACGTCCTGCCATGCCTGGTCGGGGTTCGGGACCTCCAACTCCTGCATCACCAATTCGTATGCCGCAGCGAGCAATTCGTCCTTGCCTGCGACATACGCGTAGAGGCTGGCGGGTCCGGTGCCCAGCTCGGTCGCGATGCGCCGCATGCTGACCGCGTCGACGCCCTCGGCGTCGATGATCTCCACCGCCTTCGCGACGATCGCGTCGCGGCTGAGCGCGGGACGATCGCGGCGTGCGGCCGCCTTGCGGGGCGCGCGCCAGGGTGCGGGTGGGAGGCCGTCCGTCGTCATACGAACACTGTACTTGACACGAACACTGTTCGCGCGTAGAACAGTGTTCGTCGCATCACGAACACTGTTCGTCCACCGCGGAACCGCCGCCGCCACCACATCGTCCGCACCATCCGTTCTCCGAAAGGACGTGCCTCATGACTGTCCAAGCTGCTCCCCCGAAGACCCCGGACCAGCGGCCACCCACCTATCGATGGCGCTGGATCGCGCTGCTGGTCGTGCTGTGCGCCGAGGTGATGGACCTGCTCGACTCGCTGGTCACCAGCATCGCCGGGCCGACCATCACCCACGACCTGGGCGGCGGGGCCACCACGATCCAGTGGCTCTCCGCCGGCTACACCCTCGCCATGGCCGCCGGCCTGCTCATCGGTGGCCGGCTCGGTGACATGTTCGGCCGCAAGCGCATGTTCCTCGTCGGGATGGCCGGTTTCACCCTCTTCTCACTGTTGTGCGCGGCCGCGCAGGACCCGACGATGCTGATCACCAGTCGCGTGCTGCAGGGATTGCTCGGGGCGACACTGCTGCCGCAGGGTCTGGGCATCATCAACGAGATGTTCCCGCCCGAGGAACGCGCGAAGGCATTCGGCGCCTTCGGACCGATCATGGGACTCGGTGCGGTCGGCGGTCCGATCCTCGCCGGCTGGCTGATCGACGCAGACCTGGTCGGGCTGGGCTGGCGCGCGATCTTCGCGATCAACATCCCGATCGGCATCCTCGGGATCGTGGGAGCCGTCCGCTACCTGCCGCGAAATCGTCCTGACCGCGGCCTGGGTCTCGACGTCCCCGGCGTCATACTCGCCGGTGCCGGGATGTTCCTGCTGGTTTACCCACTGGTGCAGGGACGCGAACACGGTTGGCCACTCTGGTGTTTCGCCATGATCGTGCTGGCCGTCATCGCGTTCGTCGCCTTCGGAATCGTCGAGCGCCGCCGGGACCGGTCCGGTCGTTCCACCCTCGTGGTGCCCAGCCTGTTCACCAAGCGCGCCTTCACCGGCGGGCTGATCACCGGACTGGCCTTCTTCAGTGCCCTGATGGGTTCGTCGCTGGTCCTGACGCTCTACCTGCAACTGGGCCTGGACTACACGCCCTTGCAGGCGGGACTGAGCGCGATTCCGCAAGCGCTGGCGATGATGGTCGGCTTCGGCGTCGCCCAACCGCTCGCCGCGAAGCTGGGCCGGACCTTGATGCACGTCGGGTATGTCGTGGTGATCGCCGGACTGATCACGATGATCGCCACGATCGGCTGGTCCGGCGCGTCCATCGACGCGCTGCGCCTGGCCCCGGCGCTGGTCCTCATCGGCCTCGGCATGGGTATGGCGATGACGCCCTTCTTCGACATCGTCCTGAGCGGCGTCGACGACCACGAGTCCGGATCCGCATCCGGCTCGATGACCGCGGTCCAGCAGATCGGTGGCGCGCTCGGCGTGGCGGTGCTGGGCACCATCTTCTTCGGCGACACCGACGGTCGGGCACACTCGCGCACTGATCTCTTCGGGCACGCCACGCAGGTGACCACGTGGGCCGCGATCGGCGCAGTGGTGCTCGCGTTCGGGCTCACCTTCCTGCTGCCTAAGCGCGCCCGGGCCGACCTGCCCACGACGCACTGAGTCGCCGCTCCGGGCGGCCCGCCGCGGTCAGGACCCCGCGGACACGATCGAGAAGGCCAGCCCGTCGATGCGAGCCCTGGTCTCGCCGTCGGTGGCGATGCGCTCACCGACCCGGCGGGCCAGGGCCTGCAGTTCCTGCTGGGTGAGGCCCGGCTGCACGACGAGCACGACGCGGAGCTCACCGGGCGCCTCGCCCGCTTCGCAACGCACATCCGCGACATCCGTCTCGCTGCGGACTGCCTGCGAAATCGCTTGGTGCACATGATCATCCAGGTGTGCCGGCTGCCACGACTGCCGCTGGGCCAGTGCCCAGACCATGCTCGGCCGCAGCACCAACGAGCGGGTGGCGACATCGAGCACCATCACGTCGCACTGCTCCGAGATCGCCGCCTGTGCGGCCAGGTCGGCGCGCACCGGAGAGGGCCGTGCCTCCGGGTCCCAGGCGGCGAGCGCAGCGAGATCGGTGAAGACGGGCAGGGCCCGCTCGCCGCTCGGCGACTCCAGCGTCACCACCGCCATATCGGTACTCTTCTCGACCGGCAGATCGCCGGACTCGTCGACCTCGGCGAGGGCGGCCACGATAGGCACCAGCAACCGGGACTCGGACAAGGCTGCCATCAGCGCGGCCTCGTCCGTCGGTGTCCGCAAAGCTGCGGCGAGAGCCTCGGGAACCGAGCCGTCGTCGTCATCGAAGCCGGTTCCGGCGAGGGACCGACCCGAGAAGGTCTGCCCGGCCGAGTCGGCGTGTGGGAGGTGGCCGTCACTCATGCGGCGCCCTCCGGGCGGCCCGCGAGGTCGAGTGCGTCCGTCAGCTCGAAAGCCCCCTTGTAGAGCGCGGATCCGACGATCGCGCCCTCGACACCGACCGGCACGAGCTCGCGCAGGGCACGGATGTCGTCCAGAGTGGAGACACCGCCCGAGGCAACCACGGGTCGGTCCGTGCGTCGGCACACGTCCTGCAGCAACGCGAGGTTCGGGCCTTGCAGCATGCCGTCCTTGGCGACGTCCGTCACGACATACCGCGCACATCCCTCACGGTCGAGCCGGTCGAGCGTCTCCCAGAGGTCGCCGCCCTCCTGCGTCCAACCACGAGCGGCGAGCGTGGTGCCGCGGACATCGAGGCCCACGGCGATGCGGTCCCCGTGCTCGGCGATCGCGTGCGCGGTCCACTCCGGGTCTTCCAGCGCGGCGGTGCCGAGGTTGACTCGGCGGCACCCCGTGGCCAGGGCGGCGGTCAGCGATGCTTCGTCACGTATGCCGCCCGAGAGCTCGACCTTCAGATCGAGCCGTCCGACGATGCCGCGCAGCAGATCCGCATTGCTGCCGCGCCCGAACGCGGCATCCAGATCGACGAGGTGCAACCATTCGGCGCCCGCGTCCTGCCACGCGAGCGCTGCCGCCAAGGGATCACCGAATTCGCCGCCGGTGCCCGCGACACCCTGCACGAGTTGCACCGCCTGTCCACCGGCCACGTCCACAGCCGGCAGCAACTCCAGGCGCGGAGATTGGTCAACCATCGAAAACTCCTCGTAATGCGTACTTCTCGGGCGGGTCAGATGCTCTGCAACCAGTTGCGCACCAGGTGCGCGCCGGCGTCACCGGACTTCTCCGGGTGGAACTGCGTGCCGGCCAGGACGCCGTCCTCGACGGCTGCGACGAAGGAACCACCGTGCTCGGCCGTGGTCACCTGCGGCGCACCGCCGACCCGGCTCGAAAGAAGCTGTCGGGCGGCATACGAGTGGACGAAGTAGAAGCGCTGGTCGCCCACGCCGTCGAGCAACACCGACCCGGGGGCCGGGGTGACGTGCGACCATCCCATGTGCGGCACGACCGGAGCGTCGAGGCGTTCGACGACGCCCGCGAAGTGACCCAGACCGGGCGGCGGGGGCTGAACGGAGGTCGGTTCGGTCGATCCGTCGAAGAGCACCTGGAATCCGACACACACACCGAGGACCGGGCGTTCCAGTCGCAGCCGTTCGGCGATGATCTCCGCCCCGCCGGCCGCGCGAAGTCCGGTCATGCACGCGTGGAATGCCCCGACCCCGGGCACGTAGAGTCCGTCCGCACGCAGCGCCGCCTGCCGGTCGGCGGTCAACGAGACTTCCGCGCCGACCCGCTCGAGCATCCGCACGACGGAGCGCACGTTGCCGCTCCCGTAGTCGAGCACCACGATCTGTCGGGTCACAGCTGCTCCAACTCGGTTCGGATCTCTTTGTCTTCCTTGGTGACTCGCGCGAAGCGTTCGACGGCTTTCGTCGTCGGCTCCACGAGTACGGCGCCCTCGGCGTCCTTCACCTGACCGCCCAGCAACCGTTCGCCGGGCAACGCCAGGGCGCCCATCAGATCCGCGAGCACGTCGTCGAGCAGCGCGGCCCGGTCGGTCAGGATGTCCCGCAGCGCACGCACCGACTCGGGGACGACTCCGGCAGCCATCGCCATGTCCCCCGGTCGCGCGGCCGGCAGTCCGGGCAGCCCGGACACACCGTCGCCACGCTCCCAGACCAGCCAGCGCGTCATCGCCCGCCAACCGCGCGGATGCACCACGACCACGGCGCGCTCGTCCAGCCGGAAGAACCCGATCGCCGCGCGCATCCGACTCGGGACGCGGCGCGCGAGCAGGAGGCGGACCGCGTCGTCATACGGCTTCCCGGCCTGCGACGGGCCGCCGGGCACGACTGCGGTCCAGCCGGCGAGCGGCACGACGTATGACGGCACGACCCCCTGTCGCAACCAAGCCGTTGCGCTCTTGACGTCCCCGTGCAGCAGCAGCACGCCGGAACGTCGTGCGGAGCCACGAGGCATGCGGTTTACAGCGCTCCCTTGGCGCTCGGGATGCCGTCGACGCGCGGATCCCGCGCGATCGCGGCACGCAGCGCCCGAGCGACGGCCTTGAACTGTGCCTCCACGATGTGGTGCGGGTCTCGGCCGGCGAGCACCCGCACGTGCAGTGCGATCGCCGCATGGTGACCGAAGCTCTCCAGCACGTGCTGGGTGAGCGACCCGGTGTAGGTGCCACCGATGATCGCGTAGACCTGGCCCTCGGGCTCACCGGTGTGGACGACGTAGGGGCGGCCGGCGACATCGACGACCGCGTGGACCAGCGCTTCGTCCAATGGCACTGTGGCGTCACCGAATCGGGAGATCCCGCTCTTGTCGCCGAGCGCCTCGCGCACGGCCTGGCCGAGCACGATCGCGGTGTCCTCCACGGTGTGGTGCGCGTCGACGTCGAGGTCGCCCGTCGCCTTCACCCGCAGGTCGATCAGGCTGTGTTTGGCGAAGCTCTCGAGCATGTGGTCGTAGAAGCGCACCCCGGTCGACACCTCGCTCGCGCCGGTGCCGTCCAGGTCGACCGACAGGTCGATCCGGCTCTCCTTGGTCGCCCGCTCGATGTGCGCGGTGCGGTTGTCAGTCATCGACTTCTCCTCGAATCTTCCAGAGTCTCGATACGCTCGCTCGTCCCTCGCGAGCTACTCGACCCGCGTGTTCGTCACTGCGTTCAATGCTCGCAGCACGGCGTGATTCTCCTCCGGGGTGCCCGCGGTGATGCGCAGGTGATGCGGAATGCCGACATCACGCACCAGCACACCGTGGTCCAGCAGTGCCTGCCAGGTGGCGGCCGCGTCCTCGAAACCGCCGACCAGCACGAAGTTGGCGTCGCTCGGCACCGGGTGCAACCCGAGTTCGGCGCAGCCGGCGACGAGTTCGTCGCGGGTGGTCTTGATGCGGTCGACCATGGCCAGCATCGTCTCGGTGTGCTCCAGTGCCGCGCACGCGACCGCCTGCGTCACCGAGGACAAGTGGTAGGGCAACCGCACCAACCGCAGCAGATCGGTGAATTCCGGTGTCGCCGCAAGGTATCCGAGACGGGCCCCGGCGAACGCGAATGCCTTCGACATCGTCCGGCTCACCACCAGGCGGTCGCGCCCGGGCAGCAGCGACACCGCGCTCGGTGTGCCGGGTCGGGAGAACTCGGTATAGGCCTCGTCGACGACGACGATCGCCCGGTCCGTGGCGTCATACACCCGCTGGACGGTGTCGAGCTCGAGCGCGGTCCCGGTCGGGTTGTTAGGGGAACACAGGAAGATCAGCTCGGGGTCGTGGCGCCGGGTCTGCTCCACGGCCAGGTCGCCGTCGATGTCGAAGGACGTCGGGTCGGCGTCACGCAGGCCGTCGACCCACGCCGTGCCGTTGCGCCCGCTGATCAGTGGGTGCATCGAGTAGGAAGGGGTGAAACCGAGCGCGGTGCGGCCGGCCCCGCCGAACGCCTGCACGATGTGCTGCAGCACTTCGTTCGAGCCGTTGGCCGCCCAGATCTGCTCCGCAGTCACCTGTTCACCGGTGGTGCGTTGCAGGTATGACGCCAAAAGCTCTCGCAACCGGACGAATTCGCGATCCGGGTAGCGGTTGAGCGAAGCGGCGACCGCCGTCACGTCGCGCGTGATCTGGTCGACGACCTCCTGCGGGACGCCGTATGACGACTCGTTGGTGTTGACCGCGACCGGCACGTCGAGCTGTGGAGCGCCATACGGGGTCTGGCCTTGCAGCTCGGGGCGGACCAGCTCCTGCAGCGACGTCATTTCGCTTCGAATCGTGCGGTGACGGCGGCACCGTGCGCCGGCAGGTCCTCGGCGGTCGACAGGGTCACCACCGTGTCGGCGATGTCCGCGAGCGCTTCACGGGAGTAGTCGATGACGTGGATCCCGCGCAGGAACGACTGCACCGACAGGCCGCCGCTGTGACAGGCGCAGCCACCCGTCGGCAGCACGTGGTTGGACCCGGCCGCGTAGTCGCCGAGGCTGACCGGGGCGTAGTCACCGACGAAGATGGCGCCGGCGTTGCGGATCCGGGCGGCCACACCCGCTGCGTCGCGGGTCTGGATCTCCAGGTGCTCGGCGGCGTACGCATCGACCACGCGCACACCCTCGTCGACACCGTCGACCAGGACGATGCCCGACTGGGGCCCGGCGAGGGCAGTGCGGACGCGCTCGACGTGCTTGGTGTTCGCGACCCGTTCCGCCAGCGCCTGCTCGACCGCCGTGGCCAGCTCCTCGCTGTCGGTGACCAGCACCGAAGCGGCGAGTTCGTCGTGCTCGGCCTGGCTGATCAGGTCTGCTGCGACGAGCTGCGCGTCGGCGGTCTCGTCCGCGAGGATCGCGATCTCGGTGGGGCCGGCCTCGGCGTCGATGCCGATGATGCCCAGCAGCAGTCGTTTCGCGGCGGCGACATAGACGTTTCCGGGGCCGGTGACGAGGTTGACCGGCTCGCAGACGGTCTCCCCCGCGCCGTCGAGCACGCCGTAGGCGAACATCGCGACCGCTTGCGCGCCGCCGACGGCGTAGACCTCGTCGACACCTAGCAGTGCGCACGCCGCCAGGATCGTCGGATCGGGGTAACCGACGAAGACCCCGGTGTTGGAGCGCTGCGGCGGGCTGGCGACGGCGAGCGATCCGACACCCGCGATCTGCGCCGGCACGACGTTCATGATCACGCTGCTGGGGTAGACGGCCTGCCCACCGGGCACGTAGAGGCCGACCCGTTCCACCGGCACGTGTCGTTCGGTGACCGTCCCCCCGGGGACCACCTCGGTCACGCTCTCGGTACGCCGCTGCGCCCCGTGCACGATGCGCGCGCGCCGGATCGACTCGTTCAGGGCGTCCCGCAGGGCCGGGTCGAGCTGGTCGAGCGCCGCGGTGATGACGTCGCCCGGCACGCGCAGCGACGCAGGCCGCACGCCGTCGAACTTCTCGTCCAGATCCAGCACGGCCTCGACGCCGCCGCTATGCACCTGCTCGCAGATGGGGCGCACGATGTCGAGTGCGGCTTCCACGTCGAGTTCGGCTCGGGGCAGCGTGTTGCGCAGGGTGCGGGCATCCAGATCGCGCAGCGCCGCACCACGCAGGTCAAGGCGGTTGATCACGGGCGTGATTCTAGTTGCGTCGGATCAGTGCCTCGGCAGCCGTCCGGTTCCCGGACCATCCGGCGATACTGCGGAGATGACTCTGGTGCAGATGCACGGCTGGCACGACGACCTGGTCGTACTGCTCTTCGTCGTCGTCGGCACGTTGCTGTCGGCCGGGATCGTGCGCTGGGGACGCCTCGGTGACGGCGCCGGGCAGCTGACCGCCGGTCTGCGCGCATGCGTCCAGCTGGCCGTGGTCGGGCTGCTGATCGGTGCGGTGCTCGAATCCTGGGCGCTCTCACTGCTGTTCTGCGCCCTGATGCTCGCGGTCGCGTCATACACGAGTGCCCATCGCATCCTCGGTCGCGCCACCTGGTGGACGCTCGTGCCGATCTGCGGCGGTGCGGTGCCCGGTGTGCTCGGGATGCTCGCCACCGGTCTGGTGCCGCTGAAGCCGATCGCCGTCATACCCGTGCTCGGCATCGTCGGTGGCAACTCGATGACGGCAACGTCGTTGTCGGGCAAGCGGATCCACGAAGCGCTGCGCACGCGATACGGCGAATTCGAGGCCGGGCTGTCGATCGGTCTCACCTCCGCCGAGGCTGCCGACGTGGTCGCGCGCGACGACGCGGCGTTGGCCCTGATCCCGGGCATGGACCAGACGCGAACCGTCGGGTTGGTCACCCTGCCCGGAGCGTTCGTCGGTGCGCTCCTCGGCGGCGCGAGTGCCTGGGAGGCAGCTGCCGTGCAGTTGCTGGTGCTCGTGACGCTGCTGGTCGCACAGGCCATCTCGGTGCTGATCACCACCGAGCTGACCATCCATGGCCGGCTCGGTGTGATCGATCGTCAGCAGCGCGTCGGGTCGAGGTCGCGGTCGGCGTCCGGTTCGGTGCCGTAGAAGACGCGTTCGACGACCTCCCGCGCCCGGCGCGCCACCCGCAGGTAGCGCTCGGACAGCTCGTGCCCGGAGCCGACCGGCGACCCGAGGATCCGGGCGATGCCGTCGGCGTCCGCGAGCGAGCCCGGCAACGAGTCGACGGGACGGCCGCGCCAGAGCACCGATGCGTTGCGCAGTCGGGTGGCGAGCGTCCACGACTCCCGCAACGCGGCGGCGTCGCGCACGTCGAGCAGCTGGTGCTGTGCCATCACCTGCAGGGGTGTGGTCGTGCCGGGGTGCCGGAGCTCCGGGATCTCGTGTGCGTGCTCCAACTGCGCCAGTTGCACGGTCCACTCGACGTCGGAGAGACCGCCGCGGCCGAGTTTGAAATGGGTGCGGCGGTCGCCGCCGCGCGGAATGCGCTCGGCCTCCATCCGGGCCTTCAGCATCCGGATGGCGCGCACCGCGGATACGTCGATGCCGCCCTCCGGATAACGCAACGGGTCGATGAGATCGGTGAACTCGCGGGCGAGGTCCTCGTCACCGGCGATCGGTTGCGCGCGAAGCAGCGCCTGCGCCTCCCAGCCCTCGGACCAGCGCTGGTAGTAGGCGGCGTACGACGCGAGCGTCCGGACGATCGGGCCGGCCTTGCCCTCCGGGCGCAGGTCGGCGTCCACCCCGAGCGCCGGGTCGGGGCCGGCGGCACTCAGGCCGTTCGAGAGGAACACCACCACTTCCTCGGCCTGACTCTGCGCGAGTCGGGCGTCGGTGTCGGGCAACGGGTCGTGCACGAACATCACGTCGGCGTCGGAGGAGTAGCCCATCTCCCGACCGCCGAGACGACCCATCCCGATGATCGTGATGCGAGTGGAAACTGTTGTGCCGCTGGTCTTTTCGACATGGCGTATGGCGAGCTCCAGGGTGCCCTGCAGTGTCGCGGCGGCAAGATCGGTCAGCGAGCGCTCGACGCTGTCCAGGTCGAGATTGCCGTTCATGTCGGCGACGGCGATGCGGATGAGTTCGTTCCGGCGCGCCGACCGGATCGCGAGCAGTGCCGCGTCGTCGTCGTCCGGCTGGCGGTCGACCGCACCCCGCATGACGGTGAGCAGCCGGTCCCGCGACAGCGGTTGCAGCGCGTGCTGGGAACCGAAGACCCGCACCGACGACGGGGCGTTCTCGAGCAACTGGCCGACATACCTGCTGCCGGCGAGCGAGCGAGCGAGCGTCTCGGCGGCGCGGCCCTCGTCGCGCAGCATCTTGAGGAACCAGTGCGTCGAGCCGAGCGCGTCGCTCAGCCTCCGGAAGGCGAGCAGTCCCAGATCCGGATCGACCTCCTCGGCGAACCACTGCAGCATGACCGGCAGCAGGGTTCGCTGGATCGCCGCGCGGCGGCTGACTCCGGCGGTGAGCGCTTCCAGGTGCCGCACCGCACCCTTGGCATCGCGGAATCCCAGTGCGGCGAAACGGTCTTCGGCGTTCTCCCGTGTCAGGCGGGCCTCGTCGGAGGGCAGGTTGGCGACCGCGGTCAGCAGCGGCCGGTAGAAAATCCGCTCGTGCAGCCGCCGCACCTTCGCCGCACGCTCGCGCCATTGCTTGACGACGTCGGTCTCCGGGTTCGCGCGCAGGCCGACCGACCGGCCGAGCGCACGCAGTTCGGCGGGGCTGTTCGGGATCAGATGGGTGCGTCGCATCCGCGACAACTGGATGCGGTGCTCCAGCACCCGCAACTGCCGGTAGGCCTGGTCGAGTCCGTGGGCGTCGACCCGCCCGATGTAGCCACCACGCGACAACGACTCCATGGCGGCCAGCGTCCCCCTGTTGCGCAACCGTTCGTCGGTCCGTCCGTGGACCAGTTGCAGCAGCTGCATGCTGAACTCGATGTCCCGCAGTCCCCCGGGCCCCAGCTTCAGCTGCCGGCCGGCCTCGGCCTGCGGCACGTGGTCCTCGACGCGACGCCGCATCGCCTGCACGTCCTCGACGAAGTTGTCGCGGTCGGCCGCCCGCCACACCATCGGCTGTATGGCGTCCAGGTATGCCGCGCCCACCGCCTCGTCGCCGGCGATCGGTCGGGCCTTGAGCAACGCCTGGAACTCCCAGGTCTTGGCCCACCGCTCGTAGTAGGCACGGTGCGACTCCACCGTGCGCACCAGCGGGCCCTGCTTGCCCTCCGGACGCAGCGCCGGATCGACCTCCCAGAGTGCACCCTCGCCGGTCGAGGTCGAGCACGCACGCATCACCTCGACGGCCAGCTTGCCGCCGACCTCCAGAGCGTCCGACTCCGCGACTCCGTCGGCCGGTTCGGCGACGAAGATCACGTCGACGTCGGAGATGTAGTTGAGCTCGCGGCCGCCGCACTTGCCCATGCCGATCACGGTGAGCCGGCAGGTGTCGGAACCCTCGACCGTGTTGCGCGCGATCCGCAGCGCTGCCGCGACCGCGGCTCCGGCGAGTTCGGCGAGCGCCTCGGAGATCTGCGGGAACTGTTCGACGGGGTCACCGGTCAGGTCCACCGCCGCGATCTGCACGAGTTGGCGGTAATAGGCGACGCGCAGCGCGTCATACGCCTCGGTGCCGGTGGTGTCGCCGACCGCGTCCGCCAGCGCACGGTAGAGCTCCGGTCGTTCACGGACCGTCGCATCGACGACGTCACGCCAGTACTCCGGGTGCCGCACCAGGTGATCGGTCAACGCACTGGATGCCCCCAGCAGCGTGACGAGCCGATCCCAGCCCGGCCGGTCATCGGTGAAAAGCGTTGCCAATCGGGCGTTCTCGCCCTCCGGGAGCACCTCACCCAGGCGCACGAGACCGAGCAGTGCCTGGTCCGGCGACGCGGTCTGGGACAGCGACCCGACCCGGTCGGCGACGGTCTCCGGCGACGTCGTGAGTTCGGCGAGCATGCCCTGCGCGCGTTCCGGTTCGGTGAAGCCGGCCCGCGCCAGGGCCGAGCGGGAGACGGATGGGTCCGACGCCCTCACAACCGGCCCAGGTACTGGTCCAGCTCGTACTGCGTCACCTGATCGCGATAGGCGGCCCACTCGGCCCGCTTGTTGCGCAGGAAGAAGTCGAAGACGTGCTCGCCCAGCGTCTCGGCGACCAGCTCGCTGTGCTCCATCAGGTGTATGGCGTGATCGAGCGACGCCGGCAACGGTTCGATCCCCATCGCCCGCAGTTCGCGGTCGGTGAGCGTCCAGACGTTGTCCTCCGCCTCGGGCGGCAGCTCATAGCCCTCGTCGACGCCCTTCATCCCGGCAGCGAGGACCAGCGCGTATGCCAGGTAGGGGTTGGCCGCCGAGTCCAGCGACCGCACCTCGATCCGCGAGCTCTGCCCCTTGGACGGTTTGTACATCGGCACCCGCACCATCGCGCTGCGGTTGTTGTGCCCCCAGCAGACGTACGGCGGCGCCTCGGCGCCACTCCAGATGCGCTTGTAGGAGTTGACCCATTGGTTGGTGACCGCGCTGATCTCGCCGGCGTGCCGGAGGATGCCGGCGATGAATCGCCTTGCGGTCGTGGAGAGTTGGTACGGCGCGCCCGCCTCGAAGAAGGCGTTGCGGTCGCCTTCGAAGAGCGACACGTGGGTGTGCATGCCGGAGCCGGGTGCATCGGCGAGCGGCTTGGGCATGAACGACGCGAAGACGCCCTGCTCGAGCGCGACCTCCTTGATGACCGTCCGGAACGTCATGATGTTGTCCGCGGTGGTCAGCGCATCGGCATATCGCAGGTCGATCTCGTTCTGGCCGGGTCCGCCCTCGTGGTGGGAGAACTCGACGGAGATGCCCATCTGCTCCAGCAGCGAGATCGCCGAGCGGCGGAAGTCGTGTCCGGTGCCATGCGGCACGTGATCGAAGAACCCGGCGTTGTCCACCGGAGTCGGCGGCTGCCCGGGCTTGATGTCCTTCTCGAAGAGATAGAACTCGATCTCCGGGTGCGTGTAGAAGGTCAGCCCCTTGTCGGCGGCCTTGGCCAGCGCCCGCTGCAGCACGTAACGGGGATCGGCCATGCTGGCCGAACCGTCGGGCAACCGGATGTCGCAGAACATGCGCGCGGTCCCGGGGTTCTCACCACGCCACGGGAGCACCTGGAAGGTGTCGGCGTCGGGCACCACGAGCATGTCGGACTCGTAGACACGGGCCAGCCCCTCGATGGCACTGCCGTCGAAGCCGATTCCTTCGGCAAACGCGCCGTCGAGTTCGGCCGGCGCCACGGCCACCGACTTGAGCGTCCCGAGCACGTCGGTGAACCACAGGCGGATGAACCGGATGTCGCGTTCCTCGATGGTGCGGAGCACGTACTCCTGTTGACGATCCATAGAACGAATCCTGCCCTATCGACGGCACTTCACGGCGGCCACCCGACGCAGCGGTCGGCCCGCTCGGGCCCGGAGGTCGGACACAGTACGGCGCCGACCGGGTCGTGCCCCCGGTCGGCGCCGTCGATCTGCGCGGTACGGTCCTACTTGGCGAACTTCACCCGGACCTTCAGCCCGTCGCCCTGCTTGCCCTGCACGATGATCTTCGTGCCGGTGCGGGCGACCTTGACCGATCCCGTCGGATTGTCTTCCGTCCAGTAGGCATCGGACCGGCTGTCGTCGAAGGTGGTCACGGCCACACGTGCCGGAAACTTCAGCTCGGTTCCCTTGCGGTGCAAGGTGAACTTGTCGGTCTTGTCGACGCCGAACGTCGAGTCGTAGGACTGGATCCGGTTGCTGGCGACTTCGCCGGTCTTCCAGGTCACCGCAGTCGGGTGAGCGTCCACCGGCAGCACCAGACCGTGGCCCGGATGTTGTGTGACGTTGTTGTTCTTGTACTCGTTGTCGACATACCAGACCAGCAGACCGTCCTGGTACGGGTAGTGCTCGACCCAGTCCGGCTTGTTCGTGAAGCCGAAGTTGTACGGCCCCTGCTTCAACGTGGTGTCGTAGCCGGCGTAGCGGCGCGACTCGGCCAGGTAGTAGTGAGTGACGGTGCGGGTGTCGGTGCCGGTCATCCGCGTGAATCCGTTCGGCGTCCACGCGGAGGTCGCCGATTCGACGTTGTCGGTCACGGTGGTGTCGTCCTTGGTCACCGTCAAGTCGTCCAGGAAGGCGCCTGCCTGACTCACGCCACCATCGCTCTGGTACAGGAACCGGAAGAAGATCCGCTTGCCGGCGTAGGCCGACAGGTCGAAGTTCAGCGTCGACCATGCCTTCTTCGTCCCTGTCGTCGTCCCGACCGTTGTCCAGTTCGCTCCGCCGTCTGTCGAGACCTGACCGTAGAGGAAGTCGTAGCCGTCCTCGATGTCGTACCAAGCAGCAGCCGACACGGACGCGGATTTGACCCCGTTCAGGTCGATCTCGCGCGTGAGGGAGTTGTTCAGGTTGTCAGCACTGCCGCTCCACCACTCGTACGAACCGGACTTCGGCTCGTTGTAGTTCGTGGTGATCTTCTTGTCCGGCAAGCTCACCGCAAGAGCCTGTGGTTTGGCCCTGTTGTCTTGGTCCGCCGGGCCAAGCCTGGCATCGGTCGGGGTGCCGTACTTCACTGTCTGGACGTCGCTCCAACCCAGTTGCAGCTTGGACCAAGCATCCATATAGCCCGGGGTCGTGCCGATGGCGTCGCCACCGTGGTTCAGCCACGAACCGCTGCTCATCAGGCTCCAGTAGCCGACGGTGTTGTCGCCGGTGTTGGTGGTGTCGTAGAGGTCGGGGAGGCCGAGGTCGTGGCCGAACTCATGGCTGAACACACCCAGCCCCCCGTTCTCCGGTTCGGTCGTGTAGTCGGAGACCCAGATCCCGGTGTCCCCGATCTGCACACCGCCGGCCTTGTTGCCCTGTGGGCCGGTCGTACCGACTCCGGATTGCACCGCCCAGCGGTGCGACCAGATCGCGTCGTCGCCCTGCGCGCCGCCGCCGGCCTCTTCGCCCTCACCGGAGTGCAGTGCTTCATAGTGGTCGATGTAGCCGTCGGGTTCGTTGAAGTCGCCGTCACCGTCGTAGTCGTAACGATCCCAGGTGTCGAACTGCTTCAGCCCGTCCTTGATCTGGGCCTTGGTCCTGCCTGCCTTGATCTGCTTGTTGTACCAAGCGGTCAACGAGTCCTGAATGAACGACCAGCTGCCCTCGGCCTCGGTGGTGCCATCACCCTCGACCGGGTTGTGGCCGTAGCGGGCCTCGTTGTAAGGCACCTTCACCCAGTCGCTCACGGTCGTCGAGACGTCGAAGCGGCCCTGCGACTGGTCCTTGTAGAAGTTCTTGAAGGACTCGCCGGTGCCGTTGAACAACGTGTCGTAGTGCGCCTGGTTGAAGTCGTTCACCCAGTACGTCGAGTTGTTCTTCGCGCGGTCCGGCTCGGGGATAGCGTTGTGCAGCGGCCCCTCAGTCCCTCCGGTCGCTGCCTTGGTCTTCGTGCCGAACTCGGCGAGCGTCGCGAAGATCTTGGTCGACTGATTGGGGTCGTACTGGACGTACTTGCCCTTCTTCGGCTTAGTGCCCTTGCCGCGGCCGTGGGCGCTCTTGGCGGACTCCGGCGCCTGCAGCTCGATGACTTTCTTGCCATCGACCGTCTTGACCTTCGCCTCGCCCTTGACGAGCTTGTCGACTGCTGCCTTGCGCTCCGCGGCCTGCTTCTCCGCGCGCGGGTTGGGCAGGTTGTCCGACCGGTGGGTGAGACCCGGGCCGGCCGAGGGGACTGCCTGCGCATCGGCGGACTGGGTGAGCCCGGCGATGGCGAAGGACGCCGTTGCGGCGAACGCCGTGGTCCCGGCGATCGTCTTGAAGACGCGTCTTGTCACTGTTCCTCCAACTATGAAAGGGACCGCCTCTGACGGGGGTGTGAGGCGAGCCGGGATCAGCCTGACGATTTCTGTGCGAACTCGCGGGCTTTAGCCAGGTTCCTTTAATGTTTCCGTGCATGTCCCTTACCGTCTCTTGAACATTCCGGCCGCCGATAGGGTCGACGTATGACGGATAAAACCTCAGAAGTCAGCGCCCCGTACGGCACCGGCGCACAAGCGGCCCCGCAGCGACGGGTCCGTGTGCCGCATCTGCAGGCCAAGAAGGCCAAGGGCGAGAAGTGGGCCATGCTCACGGCATACGACATGTATGCCGCGGAGATCTTCGACGAGGCGGGCATCCCGGTGCTGCTGGTCGGTGACTCGGCGGGCAACAACGTCTTCGGCTTCGAGACGACCGTGCCGGTGACCGTGGACCATCTGGTCCCCCTGGTCCGCGCGGTCAGCACCGCGACCTCGCACGCGATGGTCGTGGCCGATCTGCCGTTCGGGTCTTATCAGGCCAGCCCGCAGCAGGCGCTGGAGACCGCCACCCGGTTCATGAAGGAGGGTCTGGCGCACGCGGTGAAGCTCGAGGGCGGCAAGCCGATGGTCCCCGAGGTCGAGTTGCTGGTCCGGGCCGGCATACCGGTGATGGGCCACATCGGCTTCACCCCGCAGAGTGAGCACGTGCTCGGCGGCTACCGCGTGCAGGGCCGCGGCGACGGCGCGGAGCGACTGCTCGAGGACGCGCTCGCGCTGCAGGAGGCGGGCTGTTTCGCAGTCGTCATGGAGATGGTCCCGGCGCCGGCCGCGCAGAAGGTCACCGAGGCGCTTTCGATCCCGACCATCGGCATCGGCGCCGGCCCGCACTGCGATGCGCAGGTCCTCGTCTGGCAGGACATGGCCGGGTTGCGCGGCGGCAAGGCACCACGTTTCGTCAAGAAGTACGCCGACCTGCGTGGCGAGCTCGGGCGCGCCGCACAGGATTACGCCCGAGAGGTCGCTTCGGGCGAATTCCCTTCGGCAGCACAGAGTTTCGAGTCCTGACGTTCTCGGTGCCCGCCGCCCTTGGTGGGCACCGAGAACCACATCACCACCGCGGCGATCAGCCCGAACGCACCGGACACGACAATGCCGGCGCTGAGGGCGAGCGCCGCGGTGACCCAGGACAGGATCGCCGGTCCGACCGTCGACCCGGCGTCGGAGAGTTCGCGCCACATGCCGAGGAACTGCGCCCGCCCGACCGATGGCGAGTAGTCCGCGCCGAGCGTCATGACCATGCCGGAACCGATGCCGTTGCCGAAGCCGAGCAGGCACGCGACGACACACAGCATCACCGCCCCGTGAGTCAACGGGATCGCCATCATCGACACGCCCATGACCACCATCGACGGGACCGTCACCCAACGCCGGCCGAAGATGTCCATCACCTTCCCGGCCGGGTAGAAGACCAGCATGTCGATGCCGCCGGAGATGCCGTAGATGACGGACGTCGTCTGCGCGGAGATGCCGAGGTGCTCGGCCCACAACGGTATGACGGCCTGGCGAGTGGCGCGGATCATCGAGACGAGCAGGACGCCCATGCCCACCGTCAGGAACACCCGCTTGTAGTCGACCAGGACGCGGCGGACCGTGGCCGCATCGGGTGGCGTTCCCTCGTCGGGAGCGTGTCGCGGCAGGTCCTTGAGCGTCGCTCCGAGGACACCCGCGAGCGCGAGGGCGGCGACGCACACGGCATACGCGCCGCGCAGGTGCCAGAGTCCCATCGCTGCGGCACCGACGAACGGTCCGATGAACATGCCCACGCGCATCACGCCACCGAGCGTCGACAGCGCCCGCGCCCGGTATTGCGCCGGGATCGCCTCGGTCAGATAGCTCTGCCGGGCAAGCATGAACACCGAGCCGCTGACTCCCATCAGGAACGCGCCGGTTCCGAACAGCAGCAACGTGTTCGCCGCCATGCACAAGGCTGCCGAGATCACACCGACGACCGAGGCCCCGATGATCGCGTGCCGCTCGCCGTACTTGTCGGTGATCATCGAGCTGGGGACGTTGAAGAGCAGCGAGCCGATGTTCAGCAGCGTGACCATCAGCGCCGCGGTGGCGACCGATCCGCCGAGGTCGCGCGCGGAGAGCGGCACCACGGGAAGCATGGCTCCCTCAGCGAGGCCGAAGAGAAGCGACGGAGCGTATGCCGGAATCGCGAGTCGTTTCAGGTCGAAGTCCGGCGTCTCAGTCATTGTTAGCTAGTCTAACGATCTCCGCAGCGGGCCACACCGTCGGGTGCCGGCCCTGCCGTCGCACCTAGAGCGCCGGCAGCTCGAGCGCCCGCCCCTCGGCGAGCCGGGCGAGACCGGCGCGCAGCAGCGGCGACGGATCGGCGGTGAGCTCCGCCCGCAACGCGTGCACCTCCTCCAACGACCGAACCCGTGCCAGCGGCCCGATCCGGCCGCGCCCGCACGCGATCTCGAATTCGTCCTCGTCCTCCACGCCGAACGCCCCGCTGCGGTCGAGATAGGGATCGAGCTCGAGGTCGTCATACGCCCACACGTCGCCGAATCGCATGGGCGGCGTTGCAATGTCGACGTCGATCACATGGTCTGAGCCGGCGACCCAGTGCGCGACGAACCATCGGTCGGCCGGGAGGAGGACGACGCACGATCGGCCGACGCGATCTTGGCCCTGGGCGACCTCGCACGTCTCCTGGTGCCCGTCGGCGTGCACCCCGACAAACGTCGAATGCGCGGGCGTGAACACCCACGTGCCGTACCCGTCCCGCCCGAGGAGGTAACCGCGCCACCGCCCGGACCCTGCGGGCCGCTTCCACTTCTGGATCGTGACGACGGCAGGTGCCGCACGCTCGGAGGACGTGACCTCAGGCATCTGTCGCACTCCTCCTCGTCAGGCAGGGTTCTGCTCACTTCGATCATGGCCCTCTACGCCGTGACGGGTCTCGATACACCTCCCCCGCTACGCTCCTCCGGCACTCGACCAACGAACGGGCGGAACGAAACGGAGCGCCAGCGGAGTACGCGCCGGCGGCAACAGCACCGGGCACCCAAGGTGAGCAACCAAGGGGCCGAGGTGGTCGTCCGACCGAACCTGTGGAACGGAACGGAGCGCTAGCGGAGTGCAGTGGAGGGCGTTCGGACGGGCGGCTGCCTCGGCCCCGCAACCGAGGCGACCGAGGCGACCGAGACCACCGAGACCACCACAACGTCCTAGCCGTGCGTGCCGGAAGACCGTTCGATGAGTCCGTCGAGCGTCGGCAGCGCATCGCCGAGGCCGAACATCTGCATCGCCTTCTGCATGTCCATCGAGCCCATCACGCGCAGCACCGCCGGGTCGTCCTGGATCAATGCGGCTTCCTTCGCGGGCAGGCCGGCGGCCAATGTGTCGACGAGGACGGTGCCGCCGACGATCGGGTGGTCCAGCCATTCGTCGACGGACGACGTCCGCGACAACGGCCGGACCGGCTCGTTGCCGACAAGCGAAATCGTCTGTGCCGCAACGATGTCGTGCGCGTTGTCGCCGATCTCGATGCGGTAGTCACCCGCTGCGACGACCCAGTCGTGGTCATCGACGTCCCAGTAGGCGAATGCCCGGTCGCCCAGGTGGAGCGTCACCTCACGGGACTCCCCCGGGTCCAACACCACGGACTCGAAGGCACGCAACTCCCGCATCGGTCGATGCACGGGTCCGGCTTCGGTCCCGACATACACCTGGACGACGTCGCGGCCCGCTCGTGCTCCGGTGTTGGTTACCGTCAGCGTGGCGATGGCCGTGGCGTTCCCGGTGACGTCGACCGTCAGGTCCGAGACGGCGAAGGTCGTGTAGCTGAGTCCGTGCCCGAACGGATAGCGCACGTCGGTGCCGGTGCTCTCGTATCCGCGGTAACCGACGAAAACGCCCTCGCCGTAACGCACTTGCAGATGGTCGCCGGGGAAGTTCAGGTACGCGGTCGTATGGCGCAGCTCCTTGGGCACGGACTCCGCGAGGTGCCCCGATGGGTTCGCGAGCCCGTAGAGCAGGTCCACGGTGGCAGCCCCGCCGGCCTGCCCCAGCAGGAAGCAGTCGAGGATCGCCTCGACGTTCTCGTGCCACTCCTCGACGGTCACGATGCCACCGTGCGACAACACGACGACGGTGCGCCGCGCGACCGCGGCAACGGCGTTGATCAGTTCGATCTGGACGGGCGGCAACGACAGTCGATCCCGGTCGAAGCCCTCCGACTCCTCGTGATCCGGCAACCCGGCGAAGATGACCGCGACCTCGGCCGCGGATGCCAGGAGCACGGCCTCGTCCCGCAGCAGTCGGGCATCGCCGAACCCGTCGAAGGTGAATCCCGGCGCGAAATCGGCATTTTCGGCAACAGAGTCGATCTCCTCCCAGGCGGAGTCGACCTGCGTCGCGTTGATGTGCGAGCTGCCACCGCCCTGGATCCGCGGGCTGCGTGCGAACTCGCCGATGACCGCGATGCGCTGCGTCGGCCGCAGGGGCAGCACCGCGTCGTCGTTCTTCAGCAGAACCGCGCAGGACCGTGCGGTTTCGCGGGCCACCTGGTGGTGACCGGCGGCGGCGAACGGCTCCGCCTGCGCGGCGACCCAGCGGTGCAGCGCCAGCACCCTCCCGACCGCCCGGTCGAGGTCGGCTTCGGCGAGGCTGCCGTCCGCGACAGCAGCCTCGATCGCATCGAGAACGGTGTCGGACGGTCCGGGCATCTGCAGGTCGAGCCCTGCGGCCACCGACGCCACCGGATCGCAGGTGGCGCCCCAGTCGGAGATCGTCGCCCCGTCATACCCCCACTCATCACGCAGCAATGTCGTGAGCAGCCACGGGTTTTCGGTGGCGTGCAACCCGCCCAGCAGGTTGTATGACGCCATGACCGTCGCCGGCTCCGCACGCTGGACCACCGCTTCGAACGCGGGCAGGTAGATCTCGCGCAGCGTCCTGTCGTCGACGATCACGTCAACGCGCATCCGGTCCGTCTCCTGGTTGTTGGCCGCGAAGTGCTTGACCGAGGCACCGACACCGGCGCCCTGCTGACCCTCGACGTGCGCGACACCCAGCTCGCCGGCCAGCAACGGATCCTCCGAGTAGTACTCGAAGTTCCGACCGCACAACGGCGAACGTTTGATGTTGACCCCTGGACCGAGCACGACATCGACACCGAGCGAACGTGCTTCTCGCGCAATGCTTTCGCCGATCCGGCGGGCGACGTCAGTGGACCAACTGCAGCCCACCGCCACAGCCGGCGGGAAGCAGGTCGCAGGCGACGCCGCGTTGAGACCGAGTTCGTCGCCGATCGCGTGCCGCACACCGTGCGGCCCGTCGGCCACCTGGACACTGCCGATGCCGTGCTCCGGAGCGTCCATCGTGGTCCAGAAGTTCTTGCCGACCAGCAGGCTCGCCTTCACCCGGACCGGGACCGCACTCAGGTCGACGTCCGACGTCTCAGTCATGCGTCGCTCCCGTCAGCGCCCGGTGAGGTGTTCGACCGCGAGCTGGTTGAGCTTCACGAAGCCGTAGTCACGTTCGGCGGCCTGCTGCACGTCGAAGTCGTCCTCGGCAGCCAGGAAGTCGGTGAGCGACTCCCCCGCGGCCAACGTCGGCTCCTGCAGCGCCATGACGCCGGCGTACTCCATGGCCTCGGTGACCCGGGGGTCGGCGCGGAAGGCGCGCGCCTTCTCGGCCAGGTGCAAGTAGGTCGACATGCACGCGCGCGCCGAATCCCACACTCCTGCCATGTTTTCGGTGCGCGACGGCTTGTAGTCGAAATGCCGCGGCCCGGTGTAGCGCGGCGCGTCCGGCTGCCCGGGGAAGCCGTTCTCCAACAGGTCGACCGTGAAGAACGCCGACAGCAGGTCGCCGTGACCGAAGACCAGGTCCTGGTCGTACTTCAGGCCGCGCTGGCCGTTGAGGTCCAGGTGGAAGAGCTTGCCGCTCCACAGCGCCTGCCCGAGCTGGTGGCTGTAGTTGAGGTTGGCCATCTGCTCGTGGCCCGTCTCCGGGTTGAGACCGACGATGTCGCCGTTGTCGAGCTCGGCGATGAACGCCAACGCGTGCCCCACCGTCGGCAGGAAGATGTCGCCGCGTGGCTCGTTCGGCTTGGGCTCCAAGCCGATTCGCAGCGAGTAGTTCTTCTCCTTGATGTATGCCGCGACGGTGTCGATGCCCTCCTTGTAACGCTCGAGGGCGGCGTGGACGTTCTTGCTGCCGTCGTACTCCGCGCCCTCGCGGCCGCCCCACATGACGAACGTCTCGGCGCCGCACTCGGCAGCGATGTCGACGGCCTGCAGGATCTTGCGCAGTCCGAAGCGGCGGACGCCACGGTCGTTGCTGGTCAGTCCACCGTCCTTGAACACCGGGTGGGTGAACGTGTTGGTCGTGACCATCTCGATGGTGATGCCCGACTCGTCGCAGGCCTTCTTCAATTGGTCGATGCGCGACCGCTTGGTGGCCTCGTCCGCGTCGAACGGGAAAACGTCGTTGTCGTGGAAGGTGATGCCCCATACGCCGAGCTCGGCCAGGTGCTTGACGTACTCCCACGGCTCGAGCGGCGCACGCGATGCCGTGCCGAACGGGTCGACGCCGGTCCAGCCGACGGTCCACAAACCGAACGAGAACCTGTCTTCGGGGGTCGGTGTCTGTGCCATGGTACTGCCTGCTTCCTGGTAGTGATCAATCACGCTGTATGGCGTCACAACGCCTGCGGGACAATGGAACTGGGTGTTTCGAGCACACGTCCTTCACCGACTTCGCGGACCTCCCCGTCGATCCGGAAGGCGGCGGTCAGCGGCAGGGCATCGCTCGCCGTACCGACCTCGACACCGAACTCGCCGGGCTCGACGATCCGGGTGCCGGCGCGACCGGTGAAGGAGGTGCGATCCGCATGCACCTCGAACGTGACCCGAGCCGCAGCCGCAGGGGCCAGGTCGACCTTGGCATAACCGGCGAGCCAGTGCGTCGGACGGGTCACCTGTGCGACCGGGTCGGACAGATAGAGCTGGACGACCTCGGCGCCGGCCAGGCAGCCGGTGTTGCGCACGGTGGCACTCACTCGAACGACTCCGTCCGGCGCGATCGACACCGCGGACAGCTCCAGGTCGGTGACCTCGAACGTGGTGTAGCTCAGGCCGTGACCGAACCCGTATGCCGGTTGTGGGTCGAGGTTGGACACGCCGTCATTCGTGACGGCCAGCGGCGGCCCGAGATACGTCCCGGGCTGACCGCCGCGCAGCGCCGGCAGTCCGACCGGCAGCTTCCCACTGGGGTTCACCCGACCCGACAGCACGCCCGCGATCGCCGAGCCGCCCTCTTCGCCGGGCATGAATGCCTGCACGATCGCCGCCGTCCGGTCGACGAATTCGCCCACCGCATAAGGCCGTCCGGTGATCAGCAGCAGGATGACCGGCACCCCACGCTGCTGTGCGGCCGTGAGCACCTCGTCGACGAGCGTGGCCTGCGCGCCCGGCAGCGCCAGGTCGACGACGTCGCATCCCTCGCCCGACGTGCCTCGGCCGAAGAGGCCGGCCAGGTCACCGACGGTGAGGATCACGACATCGCTGTCGCGCACGACCTCGAGGGCTTCCAGGATGCCGGACAGATCGGTGTCGGTGAAGTCGACGCCCTTCGCGTGACGGACTGTCGCCGACGGCAGCTCGGCGGACAACGCGTCCACCAGGGTCTGCAGCTCGATCCCGGCACCGTGCTCCTCGAACCGGGACAGCACGTGATTCGGGAACGTGTAGCAACCCAGGTAGGTGCGCGCCTGCTGCGCCGACGGACCGATGAGTCCGATCCGGCGCGGCTCGTCGGCCAACGGCAGAGTGTCGTTCTCGTTACGTACCAACACGATCGAGCGCTCGGCCATCGTGCGCGCCAGCTCCCGGTTGGCGGGGCTGTCCAGGTCCACGCGCGCTGCATCCTCGGGGGCGGCGGACCATCCCGGGTCGAGCAGACCGAGCGCGACCTTGTGCCGCAGCACCCGGCGCACGGCGGTGTCCAGCACGTCCTCGTCGAGCCATCCGTTGGCGACTGCGTCGGCCAGGCCGAAATACGCACTCGTCTCGGGCAATTCGACGTCCAGGCCAGCCGACAGCGACAGGACCCCGGCTTCGTCCAGCGAGGCCGCGACCCGGTGCATCGACTCCAGGAACGTCACCGCCCAGTAGTCCGAGACCACAGTGCCCGCGAATCCCCAACGCTCACGCAGGATCCCGGTCAACATCCGGTATGACGCAGCCGGTGGCTCGCCGTCCAGGTCGGCATACGAGTTCATGACCGACTCGACACCACCCAGGCGCACCGCCATCTCGAACGGCACGAGGATGACGTCCTCCAGCTCACGCGGCCCGATCGAGACCGGCGCGTGGTTGCGTCCGGCGCGCGAGGCGGCATACGCGGCAAAGTGCTTCAGTGTCGCGACGATGCCCGCCTCCTGCAGCCCGCGGACGTACCCGACACCGAGCGAACCGATGAGATAGGGGTCCTCCCCCATCGTCTCCTCGACCCGGCCCCACCGGTAGTCACGCACGACATCGAGCACCGGAGACAGGCCCTGGTGCACGCCAACTGCCCTCATGTCGTTGCCGATTCGTCGTGCCATCGCCTCGACGAGCTCCGGTTCGAACGACGCGCCCCACGCGATTGCAGCCGGATAACAGGTCGCACCCAGAGTCGTGAACCCGGTCAGACACTCCTCGTGCGCGATCGCCGGTATGCCGAGCCGCTGGTGATCGACGACGAATTGTTGGAACTCGCGCAACTGCTGCGCGCCGGTCGCCGGGTCCACCGGACCGGAGCCGAAGACCCGGGTCAGATGGCCCAGCCCGTCGGCCGCAGTACCCGCGAGATCCCGCCGTCCGTTCTCGAACGCGGACTGCATGGGTGCGACGTCTCCGTCGGACGAGTTCTCCTCCGGCCGGGGCCAGTACGAGCCGAGTTGTGCCGCCTTCTCGGCAACAGTCAGCTCCGCCAGAAGCGCCTCCACCCGCTCGTCGATGTCTCGTGCCGGGTCGGTCCAGAGCGGCGCCGGAACCTGTTCTTCAGTTGTCATTGCTCACTTTCCGAATCCTGCGGTCAGACCGGCAACCAGCTGCCGACGCCCGACGATGTATGCCGCCAGGATCGGCAGGCAGGACAGCACGACGGCGGCCAGCACGGCCGGAATGTCGGATTGGAACTCACCCTGGTAGCTGAACAGTGACAGCGGCAGCGTCTGCACGTTCGTGCTCTGGGTGAGGATCAGCGGGAAGAGGAACCCGTTCCAGCAGTTGAGGGCGTCATAGATCGCCACCGTGGTGATCGCCGGCTTCGACAGCGGCAACACCAGGCTGACGAACGTCCGCCAGTCACTCGCGCCGTCCGCGTGCATCGAGTCGTAGAGCTCACCCGGTATGTCGCGCAGATAGTTGACCAGGATCAGCACGGTGATCGGGATCGCGAACGCGATTCCCGGCAGGATCAGCGCCGGCAGTGTGTCGTACAGATGCAACTGCACGATCAGGTAGTAGACCGGCACAATCGTCGCCTGGATCGGGATCGCGATGCCCAACAGGAAGACCCGCTGCGACAGTCGAGCGATCCGCGACGACCGCCGGACGATCACGTAACTGGCCATCAGCGAGATCGCGACGACCACGGCCACCGTGACGACGGCAACGATGAGGCTGTTGACGAAGTAGCGCAGGAAGTCGTTCTGCAGCACGGTTCGATAGGCGCGCAACGTCGGATTCTTCGGTATGCCAAGGGCGTTCGAACTGTAGTAGTCCGCTTGCGACTTGAGGCTGGTGATCACCACGTAGTAGATCGGACCGATGGTGAGGATCAGCCAGATGAATCCGAGCACGCCGGCCGGCACGTTCGGGCGGCGCAGCGTTGCTGTCCGCGCCATCACGCTCCCTCCATCTGGGACTCCATGCGGTCCGAACCGCTCAGTCGGTTGAGCACCAGCGAGAAGGACAGACCGAGCACGATCAGGATGACGGCGATGACACTCGCAACACCCATGTCATTGCTCTTGAACCCCTCGAGGTACATGTCCACCGGCAGGACCCGGGTCGCATCGCCGGGGCCACCGTTCGTCATCACGTAGATGAGGTCGAAGGCTGTGAGTGTCCCGACGATCATCAGCGTCGTACTCGTCACGATCGTGTACTTCAGCTGCGGCAGGGTGATGCTGAAGAAGCACCGCACCCGCCCCGCACCGTCGAGTTCGGCCGCTTCGTACAGCGTTCGCGGTATCTGTCGCGCGCCCGCCTGGTACAGCAGCGAGTGGAACGGAATGAAGCACCACGAGACGACAGCGATCACCACCCAGAACGCCAACGTCGGCGAGCCAAGCCAATCCTGTTGCAGCAGACCGAAGTGCAGCGCGTTCGACAGGCCGAAGTTCGGGTCCAGCAGACTCTTGAACGCGATACCGATCGCCGTTGCGGAGAAGAGCAACGGCACGAAGTAGAGCACCGCCAGCACACCGCGGTACCGCTGTCGGCCGGCCATGAACACACCGAGCAACAGGCTGATCGGGAACTGCACCACGAACGTCGCGATGCATATCAGGATCGTCAGCCACAGCGCGTGGTAGGTGTCGCTGTCCTGCAGCACCGAGGTCCAGTTGTCGAGTCCGGAGAAGCTCGGCGTACCGAGACCGTTCCAGTCGTAGAAGGACAACACCACGGTGCCGACGAGCGGCACCAGACCGAACAGCGCGAAGAATGCCAGCGCCGGCGCGAGCATCCAGAGGCTCGGACCCTTGCGACTTGCCTTCGGACGGTCCGCCGCCGTGACGACGGTCCCGTCCGAGCTCATTTGATCGTGCCGTTCATCGCCGAGATGAAGTCCTGCGCGGTGGCCTTGCCGAGGAAGAAGGACGACAACTTGGCCAGCACCGTCTGCGCCTGGGAGTCGGACAGCGCCTGGTCCCAGGACAATTGGAAGCTCTTCGCGTTCTTGGTCTGGTTGTAGGTGAAGAGCAGGAAGTCCTTGTCCTTGCTCGCGTCGAGCTTGCTCTCGATGTTCTGCACGGCCGGGATCAGGCCCATGTCGATGAGCTCCTGGCAGGCCTTGTCGTTCAGGTTGTACTTGTCCAGGAACTTCGCCGCCTGGTCCTGGTCCTCCTTCGACGCCTTCGCGGACACCGAGAAGTAGTTGGCGGGGTTGCCATAGACGTTGCTCGCGTCTCCGACACCGCCCTCGACCGACGGGAACGCGAACCAACCCAGGTTGCCCGCCTCCACCCACTTCTTCGCGTCGGTGGTGAACGTCGTGTAGACCCAGTTGCCCTGCAGCAGCATGGCGGCCTTGTCCGTGTAGACCAGGGCGGCATCGGCATTGTTGTCCGCGACGACCGAGCCGAACTTGTTGCCGAAGCCACCGGCGTCGATGAGTTCCTTCAGCTTGGCGAACGCCTTCGCGAACGCTGGGTCGGACCAGGCGCCCTTCTTCTGCTGGAACGCCTTGTTGAAGGGCTCCGGGCCGCCGATGCGGTCCACGAGGAACTCGATCCACATCAGCTCCGGCCACTGGCTCTGGCCGGCGAGCGCGATCGGCAGGATGCCCTTGGCCTTGAATTTCTTCACCGCGTCGAGCAGCTCGCTCCAGGTCTTCGGCACCTCGACACCGGCCTGCTTGAAGAGCTTCTTGTTGTAGTAGATGAGCTCGGGCTGGGAGTTGTTGATCGGCACGGCATACACCTTGCCGTCGACCTTGCCGACCTCGAGCACCGAAGGAATCGCGCGCTTGGTGAGGTTCGGGATCTTGTCCGTGATGTCGACGACGTCCTTGCTCGCGACATAGTCCTTCAAGGTGCCGCCGGCCCACGAGTAGATGAGCGTCGGGCCCTTGCCGGATCCGACCGAGGTACGGATCTTCTGCTTGTACGAGTCGTTCGCGAAGTACTGCACGTTGAACTTGTGATCCGGATTGTCCTTGTTCCAGGCCGCGAAGCTGTCCTTGAATACCTGCTCCGGGCCGCCGGTCAGCGCCCACGCGGAGAGTCCGCCGCCGCCACCGCCACCTCCGCCGGTCCGTCCTCCGCCGCTACCGCAGGCAGTCAGTGCGAACAGGGGCGCGGAGGCAACCGCACCCATCAGAAGCTGACGACGTGACACGGACATGGGATGCTCCTTCAGGGCAGTCCGAAACTTTCGGAAAGTTTTCGGTTCGGGTTAATCTATGTCCGGCCCGGCCACGGGTCAAGCATTTTCAACGAGATCGGGGGCGGCATGACTTCCACACTGCGGGCGGTGGCAGCCGACGCCGGCGTCTCCCTGTCGACCGCGTCGAAGGTCCTCAACGGGCGGCCCGACGTGAGTCCCACAACCCGCGAACGCGTGCTGCGTTCGGCGGCGAACCTCGGCTACAGCGCACCGCGCCGTGCCCGGCAGCGCGACAACTCGGTGCTGATCCTCTTCGACGACCTGATCAGCCCCTACTCGCTCTCGGTGCTCAGCGGCGCGACCGAAGCGGCCGCCCGACTCGGCCAATCACTGATCGTCGAGCGGATGCTCGGCGGCGGCCGCACCGACTGCCTGACCGAGCGGTGGTTCGACTCGGTCGCCGCTCGGGGCATCGGTGCACTCGTCACCGTGACCACTCCACTGACCGACCGCGAGCTGCAGTGGTGCGCCGACGCGGGCATCGCACTCGTCGTCGTGGACCCGATCGGTACGACGACCAAGTCGACCGTCTCGATCTCCGCGACGAACTGGGCCGGCGGGCGGGAGGCCACACGACACCTGCTCGACCTCGGTCATCGCCGCATCGGATTCCTCAACGGACCGCCGAACTCACAGCCCGCCCGGGACCGCCTGCACGGCTACACCAGTGCGCTGACGGACGCCGGGATCGAGTTCGACCCCGACCTCGTGCTCGGTGACGTGTATGCCGTGGAGCCCAGCCTCGCCGCGGCACATCAGTTGCTCGCACTGCCCGACCCGCCGACAGCGATCTTCGCCTCCAGCGATGCCAGTGCGCTCGGTGCGCTTCGTGCCGCCATGGAGCGCGGTATGACGGTCCCCCGCGACCTGTCCGTGGTGGGATTCGACGACACTCTGATGGCACGCTGGGCACCGATCCCGCTGACGACCGTCAACCAGCCACTGGTCGAGATGGGCAAGGTCGCCGTCGAACGGGTCCTCACCCTGGCCGACGATCCCAAGGCGTTCTCGCACCCGTTCCAACTCGAGACGCATCTCATCGTCCGCAAGACGACGGGTCCGCTGCCGCCTCAGACCGCGAGCTGATCTGCTGCCGTCGGCGTGCGCCGCAGGAGCCGAAATGCCAACGCGGCCAGGACGATTGCGCCGACCCCGGATCCGACAGGCACGAAGTAGCCGGCGTGTGCGCCCCAGCGCTCCACGACAGCACCACTGAGCGCCGAGCCGGCCGCGACGCCGATGAGCAGTCCGGTGAAGACGACACCCATCGACTCGTTCACCTGGCCGGGGCGGACCAGCGTCTGCGCGAGCTTCATCGAGGTGATCAACGTGGGCGCGGTGGCGCCTCCCGCGATCAGCAACACGACCGTCAGCGCAATCAGGTTATCCACCAACAGGATCGGCGCCTCCAGGACGCACATCGCGATGGTTCCGAGCAGGAGCGCACGCGACAACGACCCCTTCATCGCCTTGGCGCCATAGACGATCGCGGCGGCGCCGGACCCGATCGCGAAGACCGCGAGAATGAGGCCGGCGAGGTTCTTGTGGCCGTGCTCGGCCGAGAACGCAAGCGTGACAACGTCATTGGCGCCGAGAATGCCGCCGGTGAGGACCATGATCAGAGCGACGACCAGAACCGGAGCATTGCGCGCCACGCTCTGTGACCGAGCATGGTCGATCGGTGTCACGGGCGGCTCGGTGGATCGGGCACTGACGAAGAGGAACGACCCCACGGCATACAGCACGGACGCGGCGATGAAGCCGGCCTCGGGCGTGACCGTGGTCGCCAGCAGGACCGCCACAGCGGGCCCGATGACGAAGGAGAACTCGTCGAGCACCTGCTCCAAGGACATCGCCGTGTGCAGGCGATCCGGTTGCCCTTCCAACAGATACGCCCAGCGGGCCCGACTCATGGCATCCGGCGCCGCGACGATCGCGGCCATCGGATAGGCGACGAACAGGGTCCACGCGGGCGCCCCGGCCATGGACGCGAGCACCAGCACGGCGTCCCAGCAGACACCCCACAGAGCGAGCGGCAGGGTCACCCGGCGCTGGCCGAAGCGATCGACCAACCGACCGACTCCGGCTGCTGTGATCGCCAGCATGACAAGGCCGGCGGCCGAGACACCGCCGGCCAGGGAGTAGGAATCGCGTCGGCCCGCGATCATCGCGACGACGGCGACACCGAACATCGCACCGCCGAGACGTGCGACCAGCGACCCGAAGAGGAAGCGACCGGCCTCGGGCGTTGCCAGCAACGCCCGGTAGGGCTTCAACAACGGTCGACGACCGTTGTGCGCCATACGGTCACCGGCCGACACCGCACCCCGTCATGTGTCGCCGGTCCACTCGCTACTTGTCGCCGTTCCACTCCTTGTCCTCCTCGTCCCAGGCGGCCGTCCGCTCCGCCGCGTGCTGCAGTGCGTTGCGGGCCTCGTCCTCGGTGTCGAACGGCCCCAGCAGGTTGGCCTTCGGGTCGGTCTCGCCGTCCTGCTCGACCTTGCTGCTGTCGACGTTGTACCAGTAGGCCACGGTGCTGCTCCTTCGTCGTTCTCGGCTCTGGGGCCGGAGTGTGTTCTGCTCTCCGATCCAATCACAGGTCGTTCGGCCGACCGTGTCACATTTCGCTGCTCTGATCCGACAGTGCAGTGGGTCGGTGACGACTTCCGCCGCCGAACACACCGCCTGCGAAGGAGCAGACCATGACACTGACCGCCGAGACGGCCGACCAGGCACGTCGCCGCCGCGCGTCGCTGGAGGGCGGCGTCGACTTCACGATGATGTATGTCGCGCACGACGCGTTCAACCGCGACCTGTCACGGCTGCTCATCGCCATACACGACGACGGCCCGAGCCCCGCCGCCGAACACACCTGGCGGGTGTTCGCGCAGCAGCTCCACACGCACCACACCGCCGAGGACCGAGCGCTCTGGCCGCCGTTGCGCAATGCCCTGAAGCACACAGCCGAGCTCACCGTGCTCGACGCCATGGAGCAGGAGCACGCCGAACTCGATCCGCGGATCGTTGCGGTGCAGACCGCGTTCGCGGACGGCGAGATCCCTTCGCTGATCGGCGAATTGGCCGACCTGGCCGAGGGCCTGGCCGCACACATGCGGCACGAGGAGAACACCGCCCTGCCGCTGCTGGACCGGACGCTCGGGCAGGAGGGGTGGGCGGCGTTCGTCGCGCACATCCGACGGGAAAACGGTGGCCTGCGTGGCGGCGCCAGCTACCTCCCGTGGGTCCTGGACGGTGCCTCCGACGAACTCACCGCAGCAGTACTGACGACCTTGCCGCCGCCGGCACGTTGGCTCTATCGGCACCGTTGGGCACCGCGGTACCGGCAGGCTGGAGGCCTGAGGTGACCGCCCCGAAGGACCATCCGAGCGAGGAGATCATGAACGAGCTGTCCTGGCTGACCGACGAGTTCGAACGGCACCGCCCGCAGTTGCGCGCGGTCGCCTACCGGATGCTCGGCTCCGTCACGGATGCCGACGATGCGCTCCAGGACGCGTGGATCCGGCTGAATCGCACCGGTAGCAACGACATCGACAACATCGGCGGCTGGCTGACGACCATCGTCGGGCGGGTCTGCATCGACATGCTCCGCTCCCGCCGCGCGCGTCGCGAGAGCTTGATCGGGACCTGGTTGCCGGAGCCGGTCGTCACCATCGACGACGGACTCGGTCCGGAGCAGGCCGCCCTGCTCGCCGACTCGGTCGGTATGGCGATGCTCGTGGTGCTCGAGAGCCTCGAGCCCACCGAGCGCGTCGCCCTCGTGCTGCACGACACGTTCGCCGTGCCCTACGACCAGATCGCGCCGATCGTCGGGCGCTCCCCCGCCGCGACCCGTCAACTCGCCAGCCGGGCGCGTCGCCGGATCCGTGGCGCGTCCACGACGCCCGATCCGGATCTGGGCCGTCAGCGCGAAATGGTCGATGCGTTCCTCGCGGCGGCCCGTGCCGGAGACTTCGAGTCGTTGCTCGAACTGCTCGATCCGCAGGTGGTGTTCCGGGTCGACAGTGGGCCCGGGAAGCAGTTGGCGCCACCACTGCTCACCGGAGCGACGGACGTGGCCAGGCAGGCCGCGGCGACCGGGCCGCGGTTCGCGACCCTGTGCGAGCCCTGCCTCGTCAACGGAGCCGCGGGCATCATCGCCCGCACGTCCCACGGCGTCATCGCCGTCGTGGGCATGACCGTGATCGACGCACGGATCGTCGAGATCGACCTGATGCTCGATGCCGAACGGCTCGCGACGGTCGACATCCAGGAGCCCGACCGGGCCCCTGCCAAGGACCCAGCAGAAGGCCAGTCATGACAACCCTTGAAACGCGTACGAGCGTTGAATTCTCCTGCGCAGGAACGAAACTCGCAGCATGGCACTACGCCGGCACCAACGGTGCCTGCGTGGTGATGACCGGCGGTCTCGGCGTGACGAAGGAGCCTGGGACCGACCGGTTCGCCCAGGAGTTCCATGCCGCGGGGTTCAGTGTCCTCGCCTTCGATCACCGCGGCATCGGTGCCAGCGCCGGGACGCCACGGCAGGTCCAGACCATGCGCGGTCAGGCGGCCGACTGGGAGGCGGCGATCGCCTTCGCCGCGAAGTTGCCCGAGGTCGAACCGACCCGCATCGCTGCCTGGGGCTTCTCGACCTCGGCCGGGCACACCGTCCGGTTGGCGGCCCGGCACCCAGAGCTCGCGGCCGTGATCGCGCAGTCACCCAATGTCGACGGTCCCACCGCCACCCGCAACGCGGCGCGCTACCAACGACCGGGCGCGATGCTGCGGATGACCGGTCGTGCCGTGCTCGACGCGATCGGTGGCCTCGTCGGCCGACCGGCCCGGCTCGTGGCGTTGGGCGGAGCGCCCGGCGAGGTGGCCTTGCTGACGACACCGGACGGCGCACTCGGGGACGCCGCGCTCAACCCCGGCGGAATCCACCCCGACTGGCTGCAGGCGATCGCCGCCCGGTCGACGTTCGGCGTGATGACCTTCCGTCCCGGCCGAGAGGCCGGACGCATCACCTGTCCGGCGCTGTTCGTGGTGTGCGACGACGACTGCTCGGTGCTGCCCGGGCCCGGCATACGTGCAGCCGAGCAGGCACCGTACGGAGAACTCGTGCGAGTGCCGGGCGGGCACTATGCGCCGTTCCTCGACGAGTACGACGTCGCGGTCCGGGCCGAGATCGAGTTCCTGCGGCGCCACCTCTGCGCCGACTGACCGTGCCGGCTGATCGGCGTGCTCCATAGACTGCTCGCATGTCGATCAGCAGCACCCAGGTACGCCCCGGACGGGTCGGTCCGCAACGGACCGTGCCGGCGTCCATCGCCCGGCCGGAGTATGTCGGCAAGCCCGCGCCCGCACCGTTCACCGGATCCGAGGTGCACGACCCGGAGCTGATCGAGCGCATCCGCGTCTCGGCACGCATCGCGGCGCAGGCCATGCAGGTCGCCGGGGCCGCTGTACGACCGGGAGTCACGACCGACGAGATCGACCGGGTGGGGCACGAATTCATGCTCGACCACGGTGCGTACCCGTCCACCCTCGGCTACCGGGGATTTCCCAAGTCGCTGTGCACCAGCGTCAACGAGATCGTCTGCCACGGCATACCGGACGACCGGCCGCTCGAGGACGGCGACATCGTCAAGATCGACATCACGGCGTACAAGGACGGCGCGCACGGCGACAACTGCGCGACGTTCCTCGTCGGCGACGTCGACGAGGAGTCCCGGCTGCTCGTCGAGCGCACCGAGGAAGCCATGCTGCGCGGCATCAAGGCCGCGATGCCCGGGCGAGCCGTGAACATCATCGGCCGAGTGATCGAGAAGTACGCCAAGCGATTCGGGTATGGCGTGGTCCGTGACTACACCGGACACGGCGTCGGCCCGGTCTTCCACTCCGGACTGGTCATCCCGCACTACGACGCTGCCCCGGCATACGCCGACGTCATCGAGCCGGGTATGACGTTCACCGTCGAGCCGATGCTCAACCTCGGCACGCCGGAGTGGACGATGTGGGACGACGACTGGACCGTCGCAACGAAGGACCTGCGGCGATCCGCGCAGTTCGAGCACACCATCCTGATCACCGACAGCGGTCCGGAGATCCTGACCCTGCCCTAAAGTCTTCCTGCCACAGCATTTCGCGAAGGAGTCTGCACACTCATGACCACGACCTACCCACTGGGCATCGACGTCGGCGGCACGGGCATCAAGGGCGCGCCGGTCGATCTCGAGAAGGGTGCCTTCGCCACGGACCGCGAGCGCATCGACACCCCCAAGGAGTCGACGCCGGATGCCGTCGCGGACGTCATCGAGCAGATCGCCGACAAGTTCGCCGCGGAGACCGACGGACAGCCGATCGGCATCACCCTCCCGTGCGTGGTGACCCACGGAGTGGTGAGAACCGCTGCGAACATTGACAGTTCGTGGATCGGAACGAACGTCGAAGAGCTGCTCAGCAAGCGTCTCGGTCGCCCGGTGACCGTCGTCAACGACGCCGACGCCGCAGGTGTCGGCGAGCTGCACTTCGGCGCCGCGCGCAACACCGACGGCACCGTGCTGGTCTCGACCCTCGGCACCGGCATCGGTTCGGCACTGCTCATCGACGGTGAGTTGCTGCCCAACTCCGAGCTGGGTCATCTGGAGATCGACGGCCATGACGCCGAGACGAAGGCGGCCGAGAGCGCGCACGTCACCGAGGATCTCTCCTGGGAACAGTGGGCGAAGCGGCTGCAGCGCTACTACAGCCACATCGAGGATCTGCTGTGGCCGGACCTGATCGTGGTGGGCGGTGGCATCTCCAAGAAGGCCGACAAGTTCCTGCCGCTGCTCCACCTGCGCGCACCGATCGTGGCCGCGCAACTGCGCAATGCCGCCGGCATCGTCGGTGTCGCCTGGCTGGCCGACCGCGCAGCCCGGGCGAAGTAGGAACGCCGGGCTGTCGAGAGGAACCGTCCCTCCACGCATCGAGCGCAACAACACCCCCGTGGGCAGGCCCACGAGGGCATTGTTGCGTCCACCCAAGGGCGGACGGGTGGCCGATCAGCTGTGGATCGTCGCCTTCTTGCAGTCGAAGCCGACGTCGTACTTTCCGTCGACGCGGCACACTTCGAGCTTGTACGTGTGGTGCTCCGGCAGGTTGTAGTCGGCAAACGCTGCCTTACCGTGGAGACCGTTGCCGTTGTACAAATCGCGCACGATGCTGGTTCCCTTACTGTTCCAGATCCAGGCATGTACCCCGTGGTGGTCGGCCGCCCAATCGTTCACCCACAGCTTGTCGCCGTACGACTGGAACCACGCGCTGCCCTGACCATGGGTGGTCTTGACACCGCCGTCCGCGTGGGCCGCCGGAGCGCTGACTCCGGCGAGCGCCGCCCCCAATGCGCTGGCCGCCAGCACGCCGGCCGCAATCTTGTTGCGTTTCATCGTTCATCCCCCTGAATGTGTCCGTTCTGGATGTGTCGGTTGACGAGGCCGATACTGCCCACGGACCACTTTCCCGCCGCTTCATTCCCGCTATATCCGGTCGCGGAAACAAGATCCTGCTCGAGAGAATCTGCCTCGTGCACACCCAGCACGGTCGCCGCGGTGACATCGATGCTCCGGCTGGGCCGACCGTGCCGCCCGGGCGGAGTAGCCGACCCGGCGCGAAATCAGCTCTCGCTCGACCGGCCGGCCCGCAGGCCGGCGAGCGCGCCCTTCGGGTCACGCAGCGTGGCCTTGGCCGCGGGCAGCCCACGCTTGAGCGCGTGGCGCACCTTCGGCAGAGCGGTGGCGAACGCCGGGTAGAGCGGCGACAACGGCTTGTCCCAGGTGCCGATCAGCAGATTCTCGTGCTTGCTGAACTGCCGCTTGAAATCGGAGATCCCGTCGTTGAGCAGACCGTTGAAGTCATAGCGCGAAACACCTTGTGCCTTCACGTGTTTCATCGCGTGGAACTTCAGGCCGTAGTTGAGCCGGAGCTTCATGCCGCGGGGGGACACTCCGCCATACAGCTCGAATGCCGTGGTGTCGGAGACGACCAGCCAGACGAAGGCGACGACGTCGTCGCCCTCCCAGGCCGCGACGAGTTGGGAGCGCTCCCCCATCAGATCGCGGATGGCGCGGTGATAGCCGTCGTCGTGGACCGCGAAGCCGGCACGCCTGCCGGTCTCCTTGTTGATCGCGAGCACCTGCTCGAGGTCCGCGTCCGTGGTGACGAGGCCGAACCGGACGTTCTCGGCACGGAACGACTTGCGGACGTTCTGCCGGGTGCTGGAGTTGAAGGCCTTCAGGATGTCGTCCTCGTCCGGGGACAGATCGACGACGAGGGTGCGCGGGATGAGTCCGGTGTTGGCGCTGCGCCGGAACCCGGCGTGGGCGACCGGGACCAGCCATTCGGTCGGCGCGGCGTGTTCGATGCGGGCGATCTCGTCGTCGGACACACCCTTGGGCAACGGTGACGCCGGGTCCGCCCAGTCCGGCTCGATCGACAACGCGATGGAGCCGCGCTGCTCCTTCACGTGCGCGGCCAGCGCGGTGAGCACGTCGGCACGGACGGCTTCGGCGGCGACCGGACCCCGCGGGACATAGGCCAGCGACTTGAACGGCGGGGGCAGGCGGCGGTAGAGCACCTGCGCGGCGCCCACCTGCTCGCCTTGTGCGTCCTGCACGAGCAGGCGATCGGCGGTCCACGCGTAGCGGGACTTCAGCTCGCCCCAACCCCACAACTGCAAGGGGTGTCCCCCGGCCGCCAGCACTGCGCGGTCCCAGGTGTCACGGTCATGGCAGGTGGTCACTCGCAGGTTCACGGGCACCAAGTTACCGGCGGACGGCTCAGCGTCGGCGGGCGGCTTTGCGGATCTTGCCCGGCACGTCGGGGCTCACGTCATACCCGCGCTTGGACAGTCGCTTCGCATGACCCGCCTTGCGCAACCGCTCCAGGGTCACCGGACACTTCTTGCAGCGCGGCGAGTCCTTGCAGCACTTCTTCTTCGCGGTCACAACGGGCACGGCGCCGATCATAGGTGAGGCTTACCTATATCGACGAATCGAGCCGGCGAGCTGAGCCGTCAGAGGGTCAGCGTCCCCGAGCCGTGCAGGTCGTGCATCGGCACGCCGCCGTCCCGACCGAACCCGGCGATGTGCCGCAGGTAGATGTCGCGCCCCGGCTCGGTCAGCAGGGCGTCATGGATCGGCAGCACCGCCGTGGGTGCGAGCCGGCGAACGAACTCCACCGTCTCCTTCACGGCGCACCAGGGCGCGTTGACCGGCACACCGAGCAGGTCGATGTCGCCGGGCACCTCGGCGTCGAGGGCGTCGCCGGGATGGAAGAACGATGCCTCGCCGGGCGCGGTCAGGTAGAGGCCGACGTTGCTGATGCGCGGGACGAACTCGGTGATCACAGCATGCTGAGCCCCGACCGGCGTGACGGTCAGGTCACCAAAAGTGACGACCTCGCCGGGCTGGTTGCGGGTCACCGGAATCTCTTCGCGCGCAAGGATTTCCGCACTGTCGGGGTCGGTGTGCAGGCTCGCTCCCGGATTGCGCTGCAGCAGGGCGGGCAACCGCTCCATGTCCACGTGATCCGCATGCTGGTGCGTCACGAGAACGGCGTCCAGATCGGTCACGTCGTCGAAGGTGGAGAAGGTGCCCGGGTCGATCAGCACGCGCTGCCCGCCGGCCTCGATGAGAACGCAGGAATGTCCGAGAAGTGTGAGCTCCATGCCGACACCGTACGACCCGCTCTCGACGCTCCTGCGTATGACGTCACGGCATTTGCCACGTAGCATGGCCGAACGTGAAGTTCCTTGGTGATCGCCCGGCATACGACCTGACCTACAACGACGTCTTCATGGCACCCTCCCGTTCTTCGGTGAGCAGCCGCCTCGACGTGGATCTGACGACACCGGACGGCGTGGGCACGACCATCCCGCTCGTGGTCGCCAACATGACCGCGATCTCCGGTCGCCGGATGGCCGAGACGGTCGCCCGTCGCGGCGCGATCGCCGTCCTGCCGCAGGACATCCCGGAGCACGCGATGCGCGAGACCGTCGCCTATGTGAAGGCCCGGCACACGGTCTTCGAGACGCCGGTGACCGTGCACGCCGACGAGCCGGTGGGCAACGTGCTCGCACTGATCGGCAAGCGCGCGCACCGCACCGCGATCGTCGTCGACGACGCCCACGCACCCATCGGGCTGGTCACCGAGCGTCATTCCCGACAGGTCGACCGTTTCGCGACGGTCGGCGAGGTGATGACCAAGGAGCTCTTCACGGTCAAGGACGGCGACGATCTCGGCTCGGTCTTCGACGCACTCACCGACCACCACTTCGAGCTCGCGCCGGTGGTGCGCGACGGTGGCGAACTGGCCGGTGTGCTCACCCGACAGGGCATCCTGCGGTCGGCGATCTACCAGCCGTCCGTCGACGCCGAGGGACGGCTGCGCATCGGCGTCGCGATCGGCATCAACGGCGATGTGCGCGCCAAGGCCGCGGCTGCGCTGTCGGCCGGCGCGGACGTGCTGGTCGTCGACACCGCCCACGGCCACCAGGACAAGATGATCGACGCTCTCGCCGTGGTGCGCGCGGTCCGCGACGAGCACGCGGCGCAGACCGGCACGCGGATCCCGATCGCGGCCGGGAACGTCGTGACCGCCGACGGTGCGCGTGACTTGGGCACTGCGGGCGCGGACATCATCAAGGTCGGTGTCGGCCCGGGTGCGATGTGTACGACGCGGATGATGACCGGAGTCGGTCGTCCGCAGTTCTCCGCCGTACTCGAATGTGCCGCTGCTGCAACGGAAGTCGGCGCATCAGTGTGGGCGGACGGTGGCGTGAAATATCCGCGCGACGTGGCACTGGCGCTGGCCGCCGGCGCCGGTTCGGTGATGATCGGCTCGTGGTTCGCCGGCACCTGGGAGAGCCCCGGTGACCTCAACACCGCCGCCGACGGTCGACTCTTCAAGGAGTCCTTCGGTATGGCGAGCGCGCGGGCAGTCAGTGGACGCACGCAGGCGCGCAGTGCGTTCGACCGCGCGCGTTCCGCACTTTTCGAGGAGGGCATCTCCTCGTCCCGGATGTTCCTCGATCCCGCCAACCCCGGCGTCGAGGATCTGATCGACTCGATCATCGCCGGCGTCCGCTCCAGCTTCACCTACGCCGGAGCACGCTCCATCGAGGAGTTCCGTGAGCGTGCGTTGGTCGGCGTACAGAGCGCCAGCGGGTATGACGAGGGCCGGCCGCGCGAAACGTCCTGGTGACCCGAGCCGGGTTGGGGGCCCTGCAGAAAGTGCGGTGGAGCGCACCATCTGCCGTCCCGAATCCCGCTGCGCCGCCGACGCCGGCCGCCGCCCTGCAGAAAGTGCGGTGGAGCGCACTATCCGCCGGACCTACGTGCCAGTAGAAACGCGCGAGCACCGCTGAGGTCATCGGTGTTGAGATAGTCCACGCCCGCGTCCAGCAGCGTCGCCCACAGGTTGTCGCGGGCAGGGCCGGGCCGGTCCGGGGTGTCCCACAGGCGGGTCCGCTGTCCCGCCGCATGTGCATCGGCGACGAGATGCACCAACCGGTCCCGCTGCTCCGCCGGCATCGGGCCATCGCCGGCCCAGGAGAACAGCTCCGGCCAGCAGTCGCTGCGCAACGGCATCACGTCAGCGGACACTTCCTCACCCGCTCGGCGCAGCCGACCGTCCACGCCCGTCCAGCGCACGGGTGCGTCATACACCGCCCCGGACAACGTCCCACTGACGACGACGCTCACTGCTCCGCGAGTGAAGTGCCCCTCCCGCCAACAGCTCAGCAGACCGGCGTATTGCGCCAGTAGCGACTCGACGGCCGGCCTGGACCGTCTGGCATCAGTCTTGACGTCCAGCAACAACTGCAACGGTGCCCCGAAATCCTCGTAAACAGAACCGGTTTCGGCGATCATCGCCGCCAGTGGATCGAGGTAGATGCGTCGCAGACTGTGCGTTGGACGCGGCAGGCTGTGCCCAATGAGGACGCGGCCGCGCACCACCCAGACGTCCACTTCGAGGCTGGTGAATCCGGCACACAGTGCGTCCCACAGCGGTTTGCGATGTCGCGAGTCGGCATGCGCGTGCGCGTTGGGCAATGGTGTCGTCCCCGCGACCTGCCGCCAGAGGGAGGCGCGGGCGCGGTGCGTCATACGACCATCATGGCGGAGTGGCCGTCTCAGCAGGCTCCGGCGCCCTTGGCTCCATGGGTCGCCTGCGCGAGCGTGTACTTGTCGCCGTACGCCGATGACAGTTGATCGATGAGGCCGTTGCACGAGAAGCCTTGCAGCTGCAGGTATTGCTTGGCGGACCGTACGGCTTGGGCGTTCCAATCCTTCTGCAGGCTGTCGACGGCGACCGTCGCGTCATGGACGGAGTACTTGTCGCCGTACTCCGAGGACAACTGGTCGATCAGGCCTTGCCGGGAGAACCCGCTGAAGCTCAAGTAGTCCTGCGCCGAAGACACGGCGTTCTGCTGCTGAGCCGTCAGTGCCGCCCCACCGGCGGGCGCGGGCTTCGTCGCGCTCGTTCTGGGTGCGGCCGCCTTCGGTGGAGCAGCCTTGTGTGGAGCAGCCTGTTGGGTGACGACCTTGGTGACGGTCGCTGCCGGCTTGCTCGACGCGCGTGCCGTGACCGTTCGAGTGGCTGTCACGGTCGCGGTCGTCGTCGCGGTTGTCGTAGCCGTCGTTGTCGCGGTCACGGTGGCCCGCACCGCGGACGACTGTCCCGACGACGAGCAACCGGCCAGGCCGACTGTCACAACGGCGACTGCAAGAACGGTGGTGGATCTGAACATGGCGCACTCTCCCCTGGCTACTCCTCCGGATGCTCGACGGACTACGTGAGCACGTCTCAGACATACGCCGGTCGCGTCGGGTATCCCGGGAGAACCCGCACATATTTCATCGCTGCGCGCCGTCCCGACGACATCACGTTTCGCGAGGAGCTCAGCGCTCGTGGCGGCCGCGAGAGGAGCGACGGCCTTGTGGCGTGATGTCGGGATCGATCCGGCGCAACACCTGCCCGGGACTGCGCGGGCAGTCGCACTGCCGACAGCCCATAGTGGTGCTCACGTGCATACCTGCGATGTGACCGCACCGATCACAGACGTCGGGTGGGTGAGCGTGGCCCCGGAACAGCCCCATGGGGCGACGCTAGGAGGACCGCCTGACAGTTGTCTTGGAAGTTGCCGCGCGCGGACCCTGAATTTCGGGCATCGCTGGGAGGCCGGGACCGAGCGCTGCGCATCTCACGTTCGGGAGGTCGACACCGTCTACCGGGTATGGAACTCACCTCGACAGAGAAGACCACGACCACGTACCACGCTCTCGACCGGCAGGAATTGGCTCGGGTGCTGGAGAGCTGCCTCGATCACGCCGGGAACGCCGTACGCCCGTTCATTGATGACGAAGGCGGCTGGCCGTTGCGCTGCTGCCTGACCGACTCCGCTCCCGGCGATCAGCTCGCGATCATCGCGTACTCGCCGTTCGGGTGGAGCAGCCCGTATCGGGAGACCGGACCGGTCGTGGTGCACACCAGCGGTTGTCCCGGCCACGACGGTGGCTTCCCGGAGCAGTTCGAAAGCCGTGATCAGATCGTCCGTGCCTTCGGCGACGCCGACGGGCGGGTGAACACCCAGGTCTACGACCGGCACCGGTTCGTCCGCGCCGGCGACGGGCTCGCTCGGGCGATCGATGAGATCCTCACCGATCCGCGGGTCCGCGAAGTGCACGTGCACAACGTGATGGCACAGTGCTTCAGCTTCGCCGCGACGCGCAGCGAGCGGTAGGTCTGAACGCTGGAGGGATGAGTCGGCCTGTAAGCCGGATTTTGTATGGCGCCACCGCAACCGGTGACACGTGGCGATCATCCATCTACGACGACCGTTGCCGGCCGCCTCCAGCGATCTACCCGCGTGCTCGGGCGGGCCGCCCTCGGACACACGCTGTCTGATCTTGCTCCAGGTGGGGTTTACCTAGCCACGCCAGTCACCTGGCGCGCTGGTGGTCTCTTACACCACCGTTTCACCCTTACCGCCGGCGAACCGGTGGCGGTCTGATTTCTGTGGCACTGTCCCGCGGGTCACCCCGGGTGGCCGTTAGCCACCACCTTGCCCTTCGGAGTCCGGACTTTCCTCGCCCCGATCACTCGGGCCGCGACCGCCCGGCCGACTCATCCGTGGGAGATCGTACCGGGCGACAGCGTCCACCCATGCCAAGCGGGAGTCCTGGCTCCCGCTGGGCATCGGCAACGTCCGCGAATCAGCCCACCTCGATCAGATCCGGCAGCGCGAGTCGTTCCCAGAAATCAGCTGCCTCGTCGCCGGGGCCAACAACGCCGATGTGCTGCAACCACGTCGTCAGAACCATCCCGTGCGTGGCGATGACGACGACGTCACCATCCAGGTTGTCCAGCGCGGCGGCGAAGCGGCCCGCGGCATCCGCCGGTGTCTCCCATCCGTCATGTCGGCGATCCAGCGCACCGGCGACCCACGCCCGCCGCCGATCACGGAACTCGTCGTTGATCGGCTCGAGCGGTCGCCGCACCTCGCCGAACCGGGCATCCACGATGAACTCGGAATCCGTTGCTGCTGTGAGCGTTTCAACTGCCTTGGTTTCATCACTCGTCGCGAACCGAGCACCGACCGGCATACGAGATCGCAGCGCCTGCGCAGCCTCCCGCCCGGCAGCCGACAGCCCCCAATGTTTCGGTGCACGCGACGGATCCACGTGCGGCGCGGCATGTCGTAGCAGCACCACTTTCACGGCCGCGACTCAGACGAGTTCGAACCGCACCCGGCGCTCCTCGATGTTCGCCTCGGTGAGTTTGGCGTGCACCTCGGCGCCCGCTTCGGCGGTGCCGTCGGCCTTCGCCATGACCGCGACGTCCACGAGCTGCAGCGTGACGCCCTTCTCATCGGTGTCGACGACGTATGCCGCGAACGTCTCGCCCACGCGGTGCGCCAGCACCGCCGCCTCGACCGCGTCCGTGCACCCGTGCTCGGCCTGGCTGGCCTTCTGGTCGGTGGTGCGCATGATGTCCGGCAACGTCGGCAACGCCTCCCGCACCCAGTCCGGCACCTGCCCACCCTGGCTCACCGCTTCACACACCACCAGCCCGAACCGGTCCACCAGGCGTCGCAACGGCGCCGTCACGTGCGCGTAGGGCGCAGCCACCGCCGACTGGATCCTGTCCTGCGGCTGCTCACCGTCGAACGGCGTGTACCCGGCGCCACGGAACAGGCTCGTGGCGTCATGGATGAGCGCCAGGTGGGTGGGGTTCGAACGGTCGAGGCCGCGGATGAAGTCGCCATACTGCTGATCGGCCGGCCACTCGACCCCGAGGGCCGTGGCCTGCCGCCGGAACCGGTCGATCTCCTTCTGCTCCGGCTCGGGCATGGTGCGCAGGATCCCGATCTTGGCCCGCAGCATCAGCTCGGCGGCGGCCATCCCGGTCAACAACGAGATCTGCGCGTTCCACTCCTCCGCAGGCAACTGCGGCCGGAAGGTCAGCTCGTAGTTGCCGTCGTCGGTCTTGGTGACCTCCTGCTCGGGCATCGGCAGGTTGGCACCACCCCGCTTGGCCTCCAAGGCGATCCGCAGTTCTCCGATGGTCTTCAGGAGCGCGAGACCCTCCGGCGCCGTTCCGTCGTCGATCTGCTGCTGCACCGTGACGTAGTCCAACCGTGCGGTGCTCTTCACCCGCGCGCGGTAGACCTCGCTCGTGGTCGCCTCGCCGACCGAGGAGAGTCGGATGTCCCAGATGTATGCCGAACGCTCCTTGTCGGCGAGCAGACTGACCGCGTCCTCACTGAGCACCTGCGGGTGCAGCGGGACGCGAGCGTCCGGCAGGTAGATCGTCTGTCCGCGCTTGCGTGTCTCGGTGTCGAGCGCGCCACCCGGCTGCACGTAGGCCGGCACGTCCGCGATCGCGTACCGCACCCGGAAGCCGTCGCCGTCCCGCTCCAAACACATTGCCTGGTCCAGGTCCATCGAGCCGGCCGGGTCGATCGTGAAGAACGGCACCGCGGTCTCGTCGCGGTCCGGCAGCGCAACGGACTTCGCCGCCTGCTCCGCCTCGGCCTGCGCCTCCTGCGGATAGTCCAGCGTCAGGCCGAGTTGCTCACGCAGGGCGGCGAACGCCCGCTCCAGCGGGCCCGCGTCGGCTCCTGCTTTCGGGTCGGCCTTCGGTGCGATCAGGTGCCGTAGGTTCATACGTGCACCATAGGCAACGCCGGTACCACGCGTGGTCCGATCGACGCGCCGCGTCACGCAGGCCGTAGCCTTTCCGCGTGTTGATCCTGTTGCCGCCTTCGGAGACCAAGACCCCGCGGAACCGTGGGAAGGCACTCGATCTGGCGCGGTTGGACCTGCCCGAGCTCACCGCCGCCCGCGACAAGCTGCTCGATGTCCTCGCCGACGTCAGCGCCCGTCCGGACGCGCTGGACGCCCTCGGCGTCGGTGCGAGCCTGGCCGACGACGTCGCGCGCAACCTCGCGCTGCGCACCGCACCTGCGCAGCCGGTCTCCGCGCTCTACACCGGCGTGCTGTACGACGCACTCGATCTGCCGTCCCTCGAGTCGGCCGCGTTGCGTCGGGCACGCCGTTGGATCGTCGTGCAGTCCGCCCTCTTCGGTGCATTGCGACTGGCCGACAAGGTCCCGCCATACCGACTGTCGATGGGCACCAACCTGCCCGGCGTCGGACCGCTCGCCGCCTACTGGCGCGGCGAACTCGGGACGCCGATGACCGAGCTCGCCGGCAACGGCGTGGTCGTCGACTGCCGCTCGAGCAACTATGCCGCCGCGTGGACTCCCTCCGGAACGACGGCGAAGCGATGGGTACGCATCCACGTCCCCGGCGCGACGCACAACGCGAAGCACACCCGAGGACTCGTCACCCGCTGGCTTGCGGAGGCCGGAGCGTCCCCGCGCACCGCGGCCGCACTGCGGGACGTCGTCGGCGACCGTTTCGACGTCGAGTTGCACGAACCCCGCCGGGCCGGTGCACCGTGGGAGTTGTCCGTGACCGCCCCATGATGGATCTGGTCGACCGGGTCGGGCCGGTTCTGGCTTTCCTGGTCTGCATCACGGTCGTGGCCGAAATCGCCGATCATGCAGGGGTTTTCGACGTCGCCGGGCATTGGGCGGCGCGTATGGCGAAGGGCCGCACCCTCGTCCTGTGGCTCGTGGTCGTCGTCCTGTCCTGCGCCGCGACGACGGTCCTCAGCCTCGACACCACGGCGGTGCTGCTCACGCCGGTCGTCATCACGACCGCTCGTCAGGCGGGGCTGCCACCGCTGCCGTTCGCGTTCACCACGGTGTGGCTGGCGAACACCGCCTCATTGCTGTTGCCGGTCTCCAATCTGAGCAATCTGTTGGCATTGCACGAGTTTCACCGCTGGGGTGGCCTCTCGGCATACCTGCGGGTGGCGTGGCTGCCGGCGCTCGTCGCCATGGTCGCGACCGTGCTGGTCATCGCGGTTCTGCACCACCGGGAACTTCGCGGGCGGTACGCCATACCGTCGATGCCGCAGCCGCCCGACGTCGTTCTGTTGCGTATGGCGGCAGCGGTCTGCCTGCTGCTCGGCCCCTTCTTCGTCACCGGCATCACGCCCGCCATTCCCGCTGCCGTCGGTGCGTTGATTCTGTTGGTGACACTGGCGGTTCGTGAACGCGAGGCGCTGCGCTCCGTGGCCGTTCCCTGGCAGATGGTGCTCGGCGTCACCGTCCTGTTCGCGCTCGTCGACTTCCTGCGGGCGCACGGCCTGGAGGAGTTGATCGCCAGGGTGATGGGGACCGGTGAGTCCGCCGCGGACCTGTTGCGCGTCTCGGGTCTCGGAGCGCTGGGAGCCAACCTGATCAACAACCTGCCGGCATACCTGGCCGCCGAGTCGGCTGCCAGCGACTCCGCACATCGGCTGATGGCGCTGCTGATCGGGGTCAATGCCGGGCCGATCATCACCGTCTGGGGATCACTGGCGACGCTGCTCTGGTTGGGTCGGTGCCGTCGAGCCGATCTGGCAATTCCGTTGCGTCGGTTCACCGTCGAGAGTGTTGCCGTCGCCATCGTCACGGTCACCGCAGCGACGCTCGCACTCGCTCAGGTCTGACTGCTCCACGCACGCCAGAAGTGGTGCACCGGTCCGTGCCCGCTGCCGATCGACAGATCATCCGCCGCTCGGAGTGCACCCGTCAGATAGGTCTTCGCGTCACGCACGGCGTCGACCCACGAGTCCCGCTGCGGGCGCAGGGCCGCGATCGCCGACGAGAGGGTGCAGCCGGTGCCGTGCGTGTTGCGCGTCGCGATCCGCGGTTCGTCGAACTCGGTGAGCCGATCGTCCACGATCAGCAGGTCGGTGCTCTCCGGACCGTCGAGGTGACCACCCTTGAGCAACACCCCCGGGCACAGCTGCGCGAGCGCCCGCGCCTGACGCGCCATATCGCACATACCGGTCGCCTCCGGGACCCCCAGCAGGTCGGCCGCTTCGGGCAGGTTCGGCGTGATCAGGTCGGCCAACGGAATCAGCGCGTCCCGCAACGCTTCCACCGCCTCGGCCGGCAGCAGCCGGTGCCCGCTCGTCGCGACCATGACCGGGTCGAGCACGACCGGGCCGGTCGTGCGCTCACGCAGGACCCGGGCGACGGCGCGGGTCACCTCGGCGGTGCCGAGCATGCCGATCTTGACGGCGTCGACGTGCACGTCGTCCAGCAGGTTGGTGAGTTGTCCGGCGACCGTGGCGCCGTCCAGTTGATGGATGGCGGCCACGCCCTGCGTGTTCTGGGTGACCACGGCCGTCACGACAACGGTGCCGAACGCACCGAGCGCGGAGAAGGTCTTCAGATCCGCGCTGATGCCGGCACCGCCACTGGGGTCCGTGCCGGCGATGGTCAGCACCGTCGGTGTCCGCACGGTCATCGAATCTCCTCGGCTGCCAATAGCTTTCGGGCGGCGGCCGCCGGATCCTCCGCCGCGCAGATCGCCGACACCACCGCAACACCTGCCGCTCCGGCATCCCGCAATGGCGCGACATGGATGTCCTTGATGCCGCCGATGGCCACCGCAGGGAACGCACAGCAGGCGAGCACCTCACGCATTCCGTCGATCCCCAGCGGTGCTGCGGCCTTCGGCTTCGTCGGCGTCGCGAACACCGGCCCGATCCCCACATGGTCGATGGTCCCCGCCGGCCACTCCCCCGCCTCCTCGACCTCGTCGATGCACGACACCGAGTGGCCGATGACCAGGTCCGGCCCGGCGATGCGGCGGGCGTCGACCGGGTGCAGGTCCGATTGTCCGAGATGCACTCCGTCGGCGCCGATGGCGAGCGCGACGTCGAGCCGGTCGTCGACGATCAATGGGACGCCGGCGTCCATCGTGAGTGACTTCAACTGCCTTGCTGTGTCGAGCAATTCGCGCGTCGTTGCGGCGTGGTCGCGCAACTGCACCGCCGTCACCCCACCGGCGAGCGCCTGCCGCACGGTTTCGAAGACTCCGCGGGCGCCGCACAGGGCAGCATCGGTCACCAGGTAGAGCCGCAACGAGGCTGCGTCGAACGCGTTCATGCCCGCAACCTCGAGACGTCGTCCGGACCGAGGGCATGCAAGGCATCGAGGATCTCGACGGCGAACGTGCCGGGACCAACGGCTCGCTCCATCGCGATGTCCGCTGCGATGGTCCAGACCGCGGTCGCAGCGAACGCGGCGTCCGCGGGCGATGCGCACGCACAGAAGGCGGCGGTGATCGCACCGAGCGCGCACCCGACACCGGTCACCTTCGTCATCATCGGCGTTCCGTTGGCGACGGTGCGCACGTCGTCACCGGTGACGATGTGATCGACGGGACCACTGACCGCGACCGTCCCACCGGTTCGCCGGGACAGGTCACGAGCGGAATCGACAGCGGCCTCGGTGCCGACAGTGCTGTCGACGCCTCGACCGCCACCGTCGACGCCGGACAGGCTCATCACCTCCGAGGCATTACCGCGTATGACGGTCGGGCGCAGCGGCACCAATTGGGCACTGACTCGATCCCGCAACGGCAGCCCACCAACCGCGACGGGGTCCAGCACCCACGGTGTCTCGGCGCTGCCGGCCGCCTCGGCGGTGGCGACCATCGTCTCCCCGGATGCCGGGGAGATGGTTCCGAGATTGATCAGCACGGCGTCCGAGACACCCGCGAAAACCGTTGCCTCCTCGCGATTGTCGACCATCGCCGGAGCTGCACCGAGGGCCAGCAGCGTGTTCGCGGTGAATCCGGTGACCACGGAGTTCGTGATGCACTGCACCAGTGGCGCGCGCTCGCGCAGTGTCTCGAGCAGTGCGCCGACCTCTGTCGCATTCGGCTGATTCGTCACCACGGCCACCGTTCCCCGCGCACCGCGGCATCCCAGAACATCCACTCGTAGCGGGTCGCCGTCTCGACATGCTGCGCCATGTCGGCGAGCGCGCTGTCCGACACACCGGTGGCCACGGCGTCGACCACGTCGAGCACCTGCGCGACGCTCTCCGCGAAGCCGGGCGCGGCATACGCCTCGACCCAGCGGGCGTAGACCGGGTCGGCCGATCCGTCGCGCTCGAGGGCTCGACCCACCTGCTCGTAGATCCAGTAGCACGGGAGCACCGCCGCGAGACCTTCGTGGAACGGTCGCAGGGCGCACACCGACAGCAGATAGCTCGTGTATGCCGTGGTGGCCGGAGACTTCGGTGTGCTGCGCAGCAGAGCCGGGTCGAGACCGGCGTCCCGCAGCAGCGCCGGATGCAATTCCAGCTCGGTCGCGACCGCTGCGCTCGCGTGCGCGGCCAGGATCGGCGCGACCGGCGTCGGCGCCTTGGCAGCCAGCAAGGACAATGCTCGCGCGTACTCCGCGAGATACAGCGTGTCCTGAATGATGAAGTGTCCGAACGCTTCTCGCGGCAGGGACCCGTCGGACAGGCCGTGCAGGAAGTCGTGTGCGAGCACCCGCTTGAGGCCGTCCTCCATCGGTGCTCCGAGCACCGGCCACCAGGCGTATGACGTCGTCGACATGCCGTTCAAATCCCTTCCTCCGCCGGCATTGTCCGGCTCAGGTTGTGGCGGTCGGCGACGGCGGTCGCCCTCTCAGCCCGGTCCTTCCGAGCTCCCGCGGGTTGTCGGCACCACCGTATCGGGCGATGCCCTGCTCCACCGCGCCAGGTCAGCCCAGCGCGCTGGTCACGTCGCGCACGAGGTCGTCGGCGTCTTCGAGACCCACCGACAACCGCAGCACCCCGTCCGTGATCCCGACGGCCGCCCGAGCCTCGGCCCCCATCCGACGGTGCGTCGTCGTTGCCGGGTGCGTGATGAGCGACTTGGAGTCACCGAGATTGTTCGAGATATCAATGATCTCAAGGGAGTTCATCAGCTCGAAGGCCTCATCCTTGCCTCCGTCGAGCTCGAAGGTGACGACGGTCCCGCCGCCCGTCATCTGCCGCTTGGCCAGTTCGAACTGCGCGTGCGACTCCAGGAACGGGTACCACACCCGCCGGACGGACGAATGCTCCTGCAGGGCCGTTGCGAGTCGCATCGCGGACGCGGCCTGTGCCTCGACCCGCAGCCGCATGGTCTCCAGGCCCTTGACCAGCACCCACGCGTTGAACGCGGACATGGTCGGCCCGGTATGCCGCAAGAGGTTCTCCACCGGACCATGGATGTAGTCCTCCGGTCCGAGGATCGCGCCGCCGAGCACCCGTCCCTGGCCGTCGATGTGCTTGGTCGCCGAGTAGACGACGATGTCGGCCCCGTGCTGCAGCGGCCGGGAGAAGACCGGCGTGCCGAACACGTTGTCCACGACCACCTTCGCGCCGACCGCGTGGGCGTGCTGGGTCACGAACTCGAGGTCGACCAGCTCCTGCATGGGGTTGCTGGGAGTCTCGAAGAACACCGCGGCGGTGGGCTCGGACAGCGCCGCCCGCCACTGTTCGTTGTCGGCGCCGTCGACGAAGACGGTCTGCACACCCCACCGCGGCAGGATCTCGTCCAGGATCACGAAGCACGATCCGAACAGGCCGCGCGCCGCGACCACCCGGTCCCCCGCACCGAGCAGAGCGGCCAACGCGGTGAAGACCGCGCCCATGCCGGAGCCGGTGGCGTAACACGCCTCGGCGCCCTCCAGTTGCCGCAGTCGCTCCTCGAAGACGGCGACGGTGGGGTTGCCGTAGCGGCTGTAGACGAATCGATCGGCGTCACCGGAGAACGCGGCCTCTGCGTCCTGCGCCGTCTCGTAGACGAAACCGGAGGTCAGGTAGAGCGCTTCGGACGTCTCCTCGAATCCGCTGCGAGCCAGACCGCCTCGCACCGCAACCGTGTCCGGGGACCATTCGTTCGAGGATGACGTCATGGTCTGCAGCCTTGCACACGCCGACGGAGGCCCACGGGGGCGTCCGGCCTACGGCCGCAGGCCGGGTCCTACCTCAGGTGGTGGGTGTCGTTGGTGTAGGCGACGCTCGCACTGCCGTCGGCATACACATGGATCTCGGTGAGCGACGCCGGGTCGGCGTGGAGCAGCCACGCCTGCCCGAAACCGAGGCCGAGGAGCGAGCGCAGCACCACCAGAATCGGCATCCGGTGTGTGGCGACGACAACGGTGCCGCCGTGCGCAAGTGCGCGTTCACGCGCCGCGTCCACCCGGCCGCTCAGCTCGAGGTGGGTCTCCCCACCGTCGACACGGAAGTCGTCCTCGACCCGCATCCGAGCCGGATCGCCGGGGAAACGCTCACCGATCTCCGCATAGCTCAGGCCGTCCCAGACCCCGAAGGCCTGCTCGTCCCAGTCCTCGTCGCAGATCGGCTGGACACCGAGCACGCGAGCCGCGGCCGCACCGGTCTGGCGCGCGCGGGCCAGTGACGATGTCACGACCGTGACCGGCCCGGTCACCAGCTCGCCGAGTGCGGCCGCTGCCTTCTCCGCCTGCGCCGCACCCGTCGCGTTGAGTTGCGGATCCGATCCGCCGCGACCGTCCAGCCGTCCGCCGACGGTGAAGTCGGTGACCCCGTGGCGGAGCAGGATCAGCCGGGTCTGCACGGTGCGCTTCGGCAGCGACGGGCGCGACTCCGGCACCGGCGCCGCATCCGCGTCGGCGCCCGCTTCCATGCCCTCTTCCGTGCCCTCGTTCACGGCCCGCCACAGGTCACGCTCGACCGTCTTGCCGTCCATCCCGTCGTTCGAGAGCTTGTCGGCCGCCTTGTTCTGAGCGCGCGGAATCCAGGTCCACTCGACCGAGCCGCCCGCCGCACGCAGCCGCCGGACGACGTCCTGCGCCTCGCCGGCCAGCCGCCGCATGTCCTCGTGCTTGATCTTCCAGCGACCGGCCATCTGCTCGACGACCAGGCGGGAGTCCATCCGCACCTCGAGGTCGGCGCCGGCGTCGATCGCCTCGGCGGCTTGCAGTCCGGCGATCAGTCCGCGGTACTCGGCGACGTTGTTGCTCGCCTTGCCCAGCGGCGCAGCGCGTTCCGCGAGCAGTGAGCGGTCCTGTGCGTCACGGACCAACGCGCCATACCCGGCGACACCGGGATTGCCACGAGAGCCGCCATCGGCCTCGATGATGAGCGAGCGACCCATCCCGTTACAGGCCCGACTCGGCGGTGCGGACCAGGATCCGGCGGCACTCCTCGCACCGCACCACCTCGTCCTCGGCAGCGGCACGGATACGGCCGAGATCAGCCTGCCCGAGCTCCAAACCACAACCGCTGCAACGCTTCTGCTGCAGTGCGGCGGCTGCGACGCCACCCATCTGCGCGCGCAACTTGTCGTAGAGCGCCAGCAGTTCGGCACCCACGCCGGGCGCGACGTTGGCGCGCTCGCGCTCCACGCTCTCACGCTCGGTGACGATCTCCCGCAGGGCCGTCTGCTGCTCGACCTGCAGGCGCTCGACCCGGTCGGCCGCCTCCTGCTGGGCGGTCTCCTTCGCGGTGAGGTCGGACTGCAGGCTCTCGGCGCGTTCCATGACCTCGAGCTCGGCGTCCTCCAGTTCGGCCTGCCGCCGCCCGAGGGTGTCCAACTCGTGCTGGAGGTTCTGCAGCTCCTTGGCGGTGCCTGCACCGCTCTCCAGGCGCTTGCGGTCGCGGTCGGCCCGGTCCCGCACCAGCTGCACGTCGGCGTCGGCCTTGCTCACGGCGCGGTCGTTGTCCTGCAACGCGGTCCGGGCGATGACGACGTCCTCGGCGAGCCGCTGTGCGGTGGCCTGTGCCTCGGTGAGCTCTGCCTGGACCGGCAGCGTGCGCTCCCGGTGACTGAGCTGGTCCAGACGGGTGTCGAGCTTCTGCAGGTCGAGCAGTCGCCACTGGCGGGTGAGATCAGCCTTCACGGGCGTCAGTGCTCCTTCGGTTCGGTCGGCTCGCCGTGCCCGGTCGGCACCACGAAATCCCAGGGATCAGTGCGCAATTGCGACACCGTGGTCTGTACGTCATACCCCTGCTCGGCAAGTGCCGTGCGCAGTCGGTCGGCGCTGTCGGACAGCCAGAGCGACTCGGTCGCCCAGTGCCCCGCATCGATCAGGTATGGCGCTGCGCCGCGCGCTTCCTCACGCGCTTCCAGCGCCGGGTGATGGCGGAGGTCGGCGGTGACGTAGACGTCGGCGCCACTGCGGCGGACCGCGTCGAAGCGGTCGTCACCGGCGCCACCCATGACGGCGACCCGACGCACGGGAGCGTCGGGGTCCCCGCTGACCCGGAGCCCGGCGGGTGCTGCCGGCAGCGCATCGGCAAGGGCCCGCGCGAAACCGGCCAGCGTGGTCTGTTGTGGCAGGTCACCGACCCGCCCGATCGCCTGGCCGTCCTCCTCGTCCAGCGCCTCGGTGTCGGCCGGCAACCCGCAGGCCGCGGCGAGCGCATCGTTGACGCCCGGTGACGCGACATCGGCGTTGGTGTGCGCGCAGTAGAGAGCCAGGTCGGCGACGACGAGCGTGGTGATCGCCGCGCCCTTGGCGGTCGAGGTGGCCACCGAGTGCACTCCGCGCAGCAGCAGCGGGTGATGTGTGACCAGCAGGTCGGCGCCCGCGTCACGGGCTTCCTCGATGACGGCAAGAGTGGGGTCGACGGCGAAATGGATCCGGTCGATCCGCTGCGCGGCATCGCCAGTGACCAGGCCCACTCGATCCCAGTCCGCAGCGGTCTGCGGCGGGTAGAACCCGTCGAGCACCCGGATGGTCTCCGCGAGGGTCGGACTGGTCACGTAGTGCCTCTCTGCTCGATGCCGGTGTGTAGTTGAAAGCGTGGCTGAAGGTCACCAGTGGACCCTGCCGAAGGCAGCCGTCCCTCAGCACCACCAGTGGACCCGGCCGGCCTCGAACCGACGACAACCGCGGTGTAAACGCGGTGCTCTACCAACTGAGCTACAGGTCCTGAACACCGCACGGTCGCGCAGCGCCCCGTCATTCTGCCAGTCGCACCCGAAGCCACAAACTTCGCGGGCGCCACTGCCGACGCACGGGCCGGCGCGCCGGCGGTCAGAGCGTCGTCAACGCCTCGCGGTAACCGGCGAAGTCGCGCGCCTCACCGGGACCGTTGACCTGGGCCCAGCGGATTGTGCCAGTGGTGTCGACCAGGTAAGTGCCGCGGATCGCCATACCCGCATCGGCGTTGAAGACGCCATACGCCTGGGCGACCGCGCCGTGCGGCCAGAAGTCGGACAGGAGGTCGAAGTCGTAGTGCTCGGAGTCCGCCCACGCACGCAGCGTGAACATCGGATCGCAGGAGATCGCCATGACGTCGACGGCACCGTCACCGGTGAAACCGCCGAAATCGTCACGGATCCCGCACAATTCGCCGGTGCAGATGCCCGACCAGGCGAACGGGTAGAAGACCAGCAGCACCGGCCGGTCGGCAACGCGCTCGTGCAGCGACACCGACTCGCCGTGCTGGTTCTGCAGGGCGAAGTCGGGCGCGGTGTCGCCGACGGACAGTGGACCGGAGGTCATCGTTGCTTCGCCACTCCGCCTTGTACGAGTTTGGTGGCGATCCATTCGCCGCCCGCGCGGGTCGAGGTGCCGGCGTTGAGCCCGGCGGTCTGCGCCGCTTCGGCGATGTCGCTCGCGTCGACGTGGTCGGGGTGGCCTGCCCCCGGGACGAACAGGACGACGAAGCCCTTGTCCGCCAGGTTGGTCAGCGCGTCGACACAGTCGTCGATGAGATCGCCGTCCCCTTCCCGCCACCACAGGACGACGGCGTCCACCACACCGTCGTACTCCTCGTCCTCCAGACCGGATCCGGTGAGTTCCTCGATTTGCTCACGGACGGCGTCGTCGACGTCGTCATCCCAGCCGAGTTCTTGCACCACCTGGTCTTTTTCGAAGCCGAGTTTCTCGGCCAATGCGGTTTTCTGGGCCCCTATTGCCATGGCCGTAGTTCACTAGGAACTGCGCCGGTTTGCAACCGGACGCCCTCATCACCGACGAAAAGGCGCCCGGTCGCACCGAGCAGAACCGACCTACCAGGCCTGGCCGGGGTCGTATGCCGAGGACTTGTCCACGTCCTCGCTGCGCTTGATGGTCGCCTCGATCAGGCCGTACGGCCGGTCGGCGGCGTAGTGGACCTCGCAGTTGTTCTCCACGCCGAACGGGCTCAGGTCGACCACGAAGTGATGCTTGTTCGGGCAACTGAAGCGCACCTCGGCAACGCTCGGGACGGCGTCGAGCACCGCGGTGCCCATCTCCCACAACGTGTGCTGGAGCGCGAAACTGTATGCCGCGGCGAACGCCCCGGTGATCGCGTCCTTCACCTCGTCGAAGGCCTTGCCCCAGTCGACCTCGGTGCCGTCGTGCGCCCACTGCGCCGTGACCGCGGTGGCCATGATGCGGTCGTTCGTGGGCTGCAGCGTCGTGTACTTGTCCTGGTAGAAGCCGTGGAACTCCGAGTCGGTCGTCTTCAGGACGGTGAGCTCCTTCAGCCCACTCACGACGCTGGTGCTGTCGGCGGTGCGAGTGACCGTCACGGTGCGCACGTAGTCGCCGTTCTTGACGAACGCGTGCGCGTTGTCGTGCGAACGGGTCCACGGGACGGCTTCGACACTGATGCGCGCCCGCTCGACCTGGGGTACTTGGACGAAATGGTCGGCGAGCGCGATCGCGAACGACTCCGGCTCGCGGACCGCATCACCGGCCTCCTTGGCGAACGAGTTGACGGTGTTCTTGCACGCGTCCGTGGTGAGCACCTTGCTCTGGTCACCGCTGATGTGTGCGTCCTCGAAGTCACCGGACAGGGCGACCGAGACGTTGTAGTCGACGAGGTCGTGTGGTGCCTTCGGGTCGTCGCGGAAGACGCGGACGACGTGGACCTCGGCCTTGCCGTACTGGTTGTGCCCGAGCACATAGGACATGTGGATCAGCTCCCTCTATAGGTGGAGTACGCGAACGGACTCAGTAGCAACGGCACGTGGTAGTGCCGCTCTTCGTCGACGACGAAGGTGATCGCCACCTCGGGATAGAAGGCCCGGACCCCGGCACGCTGGAAGTAGCTGCCGGTGGCGAAGACGATGCGGTAGGTGCCGTGCGGCAGCCCGTCGGGCACCAGCCCGGCGACCCGGCCGTCATCGTCGGTGGTGCCGGATCCGAGGGGTCTGCCCTCGGATCCGGCACCGGTCTGTGCGAACACCGTGACCTCGACGCCGGCTGCCGGCGATCCGTTGACGGCGTCCAGAACATGGGTGGACAGCGTGGCTGTCAGGGTGGATGTCATCGAGTTACGTCCCTCCGGTCGGGGGTCACCGAAACGCGCCCTCCAGGCGCAGGCGGGTGATCTGCCGCAGTTGCTCGCGCACCTCGGCGCGCTCGGTCACGTCGTCATTGCCGAGACGACGCTGTAGCTCTTCCAGGATCTCCCGCGGCGCGCGTCCGGCGGCACGGATCAGGAAGACCCGGTCGAACCGTTGCTCGTAGTCCTCGTTGCCCTGCAGGATCTGCGCGGCGACCTGCTCGTCGGCGGAGCGCATCGCGGACTGCTCGGAGCGCGACAGTTGCGCCGCGGTGCCTTCGCCGCGCATCCGCTCACCGATCCGCGGGTGCCCGGACAGCGCAGCGTCCAGCTCGGAGTCGGCCAGTTCGGCGAACACCTCATCGGACGCATCGGCCAGGGCGGCCGCATCGGCATACGGACGACGCGCGACGAGCGCGCGAGCCCAGCCGTCGCTGGCACACAGGGGCAGCAACGCGCTGACGGCATCGTCGGCCGGTGCCGTGACGAACCACTTCAGGTCGTTCCGTGAAGTGGAATCTATATTCCGCATAAAGGAAGCATGGAACCGATTCAACAAACTGTCAAGGGTGGCTCATGGTGCACCTTCGGCGCATCGACGATCAACCCGCCAACTGCGTGGCCAACTCCTCGGCGACCTCGCGCAGCACGGGTATGGCGCGCCCCTGCAGCTCATCGGTCATGCGCGATGCCGGGCCGGAGATCGACAGTGCCAGGCGGGTGACCCCGCCCGGGACCGGTGTCGCCAGGCAGATGACACCCTCCTCCATCTCACCCACCTCGTGGGCGACACCCTCGTCGCGCACCTGGGCGAGCTGCGCGATGAACTGCTCCGGGTCGGTGATCGTCAACGGCGTCACCGCCGGCATGCCGACCCTGCTCAGGATCCCGCGGACCTCATCGTCCGCCAGTTGGGCGAGCAACGCCTTGCCGGCCGCCCGGCAGTGCGGATGCACGTGCTGCCCCAACTGGGTGAACATTCGCATGGCCCGGGGTGACGGCGCCTGTCCGACATACACGAGCATGTCGCCGTCCAGCGCCGCGAGATTGGCACTCTCCCCCAGTCGTCGCACCACGTCCGCGAGGACGGAGCTGCTGCGCGAGCCGAACGCCTCCAGTGCCGCGTTACCGAGCGGGATCAGTCGGGACCCGAGTGCGTAGCGCCGGTCGGGCAACTGCCGCAGATAGTTGCGGTCGACGAGAGTGCGGACGATGCGGTGAATCGTCGGCATCGGCAGCCCGGACGCCGCGCTCATCTCGACCAGCGCCATCTCACCACCGGATTGGTCGATGAGCTCGAGTATGTCGAGCGCACGCCCGACGGACTGCACCCCACCGGGCCGAGCCTGCTGTGTCATGACGACTCCTCCGCTTGATGCAGGTGCGTGCTCCGTTACTGGGTCATCGCACTGGCTGACATTCGACAACATGGAATTTACACTCCATGATACGAAATAATGGAACTCGGAACGAGAGGAGCCAGCGTGCCCGACTTCCGCACCGTACTCACCGACCGCCTCGACGAGGCATTGGTCGACGCCGACGCGGCGCTGCACACGAACTATCCGGGAGCGCCGTCCGGCCGCCACCCGGTGCACACCGTCTATCTTCCGGCAGATCGCTGCACCGCCGACGACGTGCGCACCTTCGCGGCGACGGCCCGCGACCTGCTCGCCACCTACGCGCCGTCCGCAGACGAACTCGCCCGCGCCACAGGCGAATCCGCGGACGAGGTGGCCGCCGTCTACGACCGCATCGTCGACAAGCTCGAGCGCGACCCGATCGAGGACCTGCGCGCCGACTTCGAGGACGGCTACGGCGTACGCGCCGACGACGCCGAGGACGGCCACCTGGCCGGGGTGCTCGGCGCCTTCGGCGAACTGGCCGGCGAACACCGGTTGCCGACCTGGCACGGCATCAGGTTCAAGTCGTTCGAGGCACCGACCAGGTCACGCGCGGTGCGAACCCTGGTCGACTACCTCGCCGGTATGACGCACGCCGGTCTTCTCGAGGGCAACGTCCTCACCCTGCCGAAGGTCACCAGCGTCGACCAGGTCGCAGCGATGAACACCGCGTGCGCGACCCTCGAGCATGAGCTCGAATTGCCTTCCGGCAGTGTGCGATTCGAAGTACAGATCGAGACGCCGCAGGCGATTCTGGCCGCCGACGGTGGCGCGGCCGTGGCACGAATGGTGCATGCGGCACCCGGGCGGGTCAGCTCGCTGGTCTACGGCACCTTCGACTACAGCGCGGGCCTCGGCATCGCCGCGGCATACCAAGCGCTCGACCACCCGGCCGCCGATCACGCCAAGGCCGTCATGCAGGTCGCGGCCGCTCAAACGGGAACGCGGATCTGCGACGGCTCCACCAATGTCGTTGCCTTCGGCGACGAGGCGGCCGCTCACGCCACCTGGCGACTGCACTCCGGCCTCGTCACCCGCTCGCTGATCCGCGGCATCTACCAGGGCTGGGACATGCACCCCGGGCACCTCGTGTCCCGCTACCTGGCCAACTACCTCTTCTTCCGGCGGGCCCTGCCCAGCGCCGCGTCACGCCTGGCGGCATACGTGCACCAGACCTCCGGCGGTGACGTGATGGACGAACCCGCCACCGCGAAGATGCTCGCCGACGCATTGTTGCGCGGCGTCCACTGCGGCGCCGTCGGCGCCGATGAAGTCGAATCCGCGTGCGGTCTCACAGTTTCCGAGCTGACCGCGCTCACCCACTGAGTGCCGAGGAGTCAACGAATGGCCACGTACTACACCCCCCGCGGCGGGCTGCCCGCGCAGACCGAGCTGACCACCGATCGCTCGATCTTCACCGAGGCGTATGCCGTGCTGCCCCGGCGCACCATGAGCGACATCACGACCAGCCGGCTCCCGTTCTGGGACGAGACCCGGCTGTGGGTGCTCGCCCGTCCGCTGACCGGGTTCGCGGAGACCTTCTCGCAGTACATCGTCGAGGTCGGTCCCGGCGGTGGCAGCGACAAGCCGGAGAACAACCCGGAGGCAGAAAGCGTGCTCTTCGTCGTGGACGGAGAGCTGCGGCTCACCCTCGCCGGCGCCGAACACGCCCTGCGCGCAGGCAGTTACGCGTTCCTCACCCCTGGTGAGCAATGGACCTTGCACAACGACTCGGCGGCGACCGCGACGTTCCACTGGATCCGCAAGCGCTATGCCGTCGTGGACGGCATCGACGCACCGGAGTCGTTCGTCACCCACGAGTCCGATGTCGAGATGGGCGCGATGCCCGACACCGACGGACGCTGGTGCACGCAGCGATTCACCGACCCGGACGACGTACGCCATGACATGCACGTCAACATCGTGACGTTCGAGCCGGGCGGTGCCATCCCCTTCCCCGAGACGCACGTCATGGAACACGGGCTCTACGTGCTGGAGGGCAAGGCCGTCTACCTGCTGAACAAGGACTGGGTCGAGGTGCAGGAGGGCGACTTCATGTGGCTCCGTGCGTTCTGCCCGCAGGCCTGCTACGCCGGCGGACCGGGCCGCTTCCGGTACCTGCTCTACAAGGACGTGCACCGCCACGCTCCGTTGAACCTTCCCTGATCGGACACGGTTCGCCGCCAAAACCCTACTGACCAGTACGCGAACCCTCCATCTCCCGGCCGAGTCGCCGGGTAGAAGATGGATCCAGACTTCAACCCCGACAACGACGTCGCGGTCGCCACGATGCGACCGGTTCATGAGAGGAGCCACTCATGGCGCGCGAGGACGCAGGACCCATCCTCAACGGCATACCCAGCCAGCTGCCTGACATCGACCCCGAGGAGACCCAGGAGTGGTTGGACTCGCTGGACGGCATCATCGCCGAGGGAGGCCAGACCCGCGCGCGTTACATCATGCTGAAGCTGCTGGAACGCTCCCGCGAGAAGCAGATCGGCGTGCCGTCACTGACCGCCACGGACTACATCAACACCATCAGCCCGGAGGCCGAGCCCTGGTTCCCCGGTGATGAAGAGGTCGAGCGCCGCTACCGCGCCTGGATGCGCTGGAACGCCGCGATGATGGTGCACCGGGCGCAGCGTCCGGGCGTCGGCGTCGGCGGGCACATCTCGACCTACGCCTCCGCCGCGACCCTGTACGAAGTCGGTTTCAACCACTTCTTCCGCGGCAAGGACCACCCCGGCGGTGGCGACCAGGTGTTCATCCAGGGCCACGCCTCCCCCGGCATCTACTCCCGCGCCTTCCTCGAGGGGCGCCTGTCCGAGGACCAGCTCGACGGGTTCCGCCAAGAGCACTCGCACGTCGTGCAGGGCCAGCGCATGGGTCTGCCGTCATACCCGCACCCGCGGAACATGCCCGACTTCTGGGAGTTCCCGACGGTGTCGATGGGCATCGGCCCGATGAACGCGATCCACCAGGCGTCGTTCAACAAGTACCTGCACGGTCGCGGCATGAAGGACACCAGCCAGCAGCACGTGTGGGCGTTCCTCGGCGACGGCGAGATGGACGAGCCGGAGTCGCGCGGTCTGCTGCAACTGGCCGCCAACGAGGAACTGGACAACCTCACCTTCGTCATCAACTGCAATCTGCAGCGACTCGACGGTCCGGTGCGTGGCAACGGCAAGATCATCCAGGAGCTGGAGAGCTTCTTCCGCGGCGCCGGCTGGAACGTCATCAAGTGCATCTGGGGTCGTGGCTGGGACCCGCTGCTGGCCGCGGACCGCGACGGTGCACTGGTCAACGTCATGAACAGCACCCCCGACGGTGACTACCAGACCTTCCGCGCCAACGACGGCGCCTACGTCCGTGAGCACTTCTTCGGGCGTGACGCGCGCACGCGGGCGCTGGTCAAGGACTGGTCCGACGATGACATCTGGTGGAAGCTCAAGCGCGGCGGACACGACTACCGCAAGGTGTATGCCGCCTACCGTGCCGCGGTCGAGCACAACGGTCAGCCGACGGTGATCCTGGCCAAGACCATCAAGGGGTACAGCCTCGGCACGCACTTCGCGGGCCGCAACGCGACCCACCAGATGAAGAAGATGACGCTGGAGGACCTCAAGGGCTTCCGTGACTCGCTGCAGATCCCGATCAGCGATGCGCAACTCGAGGACAACCCTTACCTGCCGCCGTACTACCACCCCGGTGAGGACGACCCGGCCATCCAGTACCTGCGCGAGCGTCGCAGCAAGCTCGGTGGTGCCGTTCCCGACCGTCGACACGCGTCCAGCGCGCTGAAACTGCCTGAGGAGAAGGCCTATTCGGCCGCCAAGAAGGGTTCGGGCAAGCAGGAGATCGCCACGACGATGGCCTTCGTGCGGATCCTGAAGGACCTGATGCGCGACAAGGAGTTCGGCAAGCACGTCGTGCCGATCATCCCGGACGAGGCACGCACCTTCGGCATGGACTCGTTCTTCCCGACGTCCAAGATCTACAACCCGCACGGGCAGCACTACACCTCGGTCGACGCCGAGCTGATGCTCGCCTACAAGGAAGCCACCAACGGCCAGATCCTGCACCTGGGCATCAACGAGTCGGGTTCGGTCGCGGCCTTCACCGCGGCGGGCACGTCATACGCCACCCACGGCGTGCCGATGGTGCCGATCTACATCTTCTACTCGATGTTCGGTTTCCAGCGGACCGCAGACTTCATCTGGGCGGCCGCCGACCAGATGACGCGCGGCTTCCTGGTCGGCGCAACCGCGGGACGCACGACGCTGACCGGTGAGGGCCTGCAGCACGCAGACGGCCACTCACATCTGCTCGCCGCGACCAATCCCGCTGTCGTTGCTTACGATCCGGCATACGGCTACGAGGTCGCACACATCGTGCAGGACGGTCTGCGGAGGATGTTCGGCGACAACGCCGAGGACATCTTCTACTACCTGACGGTCTACAACGAGCCGATGCAGCAGCCGATGGAGCCGGAGAACGTCGACGTCGACGGCATCCTGCGCGGTATGCACCTGGTCGCCGAGGGCAGCGCGGACGGCGTCGCCGCGGACGCTCCCCGCGCGCAACTGCTGGCCTCCGGGGTCGGTGTGCCGTGGGCGCTCGAGGCACAGCAGTTGCTGCGCGACGACTGGGGCGTGGTCACCGACGTCTGGTCGGTCACGTCCTGGAACGAACTGCGCCGCGACGGCGAGGAGGCCGACAAGCTGCGCTTCCTGCACCCGGAAGAGGAACAGCGCACGCCCTTCGTCACCCAGAAGCTGCAGGGTCGGCCGGGGCCGGTCCTGGCGGTCTCGGACTGGATGCGTTCGGTCCAGGAGCAGATCCGTCCGTGGGTGCCCGGGGACTACGTTGCACTCGGCGCCGACGGCTTCGGGTTCAGCGACACTCGTGCGGCCGCCCGCCGCGTCTTCCACATCGACGGGCCGTCGCTGGTCGTGCGCACCCTGCAGGAGCTGGCCTCCCGCGGCGAGATCGACCCGCAGGCCGCCATCGATGCGGCGGCGAAGTACGACCTGCTCAACCCGCAGGCCGGCACGAGCGGCAATGCCGGCGGCGACGCCTGACCGAGGCGATCAGGCGGATCACCAGGAAGGCCTCGGAGTGCGCTCCGAGGCCTTCCTGGTGTCGGATCCGATCTGCCACACCGCGCCCCGCTGCATACTGACGGGTATGACGACCTCCCCTGCCCTGCGGACCCTTCGCGCCGAGATCGACATCGCCGCGGCGCCCGACGAGGTGTGGGCGACGCTGACGAACCTCGCCCGGATGCCGGACTGGAGCCCCGAGCTGCTCAGGATGGTCCCGCTGAAGCCCGGTGGGCTGCGCGTAGGGCAGTGGTATCTCGGCGTGAACAAGCGCGGTCCCGTCGTGTGGCCCACCCGTAATGTCGTGACCGATCTGCGGCCGAAGTCGCTTCTTGCGTGGAACACCCCGACGAGCGGTGCCCGGTGGATCTGGTCGCTGGAGCCGATGACGCCGAGCGCGGATCCGGCCGCCGGGATGACGCGAGTCACCGTCGAACGGCCGATGCACTCGATCCCACCGCTCGCACGGCTGACCACGAAGACGCTGCTCGGAGGGGTCGAGGGCCACGCCGATGAGCTCGACGACGGCATACGGATCACTCTCCGGCGGTTCAAGGCGGCCGTCGAACAGAGCAGCTGAGCAACTGGGACCGATCCGGGCGGCGACTCGCGACCAGCTGCCCACTGCCGCACAGCAGCATCGGGCACACTGTGACGTCATACAAATAGACTGGTGGGATGGCAACCACCACGGCGCACCGGCTCGAAGGCAGCGCCGATCTGCTGTCGACCGCAGCGATCGCGCGCCTGGAGAGCAGTTATGAGTGGTACGGCCGTCTTACCGCCGACGAGCGCTCCTGGGTCGGCCTCGTCGCGCAGGCCGGCATACACGCGTTCATCGCCTGGTACCGCGACCCGCAGTCCACACCACCGATGCCGCTCGACGTCTTCGCGACCGCACCTCGCGAACTCACGCGCACCATCGCCCTCGCGCAGACGCTGCAGATGGTGCGCACCGCGATCGACGTCGTGGAGGAGCACGTGCCCCAGCTCGCCGCCACCGGCGACGAGCATGAGCTGCGCGAAGCGGTCCTGACCTATTCGCGGGAGATCGCCTTCGCAGCGGCTCACGTCTATGCCCAGGCGGCCGAGTCACGCGGCGCGTGGGATGCGCGTCTGGAGGCGCTCGTGGTCGACGCCGTGCTGCGTGCCGAGGCCGACGACGTCCTCAGTTCTCGCGTGGCGGCACTCGGCTGGGACGAGGTCCGTGGGGTGGTCGTCATCGCCGGCGCCGCCCCTGCCGGACCCGGCACCGAGGCGCTGGATGCGCTGCGCCGCAACGCAACTCACGAAGGCCTGGTCGCCCTCGGCTCCGTGCAGCGCAACCTGTTGATCGCGATCCTCGGCGGCGTGGACGATGCACTCACCGTTGCTGCCCGCTTCCAGCACCTGTGGGGTGACGGTGCGGTGGTCGTCGGCCCGCTGGTTCCCCACCTGTATGCCGCCGGCCGCAGCGCCCGTGCGGCGTTGTCCGGCCACGCTTCCGCGGCCGCCTGGCCGCAGGCGCCGCGACCGTGCCCGGCGAGCGAGTTGCTGCCCGAGCGTGCCTTGACCGGTGACACCCGCGCGCGGCGGGCCCTCGTCGACAAGGTGACGCGGCCACTGCGCGACCGTCCGGGGCTGCGCGACACCGTCCCGGTCTACCTCGATCAGGGCAGCCTGGAGGCGACCGCCCGGGAGCTCTTCGTGCACCCCAACACGGTCCGCTACCGGCTCGGCCGGATCGCCGAACTGACCGGTTTCGACCTGACCGACACCCGTGACGCGTTCACGGTGCGGCTCGCGCTGGCACTCTCGCGGGTATGACGTCGGACCGGGTGGCATTTTGTAGATTTCCTCCAAAGTCCGTCGTGAAGCTTCGTCGGATTCGGTGACGACATTCGGCGGCCGGATCCGCCAGAGTGGATCCGTGCTAGCGATCGTCTGCCCTGGACAGGGTTCTCAGACCCCCGGCTTCCTCGAATCCTGGATGGAGGCGCCCGGCTTCGCGGACCACCTGCAGCAGCTGTCCGAGGTCGCCGACACCGACCTGGTCGCACACGGCACCACGTCGGACGCCGAGACGATCAAGGACACGGCCGTCGCCCAGCCGCTGATCGTCGCCGCCGGTCTCGCCACCCTGCGGGTCCTGCTCGACGGCGCTGCCGTCAGCGAGGCCGCGGGTGTGCTGGCCGGTCACTCCGTGGGTGAGATCACCGCCGCAGCCGCGGCCGGAACCCTGAGCGAGGCCGACGCACTGGCCTTCGTCCGCGAGCGCGGACGCGGTATGGCGCGCGCCGCCGCCGTCACCCCCACCGGCATGGCCGCGGTCCTCGGCGGCGTCGAGGACGAGGTGCTGGCGACGCTCGAGTCGCACGGCCTGACTCCGGCCAACCGCAACGGCGCCGGCCAGATCGTCGCCGCCGGAACGCTGGACCAGTTGGCGGCGCTGCAGGACAACCCGCCGGCGAAGGCCCGCGTCATACCTCTGGAGGTGGCGGGTGCCTTCCACACCGAGCACATGGCACCCGCCGTCGACACACTGCGTGCGCACGCCGCGGGCCTGACACCGCAGGACCCGCAGGTGACGCTGCTGTCCAACAAGGACGGCGGCCCGGTCGCCGACGGCACGGAGGTGCTCGACCGTTTGGTCGCACAGGTCGCGGGCCCGGTGCGCTGGGACACCACCATGCAGACGATGCTCGACCTCGGCGTCACCGGCCTCATCGAACTCTGCCCGGCCGGCACGCTGGTCGGCCTGGCCAAGCGCGGCATGCGCGGCGTCCCGAGCGTGGCGGTCAAGACACCCGACGACCTCGATGCGGCACGCGGGCTGATCCGCGAACACGCGGGCACCCCCGACAGCGACACCACCGGCACGAGCACAGGGAGCTGATCCATGACCGTCCAGCCGAAGAAGACCGGCACCATCACCGCCACCGACGGCGGGCGCTACTCGCGCATCCTCGGTGTCGGCGGTTACCGCCCGGAGCGCGTGGTGACCAACGAGGAGGTCTGTACCTGGATCGACTCCTCGGACCAGTGGATCCAGGAGCGGTCCGGCATCAAGACCCGCCGGTTCGCCCGCGAGGACGAGTCGGTCGTCGACATGTCCGAGCAGGCCGCCCTGCCCGCGCTGGAGATGGCCGGCATCACGCCGGATCAGGTCGACGCGATCGTCATGGCGACGATCAGTCACCCCTACCAAACCCCTGCGGCGGCACCGTTGCTCGCGACCCGGCTGGGCACCGGCAACGTGCCGGCGTTCGACATCTCGGCGGCGTGTGCGGGCTACTGCTACGCGATCTCGGTCGCCAGCGACATGGTGCGTGCCGGTAGCGCCGACAACGTCCTGGTCATCGGCGTCGAGAAACTCTCCCAATGGACCTACCGCCACGACCGCGGGACGTCGTTCATCCTCGCCGACGGTGCGGGCGCGGCCGTCGTCGGACCGTCCGACGTGCCTCGCATCGGCCCGACCGTGTGGGGCTCGGAGGGCGACAAGTGGTCGACCATCCAGCAGCGGGTCGGCTGGGACGAGATCCGGCGGATCTGGGAGCACGTCGAAGCGACCGGCGAGGAGCCCGACTACAGCAAGTTCGAGGTCGCGAACATCGCCGAGGCCTCGACCATGCAGATGGCCGGCCAGTCGGTCTTCCGCTGGGCCGTCTGGGGTATGGCGCCCATCGCGCAACAGGCTCTCGACCGTGCCGGCATCACCGCCAACGACCTCGACGCGTTCATCCCGCACCAGGCCAACATGCGGATCATCGACGCGATGATCAAGCAGCTCAAGCTGCCCGAGGACATCCCGGTCGCGCGGGACATCGCCGAGACCGGCAACACCTCCGCCGCGTCGATCCCGCTGGCGACCGAGCGCATGCTGCGCGAGGGCGAGGTGCCCCACGGCGGGCTGGCCCTGGAGATCGGCTTCGGCGCCGGACTCGTCTACGCAGCACAGGTCGTCGAACTGCCATAGTCTCGACTTCGGAGTTCCCGTGACCCGGCGGGCAATCCGGGTCAGCCCGAAGGTGAAAACCCACCATCAGCAACGTAATAAGGAGAACTGACATGGCGCAGAGCGAGCAGGAGATCCTGCAGGGCCTTGCCGACATCGTGAACGAGGAGACCGGTGTCGACGCCGCCGACGTGCAGCTCGACAAGTCCTTCACCGAGGACCTCGACATCGACTCGCTGTCCATGATGACGATCGTCGTCAACGCCGAGGAGAAGTTCGGCGTGCGCATCCCGGACGACGACGTCAAGAACCTCTCCACCGTCGGCGACGCCGTCAAGTACATCGAGAAGGCACAGGCCTGAGCTGAGGTCTCGTCCCTCGTCTCGGCTCGGCCTGACCGAGGACCACCGGCAGCGGCTGCACCCCGGTGCGGCCGCTGCCCGCCATACCCGACCGAAATCCGACTGATTTCGTCACTCCGCCTCGTCAAGGAGCCTGAAGTTCATGAGCGCAGACAAGCGCGTCGTCATCACCGGCCTCGGCGCCACCACGCCGGTCGGTGGCACGGCCCCCACGACCTGGGAAGCCCTGCTCGCCGGTGAGTCCGGTGCCAAACCGTTGCCGCAGGAGTGGTTGGACCGCTACGAGCTACCGGTCCACTTCGCGGCGAGCCTGAAGCAGGACCCGAGCGAGGTGCTGCCCCGCGTCGAGATCCGCCGGGCCGATCCCTTCGCCCAATACGCCATGATCGCCGCGCGCGAGGCGTGGCAGGACGCCGGCGCACCCGAGGTCGAGCCGGAGCGGCTGCTCGCGGCGATCGGCACCGGCATCGGTGGCGTGCACACCCTCCTCGCGCAGTACGACGTCCTCAACGAGAAGGGCCCGCGCCGGGTCTACCCGTTGACGGTGCCGATGCTGATGCCGAACGCCGCCTCCGGCAACATCTCGCTGGAGTTCAAGGCCCGGGCCGGCGCGCACACGGCCGTCTCGGCCTGCGCCTCGGGCGCCGAGTCGATGGGTATGGCGGCCACCATGATTCGCGAGGGTCGAGCCGACGTGGCCATCGCAGGCGGTACCGAAGCCGCGATCCATCCGCTGCCGATCGCCGGATTCGCCGCGTCGCAGGCGCTGTCCAAGCGCAACGACGACCCGCAGGGTGCCTCCCGGCCGTGGGCGGCGGACCGCGACGGCTTCCTGCTCGGCGAGGGTGCCGGCGTCGTCATCCTGGAGTCCTACGAGCACGCCACCGCGCGCGGTGCGAAGATCTACGCCGAGTTCGCCGGTCTCGGTATGTCGGCCGACGCCTACCACATCACCGCGGGTGACCCGGAGGGTGCGGGCCAGGCGCGGGCGATGAACGAAGCGATCGACAACGCCGGCCTGCAGCCGTCCGACATCATCCACGTCAACGCGCACGCCACGTCGACACCGGTCGGCGACAGCGCCGAGATCGTGTCGATGAAGCGGGCGTTCGGCGACGCGATCGACGGTGTCTGCCTCACCGGCACCAAGTCGATGACCGGACACCTGCTGGGCGCCGCCGGCGCGATCGAGGCGGTCATCCTGGCGCAGACCCTCCACCACCGGACGGTCCCTCGCACGATCAACGTCACCGACGTCGACCCGGAGATCGACCTCGATCTGGTCATCGACGAGAACCGCAAGCTGCCGGACGGCGACATCGCCGCCCTGAGCAACGCGTTCGGCTTCGGCGGGCACAACATCGCGATCGCGATGAAGTCCGTCTGACGATCAACGCAGCGAAAACAGCGGCGCCGCAAGCCCGAAAAGGTCTGCGGCGCCGCTGCTTTCGTGCTGACTAGGACACGCGGTGCAACCAGCGCACCGACGCACCGTCCCCGGCATAGCGGAACGGTTCGAGCTCCTGGTCCCACGCCGTGCCGAGCAGTTCGGCCATCTCCGCGCGGAACAGCTCCGGGTCACCCTTGCTCGCGGCGAGCGAGGCCCGCAGCCTGTCCTCACCGACGACCGCGTCCCCCGACGCAGCGGTCCAGGTGTGGTGTATGCCGAGCGACGGCGTGTGCGACCAGCGCGAACCGTCGCAGCCGGGGCTGGGTTCCTCGGTGACCTCGTAGCGCACGTCCACCCAGCCGCGCAGGGTGCTCGCCAGCTTGGCGCCCGTGCCGGGCTCGCCCATCCAGGACAGCTCGGTACGCACGGTGCCGGATTCGACGGGTTGCTTGATCCACTCGATGGGCGCGGCCGCACCGAGGACGCTCTCGAGCGCCCAACCGATGTGTGGGCACAGCGCGGCTGGGGTGGAATGAACGAACACCACCCCACGGGTCACGGCACGCGCGTTCGCGGCAGACATCCGGGCCTCCTGACAATGTGCGAGGGACGTCTTCCCCAACGACCTCGCGTGCGTGCCGGTCCGGCCTGTGCGCCGTACGTGCCATGTGTGGTTGTGAGCCACATTGTGCCTCATTCGTCACAGCAGCACCAGTCATACCCCTCGGTCGTGCTCCGAGGAGCGTCAGTTCGCCGAGTTCGGCACCGACGGGCTCGCGTCATACGCCTGGGTCGGCGTCATGGCTCGTCCGCCCACCGTCACGGTGTCGGCGGTGCTGACCTGTGCACAGCCGGTGGCGGCGGCGACCGTCGTCGCGTGCTCGTCGCCGTTCGCGGTCGCTTCCGGAGTCGTCGCAGCCGAACCGGCGGCGCTGGTCGGGCCCGCCGTGGCCGACGGTGCCTGTGTCGCGCCGCCGTGCGAGCCCGTTGCTCCGGTCAGGCTCGTGTCGTCGGCGATCTTGGCGAACAGCGCCTTCGCGTTCGCGGCCGGTATGACGGTGTTCAGGTTCGCCGGATCCGCGACCGTCGGCATCGTCACGAAACTTGTCCGGGAACCCGGCACCTTGCCCAGCTGGTAGGCCAGCGACGTCAACGAACTGACGCTGCCGAGCCCAGTGTCGACGGTGACCGCCGAGGTGGCGGCGTCGGCGAGCTTGACCACCTTCACCGGATTCGCGAGGGTCGACGCACTCTTCATCTCGCGCAGCATGGACGACAGGAAGATGTGTTGGGCGACGGTCCGCCCGATGTCGCCCCCGTCGCCGAAGCCGTGTCGCGTCCGGAGGAATTCCAGGGCGGCTTTGCCCTGCAGCGTGTGTCTTCCCTTCGCCAGCTTCAGGTGCGAATACGGGTCGTACACATCGTTGTTCACGCAGACCGGCACGCCGCCGACGGCATCGGACATCGTGACCACGCCCGCGAAATCGATCACCAGGAAGTGGTCGATCGGCACGCCCGTCAACCGGTGCACCGCAGCACTGGTGCAGTCCGCGCCATACTGCAGGGTGCTGTTGATCCGGTCGGTGTGCGGCGTCTCCGTCGCGCCGGTCGCTGCGTCCCGGCAGGACGGGACGTCCACCATCGTGTCGCGCGGGATGCTCATCACCGTGGCGTTGCTGCGATCCGCGGAGATGTGCACGACCATCAGGACATCGCCGTTCGCGGTGGCGGAGGTGGCCTTGGTGGACGTGGCCGACGCTGTCGAGCATCCGCCACCGATGGCGCAGTCGGCGCTGCTGGCCCGGGTGTCCGAGCCGATCACCAGCAGATTGATCGGCGTGCGTCCCGAGGAGTCCGCCTTCTCGTGACCACCGGACGTCAGTGCCGCCGTCCGCAGGTTGCCGTTCAGGTGCAGGTAGAAGGCGATCCCGCTGCCCACGATCACCAACAGCAGCGCCAGGACCCCAGCGCCGATCCGACGACGCAACACCCTGCGCCCTGTCCCGTCCACCACGTTCACGACGGCGACGCTACGGAGCGAATCCGCGCGTTCGCGGTGGGTCGACTGTGTGTATGCCGAGCCTCGTCTGCACCGCGTCAGGTCACAGCTGGATCACGATCGGATTCGGACCACTCGGATTCCGCAATTTGTGGTCCGGATCACGTTCGCATCGGATATGTTGCCGCTCACAACATATTCAGTCTCTCCAGCGGCTCGAGTCCGATCAATCGGCTCAGCGTTGATCGGAAAGGTGGAACACCATGCGCAAAGGTGCGCTCAGCACGGTGTGTGCAGTGGCGGGCATCGTGGCTCTGGCCGGCTGCGGAAGCAGCAGCAGCGGCGGCGGCTCCAGCGCCACTGCCGGCGGTGGCGGTGGATCGTCGTCGGCCGCAGCGACGGGCGGAAGCAGTGGCGGCAGCTCGAGCGCCGCGTCCGGGGCCAAGGTCGACGGCAAGGGCGCCAAGGTCGGCATCATCCTGCCGGACCGTCAGTCCTCGAACCGCTGGATCTCCTCGGACCCCGAGGCATTGAAGGCGCGTTGCGCGACCGACAACCTCAAGTGCGACATCCAGAACGCCAACGGTCAGGCGCAGCAGATGACCACCATCGCCACCAAGATGATGAACGACGGCGTCAAGGTCCTCGCGCTGGTCAACCTCGACTCGGCATCGGCCGCCCAGATCGAGAAGACCGCCAAGTCCAAGGGCATCTACACCATCGACTACGACCGCCTGACCCTCGGCGGCTCCGCGAGCCTCTACGTGTCCTACGACAACGTGAAGGTCGGAGAGCTGCAGGGCAAGACCCTCGAGCAGTGCTCGCAGGTCAAGGGCAAGTCCGGTGTCCAGTACGTCGACCTCAACGGCGCACCGACCGACAACAACGCGACCCTGTTCAAGCAGGGTTACGACTCGGTCCTGAAGAAGTCGAGCTGGAAGAAGGTCGGTGACCAGTCGGTCGCCGACTGGGACAACCAGAAGGCCGGCATCATCTTCACCTCGATGCTGCAGAAGAACCCGAAGATGAACGCCGTGATGGTCGCCAACGACGGTATGGCGGGCTCGGTCGTCACCGCGCTGAAGAAGCAGGGACTGGCCGGCAAGGTCGCGGTCTCCGGTCAGGACGCGACGGTCGAGGGCCTGCAGCGGATCATGGACGGCACCCAGTGCTTCACGATCTACAAGCCGTCCAAGGACGAGGCCTACCCGGTGGTCGACGCCGCGGCCAACCTCGCCAACGGCACGCCGCCGAAGACCACGCAGACGATCAAGGACACCCAGACCGGCCGCATGGTGCCGGCCATCCTGGCGCCGCCGATCGCGATCACCAAGGCGAACGTCGCGCAGCCGATCAACGACGGCTACACGCCCAAGTCGACGACCTGCAAGGGCGCCTACGCGGCCAAGTGCACGGCCGCCGGCGTCAAGTAACCACTTCGATCCACCCGCACGCTGGGGACCGGACGGATTCGTCCGCCCGGTCCCCCGTTGCTGTGCAAGGAGATTCATGTCAGACCAGCCGATCCTGCAGTTGCGCGGGGTCAACAAGAGCTTCGGTGCCGTGCACGTGCTGCACGACGTCGACTTCGCGGCATACACCGGCCAGGTGACCGCGCTCGTCGGCGACAACGGCGCCGGCAAGTCCACCCTCGTCAAGTGCATCGGTGGCACCTACTCGATCGACTCGGGCACCTATGAGTTCGACGGCGTGCCGCAGCACCTGTCGGGGCCGCGCGACGCCGCCGCCCTGGGCGTCGAGATCGTCTACCAGGACCTCGCCCTGTGCGAGAACCTGGACGTCGTCCAGAACATGTTCCTGGGCCGCGAGCGGATGCGCGGGATCGTCCTCGACGAGGAGTCGATGGAGATCGCCGCCGGCGAGACGCTGACCTCGTTGTCGGTGCGCACCCTGAAGTCGGTGCGCCAGCGGGTCTCCAGTCTGTCCGGTGGCCAGCGCCAGACGGTCGCCATCGCCAAGGCAGCCCTCTGGAAGTCCAAGGTCGTCATCCTCGACGAGCCCACCGCCGCGCTGGGTGTCGCCCAGACCGAGCAGGTCCTCAACCTGGTCCGCCGCCTCGCCGACCAGGGTGTCGCCGTCATCCTCATCTCACACAACATGCTCGACGTGCTGCAGGTGGCGGACAAGATCTCGGCGCTCTACCTGGGTCAACTGGCGGCCACGGTCGACCGGAAGGACGTCAACCAGACCCAGATCGTCGAGCTCATCACGACCGGCCGCAGCGGCGACCTCGGCATCCAACCGACCGCCACGACGGGAGCCCGCGCATGAGCCCGCACCTGAGCAAGACAGCCACCGCCGCCGATGTCGACGCCGCCGTGGAGGACAACGCCGCGGCGGCCATCACGATGCCCAGCGGCAACCACGTCGGTGCCTATCTGCGCACCTACTGGCAACGCATCCGCGGCGGCGACATGGGTTCCCTCCCTGCTGTCGCCGCGCTGATCGTGCTCTTCCTCGTCTTCTCGGTGATCGAGGACGGCTTCCTGTCCAAGAACAACTTCGCCAGCCTGATCACGCAGGCCGCCCCCGGCATCCTGCTGGCCATGGGTCTGGTCTTCGTGCTGCTGCTCGGCGAGATCGACCTGTCGGCCGGCACCACCTCCGGTGTCGCCGGCGCCGTCGTCGCCGTACTCCTCATCCACAACTGGCTGTGGCCGTTCGCGGTGCTGGTCGCACTGGTCGTCGGCGCCGTCATCGGTCTGCTGATCGGCTGGATGCGTACCTTCCTACGGGTTCCGTCGTTCGTCTCGACGCTGGCGCTCTTCCTGGGCCTGCAGGGCGTCGTACAGATCGTCGTCAACAGCGCCAACACGCAGGGCAACCTGGCGCTGCAGAGTGATGCGCTGGTTGCCCTGGAGAACAGCAACATGCCGCAGTGGGCAGGCTGGGTGATGGCGATCCTGGTCATCGTCGGGTATGCCGCCCAGCGGCTGCTCGCCGTCGCCGCGCGTCGCCGCAGGGGCCTGCCGACCGAGCCGGTCCTGGTGACGGCGGCCAAGGTGGGCGGCATCGCCGTACTGGCCATCGTCTTCACCGTGGTGCTGAACCTGAACCGCTCCCCCAATGCGGCGGGCGGCTACAAGATCGTCCAGAAGGACGGTGTGTTGACGAGGGTCAAGGTTCCCGGCGAGTACCTCGGCGGTGTGCCGTGGGTCGTGCCGGTGATCCTGGTGCTGGTCGTCGTCCTCGGCTTCGTGCTCAACCGCACCCGCTACGGGCGGCACGTCTACGCGGTCGGCGGCAGCGACGAAGCAGCCCGCCGGGCCGGCATCCGGGTCAACTCGGTCCGCATCTCGGTGTTCGTGATCTGCTCGGTGATGGCCGGCGTCTCCGGTGTCGTTCTCGCTTCCCAGACCGCCGTCAACGCCGCACAGGGTGGCGGCAACACGCTGCTCCTCGCGGTCGGTGCCGCCGTCGTCGGTGGCACCAGCCTGTTCGGCGGCAAGGGCAAGATCACCGATGCCGTCGTCGGTGGCGCCGTGGTCGCAGTGATCACCAACGGTATGGCGGACCTGCTGCAGGGCAAGAACAACTCGGCCTGGCAGTGGATCGTCACCGGCCTGGTGCTGCTGCTCGCTGCGACCGTCGATGCCGTGTCCCGTCGCCGGGCCGGCGCAGCTGGGTTGGGCTAGATGCCACCGGGCGCTCGGTCCGCCGCGCGCCCCGAGCAGATCCGCCGGCACAACCTGTCGGTCGTCCTACGCCACGTGCACCTCCATGGGGCGGTGTCCCGACCGGAGCTGGCTCGGAGCACCGGCCTGAACCGCAGCACGATCGGCGCGCTCGTGGGTGATCTCGTCGAGCTCGGCATGGTCACTCAATCCACGCCGAGGCGCAGCCGCGACGGAGCCGGGCGGCCGCCATACCTGGTGGTTCCCCGGCTCGGCGCGGTGCACGTGCTCGCGGTCGACATCGACGTCGCACGGGTCCAGGTCGCCGCCGTCGGCCTGTCCGGCGCGGTGCTGCAACAGGTCGAATGGCGACTGGTGGGCCGTGAACGATCGGCCGTCAACGTCGCCGACCGGGTCGCGGCCGCGGCCCACCAGCTGACCACTGCGGTCGGCAGCACCCGTGTCGGCATCGGGGTGAGCCTGCCGGCGATGATCGACAACCCGCGGGGCATCGCGGTCTATGCGCCCAACCTGCAGTGGAACAACGAGCCGATCGGCGATCTGCTCCGGGACCGGCTGAGCGAACACGTGGTGGTCAGCAACGACGCGGACCTGGCCGCGCTCGCTGAGCACCGCCGGGGCGTCGCGGTCGGCTGCGCGGACCTGGTCTACGTACTGGGACGGGTCGGCGTCGGTGGCGGCATCATCATCGGCGGCGACCTGCTGCGCGGCAGCCGCGGGTATGCCGGGGAGATCGGCCACATGTCGGTGCAGGCCAACGGACCGGTCTGTCACTGCGGGAACCGCGGTTGCCTCGAGGAGTATGTCGGGGAGGCCGCGATCCTGCGCGCCGCCGGAGCCGCCGGCATACCCTCCCCCGAGCTGGACACGCTCTTCGACCGGGCCGGCGCAGGCGACGCGGTGGCCGCCGAGGTGGTCGCGTCCATCGGCCAGTGGCTCGGCCGAGGCCTCTCCAACATCTCGCACGTCCTCAATCCGCAGGCGATCGTGGCGGGCGGCCATCTCGCCGACGTGATGCGGCTCGCCGAACCATCGGTCCGGATCGGCCTGCAGCGCGGCATGGTGACCATCGGCCGAGCGCCGATCACGTTGCTGCAAGGGCGGATTCGCCAGGCATCCCTGGTGGGTGCCGCCGAGCTCGCCTACGAGCGGCTGCTCGCCGCACCGGACCTCATGCCGTCACTCGTCCACAACGCTCCTGCCGATTCGGCGCCGGGCGGTTAGTCTGGTAGCACGGCCGTGGGACGGGGACGATGATGGCTTGGATCCTGCACCTCTTCGCAGTGGGTGCGTTCATCACGATGTTGACCAGCGCCTTCCGGCGCGGCACCGAGGCGCGGTTGCGCACGATCGCGTCCTCCCTGGTGATGGTCGCTCTTGCGTTCACCCCGGCCGGTTGGGTCGTTCACGTCGGCATGGCGATCCTGCTGCTCTCCAGCGTGGAGTTCCTCTTCCGGCCCTATTACAAGGTGCGCAACGACGTGCACACGGCGTTCGGGTGCCTGGCCGCGGTGACCTTCGCAGGGCTGGTCGCCGGTCATTTCCCGTGGGTGATCTTCCCGCTCGCCTGTTTCGTCGGACTCTGGGCGCTCACCGGCGGGCCGGAGCGCAACCGCCGCCGGCATGCACGACACGTGCAACGGAAGGCCTTCCACGAGGCCGCCGCCAGGGAGTCGACGATGCGGTCGTCGAAGTTCGAACTGGACCGGTTGTTCAACGACCCGCGACTGCCGCAGCCCGCTCGAGCGAACCTGCACGAGTTGCTGCGTCGGTCCGACGCGCTGTATGCCGAGCTGCGATCGCATCGCGCCAGTGACCGGTTGCTGTTCGAGGTCGAGCAGATCCACGAGGACTTCGCACCGACGGCTGTCCGGGGCTACCTGGCACTGCCGCCGTCGGTCGCCGACACCGAACCCTTGCAGGACGGCAAGACCGGCGCCGTGCTGTTCGACGAGCAGGTCACCATCATGCACGGCGCGCTGGACGACATCGCCGCCGAAGCACGCACCCATGGAGCCGAAGGACTGCTGTCCAGTTACCGGTTCCTGCAGGACAAGTTCGGCCAGACCGACGAGAGCCTCAAGCTGTAGACCGACCCGGTCGTTGCAAGGGCCGGTCCGCCGAACTCTCCCGCCGGGGCGCCGGTTCAGGTCAGCGTCGGACCGGCACCGGGCATGTTGTCGAGCAGTTCGTGCGCCTTCATCGCGAACTTGTGCTCCACCAGCACCTCGTACTTCGTGGCGATCACCTGGGTGACCGACTGGAAGTCACGCTTGCCGCCGGTGAGGCTGTAGCCGATCGCGGCCCACACGGCGCCGAAGACGGCACCGAAGATGACGGTCGAGATGACGACCCCGAGCACGTTCACGCCGGATTCGAACATCGACAGGATCAGACCGATGAAGGCACCGAACCACGCTCCGGACAAGGCTCCACCGGCGAGCACCCGGCCCCAGGTCAAGCGGCCGACGACACGCTCGATCTGTTTCAGCTCGGTGCCGACGATCATGCAGTTCTCGACCGGGAACTCCTTGTCGGACAGGTAGTCCACCGCGCGCTGCGCGTCGGCGTAATCGGTGAATACGCCGAGGGACATGGGGTATTCGAGGGTCAGGCCGCGTTGGAAAGCAGCACCTTGGCGACCGAAGCCGCCGCTCATCGGACTGGACATGCATCCAGCCTATCGACGTGCCGTTGCGCGCGCAGTGCGCACCGACAACCCGATCACCAGGTCACGGACCACGTCGGGATCGGCCAGCCGGTCGCCATACGCCTCGCGAATCTGCGCCATCCGATAGCGGACCGTCTGCGGGTGCACATGCAACTCCGCGGCAACCGCGTCGCGGCGGCCCTGATGAAGCAGCCAGGCGCGCAGCGTCTCGGCCAGCCGCTCCGCCGTCGCAGGCGACAACTCGGCGAGCGGTGCGAGGGCGGCCGCGCGCAGGTCGGCGTGCGCCGCGGGGTCGGCGCCGATGACCAGTCGGGCGAGGTGATCATCGGTGTCCACGGGCTCGCGGCCGGCGAAGCCGAGGTCGAAGGCGCGCAGCGCCCGGCGGTATGACGCCCCGGCCTCCAGCCAGGGCCGCACCGGACCGACATACGCAGGCCGACCCGCGAGCACACGGAGCAGGTGCACCCGGCCCGGGCCGTCGGCGTCCGGCACGAGCAGCACCGCGACCGGTGGCTCACGGTCGGACTCGTCCTCCGCACGCAGGCAGTTCGAGCCGAGCTGCGCGGTGACGGCGCTGACCCGTTCGGCAGGCAACACCACCGCAGTGAGGGTCACGGGCGGATCCCACTCGGCACGCTCGGCGAGCTTCAGCACGGTGTCCTCGTCGTGACCCCTCAGCAGTGCACCCGCTACTCGCTCACGACGTCGCTCACGGACGCGGCCCTCGACCGCGAGCTCCTCCGCGTGGCCGGCGACGCTCGCCGCCGAGAGGCTGTCGATATAGGCGAAGACGAGCTCGGCGAATCGCGCGAGCGTGATCGCGTCCAGTCCCGCGGCGACGGCTGCCGCGGACCAGTCCTGCCAGGCGACTCGCGCACCGACCCGGTAGGCCGCGAGCAGCGCGTCCATCGAACGCCCGCTGCGCGCCTCACCCCGGCCGAGCGCGTAGGCACCGTGCACCGAGGTCTGCAGCGGTGTGCTCGGATCGCCACCCGGCCCGGCCGCTGCCAATCGCAGGAATCCGGCGAGCGCCAACTGCACCGCCTGCTCGATCGTCTCCCGCATCTGGTCGGCGAGCGCTCCGGCATAGCTCGGGACGCCGTCGACCACCGCGCCGACGACGCGCTCACTCACCGTCGGCAGCAGATCGGTGAGCGTCGTGATGACCGATTGCGGGATCTCGAGACTGGCCGCGTTGGGCATCGATTGTTCGCTGCGCACAATTCCAGTATGCCGCGTCACCTGCGCAGGGCAAGAATTTGAGCTTCATCGTGGACCAACCTGATATCCATGACAGCTGCACCACCCGTTCGCACACCCGCCGACCGGCCCCGACCGGACCGCGGCGGCTGGCGCACGCACGCGTTCCGTCTGGTGAAGGCGGCCACCACGCCGCTGCTGCCGGAGGACTACGTCGATCTCTTCGACCCACTGCGCTCGGCGACCCTGCTGCGCGGCCGGGTCGAATCGATCACCCACGAGACCGCCGACGCCGTGACCGTGGTCATCCGGCCGGGCCGCGGCTGGCGCGGCCACCGTCCGGGCCAGTACACCCGGATCGGTGTCGACGTCGACGGCGTCCGGCTGTGGCGGGCGTACTCGATCACGTCCGGCCCGCGGCAGGACGGCTGCATCGCGATCACCGTGAAGGCGATCAGCGGCGGCGCGGTCAGCACACAGCTCGTCGGCTCGCTGCACGTCGGGCAGGTGCTGCAGATGGAGCAGGCCGACGGTGAGTTCGTGCTGCCCGAGGTGCTCCCCGCGAAGATCCTGCTGCTGACCGGCGGCAGCGGCATCACCCCGGTGATGGGCATGCTGCGCCATACGCTGGACCGCCTGGACGACGTCGTGCTGTTGCACTCGGCGCCGCGCCCGGAGGACGTCATCTTCGCCGCCGAGTTGCGCGCCCTGGCCGGCGATGGCCGAATCTCCTTGCAGGAGAGGCACACCGACGTGGACGGCATGCTGGACACTGCCGCGCTGGACGACCTGGTGCCCGACTGGCGCGACCGTGAAACGTTCGCCTGTGGGCCGGCTGGGATGCTCGAAGCCCTCGAAACCCATTGGGAGGCAGCCGGGCTCACGGACAGGCTGCATACCGAGCAGTTCCGACCGACCCTCGCCGAGCCCGGCGACGGCGGCACGGTCCACCTCACCGGACTCGACCGGGACGTCGAGTGCGACGGCGCACAGCCGATCCTCGACGCCGCCGAGGAGGCCGGAGTGCTCATGCCGTCCGGCTGCCGGATGGGGATCTGCTTCGGCTGCGTCCTGCCGCTGCGCGAAGGCTCGGTCCGCGACCTGCGCACCGGCGAGACGACCACCGCCTCCCCCGGCGACGGTGTCCTCGTCCAGACCTGCATCTCCGCAGCGGCCGGCCGCTGCGACATCGACCTCTGACCACTCCCTCCACACTCCCTCCTGACGAAGGAATCTCATGACTGCCCTGCAGAAGAAGGAACACAACCCCGTCGCGCACCTCAGCCGCGAGGACATCGAGTCCCTCGGCCGTGAATTGGACGCCGTGCGCGCCGGCGTCATCGAGACGCGTGGTGCGAAGGACGCGGCATACATCCGCAAGGTCATCAAGACCCAGCGCAGCCTCGAGATGGGATCGCGCGCACTGCTGCTCGCGTCACGTTGGAAGCCGGCGTTCGTGGTCGGCACGATCGGCCTGACGGTCTCGAAGGTGTTGGAGAACATGGAGATCGGGCACAACGTCATGCACGGCCAGTGGGACTGGATGCGCGACCCGAAGATCCACTCCACCACCTGGGAGTGGGACAACGCGTCGCCGGCCGACCTGTGGAAGCACAGCCACAACGAGCTGCACCACACCTACACGAACGTGCTGGGTCGCGACAACGACCTGGGCTACGGGATCATGCGCGTCGACGAGGACCAACCCTGGACGCCGTTCTACCTCGGCCAGCCGGTCTGGAACTTCGTCAACGCCTGCTTCTTCGAGTACGGCATCGCGGCATACGACCTGGAGCTCGGCAAGTACTTCATCGGCCGCAAGGACAAGGACGTCTTCAAACGCGACGCGAAGAAGGTCGTGAACAAGATCCGCGCTCAGGTCACCAAGGACTACGTGGTGCACCCGGCACTCGCACTGCTGACCGGTTCGGCACGCCGCACGTTGATCGCCAACTACACGGCCAACCTCGCCCGCAACCTGTGGACCCACTCCGTCATCATGTGCGGCCACTTCCCCGAGGGCGTCGAGACGTTCACCAAGACGTCCATCGACGGTGAGACGCGCGGTGACTGGTACCTGCGCCAGATGATCGGCTCGGCCAACATCCACGGTTCGACGGCGATGCACATCGCGACGGGCAACCTGTCGTTCCAGATCGAGCATCACCTCTTCCCCGACCTGCCGAGCAACCGGTATGCCGAGATCGCACCGCAGGTGCGCGACATCTGCGAGCGCTACGGCCTGCAGTACCTCTCCGGATCGCTGCCGCGACAGGTGGGATCGGCGTGGATGAAGGTGATTCGGTTGTCGCTTCCCAATCACCTCGCGGCACGCCTGAAGCGCCGCAGCCGTCGTGCGCCGATCGAGCCGACTGCGTTGCCGTCCCGTCGACAGACTGCGACGGGCGCCGGTGACGAGTCGACGGCAGCTGCCTGACCTCTACGGTGTCGATATGACGATCTGTGTTTTCGGCGCCGGGAGCATCGGTTGCTATGTGGGCGGCCGTCTTGCGGCGGCGACCGCGGCCGAGGTGACCTTCGTCGGTCGCGGATCGATGCAGGAAACGGTCGCCGACGGCATGCGGCTGGTCGCATTGGACGGCGAATCACTCACGGTGACACCGGATTTCACGACTGACGCAGACGCCGTGCGGAATGCCGACCTGGTGATGGTGACGGTGAAGTCCGGCGCCAACAGTGCTGTGGCCGAGCAGTTGCGCCCACTGCTCGCCGAGGATGCGGTTGTGCTCAACCTGCAGAACGGGCTGCACGGGGGTGCGGATCTGCGCGCCGGGTTGCCCGGTCATCGGGTGATCACCGGCATGGTCGGTTTCAACGTGGTGCGCGACGGGGCGAGCTTCCAGCAGACGACGGCCGGCGGGATCATGGCCGCCGCCGACCCGGTCTGGAACCGGTATGCCGAAGCGTTCGCCGGGGCGGGCGTGCCCGTCGAGCAGCGCTCCGACATGGACGCCGTGTTGCGCGCGAAACTCCTTCTGAACCTGAACAATTCGATCAATGCGTTGTCCGGCCTGCCGTTGCGGGCCGAGCTCGGCATCCGCGATTTCCGGCGCTGCCTGTCGCTGGCGCAACTGGAGGCGTTGCGGGTGATGAAGCGCTCCGGTCCGGCGCCGGCGAAACTGACCGGCCTCTCCCCCGCGCTGATGGCACGTGCGTTGCAGGTGCCCGATCCGTTGTTCCGGCGCCTCGGTGCCAAGGTGCTGGCGATCGGTCCGACCGCCCGGTCGTCGATGGCGGACGATCTCGCCGCTGGCCGGCCGACCGAGGTCGACTGGATCAACGGTGCCGTGGTCGATCTCGCCGCCGCGACCGGCACTGAGGCACCGGTGAACGCCCGCCTGGTCTCGCTCGTGCACGACGCGGAGCGCGCCATACATCCGGTGTGGGGTGGGCGCGAACTGCTCACCGAGTTGCGATCCGTGGTGGGTTGACCGGGCGACGGGACCGGTCATCCCGTCAGACGGGCACTCCCTCACCAACCGTCCACTGCCGAGCGCACGTCGCAAGCCCACCTCGAGTGCATCGCCGCGTCGGAATCAGTCTGTGCCACGACCGACCCGCGGAAGCTGTACCTGCCGCTCGTGCCCACCCCCGCCTCCCGCGAGAATTTCGTGGTCGCCGACGCGTCCAACTGGTCCCGGATCCACTGGTGGCACGCTGACCTCGCGTCGTGCCGACGCACCTGCTCACTCGTCCTCGCAGACCGGTCAACCGCCCACTGCGTCACGCCGAGAGCAAGGAACACCACGACAATGGCAAGCACCGTGCAGCGGACGCACTTCTTGCTCGGGCCATCCCCCTGGATCCCCATCACCGGATCGTAAGGCCGTTCGTGACGCCGCACGCTGGAACGCGTGGATCCGGCCGGCCGACAGGACGTGCCGTAGACCTGCAGGAAATAGGTGGGGCGACTGGGGCTTGAACCCAGGACCGACGGATTATGAGTCCGCTGCTCTAACCGGCTGAGCTATCGCCCCCTTGGTGCAGCGACATTCTGGCATCAACACGGCGAGCTCGTGCGTCCAGGTCGTGCTCACAGGTCGTGCTCGGCTCCGCCCGGCGTGGCCGGTTTCGCAACGGGCCGGCAACGAAATCGCGCCCTACTCCACAAAGTTTAAAAAATCCTGAGATCGCCTTGTAGGGTTCTTACCCATGACGGAGCAGGCGCCCACGGCGGGTGAAACGAACGTCGCGTCGGGCGAACCCCTCGTCCGCATGGCGGGCGTCAACAAGCATTTCGGTGACCTTCACGTGTTGCGCGACATCGATCTCGAGGTCGCAAAGGGCGAGGTCGTCGTCGTGCTCGGTCCGTCCGGATCGGGCAAATCGACGCTGTGCCGGACGATCAACCGGCTGGAGACCTACGAGACCGGCAGCATCACCATCGACGGCGCCGCACTCCCCGAGGAAGGCGCCGAACTGGCCCGACTGCGCGCCGACGTCGGCATGGTCTTCCAGTCCTTCAACCTCTTCGCACACAAGACGATCCTGCAGAACGTCACGCTCGGCCCGATCAAGGTGCGCAAGATGAGCAAGGCCGATGCAGAGGCACGCGCCATGGACCTGCTCAAGCGGGTCGGCGTGGAGGCGCAGGCGGAGAAGTACCCCGCTCAATTGTCCGGTGGGCAGCAGCAGCGGGTGGCCATCGCGAGGTCGTTGGCCATGCAGCCGAAGGTGATGCTGTTCGACGAGCCGACCTCCGCGCTCGACCCCGAGATGATCAACGAGGTCCTCGACGTCATGGCCGGCCTGGCCAAGGACGGTATGACGATGATCGTCGTGACCCACGAGATGGGCTTCGCCCGCCGCGCGGCCGACCGGGTCGTCTTCATGGCCGACGGTCAGATCCTCGAGCAGCAGGCGCCCGAGGAGTTTTTCGCCAACCCCAAGTCGACACGCGCCAAGGACTTCCTGTCGAAGATCCTCACCCACTGAGTCACTCGTTCGCCGACTGCTGTGTCGGCCAATCTCCTTGTCACCCCACACAACTCGTCAGTCAAACCGGAGGAGAAATCTCATGAAGTTCCGCGCGATGTATGCCGCGACGGCAGCCGTTGCTCTCGGCCTGGGCCTCACCGCCTGCGGCGGAAGCTCGGGTGGCTCCGGCGCCAGCGACGCCGTCTGCAAGCTGCCTGACTCCGGCCCGTCCGTGAAGATCGGCATCAAGTTCGACCAGCCCGGCCTCGGCCTCAAGGACGGCGACAAGTACACCGGGTTCGACGTCGACATCGCCCGTTGCGTTGCCGCCGAGATGGGCTACAGCAAGATCACCTTCGTCGAGTCGCCGTCCCCGCAGCGCGAGAAGATGCTCGCGGCCGGCACCGTCAAGATGATCGCCGCCACCTACTCGATCACCGACGAGCGGCTGAAGGAGGTCGGCTTCGCCGGCCCGTACTTCGTCGCCGGACAGTCGCTGCTGGTCGGCAAGGACTCCAAGATCTCCGACGTGAAGGGCCTGTCCGGCAAGAAGGTCTGCTCGGTCACCGGCTCGACCTCGGTCGACAACCTGAAGAAGGAGCAGCCGAAGCTGGTGCCGCAGAAGTACGACACCTACTCCGCGTGTGCGGAGGCGCTCGCGTCCGGCTCGATCGACGCGATGACGACCGATGACGCGATCCTGGCGGGCTACTCGAACCAGGCGGCATACAAGGACAAGTTCAAGCTCGTCGGTGGCACCTTCAGCGAGGAGAACTACGGCATCGGCCTGAAGAAGGGCTCCGCCGACTGCAACAAGGTCGCCGCCGCCATCAAGAAGACGCTCGACAACGGCAACTGGAAGAAGGCGCTGGAGAACAACCTCGGCTCCGACTACAAGTACAACCAGAAGCTCAACCCGCCGAAGTCACCGACCTGCCAGGCGTGAGTTCTCGCCAGTAGCAACACCTTTCGACCCGCCCGGCGGTGACCAACCGTCACGTGGCCTCCTCCGGGCGGGCCGACCACTACCCCGATACAGATAGGAAGGGCACCGGTGGCTTCGCTCTTCTCCGACTATCAGATCTGGACCGCGCTCTGGACGACCGTGAAACTCGCGGTGCTCAGCGCGATCGGGAGTCTGATCCTCGGAACGATCATCGCGACGCTGCGGTTGTCGCCGGTCGGCATCCTGCGGTTCGTCGGCACGTCATACGTCAATATCTTCCGGAACACCCCGTTGACGTTGATCATCCTGTCGTGCAGCTTCGTGCTCTACATCCAGCTCGGCATCGCGCTGGCCGACTCGGGCGACCCGAAGTTCGCAGATACCAACGCTTTTCGACTCGCGGTCGTCGGTATGACGGTCTACCACGCGACCTATGTGTGTGAGGCGCTGCGCTCGGGCGTCAACACGATCCCGCTCGGCCAGGCCGAGGCGGCTCGGTCGATCGGTCTCACCTTCGGCCACACCATGCGCGAGGTGATCCTGCCGCAGGCGTTCCGCGGTGCGGTGGTCCCGTTGGGCAACACGCTGATCGCGCTCACCAAGAACACGACCGTGGCCGTGACCATCGGCGTCTACGAACTGTCCGGTGTGCTCAAAACGGTCACCGAGAGGGATCCGGGAATGCTGAATCTGTCGTTCATGGTCGTGGGCGTCTTCTTCATCCTGCTGACCCTGCCGGTGGGTGTCGGCCTGGGTTGGCTCGGCAAGCGTGTGGCGGTGAAGCGATGAGAGCGAGCGCAGCGAGGGAACCAAGGGCTCAGACGAATCGCGGGTCCCGACGTAGGAGGGAGACGCGATGAGTGCCTCAGTCCTGTTCGACGCACCGGGCCCGAAGGCGAAGCGGCGTTACGCGATCCTCGGTGTCGTCGGCGGCGTCGTCTGCGCGGCGATCCTGGCGCTGGTCGCATGGAAACTGGCCGACAAGGATCAGTTCGCCAGTTACAAGTGGAAACCGTTCGTCCAGTGGGGCACCTGGAAGAGCTACATCCTCCCCGGCCTGCGCGGCACCCTGATCGCAGCGGCGCTCGCCATCGTGATCAGCCTGGTGCTCGGCGCCGTCCTGGCGATGCTGCGGATGATCGAGGTACCCCGGACCAACGGACCGGCCGCGATCGCCGTCCGTGCCCTGCGCTGGGTGGTGACCGCGTGGGTCGAACTCACCCGCGCGCTCCCGGTGCTGCTGATGATGCTCTTCATCTTCGGCTGGCTCAGCGCTCACGGCCAGGGCAGCGGCAACGGACCGCTCATCGCCACGGTCGCCGGTCTGGCGTTCTACAACTCGTCGGTCATCTGTGAGGTCATCCGTTCGGGCGTCGACCAGTTGCCGGCCGGCCAACGTGAAGCAGGGAGCTCCATCGGCCTCAGCGCCGGTCAGACGGTGCGGATCATCCTGCTCCCGCAGGCGATCACCGCCATGCTGCCGTCGCTGATCAGTCAGGTCATCGTGGTGCTCAAGGACACCGCTCTCGGCTACAACGTGCTGTATGGCGAGATGCTCTACAAGAGCAAGCCGGCCACCTCACTGAACGGCAACATCTTCGCCATGCTGGTCGTCATCGCGGCGATCTACATCCTGATCAACTACGCGATCAGCAAGCTCGCGACCTGGGTCGAGCGACGCCTGCAGGCACGCGGCCGCAAGGTCGGCCCGGCAGCACCCGCCGGTGACCCGGCCGGGCCGACCAACGCTCCGGGTGTTGCCACCGGTGGCGGAGTCTGACCGCCACAAACCGACGCAAGGGCGCCCTCCGATGCGCAGTCCCTGCCGTCATTCCCCGCTAGCGTGCTCGGCATGGATCGTTTTCAGGGCCACCCATGACGTGGTGGGTGGCACTCGCATCGTTCGTGGGCGCAATCGTCGGTGCAACCGTTCCGGCCCTGGTCAACCTGCGCGGCCAACACCAACAGGCACGCACCGAGTGGAGTCAACGCCTTGACCGTGCCATCAGCGCGCTGACCTCCTCGTCCCCGCTCTCGCGCGACATCGGCCAGGAATTGCTGGCCGATCTGATTCGTTCGGATCTGGGTAGCGTCGCGGACCGCGATCTTGCGCGGCGTTTGTCCCGTGTGGCCGTCACCGGCGGCACAGTGGACGCAGCCGAACGCCTGCGCGACAATGGACCTGACGAACAGGAGCAGCCATGAGCCAGACCGAGCAAGCACACCACGTGTCCCCCTCGTCGATCCGGCTCGCCCGTGCCCTGGTCGAGGACGCAGCCAAACGTGGTGAGAAGGAGAGCGCACAGATCGAGGCGATCGCCCGATTGAAGACGCCCGAGGAACGCAAGGCTTCCTGATCCATCCTCGACTCCCGGCGGTGTCACGACATACAAAAACGGCCCGGTTTCCCGGGCCGTTCTGCTTGCTCCCCCACTTGGACTCGAACCAAGAACCCTCCGGTTAACAGCCGAATGCTCTGCCAATTGAGCTACAGGGGAACGCGTGTTGTTCGCGTGCAGAACCATAGCAAATTCCCTGCCCCAACACCGAATCGGGAGAGCCGTCAGAGGCCGACCGCGTCCCGGACGTATGCCGTCGTGCGCTCGACCGCGTCACGCACCTGCGGATCGTCGGCGCGGGCGCCCCGGCCGAGCACCGTTTGGGTCAGCAGAGTGCCTGCCTGCAGGTCGCGTCGGACGACGACCCGGCCCTTCGCACGACCTTCCAGTGCGAGCTCCTCGGCCAGCACGATGCTGGCGCGGACCCGCTCGTGGAACGTCTCGGGCAGGCGCGTGTCCTGCGGCCCGAAGGTCCACTGCCCCGGGCGCTTTCCGTCGACCCAGGTGACCGTCAGGGTCCACGTCTGCGGCTCCCACTGACCTGCGTCCACTTCATGCCACGGGCGGGCCGTGATGTGGCCCTCCGCGGACGCGACGGTCAGGTGCCAGTTCGTCGCGACGACATGCGCCCCCGTCAGCTGGTCGACCGCCGACGCCAGCAGTCGTTCGCCCTTCGGGAGGTCGAGTTGCTCGAGCACCTCGGGCGAAAGCTGTGGCTTGGAGCGCTTGAGGAAGGACATGGTCCCCATTGTCCACTGAATGGTTTCGATACGGACTCCCCCGCTCCGCTCCTCCGCCCTACTCAACCAGCTTCAGTGTGCGGTTTCGATACGGACTCCCCCGCTCCGCTCCTCCGCCCTACTCAACCAGCTTCAGTGTGCGGTTTCGATACGGACTCCCCCGCTCCGCTCCTCCGCCCTACTCAACCAGCTTCAGTGTGCGGTTTCGATACGGACTCCCCCCGCTCCGCTCCTCCGCACTGCTCGACCAACGTCAGTGCGCGGTTTCGATACGCTCCCGCGCTGCGCTCCTCCGCTACTCAACCCGCTTTAACGGTCACTCCAGGTTGGCGAGCAGGTCGTTCAGCGAGCGCTGCAGGGTCGTCAGTTGCGCCGAGATCGTGCGCGTCCGCTCCGCGTCGTCGCTGCGGCGCAGCGCGCTCATCACCTGCGAGATCTTCCGGCGCAGAGCCACTTCGCGCACGCGCACCACCAGCGAGCGCACGTAGTGCCAGTCCGGCCGGCCCTGGCTGTCCAGCTTGGTCGGCAGCGGCTCGACGGCCAGCTGCGCGACCAGCGGCCGCACCACCTCGGGCACGGACTCGTTGATCGCCGAGACCCACGCACCCTGGCTGCGGGCGGGGTCGATGCCGACCGCTCGCACCGCCTCGAACACCGCACGGTGCGCCGGCGCCGTGAGATCGGCGGGGTCGACCGGGTCCAGTTGCTGGGTCGGGACCGCCGAGGGGAACTGCACCACGCACTGCAACAGCATGTGCTCGGCGCGCACGATCGGGTCACGCAGGTCCGGGGGCTCGTATGCCGGAGCAGCCGCGACCGGTTCAGCCGACGTGTCGACCGGCTTCTCCCGCGTCTTCTTGGCGGCCTCCGCGATGCCGCCACGTGGAGCTCGTCGCACCGCCTGCTGGAAGTCACCGACATCGACACCGAGGTGCCGGGAGACCTCACGAACCAGCTCTTCGCGCGCGAGCGGGTCTCGTATGTCGGCGACGATCGGCGCCAGCGCCCGAGTGGCGGCGACCCGGCCACCGACCGAGTCCAGGTCGAAGCGCGCCAGCGTGGTGCGGACGACGAACTCGAACATCGGCGTCGCACCGTCGACGAGTTCCTTGACCGCGTCGGGTCCGGCCGAGATCCGCAGCTCGCACGGGTCTTGCCCGTCGGGCGCGATCGCCACGAAGGACTGGGACGCCCAGCGCTGGTCCTCGTCATACGCCTTGAGGGCGGCCTTCTGTCCGGCGGAGTCGCCGTCGAAGGTGAAGATGACCTTCGCCGGGCTGCCGCCGGCCTCGTCGCGCAGCAACCGGCGCAGCAGTTTGATGTGGTCGACGCCGAAGGCGGTGCCACATGTCGCCACGGCCTGCGTGACGCCCGACAGGTGGGCGGCCATCACGTCGGTGTAGCCCTCGACGATCACCGCGCGGCGGTCGTCGGCGATCGACTTCTTGGCCAGGTCGAGCCCGTAGAGCACGCGCTGCTTCTTGTAGATCGCCGTCTCGCCGGTGTTGAGATATTTGGCCGGCCGCGGGTCACCGTCGAAGATCCGACGGGCGCCGAAGCCGACCGTGTCTCCGGTGATGTCGCGGATCGGCCAGAGCAGACGGCCCTGGAAGACGTCATATCCGCCGCGGTTGATCAGGCCCGCAGCGAGCATCTCGTCACGGTTGAAACCCTTGTCCCGCAACACTTTCGACAATGCATGGCCGTCGGTGGGCGCATAGCCCAGGCCGAACTGCTCGGCAATGGAGCCGTCGAACTCCCGGCCGCGCAGGTAATCGCGGGCAGTCCGCGCCTCGGGCATCTCCGGCAGCAGCGAGGAGTAGAACTCCGCCGCGACGCGGTGCGCTTCGAGCAGACGGGTGCGCCGGCCGATGCTCTCCTCACGAGGTCGGACACCGTCCTCGTAGTGCAGTTCGACGCCGACCTTGCCGGCCAGCCGCTCGACCGACTCGGCGAAGCTGAGGTGGTCGACGTCCTGGACGAACGAGATGACGTCGCCGCCCTTGCCACAGCCGAAGCAGTGGTAGAAGCCCTGCGTGGGATTGACCGAGAAGCTCGGTGTCTTCTCGTCGTGGAAGGGGCACAGCCCGACGAGGTTGCTGCCGGACCGGCGCAGCGTGACGTGCTCGCTGACGACGTCCTCGATGGAACTGCGCTCCTTGACGAGCTCCACGTCTTCGGACTTGATGCGACCCGCCATAACAACGGCAGTCTAGGTGGCGGCCGTTCGACGAGGGGCAGCCGTCCACAACCTCATGCCCGGTCGAGGGTCGCGAGATCGCGGACCGCGAAGTTGTGGTGCTCGAACTCTTCGTTCAGGACCGTGCGCAGGCACTGCACCACTGTCCTCCCCCGCGCGTATGGCGGCCACACGTCGTCGTCGGGCACCGGTGCCGGACGACCCAACTCCTCGGCCGTGCACCTGGCGAGCCAATCGGTCAGCAGCGTCGTCTGCCGAGCCCGGACGGCCAGCACCTCCTCGAGCGTGGGATCGGCCGCACGGTCGACACCGGGCGCGGCGTCCTCCGGCATACCGTCGGTCGTCAGGGCCAATGCCGTGAAGGGTTCGGTCCGGCCCAGGCAGCACCTGCTGAACCACGAGTCGTGCACAAACACGAGGTGGCGCAGCGTCTGGAGGGTCGACCACTCCCCGCCCACGGAGGTCCGCTCGATGCCGGGCGATCGGCGTATGCGATCGATGGTCGCCGCCCAATCGTCCTGCAACTGCTGCCAGCCTGTCCGCAGATCGCTCACGTCGTCGGAGCGGATCAGCACCCGCACCGGATGTCGGCGATCGAGCTCGGCCTCGACGAAGGGCATCACCGCGACGCCGTTGACGGTCAGGTCGCCCAGCAGGCCGTCGATCTCCGCACCGCGCATGACGACACCGACGAAGCGGGAGTTGTCGAGCATGCACTCACGGAACTCGGCACCGGTGAAGTCACGGTCGACGAAACGCTCCATGTGTCGAACCTATGGCGGCGGTGTGACATTGGGCCAGGTGCGGCGTCAGACAACCTTGGCAGCGAGTGCAGCGACCACGTCCGCCGCGCGACCCGGGCGAGCCTGTCGCCAGCCGGTGCCCGCCCAGAGACTGATCAGCTCGCGATTGCCGGACGCGGCGCCGGCGGCCCGCAGCGGCTTGGTCAGCTGGTTCACGATCGGATAGACGGGCGGAGCCACCGGATCGAAGCTCGCCACGAACTCATTGCGTATGGCGCGCGCCGGCCGACCGCTGAAGACGCGTGTCACGACGGTCTCGGTCAGGTCGGCAGCGGTGAACCCGGCGCGATAGGCGTCGTTGATCCCGGCCTCGTCGGTCAGCAGGAACGCCGAACCGCATTGCACGGCAACGGCGCCGGCGGCCAGCGCAGCCGCAACGTCCTGCGCGCTCATCACACCACCAGCGACCACGACCGGCAGCTCCGTCACTGCCAGCACCTGCGGTAGCAACTCCCGCCAGCCCGAGGTGTTGGGTTCGGCATCGACACGGTGCGTGCCGCGGTGGCCGCCCGCATCCGTGCCCTGCAGGCAGAGCAGGTCGGCGCCCGCAGCCGAAGCTGCCTCCGCCTCCTGCGCGTCCGTGACGGTGGCGAGCACCCGCGTGCCGACGGCGTGCAGACGTCGCACCGCGTCGACCGGCGGCGGCCCGAAGATGAACGACACGACCGCGACCGGATCCCGCTCCAGGACCTCGAGCTTCGCCGCGAAATGATCGGCACCGTCCCAGCGCGGTTCCGGCAGCAGCTCACCCGCCGATGCGGCGACCGGCGCCAACTGCTCGGCATACGAACGCAATTGATCGCCGTCGCGCTCCTCGTCAACGGGCGTCGGCAGGAAGAGGTTGACGCCGAACGGTCGATCGGTGAGTTCGCGGATGCGCGCCACTCCCTCGGCCAGCACATCACCGGTCAGGTAGCCGCCGGGGAACAGCCCGAGACCACCGGCGTCGCTGATCGCGGCCGTCAACTGCGGCGTGCCGACGCCCGCCATCGGCGCGCCGACGATCGGGAGCGGTGAAAGGTCCCACATGGTCGTTCTAGCTCCATTCCTCGGCGAGTGCTCGGGCGCGGTGATCGGTGAGCGAGGCGATCTGGTCGACGACGACACGCAGTGCGGCTGCGTCGTTCGCGGCCGCCGCGTGATCCTCGGCGAAGAGCGGGTCGAGCCGGTCCGGATGTTCCTGGAAGAGCGTGAACAGCGTCTCGATGATCCGGCGCTGCTCGGCCTGCAGGGTGCGGCGCTCGTCGGTCATCATCACCCAGCGCGCGGCGACGGCCTTGAGCATCACGCACTCGGCCAGCACATCGGAGGGTATGACGACATGCGCGGCGTAGCGGGTCAACGGCCCGTCGCCGAACTTGTCGCGCGTCGCTTGTTCGGCAGCACCGACGAACCGGCCGATCAATCGGCTGGTCATGTCCTTCAGCGCTGCCACCCCTTGCCGACCCGGCCGCTGCTGCTCAGGTATGACGCCCGAGGCGAGCAGACGCTCGAACGACCCTGCCAACTCAGCTGTTTCGAGTTGTGGGGCGTAGATGCGCCGGGCAAGGTCGGCAAGCGCATCCAGCTCTTCACGAGACCGCAGTGCGCGCACGTCGATCAGTGCGGCGGTGATGCCGTCCTCGACATCATGCACGGAGTAGGCGACGTCGTCCGCCCAGTCCATCACCTGCGCCTCGACACACCGCTGCTGGCGGTGACCGGTCGGAACGGTCGCCCGCGCCCAGTCGAAGATCTGCTCATCCGCCTGAAAGCAGCCGAACTTGCCGGGATGAGAACGGTTTTCGCCACGGAACCACGGATATTTGCTGGCAGCGTCCAGCGAGGCACGAGTCAGGTTGAGCCCCACGGACTCGCCGTCCCGCCGCGACCGCTTGGCCTCCAGCCGGGTGAGGATTCGGAAGGTCTGTGCGTTGCCCTCGAAACCGCCTATGTGACCGCACAATTCGTTCAGAGCACCCTCGCCGTTGTGTCCGAACGGCGGGTGCCCGAGATCGTGCGCCAGACATGCGGTGTCGACGACGTCGGCGTTGCAGCCGATGGCCTCGCCGAACTCCCGGCCGATCTGAGCCACCTCGAGCGAGTGCGTCAGTCGATTGCGGATGAAGTCGTTATGTGGTTGCAGCACTTGGGTTTTCGAGGCAAGTCGGCGCCATGCGGCCGAGTGCAGCACTCGGGCCCGGTCGCGGGCGAAGTCGTCACGATCCGCCCTCTTCTGGGCAGGGTCCTCCCGCACGAACCGTTGCCGGTCGTATGCCGTATAGCTCATCCGGCGACACCAGGACGGATACTGCGCAACGCTGCGCCGAGGGTCCGGACCGATCGCTCGTGGTAGCCGCCCATCGCGAGCCCGGCATTGCGCTCGAAGACGTTGCGTGAGGCGAAGTCGCCCGTCCGCAGCCAGGACCAGGCGAGCGCCCCGAGATACAGCGGGACGAACGGGAGCCCGCCGCACACGACGTACTGCCAGCTATGTTGCTCCTCGTGCGTCAGCAACAGCGGGTGCCGCTGTTGCAGGTCGGTCCAATCGCCTTTGGAGACAATGACATTGCCCACGGTGAAGGCTCCTGCGACCGGAAATCCGAAGCGATAGCCGCTCGCGAGGTAGAGCCCGCGGGGGCCTTTCGCCATACGCGCGCGGCCGAGGCGGGCGACCGCGAATCCGAGTGCCGTCGATCCGTTCGCCCAGTTGGCGCACCACTTCACCCGCGTCGACGTGCTCATCGCCATGCTCATCGTCGTGGACATCACTCGGCCGGGTCCTCGATGTTGCGCATCAGCTCCCGGGTGAACAACGGCAGCCAGCCGCGCTGTCGTTGCGACCACGCCTGCGCGACCGGGTCGATCGGGTAGAGCACCCCGAGGTCGTCGGCCGATGCCAGTGCCAGGTCGGCGCCCTGGCTGTCCCCGGCCACGCGCCACTGGAGGCTCGAATTGCGTTGGAGGTACTCGCCCATCGCCATGGCGATCATCGTCAGCGTCGGGGTCGGATCGACGCGCTCCGCAGCAGGGGTCAGCAGCACTTCGTGCACGTAGCTGTCATAGGCCGCCCCGATGGATTCGACGTCGTCGACGTCGACCCCTGCGGCCTGCGCGTCACCGAGCCACCCGGCGAGCGCTCGTTGCGCCTTGCGGTCCAGTGGCTGGACGGTGATCTCAGCGGTCACGAGGCGTAGCGGGCGGCCGAGCGGGCACGCGCCTTGGCGGCCTCTTCCTCGCGGTCCTTCGGCGGCGCCGTCGTGACCAGCGAATCGATCAGCTCGCGGCTGGCCCGGGTGATGGCGGCGACCGCCTTGTCGTAGGCGGCCTCGTTGGCCTTCGACGACTTGGTGCTCCCGGCGATCTTGCGGACGAACTGCAGCGCGGCGGCGCTGACCTCGTCGTCGGTCGCAGGGGGCTCGAAGTTGTTCAGCGGACGGATGTTGCGGCACATGTCTTCATTGAACCCGATATCGAGTGGATGGACGAGCAACGCACGCCGGCGCACCACCTGTAGTGGTGCGCCGGCGTGCGTGCTGTTCGCGTGATCAGGCGAGCTGGGCCCGTGCCTGACGCGCGGCCTTCGACGCACGCTTGGCGGCCCGACGTCCGGCCTTCCCGCCGCGCTCGCGCACCGCATCGGCAACGACCGGTGCCTGCTCCTTGGCAACACTCGCCCAGTGCGCGCCGTGCTCCTTGGCCGCCTCGGCGACGACCGGCGCCTGCTCCTTCGCAACGCTCGCCCAGTGCGCACTGTGTTCCTTGGCCGCCTCGGCGACGTGGCCGACGGTCTCCTTGAGCGAACTCACGGTGTCCGAGCTGTCGCTGCCGGAGGGCAGGGCCGACGCGACCGCGTCCCCGGCGTGCTGGGCTGCCGCGCGCGTCCGCCATGCAGCGCTCGGCTTGCCCTCGGTGTCGACGGCCGCGATGAGCAGACCGCCCATCAGGCTGACGTTCTTGAAGAACTGGATCTGCTGCTGGGCGCGCTTGGTCGGGTCGTCCTCCTGCCAGAACGCGTGGCCGGCCAGGGTGGTCGGCACCAGACTGCCGGCGAGTGCCAGGGATGCGACGCGCGGAACGCGACCGGTCGCCAGCAGCAGGCCGCCGACAATCTGGACGCCGCCGTTGACCCGAACCGCGGTGGCCGCGTCGGCCGGGATCAGGGCCGCCGCCTGGGCGGGCAGCACGCTACGCAGCTTGTCGAGGAACGGCGCGGCGATGGGCGCCTTCGGGTCGGGGTTGCGTATGGCGCTGAAGCCGGAAGTGACGAAGATCGACGACAACATCGGGCGGGCGAGGCGACGAACGAGCACGGGTTGACCTCCAGTGAGTCGGTCTAGTGGCGTGAGCGCTCCGGGGAGCGCCTGAACGTCTTGAGCCTACCCACGCCGCGTGGCCGCATGCGCCGACCTGCCGTTGCGGCCGGTCGCCGCTGCCAGCAGACTTCAGGTATGACGCGCCCCACGCATCCGCTGATCGTCCCCGCCGCTCTGGCGAGCGTCCTGGATTCGGTGACGGTGCTCGACACCCGCTGGCAGATGGGCCAACCGACCCGCCGCCCGGCCTTTGACGCCGGCCACCTGCCCGGAGCCTCGTGGGTCGAGTTCGAAGGCGTCATGGCCGATGCTCCCGGAGACGGCGGACGCCACCCGATGCCACAACGTGAGGTGTTCGCGGCCGCGATGCGGGCGGCCGGAGTGGACAACGACCGCCCGGTCGTGGTCTACGACGACGGCAATTCGCTTGCGGCGAGCCGGTGTTGGTGGCTGCTGAGGTATTTCGGCAAGGAGGACGTGCAGGTCCTCGACGGCGGCTTCGCCGGATGGGCGGCGGCGGGGCTGCCGGTGTCGACCGACCAGCCGGCACCACACACGGGCGACTTCTATCCGACCGATCCCGGCGCCGCACTGCTGGATGCGGATGGCGCCGCGGACTTCGCCGCGGAGAAGCTGTTGCTGGACGCCCGCCCCGCCGACCGGTTCGCCGGCCACAACGAGACGATCGATCCCGTCCCCGGACACATCCCCGGCGCCGTCTCCGCTCCGGCACTGGCCAACGTCGTCGCATCGGGGGCGTTCCTCTCCCCCGACGATCTGGCAATGCGATTCACCGCGCTCGGCATACGACCGGACAGCGAAGTGGGTGTCTACTGCGGATCCGGGGTGCAGGCCACCCATCTCGCGCTGGCGCTCGAGGCGTCCGGAATCCATCCGCAGACCAGCGTCTACATCGGGTCCTGGTCGCACTGGATCACCGACGACGAGCGCCCTGTCGAAACCTAGGGGCTACTGCCCGCGAAGCACCGCTCCGATCCGGTCGACCGCGTCCGGGATCCGGGACTCGTCGATGTGCCGGAAGCCGAGGGCCAGGCCGTGCACGGCCGGCTGTTCGACATACCTCGGAGCGAGCGGCTCGACTCCGACGCCGACCTCCGCAAGTGACCTGACCACCTTGCTGTCCGAACGCCGCTGATCGCGCAGGCGGGTGCACACGTGCAGGCCCGCCGCGGACGGATAGGCGACGAGCACGTCGTCGAGCCGGGCCAGCTCCCGCAGCAGGACCGAACGTCGCGCGGCGTAGACCCGAGTCGCCCGGCGCACATGCGCCGCGAGCAGACCTTCGGCCAGGAACCGCGCCATCGCTCCCTGGGTGACGGTGTCCCCCTGCCAGTCGGTCAGCAACTTGGCGTCCCGCAACGCGGGTTGCAGCGACCGCGGTGCGACCACGTAGCCGATCCGGAGCATCGGCATCAGCACCTTCGAGAACGACCCGACGTAGGCGACCCGGCCGCACGTGTCGAGACTCTGCAACGGTGCGAGCGCCCTTGCGTCATACCGGAATTCGCTGTCGTAGTCGTCCTCGATGATGAGCGCACGGTGGGTCGCCGCCCAGTCCAGCAGCGCGGTACGACGGCGCAGCGACATCACCGCACCGGTCGGGAACTGATGGGACGGCGTGACATAGACCAGACGCGCGTCGTCCGGCAGCGCGTCGACCACCAGGCCCTCTTCGTCCACCGGCACGCCGCGAACCCGGGCGCCCTGCGAGGCGTAGAGGCGAACCGCGGCGGTGTAGCCGGGATCCTCGACAGCAACGGTGTCCCCCGGGCCGAGCAGCACTCGGCCGAGCAGATCGAGCGCCTGCTGCGCACCCGCGGTGAGCAGCACGTCGCCGCCGTCGGCGACCACCGACCGGGACACGCGCAGGTGGCGGGCGATCTCGGCCTGCAGCAGCGCATGGCCGGAACCGTCATAGACCGGCTGCTCCTGCAGCGCCGGCCGCAGGGTCGCCGACACCAGCCGCCGCCATACGGCGAAGGGGAAGAGGCGGGTGTCCGGGCCGGCGACCGACAGGTCGTGCTCGAGCGGCGGTGCGTCCGGCACCGCCGGCGGCAGCGACTCCCACACGGCTCGCGGCCGGACATCACCGGCAGGAGCCGCGACCGGCCGGGGTGCGCCGACGTCCGCACTGACGAAGGTGCCGGCGCCGACGCGGGTCTCGAGATAGCCCTCCGCCACGAGCCGGTCGTATGCCGTGGCGACCGTCCCTCGCGCGATCCCGAGCTCCTGCGCGAAGGCCCGCGTCGGGGGCAGTCGTTCGCCGGGTGGCAGCCGGCCGGAGGCGATGCCGTCGAGCAGGTGTCGGTAGATCCGGAAGGCCCGGTCACCGGGTCCCGTGAGATCCACGAGCAGGTCCATGCGGTCAGTCTAGGATTGGCCCAATCAATTTGCATCGGAATGGATCTTTCACCGAGCCACTGGTGGCGACAGGCTGGACCCATGAAGAGTTCGTTGTCGGTCCCGCAGGGCGCCGCACTGTCGATCGGAGCCGTGCTCGGCACCGGGGTCATCACCCTGCCGTCGCTCGGCGTGCAGGTCGCCGGTCCGGCATCGCTCGTGGCGTGGATCGCGTTGGTGGTGCTGAGCATTCCGCTCGCCGCAACGTTCGCGGCCATGGGCGCACGGCATCCCGACCGCCGAGGCGTGTCGGCATACGTCGACACCGCGTTCGGTGCGCGAGCGGCCGGGGCCATCGGCTGGTGCTTCTTCTTCGCGGTGCCCGTCGGTGCCCCACCTGCCAGCCTGATGGCGGGCGCGTATGTCGCGGAGGCGGTCGGCGGCGGACACCGGACGAGTGTCGTGACGGCGGTCCTGCTGATCGGCGGCGTCGGCCTGCTGAACGCGGCCGGGCTGCGGCTGTCCGGACGGGTGCAACTGGTCCTGACCGCGGTGCTCGCCGTGCTCATCGCAGCCGCGGTCCTCGTCGCATCCCCGCATGCGACGACGACACACCTCACCCCGTTCGCGCCGCACGGTGTGGGTGCCATCGGCACGGCGGCGGCGTTGTTGGTCTGGGGTTTCGCCGGCTGGGAGGCGATCGCACCGTTGGCCGGGGATTACCGGAACCCCCGGCGTGATCTGCCGCGGGCGACCGGCATCGCCATCGTGGTCGTCGGCGTGCTCTACCTCGCGCTCGCGGCGGCGACCGTCCTCGTGCTCGGGCCGGCGGCGTCCCACACGGCGGCCCCGTTGTCTGCGTTGCTCGTGGAGGGGCTCGGTGGGCCGGCCCGGGTCGTGACCGCCGTCGTCGCGGTGCTGCTCACCGTCGGGGCGATGAATGCGTACTTCGCGGGCGGCTCCCGACTCGGAGCCGCGCTGGCCAGGGAGGGCGCCCTGCCGACCTGGCTCGCGAAGGGCGGTGCGCCGGGTGAGGTGCCGCGTCGCAGCCTGGCCGTGATGGTCGTCCTCGCACTCGGATCTCTCACCGCGACAGAGGTTTTCGGGATCGGCCTGGCCGGACTGATGCTGCTCGCAACCGGCTGCTTCACCACTGTGTACGTGATCGGCACGGCCGCCGCGGTGCGACTCCTGCCACGCCACAGCACCGCCTGGTTGACGGCGGTGATGGCGTTCATCAGTGTCAGCGTGCTGCTCGTGATGAACGGAAGGCACGTGTTCTGGGCGCTCGGTGTCGCGGCGGCATCGCTGGTCTATCGCGGGGCACGCCGCGGAAGAGCCACGGCTCCGGTGCAGGCGGTCGACGACCCGGCATGCACCGAGGAGGTGGCTCCGGCAGGATGAGGCAATGCCCACGCTCGACGACCGATTCACTGCCGCCCTGCCGACCGCACGCCGGATGCTCGGCCACGACTTCCGCACGCCGAGCGAGGCACTTGCTGCCGTCGCGCAGTGTGTCGACGCCGACACCGCGTGGGACTGGTATGGCGCCGGCGGGCTCGTCGGCAAGCTGGAGTCCCGCGTAGCCGGTCTGCTCGGCAAACCCGCCGTCGCCTTCTTCCCGAGCGGGGTCATGGCCCAGCAGGCGGCGCTGCGGTGTTGGACCGACCGGTCAGGGTCACGACGCGTGGCGATCCCGGACCTGTCACATCTGTTGCGCCACGAACTCGATGGCCCGGCACTGCTGCACGATCTGCACTACGAACGACTCGGCTCCGGTCGCGAGTTGCCGACCGTCGCGCATCTCGACGCCATCCCCGGAACCCTCGGTGCCGTCCTGCTCGAACTCCCGCTGCGCGAAGCAGGATTCGTCCTGCCGACACCGGCCGACCTGACCGAGTTCAGCGCCCGGTGCCGGGACCGCGGGGTGCCGCTGCATCTGGACGGAGCACGCCTGTGGGACTCGACGCCGCACCTCGGTGTGTCCCTGGCGGACGTGGCCGCGCCGGCCGACAGCGTCTACGTCTCCTTCTACAAGGGACTCGGCGCGTTCGCGGGAGCGGCGCTGGCCGGCCCGGAGGACCTGGTGGCCGAGGCACGCCAGTGGCGTCGCCGGCTCGGCGGCACGCTCTACGGCATGACGGCGTATGCCGCCTCGGCCCTCGCCGGACTGGACGAGCACCTGCCGCGCATGGCCGAATATCACGATCGCGCGGTCGAGATCGCGACCCTGCTGAACGAGCGGGGCGTGCGCGTCATACCGCATCCGCCGCACACGCGCGAGTTCGTCGTCTACGCACCCGGCGATCCGGAACCGTTGCGCGAGAAGGTGATTCAGCGACTCGAAAGCGACGGCCTGCTCGGCGTTCGGGACTGGATGCGCGCGGACGTGCCGGGCTGGTCGTGGACTGAGATCGCCGTCGGTTCCGCGACGATGCGCTGGACGGCTCAGGAGGTCGCGGACGTCATCGCCTCGGTGGCGCTGGACTGACAGCCGTCAGCCGCCGCTGCTCCACGCCTCGGCGGCCGCGACGTCGCGACGGGTGTCCTCGTCGACAGTGCGCGAGTCGAGCCAGCCCTCGGGCAGCACGACGTGGCGCTCCGAACCGGCCCGGCCGCGGGGTCCCTCCGATGCCTCGCCCGGCCACGGCTGATCGAGGTCGAGGCTGCCGATCAGGTCGTCCAGCGAGGCCAGCGACTTGACCAGCCCCAAACCGGCGCGCAGCTCGGAGCCGACCCGGAATCCCTTGAAGTACCAGGCGATGTGCTTACGGATGTCGCGGCATGCCTTGTCCTCGGACTCGAAGAACTCGGCGAGATAGACCGTGTGCAGGCGCAGTGTCTCGGCGACCTCACGCATCGTCGGCTGCACCCTGGTCGACGCCCCGGCGAAAGCGGCCGCCAGGTCGGTGAACAGCCACGGACGGCCGAGGCAGCCGCGCCCGACGACGACGCCGTCGCACCCGGTCTCGCGGACCATCCGCAGCGCATCCTCGGCGGACCAGATGTCGCCGTTGCCGAGCACCGGGATGCTGGTGACAGTCTGCTTGAGCTGGGCGATGGCGTCCCATTGCGCGTGACCGGAGTAGGCCTGCGCCGCGGTGCGCGCGTGCAGCGCCACCGCTGCCGCTCCCTCACCCTCGGCGATCCGGCCGGCTTCGAGGTAGGTCAGGTGGTCGTCGTCGATGCCCTTGCGCATCTTGACCGTCACCGGGATGCCGTATGGCGCAGCGGCCTTGACGGCCGCCGAGACGACGCCCCTGAACAGATCGGTCTTCCACGGCAGCGCCGATCCGCCGCCCTTGCGGGTGACCTTCGGCACGGGGCATCCGAAGTTGAGATCGATGTGGTCGCAACGGTTTTCGCTGGCCAGCAGGTGTGCCGCGCGGCCGGTCGTCTCGGGATCGACACTGTAGAGCTGGATCGAGCGGGGGTTCTCGTCCGCGTCGTGCTCGATGAGCCGCATGGTCATGGCGTTGCGCTCGACCAGCGCACGCGAGGTGATCATCTCGCTCACGTAGAGGCTGGTCGCTCCCGATGCGCCACCGGCAGCGGAACCCTCGTCGCCATACCTGCGACACAGCCGGCGGAACGCCCGGTTGGTGATGCCCGCCATCGGCGCCAGCACCACGGGTGAGGCGATCGTGTGCTTGCCGATCTGCAGCGGCGGGAGCACGGGTGTCGGGGCGAGGGTGTCGGTCATGGCGTCATCCATGGTCCCAGGCGGGCGCCTCCAGGCCAAAACCACGCACGGCACCGCACACCGGATGACGCGGCGTCGACCGGGCGGGATACTGATCACGATGACGACCGAGGCGACTGACTGGAGCGCGCAACTGCGCCGACCCGACGGATACGCATCGGGTCCGTACGTCCTCAGCGAGTTGCGCCGGGTGATCGTCGCCGGCCAGATCCGGCCCGGTGCGAACCTGCCCGTGGACCAGATCGCGGCCGTGTTCCAGGTCAGTCCCATCCCGGTGCGCGAGGCGCTCAAGACGCTGATCGGTGAAGGACTGGTGCGGCATCAACCGCGCGGCGGCTACACCGTCACCGTGCTGAGCGGCCCGGAGCTGCACGAGCTCTACCTGGTGCGCGGGGCTCTCGAAGCGGCCGCGATCGAGGCAGCCACCGCGGCTGCCACCGACGAAGACGACCGGCGGGCCGAGGAGACGCACCGCGAACTCATGGCGGCGATCGAGGCCGACGACGTGCACCGCTACCAGACCCTCAGCCGGGCGTTCCACGAAACCCTGCTCGCCCCGTGCGGTATGCCGCGGCTGCTGCACATGCTGGGCCTGGTCGCCGACCTCACCGAGCCGTCCCAGGCGATGAGCCTGCTGAGTGCCGAGCAACGGGCACACCTGCAGACCGACCACACCCGGATGCTGGAGGCGTTCCGCGCGCGCGACGGCGCACGGCTCAGCACGTCGGCCCGCGCGCACCACGGCAAGCTCACGGCATACATCGACGATTCGCGCAATGCCCGCGGAGATATATCTGCGCCCTGACGGATATATCTTCCGGCGCCCCCACGAGACGGTTCGACGCTCCTAGATTGCCTGGCAACCACGACAACCCATTGCCTGGCTCGCTTCACCCGGAGGCCCGATGTCGAACACTGAACGGATAGCTGCGCCGATCGAATTCGGCCAGGACGACGCAGTCGGCACGGACATCACCACGCCCGCCTGCGACACGCGGCTGTACAACTACGACATCGCACCCTCCAAGAAGGAGGGCCGCACCTGGAGCTCGTACAACATCTTCACGTTGTGGGCGAACGACGTGCACAGCCTCGGCAACTACACGTTCGCCATCGGCATGTTCGCGCTCGGCCTCGGCGCCTGGCAGATCCTGCTCGCAATGGGCTTCGGCTCGCTCTTCCTGCTCGTGCTGCTGACCATCTCCGGGTTCGTCGGGTACACCGTCGGCGTGCCGTTCCCGGTGATGAGCCGGATCAGTTTCGGCGTCCGCGGCGCACACATCCCGGCGCTGTTCCGCGGCGGTGTCGCCATCGCCTGGTTCGGGATCCAGACCTACCTGGCCTCCCTGGTCTGCAACATCCTGGTGCTGAAACTCTTCCCCGGTGCGCACGGACTCGCCGAGCACAAACTGCTCGGCCTCAGTCACCTCGGCTGGATCACCTTCGCCGCCCTGTGGGTGATCCAGGTGTTCATCGCCTGCTACGGCATCGAGATGGTGCGCAAGTTCGAGGCGTACTCCGGGCCGGTGATCCTGGTGACGTTCCTGTGTATGGCGATCGCTGTCGTCATACAGGCGAAGGGACACATCACCTGGGAGCCGGAGGCGTTCCGGGGTGGCAAGCCGTGGGCGTTGCACGGCTGGGACATGTGGCACGAGATCCTCGCCGGCGCCTCCGGCTGGGTCGCGATCTACGGCACGTTCGTGCTCAACTTCTGCGACTTCACCCGGGGCGCGACCTCGAAGCGATCCATCGTGCTGGGCAACATCGCCGGCATCCCGGTCAACACGATCTTCTTCGGTTGCATCGTGCTGCTGCTGGCGGGTGGTCGATTCACCGTCGACGGTCAGGTCATCGCCGGCCCGGAGGACGTGGTGCACACGTTCAGCACACCGTTCCTGGTGCTGGCCTGCCTCGCCCTGGTCGTGCTGACCGTCGGGGTGAACCTGATGGCCAACTTCGTCGCCCCGGCATACGCGCTGACCAACATCGCCCCCAACCGACTCGACTTCCGCAAGTCGGCGATCATCTCCGGCGTCATCGGTTTCGCGATCCTGCCGTGGAACCTCTACAACTCCCCCACGGTCATCACCTACTTCCTGGGTGGGCTCGGCGCCGTGCTGGGGCCGTTGTTCGGCATCGTGATGGCCGACTACTGGGCGCTGCGCAAGCAGCAGGTCAACGTCCCGGACCTCTACACGCTCGACCCCGAGGGCGACTACCACTACACGAACGGCATCAACCACCGCGCGGTGGCCGCCCTCGTCCCGTCGGCACTGATCTCGATCGCCTTCGCCTTCTCCGGGCAGATCGACGCGCTCCACCCGTTGAGCACGTTCGGACCGTTCTCCTGGTTCATCGCCGCCGGGATCGCCTTCGTCCTCTACCTCCTGGTGGCCGACCGATCGCGCACCTTCCGTCAGGTCGACGGCGACGCGATCGCCGTCCAGGCACACCACTGACCGTCCACCACCGACTCCCGAAGGAGAGCCGTCATGACCACGATCGTCGCCTACCAGCCCGGTGTGGCCGGACTCGAGGCGCTGCAGTTGGGCGCCTTCATCGCGCGCTCGACCCGCTCGAAGCTGCTCGTCACGATGGTGCTGGACAAGCCGTCGGCCCCGTCGGTCGCACGGGTCGATTTCCAGTACACGAGCCTGTTGCGACAGCGCCTGGTCAAGGAGCTCGAGGAGGCGGAGCGGGACACTCCGGCCGATGTCGAAGCGGAGTTCCGGATCCACGACGCCCGGTCGATCCCGAGCGGACTCGTCGACCTGGCCGAGCAGGAGGGCGCCGACCTCATCGTCGTCGGCAACTCCTCGCGCGGTGTCCTCGGCCGGGTCGGTCTCGGCAGTGTCACCAATCACCTCGTGCACTCCAGCCCCGTCCCGATCGCGTTGGCACCGCGTGGTTTTCGCGCCGACACGCACGATCGGGTGACACGCCTGAACGCGGCATACGGCGGTGTCGCGGGCAAGTCGGGGCTGGTCCTGGCCGCCGCCGGGCTCTGCACCGAGATGAACGCCCGCCTGCGACTGACCGCGTTCTCGGTGCGCTCACGCAGCGTGACCACCGATCTGATCGCGGAGGACGAACTGCGCGCGGCGGTGACCGCTGACGTCCGTGAGAGTGCCGCGAGCGCACTCTCCGATGTTCGCGCGCTCCCCCACACTCCGACCATCGAGCAGACCGCCGTCGGCTTCGGGGAGGACTGGGCCGATGCCATCGAGCACGTCACATGGGCGGACGGCGACGTCCTCGTCGTCGGTTCGAGCGACATGGGTCCGGGCCACCGGGTCTTCCTCGGCTCGACCGGGATGCGGATCGTGCACGAGTCACCGATCCCGGTCATCGTCGTGCCGGGCGGTGCCGTCCGGTCACTGGTCGAACTGGCCGAGGACGTGCAGCCGGGAGGCCGGCAATGAGGATTCTCGTGGTCAACGTCAACACCACCGAGACCATGACCAAGTCCATCGGTGAGGCCGCGCGCGCCGCAGCATCACCGGGCACCGAGATCGTCGCGCTCACACCGCATTTCGGAGCCGAGTCCTGCGAGGGCAACGTCGAGAGTTATCTCGCCGCGGTCGCCGTGATGGACCGCGTCCTCTCGTATGACGGAGAGTACGACGCCGTCATACAGGCCGGGTACGGCGAGCACGGACGCGAAGGGCTGCAGGAGCTGCTCGACGTCCCGGTGATCGACATCACCGAGGCGGCCGCGTCCACGGCGCAGTTCCTCGGGCATCGCTACAGCGTGGTGACCACTCTCGATCGCACCGTCCCGCTGATCGAGGACCGGTTGCTGCTGGCCGGGTTGGATCGGCGGCTGGCGTCCGTCCGCTCGTCGGGTATGGCGGTGCTGGACCTGGAGTCGGACCCCGACCGTGCCGTCGAGGCCATCGTGCGCGAGTGCGAGCTCGCGGTGGCCGAGGACCGGGCGGAGGTCATCTGCCTCGGCTGCGGAGGTATGGCGGACCTGGAGGCACAGGTCCGCGAACGCACCGGCGTGCCGGTCGTCGATGGGGTGACCGCCGCGGTGACCATCGCCGAGGGCCTGCATCGGCTCGGTCTGCGCACGTCCAAGGTGCGCACCTACGCACCGCCGCGGCCCAAGCAGATCACCGGCTGGCCGGTCACCCGCAGCTGAAACAGGCGACAGCCGCGACGACCCAGCCGAGCAACAACCCGACCGGCGCGGAGGCGACGACCGGCTCAGCCGAAGGGTACGGCGAACGTGTGAGCCTTACCCTTCGGCTGAGCCGCGAGGAGCCGGAGCAAGAGCTACAGCCAACCGTTGGTCTCGGCGATCTGCGCCGCCTCGGCGCGAGTGCGTGCACCGGTCTTGCCGATCACCGCGGACAGGTGGTTGCGGACAGTGCCCTCGGACAGGAAGAGTTCGCCCGCGATGTCAGCGACGGTGCCGCCGGCTCGCGCGGTCCGCAGCACGTCCGTCTCGCGGGCCGTGAGCGGCGACTCCCCCGCGATCAGGCTGTCGGTCGCGAGCGCCGGATCGACGACGCGCAGTCCCTGATGCACGCGGCGTACCGCATCGGCGAGCTCCCTCGCCGGCGTGTCCTTGACCACGAATCCCGCTGCGCCGGCTTGGAGTCCGCGCCGCAGGTAACCGGGGCGACCGAACGTCGTCACGATCAGCACGCGGGTCGACGGCACGGCCTTGCGGAGCTCGGCGGTCGCGGTGATGCCGTCCATGCCGGGCATTTCGACGTCCATCAGCACCACGTCCGGGGTGGTCTCACGGGCCGCCGCGACCACCTCGGTGCCATCACCGACCTCGCGCACGACCGTCAGGTCGTTCTCCAGCTCCAACAGTGCTGCGAGCGCACCACGCACCAGCGCCTGGTCGTCCGCGAGCATCACTGTGATCGTCACGCCATTGCCTCCCCCGACGGTCGACCGAGGGTATGCCGCACGGTGTCGGCCTCGACATCCGCCCCCGACTTCACCGACGAGCCGTCCGAACTCGCCGCAACCGTGACCGAGAAGCCGTGCGGTTCAACAGATCTGGTGATGAGCACGGCACCGGCGGCGAGCGCGCGCTCACGCAGTCCGGCCAGTCCGTTGCCGTCGGACCGGCGACCGGTTGCGCCCACCCCGTCGTCGGCGACCGTGATCGAGCTGGGTGTGACGGTGATCGTGCACGTCGACGCCTTGCTGTGTCGCAGCACATTGGTGACGCATTCGCGGACCGTCCAGGCGAAGGGTTCGACCAGATCGGCCGGGACCTGGTCGAGAGCTGTCGGAATCTGACCGGTGATGCCGGCCGCCGCGAGGGCCTCCTTGGCCCGGGCGAGCTCACCGGACAGCGAGATCTCCCGATACCCCTCGACCGCACGTCGTACATCGGCGAGGGCAGTACGCGACAACCGCTCGAGGTCGGCGACCTCCTGACGGGCCCGCTCGTCGGCACCCGCATCCATCAACCGGCCGGCCAACTCCGCCTTGACGGTGATGACGGTGAGCGAGTGTCCGAGGATGTCGTGCAGGTCGCGGGCCATCCGGTTGCGCTCCTGCTGCACCATCAGGTCGGCATTCACCCGTTTGGACTCGCGCAACTGATGCTGACGACGCCCGGCGACCATGCCGACCGTGACCGCGAGGGATCCGAAACCGAGCCCCACGAAGCTGCTCGGGTCCGCGTGCCAGTCGGGCAGGCTCCACAGCAGGGCGTAGAGGACACCGGCGCAGATCACGACGAGCCAGCCGACGACCAGCGGCAACGTCCACAAACTGGAGAGCGCGAAGAAGATCACCCCGGCGTAGCCGTCCTGGCCGACCGCGAAGACACAGATGAAGGCGAGCGCTCCGAGGAACAAGTAGCGCAGCACGTCACGCGGTCCCGGCGTCACACCGTGCGGGTAGGACAGCCGGAAGAAGATCGCCCGGCAGGCGTAGAAGTGCCACAGGTAGACGACGCAGAAGACGGGCACGGCGACGACCCCCAGCACGCCACGCACCGTGTCGATGTGCCGGACGGCGTCGACGAACGGCTGGACCATCCAGAACAGCCAGATGCCGGCCCAGAAGACCATGATCATCCGATTGCCCAGCGAGTCCTCGTGGTCGCGAGCGCGCACGGCCGACCCCGCCATACGTCGCGGGGTCGGCCGTGCGGTGTCGTTGTTCATCACTGCTCAGTCTGTCAGGAGTGCGGCTCAGACCCGGCTGGTGTCCTGCCGGAATCGCCATACGGCGCCGGCGAAGAAGAGTCCGATCCAGACGACCGCGCTGACCAGCCACATCGGGTCGAAGGACCCGCCCAGCAGCGGGTAACGCGCGATCTGGGACAGACCCCACAGCGGTGTGAACGACGCCAGCGTCTGCATGGTGTGGTTCATCAGCTCGAAGGGAAGGAACAGGCCGCCGGCGAAGGCCAGCAGCGAGATGCCGGGTCCGAGGACCTGCATGGCGTTCTCGGACGGCACGAGGTACCCGACGAACAGGCCGAGCGAGGACAGCAGGCTGCCGCACAGCCAGGACAGCACCAGGGAGGACACCCACGCACCGGCCGACAGCTTCGCACCTGTGGCGGAGCCGATCGCGAAGACGATGATCACCGGCAGGGCGGCCGCGACCATCGCGCACACCACCTTCACGGCGATGTATGCCGAGCCGGACAGCGGTGTCAGGCGCAGCTGCCGGCTCCACCCCTGTGCCCGCTCCACGGCGACGCTCGCGCCGATCGCGGCCGAGGCGGCGAGGGCGCCGTACAGGGCGAACGTGATCATCTCGTACGCCTTGATGTCGATCGGGTTGGCGCTGCTGAACTTCCCGCTCTGGGTCGCGCCGAAGGCGGCGTAGAACGCGACGGGCAGCACCACGGTGAAGATCATCGTGCGCTTGTTGCGCAGCACCCGCTTCAACTCGATGCGCAGCAACCGGGTGCTGAAGCCTCCTCGGGCGGGCACCCGACGCTCCAGGTCGATGCGCTCGGCGGTCGGGACCGCGTGCAGAGCTGTGTAGTCGGTCATCGGTCAGGCTCCTTCCTGGTCGTCGCCGGTGAGCGCGAGGAACGCGTCCTCGAGACCACGAGCGGTGATCTCGACATCACGGGCATTGGTGTTTGCGAAGAGGTAGCGGGCGACCGAGTCGCTGTCCTTGGAGTGCAGGGTGACCGTGTCACCTTGCAACTCAACGGAATCCACGCCGGGTATGCCGGCCAGTTCGCGATCGCTGAGGCCCGTCATCGTGGCGCGGACGGTGCGACCGGTGGCCATCGCCTTGATCTGCGCGCCGGTGCCGTCGGCGACGATCTGGCCCTTGCGGACCAGGACGATCCGATCGGCATACTGATCGGCCTCCTCCAGGTAGTGCGTCGCAAAGAGCACGGTGCGGCCGCGCTGGGCGTCCTGCCGGATCGCCGACCAGAACTCCCGGCGGCCGGTGACGTCCATGCCGGTGGTCGGCTCGTCGAGCACGACCAGCGCGGGGTCCGACACCAGGGCCATCGCGAAACGCAGCCGCTGCTGCTGGCCGCCGGAGCACTTCTGCACGCGGCGGTCGCCGATGTCGGCGATGCCGGCGCGTTCCAGGCACTCGTCGACCGATCGCGTCTGCACGAAAAGGCTGGCGGTCAGCTCGACGGTCTCGCGGATGGTGAGGTCCTTCAACAGTCCGCCGGTCTGCATGACGGCGGCGACCAGGCCGCGGCCGATCGCATCACGCGGCTGCATACCGAAGACCCGGGCGCTGCCGGCGCTCGGGTTCGACAGGCCGAGCATCATGTCGATGGTCGTGGTCTTGCCGGCGCCGTTCGGGCCGAGGAAGGCGACGATCTCGCCCTGCTCGACGGTCAGGTCGAGCCCGCGCACGGCGTGGACCGACCCGAAGCTCTTCTCCAGGCCGACGAGTTCGATCGCCGGCGCCCCCTGCGGATCCGGGCAACCCACGGCTCCCGGCTGTTGTGTCGTCATCATGTCGAGAACTCTGCCAGGGGCGGCGCCTGCCGCCCCGTGCCGCGGATCATGCCGTGCCCATGACATCGGTCATGGGGCATCGTTCGTGGCAGATATCCTGGAGTGGATGTCAGCCACTTCCCGACCGAGCGTCCGTACCTCTCCCCTGCGCGTCCGTATCGAGCACGCCAGCGATCCGCTGCTCCAGCGGCTCGCCGCTGCGCCGCGCGCCCTGCCTGCTGTCGTCGTCCTGCTCCTGCTGGTGGTCGGTGCGGTCTTCCGCGGTGTCGTCGGCACTGTGTGCTTCGGGATCTGCGCCCTCGTCGTCGCCTGGCTGCTCTATCTCGCGTGGCCGCGCATCCAGCCGATCGAGCGCATGATGCGCTGCTCGGTGTTGTTGCTCGCGGTCGCACTCGCCGTCGTCAGCACCGGGATGTGATGACGGTGGCAGGCAAGCAGCCGGCGCGCCGGACGACCCGTCAGCAGGTGGCGGTCGCGGAGCAGTTGCGTGACCAGGAGGACTTCGTCTCCGCCCAGGAGTTGCACTCCGCGCTCAAGGACTGCGGTGAATCCGTCGGTCTGGCAACGGTTTACCGGATCCTGCAGACCATGGCGGCCGACGGTGAACTCGACGTGCTGCGCGCGCCGGACGGTGAGTCGATCTACCGGCGGTGCAGCACCGGGCACCACCATCACCTCGTATGCCGCCGCTGCGGCCGTGCCGTCGAGGTCGAGGGACCGCAGGTCGAGCGCTGGGCCGCCTCGGTCAGCGCCGAGCACGGTTTCACCGAGGTCGAGCACACCGTGGAGATCTTCGGCGTCTGCGCGGACTGCGCCGCGAAGGCCTGAATCGAGCGCTTCTGCCGTTTTGCCGATGCCCAGCGGGAGGTATGGCTCCCGTTCGGCATGGGGAAGGAGTCGCTATCGCCGAGCCAGCTCGTCATACGTATGGCGGACCTGCTGCATGAAGCGGTCCGACGCAATCCGAAAGCCGATGACCGGAATGCGCAGGACACGTTCACCCGCGACGACCCGATCGTTCTGCCGGAGTGCGTCGTCGATCGGGTTCAACGCGCGGGCATGGTGTCCGCCGTCGATCTCGACCACGAGGCCAATCGCGTCCCAGGCGATATCGAGATAGACGCGACCGCCGGGCCCGGTTCGTAGCGCCTGATGCGACGGCGCAGGCATTCCGGCTCGGCGCGCCCATCGCGTGAAGTCCAGTTCCCCGAGCGAGTGCGCTCCGTCGGTGACATCGGTGATGATTGTGTCCAAGAACCGTCGTCTCGCAGAGCGCCCCACACCCCGCCATGCCATCTGAAGCCGAACCGTGCTGACCAGCCGTTGCTGGATCGGCAGGCAGATGAGCAGCGCAGCCTGCCGATCGCTGACGGCCCATTGGGCGGCATGGATCGTTGCGAGTTCCAAGGCGACCCGTGGAATGCCGGCACCTTTGCGCGGTGCGGGGCAATCCACGCGATGCAAGCGGACACCGTCGAGCCGATGGTGTCGATTGCGTGCTGGCATCGTCACGTCGATGACATCTGGGGTGAAGCCCGCGATGCCTCCTGCCAACAACGCACTCGCGCCGTCAAGCCGTGCTCCGGATCCGCTCTCCCACACCGCACGCCAGTGCAGTGCCGGCGTACTCAAGGCAGGGGTATCGATCGCGACCGTGTGAGTCCCTGCTCGAAACCACCGGCCGGCGGCAATCTCGTCACGGATGGCGTTCCGCCCGATCCCCAGGTCGGCCAACTCGGTGCGATGCACGACGCCGCCGTGCTCGGCGGCGAATTCCCTGGCCGCACCGCGTCGAGCGGCACCGCTCGCTCGAGGCCATCCGACGACTGCCTCCTGGACGGCACGATCTTTCATCCGCAGATGATGCCGGGGTCTCGGCACCTGCCGCAGAACCGCTGTGGATATCCCCGTTTCGTGGATCTTCCCCATGCCGAACGGGAGGTATGGCTCCCGTTCGGCATGGGGAAGGTTGGAGCCGCGGTCAGCTCTTGGCTGCGTCGATCGCGCCACCGAACCGCCGGTCACGCTCCGCATAGATCTGTATGGCGCGCCACAGGTCACGCCGGTCGAAATCCGGCCACAGGGTGTCGAGAAAGACCATCTCGGCATACGCCGACTGCCAGAGCATGAAGTTGCTGGTGCGCTGCTCGCCCGAGGAGCGCACGAACAGGTCGACGTCCGGCATGTCCGGCCACGTGAGGTTGCGCGCGATCGTCTTCTCGCTGATCGAGGACGGCTTGAGCTTGCCGGCCTTGACCTGCTCGGCGATGCGGCGGGTGGCGTCGGCGATCTCCGCGCGGCCGCCGTAGTTGACGCACATCTGCAGCGTCATCACGGTGTTGCCGGCGGTCATCTCCTCGGCGCGCTGCAACTCCTTGAGCACCGAACGCCACAGCCGCGGTCGCTGCCCGGACCAGCGGCACCGCACTCCCCACGAGTGCAGCAGGTCGACCCGGCGCCGGATGACGTCACGATTGAAGCCCATCAGGAAGCGCACCTCGTCGGGCGAACGCCGCCAGTTCTCGGTCGAGAACATGTATGCCGACAGGTTCTGCACGCCCGCATCGATGCAGCCGGCGATCACGTCGATCAGTTGTGCTTCGCCGGCCTCGTGGCCCTTGGTCCGCGGCAGGCCGCGCTGGTTGGCCCAGCGTCCGTTGCCGTCCATCACCATCGCGATGTGCTGCGGCACGAGGTCCGCGGGTATGACGGGCGGCGTCGCACCGCTCGGGTGCGGGAAGGGTCGTTCGGTCATCGGGAGGTTTCCAGGTTCGCGCGGCCGAAGGACGCGCCATCGGGTTCAGTTCGAGGGCGCGAGGATGAGGGACGAATCGTCGCGTCGGAGGTCCGGTCCACGAGACGCAACGATCTCACGCCTCGCTCCAGGTGCCACTGCACGTATGCCGCCACCAAGCCGCTCGCCTCGCGACGTGCACCCGGGCCGCTCGCGTCGGCCGTCTCCCAGTCACCGGTGAGCAGTGCCGCCAACAGCGCGAATGTCTCCGGGTGCGGTGCCGAACTGCCCGGCGTACGGCACGAGTAGCAGACAGCTCCACCCGAGGCCAGGTTGAACGCTCGGTGCGGACCGGCCGCCCCGCAACCCGCGCAGTCCACGAAGCTGGGCGCCCAGCCGGCGATCGCGACGGACCGCAGCAGGTAGGAGTCGAGCACCAGGGTGGGCTCGTGCTCCCGGTGCGCGAGCGACGCCAGGGCACCGGCGAGCAGGTTGAACTGCTGTGGCACGGCCTCACGTTCCTCGACGAGTCGCTCGGCGGTCTCCAGCATGGCGGTCGCCGCGGTGAAGGCGCCGTAGTCGTGGACCAGCCGTTCGCCATAGGGGGCGATGATCTCGGCCTGGGTGACGGTGTCGAGCGAACGTCCCTCGTAGCACTGCAGATCGACGATCATGCCCGGCTCGAGACGTGCCCCGAACTTCGACTTGGTGCGACGCACGCCCTTGGCGACGGCCCGGATCTCGCCGCGGCCGCGCGTCAGCATGGTGACGATGCGATCGGTCTCCCCCAGCTTGTGGGTGCGCAGCACGATGCCGACGTCGCGATAAGTGGCCATGACCTGCTCATTGTCCCCGATGCCCGGTAGGTCGTCGCACTGCCACGCGGCATTGCGGCGACAAAGTGACGACAGTAGCGATCTGCTCGCCCGATTTGCTCGGCGACGGATCGCCCTCGGTCCTACGCTGCCCCCATGCCACGTTCTCGGTATGACGTCATCGTCGTCGGCGGCGGTCACAACGGCCTGACCGCGGCGGCCTATCTGGCCAAGGCCGGCAAGTCCGTCCTGTTGTTGGAACGCCAGGCGGCGCTCGGTGGGGCATCGGTGTCGGCCGACGCGTTCCCCGGGATGGGCGCGCACCTGTCGCGCTACTCCTATCTGGTCAGCCTGCTTCCCCGGCAGATCATCGACGACCTGGGCCTGCGGATCACGTTGAAGCGCAGGCGTTTTGCGTCATACACGCCGGTGCCGGGCGGCGACCACGGATTGCTCGTCGACCATGGCGACGCGGCCGCGACGGCGGCATCGTTCGCGGCTGTCGGGGCGGGCGACGACGTCGTCGGTTGGGACGAGTTCTACGGCCGTGCCGGACGTATGGCGCAGGCGCTCTGGCCGACAGTCACCGAGCCACTGCAGCGGGCGACGGACATCGCCCGGACCATCGGCGACGACTCGCTGGTGCGGGATTTCCTGCAGCGACCGCTGGGCGAGGCGATCGAGTCGGCCGTGCGGGACGACCTGGTGCGTGGCGTGATCCTGACCGACGGCCTCATCTCCACGTTCGCCGGCGCACACGACACGGATCTGCAGCAGAACATCTGCTTCCTCTACCACGTGATCGGCGGCGGGACCGGCGACTGGGACGTGCCGGTCGGCGGCATGGGCGCGGTGTCCGGAGCGCTCGAGCAGGCGGCGCGGGACGCCGGCGCGGAGCTGCGCACCGGTTGCGAGGTGACCGGTGTGGAGGACGGCATCGTCCGCTGGCGGCACCGCGACGACGAGGAGGTCGCCGACGCCGGGCAGGTGCTCTGGGCGGCGGCGCCGGGAGTGCTCGACGGATTGCGCGGCCGGACGCCCGGGCCTGCCGAAGGTGCGCAGGTCAAGGTCAACCTGCTGCTGCGCCGTCTGCCGAAGCTGCGCGAGAGCGACGTCGATCCGGCAGCGGCATTCGGTGGGACGTTCCACATCAACGAGACCTACACCGGACTCGAAACCGCTTACCAACAGGCACTTTCCGGACAGGTACCATCACCGATGCCGGCCGAGATCTACTGCCACTCCCTCACCGATCCGAGCATCCTGTCCCCGCACCTGCAGGAGTCGGGCGCCCACACGTTGACCGTGTTCTCGCTGCAGACTCCCGACCGGCTGCTCACCGGTGGTGACACCGAACGCGACCGACTGCAACGCGTCGTGCTCGACTCGCTGTCCAGCGTGCTCGCCGAGCCCATCGAGGACGTCGTGCTGGCCGACACCGCCGGCAACCCGTGCATCGAGACCAAGACGACCCGCGACCTGCAGGACACGTTGCGTATGCCGGGCGGCAACATCTTCCACGGACCACTGTCCTGGCCCTGGGCGACCGACGACGAGCCCCTGGACACCCCTGCGCAGCGCTGGGGTGTGGCCACGGCGGACGACGGAATCCTGTTGGCCGGAGCGGGATCTCGCCGCGGCGGCGGGGTCAGCGCCCTCGGCGGGTACCACGCCGCGCGTGCCGCGTTGGAGTCCAACACAGACTAGACATATGTTCGAACGCGCGCCTATGCTGGATGCGTGAACTTGGCATTGCAGGGTTCGTTGTTGGACCAGGTCGACGAGGTCGGGCTGCGTCCGCTGACCGGCGCGATCCGGCGGATCGAGCTCAGCGACGGGGCGTGGCTCGACCTGCGACCCGGCTGGCTGACCGGCGCGGACGAGTTGTTCAGCCGACTGTCGCTGGGCGGCAGCGCGGGGGTCGACTGGCAGGGTGAACGACGGCAGATGTACGACCGGGAGGTCGCGACACCGCGGTTGCTGCGCTTCTACCACCAGCACGAGACGCTCCCCGATCCGGTTCTGACACAGGCACGTTCGGCATTGTCAGCGCACTACGCGAACGAGCTCGGCGAGCCGTTCACCACGGCCGGCATGTGCCTTTACCGCGACGGCCGCGACTCGGTGGCCTGGCACGGCGACCGGATCGGCCGGTCCAACACGCAGGACACGATGATCGCGATCGTCTCGATCGGCCAGCCGCGCACCTTCGCGATGCGCCCGGTCGGCGGTGGCGCGTCGATCCGGCACACCATCGGGCACGGCGACCTGATCGTGATGGGCGGTTCGGCGCAGCGGACCTGGGAGCACGCCATACCCAAGACCAGCAAGCCGGTCGGCCCGCGGATCAGCATCCAGTTCCGCCCGTACGACGTGCGATAGGCGTCAGAGGTCGGTCGGCAGCTTGCCGAAGATCACCAGGTCGACACGTCCACCGTGGGTGAAACCGGCCGAGCGCAGCACACCCTCTTCCCGATACCCCGCCGCGAGGGCGGCCCGTTGGGAGCCGACATTGCCTGTCGCAGAACGAATCTCGACCCGTTGCATGCCCTGCTCGCGCAGCGCCCAGTCACCCAGCAACTGCGCCGCTCGCCCCGCGAGCCCCTGGCCGCGGTGGCCCGGGGCGACCCAGTAGCCGATCTCCGTCGTCAGCCCGCGCCAGTCGGTCTTCTTCAGATCGATCATGCCGGCGAAGTCGCCGTCCCATTCGATGGCTCGCACGATGCCGAAACCGGTCCGCAGCGCCGCGGGCGCAGTGTCCGAGACGAAGCCGAGAGCGTGCGTCTCGTCATACGGTGTCGGCAGCGGAAGCCATTGCTGTGTCAAGGGATCCCGGCAGGCTCGGACGATGGCTGGCACGTCGTCCGTCGAAGGCGCACGCAACACCAGCACGTCGTCGTGCAGGGTCACGTCGTCGAAGGTTCTCGTCCCCGGTGCAGTCACCGCGCGAGTCTCGCACAGGGCAGGCCCCTTCGAGACGCTCACTCGTCCCTCGTGAGCTCCTCAGGGCGCACTAACGGCAAGAAGCGAGCGCCCTGCGCCGGAACGCTCTAGAGTCCGCGCATGAGCGACTCCACCATGACCCGACGGCTGCTCATCGCCGGTGGCCTGTCGACCGCGGGCACCGCACTCCTCGGCACCGCACCAGCCGAAGCCGCGAACATGACGGCGGCCCAGCTGACCGCGAAACTGAAGTCATACCAAGCGAGCCGGGGCGGCTCGTTCAGCGTCGCGCTCTACGACCGACGCAACCACCGGACGTTCACCTACCAGGGCAGCTGGCGCAACGAGACGCTCAGCACCATCAAGGTGCTGATCATGGCGACCGTCCTGCGTCGGTGCCAGGAGGGCAAGGTCAACCTGACCAAGACCCAGGTCGCGCAGGCCAAGGCAATGATCACCCGCAGCGACAACACGGCCACGAACGCACTGCTCACCTGGGCAGGTGTCTCGAACGTCCGCCGCGTCGCCGGCCTCTACGGGATGAAGAGCACCGTCATACAGGGCGGCACGACAGCGGGCGCGAGCAACTGGTGGGGCTACTCGACGACGACCGCACAGGACCAGATCGTGCTGATGACGGGGATCATCTGGGGCACGTCGGTGATCTCCGTCGCCAACCGCGACTACCTCAAACGACTCATGGCACAGGTGACCTCGTCGCAGCGTTGGGGCGTGTGCGCTCCCCCTCTGCCGACCAGCAACGCGTGGAACACCAAGAACGGCTGGGGGCCACGGACCGGCGGCTACCGGCTGAACTCGATCGGTCACATCTACGGCAACGGCCGCAACTACAACGCGGTGATCCTCAGCCGGGCACCGAAGGGCTTCTACTACGGCCGCGACACCGTCAACGGCGTGTCCAAGATCCTGTATGCCGCGATGGCTCAGCCCCTGAGCTGACCGACAGAGTGCCGTCCTCGGACCACTATCGTGGTCCGAATGGTCAACCCCGCCGTGAGTCGCCGTTTGCTGGTTGCGGGCGGTCTCGGTGCGGGCGGCGTTGCCCTCGTGGGCGTCCTGAAGCACGAAGCACACGGCTCCGCCACACCCGCGGCCACGCGCACCACGACGGCGTCGCCGAGGCCTACCGCAGCCCCCGCAGCGACGCGATCCGAGAGCGCCACCCCGAGCGCGCCGACCACCGTGGCCACACCCCGAACTCCGGCCGAGCTGAGCGCCAAGCTCGAGGCATACGGCCGCAGCCGCGGTGCCACGTTCTCGGTCGCCCTGCGCGACCGTCGCAACCGCGCTGTCTACAGCCTCCGCGGGACCTGGCGCAGCGAGACGTTGAGCATCGTGAAGGTGCTGATCATGGCCACGGTGCTGCACGAGTGCCAGGAGCGCGGGACCAGCCTGACACCCCAGCAGGTCGGGCAGGCATCGGCGATGATCACTCGCAGTGACAATGATGCGGCCGACGCGCTGCTCACCTGGGTGGGTGTCGCGGAAGTGCGCGAGATCGCGAAGCGCTACGGGCTGGCCAGCACCGTCATACAGGCCGGCACCGAGGACGGCGAGGACGACTGGTGGGGCTACTCGACCACCACTGCCCTCGACCAGCTCCGACTGCTGACCGGTCTGCTCGGAGGCAGCAGCGTCCTGTCCACGGCCAACCGCAACTACCTGACCGGCCTGATGGGGTCGGTGACACCACCGCAGCGCTGGGGCATCTGCACGCCGCCGCTGCCCACGAATGTCCGGTGGACCACCAAGAACGGCTGGGGCGGCCGGGAGGACGGCTACCGGGCCAATTCGATCGGCCACATCTCCGGCAACGGCCGCGACTATGAGGCCGTCGTGCTGAGCAGGACACCACGGGATCGCGCGTATGCGCGCGACACCGTCAGTGGCATCTCGCAGATCCTGTATGACGCCATGGCGTCACCGCTGCACTGACCGCTCAGGAGCCGGCCGCGGCGATGACGATGATGACGATCGCGATGAGCAGCAGAACGCCGAAGACACCGAGGAAGACGCCCTTGCCCCCACGCTTCTGCTTGATCGGCCCCATCTTCCCCTTCACGAACTGCACCATCGGCGCCGCGTAGAAGACCGGCACCGACTGCCCGGGCTGGACGTCGACGACGTACGACGCCTGGCCGTACTTCAGCGTACGCGCTGACCGTGTGCCGCCCGGCGGGAACGGGCAACCTGTTCAGGCCGTATGACGCAGGGACCGGGAAGCCGTCGATCTGGACCTGCGGGGTGAGCATGTTCGAGGTGAGCGCGCTGCCCTGCAACGTCAGCTCGATCGTGCCCTCGGGGCCGAAGTGTCCCTGCGGCGGCCCCGGCTGCACGTAGCCCTGCGGCGGCTGCTGGTACGGGTATTGCTGCGGCAGCGGCGGATTCGCCCCTGGCCCCTGCCACGGGTTGTTCGACGGGTTCCCTGGTTGAGTCATGCCGGTGAGTGTAGGTGTCGCTCCGATATCCGGTCGCTCGTTGTCCGCAGGCACCTCTACTGTCCTTCGGTATGACGACCCTTGACTTCCTGACCACCATCCGCGACGAGTCCAGCCGTTTCCGTGCGGCGTTGGCGGACAGCCCGGACCGATCCGTGCCGACGTGCCCCGACTGGTCGACCGACGACCTGCTGTGGCATCTCGCCGAAGTCCAATGGTTCTGGGGCACGATCGTCGCCGAAAACGTCGATGACCCGGACGGGCTGAAGCACCCGCAGCGTCCGGAGGGACGCGAAGCCACGCTCGCCGCCTTCGACGACGCCACCCGGGCTCTGCAGGAGACACTGCGGGACACGCCGCCGGACGACCCGCGCTGGATGTGGACGGTGGACGAGGCGTTGCACACTGCGGGTTACATCCGCCGGCGACAGGCGCACGAGGCGCTGATCCACCGCATCGACGCCGAACTCACTGCGGGAGCCGTGGTTTCGGCGATAGACCCGTCGTTCGCCGCCGACGGCATCGACGAAGTGGTGGACGTCATGTACGGGCGGGACCACCCGCTCGTCACCTTCACTGCCGCCGAGGGACGCGTCGTCGAGTTGGCCGCCACCGATGTCGACCGCCGCTGGGTGCTGCAGCTCGGCCGTGAGACGGCCGACATCGACGGCGAGCACGTCGACGACGCCAACTTCCGCCCGGCGCCGAATGCCACTGCGAACGCGACGATCTCGGGCACCGCAGCCGACCTCGACCTCTGGCTCTGGAACCGCCCGACCGTCGGTGACCTCAGCCGCTCGGGCGACCCGGCGACACTGTCGGCCATCGATGAAGTGCTCGCCGAAGGCCTCCAGTAACGCTAACCCGCCTGCAAGATCTCCTGCAGCGCGGCGAGGTTGAGCGACTCGTCGTCCCGGACCACAGGCAGGCGGCGTATGCCGGGCCGTTCCTTGCTGAGCCGGTCGAGATTGTCGGCATACCAACGCATTTCGCCGGACGACACGTTGGCCTGCCACTGCTCGGCACCCAATCGTGACTCTCCGTCCAGCAGCACGACGACGAAATCGTAGCCCTCGCAGGCCTTTTCGAATCTCCTCAGCTGGTCCGGGTTCGCGACCAGCTGCGGTACGACCACATCGTGCCCGGTGGACAGATGCACCGGAATGATCCGCAACGCGAGAGCGCGCCCGCGCTCGGCGGTCTCCTCCCAGGGACCGCCGAGCAAGGTGCGCGGTCGCTCAACCCGCTTGCTCAGCCAACTCGGCGTCGCGCTCGGCCCGGTTGATGGCGGACAGGATCGCGGTGAGCGACGCCTTCACGATCGAGCTGTGCACGCCGACGCCCCAAATGACCCGGTCGCCGATCGCGCACTCGAGGTATGCCGCGGCGCGCGCGTCACCACCGGTCGACAGCGTGTGCTCGGCGTAGTCCAGCACCCGCACATCCACGTCGATCGTCGCGAGTGCCGCGGTGAACGCGTCGATCGGACCGTTGCCCTCCCCCTCGACGGTGATCTGTTTCCCGTGATCGGTCATCGTCGCGACGATGCGGTCGCGACCGTCCGAACCGCTCTCGAGGGTGTGCGTCACGGGCTGGAAGCGGCCCCAGGCGGATTCGCCCTCGCCGGTGCTCGGCAGGTATTCGTCCTGGAACACCTCCCACAGGTGCTCGGCCGTGACCTCGCCGCCTGCCGTGTCGGTGTGCTGCTGCACCACGGCGCTGAATTCGATCTGCAGTCGACGCGGCAGGTCGAGCTGGTGCTCGGTCTTGAGCAGATAGGCGACGCCGCCCTTGCCGGACTGGCTGTTGACCCGGACGACCGCCTCGTAGGAGCGGCCGACGTCGTGCGGGTCGATCGGCAGGTAGGGCACGCCCCAGACCAGGTCGTCGATCGACTTGCCGGTCTCCGACTCCTGTCGCTGCATGTCGGCGAAGCCCTTGTTGATGGCGTCCTGGTGCGATCCGGAGAAGGCGGTGAACACCAGGTCGCCGCCATACGGGTGACGCTCGTGGACCGGCAGCTGGTTGCAGTGCTCGACGGTCCGGCGGATCTCGTCGATGTTGGAGAAGTCGATCTGCGGATCGATGCTCTGGCTGAACAGGTTCAGGCCCAGGGTGACGAGGTCGACGTTGCCGGTGCGCTCGCCGTTGCCGAAGAGGCATCCCTCGATGCGGTCGGCGCCCGCCTGATAGCCGAGTTCGGCTGCGGCCACACCGGTTCCGCGGTCGTTGTGGGGGTGCAGGCTCAGCAGCACCGACTCGCGACGAGCGAGGTGGGCCGACATCCACTCGATGGAGTCGGCGTAGACGTTGGGTGTCGCCATCTCGACGGTCGCGGGCAGGTTGATGATCATCTGGTGATCCGGCGTCGGATCGATGATCTCGATGACCTCGTTGCAGATCCGCGCCGCGAACTCCAGCTCGGTGCCGGTGTAGGACTCGGGCGAATACTCGTAGTAGACGTCCGTGTCGGGGATGGTCTCCTCGAGCTTCTTGACCAGTCGTGCGGCCTGGGTCGCGATGTCGACGATGCCGTCCTGGTCCAGCCCGAAGACGACTCGTCGCTGCAGCACACTCGTGGAGTTGTAGAAGTGGACGATCGCCTGTTTGGCGCCACGGATCGCGTCGAAGGTCCGCTCGATCAGTTGGTCGCGGCACTGGGTGAGCACCTGGATCGTCACGTCGTCCGGGATGTGGCCGCCGTCGATCAGCTCTCGGACGAAGTCGAAGTCGGTCTGACTGGCGCTGGGGAAACCGACCTCGATCTCCTTGTAACCCATGCGTACCAGCAGGTCGAACATCCGCATCTTGCGCTCGGAGTTCATCGGGTCGATGAGCGCCTGATTGCCGTCACGCAGATCGACGGCACACCAGCGCGGCGCCTTGTTGATGATCTTGCTCGGCCATTGTCGGTCGGGCAGGTCGACCTTGATCTGCTCGTGGAAGGGGACGTACTTGCCGATCGGCATCGAGGTCGGCTGCTGGGGGTGCTTCATGTCTCGCCTTTACGGATGAGTGCTGGGCTTCGGCCCGGGCAGCAACGACACCGCGGCGAGGAAGGCCGAAACGTCAGGCCCCGCCGCGGCAACCAAGAAGAAGCACGTATGCCGCATGCACGCAGGCGACTTTACGGCACCGAGCAGAACCGTGTCCACGAGACGGACCTCACGTCCAGTAGGTGGACGTGGCCCGTTCAGTCGTCGCTGTGCCCCGGATGCACATCGGGGTCGAGACCGTGCCCGGCCGCCAGCTTGCCCAACAGCACGATCAACTCGCGCTGTTCGCGATCGTCCAGTGGGGCGAGGAGTTGCCGGTCCGCCCGCTCGGCTGCGACCCGGATGCGCGGCAACACCTGCTGGGCTGCCTTCGTCAGGTGCAGTTCGTGCAGTCGCCGGTCGGTCTTCTTGCGACGCCGTTCGACAAGTCCGCGCTTCTCCAACGAATCGATCATCACCACGACCCTGCTCGGGACGATGCCGAGACGCGTAGCGAGATCCCGCTGACTGACGGCCGGGTTGCGTGCAAGCAGCCGCAGTGTCCCGGCATCACCGGGTGACAACTCGAGCCCGGCAACAGCTTCGGCGAAGCCACGGGCGGCATACGTTCCCAACGCGGACAGCAGGAACGAGACGCGTCGACCTCTGCGGGTTTCACTCACGCGCACAAGGTAACCCATTGACAGAATCGTTCTGTATATGAATTATTCATTGCATGACCGAATCCGCCAATCGACCCACACCTCGAACCCACCCCACCGGCCCTCCTCCGGGAGTGGTCGCCGCCGTGAGCTTCGTACTCATGGTCGCCGGGCTGGCGGTCGGCGCGGCAATGTCCGGTGGCAACACCCTGTCGTCGCCATTCACATCGACGGCGGAAGTCGTCAATCACGTTGTCGCGCATCACAATGCAGTTCGAGCTTCGGCATTCTTCACCTTCGGTTCCGCGATCCCTCTCGCCATCTTCACCGCGACGGTCTACGCGCGTCAGTTGCGCCTCGGCGTCCGCGTACCCGGACCGGTCATCGCCCTGTCCGGCGGTCTGATCGCCGTCACCTCGCTGCTGTTCTCCGCCTTCGTCACCTATGTCGAGTCACGTCCCGAAGTCGGCTCGGACCACGTCCTCGTGCACGCCCTCGCGTTCCTGGCGTATGTCGGTGGCGGTCCCGGATACGTCGTCGGACTCGGGTTGCTCATCGCCGGCATCGCCGTGCCCGCGTACATCCTGCGTTTCGTCGCGCGACCGGTTGCGATCGCCGGCCTCGTGCTCGCAGTCCTCGCCGAACTCAGCTGGCTCTGCCTGCTCATCGAGCCGCTGCAACCACTGCTCCCCATCGGTCGATTCCTCGGCGGGCTATGGCTCATCGCCGCCGGATTCCTGCTGCCGGTCGATCGACAGCACGCGCGCCGCGACTCCTGAAGGCCGGCCTACATCCCGCGGCGGATGCGACCCGCATCCGTGTCCGTCACACTGGAGCGCATGCCACAGATCTGGGAGCAGGGCCGACCCACGCGTCGGCAGCTGATCTTCGATCTCGGTTGCGCGGCCGGGTTCGCGGTGCTGCTGGGCTTGCTCTACGCGCAGGTTGCGATCGCTCAGGTCGTGGTCGTTCTCGTGCTGGCCGCAGCACTCGCGGTCCGTCGCCTCAGCCTCCCTGCGATGGTGCTGCTCGGAGCGACTGCGGCGATCATCCAGTTCGCCCATCCGGGCTGGTCACTGCAACTCTTCGTCGCCGACGTGGCGTATGCCGCACTCTTCTTCGTGCTGGGGGCGCACCCACGACTCGCGGTGCGTCGCTTCGGCGCGATGGCCGGTGGGGCCGGTTGCGTGCTGTTGCTGGCCTGGATGTGCAGTTTCGTCAACACGGACATGTCCACGAAGGAACGACTCTTCGCCGCGATCGCGGTGACCGGACTCGCAGCGCTGGTGTGCGGCGGCGGCTGGGTCGGCGGCTATCTCCGGCTGCAGCGGCGACGTTCCATCCAGGCCGAACTCGACCGGGTCGAGCAACGTCGGCTCGCCGAGAGTTACGAGCACGAGCTGCAACGCAGCCGCGTCGCCGCCGACATGCACGACATCGTCGCCCACTCGTGGGCGGTCGTGGCCGCGCAGGCCGATGGTGCGCGGTACGCCCTCCGCACCAGCCCCGACGACACCGAACAGGCACTCGAGGTCATCGCCGAGACCGCCCGGTCGACCATCGCCGATCTGCGCACGATCCTCGCCGAGTTGCGGGACAACGACGTCGAGCGGTCGACACCCGGCTACGAGCAGCACGAACGGCTCATGCAACGGATGCGCTTGACCGGCATGCAGATTGACGAACAGCGCACCGGCGAGGCTCCCACCTCCTCGCTGATCGCGCTGACCGCCTACCGTCTGCTGAGCGAGGCACTCACCAACGCGCTCAAGCACGGCGACCTGGGTCGGCCCGTCATCGTCCGACAGGACTGGACGAGCGGCTATCGGCTGCACGTCGTCAACACGGTCGGCATCCGAGGAGACGGCACCGGGCACGGCATCATCGGCATGATGGAGCGTGCCACCATCTCCGGCGGCCACCTCGAGTCACGACAGGTCGGTGACGAGTGGGTCGTCGATGCCGTCATACCCGATCCACAACGCAGCGGGGCGGACGCCGCGCAGAACACCAAGGAGTCGGCCACCAGGTGACGAACCAACCGATCCGCGTTGCGATGATCGACGACCAGGCGCTCTTCCGCAGCGGCCTGCGCCTGGTCATCGGCAGTCAGCCCGACCTCACGGTTGTCGGCGAGGCGGCCGACGGCGCCGACGCTCTCGACGTGGTGCAGCGCACCTCCCCCGACGTCGTACTGATGGATGTTCGTATGCCGCGGGTCGACGGCGTGACCGCCACGCGCACCCTCTGCGAGAAGCTCGGCGCGAAAGCCCCGAAAGTGTTGGTACTCACGACATTCGACCTCGATGCCGCAGTGGCCGACGCCATCGACGCCGGGGCCAGCGGGTTCCTGCTCAAGGACGCCCAGCCCGAGTTCCTGCTCGGCTCCATTCGCGCCGTCGCCGCCGGCAGCCAGGTCGTCGCGGCCAGCGCGACCAAGTCGCTCTTCGAACGCTTCCGCACCAGCCAGAGCCGCCTCCCCGGGAGCGAGTACGAGCAGCTCACGGCACGCGAACGCGAGATCATGCTGCGCGCCGCCGAAGGTATGTCGAACGCCGAAATCGCTTCTGCCGAATACCTTTCCGAGGCAACCGTCAAGACACACATGTCGCGCATCCTGGCCAAGCTGCAACTACGCGATCGGGTGCAACTGGTCGTCTACTGCTACGAGCACGGCCTGCTCTGACCCACGAAGCTGGTCGAGTAGGGCGAGCCGCTAGGCGAGCCCGTATCGAGACCGTGAGATGTATGACGTGGGACTCGTCATACATCTCAGGATGTAGCCGTTTTCGCTCTTGCGCCGGATGTGCCGGACAGCCGGCAACCGCGACGCTGGAGGCATGTTCACCACACCCACGCCCAACGACCCCGCGGTCGTGTCCTTCCGAGAAGTCAGCAAGAGCTACGGCACCGGCGCCGGCGCGGTGCACGCACTCGCCGAGGTCGACGTCGACATCCGGCGCGGTGAATTCACCGCGATCATGGGCCCGTCCGGCTCCGGCAAGTCCACCTTCATGAACGTCGCCGCCGGACTGGACGACGTCACGGCCGGTGGCGTCTTTCTCGACGGGCAGCCGTTGCACGCCATGGACGACACCGCACGGACGATGCTCCGCCGCCGACAGGTCGGCTTCATCTTCCAGTCGTTCAACCTGGTCCCGACGCTCACGGTCGCGGAGAACATCGTGTTGCCGTTCCAACTCGCGGGCCATCGGGTGACTCCCGACGAGCGGCAGTGGATCGACCACCTGGTCAGCGTCCTGGGACTCGACCAGCGGACCGGCCACAAACCCGCCGAACTCTCCGGCGGTCAGCAGCAACGCGTCGCCATCGCACGTGCCCTGGCATCGCGTCCGGCAATCATCTTCGCGGACGAGCCCACCGGGAACCTCGACACCCGGTCCTCCAGTGAAGTGCTGCAGCTGATGCGTTCTGCCGCAACGGAATACGGTCAGACGATCGCAATGGTCAGCCACGACCCGATCGCCGCGTCATACGCCGATCGAGTGCTCGTCCTCGCGGACGGCCGCGTCGTCGCGGACCACGGCCGGCTCTCGCCGCAACAGATCTCCCAGCTACTCCTCACCGCCGAAGGAGCAATCGCATGAGCACCCCGCGCACGAAGCGCAACCTGGTCCTCGGATCGCCACGGGAACTCGGCACGGTCGGCCTGGTCGCCGGTCTCTCCGGTGCGTATGCCGGGGCACTACTCACCTGCAGCAGCATGGTGTCGGCGATCAACTCCGGCGAGGGTGGCTCGGTCGGGGTGCTCCTCGCCGTCGTCTCCACCGTCTTCATCGGTATGGCGCTGTATGTCGCCGCCGTCGTCATCTCCGCCGGAGTCACCACGGTGATTGCCGGACGACTGCACCACATCGCCACCCTGCGGTTGCTCGGCGCCAGAAGCACTGACCTGCGCCGGTCGGTGACCGGGAGCACGGCACGAATCTGCTTGATGGGCAGCGTGATCGGCGTGTTGCTGGCGACGCTGCTGACCGATCTCACCCGTGTCGTCCTCGTGGAACAGGACCACCTCCCGAGCAACGTCGACTACCCGTGGTTCTCCACCGGGTCGATCGTCGCGGTGCTCGCGATCACCGGCGTGGCAGCAGTGGCCGGATGGGCCGGCTCACGCCGGGTCCTGGAGGTCTCGCCCGCGCAGGCACTCGCCGGCACCTCCGGTGCCCGGACCGACACCAAGGCCGTCTCGCGGCTTCGCCTGGTCTGCTCCGTGACGCTGATCATCGTCGGCGTCATACTCTTCGCACTCGCGATGGCGCTCGGCGAACGCGGCGGGGCAGCCGGCTTCTTCATGGCGTTCCTCGCCGCGTGCGTGACGTCCACCGGCCTGCTGGCCGGCGCTCGACTGGTCCTGCCCTGGTCTGTCTCCCAGATCGGCAAGCTCGTCGGAGCCGACGCGGCAAGCAACATCGCGCGTCGGAATGCGGTGGCCGATCCGGCTCGTACGACACGCTCCACTCTCGGACTGTTCATCGGTGTCGCCCTGGTGACGACGATCGCCTCGGGCACCGCCGCCCTGCAGAGCTCGGTGAATTCCTGGGACGGTCTGAGCGCCCACCAGCGCGAGGTCGCGCACACGATGCTCTCGGTCGCCTCGACCGTGACGATCATGGTCGGGGTCGTGTCGTCCCTCATCGCCGCCGTCGGCTTCGTCAGCACCATGTCGCTCACGGTCATCCAGCGACGCCGCGAGCTGGGCCTGCTCCGAGCACTCGGGTTCACCGGCGCCCAGGTCCGCTCGATGATCACCAAGGAGTCGGTGGCGATGTCGGCGGCAGCGACAGCGGCGGGTATCGCCGTCGGACTCTGCTACGGATCGGCGAGCGCCCAGGCGCTGGTCGGCGTCGAGACGTCCGGCTTCGTATGGGGCCTGCCCTGGCTGGTCCTCGTCGCCATCGTGCTCGGCGCGGTGGCCGTCATCCTGCTCGCGTCCCAGCCGCCCGCGCGGCGGGCCATCGCGACCTCCCCGGTCACTGCCCTGCGTGTCGACGCCTGATCCGTCACCCGCCGATTGTCAGCGGGCGGGTCCACCATGGATTCCATGAGTTGCTGCCAGATCGTCCCACCGCACCTGCTCGCCCGGCTGGCCGAGGCCGCCGAGCCGGAGGTCGCTCGAGCCGCCCAGCGCACCCTGGCCGTCAGTCGGTTGCATGCCGACCAGCGCGCCGTGCGCAGCGCTCAGGTGACGACCGACGGCGGCACGGGTGCGTCGGGGCTGATCCCACCGGACCTGCGCGAGCGCGCCGAGCAGTCCGGCGACTACCAGTTGCCCGCCGATACCGTTCGCTCCCAAGCCGATTCAAGTCCGCCGTTCCGCCCGGACCGCACCGTCTACGACGCCCAACACGGCACCGACCTGCCCGGCACGAAGCAGCGCGGCGAGGGCGATCCGGCGAGCGCGGACGAGTCGGTCAACGAGGCCTACGACGGGCTCGGTCAGACGTTCGCGCTCTACGCCGACGCCTACAACCGCAACTCGCTCGACGGCAAGGGGCTACCGCTGATCGCGTCGGTCCATTACGACCGCAACTTCGACAACGCCTACTGGGACGGCGAGCAGATGGTCTTCGGCGACGGCGACGGCGTCTACTTCAGCTCCTTCACCGACTCGGTCGACGTCATCGGCCACGAGCTGACCCACGGTGTCACGCAATACACCGCCGGACTGACCTATGTCGGCCAGTCGGGAGCGCTCAACGAGTCGATCTCCGACTGTTTCGGGTCGATGGTCAAACAACGCGCGCTCGGCCAGTCGGCAGCCGACGCCGATTGGCTGATCGGCGCCGGACTCTTCACCGCGAAGGTGCACGGTGTGGCGCTGCGGTCGATGAAGGCGCCCGGCACCGCGTATGACGACCCGCATCTCGGCAAGGACCCGCAGCCCGCGGACATGAGCGGCTACCAGGACCTGCCGCACGACCAATCGCACGACAACGGTGGTGTGCACATCAACTCCGGCATACCCAACCACGCGTTCTATCTCGCGGCGACCGCCATCGGCGGTAACTCCTGGGAGGGCGCCGGGCGGATCTGGTACGACGTGCTGACCAATGCCAACCTGCCGAAAGACGTTGATTTCAAAGGCTTCGCAGCGGCATCCATCAAGTCGGCGAGCACAGTATTCGGCGCCGGAAGCGCCCAGGAGCAGGCCGTCCAGCAGGCCTGGATCGACGTGCAGGTGCTCGGCGCCTGACTACCGCTTGATGTCGGGCAGCCGCCGGATCGCGAAGTAGCGTTCGTCGATCTCCTCGATGCCGAACTGCCCGATCGGCACTTCGCCGAGCACGATCTCCTCGTCGAGCCCGAAGGCATGGATGGTCGAGACCACTTCACGGACCTGGTCGCCGTCGCGCAGCACCCGGAAGGTGTTGGTGATCTCCACCCGACCGTCGCCCACCGGCTGTGCCTCGAACCACCGCTGGTACTCCATCCGGCCCATGGCGGCGGACTGCACGAGCGATCGTTCGACCGGCTCCTCGGGCACTCCGCCATACGAACGGCTCATCAGGATCGGGGCGCCCGGCACGAGCACCTGCGCCATCCGCTGCCAGAACGCCTCGCGGGCCCGGCCGCCGAGGAAGTAGATGACGTTGAACAGCAACGCTCCACCGCACCGATCCGGCAACCAGGCGTCCAGGATCGGCTCGGCAAGGACGGTGGTGCGAGCGCGCAGGTCCTCGCGCTCGGCGATGCGCAGCATCTGCAGCGAGCGAGTGAGCGGCTCCGGTTCGACGGAGATGATCTCGGCCTCGGGGAACCGCTCGCCGAGGGTGACCGTGGTCAGTCCACTGCCCGAGCCGATGTCGATCAGCGGTAGCTGCGGGAGCAATCCCGCTGCCTCCCAAGGGATTCCGTGAACGTAGTCGCGCTCGGGATCCACGGGCAGCCGCAACACTTCACCGAACTCGGCCCAGACAAGACTCTCCCGATCACGCGCCATGATCATTCATCTTGCTGCATGTGGGCGTTCACTCGTCGGCCACCCCCTCACGACGACGGTTCGACCGAGCGCTCACTCCTCCGGCGGGACGAGGTAGATCCTGAATTCGTTGTCGCCCTGGTGGACCGTTCCCATGGCCTGCGCGTCCTCCGGTGCCGTGATCTCCGTCGTCTCGTCGTTGAGCCAGAGCACGACGACCCGCACGGCATCCTTGGGCGCCCGATCGCTGCTGCGGAACGCCGTGTCGTCATGACCCTGGATCGCCGGCGGCAGGTAAACGTCGTATCCGTCGTTGCGCAGTGCGAGGCCGAGCGATGGCGAGATCTCGAAGACGGGACCGAGGCCGCTGCCGTGGACCGCGATCGAGCGCGCCGACCCGTCCGCGGCGGGCCACTGCGGCATGGCGTCCACGATCTGCCGCTCCACCGCACGCACATCCCGGCCGACCGCGATCTCGCCCTCCGACGTGGTGGTCGCGTGTGCCGTGAGGACCAGACCGGACACCCCGAGCGCGCATGCCGCGACGGCGGCGGTGCCGATCAGCGGCGGCCGGATCCATCGTCTCGACAGCGCCATACGCACGCGTGCGACGGCATACCCCAGCAGTACCACCAGGCCGAACGCACCGACGGGTGCGCCGGCGGCCACCATCCATGGCTCGGCGAAGTAGGCGGTGTGCGGCACCATCACGATCTGTATGACGAAGAGGGCGATCCCGACCAGCGCGATCCGGGCCGCCATGGTCAGCGCCCGTTGCGTTCCGGGCACTCGGCGTCCCCACGCGACCGGGAGAAGCGCCGCCGTGCCGAGCGTTGCGATCACCTTTGCCGCAGCTCCGGACGCGTGCGGGACCATCCCCTTCGCGATCTGCTCGAACCGGTCGACGTCGGGCCTGGCAACCCCGGGCAGCGTCTTGATCCGCATCTGGTCGATGAGGCTGCTGAAGTTGTTCGGGTGGTAGGTCAGCAACTCGATGACGACCGGCAGCCACAGCAACGCCGTCGCGACAACGCACAGCCACATCGATCGGCTCAGTCGCGTGCGCGACACACCATGCGGCAGCCAACCACGTGCCGGCCACCAGGCATCACGTTCACGACGCCACGCACGTGCACCGACCACCAGTAGGACGAGCGTCAGCCCCACGACGAGGTATCCGTAGGACAGGTGAGACTGCAGCGCGATCGTCCCGGCCAGCGCGAAGACCGGCCATCTCTCGCGACGTCCACCGACGAATTCGGTTGCCACGAAAAGCATCAGCAGGATCATCAGCAACGGCGGGAACGGGTTGAACGGCCGGAAGAGCAAGCCGACCCCGATGTGCAATGCCGTGACCAGGGCGGCGAACGCAGCCGCCACGGCCCCGGACAGGCCGCCGAGCCGATGACCGACCTGCACGGTGGCCGTGGCGGTGATGCCGTTGACCAGGGCGACCCCGACGAGGATGCCCAACGCGCTGAAGCCGAACGGCACCGCACCGATGGACGTCACGTAGTAGAGCGCCGGACCGGGGTGATGCGGATAGACGCCGGTGAATCCGAGCGTGCTCGCCCACGGACCCATCACCCGAGGGTGACCGGTCCAGATGTCGCGCATGGCCATCGCCGTGAACGCGTCGTCGTTCGTCGGCCACCAGTCACGGGCGTTGAGCACTAACACGGTCGCCACGATCGGCACGAGCACGGAGGCGAGGATCAGCCGATAGGCCACGCGTTCGTATGCCGTCGGCACTCGGCCACGGATCGGCCGGGACATCGGCTGCTCAATCCTCCGGCTGCAGGACGGACCGAACAAGCCACTGCCGAGCCGCCGATGAGGGACGAGTCGTCACCTCAGAAGCCGAGCTTCGACAACTGGTTGGGGTCGCGCTGCCAATCCTTGGCGATCTTCACGTGCAGGTCCAGGAAGACCTTCTGCCCGAGCAGTTCCTCGATGGCGGTCCGTGCCCGGGTGCCGACATCACGCAGCCGCGAGCCGCCGCGACCGATGATGATCGCCTTCTGGCTGGACCGCTCGACGAAGATGTTGACCCGGACGTCCATCAACGGGCGATCGACGGGCCGGCCCTCACGCGGCAGCATCTCCTCGACGACGACCGCGATGCTGTGCGGGAGCTCGTCACGCACGCCTTCCAGTGCCGCCTCCCGCACCAGCTCGGCGACCATCACGTCATCGGGCTCGTCGGTCAGCACGCCGTCCGGGTAGAGCTTGGGTGACTCCGGCAGGTACTTCATCAGCACCTCGAGGACGGTCTCGACCTGCTCGCCGCCGGTGGCCGAACACGGCACGATCTCCTGCCAGTCGCCCAGCTGGTCGATGGCCAGCAGGTGTTGCGCCAGCCGGTCCCGATCGACGGTGTCGGACTTGGTCGCCAGCGCCACCACCGGGCGCTTGCGGCCACGCCGCAGCTCGGCGAGTTCGGCGGCGATGAACTGGTCCCCCGGTCCGATCCGCTGGTCGCACGGCAGGCAGAAGCCGATCACGTCGACGTCCATCAATGTCTCGCGCACGACGTCGTTGAGCCGCTGACCCAGGAGGGTGCGCGGCTTGTGCAGCCCGGGGGTGTCCACCAGGATCAGCTGACCTTCATCGGTCGTCGCGATGCCGCGGATCGTGTGCCGGGTCGTCTGCGGCTTGCTGGAGGTGATCGCGACCTTCTGCCCCACCAGGGCGTTGGTCAGCGTCGACTTGCCGGCGTTCGGGCGCCCGACGAGACAGGCGAATCCCGCGCGATACTCACTCATTGCCGTACATCCTTTGCTGACTTCCGCCGACGTGGCCCATCCTGCGTCAATCCTGCTGTATGGCGGCCGGAACCGCCGCATCCGCCCCGGTTTCGGCGCGGTTGACGTCCCGCTCCCCCGCGTCCTCGAGCGGCTCCATCCGCCGCACGATCACCGTTGCGATCTGGTGGCGACGACCGGCGAGCCGCTCAGCGACCAGTCGCAGACCCTCCAGCTCGGCGGTCGCGCCCGGGATCGGCACCCGCCCGACCAGCTTGGCCAACAGGCCACCGACCGTCTCGACGTCGTCGTCCTCGATCGTGACGTCGAAGTATTCGGCCAGGTCGTCGACCGACATACGAGCCGGGACACGGACGGTTCCGTCCGGCAACGGCTCGGGGCCCGGTGTCACGCGGTCGTATTCGTCGTCGATCTCGCCGACGACCTCTTCGATGATGTCCTCGAGGGTCACCAGCCCGGCGGTGCCGCCATACTCGTCGATCACGATGGCGAAATGCCTTCTGGCCAGCTGCATCTCGCGCAGCAGATCGTCGGCCGGCTTGCTGTCCGGCACGAACGTCACGTCCCGCATGACGGAGACGACCGGCTGGTCGAGCATCTCGTCGTGACGGAAGACCCGGGCGGCGACATCCTTGAAGTAGAGGACGCCGTCGATGGCGTCCGGGCTGCCCACGGCCACCGGGACCCGGGAAAAGCCGGACCGCAGGAACAACCGCATCGCCTGGCCAAGCGTCTTGCTCGCATCGATGGTCAGCATGTCCGGACGCGGCACCATCAGCTCGCGCACGACCGTCTCGTCGAGCTCGAAGACCGACTGGATCATCTTCCGCTCGTCGTCCTCGATGAGCTCCGAATCCGTTGCCAGGTCGACGTATTCGCGCAGCTCTTCCTCCGTGTCGAACGGGCCGTCACGGTAGCCGCGACCGGGCGTCACCGCATTGCCGACTGCGACCAGCGCGCGCGCGATCGGTCCGAGGATGCGGTGCAACCAGAGCACGATCGGTGCCGTGCTCAGCGCCACGGCGATGGCGTGTTGGCGACCGAGGGTGCGTGGGGACACTCCGACGAGCACGAACGACACGATCGCCATGACGACGATCGCGATCAGCAGCGCGATCCAGAAGCTGTCGATGGCCTCCCGCACGCCGAGCGTGACGAGCACGGCGGCGGTGGCTTCGGCGGCGACGCGCAGGAACGCGAGGACCATGGCGACCGCGGAGCTGTCCTCGACGAGCTTGCCGAGGGCGTCCGCGCCGCGGCGCTTCTGCTCCACCAGGTCCTCGGCCGTATGGCGCCCGATCCGGCCGAGCGACGAGTCGACCGCCGCGAAGCCGAAGCCGAGCACCACGGACAGCAGTGCCGCGATGAGGAGAAGGATCATGAGTTCACTCGCCGGTCGGCGGAATGATGCGCACGTCCTCACCCTGCCGTTCCCGGCCGGCCAGGAAGGTGAGCAGCAGGGTGCGCTGCAGCGAGAACATCTCGCGACGCTCGTCCGGCTCGGCGTGATCGAATCCGAGCAGGTGCAACAGACCGTGGACGGTCAGCAGCAACAGCTCCTCGGCGGTCGTATGGCCTGCCGCCGCAGCCTGTTTCGCGGCCACCGTCGGGCACAGCACGATGTCGCCGAGCACGCCCTCGACCGGTTCGTCGCCGGTCTTGCCGGGACGCAGCTCGTCCATCGGGAAGCTCATGACATCGGTCGGACCGGGCAGGTCCATCCACTGCTTGTGCAGGATCTCCATCGCGGCCTCGTCAATGATGCCGATGTAGAGCTCCACCTCCGGGTGCACGTTGAGCTCACCGAGGACGTGCACCGCGCAGTCGCGCAACTCGGGCAGATCGACCTCGAAGTCGGTCTCGTTGAGTAGATCGATGCTCACGAGCGATCCCGCCGTTCGGCGCGTACGACGTTGCTCGGCCGGGCGGATGCGCCGCGCGCGTCGAACTCCTCGTAGGCCTCGACGATGGCGCTGACCAACCGGTGTCGCACCACGTCCTGCGCGGTCAACCGGGAGAAGTGGATGTCCTCGACGTCCTCCAAGATGTCCTGCACCACCCGCAGACCGGAGGTCGTACCGCCGGGCAGGTCGACCTGCGTGACGTCCCCGGTCACGACCATCTTGGAGCCGAATCCGAGCCGGGTGAGGAACATCTTCATCTGCTCGGCCGAGGTGTTCTGGGCCTCGTCCAGGATGATGAAGGCGTCGTTCAGGGTGCGACCGCGCATGTATGCCAAGGGGGCGACCTCGATCGTGCCGCTGGCCATCAGCCGCGGGATCGAGTCGGGGTCGATCATGTCGTGCAGCGCGTCATACAACGGCCGCAGGTAGGGGTCGATCTTGTCGTTCAGCGTGCCGGGCAGGAAGCCGAGTCGCTCGCCGGCCTCGACGGCGGGGCGAGTCAGGATGATCCGGTTGACCTGCTTGGCCTGCAGCGCGGCGACCGCCTTCGCCATGGCCAGATAGGTCTTGCCGGTGCCGGCCGGTCCGATGCCGAAGACGACCGTGTGATCGTCGATCGCGTCGACATACTCCTTCTGGCCGAGGGTCTTGGGCCGGATCGTGCGGCCGCGGCTGCTGACGATGTTCATCGTCAGCACGTCCGCCGGACGCTCCCGAGTTCGCCCACGCAGCATGCCGATCGAGCGCTCGACGGCGTCGCGGTTGAGTTGCTGACCGGCGTCGAGCACCGTCAGGAGTTCGTCGAGCAACTCCTCGACGAGTGCCATGTCGGCCGGCGGTCCGGCGAGGTGGAAGACGTTGCCCCGCACATGGATCGTCAGCTTCGGGAACGCCCGCTCCATCGTGCGCAACAACTCGTCGCGCGGTCCGAGGAGGGTCACCATCGACACGTCCGGCGCGATCTCGACGGTGTGCTCGGCCTGGACATCGCCCGGCACGCCGTGGCCGTGGGCGGTGTCGCCGGTCGGCCGGTTCAGCGCTCCGAGCTGGGCATCATGATCGTCACTTGTCATCGTGTGACCATTCTACGGGCGCAGCACGGCACACTCGAATCGTTTCCCTCCCACTCGTGGGCGTGCGTTTCGAGGGCTCGTACGGGTAATGCGCAACGGTTTCCGTATGACGCCCCGATCCCGGTGACTGGATGCGAACGGAGCTGGCGGTACCGGCGCGGGCACGCCGCGTCCCTGGGATGCAGGTTCACCGACTGTGGAACGTCGAGCGGGGCAGGTTCGGCGCTGCCGTAGGACCGGCCGCGGGTCGGATAGTCGCTGGACGCTTAGTCGTCCTCGTCATCCTCACCAGCGGGATGGAGTCGTTCGCTGATACGACTCGCGCCCATCGCCGCCGCGAACGTGATCGCGAGTTCGACGTACCAGGGGTCTGTGAACTTGATGGCGAGCATCGTGATGACGGCGAACACCAACCAGACCAGGTAGCTGACCGCGCGTTGCATGGCGCGAAGCCTATGGGTGTCGCCAGCCTCCAGCAGACCGAATGGCGCGTATCCGCGAACATGAACTTGTTGTCGGTCGCAGCCAACTACAGGCTGCGATGGACGATCCTGTACCGGGCGGTCTCGGAGTGAGATCGGGCTAGTCGCTCACTGTCACGTTGTGTGCTCGATAGACACATCCGTCCTGACCGCTCGGGAAGTGCTCACATTCGAAGCGAACCACTTGCCCGGGCCGAAGAGATCGGTAGCCGTCCATCACGACCGAGGAGAAATGGGCAAAGACGTCCGACTCGACCTCGGCAGAACACAACACTCCCCAGCCCTCCTCGTCGTTCCAGCTGACGACGCTACCGACGACGACCCTCACGACAATCGATCGTAGGCCGACGACGCAGGTGAACGATCCTTTTGTGGCACGCTCCGCGTGACAATCGCCATACGGCGGCGTGTCCTGCGTGGGGCGGCATTGCGTCGCGCTTGCTTCGCGCTCAACGTTCTGCGCGCAGAACGGTCGCGTGCGATCCTGGGTTTCATGCCCCAAAGGTGGCTTTGCGCGACGGCGGTCATCGCGACGCTGCTGAGCGCCTGCAGTTCTCCAGGTGAAAGCCCAACCCGTAGCCTGCGGCCGATCACCGTGACGATCGGCATCGTGTACGCCGGTGGTCCGGCACCCGGCAACTCCAAGCAACTCGTACCCGGAACCATCCGCCTGCGAGGCTCTGGGACTGACAAGTCCCAGGCGGTCGCCAACGGTCAGATCGCGACCTTCTCGGTGCAGCCGGGTCGGTACACCGCAACTGCCCGAAGCGGAGATGCCCGGTGCGCCGACATGAATGTCAGGGTGTCGACCCGCACGTCCGGAAAGGCGGCGCCGATTCTAGTTCGGTGCCACGTCAAGTAAGCCCAACTCTCGAGCAGTGACCGCGTACCGATCCGCATGCGGAACCCTGTATGAGGCCACTGCGGCGCAGCACGGCGCCTGACATGATTTCCCGGTCAGTTGGACGATAAGGAACTGCCCGTGTCGAGCGCATCTGCCGTGGATTGGGACAACCTGCGCAGCATGTTGCGTTCCGCGATCGACGATCCGAGTGTGAGCGACTGGTTCTCCAGCGTCATCCCTCTTACCGATGTCCATCCGCCGGTGACCGCGTGGTCAGATGTGCTGGACCTGATCGCAGACACCTTTGCTGACGACGTCTGCGCGACAACCAGTCGCCGCGACCGCAAGGGCGCCACGTCATGGCAAGACCTCGCGACCACGACCCGGGTCGCCAGTTGGGTCGACGTCCTACTGCACGATCTATGGAGCAACGACGAGGACGACCCACGGCCGACCATGCCCGGTCACGTCCTTCGACAACTGCACGCGGCGATCCAACGGACGCGCACAACACCGGACGAATGACCCATGCGGAAGCACACCGCCTGGTGCGCAGGTCATCCATCGAGTTGTACGCCCTGCCAGTTGTCGGAGCCCGCGTTCGGCCATGGGCATAGGCGGTTCGCCACGTCTTTGAGAACCGTGGGCGCATAGTCCGCGCCGGCCCCTGATCCAGTGGGTCATCGGTCTTCAGTTGCACGTACCCAATCCGCGGTCCAGTACACCCGGCAACCTTGTGGACAACGGCAGCCACGAGAGTGGGGATGTGGATAACACTCGTGCGTGAAAAGCGTTGTGCAGCAACCATATCCATGAGATAATCGAACACATGAACGACATACAGCAGGACGCAAGCGAGGGCGTTGCGGACGCCCTCGACGCACCTGCCGTGCGTGCCTTCCACGACCGGCTCGACGCCCCGATCACCGGTGGCGACCTGCTCGCGGAGCTGCGGGCGTGTGAGGAGTTGAAGAACGCCCTGTCCGCCCGACAAGCCCGCCTTGCCGTGGCCGTGCACGAGAACCAGTCGGCACGTGACATACCGCGCGGCATCAACAAGGCCGACACCGCCCGCCAGGCCGGCGCCCAGGTGGCGCTCGCCCGGCGCTGCGCGCCGCACCTGGGATCCCGGTTACTCGGCCTCGCGCACGCCGTGGTGGAGGAAATGCCACGCACCCGGGAGGCACTGGCGGCCGGGGTGATCACCGAGTGGGACGCGACCATGCTGTGCCGCGAGACCGCATGCCCTGACCCGCGAGGACCGCGCCACCGTGGACGCGGCCGTCGCTGCACTGCTCGGCGCGGTCAGTCACCAACGCCTGGAAGCCCAGACCAGGAAACACGCTTACCAGGCCGACCCGGCAGCGGTCACCGCACGCCGGGCGCGGGCCGAGTCCGAACGCCGGGTCAGCCTGCGCCCCGCACCGGACTGCATGACCCGGCTGAGCGCACTCCTACCCGTCAAGGACGGCGTCGCCTGCTACGCAGCACTGACCAATACCGCCGACGCCACGGCGACACCGCAGCACCCGCGCGGGCACGTCATGGCCGACACTCTCGTCGACCGGATCACCGGACGTGCCCCGAAGAACCCCACCGCGAGCACGGGCCCGACCGCCGGCACTGAGGATGCGTCCGCTGCTGAGCCGATTGCTGCGTCCGATTCACCCGAGGGGTCCGCAGCAATCGGGCTGCCCGGGGCAACCCGTGACGACAGCCCATCATCGGCGGAGAGCGCGAAGAGGTCACCGAAGCCCGAGGTGCGGGTCCACCTGCTGATGCCGGTCGACACCCTGACCGGCGACGTGCCCGCCTACCTCCCCGGGTATGGCCCGATCCCGGCCGACCTGGCCCGCCAGTGGGTGACCGACCCCGACCTGGCGGTCCAGGTGCGGCGCATTTTCGCCTTCCCCGACACCGGCGACCTGGTCGGGATGGACTCCCGAGCCCGTACCTTCCCGAAGCTGCTGGCCGAGTTCATCCGGTTGCGGGACCAGACCTGCCGCACCCCGTACTGCACCGCACCGATCCGGCACACCGACCACATCCGATCCCACGCGGACGGCGGAGCCACCAACGAGCGCAACGGCGACGGCCTGTGCGAGTGGTGCAACTACGTCAAAGAACACCCCGACCACCACGTGACCGGCCACGCGGGCGAAATCACCACCCAGATCGGCAGCCTCACCGCGACCAGTCGGCCGCCCGCACCACCTGGACTTCCACCACCCACCACGTCATACATCGAACGCATCCTCATCGACCTCACCTGGAAACAGTGGCTCAGGCCAAGGCAGTAGACGTTCCGCGCTCGATGCGGCAGGTGAACTCGCCGACGTGGGTTCTGCCGAGCGAGCGGACCGAGCGTGCAGCAGTATGGAGACGTGATCGAGATCCGACCGGCACGAGCTGCCGATGCTGAAGACATGGCCGAGGTGCAGAACGCGATCTACCACGCAGGCCTGCGAGCGACCATGGTCGACGTCGCTGACATTCGCGAGCGATACCTCGACACGGAACACACGGTCGCGTGCTCGGTCGCCGAGTCGAACGGCCGTGTCGTCGGGTTCCAGTCACTCAAGCGGGCGTGGCCCGGGAACCCGTATGACGTCACTCCGGGATGGGGCATCATCGGCACCCACATCCGCCCTGACGTCGGACGAACAGGACTGGGGCGCCGCCTCTTCGCAACATCGTTGGCGGCGGCGCAGGCCGCCGGCCTGCAGCACATCGACGCCACCATCGGTGCCAACAGCCCGCCCGCACTCGCCTACTACGCGGCGATGGGATTCGTGCCGTATCGAGACACCGGCGACGCCATCCCCCACCGGTTCGACGTCCCGTAGCCCGGCCACCTCGCCACACAATTCGTGCTGGGAGAGCTGTATGGATAACCGCATCGAGCCCCTCATGCTTCCTGATCTACGCCGAATCAGTAGACAGCAGAGACGCTTTCGTCATGTCACCGCTACGGCGACGGCTTTGCCGATGAGAGACCGCCATCCACCGGAAGGGTGTGTCCGGTGATCCACGCTGCATCGTCGGAGGCCAGGAACGCGATCGCCGCGGCGACATCCTCCGGCTCGCCGACACGGCCGAGCGGATACAGACCACTGAGCCGATCGGCACCGCCGTCCTGCCCGTCCCAGACCCGGGTACGGATCGTCGCCGGCGCGACCGCGTTCACCCGAATCCCCTGTGGTCCCAACTCTCCTGCCAGGTTCGTCACCAGTGCACCGAGGCCGGCCTTGGCGGCGGCATACGGCTCACTTCCCAAGCTCATCAGCGCATTGATCGAGCTCACGAACACCATGGCACCGCCGCCGTCGCCAGGCAGATACGGAATCGCCGCTCGCGCACAGCGCACCGTTCCGAGCAGGTTCAGCTCGAACATCCGCTGCCACACCTCGTCGCCCGTCCGGGCGAAGTCGGGGTGTGCCGTGTCACCACCTGCGGCCACGACCAATCCGCTCAGCCCACCCAGCCGCTCCGCAGCGGACGCGACACCACGTTCAACGCTGTCCGCCCGGGTGACGTCGAGTTCGACCGACCCGTGGCCCTTTTCGTCGTTCTGGGCAGGCAACTGCCCCGCCACCCCCGCAGCCGCGTCCGCCTCACGATCGGCGATGACGACGCGGGCGCCCTCGGCCGCCAACCGCGCGGCCGCAGCCCGCCCGATGCCATGAGCGCCACCGACGACCAACACCGACCTGCCGGCGAACCGGGATCCTTGCCACATCATCCATGCAGCATTCACCACTCACCGGACGATGCCCAGGACGACTCCGTCACCGGTGTTGATCCGAACGCCCTCCCGCGAACAGCCCGGCGAGCAACCAGATGCCGGCACCGACGACGAAGCAGCTCGCCGTACGAGCGGTGGCGTGGGGTGCACCGACCGGTCCGGCGAGGACGCCGAACAGCGCAACGCCGAACGACGTACCGACCTGCCGCGCCGCGTTGTTCAGCCCACCCACCAGACCGCTGTATGACGGCGCTGCGGCCACCGCAGTGGCGACCAACGGCGTCACCAACAGCCCGAGCGCCCCACCCGCGAGCAACATCCCGGGCACGAGCGGCAGCACGTCGTGCGGTGCCCGCCATACGGCGACGCTGAGGCAGAGCTGACCCAGCACGCCGACCGCGAACCCGAAGCGCACCAACCGATCCGGCGGCACCTGCAGCATCCACCGACGACCGAGCAACGGCACGAGCGTCAGCGGCGCGAACATCGGCAGCGTCGCGAGGCCGGCGGCGAGTGCGTCGCGACCCTGGACCAGTTGGAAGAGGAAGGCCAACACCAACAACGATCCGTTGCCGACCAGGTTCATCCCGAGCGAGCCGACGCAGGAACGCCACAGCGCGACGTTGCGCCACAGCTCGCGCGGCACGATCGGCGACGTCAGCCGGCGTTGCCCGACCACGAAGAGGATCAGGCCGAGGACTGCCCCGCCCACCAACGACAACCTGACCACCGTGATGCCGGATCGGCCGATGAGAATCAGTGCGGCGATCGCGCAGGCGAGACATCCGGTCGAGGACATGGCGCCGAACCAGTCGAGCTGCCGTTGCTGGGTCGGTCCGACCGGCAATCGGCGGGCACCCGTAGCCGCGACGATCACCACGGGCAGATTGATCAGGAAGATCAACCGCCAGCTACCCGCCTCGACCAAGGCACCACCGGCCAGCGGACCGATCGCGACCGCCGAACCCGACACCCCCGACCAGACCGCGATGGCCCGCCCCCGGGCGGCCGGTTCGCCCCAGATCACGGCGATCAGCGACAGACTCGCGGGCAGCATCGCCACCGCTCCGATCCCCTGCAGCATTCGGCCGATCACCAGCATTGGCAACGTGATTGCCGCCGCACACACGACCGAACCGACCCCGAACCCCACCAGTCCGGCGATGAACGACCGCCGCGCGCCCCACCGGTCGGCTGCCGTCCCGGCGGTCAGCAGCAGCGCCGCCAACGGCACCGTGTAGCCGTCGACCACCGCCTGGGCACCTGCGGTGCCACCGCCGAGCCCGCGCGCGATGCTGGGCAATGCGACGTTGACGATCGACACGTCGAGCAGCACCAGGAACATCGCCGCGCACAGGATGACCAGACTGCGCCCGGCGGACCGCCGAGCGCTGTCCGTCGGTGGCCGATCTGCCTTTGCTTCCGTCCGCGTCGCCGCGTTGTCGTTCGTCATACATCGAGCGTGTGGTCGAAACCGTTCGGTGCCGGGCGAAGCATGCTCGGGCCAACAGTTCGCTCGCGGCCGAAGCGTTCCGGACCCACAATGGCGGTATGGCCGACAAGACGACACCGGACGTCTCCGACATCGCCGCGATCTTCGCCGACCGGGCTCGGGCGCAGATGCTCGGCGCGCTGATCGACGGGCGGCGGCTGCCCGCCTCACGGTTGGCGGCGGAGGCCGGTGTCAGCGCGGCCACCGCGAGCGGACACCTGCGTCGGATGCTCGACTCCGGAGTGGTGCGAGTGGAGGTGAGCGGCCGGCATCGCTTCTACTACCTGGCCGATCGGCAGGTCGCCGCGGCGTACGAGGCATTGAGCGCCATGACTCCCTTGCCGCCGATCACCTCCCTGCGCGCCGGCACCCGGATGCAACGGTTGCGCAGTGCGCGCACCTGCTACGACCACTTCGCCGGTCGGCTCGGCGTCGCGATCACCGCGGCCCTGATCGACTCGGCGGTCCTTGAGCCGTCGGACGAGTACGCCGACAATCGTCGCCGCCCGGACGACATGTTGTCCGCGCAACTGGGTGCCGGCCACTTTGTGCTCGGTCGGCGCGCCGCTGACGAATTGCCTTCGTGGGGCGTCGATCTCGCGACCGTGGAGGCGCTCAGCCGTCCGACATTGCGCTTCTGTCTGGACTGGACGGAGCAACGCGAGCACCTTGCCGGCGCGCTGGGTGCAGCGATCCTCGATGCTGCGCGAGAGCGGGAGTGGGTACGTCGTGGGCCGCGACCCCGTGAGCTGGTCGTCACCGACGACGGAGAAGCTGCCTTCGCCCGGCTGGCACCGCAGATCGGCGCACAGCGCGCCGGGTGACACCTACCAGCGGCTGCGCGCGAGCAGCACGGCGAGCGCGGTGGGGCCGGCATTGGACGCGCGCAACACCGTCGGCCCCAGTCGTATGGCGCACCCGCCGACAGCCTCGAAGGCCGCCAGCTCGTCGGGCGTGATACCGCCCTCCGGACCCACGACAACGACGACTTCGCCTGCAGGAACATCGAACTCGGCGATCGACGCCTCCGCGTCCTCATGGAGTATGACGACGGCGTTCGCGTCCTGGAGTCGTGCGACCGCCGACCGAGTGGTCACCAGTTGCTCCACCTGCGGCACGGTCGGGCGACGGGACTGCTTGCTCGCCGCCAGCGCTAGTGACTCCCACTTGCGGTGTGCCTTGGCCGCCTTGTCCCCCCGCCACTGCACGATGCTTCGGTCGGCCTGCCACGGGATCACGGCGTCGACACCGAGCTCGACGGCGGCCTCGATCGCCTGCTCGTCCCGCCCACCCTTGGCGAGCGCCTGCATCAACACGAATCGTGTTGTGGGCTGGTCGAATTCGCTGAGTGACCCGACTCGCACTGTGAGCTGATCGCGGGCAGCGGTGACGATCTCGCCCTCGACAACCCGTCCGGAGCCGTCGGCGACCTGAACCGTCTCGCCGACCTCGAGCCGACTGACCACGACCGCGTGCCGCGCCTCGTCCCCGGACACGCCGACGGTGTCCCCCACCGCGGTGCCGTCGAGCGCACCGGGCTCGGCGAAGAACAGGCGGGAGGTCACGCGCTGCTACTTCGCCTGGAAGGCGTCGCGCAGCTTCCCGAACAGGCCCTTCTCGACGCGACCGAAGCGAGCCTCGGGCCGCTCCTCGCCGCGTTCCTTGGCCAGCAGGCGGAGCAACTCCTCCTGCTGCGGGTCCAGCTTCGTGGGGACGCGCACGTTGGCGTGCACCAGCAGGTCGCCGCGCACCTGCGAGCGCAGGTGCGTCACGCCCAGCCCGCGCAGAGTGATCACGTCGCCGGGCTGGGTGCCCTGCGGGATCTCCACGTCACGTGTGCCGTCGAAGGTCTCCAGCGGAAGTGCTGTGCCGAGCGCAGCGGCCGTCATCGGCAGCTCGACCGAGCAGTGCAGGTCGTCACCGCGTCGCTGGAAGGTCGCGTGCTTGCGGACCCGCACCTCGACATACAGGTCACCGGCGGGTCCGCCGCCGGTGCCGACCTCACCCTCCCCGGACAGCTGGATGCGGGTGCCGGTGTCGACGCCGGCGGGCACCTTGACGGTGATCGTACGACGGTCGCGGACGCGCCCCTCACCGGAGCAGTTGAAGCACGGGTCGTCGATGATCTCGCCGAAGCCGCGGCACGCCTGGCACGGGCGGGTGGTCATGACCTGGCCAAGGAAGGACCGCTGCACCTCCTGGACCTGACCGCTGCCGTGGCAGATGTCGCAGGTGTGCTTGCCGGTGCCGGGCCGTGCACCGTCGCCGTGGCAGACCGAGCACGAGACCGCCGTGTCGAAGGTGAGCTCCTCCGCCCCACCGAAAACCGCTGTGCCCAGATCGATCTCGACCGCAATGAGGGCGTCCTGGCCGCGCTGCATCCGCGACCGCGGACCGCCCTGCGCCGCTCCGGCACCGCCGAAGAAGGCGTCCATGATGTCGGAGAACGAGAAACCCTGGCCATAGCCGGCACCGCCGCCGGCCGCGGCATAGGGGTCGCTGCCCATGTCGTAGGCGCGCCGCTTCTCGGCGTCGCCCAGCACGTCATACGCCTGGGAGACCTTCTTGAACTGGTCGGACGCCTCCTCGGACGGGTTCACGTCCGGGTGCAGCTTGCGGGCCAGCTTGCGGTAGGCCCGCTTGATCTCTTCCGGGCTCGCGTTCTGTGCGACACCCAGGTCGCCGTAGTAGTCGTTCACGAAGTTCCTTCGAGCGTCGCCGCTGTCATCGGGGTCTGGTTGAAGTTGCTCACTGATCGAGAATGTCGGCGACATAGCGTGCCACCGCACGCACCGCCGCCATGGTCGAGGGGTAGTCCATCCGCGTCGGACCGAGCACACCCAGGCTGGCGAGGCTGCCCGCGTCATACGCCGTCGTCACCAGCGAGGTGCCAGAGAGTCCGCTGATGGTGTTCTCGGTGCCGATCCGGACGGCGACACCCTCCGTGGGTTCGCCGCCCTCCTGCGTCAACAACCGCAACAGCACGACGTGTTCCTCGAGCGCGTCGAGCAACGGGCCGAGGGACAGCGCGAAGTCGCTGGAGCGGACGAGGTTGGCGGTGCCACCGAGCACAACCCGGTCCTCGCGCTCCTCCGCGAGGGTCGCGGCGACGGCCTCGATGACCACCGATCGCGAATCCTCCGGGCCCTGCTGCCGCAGCTCGACCGACCACTCGCGCAACGCCCTGGCCGCCACTGCTCGCCGCAGCCCGACGCTCCTGTCGTTGAGGCCGGCGCGCACCTGCTGGATGAGCTCGTCCGCCTCGTCCTCCGTGACCGAACGGCCGAGCTCGATGATTCGCTGGTCCACCTGGCCGGTCGACAGGATCACCACGAGCGTGAGCCGATCGGCGGACCGCGGGACGAGCTCGACGTGCCGCACCATGGCCGCATTGAGCGACGGGTACTGCACCACGGCCGCCTGGCCGGTCAACGAGGACAACAGGCGCACCGTGCGCGAGATCACGTCGTCCAGGTCCACCGAACGGACCAGGAACGCCTCGATCGCCGTGCGCTCGGCACGGGACAACGGCTTGATCTGGCTCAGCTTGTCGACATACAGGCGGTAACCGGCGTCGGTGGGGATGCGGCCGGCGGACGTGTGCGGCGCCGCGATCAGGCCTTCCTCCTCGAGGGCGGCCATGTCGTTGCGGACGGTCGCGGCGCTGACGCCGAGCTGGTGCCGGTCCAGCAGCGCCTTCGAGCCGACCGGCTCGGAGGTCGACACGTAGTCCTGCACGATGGCGCGCAACACCTGGAGCCGACGTTCCTCACTCATCCCGTGCACCTCCTCCGTGACCTCTCCTGCTGGCACTCAAGTATGTCGAGTGCCAAGTCTACGTTGCTCTCGCAACTCGACCGAATCGCCGAACAGCGCGGGGATTCTCCTGCGATGTTTCTCGTGGGATCACGGATAGTCTTCGCGACGTGACCGACAGATATGGCACGGATGTCCTCTCCGGCGACTGGCGCAAGCCACCGCGCGGTCGCTCCGAGCAGGTGCCGGCGGAGACCGGCCTGGTGGTCGAGGAGGTCCAGACCGGCTGGTGCGGCGCCGTCATCTCGGTGGAGAAGGCCGGCGGCATCCGCGTGGTCCACCTGGAGGACCGGCACGGCCGCAGCCGCGCGTTCCCGATGGGACCCGGATTCCTCATCGACGGCAAGCCGGTCGAACTGACCGCACCGACCTCCAGGGCGGACGCCGCGGCGCTGCAGGCCGCCCGCACCGCCGCCCTGACGACCGCGAGCGGCTCGCGAGCCGTCGCCGACGCACCGGCCCGTGTCGCGCGCGGGTCACGCATCTTCGTGGAGGGCAAGCACGACGCCGAACTCGTCGAGAAGGTGTGGGGCGCCGACCTGCGCATCGAGGGTGTCGTCGTCGAGCCGCTGCACGGCGTGGACGATCTGCGGGACGTCATCCGCGACTTCGCGCCCACGCCCGACCGTCGGATGGGTGTGCTCGTCGACCATCTCCTCCCGGGGACCAAGGAAGCGCGGATCGTGGCCGAGGCCCTCGCCATACCGGAGGCGCGGCGGGACGTGCTCGTGCTCGGCCACCCGTATGTCGACGTCTGGCAGTCCGTCCGGCCGGAACGGCTCGGCTGGACCAAGTGGCCGGTCATCCCGCGTGGCACCTCCTGGAAGCACGGCATCCTCGCCGCGCTCGACTGGCCGCACGAGACACAGGCCGACGTCGCGATGGGCTGGCAGCGCATCCTCGGCACGGTCCGCAGCTACACCGACCTGCAGCCCGAATTGCTCGGCCGTGTAGAGGAACTCATCGATTTCGTGACGGCGTCGTCATGAAGCTCGAGGCCGAGCTCGTCGCGGTCGTGCTCGCCGTCGACGCCGGCCGGCCGTGGGTACTGGCGACCGGGCAGCCCACCGCCCTGCCCGCCGGACCGCTGCGCGTCGAGGAGGAGTCGCTGCAGGCCGGAGTGCGCGAATTCGCCCGCGAACGGAGCGGATTCGAGCTCGGGTATGTCGAACAGCTCTACACCTTCGCGGACCTGAGTCGTTCCGGTGGCGACCGCCGCATGGTGTCCATCTCCTACCTCGGCCTGACTCGCGCGCAGATCGCCGGCAGCGTCCGGCCGACCGACTGGTCGCCGCTCTACGACCTGCTGCCCTGGGAGGACCGCCGGCATCTCGATGGCTCCGGCGCGGATCGACTCGGCGAGGAGATCGAACGCGCCCTGCGACGCTGGTCGGACGATTCCGAGGAGCGCCTCGACCGCTGCCGCTTCCTCTTCGCGCATGACGAACGACCCTGGCGCCCCGACCTGGCACTGCAGCGTTACGAGCTGCTCTGGGAAGCCGGCCTGGTTGCCGAATCACCTTCTGCAGGAAGCGTTTCCGCGCTCACTGCAGGGCCGATGCTGCATGACCATCGCCGCATTCTGGCGACCGGCCTCTCCCGCATCCGCGCCAAGCTGCAGTACCGGCCGGTGATCTTCGAGCTGATGCCCGAGACCTTCACCCTGCTGGCCCTGCAGGAGACGGTCGAGGCCATCGCGGGCCAGCATCTGCACAAGCAGAACTTCCGTCGCGCGGTCGAGGTCCAGCACGAGCTGGTCGAACCCACCGGCGGTGTCTCGCACGAGACCGGTGGCCGACCGGCGAAGCTGTACCGCTTCCGTGGCTCGGTCCGCGAGGAACGTGCCCAGGTCGGCACGAAGCTCCCGCTGCCCCGCTGAGTCCTCTGCTCCGACTCCTCGCGGGCCGGCTGCGACTCCTGCTCGCAGGCTCGCAGCGCGTCGCAGCCGACCTGGTCGTCGCCGAAACGTACCCAACTCTCCCCAGGGTCGACATACGCACGCTCCAGCACCCGAAACCGTGCCCAACTGTCCCCCGGGTCGAGGTGGGTACGCACCGGTGTTATGCTCAGTTTCAGCATTTACTCAACATGAGCATTAACCAATCCGAGGAGTCGATGGTGAGCATCAGCGAGTTGCAGTCCTACGACCACGCGGCGGCATACGAAGCTGTCCGGCACGTGATCCCCGAGGTCGAGTGGGCGATGTACGCCGACGACATCGAGGCGATCCAGCGGCTGAAGCGGGAGCAGGACGCCGTGATCCTCGCGCACAACTACATGACGCCGGAGGTGTTCCACGGCGTCGCCGACATCAAGGGCGACTCGCTGGCACTCGCCCGCGAGGCCGAGAAGGTCGACGCCGGCACCATCGTCCTGGCCGGCGTGCACTTCATGGCGGAGACCGCGAAGCTGCTCAACCCCAGCAAGCGGGTGCTGCTCCCCGATCTGCGTTCCGGCTGCTCGCTCGCGGAAAGCATTACGCCGGAAGACATTGCGCAGCTGCGCAAGGAGCACCCCGGTGCTCCGGTCGTCACCTACGTCAACACTTCCGCGGCGGTGAAGGCGGCGAGTGACATCTGCTGCACGTCCGGCAATGCGGTCAAGATCATCCAGTCCCTCGGTGTCGACAAGGTCATCATGATCCCCGACCAGTACCTCGCGCGGAACATCGCGGCGCTGACCGGCGTCGAGGTCGTCACCCACCCCGGAGCATGCGAGGTCCACGAGCGCTTCAGCTCGTTGGACATCGTGCAGATCCGCGAGGGCCACCCCGGCGTGACCGTCCTGGCGCACCCCGAGTGCCCGCCCGAGGTGGTCGCCGAGGCCGACTTCGCCGGCTCCACCGCCGACATGCAGCGGTATGTCGAGACCGAACAGCCTGCCAAGGTCGCGCTCATCACGGAGTGCTCGATGAGTGACAATATCGCCGCCGAGCACCCCGATCTCGAATTCGTCCGACCGTGCAACCTGTGCCCGCACATGAAGCGAAACACGTTGAGCGCCATACGAACCGCGCTGGAGACAGGTGGTCCGGAGATCGATGTCGACCCCGCCGTCGCCGCACTCGCCCGTCGCGCCATCGACCGGATGCTGGAGGTGCACTGATGAGCAACCCGATCATCATCGTCGGCTCCGGCCTGGCCGGACTCACCTGCGCATGGGCAAGCACCGAGCCCTGCGTTCTGGTGACCGCCGGATCGTTGACCGCCGGGGCTGCGAGCATGTGGGCCCAGGGCGGCGTCGCCGCGGCTCTCGCGCCGAACGACTCGACGCAGGACCACGCGGACGACACCTGGCGCGCCGGCGCGTTCTACGGTGACCGAGCCGTCATCGATCGCATCACCGACGACGCACCGGGCATCGTTCGCCTCCTGACGGAGCTCGAGGTCCCCTTCGACCGGGCTCCCGACGGGAGTCTGGACCTGGCGCTCGAGGGCGGTCACAGCAGGCCGCGCGTCGCCCACGCCGGCGACCACAGCGGTGCCGCCATCACGGCGTGCATGGCGTCCGCGGTGCTGCACTCCCCGACGATTGATGTGCGCGAAAACCATTCTGTCGTCGAGGTTCTCACCAACGAGAGCGGTTCGGTGCGTGGCGTCGTCATACGCCGGGCCGATGGTACGACGGAGACGATCGCGACCGAACGTGTCGTCCTGGCGACGGGTGGCCTCGGTGGCCTGTGGGCCGACACCACCAACCCGACGACCGCCCTCGGGCAGGGCGTCGCACTGGCCGCTCGGATCGGTGCGCGCACAGACGACCTGCATCTGGTGCAGTTCCACCCGACCGCTCTCGACGTACCGCGTGACCCGAAACCCCTTCTCACCGAGGCGCTTCGAGGTGCCGGCGCGGTTCTGCTGGCCGACGACGCTCGGTTCGTCGACGAGTTGCAACCGCGCGATGTTGTCGCCGCGGCCGTCTGGGATCAGCTGCGTGCCGGACGCGAGGTACGCCTCGACGCACGTGAAATCCCCGACGTGGCAAGCAAATTCCCCGCCGTCGCCGAACTCACGGCTGCCTCGGGGCTCGACCTGACATCGGACCTGCTTCCCGTCCGGCCCGCCCTGCACTACTCGATGGGCGGCGTCACCGTCGATTCCCGCAGCCGCTCCTCGGTGCCCGGGCTGTGGGCGATCGGCGAGGTCTCCCGGACCGGGCTGCACGGGGCCAACCGGCTGGCATCCAACTCGTTGCTCGAGGCCGTGGTCACCGGTCGTGCCGCCGCAGCGGACGCCTGCAACCCGGGCACCGACAGTTGGGCGCCCACACTCGCGCCGGTCGACCCCGAGACGGTCCTGGCCCGTGACGACACCACCGTCATGGCCGTGCACGACGTGCGCACGCTGCTCGGCGGCGCGTGCGGTGTGCTCCGCGACGGTGCGACCCTGGAACGTGCCGTCGACGCGCTGGCGCCGCACACCGGTGACGACGTGGCGTATGTCGCCTGGCTCATCGCCCGTTCCGCCCTCGCACATCCGCACAGCGTCGGTGCACACCGGCGCACCGACGACACCACCGATGCACGCACCGGAACGACCCAAGGAGTGACCGCATGACCTTCTCCCCCGCACTCGACCGCGTCGTGCGCACGGCGTTGACCGAAGACCTCGGCCTGGGTGGCGACCTGACCACCCGGTTGACCGTTCCCGGCGACGCTCAAGGCACGGCATACATCGTCAGCCGCCATGAGGGCGTCCTGTCCGGCATCGATGCCGCCACCGCCACGTTCGCCGCCGTCGACCCGTCCCTGCGCGTCGATTGGGCCAAGCAGCCCGGCGACAAACTCGTGGGCGGCGACGTCGTCGCGACCATCAGCGGCCCGGCACGATCGGTCCTGACCGCAGAGCGCACCGCACTCAACCTCCTCGGCCATCTGACCGGGATCGCCTCTCGCACCAGCGTTTTCGTCGGTCTGGTCGACGGCACGAAGACTCGGATCGTCGACACCCGCAAGACGACACCTGGGTTGCGAGAGCTGGAGAAGCAGGCGGTGCTGGACGGCGGCGGCACCAACCACCGCTTCGGCCTGTATGACGCGATCCTGGTCAAGGACAACCACATCGGCCTCGGCGGCGGCCTCCTCCCGGTGCTGCAACGGCTCGCTGCGGACGCGGGTCACCTCGTGCGTGTCGAGGTGGAGGTCGACACGATCGAGCAGCTCGACACGCTGCTCGCGTTCGATGCCGACCGCATCGCGCAGGGCAAGGCGCCCGTGGTCCACGCGGTGCTGCTGGACAACATGGAGGCGTGGCAGGTCGCGACGGGCGTCGCACACATCCGACGCCACCCGGCACCGCTCATCGCAGAAGTCTCCGGTGGCGTCAACGAGGACACCGTGCAGGAGCTCGCCCGTGCGGGCGCCGACGCGATCTCGATCGGTGCGCTGACCCACAGCGTCACCTGCCACGACTTCGGGCTCGACCTCCAGGTCTGACCGCGCCCGGTCACCCCACCCACACGCCCATCGCGAATGACGGCTTCTTCGGCGAGTGACGGCCTGATCCGACCGTCACTCGGCGAGGAAGCCGTCATTCGGCATGGTGGGTGGGTCATCGTCCTACCGCGGGCCGAGTCCGGTGCGTCCGTCGAGCAACTCACGCGCGATGTCCAGATGTCCGGCGTGCCGGGCGGTCTCCTCGATCATGTGCAGCACGATGGTTCGCACGCTCCTTGCCAGCTCCGTGTGCACCGGGGCGATCGGGCCACTCGGCGAGGCGTCCAGCGCGACGGAGGCAAGCACCTCGTCCGACTGGCGGCATTGATCGCGGTATGCCTCGAGCACTTCGGCGACCGGCTCGTCGACGCGGAAGCCCTCCGCCGGACCGCCATCATCGGAGTCATCGTCGCCCCCGTCGTCCGGCACCCGGCCGGCCAGCACGATCTGGAACCAGTACATCTCCGCACCGCCCAGATGCCAGACCAGCCCGAGCGGCGTCCACCCCGACGGCACCACGGGCGTGCGCAAGGCCGCATCGTCCAGACCATCGACGATGGCGAGCACCGCCGCACGCTGCTCGCGCAGGTATGCCGTCAGCGTCTCCTTCTCGACATCCGCCCTGACATCGACAATCGTGTCCATGGTTTCCGCTCCTTCTGCGGGCCGCGGCCCGTCCGTTTGTATTCCGTCACCAGTGAGACGTCCGGCTCGCGGCATACTCATCGGAGTGAGCGAAAATTCTTCGCGGGGGCCATCGCCAGCGCCGTCCGCGTGCACCGATGAGGACCTGACGCTGGCGGGCCGCGGAGACCGTGCGGCATACGACCGACTGGTGCGTCCGCTGCTTCCCGAGCTGCACGCGCACTGCTACCGGATGCTCGCCGCGTCTCATGACGCCGACGACGCGCTGCAGGACGCCTTGGTCAAGGCATGGCGGGGGCTCGGCGACTTCGAGGGACACAGCACGCTGCGGACCTGGCTCTACACCGTGGCGACGCGTTCCTGCGTCGACCTTGCGCGCGCACGCGGCCGACGGGCCATGCCGGTCGACCTCGGGCCGGCCAGTTCACACGCGGTCGCCGACGACGCACCGAACACCGACATCACCTGGCTCGGCCCGTATGCCGGCACCGCACCACCGGGCACCGCCTCGCCCGCAGCGCGTTACGAGCAGCGGGAAGCGGTCGAACTTGCCTTCGTCGCGGCGCTCCAGCACCTACCGGGCAATCAGCGCGCCGCGCTGCTGCTCTTCGACGTGCTCGGCTTCGCCGCCGAGGAGATCGCGGCGATGATGCGCACCACGACGGCGTCGGTCAACAGCGCGCTGCAACGAGCCCGAGCGACCGTCGCGCAGCGGATTCCCGATGCCTCCCAGCAGGTCACCGCGCGCAAGATCGGTGACCGGGAGCTGCACGCGGTCGTCGAACGCTTCACGACGGCGCTCGAGCACCGCGACACCGATGCACTCGTCGATCTGGTGACCGAGGACGTCACGTGGGCGATGCCACCGATGCCTCATTGGTATGCCGGGCTCGCCGCCGTCGGCGACTTCGCAGCGCGGGTGCCGATGGGCGACTGCGGCAGCTGGCGGACCCTGCCGACGAGCGTCAACGCACAGCCGGCCGTTGCGTGTTACCTGCGCCCGGATGGTGCGCGGTCCCACGGAGCCTGGGCAATCACCGTCCTGACCCTGCGTGATGCCCGGGTCTCCGGCATCACGTCCTTCCTCGGCGTCGAGCACTTCACCGCTCTCGGCCTGCCGACCGAGTTGCCACCGCTCGCTCAGTAGCCGAGCAGGCGGCGCACCACCGTGTCGGCGAGCAGTCTGCCGCGCAGCGTCAGTCGTGCCGCGGGGTGTTCCCGATGGACCGCCGGTGCGCCTTCGAGCAGCCCATCCGCGATGAGTCCGGCAACAGTTGCTCGACCGGTCGCGTGCAGAGCGTCAAGGGGCAAACCTTCGGTCAGTCGTGTGCCGAGCAACACCTGCTCGTCATACCGCTGCTCGGCCGTGAGCAGCTCGCGGCCGGCGCCCGGCGACGTGCCGGCCATGACCCGATCCGCGTATGGCGCAGGGTGTTTGACGTTCCACCAGCGCACACCGCCGACGTGGCTGTGCGCTCCCGGACCGATGCCCCACCAGTCGTCACCACGCCAATAGGACTCGTTGTGTCTGCATCGGGCGTCAGGTCGACGGGCCCAGTTGCTGATCTCGTACCACTCGAATCCGGCTGCGGTCAGGATGGATTCGGCGATCTCGTACTTCTCGGCCTCGTCGTCGTCCTCCGGCATCCGGACGACACCACGGCGGACCTGCGCCGCGAGCTTGGTGCCTTCCTCCACGACCAGGGCGTAGGCACTGATGTGGTCCGGCTCGAGCTCGACCGCAGCCTCGAGGCTGCGTCGCCAGTCGTCGGCACTCTCGCCGGGCGTGCCGTAGATGAGATCCAGGCTGACCTGCAGGCCGGCGTCGCGCACCGCGCGCACCGCCGTCGCGACCCCGGCCGGATCATGGGTGCGTTCCAGTGTCGCGAGCACGTGCGGGACCGCCGACTGCATGCCGAGGCTGACCCGGTTGAAGCCGCCGTCCGCCAGTGTCTCGGCGACCTGCCGATCCACCGTGTCCGGGTTCGCCTCGGTGGTGACCTCCGCGTCGAGAGCGAGTCCGAATCCGGACCGGACCTCGTCCAGCATGCGCACCAGGTCCCCGGCGCGCAGCATCGTGGGCGTCCCACCACCGACGAAGACCGTGCTCACGGACGGCGCGGCATCGCCGAGCACCTGCCGGGCGAGCCGCAACTCGGCGACCGCCGCGTCGGCATACGTCGAGACGCCCGCGCCATGGCCGCCGAGCTCGCCGATCGTGTAGGTGTTGAAGTCGCAGTATCCGCACCGCACCGAGCAGAACGGCACGTGCAGGTAGATGCCCAACTGGCGCTGCGCGATCCCGTGCAACGCCGCCGCGGGCAGTGAGCCGTCGGAGGGGACCGGTTCTCCGTCGGGCAGGGCTGAGGGCACGTCCCCATGGTAGGTGGCGTCACCACGCCTGCCGGTGACCACATCTCACGCGACCGGTATGAATGGACCCATGAACCTCTTCCTCACCGTCGACGCGGGCGGCACCTCCACACGGGCGCTTGTCCACGACGCCGAGGGGAACTGCTCCGGGTATGCCGTCGCCGGCGGCGGCAACCCCACCGCCTCCGGGGTGGAAGCTGTTGCGAACACTATGCGTTCGGCCGCGGGCGATGCACTGGACCAGGCCGGTGCCGGCCCGGAGCAGGTCGGGCACGCGCTGGCCGCGATGGCCGGTTCGGCGATCGGGCTGACCGGCGTCGAGCGCGGCCTGCAACAGCTCGGAGTCACCGCGCCGTTGCACCTCGGCAGTGACCTGGAGGCGATGTTCTTCGCGGGAACGGCACGGCTCAGCGGCACAGCCCTGGTCTCGGGCACCGGTGCTGCGGCCATCGTCGTCCGCGACGGCGTGACCACGGCGCGCAGCGACGGGCGGGGCTGGCTGCTCGGGGACGACGGATCCGGCTATTGGATCGCCCACCGGTTGGTGCGCGCAGCGACCGCCGATCTGGACGGCCGTGGACCGCGGACCGCACTCACCGACGCACTGCTGCCCGCTGCCGGGGTGACCGGCGACCGGTCCACCGACAAGGACGTGCTGCTCGACCAGCTCGTGACCAACCTCTACGCCATACCGACACCGGGGATCGCCCGCTTCGCACCACTGGCCTTCGAGCAGGCGCCCCACGATGCGATCGCCCGGTCGATCATCGAGGATGCCGCCGCAGCGCTGGCGGACACCGTCACAGCGCTGGCCGCACCCGACCGCGATGCACCACTGATCGTCGGCGGCAGTGTGCTTTTCCACCAGGAGGGTCTGCGCAACCGGGTGACCGAGCTGCTCCGGGAGCATGGCTGGACCGGCCCGGTCGAGCCGATGGCGGACGGCACGCTCGGCGCCGTCTCGATGAACCTGCGTTCCGCGGGCGTCACGGTCGACGACGAGTTGCACGCACACGCACGGAACTCGTTGAACGCCATACGTTCTCGAGGTTGACTCGGGGCGTCAGAGCGTCCCGGTCGCTGCCTGTAGGCCTAGGCTGGCGAGGGAGACGCAGATCCACAGCAATGCGCCGAGCGCGAGCGGCCGCGCACCGGCTTCGCGCAGTTGGGCCGGTCGCATGCCGACGCCGATCGCCGCGAGTGCGACCGTGATCAGGAACGTCCCGAGGAAGGTCAGGCCGTCGTGCCAGGAGCCGGGGATCACACCGATCGAGTTCAGCGTCGCGGCGACCAGGAAGCCGATGAGGAACGCCGGAACGACCTTGCGCCACGGGATGGCCACCCGCTCGCCGTTGCTCACCGCGTCGCGACGGGCGGTCACGAACGCAAGCACGATCACGATCGGGATGATCAGCAACGACCGAGTCAGCTTGACCACGATCGCGTAGGGGCCGGCTCCGTCGCCGAAGCTGTATGCCGCGGCGACGACCGAGGACGTGTCGTTGACCGCCGTGCCGCTCCACAGGCCGAAGGAGTGGCCGGTCATCCCGAGCAGATGCCCGAGCGGCGGAAACAGCAGCACCGCAAGGATGTTGAACGTGAAGATCGTGCCGATCGCGTAGGCGACGTTCGACTGCTTCGGCCGTATGACGGCCGTCGTGGCAGCGATCGCCGACGCGCCACAGATGCCGGTGCCGACGCCGATCAGCGTGGCCACTTCGGCGTTGATGCCGAGCAGGCGCCCGAGCAGGAAGGCGCCGCCGATCGCTACTGCGAAGGTTCCGAGCATCACGGGCAGCGAGCCACCGCCCACGTGCACGACCTGCGCCAGTGACAGACCGGTCCCGAGCACGACGATCGACAGTTGCAGGACGTCCTTGCCGGCGAACCCGAGTCCAGTGGCGAACCGTGGGCCGTGCAGGACCGGGAGTGCCGTGCCTGCGACGATGCCGAGAACGATCCCGAACACCGGCCCGCCGATGACCGGGGCGAAATGACCGAACAGCGTTGCGACACTGGCGATGCCGACAGCGACGAGCAGTCCTGGCAGGTAGGACGACACCGTGCGTGCCAGGTTTCGATACGCCTCCTCCGCTACGCTCCCCCGGCTACTCAACCCGCTTTCATTGCTGGTCGAGTGCCGCGAGGAACGAGCGCCCTCCACGCCGGTCGAGTGCCGCGAGGCACGAGCGGTGTATCGAGACCCGCTGTCGGACTTCGTCGCTATTGCCACACCACAAGGCTCGGGCACCGCGACGCGGCACGGTAGCCGTCATATCTCCATGGCGGGTATATCCTCCGCATATGACGAACTGGCCGGATCTGAGCGCGCTGGAGTTGCTCATCGCTGTCGCCGACCACGGCAGTCTGTCCGCCGGAGCACGCGCCGCCGGCGTGGCGCAGCCCAATGCCAGCCGGTCCATCGCCCGGCTGGAGCGTCACCTCGGCGTGACACTCCTGCACCGATCTACGCACGGTTCGACGCTCACCGACCCCGGCCTGCTGGTCGTCGAGTGGTCTCGGAAGGTCATCCAGGCTGCTCGCGAACTGTCAGCAGGCGCAACGTCGCTCGCCGCAGACAGCACGGATTCGATCGTCGTGGCTGCGAGCCAGACGGTCGCCGAACATCTGCTCCCGTCGTGGCTGGCGGCGCTGCGCGAGACGCATCCGCAGATCCGGATCGAGGTCCACGTCCACAACACCCACGACGTCCTCGACGATCTGCACGAGGCGCGGTGCGATCTGGGGTTCATCGAGGGCCCGCGGCCACCGCGGGGCGTCAATCATCTGGTCGTCGCCCACGACGAGCTGGTCCTCGTCGTGCCGCCGAAACATCCGTGGGCCCGCCGACGCACCCCGGTGACCGAGGCGGAGCTCCGTGCGACGCCGCTGGTGATGCGTGAGGCCGGTTCGGGGACCCGGGTTGCCCTCGAGGACGCACTGGGCGTCCCGGCCACCCCGATGCTCGAACTCGCGAGCAATGCCGCCGTGCGGGTGAGCGTCCAGTCGGGCACGGCGCCGGCCGTGCTCAGTCGGCTCACGGTGTCCGACGCCCTCGCGACCGGCAGCCTCTGCGAAGTGCCGACGACGCTCGACATGCGCCGTCAATTGCGCGCCGTCTGGACCGGTCCGCGCCGACTGGGTGGCGTCGCCGCCGAACTCGTGTCGATCGCCCGCGCAGCCGGTCAGCAGTAGCCGGTCAGACGTCGTCGGGACCGGCCTCGTCGGTCAGGACCGACGGTTCTCGGTCACCCACAGTGGTATGACGCCGCGCACGACCTCGGTGCCGTCGGCCAGCTTGCCGACCACGCGGACATTGACCTCGTGCGGCGTCGGTTGATCCCAGTCCGCCGGGTCGGTCTCCGCGATGCAGTCGACCGCACTCGGCACCTTGGTGATGTATTCGAGCTGAATACCCTTGGGAATCCAGCGAGTTCCTGGCTTCACAGTTGCCTCGGCGAGCAGACCCATCGCAGCTTCCATCCCGTTGGCGACCGCGATCGCGTGAATGGTCCCGATGTGGTTCTGCACGCCCTTCCACTTGCGGATGCGCACGACGCCACGGTTCGGCGCCATCTCGCGCACCTGGGGCTGGACCGTCGCGAAGTACGGCGCACGCGTCACGAACCCGAGAGTGAAGAGCTGCCGCCCGAACGGCTTGGCCGTCAGACGCTGGTAGAGACGGTAGGTCGAGGTCATGACCCGATGTTACTGGTCAGTAGTTCTGCGTGTCCCGACGACGTCCCGCACGATGCGTTCCACCCTGAGACCCTTGCGCTCGAAACGGGTCTCGATCCGCCCCTCGAACCGAGGCGCGAAGCCGCCCCGATCACCCCGCGGGTCCACGTCGGCATCACCCGGGTCGGCCAGGCGGCCGGCATACGGGTTGAGCAACCCCGAACATCCCTCGACGACGTCGCGGATCTGCCAGGCGTAGTCGGCCCAGTCGGTCGCGAGCCGCCAATTGCCTTCCGGTTCCAGCAGATCGGCGATCTTGTCGGCGAACTCCGGTTGCACCAGCCGTCGCTTGTGATGCTTGGACTTCGGCCACGGGTCGGGGAAGAAGGTCCAGACCTCCCGCACGCTCGCCGGTCCGAGCATGGTGGGCAACGCCTGCGCGGCGTCGGCGCAGATCAACCGGACGTTGTCGACACCCTCGTGCACGGCCTTCGCGATGGTCTGTGCCACACCCGGGATCCACACCTCGATCGCGAGGAAGTCCAGCTCCGGGTGCTGCTTCGCGGCGTGCACGACGCAGTCGCCGCCGCCCGAACCGATCTCCACGACGAGGGGCGCGGTCCGCCCGAACACGGATGCCACGTCGAGCCGGAAGTCGGGCTCCACCACCGTGCCCTCGCCGACCATCGGCACGTCCAACAGGTAGGTCGGGCCGTGTTCGGCGAGCGCGCGATGATGCCGCTCGGCCATCCGGCCGCCGCGGCGCGTGAAGGAGCGGGTCCGTGCAAAGTGTCCCGACGAATCAGGCTGCGACACTTACTTCTTCGCCTTCTCGGCAGTGCTGGAGTCCTGCGACAGCGCGGCGATGAACGCCTCCTGCGGCACCTCGACGGAGCCGACCATCTTCATCCGCTTCTTGCCTTCCTTCTGCTTCTCCAGCAGCTTGCGCTTACGGCTGATGTCACCGCCGTAGCACTTCGCCAACACGTCCTTGCGGATGGCGCGGATGTTCTCGCGCGCGATCACTCGCGTGCCGATCGCGGCCTGGATCGGCACCTCGAACTGCTGCCGCGGGATGAGGTCCTTCAGCTTGGTCGCCATGGACACGCCATACGCATAGGCTTTGTCGCGGTGCACGATGTTGGAGAACGCGTCGACCTTGTCGCCCTGCAGCAGTACGTCGACCTTCACCAGGTCGGCTTCCTGTTCGCCGTCGGGCTCGTAGTCGAGAGAGGCGTATCCGCGGGTCTTCGACTTCAACGCGTCGAAGAAGTCGAAGACGATCTCGGCCAGTGGAAGGGTGTAGCGCATCTCCACGCGCTCGGGTGAGAGGTAGTCCATCCCGCGGAGCGTGCCGCGCCGGGACTGGCACAGCTCCATGACCGCACCGATGAACTCACTGGGAGCCAGGATGGTCCCGCGGACCACCGGCTCAGTGATCGAGGAAACCTTGCCGTCCGGGAACTCGCTCGGGTTCGTGACGGTGACCGTCTGCCCGTCGTCGAGCTGCACGTCGTAGACCACACTCGGCAGCGTCGAGATCAGGTCGAGGTCGAACTCGCGCTCCAGCCGCTCGCGGACGATCTCCAGGTGCAGCATGCCCAGGAAGCCGATGCGGAAACCGAAGCCGAGCGCGGCAGACGTCTCGGGTTCGTAGACCAGGGCGGCGTCGTTCAGCTTCAGCTTGTCCAGCGCATCGCGCAGCACCGGATAGTCAGAGCCATCAATGGGATAGAGGCCCGAATAGACCATCGGCTTCGGGTCGCGATAACCGCCGAGCGCCGTCGTGGCACCGCGCCGCGCGGACGTGACCGTGTCACCGACCCGGGACTGCCGCACGTCCTTCACCCCGGTGATGAGGTAGCCGACCTCGCCGACGCCCAGACCGTCCGAGGGCTTGGGCTCGGGCGAGATCACCCCGATCTCGAGCAACTCGTGCACGGCACCGGTCGACATCATCTCGATGCGCTCGCGCGGACTCAGCGAACCGTCGACCACTCGGACGTACGTGACGACACCGCGGTAGGTGTCGTAGACCGAGTCGAAGATCATCGCTCGTGCGGGGGCATCGGCCTCGCCCTGCGGCGCGGGGATCTGCCGGACGATCTCGTCCAGCAGGGGTTCGACCCCCACGCCGGTCTTGCCCGACACCTGCAACACGTCGCCCGGGTCGCAGCCGATGAGGCCGGCGAGCTCCTCGGCATAGCGCTCCGGCTGCGCGGCCGGCAGGTCGATCTTGTTGAGCACCGGGATGATCGTGAGGTCGTTCTCCATGGCGAGGTAGAGATTCGCCAAGGTCTGCGCCTCGATGCCCTGCGCCGCGTCGACCAGCAGGATCGCGCCCTCGCACGCCGCCAGCGAGCGCGACACCTCGTAGGTGAAGTCCACGTGCCCCGGGGTGTCGATCATGTTGAGGCAGTACGTCGCGTCCGCCACGTCCCACGGCATACGCACGGCCTGGCTCTTGATGGTGATGCCACGCTCGCGCTCGATGTCCATGCGGTCGAGGTACTGCGCACGCATCGCCCGCTGCTCCACGACGCCGGTGATCTGCAGCATCCGGTCGGCCAGCGTGGACTTGCCGTGGTCGATGTGGGCGATGATGCAGAAATTCCGGATCAGGTCCGGGGGCGTTGCGGCGGGCGGCAACGCCTGACGAGCCATGGGAGACAACGTGGCTTACCTCGAGAAAGTGGACTGGGATGACTGGAGACAGTCTCCCATGAGCCCGCCGTCCCACCGAACCGGCGAAACCCCACCCCGTAGTTACCGGGTGGTAACCTTGTGGGCCGCATCACAGCAGACCGACAACCGAGGAAAGGATCATCATGACCCCCACCACCCGGCGGATCGGGCTCGCGCTGGCGGCTGCAGGGACCGCAACCGGCCTTGCCGTTGCCACCTCACCCGGCGCGCACGCCGAACCCATCTGGAAACTGCACCACAAGGCGACCGTCGTCACGCACGTCGCCAAGCCGAACAAGGACGTCACCTTCTCCGGCACCCTCGACTCGACCGTGGACATCGGAACCGGCAAGAACAACCTCAGCGCCGCGCTCTCCGTCGGCAAGGGCACCATGAAGGTGGATCTCCCGATCATCCCGGGCAAGCTGTCCGTCCCGAGTGTTGCCACCGCGACCCTGCAGATCGAGCCGCTCGGCCCGGCCAAGGGCTCGTTCGACAGCGGCAAGATCGATGCCACACAGCAGTTCAACGTCCGGATCGTCAAACTGGCTCCCGCCCTCCTGGGCTTCATCAACCTCGTCCCGAATACGTGTATGACGGAGACGCCGGCGACCATGAAGCTGTCCGGCAAGCTGTCCGGCCTCTTCGATCCCGCGACCCTCAAGGGCAGCTACACGCTGCCGAAGTTCAAGGGCTGCGGCCTGCTCACCCCGCTCGTCAGCAGCCTCACCTCCGGCGGTGGCAACTCGGTGCAGGTGCACCTCACCGTCTGATCGGATCCGTTCCGGCCGAAGGCCTCACTCGTCGTGCGCGACGGGTGGGGCCTTCCGTCGTCCAGGGGGCCTCATTCGGGCGCGTCATCGCCGGTGATTGGCGGTGCCGCGTCGAATCACGCAAACCTACGACCACGGAACTTACTTGTTGGTAGTTTGTGATCCCCATCACAGAACTGCGTTTCCTCAGTTCGGCCGAAAGGACACACCCATGGCTCACACCGCACGACGCATCGGAATCGCTCTCGCCGCCACAGGCACCGCAGCCGGCGTCGCCGTCGCGGGGTCCCCCGGTGCCGACGCCGCACCGGTGATCCCGATCAATCAGACGGCCTCGGTGTCGACCTTCGTGGCCAAGCCGGGCAAGACCGTCGTGTTCAGCGGCACGCAGACCGTGAAGGTCGACCTGGGCGCCACGACGAACAACCTGACGGCGTCGCTCAACCTGAAGCCGGCACAGATGAAGGTGGACCTGCCGATCATTCCGGGAGTCTTCAGCATTCCCGGCATCGCCACCGCCACCATGCAGATCGAGCCGCTGGGCGACGCCACGGGCAACCTCAACTTCGCCGATCAGAGCGTGACCGCGACGCAGCAGTTCAACGTGCACATCACCAAGCTGACGCCGCCGATCTTCAGCTTCATCAACCTGGTTCCCAGCACCACCTGTAAGACGTCCGCGCCGGCGACGATGAAACTGAGCGGCAAGCTGACCAGCCTGACCGATCCGCTCACCCTGACCTCGACCTACTCGATCCCGTCCTTCACCGGCTGCGGCCTGCTCACGCCGCTGATCACCCAGCTGACCTCCGGCGGGGGAAACACCGTCAAGGCGACCTTCACACCCGTCGCATCCTGATCGAGAGCACATCGGGCCCGCCCGTCGTCCGCCACGGACGCGGGCGGGTCCTCATCTCTCCCGGCGCGCGAGCAGGGCACTGACCCCGGCGATCGCGATGCCGGCGACGGCGAGCATCGCGCCGACGCGACTGGGCCACTCGTACCCGAGGCCGTGCGCGAGCACGACGCTGCCGAGCCAGGCGCCGAGGGCGTTGGCGATGTTCAGCGTCGAGTGGTTCAGTGCGGCCGCGAGCGACTGCCCCTCGTGCGCCACATCCATCAACCGGGTCTGCAGCAACGGCACGAGCACGGACGGCAGGAGGCCGAGCAGGAAGACACCGAGCACCGCCGTCGGACGGGCCTGCGCGAGGAATCCGAAGGCCGCGAGCAACACCGCGATAGCCGCGAGCATCACGATCATCCCGCGCAGCATCCCGTATGCCGCGACACGGCCCGAGAGCATCGTCCCGAACGTCATACCGACGCCGTACGCGACCAGGATGAAGGGCACGGCGGCGTCGCCGAAGCCGGCCAGGTGCGTCATCGTCGGGGTGATGTAGGAGAAGGTCGCGAACATGCCACCGAAGCCGACGGTGCCCACGCCGAGCGTCAACCACACCTGCGGCCGGGCGAGCGCACTCAGCTCGGAGCGCGCCGACGCCCCGGTATCCGCCGGCTGCATCGGCACCCAGGCGAGGACGGCCAGCACCGTGACGAGCGCGATGACACCGACGAGGACGTACGGCCATTGCCAGCCGAGGTGCTGGCCGAGCAGCGTCCCGAGCGGGACGCCGACGATATTGGCGACCGTCAGGCCGGCAAGCATCATCGCCACGGCCGACGTACGCCGGTGCCGCGGCACCAGCGACGCGGCCACCACCGAGCCGATGCCGAAGAACGCGCCGTGCGGCAGTCCGCTGACGAACCGGGCGATCAGCAGCGTCGCGTAATTGGGTGCCAGCGCCGATCCGATGTTGCCCACGGCGAACGCCACCATCAGCGCCACCAGCACGGCCTTGCGTCGCACTCCGGCCGCGAGCATGGCCACCAGTGGTGCGCCCACCACCACACCCAGTGCGTATGCCGAGACGACGTGACCAGCGGTCGGGATGCTGATGTGGACGCCACCGGCGATCTGCGGCAGAAGTCCCATCGTGACGAATTCCGTTGTCCCGATGGCAAATCCGCCGAGGGCGAGCGCGAACAGCGCGGCCCGGGTTTGCAGTGGCGGCAGCAGCTCGTCGTCGCCGGCAACGGGTCGGCGGGGTGTCACGGAGGTTGTCACCGACCCAGGGTTCCGTGTCACCATGGTTACTCGCGAGTAGATCCGCCCGACGTGACCGGATTCACCCACGACGCATCGCGCGACGACCGCGTGCCGGCCACCCCTTGCGGCCGTCCGCGAGGGGGGAAAGGATCGGCGGGAGGCTGCACGCTAGGCTGCGCGTAGCGAGCCAGAAAATTCCGACATGCGAAAATTTCACATCACATTGTGGAGGTTGCACCAATGTCCGACGAGACCACGCCGACGTTTCCGACCGGCGTGCAAGTCACTGGCCCGATCCAGCCGAGGTATGACGAGATCCTCAGCACGGCCGCGCTGGAGCTCATCGCCGAGCTGCACCGCGCGCTGAACGCTCGCCGGCTCGAGGCCCTCGAGGCCCGCAAGCAGCGCGTCGCCGACGTTGCCGCCGGCAAGGATCTGGACTTCCTGGAGGAGACCCGCTCGGTCCGCGAGGACACCGGCTGGAAGGTCGCGCCGCTGGCACCCGGGCTGGAGGACCGCCGGGTCGAGATGACCGGTCCCACTGATCGCAAGATGACGATCAACGCGCTCAACTCCGGCGCCAAGGCCTGGCTCGCCGACCAGGAGGACGCCAACACCCCGCTGTGGGAGAACGTCGTCGAGGGACCGCTCAACCTGAAGGACGCGATCGACGGCACGATCGACTTCACCAGCCCGGAGGGCAAGGAGTACAAGCTCGTCCCGCCCGAGCAGCAGCCCACGATCATCGTCCGGCCGCGCGGTTGGCACATGCCGGAGAAGCACATCCTGGTCGACGGCGAGGAGACCTCCGGGTCGCTCGTCGACTTCGCCCTCTACTTCGCGGCGTGCGCCCAGAAGCAGATCGACCGCGGCAAGGGTCCGTACTTCTACCTGCCGAAGATGGAGAGCCACAAGGAGGCTCGCCTCTGGAACGATGCGTTCGTCATCGCGCAGGACCGGCTCGGCATACCGCAGGGCACCATCCGGGCAACCTGCCTGATCGAGACGCTGCCCGCAGCGTTCGAGATGGAGGAGATCCTCTACGAGCTGCGCGACCACTCCTCCGGCCTGAACGCCGGCCGCTGGGACTACCTCTTCTCGGTCATCAAGACCTACCGGACCCGCGGTGCGGACTACATCGTCCCGGACCGCAACTCGGTCGGTATGACGGTGCCGTTCATGCGCGCCTACACCCAGCTGCTGGTCAACACCTGCCACCGTCGCGGTGCCTCGGCGATCGGCGGTATGGCGGCGTTCATCCCGAGCAAGGACGAGGCCGTCAACAAGGCCGCCTACGAGAAGGTCACCGCCGACAAGTCCCGCGAGGCCGGCGACGGCTTCGACGGTTCGTGGGTCGCGCACCCGGCCATGGTCGAGACCTGCAAGGACGTCTTCACCGGCGTCCTGGGTGACAACCCGAACCAGATCGCCACGGTCCCCGCGGCCGACGTCAAGGCCGCCGACCTGCTCGACGTGAAGTCGACGCCCGGTGAGGTCACCTCCGCCGGTTTGCGCAGCAACATCGACGTCGCGCTGCAGTACCTCAAGTCCTGGCTCGCCGGGCGCGGTGCGGTCGGCATCCACAACCTGATGGAGGACGCCGCCACTGCCGAGATCAGCCGTTCGCAGATCTGGCAGCAGATCCGCAACGAGGTGAAGCTGGCCGACACCGGTGAACAGGTGACCGAGCAGCTCGTGCTCGGGCTCGTCGACGAGGTGATCGCCGGGCTGCCGGGTGAACCGAGCGACTACGACGCCGCCAAGGCGACGTTCCTCGCGGTCGCGGTCGCCGACGACTACGCGGACTTCCTCACCCTGCCGGCATACGCACGCATGCCCTGATCCGTATGACGCAGTCCGGAGCACCGATCGCAGCTGTCACCGCGCAGCTGCGGTCGGTGCTTGCGTCCGGCGCCGTCATCGACGACCCGACGCAGCTCGCGACCTACGACTGCGACGGCCTGCTGCACTACCGGGTCACGCCCGCCCTCGTGGTCCTGGCGACATCCGCCGACGACGTGCAGCACGCGGTGCGCGCCTGCGCCGAGCACGGTGTGCCGTTCGTGGCGCGCGGGTCCGGCACCGGACTCTCCGGTGGAGCACTCCCCCACGCCGACGGTGTGCTGATCGTGATGAGCGGATTCCGTGAGATCAGAAGCGTTTCCGCACGCGACCAGCGGGCCGTGGTCGACCCCGGCGTCATCAACCTCAACGTCTCCACCCGCACCCGACCGGAGGGCTACTACTTCGCGCCGGATCCCTCCAGTCAGCAGGTGTGCAGCATCGGCGGCAACGTCGCCGAGAACTCCGGTGGCGCCCACTGCCTGAAGTACGGCTTCACGGCGACCCACGTCGTTGCCGCCGAAGTGGTGCTCCCCGACGGGGAGCGCACGACGCTCGGCAGCACCGCGCCGGATGCTCCCGGGTACGACGTGCTCGGCGCCTTCATCGGGTCCGAGGGCACGCTCGGCATCGCGACCGAGGTCACCGTGCGGCTGACCCGGACGCCGGCCGCGGTCCAGACCTTCCTGGCCGGCTTCGCCGACACGGACTCCGCGGGTGCGGCGGTGTCGGCGATCATCGGTGCGGGGATCGTGCCCGCCGCGATCGAGATGATGGACGCACTCGCGATCGAGGCTGCCGAGGCCGCCGTCGCCTGCAACTATCCGGCCGGTGCCGGAGCGGTGCTGGTCGTCGAGCTGGACGGACCGGAGCACGAGGTCGCCGTCGAGTTGGCCGCTGCCGAAGCACACTGCCGCGACGCCGACGCCTTCGAGATCCGGATCGCCGCCGATGACGAGGAACGCCAGGCCATTTGGCGCGGTCGCAAGTCGGCCTTCGCCGCCGTCGGCCGCATCAGCCCCGACTACATCGTGCAGGACGGCGTCATACCGCGCACCGCGCTGCCCGAAGTCCTGCGCTCCATGACCGCGCTGGCCACCGAGCGTGGCGTGCGCGTCGCGAACGTCTTCCATGCGGGTGACGGGAACCTGCACCCGCTGGTGCTCTTCGACGAGCGGGTACCCGGCCAGGCCGAGGCCGCCGAGGACGCCTCGGGCGCCATACTCGACCTGTGCCTCGCGCACGGCGGGTCGATCACCGGCGAACACGGCGTCGGCGCCGACAAGGCCAAGCACATGCCCAAGATGTTCACCGAGGAAGACCTGGACACCATGCAACTCGTGCGTTGTGCCTTCGATCCGACCGGAATCTCCAATCCCGGCAAGGTCTTCCCGACGCCACGCCTGTGCGGAGAGGTCCCCGGGAAGCGACGTGCAGCACATCCCGTGCAGTCGGCCGGGTTGGGCGAGGTCTTCTGAGCATGAAACTGATCGGCACGCTGCGCGACCTCGGGGTCGACGTGCGCCCGGGCGAAGCAGCAGATGCACTCGACGGCCACGTCCCCGGCTGCGTCGCTCGCCCCACGACCACGGCGCAGGTCGCGGCGACGCTGCGCGCCGCCCGCGGTGTCGATGCGGTGACGGTGGTGCGTGGCAACGGCACCAAGCAGACCTTCGGCGGAGCCTGTCCGGCACCCGACCTCGTGCTGGACACGCGTTCGCTGGACCGGATGATCGAGCACCAGCCCGGTGACCTGATCGTGCGGGTCGAGTCCGGTATGCCGCTCGCGACGCTCCAGGACCAGGTCCGCGGCAGTGGACAACTGCTCAGCCTCGACGAGCCGGTGCCCGGCAGCACCATCGGTGGTGTCCTGGCCACCAACAGCAGTGGCCCGCACCGCCTCTCGCACGGCACCGCACGCGATCTGCTCATCGGCGTCACCGTCGTCCTCGCCGACGGCACCGTCGCGCACTCGGGCGGCAAAGTGGTCAAGAACGTCGCGGGCTACGACCTCGGGAAGCTACTGGTCGGCTCGCACGGCACGCTCGCCGTCATCACCGAGGCGACCTTCCGGTTGCACCCGGTCCCCGAGACCCACGCGTGGGTCTCCGCATCGGTTGCGTCCGCGGACCTCGAACCGCTCCTCGCTCGGCTGTGCCACTCACAATTGGCACCGTCCGCGCTCGAGATCGACTGGCATCCGGGCGAACTCGCGACGGTGGCACTGCTGCTGGAGGGCACCGCGGACGGTGTTGCCGGACGTGTCGAGGCGGCGCAGGCCGAGTTCGCTGTCCCGACGGACGTTGCACCGGACCTCGAATGGCCGTGGTCGCTCCCTGGTGCGACCGATGGCAGCGACGTCATCCTCAAGATCACCTGCCGACTCGGAGCCGTGGCCGAGATCGCCCAGGCGGCAACGGAACTCGGCCTCCGGGTGCGCGGAGCAGCAGGCACCGGTGTCCTGTATGCCGCCCCGACGTCCGACTCGTCGACAGATGCACTGGCCGCGTCCCTGCAGGTGCTCCGGCCACTCGCGGGTCGCGCCGGCGGCGCGGTGGTCGTGCTGACCGGGTCCGCGGCCTTGCGCCGGGAGCTCGATGTCTGGGGTCCGGTCGACGGGCTTCCGGTGATGCGCCGGCTCAAGCAGCAGTTCGATCCCGGGCGGCTGCTCGCCCCCGGCCGTTTCGTGGGAGGTGTCTGATGACGCACGAGCTTCCTTCCGCCTTCGACGCGCACAATCCGCCGTCGCAGGAATTGATCGCCGACTGCGTGCACTGCGGGTTCTGCCTGCCTACCTGCCCGACATACCAACTCTGGGGCGAGGAGATGGACTCTCCGCGCGGACGCATCCACCTGATGCAGGCCGGGCTGGAGGGTGCCCCGCTCACGGATCAGATGGTCGAACATTTCGATGCCTGCCTGGGCTGCATGTCCTGCGTCACCGCCTGTCCGAGCGGCGTGCAGTACGACCGGCTGCTGGAGCAGGCCCGAGCGCAGGTCGAGCGGCACCACGAGCGGTCTCGTTCCGAGAAGGCTTTGCGCGGAACCATTTTCAACCTCTTCCCCTACCCCGCCCGGCTGCGCAGACTGCGCGGACCGTTGCGGGCCACGCAGCGACTTGGCCTGGATCGTGCGCTGCGCAGGACGAAGCTGCTGGATCGCTTCTTCCCCGGCCTGGCGGCGATGGAGCGCCTCACCCCGAAACTCGGGGTGCCGGAGCCATTGCCACGTGTGATGCCTGCCGTGGGCGAACAACGTGCGGTGGTCGGCCTGCTGACCGGCTGCGTCCAGGACGTCTTCTTCTCCGACGTCAATGCCGCGACCGCGCGCGTGCTGGCGGCGGAGGGCTGCCGTGTCGTCATACCCGCCGATCAGGGCTGTTGCGGTGCTCTCAGCAGCCATTCGGGTCGAGAGCCCGAGGCACAGGGCTTCGCTCGGCGGACGATGGCGACCTTCGAGGACGCAGCCGAGATCGGGACGATCGTGACCAACGCCGCCGGCTGCGGCAGCGCGATGAAGGACTACGGCACGCTCTTCGCGGCCGAGAACGACGACACCGCAACGCGATCCGCGCAGGACTTCGGCGCGCGGGTGCGTGATCTGAGTGAGGTCCTCACCGAGCTCGGCACCGTTGCGACCCGGCATCCGCTGCCCTTGCGCATCGCCTACCACGACGCGTGTCACCTGGGGCACGCCCAGGGCGTGCGGTCGCAACCACGGGAGCTGCTGCGCGGCATACCCGGTGTGGAGCTGGTCGAGATCCCGGATGCCGCGATCTGCTGCGGCTCCGCCGGCGTCTACAACATCCTGCATCCGCAGACCGCGGCCGAGCTCGGCGAGGCCAAGGCCCGCAGCATCCTGCGCACCGAGCCCGACCTGATCGTGACCGCGAATCCCGGCTGTCTCATGCAGATCGCGAACGCACTGGAGCGGCTCGGCCGCCCGATCCCGATGGCACACACCGCAACCGTGCTGGACGCGTCCATCCGCGGGCTGGCCGCCGAGAGCCTGGTCACCCGATGACCTCACGCCTCGACCTCGCCCGGACGGCCGGCCGCTTCCTCGGCGGCGTACTGCGGAACTCTTGGCAACAGCCCGGGAGGCGTCGGCCCACCGGGACCGTGGCGGAGCGGCGTCGCGGCGACATTCCCTCCGGACCAGCGCATCCCGCGTCGGACTATCCCGGCGACTACGTCGGCGCGCCGTCGATGTCCTACGCGCCGAAGCCGGACGGTCTACCCGATCCCGGCGAAATCGTCTGGGGTTGGGTCCCTTACGAGGAGGACCATGGTCAGGGCAAGGACCGCCCGGTGTTGCTCGTCGGCCGGGACGGTGACTGGTTGCTCGGCCTCATGCTGACCAGCAAGGATCACCATCGGGACGCCGAACAGGAACGCCGTGCCGGCCGGCTGTGGTGCGACATCGGCAGCGGTGACTGGGATCCGAAGCACCGGCCCAGCGAGGTGCGCGTCAACCGGGTGATCCGGTTGTCCGAGCGCAGCATCCGCCGGGAGGGCGCATTCCTCCCCCGCGACCGCTTCGACGCGGTCGCAGCCGCCGTGCGTGCGGCATACGCCTGATCGATCCGGGCCGTCCGACCGTCTTTCGTGGGTGCAGTACCCGATACTCGATGTTTCCGGTACCGTAAGTTACAAGAACATCCGCCTGTCACGAAAGGCAACCATGAGTCACCCGCAATCCAAGCCGTCGCTCGCCGACCGCGGACAGTCCTTCGGCATGCGTCTGATCACCCGCGCCGGTGGCCTGGAAGCGATGAAGAACCCCGCACTGCGCGCCAAGGTCGAGAAGGTTCTCTACCGCGGCGCCCGCCAGGGATTCCGCGCCCAGGTCGCCGCCGGTCGCGCCTTCGCCGCCAAGAGCGGCTCGGGATCGCCGACGCGCACCAAGCCGGCCAAGCCGCGCGTCCAGTTCGACCTCACGCCGAACGACGACCAGGAGATGATCCGCGAGGCGGCTCGCGAGCTCGCCGACGAGGTGCTCCGCCCGGCGGCTGCGACGGCCGACACCGAGCGTGCCGTGCCCGACTCGGTCCGCGAGCAGGCCGCCCAGATGGGTATGGCGCTGCTCGGCGTTCCCACCGAGCTCGGCGGCGTCGCCGAGGAGGCGTCCGCCGTGACGAGTGCGCTCGTCCTGGAGGAATTGGCCCGCGGCGACATGGGACTCGCGGTCGCCGTCATGTCTCCCGCAGCCGTTGCGAATTGCATTGTGAACTACGGGGATTCGGACCAGCAGGCGACATACCTGCCGGCGTTCACCGACGAGAGTTCACCCGCCACCGGAGCCCTCGCCCTGATGGAGCCGCAGCCGCTGTTCGACCCGGCCGCACCGCAGACCACCGGCCGCGTCGAGGGTGACAGCATCGTCCTCGACGGCACCAAGTCGCTCGTGCCCGGCGCAGCGACCTCCGACCTGTTCATCGTCTCGGCGCTGATCGACGGTGTCGCCCGACTGGTCATCGTGCCGCCGACCACCGACGGCGTCACGGTGTCGGACAACCCGGCCATGGGTGTGCGGGCGGCCCACACCGGGACCCTGCACCTCGAGCAGGTCCGGGTCCCCACCACGAACCTGCTGGGCACCGCCGCCGACCACACCGATGCGGTCTCGCGGGCCCGGCTCGCCTGGTCCGCCGCCGCGGTCGGCACCGCGCAGGCCGTGCTCGACCAGGTCGCGACCTACACCAAGGAGCGCAAGGCGTTCGGCGAGCCGATCGCCTACCGCCAGGCGGTCGCTTTCACCGTCGCCAACATCGCCATCGAGCTGGACGGCCTCCGCCTGGTCGTATGGCGGGCGGCCTCGCGCCTGGACCGAGGTCTCGACGCCAGCGAGCAGATCGCGCACGCACGCGCACTGACCGAGAAGCACTGCGCACAGATCGGGTCCGACGGGGTGCAGCTGCTCGGCGGCCACGGCTTCGTCAAGGAGTTCGACAACGAGCGGTGGTTCCGCGACCTGCGCGGCGCCGGCCTGATGGAGGGCGCGCTGCTCGTCTAGAGCGCCCGCCCGCCATACCCCCGAAACGCTTTCATCCCAAAGGATTTCACTCATGATTGATCTTGAGGTTCCGAAGAAGTTCGTCCCCCTGCTGAAGCAGGCGTCCGGCCTCGCGGACGAGGTCTTCCGGCCGATCAGCCGCAAGTACGACCTCGCCGAGCACGAGTACCCGCGTGAACTCGACCTGATGTCCGCCGTCATCGACGGCCTGTCCGACTCCGGCGCGTCCCAGGGTGCCGGTGCGCGCACGACCAGCGGCGGCTCGAAGGAGCCCGCCGGTGTCGGCGCCGGCTCCCGGGGTGCCAAGACGAAGGAAACCGTCAACGGCTCCAACCTGTCGTCGGTCCTGTCGATCATGCAGACCTGCCGCGGCGACGTCGGACTCACCCTGTCCCTCCCCCGCCAGGGGCTCGGCAACGCGGCGATCGCGGCGGTCGCCAACGACGAGCAGAAAGCGCGCTACGGCAGCAAGTGGGCCGCCATGGCGATCACCGAACCCGACACCGGCTCGGACTCCGGCGCGATCCGGACGACCGCGACGAAGGACGGTGACGAATACGTCCTGAACGGCGAGAAGATCTTCGTCACCAGCGGCGAGCGTGCCGAGCTGGTGGTCGTGTGGGCGACGCTGGACCGCTCGCTCGGCAAGAAGGCCATCAAGTCCTTCGTCGTACGCCGCGACAACCCCGGGCTGAAGCTGGTCCGTCTGGAGCACAAGCTCGGCATCCGGGCCTCCGACACGGCAGCCTTCTCGCTCGACAACTGCCGCGTGCCGGCGGAGGACCTGCTCGGCGACCCCGAGATCCGCACCGAGGGCGGCTTCGGCGGCGCCATGCAGACCTTCGACAACACGCGTCCGCTGGTCGCGGCGATGGCCGTCGGGCTGACCCGCGCGAGCCTGGACCTGGCCACCGAGCTGCTCGAGAAGGCCGGCATCACCGCCGACCCGAACGCACCCGTGCACACCCAGCCGTATGCCGCCGCGCGCCTGCTGCAGATGGAGGCCGACTACGAGGCGGCCTACCTGCTGACCATGCGGGCGGCATGGATGGCCGACAACGGCAAGCCGAACTCGATGCAGGCCTCGATGGCCAAGGCGAAGGCCGGTCGCACCTGTGTCGACGTCGCGCTGACCTGCGTACAGCTTTGTGGCGCAACGGGATACGCGGAGACCGAGCTGCTGGAGAAGTGGGCTCGCGACAGCAAGATCCTGGACATCTTCGAGGGGACCCAGCAGATCCAGCTGCTCGTCGTGGCCCGTCGCCTGCTGGAGCTCAGCTCCAGTGAGCTGAAGTAGTCGTCATACGCATGAAGGCCCTGTCCGGTGAACACCGGGCAGGGCCTTTCTGTATGTCGGCACCTCGAGACGCTCGCTCGTCCCTCACGAGCTCCTCGGCGACCTGACAGTCAGCGCGTGGCGTTGGCGCGCTGCATCGCCATCACCAGGTCGTCCCGCGCGCTCTGCGTCGAGGCGCCCCGGATGGCTTCCATCAGCGCCCGACGGCTGCGTGCGGACTCACGACGGTCGCGGATGGCACGGGCGAACGAGGTCATGCTGGTCTCCCTTCGAGACGTATTCGATACCGAATTCTTCGTTATCGAAATTTTACGTCCGCCATACCGTCGGGAGCCAACCCGGCCGGGGTGATTTCGCGCACATCCGTGCGACCGGGAGTTCGGTTGGCGTTCAGGCCTGTTCGAGACTGGTGCGGACGATGCGCAGCAGTTCGTCCGTGCCCAACCCGAGCCGCCGCACCCGTGCCGCGAAGTCGGCCGCCGCCGACGCCGCGAGCGCCCGGGTTCCGTCACCTCCTGCCGCGACCCGCGTCCCGGAGCGCCCCATCCCCTCGACGAGTCCCGCCGCCTCGAGCTCGGTGTAGGCCTTGGCGACGGTGCCGGGCGCCAGCCCGAGCTCCGCAGCCAGCCCGCGCACGGACGTCAGTCGCGCCCCGACGGCCAGCTCACCCGCCTCGATGCGCGCCGCGATCTGATCGCAGATCTGCTGGTACGGCGGGACCGAGCTGTCGTGATCGATGGTCATCATCAGCCCATCGAACCGCCTCCGGCCACGATCCGGAAGACGCGCCGCAACCGGCAGGACCCAAGACGCCTGACGGAAACAATTTTCCCCTACTCTGCCCTTTACGCATCGAAATTTTCGTAGGGTCGCCCTGTCCCGGGTCCATCCCGTTCACCCCCGCTTCACCCCGTCATCGGCCAGCTCACCAAGGAGAACCATGCGCACCACGACAGCTGCGGCACTCGCCTCACTCACCGCTCTCACCCTGGCCCTGGCCGGTTGTGGTGACAGCGGTGGTTCCGACGGTTCGGGCGGCTCCGGAGGCGGCGCGACCGCGGGCGGTGGCGGCAGCGCCAAGTCACTGACCTTCTGGGTCATGAAGGGCACGAACCCGGACGCCTCGAAGTTCTATGCGGAGGCCAAGAAGGAGTTCAAGGCGAAGACCGGCGCGACGCTGAACATCCAGGAGGTCGAGTGGGCGGATGCCCATGACCGGCTGGTGCGTTCGTTCGCGGGCGGCGGTGGTCCGGACGTGTCCGAGATCGGCACGACGTGGACACCGGAGTTCGCGGCGGCCGGCGGCCTGGCCGACATCACCAAGCAGGTCACCTCCTCGGGCATGGGCAAGGACGAGCTGAAGGCGCTGAAGGACTCGGCCACGTATGACGGCAAGCAGTACGGCGTCGGCTGGTACGCCGGTGTCCGGGCGATCGTCTACCGCAAGGACGTCTTCGCCAAGGACGGCATCAAGGTCCCCACGAACTGGGCCGAGCTGGAGCAGGCCGTCAAGACGCTGAAGACCAAGGAGCCGAAGATGGCGGCGATGCCCATCGCCGGCGGTTCGTCATACGCCTCGGCACCGTTCATCTGGGGTGCGGGCGGCGACTTCGCGACCATGTCCGGCGGCAAGTGGAAGAGCACGCTGGACTCCCCGCAGTCCCAGGCGGGGCTGAAGTTCTACACCGACCTGGCGCTGAAGGACGGCTCGTCCACCACCGCGGCCTCCACCTGGAAGGAGACCGACCTGCTGGACGCCTTCGCCAAGAACAAGGCGGCAATGGTCATCCAGGGCAACTGGACGCCCAAGACCGCCATCGAGCAGAACCCCGATCTGAAGAACAAGATCGGCGCGTTCGCGATCCCCGGCAAGAACGGTGGCGTGGCGCCGGCGTTCCTCGGTGGCTCCAACCTGTCGGTGATGGCCACCAGCAAGAAGCAGGACCTCGCCTGGAAGTTCGTCCAGCTGATGACGACCGGTGACCTGGCCAAGAAGTGGGCCGACCAGACCGGTTACCTGCCGACCACCAAGACCGCCCTGCAGCCGTTCGCCGACAGCTCCGACAAGCTCGTCGCGCCGTTCGCGACCGCGATGCTCAAGGGCGGCCGGAACGTTCCGAGCGCGCCGCAGTGGGGCACGGTCGAGGGAAACCAGACCATCACGCAGATGCTGCAGTCGATCCTGACCGGCACGTCGGTGCCGGCGGCGACCAAGAAGGCATCGGAGGCGATCACCTCCACGCTGAACGCCAAGAGCTGACCGCCGCCCCTCCCCGACCGACCCGACAGCGAAGAACCACCACGTGCCCACTTCCAAGACACGGCCCTGGCTGCTGCTCGCCGGCCCGCTGATCGTCATCGCCGGACTGCTGCTCTACCCGATCGTCCGGGTGACGGTGTTGTCCTTCCAGCGCTACAACCTGCGCGAGGTGATCAGCGGGCACCCGGTGGGTGTCGGCTTCGACAACTACAAGCAGATCTTCTCCGGTGCACCCGGCCTTCCGGCGTCATACCTGTGGAAGACGATCCTGCCGAACACCGTTGTGTTCGCTGCACTTGCGGTGTTCTGCACGATCGTGCTCGGGACGCTGGTCGCCCTGCTGTTGCTGAATGTCGGGCCGAAGGTCCGCGCCCTGATCATCGGGTCGATCCTGATCGCCTGGGCGATCCCGGCGGTCTCCGACACCTATGTCTGGACGTGGATCTTCGCGCCGGACGACGGCGTCGCCAAGCACTTCCTGGAGTGGTTGGGGCTGATCGGCCCGGAGGGGCACAACTGGTTCACCGACCGGTGGTCGTTCTACGCGATCGTGCTGCTGAACGTCGTCCACCACAGCTTCCCGTTCGTGGCGGTGACGCTCTTCGCCGGCATGCTCACGGTGCCGACCGAGCTGCACGAGGCGGCGAAGATCGACGGTGCATCAGCGTGGCGGCGGTTCTGGTCCGTCACCATGCCGCTGCTGCGCCCGGTCTTCGCCGTGGTGACCATCCTGTCGACGATCTGGGACTTCAAGGTCTTCACCCAGATCTATCTGATGCCCGGCGGCAACGGCACCAACCCCGAGGTCTTCAACCTCGGCGTCTGGTCGTACGTCACGTCGATCAACCAGACGAAATACGGTCTGGGTTCGGCGATCGCCGTGCTGCTCACCCTGGTGTTGTTGGTGATCACGCTGATCTACCTGCGGGTGATGTTCCGTGAGGAGGAGACCGCATGAGCACCAACTCCCCCTGGCGCACCGTCGGGAAGACGGTGGCCGTCGTCGCGCTGCTGCTCTTCACCCTCTTCCCTGTCTATTTCATGCTCAGCACCGCGTTCAACGGCCGCAACGGCTCGGGCACCGACAACCTGGTGCCGGAACACGTCACGTTCGACAACTTCACCCGCGTCTTCACCAAGCATGATTTCGGTCAGTACCTGCTGAATTCGGCGATCGTGACGGTCGCGGTGGTCGTGATCTCCGGAGCTCTCGCCCTGCTCGGCGCCGTCGCGATCGCGCGGTTCCGTTTCCGGTTCCGCTCCACCATGCTCGTGCTGATCCTGGTGGTGCAGATGCTGCCCGCGGAAGCGCTGGTCATTCCGCTCTTCCTGCAGATGAAGGACTGGAAGATGCTCAACTCGCTGGTCGGGTTGATCCTGGTCTACATCGCCTTCTCGTTGCCGTTCGCGATCTGGAACCTCCGTGGTTTCGTGGCCGCCGTCCCTCGTGAGCTGGAGGAGGCGGCATACCTCGACGGCTGCGGTTGGTGGCGGATGTTCCGGTCGATCCTGCTGCCGCTCGTGGTGCCGGGACTCGTTGCCACATCGGCGTTCTCGTTCGTCATGGCCTGGGAGGAGTTCACCTTCGCGCTGACTTTCCTGTCCAAGGACAGCGTGTTGACGGTCGGGGTCGGGCTGCAGCATTTCTCGACCGCCAACACGAATGACTGGGGAGGCCTCATGGCAGCGTCCACCGTGGTTACTCTTCCTGTCGTGATCGTCTTCGTGCTCGCCCAGCGGCGCCTGGGCGCCGGTCTCGTCTCCGGCGCCGTCAAATGAGTGAGGACCCCGGGGTCGACCGGCTGATCCACACTGTCCTCAAACCAGGTTTTGCCGGTCACGAGACACCACCGCGGTGGCTGGCCGATGCGATCGACCGGGGCCTGGGCGGCGTCGTCTATTTCAGCCACAACATCGGCGACGTCGACACGACCGCGGCACTGTCGCGACAGCTCCACGAGCTCGGCGACGTGCTCATCGCCACTGACGAGGAGGGCGGCATCGTCAGCCGCCTCGGCGCGCGCGCCGGCTCACCGCACGTCGGTGCCGCGATGCTCGGCCGCGTGGACGACGTCGACGCCACCCGCAACGTGGGTGCCGCGATCGGCGCCGACCTGCGCGCGTCCGGCATCGACGTCGATCTGGCGCCCGTCGTCGACGTCAACAGCAACCCGAACAACCCGGTCATCGGGGTGCGCTCGTTCGGCGCCGATCCGGACCTGGTCGCCCGGCACGCCGTGGCGTATGCCGAGGGCTTGCAGTCGACCGGGGTCGCCGCGACGGCCAAGCACTTCCCGGGTCACGGTGACACTGCAGTGGATTCGCACGTCGGGCTGCCTCGGGTGGATGCGCCGCTCGAGGTGCTCAGGCAGCGGGAGCTCGCGCCGTTCGAGGCCGCGGTGCGTGCGGGTGTGCGTGCGGTGATGACGGCGCACGTCATACTTCCGGCGCTGGACCCGTCGCGGCCCGCCACCATCAGTGCACCGGTCCTCTCGCTGCTGCGCGACGAGCTCGGGTTCGACGGCGTGATCATGACCGACGCGCTCGACATGGGTGCGATCCGGGACACGATCGGCCTGGGCGAGGGCTGCGTCCAGGCGCTGCTCGCCGGTGCGGACCTGCTCGGCCTCGGCAACCCGGTGCTCGGCGCGACCAACCCGGACAAGGACGTGCAGGTCTTCACCGAGGCCCGCACCGCGCTGCAGCGTGCCGTCGACGAGGACCGACTGCCGGTCGAACGGCTCGAGGAAGCCGCCGCCCGGATCGACGCGTTGCGGCGGTGGCGACAATCCCGACCGACCCGGGTGCCGGTGGCCGACGACGCAGCGGACCTGTCCGTGGCGCGCCGATCGCCGGCCACCCGTGGCGTGGTGCGGACCGGCCGAGAACGCCTGCGAATCCTTGACATCCGCCGGCAGCGGAACGTCGCGGCGGGGGCCTTGCCCGCGCTGACGGTCCAGGCCCTCCTCGACACGGCGCCCGGCTCCTCGGTCACCTCGGCCTTCGTGCTCCCCGAAGCCGTGGAAGGGCACGCGGACGAGACCGCGCTGGTCCTTCGTCCGGACCTGCCGGTCGCCGATGTCGTCGTGACCGGCTCCCCCGGGCATGACTCGGCGGAGGACGACCAGCTCCGGCGCGCCCTCGCCGCCAACCCGGACGCACTCGTGCTCGTGCTCGGTTACGCGACCGGCGACGAGGAACTGTGTGGCGCTCGACGAGCGATCTGGACCTTCGGGGACAGCGTGCCGACGGCAGCCGCGGTTGCCGAACTCGTCACGCGCTGAGGCACTCCCGCTGCGCTTCCGCCTTCGTCAGGGTTTGGTCAAAACTTCGCATTTTCCTTGGTGCCGATCGCTGTCGGCGCCAGACTACTCGCGTGGGTAATCGTTTACACAAACGGCTGACAGACGCGCGATCCCTTTCGGAGGCACGGCGTGTTCGCCGCATCGCATCCGTCGGGATCGCCGTCTGCGCACTGCTCCTGAGTGGGTGCTTCTCGCCCGCACTGGCGACACCGCGCCCCGACCTGACGCATGTCTCCGCCCACCCGGCGGTAGCGAGCGAGAACCTGGTGGCCGACCCGGGATTCGAGCAACAGTCATCGCAGGCGATGGGCTCACCGTGGCACTGCACCGGCAACTGCGGCGTCGATCTCGCCAAGGGTTGGGCACACGGTGGCGCCAACAACGGTTTCGCGCGCTACAACAGCGGCTGGAACAGCGTCTACCAGACGGTCCCCGTGACCGCCCACACGACATACCTGCTGACCGGTTGGCTGCAGACCTCCGACAACTCCACCGAGGGCTACATCGGTGCACGTGTGCCGGGTGGCGGACCCGTCCGCAACGAGGACCGCTTCGGCGCGATCGGCTCGTGGCGGGAGTTCAGCGTCACCGTCGACAGCGGCACCGCCACCTCCCTCGACGTGTATGCCGGCATCTGGGCCACCGAGGACACCTGGATCCAGGTCGACGATGTCAGTCTGACCGCCGTCGGCGGCGACCAGCTGGGTGACGGCACCAACATGTACCCACGGGCCATCCGCCTCTCACACTCGGGCAGTGCGAACGGCCAGATCATCGCGTCGACTTCGTATGACGCACAACGAGTTTCGTCGATCTACCGCAGCATCGATGACGGCCGGACCTTCAGCAAGATCAGCGCGATCAACGAGCCGCGCGCTCCGCAGGGTGTGTGCTGCGCGTCCATCTACGAGCTGCCGCAGGCCGTCGGCGACCTACCCACGGGCACGTTGCTGTTCGCGGCGTCGTATGGCGCCGACGCACGCCCGATGTCGCTCGAGCTCTGGGCGTCGGAGGACCACGGTGTCTCCTGGACCAAGCGCTCGACGGCGATCACCGCGACCGGCACCGGCACCCTCTGGGAGCCCGAGATGCGAGTGAACGCAGAGGGGCAGCTGACGATGTACTACTCCGACGAGACGCAGCCCAGACACAGCCAGACGCTGATGGAGATCTTCTCCCCCGACGGCGGCAAGACCTTCGGTGCACCATATCCCGTTGTCAGCCTTGCCGATTCGTCAGCGCGACCGGGCATGGCCGTCGTCCGCGAACTCAAGAACGGCACCCGGATCATGACCTACGAGGTCTGCGGTGGCAACTACGCCTGCGACGTCTACTACCGCACCTCCGCGGACGGTGCCGACTGGGGAGATCCGGCCGACGCCGGGAGCCGGATCGTCGCGACGGACGGCACGCACTTCCGGCACACGCCGGTCATCACCGTCGTCGACGACGGCTCGGCCACCGGCAAGCTGGTGCTGGCCGGCCAGCTCTACGTCAACGGCTCGGGCGGAGCAGATGGTGGCAACGGCATCACGTTGCTCACCAACAGCTCCGGCGGCTCCGGTCCGTGGCAGCGCATCGTCGCTCCGGTGAGCGTCCCGGATGCGGCCGACAACCCCTGCGACAACTACAGTCCCGCGCTCGTGCCGACCGCCGATGATCGACACGTGGTGGAGATCTCGACCATGTGGGCCGGCAGCACCTGCATCGCCCGGTTCGCGACCGGGCGTGTCTGACCATCGTCCGACCGAGAAGAAGGATCCTGATGAAACCGACCCGTCGCGCCGTGCTGGGCGCCACCGCCACCGCCGCTCTCACCGGGGCACTCGGTGTGAGCGCGTCCCGCCGGCCGGCGTCCGCCGCGACCGGCGCCGCGAAGATCAAGGACCTCAGCGGTCCGGCGCAGACCGGGCAGTTCGCCACACCCTGGTCCGACCTCGGCATACCGGCGAAATGTCCCGACGGCTCCATGCTCTTCGTCGGCGGTGATTCGTTCGACGGCGCGGGAGTCGGCGGACCCAACTGGCGCTCACCCGTCGGATTGCGTTCCAGCAGCAGCAATCTCGGCTCCCTCACCATTGACAGCGCGGTCGGCGGCAGTTCCGCGGTCGGTCTCGTACCCGAAGGGCACGTGCCGGTCGGTGACGGACGGACGACCGCGATCCCGAGCGACGTCTTCACCATCGGCAACACGATGTACCTGCACCTGATGCGCGGCGTCATCTACCAGACCGACCACAGCGATTTCTGGAAGTCCGACGACAACGGCAACACCTGGACCTACCTGTGCCAGTGGCCAGGTGACCTGCTGGGCGGCCAGTTCCAGCAGAAGACGTATGCCGTCGCGGACGACGGATACTGCTACGTCCTGTCCACCGTCTTCAACCGTGGCACCACGTCCGGCCTCCTGCTGCACCGGGTGCCGCACGCCGAGGTGGGCACGCCGGCGTCGTACCAGCCATGGGGATACACGAACGGTCAATGGGCATGGGGCAATCCGGCATCCACCATCACGACGGCGCGTGGTTGGGGTGAGATCTGCTTCCGTCAGGTCGACGGTCGCTTCGTCTTCACCAATCTGCAGGGCTCGACCATCTATGCCCAGGTCGTCGACAGCCCGTTGGGCAACTTCTTCACGACGCCGCAGCAGACGCTGATCGTGAACGGACCCGCGAACGCCCAGGGTGGCCAGGTCGTGTGCGCGCCGTACGGCGGCTTCATCATCCCGGGATCGACCTTCGCCGACTTCGAGATCGTCGTGAGTCAGTGGTACGACGACACCGACTATCGGTTCATGCAGTATCGGATCGACGGCCTGGCCGTCTGATCGACCGGACAATCTGCGCAGTCTTCAGCCGAACGGCTGACAGCCTCCCACCACGGTCGGTTAGCGTCGTGGGTGCAAGTCGTCGGGCCAGGGGGGCCCGACCGGGGAGGAAAAATGAAGAAGATTCTGGGGACCGCTGCCATCGGCGCCATGGTGCTGGGCGGTCTGACTCTCGGAACAGGGGAAGCGACCGCGGCGCAGGCACCGTCATGTGACGGTATGGCGCCCGTGTCGCAGTTGAACTCGGTCACTTACGCGGATCGCACGATGCGCGCGTTCGGAGCCGAGAACACCAGTGCCCTGCGCTGCTACACGACCCGGTGGGCGTACAGCTCACTGCTCAAGGTCGGGTACGACAACCGCACGCACTGGGCACGGACCGGTTACTCGGGGGCGGCAGGCACGATCTACGTGACCTACCGCAACACCGTCGACGGCCGGCACGTGACGATCGGTGTCAACAACGTCTCGCGCGGCCCCGGAGGTTGGCACGCGGCATACACCGTCAGAGCCTGACGGGAGGGACGACGAAAGACGAACAGGGCGAATCCTGTTGAGGATCCGCCCTGTTCGTCGTTCAAAGTCCGGCCTCAGCCCTCGCTGCGTTTCGCCTCGACGGTGCGGCGCACCGCCTCGGCCACCGCCGGCGCCACGTCGGCGTCGAAGACACTCGGAACGATGTAGCTGGCGTTCAGCTCGCTCGGACCGACCGAGTCGGCGATCGCGCGCGCTGCGGCGACCAGCAACTCGGTGCTGATCTTGTGTGCGGAGGCGTCGAGCAGCCCACGGAACAGCCCCGGAAAAGCCAGCACGTTGTTGATCTGGTTGGGGAAGTCGCTGCGACCGGTCGCGACCACCGCAGCGTGCTTGGCCGCCTCTGCGGCCGGGATCTCCGGGTCGGGGTTGGCGAGCGCGAAGACGATCGAGTCGTCCGCCATCCGCGCGACCTCCTGCTCCCCCAGGATGTTCGGGCCGGAGACGCCGATGAAGACGTCGGCATCGACCAGTGCATCACCGAGCGACCCGATCACGCCCCGCGGGTTGGTGTGCTCGGCGATCCACTGACGGTGCTCGTCCTCGTACGTCTCCCCATTGTGTATGGCGCCCTTGCGGCTGCAGGCCACGATGTCCGAGGCGCCCTGCGCCCCGAGGAGTTGGATGATCGCGTGCCCGGCCGCACCGACGCCGGACACCACGATGCGGACGTCCTCGATCTTCTTGTCGACGACGCGCAGCGCGTTGATGAGCGCGGCGAGCACCACGATCGCGGTGCCGTGCTGGTCGTCGTGGAAGACCGGGATGCTCAGTTCTTCGCGCAGCCGGCGCTCGATCTCGAAACACCGTGGTGCCGCGATGTCCTCCAGGTTGACGCCGCCGTAGACCGGCGCCAGTGCCTTGACGATCGAGATGATCTCCTCGGTGTCTGTCGTGTCGAGGCAGACCGGCCACGCGTCGACACCCCCGAACTGCTTGAAAAGTGCCGCCTTGCCCTCCATCACCGGCAGCGCCGCCTCCGGACCGATGTCGCCGAGACCCAGCACCGCGGTGCCGTCGGTCACCACGGCGACGGTGTTGCGCTTGACGGTCAGCCGCCGCGCGTCCTCGGGGTTGTCCGCGATCGCGAGGCAGACGCGCGCCACACCCGGGGTGTAGGCGCGGGACAGGTCGTCCCGCGTGCGCAACTCGACCTTCGGCTCGACGGACAGCTTGCCGCCGATGTGCATCAGGAAGGTGCGGTCACTGACCTTGCGGACGTCGTATCCGCCTGCGGATGCGAGGGATTCACGAATTCGTCCGGCGTGATCCTCGTCCGTGGTGTCGCAGGTGACGTCCACGACCAGGCCGTCGGGAGTCGACTCGGTGACGTCCAGGGCGGTCACCGACGCCCCGGTGGACGCGACCGCCGACGCGAGATCACTCGCCGTGCGCTGCCCGGGCGTCAGTCCGACGCGCAGCGTGACCGAGTATCCGGGGCTCGTGTGGGTCATGCGTACCTCTCCGTTCTCGCGGGGACGACGGCGGCTGCCGCCGGAATTTCGTCGCAGTATGCCGCATGCGGTTCGCCGAGCGCCGAAGCGACGGCAATGCGGACAGCACCCTTGACGAAGCGGGATCCATCTTGGCACACTTCCATCATTCAATATTTTGTTTCCGTATTGTGGAATTCAGAAAGGCGCCAGGCATGACCCGACACACCGTGAACGCCTCGATCCTGCTGACCGATCGTCCGCTGCTGGAGCGCCCCGCGGTAGTCCGGGACGCCGGATTCGACGCGGTCGAGTTCTGGTGGCCCTGGCCGCAGACCGCGACTCCGTCGACCGACGAGGTCGACGCGTTCGTCGCGGCCCTCGACGACGCCGGGGTGCAACTGACCGGCCTCAACTTCTTCGCGGGTGACATGCCCGCGGGTGAGCGAGGCATCGTCAACAACCCGGACCGCCAGGACGAGTTCCGGGCCAATGTGGAGCTGGTCGTCGACATCGCGCGCCGGACCGGCTGCCGGCACTTCAACGCCCTCTACGGCCTGCACTCCGACGAGCGCGAGGCAGAGGTGGAGGCACGGACCGCGCGGGACAACCTCGCGTATGCCGCGAAGGCGGTCTCGTCGACAGGTGGCACCGTGTTGCTCGAGCCGGTGTCGGGCGCCGATGCCTACCCCCTCAAGACGGCGGCCGACGCGCTCGCGGTCATCGAGGCCGTCGGCGCCGACAACGTGCGACTGCTCGCGGACTTCTACCACCTGGCGGTCAACGGGGACGACGTTGCAACGATCATCGCCGAGCACGCGCCGGACTTCGGACACATCCAGATCGCGGACTCACCGGGACGCGGTGCACCCGGCACCGGGCAACTGCCGCTCGACGACTGGATCGCGGCTGCCGAACAGGGCGGCTACGACGGACCGGTCGGCCTGGAGTACGTCGCCGCCGAAGGCGATCCGTTCAGCTGGATGCAGCGCTGAATCCGCCTGTCCGCCATACACTTTCAAGGAGCCAAGTCATGAACAACAGCAACACCACCGTCGCCGTCGTCGGCCTGGGCATCATGGGCGCACCCATGGCCGCCAACCTCGTCTCCGCCGGATACCAGGTCACCGGCTACAACCGCAGCCAGGACGCGATCGACAAGCTGGTCGCAGCCGGCGGCAGGGGCGCGACCTCCGTCGCGGATGCCGTGCGTGACGCCGACGTCATCATCACGATGGTCCCCGACTCCCCCGACGTCGCCGGGGTCGCCCGCGGCGAGGGTGACGAGCCCGGCCTGATCGCGTCCGCCAAGCAGGGCGCCGTCTGGGTCGACTGCTCGACGATCCGTCCGGACGTCGCCCGCGAGGTCGCGGCGGAGGCGACGGCCGCCGGCCTCAAGGCGCTCGACGCACCAGTGTCCGGTGGAGAGGCCGGAGCTGTCGAGGGCACTTTGTCGATCATGGTCGGTGGCGACTCGGGCGACCTCGAGTCGGTCCGGCCGATCCTCGAAACCGTCGGCAAGACAGTGGTGCACGTGGGTCCGAGCGGATCCGGGCAGACCGTCAAGGCGGCCAACCAGCTCATCGTGGCCGGCACCATCGAACTCGTCGCCGAGGCACTCGTCTTCCTCGAGGCGTATGACGTCGACACGACCGCTGCCGTCGAGGTGCTGGCCGGCGGGCTCGCGGGCAACCGGATCCTGGACCGCAAGGCCGCATCGATGCTCAAGCGCGAATTCGAGCCCGGTTTCCGCATCGACCTGCACCACAAGGACATGGGCATCGTGCTCGACTCGGCTCGTGCGGCCGGGGTCGCCATACCGCTCGGCAGCCAGACCGCCCAACTCGTGCAGGATCTGCGCAACCTGGGCCACGGCAGCCTGGACCACTCCGCACTGCTGCTGCTCGTCGAGCAGCTGTCCGGCCGCGGCGCCCAGAGCCAAGGTGATGCGCGATGACACGGATGCAGGCTGTGGACGCCGCAGTGCTGATTCTCGAAAAAGAAGGCGCCACACAGACTTTCGGACTTCCCGGCGCCGCGATCAACCCGTTGTATGCCGCGATGCGCCGGCACGGTGGGATGCAGCACGTGCTCGCCCGGCACGTCGAGGCCGCCTCGCACATGGCCGAGGGCTACACCCGCGCGGCGCCCGGCAATATCGGCGTCTGCCTCGGCACGTCGGGTCCGGCGGGCACCGACATGATCACCGGCCTCTACTCCGCCGGTGCCGACTCCACGCCCATCCTCGCCATCACCGGTCAGGCACCGCTGGCCAAGCTCGACAAGGAGGACTTCCAGGCCGTCGACATCGCGTCGATCGCCGCACCGGTCACCAAGTGGGCGGTCACCGTGAAGGAGGCCGCGCAGGTGCCCGGCACGTTCGCCAAGGCGTTCTGGCTGATGCGCGAGGGCCGTCCGGGTCCGGTGCTGATCGACCTGCCGCTGGACGTGCAGCAGGCCGAGATCGACTTCGACATCGACACCTACGAGCCGCTGCCGGTCACTCGCCCGGCCGCGACGCAGGCACAGGTCGCCAAGGTCTTCGATCTGCTGCTCGCGGCCGAACGGCCGGTCATCATCGCCGGTGGCGGCATCATCAACGCCGACGCCTCCGACAAGCTGGTCGAGGTTGCCGAATTGCTCGGCATACCAGTCATTCCCACCCTGATGGGGTGGGGCGTCATACCGGATGACCACCCGCTGCACGCGGGCATGGTCGGGCTGCAGACCGCGCACCGCTACGGCAACGAGACCCTGCTCGCCTCCGACTTCGTGCTCGGGGTCGGCAACCGGTGGGCCAACCGTCATACCGGCGCACTGGACGTCTATCGGCAGGGTCGCACGTTCGTGCACGTGGACATCGAGCCGACCCAGATCGGTCGGGTCTTCGCACCCGATTACGGCGTCGTCTCCGACGCGGGTGCGTTCCTCGATGCGTTCCTGGCCGAGGCCGCGCGACGCACGGCGGACGGGCCGCTGCCGGACAACGCCGTCTGGGCGAAGGACTGCCAGCAGCGGAAGGCGACCCTGCAGCGCAAGACGCACTTCGACAACGTCCCGATCAAGCCGCAGCGGGTCTACGAGGCGATGAACGCCGCGTTCACCCGCGAGACGACCTACGTCTCGACGATCGGGCTGTCGCAGATCGCCGGCGCGCAACTGTTGCACGTCTTCGGTCCGCGTCGTTGGATCAACTGCGGCCAGGCCGGTCCGCTGGGTTGGACCCTGCCGGCGGCGCTCGGCGTGGCCACGGCGCACCCGGATCGCCCGGTGGTCGCCCTGTCCGGCGACTACGACTTCCAGTTCCTCATCGAGGAGCTGGCCGCCGGCGCACAGCACAACATCGGCTACGTCCACGTCCTGGTGAACAACTCCTACCTCGGGCTGATCCGCCAGTCGCAGCGCGCCTTCGACATGGACTACTACGTGTCGCTCGCCTTCGAGAACATCAATTCTCCGGAGGTCGAGGGGTATGGCGTGGACCATCTCAAGGTCGTGGAAGGACTGGGCTGCAAGGCAATTCGGGTGCACCACCCGGAGGACCTGGAGTCCGCGTTCCGGAAGGCGAGCGCGATGGCCGCCGAACTGAAGGTGCCCGTCGTCGTCGAGGTCATCATGGAGCGGGTCACTAACATCTCCATGGGTGCCGCCGGAATCGACACGGTCACCGAGTTCGAGGAGGTCGCCCTGACGGCGGCCGACGCACCCACCGCCATCCTGCCGATCGGTTGACGATCGGCAGCAACGAGTAGGAATCGACGATCGGAGAGCATCGTGCGAGTGGTCATCGCCCCGGACAAGTTCAAGGGGTCCCTGCCTGCCGACAGGGTGGCCCGCGCCGTGGCCGAAGGTCTACGCGGTGTCGCTTCGGCCGACATCGACCTCGTTCCCATGGCGGACGGTGGCGACGGAACCGTTGAAGCCGCCGTGCGTGCGGGATTCTCTGCGGCCGCACACACCGTGACCGGTCCGGCCGGGACCGAGGTCGAGGCGGCCATCGCGATCGACGATCGGACTGCGGTCGTGGAGCTGGCGACGGCCTCCGGCATCGCGCTCCTGCCGCAGAACGGACTGCAGCCGCTCACGGCGACCAGCCGCGGCACGGGCGAACTCATCCGCGCCGCACTTGATGCAGGGTGCTCGCGCATCGTGCTCGGCCTCGGCGGCAGCGCCTGCACCGACGGTGGTGCAGGTCTGCTCGCCGCGCTCGGAGCGCGACTGCTCGATTCGACGGGAGCCGACCTGCCGGACGGAGGCGGCGCTCTCGCCGATCTCGACCGGATCGACCTGTCCGCGTTGGATGGCCGGATTCGGCAGACCGAAGTCGTCGTAGCCCTCGACGTCGACAATCCGCTGCTGGGCAGCACCGGGGCCGCGCACACGTTCGGCCCGCAGAAGGGTGCGGACCCGCAGCAGGTCGCCGAACTCGACGCCGCACTGGCCAACTTCGCACGGGTGCTGTGCAGCGAACTCGGCACCGACCTGCGGGAAGCGGTCGAGACACCCGGGGCGGGCGCCGCCGGCGGCGTCGGCTTCGCCGCCCTGACCGGGCTCGACGCAGCCGGTCGACCGGGGCTGGACCTGGTCGCCGACCTCGTGGGGCTGGCGGAGAGGGTACGAGGCGCTGACCTGGTGATCACGGGCGAAGGAAGCCTCGACCGGCAGAGCCTGTCGGGTAAGACCCCGGTCGGCGTCGCCCGAATCGCCCGCACCGCGGGGGTGCCGACGGTCCTCGCGGTCTGTGGTGTCAGTTCGCTGCCGCCCGACGAGGCACGCACGAGCGGCATCGACGCGGTCTGGACCCTCGCCGAACTCGAGCCGGATGTCACCGCGAGCATGGCGAATGCCGCAGCTCTGCTGACCCGTATCGGCGAACAGATCGGTCGATGGACGGTAGCTGCTTCACCCACGGAAAACGTCATTCAACCCGCGCCCGAGGAGGCACGATGACCAACACCCACCTCGCCGGGGTCAACCAACCGGACGTCGTGCAGCAGCAGATCGACGACTTCATTGCGACGCACGGCGACCCGCGGACGTCCGACCGACCCGACCGTACGCAGCCCGCCGGCGATTTCGACCTCGTGGTGCGGGCCCGACGGGCGGTGACTCCCACCGGCGTCATCGCGTGCGAGATCGGCGTACGTGACGGCCGCATCGCCGCCCTGGAACCCTTCGGCAGCGATCTCCGGGCGGGGCAGGTGCTCGATCTCGGCGACGACGAGACTTTGATCCCTGGTGTGGTCGACGCCCACGTGCACGTCAACGAACCTGGCCGGACGGATTGGGAAGGCTTCTGGACCGCCACGAAGGCGGCAGCCGCGGGCGGGGTGACCACGATCATCGACATGCCGCTCAACTCGATCCCGTCGACGGTGACGCCGCAGGCGCTGGAGTTCAAACAGCTCGTGGCGACCGGTCAGACGTTCGTCGACGTGGGCTTCTGGGGTGGTGCGGTGCCCGGCAACCGGGAGTACCTGCGCTCGCTGCAGGAAGCCGGCGTCTTCGGCTTCAAGTGTTTCCTTCTCGACTCGGGTGTCGACGAATACCCGCCGCTGGACCCGGATGCGTTGCAGGACTACCTGGCCACCGTGGCAGAGTTCGACGGCCTGATGATCGTGCACGCGGAGGACGCCGAGACCATCGGTGCAGCGACGGAGCCCCACGGCGACCACTACATCGACTTCCTGCAGTCCCGCCCGCGCGAGGCGGAGAACCTGGCGATCGCCCAGGTGATCGACGCAGCGCGCCGGACGGGTGCGCGCACGCACATCCTGCACCTGTCGTCCTCGGACGCACTCCCTCTGCTGCGTGCCGCCAAACAGGACGGTGTGGACATCACCGCGGAGACCTGTCCGCACTACCTCACTCTGCTCGCCGAGGACGTGCCCAACGGTGGGACTGCCTACAAGTGCTGTCCGCCGATCCGTGAGTCCGCCAATCGCGAGCTGCTCTGGGCAGCGCTCGAGGACGGGACCATCGACTACGTCGCGTCGGACCACTCCCCCTCGACGGTGGAGCTCAAGGACGTCGAGCACGGCGACTTCGGCGCCGCGTGGGGCGGAATCGCCTCGGTGCAGCTCGAACTGGCTGCGGTCTGGACCGAAGCGCGTCGTCGCGGTATCCCGCTGGAGCGGGTGTCACGGTGGCTGTCCGAGCGTCCCGCCGAGCGAATCGGTCTGCAGCACAAGGGAAAGATCGCCATCGGGTATGACGCGGACCTTGTCGTGTTCGCCTCCGAGGACGAGTTCTCGGTCGATGCCGGCCGGCTGCATCACAAGAACCCGGTCTCGGCATACGACGGGAAGACGATGCACGGTGTCGTCCGCGCAACCTTCGTCCGCGGCGACCGGGTCGACCTCGACCGACCTGCCGGCCGCCTGCTCACGCACGGCATCGACTGAGGATCAGATCGTTCATGCGACTACTTCGGGTCGGCGCCCCCGGCGAGGAAAGTCCGGCGGTACTGACCGCCGACGGGTCAGCCGTCGACGTCTCCTCCGTGGTGCCCGACTACGACCACCGCACGCTCGATGCCGACTCGCTCGAGGCTCTCGCGCAGACGGTCGAGGCCGGTGGCCTCCCGGTCGTCGATCTCGGCGAAACACGCGTGGGCCCGCCGGTGGCGCGGCCCGGCAAAGTGGTCTGCATCGGGCTCAACTACCGGGATCACGCAGCGGAAACGGGAGCCGAGATCCCCTCGGAACCCATCGTTTTCATGAAGGACCCATGGACGGTCGTCGGACCGGACGACGACGTGCCGATCCCCCGCGGCAGCACCAAGACCGACTACGAGGTCGAGCTCGCCGTGGTGATCGGTCGCACCGCCAGCTACCTCGAGTCGCCCGGACAGTCTGCCCACCACATCGCCGGTTACGCGATCGCCAACGACGTCTCCGAGCGTGAGTACCAGCTCGAACGCGGGGGCCAATGGGACAAGGGCAAGAGCTGCGAGGGCTTCAACCCGCTCGGACCGTGGCTGGTGACACCCGACGAGTTCGACCCGTCGGACGTGCCGATTCGATTGCAGGTCAACGGTGTTGCACGTCAGTCCAGCCGGACCGGTCAGCTGATCTTCGACGTGCCGACAGTCGTGCACTACCTCAGCCAGTTCATGGTTCTGCGGCCCGGCGATGTCGTCATCACCGGCACGCCGGGCGGAGTCGCGATGGGGCAGCCGGACCCGAAGCCCTACCTGCGTGACGGGGACGTCGTCGAGGCGGAGATCGCCGGTCTCGGACGCATGAGGCAGGTCTTCCGGCAAGCCTGATGGGATCACGGTCGAGGAAGGGGTGGTGGCCAGATCGGCCACCACCCCTTCGTCATACCCGATGAACGGACTCGGCTACTTCTTCCGAATCACCTTCGCGAACTGTGCCTTCTGCCGCAACGAGATCGGCTGGAGGTGGAACTTTCCGTCGTCGCCCAACGTGAGCGCGAGGTTCGAGTTGCGGCTCACCAGAACGTAATGCGTCGAACCGTTGACGTCGGTGTCGTCCGCGCCGTCGACCTTTTTCGCCCCGGAGTTCGGGCCGAGCACTGCGGGCTCGGCATTCGTCTGCGGGAGCAGATACCACTGGTCGGCACCGCCGCCGGACCCGTACCCGCCGTTTCCCTTCGGGTCGTAGTTCTTCTCCTCGGCACCGGTCGTCGCCGTCGCGCCCCAGGCCCGTTTCGCCTCCACATTGTCGCCCGCGATCGTCAGATACTGCCCCGTCTGCATGTTCTCGATCTTGTAGACGCCGGTGTTGTATGCCGTCTGGAACGAGTCCTTGACCGGAACAACCCGCCACTGGGTGTTCTTCGATCCGTCGCTGAGCTTCTTCCCGCCGACGTTCAACTGATAGACACCACTCGTGCTGACGTCGTTGCCCGCAGTGTCCTTCGGCAGTCGTTCCTGCAGGAACAACGGCTGTTGCGCGTTGTGTGGCGTCGGCGTCACCCTGGTGATCGAACTGTCCAGATCGTTGACCGCCAGGAACGAGCGCGTCGTGATGTTCTGATTCGTCAAGCTGCCGTAGTCCAGTGTCGACTGGTAGGCGGGGTTGGACAGAGGCGCATAGCCGACCGGGGTCCAGTTGTTCATCTTGCTCAGGTCGTCGTTCTGGTAGATGTAGCCGTCATACCCGAACGCCTGATAGCGCTGTGACACCGTGTTGTAACTGAGCGCCCACTCGTCCAACGGTTTCGGCAGGAAGATCCGCCCGGTCTTGTCGTCGGTATAGACCGTGTAGTTGCTACCGACAGTGCTGGTGTTGACCACACCCTCGGCACTGATCTGACTGATCTTCAATGTCTTCTTGCCGTCGACCTCGACGGACTGCACCCGGGTGGTCATGTCCAAGGCGGGATCCTGGAACTCCACCTTGTCGACGGTCTTGCCATCCGCATCGGTGATCGTCCCGGTTGCGTAGTCTGCCGTGTACTTCGATCCGACGGCATCGGAGAAACTGAACTGCGGCGAGTCCTTGGTCACCAGATGATTGCGATAGCTGAGCTCACTGCCGTCGGCACCCGAGCCCTTCCACGTCACGAGGTCCTTCGCCGGGGTGTACTTCGGTGTCAGGCCACGAGGCGTGTTCACCGCTCCCTCGAAGCCGCCGATCCCGGGCTGCTTCCAGTTGCCGTTGTCGAACTTGTTCCACGAGCCGGGCGCCATCTTGGCGCTGATCGGCGAGCGCGCCACGGCGTTCCACTGCACGACACTGGTGAACGGTGCCGACTTCAGCCGCACCTGGTAGTTGTAGCTCATGTAGAAGTAGCCGGACGTGTTGTCGACCCAGAACCGCACGCCCGAGACTCCGAACGCCCACGTCGAACCCGGGTAGTCCGAGGGACGCAGGTGGTTCTTCGGCTCCATCGGCGGTGTCACCGCGGCCCCTTCGATGTGCCAGGACTTCCCCTTGTCGGTCGACGTGGCGACCAGCAGTCGGTTGCTGTGGCTGGCGGTCGCGATCCGGTCCGGGACCGGTTTCGCATCCTGATTCAGCGGATCGAAGATGTACTCGTCGTTGATGACGGCGTACCAGGTCTTGGTCGACGGATCGACCCAGGTGCCCACGGTGTCGCAGTGATCGTCGTTGTACGGCGACGGCAGGATTCGCTTGCCCTTGGCGTTCTTGCGATCGTTGAGCCGGTAGCACAGTGTGCCGGGCGTGTTGTAGAACGAACTGGGCTTGTTGGACTGAGTCGTCCCGTCCTTCTGTCCCAGGCTCACCGCACCCATGTCGGTGTTGGTGAACGTGCTGTTGGTCGAGACGCCGGTGTCCGTCCGCTCGTAGCCGGCAACGCCGTTGGTCCAGTGGAACTGGCCGTCCTGGTCGGTGTATGCCGAGCCCACGATGTCCGAGTCGAGTCCGGGTGCAAGGCTTCCGGTGGTGTCCTCGGTGGCCGTCGGGAACTTGGCGTTCTCCGGCGGCACCGAGGGACTCGCCGAGGCGGCGGACAGTGTGGTGCCGACCAACGCCATACTCAGCACGCCTCCGGCGGCGATCTTCCTCATGCGTGACCGTGAATTCACGGGGGTATCCTTTCCGCGTGCGTTTCCGGCCGTGGCCGCGGTGACGGAAACGTGCACGCCGAACCAAATGTGTCGCTTACTGGGTACGTGGTTCGCCGGCTCGGTGTCGGTCGGCCGGCGTCAGGGGGCCTCCTCCTCCGTCGTGACCGGCCGGCGCCGAGCGCCCGGCCTTTCCGCAGTCGAGCCACGCAGAATCACATGCGTGCCCAACTGCACACTTCGCGCCGACCCCTTCGGGCCGTCCACCGCAGCAAGGCCGATACGCACGGCCTCGGCGCCCAACCCTTCCAACGGAATCCGGACGGTGGTCAACCCCGGGCTCAGCTGCCGAGCAACGGGTACGTCGTCGTACCCGACGATGCTCACGTCCGTCGGCACCTGCAGGCCCTTTTCGCGCAGGGCTTGGTACGCGCCCTCGGCGACGATGTCGTTGGCGGCGAAGATCGCAGTGAAGTCCCTTGCCCGTTCGAGTCGGCGGCTGAGGGTCGCGTAGCCGAACTCCCGCCCGAAACTACCGATCTCGACCAGCCCGGGATCCGGCCGAATCCCTCGTGCGGTCAGCGCCCGGCGATGCCCCTCCAGTCGCGCGGCGGTGGTCGACAGCCCGTCCGGGCCACCAAGGTAGAGGATCCGCTCGTGTCCACGGCTGATCAGATGATCGGTCACCGCCGCGGCTCCGTCGGCGTTGTCGTACTCGATCTGGCAGGTCAGGTCGTCAACCCCCAGTGAGGGTCGACCGCACAGGACCAATGCCGAGCCGATGCCGTGCAGAGCGCGCGCACGCGCGGCCATCTTCCGACGGTAGGACTCATCGGAGAAGGAGCCTCCGACGAGGATCACCAGGTTGGTCCGTTGCTGCAGCAACAGGTCGGTGACCGCGATCTCCCGGTCCGCATTGCCCCCGGTCGCGGCGATCAGACTCAGCCGACCCAGCGACGACGCGGCTTGTTCGGCACCACGTGCGATGAAGGCGAAGAAGGGGTCGACGAGATCGTTGAGCACGATGCCGATCGAGCGCACGCGGGAACCAGCCAGAGCCTGGGCGTGCGCATTGGGGATGTAGCCCAGGTCAGTGGCTGCCCGTGTCACCTTCAGCCGGGTTGACTCGGCAACGGGATAGTTGCCGGCAAAGGTGCGAGAGACGGTCGCCGTCGATACGCCGGCTTGCCGTGCGACGTCCTCGATCGTCGCGGAGCGTGGCCCCGATTCCTTGTCCATCAACCCTTCTTCCCCTCGAACGTTCGTACTCGGCGCAGTCTGCCCGACTGGGACGAGCGTCCTCCGAGCACCACACAGACCTGCTCCTCCCCTGCGAGGTCGAGTTCGACGCGAGCGCCGTCGTGGGTGGTCGTCACGTCCACACCAACCGGCACGGCCGCGGGCGCTGGTTCACCGCTGAGCGTCACCAGTGCCACGAAGACCGACTGATCGTCCGCCCTCGCGCCGAGCTGCGGGACGACTGCCCACGGGCCGAATGCACCCGAGTCGATCGAGGTCCGCAGGGATGCATCCGTCCAGCCGTGCAGTCCGAGCACGGCACTGGTCAAACCGGCCGCTGTGGTCGCTGAGGCGCGGACCCCGTCGGCGCACTGATCGCCGGGACCGTCCGCACTGAGCGGATAGCCGCCCAGTTGCACCACCAGGCCGGCAGCACCCCGGACCAGTGCGAGGCGAAGCTCGTGCCGGCCCCACAGCACGCTCGCGACATCGATCGAAGCGACTGTCCCATCAGGGAGTTCAGCTTCGTAGCGGGACGCCGCCATGTCATCCGTCATGCCGAGACGCACGATGTGACTTCGCCGTGTGCTGTGTCCGAGTTCGTCGAGCACGGCGACGTGATTGCCGATTCTCGGCAGCGGTCCGAGGTCGGGTGATGTGTGATTGCTGTAGGCGAACGCTGCGTAGCACGGATCGTCGGCACGCTCGGTCGGTGCGTTGTGGTCGCTGCCGTGATTGATCAACCGCACCACGCCGTCGTCGTGCGTCGAGTGCACCAGCCACCCCGGTGTGGGCAGCGCGACCCGAAGGTCCTGGTCGTCCTGGCTCAACGCCAGCTCCCGATCGGTCCACACCGGATCGTCGGGATCGATCGTCAGGCCGAAGAACGCCATACTCGCCCAATAAGGTGAGGCGGGCCCGGAGTACGGCTGGGTGATCGGCAAGTGCGTGCCGTGCCAGCCGAGGGGCAGCAGACCGGCGCGGTCGGGAGCTCCGTGTTCGGCGAAGTAGCGGATGACGCTCGAGGTCAAGCGCCTCGTCTGCCCCGGTCGCAACGGGGTGGCGTCGAACTGCTGCCCCAGCCAGAAGGGTGCCAGGATCCCGAAGCGATAGGTGAGCGACCGTCCGTGCAGGACGGGTGCGCCGTCACGGCCGAAGAGCAGGCTGTGTTGTCCGAGGAACGTGCGTAGTCGCTCGCGGTAGACATCGCGTCGCCCACCGTCGTCCTGGACCATGGTGGTCCAGAACAACGGGTACGTGTGCAGGATGAACGCGTTGTAGTAGTCGAACTTCCGGCCGTCGCCATCGGTGTACCACCCGTCGCCGGCATACCAGTCCTCGATCCGATCCAGGCCCTCTTCGATCTCGCGCACCGAGTGAGCTGCACCGACGGAGGCGAGGAACTGCTCGATGATGGTCCGGAACAGTATCCAGTTGTTGTCCCAGGTGCGCTTGCCGACGACGCCGGCCAGCCATTCGGTGACCTGCTCCCGTTCCCGGTCGTCCAGCGCTGCCCACACGGTGTCGCGCCCGAGGTGCAGACCGAGCGCGATCGACGCGGCTTCGACCACTTGTTGGCTGCAGTCGGTGAGCGTCGGCCAGGCGTGCGCCCCGCGCGGGTTCGTGCCCGCGAGCAGGCCACGTGTGTACCTCTCGATGAGAGGTTCTGCAGGTGGCGCGGCTGGGGCTGCCAACCGGGTTGCCGCCAGCAGGAAAGGTCGAGCGAAGCCCTCCAAGCCGTCCAGGACGACACCGGACCAGCTGTTGCGTCCGGGGAGCCGATACTGGGCGCCGTCGGCCGTGGCCCACGGCACGAGCGCGTCCAGCAGCTGATCGGCGACCGCCAGCCAGTGATCCCGCGTCCAGCCGGTGAAGCTCGAGAGTTCTCGGTCCAGGGGCGGCAGCCGAAGATGAGGCGGCTGCGCCGATGCATCGATCGATATGAAAGGCACTAGGCGATTCTCCCCAAATCACTTGCTCGGACGGGGAACTGCAGTCCTCGGCCGGCTGCAAGACGTTCGACCTCGTCCACCGCCGACGACCCCATGCGCAGCACTTCGTTGCCCAACGACCCAGCGATATGGGGTGTGAGGACGACGTTCGGCAGCCCGAAGAGGGCACTGTCCTTCGGCAGCGGCTCCGGCTCGGTGACATCCAGATAGGCATCCAGGCGTCCCGAGACCACGTGCGGCTCGAGTGCCGCTGTGTCGACCAGACTCCCGCGTGCCGTGTTGACCAGGATCGCGCCATCCCGCATCAACGGCAGTGTGCCTTCGCCGATCATGTGCCGCGTGGAGCGGTTCTCCGGTGCGTGCAGGGTGACTACGTCACTACGCCGCAGCAGGTCGGGCAGCTCGACGAGTTCCCCGCCGAGGGCTGACGCCTCCTCGTCGTCGAGGAAGGGGTCGCTGATCAGAACGGTGGCATCGAGCACCTGCAGGAGCTCGATCACCCGACGGCCGATCCGCGACGCACCGACGACCCCCACCGTGATGCCGTTGGTCCCATGCGCCAGGGTGTTGATGTCGAACGATCGTTTGTGTCCTGTCGCGCGATAGGCAGCGATGTGCCGGGGGACCCGACTGCGCGCGAAAATTACTGTGGCGACGGTGAATTCGGCGACAGGAATCGCGTTGGCGTCCGCAGCCGAAGACACGGCCACACCGGTGGCCCAGACATCCGGATCGAGGAACGTCTTGACGGTGCCGCCGGAGTGGACGACGGCTGCCAAGTGATCGAAGCGTCCGATGACCTCGGCGTCGATCCGTGGAGCGCCCCAGCCCGTGATGAGGACGTCGGCGGAGCGCAACTGCCCCCAATCACCGTCCTCGAAGGAGTCGACGAGGCGCGGTCGACCACGTCCGTCGCGAACGATCGTCGCGGCTTGCTCGAGTCGGTGCAGGGCCACGTCGTCGAACGCAGCCGCGAATGCCCGCTCGGCCATCGCGAAGCAAACCACGGGCGGACGGGCATCGGTTCGATCCGACGCGTCCCGCATCGCCACAGACACCCACGGGACTGACTCTCCGTCCTCTGGCTGCATCGCACTCTCTCTTTCCCCCGGCGCGGGACGGATCACCACGACTGGCATGGCGTTGTCAGGAACGGCCGACCCGGATCACACAGCCAACCGGCAACAAAATGTAAGCGTTTACTGAATGAGGACAGTAGCGATAGGCACTTCCGGCGTCAACCATCTCATGACCGAACACCGAGCCGGCATGAGGGCGAACCGGTCCGGCAGCAGGAGAACCGCGTTCCGCGTACCTGGCAATTCCCAGCAACAACAGCGCAAAAGGGCTCACAAGCGGCGCGAAGCAAACTCACCCGACCGGCCCGTCTCCGCGATGTCGCCCACCTGGATTCTGCGGGAACCGTTGACAGGGATGCGGATAACTTCTAGGTTTCCGTGGAGCAAGATAGAAAGCGCTTGCTATCCGATCTTGAACACTCGAGGCGTTCGTCGCGAGTCCAGCGAGCAACGGAAGGACGCACCGCACCCATGACGCAGGACGTCCGCACGGCAGAGCCCGTGCCCGCGCATGCCTCGACAGTCAGGTCGAGCGAGCCGCGGAAAAGGAATCGGCGACGCCGCTCGTCGTTGAGCTTCACCCAACGTGTGCGCCGCGACTGGCCGCTGCTCGTGATGATGATCCCGGGGCTGCTCTACTTCGTGGTCTTCCAATACCTGCCGCTGCTGGGGAACGTCATCGCGTTTCAGGACTACCAGCCCTACCTCGGTTTCGGCGGAAGCCCGTTCGTCGGTCTGGAGAACTTCAGCGAGTTGTTCGCCGACCCGGCGTTCTGGCAGGCCACGGTCAACACCTTGAAGATCACCATGCTGCAACTGATCTTCTTCTTCCCGGCTCCGATCTGCCTCGCTCTGCTGCTCAACAGCATCGCCGGCACGAAGATCAAGCGCTTCGTTCAGAGCGTGGTCTACATCCCGCACTTCATCGGTTGGGTAGTCATCGTCTCGCTCTTCCAACAGGTGCTCGGGCCGACAGGCGGTCTGCACCAGCTCCTCGACCTGGTCGGCGTACACCAACCGCAGCTCACGACATCTCCAGGATTCTTCCCGTGGCTGATGGTGCTGGAGATCATCTGGAAGGACACCGGCTGGGGGACGATCATCTTCCTCGCGGCCTTGATGAACATCGACCAGAACCTCTACGAGTCATCCGCCATCGACGGCGCCGGCAAGTGGCGGCGTCTCTGGCACATCACTCTCCCGTCGATCCGCCCGGTGATCATCCTGTTGCTGATCCTGCAACTGGGCAACGCCCTCACTGTGGGCTTCGAACAGATCCTGTTGCAACGCAACAACGTCGGTGCCACCGCCGGCGAAGTGCTCGACACCTACGTCTACTACCACGGAGTCGTCGACGGTCAATGGGGAGTTTCTGCAGCAGCCGGGTTGATCAAGGGCCTGGTCGGCCTCGTACTCGTGCTCGGTGCCAACAAACTCGCGCACATCTTCGGACAAGACGGGATCTATCGCCGTGACGACACGTGAGCTCGACCGAACCCTTCGCCGCAAGAAGGCCAAGGAGACCGCGGTCCATCCCGCCTGGATGGAAAAGCCCTCACGAGCGGGCTCCGTCGGCAAGGGCGTCCTCATCGCCATCATCTCGATGCTGGTGTGTTACCCGTTCGTCACGGTGCTTGCGACCAGCTTCGCGTCCGAAGAGGACATCACGGTCGCCGGCGGCATGGTGTTGTGGCCCAAGCACCCCACCACGGCGGCATACGACAAGATCTTCGCCGGCGGCACCGTCACCCATGCGCTGATCATCAGCATCGTCGTCACGCTCGTCGGCACCGCGCTGAGTATGTTCTGCACGATCACCCTCGCCTATGCGCTGTCGCGCAAAGGTGTCACCGGCGGACGATTCGTGCTGTCGGTCGTTCTCTTCACGATGCTCTTCTCCCCCGGCATCATCGCCAACTTCCTGGCGGTCAAGTCGCTGGGCCTGCTCGGCACGTTCGCGGCAGTGATCCTGCCGGTGATGGTCAGCCCGTTCAACCTGATCGTCATGCGTTCGTTCTTCATGGGATTGCCGGATGAGTTGTACGACGCGGCCCGGATCGACGGCGCCGGCGAGTTCCGGATCCTGGCCACCCTCGCGCTGCCGCTGTCCAAGGGCGTCAGCGCGGTCGTTGCCTTGTTCTACGCCGTGAGCTACTGGAACTCCTTCTTCCTCGCGATGCTCTACCTCGGCTCGGACAAGTGGCCCCTCGCCATGGTGCTGCGGCAGTACGTCCTGCTCGGCCAGCCGATGTCCGGCAACAACACGACGACGTCCGAAGCGGCAGTTCCGTCCCAGGCGATCCAGATGGCCGTCGTGATCGTCGCTCTGGTCCCGATCCTGGCCGTCTATCCGTTCCTCCAGCGCTTCTTCACCAAGGGCGTGCTGACCGGAGCCATCAAGGGCTGACCCGGAAGTCAGCCGAAAACCGTTCTCAATCAAGGAATCCAGCAAGGAGACACCATGAGTCCAGAATTCCCCTCCCCAGGACGGCCCAACCGGTCGACAGCGACTCGACGCACCATCCTGAAGGGCTCGCTCGGCTCGATGGCGACACTTGCCCTCGGCGCCCCGGCCATCGCGGCCCTGGCCGGCTGCTCTTCCAAGAAGAGCGGGAAGGTCTCCAACGCCAGTGAGGTGAAACTTCCGGCCTACATCCCGCAGACCGCTGTGAAGGCCGATCTCGCGGCCGGACGGAATGGTGCGCCCCCGGGTTACTTCAGTTACCCGGCCGACCCCGCCGACACGGTGAAGAAACCACCGCTCGGTGGTACGACGATCTCCGCCATCACGAACCTCTTCCTGCCGCCTCCGCCGGGAGCGGGCAGCAACAAGGCCTGGCAGGGCATCGAGAAGCGCCTCGGCGGCTCGGTCAAATTCCAGATGGTCGGTAGCGACGACTACGCGACCAAGCTGAGCACGGTGATCGCCGGCGGCGACCTACCTGATGTGATGACGTTCCTCGGGCTCGGGGCGCAGAGCGGCATACAGGACGCGCCCGGTTTCCTGGAGAGCAAGTGTCAGGACCTGACCGACGCCCTCGGGGGCGACGCAGTCAAGGACTACCCCAACCTCGCCAACATTCCGACGGTCTTCTGGGAGCAGTGCACGGTAGCCGGAAAGCTCTGGTTCGTCCCCATCCCCCGGAACATCAGTGCCGGAGCAGGTTTCGTTCACCGCGAACTCGTCACCAAGGCCGGGTTGAAGTCGACCGCAGAGCTGGACAGCACTGAGAAACTGAAGTCCTTCTTCAAGGAGGTCACCGACAAGGGCAAGAACCGTTACGCCCTGGGCGCGTCGAAGGACTCCTACTACGCGAACCAGACGTTCTACCAGACCTTCGGTGTCCCGAACCAGTGGAAGAAATCCGGTGACACGATCATCAGCCAGTACGACACGGACGAGTTCGTCCAGGCTGTGGAGTTCATGGCCGAACTGCACGCCGCGGGTTACTACTTCCCCGGTTCTGAGGGATGGACGAAAGCCCAGCTGCAAGATGCCTACCAGTCCGGGCGGATCTGCACGATGTACGACGGCTTCCCGTCCCTGGTCAATCCCTACTGGCAGTCGATGCCCAAGATCAACAAGTCGTTCAAGCCGGGAATGTTCATGCCGCCCGGGTTGAACGGCAGGACACCGACGACGTACGCCGACAACATCAACTTCGCGTACACCATGTTGAAGAAGGCCGACAGCGGACATCTGAAGAAGGTGCTCGGCCTGCTCAACTTCCTTGCAGCACCGTTCGGCTCGTCGGAGTACCTGCTGATCAACTATGGGGTGAAGGGAGCCGACTACACCGTCGACGCCCAGCACAATCCGGTATTGACCGACAGGGGCACCCGCGAAACAGCGGTGCCATGGAAGTACCTCGCGGCCGGCCCGCAGGTCCTCTATGACCCCGGGCACAAGGACTTCGTCGAGTACGCGCACCCGGTGATGAAGACCATCGTCAGCGAAGCCGTGAAAGACCCGACCGCGGGCGCCTACTCACCGACGTATGCCGAGAAGTACCAATCCATCTCCCAGACACTGACCGACTCGGTCAGTGACATCATCGCCGGGCGCAAGCCGACCAGCACGCTGAAGTCCGCAGTCCAGAAGTGGAAGTCAGGTGGCGGCGACAAGATCGCGCACGAGTTCGCCGAGGCACTCAGCCCGAAGAAGTCGACCGCGACCTCCTGAAGACCGGCCGGCTGCCGGAGCCGCGCCGGCAGCCGGCCACCCTTCGTCCTCCTCACCAAAGGCGAGCTACATGAGCGAGCAACCAGAACCGCACGACGACGTTGCCGACGATCCGGAGAACACGGCCTCCGTCGGAGCAGACCTGTGGACCTCATCACGTGTCCTTCCGACGACGAACCTGGCTGTGCGGTTCGGGCCTCTCGTCGGACGACGGGACGACGTGGCGATGCAGGACTTCCGGAGCTACGGCGTCGGACAGTTCTTCCACTTCGGGCTGTTCTCCATCCCCGGCAACGAATGGGAAGGGGTGAGCGCGAGGCGTGGTGCACCGGCGTCCGAATGGATCCGGCACTGGTCCGGACCGACAAAACCCGCAGGTTGGGAGAGCACCTACGACAACCTGTGGCGGGTGTTCGACCCGCACGCCCTCGACACGGCCGGCCTTGCCCGGCAAGCACACGCCATGGGCGCGCGCTACGTCATCGTGCCCACCAAACATCATGACGGGTTCTGCTTGTGGCCAAGCGAATTCAGCGATCACACGGTGGCTCGAACGCCCTATGGAAAGGACATCGTCGGGCAATTCGTCTCGGCGTACGAGGCCGAGGGCATCGACGTCTTCCTCTACTTCTCCGTACTCGAATGGAACCACCCGGACTACATGTCCCACGCTCCCCGAACCGCGGCGGAAGAATCGCGCTTCGAGCGGTTCTTGACGTACACACGCCGCCAACTTCTCGAACTCATCGATCGGTATCCGACGATCAAAGGCTTCTGGTTCGATGGCACGTGGGACGAGTCCTGGGTGCAGTCCTATGAGTTCACGTACCGCCTCGAGCAGGAACTACGATCGGCCGTCCCCGGCCTGATCATCGGCTCACGGTTCCGCAACGACGAATACGGCCGCCGGCATTTCGACAGCCGCGGACGGCTGCTGGGCGACTATGAACAGGGCTGGGAACGCAAGGTTCCCCCGAACTTCGAGATGCTCGATGGCCACGACTGGGACTGCGTCACCTCGATACCCCCGAACGGCTGGGGGTATCTGAAGGACGTTTCCGATCTCTATCTGAAGACCCCGGACGACATCATCGAGATGCTGATGCGTTGCCGTTCGATGAACGGAAACCTGGTCGTCAACTTCGGACCGGACGGCGACGGCCGGTTGCGACCGGAAGAGGACCGGATCGCCGAAGTCCTGGCCGATTGGACCAGTACCAACGCCGACGCGATCTATCCGGCGCGGCATACCGAGCTGCCGGCCAACCGGGCCGGACATCTCACACGCAGCGGCACAAACCTGTACCTGACGGTGCTGAACCGGCCGGTGACGGGCATCGTTCGGGTGGCGCTCCCGAAGGACTCCGTCGAAGTGCCCTGCGCCGCGCGAGTTCTCGGCGATGGCCGCGAGCTACCGGTGCGTCATTCCGACATCGGCTATGACCTCGATGAGAACACCTACTACGACATTCGCCTTCCCACCGGCTTCACGGCCGAGCACGCCTTCGTGATCGCGATGAGACTGGGGCGGCCCGCGAGGCCTGCTGAGTCGTTGATGGACGCACGCATCTAGCACTGGAGCAGGAGAGAGGTTCAGGAATGCAGACGAGATTCTCACGACGCACCTTGATCGTCGGAGCCGGTGCAGGCACCGGGCTGGCGTTCGGGATCGGATCGGCCGCACGGGCGGCGACCGACGACCCAGAGCTGATCGCCACTCGCCGGGTCACCCAACTGGTCGGCGATCTCACCGGCACACCGCCGGCAAGCGTGACGAAGAAGATCAAAGCCGCTGACGACGTCGTCGCCTCCCTTCTCGGAGACACCGACGTCTCCGGGTCATCGGAGGCGATCTGGCCCGACCTGGATCTCGCCGGGATCGGTCGCGTCGCTGCCGCAACCGGGAACCTCGGCGTCACGTTCGACCGCCTACTCACCATCGCGAAAGCCGTTGCGACACCGGGTAGTCGCTACCATCGGGACGCCGCTGCCACAGAGATCGTCTCGAAGGCGCTGGGTCGTCTCACCGAGTTCGCGTACCGGCCCGACGTCCCTGCAGCGGGCAACTGGTGGTTCTGGGAGATCGGCATACCGCGTGATGGGGCGGACATCGCGGTTCTGCTCGGCTCCGCGCTCCCGACCGCGACGCGAGACGCGTTGTTCGCCGCAATTCGCCACTTCACACCCGATCCGAACTACCGGGGTAGGACGCCTGGGTTCGCCGAGACGGGCGCCAATCGGGTCGACAAGGCACTGTCCTGCGTGTTGCGTGGCGTCGCGGACGGCACGACCGCAGACATCGAAGCCGGCCGCGACGCGCTCACTGATGTCCGGGGAAACGGCCGGGACAGTGTTTTCGGCTACGTGACCAGTGGGGACGGCTACTACGCGGATGGATCATTCATCCAGCACGACAAGCTCCCCTACGCCGGCTCGTACGGCGCGGTTGCCCTGCAGGGCGTGTCACGGACACTTGCCCTCGTGACAGGCACCGCTTGGGCCGTCACCGATCCGGCATCGACGTCCTTCTTCGACGTCGTCGAAGCGACCTATGCGCCCTTCATGGTCGACCTCTACCCGATGGACACCGTCCGAGGCCGCGCCGTGTCGCGGCAGCGGGATCTGCAGTACATCATCGGCTACGGCATCTGCGAGGCGGTGCTCACACTCGCCGAGGCTGCGCCGCCGGCCACCGCCAAGCGGTTGCGCAGCATCGCGAAGGGATGGATCCATCGGACGACCAGGCACCCGATGACGACCGACCCCGGAAGCACCGTGCCACAAGCATTGGCGGCCCACGCGCTGCTGCAGGACAAGTCCATCCAGGTTGCGGAGCAACTCGTGATGACCAAGTTCTTCGGCTCGCAGGAACGCCTCGTGCACCGGCGACCCACCTGGTCCTTCTCCGTGAACACGTCCTCGACGCGGATAGGCCGCTTCGAATGGGGCAACGCCGAGAACATTCGCGGTTGGTACCAGGGCGACGGGCAATACTTCCTGCACCACATCGCAGATCCAGCGCAGTACGCCGACGACTTCTGGCCGGTGATCGACAGCACGGCTCTGCCCGGAACCACGGAGAGCACCGAAGCTCGGGTCGGAGACGCCAGTGAGGGGACCGGGATCCCATCAGCATCCAACAGCTACAACGGTGGCCTGACGATCGGCGACGGAATCGGAACTGTCGCAATGGATTTCGGAAACCAGCAGGACACAGTCACTGCCTACAAGAGCTGGTTCACGTTCCCCGAGGAGGTCGTCTGCGTCACCTCGAACGTCCGTAACACCAGCGGCCATGACGTCAAGACCTACCTCGAGCAGCGTGTCTTCGAACCCGGAACGACACCGCGACTGACCGTCGACGGATCCTTCGTGCCGAGCGAGGTGTCCGACAACATCTCCACGGTCAAGCACTGGGCCCACGTCGCCCGCCACGCCGGCTTCGTTCTGTTGCCGATTGATTCGGCCAAACCGGCTCCGGCGAAGCTGCATCTCACGCGTCGCACCGGCACCTGGTGGGACATCGATCAAGGTGCCGACACCTACGGCGACAAGACAGTCCGCACCAAGGACGTGCTGCGAATCGACACCACCCATACGACCGCGAACGCGGCGTTCGCATATCGGATCCTGCCCCTCGCGACCCGCCGACGCACGCAGGCGGCGGTGCACGACGGCGCCGTCCGCGTCGTCTGCGCCGACGACACCGCGCACGTCATACACAGTGAACGGACGAGTACGACGCTGGCACACTTCTTCGTCGCAGCTGAGCGCAGCGGCATAACAGTCAGTCACCCATGCTCCGTGGCGTGGCGACAGATCCGCAATACTCGCTACGAGTTGGTGATCAGCGATCCGACCCGCGCGGCAGGAAAAGTGCTGCTCACGCTCCCGATCGGCGGTTCGGGGTACACCCTCACCGTCGACCTCTCCGCCACGTTCGGCGCCTCGAAGACCGTTCAGGTCGATCTCCTCGCCCCGTAGCGGTGTCAGACATTCATCGGCTCTATCCGGCACTTGTCGCCACTTCTTCGCGCCTACCTGCTAAATTTGCCCAAAATCATCCGATCTTTCAGAGAGTCTGAATTACATGCGCTTGCTCCGTGTCGGCAATCCGGGCGCCGAGCGACCTGCCGTCCTTGCGACGGACGGTTCGGTTCTCGACATCTCCTCCGTGCTGTCTGACCTCGACGACCGCACGCTGGACGATGCGTCCCTCGACCGGGTCCGATCCGCGGTCTCGGCGGGCGGCTTGCCGAAGCTCGATCCGACCGGGGAACGCGTCGGGGCGCCGATCGCGCGCCCCGGGAAGGTCGTCTGCATCGGTCTCAACTACCGTGATCACGCGCGCGAGACCGGCGCCGAGATCCCGGCGGAGCCGATCGTCTTCATGAAGGACCCATGGACCGTCGTCGGCCCGGACGACACCGTGCCGATCCCCCGCGGCAGCACCAAGACCGACTATGAGGCCGAGCTGGCCATCGTCATCGGCCGGACCGCGCGCTACCTGGATTCACCGTCCGACGCCGCCGCGCACATCGCCGGCTATGCGCTGTCTCACGACGTCTCCGAGCGGGAGTTCCAGCTCGAGCGTGGTGGCCAATGGGACAAGGGGAAGAGCTGCGAGGCCTTCAACCCACTCGGACCATGGCTGGTCACCCGCGACGAGTTCGACCCGTCGTCTGCGGCAGTTCGGTTATGGGTCAACGGAATTGCGCGCCAGGACAGCAATACCGACCAGCTGATCTTCGATGTGCCGACCGTCGTGCACTACCTGAGCCAGTTCATGGTCCTGTACCCCGGCGACGTCATCAACACCGGTACCCCGGCCGGTGTCGCACTCGGTATGGCGGACCCCAAGCCCTACCTGCGGGACGGTGACGTCGTCGAGGCCGAGATCGAAGGACTCGGACGGATGCGCCAGACGTTCGAGCAGGCCTGACCGTGTCGACGATCACCGGGTTACGAACCGTCGATGTCCGGTTCCCCACGTCGCAGTCGCTCGACGGCTCGGACGCCATGAACGCCGACCCGGACTACTCGGCCGCCTATGTCATCGTCGAGACCGATGCTGAGGACGAGTTGGCCGGCCACGGCTTCGTTTTCACGATCGGCCGCGGCAACGAGGTCGCGGTCGCCGCGATCGCCGCGCTCGAGCCGGCCCTGATCGGTCAGCAGGTCGAGCCGTTGCTGGCCGATCTCGGTGCGACGTCGGCGATGCTGGTCGGGGACAGCCAGTTGCGCTGGCTCGGGCCGGAGAAGGGCGTCATGCACATGGCGATCTCCGCCGTGCTCAATGCGCTGTGGGACCTGCGCGCGAAGCGCGCCGGGATGCCTCTCTGGCAGCTGCTCGGACGCATGTCGCCGGAGGAGATCGTCGACCTGGTCGATTTCCGCTACCTCACCGATGCGCTCACGCGCGAGGAGGCACTGCAAATCCTGCGCGCCGCAGAACCCGGCCGACGCGAACGCGAGGAGCAGTTGGTGCGCGACGGATACCCGGCATACACGACCTCACCGGGCTGGCTGGGATACTCCGACGAGAAACTGGCCCGACTGGCGACCGAAGCGGTCGCGGACGGCTTCACCCAGATCAAGCTGAAGGTCGGTGCCGACCTGGAGGAAGACATCCGGCGTATGACGCTGGCCCGCAGCACTGTCGGACCCGACGTCCGCATAGCCATCGACGCCAACCAGCGGTGGGACGTCGACGACGCGATCAGGTGGACCCGCGCGCTCGCCGACACCGACCCCTATTGGATCGAAGAACCCACCAGTCCCGATGACGTGCTGGGTCACGCACGCATCCGTGAGGGAGTTCAGCCGATCAAGGTAGCGACCGGCGAACACGCCCAGAACAGAGTCATTTTCAAACAGCTTCTGCAAGCGGACGCTATTGACGTGGTGCAGATCGATGCCGCCCGCGTCGGCGGCGTCAACGAGAACATCGCGATTCTCCTGCTTGCCGCGAAGTTCGGTCGGCCGGTCTGCCCGCACGCCGGCGGCGTCGGACTGTGCGAGATGGTGCAGCACCTGTCGATGTTCGACTTCGTCGCGGTCTCGGGCACGCTCGAGAACCGCGTCATCGAGTATGTCGATCACCTGCACGAGATGTTCCTGGCACCTACCGTGATCACACGCGGCCGATACACGGCGCCGACGGCCCCTGGATTCTCGTCCGAGATGCACGAGAAGGCCTTGCACGACTACACATTCCCGAGCGGCCCGATCTGGACCGAGATCAACTCCGGAGGCAATGAATGAGCGACTACAACGACCTGAGGGTGCTCGTCACCGGCGGGGGCAGCGGCATCGGCCGGGCGACAGCGGAGCTGTTGCAGTCGCGTGGCGCGCGGGTCGCGGTGCTCGACCTTGACGCTTCCGGTGCACCGCAGGGCACGTCCGGCATACGGTGCGACGTGTCGAACGACGATGAGGTGCGCTCCGCCGTCGAGGCCGCCGCGAACCAGCTCGGCGGCATCGACGTCGTGATCAACAACGCGGGCATCGGCGCACAGGGTGACGTCACCGCGAACCCGGACGACGAATGGCACCGCGTCCTGGACATCAACGTCCTCGGCATCGTGCGCGTCACGCGGGCCGCGCTTCCGCAACTGCGCTCCTCGGAGCGCGCAGCCGTCGTCAACACCTGCTCGATCGCCGGCTGGGCGGGCCTGCCGCAACGGGCGCTCTACAGCGCGAGCAAGGGAGCGGTCCAGGCGCTCACCCTGGCCATGGCGGCCGATCACGTTCGCGAGGGCATCCGCGTCAACTGCGTGAACCCGGGGACCGCAGACACTCCCTGGGTCGGTCGACTGTTGGACAGCGCGGACGACCCCGCAGCCGAGCGTGCCGCGCTGGAGGCTCGTCAGCCGACCGGTCGGCTGGTCTCCGCGAGCGACGTCGCCGAGGCCATCTGCTATCTCGCATCACCAGCGGCGCGGTCGACGACCGGCACGGTGCTCGCTGTTGACGGCGGGATGTACGGCCTGCGGGTCCGGCCGAGTTGAGGACCTGATCGTGGACCGGATCGCCCTGCACACCAAGGTTTCTCGCGGGAAGGAAGCCGAATACGCTCAAGCGCACGCCGCCATGCCGGTCGAACTCACCGACGCGCTGCGTGAGGCCGGAGCGCACAGCTGGCGGATCTGGCGGGACGGGCAGGACCTCTTCCACGTCGTCGAGTGCGACGACTATCAGCAGATGCGGGCATTTCTTCGCGACCACCCGGCGAATCTGCCCTGGCAGCAACGGATGAGCGCGTTGCTGGATGTGGAGGACGACTACTCCGGCGAGGACAGCGGCATCGAGCAGGTCTGGGAACTTCCCCCGCTATGAGCACCCCACGACGTTCTCCTCCGAATACTTCGCGGCACTCCGCATGACGCTGCATCCTGTCGCGCTCCCCCGCCGGCCGCAGGTCTCGATCAGTTCGGTCGGGTTCGGCGCCGCGAGCCTCGGCAACCTCTATCAAGCGATCTCCGACGAGCAGGCCCAACAGACGTGCGACGCGGTCACCGCGGCCGGCATCACGTACGTCGACACCGCGCCGCACTACGGCCTCGGGTTGTCCGAGGAGCGCGTCGGCGGCTGGGCCGGGCGAACGCCCGACGTGGTGATCTCGACCAAGGTGGGCCGTGTTCTGGAGCCTCTCGACCCGCCGTGGTCGCGCGACACCGAAGGCTTCGATGCGCCGGCGCGTTTCCGGCGGGTACGCGACTACTCCGCCGCCGGCATCCGCAGGAGCCTCGAGAGCAGTCTCCAACGGTTGGGCCGCGACCGGGTGCAGATCGCACTGCTGCACGACCCGGACGACTTCTACGACCAGGCGCGCACCGAGTCGATACCCGAGTTGATCCGGATGCGGGACGAAGGCATGGTCGACGCCATCGGTGTCGGCATGAACGGATCAACGATGCTGACCGATTTCGTGCAGCGGTGCGACATCGATGTGGTGATGTGTGCCGGACGTTTCACGCTGCTGGACCAGTCTGCCGCGAAGGACCTGTTGCCTGCCGCCGCCGAGCACGGCGTCGCAGTGCTCGCAGCAGGCGTCTTCAACTCAGGCATCCTGACCCGACCAGAGCCCGCTGCGGATGCGACGTACGACTACCTTCCGGCGGGCCCGGCACTCATCGCTCGGGCGCGGCGCGTCGCACAGATCTGCCGCGATCACGGCGTCTCGCTTCCGGATGCAGCAGTCCAGTTCCCGTTGCTCCATCCCGCGGTTGCGAGCGTGGTACTGGGCATGCGGTCCGCCGGGGAGGTTGCCGCGGATGTCACGGCGGCGACGACCGCCATACCCGTGGAGTTGTGGGCTCGGCTGGTGCTCGACGGGCTACTTCCCGAGTCACTGCTCGAGGTGCTGCCGCAGTGAGCACGATCGACGCACACCACCACCTCTGGGATCCGAGCGTCCGGGAGTACCCCTTCCTGGCGGGCGACGAGCTCGCACCGATCCGTCGCCGCTACGTGGTCGACGATCTGCAATCCGTGGCGTCGACACTCGGCGTCGACCGGACGCTTCTGGTCCAGACAGTCTCCGACGAGAGCGAGACTCGCGAATTTCTTCGTTTCGCAGCGAGTTCCGGCGGTCTGATCGCCGGCGTCATCGGTTGGGTCGATCTCACCGCAGCCGACGTGTCCGACCGGTTGCACCGAATGCGCGAGGCACCCGGAGGGGATCTGCTCGTCGGAATCCGGCATCAGATCGAGGACGAGCCGGACCCCCGGTGGGCGCTGCGCGACGACGTGCTGCACGGCATCCGCACGGTCGGTGCCTCCGGGCTCGCCTTCGACGTCCTGGTCCGCCAACCTCAGTGGCCTGCTGTGTCGGAACTCGCCGACGCGTGCCCTGACGTACCCATGGTGCTCGACCATGCGGGGAAACCCCCGATCGCCGGCGGTGAGCTGGTGGAATGGGCCGCGTGGATCCGAGCCGTTGCCGCCCGCCCGAACCTGATGGTCAAGATCAGCGGTCTGGTGACCGAAGCTGACTGGCATCATTGGCGACCCGAGGATCTCGAGCCCGTGGTCGACACCTCGCTGGACGCCTTCGGAACGTCCCGCGCAATGGTCGGCTCCGACTGGCCGGTGGCGGAACTCGCCGGCCCGGTGCAACGCAGTTGGCACGTGCTCAGCGAACTCGTCCGGCAGCGCGCGGGCGACGGCCCGATGGGGCGGACCGCTGAGCGGTTCTATTCGCTCTCCCCCGCCACCGAGGCCTGATCCGGCTCCGCAGCGGCCGCCCGACGTAACCACTCCTCGACGCCGGCGATGTGGACCACCGCGGCAGCCGCCGCGACGTTCGGCTGCCGAGAACGCAGTCCGGACAGGATCTGGCGGTGCTCCCGGATCGTCTGCTCGGTCGCCCGCTGCTGGGTGAGGCCACGCCAGATGCGTGCTCGGTGCGTCGGACCGGCAATCGTGTCCAGCAACGACGCGAGCACCGGGTTGCCGGAACCTCGAGCGATGATGCGGTGGAAGACCAGGTCCGAATCGACGAGCTCCTCGGGTGTCGGCTCGTCCGGCAAGTTGTCGAGATGGGCTGTCAACTCGTCCAATTCGGCGTCGGTCAGCTTCGTCGCAGCCGCGGCGCAGGCTGCCGGCTCGAGTATCCGTCGGACCTCCAGGAAGTGCAGCACCGTGTCGTCATGATGGAAGTCCACGACGAACTCCATGGCGCTGAGCAGCAGATGCGGGTCCAGGCTGGTGACATAGGTGCCGTCTCCCTGGCGCACATCGAGCACATGGATCAGGGACAGTGCACGGACCGCTTCGCGCAGCGAGTTGCGGGACAACCCCAGTCGGCCGGCGAGATCCCCTTCCCTCGGAAGCTTGGATCCGGGCGTGAGTTCCCCGTCGACGATCATCTGCTTGATCTTGGTGATGGCGTCGTCGGTGACGGCCACGGCACCTCCCAGTGTCAGTGTGTGCACGGCTCGGGAGCCAGTATCGCGCATGACCGCCGACCCACGTCGGAGCGCGACAGCCGCTACTTGCCGTGTGCTACGAGGAAATCGGTCACCGTTCGGTGGACCCTTCCGTTGCTGAGCAACGCCGTGCCGTGGGCGGTGCCGGGGACGGTGAGCAGTTGTTTGGTCTTTGCCGGCGATGACTTGTAGTAGCCCGGGGTCGACTCGTCGGAGCCGTAGGGGTCGTCGGACGCGGTGACGTAGAGCGTCGGCGCACTCACGCGCTTGGCGTATGGCGCGACGTCGGTGCCCTGCAGCGCACTCTCCGCCGACAGGCTGACGACCGAATTCGGTTGCGGCCGTAACTTGCTCGCCGCGATCACGGAGGTCTTCGCGCCCTCGGACGCTCCCAGCACGGCGACCGTCCGAGCTCCGTGGGCGCGTTCCGACCGGACCACGGCCGAGAGATCATGCACCGGGTCGGTCGCGTAGTCGTACATCGCGATCGCGAAGCCGTCCCGTTCGAGCGTCCGGGCCAGTGGCAACCAGGAACAGAGATCCTCGTCGCTCTCCTCGGACAACACCACGACGTGCGCACTCCGGCCCAGCAGGACCACGCGCAGGGCCGTCGGTTCGGCGACGGTGCGCACCCTCGCGCCGGCACCCTTGAGGCACGGCCAGTTGGCGACGCCGATGCTCGGAGTCGCGGTGGGCGATGCGGTCGTGGTGGGCCCGGGGGTGGCGGGCGCGGACGTCGCCGACTGTGCACCGGTTGCTCCTGATCCGCACGCTGCGAGGCCGACCGTGAGTAGACCGGCGAGCACTGCGGTCGGCGCCCGCCACCGATATGTCGATATTGACATATTCGCACCGTAGCACCGGTGGCTGTCGGAATGCAGCGGTCAGCCGAGTTCGCCCAGCAGCCAGTCGAACCAGTCGACGACGGCGCGCTCGACGCTGCGTCCGCGCTGGACCGAAGCGGCATCCAGGAAGTCGGCGGACCCGGGCTCCAGTGGGCCCGCATCGGCGAACTCGGCCGCGAGCGCGTCATACCGTTCCAGCGTCGCGCGATGCTGCTCGCGCTGCTCGCGGAGTATGTCGCGCGCTCCGGCCGGGTCCGCGAGCCAGAGCGAGTAGATCTTCAGCAGTTCGACACTGCGCGATGGCTCCGGGGGCGTGCTGGATGCCGCCCACTGCGCGAGCGCGCGGCGACCGGCCGCACGGATGGAGTACCGCCGATTCTCGCGGGGACCCGGTCCGTGCTCCACCTTGCCGCCGATCAGTCCGGCATCCTCCAGCTTGGCCAGCTCGGGGTAGATCTGACTGTGCCGCGCAGTCCAGAAGAAGCCGACCGGTTCGCGCATCGCACGGGACAGTTCGTAGCCCGTTCGCGGACGGCGCGCGAGCAGGCCCAGCAGGGCGTAACCCAGAGTCGACGGCATCGCGCCAGCATAAGCGGGTGGAACTCCGATGGCGTGTCGCGCAAGTCAGCGCGAGGGATGCAGCACCCAGTGCGCGATCTCGCTCGCAAGCACACTCGGTCTCCCCGCCGGCGTCGTGAGCAGATCCCAGCCGTGCACACCCGGACTGCCCTTCTCGATGTCCAGCCGCCGCACCCGGGACCGGACCGCGTTGTAGAACCTGCGGGTCGCGGCGACCGACACGTACTCGTCACCCGGGGCGACGGCGAAGTATGCCGGGACCGTGACGCGCCGCGCGAGCTGGAGATCGTTTGCGCCCGTGTCGTTCTCGTCGCCGGAGATGTCGACAAGGCTGTTCGCGCCGTGGACCGTGGCTGCCGCCTCGAGTGCGTCGAGGCCGCCGCTGGACGCACCGACCAGGGCGACCGTGCGCGCACCGTGGGCCCGGGCCCAGTCGACGGCGGGCTGCGTCTCGCGGCGGATGTCGTGACTGTCGGCCGCGCTCTTGCACGCCGTCTCGCCATACCCGCACCGGTCGACGAGCAGGACCTGCACGTGATCGTGTCCGGCCAGCCACTGCGCGTAGGTCGCGAAGCCGCACATGCCCTGTCCACCCGTCTCATGGAGGAAGACCACGGCTGTCCGACCCGTGCCCGCGACCGCGCCCTGCAGCGACCCGCCGTCCGCCATAGGTAGCCGGACAGCTCGAGCAGCTGGAACCTCCGGACACGGAACTTCTTTCACAGCAGCTGTTTTCGTCGCCGCATCGGCCGCCGGTCGCGTTGTGGCAATGGGAGTCGAGGCGGACGTGGTACCACCCGATGCGGACGACGAGCACCCACCCATGAGGCTGCCCGCCAGCAGCGCAGCGACGCCGGCGCACGCCGACCTGGCCATCAGCCGATGACCGTATGTCACTTTTGTCATAGCTCCACTATGCCGCACGAGAAACGGTGTCCGCGAGACGATCAGGGCGTATACCGCAGCGCGACGATCCCGCTGGCGAACCGGTCGACCCCGGCGAGCGTGAGCGATGGCGCATCTTCCATGCTTTCGAACAGCGGCTGCACCGTCGCCGGAGCTGCCACCGGAGCCAGCCAGAAGTGGTATTCGTCGACAAGCCGTTGCTGCAACAGCAGAGCGTCCAACGGCCCGGTGCCGAATTTCAGCAGACCACCCGGCAGGTCACTCTTCAGCCGCCGGACCGCCTCGGCGACGTCGCCGTTCGACGGCAACTCGAGTCGCTGCGCGTTCCAACCGAATTCGGTCAGCGTCGTGGTGACGACATACTTCGGAATCGCATTCATCCGGCGCACGAACTCGCCGAAGACGCCCTTCGCGTGCTCCTCCATCGCGGGGTATGCCGAGGAAAGCCCCTCGTAGGTCTTACGGCCGAGCAACAGTGCCTCCGCCGCGCGCAGCAGGTCCCACGAGTACTCCTTGTGCTGATCGTCGAGGTACGGGAACGCCCAATCGATGGCCCCGACCTCTCCTCCCAGGGATACGTGTGTTGCCTCGACGAGCCGCCCCATGATGTGCCTCACTTTCCTTGAAAATGCTTGCTGTCATTACTGATTGAGCCGAGTCACACCAGTCGGAACGTCGCCATCATGCCCATGTCCTCATGCTCGAGGTTGTGACAGTGCAGCACGTACCGACCGGGATATTCACCGAAGGTGATCGCCACCCGGATCCGTTCCGCCGGGCGCAGGTCCAGCACGTCCTTGAGTCCGTGGTCGAATTCGCCGGGGCCATTCAGGCCACGGTTGAGGACGCGCATCGACGCCAGGTGCACGTGGATCGGGTGATGGAAGTCCGAGACGAACTCCCAGATCTCGGTGCTTCCTGCCCGCGGGCTGATCAGCGCCTCGGTGGGACTGAACGTCTCGCCGTTGATGGTCCAGCCATGTCCGCCACTACGACGAAAGACGAAGGAACGCGTCCGGGCGGATCGTGCCGGATCCGGCACCGGCGGATGGGACAACCGAATCGGGACTCGGCTGTCGTCGTGAGCCTTTCGTGCGATGCGGAACTGCATTACCTGCTCCATCCGACCAGTGCCGAACCCGTTGCGCAAGGTGATCCGCTCCCCCGGACGGCAGGCCGAGAAGTCGACGACTACGTCGTAACGCTGCGCGGGTGCGATCTCGATCGCCGCATGCCCAAGGGGTGCGTCGAGCAGTCCGCCGTCCGTCCCGACCTGGATGAACGGCGCCTGACCCAACCGCGGGTCGAGGGTCAGGCGATAGCGACGAGCGTTGCTGGCATTGAGGATTCGGAATCGATAGCGAGCTGCATCCACCTCGAGGAACGGCCACGGTCGACCGTTGACGAGCGCGACGTCGCCGAGCACACCGGCGGCATACGCGGCACGCACGCCCGGCCGGATCAGCGACGGATAGCTACTGGGATAGATGAGTTCGCCGTCCCCGCCGAACGAACGGTCGGCGATCATCAGCGGTATGTCGCGCTCGCCCGCAGGCAGCTCGAGCGCCTCCTCCTCCGCATCATGGACGATGAACATGCCGGCCAACCCCCGCCATACGCTCGGTGCGGTGAAGTCCATCCGGTGGTCGTGGTACCAGAGCATGGCGGCGCGCTGCTGCAACGGGTAGGTGTAGTCGCGGCTGGTCTGCACCACGGATGCATGCGGATCGTTCCCGCCCATGCCGTCCATCGACATCGACGCGGCCATCGAGTTGCGAGCGGCGGTCGACGGACTCGGCAGCAGCAAGTCGGTCGGGAATCCGTCACTCGCAGAAGGGGTTTGGCCGGCGTGCAGGTGGGTGACGGTCGGCACCGGCAACAGATTGGTATGCCGCACCACGACGGGTCGGCCACTGCGCGCGTGGATGGTGGAGCCGGGAAACGTCCCGTCATACCCCCAGATCGCGGTGCGCACGCCGGGCAGCACCTCGACCTCCGCCTGGCGCTGGGTGAGCTCGTAGTGGTCCGCCCCGGGAACCGAACCGCGGTTCGGCGTCAGCACCCTGGGGATCTCCAACGGCACCTGGAACGCAGCCGGCAGCGGGCGCCCGCTGCGCAACAGCGTGGCGCTGGACGCCTCTCCGCCGGAACGCAACCCGAGGCCGAACGGTACACCGACCACCGCAGCCGCGGCGCCGCCGCCGGCGACCAACGCCTGCCGGCGACTGATCCGCGCCGCCATCAGGCGCCCACCGATGCGGGCCGGTAACGCCACGCCCACACCGCGAGGTACGACGCCGCGACGATGATCGAGACCCCGAGCGGGATGTGGATCGCGATGACCCGCATGAAGCCGAGCAGAATCTGCACGCCGATCAGCGCGAACAACCCGAACGTCGCGGCGATGGGCCACCACGGCCCCTTCCCGGGCCAGCGGATGAAGATCGCCATCAGTCCGGACACCACGATCATGATCCCGGCGTACGTCGCGTTCTCCCGGTGCGTCAGCAGGGCGCCGTACCGGCCGTCGAGGAACTGGCCGGCGAAGACCGCCTGATTGAACAGCATGAGCGCCCCCAACGTCACCGCCACGCGGTAGGGCCAGATCGTCCACCCCGGCACGGTCGACTCCGCCGCGTCCGGTGCGACGTCGAGTTCGGTCGACATCCGCCATCCCCAATCGTTCCTGATGAGATCGTTTCACTTGAAACGGTAACGATAGGATGGTGCCCATGGCAAGCGACTACCCGATCCGACTCGGCATGCTGCTGCGACAGGCGCATCGACGCGCCGCGGTCGCCGCCGATGAGGCGCTGTCCGAATTCGGTGTGAGCGGAAGGCATCTCGGCGTTCTGACCGCGCTGCGAGATGGGCCACTGAGCCAGCAGGAGCTCGTCACGGCGCTGCGCTCCGACAAGGCTTCGATGGTGCGTAGCGTCGACCACCTGGAGAACTTGGGCTACGTCCAGCGAGCGCCCGTGCGCGAGGACCGACGGTTGCATGCGGTGTCGCTGACAGCCCGCGGCCGCACCGTCCTGCACGACGCCATCGACGCCGCTCGCGCGATGGCGGAGGAACTCACCTCCGGCTTCACCCCGGCCGAGCGAGAGACGTTCGTGGAGTTGCTGGGCAAGTTCGTCGGCGAGCACTGAGGTCTACGCACTCGGAGCACCAAACGTGAAAGAGCCCGGCCGATCGGCCGGGCTCTTTCACGTTTGGTGGAGCATAGGGGATTCGAACCCCTGACCTCTTCCATGCCATGGAAGCGCGCTACCAACTGCGCCAATGCCCCGTGAAGGGTGTCGATCCGGAGAACCGGCGACCGACATACTGTAGCCAGCGAGGGTCGACTGCACCAAATCGGGGGCTGCCGATGCAGCCGATCGGTGTTCAAGCAGTCTTTTTCTTCGGCGGCAACGGTTCCGCGGGAGCCAGGTGTTGCGCACCGAAGTAGTCGGCGACCTTCTCCATCGTGTGCTGCGACTTGCTGAAGATGACGTAGCGCTTGCGACGCGGCGTGGCCCCACCCGGATACCGGAAGTCGAGGTGGTAGCCGAACGCTTGGGCGATCCGCCGCAGCGACTCCGGCGAGTAGTAGGCCGTGTGGTCCGGGAAGTAGATGTAGCGGTCCTCGTTGAGGTCCCCGCCATCGGTGATGTTCGTGCCGCACACGACGACGCCGTCGCGCTTGACCAGCCTGAGCAACTTGTCGAAATCGCTCCACGGGTCGCGGAAGTGCTCGATCACCTCGCAGGCGATCACGATCGAGAACTGGCGCTGCGGAGGCTCGTTGGCGTCGATGAACTCGGCGTCGTCACGGACCTTCATGATGTCGCCGATGGCGACTTGGCTGACTCCGGGCAGCTTCTCCATGTGGTGGTTGTCGAGGCTGCGGCCAGGGCCGTAGACGAGGATGTCCACGTCCTGTTGCTTCAGGATGTCCACTGCCATCTGCGCCATGAAGAACTCGCGACCCTTCTTGGTCGGCGTCCCGGCTCGAGCAGCGCCCGGCAGGCTCTTGAAGTCCTTCAGGTCGGAGTAGTGGCTCCGCTCCTCCTTCGGACAGCGCACGAAACCGCACTGCGGGCACATCCGCACGTCGCAGCTGAGCTTCGGATCCCGGAAGTAGGTGACCCTGCGCTCGGTGAGTCCAGACGCGCCGCACACGAGGCAGCGTTCACCCTGCCGTCGGCGCCGAGGTCCTCCAGGCAGTCGCCTGCGCGCGGCGGCGACGTAACGCGGTCGCGACGCCGGATCCATCAATCCCCGGGCGATCCGCGTCCCACGGATCCTTGACGACCTCAACTTGCGAGCGGTCGAACCAATCATCCGAACGAGGCTAACAAGCTGGGCGTTCCCTGTGTGGTGTCTGCATTCAGCCGATCGAAGCTACGGCGTCCTCCGCGGCGAGATCACGCTTCCAGGTGCGGAAGGCCTCCTCGGTCCGACCGTGCCGCCAATAGCCGGAGATCGACGCCAGAGCGGCCGGTACGCCGCGCTCCTTGCGCAGGTACGGACGCAACTGCCGCATGGTGACCTCGGCCTCGCCGTGCGCGAAGACCTGCACGACACCCTCCGGCCACGGCGCGGCCAGCACCGCATCGCGCAACTGCGAATGGTCGTCCCCGACGCGTCGCACCCAATGCACGGCGAAGCCGTCGGGAAGGGGCAGCGCGAGCTCGTCGGCTGCGTCACCGGTCTCGGCATACACGACGCCGCGGGCACCCTCGGGCATGGCACGCAGGGCGGCGCCGATCGCCGGCAGGGCGGTCTCGTCGCCGATCAGCAGGTGGAAGTCGGCGTCGGGGTTCGGCGAGTAGCCACCGCCTGGTCCCATCATCGGCAGGAGGTCGCCGGGTGTGGCTCGTGCGGCCCACGGTCCGGCGACACCCTCGTCCCCATGTATGACGAAATCGATTGCGAACCGGCGGTTTTCGTCGTCCACCTGTTGGATCGTGTAGGTGCGCCGAATCGCGGCTTCGTCGCCCGGCTGCAGGAAGACGAGCTTCACGTAGGCGTCGGTGTGACCACGCGCGGCGATGGCGTCGAACCCGCCGCCGGTGAACCAGACGCGGGTGAGGTGCGGGGTGATCGTCTCGGTCGAAACGACGTACAGGTCATGGGGCGCGCGAGGGCCGGGCATTCGAACAACTCCTGATCACTTAGGTATGCCTAAATTATCAGGGCCTCGATACACTCCTCCGCTTCGCTCCCCCGCTACTCGACCCGCGTCCTTTTGCGGACGTAGACCTGGCGTCGCACGTGTGCCACCACGGTGCCGTCGTCGAGGGTCAGGTCGGTCTCGAACCAGTGCAGCACCTTCTGTCCGGACTCTGCCTCGGCGCGGATCTGCTCGGCGACCTCACGCGGCACCTCGAAGCGACCGTGCACCGTCGAGATACCGGGGCTGAGGTAGTCGATCTCGGCCTTCGTGTCCCACACGTAATAGCCCTTGCCGAGCTGGTTCCAGAGCAGCAGCGCGAAGAACGCGTCCGACATGGAGCCGATCGATCCACCGAACGCGGTGCCCTGCTGGTTGCGGTTGAGTCGGTTGAGTCGCAACTCGGTCCGGCACACGGTCCAGTCGTCGGAGAACTCCCGCACGCGGATCCCGGCGCCGAGCAACGGCGGGTAGAGAGACATCACCCGCGCGAGCCAACGCGGCGCGATGGTGGGGCGGCCACCGAACTTGGAGGACTTCTTGGCGTCGCTCATCGGGACATCGCTCCTGCCATCACGGTTGCGGGTTGTCGGACGTTCCAGCCGGCGATCTGCCAGCCGCCGGCGCGCTCCACCAGGAGCGCCCAGTGACAGTTCGTCATGCCGTGGAGGGCGTGGAACGCGATCTGCTGCGGTATGCCGGCCAGCGCCGCGCACAGGATGCGCGCGGCGAACCCGTGCGTCGCGATCGCGGCGGTCTCCCCCGCCGGCAGACCCTCGATCAGCTCACCGACTCCGGCCAGCACCCGATCGGCGACCTCGCCGACCGTCTCACCGGTCCCGCCGCGGCGCAGGTCCTCCCCGGCATTGATCCGGTCCAGCAGCTCGCCCTGTGTCGCGCGAATCTCCGGAGTTGTCAGGCCCGCCCAGTTGCCGACGTCGATCTCGCGGAACCGCCGATCGGACGTCACCGTCCGGCCGGTCACGTCCGCGAGCGCCCGCGCCGTGTCAGCCGCGCGACTCAGGTCAGAGGCGAGGATCCGCGAAACGTCGTATGTCGCAAGGGATTTCGCGGCTGTCGTCGCCTGCTCACGGCCGATGTCGGAGAGCGGCGCATCGAACTGCCCTTGCCAGCGGCCGGTGGCGTTGTACTCGGTCTCACCGTGCCGCCATACGACCAAGCGCCGGGGCGCGGCGCTCACTGCGTCAGGTCGATGGTCGGGCAATCGCGCCAGAGCCGCTCGAGGGCGTAGAACTCGCGCTCTTCCTCGTGCAGCACGTGCACCACGATGTCGCCGAAATCGATGAGCACCCAACGGCCTTCGCGGCCACCGCCCTCACGACGGATCGGCTTGCTGCCCAGCTCGCGCAGGCGGTCCTCGACCGCGTCCACGATGGAATTGACCTGGCGTTCGGTCTCACCGGAGGCAACGACGAAGACGTCGGTCAGCGCCAACTGGTCGCTGACGTCGATCGCGACGACCGAGGTCGCCAGCTTGTCCTCCGCCGCGGCGGCTGCGGCCTTGGCCAAATCGATGGCCCGTGCGGTCGCGGTCACCCTTCTGCCTCCTTCATCACGCCGGCTTCCGGCTTGTAGAGCTGATACTTCCCGATGTATTGGACGACGCCGTCCGGCACGAGATACCAGACCGGCTCATCGTCGACGACCCGCTGGCGACAGTCGGTGGAACTGATCGCCATCGCGGGCACTTCCATCAACTGCACGTGCTCCGGTGGCAGTCCCTTGTCGGAGAGCACGTGACCGGGCCGGGTGACGCCGATGAAGTGCGCGAGCGACCACATCTGATCGACCCCGTGCCAGGAGAGGATCTGCGCGAGCGCGTCGGCGCCGGTGATGAAGAACAGCTCCGCGTCCGGGCGCTGCTTGCGCAGGTCGGTCAGCGTGTCGAGCGTGTAGGTGGGTCCGGGCCGGTCGATGTCGACCCGGCTGACGGTGAACCGCGGGTTGGACGCCGTCGCGATGACCGTCATGAGATAGCGGTGCTCGGCCGAGGTGACCCCGCGGCCTTCCTTCTGCCAGGGCTGCCCGGTCGGCACGAAGACGACCTCGTCCAGATCGAGTCGGGCCTGGACCTCACTGGCCGCAACCAGGTGGCCGTGGTGAATGGGGTCGAACGTGCCGCCCATCACCCCCAGCCGAACGGTCAGTGCTCCTTCTCCCCTTTGGCACCGTCGCGCAGGTTGGCGGCAGTGTTGCGGAACGTCCACAGGATGCCGAGCAACAGCAGGAACACACAGAAGGCGATGCCGCCATACATCCAGTGCGGCATCGGCAGGTGGTTCTCCTCCAGCTTCGGCACGCTGGAATCCGTCGCGTATTTCACCAGGGACGAGGTCATGCGGTCAGCTTATCGGGTATGACGATCGGGGTTTCACCGGCAACGCGATAGGCCCTGGTGGCATCCCGGTCACAGGTCGGGCGCGATCAACTCGTCGAAGCGCGTCGCGACCCGTTCGGCGACCTGCGCGAATGACGTCTCCCATGTCTCCTGGTTGAAGATCTCGACCTCGATGTCTCCGGTGTACCCCGCGGCCATCACGGCGCGCGTCAGTGGACCGAAGTCGATCGAGCCGTCCCCCATGAGCCCCCGGCCGAGCAGGTTGTCGGCCGGGATTGGCACCAGCCAGTCGCACACCTGGTAGCTCGCAATCCGACCCTCCGCACCGGCCAGAGCGATCTGCCGTGTGACTTCCGGGTCCCACCACACGTGGTAGGTGTCGACGACTACGCCAACGCTCGGCCCGGCGGCCCGGGCAACCGCCAACGCCTGTGCGAGTGTGGAGATGACGGCCCGGTCAGCGGCGAAGATCGGGTGCAGCGGCTCCACCGCCAGGGTCACGCCGCACGAGGCGGCATACGGCTCCAGCGCTCCGATGACGTCGACGACCCGCTGTCGAGCCCCGGCGAGGTCCTTCGACCCTCGCGGCATACCTCCCGCAACCAGGACCAGGACGGCTCGTGAGCCGTCCGCTCCCGCATCGGCGAGGGCCGCGGTCTCGTCGATCGCCCGGCGGTTGTCGACCAGTGCGTCGTCTTGCGCGCGTCCGGGTTCGGCGGTGAAGAAGCCGCCTCGGCACAGGCTGGAGACACGCAAGCCGGATTCCCGGACCAATTCGACCGCGCGGCTCAGTCCTACCGCGGCAACGGGCTCCCGCCACAGCCCGATGCTCTGATACCCCTGAGTGGTTGACTCCGCGATCGCCTGTTCCAAGGAGGCGTACTTGATCGTCGCCTGGTTGAGCGAGAGTCGCGGGTGCGGTGTCACCGGGTCACTCCGTTCAGTCCGAGCAACGCATGCCAGCGGCCGGCCGCCAGCTGTGGGTCCTCCAGCGCCCCAGCGCTGTTGGCCAGACGTACGATCTCCGAGAGATGCGGCAGGCTGCGCGCGGAGTGCAGCCCACCGACCATCGTCGGCGACGCCTGGTGCCCGTTCAGCCAGCTCAGGAACGCCACGCCGGTCTTGTAGTAGAAGGTCGGTGCAGCGAAGATGTGCCGGGACAATTCTTCGGAGGGCCGCAGAATCTGTTCGTAGCCGTCGCTGTCCCCGGCATCCAGCGCTCGGATCGCCCGAGCAGCCAGAGGCGCGATCGCGGCGAAGGCGCCGAGGAGCGCGTGCGAGAAGTGGCCGGGTTGTTCGGTGCCGTCACCGCGGATCAGGTCGACGTAGTGGAAGTCGTCACCGGTGAACATCGACGCCGATCGCGGCAGCCGGCAACGCACGTCGATCTCGGCATCGGCGTTCAGCAGGCTCATCTTGACGCCCGCGACCTTGTCGGGATGCGCTTCGACAATTCGGATCAGAGTGTCGGCCGCCTCGTCGCCGGCGCCGAAGTAGCCGCGCAGCACCGGATCGAACGCCTCACCCAACCAGTGCAGGATCACCGGGGCCCCGGCGCGCTCAAGCACCGCGCCATATACCCGCTCGTAGTCGGCAGACGACTGTGCGGCACGCGCGAGATGGCGCGAAGCCATGAGCACAACGCCGGCGCCGGCGTCTTCGGTGAATTCCAGTTGCCGCAAGTACGCGTCGGTCACCGAGCTCAGGGAGACCACCTCCTGGTCCACGTCGTCGGTGTTCACACCGGCCACGATCGACCCGCCGACCGACCGCGCCGCGGCGGCACTGCGCCGGATCAGCTCGCGGGTCGCCGCCGAGTCGAGTCCCATATTGCGCTGAGCTGTGTCCATCGCATCCGCGACGCCGAGCCCGTGGGACCACAAGTGCCGGCGGAAGGCGATCGTGGCATCCCAATCGATCTCGGCCGGTGCACCGGGCGTGTTCTGCCCGTGCACCTCGGGTATGACGTGGGCTGCGGCATACGCCACCCGCGACCGGAGGGAATCGGCGGCGACCGGGATCGGAGACTGCTCGAGCAGGCGTTCGCTATGTGTTCGCCCGTCGGCGCCGAGCAGCAGCAGTTCGCTCATAGAGTGACCTCCGGGATCTCGACCCGGCGCTCCGCGCGAGCGCTCTCCAAGCCCTTCTCGGCCAACAGCACCCCGCGCGCTCCGGCGAGGAAGTCGTAGGGGAACGGCGAGTCCTCGGCGACGTGGCGGATGAACTCCTCCCATTGGACCTTGAAGCCGTTCTCGAAGACCTCGTTGTCGGGCACTTCGTGCCAGTCGCCGGCGTAGTCGTGGCCGTCCAGGACGTCGGGGTTCCAGGTGGGACGCGGGGTCGCAGTGCGGTGTTGGACCTTGCAACCCCACAGCCCCACAACGGCGCTGCCGTGTGTGCCGTCGACCTGGAACTCCACCAGTTCGTCCCTGTTGACCCGGGTCACCCAGCTGGAGTTGAGCTGTGCTGTCACTCCCCCGGCCAGCTCGAAGATCGCGTAGGCGGCGTCGTCGGCGGTCGCGCGGTAGGACTCGCCGCGCTCGTCCACCCGCTCCGGAATCTCTGTGGTGGTACGCGCGTACACGGACTCGACTCTCCCGAAAAGGTTTTCGAGCAGATAGTTCCAGTGCGGGAACATGTCGACGACAATTCCTCCCCCGTCCTCGGACCGGTAGTTCCAGCTGGGTCGCTGCGCAGGAATCCCGTCGCCTTCGAAGACCCAGTAGCCGAACTCGCCGCGGACGGAGAGGATCTCGCCGAAGAAGCCCGAGTCGATGAGTCGACGCAACTTGCGCAATCCCGGCAGGTAGAGCTTGTCGTGCACGACGCCGTTCTTGATTCCGGCCCCGTCCGCCAGTCTGGCGAGCTCCAGCGCATCGGCGTAGCTCTCGGCGGTCGGCTTCTCCGTATAGATCGCTTTGCCCGCCGCAATCGCCTTGCGAATGGCCGGAACTCGCGCACTGGTGACGAGGAAATCGGCGTACACCTGCCATCGGTCGTCGGCGAGCGCGGCGTCCAGGTCCGTCGTGTAATGCTCGATGTTGTGCCGCTTCGCGATCTCGGCCAGCTTCGCCTCGGTCCGACCGACCAGGAGCGGCTCGACGGTGACTCGGCTGCCGTCGGAGAGCAGCACCCCACCCTGGTCACGGATAGCCAGGATCGAGCGCACCAAATGCTGGCGATAGCCCATGCGCCCGGAGGCGCCGTTCATGATGATGCCGAGAGGCTTGGTCGACACGAGTGCTCACTTCCGATGTGATGATGAGCGCTGGAAAGCGCTTTCCGAACGCAAAGATTAGGCCCATCGACCCCACGGGGCAAGGGCATGCCGAATCAAGCAGGCGACACGGCTCTGCGATACCACGCGAGCGCAGGCTCGAGCGCCTCCGGCAGGTCGGCGATCTCCGGGTGCCAAAGCTTCTCCCACTCCAGCGACCACCAGCGATCTGCGCGGTCCGGCAGTTGTGCCGCTATGCGGTCAAGCGGCACTCGTCCGTCGCCGACCTTGCGCAGGACGCCGTCGTCGTCGGCGTCCTTGATCTGCACGTATGCCAGCCACGGGCCGATCGCTTGCAACGTCGACTCCGGCGTCTCTCCGGCCCGCCACGGATGCAGGGCGTCCCAGACCACCTCCACCTCGTGGGCCGGGCTCTGCTGGTCGAGCATGTGGAGGATGCCGGAGATGTCGCTTCCCCGCGGGTGAGAATCGTGTGTTTCCAGGCATATTCGAACACCGAGCGATTTTGCAGTCGCCACACACTCGCTGAGTCTGCGCACCGCTCGAGCATCACCTTCGAGGTCATCGGCGTCCGACCCGGGAAAGGTGCGCACGTAGCTCGCCCCCAGGTCTGCAGCCAGCCGCAGGTGGTCTACCGCATCGCGCACGAACGCGCCGTCGTCCCCCGGGTCGCACACCCGCAGATAGCTCGCGACGGTCAGCACTCGCATCCCCGCCGCCTCGAACGCGGTGCGCAGGCGGGCGCGCTCGGCGTCATCGAGGCCGACGTGGACGCCTGCATCGGGTGCGGCGCGCAACTCGAGTCCGCTGACGCCGGTGGAGGTGGCGAGCTCGAGCACCTCCTGCATCGAGCGATCCGGACAACCGAGAGTCGAGAAGGCGAACGGCATGTGGACTGGTCTCCTTTGATGAACGGGCTTCAGGAAGATCTGGTGGGTGTGCTCTCGCGCAACACGACCGAACCGAGTACCGGCTCGACGGTCGTCTGCGGGCCATCCCCGAGCGCAACCTCCAGGAGACGACGGCCCATGTCCCGCAGGGGCAACGAGACCGTCGTCAGTCCCGGTGTCACGTCCTGCAGCATCTCGATGTCGTCATACCCCGCGACGGCGACGTCTCGCCCCGGCTGCAACCCGGCCGCCCGGATCGCCGCCATCGCCCCGACCGCCATGACGTCGGTGACGGCGAAGACGACCTCAGGTCGTGATCCCCCTTCGAGAACGGTTGTCATCGCTGTGAATCCGCCTTCTCGGGACAGCGGTCCAGCAACCTGCAGCTCGCGCGAGACGGGTAGTTCTGCGCGCAGCATCCCGGCCAGGAAACCGGATGCGCGCTCGGTCGCCGTCAGCAACTCGGCCGGCCCGGTCAGCACTGCGGCCCTTCGGTAACCGAGGGCGACCATCTGTTCGGCCAGCGCTTCAGCGCTGGCGCCATGGTCCACCGGCACCCCGTCGAACCCGTCGGGCGCGCGACCGAGGTACGCGACGCGACCGCCATACGCGCGAACCCGGGACAATTCGGTGGCGACCCGGTCGTCCGCGGCCCGGTCGACGTGCCGGCTGACCGTCATCAGTACGGCGAGCGGCCGGCCCCCGCGCAGCACCGAGAGTGACGCGACCACCCGGTCCGGATCGCCGGCCGCGGATGCCATGGTCACAACCAGTCCCCGTTCCGCGGCTGCGGCGGTGACACCCGAGGCCACCTGCGCGAAATAGGGGTCGGCGATGTCTCCGACCACGATGCCGACGGTGCGGGTCGCACCCCGTGCGACGGCCTGCGCCTGTTGGTTGGCCGTGTAGCCCAGCTCCGCCGCCGCCGCGAGCACGCGGTCGCGCAACTCTGGGCGCACGACTCGCTCACTCCCGTTGAGCGCGCGTGACGCGGTCGCCAGCGAGACCCCCGCAGCCGCCGCGACATCGGACAGCTTCACCGATCCGCCCATCGCGCGTTCGTTGTCCACGAGACGTCACACTACGTCCTGGCCGGGCCGTGAATCACGTGTGCAGAACTGTTCATTTCCTTGACCGATACGCCGAATCGCCCCAAGACTCACGGCATTTCCCGGCCACACGTCCGGCGCGAGAGCGTCTGCGGCCCACGACGAAGGAGTCAAGGTGAACAGATTCACGATGTCCGGACGGTTGTGTCCAAAAGGCTGGTTCGTCCTTCCGATCGTCGCGGCTGCAGCACTCGGGTTCTGCGGAACCGTGACGGCAGCCCCCGCCGCTCATGCGTCGCCGACCCGTCACTACGTCGACTGTGGCGCGACCGGCGGCACCGGTGACGGTTCGGCGTCATCGCCGTGGTCGACGCTGGCAGCGGTCAACGAACGCACCTTCGAGCCGGGAGATGTCCTGGCCTTCGCTGCTGGATCGACCTGCAAGGGCACGCTCAGCCCCCGAGGCAGCGGCAGCGCGACCGCCCCCATCACCGTCACGCGGTATGGCACAGGCTCGCTGCCCGTCATCGACGGGAACGGCGCAGCCGACGCTCTCACCCTGACCGATCAGGATCACTGGACGATAAGGGACATCGAGGTCATCAACCCGGGGACCCAGGACAACATCACCGCCCGGACCGGGATCCACGTGACCGCTGATGACGGGGCGGCGCACCACGGCATTCACATCACCCATGTGGCGGTCGATCGCACGGCCGGGTCGGGGGTCAAGAGCACCGGCGGAACCTACAGCGCTGGAATCGAATTCGGCTGTACCGGGGACAACACGACGATCAACGACAGCGATGTCACCGACAGCACGATCAGCGACACCGGTGGTGGCGGCATCAAACTGCGGGTCGGTTCGTCGCCGACCGTGACCGCCCCACACGGACGACACGTCAAGGCCACCCACAACACACTCAAGGACGTTGGCGGCGACGGAATCATCATCGAGTTCGCGGTGTCCCCGCTGATCGAGCACAACACCGCCGATCGTCTCGGCTACGGCGCCTACCCCTGGACCGGTGGCAACTTCGCCGGCATGTGGTTCGCCACCGACATCGGCACGTCCGTCGCGCAGTACAACACCGTCCGCAACTCCAAAATCACGTACGACAGCGAGGGATTCGACTGCGATGGTGGGATGGTGGGCACCTGTCTCATCCAGCACAACCGCACTGTCAACAACAACGGTTTGTTCCTGGACTGCAACGGATGTTTCGACGGTGGCAAGGCGCGCGACGTCGTCCGCTACAACGTCGCGATCAACGACTGCAATGTTCATATCGCGGAGAGCAGCAGTTCCCCGAACGCCGTCTACGGCAACGTCTTCTACTGCCCCGGCCGCAAGGCGTCGTTCTACCAACCCGGGGCAACCGATGCGACTGTTGACTTCGAGCACAATGTGGTCGTGGCGGCTCCCGGATCGACCATGCCGAGCGGACCGGTGTTCACCTACCGCGACAACATCTGGAAGGGAGTCACTCCTCCCCCCGCCGGCGATGCCGTGTCCTCTCCAGGAGTCACCCCGGCAGAGCGGCACTGAGCTGTCCGTCGGGAAGATTCACCTGGACAGCCGAGCCGTCGGAGCTGGCAGTCGCCGTGATGGCGTCGACGCACGACAGCACCTCCGGATCACCGGAGAGCACGGCGAGGGTGGCGTACACCGCGCGCGTTCCGTCATACGCACGCTCGATCCACGGAACCAACGTCTCGCCCAACGGACTCGCGCCGTGCACCGACGTCTCATCGACCTCGGCATCGTCCAGGAGAGGCACTATCCGACTGACCATCGAGCCGTCCGCCGGCGCGGCGTAACCCGACTCGTAGACGGATCGGGTTGCTGCCACGGCAGATTCGACCAGGTGCAGGCGCAGTTCGTAGGGCCCCCGCACAGCCGATGCCGAGGTGATGGTCCAGTCTGCAGCTGCCTCGTCGTCGTCCCACACCGGATGATGCATGCTCGCGACCACCCCGTCCGGCTGCGGCAACACTCGGTGGATCCGGGTGCGCCGTGAGAGTCGGCCCACCTCGTCGCGCACCGCAACGTGCGAATCGACCGTGCCCGTGCCGTAGAGCGGCGTGGTGTGACTGGAGTAGGCGAATCGGGAGTATGCCGGGTCGTCACCCGGCTCGAGCGACGGCTGGTGATCGCTGCCGTGGTTCAGCAGCCGGACGACACCGTCCATCGAGGTCGACGAAAGCACGAAGCCGGGAGCACGCAGCGTCCGCACCGCGTCGGACGTTTCCACCGGCGACGCAGCCTCGGTTTGGGCCCAGACCGGGCTGTCCGCGGGGAGCAGCAGTCCGAGAAAACCCTTCGAGGCCCAGTAGGGCGAGGCCGGACCGGAGTAGGGCTGCACCATCGGCGGAAAGTCGTCGAACCAGCCCAGCGTCAGCAGCCCGGCATCGTTGAAGGCACCGCCGTCGACGAAGTGGCGAAGACTCCCACTGGCTACTCGGCGGACGGCGCCCGGTGACACCGGGCTCACGTCCAGCAGCTCACCCAGCCACAACGGCGCCGTGGCCGCGCAGCGGTAGATCAACGATCGACCCTGAAAGACAGGCGCGCCGTCTGCGCCGAAGAAGTAGATGTAATCCTGGAGGAACCGCCGCAGCCGTTCCCGGTATGTCGCCAGCCGTTCCGCGGCCAGCTCCGGCAGCCGATCCTGCGCCATCCGTGCCCAAAGGATCGGATAGAGGTGCATCGCCCAGCCGCAGTAGTAGTCGAAGTTGTCGCCGCTGCCGTCGCGATACCAGCCGTCTCCGACATACCAGTCTTCGATGCGGGCGAGTCCTGCCTCGATGTCGTTGTCGCAGAACGGCATTCCAACGGACGCGAGGAATTCCTGGACCACCACTCGGAATAGCACCCAGTTGTTGTCCGGCGTCTCGACACCCGCGGCACCGGACAGCCACCGCCCGACGCGAGAACGATCGCCGTTGCTCAGTTCGTCCCACAACCAGGGCCTGGTCAGGTGGAGACCGATCGCGATCGAGGCTGCCTCGACCAGCGGTTGGCCGCGGTCCTCGATCGCCGGCCAAACCTCCGCCGAGAGCGGGTCGGTGCCGGCCACCAGGCCACGCCCGTAGGACGACATCAGGCCAGCAGGATCGTCTCCGCCCTCACCGGCGACGCGGAAGCAGGCGAGCAGGAAGGTCCGGGCGAAGCCCTCCAACCCGTCCGACACAGGTCCTGACCAGCTCGGTCGACCCGGTAGCGAGAGCCGGGCACCGCCGCTCGATGCGAACGGGAGAACCGCGGCCAACTGTGCGTCGGCGAATGCGAGCCAGTGCGCGCGGGTGTATCCGGTCAGCGGGCTGAGCGCCCGGTCCTGCGGGGGCATCATGTGCGATTCCTGTCGTGGACGGTTCGTCGCCGGCGAGTCTATGATCCAGAATGTTCGTTCAGTAGCAAATGAACATCAATGCACATCGAGGAGATCGTGGGACGCATGCTGCCCTCTGAGCGACGCGAGCAGATCCTGCGCGAACTCGAACTGCGCGGCAGCGTGACCGTGGCAGAGTTCGCCGATCGCACCGGCGTGTCCGGCATGACACTGCGACGCGATCTTGCTGCCCTGGAGGGCAGGGGTCTCTTGCGCAGGGTCCACGGCGGCGCGATCTCCGCCAACCAGACGGCCGCCCGCGGCGCGAGCTCGGAGCGACGCACCAGCCGGCCCCTCGCGACCATCGGCATGGTCGTGCCAAGCGCGTCGTACTACTACCCCGAGGTCATCCGAGGAGCGAAGGACGCGGTGCGGTCACTCGGCTGTCGGCTCATCCTCGCGGTCTCGGGGTACGTGGCCACCGAGGAGCTGCGCCAGGTCGACCGGTTGCTCGCCATCGGCGTCGACGGTCTCCTCGTCACTCCGAGCGATCCACTGATCGAAGGGACGGCGATCCACACCCGACTCACTGAAGCACGAATCCCCGTGGTGATCCTCGAGCGATCGATCGACGAAGGCATGGCCGCGCAGCGTCTGGAGTCCGTCCGCAGCGACCACGCCTACGGCGCCGAGTTGGCTGTCCGGCACCTCGCGGAGCTCGGCCATCGCGCGGTTGCCCTGGCGGTACAGGCCAATCCGACCGCGCCGTCAGTGCGGTCCGGGCACTCCCGTGCCATCGACCGACTCGACCTCGACCGAGCACGCTCGTTCTGCTGCGAGATCGAGCGCCAAGGCGACGACCTGACCACATGGCACGCAAGCATCGAACACTTCCTCGACCGAATGCTGCAGGCGGAGGTTCGCGCGGCACTCGTGCTGACCGACGTCGATGCGATGCGATTGATCGACGCCGCCGCCGAACGCGGCATCGGCGTGCCGCAGGACCTGGCGGTGGTCGCATACGACGACGAAGTCGCCTCTCTGGCGCAGGTGCCGTTGACCGCCGTCGCACCCGCGAAGTACGACCTCGGCCACCTCGCGACGACCAGTTGCTTCGAGCGCATCAGTGAGCCGGTCGGCGTGCACGGTCGGGCCTTCAGCCGCACCAGCCTGCTACCCGAGCTCAAGGTGCGTAAATCCACCATGTCCCGTCAAGGACGCTGAGCACCCGATCTCCGATGTGATGTTCAGATATGTTCATTTGAGCATGTTTTTCTTGACACCTGAACACGGCTCTCGTTTCGATGTGTCGCACACCACACGGTGCACACCCCGAAGGAGTAACACATGGCCAAGCGTTCGATCCCGGCGGTCGTGTCCGTCATCGCAGGAGCTGCCCTGGCGTTGACCGGATGCAGCGGCTCCGGTTCCGGTCCGGCCGTCCCCACCGGCGGGACCGGCTCCGGGGGCACGGCTGTCGACATCACGTTCTGGTCGGCCATCGGCGGCATGGACGCCGTGACCGCCAAGTTCAACGCGACCCACCAGAACATCCACGTGAGCTTCACCGCCATACCCAATGGCGGGGGTGGTGGTTATGCCAAGCTGGCCACGGCCATCAAGGCAGGCAACGGTCCGGATGTCGCCGGTTTCGAGTACCCGCAGCTTCCCGAGTTCGCGGCGGCCGGCCAGCTCCAGTCGCTGACCAAGCACCTCGACAAGGCGTCGTTCGGCAAATATCCCGAGTCGGCGCGCAATCTGGTGACCTTCGGGGGTCAGACGTATGGCGTGCCGTACGACTCGGCCCCGATGATCGCCTACTACCGACAGGACCAGCTCAAGGCGGTCGGCGTCGACAAGGCGCCCGCCACGTGGAAGGAGTTCGAGGTTGCCGGTAAGAAGCTGAAGGCCAAGGGCAAATACATCGCCAGCTTCAATCCGAACGACCCCGCTTCCTTCGTCGGGCTCGCCTGGGCAGCCGGCGCACGGTGGTTCCAGCCGAAGGATGACGCGTGGCAGGTCAACTTCACCGACTCGCAGGCCGAACAGGTCGCCGCACGCGTCCAGCGATTCATCAATGAGGGAATCGTCAAGGTGGAGCCCTCGTTCAGCGACCAGTGGAATTCCGACCTGGCGCACTCCAAGGTGGTCGGCGTGTTCGGCGCGAGCTGGAGCGCCACCGGTATCCAGAAGGCCACCGAGAGCGGCAAGCAGAAGGGCGACTGGATCGCTGCACCTGTCCCGACGACAGCAGGCACTCCATCCGGCGCCTACTACGGCGGCACCGCCTGGGCAGTCACCAAGAGCTCCAAGCACGTCGATGCTGCTTCGGAATTCGCACAATGGCTCGGCGAGAATCCCGAGGCGATCAAGGCACGCGGCGATGCGGGCTCGGCATACCTCGCCTACCCCGGGATGACCGCCGTGGCGAAGAAGGTCTTCGATGCCGGCTACTTCGCCAACGACATCTACTCCGTCTTCGACACGGCATACAGGTCGGTCACTCCGGACTGGCAGTGGGGCCCGGACTGGGACATCAGCAACACCGCACTCATGGATGCGTTCGGCAAGGTCGGATCGGGAACGACGATCTCCTCGGCCTTGTCCGCTGCGCAGCAGCGCACCCTCACGGGCCTGAAGCAGAAGGGCTTCTCGATCGCCAAGTGACACCATCTCCCGTGCCCGGTGGAGTGGCCGCGCCCGCGAGGTGCGACCACTCCACCGGCACCAGAACCACCGCCTGCCCGACGCCACAAGGAGCTTCGTGACCACCGCATCCACATCGACCAAGAAGCGCGACACGCGCAGGCCGTCACCGGATGGTGGTGGTCGGGTCGCCACCCTCTACCTTGCGCCCTTCTTCGTGCTCTTCGCGCTGGTGACGATCGCCCCGATCATCTACTCCATCAAGCTCAGCTTCTTCGCCGAGAAACACTCCGGCCTCGGTTTCGGCGGCGTCAAGACGGTCTTCTCCGGCTTGGGCAACTACCGCGAGGTCCTGCAGTCCGGGTCGTTCGTCTCCGGTTTCGCGCACCTGGCTCTCTATTGCCTGCTCTACATCCCGGTGATGCTCGTCGGCGCCACCGTGTTCGCATTGTTGGTCGACGCGACCGCCGCACGGATGCGCAAGACGTTCCAGACGCTGGTCTTCCTGCCGCACGCGGTACCGAGCGTTATCGCCGCGCTGATCTGGTCCTATCTCTTCGCGCCGGGCATCAGCCCGATCGTGGCAGCGCTGCACAGCGTCGGAATCAACGTCGACCTGTTGTCCCCGCATTTGGTGACCGGCTCGATCGCCGGTATCGGGGTCTGGGAGTGGACCGGGTACAACGCGATCATCATCTTCACCGCACTGCAGGCGGTGCCGCACGAGATTCTCGAAGCGGCCAGGGTCGATGGAGCGTCCGAACTGCGCGCGACGCTGAGCATCAAGCTGCCGCAGGTGCTTCCGGCGCTTGCCGTGGCGCTGCTCTTCACCATCATCGGCACACTGCAGCTCTTCACCGAGCCGACCATCATCGCCCAATCGACCTCGAGCGTCACAAGCGGCTGGGTGCCGAACATGTGGGCTTACAACGCGGCGTTCAACGACCACAACCTCGGGCAGGCAGCCGCGGCGTCCATCATCATCGCGCTGGTCGCGGCCGGCATGTCATTCACCGTCACCCGCCTGAGCATGAAGGTGAACGAATCATGACCGCCCTGTCAACGCGGACCCGAGGGGGACGCACCCGAGCCGGAGTCCCTCGTGGCAGCCGGATCGGACCGAGCTCAGGTTCAGTGTTCACCGTCAACCTGGTCCTTGTCATCGGTTGCCTCTACATGGTGCTGCCACTGGTGTGGTTACTCATCTCGGCGACCAAGAACTCTGCTGACCTCTACGGCACCGGGGGCTTCAGCCTGGGCACGTTCAACCTGGTGGACAACGTCCGCATGGTCGCCACCGCGCAAGGGGGCATCTTCTGGCACTGGATGCTCAACAGCGTCCTCTATGCAGGCGTGGGCGCGATCGTCGGCGGATTCGTCTGTGTCATGGCCGGTTACGCGTTCGACAAGATCAGTTTCGCCGGGAAGAACAAGCTGTTCGGGTTCGTGCTCGTCGGCGTACTGATCCCGAACACTGCGACCGTCATACCCCTCTACCTACTGGCGTCCGAGGTGCACCTCACCAACACGGTCTGGTCGATCCTCATCCCCTCGCTGTGCAACCCGTTCGGGGTGTACCTGGCCCGCATCTTCAGTGCCGGTTATGTCCCGAACGAAACCCTCGAGGCCGCTCGTGTGGACGGCGCGGGTCCGGTGCGAGCCTTTCGATCCGTGGCGCTACCGATGCTGCGCCCCGGTTACGTCACGATCGGTCTCTTCCAGTTCGTCGCCATCTGGAACAATTTCATGCTGCCGCTGGTGATGCTGCAGACGAACAAGCTTTTTCCCGTCAGCCTCGGTATGTCGATCTGGCAGGGCTACACCAAGCCGCAACCGGATTTCATGCCACTGGTGATCACTGGGTCTCTGCTCTCGGTCCTGCCGCTCATCGTGGCTTTCCTTCTGTTGCAACGTTTTTGGAAGTCCGGTCTCACCGCGGGGAGTGTCAAGTGAAGCCAACAGTCGCATTCGCGATGCCCGCGGAGACCTTCAGCCGTGTCTTCACGCGAGAACACATCGATCGGGTTCGCGCCGCCGGACGCCTGTTGAGCGAGACTCCCCTGGAATCATTTGATGAACTTGCGGATCGACGGACGCTCGCGCAAGCCGAGATCCTGGTCACTGGATGGGGCACCCCAGTGCTCGACTCCACGGTCCTGGACGCGGCACCCCGGTTGCGGGCGATCGTCCACGCGGCCGGATCCGTGAAGCACCACGTCACCCGCGCATGTTGGGAGCGAGGTGTCGCGGTCACCTCGGCCGCCTCCGCCAATGCGCTTCCTGTGGCCGAATACACGGTTGCGATGATTCTGCTGGCCGGCAAGAACGTCCTGCAGGTCGCGCACGCGCTGCGGGAGAAACGATCGAGTCTCGACGTGAACTCCCTGTTTCCGCGAATGGGCAATTACCGCAAGCGGATCGGCATCATCGGCGCATCGAAGATCGGCCGTGACGTCATTCGCCTGCTGGAGCCCTACGATCTACAGGTCGTCGTGGCCGATCCCTACTTGAACTCCGCAGACGCCGCACGACTCGGCGTCGACCTCGTCGAACTCCCGGCGCTGCTTTCGACTTGCGACATCGTCAGCCTCCATGCGCCGTCGCTACCGGAGACACGGCACCTGCTGGACGGTCCGGCGCTCGACCTGCTGCGTCCGGGCGCCGCCCTGATCAACACTGCGCGCGGCGAGCTCATCGACCAGGACGCGCTCGTCGAGCGAGTCGGACGCGGCGACCTCTTCGTGATTCTGGATGTCACCACACCGTGGACGTTGCCTGCGGAACATCCGTTCTACGACGATCCGAATGTTCTACTGACACCACACATCGCCGGCTCGCTGGGGGTCGAGCTCGCGCGCCTGGCCGAGTCGGCAACCGACGAGGTCGAACGGATCGTCAGCGGTCTGCCACCGGCACATCCGGTCGACCTGGCGACGTTGTCGATCACGGCGTAGTGAGCCGCCGCGGCTCAGCGGATCTGCCCGTCCCCTTCGACGACCCACTTGGTGCTGGTGAGCTCCTGCAGGCCCATCGGTCCGCGCGCGTGCAGCTTCTGGGTCGAGATGCCGATCTCGGCACCGAAGCCGAACTCGCCGCCGTCGGTGAAACGCGACGACGCGTTGACCGTGACGACAGCCGCGTCCACCCGTGCCACGAAAGCCCGGGCCGCGGCGCGGTCACCGGTGACGATGACCTCGGTGTGGCCCGAGCCGTAGCGGTCGATGTGCGCGACGGCGGCGGCCAGATCATCGACGACGGCGATGCTGATCTGCAGGTCGAGGTACTCGGTCCCGAAATCGGCCTCCGTCGCCGGTGTGTAGGGCGCTCCCGACCTGTCCGCGATCGCCGACGCCCGCTCGTCGGTGTGCAGGCCGACACCCGCGTCGATCAGTGCGTCATACAGACGAGGCAGGAAGGTGTCGGCGACCTCGCGGTGCACCAGCAGGGACTCCGCTGCGTTGCAGACACTCGGCCGGTGCGTCTTGGAGTTGATCGTGATCGCGAGCGCCTGCTCGAGATCCGCGGCAGCGTCGACGTAGACGTGGCAGTTGCCGACCCCGGTCTCGATGACCGGCACGGTGGCGCCCTGCACGACGGCCTGGATCAGCCGGTCGCTGCCGCGTGGGATCACCAGGTCGACGAGGCCACGCGCGGTGATCAGTGCGTCCACGTCGTCGTGCCCGCCGTCCAGCAGTTGCACTGCGTCGGCCGTGATCCCCTGCTCCTGCAACGCATTCCGCAAGACCTCGACGATCACCCGGTTGGTGTCCGCTGCAGCCGATCCGCCGCGCAGGATCATCGTGTTGCCGCTCTTGAGACCGAGGCCGGCCGCGTCGACGGTGACGTTGGGTCGCGCCTCGTAGACCATCCCGATGACACCCATCGGCACTCGGACCTGCCGCAGCTGCAGGCCGTTGGCGAGTGTCGAGCCGCGCACGACGTCCCCGATCGGGTCGGGCAGGCCGGCCAGCGCCCGCAGCGCCTCGGCGATCGCGTCGACGCGCTCCGGGGTGAGCCGCAGCCGGTCCTGCAGGCCCTCCGGCATACCGGATTCGCGGCCGCGGCGGAGGTCCGCCGCGTTGGCCTCGACGATGCGGGCCGTCGCCACCACGAGCGCGTCGGCGAGCGCCTGCAATGCCGCATCCTTGTCGGCCCGGGTCAGCACCGCGAGGTCCTTCGCGGCGGCTCTGGCGGCACACCCCGCGTCCCGGACGCGGCTCGTCGCGTCGGTGCGGGTGGAGTGGTCGAGTGTGCTGGTCATGCCACCAGGGTACGAGCGCGTAGGGCGACGGCACTTTACGATTCGGTCCATGGACACACCGCACTCCTCCCCCGTCGGCCGGTTGGGCACGCTGGTGGTCGCAACGCGGGGCGACGCCGGACCGGGTGAAGTGGTGGTGCAGATCCGCGGCGGCAGCGAGACTTTCACGGCATACTCCGCAGAGCCGTTGCAGAAGGACCAGCAGGTGTATGTCGCCGAGGATCTCGGTGCCCGCAGGGTGACCGTCGTCGCCTGGGGTGAGCGCGAGGACTCGCTGCTCAAGCTCTGACGGAACCCGCAGCCGATGGACCAACGTCCGCACTCGGCGAACCCGCCGCACCGGCCCTCGGCCTGTGGTGGTATTCCAGTCACACGACCCGGCGGCTGAACCGCGGGGCACCTCAGGGGAAAGTGAAGGACGAACATGTTTGGATATCGGGTCCCGCAGGCCGATCAGGCGATGCTGATCTCCGGTGGACGAGGGGGCACGACCGCGCCGTTCAAGGTGGTCACCGGGCACGGGGCGTTCGTGGTGCCGGTCTTCCGCAAGGTGCAGTTCCTCACGCTGTCGCTCTTCGAGTCCGAGGTCGAGGAACCGTGCGTCACCAAGCAGGGCATCGCCCTGACGGTGAAGGCGGTCATCGCGGCCAAGGTCGGCAACGACACCGAGTCCATCGTCAATGCCGCGCAGCGCTTCCTGTCCGACCAGCGGCAGATGCCGACGCTGACCGGCCGGATCTTCGCCGGCCACCTGCGCTCCATCATCGGCTCGATGACGGTCGAGGAGATCATCACCGAGCGGCAGAAGCTGGCAATGGAAGTGCTCGACGGGTCCAAGGAGGAGATGGCCAAGATGGGCCTGATCGTGGACGCGCTGCAGATCCAGGGCATCGACGACGGCGGGCTGGGCTACGTCAAGGCGATGGCCGCACCGCACAACGCGCGCATCCAGCAGCAGGCGCAGATCGCCCAGGCGAGCGCTGACCAGGCCGCCGCGGAGGCCCAGCAGGAGTCGCTGCGGCAGCAGGCGAAGTACGAACGTGACACGGCGATCACCCAGGCCGGGTTCGCCGCGGAAACCCAAGCGGCACAGGCGAAGGCGGCTCAGGCCGGGCCGTTGTCGCAGGCCCAGTCGCAGCAGGAGGTCATCAACGCGCAGACCGAGCTGGCGCAGCGTCAGGCCGCACTGCGCGAGGAGCAGCTGGTGGCCGAGATCATCAAACCGGCACAGGCGGATGCCGAGAAGCTGCGCATCCTGGCCAAGGCCGAGGCAGAACGCACCCGGATCCAGGCCGAGGCAGCTGCGACCAGCAACCGGGTCGCACTCGACCAGGCGCTGATCGACCAGTTGCCGGTCATCGTCGAGAAGGCCGCGCAGGGGCTGTCCGGTGCGAAGGTCACCATGCTGAACGGTTCCGACGGCCTGTCCGACATCATCTCCGGCCTCGCGTCGCAGGGCGTCGCGATCTTCGACGCACTGCGCGGCGAGGTCGGCTCGGAGAAGCCGCAGGACGGTCCGGCCCTGCCGGAGCCGAAGGGCATCGCCGGCAAGGGTGGGGTCAACGAACGATCGAGCGGACGATCGACCGACTGATCAGCCGGTCGCCAAGAACTCCTGGGCACCCCGCAAGGTGGTGCGCAGGAGTTCCTGCGTATGGCGGGAGTCCAGCCGGACGTCGAGCTGTTGGCCCGGACCGAGGTCGGCGCGCGACCCGATGCGGATGTGGTCGACATCGAGGCCGCTCCGTTGCGCGATCAGCCGACCCATGTCGGCACGACTGAGCGCGTCCGCACCACCGCAGTGGAAGATCCCAGGGTGCCGCTCCCCCGCCAGCTCCAGCAGCGCAGCCGCCAGGTCGTCACGGTGCACCGGACAGCGGATCTGATCGGTGAAGAGCATCCCGTCGGCGCCGTCCGCGAGTGCGTGGACGAGGCGTTCCATGGACGAGCCCGGCCCGAGGATGAGCGAACTGCGGGCGATCGTCGCGGTGGGAAGGAGCGCCCGGATCGCAGTCTCGGCTGCGGCCTTCGCGGCGCCGTAGCGAGTGACCGGGTCCGGCTGTGCCTGCTCGTCATACGGCGAACCGGTGCCGGAGAAGATCGCGTCGCTCGACACGAAGACCAGGTGCGCCCCCATCGCGGCGGTCGCGAGCGCCACGTTGACCGCGCCGTCCGCGGTCGTCGCCCAGTCGGTCTGGACGAACGCCGTGTGTATGACGACGTCGGGTGCGACCTCGCGCATGACTGCATGACACGCGTCGGAGTCGGTGACGTCCAGACGGACCCACCTGCCGGTCGAGTAGGTGGAGGAGCGAAGCGGGGGAACCGTATCGAGACCCCGGGACACGGAAAACACTTCGTGGCCGGCAGCGGATGCCTGCGTGACGAGCTCGGCACCGAGATAGCCGGTGCCCCCGGTGACGAGCAGCCTCACTGGTGCTGCGAAGCAGCGAACCGCCGCTGCTGGCGGACGACGCCGATGACGACGATGACGAGGCACGCGATGGTCAGATACGTGCTGTACCGCGCGATCGTGCTGACCAAATCCTTTGCAGGAGTACCCATCCGGTAACCCAGATACATCCACAATCCGCGGTAGACGATGCCAGCTGAGAAGTCGATGAACAGGAAGCGCCGCAACGACATGCGCGCATCGCCGACGAACGCGTAGACGATCGAGCTGGGCAGCAGCGGGATGAACCAGACCAGGAACACCGCCGGTCCGCCGAAGCGTTTGGCGACACTCTCCGCCCAGTAGGCAGAGCGGGCCGCCCACTTCGAGCGGGCGGCGACCATGTCGATGACGCCCCGGCCCCACAGGCGCCCGGCCCACCACCACAGCCAGTCGAACTTGATCGAGGTCAGGGACGCGGCGATCAAAGCCGCCCACCAGAACGTGACGTCCTGACCAACGCCCAGCCGCGCGCCGAGATCGACCATGGCGATGTTGGAGCCGCTGAAGCAGGCCAGGATGTAGTCACGTGCCGGCGCCGAGAAGGTGCCGAGGATCCACGGCCGGACCGGGAGAGTAACCAGACTGTAGAGGCCAGTGATAACGATGAGCGCGCCGCACCACATGTCGGCCTTGCCGGGCTTGCCCTTCCACGGCATCCGAGGGTCGTCCCACCATTCCTTGGTGGGCGGCTCCTGCTCCTGTGCCGCGGCCGCCAACTGCTCGGCCTCCGCCTCCGACGCAGGGATCGGCCGACTGTAGTCGCTCACGTCACCATCCTCGTTCATCGTCCCGTCCCCGGTCACAGCACCGCGAGGTGGTCGCGGTGCACGACCTCACGTTCGTATGCCGGGCCGAGCGTACGCGCCAGCTCGTGGGTGTTGTGACCCAGCAGGGCCGGTAACTCTTTGGCGTCGTAGTTGACCAGCCCGCGGGCCACCACCACACCCGATTCGTCCACCAGGTCAACGGCGTCACCCGTCGAGAAGTGCCCGGTGACGCGGCGAATTCCCGCCGGCAGCAACGACTTCCCGCGCCGGGTGACCGCCGCGACGGCGCCGTCGTCGATGATCAGCTTGCCCTGCGGTGAGGTGGCGTAACGCAGCCACAGCTGGCGGGCGCTGGGCCGCCGGCCCTGTGGCGCGAATATCGTGCCGACGTCCGCGCCGTCCAGTGCGGCGCCGGCCTGACCGGCCGAGGTCAGCACCGTGGGCACGCCTGCGGCTGTTGCGATCTGGGCGGCTTCGATCTTGGTGACCATGCCGCCCGTGCCGACCGCCGAGCCGGTGCCGCCGATGTCGACTGCGTCCAGCGTCGCCTGATCGTGCACCTCACCGATGCGCTGCGCCTCGGGCCGCGACGGTGGTGCGTCATACAGGGCATCGACGTCGGACAGCAGGACCAGCGCCGACGCGTCGATCAGGTGCGCGACGAGCGCGGCCAGCCGGTCGTTGTCGCCGAACCGGATCTCGTGGGTGGCGACGGTGTCGTTCTCGTTGATGACCGGCACGATGCCGAGGGCCAGCAGTCGCTCGATGGTGCGGCGGGCGTTGACGTAGTGCCCGCGACGGGTCACGTCGTCCGCGGTCAGCAGCACCTGCCCGGTCGTCAGCCCGTGCCGCCCGAACGCCACGGTGTATGCCGCGAGCAGCGCCCCCTGACCCACGCTGGCGGCAGCCTGCTGGGTGGCCAGGTCCCGCGGCCGCCGGCGCAACCCCAGCGGCACCATGCCGGCGGCGATGGCACCGGAGGAGACGAGGACGACGTTGCTCCCGGCAAGCCGCCGAGCCGCGAGGGCATCGGCCAACGCGCCGACCCGGGCCTCGTCGAGGCCGCCGCGTTCGCCGGTCAGCGAACTCGAGCCGACCTTCACCACGACCGTGTCGGCCGCGGCCACGGCGGTTCGCAGCGAACCGGCGGAGCGATCAGTCATCGCTGTCGATCACCGTGGGATCGCGATCGGTCCACAGACCGGCCTTGCGCTCGGCGTCCAGTTCCTCACGCGCCTCCCGCTGGGCGTCCTTGCGGCGGTGGAACTCGTCGCGCTTCTCCGAGCGCGTGGCACGGCCGGTGCCTTCGTCGAGCCGCAGGTCGGTGCCGCGCGGGCCGAGCAGTTCGGCACCGGTGGCCATGGTCGGCTCCCAGTCGAAGACGACGGCGTTCTCCTCGGGGCCGATGAGCACCGTCGATCCGGGCACGGCGCCGGCCTTGAAGAGTTCTTCCTCCACGCCCAGCCGGTTGAGCCGGTCGGCCAGGTAGCCGACCGCTTCGTCGTTGGTGAAGTCGGTCTGGCGAACCCACCGGGTCGGCCGTTCGCCGAGGATGCGGAAGACCTGGTCGGCGCCGTGCATCTCCTTGCGAATCCGGAAGCCGGAGTCGTCAACAGCCTTGGGGCGCACCACGATTCGCTGCGGGACGATGGTGGACTCGATCTCCTCGCGCGCCCGGTCGACGTGCTTGGCGAGTGAGAAGCTGAGCTCCTTCAGACCGATGTGCGCGACCGCCGAGACGATGTGCACCTCCAGGCCGCGTGCCTCCAGGTCGGGCTTGACCATCTCGGCCAGCTCGCGTGCGTCGGGGACGTCGGCCTTGTTGAGGACCACGATGCGGGTGCGCTCCGACAGCGGCTTCCCGCCGAGCGAGTCGTCGGCGACATACTCCGCCAGCTCCTGCTCGATGACGTCGAGATCGGAGAGCGGGTCACGGCCGGGCTCGAGGGTGGCGCAGTCGACGACGTGCACCAGCACCGAGCAGCGCTCGACGTGCCGCAGGAACTCCAGGCCGAGTCCCTTGCCCTGGCTGGCGCCGGGAATCAGGCCCGGGACGTCGGCGATGGTGTAGCGCTGCGAACCGGCGGTGACGACACCGAGGTTGGGCACCAGCGTGGTGAACGGGTAGTCGGCGATCTTCGGTTTCGCGGCGGACATCACCGAGACCAGGCTGGACTTGCCCGCCGACGGGTAGCCGATGAGGGCCACGTCGGCGAGCGTCTTCAGCTCGAGGGTGATGTCGGACTCGTCGCCCGGCTCGCCGAGCAGCGCGAACCCGGGCGCCTTGCGACGCTGCGAGGCGAGCGCCTTGTTGCCGAGGCCGCCACGTCCGCCGTTCGCGGCCACGAAGATGGTCCCGTCGCCGACCAGATCGGCCAGCACCTCACCACGAGAGTTCTTCACGACGGTGCCCTCGGGCACCGGCAGGATCAGGTCGTCGCCGTCGGCACCGTTGCGCTCGTCGCCGGCCCCGGGTCGGCCGTTGGGCGCAACCCGTTGCGGACTCCGGTGGTATTCGAGCAGCGTGGTCGCCTGCGTGTCGACCTGCAGGACGACGCTGCCGCCCTTGCCGCCGTTGCCCCCGTCCGGTCCGCCCAGCGGCTTGAACTTCTCCCGGTGCACCGATGCGACACCGTGCCCGCCGTGTCCGGCGCGCACGTGCAGGACCACTCGGTCCACGAAATTGGTGCCCACGGGGCGTCTCCTTAGCGGTGATGTATGACGGCGAAAGGGGTGGGTCCGCGAAACTCGGACCCACCCCTTTCGACGGAGGTATTGCTTGGCTGAGCCTGACTCAGGCCTCGGCCTTCTCGGTCAGCACGATGTTGACGGTCTTGCGGCCGCGCTTGGCGCCGAACTGCACCGCGCCCGCGCGCAGCGCGAACAGCGTGTCGTCCTTGCCGCGGCCGACACCCTCACCGGGGTGGAAGTGCGTGCCGCGCTGGCGGACGATGATCTCGCCGGCGTTGACGACCTCGCCACCGAAGCGCTTGACGCCGAGTCGCTGTGCGTTGGAATCGCGACCGTTACGGGTCGAGGACGCACCCTTCTTGTGTGCCATTTTCTAAGCCTTTGCTTGAAGAGAAGTTGGACGGACCGATCGGCGCCTAGGCGTTGATCTCGGTGACCTTGACCTGGGTCAGCGGCTGACGGTGGCCCTGACGCTTGCGGTAGCCGGTCTTGTTCTTGTACTTGATGATGGTGATCTTCGGGCCCTTGGCCGACTTCATCACCTCGGCCTTGACCGTGACCTTCGCCAGCTTGTCGGCGTCAGTGGTCACGGTGGTGCCGTCGACCAGCAGCAGCGGCTTGAGCTCGATGCTCTCGCCGGCGGCAACGGCCACCTTGTCAATGGTCAGGACGTCGCCCACGGAGACCTTCTCCTGGCGACCGCCTGCGCGAACAATCGCGTACACGTCGGAACTCTCTTTCGTCATGGATGCGCAACTTGTCTGGAACCGCCAGGCAGCTACCCCGGGTGAACCGGGACGCCCGCACGGTGGGCACACCGAGGCACGAGTTTACGGGCCCGGCCGGTCATGCTCCAAATCGGTGGATCGGTCAGTCGGTCTCCGGTGCCGGCGGACCGGCCGGCGCGACGACCCGCGCACGCTTCTTGCGCTTGGGGGTGGTCTGCTCGGGGGTGGTCACCGGCGGTGCGGCGGGCTCGTCCGCGGCCGGCGTCGGCTGTGCGGTCGGTGCGGTCACCGCGGGTGCCGGCGTCGAGACGTGCTGCGCGGCACCGGCGGCGGCGGTCGCGCGACGCCGGGCACGCCCGGTCATCTTGCGGGCCGGAGCAGGCGTCGCCGTCGACTCCTCGGCCGCGGGCGACTCGACCGCTGCGTCCTCGGCCTCCGGAGCGTTCCGCTGGCTGCCGGCGCGGCCGGTGACGGCCGGGCCTTCGGCCTGCTTCGCGGCGCGCTTCCGACCGGAACGAGCCTTCTTGCCGGCCGGCTCGGCGGCTGCGGTGTCGGCCGTTTCGGCGTTCGCCTCGGGCTTGTTCTCGGGCTCGGTCTCGGGTTCGGCGTGGACGCTCGGGTCGGCGACGACGGGCGTCTCGTCCGCAGCGCCGCCGGACTGAGCGGCGGCGTGTGCCGCCGCGGCGATCTGCGCGGCGGTCGGACCGGTCGGCTTGGGCGGCTCCTCGGTCTGCTTCTTGGCCCGGCCCTTGCGGGACTTGCTGCCGCCGGCGTTGTTGCCGCCACCGCCGGTGTTGCCCGACGGCTTGTCGACCGGGTCGGAGTGGACGATGATGCCGCGTCCACCGCAGTGTTCGCAGGGCTCGGAGAAGACCTCGACCAGGCCGGAGCCGACCCGCTTACGGGTCATCTGCACCAGGCCGAGCGAGGTGACCTCGGCCACCTGGTGCTTGGTGCGGTCGCGACCGAGGCACTCCAGCAACCGGCGTACGACGAGGTCGCGGTTGGACTCCAGGACCATGTCGATGAAGTCGACGACGATGATGCCGCCGATGTCGCGCAGCCGCAGCTGGCGCACGATCTCCTCGGCCGCCTCCAGGTTGTTCTTGGTGACGGTCTCCTCGAGGTTGCCGCCCGAACCGACGAACTTGCCGGTGTTGACGTCGATGACTGTCATCGCCTCGGTGCGGTCGATGACCAGCGATCCACCGCTGGGCAGCCAGACCTTGCGGTCCATGGCCTTGGCGAGCTGCTCGTCGATGCGGTGTACGGCGAACGCGTCCTTCTCGCCGGTCCACTTCTCCAACCGCTCGGCGAGGTCGGGCGCGACCGAGCCGACGTAGTCGTGCACCTGCGACCAGGCCTTGTCACCGGCGACGACGAGCTTGCTGAAGTCCTCGTTGAACACGTCACGGATGACGCGCACGGTCAGGTCCGGCTCACCGTGCAGCAGGCTCGGTGCGTTGGCGGACTTGGCGTCGGACTGGATCTTCTCCCACTGCTTCTGCAGTCGCTCCACGTCGGCGCGCAGGTCGGCCTCGCTGGCACCCTCGGCCGCGGTGCGCACGATGACACCCGCGTCGCTCGGCACGACCTCCTTGAGGATCTTCTTCAGACGCGAGCGCTCGGTGTCCGGCAGCTTGCGCGAGATGCCGGTCATCGAGTTGCCCGGCACGTAGACCAGGAAGCGGCCCGGCAACGACACCTGGCTGGTCAGCCGGGCGCCCTTGTGACCGATCGGGTCCTTGGTGACCTGGACCAGAACCGTGTCGCCGCCCTTCAGGGCGTTCTCGATGCGCTTGGCCTGACCGTTCTCGAGGCCGGCGGCGTCCCAGTTGACCTCACCGGCATACAGGACGGCGTTGCGGCCGCGGCCGATGTCGACGAACGCGGCCTCCATGCTCGGCAGGACGTTCTGGACCTTGCCGAGGTAGACGTTGCCGGCCATCGAGGCCTGCTGGACCTCCCGCGAGACGTAGTGCTCGACCAGGACGCCGTCCTCCAGGACGCCGATCTGGGTGCGGCCGGCCTTCTCGCGAACCACCATCTGGCGGTCGACGCTCTCGCGCCGGGCGAGGAACTCGGCCTCGGTGATGACGGTGCGGCGACGGCCGGCCTCGCGACCTTCGCGGCGGCGCTGCTTCTTGGCCTCCAGTCGGGTCGAGCCCTTGATGGCGGTGACCTCGTCGCGGTCCTTGCGGGGCTCACGCACCTTGGTCACGGTGCCGGGCGGGTCGTCGCCCTCGGTCGCGCCGCCGCTGCGGCGACGACGGCGGGTACGACGCCGGCCACTGCCCTCGGACTGCGCATCGGAGTCGTCGTGGTCGTCCGAGTTGTCCGGACCGGAGCCACCGGCCGAGTCGTTCTTGCCCTTCGCCTCGGACCGCTTGTCGGCGCCGCTCTTGTCGTTGGTCTTGTCGGTGTTCTTCTCGGATCCGTTCTTGTCGCCGTTGTCCGAGGTGTTGTCGGCGTTGTCCGAGTCGCTCTGGTTGCGGCGGCCGCGACCGCCGCGGCGCCGGGAGCGGTTGGCGCTCTGACCGTCGCCGTCGTTGTCGTCACGCGACGCGGAGCCCTGCGAATCGTTGTCGTTGCCGCCGTTGTTGCTGTTGTTGTCGTTGTTGTCGTCGTTCGTGCGCTGCTCACGTTCGGGCTCACGGCGCGGTGCGCGGGCCTGTGGATCGGGCGCCTGGAAGAGGAGACCGAAGTTCATCGCGGACGAGTGCTCGACCGCGGCCTGGTCAACGGTGGTGCTGTCTGCCGTTGCGTTGTCCGCTGCGGGTGCCAGGAACGGATTGGTGTCTTGCGGGGCCATGGCCCTCGTTTCTTCCTCAGCATGCGGGTGACCCACAACGAGGCAGCGCCTGCACACCCGCATGTTGCGGTTGGGCCGTCGCTCACGGGCGAACGTTCGCCGTGGCGACGCGAAAGTCGTCTGTTACGTCACGCTGTCGGGTTCGCGTCGTTCGCGGGCACCTGATCAGTCAGACGCCGTCGGTCCTGCACTCGGCTGGTCGCGAAGTCTCGCGGGCTCGAGTAACTGCCAACGGGGCGCCGAGCAGGTTGTGGCACTGCCGACGACCGCTCTCATTGTCGCACACAATCGGCCGCACACCGTCCGGACGCGGAACGAACCAGCCCGCGAAGTCACCGCAACGGGTCGCCGATCGTGCCGTCCGCCAGCAACGGACCCTGGCTCAATCGGGTGATCTGCGGTGGGCGTGTCGGGTGCAGGGCGCCATACGTCGCGAGCGCCGTGATGACGTCGTCGGGCCGCACCAGCGGCGTCAGGTGACGCAGCGCGAGCGTGACTCGCGGCCCGGCCACGGACAGGCCGTCGATCGCGGAGCGCACGTCGAACTCGCGCTCGCCCCGTTTGGTCATCCGGCTGACCGTCGCATCGCTGCGGGCGAGCAGCGCCTCGGTCGCCGCGGCCAGTGCGCCCGACTCATCGGGGGCGAAGTCGAGCTGCCAGCAACTCGCCTCCAACCGGTCGGCGAGCGCACCGGGCAGCGCCGCCGCGACATCGAGGATGACCAGGTCGGCCGGCAGTGCCGCGTCCAGGTCGGTCCGCAGCCGGTCCGGCTCGCAGACGCGGGTCAGCTGGATCTCGAAGTACTCGGCCTCGCTGGCGGTGCCGGTCGGCGCCGCGTTGGCGTAGCTGATCCGCGGGTGCGGGTGGAACCCGGCCGAGAACGCCACCGGCACCTGAGCCCGACGGACCGCCCGCTCCAGAGCTCGCTGGAAGTCACGCGTGGAGGAGAACCGGAGTCGGCCGCGCTTGGCGTACCGCACGCGCAGGCGTTGGACGGCGGGGTCGGGCGCGGGTCCTTCGGGAACGCGTTGTCTGCTGGCCACCGGGACACCGTAATGGCGACCGGCTCCGCGTGCTCAGCTGGCGGTCGGCGCCGGCGCCACACCGTTCTTGCCGATCAACCGCCCGTCCCCGATGCCCATGGACGCCAGGTCGCCGCACGCGTCGCCCGCGTCGTTGGTCGCGATGACGAGGTTGTCGCCGCCGTGCACCGGTATGTCGAACTTCTTGGGCGCATCGCCGACCTTCATCGGTTGCGACTGCCACATCAGCTTGTTGTCGACATACACCTTCAGTTCGCCCTTGGCGTCCCGGTCACTGCTGTCGTCGGTCGGTCCGACCGCGCCCTGGAAGCGCTCCCACTTCCCGGCCAGCGACCAGCTGACCCGGCTGCCGTCACCGCTGTCGGTGTAGCAGTACTTCATGGTCTGCAGATGCGTGTAGGGGTGGCCGGCCAGGGTGACGTCACCGTCGGACTGCGAGGTCTGCTCCGAGCTCGACGGGTTCAGCTCGGACAGGAACTGCGTCACGGTCGCCGGGGCTCCGTCCGAGACAGCCGGGCCGGAGGTCGCCGTGCTGGGGGCACTCTCGGTCGGTTGCGCTGCCGTGCTCGGCGCTGTCGTCGTGGGCGCCGGTGCCGCGTGAGTCGTCTGCGCGGCGGGGGTCTTTCCCGCGTGCGCGTCGTCGTTCGACTGACGACCGAACGCGAAGTAGCCGACCGCGGCCAGTACGAGGGCCGCCGCGACGACTGCCGCGACGATGGCCGGTGTCCGTTTCGACCCGGAGCCGGTCCGCGAACCGTGCTGGTCCGGACCGTGCTGGCCCGGACCGGGCCCCTGGTGCGGCCCACTCCCCTGGGCCCGCGCCTCCCGCGTCGGCTGCTGGTATGACGCGAGGTGCGTGCGGTCCGGGTCCGACGCAGCAGTTGCTGCCCCGACACGACGCGTCTCCTCGTCCATCGAACCCGAGAGCGCCCGCTGGGCAGCGGTGGCGAGCGCGCCGGCGCTGCCGAACCGCTGCGCCGGATCCTTGGCCAGTCCGCGTCGGATGACGGCGTCCAGCTCCGGGGACACCCCGGTCGCGCTCGGTGGCGGGATCTCGCCGAAGAGATGCGCCTTGATCACGGCGCCGGTCGACGTACTCGCATAGGGCTGGACCCCGGTCAGCATCTCGAACAGCACGCACGCCAGGGCGTATTCGTCGACGGCGCGGGTCGGCTCACCGTCCTCGAAACGCTCGGGCGCCATGTAACCCATGGAGCCGACGGCGCCGCCGGTCCCGGTGAGCCGCGTCTGATCGGCCTGGGTGGCGATTCCGAAGTCGGTCAGGTAGGCGAAGCCGCGCTCGGTCAGCAGGATGTTCCCGGGTTTGACGTCCCGGTGCAGCAGCCCCTGGGCATGCGCCGCGTCGAGCGCGGAGGCGATCTCGGTGGTGATCCGCACTGCCTCGCCCGGGTCGAGCCTGCCGCGCTGCACGATCGAGGCCAGATCGCGCCCCTCGATGAACGGCATCTCCATGTAGAGGGTGCCGTCGAACTCGCCGTAGTCGTGGATCGGCAGGACGTGCGGGTCGTTGAGCCGGGCCGCGATGTCGGCCTCCCGCCGGAACCGGGTGCGGAACTGCTGGTCCCCCGACAGCGACCGGAGCAGCAGTTTGATCGCGACGACCCGGTTCTTGCGGGTGTCGACGGCGCGGTAGACCTCCCCCATCCCGCCGTGCCCGATCCGGGCCTGCAGTTCGTACGGTCCGAACTGCCGCGGCAGCTCTGTCGACTCGGGTGTCATGCGATCGGTTCTCCCCACACCATCGTTGCGAGCCGCCGGACCGACCGGCGACACGTCCTCCTACCGACGACCGTCGTGCAGCCTCCTACCGACGACCGTCGTGCAGCCGTGCCCGCTCACCCACGGGTGACGGCCGCCGGATCGCGCGACCACCATAAGCCGCCCGCCGCGCTCAGCGGCCGTTCGGCCCGGTCGGGTCTGCCGGCGCGCGGCGCCGGTCCGGCTGCATACGCTTGCGCCATGGCAGGGGTGGCGCGACGCATCGACCGCGGGCACGGGACGGCATACGCAGTGGCGCTGTTCGTCGCGATCCGGCTGCTTGGCGTGCTCGTGCTGGGCGTCGTGCTCCGGTTCCGTGACGCCGGCTCGCTGCACCACACGCTGACCCGGTACGACGGGCAGTGGTACGCCCGGATCGCGGAACACGGCTACGGCACGACGATCGCGGCGCACGACGGGTTGCACTCGGACTACGCGTTCTTCCCGTTGTTGCCGCTGCTCGAACGGGCATTGCACACGGTGCTGCCGCTGTCGTACGCCGACCTCGGCGTGGCCGTCAATTGGGTGGCGGCGCTCGTGGCCGCGGCCGGTGTGTATGCCGCCACCGCCCGGGTCGTCGATCACCGGACGGCGATCATCACCCTGGTGCTGTGGGCGATCTACCCCTATGCGCTCGTGCTGTCGATGTCCTACACGGAGGGCTTGCTCTGCGCGCTCGCCGCGTGGGCGTTGTGGGCGGTGGCCGACCGGCGCTGGCTGCTCGCCGGCGTGCTGGCCGCCCTCGCGGGGCTGACCCGGCCGACCGGCGCAGCAGTCGTCGCAGCCGTCTGCGTGGCAGCGCTGATCACCGGCCTGCAGGGTCGCGCGTCGTGGCGACGCCTGGTGCCGGCGATCGTCATCGCGCCGCTCGGCCTGATCGGTTATCTGGCGTACGTCGCCGTACGCCGTCACGAGTTGATGGGCTACTTCCACGCCACCGAGGGCTGGGCGCGCAGCTGGGACAACGGTGCCTATTTCGCGGACTTCGTCCGTGACCTGGTGACCGGCGGCGGACTCGAAACCGTCAAGGGCATCGGCCTCGTCGTGCTGTTGCTCGGCATGGTGTGGCTGATCTGGCAGGGCGCCCGCGACGGGTTGCCGCTCGGCTACACGATTTTCGGAGTCGTGCTGCTGCTGATGACGATCGGCACGTCCGGCTACTTCGGATCACGGCCGCGCTACCTGTTGCCGATGTTCACGGTGCTCGTCCCGCTCGCCGCACGGTTGGCGCGCCTCCGCCCCGCGGTCCGGGTCCCCGTCGCCGTGCTCCTCGCCGTCGGTATGGCCGTCGTTGGCGGCTACGCCCTCACCACCGGCGCACCCTGATCAGCGCCGACCCACGACCGTCATACCCGGTGATGGTGCCGTCGCACGACGGCGAGCGCCGACCAGAACGACCACGGTGATCGCGCAGACGACCATGACGCCGGCAGCGAGCTGGAATGTGCTGCCGAGTCCGGAGACGAAGGCTGCCCGGGCGGCATCGCGCACCGGGACGCCGAGTTGCGTTGCAGCACCGACGGATTCACGGGCGGCAGCCGCCTCCCGCCCGGCGCCGGACGGCAGCTCGAGAGCGGACCGGTAGCCGGCGCTCAACACACTGCCGAGCACCGCGATGCCGAGCGCGCCACCGACCTCGCGGGCAACATCGTTCATCGCGGAGGCGACGCCCTGCTCCGCCTCGGGCAGGGAATCGGTGATGCTCGCCGTCGCCGGAGTCATCGCCCAGCCCATACCGGTGCCGCCCACCCACAGCAGCAGGGCGATCACCCCATAGTGGGTGTCCGTGCCGGCCGTCGACAGGCCGACCATCGCGAGCGCCACGAGCGTCATACCGGCGCCGCAGAGGACACGCACGCCCACCCGCCGCACGAGGTATGGCGCCAGTCGCGCGCCCGGCAGCAGCCCGAGAGCCACCGGCGCGGCTGCACATGCGGCGACCAACGGTGACCAGCCGCGGACGAACTGCAGGTACTGCATGAACACGAAGATGAAACCGAAGAAGACGAAGAACAGCGATGACACGGTGAGCATCCCGGCAGCGAAACCACGCCGCCCGAAGAGCCGAACGTCCAGCAACGGCGCGCTGTTTCGCAGCTCCCACGCGGCGAACAGAGCCAGCACCACGATCCCTGCGGCCAGGCCGCCGACGGTGCGTGCACTCCCCCAGCCCTCGATGGGCGCCTCGATGATCGAGTAGACCAGCAGCCCGAGCCCGGCTACCGAGAGCACCGCGCCACCGACATCGAACCGGCCCGGCTCCGGCGCGCGTGACTCCGGGACGAGTCGCACGGTCAGCACCGTCGCCACGCCCGCGACCACGACCGTGAACCAGAAGATCGACTGCCAGGAGAACCATTCCAGCAACAGGCCCGACGCGAACAGCCCGAGCACCGCACTGCCGCCTGCCAATCCGGCCCAGACGGCGACGCCGCGCACCCGTTGGGCGGGCGGGAAGGTCGCGGTGATCGTCGACAAGGTCGCGGGCATGATCATCGCGGCCGCGACACCCATCGCGACGCGAACACTGATCAAGGTGCCCGGGCTCGTGACCAGGGCACCGGCGGCAGCCGCGGCCATGATCAGTCCGAGGCCGCCGAGCAGCACGCGCCGCCGGCCCAGCCGGTCCCCGAGGTAACCGCCCGGCAGCAGCAGCGCGGCGAAGGTGAGCGCGTATCCGTCGACGATCCAGGACAACTGCGTCTGCGACGCCCCGGTATGGCGCGCCACGTCCGGCAGCGCCACCATCAGCGACGACACCGCCGACACGACGGTGGCGAGCGCGACACATACGGCGACCAGCGCGCCCTTCGTGCGATCCATGACCAAACTCCTTCGTCGTTGCGCGATCGGCGTTGACCGCGCACCACCAACGCTCCGGCGCGGAACGCAGTAGCTTCAACGGTGATGAATAAGTCGCGAGGCCGGAGAGCCGGCAAACCGGACACGCGCGCCGAGATCCTCGACGCGGCGCGGGATCACTTCCTGACCACCGGGTATGCCGGCACCACACTGCGGGCGGTCGCCGCCGACGCGGGCGTCGATGTTGCCCTGCTCAGTTACCACTTCGGTTCCAAACAAGGGCTTTTCGCGGCTGCAATGGCCCTGCCGGTGCGTCCCGGCGAGCTCATCGAACATGCCCTGGACGCTCCGGTCGAGCAGTGGCCGACGCGGATCCTACGGACGGTGCTGCGGGTCTGGGACGACCCCGAGATAGGCCCGGTGCTCGTCCAGACGGTGCTCGCGACTGCTACCGCTCAGGACGGCACAGGAGGCTTTGTTGAATTCCTGGAGACCGAACTGCTCGGCCGGATGACGAGCCGCTTGGCCGGTCGGGACGCCGAGGCACGAGCCACCGGAATCCTGATGACCATTGCCGGGCTGCTGATGACCCGCTACGTGCTCAAGGTGCCGACCATGGCCGATGCGTCGCCCGAGGAGATCGTGCGGATCGCGACGCCGGGGATCGCCATACACCTGCGCGGAGCGCGGTTGCGCGGCTCCGCCGGGACCTAGGCTGGGCGACGTGCACCTGGACTTCGACGGCGAGATCCTCGAATGGCGCGGCCCTGCGCCATACCTCTTCGTGGCGCTGCCGCCGGAGCAGGCGGACGATCTCGCGCAGATCGCGCGGGACGTGACCTATGGGTGGGGCTGCATCCCGGCCGCCGGCCGCATCGGCGACACCGACTTCACCACCTCCATCTTTCCCCGCAACGGTGGCTATCTGGTGCCGGTCAAGGTCGCCGTGCAGCGCGCGGAGGACGTCGGGCTCGGGGACATCATACACGTGCAGCTGACGATCGACGAGTATTGAGCGGGCTGTCAGCCTTCTCACATATTGCGTTCACCTGATGTTGGCGACGGGCTTCCTTGTCGGTCGGTTCGGTTCGTTTGCATCAGCCTCGGCCGGTGTATTCCCCGTCAGGTTCAGATGAGCCGGCACCGGCCGACGGAGGAACTACATCAATGAACGCATTCCGCTCCACCACTCACCGGATTCCCCACCGCGGCAAGGCATTCGGTGCACTCGCCGCCGTCGTCGCATTGACCGGCGCCGCGACCGCAACAGCGTCGCCCGACCCGCTGCACCACGGTTCCCGCCACGAGCCGACCAACGTGATCCTGCTCATCGGCGACGGCATGGGTGACTCGGAGATCACCGCCGCACGCAACTACGAGGTCGGCGCCAACGGACGACTGAACCTGGATCGGCTCCAGAGCACCGGCGCGTACACGACATACTCGGTCCAGAAGGGCACGAACACCCCTGACTACGTGACGGATTCGGCTGCTTCCGGCACCGGCTGGGCGACCGGTACGAAGAGCTACAACGGCGCGATCAGCGTCGACACGAACGGCAACCCCAAGGCGACCGTGCTGGAGCTCGCCAAGAAGGCGGGATACCGCACCGGTGACGTCACGACGGCCGAGATCCAGGACGCCACCCCTGCCGTCCTCGGCTCGCACGTCACCAGCCGCGACTGCAAGGGCCCGTCGGCCACGACCGCCAAGTGCCCGACCGACGCTCTGGAGAACGGCGGCAAGGGCTCGATCTCCGAGCAGTTGGTCAAGACCCGTCCGGACGTGCTGCTGGGCGGCGGCCGCAGCTACCTCGACGAGAAGATCACGGCCGGGAAGTATGCCGGGCAGACCGTCCTGGACCGCGCGCGCACGAGCGGCTACTTCGTCGCCACCAACGAGCAGCAACTGCGCAAGGCGCCGAAGAACAAGCCGGTCCTGGGCAGCTTCGCGCCGAACAACATGGACCTGGAGTGGACCGGCCCCAAGCCGACCCACGACAACACCCCGGCCACCCGTTGCGCGGTCAACGCGAAGCGGGACGCCGCCCAGCCGCACCTGTCGACCATGGCCGATGTGGCGATCAACCGACTCGACACCCTGAGCAAGGGCGCCAAGAAGGGCAAGGGCTTCTTCCTGCAGATCGAGGGCGCCTCGATCGACAAGGAGGACCACGCGGCGAACCCGTGCGGTCAGATCGGTGAGAACGTCGAGTTCGACAAGGCCGTCGGCAAGGCGCTCGCCTACCAGCAGAAGCACAAGAACACCCTGGTGATCGTCACCGGCGACCACGGCCACACCAGCCAGATCGTCGAGGCCGGCAGCAAGACCGCCGGCGTCACCGCCACTCTGACGACCGCGGACAACGCGCCGATGACGATCAGCTACGCGACGGCGGCCAAGGACGGCGACAGCCAGGAGCACACCGGCACGCAGATCCGGGTCGCCGCCACCGGCCCCGAGGCCAGCCGTGTCGAGGGCGTCACCAACCAGACCGATCTGTTCACGACCATGACGACCGCCATGTCGATCGGCCGTCGCTGACCACAGCACCCTTCGCGCACCGCGGAGCCGAACGACATCGGGAGGACCGGAAGACACGCCGCACAGCCGTGCCCTTCCGGCCCTCCCGCTGCGTCGGGGCCTTCGGGATCGTGATCGCGCCGAAACCGTTTGCTGATCAACGGCCGGGCGGCGATGGTGGGTCTCGTGACTCACATCGTCGTACGCTGCGCCGGCGACGCGCAACGGACCGACTCCGCCACGGGTGAGAGCTGGCTCGCCGCCGCGCGACGCCTCGCGTCGCCGGCCGAGCCTGCCGCTGACGACCTGTCCGGCGACGACAAGGTCTTCGTGGTCGAGCCGGATCTGCGGATCGTGTTGCGGCCGATGACGTACGGCGACCTGCCGGACGTCGTGCGATGGCGTCAGGCGGAGCATGTGCAGCGCTGGTTCGGCGGCCGTCCGAGCCCGCAGGAAGTGATCGATCGCTATCGGCCGCGCATCGACGGCGACCAACCGACCCGTATGTCGGTCGTGGAGGCGAACGGCCGATCGATCGGCTTCGTCCAGGACTACCTGATCGAGGATCATCCCGAGTACGCCGCGCTCACTCCCGACCCGGAGGCGATCGGCGGCGACTACCTCATCGGCGACTCGAACTGGATCGGCCGCGGGATCGGCACCCGCATGATGTGGGCGTGGCTGATCGGGCTGTCAGCCGAATATCCCGACGGCCGCACAGTTTTCGTGGCACCGGATCACCGCAACAGGGCTTCGTTGCGGATGCTGGCTAAGGCCGGATTCACCCCCGGTCTCTGGTTCGACGAACCGCAGCGAGACGGCACGACCGCGACCCTGATCGGCTGCAGTCTCGATCTCGACGTGGTGATCGGCACCTCCGGCTGAGCGCCAACGACGAAACTCTGCGGCTGCTGCCGGCGATCGCCTCAGACGACGGTCAACGGCAGCAGCTTCTTGCCGGTAGGACCGATCTGGATCTCGGTGTTCATCTGCGGGCAGACGCCGCAGTCGAAACACGGGGTCCACCGGCAGTCGTCGAGCTCCTGCTCGTCGATCGCGTCCTGCCAGTCGTCCCACAGCCAGTCCTTGTCGAGACCGGAGTCGAGGTGGTCCCAGGGCAGTACTTCGTGCTCGTCGCGTTCGCGGGTGGTGTACCACGCCACCGACACCGGGGAACCGTCGAAAACCGTTGTCGCACAGTCCATCCAGCGGTCATAGCTGAAGTGCTCGCTCCACCCGTCGAAGCGGCCGCCGTCGCGCCATACGGCCTCGATGACTGCGCCCACCCGGCGGTCCCCACGGCTGAGCAGTCCTTCGACGATGCCCGGCTTGCCGTCGTGGTAGCGCATGCCGATCGACGAACCCAACCGTCGGTCGGACTTGATCTCCTCGCGCAGTTTGGCCAGCCGTGCGTCGGTCTCCTCCGCACCCAACTGCGCCGCCCACTGGAACGGCGTGTGCGGCTTCGGCACGAAGCCACCGATCGACACGGTGCAGCGGATGTCCTTGCGACCACTGACCTTCCGGCCGGTCTCGATGACCCGCTTGGCCAGGTCGGCGATCTGCAGCACGTCCTCGTCGGTCTCGGTCGGCAGCCCGCACATGAAGTAGAGCTTCACCTGCCGCCAGCCGGCGGAGTATGCCGCCGCGACGGTGTTGATCAGATCGTCCTCGCTGACCATCTTGTTGATGACCTTGCGGATCCGCTCGGACCCGCCCTCCGGCGCGAACGTGAGACCGGAGCGCCGACCACCGCGGGTCAGCTCGTTGGCGAGATCGATGTTGAACGCGTCGACGCGCGTCGACGGCAGCGACAAACCGGTCTGGCTGCCCTCGTAGCGATCGGCAAGCCCCTTGGTGATGTCCGCGATCTCGGAGTGGTCGGCCGACGACAGTGACAGCAGCCCGACTTCCTCGAAACCCGTTGCCTGCAAACCCTTTTGCACCATCTCACCGATGCCGGTGATCGACCGCTCCCGCACCGGACGGGTGATCATCCCGGCCTGGCAGAACCGGCAGCCGCGGGTGCAGCCGCGGAATATCTCCACCGACATACGCTCGTGCACCGTTTCGGCGAGCGGCACCAGCGGTTGCTTCGGGTAGGGCCACGCATCCAGGTCCATCACGGTGTGCTTGGACACGCGCCACGGCACACCGGTGGCGGTGGGAGCCGGAGCGACCCGCTGGATCCGCCCGTCTGGCAGGTAGTCGACGTCGTAGAACGCCGGCACGTAGACACCGCCGGTGCGGGCCAGCCGCAGCAGCAACTCGCGTCGCCCGCCGGGCCGCCCCTCGCCCTTCCACGCCTTGATGATCTCGGTGATCGCCAGCAGGGCCTCCTCACCGTCGCCGAGCACTGCGGCATCGATGAAGTCCGCGATCGGCTCCGGGTTGAAGGCGGCATGACCGCCCGCGAGCACGATCGGGTCGTCCTCGCGCCGGTCGGCGGCGTGCAACGGCATACCGGCCAGGTCGATCGCCGTCAGCATGTTGGTGTAACCGAGCTCGGTCGACAACGAGAAGCCGAAGACGTCGAAGTCGCGCACCGCGCGGTGCCCGTCCACGGTGAACTGCGGGACGCCCGCCTCGCGCATCGCCGACTCCATGTCCGACCAGACGGCGTAGGACCGCTCCGCGAGCGTGTCCGCACGCTCGTTGAGGACCTCGTAGAGGATCATGACGCCCTGGTTGGGCAGTCCGACCTCGTAGGCGTCGGGGTACATCAGCGCCCAGCGAACGGTCTGTTCCGCACCGTCCGGTCCGAAACCGCCGCAGTCCCAGTCCTTGACCGTGGAGTTGAGCTCGCCGCCGACGTACTGGATCGGCTTGCTCACCCGCTCCAGCAGCGGCTCGAGGTTCGCGAAGAGTGACTCACCTGCCATGCGGACAAGGGTATGGCGTGCCGGGCGTCGAGACGAAACAGAGCGGTTTCGATACGCCTCCGCCGCTGCGCTCCCCCGGCTACTCAACCCGCTTTGGATGGATGCGCGAGACGACGACGAAGGCGGATGGAGGGACCGAGCGAGCTTGCGAGCCGGTCCTCCATCCGCCTTCCGAGGAGTCGAGCCAGAGGACTCAGTCGTAGAGGCCGTCCAGCTCGCCGGCGAACTTACGGGTGACGACCTTGCGCTTGAGCTTCAGACTGGGCGTGATCTCGCCGTCCTCGACCGTCAGGTCGCGCGGCAGGATGATGAACTTCTTGATCTGCTCCCAGCGGTTCAGGCCGAGGTTGAGCTCGTCGACATACCCCTGGACCATCTCGCGCGCGGCGTCCGAGGAGACGATCGTGCGGTAGTCCGAGCCCGTCATACCGTTGGCGGCAGCCCAGTCCACGATGGCTTCCTCGTCGAGCGTGACGAGCGCCGAGACGAACTTGCGCCCGTCGCCCTCGACGACGAACTGCGAGGCGTAGGGGCAGATCCCCTTGAACGTCGCCTCGATGAGGCTCGGTGCGACGTACTTGCCGTTGGAGGTCTTGAACAGGTCCTTCTTGCGGTCGGTGATCCGCAGGTGGCCGGTTGGCAGCACCTCGCCGATGTCGCCGGTGTGGAACCACCCGTCGACCAGCGTCTCCGCGGTGACGTCGTCGAGGCCGCGGTAGCCCTGCATGACACCGGGTCCCTTGATCAGGACCTCACCGTCGTCGGCGATCTTCACCTCGGTGCCCGGGATCGGCAGGCCGACCGTGCCCACGATGTTGGACGAGGGACGGTTGACGCACGACGCCGCGGAGGTCTCGGTCAGGCCGTAACCCTCGAGGATCGGCATACCCATCGCGTCGAACCACTTCGCGACGTCCTGGTTCAGCGCCGCGGAGCCGGAGATGAAGAAGCGCACCCGGCCCCCGAACCGCTCGCGGATCTTGCCGAGCACGATCTTGTCGCCGAGCGCGTGCTGGGCGCCGAGCACCGGGTTGACCTTGCCACCGGCGCCGCGGGCGTCGGCGACCTTGCGTGCGTTGCCGCTGGCCCAGTCGAAGAGCTTGGCCTTGGCGCCGCCCTCGTTCGCCATCATCGTGGTGATGCGGCCGTAGACCTTCTCGAAGATGCGCGGCGCCGCACCCATCCAGGTGGGTCGTACGACGGTGAGGTTGTCGACGATCTTGTCGACGCGGCCGTCGATCGCCGTCGGGAAGCCGATCTGCAACGGCAGGGTGAGCAGCACTTTGCCGAAGACATGGGCGAGCGGCAGCCAGAGGTACTGCACGTCGTCCTCGCCGAGGATGCCGACCGAGTCGACCGCAGCCGCCTCGTAGGTCCACGCGTCGTGCGGGAGACGGACACCCTTCGGCCGGCCGGTGGTGCCCGAGGTGTAGATCAGGGTCGCGAGCGACTGCGGGGTCAGCTGCTCGATGCGGCCCTCGAGCACGTCCTCGTGTTCGGCGAGGTATGCCGCGCCGAGACGCTCCAGCTCGGCCAGGCCGATGACCCAGTCGCCGTCACCGTCGCCGTCGATCTGCACGACCTTGCGGACCGACGGGATGACGTCGCGTCCACCGCGCAGCTTGGCGACCTGTTCGTCGTTCTCGGCGAACACCACGGTGCTGCCGGAGTCGGACACGATGAAGAGCACCTCGTCGGCCGTGGTCGACGGATAGATCGTCGTCGTCGCCGCCGCGCAGAGCATGATGCCGAGGTCCGCCAGCGCCCACTCCAGCCGGGTCGCGGAGGCGATCGCCACCCGGTCCTCCGGCTCGACGCCGAGCGACACCAGTCCCGCACCGATCCGCCGGGAGCGCTCGTCCGCCTCGGCCCAGGTCATGGACTTCCACTGGTCACCGACGGGGTAGCGGTATGCCTCCCGCGTCGGGGTCTTGGCCACTCGGTCCACGAAGAGGTGTGCCACGGAGGTGGCGCGACCTTCGACGATCGCGAGGTCGGGCTGCTCTGCGCTCAACGACTTCGTCATGGACCGGAAGCCTACTAGCCAGTTGGGTTCCGGATCAGCGAGTGCCGGACTCCGCTTCGCAGATCTCCCTCGCGACGTCGACGTCGCGGTGCATCTGCTCGATGAGGGCGTCGATGGAGTCGAACTTCGTGTTGCCCCGCAGTCGCCGGACGAACTCGATCCGGACCATTTCGTCGTAGAGGTCGAGGTCGTCGCGATCGAGCACGTAGGCCTCGACCGTGCGTTCCGGGACGTCGTCGAACGTCGGATTGGTGCCGACCGAGATGGCCGCCGGCATCCGGTGCTCCGGGTCGCCGTCCGGGACCGATTCGCGGACCAGCCAGCCGACATACACGCCATCCGCCGGGACGAGCCCTTCCGGCATACGCCCGAGATTGGCGGTGGGGAAGCCCAACTCGCGGCCGCGCTGCAGACCTCGGACGACGACACCCCGCACGTCGTGCAGGTGCCCGAGGGCCTCGGCGGCGACGTCGACCGCACCGTCGGCGAGCGCCGCGCGGATCTCGGTCGAGGAGATGCGCCGGCCCTCCCCCACGTCGGCCATCACTCGCACGTCGAACCCGTAGCGCTCGCCCAACTCCCGCAAGGTGGTGACGTCCCCGGCGTTCTTCGCGCCGAACCGGGTGTCTCCCCCGACGACGGCCTCGACGGCGTGCAGTCCGTCGACGAACACGTCGCGGACGAAGTCCTCCGGTGACATCCCGGCGAGTTCGTGGGTGAAGTCCAGCACCAGGACGGCGTCCAGGCCGGTCTGCGCCATCCGGTCGAACCGGGACGCCGACGAGGCGATCAGTTGCGGCGCCCGCTCCGGGAAGAGGACCTGCAACGGGTGCGGGTCGAAGGTGACGGCGCAGGAGCGGACCTCACGTTCCCGAGCCCGTTCGACGACCTGGCGCAGCAACGCGGCGTGGCCGCGGTGCACCCCGTCGAAGTTGCCGATGGTGACCACACACTCACCGAAGTCGGCGGGGATCTCGGTCAGCTTCGAAAGGCGCAGCACGCGCGCAACTTTATCCCGCTGACAATTCCTTCTCGGACAGTCCCAGCACGCGCCACGCGGCGACGGCCAGCAGCCAGGTCAGGACGAAGACTCCGACGATGACGAATCCGACGCCGTCCAGGTCGATCGAGCCGATCGCCGCCACCGGGCCGTCGGTCCAGGAGAGTCGATCCGCCAGCACGGAGCACAGCTCGATGCTGCCGATCACCAGCGCCACGAAGACCGACAACCACGTGACGGTCGCGTTGTAGTAGAGCCGCCGCAACGGCTTGGCGAACGCCCAGCGGTAGGCCTTCGCCATGAACACGCCGTCGGCCGCGTCGAGCAGGCTCATCCCGGCGGCGAACAGCACCGGCAGCGTGAGGATGGCGTACCAGGGCAGGGACACCGCGGCACCGCCGGCGAGCACGAGCAGGCTGACCTCGGTGGCCGTGTCGAAGCCGAGCCCGAAGAGGAAACCGATCGGGTACATGTTCCACGGCTCGGTGACCGACTTGGTCAGGCCGCCGAGGATCCGGTTGACGAAACCGCGGGAGTTGAGGTGGTGCTCCAGCGCCTCCTCGTCGAACTCACCGTGCCGGGCACGGCGCCATACCCGGATGATGCCGATGAACGCGATCAGGTTGAGGATGCCGATGATCCACAGGAAGAGACCCGATACGGTCACCCCGATGACGCCGGTCACGGCGTGCAGCGTCGAGTTGTCGTTCTCGACCGAGCCGGCCAGTGCCTTCATCCCGAGCGCGAGCAGGAAGCACAACCCGAAGACGACGCTGGAGTGGCCGAGCGAGAACCAGAATCCCACCGACATCGGCCGCTTGCCGTCCGACAGCAGCTTGCGGGTCGTGTTGTCGATCGCCGCGATGTGGTCGGCGTCGAACGCGTGCCGCATCCCGAGCGTGTATGCCGTGACGCCGAGCCCGATGCCGAATGCTTGCGCGTGCGCGGCGTCTGCGCCGAATTCGAAGTGCTGCGGCGCCACCACGAACAGCAAGGTGCCCCAGCCGAGCACGTGCAGCGCGAGCACCGCCGCCGACATACCGAGCACCGAACGACGTTCTGCCGGAGTGAAATCGGCGAAGAACGCGCGGGCACGTTGGAGCTTGGAGGCTTGCGGTGCGGTGACGGTGGCCATGGTGCATCGAGCATATCGACCCAGCGCGACCCTGTCGCATCTGGCTCGCGACGGGCCGACGAGCGGGTCAGGCGGGGAACACCACGCGCGAGACCGGCACCGGCTTGCTCTCGTCGAGCATCGCCACCAGCTCACCGTCCTCGGTGATCGCGGCCGACACCTCGATCCGCTCGGGTCGCCGGGCGAGGCGCTTCCCGTGGCGCAGGTCGATCGCCTCCTGCGCGCTGATCGCTCGGACCGGGAACTGCGCGGCGGCGGCCTCACCCATGCCGATGATCGGTAGTGGCTCATCGCGGTCGGCCATCGCGGTGAGGTCGTCCAGCGCAGTGCAGTCCTCGATGCCGAATCGGCCCACACGTGTCCGGCGCAGCGCGGTGAGGTGACCACCGACACCGAGCGCCGCACCCAGGTCACGAGCCAGCGCGCGCACGTAGGTGCCCGAGGAGACCTCCACCTCCACGTCCACATCGCGCAATTGGCCTGCGTCGGATGCGATTTCGCGCTCGGCCAGGATGTCGAACCTGCTCACCCGCACCGGGCGTGGCTGCAGTTTGACCTCATCGCCCCCACGCACCTTGGCGTACGAGCGCACGCCGTCGACCTTGATCGCACTGACGGCGCTGGGCACCTGCTGGATGTCCCCGCGCAGGGTGTCGACGGCGGCCGCGACCGCCTCGCTCGTGACCCCCGCGGCGTCATACGACTCGGTGACGTCGCCCTCGGCGTCGTCGGTGATCGTCGACTGGCCGAGTCGGATGGTCGCGGTGTAGGTCTTGTCGCAGCCGACCAGGAACGTCAGCAGCTTGGTCGCCTTGTTGACGCCGAGCACGAGCACCCCGGTCGCCATCGGGTCGAGAGTGCCCGCGTGACCGACGCGGCGCGTATGTGCCAGTCGTCGACCGCGCGCGACCACGTCGTGGCTCGTCCAGCCGGCGGGCTTGTCGACGAGAAGCAGCCCGTCAGGCGTCATCCGACGCGCTCATTCGGTGTCGGCTGCGTCGTCGGTGGTCGCCGGCTTCTTGTAGGGATCGGCGTCCCCTGCGTATGACGCGGAGGCCTTGGACTTCGCCAGCTCGTCGTCCCGCTCCCGGGCGGCCTTGAGGGCCTCCTCGATGTGCGCGGCGCCCTCCGGAATGGCGTCGGGGATGAACTCCAACGACGGGGTCAGGCGTATGCCGAGCCCCTTGCCGACGTGCGAGCGAATGCGACCTCGCCAATCCTCAAGAGCTTCAGCGGTGTTCGTACGCTCCTCGTCACTGCCGAAGACGGTGTAGAAGATCGATGCGTGCTGCAGGTCACCGGTGACGCGGACGTCGGTGATCGTCACGAAGCCGAGGCGCTCGTCCTTGACGCGACGCTCGACGAAATCGGCGACGAGGGTCTTGGTGCGCTCGGCGATCTTGCGGGCGCGTGCCGGGTCAGCCATGAGAGCCTCCTGAACTGGTGCGGACGTGGTCGGGCAACGACACAGCCTACGTTCACCCGACTCTGCGGGCGACGATGAGGTCGCGGTCGATGGAGGCGTCGACGCGGTGCCGGAACTCGTCGGCCGGACCGTCGACGGGGGTCAAGCCGTTCGCGATCAAGAGCTCGCTGAGCTCGTCACGGGGAGCCACGTGCGTGTTGTACGACAGCCCGATCGCGCCGCCGGTCCGCAGCAACCGCTGCCATTGCGGCAGGGCCCGGCCCAGCAGGTCGAGCGGACTGCGAGCGATCCGATCACCGTGCGAGCCGTGCTGCACGCCATACGGCGTGTCGGTGACGATCACGTCGACGCTGCGCGCCTTCAGCAGACCGTCGATGTCAGTCGTATCGGTCGAGAGATAGCTGACGTGCTGCACGTCGCCCGCCCTGGCAGCTTCCTTCGACGGGGCGACCTCGATCCGCAGCTGCTTGCCACGGCTGCGGCCGCTGGTGCGCAGAGCCGCCTCGTCGGCCGAGTGCTTGAGGCGGTGCTGCCGCATCCAGGTCTTGATGAATGCCGAATAAGCCTGGAAATCCTTGGCATCCAGGTCGATGCCGGTGACGTCCAGACCGAGCGACAGCGCGATGTTGAGGGTGGTGCCGCGGCCGCACATCGGGTCGAGGACCTGCACGGTCCCGTCCAGCAGCTTCTCCGGCGACCTGGTGGCTGCGACGGTCACGTTGAGCAGCAGCCGGGTCCACTGCTCATTGGTCTTGCCCTGGTACTTCTGGATCGTCACCAGGTCGCTCGGGTACGGCTCCGGCCGTTCGAGCGGCACGGGTGCGAGCAGATCGCCCTCGCGCCGGAAGATCGCATGCGTCGCCGAGAGCGTCGACACCACGCGCACGGCGCGGTCGTCCAGATCCCCGCCGGTGTGCAGCTCCAGGTAGTCGACACCCGCCAGCCGGGTGGTGCTCACCTCGGGGTCGGGTAGCCCGAATCCGGCTGCCATTGTGCGGAGTTCGGCTTCGGCGAGACGGGGCGTGTCTGCGGCATAGACCCGGTTGGCGGACGGTGCGAGCAGGATCAGGTGTTCGGGCACGACGACAAATCTAGTCTGCGGCGGCGTGGATCCGATCCCGGTAGACGCCGGGTGACTCCCCCACCAACGCGGTGAAATCGCGGCCGAAGTGCGCCTGATCGAACCATCCCAGCTCCGTGGCGAGCTCGGCGAGCGTGTCGTGATCGCCGGCATGGAGCCGCGCGATCGCCGTGTGCACCCGCGCCCGGGCGACCAGCCACTGCGGGCCGACACCGATGTAGTGCCGGCACAGGCGCTGCAGGGACCGCAGCCCCATGCCGCAGCGATCGGCGAGCTCCGCCGCCGACATCGCGGGCGCCGAGTCCTCGAGGATCGCGATGACGGTCGCCAGCGCGTCCAGCTCGGCGCTGCCGGCCAGCGGCTTACCGAGCAGGTAGGCGTCCAGCCGGTCGACGACCTCGGGGTCGTCGGCGGAGAGACCGCTCAGTGCGTCGGCGTCGCCGAAGACCTCGGTGGCCGGGATGACCCGGTCCCGCAAGCCGGTCGCCGCGACCCCGGTCAGGGCGGTCAGCGCGCCCGGTCGGAACTTCACACCGACAACGCCGCCGGACCCGGTGAGCGTCACGTCGAAGCGAGCGCGGCTGACGACACCGGTGATGAACACGCCGGGCGTGCTCGCTCCCGATCGGTGGCTCGTCGCATCCTCGACGGTCAGGTTCGCCTGCGCGACCGGCACCAATGACGAGCGGTATGACGCACCCGCGGGCAGCTGCCACCGAACTGTCCAGTAGTGCTGCACGAACGTGTCCAGTGCCGGATGGCAGGCCGGCCGTGCCAGCGTGGCGTGCTCGGCGAACCGATGCGGATCCAGAATCACGCCATCGGTTGTCGCGATTGTCCTAGGCGCCATACCTCGCAGCCTAGAAGGATGGTCCGACAGCCACATCCGACATTCGAGGAGCCGCAGATGACCGACACCACCAAGCCCGCAGCGAGCATCGGCATGGTGACCATCGACTGCCCCGACGCGGGCGCGATGGCCACCTTCTACGGCGCCGCGCTCGGCTGGGACATCACGGCCCAGGGAGAGGGTTACGCGATGCTGCAGCACGGCGACCAGCGACTCGGCTTCGGCGAGACGCCCGACTACGAGCGCCCGTCCTGGCCAGATCACGGGCACAAGCAGTTCCACCTCGACCTCGCAGCCGAGGACCCCGAGGCCACCGTGGCGCGTTGTGTCGAGTTGGGCGCCACCAAGCCGGAGCAGCAACCGGGCGAGACGTGGACGGTCCTGCTCGACCCGGCGGGTCACCCGTTCTGCGTCACGAACGCGGCCAACTGGGGCTGACCCAGGAGATCAGTCGGCGGGCGGGGTCGTGATCACCAACACGGCCTCGGCCGCGCCCCCGACGGCCGCATAGGAGTGCCGTCGGCTGCTGACCCAGGTGGTGGACTCCCCCGCGTGCACGAGCACCGACCCGGCCGTGCGGACCCGCACGGCTCCGGCCGTGACGACGAGATGTTCGGTCACGGCCCGGCCGTGCGCCGGTGAGGTATGCCGGGCTCCGGCGGGGAAATCGAGACGGAACACCTCGATCGTCGTGCCGTCGGGCCGATGCCGCAGATCGAGCAGCACGGTACGCATGCCGCCGGCAGCGGCTGCCTGTGCACCGCCGGACTCGCCGACCAGGACCGACAACGGCACACCGAGCGGACCGCAGATCGCGTAGAGGGTCTCGATCGTCGGATTGCGGTCCCCCGCCTCGAGCTGCGACAAGGTGGCCTTGCCGATGCCCGCATCTCTGGCCAGCGCCGACAGGCTGATACCGCGGTCCTGGCGAGCCTGGCGGATGCGCGCTCCGACGACCGCCGACGTTCCCCGCTCGCTCACTTCCTGGACGCCCGTCGTACGGCCGAGCATGGCGCGTTAGCGTTCCGTATACAGAACGTTTCGCGAACGGAACAGCACATGCTCGACACTCTACCGACTCAACGGACCAGCCCGGTCACACCCATGATTGCCGGAATCGTCTGCGCACTGGTGGGATTCACCAGCTCGTTCGCGGTCGTGCTCACCGGCCTGCGCGCGGTGGGCGCCAGCCCGGCACAGGCCGCGTCGGGGCTGCTCGCCGTCACGCTGCTGCAGGGGGTCGGGGCGATCGTGCTCGCCACGCGCTTCCGGATCCCCATCACGCTTGCCTGGTCCACCCCGGGCGCGGCACTGCTCGCAGGGTCGGGTGCCGTCTCCGGAGGTTGGGCAGCGGCGACCGGTGCCTTCGCGGTGACCGGCCTGCTGATCGTCGCCGGCGGACTGTGGTCCGGCCTTGCGGACCTGATCGCGCGGATCCCGACGAACATCGCGCAGGCCATGCTGGCCGGCGTGCTGCTTCCGCTGTGCCTGGAGCCGGTCCGCGCTGTCGCCATACATCCGTGGGATGTGCTGCCGGTCATCCTCGTCTGGCTCGTCCTCGTGCGCGTCGCGCCCCGATGGGCCGTGCCCGGCGCCTTCGTCGCTGCCAGCGCCGTGATCGGCATCGAACTCGCCCGCACCGGAACGTCATTCGCCGATCACCGGATGCTGCCCGGCCTCGCGCCCGTCGTACCGCACCTGTCGGTGCAGGCCGTTCTCGGGATCGCCATCCCGCTGTTCATCGTCACGATGGCCTCGCAGAACATCCCGGGGGTCGCCGTCATGCGCGGCTTCGGATACACGGTCCCGTGGCGGCCGAGCATGCTCGTCACCGGCGCCGGCACCGCGCTCGGCGCCCCCGCCGGCGGACACGCGATCAATCTGGCGGCGATCAGTGCCGCGCTCGCGGCCGGTCCGGACGCAGGGCCCGACACCTCCCGACGCTGGCTCGCTGCCGCCTCCAGCGGTGCGACCTACCTGGTGCTCGGATTGTCCTCGGCCGCGCTGACCACCCTGGTCACGCTCGCACCGTCCGGAGTGGTGGAGACGGTCGCGGGGCTCGCCCTGCTCGGCGCACTGGCCGGCGCCATCCAGGGAGCTGTCGGCGAAACCCGTTCTGTCGGCACACGATCCGCCGAGACGACCGCGGCCGTGCTCACCTTGGTCGTTGCGGCATCGGGCACGACCATCGCCGGTGTCGAATCGGCGTTCTGGGCACTGCTGATGGGGCTCACCGCCCGCTGGTGGCTGCTGCGCGAACGTCGACCGGACGACGATCGCGCAGCCTGACGGCGACCCCGGCTCGTAGGGTGGTGGGCATGCTCGCCGCGTATGCCGCCCGACTCGACCGTGACGACCCGCTGTCCGCCCTCGAGGTGGGCGATCGACCGGATCCGGAGGTGCCGGACGGCTGGTCCCGCGTGCACCTGCGTGCGGCGGCGCTGAACCGCCACGATCTATGGTCGCTGCAGGGCGTCGGCCTCGGCGCGGACCGACTGCCGATGATCCTCGGGTGTGACGGCGCCGGTGTCACCGACGACGGCCGCGAGGTCATCCTGCACAGCGTGATCCCCAGTCCCGGCTGGTCCGGCGACGAGACCCTGGATCCGCGCCGGACCCTGCTGTCCGAGTTGTATGACGGAACGCTCGCCGAACAGGTCGTGGTGCCGACCGCCCATCTGGTGCCCAAGCCGGAATCGATGTCCTGGCAGGTGGCGGGGTGCCTGTCGACGGCATGGCTCACGGCATACCGGATGCTCTTCGGCAACGCCGGCGTCTCCCCCGGCGACACCGTGCTGGTGCAGGGCGCCGGCGGCGGCGTCTCCACCGCATTGGTGCAGCTGGGGTCGGCCGCCGGGCTGCGCATGTGGGTCACATCCCGCGACGAGGAGCGCGGCGCGCGTGCGGTGCAACTCGGTGCGGAACGCGCGTTCGCCGACGGCGAGCGGTTGCCCGAGCGGGTGAGCGCCGTCATGGAGTCCGTCGGCGCGGCCACCTGGAGTCATTCGGTGAACTCGCTCCATCCCGGCGGCACCATCGTCATCTGCGGGGCGACGTCCGGCGATGCTCCCGCGAAGGCGGAACTCACCAAGATCTTCTTCAAGCAGCTACGGGTCATCGGCTCGACGATGGGATCGATCGCGGAGTTGCGCCGACTCGTCGATTTCGTTGCCCGCGAAGGAATTTCACCCGTGATCGATCAGGCCCTGCCCCTCGCCGACGCGCGCACGGCGTTCGAACGGCTGGCGGCGGGCGACAGTTTCGGCAAGATCGTCCTGACCACGGACGGCTGAGTTCAGCGCCCGGCGCGGCGGGCGTTGTTCGCTTCCTCGTAAATGGCCCAAGGGTCGGCGACCGGCCCAAGGTGCTCGAGCTTCTCGGGGTTGAGCACCGTGCGGATCGTCTGGATCCGGCCCTCGACGATGTCCAGGGTCCAGGTGTTGAGCACCCGGCCGTCCCGATCCCGGAAGAGGGCGCCGGGCTGCCCGTTCACCTCGTGCAGCTCGACCTGCCCGCCGATCCGGAAGAACCACGGCATCGTCGAGCCGAGCAGCCGGGACACCTTGTCGGCACCGGTGATCGAACGCGCCCATTGCGGCGCCTTGCCGCCGCCGTCGCCGACCATCGCCACGTCCGCGGTGAGCAGGTCCTGCAGGTCCTCGACCTCGCCGTCCCGCAACGCGTCGAAGAAGCGCGCGGCGAGCTGCTCGCGCTCGATGCGGTCCGCCTCGAACCGCGGCCGGCCCTCGTCCATGTGTCGTCGCGCCCGCACTGCGAGCTGACGGCAGGCCGACTCCGACCGGTCGACCGCTGACGCGACCTCCGCGAACCCGAAGCCGAAGACCTCGTGCAGGACGAACACCGCACGCTCCAGCGGGCTGAGCCGCTCCAGCAGCAACAAGGCCGCCATCGACACCGAATCGGCCAGTTCCGCGGCGCGTGCCGGATCGTCATACGGGTCCTCGAGCAGTGGTTCGGGGAACCAGGCACCGACATACTTCTCGCGGCGTACGCGGGCGGACCGCAGCACGTCGATCGAGATACGGGTCACCACCGCTGACAGGAACGCCTTGGTCGACCTCGGCTCCGTCCCGGTGTCCGCGTAGCGCAGCCAGGTCTCCTGGACGGCGTCCTCGGCCTCGCTCACGCTGGCGAGGATCCGGTAGGCGATCGAGAACAGCAGGGGCCGTAGCTCCTCGAACTCCTCGGCCCGTGTCACGCCAGCTCCTCCTTGAATCCCTGCCGCCACGATGCGTACTGCGGCTTCCAGCCCAACTCGGTCCGCGCCTTGGCATTGGAGAAGCCACGACCTTCGGTCATCATCAGCACCGCCACCTGCCCGGCCAGCGGCCGGGCCATCCAGGCGGGAACGTTCATCGGTCGCTTGGCGCCGGCGCACTCGGCCAGGTAGGGCAGCCAATCGCGGGCCGACGCAGGTTCGTCGTCCACCACGTTGAACACGCCACGCACTCGTTGCTCCACCGCCAGCAGCGTAGCCCGGGCGGCATCGTCCAGGTGGAGCCACGAGCAGTGACCTGCGCCGCCACCGACGACCGGGAACTGCCGTTTGCGAACGGGTTCCACCAGGTCCTCCATGGCGCCCGGTCCGTAGAGCCACCCGTACCTGAGCACCGCCCCACCTGCCTTCACGACGGCGTCCTCGACGTGGCCGATCGCCGCCATACCCGGTTCCGCGACGGTTCCGGCCATCGGATCCAGCGGGTCATCCTCCGTCTTGACCCAGCCGCCGGACCGTATGCCGTTCCACGCCCCGTAGCTCTGGGCGACGAAGTGGGAGACACCGGTTGCCTCGGCGGCGGCCAGCAGGTGATCCGTGCCCTCGGTCCGCAGCCGGTTCGTGGTGGCGAACCACCGATCCATGTGCTTCATGTCCGGCTTGCCGGCGTGCGTCACGGAGATGGCGGTCATCTGGTGCACGATCACATCCGGCCGCGCGGCGGCCACGGCCTCGCCGACCGACATCGCGTCCAGACCATCCATCACCAGGCCGACGGCGCCGAGCCCCTCCAGCCGGCCGACCCGGTCCGCACTGGTCGTCGTCGCGGTCACCTGATGACCGCGCGCCACCAGTTGCGGGACCAACCGTCGCCCGAGGACTCCGGTGCCACCTGCCACAAAAACTCTCATTGCCGTCACCATCCCCACGCGAATCGGCCGCTCGCCACGAAGGCGATCACCGCCAGGTACATCAGGTTGACCGCGACATGCCTCCCGTCGCGGAGCCGGAACTCCACGATCGCCGCCCCGATCATGATCAGTCCCAGCCCGACGGCCGCGAGTGGCACCAAGACCGGCGCCACGTCGAGCGCTCCCGGCACTATCAGGCCGACGGCGCCGAGTACCTTTACCGCTCCGAGCGACTTCACGAATCCTCCGCTGAAGTCGTTCACCCACGCTCCCCCCGGAGCTCGCGCGAGTCTCTCCCGAGAGACGAAGAGTTTGGTGCTGCCGGCCACGAGGAAAACGGTCGCCAACAGCCCGGCTGCGATCCAGAGCGCGAGATTCACCGCGGTTCCTCGCTGGTCGGGCACGACAGTCCGTGCGCGAACCCGTCCCGCCAACTGCTCCAGCGGGGTGTCCACGCGAGTTCCGCCTTCGCCTTCGCGTTGGACGATCCGCGCATCGTGGTCATCCAGGACTCGGCCACCTCGCCGGCCGCGAGTCCCACGAGCCAGGCCGGGAGGTGGCGCGGTGGCTTCGCGCCGATGACGTCGGCGAAGTACGGCAGCCATTCCGAGATCGGCGCCGGGTCGTCGTCGACGATGTTGTAGACGCCGTCGCCGTGGTCGAGGGCGGCCACGGCGGCCGATGCGGCGTCGTCGACGTGACACCACGACCAGATCCCCGCACCGTCGCCACCGACGGGCATCTTGCGGGCCCGCACCGTCTCGATCATCGGGTCGGATGCGCCTGGGCCGTAAAGGAACCCGTAACGCACGGCCACCCCACCGATGTCCGTGACGGACCGCTCCAGGTGCGCGATCGCACCGGAGGTGAGGGTCTGGTGTCTCAGTGGGTGTGGGTCGAGGCCGTCTGCCTCCGACTTGATCGGGCCACCCGTGCGGGCGTTGGTCCACCCGGTGAAACTCTGTGCGACGAACCGGGACACCCCGGCTGCCCGCGCCGCGTCGATCAGATTGTCGAGGCCCTCGGTCCGCAACCGGTTCGTCATGGCGAACGTCCGGTCGAACTTGCGCAGGTCGCCCATGTCGGCCAGCGCGGTCATCTGGTGGATGATCGCATCCGGCGCAGCCTGGGCCACGGCCTCGCCGACCGCCGTACCGTCCAATCCGTCCAGCACCACCGGTGTCGCACCCATGGTTCGCACCAGGTCGGTCTTGCCGGATGTTCGGGTACTGGCCACCACTTCGTGCCCGGCCGCGACCAACTGCGGCACGAGACGGCGCCCCACCGCGCCGGTGGCGCCCGCGACGAAAACTCGCATCTCCGTGTACTCCTCGTTCGTGGCTGTTTCCCCTTGAGACGAACCGTCCACCCGGTCTGTGACATCCGTTGCCGCAACACCCCGGTCCAGGTCTCGCGCGCAGATGTCCGCGCAGATGTCACAGACCGGCTGCGCGGTGCGTCTTGGGGTTAGTCGGCTGTTGGCGTCGACCGAGGAGGCACCGGATGACTCACACCGTGGAGCGCAGCGACCAGATCACCGATCGGATCGGCGCGTGGCTGGATCGGCGAACACTGTTGCGGGACCTGCGAACACGCGCATCGACGGACCGATGGTTGCGGCATCTGCGGTTGATCGCGCTGGCGAGTCTCGTGGTCTGCGTCCTCACCGGCGTGCTTCTGCTCGCCTTCTACCGACCGTCGGCTGCGACGGTCCGGTATGACGGCTCGTACGCACCGCTACGCGGCGTACCCATGTCGCGCGCACTCGACTCGACGCTGCACACGTCGTTCGACGTCCGGGGCGGGTTGCTGGTGCGCCAACTGCACAACTGGAGCGCGTCGCTGTTGATCGTCAGCCTGCTGCTGCAGGTCCTGCGGGTGTTCTTCACCGCGAGCTTCCGCGGCGCTCAGCGGTCACGGTGGGTGCTGCTGTTCCTCGTGCTCGTCATCGCCATGGGTGAGGGACTCACCGGTACCGTGTTGCCGTTCGACCTGCTGTCGGCCAGCAGCCTCGCGGTGCTCAACGGAATCCTGCAGGCGATGCCGTTCGTCGGCACGGATCTGTCGGCTCTCGTGTTCCGCGGCCAGTTCCCCGGCGGCGGCATCGTCGTGTTCTACGTCCTCCACGTCGCGGTGCTTCCGCTGACCCTCATCGGCCTTGCCGCGATCGCGTTTCGGGCGCGGCGCCGAGGCATCGCCCCGAACCGGAGAACGCGAGTCACCCGCACACCCGCGACAGCAGTCCATGCGATCGGCATCCTGTTCGTCGTCGGCGGCGTACTGGCGGCCGCAGCCGCGTTCGTGACGACCAATCCGGTCTGGGCGCTGGGTCCCGCCGACCCGGAGAACGCGACCGCCGGTTCCGGTGCGACGTGGTACCTGGCATTCCTCGACGGCGCCCAGCGACTGGTGCCGTCAGGGTGGGAGTTCGTGTGGCTGGGGCGCACCTGGACCCTCGGGCTGCTCGTCCCCGTCGGCGTGTGCACCCTCTTCCTGGCACTGGTGATCGCGTATCCGTTCCTGGAGACCTGGCTGCTCGGGGATCTGAGTGCTCGTCCCGTTGCCGAGCGGTCCCGTCATACCCCGACCCACACGGCGATCGGTGCCGCAGGCATCGCGTTCTACGGAGTGTTGTGGGCCGCGGCCGGGTCCGACCAACTCGCCATGAAGCTGTCCCTCAGCCTCGAGGACGTCGTGCACGTCCTACAGCTCGCCCTGGTGCTCGCACCTGTGGCGGCGTTCATGATCACTCGGCGGGTCTGTCTCGGTCTGCAGCACCGCGACGCCGTGACCGCCGTGCACGGTCACGAGACCGGCCGCCTCGTGCGTCTGCCGTCCGGCGGATTCCGCGAGGTGCATCGTCCCGTCGATGCACAGGAGCGTCGGTTGCGGCTCCCCCGGACATCGGCCAACACCCTTGTCGCACAACCTGATCCGGTTCGTCCGGATCATCGCCACGGACGGATACGGGCCGGACTGCTCCGGTGGTACGACCGGGACGACGCACAACCCTGACGGTACGTCCACCGATTCCGTCCCCGTCCGGGGAGGCCGGTCAGATCATCCCGGAGTCACGATGCTCGGCCGCCTGCTGTCGGATCTGCGGGGTGAGTGCGGCCTCGGGCACCCGGCTCGTCATCTCCCATTTCCGGTGGACCGGACAGCGTTGAAACCGCTTGGGACCCAACCGGATCGCCTTGAAGGATGCCAACGGGATCCATTTGGTCTCGTAGAAGGCACCACCGGAACACTGCACGATCTCCCAATCCGCCATGCCCCCATGCAAACACAGTCGGCGGACCGTCATCGCCCGACCGGTCGACCCAGCTGGTCCGCGGCTGCTGCAAGCGCCTCGACGACCTGGACGCCGAGGTCGAGCCCGAGCGCATGGTCGGTGCCGGTGGAGACGACAGCCGCGAGTTCGTCCGCCGCGGTGGCCAGCGCCGTCGTCGCAGGAGTGGTTGCCACCGGCGCCACACTCACGCCGGAGTCGCCCCACATTCGCATCCCCCAGGTGTATGCCGCGGGCGGCGCCCAGAGCGCCAGACTCGCGGTGCTCACCGCGTCGGAGTCGTGCGTCAGAGTGAGGTGTACGGCGTCGCCCATTCCTGGCTGTGCCACAACGCTTCGCACCGCGCCGAGCGCCGGGATCAGTGTCGCCAGCAGGTGCGGACCGAGATCCCACAGCGCACCCTCGCGCTGCCGCCACGGGGAGTCCTTGTACGGACTCTCGGGTCGCTGGTTCGCGACGATCCACTCCGTCCAGGAACCCCGCCAACCGTCCACGGCCGCCAATTCGTCCAGCCAGGAACGGGTTTCGGGTGTGTAGCGAGCGGTGAAGAACACCACCGACCGGCACCCGGATGCCCGGGCGGTGTCGCGCAGTTCCCGTGCCGTGCTCGCATCCAGCGCGACCGGCTTGTCGAGCAGCAGGTGTTTGCCGGCCCGCGCCGCCTCGATCGCCAGCGGCGCCTGCACGTCCGGCGGCACGGCATACGTCACGGCGTCGACGGCATCAAGCAGCGCCGTGTGGCTGCAGAATGCTTCGACCCCAAGGGCTTTCGCGACGTCCGCAGTCTTGGCGGCGTCCCTGCCCCACACGCCGACCAGCTCGTTGTTCGATGCCTGTATGCCGGGCCCGTGCGTCATACGGGCCCAGTAGCCGGTGCCGACCATTCCGAATCGCATGCGCCCAGCCTCTCAGAGACGACACCCACCCGAACGCGAATGACGGCTCCCTCGCCGAGTGACGGCGATATTGCACCGTCACTCGTCGAAGAAGCCGTCATTCAGGCCCTACGACTGGGTTTAGTCGCGGGGCTTCTCGCGCATCTCGTAGGTCGCGATGAGGTCACCCAACTGCAGGTCGTTGTACGAACCGAGGTTGATACCGCACTCGAAGCCCTCACGGACCTCGGTGACGTCATCCTTGAAGCGCCGCAGACCGGCGACCTCGACGTTCTCGGAGACTACCTTGCCATCGCGGGTGATCCGCGCCTTCGAACCGCGCTTGATCTCGCCGGAGCGGACGATCGAACCGGCGATGTTGCCGAACTTGCTGGAGCGGAAGATCTCGCGGATCTCGGCCGTGCCGAGCTCGACCTCTTCGTACTCCGGCTTGAGCATGCCCTTCAGCGCCTGCTCGATCTCCTCGATGGCCTGGTAGATCACCGGGTAGTAGCGGATCTCGACGCCTTCCTTGTCGGCGTACTCGGCGTTCTGACCCTCGGCTCGCACGTTGAAGCCGATGATCACCGCTTCCGAGGCGACCGCAAGGTTGATGTTGTTCATCGTGATCGCGCCGACGCCGCGGTCGATGATCCGCAGGTCCACGCCGTCGCCGACGTCGATCTGCAGCAACGCGTCCTCCAGCGCCTCGACCGAACCGGACACGTCACCCTTGAGGATGAGGTTGAGGGTCTCGATCTTGCCGGCCTCGAGCTGCTCGTTGAGGTCCTCCAGGCTGATCCGCTTGCGGACCTTCGCCAGCGCGGCCTGCCGGTCGGCAGCCTCGCGCTTCTCGGCGATCTGCCGGGCGGTGCGGTCGTCCGGGGCCACCACGAAGGTGTCACCCGCACGCGGCACCGAGGCCAGACCGGTCACCTGCACCGGACGCGACGGGGTCGCCTCCTGCACGTTGTTGCCGTGCTCGTCGAGCATCGCGCGAACACGACCGTGCGCGGTGCCGGCGACGATGCCGTCACCGACGCGCAGGGTGCCCTGCTGGACCAGAACCGTCGCCACCGCACCGCGGCCGCGGTCCAGGTTGGCCTCGATCGCGACACCCTGGGCATCACGGTCGGGGTTGGCGCGCAGATCGAGCGCGGCGTCCGCGGTCAGCAGCACCGCCTCGAGCAGGCCGTCGATGTTCTTGCCCTGCTTGGCCGAGACCTCGACGAACATCGTGTCGCCGCCGTACTCCTCGGCGATCAGGTTGTACTCGGTCAGCTGCTGGCGAACCTTGTCCGGGTTGGCCCCGTCGACGTCGATCTTGTTGACCGCGACGACGATAGGCAGATCGGCGGCCTGCGCGTGGTTGAGCGCCTCCACCGTCTGCGGCATGACGCCGTCGTCGGCTGCGACGACCAGGATCGCGATGTCGGTGACCTTCGCACCACGAGCACGCATGGCGGTGAACGCCTCGTGACCCGGGGTGTCGATGAAGGTGATCGCGCGATCCTCGCCCTCGTGCTCGACGTGGACCTGGTAGGCACCGATGTGCTGGGTGATGCCGCCCGCTTCGCCGGACTGCACGTCGGCGTGACGGACCGCGTCCAACAGGCGGGTCTTACCGTGGTCGACGTGACCCATGACGGTCACGACCGGCGGACGGGGCTTGAGGTTCTCCTCGTCCTCCACGGCCTCGAGGTCGATGTTGAAGGAGTCGAAGAGCTCCTTCTCCTCCTCCTCCGGCGACACGATCTGGATGTCGTAGCCCAGCTCCGAGCCGAGCAGCGCGAACGTGTCCTCGTCCAGCGACTGCGTGGCGGTGGCCATCTCACCGAGGTGGATGAGCACGGTCACCAGCGAGCCGGGGTTGGCGTCGATGCGGTCGGCGAAGTCGGTCAGCGACGCACCGCGCCGCATTCGGATGACGGTCGAACCGTCGCCGCGGGGAACAGTCACACCGCCGACGGACGGCGCCTGCATCTGCTCGAACTCCTGGCGCTTCGCGCGCTTGGACTTGCGACCGCGGACCTTTCCGCCGCCTCGACCGAACGCACCGGCAGTGCCACCACGGGCCGGTCCGCGACCGCCGGGGCGTCCGCCGAAACCGCCACCACCGCGGGGGCCACCACCACCGGGGCCGCCGCCGGGGCCGCCACGGCCACGGGCCGGACGCTCACCGGGTCGGACCGCAGCGCGGTCGGGCATCATGCCCGGGTTGGGACGCGCACCACCGGCACCGGCACCGCCGGGACGGGGCGCACCAGCGGGACGAGGGGCACCCGGTCGGGGGCCTGCCGCACCACCGGCGCCGCCTCGGCCGGAGGCCGGGCGCGGCATACCTTGGCTGGACGCGAACGGGTTGTTGCCCGGACGTGCCGGACCACCGCTGTTGCCACCAGCGGAGCGCATGCCCTGGTTGGAGGAGAACGGGTTGTTACCCGGACGCGGTGCGCCCGGACGCGGCGAGCCGCCACGGTTGCCACCGGGGCGCGGGGCGCCCTGCTGGCGCTCGGGGCGCGGACCTGGTGCAGCCGGGCGCGGACCCGCATTGCGAGCGGCCGGAGCAGCAGGAGCGCTCGGTGCCGACTTCGGTGCGGGCGCAGCCGCCTTCTCGGCGGCCGGCTTCGGAGTCGCCGGTGCCGGCGCCTGGGGTGCTTCGGCAGCCGGCGTCGGACGCGCAGCCTTCGGACCGGGCTTGGGACCCGGCTGCGGCGCAGCCTTGGGGCCGGGCGTCGCGGGTGCGGGCGTCGTCGTTGTCGAGGTGGACTTCTCGGCGGTCGGGGGCTTGGGAGCCGCCTTCTTCGCCGGAGCCTTCTGTTCCGTGTCTCCAGCGCCGGACTGGGCGCCGGCCGGAGGGTTTTCCTTGATCTTGCGGACCACCGGAGCCTCGATGGTCGAGCTCGCCGTCTTGACGAACTCGCCCTGCTCCTTCAGGTAGGACAGCAGATCCTTGCTTGGCATTCCGAGCTCTTTCGCGAGCTCGTGAACCCGAACCTTAGCCACACTTCTCCTTGTCGGATTGCGGCGGTCCAGGTTGGCCGGCCAAGTCAGCCGGGCAGCACGAACCGCCAGTTTGGGTGCTTCATCGCTGAGTACTCATCGGGTGCTCATCAGCGTCAAAACCCGCCTTCGGTTGTTGTTGCCGGCGCGGACGTCGCCGTCCACGCGTCACAGTTCACTCGTCATACCGGTCTGTATGACGGGCATCATCGCCCGGCGATCCAGTCCCGGACGTGCGTCGGGTCCACCCCTTGGGTGATCCGCAACGCGCGGGGAAAGGCTCGCCGCTGGACCGCCTGCTCCAGGCACTCCAGCCGGGGGTGCAACCAGGCCCCTCGGCCCGGCAGCCGGCCCCGCTCATCAGGGACGAGCACCGCAACATCACGTTGCGCCGCGTCATTCCCGACGAGTGCGACCACCCGCAGCAATACCGACCGTTCGTCGCGAGTCCGGCACCCCACACACGTTCGCAACCCGGCATGCCGGGTCGGTGAAGTGGGTGGTGTGCGGTGGGCTCGCGTCCGACCGCTCACGACCAGCCTACCGCAGTCAGTCGGTTGCCCCGGCATCGCCGGGGGCGGCGGTGTCCGGTCGGATGTCGATCCGCCAGCCGGTCAGCTTCGCGGCGAGGCGGGCGTTCTGGCCCTCCTTGCCGATCGCCAGGCTCAGCTGGAAGTCCGGGACGACGACGCGTGCCGAGCGCGCGCGATCGTCGATGATGTCGACCGACTCCACCCGGGACGGCGACAACGCCGCAGCGATGAACACCGCGGGGTCGGCGGAATAGTCGACGATGTCGATCTTCTCGCCGCGCAACTCGGTCATGACCGCTCGCACCCGCGAGCCCATCGGACCGATGCACGCGCCCTTGGCGTTGACGCCCTGCTGCTTGCCGTGCACCGCGATCTTGCTGCGGTGGCCGGCCTCGCGGGCCAGCGCGGAGATCTCGACGGTGCCATCGGCGATCTCCGGGACCTCCAGCGCGAACAGCTTGCGGACCAGGTTGGGGTGCTTGCGGGAGAGCAGGATCTGCGGGCCCTTCGGACCACGCTTGACGCTCACGACATACGCACGGAGTCGCTCGCCGTGGACGTATCGCTCGCCGGGGACCTGCTCGGCCGAGGGCAGCAGACCCTCGACGGTGCCGAAGTCGACGTGCACGGCGTGCGGATCGCTGGACTGCTGGATCACGCCGGCGACAACGTCGCCCTCGCGGCCGCGGAAGTCACCGAGGATCGCCTCGTCCTCGACATCGCGCATGCGCTGCACGATCACCTGGCGTGCGGTGGCGGCCGCCACGCGACCGAAGTCGCTGGGCGTGTCGTCGAACTCCGGACCCGGCTCGCCGCGGTTGCCCTCCTCGTCGACCGGCGCGTCCTCCCGCGCCCACACCACGACGTGGCCGGACTTACGGTCCAGCTCGACGCGGGCGTTGCGGTAGGTGCCGTCCTCCCGGTGGTATGCCGTCAGCAGTGCCTGCTCGATCGCGGGGACGATCACGTCCATCGGGATGTCCCGCTCGCGCTCCAGCGCCCGCAACGCGGCCATGTCGATGTCCATCAGTGGTCGTCTCCTTCTGAGTCGCTGCTGCGGTTGAACTCGACCTGCACTGCGCCGCGCAGGCCGTCGTCATACGAAAAGGACTGCTCGGTGGTCGCGCCCTTGGCGCCCGGGACCTCGAGCGTGAATCCGGACTCGTCGGCGCGGGTGATCCGGCCGGTCACGGCGGGCGACTCCGGGACGGTCAGCTCGATCAGTCGGCCGACGTTGCGCCGGAAGTGGCGCGGCAGGGTGAGCGGACGGTCGGTGCCGGGTGAACTCACCTCGAGGACGTAGGCCTGCTCCCCCATGGCGTCGGTCTCGTCCAGCCGCTCGCTGACCACTCGGGTGGCCGCCGCGACCTGATCCAGGTCCAGCGGAGGTATGACGGCGGTCGGGTCGCTCGCGGCGTCGTCGCCGGACGGAATGTCCCGGTCGACCAGAACGCGCACCAGCCGCCGTTTGCCTGCAGGCATGACGGTGATGTCCTCGACTACGAGATCCAGCGGGGCGAGGACCTCGGCGAGGTCTGCGGAGATACGTTCCGTCCGGGCGGATGGGTTCTCGCTCATCACTGACGCGCTCCTGCTGTTCTCGAGTGGAGTGCTCAGCCTACAGGGCGTCAGGTGCTGGCCCGGGCGGGCGCGACACGCGGTCGTCGCGTCCATCCCGGCGACCTGCAGGGGTTGCCGGCTCGATCAACGTCAGGAATACTGAACCAAATGGTTCAGCATACGGCGGAGGTCTTCGCGGCTCTCGGGCACCCCACCCGGATGCGGGTCGTCACCGAGTGCTGCGGTGCTCCGCGATCCACCTCCCAACTACAGGCCGCCTGCGCTCCGATCACGCTGACCGGGATGCGCAAGCACCTGCAGGTCCTGGAGGACGCCGGCTTGGTACGTCGACGCAAGGTCGGCCGCACCGTCTGGTGCTCGGTCGCCCCGGAGGCGATCGACGACGCGTCCGACTGGCTGCGCGACCTGCGCGCGTTCTGGACGACTCAGCTCGATTCCCTCGCAACCACCTTGGAGCAGCAATGACCGACTTCTCCCTGCAACGCCACGTCCACGCCCCGATCGAGTCGGTATGGCGGGCCTGGACCACCCGGGAGGGCATCGCGACCTGGTGGTGGCCGCAATTGCCCGACACGTCATACGAGATGGAGGCGCGGGTCGGCGGGCGCTATCGCTTCGAGTCGAAGGCGGCCGGCATCGGCGTGCGGGGCGAGTTCACGACCGTCGACGAACCGCACGTGCTCGAGTTGACCTGGTGGTGGATCGGTGGCGACGAACCGAACCTTCCCGATCACGTGCGGGTCGAGTTGCGGCCCGACGGCGACGGCACGTCGGTCACGGTGATCCATCGGGTGAGCCGGCCCGGTGACTCCGGCGACGGGCTCCGGCAGGGCTGGAGCGACGTGCTGGACCGCCTCGCCCTGCTGGAGGGCTAGCTCGGTCAGACGCCGGTGGGCGTCAGACCGCGGTCGCGCAGCACCTTGCGTTCGATCGGGGCGAAGACACCGAGCTCGACCACGATGCCGACGAGGAGGATCAGGATCATCGCGGTGATGACAGTGGGCATGTCGTTGATGTCCCGGCCGTTCTCCATCACCTGGCCGAGACCGACGCCGAGCTTCGGGCTGTTGACGATCAGTTCCGCCGCCATCAGCGAGCGCCAGGAGAACGCCCACCCCTGTTTGAGGCCGGTCAGGTACGTCGGCAGGGCGGCCGGCACCAGCACATGGCGCACCAGTGAGAGACCACGCGCGCCCAGGACCGTGCCGGCGCGGCGCAGCAGCGGCGGCGTCTGGTCCAGTCCACCGATCAGCCCGTTGGCGATGGACGGGACCGCGCCGAGCAGGACCACCATGTAGAGCGCCGACGGGTTCAACCCGAGCAGCAGCACCGCGAACGGCACCCAGGCCACGGACGGCATGGACTGCAGCGCGGACAGGATCGGACGGAATCCCTTGCGCAAGAACGAGATCTGGCTGATGAGCAGGCCGAGCGCGGTGCCGAGCACCAGCGCGATCAGGAAGCCGAACACGCCGCGCCGCAGGCTCGTCCAGGTGGCATCCCACGCGCTGCCATCGGTGACCATCCGCCACAGCTCGTGCCCGACGGTCGATGGTGACGGTATGACGTACTCCGGCTTGATCGCCGAGGCCCAGACCGCCTGCCAGATCGCGACGAACGCGGCGACCACGACGATCGGGGCGATGATCGCGACCTTGTCGACCCGTCGGCGTTCCGGGCGCTTCTCCTCGAGCGCATCGAGGCCGTCGCTGATGCGCGCGAAGTCGTCCGTCGTCCGTTCGTCCTCACGCACCGGCATGGCGGCTGATCTCCGTTCGTAGTGAGCCGGTGATCTCGGCGGCGAGTTCCATCACGGACACGTCCTCCAGCGATCGCGAGGTGGGCAGGTCGACGTCCCACGTGCGCAACACGCGGCCCGGCCGGGAGGAGAGCAGTACGACGCGCTGCCCCAGCCGGACCGCCTCGCGAACGTTGTGCGTCACGAACACGACGCTCAGGTCCGTGGTCCGCCAGAGTTGCGTCAGTTCCTCGTGCAACACGTCACGCGTGATGGCATCGAGCGCCGCGAACGGCTCATCCATCAAGAGCAGCCTCGACCCCTGGGCGAGACTGCGAGCCAACGCGATGCGCTGTCGTTGACCGCCGGACAGCTCATGCACCCGACGGTCTCCGGCTGCACCGAGCCGCACCAGCTCCAGGAGTTCGGTGGCGCGCGTACCCCGCTGGGACGCCGGCACCTTGCCCAGCTTGAGCGCGAGCTCGATGTTGCCGCGGGCGGTCAGCCAGGGAAAGAGCGCCGCCTCCTGGAACATCAGTGCCGGGCGTTCGGTGGTGCGGATAGTGCCGGACGTCGGCGTGTCCAGACCCGCGATCAGTTGCAACAGGGTCGACTTGCCACACCCGGACGCGCCGATCACCGTGACGAACTCGCCGGGCGCGACGGTCAGATCGACACCGTCAAGGGCGGTGACGACATTGTCCCGCTGGCGGAACTCCTTGCGAACGCCGCGGACCTCGACCCGTGCTTCCGAGGACTCGGCAACGTCCGGCCGATCGGCGATGAGCGTGCTGGTCATTTCGACTCCTGCCCCAAACCTGCATCCGAAACCTGCTGCAACCCTTGCTGTTTCAGCACGCTGTTGAGGATCGACAGGTCATAGATCCCCTTGAGGTCGGTCTTCTTCAGCAGCCCGATGGATTCGGCGTGCTGCGCCGAAGCGCTCAAGGTCGCGGCATACGGGTCCCAGCCCGGGGTGAGGTTCTTCAGCGATGCCGCCGTGACTCCGGCCGGGAGGGCCTTGCCGTTGAGTTTGGTGAGCGCGGCGTCGATCTGCTTCGCCGAGCCGGTCGGATCCTTGGTGATCCGTTGCGCAGTCTTGATCTGCGCGGTGATCAGCGCCTTGATCGTCTGCGGATGTTCGTGGAGGAACTTCGTCGAGACGAGCAGGTTCGTCGTGACGAACTGCCCGTGCGGCCAGCGGGTCTTCTCGTTGACGAGGACCTTGCCGCCGCCCTGCTTCACCAGGCGGGTCGCCCACGGCTCCGGGAGCCACGCACCGTCGATCCCGCCCTGCTGGAACAGTTGGAGACTCTGCGCGTTGTCCTGCGCGATGACGTTGACGTTCTTCGCGCCGCCCTTGCCGTTGACGCCGAAGCCCTTCTGCTTCAGGAAGTACTTCAGGGCGACGTCCTGCGTGTTGGCCAATTGCGGTGTGGCCAGTGTCTTTCCGGCAAGTTGAGAAACCGACGTGATGGACGGCTTCACCACGAGCGCGGCCCCGCCGGAGGCCCCTCCTGCAACCAGGCGCACGTCCTTCCCGCCGGTCTTGGCGAAGGCGTTGATCGCCGGGCTCGGTCCGAGGTAGACGGCGTCCACCGAGCCACCGAGCAGGGCCTCGGTCGCCGCAGGGCCGGCGTTGAACGTCTGCGTCGACAGCTTGGTCTTGCCGAGTTCCTTGGCGAACTCGCCGTCGGCGACGCCGAGCACCGGGACCGCGTGGGTGACGTTCGGGAAATAGCCGAGGCGCAACTCCGTGGCCGGCGTGCCGGCACTGCTCGTCGCGGCTCCGGTGTTCTCGGTGGCGTCCGCTCGTCGGGAGCAGCCGCTGAGCGACGCGATCGCGAGCGCAGCGATGACGGGCACGGTGAGCACACTCACCTTGCGGGTGGGTTTCATGGGAGAAGTCCTTGTGTTCGAAGAAGATTCAGCCGTCCAGAGCGCGTAGTGCAATGCGTGGAAGGCTGCTTGATTTCACATTCACTGCATGAGCTCGGAGCCGGTGAGTCCGGCCGCCAGGGTGGCGCCGGTGTCGGGGTCGATCACCACGAAGGCGCCGGTGGCCCGCAGTTCCGCGTAGTCGTCGACCGCCACCGGCTCCGCGAGCTGCAGACGGACGCGACCGATGTCGTTCAGCTCCAACGGTTCCGATCGCTCCTGCCACTCCAGGTCGTCGACGTGCCAGACCGCGTGTGGCGCCGCGAGGAACGCGCGCGTCGTCCTCGTGCCGACCTTGACAAGTACGCGTTGACGCGGCGTGGTCCGACGCTCGTCGAGCCAGGTGACGACGGCGTCGAGCTCCTGCGTGGTGCGGACGGGCTCGGTCGCGAGCACCTCGCCGCGTCCCACATCGAGCTCGTCGGTGAGACGGATCGTGATGGCATCACCGGACGATGCCTGCGGCACCTCTCCGGTTGCACCGTCGATACCCGCCAGCGTGGAGCTTCGTCCGCTCGGGTATGCCGTGACGGTGTCGCCGACGCGGATCGTTCCGGACGCGACGCGTCCGGCCAGCCCCCGGTAGTCGGGGTGTTCGGGAGTGCGTGGCCGAATCACCAATTGAACTGGCATCCGGAAAGGTTCGCCCTCCGCCGCCACTCGCGCCGGCAGCTGTTCCAGGACCTCGAGCAGTGGCAGCCCGGCATACCAGTCAGGACCCGGTGCGGCGACGTTCTCACCGGTGAGCGCGCTCACCGGGATGATGTGCGCGGCCTGGAGGCCGACACGTTCGGCCAGCGCGCGCACCTCGTCCGCGACCTCGGCGAAGCGGTCCTCCGACCAGTCAACGGCATCCATCTTGTTGATCGCGAAGACGACCTGCGGGACACGCAGCAGCGACAGCACGGCGGCATGCCGCCGCGTCTGCGCCGAGACGCCGTTGCGGACGTCGACGAGCACCACGGCCGCCTCCGCCGTCGACGCGCCGGTCACCGTGTTGCGGGTGTACTGCACGTGACCCGGGGTGTCGGCGAGGACGAAATTCCTTCGTGGGGTTGCGAAATAGCGGTAGGCGACGTCGATCGTGATGCCCTGCTCGCGCTCGGCCCGCAGGCCGTCGGTCAGCAGCGCAAGGTCGAACTCGGCCGCCCCGCGGCCCTGACTCGCATGCAGGGTGGCCTCGAACTGGTCGGCCAGGATCGACTTCGTGTCATGCAGGAGACGACCGACGAGGGTCGACTTGCCGTCGTCGACGGAACCGGCGATGACGAGCCGCAATTGATCGCGGTCGGCGAGCACCGCCTGCGGAGTCGTGGTCTCGAGAGTCATCTTTAGAAGTAGCCTTCCCGCTTGCGGTCTTCCATGGCGGCCTCCGACAGTCGGTCGTCGGCCCGGGTCGCACCTCGCTCGGTGAGCGTGCTGACCGAGATCTCCTCGATAACCTCGCCGACCGTCGTCGCGTCGCTGAGCACGGCGCCGGTACACGAGCCGTCGCCGACCGTGCGGTAGCGAACGCTCAACGTTTCCAACGACTCCGCGCCTCGCGGGCCGCCCCATGGACCCGGCGTGAGCCACATGCCGTCACGTTGGAATACCTCGCGACGGTGGGCGTAGTAGATGCTCGGCAACGCGACGTTCTCAGCCTCGATGTAGCGCCATACGTCCAGCTCGGTCCAGTTCGAGATCGGGAACACCCGGGTGTTCTCCCCCGGCGCGTGCCGTCCGTTGTAGATCCGCCACAACTCCGGGCGTTGCTTGCGAGGGTCCCATCCGCCGAATGCGTCTCGGACGGAGAAGATCCGTTCCTTCGCGCGCGCCCGGTCCTCGTCGCGGCGTGCGCCACCGAGCAGCGCGTCGAACTTCTGCTCCGCGATCGTGTCCAGAAGCGGCACGGTCTGCAACGGGTTGCGTGTGCCGTCCGGGCGCTCGGTCAGCCGTCCGTCCGCGATCCACTGTTCGACCTCCGCGACCACCAGTCGGTGGCCGCCCTCGGCCACCACACGGTCGCGGAAATCCAGTACCTCCGGCAGATTGTGGCCGGTGTCCACATGCAGCAGGGTGATCGGCAACGGCGCCGGGCGGATCGCCTTCCGGGCAAGGTGCAGCAGGACGGCCGAGTCCTTGCCACCACTGAACAGCAGTGCCGGTCGGTCGAATTCGGCGATCACCTCACGGATGATCTCGATCGACTCGGCCTCCAACTCGCGCAGCGACACGTCCGTCGCGGACAGGGTGGTGGTCGTCATGCGGTCTCCTTCAGATCGGTCAGCAGCGTCCCGACGACGGTCACCGCGTCGGCGAGGTCCACGTGCTCCGTGTCGATGGTCAGATCGGGTTGCAGCGGTGGCTCATAGGGGTCGTCGACACCGGTCATCCCGGTCAGCTCCCCCGCTGCGGCTTTGGCATACAGCCCCTTCACGTCCCTGCGTTGGCACTCCTGCAAGGCGGTGGCGACATACACCTCGTGGTAAGGGGTGCCGTGCTGCTCGTGGTGCCGCCGCACCGCGTCACGCGCATCGGCATACGGTGCGATGACCGGCACCAGTGCGATCACGCCGTGCCGGGCGAGCAGCTCGGCGACGAAGCCCACCCGCGTCACATGCGTGTTGCGGTCCTCTCGCGAAAATCCCAGACCCGCAGACAGATTCGTGCGCAGCTCGTCGCCGTCCAGGATCTGCACCCGGTGTCCGCGTTCGGTCAGGTCGGCCGCCAGGGCCTCGGCGATGGTGCTCTTGCCCGCCCCGGACAGGCCGGTCAGCCACACTGTCCCGCCCGTCACAGGTGGATCCCGCACTCGACCTTGTCCGTGCCGGACCAGCGTCCGGATCGGGCGTCGGCACCGGCCGCCACACGCCGCGTGCACGGTCCGCAGCCGATCGACGGATAGCCCTGTGCCAGCAGCGGATTACTGATCAACTGGTGCTCCTGGATGTATGCCGCGACGGCGTCGTCGGTCCACGCCGCGAGCGGAGCCAATTTGATCTTGTCCCGGCGCTCGTCGAACGACACCACAGCGGTGTTGCTCCGGGACGCGGATTCGACCCGTCGCAATCCCGTTGCCCACGCGTCGTATTCGTCGAGCACCTCGTCCAGTGGCTGGGTCTTGCGCAGCGCACAGCACAGGTCGGGGTCGCGCTCGTGCAGCGCGACGCCGTAGTCCGCATCCTGCTCGGCAACCGTCTGTCGTGGCGTGATCGACCGCAGGTGCACCCGGTATGACGCAGCGACGCGGTCGCGGGTCTGCAGCGTCTCGGCGAAGTGGTAGCCGGTGTCCAGGAAGATGACGTCGACGCCGGGCAGGATCGTGCTCGCCAGGTGCACCAGGACGGTGTCCTGCATCGAGCCGGCGACTGCCAGCCGCAGTCCGGAGTCGGCCGCCCAGCGCAACACGTCGGCTGCCGACGAATCCGCAAGCGTCGCAGCACCTTCGGCCGCGAGCTGTTGCAGGTCCGCTGCCGTTCGGGTGGTCATCGGAGTGACTCCTCGTCGGCCCGGACCGCCCAGTCGGAGAACGTCTCACCGTCGGCACGGTCTGTCATGAAGTTGCGGGCGACGCGCTCGATGTAGTCGCCGAGGTCCGCCGAGGTGACCTTGTGGCCACGTAGTTTCCGGCCGAAGTCGGCGCGCTGACCGAGCCGCCCACCGAGGTGCACCTGGAAGCCCTCCACCTTGTTGCCGTCCGCATCGGTGACGATCTGTCCCTTGAGACCGATGTCCGCGACCTGGACCCGGGCACACGAGTTCGCGCAACCGTTCAGATGCACGGAGATCGGGTTCTCGGGATCGATGTCGGCCAGTCGCTTCTCGAGTTCGGGCAAGAGCGAGTGGGCGCGCTGCTTGGTCTCGACGATGGCGAGCTTGCAGTACTCCACGCCGGTGCAGGCCATCAGGTTGCGCCGCCATGGCGTCGGATCGGCATTGAGGCCAAGGGGGTTCAACGCCTCGACCAGTCCGTCCACCTTGTCGTCGGCGACATCCGCGACGATCAGCTTCTGGTAGGGCGTCAGCCGCACACGGTGCGAGCCGGCAGCCTCAGCAGCGGACGCGACCGCCGCGAGCGTGGTGCCGCTGACGCGGCCGGCGACAGCGGTGAAGCCGACATACTTGCCGCCGCCGCGCTGGTCGTGGATGCCGACGTGGTCCATCTTGACGGTCGGCAGGGTCGCGGCCGGGCCGTCGGGCAGCGGCGTCTTGAGGTACTCGTTCTCGAGCACCTCACGGAACTTGGCAACGCCCCAATCGGCGACGAGGAACTTCAGCCGCGCCCGATTCCGGGACCGGCGGTAGCCGTAGTCGCGGAACAACCGCACCACCGACACCCAGACGTCGGGCACCTGTTCCAGCGTCACGAACACGCCCAGCCGCTCGGCGAGGAACGGATTCGTGGAGAGCCCGCCGCCGACGAGGAGGTCGAATCCCGGCCCGAGCTGGGGGTGTTCGACACCGACGAGGGACACGTCGTTTATCTCCGGAGCCGCGTCGGGCAGCCACGCGATCGAGCTCTTAAACTTGCGCGGCAGGTTGGACAACTCCGGGTCGCCGACATACCGCTCGTTGATCTCGGCGATCGCCGGCGTGACGTCGAGCTTCTCGTCGAGGCTCAGCCCGGCCACCGGCGAACCCATGACGACGCGCGTGCAGTCGCCACATGCCTCGGTCGTCTCCAGGCCGACCGCCTCGAGACGGCGCCAGATCTCCGGGACGTCCTCGATCGCAATCCAGTGGAACTGGACGTTCTGCCGGTCGGTGAGGTCCGCGGTATCCCGGGCGAAATCCTGGGAGATACCGGCGATGACCCGGAGTTGCTCGGTCGTCAGTGTCCCGCCGTCGATGCGGACCCGCATCATGAAGTACGGCGCCTCGAGTTCCTCGGGCGACAACGTCGCGGTCTGGCCACCGGGGATGCCGTCGCGACGCTGGGTGTAGAGCCCCCACCAGCGCATGCGGCCGCGCAGGTCATCGGCCGGAATCGACGCGAACCCCTCGCGGGCGTAGGTCTCCTCGATGCGCGCCCGTACGTTGAGACTGTCGTCGTCGCGCTTGAATTCCTCGTTATGGTTCAGCGGTTCGTGCTCGCCGAGCGCCCACTGCCCGTTCGTCTTGGTCGCCACGTCTCATAACGTTCCATTTGGACATGCAAAACGTCAAATGATGTTCAAGGAGTGGCCCCGCCGCCGTCGACGAGGCGCGCCGCTTCGAGCCGCGCCGCTCGTGCGAGGATGCGGGCATGCCGAACGTCGATCGCCGCGCCACTGTGCGCCGTCGCACGTTCCTGACCGCCGCACTCGCCGGCTCGCTCGTGGGCCTGACCGGTTGCGGCATACGCCTGGAGAGTGACGCACCTCACATCCCCGGCATCAAGAAGCAGGGACCACCCGCGGACCAGGCGGTCCTGCGCACGCTGTGGAAGCAACTCGACGCCGCCATCGGGACCGCAGCACTCGACTCCTCCGGCTGGGCGACGAAGCTCGGTGCCGTCCATCGCGCCCAGCGCACCCGCCTCACCCAGGTGATGGCAACGCAGGGTATGACGCCACCGGCTCACAAGGCGCTGCCCTCCGGACCCACCGTCGACCTGGCCGGTCTCTTCTTCGTCGAACAGCAGGGTGCGCGTCAGATCGGGTCGTATGCCGACCTGACGACCCGCAACCTGCCGATGGCCGCGGCCATCACCGTGACCCAGAATGCCGGCGCCCAACTGCTCGGTCACGGCATCGAGGCAAAGGGCGGGTCCGTGCCGAAACCCGCTGTCGTACAAGCGATCCTGCCGTCATTGCGGGCAGCCGCCTACGCGTCCGAGGTAATCATCGCCAAGACGCCGCTGGACGCCCGGAAACGCGCCGAGGCAACCGTGACCATGCTGCACGCCGCCCGGGCAACGTGGGAGGCATCGCTGGGCACGGACGTCCCGCCCTCGCCCGACGGCTACCGCCTGCCGGTCAGCCCGACGACGGACACTGCGCGACAGAAGCTGGCGCAGCGTGTGCTGACCGACCTCGTCACGGCCTGCGCGGGGCAGGCCGCAACGACACGAGGCGATCGGGCTGCTCTCATCGGCCTCACCGCGCTCTGGGCGGACGCCACCGCCCAGCTGTGGACCTGGGGAGCGGCGCCGACGCCCTTCCCCGGCATGACGCCGGTCGAGTAACGGATGGCGGAGCGAAGTGGGGGAAGCCCGCGTATCGAGAGCACTTCCGACAGGTCCCGATTCACCTGGTCTCGATACACCTCCTCCGCTTCGCTCCCCCGGCACTCGACCCACCGCTCCGACTCGCTCCCCCGGAACTCGACCCACCGCTCCGACTCGCTGCCCCGGCACTCGACCAGCTTTGACGACCTCGCTCCCAGCATCCCGAGGGCGTTCCGGGAGATGGTGCAGGGACGACCCGCCGAACCCACGATCAGCGGTGACGACTGGCTCGCGCACTTGCCGGCACAAGCGGCCGAGCTCGCCGCGGAATGGGATCTCGTCGCCGACGGTCCGGTCTGGCACGGCGTCTGCGCGATCGTCATACCGTGTCATCGCGGGACCGAGCCGGTCGTGCTCAAGATGTCCTGGCCGCACGAGGAGGCGCGACTCGAGCACCTCGCACTGCAGACCTGGGCGGGCCGCGGCGCGGTGCGCCTCCTCGCCGCCGACCCGGCCCGATGGGCGATGCTGCTCGAGCCACTGCAGCACGACCGCAACCTCGACGAACCGGATCTCCTCGAGGCATGCGAAGTCATCGGCGGTCTCATGCGCCGCCTGGACCGGCCGGCGACACCACAGTTCACCCGACTGAGTTCGGACGTCGCCCGCTGGATCCCGTTGTGTCGCAAGGGATCTCCGCACGTGCCACGGCGACTCAGCGACCAAGCAGCGAGCCTGATGACCGACCTGCAGAACGACTGCGACGGGCGACTGATCCACCAGGACCTGCACTTCCAGAACGTCCTCGCCGCCGACCGTGAGCCATGGCTGGCCATCGACCCGAAACCGTTGTCCGGCGAGTGGGCGTTCGCCGTCGCACCCGTACTGTGGAACCGCTGGGACGAGGCGACGGACGCGCACAACCTGCGCGCTCACTTGCGGCTGCGGCTCGGACTCGTCTGCGAGGCGGCCGGGATCGACGAGGACCGCGCGCTGGCGTGGAGCTTCGTGCGACTGGTCACCAACGCGATCTGGGAGGCCGAGGAGCCGCAGCCCGGCCAGGCCGAACTTTCGCGATGGATCGCCGCCGCCAAGGCCATGACGGACTGACGGCGCGGTTCCGGGTTTCGATACGCCTCCTCCGCTGCGCTCCCCCGACTACTCAACCCGCTTGGCATACGAAACGGCGGCCACACCACCCTGGGTGTGGCCGCCGTTCGCGGTCAGACGAAGCGACGAATCACTTGGTCATCTTGGCCAGGACCTTGTCCCAGGTGTTCTTCGTCTGGAGCAGCGTGGTGTAGTCGGCGGAGCTGTTCTTGATCTCCTTGCCGTTGATCTTGATGGTCGGGGTGCCCGTCACGCCGTCCTTGCCGGCCTGGGTGGCCGTCGCCTTGACGTACTTCTTGTAGGTGCCCTTGTCCACGCACGAGTTGAACTTCGTCAGCGCGGATCCGGTGATGCCGGCCTGCTTGCCGAACGTCTTGATGTTGGCGACCGTGTAGCCGGTGCCCTCCTTGGCGGGCTGCCCCGCGAAGTTCGCCTTGTGGTACTCGGCGGCCTTACCTGCATCCGCGGCGCAGTACAGACCGTTCGCCGCGATCGTCGACGCCGGCTGGTTCTGGAAGTTGTCCTCGAGGAACGTCATCAGGTGCCAGACCAACTTGATCTTCCCCGACTTCGCGTCCTGCAGGATCTGGTCGCCGTTGGCCTTCTCCAGGTCGTTGCAGATCGGGCACTGGAAGTCCTCGTAGAGGTCGACGGTGGGTGCGTTGGCCTTCAGCTTCACGTCCGGGTAGGCACGCAGACCGTGACCGCCCTTCGTGCCGCCAGTGGGAACCGCAGCGCCGGCGACCGAACCATCACTCTTGTTCGCCTGCGTGACGAAGACCGCCACGACGAGCGCCACCACCAGAACGGCGGCGACGATGCCGCCGATCAGGCCCTTGGACGGGCCGTCCTTGGGCTTGGTCGCGGCAAGCTTTTGCGATGCATCAGGGCGTGGCATGGAGTCACCTTAACTTATTTGAATTTGCAACGATTTTGGTCTGCGCTGTCACTTCGCCGTCATGGCAACGAGTGTCGGCGCCGATGAGTTCGCGGACCCGCCGGATCAGCCCCAGAGCGCGCGGTCGGCGCTCAGCTTGGTGCGGGGCCAGATGACCAGCCACGCGGCACAGAGCAGCAGGCCGACGTCTCGCAGGATGTCCCACTTGTATGCCGCCATGGTCGGGATCTTGCCGTTGTTGCCGAAGCAGCCGCACTGGATGATGATGCCGCGCGCCCACACCGAACTGATGCCGATGATGAACGCGATCATCAACAGTCCGCCGAGCACCGCAGTCATCCGGGTCATCAGGCCGATGATGAGCAACAGGCCCAGAACGATCTCCAGGAACGGCATGAAGGTGCCCCAGATGTTCGCCAGGTCGTAGGACAGGATGCGGAAGGCACGCGTGTCCATCCGGGTCGATTCCAGATCCCGCGCCTTGAGGACACCGGCGACCACGTAGGTCACGCCGAGGATCAACCGAGCGGCGACCCCGATCCACTCCATCGCCGGGTGTTGGTGCCAGCTGGGCGTCGCGGTCGCACCGGATGACATGGATCGGGTCTGGTCTGCCACGCGCCACAGAGTAAACGACTAATCTGTCGGCGCCGCGTCAGCAGGGGGCGGGCCACTGTCACCACAGTCACCGGAAAGGTCCGTACGCCACCATGTCGACACCCACCGGGCGCGAGAAGCTCGCCGCCCTCCAGGCCCAGCAAGCGCGAGCAGCCCGGCAGAAGAAGTTGCTCGCACTCACGTCGGGCGCCGTCGTCGTGGTCCTCGCGATCGTCGCCGTCTTCTATTTCGTCGGACGCAGCAACGCGAACTCGGACAACAAGAAGGCCGTCGCGAACTCCAAGCAGTCCGGCTACCTCACCACGATCCAGCGCATCCCCGCCAAGACGTATGACGCCGTCGGCGCCGGTGCTGCGTCGGGTGGACCCACTGCCGTGAAGGACACGCCGCTGACCAAGAACGGCAGGCCCGAGGTGCTCTACATCGGTGCGGAGTTCTGCCCGTTCTGTGGCATGGAGCGGTGGGCGCTGACCGCAGCGCTGTCCCGCTTCGGAACGTTCAGCGGACTCACGACGGCCGTCTCGAGCCAGAACGACAACCCGGCGAACATTCCGACGATGTCCTACCTGAAGGCGAAGTACACGAGCAAATACCTGACCTTCACGAGCTTCGAGACCGAGGACCGAAACCGCAAACCCCTGCAGACGCCCGACAAGGCCTCCTTGGCGTTGGCATCGAAGTACAGCGGAGGAAGCATTCCCTTCATCGACTACGGCAACGCTGCGATCAGCTCCGGCGCGAACTACCAGGGCGCGAGCTTCATGCAAAACGTCTCCGGCAATTACGTTGCCGCCAAGTTGAAGGACCCGAATTCCACTGAGGCGCAAGGGATTCTGGGCGCTGCCAACACCATCACCAGCCAGCTGTGCCAACTGACGAACGGCAAGCCGGCCACGGTGTGCACGTCGATCGGTGTGGCACGGGCAGGCGCTCTGAAGCGATGACCGACCTGGTGCTGCGTCACCCCCGCTGGCTGGCTCCGACGACATCGGTCCTGAGCGTCATCGGGCTGGCCGACTCGGCATACCTGACGTTCGAGCACTACAGCGGGTCGACGTCGCTGGCCTGCTCGGACAGCGGCGCGGTCGACTGCGCCAAGGTCACCACGAGCCAGTGGTCGTCGGTCGCCGGTGTGCCGGTGGCATTGCTCGGGCTGCTCTTCTTCGTCGCCATGACGGCGCTCTGCCTGCCTGCTGTATGGCGCCGCACGACGGCACTGCTGGACAACGTCCGGATCGGTGCGGCAGGCGTCGGCCTGCTGATGGTCTTCTACCTGATCTGGGCAGAGCTGGTGAAGATCCACGCGATCTGTCTGTGGTGCACCGGGGTGCACGTGATCACGGTCGTGTTGTTCTTCGTCCTGCTCGTCGGTCAGATCCTGCGCGTGCCGGAGATCGACGGATCAGTCGCCGGCCCAGTCGCTCACGACACGGAGCACGTCGAGTAGTTCATGTGCGACCGCGTCCGGGCGGGCGTCGGTCGCCACCACCTGCGCTTCCGGCAGCACCGAGTGCGGGATCCAGATCGCGCGCATGCCGACCTGTTGCGGGCCGTGCACGTCCTCGAAGAGCCGATCCCCGACGTAGACACACTTGGCCGGATCGGCGCGGACCGCGTCGGCCGCAGCGCGGAACGCCTCGTGATGCGGCTTCACCCACGGGATCTCGCTGGAGTAGACGTCGCCGTCGACCAGGTCGAGCACGCCGTCACGCTCGAACAGCGCCCGGTGGTAGTCGCGGTCCCAGATCGTGTTGGAGAGCACACCGACGCGAATACCGTTGTCCTGCAAGCCTTCCCAGACCAGACGGACCTGCGGGTCGGTCATCGTGTGCGGATCCCAGAAACTGCGGTATGCCGCGAGGCCGTCCCGGTGCGAGGAGCCGTGCACGTCTGCGCCGGCCTCGACGAGGATCTCCTCGAGGCGCGCGCTGCTGTGCTCCTCACGCGCTCGCGCCCAGGCAAGGGTCGTGGCGTCGAGCAACCGCTCTGCGAGGGCCGGGTCGCCGTACGCCGAGGCGTACGACATCGCTTCGGCCTCGAAATCGATGTCGTGCCAAGGCGTCAGCGTGCCGCCCCAGTCGAAGATGACGGCCTCAATTTGTCTGGTCATCCCTGAACTCCGAAGGATCGGGGCCCCCGCGAAGTATCGGAGCGAGGTACGAGCGGAGAACTTCGTGGGGTGATCATATTGTCTTTTCGGGCTCGCCGATCTCGGCGGTGACCTCGGCGACGGCGTCGTCGACGGAGATCTCGCGGCGCTCGCCCGAACGACGGTCCTTGAGCTCGACCTTGCCGTCCGCCAGACCCTTGCCCACGACGAGAATCGTTGGCACACCGATGAGTTCGGAGTCCTTGAACTTCACCCCCGGCGAGACCTTGCGGCGGTCGTCGAAGAGCACGTCGATGCCGGTGGCTTCCAGCGAGCGGACGATCTCTTCAGCCTTGACGAAGACCTCCTCGTCCTTGCCGGTCGCCACGACATGCACGTCGGCGGGCGCGATGTTGCGCGGCCAGATCAGCCCGCTGTCGTCCAGGTTGTCCTCGGCGATCGCGCCGACCGCGCGGGTCACGCCGAAGCCGTAGGAACCCATCGTCACGGTGACCAGCTTGCCGTGCTCGTCGAGCACCTTCAGGCCCAGCGCCTCGGCATACTTCGTGCCGAGCTGGAAGATGTGCCCCATCTCGATGCCGCGCTGCAGCTTGAGCGTGCCGTGACCGGTCGGCGAGGCATCGCCCTCGCGGATCTCCGCGGCCTGGATGGTGCCGTCGGCGGTGAAGTCGCGACCGTGGACCAGGTCGATGACGTGGTGGCCGTCCTCGTCGGCGCCGGTCACCCAGGCCGAACCGACAGCGACGGACGGGTCGAGCAGGTAGCGGATCTTGGAGGCCTTCTCCTCCCCCAGCACGCCGGGTCCGATGTAGCCCTTGGCCAGCATCGGGTATGCCGCGAAGTCCTTCTCCTCGAAGGCTGCGACCTCGGCCGGGGCCACCTTGACCTCGAGGCGCTTCGCGTCGACCTCCCGGTCACCGGGCAGGCCGATGGCCAGCGGCTCGCGGGTGCCGTCCGGGTGCACCAGCATCACGATGACGTTCTTCAGCGAGTCGGCGGCCGTCCACTCCCGGCCGTCGGTGCGAGGGTGGTCCTTGTTGAGCATCGTGACCAGCGTGTCGATGGTCGGCGTCCCGGGCGTCGATTCGACGTGCGCCGGCCCGGCGGTCACCTCGACCTCGGGCGCCTGCGACACCTCGACGGCCTCGACGTTGGCGGCGTACCCGCTGTCGTCGCGCACGAAGGTGTCCTCACCGTGCTGGCTGACCGCGAGGAACTCCTCGGACGCCGAGCCGCCCATCGCGCCCGAGTCGGCCTTGACGATGACGTATTCGAAGCCGAGCCGGTCGAAGGTGCGGATGTAGGCCTCGCGGTGCGCGTCATACGCCTTCTGCAGGCCGGCCTGGTCGACGTCGAAGGAGTAGGAGTCCTTCATGATGAACTCGCGGCCGCGCAGGATGCCGGCGCGCGGACGCGCCTCGTCGCGATATTTGTTCTGGACCTGGTAGAGCGCGAGCGGCAGGTCCTTGTAGGACGAGTACATGTCCTTGACCGTGAGGCAGAACATCTCCTCGTGGGTCGGACCGAGCAGCATGTCGGCGTCCTTGCGGTCCTTGAGCCGGAAGAGGTTGTCGCCATACTCCGTCCAGCGGTTCGTGGCCTCGTAGGGCTCCCGCGGCAGCAGCGCGGGGAATTTCACTTCCTGGCTGCCGATCCGGGCCATCTCCTCGCGGATGATCGCCTCGACCTTGCCGAGGACACGCATCCCGAGGGGCAGCCAGGTGTAGATGCCGGGCGCCACGCGACGGACGTAGCCCGCACGCACCAGGAGCTTGTGGCCCGGCAGCTCCGCGTCGGCCGGGTCCTCGCGCAGGGTTCGCAGGAACAGGGTCGACATACGCAGTGCCACGGGGGCTCCTTCGGGAAGGTGTCTCGATCAATCAGCTGTGGACAGGAGAGAAGGATATCTGCCGTGCCACGCGCCCGTGGACGCCGTTGTTCGGCCCGACCCGGGTTCGAACCTGACAGAAACCTGGGAAGACAACGACGTCCCGGTGAACTCACGACGACCCCTGGTGAACACCGTTGAAAGACGGCCGTTTTCGACATATCGACTTCATATGGTGAGCCGGTGCCGTTACACAGGAAGGGGCTGCTGGCCGCAGCATGCGTCGGGATGGCCGTTCTCACCGGCTGTGGTTCCGCAGGATCCACGACTTCGTCCGCCTCCCATCGTCCCGCCGTCCCCGAGGCCCAGGCCTCCCGCAGCCACTGCGGCGCCGGATGGACGCACGCGACGTCCGGCTCGGTGCAGGTCCGGGTGCGCAACACCGACGTCAACGCCGCCGAGGTCTACCTCGCCGACACCGCCGGCAAGCTGTATGGCGAGATCGACCCGCTCGGCCCGGGCGCGACCGCACTGCTCACGACGTCCCTCGCGGCGGGCACCTACCACCTGATCTGCTCGGTCAATGACGGCGCACCGGTCAACGGCCCGAAGGTCACGGTGACCGGCGAAGGCAGCGGAGCGCGCGGCGTCGAGCCGGTCACCTCCGCTCAACTGGCGCCGAAGGTCATCGCGTACCAACATTGGATCCGCGGCCGGCTCACCGTGTTGCAGGGCCAGACCACGACGCTCGTCACCGCGTTGCGCAGCGGCGACAGGTCGGCATCGCAGGCGGCATGGAAGAAGGCCGATCGCACCTGGAACACCATGGGCGGAGCGTATGGCGCCTTCGGTGACCTCGGCGACGCGATCGCCGGAAACACGCTGGGCTCCCGCGCCGGCGTCCGTGACCCGAAGTGGACCGGACTGCTGCGGATCGAATACGGGCTGTGGCACGGCCAGTCGCCGACGTCTCTCGGCAGGTTCGGCACCCGCCTGCAGGACGACCTCGGATCGCTCGGCAAGGACCTCAAGACCACCCAGTTCGATCCGCTCGACACCGTCCTGCGCACCCACGAGATCACCGAGGACACGCTGCAGCAGACGCTCACGGGTCGGGGCGACTACGGCGCCCATGTCGAGCTCTCCGAGGCACTCGCCCAACTGGACGGCACGTCCGAACTGCTGCAGTTGCTCAAGCCGCTGCTCGCACCCCGCTATCCGGCGCTGCCCAAGGTCACGTCGTGGATCACCAAGTCCCGCAACGACATCCGCTCTCAGCACAGCTGGACCGTGACCCCGTCCGGCGGCACTGCGGATGCCGGCCACCGACTGGTCGATGCCGATATCGCGCAACTCGCCGAACTGCTCACCCCCATCCCCACCATTCTCGAACCAAGGGTCTATTAGATGCCCGAGCTGAACCGTCGCACGATGTTGCGGGCCGGAGCCGTCACGGGCGGACTGGGTGCGGTGACCGCAGCCGTCGCTGCAGGCAGCGCCGCCGCCGCAGACAACACCCCGACACCCCCGACCGCCTACGGGCCGCGAGTCACCCCTGCCGGTGACGGCAACCCGTGGCGCCCGTTGCAGGGCTTCCACGGTGAGCACCAGAGCGGCATCCTCGGGGATCCGGTGCCGGCCGCCACGATCGTCGCGTTCGACCTGACGGTGACCGATCGCTCGGGTCTGACAGCGCTGCTGCGCACGCTCACCACGACGATCCGCTCACTGACCGCCGGCGGCATACCCACCTCGCCCGGCATCAGCACCACCGACGGCACCGGAATCCTCGGGACCAGCGCACCCGTGCGGGCGTTGGAGTCGGTCGTTGCGCTCGGCCCGGGGGTGTTCAGCGCGAAGTTCGGCCTCACGGCCGCCAAGCCGCGCCGGCTCCGGGAGATGGACACCTTCCCGAACGATGATCTCGACCCGGCCTGGTGCGGCGGCGACCTGCTGATCACGCTGCAGGGGCACGACCGCGACGTGGTCACCAACGCTCTCCGCGAAGTATGCCGAGCGACCCGCGGATCGATGCAGATCCGTTGGAAACAGGACGGATTCACCCCGTCGCCGCGACCGACCGGCCACCCGCGCAACCTGTTGGGCTTCAAGGACGGGATCGCCGGTCCGGACACCGCTTCGAAGAAGCAGACCGACACGCTGATCTGGGCGGGCGCCGGTGAACCCTCCTGGACGGCCGGCGGCAGCTACTACGTGATCCGCCGGATCCGGATGCTGGTGGAGTTCTGGGACCGGGTGTCCACCTCCGAGCAGGAGCGCATGTTCGGCCGCCGCAAGGACAGCGGCGCACCGCTGACCGGTGGTGCCGAGAACTCCCTCCCGAACTACGACAACGACCCGGGCGGCAACGCCATACCGCTGGACAGCCACATCCGGAAGGCGAACCCGCGGACCCCGCAGACGGCGAACTCACAGTTCCTCCGGCGCTCGTATTCGTATGACGCGGGCGTCGATTCCGTCGGCAACCTCGACATGGGCCTGATGTTCGGCGCATTCAACGCCGACCTGGACCGGCAGTTCGTGACGGTCCAGAAGCGCCTCGCCGACGAGCCGCTCGTCGACTACATCACCCCGGTCGGGGGCGGCTATTTCTTCGCGCTGCCCGGCGTCCGCAATCCCAAAGATTTCTACGGGAGCGCCCTGCTCGCGTAGGACCCCTGCACCACCGAACCCTGGAAGGAAACGAAAGTGCAGAAGAAGTCCGCACTTCTGGCCGCGGCGTCGGCCGGTGTCGTGATCATCGCGGCCGGCACGACAGTCGCCACCACTGCCTATGCGGCGAGCCCTTCGCATCCGAAGCCGCCCGCGTCCCACAGCAGCACGACGACGCCGATCAAGCACGTCGTCGTCCTCTTCGACGAGAACGTCTCGTTCGACCACTACTTCGGCACCTACCCGAACGCCACCAACGCCGACGGCACGAAGTTCACGGCCGCGCGCAACACCCCGCGCGCCAACACGGTCCAGAACGCCGGGCTGATCCGCTCGAACCCCAATCTCTACAAGCCGTTCCGTCTGTCCCCCGACCAGGCGGTCACGTGCGACCAGAACCACTCGTACCTGCCCGAGCAGAAGGCCGTGAACAACGGCAAGAACGACCAGGTCGTGCAGAACACCAGCGTCGACACCTGCACCGGCATGTACGGCGCGCCGGGTCTGGCGATGGGCTACTACGACGGCAACACGGTCACCGGCCTGTGGAACTACGCGCAGCACTACGCGATGAGCGACAACATGTACTCCTCGACCTACGGCCCGTCGACACCGGGCGCGCTGAACCTCATCGCCGGCCAGACCCACGGCGTACACGCGGTCGACTCCAAGACCGGTAAGCCGGCCACCGACAGCTACGTCGTGTCCGGTGCCGACTCCAAGGGCGTCGGCACGGTCACCAACGACCCCGATCCGGCATACGACGACTGCGCCGACAGCAACCACACCTCCACCAACAACCTCGGGGTGATGGAGGGCAAGAACATCGGCGACCAGCTGAACTCCGCTGGGGTCACTTGGGGTTGGTTCCAGGGCGGCTTCGCCCCGAGCACGGCGTATGCCGGCAACGGGACCTACGCACAGTGCTCGACCAAGCACACCAACGTCGCCGGTGGTTCGTCGGTCGACTACAGCCCGCACCACAACCCGTTCGAGTACTACAAGTCGACGGCCAACCCGCACCACCTGCCGCCGAAGTCGCTGGCCGAGGTCGGCCACAACGGACAGGCCAACCACCAGTACGACCTGAGCTACTTCAACGAGGCGCTCAAGAGCGGCAACATGCCTGCGGTCTCGTTCCTGAAGGCGCCGGAGTACCAGGACGGCCACGCGGCATACTCCGACCCGACCGATGAGCAGGACTTCATCGTCAAGGAGATCAACGCGATCCAGCAGTCGCCGGAGTGGAAGGACACCGCGATCGTCGTCACGTATGACGACTCGGACGGCTGGTACGACCACCAGTCCTCGAAGGTCCTGACCGGCGCCAAGGACGCGTCGCTGAACACGGCCATGTGCACCAAGGTCAAGGAGCCGGTCACCAGCGCCGGTCCGCAGGACGACCGTTGCGGCCCCGGACCGCGGATGCCGTTCCTGGTCATCTCGCCGTACTCGAAGGTGAACTCGGTGAACCACCAGCCGCTCGAGCAGGCGTCGGTGATCAAGTTCGTCGAGCAGAACTGGAAGCTGCCGGAGCTGGGTGACGGTTCCTTCGATGCACGGGCGAAGTCGTTCTCGTCGCTGCTGAGCTTGGGCAAGCCGAAGGCATCGACGGTGCTGCTCCACCAGAACGGTTCGGTGGCCAGCGTCACGCCGCCGGCCAAGGGTCACGGCAAGGGCCATGGCCATGGACATGGACACGGCAAGGGCCACGGGCACGGCCACGGCCACGGGCACGGCCACGGTCACTGATCGCGAGTAACCGACGACAGTAGCGGTCCATTCGCTGCATTTCCCGCTCAGGGGCGAGCAACTCACGACGGTCGCGGGTTGCTCGCCCTTGCCTGCACCACCTCGGGGCGAGCAATCGACGACAGTCGTCGGTTGCTCGCCCCGATCGCGTGGTCGCGTGGTCGCGTGGTCGCGTGACCACGCACCGAATGACGGCTTCCTCGCCGACTGACGGCCGTATTCGGGCGTCACTCGGCGAGGAAGCCGTCATTCGCGGTGAGGGGCGGCGCGATCGACGATCGCCGCGGTGTCGAGACCGGTCGGCAGCGTGCCGAACACGCCGGCGTGCTGCCCCAGCACCCGCGAGGCCAGGAACGCCTCGGACACCTCGCTCGGTGACTGCCGGACCAGCAGGCTGGCCTGCAACAGCACCGCCATACGGGAGGCGAGCCAGCGGGCGACATACTCCGCGTCCGACGGATCGACAAGGTTCGCAATCGTTTTCAGCACCTCGTTGACACCGTCGTGCAGCTCGGGCACCCCGGCCGCCTCGACCTCGTCACGCCAGGCGTCGACTCCCTCGGGCTGCCGCTGCAACACCCGCAACACGTCGAGGGCGTTGACGTTGCCGCTGCCCTCCCAGATGGAATTCAGCGGTGACTCGCGGAAGAGCATCGGCAGACCGGACTCCTCGACGTACCCGTTGCCGCCGAGCACCTCCAGCGCCTCGGCCACCTGGAACGAGGTGCGCTTGCAGACCCAGAACTTCGCCAGCGGCAGTCCGATCCGACGCAGCGCACGTTGCGCGGGGTCGTCCGGCGACTCCACTGCACGAGCCAGGCGCAGGCCGAGCGCCGTCGCAGCCTCGGACTCGATCGCGAGGTCCGCCAGGACGTTTCGCATGGCCGGCTTGTCGACCAACAGCCCACCGAACGCGCTGCGGTGCTGCGCGTGCCAGATCGCCTCGGCGAGACTGCGCCGCATCAACGCCGACGAGCCGAGCACACAATCCAACCGGGTCGCAGCCACCATCTCGATGATGGTGCGGACGCCGGCGCCCTCGTCGCCGAGCCGCCGGGCGTGCACGTCCGCGAATTCCAACTCGCTGGACGCGTTGGAGCGGTTGCCGAGCTTGTCCTTCAATCGCACGATGTGCAGCGGATTGCGGCTGCCGTCGGGCAACACGCGCGGCACGACGAAGCAGGTCAGCCCGCCGGGTGCCTGGGCCAGCACCAGGAAGAGGTCGTTCATCGGCGCCGATGTGAACCACTTGTGCCCGGTCAGCCGATAGGTCCCGTCGGCGTTCGGTGTCGCGACGGTTGTGTTGGTGCGTACGTCGGAGCCGCCCTGCTTCTCCGTCATACCCATGCCGGCGAGCAGGCCGCGCTTCTCGGAGATCGGTCGCAGCCCGAAATCATAAGTGGCAGAAGCCAACCCAGGAACGAGCTCGTCGGCGAGCGATCGATCTGCGCGGAGCGCGGGCACCGCGGCATACGTCATCGTCATGGGGCAGCCGTGCCCCGGCTCGATCGCGCTCCAGGCGATGTAGCCCGCCGCGCGGCGCACATGCGGCAGCGGATCCGGCGAAGTCCACGGTGCCCCGCTGAGCCCGAGTCCGACGCCCTTGGCCAGCATCCAGTGCCAGCTGGGGTGGAAGTCGACCTCGTCGACGCGCGTGCCGAACCGGTCCACCGGGCGGAAGACGGGTTCGTGGGCGTTGGCGAGCATCCCGTGCTCGCGCGCCTCCGCCGAGCCGGCCAGCTCGCCGAGCGGTCGCAACGACTCGATCAGCTCCGGGGCCGCGTCGCCGGCCTGGGCACCTAACGCGTCCAGCAGCGCGGCGTCGCCGGTGACCGTGTTGTGGCCGGCGAGCAACGGCACCTGATTGCTCGGTGTCCTTGCGAAGAGATCAGCGGTGTCGCCAGAGAAGTCCACCATGGGCAAAAGGTTACGCATCCGGTCCCCGCGCCACGTTACGGTCGTCCCATGGCTGTGTCGCTGGAGTTCGACGATTGCGTCAACGCGCTCTACAGCGCGACCGAACGGCTGCGCGGGGACACCGTGGACATCCCGGAGGACTCGCTCGTGCCGACCTGCCCCGGCTGGACCGCGCGGCAATTGCTCGCGCACACCGGGATGGTGCACCGATGGGCTGCGCGCATCATCCGCGGTGACGACGACTCCGTGGACGCCGACCGGCCGACGGCCGAGCTGGAGGAGGAGGGCATGCTGGCCGACGACCCCGGCGCGTGGCTGCTCGCGGGTGCCGGCGACCTGGTGCATGCGCTCGAATCCGCGCCGGACGACCTGGACCGGCCGTTCTTCCTGAACGACGCACCGCCGGCCAAGCTCGCCTGGGCGCGACGACAGTGCCACGAGACCACGATCCACGCCTTCGACGGACTCACCGCGCGATTCGGCGGGGTGCCGACGGCAGCCGCCGCCGACGTCGACGTGGACGTCGCGGTCGACGGGATCGACGAACTGCTGCGCGGGTTCGCCACCCGCCGACGGGAGGACCTGCGGACGACCTCCGGCTCCGCGGTCAGCGTCGTCGTCCAAGCGTCCGATGTGGAACGATCGTGGACGTTGCGTCTGTCCGGCGAGCCGATGGTGTGCGAAGAGGGCAGCACCGAGAAGAAGCCGGACGCACGCCTCACCGGAACAGCCACCCAGCTCTACCTCGGCCTTTGGAACCGGGGTGACGAAATCACCCAGGAGGGCGCCGACGTGCTCACCTTCTGGCGTGATCACCTACGTGTCGAATGGTGAATCGGATGTATGACGAGCAGCAGAACCCCTACCGGGACCTGCCGACGGTGACGTCGGTCGAGCAGTTGGAGGAGTTCGGCCTGCCCGATCCCCCGACCCGCGACAAGGTCCGCGACGTGCTGCACCCGCTCGACAAGGACTGGCTGGCCGTGTCGCCGCTGGTGTTCGTCGGAACGGCGACCCCGGACGGTCGCTGCGACGTCTCCCCGAAGGGCGACCCGGCCGGGGTCGGGAAGGTGCTCGACGACCACACGCTGGTCATCCCCGAGCGACCGGGCAACAAGCGGATGGACGGATTCCACAACCTGCTCGCGAATCCACACGTCGGGCTGAATTTCGTGATCCCCGGGCGGCCGGACACCTTGCGGGTCAACGGTGTTGGGCAACTGGTGACCGACGGACCGTTCTTCGACGATCTCGTCGTCCAGGGCCACCGGCCCAAGCTGGCACTGATCGTGCACATCGAGGAGGTCTTCTACCACTGCCCGAAGGCATTCATGCGGGCCAGGGCGTGGCGGCCGGAGACCTGGCAGCCGGAGGCCGTCGCGCGGTACGCCGACGTCGCCAAGGCGCTGTGGCGGGTCGACGACGACCCGGACGTGGTCGAGGAGCACTACCGGGCGGACCGCTACGCCGCCTCGCTCTACGCCAAGTAGCCCAGGTGAGGTGGCCGACGCTGCCCGTTCCGTGGGCGACCGATGAGCTGGCCCGTGGGCCGCGACGCTGGTGGACCGGTCCGCTCGACGTCGAGGGACTCGCGGTGGCCAGCGTGGCGGCTGCCGGATCGGCAGCGAATGCACTTGCTGCCGCACGAGATTCGTCCTGGCGGGCGTTCGTGCCCAGCGGATTGGTCGGCGCGTCCTTCGGGTCGATAGGCCGGCTCCGGGTCGCGGGCGAGCCGGTCAGCAGTTGGGGCGAGCTGTCCGGATTCTTCCGCACCGCGGACGGCTGGATCCGCCTGCACGGCAACTACCCCCACCACGCAGCGGTCATCCGGTCGGTCCTGGATGTCACGGACCGGGCGAGCGCGGAGAGCGCCATACAAGAGCGGGAGGCGGTGGCACTCGAGGAGACGCTGCGAGCGGCCGGCGGCATCGCCGGTGCCGTTCGCACGCAAGAGGTATGGCGCGCCCACCCGCATCACGCGGCAGCGATCGACCATCGACCGCTGGTGGCGGTCGACCCCTCGACCGGCGCGACTCGACGATTGACACCGTCAATGTCGTTGCCGTTGCAAGGCATTCGCGTCCTGGATCTCACCAGGGTGATTGCCGGACCAACCGCGGCACGCTTCCTGGGCGCACTCGGCGCCGACGTGCTGCACATCGATCCGCCGGGTTCGCCGGAATTGCTCGATCAGCACCTGGACACCGGTTTCGCCAAGCGGACTGCCTTGGTCGATTTCACCGACCCGGACGGGCAGGCGTCGGCCCGGACCCTGGCCGGCTCGGCCGACATCGTGCTGACCGGCTACCGGCCGGGCGCGCTGCGTCGCTTCGGACTCGACCGGGAGTCGTTGCTGGACGACCATCCGCACCTGGTGGTCGTCGAACTCTCCGCGTGGGGCGATTCAGGTCCCTGGGGCGACGAGCGCGGCTTCGACAGCATCGTCCAGGCGGTGAGCGGCGTCGCGTCCGCCTACGCGGACGCAGACGGCCGACCCGGTGCGCTGCCGGTCCAAGCACTGGATCACGCGACGGGTTACCTGCTCGCCGCCACCGCGATGCGGCTCCTGGCCCGTCGGCCGCAGGAAGGTGGCGCGAGCGCCCGGCTCGCGCTGGCCCGGACGGCGGAGTGGCTGCTGCAGCACCACGCCGCGGAGGTCGAAGCCGCCGACGCCTTCGACGGACCGGACTGCCCGCTCTGGCTCGCAACCGCCGAATCGCCATACGGTGCAATCGAATACGTCCGCCCACCACTCTTCGTCGGAGAGGTCCCGTTGGACTTCCCGGCGCCGCCTCGGCGCTACGGGCAGGATCCGGCCGAGTGGTGGCTGGACGACTGACGGCGGATCAGCGACCGGCGCGCCAGCCCGCGCGGATCAGCGGCCACTGCAGCGGGAGCCTGGCCACCGTCCCGGCGAGCCACGCCACGCGCTGCGCCGAGGGGCCGCGGTCCGCAACGACGCGGGCAGCGTCAACCGTCATCTGCACGTTGGCCGGAAACACCCCGACCAACAGCGCCGCAGACGCCGGGCCGGCGAGGCGGCGGGTGGGCGGCGCCAGAAGGCCTGCAGCGCAAGCAAGTTCGGCAACCCCGGAAGCGCGGATCACGTCGATCTTGCGCGGTACCCCGCTCGGCATACTCGGCAGGAACGTCTTGGGGCGGACCAGATGGATGACGCCGGAGGTGGCGAACGCCGCCACGAGCACCTTGGCCGTCGGGGTCAGGGAGGAAACCATCCGCCGATCCTGTCAGAGGATGACTGTCGCGAACTTCCCGACCTGCCGGAAGCCGGCCGAGTGGTAGGTCCGTAGGGCGGGCTCGTTGTAGGCATTGACGTAGAGCGTGACGGTCGGTGCGATCGTCTCGATGACCTGCCGCACCACGGCACGCATCGCGGGAGTCGCCAACCCCCTGCCGCGATGTCGCGGTGCGACCCAGACGCCTTGCAACTGCGCGACGCCGGCGGCCAGCGAGCCGACATCCGCCTTGAAGATCACCTCGTGGCCCTCGGTCACGACGAAGGTGTGGCCGGCACTGATCAGCGAGGTGACCATCCGCCGATAGTCGCGGTCCGAGCCGACGTACGGCGGGTAGCCGATCTCCTCGGTGAACATCGCCGTCGATGCCGGGAGCACCTGGTCGACCTCGTCCAGGCGGGCCCGGCGCACCCGCGCATCGACCGGACCGGACCCCTTCGCCGGGGCGGCGGAGACCGCCATCATCGGCTGATCCGGGCGCACCGATCGCGCGTCGCCCCAGTGCTTCTCCAACCGACCCCACAGACCCAGGACCTGGTCCGCGTCACCGAAGATCGACGAACACCGGCGGCGCTTGCGGCGCAAGCGGGCCGCGTACGCGTCCAGGGCGTTCTCGTCGGCGCCGATCGGCACGACGTTCGCGGATGTCCAGCACATGGATCGCAATCGCCGGCCGTCGTCGGTGCCCAGCAGCGCTCCGGCGTATGACGGACCGCCCTCGATCAGGCGCGCCGCGACGAAGACGTTGGCCAGCGGATCGACCGCACACAGGTCCAACGCCGCCGGGAAATCGCCCGGCCCCAAGGCGCGGGCGCCGCTCAGCGTCCGTAACACGGCACCAGCCTTGCACCGACCGATGCTGCGCACACCGAAAATCGCTGATCGATTCGTGGTGCTCCTCGTTACAGTTGCCCGCGATGACTACTCCCACCGCATCCGACCGTCCCGGCACACCCGTTCACGTCGACTACCGGAAGTGGGACGGGACTCCGCACTGGCAGAGCGACGGTCTGCTGCTCGGGGTCGACGAGCACGGCTGCTGGGTGGGTTTCCCACAAGGCACGCATTTCGAGCGACCGGGCGCCGCATTCGACCTCGACTGCGACTCGGTCTCGCTCTTCCCCGACACCGGATACACCCCCGCGTTCAATCAGCCGACCGGGCGCCTCGAGCAGGTGCTGGTGTATGTCGACACCACCACTCCCCCCACCTGGTCACGCACCGACGACGGCGGTTGGCAGGTGACGATGATCGACCTCGACCTGGATGTGGTGCAGCGCGCGAACGGCTTCCTCTACGTGGACGACGAGGACGAGTTCGTCGACCATCAGCAGCAATTCGGCTATCCGGACGATGTCGTACGCCGGGCCGAGGCAGACACGCGAGCCGTCTTCGCGGCCCTCCGCGACGGGCAGCCGCCGTTCGACGGCACCGGCGAACGATGGATGCAGCAGCTGAGCGTGACGAACGCCCTCGGTCGACCACAAGGCACGTGATCCGCCCGTCAGTCCTCGTCGTCGAACGCCCGGACCGATGCCGTGATCGCGGCCTTCTCCCGCGAGCTGACCGTCATACCGAGCACTCCGGCCCAGCCGTCGATGAGCTCGGAACGGTAGCGGTGGCCGTGGCCACCCACCGATGAGTTCGCCGAGATCAGGTCGACGGTGGTGAGCCAAAAGGTGACCAGTGGGTACCAGGTCAGGTCCTTGTCGACGTCATGACCGGCACGCTCCCGCGTCCATGCGGGCTGCTGATAGATCAGCGATGGGTCCCACCAGACGATGGGGTCGGACGGATGCTGCATGAAGAGCACCCGCGGCGACCGCCACTGGCCCGACAGCGGACGCCCGTAGGCGTCGTGATCGATCTGCTCCGGGCTGCCGGCGAACCGGATGTGCCGCCCGTTGTCGATCACCGGCGCGACCTGCGGACTGCCCCGTTGCCGGCTGTTGCTGATGGAGCGCCAGAGCGGAGTGGAGTTCGGGGTGCCGCTCCACAGCGCTCCGTCGACCGCCTCGAGCAATTGATCCGCGTGCCGGAACGGGGCTTCGGTGCTGAGCGCACCGAGCGACTCACCGGAGAGCAACAGATGTGGCCGCTCGGCGGGCGGCCGCTGCTCGATCAGCGCCTCGACCTTCCGAACCAACGCCGTTCCGACCTGGGCCGGCAGGGACCGGTTGGTCAGGAACTGCACGACGCTGGGCAGGAAGGAGTACTGGACGGCCACGGTCGCGACGTCGCCCCCTGTCAGCACCTCGAGAGAGCGAACGTTGTATTCGTCGACCCAGCCGCTGCCCGTGCTGCCGACCACGTTGATGTAGCGCCGGTCCAGCGCGCCGGTGCGCCGCATCTCCGTGACGATCGTCCGCACCAGTTCGTCCGGGTCGACCTCACCCGTCTGCGGCGCGGCATACAGCCGGATCGGCTGTATGGCGGACCGCCCGGTGATCGCCGAGATCTGCGCCGGGCTCGGTGTGTGTGCGGTGTAGATCTGCCCTTCGCGGCCCAACTCCGCCCATGGCTGCGTCGATCCGATACTGCCGGAGACCAGCCGCGAGGTCGGTGCCTGCAACGACTTCGGCGGGTCGTCGTTGACCTTCGCGGCGGAGGCCGAGAGCGCCTCCAGACCCTTCACCGCGATGACACTGCGGGTGAGCCAGGTGACCGATCCGGCCACGAGACAGACGGCGAGCAGACCCGCAACCGGCTTCGGCAGCGCGAAACCGAGCACGAACCGGGACGCCCGGAACGCACCGCGCACCGTCCAGATGATCACCATCAGCACGGCGGTCAATGCGATGGCGGCAACGAGCGACAGACCGTCGCTCAGCAGCGACGGCTCCGGCAGGTCGACCAGCCGGGCACTGTGCCGACGACCCCGGTAACCCGCGAACCAGACCGTGATGGTGATGGCCACCGCGAGCGTCCACAACACGATGTGCAGCCGGGTCCGGTGCGCGTGGTCGGCAACCAGCACCCGGACACCGAGCCACCCGAAGATCACCGCGGCGACGGAGCCGAGCAGGGCGCCGACGGCATACCCGGTGAGGGCGGACAGCGCGGACGCCGCCGCCTGCACCGCCCACGGGCGGGGCAACAAGCTCGGCGCGAAACTGACCAGCAGAGCGAGCCAGCCGAGAACCAGCCCGGTCACGGACCGTCGCATCAGGAACTGTACGAACGGATTCGGCGGGTCAGTCGCTTCGGCATCACGAACGACCAAGTCCTGGTCGTCATCGGGCTCGCGACCGAGCACCTGCTGGGGTGGATCGCCGGCCGTCACCCCCGCAGCGTATCCAGCAGGTATGACGCGATGCCGGAGCGGTCAGTCCACGAAACCGCTTTCGTACGCAGCGATCACGGCCTGGGTCCGATCGCGCGCCGACAGCTTGGCGAGCAGCGTCGCGACGTGCGACTTGACCGTCTCCACGCCGACGAAGAGATCGGCCGCGATCTCGGCGTTCGTCATACCGCGAGCGAGCAGGCGCAACACCTCCTGCTCGCGCTCGGTCAGGCGAGGCAGGGTGCGTCCACGCGCCGGTCGCGAGTTCACCAGCTCGCGGATCGATTCCGGGAAGAGCACGACGTCGAGCCGAGCGAGCGCACGCACCGCGGAGACCAGTTGCGCCGCCCCGGACCGCTTGAGCAGGAAGCCGTGTGCACCGGACACCAGGGCGTCATAGACGTAGGAATCGTGCTCGAAGGTCGTGACCACCAGGATCTTCGGCGCGTCCGGGGCGGTGAGCAGTCGACGCGTCGCCTCGATGCCGTCCAGGAGCGGCATGCGCACGTCCATCACGACCACGTCGGGCGCGACGGATCGAACCGTCTGCAGTGCGGAGACACCGTCGTCCGCGGAGCCGACGACCTCCATGTCCGGCTGAGCGCCGAGAATCGCGGCGAAGCCGTCGCGGACCATCTCATCGTCGTCGGCGATGACGACCTTGATCACCGGTTCGGGAGTCGGACACACAGCTGCCACTCCTTCCCGCCCGAACGAGGACCCACGTCAACGGTGCCGCCGGCGAGTTCCGCACGTTCACGCAGACCGACCAGGCCACGTCCACCTGGTATCGGTGAATCCCGTTGTTCCGCAGTCATGTTCATAACCTTGATCTCGACGTCTGAATCGATCGCGACGTGTACGACGGCCGCACCCTTGCCGTGTTTCACCGCGTTGGTCAGTCCTTCCTGAACGATCCGGAACACATCACCGGATCGTGCCGCGGACAGGCTGGCCCACTCCCCCGTCGTCCGGAGCGAGGAGGGCTCGCTCGTCGCGGCCCGGTGCACCAGGGCCGCCAGGTCGGCCGCCGTACGTCCGCCGCCCCCGGTACGCAATGACCCCAGCACCTCATCCAGCTCCTGGAGTGCCGCGGAAGCACTCGCGCTGATCCGCTCCAATGCACCCAGCGCCACTTGCGGGTCCGTCGGACCGACCGCACTACCGGCCTCGGCCTGCACACTGATCGCGGTGAGCGAGTGGCCGATCGTGTCGTGCAGTTCGCGCGCGAGCTCGTTGCTACGTGCCAACTCCTGCTCGCGCTCCGCCGCGAGCGCCAGCTTGTCGGCGGTGGTTGGGCCGAGCACGCGCGGCGCGGCCCACACGAGTATGCCGCCGAAAACCGCTTGTGCGGCGAAGGATCCGAGCACGATCACAATCCCCAGCGGCACCCGCCATACGAGCTCAGCACCGTCGCTGACCCGGCCGGCGGCAAGGCCCACACCGCCGGGAACGCCGCTGAGCAACACGACCGCCGCAAGCGCACCCACGACCAGCACCAGACCCGCCCAGGCGGCACCGTGCCACCGGCTGTCCCAGGAGTACCGGTCGCGGACGGCCGGCAGCTCGACCCCGAGCAGCGGTCGCGCCATCGCCACCTCGGCGTCGCGCACCGGTGGACTCAGCAGCACGAACCCGGCCACCGCCACCGCGACGCCGGCCAGCGCGATCACGAAGACCCGGTCCTGCCCCGAGGTGCCCTGGACGGAAATGGTGAAGGCATAGATCAGCCACCCCAGCAGGGCCGCACCGCCGGCGCCCAGCACGAGGTATGCCGCACCGCGTGTCCCTCTCCGCACGAGTCCCATGCTGTCACGGTGCGGACGTCGCGCGGGTCCCCCGGACGAGGGATGCCGTTCGCCCGTACAGGTGACAACGGACGCCCTGCCGGACGAAAACCCAGTGATACGAACACGGTCGCCGCGCGGCAGTCGCTCCGGTCGACCCGGACCACGCGCCGAACGGGAGCACTTACCTGCGCTTGATGATCCCCGCGATGCCGACGCCGACGATGCCGACGGAAGCGAGCATGCTGAGCCAGAGCCCCCAGCCGACGCTGCCACCGCTGTTGTCGCTCACGTCGCCGAAGTCATAGACCGTCGTCGCGGTGGACAGGACACCCATGACCAGGATGACGATTGCCGCGGCCAGCGAGATCCTCCCCAGCCCGCGCAGCAGCCCGAACACCATGACCACGACGGCGAACACCGTGACGACCACGCCGTCCTTGACATCGTCGGACGATGTGCTGACGGTGCCGGAGACCTGCCCGTAGCCGTTCATCGAGATGTGGCCGAACAGACCGGCATCGAGGGTGACCCACGCACCGAAGCAACCGATGATCGCCAGGGCCCCGAGGGCGAGGGACAACCAGCCGATCGTCCGCGCCGGCCGGCTCACGGGTGCCTTCGGAATGGCCCCGGGGTAGGTCGGCGCGCCACCGTACGGCTGTTGTCCGTACGGCTGCTGGTTGTACGGCTGGCCCTGTCCGTACTGGGGTTGCCCGTACTGCGGCTGGCCGTATTGGGGTTGCCCGTACTGCGGTTGCCCGTACTGCGGTTGCCCGTACTGCGGCTGGCCGTACGCCGGCTGCTGCCCCTGCCCGTTGTTCGGCTGCCCCTGAGGACGCGACTGATTCGCGTCACCGTCGCCGCCCCACGGCGGTGGTTGTTGTGTCATCAGATCTCCCTTCCGATGCGCGCAGACTAACCGTTCCCCCGCGCGGGGGAACGCGAACACCCGGGCAGGGGAACCGTTGTCGCGTGCACCGGGCAATCGTGGTCGGTATGAGAGGACAGACACCCACGGCATACATCCCGGCGTCGTCGGCCACAGGGCGGCGGCTACCGAACAGCGCGTTCCGAGAGCGCGCCTGGCGGATCCACGAGATCGCCGACGACTTCGAGCTGCTCGACGTGTGGCAGTTGCCGACGCCCGGCGGGCCGGACGACCTGCGACTGCTGGTGGAGCTGATCGCCGGCGACGTCCTGTCCGAACACCGGTCCGCCATCGTCAAGCTGGTCTGGTCGGTGCGCTGGGAGCTCGGCCGGCTGCTGCACTGGGACGATCCGCACAACGGCGTCGGCATGCGCGTGCCGTCACTCAGCGCCCGGTTCCCGGCGGACCTGCGCGGCGCACCGATCGGACCGGATTTCGGTCAGTCCCCCTTCACCTCCCTCTACTTGTTGCATGACGAGTTCGCCGCCGAGCTGGCCAACTCGACCTGCCACGGCGTGCTGCACATCGGTTGGGTCGAGACCGAATCAGGTTGCTACACCGCACAGTTGGCCATTCTGGTCAAGCCGAACGGGGCCAAGGGCCGCGCATATCTCGCCGGCATACAACCGTTCCGCCACGCCCTGATCTATCCGGCGATGTTGCGCCAGATCGGTCGGTCGTGGTCGGACCTGCACGAGGCGGGCCGACGGTGAGTGCGGTGTCGATGGCAACCCGCCGACCCGTCGAGCATCGTGCGGTGCGGAACCGAGCGGATCGGGTCCGGCGACGACTCGCCGTCGGGGCTGTGGTCGCCACGCTCCCCTACAGCGCGCTGAAGGTCGGCTGGTTGGCCGGCTCGCGGGTCGGCCTGCAGGACGCGTCGTTCGGGACCAGCGCCACGATGCACGTACTGAACGCGGCGACCTTCGGACTCGACCTCGTCGCTCTGGGGCTCGCCATTGCCTTCTTCCGCGGCACACGCGCGCCGACCTGGTTCGTGCTGCCGACCATGTGGATCGGCTACGGGCTGCTCGGTCAGATCGTGATGATCATCGGACCCTCGATCGTCGTGCAGCTCATCACCGGACCACCGACGACGAACGATGGAGCTGCACCCATCGCCGGTTGGGTCTACGCGGTGGTCTACACCGGCTTCAGCGGTCTGGGACTGTGCCTGTTGCCGGCATTCGGCATCTACGCGTGGCAACGCTGGGCCGGCGTGAACGGTTGGGGCGAGCGGCTTTCCGGCATACCCCGGACGCTGCCCCGCTGGCCCACCGCTGCCGTCGCCGTGGTGAGCGTCGCACTGTTGGTGCGGTCGGTGTGCTCGAGTTCCGCACCGGAGGCCATGGGGTGGTGCGTCGACGCCGTGATCGGTTTCGTCGCCGTCCTGACCGTCCGGTCTGCACGCCGAGGTCGACCCACCCGCATGCGACGTGCGGTGCCGCTGGCTGTGCTCTGGACAGCGTCGGGGGCGTGGACGGCGTGGGCGGCATACGGCCTGGTGCTCGGAGTCGTCCCCAACGACCTGGCGGACGAGACCGCGTCACCCGTCGACGTGGTGCTTCTCGTCGCCAAGCTCGTCGCCGGCGCCGGCCTGCTGTTCACGGTACGACGCCTGGCGAGCAGCTCGGGTCGCGACGTCAGCTGACGGTGACGCTCGGGCTGCCGGCGGACTCCTCGTCGATCGGCTCACCCATCTCGTCGGCGATGCGCATCGCTTCCTCGATCAGCGTCTCGACGATCTGCGCCTCGGGAACGGTCTTGATGACCTCGCCCTTGACGAAGATCTGGCCCTTGCCGTTGCCCGATGCGACGCCGAGGTCGGCCTCGCGCGCCTCGCCGGGACCGTTGACGACACAGCCCATGACGGCAACGCGCAATGGCACCGTCATACCTTCCAGACCGGCGGTGACCTGCTCGGCGAGCGTGTAGACGTCGACCTGGGCACGACCGCAGGACGGGCAGGAGACGATCTCCAACTTGCGCGGCTTGAGGTTGAGCGACTGCAGGATCTGGATGCCGACCTTGATCTCCTCGACCGGCGGCGCCGACAAGGAGACACGGATCGTGTCGCCGATGCCCTTGGACAGCAGCGCACCGAACGCGGTCGCCGACTTGATCGTGCCCTGGAACGCCGGACCCGCCTCGGTGACGCCGAGGTGCAGCGGCCAGTCACCGCGCTCGGCGAGCAGCTCGTAGGCGCGCACCATGACGACCGGGTCGTTGTGCTTGACCGAGATCTTGAAGTCGTGGAAGTCGTGCTCCTCGAAGAGGCTCGCTTCCCAGACCGCGGACTCGACCAGCGCCTCGGGCGTCGGCTTGCCGTACTTCTCCAGCAGCCGCTTGTCGAGGGAGCCGGCGTTGACGCCGATGCGCAGCGAGACCCCGGCGTCCTTGGCGGCCTTGGCGATCTCCTTGACCTGGTCGTCGAACTTACGGATGTTGCCCGGGTTGACGCGCACGGCCGCACAGCCGGCGTCGATCGCCGCGAAGACGTACTTCGGCTGGAAGTGGATGTCGGCGATGACCGGGATCTGCGACTTCTTCGCGATCGCCGGCAGCGCGTCGGCGTCATCCTGACTCGGGCAGGCGACGCGCACGATGTCACAGCCGGCGGCGGTCAACTCGGCGATCTGCTGAAGGGTCGCGTTGATGTCGGTGGTCGGCGTCGTGCACATCGACTGCACCGAGATCGGAGCGTCTCCTCCGACCTCGACCTTGCCGACCTTGATCTTGCGGGACTTGCGGCGGGGTGCGAGTACGGGCGCCGGGGCGCTCGGCATACCGAGAGAAACAGTCACCCCTTCAGTATGACTCTCCGCACCGCTCCTGCCGCAACGCGGCCGACCAACGCCCACGGGTATGCCGCCGCGGTCCACCCTTCGAACCTTCTTCAACAAAACGTTGACGACCGTTGTGGTCCATGCCACTCTTTCACGTATCGGAATTCATTTTCCATATAGCGATAGGAGCCGCCCATGTGCCACGAACCGATCGGACCTCGATCCCGCCCCTCCCCCACGACGAACTGAGGGTGCGCGCCGTGAAACTCCTACGACGCGAGGGCAATTCGACGACCGAGGGTCGGCCCGAGGACACGATGTACAGTCCCGGCCGCCTGCTCGTCTACGGAACCCAACACATCCTCACGATGTATGGCGGAGTGATCGCCCCACCCATCATCATCGGCGGAGCCGCGCACCTGAAGACGTCCGACATCGCGCTGCTCGTGACCGCCGGACTGTTCATCAGCGGTGTCGCCACCCTGCTGCAGACGCTCGGCATCGGACCGGTCGGCAGCCAGTTGCCCATCGTGCAGGGCGTGTCGTTCGCCAGCGTGTCGACGATGGTGTCGATCGCCGGCAAGGACGGCGTGCGGCCGGTGCTCGGCGCGATCATCGTCGCCGGGCTGATCGGGGTCATCGCCTCGACATACTTCGCGAAGATCGTGCGGTTCTTCCCGGCAGTGGTCACCGGGTCGATCATCACCGTGATCGGAGCGTCGCTGATGCCGACCGCGTTCACGTGGTGCATGGGTGGCGACTCCGGCGCCAAGGACTTCGGATCACCGACGAACATCGGCTTTGCCGGCCTCACGCTGCTGATCATCGTGCTGATCAGCAGGCTCTTCCAGGGCGCGATCTCACGGTTGTCGATCCTGATCGGCATGGTGATCGGCACGATCGTGGCGGCCGCGACCGGGCATGCCGATTTCTCCGGGGTGCGCGACGCGAAGATCGTGGCGCTGCCGCAGATCCTGCACTTCGGCTCACCGACGTTCCAGGTCGGCGCGATCATCTCGATGACCATCGTCGTCCTGGTGATCATGACCGAGACGACCGCCGACATCCTCGCCATCGGCGAGATCGTGGAGACCGAGGTCGACGACAAGCGGGTCGCCGCGGGCCTGCGCGCCGACATGGCCGCCACCACCGTGGCGCCGTTCTTCGGCAGCTTCCCGGCGAGCGCCTTCGCTCAGAACGTCGGCCTCGTCGCACTTACCGGCATCAAGAGCCGGTTCGCCGTTGCGGCCGGCGGTGGCGTGCTCGTGGTGCTCGGCCTGCTGCCCGTGGTCGGTGCGGTGGTCGCGGGAATTCCGTCGCCGGTGCTCGGCGGGGCGGGGATCATCCTGTTCGGATCGGTCACCGCCAGCGGCATACGAACGCTCGCGCGGGTGGACTTCGAGAACGGCCTCAACCTGATCATCATCTCGGTGGCGTTCGGGCTCGGCGTCATACCGATCGCCGCGCCGACGTTCTGGGACAAGTTCCCGGACTGGTTCGGTGTGATCATGGGCTCCGGCATCAGCTCCGCCGCGATCAGTGCCGTGCTGCTCAACCTCTTCTTCAACGAGTGGACGTGGGGCAACAAGCCGGGCGCCTCGGTGTTCGCCGAGCGTGACAGCCGGGTCCAGCAGTTCGGCGACCGACTGGAGGACGACATCCGACGATCGGAGCGGCGCTCGCCCGCGCCGAGCGAATAAGCCTGGTGTCAGGCGGAACTCGTCATTCGGTAGCGCGTGCAGCTCGGTGTTCGTCGGCCAGGATCGCCCAGACCTGCTTGTCGTGATGTATGCCGCCGTTCAGCCACGCCTGTCGCAGCGTCGCCTCGTGCGTCATACCCAGTCGACGTGCGACGGCGGCGCTGCGTGCGTTGTCCGCGCGGCACCGCCACTCCACCCGATGCAGGTTCCGCTCATCGAAGGCCCAGTCCAGCATCCGGCGCCCGCCGGCGGTGATCAGCCCGCGGCCTTCGCCGGCCGGCTCGAGCCAGCAGCCGAGCTCGGCGGTGCCGCCGGTGGCGTCGAAGCCGACGAACATCAACCCACCGACGAGGGTGCCGTCGGACCAGATGCCGACGAGCCTGGCCTGGTCACGTGCGGCTCCTTCGGCATACCGGACGAGCGTGGCGCGTGCTGCGTCCACCGTCTCGGTGACGAATGACGGCCCGACCCAGGGTCGGATGTGCTCGCGTGCCCGATCGAGGTGGGCTGCGAACTCGTCGGCATGCCAGGGCTCGAGGGCGCGCAGGCAGGCTCCGTCGGCGAGGTGATGGCTGAACACGGTTGCTCCGATCATTTGCATAACGTTTGTTGTGCAAATTAGCATCCGGGCATGGCCAGACCCAAGGGGAATCATGAGGACCGCCGCGGCGAGGTCGCCGAGGCCGTATGGCGGGTGCTCGCCCGCGACGGTTTCAACGGTCTGACGATCAGGGCGATCGCGCGCCAACTGCAGGCGACAACCGGAGTCGTGACGCACTACTTCCGGTCCAAGCGGGAGATCATCGGCTACGCGCTGGAACTGCTCGACAAACGATCAACGGATCGGCCGCGCCGGTCGGCCGACGCGGGGTTGCCCGCCGTTCGCTCGGCGATCATCGACATGCTGCCGCTGGATGCGGACTCCGTCACGGCCAACCGGGTCTGGGTCTCGTCGTGGGACCAGGCATTGGCCGATCCGCAGTTCCGGCGGGATCACGCGCGGCGTTACGCGGCCGGTGTCGATCGACTGACCGAGCTCGTCAGCGACGCGCAGACGCGGGGTGAAATGCGCGCCGGAGATTCGCACTCGATGGCGACCGAGCTGCAGTGCTTCGCGCTCGGCCTGATCGTGCAGGCAGTGCTTGATCCGACGCATTACCCCGAGGAAAGGCAAGTGGCGCTGCTGGACGATCTCCTCGAAAACATGGCAGGAAGACCCGAATCCCCGTGAAACACAGAGCGGTTCGCACCTCGTAGGTCGCCGCATGTCGTGCGCGGCAGGCAGCGCGCAGCGGTCGGTATCCGCCTTCGTCGGTTCGTCCGGTCACGGGCCCGGGGGCCGTCCACATCTCTGCGGTGCGGGAGCGGTTGTCCACATGCGGGCACGATGGCGAGCGGTGAGCCGGGATCGGCCGACTACTTTGGGCGACTCCACAAGCGACGGATAGCGGTGCAGCACATGGCTGTTGACGAGGGCGAGCTGCTCCTCCAGTTGCGCAATTGCTTGTCCGCGCTCGACGCTGCGCCGAGCATCGTCCATGGGCTTTGCAATGCTGTGTACGACGCATCATCAGCTCGTCCACCGGTTCGGCTACACGGCGTCCGTCTCGGCGACGCGCGTCGAGTGGGCCCTCACCACTGTGCCCATGACGGCACGGCGGTCCGACGAGGACGCAGTGCGATCGTCGTCACCTCACGTGGTCGCGCGAGTCTCGTCGCGCAGTACGGCGACGAATCGCCGCCCACGGGCGCGGAACCACGGCTCGACTGCTTCAGCCGTCGGTCCGCCAGACCGAGACGTGTGACTCGCTGTCACTGGTGAACTCGCTGCCGTTCCAGTCCGCCATCCGCCGCTCGAGCGTCATACCGGCGAGTTGCGCCATCAGATCGCATTCCGCGGGCCAGACGTAACGAAAGTTTCCGACGCCATACCGGAACGTGCCGTCGGCCTGCCGCGTGTAGTGATGTGACTGACTTTGCTGGGTGGCCAGGTCGTAGGTGTCGAAACCGAGGTGTCCTTCCCCGATGTGGAAAGGCACCGCCGACTGGCCCGGGGGTAGCCGGCGAAGGGTGGGCACGCCGAGCTCGATGACGAACCGGCCGCCGGGCGCGAGGTGCCTCGCCGCGTTGCGGAACACCTCGACTTGTTCGGCCTGCGTGCGCACGTTCGCAAGGCTGTTCCACACGAGGTAGACCAAGGAGAACTCACCCTCCACCCTCGTCGTCGCCATGTCGCCGACCGTCACCGGAACATCAGGGGCCTTGACGTGCAACTGATCGATCATCGGCTGCGACAACTCGATACCGGCGACGCGAACCCCCTTCTCGATCAGGGGAATTGCAACGCGGCCCGTGCCAATGGCGAACTCCAGGGCGGCCCCCTCACCCGCCAGTCCGGCAAGGTAGTCGACGGCCGGAGTCAGGACCTCCGCGGTGAACATGAACGACGCCTCGGCGTCGTACCGCTCGGCCGTTGCGGCGTCCCACAGATCGCTACTCGACATAGACATGAGCGTGCCCCAACTCATGATCCGATGCGAACAAATTTGACCTGAGCGATGGTGTCGACACTCGCTCAGACGGTGCCGATCGTCCCAGGGGCAGGTTCGTAGGGCTGGAAGAACTGCGACGCCGGCATGCCTTCCAGGGTCATCACCAATGCAGGGATCGCCACGCCGTCCAGTTCTTCCCGAATGATGTCGGCATGGCCGGCGTGCCGCGCGAACTCTTCGAAGAAGTGGCCGATGTCGTACCGCCGCAGGACAGGCTGCGGCTCCATGATGCCGTGCCACGGCGCAGCCGGTGCCGTGGCCGCCGCATCCGGATCGGCCTGCTCCACGGCGGCCAACAACTCCGCACGAGCGGCATCGAACTCAGCCAGCAGGTCCGCCACTCGTTCGTCCGGACCGACCACCAGGCTCCCGAGGTATGTCGCGAAAGCCGCGTCATCGAGTGCGGACAGCGAACCGGACAGTTGCGCGATGTAGCCGCTCATGCTGTACGCGGCGTGCTTGAGCAACGCCGCAAGTGAGAGCGTGCTGCGACACGGCGTCGCCTTCGCCTGCTCCTCCGTCAGTCCGTGGACCGAGGCGCGGATCGCCGCCAGTTGTTGGTCGACGTAGTTGAGCAGGCCGGTGATCTCGTCGTGCTGGGCGGGTGCGTACATCGGTCGCTCCTCGTTGCGATGTGAGTCGGTGGATGAGACGCACGCTCCTCCCCCAAGCGGACAGCTTCGGTCCGCAAGCCGATCGCGCGGTCGGCTCAGCCGAGCTTCACCGGATTCACGATGTCGGCATAGGCCAACAGGGCGAACATCACCAGCAGCACGATCGAGACGCCATACGCCAGCGGAAGTGCCTTGGCGACGTCGACATACACCGGGCCGGTGATCCCGCGGGCTCGTGCGATCCGACGCTTGATCGCCTCCCACAACGCGCCGGCGATGTGACCACCGTCGAGCGGCAGCAGCGGCACCATGTTGAAGACGAAGAGCGCCATGTTGAGCGACGCGAGGATCATCAGCAGCACGACGATCTTGTCCTTCGTGCTGGCGTACTTCGACTCGGTGACATCGCCGGCCGTCCGGCCGACACCCACAACCGACTGCGGGCCGTTCTGATCGCGCGTCCCGCCGCTGAAGGCGGCATTCCAGACACCGACCATCTTCTGCGGGATCTTCACGAACACCGAGGAGGTGCGCTCGAGGGCATTGCCGAAGGTGCCGATGGCGGCCGGAAGTGATTGACGCTCGTCCCGGTAGGTGCCACCGATCGACGCACCGATGATGCCGACGTCCTCGTACTCGACCTGACCCTTCCAGTTGACCACCTCGGTGCCGTTGCTGTCCTGCTTGGGCATGCGCTCCAGCTTCGGCGTCACGTGGAGCGTGACGGCCTTCCCGTCGCGCTGCACCACCAGCGGGATCCGATCACCCGGGTGGGCACGCACGATCCGGGTGAAATCCGTGGTCGAGGAGATCTTCGTTCCATCGATCGACACGATGCGGTCGCCGGGCTTCACCCCGGCTGCGGCTGCGGCGGTGCGCCCGGCAGCGTCGCAGTCGGTCACCGCCTTACCGGCCGTCGTGGCAGTGCACGACTGAACCGCCGCGATGCTCGCACTCTGCTGCACCGGCAGCCCGATCCCGCTCGCAATGATGATCAGCAGAACCAGTGCGATGACGAGGTTCATGAACGGGCCGCCGAACATGATGACGACCTTCTTCCAGGTCGGCAGCTTGTAGAAGACCCGGTCGGCGTCCTGCGGTGCGATGTGCTCGTACGCGTCCTCGCGCATCTGGTCGGCCAGCTGGCTGAACCGACCGGTCGAGGAGGAGCGGATCAGACCCTCGCTCTCACCGGGTCGCGGAGGGAACATCCCGATCATCCGGATGTAGCCACCGAGCGGGATCGCCTTCACGCCATACTCCGTCTCGCCGCGGCGACGTGACCAGAGAGTCGGACCGAAGCCGACCATGTACTGCGTGACCTTGACGCCGAAGAGCTTCGCGGGGGTGAGATGACCGATCTCGTGCAGGGCGATCGAGATACCGACGCCGAGCAGCAGGATGATCACACCGATCAGGAACAACACGCCCATTAGCGTCTCACGGTCTCCTGCGACCGCGCTCAGCGCTGATCGAGTAGTGACTGTGCGTGGGCGCGCGCCCAGGTCTCTGCAGCGAGGACGTCTTCGACCGTGAGCTCGGCCCCGGATGGCGCGTGTTCCTCCACGACCCGCCGGACCGTCTCGATGATGTCGGTGAAATTCACCCGGCCGTCGTGGAATGCCTCCACGCACTCCTCGTTCGCGGCGTTGTACACCGCTGGGTATGTCGAACCGGCCAGGCCGACCTGACGCGCCAGCTGCACGGCCGGGAAGGCGTCGTCGTTCAGCGGTTCGAAGCGCCAGTCCGCCGCCTTCGTCCAGTCGATCGGTGTCTCGGCGTCCGGAACCCGATCCGGCCAGCCGAGGCCGAGCGCGATGGGCACCAGCATCGTGGGCAGTCCGATCTGGGCGACGACGGCGCCGTCGACGAACTCGACCATCGAATGGATGAACTGCTGCGGATGCACCACGACATCGATGCGTTCGAAGGGCACATCGAAGAGCAGATGTGCCTCGATCACTTCCAGGCCCTTGTTGACCAACGTCGCCGAATTGGTGGTGATGACCTTGCCCATCGCGAAGTTCGGATGTGCCAACGCCTGCTCGGGCGAGACCTTCTTCAGCTCGTCGAACGGCAGCCCGCGGAACGGACCTCCGCTCGCGGTGATCACCAGTCGCCGTACCTCCCGGTCGCTGCCCGCACGCAGGCTCTGCGCGATGGCGGAGTGCTCGCTGTCGACCGGCACGATCTGCCCGGGACGCGCGGCACGTTTGACGACGGGACCACCGACGATCAACGACTCCTTGTTGGCGAGCGCCAGCGTCGAACCGGCTTCCAGCGCGGCGAGCGTCGGGCGCAGTCCGATCGACCCGGTGATGCCGTTGAGCACCACATCGGCTCCACAGCTCGCCACGCGTTCCGAAGCATCCGTCCCGACCACGATGTCGGGGTGGTAACCGCCCACCCCTGCGGCGCGCGCCTCGTCCTCGAGCAGCTCGCGGAACTCCGCCTCGTCACCGGCGGCGAGCCCCACCAGCGCAGCCCTCGCCTGTACTGCCTGACGTGCGATGAGCCGCGGCTGGCCCCCTCCGGCGCTCAGCGCCGTGACCCGGAAGCGGTCCGGGTTGCGCTCGACGATGTCCATGGCCTGTGTGCCGATCGACCCGGTCGATCCCAGGATCGCCACGGTTCGCTGGGCGGGGGCAGCTGTCGGTGTCTCGGTCACGTTCTCATTAAATGCCATTCACCCGCTGTGACGCCGTCGCCCTCCCGACCGAGCAGCTCGTCCAGGATGTAGTCGCCCACCGCAGCGGCCTTGGCCGGCCGCATCTCGATCATCCTGTCGCCCGGCTCCTGCGACACCATCGTCCGACGGCTGGTCCAACTCCCGTCCGTGCCCAGCAGCACTCCGAGGAGTATCTGCTCACCGGCGGGAACCTGGCCGGCACGCCATACCGTGGCATCGAACTGTGCGACACCGTCACCCCAGAGATCCCGAGCCAGGTCGCCGGCCGCGAAGGACGAGACGGTCAGCGACACGGGGTCACCGCGTCCGTCCGCCACACCCTCCACGGTGCAGAAGGCGTCGACCTCGTCGGGCAACCTCTCCGGATCGACGAGCCGGAACTCGTGCATGCCGTCGTCGGTCACGTCCTCGATGACGACGACCTGCTCACCGAGGTGGTGGTACCGCAGGACTCCGATGTCAGCGGTCGCCTTGCTGATCAGCAGCGCGGACCTCGCACAACTGCGGACCTGCAACATCGTCACGACGTCCTCCGGCAGCTCCATACCTCTCCCGCCGTCGATCGCGACCGCACCATGAGCGCACAGCGATCGGAAGGCCACCTGCGTCGCGAGCTGACGTTGGGCGGCGTCCAACCGACTCAGGTATGGCGCATCGACGATCGGATGATCAGCGCTGAACAGCAACAACTCCTCGTCCGTGAAACGGACCAACAGCGGTGCGAGTCGCCTCATGCGACGACCCCCACCGGACGGACCGAGGCCGGTGGATGGGACGGAGACACCGGAGGATGTATCGGCCCGGGCCACCGGCGGGAACGGATGGGACCGCTCAACGGCGGCGGCTCGAACGGCCGGACCGGCGCCCAACGAACCGGACTGTCCATCGGACCACTCAACGGCGGCGCCCTGAACGGCCACACGCTCCTCGGCTCGCCCGGTGTGCTCGTCGGCCCGCTCAACGGCGGTGGCTCGAGCGGCCATCGTCTGACGCGTCCATCGGGCGGGCGAATCGGTCCGACCCATCGAGGCGGAACGATCGGCCGTCGCAGCAGGACGTGTTGCAGCTCCGATTCGAGCTGCGTCGACTGCTGATGAAAACGCCGGCGCAGCAGGCCGATCCGGTCCTCGATCGCTTGTCTCTCTGCCACGGCATGATCCGGCAGCCGCCGCGCCTGCACCTGCGCGTCGGCCAGTTCAATTCCGAAGCTGCGCGCGAGTATGCCGAGCTGCTCCACCACGGACCTGGCCCTCTGCACCGTGCCACGGTGGCCGTGGGCCAACGCGGCAAAGGACGCTGCCGCCGTTCCGGACCATCGCGCGTAAGTGCTCTCGGCGGCGCCGCTCAGGGCCCGCTCCAACCGGCACAATTCGAGCGCCAGCGCTCCGCATCGTTCCCCTGCACGCACCAGTGAGTCCGCGTCACCGTCCAGTGGACTCACGACTGGGCCGCCAATGCGATGCGAACGATCCGATCGGTCCGTCGATACGACCCGGCAGCCGAGTCCAGTTGCCCCGAGACTGCTGCTGCATGTTCCAGCACGGACTCCGTGACCTGCGGCAGCAGGTCGCCCAATCTGCTTGCAGCGGAACCGCTTTCGTCAACCACGGTGCCACGTCGCAGGTCGTCGATGATCGCACGCGCGAGCATCGTCACGCTGTGATCGACGGCCCCACGCAGTGATACGGCTGCTGACTCCAGCGACCCCGGGTCGACCGTGAGCTGCCCCATCGCCGGCTCCCTTCCTCGTCCTCGGAACGAGATTAGGAGCCGGCGACGATCAGCCGCAGAAGTTATCCACAGCTCGCGGTCATCACCTCAGAACGCGAGACCGACGTACTTCGTCTCGAGGTACTCGTCGATGCCTTCGAAGCCGCCCTCTCGGCCGAACCCGCTGGCCTTGACGCCCCCGAACGGCGCCGCCGGATTGGAGACCACTCCCTGGTTCACGCCGACCATGCCGTATTCCAGCGCCTCACTCACGCGCAGCACCCGCGCGTAGTCGCGGGTGAAGAAGTAGCCGACCAGACCGAACTCGGTGTCATTCGCCCGCTGGATCACGTCGGCCTCGTCGGTGAAGGTCTGGATGGCGGCCACCGGTCCGAATATCTCTTCCCGCGCCATCGCTGCGTCGCCGGGCAGACCGGTGATCACCGTCGGTGTGAAGAAGAATCCGGCGCCATCGCGCTTGCCGCCACCGGTCACGACCTGCGCGCCGCGGTCGGTCGCGTCCGTGACGAGACCAGTCACCTTGTCGACGGCCTTGGCGTTGATCAGTGGACCGACGTCCACACCATCGGTGAGTCCGTCACCCACGGTCAGCGCGGCCATTCGCGCGGCGAACTTCTCGCTGAACTCGGTCGCGACGTCGGCGTGGACGAAGAAGCGGTTGGCCGCCGTGCACGCCTCTCCGATGTTGCGCATCTTGGCGAGCATCGCGCCTTCCACGGCGGCGTCGATATCGGCGTCCTCGAAGACGATGAAGGGTGCGTTGCCGCCGAGTTCCATCGACACGCGCAGCACCTGCTGGGCCGACTGCTCGATGAGCGTGCGACCGACCGGTGTCGACCCGGTGAAGGTCAGCTTCCGGGCCCTCGGGTCGCGGATGAGCGGCTCCATGACCTCGCCGCTCTTGCTCGTGGTGATGACGTTGAGTACGCCGGCCGGCAGACCAGCCTCCTCCAGGACCTGCGCGAGATAGAGCATGGTGAGGGGCGTCTCGGCCGCGGGCTTGACGACCATCGTGCAGCCGGCCGCGATGGCCGGCCCGATCTTGCGAGTGCCCATCGCAAGCGGGAAGTTCCACGGCGTGATCATCAGAGTCGGCCCGACCGGCTGCTTCATCGTCATCAGGCGGGTCGCGCCGTTCGGAGCCGTCGAGTAGCGCCCGGATACGCGGACCGCCTCCTCCGCGAACCAGCGGAAGAACTCCGAACCGTAGGCGACCTCGCCACGTGCTTCCGCGAGCGGTTTGCCCATCTCGAGCGTCATCAACTCGGCGAACACCTCAGTGCGGTCCACGATCAATTCGTATGCCGCGCGCAGGATCTCGCTCCGATCGCGAGGCGCCGAACGAGCCCATTCGGCCTGCACATCCGATGCAGCGGCCAGCGCCGCATCGCCGTCTGCGACCGATCCGTCAGCGACCCGTGCGAGCTCGCCACCGGTTGCCGGATTGTCCACCTCGAGCGTGGCGCCGCCCTCGGCGTCCCGCCAGGTGCCGCCGATGAACAACTGCTTCTTGACCTGCTCAACAACCGGGAAATTCTGTGTCATGGATCAAGCGTGCCACCCCGACGCGGCGTCGGCGACGCGGCCCACAATGGGACCCATGAGCCGGACTCTCGAAGTGATCGTGACCAACACTGCTGACGCGCGCGCTGCCGCTGACGGGGGCGCCGACCGACTGGAGCTGATCGCTGCCCCGCACCTCGGAGGTATGACGCCCTCCCCTGCCGTCGTCGCGTCCGTACAGGCCGAGACCGACCTGCCTGTGCGGGTCATGATCCGTCGGACCGAATCACATCGCCTGGCGCAGCAGACCATCGACGCACTCGTCGCCGATGTCGAATCATTACCGATGGCAACAGAATTCGTGTGCGGAGCCGTCGATGAAGACGGTATGCCGGATGCTGTCCTCGAGCAGCTGATCGCTGCCTTCGCGGGTCGCCGGTGGACCTTCCACCGCGCTGTCGACGATGCGCCGGACCTGCTGGCGGCGGTCGCCGCCGCGCTGCAGCTCACCGGATGTGATCAGGTGTTGACGGCCGGCGACGCCGGCGGGGTCGACAGCGGGTTCCCACGTCTTGCGACCGCGCTGGCGGATCCGAGCCTGGCACCTGGTCTCCTCATCGGTGGCGGCGTCACCGTCGACAATCTGCCGCCGCTCCTCGCCGCCGGAGCCCACGGCATACATCTGGGCCGGGTGGTGCGGGCGGCCGGTAGCTGGGACCAACCGGTCCGTGCCGATCTCGTTCGCGCCGCTGCCGAGCTGGTCCACGCTCACTGACCGGCGTCGAAGAGCTGTACTTCCGGCCGCCAACCATCCTCGATCGCATCGAACGGATGCAGTGGGTGTTGGGTGCGCACGAAGCGCAACCGGTCGATCCGCTGGTCGACCGGACCGTCGGTCAGTGCCATCGCCCAGCCATTGCTGGCTCGCTCCAACTCCGGCTCGAGGTACCCGATCTTGTTGATCACCAGGCGGGTTCGCGTCAGGTCGACGCCAATACGCGCGTAGTCCGCCACGGTGTGGAACGGCGTCCGCCGCGTCGTCAGCACCACCTGCAACCGGCCAACGGCGATCACCGCGAGGTCGCCCGACGCGTCGCTCACCAGAGTCCGCACGACGCCCCCGAGTTCCACCCGCGCCGGCCAGCCGAAGCAGCCACCGACCAGTTCCTCGAAGCCACCGCCCACGCCGGCGCGCTGCGCCGCGTGCACACCGTCCGGGTCGACGAGGGCGGTCCAGACGGCGTCGTCCGCGCCGCCGGTCACTCTCCGGTCCGCCAGTAGCTGCGCGAGTGTCGTTGCCACATCACCGGATCCGCCTGCCGTCGGGTTGTCGCCGGTGTCGCTGACGAAGAACGGCCCGCCCGTCGCTGCGAACGCCTCATCCAACGCCCACGACAGCGTTCCGGTCGGACCGCAGAACCTGAAATCGTCACGAGCAGCGACGAATTCGCCCGCCAGCCGCTCACATTCACGCCGTATGGCGCCAGGGTCATCCCCCGTCACCACGACTGCCGCCGAGGTCCGCGGCTCGTCCGCCCACGCGTATCCGACCCACAGAGCCGCGTCCCAGACACTCTCGGGCGGATCGTCGAGCGATCCGTAGAGCGACGCCGCGGGTTCGACCCGGGTGGACGTCTTCTCCCCTGGTAGGGCGACCGGAACCCGGCACCAGGCACGCGACGGATGCACACCGGACGTCAGCGCACGGGCGAGCAGCCCGGCTGCGCGATCCCTCGTCTCCGCCTCGTCCACGTGCGGCGCCGTCCGATAGCACGTCGGCAGTTCCACCAGCTCCGCGAAGTCACGTGACACCTGCCCGTGCAGGTCCATCGCGGCTGCGAGCACGACGTCAGCGCCGCCGGCGGCATCCCGTACGCGTCGGGCCAGGTGCGCCTCGGCATCGTCGAGCCCCTCGACCAGCATCGCTCCGTGGATGTCGAGCAGCACCCCGTCCCAGGGCGCACCCTGTCGCACTGCCTCCAGCACCTGCTCGAGCAGAGCGTCATACGTGGCACGCAGGAGCGGGCCACCGGGCAGTGCCCGCGCGACCGGCCCTGGTACGAAATCGACCTGGCCGAACCGCCCCGCCACAAGTCCCGGGAAGCGCTCCAACACCCGCGATCCCACCCGAATACCGAAGTCCGCCAACGACGTTCGGTGCGGCGCGAACGACGACGACTCGGTCCCGATGCCGACGATGATCGCTCGTGGACGGCGCTCGCTCACTCAGCCAGCCATGCCGCGTAGGCGTCGAACGTGTAGGGCCGGCCGAGGAAGTCGGCGACCAGGTCGGCCGCGTCCTGGCTCCCACCCGGGACCAGGACCTTGTCGCGATAGCGACCCGCGACCTCGGCGTCGTAGAGGTCGTCCGTGTCGAACGCGCTGAACATGTCCTTCGCGATCACCAGCGACCACATGTAGGTGTAATAGCCCGAGCTGTACCCGTCCAGGTGTCCGAACGCGGCGTGGAAGTGTGTGTCCGGCACGTACGGGAAGACGGAGTACTGCCCCTGCAGGTCACGTACGACGGCGGTCAGGTCGTCATACCGACGCAGGTGCAGGTTCAGCGAGAGCGCTGCGTAGAACATCTGGGTGCGTGCCTGGAATCCCTTGCCGAAGTCGTCCGCACGACGCATCTTCGCGACGAGGTCCGCCGGGATCGTCTCTCCGGCCTCGTTGGTGGCGAAGGTCGCCAACACGTCGGCGTCCCAGGCCCATTCCTCGAGCATCTGACTCGGCGCCTCGACGAAGTCCCACTCGGTGGCGACGCCGCTGAAACTGATCCACTCCTGATCACCACCGAGCACGTGGTGGATGAGATGCCCGAACTCGTGGAAGAGCGTCACGACCTCGTCGTGCTCCATCAGGCCCCGACCGAAGTTGCACATCAGCACGCCCTCCGGCAGTTGCCGGCCGCGCAGGCCCCCACGCAGATCGAACTGCGCCGCGTGCTTGTACTTCCCGTCCCGCGGGTGCAGGTCGAGGTGGATCCGGCCGATCCGCTCCCCCTCACGCAGCACGTCGTATGACGCCACCTCCGCGTCCCAGGTGACGGCGTTGACGGGTTCGAACGAGATCCCGAAGAGCCGGGCCGTCACGTCGAGCAGACCCTGCCGGACCTTCTCGAACGCGAAGTACGTGCGCACCTGCTGCGCGTCGACGGCGTACTGCTCCTTGCGCACCAACTCGGAGTAGTAGCTCAGGTCCGGCGAGGAGATGTCCGTGGCTTGCGGCACGTCCTGCTGCAGTCGCTGCAGCAGGATCGCCTTGTCCCGTTGGGCGCTGTCGGCAGCAGCCGACGTGATCTTGTCGATGAATTCGCCGATGGCAGAAGCGTTTCCGATCATCTTCACTTCTGCATCGAAGTCTGCCCAGGTCTCGTAACCGAGCAGCTTCGCGTGCTCCGCGCGCAGTTCGAGCAGTCGCTGCAGCACGGCGTCGTTCGCCGGCCAGGCGACGTTCAGTCGTTCGAGCGTCATCGCCATACGGGTGCCGGGGTCCTGGCAGAAGGTGATCAGTGGGATCGCGTCCGGGTAGTCCGTCGTCACCGTGACCAGTCCGTCGTCGCCCACCGGGTGCGCGTCCAGCCAGTCCTGCGGCATACCGGTGAGCGCCTCCGGCGGCACGGTGATCGTCCGCACGCCTTCGCGGATGTTCTTGCTGTGCTCCTGGCTGGCCTTCAGCTCCAGTTCGGCGAGCTCACTCAGCCGCGCGCGGGTCTGCTCATCACGGTCGACCCCGCTGCGGCGGAAGTCGCGCAGGGTGTGGTCCAGGAAGCGCTGCGCCGACGCGTCGAGTCCGGCCGGTTTGACCCCCGACAGGATCGCGAACAGGTCTCCGTCCATGCCGAGCTCGGTCGAATAGGCGTCCAACCGTTGCATCGCGCGCTCGGCCGCGTCGCGCACCGCGGAGTTCGGATCCGCCTCGGCATACACGCCGGCGACACCGGCCGCGCCGGCGAGCGCAACGTGGATGTCGTTCCAGGCGTGCAGCGTCTCGAGCGCACCCGTGGGCGGCGTCTTCTTGAAGGCGGCCACGAGCGAGCGGGCCTGGTCGAGGCCACCATCACAGGTCCGCTCGACCCATTCGAGCGCAGCGTCGGCGGTCGGCAGGGTCTGTGGTTGCAGAGCAGTCATGCCAGCAACCTAATCCCAGTGCGGCTAGCCGCGGACGCGCGGCCGTCGTTGACACCGCGGACAGCTGAACGACGATCGGTTCATGAAGGACTCACGAACCATCAACGTGCCGCAGCGTCGACACGGATCGCCTTGCCGCCCATAGGCATTCAGCGATCGTTCGAAGTAGCCGCTTGCTCCGTTGACGTCGACGTAGAGGCTGTCGAAGCTGGTACCGCCGCGGCCCAGTGCCTCGGTCATCACCTCGGCTGCGTGCCCGAGCACCTCACGCGCCGCAGCGGCGGTGAGTCGCTCGGTCGGACGCTCCCCGTGCAGCCGCGCGCGCCACAGCGCCTCGTCCGCATAGATGTTGCCGATCCCCGAGACGAGCGATTGGTCCAGCAGCGCGCGCTTCACCTGGGTATGACGCCGCCGCATCGCCCGACCGACCGCCTGCTGGTCGAACGCTGCCTCCAGCGGGTCCGGAGCGATGTGCCCGATGATCTCCGGAACCGTGCCCGGCCCGAACGGATCCGGCACCAACGCGACCAGCTGCAAACCGCCGAAGGTGCGCTGGTCGACGAACCGAAACTGCCGTCCGTCGGACAGGTCGAAGACTGCGTGCGCGTGCTTCTCCCGAGGTGAGTCGGGAGCCTCGACGAGCAGCTGTCCGCTCATCCCGAGATGTATGACGAGCGCCTCCGCAGCGCCGTCCAGCTCCAGCCAGAGGTACTTACCGCGACGTCGGGCGCCGGTGACCGCCCGCCCGCGCAGGCGATCGGCCAGATCGACCGGCCCGGGGACATGTCGCCGCGCGACGCGGTGACCGAAGAGCTGGACGTCGTCCAGCGATCGCCCGACGACGTGGGCAGCCACACCGCGTCGGACGACCTCGACCTCGGGTAGCTCAGGCACGTCCGGCGCGCGGCGCGCTCTCGGAGTCCGACGTGCTTTCCGAGTCCGACGGGTTCGGCCTGCGTGCGGCCGTCTTCTCCGCAGCGTCGGCGCGTGCCTTGAGTGCCTTCCAGGCGATCTCGGCGGCCTGCTGCTCGGCCGACTTCTTGTTGCGGCCGACGCCCTTCCCAAGCTCCTCGTCGGAGATCAGCACGGTGGCTGTGAAGGTCTTGTCGTGGTCGGGGCCGTCCTCCTCGACGCGGTAGAACGGCACGCCGAGTCCGAGCGCGGACGAGATCTCCTGCAGGGAGGTCTTCCAGTCCAGGCCAGCTCCGAGGGTCGCCGACTGCTCGATGAGGGTGTCCATCAGGCTGTGGATCAACGCAGTCGCACCCGGTATGCCACTGCACAGATAGACGGTCCCGATGACCGCTTCCATGGTGTCGGCCAGGATCGAATCCTTGTCGCGTCCGCCGGTGGTCGCCTCGCCACGGCCCAGCTTCAGGAAGTCCCCCAACTCGAGCTGTCGGGCGACCTTGGCGAGCGCGAGCGAATTGACCACTGCCGCACGGAATTTCGCCAGTTGACCCTCGGGCAGGTCCGGGTGCTCGTGATAGAGGTGATCGGTCACGACCACACCAAGCACCGCGTCGCCGAGGAACTCCTGGCGTTCGTTGTGCGGAATGCTGCCGTTCTCGTAGGCGAACGACCGATGTGTGAGCGCACGCGAGAGCAGCGACTCGTCGACAACCTGGCCGGATCGCTCTTCGAGGATCCGGGCAAGGTCGGCGACGGGCCGCTGTGCGTGTTCGGGACGCTGCCGCTTGCTGGGGCTCACGTCGTCGAAGAGGCCGTCAGGCCTGGTGCTCGGTGCGCTCCGCGGCGCTGTAGTGACGGTCCTTGTAGGTACCGCACGCCGGGCAGGCGACGTGCGACTGCTTCGGCGCGTTGCACTGCGGGCAGGTCGACAGCGCAACCGGCGTCGCCTTCCACTGCGCGCGGCGGGACCGGGTGTTCGAGCGCGACATCTTCCGCTTCGGGACAGCCACGTCAATTCCTCTTCTCGTCGTTGTCGGTGTCGTTGTCGCCGCCGGCAAGCTGTGCCAGCGCCGACCACCGGGGGTCGATCACTTCGTGATGGTGCGTCGGGTCGTCCGCGAGCAGCGCTCCGCATTCGGAGCACAGGCCCGGGCAGTCTTCCCGGCATACCGGCTGGAACGGCAGTGCAGGCACCACCGCATCCCGCAGCACGGGCTCCAGGTCGGCGAGGTCGCCGTCCAGCTCGTGCACGTCTTCCTCGTCGCCGTCCTCCACCTCGCGGTGGTGGGCGGCGCGATCGGCGTAGGCGAACAGCTCCTGAAACGGGACATCGATCGCAAGATCGACGGGCTCCAGGCACCGCACGCAAGCACCGGTCGCCGTGGCGTGCACCGTGCCGGTCACCAGAACGCCTTCCATCACCGACTCCAGACGCAACCGCAAGGTCATCGGCTGACCTTCCGGCACGCTGATCACGTCGGTGCCGAAGTGCTCAGGTGCCGCCACCTGCACTTCACCCTCCAGCATCCCGCCGGGTCGCCTCGGAAGCTCCTTGGTGTCAAGGGCCAGCGGGCGTCGCGTATCGGTATGCATCAAAGTGTGTTTCGCAGGAGACAGGGCACGGTCTCACGTTCGAACGACAAGACCGAAGAGCAAGGTTACCGGGTAACGTGCCCGTCGCCCAAACCGGCGCCGTCACTCGTCCCCGGCACTCCCGCCGGCGCCTGGCCGCAGCCTGTCCAGCAACGGAGCGAGCACCGGCTCGGGCACCATCGCGCGGACATCCGCGCCGCGCTGGGCGATCAACCGGATCAGCGAGCTCGAGTAGTGCGTGTATGCCGGATCACCCGGCAGCAGCAGGGTTTCGACGCCGGTCATCTCGCGGTTCATCAGCGCCATCGGCAGTTCGTACTCGTAGTCGGTCAGTCCGCGAATGCCCTTCACCAGCACCCCTGCGTCCAGCTCTCGGCAGACATCGACGATCAGCCGGTCACCGAAGGCCAGCGCCCGCACGTTGGGCAGGTCGGCGGTCGCCGCGGCGATGAGTTCGACGCGTTCCTCCGGGCTGAACGTGCCCTGCTTGGCGGTGTTGTGGAGTACGGCGACGACGACGTCGTCATACATTGCATTCGCCCGCCTGATGACGTCCAGGTGACCGTTGGTGATCGGGTCGTAGGAGCCCGGGCACACACACCGCTGGGGATTGCCACTCATATCAGGCAAGCTACCGGACTCACGCTGTTTCGCCCTCCGGGACGTAGTCCGCGAACCAGCAGGTGGTCTCGCCGTAGCGCCGGGGTCCGATCAACTCGATGCCCGCCGGCCACACCGGCTCGGCGGACCGGCTGGACCGCTCGACGACGAGTATGGCGTCGACGGCCAACGAGCCGTGCTCGACCAGGCGGGCCAGCACCTCGGCCAGCGCCTCATCGGTCACGGCGTATGGCGGATCGATGAACACCAGATCCGCCCGTGGCGACAACGGACCACTCACGACCGCTTCGACGGTGCCGGCACGGACGTGAACGCCCGCGAGCCCGAGATGACGAACGTTCTTGTCGATCGTCGCGGCGGCCTTGCGGTCCGATTCGACCAGCAGCGCCGACGTGGCGCCGCGCGACACCGCCTCCAGCCCGAGCGCACCCGAGCCGGCATAGAGGTCGACGACATGCCCGCCGGCGATCGCGTCGAGGTGCTCGAGGCGCCCGAAGACGGCCTCGCGGACCCGATCCGAGGTGGGCCGGGTGCCGGAGCCGGGCGGGGTGAGGAGTCGGCGGCCGCCGGCGACACCGGCAATGATGCGCGTCATCCGCGCTCCAGGAACGCCGCTTGTTCCTCGCTGAGCCGGTCGGCGACGAGCTGTGCCAACCGCGGATGGCCGGTCAGGTCCGGGTCGGTCGCGACGATCGCCGTCGCGTCCTCGCGGGCGAAGTCGATCAACTCCACGTCGGAGGGATGACTCAGCCGCAGCAACCGCAACTGGCTGCGCGTGCCACTCTGCGAGGCGCCGAGAACATCGCCCTCGCGGCGCAGCGAGAGATCGAGGTCGGCCAGCCGGAACCCGTCGGACGTCGCAGCCACGGCTTCGATGCGTTCCACCGTCGCCGGGTTCTCGGTTTCGGTCACCAGCAGACACAACCCGGCCGCGTCGCCACGACCGACGCGACCGCGCAACTGGTGCAACTGGGAGATGCCGAATCGGTCGGCATCCATAACGACCATCACGGTCGCGTTCGGGACGTCGACACCGACCTCGATCACCGTGGTCGAAACCAGCACATCGATGTCGCCCGCTCCGAACGCCTGCATCACGGCGTCCTTGTCCTCGGCCGACATCCGTCCGTGCAGCATCTCGATCCGCAGGCCCTGCAACGACTCTTCGCCGCGCAGTCGCTCGAGTTGCTGGTGCACGCCGGTCAGCTCCCGCTGCGCTTCGGGCTCCTCACCCTCGTCATACGCCTCGAAGTCGACCGGCGGCTCGCCGTCGAAATCGACGCTCACCTCGAGCGATGCGTCCATCGGGTCGCCGATGCGCGGGCAGACGACATACGCCTGATGCCCCGCCCGCACCTCTTCGGCGACACGCTCCCAGGTGCGGGTCATCCAGTTGGCCCGGTTGCCGGGGACGACATGGCTGGCGATCGGTTGCCGACCACGCGGCAGCTCACGCAGCACCGAGGTGTCCATGTCACCGAACACCGTCATCGCAACCGTCCGCGGTATCGGGGTCGCGGTCATCACCAGAACATGCGGCGGTCGAATCGCCTTGGCGCGCAAGGCATCCCGCTGTTCGACTCCGAACCGGTGCTGCTCGTCGACGACCACCAGGCCGAGGTCGGCGAACATCACGTGCTCCTGGATCAGCGCGTGTGTGCCGACGACGATCCCGACGTGGCCGGTGGCGACGTCGAGCAGCACCTTCTCGCGCTGCCCCTTGGTCATCGAACCGGTCAACAGCGCCACCCGGGTGGCGTTGTCGGCACCGCCGAGCATGCCGGCCTGGCCGAGCTCTCCGAGCATCGCGCTGATGGACCGCTCATGTTGTTGGGCGAGCACCTCGGTGGGCGCGAGCAGCGCTGCCTGACCGCCGGCGTCGATCGCCGCGAGCATCGCGCGGAGCGCGACGATCGTCTTTCCCGAGCCGACCTCACCCTGCAACAGCCGGTGCATCGGGTGGCCCTGCGCCATGTCGTGGGCGATCTGCTCACCGACCTCTCGCTGGCCGTCGGTCAACTGGAACGGCAGTCGCGCGTCGAACGCCTCGAGCAGCCCACCCGAGACGGCGTTGCGTGGGGTGGCCTCCTCTTGGCGTGCCTGCGCTCGCCGTTGCGCCAGGACGGTTTGGACGACGAGCGCTTCGTCATACCGGAGACGGCGTTTGCCGCGCCCCCAGTCGGCGTCCTGGTGCGGCAGGTGCACGTGTTCGTATGCCGAGCGCAGATCCAGCAGCTTGCGGTCATGGCGGACCTCGTCGGGCACGGGGTCGTCCAACTCGACCTGCTCGAGCACCAACCGCATGGTCTGGGTCAGCTGCATGTCCGTGACGCCCTTGACCGCCGGGTAGAGCGGGATCAGCCCACCCCGGTAGACCGGGTCGGTCTCCCCTCCGGTGAAGAGGGTGTATTCGGGATGTGCCAACTGCAGCGTGTGCCCGTAGGTCTGCATCTTGCCGCGGAACACACCGTGCGCGCCGGACACCAGTCGCTCCTCGTGTCCCCATGCGCTGAAGAAGACGAGTGAGGCCTGCTGCCCGTCGGCGTCCTGCAGCACTGCGGTGAGCATCTTGCCCTTGCGACCGCGCATCGGGCGGGTCTGCGCGGAGACGATGGTCGCCACCAGCACGGCATCCTGGCCAGGATGGAAGTCGGACAGCCGACCGCTCTTGCTCGCGTCGAGATAACGACGCGGCAGGAAGTCGAGCAGGTCACCGACCGTGCGCAGGCCACGTGCCTTCTCCAGCTTGGTGGCAACTGCTCCGACGACGGGCTTGAGCGAGCTGCTGCGGGTGATCACCACCACCTACTCCACCCCGATGGTCAGCAACGGCTCGCCGATCCCGCCGGCGACATGCGTCACGTCCACCGAGGGGTGTTCCCGCCGAACGGCGTTCAGCAGACCGTCGATCCGCTCCGCGTCCAGGCCGTCGCCGGTCACCAGAGTGACCAGCTCCGCCTCGCCCGTGCTGTGGATCAGCTCTCGGATCTGCCCCATCAGTGCATCATCCCCCGGGTCACCGACAATCCGGCTGCTGCGCACGTCGGCCGCCGCATCACGTGCCGTGGCACAGAGCTGTTCGAAATCTGCGTCGGTGTCCAGCACTGTTGCCGCAGCGATCGCCTGCGCGGAATCGCGTCCGACGGCGACGACATCGTGCTCGGGTCCGAGTGCCTGCGCGGCGTCATACGCGTCCGGAGCTGCACACAGCAGCAAGGTGCCCGATCGTCCGAGCCGCGCGCTCAACGCCACCTCGTCGGTCCAGTCGGTCACCGTCGGGATCCCTGCGCGCTGCAACTGATGCGCCACCCCCTGACCGTGTGCGAGGGCGAGCACCGCGATGTCGGGCGGCTCCTCCGATCGATGATCGGCGAACCGGGTGATCCGGAATCGGTGTGCGTGCCCCGACCCGACGCCTGCGTTGACCGCCGCCGCGACGTCGTCGACGTGGACATGGACGGAATAGCGGTCCGGCCCTCCGGCGACCACGAGCGAATCACCGAGGTCGTGCAAGGTCGCCTTCAGATCACCGACCGCGGTCTCGGTCGTCCCGTCGAGCAGGAACATCACTTCGTATGACGGGCCGTCCGCCGGAGCATGATCACCGCAGTCGACGGGTAGTTCCACCGAACCCTTACCGGTCCTGCTGATCCGCAGCCATTCGGGTTGTTCACCGGCCGTCGTGGCCAGCCCACCCGCGCCGTGGACCACCCGCTGCAACGCCTCGAGCACCAGCAGGTAGCCGGCACCCCCCGCATCGACAACACCGGCCCGAGACAGCACCGGGTTGTCGATCCGGGTGCGCAACAACACGTCACCGGCACCCTTCACGGCGGCGTCCACGACGCCGGCCAGGTCCGCTGCCGCTCCGGCGGCTTCGGTCGCAGCCTCGCCGGCCGCGGTCGCCACAGTCAGGATCGTGCCCGGGACAGGAGCGGAGACGCCGTCCTGCGCCAGCTGGGCCGCTCGCGCGAGCACCTCCGCCAACTGGCTCCCACCGATCTCCCGGCCGCCGGCTGCCGCAACGACCTCGCTCACCCCACGGGACAGCTGGCTGAGGATCACGCCCGAGTTGCCACGTGCGGCGGTCAACGTGGCGTCGGCCATGGCCGCGGTCGCGGCGACGAGGTCCTCGGGTGCCCGTCGGTCCAGTTCGTCGACCGCGTCGCTCATCGTCATCAGCAAATTGCTGCCGGTGTCACCATCGGGGACCGGGAAGACGTTCAGGGCGTTCAATGCCTCCGCGTAGGCCGCCAGATCGGCGCGTGCGGTGATGACCCATCGGCGCAGCGCTGCCAGATCGAGGTGGGCGAGCGGCATGAGACGCTGGATACCTTTCCGGTCGGCGGCGCGGAGCACCCCGAGCCTAGTCATAGGCCGGGTGGCCCGTTTTGGAGACCAGGCACCGCCTCGGCTACTCTTGTGCGGTTCCCGTTTGCGCCATGCCTTGCGGCATGCCTTCGGGCCGGATCGTTTTCAACCATTATCCAAGGAGATTCACCGTGGCTGCCACCTGCGACGTCTGCGGCAAGGGACCCGGCTTCGGTCACAACATCTCGCACTCGCACCGCCGCACCAAGCGTCGTTGGAACCCCAACATCCAGCGCGTCAAGGCGCTGGTGGGCGAGGCCGGTGTGACCCCGAAGCGTCTGAACGTTTGCACCTCCTGCCTGAAGGCCGGCAAAGTCAAGCGTTGAGCTGAGTTCTTCGCTCTCAGAACGGGCTGTCCCTATGGGGACGGCCCGTTTTTGTATGCCGGAGGGCCACGAAGCATCAACCGACGCAGCAGAACGCCGACAGGCTCACCCATGGGTAAGCCTGTCGGCGTTCTGAGCCTCTCGGCGAAGGAGTCAGTCGTCCTTCGAGAGGTTGGGGTTGCTCAGCTCTGCGGCAGCCTTGTCCCGCTCGAGCTCGACCTCGTCGACCACGATCGGTCGCAGGTAGGCCCACAGGGCCATCAGCACGGCGAAGATGAACATGCCGAGCCCGCACCACAGGTTCAGGTTGACGTCGTCGGCCTTGCGCTTGTCATCGGCCGTGAAGTTGACCAGGCCCATGATGAACAGCACCACGCCGTAGATGCCCATCAGCGCCGCGATGATGTTGCGCACGTCGAACAGGCCGGCCGTGTGCTTCCGCGGGGCGTTCGTTGTTTCAGCAGTCATGACTCTTCAGCTCCTTTCAGGGCAGCCGGTCAGTGGAAGACCACGTTGAGGATGATGACCAGGACGAGGGAGACTCCGGCCAGCTTCGGCGGCGACAGCCACCAGTGGGCGACTGCGTCCTCGGCGTGGTCCTCCTTCGGGGTCAGCGACTTCACCAGGCCACGCAACTCCGAGTCGGGCTTCGGGACGGTGAACCCGGTGACGACGACGCTGACGACGATGTCGACCACGAATGCCGCACCGGCACAGACGAAGCTCGCACCCTGACCGCTGAGGCTGAGTGCACCCACCGACAGCGAACCGAGCGCATCCTCGGACAGGATGCCGACGACGACCGCTCCGAGTGTTCCGGCGACGAGACCGGTCCAACCGGCGGTCGGTGTCATCTTCTTCCAGAACATGCCGAGGATGAAGGTCGCGAACAACGGTGCGTTGAAGAAGCCGAACAGCGTCTGCAGGTAGTTCATGACGTTGCTGTACTGGCTGGCGAACGCCGACGTACCGATCGCGAGCACGGTCGCCACGACGGTCGCGATGCGTCCGAAGTCCAGGTAGTACTTGTCGTCGCGGTCCTTGACGACGTACGTCTGCCAGATGTCGTACGACATGACGGTGTTGAACGCGGAGATGTTGGCCGCCATACCGGCCATGAACGCGGCGAGCATGCCCGCGATGGCGACACCGAGCAGACCGTTCGGCAGCAGGTCCCGCATCAGGAAGAGCAGCGCGTTGTTGTAGTCGTGCGTGCCCGATCCGGAGAATGCGCCGAGGCCGGCGGCCGCCATACCGGGAATGATGATGATGAAGGGGATGAACATCTTCGGGAAGGTGCCGATGATCGGCGCCCGACGAGCGGAGTTCATGTCCTTGCTGACCATCGCGCGCTGGACCTCGACGAAGTTCGTGGTCCAGTAGCCGAAGGACAACACGAAGCCGAGACCGAAGACGATGCCGATCACGGACAGGGTCGCGCTGCTGAAGCCGGTGAGCCCCTGGCCGGGCCAGGACTGCATCGGGTCGTGGGCGAAGTTCTGCGCGTGCAGCTTGTCCTTCAGGCCGCCCCAGCCACCGATCTTGTGCATCGCGATCAGCGTCAGCGGCAGCAGTGCCGCGACGATCACGAAGAACTGCAGCACCTCGTTGTAGATCGCCGCGGACAGTCCGCCGAGGGTGATGTAGGAGAGCACGATGATCGCCGCGATGACGGTGGAGACCCAGATGCTCCACCCGAACAGCGTGTTGACGATGGTCGCCAGCAGGTAGAGGTTGATGCCCGCGATCAGCACCTGTGCCACCGCGAAGCTGATCGCGTTCACGAGGTGCGCCGTCGATCCGAAGCGGCGGAACATGAATTCCGGCACGCTGCGCACGCCGGAGCCGTAGTAGAACGGCATCATCACCACTGCCAGGAACAGCATCGCCGGGATGGCGCCGATCCAGTAGTAGTGGAACGTGGCCATACCGATCTGCGCGCCGCTGGCCGACATACCCATGATCTCGGTCGCGCCGAGGTTCGCGGAGATGAATGCCAGGCCCGTGATCCACGCGGGCAACGATCGCCCGGACAGGAAGAAGTCGACGCTGCTGGACACCTGACGGCGGGCAACGAGACCGATTCCGATGACGAAGACGAAGTAGAGCGCGATGAGGATGTAGTCGACCGGTCCGGCATCGAGTCTCAACGCGGACGAATCCATGTGCATGGGGGCACCTACGGCTTTCTGTGGGGCCATCGAAGCAACTCGACGGGACGCAACGGGAGTGCGCGACTGCGCAGACACTACTCCGCAGGTGACACGTTCCAACGTTCGGTGTTGAGCGTTTCAGTCGGTCTTTGCCGAACCGAAATGATCCCAACCCACGCTGGCGTGCTCCCGGCCTCCGACGGTGATGCCTGATCCGGGCGCAACGACGCCGATCACGCGCCATTCCGGCGGCACCGAACCGCTCGGGAAACACGCGAGCAGACAGTGTTCCTCTCCCCCGGTGAGCACGCAGGTCTCGGCGTCGGCGACTCCCACCGCGCCGGCCAGCTGCTGTATGTCGCCGGCGAGCGCCGCCGGGTCGAGGTCGATCCGGACGCCGCTCGCGTGGGCGATCCGCCCACCATCGCGCAACAGACCGTCCGAGATGTCGAGCATCGCGGTCGCCCCGGCGCGTGCAGCCACCGGCCCTTGGTCGTATGGCGTGCGCGGACGGCGTTGCGCGAGCACCAGATCCGCGTCCTTGTCCGGCTGATCACGTTGCAGGAGGAGCAGCCCGGCGGCTGCCCGTCCCAGGCTGCCGTGCACGGCCACGTCGTCGCCCGGCCGAGCACCCGACCGTAGGACAGCAGCGACGCCGTCGAGCTCGCCGAGCGCGGTGATGCTGACCATCCTGGTGCCGGCGGGCGCGGACGACAGGTCACCGCCGACCACCACGGTCCCGGCGGCCTGCGCCGCGTCGGCGACACCGGCGGTGAAGTCCGCGACCCAGTCCAACCGCGTCTCCTCACCAGCGACGAGCGTCACCAGCAACCCGGTGCAGCGGCCTCCCATCGCGGCGATGTCGGCGACGTTCTGCACCACCAGCTTGTGCCCCACGTCGGCGCCGTCGGACCACTCATCCAGCCAGTCCCGGCCGAGCACCATGGTGTCGGTCGTCGCGAGCGCCGCCCCGGAGCGGACCCGCAACAGCGCAGTGTCGTCGCCCGGCCCGATCAGCACGTCGTCGCTGCTCGCGAAGCGCGGCAGCACGGTGTCCAGGAGCTGCTGCTCCTCCACGTCGGCCAGTGTGCGCGGGTCCCCGGACCGGGTCCTGGAGTGCGTCATACCTGCTGAATCCACCCTTCGTCACCGCGCGCTTGTCCACGCACGGTAGCGTTTCCGCGGGCACGGCGAGCGTGCCGGCACCCCGTCCCGCGGGGCTTCGCAAGACACTCGGGAGACTACGCAATGGTTCAGGCCTACATCCTCATCCAGGCGGACCTCGGCCAAGCGACGGCTGTCGCCGCCGCGGTGCGCGAGATCCCCGGCGTGCTGTCCTCGGAGGACGTCACCGGCCCGTATGACGTCATCGCCCGCGCCGAGGCCGAGACGCTCGACAAGCTGGGCTCGCTGGTCGTCGCGAAGATCCAGGAAGCCCCCGGCATCATGCGCACGCTCACCTGCACCGTGGTCCATCCTTGATCCGTTCTCTCACCGTGGCCGCCTGCACGGTGGCGCTCACCGCGTCGCTCGTCGGCTGCGGAGGTGACGATGCCGTCAAGGCGTCCCCCGCCGATCTGGCGTCGAATCCGTTGTGCGCCAAGGCTGCTCGGCACTGGCCCACCACAGTGGCCGACCAGAAAGCACGCAAGGTGACCACGAAGTCACCGACCGTGGGCGCTTGGGGTGACCCGGCGATCATCGCCCGCTGTGGCCTCACGTCGCCAGGCCCGACGACCGAGCACTGCGTCAGAGTCGACGGCGTCGACTGGGTCGGCACGAAGCTGTCGGACGGAGCGCGCTACGTCACCTTCGGTCGCTCGCCCGCGGTCGAGGTACTGGTCCCGACGAAGTACAACGCGTTCCCGCCGCTCGGTGCCTTCACCGCAGCGGTGCGGCAGATCCCACAGGGAACCCACCGCTGCAGCTAGCGCAGGCCGACGCGTCGCTCCAGTGCGAGCTCGATCAGCTCGGTGATCAACGACGGGTAGTCGAAGCCGGACTCCGCCCACACCCGCGGGAACATCGACGACGGGGTGAAGCCCGGCATCGTGTTGATCTCGTTCAGTGTCAAGCCCGTTCCGGCCTCATAGAACCAGTCCACACGTGACAGGCCCTCGCAACCGGCCGCCTCGAAAGCCTTGACGGACAGTCGCCGGATCTCCTCCGCGACCTCCTCGGGCAGGTCCGCGGGACAGCTCAGCTGCGCGTCGCTGTCGAGGTACTTCGCCTCGAAGTCATAGAAGGTATGGCGGTCGCCGGTCACCGTGATCTCGCCGATCTTGCTAGCCCGTGCGGGGTCCGAACCGCGCCCCTCGAGCACGCCGCACTCGACCTCGCGACCCGCGATCGCGGCCTCCACCAGCACCTTGGGATCCGACTGACGTGCGACCTCGATGGCCTGCTCCAGGTCTTCGGGACGGTCGACCTTGACGACACCGACGCTGGACCCCGCACGCGCCGGCTTGACGAAGACCGGCATACCGAGGCTGGCGACCCCGTCGAGACAGGCGGCGCTGTCGCGACGCCACTCCTTGTCGGTGATCACGACGTGCGGGCCGACCGGCAGCCCGGCGGCCGAGAAGACGACCTTCATCAGCGCCTTGTCCATCATCACCGCGGACGCGGCCACACCGGAGCCGACATAACGGGTGTCGGCGAGCTCGAGCAAGCCCTGCAACGTGCCGTCCTCACCGAACGGTCCGTGCAACAGCGGCAACACGACGTCGACCGATGTCAGCCGCCGCGGAGGTTCGTTCGGCGCGAAGACCATCACCTCGCGAGCGCCGGGATCGGTCGACAACAGCGCGGTCGTCTCCCCCTGCACGCTCGGCGTGTGGTCGGCGGTGAGCTGCAACGGCTCCGGGTCGTCGGCGACGAGCACCCATCGACCGTCCTGCGCGATGCCGATCGGCACGATGTCGAACCGGTCACGGTCGATCGCGCGCAGCACGCTGGCCGCGGTCGAGCAGGACACCGCGTGCTCGCTGGACCGGCCGCCGAAAACGATTGCGACGACGGGCTTTCGGGTGGATTCATCGGCAGCTGAGCTGGCACCTGCGGCCGGACTGTTCTCACTCATCACCGTGAGCCTAACGTGCAGGACGTGGACGGCCGCGCTATGCAACCGTAGGGCGTGCCAAGGTGGGCGCATGCCTGAAGACGCCAGCAGCTACTCCCCCGCGACCCGACTGGTCGGACTCGGACGCCCTGCCCGGCAGGCCGGAGCCCCGGCGAGCCCGGACATCGAGCTCAGCTCGACGTATGTCGCCGGCGACGGCCCGGCATACGGGCGCTTCACCAACCGCACATGGGAGGCGCTCGAGCAGGTGCTCGGTGATCTCGAGGGCGGCAGCGCACTCGCCTTCGCCAGTGGTATGGCGGCCGTGAGTGCCTGCGTGGACCTGACGCCACAGGGTGGCACCGTCGTCCTGCCGGAGCACGTCTACAACGGGAGCAGCTCCCTGGTCGACCGACTGGCCGAGCACGGACGACTCGTCCCGCGACGGGTCGACCCGACGGACACCGGCGCAGTGCTCAACGCCCTGGACGGCGCGGACCTGGTGTGGCTGGAATCGCCGACCAACCCGATGCTCGAGATCGCCGACCTGCCGACCATCCTGACGGCGGCTCGTGATCGTGGCGTCGTCTCGGTCGTCGACAACACGTTCAACACGCCACTGTTGGCGCGACCGCTGGAGCGGGGCGCGGACGTTGTCGTGCACTCGGTCACCAAGTTCCTCGCCGGCCATTCCGATGTCGTGCTCGGTGCGGTCGTGACCGCCTCCGACGACGTGCGAGAGCGCTTGCACATCCACCGCACTCTGCACGGCGCCATACCCGGTCCGCACGAGGCGTGGCTGGCACTGCGCGGCATGCGCACGCTGCACCTGCGGATGGAGCGCTCGTGCGCCAACGCGGCGGAGCTCGCGGACCGGCTGGCGAAGCACCCTGCGGTCGGCGCCGTCCGTTATCCTGGCTTCGGCGCGATCGTCTGCATCGAGCTCGCCGGGGGCCGCAGCGCGGCGGAGGCCGTCGAGCACGCTGTCCGGCTGTGGCTGCCCGCAACGAGTCTCGGCGGGGTCGAGTCATCGCTGGAGCGTCGGCGTCGGCATGCCGGCGAACCGACGAGCGTCCCGGAACAGCTGCTGCGGTTGTCGGTCGGCGTCGAGGACGTCGAGGACCTGTGGCGTGACCTGGACGCCGCCCTCGGGTCGGCCGGCTGACGTCGTCGTAGCCGGGTGACCCCGGCTAGTTCGTCTCGTGCTTGCGGGCGCGGGACATCAACGCTCCGACGACGTCCTTCGGGTCGCGGCCATCGTGCACGACCGCCGCGACGTTCTCGACGATCGGCACGTCGACGTCAGCACTCTGCGCCAGCTGCAGGATCGACTCGCACGACTTGACACCTTCGGCGGTCTGCTTGGTGCCGGCGATGACCTCGTCGAGCGACATCCCGGACCCGAGGCGATAACCGAACGTACGGTTGCGCGACAGCGGGGACGCGCACGTGGCGACGAGGTCACCGACGCCGGCGAGGCCGAGAAAGGTCTGCGGGTCGGCGCCCAACGCCGTTCCCAGCCGGGCGGTTTCGGCGAGCCCACGCGTCAGCAGGCTGGCCATCGTGTTGTCGCCCATGCCCATGCCGGACGCCATGCCGACGGCGAGTGCGATGACGTTCTTGGTGGCACCGGCTATTTCGGTCCCGACGACGTCGGTGCCCAGGTAGGGCCGGAAGTATGACGTCGCGCTGGCCTCCGCCACCTTGGCCCGCACCAGGGGACTCGCGGCTGCGACGACGGCGGCAGCCGGCTGCCGGGCGGCGATCTCGGGTGCGAGGTTGGGCCCGGACACCACGACGATGCGGTCCTGTTCGACACCGCCTGCCTCGGCGATCACCTGACTCATCCGTTCGCCGGTGCCCAGCTCGATACCCTTCATCAGCGAGACGATCGGCGCATTCGTGGGCAGCAGGTCTCGCCAATCGGCCAGATTGCCACGCAACGTCTGCGACGGGACGGCGAGCACGACGATCTCCGCACCGTCCAGCGCGTCGGCATACGAACCGGTGGCCGTGATCGATTCCGGCAGCTCGCGTTGGGCGAGGTAGGCGGAGTTGAGATGAGTGCTGTTGATCTCGTCGACGACCTCCTGCCGCCGCGCCCACAACCGGACCGTGCACCCGGCGTCCGCCATGATCGCGGCGTATGCCGTGCCCCAATTGCCTCCGCCGAGCACTGCTACCTGAGTCATCGGTCACCCTTCGTCTCTGACGGGTCGGCGATCTTGTGCGGCCCGTCACCGCCGCGCGCCGCATGCTGGGTGCGCGGGTCGAATCGTGTGTCGGGCGCCTTCGCGTGCCGGATGCCCTCCAACAGCCGCGTGATCTCGTCCATCAGCCGCACGCTGGCGGTGCGAAGCTTGACGGCATCGATCGGACCCTCCCGCAGGTCGCTCAGATCGACCTCCGGACCGGCGGCGACGTGGATCAGCTTGCGCGGCAACAGCTTCGGCACCTTGTCGCGGTAGGGCCACATCATCTCCTGGGTGCCCCAGATCGCGAACGGGACCAGCGGCACGCCGCTCTCCAGCGCCAGTCGTGCGGCGCCGGATTTGCCGACCATCGGCCAGAAGTCGGGCTCGCGGGTGATCGTGCCCTCGGGGTAGACGCACACGCAGGCCCCGCGCTCGAGTGCCTCGGTCGCCGCGGACAGCGCGGACGTCGCCCGCGACGTGCCCCGGTAGACGGGGATCTGTCCGGTGCCCTGCAGGATCTGCCGCACCACCGGCGGTTTGAAGAGCGAGGCCTTGGCCAGGTAATGCGGGGCGCGGCCGGAGGCCACGAGGAAATGCGCCAGTGGGAAGTGGTCCATGTTCGAGATGTGGTTGGAGGCGGCGACGAAGCCTCCGTCGCGCGGGACGTGCTCCATGCCTGTCCAGTCACGGATGGTGATCCGCTGCAACACCGGGTACAGCGTCGTGATCACCTTGGAGTACATCGGCTCGATGTTCTCCGTCATCGGGGGACGCGACACGAGTGTTGGCTCCTTACCTCAGTCCGCACGGCGGTCCTGGCTCTGCCCGCACAGGGCGCGACAATACCTGCAGTTCTCACTATCCAACCCCACTCCGCCGCCGCCGCGTAAGTGAACCGCCGCGACAGGCGTGTCGGTCGGTCTGAGAACATCGTCCACGTGGAAGCCGCAGTCACCTCGACCTGGCACGTGATCGTTCCGGTGAAACACAGTGCGAGGGGGAAGTCTCGACTGCGCCCGCCCGCGGGTGTGCAACGACGCGACCTCGCACTCGCCATCGCGCTGGACACCCTCGACACCGTGCTGGCCGTCGTACCCGCGCACCAGGTGTTCGTGGTGACCGCGGACCCCGAGATCCGTCTGCAGCTACGCGGTTCCGGCGCGGCGGTCGTGGACGACCCGGCGCGCGGACTCAATGCCGCTGTCGCTGCGGGCATTTCGGCAGTCAGCGCGGCGGCCCCGCACAGCCCGGCCGCTGTCCTGCTCGGTGATCTTCCGGCTCTCAATGCCGCCGAACTGGCCCGCGGGCTGGCGGCCTGCGCGGCCGCCGAGGCAGCCGTCGTACCCGACCACGAAGGCAGTGGCACCGTGTTGTTGACCCATCACGATGCGGCACGATTGGTCCCCCGATTCGGGACGGGTTCGGCTGCGCGCCATGCGCGTTCGGCGACGACGCTCGAGCTCGATCTACCCCGGCTGCGGACCGACGTGGACAACGACGCGTCGCTCCGTCGCGTCCGTGAACTCGGTGTCGGACCGTGGACCGGACGACTGCTGGACTCCCTCGCCTGAGCGCGCGCCGCGCACGGTGCCAGTTCCTCGTACCCGTAGGCTGGCAGGCATGCAGGCGACCATTCACACCTTCGACAACGACAGCGGCTCCGGCAGTGTGCTGACCGACAACGGCCGGCTGTTGACCGTCGATCACGAGACGTTCGCGAAGTCGCACCTGCGCCATCTGCGACCCGGGCAGCGGGTCAGTATCGAAGTGGGTGGCGAAGGTGTCACCCGCCTCTGGATCGACGGCATCGGCCCCGGTCAGCGGATCCGCTGACCGAACTTCCCGGAGAACAGACCGACGGCCATCCCGTGTGAAACACGAGATGGCCGTCGGCGGTTGCGCGACGTGCGATGCGTCAGCGACGCGAAGCGCGCTTGGCGGTGGTCTTCTTCGCGGTTGCCTTCTTGGCAGTCGTCTTCTTGGCGGTGGTCTTCTTGGCCGCCGCCTTGGCCGGAGTGGCCTTCTTGGCGGTGGTCTTCTTCGCGGCCGCCTTGGCCGGGGTCGCCTTCTTGGCGGTGGTCTTCTTGGCCGCCGCCTTGGCCGGAGTGGCCTTCTTGGCGGTGGTCTTCTTCGCGGCCGCCTTGGCCGGAGTGGCCTTCTTGGCGGTCGTCTTCTTCGCGGTCGCCTTCTTGGCCGTGGTCTTCTTCGCAGCGGTCTTCTTGGCGGGTGCTGCTGCCGCCGCGGTCGACGCGCGACCACCGGCGTTGCCGGTCTTCGGCAGCGAGCGCGGGTTGGCCACTACGGCCTTGAACGCCGTGCCGGGCTTGAACTTCGGCACAGCTGTCTTCTTGATGCGCACTGTCGTGCCGGTGCGCGGGTTGCGGCCGGTGCGGGCCGCACGCGAGATCTTCTCGAAGGTGCCGAAGCCGGTGATGCCGACCTTGTTGCCCTTGGCGACCTCGCGGATGATGGCATCCACCACAGCCTCCAGCGCGTCGCTGGCTGCCTTCTTACTGCCGAGACGGCTTTCCAAGCTCTGGATGAGCTCTGCCTTGTTCATGGGTCCTATCCCCTTCGGGTGGTGCCGGCGTTCGACCGGACGTCCTATTGCACTTCCTCAAGCTGACGCTCGATTGAGACAGACGGTATGCCCACCACGTCAAGTCGGCAACCTGCAACGCCGCTCTATTTGCCCATGGCACAACAGCTTTGGGCGGTCCAAGAGGTCCGCACCGGGTCAATTCCACCCTGTGCGCATGCCGCGCCGGGAGCGCGTCATACCGTGTCGCGATATCTCAACTTCTTTTAACACCAACACAATTCGCGCGGGGCCCCCAAAAGGGACACCCGCGCGAAGTGGTATGACGGACAGCTGGTCAGGCCGGTTGGGTCGACGGTTTCCAGCTCGGTCGGGCAGATTCGAAATTTGTGATCTGATCCGCGTGTCGCAGAGTCAGACTGATGTCGTCCAAGCCTTCCAACAGGCGCCAGCGGATGTAGTCGTCGACCTCGAATCCGAAGACGTGCTCGCCGGCGACCACAGTCCGCTGCTCGAGGTCGACGGTCACCTGCATGCCCGGGTCGTTCTCCAAGAGCTTCCACAGCAATTCGATGTCCTCCTGCCGCAATTGGGCGGCGAGCAGTCCGGCCTTGCCCGCGTTGCCGCGGAAGATATCGGCGAACCGCGAGGACAGGACGACCCGGAAGCCGTAGTCCATCAACGCCCATACCGCGTGCTCACGGGACGAGCCCGTGCCGAAGTCCTGACCGGCGACGAGCACCGAACCGCCCCGGAACGCAGGGTTGTTCAACACGAACGTCTCGTCGTTGCGCCACGCGGCGAACAGGCCGTCCTCGAAACCCGTGCGGCTGACGCGCTTCAGGTAGACGGCCGGGATGATCTGATCGGTGTCGACGTTGCTGCGCCGCAACGGAACTCCCACGCCGGTGTGCTGGGTGAATTTCTCCATGGCTCGTGTCGCTCCTCTTCCCTCGGCTCGGTGCAGCTCAGTTGGTGGTGGTCAGGTCGGCCGGACTCGACAGCGTCCCGCGGATCGCGGTCGCAGCGGCGACGAGTGGGCTGACCAGGTGCGTCCGACCGCCCTTGCCCTGTCGTCCCTCGAAGTTGCGGTTCGAGGTGGACGCACTCCGCTCGCCAACAGCAAGCTGGTCGGGGTTCATGCCCAGACACATCGAGCACCCGGCGAGCCGCCATTCGGCACCAGCTTCGGAGAAGACCTTGTCGAGTCCCTCGCCCTCGGCCTGCAGCCGCACCTTCGCCGATCCGGGCACGACGAGCATCCGCACTCCGTCGGCCACCCGGTGGCCCTTGATGACGTCGGCGGCCGCACGCAGGTCCTCGATCCGGCCGTTGGTGCATGAGCCGAGAAACACTGTGTCCACTGCAATTTCGCGCAGCGGCATACCCGGTGTCAGGCCCATGTACTCGATGGCTCGCTGCGCCGCGGCCTTCTCGTTCTCGCCCGGGAAACTCTCGGGGTCGGGCACGTCCGCGGACAGCGGGAGTCCCTGCCCGGGATTGGTTCCCCACGTGACGAACGGCGTCAGTGCGCTGGCGTCGATGTCGATCTCGGCGTCGAAGGCGGCGTCGTCATCGCTGACCAACTCCGACCATGCCTGCACCGCGGCGTCCCAATCGGCACCCTGCGGAGCGTGTTCGCGATCCTTCAGATAGGCGAACGTCGTCTCGTCCGGGGCGACCATGCCGGCCCGGGCACCGGCCTCGATCGACATGTTGCACATGGTCATTCGAGCTTCCATCGACATCTCACGCACCGTCGATCCGCGGTACTCGAGCACGTAGCCCTGGCCGCCGCCGGTGCCGATCTTGGCGATGACAGCCAGGATGATGTCCTTCGCCGTCACACCCTCCGGCAGCGCGCCCTCGATGTTGATGGCCATCGTCTTGAACGGGTTCAACGGCAGCGTCTGGGTCGCGAGCACGTGCTCGACCTCGCTGGTGCCGATGCCGAAGGACAACGCACCGAACGCGCCGTGTGTCGACGTGTGGCTGTCGCCGCAAACGATCGTCGTACCGGGCTGGGTCAGGCCCAACTGCGGGCCGATGATGTGCACGATGCCCTGCTCGGCATCACCCATCGGGAACAGCCGCACGCCGAACGCCTCGCAGTTCGCGCGCAACGTCTCGACCTGGGTGCGACTCACCGGGTCCGTGATCGGTCCGGCCGTCGTGGGGACGTTGTGGTCCTCGGTGGCAACCGTCAGGTCGGGCCGGCGCACCGTTCGACCCGACAGCCGAAGTCCCTCGAACGCCTGCGGGCTGGTCACCTCGTGCACGAGATGTAGGTCGATGTAGAGCAGATCCGGCTCACCGTCGGCCTGGCGCACGACGTGTTGTTCCCAAACCTTTTCCGCCAACGTGTTTCCCACGTCGACCCTCCTTCACCGAGCCTCGACCCGGGGCGACTCTCGCCCCGGAACACCTGTTGCCGACCGAGCCTGACCGTGAAACTCGCCACAAGGACTTGCGTCTCGCGGACTGAGACGTCAGTATCAGTGCATGGACAACTCTAGCGGTGTTGGCGTTCTGGACAAGGCGGCCGTGGTGCTTTCTGCCCTTGAAGCCGGCCCATCCACCCTCGCCCAACTGGTAGCTCACACCGGACTCGCGCGGCCGACGGCACATCGACTGGCCGTCGCCCTCGAGCACCACCGCCTCGTCGCACGAGACATGCAGGGTCGTTTCATCCTCGGTCCGCGACTGAGCGAGCTCGCCTCCGCGGCGGGCGAGGACCGCCTCCTGGCAGCTGCCGGGCCGGTGCTCGGCGCCTTGCGCGACCACTGCGGGGAGAGCGCGCAGCTCTACCGCAGGCAGGGCGACCAGCGGATCTGCGTCGCCGCAGCGGACAGGCCGATGGGCCTGCGCGACTCGATCCCCGTCGGCGCGACGCTGACGATGCAGGCGGGATCGGCTGCTCAGGTGCTGATGGCCTGGGAGGAACCGGACCGACTGCACCGTGGCCTGCACGGCGCGAAGTTCACCGCGACCATGCTGTCGGCGGTCCGCCGCCGTGGCTGGGCGCAGAGCGTCGGCGAGCGGGAGCAGGGCGTTGCCTCGGTCTCCGCCCCGGTCCGCGGTCCGTCCGGTCGGGTCATCGCCGCGGTCTCGATCTCCGGTCCGATCGAGCGCGTCTCCCGCCAGCCCGGGCGACTGCACGCCGGGACCGTCGTCGCCGGCGCGAACAAGCTCACCGAGGTGCTGGCCCGCGCACATGCGGCCACCCAGCGTCGCGGCGAGTCGGCCTGACCCGGCCTAGGCCGATGACGCGAGCCGCTCGCGGGCGGTGCGCCCGCGACGGGTGAGCGGGATCGACCCGGTGGCCTTCGCCAGGCCCCAGTCATCGAGATTCCCGTATGCCGACTCGTGCCCGCCCGCCGGAACGACATAGGTCTCGTGCCAGATGCCGATGCCGTCGTCCCGGCGCCGGCCGTTCGCGCGGCGGTATATCTCCCGCCAGGCCGGTCGGTGTTCCAATTGCTCGGCACTGGCGTAGCCGTAGAGGTCCTCCGCGCTGCGCCAGTACTGCACCGCGACCGGCCCGCGCGGGCCGACGCAGTTGTATCCGCCGATGAAGCCGAGCCATTGCTCCTCGCCTGCCTCGGAACGCGACTTGTTGCGCCACAGCTCGGCCTGCATGCGCCGCATCGCAGCCGCGACACGGCCCCACTGATCGACCCGCCATGGCTTGCGGACGGTCATGCCGATCAGGAAGACCACGAGGTCACCCTCGTGGGCGTGGGTCGTCATGGTGATCTTCACGGCATACTCCCGGGGCCTATTGGATAGTGCGACTCTCCATTATTGGCGAGTGGTGCTATCCAATGTCAAGATCCCTTCCATGCGCATCTCCGAGCTGGCCGCCCAGACGCAGGTACCCGTCGCCACGTTGAAGTACTACCTGCGCGAGGGGCTGCTGCCGTCCGGCACCGCGACGAGCCGGACACAGGCGACCTACAACGCGGCGCACGTCGACCGGGTCCGTCTGATCCGCGCGCTACTCGAATCGGGTGGGCTGAGCCTGACCCGGGTTCGCCAGGTCCTGGACACGCTGGACAGCCCGAACGTTCCCCGGCACGAACTCCTCGGGGTCGCACAGGAGTCCATCACCCCGCCGCTCCCCCAGCAGCCGGACCCGGAATGGACAGCGCTCGCAACTGAATTCGCAGCGTCCCGCAACTGGCCGACCCGAGCCGACGACCCGTTGCTCGTCCTCCTCGGCGAACAACTTCGTCTCATCGTGGCCGCAGGCGTGCTGGGCGCGGACCTCACGCAACTCGACCGGTATGCCGATGCGGCCGAACGGCTGGCTGCGGTTGACATGAGCACTGTGCCCGACGACGCCGACGGCGCGCTGCGTCAGGTCACGGTCGGCACGGTGCTGACGGATCCGATGATCCTGACCCTGCGCCGGCTCGCCCAGCAGACGCTCAGCACGACGAACGGCGAGTGACTCGCACTACCCGCGAATTCCCTTGTACCACTTGTCGATCGCTGCCTTGCTCGTCGCAAGGTCCGCCCCGGTGTTTTCGCGGTAGAGCTTGATCGCGAGAACCTTCCTGCCCCTCGCGATGGCCGCGCCGATCGCCACCCGCGCCTCGTGTGACAGCTGCAGGTCGAACTCCTCGATCCGTTCGGCCGGCACCTCGGCGCCGCCCCTGCGCCGCACCGTCACCAGGTAGACCACGGCGACCACCACGACGAGCAGCAGGACCAGCAGAATCCACATCCGTCGAGACTACCGAGCCGCCGACGTCGGTCGCCGGCGGTGCGAATCCCCCGGGTTCAGTGCACCGTCCGGCCACCGACGAGCCTCGCGACGTACGCCGCTGCCTCCTCACGACCGAGTCCGTGCGTGGCGATCAGCCCCCGCTCGATGGTCGCGGCGTATGCCGGTGACGGCGGCCGCTCCTGCACGCCCATCGTGTCCGGGAAGGTGAAGGTGAGCACTGGCTCGCCCTCGATGGCGCCCGCGACCAGGACCCGGTCGTAGAGATCGGTGCCACCGACCCATTCCCCGGCCGCGATGGCCTCCGCCAGCGGTAGATTGCCGCCCACGGGCAGATGCCGTTCCTGGAACCACACGTCGGAGAACTGTTCGACCGTGAGCCGGTAGGCGGTCGCGAGGGCCGGACCCTCACCGAGCGGGTCGTAGAACGCCATACCTCCACCCCACACGCCGGATTCCTCTCCGAACAGCACACGCCCGGGCAACTGCGTCGGCCGGCAACCCGTGGGCATCGAGGTGTCCCGGCATCCGGTGTACGTCCGTCGCGCGCCCTCGGGGCGCCCGCCGCTGATGTAGCAATCGAAGCGTTGCGGTGAGAGGTTCGAGCCGTAGGAGGCGTACCAGACGTGCGTGGTCATCCTCCGATGATGGCTCAGCGCACCGACTCCAAGGACGCGGGGCGTGCCTCGCACCGCGTCGCGGTGACGGTCGGCGCGGTCACCGCGGACCGGCCGAGCAGGCACGCGGCGGCACCGAGCACGAGACCACCGATGACGCCCGCGTCCGGACGATCACCGAGCAGCAGCCAGCTGAGCACCGCGGACACCGAGGGTATGACGGCGAAGAGCATGGCCACCTGACCGGCGCCCCCGCGCCGCAGCGCCGCGAGGTAGAAGCTCATCCCGAGCAGTGAGCTGAACCCGATCATCGCGGCCATCGACCAGACCGCCTGCACCGGCCGGTCGACGTGCATCGGTTGCGTCACCGCGAACACCACGGCCGCCGGCACGGACGCGAGTATGCCGATCCCGGTGCCCATGATCGGGTCGACACCACGCACGTGGCGCTGCTGATAGACACCCCCGAACGAGAGTCCGACCAGCGCGATCAGCACACCGACGATGCCGACGCCGAGCGAACCGGCGGACCCGAGCCGGCCGGCGAACGCCACGAGGACGGCAACGACCGCCAGGGCCAGCGCGCACGCACGCCTCCGGGTGATCTGCTCACCCAGCATCGGCTTCGCGAAGGCAGCAGTGACAACGGGATTCATCGACACGATCAACGCGACCAACACCGGAGACAGGCCCAGACTGAGCGCTTCGTAACAGCCGATGAACTGCACCGCCTGGATGAGTACGCCGACCACGACCACGTGTCCGAGTTGCGCTCCGCGCGGCCACGACACCCCGCGCCGGGCTGCAAGCAACAGCAGGATCGGCGCCGACACCACGAAACGCAGCACCAGCACCAGACCGGGCGACATCGCCTGCACGGCGAGCGCGCCGATCGGATAACCCAAGGCGTAGAGGACGACGACGACGAGCGAGAGACGCACCGGAAGTTTCACCGGTCCATCGTCGAACGACGACCGACGCGGCGTCCAACAATGATCAGTGATCATTATCAATCGTGTTTCTTGATCGGTTACGGTGTGACCATGTCCGCGACTCTCGACATCACTCCGCTGCGTTCTCTCGTCGCGATCGCGGGGGCAGGCGGTTTCCACCGCGCCGCCGTGACCCTCCACCTGACGCAATCGGCCGTCAGCCAGCACGTCCGGAAATTGGAGCAGGCGACCGGCCGGCAACTGGTCGAGCGCAGCGGACGCCAGACGCGCTTCACGCCCGACGGTGATCAGCTACTGCGCAGCGCGCGACGCATCCTCGCCGCCCACGACGACGCGGTGCGACTCTTCGAGGACCCGGACTCCCGCACACTGACCATCGGCGCCTCCGAGCACGCCGCCGAGATGCTGCTGCCGGAGATCTCGAGCGCGTTGCGGGCGGCGCTCCCGGAGACGAGCTTCCGCTTTCGCCTGGACCGCACCGCGCACGTCGAGCGAGCCCTCGAGGAGGGTGTCGCAGATCTGATCGTCCTCGCCGAACTCGCCCGGCCGGCCACGACCGAGCGGAGCCGACTCCGGTTGTGCTGGTTCGCCGCGCAGGACTTCCGCGCTCCCGATGCAGGCCCCTTGCCGGTCATCGCCTTCGACGAGCCGTGCATGCTGCGCCGGCCGACCTTCGAGACCCTGGCCGGGGCCGGCCGGGAGTACGACCTCGTCGCGGAGGTGTCGAACCTGTCCGGGGGATATTCGGCGGCGCGCGCCGGGCTCGGCGTCATCCTGCTCCCCCACATCGGCCGGGCACCCGAGGGCCTGGTCGAGTGCGTCGAGTTGCCGGCTGCCCCCGAGGTTCGCATGTCGGTGCGGGCCGCGGCGGCCACACCGGCGCCGGCAGTCCGGGCCGTCACGAAGGCCGTTCGCAGGGCCATGCAGGGGGAATGACGAAGCGCCCGAGTCCAGGTGGACTCGGGCGCTCGTTCTACGTGACCCCAGCGGGATTCGAACCCGCGTTACCGCCGTGAGAGGGCGACGTACTAGGCCGCTATACGATGGGGCCGCGGCTGGTGAAACCATACCCGCAAGCGGGCGATTTCACCGAATCGGCGATCTCTCGCCGATGGCTGGGGTACCAGGACTCGAACCTAGACTAACTGAACCAGAATCAGTCGTGCTGCCGATTACACCATACCCCAAGGGGGTATCACTTCGCTGCTGGCGGAACGCCACCGACGAGGTGAACCGAGGCGAAACATTACCCGGTAGATGGCGCTGCGCCCAAATCGGGGATGTCCAGTCCGTCGGCGGTGGGCGACAACTGCGCCAGTGACGTGATGGACGGCACATCCACCAGCCCCGTCGCCTCCGCCCTACCGTCGCGTCGCAACCAGATCGGCTGCAGGCCGGCGCCGCTCGCGCCGACGATGTCGGCGTCCCACTCGTCACCGATGTATGCCGTCTGCGCCGGCTCACTGCCGAGTCGCTCGCACGCCGCTTCGAAGACCCGGGCGTCCGGCTTACCGAACCCGAGCGTGTCCCGGGTGACCAGCGTGGCGAATCGGTCCGCCAGGTCGGTCACCTCCAGCTTGGGGAACGTCGCATCCGCGGAGGAGTTGGTGAGCGCGCCGACCGCGATCCCCGTCGCCTCGCACGCGGCAAGGAAGGGCAGCACATCGTCGAAGCGGTGCTGTCGAGCGACGAACGCCGGCCGGAACGCGGCCTCGAAGGTCTCGAGCGCACCGCCGGGCACTGCAAGGCCGTGCGCTTGGCCGACCTCGGCGAGACGCCCCGCCCGCATGGTCTCGAAATCGAGCTCGCCGGTGATGTACCGGCGGAAGAACCCGCCCGGATCGCTGCGGAAGCGCGCGGCCGCTGCCGCACACCACAGCTCGTCCTGGTCCGGCCACACCTGCGCCATACCGATGGCGCCGGCGGCGACCATGGCAGCCGTGGTGTCGACCAGCGTGTCGTCGACATCCAACAGAACCGCAGACACCGATAGCCGAACAGACTTCATTCGCAGCGCGTTTCGTCGATCACCGGGCGGTGGCTGCTCAGAGCGTCGCGCGCAGCGCCTTGAGGCGACGCAACGTCGAGTCCTTGCCGAGGATCTCCAGCGACTCGAACAACGGCGGCGAGATGCGCTGCCCGGAGACGGCCGTCCGGATCGGACCGAACGCGAGCCGTGGCTTGATGCCCAATCCGTCGACGATCGCGGCACGCAGCGCTTCCTCCAGACGCGTCGCGGTCCACTCCAGTCCGCTGCCGTCGGGGTTGCCGACGGCTCCGCTGATCGGCTCGAGCGCGGCAATGGCCGCATCGAGCACCTGCGGGGCGCTCTCCTTCAGCTGCTTGCGGGCGTCCTCGGCGATCTCCAGCTTGTCGTCCTCGACGTAGAACGGTGCGACGAGCGCGGACGCCTCCGACAGCAGGTTAATGCGGGTCTGGATGAGCGGCACGAGCGCGTTGAGGCGACCCAGCTGCGGCAATGACGCCGGCTGCGGGAGGGCGCCGTCGCGCTGCAGGAACGGCAGCAGCCGCTGCGCGAGGTCCTGCTCGGACAGCTCGCGCAGGTAGTGCCCGTTCAGCCAGTTCAGCTTGTCCAGGTTGAACACCGCACCGGCCGGGTTGATCTTGTGCCAGTCGAAGTTCTTGCTGAACTCCTCGAAGCTGAAGGTCTCTCGCTCGGTCCCGTCGTCTTCGATGATCGGCGGATGTCCCTGCAACGCAAGGAAGTTCACCAGTGCCTCGGGCAGGTAACCCTGCTCCTGGAACCAGGTCAGCTTCGCCCACGGGCTCTTGCGCTTGGAGATCTTGGCCCGCTTCTCCTCGCGCAGCAACGGGATGTGTGCGAACTGCGGAGCGTCCCAGCCGAGCCACTGGTACAGCAGGATGTGCTTGGGCGTCGAGGAGATCCACTCCTGCCCACGGACAACGTGCGTGATCTCCATCAGGTGGTCATCTACGACGACCGCGAGGTGGTAGGTCGGGAAACCGTCGGCCTTCAGGATCACCTGGTCGTCCGGCCGCGGCGCCTTGGTCGGGCCCATGATCAGGTCGTCGAACTGCAGCGGCGCGTCGTCCGGGATGAGCATCCGGACGACCGGCGTCTCGTTGAAGCCGGGCAGCTGGGCCCGCTCCTCCTTCGTCTTGCCGAGGCAGGTGCGGTCGTAGCCGGTCGGCTGCTTGGTCTTCTGCTGCACCTCACGCATCTGGGTCAGTCGCTCACTGGAACACCAGCAGTAGTAAGCGTGCCCGTCGGCGATGAGCTGCTCGACATACGGCTGATAGGTGTCCAGTCGCTCCGACTGTTTGTACGGCGCGAACGGCCCGCCCTTGTCCGGGCCCTCGTCCCAGCCGAGACCGAGCCAGTGCAGCGTGTCGTAGAGCTGCTGCTCACTGTCCTCCTGGAACCGCGCGCGGTCGGTGTCCTCGATGCGCAGGATGAAGCTGCCACCCTGCTGTCGCGCGAACGCGAGGTCGAAGATCGAGACGTATGCCGTGCCGACGTGCGGGTCACCGGTCGGTGACGGTGCGACACGCAGGCGGGGCTTCTTGGCGGAGACGGAGGTTTCGCTCATGATGCTCCGGATTCTATTGCCAACCCTGTTAGAGCAAGGCTCCGGCCAGCGACTCCTGCATCCAGGTCAGGAAGTCGTAGTAGAGGCCGATGATCAGCCGCGGGTCCTCCGACGCGTCCTCACCCGCCTCCGCGAGGTCGCGTTGCAGTTGTTCGCTGTCCTCGTCGGTGCGCAGCCGAAGTCGCTCCCCCAACGCCAGCCGTACGTCGGCGAGACCGACCAGCAGTGCCTGCGCCTGGCCGAGATCCAGGTCGAGCTTGTCCCGCGTCGCCGGCTGGTCCAATGCGTCGATGGCCGTCGTCAGGTTGGCGACCTTGCGCTGCCGCAGGCTGTGCTCGGTGAGCGCACGGAACTCGGCGGCCACCTCCTGATCGCCCCGGTGCCCATCGGGCAGCAGCCTGGCCAGTGCCGGATCGCGATGTGCGAGTTCCTCCGGGTCGGGCGCGTTCCCGAGCCCGGCCAGCAGGTCCTCGACCGGGTCACCGGAGAGCCCGCCGCTGGGAGTCAGCAGTTCACGCGTCTGACCCAGCAACTCGCGCACGATCGCCCGCTCGTTGCCATCCAGGCGCGCCACGACGCGAGAACCCTTGCGCTTGAACGCAGTTGCCATGCTCAGGCGTCCTTCTCGAAAGTCGCCCACAGACCGTAGCCCTGCATCGCCTCGGTGTCGGTCTCCATCCGTTCCCGTGGCCCGCTCGACACGACGGCCTTTCCGTCGCGGTGGACGGACATCATCAGCTTCTCCGCCTTGGCCTGCGAGTAACCGAAGTAGTTCTGGAACACCCAGGAGACGTACGACATCAGGTTGACCGGGTCGTTCCAGACCAACGTCACCCACGGCCGATCCGTCTGCTCGGTCGCCTCGACGTCGAGGTCGACGTCGGGCGAGGCATGCTCCGGGGGCGCTACAGACACGCCACCACGATAGGCAAGACACCCCAGGGAAAGCGACGCCGCCTGCCTCGACGACGTTAGAGTGACGCGCGTGACCACACCCGTGGGCGCGTCCACCGCGCTGCTTACCGACCACTACGAGCTGACGATGTTGAGTGCGGCGCTGCGTGACGGCACCGCGAACCGTCGCAGCGTCTTCGAGGCGTTCGGTCGCCGCCTGCCCGACGGACGGAGGTATGGCGTGGTGGCCGGCACCGGCCGGCTGCTGGACGCCCTCCAGAACTTCCGGTTCGACGACGCGGAGTTGCAGGCCTTGCGCGAGCGCCGGGTCGTCGACGATCGGACCCTGGACTGGCTGGCGTCATACCGCTTCACCGGCGACGCCTGGGGCTACGCGGAGGGTGAGGTCTACTTCCCCGGCTCACCGATGCTGGTGGTCGAGGCGAGCTTCGCCGAAGCGGTCGTTCTGGAGACGCTGGTGCTGTCGATCCTCAACCACGACACCGCGATCGCGTCCGCTGCCAGCCGTATGACGGCTGCCGCCGAGGAGCGCCCGTGCATCGAGATGGGGTCGCGTCGTACCCACGAGGAAGCCGCGGTGGCCGCGGCCCGCGCGGCATACATCGCGGGCTTCACCACCACGTCCAACCTGGAGGCGGGGCGACGGTACGGCGTTCCGACGACGGGCACGGCCGCGCACGCGTTCACGCTGTTGCACGACGACGAGCGTGCCGCATTCCAGTCCCAGGTCGACACTTTCGGCCCGGGCACCACGCTGCTGGTCGACACCTACGACGTGCCGAACGCCGTGCGGCTGGCGGTCGAGGTCGCCGGCACCGAGCTCGGCGGGGTCCGGCTGGACTCCGGCGACCTGTTGCAGCAGGCGCGCGAGGTCCGCGAGCAACTCGACTCGCTCGGTGCCACGAAGACCAAGATCGTCGTCACCTCCGACCTCGACGAGTTCGCCATCGCGGCACTACAGGCCGGCCCGGTCGACGGCTACGGCGTCGGCACCCAGCTGGTCACCGGATCCGGTGCCCCCACAGCGGGATTGGTCTACAAGCTGGTGGCTCGCGAGAACTCCGCCGGTGAGTTGCAGGGCGTCGCGAAGAAGAGCAAGGACAAGACATCGATCGGCGGCCGCAAGTTCGCGCTGCGCCGCCGCACACCGCAGGGCATCGCCGAGGCGGAGGTCATCGGCATCGGGACACCGCCGGTGGACGACGGCGATGACCGTTCGCTGCTGGTGCCGCTGATCACGAAGGGTGAGCAGGTCTTCCACGGCACACTCGACGATGCCCGCGAGCAGCACCGCATGTCGCGGGCGGAGCTGCCGCCGACTGCTCGGCAGATGTCCCGGGGCGAGCCGGTGATCCCGACGCTCTACCAGCAGGGTGATGACAAGGAGCGGACGCAATGACGAGCATCGAGCTGCTGGACGGCGACGCCGCCGAGCCATACGCCGATCGCATATTCGCCTTGTATGACGCGGTGTTCGGCAGGTTCCCCGACAAGGCGGACTGGCGCGCGCAGCTGTTCGACCGTGACCGCAGGCGCGACGGCTACCGGCTGGTGCTGGCACTCGACGGTGAGCGTGTCCTCGGCTTCGCCTGGGGTTACCGCGGCGAGCGCGGCCAGCACTGGCCGGACCTGGTGGCACGCACGCTGCCGGAGTTGCCGGCCGAGTGGGTTCGCGATCACTTCGAACTCGTCGAGTTGGCGGTCGACCCCGAGGCGCGCCGGCAGGGTCTGGGCGGGCGACTGCACGACGCCCTGCTCGACGGCCTGACCGGCCGTGCACTCCTCGGAACCGTTCTCGCCGTTGACGATCCGGCGCTGCGCCTCTACAAGTCACGCGGCTGGAGCACCCTGGGTCACCTCGAGGACAACCGCCAGGTCATGGGCGCCTACCTGCCACTCCCCCGACGGTAGCCAGCGTGTCGAGCACCGCCCTGAGGAGCCGCGAGGGACGAGCGGCGTCTCGAAGGGTAGGCGTGAGGAACGAGCGCCGTATCGAGACCAAGCGGCGGTGAGCGATATGACGCGCATCGACGTCCTGGACGGCGCGAGCGCCGCTGCCTACGCAGCACGCGTATTCACCCTGTACGACACGGTTTTCGGTGACTTTCCGGACCAAGCCACGTGGCGCGAGCAGCTGTACGACCGCCATCGCGCGCGGGACGACTACCGACTCGCCCTCGCGCTCGACGGCGACCGGACGGTGGGGTTCGCCTGGGGCTACCGCGGCATCCGCGGCCAGTTCTGGCCGGACCTGGTGACACGTTCGCTGCCCGAGGTCGGCCGCGAATGGGTCGGCGACCATTTCGAATTCGTCGAACTCGCCGTCGACCCGGCGTCGCGTCGACAGGGCGTCGGACGTCGGCTGCACGACGCGTTGCTCGACGGCGTGACCGGACGCGCACTGCTCGGCACGAGCGCCGACGACGATGACCCCGCCGTCCAGCTCTACAGATCACGGGGGTGGGTGACGTTGGGCCTCCTCGACGCCGATCGACGGGTGATGGGACTCCGGCTTCTGCCTTCCGCAACGTCGTAGGCTGCACCACATGGGACGCGCACTGGTGCTGGTCGATGTCCAGAACGATTTCTGCGAGGGCGGTTCGCTCGCGGTCGAGGGCGGCATCGGCGTCGCCGAACGCATCGCGGCTTACGTCGACGGGCACGGCACGGACTACTCCCACCTCGTCGCGACCGCCGACTGGCACGTCGACCCGGGCAGTCACTGGTCGAAAACTCCTGATTTCGTGGATAGTTGGCCGATTCATTGCGAGGTCGGGACACCGGGTGCCGACTTCCGTTCCGAGGTACAACCCGTCATCGCACAGGTGGCGGCGGTGTTCCGGAAGGGACAGTACGCAGCGGCATACAGCGGTTTCGAGGGTGCCACGGAGGACGGCGTGGCACTGGCCGACTGGCTGCGCGGCCATGACATCGACGAAGTCGACGTCGTCGGCATCGCCACCGACTACTGCGTTCGCGCCACCGCCCTGGACGCGGCCGCAGCCGGTTTCTCCACCCGCGTGCTGACCGACCTGACCGCCGGTGTGGCTGCGGAATCGACCGCGCGAGCCTTGGACGAGTTCCGCTCCGCCGGCATCGAGGTCGTTCACTGACAGCGCCGAGGCCACGATTCTCGCCGTAGGTCAAAGGTGCGAGCGCGGGAACAATCCGCACATCATGGGCGCTTGAGACGGTGCAGTCACCGCCCCGAGAGGACTCCGTGAGCGAAACCGCGACCACCGCACACAACGGCGCATTGACCCAGGAACAGGAGACGGTCGACGAGGCGTATCTGCGCAGAGACGAACTCCTGGCCGAACTCGAGATCGACCTGGCCAGGGCACCACGGGACACCGTGGAAGCCGCTCGGAACACCACCCTGAGGCGCCGCCGGACCGACCTGCAACACGCCGAGTCCGGCCTGGTCTTCGGCAGGTTGGACGCCACGGACGGCACCGTGCGGCATCTGGGCCGGGTCGGCATACCGCGGGCCGATGACGAATCGGACCCTCTCGTGCTCGACTGGCGAGCACCTGCAGCGCGTGCCTTCTACACCGCCACTCCGCTGGACCCGCAGGGTCAGCAACGGCGCCGGCACATCCACATGGACGCGCGCCGCGTCACCGGGGTGGATGACGAACCGTTGGACGGCTCAACCGATTCCGGTGACCTCGTGGGTGAGGGCGCGTTGCTCAACGCCTTGTCCGCACGGCGTACCGGGCGGATGGGCACAGCCGTGGCGACGCTCCAGAAGGAACAGGACGGCATCGTCCGCGCGAGCAGCGACGGCCCGCTGGTCGTGCAGGGCGGCCCCGGCACCGGCAAGACCGTCGTCGCACTGCACCGCGTGGCGTATCTGCTGTTCACCCACCCGGAGCTCGCCGGCCAGGGCGTGCTGGTGCTCGGACCTTCTCGGCGGTTCCTGGACTACATCGCGCAGGTACTTCCTGCGCTCGGCGAAACCGCTGTCGTGCCCGCGACGTGCGAGACCCTGTTGCCCGGGGCGTCCGTCGAGTGCGACGAGTCACGGGAGCTTGCCGAGATCAAGGGCCGTGCCTGCTGGCAGCCGACCCTCGCGGCATGGGTGCGCTCCCTCGCACCGGCACCCGCCGACCTGACGTTCGTGCTCGACGGCGAGCACCACACGGTGCGGGCGCCGCGCGTTCGACGTGCGCTGGAGAGTGCTCTGGCAGGACGAGATCTGCACGCGGCGCGGCAATGGTTCATCGAGCACATGCACGACCTGGTGACGGACTCCACCGTCGAACGGCACGAGGAGCTGCTGGCCGGGGTCGAGGTGGGCTTCGAGGACATCCTCGCCAAGGTCGACGCCGGACAGGCACGCAACGACGACCGTGGGGTCCGCCTCGACATCAGCGGTTCCGAGGTCGACGGCACGCTGACCGACGCTGACATCGACCGGCTGCACGACCGAATCGCCGGCGACCCCAACGTTGCTCGTGTCCTCGCCGACTTCTGGCCGATCCGCGACGCGCGCCGGACGCTGTACGCACTGCTCGGCGACGAGCGACTGCTGCAGCAGTTCGCCACCTCACTCGACGACAGTGAACGTGCTCTTGTCGCCGGTGCTCCTCGGCAGCTTGCCGCAAGCGACATCGCCTTGCTGGATGCCGTCGCCGAATTGCTCGGCACTGTCGACGCACCGACCGAGCAGGGCGAGTTCCTCGCCGATCGCGCTGCGAACCGGCGGGATTGGGCCTATGGCCACGTGGTCGTCGACGAGGCGCAGGAGTTGTCGGCCATGCAGTGGGAGATGGTGCGACGGCGTGTCCCGAGTCGGTCGATCACCGCGGTCGGAGACATCGACCAGACCGAGGCGCCGCACCGCCATACGACGTGGGCCGAGGCCATCGACCCCGTCTTCGGAACGCGTTGGCGCCGCAGCGATCTGACGATTTGCTACCGGACACCACGGGAGGTCATGGCGCTGACCGGGCCGGTGCTGGCCCGGGCCGGCAGCCAGAACGAACCACCACGAGCGGTTCGGGACTCCGGCATCGACCCGTGGACCGTGACCGTGAGCGAGGCCGAACTCGCCGCCACTGCACGGGATTCGGTGACCGCGATGGCGGCCCGCTGGCCGGGAGGCAGCGTGGGTGTCGTCGCACCCGCCGCCCGTGTCGCCGAGTTGCGGGACCAGCTGCCCGACACCGTCGTATTGGCCGCCACCGAGGCCAAGGGGTTGGAGTGGGATGCCGCCCTGGTCGTCGACCCGGACGGCATCACCACCGAACCCCGCGGCTGGAACGGGTTGTATGTCGCCCTGACCCGCTGCACGCAGGAGCTCGGTCAGTTGCGACTGACGTGAGCCCGGTCAGCTCACCTGGATCGGTGTCGTACCGGACACCAGGCGCCAATCGACCTGGTGGAACGTCGACGGGTCGATCGTCTTGTTCGCGGTGACCCAGTCGATGATCAACTGCCGAATCTCGTTCTGCCTGTTGTAAACGACCTCGGCTGTCGTGACACCCGGGAAGCCGCCACCACCGGACTGGCGGTAGTTGTTGATGGCGATGACGAAGCTGTCGGCGTCGGCGACCGCCGTCCCGTCATACGCGAGGTTGCGGATGCGGTTGCCGGCCGGAACGCTCAGGTCGATGTCGTAGGTCAGTGCCGCGTCGAGGCCGCCCATGACGTCGTAGTTGTAATCCGGGGTGCCGGTCGGTGCCGTCGGCGTCTTCGCGTTGGTGACCTGGTCCATCGTGAACGGGCCGGTGCCGCTGACCTGCTGGAAGTAGCTCACCGACGTCTCGAGGTAGGCCTTGACCTGCGCGCCGGTGAACTTGATGCCGAGCAACGTGTTGTCGTAGATGTACAGCCCTGCGACGTCACGCACGGTCACGTCACCCTCCGGGATGACAGCCGTCCGGCTGAACGGTGCGGCGATCGACAACACCGGGGTGTTCTCGTCCGCCGTGCCGACCAAGCCCGCCTTGAGCGCCTGCGCCTGCACCAGATTGATGAAGTCGACGGCGGCGGCGTCCTCCACACACGCGCGCGCACCGCTCATGGTCTCGGCGCAGGTGCCGATGACGCCGTTGACGTACGTGCGGACCTTTTCGTGCGGGGCGCGCAGCAGCGCGGCGATGGCCGGGTCCTCCGGCGCGGTGTTGGAGTTCAGCAGGGTCGCCGACGAGCTGGCGACCTCCCACTGCCCACGGTTCTTGCGCAGGTTCAGGTCCATCACCGTGACGCGCTCACCGAAGCACAGCGGCTCGGAGAGCAGGACCTGCTTGCCGGTCTGCTCATTGGTGACGAACCGCTGCGGAATCTCGACGTGCGCGTGCCCGACGAGGATCGCGTCGATGTCCGGAACCTGTTGTGCCAACAGGGTGCTGGCGTTCTCGGGGTACGGCAGGGCATCACCGTATGACGAGGAGGTGTCCGCGCCGGAGTGGCACGACACGACGACGATGTCGGCACCGCGTCGTTTGACCTCGGGCACGACCAACTTGGCCTGCTCGACGATGCCGTTGAACTTGACCTTGCCCTCGACGTTGGCCTTGTCCCAGATCGCGACGCCGGGAGTCACCAAGCCGACGATGCCGACGGTCACCGGCTTGTGACCACGCACGTGCACGCGCTTCAGGACGTATGGCGGGAAGACCGACGTGCCGGTGTTCCAGTCGAGCGCGTTCGCACCGAGCAGTGGGTGGTGCAGCTGGCTCTGGAACGTCCGGAGCAGGTCCATGCCGTAGTTGAACTCGTGGTTGCCGAGAGCGGCTGCGTCATACCCGATCTTGTTCATTGCCAACGCCATCGGGTGTATGACGCCCTTGCCGATCGGCTCGATCTTGGCGTAGTAGTACGCCAGTGGCGTGCCCTGGATGGTGTCGCCGGCGTCGAGCGTGATGCAGGTGTCGGCGCCCCGCTCCTCGCGCACGGCCTGGATCAACGTCGCGCACTTGGCAGCGCCCACGTCGTTGTGCGCCGCGTCGTCATACTCCTTGTCGCTGAAGTAGTCCCAGTTGTAGACGTGCCCGTGCAGGTCCGTCGTGCCGAGGACCGTCAGCTTCAGATCCTTGCCCGGGCCACCAGGCTTCGCCTCGGCGTCCGGGGCGTTCACAGCTGCACCGACCACGCCGGCACCCCCGATCATCGTCATGGCCAGCAATTGGCGGCGGCTCGTGGCATGTCGGACGACGGGGTGCATGGAATCTCCTTCAGGGGGTCGGACCGCGCGGATCACGCTCGGCAACTGCACCACGCTAGCGACGATCGAAAGCGAAGTGTCCGTTACGCCGTACCGAACGTGGGTACAACGGTGCGAGAGCCCCACCGCTTAGCATCGGTGAGCATGGATGCCCCAGAGACCGAATGGTTCCGTCGGCACGCCCGCCCTGGCGAGGAGTGGTCCGGGCCCGGATTCGTCCTCACCGCGGACTACCACGCGATCTACCTGTTGAACGACGACATCGACCATCTCCCGGAAGCGAGCGACTCGATCGCGTGGGCATCGCCCGAGGGAAATGTCATCTTCTCCACCGTCCGCCGGTACGGCCCCGTGATCGTTCAGGTCGAGCAGCTGACTTCGGCGCCGGACGCGGAAGACATCAACGGCTGGGACGCCACGACGTCGTTCGTCCTGCCGGTCGTCGATGACGCATTCCTATTGCACTCGCCCTTCGGTGAGCCGTCGTTCAACATCCAGGTGCCTGCCGGCGATCATCGCGTGCTGGTGCGCCGTGTGGTGTCCGGAAAGGACGCGGTCAACGGTGACGACGACTACTTCAACGTTTCCGAGCCGCCCTACGAATTCCTCCTGGTGCAACTGTGGCCCACCGGTGGTAACACCGAGTCCGATCGGCTCCGGCGATTCCGCGCCAGCCGCGACTTGACCGCATGGGCCGCTGCCGCACGGCGATCCGAGGATGCCGCCGAGCACGCCGGAGCTGCGCGCCGAGCGGAGCTCTGGGGACGGCTCGACCCGCCCAGTGATCTGGAGGCGATCGGACCGGAGGCAGCACACGCCGCAAAGGGCTCATATGAACTCGCACTCGGCCTCACCCGATCCAGCCCGCGCGCTGCGCGAGAGACCGCAGCGTGGGCAGTGGAAGCCGTTGCAGCGGAGATCGACGGGCCACCCCCGGTCGATCTCACATCCGCGGTGGAGGCAATCCGGTCAGGCGCGCCACTGCCTGCACCATTCGATGACATCGACATGGCGTTCAGGGCGATGCTTCCGCCGATTGGTGAAGGAGGCTTCGGGTCCTTCAGCTTCGGCGCACAACCAACTCGGCCACGCGGCGCGACCGCGGCAACTTCGGCAACCTGTGCAGCGATCTGCTCGACCAACGTCGCCAACCCGATCGAAGCAGCCATGCGCGCCCTCAACCAGGCCGCAGCCGGGCATGTGGACAAGGCAGAGTTCTGGCGCCGAGCGGAGGAGGCGTTCCGGCGTTTGCAATGACCGTCGGTTATGCCAAGAGTGCGTCGGAGCGCACCCGTGGCATAACCGAGACGGTTGGATCAGCTCTTGCCGCCGACCCAACTCCAGGCGTACTTCCCGTCGTCGGTAGCGCTGCCGGCCTCGCCGAGTTCCATCGGCCGGAACGTGTCGACCATGACCGCGAGCTCGTCGAACTCGTGCACGCCGATGGACTTCTCGTACGCGCCCGGTTGCGGACCGTGCGCGTGACCGCCGGGGTGCAACGAGATCGAGCCCTTGCCGATGCCGGAACCCTTGCGCGCCTCGTAGTCGCCGTCGACGTAGAACATGATCTCGTCGCTGTCGACGTTGGAGTGGTAGTAGGGCACCGGGATCGACGCCTCGTGGTAGTCGACCTTGCGCGGCACGAAGTTGCACACGACGAAATTGGTGCCCTCGAAGACCTGATGCACCGGCGGCGGCTGGTGCACCTTGCCGGTGATCGGCATGAAGTCGGCGACGTTGAACGCGTAGGGGTAGAGACAGCCGTCCCAGCCGACGACGTCGAGCGGGTGGTAGGGATAGGTGTAGATCGTGCCGACGATCTGCCCGCCGTTGCCCCGGTGCTTCACGTAAACCTCTGTGGGAGCGTCGGATTCGGCGCCGACGTCCTCCGCCAACAGCGGCCTGGCCGGCCCGCGCAGGTCACGTTCGCAGTATGGCGCGTGCTCCAGCAACTGGCCATAACGGGACAAGTAACGCTTCGGCGGTGCGATGTGCGAGTTGCCCTCGATCGCATAGGCACGGAACGCCTCGGTGAAACCATCGTCGCCGGCAGCCACCGGCAACCAGCGATGGGTCGTCGCGCGCGGCACGATCAGGTAGTCACCCTCGGCCACGTCGAACGCGCCGAAGACCGTCTCCACCCGCGCGCCACCGCGCTCGACGTACACGCACTCGTCGCCGATCCCGTTGCGGTACCAGGGGCTCGGCGTATCGGCCACGACGTACGAGATGCGGACGTCGCCGTTGCCCAGCACCAGTCGTCGCCCGGTGACGGCATCAACCCCGGTGTCGCCGTCCCCGAACAGGTCGTGCAGCTTCAGGTGCCGCGGCAACAGCGGGTGGTTCGGCTGGGTCTGCTGCGACCAACGGAACTCCCACGGCTGCGCGTCGGAGATCGCCGACGGCAGGCCCCGGTGGTAGAGCAACGAGGAGTCACTGGAGAACCCCTCCTCCCCCATCAGCTCCTCGTAGTAGACGCTGCCGTCCGGCCGCCGCAGCGCGGTGTGCCGCTGTCGCGGCAGCTGTCCCATCGATCGGTAGAACGCCATTGTTCTCCTCTTTCCCCGTCAGTTCCACGTTTCGGACCCATGGCCCGTGGTCGCTGCGGCCGGTCCCCTGGCTACGGTGGCAGCATGCCCAGTCTGCCCACCCGCACGCTGTTCACTCAGTTGGTCGACGACGCGGCCGTCTTCCCGCCGGGAAACTTCTCGCTCTCAGAGGCTATCGACCGACGCTCCACCCGTCGCGGCACCCCGGCATCCGATTTCGTCGGACCGCTGCTGCTGCCACCGCGATTGATCGATGAGGCTCTCGAGGACCACAGCGGATTGGTCATCACCGTCGTCGGCCGGCCGGATGCCGCCCTCGGCGACGTGATCGCCGCGGCGGAGAACGTTGCCGACGCGGCAGGGCACGCACTCGCCGGTGTGGAGGTTGCAGCCGGAGACGGCTGGGAGCGGACCCTCGACCTTGCCGTGCCTGTGGCTCTCGAAGTGCCGGCGGGTGCCGCCGGTCGTGACCTGCTGCCAGGCATTGCCGGCCACGACGGTCAGGTCATCGCGAAGCTGCGGACCGGGTCGACGCCGGCCAACGACGTTCCGTCGGTGAACGACACCGCTGCCTTCATCACCGAGTGCGTGCAACTCGGGGTCGCGTTCAAGCTGACCGGCGGCCTGCACCGTGCGATCGCGCACACTGCCGGCAACGGCACGACCGATGCCGAGGAACAGTTCGGCTTCCTCGGCATCCTGCTCGCGGTGCACGCAGCGCTGATGGGTGGTGACGTGGCCGCAGCCCTGACCGACCGCGACGAAGCGTCGATCACCGATGCGATCCGCGCGATGTCCGAGGCCGACGCGGTCACTGCACGCAACGTCTTCACCAGCTTCGGTTGCTGCGACGTACTCGACCCGATCCGCGACCTGGCCGCACTCGGCCTGATTCCCGAGAGGACCGCATGAGCACCACGACCGACGAGCTCTGGAGCATCGACAACCTGCCGTATGGCGTCGCCAGCACCCCTGACGGCGGCGCTCAAGTCGTCACCCGATTGGGCGACGACGTCGTCGAGCTCGCGACCCTCGCAGCGCTGGACAACATGCGCAAGTGGGCTCGAACCTTCCGGCACAGCTCGCTCAATCCCTTTATCTCCCAAGGCCGTTCGTCCTGGTCGGCGGCCCGCGCCTGGCTGCAGGACATTCTCCGGGACGAAGGCCGACGCGAGCTGGTCGGCCAGGCGACCAAGCCGTTGTCCGAGGTGACGTTGCACCTGCCCGTGGAGATCGCCGACTACGTCGACTTCTACGCCAGCGAACAGCACGCCACGAATGTGGGATCACTCTTCCGCCCGGACAGTGCGGCCCTGCTGCCCAACTGGAAGCACCTTCCGATCGGCTATCACGGGCGCGCCGGGACCGTCGTGGTCTCCGGCACCGACATCGTGCGCCCCGTCGGCCAGCGCAAGGGCAAGGACGACCCCGAGCCCGTCTGCGGGCCGAGCATCCGGCTGGACATCGAGGCCGAGGTCGGCTTCATCGTCGGGGGCGAGACGGAGATCGGAACGCGGCTCACGGTGGACGACGCTGCTGATCACCTGTTCGGTGTCGCCCTCTTCAACGACTGGTCGGCACGAGACATCCAGGCGTGGGAGTACGTCCCGCTCGGCCCGTTCCTCGGCAAGTCGTTCGCATCATCGCTCAGCCCGTGGATCACGCCGATGGAGGCACTGGAGGCGGCGAAAATAGCTCTGCCGAAACAGGATCCGAAACCACTCGACTACCTGCTGGGCGACGGGCTCTACGGTCTCGACCTGCAGTTGGAGGTGCGGCTCAACGACACCGTCGTGTCGACTCCGCCGTACAAGTCCCTCTACTGGAGCCCGGCCCAGATGCTCGCGCACCTGACGGTCAACGGTGCCAGCCTGCGCAACGGCGACCTCTTCGCCTCCGGCACCGTCTCGGGTGACTCGCGCAACCAGCGCGGCAGCCTGCTCGAGCTGTCGTGGAGCGGAAAGCAGCCGATCGAGCTGTCGGACGGCACGACGCGCAGCTTCCTGGAGGACGGCGACACGGTGACGATCAGCGCAACCGCCCCGACCGCCGGCGGTGGTCGGATGGCGCTCGGCGAGGTCACCGGCACGATTCGGCCGAGCCGGTAGGTCGCTCGAAAACGCTTGGCGCTACTGGCGTCCGGCGTACGGCGGAACCGGACCACCGGACGGCGTCTTCGGCGTGCGGGTGTTCACGACATACGTCTTGGCCGCCTTGTCGTGCAGCGACTGGGCGTGGCTATCGCCGAGCGGAACCAGTCCGTCGACAAGGCTGAAGACCGACCCGAGCGACGCCACGAAGGGCACGAACGAGGTGATGTTGCTGACGCCCTTGACGACCGAGCGGATCGCGACCGACCGCAGGTCGGGCTTCGCCGTCGACGAAGCGCCTCGCACCCGAACACCGAAGATCATGTGCCCCAGCGTCTGGCCACGCCAGGCGACCAACGCGATCTCGTAGACCAGGTAGAGCACCAGCGCGGTCAGCGGGAACTGCCACGGCACGTTGTAGACGGCGTCCGGGATCGGTGGCTGGGACCGACCGTCACGCGCCGCGTCGAGCACGTCGTCATACCAGTTGGTGATCGTCGTGACCCACGGGTGCAGCCACGTCCAGGAGACCGCCACGGAGACGACGGACAACAGGATGTTGTCCACGATGTAGGCGAACAACCGGCGCCACCAGGACGCGGTCGGCTCACCGTCGGGTGTCGTCTTCACCGGGCGCGGGGCGTACGGCTGCTGCGCGTATGGCGACTGCGGCCCACCTGGGTACTGCTGCGAACCCGGTTGCTGTTGCTGCTGATAAGGGCGCAGCTGCGGCCGCTGGCCGTACGTGGCCTGCTCCTCGGCCGCCCGCTTGCGCTCCTGCTCCTCCTCGTACTGCCGACGGGCGTCGCCGATCCGGGACTGCTCGAGGTTCGGCTTGACCTTCGGCATCGTGCGGTCACTCCACAGGATCCCGTCCCAGTAGCGAAGCTGATCGGGATTCTGGGGGTCGTCATACCAACCGGACGCACGTTCGCTCATGATGACTCATCCTCTCATTGCACGGCCGGCGACCGATGCTCGGCGCTCTGATGAGCGACGAACGAGCTACGAACGAGTAGGAATCGGAACCGATTCCCGACGCTCAGCTTCGTTAGCCCCGAAATCGAGGCTTCGGAGAGTACGGTCTTCGGTGCTCACCGAAAGGCACGATCAGCTGCCGGACTCATCGGAGTTTCAGCGGCGAAGGGATGATGCAGGATGGCCATAGATACCGAGCCCGCTCCGGCACAGTCGGAGGATCCAAAACTCCAGAGACACGTCGGCCGGATAGGCCTGCTGTTCGCGAGTGTGGGGTCGATCATCGGATCGGGCTGGCTCTTCGGCGCGATGAACGCAGCGCAGACCGCTGGTCCCGCGGCGATCATCTCTTGGGCCCTGGGCGGATTCATGATCCTGCTCATCGGCCTGTGCTACGCAGAACTCGGCACGATGTTCCCGTTGTCCGGAGGCGTCGTGCGGTTTCCGCACATCGGGTTCGGGTCGTTCGCGAGCTATATGACCGGCTGGATCACCTGGGTCGCGTGCATGGCCGTTGCGCCCATCGAGGTCGAAGGTGCGCTGACCTACGCGACGAAGTACGCGGACTTCACCGAAGCGAAGACCGTGGACGGGGCAACCGTGCACACGTTGACCGGCCTCGGACTGGTCGTCGCTGTTCTGGCGATGGCTGTCTTCGTGGTCATCAACTATTTCGGCATTCGGTGGTTCGCTCGAGTCAACAACGTGCTGGTCTGGTGGAAGCTCGGCATCATCACCATCGTCATCGTGGCCTTCCTGATCACTCGATTCGACGGAGGTAACTTCAGTTCGCACGGCTTCGCACCGATGGGCGCGCACGGCGTGTTCACCGCGATCGCGACGTCCGGAATCGTCTTCTCCTACCTCGGTTTTCGACAGGGTATCGAGCTGGCCGGTGAAACTGACAACCCGCGCCGCAACGTCCCGTTCGCAGTCATCGGCTCGGTCCTGCTCACCTGCCTCATCTACGTCCTGCTGCAGGTCGCCTTCGTCGGCGCCGTGAGCCACGGTGACATCGCGAAGGGCTGGGCGCACGTGAGCTTCACCGACGACTTCGGCCCGCTGGCAGCGATCGCGACGGTTCTCGGCCTCGGATGGCTCGCCACGCTGCTCTACATCGACGCCATCGTTTCCCCGGCCGACACCGGACTCATCTACACCACCGTTACCTCCCGGATCTCGTTCGCGATGGCCCGCAACGGCAACGCCCCCAAGGCATTGGCACGGACCACCAGCAACGGTGTCCCGCTGGTCAGCATGATTCTCGCGTTCATCGTCGGCCTGGTCCTGTTCCTGCCGTTCCCGAGCTGGCAGCAACTGGTTGGCTTCATCACGTCGGCCACGGTGCTGTCTTTCGGCTCGGGCCCACTCGTGCTGTTGGCCTTCCGCAAGCAGCTTCCCGATCACGAGCGTCCGTTCCGCCTCCCGGCCGCACCTGTCATCGCGTTCTTGGCATTCTGGTCGTCCAACCTCATCGTCTACTGGACGGGTTGGGAGACCAACTCGAAGTTGTTCATGGCGGTGCTCCTGGGCGTCGTGCTCCTCGTGATCATGTACGCCGTGAACGCCGCACGCGGCCAACAGCCCCAATGGGATTGGCGCCACGGGACCTGGTACGTGCCGTGGCTCGGTGGCCTGGCACTGATCTCCTGGCTGGGTGACTACGGCGGAGGCCAGGGCGTGCTGCACTTCGGATCGGCGTTCCCCGTCACCTTCGTCTTCAGCGCCATCGTCATGGCGTGGGCACACTTTGTGCAGCTGCCCCGCACACAGGTTGACGTGTACATCGAGCACTCTCGGCAGGAGACCCTGCTGGAGGAGCAGGAGCTGGGCGCAGCACCGTGATCGGCTGACGGTCGCTCCTCGCTGCACCATCACGGATGACCGCCGGTCGGGCTTTCGCCCGGCCGGCGGTTTCTTGTGTGCCGGATCGTCGACGTGCTCGCTAGTATGCGAATTGTGTTGAAAATCCTGCTCTTCCTGCATCTGCTTACGGCGATCTTCGCTGTCGGCCCTCTTGTGCACGCGGTCACCACAGCCTCCCGAGGCCTGCGACAGGCGGACGCGAATGCCATCTCGGCGTCGGCACGGATGGCGAAGATCTACTCGATGGTGTCGGTGTTGGTCGTCATCTTCGGCTTCGGCCTGATGTCTCAGAAGCGGCGCGGCGAGGAGCTCGGGTCGTTCGGCGACACGTGGATCTGGCTGTCGGTCCTGTTGTGGGTCGTCGCCGTCGCACTCACCCTCGCCGTCATCGTTCCGGCGCTGGAGAAGGCCGCCGACACCGTCACTAGCGGCGGCCAGGATGCGGCGGGCGACCTGCAGACCGCGGTCAAGGCACAGACGGCCCGCGTTGCCGCATCCGGTGGCGTCGTCGGCATCATCTTCGCCGTCATCGTCGTGCTGATGGTCTATCGCCCCGGCAGCTGATGACCCCCGACGACGTCGCGGAGTTCCTGGCAACACTGCCGGGATGCATGCGGAAGGGCACCCCCGCGGTGCCTGCCTGGTATGTCGACAACCGCATCGTCGCCCGCCTCGTCGCGCCGGACGAACTGATGATCCGGTGTGCGTTCGCCGCACGTGATCGCCTCGTGGCGGATCATGCCGAAACCTTCGGCGTACCACCGGCATACGAGGCGCACATGAAGGTGCAGGCCATGCTGGACGGTGACGCTGACGCCATCAGGGATGCGTTGCGGCAGGCGTGGGAGTTGCAGCGCGCACACTGACCTCGGCATGAAGAACATCGGCCACGACTGCTGCTGCAGTCGTGGCCGATGTTCTTGCGGGTCACGCCGGACGCTTGCTGGGGGCTGGCGCGTCAGGCGGGATCCGAAGTGTTCTCAGAGGTTTCCGCGCTTGTCCTGCTCCCGCTCGATGGCCTCGAAGAGCGCCTTGAAGTTCCCCTTGCCGAAGCCGAGCGAGCCGTGTCGCTCGATCAGCTCGAAGAAGACGGTCGGACGGTCGCCCAGCGGCTTGGTGAAGATCTGCAGGAGGTAGCCGTCCTCGTCACGGTCGACCAGGATGCCGCGCTTCTGCAGCTCCTCGACCGGCACGCGGACCTCTCCGATACGCGCCCGCAACTCCGGGTCCTCGTAGTAGCTGTCCGGGGTGTCGAGGAACTCAACACCGTTGGCACGCAACGAATCCACGGAGGTGATGATGTCGCCCGTGGCGACGGCGAGGTGCTGGGCGCCGGCACCGCGGTAGAACTCGAGATACTCGTCGATCTGCGACTTCTTCTTGGCGATCGCCGGCTCGTTCAGCGGGAACTTCACCCGGTGGTTGCCGTTCGCGACCACCTTGCTCATCAGCGCCGAGTAATCGGTCGCGATGTCGTCGCCGATGAACTCGGCCATGTTCACGAAGCCCATGACCCGGTTGTAGAACTCGACCCACTCGTCCATGTGGCCCAGTTCGACGTTGCCGACGATGTGGTCCAGCGCCTGGAACAGCCGCTTCGGCTGGCCCTCGCGACGCTCGATGGTCGAGGACTGCGCGACGTACCCGGGCAGGTAGGGGCCGTCGTACTTCGAACGGTCGACCAGGGTGTGGATGGTCTCGCCATACGTGGCGATGGCGGCGATACGGATCGTGCCATGCTCATCGGTGACGTCCTCGGGCTCGCGGACGACGGTCGCGCCCGCATTGCGCGCCTGCGCGATGCACTTGTCGACGTCCGGGACCTCGAGCGCGATGTCGACGACGCCGTCACCGTGCTTGCGGTGGTGCTCCACCAACGGGCTGTCCGGGTCGACGGCACCGTTGATGACGAAGCGGATCGAGCCGCTCTTCAGGACGAAGGACTTGTGGTCGCGGTTGCCGGTCTCGGGGCCGCTGTAGGCGACCAGCTCCATCCCCCACGCACTCTGGTAGTAGAGCGCGGACTGGGTCGCGTTCCCGGACACGAAAACGATCGCGTCCCACCCGGTCACCGGGAAGGGGTCCTTGTCGGCGTCGTAGTCCACCAGACCGACCAGCTGCTTCAGCTGCTCCAGGTCCTGGCCGGCGGCGAGTTCATCGGGTGTGAGGTTCACAGTCGTCGTCATGTGCACACTGTGCTCCCAGTCACACGACCGCGCAATCGGGATGCTGTTTGCTGATCATGATGTGCAATATGTGCGATCTTCCGGCGCGCTGATCGAGCATATTGCACACGCAACGAGCACCATTCGTTCGGAGGGGCCGACCGGATCCGCGCGCCGGGAGTCGTCCAACGATTCCTGCACACCGACTACGTTCGAGGTATGCCGCAGATCGACGAGCTCGACGCACGCCTCATCACGCTGCTGACCGACCAGCCGAACATCGGCGTCCTGGGCGCATCCCGGAAGCTCGGCGTCGCCCGAGGCACGGTGCAGGCGCGTCTCGACCGACTGCTCGACCGCGGTGTCATCTCCTCGCTCGCCCCGACCCTCTCGGCCACCGCACTCGGCTACCCCGTGATGGCGTTCTGCACGTTGCAGATCCAGCAACGCAAGGGCCGGCAAGCGGTCGTGGATCACCTGCGCGGCATACCCGAGGTGCTGGAGGTGCACACGATCACCGGCGGTGGGGACCTGCTCGCCCGCGTCGTCGCCCAGGACAACGCCGACCTGCAACGCGTCATCGACCAGATCGTCGAGACCGGACTGGTTGTGCACGCGTCGACCACGATCGCGCTCGCCGAGCTGGTCCCCCATCGGACCCTGCCGCTGGCCGCGGAGGCGGCCGGCGACGGCCGGACCCGATGACGGTCAGCGCTTGCGACCGACGAACCAGTTGCGAATCATGGTGATTCGCTCGGTGACTTCCTCGGTCGACGCCCGGTCGAGCGCCGGTCCGCCGCACTTCACCCGTAGCTCATGATGCACGTGGGCGTGCGGCTTCCCCGACTTCGTGGAGTATGCCGCGACCAGCGCGTTGAGCTCCTTGCGCTGGGCAGCCAGCGCGCGGTGGGCGGCCATCGGCTGGTCGTCCTTCGGCGGACGCTTTCCGGTCCGCAGCTGTTTGTCCTGGCGCTGACGTAGCAGGCTGGTGACTTGCTCCGGCTCCAACAACCCTGGCAGGCCGAGGTATTCGTCCTCTTCGTCACTGCCCGCAACCGCACCCATGCCGAACTGCTGCGCGTCGAACAGCACATGGTCGAACTCCGCCTCGGACTCCAGCGCTTCGAACTTGCCCTCCAACTCGCCGAGCGCCTTCTCCTCACGGTTGGCTTCGGCGAGCAGGCCCTCTTCCTCGTCCCAGATCGAATCCTCAGCCTTCTCAGGCCGATCCAGGGCGTGGTTGCGCTCCTTCTCCATGGTCGCGGCGAGTTCCATGATGGTGGGCACCGTGGGCAGGAAGACGGTCGCCGTCTCACCACGACGCCGGGCGCGCACGAAACGGCCGACGGCCTGCGCGAAGTACAACGGCGTCGAGGTCGACGTCGCGAAGACACCGACGGCCAACCGGGGCACGTCGACGCCCTCCGACACCATCCGCACCGCAACCATCCAGCGGTCCTCCGAAGAGGCGAACTCCTCGATCCGGGACGATGCGCCGCTGTCGTCGGAGAGCACGACCGTCGGGCGAACTCCGGTGAGCTCGTTCAGGGTTCGCGCGTAGGCGCGGGCTGCCGTCTGGTTGGACGCGATCACCAGACCACCTGCGTCGGGCACGTGGCGCCGCACCTCCGTGAGTCGCTTGTCGGCTGCGCGCAGCACCGCCGGGATCCAGGCACCAATCGGGTCGAGCGCGGTGCGCCAGGCCGCGGCGGTCGCATCCTTGGTGAGCGGCTCCCCCAACCGTGCGGAGATCTCGTCGCCCGCCGAGGTGCGCCAGCGCATCGCCCCGCCATACGCCATGAAGAGCACGGGACGCACGACACCGTCGCGCAATGCGTCGGCGTAGCCGTAGGTGAAATCGCTCGCCGAACGGCGTATGCCGTCAGGTCCTTCTTCGTAGTGGACGAACGGGATCGGTGCCGTGTCGGACCGAAAAGGGGTACCGGTCAAGCAGATTCGCCGAGTCGCCGGCTCGAATGCCTCACGAATCGCATCACCCCACGACTTCGTGTCGCCACCATGGTGCACCTCGTCGAGGATGATCAGGGTCCGCTTGCGTTCCGTGCGGTAGCGATGCAACGCCGGCCGACTCGCCACCCCGGCATAGGTCACGGCAATGCCGTCGAACCCCTTGGCGTGCTGCTCCTGAGCGTTGGTGAACCGTGGGTCGATGTGGATCCCGACCCGGGCCGCCGCGTCGGCCCACTGGGTCTTCAGGTGCTCCGTCGGCGCGACGATCGTGATCTGCTCGATGATGCCCCGCTGCATCAGCTCGGTCGCCAACCGCAGCGCGTAGGTCGTCTTACCCGCGCCGGGGGTCGCCACCGCGAGAAAGTCGCGAGGCTGCTCGGTCAGGTACTGCTCGAGCGCCGCGGCCTGCCAGGCCCGCAGCTTGCCGGCAGTCCCCCACGCCGCCTTCCCTGGGAACGCCGGTGACAGGTGCGAGGCGGCCGAGGTACTCATAGGCCGACAAGGCTAACCTCCGGCACCGTCACTCTCGCGAGGCGGGTCAGCGGGCTCAGGACTTGTCGTCGCCACCGTCCTGCGGGGCACGGATGCCTTCGTAGATCTCCTTGCAGGTCGGGCAGACCGGGAACTTCTCGGGGTCACGACCGGGCACCCAGACCTTGCCGCAGAGCGCGGTCACGGGCTCGCCGGAGAGCGCGCTCTCCATGATCTTCTCCTTGCGCACGTAGTGCGCGAAGCGCTCGTGGTCGCCCGGCTCCTGCAGCTGTTCCTGCGCGTCGGTGCGCTCGCGCTCCAACGTCGCCGTCGAGGTGCTCGGGAGACTCGGGGCGCTCTCCGGAGAGGACAGGCGATCCGGTTCGTCGACAGTGCTCATGCCGTCAAGTGTAGTTCGGGGCTCAGTTGAGATCGGGATCCGCCGGGAACGTCGCCGCGAAGGAGACGGAGCTCCGCTGCCGTTTCAGGATGCGCTCCCACAGGCCGTCGGGATCCGGGCTGAACGCATCACCCGACTCGGCGTCGACCACGAACCACATGCCGCGGTCGATCTCGTTCTCGAGCTGCCCCTCGCCCCATCCGGCATACCCCGCGTAGATCCGGAGGCTGTCGACGACGGGGGCGATGATCGGCGGCGGAGCGTCCAGATCGACCAGACACATCCCGCCGAAAAGGTTTCGGATGCCGAGGGATTCGTCGTCGTTGCCGTCTGCGGACGCCAACGCGAGTGCCGTGTCGAGAGACACCGGACCACCCTGGAAGACGCAGTCCGGCGAGGACACGTGCTCCTGCCAACCGGGCAGCACGGCATCCACCTCGGCGCTCAGCGGCCGATTGAGGATCAGCCCGTGCGCGCCCTCCTCGTCGTGATGCAGCACGAGCACCACGCTGCGGGTGAAGACGTCGCCCTCGCCGAGCTCGGACTGCTCCTGCGGAACTGCGACGAGGAGTCGTCCGGTCAGGTCGGTCACTCGACCATTATGAGTGACCGACCTGCCGAAGTGGCTCGGCGCAGGTCAGCGCCCGGAACCGCCGCGCTGGAAGCGGTCGCGACCGCCACCACGGTTGCCGTCGCGTCCGCCCCGGCCGCCGCGGTACCCACCGCGGTCGTTGCCGTAGCGACCCTGGCCGCCGCGGCCGCCGTACGAACGTCCACCACGCGGGGCGCGGGGCGGGCTGATCAGGCGCTGCAGGTCGGACTCGGAGATCGGCGCACCCTCCGGGGTGCTGCCACCGGCCGCGCGGATGACGTCGTCGCCCGGTCGGGCGTTCTGCACCTCGATGTCGACACCGGCAGCTTCGAGCAGACGCTGCATCGTCCGACGCTGGTGCGGCAGGGCCAGGGTCACGACCGTGCCCTTCTCGCCCGCACGCGCGGTGCGACCCGCACGGTGCTGGTAGTCCTTGTGATCCGCGGGCGGGTCGACCTGGAGCACGACACCGACGTCGTCGACGTGGATGCCGCGCGCGGCGACGTCCGTGGCCACGAGCACCGGCACCTTGCCGTCCTTGAAGGCCGCCAGCACGCGGTTGCGCTGGCCCTGGTTGAGACCGCCGTGCAGCGAGGCGGCCAGGACGCCCTGGTCGCGCAGTTCGCCGGCGACCCGGTCCGCGCCGAGCTTGGTGCGGACGAAGACGACGGTGCGGCCGGCCCGGTTGGCGACCTCGGCGGTCACCAGCTTCTTGTGACGCGGCTCGATGAGCAGCGCGTGGTGGTCCATGGTCGCGATGGACGATGTGCCGTCGTCCGTCGCGTGCTCGACCGGGTCGGTGAGGTAGCGCTCGACGACGGTGTCGATGCCGCGGTCGAGGGTCGCCGAGAACAGCAAACGCTGCCCGTCGGTCGGGACCTCGTCGAGGATCTGCTCGATGGCCTCCAGGAAGCCCATCTCGGCCATGTGGTCGGCCTCGTCCAGGATGGCGATCTCGACCCGGCTGAGGTCGGCGGCGCCGCGCTCCATGAGGTCGATCAGGCGTCCCGGCGTGGCGATCAGCAGGTCGACGCCACGTTCGAGGGCGGACAGCTGCGGCTCGTACGGCATACCGCCGGCGACCAGCTTGTGGCGCAGTCCGACGACGTGCACCAGCGGCTGCAGCGCATCGCTGACCTGCATCGCCAGCTCGCGGGTCGGCACCAGCACGATGGCGCGAGGCTGACCCGAACGCGCCTTGCCACCGGCCGCCAGACGCGTGAGCGTCGGCAGGCCGAAGGACAGCGTCTTACCGGACCCGGTGCGGCCGCGGCCGAGCACGTCACGGCCGGCGAGCGCGTCCGGGATCGTTGCGGTCTGGATCGGGAACGGAGAGGTGATGCCGTCGCGGGCGAGTCGCTCCACCAGCTGCTCGGGGAGACCGAGGGCCGCGAATCCGTTGCCCTCCAACGAGATCGGCTCGGCGGGACGCTCGTGCCGGCTCACCGCGGGGCGGGACTCGACGGCGCGCTCGTCGCGACGGGGCCGGTCGAAGTCCCGGCGCTGCGGACGATCGTCCCGGCGGTCGTCCCGTCGGTTGTCGCGGAACGAGCCGTGGCGGTCGTCACGGCGACCGTCACGCCGGTCGTCGCGGCGGTTGTCACGCTGGTTGTCGCGGTATGACGGACGGCGGTCGTCGCGGTCACCGTACGACCGGCGGTCGTCACGGCGCTCGAAGCCCCCGCGGTCCTGCTTCTCGTAGCCACCGCGCCGGTCGTCCCGCCGGTCGTCCCGGCGGCCGTACCCACGGGTGTCCCCGTCCCGACGGTCGGTGCCGCGACGGTCGTCGCGGTCGTCGAAACGTCGCTTCGGCCGGTCGTTGGACCGCTCGGGTCGGCCCTCGGATCGGCTATCGAATCGCCGCTGGCCGCGGTCGTCCGAACGGCGCTGGCCGCGGTCGTCACGGTTCCAGGAGTCGCGCTCACGTCGGTCGTTTCCGCCGCGCCCGCCCTCGTCGCGCTGCTTGCGCACGCCGGAGCGCTTGACCTCGAGCTTCTGCGCGCGGGTCCAACGCGCCTTCTTGCCGTCCATGGATTTCTTGTTGGGCATACGTCATTTCCTCTGAGTTCTACTGGGTGCTGCTGAGCACACCTCGCGAGGCTCGGGCAGGACGGAGAGTCCGCATCATGGGCGGATGTCGCTGCTCGAGGGGTCCTCGGCGCCGGATGATCTCGGCGCTCACAAAAGGAAAATCAGCAATGAACGCAAGACCGCGTAATTAACGAGAACAACGGTAGCGGACCACACACGGCCCGATCAAAACGAGGAACCGGTTCCAGCACGTGACATCCGTCGCACTGAACCGGCCGATCGGCTTGTCAGCCCCTTGAGCGATCGCTCAATTCTGACTATCCTCATGATTGATCGATCGCTCAAATCACCGAAAGCAGGCCACAGTGACCGCAGCACACCAGGACTGGCGCAGGGATCTCGGCGTTTTCACCGCATGGGCGCTGACCGGAATCACCGGGTGCGTCGCAGTGGCGGGCATCCTCACGATCGGCATCTTCGTGATGCCCGTCGTCGGAGTGTTGCTCGGGATCGCGATCTTGCTCACCGGCCGCCGGCCGCACCGCGAGTTCACGATCACCGGTCTGCTGCTCGGCCCGGCACTGTTGCTGCCCGTGATCGGCTGGGTGCTGGCCACGCCTGACACCATCGACGGTCACACGCCGGTCCACTGGACGACGTTCCTGCCATTCGCAGGCACGGGCCTCGCATGCCTGGTCACCGCCCTGGTGCTCTTCGTCATGCTGGGCCGAGATGCTCACCGGTCGGTGCCTCCGGGCCCGGTGCGCCCGTGACAGCTGCCGGGTTGCTCCGGATCCCCAGGTCGACGGATACCGTGGCACCCACCATGGTGGACACCAAGACGAAATTGCTCGAGGCGAGCATGGACGTGCTGCGCACCGACGGGATCGCGGGGGCATCGGCCCGAGTCATCGCCGGCCGCGCCGGAGTGAACCAGGCGTTGGTGTTCTATCACTTCGGCACGCTCAATGGTCTGCTCACGGCCGGCTCACGCCATACCGTCGACCGACTGGCGGATCGCTACCACCAGCTCTTCGCCGAAGTCGACTCCCTCTCCGCGCTGCTGCGGGTCGGCCGTGAACTGCACGAGACCGAGCAGGCGGCCGGCAACGTCGCCGTGATGGCCCAACTGATGGCCGGCGGTCAGCGCGACCCCGAGCTCGCCACCGCCGCCCGGTACGCCATCGACCGATGGATCGCTGAGGTCGAGCAGGTCGTCGACCGGGTGTTGCGATCGAGCGTCCTCGCCGACATCACCCAGGCGCGCGGCCTGGCTCGCGCCGTCTGCGCGAGCTTCATCGGTCTCGAGCTGTATGACGGGATCGACCCCGACGGCGGCACCGCCGCACTGGATGCCCTCACCGAACTGACCGTGCTCGCCGATGCGATCGACGATCTCGGACCCGTCGCGCGGCGCGCGGTTCGGGCGCGACTGAAGTCAGGCACGCGGCGAAAACCCTGAAGTCTCAGGCGTGCTCGTCGCCCTCGTCGGCGCGAACCGCTTCAGCCACCGCGCGCGCGACGACCTTGGAGACGTCCGGCTGGAACACGCTCGGGATGATGTATGCCGGGTTCAGTTCCTCCGGCTTGACGACCGCCGCGAGCGCCTCGGCGGCGGCGAGCATCACGTGGGTCGTCACGCGGCTGGCGGCGGCGTCCAGCAGACCGCGGAACACACCCGGGAAGATCAGCACGTTGTTGATCTGGTTGGCGAAGTCGCTGCGGCCGGTCGCAACCACCGCGGCGTGCTCGGCCGCCGCGGTCGGGTCGACCTCGGGGTCCGGGTTGGCCAGGGCGAAGACGATCGCGTCGTCCGCCATACCCGCGACGTCGTCGCCGTTCAGGACGTTGGGCGCAGAGACTCCGATGAAGACGTCCGCTCCGCGCACGGCGTCCTTCAGCGTGCCGGTCACATGCTCCGGGTTGGTGCACGCGGCGAGCTTGGCCAGGTCGCTGTCCGGGGCGGACTTGATGTCCTCGCGCTCCGGTTCGACCACACCGTTGATGTCGGACAGCACGATGTCCTTTGCACCCGCGGCCATCAGCAGCAGTGCGATCGCCGTGCCGGCCGCACCGGCACCGGACTGGACGATCCGGACCTCGGAAAGATCCTTGCCGACCACTCGGAGGGCGTTGCGCAGTGCGGCGAGCACGACGATGGCAGTGCCGTGCTGGTCGTCGTGGAACACCGGGATGTCGAGTTCGTCGCGCAGCCGGCGCTCGATCTCGAAGCAACGCGGCGCCGAGATGTCCTCCAGGTTGATGCCGGCGAAGACGGGCGCGACCGCCTTGACGGTGCGGATGATCTCCTCGGTGTCCTTGGTGTCCAGGCACAGCGGGAACGCGTCGATGTCGGCGAACCGCTTGAACAAGGCGGCCTTGCCCTCCATGACCGGCAGCGCCGCGAGCGGGCCGATGTCGCCGAGTCCGAGCACTGCGGTGCCGTCGGTGACCACCCCGACGGTGTTGCGCTTGATCGTCAAACGCCTTGCGTCGTCGGGGTTCTCGGCGATGTCGAGGCAGACTCGCGCGACACCGGGCGTGTAGACCATGGACAGGTCGTCGCGGTTGCGGATCGGGACCTTCGACTCGATCTTCAGTTTGCCGCCGAGGTGCGCCAGGAACGTGCGGTCACTGACCTTGTGGATCTCGACGCCCTCGACCGCGCGCATCGCACTGACCAGCTCGGCTGCGTGGTCGGCGTCGCGCGCAGCGGCCGTGACGTCGATGGTCATCCGCGCGTTGTCGGAGTGGTTGATGTCGAGTGCGGTGACCAGTCCCCCGTTGCGCTCGACGGCGCCGGTGAGCTCGCTCACGGCGGTCGCCCGACCGGGCAGATCGACGCGGACGGTGATCGAATTGGACACGGAGGGCTGAGCGGTCATGCGGCCATTGTTGTGCGTCAGCTCACGTGCGTGTCACCGGGGGTCGTCCGGATTCTCCCGACCGTCACCGCAGACCGGCGATGATCGCCGTCACCTGATCCTTCGCATCGCCGAACAGCATCCCGGCGTTGTCGCGGTGGAACAGCGGGTTGGGTACTCCGGCATACCCGGAAGCCATCGATCGCTTGAGGACGATGACGTCGGTCGCCTCCCAGACACGCAGCACCGGCATACCGGCGATCGGCGATCCCGGGTCCTCGGCTGCTGCCGGGTTGACGGTGTCGTTCGCCCCGATCACCAGCACCACGTCGGTCGTGGCGAAGTCGTCGTTGACCTCGTCCATCTCGAGCACGATGTCGTAGGGCACCTTGGCCTCGGCGAGCAGCACGTTCATGTGTCCGGGCAGTCGCCCGGCGACCGGATGTATGGCGAACCGGACCTGGACGCCCTTGTCCCGCAAGGTTTTCGTCAGCTCGGCGACGCCGTACTGGGCCTGCGCGACGGCCATGCCGTAACCGGGGGCGATCACCACCGAGCTCGCTGTCGACAGCAACTCGGCGACCTCGGCGACACTCGTCTCCCGGTGCGCACCGAGGTCGCCACCGGTCGCCGGCCCGGCCTCGATGCCGAAGCCACCGGCGATCACCGACAGGAACGAACGGTTCATCGCCTGGCACATGATGTAGGACAGGTAGGCACCGGAGGAGCCGACGAGCGCACCGGTCACGATCAGCAGGTCGTTCTCGAGCAGGAAACCCGACGCCGCGGCGGCCCACCCGGAGTAACTGTTCAGCATCGACACCACGACCGGCATGTCGCCACCACCGATGGAGGCGACCAGGTGCAGGCCGAGCGCGAGCGCCAGCAGCGTGACGACGACGAGCAACCAGAGCTGCGGCTGCACACAGAACCAGACCGTCAGTGCGACGAACAGGATCAGCGCACCCAGGTTGAGCAGGTTCTTGCCCGGCAGCACCAGTGGCTTCGACGGCATCCGGGCGGACAACTTGAGGAACGCGATCACCGAACCGGTGAAGGTGACCGCGCCGACGAAAACACCGATGAAGACCTCGGCGTGGTGAATCCCCAGCGTGGACAACGCATCCAGGTGCGCGGCCTCGGCACCGTGCGGGTCGTTCTCGACCGACAAGTAGCCGTTCCAGCCGACCAGGACCGCGGCCAGCCCGACGAACGAGTGCAGCAGCGCGATCAGCTCCGGCATACCGGTCATCTCGACGACGCGTGCCCGCCACAGCCCGATCGCGGCGCCGATGATCATCGCGACGACCAGCAGGGCGAGGCCGGAGCCCTGGATGTCCCGGTCGATCGCGAGCGCGATGGTGGCCGCGAGCGCGAGCGTCATACCGGCGATGCCGAAGGTGTTGCCCACCTTGGCGGTCTCGTGCCGGGACAGTCCGTCGAGCGCGAGGATGAAGAGCAGGGCGGCGACGATGTATGCCGCGGAGGCGGCGGTAGCGACACTGATCATGACCGCGCGAACATTCCGAGCATGCGGCGGGTGACCGCGAATCCGCCGAAGACGTTGATCGACGCGAGCAGGATGGCGGCGAACGAGACGATCGTGATCGCCGTGTCGTGCTGTCCGATCTGCAGTAACGCGCCGACGACGATGATGCCCGAGATGGCGTTGGTGACCGACATCAGCGGTGTGTGCAAAGCGTGGTGCACATTGCGGATCACGTAGTAGCCGATGACGATCGCCAGCGCGAAGACCGTCAGGTGCACCGTCAACGCTTCCGGCGAGATGGCCAACAGGACGAAGAGGACTACCGCGACCGCCAGGACACCGGTCAGGCGCCGACCCGGCGTCAGGGGTTGCTTCTCCGGTTGCGCCGCGGGTCGCTGGTCCGGCGTGCCCGGTGGGGGCGCCGCGGACACCTGGACGGCCGGTGGTGGCCAGCGCAGCTCGCCGTCGCGTACGACCAGGATGGAGCGCTGTACGACGTCGTCCTCGTCGATGACCAGCACGCCGTCCTTGGCGGGTGTGAGCAGCTTCAGCAGGTTGACCAGGTTGGTGCCGTAGAGCTGGGACGCCTGAGCCGGCAACCGGCCGGCAAGATCGGTGTAGCCGATGATCGTGACACCGCCCTCGGTGACGATCAGCTCGCCCGCCACGGATCCCTCGACATTGCCGCCGTTGGCTGCGGCCATGTCGACGATGACGCTTCCGGAGCGCATCGACGACACCATGTCCGCGGTGATCAGCCGCGGCGCCGGCCGCCCGGGGATCAGCGCCGTCGTCACGATGATGTCGACGTCCGCCGCCTGCTCGGCATACAGCTGCGCCTCGCGCTCCTTGTAGTCGTCGCCCATCTCCTTGGCATAGCCCGTGGCGGAGACTTCGGCGTTCGGGTCCTCGATCGAAAGGTATTCGCCACCAAGGGACTTGACCTGGTCGGCGACCTCCGGGCGAGGATCGGTGGCACGAACGATCGCACCGAGCGAAACCGCGGTGCCGATCGCGGCGAGACCTGCGACGCCGGCCCCGCACACCAGCACCTTCGCCGGGGGAACCTTCCCGGCCGCCGTCACCTGACCGGTGAAGAACCGGCCGAAACTGTGCGCCGCCTCGACGACCGCGCGGTAGCCGGCGATGTTGGCCATCGAGGACAGCACGTCCAGCGACTGCGCCCGGGAGATGCGCGGCGCCGCATCGAGCGAGAGCGCGGTGATCGGCCGCCGCGCGAGGTCCTCCACCAGGTCCGGGTGCAGCCGTGGAGCGAGTATGCCGACGACGGTCGCGCCCGGGTGCAGTCTGTCGAGCTGCTCGGGCGAGAGCGCATTGACGCCCAGGACGATGTCCGCCTGCCCGGCGTCGCCGACGTCCGCTCCGGCCTCGGCATACGCCTCATCGGCGAAGCTGGCCCGGGCGCCCGCATCGTGCTCGACGACCACGTCGTATCCGAGCTTGCGCAACTCACGGACGGTGGCAGGTGTCGCAGCGACCCGGGTCTCCCCCTCGGCAGCTTCCCTGACGACTCCGACCCGCATGGGGATCCTCTCGCTCGGCTGTCGCCATCGTAGGTGCGGACGGCGCCCGGCGTGGGGATACGAAAACACCGCAACCGGACGAATCCGGTTGCGGTGTCGTGGTGGTCGATGGCTCCTGTGGAGGTGGCGGGAATCGAACCCGCGTCCGCTGGCGGCGAGGTAAGGCTTCTCCGGGCGCAGTGCGCTGAGGATTTTCTCGGCCCCAGGGCTCGCACGCACACGTTCCCTGACAGGCCCAGCCGAGTAAGAGTCCCGTGTCGTCCCTCGGCGTGACGACACAGCAAGTCCTCTAGCTGACGCCAGACACTGAGTCGAGAACTAGCTCAGGCTGACGGACTTCGAGGCTCGCTCAGGCGGCGAGGGCGAAGTCGGTGCGCTTTGAGTCGGCACCTATTGGTTTTGCACGGAGCGTTAACGAGATAACCGTGCATCCTCGGCCCGCTTCCCCTACGACGGCGATCAACGTCGAAACCGATCACCCCCGGGTCAAGTACGAACCATCGTCCACTGTTCAGTTGTGCGTTGCAGCATACGGTTCAACGTTCACCGACGCGAACCGATTCCTTGCCGGGTGACGCCCCGGGCGACTTCGGCTGACTCAGACCCCGAAGTCCGGACGCAGCGGGTATGCCGCCCGTCCGTCGGGCGCGACCTTCTCACCGAGCGCCTGGTGCAACTGGATGTGATTGCGCTCGAAGCCGATCGCCGACCCGGCCAGGTAGAGGCCCCAGACACGTGACGTCTGCTCGCCGGCGTCACGCACGCACTCGTCCCAGTTGGCCGAGAGGTTCCTGCACCATGCGCGGGTCGTGCGGGCGTAGTGCTCGCGCAGGTCCTCGCTGTGCCGGACCTCGAAGCCCTGGTCCTCCATCGCCGTGATGATCGTGCCGACCCCGGTGATCTCCCCGTCGGGGAAGACGTAGCGGTTGATGAACCCTCCGCGGGTGAGCGCCGGCGCCTTGTTGTCCGGTCGGGTGATGCTGTGGTTCAGCATCCGGCCGCCGACCTTGAGCTTGTCGTAGTTGAACTTGAAGTAGCTCGGGTAGTTCTTGACGCCGATGTGCTCGGTCAGCCCGATGGAGCTCACCGCATCGAAACCGGTCTCGGTGATGTCGCGGTAGTCGCCGTGGCGCACCTCGGCGCGGTCGTCGAGGCCGTTCTCCTTCAGGTGCTGCTGTGCCCACGACGCCTGCTCGGCCGAGAGGGTCACACCCAACGCGGTCACGCCGTAGTGCTGCACCGCGTGCTTGACCATGCCGCCCCAGCCACAGCCGATGTCGAGCAGTCGCATGCCCGGCCGGAGTCCGAGCTTCTTGCAGACCAGGTCGAACTTGTGCTCCTGAGCCTGCTCGAGGCTGGCGTCCGCGTCCGGGTAGCACGCGCAGGTGTAGGCCATCGTCGGTCCGAGCACCAGCTCGTAGAAGTCGTTGCTGACGTCGTAGTGGTGGTGGATCGCGGCCGCGTCCCGCTTGCGTGAATGCCGCAGGCCGCGCAACCCCTCGGCCATCCGGCGCCATTGCGGGAGCGATTCCTGCGCCGGCAGCTCGGGAACCCGGAAAGCCTTCGGCCCCAACGACTTCAGGATCTCGGCCATCTCACCGGCCGGCGGCCGCTTGGGCGCGAAACCGTCCAGGAAGAGCGCGAGGAAGTCGTACGGGTCGCCCGGGTCGATGCCCTCGACGACCAGATCGCCGGTGATGTAGGCACGCGCCAGTCCCAGCTCCCCGGGAGCCGTCACGAGGTAGCGCAGTGCCTTCTCGTTGGAGATGTCGATCGTCACGACCGCGTCCGGATTTCCACCGCGGGAGCCGTCGTACGCCTTCACCGCGAAGGGCACGTCGGTGCCGAAGATCCGGTCGGAAATCTCGCCGATGCTCAGGGTCATCGCCGCTTCACCGCCTTTGTGTAGAGATCGGGCAACCGCCCGTCCGGGTCGTACTTGCTCTTGACCGCCTTCAGCGTGTCCCCACCGTAGAGACCCCAGAAGGTCTCCTCGTCGTAGTAGACATCGCTGTAGAGGGATTTGTGGCCACCCAGGTCGTGGACGACGCGCTCGATGTCCTTGTTGACATCGCCGTCGGCCCGGTCCGGGCGGATCTCGACGGTCGACCAGAACCCGACGTTGACGTACTGCTCTCCCCGTTTGAGCGGGTAGAGCGGCCAGGGCTGATCGCCGTGGTCCTGATCCCGAACAGCCAACGGGCACAACCAGATCGGCTCGATCGGGACATTGTCGAGGAACCAGTCGAGGTAATCCTGCGTGCGCTCCAGCGGCACCTCGACGTCCTGGACGACACGCTCGCGGGGCAGCTTGCCCTTCATCGCGTCCAGCTTGGCGAAGTATCCGTGCCGGTTCTCCCAGCGGATGACCTTCCCGTAGACGTCGCTGCGCAGGTAGCGCTTGGGCACCACGCGGCGCACCGCCGGCTTCTGCAGGCCGAACGCCCGATTGCACCAGAACCAGTCGGTGTCCCAACGCCAGATGTAGTCGTGCACCGTCAGGTAGTCGTCACTGCGCTGCTGGATGGACCGGTAGAAGATCTGCTGACCCGTGTAATCGGAGGTGTATGGCGCCGAACTCGCCCACCCGCCGAGCACCAGGTAGGACTCGTCCCGCGAGAACACGACGCCGTCGACGAACTCCACGTCCTCGCCGTCATACGTGCGCTCCTGGAGCACCCGGCCGAGCGTCTCGATGAGTTCGTCGATCGTGCCGAATCGCACGTGCCGCAGATGGACGTAGGGCGCCACCCGCTCCAGCCTGATCTTGAGCCGCACCGAGTAGCCGAGCGATCCGTAGGAGTTGGGGAACGCCCGGAAGAGGTCGGCGTGCTCGTTGTCGTCGCTGGCGGTGACGATCTCGCCCGCACCGGTCAACACGTCCATCTCGAGGACCGACTCGTGCGGCAGCCCGTTGCGGAACGACGACGACTCGATCCCAAGCCCGGTGACCGCACCGCCCAGGGTGATCGTCCGCAGTTGCGGCACGACATACGGCATCAGTCCGTACCGCAACGTCGCGTCGACGAGGTCCTCGTAGGTCGTCATCCCCTGCACGTCGGCGGTGCCGGCCCGCGGGTCCACCTCGACAACGCCGTTCAGCCGCGAAACATCAAGCCCGGGAACAGGATTCGCCTCCCGAGGACGAAACAGGTTGGAGGTCTTCTTCGCCAGTCGAACCGGAGCGTCGGCGGGCATCGCCGCCAACTGACGCCGCAGGTCTTCGACCGCCGTTCGGTGCTTCGCCCAGCCGACGATCTCGCCGCGTGCTCGCGCCACTAGTTCCTCCAAGACCGCACTGTCAGGTTGCGCCCAGCAACCTACTCCCCCGCCGTACGGGGCCGATCGCCAGCCCTCGATAGACAATCGATGCGACTCAGATCACACGACCCCGGACCGAAATGACTTGCGCTCGGGAAACGCGGAGGTCTACCTTGGCATAGAACGAAACAGTTTCGTTTCATCGAAGATCAGGAAGACTGCTCCTCGATGACCTACTCCGCCAGGGAAGGAACACCGCAATGAACGCCTCCGCGAACATCGCCGAAGTCGGCACCAAGCCGCGCGTCGAAGGTGACCGCGAGGCGGAGATCCTGGAAGGCGTCATCGCCACACTCATCGAGGTCGGCTACGACCGGATGACCTTCGATGCAGTGGCCGGCAAGGTACGCGCCAGCAAGGCGACTCTCTACCGGAAGTGGCCGACCAAGGCCGACCTGGTCGTGAGCGCACTGGAGCACCTCAAGGCACAGGGCGGCGAGGACCCGAACGGCCTGCCGGACACCGGCAGCCTGGCGGGCGACCTCACCTTCCACTTCTGCGACGACCAGGAGTTCAACGAGAAGTCGACGCTGCTCTTCGGCGCCGTCGTCTCCGCGATCCATCGGGACCCCGAACTCACCACGGTCTTCAACGAGCGCTTCATGAAGCCGCGCATGGCACAGCTTCGTGACGTGATCGTGCGCGCCCAGCACCGCGGGGAAATCGGCGCGGGCGCCGACGTGGACCAACTCGCCGGCATCCTGCCGTCCGCCATCGCCTACCGGGTGATGACGACGGGCCTGTGTCCGGACGAGCCGTTCATCACCTCCACCATCGAACAAGTCCTGCTCCCGGCCTGCCGGGCCAGCGTGACGGACAGCCACACCGACAGCGGACAGCAGTAGTCCGCAAGATCCGTTTAGCTCTGAGTGTCGAAACAGAGCGACTTCGTTCGACATATCTGTAACAGCACCAACGACCGCCACCCGGCGGCCGGCTGAGCGAACACACCCCCATAGTCAACCGACGATCACATCCGGTCGCCGGCCGAATACTCCTGTGCCTGTTGATAGTCGGGCACCCATCACCGGAAGGAACACCCGATGACCGCAATCGTCGACGTGGTGTCCGAAGAGAAGGCCACCCCGAGGAAGACCAACCTCACCGTGGCGCTCATCGTGATCGCCATGGCGCAGTTGATGATCGTGCTGGACGGCACGATCGTGAACATCGCCACTCCGCACATCCTGACCGACCTGGACTTCACGCAGTCCAGCGTGCAATGGGTCGTGACGGCATACGCCCTGTCCTTCGGCAGCCTGCTGCTGCTCGGCGGACGACTGGGCGACTTGTTCGGCCGCCGCCGCATGTTCATGGTCGGCGTCGCCGTCTTCGCGATCGCCTCGCTCATCGGTGGCATCGCACCCAGTGGTGCACTGCTGCTGGCGGCCCGCGCCCTGCAGGGCGCCGGCGCGGCGCTGGCGTCACCTGCCGCACTCGCCCTGATCAACACCACCTTCCCGGCCGGGAAGGAGCGCAACCGCGCCATGGCCGTGTATGCCGCCATGTCCGGAGCCGGCGCAGCCGTCGGTCTGATCCTCGGTGGACTGCTCACCGAAGCCGACTGGCGCTGGACGTTCTTCATCAACGTGCCGATCGGTCTCGTCGTTGCCGCGCTCGCTCCGCGAGTGCTGGTCGAGTCCGAGGGCAATGACGGCTCGCTCAACATCTGGGGCGCGGTGACCGGCACCATCGGTCTCTTCGGCATCGTCTACGGCCTGTCGCACGCCGGACAGCAGGGCTCCTCGTGGGGCGACTTCGAGACGCTCTTCCCGCTGATCGGCGGACTGGTGATCCTCGCGGTCTTCGTCCTGGTGGAGAGCCGGGTCAAGCACCCGCTGCTGCCGCTGCGCGTCCTGACCGACCGCACCCGCGCCGTGTCGCTCTTCTCGATGCTGCTGATCGGCGCCGGGATGTTCTCGATGTTCTTCTTCCTCGGCCTGTTCATCCAGCAGGTGCTGGGCTACTCGCCGGTGAAGTCGGGCTTCTCGTTCCTGCCGTTCAGCGTCGGCATCATCGCCGCCGCAGGCATCGCCTCCAACCTGGCCGGACGGGTCGACCCCCGCTGGCTGTCCGGTTTCGGTGGCGTGCTGACCACAGCGGCGATGTGGGGATTCACCCAGCTGTCGACCGACAGCGGCTACGCGTCCCACCTGCTGCCGTGGGTGCTGGTCATGGGCTTCGGCATGGGCTTCCTGTTCATCCCGCTGACCATCACCGCCACCGCCGGCGTGAAGAAGGACGACTCGGGGGCGGCTGCGTCCGCGCTCAACACCGCGCAGCAAATCGGAGGAGCTGTCGGGATTGCCGCGTTGACAACGGTGTTCACGCACTACGCCACACAGAAGGGCAACGAGCTCGCGGCTGCGGGCCAGGCCGCCATGGAGAAGGCGACCGCCGCCGGTCAGACTCCGACCAAGGGTCAGATCGCCGACGCGACGCATCAGGCCGCGCTGCAGGCGCAGACCTACGGCTCGACGCACGCCTTCTGGTTCGCCGCAGGCATGCTGCTGATCGGCACCGTGCTGGTCCTCACCCTGCTGAACATCAAGCACACCGAGCTGGCCACCGAGGAAGCCGCAGTTCACGTCGGCTGACACCTCAGCAGCTCCGCACGACAGCCATGGCCCGACCCCGTAAGGTCGGGCCATGGCTCGTTCGTTGCACGTCGTCCCGCGCTCGCTGGATGTCGCGCACGTCAGTGGCCGCCGAGATCCCGAAACGCTCGGCGGCATCACCGCGCCGTTCGGTGGTGTGGTGACATTCGCCGTCGCGGTGGGCGACCACGTGCGCGCCGGCGACGTGCTGGCCGTCATCGAGGCCATGAAGCTGGAGGCCGCGATCACCGCACCGGCGGACGGGCGGGTCCACCGGCTCGGCATACCCGATCAGGCGCTGGTCGAGGGCGGCGACGTGCTGCTGGAACTGCGCTGACCGGGCCGCGCCCAGGCCGTTGGAACCCATCGGCCGCTGCTCGGGTCATAATGGCGTCACCGTGCGGTGGTCGGGAGCCGATCCACCGAGCCGATGACAAGAGCCGACTTCAAGAGCCGACAACAAGGGAAGTGCATTTCATGGCCAGGGCGCGCGCGGCATACGTCGCAGCCTCGATCGTTGTCGGTGTCGGCCTGGTGGCCGGGTGCGGCGGCAGCAGCGGCGGCACCAAGGCGGCTCCGCCATGGACCGAGAACTCCGCACAGGACGGGCTGATCGCGCAGAAGCTGCCCGGGAAGGGCTCCGACCGCAAGGTCGTCTCCGGCGGCGCCCCCTGGTCGTTCACCCTCGCCAAGCCCGATGATCCCAACGTCCCGTCGTCGCAGTGGCCGAGTGCGGACAGTGTGCTCACCTCCGACCAGCTCAAGGGTGCGATCCCCGAGGCGACGTCCGTGACATTGGGGAAGTGCGTCAAGGGCGCCAACGGCCCGGCCCACACCGACAAGAGCGTTTCCTGCCCCTGGTCGATCGCGCTCAAGGACGGTGGCGGCTACACGAACTCGATCGACGTCTCCATCGTCACGATCGGCGCGGACGAGAAGGTCAGCGAGTTGTGGACCGCGGAGCGCAACAAGAACTTCTCGTCCCGCAAAGCCGGCGAGCGCTACTACACCAGCGGCTCGTTCAGCGCCAAGGGCAGCTACTACCTGGACAACAACCAGTCCTCGGTGCTGATCTCGGACGGCAACATCGCCGCCTGGATCAACGTGACCTTCAACGGATTCAACTCGCTGAGCGACTCGCGCAACACCATGCTCACTGGCATCTTCCCGGTGCTCGCCAAGGATCTTGCCGACCGGATGCCGAGGAAGTACGCATGAGCACCCCACGAAGTTTCTCCCCCGCTTCGCTCCTCCGAATACTTCGCAGGGACCCCGCATGAGCACCCCGAAACAGCGCCGCCTCGCTCTCGCGACCGGGCTCGCCGTCGCCGTCGCGGTGACCGTGCCGGCATACACCGCGTATGCCGCGGGCAACGCCGGCACTCCGGCGGCCGCACCCAGCGCATCGCACCCGTCCAGCCGGTCCACCAAGGCGAAGCCGACACCGACCGTCACGCCATACAGTCCCCCGGCGGCGCCGGAGGGTGCCGCACCGCCCGCGGCCAGGATGATCACGCCGTCCGGCCACTTCGGCGTCAAGGTCGATCGCACCGGGAAGAAACCGATGGACGACACGTGGCCGTCGGCCACCGAGGTGTTCACCCAGGCCGAGTTGCGACAGGTCGTGCCCGGTCTCACCGACGTCACCGCAACCACGTGCCACACCGGCAGCCTGCCGGACGGTGGGTCGACCAAGAAGTCGACCACGTGCACCCTGAACCTGCGCATCTCGGGTGAATCCGATGACGACCGCAGCAAGCTGATGATCAACATCCGCGGCTTCGGACTACCCCAGCAGATCGGCAAGGAGTGGTCCAAGGAGCTCGCACAGGCGCGGGCCCGATCCGCGAAACGCCCTGGGCTGTATACCTTTTACCCCAACAAATCGTTCGGCACGTCTGCGGCATACACCGACGGAACCACCACCAAGGTGCTGATGCAGCACGGTGACGTCGCCGGCGAGATCTGGTTCAGCGGCATCGGCTTCACCCACCTGAACTCCGACTACCTGAAGTCCCGACGGCTCTACCGCACCACCGTCGTGCCCGCCCTGGTCCAGTTGCTCGGGGCCAAGTTCACCACCACCGAAAAGGCAGCCGCATGAAACGCCTCGCCCTCGTGACCGCCGCCAGTGTCCTCGCCGTCTCCGCGCTCACCGGATGCGGTGGCAGCGGCAGTGGCGCCGCCTCCGCGTCGAGCACCAGCGACGGACCCAAGCCGCACGAGCCGTACAAGACCGACAAGCCCGGTCAGTGGGACTCCCCCGGCGTCGTCGTCGCCAACAGTGCGGGCCGCAAGCTGGTCCTCGATCCGAAGCTCCCGGTCTATGACCCGCCGATCAGCGACGGCGGTGTCGCACAGTCCGACTGGCCGGTCGCCGGGCGGCTGCTGTCGATCAAGGAGCTGATCGGCATCTTCCCCGACGCCACCAAGATCGGCTTCACCCCGGACGGTCCGACCAAGCTCGTCGTCACACCGTCGCTGAAGGGTGACTCCAACTCCGACAGCGCGACCCAGAACACCATCACTCTCACCATCACGTCGGTGGGCACCGAGGACTCCGTCCTCACGGCATACGACAGCAAGCGGTCCAGTGACCGCACCGTCTACACCGGGGCCGGTGGCAAACCACAGGACGGCCACACCTACTACAAGGACGGGTCGTTCAAGACCCAGCGACTGAGCATCGAGCCAGGTGATGGCGGAGCACCTACCTACAACACCGTCATCGGCAATGGTCGCACCGCCATGCAGCTGAAGATCACCTACGACGGCTTCTACTCACTCGACGGTGACGGCTTCGACTCGGGCCAGATCGTGCAGCAGCAGATCATGCCGTTGATCCTGCAGTTGCTCGCAGCGCGGATGTGACCTACTCGCCCTCGTCCAGGTCGTAGGCCGGCACGCGCAGCGTCGCCACGAAGGTCGCCACTGCCGCGACGATGACCACCACCCCGATGGCGGGGGCGCCGTTCGTCGCGACGGTGAACCCGACGATCACCCCCAGGGCGTTCCACAACAGCGACGGTGTGCGCGCCAGGCTCCGCTCCCGCCAGAACCCCCAGGCGAGCAGACCACAGCACACGCCGAGCGCGAGCACCGTCGCGCCCTCCGTGGCCGCGCGGCCGCCGTTGTCGGTGCCGCCGGAGACGGACTCCACGAGCAGCACGACGGCGAGGATCACCAGCACCACCGTCTGCAGGGCGAGGAGCGCAGCGGGGATCCGCCAGGTGGGTCGGGGCATCCGGGGCGTCGTCACGGCATGCACCGTATGACGCCCGCCACCCTGCGGCGTGACCGACCCCACCGCCGCGGTGACCGTGTGACGGACAACTCACCTTCGATAGGGAAATTCTTGGTCAAAGCGCTTGTGGATTGTTGTTCGTATCTGTGAAAGTTGGGAACAGCGTATGGCGCACGGGCGTTACCCGAGACGAACACTTGGATAAGTCCCGGTCCGCCGACACGAACATCCGCACTCGGGCACCCCCAAGTCGCGGCCTGACACACCACCGATTCGTTGATGCACGTGCTTTCGGCACGCGCATCTGGAGCAAGGAGCAGAACCACATGGATTGGCGCGATCGCGCTGCATGCCTGGACGAGGACCCGGAGCTGTTCTTCCCCATCGGCAACACGGGACCCGCCTTGCAGCAGATCGAGGACGCCAAACAGGTGTGCCGTCGCTGCGAGGTCATCGACACCTGCCTGAAGTGGGCTCTCGAGTCCGGCCAGGACGCCGGTGTGTGGGGTGGCCTCTCCGAGGACGAGCGCCGCGCGCTCAAGCGCCGCAACGCCCGCGCCCGCCGCGCAGGCTAAGGCTCCTCCCGCAGCCGCGCCACGAACCGCACCTGCGTTCCGTGCGGCTCGATCCGTGACCAGCTGATCTCCCCGCGCAGGTCCTGCACGAACGATCGCACGATCTGGATGCCGAGCCCGGACCGCGCCGGGTCGAAGCGCTCGGGCAGACCCGCGCCGTCGTCGGTGACGGTCACCCGCAGCAGGTCCTCTCCGTCGGTGCTGGTCGACCGCTCGGCATCGAGCGTCACCTGTCCACCGTGCGTGGCGAAGCCGTGCTCGATGGCGTTCTGCACCAGCTCGGCGACGACCATCGCCACGGCGGTCGCATCCTCGGCGTGCAACGAGCCGAACGTGCCGGTCAGTCGTGCACTCACCCGCTCCTGCGACCGGTTGCTGATCTCGACCGCCGAGCGCAGCGCACCCGTGGCGATCTCGTCGAACGGGGTGGACTCGTCCCAGCCGCCGCTGAGCGTCTCGTGGACCGCGGCGATGGTGCCGACCCGTCGCACCGCCCCCGCGAGGGCAGCACGCGCCTCGGGGTCGTCCAACCGGCGGGCCTGCAGACGCAGCACGGCGGCGACGGTCTGCAGGTTGTTCTTCACCCGGTGATGGATCTCCCGGATCGTCGCGTCCTTGCTGAGCAGCTCCCGCTCGCGCCGGCGCACCTCACTGACGTCCCGCACGAGCAGCACCGCTCCGGTGCGGTGACCGCCCTCGGACAACGGGATCGACCGGGCGCTGACGTAGGCACTGCGTGACTCGATCTCGGTACTCCACGGGACCCGGCCGGTCAGCACCATCATCAGCTCCTCGTCGACCGGTCCCCGCTCGGGCAGGATCTGGCCCAAAGCCGACGCGAGCCGCGCGCCGACCAGCTGATCGTCGTGTCCGAGCCGGTGCAGTGCCGACACGGCGTTCGGGCTGGCGTAGGTGACGTTGCCCTCCGCGTCCAGCCGCAGCACGCCGTCACCGACGCGTGGCGCGCCTCGCCTGCTCGCCGGCGCCGCGGCCGGGTTCGGGAAGTCCCCCGAGGCGATCATCCGGGACAGCGCGTCGGCCGTCGCCAGATAGGTCACCTCCAGCCGGCTCGGGGTGCGCATCGACGCCAGGTTGGTATGACGCGTCAGCACGGCAACGGCCGTACGACGCTGCACGACCGGGATCGCTTCCTCACGCACCGGAAGGTCGTCGCGCCACATGGTCGAGTGCGACCGGATGATCTGCGGCCCGGCATACGCCTGGACGACGGTGCGCTGCCGGGTGTGATCGATCCGGCTGCCGACGACGTCGTTGACGAACACGCCGACGCCCGTGGTGGGGCGCACGTGCGCGGCGGCGACCCAGCTTCCGTCGCGGGTGGGCACCCACAGCACCAGGTCCGCGAAGGACAGGTCGGCCAGCAGCTGCCAGTCGCTGACCAGCAGGTGCAGCCAGTCCCACGCGGACTGATCCAGGTCGGTGTGCTCGCTCAGCACGTCGTTCATCGAGGGCACGTCGCCGAGCCTAGTCAGCACCGGGTATGGCGAGAGCGGCGCCCGGCATACGCCGGACGCCGCTCTGCGCGATGTGCTCTAGCGGGCCGAACCCGACCGGACCACCGAACGCAGCGTGCGCAGCGCGACCGACAGCGGTGCCAGCCCGGCCTCGTCGAGCTCCGCGACGCCGACCAGCGCCTGCTGGGCACGGTTGATCGACTCGGAGTTCTCCTCGGCCCAACGGGTGAGCCGCTCGTCCGCGGTCTCGGTGGCCGGGGTGTCCGCGATGACGGCGGCCGTGAACGAGTCGAGCACGGCATACAGATCGTCACGGACGGCACCACGGGCCAGCGAGTCCCAGCGGTCCACCCGCGGCAGTCGCGACACGGCCTGCAGGATGCGGTCGATCCCGAGCCGCTCGGACAGCATGAAGTAGACCGCTGCCACATCCGCGACCGGTGTGTCGGTGCTGATGGCCTGCTCGGTGATGTCCAGCAGCGAGTAGGAGTCCAGCAGCGCCGCCGCCCAACCGGTCAGCTGCTCCGGGACACCGCCGACGCTCATCTCCTCCCCACGCAGCCGCCAGCGCTCACGCTCGGAGCCCTGCAGCATCTCGGGCAGCTGCGGCGTCAGCTCACGCACGACCGGGCCGAACCGCTCGATCTCGCCGGCGATGTCCAGCCGGGCCGGCCGGCTGTGCACCAGCCAGCGGGTGGCGCGGTCCAGCAGCCGGCGGAACTCCAGGTAGAGAGCGGTCTGGGAGTCGGTCGGCACCTTGTTGTCCAGCGCCTCGACCTGCGTCACGAAGTCGGTCAGCCCGAAGACCTCACGGGCGATCACGAACGCGCGGGCGATCTGCTCCGGTCCGGCGCCGGTCTCCTCGGCCACCCGGAAGGCGAAGGTGATGCCGCCGCGGTTGATCATCGAGTTGACGACCTGGTTGATGACGATCTCCCGGCGCAGCGGGTGCTCGGCCAACTCGGCGGTGTACTGCTCGCGGATCGGCTTCGGGAAGTATGACGCCAGGCGCTCCTCGAACCACGGGTCCTCGGTGAGCTCGGACTTGCTGAGATCGGCCTTCAGCGCCAGCTTCGCGTAGGCGACCAGGACCGAGAACTCCGGTGAGGTCAGGCCGCTCTCGGCACTGGCCCGTTGGTCGATCTGCGCGTCGCTGGGGAGGAACTCCAACTCACGATTGAGCTCACCACGCTGCTCCAGCCAGTGGATCAGCCGCTGGTGCACCGGCAGCATCGCGTGGGTCTGCGCGCGGGCGTTGCCGAGCAGGACGTTCTGCTCGTAGTTGTCGCGCAGCACCTGCGCGGCGATCTCGTCGGTCATCGAGTGCAGCAGGGTGTTGCGCTGCTCCAGGTCGAAGCGGCCCTTGCGCATGAGGTCGGTGACCAGGATCTTGATGTTGACCTCGTGGTCGGACGTGTCCACGCCGGCCGAGTTGTCGATCGCGTCGGTGTTGACGCGCACCCCGTGCTCGGCGGCCTCGATGCGACCCAGCTGGCTGGCACCCAGGTTGCCGCCCTCGCCGATCACCTTGATCCGCAGCGCGTTGCCGTTGACCCGGATCTGGTCATTGGCGCGGTCACCGATGTCGGCGGCCGTCTCGGAGGATGCCTTGATGTAGGTGCCGATGCCGCCGTTCCAGAACAGGTCGACCGGCGCCAGCAGGATGGCCCGCATGAGTTCGTTCGGCGTCATCTTGACGACGTCGCCGGCCAGACCGAGCGCGGCGCGCACCTGCGGCGTGATCGGGATCGACTTCGCGGTCCGCGGGTGGACCCCGCCGCCCTGCGAGATCAGCGACGTGTCGTAGTCGGCCCACGACGACCGCGGCAGGTCGAACAGGCGGCGGCGTTCGGCATACGAGGTGGCCGCGACCGGCTCGGGGTCGAGGAAGATGTGCCGGTGGTCGAACGCGGCTACCAGCCGGATGTGCTCGGACAGCAGCATGCCGTTGCCAAAGACGTCACCGCTCATGTCGCCGACACCGACCACGGTGAACTCCTGGGTCTGGGTGTCGGTGCCCATCTCGCGGAAGTGCCGCTTGACCGACTCCCAGGCGCCCCGAGCGGTGATGCCCATGGCCTTGTGGTCGTAACCGGCCGAGCCACCGGACGCGAAGGCGTCGTCCAGCCAGAAGCCGTAGTCCTGCGCCACGCCGTTGGCGATGTCGCTGAAGCTCGCGGTGCCCTTGTCCGCCGCGACGACCAGGTAGGTGTCGTCGGCGTCGTGACGCACGACGTCCTTCGGCGGCACGACGTCGCCGGACACGAGGTTGTCGGTCACGTCGAGGAGCCCCGAGATGAAGAGCTTGTATGACGCGATGCCCTCGGCCAGCCAGGCCTCGCGGTCGCTGGGGTCGGGCAGTCGCTTGGCGACGAAACCACCCTTGGACCCGGTCGGCACGATGACGGCGTTCTTGACCATCTGGGCCTTGACCAGGCCGAGGATCTCGGTGCGGAAGTCCTCCGGTCGGTCGCTCCAGCGCAGGCCACCACGGGCGACCATGCCGAAGCGCAGGTGCACGCCTTCGACCCGCGGGCCGTAGACCCAGATCTCGAACTTCGGCTTCGGGCTGGGCAGCCCGGGCACCGAGGCGCAGTCGATCTTGAAGCTCATGACCGGGCTCGGCCGGCCGTCCTCACCGTGCTGGAAAGCGTTGGTGCGCAACGTTGCCCGGATGACGCCCATCATCGTGCGGATGATGCGGTCGTGGTCCAGGCTGCTGACCTCCTCGAGCGCGGCCTCGACCCGCTCCACGATGCGCGCCTCGGTCTCGCCCCGGGACGCGTCGGGCTGCTGCGGGTCGAACCGGGCCTCGAACAGCTCGGTCAGGTCACGCGCGAGGTCGGCGTTGGCCCGCAACGCCTGCTCGATGTAGCTCTGACTGAAGGTGAACCCGATCTGACGCAGGTATTTGCTGATCGCCCGCAGCACCGTGACCTGCCGGGAGCTGAGCCCGGCGTGCAACACGAGCGCGCCCAGGCCGTCGCTCTCCGCGTGGCCCTCCCAGGCGTCGCTGAACGCGGTCTGGAACCGGTCGCGGACCTCCGCGGTCGACGCGTCGTCGGTGCCCCAGTCGGCCTCGCCCTCGGCACGCAGGCCGAAGTCGTAGACGTGCACGACGACGCCGTCGGCCCGCTTCATCGAGTAGGGACGCTCGTCGGTGACCTTGACACCCAGGTTGGTGAAGACCGGGAGTACGTCGGTGAGCACGACGGGGTTCCGGCGGAACAGCTTGAACCGGCGCTCGCTCGGGTCCGCACCGGGTTCGCGGTAGAGCGTCAGCAGGGTGTGGTCGTCCGACTCCAACGCTTCGATGCGACGCAGGTCGGCGACGCCCTGACGCGGGGTGAAGTCCTCCTTGTAGGCCTCCGGGAAAGCCCGGGCGTAGAGGCTCATCACCCGTGCGGACGCGTCCTCGCCGTCCTCCTGGTGGGCGACGGCACCCAGCCGCTCTCCCCAGGTGCGGCTGCTCTCCAGCAACTGTTCCTGCAGGTGCTCCTCGTCGACCTCAGGGACATCGGCGCCCGGACGCAGCCGGACCACAAAGTGGATCCGCGCGAGCGGCGAATCGGCGATGCGCGTGGTGTAGTCGACGGCCGCGGCGTCATACGCGTCGCGCAGGATGCGCTCGATGCGGAGCCGGACGCCGGTGTTGTACCGGTCGCGGGGCAGGTAGACGAGCACCGAGACGAACCGCCCGAACTCGTCGACCCGGCGGAACATCTGCGACTGGCGACGCTCCTGCAGGCGCAGCACGGTCGTGGAGATCTCGTAGAGCTCCTGGCTGGAGGTCTGGAAGAGCTCGTCCCGCGGGTAGGTCTCGAGGACCTCGAGCAGGTCCTTGCCGGAGTGGCTGTCCGGCGAGAACCCTGTGCGGGCAAGGACTTTGGCGACCCGCTCGCGCACCACGGGCACCCGGCGGACCGACTCGGTGTAGGCGCTGGAGGTGAACAGGCCGAGGAAGCGCTTCTCCCCCACCACGTTGCCCTGCGCATCGAACGTGCGGATGCCGATGTAGTCCAGGAACGACGGACGGTGCACGGTCGCTCGCGAGTTGGCCTTGGTGATGGTCAGCAGTTGCGGGTTGCGCGCGATCGCCCGACCGCGTGGGCTGAGCCGGCCGAACGACTGCGACGACGGCTTGTCGAAACGCAGGATGCCGAGCCCGGAGCCGGGTGCGGTGCGCAGCACGTCCTCACCGTCGACCGTGTCGAGGGTGTATTCGCGGTAGCCCAGAAAGGTGAAGTGGTTGTCGGCCAGCCAGCGCAGGAAGCCCTGCGCCTGCTCGACGGCGCGGGCCGGGACCGGCTCCGGGCGGGAGCCGTCCAGGTCGGCGATGACCTGCTCGCACTCGGCGTGCATCTTCGCCCAGTCGTCAACGGCGACACGCACGTCACCCAGGACCCGCTCGATGTCGGCCACCAACCGGCGGTCGGCTTCCTCGTCGGCTCCGAGGTCGATCTCGAAGTGCATCCACGACTCGCTGATCGGCGCGAGCGCCGCCGCACCGGTGTCGGGCATCGCGTCGGCGTCATGGATCTGCTGCAGGTGTCCGGCGGCGTCGCGCTGCACCCACAGCTGCGGGTGGATCAACGCGTGCACCGCACGGTCGTGGCGGGACAACTCGGCGATCACCGAGTCGACCAGGAACGGCATGTCGTCGGTGACGATCTGCAGGATCGCGAACGGGCAGGACCATCCGTCGGTCTCGACGGTGGGGTGCGACATACGCACCTTCGTGGTGCCCGGCGCCCGGTCGGCGGCGAGCTGCTGGTGGGACCGCAGTGTCCCGAGCAGTCGATCCGGGCCGTAGCCGACGATGTCGTCGTCGGCGACGTGGCGGTAATAGCGGTCGAGCAACCACGGCGGGGTGTCGCCCTGCTGCTCCGAAGCGCATTCACGCAAGATTTCTGAACGGGAAGTGCTGTCCACGGACATAGATGTTCTTCGGCCCTCGTCACGACGGTTTCGGGAACGACGTCGTTGTCGCCCCACGGCTCACAGTAGACCCGAGCGTGGCGAAGAACACACCCGGGACACGGGGTCCGAGCCAGCTTGTGGGCAAGCTTTCGCAGAACGGCTCGCGCGGCGTTAGTCTGCCGAGGATGCAGACCAGCGACCGGACCCGAGGAGTCGCGTTGCTGGTGCCCCGATTGCTGAGCATCCAGACCGATCCGGCCGAGTTCGAGACCGCCGACGCCATCGCCGAAGCCATCGAACGGTCGGCCGAGGCACTGTTGCGCTGGCACGACGCGCTGGCCGACATACAGCATCGGGGTGCGCCCTGCTCCGGGCTGCCCGACCCGGTGCTCGAGGAACCGCCGGCCGACGGTCCGGCGCACGCCAGTCGCCGACTCGCCGACCGGGTGTATGCCGGGAGCATCCCGGCCGATCCCGCCGGTCTCGAGGTCGCCGCCAGTGAGTTGCACCGCATCGCGCACTCCGTGACGCGCGTGGCCGCGACCTGTCCGCACGAGCCGATCACGGTGCAGGGCAACGAGATCGCCGCCGCGCTCGACCGGCTGGCGAGTGCGCTGCGCGCGCTCGCGGACACGCTGCGCACCGAGTCCCGCCGCCTGACCGACGCGATGGCCGGTGCCGTGTCGGGTGGCGCGGAGCAGGTCCTGGGACGCGTCGTGCGTGCCGAACACGCGGCACGGTTGGCTGCGGCGACCACATTGCGCGGCTGACCGCGAGGTTCCGACTACGCTGCGGCATATGAAGTATTCGGCGGCCATCGCCGCAATCAGTGGCTGCCGACTCACGAACGACGACTTGGCCGGTACGGTGCGCCCATGAAGATCGAGGAGACGTGGAGCTACGACGCCCCGGCTGATCGGGTGGTCGCGATGTTGCTCGACCCGGCGTTCCAGGAGGCGAAGTGTGTCGCCACCGGTGCCCTGAGCCACTCGGTGTCGGTCACCGAGGAGGCCGGCGTCCAGGTGATCGAGACGCACCGCGAGATGGCGACGGACGGCTTGCCGGAGAACGTCTCCCGGATCGTCGGAAAGACCTTGACCGTCATCGAGATTCAGCGATGGGGACAACCGTCCGACGACGGCGCCCGCACCGCGGACATCGATGTGTCGCTGGGTGGCCTGCCGATCAACTTCGTCGGCCACATCCAGCTGACCCCGGCCGGCGACATCACGAACATGCACGTCCTGGGCGACCTGCGCGCCCGGATACCGCTGGTCGGCAAGAAGGTCGAAACAGCTTCTGCGCCAGCGATATCCGGCGGCGTGCAGATCGAGGCGCAGACCGGCCGGGAGTACCTCGCCGCCCGCTAGCGGTCGAGGCTCGTTCAGCTCCCCAGGCCGCGACCGAGGGCCGCGATGATCTTCGGACGCAGCTCACCGGCGGCGATGACCTCGTCGACCGAGCCGACCTGGACGGCGCGATGGATGCTGTGCACACCATCGAACTCGGCGGCGACCTCGGCGATCTTGGCCGCTCGCAGGTTGGCCTGCAGTTCGTCGAGTTCGACTCGCAATGCTGCGCGTTCGGTGACACCGGCGCCGTCGAAGCGCTGCTGCAGCTCGGCCAGGGCCGGGTCCGCTGCCGCCCGTTTCGCGACCTCTCCGGCGAAGACCACCGCTGCCGCGGGAGCGCCGCCGAGCACCGATGCGAACGAGCCGTCGACGGCCAGCACCGTCATCTGCGGATTGAGTCGCTTGGAGAAGACCACGAACGCGCCGCCGTGGTAGCGCGAGATCACGCAGAACACGATCGGGCCCTGGAAGTTGACGATGGCCCGACCGATCTCGGCGCCGTACTCCAACTGCAGGTTGCGCATCGACTCCGGTGACCCGTCGAAGCCGGAGAGGTTCGCGAGCACCACCACCGGCCGGTTGCCCGATGCGGCGTTGATCGCGCGGGCGACCTTCTTGGACGACCGCGGGAACAGCGTGCCCGCCGTGTAGGTGTCCGGCCCGTCCGTGGGTGGGAAGCCCTGTCGCGCAACGGGTTTGGACTCGATGCCGATCAACGACACGGGGTATCCGCCGATGCGGGTGTCGACCGTGACGGCGGTCTCTGCGTCCGCCATACTCGCCCAGCGTTCGAGCATCTGGTGATCCTGATCGGCGACCGCACGCATCACGCTGCGTATGTCGAAGGCGCGCTTCCGGTCGGGGTTGAGCTCGGCGGAGAAGATGTCCCCCACCGTCGCGAAGTCCCCGTCGTGCGGGCTGTCGGAGATGTCCCGATCGACCGGGTCGGCCGTCGCGGCACGCCGCGGCCCGGACTCCCCCGGCACGACATACGTGTGGTCGTAGTGCTGCATCAGCACCATCAGTGCCCGCGCGAGGTCCGGCACCCAGTACTGGGCCTGACCGTTGGGACCCATCACCCGGTCGTAGCCGCCGATGCCGTGGTTGTCCTCGGCCGACACGCTCCCGGCGAAGTCCAGCGTCTGCTTGCCGGTCAGCACCATCGCGCTGTCCGGAGTCATGATCAGGATGCCCTTGGTGTGCATCAGCATGGTGGCTTCGGCGTTCCAATAGGGCTGCGCGCCGACGTTGATGCCGGCGACGACGATGTTGATCTCGCCGCCGTCCTGCGTGAACTCCACGATCCGCTTGAGCGCGACCGCGACCCAGTCCATGTTCTCGGTGCCGCTGGTCATCGACACCCGCGCACCCGCGGACACCGCGAACCACTCCACCGGCACCCGCATCCGCTCGGCGAGATCGATCGCCGCGACGACCCGGCTGCACTCGGCCTCCGACAACGCCCCGAGCGATTTGATCGGGTCACCGGCGAGCACCACCCGGGTGACGCCCTCCGGGTAGAGGTCGGTCGGGGTGTTGACGACCCCGACGATGATGCCGGCGGTGTTCTGACCACGCGGCCGGTCGACCGGCACCAGGGTGCCGTCGTCGTCGAAGTCGTACTCGACGAACGAACCGGACCCCGCCAGTGTCGGTTCGAGCTCGTAGGGGTAGACCATCCCGCGCCGCCGTGCGCGCAGCACCTTGGCGGCGTAGTCGTCCAGCGGAGCGAGCGGGGTCGTCGGCGGCTCGATGACGTCCGCGGCCACACCGGCGCCCGGCGTGGCGTGGAAGCGTATGGCGATCGGGTTAGGCGTACCGTCCGCGCCCTCGACACGACCCTGGGCCAGCACCTCCTCGATGCCCGCGCCCTCGGTGAGCGGGGTGATCTTCGCCTGCAGGGCGGCCAGGTGCTCGATGTCGGCCTCGACCGGCGGCCAGACCGTCACCCAGACGTGGTTGACGTCCAGCGGGGTCTTCCCGCCACCGTGCGACGCCCGGACCCGGCGGATCGCCTCGAGGCAGTTCTCGACCGCACGCTCGGCGTGCGGCAACGCCACGACCGCACCGTCGTCGTCGCGCACCACGGCCATCTGGCGTACCTGGGCGAGCGCCACCAGCCGTCGATCGGCCGGGTTGCTGCGCGCGACACAGTCGAGCAGCAGCACGTCCTCCGGTGCCTCCAGCCGCGTCACGTCGAACTCGCGCAGCCGCCAGAGGTTCAGGCGACGACCGACCATCGGGTGCATCCCGCGGACCAGATCGTCCTCGACCCAGCCGTTGCCGTCCGCAGCCGGCCGGAAGGTGAAGTAGTCGACCGCACGTGGTGCGGCCGGGCAGACCGCGAACGACACGCGGCGCGGTCGCCGCGCGAACGACAGCCCCGGCAGCAGGTCGAGCAACAGGTCACGTGCCCGGTCGGGGCGTTCGGGCAGGTCGGGCCAGCGCACGTAGATCTCGACGACGCTGTCGTGATCGGTCGCGAGCTGGTCGTCGACCGCCACACGCACGGACCCGTCGCGCAGCTGAGCGATGTCGGCGACGGTCGTCACCACCCGCGTCTGGCCGTGCGTCTCGGAGAGGTACTCAGCACGCGCGACCGGCCGGCCGCCGACGTGCGCCACCTGCAGGTCGTGCAGGTCGTACTCCAGGTAGTGACGCCGGATCAGCACCTCGAGCAGCGGCTCGTAGTCACTGTCGATCGTGCTCGGCTCGGCATACAGCCGATCACGCAGGAACCCGACAAGCTGCTCGGGTATGGCGGTGAGGGCCGCGATACGCGAATCCCTATCGGGCGCAGCGGGATCCGTCAGCGCGGCCACCTCTTCGGCCACGCCGCCCAGGATGCTGGAGCGCTCGACGTCGACGATCGGCTGGTCGAACCAGCGGAAGCGCACCGACCGGGTCAGGTCACCCACGACCGAGAAGCGGCGCTGGGTCGCGCGGACCACCCGCTCGAGCAACGCACGCGCGCTGCTGGTGTCGCTGGGAGCCGGAACCGACAACCAGCTGCGCAACAGCTGGATCGCGATCTCGACGTCGCTGACCTCCTGCTGTGCCAGGAAGATCCGGAAGAGCGCCTCTTCCAACTGCGGTGTGCGGTCCAGCTCGGTGATGCCGTAGTGCCGCAGGACGCGCAGCAGCCGGTCACGGAAGGACTGCGGCAGGTCGCCGCGGTCCAGATCGAGGGTGCGCAGGTAGGTCTGGAAGTGCTCGCGTGCACTGTGCACGCGCAACTCGGAGTGCGACTCGTCGCGTGCCGGCCGGTTGCGGCTGAGCTCGGCGAAGTCCGCGAACATGTCCAGCAGCGCGAGTTCGTCGGCGCTGGGAGCCGCCGTCGTACCGCGCTCGTCCAGGTAGGCGCGCAGCGTGCTCAGGCGGTCGTCGGGGCTGACGTCATACCCCATGAGCGCGGAGCGCATGGTGGCCATCGCCGCGGCGTCACGCTCCTCGCGCGTGCGCACCCGGTCGTCGGTCGGCAGCCCCAGGTCGGTGCCGGAGACCTCCAGCTGGTCCTCGGTGTCGTCGCCCGTCGGCTCCAATCTGACCAGCGGAGAACCGGTTTCGACCTGCGTGCCGGCTCGCACCAGCACCTCGCGGACCCGACCGGTGAACGGCGCCGGCAGCACCGTCTCCATCTTCATCGACTCCAGCACGAGGACCGGCTCGCCGGCGGCGACCTCGTCGCCGACCGCGACCGGTGTGGCGACGACCAGCGCGGGCGCGGGTGCCCGCATGACGCCGCCCTCGTCACGGCTGACCCGATGGGTCACCCCGGCGACCTCGATCAGCAGGGTCGGACCGTGTGACGCGCTGACCAGCCGGAACGCCTCGCCGTCGACGGTCAACCGGCTGTGCACCTCGTCCAACCGCTCGATCGAGGCGGCGACGTTCTGGGTCGCGGCGCCGTTCGTGATGCCCACCGCGTAGTCGTTCGGGCCGACCCGACGCACCGAAACCGTGAAGGTCTCCCCGCGCAGTTTCAGCTCGGTGGTGCTGTCCGGGTCGTGGTGCAGCTGCGGGCGGCCGCCGTATGCCGTGTCGAGGAACCCGGCGATCTCGGCGTGTTCGCGCTCGGCATACCCCTCGATCGCGGCGGCCACCAGCGCGATGCCCGCGTGCGGGTGATCCGAGAGACCGCCCGCGGCGCGCACCCGGTCGATCCAGCCGGTGTCCGCCCAGTCGGGCTCGCCCCGGGTGACCTCGGGCTGCCCGAGGAGTTCGAGCACGAAGCTCTTGTTCGTGACACCGCCCTCGATGATGACGGTGATCTCCTCCATCGCCCGCCGCAGGCGCGCGAGCGCCTCGGACCGGTCGGAACCGTGCGCGATGATCTTGGCGATCATCGAGTCGAAGTCTGCCGGGATCGTGTCGCCCTCGCTGACACCGGTGTCGACCCGGATGCCCGGCCCGGCCGGGAGCTCCAGGCGGGTGATTCGACCCGGCGCCGGCGCGAAGTCGCGGTCCGGGTCCTCGGCGTTGAGGCGCGCCTCGACGGCATGCCCGCGCTCGAGGGGGCGTTCCCCGGTGAGGCGTCCGCCCGCGGCGACCTGCAGCTGCAGTGCGACCAGATCCAGGCCGGTCACGGTCTCGGTGATGGGGTGCTCCACCTGCAGCCGGGTGTTGACCTCCAGGAACGCGAACGTCCGGTCCTGCGGGTGGTAGAGGAACTCGACCGTGCCGGCGCCTCGGTAGTCGACCGCGAGCGCCAATCGCTCTGCGGCGCCTTTGAGTTCGGCGGCCTGCTCCTCGTCCAGCAGCGGGGACGCGGACTCCTCGATGATCTTCTGGTTGCGTCGCTGGACCGAGCAGTCGCGGACTCCGACCGCCCAGGCGGTGCCCTGACCGTCGGCGATCACCTGCACCTCGACGTGTCGTGCGCCGGTGACGAGCTTCTCCAGGAACACGACGCCGCTGCCGAACGCTCGCTCGGCCTCATCGCGAGTGCGCTGGTAGGCGTCCTCCAACTCGGCAGGACCGGTCACCTTGCGGATGCCGCGACCGCCGCCGCCGGCGGTCGCCTTGAGCATCAGCGGATAGCCGACCCGCTCGGCTGCGTCGAGGGCGTCCTGCAGGGTGTCCACTCCGCCACGGCTCCACGGTGCGACCGGGACACCGACCTCCTCGGCGATCAGCTTCGAGCCGATCTTGTCCCCGAGCCGCCGCATGGCCTCCGCCGACGGGCCGATGAAGGTGATGCCGAGGCGCTCGCACAACTCGGCGAACGCCGGGTCCTCCGCGACGAATCCCCAACCCACCCAGCACGCGTCGGCACGGGTGTCGACCAGTGCGCGCTCGAGCGCCGCGAGATCGAGATAGGGCCGGTCCGCGGCGAGTCCGATGAAGTGCGCCTCGTCGGCCTCACGGACGAACGCGGCACCGCTGTCGACGTCGGTGTGGAGCGCGATCGTCTGCAGCGGATCGGCGACGCCGTCGAGGGCGCGGCGGGCGTTGACATCGCGTACGGCGTGGATCAGGCGCATCGCCGCTTCTCCACGGTTGACGATGGCGATGCGGGTCAGTTCTCGAGGGACGGAGTGCACAGGGAGACTCTGCCACTTCCGGTCGGTTACTCCACAGTCCGCACGCCGACGAACGTGTTCTTGTCGGCCGAATTCGTCTCGGCCGGCCCGGAATCAGTCGGTCAGCGCCTCGCGGACCAACGGCAACTCCGTGGCGTCATACCAGGACAGCTCGAGGTCGGCGTCGACGTCGCGTTCACCGGCCGGATCGAGGACGTGGAAACTGGCGATCCGGCGGCGCGGCGGCGCACCCTCGATCCGCACGGCCGATGCGGCGTCCGACTCGGCACGCTCGGTGACCTCGTCGTCATCGACATCGACGGACGCGACCACTCGTAGGTCTCGGGCCGCCGCATCCGTCGCGGCGTCCTGGGTCGCGAGGTACTCCAGGCCCTCGTCGTCCTCGTTCGGCAACTGGGCACGCAACCGGTCGGTGACCGCGAACGCGTGACGGGTTCGCGCCGGCAGCGCGCCGGTCTCGTCCAGCGCGCGCAGTTCCTCGGCGTCCAGGGGCAGGTAGGTCCTGATCAGGTTGCTCATCCGCGAGTCTCCGTTTCGTCCAGCAGTTCGGCGAGGGCATCGGCCAGGCACTGGCCGAACAAGTCCACGTCGGACATCGCCTCCCGGTCGGCGGTCAGGCCGAAGTCGACCCGGCCGTTGTATGACGTGAGCCCGATCGACAGCGTCTGGCCCTTGGGCAGCGGGATGACGGGGTAACTCTCGACCATCGGTGCGTCCCCGGCATACAGGGTGCGTTGGGGCCCGGGCACGTTCGTGATCACCAGGTTGAACATGCGACGCGACATGGCGTTGCCGAGCCGCGCACCCAACGAGTGCAGCGTCGGCGGCGCGAAGCCGGCGAGTCCGGCGATCGAGGCGGCGTCGATCGCCGAGGCGCCGTCGTCCAGGTGCTGGCTGGTGGCATACGCGATCTGGTGCAGGCGCATCTTCGGGCGCGCCTCACCGACCGGCAGGTCGATGAACATCGGCGACACCTCCTCCGCCAGGTGGGCGTCGGGTCCGGCGTCCTCGGGTTGCACGCTCAGCGGCACCAGCGCGCGGACCCGATCACCGCCGGGGACGACCTCACCGCGTGCGAGCAGCCAGCCGCGCAACGCACCGGTGATGGTGGCGAGCACGACATCGTGGACGGTCACCGACTCGGCGCTCTGGTCGCGGATGCGCCGATAGTCGGCGAGTTCGGTCGAGACCATCACGAACCGTCGGTGCACGCTGATGGACCGATTCAACGGACTGTCCGGTGCCGGGCGGGTGGCGATCCGGGCGAGCACACCAGCCGCCGACGCGGCACCGGAGCCGCTCTGCCGGACGAGTCGGTGGGCACCGCTCGCGGCGCCACGGACTCCGCCGGCCGCCAGGTGCGCGACGCTGAGCGGGTTGCGTGCCACGTCGCTGACGGCGCCGAGCAGCAGGTCGAAGCCGCTCGGCGTCCGGGACGCGCGCCAGGTCTGCGGGATGGGCTGCTCGCGGGTCGCCTCGGGGTCGACGATGATCTGACCGATGTCGATCGCATGGATGCCGTCGACCAGCGCGATGTGGGTCTTGGTGACGATCGCGAACCGGCCGCCCTCCAGCCCCTCGACGAGGTAGAGCTCCCACAGTGGGCGGTGCGGATCGAGCGACCGGGCCTGGATGCGGCCGACGAACTCCTCCAGTTGTGCCGCCGTGCCGGGCTTGGGCAGCGCGGACCGGCGTACGTGGTAGCTCACGTCGAAGTGCTCGTCGTCGGCCCACACCGGCGGCAGCAGCCGCCCCGGCACCTGCCGCACCTTCTGCCGGTAGCGGGGCACGAACGCGATGCGATTGCTGACCAGGCTGACCAGTTGTTCGTACTCGAAACCGCCTGCAGGGGGGTCGAAGATCATCACCGATCCCACGTGCATGGGCGTCGTACGGTCCTGCAGGTAGAAGAAGGACGCGTCGAGCGCGCTCAGTCGGTCAGCCACGGCCACATGTTTTCACGATCATGGGGCGAACGCGCGGACGCCGATCAGCGCCGGCCGGCGAACCAGCTGCGCCGGCTCGTCGCCGTCACCCCGGTCAGATCGGCCGCGAGCTGCGCGATCGCCTTGCGTGCGACGGAGCCGGCTGCGTGCTCGGCCAGCACCTGCCCGGCCAGCAGTGCGCCGTCGCACGCGGCCCGGTCGTCCGGGATGATCGCCGGCGACGTGACCCCGGCGAAGCGCTGCAGCGCCTCGGTGACGCGTTGTTCGGGTGAAGAACCGACCGCGGAGGACCGGACCCGGTTCGCGACGACCCACGGCGTAGCGGAGATCACGCCGCGCAACTCGTCGAGACCACGCACCAGACGTTGCAGCCCCACCGGATCCGCCGAGCCGACCGCGAGCACCGTGTCGGCAGCGCCGAGGGCGGCGAGCGTCGCCGCGTTACGGCGCGGCGCCGCCGTGTCGTAGCTGAGCTCCTCGTCCTGCTCCAGCGGGGCGGCCACGTCGACGACGATCAGCCGGCCCAACTGCCGGCATTGTTCGAGGACCGCCTCGAGCGCGTCGTCGCGGACCTCCGGCCACCGATCCGCGCGCGGTAGACCGCTCAGCACCCGTAGCCCGGGCGTCACTTCCGGCGCGACGCCGGCCAGCGAGCGCACGTCGAGATGCCCGGAGTCGGCGAGTCGGGTCGCGGCCGCGACACCGGGTGCCTCGTCCAGCAGCGCCAGGTGCTGCGCGACCGAGGCGGCATGGGTGTCGGCGTCGACGAGCACGGTGGGCACGCCCAGCCGCGCGGCCTCGGCCGCCAGGTTGACGGCGACAACGGTTCGCCCCGGGGCGCCGGGCGGGCCCCACACGGTGACGATCCGGGCGGTCTCCCGCGGCCCGTCCGGCACCGGCGGTGTCGGCAGCGCGAACGACTGCTCCACCACCGGCTTCCGGGGCAGGTATGGCGCTCCCCCGTCGGACAACGCTGCCAGTTCGGCCTCCAGCGACACCGTCGGATCGTCGGATGCATCGGGGACGGAGCCGGCGTCGCGCGTGGCCCCGCTCGACCCGACGCCGCCCGCGGCACTCTCCGCGACGCCCTGCACGGCACGCTCGAAATCGGCCGCAGACGCGGTGACCGGGAGCTGGGTCCGCACGCCCCACTGCTGCAGCACGCGCTGCTCCTCCTCGACACCCGGCTGGTGCACGCCGACGATGCCGACGCCGGCGTCCCGCAGCGCGCTGAGCACGCCGCGGTCCAGCTCGTGGAAGTCGGCCGACAGGACCGCGACGTCGGCACGGCCGGCGGTGCAGATCGCCAGCAGGTCGGCCACGTCCGCGCAGCGCCGGACCAGGCGGACTCCGGTCGATTGACCCAACGCCGCGGCAACCGCCGCCTCGTGGGCTGCGCCGATCGCCGTCACGACCGCGGTCGCCATCAGTCGCCCTTCAGCGGCGAACCGGCGGCCGGCACGAGGTCGACCTTGGCGCCCTGGTTGACCGACTCCAGGACCTCGGCGACCTTGTCGTCCGGCACGAGGACGTGCACCGCGCCGCTGTCGGACGACACCGAGAAGCCTCCGCCGCCACTGGGGACCCGGGCCACCACCGCACCTTCGATGATGCGGGCCGGCGCGGCATACGAGTCCTGGCCGACCTTGGTCTGCTCCTTCGCCGAGACCCATACGTCCACGACCGAACCCTTGACGAGGTTCGAGGACTGGGACGCCTCGACCGGCAACGCGACGGCCTTGACCGACACCTTCGAACTGCTGCCAACGGCGGAGCGTGGGACCAGTTCGCCGGCACGTACTTCCCGGAGCACCTCGCCCCGGGGCAGCGGGTCGTCGGCGCTGAGATAGGTGCCGCCCGCCTGGTCGATGCGGACCTTGACGGCGTGCACGTCCGAGGAGCCGACCTTCTGTCCGGGCACCAGGGGATGTGACGCCTGGAGCACCTCGACCGAGTTGTCGTAGTGGCGCATCGCGGCGGCGCCGCCGATCGTGGCGACGAGCACGAGCAGCACTCCGGCCACCAGCCTGCTGTCGCGCCATGACGGTCGCTGCAGCCGGTGCGCTGTCGGTGTGGGCAGCTCATCCGCTGCACTATGACGTCGACTCTCCACGTGGTCCTCCCCTTGCGGTTCTTCTCATCGAGGACGCCCCCGCCCTCGACATCCAAGACTGTAAAGAATCGGCAGGCCGAACGGGGGTTTGTCCACAGGCGGTCCGTGGGAGACGGTGCCGGATGCGACACAATGAGGCCACTGCCAGTTGCGAGATCAAGGAGGGCACCGCCGTGCCAGCGCGATTCGTGTCCATCGCCGACGTCGCCGAGACGTTGAGCATCTCCTCGCGCCAGGCCTACGGTCTGGTGACCAGCGGAGAACTGCCCGCCATCAAGGTCGGCAAGTCATGGCGCATCGAACTGACCGAGCTGGAGTCCTACATCCAACGGCAGTATGCCGATGCCCAGGCCCGCGTCGCCGCTGGCGACTTCGGCGACGACGAGAGCTGATCGCTCACGCCCGACGCACGATCCCGATCGCGGCGAACGGCACGACCCGGTGACCGGTGACGGCCGTGGCTCGGCGCACCGCATCGGCCGGGTGCTCCGCCAGGTCGACGTGATCCGCGCCGACCTTGTCGATCGTCCCGGTCGCCAGGCCGCCGGAGACGTCGTGGATCGCCACCGCTGCACGGTCCCGCGCGATCGCGCGTAACGCCACACCGACACCGAACCGGCGTCCCAGCCCGCGGTCGTCGTCACTGCGTGTCGCCAGCCCCACCAACGCGGTCACCGAGCTCATCGGCACGAGGGCCGCGTGCCGCCCCTCTTCCTGGACGAGCAACCAGTCCTTGCCGAGATCGTCCAGCGTGCCGCGTACCGAACCGGCGCCCGTCACGACCGTGATCACGCTGCCGACCGACCGCGCCGCACGATCCAGCACCGTGACCTCGGACCGCTCGCGCCGGGTGCGGTCGGCAACCTCGGCCTGCAACTCCCGCCGTTGCTCGGCGAGCAGTTGGGCCTCCAGATCCGAGAACAAGTCCTGCCAACGCACGCCGCAACGGTAGCGGGCCGCGCCACCGCCATGGACAACTGCAGATGAATGTGTTTAAGTGCCTTTGTTGTCAGTTGATGTCGTTTAATACCTTTTACGACCTGATGATGCATCGCAGCACCGGCGCCAAGGGAGGGCGAACATGCGGGACATGGGGATCACCGGGCACATCCACGGGACAGGGCACCGCGCTCGGGCGGTGACACTCGGCGTGCTGGCGGCGGGCAGTGCACTCCTGGCGGCATACCTCGCGTGGGGCGGCATGCTCGGCGAGTTGCACCGACTGGAGCACCGCAGCACCGTCCATACGCCCGATGCACTGCCGGTGCTGCTCTGGGCCGCACTCGTGCTGGCCCTGCTCTGGGCGACGCTGCTGATCGCGCTCGCCACGGCGACGTTGCTGCGCCGTACACCGGGCTCGGGCGGCGGAGACGCCGGGACCGCGCGACGTGGTCCCCACGCCGGCGGGATGATCGGACGAGTCGCCGCGGTCCTGCTCGCGATCACCGCCCTGTCCAGTGTGTCGGCGACCGCACCCGCGTTCGCTGCGTCTCACTCGACCGTTTCGACCGCGGGCACCACCGCGACGCGCTCCCACGTCGCCGGCACCGCGCCGTCCCCGGGTTGGACCACCAGCCAGGACACGAAACACCCTGCGAAAACTGCGGATTCGTGCACGGGTCAGGATGCACCCACTCCGGGATGGGTCCCGGACAAGCCGGCCCGCACCGATCAGGTCGCCCGCGACTGCGCACCCCTGGTGACCGGCAAGCCGGTCGCCGACGACTCCGGGGCGGTCGTCGTGCATCGCGGCGACACCCTCTGGTCGATCGCGGCGGCGCACCTCGGCCCGCACGCCGACGCGCAGACGATCGCCGCCGAGTGGCCACGCTGGTATGCCGCCAACCGCCACGTCATCGGGGACGATCCCGACCTGCTCGAGGTCGGCACCAGCCTGCAGACACCGGACCACGCACTCGAAGGAAGCATCCGATGAGCACCGCCACCGTCCAGCCGTTGCACCTGTCCCCCGCCTCGGGCTGGCAACCGCCGGCCCTCGACGAGTCGGCCGTCGATGTGCTCTACGACGACGTCGTGGCCGCCTCCCGCGACCGGCGGCGCGGCTACTCGCAGCCGGCGCTGCGAGTGGTGCTGGGCGCCGAGGACGTCGACCCGCAGTTCGGTCCGCAGGCGACGCGGAGCCACCTGCTGCCCGAACCGAACGCCTGGCTGCAGCGGATCGCCGGCGCCCTCCTGGAATGTATGACGGGAGTCCGCTCGACGAACCAGATCGCCCGCTGGGTGAGCCCACTCGTCTACGAGCGCGTCAATGCCCGTTCGGTGATCGCCAAGCGCCGCGGCGCACGACCGTTGCATCGGTCACTCGTGCGCCGCGTGCACCTGTGCGAGCCCGACGACGGTGTCGTCGAGGCCAGCGTGGTCATCCAGCACGACGGCCGCGTGCGCGCCATGGCGCTGCGGATGGTCGGTGTCGACGGCCGCTGGATGGTGACCGCGATGGAAATCGGCTAGCGCTCAGCTCTTGGCCTTCGCCTTGCCGGCTTCGTTCTTCTTCGCCTTCTTCCGGGCCCGGCGCTGGGCACGCGGCAGGTTCGAGTCGTCCTCGTCGATGACCCGGCCGTCGTCGTCGACCGCGTGCGCGGTCGCGGCGCCGTCCTCGCCCGGCGCGGAGAAGGTCATCTTCTCCTTCGGCGCGGGCAGCGATGCGGCCACCTCCTCGGGGTCGACCTGCACGTGGAACAGGTGCTGGACCGACTCCTCCTTGATGGCGTCGTTCATGGCACCGAACAGCGCGAAGCCCTCGCGCTGGTACTCCACCAGCGGGTCACGCTGGGCGTACTGCCGCAGGTGGATGCCCTCCTTGAGGTAGTCCATCTCGTAGAGGTGCTCGCGCCACTTGCGGTCCAGCACGGTCAGCACCACGCGGCGCTCGACCTCGCGGCTGACCCGGTCGCCGAGTTCGTTCTCGCGTGCGTCATACGCGTGCTGGGCGTCCGAGCGCAGTTCCTCGGCGAGCAGGTCGGCCTGCAGTCCGGCGCGACCGCCGACCTCCTCCTCGATCTCTTTCTCGGTGAGCGAGACCGGGTAGAGGTCGCGCAATGCCTCCCACAACTTGTCGAGATCCCAGTCGTCGGAGAAGCCCTCGGCGGTGGCGCCGTCGACATACGCATCGACGGTGTCGTTGATGAAGTGGCGGACCTGGACCTCCAGGTCCTCGCCCTCCAGCACCTTGCGACGCTCGCCGTAGATGACCTCACGCTGACGGTTGAGCACGTCGTCGTACTTCAGGACGTTCTTGCGGATCTCGAAGTTCTGCGCCTCGACCTGGCTCTGCGCGCTCTGGATCGAGCGGCTGACCATCTTGGACTCGATCGGGACCTCGTCCTCGATCTTGGCGGTCTGCATGAAGCGGTCGACCATCGCGGCGTTGAACAACCGCATCAGGTCGTCCTGCAGCGACAGGTAGAACCGGCTCTCCCCCGGGTCGCCCTGGCGGCCGGCGCGACCACGCAGCTGGTTGTCGATCCGGCGCGACTCGTGCCGCTCGGTGCCCAGCACGTAGAGACCGCCGAGCTCGACGACCTCCTCGTGCTGCTTCTCGACGGCCTTCTCGGCCTTCGCCAGCGCCTCGTCCCAGGCGTCCTCGTACTCCTCCGGGGTGTCCTCCGGCGACAGGCCCTTGCGCTTCAGCGCAGCCATCGCGATGAACTCCGGGTTGCCGCCGAGCATGATGTCGGTGCCTCGGCCGGCCATGTTGGTCGACACCGTGACGGCGCCCTTGCGACCCGCCTGCGCGACGATCGCCGCTTCACTCTCGTTGTGCTTGGCGTTCAGCACCTCGTGCGGCACGCCCTTGCGGCGCAGCTGCTCGGAGAGGTACTCGCTCTTCTCGACGCTGGTCGTGCCGACCAGGACCGGCTGGCCCTCCTTGTGGCGGTCGACGATGTCGTCGACGACGGCCTTGAACTTGGCCTTCTCGGTCCGGTAGATCAGGTCCGACTGGTCCTTGCGGATCATCGGCTTGTTGGTCGGGATGGTCACGACGCCGAGCTTGTAGATCTGGTAGAGCTCGGCAGCCTCGGTCTGGGCGGTGCCCGTCATACCGGACAACTTGTCGTACATGCGGAAGTAGTTCTGCAGCGTCACCGTCGCGAGGGTCTGGTTCTCGTTCTGGATCTCGACCCCTTCCTTGGCCTCGATCGCCTGGTGCATGCCCTCGTTGTAGCGACGGCCGGCCAGCATGCGGCCGGTGTGCTCGTCGACGATCAGGATCTCGCCGTTCATGACGACGTAGTCCTTGTCGTTCTTGAACAGCTCCTTGGCCTTGATGGCGTTGTTCAGGTAGCCGATCAACGGGGTGTTCTCGGCCTGGTAGAGGTTGTCGATGCCGAGCAGGTCCTCGACGATCTCGATGCCGGACTCCAGCAGACCGACGGTCTTCTTCTTCTCGTCGACCTCGTAGTCGCCGTCACCGGGAAGGGAGTTCTCCTTCTTCGGCGAGCGCTTCAGGTGCTCGACGATCTTGGCGAACTCGACATACCAGCGGGTCGCCTCGTCGGCGGGGCCACTGATGATCAGCGGCGTGCGGGCCTCGTCGATCAGGATCGAGTCGACCTCGTCGACGATCGCGTAGTTGTGGCCGCGCTGCACCAGCTCCGCGTCGGACCACGCCATGTTGTCGCGCAGGTAGTCGAAGCCGAACTCGTTGTTGGTGCCGTAGGTGATGTCCTTGGCGTATTCGACGCGGCGCTCGTCCGGCGTCATCGACGCCAGGATGCAGCCCGTCTCCAGGCCCAGCGCACGGTGCACGCGGCCCATCTGCTCGGCCTGCGTCTCGGCCAGGTAGTCATTGGTCGTGATGACGTGAACACCCTTGCCGGTCAACGCATTCAGGTATGACGGCAGGGTCGCGACCAGGGTCTTTCCCTCACCGGTGCGCATCTCGGCGACATTGCCCAGGTGCAGCGCCGCGCCACCGGCGAGCTGCACGTCGAAGTGCCGCTTGCCGAGGGTGCGCTTGCTGGCCTCGCGCACGGCGGCGAACGCCTCGGGCAGCAGATCGTCCAGCGTTTCACCGTCGGCGAGGCGCTTCCTGAACTTGTCGGTCTCCTCGCGCAGCTCCGCGTCGGACAGTCCTGCGAAGTCCTCCTCGAGCAGATTGACCTGCGCGGCATACGCCTGCAGCTTCTTGAGGGTGCGGCCCTCACCGGCACGCAGGACCTTCTCGACAACCTTGGGCACAGAAACTCCGAAGTAGTTGGACGACCAGCCTGATCGTCTCGACTTGTAGACAGACTCACCCATGCTAATGGTCGGGACCCGGTGATGGGTTCCCGCCCGCGTTACCGGGTGCGGCGATGTGGTTGGCTGCCGGGATGCCGGTCTTCCCCGATGACGTCCCGGAACTCACCGATGGCGTGCTGACGCTGCGCGCACACCGCGAGTCGGATCTGCACCGCATTGTCGAATTCGCGTGCGATCCGCGTTCCCGGGCCGGTGTTCCGCTTCCTTCGCCATACGGCATGGAGCAGGCGCGCGAATTCCTGCAGCAGGTGCGCTCCACCTGGGAGTCCGGACCCGCCCAGGGCGCCTGGGCGATCGAGCTGGACGGTCGCTGGGCCGGCTCGATCAATCTGCACCCGCGCGCCGACGGCACCTCGGAGATCGGCTACGGCGTGCACCCGGACGTGCGCGGTCGCGGCGTGACGACGGCAGCCGCCCGGCTGCTGGTGACGCACGCGTTCGAGAGCCTCGGCCTGCGGACGCTGGTATGGCGCGCCGCGCAGGGCAACTGGGCTTCCCGACGGGTCGCCTGGGCACTCGGCTTCACGCAGGACGGCACCTGGCCGGCCACCCACCACGGACCCGACGGAACCACCACCGGCACCTGGTTCGGACACCTGCACGCGCACGAGCCCCGGACGCCGCAGCTGCCCTGGCGGGAGCCGGCCGAACTCGCGGGCAACGGCATCCGGTTGCGCCCGTGGACCGACGCCGACGCACCCGACGAACCGTTGGACGCGGGCCTGGCCCGCTTCATGCTCGGATCGGCGCCGACCGCCGAGGGCTTCGACAGCTGGCTGCTCGGCCGCCGTGAACGGATGGCGGGCGGCGAGGCGATCGTCTGGTGCATCGCCGACGCGAAGACCGACCGGCCGCTCGGCGGCATCCAGCTCTTCCGGATGAACCTGCCGATGCTGCGCGGCAGCGCGATGCTCGCCTACTGGCTGCAACCGTCAGCTCGCGGCCGGGGACACCTGGCGGCGGCGCTGGACCTCGTGGTGTCGCACGCCTTCGCTGCGCCGGCGGACGGCGGACTCGGATTGCGCCGTCTCGGTGCGAATGCCGACCGGGCGAACCTCCCGTCGCAGCGGGTGCTGCGCGCCGGTGGTTTTCGGGCGGTCGGGACGGTGTCGGGCCTGCCGGCATACGACGACGGGAGCGTGAGCGACGAGACCGAGTTCGAACTGCTCGCGACCGACGACCGGGACGCGCAACGCACCCGGCTGTTGGCCGTTCCGACCCTGCGCACCGCACGCCTGGTGTTGCGCATGTGGGGTGAGCAGGACGCGCCGGAGACCGAGCCGGCGCCCGACCCGCAGGCCGCGGCCGCCATGGGCATCGAGCCCCGCCCACCGGCTGCGACGTACGAGCGCTGGCTGGCGCGCGAGCGTCTCGACGGGCTGAAGGGCACGGCGATCGAGTGGTGCATCGCCGACGCCGAGACCGACCGGCCGCTGGGCTCGATCGGTGTGCGCGGGCTGGACTCTCCCCTGCGCAGCGGCACCGTCGGCTACTGGCTCTACCGCGAGGGTCGCGGCCGCGGGCTCGCGACCGAGGCACTGAAAGCCGTTGTGGATCATGCGTTCTCACCCGACGGGCTCGGCCTGCAACGTCTCGATGCCGCGACCGTGGACGGCAACCACGCCTCCATGCTGACGCTCGCGGGCGCCGGGTTCCGGCAGTACGGCCAGGACCACGCGTCGTTCATCGCCCACGACGGGACGATCACCGACACCGCCTACTTCGAACTGCTGGCCGTGGAGCACGCCCGGCAGCCGGGCGATCCCGCCTAGAAAATCCATGGCTCCCATCAGCAGTGCGTGATTGGCTGCTGCCGTGGTCCCTCCCTCCGACAACGTGACACCCGGTGCGCTCGAGCCGAAAGTGCTGGAATCCCGCGCGATCCGGCTGCGTCCGTGGCGCGACGACGACGTGCGCTTCGTGCAGGAGCCGGACGAGGCCAGCCGCCTGATGGCGACCAGAATGCAGCCCACCCCGAGCACGTATGACGAGTGGCTTCGCGACCGGCGGGAGTCCATGGCGGCCGGGGCCGCCGTCCACTGGTGCATCGCCGATGCCGAGACCGACGAGCCACTCGGCTACCTCAAGGTCGGGCGTCTCGACGTGGACTTCACACGCGGCAACGGCGAGATCGGCTACTGGCTCTACCCGCAGGCTCGTGGTCGGGGTGTCATGTACGACGCCGTCGAGCTGATCCGGCAACACGCCTTCGCCGACCGAGCCTCCGGTGGCCTCGGCCTGCACCGCCTGCAGGCGGGCACGCACATCGAGAACTTCGCATCGGCGCGTGTCCTGCGCCGTGCCGGATTCCGGATGTGGGGCATCGAGCGGTCGGTGCTGGCCCGTGACGGCAGCGGACCGACCGATGCGCTCAACTGGGAACTGCTGGCCACCGACGACGTTGAAGCGCAACGTGTTTCGCCCTTCGTCATACCGACGATCGAGCTGGACGGCGTGCGGTTACGCCCGTGGCGCGACGACGACGTGCGGCACATGCCCGACGAGCCGGATGCGCTCGCGAAGAAGTACATGCCGGCCGCTGCGCAAGTCACCAAGACGTCGTTCGCCGGGTGGCTGGCCCGACAGCGCCGGTACACCGACGAACGCACGTCGCTCCCCTGGTGCATCGCCGATGCGGACTCCGACCAGGCGTGGGGCGACGTCGCGATCTTCCACGTCGGTGACGGCACGGCCACGTCCGGCGAGGTCGGCTACTGGCTGCTGCCCGTCGCGCGGGGCCGCGGCATCCTGCCGGCCGTCCTGGAGTCCGTCGTCGCGCACGCCTTCGCACCCGAACACGCCGGGGGCCTCGGGCTCACCAGGCTGTATGCCGAGACCGACCTGGACAATTACCCGTCCCGATCACTCCTTCGCGGGGCCGGCTTCCGGCAGTGGGGTGAGGACCGGCAGGCCTACACCGCGGCGGACGGCCGCATCACCGACGGCGCCTATTTCGAGTTGCTCTCGACCGATGCGCGCGAACGGCAACGCGCCGTCCAGCCGCCGGCGCTGGGCTTCCCCGACGTCCGGCTGCGGCCGCTGCGCCGTGCCGATGCAGCAGCCGTCGCTCGCAGCTGGTCCGAGCCGCACCTCCGGCAGTGGCTGTCGCTCCCCCAGGACGACCTCGACCGTCGCGCCGCTGACTACGTCGCTCAGCACCGGCACATCGACCTCACCGGACACGGTTGTCGGTGGGTGATCTGCGGTCCCGACGACGAGGAGTTCGCCGGCATGATCGGCCTGCAGAACATCGCGGACGGGAACGCCGAGGCCGGCTACTGGTTGTCGTCCGCCGAGCGCGGCCGAGGTCTTGCGACGCACGCGTTGCGTGCGGTCTGCGCGTATGCGTTCATGCCGAGCGCGCAGGGCGGGCTCGGACTGCGCCGGCTGACCCTCGGTGTCGCCGCGGGCAATGACGCGTCGGCCGCGGTGGCCGAGCGGTGCGGCTTCGACCAGATCGGCCGCGCCCGGTCCGCCGAACTGCTCGGCGACGGCAGCGTCGTCGACCTGTTGCTCTTCGACCGGCTGAAGTCGTCCGGCGACTGAGCCCGGTCGGTCGGTGCCGGTCGGTCGATGCCGGTCAGTCGATGTCGTCGGTCGATGCCGGTCAATCGATGTCGTCGACCGAGTCGTCGACCAGGCCGCCGCGGACGGCATACAGCGCCGCCTGCATCCGGCTGCGCAACTGCAGCTTGTCGAGGATGTTGCGGACGTGGTTCTTGACGGTGTTCTCGGCGATGAAGAGCTCCTCGCCGATCTTGCGGTTGGACCAGCCGCGTGCCACCAGCCCGAGAACCTCCAGCTCGCGATCGGTCAGCTCGCTGGCCGGCTCGTCATCGACCGGCTCCTCGCCGGCCGTCTCGTCGCGTGCCGGTGTGCCGCGCACCATGGCCGAGAACTCGGACATCAGGGTGGAGCCGAGCTCCGGTGACACCAGCGCCTGACCGCCCGCGACGGAGCGGATCGACGTGGGCAGTTGGTCGGGCGCGATGTCCTTGAGCAGGTAGCCGGTGGCGCCGGCCTTCACGGCCTCGACCAGGTCGGAGTGTTCGTCGGAGGCGGTGAGCATCAGCACCCGGGTGTTCGGGAACCGCGCGGTGAGCTGCCGGCACACCTGTACGCCGTTGCCGTCCGGCAGGAAGATGTCCAGCACCACCACGTCCGGCACCGCAGCTGTCGCGATCTCGAGCGCTTCGACGGCGCTGCCGGTCTCCCCGACGACCTCGATGTCGTCCTCGAGGTCGAGGATCATCCGCAGCCCGTGCCGGTAGATCTTGTAGTCCTCGACCAGCAGCACCCGGACCGTCTCGGGGTGCGCAGCAAGCGGGGCCGGTGCTGCACCGGCCCCGCCGCTCGTACGCGAAATGTCAGTCACGTGTCCTTGTCGAACCTTCGGTCATGTGTGCCCTCATGCTGTGCTCGCTGCCGGCGGCTCCTCGACCAGGTCTTCCTGGATGTCGAGCTGTATGACGCCGTAGGACCAGCCACGCCGACGATAGACCACGCACGGTTTGCCGGTGTCGGCGTCCTGGTAGAGGTAGAAGTCGTGGCCCACCAGCTCCATCTCGTTGAGCGCCTGATCGACGCCCATCGGTGCGCTGGAGTGGACCTTCTCGCGGATGTGGATCGGGCAGTCCTCGTCACCGCCGACCTTCGCGATGTGCGGGGGCAACGGCGCACTGTCGGCGTCCTCGCCCTGGGGTGGGAAGTTCAACGTCGAGGTCGCGTCGTGAACCGAGGTGGGGTGTTTCCTGCCGCGGTGGACCCGGCGTTTGTCGCTCGTGCGGCGCAGTCGCTCGCCGAGTCGGGTCATCGCGACATCGAGCGCGCCGTAGACGTCGTCCGCACTGGCTTCCGCGCGGATCACGGCCCGCTTGGCGTGGCAGGTGATCTCTATGCGTTCCGCTTCCTTGGCCTGTCGGGGGTTGGCCTCGTGCGTGACGACCACATCGCAGCGACTGACCCGTGGGTCCAGCTGAGGAACCTTGCTCAGCTTCTCTTCGATGTGCCGACGAAAACGCTCGGGGACCGTGACATGACGTCCGGTAACGGTGATCTCCATGGTGCACTCCTGGTCTCGACTGCAGTCGGTGAGGCGGGTCGGCATCCCTTATCGGCCGAGCGAACACCTCCTCCGGGAGGGCGAACGGAGCACGGTGACGCTGTGTGGTGATCGCACGACCTGCTCCATGCACCGACGGTAGACCACACATCGCCGAACGTAAACGGGTGCGCATCAGACACCTCGCCGTCGGGTCGCCGCCACCGTCGCGGCCACCACCTCAACCGCTCCCGCCGCGAGCAGCGTGGCGCGTGCTTCGACCAGCGAGGAGCCGGTCGTGACGATGTCGTCGACCACCACACAGATACGGCCCGGCACCAGCCCGCGGCCGGAGTGGGTCAGTCGCATCGCGTCGCGCAGGTTGACCGAACGCTCCTCGGCGCTGAGTCCGGCCTGGTCGCGTCCGGTCCGCGACACGCGCAGCACCGGCCGCAGCACCAGTCGGCCGGCCCGCCCGACCGCATGGCGCGCCAGCTCCACCGTCGGCTCCCGGCCGCGGGCCCGCGTCGAGGTGGACCGACTCGGCATCGGCACCACGAGCACCTGCCGGCCGGCCGCAAGCTCGCGTCGGCAGGACCGCTCCTCGCCGAGCAGCCCGGCGAGGGACGAGCGCAGCAACCGCGCCAGGCGCGGGCCGGCATCGCCGCGCCCGGAATCCTTGAATGCGCGCAGCAGTTCGGCGACCGTCCCGTCATACGGGACCTGCGACCAGGTGGTGGGGAAGCCCGGCGGGCACGGGGTCGGCGTCGCCTCGAACGGCTCCGCCTCGAGCGCGTCGGCCAGCTCGGCGCTGCACGACTCGCAGAACGCGACCCGCTGCTCACCGCAACCGGCACACGAGCGCGGCAGCGCGAGATCGCAGAGCTCCTGCAGCGCGTCGATCGGCATGCCCCCACGATGCGGCGCGCGTATGCCGGTCCGTCATACCGTGCGCGACGCCTGTGCACGACCGGCGTCGCCGGCGGGTGCTGTGGACGAACCGCCGGTCAGGTTCCGGAGGCGATCATCGCGCGCACACCGGGCACCTTCTGCCAGCTCGCCCCGACGCGCGTCAGCACGGTGTCGGCGTCCGTGCCGACATACAACGAGCTCGCACCGGCGCCGGTCGCCACGAGGTACGAGCCTCCCGCCGTGTCGCCGAGACCGGTGCTGAGACCGCCGATCGGGACGCTGACCGGTTCGATGCCGCCGGTGTCGCGGTCGTCACACAGCACTGCGAGCGTCACGTAGTCGATCCAGCCCACGTCGCGTACGTCCGTCACGCTCGGCGCCACCCGCAACGGCTTGGTCAACGCCTGCGCGTGCCCCTTCTTGCCGCGGACCACACCCGCGACGTAAACCTGCGAGGCCCCGCCCGCGGTCCGCACCGCCACCGCGATCCGCTCCCCGTCCGGCGACAGCCGAATGGCGATGATGTGCTTGTCGCGCAACCAGGACGCGTCGATCGGCTGCGGCTGGGCGTCGGCGACCGGAAGCTCCGCGTCGACCACCCACAACGTGCCGTATGCCGACGAGGCGCCACCGTCCTTGGCGGTGGATCGACCGGCCACCCACAACTCGTCGACGGAGTCGCCGGAACCCGCGCGGGTGCTGCTGAAGCTCGGCGCCACCAGGTCGGTGCCAAACCCGGCGATCCGGCTCAGCCGACCGTTGACCCATCGGCCGAGCACCGCGTTGGCGCCGTCGATGGCCGCCACCTGCTTGCCGTCACCCGAGACGGCGAGGCGGTACCAGTTGTGGTTGATGGTCGGCAGCGTCGGGTGATCCTTGGAATGGTTCTTGTCGCGCAGGTCGACACCGGCGTCACCGGCATCCATCCATTGCAACTGGGTGTCGCTGGTGCGCCCAACGAGTTGGGCCGGGTTGCCGCTGACCGCCGTGTAGCCGAAGTCCGACGGCGTGGTCGGGCTCTCCGGCAGGTTCGGGGCCTGCAACCGGGCGCCCCCCACGAGCACCACGACCCGTCGTACCTCGCTGACCTGGCCCAGCGTCGCCAGCATGCTGGCCCACAACGCCGTCCGCTGGCTGGGCGTGGCTGACAGCACCTCCTCGCTGACATTGACCGATGCGACGCCGTCGTTGTCGATCGACACCGAGGACCCGGTGAGTTCACTGCCCTTGGGCAGCGGCGCCGCCGTCATACCGCTCATCCACGACGGTGCGCCGCGCACCACCGCCGCCGCCAGCGAGCTGACCAGGCCCGTCTGGGTGTACCACTGCGTGTCGGGCACCAGCGTGTGGCCGGTCGCCGCCGCGTAGTAGACCTCCTGCGGCTGGTAGATCCGCTTGAACTGGTCGACGTTCATCCAGAGCCCGAAGTCGGCGGGCAGCTTGGAGATCCGCCACTCCCCGGCGACCTTGGTCAATCCGAAGTCGGCGCTGGTCGTCGTCCCGTCGGGTGACTCGGACAGGTGCCCCTGTGCGTCGAGTGCGGCGTCGCTCTCGGCCGTCGCGGTGATCGAGTTGGTGCCGCTCGCCATCAGGTCGCGGCTGCCGGTCGTGACGGCGACGGTTCGCGGCGCCCACGAGCTGTCGGCGTCCTTGGTGAGGTATTCGCGCGCTCGTTCGTAGTTCTGGTTGGTGCCCGCCGTCGCGTCGAGGAAGCCGCCGACGATGTCCTTCTGACTCGCGCCCGCGGACGGTCCGGGGTATTCGATGTTGCCGACGGTCGGCGCCGCGTGATTGTCGATCGCCCGACCCGCGCGGACGCCACTCGTGGTCGGCAGGCCGCTGCACCCGGCCATCGCGAGTATGACGAACAGGACGAGTCCGAGGAGCGCCGGACGGTGGTTCATCGCCGGTCCCGTGCCGCGTCGCCCGGCCGGGGCGCTCCAGCGACCGGGGTGCCGATGGTCAGGCTGTTGCCGCTGGGCATCGCGAGACCCACACTGGAGTCGTCCGGGGCCAGGGTGACCGGCGAGCGCCCGATCGGCTGGCCGGCCCGCACCGGCAGGGTGAGCCGGAAGCACGAACCGTTGCCGACCTCACCCCATGCCTGCAGCCAGCCGTCGTGCAATCGCGCGTCCTCCAGCGCGATCGACAGGCCGAGTCCGGTGCCGCCGGTGGTGCGGGCCCGGGCCGGGTCCGCGCGCCAGAAGCGGTTGAAGACCTGCTCGGCGTCGCCCGGTCGCAACCCGACGCCGTAGTCGCGCACCGCGACCGCCACGGCCGTGTTGTTCGCGCCGACGGTGATGTCGACCGGCTTGTGCTCGGCATGCTCGATGGCGTTGGTCACCAGGTTGCGTATGACGCGCTCGATCCGCCGGGCGTCCATCGGGGCGACCGCGGCCCGGCGCGAATGCACGCGCAGCTTCACGCCCTGCGCGTCCGCGAGTCGCTCGCACCCGTCGACGACCCGGCCGACGATGTCACGCAGGTCGACCTGCTCGGTCCCGGCACCCGTCGCGCCGGCGTCGAAGCGGCTGATCTCCAGCAGGTCGGTCAGCAGCGATTCGAACCGGTCCAGCTCGCGGCTGAGCAGTTCCGCCGACCGCGCGACCGGTGCGGTGAAGTCGTCCTTGCTGGCGTGGATCATGTCGACCGCCATACGAATGGTGGTCAGGGGGGTGCGCAGCTCGTGGGAGACGTCGGAGGAGAAGCGTTGCTGCAGTTTCGACAGGTCCTCGAGTTGCCGGATCTGACGTTGCAGGCTGTCGGCCATCGCGTTGAACGACGTCGCCAGGCGGGCCAGGTCGTCCTCGCCGCTCACCTGCATGCGCTCGTTCAGTGCGCCGGCGGTCAGCCGCTCGGAGACGTGTGCGGCGTCGCGGACAGGGGTCACCACCATGCGCGTGACGAGGTAGGCGATCCCGGCGAGCAACAGGGTCAGCGCGAGTCCACCGAGCAGGAAGGTGGTGCGCACGATGCCGAGCATCTGCGACTCGGCGGTCATCGGCGCGACCAGGAAGAGGTCGTAGTTGCCGGCATTGGGTATGGCGATGCGGGAGCCCACGACGACCGACGGCACCCTCCTGCCGTGATCGACCTCCATCGAGCTGATCTGCAGCTGCGCGTGCGTCGGGTCCTTCTGCACGGCGGACCGCACCGACGACGGCACCAGCTTCTCGTCGCCCTGCTTGGTGGAGATGGTGCCCAGCGGTGGGAACGTGTTGCCCGGAGCCCGCACGATCACCAGCCGGACGTTCTGGTCACCGACGTTGGTGCCGACGCCGGAGGCGAGTTGCTGGGCGATCGCACGCAGCGACGCGATGTCCGTGCGCGGCGCGTTGTTGAACTGGCTCTGGGCGTTGTCGCGCTGGTTCAGCGCCTCCTGCTCGGCGATGCTCGTCGCCCGGGACGACAGCCCACCGGCGATGCGTTGGTACATGTAGGTGCCCAGGCCGAGCGCGACGAACAGGCCGAGGAAGACCGTGATCGTGACGACCCGGAAGTGCAGCGAACGCCGCCACAGTCTGGCGATCGCGGCACCGCACCGAACGGCGAGGCGTTCGACGCGGCGCCAGAGCTGCTCGATGGACGCGGGCAATGCGGGCTCCGTCAGGCCGGTCCGGCTTTGTAGCCGACACCGCGCACGGTGAGGACGATCTCGGGGTTCTCCGGGTCCTTCTCGACCTTCGAGCGCAGTCTCTGCACGTGGACGTTGACCAGCCGGGTGTCACCCGCGTGCCGGTAGCCCCAGACCTGCTCCAGCAGCGTCTCCCGCGAGAACACCTGCCACGGCTTGCGGGCGAGGGCGACCAGCAGGTCGAACTCGAGCGGCGTGAGGAGGATCGGCACGCCGTCGCGCTGGACGACGTGTCCGGAGACATCGATGGTGAGATCGCCGAGGGTGAGAGCTTCCGTCTCGACGTCGTCGCCGCGACGCAACCGGGCGCGCACGCGCGCGACGAGCTCCTGCGGCTTGAACGGCTTGGTGATGTAGTCGTCGGCCCCGGACTCCAGACCCAGCACGACGTCGACGGTGTCGGTGCGCGCGGTCAGCATCACGATCGGGGTGGTCGCCTCACCACGGATCTGACGGCACACCTCGACGCCGTCGATCCCGGGCAGCATCACGTCCAGCAGGACGACGTCCGGCTTGGCGTCGCGGAAGGCCTGCAATGCCTGGTCGCCCGTGGCGCAGAAGGTCACCTCCAGGCCCTCCCCCTGCAGGATGATGCCGAGCATCTCAGCCAGCGATGGGTCGTCGTCGACGACCAGAACGCGTCCGTTGGTCACGTGTATGGGTCCTTTCACGAGCGAGCCGCACCCCCGTATGTCGGCGGCATGACGTCCAGCGTATGTCGTCGGCCGACCCGCGGGCCGCACCGCCGCGACCGCAGTAGGGTCGAAGCCGTGAGTATCAAGGTCGATCAGGATGCGCTCGCGGACACCGTCGCCCGATTCGGCAGTGCCTACCTGTTGTCCACCAAGGGTGTCGACGTCAAGGCGGTCGCCGTCGACGTCACGTTCTCCGACGGAGCGTTGCGGGTCCCGTGGACCAAGGGCAGCGCCGCCAACCTGGCTGCGAACCCGGCCGTGACGTTGCTCTTCCCGGCGACCGAACACCACGGCTACACCCTCATCGTCGACGGCACCGGGCGAGCGGCGGACGATCGCATCGAGGTGACGCCGGTGAGCGCCATACTCCATCGGCCTGCGGCGCACGCCGATGGACCGCTCCCGCCGGAGGGCTGCAGCGACGACTGCCGGCCGGTCTGAGCCGGCCCAGCTGAGGCGGTCAGTTCGGCGCGGCGGCCAGTCCGGACCGGAACGCGAAGACCACCAGACCCGCACGGTCGCGGGCGCCGACCTTGGTCATCGCGCGGCTGACGTGGGTCTTGGCGGTCATCGGACTGATCACCATGTGCGCGGCGATCTCGTCGTTGCTCAGCCCGGTTGCGACCAGGGCCACGACCTCGCGCTCCCGTTTGGTGAGCTCGGCGGCGGCACCGATGTCGACGGGTGTCTCGGGGCGTGCGACGAACTCACTGATCAGCCGCCGGGTGACGGCCGGTGACAGCAGCGCGTCACCCTGCATGGCGACGCGCAGCGCCTGCAGCAGGTCGGCCGGTTCGGTGTCCTTCATGACGAATCCGCACGCGCCGGCGCGCAGCGCGTTGAAGACGTATTCGTCGATGCCGTAGTTGGTCAGCATCACGACCAGCACCTGCGACAGTTGCGGATCGCCGGTGATCCGCCGCGTCGCCTCGATGCCGTCCAGGTGCGGCATCTGCACATCCATCAGCACGATGTCCGGGCGGTGTTCTCGGGCCAGGGCCACCGCCTCGACCCCGTCGGTCCCCTCGGCCACGACGGAGATGTCGTCCTCGGCGTCCAGCAGGGCCCGGATGCCGCTGCGGATCAGTGCCTGGTCGTCGACCAGCAGCACCCGGATCATGATGCGGTGCCGACCGGGAGTTCGGCGAAGACGCTGAAGCCGCGCGTGGTGCGGGGTTCGGCGCGCAGCGTGCCGCCGACTCCGGTGACCCGTTCGCGCATGCCGACCAGTCCGTAACCCGGCACCGCCGACGGCTTGGGCGATGCGGTGCCGTCGTCGTCGACCCGGATCGTGACGGCGTGCGCGTCATACGTGATCTCGACGGTGACCGACGCGTCGCCGGCGTGCCGGACGGCGTTTGTCAGCGCCTCCTGCACGACCCGGTAGGCGACCTCGTCGATGTCCGCCGGGAGGCGGCGAACGGCGCCGCTCACACGCAGGGTGGCCCGCAACCCGGCGTCCCGGGTGCGTTGGACGAGCGCCGGAAGTTGGTCGACGGCAAGGCCGTCCGGTGTTTCGACGTCCTCGCGGCGCAGCACGTCGAGCGTCGCCCGCAACTCACGCGCCGCGTCCCCGCTCGCCTCCTGTATGGCGAGCAGCGCATCCGACGGCTCCTCACCCTTCTTGCGCGCCAGGTGCGTCGCGACACCGGCCTGCACCTTGATCACCGAGATGCTGTGGGTGAGCGAGTCGTGCAGTTCGCGGGCGATCCGCAGTCGTTCCTCCGCGGTACGACGCAGGGCCTCCTCCTCGCGGGAGCGTTCTGCCTCCTTGGCACGCCCTTCCGCCTCTTGGAGCTTCGCGTTCCACATCCGGGCGGCGACCAACCCGACGGCCCCGAACAGGAACCACCCGGCTCCTGCAGCTGCACTGACCGCCCGTGACTTCTCCATGTCGTCGAGCTTAGGAGCGTTCGGCCGTCCGCGCGTCCGTCCACGGAAGTATGAATCGGCTACTCCCCGTGCGGTACCCACGGTCGTCCCGTCCCCCGATCACCGCACCGCGAAGTCACTCCCCGTGGGCGACGCGCGGTGGCTGATCCGTCGACAGCATTGTGCTGCAACGATTTTCGAACGAAGGAGAAGTCATGGTGTTCAACCTGGCGACACTGCCCGAGTCGGTCGTGCCCGGTGACGTCGGGTATGCCGAGGCCGCGCGGGTGATGTTCGCGGAGGGCAGTCCGGCGATGATCATGCGCCCGTCGACACGGAGTGAGGTGGCGGACGCGGTGCTGCACGCGCGGCGCAGCGGTCTCGAGATCGCGGTGCGCTCCGGCGGTCACGCACTCCTCGGCCACGGGACGTCGCACGGCGGCGTCGTGCTCGATCTCGGCCGGCTCGACGACGTGACGGTCCTCGACCACGACCGCCGGCTGGTCCGCATCGGCGGCGGCGCGACCTGGGGTCAGGTGGATCAGGCGTTGCGCCCGCTCGGCTGGGCCATCTCGTCCGGCGACACCGCCGACGTCGGCGTCGGAGGCCTCACCCTCGGGGGCGGGTTCGGGTGGTTGCTGCGCCGGAACGGTCTGGCGATCGACAACCTGGTGGGTGCCCGCGTGGTGCTCGCCGATGGGACGTTGGTGAGTGCGTCGAAAACCCAACATCCCGAACTCTTCTGGGCGCTGCGTGGCGGCGGCGGCAACTTCGGTGTCGTGGTGGATTTCGACTTCGTCGCCACCGAGGTGACGACGATCCACTTCGGCGAGATCGTCGTGCGGCTCACCGAGGAGACCGATCTGCTGGCCGCGTGGCGGGACGTGATGCGCGCGGCTCCTGCGGAGATCACCAGCGCTGCCCTGTTGCCTCCGGCCACTGCGGACAGCGAGCCCGTGGCGCTGGTACGGGTCTACGTGAGCGGCTGCGACGCCGACACCGCCGACCGGCTGATCGAACCCTTCCTCGGGATCGGAGAGGTCGTGCGCGCGACGATCGAGGAGCGCGCGTACGGCGAGGTGCTCGAAACCGCCGGCGAGTTGCCGCCCGGCCTACGCATGGTCGGTCGCAACACCCTGGTGGACGAGTTCGACGCGGCCACACTCGGCGCGCTGCATCGGTTCCGCCGGTCGAGCGGCGCCGCTGTCGCAGTGCGCTCCCTCGGTGGCGCGTATGGCGAAGTCCCCTGTGACGCAACGGCGTTCGCCCACCGTGGCGCTGAGGCGATGATCCTCGGTATGACGATGGTGCCGGAGGTTGCCGCACCCGAGCAGGAGTCGTCGCTGGCGGCCGCATGGGCGGAAGTGGCCGCGTGCGGCTCGGGTGTCTATCTCAACTTCCAGAGCAGCGCGACGCCTGTCGACCTGGCTGCGGCATACCCTCCGGCGACCTACACCCGGCTGGTCGCGGCCAAGCGGGAGTACGACCCTGACAATGTCTTCGCGCGCAACCACAACATCGCGCCGTGAGGATGGGTTTCGATACGGCTCCTCCGCTCCGTCACCCCACGAAGTTCTCCCCCGCTTCGCTCCTCCGATACTTCGCGGGGACCCCGACCCGCTCCCCCACCTACTCAACCCGCAACTGGTGACAGGCAAGGGACAGGCGATCGAACGAGAAGTCCAGCCAGGCGACAGGCGAGATCCGGTGACAGGACGACAAGCGGACGCCCGATGGAGCGACGACCAAACTGACGGCGGATGGTCAGCGAACTTGTTCGCGACCATCCGCCGTCAGTTTGCGAGGAGCAGAATCAGGAAGACACCGTTCAGTAGCGGTAGTGGTCCGGCTTGTAGGGGCCGGCCACGTCGACACCGATGTACTCGGCCTGCTCCTTGGTCAGCTCGGTGAGCTGGGCGCCGAGGGCACCGAGGTGCAGGCGGGCGACCTTCTCGTCGAGGTGCTTGGGCAGCACGTAGACCTGGTTGTCGTACTCGCCCGGCTTGGTGAACAGCTCGATCTGCGCGATCGTCTGGTTCGCGAACGAGTTGGACATGACGAAGCTCGGGTGGCCGGTGGCGTTGCCGAGGTTCATCAGACGGCCCTCGGACAGCACGATGATCGAGTTGCCGTTCTTGAAGGTCCACTCGTGGACCTGCGGCTTGATCTCGGTCTTGACGACGCCGTCGACCTTGGCCAGGCCGGCCATGTCGAGTTCGTTGTCGAAGTGTCCGATGTTGGACACGATCGCCTTGTTCTTCATCTGCTGCATGTGCTCGGCAGTGATGATGTTGAAGTTGCCGGTGGTCGTGACGAAGATGTCCGCCTCACCCACGACGTCCTCCAGGCGGGCGACCTGGAAGCCCTCCATCGCGGCCTGCAGCGCGCAGATCGGGTCGATCTCGGTGATGATCACCCGAGCACCCTGCCCCGCGAGCGCCGACGCGCAGCCCTTGCCGACGTCGCCATACCCGCAGACGACGGCGACCTTGCCGCCGACGAGGACGTCGGTGGCGCGGTTGAGACCGTCGAGGACGGAGTGGCGGCAGCCGTACTTGTTGTCGAACTTGCTCTTGGTGACCGCGTCGTTGACGTTGATCGCCGGGAAGAGCAGGTCGCCGGTCTTGGCCAGCTCGTAGAGGCGGTGCACGCCGGTGGTGGTCTCCTCGGTGACGCCCTTGACCTGGGCGGCGACCTTGGTCCACTTCTGCGCGTCCTCGGTGAGGGTGCGGCGGACCAGTGCCTTGAAGACCTGGAACTCCTCGGCGTCCGCGTCGGTGGTCGGCGGCACCTGACCGGCGGCCTCCCACTCCTTGCCGTTGTGGACGAGCATCGTGGCATCGCCACCGTCGTCCAGGATCATGTTGGGGCCGTCGCCCTCGGGCCAGGAGAGCGCGAGATCGGTGCAGTCCCAGTACTCCTCGAGCGTCTCGCCCTTCCAGGCGAACACCGGCACACCCTTCGGGTCCTCGGGGGTGCCGTCGGGGCCGACGACGACCGCGGCCGCCGCCTCGTCCTGGGTGGAGAAGATGTTGCAGGAGCACCAACGCACCTGCGCACCGAGCGCCGTGAGGGTCTCGATGAGGACGGCGGTCTGCACGGTCATGTGCAGCGAGCCGGTGATCTTGGCGCCCTTGAGGGGCTGGCTCGCGCCGTACTCCTCGCGGATGGCCATCAGACCGGGCATCTCGTGCTCGGCCAGGCGAAGCTGGTGACGTCCTGCCTCGTGCAGGCTCAGATCTTTGACCTTGAAGTCGAAGGACATGGGTGTCCGTACCCCTTAATCGTTGCTGTCAATTGTCCGAGCCGGCGCGCCCCTCTGGGCTGCAAACAACAAGGGTCATCACCCACGCCGGTGTCGGCAGTCTACCCGTCGGAGGCCGGCGCGCCCACGTCGTGCAGATGGTGGATCAGGTCGTGCAGGCAGTACTGGCCCAGCGTCAGAACGGTGAATGACGAGCCGTTGGAGCGGCGGCCGGTGCGCGACCACGCGTCGCCGGGAACGGTGTCGTAACGGGTGGCGAGCGCGTCGGCGTTCGGGCCGATCTGCGCGGCGACGGCGAGCGGGGACTGCTCGGCGTAGCGCCCCTCGACCGCGGCCTCGTCCTGATCCCAGTTCTCGAAGGGCGGGTCGTCGTGCTCCAGCATCAGTCGGAGGCGACCGTCGAAGACCCGGCAGACGTCGCGCACGTGGGCGCCGTACTCCAGATCGGACCAGACGCCCGGTGTCCGGCGCACACTCGCGTCGGGCCGGCGCAGCACGTCGGTCCAGGGTCGGACCGCCTGCAGGATGCGGGTGCCGAGCAGGTCCCCGGTGACATGCGCTGCGTCGAATCCGCAGTCGGGACAGGGACGTTCGACGACCCAGGTCCAGTCCTTGTCGTCCGGAACGATGTGGTCCGGAACGATGTCGTCAGCCATGAGAGCTCCTTCGTGCAGCGGTCGCCGGGATGGACGCCAGGGCAAGGTCCAGACCATGTTCGAACGCAGCCGCGGCTCCCCGGGTCGTCAGGTCCGCGGCGCGCCGGTTCTGCTCGACACCGACGGCGCCGAGCACGTGATGGACGATCAGGTCGGTCATGGCCGCAGCCGTCGCCGGGGAGTCGCACAGTTCCCCGACCAGATGGCGCAGGCGCACGAAGGCCGGCACCGACGTGGGATCGAGCGCGTATCCGAGCGCCACGACGTCGGACCCGTCGGGCACCGGCAGGACGGTGGATCGTATGTCGTGAGCGAGCTGCCGGATGCCCTCCAGCGGGGTGCTGCCGGCGGCCGTGCCGACGTCGGCCAGCATGCGCTCGGCGACCCGCACCAGCAGCGTCTGCTTGTTGTCGACGTGCCAGTAGAGCGCGCCGGGTTGCACATCCAGCTCGCGGGCGAGGCGGCGCATGGTGAGGTCGGCCAGGCCGTGCGCGCGCAGCAATTCGACCGCGGTGTCGATGACGTCGTCGTGGTTCAACGGAATGGCTGTCTCCCCTCCGGTTGCGCAGATCGCCCGTCGCGGCATACTTGAACGGTGTTCAAGACTACTTCGTCTCTCGACCATCGTGTCACCGAAATCCTCGACGGTGGTCAGGCAACGCCCGACGACGCACTCGCTGTGTTGCGTGCCCCGGACGTTGAGGTCCTGTCGCTGACCGCGTCGATCTCCCGGTTGCGGCGTGCCCACTTCGGCAACACGGTGAAGGTCAACTACCTGGTGAACCTGAAATCGGGGTTGTGCCCGGAGGACTGCCGCTACTGCTCGCAGGCGCTCGGCTCGGACGCCGACATCCTGAAGTACAAGTGGCTCAAGACCGACGAGGCGATCGAACAGGCCTCGGCGGGTCTGCGCGGTGGCGCGACACGAATCTGCATGGTCAGCAGTGGTCGCGGTCCGACCAACCGCGACGTCGACCGGGTGTCGGACATGGTGACGGCCTTGAAGGGTGAGCACCCTGACGTCGAGGTGTGCGCCTGCCTGGGGTTGTTGAAGGACGGGCAGGCCGAGAAGCTGCGGGCTGCAGGTGTCGATGCCTACAACCACAACATCAATACCGCCGAGTCCCACCACGATTCGATCGTCACCACACACACGTATGCCGACCGGGTCGCCACCGTCGAGCAGGCGAAATCGGCCGGCCTGTCGCCGTGCTCCGGACTGATCGCCGGCCTCGGCGAGACCGACGAGCAACTGGTCGAGGCGTTGTTCGCGCTGCGCGACATCGGCTCGGACTCCATCCCGGTGAACTTCCTGATGCCGTTCGACGGGACCCCGTTCGAGGACACCTGGGAGCTGACCCCGCTGCGCTGCCTGAAGATCCTGGCGATGGCCCGACTCGTCTGCCCGGACAAGGAGATTCGCATCGCGGGCGGCCGCGAGATGCACCTGCGGTCGTTGCAGGCGCAGGCACTGCACCTGGCCAATTCGATCTTCCTCGGTGACTACCTCACCTCCGAGGGGCAGGCAGCCGAGGCCGACCTCGCGATGATCGCGGACAACGGTTTCGTGGTGCTGGGAGCGACAAGCGGGTCGAACGGCGCCTGCGGGCCGAGTAGCGGTGAGGAACGAGCCGCGTATCGAGACCAGCACGACCCGACCATCCGCCGCCGGGGCGCCGGAACCGAGCTTCAGCCGAATGCGTGAGGCGGCCACTCTCTCCACCCGCCGCGGCGGGGATCTTGCCGCGCGCGACCACGGGCTCGTCTGGCATCCGTACGCACCACTGAACGGCCCTGTCCCGTATGCCGTTTCGGGTGCTGCCGGTGTGCGCTTGTCGTTGGACTGCCCGGACGGGACGCGGGCCGAGGTCGTCGATGCGATGGCCTCCTGGTGGTGTGCGGTGCACGGCTACCGCCACCCTTCGCTGGACGCGGCAGCGCACCGGCAGATCGACGAGTTCAGTCACGTGATGTTCGGTGGCCTGACGCACGAGCCGGCGGTGGGCCTGGCCGAGCGGTTGGTGGCGATGGCGCCGGGACCGATGGCGCACGCGTTCTTCGCCGACTCGGGCTCGGTGTCGGTCGAAGTCGCGCTCAAGCTCGCGCTGCAGTTTCAAGCGGCGTCCGGTTCCCCTGAGCGGCAACGGTTCCTCACCATCCGCGGCGGCTACCACGGCGACACCTTCGCCGCGATGAGCGTGTGTGACCCGATCGACGGGATGCACTCCGCCTTCCCGGGCGTGCTCGCCTCTCATGTGTTCGCACCGCGTCCGCCGCTGGCCAGACTCGCGGTCGAGAGCGCCGATGAGCGGTGGGTGACGGACGAGGCCGAGCTTGCCCAGTGGGAGCAGGACTTCCGGCAGCTTGCGACCCGCCACGCCGGTGAGCTCGCTGCGGTGGTCGTGGAGCCTGTGCTGCAGGGTGCCGGCGGGATGCGGCCCTATGACCCGCGCTGTGTCCGGGTGATGCGTGAGGTGGCCGACGAACACGGCCTGCTGCTCGTAGCAGACGAGATCGCGACCGGGTTCGGGCGCACCGGAAGGCTTTTCGCGTGTGAGTGGGCGAATGTCGCTCCCGATGTGATGTGTGTCGGCAAGGCACTGACCGGCGGCTATCTGTCCCTCGCGGCGGTGTTGATGACGTCACGTGTGGGTGCTGCGATCACCGAGTCGGACTTCGGTGCGCTGCTGCACGGTCCGACGTTCATGGCGAATCCGTTGGCCTGCGCGGTGGCGTCGGCATCCCTCGACCTGCTGGCCGATTCGTGGTCGACCGATGTGGCCCGGGTCGGCTCCGGACTACGCGCGGGCCTGTCCGCGGCGCTCGAGCTGGAGTCCGTGGTCGATGTGCGCACGGTCGGCGCTGTCGGCGTCATACAACTCGACCGGCCGGTGGACGTGCCTGCGGTTACGGCTGCTGCGGTGCGAAATGGCGTGTGGGTCAGGCCTTTTCGCGATCTCGTCTACACCATGCCGCCATACATCTGCACGCCGGAGGAGATCGCGACCATCTGCGCCGGGATGATCGCCGCCGTCCGCGAGGTGCACGGATGAGCGCCACCACCAGCGCCGGCTCCTGGGACGGCTGGCTGGCCGAGCGGGCTGACCTACGGCGGGAGCGTGGCGTCGAGCGCACCGACCCGGTGCTGCGGGACGACTCGATGATCGACCTGGCGTCGAACGACTACCTCGGCCTGGCGAGGGACACGCGGGTGATCGGTGCGGCACTTGCAGCCACCGAACGGTATGGCGCGTCGGCCGCCGCATCCCGGCTGGTGACCGGCACACTGCCGGTGCACCGCGAGGTGGAGCGAGCGCTGGTCGATCTGACGGAACAGCCTGCGGCACTTGCCTTTTCGAGCGGATACGCAGCCAACATCGGCGTGGTGTCCGCACTGACCGGTCGTGGCGCACACATCCTGCTGGACGCGCATGCGCACGCCTCACTGCACGACGCGGCACGGATGTCGCGGTCGCCGTACGAGGTGTTCGCGCACAACGACGCCGCGGCGTTGGAGCGTCGCCTGCGCGAGCTCGGCGGCGTCCGAGTGCTGGTCGCGGTGGAGTCGATCTATTCGGTGTTGGGCGACGCGGCGCCGCTCGATGAGTTGTATGCCGTGTGCCGCGCACACGATGCATTGTTGCTGGTGGACGAGGCACACGGGATCGGCGTCACCGGTTCGGGTCGAGGACTGGTGCATGCGCTCGGCCTCGCCGGCGCGCGCGACCTCGTGGTCACTGCGACCTTGTCGAAATCGCTTGGTGCGCAAGGAGGTGCGGCGCTGGGCAGCCCACTGCTGCGCACCCACCTGGTCAACACCGCACGCTCGTTCATCTTCGACACCGGACTCGCACCCGCGGCGGCCGCGGCGGCGGCGGAGGCCGCTCGCATCGTCGCTGCCCGCCCGCAGCTGGCGGCCGCGGTCCACGAACGGGCGGCGATCATCGGCGACCGGTGCGGCATCTCCCCCGCTGCCGGAGCCGTCCAGTCGCTGCCGATGCCCGGACCGCTCGACGCGGTCGCGGCTCGTGAGGAGTTGCGCGCGGCGGGCATCCTGGTCGGCTGCTTCCGACCGCCCAGCGTGCCGGACGGGGTCTCCCGTCTGCGGATCACCGCCCGGGCCGACCTGTCGTTGCAGGACGTCGAGCGTGCGGCTACCCGCGTGCGGACCGTTGCCGAACGTTTCGAACGAGTCCCGCAATGAGCGTCATCGTGGTGACCGGCACGGACACCGATGTCGGCAAAACGATTGCCACTGCAGCGATCGCGGCCACCGCGCGTTCGCGGGGTCGGTCCGTTGTCGTCTACAAGCCGACGCAGACCGGTGTCGTGCCCGACGAACCCGGAGATGTTGCCGTCGTCGAACGACTGACCGGCGTGTCCGGGTATGACGGAGTGCGACTGCTTGCCGCGATGGCGCCCCGGCCGGCGGCTGCATTGGAGGACGCATCGTTGCCGACGATGGACGACCAGGTGGCTCGGATCGATCGCCTGCAGGAGTCGTTCGACGTCGTGCTCGTCGAGGGAGCGGGCGGGCTGCTGGTCGAACTCACCGAAGCCGGCGAGACGATCGCCTCACTCGCGGCCGCCCTCGACGCGCCGGTCGTGGTGGTGGCGCGGTCGGCACTCGGCACGCTGAATCACACCGCACTCACGTTGGAAGCATTGCGGGCCAGGGGTGTTCGCGTCCTCGGGCTGGTGATCGGGTCGTGGCCCGCTGCACCGTCATCCGTCGAGACGAGCAATCGCGTCGACTTCGAGGCGGGTGCGGTGCCGCTGCTGGGCGCCATACCCGCCGGTGCAGGTGGGATGTCGCGTGCGGACTTCACCGAGCGCGCACCTCACTGGCTGCCGGACCTGCCGGTCTAGTCACCGCCAGAGCCAGCGCAGCGCGTCCGGCAGGAGCACGCCCCCGTGATTGCCCGCGTGGGGTCCCTCGCCGAGAACGAAGCGGAAGTCGTATCCCGCCTCAGCGAGTCCCGCTGCGGTGCACAGGTTTTCGGCGAGCCAGTTGTCCTGCGCCTCGTCCCAACCGAGATCGCGGTGGCTCTCCTGCAGGAAGATGCGCAAGGGCTTTCGCGGCGTGCTTGCCAGCAGCCGGGGGTACGGATTGCCGCCGGGGATCTGCGCGAAGCTGGACACCAACCCGATGACCTTCCTGAAGGCGTCCGGACGGTGCCAGGCGGCGGTGACCCCGCAGTTGCCACCGCTGCTCCCACCACACGACCCGCGTGCGTCGGGATGGTCGATGGTCGACGCGATCTCGTCGACGCGCGGCAGGACGTCGCGCAACAGGAAAGTGGCGTATCCGTCGTCGAAGGCGTCGTACTCGGTGTTGCGGTTCTTGCGTGCTGGGGAGTCCGCCGCACCAGGGAGGATGCCCGGGTCGACGAACACACCGATCATCGGCGGGATGGCGCCGGCATGGATGAGGTTGTCCAGCACGACGGCGCCGCGCACGTCGGCGTCCGGGTCGAGGTACCACCAGCCGTCCTGGAAGAACATCACGGGCAGCGGTTCACCTGTCGCGCCATACGGGGTGTGCACCCAGACCGTGCGTTCGGTGCCTGGGTAGACGGTGCTGTCATCGATCGTGAATTGGGTTGTGCTGCCTCGCGGTACGCCGTCCCGGCGAACTGAGTCCGGGCCGTGTTCGTACACGACGTCGGACTGATCGAACGGGAGTGGCGAGTACGGGACCCGGTGCGTCATACCGTCGAGGTTACGGCTGCCGCGCCATACGGACTCGGCTGTCGGACCCCCTGATTAGTGTCGATCCATGGCCACCGCACTCGAGCTGCTGCGGCAGCTGACCGATCGGATCGATGCCCGCGCCTGGGACACCCTCGCTGAGCTGCTCCATCCCGAGTTCGTCTGCCGCTATGTGCACACGGGCGAGTCGTTCAACGCGGACGAGTGGGTGCGGCTCAATGCCGACTATCCGGGCTTCGGCCGCCTCGAGCTCCTCGACTCCGTGGGATCCGGCGACCGTGCCGTCGGACGGGCGCATGTCACCGGCGAATCCGGCGGGGTGACGCAGCATTTCGAAGTCGCGAGCTTCATCACCGAACGTGACGGTCTGATCATCGAGCTGACCGAGGTCTGGACGGATGTCGATGCGACGCCGCCGGAGGGCACGCGACCGCAGTAGGAAGGTGGCATGAGATCTGCCGAAGGCGACCTCCCGGGTGCTGCGCCCAGCGACCCCGACCACATCGTGCTGCAGCAGGTGCTGCGCAGGTTCGGCATCCTCGACGACCTCGTCGGCGCGGAGCAGGTGGGTCGCGCCTGGTCCAACCGTGTCTGGTCGGTCCGAACCAGCGGTGGACGGTATGCCGTGAAGGAGATGCTCAACCCGTGGAACGATCCGCAGTGGCGTGAATGGCTCGAGGAGGCAATCGCCTTCGAGCATCTCGCAGTCGGCGCCGGCATCGCTGCGCCACGTCCGGTGGTGACCCGCACCGGAGCAGCACTGGCCGACATCGATGACCGAACCTTCCGCGTTCACGAGTGGATCGACGATGCGGCCCCCTGCCGGGAGGGCCCGGTATCCGTGCGGGTCGCCCGAGCGCTGGCACATGACCTTGCGACCATGCACGCGCTGAGCGTCGTGCCGAGTCGCACGGATGTCTTTCCGACTCCGACGCCAGCGACCTGCAGCGGATGGCCGACGCTGGTCTCCGACCTGGATCGGGCGGGGTCGCCGTTCGTCGATGCGGCGGAAGCAGCCGCTCCCGAGATCGCCGCGGTCGCCGCATGGTTCGCGCAACGTTCGGTCACCACGGAGCGGAAGGTCATGTCGCACGGCGACGTCGACCAGAAGAACCTCCTGCTGGCCCGCGGCAGGCCTTGGTTGGTCGACTGGGACGTTGCGGCACCGTGGTTCCCGGGCGAAGAGGCTCTGCGAACTGCCCTGTCGTTGGCCGCTTGGCAGGACCCCGCGGTCGCGCAAGCGTTCCTGGCGGCATACGTCGCGGCGGGTGGGGCAACAGCCGATCCGGCACCCGAGTCGGTCAGCGTTGATCTGATCATCGGTGTCGACTGGCTCGACCGCTGCCTCCGGATCGCTGCCGGGCTGCAGGACGTCGAAGCAGCGCGCGCCGACGAGGCACGCGCCCACGTGCCGACACTCTTTCAAAGGCTGCGGACCCAGGTCGAGGTCGCTGCGGATCTCCCTCGCTGGCTGTCTGGGTCCTCGGACTGAGCGGACGGCAGGCGGGCGCACCTGGTCATCACCGGGCGGTGTCAGTTGTCGGGGTTTTCGTCGGCGATGGTGGTGGCGTGTTGCCAGGTGATGTCCATCAGCCAGCGTTCGAGGGTCGAGGTGGTGGGTGGTGGCAGCCCGGGTGGTGCGGGTGGTCTGCTGGTGGCGGTGAATCCGCCGGACCGGGTGGTGGTTTCACCGGCGGTGCCGGTCACGGAGTGGTCGGGGTGTTCCTTGACGTAGTTGCACCGTTCGCACAGGCCTTGCCCGTTCCGCTCACTGGTGCGCCCGCCGCTGGTGTGGGAGCGGATGTGGTCGGTATGCCGGATCGGTGCCCCACACCACGGGGTGCGGCATACCTGATCACGAAACAGGATCAGCGTCGCCAAGAGTCCGGGGTAGCGCCGGGCACGGGTTTCCATCCCGACCAGGTCACCGGTCCCGGGGTGAGTGAACAACCGGCGCACCAACGGCCCGGTCGGGTCACCGGTGCTGAACCAGTCCCGCACCAGATCCGCCGGCACCGGACCGTACCCGGGCAGGTGTGCCGGGGTGTCCCCGGTCAGCGTGTCCAGGGGCATCAGCAGGTTCACCCGTACGTCGGTGCCGCCGGTGGCGGGCCGCCGGCCCGTCACCCGTTCGACGAACGCGTCGGCCATCCGCTGCCCACGCGATAGGCCATCGCCAGTGCCGGCGGCAGCGGTGCCAACGGTATCGGTGCTGGTCTTGCTGGCGGCGTCCTGGAACGTGGAGTGGGCCTGGTCGGCGGTGTTCAACGCGGCCATGCAGGCCAGGGCGTCCTTGACGGGTAGGAACGCGGTCAGGCATGCCATCGCATCGGGTGCGGGCCGCAGCGTGACCCGCCGGGTTGCTTCAGCCGCAGTGCGGCATTCCCGGGCACCGGCGGGGTCGACCCGGTTGGCCAGGGCACGGGCGGCATGGATCAGCCGGGTGCCGGCAACGGTCCCGAGCAGGTCGGCGAGCCCGGCATCCACCGCCACCCGGCCGGGGCGGGTCAGGCCGGTGACTTCGCGGACCAGCCGGGTGGCGTCCCACTCCGACATGACCCCGGCCGCCAAGGCTTGCAGGGTGTGCGGCATGTCTTCGACCAGGGTGTGCGCGACGGTCAGGAACACCGACCCCGCGCGTGGGGCGCACCGGCGGGCCAACCCCACATCGGATCCGACCTTCCGGGCCGTGCTTGCAGCCTCGATCCCGCGGGGCACGTCTCGGGCCGCCTGCGCCTCGGCGGCCGCCACGGCCAGGCGTGCTTGGCGGGCGCTGATCGCGTTACGTAATTCCTCCAAGGCCCGCAGCTCACCCAACGGGTCACCGGTGTCGATGGGTGCGTCGAGTCGGTCGTGGAACGCGCGCACACGGGCCGCGTCGAGGCCACCCGCCCGGGTGCCCGTCGCGCCTTGTTGTGTGTCGTTCATGTGTTCGAGTATTGCATGAATCATGCTGTCCTACAACACTTTTCGTGTCCGGATGTTATCCACATCCCCCTGGTCGGAGCGTGTTTCCTGGCGGGGGATGTGGACAACTCTTGGGACCCTTGAGACGCTCCCCGCTACGCTTCGTCGCTCCTCGGCCACCTCATGCGGTCGGTGGTTTCGAGACGCTCCCCCGCTACGCTCCGTCACTCCTCGGCCACCTCATGCGGTCGGTGGTTTCGAGACGCTCCCCCGCTACGCTCCGCCGCTCCTCAACCACCTCACGGAGAGCACAAGATCGACTGATGGCCGGGCACCAACCCGGCCGAACGATCAGCCACGTGACCGAACGATGAGGCGCGCAAGGTCGGCGGCGGGTGCGTCGTCGGGCCGGGCCTATGCAGCGAAACGGAGCGCTAGCGCAGTGCAGCGGAGTGAGACCGGCACGACGGCGTAGCCGACGCCCCAGGGCGACCGGGCGGCCTTTCGAGACGCTCGTCCCTCGCTCCTCAAGGACCTCGACCGGGCCTTTCGAGACGCTCGTCCCTCGCTCCTCAAGGACCTCGATCAGCTTCTTCGTCGACGCCGACGCCATACGGTGAACGTATGACGCACTGGCACGCGACGGACGGCGGCATCCTGACGCTCCCGTCCGGGCGGACGGTCCGCGGACGCGGGTTGAGCACCGACCCCGACGCGGCGCCGGACCCGGACTTCGGTCTCTACCTCTTGGCATCGCCGCCGCCCGGTACGCCGCCGTGGGCACACACCTGGATCGAATGGACCGACTTCGGGCTGCCCGTCGACCCGGCCGCTGCGCACGTCGCGCTGCGGGACGCCTGGCAACGAGCCGCTCGGGAACGCGTGGAGGTCGCCTGCCTCGGCGGGCTCGGCCGGACCGGGACGGCACTCGCGTGCCTCGCCGTCCTGGACGGTCTGTCCGCCGATGCCGCCATAGCCCTGGTTCGCGATCGGTATGACGTCCGAGCGATCGAGACACCCGAACAACTCGAGTTCATCAGCGATTTCGCGGACGGCCGCGCGGACAGCACCACCGGCGGCCACCGGGACAGCCACACCGACGATCCGCCACGCGCCGTGCGCGTCGGTGCGTATGCCGTCTGCGTCCACGACGGCGCCATACTGCTGACCCACCAGGTCTCGACCGGGCCGGCCCAGCACCGGTGGACACTGCCCGGCGGTGGCGTTCACTTCGGCGAGGAACCCGCAGTCGCCGTGGTGCGCGAATGCCGGGAGGAGACCGGCCTGACTCCTGACCTGGGTCGGATCCTCGGTGTCCACTCCGACATCTACCCATCGGAGGACGGAGTCGAACGACACGGCGTACGCATCCTCTTCGAGGCCACGTTCGGCGACGGACACCCCACCCCGATCAGCCCCGACGACGGCGAGATCGACCGCGTCGGCTGGTTTCCCGTCGATGAACTCCCCGAGCCGATCACCGCATGGGCCGAACTCGGCGCGCGCCTCGGACAACGCTGAACACCGCACGCCGACCCTCCCTGTCGGATAGGGCAACAAACCCTCGCGAACGCCGGCCGTCCCATAGCGTAGTGGGGTGAACCCCACCCCTCGCCGTGACGTCTCCGTCACCCGCGTGAGCGAAGCAACGCCCGAACTGCATTCTGCCGCAGTGCAATTGGTCGCAGAGCTCTCGACCTCGGCACCATCACCACGGTATGACGCGCTCGAAGCACTGCTCGAACACGACGCCATCGACTTCTTCATCGCGACCCTCGACGGCGACATCGTCGGGATGCTCACCCTCGCGACCTTCCCGATCCCGACCGGCACCCGCGCGTGGATCGAGGACGTCGTCGTGTCGTCCGGCGCGCGCGGGTCGGGGACCGGACTGGCACTGGTGCAGGCCGCCACCGACCGCGCTCGAGAGCTCGGCGCGCGAACCGTCGACCTCACTTCCCGCCCGAGCCGGGAGGAGGCAAACCGGCTCTACGTCCGCGCTGGTTTCGAGCAGCGCGAGACGAACGTCTATCGCCTGGAGCTCTAACCCCGCAGGACGCCCGGTCAGCGTGACAGGTCGCCGAGTTGCTCGGCATACCAAGGACTTCCGACGTGCTCGGCGATCTCCCGCAGGCTCCAGTCCCCACCGCGTGGCCGGTCCCACTCCTGCGGACCGACCGACGCGAGACGCAACCGGAACGTCCTGGACAGTCGCGTCAATCGCTCGGTCGCCTCGACGAGATCGACCTCCGTGAATCGCGCCAGATCGGCGTCCGTCGTGATCCGGCTCTCGTACCAGCCGTTCGGCCGAGTGGCGACCCCAGCCAACAACGCCTCCACCTGTGCCAGATGGTCGACGAGATGGTCCGCGTAGCGCCGAATCACCTTGTGCGGCGTGTAGATCCGGTCACCATCTTCGGCCACGCGAGGCACGCCGTCCCACCCGATCCAGGTCCTCGCCAACTCCAACACCCGCTCGGTGGCTCGCTCGATGGCCACGCCGGGATCCGTGTCGTTCCGTTCGTCGATCGTCATCCGGAGAACGTATGCCGGAAACACCTCGGCGCCGGCCGAAGTGTCGTCGAGCCCGCCTACTCCGTCGGCCGGGCCTCGGCCTCGTGCGCCCTGCCCTTGCGCGGTACGACGTGCAGAATCACCAGCACCAGCGCGCCGACGATCGCCCCGGAGACCGCTGCGCACAACGTGTTCGTCAGCCAGCCGAGCACCGGACCGAGCGCGCCCGTGGCGTCGTGCACGGCGTGCTCCAGGTGATGCACAAGGCTGTAGGGCGCATGCCAGCCGAGCTCGTCGAACCCGACCAGCAGGATGTGCCCGCCGACCCACATCATCGCCGCGATGCCGACCGTGGACAGCACGGCCATGACCTTCGGCATACCGGTGACCAGTCCGCGCCCGACACGCTCCCGTGCTCCGGTCGCTCCGTCGGCGAGCGCCAGCCCGATGTCGTCCATCTTCACGATCAGCGCGACCACGCCATAGACCAGCGCGGTGATGAGGAGCGCCACCACGATCAGGATCGCCGCCCGCGACAGGAACGGTTCGTGGTCGACCTCGTTGAGCGCGATGACCATGATCTCGGCGGACAGGATCAGGTCGGTGCGGATCGCACCGGACACGACCTTCTTCTCGTCCTTGGGACCGTCGTCGGCCTCCTCGTGGTGGCCACTCAGCGCCTCCCACAGCTTCTCCGCGCCCTCGTAACTCAGATACGTGCCGCCGAGCATCAGGATCGGCGTGAGCGCCCACTCGGCGAACTGACTGAGGATCAACGCGACCGGCAGGATGATCAGCAGCTTGTTGCGCAGCGACCCGATGGCGATCTTCTTGATGATGGGGAGCTCGCGCTGGGCCGACAGGCCCTCGACATACCGGGGAGTGACCGCCGTGTCGTCGACGACGACGCCGACCGCCTTCACACTCGCCCGCCCGGTGGCGGCACCGACGTCGTCCAGCGACGCCGCCGCGAGTTTCGCCAGTGCTGCGACGTCGTCGAGCAGCGCTACCAGTCCACCTGCCATGCGCGAAGTCTATGCAGCGAACGCCCAGGAACCATTGTCGCCCGCTGTGCGGTTTCGATACGCTCCCCCGCTTCGCTCCTCCGCCACTCAACCCGCTTCGCGGTCGAACTCGAGACCGAGCAGCGCGTTCTCGACGACTTCGGCGAGCGCGGGGTGGATCCAGTACTGCCCGCGGGCGACGTCCGGGACGGTCTGGCCGAGGCTCATCGCCTGGATCACCGGCTGGATCAGCGTGCTGGCCATCGGCCCCATCACGTGCGCACCGACGATCAGTTCGGTCTGTCGGTCGGCGAGCACCTTGAAGATGCTGGTGGTGTCCTCCATCGCCCAGCCGTATGCCGTGTCGCCGTACTTCTGCACCTTGACCGTGACGTCGATGCCGGCCTCGCGCGCAGCGGCCTCCGTCATACCGACGGACGCGATCTGCGGGTGCGTGAACACGGCGGACGGCACGAACCGGTGGTCGAACGCCTGCAGGTCGTCGCCGTGCACCAGGTTGTGCGCCACGACGCGCGCCTCATGGTTGGCGACGTGCTTCAGCTGGTACGGCGAACTCACGTCACCCAGCGCCCACACACCCTCCGCCGTGGTGCGGCCGAACTCGTCCACCTTCACTCGACCATCGGAATGCGTTGCCACTCCTGCGTTTTCAAGACCGAGCCGCGCCGTGTTGGGCTCGCGGCCGGTGGCGACCAGCAGCAGCTCCCCGCTGACCAGCTCCCCCGAATCGAGCTCGAGGACGACCTCGTCGGCCGAGTGCTTCGCGCCGACGACCGCGGCGTCGAGGTGCACGTCCCACTGCTGTGTCGCCAGCTCGGTGAAGGCGTGGCTGATCTCCTCGTCCTCCTTGCGCAACAGCTGCGCGCCGCGATTGACGATGCGGACCTCGACACCGAACGCACCGAAGACGTGGGCGAACTCGGACGCGATGAAACCACCGCCGAGGATCACCATCGACGCCGGCAGCTCGTCGATCCGCATGATCGTGTCGCTGGTGTGGAAGGGCACCCCGGACTCCGAGATGACCTCGGGCACCACGGAATGCGCGCCCGCAGCAATGACGACCTGGTCGGCGGTGACCTGCTCGACCCGGTCACCCACCTGCACCCGCAACTCTCGGGGTCCGACGAACTCGGCATGCCCCTCGTACGCCGTGGTGTTCGCGCCGTCCTCCCGGTACGCGCGGCCACCGGCCTCGATCGGGTCGATCCGCCCGAACACGCGATCGCGGATGTCACGCCACCGCACGCCGTCCAGCGTCGCGTCGACGCCATACCGGCCGGACCCGCGGATCGTGTCGGCCACCTCCGCGGCATACACGAACATCTTGGTGGGGATGCACCCGACGTTGAGGCAGGTCCCGCCGAACAGACCCTCCTCGATCACGGCGACTCGCTTGTCGTCGAAGTCGGGCGTCACGAGCGAGTTGCCGGAGCCGGTGCCGATGATGGCCAGGTCGAAATATGTCACCCGACAAGCGTATGCCGCGCGATACAGCCGGTCTCGATACACCTCCTCCGCTGCGCTCTCCCGGCACTCGACCAACCTGATCGTCCATATGCCGAGAAGTTCGTTCACACTATGGACGCGAGGGAGCAACCTGGATCCCATGACCGAGGACACCCGATGGCGACGCAATCTCGTTGTCTGCGTGGGCGGTTCGTTCACCACAATCGTCGCGATGACGATGCTCGTCCCCTACCTGCCGATCTTCGTGGAGCAACTCGGCGTCCATGACCAGGGTTCCGTGCTGCGCTGGTCCGGCATCGCGTACGGCGCGACGTTCTTCACCGCAGCCCTGGCAGCGCCGCTCTGGGGTGCGCTGGGTGATCGCTTCGGGCGCAAGTCGATGCTCATCCGCGCCAGCCTCGGTATGGCGATCGTGATGTCCTGCATCGGCTTGGCACAGAACGTCTGGCAGTTGGTCGCCCTGCGGCTGCTCACCGGACTGCTCGGCGGCTACGCCTCCGGCTCGACGATCCTGATCGCGGCGCAGACGCCGAAGGAACGCAGTGCGTGGGCGCTCGGTGTGCTGTCCGGCGGGGTGATGGCCGGCAACATCGTCGGACCGCTCTTCGGTGGTTTCGCACCGGAACTCATCGGGGTGCGCACCACGTTCCTGTTCGCCGGCGGGCTGATCTTCCTGGCCTTCCTCGCGACCGCGACGCTCCTGCACGAGGACCACGTCCCGAAGGCGTCGCGACCGCCGCACACCCGCATCGTCTGGTCGGCGCTCCCCCACCGCGGCACGATCGTCATGCTCCTGGTGACCTCGAGCCTGTTGCTCTTCGCGACGATGTCCGTCGAGCCGACCATCACTCTTTTCGTCGGCGAGCTGTCCGACACCGAGCACGCGTCGTTCGCGGCCGGGATCATCATGGCGCTCGGCGCCGCCGGGAGCATCGCCTGCGCTCCGCGGCTCGGCCGGCTCGCCGACCGGATCGGGCACATCCCGGTGATCATCGGGTCCCTCGCCGCTGCCGGCGTCGCCCTGCTGGCTCAGGCTGCCGCACCCAACGTGGTCGTGCTGGCGGTGCTCCGCCTGCTGATGGGTGCGGCGCTCGGTGGGTTGATGCCGGCGATCATCGCCGCGATCCGCCACCGCGTGCCGGACAACGTCGTCGGTCGCGTGCTGGGGTTGTCGGTCTCGGCGCAGTACGTCGGTCAGGTCACCGGACCGTTGATGGGCGGGTATGTCGGGGCGCATTTCGGGCTGCGGTCCGTCTTCGCGATCACGGCCGCGGTACTGCTGGCCGTGGCGGCCGCCGACCTACTGCTCGGACGTGCGGTCGCGCAGGTCGGCGACGTGCGGTGACACGGCCGGATCGACCCCGAAGCCCAGCGCGAGGTAGGTCGCGGCAAAGTCCGTGAGCGCCATCAGCTCCGCCAGCCGCGCAACGGGATGCCCTGCGGTCGCGGTGGATTCGATGACGTGCGCACCGGCGCCACGTGCCGTTCCGAGCACTGCCTCGGTCAGTGCCAGGGCGGCGTCGCTCTCCGGGGTCGGCGGGCGCACCGGCGCGTCCCGCAGCACCATCAGTCCGAGCTTGGGCTGTGCCGGTGCATCCAGGAAGGGGTCGGCGAAGATGTCCGCCTGCCGTGCGGAGGTCGCTCCGGACCCACCGCCGGCGGTGAAGGGACCGTCGAAGCAGGCGACGATCTGGGACGCGGCGTCCGGCAGTTCTCCCCAGGTCGCGGGGATACGCGCCGTCTGCGCCAGCATTGCCGCGGCTCGGCGCGCTGCGACCCCGGACAGCGCGCCGTCGCCGAGCACGACCGGCACCGTCTCGGCGAGTTGCACCGCGACCAGTTTGGCCGGGTTCACGAACGACTCGGACGACGGCCGGAACGCCTCCGCCTGCCCGTCCAATCGATCCGCGACCTCAGGCAGCACCGACTGCGGAACGTCGATCAGGCCGAGGCCGTCACCGGCCATGAGGACCGGAGTCAGCAATGACCACAGCGAAGTTCGCGACGAGGTACGTCCGTGTCCGACCCCGATGTGGACCCCACGGGCCCGGTGGCTGACCTCGGCCAGCGGTGAGTCCTCACTGCCGACGGTGAGCAGTGCGGCACCACGACGGGCCGCCTCCCGGGCGACCGCCACGGGACCTTCGGCGTGTCCCGACAGCGACACCGCGATCACCAGATCGAGCGGACCGACCCAGCCCGGCAGCGGCAGGTTGCGGCGCACAGTGACCGGTACCGGGGAGGACGGCTCGGCGAGCATCTCCAGCACATCGGCGACGACCGCGCTGCCACCGAGCGCCGCCACCACGACCGACCTCGGCCGCTCGCCGTACGCGACGCGGTCGATGCCACCCTCGGTCGACAGGGTCACGGCCTCCCGGACCTGGGCACCGGCGGTCGCCAGCGCGCGCAGCGTCTCCCGTGAATCCCGGCGAGCGAGCTCGTCGGGATCATCGAGTCCGGCTTCGTCCAGGTAGGGCATCGCAGGCGACGAATCAGGCTGTGAACACTCGGGACTCGTCGGCGAGCAACACCGGCACGCCGTCGTCGATGCGGTAACCGCGCCGCTGCCCGGGTGCGCCGCAATCGGCAGTGCACTGCAACTCGGGCGAGCCGTCCGGGCCGGTCCCGTCGACCAGCTCGTGCAGCCCGACCGGGCAGCGCAGGATCTCCCGCAACCAAGGATCAATAGTCGTGCTCATGCGTGATTCTCCTCACGGATCTGCTGCAGGGCGCCGTCGCGCACGATCTCCATCGTCGCACGGTCGGCCGCCTCGACGTTGAGTCGCAGCAACGGTTCGGTGTTGCTCGCGCGGACGTTGAGCCACCACATCGGCTCGCCGACGTGCGCGATCGTCAGGCCGTCGAGCGTGTCCTGCTCGACCTCGCCCTGTTCCCGGGCCCAGTCGCTGACCCGCTCGGTAGCCGCAGCCGCATCGGTCACCCGCGAGTTGATCTCACCCGAGGCGACATACCGGCTGTATGACGCAGCGAGCTCCGACAAGGGCCGGTCCTGCTCGCCGAGCGCCGCGAGGACGTGCATGGCGGCAAGCATCCCGGTGTCGGCGAACCAGAAATCGCGGAAGTAGTAATGCGCCGAATGCTCACCACCGAATATCGCCTGGTGCGAGGCCATTTCGGCCTTGATGAAGGAGTGACCCACGCGCGTGCGGACGGGTTCGCCACCCTGCTCGGCGATGATCTCCGGGACCGCGCGCGAGGAGATCAGGTTGTAGACGACCGGCACGCCGGCGCCGGCCTTGGCGATCTCCCGGGTCGCCACCAGCGCGGTGACCGCCGACGGACTGACCGGCTCGCCACGCTCGTCGATCACGAAGCAGCGGTCGGCGTCGCCGTCGAATGCGAGGCCGATGTCCGCGCCGTGCTGGACGACCGCGCGCTGCAGATCGCGCAGGTTCTCGGGCTCCAACGGGTTGGCCTCGTGGTTCGGGAAGGTGCCGTCCAGTTCGAAGTAGAGCGGCACGACCTCCAGCGGCAACTGCGGCAGTCCCGCTCCGGTGTCGAGCACGGCGGGGACGGTGTGGCCGCCCATGCCGTTGCCGGCATCGACCACGACCTTCAGCGGCCGGCCGCCGGACAGGTCGACGAGGCCGCGCAGGAACGTCGCGTAATCACCGAGCACGTCTCGGGAGGTGACCGCACCGGGAGCGGTGTCGACGGTGACGCTCGCCGGGTCGTCCAGCCGGGCCTGGGCGATCTCGGTGATCTGCGCCAGGCCGGTCTCCCGGCTGACCGGCCGAGCACCCGACCGGCACAACTTGATGCCGTTGTACTGCGCCGGGTTGTGACTCGCGGTGAACATCGCGCCGGGCAGGTCGAGCGCACCGCTGGCGTAGTAGAGCCCGTCGGTCGAGCAGAGCCCGATCTGCACCACGTCCAGGCCGAGCGACGCGGCGCCACGGGCGAAGGCGTCGGAAAGGGCCGGTGAACTGGGTCGCATGTCGTGCCCCACGACGATCGAGTGCGCGCCGTCCGGCAGCGCCACGACCTGTGCGAAGGCCGCGCCGATCGCGAAGGCGACGGCATCGTTCAATTGCTCGGGCACGAGGCCGCGAACGTCATACGCCTTGCAGAAGTCGGCGAGTCGAGGCGAGGTCACGAAGGACGAGCCTACCGGGAGGAGTCCTGCCCCCGGAGCACGGTCAGCACCGGCCGGCCGCCCTCGGTCGGCGGCACCTCGGGTGCCGGCGGCGGTGCCGCTGCGGCACGTACGGCGTCGGCGAGGGCGAGCAGGTCGTCGGGCGTGGGTTCCGGCTCCGACAGGTCGATCGCCAGGCGTACGACGTTCCACCCGCGCGGCGCCGTGAGTCGCGTCGTGTGATCCGCGCACAGGTCGTAGGTGTGCGGCTCCGCGTAGGTGGCGAGCGGCCCGAGCACGGCGGTCTGGTCCGCGTGCACATAGGTGAGGGTCGCGACCGCGGTTGCCTTGCACGCGGTGCGGGAACACAGGCGCTTCACTCTCGGACCAGTCACGATGCTCGACTCTAGGACACCGGGGCCGCCGGTGGTCGATCGGCACGCCGCCGAGCTCTCGGATCGAATCCGGTTGCATCTCGAAAGTGATTGGCACCTATAGAGTCATGGTCATGAGCGTCGATCGGCACGGTCGCGGTTTCCGCGGTCCCCTCGCCTGGCCGCCGGTGCCTGCCATGCGTAGTCGGTCGGCCCAGTTCGACGAGCTCGTTCTGGACGGTGTGGAGAACCTCGAGGGACGCCTCAAGCGCAGCCTCGACGGCATCGAGTTCGCGGTCGAGGACGTCCCGTCGACCGACCCTCCGCCCTGGGAGGCCGATCTCGCGCTGGGCCGTGCGCACCCCGCCCAGCGAGGCCGTGCTGCCCGCGTCGTGCTCTACCGCCGTCCGATCGAGTCGCGCGCCACCGAGGACTCCGACCTCACCGAGCTGGTCTGGGAGGTCCTGGCCGAACAGGTCGCGCACGTGATCGGCATACATCCGGACGATCTGGAGGACTGATGTCGCAGGCGACCGACCCACCCCCGCTCATCCCCGGGCTTCCCGGGATCGCCCGGCAGCCCGTCCTGGTGACCGGTGGCACGGGCACGATCGGCTCGCAGGCGGTGCTCGAACTGCTCCGATCCGGTGTCACTGCAAAGATTTTGACGCGTATGCCGGGCCACGCCACGACTGGAGGCGAGGAGATCGAGGGTGATCTCGCGACCGGCGCCGGACTCGCCGAGGCCGTCGACGGGGTGCAGTCGGTGATCCACTGCGCGAGCAACGCCGCGCACAGCCAGGACGTGGACATCGACGGCACCGCCCGGCTGTGCGAGGCGTTGGCCGAGCACAATCCGACCGCGCGCCTGATCCACGTCTCCATCGTCGGCTGCTGGGAGAATCCGCTCCCCTACTACCGGGCCAAGGCAGCCGCCGAGACCGCCGTCACCAGTTCGGGTCGCACGCACGTGATCGTGCGGGCGACCCAGGTGCACGAGCTCGTCCGTCGACTCGTCGGCGGCCAGGTCGCGGGCTTCGGTGTGGGTATGCGCGGTCTGCGGTTCGCACCGATCGATTCCCGTTGGCTGGCAAAGCAATTGGTCGATCATGCCCTCGAGGAGACGCCGTCGGTGGCCACCGCGGAGTATGCCGGGCCGGAGATCCTGACTGCACGTGAGCTGGCCGTCCTGACCGCGCACGTCGAGGGGCGGCGGGCACCACGTCAGGTGCGGCTACCCGCGGTGGGAGGAACGATGCGCCGTTTCGCCGAAGGCTCGAATCTGCCCGGACCGCATGCAATTCGGGGCGGTGCGACCTACGCGCAGTGGTTGGCCGAGCAGCAGGCCTGAGCCCGACGGTCAGCCGCGGGCGGCGACCAGCCGGTTGGTCGACTGGCTGAGCGGTGTCTGCTGCAACGGGATCGTGGCGAGCAGCGCACCGTCATCGCGCCGGCCGCTGATGGTGACGGCCGCTTGCACGGCGCCGCCTCCCGCAGGTCGCACCCACACGGCTGTGGCGCCCTTGGGGTCGGTCACCACCGGTCGATCCGCAGGAACCTCAATGGTTTTGGTCTCGGCGCCCAATGGAGTCACGATGACAAGCTCGACCTTGGTCCGCTGCTGCGCGGCCAGCATCAGGGTCGTCACGCGGTTGGGTACGCCCGTCGGCAGCGCGATGCCCGCCGGACCCTTGCCCCCCTCCACGGCCGGGGACCAGGCGAGGTCGGTGACACCGGAGTTCGCCGTCCGGCTCATCGCCGATGCCGCGACGGGCACGTCTCCGGTGATCTGGACGTCGTAGCTGCCCGTTGCCAGACCGGTCAGCCGGACCAGCCCGGAGGAGCCGGATCGAACGGTGGAGACCTTGTCGAAGGCGACGTCACCGGACGGACTGATCGCGCGGACACGCACGATCGCCTCGTCCTTGCCCGGCACCGCGACGCGCACCTCGGGCGCCGCGCTCGTTGCCGAAACGCCGGGGATCTCGAGCTTGGTGGCCGGTATGACGGCAGAACTCGTCGTGTCCTCACCGACCGGTGTCTCGCCGTCGAGCCAGGAGTCGGTCAATGAGGCCGACACACCGGCGCCGGTCGCGGTGACATGCACGGCTGCGGACGCCAGGGACGACCCGAAGTCGCCCAGCACCAGCGTCTTTCGCTCCCCCGGTGCCAGGACGGTGCCCTTGACCGTCGCGCCCGCATCGACGCCGTCCGCGCCGACCACGGTTGCGTCGACCGTCGTCGCCGTGGCACCGGTGTTGACCAGCGTCAATCGGGCGACCCGTCCCGCGGCGTCGCCGCCGCCGAAGAACCAGCCGTCCTGGATCGGACCGCCGCAGGGCGCGACGGCCAGCCCTCGCGCACTGGGGCGCACGTCGACCTGTGCCTGCGAGGCGACGAGGCCGGTGGCCAGACCGCCCTTGCCCGCGACCGTCGCTGCTGCACCTGCGGGCAGCACGCCGTCGGCTACGCGGCCGCGCGTCAGGTTCAGCGGCTGGGCATCCTTGCCCGTCAGGCGCACCGAACCGCCGCTCGCGGACGCGGTCAGCCAGGCTGCCGGCGCGGATGCCACCTGCACGCGACCGGCCGTGTCGGTCCCGGTGCACGACAGCGACACATCACTCAGGGTGCTGGACGTCGTGTCGGCAGCGACGCGGCGCACGTCGGCCGGCCGGGTCGCGTCGGCGGTGTCGGTCACCTGGGTCGCTCCCCAGACCAGACCGGCACCCGCAACGACCGTCACCGTTGCCCGGATGGCTCCCCATACCTTCACAACGTCCTCCGTGACCGGCGGTTGCCGAAGGGGATCGCCAGGAAGACCAGCAGAGCGGCGAGCGCACCCTGACCGAGTACGACGGCCGGGTGCTGAACACCCGGGTCGATCGTCAACCGGCCGCCGGAGGCCGGCATCGGGTAGGTGAGGCGGCCGTCGGCGACCACCGGCCGCACGCGATGCCCGTTGATCGTCACGCTGCCGTGGTCACGCCAGCCGAGGCCCTCGGAGATGACCAGGTCGCGCCGGGCGGAACCGGCCGGGATCGTGGTGGTGGATCGCGCGTGTGCCACGGTCGACGGCACACCGTCGATCGGCTGTCCGTCCTGCTCGAGCCAGACGCGACTGCTGCCCACGACCGCTGCGCCGGCGTCTGAGGTCGCGGGGTCGACCCGCCATACGGCAGCACGGGCGGCCTGGGAGATCTGCGTCAGTCCCGCGACGCTCTGCAGCCGATCGGCGATCGCGGCGCGTGAACCGGGGCCGTCGACGATGACGAATCCGACTGCCAGATCACGCAACTGGGTGGTGGCGGAGTCCGCCCGGTCGGGTTGCAGCAGGTCGGTCGCGGCACTTGCGGTCGGGGCGCCACCGCTGGGCACCGGCTCATGGAGGCCGGTCGCCGGCAGCCCCGTCTCGCGACCGGTCAGCTGGTAGGTGATCGTGCCGGCGCTCGAGACGGTCAGCCGCAGCAGACGGACGGCGTTCGGGCCGGTGAGTTGGCCGGACACCACGCTAGGGACTCCGGCGGGCGTCGGCCGCAGCGATGCTGTCGGCTGAGCCTGCCACGCGGCGAGCGCAGCGGTCCCCGCGAAAACGACGCAGCCGGCAACGGTGGCACCGACGGCCAGTCGGTGCGCGAGCCGGGGCGCACGGGCGGAGCGCTCGGCGAGCAGCCCCCGTAGGCCGAGCAGGCCGGCGGCCAGCAGAGCCGCGGCGAAGACGTCGAGACCGAGACCCGCCCACGGTGTGCGCACACCGTCCGACCACTGCACGAGGTGCAGGTGCCCGGCAGCGAGCCCGGCAGCCAGACCGAGCAGGCCGACCAACGCGAGTCCGGTGGACGCCTTGCCGAACCCGGAGCGCACCAGACCGGCCACGCCCACCAGCAGCACCGGGATGCTCGCCCACACGGTGTAGGAGCCGGGTCCGGCCGGGTGCAGCAACAGCAGGTGCCAGACCGGCGTCGAGTGCACGGTGTCCAACCCGCCCGGGCCCGCCAGTGCGGCACGCCAGTCGGTGAGCAGATCCCGCGTCCACCAACCGAGGACGACCCACGGCAGCACCGCGACGGTGAGACCGCGCAGCCGCGCCGATCCGGGACCGATGACGACCACGCCGAGCGCGATCAGTGAGGTCACCAGCAGCAGTGCGGGAGCGAAGGAACCGATGACGGCGCAGACCACCACGGTCCCGCAGGTGACCGGGACGCTTGCCCGCCGACGCCCGATCTCGAAGGCACCGGCGAGAGCGAACGGGAACAGGATGTGCGCCACGACCGGACCCAGGCGTCCGGCGGCGACCGCCGTGGTCAGCGTCGGCAGGGTCGCCCACGCGAGTGCGGCCGCGGCCCGCGGCCAGCGGGCGTGCGTCGCGATGCGTCCGGCGCGGTAGGCCACCAGCCCGGAGAGCGGCATCGCCAGCACGAACAACCAGGCGATCACGGCAGCCGCCGAGGCGCCGCCGTGCACACCCGGGAGCTGCTGTGCCACCCACGCCAAGGGCGCCAGCAGCACGAGGTATGGCGTGGCCGAGCCGGCCTCACCCAGGCCCGGACCGGTCCACGCGTCGCGCCACATGCGCCATACGCCGGACGCGTCCGTGGTGAAGGGCTGCAACGCCCCTCCGGACAGGCCGTTGCCGGTGCCGCGCACAGCCCCGCCGGTGATCAGGTCGCGCCAGCACACACCGGCCGCGACCAGCAGCACGAGGAAGACCCACAGGCCGGGGTTGCGCAGCACGCCGCCGCGACCCGGCGCCGGTCCGACCGGCATGGATTCTGCGTCGCCGGAAACCGGCCCGGTTTCCACGGGCTCGGTCACAGGTATGTCGCGACGTGTCGGCTCGAGGGTGATCGCGTCGCCGATGGTGCCGACCGCGTGCTCGAGCGCGCCACGCCAGGGCACGAAGATGCTGCGCAGGTTGCGCCGCCTGGTGCTCGCCCGGCCGATGAACCGCCAACGCGCGCCGATCACCCGGACGAGCCCGAGCGGCGCGGTGGCCTGGGCGAACTCGGCCAGCGAGCGCCGTGGCCGCTTGAGCAACAGCATGAGGAGTCCGAGGACGGCGCTGCTGACGAACACCCAGAGCGCCATGAACGGCAGGCCGAGCAACGATGCACGGGCGAGCGCGACCTGTCGGTGCCGGCGCACGGTGCGCGGGCTCCGCGGTGCGGGTCGGTCGACGTCGCTGTCCTTGCCGGCCAGGTCCTGGTGGACGCGCGCCGCCGGCACGACGACCACCTGGCGACCGATGAGATGGGCGCGCCAGGACACGTCGAGGCCGTCGCCGTCACCGTCGAATGCCGGGTCGAATCCGCCCAGGCCGAGGTAGACGTCGCGGCGGATCAGCATGCCGGCGCTGCTGACGCCCAGGACGTCACGTCGGTCGTCGTGCTGGCCCTGGTCCGGCTCCCCTTGCATCCGCGAGCCGACGTGTCGGCCGGTGCGGGTCAGGTCGATGCCGACGTTGACGAGGCGGGTCGGGTCGTCGCTGTCCAGGACCTTGCACCCGGCGACACCGATCCGGTCGCTCGCGGCGACCACGGTGGCGAGCTCGGCAAGTGCCGCGCTGTCGGGCGCGCTGTCCTCGTGGAGCAGCCACAGCCATTCGTCGCGGTCGCGAGGGCGGACCGGTCGTTTCCGGGCCCGGCGGCGCGGGCGCAGCGCGACCACGGCATCCTCGCCCGGATCGGGCAGCGCGGTGACGGCGGTGTCGACGATCTCGGCGAACGATGTGCCGGGAGGAACGGTCACCACGGAGAGGGCCCAGTCGGCCTCGCCGATCACGGGGTGGTCCGCGAGCATCCCGGGCAGGTCACGTCCCGGGGTCGCGTCGATGACGATCAGCCGGTCCGGCCGGCGGGAGGAGGCGACGAGCGCCTGCAGGGTGTCGGGAAGACGTGGGTGGTCGCCGTGCTGGACGACGAGCAACGCGGTGACGGCCAGGGCGACGGCGTCGTCATCGGTCGCCAACAACCCGGCACTGGTCAGCTCGGCTGCGTGCCGGGTGGGCCGGGCGTGGATCGTGGTCAGACTGCCCGCTTCTTCAGCTTGCGGCGCTCTCGTTCGGACAAGCCGCCCCAGATACCGAAGCGTTCGTCGTGTGCGAGGGCGTATTCGAGGCACTCGGACTTGACGTCGCACCCGATGCAGACCTTCTTGGCCTCACGAGTGGACCCACCCTTTTCGGGGAAGAACGCCTCGGGGTCGGTTTGTGCGCACAGCGCACGCTCCTGCCACGAAAGCGTTGTCTCTTCATCTTCCTGCTCGAGCCCCTCGTGCAAGAGGGTCAAAACTGTGAACTCCTGCACGGCTCCTCCTCCACCGTCGGTGTGACCTGATGGTGCTAATTACACGCGTGTCATTCCGATACGTCAAGCCCGGAAGTTGCTAACTATCGTTCGCAGACTCCGCGCCCTGCAACGCTTTTCGACCGACGTGCGACCATGGGGCAATGCGCATCACCGCTCTGGCCGGAGGTGTCGGCGGCGCCCGATTCCTGCGTGGCCTCCTGCACCACCTGTCCGGTCGGGCCGACGGTCCGCACTCGCTGACCGTGATCGGCAACACCGGCGACGACATCTCACTCTTCGGCCTGCGCGTGTGCCCGGATCTCGACACCCTGCTCTACACGCTCGGCGGCGGGGTCCACGAGTCGCAGGGCTGGGGCCGCGCCGACGAGACGTTCACGGTGCAGGGCGAGCTCGCGGCATACGGTGCGCAACCGCAGTGGTTCGGTCTCGGCGATCGCGACTTCGGCACGCACATCGTGCGCAGCCAGTGGCTCGGCCAGGGTATGACGCTCAGCGCCGTCGTCGAGCGGCTGGCGCAGCGCTGGAAGCTGCCGGAGCAGGGCGTCACCCTGCTGCCGATGACCGACACCCCCGTCGAGACCCACGTCGTCGTCGACGGCGAGGACGGCGCCGAACGCGCGATCCACTTCCAACAGTGGTGGGTGCAGCACCAGGCGGCGCTGCCGGCGAAGCGATTCGTCGTGGCCGGCCTCAACCAGGCCGCGGCGGCGCCGGGCGTCCTCGACGCGATCCGCACCGCCGACCTCGTCCTGCTCCCGCCCAGCAACCCGGTCGTGTCGATCGGGATCATCCTGTCGGTGCCCGGCGTGCGCGATGCGATGCGCGGCACGAGCGCCCCGGTCGTGGGGGTCAGCCCGCTCGTCGGCGGCGCCCCGGTCCGCGGTCACGCGGACGCCTGCCTGTCCGCCATCGGCGTGCCGGTCACGCCAGACGGCGTCGCCGGGCTCTACGCCGATTTCCTCGACGGATGGCTGGTCGACAAGGCCGATGAATCCGCGATGACCGGCGCCCAGCCGGCCGTCCGGGCGATTCCTCTGCTGATGACGGATGTCGAGGCTGCCGCCGAAATGGCCTCTGAAGCAATAGAACTCGGCCTTTCGCTGCGCCGATGACAAACCTCCGATGATCGCGATCCGCCCGGTCGGCTTCGAGGATGAGGTCACGCCCGAACTCGACCTGCCCGCGCTGCTCGCCGAGCGACTGCGGCCGATCCTCGCAGCCGGCGACATCGTCGTGATCACCAGCAAGATCGTCTCCAAGTGGCTCAGGCTGTATGCCGCGACGAATGTCGATCGTGCGGATCTCGTTCTGCAACAGTCACATTCGGTCGTCGCGGAACGTGCGACGGCTTCGGGCATCACGCGAGTCGTGCATGCCGTCGCCGGCCCGGTGATGGCCGGGGCCGGCATCGACGCCTCCAACTCGGCCGACGAGCGACTCCTGCTCCTGCCCCGTGATGCCGACGCCGTCGCCCGCCGACTGCGCGGCGAGCTGGCGCGATCTCTCGACAGGACAACGGATTTCGCGGTAGTCCTGTCCGACACCTCCGGCCGTTCCTGGCGTGGTGGCCTAACCGACTTCGCACTCGGCGCCGCGGGACTCAACCCGCTGGACGACCTGCGCGGACTGGCCGACACCACCGGGCGCGACCTGGCGGTCACCATCCGCAACATCGCCGACGAAGTGGCCTCTGCAGCCGACCTCGTCAAGGGCAAGATCGACCGGGTGCCGGTCGCCGTGCTCACCGGACTCGATGCGTTCGTCACCGCCGAGGACGGCCCGGGGGCCGCCGGACTCGTCCGCACCGGACCGACCGACTGGTTCGGACTCGGTCGCGCCGAAGCCGTCCGGGCCGCACTCGGCGTCCCTCCCGGCTCCGCCCTTGCCGCCGAGGTCGGTGTCGAATCCGTTGCCCCCGAACCGCTGGAGGACCGGGTGTCCCGCGCCACGCGAGTCGCGCTCGCCGGGGGCGACTCCGTCGCTGCGCACGCGTCGGCCTCGGACGGCTCCGTCGCCATACGGCTGAAGTGCGCGGATCCCGTTGCCCTCGGGCGGGTTTGGGCTCGGCTCGAGGTCGCGATAGCCGGCGAGAGGTTGCAGGGGCACGCTCGTCGCGATGCCTCGGACGCAGTGACGATCGAGGTCACCGAGCCCCAGGACTGAGGCCCCCTCAGCCGACCAGTCTCTCGATGCCGTCGAGGATCAGCCCGAGCCCGAAGTCGATGTCCTGCTCGCTCGGGAAGTCGCCATCGTCGTCGAACGTGCCGGACTCCAAAGCCCTTGACACAGCGGGGTATTCGCCAGGAGTGACGACGGTCGCCAACGTGGCCGCCCAGTCCGCGCCGTCGCCGTACTGCTGCGCCTGGGTGACCATGCTGCGGACGAAACCATCGACGACGAGCAGCGCCGAGGCGGCCGACTGCGGGTCGAGGCCGGTGCTGCCGATCGCCTGCATCCCGCTGTCCATCCAGGCAATGGTGTTCGGCCCGGTCGGCGGTCCCTCGAGGATGATGTCCAACACCCAAGGATGCGCCCGCAACCGGTCGAACTCCGCACGGGCCCACTCCCCCACCTGACGCCGCCAGCCCATGCGGCGGCTGCGCTCCGGTGGGCTGCCGAGGGCGGTGTCCCCGGCGACAGCGACCAGGTCCTGCCGCGAGTCGACATGCCGGTAGAGCGCCATGGTCGTCAGCTTCAGCCGGGCGGCCACGGCTGCCATCGTGACCGCTTCGAGTCCGGACTCGTCCGCGAGTTCCACTGCGACAGCCGCGATCTCGTGAATCGTGACACTCGGCTTCGGTCCACGCCGTGGCTTGTCGACTCCGCCCCAGAGTGCGTGTATGCCACGGCTCATCTCCGACCCGGTCACGCGTGCCTCCCCATGCTCGAAATTATCTCTTTACATCATACACAGTAATGCTCTATGTTCAGTGTCGTACATAAACAGTTTGCGTAATACACCATTAGGAGAAACGATGAAGATGGCGACACAACCGGCATCGCCCACCGCCGGCCGCAGGGAGTGGGTGGCATTCACCGTGCTGGCGCTGCCGCTGCTGCTGGTCTCCATGGACGTCTCGGTCCTCTACTTCGCGGCGCCCGACATCAGCCGCGACCTGCATGCCTCACCGACCCAGCAGCTGTGGATCTTCGACATCTACGGTTTCGTGCTCGCCGGGATGCTCATCACGATGGGTGCGGTCGCCGACCGGATCGGCCCACGACGGCTGCTGCTCATCGGCGCCGCGTGCTTCTCGGCCACCTCCCTGCTGGCGGCATACTCCGGCGGCGCCGCGCAGTTGATCGCGGCGCGCGGGATCCTCGGTCTCGCCGGCGCGACCCTGATGCCCTCCACCCTGTCGATGCTCCGATCGCTCTTCCAGGACGAGCGCCAGCGCGGCCGTGCCATCGGCGCGTGGACCGGCGTGATGACCGCCGGAGTCGGACTCGGGCCGGTGCTGAGCGGCGTTCTGCTGCAACACTTCTGGTGGGGATCGGTGTTCCTGATCAATCTGCCGGCCATGGTCCTGCTGTTGGTGCTCGGTCCGGTGCTGCTGCCTCGCGGCAGCCGGCGGTCGCACCCCCTCGACCTGCCGAGCGCGATGCTCTCGCTCGCCGGAGTGCTCTGCACGATCTTCGGCATCAAGCAGTGGGCTGCCGACGGCCTCGACGTCCGGTGGATCGTCTGCATCGGTGTGGGCCTGTCCCTGGTGGTCGCGTTCGCGCACCGACAGTTCCACCACACACATCCGATGGTGCCGCCGGCGCTGCTGCGCAACCGCACCTACTGTGTCGCGCTGCTGGGCAACAGCATCTGCTCGTTCGCGCTGGTCGGCAACGCGGTGCTGATCACCGCCTACCTGCAACTCGTGCTCGGCTATGAGCCACTGGCCGCAGCGCTGTGGAGCATCCTGCCGACCGTCGGGGTCGCGGCAGTCGCACCGCTCGCCGCGCCGATGGGTGCGCGCTTCGGAAAGGCGACCTCGGCGGCCGCCGGATTGTTGGTCGCCGCAAGCGGATTCGGTGTACTCGCGACTCTCGGCACGTCATCGTTGCTCAGCGCGCTGATCGGTGCCGGGCTGCTCGCCTCCGGGTTGGTCCTGACCATGACCCTGGCCGGCGAACTCGTACTGGCCGCGGTCGACGAGGGGCAGGCGGGCACCGGAGCCTCGGTCTCGGAGGCCGCCAGTGAACTCGGCGGTGCGCTCGGCATCGCGTTGCTGGGCAGTGTCGCCGCAGCCGGTTACCGGTCGCAGGCGGTGGACACGCTGCCGGCCGCCTTCGCACACGGCCCCGCCGGCGGCTCGCTCGCCGAGGCGGCCGGTGTGGCGTCGCGATTGCCCGACTCGCTGGCCGGCCAGGTCATGGACGCGGCGCGTGCGTCATACGTCCACGGGATGCAGCTTGCCATGCTGGCCGGCCTCGTGGTCCTGGTCCTCAGCGCGGCAGGTGCGTGGGCAGGGCGAGCCGGGCTCCGCGGCGGGGAGCGCCCAGCCGCCCGGCCATGACGAGGTGCTGGACCCGGTATCGATGCCCGGCATACGGACGCAGCAACTGCTCGAGGCCGGTGTCGTCGACACGGACACCGGTCAGCGCGTGCCCGATATCCTTGGCCACGTGATAGTCGCCGTAGCTGACGGCATCGGCGTCACCGGCTGCCCGCTGCATCGTCTCGGCCGCCGTCCAGACGCCGACACCGGGCACGGATCGCAAGCGTTCCCAGGCCTTTTCACGCGGCAGCGCGACACACTCCTCCAGTCGCGGCGCAACCTGCAGCACGCGCTGCACCGTGTCGGCCCGGCGTGCGTCGACCCCGGCCCGCAGCCACTCCCACGACGGGATCCGGCGCCACGTCGTGGCGTCCGGGGCGACCAGCAGCCGTAGCGACCCCATCACATCGGTCGGGCCGGGGGCGGGTTCGCCATACCGCCGGACGAGCTGCCGGTAGGCGCCGAAGGCCTGCTTGCCGGTGACGCGCTGCTCAATGACTGCGGGGATCAGACTGTCGATCACCAACCGTGATCGCGCGACCCGCCAGTGCCGATGCACCTTCGCGACCTGTCGAAGCGGGTCGTGGTGGACCACGAAGGTGTCCGGTCGGTCCGCGGCCCCGAGCAGGTCCGGCAGGCCGCCGACCAGCCACTGCGCCCCGGGCCCCCACGCCTGCGCGACGACCCGGTCGCCCTGTTCCGCGGGCTCCAGATGCAGTCGCAGTGTGCCCGGACCGTCGGGGGTGCGGGCGGTGCGCCATACGACGCCGGGCGCGGCGTGGAAGGTCGGATCACCGGAGCCGTGCCGGTAGGTTGCCAGGATCGCCCCGAGCGGAACCGGTCGACCCGGCGCGAAGTCGGCTGTTGCCGCGGGTGGTGTCGTCACCGACGCCGGAAGGTCAACAGCACCAGACCGAAGTTGCCGGTCTCGCCGGCCGCGACGGTGTTGGCCTGGCGGCCCTCCTCGAGCGCGAGGTCCCCGACGAGGGACAGGCCCTGCTCATCGGCGCGGGCGATCAGCGACCGCACATCGGCGACCGCGATCCCGCCGGCCTCGCGCGGCCCCAACCGCAGCGAGACCATGATCAGCCCGCCACGACGTAGTGCCGCGGTGCCGCGTGCGAGGTCCTCGTCGACGGTGGCCGGATCGCTGGAATGCGGATGCAGCCGCACGACGAGGTCGACCGAGCCGGCGTCGATGTCGGTCCCGACCACGTCGGGGCGCATCACGTCGACCGCGATCGGGGCGAAACCGATCCGCGTCGCCCACCGGGAGAAGATCGACCGAGGTCCGGCCGTGTCGACGATCACCGAGTGCCGGCGCCCGTCGTCGACGACACGCAGCAGCGCGGCGAGGGCGCCGAACGCCGCCCAGGCGCTGGTGTCGTCGAGGGTGCGCGCCAGACCCAGCCGGCGGGCAGCCTTGCGGGCGAGTCGTGCCTCGTCGCCGTCCAGCAACAGGCCGGTGCTGCGCACACCGCTGAAGTCGGCCGCCCGCAACGAGACCTTCTGCTCGGCCGGCCGGGGAAGTTTGGAAGCGGTGTCCTTGGCCGCCTGACGGGCACGACCGACCACCCGCTGCACTGCTGGTGAACCCGAGATGCGAGCCGCTGAGGAGTGGACCTTCACCCTTCGACTCTAACCGCAGACCGTGACAGGCGAGGGTAGGTAGCGCGTCAAGAGCCCGCGTTGCACCGTGCCGAGAGCGGTCTCGAGGTGTTCCAGACCGGGGGTGACCACCCGCGTCGCGGTCATCCCGTGCAACGCCGCGAGGTTGAGCAGCGCGGTGCTCGTGCCGCCGATCGCAGCCGATGCGCCGACGACCTCCGGGTTCAGCTCGGCCGGCAGGTCGCCGTTCAGCGTCTCGAAATCGCGGTACCGCGAACGGTCCTCCGCGGGATGCGGACAGACCACCAGTCGCTTGCCGCTCTGTCGCGTCGAGCGTGCGACCTGCTCCACGTGGCGCAGGTATGCCGCCTCGTCGAGCGCACCGATCTCGACCCACGGCGAGCTCAGGAAGATCACCCGGTCATCCAGTGGGTCCGGCCGTCGATCTCCCACGTGCGAACCGAATTCGGCACGGATCCGCGGCTCCAGTGCGTAGCCACGCCGGGCGTCATACATCGCGAAGCGGGCGCTGGTCAGCCCGCGCACCGCACCCTCGACCGCCAGTGCACGCGTCGTCGTCCAGGGCTCCCGAAGGCCCTGCCGGCGCCATGCAGCGCGTCGGGTGCGCCAGTCGCCATACGTGCCCAGGCCCTCGTCGGTGACCACCGTCCGGATCGCCCGGCGCGGTGCCGCGCGTCGCATGGTGAGCCAGGCGCGAATCCCCGGCGCGCCCACCGAGAGATAGGTCACCGGCTCGTCCGGGAGGTCCGCGAGCGCGGCGACCGAGTGGACGATCTGCAACCCGGCGCCCGCCGGCAGCGCGAGGAACCGGCGGATGTCGTCGCTGCCGACGTTCGCCTTCCCCAGGAACCGGCCCCCGGCGAGGTAGGTCACGCGCAGCGGCCCGGCGGCCCCTCGCAGGTAGGCGGCCAGGTGGACCAGGTGCGTGCGGCTGCGCACGCCGGTGACGACTATCTGCACCGGGTCGGGGCTCATCACACCACCGGCGGACGGCCGGTCCGGGCCAGCCGACAGACCGTCCGCCACGTCATCGGGCGCCGTTCACCGGCGTCCGTGCGGACGCCTTCCACGAATCCCCCGATCCACGTGCGCAACGCCCGATGGTCCCGCACCCGGACGACGGTCACGCCGGTCCAGAAGCCGAGGTAGACCGGTACGAGTGGTGCCGGCAGATTGCGTTTGGCCACCCACACCCGGTTGCGTGCGTTGGTGTGGAAGTAGACGTCGTGCCGCGCGGCGTCCGTCGCCGGATGATGTATGACGATGGACGGCGCGTACTCGATGCGCCACCCGACGTCGGCCAGCCGCCACGCGAGATCGACACCCTCGTGACCGAAGAAGAAGTGCCCCGGCCAGCCGCCGACTTGCTCGAAAGCCTTGCGGCGCACCAGAACTGCGGCTTCCCAGAACCATGCCGCCGGACCCGGCCGGCCACCGCCACGCACCTGGAACCGCGGTACCCAACGTCGGGGCGACGGCTTGCCGTCCGGGTCGACACCACGCGGTTGGACGACCGCGATCCGGTCGTCGGCCCGCAGCCGGGCCGCGAGCGCGGCGATCACGTCGGGCGTCGGCAGTGCGGCGTCGTCGTCGTAGAAGTAGATGAACTCGCCACGCGCCTCGCGCGCTGCGACGTTGCGACCCTCGGGGATCCCGACGTTCTCGGGCAGATGGACGCTGCGCACCCAGTCCGGCAGACCCTCCGGCCGCCACCCGTTGCCGACGACCACGACATCGAGTTCGACGCCCTCCTGGGCGCGCAGGGTGGCGAGCGCACGGCGCAGCTCCGCCGGCCGGTCACCCATGTGCAACATCGCGACACCGACGGTGGGCAACGCCGACGATGAATTCGGTGTGCCGACAGTGCCTTCCACCCAGTCGTCTCCCTTGTTGTTCTCGGTGCGAGCTCGCGATTCGGAGGCTACGAGCCGCTCTTGAACGGAATGGGGAGCGTTTCTGAACATCTCGACAACCCTGCTCGTGCAGCGGGTGGCGTGCCGGCCGCGGGAAAGGGCGGGGAATGCGCTGCGGGCCACCGGCCTTGCACCGACATGGACCCCGTTCAGACCTGGCGCATCGACCGCTCCTGGTCCACCGATCTGTCCGCGGGCGCCGTCCTGGAGACGGCTCGTTCGTCGCTGTGGCTCCTGGTGCGCTCCGGCTCGGTCACCATCGGCAGCCTCGGCACCGCAACGGCGATCACGCTGCGCCCGGGCGATGCGGCATACCTGCACCACGCCGTCCTGCATCCGGTGCGGGCCACCGCGGACAGCGCGCTGTTGGCCGCCGATCTGCGCGCGGAACGTGGGACCGTCCCACGGCTGATGATCGCGCGCGACTTCGCCGACACGCAGACCGGCGTCGTGGCGCTGCTGTCGGCGTGTCCGATGCGTGGCGAGATGAAGGTCGAGCGACCCCGCATCACCACCGCGTATGGCGAACTGCTCGGCTCGGCGATGCTCTCCGAGCGCGAGCGCAGCACCGACGACCGGCTGCCGCGGTCGTCCGCCGATCCGGTCGTCCGGACTGCGGCGATCGCGATGGCCGACGACCCGACCCACGACTGGTCGCTCGCCGAACTCGCCGCCCTCTCCCACGTCGGCACCACGACCCTGGTCGACCGGTTCCGACAGGCCATCGGCCTCGCGCCGATGCAGTTGTTGCGCCGGCTGCGGATGCGGCACGCGATGGACGAGCTGGCCGCATCGGACGCCGCCCTGGTCACCGTCGCACGCCGGTCCGGATACGGCTCGGCCGAGGCGTTCGTGCGAGCCTTCCGGGCGGAGACGGGTCACACGCCCGGGCAGTGGCGTCAGTCGGTCCGCGGCACCGTTCGCAGGACGGCGAAGCCGACCGCAGCGAGCGCCGCGGCGATCGCCCCGACGCCCATCGCGGTCCAGACATCCCGGTGATCGACCACCAGTCCGCCGGCGATCGCGCCGACGGTGATCGCCGCCTGGAACGCCGTCACCTGCAATGAGACCGCCGACTCCACCCGCTTCGGCTCGATGCGGGACACCCACAACTGGGTGGTCACCGGCACCATGTTGAAGCCGGTCCCCCACGCCAGGATCGCCAGCGCGACCAGGGCCGACGACGGGTGCAGCGCCAGCACGGCCAGCCCCATGGACAGCATCGCCGGCGCCAGTGCCACGCCCAGCCGCAACCTGCCGGACAGCGAGCCGCCGAGCAGGTTCCCGGCCAGCCCGCCGATCCCCCAGGCCACCAGGAGCACGGTCACCAGCGACGGCGTCACGGCCTGCAGCGCCACCCGGATGTAGGGGTAGGCGGCGAAGTTGCCGAACGCGGCCAATGCCACCAGCCCGACACCGGCCATCAGCCGGCGGTTGCCCAGCGCCTGGCGCATCATGGCTGCCCCCGCTCCGGGATGCGCGGGCACCGGAGGCAGCAGGCGGGCCATCGCCAGCCCGGAAGCCGCCGTCGCCGCGATGAGTATGGCGAAGACACCTCGCCAGCCGATGCTGTCGCCGAGCACCGAGGCCAGCGGTACGCCGACGATGGTGGCGACGCTGGTGCCCAACGACATTGCCGTCGAGACCAGTGCGGGACGCCCGGTGATCGCGACTCCGACGCCGAATGTGAAGGACCAGTAACCGGCGATCGCGACACCCAGCAGGACGCGACCGGCCAGCAGCAACGGCAGCGTCGGCGCCAGCGCCACCAGCACGTTCGAGACCACGGCGAGCGCCAGCAGCCCGAGCAGCACGCGCCGACGGTCGGTCCGCGGCAGCACCGACGCGATCGTCGGTGCGGTGATCGCGCCGGCGAGAGCCGTCGCCGCGACGGCCAGACCGGCGCGTCCCTCGCTGACGTGCAGGTCATGGGCGAGCAACGGCAGCACTCCGGCCGGGACGAATTCGGCTCCGACGAGGACGGCCGTGCCCGTCGCGAGGACGAGCGCGGTCAGCGTCGCCGGGGGTTGTCCGGTGTCGACGCGTGCCTGTTCACTGGTTGTCGCTTCGGTGGTTGTCGCTTCGGTGGTCGTCGGTTCGGTGGTCGTCGGTTCGGTGCAGGTCACGTAGTCAGCATCGGCCAAGGGGGCGTCGAGCCATGGATCTGCCGACCCGACTCATTGATCGAAAGACCGCGCGGTGATCCGCAGACCGCAGCACACCAGCACGTCGTCGACACGCACGCGCTCGATCCGGACCTGCCGCGCGAACTTCCCCGGGACGATCAGCCCCGGCCATTCCAGCCACGAAAGCACTTGCAGGTCAAGCAGTTTCGCCGTTACCTCGCACTGGGTCCAGCGTGGCCACACGACCGCGGGGTCGGTGCTGCGCGCGCGTTTGGCCACCTTGCCGGGCACCGGTTGCGCGACCAGCTCCGCGTCCACCGCGGCCCGGTCCACGAGCGCGTCCGGCACCAACCAGGCCACTCCCCTGCCGTCCGCGAGGTGCGACCGTACGCCGGCGCCGTCCGCGCGCAGTTCGTCGCTCGGCGCGATGCGAAGGTATGCCGGCACGGCATACCGGGCCAGCAACTCCGTGTCGGCGGGGTTCGGCGTACTCATCTCAGATCGAACTGCCGCCGTCGATGGTGATGACCTGGCCGTTGAGGTTCGTGTCGTCGAACAGCAACGACCGCACGACCGGAGCGATGTTGGCCGGCGTCACCATCCGGCCGGACGGAGTGCGCCGGGCGATCGTCGACAGCTGCTCGGTGCCGAGCACCGAGGACATGTCCGACGCGAAGAACCCCGGCGCCACCGAGTTGACCAGGAAACGGCCGTGCATCTCGCGGGCCAGGGTGCGCATCGCGGCGTCGAGACCGCCCTTGGTGGCGGCATACGTCACGAGGCCGGAGTAGCCGCGCTGGGCGCACACCGAGGTGACCATGACGATCCGACCCCGACCGCTGGTCGCCATGGCGTGCCGGATGAACGCCCGAGTCAACACCAAGGGCGCGGTCAGGTTGGTCTGCACGATCTGCCCGATCCGCTCGGGTGAGGTGTGCAGATGCATCGAGTCCTGGCCGATGGCAGCGTTGTTCACCAACGAATCGATTGGTCCGACGGTGTTCTTCGCGTCCTTCAGGAACTGCTTCAGACCGTCCTGGTCGTTGATGTCGAGCGGCGCGGCGAACAGCCTGTCGCCATACTCCTGCTCGAGCTGTTCGATCTCCGGAGTGAGCTTGCGGGAGAACGTCGCGACCTTCGCGCCGTGCTCCAGGGTGTCCCGGACCAGCTCGAGGCCGAGGCCCTTCGTGCCGCCGGTGATCAGCACACACGAGGCGGCGGGGATCGGGTCGGGGATCTGGTCAGACATCGCTCTTCAGGCTCTCCTTGAACGGGATCTCGGGCAGCACGCGCACGCGCCGCGGCACCGAGTAGTCGGGCAGTTGCTGGGCGCACCAGGCGGTCAGGTCGTTCGTGGTCGCCGCGGCCCCGTCGGTGAGGACGACGTCCGCCACCACCATCTGACCGACCAGTGGCGCCTTGCGGCCGCGGACGGCGGCCCACACGACGTCGGGGTGGTCCAGCAGGCGGCGACGGACCGACGATCCGGACGCCTTCGAGCCGCCCACGTTGATCTCGTCGGAGGCGATCCGGCCGACGATCGCGACGCGATCGCTGGTCACCTCCACCCGGTCCCCGGTGGGTATGACGGCAGGCATGCCGTCCGCCGCGTGCGGCGAGACGATCAGTAGTTCGTCGTTCTCGACACGCAGCGTTGGGCGACCCGGGGTGTCCCGGTCCAGCCACGCCGTCGGAAATCCGGCCGACCCGTCGTGCACCGCGATCGCGGCGCCGGCCTCGGAGGAGGCGTAGATCCACGAGATGCGTGCGTCGGGGAAGACCTCGCGCAACCGGTCCAGGATCCCCTGGTCCACCGGTTCGCCGCCGAGGGTGATCTGCTCCAACGGCAGTCGAGCGACGGTGTCACCGGAACGCCACAAGGCCTGCCGCCAGAACGTCGGCGTGCCGGACGCCGCGGTCACGCCGTGTTCGAGCGCGAGCTGGGGCCAGCTGTCGATCTGGTCGGGCTCGACGAAGACGACGTCCTGGCCGGGAACGGTCAGGGACAGCGACACGACCTGCCACCAGGCGTAGGCACCGGTCGCGTAGGGGCACAGCCACACCCGAGGCGGCTGGTCGCCGCCGACCGTCGTCAGTGAATCCAGTGTGTGCGCAACCTGTTTCGGGCGTCCGGTGGACCCGCTGGTGAGCAACCACAACCGCCCGGGCTCGGCCGCGCGGTCGGCATCGGACGGCTCGACCCGGTCGGCTCGCACAACGGCCAGACCGGCGGCGCTGAACTCGGCCGCCTGTTCGTCGTCGATCCGTCGGGCAGCGGTGATGAGTGTCTCTCGGTCACCATCGGTGACGTGCTGCCACACGGCGCGCACGGCGTCGGTGTTGTCCGCCGCGAGGATCGCGGTGGCGTCGGGCCACCCTGATCGGACGGTCAGGTCCGCCCAGGTGCCGGCATACCCGGTGGTGACGATGCGGTTCCCCGCTCCGCGTGGAACCGTCACGCAGGGACCAACTGGTCGATGAAGTCCAGGACGTCACTGACGGTCTCGACCGAGCGCAGCTCGGGAGCGTCGAAGTTCAGCTCGGTGTCCAGCTCGTCCTCGACCCGCAGGGCGAGCTCGGAGAAGTCCAGCGATCGGAAACCGATCCCGTCCAACCGTGCGCTGTCGTCGGCCGGCAGCTCCTTGCCTTGTGCGGCGAGAACTTCACCCATCATCGCTCGCACGTGGTCACGGCTCAGACCGGACATCGGGCCTCCCTTGCTGTTCACCAGTTGTTGTCATTTCGGTCGCCTGGGCGGCATACGTTCCAGGTGACCGGTTCGTCCGACGCCCTCTGGAGAAACACTGAATGCTTCGCCCTGCCACTGACGCCGACAAGGAGAACGTGCGGGTCTGGCGGAACCATCCGCAGGTCCGCGCGGTCTCCTTGACTCAGAACATCATCACCCCCGAAGAACACGCAAACTACTGGAAGTCGTTGGACGGCAGCGCAATTCGCCGACTGTTCATCTTCGAGTACGCCGATGTTCCCGCAGGTGTGGTGACCTTCTTCGACATCGACGACACAGCACGCACGGCGATGTGGGGTTACTACCTCGACAACGACGGTCTGCAGGAGCGCGGTCAGTTGCTGCTCGCGTGGATCAAGGTCCAGCGCGAGGCGGTGAAGCTCGCGTTCGGCGAACTACAGCTCGACGAGTTGTATGGCGAGGTCCTCGACGCGAACGAAGCCGTCCGGTCCATGAACACCCGCAACGGTTTCGAGGAGATCGACGCGCAGGAGCGTCTCGTCGGCGGAGAGCCCGTCACGGTGCACACGATTCGCCGCAGGAGGCAACCGAATGACTGATCCGGTCGACATCACGATCGGCAAGCACACGATCGGCCCGGGACACCGGCCGTTCATCATCGCCGAGGTCTCCGGGAACCACGACGGTTCACTGGACAAGGCCCTGGACATCGTGCGGATGGTTGCGGATTCGGGCGCCCAGGCCGTCAAGCTGCAGACCTACAAGCCGGAGACGATCACCATCGACTCCGACGCGCCGGACTTCCGGTTGTCGGACGGCCATCAGCTGTGGGGTGGTCGCACGCTGTGGGACCTCTACCAGGAGGCGCACACCCCGTGGGAGTGGCACGCACCGATCTTCGAGCTGGCGAATTCGCTCGGACTGGCCTGCTTCTCCTCGCCGTTCGACCCGACGGCCGTCGACCTGCTGGAGTCGCTCGACACCCCGGCCTACAAGATCGCCTCGTCGGAGATCGTCGACCTGCCGCTGGTGCGGCTCGCCGCGAGCAAGGGCAAGCCGATGATCATCTCGACCGGGATGGCCTCGATCAGCGAGATCGACGCCGCGGTCACCGCGGCGCGCAGCACCGGCAACGAGCAGATCGTGGTGCTCTCGTGCACCGCCGACTACCCCGCCAATCCGGAGGACTCGAACCTGCGCGGCATACCCGTGCTCCAGGATGCCTTCGGCACGCACGTCGGGCTGTCGGACCACACGCCCGGGATCGGTGCGCCACTGGCCGCCGTCGCGCTGGGTGCGGTCGTCGTGGAGAAGCATGTGACGCTGGCGCGTGAGGGCGGTGGCGTGGATTCGTCGTTCTCGCTCGAACCGCACGAACTCGCTTCTCTCGCACGCGAATCCGAGGTTGCCTGGCAGTGCCTCGGGCAACCCCGCATCGGCGCCACCGCCGGCGAGCGGGAAGGGCTGCGCTTCCGCCGTTCGCTGTATGTCGTCCAGGACGTGCGTGCGGGTGACCCCGTGACCGCCGACAACGTCCGGTCGATCCGGCCGGCGGGCGGGTTGCCCACCGACCTCTTCGACACCGTCGAAGGACGCACCTTCACCGCCGACACCGCGCGCGGCACCGCATTGACGTGGGACCTGATCTGAGGATGTTGGAAACCGGTCTGCAGATCGACCCGCCGTCGGGCGCCCTCCTGCTCGGCGGGGACCTGCTCCAGTGGTCCGACCTGGAACGCACCGAGCCGTCCAGTGCCACGTCGTACCTGCTGAGCAGGCTGATCCGAAGCCGGCGGCCGCGCAACGCGTTGCTGCTCGGGCCACGAGCCGCTGCGCAGCTCGACGCGATCCCCACCCCCGAGGTGGGCGTCCTGGTGCGCGGCCTGCCCGATGCCCGGCAGTTGTCCGCCCTGGCCCGCGAACGCGACGAGCTGCAGGTATTCTGCGGTGGGGTCGACCGCTTCCCGACCGATCGCACCTACGATCTGGTCGTCTGCCTGGACAGCCCGGGCACGCTGGCCACCCCGGATTCGCCGGGCGCAACACAGGCCGCGGTGGCGCAACTGGTCGAGTCGGTGCTCGCCCCCGACGGCGTGGCCGTCCTCTCCATCGACAACACGCTGGGGTTGGACGATCTGCTCCGGCTGGAGCTGCGGACGACGTTCGACGACGACGCGCAGTGGTTCCGGGGCGCGCCGGACTTCGAGCAGCGCTCGCCATACCGGCACGAGGTCCCGGGCCTGTTGGCCGCGGCGGGACTGCAGGTGCACCGCGAGTACTCGGCATACACGACGTCGCAGGCGCCGGTCCTGCTCGTCGACGAGGACGTCGCCGGCGCAGCTGCCGGCTCCGTCACCGTGCGGCGGACGCTCACGGCGCTCCTGCAGCGGGTCGAGGCGACACGGCACAGCCGGACTCCGGCACTCACCGACCCGTATGCCGCGGCCCGCAAGGTCGTCGCGGCAGGACTCCTGCCGCAGCTCGCACCGGCATGGTTGCTGGTCGCCGGTCACGTCGGCGAGGACGAGGACCGCGGCGGGCCGCTTCCCGACGTGATCCTCGGGGACGACGTCACCGCGCCGGAGTGGGCCGCGGTGCTGACGCTCGACCGGACCGCCGACGGATGGTCGCGCGGTGCGGTCGGTGCCCAGGGCGACGGCCTGCTCACCGAACGACGCGTGAGTCGTGACATCCGGCGCCTCGGTATGACGGACTTCGGCGGCGCCGCCGAGTCGCTCCAGGAACGGCTGCGCGTCGCGGCGGCCCGCGGTGACATGCACGCCCTGCACACCGCCGTCCGGGCGTACAGCGAGTGGTTGCTGGATGCGATGTTCCCCGAGCCGGCCGCCCGGTTCTTCGCGACCCCCGACAACGTGCTGGTCGCCGACGACGGCACGTTGTCCCTGCTCGACGCGAGCTGGAGCTGGTCTGAGTCGCTGGAGCCGGAGACCGCGGTGATCCGCGGGCTGCGGGTCTTCGCGCGGCACCTGTTGCGCAGTGGCGCCGAGCACCGGTGGCGTTCCGACATCAGCCCGGACGAACTCACCAGGACACTCGCCGCGATGGCCGACCTGCCCGTCGACCCGGCCGTCATCGACGGCATCGCGCGGCGGGAGGCCGAGGTCGACGCAGTGCTGCAACACTTGAGTGCGAGTCGCGAAAGTCATTCGTACGCAACGAATCTCGCCGCCGGAGCATCGCAATTCACCGCGACACCCGGTCCGGCACGCGGCTACCGCGAAAGTCTGGCGGTGACCGGCCGGATGTCCCAGGAGCTGCACGAGCGCGGCGAGCAGGTCGAGTGGCTGGAGTCCTCGTTGCGCGACCGCGACAAGCGGGTGGCCGCCCTGGAGCGCGAACTGGCGTCGGTGCGCGGCTCGTTGAGCTATCGGGCCGGCCGCAAGGTCACCGCACCCGGCCGCAACGCCGGTCAGGCAGCGGTGCGTGCCGGCCGCAAGGGCGCCTTGTCGATGCTGCCGCCGGACTTTGCGCCGCGTGCCGAGCGGGCGTTGCGCAAGCTGCTGGATCGCTAGCTGTCCTGGGTCCGGCACGGATTTCAGTAAGGATCTCTCGGGCTGCACCCGACCGCTACCCGGTGTTGGTGGTGCCGATCGTCAAACCACGCGGGCACCACATGGCACTGCGCACAAAGGGACGACCTCACCGGTGTGGTCGGGGTGTTTCGCCAGCCGGCAGGCTTCCCCAACGGCAACGCCTACGACCGTGAGGGACGCCTGATCACCTGTGAGCAAGGCGCGCGCCGCATTGTGCGCACCGAACATGACGCGTCGTTGACCGTCCTCGCCGACAGCTACGCCGGTCGGGCGCTCAACAGCCCGAATGACATGGCGATCGATCACACGGGTGCGATCTGGTTCACCGATCCGCCATACGGGATCAACAACAGCTACGAAGGACGGCGTGGCACCGAAGAGCAGGGTGGCAGTTTCGTTTACCGGATCGACCCGACGGAGCTGCGGGTGGACCGTGTCGCTGACGGCTTCGAGCGGCCGACCGGAATCGCGTTCGCGCCCGGTGAAGAGTGGCTTTACATCGCGGACAGCCGGGCAAGCACCATCCAGAGGTTCCGATGTCGAGGAGACAGCTTGGCCGACGGTGAATCGTTCGTTCGCAGTGCCGTGCCGAGCCTGGACAGTATGGCGCTCGATGAAGACGGCCGGATCTGGATCGGTGCTCTCGACGGCGTGCACTGCTACGACCCGGACGGAACGTTGCTGGGCAAGATCCGCCTGCCCGACGCCGCGTCGCACGTCGCGTTCGGCGGCGTCGAGAACAACGTGCTCTACGTCTGCGCCACGACCTCGCTGTGCGCCTTCATGCTCACGGTCCGAGGGCTCGCGTCGGCTGCACCTCGGTCGCCGAACTAGCCGGCCGGGGTGTCCCAGATCAGCTGCAGGTGCCCCAGCTCGGCCGGTACGTCGACGCCTTCCGCGTTCGTGACGACCCGCAACAGGACCGGCTCGCCCACCGGGCCCTGCTCGATGTGCAGGTCGGCGTGCGCGTGAGCCGGGTTGTCCGACCCCGCGCGCGCCACCAAGCGGCCCCGGACCGGTGCACCGGTCTCCAGGCCGACACCGTCGACGTCGATCAGTCCGGCATCCAGCCAGCGGCGCAGCGCATCGGGCAAAGGGACGGTCGGGTCGTTGGGCAGCAGGCGCCGCCGTGACTCGCGGATCGCCTTGTTGACGGCGCGTCGCGCGAGGGTCGCGGCTCGCGGGGGCTGCCGGCGCAGCCGCACGTGCACCGGTGCGAGTTCCCCGTTCGCGGCCGGCCAGGTGCTGATCAGTTGAACCGCCAGGCCGTCGCGTTGTCGGCCGACGAAGGGCGTGACCGACGCCGTGCCGCTGCGCGGCACGGACAGCTCGATCTGGTCGATGCGGACCCCGACCTGGCTGTACGGCATGATCCGCGCCCGCGCCCAGTCCGGCAATGCCGGGGCGTCCACCGCTTCGAGGATGAGCAGCCCGTCGCGGCTCACCGATCCCGCCGGAAGGTCGAACTCGACCGTGCCGATCGCCGCACTGCCGTGCGTGTCGTCCGCGGGCGCCAGGTAACAGACCGCGCGGGTCTCACCCTGGCTGCGCAGGATCATCAGTCGTCCGGTCGCGCCGTCCTCGCGGGTGACGTGCTCCGGCGGGCGCTTGTGCCACCACTCCTCGGAGGTCTTGTCGATCGACATACGCACCCGGACGCGCAGCGGCCGACTGTCGTCGACGTCGACCTTCGCCCCGATGAGCGAGGGCGACAGCGCGAACCGGCCGACGATCGCGACGCCGCGGGTGAAGCGGTCGACGACCTGCAACTCCGGTCGCTGGCCGGCCGTCAGCATGGTGGGCACCGGCAGCAACGGCGCGGGTTGATCGAAGATCGTGTCGAACGAGAGCGGCGACTCGTCGAGCGCGCGACGCACCTCCTGGGTCACTTGACCGTCACCGCCCCGAGCTGCATCGCCAGTCGTTCGGCGCCGTCGGTGAAATCGAACCTGGTCAAGATGGGTTCCTTCCGTGTCCACATTCGTTGCGTCGCCTGCAACGCCGCCTCACCGTCGCTCTCCACGTGCCGCATCGCGACCGTCAACGCACGGATCAGGCTGTCGTTCTGGCCCATGTCCCAGTGCTGCACGAGCATCGAGGCGACATCTCCCCCGCCGCGGTAGAACCACTGCCAGAGGCGGGCGCGCTCGACCTGTTCCGTGGTGATCGGCGAGTCCCCGGCCAGCAGCTTCTCGATGGAGTCGTCCAGCAGCCGCCAGTAGTCCTCGCGGTCCTGCGCGACCATGCTGAAGCCGCACTGGCTCCACTCCGACCAGCCGGCCTGCAGGGCCGGTACGCCATACACGGGCAGCTCGGCGCTGACACTGCCGCGGACGGTCACGCCGAGGTCGACGAGGCTCCAGATGATGTTCTTGGACAGGTCGAAACTGCGGCGGAACTGCAGGTGCGGGTGGTCCGCGAACCGTGCCTTCACGGTGTCGAAGAAACCCGTCACGTCATACAGGAACTGCGCGGGGTGGTCCTGGAAGAGCCAGTTGACCCGGGTGTCCTGCGCGGCGTGCTCGGCCATCTTCTCGAACCAGTCGGCGAGGTCGTCGAAGATCTCCCGGTTGGTGCCGAGCGCGTCGGAGACCGCGTGGTTGAAGACGACGACGACCGGTTTGCTCTCGTCGAAGCCGAGGCGTTGCATGGCGTGCTTGCGCAGGTCCGCGCGCTCGACCGGATTGGTCAGCTCCAGTGAGCTGACCACGCCGCCGCCGCGCCACCAGGACGGGCGGCCCAGGTTGCTCTTGGCCCGCCACGCGGTCAGTTCGGCACTGCGCCGCAGCAGGTCGCGGTTGGCCCAGAGGCTCTCCTCGAAGAACTGTCCGATCTCGCGGGTGAGGTGCTCGCGAAAGGTGCCCTCGGTCCGGCGTTCCGGCCCGAGCATGTACGCCTTCAGGCCGCCGGTGGTCTGCACGTGGATGACGGGGACCTCGAAGCGCATCGCGGACTCCACGGCCAGGCCCCAATGGTTGTAGTCGACGTGGCTGGTCACGACGGCGACCGGGTTGAGGTGCTGCAGCAGCCCGTCATACACATCGGAGAACTCGGTGCTGCGACGACGCACCTCGTCGGCCTTCTGCGCCTCGTTCTCGGTGACACGCGGCACACGCGCGACCCGGGCGGTCGTCGCCTCCACGACGTCATCCAGCGTCTGCGGGTCGATGCCCGACCGCACGTCCCCCGGTATGACGGTGCCGGCCACCTCGAAGTCGCGGCGGACCCCACGGACCCGCTCGTCGACGATCTCGTGGATGTCGATGACGTCGTCGGCGCCATACGCGTGGGCGAGCTTGGTCAGCAGTTCCTTGTCGTAGTAGGTCCACTGGAAACTCAGCCAGTCCGAGTCCGCGCCGAGCACGATCACAACCCGCGCCGGCGTCACCCGGCGGATGGCGTTGGCGATCGTCAGGCTGCGGATGCCGACCCGGATGTCCTCGGTCATCAGCTCGACCAGGATCGTGGCGTCGCCGGAGGGCAGCGTGTTGGTCAGCCAGAACTGCTGCGCGACCTCGCAGAAGCGGTCGAACGACGCCCCGAGCTTCTGCGGGTTCGGCGCCTGCCGCCGCTTGTCGAAGCGCGTGTCGGTCGACTTAACCGGAAGCTCCTTCAGGACCTTGGTCGTCCGTCGGAATCCGATCGAGTTGCTCACTGTCATCCTCACCACTTTCACTCATCGACGCCCCGTCGGTGACGGGTGCTGCCGCGTCGGCCGCCGGGTCGGCAGCTCGCCAACCCAGCGCTTCACGAAGTTCGTACTGGCTGAGCAGCTCGTCCTCGCCGAGCTGCTCGCGAGCCAGTTGTCGTGCATAGTCGTCCGGCACGAACGGCTGATGGAGTTCGGGGAACAGCCGCAGCTGTTTCGCGCGGCCGCCGAGGACCGCACGTTCGTTCTCCAGGATCATCGGGTCGCCGTACACGCCGATCTGCGCGCCGACGCTGGCGCCGTACAGCAGGGCGCTGCCCAACCGGTTGCTGACCACCCGTCGATGCCTGCGCAGCTCGGCCAATTGCTTGTCGAGGAAATGGACGTCGGTGCCGCGCCACATGTGCCCGCGGTAGCCGTGCGAGATGACGCGGAACCCGGCGCGCTCGTAGATGCGCCGAACTCCCTTGTCCTGGAACTCGTTCCAGTAGAGGCACACGGTGATCGGCACGTCGCCCTCGACCTCGCGCAGCTCGTGCACGTAGCGGTCGTGACTGCCGACGATCTGCTGCTGCTCCCATCCGTGGAACGGGTAGACGATCGTCCCGGTCCGCTCGGCGGGCCGCTCGACCAACTGCGAATCCCGTTCCAGTTGCAGCAGATACGCCCATGGCGAACCGACGACGACATACCGGCGCAGACCCTGCGCCCACCCCCGGCGCGCCACGTCGTGCGACCAGACGAACCGCGGGAAACCGGGTGCGAACTGCGTGCCCACGGCGAACCCGTCGTGCGTGTTCCAACCGTGCTGGAGGTAGCCCCAGATGCGGGGCACCTCCGCCAGTCCGGCATACCGGGCCAGCACGTGGGCGTGCCCGTAGAAATGATTGGCGTGATGCATCGAGGTCAGGTTCCGACGAAGTCACGCACGAGCTCGATGACCCGGTCCACGTCGGAGTCGGACAGCGTCGGGAACATCGGGAGGCTGATCTCCTGCGCGGAGTAGGTCTCCGCGACCGGGAACTGCCCCTGCCGCCAGCCGAGGTCGGTGAAGAGCGGCTGCAGGTGCACCGGGATGTAGTTCACCTGCACCCCGATCCCGTTCGAGCGCAGGTGGTCGAACAACTCGCGGCGCCGGCCGTCGACGATCCGCAGCGGGTACAGGTGCCACATCGGGTCGGCGCCCTCACGGGTGGCGGGCAGACGCAGTGAGTCGATGCCGCTCAGGCCTCGGTTGTAGCGGTGGTGGATCGCCCGGCGACGGGCCTTGAAGAGCGCGAGCCGTCGCAACTGGTTGGACCCGAGCGCGGCGAGCACGTCGGGAAGGCGGTAGTTCAGCCCGAGCGAATGCACCTCGTAGTGCCACGGACCGTCACCCGGCGAGCGCAGCTTCGCGGCGTCACGCGTGTAACCGATCCCCTTGAAATCCCTTGCCCGGTCGAGGATCTCGTCGTATGACGACACGAGCGCGCCACCTTCGGCGGTGGTGAGGTTCTTGGTCGGGAAGAAGCTGAACGTCGTGACGTCGGCGAGCGATCCGACCGGTGTGCCGTCGAGCGAGCCACCGATCGAATGCGCCGCGTCCTCCAGCAGCAGCGCGCCGCCGGAGTGGGCGACCTCCGCGAGACCGTCGGCGTCGATCGGGTGGCCGGCGAAGTCCACTCCGGCCACGACGGCGGTCTGCGGTGTCATGGCGTCCTTCACCGCGACCGGGTCGAGATTGCCGGTGTCCTCGCAGACGTCGGCGAAGACGATCCGGGCACCTTGCCACATCGCGGTGGTCGCGGTGGCGAAGAACGTCAACGGCGTGGTGATCACCTCGTCGCCGGGTCCGACGCCGAGCCCGGCATACGCGGTGTGCAGTGCGGCGGTGCCCGACGTCACGCCGACGGCGGGAGCTTTGAGGCCTGCGATGGACGCGATGTCGCGCTCGAACGCCTGCACCGCGGGTCCGGTCGTCAGCCAGTCGCCGCGCAGCACGTTGGCGACGGCCTCGATGTCGGACTCGTCGATCGACTGTCGGCCGTAGGGAAGCATCGGCCGGCGCCTAGCGCGCGACGGAGGTCAAGCCCAGGTGACCGAGCTCGAGGACACGGGCGATGTCGGCCGCGTCGTACCAGAGGTCGTTCTTGTCCGAGGAGCAGTGGAAGCCGTCCGGGACCGGCTTGGCGTCCTCGATCTTCCGGTAGCCCCAGCTGGCCAGCTCGGGTTCGAGCACGAAGTACTTGCCGTCCTGCACGATGACCGCGCGGCGACCCTCCTCCGGGCTGATCATCTCCTCGTGCAGCTTCTCGCCGGGCCGCAGTCCGATGTCGTGCATCCGGGCACCGGGCGCGATGGCCTGGGCCAGATCGGTCACCTTGTGCGAAGCGATGTGCGGCACGACGAGCTCGCCGCCCTGCATCATCGCGAAGGTGTCCAGCACCATCTGGACCGCCTCCGGCAGCGTGATGAGGAAGCGGGTGCAGCGCATGTCCGTGATCGGCAGCGACTCCCCCGCCTCGTGCAGTGCACGGAACTTCGGGACGATGGAGCCGCGCGAGCCGGTGACGTTTCCATAGCGCACCACGGAGAACCGTGTGGGGTATGCCGCTGCATAGTGGTTGCCGAGAATGAAGAGTTTGTCCGCTGTTAACTTGGTGGACCCGTAAAGGTTGATCGGACTGGACGCCTTGTCGGTCGACAGTGCGACGACTTTCTGCACACCCGCATCAATGGCCGCCTCGACGACATTCTGCGAACCGAGCACATTCGTCTTCACGAACTCGAACGGGTTGTATTCGCCGGTGTCGACCTGTTTCAACGCGGCCGCGTGCACCACGTAGTCGACGCCGTGCATCGCGCGGCGCAACCGCTCCAGATCCCTGACGTCGCCGATGAACCAGCGCAGCCGCGGGTCGTCGTTGAACATCTGGCGAACTTCCCATTGCTTGAGTTCGTCGCGCGAGTAGACGATGACACGATGGGGATTCTGGTCCTCCAGGAGGCGGGTGATGAAGGCCTTTCCGAAAGACCCTGTGCCACCGGTTACCAGGACCGAAGAACCCTGCAGATCAGTCACGTACTAACTCCCAACCAACGTAATCAAGACACTTGCGACAAGGGACGATACGTTGGCGAAATCATGCAGCTACCATCATCGCAATGACATTTGAGGAAACCTTTGACCAACAGCTTTGATCCGTCTCCGGAAACGCCCCGTCTGGCCCTTCGTTGCGACGCGACGTCCGCGATCGGTGTCGGACACGTGGTGCGCTGCGTCGCACTCGGCCAGGAGTTGCGGGGTCGTGGCCACGACGTCGTGCTCTGGGGACGCATCGACGGCATCGCCTGGCTGACCGACCTGGTGGCCGACAGTGGGCTGCGCATTCTTCCTGCCGTCGACGGAGTGGCTGCCCAGGTGGATCAGGCCGTCGACGCAGGCTTCACCGGCGTCGTCCTGGACGGTTATCACCTGGAGACCGGACTCGGCGGCGCGCTGCGTGCGGCCGGGAGGGTGGTGCTCGCGCTCGTCGACGGCGATTTCGGCGCCGCCCAGGAGGCGGATCTGTATGTCGACCAGAACCTCGGCGCGCAGCCGCACCGCGGCGGGCCGGACGGCTCGCAGTGCCTGACCGGAGCCGGTTACACCCTCTTGCGCGACTCCGTCCGTGCCTGCCGCCGCGCGCCGGGACCCGTCAGCGCGTCGGGTGAGATCCGTTCCGTGCTGGCGGTTTTCGGCGGGACGGATCCGGCCGGTGTGGCGCCGCGTGTGATCCCGGCGCTGCTCGCGACCGGTGCGGAGATCGACGTGTCGGTGGTGGCCTCGGACCCTCGCACGGCCGACCGGCTCGCCGCGCTGCCGCGGTCCTCGCGACAGCGGCTGCGCGTCATACCTCCACAGCGGGACTTGGCAGCCCTGGCCGCGGCGAGCGACGTGACGCTCAGCGCCTCCGGCACCACGGTGTGGGAGCTGCTGGCGATCGGTGTGCCGACCGCCGTCGTGTGCGCGATCGACAACCAACGACTCGGGTATGGCGCGCTGCTCGCAGCGGACGTCGCGACCGGGCTCGGAACGATGCCCGACCTGGATTCCGACCTGGTGGCCGCCACCCTCCGCGAACTGATCGAAAACCCGCAGCGCGCAACGGATCTCGCGGCTCGCGGCCAGCAGCTCATCGACGGCGACGGCCGCTGCCGGGTTGCCGACGCGTTCGTCAGCCGGCTCGCAGCGCTGTCGCCTGGGCGGTGACCTGCTCCGCCGACTCCGCTGCCAGCACGACGCTCGTGGAGCCGGTCCGCCCCAAGACCTCGCCTGCCGCAGACGCGTCCGGGCAATGTATGGCGAGCCACCGCTCCCCGAGGACCGTCGGAATCGCATCCCGCAGTTCCCAGGGCAGTTCGAGATACCCGACGCTCGGATCGGTCAGCGCCTCGGTGAGTTCGGAATCGTCCAGCACCCGGCACCCGACCAGTCGCAGCCGGCTCTCCTTCTGGTGACGCAGCAGCACGTCCCGTGACTCCGTCAGATCGGCCGGCGAGTGGGCAACCACGACGTCGACTGTCGAACTGCCCAGTGCAGCAAGGGTTTCCCAGACAGCGGCATCGGCACCGTCGGGCAACCCCGCCGGCAACTCCGCGACGACCCCGACGCGTTCGCTGAGGCCATGACGCAACGCGCGTCCCACTCTGCTCGCGCCGTCGAAGTCGACCACCCGCACGTGCGTCGCCCCGGCCAGCGCAGCGCGCTCCAGCAGTTGTGAGGCGGCCGCCGGTTCGAACGCACCGAACCCGCCGGCACAGATCCACGCCAACGGCTCCGGCACCGCCCCGCCCGCGGCGACCCACGCGTCGAGCAACTCCCGCCAGGAAGCGGTCAGCGCGTCCGGCACGGAGGCCAGTGCGCGGGCCGCGATCGTGAAGTCGAGCAGCGTGTCGACGGTGCACCGCACCCGACCTGCAGCGCCGGAAACCGGTGGCACCCAAGTGAAGTCGTCGGTATGCCGGCGGATCCACGGCGTCACGTGCTCCCTGTCGTATGCCGTCCGCGCCGACCGGTTCGCCTCCCGCAGCAGGCCCGCGGTGAACACCTCGGCACCCATGCCGTAGATCGTCTCGGTCGTCACCCGCAGGTAGTTCTGCCCGGCGTCGCGCAGGTGCCCGATGAGCTCCTCGACATACGCACCGTCGGGGCCCGCGTTGTCACCGGTCAGCCGAACGACGAGGTCGTCGTCGGCCAGGTCCGCTGTCGCCGCCGCGAAGCGGTCCAGCGTGTTGTGCAGGTCACCACGGAAGACGGCGACCCCGGCCGCCTCCAGCGCTGCCGCGAGCGCATCGTCCTCCGGTTCCACACTCGTCGCGACGACGACGTCGAGGCCGGTGTTCGCCGCCCGCTGCGCCGCCAGGACCACCAGAGGACGGCCGGCGAGAGTGAGCAACGCCTTGCCCGGCAATCGGGACGACGACAGGCGGGACTGCAGGACGACACGGACCCTCATGTGCGGACCGTAGCCACCGAAGGTGTCGCGTCTAGGCTCATCAGGTGAATTCCGATGAACTTCGCGCCGCGCTCCTCGCCGGTGACCTCTCCCGCCCGCGGCTCACCTGGTATGACGAGGGCAATGGCGAACGCATCGACCTCTCGGGCAAGACGCTGGTGAATTGGGTTGCCAAGGCTGCGAATTGGCTCGAGACCGAGATGAGCCTCGAGCCCGGTGACGTCGTGCGGCTGGACATGCCGGCCGATCATTGGCGGACGATCTACTGGTCACTCGCAGCGTGGACCCGCGGAGTGAGCGTCACCGCGGACGCCGACGCCGACGCCTCGGTCAGCTTCAGCCCCGATGCCGCAGACCTGATCGAACCCGCCGCGGCGCTGGCGGCCAGTCCCCTGCAAGCCATGTCGGACGCCATGCCGGGACCGGTCGGCGCCATACCTTGCGACGTGCCAGTCGTCGAGGACGTCGCGCCCGGCAGCCGCGTGTTCATCACCGACAACGACGCGGCGCCTGCCCTGACCGCCGCGTTGATCGTCCGCGGTTGTTCCGTCCTGGTGGTGCGCGGCGGCGATGAGCAGGCCCGGTCCGCACGGAGCGCGTCGGAAGCCGTGACCGTCGTCTTGTAATGTCCGTCACATGGACAAAGTGGTCTCTTCGGCGGCAGCAGCCGTGGCCGATATTCCGTCCGGGGCATCGCTCGCGGTCGGCGGTTTCGGGCTCTGCGGCATACCCAGTGTGTTGATCCAAGCGCTCCATCAGACCGATGCCACGGACCTGGAGGTCATCTCCAACAACTGCGGCGTCGACGACTGGGGCCTCGGAATCCTGCTGCGGGACAAGCGGATCCGGCGGATCATCGCGTCATACGTCGGCGAGAACAAGGAGTTCGCCCGGCAGTACCTCGAGGGCGAGCTCGAGGTCGAGCTCACCCCGCAGGGCACCCTGGCGGAGAAGCTGCGTGCCGGCGGTGCGGGGATCGCCGCCTTCTACACCGCGACCGGCGTCGGCACCCAGATCGCCGACGGCGGTATGCCGTGGCGGTATGCCGAGGACGGTTCGGTCGCGCTGGCCTCCCCCACCAAGGAGACCCGCGAGTTCGACTTCGGCGGGACGACCAAGCCCTACGTGCTGGAGGAGGCGATCGTTGCCGACTTCGGTCTGGTCCGGGCCGCCAGGGGCGACCGGCACGGCAACCTGGTCTTCAACCAGTCCGCCCGCAACTTCAACCCGCTCTGCGCGATGTCCGGCAGGATCACCATCGCCGAGGTCGAGGAACTCGTCGAGCCCGGCGAGATCGACCCCGACGACGTACACCTGCCCGGCATCTACGTGCACCGCGTCGTCGAACTCACCGAGGACCAGGCGACCGACAAGCGCATCGAGAAGACGACCACGAAAGGCGGTCAGTGATGGGACTGTCCCGCACTGAGATGGCCGCCCGCGCGGCCCGCGAGTTGTCCGACGGCGACTACGTCAACCTCGGCATCGGCCTGCCCACCCTGGTGCCCAATTACGTGCCGGACGATGTGGAGCTGGTGCTGCAGTCCGAGAACGGCCTGCTCGGCGTCGGTGCCTACCCGGAGGCCGACAAGGTCGACCCCGACCTGATCAACGCCGGCAAGGAGACCGTCACGCTGCGCAAGGGCGCCTCGATCTTCGACTCGGCCACCAGCTTCGGGATGATCCGCGGCGGCAAGGTCGACGCGGCGATCCTCGGCGCCATGCAGGTCTCGGTCGCCGGTGACATCGCGAACTGGACGATCCCCGGCAAGATGATCAAGGGCATGGGCGGCGCGATGGACCTGGTCCACGGCGCCCGCAAGGTCATCGTGCTGATGGAGCACGTCGCCAAGGACGGCTCGCCCAAGATCGTCACCGAATGCACGCTGCCGCTGACCGGTCAGCGGGTGGTCCAGCGGATCATCACCGACCTGGCGGTCATCGACATCACCGACGACGGGCTGAAACTGGTCGAGACCGCACCGGACGTCACCGAGGACGAGGTCCGCGCGGCGACGGGCGCACCGCTGGCCTGAGCGGAAGGTCGCCGGTCAGTCGTCGCTGAGCCGGATCGTGCTGGTCAGGAACCCGTAGCCCCAGGCCAGGTGCATGGTGGCGAGCACCGGCGGCACCAGCGCCCGGACCTGCTGCGGCGAGCCCGCGGAGATGGCCAGGCCGCCGACCGTCACTGCCCCCACGTACCCCGCGGGGATCAACCACAGCGGCCGCCAGAGGAAGCCGCCGACGGCTCCGGCGGCGATCGCCGCGAGCGCGGTCGGCGGAGCGAGGTAGCGGGCGTTGATCGAGCCCTTGTGCCGTCGGGCGACGACCCGGCGCCACTGGCCGTACTGCTTGTACTGCCGCGCCAAGGTGCGGAAGGATCCGCGCGGCCGGTAGGTGACGTTCAGCTCCGGCGTGAACCACACGACGCCGCCCGCGGCGCGCAGCCGGAAGTTCATCTCCCAGTCCTGTGCGCGGGTGAACCGGGCGTCATACCCTCCGACGCGCTGCAGCCAGGACCGCCGGAAGACACCGAGGTAGACGGTCTCGGCTGGACCCGGCTTGCCGCCCAGCTTGAACTTCACCCCGCCGACGCCGAGTTTGGACTTCATCGCGACCGCGACGGCACGCTCGAAGTCCGTCGTGCCCTCGGCGTCCATGATCCCGCCGACGTTCGCCGCACCGGTCTCCTCGAGCACGCGCACCGCCGTCGCGAGGTAGCCGTCGGAGAGGATGCCGTGACCGTCCACCCGCGCGATCACGTCGTATGACGCCGCAGCGATGGCGGCATTCAGCGCATCCGGGGTGCGCCCGGTGGGATTTGTGACAAGTTTCACCCGGTCATCCGTGGCGTGCAGGCGCTCGGCGACCTCGTCGGTGCCGTCCGTGGAGGGGCCGAGAGCGAGGATGACCTCGACCGGTCCGGCGTGCTCCTGCCGCAGAATGGCGGTCACGGACTCGGCCAGGTGCCGCTCCTCGTTGAGGATCGGCATGATCACCGAAACGCCGTCGGTCAATTGCGATTCGGGATGTGGCACGCGTCGCAGATTACACGGCCCCCTCATGCGGCCGCGTTAACCTCGTTCGGTGCCAGACGACGAAGATCCGATCATCATCGACACCCGCAAGGGCGCCGGTGCGCCTCGTCGCCGCCCCGCGCAGGAGCCACAGGAGATCCCGGTCCGGCCGGATCGTGGACGACCCGCGCAGCAGGCCGGCAACCGCAGCACCGCCCCGCACAGTGCGGCACCGTCCGCGCCATACGGCGGTGACTCGACCCGGATGATGCCCACCGGGCAGCGCAACTACCCGCAGGACAACTACCCGCAGGGGCAGGGCGGCGGAATCCGCCCGCCGGGGCCGGCCGGACCGCGGGGGCCGCGCCCGACCCCGCCGGCGGCTGCGCCACCGCGCCGCCGCAAGCGCAAGTGGCCACGCGTGCTGCTGGTGCTGGTGCTGATCGTCGCCCTCTGGGCGGGCCTGCTCGTCTGGGCCGGTCTGTCCGCCTGGGGCAAGGTCACCAAGGTCGACGCGTTCCCGAGCGGCAACCGCCCGGCCGGCGGCAAGGGCACCAACGTGCTGCTCGTCGGGTCCGACTCGCGTGCCGGTATGACGGCCGCACAGGGCAAGGCGCTCGGCACCGGCGGCAGCAGCGTCGGTGGCGGGACCGCACGCACCGACTCGATCATGGTGTTGCACATGCCCGACTCGGGGAAGCCGACGCTGGTCAGCTTCCAGCGTGACTCCTGGGTCAGCATTCCCGGCCACGGCCAGGGCAAGATCAACTCGGCATTCACGATCGGCGGCCCGAAGCTGATGGTGCAGACCATCGAGCAGGCGTCGGGGCTGCGGATCGACCGCTACATGGAGATCGGTTTCGGCGGTTTCGCCGGCGTCGTCGACTCGGTCGGCGGCGTCCGGATGTGCCTGAAACAGGACGTCGACGACAAGGACGCCCACATCAACCTCAAGAAGGGCTGCCAGAACCTGGACGGCAAGAATGCCCTGGGTTATGTGCGATCCCGGCACGCGTTCGCCACCGGCGACCTGGCCCGCGCCGAGCACCAGCGCGAGTTCCTGGCCGCCCTGATGAAGAAGATCGCCAGCCCGACCAACCTGCTGCTGCCGTGGAAGCTGAAGAGCATCGGCTCCGCGGGCGCCAAGGGCGTCGCCGTCAACAAGGGCATGTCGCCCATCCAGGCGCTGAAGATCATGTGGGCCCTGAAGGGCATCAGCAACGGCGGCATCTCCGTGCAGGTGCCGGTGGCCAACCCCAACTACTTCGTCGCCGGCCAGTCGACGGTGCTGTGGGACAAGGCACGGGCGATCAAGCTGTTCGACGACCTGAACAACGACCGGCCGGTCACCGCGCCCCAAACGGGCGGGTGACCCGACCGGGTCGCATCACTTCTTGAGCAGCTGGCGCGCGGCGACCATCCGCTGGATCTGGTTGGTGCCCTCGTAGATCTGGGTGATCTTGGCGTCGCGCATCATCCGCTCCACCGGGTGGTCGACGACGTAGCCGGCACCGCCCAGCAGTTGCACCGCATCCGTGGTGACCTCCATGGCGACATCCGAGGCGAAGCACTTCGCCGCGGCGCCGAAGAACGTCAGATCGTCGTCACCGCGCTCGGACTTGGCCGCCGCGACGTAGACCATCTGACGAGCGGCCTCGAGCTTGATCGCCATGTCGGCGAGCATGAACTGCAGGCCCTGGAACTCCGCGATGGCCTTGCCGAACTGCTTGCGCTCCTTGACGTAGCCGAGCGCGGAGTCCAGGGCGCCCTGCGCGATGCCGACCGCCTGCGCGCCGATGGTGACGCGGGTGTGGTCGAGCGTGCGCAGCGCGATCTTCAGGCCCTCGCCGGGCTGTCCGATCATCCGGTCGCCCGGGATGCGGCAGTTGTCGAAGTGCAGCTCGCGGGTGGGTGAACCCTTGATGCCGAGCTTGCGCTCCTTCTCACCGAACCCGAAGCCCTCGTCGGACTTCTCGACCACGAAGGCGCTGATGTTGCGGCCGCGTTCCCCCTCGGGGTCGGTGACCGCGAGCACGGTGTAGAACTCCGATTCACCGGCGTTGGTGATCCAGGACTTCTGGCCGCTCAGCAGGTAGTCGTCGCCGTCAGGGGTCGCCTTGCACCGCATCGACGCCGTGTCGGAGCCGGCCTCGCGCTCGGACAGCCCGTAGGAGAACATCGCCTCGCCGCGGGCGACCGGCGGGAGGTACTTGCTCTTGATCTCGTCGTTGGCGCCGAGGATGACCGGCATCGAGCCGAGCTTGTTGACCGCCGGGATCAGCGAGGAGGAGGCGCACACCCGGGCGACCTCCTCGATCACGATGCAGGTCGCGAGTGCGTCCGCGCCGACGCCGTCGTACTCCTCCGCGATGTGCGGTGCGTGGAAGTCGGACGCGACCAACGCCTCGAGGGCGGCGCGCGGGAACTCGCTCTTGGCGTCCACCTCCGCGGCGTGCGGGGCGATCTTGTCCTCGGCGACGGCGCGCACGGCCTCGCGCAGCGCGTCGTGGTCCTCGGAGATCTTGAAGAGGTCGAAGTCGTTGTCAGAGCTCACGTGGTGATCCTACTCGTCAGTAACATGCTTCAGTCGGACAGCCCGGGGATGATCTCACGCTCGAACCGCTCGATCGTCGCGAGATCGTATGCCGCGTCCGGGAAGTACGTGATCGCATAACCGAGGCCGGCATCGCGCATGCTGTGCAGCGCCTCCGTGACCTGCTCCAGGGTGCCGACCGTGGCCTGGTCGCGCAGCGACCGGTCGACGTGCGCCGTGGCGTTCTCCTGCGACATACCGCCCTGGACCAGCCGGGCGGCGACCGCACCGAGCTTGTCGTCCAGCTCGGCCTGGTTGTCGGCGATCACGATGTTGGCGTTGCCGGTCAGGGTGATCTCGTCGAAGTCGCGGCCGACGTCGGCGCAGTGCCCCTTGAGGATCTCGGTCTTCGCGGCGAACTGCTCGGCATCGCCGAAGTAGTTCGTGTAGTCGGCATACTTCGCGGCGATCTTGAGGGTGACCTTCTCACCGCCGCCGGCGACCCAGATCGGGATCCGGTTCGCGGGACTGGTGGTCTGCAACGGCTGCGGGAAGCAGAGCGCGCCGTCCACCTGGTAGTACTTCCCGTCCAGCGTGGCCGAGCCGGTTGTCCACATCTGCCGGAAGATGTCGACGCCCTCGCGCAACCGGCCGAGCCGGTCACCGGCCCGCGGGAAGCCGAAACCGTAGGCGCGCCACTCGTGTTCGTACCAGCCGCCGCCGATGCCCATTTCGATCCGACCGCCGCTGATGTGGTCGATCGTCGCCGCGACCTTGGCCAGGTAGGTCGGTTCCCGGTAGCTCATGCAGGTGCACATCTGACCGAGCCGCACTCGTGAGGTGATCCCCGCGAAGCCCGCCATCAGCGACCACGCTTCGTGCGTCGCCTCGTGCGACGGCTCCGGAGTGGTGTGGAAATGGTCGTAGACCCAGACCGACTCCCAGGCCGGCCTCGCGTCCGCATGCCGCACCAGATCGCTCATCACCTGCCAGTGCTGCGCAGGATCGATGCCGACGAGGTCGTAGCGCCACCCCTGCGGGATGAACATTCCGAATTTCATCTGTCGTTCGCCTTCTCCGATTGGGGATGAACCGGACGCCCGGTACCGTGAGCGCCATGTCAACGCGCACCAGGATCACCGTAGTCGGCACCGGTTATGTGGGGCTCTCGATGGCGGTTCTGCTCGCCAGCGTCGCCGACGTCGTCGCCTTCGACATCGACGCCGACCGCATCGCGATGCTGCAGGACCGACGCAGCCCGATCAGCGACGCCGAGATCGAGGATCACCTCACGAACGCCGACCTGTCCCTGACGTTCACCCTCGACAAGCAGCAGGCGTATGACGAGGCGGACTTCGTCATCATCGCGACGCCGACCGACTACGACCCGGAGACGAACTACTTCAACACCTCCACGGTCGAAGGCGTCATCGCCGATGTCGCTGCGCTCAACCCCGCCGCGACGATGGTCGTGAAGTCCACCATTCCGGTCGGCTTCACCGCCGATGTACGCAAGCGTCTCGGCACCGAGAACGTCGTGTTCTCACCGGAGTTCCTGCGTGAGGGCAAGGCGCTCTACGACAACCTGCACCCGTCCCGCATCGTGGTGGGCGAGGTCAGCGACCGCGCCCAGCGCTTCGCGGACCTGCTCGTCGCTGCTGCGGAGGACACCGACATACCGGTGCTGCTGACCGAGTCGACCGAGGCCGAGGCGATCAAGCTCTTCGCCAACACCTACCTCGCGATGCGCGTGGCCTACTTCAACGAGCTCGACACGTTCGCCTCGCGCCACGGCCTCAACACCAAGCAGATCATCGAGGGCGTCAGCCTCGACCCGCGGATCGGAAAGCATTACAACAACCCGTCATTCGGGTATGGCGGCTACTGCCTGCCGAAGGACACCAAGCAGTTACTGGCCAACTACCAGGACGTGCCGCAGACGCTGATCAGCGCGATCGTGTCGGCCAACACCACCCGCAAGGACTTCGTCGCCTTCGACATCCTGGATCGGAACCCGAAGGTCGTGGGCATCCACCGGCTGATCATGAAGTCGGGTTCGGACAACTTCCGCGCCAGCAGCGTGCAGGGCATCATGAAGCGCATCAAGGCCAAGGGCGTCGAGGTGCTCGTCTATGAACCCGAGCTGGATGCCGAGGAGTTCTTCGGTTCCCGCGTCACCCACAGTCTCGACGAGCTCAAGCGCGACGCGGACCTGATCGTCGCCAACCGGCGCACGGACGAGCTGGCCGACGTGGCCGAAAAGGTCTACACCCGAGACCTTTTCGGCTCCGACAGCTGACGTGACGGGCCCCCGGCAGGCGGCCTGTCTGCTGGCGGCAGCGGCGGTGGCGATCACCGGGTGCTCGGCACAGTCATCGGCCGGCGCCCGCGACGTACGGCGCCCACCGGCCGCCGCTGCCTTCGACTATCAACTCGGCGGGCCCTATCGGCCGACTGACGCGGTGCGGATTGTCGAGCGTGACCGGACCTCCGAGCCGGTTCCCGGCAAGTACAACATCTGCTACGTCAACGCGTTCCAGACCCAGCCGGAGCAGGCGGACTGGTGGCGCCGGAAACATCCGAACCTGTTGGTACGCAAGGCCGGTCGCGCCGTGCAGGACCCGGACTGGCCGGGTGAGTACCTGCTGGACACCTCGACCGCGGCGACGCGAGCCGCCCTGCTGAAGATCGTCGGCCCGTGGTTGGACGGCTGCGCGCGCAAGGGCTTCGATGCGGTGGAGCCGGACAACCTCGACTCGTGGACCCGGCGGGGCGCGTCCGGTGCGCTCACCCGGGCGGGCAACGTCAGCTTCGCGCGCCTGCTGGTGCACCGCGCGCACTCGAGCGGCCTGGCGATCGCACAGAAGAACACGCCACAGCTGAAGGGCACCGGCCGCTCGTCGATCGGGTTCGACTTCGCCGTCGCCGAGGAGTGTGAGGTGTATGGCGAATGCGGTCGATACACGGCGGCATACGGCAGGTCGGTGATCGAGATCGAATACACCGACAACGGCCGCGCAGCCTACGCACGCGCCTGTCGCGCGCACAGCGGCGAGCACTCGATCATCCTGCGCGACCGTGACGTGGTGCCGAAAGGCATTGCGGGATACGCCTATTCGGCCTGCTGAGAGCCCGCGACCTCCGCGCGCAGGGCCGCACCCTTGGCGTGCGCCTGATCGCGCAGCTCGACCTGGAAATCGGCCATCGCGGCGCGCAGCCGCTCGCCCTCGGCGTCCGGTGCGGAGGCGAGGATGCGCGCGGCGAGCAGTCCGGCGTTACGGGCCCCGCCGATCGACACCGTGGCGACCGGAACGCCGGCCGGCATCTGCACGATCGACATGAGCGAGTCCATGCCGTCCAGATATTTCAGTGGCACCGGCACCCCGATGACCGGCAGCGTCGTCACCGACGCGAGCATGCCCGGCAGATGCGCTGCTCCCCCGGCACCGGCGATGATCACGCGGATTCCGCGCCCTGCCGCCTGTTCGCCATACGCGATCATCTCGGCAGGCATCCGGTGCGCGGAGACGACGTCGGCCTCGTAGGCGACGCCGAACTCGTCCAACGCCTCCGCGGCCGCGCGCATCACCGGCCAGTCGGAGTTGCTGCCCATCACAATGCCGACAACTGGTGCGGCAGAAGCGGATTCAGAGTTCATTCGGTGACGGTCCCTTCCAAGTAGTCGGCGGCATGCCGGGCGCGTCCACGCAACGCATCGAGGTCGTCGCCATAGACATTGACGTGCCCGATCTTGCGGCCCGGACGGACACCCTTGCCGTAGAGATGGATCTTGAGTCCGGGGTCGCGCGCGAGCAGGTGCTTGTACGTCGGGTAGAGCTCGTCGTAGTCGCCGCCGAGCACGTTGCCCATCACGGTCCACGGAGCACGTGCCGAGACGTCACCGAGTGGTAGGTCGAGCACCGCGCGCAGGTGCTGTTCGAACTGCGAGGTCACCGCACCGTCCATGGTCCAGTGGCCGCTGTTGTGCGGGCGCATCGCCAGCTCGTTGACGACGTATGACGGGGCGCTCTCGCCACCCGGGATCTCGAAGACCTCCACGGCGAACACCCCGGTGATGTCGAGTTCACCCGCGAGCTGCAGTGCGGCCTGTGAGGCATCCGCGGCAAGTGACGGGTCGAGGTCGGGCGCCGGCGCGAGCACCTCGGTGCAGATGCCGTCGGTCTGGACGGTCTGGACGATGGGCCACACCGCGGCCTGACCGGAGGGGCTGCGCGCCACCAGGACCGCGAGCTCACGGCTGAACGGCACGCACTCCTCGGCCAGCAGCGCGGCACCGTGTGCGAACCAGTCGGCTGCCTCTGCTGCGGCGCCGATCACCCGCACGCCCTTGCCGTCATACCCGCCGCGGGGTGTCTTGAGGACCACCGGCCACCCGTGCAGATCGCCGAAGGCCGCGAGCTCCGCCTCGTCCTGCACCTCCGCCCACGCCGGGCAGGGCACACCCAGCGCGGTCAGCCGCTCCCGCATCGCCAGCTTGTCCTGCGCGAACCGCAGCGCCTCCGGCTTCGGGTGGACCGGCACGCCCGCGTCGACCAGCGCCTGCAGGACCTCGGCAGGAACGTGCTCGTGATCGAAGGTGACCACGTCGCAGTCCCGGGCGAAGGCGAGCACCTCGTCCACGTCCAGGTATGAGCCGACCGGCGCCGACGGCACCACCAGGGCGGCGGCCGCATCCGGTGCTTCGGACAGGACACTGAGGGTGAGCGAGAGGTTGACCGCGGGCGGTTGGCACATGCGGGCGAGCTGACCGCCGCCGATGATGCCGACCACGGGGAAGCCGCCCGGGGCACGCTGAGGGGAAGTCACCCGCACACCCTAGTGGCGCCCTCTCAGCCGGTCCTCAGCGCGCGACCCGTACGCTGAAAAGCGTGATCGGGGACAAGATTGTCGACTTCGTGCGTTCGCTGTGGCGAGAGCTCGCCAAGTTCGGCGTGATCGGGGTCATCAACATCATCATCGACCTCGGTCTCTACAACGTGCTGATCGACGGCCCGATGCCCACGAAGGTGACCGCGGCCAAGATCGTCAGCGGCACCGTCGCCACCCTCTTCGCGTGGGTCGGCAACCGCTACTGGACCTTCCGGCACCGGCGTAACCGGCCGGTGCACCACGAGGTCGTCCTCTTCTTCGGCGTCAACGGGGTCGCGCTCGCCGTGTCCGTGCTGTGGGTGGCCTTCGCGCACTACGTCCTGGGTATGGAAGGCAAGTTCTGGCTGAACTTCAACGCGATGTTCGGCATCGGACTCGGCACGATCATCCGGTTCTGGGCCTACAAGCAGTTCGTCTTCCGCAACGAACCGATCGCCGAGGAGTCCGCCGGCCAGGCGTTGACCGATCCGTTGCAGGTCGAGACACAGCGCACCGACCAGCAGGCCTGAGCCGACCGGCCTTCAGTCGTTGTGCCGTTGCAGCGCTGACGGCGCAGCCTCGCCCTCGGACAGGAACAACGCGAACACCGCGGGCTGCGCGCTGCGCAGCTCGAGCCGCCCGCCGTTGGCGCCGGCCAGGTCACGCGCCAACGCCAGGCCCAGACCGGTGCCGCCGGTGCTCACCCGTCGCTTGAAAATGTGCGGCGCGATCGCCGGATCGACACCGGTGCCCTGATCGCTGACCTCGACGACGACCGACGGGCCGTTGCGCCGGGCCATCACCTCGACGGTGCCGGTGCCGTGCTGCAGGGTGTTCTCCAGCAGCGTGGCCAGGATCTGCGACAGTCCGCTGCGGCTCGCCACGACCTGCAGCCCGCGCTCCCCGCTGACCTTGACGCTGCGACGCGCGTCGGCGAAGGCCGGCTGCCATTCGCGCTGCAACTCCGCGATGACCGAGTCGAGCGAAATGGTCGGCAACGGACCGGAGGGCGATTCGCGAGCGCGCTGCAACAGCTTGTCGACCACCGTCGTGAGCCGCTCGACCTGGGCGATGCCGACCGTGGCTTCCTCGTGGATCTGCTTGATGTCGTCGCTGATGGAGATCTCGTCGAGCCGCATGAGCAGCGCGGTCAGAGGGGTGCGCAGCTGGTGACTGGCGTCCGATGCGAACTCCCGCTCAGCGGCCAGGGTCGCCGTGAGCTCGGCCGCACGTCCCTCGAAAACCTGTGAGATCCGGTCGATCTCGTCGATCCCGCTGCGGAGCGGCTCGAAGATCACCGGACCGTCCTCGGCCCGCTCCGCGCGCCGCGTCAGCTCCTCGACCGGCCCTGCGGTCTCCTCGGCCTCACGGGTCGTCAACCACCAGGACAGCCCCACGCCGAGAGCGGTCGCCAGCAGCAGCACTGCGCGCTGCCACCAGCCGGACACCAGCACCAGGGCCGGGATCAGCACGACCAACACCGCGGGCGCGGCGATCCGGGGACCGGCCCGCAGGAGTCTGGCGCGCAAGGTGGGTCAGCTTCCGCCGGCGGGCTCGAAGCGGAAGCCCACGCCGCGGACCGTGGTGATGAACCGCGGCCGGGTGGCGTCGTCGCCGAGCTTGCGGCGCAACACCGAGACGTGCATGTCGAGGGTCTTGGTCGAACCGAGCCAGGCGGTCTCCCAGATCTCATGCATCAGCTGCTCCCGGGAGACGACCTTGCCCTGCTCCCGCACGAGCACCCGCAGGAGCTCGAACTCCTTTGCCGTCAACTGCAATTCGTTGTCTCCGACGAACGCACGACGAGCCTCGGCGTCCAGTCGCACCAGGGGTGCGACCTCGGCCTCGTCCGGCGGGGTACGGCGCAGCAGTGCCCGGGCCCTAGCCAGCAGCTCGGCGAGGCGGAACGGCTTGGTGACGTAGTCGTCGGCGCCGGCATCGAGACCCACGACGGTGTCGACCTCGTCGGCGCGTGCGGTGAGGATGAGAACGGGGACCGAGCTGCCGGAGTTGCGCAGCCGACGGCACACCTCGAGTCCGTCGATGGACGGCAGGCCGAGGTCGAGAATGACCAGGTCAGGGCCGCTCTGGGCACCGTCGAGCGCGGCCAGCCCGTCTTCCCGGACGTCGACGGCGTAGCCCTCCCGCCGCAGCGCACGCGCGAGCGGTTCGGAGATTGCAGGGTCGTCCTCGGCCAACAAGACACGGGTCATGGTGGCGATAGTAGTTCTCCATGACGCCTGGATAGGACCCATGAGGTGATTTGTCCGATTCCGGGCAGGTGAATCGCCTCTCGGGCGACGGCTCGTACGTCCGGGTGCCCGGCGAGCGCCGTCGCGACGTCGGTGTCGGCGAGCACCGTGCCCGGCTCTGCCGCGCTCGACAGCCGGCTCGCGCGGTTGACCGTGTTGCCGTAGACATCGCCGAGTCGCGCCAGCACCCGGCCGGTCGCGACGCCGACGCGCATCCGCGGAATGAGATCGTCGGCGGCTGCCTGGTCGATCAGGTCGAACGCGATCGCGACGCCGCCCTCTACGGTGGTGTGCGAGAAGAGCACCTCGTCGCCGACGGTCTTGACGACCGCACCGCCGTGGGCGGCCACCACGTCCGACGCCAGGGACTCGAAACGCTGCACCAGTGCTGCGAGTTCGCGTTCGCCCAGTTGTCGGGTCAGCTGGGTGAAGTTGACGAGGTCGGCGAAGCCGATGGTCCGGCGTACGCCGATGTGCGACTCCGGCTCGGAGTCGGCGATCATCCGCGAGATCGCGACGGCGAGGTTGCGGCGCCATACATAGGTGATGAGGGGGGTGAGGTCCTCCGCGACGTCGACGGCGCGCTCCGCGGCCAGGCGGGCGACCCGGCTGTCCACGCCGATTCCGTCGTCGCCGGTGACCATGTCGGTGATGACCTGCAGCGACCACATCGCCAGCCGGTCGGTCGAGCGGCCGACGGCACGGGCGAGACCGAGCACGGTGCGTTCGTCCAGCTCACCGTTCTGGACGGTGCGGGCGACGGCGCGCACGGCCTCCAGGTCGGTCTCGGTGAAGACCACGTCGTCGTCGCGCGCACTGGCGAACCCGAGCGCCCGCCAGAGCCGGCTGGTCTCGTCCTCGGTGACACCAGCGGCGCGGGCGATGTCGGCCCGCCGCAACTCGCGCGGCGCTCCCAGCAGCCGCTCCTCGAGCGCGTCGACGAAGGCTGCGCGGTCATGCGGGTCGGGTTCCGGGACCAGCCGGTCCTCCCCCGGCCGAATGTGTATGACGTCACCCACCGCGTGCGGCACCGGGCCCTGCGGAGTGTCGACGAGCAACCGCCCCATGTCGTCGATGTCCAGTGCCGTTCCGGTGACGGATTCGTCGCCGGACAACTCGACCCGGACCAGCTGACCGATGGTGACGCAGGCCGCCCGGTAGGCGTCGTCCTCGTCGACGCCGTCCCACTCGCGCTGGACCAGCGCGAGGGCGCGCAGCACCGCCACGATGAGGTCCTCGCAGCGGACGTCATACCCGGCGAGGTGCAGGGAGGTCGCGGTGTCGACCGGCAGTTCGTCGGCGCGCTGGTGGACATTGATCCCGATCCCGACGACGACGCTCGGGTCGGTGCCGCCGCTGGCCTGGCACAGGATGCCCGCGAGTTTGGCCCACGGCTCCTGGGCGTTGGGCCGGAGCAGGACGTCGTTGGGCCATTTGAGCCCTACCGATGCGCCGGTCAGGTCGCGCACCGCGCGGCGCACGGCGAGCCCGACGAGCAGCGGCACCCAGCCCCACCGCGTCGCATCGCGTGGCAGCGGCATGGTCGCCGACAGCGCGATCGAGGTCCCGGCGGGCGCCACCCACGTCCGGTCCAGCCGGCCGCGGCCCGCGACCTGGTTGTCCGTGACCAACGCGCGCCACGGCTGCGGATCGCGCATCAACTCGTCGTTGGTCGAGGCGACCTGCGGACTCACGTCGACGTCGTGCCACGGGTTGTCCGGCAGGTCGTGGAGCCGATCGTTGATCTCGGACCGGTCCAGGAAGTGGCTCACGTCACCCAGGCTAGTCGCCGATGTTGCGAGGCAAGGTGCCGCCCGTCACCGTTCGGAGACCTCGTCGATGGCCTGGCGGCGCAACAGCACGCCGGCCGGAACGAGTGTCGCCACCGCGGCGATGGCGGTCGCCGCGCCGAGGATCGACAGGACCGTCAGCGGCGCGACGGCGGGCGCCGATCCGCCGACCATTCCGATGCTGAACCCGGTGAGGGTCGCCCACGCGGCCGCCGACCCGACTGCTGCCGCGAGCACGAGGAGGAGCGCCACCTCCCAGCGCAGGTAGCCGCGCACCTGCCGGACCGTCGCGCCCACCAGCCGAACGAGTGAGAACTCGCGGGAGCGGTCCATCGTCGCCATCGCGAGCGTGTTGAAGGCGGCGATGGCGCTGAACACGATGATCAGTGCCAGGAACACGGAGTTCGCGCCGGCGGTGCCGCCGCTCTCCGGGTCGGTCCCCTGCGCGTAGCTCCGTCCGCCGGTCAGCTGCAGTCCGGGGAACGCGTCGAGCGTGTCGGCTGCGACCGAACCCCGGATCAGGACCGCGCCGGCGAGCGGGACGTCGACGTGCCGTCGCAGGGTGTCGAACGGCAGCAGCGCGTCGCCGAACCCGAGCCGGCGGTCGTACACCGCAACCAGCCGGTATGACGTCTTGACCCCGTCGCCGAGCGTCACGTGCACGGTCGAACCGATCGGTCGTCCCTCGGCTGCGAGGTTGCTCATCGCGATGGTCCCCGTCCGGAGGGAGTGCAGTGACCCGCGTACGACGCCGGGCCGGATGACATCGGTCAGCCCGGTTGACCCGACACCCTGCACGGACCGCTTGTCCCTGCCGACCCACAGGGTCGACCGCACGACCGGCACGGCCGCCGTCACCCCGCGTGCATGGCGCAACTCGTCGAGCGCACGATCAGGCACGCCCGGCCCGGTCGACCGGAGCACGTGGTCGACTCGCAGGCCCTCGGTGGCCTGGGTGCGCGCTGCGCTCGCGAGGGTCGCCGGGACGAAGACGATCGTTGCCGTCATACCGATGAGCAGGGCGAGGGGTGCGACGACCGCGGCCACCCGGCGACTGCGGAGCCTCGAATTCTCAACTGCCAGAAAGCCGCTCACGGTGGACAGACGCCACGGGACGCCCAACACAGTCGTCGCGACGCGCACCAGCAGCGGACCGAGCAGCGCGGCCGCGATCAGCCACAGCAGCGCGGACAGGTAGGTCACCGGCATGGCTGCCGGCTCGGTGTGCAGGTGGGTCAACAGGATGGTGATGACCGTGGCACCTCCGGTGACGAGCAGCCCGGCGATCAGCCGGACGGCACCGATGCCCCGGCGCTCCAGCGCGGACTCGGTGAGTGCGTCGGCGGGACTGATCCGTCCGATCCGGCGGGCCGAGATCCGGGCGGCCGCGAGTGCGGCGACCACTGTCACCAGGCCGGCTGCCAGGACCGGGAACACGCTGCGGGTCAGCCGGACCGTGTCGGGCATCGCCCCGGCCGCGATGAATCGCTGCAGCATCACCTCCGCGAGGGGTATGCCGGCTACGGCACCCGGGACGGCGGCGAGCAGCCCGATGACGAGAGCCTCGCGGCCGATCAGCCGGCGCACCTGGCGCGGGGTCGCACCGACCACCCGCAGCAACGCGAGTTCCCGGTGACGTTGTTGCACCGACAGGGAGAAGATGCCGACGACGACGAACACCGCGACGATGAGTGCCGTTCCGCCGATCGCACCGCCCATGCTCGTCAGGGCGACCCGCGCCGATGCAGCGTCGGGGAACTCTGCGGCGCCGCGTGATTCACCGGTCGCGACGCGAGCATCGGTGCCGCGCAAGGCGTTTCGCAGGTCACCCGGGTCGGCGCCGAAGACTCCGTAGGCGGCGACCGCGGAGCCGTGCCCGGAGAGTCGGATCGCTTCGTGCTCGGAGAAGAAGATCGCCGACTGCTCGGTGACCGGATGCCGCGGATCCGCCACTCCGGACACGACATACGTCGTGGGTGAGGCGGTGGACTGCACGCCGATCCGCGAGCCGACGGAGAGGTGCGCCCGGCGGGCGAGGTCACTGTCGATGACGATCTGGTTGTCGCGGGTCGGAGCCGTCCCGTCGACCAGCCGGTATGGCGTGAGCGTCGCGGACCGCCAGTTGTGGCCGAGCGTCCGGTTGTTCACGCCGGGGACGAATCCTGTGCCGGGAGAGAACAATTCGGCGGCGAACGTCCGATCCGGGACGACGGTGGCGCCCTGGACCGCGGCAAGTTTCGCACCGACCTCGGCGGGTGCCCATGCACGTTCGGCCAGCTGCTTGGACTTCGTCTTCTTCTTGATCCCGCCGTGCTTGTGCTTGATCTTCGTCCAATGGATCTGCTGGTCGGCGGTGACGATGGTCGGGGTGCCGGCATACCGCTGCGCGGCGACCGTGCCGTGGATGCCGGTCTCCAGCAGTGCCCCACAACCGCACACCATCGCGGCAGCACAGAAGAGGGCGAGAAAGGCGCCGATGACCGAGCTCTTCCGTCGTCGCAACGAGGACAGCGCGAGGGTGAACATCAGGCCGACGCTCCGACCCGCGTCACGATGTCGGCGATCCGGCCGTCGGCGAGGTGGATGACCGCGTCCGCGTAGGAGGCCGCCACCGGATCGTGGGTCACCATCACCGTCGTGTGCCCGGACTCGTCCACCGCGCGTCGCAACAACACGAGGACATCACGAGCGCTGGCCGTGTCGAGCGCGCCCGTCGGCTCGTCGGCGAAGACGACGTCGGGTGCCGAGATCAGCGCTCGGGCTATCGCGACCCGCTGCTGCTGCCCGCCGGAGAGTTGGGACGGCAGGTGATCGGCTCTCTCCGCCAGGCCGACCTGGCGCAGCACCTGGTCCAGCGCGGCCTTCGAGGAGCGCCGGTGCGCGAGTCGCAGCGGCAGGGCGACGTTCTGCCGAACAGTCAACGACGGCAACAGATTGAACGCTTGGAAGACGAAGCCGATGCGTCGCCGGCGGGCCAGGGTCAGCGCGGTCTCGGACAACGTGGACAGGTCGGTGCCCTCCTCCCCCAACCGGACCGCCCCGGAGTCGGGCCGGTCCAGGCCTGCCGCGCAGTGCAGGAAGGTGCTCTTCCCCGACCCGGAGGGGCCCATCACTGCGGTGAAGGTGCCGCGCGGGATCGTCACGGACACCTCGTCCAGGGCGGTGACCGCCGTGGCGCCCCTGCCGTAGACCTTCGTCACTGCTTCCATGCGGAGCACAGCCGCTGTTCCTCTCGTCATGTTCTCGACGCTAGGGACGACGGCTCTCCTGCGCAGTGGTGCTACGTCCACCTTCGAGCGGTGCCAGGTCCACTCTTCACGGGCCGGGCGACGACGCGCGATGTGCGTTGTCGCCGGATGGTCGTTACGCTGGGTCCCGAACGGGAGTAGTCCCTCGACCGAATGTCGACATACTGGCGGTCCGCCGCCCGGTGTTCGGGGTCACCACAGCAGGTGACCGGACGAGACGTTCGAACCATGACAGCAACCCGCTGCCGGTTCGACGTGCTCGTCCTTTTTTGTTGCCTGGCACGGCGTTCCGGCCCGAAGCCAAGGACCCTCGTGCTCGACCTCGGAATCATCGTCACCGTCTTCGCCCTCGCCTTCGTCGCCGAACTGCCGGACAAGAGTGCCGTCGCCGGCCTCGTGCTCGGCACCCGGTTCCCGTGGCCGTGGGTCTTCACCGGCATCGCGGCCGCCTTTCTCACCCATGTGGTGATCGCGGTGAGCGCCGGCCAACTGCTGCACCTGCTGCCGGAGCGCCTGTTGGAGGCATTGGTCGCAGCGTTGTTCCTGTTCGGGGCGTGGCTCATCTGGCGGGAGGGCGAGCATCAGGACGACATCGAGGCCGAGGGCGAGGCGGAGGTCGCGGGTAAGGGGACGGACGGCGCCGGTTTCCTGAAGGTCGCGTCGCTCGGGTATGGCGTGATCTTCATCGCCGAGTGGGGTGATCTGACCCAGATCCTGACGGCGAATCTCGCTGCGAAGTATGGCGATCCGCTGTCCGTCGGCATCGGCGTCACGCTCGGCCTGTGGGCGGTCGCACTGCTCGCCATACTCGGCGGCAAGACGTTGCTGAAGTTCCTGCCGATCACCTGGATCACCCGCGTCGCGGCTGTGGTGATGATCGTGCTCGGTGTGCTGAGTGCGGTGTCGGCGATCCGCGGGTGAGCGGACCTTCTACGGTTGGCCGATCGCGGCGTCGATCGCGCGCAGCTGGCCGAAGTAGCGACGGTTCACCTTCATGGTTTCGCTGCCGACGCTGACGTCGTAGAAGAGACCCGTCGGCTCGCCGAGGAGTTGTTCTCGCCGTGACTCCTCGATCAAGCGCTTGATGGTGGTCTGCGAGAACGTACCCGACTGAAAGACCAAGAACCGCCTGTCGGTTGCGACGACCACCCGATAGCCGCCATCGCCGAGCTTGTTGCGAATCGTCTTCTGGCCGGCGAACGCACCGTGCACCGTTTCACCCGGCGCCAGATGCGGCTGTGCCTTCTTGATGATCGTGTCGGCCATGGCCATGGTTGTCTCCTTCGACGTGCGGTCGTGGTCAGTGGTTGAGCATGGTTGAGGTCAGCAGGTCGGCGATCCAACCGTCCAGCCGTCGGCGGAGGAGGTCGGCGGTGAGGTCGCTCCTGCCGATGCCGCGGTAGTTCGCGTCCCACGACTCGACGTGTGGGTCGGCCTGTGCGGCGGCCAGCACGTCCCATGCGGGTATGTCGGGAACGGTGTGCCCGGAGAGTTCCGTGTAGCGCTGCAGGAAGTCGTCCGCTGCCTGCGGCGAGCCGAGCAGCACCAGGTCCTGTCGACACCAGGCGACGTCGACGCCGCGGGGTGCGCTGCGGGCGCCGTTCCAGTCGACGACTCCGACCAGCTCGTCACCCGTCCAGAGCGCGTTGCCGCACCAGAAGTCGAAATGGGTGAGGACCCGGTGGCTGAGGTCGAGCCGGCTCCAGGCATCGCGGGCCGCCTCGGCCAACCGCCCTGTGGCGCGTGGCGGTTCCTGCGGCTCGGCGCGCAGCCCCTCGCCGTCGAGCCGGTGGATCGCCGCCAGGGCGAGCGCCATCTGTCCGGCGATCGTGTCGGGGGCGAGTTCGGGAGCCGGGTGTCCGCCGTCGAGTGCCGTGGTCGCGATGATCGGGTGACCTGACTCCGTGCCGTGTGCGAGGAGCCGGGGCGCCGTCGTGCCGAGCGGTCCGAGTCTGTGCAGGACGTCGAGCTCGTGCTCCACGGCGGGCGACTTCTGTGGAAACGCGCGCACGACATACGAATTCACGTCGTCGGTCACCAGGACGGTGATGGCGTGCTGACCGCCGGTGAGTTCACGCACCAGGTACAGCGGTCGGGCGAGGAGCCGTTCGCCCGCGGCGACGACGTCGACAGGGCTCAATTCGCTCATCCGGCGAGCATGTCACGAGCGATGGTCGATGATGTGATCATGGGTGTCGAGCGAGAAACAAGTGACCTGTCCCTCCGCGACACCGTCACGCAGCTCGGCGAGGTGTTCGCCGTGTTCGACGCTCGGACGCAGGACTCGGGCCACATCTCGTATGGCGTCCGCGACGGCGCCGGTCGTCGGTGGTTCGTGAAGACCCCGGGCGACGACGTGCCGAACTCCGGGGGCGCCGACCGTGCTGCGCGATCGCGAGCGCTGCAGCGGTCGGCCGACGTTTCCACTGCGGTGGTACATCCGGCGCTCCTCCCGGTCGAGCGCATCATCACGACGGACGAGGGTGTCGTGACGATCTCCGAGTGGTTCGAGGGTGAACTCGTGCGGGCTCCTGCCGAACTGCGGGAAGACCCGCGGCATGCCTTCAGCCGGTTCAAGTCGTTGCCGGCGGACGAGATCGTGGCAGCTCTCGACGCGGTCATCGACCTGCACGTGCGGCTCGACGAAGCGGGCTGGGTGGCCGGCGACCTGTATGACGGCTGCCTGATGTACGACTTCGTGGCGCACACGATCAGGGTGATGGATTTCGAGTGTTACCACCGTGGTTCGTACGTGAACCACACCGGACGGCTGCCGGGGTCGACCCGGTTCATGGCGCCGGAGGAGTTCTGCATCGGCGCGACGATCGGCTCCAGGACAACGGTGTTCACGCTCGGTCGGATGATCGAGATCCTGCTGCTCGAGCGCAACCCGGGCCACCCGGCGTGTGACGTCGCACGCGCCGCGACCCGGCAGGACCCGACGGCGCGACCCGCATCGTTGGCCGCCTTGCACCACGCGTGGCGTGCTGCCACCGGGCTGCAGCCCACCGCGGGCTGAAGCTGGCCCCGGACTGAATCCGCCGCTGCCTCAACGCCGTCCACGGGTGACGGCTCGCGCGCTCTCGATGGACGCCGTCAAGCACGGGATCGCCCAGCCCTTGAGGGCGACTCCGCCATACAGCTGCTTGACGTTGGATCGCCGATCGCGACGGACATCACTCATGCACGACTCCAGGTGAGAGGACCGGTGGTTCAACGTGTGCCGTTCGATGTGGGGAGGGGTGGAACCGTAATGGTCAGAACGGTGGCGGAGGGTGCGGCATCTCGACCTTGATCTTGCGCAGTGGTCGGAAGTACTGGACACGTCCGCTGATCTGCCGACGCGGTTCAGCGGCACGGCTTCGATCGTGACCGGGTGCGGCGGCGCCTCGAGGTGCGGGTTCTCCCGTTTCGCTCCGCCACCCGCTTTTGTGGGCACCATGATCGGGGTCGTCGCTGGCGCGAGCGCGCTCGCCCGCGTGCTCATGATCGAGCCCGGTGTCGTTCTCGGTGAGTAGGTGGAGGTCGTCCAGGTCGGTGAAGACGTTGGGTATCAGGTCGTGTTCGCGGCACAGGGCCAACCGGATCCCGAATTGTTGCTCCATCCGGCTCACGAACGGTGGACATCGATCACCCGGCCGGTCGTGGTCATACGCCATCGTTCGTAACCGTCTGGTCAGTGTCTGCCAGGTGATCGACGCATCCTGGTGTTGCCGACTCGACCAGAACCGGCCCGTCTTCACATTGTGATGCCCACGATGCAACGCGTGCAGATTGTCCGGATGCGTCGCACCCTCGGCGGGTTCCGTTGCCCCAGGCATGTATTCGGTGTCGTGATCTACATCCGCATCCGCCGCCGACACCCCGCAGTCCCCCGGTGCCCGGCACGTGTGATCCCGACCCTGCACCAACCGGTTCATCCCCGCCGGGACCCGGTACGTGCGCGCGGCATCGATGACAGCGCCCGTCACCGGGTCGGTCACCAGGCGAGCCCACGTCGACCCCGCCTGCACTGCGACCTCCCGCACCTGCGCCGGAGACAGGAACCCGAGGCCGGGGACCTCCCCGAGCCCGCACCCCGCAGCGCTGGAAATGCCCGCAGCACCGGTCCCGTCGGTCAATCGCTGCGCGGCCACCAGATCCTCGGGTAACAACGCCGCCAGCGGGACAATGACGTGCAACCGGCCTGCGGGTGCAGTGCCCAGGCGGTCGTCCCCGGCGACTGTTCCCCGCAACAAGAGGTCGATGCCGATGTCCGCACGCAGTTGCGCCAGGGTGCGCCCGTCACCGCCGGCACGAGCAGCCTTGGCCAGATTGGTGATCCGCTGCTGCGCCGCAAACACGCGCACCGCGTCCCCGGACACCTGCAACACCGCCGTTCCATCCCGGCCAGGGAAGGTGCACGCATCGCGCCGTTCGACGGCTTCCGCGTGCCGGCGTTCCCGGTCCGCTGCCGCCGACTCCACCAACGCCAACTGCCGACGGATCCTGGCCCGGAACCCACTGTGCGACAACGGCACCGGACAACCGCCGCCATCGCCGGCCGCAGCCGTCGTCCGGTCCGGCGGCGCCAACAACCGGTCGATCACCGCACCCGCCACCACCGGATCCAGATGAGCCGTCTCCGCGTAGGCGACCCTGGCCCGCTCCCACGAACACCCACCCGCCCGCAGCAACCCGTGCGCGGCACCGACCCGTTCCGGCATCGCGGTCGCGAACCGCACCCGATCCCGCGCCGCCGTCAACGTGCACCCGGTCAACAGTTGCACCTCATGCACCACCGCCCGACACGCATGCTTGCGATGCGCCGCAACCTTCGCTGGGAACCGCGGATCATCAACCCCCACACCATGATCGGCGAACACGTCCGCCACCAACGCCGCCGTCGCGTCCAACGACACAGCATCCGCGAACCCCTTCACCACCTCCGCAGCCTGCACCACATCCCCCAAGTGCTCCCGCGACACCCGACCCTCCCGCACCGCCGCCCCCGCGTCCCGCCGAGCTCGCCCACCAGACAGATCAGCGCATCCGCCACCGGACCAGGCACACGGGACAGATCCACCACCCGACTGTCGTTCTCCGACGTCATACGCCCACCACCTCCACCCGTCCACTCGTGGTTGCTATCTGTGTTCGAGTTTAGACTCGACCACCGACAACCCCTCCGGGGCGAAACAGCACCAAGATCAACAACTTTGGCCACCCCGGGGTTCGGGACATCGAGGCACTCGCCCCTCGCTCGCCGTCGAGACGGCCGCTCATACCCCACGGATTCCTCAGGGCGAAGCTCGGCCATCTCAGATCCGAGCGTCGGGCGGGCACATTCGCGACCGAACGATGATCGAGTCGACCGAGTCGACCGGACGACAAGGCGAGCCATGCGGCGTCGGGTGCGTCGTCGGGCCGGGCCTATGCAACGGAACGGAGCGTTAGCGGAGTGCAGTGGAGTGAGACCGGCCCGACGGCGTAGCCGACGCCATCCAGGCGACCACCCCGCCCGGGACCTCGAGACGGTCTCCCCGCTGCGCTCCCCCGACTCCTCGGCCACCTCTTGGTCGGCTCTTCGGCCGGCGCGACTGTTGGTCTGCCCCGCGGCACCTTCTGATGGATAGGGTCGCGGAATGGACGATGCAGCATGACCACCGGCCTGCACCACCCCATCAACGCGCCGTGTTGGATCGAGTCGCTGCAACCCGGCGTCGAGGCCGCTATGGCGTTCTACGGTCCGTTGTTGGGGTGGCAGTTCGACGATCCTGCGCCCGACGGTCTCCGCTGCGCACGCCTCCGCGGACGGCGTGTTGCCGGGATCCGTCAGGCACCACCGATCCTCGACCGCGGTGCCTGGGTGTCGTACGTGCAGGTGGCCGACCTTGCCGAGACCGTCGAAACGGTCTCCTCCGCCGGCGGCTCCGTGGTGCTCGGACCAACCGAGGACCACGATGGCCGACCGACCGCGCTGCTGGCCGATCCGTTCGGCGCACCGTTCGGCATCCAGCAGACCGACTCGCCATACGTCGCCGAGACCGTCGACGAACCCGGCGCATGGCAGATGAGCTCGCTGCACACCCTCGACCTGACCGTCGCCGAACAGTTCTACGCGACCGCATTCGGCTGGCGACCCGACTCCGACACGTCGGCTGACTTCGCGCTGTGGCACCTGCCGGACAGCTCCCGGCGCGCACTTGATCCGACCCTGCCCGACGATGTCATCGCGACCGCCACGCCGATCGCCCCGGCGGCCCCGATGCCGCCGCACTGGTCGGTCAATGTGCGCGTCACCGATGTCAACGGCACGGCAGAGTTCGCCGAAGAACTCGGTGGTCAACTCCTCATGCCACCGATGAACACACCTGGCTTCCGCAATGCCGTGATCGCTGACCCGGCAGGCGGAATCCTGGCACTCAGCCAGCAGATCGCTTGATCCGACCCGAGGCCAGCTCATCGCGCTGCCTGCTTGTCGGAACAGCTTCACTCGTCCCGATCGACATACAGACAGAACGGATGCCCGGCGGGGTCGAGCAGGACTCGCACGTCGTCCTGCGGTTGGTGCTCGTGCAGCGTCGCACCGAGCGCCAGGGCGTCGGTGACCGCGGCAGCAAGATCCGTCACGCCGATGTCGAGATGCATCATCATCTGCTGTGCGCCGTGCACGGCCGGCCACACCGGCCGTTCGTAGCCGGCTTCGGTCTGAAAGGCAAGATTCGCAGGGGCATTCGGCACTTGCATCGTGCACCAGTCCGGCTCATCGGTCGCGAGTGGCCACCCCAGCAGATCGCGATAGAAGTAGGCGAGGTGCCGCGCGTCCGGTGCGTTCAGGACCGTCCCGATCCATCCGCTGAGTCCTCGTATGCCGGCCACGGTCCACGCCCTACCGCAAACCCTGCTTGGTCCTGCCGTCGAGCAATTCACGCGCGATCTCGAGATGGCCGGAGTGCGCGGCCGTCTCCTCGATGAGATGCAGCACGATCTCGCGCACCGTCGCCGGCTCGTTCGCCGGGTCCGTGCCGTGCCGTCCGCGTGGCGAAGCATCGAGCGCTGTCCCGGCGAGTATCTCGTCGGTCTGCCGATTCTGATCCCGGTAGTAGGTCAAGACCTTCGACGACGGCCAGTCGATGACGAACGGTGCGTTCGGGTCGTAGGGCTCGTCGTCGTCGTCATCCTCGTCGAAGGCGTGGCCGGGGTCGTGATCGAGGACGACGTCGCACGTCCAGTGCCGTTCGGCGCCGCCGAGATGTGCCACCATCCCCGCCGGGGTCCACCCCGAAGGAACGACCGATGTGTGCCAATCCTCCTCGGACAGCCCGTCCACGATCGAACGTACCGACGCCCGTTGATATTCGAGCGCCGCGAGAAGCGCCGGTCGATCCGGCTCAGCGAAACTGGACATTCTCCGATCATGGCACCGGAGGCCGACACGGGGCGCTCACACCACTCAACAGGTCGCGAGCATGCTGTTCAGCGCGGTCTTCTCACCACTGGTCACCCACAGCCCGTACTTGTCCTTGATCAACACCCACCGGGTGGCATACAGGCAGTACGACGCCGTGTTCGGCGGCTTCCAGTCCGCCGGATCGTCGTCGCCCTTCGACTGGTTCAGCGAGTCGTCCGATGAGACCAGCACCAACGGGTCGTTCGCGTACTGCGTGCGTTTCGTGGTGTCCCATGCCGCGGCACCGGTCGCATACGCATCGCCCAACGGCACGACGTGATCGATGTCGATGTCGGAGGCGGCGTCATACTTCTTGGCGCCGTACGGATCCACCCACGTGCCTTGCAGATCCGTGCAGGTCGACGACATTGTGACGTTCTGCCCGTCCCGGTAGAGCGCCGCGTTCCGCGCATTGCACGAGTTGTTCGGCGCCTCCGGCCAGCCCCAGGTCGACGCGTCGCGCCAGTGCGGGAACAGGTCACGGCTGTACCCGTCCATCGACCCCTTCGCCTTGACCGTCAACGTCGCGAGGTCCGCCTTGGCATCGGCCGACGTACCGGTCAACCCGAGCTTCAGCTGGGCCGCCGCCACCGTGCCGGACACCTCCCCGACCTCGGATGCCTGTGCGGGCGCCGTGGCAGCCATCCCGAATGCGACCGAACCTGCTGAAATTGCAACAAGGAAGCGATATTTCATGGGCCTCGACGCTACGCCGGGCGACTTGTCGCGCGAGTGAAGCGCAGGTCATCCCCCGGTCAAGACTGCGTGCTTTTTCGCCATCTGTTCGTGCTCGTCCTCGTTCAGCACGCGTGCCCCGAGCACCCTCCGCATCGCGTCCACATCGTCGTAGAACGCCCGGAACGCCGTGATCACGTCCACGTCATGGTCGGGCTCGTCGAGCACGCGCACCACATCACCCGGTCGTATGACGCCAGGCGTGACCACACGCAGGTACGCCCCCGAAAGGCCATGCGCGACAAACTTTTTCAGCCAACCCCGCTCGGCCATGTGCATTCGAAACGTGCCGCACGGGATCCGCGGTCCGCTGACCTGCAGCACGACTTGCTCCCCCACAGCCCACCGTTGACCGATCAGTGTCCGATCGACGTCCAGGAAGGCCGTCGTGAGGTTTTCCCCGAACATGCCGTTGTCGAGCTGCCGGTCCAACTGCGTACCCCACCAGTCCAGCTCTTCTCGCGCGACGGCATACACCGCCTGATCGTCGCCGCCGTGGTGTTCTCGGTCGCCGATGAAGTCATCCAGGACACCGCTGCCCAGGCCGCCGTGCTTCGGACCCGGCGCCCGCACACTGATCTCCGGCACGGGACGCTTGTGGATACCGGTCAGCGTCGCCTTGGCCGAATTCGGTTCAGCCCGACCGATATTCGTCGACACCACTTGACAGTCATTCCACTCGCCGGTGCCGACCCAACCATTAGAGGAACACACCAGACGATTGTGCGCGAAGCGCAAACCCGGTGCAACGCCGTTTCACCCGGACTAGCGTGCAGGCTGTGACTGACGACCTCGCACGCACCCCGACCGCTGTCGACTCGATCGCCGAGAACTTCCACAAGAAGTCGATCGAACTCTCCCCGATGTGGGGCACCTACATCGGTTCGCCCGATCGACAGGACGAACTCGACGACTTCTCCCCCGCCGGCCTGGCCGAGCGCAACACCCTGCTGCGCGAGACGCTCGCCGCGCTGGACGGTGTCACCGCCGAGGACGACGTCGACAAGGTCACCATCGACGCCATGCGCGAACGCCTCGGCCTCGACATCGAGCGGTATGACGCACTCCTCGAGCACTCCGCACTCAACGTCATCGCATCGCCGTTGCAAGACGTGCGGGACACCTTCGACCTGATGCCGACCGACACCCCCGAGCAGATCGCCACGATCGGCCGACGGATGCGCGCCATACCGAAGGCGCTCGACCAGTGGTTCGAGTCCCTGCACGTCGCCGCCGACAAGGGCGTGGTCAGCCCGATCCGCCAGGTCACGGCCTGCATCGAGCAGACCAAGGACCACACCGCCGACGACGGCTACTTCAGCGAACTGAAACGCCAGCACCCGGAGATCGCCGAGGACATCGACGTCGCAGCGCAGGCCTACGCGAAGGCCGGCGACCGACTCCGCGAGGAGATCCTCCCCCTCGCACCGGAGTCCGATGCGTGCGGCCGTGAAGCCTACGGACTGAATTCCCGCTACTTCCTGGGTTCCACCGTCGATCTCGAGGAGACGTACGCCTGGGGCCAGGAGGAGCTCGCGCGCATCACCGCGCAGATGCAGGAGGTCGCCGAGCAGATCAAGCCCGGCGCGACGGTCGAGGAGGCGATGGCGGCCCTGGACACCGACCCCGACTACCTCCTGCACGGCACGGACGCGCTGCAGCGGTGGATGCAGGGCAAGGCCGACGAGGCGATCGAGAAGCTCGGCGGCAGCCACTTCGACATCCCGGAGCCGGCACGAACCATCGAATGTTGCATCGCCCCAACGCAATCCGGCGGCATCTACTACACCTCGCCGAGCGAGGACTTCTCCCGCCCGGGCCGCATGTGGTGGTCGGTGCCCAAGGGCGTCGAGGAGTTCAGCACCTGGCGCGAACTCACGACCGTCTACCACGAGGGCGTGCCCGGGCATCACCTGCAGAACGGTCAGACGATCTTCCGGTCCGATCTGCTCAACACCTGGCGCCGCCTCGGCGTCTGGTGCTCCGGGCACGGCGAGGGCTGGGCCCTGTATGCCGAGCGGCTGATGGACGAGCTCGGCTTCCTGGAGGACCCGGGCAACAAGCTCGGCATGCTGGACGGCCAGTCGTTGCGCGCGGCACGCGTGGTGCTCGACATCGGCGTCCACTGCGGCTTCGAGGCACCGGCCGAGGTCGGCGGCGGCGAATGGACCTATGACAAGTGCTGGCAGTTCCTCAACGCGCACTGCGACATGCCCGAGGGTTTCCTGCGCTTCGAACTCGATCGTTACCTCGGCTGGCCGGGCCAGGCTCCGTCATACAAGATCGGCGAGCGGATCTGGATGCAGCTACGCGAGGAGGCCCGCGCACAGGAGGGCGACGACTTCGATCTCAAGGCGTTCCACCGTCGGGCGCTCGACATCGGCTCGGTCGGCCTCGACACGCTACGGGCTGCGGTGCTGCGCACGCTCTGATCGGCGTGGTGCTGCGAAGATAACCAGGTGCATGTCGCGTTACCGATCTTCCTGCTGACCGCGGCGGTCGTCGTACTGGCGACCGTCGCGCGCCGCGTCGGCCTGTCGGCGCCGCTGGTCCTGACCGGCGTGGGTGCGGTGACGTCGTTCCTGCCGTTCATGCCGTACCCGTTCGAGGTCGATCCCGAGATCATCCTGCTCGGCTTCCTCCCGCCGCTGCTGTTCGCCGCCGCGTCCAACTCCTCGCTCGTCGACCTGAGCCGCGAGCGGCGGCAGATCCTGCAGATGTCGGTGCTGCTCGTGCTGTTCACGGCTTTCGGCGTCGCTCTGGTCGTCTGGAAGCTGCTCGACATACCGTTCGCGGCCGCGGTCGCGCTCGGTGCGGTCGTCGCACCTCCGGACGCCGTCGCGGCAACGGCCATCGCACGACGCATCGGCCTTCCCCGACGCGTGGTGTCCGTGCTGGAGGGCGAGTCCCTCTTCAACGACGCAACCGCTCTGGTCACGGTCAACACCGCCAAGGGTCTGATCGCCGGGGGCGCAGGCGCCGCAACGGTTTTCACGGCCGGGCGCGACTTCGTGTGGGCATCGATCGGCGGCGCCGCGATCGGATTCGTCGCCTACCTGCTCGTCGCCTGGGTATGGCGCCACGTGACCGACACGGTCACGATCGTCGCGCTGAGTTTCCTCAGCCCGTGGATCGCCTACCTGCCCGCCGAGGAGCTCCATGCTTCGGGTGTCATCGCGGCCGTGGTCTGCGGTGTCGCGACCGGCCACGCGGCCCCGAAGATCCAGACCGCGCAGTCCCGCGTCGCCGAGCGACTCAACTGGGCATCGGTGACGTTCCTGCTGGAGAACATGGTCTTCCTGCTGATCGGCCTGCAGACCAGGACGATCGTCGAGGGAGTGCGTCGCTCCGACAGCGGGTTGGCGCGAACGCTCGCGATCGCCGTCCTGATCCTGCTGACCGTGATGGCGCTGCGGCCCATCTGGCTGCTCGGTTCCGAGCTGATCAGCCGCCGGCTGGGCTGGTCCAGCACAGCGATGAGCGGCCGGGAGACCGCGATTGCGTCGTGGGCGGGAATGCGCGGCGTCGTCACGCTCGCGGCCGCATTCCTGCTCCCGCACGACGCCCCGCACCGCGAGGCGATGGTCTTCATCGCCCTGTTCGTGACCCTCGGGACGCTGATCATCCAGGGCTTCACCCTTGGCTTCGTCTCCCGCCGACTCGACCTGCACGGACCCGATCCCCGCGAGGACGCCCTGCAGACCGCGCAGCTCACCCAGGCCGCTGTCAATGCCGGCAACCGACGGCTCGAGGAGGAACTGGACGACACCGAGTTCGAGATCCCCGAGCAGGTCATCACGACATTGCGTCACCAGGGCGCGCGCCGTGCCAACCTCGCCTGGGAGCGGCTCGGCCACGGCGACGGGACCAGCGAGACGCCGTCCGACGCCTACCGGCGGTTGCGGTCGGCGATGCTCGACTCCGAGCGCAGCAAGGTGCTGAAGATGCGCGACAAGGGCGTGATGGATCACGAGGTGCTCCAAGCGGTCATGGGCTCGCTCGACCTCGAGGAGTCGATGATCGCGCGTGTCCACGAATTCGACCGCAGCCTGACCGAACGCATGCTGCTCACCCCCGAGGAGCGCCAGTTCGGCTGCGAGCACCTGGCCGAGGCGCCGTTCGCGGTCGACCCGAACACTCCCGAGGGCTGCGAGGAATGCCTGGCCGACGGCACCGTCTGGGTCCACCTGCGACTGTGCCTGTCCTGCGGGCACGTCGGGTGCTGCGACTCCTCGGTGGGCAAGCACGCCAGCAAGCACCACGCCGAGACCGGGCATCCGGTCATGCGCTCCTTCGAACCCGGCGAAGGCTGGCGCTGGTGCTTCGAGGACAGTGTCCTCGGCTGATCCATTGGCTGCACTCCTCAGCGCTGACGCGGCGTCGAGAGCTCACGAGTTCGCGCTCGCCGCGCGACGTCACCGATCGTCGTCGCAGCGTGTCCTCAACGCCGCACTTCCACAGACTCGTGAGATGACGCAATAGGCTTGCCGCTCGTGACCGTCGAACTCATCCTCGCCTCCGCGTCCCCCGCCCGTCTGGCCACCCTGCGATCGGCCGGTGTCGAGCCCGAGGTGATCGTCTCCGACGTCGACGAGCCGGCGGCGATCGCGCGTGCGGAGGCCGGCCTCGGTCAGGCGCTGGCCACGGATGAGGTCGCCCTTCTGCTCGCGCGCGCCAAGTGCGAGGCGGTGGCCGCCGGGACCGATGCCGACGCCCTGGTGCTCGGCTGCGACTCCGTGCTGGAGTTCGACGACCAGACGTTCGGCAAGCCGGCCGACGCCGCCGAGGCGACCGAGCGCTGGCGACGGATGCGCGGCCGCTCCGGGACGTTGCACACCGGGCACTGGATGGTCGACGCACGGGACGAATCCACTGGCGCAACCTTCGGTGTCGTCGCCTCGACCGTGGTGCATTTCGCGGATCTCAGCGACGCCGAGATCGAGGCGTATGTCGCCACCGGCGAGCCGTTGCAGGTCGCCGGAGCCTTCACCATCGACGGGCTGGGCGGTCCGTTCGTGCGTCGCATCGAGGGCGACCATCACAACGTGGTCGGACTCAGCCTGCCGGTGCTGCGGGACATGCTCGCCGAGGTCGGCGTCACGTTCAATCAGTTGCTGGGCTGACCGACGGCATCCGCATCAACCGGGGAAAGGCCAGCACGACGACCCCGGACAGCGCGAGCAGCACGGCGAAGGTGACCATCGCCTCCTCACCGCCGACCGTGCCGATCAGGAAACCCATGGTCGCGGGCGCCAGCGCGGTCAGCACGAGCGACAGCACGTTGTCGGCGCTCATCACCCGGCCGAGCCGGTCGGCCGGGGTGCGGTCGGTCAGCACGGCGATGACCGCGGCGTTGCACGGTGCCAGCAGGAACGTCGCGCACGCCATCAGGATCATCAGCACGACCGGTGCGTGCACGTACGCCATACCGGCGAAGGCGACCGCGCCGACGACCGGTGTCAGGAACATCAGCAGCCCGACGCTCATCCGCTCCAGGATCCGGCCGGCCAGCAGCGACGCGAGCAGCATCGAGACGGCCATCGCACTGGAGACTGCACCGATCCACGCCGGCGCGGTGCCCCGCTGCTGCATGGTGATCGTCACCGACACGACCAGGCCGGTGCCGGCGAAGTTGAGCACGGTCGACAGCAGGGTGATCGTCCGCAGCAACTGGTGCCCGAAGAGGAACTCCAGTCCGGTGCGGATGGAGGGCAGCAACGGTTCCCGGTCCTGGGTGGCGACACCCGGCAACGGCGTACGAACCCGGGACGCGCACACGATGGCGACCAGATAGGTGAGCGCGTCCGCGACCATCGGCAGGCCGCGGGTGATGCCGAAGAGGAAACCACCGATCGGCGGGCCGGCCAGCCCGGCCGTCGCCGAGCGCACCTGGTTGTTGACGGCCGCGCGCGGTATGTCGCTCTTGCGCACCACGTGCCGGACGGCGACCTGCTCGGCGGGGTTGTAGAAACTGTTGGCGACTCCGCCGCACGCGGCAGCGAGCATCAGGTGCGGCACGGTGATGTGGTCGGCGAAGACGGCGATGGCGACCGAGAGGTATGCCGCGCCGCCCAGCGCGGCCGCCGAGATCATCGTCCGCCGGCGGTCCCACCGATCGACGAGCGCACCCGCCGGCAGACCGACGAGGACCAGCGCCATCGTCGTCGCACCGGCGACCAGGCCGACGGCGAACGGACTACCGGTCGCCGCGAGGGTGATGAGCGGGAACGCCAGGCTGCTCATCCGGCTACCGAGGCTGGAAACGGCACCGCCGGCTATGAGGAACGCGTAGTCGCGGTTATGGCTCAACGGCGGTCGATCCACGTCGTCGGTCCCCACCGTCGCGCGCCCCCTTTCGTGCACTGTCACGCTGCCCCACACTGCCATCCCGAACCGGACGGTAGGGGTTGTGGAAGGTAAGGGTTTGGTCAGGAGTCCAGATCACCCGCCCGCAACGCCACGGCGACCCGTTCGGCGGGTCTAGCTTCGTTCTTCGGACAGCTATGCACCCGGCCACCGAAGGAGTCGTATGTCGACCGTTCCCGCATCGACGAAACTCACCGCGGATCAACGAAATTCGTTCGCTGCGGCATACCTCGGCTGGGCGATGGATGCGTTCGACTACTTCCTCGTCGTGCTCATCTATGCCCAGATCGCGAAGGACTTCGGCAAGTCGCTGACCGAGATGTCGCTGATCACGACGATGACGCTGATCATGCGTCCGGTCGGGGCGTTCATCTTCGGGCTGTGGGCCGACCGCGCCGGGCGCCGTGTCCCGCTGATGGTCGACGTGGCGTTCTACTCGGTCGTCGGGTTCCTGTGCGCGTTCGCACCGAACTTCTGGGTGCTGATGATCCTGCGGATGCTCTACGGCATCGGCATGGGCGGCGAGTGGGGCCTGGGAGCGGCGCTGGCCATGGAGAAGATCCCGGCGCAGCGCCGCGGCTTCTTCTCCGGCATCCTGCAGGGCGGTTACTCGATGGGCTACCTGCTCGCCTCACTGGCCTTCCTGGTGCTGAACACCTGGTGGGGGCTGTCCTGGCGATGGATGTTCGCACTCTCGATCATCCCGGCGATCATCTCGCTGATCATCCGCGCCCGCGTCGAGGAGTCGGAGGTATGGCGGGAGAGCCGCCAGCGTTTCAAGTCGACCACCACCAGCGTCGGCGACATCATCAAGAACCCGACGATCTGGAAGCGGTTCATCTTCCTGGTGCTGCTGATGACCGCGTTCAACTGGATGAGCCACGGCACGCAGGACGTCTACCCGACCTTCCTGAAGGAGACGTCCGACCACGCGCTCGGCTTCGCCAAGTCGACGGCCACCTGGATCGCGGTGGTCTACAACATCGGTGCCATCATCGGCGGTGCGGTCGCCGGCGCACTGTCCGAACGGTACGGCCGCAAGACGCTGATCGTCCTGTGTGCCGTGCTCGGCCTGCCGATCGTGCCGCTGTTCGCCTACTCCACGTCGGTCGGCATGATCATCCTCGGCTCGTTCCTCATGCAGGTGATGGTGCAGGGCGCGTGGGGCGTCATACCGGCGCACCTGACGGAGCTGTCCCCCGACGAGATCCGCGGCTTCTATCCCGGGGTCACCTACCAGCTCGGCAACTGCCTGGCCGCCTTCAACCTGCCGATCCAGGAAGCCCTCGCCTCATCGCACGGCTACCCGTTCGCATTGTCCGTCACCATCGTGCCGGTCTTCATCGCCGTCATCGTTCTCACGCTGATCGGCAAGGAACAGAAGGGAATTCAGTTCGGGACACGTGACACGAGCGTTGTTGCTGAAGCCAGCGGCTGACGAACCAGCTGGGGGTTCCGTGCCCGGACGTCGCCGCCACAGGCACGGAACCGACGGCTCAATGGTGCGGCCGGTGGCCGCGTTCCTGATGCGGCATCTGCTGCTTGCTGCCCGGAAACGTCGGTGCGGGATAGTGCTCGACCTCGTACTGAGCACGTGCGAGTTCCGGCCCGGTGTCCGGCAGCCGCGGGGGTCGTTGCCCGCCTCCACCGTGCTGGAAGACCGAGGTCAGGTCACCGAAGGTGCGTCGTCGCCAGTCGGTGATGTTCGGCTCGCGAACACCGGTGAACCGCTCGAGGAACTGCAGCACCGAGGTGTGGTCGAAGTTCTGGCTGGACACCCAGCCGCCCGCGGTCCACGGTGACACGATCAGGCACGGCACGCGGTAGCCACCGCCGATCGGGAGCCCGCCGATGAACTCGTCCGGAGTCCCGGCGGGCGGAGTCGGCGGCACGACGTGATCGAAGAGCCCGTCGTTCTCGTCGTAGTCCAGGATGAAGACCGTCTTCTTCCAGACGTCGGGGTTCGACGCGATGGCTTCGATCTTGGAGGCCACGTAGTCCGCGCCGGCCGCCGGCAGATAGTCGGGGTGTTCGGACTGTGTACTGGTCGGGAGGATCCAGGACACCGCAGGCAACCGGTCGTGCTTGGCGTCGTACTCGAAGGTGCCGTGCGAGTCGACGCTCATCCCCTTCTTGTAGAGCGGCGACGACGGTGACGCCTCCTGGAAGTTCTTGAAGGTCGACAACATGTTCGTGCCGTAGTTGTCCTCTTCCTGGTAGACCTTCCAGCTGACGCCAGCCGCCTCCAGCCGCTCGGCGTACGTCGTCCAGGTGTAGCCGCCGTTGTGCTCGACGTTGGAGATGATTGGGCCGCCGCCGGTGCCGCCCGGGTCGATGGTGCCGGTCATCCAGTACATCCGGTTCGGCCACGTCGGGCCGAACACCGAGCAGTGGTAGTGATCGCAGATGGTGAACGCGTCGGCAAGGGCGTATTGGAAGGGGATGTCCTCGCGCGTGTAGTAGCCCATGACATAAGGGCCGTTCTCCTTGTCGGCCGCGCGGTGCGCGGGCAACCATTGGTCCATCGTCCCGTTGTTCCAGGCCCGGTGCTGCACGCTCCACGCGTGGCTGGTCGACGGAATCGCCTGTGCGCTGGTACGTCTGGTGTCCAAGTGGAACGGCAGCAGATAGCCGTCCGGATTGACGCTGTCCGGCTGGTGGAAGACCGATCGGCCGTTCGGGAGCCGGATGGCTCGACGGTCGTCGAACCCGTCGACGCCGGAGAGGGTGCCGTAGTAGTGATCGAAGCTGCGGTTCTCCTGCATGAGCATCACGACGTGCTTGATATCGCGCATGCGAGGTGCCGTGGTCGGGGTGTCGGCGAGCGCCTTCTGGACGCTGGTCGGCAGCAGGGACATCGCCGCCGCCATACCGCCGCTCGCTGCAGCTGCACCGAGGAAGCGCCGGCGTGTGAGGTGGGCCATGAGAAACCTTTCAGGTTCGTGGATTTCGGCCACACACGAGAGAACTCCTGCGACGGCGACGCTCGATCGAGTTCGAGGGAAACAGCAAACGTCCCCTTGCTTACCAATGCGATTACCCAGTCTTGTTTGCCCACAACAAAATTCGACCATCATGCACGTGCGCATCCCCCATCGTTCGCTACCGCGTCACACGGAGGACGGGCCGCACGATGTGCGCATTGACTTGAAGTCAACTTGAGGTATCACAATTGACACATGATCACTTGTGCCACCTGCGCGGTGGAGTATGACGACCTTGCCGGCGACCGCGACTGCCCCATCTGCGTCGACGAACGACAATATGTGCCGGCCACCGGCCAGGAATGGACCAGCGTCAAGCAGTTGCTCGCGGACGGGAGCCGGGTCGACGTCCACGAGTTGCATCCCGGTCTGACCGCGGTCCACTCGGATGCCGGCATCGGGCAGACCGGTCTGCTGGTGCAGACCGACGCGGGCAACCTGCTCTGGGACCCGCCGGGCCTGATCGACGACGCCGCCGTGGAGGCGGTCGCCGCCCTCGGCGGGATTCGGTGGATCGCACCCAGCCACCCGCACATGTTCGGCGTCCAGCTGGAGTGGTCGGCAGCGTTCGACGACGCCCCGGTCTACGTCAATGCCGCCGACACCGAGTGGCTCGGCAGGCGCGGACCGGCGATCACCGAGTGGGACGACGAGGTCACCCTCACCGAGGGACTGACCCTGATCAAGGTCGGCGGCCACTTCCCGGGCAGCGCCGTGGCGCACTGGGCGCAGGGTGCCGACGGACGTGGCGCGCTGCTCGGCGGTGACTCGATCACGCCGAACCCGGACCGCCGGACGGTTGCCTTCATGCGGTCCTATCCCAACCGGATTCCGTTGTCCGCCAACGTTGCCCTGCGCATCGCCGCACGTGTGGAGCACCTGCAGTACGACGAGATCTGGAACAACTTCGGGCGCAGTGTGCCGACCGACGCGGCCGCCGCGGTGCAACGCTCCGCGCAGCGCCACGCCGCTTGGGCACGTGGCGACTACGACCACCTGACCTGATCAGGCGGGCGCGACGTCGGCCAGCAGCGGCATCCGGCGCAGTGGTCCGACGAGGACGATCACGAGCGCGCTCAGCAGGGTCAGCCCGCCGAGCACGATCAGCGAGACCTCGCCGTTCCACCACTCCACCAGCAGTCCGCCCACCACGGGTGCCAGCGGTGACATCCCCATCAGCAGGGTCATCAACGTGCTCTGCACCCGACCCTGGATGGCGTCCGGTGTGATCGTCATGATGTAGGTGAAGAAGCCCGCGTTGACCGCCGGTATCAGCAGGAAGCCGATCACGAGCAACGCCAGCACTGCGGCGTAGCCGTGGACCAGTGCACAGGCGACCAGGCAGACTCCGAGCAGCACCGTGCCACCGATCAGCACGCGCCCGGCCGCCAGCTTCTTCAGCACGGCCGTGGAGATCACCGCACCGACGATTGTCGCGACGGCAATCGCGGTCTCGGCGAGGCCGATGCCCGCAGGACGAACGCCGCGCTCCTGCAGCACGACGACGAGCACCAGCATGAAACCGTTCACCGCGAAGTTCAGCAGTGTCGCGACGATCACGACTGACCGCAGCACATCGTTGCGCCATACGAACCGAAGCCCGGATCGCATTGCCCGCAAAGGCGGCTCGTGCTCGCCGCCTTCGGGTGGCGGAGCCGGGAGTGGCGTCCGGATCGACATGGCTGCTATCGCCGAGACGATGTATGACGCGACATCGGCCAACACCGGCAAGGAACGGGAGACCGAGAAGAGCAGGCCGCCCAGCGGCGGGCCGATCAGGCCGGTCACCCCCTGCCGGCCCTCGACCACCGACATGGCGGTGCTCAGGTCTTCAGCAGGCACAACGGTTTTCGTCGCCAGGGTGTCGGCCGGGCCGAAGACCGCTTCTGCCGCACCCACCACGATTCCGGCGGCCACCAGCTGCCCAATGGTGAGCACGTCCGCGGCATACGCCAGCACGACCGTCGCGTATGTCGCCGCTGCCACCAGGGCCGACCACACCATCGTCGGCCGCCGGTTCCATCGATCGACGAACGCCCCCGCCGGGACACCCGCGATAACCAACCCGGCGACGACTGCTCCCCCGACGAGGCCCGCCAAGGCGGCGTTGCCGGTCATCCAGAGCGCCAGCAGCGGGAACACGAGCCCGCTCATCCGCGAGCCGATGCCGTTGAGGGTGTTGCCGACCATCAGCAATTGGAAGTCCCGATTGCGCCAGAGCGCGGGCCGGGCCGGAGCCGCGTCGGTGGACGTGCCTGCTGATGTCATGACGGCCAGCTTGCCCCTCACCACCAGGATTCCGCAAGTAACTTTGCGCAACTCTATTTGCGCATTGTTGATTGCGAATTCTGCGTCTCCTCCGGCACAGTGGTCCCGTGAGCACTCCACCGGACCGGTCGCAACCGAAACGACTCGGCGACCCGCGGGAACTCAAAGCGCTCGCCCACCCGCTGCGCATGCGACTCATCGTCGAACTGGTCACCCGAGGTTCGGCGCGCGCCGTCGATCTGGCGAAAACCGTTGGTGAACCTGCCAATTCAGTGAGTTTTCACCTCCGGCAACTTGCCCGCTACGGACTCATCGTCGAGGACACCTCACATGCCGCGGACGGTCGTGAACGCTGGTGGCAGGTGGTGTCCGATGCGGGATTCCGCACCGACATGAGCGAGCTGCGCAAGCTGCCCGGTGGAGCACAGGCTGTCGGGTCACTGGAGAATCTCACCCAGGAGATCGCCCACGCCGCCATGGCAGTTGCTTTCAGCGACACAGATGAGCCGAACGGTCCCAAGAGCTGGTTCAACGACTTCGGCCTGCACTTGTCACGGACCGAAGTCGAGGAGTTCCAGGACGACGCGTGGGACCTGACGTCCCGTTGGATGGAGCGCTCCCGGCAACTTGCCGCGTCCGGCGACGGCGTCGAGCGGCATACCTATGTGGGCTTCTCCTTCGGCGCCCCCGTCAACGATGTGCTTCGCGCCGAAGAGTCCGCAGAGGGAACCACTCCCGGCCAGGCTTCGCGCGAGAAGTAGGCTGCGGAACGCAACAGGTTCGCGGTGTGCCGAGTGATCAGCATGACGCGTCGCAAGAGGGAACCCGGTGTGATTCCGGGACTGCCCCGCAGCGGTATGTGAGAACGACCTCCGTCATACGCACTGGCCTCCGGCTGGGAAGCGACGGACAGTAGGCGCCTTTCGGCGGGCTCACGAGTCCGAATACCTGCCTGTCGCCCGAGCCCGAACCCGGGTTCGGTCGATTCTGTGACCTCTCGGGTGGGTCGCGAAGGAGTTTGAGATGACCAATAGCACCACTGCCACCGTCCTCGGCTGGCCGCGGCAAGGGCCGAAGCGTGAACTGAAGCGCGCGGTCGAGGCCTACTGGGCCGGCCGCACCAGCGCCGACGAACTGCACGACGTGGCTGCGGCACTGCGCGCCGACGCCTGGAAGCAACTGTCCGACAACGGAATCCACGAAGTCCCGACCGGCGACTTCTCCTACTACGACCACGTGCTCGACACGGTCACCATGGTCGGAGCAATCCCCCAGCGGTACCGCGCCGCAGCGACCGACGAACTCGGCGTCTACTTCGCGATGGCCCGCGGCACCGATGCGGTCGCGCCGCTGGAGATGACCAAGTGGTTCGACACGAACTACCACTATCTGGTGCCAGAGCTCTCCCCCGACACGACGTTCACCGCCGATGCCACTCGACAGCTGGCGCACCTCGCGCAGGCGACCGAAGCCGGCCATGCCGCACGTCCGGTGCTGGTCGGCCCGCTCACCTTCCTGTTGCTGTCCAAACCCGCACCGGAGGCACCGGCCGACTTCGACCCGCTCTCCCTGCTCGAGCCCCTGCTCGGCGTGTATGTCGACGTGCTCGGCGCGTTGCACGACGCAGGCGCCGACTGGGTGCAGATCGACGAACCCGCGCTCGTCCTGGATCAGCCGGCAGCGGTGCTCGATGCAGCACGGCACGCGCTCGACCGGCTCGGATCAGCGACGAAGCGACCGAAGCTGTTGATTGCCAGCTATTTCGCCGCCTTGCAGGACGCATTCGAGGTGCTCGCCGAAGCCCCGGTCGACGGCCTGGCGATCGACTGCACGGTGCCGGCGAACGTGACCGCGATCCTTGAGCACGGCCTGCCCGGCAAGCGCCTGGTCGCCGGCGTGATCGACGGCCGCAACATCTGGGCTGCCGACCTCGACGAGCGGTTGACGACCCTGCGGCAGCTGGCCGGTCGCGTCGACGACCTGGTCGTCGGCAGCTCCTGCTCGTTGTTGCACGTCCCGCTCGATGCCTCTCGGGAGACGACGGTCGACGACGAGGTCCGCAGTTGGCTCGCCTTCGCCCACGAGAAGGTGCTCGAACTGCGAACGCTGGCAACGGCGCTCGACGACGAGGGGGCCGCGGCGCCGGCGCTGGACGCGTCGCGTCGGGTGGTCACTTCCCGCCGTGCATCGGCTCGCACGCACGACGATGCCATTCGCGCTCGGGTGGCGGCCGTCAGCGCCGCCGACTCGCGTCGCGACACCGCGTTCGAGCAGCGTCGAGTGCAACAGCAGAAGGCACTCGGTCTCCCGCTGCTGCCGACGACCACGATCGGCTCCTTCCCGCAGACCGACAGCCTGCGCAAGGCACGAGCAGCGTTGCGGCGCAAGGAGATCGATCAGAAGGTGTATGACGCCGCGATGCGCGACGAGATTGCGTCGGTCGTCGCTCTGCAGGAAGAGCTGGGTCTGGACGTCCTGGTCCACGGCGAGCCCGAACGCAACGACATGGTCCAGTACTTCGCCGAACAACTGGACGGCTACCTGGCGACGACACACGGCTGGGTGCAGTCCTACGGCACCCGATGTGTGCGGCCGCCGATCATCTTCGGTGACGTCTCCCGCCCGGAGCCGATGACGGTCCGCTGGTGGCAGTACGCACAGTCGCTCACCGAGCGTCCGGTCAAGGGCATGCTGACCGGCCCGGTGACCATGCTCGCCTGGTCGTTCGTGCGCGATGACCAGCCGGTCGGCGACACCGCACGTCAGGTTGCGCTGGCCCTCCGGGACGAGGTGAGCGACCTCGAGACGGCCGGCTGCCGCGTCATACAGGTCGACGAGCCGGCCCTGCGCGAGACGCTTCCGCTGCGGAGTGCCGACCGTCCGGCATACCTGGACTGGGCGACCGAATCCTTCCGGTTGGCAACGAGTTCCGTCGACGACGGCACCCAGGTGCACACACACATGTGCTATGCCGACTTCGGTGACATCTTCGCCGCGATCGACGACCTGGACGCCGACGTGATCAGTCTCGAGGCGACCCGATCGGGTATGTCGCTGGCGGACGAGTTGCGGGAGTCGGGTTACACCAAGGCCGTGGGTCCGGGTGTCTACGACATCCACTCACCGCGTGTGCCGTCCGTCGAGGAGGTCCGTGGCCTGCTGGAGCGGGCCGTCGCCGCGTTGCCGCGCGAGCAGGTCTGGGTCAATCCGGACTGCGGGTTGAAGACCCGCCGTCCGGAAGAGGTCCGGCCTGCCCTGGCGAACCTCGTGTCGGCCGCCGCGGCCGTCCGGGCTTCCTAACGCTCGGCTGACCAGGGTCCGCGGATCACCGGCGCAGTGTCCTCCTCGTCCTCACCCTCAGGCGCTGTGTGGCGACGGACGAGGGGGATGGTGCGCTCATCGGCCGGACTCGCGCTGGGGCGGCTCGGCAGCCGGTGTGCGTCCTGCGGTGCCTCGGTGGCCCGGGTCGGCATCGGCTCGGTGGCCGCCGGGGCAGCCTCCGCCGCGGCGGGTGCGGGTCGCTCGCGTTCGTCCTCGGACGGCGCGGGCGGCTCGCTGCCGTCGCCGAAGTCGAGTGGGAGCGGCACCTCCTCGTGGGCCGGATCGGCCTCCTCCTCGGAAGGCGCTTCGACGGGTTTGTCGAACCCGACGTCGATCTGCTGGAACCCCTTGAGCCGGGCGGCGCGAGCCAGTCCGCCATACGCCCGGACGTCCGCTTCGGTGAGCTGCACGTTGTCGGTGAACGGCGTGAGCAGGGCGCGTGGCCACAGCCGCAGCGCCCAGACGGCGTTGATCTCCATGCTGACGACGATGATGATCCCCGCGATGTAGAGAAAGAGCATCAGGCCGACAACCAGTGCCAGGGTCGGGTCGATAGCACTGTTGCGCTTGATGACGTGTTCAACGTAGATGCCACCGAATCGCTGCAGCACTTGCCACATCACCGCCGCGAACAACGCCCCCGGCCAGATCTGGCGCCACTGCAGGGACCGGCTCGTCGCAACGTGGTAGGCCACCATCAGCGCGAACATGTCGATGATCAGCGTGCCGAGGTTGATTCCGAACTTGGCCAAGCCGGCCAGATGGACGAGTTCGGGCAAGACGTTGGTGAGGCCCACCGTGGCGAGCAACGACGTACCGAGAAGCGCGATGAGTCCGATCGACTTGCCGCGGGCGGCGAACGGGTTGGGCCGCGAGTTGCGCGCCACCTGGAAGACGCTGTTGCCGATGTACTGGAACGCCTGCGCTGCGCCGAGGGCACCATAGAGCGCAACCAGGGTGCTCGTTGTGATGGAGACCCAGCTGCCGGACAACGCATTCGGCTTGGTGATCTGGTCGCTGATGATCGGGAACTCACTCAGCGCCGATTTGAGCAGGTCCTGCTGGAGGCCGGGATCCCCACTCAGCACCACACCGAGGATCGTCGTGGCGAGGATCAGGAGGGGGAAGAGCGAGACGAACGCGTAGAACGCGAGCAGCGCCCCGAGGTAGTTGCCCATGTCGTCGAAGAACTTGTAGACGACGGCGATCGGGTAGCCCAGCGGCGGGAACTTCCGCTGTGCCTCATCGATCACTGAGTGCGCTGACACCCCTCCACGGTATCCGCATGCCGTGGATCGGCGGAATCACGCGGACCGGCGCGGCGTGCTAACCCGGATCGACGTCGATCAGCCACTCGTGGAGGCGTTGCAGGTCGTCGCTGGTGAACCCTTCGGCGGTCAACAGCCCCGCCGCATCGCCATACAGCCGGTCGAGCTCGTCGAGCGTCACCGTCATCAGCTCCGTCGCCGATCGCCGGTCATCGGCGTCGGAATGGGAGGCGGCATAGTCCCCGACGACCGCGTCGCGGTCCACGCCCACGGCGAGCAACATGATCGCGACGACGAGGCCGGTGCGGTCGGTCCCCGCGTAGCAGTGCACGATCACCCCGTGGTCACCGGAATCGGCGACTGCCCGCACGGCTGCCGCGAGCTGTTCGCTGCGGTCGCGGATGATGCCGCGATAGATGTCCGACATGGTGTCGGTCTGCTCGTCGTCCTGCTCGTCGTCCTGCTCGTCGTCCTGCTCATCGTCCTGCTCATCGTCCTGCTCATCGTCCTGCTCATCGTCAAGGATCGGGCATCCCAGGACCCGAACCCCGGGCCAGACGCGGTCCGGCCAGCCACTGCGTTCGGCGTCGGTCCGCAGGTCCACGAGGGTGCGAACGCCCAGGCCCGTGACGGTTTCCTGTCCGGTCTCGGTGATTGCCTGCAAGCTGCCGGAGCGGAAGAGTCGGCCGGCGCGCACCACGCCATTGCCCGACCGAAAGCCTTCCGTGCTGCGAAAATTGGCAACTCCGTCGACCACGATCGGTGAGTTCGAGGACATTGTCGAACTCTAGACCGGCGGTATGGCGCGGCGGCGCTCCGTGAAGCTCCGATCGCGGCGGGCGGCATACGCCAACCGGTGCAACAGGTCCGAACGCAGTTCCGCGGGGGCGATGACCGAGTCGATCACCAGATCGGAGGCGAGCCGCTCCAGGTCGACGTCCTCGAGGTATTCCTCCCGGCGCGCCTGCACGAACTGCGCACGCTCGATGTCGTCCTCGATCGCCTCGATTTTGCCGGCATACACCGCGTTGACCGCGGCTTCGGGACCCATGACGGCGATCCGGGCGGTCGGCAGGGCGATGGTCGCGTCCGGCCCGAAGCCGGGACCGCACATCGCGTAGAGCCCGGCGCCGTACGCCTTGCGGACCACGACACAGAACTGCGGGACGGTGGCCTCGGACACGGCCGACACCATCTTCGCGCCGTGCCGGATGATGCCGCCGCGTTCGACCTCCGAGCCGATCATGAACCCCGGCACGTCGGCCAGGTAGATGAGCGGGATCGAGTAGGCGTCGCACATCCAGATGAAGCGCGTCGCCTTGTCCGCGCTGTCGGTGAAGAGCACGCCGCCCTTGGCCGCGGAGTTGTTGGCGACGAAACCGACTGTCCTGCCGTCCATCCGGCCGAACCCGACGACCAGCTCGGGCGCGAACAGCGGCTTGATCTCGAAGAACGAGTCGTCGTCGACGAGTCCGTCGATGACCTCGTGTATGTCGAACGGCTGGCTCTCGATCTCCGGCACCGTCGCGTCGGTGAGCGGGACCTCCGGCTCCTCCGCAAGGTATGTCGGGGGCTCGTCGCGCCAGGTGGAGGGCAGGTAGGAGAAGAACAGCTTGGCCAGCTCGATCGCCTCGGTGTCGTCCTCGGCCAGCAGATCGCCGACACCGGAGACAGTGCAGTGCATGCGGGCACCGCCCATCTCCTCGAGCGAAACCTTTTCTCCGACAACCATTTCCGCCATACGCGGGCTGCCGAGGTACATGGATGCGTTGCCCTCGACCATGATGATCACATCGGTGAAGCTCGGGATGTATGCGCCACCTGCTGCGGACGGTCCGAAGAGGCAGCAGATCTGCGGGACCCGGCCGGACAGCGCCACCTGGTTGTGGAAGATCCGTCCCGCGCCGCGGCGGCCGGGGAAGAGCTGCACCTGGTCGGTGATGCGCGCTCCGGCGGAGTCCACGAACCAGAAGATCGGCAACTCCTCACGGAGCGCGGATTCGGTTGCGCGCACGATCTTCTCGACGGTGCGCGCACCCCAGGAGCCCGCCTTCACCGTGGGGTCGTTGGCGACCACGATCGCCGGGCGACCGTCGACCGTGCCGCGACCGGTCACGACACCGTCGGCGGGCAGATTCGCTGCCGTCGCGTTGGCGTAGCGGCCGTCCTCGATGAACGAGCCCTCGTCGAAGAGCAGCGCGATGCGGTCACGGACGTAGAGCTTGTTCTGGGAGTCCAGCTTGGCGCGGGCCTTGTCCGACAGCGTCTGCGTCGCCTCGTGTGCCGCGACCAGGCGCTCCCGGACGTCGGCGACCCGCGGATCCGTCAACTCACTCATGCGCCCAAGCCTAGGCCGCGGGCGATCAGCATCCGCTGGACTTCCGAGGTGCCCTCGCCGATCTCCAGGATCTTCGCGTCGCGGTAGAACCGGGCCACGGGGTACTCCTCCATGAAGCCGTTGCCACCGAAGATCTGCGTGGCGATGCGGGTCGCGGTGACCGCGGACTCGGTCGAGTAGAGCTTGGCGATCGATGCCGCCTGCTTGACCTCGGCGACCGACCGGCGGCCGGCCTCCAACTCGTCCTTCAACCACGCGGCCTTGTAGGTCAGCAGCCGGGACGCCTCGACCATGACGGCGAGGTCGGAGAGCTGGAACGACACACCCTGATTCACGGCGATCGGTTTGCCGAAAGCCGTTCGGGTCTTTGCGTATTCGGTTGCCGCCTCCAAGCACGCCTGCGACAGGCCGACAGCCAGTGCGGAGATCGCGATGCGGCCGTCGTCCAGCGTCTTGAGGAACTGCCGGTAACCCTGGCCGCGCTCCCCCAGCAGGTTGCCCTCGGGCACCACACAATTTGCGAAGGTCAGCCCGTGTGTGTCGGAGACGTTCCAGCCGAGCTTGTTGTATGCGGGCTCCGCGGTGAAGCCCGGAGTGCCCGCCGGCACCATGATCGCGCTGATCTCGGGACGGCCCTTGTCGTCGGTGCCGGTGCGGGCGGTGACCGTGACGACCGAGGTGATGTCGGTGCCCGAGTTGGTGATGAACGCCTTGGCGCCGTTGATCGTCCACTGCCCGTCGGCCAGCGTCGCCTTGGTGCGAGTGGCACCCGCGTCGGACCCGGCGTCGGGCTCGGTGAGACCGAAACCGGCGAGCGCGCGCCCGGCGACCAGGTCCGGCAGGAAGCGCTGCTTCTGCTCGTCCGAACCGTAGGTCAGGATCGGGTTGATCCCGAGGCCCATGCCGGCCGAGAGCGTGATGCCGATCGACTGGTCGACCCGGCCGAGCTCCTCGATCGCCAGGCACAGGTAGGTGAAGCCACCCTCGTCGAGACCGGCGCCGCCATACTCCTCGGGCACGACCAGGCCGAAGAGTCCGAGCTCGCCCATCTTGGGCACCAGGTCGGTCGGGAAGTGATGGTCCAGGTCCCACTGCGCGACGTGCGGGGCGACCTCGCGCTCCGCGAAGTCGCGGACCAACTGCCGGAACTCCTCATGTTCCTGGCTCAACTCGAACATCCGTTGCTCGTCCTTCTCGTCCGGGATCGTCGAAGCAACCTGCTTGACGTTGACGTCAACGTAAAGCATGCTGCCGGGCATGACAACCCCGGACGACGGACAGACGTGGACGATCGCCGATCTCGCCGACGAGTTCGACGTCACGCATCGCACCATCCGGCATTACGAGGAGCTCGGCCTCATCTCCCCCGAGCGCCGCGGCACGGTCCGTGTCTTCCATCGGCGAGATCGCACGCGGTTGGCGCTCATCCTGCGCGGCAAGCGAATCGGCTTCCCGCTGGAGGAGATTCGCACCATCATCGACATGTACGACCAGACGCCCGGCGAGGCCGGGCAGCTCACCTACCTGCTCGAGCAGATCGCCGCGCGACGCGAGGACCTCGAGCAGCGCCGAGCCGACATCGAGCAGACGCTGCGCGACCTGCGGGAGGTCGAGGCGCGCTGCCGCAGCGACCTGCGAGCGCTGCGGCGGCCCTGAGCTAGCGTGTTACCTGTGAGTAACAGCCCAGCCTTCACGTCCGTCGACGAGGTGTCCCGCGCGCTGGCGGACGCGGGCTACCTGGCATCCGACGAGATCTCGACCACCGTCTACCTGGCAGCGGCGCTCGGCCGGCCGATCCTGGTCGAGGGTCCGGCCGGCGTCGGCAAGACGGCACTCGCGTCCGCGCTGTCGCAGGCGCTCGAGCAGCGGCTCGTCCGCTTGCAGTGTTACGAGGGCGTCGACGAGGCCCGCGCGCTCTACGAGTGGAACCACGCCAAGCAGCTGCTGCGCATCACCGCCGAGCAGGACACCGCCTGGGACGACCTGCGCACCGACATCTTCGGTGAGGAGTTCCTGCTCCCCCGCCCGCTGCTGACCGCCGTACGCAGCGAACAACCCGTCGTCCTGCTGATCGACGAGGTCGACAAGGCCGACGAGGAGATGGAAGGCCTGCTGCTGGAACTGCTCTCGGAGTTCCAGGTCACCATTCCCGAGCTCGGCACCCTGCGCGCCGCGCACCGTCCGCTGGTGGTCCTCACCTCGAATGCGACCCGCGAGCTGTCCGAGGCGCTGCGCCGCCGCTGCCTCTTCCTGCACATCGACTACCCCTCTGCGGAGCTCGAGCAGCGCATCGTCCAGTCGCACGTGCCCGACCTGCCGGACGTGCTGGCCGCCTCCGTCATCCGCATCGTCGGAGCGCTGCGAGCGCTGGAACTTCGCAAGGCACCATCGGTCGCCGAGACGGTCGACTGGGCCGGAACCCTGCTCAGCCTGGGGGCGACCGAGCTCGATCCGGCCACCGTCCGACGCAGTCTCGGCGTGATCCTCAAGCACAACAGCGACATCGAGCTCGCCCACAAGAAGCTCGACCTCGACCGTGACCTCGCCGGCTGAAGCGGCCGAATCACCGGCCGTCGCAAGTCGATTCATCCGACTCGGCGCTGCGATGCGCGGCCACGGCATACGCGTCGGCCCGAGTGAGGTGACCGACGCCGCACGCGTCGCCACCGCGCTCGGCTTCGACGACCGGGCACGATTGCGCTCCGGTATGGCGGCCGCGATGGTCCGGCAACACGAGGACCGGGCGACGTTCGACCAGCTCTTCGACCTCTACTTCCCGGCAGCGACCGGCTCCCGAACCACGTCGGACACACCCGCGAACGAGACCGACCTGCGTGAGCAGCTCGCCCGGGCGCTCGCCGCCGGCGACGACGCGGAGCTGGACCGTCTCGCCGCGGCAGCAGTCGAGTTGCTCGGCGCGATCGACGAGGCCGAGCCCGAGCGTGGCTGGAGCTCGGCCCGCACGCTCGAGGCGCTCGCACCACAGCGCGCGATCTCCGCGGCACACCGACAGCTGCGCGCGACGCAGGAGGGCTCCGGCGGCGAGGGCAACGCCCAGGGCCCCGGCTCCGGTATGGCGCCCGCGGCCTCCGCCGCCGCCGACACCTCCTGGGCCGTCAACCCGTGGGACCGGCCGGACACCCGACCGGAACAGCTCACCGACCGGGTCGACCGCGACGAGCTGCGCCGCCGTGTCGAGGACTTCCGCGGCCGGGTCGGCACCGAGACCCGCCGGCGCAACGCCGAACTGCGGGACCGGGACCGCCTGGCCCAGCTCGCCGTCCCCGCCACGCTGCGACAGCGCGACTTCGTCAGCTCCGGCGAGCGGCAGCTGGAGCAGCTGCGCCGCGAGATCGACCCACTGGCAAGGAAACTCGCGGCTCGGATGACTGCGCGCGAACGCGCCGGCCGCGGCAGCATCGACGTCCGCCGCACGCTGCGGGCCTCCATGTCGACCGGCGGAGTGCCGATCACGCCGGCATACCGGCATCGCGCGCCGCACCGCCCCGATCTGGTCCTGTTCGCCGACCTGTCCGGCTCCGTCGGCGGCTTCTCCACCTTCACGATGCTGCTGATGCAGGCGCTGCACCAGCATTTCCGGCGGGTCCGGGTCTTCGGCTTCGTCAGCAGCACCGCTGAGATCACCGACGTCGTGCACGAACTGCCGCCCGGCACGTCCCTGACGAGCTGGGCACTCAGCACGCCGGAGCTGATCGGCCGCGGCACCAACTCCAGCTACGGCTGGGCGCTGCGCACCTTCGCGCGCGGCCATCTGGACGCCATCACCAAGCGATCGACCGTCCTCGTCCTGGGCGATGCCCGCAACAACTTCGGCGACCCGAACGTCGCCGATCTCGAGCGGGTGCGGGACCGCGCCCGACACATCGTGTGGCTCAATCCGGAGCCGAGATCGTTGTGGGGGCAAGGGGATTCGGCTGTCCGGAGTTATCGGGAGGTGGTGCCGATGCACGAATGCCGCAATCTGGACCAGCTGCGCCACTTCGTCGCCGACACGATGCCTACCTGAAAGCCTGCCGGACCCGTTTCGGCATACTGGCTGCCACCATGCTTGTTCGAGTGACCGCTGCCGCCCTCGGCGCCGCCGTACTGCTGGGTGCCGGTGCGCCCGCGTATGCCGCCACCGACCCGGCCGTTGCACCGACCGACGTGCGGTTCACCACCGCGCGTGGTGACGCACCGAACCTCCACCCGGGCATCTACCGGACGGCCGCACCGACCGGTACCACCGAGAACTACGCCGCGATCAAGCGACCCGAGGGCGGCGCGGTGACCGTCGCCATCTTCGGTTCGGTGGATGCGGAGATCACCACCTCCGACGGCAACACCGACTGCTCCGACCGCGGGGTCAGTCTGCGCAACAGCGACACCGGTTACACCTTCGTGTATGTCGACCCGGCGAAGTCCGAGCGCCAGGGCTACCAGCCGGACGACTGCGCGTCGGCCACCGACCTCGTCCTGGCGATCAAGGCGGACGACTCGCCGTCGGCGTCGTCCTCGTCCCCCGCACCGGGTGGACAACTGCAGTTCGCGGTCAGCGTCGAGCCGAAGATCGAGCACCTCGGCTCGCCGTCGCTCAAGAGCCAGCAGGACGAGATCGAGGCGCCCAGCAAGTCGGCCGGCGGCGCCTCCCGCACGCTCAGCGACCAGCTGTTCGCACCGACGAGCCTGACGCCGAACAGCTATCCGGTCGACCTCACGCCGGGCAAGCTCGCCGTCGCCCGGGTCCGGGTCGGCTGGGGTCAGCGGCTCGCCGCATCGGTCGACGCACCACGCAACGGCACCAACTTCGCTCCGGACGAGTCACTCGAACTGTCGGTGACGGCGTTCAGTCCGCAATGGGCACCGGTGGGTGGCGGCAGCGGGTCGCAGCTGCTGTTCAAGAAGGAGTCCACCGAGCAGACGGCCGGCACCTACACCGCACCGGTCAACGCCGCGAACCGCAACGTGACCTATGACAGCGCGGGCGATGTCGGGACCGACAGCGCGCAATGGACGACGGTGGCCGGTTGGTACTACGTCGTCATACGAGTGGCCGCCTCCGACGACGGTGCGAAACTTCCGACGAAGAAGCTGCCCGCCCGGTTGAACCTCGCGGTCATCGGCTCCCCGACCGCCGGACCCACCTACGTCGCGGCCGACGGCAAGGCGGTCGCGGCTCCCCCTGCCTCCGAGTTGAGCCAGGGCGGCAGCAGCGACTCCGGGTCCGGCACCACCACGGCCCTGCGGATCGCCGGCTCGGCGCTCGTCGTCGCCCTTGCCGCCGGCGTCATTGCGGTGTTGCTGCGTCGCCGCGCCTGAATCAGGGCTTCTGCCAGGTGTATCCGGCGCCGTCGGCGACGCACTGCAGCGTCGCGGTGCCGGTGGTGTTGTTCTCGAGTGTGCCGGCGTCCTGCCATTGACAGGTGCCGCCGTTCGCGGCTCCGCCCGGCGTGAGGCTGCCCTTGTCCGACGATCCCGGCAACCAGATCCCGAGCAACGCCGCGATCGCCACCACGGGCACGAGCGCCAGGCCCACCTTCCGCCCGGTCGCCGAACCGGACTGCGCCGAAATGGTCGGCGCGGACGGACCCGGCTGTGAGCGGCGCTGGGTGCGCGTCGCCTCGTGCGCGTGCGGATGCGGCTGCCGCGTCGCGACGTCCGGCACGCGGGTCACCGCGGGCGCCGTCGCCGGCTCCACCCGGCTGAGCGCGATCCGCTGCGGGACGACGATCGCCTGCTGGTCCACCCAGGCCAGCTCCGGAGTCTCGAGTGCGTCGGCCGCGGCGGCTGCCGACGGCGGGCGACCCTGCGGATCCGGGTCGGCCAGGTCGGTCACGACCCGCCAGAGCCGGTCGGGTATGCCGCCCGGTCGCGGCGGCACCTGATCGCGACTGCGCCGCATCTCGTCGGGCCGGTGCGCCGTGAGCAGCTGGAACGCGAGGATGCCCGCGGCATACAGGTCGAAACCGGGTGCCGGGTCAGCTCCGGCGAGCTGTTCGGGTGCGAGGTAACCGCGTGTGCCGAGCACCACGGAGGTGGTCGTCATACGCGGTGAATCGGTGGGTACGGCGATGCCGAAGTCCGTGAGCATCAGGTGCGGGCGCGCGGTGCCGGTGGCGGCCAACAACAGGTTCGCCGGCTTCACGTCACGGTGTATGACGCCCGCACCGTGCACGGCATCCAGCGCGCGCAACAACTGGCGCAGCAGTTCGGCGACGTACCGCGGCGGGAGGGTGCGGTGGTCCTGCAACAGATCGCTGACCGCGCCGCCGTCGACCAGGGGCATGGTGAACAGCACCCGGTCGTCCTCGCCGGCCCAGCCGAGCGGGGTCACGACGTTCGGGTGATGGATGCGGGTGCTCTGCTCGCGCATGAAGCGCAGCAGCGCACCCGCATCCGATTGCCGCAACACCTTGGCGGCGAGCGTGCGGTCCTGTTTCCGGTCGTGGACCTGCCAGACCGAACCCATCCCGCCCTCGCCGATGATGTCGATCAGCTCATAGCGACCCGCGAATACCTCTCCCACGGGTCAGCAGGATGCCAGAGGTCGCGCCTCAGCCGAAGGTCGCCGGGTCCGGACCGGTGCGCCCGTCGCGGTCCAGCGGTGCGATCGCGGCGAGATCGTCCTCGGTCAGCTCGAAGCCGAAGACGTCGAAGTTCTCCGCGATGCGCGCCGGCGTGACCGACTTCGGGATGACGACGTTGCCGATCTGCAGGTGCCAGCGCAGGATCACCTGGGCGGGTGTCTTACCGAGCCGCTGCGCGATCTGCGCGATCACCGGATCGGTGAGGACATCGCCACCCGACGCCAGCGGGCTCCACGCCTCGGTCACGATGCCGTTCGCGGCGTGGAACGCGCGCAGCTTCTCCTGCTGCAGGTAGGGGTGCAGCTCGACCTGGTTGATGGCCGGGAACTCGCCCAGCTCGTCCTTGACCCGCTGCAACTCCTCGATGCCGAAGTTGCACACGCCGGCGGCCCGGATCCGGCCGTCCTCGCGCAGCTTCAGCAGGGCGCGGAAGGTGTCGACGTACGTGTCCTGGGCCGGCGCCGGCCAGTGGACGAGGTAGAGGTCGACCGCGCGACCGAGTCGCTTCTCCGAGGCGTCGAAGGCGCGCAGCGTCGCGTCATATCCCTGGTCGTCGTTCCACACCTTCGTGGTCAGGAAGACGTCGTCGGCGCTCAGCTCCGAGCGACCGAGCGCGTCTCCGACGCCGGCCTCGTTGCCATAGATCTTCGCCGTGTCGATGTGCCGGTAGCCGGTCTGCAGCGCCGCGGTGACCGCGGGCGCGACCTCGTCGTCGGGCACCTGCCACACGCCATAACCGAGTTGCGGGATGAGTACGTCACCGCCCTGTCCGCGCAGGGCGACGGTGGGCACGGGGTTGTTGTCCTGATCGCTCATGGCGGAGACAACACCACCGACCCCGCGTGTATGCCGGAGCGCAATCCCCGTCTCACGCCCCGAACACGTGATCCGGATCACCCCTCGCTACAGTCGGCGCCATGCCGGAACTGCACAAGGTCCTGATCGCCAACCGTGGTGAGATCGCGGTACGGGTCGCCCGCGCGTGCGCCGACGCCGGACTCGCGTCCGTGGCGGTGTATGCCGAGCCGGACCGGGACGCCCTGCACGTCCGCGTCGCGGACGAGGCCTACTCGCTGGACGGCTCGACACCGGGTGACTCCTACCTGGTCGGTGACAAGTTGCTCGAGATCGCGCGTCGTTCCGGTGCCGACGCAGTGCACCCCGGCTACGGATTCCTTTCCGAGAACGCCGAATTCGCCCAGTCCGTGATCGACGCGGGGCTGACCTGGATCGGCCCTCCCCCGGCAGCGATCGACTCCCTCGGCGACAAGGTCAAGGCGCGGCACATCGCGACCGCCGCGGACGCGCCACTGGTGCCCGGCACCAAGGACCCGGTCGAGGGTGCCGACGAAGTCGTCGCATTCGCAACCCAACACGGGCTGCCGGTCGCCATCAAGGCCGCGTACGGCGGTGGCGGTCGCGGCCTGAAGGTCGCCCGCACGATCGAGGAGATCCCCGAGCTGTTCGACTCCGCGGTCCGTGAGGCGGTCACCGCGTTCGGGCGCGGCGAATGTTTCGTCGAACGCTTCTTGGACAAGCCGCGACACGTCGAAACCCAATGCCTGGCAGACACTTTCGGCAATGTCGTGGTCGTCTCCACCCGTGACTGTTCGCTGCAGCGTCGCAACCAGAAGCTGGTCGAGGAGGCGCCCGCGCCATACCTGAGCGATGCGCAGCACGCCGAGCTGGTCCGCGCCTCGAAGGCGATCCTGACCGCGGCGGGCTACGTCGGCGCGGGCACCTGCGAGTTCCTGGTCGCCCAGGACGGCACGATCAGTTTCCTGGAGGTCAATACCCGCCTGCAGGTCGAGCATCCGGTGTCCGAGGAAGTCACCGGTATCGACCTGGTCCGCGAGCAGTTCCGCATCGCCGCCGGCGAGGAACTCGGGTATGACGACCCCGCCCCGCACGCCCACTCCATCGAATTCCGGATCAACGGCGAGGACGCCGGCCGTGGCTTCCTGCCGGCGCCGGGCACCGTCGAGACGTTCAACGCTCCCAGCGGCCCCGGCGTGCGAGTCGACTCCGGCGTCGTGTCCGGCGATGTCGTCGGCGGCGCCTTCGACTCGATGCTGGCCAAGCTGATCGTCACCGGCCGCACCCGCACGGAGGCGCTGGAGCGTTCCCGTCGTGCTCTCACCGAGATGGTCGTCGACGGTATGCCGACCGTGCTGCCGTTCCACCGCGCCGTCGTCGCCGACCCGGCGTTCGCGACCGACGACGAGACGCCCTTCGCCATACACACGCGGTGGATCGAGACCGAGTTCGACAACCGGATCGAGCCGTATGACGGCACCCCCGCGACCGGCGACGATGCACCCGCGCGGCAGTCCTTCGTGGTCGAGATCGACGGCCGTCGGCACCAGCTCACCCTGCCGGGCGACCTGCAACTCGGCGCCGGCGGTGGCGGGGGCGCCGCACCGGCGGCCCGCCGACGGGCTCCGAAGCGATCCCGCGCCGGCTCGGGCACCGCGGCGGTCTCCGGTGACACAGTCACCGCGCCGATGCAGGGAACCGTCGTGAAAGTCGCTGTCGCAGAAGGCGATCAGGTCGAAGCCGGTGACACGGTCGTGGTTCTCGAGGCCATGAAGATGGAGCAGCCCATCACCGCACACCGCTCCGGCACCGTCACCTCGATCACCGCCACCGTCGGCGCGATGGTCCCGGCCGGCACGGCGCTGGCGAACATCAGCGACTGAGGTCGAAGTCCTCGAGGTCCGCATCGCCGATCGCCCGCAGGACGAGCGTGACCATCGACCGCAGGTAGGCCTGCCGGTCGGCCGCTGCGGTGGCGAGCAGGCCACTGAGCACCACACCGTCCAGGCTCGCGACGATCGCCTCGGCGCGCAGCCGCGCGGAGGACTTCTCCGAGCGGCAGACGATGTTCTCGACGATGTCGGTGAGGTTGGCCCGCCAGGCGACGATCGGCTCGCTGAGCGACGGCGTGCGGCCTGCTTCCAGCGCCAGCTCGGACATGGTGACGATGAGGGCGGGATGGTCCGACCACCGCACGAGCATCTCGATCGTCGCGTCGATCGCGGACTCGATCCCGTCGTCCTCGCCCTGAGGTGTCGGCAGGGAGGCGCCCAGTGCGCGCACATCGGCATGCAGGGCCTCCGCGACGAATCCACTCAGCGCGGTCAGCAGCGCCAGCCGCGTGCGGTAGTAGACCGAGCAGGTGCCCTCCGGCATACCGGCCTCACGATCCACGGCACGGTGCGTCAGTCCTCGCATCCCGGACCGCCCGACGACGGCGATCGCACTGCGCAGCAAGAGTTCCTGGCGTGCTGCAGTGCCTTCGGGACTCTGGCCGGAACGCGTGCGCGCGGCTCGTCTGCGGGCGGTCACGCCTTCACCTTCTCACGGTCCGCGCCCGCACGTGACGAAGCCCACGTCATCCGGATTTGGCACCTAGCCTCTACAGTTGTAGTGTGTAATCACTACAAACGTAGTAGCCAAACTTCAGGAGTCCTCATGATCAACATCAACGCCTTCTTCATCGGCTTCGTGGTCATCAACGCGATCGCGCTCGCGCTCCTCGTCGGCTTCGCGGCCGTCACCCTGACGAGCTTCTTCGCCCGCAACCGCAAGCAGCGCATCGCTCGCCACGAGCCGTTCACCCGGTACTACTCGCACCTGGCGTTCAGCCACTGACGAACACCGCGCGCACAGTCGCGCGGACGCACCACGAAGCGGCGCCACCTCGTTCTCCCCTTTGCGAGGTGGCGCCGCTTCGTGTTGTCCGGCCGGCGCCGTAGATTGGGGTCCCGTGACCGCGCTCGTGAAATTCGTCATTCTGACCATCGTCGTCATCGGCGTGATCATCGGGCTGCGCACGCTGCGGCCCAAGCTGCGCGAGCAGCGCCACCGCCGGTGGGAGAAGGCCGGCCTGCTGCCGCACCAGGTGGATCCCTACGCTCCCCGCGACGAGAAGAACGACGACGACACCGACGGCCGGGACGACCGCCCCTAGGTCGCGGCTCAGATCTCGGCTTCGTGCAGCCGCCTGGCCGCTTCGGCGATGGACCCGGTCATCGACGGGTAGACCGAGAAGGTGCTGGCCACCTGGTCGACCGTGAGCCGGTTCTGGACGGCCAGGCCGATCGGGTAGATCAGCTCCGAGGCCTGCGGCGCGACCACGACACCACCGATGATCGTGGTGCTGCCCGGGCGGACGAAGAGCTTCACGAACCCGTCGGTGATGTTGCGCATCTTGGCCCGCGGGTTGGTGGACAGCGGGAGCGTGACCACTCGTGCCTCGATCCGGCCCTCCTCGACGTCGGCCTGTGAGTAGCCGACGGTCGCGATCTCCGGGTCGGTGAAGATGTTGGCGCAGACACCACGGAGGTTGAGCGGCGCCACGGCGTCACCGAGCGAGTGGGCCATCGCGATCCGGCCCTGCATCGCGGCGACGGAGGCCAGCGGCAGCACCCCGGTGCAGTCGCCTGCGGCGTACACACCCTGCGCCGAGGTGCGGGACACCCGGTCGACGGTGATGTGACCGGACCTGGTGACGTCGACGCCCACCGTCTCCAGCCCGATGTCGTGGGTCAGCGGGACGGAGCCGACAGCCAGCAGCACGTGCGAGCCGCGCACCTCGCGGCCGTCCTCGAGAGTGACCACGACCTCATCGCCCTCGCGGCGCGCTGCCGCCATCCGGGATCGGCCCAGGACATTCATGCCACGCCGCCGGAAGACGTTCTCGATGACGGTCGCGGCGTCGGCGTCCTCGCCGGGCAGCACCCGGTCGCGCGACGACACCAGCGTCACGTCGCAGCCGAGGCCGAGGTAGGCGTGCGCGAGTTCGGCGCCGGTGACACCGGAGCCGACCACGATCAGCTTCTCGGGCAGCTCGGTGAGGTCGTAGATCTGCTGCCAGGTCAGGATCCGCTCACCATCGGGTATGGCGGTGTCCATGACGCGGGGCGTGCACCCGACGGCGAGCAGGATGACGTCGGCGCTCAGCTCTTCGGTGCCGCCGTCGGCCAGCTCGGCGGTGACCCGACCCGGGCCGGCGATCCGCCCGCGGCCGTTCCGGATGCGGACGCCGACGCTCTCCAACTGGGCCCGGATGTCCCGGCTCTGCGCCTCGGCCAGGCCGAGGATCCGCTCGTTGACCTGCTTCGCGTGCGCTTCGGCGTGCTGGTCCTCGTCGGTGCCCTCGAAGCCGACGCCAAGCCGGCCCGCGGCCGCGAACCGGGACATGAAGTCGGAGGTCGCGATGAGAGTCTTGCTCGGCACGCAGTCGGTGAGCACTGCAGCACCACCGAGGCCGGTCTGCTCGATGACGGTGACCTGGGCGCCGAGCTGCGCTGCGACCAGCGCGGACTCGTACCCGCCGGGACCGCCACCGATGATGACCACGTTCTTCTGGCGTCCACTCACAAGGCCGCATCATTCCATGTCGTGGTGTCGCCGCCGAAAACACATGCTTCCCGCATGCGAGGTGGGGGCGCACGTCATACGCTGGCGCCCGTGACTGATTCGAACCCGTTGACCGACCCGGCGACCGACCCCTTCGAGGTCGCCCGAGCGGCCGCCGCGACCATCGCCGAACGCACCGGCGCACCCCGGCACGACATCGCCCTCGTCCTCGGTTCCGGCTGGGGCCAGGCGGCCGACCGGATCGGCGAGACGCTGGCGACGGTCGACAATGCGGAGGTGCCCGGCTTCGCCGCGGCTGCGGTGGCCGGACACTCCAGTGCCATGCGATCGATCGCGATCGGTGACACCGGCGCCCGGGCGCTGGTCTTCGGCACGCGCACCCATTTCTACGAGGGCAAGGGCGTGCGCTCGGTCGTCCACGGAGTGCGCACCGCGGCCGCCGCGGGATGCCACACGATCGTGCTGACCAACGGGTGCGGCGGGCTGAACCGGTCCTGGGGCCCCGGCACCCCGGTGCTGATCCGCGATCAGATCAACCTCACCGCGCACTCCCCCGTCGAGGGCGCGAACTTCATCGACGTGACCGACCTCTACACGCCCCGGCTGCGCGAGCTCGCCCGCTCGGTCGACCCGTCGCTGGACGAGGGCGTCTACGCGCAGTTCCGTGGGCCGCAGTACGAAACGCCCGCCGAGGTGAAGATGGCCGGCGTCCTGGGCGCCGACCTGGTCGGTATGTCGACCGCTCTCGAGGCGATCGCCGCCCGCCAGGCCGGCCTGGACCTGCTCGGCGTGAGCCTGGTGACCAACCTCGCCGCCGGGATCAGCGACCAGCCGCTCTCGCACCAGGAGGTCATCGAGGCCGGTCAAGCGGCCGCCGAGCGGTGCGGCACCCTGCTGGCCGACGTCGTCGGTCGGATCGCTACCGAGGGGCGAGAGAAGGCATGAACGACGTGATCGCGCAGGCGCGCGACTGGATCGCCGACGACCCGGACCCGAAGACGCGACAGGAGCTCGAATCCGTCGTCGCCGCAGCCGAATCCGGTGATTCAGCTGCTCTGGAGGACCTGCAGGACCGGTTCTCCGGGCTGCTCGAGTTCGGCACGGCCGGACTGCGCGGTGCGCTCGGTGCGGGTCCGGCGCGGATGAACCGCGTGGTCGTCATCCGGGCGGCTGCGGGTCTGGCGGCATACCTGCAGGAGAAGCTCGGCAAGCGCGACGTCACCGTCGTCATCGGGTATGACGCCCGGCACAACTCGGACGTCTTCGCCAAGGACACGGCCGCCGTTTTCGTCGGGGCGGGCGGGCGGGCGATGGTCCTGCCGCATCCGCTGCCGACACCGGTGCTGGCGTTCATGATCCGTCATCTCGGCGCGGACGCCGGTGTCATGGTGACCGCGAGCCACAACCCGCCGCAGGACAACGGCTACAAGGTCTACCTGGGCGACGGCAGCCAGATCGTCGCCCCCGCCGACGCCGAGATCGCCGCCGCGATCAGCCGCTTCCCGCGCGCGGCGGACGTGCCGCAGGCCGACGACGGCTGGCAGACACTGGCCGACGACGTGGTCGACGACTACCTGGACGCGGTCACGCAGGTCGTCCGCCCGGATGGGCCGCGCGACCTCAAGATCGTGCACACCGCGCTGCACGGAGTCGGATCCGCTGTGTTCCGAGCGGCTTTCGATCGTGCCGGCTTCGCGGCGCCGTCGTCCGTCGCCGACCAGGCCGAGCCCGACCCGGCGTTCCCGACCGTCGCCTTCCCGAACCCGGAGGAGCCGGGTGCGATCGACCACGCCTTGGCACTCGCGGCCGAGACCGACGCCGATCTGGTCATCGCGAACGACCCGGACGCCGACCGCTGCGCGGTCGCGGTGCCACGCGCCGCGGGTTGGGCGATGCTGCGCGGTGACGAGGTGGGTGCGTTGCTCGGCGCCTACCTGCTGCACCGCGGAGTGGCCGCCGACGGGGTCTTCGCCAACTCGATCGTCTCCTCGCGACTGCTGGCCGCCATGGCGAAGAAGGCCGGGGTGCCGCATGCGGAGACGCTGACCGGGTTCAAGTGGATCAGCCGGGTTCCGTCCCTCGCGTTCGGTTACGAGGAGGCGCTCGGCTACTGCGTGGACCCGGGCGCGGTCCGGGACAAGGACGGCATCAGCGCGGCATTGCTGATCGCCGAATTCGCCGCACAGTGCAAGGCCGAGGGCACGTCGCTCGACGGCGTCCTTGACGACCTTGCCGCCATACACGGCACGCATGCGACCGACAGCTTCGCCGTGCGCGTCTCCGACCTGACGATCATCGATCAGATCATGGCGCGGCTGCGCGCGCAGCCGCCGGAGGTCGTTGCCGGACAACCCGTCTCGAAGATCGACGACCTCGCGGAGGGCGCCGGTGGGCTGCCACCGACCGAAGGATTGCGATACTTCCTGGCCGACGACACCCGGGTGATCGTCCGACCCAGCGGCACGGAACCGAAGCTGAAGATCTACCTGGAGGCGATCGACGCCGACCCCGCTGTCGCCGGCCGCAAGCTTGCCGACGTGCGCGCCGAGTTCGAGCGGCTCACCGCCGCCGGCTGAGCGGCAGGCTGAGACGTCACGCGATGATCGCCACCACGACGAAGACGACGGCCACCACGAGGGCCGTGATGGCCGGCCAGGCCGGCACAGCCACGAACTCCTCCTCGGCCCGCACCGACGGGTCCCGCTGCACTGCGCCTGCGTAGTCGAGCTGGCCGGCCCGGATCTGTTCGGCGACCCCGGCCGCGGATCCGGGGCGTGCCTCCATGACGTTCGCCGGATCGTCCACCTCGACCCGGCGGGACCCGAGACCGGCGCCGAGCATCGAGCCCATCCCACCGCCTCGACGACTCGTGCGGCGTGGCCGCTGAGCGGTGATCGCCCAGGACCCGTAGCCGTTGCCCTTCGCGTCGTAAACCTTGAGGTTCCAACGCTGTTCGATCAGGTCGATCGACGGCCAGCTGCAACGCACGTCCCGCACGATGTTGCACAGCAGCACGCCCGCCTGAGTCATCCGGACGCACGGACGCAGGAAGATCACCCAGACGAGAAGCAACCCCGCCAGGGGCCACAGCAGGTTCGTCGGGTGATCCCAGCCCTCGCCGAACAGGATCAGCAGGAGGAAGACCACACAGGCGACGGCCAGGACGATCCCGGGCGCGAGCATCGCGGGTTGCCGGAACGTGCGGCGGGGACCTGACGCGGAGCTGTCGCGCGAGGGAAGATTGAAGGGCATGACGGGTACGCTGCACCGGTGAGCCCCTCATCTGCAACTTCGCGTGCCCGGGACATGCTCGGCGTCGCGTCCCTGACCAACAAGGCCTTGCGTACCTGGCTGCACGGTCTGCCCGGTGTCGACCAGGTCGGCATCGAGGCCCGAGCCGCCGCTCTGGCGACCCGCTCGATCAAGACCACCAGCAAGGCGTGGGCCATCGACACGGCCATCGGCATGATCGACCTGACGACCCTCGAGGGCGCCGACACCCCCGGCAAGGTCCGCAGTCTGTGCGCCAAGGCGCAGTTGCCCGACCCCACCGATCTCGGCACCCCGCAGGTTGCCGCAGTCTGCGTGTACGGCGACCTGGTTCCCACCGCGAAGGACGCGCTCGGCAGCAGCGGCATACACATCGCCGCGGTCGCCACCGCATTCCCGTCCGGCCGCGCGAGCCTCGCGGTGAAGTTGGCCGACACCAAGGACGCCGTGAAGGCCGGCGCCGACGAGATCGACATGGTCATCGATCGTGGCGCGTTCCTGGCCGGCGACTACCGGCTGGTCTTCGATCAGATCGCCGCCGTCAAGGAGGCATGTGCCCGTCCCGGCGACGCGCCGGACGCGCACCTGAAGGTCATCCTCGAGACCGGGGAGCTCGCGACCTACGACAACGTCCGCCGCGCGTCGTGGCTGGCCATGCTCGCCGGCGCCGATTTCATCAAGACCTCCACCGGCAAGGTCCAGCCGGCCGCGACGATGCCGGTCACCCTGCTGATGTTGGAGGCGGTCCGCGACTGGCGCGAGCTCACCGGCGAGATGGTCGGGGTCAAGCCCGCGGGCGGCATACGCACCAGCAAGGACGCGCTGCGCTACCTGGTGATGGTCAGCGAGATCGCCGGTGACGACTGGCTGTCGCCGGACTGGTTCCGCTTCGGCGCGTCCAGCCTGCTGACCGACCTGCTGCTGCAGCGCCAGAAGCTCCGCACCGGTGCCTACTCCGGCGCCGACTACGTCACGATTGACTGAGGTTTCGATACGGCTCCCCCGCTTCGCTCCTCCGCCTACTCAACCACCGTGGAAGTTTAAAGATGACACCGAAATTCGAATACGCACCGGCACCCGAGTCGCGTTCCGTCGTCGACATCGCCTCGTCATACGGCCTCTTCATCGGTGGCGACTTCGTCGATCCGATCAACGGGAAGTCGTTCAAGACCGTCAACCCGGCGACCGAGGAGAAGCTCGCGGACGTCTCCGAGGCGAGCGCCGAGGACGTCGACAAGGCCGTGCGTGCCGCCCGGCGTGCCTACGAGCGGACCTGGAGCAAGCTCTCCGGCGCCGAGCGGGGCAAGTACCTCTTCCGCATCGCCCGGATCCTGGCCGAACGCGCCCGCGAGTTCGCGGTCCTGGAGACGCTGGACAACGGCAAGCCGATCAAGGAGTCGCGTGACGTCGACGTCCCGACCGCGGCGGCGCACTTCTTCTACCACGCCGGCTGGGCCGACAAGCTGGACTACGCAGGCCTCGGGTCGAATCCGCGACCGCTGGGCGTCGTCGGCCAGGTCATCCCCTGGAACTTCCCGCTGCTGATGCTGGCCTGGAAGATCGCGCCGGCGCTGGCCACCGGCAACACCGTGGTGCTCAAGCCCGCGGAGACGACACCGCTGACCGCCCTGCTCTTCGCCGATGTATGCCGCCAGGCCGAGCTGCCGGCCGGCGTCGTGAACATCGTCACCGGTGCCGGTGCCACCGGCCAGGCGCTGATCGAGCACCCGGACGTCGACAAGATCGCCTTCACCGGATCGACCGGCGTCGGCAAGTCGATCGCCCGGACGATCGCGGGCACCCGCAAGCGTCTCTCGCTGGAGCTGGGTGGCAAGGCCGCCAACATCGTCTTCGACGACGCACCCATCGACCAGGCGGTCGAGGGCATCGTCAACGGCATCTTCTTCAACCAGGGTCACGTCTGCTGCGCGGGCAGCCGGCTGCTGGTGCAGGAGTCGATCGCGGACGACGTCATACATCGGCTGCAGCGGCGCCTGCAGACGCTGCGCGTCGGCGACCCGATGGACAAGAACACCGACGTGGGCGCGATCAACTCCGCCGCACAGCTGGCCCGCATCACCGAGCTCGTCAACGCCGGCGAGGCCGAGGGCGCCACGCGCTGGAGCCCGGAGTGTTCGCTGCCCGAGCGCGGATACTGGTTCGCCCCAACGGTTTTCACCAATGTCTCGCAGGCCCATCGGATCGCACAGGAAGAGATCTTCGGGCCGGTGTTGTCGGTCCTGACCTTCCGGACGCCGGACGAGGCCGTCGCGAAGGCCAACAACACGCCTTACGGACTGTCGGCCGGCATCTGGACCGACAAGGGCTCCCGGATCCTCGCGGTCGCCGACCGGCTGCGCGCCGGGGTGGTCTGGGCCAACACGTTCAACCGCTTCGACCCGACGTCCCCGTTCGGCGGCTACAAGGAGAGCGGCTACGGCCGCGAAGGTGGCCGTCAGGGGCTCGCTGCTTACCTGGACACGGAAGGAACGCACTGATGGCACGCCTCGAGGTGCGCAAGACCTACAAGCTCTACATCGGCGGGAAGTTCCCCCGTTCGGAGTCCGGCAGGTCCTACGAGGTCGTCTCGTCCGGCCGCTCCCACAAGTTCCTGGCCAACGCCGCACACGGCTCCCGCAAGGACATCCGCGACGCCGTCGTCGCGGCGCGCAGCGCGGTCAAGGGCTGGTCGGGAGCCACGGCATACAACCGCGGCCAGGTGCTCTACCGCGTCGGCGAGATCCTGGAGGGTCGCCGCGAGCAGTTCATCGCGGAGGTCTCCGCGAGCGAGGGCGTGACCAAGCCGCAGGCGACCCGGATCGTCGACGCGGCCATCGACCGCTGGGTCTGGTATGCCGGATGGCCCGACAAGTTGCCGCAGGTGCTCGGCAACCTCAACCCGGTGGCCGGCCCCTACTTCGACATCTCTGCTCCCGAGCCGACCGGAGTAGTGGGCATCCTTGCGCCACAGGAGAGTTCGCTGCTCGGGCTGGTGTCGGTGATCGCTCCGGCGATCGTCTCCGGCAACACCGTGGTCGTCGTCGCGAGCGAGGAGCGTCCGCTGCCGGCCATCTCGTTGGGCGAAGTGCTGGCCACCTCGGACGTGCCCGGCGGTGTCGTCAACATCGTGACCGGCCGCACCGGCGAGCTCGCTCCGTGGCTCGCCTCGCACGCCGATGTCAACGCGATCGACCTGGCGGGCGCCACCGAGCTCGCCTGGGGTGAGCTGGAGGCGTCAGCAGCCGACACCGTCAAGCGTGTCGTCCGGCCCGCCGGCGACGGCGCCGACGCGATCGAACCCGACTGGCACGACGCACCGGACCTGTCGCGGATGACGGCGTTCCTGGAGACCAAGACCGTCTGGCACCCCAAAGGCCTGTGAAGGACCAACAATCACCAGCACGCGTCCTCGTCCTCGGCGGCCCCAGCGGGTCGGGCAAGTCACGCTGGGCCGCCCACCTGTCGCAGGAGCATGGCTGGCCGATCGTCCGGCTCGACGACTACTACAAGGACGGCGACGACCCGACACTGCCCACGTCCACGCTGGGCATCGCCGACTGGGACGACGTGCGGTCCTGGCGGTGTGACGACGCGGTGGACGCGCTCGAACGCCTATGTCGCACAGGCGAACTCGTCGCACCCGTCTACGACATCTCGGCGTCAGCGGCGACCGGCACGCAGCACGTGACGCTGCGCGGCGCCCACACGGTGATCGCGGAGGGCATCTTCGCGCCATACGTGATCGAGCCGTTGCGCACCCGGGGCCTGTTGGCCGGCGCCTACTGCGTGCACCACAACCGGTGGGTGACCTTCGCGCGACGATTGGTCCGCGACCTGTCCGAACGACGCAAGCCGCCACTCACCCTCGTCCGACGTGGTCTGCGGCTCGCCCGGGCCGAACCGGACATCGTCCGGGAACAACTACGGCTCGGCGCAGAACCGATCCGGCCCAAGGAGCTGGCCAGGCGGCTGTCGCACCGGTGGTGAGAGCAACTACGCACCGCTGCCAAGCTCCATGCCCGTCTTTGAAGCCGCGGTAGGGCGACCACGACGTTAGTGGGCTCGGGTTCCCTGGGCGAGGGCGTCATCCGGGCCAACCCGCTTGTGGAGTGCTGACAGGGACTGCGACGACGCGGCCGTTCCAGGAAGCTGACGTCGCGGCCTGCGCCATTCCTGGCCAATCGGCGATCGTCGCGTACAAGGTTGGTTGTTTCGACCCGCCGAGCATGCAGGCGTACCCGCCCTGGGGGAGGTCAACGACGGCCAGGACCTCTCCGCCTTCGCGCACCCGCACGCAGTGTCGGCCGGGGACGCTGGCATACCAGGCGGCACCGACGGTGTCGAGGCAGATCCCATCGGGAGCGTCGTCTCCGAGGTCGGCCCACACTCTGCGGCCGGACAGGTCTCCCTTGGGTCCGATGTCGAATGCGGTCAGGCGGCAGCGGTGCGACTCGGCGACCAGCAGCGTCGCGTTGTCGGGGGTGACGGCCATGCCATTGGGGAAGGCGAGGTCGTCCGCGACCACCTTTGGCCGGCCGGATTGGTCGACCAGCGCGATGAACCCCGGCGCGGGGTCACCAGTTGGGGACGGGCCGTTGAGTGGGTCGTACCCGGGGTTGTTGATGTAGGTGTTCCCCCTGCCGTCGATGACAATGTCATTGCTGGCGTGCCCCGACAGGCGGGACAGGTCGACGTGTGTCTGCAGGACGCCGTCACCATCGGGCGAAGCGAGGGCGTTCAGGGTGCTGGAAACGACCCGCAGACACGGGTGTGAAGTCGAAACACATCGGCATCGACCTGTGCCGCAGCATTACTTCGGTCTGACCGGATTCGTCGACGGCGAGGATCTGGCCGGTGATCCAGTCGGCGAACCAGAGTCGCCCCTTGTGCCATCGCGAGGATTCCACCAAGCCGTGCCCGGCACTCAACGTGCGGCTCGCTGCCGGGTGGGCACCGTGGGTTCGAGATTCCGGCTCGTTGGGTGTGTCCGACGGCATGAGCTCCACGCTACGGACCACTGGTCGGATGAGCCATGGGTCGGGGCCCCCTACACCGGAGTCGAGACAGTGCGCCGACATCAAGCTGCACGACGGGTGCGCGGCCACGCCGTGGTGTAGAGCAGCTGGTGCTGTCGCCGAGCACGACGGGGTGCGCGGCGACGCGGCGCTCGTCGACGAAGTCGTTGGCCTGCTCGCACGGAAGCTGTGCGCGACAGGCCGTGCCAGCACGGATCAGCTGGTCCAGTATTTCCAGGTGACATCGATGAGGGTGCGTTCGATGTATGACGCGGTGGGTGGTGGCAGTCCGGGTGGTGCCGGTGGCCGGCTGGTCGCGGTGAGAGTCCCGAGGCTGGTCGTGGTTTCACCGGCGTGACCGGTGACGTCGTGGTCGGGGTGTTCCTTGACGTAGTTGCAGCGTTCGCACAGGCCGTCGCCGTTGCGTTCACTGGTGAGTCCGCCGTCCGCGTGGGATCGGATGTGGTCGGTGTGCCGGATCGGTGCCGTGCAGTACGGGGTGCGGCAGGTCTGGTCCCGCAACCGGATGAACTCGGCCAGCAGTCCGGGGTAGGCGCGGGCTCGCGAGTCCATCCCGACCAGGTCTCCGCTGTCGGGGAAGGCGAAGATGCGCCGCACCTGGACCGCCAGGTCGGGGTCGGTCACCCACTCACGGGCCAGGTCCGCCGGGATCGGCCCGTACCCAGGAAGGTAGGCCGGCACGTCGCCGGTCAAGGTGTCGACCGGCATCAGCAGGTTGACCCGCACCTGCGGCTTCGGCGACCTCGTGCGGCTGCGCGAGGTTTGTGAACTGTCGGCACCGGCCGACTCGGGTCCGCTTCCGTCAGACGGCACGGTTGCGTTCGGTGCCGCGGTCGATTCGGCAGCCGCCGACGGATCCTCTTTGTCTACGGCCGGGTCCTCGAGGCCACGTTTGGTGACGCGGTCGACCAAGGTGTCGGCCATGACTTGCCCGCGTGGGTGGTGCGGGGTGGCGGTGGCGTCTGCGGCGCTGCTGAGTGCTGCATAGCAGGCGACGCCGTCCTTCACGGGGAGCAGGGCGCTCAGCCGGGTCATGCAATCCGGTGCGGGGCGCAGGCTGACGCGGCGTTCGGTTTCGGCTCGTGCCCGGCGTGCGGCGACCGCGGCTGGGTCTGCCTGGTAGGCGTGTTTCCTGGCCTCGGCTTCCAGTCGCTGGTGGCTGACGGTGCCAAGGTGGTCGGCGACGGCCGCGTCCACAGTGGCCCGGGACTCACGTTCCAGGCACGCGGTTTCCCGGCAGAGCATGGTGGCGTCCCACTCGGTGATCACCCCGGCAGCCAAGGCCGCACGCGTGTGCGACATCTCGTCCACCACGGCGTGGGCGAGGCCGAGCAGCCGGGATCCGAGGTGCGGGGCACACCGGCGGGCGAGCGCGACCTGTGAGCCGACCTGTCGGGCCGTGTCAGCCCTGGAGATTCCGCGTGGCACATCACGTGCCGCCTGGTTCTCGTGCACGGCCACGGCCAGGCGGGCTTGCCGGGCGGCCAGCGCGTTCTTCAACTCCTCACACGCCCGCAGCTCCGCCAGCAGGTCACCGTCGGTGATTGTGCCGTCGAGCCGGTCGTGGAACGCGCGCACCACGGACGCGTCGAGGACACCGATGGTGCCCTCGACTGCGTTCTGCAGTGTGTCGTTCATGTGTTCGAGTATGCCATGAATCATGCTGTTACACAACGATTTTCGAGCACGAGTGTTATCCACATCCCCCTCGTGTCGCACCCGTCGTCCCAATGCCGATCACTATGTCCGGTTCGGAGGGCCACACGTGGTGGATCATCGATCGCCCGTACAGGTATTGCGTGGGGGCCAACAGTTCATGCGGGGTTTGAGCGCATCTGACTGAACAGGCGACGAGCGCCGAAACGGCTCGCCTTCTTGAGATCAACTGGGCCCGGTTGTCTTTGCCCGATATGCCGCAGCCACCGTGTTGACCCGGCCATACGCTGCCCCGATAGTGGATCCTGTTGTGGCACACGTGTGAGTGGTGTCGTGCGTTGTGACATCGTCGAACTGTGACCACGCACGCACAACGTCTTGGAGATCACGCTGTGGTGTCGGCGGCGCTGGACGCGCTGTCTGATCTTCAGTTGACCGAGTTGGTCCGCGCCGGGCGTGGCGGACGAGTCGGTGTCGGGGGTTCGACGCTCACGATCGAAGTCGCGGGTCAACATGTCTTCGTCAAGTTGATCCCTGTGACTGCCCTTGAACATGCCGCCGGCCCAGGTTGTACGCAGAACTTGTTCGGATTGCCAACCTGGTACCAGTACGGCGTCGGCGAGGGATCGACAGGTTTCAGTGTGTGGCGCGAAGTCGCTGCCCATCAATCGGCGAGCGACTGGGTGCGTCACGAGGAGTGCGATAACTTCCCGCTCCTTTATCACTGGCGCGAGATACCGCACGAGCAGGTCGGCGGGATGGGGATCGATCCTGACGGCATCGATCGCGCGGTCCGGTTTTGGGGTCAGTCTCAGGCAATCGAAACGCGGCTACGTGCACTTGCCCGGTCCCGCACTGTCGTCGCCCTCTTCCTGGAGCACATTCCCTTCGTGCTTCGCCCCTGGTTGAGCAACCAACTCAACGCCGGCGGCAGGCAGGCAGCGGCAGCCGTCAGGCTTGTTGATGAGCAGCTGTCCAGGATCGTTGAGCACCTGCGTTCGCATGGCATGTCTCACTTCGATGCTCACTTCGACAATGTCCTGACCGATGGCGAGCGAATTTATCTCTCCGACTTCGGTCTCGCGACCTCGCAAGATTTCCAGCTGGACACGATCGAACGGGAATTCGTCATACTCACCTCCGATCACGACGTCGCCTATGGCGCGACCGTCTTGGTCAATACCATCGCCAGTATTTGCGTCGGCTTCGCAGGACCCGGCCAGCGCAATGATTACCTGCGTGGCTGTCATGACAGCGGTTTGGCCCCGGGACTCACCGGTTCGATCGCCGACACTGTCATACGCCACGCCTCAGTCGCGAGCATCGTGAACGACTTCTACTGGAAACTGCACGACGGTGACGTGACCACCGCGTATCCAGCGACCTCGATCGCTACGGCGATTGAACGAGCAGGCATGCGCTGATAAGCGCGCTTGGCCCGGCCAGCGCCTGACCGCCCGATGAACGATCGTCTATAGGCACAGTTCGGTCAGGAAGAGATCTCGGTTGGTGCGCAGAAAAGCTGCGTCATTGTTCGCCCATCGGACTGCGCCGCGTGCATGTTCCCGACGCGCTGTGGAGGCGCTGCGGTCGGCGGCGACCCGCGCCTCGATTTGGGCGATGCGTGCTTGTTGGTCGAGTACAGCGGTGAGGAGTTCGTCGCCTGGTAGGGCGGGGTCATAAGCGTCACGGAACGCCCGCAGGCGTTGCGCCTGGTCATGTACTGGGACGTTGCCAACTGATTGCACGCACCGAGTCCAGCCGGCGTATCCAACGTCCTCGACCGGTTTGCCGGGTCGTGCACTATCCCAGTCGATCAGCGCAACTGGCCGGCCGTCGCGCATGATCACGTTGTATGGGCCGGGGTCGCCGTGCAGTAGACAGGACGATCCTGATTCGAGGAAGTCTGCGCCGCTGGTGATGGTGTGTAGTCGCCTGAGGATGGAGGCGATATTGCGGTATGCGGCCTCCTGCCGTTGACTGGGGTGATCGGTGGTCGTTCCGGGTACGTACTCGAACACGTCCCGGTCCTGTTCATCGACGCCCAAATAGGTCGGGGCGTGTGCGAACCCGTGCTCGTTGAGCCAGGTCACGGCGGTGGAGACGAAAGGTGCCCGATGGCCACGGGGCCGGCGCACGGTGTCCCCGACCCGCACCACTCCAGGAGTTGTGCGGCCACCGTGCAACTCCTGTTCCTCCATGAGAACGACGCTACGCGGCAAGCCCGGCGGTACGCGGGGCGACCCACGTTCCACAAGCGGATCGTGTATCGACACAGCGTCGATACTGAGTCTGACGATTGCGGAGATCGAAAGCGACTTTGGGTGTGATTGGCCAGGTGATTGTGCTGAACGGAAGTCCTCGGTCTGGCAAGTCGAGCATCGCTTCAGCGATCCAAGAGTCGTGTCCGGGTGTGGATGAACGTCGGGCTCGACAACTTCAAGAACGCGACACCAGAGAGATGTCAGCCGGGGATCGGCATTCGCCCCGGCGGGGAGCGACCAGACTTGGAGCCGCTGGTGAAGACCCTCTACTTGGCGATGTACGAGTCGATCGCTGCGCACAGCCGCCGCGGGACCAACGTCGTCGCGGACACCACCCACCACGACGACTCTTCCCAGCCGCTCAATATCCTCGTGGGCTGCGCGTCGATCGTTGCCGATCTGCCGGTCTTGTTCGTGGGAGTGCGGTGCCCGATTGAGGGCGTCATGCGGCGTCGGATCCCGACGTGGGGTGCGGGGTAAGGTCGGAAGTCACTTCTCCGTAAAGCAGTCCGCTTTCGACAGCTGCTGTTCGAGGTCTATGAGCTATTTTTTCCGACCAAAGAAGCCAGTCAGGGCAGCGCCGACAAGCAACGCGACGACCAGAATAATGAGCGCATCTAGCATTCCTTCACCTCCTCATCGTCTCGATCGCGCTGTCAACCAACTGCAGCTCCACCGCCGCAACCATTCCCTCGCCATTCCTCGAAGGTATGTCACACAGCATCAGCCGCGCAGGACTGCGCCCACCCGGTCCAACGCGCCCGGGACCAGCGTCCGCCGGTAAGACACTCGGCCCTCACCCAGCCGCCCCGAGGTCACCACGCCGATGTCCTCGAGCATCTGCATCTCGTCGATCCGCGCCGGCAGATCCGCGGTCACCCTCGGCCCAGCCATCAGAGCCTGCAGCTCCTTCGCACGCGACGGCGGCACTGTGCGGTTGGTGGCAGTGGGTCGAACCATGGCAGCAGTATCGCGCGCAGCTGCCTCATGACCGATCGCTGAGCGGCAAGACGCATGCGGCGAAATGACCCCCTACACGTTTCACGACGTGACTACGTTGGCAGCTTCAGCAGGCAGCGAAGGGCGGGGCGTTCGATGACAGCAACGGTCAGGGTCCGTAGGAAGAAGGCGTTCTGGGTGAACCGGGGACGCTCGTTCGCGATCCTGATCAACGATGTCGAGCGCGGCATCGTGAAGAATGGTTCATCTGTGGACATCGAGGTGGAGCCTGGGGAGTTCGTGATACAGGCTCGCATCGACTGGGGTGGTTCGCCGGCCCTGACGTCAACGGTTGGCGATGGCGAGATCGCGTGTTTCGTAGTCTGCAACGGCAGTACGACGTCGGTTGCCCACGAACCCATGAAGTACCTGACCCTCGAGCAAGAGGAGTGAGCAGCGGGCAGGATCGCGACCCGTTCCGCAGGACGATCGTTGTCTGAACATCGGCGGGAGTCAGCGAGTCAATAGCGTCGGTCGCAGTGTGTAGGTCGGTTGCTCAGCTGTCGACGCGCAGAGTTTCCAGTGCCTGGCCGTGCTGATCGAGTGCCGTAATCGAGATCGGCCGGTTGCCGGTCCAGACGATCGCGAGACGTCCGTGCGATGGGGGTCTGATCTGGCGATCATCTTCGACCAGCACTCGATCGACTGCAGGGACCACGTTGATCAGCGCATACGCAACCCATCGGCGGCCGGCTCTGCAGCCGCCGCCACTATTCGACTCGACGAAGTGGCCCTCTCTTAACGGAGCAGGTCGCAGCAGAACATCTAGTTCTTCACCTCCGCCGCCGCCCCCTCCAAGTAATGACCACCGGGTACCGGTCCTCGCCAGCACGTGCTCTTCCCACTCGGCGCCGCCGTGTGCGCGGCGCAAGAACACTGTGACGGCCACGTCGCCATTCACATCCGCCGCGACTGGAAGAAAACGTCGCCGCCGCGACAACGCAACCGGGCCCGCGACGGGTCCGCCATCAATCAAATGGAGCGACTCGACAAGCTGGTCGTATGTCATGTTCAACAGCTTGCACTACCCGCCCTGGGCGACGCGGGACGAACGCTCGGTGCCCCCTCGCCTGTCTCAGTTGACGTTCCGTGAACGGTGATCCTGCACGTCTAGGCGAGAACATGCCGAGGTCGCCGAGCGCGGTCCCGTAAGACCCGCCCGGCCGGGCATCCCGGGACACGGGCGTCCTACGGTGCACGCGTGCACATCTCGGAAATGTCTGCAAACGGTCCCGAGTCTCACCCTGAGCGACACTTGCTGCTCGGACGCGCACTGACGTCAAGCATCCTCGAACGCACCGCACTAGGGTCAACCCATGAGCAACGGATGGACGAGCCCCGGGGGTGACTCGCCCGGCCGCGACGACGGAGCACCGCCGCCGCAGTACGGCCAGTACGGCCCGCCCCCGCCGGCATACGGGCAATACGGCCAGCAACCACCGCAGTACGGCACCGGTCCGCAGGGCTACGGGCCGCCGATGTTCCAGCTCGCCCCGAAACCGGGCGTCATACCGTTGCGGCCGTTGAACCTCGGCGACATCTTCAGCGGCACCTTCGGCACCATCCGGGGCAACCCGGGAGCGACGCTCGGCCTGTCGGCGTTGATGGCGCTCATCGTCGCCGTGCCTTCCGTGCTCGTCACGATCGCGTTCACCAACGCCGACCTCACCGTCACGGACAGTGACGGCACCACGACGAACCTCGGCGGTCAGCTCGGCCTCATCGTCAGCTCGGTGTTCTCCTGGTTCGCGGGTGTCCTGCTGGCGGGGATGCTCACCGTCGTCGTCGCCGAGGCCGTGCTCGGCCGGCGCATCTCGATCGGCCAGACCTGGCGTCAGGTGCGTGGTCGGCTGCTACCGCTCATCGGCCTGACGCTGATGATCGTTGCGGCGATCGTGCTCGGCTGCGGTGTCGTCGTCGGCATCGTCGTCCTGCTCGCCGTCACGACCGGTGCGGTGGGTGCGGTGACGTCCGGCGTCGTGCTCGGCATCGGCGCCGTCGTCGCTCTGGTCTGGTTGGCCACCAAGGTCGGCCTGGCCGCGCCGGGGCTCGTCCTGGAGAAGGTGGGCCCGGTGCGCGCCATCGCGCGGTCCTGGCACCTCACCCGCCAGCAGTGGTGGCGCATCTTCGGGATCACCCTGCTCGCCCAACTCGTCGTCTACGTGGTCAGCCAGGTCGTGTCCTTTCCCGCCGCGATCGTCGCGGTCGCAAGTTCCGACGACGGCGGCCTCGGCGTCGGTGGAGCAGTCGCGATCCAGCTCGTCGCGGTGCTCGTCAGCGCGCTGACGACCCCGTTCACCGCAGGAGTGACCGCCCTGCTCTACCTCGACCAACGGATCCGCAAGGAAGCCCTGGACGTCACCCTGATGGAGGCTGCCGCCAAGGACGGTGCCGGTGCACCGTGACAGGGGCCTTCCCCTGGACCCGAGCGGTCGCACCGCGCACGACTGGCTGCAACGCGAACTCGCCAAACCGGCATACGCCGACCAGCGCAGCTGGCTGCAGCGACTCTGGGACTGGGCCACCGACCGGCTCGACGCCCTGCTCAACGGAGTCGGTGGAGCGCTGCCGCTGTGGGTGCTGATCCCGCTGCTGCTGGTGATCGTCGCCATCGTGGTCTTCGCCCTGTCCCGTCTGCGCGGCAGCTCCGCCGGCCGAGCCGACGTCCCGGACGAGGGCGTGCTCGCCGACGTCGACCTGACCGCCGCGCAGCTGCGCGAGCGCGCGTCACGATTGGCGTCCGAGGGAGCGCATTCGGCCGCCTTCATCGACCACTTCCGGGCGGTCGCCCGCCGGGCCGAGGAACGCGCGCTGTTGCTGCCGCAACCCGGCCGCACCGCCCACGAGGTGGCCGCCGAGCTCGGCGCCTTCTTCCCGGCGAACACGGCCGCGATCCGTTCGGCCGCAACGTTCTTCGATGAGGTCCGGTATGGCGACACCGTTGCCGCACCCTCCGACGTGACCCGGATCGCGGCCCTCGACCGAGAGCTGGACGCCACCCGCCCACAGCACGCCGCCGTGCATGGGGTGACCGCGTGATCACGCGGGGCCGGGTGGTCATCACCGGCATCGTGGTGTGCCTGCTCACGGTGCTGGTCGGAGCGGTCGTGCTCACGCCACGGACCTCCAGCGAGCCGCTCGACCCCGCGTCCCCGGGCCCGGACGGGAGCCGCGCCGTGGCGCAGGTGCTCGGCCAGCGCGGTGTGGACGTGACGATCGCCCACCGCGTCGGCGACTTCAGCAGCGACGAGGTCCGCGGTGCGACGCTGGTGATCACGCGCCCACAGCTGCTCGCAGCGCGGACGGTGCAGCGGACGATGGCCATGGCCGCCAACGCCCGCCGCGTCGTGATCGTGGATGCCGACCCGTCGACCGTCAAGGCACTGGGGCTACCCGTCTCGCAGGTCGATCCGCTGGAAACAGAGCCTGTTTCGCGATGTGCGGTGCCCTGGTTGAAGGGGCTGAGGTTGAGTTTCGCCGACCTCGGTTACCGCCTCACCGACGTCGGCCGGGTGTGCTTCGGCGAGGGTGGGCAGGGTGCTCTCGCCGTCCTGCCTGCCGAGGGTCGTGCACCGGAGATCGTGCTCCTCGGCAGCCACGCGGTGCTGGCCAACAAGACTGTCGTCGATGCCGATAATGCCGCGATCATCCTGCGCACCCTCGGCAGCAGTGACCACCTCGTCTGGTTCGCACCCACCCTGGCGACGGGTGACAGTGACGCCGCGCAGGGACCGAAGTGGCCCGGCTGGTTCCACCCGGCAGTCTGGTTGGGCGCTGCCGTCATACTCGTCGTGATGGTATGGCGCGGAAGGCGTTTCGGCCGGCTGGTGCCCGAACCGCTGCCGGTGGTGGTGCCCGCCGGCGAGACGACCCGCAGCCGCGGACAGCTCTACCGCAAGGCGCATGACCATGCCCGGGCGTCGGCGGTGCTGCGGCAGGCCACCCGGATGCGGCTGGCGCGGTATCTCGGCCTGGCGCCGAACGGCCGACCCGAGACCCTGGTCGACCGCACTGCTCGAGCCGCCGAACACGATCCTCGGCAGGTGGCGGACCTGCTCTACGGCACCGACCCACCCGACGAGGACGCCATGACCTCGCTCGCACAAGACTTGCAACAGCTCGAAAGGCAGGTACGACGATGACATCGCCCTCCCCCGACCACGTGGACGGAGCGCAACGGGCCAGGGCCGCCCTCAACGCGGTGCGTGGCGAGGTCGCCAAGGCCGTTGTCGGCCAGGACGCTGCGGTGACTGCTCTGGTCATCGCGCTGCTCGCGCGCGGCCATGTGCTGCTCGAGGGAGTGCCGGGTGTCGCGAAGACGCTGCTCGTGCGGTCGATGGCGGCCGCGTTGTCGATCGAGACCAAGCGCGTGCAGTTCACCCCGGACCTGATGCCGGGTGACATCACCGGTTCGCTCGTATTCGACTCGCGCACTTCGGAATTCAGCTTCCGGCCCGGCCCGGTCTTCACCAACCTGCTGCTCGCGGACGAGATCAACCGCACTCCCCCGAAGACCCAGTCGGCACTCCTGGAGGCGATGGAGGAGCGTCAGGTCTCGGTCGACGGCGAGGCCCGCCCGTTGCCGGCGCCGTTCCTGGTGGCAGCCACCCAGAACCCCGTCGAGTACGAAGGCACCTACCCGCTGCCGGAAGCGCAACTGGACCGCTTCCTGATGAAGGTCAGCATGCCGTTACCGGACCGCGACGCCGAGTTGGAGGTGTTGCGCCGGCACGCGGCGGACTTCGACCCGCGGGACCTGGCCGCTGCGGGCATCCGGCCGGTCGCCGGTGCGGACGACCTCGCCGCCGGTTCCGCCGCGGTGCGTGGTGTGCAGGTCGGTGCCGACGTCGCGACATACATCGTGGACCTGGTGCGTGGCACCCGCTCCGCGCCGTCGTTGTCCCTCGGGGCAAGTCCGCGCGCCGCGACCGCCCTGCTCGCCACGAGCCGCGCCTGGGCGTGGCTCAGTGGGCGCGACTTCGTCACCCCGGACGACGTGAAGGCGATGACGCGCGCGACGCTGGCCCACCGTCTCCAGTTGCGACCGGAGGCCGAACTCGAAGGCGTCAGCACCGCCGCGGTGCTCGACTCGGTGATCGGCGCAGTCCCGGTCCCCCGGTGACACCATGGCAGTGACCGGCCGCACCGCGTTGCTCGCCGCGCTTGGCATCGTCGTCGTGGTCGTGCATCCGGGGATCGCGACCGTCTTCTGGTGGCTGGGCGTCGTTGCGCTCCTGGTGGGACTCGACCTGTGGCTCGCGCCGGCCACGACTTCGCTTGCGGCACAACGCTCTTCGATCCGGCCCGTGCGCCTCGGCGAGACTGCGGCGAGCACTCTGACGGTGCGCAACACCGGGTCGCGCCACCTGCGCGGCGCCATACGTGACGGCTGGCAGCCGTCCGCCGGCGCACGCGGTGAACGCATGTCGCTGCGCCTCGGACCCGGCGAACAGGCTCGGCTGGTCGTCGAGCTGACACCCACCCGACGCGGTGACCGACGCGCGGACCGGGTGACCATCCGAACGGCCGGTCCGCTCGGTCTGGCGCTGCGGCAGCGGTCGGTCGAGATCCCGGGCGCGGTCCGCGCGTTGCCGGCCTTCCCGTCCCGTCGGCACCTGCCGAGTCGGCTCGCGCAGCTACGGCAGATCGACGGCCGGTCCGCGGTGCGGGTCCGTGGGCAGGGGACCGAGTTCGACTCCCTGCGCGACTACGTCGACGGCGACGACGTACGCAGCATCGACTGGCGTGCGACGGCGCGTCGACAGCACCCGGTGGTGCGCACCTGGCAACCGGAGCGCGACCGGCGGGTAGTGATCGTGCTCGACACGTCGCGTACCTCGGCCGGGCGGATCGGTGACAGCACCCGGCTCGACGCGGAGATGGATGCGACCCTGCTGCTGGCGGCGCTGGCCTCCCGCGCGGGAGATCGGGTCAGCCTCCTGGCCGGTGACCGCACGATCCGCACCCGCGTCGCCGGCATCACCGATCGTGCCGAGCTGATGCACACCCTCATCAATGCCATGGCACCCGTGGAACCCGCTCTGGTGGAGGCGAACTGGCGCACGCTACTGGGGACCGGAGGGGCGCTGCCGAAGCAGCGTTCCTTGCTCGTCCTGGTCACCCCGTTGGAGCCTGCGGCGATCCAGGAGGGGCTGCTCCCGGTCGTGGCGAACGTCGCGACCCAGCATCGGGTGGTCGTCGCCTCGGTCGCCGATCCCGGCGTGCGTGCCCTGGCGCTGGAACGCGGCTCCGCCGCCGAGGTGTATGACGCCAGCGCCGCCGAGCGCACCGAGCTGTTGCGGGGCGACACCCGGATCGCATTGGAACGTCTCGGTGTGACGGTGCTGGACGAGGAGCCGGACGCCCTCCCTCTGGCGCTGGTCGACCACTACCTGATGCTGAAGAGTCGCGGCCTGCTCTGAGCCGCTGTCACGCACTGACCGGGAGCACCGCGCTCCGGTCCGCCTCGGCCACATCGCCGGTGACACCCTCCGCGACGGCCCGGCGACCGAGCACGAAAACGTAAGCCAGGAAGGCGATCTCGGCCACCACGCCGATCCCGACCCGCAGCCAGGTCGGCAGCGGCGACGGCGTCACGAAGGCCTCGATCGCGCCACTGACCAGCAACACGCCGACCAGTCCGATCGCGACGACGATGATCGACCGACCCTCGTGGGCCATCGCATCCGCGCGGGTGCGCGCACCGGGCTCCACCCACGACCAGAACAGCCGCAGGCCGCAGCCGGCAGCGACGAAAACCGCTGTCAGCTCGAGGATCCCGTGCGGCAGGATCAGCCCGAAGAAGTCGCCGCCGTGGCCGTAGGAAACCATGATGCCGCCCTGGACACCGACGTTGTACACGTTGTTCCACAGCATCCAGATGATCGGGAAACCGAGCACTCCCAAGGCAATACACATCGCAGCGACCCAGGCGTTGTTGGTCCAGACCCGGGTCGCGAAGTCGGCACCGCCATACTCGGAGTAGTAGTCGCGGAAGTCGTGGTTGACCAACTGCTGGGCGGCCTCGGGTGAGATGAAGGACGCCTGGACCGCCGGGTTCCGCGCAACCCATGCACCGAGCACCACGGCGGCGACGACGTTGGCCAGTGCCGTCCCGATCCACCACCACCGGGTCCGGTAGAGCACCGCCGGGAAGTCACGGACCACGAAGTCCGCCAGCCGCGACCAGGTCATCGTGCGGCGCCGCAACGACGCCGTGCGCGCCCTGGCCAACACGGTCGACAGGTACTGCACGACCGTCGGGTCAGGAGCGGCCGACCGGATCAGCGACAGGTGGGTCGCCGTGCGCTGGTAGAGATCCAGCAACTCGTCGGCCTCCGCACCGCTGAGGGTCCGTCGTCCGCTCAGTGCACGCAGCTGCTCCCACTCGGGGTAGTGCGCGGTGACGAACGCATCGAGGTCCATGCGAGCGACTATAGGGTGGCCACATGACTTCCGCGCAGCCCGCGCCCGCGCGCCGGCTGCGCGGCGCGGACAGCGATCTGATGGTCACCGGCGAGGCCGTGCTCATCGACGTTCCGTCCGCGCCGCTGCCCACCCGGCTGCTCGCCGCGGTCATCGACTGGTTCGGTTACATCCTGTTGCTCGTCGGGCTGGTCCTGCTGGTCACGTTCGCCTCGAACGGCGGCAGCGACGCCACCCTCAACACGCTGTGGCTGCTCAGCGTCATCACCTGCTTCCTGGTGGTGCCGGTGACGGTCGAGACCCTCACCCGCGGCCGGTCGCTCGGCAAACTCCTCGTCAAGCTGCGCGTGGTGCGCGATGACGGCGGCCCGATCGTCTTCCGGCACGCCTTCGTGCGCGGCTTGATCGGCGTCATCGAACTCCCGCTGCTCAGTGGGGTTCCGGCGGTCATCGCGTCGGTCGCCAACGCACGCGGGAAGCGGCTGGGCGACTTCGCCGCCGGGACGTATGTCGTCCGCGAGCAGACCGGGCTGCGGCTCAGCCCGCCGCCACCGCCCCCGCCATACCTGCGGGCCTGGGTGACCGGCGCCGACCTGGCACCCTTGCCGGACGGCCTGGCACTGGCGATCCGGCAGTTCCTCATCCGTCGCGCGACACTGACCCCGGCGGCACGCAACGCACTCACCACCGACCTGATGCGCCAGGTGATGCCACTGGTCTCCCCGCCGCCGCCCGCCGGGACGCACCCGGAGGACGTGCTGTCCGCGGTACTGACCGCACGCAGCGATCGCGAGGCCGGCCGGCTGGCCCGTGAGCAGGCGACCCGCTCCCGCCTCCTGCCGCCCGACCCGCTGCGTCGTCAGCCCTGGCTGTAACCGGGTTTGATCACGTCGTCGATGATCGAGAGGCGCTCGTCGAACGGCAGGAACGCCGACTTCATCGCATTGATGGTCGCCCACCGCAGGTCGTCCACGGTCCAGCCGGCCTCGTCGACGAGCAACTGCATCTCACGCGACATGGAGGTGCCGCTCATCAACCGGTTGTCGGTGTTGACGGTCACCCGGAAGCGCAGGTCCTTCAGGCGGGTGATCGGGTGCTCGGCGATCGAATCCGCCGCTCCCGTCTGCAGATTGGACGACGGACACATCTCCAGCGGGATCCGCCGGTCACGCACGTATGCCGCCAGCAGCCCCAGCTTCTCCCCCGGCTGACCGAAGTCGGTGATGTCGTCCACGATCCGCACACCGTGACCCAGCCGCTCCGCCCCGCACCACTGGATGGCCTCCCAGATGCTCGGCAACCCGAACGCCTCACCGGCGTGGATGGTGAAGTGGGCGTTCTCCCGCTGCAGGTACTCGAACGCGTCCAGGTGGCGCGTGGGCGGGAAGCCGGCCTCGGCGCCGGCGATGTCGAAGCCGGCCACGCCGTCGTCCCGGTAGCGAACCGCGAGCTGGGCGATCTCGGTCGACTTCGCGGCGTGCCGCATGGCGGTGAGCAGCGCGCGTACGACGATACGGCCGCCGCCGGCCTGCTCCCCGTCGCGGAAGCCGGCGTTGACCGCCTCGACGACCTCCTCCAGGGTGAGTCCGCCTTCGAGGTGCTGTTCGGGCGCGTAGCGCACCTCGGCATACACGACGCCGTCGGCGGCCAGGTCCTGGGCACATTCGGATGCCACGCGCCGCAACTGATCGGCGGTCTGCATCACCGCGACGGAGTGTTCGAACGTCTCCAGGTAGCGCTCGAGCGAGCCGGAGTCGGCCGCCTGGCGGAACCAGCTGCCCAACGACTCGGCGTCGGACGCGGGCAGGGCGTCGTACCCGCTTTCCTGCGCGAGCTCCACGATCGTCGCCGGACGCAGCCCGCCGTCGAGGTGGTCATGCAGCAGGACCTTGGGTAGTGCCTTGATCTCCGGGCGGATGTCGTCACTCATCGCGGTGCACCGTGTCCGGTGAGAACGCCGGCAGACAGACGGCGATGTAGTCGGCGCCGTCCGGTCCGGTGGAATACCGGATGCGTTCTCCCGCGGTCGTTTTCAGCGTCTCGCCGGCGCTGACGGTCGTACGTTCACCGTCGCCGTGCTCGACGATCACAGTGCCGCGCAGCACCACGGTGAACTCGTCGAACTCGGGCGTCTGGAACGGCTCCGACCACTCGCCGGGCGCCTGCATGTGGGCGACACTCAGCCGCTTCTCACCGGTGCTCGCAGCGCCGATGTGCTCGTCGATGATTTTTCCACCGGGCACCGGGATCCGCACCGGCTCCGCGTAACGATCAACCATTCCGACACTCTAGTGAGTGTCGGAATGGTTGGCAGGTGGCCGGGCGGGTTATGCGATCCGGTCGATCACCAATGGCGTTGTCTCTCCGGCGGATTCACCGATCGACCACGCGCCGGCAAGTGCCTCTGTCGCCCGGGCGAACCGGTCGGGGGTGTCCGTGTGCAGGGTCAGCAGCGGCTGCCCGGCGGTGACCCGATCGCCCGGCTTGGCGTGTATGACGACCCCGGCCCCGGCCTGCACCGGGTCCTCCTTGCGTGCCCGGCCGGCGCCCAGCCGCCACGCGGCCACTCCGACCGCGAGCGCGTCGAGACGCTGCAGCACACCGGTACTGTCCGCGGTGATCACCTCGGTGTCGTTCGCGACCGGGAGCGTCGCACTCGGGTCACCGCCCTGCGCCGAGATCATTCGGCGCCATACGTCCATCGCCCGGCCGTCCCGCAGCGCCTCCGCCGGGTCGACATCGGATTTGCCTGCGGCTGCGAGCATTTCGCGTGCCAGAGCCACGGTCAGCTCCACGACGTCGGACGGTCCGCCGCCCGCAAGCACGTCAACCGACTCCTGCACCTCCAGGGCGTTGCCCGCGGTCAGGCCGAGCGGCGTCGACATGTCGGTCAGCAGGGCAACGGTCAGGACGCCCGCGTCGGTCCCGAGGTCGACCATCGTCCGTGCCAGCTCGCGGGCCTGGTCGGCGGTCTTCATGAACGCGCCGCTGCCGACCTTCACGTCGAGCACCAGCGAGCCGGTGCCTTCGGCGATCTTCTTGCTCATGATCGAGCTGGCGATCAGCGGGATCGCCTCGACCGTGCTGGTCACGTCACGCAGGGCGTAGAGCTTCTTGTCCGCGGGTGCGAGCCCGGCGCCGGCGGCGCAGATGACGGCGCCGATCTCGTCCAGCTGTCGCAGCATCGCGTCGTTCGACAGCGAGGCCTGCCATCCCGGGATCGACTCCAGCTTGTCCAGCGTGCCGCCGGTGTGGCCGAGACCGCGACCGGACAGCTGCGGGACCGCGACGCCGTAGACGGCGACGAGCGGCGCCAGCGGCAGGGTGATCTTGTCGCCCACTCCCCCGGTCGAGTGCTTGTCCGAGGTCGGACGCGACAGCGACCCGAAGTCCATCCGCTCACCGGACGCGATCATCGCCGCCGTCCAGTGCTTGATCTCCTCACGGCTCATGCCGTTGAGGAAGATCGCCATGGCGAGCGCGGACATCTGCTCGTCCGCGACGACACCCCGCGTATAGGCGTCGATGACCCAGTCGATCTGCTCCTTGCCCAGCGGCTGCTTGTCCCGCTTGGTGGCAATCACGTCGACGGCATCAAAGTTCTCGCTCATAAAGCCAGATCCTGCCAGCCGGCGCCCAATGCCCGAAACCGGCCGCGGATAGGGCACAGTAGTCTGCGGCCCGGACTGGGAGGACACCGGGAACCATCACCCCCGCCGGTGCGTCCATGCTCCGGAAACCAACGACCTCACACCCCACAGAAACACGCCACACGGAGGAACCATGAAGCTCATTTCCCGCACCGCGGCCGCCGCCCTGATCATCAGCCTGCCGATGGCGCTCGGTGCCTGTGGCGGCGGCAAGCCGAGCAAGGCCGACGTCAAGGCCGGTTACGTCAAGAGCGTCAAGGCCCAGGCCAAGAAGTCCGGTGTCAAGATCCCGGACTCGACCCTGGACAAGATGGCCGGCTGCATCATCGACAAGTCGTACGACGACGTCAGCAGCGACAGCCTGAACAGCATCAAGGACGGCAAGACCAACAGCGACGGCGAGATCAAGGTGACCTCGAAGGACAAGCCGAAGTTCGAGTCCGCGTCCACGGCCTGCCAGACGAAGTACAAGGACGAGCTCAGTAAGCTCGGCTGATTCGTCCCGCACGACAGCACGAATGCCCCGGCCGGTGTGCAACCGACCGGGGCATTCCTGCGTCACACCTTCGACATCGCCCCTCCGGAGAGGACATCATGCGTTCGCTTCCCACCAAGCAGGCTGCCGCCGCCGCCCTCCTGCTCACCCTGCCGTTGAGCCTGGCCGCCTGCAGCTCGGGCTCGTCGGACAAGGCGACCAGCCCGAAACCGTCGGCCAGCTCGACCAGTGCACCCACGTCGAATGGCACACCGGGCGGCGGCGACAGCTCCGCCGCCGACAGTGGCAAGCCGAGCAAGGCACAGGTCGCGGAAGGTATGACGAACTACTTCGTGGGCAAGGGCGTTCCGCGTTCGCTGGTCGGTGACGTCGCGAGCTGCGTTGCCGACAAGGGCTATTCGCAGTTCTCCGATGCCACGCTGCGCGCCCTGAAGAGCGGCAAGGTCAACGAACTCAACCCGCTGGACAGCGGCAAGCTGACCAAGGTCACCACGACCTGTCTGGCCGGTGGCAAGGGCGGGTCGCTGCCCAGCAGTGTCGGCTGACCGCCGAGACGGTCAGTCGCCCGATCCGGCCTGTTCGTCGGCGACGTGCTGCAGGTCCGCGAGACCGAAGGCCTGCGGCAGCACCTGATCCATCGACAGGACGCCCTGCGGCGTCAGGAGGTGGCATTCCGCGCCGCCGTGCTCCCAGAGCAGCTGGCGGCACCGTCCGCACGGCATCAGTGACTCGCCGAGCGCGTTGACGCACGACACCGCCACGAGACGACCGCCGCCGGAACGGATCAACTCACTGACCATGCCGCACTCGGCGCACAGTGTGACGCCGTACGCGGCGTTCTCGACGTTGCAGCCGGACACCACACGACCGTCGTCGACCAGGCCGGCGACGCCCACCGGGAACTTGCTGTAGGGCACGTAGGCGTGCCGTGCCGCCTCCACCGCCTCGGCAGTGAGGGCGTCCCAGTTCACCTCATCCCTTGACATACGGCTCGCCGTCGGCGGCGGGTGCGCGCACCCGGCCGACGAGTCCCGCGACCGCGAAGATCGTCGCCAGGTAGGGCAGCATCTGCAGCAGGTTGGAGTCGATCTTGACCGGTGTTGCCAACAGAGACAGCGCCGTCTGCAGGGCGCTGGCGAAGCCGAAGAACAACGACGCACCGAGCGCGCCGCGCGGCGTCCAGCGACCGAAGATCAACGCGGCCAGCGCGATGAAGCCCTGCCCGGAGGTCATGTTCTTGTTGAACTGACCGACCGACCCGATGGTCAGTGCCGCACCGGCCAGGCCCGCGATGCCGCCACCGATGATGACATTCTGGTAGCGCAGCCGCAGCACGTTGATGCCGACGGTGTCCGCCGCCTTCGGGTGCTCACCGACGGCGCGGGTGCGCAGGCCCCAGCGGGACCGCAGCAGCATGACGTCGATGACGATCACGATGACGTACATCAGGTAGGTGATGATCGTCTGGTTGAACAGCAGCGAACCGACCACCGGCAGGTCGCCCAGCCCGGGGATCTTGATCGGGTTGAAGACGCTCGGCTGGTTGGTGCTGGTGCCGTCGTTGGCCATCACCGCGTCATACAGGTACCCGGTGAGGCCCAGCGCGAACGCGTTGATGACGACGCCGAGGATCACCTGGTTGACGGTGAACTTGATCGCGAACACCGCGAGCAGCGCACCCGCGAGACAACCGATGACGACAGCGGAGAGCAACCCGAAGTAGCTGCCGGCGATGGTTCCGAAGAGGGCGCCGGCGAACGCGCCGAAGAGCATCTGCCCCTCGATCGCGACGTTGATGACACCGGTCTTCTCACACATCACACCGGCCATCGAGCCGAGGATCAGCGGCGTCGCCAGGAACAGTGTCTGCTGCAACAACGAGCCGACCTGCACCGACTGCTTGCCCTCGGTGCCAGCCCAGACCAGGAACGCCACCAGGAACAACACGCCGGCAGCGATGCCGACCCAGCGCAGCGTGCTCTTGCTGAAGCCGCGCACGATCTGCGCGACGCCGAGCAGCATGATCACGACGCCGCAGGCGACGATCACGCCGACACCGGGCACCGAGAATTTCGGCACCGAGATGCCGGGGTCGGAGCCGTTGAGGTCGAACTTCGCCGAGTGCGAACCGGCCGACATACCGAGCACCACGGCCGCGACCAGGCCGAGCACGACGATGGCCGCGCCGGTGCCGATCCGGCGGGCGGTGGTCTGCTTCAGCTCGACGACGTGCTGCTCGACCACCTCGCCGGGCGCGACCTCGACGGTCGCGACCGCGGAGTCGACGACGTCGACGGAGTCCTTGTTCAGCTCGGGGCTCATCCGTTCCATCCCTTCGCCAGGACCGCCGAACCGGACGACTTGCTGCGCCGCAGGCGGAAGATCAATCGGATCAGGCCGGGCGCCGCGATGAAGATCACGACGAGGGCCTGCAGGACCTGCACGAGGTCCGGTGGGGTCGGGGTCGACGCCTGCAACTGACCACTACCGGCGGTCAGTGCGCCGAACAGCAGGCCGGCGGCGAACGTGCCCCATGCGGTACCGCGCCCGAGGAGGGCGACGGTGATGGCGGTGAAGCCGACGCCGCCGTCGACACTGGCGGTGATCTGGTAGTTGTTCGCGTCGCCGAGGACCTGCGAGGCACCGGCGAGACCGCAGAGCGCACCGACGACGATCATCACGCCGATGTAGGTCGCCGAGATGCTCATGCCGGCTGTGCGAGCCGCGTCCTGGTTGGCGCCGACCGCGCGGATGCGGAAGCCGAAGGTGCCGTACTTCAGCAGCCACCAGACGAACGCCGTCGCGGCGATCGCCAGGATGAACGAGAAGTTGACCCGCAGGTCGGAGCCGAACAGGTGCCAGAACTGCGCGTTGCCGTCGACCGTCCGCGACACCGCCTGGTTGTATGGCGGGGCCTGGAACCAGGTCTCGGTGAGCAGCCAGTTGATGAAGAAGACCGCGATGTAGTTGAGCATGATCGTGGTGATCACCTCGTGTGCGCCGGTCTTCGCCTTGAGCAGACCCGCGAGCGCGGCCCAGATCGCACCGCCGACGATGCCGCCGACGATCGCAACCACGATGTGCAGCACGGCCGGCAGGTGCCAGGCGAAACCGATGTACCCGGCGAGCGCCGCGGACATCAGGATCTGGCCCTGGGCGCCGATGTTGAACAGTCCCGCGCGGAACGCGAGCGTGACCGACAGGCCGGCCAGGATCAGCGGGGTCGCGTAGACCAGCGTCTCGGAGATCGGCGCCAGGACCTGCGCGCCGTTCGGGTTGTAGATCGCGCCCTGGAACAGCGCCACGTAGGCGTTCTTGACGGCGCTCCAGCCGGCGCTGAGCGTGTCGCCCGGCGCGGCCGTGAAGTACTTCGCGTTGTTCCGGGTGTTCTCGTCCGACGCGACGATCAGGATCGCGCCGACGATCATCGCGCAGATGACCGCGAGCACCGTGACCACCGCGGGGTGGTCGCTGCGCAGGATCTGGGCGATCGACTCGTGGGTCTTGTCGTCGTCGGAATCGGCTTGCTTGACCAGGGTGTCGCCCTCGGCCGCGGAGCCGGTCGCAGTCTCCTTCTCGGGTGCAGGAGTGCTCTCCTCGCCCGGATCCTGCTTCCCGAGGTCGGGCCCGCTGTCTTCTGGACTCATGAAGCTTCCTTGGTTTCCGAGGTCTGGCCGGCCATCAGCAGGCCGAACTCCTCCGCTGTCGCGGTCGGCGGCAACTCGCCGATGATCTTTCCGGCATACATGACGCCGACGCGGTCGGCGAGGCCGATGACCTCGTCGAGCTCGGTGCTGACCAACAGCACCGCGGTGCCGCGGTCGCGTTCGGCGACGATGCGCTTGTGCACGAATTCCTGGGACCCGACGTCCACGCCGCGGGTCGGCTGCGAGACGACCAGCAGCCGCAGCGGTCGGCTCATCTCGCGCGCCAGCACCACCTTCTGCTGGTTTCCGCCGGACAGGGTCGACGCTGCGGCCTCCGCACTCTGGGTGCGCACGTCGAACTCGTCGACGCGCTCGCGTGCGTTGCGGGAGATCGCGCCGAGGTTGAGGGACACCGAGTTGCCGAAGGGCGCCTCGTCATACGTGTCGAGCACGAGGTTCTCGGCGATGCTGAAGCTGCCGACCAGGCCGTCGTGCATGCGGTCCTCGGGGACGTAGCCCACGCCGCGGCCGAGGATCTTGTCGGTGCTCTCGTCGGTGATGTCGGCGCCCTCCAGGTGGATGCGCCCGGCGGTCGGCTCGATGAGCCCGACGATCGCCTCGGTGAGCTCGGACTGGCCGTTGCCCTGCACGCCGGCGATCGCATAGATCTCGCCGCCGCGGACATCGAGCGAGACGTCGTCGACCAGCACCTGCCCGGTGGGTCCGGTGACGCTCAGTCCGTCGATGTCGAGGATGACCTCACCCTCTTCCGCGGGCTTCTTGTCGACCTTCAGCTGCACCGGGCGACCGACCATCATGGCCGCCAGTTCGGCCGGGCTGGCAGTGGGTTCGGCCTGGCCGACGACCTTGCCGCGGCGGATGACGGTGATCGTGTCGGCGATCGCGCGGACCTCGCGCAGCTTGTGGCTGATGAAGACGATCGACGTGCCGCTCTCCTTGAGCGAGCGCATCACGTCCATCAGGTGGTCGGTCTCCTGCGGGGTGAGCACGGCGGTCGGCTCGTCGAGGATGAGCACCTTCGCCTCACGGGCCAGCGCCTTGAGGATCTCGACGCGCTGCTGGATGCCGACCGGCAGGTCCTCGACGAGGACGTCCGGGTTGACCTCCAGGTGGTAGTCCTTCGACAGCCGGCGCACGACGTCGCGGGCCTTCTTCTGGTCGAGCAGCCCTGCGGAACGGGTGTATTCGTCGCCCAGCATGACGTTCTCGGCAACGCTCAGCACGGGCACGAGCATGAAGTGCTGGTGCACCATGCCGATCCCGGCGCGCATCGCGTCGCCCGGGCCGTTGAACGTCACCGGCTCGCCGTCCACGACGATCTCGCCGCCGGTGGGTTCGTACAACCCGTAGAGCACGTTCATCAGGGTCGACTTCCCGGCGCCGTTCTCACCGAGGAGGGCGTGGATCTGCCCCGGCTCGACCACCAGGTCGATGTGATCGTTCGCGGTGAACGACCCGAACTTCTTGGTGATGCCGCGCAGTTCGAGTTTCACTCGTGCTCCTTGTCACGTCGTCGGCGGGCGTGGTGGATCGCACCGCTTCCCCGCCATACTCCCCACACAGAACTGTGGGTGGTCGGCAGCATAACTGCCGACCACCCACGCCCTGCTGGTAGTTGCTTACTTCGGCTGGCTCGGCGAGGTGATCTTGATCTTGCCGGAGCTGATGTCCGCCTTGACCTGCGTGATCTCCTTCTGCAGCGCACCCGGGACCTTCGACGAGAAGTCGTGGTACGGCGCGAGGCCGACACCGTTGTTCTTCAGGTCGCCGACGTAGTTGCCGGTCGGGAAGGTGCCGTCCGATGCCGACTTCAGGTAGGTCTCGACACCACCGGAGAGGTTCTTGGTGGCGCTGGAGATGAAGTACTTGCAGTAGTTGGCGGCGCTCTGGCAGCCGTCGGTGTCGACCCAGATCAGGTTGAGCTTGCCACCGGAGGCGGCGGCCGCCGCACCGGCGCCGAGGCCCGACGCGCCGGCGACCGGGAAGACGATGTCCGCGCCCTGGCTGACCATGGCCTGGGTGATCGACTTGCCCTTGTTCTGGTCGGTGAACGAACCGGAGAAGGTGCCGGCCTTCTGGTTCTTCTCGTTCCAGCCGAGCACCTTGACCGACTTGTTCTTGGCCTTGTTGTAGTACTGGACGCCCTCCCAGTAGCCGTCCATGTAGATCGTCACCGGCGGGATGGACAGACCGCCCCAGGTGCCGACGGTGCCGGTCTTCGTCATACCGGCTGCGAGGTAACCGGCCAGGAAGCCTGCCTGCGCCGTGTTGTACTCGATGCCGTAGATGTTGCTGGCGCTCTGGTTGCCGTTGTCGATCTCGGCGAAGTGCACCTTCGGGTACTGCTTGGCGACCTTCTTCAGCGCGTCGCCCATCAGACCGCCGACGGCGATGACCGAGTCACAGTTGCCCTGGGCGTACTTGGTGAGGTTCGGGGTGTAGTCGCTGCCGGAGTTGGACGGCACGTACTTGACCGAGATGTTCGGGTTGGCCTTCGACGCTGCCTGCATGCCGGCCCAGGAGTTCTCGTTGAACGACTTGTCGTCGACACCACCGGTGTCCAGCACCATGCAGGCGCTGAGCTTGTTGCCCGAAGCGGTTCCGGTGGCAGCGGCTCCCGACCCCGAGGCGCCGCCGCTGGCGGAGTTCTTGTCTGCAGGTTTGCTGCCGCAGCCGGCCACGGCCATCGCTGCAACGGCCGAGACGGCCGCAATCTTCATCACCGAACGCACGGTGTCTCCTTTTCGTGGTGCAACTTCTACTGAAAGCCTGGGCGGTGGCTCCGCGGTTGCGGGTGCCTGAGGCGTTGATGGATCCCCCGAGGTTCAGTCACCCGTGTGGGGCAAGTCGGCAGCCTAGCCTGCCGATCGTGACCGGAGCCACATATCACGTTTCTGCGACCGAACCGTTATGCGTCCGCCGCGTCATACCTCGCTCAGGGCTGCTACGGCCAGCAGTCGGGTGCCGACGCCGATCGCCGTCTCGTCGATGACCAGGTCGCCCTGGTGCAGTTCGTAGGTCGCGCCGCCGGGAGCACGGGTGCCGAGGCGGGCCAGTGCTCCGGGGGTCTTCTGCAGCAGCCAGGAGAAGTCCTCCCCGCCGAGCGACTGCCGGGTCGGGACGACGCTGCGCTCCCCCGCCGTCGCGCGGGCCGCGGCGGTGAGCGCGGCAATGGCCGCCGCGTCGTTGACGACCGGCGGCACACCGCGGATGTGCGCGACCTGCGCCGCCACCTTGTATGGCGCCACGACCTCCTGCACCACCTGCTCGACGAGCCCGTCCACACGTTTCCATTCGTCGGCGTCGAGCATCCGCAGCGTGCCGACGACCCGTCCGCTCGCGGGTATGACGTTCGCGGCGTGCCCGGCATCGACCCGTCCCCACACCAGCGCGACGCCGGACCGGGGGTCGAGGCGGCGGCTGAGCACGGCGGGCACGTCGGTCAGCACCTTGCCGAGCGCGAAGGTGAGGTCTGCGGACAGGTGCGGCCGGGAGGTGTGCCCGCCCGGGCCGGTCAGCGTCACCTCGACCTGGTCGCAGGCTGCCGTGATCGGTCCGACGGTCAGGCCGACGGTTCCGACATCGATACTCGGGTCGCAGTGCACGGCGAGCGCCCGATCGACGCCGTCCATCGCTCCCGCGTCGAGCACGTCGTGCGCGCCGCCGGGCATGACCTCCTCGGCGGGCTGGAAGATGCAGCGGATCGCGAGGCCACGGTCGACCAGGGACGGCTCGATCGTCTTCAGTGCCAGGGCGACTCCGAGGACGACGGTCGTGTGCACGTCGTGTCCGCAGGCGTGGCAGACGCCGTCGGTGGTGGACCGGAACGGCAGGCCGCTGCGCTCGGGCACCGGCAGTGCGTCGAGATCCGCTCGCAACGCGACGCGGCGGACCGGCTCGGTCGCGCCGAGGTCGGCGAGCAGCCCGGTGCCGGGCAGCGCGGTGACCTCGATGCCGGCGGCGGTCAGGGTGTCGTGCAGGAAGGCGGTGGTCCGGGTCTCACGGCGTGCCACCTCGGGGTGGGCGTGCAGATCGCGGCGCCAGGAGACCAACTGCGGGAGCAGCCGCTCGATCTCGGCGACGACGGCCGCAGCGGGGTCCACGGTCGCGCACGAAGGGGCAAGGTCACTCACAAGTCGTTCATGGTACGTCCGGCGCCCGAGTCATTGCCGACCAGCACCAGGAACGTGCTCAGTCCGCGACTCGTCGCCTGCTCCGCGCGGTCGGCGAAGATCTCGGCCGCGGTCTCGCGCACCGGTGCCTCGAGTGAGCCGGCACCCTGCCAGAGGACGAGTGTGCCCGGGGTGTTGTCGACGTCGGTGAGGCTGTCGGCGAGAGCGTCCCAGTTGTTGCCGAACCAGTCCGGCAGGTCGAACGCCGTGCGGCATACGGCCAGGAAGTGCGCCTTGTCCGTGCCGGCGGAGGTGTCGAGTTCGACGACCCGCCAACCCTTTTCACGCGCGACGAGCCGAGCGCCCGTGATGTCGTCGGTGGGATGGAGGCCGGAGGCGCCCCGGTCGATCAGGTCGGCCGGTGAAGTCGATGGAGTCACTGCACGATCCTCTTGAAGCTCTCGTAGTGATCGGAGGTGTAGTAGAGCGTGCCGTCGCGTGCCTTGATGATGCGACGGGCGCCGCGGTCCGATGAGCCCGGTGTCCTGACGGTGTATTCGTGGTAATAGCCGGAGGATTCGCGCGGCAACAGCCGCTCGCGGTTCTGGAAGACCACCCCGTCCTGGCGGTAGGGGAAGGGCCCGCCGGTCTTGATCAGCGACAGCGTCGTCCGGGCCTCGTCCGGCAACTGGGCGACCGCCACGGTCGACATGCCGTCCTTGTGCTGGTTGCCCTGTCCGCCCTGGCTCGCTCCGGAGCTGGTCGTGCAGCTCGCCAGCACACACACCAGCGCGATGAGCGCGAGCAGGGCGAAGACACCGGGTATGAAGAGTTCGCGAATCCGCTTGACCCGATGCAGCATTCACTCAGGTTACCGGCGAGCCCATCGTTCGTCGGGGACGCCGCCGGACCGAGTCGTCCGGGCTGTGGTCGCCGGACTGTGGTGGCCGAGGTACGTCAGTGCAGCGCACGGTTGAGTTCGGCGACGAGCGCCGGCCCGCGGTAGATGAATCCGCTGTAGACCTGCACCAGCGATGCGCCGGCGTCGATCATCGCGCGGCCGTCGTCGGCGTTCATCACTCCCCCGACACCGATGACCGGCAGCGACGAGCTCGACGCGATGCGCTGCACGACATACCGGGCACGGCGAGTGAGCGGCGCGCCACTGAGCCCGCCCGCCTCGTCGGCGAGCGGCAGGTCGGCGGCGGCGAGACCCTCCCGCGACAGCGTGGTGTTGGTCGCGATCACGCCACTGGCGTCGGCCCGCTGGGCCACCTCGAGGACGTCGTCGATCGCACTGTCGGTCAGGTCCGGCGCGATCTTGACGAAGATCGGCGTCTTCGAGCGCGCGGCGGTCGCCGTCACCAGCTCGGCCAGCAACTCGGCGAGCGGTTCCTTGTCCTGCAGCGAGCGCAGACCGGGGGTGTTCGGGCTCGAGACGTTGATCGCGAAGTAGTCGGCGTGGGCGTCGAGTGCGGCGAGGCTGGTGAGGTAGTCCTCGATCGCGTCCTCGACCGGCGTCACCTTGGTCTTGCCGATACTCACGCCGATCGGTATGCCGATCGGGCCGGCCTGCGCCAGGCGGTCGGCGAGCGCACGGGCCCCGTTGTTGTTGAAGCCCATTCGGTTGATGATCGCGTCGCTGCCGCGCAGCCGGAACAGTCGCGGCTGCGGGTTGCCGGGCTGGGCCTGCGCGGTGACCGTGCCGAGTTCGATGTGCCCGAATCCCAGGTGTTTCCACACCTTGACCCCGAGGCCGTCCTTGTCGACTCCGGCGGCGAGGCCGACGCGGCCGGGGAAGCGCACTCCGGCGACCTCGACCGGCGACGACGGCTGCGGCATACCCAGCGCCAATGCCCGTATGGCGGAAGGCTTTTCGCCGAGTTGCGCCATACGGCGGAGCGTGAGGTGGTGCGCGGCCTCGGCGTCACCGCCACCCACGCGGAAGAGTGCAGGTCGAACGGCGGCGCGGTATCCGGCACCGAGCGCCCAGGTCGGCAGCGCCATGGTCAGACGAGCTCCCCGCGACCGCCGGACTTCAGACGTTGCACGACGCTCTTGACGTCCTGCGCCCGCTCCCGGGTCGTCACGAGCAACGCGTCCGGGGTGTCCACCACAATGATGTCCTGCACCCCGAGGGTCACCACGACCCGGCCGGAGCGCGGCGCGATGACACCGCTGGTGTCCTCGGCGACGACGTCCTCGGCATTGCCGAGGACCTTGACCCCGTCGATCGAGTCGTTGAGCAGCGAGCCGAGCGAGTCGAAGTCACCGACGTCGTCCCAGTCGAAATGCCCTGGTATCACTGCGACTCTGCCGTCCGCTGCGGCCGGTTCGGCGAGTGCCTTGTCGATCGCGATCTCGGTCAGCCGCGGCCACAGCTCGGTGAGCCGCAGCGGGTTGTCCGCGATGGCGCGCAGGTCGCTCGCCAGACCCGGCTGGTAGTGATCCAGCATGTCCAGCAACATGCTCGCTCGGAATACGAACATGCCCGCGTTCCAACGGTATTCGCCGCTTGCAAGGTAGGAGCGAGCGGTCTCGACATCGGGCTTCTCGACGAACGAGTCGACCCCATGCGCACTCGGAGCACCTTCGACGTCGAGCGGCTTGCCGAGCTTGATGTAGCCGAATCCGGTTGCCGGACCTTTGGGTTCGATGCCGATGGTCACCAACCGGCCGGTACGGGCGACCGCGATCGCCTCACGCACACTGACCCGGAACGACGCGTCGTCACGGATGACGTGGTCGGCGGCGAAGGACCCGATGATCGCGTCGGGGTCCCGCTGCTCCAGGATCGCCGCAGCCAGACCGATGGCCGGCATGGACTCCCGCGGCGACGGCTCGACCAACAGCGCGTCGATGCCGAGGTCGGGCAATTGCTGGCGCACCTCGGGCGCGTGCCGGAGTCCGGTGGCGATCAGCAGCCGATCCTCGGACAGCGGCGCCAGCCGGTCGACGGTGCCCTGCAGCAGCGACCAGCCGGACCCGGTCAGGTCATGCAGGAACTTCGGCGAACCGCTGCGCGACAGCGGCCACAGCCGGGTGCCCGAACCACCCGCGGGGATGACGGTCCAGAACCCCTCGATGGGCCCGGTCTCCTCGGTCGACATGAGCAACAAGCTAATGCACGTTTCTTCATCGTCCGCTCACGGGTTCGGACACGCTCAGTTCACCTTCCGGCCACCTTCCACGAGGACCCTGTGGAGCGTGCGAATTGCGATCGTCACCGATTACTTCATCCCGACATTCACCGGTGTGACCACCAGCGTCTGCCAGGTGCTGGATCGGCTCGCCGCGACAGGCCACGAGGCGATGGTGTTGTGCCCGGGTCCCGCACCGTCGTCATACCGCGGCTTCCCGGTGCACACGGTGCGCGGTGTGTCCGTAGGTGGCCTGCGGCTGCGCGGCCGCACCGCCGAGCTGGAGCGCCACCTGACCGACTTCGCGCCCGACGTCGTGCACGTCGCCTCCCTGCTCGGCCTCGGCACCCGCGGCGTGAACGCCGCCGATCACCTGGACATCCCGAGCGTCGCGGTCTTCCAGACCGACCTGCCCGACCGGCTGGCGCACCCGTCGTCGAAGTCGTTGCGACGTGCCCTCTCGGTCGCCGGTATGACGCTGGCCCCGAGCACCGCCGCCATGCAGCTGCTCGCCGACAGCGACGTCCCGCGCGTCGGGCACTGGGCCCGCGGCGTCGACACGACCATCTACCACCCGGATCGGCGCGGCAGTGAACTCACCCGCGAACTGCGCCAGTGCCTGGCACCCAACGGCGAGACGATCGTCGGGTATGTCGGCCGGCTGACGCCGGAGAAGGAGCTGCACCGGCTCGCCGAACTTGCCGACCTGCCGGGTGTCTCGCTGGCGATCGTCGGGGACGGTCGGGAACGCGACCGGCTCGAGCAGCTGATGCCGCGGGCATCGTTCCTCGGCCACCGTCAGGGCATGGAGCTCGCCGGCACCTACGCCGCCTTCGACCTGTTCGTCCACCCCGGCCGCCACGCGACCTTCGGACAGACGCTTCAGGAGGCCATGGCCTCGGGCCTGCCGGTCGTCGCCCCTGCCGCCGGCGGACCACTGGACATCGTCCGACCGGGGGTCACCGGACTGCTCTTCGACCCGGACCGGTGCGGCGCACTGCGCGAGACCGTCGGCGGACTCGTCGCGGACCCGGCCATGCGCACCCGGATGGGACAGAGCGCCCGCACCAAGATCACCCGGCGGAACTGGCCGATCGCGGTCGACGAACTCGTCGGCATCTACCGCAAGGTCACCGCTCCGTCATACATCCGGCGGGTCGCCTGACCCTTTCGGATCGCCTGGCTCGGGCACCACTGCGGGACACCGAGATTCGCTAGCGTCGTTCGCGTGATCACACTCATGCCACGACACAGGACAGCAGCGCTCTGCACGGCCGTCGCCGTCGCGTTCGGACTCACCGGTGCGGCCGTCTCGCCGTCCCGGGCGAGCACGCCGTCCGCCTCCGGATCGGCCGGGTCCGGACTGCCCACCGTCTTCCCCGCGCCACAGGAGATGCACGCGTCCGGCGAGCAGGTGCCGCTGAGCGGCAAGGTGCTCATCGTGACCGGGGACGACCCGGACGCCTCGACGGTCGCTCTCGTCCGGCAGATCGTCACGGCAGCCGGGGGTCACCCCGTCGTCAGCCGGACCGCCACCGGCGGCGGCAAGCGCATCTACCTCGGCACCGTCGCCGACAACCCGGCGATCGCCGATGCCGTCGACGGCCTCGGCGCGAAGGATGCCGGCGGGCTCAAGGCGGACGGCTATGTCCTGGCCAGCGGCCGGTATGACGGACACCCCACCGTCGCCCTGAACGGCGTCGACCAGCGGGGCACGTTCTACGCGGCACAAACCCTGCGGCAACTGGTCACCCACAAGAAGGTGCCCGGCGTCAGCATCCGCGACTGGCCGCTGATGTCGATCCGCGGCGCGATCGAGGGCTTCTACGGCATCCCCTGGTCGCAACAGGCCCGCCTCGACCAGCTGAAGTTCTACGGCGAGCACAAGATGAACACCTACATCTACACGCCGAAGGACGACCAGCTGCTGCGCGCGAAATGGCGCACGCCATACTCGGGCGCCGACTTGGACCGGATGAAGGAACTCGTCAAGACCGCGAACGACAACCACGTCGACTTCACCTTCGCGCTGTCGCCGGGCAACGACATCTGCTACTCCTCCGACGCCGATCTGAAGGCCACCGAGGCGAAGTTCGACCAGCTGCGTGACCTGGGGGTGCGCTCCTTCTACATCGCGCTGGACGACATCCCGCTGCAGTTCCACTGTGCCGCGGACAAGGCGAAGTACCCCGACAACGGCGACTGGCACTGGCTGGCCGATGCGCAGGCGGACTACCTGAACCGGCTCAACCAGGACTACATCAAGCCGAATCACCTGGCGCCGCTGCAGACGGTGCCGACCAACTACAACGGCTCCGGCCCGGATCCCTACAAGGCCGAGTTCGGGACCCGACTCGACGACGACATCCTGGTGCAGTGGACCGGGGAGGGCGTCTTCTCCGACACCATCACCGCCGCGTCGGTGCAGCGCGCGAGCACGTCATACAACACCGACCACCTCTACATCTGGGACAACTTCCCGGTCAACGACGGCAAGCGGGGCCGGTTGTTCCTCAACCCGCTGACTGGTCGGGCCCCCGACCTCTACAAGTACATCGACGGCTTCACGTCCAACCCGATGATCGAGCCGTACGCCTCGATGCCGGCCCTGGCCAACTACGGCGACTACACCTGGAACGGCCCGGAGTACGACGCGAACGCGTCGATGTCGGCCGTGCTGGACGAGTTGGCCGGACCGGATCAGGGCACCCGCGACGCCCTGCGGACGTTCGCCGACCTCAACCAGGAATGGCCCTACCGCAGCAGCACCGAGAAGGCGCCCGCGCTGAGCAAGGACATCGCAGCGTTCTGGGCGGCGCGGGACGGCGGGACCACGGGCACCGCGGCGCTCACGAAGCGGCTCGCGGCGATCGTCGCACTCCCCCACACCCTCGCCGGTATGGCGCAACCGGGGTTCGCCAGCGACGCCGGGCCGTGGATCAATGCCGCCGCGCAATGGGCGACCGCCCTGCAGCACGAGATCAAGATGCTGCAGGCGATCGATGCCGGTGACGGGTCCACCGCGGCGCGGGAGTACTTCGCGGCGCAGGACGCGATCACCAAGGCCAAGAAGCCGACCGTTCCGGACCAGGGATCGGACGGCAACCCCGTCCCGAACCAGATCGTCCCGTCCGTCGGTGACGGTGCGTTCGAGGCGTTCACCGCGAAGGCCAACCAGGAGTTCATCAGTTGGCTGGGCGCGAAACCCATTGACACCAAGGGCTATTCGAGCACGCCCAGTAGCTCCATGGGCACCTACCAGACGTATGCCGTCAGCCGGATGACCGACAACGACCCGACGACCTACTACTGGTCGAACGCGGCTCCGAGCACCGGCAGCAGCGTCCAGGTCGACCTGGGCTCGGTGAAGACGGTCGGCAACGTGGTGGTCCGCCAGTCCGACAACGACAGCGAGACCGGCGACATGATCTACCACGCGGCGCTGGACTACTCGAGCGACGGTGAGCACTGGACCACGGCCGCCGAGTTCGACACGCAACCGGTGGTCCGCCATACGTTCGACAGCCCGGTGCAGGCACGCTACGTCCGGTTGCGGGCGGCCGCTCCCAACCCCGGCGGCCAGTGGGTGAAGATCCGTGACTTCGCCGTGTCCGCGACGTCACCGGTCTCGTCGAATCTGCCGGCTGCGAACGGCAGCGGCCCGGCGGACGCCTTCGATGCCGACCTGAGCACGGCATACCGCGCGGGTTCGCAGCCGGTCGACGGTTCCTATCTCGCCCGCACGTATGACGCGCCCGTGTCGTTGCACGAGGTCGCGGTGGTCGGCACCGGCGCCGGCGAGTTGCAGGTGCAGCACGACGGGCAGTGGTCGACCGTCGGCCGGTTGGCGACCGGTTCTTCCTACGCCCACGGTGCCGTCGACCCGTCCTGGCAGGTCACCGGCGCGCGGGTGCTCTTCACCGCGGGCTCGGCGGCACCGGTGATCAGTGAGTTGGTCGCGCGCTAGCCCCAGGACACCGCACCACCTTCGGCAACACGCCACCTCGGATTCATCACCCGGCCAGTTCAGGTCGGGAGCGTTGCCGACGTGCGAGTTGCCATCGTCACCGAGTCGTTCCTCCCGACCTTCAACGGAGTGACCACGAGCGTGTGTCACATCCTCGATCGCCTGGCCTCGGCCGGGCATGAGGCGCTCGTCGTGTGCCCCGGCCCCGCGCCGGCGACATACGGGGAGTTCCCGGTGCAGACCGTCCGCGGGGTGACCGTCCGCGGCTTCCGGGTCGGGCTGCCCACGGTCGACCTAACCCGGCAGCTGCGTGACTGGCAGCCGGACATCGTCCACGCGGCATCGCCGTTCGGGCTGGGCGAGCGCGGGCTCGCCGCCGCGCACGAACTCGGCCTGCCGAGCGTCGCGATCTTCCAGACCGACATGTCCACCTACCTCGCGCAGCACGCCGGCGGGCTGCGTGGTCCGGTCGGTCGCCTCACCTGGCGGTGGCTGCGACACGTCCACTCACTCGCCGATCTCACGCTCGCACCGAGCTCGGAAACGCTGAACGCCCTTGCGGAGAACGGCATTCCGCGGACCGCACGGTGGGCACGCGGGGTCGACGCCGAGATGTTCCACCCCCGGCACCGTGACTCCGCCCAGACCCGTGAACTGCGGGAACGGCTCGCGCCGAACGGCGAGACGATCGCCGGGTATGTCGGCCGGCTGGCACCAGAGAAGGAACTCGAGCGCCTGCAGGAGATCGCCGACCTGCCCGGGTTGTCGCTGGTGCTCGTCGGCGACGGCCCGTCCCGCACCCGGTTGGAGCGGCTGCTGCCGCGGGCGACGTTCCTCGGCTACCGCGAAGGACTCGAACTTGCGAGTGGTTATGCGGCATTCGACATGTTCGTGCACACCGGCAGCCACGAGACGTTCGGCCAGACCCTGCAGGAAGCGATGGCCACCGGCCTGCCGGTCGTGGCACCGGCCGCCGGCGGACCGCTGGACATCGTGCGCCCCGGAGTCACCGGTCTGCTCTTCGAACCGTCGCGTCCCGGCTCGCTGCGGGAGACCGTCGGTGGCCTCGCTGCCGATCCGGCGATGCGGGACCGCATGGGTCGCAGCGGCCGCGCCCGGGTCGAGCACCTGTCCTGGTCGGCCGTGGTCGACGAGCTGATTGGCATCTACGCGGAGGTGTTGCGCCCGGTCACCGGACGGCACGCCGCCTGACGTGGTTGTCCGCCGTACCCATCCCTCCCCTGGGTAGGGATCGGTACGCCCGCACCCGCCCCGCCGTACCCAAGCCTCCCCAGGGTAGGGATCGGTACGCCCGCACCCGCCCCGCCGTACCCAACTCTCCCCAGGGCAGAGATCGGTACGCCCGCACCCACCCCGCCGTACCCAACTCTCCCCAGGGCAGAGATCGGTACGCCCGCACCCACCCCGCCGTACCCAACTCTCCCCAGGGCAGAGATCGGTACGCCCGCACCCACCCCGGCCGTACCGAACCTGACCCTGGGGAGACTTCGGTACACCCCTTCGGGTCCGCGGCCGAAGCGCACCTGTGGATAACGTTCCGCATGGTTCTGCGGCGGCAGTCATCCTGTGAGGATGTCCGAGCAGTTCGATCCACGCGTTCCGTTCCGCCGCGCGGTGGGTTTCCAACACGGCCTCGGCCGAAGAGCGTTGCAGGGCAACGCTTTCCGCCAATTGCACCGAGGGTGTTATGTCGCCGCAGAGACGGCGACGCACTTCGACACCCGCGTACGTGCTGCGCTCGAAATGGTGCCCGGCGCCTACGGCCTGAGCCACCAGAGCGCTGTGACCTGGTGCGGCGGAACGGCGTCCGACACTCCCGACATACACCTGGCAGTCCCCCATCGGCTCCGCTGTGACCTCCCGGGAATCCGCACACACCGCTACCGCACCCCGCCGATGCTGTGGACCCGACGTGGCGTGAAGGTCACTGCCCCGCCGCAGACCTTCGTCGACCTCGCAGCGTCTTCGGACCTCGTCGAACTGGTGGTGGCGGGAGACTCGCTCGTACGGCGAACCCCTGTCACCCCAACAGAATTGGCCGCGTTCGCTCGACAAGCGCACTCCAACGGTGTCGGTCGCGCGCGCCGGGCGGCGGCCCTGGTCCGTTCCAACGTCGACTCCGCCCAGGAGACCCGCTCGCGCATGCTGATCGTGCTCGCCGGTTTACCGGAACCGACAGTCGACCTGCGTTTCCACTCCGAGGAGGGCGTCCTCTTGCGGCGCATGGACATGGGATACGAGGACGCGAAACTCGCCGTGGAGTACGACGGACGTCACCACATCCAGCGGAAGGCCCAGTGGGCCCGCGATCTCGAACGCCGCGAATATTTCGAAGGTCTCGGATGGCGTTTCATCATCCTGATAGCTCCGGACATCTGGACCACGCCCGGCAACACCATCCAGCGGGTCAGCGGCGGTCTGGCCGAGCGCGGCGTCCCGTTGCCGCGATTGAAGGACGAATGGCGACTCCACTTTCGGGACCGCGACGGGCTCGACTACGCGTCTGCCTGAGCCCAGCTCTCCCGTGGGGAGACTTCGGGTACGCGCCGCCCGGCATACCCGTACCCAGCCCTCCACTGGGGAGACTTCGGCACGCACAGCACGCCACACCCGGACCCAGCCCTCCACTGGGGAGACTTCGGCACGCACCACCCGCCATACCCGTACCCAGCCCTCCACTGGGGAAACTTTGGGCACGCACCACCCGCCATACCCGTACCCAGCTCTCCCCTGGGGAAACTTCGGGCACGCACCACCCGCCATACCCGGACCCAGCTCTCCCCTGGGGAAACTTCGGGCACGCACAGCACGCCACACGCCGTACCCATCCCTCCCCTGGGGAGACTTCGGTACGCGACACAAAGGGCCGGACGGGAGATTTCCCGACCGGCCCTTCTGCTGTATGACGAAACCCGCGTCAGTGCTTGGCCTTCAGGAAGTCGCGGTTCAACTGGCTGATGACGTCCAGCGGGATCTCCTTGGGGCAGGCAGCCGAGCACTCGCCGAGGTTCTGGCAGCCGCCGAAGTCCTCCGCGTCGTGCTGGTTGAGCATCTTGACCACGCGGGCGTCGCGCTCGGCCTGACCCTGCGGCAGCTCACCGAGGTGGGTGATCTTGGCGCCGAGGAAGAGCATGCCGGAGGCGTTCGGGCACGCGGCGACGCAGGCGCCGCAACCGATGCAGGTCGCGGTGTCGAAGGCACGGTCGGCCTTCTCCTTGCGCACCTGCAAGTTGTTGGCCTCGGGCGCCGCACCGGTGTTGACCGAGATGTAGCCGCCCGCCTGGATGACCCGGTCGAATGCCGAACGGTCGACGATCAGGTCGCGGACCGGCGGGAACGCCTGGGCGCGCCACGGCTCGATGGTGATCGTCTCGCCGTCGGTGAACGAGCGCATGTGCAGTTGGCAGGTCGTGGTGACCTCGGGGCCATGCGCCTCGCCGTTGATCATCAGCGAGCACATACCGCAGATGCCTTCACGGCAGTCCGAGTCGAAGGCCACGGGCTCCTCGCCCTTGCCGATGAGCTCCTCGTTCAGGACGTCGAGCATCTCCAGGAACGACATGTCCTCCGAGATGCCGCTGACCGGGTAGGTGACGAGGCGACCTGCGTCGTTGGGGCCGTCCTGGCGCCAGATCTTCAGTGTCAGGTTCATTACTTGTAGCTCCGCTGCTTCAGCTCGATGAAGTTGTAGACCAGGTCTTCCTTGTGCAGGACGGGCGGCGCAAGGACGTTGTCGTCATCGCCGCCGAACTCCCAGCCCGCGACGTACGCGAACTGCTCGTCGTCACGCAGTGCCTCGCCGTCCTCGGTCTGGCTCTCCGCCCGGAAGTGCCCACCGCAGGATTCGCGACGGTGCAGGGCGTCGATGCACATCAGCTCGCCGAGCTCGAGGAAGTCGGCGACGCGGCCGGCCTTCTCCAGCGACTGGTTGAGCGAGTCGGCCGTGCCGAGCACACGCACGTTGCGCCAGAACTCCGCGCGCAGCGAACGAATCAGGTCGATCGCCTTGCGCAGTCCCTCCTCGGTGCGCTCCATGCCGCAGTACTCCCACATGATGTGGCCGAGCTCGCGGTGGAAGGAGTCGACGGTCCGCTCGCCGTTGATCGACAACAGGGTGTCGATGCGCTGCTGGACGGACTGCTGCGCCTCGAGCACCTCGGGCGCATCCTCGGCGACGGGCTCGTAGGGACCCGAGGCGAGGTAGTTGCGGATGGTGTTGGGCAACACGAAGTAGCCGTCGGCCAGGCACTGCATCAGCGACGACGCGCCGAGCCGGTTCGCACCGTGATCGGAGAAGTTCGCCTCGCCCACGGCATACAGACCGGGGATGGAGGTCTCCAGGTCGTAGTCGACCCAGAGGCCGCCCATCGTGTAATGCACCGCCGGGTAGATGCGCATCGGCACCTCACGCGGGTCGTCACCGGTGATCCGCTGGTACATGTCGAAGAGGTTGCCGTACTTGGCGTCGATCGCCTCGCGGCTCATGCGCGACAGCGCGTCGGAGAAGTCGAGGTAGACGCCGCGGCGGAAGTCGCCGACGATCGGGCCGACACCGCGGCCCTCGTCGCACATGTACTTCGCCTGACGGCTGGCGATGTCGCGCGGCACCAGGTTGCCGAACGCAGGGTAGATCCGCTCCAGGTAGTAGTCGCGGTCCTCCTCCGGGATCTGGCGCGGGTCCTTCTCGACGTCGTCCTTGCTCTTGGGCACCCAGATGCGGCCGTCGTTGCGCAACGACTCACTCATCAGCGTCAGCTTGCTCTGGTGCTCACCGGAGACCGGGATGCAGGTCGGGTGGATCTGCGTGTAGCACGGGTTGGCGAAGTGCGCGCCCTTGCGGTGCGCCCGCCACGTGGCCGTGACGTTGCAGCCCATCGCGTTGGTCGACAGGAAGAACACGTTGCCGTAGCCACCGGAGGCGAGGACGACGGCGTCGGCCAGGTGCGTCTCGATCTCGCCGGTGACCATGTCGCGGGCGATGATGCCGCGCGCCTTGCCGTCGACGACGATGACCTCGAGCATCTCGTGGCGGGTGAACTGCTCGACGGTGCCGGCCGCGACCTGTCGCTCCATGGCCTGGTAGGCGCCGATCAGCAACTGCTGACCGGTTTGGCCGCGGGCGTAGAAGGTACGGGCGACCTGGACACCACCGAAGGAGCGGTTGTCCAGCAGGCCGCCGTAGTCCCGGGCGAAGGGCACACCCTGCGCGGTGCACTGGTCGATGATGTTGGTGCTGACCTCGGACAGTCGGTAGACGTTGTCCTCGCGGGACCGGTAGTCGCCACCCTTGACCGTGTCGTAGAACAACCGGTAGGTCGAGTCGCCGTCGTCGTTGTAGTTCTTGGCGGCGTTGATGCCACCCTGCGCCGCGATCGAGTGGGCGCGACGCGGACTGTCCTGGTAGCAGAACGATTTCACGTGGTAGCCGGCTTCACCGAGGGTGGCTGCCGCGGATGCGCCGGCCAGTCCGGTGCCCACGATGATCACCGACAGCTTGCGGCGGTTGGCCGGGTTGACCAGCTTGTTCTCGAACTTCGCCTTGGTCCACTTCTCGTCGATGGGACCAGCGGGAGCCTTGGTGTCCTTGATCGGGTCGCCGAGGCGGTAGAGGTTGTCGATCAGGTCGGAGGTGTGTTCAGGCATCTGGCAGTCCTTACTTGATTCCGCCGAAGGCGATGGCGAGCGGCGGGATGACGAAGCCGACGGCGACGATCAGGGCGACCACGATGCCGACGGTCTTGGCGATCGAGCGGGCGCGGGGCGTCGAGGTGAACCCGAGGGTCTGCGACGCGCTCCAGATGCCGTGGTGCAGGTGCATGCCGAGGGCGAACATCGCCAGCACGTAGATGACGGTCACCCACCACACGTTGAAGCTGTGCACGACCAGCTCGTAGGGGTCGTTGGTGATCGCCGCGCTGTTGCCGCCGCTGCCGACGTTGAACTTCACGATGGTGAACTCCAGCAGGTGCCAGATCAGGAAGAGCAGCAGGAACAGGCCGCCCCAACGCATCCACTTGCTCGAGAACGACTGGGCCACGGACTTCTTCACGGCATATCGCTGCGGGCGCGCCGCCTTGGCCCGCTTCCAGAGCACCACCGCGCTGTAGACGTGCAGCACGACGCTGATGCCGAGCACGATCTCCATGATGGTGAGGAAGCCGTGCCGCGGCAGCATCGGCTCACCGATGGTGCGCAGGTGCTCGGAATACTCGTTGAAGGCCAGATGGCCGTCGAACAGCTTGTAGAGATTGCCGTACATGTGGGCAATCACGAAAAGCACGAAGATGACGCCGGTCACAGCCATCAGCGATTTGAGGAAGATCGTGCTTCCTGCCTTGCCGGTGCGGACTCGAGGCGGCTTGGAGACGGTTGAGGTTGCCACGGGCTTCAGGTTACGCCGCAAAGTACCTTGACATCGAAATAAGGTTCACCTAAGCGCCAGAGAGCCGCCAGGCGAGCACCGAACGCCATACCTGATCGTCGCCGTGCTCGTAGAGATCGAAGCCCTCGACGGTGAAACTGCGGTCGTATGACGACAGCTCGGCGAACGCACGATCCAGCGCGCCGTCCGCCACACCGTGCGCGATCGTCACGTGCGGGTGATACGGGAAGACCAGGGTGCGTTCCACCGGGCCGGACCGGACAGCGCCCTCCAACTGCTCGCAACTGGCGATGCCCTCGGCCACCGCGACGAACACGACGGGCGAGATGGGCCGGAAGGTGCCGGTGCCGCGCAGCGTCATCCGGAACGGCGCGACTCCGGCGGCGACGGTCGCCAGGTGTGCGCGCAACGCCTCCTCGGCGTCCGGCTCGACCGGAGTCGGGGGCATCAACGTGACGTGCGGCGGCACGGCGTGCGCCAACGGGTCACCGGCGTCGACGCGAGCGCGCTGCAGCTCCTCCGCGAACGGCGGTGGGATCGGGATCGAGACACCGATCGTCTTCATCAGCGAGCAGCCCCCGCAGGGATGAATCCGACTGCGGCGTAAGCACGTTCGAGCACGACCGAGGCGACGGACCGAGCACGCTCGGCGCCGCGGGCGAGGATGCGATCCAGCTCCGCCGGGTCGGCAAGCAACTCCTCGACGCGCTGCTTGAACGGTGCCTGCACCTCGGCGACGAGGGCGGCGACGTCCGTCTTCAGCGCGCCGTACTTGTTCTCGCCGGCGTAGCGCTCGACCAGCGCTTCGATCGAGTCGTTGGACAAGGCCGAATGGATGCGCAGCAGGTTGGCGATGCCGGGCTTGGCCTCGACGTCGTAGCGGACCTCGTTGTCGGTGTCGGTCACCGCGGACTTGATCTTCTTGGTGTTGACCTTCACCTCGTCGAGCATCATCAGGTTGCCGTTCTGGTTGTCCGCCGACTTGCTCATCTTGGCGGTCGGCTCCTGCAACGACATGATCTTCGCGGTTCCCGACGGGATGTGGCCCTCCGGTACGACGAACGTCTTCCCGTAGCGGGAGTTGAACCGCTGGGCCAGGTCCCGGGTCAGCTCCAGGTGCTGACGCTGGTCCTCACCGACCGGGACGGACGTGGCGTCATACAGCAGGATGTCGGCCGCCATCAGCATCGGGTAGGTGAACAGCCCGACGTTGGTGCCGTCGGTGCCGCGCTTGGCGGACTTGTCCTTGAACTGCGTCATCCGGGCCGCCTCGCCATACCCGGTGATGCAGTTGAGGACCCAGGCGAGCTGCGCGTGCTCGGGCACGTGAGACTGCACGAACACGGTCGAGGTGTCCGGGTCGATGCCCCCGGCGAGGTATTGCGCCGCGGTCACCCGGGTGCGCCGCCGCAGTTCCTCCGGCTCGGGGTTGACGGTCAACGCGTGCTGGTCGACGACACAGAAGAAGGCGTCGAAATCCTGCTGCATGCGCACCCAATTGACTTGCGCGCCCAGGTAATTGCCCAGGTGCAGGGAGTCATGCGTGGGCTGCATACCGGACAGGATCCGCGGGGTGATCCGGGGGGCATCACTGCTGGGCGGGGTCGTGGGCGCTGTGTCGCTCATGGACGTACGTGCTCGCTTTCGTTGCACTGAGGCTTGACTCACTCGAACCGGATCGCGGCACAGTCTCTCACTCCCGGGCGAACGGAACAGCGGTCGGCCGTCCCGACCTGCGCGGGACGGTGCGGAACACCCGGTGTTTGATTGTGTTTAGAATCTTTTGGTTCGACTCTGCAGGAGGGGACCTGTCTCGTCGAGAGGAGATCGCGATGTTGGCCCGCCAGCGCCAGGAGCTCATCGCGCGCGCCGTGGAGGAGCACGGCGGGATCCGGGTGTCGGAGTTGGTCGCCGAGCTCAACGTCAGCGACATGACGATCCGGCGCGACATCGAGACACTGGCCCGCAAGGGCGTGGTGCGCAAGGTCCACGGCGGGGCGACCCGCGCCGACCGCAGCGCGGACGAGCCGGGGTTCACCGCCAAGTCCGAGATGAATCCGCTGCAGAAGGCGGAGATCGCCCGCATGACCGCGAGCCTGATCTCCCCCGGCTCCTCGGTCGCCATCTCGGCCGGCACCACGGCGTACGCCGTGGCCCAGGAGTTGCGCGACGTCAAGCGACTCACCGTCGTGACGAACTCCCCTCCCGTGGCCGAACTGCTCTTCGACCCGGACGAGACCTCTCGCATGGTGGTGCTCACCGGCGGGGTCCGCACGCTGTCGGATGCGCTCGTCGGGCCGGTCGCCAACGAGATGCTCGCATCGGTGCACGTGGACACCCTGATCCTCGGAGTTCACGGGATCGACATCGCCGCCGGACTCACGACACCCAATCTGCAAGAGGCACAGACCAATCGGGCGCTCATCAAACCCGCGAAGCGCGTCGTCGTCGTTGCAGACCACACCAAGTGGGGCATCGTCGGCCTGTTGACCATCGCCACGCTGGACAAGGTCGACACGTTGGTCACCGACGCCGAGTTGGACGAGGACGCCCGGCGCGAACTCGGCAGACGGGACATCAATCTGGTGATCGCCGCACGGGACGACGCGGCACCCACCGCCGACTGAATCGTCAGCGCTTGGCCGGGACCTTCACCCGCCATACCTCGAAGATGTGCTTGCTGTGCTGCTCGCCCGCGTAGCTTCCGGAGGTCACGTTGAGTCGCGGGTTGCGCGCGGCGACGGCCTGCTGTGACGCGGGGTCGGTCACGAGCATCACGAACCCGACCTGGTCCGGCCCGAGGTAGCTGTCCTCGAAGATCAGGTCACCCGGTCGCTCATCACCCGGCTTGACCCGCGTGCCGTGTCCGGCAGCCAGCCAATCCCGTTGCTGCCGTGTCGATCTCGGGATCCAGACGCCCGCCTTGCCGTATGCCGCCTGCACGAATGCCGAGCTGTCCCACTCCTCCGGACCGTCGGCGCCGAACCGGAAACGGTGCCCGACCTGACCCTGTGCCCACGTCACGGCGCTCGCGGCCTGCCGGGTTGCTGCCGTGACCGGGCCGCTGGTGCAGGCGACGCCGCCGGACCGCCCGGCGTACTGGGCGGCGTAGTACAGGACATCGTTGACGTACCAGTCCGCGTGGTTGTAGGAGTACAGCGCCTTGCGCACACCGGCCGCTCCCTCCGAGGCACCCCACGCCCGTAGCGCGTTGGCGGCGGAGTAGACGCTGTCGGCCTTGTCGTGGATGTCGACCTTTCCATCGCCGTTGCCGTCCACGCCGTAGCGCGCGAACGTGCTCGGCAGGAACTGCATGACGCCCTTCGCCCCGGCGGTCGAGGTGTGGTCGACGCGGCCCTGCGCCGTCTCCTCCATGCCGACGCCGGCGAGCAGGGGCCACGGCACGCCATACTTCTGGCTGGCCGTCTGGTAGAGGTTCATCAGGTCGCTGGGCACCGGCAGCGCGACACCCTTCAGAGTCTGCTTGCGGGGCGAACCCGCTGCCGGCAGACCGAAACCCGTCGAGGTGGCAGGTGCGGGTGCCCGACCCGTGAGCGGCGCACCGCGCGACTTCATGAACGGCACCGGGTTGACCGGTTTGCCGTCGACGTGCACCTCGAAGTGCAGGTGCGGACCGGTGCTGGCGCCCGTCGACCCCTCCTGGCCGAGGATCTGGCCGGCTCGGACCGTGGTGCCCGGCTTCAGGCCGTCGGCGATGCGGGCCATGTGCCCGTAGAGGGTCTGCACCCCGCCGGCGTGCTGCAGGGTGACCTCGTTGCCGAGACCGCCGTACGGACCGGAGCGGACGACGGTGCCGGCATCCGCCGCGACCACCGGTCCCGGACCGGGCAACATCGCCAGGTCGACACCGGCATGCAACCGGTAGGAATGCGAGATCGGGTCGGTCCGGTCACCGAACGGTGAGGTGATCGCGTACTGCTGCGCGACAGGTGCGCGCCAACCCGCCGAACCGATGACGCAGTTGCCACTGGTGGAACCGGCGGCCATCGCGGGCGCGACAGGCAACACAACGGCGAGCGCTGCCGCTGGGATGATCGCGACGGGTGACAACCACGAGCGGCGACCGCCCGGCCCAGCCTGCATGGTGACTCGCTTTCTTCCTCCCCGAGATCACGATCATAAGAGGATGCGCCGCGCCACGGCCAGACCTTTCGTCGGCTGATTAGCATCGGTCGGGTGAACGAAGATCCGGCCGCCACGCCCACCGACCGCAGCGATCAGACTGCCACCCCGTCGCCCACCGATGTCCTGGTTCGTCGCTCGCACACGCTCGACACCGCGTCCGGGCGGCTCTCCTACACCAGCGAATCGGGCACCGTCGTGCTTTACGCCGACGAGCTGAAGGACGGGGTATGGCGGGGCCGCAAACCCGTGGCGGAGGTGGCCGTCACGGCATACACGATGGACGACGCCGACCCCCGCGAGCGACCGGTCACCTTCGCCTTCAACGGCGGTCCGGGCAGTTCCAGCCTGTGGCTGCACATGGGGCTGCTGGGCCCGCGCCTGGTGGACATGGGTGACGCGGGCGAGCTCGCGCCGCCGCCGTACGGCCTGGTCGACAATCCCGAAACCCTTTTGGCCACAACCGATCTGGTCTTCATCGACCCGGTCTCGACCGGCTTGTCGCGAGTGGTGTCGGGCGAGAAGCCGAAGGACTTCCATGGCTTCACCCCGGACATCGAGTCCGTCGCGGAAGTCATCCGGTCGTGGGTCACGCGCAACAACCGCTGGCTCTCCGCGAAGTTCCTGGCCGGTGAGTCCTACGGCACCACGCGTGCGGCGGGCCTGGCGCAGCACCTGCAGGAGAAGTTCGGGATGTACCTGAACGGCCTGATGCTGATCAGCAGTGTGCTCGACTTCGGCACGGCCAATTTCGAGAAGGGCAACGACCGCGCGCACGCGCTCTACCTGCCCTTCTACGCAGCGGTCGCGCACTTCCACGGCAAGCACGAGGGGCGCACCCTTCGCGAGGTGCTCGACGAGGCCGAGGAGTATGCCGCACGGGACTACCCATGGGCATTGTCCCGTGGCAACCGGCTCACCGAAACCGAACGCGCAGAGGCTATTTCGCGAGTGGCCGCATTGACCGGCCTGTCCGAGGGCTACGTCGACCGGGCCGACCTGCGGATCGAGCACTGGCGCTTCTTCGGCGAATTGCTGCGCGATCAGGGGCTGACGGTCGGCCGGCTCGACGCCCGGTTCACCGGCCCGGCCGCGAGCCGGATCGCAGAGGAGATGGACGCGGATCCGTCGATGGACGCGATCACCGGGCCCTACGCCGCGGCTTTCCAGCACTACCTCGGCACGGAGCTCGGGGTCACCAGCGACCAGGTCTTCCGGATCATCAGCGAGGACGTCAGCCGGGAATGGAGCTTCAAGGAATTCGAGAACTCCGCCGTCTACGTGATCGACCGGCTGTCCCGTGCCATGCGCCAGAACCCACATCTGGCAGTGCATTTCGCCTACGGCTACTACGACGGCGCAACGCCGTACTACTGCGCCATGGACGACGTCGCACGGCTGGCGCCGACACTGCTCCCCCGGCTCGAGCACCACTTCTACGAGTCGGGGCACATGACGTACGTGCATCAGCCCACGCGCGTGCAGCAGAGTGCCGATCTGGCCGACTTCGTGCGACGGCACAGCGGCATGGTTCGATGAGGCGGCTGCGCCGGCAGCATCGCGGATGTTCGACGAAAGGTGAGGTCTCGTGACCGATCGACGGGTTCTGGTCACCGGCGGCGCCGGGTTCATCGGATCGCACTTGGTGGAGCGGCTCCTCGAACGTGGTGACGAGGTGCTGGTCGCCGACAACTTCTACTCCGGAATGCGCTCCAATGTGCATCATCTGCTGGCCAATCCGGCGTTCGAGTTGATCCGGCACGACGTGACGTTCCCCTTGTATGTCGAGGTCGACGAGATCTTCCATCTTGCCTGCCCCGCGAGTCCGGTCTACTACCAACGGGATCCGGTCCAAACCACCAAGACGAGCGTGCACGGCTCGATCAACATGCTCGGCCTCGCCAAGCGGACCGGCGCCAAGATCCTGTTGACGTCCACCTCGGAGGTCTACGGAGACCCCGGGGTCCATCCCCAACCGGAGGACTACTGGGGGCACGTCAACCCGATCGGCATCCGCTCCTGTTACGACGAGGGCAAACGGTGCGCGGAGACGCTCTTCTTCGACTACCGCCGCCAGCACGACCTGCCGATCAAGGTGGCGCGTCTGTTCAACACCTACGGCCCGCGAATGCGACCGGACGACGGTCGCGTCGTCTCGAACTTCATCATGCTGGCGCTGCGCGGGGAACCCATCACGATCTACGGTGACGGCCGGCAGACCCGTTCGTTCTGCTTCGTCGACGACATGGTCCGTGGCCTGCTCACGCTCATGGACTCGGACCCGTCATTCACCGGACCGGTGAACCTGGGCAACACCGGCGAGTTCACGATGCTCGAGCTGGCGCAACTGGTCGTGGAGATCACCGGCAGCAACTCGCCCATCGTGCACGAGCCACTGCCACAGGACGACCCCGCGCGACGTCGGCCGGACATCGCTCTCGCGAAGGAGGCGCTCGGTTGGGAGCCGACCACGGCCCTGGCCGAGGGGCTCGCTCGAACGATCGAGCACTTCCGAACGTCCGAGAACCTCTGAGGTCGCGCGAGGTTCAGCTCTGCGGAGCGAACTCGTCGACCAGTGGAACGACGTCGGCGATGGACTCGACGACGCGGGTGGGTACGAACGGATGCCGGGCGACCTGCTCCTGCGTCGTGGAGCCGGTGAGCACCAGGATCGTCCGCAGGCCGGCCTCGAGCCCACTGACCACGTCCGTGTCCATCCGGTCACCGATCATGACGGTGGTCTCGGAGTGGGCCTCGATGCGGTTGAGCGCACTGCGCATCATCAGCGGGTTCGGCTTGCCGACGTAGTAGGGCTCGACGCCGGTGGCCCTGGTGATGAGCGCGGCGATCGCCCCGGTCGCGGGCATCAGTCCGTCCGGCGACGGTCCGCTCGGGTCGGGGTTCGTGGCGATGAAGCGGGCGCCGCCGGCGACCAGTCGGATGGCACGAGTGATGGCTTCGAACGAATAGGTGCGGGTCTCCCCCAGCACCACGTAGTCCGGATCCCGCGAAGTCATGATGTAACCGATGTCGTGCAGCGCCGTCGTCAGCCCCGATTCGCCGAGCACGTAGGCGGATCCGTTGGGTCGCTGGTCGTCCAGGAACTGCGCGGTGGCGAGGGCGGACGTCCAGATCGCCGCCTCCGGGATGTCGATCCCGCTGGCGTGCAAGCGTGCTCGCAGGTCACGCGGCGTGTAGATCGAGTTGTTCGTGAGCACCAGGAAGCGCAGTCCCAGCGCCTGCAACCGGCCCAGGAACTCCGCGGCGCCAGGTATGGCGCGCTCCTCGTGCACCAGGACACCGTCCATGTCGGTCAGCCACGTCCGGACCTCTTTGCGCTCGGTCATGCCGTCAGTATTGCGGGTCGTCGTCCGGGAGTGGTCCCTACCCGGCCGACAGGGCCGCGCCGGCACGGTAGTGAGCGCTGACCGCAGCAGCGGAGAGCGCCGACCGGTAGAGCGCGGCCCACTGCACACCACCCTGGAAGTAGTTGCCGGCCGACTTCTGTTGCCAACCCGCGAGGGTGTCGTATCCGATGCGCCAGTACGCGGCGGCCAATGCCTGACCCGTGGCCGTGTCGGAGCTGCGGAGCTGGCCGTCGACATACAACTGCTTCGTCCCGCCGTTGTAGACCGCCACCACTTGATGCCAGCCGCCGTCGGCGTAGTTGGTGCCGGCCGACGTGAGGAGTTCGTCCTTGGCTGCTCCCGAGCCGGTCGCGAAGTCGAGTCGCCCCGTGTCCGTGACGAAGACCTGCAGCGCGGTGTTCGACGACGTGCTGGTGCCCAGCAGCCCGCCGTCGCTGTCGCCGAACCCCACCAGCTGACCACCCTTCACGCTTGTCTGGAACCACACCTCCTGACTCACGATGCTCGTCCCGGTGAGGCCGGTCGTGCCGGCCGTGCTGACCCACCGAGCGGCGAGACCCAGCAGCCCGGGCGACGCGGTGTAGTAGCTGAGCGGATCCCGGAGGCAGCCACCACCGGTCTGGAACCCGCTGCCGAGCACACTGCCGATGAACGTGGCATTGGTGCCGGCGCCCGCACTGCCCTGGTTGGTGCCGCCACCGGTGCTTGCGAGCGAATACATCCGGACGGGAGCGTCCGCCGATTCGGCTGCCTGGCAGGTCCACAACGCAGAGCGAACACTGTTGCTGTTGTTGGTGATCGATCCCGAGAATGCCGAGAAGGATCTGCCGTCCCACAGCACGAGCACCGCGGCAACCACAGCGGCCAGGACCACCACCGTCGCGGCGGGCCGCTTCGTCATACCGGCGCCCCGCCCGCCACCCGAGCCCTTCGTCCGAGCCACAACGCGGCAATGAGGGGCGCAGCACAGACGAGTATGACGGCGACCAGCCACCAACCCCTCAGATGCGGTGCAGCGTGCAGCGGCAGTCGTTGGTGCGCATCGAGATGACGCCCCTCGACCGTTCCCAGCTCGCCGGCGGACAGGTGGGCGTCCGCGCCACCCGTGGCATGCACCGCGATCGGGAAGACTCCGGTGGACACGACATTCGCCGTGGTCACGCCGTCTTCATGGCGAGCGGATGCGACCTGCACGCCGACCAGCGGATGCTGAATCACCGCGATCCCCGCGATCAGCAACGACGCACCGAGCAGCCGCAGCGCCGTACGAACCGGACCGCGGCGCAGCCGACCGGTCAAGAACCAGCCGAGTGCCGACAGGACGAGCAGATATGGCAGGGCTCGCAGCACGAATCCGATGGGCCACCAACGGGCGACGACCTTTCCGACCAGGTCGTCGTCGGTCGTGCGATAGGGATCGACGGTGCCGTTGACGTCGCCCTTGGTCCGGACGACGCCGTGCTTCACCCGCACGACGCGGTGGGTGTAGGTCGCCCCGGTGGGCGTGCGGAAGGACACGATGTCGCCGGCGTGCAGGGCACCCGCCGTCGTCGGCCGGGTCAGCACGAGGGTGCCCACCGGTGCAGCCTCACCCATGGACGCCGTCTCGATCGTCATCCAGCGCCCGCCGGTACCCCGCCATACGGCGGCGGCGAGTAGCAGCGCACCGAGCAGGACGGCAACACCGACCAGCACGGCCCGTCGGTTCACAGGCGATCTCAGGACGACATGGCCCAGGTCATGGGCTGCGAGGCGGTCAGTCCCTGGTAACCGTTGCCGAGGGAGGCCGGCAGGGACACGACGAACGTGTAGGCCTGCGTCGCCTTCGGTGCCAGTGCCGTCAAGGTCTGTGGAGTGGTCGTGAAGTTGTCCAGGGAGCCGGTGTAGATCGGTGTCCCGGTCGCTGTCGCCGCCGCATAGACGTTGAGGCTGACCTTCGAGCAGAAGTCCGTGGGCGCAGGAACACCCTGCGGTGGCGTGCCGCTCTGCGTGCAACCGGCGGCTGTCAACGTGAAGGTCTTCGGCGTGACGGTGCCCTGGTTGGTCAGCTTCACGGTCGTCGTGCTCGAACCGCCGGGGAGCAGTGACTGCCCGCCGTACTTGTTGATGGTCGCGCAGGTGGCGGCATTCGTTGTATTGCCGTCGGTGCTCAGGCAGGTGACCGAGCCGTCGGAGTTCTGCTCCTGCAGCACCAGAGAGCCGGTCGTGGTCGTGTTGACGGTGTTCTGGATGGATGCGGCGAACGCCGACAGGGTGCCAGTGGTGGCCAGTGCGAGTGCGGTGGTGCCGAGCACCCCGGCGATGACGACGGTGGGCGCGATCGGGGCGTTGGACAAACGAGAGCGGAAGGACATCAGGGCTCCTCAGGCGGTGTGTCTACGGAACGAGCTGTGCTCTGATCCACCCGCGGGCCCAGGCAAGAGGTGACCGCGCATGAACCAACGCATCACCTCCTCCCACCACATTTATTGCAAAAATCAGGACCCTGCGCAACAACCTTGTGCTCCGACGAAACAGCGCCTGTCACGAACGAGTTCGTGACAGGCGCTGTTTCGTGGCGCGTGAGTCGTGGCAAACGACCCGATTCGACTCAGGCCATGGCCTTCTGGAGGTTCTCGTCCAGCGCGGCCAGGAACTCCTCGGTGGTGAGGAACGGCTGGTCCTTGCTGATCAGCAGCGCGAGGTCCTTGGTCATCTGACCGCCCTCGACGGTCTCGATGCAGACCCGCTCGAGAGTCTCGGCGAACTGGGTGACCTCCGGGGTGCCGTCGATCTTGCCGCGGTGCGCGATGCCGCGCGTCCAGGCGAAGATCGAGGCGATCGGGTTGGTCGACGTCGCCTTGCCCTGCTGGTGCTGGCGGTAGTGCCGGGTGACCGTGCCGTGCGCGGCCTCGGCCTCGACCGTCTTGCCGTCCGGGGTCATCAGCACCGAGGTCATCAGACCCAGCGAGCCGAATCCCTGTGCGACAGTGTCGGATTGGACGTCACCGTCGTAGTTCTTGCACGCCCAGACGTAGCCGCCCTCCCACTTCATCGCGGCGGCGACCATGTCATCGATCAACCGGTGCTCGTAGCTGATTCCGGCGGCTTCGTACTGCTCCTTGAACTCGTCCTCGTAGATGCGGGCGAAGATGTCCTTGAACTGGCCGTCATACGCCTTGAGGATGGTGTTCTTGGTCGACAGGTAGCAGGGCACCTTGCGCTGCAGCGCATAGTTGAGCGACGCGCGGGCGAAGTCCTCGATGGACTTGTTGAAGTTGTACATGCCCATCGCGACGCCGCCGTCCTCGCCGTACTCCGCGACCTCGTGCACCTCGGGCTCGCCGCCGTCGGCGGGCGTGTAGGTGATGGTCACCTTGCCCGCGCCGGGGACCTTGAAGTTCTGCGACTTGTACTGGTCGGCGTGCGCGTGACGGCCGATTATGATCGGCTTGGTCCAGCCCGGCACCAGGCGCGGGACGTTCGAGATGATGATCGGCTCGCGGAAGATGACACCGCCGAGGATGTTCCGGATCGTGCCGTTCGGGCTCTTCCACATCTCCTTGAGGCCGAACTCCTCGACCCGCGCCTCGTCCGGCGTGATTGTCGCGCACTTGACGCCGACGCCGTACTCCTTGATCGCGTTCGCCGCGTCGATCGTGATCTGATCGTCGGTGGCGTCGCGGCTCTCGATGCCGAGGTCGAAGTACTTCAGGTCGACGTCGAGGTAGGGGTGGATCAGCCGGTCCTTGATGAACTGCCAGATGATGCGCGTCATCTCGTCACCGTCGAGTTCGACGATCGGGTTCTTGACCTTGATCTTCTCCATGCCTGTTTCTGGCTCCTTGCTGGGATGGTGCCGGCTGATCGAACCGGGTGGTCGTGGCGCTGTCGCGCCATACCAGGCTATCCGCAGTGCGACAAGACCTCGGTGCCAGGCCTCTCCCGGGCGCTGCTAGCGTCATACGGGAAACATCATTCATCCTGCAATAGGGAGTTCTCGTGAGCGCTTCGCCCGTCAAGGTCGCCGTCACCGGCGCCGCCGGCAACATCGGTTACAGCCTGCTTTTCCGTATCGCAGCAGGTGACCTCTTCGGCCCGGACACCCCGGTCGAACTCCGTCTGCTGGAGGTCACTCCGGCACTCAAGGCGCTCGAGGGCGTCGTCATGGAGCTGGACGACAGCGCGTTCCCGCTGCTGGCCGGCGTCCAGATCGGCGATGACGCGAAGAAGGTCTTCGACGGTGTCAACCACGCACTGCTCGTCGGCGCCAAGCCGCGCGGGCCGGGCATGGAGCGCGGCGACCTGCTCAAGGACAACGGCGGCATCTTCGGCCCGCAGGGCAAGGCCCTCAACGAGGTCGCGGCCGACGACATCAAGGTCACCGTCACCGGAAACCCGGCCAACACCAACGCGCTCATCGCGATGAACAACGCGCCCGACATCCCGAACGAGCGCTTCACCGCGCTCACTCGTCTGGACCACAACCGTGCACTGGCCCAGTTGGCCGCCAAGCTCGGCGTCAAGACGACCGACATCTCGCAGATGTCGATCTGGGGCAACCACTCCGCGACGCAGTACCCCGACCTCTTCCACGCGCAGGTCGGTGGCAAGTCCGCGGCCGAGGCGATCAACGACCAGGACTGGCTCGAGAACACCTACATCCCGACCGTCGCCAAGCGCGGCGCCGCGATCATCGACGCCCGTGGCGCGTCGTCGGCTGCCTCGGCAGCCTCCGCGACGATCGACCACGCCCGTGACTGGCAGCTGGGCACGAACGGCGCCTGGGTCTCGATGTCGGTGCCGTCCGACGGCTCCTACGGGGTCGCCGAGGGCATCATCAGCTCGTTCCCGGTGACCGTCGCCGACGGCAAGTGGAGCATCGTCCAGGGCCTGGAGATCGACGACTTCTCCCGCAGCCGCATCGACGCATCCGTCAAGGAGCTCGAGGGCGAGCGCGACACCGTCAAGGAACTCGGCCTCATCTGAGGTTCCGTTCGCTGACAACGAAAGCGGGCGCCGGTCATCTCGACCGGCGCCCGTTTCGTATGTCGGGGCTGCGCTCAGCCGGCGAGCGGGGTGAGCTTCACAATGCTGAAGAGGAATCCCACCGCGATCGCCAGGATGAGGAACGCGGCGCCATCCACACCCCGGGAGCGTACGACGAACGCGCCCAGCAGTCGCTCGGGCAGCACGAGCCGCGCCAGGCCGGCGACGGCGAGCACCGCCGCCAGCAGGTAGCCGCCACCGCGGACCGGACCGGTCGACAGCACGATCAGACCGGCGACGCTGCCGATGATCACGAACCACCAGAGCGGACCGAGCCGGAATTTGTTCACGCCCGCTCCGCGAGCTCTGCCTGCCGTTCGGCTGCGGCCACCACGTTGGTCAGCAGCATCGCGCGGGTCATCGGGCCGACGCCGCCGGGGTTGGGTGTCAGGTGACCTGCGACCTCGGCGACATCCGCCGCCACGTCACCGGCGATCTTGCCGTCGACTCGCGAGACACCGACGTCGAGCACGGCGGCACCGGGCTTGACCATGTCGGCGGTGATCAGGCCGGGCACGCCGGCGGCGGCGATGATGACGTCTGCCGTCCGTGTGTGTGCGGCCAGGTCCCGCGTGCCGGTGTGACACAGCGTGGTGGTCGCATTCTCCGAACGCCGGGTCAGCAGCAGCCCGAGCGGCCTGCCGACGGTCAGGCCGCGGCCGACCACGACCACCTCTGCGCCGTTCAGGTTCACGTCATACCGACGCAGCAGTTCGATGACCCCGATCGGAGTGCAGGGCAACGGGCCGTTCTCGCCCAGCACCAGTTTGCCGAGGTTCACCGGGTGCAGTCCGTCGACGTCCTTCTCCGGGGAAACCCTTGACAGTAGAGCGAATTCATCGAGTCCGGTCGGCTGCTGCACCAGGAAGCCGGTGCACGCCGGGTCGGCGTTCAACTCGTCGATGACCGCCTCGGCCTCCGCCTGCGTGGTTGTCGCGGGCAGGTCTCGCCGGATCGAGGTGATCCCGATGCTGGCGCAGTCCTTGTGCTTGGCGCCGACATACCACTGCGAGGCGGGGTCGTCGCCCACCAGGACAGTGCCGAGCCCGGGCACGATGCCGCGCTCGGCCAGTGCCGCCACACGGGCGCGCAGCTCGTTCTTGATCGTCGCGAGGGTTGCCTTGCCGTCCAGGAGAGTCGCCGTCACGTCAGGCATCTTTTCACGCTGCGCTCCGCGACCGTCGGACCCCGTCGGTCAGCCGGGGATCAGCGAGAACCGCACCGAGCGATCCGGGTTGTCGACGTTCAGATCGACCAGGCAGATGCTCTGCCAGGTGCCGAGCGCGAGCCGTCCGTCGACCACCGGCACCGTCGCGTATGGCGGGATGAGCGCCGGCATCACATGCGACCGTCCGTGACCGCGGCTGCCGTGCGCGTGCCGCCACCGCTCGTCCGCGGGCAACAGATCACCGAGCGCCGCGAGCAGATCGTCGTCGCTGCCCGCACCGGTCTCGATGATCGCGATCCCGGCGGTCGCGTGCGGGACGAAGACGTGCAGCAGGCCGTCGGGTCCGGCGGCTGCGAAGTCGGAGCACTCGGCAGTGATGTCGAGCACCACTTCCGTTGTGCCCGTGTGGAATTGCCGTGTCTCGGTGCGCACCAGTCTTCTCCTCGTCCATGGTCTCGATACGCTCGCTCGTGCCTCACGAGCTACTCGACCCGCTTGCTGAGTTTCTCGGCAGCACTCAACCAGTCGTCGACGTGATCGGCCATGATCTGGGTTCCCTTGCGCTGATAGGCCTTTCGCGCTCGGTCCGCGGCAGCATCGGCGGCGGTCCGATCGCCCACCAGCAGCAGCGCCACCCCCTCGTCGACGGCCTGCTCGGCGAGCGTGATCGGCATCGACATACCGGCCGTCGCCTCCCTCGCCTGCTGCACTCGCTGCACGGCGAGCTCGGAATTGCCTGTCGCCGCGAGCAACTGGGCGGCGACGGACTCGCGCAGCCCGGGTGCGTAGCCGTCGTCCTCGAGCGTGGGCGCCTCCGGATCGCCGTCGAACGCATCGAGCGCGGCATCCAGGTCCCCGGTGCGCAGCAGCATCCGGGTGATCCACATGCTGTTGTCGAGCTGCGCGATCGGGGCCAGCCGTGGCAGCGCCTCCTGCAACACGTCGGCCGCAGCGCCGGGGTCGCCGAAGCTGTAGAGCGCCATCGCCCACCGGTCGGTCTCGCGCGCCAGATAGTCCGGGCCGCTGGACAGTTCCTCGACGCGTTCCCAGTCGGCGGTCGCACCGGCCCGGTCACCCTGCATCGCACGCAGCCACACCCGCAGCGGCAGCAGCGCCAGGACACGGTCGTGCTGCGCCGCGCCCGCCGCGATCGCCTGGTCGACGTCCTCCAGCACCAGGCTGACCGATTCGTCGCTCCACATGCCGTATTCGACGCGGGCGTTGGTGAGCCGGCGGCGCACCGGACGGTCCTCGAGCTGTTCGGCGAGCGCGGTGAGACGACTGACCTCGCCGAGCCCTTCCGTCATACGACCGGCGAGACCGTAGGCGATCACCCGCGCCCACCCGACGTCCAGATGCACCGACGGTATGTCGAAATCTCCTGCCGCACCTATGAGTTCGGTCGCGACGGCGATGCCCTCCAACGGTAGCGTCGCAGCGGTCTGCAGCCGTCCGGCCAGCAGCATCCCCTCCCGGTGCACCAGCCAGGCGGGCGCCTCGTCGAGCTTCTTGTCGAACCGCTGCACGACCTCTTCGACCTCGTGGAAGTCCATGTGGTCGGAACGCATGAAGGCCCGGTGTGCGACGTCGTGCAACCGCGGATCGCCGTCGGCATACAGCGGGACGAGGTCGAGGTATGCGGCCCGCGCGCCCGGCTCGCCGCGCAGGTCCAGTTCCTCGGCGGCGTCGAACGATGCCTGCGCCGCGCGGTCCCGCACGCTCTCGATCAGCGCGGTGTCGGACGACACGACGGAGATCTCGGCATACGCCTGACGCACGTGCTCGGCGATCGCGCGCCGCTGCGAGCCTTCGAGTTCCTCGGCGTGCGCGGCGATCCAGTCCGCCGCCCGCAGGTGCCGTTCCGAGCGGACCTGGCGCGCCTGGGTCCGGTAGGCGGTCTCCATCAGCATCGACTGGGCGAATTGGTAGCGAGTGAACCCGGAGTTGTCCTGGTCGCCGAGTTCCAGGATGTTCAGCTGACGCAACCGGTGCGCCACATCGTTGCCGTCGTCCTCCGGGTCCGGGTGCGCGGTGCGCACCGGGCCGACCGCCTCGGCGTAGAACTCCCGCCCGAGGATCGACCCGACCTCGCAGAAGGCCCGCTCCATCGGGGTCAATCGGTCGAGCGTTGCCTCGAAGAGGGTGTGCACGGAGACGGGCAGCTCTTCCCCGTCGCACATGGAGTCGACCAGCACCTCGAAGACCTGCGGGTTGCCGTCGCTGCGGCGGATCAGCGCGTCCAGCGTGACCTCGACCGAACGACCGGATTCGGCTGCGGCTGTTTCGAGTTCGGACATCCGGTCGGCGGCCATCTCGCGCAACTCGTCGGCGCTCAGCGGGTCGACCGGCTCGACCCGGGACTGTTGGCCACCGCCCCACATCGGACGATGCTCGAACAGCTCGGGACGTGTGGTGCAGATGGTCACGACCGGGTAGGTCAACAACGGCTCGACCAGTTGCTCGATCAGGTCGAGCATCGGCTCACTCGCCCAGTGAATGTCCTTCCACCACACCGCGATCGGGCCGCCGAGTGCGAGTCGCGACAGCACCTTGCGGACCGCCCAGACGATGTCGTCGGTGGAGGTGGACTCCTCCGAGCGTGCGGTCGCCGACTCGAGCCGGCGGATGATCGCCGTGGCGGTGCGCTCGTCGAACATCTTGGTGACGGTCTCGGTCCAGTCCTCACCGATGCTCGACAGCAGCTTGTTGAGTGGGCCGTAGTTGCCGTCGGTGCCGAGCGGTTGCGCCGTGCCGCGCAGTACGCGCAGCCCGTCACGCTCCTCCACCAAGTGCGCGACCATGCGGTTCTTGCCGATGCCCGGCTCACCGACATACGTGACGAACCAGCCCTGGCCGAGCCGTCGGGAGCGGTCCGCGATCGCGTCCAGGTCGCGCAGTTCGACCTCGCGCCCGACGAACGGGGTGCGGCGGATCTCCCCGGAGCGCCCGTCACGGTCGACGACCTTGTAGACGTCCTGCGGCTCGGTCTTGCCGCGGTGGGTGATCGGCCCGACGAAATCCAGCGCCACCTCGGAACCGACCAGCGCGGCGACGGTGTCCCCGACATAGGTCTCGTCCGGCCCGGCCGCCGCCTCCAGTCGGGCGGCGACGTTGACGGCGTCACCGGTCACCGAGAACTGCCCGTCCGGCTGGTGGGTCACGAAGACCTCGCCGGAGTTGATGCCGACACGGACCCGCAGGCGCTGACCGAGCCGAGCCTGCATGCGCTTGGACAGCTCACGCATCGCCAGGTGTATGTCGGTGGCGGCCGACACGGCTCGCAGCGCGTCGTCCTCGCGAGTCGCCGGCACACCGAATACCGCCATGACGGCGTCACCGATGAACTTCTCGACCGTCCCGCCGTACTTCCAGACCACCCGCGAGATCGCGTCGAAGTAGCGGGACAGGCTGGCCCGCAGTGCTTCCGGATCCAGCGACTCCCCGAGGCTGGTCGAGCCGACGATGTCGACGAAGAGGATGACCACGTGCTTGCGCACCGGCGCCTGCAGGCCGCCCTGCGCCAGAGCCGCACCGCAGTTCGGGCAGAACTTCGTCCCGACCGGCGACTCGAATCCGCAACGCCAACAGGTGATCACGATCGGTCATTCTTCCAGACCCCAGGCGGGTCGAGTGCCCGGCGGAGCGCAGCGGGGGAGGGTGTATCGAGACCAGGCGCCCGGCTCATCGACTCCCACGCAGTATGTCGGCGTTGCCGACCCAGCCGTCGACCTGGTCGCGCAGCGCGACCGCGCCCTTCCGGTCGAAGGCGTAAACGAGCTCAAGCTGCGGTCGCGCGCAGCTGGTCGGCGTTGCCCACCCAGGTGTCGACCTGCGGCACCAGAGCCGTCACGCCCTTCTCGGTCAGTATGTCGCGGGCGCGGTCCGCGGCGGCGCGCGATGCAGACCCGTCCCCGAGCAGTTGCTCGATGATGGCCGTCATCGCGTGCAGGAAGGCGGCGTCGAGCGGGTTCTCCTCGGGTCGCTCGATGCGGGCATTCAACTCGATCTGGTGCAGCGCGCCGACCCGGTCTCCGCGCAACGCACACTGCACCGCGATCATGAAGGCGGCGTTGGCGTCCTCGAGGAACGCCATGGTGGACGGCAGCTCGACCATGACGAGCTTGCGGCAGCAGTCCACCGCGAAGGCGAGGTCGCCCGCGAAGATCGCGTCCCGCGCCGCGCCGCCGAGCAGATTCGCGGCGAAGCTCGGCATACCGGCACCGGCCGCCAGCTCCGAGGTGAAACGCGCCGAGTCCGACGGACGGCCCTCGGCGAGCAACAGTTGCGGGTAGTGCTGCAGGTCGAACGTGCGCTCGACAACCGACTCATCCGCATGGGCGGCCTGCACCGCGGCCCATTGGGTCCGCGCCCCGTCGAGATCGCCGGTGCCGGCCAGCGCGCCCGCGAGCACCGACGTGGTGGTCCGCCAGAGCTGTCGTTGCCCGGACACCATGCCCTGCAGGGTGCGTGCGTCGGCGATCACCTCGGGCAGCGGCGTGGTTCCGATGTAGGCGGCCTGTATGTCGAAGCTGCGCCACATGCGCTCGATGTAGGTCCGGTTGGCGCGCTGCGCGCGGACGATCCCGGCGACGCAGATCCGGTGGCAGGCGGCGTAATTGCCGAGATCGGCCTCGGCCTGCGCCAGCAGGTTGGACACGATGTCGACGGCGAGGGGGTCGGCCGCGTCGCCGAACCGGTCCAGCATCTGCCGCGTCTCGGCGCGGGTCTGCTCCAGGCTCACGTCCCCGGTGCGGGTGGCGGCCAGGTTGCGCGGTGCCCGCCGCATCGACTGCCAGATCGGATCGTCCGCCATCGCGACGTCGAGACGATCCAGCCACCCGAACCAGCGCTCCGGCTCGACCCGGTTGCGCAGGTACCAGGCCGCGTGGGCGGCCTCGAAGTGCCGGGCGTCGCCCACCGGCGTGACGTCGAGCAGCCGATCGATCCCGTCCGGCAGGCCGGGGTCGCCGCGCAGCTCCATCGCCAGCAGCGATTCGAGCGCCGCGTCGACCGCCATACCGCGTAGTGCGGTGCGCTCGGCGGGCGAACCCTCGATCTCCTCCAACAGGTCGAACGCGCGTTTGCGGTGCGACGCGATGAGTGCGACCGCGTCGGTCCGCAACTCGTCACGATGCTCGGCCACCCAGTCCGCCAGAGCCGAATGTCGTGAGATACGAGTGCGTTTGGACATCGTGCGGTAGGCGGTTTGCATGAAGACGGTCTGCGCGAAGCGGTAGTCGCTGTCGCCCGCGACCTCGAGCACGTTGCGCTCCCGCAACCGATCGAGGACCGCCACGGGATCCGAGACCTCCGCGACGGCACCGACCGGAGCGGCCGGGAAACGACGCCCGTAGACGGCCGCGGCCTCGACCATCGAGCGCTCGTCGGCGTTCAGCCGATCGAGCGCGGACTCGTAGAGCTGGGTGACCGAGGCCGGCAGAGCGCCGCCCGCGGCCGCCGATTGCGCGAGCAACTGCACGACCTGCGGGTTGCCGTCGGCACGCTGGACGAGGTCCTCGGCCGTGATCGCGACGTCGCCGCCCTGCAACGCGATCCGCTCCGCGGCCACGGCCAGCATCTCGTTGTAGTCGAGTGGCTCGACGTCCTCGACCCGCGCCTTGCGGCCGCCGCCCCAGTCTGCGGCGACGTCGAACAGCTCGGGGCGGGCCAGGCAGATGGTGAGCACCGGAAGCGCTCGGCTCGCCGCAGCCAGTTTGCCGATGAAGTCCAGTTGCGCCGTGGTCCCCCAGTGCAGGTCGTCCCACACGGACGCCACCGGAGACGACTCGCACATCGCGGCGAGGACTGCGTGCACCGCCCATACGACGTCCTCGGTCGAGGTCTGCGCGTCCGACATACCGACTGCTGATCGCAGTCGTTGCAGCACGGGCGTCGCGTCGCCCGCGAGCAGCTCCGCGACATACGCCTGCCAGTCGTCGGCGAGGTTGCTCAGCCAGCCGGAGAGCGGCGCGAAGGCGCCGGTGCTCATCGCGTCACAGCCGCCGACCACCACCCGCAGCCGCTCCCGGCCGGTGACGAACTGCCGCACCAGCCGTGACTTGCCGATGCCGGCATCACCGACGTAGGTCAGCAACCAGCCCTGCCGGCGGGCGGCGGACCGATCGGCGAGGGTCGCCAGGTCAGCGAGTTCGACCTCGCGCCCGACGAACGCCGGCTCGCGGACGGCGAGCACGCGGTTCTGGTCGGCGGCGACCTGATAGACGCGCTGCGGTGTGCTGCGGCCCTTGTGCAGGATCTCGCCGACCTCGTCCAGCACGATCTCGTCCCGGACCAGCTCGGCGACCGTGTCACCGACATAGGTCTCGTCGGTGCCGGCGGCGGCCTCCAGACGCTGTGCGGTGTTCACGGCATCGCCGGTGACCGAGAACTGCCCGTCCGGCTGGTGCGCCACGAACACCTCGCCGGAGTTGACGCCGATCCGGACGTGCAGCTCCTTGCCGATCTCCTGCTGGCTGCGCGCGGACAACTCCGCAACCGCCTCGTGTATGGCGCTCGCCGAGCGAACCGCCCGGATCGCGTCGTCCTCCCGCGAGCTCGGGACACCGAAGACCGCCATGACCGCGTCGCCGATGAACTTCTCGACCGTGCCGCCGTGCTCCCAGATGACCTTCGACACGGCCTGGAAATAGCGGCCGAGTCGTTCCCGCAGCGCCTCCGGGTCGGCAAACTCGCCCAGGGTCGTGGAACCGACGATGTCGCAGAAGAGGATGACCACGTGCTTACGCACCGGCGCCTGCAGTGCGCCCTGGGCCGCGGCAGCGCCGCAGGACGAGCAGAACCGCGCCCCGGCGGTCAGCTCCGCACCACAGCGAGCACACGTCGTCACGGTGCGAACCTACCTCGCGGCACCGACGAATTCCGGAAACGTATCGGTCGGCGAATCTGCCCGGCGCAGCCTGCGCCGCGCTGCTAAGTTGGCTCGGTTACCGCACGGGTGTGCATCGAGGCTTGTTCTGCGTCGGCGTTGCGAGTCGCAAGCTCCCTACAACCGCCAACGCATCCCAAGCTTCCTGTGCCGACATCGAATTAACTACATCGTTCTCTTTTCAAGGGGTTCATTTCATGGCAAGCGCCCAGTTGAAGCAGATCCTCGCGGGCATCGACCTGTTCGCGGGGCTCAGCCCGGCCGCGATCTCGCAGATCGCCGAGAGCGGGTCGACCTTCCGCAGCGGTCCCGGGTCCCACGTGATCACCGAGGGAGCGAAGGACAGCGGTCTGCGAGTCGTCCTGCAGGGCTCCGCCAGCGTTGTCGTCGGCGGCGAGGAGCGCGGCCAGATCGGTGTCGGCGACTACGTCGGCGAGTTGTCCATGATCGACGGGGCCGCACGCTCGGCGACGATCACGGCCGGACCCGAGGGTGTCGAGACCTTCGCGCTCTCCCCCATGGCCTTCATGCCGTTGGTCCGCGGCGACGGCGACATCGCCGCCGCCCTGTTGAAGACGCTGGTCGCGCGCCTGCGCAAGGTCGAGGCGGCAGCGCACAAGTAGGAACGGCGCCCAAGAACACAGACACTGAAAAGAAGGAGGGCGGGAGCTTGCTCCCGCCCTCCTTCTTTTCAGTGTGCGAAATGCCGGGTGCCGGTGAAGTACAGGGTGATGCCGGCGTCCTTCGCCGCGTCGATGACGGCCTGATCCCTCATCGAACCGCCCGGGGCAACAACAGCTCGCACGCCCGCGTCGATGAGCACCTGCAGCCCGTCGGGGAACGGGAAGAACGCGTCGGAGGCCGCAACGGAACCGCGGGCGCGCTCCTCGCCGGCCCGGTTGACCGCGAGGTGGCAGGAGTCGACCCGGTTGACCTGACCCATGCCGACGCCGACGGATGCACCGCCGGAGGCGAGCAGGATCGCGTTGGACTTCACCGCACGAATGGCGCGCCAGGCGAACTGCAGGTCGTCGAGTGCGGCCGCGTCGGCGGGTTCGCCCGACACCAGCCGCCAGTTGGCCGCGTCGTCCCCACCGGTCACGTTGCCGTCCTCGTCCCGCACGACCGCGTCGACCTTGTCGATGCGTTGCATCAGCATGCCGCCGCTGATCGGGCGGATCTCGACCGGGTCACGGTGCTGGGCGGCTTCTGCCGGCAGCTTCAACAGCCGGATCGCCTTGCGCTTGCTGAGGATGTCGACGACGCCCGGCTCGAAGTCGGGCGCGATGACGACCTCGGTGAAGATGTCCTTCACCGTCTCGGCCATCTCGACGGTCACCGGCCGGTTGGTCGCGATGACGCCGCCGAACGCCGACATCGGGTCGCACGCGTGCGCCTTGCGGTGCGCATCGGCGATGTCCGAACCCACAGCGATGCCACAGGGATTCGCGTGCTTGATCACGGCGACGGTCGGCTGGTCGCCGTGGTCGTATGCCGCGCGCACGGCGGCATCGGTGTCCACGTAGTTGTTGTAGGACATCGCCTTGCCGAAGAGCTGCTCGGCGGAGGCGACACCGGCGCGCCAGTGCCGGTAGAGCGCGGCACCCTGGTGGGGGTTCTCGCCATACCGCAGGTCCTGGGCCTTGTCGAAGGTCGCACCGGACCAGTTGGGGAAGCCGGTGCCGTCGCTGGTGTCGACATACACGTTGCTCATCCAGTTGGCGACGGTGTTGTCGTAGTCGGCCGTGTGCTGGAAAGCCTGTGCTGCCAGCAGCTTTCGTTCCTCCAGCGTGAAGCCGCCGGCGGCGACGGCCTCGAGCGTCGCGGCGTATGACGCGGGCGACGTCACGATCGCAACGCTCGGGTGGTTCTTGGCGGCGGCGCGGACCATGGACGGCCCGCCGATGTCGATCTGCTCGATGCACTCGTCCGGGGTGGCACCGGAGGCGACGGTGGCGCGGAACGGGTAGAGGTTGGACACCACGAGTTCGAACGGTGCAACGCCCAATTCGTCCAGTTGCGAGAGGTGTTCGGGGATCCGGGTGTCGGCGAGGATGCCGGCGTGCACCCTCGGGTGCAGCGTCTTGACCCGGCCGTCGAGGCACTCGGGGAAGCCGGTGAGGTCCTCGACCTTGGTCACCGGGATGCCGGCCTGCTCGATGAGGGCGGCGGAGCCACCGGTCGAGATGAGTTCGACGCCGGCGTCGTGCAGGCCGCGGGCCAGATCTTCCAGGCCCGTCTTGTCGTAGACCGAGACGAGTGCGCGCTTGATGGGACGTCGGCCCTGTTCCTGAGACATGACTCTCCTTCGGGAGGGTTGGCAGTACTGACGTGCACCCAGGCGATCGATGCACGCGACTCCACTCCCTGGTGGTTACCCACCTGCGCCAGTCGTGTGTGGCGATTCTATCCGACGCGCACGCGACGCCCGTCGACGGTGAAGCCGTCCCGCGCCATCCGGCCCACCCACTCGACAAGCTGCGGGCGTTCGGCGTCCTTGATCCGATCGGTCAGGCTCTCCACCGTGTCGTCGCCCTCGACGGGCACCACGCACTGGGCCACGATCGCACCCGTGTCGACACCGGCATCCACGACGAAAAGCGTTGCGCCGGCTACCTTCACGCCATACTCCAGCGCGTCGCGCGGGCCGTGTATGCCGGGAAAGCTCGGCAGCAACGCATTGTGACTGTTGAGGTAGCGGCCACCGAACGACTCCAGGAAGCGCTCCCCCACGAGTTTCAGGAAGCCGGCGGAGACGACCAGCGCCGGTTCGTATGCCGCAACCTGCTCGGTCAGGGCCGCGTCCCACGCGGCGCGATCGGCATGGTCCTTGACCCGGCAGACGAACGTCGGCACGCCGGCGCGTTCCGCCCGCGCCAGACCCTCGATGTCCGGGCGATCGGCGCCGACGGCGGCGATCCGCACGCCGTACGCGGGATCCTGCGCGGCGTCGAGCAATGCCTGCAGGAGGGTGCCGGAGCCGGAGACGAGTACGACGACGGGTACGGGCTGGGTGTCGACCACGGCCCGCACGCTAGCGCACCGGCCGACTCAGCGACGCAGCGCGCGCTTCCAGTGCAGGAAGAGCGTGGCGAGCAGGGCGCCCAGCAGCAGCTCGACCACCAGCAGCGGCACGATCAGCAGGGACGGCCCGATGTAGTCGAGCGACCCGCCACTCACCCCGGCGGTCGACAGCCAGCTGAGCAGCAGGACGATGGCTGCCGTCATACCGGCGGCCTGTGCGGCCGTGACCGCCTTGGTCTTCAACGAGGCATAGGTGGTCAGCTTGCCCAGCGACCGATAGCCGACGAAGGCGCCGAGGAGCACGGGGATCAGCGGAGCGAGGCTCGTGCCGGTCGGCAGCGCACCGGCGCCGGGGACCGCACCGAGCACCGGGATCATCGGCAGCAGGCCGCCGTGGACCGACGTGCTGCCGACGCTGACGGCGCCGATGTGCATCGACGCGCCGGTGGTCCACCCGGCCGACCAGACCAGCAGATTGGGCAGTGCCGCGAGCTGCCCGACCCAGAGCACGACACCGCCGAGGAGCCCGGGCTGCAGCTGACCGTTCAGGTCGCCGATCGCGGACGCGTGCGTCACCAGCAGCACGAGGACGAGCACGAGGCCGATGCCGAGGTAACCCAGCGCACCCTCTGTGGCCGGCCGCAGCGCGCGACGGGTGGACAACGAGATGCGTTGATCGACAAAGGTCTTCGCGTGTTCCGCGAGCGGGTCCTCGCTGCGCAGCAGCGCCCACGCGCACCCCGCGAATCCGACCACCAACGCACCCGGGAAGACGGTCAGCAGGTTCGGATGGGCCGGGCCGGAGAGCGAGAGGCCGGTGATCAGCAGGCCGGTCACGACATACCCGACGAGGTATGCCGCAGGGCCTTCCCACCACGCACCCGAGCGATCGGACAGGTGGGTCAGCATCGCCTTCGCCGCCATCCGGGCCAGAACCACCGCGAGCGCGGTGAGCATCAGGGGCGCGAAGGTCACCGAGTGGGCCGCACCGACGGCGACCGACACGTGACCGCGATGGGCCAGCGCCCAGCCGTCCCCGGCGAAGGTCAACGCGTCGGTCCACGACGTGGTGCTCTGCGTGTCCGCGGCCCAGGCGACCATGACCGGAACGATCAGCACCAGCCCGAGCGTGACCGCTCCGACCGCGCCGTACCCGGCCGCGATGGACAGCTGACGCCAGTCCCGCGGTCCGTCCGACGAGGCGAGGGACGACGGCAGGTTGGTGCGAACGCGATCAAGAAGGCTCATGTCGCTAGTCATGGTCGCCGCCGCGACGGCCCGCGTCCTGCCGACTCGCCGGTGGCCGGCAGATCCACACCGGGTGGCGCGGTGGTTCCGGTCACACCCGGGTCGAGCCCAGATCGGGCCCAGGTCGGGCCTACAGACCCACCCACGGACGCCGGCCGGCGGTTAATCTCGGTCCGCGCCCACCGTGGCGCCGGAAGAGGGGAAAGCCATGGGGATCAGGACATTCGGGCCGGGCCCGCACCGGCTAATGCGCAACGGGGTGCCGGTCGGTGCCTGCGCCGTCGCGGACAACGCGCGCAGTCGCCGCAAGGGCCTGCTCGGCACCGACGAGGTCGCCGGTGCACTCTGGCTCACCCGCTGCCCGTCGGTGCACATGGTCGGCATGCGCTACCCGATCGACGTGGCGGTCCTCGACAAGGCCGGGACGGTGCTGCGCGTCGCGACGCTGCGCCCCTGGGTCGGTATGACGCGACCCCGGCTGCGCGCCGCGGTCACGGTCGAGGCAGCCGCCGGCGCGCTGTCCGCCTGGGGCGTGCAGCCGGGTGACCAGCTGTCGGTGGACCGGTCGGACCACGCGTGAACCCGTGGGTCGCCGGCGTCATCGCCTGCTGTGCCGCCATACCGGTCGGCGTCCTGGTGTGGCGCCGGCTGCGCACGGCCGAGCACCGCCTCGAGGACGAACTCGACACGCCACCACGGCAGCACGTGTGGCTGCTGGTCGCGCTGCCGCTCGTCGCCCTCGTCGTCGGGCATGCCCTCGCCGCGTCGCACAACGCCGGTGTCGCACTCGCCTACTGCTGCAGCCTGCCGGTGCTCGCCGCACTGACCGCGATCGACCTCGACGTCCACCGGCTGCCGAACTTCCTGACCTTCCCGCTCGTGCCGCTCGCGGTCGTCATCGCCGCGATCTCGAGTGCATCGACCGGGCACTGGTTCGCCCTGCTGCGGGCGATCCTGGCCGGTGTCGCGCTGGGCGCGGCATACCTCGTGCTGTTGCTGGTGTCCCGGGGTGGCGCCGGCCTCGGACTCGGTGACGTCAAGCTCGCCGTCGGGCTGGGCGTGCTGCTCGGCTGGTTCTCCTGGTCCAGCGTGCTGAGCGCAACGCTGCTCGGCTTCATCCTCGGTGGCCTGTGGGCCGCCGGGCTGTTGGTGGCGCGTCGCGCGACCCGCCAGACCTACATCGCCTTCGGTCCGTTCATGATCGGTGGCACCGTGATCGCACTTCTCGCGTCATAGGTGCGACCAACCGGGCCCGGGGTTCACCCAGGCGGCCCGTGAGCACTGCCCGCGAGAGGGAGAGATGAACCAGCAGTCCGCACCCATTCTTGGGGTCATCGCGCGAGGCGGAGCCGGCCCGACCACGGAGTCGCCGATGATCGCGGTCGTGGACCCGGCCACTCCGACCTGGGCGAACGAACTCTTCCGCAGCCACGGTCCGGTCGGCGACGCGATCCTGTTCGTGCCGCAACTGGAGCGCAATCCACGCATCGGCCGCGGCACCCAGCTCGACGAACTGCTGCCCGAGCACAGTCCGCGGGTCGCCGTCGTCACCCTCAGCACACACGTCACCGGAATCCAGGCGGCGGTCCGGGACTGCGCGCCACGGTTCGGGCACCGTGCCGAGTTCATCGCCGCCGTGCGCGCGCACGTCGCCGCCTCGTATGCCGGCACCTGGCTCAAGCGCGTCGGCAAGCTCGAGTCGCCGAGCCCATCGTTCGGCCAGCATCTGTCCTCGTGGTTGCCGTTCTCGCCCGGCTACTTCGTGACCCTGCATCCGTCCCTCGCGGTACGCCGTCGGCCCGAGCCCGCTGTGGGCGGCGTCGACGGCGCCCGGTTGCTCCGGACCAGCACCGCACCGACGCGCCGGGTGAGCGACGCGCTGCGGGCGGCATACGGGACACAGCAGGCGGAGGTGGTCGGCGCCGCGCACCGGCTCGCGCCGCGATGGGGCGTCGAGCGGGCCGTCGAGTATGTCGTCAGCCCCGAACCGGCCGCCCTCCGGCTGGCGCAGCCGGACGGGCACTGCCCGACCTGCGGTGATCCGATCTGGGGCCAGTGCGCCTTCTGTCATCTCACCCCGCCGCGACTGGACCGTTGGCTGACCGTGAACGTCCCCGGGCTGGCACCGGCCGCACCGGTTGCACCGTCGGTGGCGGCCGCGCCAGCCGAGCCGGAAATGCCGGAGCCCGTCTCCGCGCCCGAGCCAGCACCTGCACCCGAGCCGGCACCTGCGCCCGAGCCGGCCCCCGCGCCCGAGTCGGCACCTGCACCCGCACCGAAACGGGCGTTCCAACTGCCACGACACCGCCCGAAGGCGGCCGCTTCCGCGACGTCACCGGCCGAGTTGTCGGAGAACCCCTGGCTCTCCGACGACGAGGGCTAGCCGTACTGGCCCGGTCCGGCCCAGGGCGCGGTCCGGCGACGCCGCCGTCGCAGCATCAGTCCCGCGACGGTGAAACCGGCGGCGAGCAGTGCGCCCAGCGCCGCGACGCCGGTCATGATCAACGCCGGTCGCCTGTCCTCGGCGGCCAGCAACGCCGGACCGGAGGCGCCCGAGCAGGTGATGCGGTCCCCCGTGCGCCAGCCCTTCGGCAACTCCAGGACACTCGACCAGTGGGTGCCGTGTCGTGTCGCGGACGCGTTGTCCAACAGCGAGCCCTGCCAACGCTGTCCGGATGCGGAGCGACACTGGAACTGGTTCGCCGCCAACGGGCCGGCGACGTCGTCCGGTAGCAGCAGGTGCAGCGTCGGCCGGTCGGCCGACGAGGGGGTCCGGAACGACGTCACATCGGCAACGTCGGTGTATGACGGGGCCGTCGCGACCAGGCGCCATACGCCCACACCGCAGAGCACGACGAAGAAGATCGTCGCGATCGCGAACAGCCACCACACCGACCCCAGCAGACGACTCGCGCGTCCGGTCACCGTGTCTCCCTTTCGTTCATGTCGCGTCGTTCATGTCGCGTCGTTCATGCCGTGCAAGTTCACGCACCCCGCCGGTCATGCGGCGGTGCGGCCGACAGCACCGAGGCTGCCGACCGCACCATGATGCGTCGATCAGGACGCGCCGCCACAACCCGGCCAGTCCACGAATTGGGTGCCGTCCCAGTACTGTCCGCCGGTCGCGGTCAGGTTGTTCGTATTGACCTCGACGGATCCGCCGACCTCGGCCAGCAGCTTCGCGTCGAAGTCCGCACCGTAGCTGTGGCTGTCCTGCTTGAAGTCCTGCTTGGTCACGTACCCGTGATCACGCGCAGCGTCCGCGAACTGCAGGGTCGCCGGGACACTGGCCGCAGCACCGGCAACGCCGGCCGGCGGGAAGATCATCGATCCACCGAGCGCCAGGCCCTGCGACAACAGGAACTCGTTGGCCACGGTCGCGTCGTGGGCGTTCTTGATCGGCAGCGTCATCGTCGTCTCCTGATAGCCGGAGGCGTCGGGGTCTCCCCCGGCGTAGCCGTCACCGGTCGCGTTGGCGTTGCCGGCCAGGACGGTCTTGACCGTGACACCGGTGACCTTGCCGTTCTTGTCCCGGGTGACCTGGGTCAGCAGCTTGGCCTTGCCGTCAGCGGTCGCCTTCGCCTGCTTCGGCGCGTCGTCGCCATACAGCATCTCGGCCTGCGCCGAACCCTTCACTTCGGCCTGGTAGTACGCAACCGTCGAGCCGTCGCTGTTCTTCTGGTAGCCCAGTCCCTCGGCGACGCTGACCTTGGCTGCGGCGCCGTCGGCGACAGCCGTGACGTTCGCGGCCGCGCCACCCTCGATGCCGCCCTCGATGAACTCCGAGGTCGGATCGGGCAGGTTCTTCTTCAGCCCGGTCACGTCGAGGGCATGGTCGGCGACCCAACGGATCGGTCCGGTCCCGACGATGTGGTCCTCCATGTTGCTCTGCAGCAGCGCACCCATGACGTTCTTGAGCTCCGCCGCGGAGTGCGCCGTGTAGACCTTGCCCTGGGTGAACTCGAGTCCGATGTGCGCATTGGCATTCGCGCTCGCGCCGTACTTGTCGCCGTCCCAGGTCCCGGTCACGTCGAACCCGACACCGACACCGACCGAGGCACCGCCGCTGGTCGCGTTGGTGATGCGGTAGGTGCCGTCGCTCATCTGGTCGACCTGGTACTTCTGCCCCTCACTGCCGGTCACCACGAAGCTCACCGACACCTTGGCGTCGGCAGCCTGCGAGCTGACGACGCACGGATCCTTGGGGATGTGGGTGATCGCCTCGGGGCTGCTCGCGTGACAGCTGCCCTGACCGAGCGTGACGACCTTGCAGATCGCGGCGCGGGCCTGACTGGCCAGGGCCGGTGCGCCGGTGGTCATCGAGGCGACCAGCGCAAGGACGAGCAGGGCGGCCAGCGCGAGCATGCCGGTGGTCTCGAGCGTGGCCTGACCGCGCTCGTTGCGAATTCCCTTCCGGCACATCATGATCCGGACCCCTCACTCACGTAGCTGTTCTCGCGGAGGGAACGGTGGCTCTCCGGGCGAACCAGGCGCGCACCGAGTGTCACGGTCAGCACACCGGTGAGCACCAGCAGCAGGAGCACGTCGACGACTGCTGCCGCTGGACCTGCGCCGAGCACGGTCTGGGCGACGTACGCCCGCCCTTCCCAGGTCGCCGGATCGGCGACGAAACCGACCGCCGAGCCGACGACGACGGACCCGGCGAATGTATGACGCTGGCCGAGCCGCACACTGCGGCCGGCCAGGATGACCACGGTCGCCACCACCACGACGGTGAACACGACAGCCCGCATCGCGTATCCCCGCTCGATGTCGTTCCCGGCGCCGACCATCAGCGCGCCGGCGACCGCCGCCACGGTTCCGCCGAGAGCGGTGATCACCGCGGCTCGCCACGCCGTCCCCACCTGAATGTCCATCGTCATCTCCTCCACGAGCGGCCGATCACCTGTGCCGGCCACCCCAGCAATGCTTCCGATGCGAGGGCACGCACCGATGGGTCCGGGACCCCCAATGCAGACCCAGCTCCACTGGGACCAAATGTGGGCCCAGGGTCCCTGTCGCGACCGGGCACGAAGGCGAACCCTTGGGGATTCGTGGAACCGATTTGCGTTCCGCCACATCGATATTCGGGTAAGAACGCACAGCCCGCGTCGCCCGCACTGAGGCGAGCAGGCCAACCCGTCGGAAGGGAAGAACCAGCGATGAACCCGCGTCAACGCAGGGGCATGGTGTTGATCATCGTCGCGGTCCTCGGAGCCATCGCGGTCTTCGCCGGAGTCTCGTCATACGTCAGCAACGTGAACACCCAGGTGGGGTCCAAGGTGACGGTCCTGGCGCTGAAGAAGTCGCGCTCGGCGTTCGCAGTGATCCGGCAGACCGATCTCAAGACCGTCGAGGTCCCCAAACGCTGGGTCGGTGCGCAGACGATCACGGATCCGAGCCAGGTGGTGGGCCACAAGCTCGCCGTCAGCGTCTCCGCCGGAGCGACCCTGACCTCGGATCTGCTGGTGGCACCCACCGACCAGACACAACATCAGCGCTTCATCACCATCAAGGTCGACGCGGTGACCGGAGGTGCCACCGCGGTGCGTGCCGGCGACTCCGTCGACGCGTATGCCGTCTACTCGGATGTCGAGGGACTGCCTAAGCAGGTGCGGGTCCTGGTGCACAACGTCAAGGTTGTGTCCGTGAGTTCCCCACAGTCAGAACAGAATTCGTCGGGAGCCAAGGGAACCAGCGGCTCGCCGGCCAACTACATCGCCGTGACATTGGCGCTCACCGCCGAGGACTCGTTGGCGGTGACCTACGCGTCCGCCTTCGCGGCCGACCTGCGCATCGTGAAACTGCCTCCGGTCGGCGAACAGGATTCGAGCAGCGACGACCCGTATGACGCGACGAAGCTCGGCGGCAAAGCAGTGCCGGAGGGATCGAAGTGAGCAACCTAGTGGTGATCGGCTGCGCCGATCAGGCCCTTGCCTACGAATTGCGTTCTCAATTGGACGAAATCGGCGATCTTGAGATCGGTTACATCGCCGAGACGACGAGCGAGTTCAGCGCCGCCGTGATCCGACTCGAGCCCGACGTCGCGATCCTGCACGACGCCATCGGCCCGCAGACCGCGATCGACGTGGTGCGCGAGCTGTCCCTGCGCCGTCCGACGATGTCGACGATCGTGGTGTGCAACGCCCCGTCCCCGGAGTCGCTCATGCCACTCGTCGAGGCGGGCGCCCGCGGCATCCTGACCTACCCGCTGGCCTTCGAGGAGGTCGAAGCCAGGCTGCGTGCTGCGGCTGAGTGGTCGCGGGCCATGACGGATGTTGTTGCAGCACCTCATGATTCGGTCGGAGGCGTCGGCGCGCGAGTCATCTGCTTCACCGGGTCGAAGGGCGGCGTGGGCACCTCGACCGTGGCGACGCACATCGCTCTCGACGTCGCCCGCGAGGTCCCGGGTTATCGCGTCGCGCTGCTCGACCTCGACCTCGAGAAGGGTGACGTTTCCAGTCTGATCGACGTTCGCTACCGCAGTTCGATCGCCGACGTCGCGCGCGTCTCCGACGACCTGAACGTGCGAACCATCGCCGACGCCGTCGTCCCGCACGACTCCGGTCTGCACCTCCTGCTCACACCGCATCAGGTGCAGGACGTCGAATTCATCACCCCGCAGTCCGTCCGCGTCATCATCGCCACGCTGCGCCAGGCGTACGACCTGGTGGTCATCGACGGTGGCTCACACGTGACACCGACCCAGGTGGCCGCCGTCGAGCTTGCCGACGAGGTCGTCATGGTGACCACTCCTGACGTGCTCTCCCTGCGCGGTGTTCGACGCAACCTGGATTCGTGGGACGGACTCGGCGTCCGCAAGGCAGACACGACCCGGGTGCTCGTCAACAACAGCAGCAAGCGCAACGCCATCCAGGCCGACCTGGTCCACCGCTTGGCCCAGGCACCGGTCATCTCGGTCGCACTCCCCTCGCTCCACAAGCAGCTCGAGGCCGCGGTCAACTCGCGCGATCCGCTCACCCTCCGGGAGACCTCCTGGTGGAAGGCGCTGCGCGCGATCGGCAAGGAGATCGAGGTCGTCCCGGTCAAGCCGCGGACCGATGTCGCGGCCGAGGCGATCAAGGCGGAGATCACGACCCGACGCAGCGAACGCCGCCGCAGTCGTGGCAAGCGGTGGCAGCGGGATGCCAAGGCCACCGGAGCAGAGTCCGGGCAGATCAGCATCGAGACCGTCGGCCTGCTGCCGACCATCCTGCTGGTCTGTGTGTTCCTCTGGCAGATCGCCCTCGTCGGTATGTCGTCCATCTACGCCTCGCACGCCGCGGATGCCGCAGCGCGACAGGCGTCGATGGGACAGGCGCCCGGACCGACCGCTTACGAGAAGGTGCCCAGCTACTTCCGGGACGGCATGAGCGTCGATCCGAGCACCAGGGCCCCGGCCGACGGCGTCGTGCACGTGCACGTCAAGGTGCCGATCTTCGTCCCCGGCGTGTTCACCGGGCCGTGGTCGATCGATGCGACCCGCAAGGTGGTGCAGGAACCATGAGCATTCGCAACGGAATTCGGCGATCGTCCGCTCGTGATCGCGGGGTCGCCAGCATCGAGGTCGTCGGCCTGCTTCCGCTCGTCGCGCTGGTCGTGTCGATGATCCTGCAGTTCGTCGCATCGGCATACACCGCGGATGCTGCCGAGTCCGCTGCGCGGGCAGCCGCACGTGCCTACTCGCTCGGACAGGATCCGACCGCAGCGGCTCGTCGCTCGTTGCCCTCGGGCATCCAGCCGGCATCGGTCACGGTGCACGGCCCGCGACACGCGGCGACCGTCACGGTGCACATTCCGCGGATGAGCGTGCTGCCGCTGCACGACGTCAGCAAGACGGTCGTGATGCCATGAGAGGGCACTTCTCGACCGCGTCCGACGAGCGGCAGGTGATCGCCCCGCGGACGCCGCGATCCAGCAACCAGCAGCCCCTGGACGACGCCGACGAAGCGGTGATCCGCCGGTTCAAGGCGATCCTGCTCGACGAGATCGACCTGGGCGAGCTCAGTCGCATGGACGCGTCGCAACGACGGGTCCGCCTCGAGCGCGTCATGGCCCACCTGGTGTCGCGCGAGGGACTGATCCTCAGCTCACGGCAACGCAATCAACTGGTCCGTCGGGTCGTCGACGAGGCCGTCGGACTCGGGGTCCTGGAGCCGCTCCTCGCGGACGACACGATCAGCGAGATCATGATCAACGGCCACCAGGAGCTGTATGTCGAGCGCTTCGGCAAGCTGCAACGGCTGCCGTCGGCGTTCTCCAGCGAGGAGCAGCTGGTGCAGACCATCGACCGCATCGTGTCGACGGTCAACCGCCGCGTGGACGAGTCGAATCCGATGGTCGACGCCCGCTTGCCACCGGACGCTCGTATGCCGCGCGGGGCTCGCGTGCACGTCGTGCTTCCGCCGCTCGCGCTCAACGGACCCGTCGTCACGATCCGGCTCTTCCCGAAGGCGTACGGCCTCGGCGAACTGCTGGCGCGCGGCACCCTCGACGCGACGACCGCGGAGTTCCTGCGCCGCTGTGTGCAGGCCCGTCTCAACGTGATCGTCTCCGGCGGCACGGCGTCCGGCAAGACCACCATGCTCAACGCGCTGTCCGCGTTCATCCCCGATCACGAACGCATCATCACCATCGAGGACGCCGCAGAGTTGTCGCTCGAGCAGGAGCACGTCATCCGCCTGGAGACACGGCCGGCGAACGTGGAGGGCACCGGTGCGGTGCCGATCCGCGAGCTGGTGCGCAACTCACTGCGGATGCGCCCCGACCGGATCGTCGTCGGTGAATGTCGTGGCGGTGAAGCGCTGGACATGCTGCAGGCGATGAACACCGGGCACGAGGGGTCACTGACCACGGTGCACGCCAACACCGCGGGCGATGCGTTGACCCGCTTGCAGACGCTGGCCTCGATGAGCGATGTGGAAATCCCGTTCCAGGCGCTGCACGAGCAGGTCAACCAGGCGGTCGACGTGATCGTCCAGCTGCAACGCGGCTCGGACGGAGCCCGCCGGGTCGTCTCGTGCGACTACGTCGCCTCCGAGTACGACGCACCGTTCCGCCTGCACTCGCTGATGCGTTGGGATCCGGGCGCAGTGGGACCGAACGCGAAACCCGGTGGCTTCGTTGCCGGTTCGGCTCCCGCGCGGCTGCGCGATCGGCTCGAGTCGGCCGGCGAACACCTCCCCGACGGTATGCCGGTGGTGGAGTGACCATGAACAGTCCGGTCCTGCTCCTCTGCGCGACACTGCTCGTCGCCGCCGTCTTCGTTGCCGGCGTACGTGACATCGCCGGGGTGCTCACCGAGCGCTCCCGACTGCACGACCTGATCCTCGCCGAGGACGACGCACCGCAGACCAGTGGCTTCAGCAAGCTCGACGCCCGGTTCCGGCGGACCCGGCCCGGACAGTGGGTCAACACCCACCTGGTCCTGGCCGGCATCAAGCGGCCGCCGTTGCAGGTGGCTCTGCTGGCCGCGGCCGCCGCCATACTCTTCGCGCTCATCCTGGACAAGCTCCTCGCGCCGGCCTTCGGCGTCCTGGGGCTGGCGGTGTCGGTGCAGGGCCTGCGGGTCTTCCTGCGCCGAGCTCGCGAACGTCGCCGGGAGGCCTTCATCCTGCAGATGCCGGAGCTGGCCCGCGTGCTGGCGAACGCCACCGGCGCCGGTTTGTCGATCCGGACGGCCGTCTCGCTCGCCTCGGACGAACTCGCCGAGCCCGCCTCGGAGGAGCTGTCCCGCGTGGCGCGGGCCATGCAGTTCGGCGACTCGTTGGAGAACGGGCTCACCGGGATCCACGAGCGCCTGCCGTCCCGGGAGATCCAGGTGCTGGTGTCGACACTGCTCGTCTCGTCGCGCAGCGGCGGCTCGCTGGTCACCTCGTTGCGGGACATCGCCGACACGCTCGAGGCGCGCAAGGAGACGCGTCGCGAGATCCGGACAACCCTGGCGCAGGCCACCCTGACCGGCTACATGGTGGCCGGGATGGGACTGCTGATGCTCGTCATGCTCAACACCCTCAACGCGGGAACCGTGGAGAAGATGACCACCTCACCCTTCGGCCAGATCGCGCTGGTCGCCTCCGGCGGCCTCTACGCCCTCGGCCTGTTCCTGATCCGCCGCATCACCCGGATCGAGCCCTGAGATGAGTTCGCTGATGCCTCTGGCGGCCGGCGCCGCGCTGACGACGTGCTTCGTGCTCTTCCTCCTCGGCTACCGGCGGATGCGGTCCGACGCCGCCGAGGGACTCGCCGTCGAGGACCTCGTCCTGCTGCGCGGCGCCCAGCGTGAGGAGGCCAAGGGCCTGCGGCCGCTGGAGAAGCTCGCATCCCGCTTCGTCCCGGCGGTGCGCCGGACGCTCGGCCCGAAGCGCACCGCCAACCTGCAACGCCGCATCAACGAGGCCGGCCGACCGAACGGTATGACGGTCGACTCCTTCCTGCGTCGGCTGGTCATGTGGTACCTCCTGACCCTCCCGCTGTGCGTGATGTTCCTCGGCCAGGGCAACCTGGTGCTGGCGATCGCACCCCTCGGCGTGCCGTTGCTGATGACGTTCGGCGGGCTGAGCGGCGCCCGGCGCAAGCGCCGCGAGGCCATCGACAACAACCTGCCGGACTTCCTGGACATCCTCGCGGTCACGGTCAAGGCCGGCGTCGCGTTCCGCCCCGCCCTCGCCCGCGTCGGTGAGCGTTTCGGTGGGCCGCTCGGCGAGGAGATCAACGTCGTACTCGGGCAGTTGCAGAACGGCGCGAGCATCCGGCAGGCCTTCACCGGCCTGAAGGAGCGCAACGCCGCGGCGTCGATGACACAGTTCGTCGCCGCGTTCCTGCAGTCCGAGGAACTCGGCGCACCACTCGCCGACACGCTGAACACCATCGCCACGGACATGCGGCGTGAGTCCGCACAGCGGATGCGCCGCAAGGCCGCCCGCGCGGCTCCGCAGATCACCCTGATCACGTCGCTGATCCTCGTGCCCGCCGTACTCATCATGGTGCTCGTCGGCATCGTGATCGGCTCCGGCGCCGACCTGGGTGGTCTCCTTGGTTGAGCACTTGAATCCCGCTGCGCCCGTGTCGAATCGGCTGTTTCGCATCGTGGTGCGCAGCGCCCTGTTCATTCGGCTCGCGGCACTCGTGCTGGCGGTCTCGGCATCGGTGTCGGTGAGTCGGACGGGCGGCTTCTGGGGGTGGGCGCTGGTGCTCGCGGCGCTGACCTTCGTCGGGATCACCGACCGGATGGGTGGGATCGGCTGGCTGCAACGGCACCCGGTCCTGGCGATGCTCGACGTGGGCGTGGTGACGATCATGATCTCGGTCACCGGCCCGGACAACGTGCTGCTGCTCGCGACCTTCCCGACGGCTCTGCTGATCGGTGCGCTGTTCCGCTGGTTCGTCGCGATGCTGCTGCTGCTCGTCCTCGAGCTGGGTTATCTGAGCGCGCTCGAGGCGCACACGGGGCTCGGCGGGGCGCCATACATCAGCACCGTCGGGGTGCCGTTCGTCTACCTGGCGATGGCCGGGATCGGCTTCGCCATCAGTTACGGAACGCAGCAGCTGACCGCGATGGTCGCGGAGCTGCAGCGGGTCCAGGGCGACCGGGCAGCCGCCGACGAGCGCGCCCGGCTGGCTCGGGACATGCACGACTCGCTGGGCAAGACCATGCACGGGATCGCCCTGTCCGCGGCGTCCCTGCCGCACTGGATCGAGCACGACTCGCGCCGGGCGAACACCATGGCCGCCGACCTGGCCACACACGCCGAACGCGGCGCGCAGGAGGCCCGCGCGATCCTCGTCGGGCTGCGCACCCACCAGAGCGACCGACCGCTGCTCGAGGTGCTCACCGAGCACTGCCACCAGTGGTCCGAGACGACCGGCATTCCCGTGCACACCAGCAGCGAGGGCATCGCCGATGTCGGCGACCGCGAGCGCGAGGTCGTGCTGGCGGTCCTCGCCGAGTCATTGGAGAACGTCCACCGGCACGCCGCCGCGCAGAGCGTCGACGTCGTCTTCACCGGCGACGCGGAACGCATCGCCCTCAGCATCCACGACGACGGCGTCGGTTTCGCCGACAGCCTGGCGGCGGCCGTCAAACGCAAGCGCTTCGGCCTGCTCGGCATGCGCGAGCGTGCCGTCGCCGCCGACGGTTCCCTGTCGATCGCCCGCCGTACGCCGCGAGGCACCACGGTCCAACTCTCCCTGCCCCGATGAAGGAGCTGACGCTGTCATGACGTCCCTGGACGCCCGCGGGGTGGAACCCGCGACCGCGAACAACCACCTGCGGATAGCGCTCGTCGATGACAACGAGATCATCCGCGTCGGGTTGCGCAACATGCTCGAGGTCGACCCGTCCCTGGAGGTGGTCGGCGAGGCCGGCGACGGACGCGCTGCGATCCGGCTGATCCAGCGCGAGCGCCCGGACGTGGCCCTGGTCGACGTGCGTATGCCGTTCGCCGACGGCATCAGCGTCGCCCAGGACGTCCACGAGATCACCAACGTGCTGATGCTGACCTACTCCGATGCGCCGGACATCATCCGCGGCGCGCTGACGGCCGGCGCGCGCGGCTACCTCGTGCACGGTGCGTTCTCGCCGCCGGAGCTGTCTGCGGCGATCCGATCGGTCGCACAGGGCGGATCCGTGCTGTCGCAGCCGGCGATCGACGCCGTGCACAGCGCCCTGACGGCGTCGGCGCCGCTGCCCGACGCGAGCCGGCACGACGTCTACGGGCTCAGCCGCCGCGAGCTGGAGATCATGGACCTGATCGCGACGGGCCTGGCCAACGGCGAGATCTCCGGGAAGCTGTTCCTCGCGGAGAAGACCGTCAAGAACCACGTCAACCACATCTTCGCCAAGCTCGGCGTCACCACCCGCTCCGCAGCGGTCTCTCTATGGTTGACCTGACGGGGCAGCACGCGCCCACGGCCCTCGGGCCCAGGCGGACATCGTGCACAGATGGGCCCGGGATTGGGCCTGCGGGCCCTGCCGATGAATACCCGTCTCGCATATTGTTTTCTTCATCAGGAAAAAGAAATCCCCGAGGGGGGACGGGAAAACTCTTCCCGTTGAATTCAATCAAGGAGAAGACCAATGACTCGTGCACTTGTTTCCACTCGTATCCGCCTCGCCAACGCTTTCGAGGCCCGCGCCGAAAAGGGCCAGGGAACGCTGGAATACGTCGGCATGATCGCACTCGCCGCCCTGCTGGTCATGGCGATCGTGACCGCCTTCGGCAACGGCAGCTCGCTGGGCACCAAGGTGACCAGCGCCATCACCAAGATCACCGGCATCGGTGGCTGAACCAGCCACCGGACGACGAATGGCCACCTCCTCCGGGAGGTGGCCATTCTTCTGTTGTGGGGCGCATTGGCGGCGCGCTCAGGACAGGAATCGCATTCAGGTGAGCTACAACAGAATGGGCGGCCATCCGATCGGATGGCCGCCCATTCTTTCGTATGCCGCGCCAGTGGTATGGCGTGACGACGATTGATTTCAGGTACCGCTGGACGCCTTCGCCAGGCGCAATGAACCACAGATGGATTCGACCTGCAACGGCGCCTTCAGCGACGCCGGGGATTTGGCGGTGACCGAAATGTACTGTCCGCCGGCGTCCTCGCCCATCAACACGAGGGTCTGCATCCCGGGCGACACATTGTGGTCGGTGTAGGCGAATTGATAGGCGTCCTGCAGCCCCGGCCAGCTCACCTTCACCATGCGCAGGTCCTTGACGTGTTCGACGTCGAGCAACTGGCCGCGGAACGCCTGCGCCTCCTGCTTCGCGGACTTGCCGTCCTTGCTGTTGGACCAGGTCACCCCGATCGCGACCCGCTGGGTGCCCTCACGGCGGGTGGACCCGTAGGTCACCGTGGTCGATGTGCTCTGCTTGACCGCATCGCCCTGCTGCTCGAAGGTCGGCGGCACCGCGAGCGACACCGGCCCATGAGTGACCCGCTCGGCTCCGCCGGGTCCGTCGGAGGCCGGGAAGATCGGCTTCTCGGTGCTCCTGGCGGACGGCGGCAGCGCCGTCGACGGAGCGACCGACTTGTCGGCCCCACCGGAGCTGCCGCCGCAGCCGGCGACGGACAGCAGGACGCTCACGGTGGCGGTCACGACCAGCATTCGTCTCATGACTGCACCTGAACGCCGGTCATCGTCTTGAAGCCTGGAAGGCTGACGTTCACGGTGGACACTCCGGTCGGCAGCGCGGGCAGTACGGCATACATGACGGTGCCGGTGGCGTTGACCGAGTCCGGGAGACTGCTGCACGCACAGTCGGTGTCCGTGCCGTCACCTCCGGCCGGGACCAGCGTGTAGGGATGAAATGTCTTCTTCGTCTGCGGGTCGACCACCCCGAGCAGGCGGGTGTCGAAGAGCGGCGGCCGCGCGAACTGGAACGACTTGGTGTTCGCCGTTGCGGACGTTGCGCTCTTCAGCCGCCAGGTGACCCGGGTCGCCTGCGCCGAGCTCGTCACCTGCAGCACCTCGGCGACGACCGCCGCCGAACCGGTGCTGCTCTTCAGCGTGCCCTTGCTCGAGGCGAGCACGCGCAGATCGTTGCTCGATCCCATGACCTTCGCGATCGCTGCGTCCGCTGCCGACGGCCCCTTGCCGGTCGGCTGTCCCCCGCCCGACGACGACGTCGTGCCGGAGCCGGCGGTGCCGGACGAGGACACCGTGCCGGACGGCGAGTGGCCACTGCACCCGGCGACGGCGATGGTCAACAGGGCGGCTGCGGACAGCGCAGCCCATTTCGGTCCCGTCCATTTCGGTGCGCTCATTTCGCGCCCCCCGTCTTGAAAGTCACGGTGACGCGCCGGTTCAGCCGTCGGCCGTCGGCCGTCGTGTTGTCGGCGATCGGGTCGTTCTCGCCCTTGCCGGAGGAGGTGAAGGTCAGGCCGTCCTTGTGCACCAGCTTCTGCAGCGCGCGTTGCACGGACTGCGCCCGCTTCTCCGACAACGTCTGGTTGAACGAGTCACTGCCCGAGCTGTCGGTGTAACCGACGACGGACACCTGGCCCGAGCCCTTCGCGGACAGCTGGGCGGCGACCTTCTGCAAGGTCCCCTGCGCCTTCGGTGTCAGATCGGCATTGCCGTAGTCGAACAGCACATCGGTGTCCACCGAGATGGCGGTCTGGTCCGATGTGCGTTTCGTGGCGGTGTCCGGATCCGCGACGTTGCTCACCAGCGGACGGATCGAGGGCTTCGGGTCGGCCTGCTGGATCGTCGCTTCGTCCGGCAGCTTCGGCCAGCCGTTGCCGAGGGTGACCGGCGACGCCGACGTCGTGGGTGCCGGCAGCGAGTCGGTGACAGGGACGTCGACGACAAGATTGCCGAACCCGAACTGCACGGTCACGCTCTTGAGGTCCTTCGGCAGCGGCGGCAGCACGGCATACCCGACCTGCGGTTTCGTCGTGCCGCCGTAGTCGGTGACGTCAGTTTGACTGCTGCACAGGCACTTCTGGCCGTTGGAGGCGAGCGGCAGGTAGAGCTTCAGCCCCTTCGTGTCGACCACCGACACCGCCCACGCCGAACCGACCGCGTATGACGAGCCGAGCCCGACGCTCGGCATCACCGCGCCCGGGCTCGCGCCCTTTCCGCCGATCGAGAAGTAGACCGCGGTGCCCCCGGGCACTCGCACGACGGCATGGATCGCGCCGTGGATCTCCGCGTTCGAGGGGTCGTTGTACCCGTTGTAGACGAAGGTTCCGGCGATCGGGATCTCGTCGGTGCCGGCTGCGGCCGCCGGGCCGGCAACGGCGCCGGCCAGCAGTACAGCGGTCGAGGCGGCGAGAGCACCTGCTCGGACTCGCACTCTGGAAAGCACGTCGGTGGTTCCTTTCTCCGGGGAAACGTCTCGGTCAGGACCTCGGTCAGTCCACCAGGCGAGGTTTCAACATATTGCGCAGCGCTTGCTGATCGTGGAGCACGAGGTGCCCGTCTTTCAGGTCGTAGTCGATCGTCGTACCGCCGCACACCAATTGGACGGGTTCCGCGGGTGTGCTGCTCGACGGAGTCGGTGACGGGGATGTGCTGGGTGAACTGGGACTCGGCGTCGGCGTGGGTGACGGGGTCGGCAGGCCGACGAAATGGCAGTCGCCCCACGGAACACCAGTGCGCGCAACGGCTTTCGCCTTGGAGTGCTGTCCGCCGGACAGCGCCTTGTCGGACGCGACCTCGACGGTGGCTTCGTCGGTGTGCCAGTCGTAGCAGTAGCTCGTCACGTGCGCACCGTTCTCTTTCGCGAGGCTGCGCGCGTCCGTTTCGCCCAGACCGCAGAAGAAGGTGTCGGGTTCGAACGGCCCGACCGGCAGCGTGCGCACGTCCTGAATGACATGTGCGACCACGTCGTCCGCGCCGGCCAGGGCGGCGGCATCGGCCGCGTTCTGCACCCCGGACTTCTGGTTGACCGCGGACCCGATCGGCAGCATCACCCAGAACGCGGCCGCGACCAGGCCCAGCAGGGAGCAGATGATCAGACCCGTGGCCACCTGACCGCTGTCGTCATCGGCTCGACGGAGCCGTCGCATCACGGTCCTCACCCGGCATACCTTCCTGTCGGCAACGCACATTCACGGCTTGGACGCCGGAAGTGCCCGATCAGATCCCGGTGATTTTGGCCAGGGCGCCACTCACGACATCGGCGAGGCTGGTGCCCTTCCCGAACGCGGCGACGATGGCGATGACCAGCAGAGCAGCCAGCGCGATCATGCCGACATACTCCAACGTCCCCTGGCCGCGTTCGCTGCGCGATCGGGAATGAACTCTGCTGGTCATACCGAACTTCCTGTCGTGGCTCCGGGTCGACGCACGGAATCTGGCGAAAAACCAGGCTACTGAAGGGAACCGATCGGTCACAGGGCCCACGGGCCCAGTCGAGCGGGGCCGGAACGACGAACCGGCCGCCGGAAGAATCCGACGGCCGGTTGGTGGTTGTACGTACGTGCGCCTAGGCGAGGTTCTTCAAAATCTCGCGCATCAACTCGGCGGTCTCGGACGGCGTCTTGCCGACCTTGACGCCGGCCGCCTCGAGTGCTTCCTTCTTCGCCGCGGCGGTGCCGGACGAACCGGAGACGATGGCGCCTGCGTGGCCCATGGTCTTGCCCTCCGGGGCGGTGAAGCCTGCGACGTACCCGACGACGGGCTTGGTCACGTGCTCCTTGATGTATGCCGCGGCACGCTCCTCGGCGTCGCCGCCGATCTCACCGATCATGACGATCGCCTTGGTGTCGGGGTCGGCCTCGAACGCCTCGAGCGCGTCGATGTGCGTGGTGCCGATGACCGGGTCACCGCCGATGCCGATGGCCGTGGTGAAGCCGAAGTCCCGCAGCTCGTACATCATCTGGTAGGTCAGCGTGCCGGACTTGGAGACCAGGCCGATCGGACCCCTGCCCGCGATGGTGTGCGGCGTGATACCGGCCAGCGACTCCTCCGGCGTGATGATGCCGGGGCAGTTGGGGCCGATGATGCGGGTCTTCTTGCCGATCGAGTAGTTGTAGAACTCGGCGGAGTCCTTCACCGGTATGCCCTCGGTGATGACGACCAACAAGGGGATCTCGGCGTCGATGGCCTCGACGGCGGCGTCCTTGGCGAACTTCGGCGGCACGAAAGCTACCGAGACGTTCGCACCGGTGGCCTCCATGGCCTCCTTGACGGTGCCGAAGACGGGCAGCTCCTGGCCGCCGATCTCGGCCTTCGTGCCGGCCTTGCGAGCGTTGACACCGCCGACGATGTTGGAGCCCGCCTCGAGCATCAGCGCGGTGTGCTTGGAGCCCATGCCACCGGTCATGCCCTGGACGATGATCTTGCTGTCAGCGTTCAAAAAGATTGACATTCTTGAAGATTCCTTTTTCGTATGCCGTCAGCGGATCACTTGGAGGCGAGCTCGGCGGCCTTGGCCGCGGCGCCGTCCATCGTGTCGACCTGGGTGACCAGCGGGTGGTTCAGCTCGTTGAGGATCGCGCGACCCTTCTCGACGTTGTTGCCGTCGAGGCGGACGACGAGCGGCTTCTTCGCATTGTCGCCGAGGATCTCCAGCGCACCCTTGATGCCGTTGGCGACCTCGTCACACGCGGTGATGCCACCGAAGACGTTGACGAAGACGGAGCGGACCTGCTCGTCACCGAGGATGACGTCCAGACCGTCGGCCATGACCTGCGCGTTCGCGCCGCCGCCGATGTCCAGGAAGTTGGCGGGCTTCACGTCATACTGCTCGCCGGCGTAGGCGACGACGTCGAGCGTGGACATGACCAGTCCGGCGCCGTTGCCGATGATGCCGACCTGCCCGTCGAGCTTGACGTAGTTGAGGCCCTTCTCCTTGGCCTTGGCCTCCAGCGGGTCCGCCGCACCCTTGTCCTCGAGCGCCTCGTGGTTCGGGTGGCGGAAGTCGGCGTTCTCGTCGAGCGTCACCTTGCCGTCGAGGGCGACGATGTCGCCGGCCCCGGTCTGGACCAGCGGGTTGACCTCGACGAGCGTGGCGTCCTCCTCGCGGTAGACGTCCCACAGCTTCTGCAGCACCGGAGCGATCTTGGCGCCGAGCTCGGCGTCGAAACCGGCCGCGTCGACGATCTCCTGCGCCTTGGCCGCGTCGATGCCGACGTTGGGGTCGACGGCGATGCGCGCGAGCGCGTCCGGGCGCTCGACGGCGAGCTGCTCGATCTCCATGCCGCCCTCCTTGCTGCACATCGCAAGGTAGGTGCGGTTGGCTCGATCGAGCAGGACGGAGAAGTAGTACTCCTCCTTGATGTCCGCGCCCTGGGCGATCATCACCGTGCCGACGGTGTGGCCCTTGATGTCCATGCCGAGGATCTCTGCGGCGCGGTCACGCGCCTCCTCCGGCGACTTGGCGACCTTGACGCCGCCGGCCTTGCCGCGGCCACCGGTCTTGACCTGCGCCTTGACGACGGTCACGCCGCCGGACTTGGCACCGATCTCGGCTGCGGCCTGCTCGGCCTGCTCGGCAGTCGTGGCGATCTGTCCGGCCAGCACGGGTACGCCGTGCGCCTCGAACATGTCGCGCGCCTGATATTCGAAAAGATCCACGCGGAATCCGTCCTCGTCCCGGGAGTCGGCCTCGCGTACCGGCCCGTCGCAGCGTGTACGCCGGCCGTGGCGTGAAGCAGGCCCCCTCATTGATTCGTGATGAACTTCTGAAGGGATGAGGTCTCCGCGCTCGCCGAAGCGACGTGTCCGGGACCTCGTTGTCCAGTCCGGATGCTAGTAGCCCCAGCGTCGAACGCACAGGCTGGCCCGGGCATACCCGTGATTACGTGATCCATCTCACGCTTCACGCTGATCGAGTGGCGCGAGGAACGAGCGCCGTATCCAGATCCGCGGTGCACTTCCGCCTCAGGTGACCCGCCGAGTCATCGGCACCCGTCCCTTCGTCGCGAGCGCGGCGAGCGTCCCCGCGAGCAGGGGTACCCCGATCGCGACGAGAAGCATTGTCGGCCACGGTATGACGGTGATGGCCGCCGACTGCTTGCCCTCGCCGAAATCCTGGATGGTCAACGGGTGTGACACCGCGATCCCCGGGACGAGTCCGACTGCTACTCCGAGGAGGGCTCCGAGAAGCCCGACGACTGCGGCATTGGCCCCCGCGGTGAAACGTCGCAACCGGGCGGGTGCGCCGAGTGAAGCCAATGTCGCACTGTCTCCTCGGGATTCGGCCTGCGAGAGCGCAGTCGACGCCAATGTTGCGACCAGCACCAGCAGGGCGAATACACCCGCGATGAGTCGGAAGATCCAGGTGTTGGGGTCGCTCGGGCCGCGTTCGACATACAGGTCCACGCCGGGTGCGAGTCGTTCTGTCATGGCAGTCTGCTGAGCTTGGCTGAACCCACCCGGCGCGCTGATCACCACGGCTGCAAGATGCCTGGCGCCCGGGAGCCTGTCCACGGCACTGCTCGCGACGAGACCACTCGGGTAGACCGAGTCACCGGCAGGCCCGCCGCGGTAGGTGAAGCCTCCCTTCCCGTCCTGCTTGCTGAAGGTGAACGCCTGCTGTGTGCTGCGTGCGATGGGCAGCGCAACAGCCCGTGAGACTTTCGTGCGCCCACCGGTCACTCTGCCCAGGACGAGGTGGACGTAGGTTGTGCCGTCCCGCCCCAGCTGCGGGAGAAGGACCTGCCCGGCGCGCAACGCGGCACGATCAGCGGCGGACAGACGGAACACCCGTGCCAACTCGTCTGGACCGGCCACGACGAGATCATCGCCCTGGCCGGGAACGAACATGGCTGAGCACGTGGTGCTTGCGCCGCCGCCGCTCACTGCTTGTGCGAGTGTCTGCTGATCGGTGCAGCCGCCGTCGCCCGCCGCCACGAGCCGCCGTGACTGCGACGTCGAAGCGGTCGACGGGCCGAACACGGACAACTGGGTGATCACGGCCGATGGCACGACCCGGTGGACGAGTGGGGCCGCCGACGCGATGTTCGTGCCTCCCGTGATCAGTCCCTCGCCCGTCTGCAACGGCGCAACGTACTGCTCGCGTTCGGCCGCCATGACGCTGCTGTACGCGACACCCACCGTGGTCAACAAAGCCATCGTGGCGAGGATCGCGCCGGTTGTCGCCACGGCCCGACCGCGCTGTCGGCTGATGTCGCGCACAGCGAGCCGCATCGGCAGTGGTAGCGCCGCCGCCCAGTCCCCGCACCTTGCGAGGATCCACGGGACCGCCAGCAACACCCCCGCGAACAGCGCAATCGCGCCCAGCACGATGGCGATGGTGGGAACGGTGTCCGTCGGTGCGCCCCGCGTTGTCGACACGAGGGCAGCCGTCACGAGTCCCCCTCCCACAACGGCCAACGCGATCCCGAGAAGTGGCAGCCCGATTCGCACCCGAGGCCTCGAGACATGCCCGCCGAGGACCTCGATGAGGTTCAGCCGGCTTGCCGCCCTCGCTGGGACATATGCCGCCACCAGCGCTGCGAATACCGCTATGCCGAAGAGCAACAGGCCCCATCCCCAACGTAATTCGAGCGGACCGGGGGCCGCGGCGCGTGGCGACCAGTGCGCGTATCCCTGCGTCGCCACATCTCCGGCCAATGCTCCGACAAGGAGCGAGCCGGCCGCGGACGCTGCTCCGAGCAGCACGGCTTGGGCCAACACGTATCGACGCAATTGACGTCGGCTCGCGCCGTTGCTCGCGAGTTGCCCCAGTGCGCGGCGGTGTCGAGCGCTGCTTGCCGCGAAAGCCGGCCCGGCGAGCAGCGCGATGACTATCACCAGTCCGGTGCCCAGCAGGACCCACACCGTGTTCGGCAGCGCCCTGGAGACTTCTTGGGACTGCTCAACCGGGTCTGCCTTGGCGACCGCGGGATGGTTGATGACTTCCCGACTGCGGACACTCAGCCCGTAGCGGTTCAGTTGCCGCACTTCCGGCCAAGCCACCGGAGTCTTGCGCTGCAGGATCCAGGTATGCGCTCTCCCGCGTGGTAACTCGACGATGCTCTCGGCACGGGGCGTCGACGCTCGACCCACCACCGTCACCTGCCGAGTCTTCCCTCGGGCATCGACCAAGGTCAGACGGCCGCTGATGGGAACACCGCTCGCAGCACCCGCGCGCGACACGAGTACTTGGTCGGGTGTCGCGGGCCAGTGTCCGCTCGTCAGTTGTGCCATTCCGGTGTACGCCGTACGCCGGCCATCGATGCCGAGGGTCTTCGCAGCGATGTTTCGGCCACCGACGCGCACACGTGGCTCGTCCGTTGTCACCGGGAGCACTACTCCCCCGGTGACCTGGCGCACGGCCGTCGCGGTCGGCTTCGCGGATCCGCCGGGCAACGCCAGCGGTGCAGCGGTCCCGGGGCCACGTAGGTCTCCGGTCGAAGTGCCATCAAAATTCTGAGCCGTCGTGCTCCCCGCGCCGCTGGTGAGTGTCAACAGCGCCTGACCGGATCCCATGGTCCGGTTGATCCCTTCACGCGCGCTCACGTCCTTGGTGAATCCGAACGTCGCCGCGGCACTGATGAAGAACAGCGGCAAACCGATCAGCAGCACCACCAGCGCTGCCCGCCCACGGTGCTTCCGTATGTCGCGGGCGGCGAGCCGCAAGGCGACCCGCCAGCCCCCGACATACCCTCCGAGGCCCCCTGAACCCCGGAGCGGGTGACTCTTGGTGGACTCCCCCGAGCTGCCCATCATTGCGGGGTCCCCGCGAAGTATCGGAGCGACGAAGGAGCGGAGAACTTCGTGGGGTGCATCAGATCACCTGGCTCAACAGCGACTCGGGCGTGGCCGCATCGCCGGTCGTGTCGACGACCAGCCCGTCCCGCAGGAACACCACCCGGTCGGCCCAGGCCGCATGTCGCGACTCGTGCGTCACCAGCAGTCCCGCGGCACCGTCGTCGCACTGGTCGCGCAGGGTGCGCAGCACGGCTTCGCCGGTCGTGGAGTCGAGGGCACCGGTCGGCTCGTCCGCGAGCACCAGTCGACGGTCCCCGACCAGCGCGCGAGCGATCGCGGCACGCTGCTGCTGGCCCCCGGACATCTGCTCCGGAAAGCGGTCGGCCAGTTCGAGAATGCCGACCTTGCCCAACGCATCACGGGCGGCAATGCGTGCCTTGCGGACGCTCACTCCGTCCAATTCCATGGGGAGAGAGACGTTTTCGATCGCAGTCAGCGACGGGATCAAGTTGAGATCCTGAAAGACGAAGCCCATCGTGCGGCGTCGGATGCGGTCGAGCGCGGGACGGCTGAGCGCGGCGAGATCGGCACCGTCGACGGACACGGTTCCGCCGGTGGGCGTGTCCAGCCCGCCGGCCACATTGAGCAACGTCGACTTGCCGGAGCCGCTCGGGCCCATCACCGCAACGAGCTCGCCGGCACTCACCGAGAGACTGACTCCGCGCAGTGCGTGGACGGCAGTCTCACCCGTGCCGTGAGTGCGTTCAACATTGTCGAGAAGAAGAGTCGCCTGCTCGGTCATTGCTTCGCCCCCTCACGCGCTCCAGCGTTCCCCACGGTGACGACGGGCGCCTTCCGCGAGGCTTTCGCCCGCGTAGGGGTGAGGCGGCCGATCCTCGCTTCCACGTGGTCCAGCCAGCGCACTTCCGCCTCGTCGGCGAAGATGAGCGACTCCAGCACGAGCTCCCACGCGAGGTCTTGGCCGTCGGCGCCGCGCTTGAGCTTGGTGAGGTCGCGCAGATGGGTCATGGTGGCCGTTCGCTGGGTCTGCACGATGCGTTGGACGTCCACGCCGGGCAAGGTCACGGCGAGCGCGAGTTTGATCGCGAGCTCGTTGCGCGGCGTCTGCTCGCGGCCGACAGGGACCACCCACCACTGCCGCACCTCGTCGCGCCCCGCGTCCGTCAGCTGGTAGGCGATGCGCCCCTCTTCATCGGCGGTGCCGGTGCTCTCGACGAGCCCGTCGCGCTCCAGCCGACCGAGGGTCGTGTAGACCTGTCCGACGTTGAGCGGCCAGGTGCCGCCGGTGCGGTGCTCGAACTCCTGACGCAGCTGTGCGCCATACATCGCGCCGTCCTGGAGCAGCGCAAGCAGACTGTGTTTGATCGACATGCGAACCATCCCCCGACTCGGATACATACCCGGTATTCACCGTGGTCACAGTATGTATACCGAGTATGTCGTCGGCGTGCAACCGTATGCCGACGGCGCATGACGCGGCACCTGCAAACCGATCGACCCGCAAGCACCCAACGAACACACGGGACTTCTAGGATGTTGCGGGTGTCCTTCCTCGGCCGAGAACCGCGCGCGCATCGATGACCACATACGAAGGACGCCACCGACCCAGCCCCGCGCGACCGCAGGGACGCCATCGCGCCAGCTCGACCAAGACGCGGCAGTTGCGCCTCGTCGGAGTCCCCGCCGGTGTCGCCGTCGCAGCGACCGTCGGCGGAGCCGCGGTCGCCGGGATCGCACCGATGCCGTTCGGCAGCCGGACCTTGGCCATCGACCCCGGCCCGCAGGAGATATCCGACGCAGCCGGCATCAAGGCGAACGCCGCGCGACCGACAGCCGTCGCCACTCCGCCTCGGACGCTCCCAGGGGCTGCGTCTCGGGACCGCACGGTCGAGAGGCCGCAGCCGAAGACGTCGAAGTCGCCCGCCAAGAAGCCGACATCGGCAAAGTCGAAGAAGGCGAATCCTCCTGCGAAACCTCAGAATCCGTGGACCTGCGCAGTAGCCGACTGCGTCGGCCCGCTGACCTCCGGGTTCGGTGCACGCATCTCACCGGGCGGCATCGGCTCGACCTATCACGAAGGTGATGACTTCGCCGTCGCCTGGGGAACCCCGCTGCGCGCGATGCACCAAGGCACGGTCGTCGCCACCGGTTGGGACTCCGGCCTCGGAAACCACGTCACGATCGACTACGGCAACGGTGTGCAGAGTGTCTACGGCCACATGTCGTCGATCATCGTGCGCCCCGGACAGTGGCTCGCCCGCGGACAGTCGGTCGGCTACTCCGGCGACACCGGCCACTCCACCGGGCCACACCTGCACCTCGAGATCCACCTGGCCGGCGTGCCGATCAACCCCGCACCCTGGCTGCAAGCACGCGGCATCTTCTGAGCGCACCGGCCGCAGAACAGTCAAGCGCGTCGGCCGAAGGACGGACCAACAGCATCAGAAGCTCTGCCACTGACCAGGAACGAGTCTGTGCGTCAAAGCTTTTCGACGGGCGCGTACCGCAACAAGAGACGCTTGACGCCGGTGTCACCGCCGAAGTCGATGTGCGCCATCGACCGATCGCCCTGACCCTCCACCCGTATGACGGATCCCAGCCCGAACGTGTCATGAGTGACCTTGTCCCCGGCATCGAGTGCGATGACCGGGCGGTTGCCGGGGCTGCGCACGCCGGGGCGGGACGCCAACCGGGCGACGGCCGGAGTCGACGACGGACGTGTCGCCGTCGTCGTGACGCGTTGCCAATCGACCAGACCGGAAGGGATTTCGTCGAGGAACCGCGAGGGCGGGTTGTACTGCGGTGCACCCCAGGCGGAACGAACCTCGGCCCGGGACAGGTGCAGGCGCTCGCGAGCGCGGGTGATCCCGACATACGCCAGCCGTCGTTCCTCCTCGAGCTCCTTGGGGTCGCCGAGCGCACGCAGGTGCGGAAAGGTCCCGTCCTCCATGCCGGTGAGGAACACGACCGGGAACTCCAGCCCCTTCGCGGTGTGCAGGGTCATCAGCGTGACGACGCCGTTGTCCTCGCCCTCCTCTTCCGGGATCTCGTCGGTGTCGGCGACCAACGACACCTGCTCCAGGAAGTCCTCGAGCGAGCCGCCCGGGTAGTTCTCGTCGAATTCCTTTGCCACCGCGACGAGTTCGGCGAGGTTCTCGACGCGGGTCTCGTCCTGCGGGTCTGGGCTGCGACGCAGCTCCGAGAGGTATCCGGTCTGGTCGAGGATGGCCTCGAGGAGGTCGCCGACACCGGCCTGGTCGGACTCGTGCACCCCGCGCAACGACTCGAGCAGGGCGGTGAAGCCATTGATGCTGCTCACCGAGCGCGTGGCGATGCCCGGTGCATCCGCCGCCCGACCGAGTGCGGCGACGAACGGGATGCGTTCCCGCTCCGCCAGGGCCGACACACACGCCTCGGCACGGTCACCGATGCCTCGCTTGGGCACGTTGAGGATGCGGCGCAGATTGACGGTGTCGAGCGGGTTGGACACCACGCGCAGGTAGGCCAGCGCGTCCTTGACCTCGCGGCGCTCGTAGAAGCGGGTGCCGCCGACCACCTTGTAGGGCAGCCCGACACGGACGAAAACCTCTTCCAACGCACGGGATTGGGCGTTGGTGCGGTAGAAAACCGCGACATCCTTCGGCTTGACGCCCTGCTCGTCGCCGAGCACGTCGATCGTGCGCGCGACGAATGCCGCCTCATCGTGCTCGGAGTCACCGACATACCCGACGATCGGCGCGCCCGCGCCGGACTCGGACCACAGGTTCTTGGGCCGGCGTCCTTCGTTCTTGGCGATGACCGCGTTGGCGGCCTGCAGGATGTTCTGGGTGGAGCGGTAGTTCTGCTCCAGCAGGATGGTGTGCGCCTGCGGGTAGTCCTGCTCGAACTCCACGATGTTGCGGATCGTCGCACCGCGGAAGGCATAGATCGACTGGTCGGCATCGCCCACCACGCAGAGTTCGGCGGGAGGGACCTCGCCGAGCGCGGCATCCGAAACCTGGTGTCCGACAAGCTCTTTCACCAACGCGTATTGGGCGTGGTTCGTGTCCTGGTATTCGTCGACCAGCACGTGACGGAAGCGGCGGCGGTAGTGCTCCGCGACGTCCGGGAAGACGCGCAGGATGTTGACCGTCGTCATGATGAGGTCGTCGAAGTCGAGCGCGTTGGCCTGCCGCAGGCGCCGTTGGTATGACGAATAGGCCTCCGCGAGCGTCCGCTCCTGATGCGTGCCCTCGACGACCTGCGATGCGTAGGTCTCCTCGTCGATCAGCTCGTTCTTGAGGTTGCTGACCTGATGGCTGAACGATCGCGGCGGGAACCGCTTGGGGTCAAGGTCCAGGTCTCGCATGACCAGCGCCATCATCCGCTGGCTGTCGGCGGCGTCGTAGATGGAGAAGGTGGACTTCAAACCGACCTTGCTCGCCTCACGACGCAGGATCCGCACGCACGCCGAGTGGAAGGTCGACACCCACATCGATCGGGCCACCGGCCCGACCAAGGCCTCCACACGCTCGCGCATCTCCGCGGCGGCCTTGTTGGTGAAGGTGATCGCCAGGATCTGACCGGGCTGCACGTGGCGTGCCGCCATCAGGTGGGCGATCCGGTGGGTGAGCACGCGGGTCTTGCCCGAGCCGGCACCGGCCACGATCAGCAGCGGCGGACCCTCGTGCAGCACGGCCTCCCGCTGTTGCGGGTTGAGACCGGCGACCAGGCTCTCCGGATCGGCGGTCGACGGCCGCGCCGCGGGCTTCGCGGCCCCGGCGGGCGCCTCCTTGCCGAGGCCGGCCCAGGTCGGCACCCCGCGCTCGTCGACGTCGGCCGAGGGGTGGGTCGGGACGGTCGCCGACGCGGCATCGGGCGGGAATCCGGGCAGGGGAAGGTCGTCGAAAAGGCTGCTCATCTCGGACGCAAGCCTACTTGGCGCCACCGACGGCGATCGCGATGCCGGTGGCGCCCGTCACCCGCTCTTGGCGGGCAGACTGCGCGCGAAGTCCAGTCCGCGATCGACCCACTCGGCCAGCTCCGCATCGCCGAGGTGTCCCTCCTCGACACGCAGCCAACCGTTCATCGCCCGACCGCCCATGACCATCCGGGAGACGCCGTCCCGCAGCAGGAGCTGCTCGCTGTCCTCTGGGTCCACCCGGGCCATCAGCCCGCCGTTCCGGGATGCGGCAACTGCCATGTGCCCACCGGTCAGGAACGCCACTCCCCCGAACATCCGCTTGTCGGTCACGTCCAGCTCGCCAACCAGGAGATCCCGGATCCGCTCGACGAGCTCACCGTCATACGCCACGCACCGATTGTGCCCGCGCACACCGACAAGCCACGCGAACTCAGCCCTCCGGAGCAGCCGGCACCAGGGTCCGAGGGCACGCCTCGATCACGGCAGCTGCAGCCCGTCGTGCAGCGCGTATGGCGAGTGCTCCCGCGAGGACGACCAGGGAGACATCGAGCACGCCATACCCGACGAGCGTGGGACGCAAACCCCAGTCCTGCACCGCGAGCCCGGCGAGGACCGCCGGCACGCTGAATGCCGTGTAGCTCACCACGAACGTCGTCGCGAAGGTCTGCGCCCGCTCGGCGGGCGGTGTGGCCGCGGCCAACGCACTCATCGCCACCTGGAACGTGACGCCGAACCCGATGCCCGCGAGGACGGAGCCGACGACGTAGACAGGGGTGGCAGCCGTCAGGACCCCGACGACGGTGGTGGCCACCCCGATGCCCAGGGAGGCCAGCCCGAGACCACGTCGCATCGCGGTCGGCACCAGCCGAATCACCAACAACACCAACGCTGCCGGCGTGAAGAAGCTGGCGAGCACGAGTCCCACGACGAAGTGGTCGGTCACTCCGAGGATCCGCGCGACGGCGGACGATCCGAGCGAGAGGTAGAGCCCACCGAGCGCCCACGTCGCGACGAGCGCGGGAACGAGTGTCGCGAAGACGGCTCGTGCCGGCTCGGCGACGCCGACGCTCGGCCGCAACGCACGGCGGATGGCGCGCCCGTCCGGGCGACCCCGTTTCGGCTCGGGGACGAAGAGCAGCGCGACACCGAGCACCAGGTACGTGCCGAAGAGCACCCAGAAGACGAGTTCGTGCGGCCAGGGCGCGTGCTGCACGAGCCCGCCGGCGAGTGCCGACCCGACGGCCAGCCCGAGTGCCGGCGCGCCGCCGGTCACGACCGAGCCGGTGTGCGGATCGGGCTGCAGGTCGACGACCATCGCGCTCACCGCACCGGTGATCGCACCGGTTGCGACACCTTGGACGATCCGCGCGATCAGCAGGTCACCCACGCCGCCGGCATGGGCGAAGATCACCATCGCGACCGCCAGGAGCAGCAGGCCGCCGATCAGGACCGGGCGTCGCCCCAGGTGGTCGGCCAGCGAGCCGATCGTGAGGAGGGTAACGAGCAGGGCGGCGACATACACCGCGAAGATCACCGTGAGGGTGAACGACGAGAAGCCCCAGAGCTGTTGGTAGACCGGGTAGAGCGGCGAGGGCGCCGCGGCGGCGGCCATCAGGCCGACCATCGTGAGACCGGCGACGGCGAAGCCGAGCGGCCGGGACAAGCGGAACGTCATACCCACCTCATCAATTGCAACAATCATTGCTTTAGTCGAGAAGAGTACGCCGCGCTTTCGCTAATGCCAAGTGCACTGCAATAATGGCACGTATGCCGACGAAGTCCAGCCCTGAGTCCGCCCGGGAGTCCACCCCCGTGAAGCGCCGCCCCGGAGGCCGCAGCGCGCGCGTGCAGGATGCGGTCTACACGGCGGTCGGCAAGCTGATGGCCACGAAGCGGCCGGACCAGATCACCATCCCGATGGTGGCCGAGCTGGCCGAGGTCAACCCCACCAGCGTCTACCGACGCTGGGGTGACATCGACGCCCTGCTCGAGGAGGTCGCGGTCGCGGCCTTCACTCGCGAGGACGAGGTGCTGCCGAACACCGGCTCGTTGGAGGGCGACCTGCGCGAGTGGGCGAGCGTCATCACCGAGGACATCCTCCGACCACACCGCACCCGCTACCTGCGGGCGATGGTCAACGCGCGGGACGGCATCCTCGTCGAAGCGTGCCCGTGCTGGACCGCACGCCGCGAACAGCTGGCCGAGATGATCAGCCGGGCGCGTGCCCGCGGGGAGGAGACGCCGTCGGTCGAGCAGGTGCTCGATCACGTCATCGCGCCGATCTATCACCACGTCGTCTTCGCCCTCCCCGCCGACGCCACGTATGCCGAGCGATTGGTCGGCGACGTGTTGTCGATGCGGTCGAACGTCAAGGCCTGACAGGCTTGTTCGTATGGCGTCCGTCGACGACGTCCTCTCGCTCGGGGACGAACTGGAGCGCTCGTACCAGGTGTACGTCCGCGGCCGGCTGAAGTTCCGCGTCGGCCAGATCGTCTACGTCGCCTTCTCGCTCGACGAGACCGTGATGGGCTTCGGCTTCCCCAAGGAGGAACGCGCCGCGCTCGTCGCCGGCGAGCCGGAGAAGTTCCAGCTCCCGTCGACGTCCGACCTGCGGTTCAACTGGGTGCACGCCACGCTGGCTGCCCTGGACCCGGTCGAGGCACGTGAGCTGGTCGTCGATGCCTGGCGGATGGTCGTGCCGCAGAAGGTATGGCGCGCGTACGACCTCACCCATCCGGACGGCCCGGGCTGACCTCCGCGCCGGAATCTCGGTGGCGGAAGCCGTCGCGGCCGTGTGACGATCCATGGATGGTCAACGCGTCCACGGCCCGAATTCGCTTGATACAGCCCACTGTTGGACTGCACGCAGCGTTCCTGGAGAGCGCCCTCGAGTTCGGGGCCGGACACCGGGACGGCTACGCGACGGACTCGATCTCCGATGCCGACCTGAAGAACCCCGAGCTGTTCACCGCCTGGGTGAACACTCGGCTGTCGTATGCCGATGAGGCGACCGAGCTGCCACCGGACCGCGTGCACGACACGTTGTCCTGGATCGTCGACGAGCGCGAGCCGGAGCGGGTCCTCGGCTCGATCTCGCTGCGGCACCGGCTGAACGACTTCCTGCTCCACGTCGGCGGTCACATCGGGTATGGCGTGCGGCCATCCGCCCGCCGCCGTGGTGTCGCGACCGCCGCGCTCGGCCTGGCCCTCGAGCAGGCGAGATCGATTGGCCTGCAACGGGTTCTGATCACCTGCGGCAAGGACAACGTGGCGTCGGCGTGCACCATCGAGCACTGGGGCGGCGATCTCGAAGATGTCCGGGAGACACCGGATCACGGGGTGATCCGCCGCTACTGGATCGATCTCGCGCGGGACTGACGCGCCGCCCGGAGGCGTCATACCGAGGGGCGAACGACCTTGTAGCGCACGTCGAGCCGCTGCCCGACCTGCCGCACGTCGACGAGGGAAAGCCGCTCCGAGGTGATGCGGCGTGGCAGCATCGGCGCGCCGGAGTCGAGCGCGACCGGCACCATCCCGAGACAGATCTCGTCGAGGGCACCGGCGTCGTCGAACGCTCCGACGAGCTCGCCCCCGCCGAGCAGCCAGACCTTCCGGTGACCGGCGGATGCGCTCACCTCGTCGAGGTGGTCGGCGACGTCCCCGGAGACGAACCGGATGTCCGCTCCCGGGATGGTGGGCAGGTTGCGATGCGTGAACACCCAGGTGGGTCGGTCGCCGTACCAGTCCTGCCACTTGTCGGGCTGCTCCCGCACGTGCTCATGCTCGAGCAGCCAGGAATAGGTCGTCGCACCCATCACGAGCGCACCGACGCTGTCGATGTAATCCGGGATGGCCGTGTCCGCCTCGACGGTGGGCACGTCGAACAGCCATTGCAGCGAGTTGTCCGAGTCTGCGATGAATCCGTTGATGGTGCAGGCCGCGAAGTATGAGAACTCGGTCATCCGGAGCACGGTAGCCGCGGCCACCGACACTCAGTGCTGGTGTTCTCGGGCGCTCATCGATGATCGACGACCACTGCTGCGTGGTCGCTCCACCTCTCGGCATATGACGGTGCCCGCCCGATCTCGTGCCCCACCACACGATCGGCCAGCGACGGCGAGTCCAGCACGTAGTCGATCCGCCAGCCGCTGTCGTTGTCGAACGCCTTCCCGCGCCAGGACCACCAGGTGTAAGGGCCGTCCACATCACCGGCGCGATGGCGGACGACGTCGACCCAGCCGGATTCGAACCAGGCCGTGAGGTGCTTCTGCTCCTCGGGCAGGAAACCCGCCTTGCCGCGGTTTCCCTTCCAGTTCTTCAGGTCTCGCGTTGTGTGGCAGATGTTGAAGTCGCCGGTCACCACGGCGTCCTGGTCGACCAGTTGCGCCATACGGTCGCCCATGGCTTCGAGGAAGGCGAACTTCTCGTCCTGCTTCGGGGTGTCCGCCTCACCGGTGTGCACGTATGCCGACACGATCGTCGTGCGTCGGCCGTCGATCTCGATGACCGCTTCGAGCCAGCGCCCGTCGTCCTCGAATCCCGGGAGCCCGTGGGCACTTTCGAGGATCGGGTGCTTGCTGAGCACCGCAACGCCGGCGCGCCCGGCGGCTGCTGCCGGTGCGTGCGCGACGCGCCAGGACGCGAACTCGGTGCCGTCGAGTGCCTTGGCCAACTGCTGCTCCGAGGCGCGAACCTCCTGCAGTGCCAGCACGTCCGCCTCCTGTGCGGCGAGCCAGTCGAGCCCACCCCTCCGGACGGTCGCTCGGATGCCGTTCACGTTCGCCGAAATCACTCGCACGCAGCCGACCCTCTCATTCGCGCCGGCGAGCGCATTCGGTGCCCTCGGCGTGAGCATCAGCGCCGCCGCATCGCGCCCGGCCCTCGCGCGCGCCCACGTCGTCGCGAACGTCCTGGCGCCCAGGATCGTCATCGTGGTCATCAGCCATCGCGGGCGTCATCCGTCGTCGGCGTTGTCGCAGGCGTCGTTGTCAGCTGGCGTGAGTGGGCCGTTCCAGGTGATGTCCATCAGCCGGCGTTCGAGGGTCGAGGTGGTGGGTGGTGGCAGCCCGGGTGGTGCGGGTGGTCGGCTGGTGGCGGTGAATCCGCCGGACCGGGTGGTGGTTTCACCGGCGGTGCCGGTCACGGAGTGGTCGGGGTGTTCCTTGACGTAGTTGCACCGTTCGCACAGGCCTTGCCCGTTCCGCTCACTGGTGCGCCCGCCGCTGGTGTGGGAGCGGATGTGGTCGGTATGCCGGATCGGTGCCCCACACCACGGGGTGCGGCATACCTGATCACGAAACAGGATCAGCGTCGCCAACAACCCCGGGTAGTGCCGGGCACGGGTTTCCATCCCGACCAGGTCACCGGTCCCGGGGTGAGTGAACAACCGGCGCACCAACGGCCCGGTCGGGTCACCGGTGCTGAACCAATCCCGCACCAGATCCGCCGGCACCGGACCGTACCCGGGCACGTGTGCCGGAGTGTCCCCGGTCAGCGTGTCCAGGGGCATCAGCAGATTCACCCGTACGTCGGTGCCACCCGTCGCCGGCCGCCGACCCGTCACCCGTTCGACGAACGCGTCGGCCATCCGCTGCCCACGCGATGGACCACGCCCGGCGCCGGCGCCGGCATCCGCGACGCCGCCACTACTCCCCGCACCTGCGTCCGCCGCGTCAACGGTGTTCCCCTCAGCGATGGGCCCGCCGGTCTCGCGCTGGCGGCGGGCGTTAGTGCTGCTGGTTTGTTGGGCCACCGAGTGGGCTTGGTCGGCGGTGTTGTTCAACGCGGCCATGCAGGCCAGGGCGTCCTTGACGGGTAGGAACGCGGTCAGGTATGCCATCGCGTCGGGTGCGGGCCGCAGCGTGACCCGCCGGGTTGCTTCAGCCGCAGTGCGGCGTTCCCGGGCACCGGCGGGGTCGACCCGGTAGGCCAGGGCACGGGCGGCATGGATCAGCCGGGTGCCGGCAACAGTCCCGAGCTGGTCGGCGAGCCCGGCATCCACCGCGGCCCGGCCGACCCGGGTCAGGCCGGTGACCTCGCGGACCAGCCGGGTGGCGTCCCACTCCGACATGACCCCGGCCGCCAAGGCTTGCAGGGTGTGCGCGACGGTCAGGAACACCGACCCCGCGCGCGGGGCGCACCGGCGGGCCAACCCCACATCGGATCCGACCTTCCGGGCAGTGCTTGCAGCCTCGATCCCGCGGGGCACGTCTCGGGCCGCCTGCACCTCGGCGGCGGCCACGGCCAGGCGTGCTTGGCGGGCGCTGATCGCGTTACGTAATTCCTCCAAGGCCCGCAGCTCACCCAACGGGTCGCCGGTGTCGATGGGTGCGTCGAGTCGGTCGTGGAACGCGCGCACACGAGTCGCGTCGAGATCACCCGCCCGGGTGCTCGTCGCGTCTTGTTGCATGTCGTTCATGTGTTCGATCATCGCATGAATATGGTTGCAACACAATGGTTTTCGCGTCCGAGTGTTATCCACATCCCCCTGGTCGGAACGTGTTTCCTGGCGGGGGATGTGGACAAGTATCGGGATCCTCGAGACGCTCCCCGCTACGCTCCGCCGCTCTTCGGCCACCTCATGCGGTCGGTGGTTTCGAGACGCTCCCCCGCTACGCTCCGCCGCTCCTCAACCACCTCTCGGCGAGTACTGATCGACCGATCGTCGGGCACGAGCGTGAGCGAACGATGAGCCATCCGGAACCGGACGACGAAGGTGAAGCGGTCGGCGGCGGGTGCGTCGTCGGGCCGGGCCTATGCAGCGGAACGGAGCGCTAGCGCAGTGCAGCGGAGTGAGACCGGCACGACGGCGTATCCGACGCCACCCGGTGACCACAGGGTCTCGACACACCTCCCCCGCTGCGCTCCCCTTCGAGACGCCCGCTCGTCCCTCACGGGCTCCTCAGGGCACAACTCCGGCACTCGACCGACGTCGAGGACACTCGCGGCCTTTCGAGACGCTCGTCCCTCGCTCCTCAAGGACCTTGACCGGACGCTCGTCCCCCCCTTCGAGACGCCCGCGCGCCCCTCACGGGCTCCTCAGGGCACAGCTCACGAACTCCTCAAGGACCTTCCGCGCCACCTCGTGATTGGATCGGATGTCATGGCCTTGGACCCAAACCTGACCCACCTGTTCGACGCCCGCCTGGCCGAGGCCCAGCGCGCCAGTCGTGCGCCGTCGGCGACGGCTGCGGTCATCGGAGCAGGCCAAGTCGTGTGGTCCGGCGCGGCGGGCCACCTCACCGGCCGAGCAGATGGCGAAAAGGCAACGACAACAACGCAATACCGGATCGGCTCGATCACCAAGACCTTCACCGCGGTGCTCACGCTGCGGCTCGTCGACGACGGGCTCGTCGAGCTCACCGACCCGATCGCGAAGCACCTGCCCGAGCTCGCCGACCGCCTCCCCGGAGTGCGGGTCAGCGAGCTGCTCACGCACGGTGCCGGACTGCCCGCGGAGACGGAGGGCACCTGGTGGGAGCGCAGCCACGGTCGCACCTGGGAGGAGTTGCTCCCCAGCGTCCGGGCGATGCATCGCCCTGGACGCCGATTCCATTACAGCAACGTCGGATTCGCGGTCGCGGGCGAGCTCGTCGCCCGCCTGCGCGAAAGCACCTGGTGGGACCGGATGCAGGCGGAGGTGCTCGAGCCACTCGGCCTGACCGACACGACATACGCCCCGACGGACGGCGCCGCGCCCGGCCTGGCCGTCCACCCTTATGCCGATCTGCTGCACGACGAACCCGCCACCGACACGCTCTCGATGGCACCCGCCGGCCAGTTGTGGTCAACCGTGCACGACCTCGCCGTGTTCGCGACGTTCCTGGCGCGCGGCGACGAGCGCATCCTCTCCGACGAGCTGCGCCGCGAAATGCACCTCCCCGCACTGATCAACGACGAGCCCGGCACGACATACACACGGGCCTACGGGTTCGGCCTCGACATCATCAACGCCGACGGGCAACGCTTCATCGGGCACGGCGGCTCGATGCCGGGTCACCAATCGGTGCTGCGGATCGACCCCGACACCGCGGACGGCGTGATCCATTTGGTGAACAGCACGGCCGGTCTCGCCCTGGACAGCCTCGGGCTGGTGCGCACGTTGCGCGACCACTCCCCCACGCACCCGGCGCACTGGACCGCGGCCACGCCGCCGGCGGCGACCGCCGACATCACGGGCACCTGGTTCTGGGGGCCGCGACCGCACGTGCTGACCGCAGAGCGGGACGGGCTGCGGATGACCCCGGTCGACGGTGGCCGTGGATCCCGGTTCGTGCCGCACTCATCCGGCGGCTGGGTCGGGATCGACGAGTACTTCGCCGGCGAGCGACTCACCGTGCACGCCGGCGCCACGGGCAGCGCGCCATACCTCGACCTGGGCAGCTTCCGATTCACCCGCACGCCGTACGATCCTGACGGGGACATACCCGGCGGCGCCGGAACCGGCTGGCGCTGACCGACGTTAGGGACTGCGATGGATCATTGGCTGACGACGATCCCGCCCATGGCGGTCTATCTCCTCGCGGGCCTCGCGGTGGGCATCGAGAGCCTCGGCGTGCCGATCCCCGGCGAGACGATCCTGGTCGCCGCCGCCATCCTGTCCTCCCGGCACGAGGTCTCCGTCAGCCCGCACGGCATCGCCATCGCCGCGGTCCTGGGTGCGGTCATCGGTGACACCATCGGCTACACCATCGGCAGGCGGTACGGCGAGCACCTCTTCGGCTATCTCGAGCGCCGCTTCCCGCACCATTTCAGCCGCGACCTGGTCGACTACGCCGAACACGTCTTCAAACGGTGGGGTATGGCGGCCGTCTTCGTCGGACGCTTCATCGCGCTGCTGCGCATCTTCGCCGGCCCGCTCTCCGGCTCCCTGAAGATGCACTACCCGCGCTTCCTGCTCGCCAACGCGACCGGCGCGATCTGCTGGGCCGGCGGCACGACCTACCTCGTCTACTACATCGGCACGACTGCCGAGCAGTACCTCAAGAACTTCTCGTATGTCGCGCTCGGCCTCGCCATCGTCATCGGCCTGCTCGGCTCGACGGTGCTGCGCCGCAAGCTCGAGCGCAATGTGAAGGCCTTCGCTGAGGAGCGCGCCCAGGTCGAGGCGGACGCGGGACGTCCCACCACCTGACCGGTCGTGAGTGGGCCCAGCCGGGGCACGCATACACCGCAACCCATACGCCGCAACCCATACGCCGCAAGCTCGATCAAGCGGCTCCCTGCTGCTGGTAGGACGCTGAGTGCGTCAGCACACCACGACACACGAGGCTCGTTCTGCGCCGGCAAGAGCGCCAGCAAGCTGCCGCCATGCCCACGCAGTCCAAGCTCGCTGTGCTCGATCAACGTCAACTTCAGGAGGACGCCATGAGCGACCCCGATGCACTGCCGGTCAGCGACCCGCTGCGGCACACCGCCAAGATCCAGGTCCGCCTGACCGACCTCGCCGAACACCTGCGCGGCGATGTCCAGAAGGTCGACGAACCCCGGGCGAAGGCGCTCTTCGAGACCGCCGCCGAAGTGTTGCTCGGCCTGCGCAACGCCTTCGCCGACTACGAGAAGGGCGACGAGCCCGCCTGGCAACGCACCGCGAGCTGAGATCGGACCGGCAGGCATGACCGGATCGACCTGGCGCGACGTCGAGGAGCTGGCGAGCCGACTCCCCGATGCCGTTGCCGGCCAGGCACATGAGGGATCGCCGGCGTTCTACGCCGGCCGCCACCAGTTCGCGCGACTGCGCTGGGACGAGCGCGACCGTGAGCTCGTGCAACTGTGGAGCGGCGACCTCGCTCTCGCCGATGCACTGGCCGGCCGCGCGACGGTCTTCCCGGTGATCCACACCTTCCAGGTCCGCGTGTCGCTCTGGGGCCGTCTGGAGCTGCTCGACCGCCGCGAGCTGGCCGAGTTGATGCTCGACTCCTACCGCATCCGGGGTGGCATACACCGGGCAGACCGGGTGGACGAAGCGGCGTTCCTCACGGACTGAGCGCCGCCCTGTTACAGCAGACGGCGCTGCATCGCCCATGAGGTGAGCTCGTGCCGGGACGACAACTGCAGCTTGCGCAGCACCGAGGACACATGCGTCTCAACGGTTTTCACCGAGATGAAGAGTTCCTTGGCGACTTCCTTGTACTGATAGCCGCGCGCGATCAACCGCATCACCTCACGCTCCCGCGCGGACAGCCGGTCGAGTTCCTCGTCGACCTCGGCGATCTCGCCGGCGGTCGCCCCGAAGGCGTCGAGCACGAAGCCGGCCAGGCGCGGGCTGAACACCGCGTCGCCGTCCTTCACCCGGTGGATCGCCGAGATGAGATCGGTCGGGCTGATCGTCTTGGTGACGTAACCGCGAGCGCCGGCCCGGATCACGGAGATGACGTCATCGGCAGCGTCGGACACCGACAGGGCGAGGAACCGGACGGGGGCGTCGTTCTCCGCGTGCACGCCGGCGCACCCAGTGACGACGTCCGCGCCGCCGTTGCCGTTGCCGCCGGGCAGGTGCACGTCGAGCAGCACCACATCGGGCCGCTGCTCGCGGATGACCTTGATGGCCGCGTCGACGTCGGGTGCTTCGCCGACGACGGTCACCGTGTCGTCGAGCTCGGCCTTGACCCCCGACCGGAACATCCGGTGGTCGTCCACCAACACCACGCGCACGGTCATCGCTGCTCCTTGCTCCAGTTGTCGTCGCTGCTGCCGTCATTGCGGCCGTTGTTGTCATTCGCCCCGTTGTCAGTCGCACCGGTGTCGGCGCCGGAAGTGTTGGTTTCCAACGGCATCCGCAGCCGCACCTCGGTGCCGTCGTCGAGGCGGCGTACCTGCGCCTCGCCACCATGTCTGGTCATCCGGCCGATGATCGACTCCCGCACCCCGAGCCGGTCCTCGGAGACGGCCGCCGGGTCGAACCCGGGGCCGTGGTCCCGAACGAACGCCTCTGCGGCCGTCGGACCGACCTCGAGATAGACCGACACCGGCGGCGCGCCGTGCCGAACGGCATTGGCGAGCGCCTCACGCAGCGCGCGCAGAAGGGCTTCCTCCGCCTCGCCGAGCGGCCGGTCACCGGTGACTACCACGTCGATCGGTATGCCGTGCAGTGTCTCGATCTCGCCGGCCGCGTCGGTCACCGCGGTCGCGAGCGTGCGGTCGCTGGACGCCTGCTCGGCATACAGCCAGTTGCGCAGTTCGCGCTCCTGGGCGCGGGCGAGCAACTGCACCGCATTCGGATCGTCGGCACGACGCTGGATGAGGGCCAACGTCTGCAACACCGAATCGTGCAGGTGCGCGGCGATGTCGGCCTTCTCGGTCGCGCGGATCCGCTCGGTCTGCTCCTTGCGGAACGTGTCGACGAAGCGCGCGATGAACGGCGCGCCGAGAATGCCGACCCCGAGCAGCACGACCAGCACCGCGACAGCAACGTCCCGCAACCGGCCCACGCCGCCGCCCTGTGACAGCAGCAGGATCAGTCCGGCCAGCGCGAGAATGATGCCGATCACGGTGCGAATACGCGTTTCTCGGCGGTCCGCGGTGCTGATCCACTGCCGGCGTTCGGCGCTGCCCAGCCGCGACCAGGCCAGCACCAGCCCGACGCCGATGACCAGCAACGGGATGGTCAGCGAGAGTTTCGCCACCGACGTGACGGCGCTGGCGGTCGCCATACCGCCGACGATGAGGACGGGCACTCCGAGCAGCAGCAACCGCCGGATCGAGATCCGGTTGGCGGTGGACTTCTCGAACGGCGTCAGCAACGCCGGCCGGTCCGACTCGGGCATGGTCAGCCAGAGGAAGACATAGACGGGTATGCCGAAGAGGAACACCAGCGACACGGCGGTCATCACCCGCAGGGGCAGCAGCGGCACGCCGAGATGGCTGCTCACCCCCGCGCAGACACCGGCCACCCACCGACCCTCGCGGGGTCGGGTGAGCGGTGGGCGGGGCACCGCTTCGGTCCGGACTGTCTGGCTCACCCCCCAAGTCTGACCCACGATTGCCGGTGCTCCGAGCCATCGGCGCAGGTTTGAGGGGTCGCTCAGGGGGTCTTCAGGGTCGACCCGCATGGCGAGAGCACCCGCTCGCCAGCATGGTTGTCGGTATGACGCAACACACCTCCACGAGCCAGCCGCCGCCTCCGGCACAGCACGGCGACGCACGCGACCGTCTCTTCGCCGCCGTCCGCCGGTTCGGCGTCGCCCGGAGCGCGGACGGCAAGTGGTTCGGCGGCGTCTGCGCCGGACTGGCCCGCCGGTGGAACGTCGACCCGCTCATCGTGCGAGCACTCTTCGTGCTCGCGACCGTCGTGTTCGGGATCGGCGTCCCGGCATACTTCGTGGCCTGGGTGCTGCTGCCGGACGACGCGAGCGAGATCGTCGCCGAGAAGGCGGTCCGACACGGTCACGCATCGTCGATCGTGCTGTGTGTCGTCGCAGCCGTGTTGTCGTTCGGCGGCTTCGGGGTGTTCTGGTCGATCGGCTCGGGATGGGGCGTCTTCGGCCAGGCCGTCGGGCTGGCGTTCCTCGCCTGGTTGTTCCTGGCCTGGAACGGTCATGGCCCGGGCGCCCGCCGTCCGGACGAGACGGCCCCCGAATGGGGCAACCGGCTCGGTGACTCGGTGCGCAACCAGCAGACGGATGCGGCCGCGCCGCAGCCGACCGCGTCGACCGCCAACCCGGCGACGCTCAACCCGGCGACCTCCGGTGCAGCGCCGTCGAGCGTCGGCAACCGTGCCGCGGCCGCCGGTGCCGCCGCGCGTGACGGCCGGATCGATCTGACCAAGCAAGCACCGGCCGCCCCCGTCGTGCCGCCCGTGACGCCGATGGCACCCAGTGCGCCGGCGCGTCCCAAGCGTCGCCGGCTCGGCGTCGCCCTCAGCTTCGCAATCATCGGAATCTCAGTGTTGACAGGCGCTTTCACGGCGTTGGTGCTGGTCAGCACTTCCCACGGCGACAGTGCCCTGCAGGTGGGCCTCGCCGCCGGAGCCGCCGTCGCGGCGCTCTCGCTGGTCATCGGGGGACTGGCGGGGCGCCGTGGCGGCGCACTCGGCCCGCTCGCGACGGTGGTGGCACTGGTGGCCCTGCTGACGTCCGCGGCGCTGCCGACGGGTATGCCGTGGACCGGTCGCATCGGGGACCAGACCTGGCGCCCGGCTTCGATCGCACCGGGCACACAGCACAACTTCGCGATGCGCGTCGGTGACGGCAAGCTCGACCTGCGAGACGTCGGCGGCACCGATCTGGCCGACCACACGCACCTGCACGCGCGCGTCAACGTCGGTCAGCTGACGATCACAGTGCCGCCCGACACCACGGTGCGCGTGCAGAGCCACGTGAACATCGGTGGCGTCGAGGTGGTCCGCGGCAATGACCACGTCAGCAACCACGGCGGCGTCGACACCCGTCGCACCATCACCGTCGGTGACGGACCGAAGACCATCGACCTGGACGCAGAGGTCGGCATCGGCAATATCACGATCAAGGAGCAGTCATGAGCGACGACCCGAACCAGGACACGACGCGCAGTATCGCTCCGCTGGCACACCCGACCGAGGAGATGCCGACCTACCGCACGGTGGCCGCATACCCCGAGGCGGCCGCCGCACCGGAGCCCACCCGGCCGATGAACCCGCCGCCATCGACCGAGGCCGCGTCCACCGGCCAGCTGCCGGTGACGGGCGTTCCGGTCACCGCACCGCCGGCCTCCGGCCCGCGTGGTCCGCACCTGCCGACGGTCGTCCGTGGCGTGGTGATCCTGGCGATGGCCGCGATCGTGGTCGTATGGCGGATGGTCGAGCACCCGAACTGGCCGATCGTCGGCATCAGCGTCGGGATCGGGGTCGGCGTCGTGTTCCTGCTGGTCGCGGCGGTCAGCGCGGTGTTGCACCGCACCCGGGACCGGTTCGACGTCGACCGCATGCTCGCGGGCAGATGAGCCTTCAGCGCTGCGCCGCGAGCTCGCGCGCGCGGTCGTACTCGGCAAGGGTGGCGGACAGCACGTCGTCCCATCCGAACGCCACAGCGCTGCTCCGCGCTCTCGTCGAAAGTCGTTCTCGCAGTGCCGGATCCGTGGCGATAGCGGCAAGCGCCGCGGCGAACTCGTTGTCGTCCCCGACCACCAGGCCGGTGCTGCCGGGTTCGATCATCGATGCCACCGCGCTCTCCCGCCGGGTGACGACCGGCAGCCCGCAACTGCGGGCTTCGGCGGCAGCGATGCCGAACGCCTCGAGCACGGCCGGCGCGGCATACACGTCGGCGGAGCGGTAGAGATCGCGCAGCGCGGTGGGCGACAGCCGGCCGGGCAACGCGCACCAGCCCGGGCGGCGCGCCTCGAGCCGGCCCCGCAGCGGTCCGTCGCCGGCGATCGTCAACCGGATGTCGCGTCCGCTCGCGGCGCGGGCGCGATCCACCAGCTCCACGAGTTGTTGCGGCCGCTTGCGGCCGGCCAGCCGCATCGCACTGACCACCTGCAGGCCGTCGCCCGAAGCGCGGCGACACGCCGCCGACCAGAAGGAGTTGTCGATCCCGTTGGGAATCAACGTCACCGGCGCCTTCGCGGCGCGTTCGACGGGGGCCGCGGCGACCGCCGACACCGCGGACAACGCGACGCCACGCCGCACCCATCGCGCCGGGTACCCCAGTGCGCGCACGATCGGTTCGGAGTGTCCGGTCACGCTGTGCCAGGTGGCAGCGATCGGCAGCGAGGCGGCCAGGGCGAGCTGCACACCGTCCATCGCGAACGGGCTGACGACTCCGAGATGTGCGTGGACCACGTCGAAATCGTTGTCCACCAGCGCTTTTCGCAGCGAGCGACGCGCCGCGGGATTGACCAACAGACCGGCGGGCAACTCCCGACGCAGCCCCAACCGGTGCACCGGGATCGGGTCGTACGTCTCCGGACCGGGGGTGATCGTGAAGACCTCGACAGCATGCCCCGCACCGGCCAGGGCACGGGCCAGACCGTGCACCTGTGCCTCGATGCCACCCAGTCTCGGCGGGTAGCAGTCCGACAGCAGCGCGACCTTCATCGGTCACCCAGCGTGCCATGGCGGATATTCCGGCGGACAGCTTGCCGACGCCCGTGCCAGCAGAACAAGCCTCATGGGGAAGGATGGACCTGATGTCTCACACCTTGGTGGCGTTTCACGCTCACCCCGACGACGAAGCGCTGCTGACAGCGGGCACCCTGGCCAAGGCCGCCGCTGCCGGACATCGCGTTGTCCTCGTGGTGGCCACCGACGGTGCACTGGGCCTCACGTCCGATGCCTTCCAGGACCAGCTCGGCGCCCGCCGACTGCAGGAGCTGCAGCGCAGCGCGTCGGCGATGGGTGTCGCACGCGTCATACATCTCGGGTATGCCGACTCGGGCATGGTCGGCGACGTGCCTGCTGACCCGCCGGGCGGGCGCCGGTTCGTTCGCGCCACGGGTGCCGCCGTACTGCTCGCCGGCATCCTGCGCGAGGAACACGCCGACGTGCTGATGTCGTATGACGCAGCGGGCGGCTACGGCCACCGCGACCACGTCAAGGTGCACGAGGTCGGCGCCGAGGCTGCGCGGCTGGCAGGGACGCCGCGAGTGGTCGAGGCGACAGTCCCGCGCGAGCTGCTCACCCGGGCGGTTCGGCTGGTGTCGCGCCTGCACCGGCTGCCCAGCGACTTCGATCTGGAGGTCTACGAACGCGCGTTCACGCCGCGTGCCGGGATCACCCACCGGATCGACGTACGCGGCCAGATCGGTGCCAAACGCGCCGCGATGCGTGCCCATGCGTCGCAGGCCGCGGCCGATGACGGTGCCGATCGAACGCTACGTGGGTTCCTGCAGATCCCCCGTCCAATTTATGATGTCGTTTTCGGACGGGAATGGTTTCGCGACCCAGCGCACACCGGACCGGTCGGTGACGACATCTTTGCGGGGTTGGCATGAAGAGCTCGAAGCGCGCGGCCACGCCCGCGAGCGCGGCCGAGCACGTCGTGCAGCTCGACGACATCGTCGCGAGCAACAAGCTCACGCCCGACGAGGACGACGGCACCCCACCCGTCATGCCGAACCTCAGCCCGCGGCTGATCATCAACGCCGTCCTGGGCATCGCACTCGCGGCGGTCCTCATCGGGGCGCTCCCCTGGTTCACCAAGACGACCTGGGGTGAGATCGGGCATCACCTGCACCTGGTCGGGCCGCAGGCGGCACTCGAGTGCATGGGCATCATGCTGACCGGCCTCGCCGTCTACACGTTCACCTTGTCCGCCGCGTTGCCCGGCCTGTCCCACCTGCGGGCCTCGATCATCAACGTGTCCGGGTCGGCGGTCAGCAACATCCTGCCGGGTGGCGGCGCGGTCGGCATGGCGTCGACCTACATGATGTTGCGGTCGTGGGGCTTCGCCCGGCGCAACATCTCGACGGGCCTGATCGTCAGCGGCATCTGGAACGTCCTGTTCCGGGTCGGCCTGCCGCTGATCGGCATCGCCGCCGTCTCCCAGTCGACCGACACCCTGCCGTCCATCGTGCGCCGTGGCGCGTGGTGGGGCGGCATCATCGGCCTGCTGCTGCTCGTCGGCTTCGTCGTGGCCCTGATCCGACCGACCTGGACCGCCTGGCTCGGCGACCAGCTCGACGAGCGGGTCGGCCCGCTGATCGGCCGGATGCGCCGCGGCGAGAACAAGGGCAAGCCCTACAACCTCAAGCACCTGCTGCTGGACCAGCGTGCCCGGATCAGCACGGTGACCAAGCACGGCTGGTTCCCGATGTCGTTCGGTGTCATCGGCCAGCTGGCGTTGTGGTTCCTGCTCTTCTGGCGCGTGATGGCGGCGGTCCATGTCGATCTGCCGGTCGCGGACCTCTTCGCGGCATACGCGATCGGGCGCCTGATGACGGCCATCCCGTTCACGCCGGGCGGGCTCGGCTTCACCGAGGCCAGCACGGTCGTCATCCTGGTCTTCTGGGGCGCGAACCCGGCGGCCGCCAGTGCGGGCGTCGTGGTGTTCGCGATCTTCACGCACATCGCCGAGATCCCGATCGGCGCGCTCGGCTGGCTCGCCTGGTGGGCGATGCCGAAGGTCGGCCTGGCCGCCAAAGCCTCCGGTTAGCGAAGTTCTCAGGCGCCGTTCTCAGGCGACGGTACGGTCCACGGCGATCGAGACCCAGCCGACGACCACGGCGAACATCGCACCGAGCAGACCGAGCGTCACGAACGCCAGCGGCAGGTCGTGTATGCCGAAGCTCGGCCGCACGCCGATCACGACGACACCCAGGCCGGCGAGCACCACACCCAGCAGTGACGCGGCGGCGAGCAGCCCGGAGTGCCGCCCGCGCGGCACGCGGCGCTGCAGCCCGCCGGAGACGGCCAGCGCGACGGCCGCCCACCCCAGACAGACCATGCCTGCCGCGAGCACGTCACCCGGCCGGTGCCAGTGCGCGGCGACGGTGCCCGCTCCCACGAACGTGGCGAGTGTCGAGGCACCCGCGGTCACCAGCGGACGCCACCGGTGCGATGCCACGATGACTGCCGCCAACGCCAGTGACAGGCCGACCGTGGTGTGTCCGCTCGGGAGCGTGTTGGGCGGCGAAACCGAGTGCAACACTTGGTATTTCAGCACCTGCGTCGTCACGTTGGCGCCGGCGATCAGCACTCCGGCGGACACGGCGACCGCCCAACGCCGCTGCAGGACAGCGACGACGACACAGGCCGCCAGACAGATCGCGACACTGACGTCGGTGACCAGCCCCAGCACGTCCAGGATCCGCGTCCAGGCGCCGGGTGTGGTGCCGAGCGAATCCATCATCCGCTCGTCGAAGCGGAAGCCCCGGCCCGAGTGGATCGCGTACCGGACGACGACCGCCAGACCGACGACGGCTGTCACAGCCATGACGATCGCATGCAGCCAGGCCGGCAGCCGACTGGGCGCGGGCGGCCTGGCCTCGGGTTGCCACCCGTAGTCGTACTCCTGCCGCACAGGGGTCGGAGTCGCGGTGGTCATGGCAGGATCCTGCGCGCTCGCGGTGTGCGACGCCCGAGCACGGCTTGTGCGCGCGCTGTGCGTCGCGTCGCCGTCACCCGTGACTCGGTGGTCGCTCATGCGGGAATCGTCACTCCCACTCGATGGTGCCCGGCGGCTTGCTCGTCACGTCGAGGACGACGCGGTTGACGTCCTCGACCTCGTTGGTGATCCGGTTCGAGATGCGGGCCAGCACGTCATACGGCAGGCGAGTCCAGTCGGCGGTCATCGCGTCCTCGGACGACACCGGGCGCAACACGATCGGGTGGCCGTAGGTGCGACCGTCGCCCTGCACGCCGACCGAGCGGACGTCGGCCAGCAGCACGACCGGGCACTGCCAGATCTCGCCGTCCAGACCCGCCGCGGTGAGCTCTTCGCGCGCGATGAGGTCGGCCGCGCGCAGGATCTCCAGCCGCTCCCGGGTGACCTCGCCGACGATCCGGATGCCCAGACCCGGACCGGGGAACGGCTGGCGCTGCACGATGCCGTCGGGTACGCCGAGCTCGGTGCCGACCTGACGCACTTCGTCCTTGAAGAGCAGCCGCAGCGGCTCGACGAGGGTGAACTGCAGGTCGTCCGGCAGGCCGCCGACATTGTGGTGCGACTTGATGTTCGCCGCGCCGGTGCCGCCGCCGGACTCGACGACGTCCGGGTAGAGCGTGCCCTGCACCAGGAACTTGACCGGGTGCTCCTCGTCTCCCCGGTCGGTCACGATGTCGCGTGCGGCCTTCTCGAAGACGCGGATGAACTCGCGACCGATGATCTTGCGCTTCTGCTCCGGGTCGCTGACACCCTCCAGGGCGCCCAGGAACTGCTCGGACGCGTCGACGACGACCAGATCGACGCCCGTGGCGTCGACGAAGTCCTGTTTGACCTGCTCGGCCTCACCGGCGCGCAGCAGTCCGTGATCGACGAAGACACAGGTCAGCTGGTCGCCGATGGCGCGCTGCACGAGCGCACCCGCCACCGACGAGTCGACGCCACCGGACAGCGCGCAGATCGCTCGCGCGTCACCGACCTGGTCGCGGACACTGTCCACCAGCTCCTCGACCATCGCCTTCGGCGTCCAGTCCGCCTTCAGCCCGGCGCCGCGCAGCAGGAAGTTCTCCAGGACGCGCTGGCCGAACGTCGAGTGCAGCACCTCGGGGTGCCACTGCACGCCGTAGAGCTTGCGCTCGTCGTCCTCGATGGCGGCGACCGCGGCACCCGGCGTGGTCGCCGTGACGCGCAAACCCTCCGGAGCCTGCGAGGCGGAGTCGCCGTGGCTCATCCAGACCGACTGCTCCTCGGGCTGGCCGTTGAAGAGTGTGGACGTGGTGTCCTCGATCTGCGCCTGGGTGGCGCCATACTCCCGCAGTCCGGTGTGTTCGACGGTCCCGCCGAGCGCGGCGACCATCGACTGGAAGCCGTAGCAGATGCCGAACACCGGCACCCCGGCCTCGAGCAGTGCGCTGTCCAGGGACGGCGCCCCGTCGGCATACACCGACGACGGTCCGCCGGACAGCACGATGGCGGCCGGGTTCTTGGCCAGGATCTCCTCGGCCGACATCGTGTGCGGCACGACTTCGCTGTAGAGCTGCGCCTCGCGCACTCTGCGTGCGATCAGTTGCGCATATTGGGCGCCGAAGTCGACGACGAGAACGGGCTTTTCGGTGAGCGGCGCAGTCACGCGGCCGATTCTATCGGCCGTTCTTACGACCGGTTGTCCGCCTGCTCGACCAGTGCACTCACACCCGCATTGACCTTGCGCTCCAGCCAGAACGACAGGACCGGCACGAACGCCGTGCAGATGTAACCGACCATCCGCACGGCGGTCCAGCGCAGCTTGGTGCCCAGGTTGTAGACCGATCCCATGAAGACGATGAACAGCAGTCCGTGGATCGGGGACCACCAGGCGAGCGCCTCGTTGTCGAACCCGTAGTGCAGGATCAACTCGACGCACAGGATCAGCAGTGCGACACCGGCGATCACCGCCATCACGCGGAAGAACTTCAGCGCGGTCTCGACCTTGGCGAGGTCGTCGGTCGGGCGCAGCTCGCCCGCCGCGGTGGTGAGGACCTGCGTCTCAGACATGACTTCCTTCGGTCTCGTCAGTGGGTATGGCGGGGGTGTCCCCCGCCCGATTGTCCGGCGTGGCTTCGCCGGCACGTAGCTCGGGGTGCGCCTCCCGGCGCAGCTCCCGGAAGTAGAGGAAGCCGGCGAAGACCGCGAAACTCCACCATTGGAGCGCGTATCCGGCGTTGACCAGGCTGAGTCCCCCGTTGCCGGGCTGTGGCGGCGGGAACGGTTGCACGCCGGCCGTGTGCATGGCCGGTTGCTCCGCGGTCAGGAAGACGAAGCCGTTGTAGATGTTGCCGCCCCACCGGGTCAGCAGCGCGGCCAGGTCGACGGTCGTCAACTGGCCTGCCGGTGTGCCACTGGCCGAAGGGGCCTCGCCCGGAGCGAGGGCTCCGGTGACGGTCACCGGCTGTATGCCGGGCCGGGTGGCACGCGCCGGCTTCGCGACGAAACCGCGCACGACCGGGATGCGCGCACCGGTGCCGTCGACGACGACGGGTGTCACGACCCAGTAGCCGTGCGTCCCGTGCAGCAGCCGGCCACTGACCAGCACCTGTCCCTTCGGGTCGTAGTGCCCCTTGAAGCGGACCGGTTGCAGCGAACCGTCGGCGGGGAACTGTTGCTGCGGCCGCAGCGCCGAGTTGAGCGCCACCACGGGGCGGTTGCTGTCGTCCCGCATGGACTTGGAGCCGCGGTCCTGCGCCACGCCCCACTGCCAGAACCCGGCGAGCACGCAACCGATCGCGAAGACGACCGCGAGTGCCAGCAGTCCCAGCATGCGGGGCCGGACGACTGCTCGAAACACCCTCGCAGGATACGTCCCGGACCTTGGCGTTCCCTCAGCCGGCAGCCACCCGCGGCATACCGAGGTCGACGCCGGGTACGCGAGCGGCCGGGGCGGGGATGCGCTGGTATGACGCACCCTGCTCCGGACGCGAGTCGTGCTCCCCCTTCGCCGGCCACATCGCGATGGCCCGCTCGGCCTGCGCGGTGATGGTCAATGACGGGTTGACGCCGAGGTTCGCGCTGATCGCGGATCCGTCGACCACGTGCAAGCCCGGGTAGTTCCAGACCCGGTGATAGGGGTCGATGACGCCGTGCTGTTCATTGTCGGAGATCGCGACACCGCCCAGGAAGTGCGCGGTCATCGGCATACCGAAGAACTCAGGCCAACAGACACCGGCGATGGCGTCGACGTCGCCGATCTTCTTCAGCTGCTCGGTGATCGCCTGAATCGCCTTGTGCCCGGCGGGAATCCAGCGCGGGTTGGGCTCGCCATACCCTGGTGATGTCGTGAGACCGATCCGTCCGAAACGACGACGCGCCTTGACCGTGATCGAGTTGTCGATGCTCTGCATGACCAGCGCAATGATGGTGCGCTCGCTCCACTTCGGTCCCAGCACCCGTGCTGCTCGCAGCGGCCCCTTCGCGAGCTGACCGACCAGCTCCGCGGTGCGACCCACGACGTTCTTGTCGCCATTGACCAGGAACGTCGACATCAGCCCCATCAGGTTGGAGCCCTTGCCGTAGCGGACGTTCTCGATGTGGGTGCGCTCGTCGATGTGGAACGACGTGGTGATGGCGACGCCGTGCGTCAGGTCGATGCTGTCCGGGACCTTCACCGCCGCTGCGCCGCCCAGCTCCTCGGAGTTGGTCCGGGTCAGCTCACCGAGCGTGTCCGACAGCTGCGGCAGCCGCCCGGTCAGCTTCATCCGGTGCAGCAGGTTCTGGGTGCCCCAGGTCCCGGCCGCCAGGACCACCTGCCCGGCGGTGACGGTGCGACGGTCCTTGGCCACCCAGGCGCCGGTGCGCTCGGTGGTGACCCGGAAGCCACCGGTCACCGGCTCGACGTCGACCACCGTCCGGAGCGGCTCGATCGTGACGCCCCGGCGCTCGGCGAGCGCCAGGTAGTTCTTCATCAGGGTGTTCTTGGCGCCGACCCGGCAGCCGACCATGCAGTTTCCGCACTCGGTGCACCCGGTGCGCTCCGGCCCCTCACCGCCGAAATACGGGTCGGGCACCTGCTTGCCGGACTCGCCGAAGAAGACACCGACCGGGGTCTTGCGGAAGGTCGAACCGACACCGAGGGAGTTGGCCGTGTCCTTCATCAGCTGCTCGATGGGTCCCTCGCACGGGTTCTCGTCGACGACGCCGAGCATTCGGCGTGCCACGTCGTAGTGCGGGGTCAGCTCGGCGTTCCAGTCGGTGATGTCGCCCCACTGCTGGTCGGCGAAGAACTCCGGGGGCGGCTTGTAGAGGGTGTTGGCGTAGTTCAGCGAGCCGCCGCCCACGCCGGCACCGGCGAGGATCATCACGCCCGGCAATTGGTGGTAGCGCTGCACGCCGAAGCACTTCAGCCGCGGCGCCCAGAGGTACTTGCGCAGGTTCCAGGACGTCTTGGCGAACTCGTGGTCCTCGAAGCGGCGGCCGGACTCGTAGACGTGGACGTCATAGCCCTTCTCGGCAAGACGGAGAGCGGAGACGGAGCCACCGAAGCCGGAGCCGATGATCACCACATCGTGATCGAATGCCTTCTGCTGCAGGTGGTTTCGGATGTCGGTCATGACAGGCGGAACGCCTTCATCACGCGCATGCCGGTCGACATCGAGCGGGCCCATGCCTTCTCCGGAACGCCCGGCGGGATCTTGAAGGGTGTCCCACGTTGGACGCTGATGTTCTGCGACTCGGTGTATTTGAGGATCCCCTCGGCGCCGTGCCGGCGACCCAGACCGGACTCGCCCATGCCGCCCATCGGTGAGCCGTTGCTGCCCCAGGCGGCGATGTAGCCCTCGTTGACGTTGACCGTGCCGCAGCGGATCTGCGCGGCGACCCGCCGGCCGCGACGGGTGTCCTTGGTCCAGACCGAGCCGTTGAGGCCGTAGTTGGTGTCATTCGCGAGCGCGACGGCCTCCTCGTCACCACTGACGCGGTAGACGGCGACCACCGGTCCGAAGGTCTCCCCCATCCGGCAGTCCATGCCGGAGGTGACGCCCTCGAGCACGGTCGGCTCGTAGAAGTACGGCCCGAGCTCGGGTCGGGCATTGCCGCCGGCGAGCACGGTCGCACCCTTGGCGCGCGCGTCCTCGACGTGCTGCGTGACCCGATCCAGCTGGGCCTGCGAGATGAGCGAACCCATGTCGACGCCCCACCCGAGGTCGGCGCCGAGCGTCATCTTGCGCACCTTGGCCAGGAAGTACTTCAGGAAGTCGTCGGCGATCCGCTCGTGCAGGATGAGCCGCTCGATCGAGATGCACAACTGCCCCGCGGACGAGAAACACGACCGCACCGCGCTCTCGGCGGCATTGCGCAGGTTGGCGTCGTCGGCGACATACAGGGCGTTCTTGCCGCCCAGCTCCAACGACGCGCCGACCAGCCGGGAGGCGGCCCGCTCGGCGACCTTGCGTCCCGTGGCGGTCGAGCCGGTGTACATCACGTAGTCGGCGCGGTCGAGGACCGCTTCGCCGATCGTCTGGCCCGGGCCGAGCACGACCTGCAGGACGCCCTTCGGCAGACCCGCCTGGTCGAGCAGTTCGACGGCGCGCAGGGCGGTCAGTGATGCCTTCTCGTCCGGGCGCAGCACCACGGCGTTGCCGGCGATGAGGGCGGGCAAGGCGTCGGTGATGGACATGGACAGCGGGTAGTTCCACGGTCCGACGATGCCGATCACACCACGCGGCTGGTGCAACTCGGTCGACTGCGTCAGCAGAGGTATGGCGCCCAGGTGCTGCTGCGGCTTCAGGTAGTCCGGTGCCTTACGGGCGTAGTGCCGGCAGATCCCGGCGACGTCGAGGACCTCCTCGAACGCGTGCTTGCGGGCCTTGCCGGACTCGAGCTGGATCAGGTCGAGCAACTCGTCCTGGTGGCGCAGGATCAGGTCGTGGTAGCGCAGCAGCACCCGCGCCCGGTCGGCCACGGAGCGTGCGGCCCACCCGGTCTGCGCGGCCCGCGCGGCGTCATACGCCTGCTCGACGTCGGCGACGGTCGACACCGGCAGCGTGGCGATGACCCCGCCGGTGAACGGCGTGAAGCACTCGAAGCGCTCCGCGGCACCACCGGCGCGCACCCGCCCGGCGAGTCGTGCGGGCAGGGTCGGGTCGACCGTGTGGGGTGCCGGACTGGGCCGATGCTCGGCCACGGAGTCGTCAGCTGTGGTCTGCGTCGTGAGCAACTGATCCGTCATTACCCAAGGGTAACGTGGCCCCGGTCACAGCGGGAAGGCGATGCGCGGCTTTCTTACTATTCGGTAACTAGGAGCGCTGGTACGGCGCGACGAGCGTCTCGACGCGCTGGAATTCCTTCAGCTCCGAGTAGCCCGTGGTGGCCATCGCCCGACGCAGCGCGCCGATCAGATTGGTGGTGCCGTCGGCGCTCTGGGCGGGGCCGGTGAGGATCTGCTCGAGCGTGCCGGCGGTGCCGACCTCGACGCGCTCACCGCGCGGCAGCGCCTCGTGGTGTGCCTCGCTCCCCCAGTGGAAGCCGCGACCGGGAGCGTCGGTGGAACGCGCGAGTGAGGCGCCCAGCATGACGGCGTCCGCACCGCAGGCGAAGGCCTTCACGATGTCGCCGGACAGGCCCATGCCGCCGTCGGCGATCACGTGCACGTAGCGACCACCGGTCTCGTCCATGTAGTCCCGACGGGCAGCGGCCACGTCGGCGACCGCGGTCGCCATCGGCACGTGAATGCCGAGCGCACGGCGGGTCGTGTGTGCCGCTCCCCCGCCGAAGCCGACCAGCACGCCGGCCGCGCCGGTGCGCATCAGGTGCAGCGCTGCGGTGTAGGTCGCGACACCGCCGACGATGACCGGCACGTCGAGCTCGTAGATGAATCGCTTGAGGTTCAGCGGCTCGGCGCGGCCGCTGACGTGCTCAGCCGACACGGTCGTGCCACGTATGACGAAGAGGTCGACGCCCGCGTCGACGACGGTCTTCCAGTGCTCCTGGGTCCGCTGCGGCGACAGCGCGCCCGCAGTCGTCACACCGGCCTCGCGAATCTCGTTGAGCCGCAAGGTGATCAGGTCCGGTCGGATCGGCGCGCGGTAGATCTCCTGCATGCGGGAGATGGCGTCCGACGGGTCGAGCTCGGCGATCTCGCGCAGCAGCGGTTCCGGGCTCTCGTACCGGGTCCACAGTCCCTCGAGATCGAGCACCGGCAGCCCGCCGAGCTTGCCCAGCTCGATCGCCGACGCCGGGCTCATCACCGAGTCCATCGGCGCGGCGACGACCGGCAGCTCGAAGTGGTAGGCATCGATCTGCCAACCGACGGACACGTCCTGCGGGTCGCGAGTCCGGCGCGACGGCACGATCGCGATGTCGTCGAAGGAGTATGCACGGCGGCCACGCTTGCCTCGGCCGATCTCGATCTCAGTCACCAGAGCAGGCTACCGATCCGGCGAGCACCGTGGCTCGCCGGGCGGACGTCGCAGGCTGCAGCCGATGCGAGACGACGATGCCCAGCCCGGCAGCCAGCGCCGCGAGTGCCAGACCGCTGACGAAGGCGACGGTGTGCGAGTGCGGAGTCAGTCCGCCGAAGACGATTGCGGACACGGCCAACAGCACGGACGTCGCGAGCATTTCGGCCGTCTGCAACGACGACGCGTTGCGGCCCTGCTCCTCGGGTGCCGACATGCCCATGAGTAGGACGGTGAGCGGCGAGTAGGCCAGCCCGATGCCCCCGCCACCGATGAGCCACGCGCCATACAGGATCCAGGACGGGGTGGCCGGCCAGGCGGCGGACAGCGCAATGCCGATCCCGATCGCCAGCAGCACCAGGCCGGTCCGCGCCAACCGCCGCTGGTCCTCGTATGACGAACGTCGTCCGGCGATCCAGGCACCGGAACTCCAGGACAGCGCTCCCACGGTCAGGACCAGGCCGGCTTCGGTCGCGCCCATGCCGTGCTGCCGGGTGAGCATGAGCGGCAGGTAGATGTCGGTCCCGAGGAAGGCGGCACCCAGCAGAGCGCGCGTCGCGATGACGGACGGCATCCCGCGGCGGCCGCGGATCGTACCGGCCGGGACGAGGCGCGGCACGGACAACACCAGCAGCACCACGCCGACAACCGCGAGCGCGATCGCCGGCAGCACCGGCCGGTCGGCCGCGATCGACAGGACGACTGATCCCAGTGCGGCGCCGGCGGCTGCGACGAACCGGCGCCGGACACGCGACGCCGGTTCCTGCTCGCGCACGACCGCCGGCAGCCGGCGCATCGCCGGCAGCAAGAGGGCCAGCGCGGGTATGGCGAGCGTGGCCCCACCCCAGAAGACCCAGCGCCAGGTGAGATGCGTGGCGAGATAGCCCGCGAGTGGCGGACCGAAGAGTGACGGCGCGACCCACGCGGCCGAGATGCTCATGAAGATCTTCGGTCGCAGGGCTTCCGGGAAGGCCATCGCGATCAACACGTACAGCGCGACGCTGTCGAGGCCGCCGCCGATGCTCTGCACGGACCGACCGACGATCAGCATCGTCATCGATGATGCCGATCCGGCGATCAGGAGTCCGGACACGAAGAGGCTGACTCCGGCGAGGACGACGACCCGCGGGCCGGCCGAGTCGGCCCACGGACCAGCGACGACCATTGCCAGCACGGCCGTCGCCAGTGGCACCGCGAACACCACCGGATAGATCGCCAGGCCGTGCAATTCCCTTGCTGCCGTGGGCATCGCCGTCGCCACCGCGATCTGCTCGAAGGCGACCAGCACCTCCAGCAGGACGACACCGATCAGCGTCATCCGACGTAACGGCGTCCACGGGCTGTTCTTCACCCGGGAAACGCTAGAACCTCAAGTGGACTTGAGTACAACCCTTTCCGCGGTCAGACCCAGCCGAGTGCTTCGAAGGTACGCCGGGCGAACGGCCCGACCTCCGGCCCTTCCAACTCCGAGCGCGCGAACCAGCGCGCCTCGCTGACCTCGTCGTCGTCGACCGTGATCTGCTCGGTCGACGGGATCCGGGCCGTATAGATGACGCTGACGTAGTAGCACTCGTCACCGTTCGGGTATGTCGCCCGGAACTGCGGACCGCCGATGGCGTCGAGCAGTCCGGTGATCTCGACCTCGACGCCGATCTCCTCGCGCGCCTCCCGGCGGGCGGCGTCGGCGGGTGCTTCGTCCTCGTCGATCGCGCCGCCGACGGTGCCGAACGTGCCGAAGTCGTTCTGTCGCACGAGCAATACCCGGCCGTCCTCGTCGATCGGCAACACTGCGACCGACGGCAGGACGAGCAACTCATGACCGACCTTGGCGCGCAGTCGCGCGATGTGCGGAGCAACCCCCATGCGACCGACCCTAACTCCGAGGGAGCCTCTACCAGGCCTGATCCTGCGGCGACCTACCTGCGATCCGTGCCGGCGAGGGGGCGGCACGGGTCGCAGGCATCACGTCGTCGGCGAGCGTTCACGCGGGTGTCACTCGCGACACCCGGCCGGTGCGAGAACTTCGAGGCATGACCAGACACCGTCTCACCGTCACCGTCACTGCTCTCGTCCTCGCCGCGTCCGTCGCGCCCGCGGCATACGCCACCGGATCGTCCGGCACCACAACGCCGAATCTCCCTCTCGGCGCAGCGAATCTGCCCGAGGTCCGCTCCACAACGACCCTCGCCCGGGGCATCACCTGGACGCACATCGTGCGTGGCACCACCCCGGCCGACCCGGCGGACTTCAACACGACCGACCAGGGGCCGTGGGTCGTCAACCGGATCACCATCAACCCGCGCGTCGCGCGCGGTCGGCTCCAGGCGACCTACGGGAGGGACCTGGCGACCGCCGACCCGGTCTCGCGGCTGGTGGCGTCCTCCCGCGGCCTCATCGGGACGAACGCGTCGTTCTTCACCTTCACTGCCAGCAAGGACTACCCCGGCGACCCGGTCGGCCTCGGTGTGTATGGCGGCAAGCTGCTCTCCGAACCCACGACCGATCCGGCCGAGCAGGACGTCGTCTTCAACTCACGGACCGGGGCGATGACGTTCGGTCACACCCAGTGGTCGGGCAAGGCCGTCAACAAGCGCACCGGCGCAGCCCTCACCCTGGACGGCATCGACCACCCACCGGCCGTTCCGGCCGGTTGCACCACAGGGACGAGCTGCACCCAACCGGGCGAATCCGATTGGATCACACCGGAATTCGGACAATCGACACCGGCCGGAGCCGGCGCGGAGGTCGTCCTCGACCGCCGCGGGTGCGTCGTCCGGAGCGCCAGCACTCGCGGCACCAGCCTGGCGAAGGGTCAGGTCGCGATCCAGGCGACCGGTTCGGACGCGACGGCACTCGAACTACTCGCCGGTCGGCGGGCCTGCTTCACGTTGCGTCAGTCGTTGACCGACGAGCAGGGCAGACCGGTGGCGCTCACCCCGTCGACGTATGGCGTCAACGGCCGCTACCGACTCGTCGCGGGCGGCACGATCGTCGCCCCGCCGGGCACCGGCAGCATGTTCGACCGCAACCCGCGAACCATCATGGGACGGACCGCGGACGGCCGCATCTCGCTGATCACCATCGACGGCCGGATGACGTCCAGCGTCGGCACCACCATCGACGAGACCGCCGCGGTCGCGAAGTCACTCGGCCTGGTCGACGCCGTGAACCTCGACGGCGGCGGGTCCACCACCCTGGCCTCCCCGACCGGCGCCCTCAACACGCCCAGCGGCGCAGGCGGCGCGGAACGTCTGGTCGGCGACGCCGTGGTCTGGGTGCCCTGAGCCGAACGGGCCTGGCAGGTTCGGACGGAGGCGCTCAGCGCGAGTAGTTGGGCGCCTCCACGATGCCCTGGACGTCGTGCGGGTGCGACTCCTTGAGGCCCGCGGTCGTGATGCGGACGAACCGGCCACGTTCCTGCAGTTGCGGGACGGTGTTGGCACCGACGTAGAACATCGACTGGTGCAAGCCGCCGATGAGCTGGTGCAGGACGTTGCCGAGCGGGCCGCGGTAGGGCACCCGCCCCTCGATGCCCTCGGGCACGAGCTCGTCGTCGCTGGCCACGTCGGCCTGGAAGTAGCGGTCCTTGGAGAAGGACTTCTTGCCACGCGAGGCCATCGCGCCGAGCGATCCCATCCCGCGGTAGGTCTTGAACTGCTTGCCCGCGACGAGCATCAGGTCACCGGGCGACTCCTCACAACCGGCGAGCAGGGAGCCGAGCATGACCGTATCCGCGCCGGCGACAAGGGCTTTGGCGATGTCGCCGGAATACTGCAGGCCACCGTCACCGACCACCGGCACCCCGGCCGGCCGGCACGCGAGGGATGCGTCGTGGATCGCGGTCACCTGCGGGACGCCGACACCCGCGACGACACGAGTGGTGCAGATCGACCCCGGCCCGACGCCGACCTTGACGCCGTCGACACCCGCCTCGACCAGTGCCGCCGCGCCCTCGCGGGTCGCGACGTTGCCGCCGAGGATCTGCACGTGCCGGGTCGCGGGGTCCGACTTCAGTTTGCGGATCATGTCCAGCATCAGCCGTGCGTGACCGTTCGCGACGTCCGGGACGAGTACGTCGACACCGGCCTCGACCAGCGTCGTCGCGCGCTCCCAGGCATCCCCGAAGTAGCCGACCGCTGCGGCGACCAGCAGGCGACCGTCGGCGTCGTACGACGCATCGGGGAACTGTTCGGACTTCACGAAGTCCTTGACGGTGATCAGACCCGCGAGGCGGCCGTCGTCGTCGACCAGGGGCAGCCGCTCCCGCTTGTGCTGGCGCAGCAACGCGGTCGCATCGTCGCGGCTGATGCCGACCGGCCCGGTGACCAGCGGGGCCGAGGTCATGACCTCGGACACCTTGGTCGTCGCCCACTCGGCGACCGGTGTGAAGCGCAGGTCGCGGTTGGTGATGATGCCGATCAGGTGGTTGTCGACATCGACGACCGGCAGGCCCGACACCCGGTAACGGCCGCAGGTCTCGTCCAGCTCCTCGAGCGTCGCGTCGGGACGGATCGTGACCGGGTTGGAGATGATGCCGGTCTGGGTCCGCTTGACGAGGTCGACCTGCTCGGCCTGGTCCTGGATCGACAGGTTGCGGTGCAGCACGCCGATGCCGCCCTGGCGTGCCATGGCGATCGCCATACGGGACTCGGTGACGGTGTCCATCGCCGCGGAGACCAGCGGCACACGCAGGCTGATCTCGCGGGTCAGCCGACTGGTGGTGTCGACCTCACTGGGGATGACATCGGTCTCGCCGGGCAACAGCAGCACGTCGTCATACGTGAGACCGAGCTGGCCGAACTTTGCCGGGACGTCATACGAAGGATCGAAGGAACGGGCGGTCGCGGGCGACTCCTCGAAAGCCATTTCCAAAGTGTAGAAGGCGACTGCGCGACCGCAAAAAGAAGGTCAGCGACCCGTCAGCGTCCTGTTGAGGAGCTGCTGCTCGAGGACTCCGTGCTCGACGCACTGGACGGCGAGGTCGAGGTCGTCGTCAGTGTCGGCGGTGTCGACCGGGAGGCCGACGGTGACGCGGTGGGGGTGCCGGAGGTCGACGTCGGCTTCGGGGTGCGGGTCGGCCTCGGCGAGTGCGTCGGATGTGTCGGACGTGTCGAAGCGGTCGGGCTGCCGGACGACGACGGCGAACCCGACGACGTCGAACTCGGCTGACCCGACGACGACGTCGATGTCGACGATGCCGACGAACTGGAACTCGAGGTCGAGGTCGAACTCCGCGTCGACGACGAGGGAGACGAACTCCCGGTGCTCACCCAGGACGGCAGCCCGCTGTGACCCGGCCGCCGCGAACCGCCGGCGGGCACGAGCGCACCCGGCAGCACGCGCTGCGGGATGGTGCTTCCGGGCAGCGCCGCACGGCTGGACACCGTCGCGGCAGTCGTGGCGGTGGCATAGCTCCCGGACGTGCTCCCGGTCGTCGTGCTGGCCGGCACCGGGGCTGCGGCGTCGGTGCTCGTCGGACCGCCGGCACCCGAGCCGAAGTCGGCACTGCGATGCACGAATCCGATCTGTGCCGCCACTCGTGAGATGCCGTGTACTCCCCCGACGGCCGCTGCGACTCCGGAGATCGACAGGGCCGCGACGGTGACAGCGGTCATCACGCCGACCCGTGCGGGAGTGCGGTGCGATCGGCGGGCGTAGCGGCCCGCGGCAGCCGGCCGATCGGGTGCGTCGATCTCGCGGACCCAGTGACCGAGCACGTCGGCCACCGCATCACGGCGGGTCGGCGTATGACGCGCGCCGAGCGCGTCGAGCAGCTCGTCGTCGCGACGTATGTCGTCGATGCTCGGCGTCACAGGTGGTCCCGACCTTCGTCGAGGAACCCGCGGAGCCGCGCGAGGGCGCGGTGCTGAGCGACTCGAACGGCGCCGGCAGACGTCCCCAGCGCATCGGCGGTCTCCTCCGCGGAGAGCCCGACCGCGACACGCAGCGTCAGGATCTCGCGGTGTTGCGGTGACAGCCGGTCGAGCAATGCCCACACCCGGGTCGACTCCTCGTCGGCGACGGCGCAGTCCTCCGGACCCAGCGCCTCATCGACGGTCTCGGGCAACTCGTCGGTCGGCGTCGGCCGGCGGATCACGCCACGCTGGACATCGGCGACCTTGTTGGCAGCGATGCGGTAGACGAAGGCCTCGAACGGCGCTCCACGGTCGGTGTAGCGCGGCAGGGCGGTCAGAACGGCCACGCACACCTCCTGCGCCGCATCGGCCGCGGCATCGGCAGCAGCCGAGAAACGTCCCAGCTTGCCGCGCGCATAACGCACGGCCAACTGGTGGACGGCCGCCATGAGTTCGTTGGTCGCAGCCGCATCTCCCTCTTGCGCGGCCGCTGCCAGGGCGCGCAACGGGGTGTGCGCGTCCGACGGTGTCATCGGTGCAGGGCGCGAAAACGTTACGGGGGCAGGCTCGAATGACCCGGCCAGGTCCTCCTGGCCGGCACTGGATCGTGGAGTCCCCGAGCTCACGTCGTCCCAACGTTCGGTTGCCGAAATGCGTTTCCCGCGCATGGCGTCTCTTCAGGGTAGGACGTCGGCACCCCTCTCGCCTACTCGGCGACAGATCTGTGGACAACTGCGAACGCATCGCAGAAACGCGAACGGTGCTTGGACGAGGCGCGAGCCTCGTCCAAGCACCGTTCGCGGTGCGCCCGTTGCCGGGCCGGAGGTCAGTGACCGTGGCCGTGGCCGGCCTCGGGCTCCTCGTCCTCCTTCTTGTCCACGACGAGCGTGTCGGTGGTCAGGACCATCGACGCGATCGACGCGGCGTTGCGCAGCGCGGAGCGGGTGACCTTCACCGGGTCGATGACGCCCTGCTTGATCAGGTCGCCGTACTCGCCCGTTGCGGCGTTCAGGCCGCTACCGGTCGCCTCCTCCTGCACGCGGGACACCGCGACGTAGCCCTCGAGGCCGGCGTTCTCGGCGATCCAGCGCAGCGGCTCGACGGCGGCCTTGGCGATGATCGCCGCACCCGTCGCCTCGTCGCCGGTCAGGTCGAGCTTGTCGACCGCGCTCGCGGCGTGCACCAGTGCGGAGCCACCACCGGCGACGATGCCCTCTTCGATGGCCGCGCGGGTCGCGGAGATCGCGTCCTCGATGCGGTGCTTCTTCTCCTTGAGCTCCACCTCGGTGTGTGCACCGACCTGGATGACGCAGACGCCGCCGGCCAGCTTGGCCAGCCGCTCCTGCAGCTTCTCGCGGTCCCAGTCGGAGTCGGTGCGCTCGATCTCGGCCTTGAGCTCCTTGACGCGGCCGCCCACGGCCTCGGCGTCGCCCTGACCGTCGACGATCGTCGCGGTGTCCTTGGTGACGACGACACGACGGGCCTGACCCAGCATGTCCAGGTCGACCTGGTCCAGCTTGAGACCGACCTCTTCGGCGATGACCTGGCCGCCGGTCAGGATCGCGATGTCCTGCAGCATCGCCTTGCGGCGGTCGCCGAAGCCCGGTGCCTTGACGGCGACGACGTTGAACGTGCCGCGGATCTTGTTGACGACCAGCGTGGAGAGCGCCTCACCGTCGATGTCCTCGGCGATGATCAGCAGCGGCTTGCCGGACTGCACGACCTTCTCCAGCAGCGGCAGGACGTCGGCGATCGCCGAGATCTTGCCCTGGTTGATGAGCACGTAGGCGTCCTCGAGGACGGCCTCCATGCGCTCGGTGTCGGTCACGAAGTACGGGGAGATGTAGCCCTTGTCGAACTGCATGCCCTCGGTGAACTCCAGGGCGGTCTCGGCGGTCGAGGACTCCTCGACCGTGATGACGCCGTCCTTGCCGACCTTGTCGAACGCCTCGGCGATCAGGCCGCCGATCGTCTGGTCCTGCGCGGACAGCGCGGCGACCTGGGAGATCTCGTCCTTGCCCTCGACCTCGCGGGCGTCCGCGAGCAACTGCTCGCTGATCGCGTCGACGGCCTGGTCGATGCCGCGCTTGAGCGCGGCCGGACCGGCACCCGCGGCGACGTTGCGCAAGCCCTCGTGGACCATGGCCTGGGCCAGCACGGTCGCGGTGGTGGTGCCGTCACCGGCGATGTCGTTGGTCTTGGTGGCGACCTCCTTGGCGAGCTGCGCACCGAGGTTCTCGTAGGAGTCCTCCAGCTCGACCTCGCGAGCGATGGTCACACCGTCGTTCGTGATGGTCGGTGCGCCCCACTTCTTGTCGATGACGACGTTGCGACCCTTGGGTCCGAGCGTCACCTTCACGGCGTTGGCGAGGGCGTCGACGCCCCGCTCAAGCGCCTTGCGTGCGGAGTCGTTGAACTCCAGTTCCTTTGCCATTGTTGGCCTTTCGTATCAAGTACCGGTTTACCGAGTGCCGCGGAATTGGACCGGCGGCGTGGTGACGACCACTGACGACAGCGGCGCCCGCGAACTCGTGAGCGGGCGCCGCTGTCGGCAGTGCGAGGAACTGCGCCCGAAGACTCAGTTCGTGACGACTGCGAGCACGTCGCGAGCCGAGAGGATGAGCAGCTCCTCGCCGGAGTACTTCACCTCGGTGCCGCCGTACTTGGAGTAGATGACGCGGTCGCCGACTGCGACGTCGAGCGGGACGCGCTGGCCGTTGTCGTCGATGCGGCCGGGGCCGATCGCCAGGACCTCGCCCTCCTGGGGCTTCTCCTTGGCGGTGTCCGGGATGACCAGGCCGGAGGCGGTGGTCTGCTCGGCCTCGACGGACTTGACGACGATGCGGTCTTCGAGCGGCTTGATGTTCACCGACACGGTGTGACCTTCCTGTTCTGGGGCCCGATCTGGCGGGCCGTGGATGCGTGCCCTGGGATCACTCTGGCTCGACTCCTCGCAGGTCGGCCCCGGCCGGGTGCTCGCAAGCTCGCACACCGTCTGGTGCCGCCCTGGTCGTCGTCTCGCATGCAACCGTTGGTCACGTCGTGGGCGCCGTCGCGGGGGTCGACCACGAAATGCGGTTGGCACTGTCCCAGGAAGAGTGCCAGCACCGAATCTAGGCGTTCGTTAGCACTCATGCAACTCGAGTGCCAAACCCGTTGGCTGCGGCTGTCAACGAGCCGACGGATCGCTGCCCTGAAGGACCACCGTCGTACCGACATCGACCTGGTGTGTCTTGGGCCCTCGCGGCTGATCGGTCTGCGTCTCGTCGAGCGCTGTGGGCAATTGATAGCGAAGGCGCACTGTTGCCGTCAGGTCCGTCGGCACCAGCCAGGCTCGTGACGCGACGCGAACCGAGTCACCCACGGTCACGTCCTCCCCCGCCTTGCGCGGACTCGACTTCACGCCGTCGAGAGAGACACCGACCGAGGGTTTCCCCGACGGCAGGTAGCGGGCGCCCCTGTCCTTCGCGTCATACACCGAGACTCGTCGATCCGAGCGGGTCACGGACGCGTCATGGACGACGAGCCACTCCTTGCCGGCGGGCGCTGCACCCAGCCCGGGGACATATCCGCCGCGGTAGACGGGCACCGTGCACTTCACCCAGGAGAACACCTTGTCCGACGTGTCGTCGCACGACCGGAAGCCATCGGTCTGCACCTTCGGCGGCATGGCATCGGCGGGCTGCGACTGCTCCACGCGACCGTCGAAGCGGGCCTCGACACGGGCATCGGTCCCGTCGCCCTTCACCACGACCAGCACCGAGCCACCGTCGTCGGCCATCGTCACCGCCTGTGCGATCGGATAGCGGCGACCATCGCTCACCAGAGTCAGCGTGCTGCCGGGATCCCGCCGTTGCGCTGCGGTTGCGGTCGGCCAGACGGGCGGCACACCGGTCGTCGTACCCGCCGACCAGGACACCTCGACGAGCGCGGCCCCGGCCGGCGCCTGCACCCGGTGCCTGAGTTCGTCGACCTCAGCCCCGATGCCGATCGTCAGCCGCAGCGCGCCGAACGGAAGCTGGACAGACGCATTGTTCTCGCCCAGCTGATCGGAGTAGACGGTGACATCCGCGAACCGATCGCCGACGTGGACGGAGTCGCGTCGTTGCGCCACCTGCCAACCGACAAGCAAGGCGATCACCGCGAGGACGACGGCAGCAACGAGGAGTCCGCGGCGATGGCGACGAGACGCGCTCCGGGTGGCCCCGGTCATCGGCGATTCCCTGAGGTCGGGTCGACCGCGGCCGGATACGAGTCGTTGTCGCGTAGCTGCATGGTGGAGGACGCGGGCGCCGTTGCGTCACCGCTCGTGCGGTGGACCTTCGTGCGGACGACCGTCTCGATGCTGAAGGCGTTTCCGGTCGGCACCGAGAACACGCAATCACGCGAACCCGTCTGGAAGTCGTACGACGTGCGGACTCCCATCTTGCCGAGGAACTTCACCGGCGCCCGGCCGTCCAGCGTCACCGCCACCACCGGCGTGCCGGTCGGCGAATATCGCGCGTAGGCGTCGGCAGTGCTCCACGACACGGCGTCGGTCGTATCCATCGTGTAGCCCGCACCGCGCACGAGAACCCACTCACGGCCGACCGGCGCCCAGCCGAGCCCCTCGACATACGGGAGCCGAAGCGCCCTGCCGGCCGACGCGCTGCCGGACCAGCGGAAGGGAGACTTCGGATCGGTGGGCTGCGACTGCTGAATGGACACCGGCTGCGTCCCACCGAGATAGACCGCCGTCCGATACAGCCCCGCGAAGTCACCGGGCTCCCGCCGGCCGTCGATCACTTGCACCGCCTGGGTCCGACCGGCGAACTCGACCTCGACCACGACGTCCGACAGCTTGCCCGGCAGTGCGACGATCTTCTGCTCCTTCTCATCGTCCGTGTCGGCAGCCGATGCCGGATCCGGTGACAAGGACGGGTCCACCACCACGGCCGTGTCGCCTGATCGCACACGGAGGCGACTGGGTCGTGTCCCGGCGTCGCTCCCGTCGGCTGCGGTCGACGTGGACGTCCACGACAGGTGAGCCAGCAGCCCACCGCCGGGGGCGCGGACGGTCTGCAGCTTGTCGTTGTGCGTCCGGATGCCCTTCCGGCCCAGCTCGATCGACACCCGCACCTGCGCATTGGGAACGGTGAAGTCGATGCCCGCAGAACGGTAGCCGTCGGACATCGAGTACTCGCCGGTGCGGCTCGCACCGGCGGCGAGCCGGTCCTTCGTCTGCTGATGATGTACGACGACACCGGTCGCCACGACGGCGACGGCGAGCAGTCCGGCCCAGAGCCGCACGCTGCGGCGACGCCACCAGGTGTTGTTGTCGGGGTTCACACCAGCATCGACGTGATGTGGCGTCCGAGCGTTCCAGGCCCGCAGTCCCCGATTCCGGGGGGGTCAGCCGAGCGGGAGCTTGGCAGCAGGCGGTGCGTGCTGCGGGTCGACGCCGTCGAAAAGGCTGCTGACCGACTCGCCGGCGTGGATGCGCGCGATCGCCTCCGCGAACAGAGCGGCGACCGAACGCACCTGCAACTGCGGCCAGTTCACAGGTGTCGGCACCGTGTCGGTCGTGACCACTTCCCGGATCAGCGGATGCCCGGAGAGCCGCTCGACCGCCGGCCCGACGAAGAGCCCGTGCGTGCACGCGATGTCAGCGGATGTACAGCCTCGCTCCGCGAGTCGATCCAGCAACTCCACCACCGAGCCGCCCGTGGCGATCTCGTCGTCGAGCACGATCGCGCGCTTGCCGTCGACGTCACCGACGATCGTGTCGATGATGACCTTGTCGTCGGAGATGCGCTTCTTGGATCCCGCGGCGACGGGCAGGCCGAGCAGCCGCGCGAACTGTTGCGCCGTCTTGGCGTTGCCGAAGTCCGGCGACACGATCACCGAGTCGGCCAGGTCCTCGTCGCGTGACCGGAAGTAGTCGGCCAGTTCACCGATCGCCGTGAGGTGGTCGACGGGTGTGGAGAAGAACCCGTGCACCTGGGGCGCGTGCAGCGCCATGGTGATCACCCGGTGCACTCCGGCGGCCGCCAACAGGTCCGCCACGAGCCGCCCACCGAGCGAGATCCGCGAGGCGTCCTTCTTGTCCGACCGCGCGTAGGCGAAGTACGGGATGACCGCGGTGATGCGCTCGGCGGACGCACCGCGAGCCGCATCGATCATCAGCAGCAGCTCCATCAGATGGTCCTGCGTCGGCGGCACCAGCGGCTGCACCAGGTAGACGTCGCGCTGGCGACAATTGGCCAGTAGTTGCGCCTGCAGACAGTCGTTGCTGAAGCGCGTCATGTCGACATACGAGCGAGGCACGCCCAGGTGCGTGCAGATGCTGTCGGCGAGGGCAGGGTGGGCTGATCCGGAGAAAACGACGATCTCGCGCACGGGCGGTGATCCCTTCCAGGGGGCGGAAATCGGGAACAGTGCCGACTCTACTGAATCTTCCCGATCCCCTCAGGCGCGACCGGAGAAGCGCTGCAGCCGATCCGTGGAACCGGTGATCACCAACTGGTCGCCGCGGCCGATGACGGTCTCCGGACGCGCGTCCTCGAACGTGCCGCCCGGATGCTTGACGGCGACCACCGTGACGCCGTACTTCCCGCGCAGGTTGAGTTCGGCGAGGGTCTTGTCGGCGAACTTGTCCGAGCAGGCCATCCGACCGATGCCGAAGCCGCTCTCCAACTCGTAGTAGTCGGCGAGCGAGCCGACGAGAAGCCGCCCGATGCGAGCGCCCATCTCCCGCTCCGGGAGCACGACGTGATGGGCGCCGATGCGTTGCAGGATGCGGGCGTGCTGCTTGGTCATCGCCTTGGCCCAGATGCTCGGCACGCCGAGGTCGGCGAGGTTGGCGGTCGTGAGGATGCTGGCCTCGAGATTGGAGCCGATGGCCACCACCGCGCGCTCGAAGTCGCCGGCGCCGATCTGCCGCAGGGCCTCGGGATCGGTGCTGTCCGCCTGCACCACATGGGCGAACCGGTCGGACCACTTCTGCACGAGTTCCAGTGACTGGTCGACCGCCAGCACGTCCCAGTCCTGCTCGGTGAGGGTGTCGGCGACGGCCAGGCCGAACCTGCCCAGGCCGAGCACCAGCACCGTGTGCGGGTCCAATGTGCCGCGTCGTTTAACCGACAATGGGGAACTCCTCCGGTAGTTGGTAACGCCGCCTGGTGCGCCGCATGGCCAGCGCGCTGCCGACAGTCATCGTGCCGACTCGGCCGATGAACATCAACGCGATCAGGACGTAGTGGGCCGCCGTCGGCAACTGAGCGGTCAGGTTGGCGGACAGTCCGGTGGTCGAGAACGCCGAGATGGTGTCGAAGAGCACCAACTGCATCGGCTGCTCGCTGATCGTCAGGATCGCGATCATGCCGACCATCACCGTGCCGACGCCGAGCAGCGCAACAGTCAGAGCCTGCCGCTGCACCGCCACGGGTATGGCGCGATGCCCGACACGCGCCTGGGGTTCGCCCCGGACCTCGGAGATGATGACCGCTCCGAGCAGGAAGAACGTCGACACCTTGATGCCGCCCGACGTGCCGGCGCTGCCACCGCCGATGAACATCAGCACGTAGTTGATGGCCATCGTCTCCGGGCGCACCGCGGTGTAGTCGACCGTGGCGAACCCGGCGGTCCGCGGGAAGACGGCCCCGCTGATGGAGTTCCACATCTTGTCGGTGGGGTCGAGGTGCGCGAGCGTGCCGGGATTGCGCCATTCGAACGCGACGAACGTGACGAGACCGACGACGAACAGCACCAGCGATCCGCCGATCGTCAGGCGGGTGTGCATGGTCCACTCCGACGGTCGCTTCCCCCGCATCAGCTCGAACCACACGGGATAGCCCAGGCCGCCGATGAAGACACCGCCGCAGAGCATCGCCAGCACCCACGGGTCGTGCGCGAACCGGGCCGCGCCGTCGGAGTAGGTGCTGAAGCCCGCGTTGTTCACCGCCGAGACCGCGTGGAAGAGGCCGTCCCAGGAGGCGCGGCCGACGCCCTCGCCATACGAGAAATGCAACCGGAGGGCCAGGAGTACGGCGAGCACGGCTTCGAGCGCGAGATAGAACCGGACGATGACCCGGATCATCGAGCGTGCGTGTGCGGGTGTGTCGGTGTGCGCGTCGGCCTGTGCTGCGAGCGTGCCGCCGATGCCCATCCGACCGTGGACCAGCTGCAGCAGGCGCACCGACAGCGTCACGATCCCGAGGCCGCCGGCCTGCACCAACAGCAGGATCACCACCTGCCCGAACGGATTCCAGTAGGTCGCGACATCCACCGGCGACATACCCGTGATGCAGGTGGCGCTGGCCGCCGTGAACAGCGCGGTGCTGAAGTGAGCCTTGCCCTCACCTGCGGTCGTGAACGGCAACGCCAGCAGCAGCGTGCCGAGCGTGACCGTGATTGCGTAGAACACGACAATGGTCCGCGCCGGACCGAATCGGGTTCGCCTCATGCGTCACACTTAACCGCATGGAAGGTGTTGTCGGTGACCCGCTCCGACGGGGTGATGCCCGGTGACGCCCGCCCTGCTGGCCAGACTGCTCAGCGGCGAGGGCGCCGCGCTGCTCGCGTCCCTGCCGCCGTATGACGAGGCGGCGGCGTTCAGTCTCGCCGACCGGCTGCGCACCGAGGGGTTCGACGCCGACCTGATCGCCGCCGCGCTGACCCAGTCCAGGCTGCGGGCTCGCGGCGAGCGCAAGTTCGGTGACGCCGCGCACAGCATGCTGTTCACCGTCGACGGGCTGGAGCAGGCCACACGACAGCAGGTCGCACGGCTGCACGCACGGCGGCTCGGCGACTCCGGCGCCCGGCGCGTCTTCGATCTCGGCTGCGGTGTCGGCGCCGACGCCCGTGCGTTCGCCGAGATCGGCCTGCGGGTCACGGCGGTGGACGCCGATGAGGTCACCTCGTCCGTTGCGGACTTCAATCTGCGTCCCTGGGCGCATGCGACCGCACGCCATGGACTCGCCGAGAACGTCGCGTTGCCCGCGGGCAACGGCGCTCGCGACTGTGCCGTCTGGATGGATCCGGCCCGGCGTACCCCGGGTGTGAGCGACATACAGGGACGCACGCGGCGCACCTTCCGCCTCGACCAGCTCGAGCCGTCCTGGGAGTTGGTCCGCGAACTGAGCGCGGGCGCCGCATCGGCCGGCGTGAAACTCTCGCCGTCCTTCGCGCACGCACAGATCCCGCTGGGAACGCAGGCCCAATGGACCTCGTATGACGGCGAGGTCGTCGAGTGCGTGCTGTGGTGGAACGACGCGGCCTGGGATCCGGGGCGATCCGCCGTCGTCATCCACGGTCAGTTCGCGCACGAGGTGCTGGAGCGGGATGCCGAGGGCGCGAACCCGGAGCCGGCTCGGCTCGATCGCTTGCACGGCTTCCTCTACGAGGCGGACCGCGCGATCATCCGCGCCGGGTTGAGCGGGGCGTTGGTCCGTCGCGTCGACGGCGTCGAGCTCGACACCGGCGTCGGCATCGTCACCTCACCTCGTGACGTCGTCGTCCCGTGGGCCAAGAAGTACGCCGTCACCGAGGCGGTCCCGTTCAACATCAAGGCGTTGCGATCGTGGGTGCGGGACCATCGGATCGGCCGGCTGACGATCAAGAAGAAGGGCGCGTCGATCGACCCGGCACAGTTGCGCCGTCAGGTGCGTCTCAAGGGTGACAACGAGGCGACGATCCTGGTGACGCGCGTCGGTGGCGCGCAGGCAGTGCTCATGCTGCAGCCCGTCCGGTGAGTTACCGTCGATCCGTGGCTGCTTCCCGACAGGTCATCCGCGCGGCGAGCGTGTGCGTCGTGTCGGGGTTGGTCGTCGCCGGGTGCTCCTCCGGTGGGACCACGCAGGGCGGCGGTTCGCCCTCGTCGACCGGCTCGTCCGCGACGTCCGCCGCGCGTATGCCGAGCAGGTCCTCCTCGACGCCGTCCTCGACATCGTCGTCGACGTCCTCGACCGTGAAACCCCGTGCCACCGGCACCAGCTCGGCGACTCCGTCCCCATCACGCGGTTGTGTGCAACGCACCTACGACCGGATGAGTCCTGCACAGCGCACCGGCCAGTTGCTGATGATCGGCCTGGACGGCACCTCCGCTGCTTCTGCCAACGACGCACTCATCGCGCGCGAACACGTGGGCAACGTCATCTACCTCGGCGGCTGGACCGGGGTGTCCCGTGTCCGAGCCACGTCCAATCACCTGCAGTCCCAGGTCAGTTCATCCTCGACCGGCGACGTTCCCCTGTTGATCGCGGCCGACCAGGAGGGCGGCTCGGTGCAACAACTGAAGGGCGCCGGCTTCTCGCCGTTGGAGTCCGCCACGCAACAAGGACGGATGAGCGGCAGACAGCGGGTCGCCTACGGACAACTGATCGGCCGCCAGCTCGAGGCGGCGGGGGTCAACCTCAACCTCGCACCCGTCGCCGACACGGTGCCCGCTTCCTTGGGCACGCGGAATGCGCCGATCGGCAAATGGGGCCGCGAGTACGGCCACGACCCGGCGACCGTCGCGACGTCCGTCACCGACGTCGTCCGCGGCCTGCGCAGCACCGGCGTCGGTGCCACGGTGAAGCACTTTCCCGGACTCGGCCGGGTCACCGGCAACACCGACGTGACCGCAACGGGGACCACCGACTCGCGGACGACGGCGACGGACAGCTACCTGAAGCCGTTCGCGGCCGGCATCCGGGCCGGTGCCGGGGCGGTGATGATGTCGTCCGCCCGCTACGACCGGATCGATCCCGCCAACCGGGCACCGTTCTCGCACAAGATCATCACGGGACTGCTGCGCGACAAGCTCGGCTGGCATGGCGTTGTCATCACCGACGACATGAATGCCGTTGCAGTGCAGGGTCTTTCACCCGGCCAGCGAGCAGTGCGATTCATCGCAGCGGGCGGTGACATCGTGTTGACCGGGCAATCGGCGGCCGCCGGGCCGATGGTGCGGGCGATCACCGCGCGTGCGTCGTCCGACAAGAAGTTCGCCGGCCAGGTCGCTGCGTCCGCCAAGCGGGTCCTCGCCCTCAAGCAGCGGCTGGGCCTACTGCACTGCTGATGTGCTCGACTCCTCGCGGCACAGCCCCGACGTCGTCTCGCGGGCGTCCACCAACCCTTCAGGAGAGTCGATCTCGCCGGTTACCTGCCACTAACCGGCCTTGGTCTGACTCACCGGCATCGACGAATCGGCCGGCAGATCAAGCGAACTCGGAGTCAGGCCACGCTGGACCATCTGTGACCCCAGGGCGGCGACCATCGCACCGTTGTCCGTGCACAACCGGACCCGCGGCACCCGCAGGCTGATGCCGGCCGCGTCGCAGCGCTCCTGTGCCATCGCGCGCAAGCGACTGTTGGCCGTCACTCCCCCGCCGATCTGCAGGTCCCTCACGCCATACTCCTGGCAGGCGTCGATCGCCTTGCGGGTGAGGACATCGGCGACCGCTTCGTTGAAACTCGCCGCGACGTCGGCGACGGGCAGGACCTCACCGGCGTTCTGCCGTTCCTGCACCCAGCGGACCACGGCGGTCTTCAACCCGGAGAACGAATAGTCGAACCGGTGCCGCTCCAGGTCCTTGCGCGTCGTCAGCCCCCGCGGGAAGCGGATGGCGGCCGGGTCGCCCTCGGCGGCCGCACGTTCGATGTGCGGCCCGCCCGGGTAGGGCAGGTCGAGCACGCGGGCGACCTTGTCGAAGGCCTCACCGGCCGCGTCGTCGATCGTGCCACCGAGTTCCTCGACATCGGAGGCGATGTCCCGCACCAGCAGGAGGTTGGTGTGGCCTCCCGAAACCAGCAGCGCCACAGTCGGTTCCGGCAACGGCCCATGGTCGAGTACATCGGCACACACGTGCGCGGCGAGGTGGTTGACGCCGTACAAGGGCTTGTCGAGGGCCCAGGCGAGCGCCTTCGCGGAGGCGACCCCGACCATCAGCGCACCAGCGAGGCCGGGGCCGGACGTGACTGCGATCGCGTCGACGTCGCGCAGGCTGTGCCCCGCCTCCTCGCACGAGCGCTTGATCGTGGGCAGCAGCGCTTCCAGATGGGCGCGGCTGGCGACCTCCGGCACGACTCCCCCGAAACGGGCGTGCTGGTCGACGCTGCTGGCGACGACGTCGGCGAGCAGGGTGTTGCCACGCACGAACGCGACACCGGTCTCGTCACAGGAGCTCTCGACGCCGAGGATCAGCGGTTCACTCATGAGAAGTCCCCTCGAGGTGCGCACGCATCACGTGCGCGTCGACGTTGTCCGGCTGGTAGTAGCCGCGGCGGGTCTGGATGTGCTCGAATCCCGCTCGCAGGTAAAGGTTTCGGGCCGGTTCGTTATCGGCGCGCACCTCCAGGAGCAGCGCCTGCGCGCCGCTGTCCCGAGCCTGCTGCGTGAGCCGCTCCAACAGGACGCGGCCCAGTCCGTGGCCCTGTTCTGCGGGTGCGACGGCGATGGTCATGACGTCCGCGGTGTTCCCGGCACAGTCGATCCCGCCATACCCGACGATGCGGTCGGCACCGGTCGCCACCGTGTACTGGCGCCGCGGGCGGCCGGCCAGCTCCGACCACCACGACCGCGCCGACCACGCGTCGTGCGCGAACAGCTGCTCGTCGAGCATGGTCAGCTGCTCGATGTCCGGCCACTCCATCTCGCGCAAGGCCACCGTCATACCCGTTGCCGCGCCTCTGCCCGCCATTCCGGTCATCGCTCCGCTGCGATCCTCGCGTCGGTCGGCGCTCACCGCGGCAGCACCGACTTCTGCGCGGTCGCCGGCTTCGCGTCCGGCTGCCGCAGGTAGAGCGGCTGCACGGGCAGCAGCTCGCGCCCGGCGGCCAGCTGCTGGATCGTGTATGACGCCACGCCACCCGCCGGCGCGTCGAGCGGCAACAGCGCCGCTGCGAAGGCGTCCGGGTAGAGCTGCGGACCACGACCAGCGGCAGGCAGGGCGCGAATCTCGTCGGGCAGTTCGGCGGGTCGGCACACCTGCGGCATACCCGAGACGCGCTCGACGCCGTCGGCGGTCGCGCGGTAACGCGCCCAGTAGACCTCTTTGCGGCGTGCATCGGAGGCGATGACGAAATCGCTCGGTGTGCCCTGCTCCTGCGCCGCCGCGTGCGCCAGTGCATCGAGGCTGCAGATGCCGTGGACCGGGAGGTCGAGTGCCAGGCCGAGCGTCGTCGCCGTGGCGATCCCGACGCGCAGGCCGGTGAACGGACCCGGGCCGACACCGACGGCGATCGCGGTCAGGTCGGCGGGCGCCCGGCCGGCCCCGGCGACGACCGAGGCGATCATCGGGGTGAGGGTCTCGGCGTGACGCCGTGAGTCGACCAGTGACTCCTCGGCGATCACCGTCGTCCCGTCGTGGAGGGCGACGGTCACGGCCGAGGTGGCGGTGTCGAGAGCGAGCAGCAGCACCGGACAAGGGTACGGCGCCCCCGGTCCCCCACCGAATGACGGCTTCCTCGGCCGTCATTCGTGGACGAGTTGCTCGACCAGCGCCTCGAATCGCGTTCCGGTGGGGAGCAGCGTGACGACCCGAGCATCACCGTCGGGCTCGAGCACCAGCTCCAGGTGCGACTCGGCGAGGTCCTCGGCCAGCCCGGACCCCCACTCGACCACGGTGACGGACGAGGCGATCTCGGCGTCGAGGTCGAGGTCGTCGAGTTCGGCGGAGCCGCCCAGCCGATAGGCGTCGACATGCACCAGCGACGGGCCGCCGACCAGCGACGGATGGATCCGGGAGATGACGAACGTCGGCGACGTGATCGGCCCGCGGACGCCGAGACCCTGGGCCAGGCCCTGCGTCAGGGTCGTCTTGCCCGCGCCGAGACCGCCGGTCAGCACGAGCAGGTCGCCCGCCCGCAGCAGAGCACCCAGCCGCGCACCCCACTCCTGCGTCGCGTCGGCGTCCGCCAGCCGCACCCGGGCGGTCATTGCTCGGCCCTGTCCCGCGCCGACCGTTCGGCCCGCTCGAGGAACGCCAACAGTTGGGCGCTGAGCAGGTCGGGCGTCTCCAACGGCAGCACGTGCCCGGCCCGCTTGACCACGACCAGCTCGGCACCCTGCAGCGCGCGGGCGAGACTCTCGCCGTGTGCGATCGGTGTCATCCGGTCGCGGATGCCGTGCATGATGAGCGTCTCGATGCCCTCGAAGACCGGCAATGCCGCCTCTCGCTGGTGCTCCATCAGCGTCGGCAGGAACGCACCGATCACCTGCAGGCGGGTCCCGAAGATCATCTCCGCAAGATCCCGGATGACCGGTTTGGGGACCGGGCCACCGAACGAATACCGATGCACCAGAGCGGATTCGACGTTCCGGCCGAGCAAGCGCGCCACGTTGAACGCGTTCTGTTGCCGGTCGGCACGCGCCACCGCACCCGGCCCGAGCCGATGCACGACGCCGCCGAGCTGCTTGCCCAAGCCGAAGTTGACCTCGGAGAGGCCACCGGCACTCGTGCTGATCAGCGCGACACCGACGGTCCGTGCGCGCACCAGCTCCGGCCGTTCCTCGGCGAGCGCCATCAGCGCCATACCGCCCATCGAGTGACCGACCAGCGCAATCGGCCCCTCGGGGATCGCCTGCTCGATGACACCCGCCACGTCGCGGCCCAGCTGCGCGATCGTGTACGACTCCTCGTCACCCTCCCCCGATCGGCCGTGCCCGCGCAGATCCATACTGACCACGCGATAGCCGGCGTCATGTATGGCGCGACGCTGTTGCGCCCACACGGCCTGACTGTGCGCGTAGCCGTGCACGAGCAGCACGGTCGTCGCCTTCGCCCCGTCCTCGGCCGGTTCGTCGATCTCGACGTAGAGCGGGACGCCGTCGTCCGCGACCACCACCGACCCCCGCTGCTCGAGATCGGGGTCGTCCGGCGGGCGCAATGCGACACGGTCGTTGCGTCGCGACCGCAGCACCCGGTCGGTGGCGAGCCCGGCAGCCGTCGCGGCACCGGCAGCCGCCACCCCGATTCCCAAGCCGATCAGTCCGCGTCGCGAGCTCATACGTCGCCGAGGTAGATGCGCGGCAGCCGCGAGCTCATCCGGGTGACGATCTCGTAGCTGATGGTGTCGGTGGCTGCGGCCCAGTCCTGTGCCGTCGGTTCACCGTCGGCACCGCTGCCGAAGAGCACGACCTCATCGCCCGCACGCACGGACAGGTCACCGACGTCGACCACGAACTGGTCCATGCAGACCCGCCCGGCGATGGTGAACTGACGACCGCCGACCTGCACGGGGCCCTTGGACGAGGCCGCCCGCGGCACGCCGTCGGCATACCCGCAGGGGACGTCGATCAACGTCGTCTCGCGCGACGTGACGTAGGTGTGTCCGTAGCTCACCCCCTGACCGACCGGAACCCGTTTGGTGACAGTGACATTCGCGGAGACGGTCATCGCCGGCACCAGCCCGAAACGGGACGGCCCGCCGATGTCCGGCACCGGCGACAGGCCGTAGACGGCGAGCCCGGGGCGCACCATGTCGAACGCGGCCTGGGGTGTCGTGAGCGTCGCCGCCGAGTTGGACATGTGGCGCACCTCGAGGTCGAATCCGGCACGCTCGCAATCGCGCACGGCGTCGGCGAAGCGCACCTGCTGCGCCTGCACCGTCGGGTGCTGCGGGGCGTCGGCGAACGCGAAGTGGGTGAAAACGCCTGTCACCGTGACGGTTCCGTCCGCAACGTGCCGCTGCGCGGCATCGACCAGCAACGGCCAGTCCGGCCCGAACGCGCCGTTGCGCGCGAGCCCGGTGTCGACCTTGAGTTGCACCCGTGCGGTCCGGCCGGCCGCGCGGGCCGCCGCCGCGACGGCGTCGAGCTCCCAGACTGCCGGCACGCCCAGGTCGATGTCCGCGGCGATCGCCGCGCCGAAATCCATGCCGGGAGCATGCAACCAGCTCAGCACCGGGACGGTGATGCCGGCGTTGCGCAGCGCCAGCGCCTCCTGCAACTGGGCCACCCCGAGCCACTGCGCGCCGCCGCGCAGCGCGGCTCGCGCACTAGGGACGAGGCCGTGTCCGTACGCGTCGCCCTTGACGACGGCCATCACCATCGCGTCGCCGGCGTGCTGTTGCAGTACCTCGACGTTGTGGGTGATGGCGTCCAGATCGACGATCACTCGCGCAGGCGCACCACCCTGCAACGCGGGAGCTTGGTCATTCACAGGGGCCAGTGTGGCACCTCGACCGAACGGTGCTGCGGACCCGTCGGGCTGGTGTCCGTCCGGCGTCAGGACGGCAACCGCAGCAGGTGCGCGACCGTACGGCCGAGTTCGTGCGCGACGTCCATCGCGCGCACCGGGCCGCCCGGATTCGCCCGGTCACCGGCGACGCCGTGCACCAACGCACCGAGCGCGCCCGCGCGCAGCGGGTCCAGGCCGGCGGCAAGCAGCGCACCGCACACGCCACCGAGGACGTCACCGCTGCCGGCCGTTGCCAGCCACGCGGGTCCGTCCGCCTGAGTGATGACGGGCATTCCGCTGTCGGTCGGCGGCACCACGGCCGTGACCGCGCCTTTGACCAGCACGGTGCACCGCAGCCGGTCGGCGACCTCGCGCGCGACGACCGTCGGCGCCCGATCCACCTCGTCCGCGGTGAGCTCACCGCTCGCCCCTTGTATGCCGAGCCGGCCCGCCAGCCGCAGGAGTTCGCCCGCGTGCGGTGTCAGCAGGGTCGGCGCGGTTCGCGGCTGCTCCAGTAGGTCCAGGCCACCGGCGTCGAGCAGCACCGGCAGGTCGGAGGCGAGCGCGTCACGCGCAGCCGACAGTTGCTCCGGTGACGCGTCCTGCAGGTCCATCCCGGACCCGATCAGCCACGCCTGCACGCGGCCCGCGCCGAACACCGCCTCCGGCACGGCCTGCCGCAGCAGGGCGGTCGGTGCGTCCGGTCCGACATACCGGACCATGCCGACGCCGGCGGTGACGGCGGCCGTGGCGGACATCAGCGCGGCACCCGTGTAGTGCTCGCCGCCGGTGATCACACCGAGCACGCCGCGTGAATACTTGTCGTCACCAGGCGCCGGAACGGGCCAGTTGCCGGCGACATCGACGTGCGAGAACCGTTGCACCGCAGCACTTTCGGGCTCCGGCACGCCGATGTCGACCACCGTGAGGAGACCGACGGCCTGCTCGGTCGCCGGCATGAGGTGGACCGGCTTGGCCAGGCTGAAGGTCACGGTCTCGTCGGCGAAGATCGCCTCGCTGCGCACCTCACCAGCCGGGTCGAGCCCGGACGGCAGGTCCACGGCCAGGACCAGCGCGTCGTCGGCGATCAGGTCGGGCAGGTCGCCGAGGTGCGCCGGCAGCCCGGGTCGTCCACCGATGCCGAGGATCCCGTCGATCACCAGCTCCGCCACCGCGAGCGCCTCCAGCACCTCGGCGGATGCTGCGCCGGAGCGCCACTCGAGGGCGACGACACCGTTTCCCCGGGCGGCGTCCAACGCCTGCTCGTGGGTGTGCGGACCGACCAGCACCGCGATGACATCGGAACCGTCCGCCGCGAGACGGGCCGCGGCGTACAGGGCGTCGCCGCCGTTGTCACCGCCACCGGCGAGCACGACGACGCGACCAGTCCCTTCCTCGGACAACCGCGCCGCGGCGACCTGCGCCAGCCCTGTCGCGGCGCGCTGCATCAACTCACCGTCCGGCAGCGTCTGCCGGACCGCATCCTCGGCGGCGCGGACCGCCGGCACGTCATACGCCCGAATCATGGCTTGGAACCTCAGCTTTCGGCGATCACCACTGCGGATGCGATGCCCGCATCGTGCGAGATCGACAGGTGCAACGAGCGTATGCCGAGCTGCTGTGCCCGGGCCTCCACCGAACCGTGCAACTCCAGCGACGGCTTGCCGGCGTCGTCCTTGACGACGATCGCGTCGACCCAGTGCAGCCCGACGGGCGCACCGAGCGCCTTGGCGAGCGCCTCCTTCGCGGCGAAACGGCCGGCCAACGAATTCGGCGGCAGGTCCCGCTCCTGCTCCGCGAACAGGCGCATCATCAATCGTGGCGTCGCCTCGAGCTTGGCCATGAAGCGCGCCACGTCGACGACGTCGATGCCGACCCCGACGATCATGAGGTCTCCATATGCCGAGGGCGAGCAGGCTTGCAGCGGGCTGCTCGACCAGCTTGGGTGCTCATTCCACGGTCACGGACTTGGCCAGGTTGCGCGGCTGGTCCACGTCCAGACCCTTGGCATTGGCCAGCTCCATCGCGAACACCTGCAACGGCACCGCGGTGAGCAGCGGCTGCAGCATCGGTGACGTGCGCGGCACCCGGATCACCTCGTCGGCGAACGGCTCCACCGCGGTGTCGCCGTCCTGCGCGATGACGATGGTGCGCGCACCGCGAGCGCGGATCTCCTGGATGTTGGAGACGACCTTGCCGTGCAACCCGTGCGGGGTGTCCGGACCGGGCACCACGATGAAGACCGGCTGGCCGGGTTCGATGAGCGCGATCGGTCCGTGCTTGAGCTCACCCGCCGCGAACCCCTCGGCGTGGATGTAGGCGAGCTCCTTCAGCTTCAGCGCGCCCTCGAGCGCGATCGGGAAGCCGACGTGCCGGCCGAGGAAGAGCACCGAGCGGGTGTCGGCCATGAAGTGGGCGATCTCGCGGACCCGGTCCAGCCGGTCCAGCACTTCGGCGATGCGGTCGGGCGCCTCCTGCAACTCGGCGAGCACGGCGCGCGCGTCGTCGGCATACGACTCGCCGCGCAGCTGCGCCAGGTAGAGACCGAGCAGGTAGCAGGCGGTGATCTGGGCGAGGAAGCCCTTCGTGGAGGCGACGGCGATCTCCGGCCCGGCGTGCGTGTAGAGGACCGCGTCGGACTCACGCGGGATCGTCGCGCCGTGCGTGTTGCAGATCGACACGGTCAGCGCACCCAGGTCGCGGGCGTGCTTGACCGCCATCAAGGTGTCCATCGTCTCGCCGGACTGGCTGATCGAGACGACCAGCGTGCGCTCGTCGGCGATCGGGTCGCAGTAGCGGAACTCGTGGGCGAGGGCGACCTCGACGGGGATGCGGGTCCAGCGCTCGATCGCGTACTTCGCGATCATCCCGGCGTATGCCGCGGTGCCGCACGCGACGAAGGTGATCCGGTCGACGTCCCGCAGTTGCGCCTCGGAGATGCGCAGCTCGTCCAGCACCAGCTCGCCGGTCTCGTCGGTCCGTCCGAGCAGCGTGTCGGCGACGGCCTGCGGCTGCTCGTGGATCTCCTTCTCCATGAACCAGTCGTGACCGCCCTTCTCGGCGGCGGCCGCGTCCCAGTCGACGTGGAAGGTCTTGCCCTGTGCCGGGTCGCCGTCGAAGCCGATGACGTCGACGCTGTCCGGGGTGATGGTGACGATCTGGTCCTGCTCCAGCTCCATGGCCTCGCGGGTGTAGCCGATGAACGCCGCGACGTCGGAACCGAGGAAGTTCTCGCCCTCGCCCAGCCCGACCACGAGCGGGCTGTTACGGCGGGCGCCGACCACCACACCCGGCTGGTCGGCATGGATGGCGAGCAGCGTGAACGCACCCTCCAACCGAGCGACGACCTCGCGCATCGCTGCGGTCAGGTCCCCGTCATACGCACGGGCCAGCAGGTGCGCGACGACCTCGGTGTCGGTCTCGGAGGTGAATTCGACGCCTGCGGACTGCAGCTCGGTACGCAGCGAGTGGAAGTTCTCGATGATGCCGTTGTGGATCAGTGCGAGCTTGCCGTCCGGGCCACCGAGGTGCGGGTGCGCGTTGGCGTCGGTGGGTCCCCCGTGCGTCGCCCAGCGGGTGTGGCCGATCGCGGTGCGCGAGGCCTGCAGCGGGTGCTGGTCGATCTCGCCGGTCAGATTGGCCAGTTTCCCCGCGCGCTTGCGCGACTCGATGGCGTCATCGGCTACCAGCGCGATCCCCGCGGAGTCGTACCCGCGATATTCGAGTCGGGCCAGGCCCTCCATCACCACATCCTGGGCGCGAGAACTGACCTGCGAGCCGACATACCCGACGATTCCACACATGAGGGCAATTGAACCCGATCGACGGACCGTCGTGGACAATGGCCTGCGTGTCTCGCAGCCGTATCGCCGTCCCGTCGCCCTACGTCGAGTTCGACCGAGCTGCGTGGGTGGGCCTGCGAGATTCCCACCCGATGAGCCTGACCGGTGAGGACGTTCGTCGGCTGCGCAGCACCGGGGACAGGCTGGACATGCCGGAGGTGGAGGACATCTACCTGCCGCTGTCCCGCCTGCTCAACATCTACGTCGCCGCGACCGGCCGCTTGCATCGGGTGACCACCGACTTCCTCGGCGAGCGACCGGCCCGCACACCGTTCGTGATCGGCATCGCCGGATCCGTGGCGGTGGGCAAGTCGACCACCGCGCGCATCCTGCGCGAGCTGCTCGCCCGCTGGCCCGGCGCGCCGCGCGTCGAGCTGGTCACCACGGACGGCTTCCTCTTCCCCAACGCAGAGCTCGAGCGGCGAAACCTGCTGCAGCGCAAGGGTTTTCCCGAGTCCTACGACCGTCGAAAGCTGATCCGTTTCCTCAGTGAGGTCAAGTCCGGCGCCCCGCGCGTCACGGCGCCGGTCTACTCACACCTGAGCTACGACATCGTGCCGGGCGAGCAGATCACCCTCGAGCAGCCGGACGTGCTGATCGTCGAAGGTCTCAACGTGCTGCAGCCCTCGGCCCCGACGACCGATCAGCGGGGCACGCTCGCTGTGTCGGACTTCTTCGACTTCTCGGTGTATGTCGATGCCCGCGAGGACCACATCAAGCAGTGGTACGTCGAGCGCTTCCTGCGCTGGCGACAGACCGCGTTCGCCGACCCCAACGCCTACTTCCACCGGTATGCCGCACTGACCGACGAACAGGCCGTCGCGCGTGCCGAGCAGATCTGGGAGACGACCAACGGTCCGAACCTGGAGGAGAACGTCGCCCCGACCCGCAGTCGCGCGACACTCGTGCTGCGCAAGGACGCGAGCCACAACGTGACCCGGATCCGGCTGCGCAAGATCTGACTCAGCCCGACCGGGCCGTGGAAGCCGCTACTGTCGTCGGTTACTCGCCCGAGATCGCGCACAACGGCGAGTGAGTGACGACAGTAGCGAGAAGGCGCGTCTCGCGGGATCAGCGGGTCTCGGACGGGTCCGAGAACTCCTCGCGGTCTTGCTCGTCGTCCTGCTCGTCGTCTTCGTCGAACATGTGCTCCACGTCGTCGACCGACATGGTGTTCGCGTCCTCGTCGTCATACTCGTCGCCGACGTAGGCCTGCTCGGCGCGGCGCGTGCGCACCCACAGCAGCAGCCAGACGCCGGCGGCCACTGCGGCGACGACCAGGGCCAGCAGGACGCCGCCGAAGAGCTGGTAGAGCAGGTGCGAGACGCCGTTCGCCGGCACCGACCCCTTCTTCTCGTTGTTGAAGGTGGGCGCCTGACTGTCGCCCCACTTGGCGCCCAGCCCTCCCCCGAGGGCGATCAGCAGCACCGCGACGACCCAGTAGGTCGCTACGAACCAGCGCTTGTGCAGGAGCATGGTGCTCAAAGTAGCCCGTCGTTCGGCAGTATCGAGATCAGTCGCCTGTCGGCGTTTCGCCGACCCTACCGGCAGCTGCGCCGGTCAACGGGGACCGGTGCGGCACCGCCCGTGCTCGAGCGGTCAGTACCAGCCGGTGGCCTGCGAGTGACCCCAAGCGCCACAGGGCGAACCGTAGGTCGCCTTGATGTAACCCAGGCCCCAGCGGATCTGCGTGGCCGGGTTGGTGCGCCAGTCGGCACCGGCGCTGGCCATCTTCGAACCGGGCAGCGACTGCGGAATGCCATAGGCGCCCGACGAGGCGTTGGTCGCGCTGGCGTTCCAGCCCGACTCGCGGTTCCAGAGGCTGACCAAGCAGCCCATCTGGCTCTGGTCCCAGCCGTATGACGACAGCTGCGACGACGCGTAGGCCTGCGGACTGCCGCTGAACGACGTGGCCGGCGGACGGCTGCTGTCGCGGGAGGTGGTCGACGCCTGCGCGCGCTTGGCCTCGGCGGCCTTCTTCGCCGCAGCAGCCTTCGCGGCGGCCTTCTCGGTCACCGCCTTCTGGGCCGACGCGACGCTGGACTTCGCGGCGCTCTCCAGCTTCGCGGCAGCGGTGGCGCGAGCGGCTGCGGCGGAACGCGTCTTGGCGTCGGCTGCCTTGCGCGCGCTGACGGCGTTCTGAGCGGCAACCAACTGGGCCTGGCCGTCCGCGGCGACGCCGGAGTCGGCCGCGCGCAACGCGGTCGACGTCGTCGCCGGAGCTCCGAGCACCAGCTTGGCCTGTGCCGAGCCGGCTGCGGTCGCGTTGGCGGTCGCGGCGGTGGAGTATGCCGCGGCAGCGACCGAAACGGTCGAGATCGCTGCGGTGGCGGCAACGGCCGGCCGGCGGAGTGCGCCGATCCCGGTGTCGCGACGGGCGCGGTGACGTCCCACGGGACGAGACATGGAGCAGGGGCCTTTCGGGGGAAGACAGGGCCAACGCACTCCGCAAGCCCGGCAGAGTGATGCGACAGAACCTGACGGTCCTGTCGCATCACACTGCCGCGCTCGCCGGGGTGATCCTCAGGGGAGAAAATCACGCCGCCCGGACCCGTGAAGGTCGCGTTCGTCGAGCACGTCCCGGGTACGTTACCCCGAAAACCGACCCGCGCGTTACCGAAACGAGATATCGGCTGTCAGAAAGATTTCCGGCGGATGGCCGATCAGGCCTCCGATCCTTCGAGCAGATCGGTCACCAGGGCCGCGATCGGACTGCGCTCGCTGCGGTGCAGCGTCACGTGTCCGAAGAGCGGATGACCCTTGAGCTTCTCGATCACCGCAGCCACTCCGTCGTGCCGGCCCACCCGCAGATTGTCGCGTTGTGCGACGTCGTGGGTGAGCACGATCCGCGAGTTCTGACCGATCCGCGACAGGACCGTGAGCAGCACGCCACGCTCCAGCGATTGCGCCTCGTCGACGACGACGAACGCGTCGTGCAGGGACCGACCGCGGATGTGCGTCAGCGGCAGGACCTCGAGCAGCCCGCGATCCATGACCTCCTCGGTGACCTCTCGGGACACCACGGCGCCGAGTGTGTCGAAGACCGCCTGGGCCCACGGGCCCATCTTCTCGTTCTCGGTGCCGGGCAGGTAGCCCAGCTCCTGGCCGCCGACGGCATACAGCGGGCGGAAGACGATCACCTTGCTGTGCTGCCGGCGCTCCATGACGGCTTCGAGTCCGGCGCACAGCGCGAGCGCGGACTTGCCGGTGCCGGCCCGGCCACCGAGGCTGACGATGCCGACGTCCGGGTCGAGCAGCAGGTCGAGGGCGATCCGTTGCTCCGCGGACCGGCCGTGCAGGCCGAACGCGTCGCGGTCACCGCGCACGAGTCGCACCGACTTGTCGGCCATCACGCGGCCGAGCGCACTGCTGCTGCCGGCACCCAGCATCACCACGCCGGTGTTCGTCGGCAGATCGGCGACTTCCGGGATCTCGGCGCGGCCCTCGTCATACAACGTGTCGAGCACCTCGGGTGGTACGTCGAGCTCGGTGGTGCCGGTCCAGCCGGAATCGACGGCGAGTTCGGCGCGGTATTCGTCCGCGCGCAGACCGACCGCGGACGCCTTGACCCGCATCGGCATGTCCTTGCTGACGACGGTGACGTCATGTCCCTCGTTGGCCAGGTTGCGCGCGACCGCGAGGATGCGAGTGTCGTTGTCCCCCAAGCGGAATCCGCTCGGGAGCGACTGCGGGTCGGTGTGGTTCAGCTCCACCCGCAACGTGCCGCCGTCGCCGATCGGGACCGGCGCGTCGAGACGGCCGTGCGTCTCCCGCAGGTCGTCGAGCGCGCGCAGTGCGGAGCGGGCGAAATAGCCCAGCTCGGGGTGATGGCGCTTGGCCTCCAATTCGGTCACGACGACCACCGGGAGCACGACCTCGTGCTCGGCGAAGCGGGTCATCGCCCGTGGATCGGACAACAGGACGGAAGTGTCGAGCACGTAGGTGCGCACAGCACGCGGGTCTGCAGCGGACGTCGAAGCGGAGGGCTGGGAGCTGATGGCCATAACGATCTCCTGCGTCACACGGCACGTCGCGCCGTGTGACCTACTCTCGGACCAAGTGCCGGGACCGGGCCCGTAAGGGCCGGTGCCGGCCCTTCGTCCGGAGCAACGATCGCTCCATCTCGGGCCTCCCGAACGCCCCACGGGGATCGCGGTGCGTCGGGATCGACACTACGACCGGTTGCGCCGTTGACCGTGCACCACGCCGAACGACACGCGACCTGCGCAACAGGAGTTCATCGGCAGGACGGCGTCCGGTCACCAAAGGTGTCACTCCAGTCACTTCTGCCTCAATCGACCCACAGGCTCCGTGGTCGCGGGAACGGAATTCCGTTGCCGCCATACCGGCTCGGCTGCTGAACTACCCGCATGACTCCGCCAGTGCTTCCCCCGCCCGTACAACCCGGTGGTCGCGTCGCGATCCTCTCGCCGAGTTGGGCGGCACCGGCACACTTCCCCGCCATACACGAGCGGGCCCTGGAGCGACTGCGCGACGACTACGGCGTGGAGCCGGTGGAGTTCCCGACCACCCGACGCGACGCGTCGCCGGTCGACCGGGCCGCCGACGTCACCGCGGCGTTCGCCGACCCGAGCATCACGGCGGTCATGTCGACCATCGGCGGCGACGACCAGATCACCGTGCTGAAGCACCTGGACGCCGACGTGATCCGCGCCAACCCGAAGCGGTTCATCGCCTACAGCGACAACACGAACCTGTCGAATTACCTGTGGTTCCAAGGCATTGCAAGCGTGTATGGCGGCTCGACACAGGTGCATCTGGGACCCGTTCCGGACAAGGCGCACCTGGAGTCGCTGCGCGCGGGGCTGTTCGGCGGCGACCTGCGACTGACCCCTCCGGAGCGCACGCGGGACGTCGGCATCCGCTGGGACGACCCGCGCGCGCTGACCGATCCCGCCCCCGACCTGCCGGCGGAGCCGTGGACCTGGAGCGGGCCGCGGCGCACCATCACCGCGCCGACCTGGGGCGGCTGCCTGGAGATCGTGGAGTGGACGCTCGCGGTGAACCGCTGGATGCGCCCGCTCGACGACTACCGAGGCGCCGTCCTGCTGCTCGAGCCGCACGAGGAGCTGCAGACACCGGAGCAGAACTACCGACTGCTCCGGAACATCGGCGAGCGCGGACTACTGGACGTCGCGTCGGCGCTGCTGTGGGGCCGACCACCGGCCGGCGATCACGAGCGGCCCGCGACGGAGGAGGCCGCAGCGACCTGGCGCGCCGAACAGCGCGACGTCGTGCTGCGGGCGGTGCAGGAGTACAACCCCGACCTCGTCGTCGCACTCGACGTCGACTTCGGCCACACCAGCCCCCAGCTCCTGCTCCCGTATGGCGGGAAAGTCACCGTCGACGGCGAATCTCAAACGATCACAGCCCACTTCGAGTGAAACTCCGCCACCCCCGAGTGAAGCCATGACCATGCCGAGTGACGGCTTCTTCGGCGAGTGACGGCGCAATTGGACCGTCAGCCGGCGAAGAAGCCGTCACTCGGGAGATTGAAGCGGTGGGTTCTATTACTTGCCGAGGCGGCGATCGCGCACGGCATAGGCGCGCAGCGCACGCAGGAAGTCGACCCGCCGGAAGTCCGGCCAGTACGCCTCGCAGAAGTAGAACTCGGAGTTCGCGCTCTGCCAGAGTAGGAACCCGCCGAGCCGCTGTTCCCCGGAGGTGCGGATCACCAGGTCGGGATCGGGCTGGCCTTTGGTGTAGAGATGCTGCGCGATGTGTTCGACGTCGAGGCTCTCGGCGAGGTCCTCGATCGACGTCCCGCGCGCCGCGTGCTCCTGCAGCATCGCCCGGACCGCGTCGGCGATCTCCCGCCGGCCGCCGTAGCCGACCGCGATGTTGACGATCATCCCGTCGACCCCGGCCGTGGACTCGGCGGCTTCCTTCAGCACCTGAGCCGTGGACGCCGGCAGCAGGTCGAGCGCGCCCACCGGGTGCAGCCGCCAGCGCTGATCGGCGGCCAGCCCCTCGACAGCGCCCTCGATGATGCCGAGCAACGGCTTCAACTCGACCGGTGACCGGTTGAGGTTGTCGGTCGACAGCAGCCACAGGGTGACGACCTCGACGCCGGCCTCCTCACACCAGCCGAGCAGCGGCTTGATGTTGTCGGCACCGGCCTGATGCCCGTCGGCGGTCTGCGCTCCACGGGCCTTCGCCCACCGGCGGTTGCCGTCGAGCATGACGCCGACGTGCCGCGGCAGGTTCTGCTGGGGCAACGACTTGCGCACGTGTCGCTCGTATGCGGCGTACAGCAGATCGCTCACGCGCATCGGTCGTCCCCCATTTCCTGTCGTCGGGTCTGCAGACCTCCAGCGTATGCCGAGGCGCTCGTCACATCGACCAAGCACGGTAGTTCGTGTTCGATCCGGTCACCTACCCTTGCCCCATGATCGAGTCGCGCCCGTCGGCCCCCCGCTCCCTGCAGCAGGACGCAGCCGACCTGGTGCGCGCCGTCAAGCCGAAGCTGCGGGGCTGGCTGCACGCCGGTATGACGCCACTCGCGGTCGCCGCGGGAATCGTGTTGGTGTGCTTGGCTCCTGGCACCCGCGAGCGCCTCGGCGCGGCGGCGTTCGCGCTCACCGCGGTGCTGCTCTTCGCCACGTCCGCGGCATACCATCGCGGCACCTGGTCCACGAAGGTCGAGCGGACGCTCAAGCGGATGGACCACTCCAACATCTTCCTGATCATCGCCGGCACCTACACGCCGTTCGCGGTGACCTTGCTGCGCGGCTCCCAGGAGATCAGCCTGCTGCTGATCGTGTGGGGCGGCGCGATCCTCGGTGTGTTGTTCCGGGTCTTCTGGGTCGGCGCACCGCGCTGGCTCTACACGCCGATCTACGTCGCGCTCGGCTGGGTGGCGATCTTCTACTTCGGTCCGTTGCTGGACGCCGGCGGCGCGGCGGTGATGACCCTCGTCGCGGTCGGCGGCGGTCTCTACACCCTGGGCGCGATCGTCTACGGGACCAAGAAGCCCGACCCGTCGCCGCAGTGGTTCGGCTTCCACGAGATCTTCCACTCGCTGACGATCCTTGCGTTCGTCTCGCACTACATCGCGGTGTCGTTGGCGATCTACGCCCACCACCGCTGACCGTCGGGACGGCGACCGGGTCAGCCCTGATCGGGCCGGTCGTCGGGTTGCTTGGCAGCCTGCGCTTCCGCTGCGGGCGCTTGCGTCGGGTGCGCCGCGGACCGCGGGTGAGCCGACGGGATCCGATGCCGGACCGGGTGGTCCTGCTCCTCCTGCCACTGCGCCCTGCGCAGGTGGTTGTTCATGCTTCGGAAGAGCAGCCAGCAGGCGATCGCCAGACCGAACAGCACGATGAAGCCCCAGATGCCGGCGGTGACCGCCACACTCTCGTTGCCACCATCACCCATGGGTCGCCTCCTGTGTCACTCGCTGCTTCACATCGTCCACGACCGGCGCGCCGAGCGGCCCGGTCGCCATCGCATCGGCGGCTGCGACGTCGGCCGGCAGTCCCGCGAAGAGATCGTCCTCGCCGTCGGCCAGTGGCACGAAGGACCGCGCCAGGTCGAACTCCTCGGTCGGCCAGATCCGCGCCTGGTCGGCCGGCGACAGCGCGAAGAACGAGCCATCCGGGTCGATCTGCGTCGCGTGCGCCAGCAGCGCCTGCTCACGCACCGGGAAGTACTTCGAGCACTCGATGCGGGTGGTCACCCGGCCCTCGGGACGGTCCTCGCGGTGCCTGAGCCATTCGGCGTATGGCGACTCGCGCCCCTCGTCCAGGAGGGCCTCGTGGAAGGCGATCATCTTCGCCCTGGAGAAGCCGCGGTCGTAGTAGAGCTTCAGCGGCTGCCACGGCGCCCCGGCGTGCGGGAACGCCTCCGCGTCGGCGGCCGCCGTGAACGCCGCGAGCGTCACGTCATGGGTCATGATGTGGTCCGGGTGGGGGTAGCCGCCGTTCTCGTCATACGTGGTGATGACGTGCGGCCGGAACTCCCGGATCGCTCGCACGAGGGCTTCGGTGGTGATCTCCAACGGCTCCAGCGCGAAGCACCCCTCGGGCAGCGGGGGCAGCGGATCCCCTTCCGGGAGACCGGAATCCACGAAACCGAGCCAGGTCTGCTCGACGCCGAGGATCTCGCGGGCCTTGGCCATCTCGGCCCGACGGACCTCGGGCAGGTCACGCGCGATGTCCGCGTTGCCCTTGAGGCGTGGGTTCAGGATGTCGCCGCGTTCACCGCCGGTGCAGGTCACCACCAGGACGGGGTGGCCCTCGTCGACGTAGCGGGCCATCGTGGCGGACCCCTTGCTCGACTCGTCATCGGGGTGGGCGTGCACTGCCATCAGGCGCAGTGACTCTGTCACGTGCTGCACTCCTTGTCACAGGTACTCAGGGGGACGATCCGCTCCGGTTCCGGAGGGGCGACCGGGGATCGCCCGAGTTCGCAACCTATTGTCTCACCTCATGAACATCCCCCGACCTGCACCCGAGGATCGCAAGTGGTGGGTCATCGGCATCATCGGTGTGCTGATCATGACCGCGGGCGCGGTCTGGTGGGGTATCTCCGCAACGCGTGGCGTCAGCTGGGAGAACGGACCGTTCGACGTCAAGAACGACCGGAGCGTGCAGGTCACCTTCTACGTGACGAACCAGGACGGCAAGCCGGTCACCTGCGAGTTGGAGGCCCAGGACATCAACCACGGCCGGGTCGGCGTCATCACGGTGAAACTGCCCGCCAGCTCGTTCCGTACGACGTCATACACCCGCACCATCCCGACGGTCGCCAAAGCCGTGACCGGCATCGTGGACCACTGCGAGTACCGCTGAACGATTCGGGTCGCGGCGCCTGGCGGTGCTAAGGTTGGTAGCTACGCCCAAAGGTCTGGGACCAGCATCCGAGCCACGTGCCGGAGCGGCCCCGGACCTCATTGTTTGACCAATGGTTTGACAGGTCCATCGACCTAAGGAGAGATCGTGACTTCTGCTGACACCTCAGCCAGCTTCCTGACCCAGGAAGCCTACGACCGCCTCAAGGCCGAGCTCGACCATCTGTCCGGCGAGGGTCGCACCGACATCGCCAACCAGATCGAGGAAGCTCGCCAGGAGGGCGACCTCAAGGAGAACGGCGGCTACCACGCGGCCAAGGAGGAGCAGGGCAAGATGGAGGCCCGCATCCGGCAGCTCGAGGAACTGCTGCGCAATGCGGTCGTCGGCCACTCCACCGCCACCGAAGGCACCGTGAGCCCCGGCATGGTCGTCACCGTCGAGATGTTCGGCGACAAGGAGAAGTTCCTCCTCGGCAGCCGGGAGATCGCGGGCGACTCCGACCTGGACGTCTACAGCGAGCAGTCCCCGCTGGGCGGCGCCATCAACGGCGCCAAGGTCGGCGAGAGCGTTTCCTACGAGGCGCCCAACGGCAAGACGATCGAGGTCAAGGTGCTCGAAGCGACGGCATACACCGGCTGACGCACCCGCCGTACAAACGGCATACGACGGCATACAACGGCATACGAAGGGCGCCCCGGCAGCGATCGCTGCCGGGGCGCCCTTCGCGTTCCCCGGAACTCGTTCCCCCGAGTCCGTGCCCGGAGCTATTTGGCGACGGCCTTCTTGTATGCCGCCGTCGCGAACGGCAGGAAGATCGCCAGCAGCACCACGGACCAGATCAGCGTGTAGAGGTCCGGATGCTGCAGCGCCCAGGTGTATGCCGTCTGCTTGTCGATCTCCGCGTGGGTCTGCCCCGGGGCCTGCATGGAGTAGAGGTTGCCGAAGTTCTGGCGGGCCGACTGCGTGATGGTCGACACGGGGTTCCAGCCGGCGATCGTCTTCAGGACCGACGGCATGTTCTGCGACGGCACGAACGTGTTGGCGATGAACGTCACCGGGAAGATGACCATGAACGACGCGTTGTTGACGACTTCGGGCGACCGCACCCGCATGCCGATGTAGGCGAACACCCACGACAGCGAATAGGCGAAGAAGAGCATCAACGCGTAGGCCCACAGGGCGTGCAACGGGCCGTCGTGCATCCGCCAGCCGATGACCAACCCGGTCAGCGACATCACGACCAGCACGACGATGTTGTTGACGACGTCGGTCAGGGTCCGCCCGAAGAGCACGGCGCTCGGGTGCATCGGCAGCGTGCGGAACCGATCGATCACGCCCTTCTGCATGTCCTCGGCCATCATGTAGCCGGTGATCGTGGCGCCGAAGATGATCGTCTGGCAGAAGATGCCGGCCATCATGAACTCGCGGTAGCCGGACTGCACCGAGGCGCCCGAACCGGCCAGCGAGCCGAAGACGTAGCCGAACAGCAGCACGAACATGATCGGCTGCAGGGTGGTGAAGATCAGCAGGTCCGGAACCCGTCGGATCTTGATCAGGTTGCGTCGGGCGACCGTCAGGCCGTCGCCGATCAGGCTGCCGGTCGCGAGCTCCGGTCGGGTGGCGGGCGATGCCGACACCGCCGTGTCCGTCTCCAGTGGCGGATTCATGCCGATCCCCTCGTTCCTCGGGTGTCGGCATTCATCGTGAGCCCGTTTGGTCGCTCGCTGCGCTCGCTCATGCCGGCCTCCCCACGAGTGCCTCAAGCTCCTCGTCCTCCGACTCGGCCTTGTGACCGGTCAGACTGAGGAAGGCATCGTCCAGAGTCGGGCGACGAATTCCGATGTCCTGCACGGTGATCGAGCTCTCGTCGAAGCTACGGACGGCCTGCAGCAAGGACTGCGTGCCACCCGTCACGGGCACGATCAGTCGACGCGTGTGCGCGTCGGTCTCCACCGCTCCGGCACCGACGGCGGTCATGATGTCGCCGGCCTCGGTGAGCCGCGCCCCGTCGGCGACCGTGACCTCGAGACGTTCGCCGCCGACCTGGGCCTTCAGCTCGTCGGCAGTGCCTTCGGCGATGATCCGACCGCGGTCGATGACCACGATGTTGTCGGCCAGCCGGTCGGCCTCCTCGAGGTACTGCGTGGTCAGCAGCACCGACGTGCCCTGTCCGACGAGGGTGTTGATGACGTCCCACATGTCGCCGCGACCGCGCGGATCGAGCCCGGTCGTGGGTTCGTCGAGGAAGATCACCGGGGGTCGTGCCACGAGTGCGCCCGCCAGGTCCAGCCGACGTCGCATGCCGCCGGAGTAGGTCTTCGCCGGACGACTCGCGGCCTCGTCGAGTCGGAACTGGCCGAGCAGCTCCGCCGCGCGCGCCTTCGCGTCCTTGGCGGACAAGTGGTAGAGCCGCCCGATCATCTCGAGGTTCTCCCGGCCGGTGAGGTATTCGTCCACCGCTGCGTATTGACCGGACACCCCGATCTGCCGCCGCACCGCCTGCGGATCGCGCAGCACGTCGGCGCCCGCGACCGTCGCCGACCCGGCGTCCGGGCGGATCAGCGTCGTGAGCATCCGCACCGTCGTCGTCTTGCCGGCGCCGTTGGGCCCGAGCACCCCGAGCACACTGCCCTCGGGCACTCGCAGGCTCACGCCGTCGACCGCCTTCACGTCCTTGTAGTGCTTGACCAGCCCTTCGGCTGTGACCGCGTCGGTCATCTTGTCTCCCTTGTCCCAGCTGCCCGGTCTCACCGTCTCACGAAGCACCGACAACGAGCCGTCGGTTTTTTCGCGACATATCGCAAGTTCGAAATGACGATATATCGCGTCTTGTTCCGGAGTCAACGGTGTTTGTATGTCGTGTCGCGTCATGCCGGGCAGCGAACAAGGCTGAGGGGCGGTTGCGCGAGCTTGCTCGCGCAACCGCCCCTCAGCCCTGCAAGGAGTCCAGCCGGAAGGCTCCGCTCAGCCGTCGAGCGCTTGGGCGAGGTCGGCGATCAGGTCGTCCGGGTCCTCCAGGCCGACCGACAACCGGATCAGGTCGTTCGGCACCTCGAGCTCCGTCCCCGCGACGCTGGCGTGCGTCATACGACCCGGGTGTTCGATGAGCGACTCGACACCGCCGAGCGACTCCCCCAGCGTCCAGATCCTGGTGCGCCCGATCGCGTCGACCGCGTGCTGTTCGCCACCGTCGAGCTGGAAGCTGACCATCCCGCCGAACCGGCGCATCTGCTTGGCGGCGATGTCGTGACCGGGGTGGCTGTCCAGACCCGGGTAGTAGATGTGCGTGACGTCCTTGCGGCCGCGCAGGTAGTCGACGACCTTCTCCGCGTTGTCGCAGTGCCGCTCCATGCGGACGGCCAGCGTCTTCAGACCGCGCAGCACCAGCCACGAGTCGAAGGGGCCGGCGATCGCGCCCATGGAGTTCTGATGGAAGCCCACTCGCTCGGCCGCATCGGCGAACTCGGGGACACCGATGTTCTCGGCGACCACGACGGCGCCGCCGACGACGTCGCTGTGTCCGCCGGAGTACTTCGTCGTGGAGTGCATGACGATGTCCGCGCCGAGGCTGATCGGCTGTTGCAGGTATGCCGACGCGAACGTGTTGTCGACGACGAGCAGCGCGCCCGCCTCGTGCGCGATCTGCGCGATCGCCGCGATGTCCGCGATACCCAGCAGTGGGTTGGTCGGTGTCTCCAACCAGACCAGTTTCGTCACGCCGGGACGGATCTCCCCGCGTATGGCGTCCGCCTGCGACACCTTCGCCAGGCTGTGGTCGACGCCCCACACCTTCTGCACCTTGTCGACGAGACGGAACGTGCCGCCATACGCATCGGTCGGAATGATCATGTGCTCGCCCGGTCGCAGGATGGCACGCATGATGCAGTCCTCGGCAGCCAGACCGGAGGAGAACGCGAATCCCTTTGCGCCGCCTTCCAATGCGGCGATGCACTCCTCGAGTGCGGCACGTGTCGGGTTGCCGGAACGGGAGTATTCGTAGCCCTCTCGCAGGCCGCCGACCCCGTCCTGTTTGTAGGTGGAGGTCTGGTAGATCGCGGGCACGACAGCCCCGGTGCGTGGGTCAGGCTCCTGCCCGGCATGGATGGCGCGCGTCGAGAAGCCGTGCTCAGTCGTCATGAGGCAACCTTACGGTCATCTCGGTCTGGCATCGTGACGGACATGAGCGATCGCGATTTCCGAGGACTGGGCGCCCACCCGCACTCTGCAGGGACAACGTTCGGCGTATGGGCTCCGCACGCGGAGACCGTGTCCGTGGTCGGTGATTTCAACAACTGGGACGCGGCGGCCGGCCCACTCACACGCGACGGCGACGTGTGGAGCGCGGAGGTCGCCGGGGCAGCACCCGGTCAGCAGTACAAGTTCGCGATCACCAGCGGCGGCACCGTGACCGAACGGATCGACCCCTACGCACGCCAGTGCACGAGCTCGGTGGGCAACGGGATCATCTACGACGACAGCACTTTCGACTGGGGCGGCGACGACTTCCGGTGCCCACCGATGAACGAGCTCGTGATCTACGAGACCCACGTCGGATCGTTCGTCACCGACGGCGAGAGCGTGGGTCGGCTCGATCAGGTCGCGACCAAACTCGACTACCTGAAGTCGTTGGGCGTCAACGCGATCCAGCTGATGCCGCTGATGGAGTTCGCCGGGGACTACTCGTGGGGATACAACCCCGCGCACGTCTTCGCCGTCGAGTCCGCGTATGGCGGCCCGGACGGACTGAAGCGGCTCGTCAAGGCCGCTCACGAGCGCGGCATCGCCGTGATCATCGACGTCGTCTACAACCACTTCGGCCCGTCCGACCTGGACATGTGGCAGTTCGACGGCTGGAGCCAGGACGGCAAGGGCGGCATCTACTTCCTCCAGGACTGGCGGTCGACTACGCCGTGGGGTGACACCCGGCCCGACTACGGGCGGCAGGAGGTCCGCCAGTTCATCGCCGACAACGCGCGGATGTGGCTGGCCAACTTTCACGCCGACGGCTTGCGCTGGGACATGACGCCATACATCCGCAGCGTCGATGCGACGGAGGAGAACATCCCCGAGGGGCGCATCATGTGTCGTGAGGTCAACGACGAGATCCGCCGCGACTTCCCCGACTGCGTCTCGATCGCCGAGGACCTGCACGGGGATCCGACGGTGACCTCGACGGCCGACGGCGGCGCCGGCTTCCACTCACAGTGGGACAACCACTTCGTCCATCCGATCCGGGACGCAATCATTCCGGCGGACGACGGGACACGATCGATGGCCTCGGTCGCGGAGGCGATCAGCTACTCGTACGGCGACGCGTTCGCACGCGTGGTCTACACCGAGTCGCACGACGAAGTGGCCAACGGCAAGGCGCGAGTGCCGCAGGAGGCCGACCCGAACGACCCCACCGGCGTGCGGGCGCAGAAGGCGTCGACCCTGGGCGCGGCGTTGACCCTCACCTCACCGGGCATCCCGATGCTCTTCATGGGCCAGGAGTTCCTGCAGGACGAGTGGTTCCGGGACAACGTGCCGCTCGACTGGTCCGGCCTGGGTGAGTTCCACGGCATCGCGGTGCTCCATCAGGACCTGATCCGCTTGCGCCGCAACGGAAACGGCACGACGCGCGGCCTGTCCGGACCGCACGTCGAGCTGCTCGACATCGACGACGATGCCAAGGTGATCGCCTACCACCGGTGGATGGACGGCGGACCCGGCGACGACGTCGCGGTCGTGGTCAACATGAGTGGCGCCACCCACGAGAACGTCGGTGTGCGGTTTCCGTCCGTGGGTCACTGGACACTCGCCCTCAACACCGACGCCCAGATCTACAGCAGCGGCTTCACCGGCACCTGGGTCGGCGACGCGGACGCGCAGGACCACGGCGGTGCGCCGATCGCGTCAGTGACGCTGCCGCCGTACACGGCGTTGATCTTCGCCCGCACCGAGTAGGCGAGGGTCTCGATACACCTCCCCCGCTGCGCTCCTCCGGCACTCGACCAGCTTTAAAGAGCGGAGTTGAGCTCTCGCCAATCGATGCCGTGCGGCGCCCGCTCGACGATCGTCTGCACCAGGCCGAGCCGCGACGAGCGCAGCGCCTCGTCGTCGGCCATCAGCATCACGTCGTCGAAGTATGTCGCCAACGGTGCCACCAACGGCAGCGCATCCGGAATCCATTGCGGCAGAGCGTCATTCGCGTGGTCGGGCAGTTCGTCGACGTAAGTCACCAGGGCCCGCTCGGCGTCCGATGCCAGCAACGCCCGATCGTATGACGCGGCAGTGCCGGCCGGCACGATCCGGGTGATCCGCTGGACGGCCTCGACCAGCGGGGCGAAGCGGTCGTCCGTTCGCGCCTCGTCGATGTCCGCGAGCGCTCGCGTCGCGACGCCGGGCGCGGTTGCGAGCGGGGTGACCGCAGCAACCAGACCCACCGACACACCTTCGTCACGCAGCTGCTGCGCGAACCGACCGACGATGAATTCCTTTGCGGCCGCGACGGATTCGTCGGACACCTCGATGCCCTGCTGCCGCAGTCGGGCAGCCGCAGCCGCGAGTCCGGCGTCGATCGTGACGGCGCCGAGCTCCCGGTGACCGCGCAGGATCGAGAGCAGGCCGAGCGCGGCACGACGCAGCGCGAACGGATCCGACGAACCGGACGGCTTGGCACCGATCGCGAACATCGCGGCCAGCAGGTCGAAGCGGTCGGCGAGCGCCAGCACCGCACCCGGCAGCGACTGGGGCAGCGCGTCCCCGGCCGTGCGGGGCAACTCCATCTCCCACAGCGCCTGCGCCACCTGCGGGGTCTCCCCCGCCTTGGTCGCGTATTCCTTCGCCATGAAACCGGCCAGTGACGACAACTCGATGACCATCTGGCTGGACAGGTCGAACTTCGCGAGCTCCCCGGCTCGACGGGCAGTCTTGATGTCCTCTGGACTGACATCGACTTTACTCAGAAGATCTTGGGCAATCCCGTTGATACGAATAGCCCTGTCATCCATTGAGCCGAGGCGGTTCTCGAAGGTCAGTTTGCTGATGCCGGACCGCAGGTCGGCCAGCGGCTGCTTCAGGTCGGCGTCGTAGAAGAACGCTGCGTCCTCGTAGCGAGCACGCAGCACCGTCTCGTTGCCGAGACGGACCAGCTCGTCGTCACAGTCGCCGTTGGCGACGGTCACGAAGTGGGGCAGCAGGGCACCGTCGGCGTTGCGCACCGGCAGGTAGCGCTGATGCTTGCGCATCACCGTGGTGAGGATCTGCTCGGGCAGTTCGAGGTGCTTCTCCCCGTAGCTACCGAGGATCGCGTGCGGCTGCTCCACGAGGTTGGTGATCTCGTCGACGAGGGCCGACTCACCGTCGAAATCGATTGTCCCGCCGACGGATTCGGCGAGTGCCCGGGATTGGTCGATGACCTGCTGGCGTCGGGTCACGGGGTCGATCACGAGGCCGTGGGTCTCCAGCACGTCGCGCAGCCGATCAGCGGACTCGACTCGCACCAGCGGCGTCGCGTCGGTCCGGTGCACGTAGGTGGTGCGGCCGGCGGTCAGCTCGGACGCGTGCACGGGCACGACGACGTTGCCCCACAGGGCGACGATCCAGCGCACCGGGCGGCTGTAGGACAGCTGCGGGTCGTCCCAGCGCATGTTCTTGTCAGCGCGCAGGGCCTCGACGATGTCGCCGATGATCTCGCCGGCCACGGCCAGGACGTCACGGCCCTGCTCGGTGAGCTTCACCGCGATGTGCTCGGCGCCATCAAATTCAGCTCGTACGAGGCTCGATGCATCGACCTTCTGGCCGCGTGCGAATCCCTGTGCCGCCTTGGTGAGTTCGCCGTTCTCGTCATACGCGGCGGCGACCTTGGGTCCCTTGCGCAAGCTCTCGGCGTCGGGCTCGTGCGCAGACAGGTCGGCGACCGTCGCGACGATGCGGCGCGGGGTGCCCACCACGTCGATCGCACCGTGCGTCAGTCGGCTGGCGCCGAGGCGGTCGGTCAGCGACGTGCGGACGAAGTCCATCGCCTGCTCGACCACGTGCGGCGGCAGCTCCTCAACACCGATCTCGACCGCCAGCGTCTGGTCGTCGGTCGGCAGAGTGGTGACGTCGACGTCCTCCGGTTCGTCGGCCGGGTGCCGCACGGCGGAGCCGACGAGCACCTTCGGCGCCTCACCCTTGAGCAGCGGGAAGTCGAGTTCCTCGCGCCGCTCGATCCAGAGTTTGGAGACGTCGCGCGCGAGCGCGCGCATGGTCGAGAACGCCTTGGCGCGCTCGGTGGTGGAGATCGCGCCACGCGCGTCGAGCACGTTGAACGCGTGCGACGACTTGAGCACGTAGCTGTATGCCGGCACCGGCAGCCGCTGCTCGATCATCCGCGTCGCCTCGGCGACGTAGTGGTCGAAGAACTCCTGGTTGACCTGCACGTCGGCGTCGTCCAGGTAGTAGCGCGACATCTCGTACTCCTGCTGGCCGAAGGCCTCGCCATACGTGATGCCGGGTGCGTACTGCATGTCCTTGAAGTGCGAGACACCCTGCTGCGCCATCATGATGCGCTCGATGCCGTAGGTCAGCTCGACAGGGATCGGGTCGAGATTCTGCCCGCCCACCTGCTGGAAGTAGGTGAACTGGGTGATCTCCATGCCGTCCAGCCAGACCTCCCAGCCGAGGCCCCAGGCGCCGATCGCCGGCTGCGCCCAGTTGTCCTCGACGAAGCGGATGTCGTGCGCGTGGATGTCGATGTCCAGTGCCTCGAGCGACTCGAGGTAGAGCTCCTGCGGATTGCCCGGCTCCGGCTTGAGGATGACCTGGAACTGCGTGTGCGTCTGCAGGCGGTTGGGGTTCTCGCCATACCGGCTGTCGTCGGGCCGCACGGACGGCTCGGCGTAGGCGACGCGCCACGGCTCCGGCCCGAGCACCCGCATCAGCGTCGCGGGGTTCATCGTCCCCGCTCCGACCTCGGTGTTGTTCGGCTGCACGATCATGCAGCCGCGGTCGGTCCAGAACTTCTGGAGGCGGATGAGGGCGTCTTGCACGGTCAGCACCGGGACAGGTTATCCAGCCGGAGCGGCCCCGCTCACCTCGCGTCCACCGAACCGCGCCGTTCCGGCGATCCGACGGGGTGCGACACGATCTTGCGAGGGCCGAGAAGTTCTGCGAAACAGCTGGACGATTTCTGACCTCTTCTTTACTCTTCCTTTACCCGGCGAATGTGCCGTCATTCCTTCTCACCGAAAGTTCGATCGTCATGCGTCGTGTTGTGCCCGTCCTTGCTGCCGTGTCCGTTGCCGTCGGTATGACGCTTCCTCTCGCCGCACCCGCCGATGCGGCAAGCACGCTGAAGTTCGCACGGTTCTACGCCGACCAGCCGGGGTCGGACACGCCCTATACACAGACGCGACTCAACCGCGAGTACATCCAGGTCAAGAACGTCACGCGCAAGACGATCAGCCTGTCCGGCTACCTGATCCACGACCGCGGCTCGAAGCATGTCTTCCGCTTCGCCAAGACCTTCCGGCTCGGCGCGGGCAAGACGGTCACCGTGCACTCCGGAAAAGGTCGCAACACCTCGACCAACCTCTACTGGGGAATGAGTCGGTCGATGGTCTGGAACAACACGCTCGACACGGCGTACCTGGTGAAGGGCCGCACCACGGTTACCACCTGCACCTACAAGCAGACCGCAGCGCAGAAGCGGGCGAAGACCGGCTACAAGAACTGCTGACCCTAAGCGGATCGAGCGCCGCCCTGAGTAGTCCGCGAGGGACGAGCGGACGTATCGAAGGGTGCGGTGAGGTACGAGCCGCGTATCGAGATCGCGCATGTCGCCCGGGAAGGCTTCAGCGCACCTTTTCGTTGTGCATGACATGAGCTTCCTCTTCGGCCGCAAGACCTCGATGGTGTCACCCGACGAAGCACTTCCCGGCCGCCAGGCACAACTGCCCGGCATACCCGAGACGCACGAAGTGCTCGGCACTCCCCTGCAGGGTCCGTGGCCCGAGGGCACCCAGCTGCTGTATGTCGCCATGGGCTGTTTCTGGGGCACCGAGCGCATCTTCTGGCAGCAGCCCGGCGTGGTGGCGACCGCAGCCGGCTACATGGGCGGCTTCACACCGAACCCGACGTACGAGGAGACCTGCACCGGTCGTACCGGCCACACGGAAGCGGTGCTCGTCGCGTACGACCCGACGAAGACGTCACCGGAGCTGCTGCTGAAGGCGTTCTGGGAGAACCACGACTCGACGACGGCCAACCAGCAGGGCAACGACATCGGCACGCAGTACCGCTCGGCGATCTACTGGACCACGCCGGAGCAGGAGCAGGCCGCGATCGCGACGCGTGAGGCCTTTCAAAAGGTGTTGCACGACAACGGTTTCGGCGAGATCAGCACCGAGATCCGCCCGGCCTCCGAGGCGGGACCGTTCTTCTACGCCGAGGACTACCACCAGCAGTACCTGCACAAGAATCCCGGCGGCTACTGCAACCACGGCCCGAACGGGATGACGTGCCCCGTCGGCCTGGTCCGGCAGGATCAGTTGCCCAGCCAGCAGTCGGTGCTGCCGCCGCAGTGATGGTTCCGCAGTGACCGGTCGCGGCGCGCAGTTCAACCGCGCTCCGACCGAGTCCTAGGCGGCGTACGACTTCGACCAAGATCGGCCGGCATCGGGCAACCATTCGCCGCCGTGGTCGTCCTCCCATGTGTCCCACCGAGGGACGCTCATCGACACATTGGGGGATCGATCATGAACACCATCACGCGCAACAAGTTCCTCGCGGCGGCGGTCGCGGGAATCATCACCTGCGGCGGCGCCATCGCGACCGCCACGGTCAGTAACGCCGACCCGTCGGCATCGCCCGGCGCCACGAGCAGCACGGGAACGTCGACGGGGACGTCGCCCGCCACTGCGACGACAACTGCTCCGACGAGCGCACCTTCGACTTCTACGTCGGCTGCGACGTCGATCGAGACGAGTTCTCAGGTCGCCCACCTGGTAATCACTCCAGTGCTCAAATCAGCGGGCAACGAACGCTACCGGGCGGGCTTCCAGGCGAACGGGTCCATATTCGGCGGGAAAGACGCCCCACTGAACTACACGTCGGCCGAGGTCACCGTCGACGGCAAGGTTGCCTTGGCCGGCGACGGATACGACTGCACCTCGGACTGCATGGTCAAAGCATGGAACGACGTCACGCTGAGCAGTGACACGATCGCGTTGGCACCGGGGACGCACACGGTTATCGCCTGGCTGACGTACTCCACGGGCCCAAAGTCCGGGGCACGTGCCACCGCGACGAAGGTGTTCACCACTGGCAGCGGATCGACCTCGACAGCCACGACGACCCAACCGCCCGCTGGTTCCAGCGAACCGCCCACACCTTCACCGCGCACCACGCAGCTGGGCGTCACCGGCTGACCCGAGACCGCAGCCGGTTGTCACCGACTCCATCGGGGGAGGTCGGTGACAACCGGCTGACGTTCGCGCGTGTGCAGTTCAGACGAGCGCGATCACCAGCAGCGCGAAGGCGGCGATGAGGATCGCGACGCGGACGTAATGGAAACGCAGCCAGCGGTTCAGTTGCGCCTTCCAGTCGGCCGGCCGGTTCTCCACGGTCCAGCGCTTGTTGCGGTTGTTGATCGGGACCAGCAACAGGATCGACAGCACCACACTGAGGATCAGCAGAGCGGCAGCGATGACAACGAGACCGCTGCCGTCGTGGTGCCAGCCGGCGATGGCCCACCCGGCGGCCAGGATCAATGACCCGATGTACCAGAACGGCATCACGGCGCCGAGCATTCGGCCGCCGTGAGCATGACCGAGTTGGGTGCTGTCATCGGGCAGCGCGTTGAGAATCGGGTTCATCACGAAGGCAACCGCGAACTCGACCCCCACCAGTACGCCGACAACCACGGTCGTGACGACCTCGAGCGTGTTCAGCATGATGTTCCTCCAGAAAATCTAGCGTTGCTAGTGATGTGAATGACGCTAGCAGTGCTATCGCTTGATTGTCTAGCGCTGCTAGAATTCAGCCATGTCGGTACAGGAACGAAGGCAACGCGATCGCGACGAGCGCGAACGACTGATCGTTGCGACCGCGCGCGACATCGCCGAGAAGCAGGGCTGGGACGCCGTCACCACTCGGCGGCTGGCGGAGAGCATCGAATACAGCCAGCCGGTTCTCTACAGCCACTTCCGCGGCAAGCGCGAGATCATCGGCGCCGTCGCCCTGGAGGGTGCCACCGAAATGGCCGCGGCGGTGCGCGCCGCTGCTACCCGCACCCGAAGCGCCCGGACCCGGGTCGCCGCGCTCGCGCGCGCGTATCTGGAATTCGCCGAACAGAACCCGGCCGTGTATGACGCCATCTTCCAGCTCGACGGCGGACTGGTCTTCGCGATGGAGGACACCCCGGCGCCGCTCAAGGACGCGTTCGACGCCCTGCTGGAGAGTCTCGGACCGGTAGCCGGCGAAGGCGTCCACCCCGGCCTCTTCACCGAGGTCTTCTGGGCGGCACTGCACGGTATGGCGACGCTGACCCGGGCGGGACGACTTCCCCCGGAAGACACCGAGACTCGCATCAAGCTGTTGGTGGAACGGCTGGCCGTGCTCTAGGCCTGCCACTTCCCCACTGCCCGGAGGCTCAGGAACGGCTCAGGCAGTCGGACCGCCGTCATACCAGCGCAGCACGCGCAACGCGCGCAGGGTGTTCCAGCGGCTCGGCCGGCCGTCGCCGTCCTCGAGCTCGAAGTGGACCAGGCCGGGATGGGTGTTCTCGAGCAGCCACTTGCCGTCGGCCTGCTGCTTGGACCGCACCTGTTCGACGGCGTCGGCCAGCCGCGGGTCGGGAGCATCGCCGGCGGCACGGAAGTAGTCGAGACCGCGCAGCACGTCGTAGTGCCACTGCGTCGGGAACGAGAACTGCAGCCAGTCCTCGTCCGCGACCTCACCGGTGCTCGCACGCCGAAAGAGGTTGCGCTGCAACAGGTATTCCGCACCGCGGTGTCGCGCGTCCGACACCTCGAGACGGCCACCGGCGCGCTCGTAGTCCAGCAGACCCTCCAGCACACAGATGGTGGTGTGGAACGACGAGCGCGTCGACCCGTTCTCCGCCTCACAGTTCCAGCCTCCGTCCTCGAGCTGCTCGCCGAGCAGCCGTTGCACGATGGCGTCGACGTCCTGACCGAAGTATGCACCGGTCGACACCGTGCCGCCGTTGATGCAGGGCTCGACCTCACCGGCGAAGAACGCCGAGCCGTCATACTCCCAACGGCATTGCTCACGCACGCCGCTGACCGCCTCGACGACTCGCGAATCGCCAGGGTTCACACCGAATTCGCGCAACAGCCGCAACGTCGGCAGCGTCGCGGTCCACGGTTGCCCGTCCGGGTCTCCGACCGGACCGTCCGGTGGTCGCCAGTCCTTGCCCGGGAAGCACGCACCACCGGCCCAGGCGCCGTCGGCATACAGACCGAGCAGCCGGCTCCCCTGCCCCGAGTCGGCGACCCGCGCACGCTCGGTCGCGATCTCGGCAGGTGGAGAGTCGGTGAGATCACGCAGCACCTGCCATCGGATCGATGGGTCTCCCGCGAGCAGCCAGCCGACCACGTCAGTCATGCGCGTCACCTCTCGTGTCCGACTGTCTTGTCCGACATCACCTCACGCTAGGCCGCCCCACCGACAGCTGCAATCGGTCACCGACCGAACCATGCGGGCATGGTTCAGGGTCTGATCCTCGGCCTGCCCGCTCACCGCCCCGCCGTTCAATGACGCAGACGATCACAACTCGGTTTCAGTTGGCCTGAGGCGGGGTGAGTGGAGTGTCCACGTCCAGGATCTCGTTGCGCAGGATCGTGCTTGGATTACCGTCGAGTGCCGCGATTTCGACAGTGATTGCGGTCTGTACGTCGAGGTGAACTCGGTATGAGGTCGGTAGGGCGTCGTTAGACGATCCCGTGCGATCGGGACCGTACTCAAGGAGTCGACTTGCCTCGCTGTCCAAGAGGGGGCAACACCCGCAGCGCGGGTCGTACCCTCCCTCCCAATCTTCCCCGACGCCCATCAGCGGTCGGCAGGTCGCTGACCATGTTCTTCGGCCCAGCCGTGATTCGGTTCGGACGTCATGAATATGGACACCGTGGCTGAGTTCTTCGGGATCAAGCATCGCCGTCCAGATGTAGTTGCGCCACATTGGATCGCCGTGTGCAAGGTGCCACATCCGCGGGCGTTCGATGACGAGACCATCCGGACGGAACTCTGGCTCATCACGGTCCAAGAAGTCCCGAGCGTTGCCCGAGGTGCCGTACGGCACGCCGTGGCTGACCTCAACCCCTTCACTGGAGCGGACGGTCACCCGCTGTGAAGGGCGGTCGAGCCACGCTTCCACCTCGTCCCCAAAATCGGTGCTGCGGTGACGGAAGTGCAACGTGTTGAATCTCCATGGGGAGCTACGCGAGAGCGCCCGAAAGTCATCCACACGTGGCCTGTCAGTGAGTCTCACCATGGTCATGTCGATAGTGGACCACGCGGGACTGCGGATCTTCGGTTCGGTCAATCAAGCTCCCCTGCGAGATGGCGGTGATCGACACCTTCAAACCGCCCCGAGAAGGGATCAACGCGCCCGAGCTGACGAACGGGATAGGCGTTGGCGGCCTGTCACATCTCCCGTCATACCCCGGACCACCCGGTTGTATGACGCACGGCGACGTCGAGGTCCAAGATGGACGTATGAGTGACGACATCACGGTGGCCGACAATCCCGAGCAGAACCGCTACGAGGCCCGCATCGGCGGCGTCCTCGCCGGGTTCTCCGTCTACCGGCTCGCCACGGATGAGATCACCTTCGTGCACACCGAGGTCGACCCGAAGTTCGAGGGCAAGGGCGTCGGTTCCGCCATCGCCCGCTACGCGCTCGACGACGTGCGGGCGGCCGGCAACCGCTCCGTCATACCGGAGTGCCCGTTCATCAAGGCCTGGATCGACCGGCACCCCGACTATCAATCGCTGCTTCGGAGCTGATCTCACCGGCTCGCACGCGAGCGCTGCGAATCGTCAATGAGGTGAGGCAAACCCAACTGTGGGTAGGCAAACTTTGCTGGTGACGCACGGCATTGCGACCTACTCTGGTCCCATGAAGATGAGCGCCGCACTCGAGAAGAAGTTCAACGCCCAGATCACCCTGGAGTTCGAGTCCTCGATGGTCTACCGCCAGCTCGCGATCGAGATGGAGGACCAGGACCTGCCGGGCATCGCCGCATGGTTGCGACACCAGGCCGACGAGGAGATCGTCCACGCCAACAAGTTCATCGACCACCTCAGCGACCGGTCCAACCACCCGGTGATCGGTGCCATCGCCGCACCGAAGGTCAGCGCCAAGAGCGTTCTGTCCGTGTTCGAGGCGGCGCTCGCGCACGAGCAGAAGGTCTCCGCCTCGATCCGTGAGCTGTATGCCGCCACGGAGAAGGACGGCGACCTGGACTCCCGTCCGTTGCTGCTGTGGTTCCTGAGCGAGCAGGTCGAGGAAGAAGCATCGGTCGACGAGATCGTCGGGCGCGTCAAGCTGATCAACGACGACGGCCCCGGCCTGCTGCGCCTCGACGACGAGCTGGCCCAGCGTCCGGTCGCCACCACCGAGAACACCGCCGGCTGACGCCACCCACCACTCGTCCGGACGGGCCGGTCACCGATCGTCGGTGGCCGGCCCGTCCGCGTCCAGGATGCGCCGCAACGTCTGCAGCCATTCCCGCGGTTGATCCAGGTGCAGGTCGTGGCCGGCATCGGCGATCGTGGTGTGCTCGACGTGACCGCCGGCGCCATACATCCGCTCCAGCTGCTCGGTCGGTATGGCGCTGCGCTCCGCCACGACCAGGTGCGTCGGGACGGTCACGGACTCCCACGCCCGCCAACGCGGCAGCACGTGCACCGCACGCAGCGCCTCGACCAGCACGTCCGCGTTCCAGCACGGCACGAGGCCGCCCGCGTCGAACTGCAGACCGTCCGCCCACGCCTCGCCGGCCGTCGGAGTGCTGTCGAAGAAATCGATGAAGGCATCCCGGTCCGGGAAGCTCGCCGGCCAGCTGCGCAACCACTGCTCGACCGGCGCAGTGGCAGCATCACCGCCGCCGCCGACTCCCGCTTCGACCATCACCAATTGCCTTACCAGGTGCGGATATTCAGCCGCCACGAGCATTGCCGTGTGACCGCCCATCGATTGCCCGACGAGCGTCACCGGACCCCCGCCGAGCCGGTCGATCAGGGCCACCACATCGGCGACGTAGGCCGCCCGGGTCACGTCCTGCGGCATACGGGTCGAATGCCCGTGGCCGCGCTGCTCCAGGGCGACCATCCGGTGGGTGTCACCGAGTCCGCGTAGCGTGGCCGACCACTCCTGAGCGGTGCCGGCGAGGCCGTGCAGCAGGATCACCGGGTGGTCGCCGACGCCGGTGTCGGCATACGCCAGCTCGACCAGGCCACGTGCCAGGGTGCGCCAGGCGGTGGATGCGATCACCAGGCGATTATGTCGGTCCGGTCGACGTCGCCGACCACCGGATCGCGTGGCGTGCGCCCGATTGACTTTTTCGAACATGCGTTCGATCATGGAATGCATGACCGCTCCCACCGCGACCCGGGTTGCCGAGTTGCACGAGCTGCTGCAGCGGCACGAGACGACGCCGGCGGCAGGCAGCGTGCCGGTGCTTCCGGCGCTCGCCGAGTTGTTCCCCCGCGGGTTGCGTGCCGGTGCCGTCTACACACTGCACGGCTCGATGAGCGCGGCTCTCGCCCTGCTCGCCGGACCTTCGATGGCGGGCTCGTGGTGCGGTGTCGTCGGGCTGCCCGACCTGGGCGTCGAAGCCGCTGCGGAGTGGGGCATCTGGCTGGACCGGCTGGCACTGATCCCCCAGGTCTCCCCCGACGACTGGACCTCGGTGATCGCGGCCCTGGTCGAGGTCACCGCGCTGGTCGTGGCGGCACCCCCGGAGCACGTCTCCCCCGGCGAGGTGTCCCGGTTGCTCGCCCGTCTGCGGACCAGTGGCAGCACGCTGGTGGTGCTGGGCTCCTGGCCCCGCGCCGCCGCGAAGCTCACCGGCCGCATCGTGCGCTGGGACGGCCTGTATGCCGGGCACGGCCACCTTTCCGGCGGCGCCCTGCGTCTCGAGGCGACCGAACGACACCGCACCCGGCACGTCGATCTCACCCTCCCGGTCCGCCCATGATCCCCCACGCCGGTCGAGTAGCGGCGAGGAACGAGCCGCGTATCGAGACCACCCACGCCGGTCGAGTAGCGGCGAGGAACGAGCCGCGTATCGAGACCCTGGAACACACGCCATGATCACCACCTCACCCGTGCGCGTGATGCTGCTCTGGTGCCCGGGCTGGTCGGTGCTGGCGGCCCGGCTCACGCAGGGCATCGCTGCCGACCAGGCGCTCGCTCTCACCGATCGCGGTGTGGTCGTCGCCTGCTCCGCTGCGGCCAAGCTCGAGGGCGTCACCGTCGGGCTGCGCATCCGGCAGGCTCAGCACCGCTGCCCAGAGCTGATCGTGCTGCCGCACGACGTCGTGGCCGAGGCGCGCGCCTTCGAGCCGGTGCTGCACGCCGTCGAGGAGAAGATCCCCGACGTGCACGTGGTCCGGCCCGGAGTCGCCGCGGTGCGTGCGCAGGGTGCCGCACGTTTCTACGGCGGCGAGCACGCCGCCGCGAGCGCCCTCTTCTCCCACCTGCACGATTTCACCCGGCACGAGTTGCGACTGCCGGTCGACCTGCGCGTCGCTGTCGCCGACGGACTCTTCACCGCTGAGCAGGCCGCCTACGTCAGCTCGACCGTCGCACCCATCCACCTCGTCCCGGCGGGCGGCTCGGCCGCCTTCCTGGCCGGCCTGCCGGTTGCCGCAGCCTGTGACAGGAAGTTGGACAATCTGTTGCAGCGCATGGGGATTCGCAAGCTCGGCGACCTGGTGCAACTGCCGCGCGATCAGGTGCACGCCCGCTTCGGCGCCGCCGGCCTGCGCGCGCATCAACTCGCCAGCGGCGAGGATGCACCGATCCTCAGTCCCCGCACGGTGCCGCCGGAGTTGGGCATGCAGGTCCTCTTCGACCCGGCCACCGACCGGGTCGAGCAGATCATCGCGCACTGCGAGCCGGCCGCCGCCGACTTCGCGCAACTGCTCACGCGGGCCTCGTTGATCTGCACCGAGATCCGGGTCACCGTGCAGCTCGAGCCGGACGCCCTCTTCGAGCGGGTATGGCGGCATCCGTGGCAGTTCGGCAGCTCCGAGGTCCTGGACCGGATCCGTTGGCAGTTGGAGGATCTCGCCACCGAAGCAGCAACGGTCGACGACGACTCGCTGGGCGCGTCGGTGCTCTCGGTGCAGGTGCTGCCGGAGTCGGTCGACAACGCCGAACACCATGCGCAGGGGCTCTGGGGTGATCGCCCCGATGAGAAGGTCGAGCACGCCCTCACCACTCTGCAGCACCGGCTGGGTCGCGACGCCATCCTCACCAGCACCGTCACCGGAGGCAGGCTGCTGCACGAGCGTCGTGTTCTTCGCCCCTGGGGAGACGCGCTGCCGACCACTCGCGAGCGTCGGCTCGAGCAGCCCTGGCCGGGCACCGTCCCCGGTCCCGCCCCGGCCACCGTCTTCAGCAGCGCGAGCCAGGTGCAGGTCCTCACCGACACCGGGGAGTCGGTCACGGTCGACGAGCGCGGCACGGTCAGCGGGTCACCTGCATGGTTGCGTTTCGCGGCGGGACGTCGGCGCATCGCACAATGGGCCGGCCCCTGGCCGATCCATCATCGCTGGTGGCGAAAGCGAGTGCGTCTCAACCGTTTTCAGCTGATCGACAACCAGTCCGCAGCCTGGCTGCTCCTCGCCGACGGCAACACCTGGTTCCTGGAAGCAAGGTACGACTGAGATGGGCTGGAGCAACCCCGCCATACCGTGGTCACAACTGGAGCAGGCGTTGTCCCGCGGCATACGACCCGAGGACCGCACGGTGCGCGGGCAGCCCGCCGACGGCGGTGACGGGCCGGTCTTCTCCCGCAAGCGACACCCGTTCCGCCCGGCCGATCTCGGCGAGTCGGCCGGGCCGGTGGTGCCGTATGCCGAACTGCACGCGCACTCCTACTACAGCTTCCTCGACGGTGCCGCGGCACCCGAGGATCTGGTCACCGAGGCGGCACGACAGCGGCTGCACGGCATCGCCATCACCGATCACGACGGCCTCTACGGCATCGTGCGTTTCGCCGAGGCGGCCGAGAGTTATGGATTACGAACGGTTTTCGGCGCCGAACTATCGCTCGGCCTCACGGCTCCGCAGAACGGCATACCCGATCCGGAAGGCAATCATCTGCTCGTGCTGGCGCGCGGAGCGGAAGGCTACCGTCGCCTGGCCAGAGCCGTCACCGACGGCCAGCTCGCCGACGCCGCGGAGAAGGGCAAGCCGCTCTATGACCTGCAGGCGCTGGCACAGGAGGCAGCCGGTCACTGGGTCGTGCTGACCGGGTGCCGCAAAGGCAGTGTGCCCAGCGCACTCACGCGGCATGGGCATGACGCGGCAGTCGCCGAATTACGTTCTCTACAGCACCTTTTCGGTAAGGACAACGTCTTCGTCGAGCTGACCGATCACGGCGACCCCACCGACAGCGCCACCTGTGACCGGCTCGCCGGTGTCGCGGATGCCGCCGGGGCGCTCACCGTCGCGACCAATGCGGTGCACTACGCAGATGCTGAGCAGTACCCCCTCGCCACCGCCCTGGCGGCCGTCCGTTCGCGGCGCAGCCTGGAGGAGCTGGACAGCTGGTTGCCGGTGCACGGCGCGGCATACGTGCGCAGTGGCGCGGAGATGGCGCAACGCATGCGGCGCTTCCCGGGTGCCGTCGAGCGGACCGTCGAGATCGCCGACGACCTGGCCTTCAGCCTGCGCGCGGCGTCACCGCGACTCCCCCGCCAGGAGGTGCCGGCCGGTCACACCCCGATGAGCTGGCTGCGCGAGCTCACCATGCGGGGTGCCGCCGAGCGCTACCCCCGGGACAACCAGGCGGCATACGCACGCATCGAGCGGGAGCTGGATGTCATTGAGAAGAAAGACTTTCCGGGCTATTTCCTGATCGTGCACGAGATCGTGCAGTTCGCCCATACGCACGGCATCCTGTGCCAGGGGCGCGGCTCGGCCGCGGCTTCCGCGGTCTGTTACGTCCTCGGCATCACGGTGATCGACCCGATCTTCTACGAGCTGCCGTTCGAGCGGTTCCTGTCCGAACTGCGCGAGGAAGCCCCGGACATCGACGTCGACTTCGACTCGGGCCGGCGCGAGGAAGTCATCCAGCACGTCTACGAGCGCTACGGTCGCCGCAACGCCGCACAGGTCGCCAACGTCGTCACCTACCGCCCGAAGAACGCCGTCCGCGACATGGCCAAGGCGCTCGGCGCCAGCCAGGGGCAACAGGACGCGTGGTCCCGGCAGGTCGAGCGGTGGGGTGCGGAGATCGCGAGCGCGGACCACGACATACCCACGCCGGTGATCGGGTTGGCGACGCAGGTGTTGGGCTATCCGCGACATCTCGGCATCCACTCCGGCGGCATGGTGTTGACCGACCGCCCAGTCAGCGAGGTGTGCCCCATCGAGCACGCCCGGATGACGGATCGCACTGTCCTGCAATGGGACAAGGACGATTGCGCGTGGATGGGGCTGGTGAAGTTCGACCTGCTCGGGCTCGGGATGCTCGCCGCGTTGCAGCACACCTTCGACCTCGTCGAGCGCCATACCGGCGAGCAGTGGCGCATCGAGACGTTGCCCCGCAACGAGCCCGGTGTCTACGACATGTTGTGCCGGGCCGACTCGATCGGCGTGTTCCAGGTCGAGAGTCGTGCGCAGATGGGGACTCTCCCCCGGCTGAAGCCGCGGTCCTTCTATGACCTCGCCGTCGAGATCGGGCTGATCCGACCCGGTCCGATCCAGGGTGGTGCGGTGCACCCCTACATCCGGCGACGGACCGGCAAGGAGGACGTCACCTACTCGCACCCGCTGCTCGAGCCGGTGCTCTCGCGCACGCTCGGCGTGCCGCTCTTCCAGGAGCAGCTCATGCAGATGGCGATCGCGGTCGGCGATTGCAGCCCGGCCGATGCCGACCTGCTGCGCCGGGCGATGGGGTCCAAGCGTGGGGTCGAGCGCATCGACTCGCTGCGCACGAAGCTGTATGACGGCATGGCCCGCAACGGCATACCGCCCAAGACTGCGGAGGAGATCTACAACAAGATCGAGGCCTTCGCCAATTTCGGTTTCGCCGAGTCGCACGCGCTCAGTTTCGCGGTGCTGGTCTATGCCAGCTCCTGGCTCAAATTGCATTACCCCGCAGCGTTTTTGGCAGGTTTGCTGCGCTCCCAGCCGATGGGCTTCTACTCGCCGCAGACGCTCACCGGCGACGCACGGCGGCATGGTGTCGAGGTGCTATCGCCGGACCTGATGCGCTCCAGTGTGCACGCCGATCTCGAGCCGGACTCCCCCGATGCCATGGACCAACGCGGCGGCACCGACGACTGCTTGCGCGACCACACGCAGGAGGAGATCGGTGATTTCGACACCGATGCTGCGCCCGATTGGCAGGAGCACCGCCGCGACTGGCACCACGCGGTGCGTCTCGGGCTGGCCGACATCACCGCGCTCGGTGAGGCTGCCGCGGAGCGCATCGTGCGGACCCGGGATCTGTCCGGGCCGTTCACCGATCTGGCGGACCTCGCGCGCCGCGCCGAGCTGGATACCGAGCAGATGGAGGCGCTTTCGCTGTCCGGCGCATTGGACGCACTGACCGGTTCACGTCGTGACGCACTGTGGCGTTCAGCAGAGGCGGCGTCGATCCGCGGTGACCAGTTGCCGGTTCGCGTGCCGTACCAACCGCCGCTGCTGCCGGAGTTGTCGATCGGCGAACTGCTGATGCACGACCTGCAGGCGACCGGGATCAGCCCCGGTGATCATCCGATCCGGCATGTCCGCGCGGACCTGGACGCGCGCGGCGTGCTGCCGATCGAGCAGTTGAAGGGGTTCCAGAGCGGCCGGCGGGTGCAAGTCGGCGGTGTGATCACCCATCGCCAGCGCCCGGCGACGGCCGGCGGGATCACCTTCGTCAATGTGGAGGACGAGACCGGAATCCTGAATGTCATTGTCTCGAAAGGCGTTTGGCATCGTTATCGGCGCATCGCGCGTGCGTCACCGGCGATGGTGGTGCGCGGCATACTCGAACGCTCCGAGGACGGCGTCACCAACCTGCTCGCGGATCGCTTGGAGCACCTCACGATTCACGTGCGGACCAAGTCCCGCGACTTCCAGTGACGTGCGCGGGTCGAGTAGAGCCTGGCGGAGCGCAGCGGGGGAAGGCTCGTATCGAGACCAGCACGGCGATCTCACTCGCGGTGGGTCCGGGCGAAGAACACCCACTCTCTGCCCGGGCGGTCCGGTGCATCGCGTACCTCGACGACCTCGAAACCGTGGCGCCGCAGGTCGTCCTCGATCTCCGCATGCGCCCGAAAACGCAATGTCGACACCGATGTCAGCGTCTCGTCGGCCAGCTCGAGTGTGGACTCGAACGTCACCAGCGGCAACGCCACCTCCGTCACCGTCATCGAGTCCGTGCCGCGACGACCGTCCGGCAGCACGACCTCGGCCGGTGGCGTCGTCCACTGCTCCCACGCGCGCACTTCGGGGTGGCGGGTCTCGAAGACGAACCACCCGCCCTCCCGCAACGCACCGTGTATGGCGCTCAACGTCTGCTCCCAGTCCGCGTCGTCCACGAAGACCTGTGCGACGTTCCCGGTCATCACGGCCAGGTCCGCATCGGTGACGCGATCGATCAGCAGCGTGGCGTCCCCGGGCAACCAGGTCACCCTGTCGGCATACGGCTTGGCGCGGGCGACATCGATCGAAGCGACCGCCGGATCGACACCGACCACCACGTTGCCCCGAGCCGCCAATCGCACTGCGAGAGAACCGGTTCCGCAGCCAACGTCCACGACCTTGCGGGCGCCCAGCTCATCGACGATCGCCTCGTAGACGTCGAGGTCACTGCGGTCGTCATCGAAGAAGTCGTAGAGGACCGCCAGTCGTGGGTCGGCGAAGCCGGCATCGGGTGCGCGCATACCTCGAACGTATGGCGGTCGCCGTTCGGCCGCACCTGATTTCTGTCCGGCTCGGCGCGCACGGGTCTAGCCTGAGTGGATGCTCACAGCAGTTCACACGCTGATCTATTCGTCGGATCCGCCTGCGACCCGGGCCTTCTTCCGTGATGTCCTGCAGTGGCCGTTCGTCAGCGACGCCGCCTCCACCGAGCCCGGCCACGCCCCGGAAGATGCTGCCAACTGGCTCATCTTCGGGACCGGCCCGAGCGAACTCGGTGTCCACCCGCTGATGCCCGGCCGTGGCCGGGACACACCGCAACACGTGATGAGCCTGGTCTGCGACGACATCGTCGCCACCGTTCGCGAACTGTCCGGCCGTGGTGCGACTCTCCGGGGCGAGCCGGAAGACCGCGGTTACGGCATCGCCGTCGACGTCGCAGTGCCCGGCACCGAAGACATCCAGATCTACGAACCGCGCCACACGACTGCCTACCAGTTGCCGAGCAGGATCTAGCAGATTCGCCGTTCCGCCGCGGTGACGGTCTGCTCCATCAGCACCGCGATCGTCATCGGACCGACGCCACCGGGCACCGGTGTGATGTATGACGCCCGCTGTGCCGCAGCCGCCGTCTCCACGTCGCCGACATTGCCCGGGTTGTAGCCGGCGTCGACGACGACGGCCCCCGGCTTGATCCACGCACCCCGGATCAGCTCGGGCCGTCCGACTGCGGCGACGACGATGTCGGCGACACCGACCTGCGCCGCCAGATCCTTCGTGCGTGAGTGGCAGAAGGTGACCGTGGCATCGCGGGCGAGCAGCAGCAGCCCGACCGGCTTGCCGAGGATCGCGCTGCGTCCCACAACGCACACCTGCTGCCCCGAGAGCGGCACGTCATACGCATCGAGCAGCCGGACGATCCCCTCCGGCGTGCAGGAATGGAATCCGTTGGCGGACAGGCCCATTGCCGCGAAGCTGTGCATGGTGACGCCGTCGACGTCCTTGTCCGGAGCGATCGCCTCGAAGACGGCCAGCTCGTCCACCTGGGTTGGTGCCGGGTGCTGCACGAGGATGCCATCGACAGAGTCGTCGGCGGAGAGCGCGCGGACCGCCTGGACCGCTTGTTCCGTGGTGGTGTCCGACGGCAACTGCACACGACGGGACTCGAGCCCCAGCTGGCCGGCGCGCCGCTGCTTCATCCGCACGTAGGTGTGCGACGCGGGGTCGTCACCGATCAGCACGGTGGCGAGGCACGGCCGACGCCCTTGTGCCGCAACGAATTCCGCAGCACGGTCGGCGGTCTCTGCGAAGATTCGACGCGCGACGGCAGTGCCGTCCAGTAGTTGTGCACCAGACATCCGGGGACTCCTTGAATCGATCGGAGTCGCACCCAGGCGGGCGATACGACGAACTCACACTCCCCGGTGGTGCCCCACCTTCGCCAGTCGTGTTGGACCCAGTTTAGCCGAGCGCCCGCTGGAGCCGTTCGGCGAAACCTACCGACCCTTCGGCGCGGGACCGGTCGTATCGCCTTCGCGCAGGGTCACCGGGACCAGCACATCGGAGACGTCCTCACCGGCGAGCAGGGCACGCACCACCTCGCCGACAGCCCTGCCCTTCTCGATCGGGTGCTGGTCGATCGTGGTCAGCGTTCTCGGAAACCACGGCAGCGAGACCCCGTCGTACCCGGTGACCGACAGGTCTTCGGGGACGCGCACGCCGCGGTCGACCGCGCACTGCACCACCCCGGCTGCCAGCAGGTCGCTCTGGGCGACGATCGCGGTCGGCGGCTGGTCACTCTCCAGCAGCAGCGTCGCTGCCGCGTAGCCCGAGTCGAAGTCGGGCTCCTCCGCCTCGATGAGGGTCGCCGTGGCGAACACCTCCCGCACACCGATCGCCCGCTCCCGCGTGTCCGGGAACTTGCTCGCGCGGACCTGGGCGATGGTTCGCCGTCCGGTCGTGCCGCCCCACCGGAGCGGCATCATCACGTGGTCCACCCGGCGATGCCCGAGCCGGTGCAGTAATTGCGCCAGCTCACGGGAGGCCGCACGTTCGTCAGCCGTCACCTGTATGTCGGCACCCGCCGGCGCACCGGTGCCCACCACCGGAACGCCACGAGCGGCGAACTGCGTTGCCAACACGTTGTTCTCGTCACCACACAGCATGAAAACCGCAGCGTCTGCAGCCACACGGGACACCTGAGGGCCGGTGTCGCCATACCCCTCAGCCGCATCCGGCAGCAGCAACAGCCCGTATCCCATTTCCCCGACGACCTGCGAGAGTCCGTCGAGCACGGACACGACGTACGGATCGCGGAACGCGTGCAGGATGCGTCGCTCGACGACCGCGGCGATCACACCGCTGCGCCCGTGTCGCAGGGACGAGGCCATCGGGTCCGGCCCGCCATACCCCAGCAACTCGGCAGCGGCACGCACCCGGTCGGCCGTCTCCGAGGCGACCGGTTTGTTGCCGCTGAAGACCAGCGATGCGGTCGAGATCGCGACACCGGCGCGCTCCGCGACGTCACGCAGCGTCACGCGTCCGCCGGACGAGTGCTCGGCTTGACCTCCCACAGACATGTGGAGCAGACTATCGAATCGATTCGATCGAATCGATTCGACAAGCCACTGAAAAGCTCCTCCGAAGGAAACCCATGGTGATGGTGGACAAGCTCCCCACCGCGCAGACGCCGCAGACCGACCCCGCACAGGTCCGGCGCGTCTCGACCTCGGTCGCGGTGCTGTTCGTGCTGAACGGCGCGGCATTCGCATCCTTCGCCGCCCGACTGCCCGACGTGAAGTCGCTGCTCCACCTGACGACCGGACAGCTCGGTCTGCTCCTGCTCGCCGGATCGATCGGCAGCGTCAGCGGACTGCCGCTCGCCGGCTGGGTGATCGGCCGCTTCGGCAGCCGCGTCACGGTCCGTGTGGCGGCCCTCGCAACCGTCACCGGTTACCTGCTGGCAACCGTCGCCATCACCTCGCACCTCGTCTGGTTGACGGTGATCGGTCTGCTCGTCGCGGGCATGGGCATCGGACCGTGGGACGTCGCGATGAACCTCGAGGGGACAGTCGTCGAGCGCTGCCAGCAACGATCGATCATGCCGCGCTACCACGCCATGTTCTCCGGCGGCACCGTGCTGGCCGCGCTGATCGGGGCGGGCCTGACCGCCATACACGTACCGCTGTGGGTGCATCTGGTCGTCGTCATGATCGCCATCGGCACCGTCGCCATCTGGCGGGCCAAGTACTTCGAGACGCTGTCCGACGGCCGCAAGGAGTCGGTCGAGAACGCCGCGGACTCCGGCCCCGCGCCGACCGGCCGCAGCGCGTGGACCGACCCGCGAGTCCTGTTGATCGGTGTCGTGACCCTGATCGCCGCGTTCACCGAGGGATCGGCCAACGACTGGCTGTCGCTCGGCTTCGTCGAGGGCCACCACGTGCCCAAGTGGGCCGGAATTCTAGCGTTCGCAACCTTTCTGACCTTCATGACGATCGGGCGCCTTGCCGGCACGGCACTCCTCGACCGCTACGGGCGGGTGCCGGTGCTGCGTGTCTGCTTCAGCCTGGCGATCGTCGGCTGCCTGGCCGTCGTCCTCGGTCCGACTCCGCTGGCGTATGCCGGAGTCGTCGTCTGGGGCCTCGGCGTCTCGCTGGGTTTCCCGGTCGGCATGAGTGCGGCAGCGGACGACCCACGGCATGCACACGCCCGCATCTCGGTCATCAGCACGGTCGCCTACACGGCCTTCCTCGCCGGGCCGCCGCTGCTCGGGCTTCTCGGCGAGCATGTCGGCGTGCTGCACGCCCTCTTCGCGGTCGGCGCCGCGGCGACCGTCGCCCTCGCGCTGGTGCCTGCGGTGCGGGAGCCGGAAGGCGGGCACCACGACAACACGCCCGCGACGTCGACCACCACCGACCCAGCCCTCTGCGCCACCCCCGCCCATCCCGAATGACGGCTTCCTCGGCGAGTGACGGTCGGATACGGCCGTCACTCGGCGAAGAAGCCGTCATTCGGCATCGGTCCGCTTCTGCTCTGAGCAGAAAGCGTTGGGCGGCACCGGGCATCGGGGCTAGCGTCGAGTCATGGGTGACGTGCGACAGCTCCGGCAGCGTTCGACGGTCGAGCCCCTCTGGCGGGAAGTGCTCGGCACACAGCTGCGGGCGATCCGGTTGCGACGCCGCGGCACGATCACCACGACCGCGCAGCGGGCCGGGATCTCCGCGCAGTACCTCTCCGAGATCGAGCGGGGCCGGAAGGACCCGTCCTCGGAGATCGTCGCCGCCATCGCCGGCGCACTCGACTGCACCCTCGCCGAGGTCACCGACCTGACGGTCCGCGAGCTGCGCCGGGAGTCCGCCCGGCTGGGCCTGGCTCCTGCTCCGGCGAGCATGCGCGGCCCGGTCGCGCTGGCCGCCTGAGCACTCAGCTGCGGTAGGCCATCACCTCGTCGACCAGCCCGTAGTCGACGGCCGCTTGCGGGGTGAAGATCCGATCCCGGTCGGTGTCCTTGCGCAACACGTCGACCGGTTGTCCCGTGTGATGCGCCAGCACCTCCTCGGCCTCCGCGCGCAGTCGGATCACCTCGTCCGCCGCCAGGATGATGTCGGGTATGGCGCCACGGCCGCTCCCGGTCGGCTGATGCAACAGGACCCGCGAGTGCGGCAGCACGCTGCGGCGCCCCGGAGCACCTGCTGCCAGCAGGATCGCCGCCGTCGAACACGCTTGCCCCACACAGGTCGTCGCGACCGGTGATCGGACGAACCGCATGGCGTCATACACGGCGAAGGTTGCGGTCAGCGACCCGCCGGGCGAGTTGATGTAAAGGTTGATCTCCTGGTCCGGCGCGACCGATTCCAGGTGCAGGATCTGCGCGATGAGGGCGTTCGAGACGCCGTCGTCGATCTCGGTGCCGAGGTAGACGATCCGTTCGGACAGGAGGTGGCTGTAGACGTCCATGACGCGATCACCACGCGGGGACGACGCAATGACATTCGGAATCGTGTAACTACTCATATGTCAAACTCCAAGTCCCACAGGGTTTTTGCCCGGTTTGATACGGCTCAGGTCGTCGATGACCCGGTCGACGAATCCATAGGCGACGGCTTGTTCCGCCGTGTACCACCGGTCACGCAGCGAGTCCTCGAACACTCGCGGCAACGGCTGACCGGTCAGCTCCGCCGTGATGCCGAGCACGGTGTCCCGTGTCTGACGCAGATCGTCGGCCTGCAGCTCGATGTCGACCGCGGTGCCGCCGAAGCCGGCGCTGCCCTGGTGCATCAGGATCTTCGAGTGCGGCAGGGCGTAGCGCTTGCCCTTCTCCCCCGCCGTCAAGAGGAATTGCCCTGCGCTGCAGGCCAATCCGAGTGCCAGCGTCGACACGTCGTTGGGGATGGCACGCATCACGTCCATGATCGCGAGCATCGCCGGCACGGAACCGCCGGGCGAGTTGATCCAGAAGCTGATGTCGGCACGAGGGTCGGCCGCCGACAGCAGATAGAGCTGGGACATGAGTCGGGTGCCGATCTCGTCGTCCAACGCGGTGTCGAGCACGATGATGCGCTCGTCCAGAAGATGTTCGGCGATCTGCCGGCTGAGTGGGTGTGGTGGTCTGGGCTGTTCCTCGGACATGACTCGACCTTCGCCGAAACCACCTGTGAACAGCCAGCTTTCGCTGCTGTCAGCAGATTGGCCACACCGCGTAGCCGATGCGGCTCACGGCTCCCTACGATCGACCCATGACGAATTCGACCGCTCAGGCACGCGCCGACCTGGCTCCCGACGGCCGCGTCACGGCGTCGATCAATCTGGGCAATCCGGTGCTCGCCCAGGGGACCGCCGCAGCTCCGAGCGGCATCACCGTCGATCTCGCGCGCGAGGTCGCCGCCAGGTTGGACGCCGACCTCGACTTCGTATGCTTCGACGCCGCGCGCAAGTCCTTCGCCGCACTCGCCTCCGGCCCGGCGACCATCGCCTTCCTCGCGATCGAGCCCGCCAGAGCGCGAGAGGTCACCTTCACCGAGCCCTACGTCCTCATCGACGGTGTGTATGCCGTGCCCGAGAACTCGACCCGCCGTTCACCCACCGACGTCGACACCGACGGTGTCCGGATCGGCGTGAAAGAGGGCTCGGCATACGACCTGTTCCTGACGCGCACACTCGAGCACGCCACCATCGTTCGCGGCACCGACGGCACCACCGTCTTCGCCGAGCAGGACCTCGACGTCGCGGCAGGCATCCGTGAACCCGTCACCGCGTATGTCGAGAACCACCCCGGACTCCGCCTGATCGATCAACCGTTCATGCAGATCCGCCAGGCGATGGCCACGAAACCGGGCGTCCACCCGCAGACCACGGCCTGGCTCGACGACCTGTTGGACGAACTGCTCGCCAGTGGTTTCGTCGCCGAGTCCCTGCGCCGCTCCGGACAGTCCGAGGGGCTGGCGGCCGCGCGCACCGCCGGGTGACAGGCTGGAGCCATGGCCAACCGACTCGCCGACTCCCTCAGCCCGTACCTTCGCCAGCACGCCGACAACCCGGTGGACTGGCGCGAGTGGGGCCCTGATGCACTGCAGGAGGCTGCCGCGCAGGATCGCCCGATCCTGCTGTCCGTCGGGTATGCCGCCTGTCACTGGTGCCATGTCATGGCGCACGAGTCGTTCGAGGATGCCGAGGTCGCCGCAGCGATCAACGAGTCCTTCGTCGCGATCAAGGTGGACCGCGAGGAGCGGCCCGACATCGACGCCGCCTACATGACGGCCACCACCGCGATGACCGGCAACGGCGGCTGGCCGATGACCTGCCTGCTCACCCCCGACGGCAAGCCGTTCTTCGCTGGCACATATCTGCCGAAACCGCAGTTCCTGCAACTGCTTTCGGCCGCCAAACACGCCTGGGAGACGCAGCCCGATCAGGTCAGGGGCTCCGGTGACAACATCGCGACCCAGCTGTCCGCCGCTGCCACCCGCGGCGCACCCAGCGCACTCACCGCCGAGGTGACCGCCGCCGCCGCCACCACCCTCCGACAGTCGTATGACGTCCAGCACGGGGGCTTCGGCAACGCGCCGAAGTTCCCGCCGTCGATGGTGTTGGAGTTCCTACTGCGCCACCATGTTCGCACCGGCGACGCCGATGCCCTCGCCATGGCCGAGCACACCTGCGAAGCCATGGCGCGCGGCGGCATCTACGACCAGCTCGCCGGCGGTTTCGCCCGCTACAGCGTCGACGCGACATGGACCGTGCCGCACTTCGAGAAGATGCTCTACGACAACGCTCAACTGCTGCGCGTCTACGCCCACCTGTGGCGTCTCGTCCCGTCCCCGCTGATCACCCGGATCGTCTCGGAGACAGCGGAATTCATCGTGCGCGACCTCGGCACTGCGGAAGGCGGCTTCGCCAGTGCACTCGACGCCGACACCGAAGGAGTGGAGGGGACGACATACGTCTGGTCGACCGACGACCTGCGCGCCGCGCTGGGCGATGACGACGCCGCCTGGGCTGCCGACCTGCTCGGCGTCAGCCACGAGGGGACGTTCGAGCACGGCACGTCCACGCTGCGGTTGCCACGGGATCCGGAGGACCCGGCGCGATGGGACGTGATCCGCACCAAGCTGGCGGACCAACGCGCCCGGCGCGCCCAACCGGATCGCGACGCGAAGGTCGTGACCTCGTGGAACGGCCTGGCGATCAGTGCACTCGCCGAAGCGGCGCTGATTCTGCAGCAGCCCGAATGGCTCGACGCCGCAACAGCTTCCGCGGAGTTTCTGCTCACCGCGCACCTGGTCGACGGCCGGCTGCGGCGCACGTCGCTGGGCGGCCGAGTGGGCACCGCGGCCGGCGTCGCCGACGACTACGGAAACTTCGCGGAGGCGCTGCTCGTCCTGCACCAGGCAACGGGTGAAGAACGCTACTTGTCTGTCGCCGGCCAGCTTCTTGAGACCGCGCGGGGTGTCTTCGACGGACCGTCCGGAAGTTTCCGCGACACGGCCTCCGACGGCGAGCAGTTGTTCTTCACCCCTCGTGGCGCGGGCGACAACGCGGAGCCGTCGGGCACTGCCAGCCTGGCCGGCGCACTGCTCGCACACAGCGCCCTGACCGGTGATGCAGCAACTCGGAGCCGCGCCGAGCAGGCCATCGCCGCAATGAGTGAAATCGCCACGCAGGCACCAAGATTCGCCGGTTGGGCACTCGCGGTGGGCGAAGCCACGCTGGCCGGCCCGGTGCAAGTTGCGGTCGTCGGAGCCGACCGAGCGGCCCGTGGGCTCGCCCGCGCCGCGTGGGCCACGCCTTCGGTCGGCGGGGTGATTGTGCGCGGCGCGCCGGACGCGCCGACGTCACCGCTGCTGGCCGACCGGCCCCTGGTCGGCGGGCGTTCAGCTGCGTACGTGTGTCACGGCTTCGTGTGTCAGGCCCCGGTGACCGACCGTGAGGAACTCATCACTCAGTTGCTCAACCGTTGAGCAGTCGGGTGCCGTTGTCCCACAGCACCTTTCGCATCCAGTCGTCGCCGAGGTCGAGTCGTGCCAATGCTTCCAGTTGGTGCGCATACGGATAAGGGATGTTCGGGAAGTCGGATCCCAGCACCACCCGATCCCCGAGATCGGCCAACCGGGCGGCATACCCGTCGGGCAGCGGCGCGAATCGATCGGTGAAGTCCGTACCCACCATCGTGGTGTCCAGGTGCACATGGTCATGCCGCTCCACCAGATCGGCGAACTCGTGGTACTCCGGCATACCCGCGTGCGCGATCACCAGGGTCAGCGCAGGATGCTTCGACAGGACCCGCGCGATGCGCTCCGACCCGGTGAATTCACCTGCCAGTGGCGCAGATCCAGCATGTATGACGACCGGCACCTCCGCGTCGGCGAGCTGCTCCCAGGCCCCGTCGAGTTGTGGATCGTCCGGTGCGTACTCACCGACCTGCACGTGCATCTTGAAGAGCCGCGCTCCAGCCGCGAGGTCCGCGCCGACATACTCCCCGGTGTCGGGTTCGGGGTAGAGCGTGCCGCAGTGGACCGCATCCGGCACTCGGGCGGCGAACTCGGCATTCCACTCGTTGAGCCAGCGCGCCATACCGGGCTTGTGCGGATAGGTGAGGGCCGGAATCGCGCGCACCCCGAAGCCGCGCAACACGGCCAGTCGGGTCGCCTCGTCGAAGCGGTAGGTGATCGGCCACGACGCGCCGTAGTTCTGCACGGCTGCGTCGAAGTAGCCCCAGACCTTCTCCAGCATCGGCTCCGGAAGGAAGTGCACGTGGATATCGGCGAGTCCCGGAATTCCCAATGATTCCAGGTAGACCGGAATGTCGCCGTCGGTCTTCGGCCCGGGCGTCGTCATGCCGACACCGGCCCAGGAGTTCTCATGGAGCAAACCTAACAACACCTCGGGCGAGCTCCTGGAGTTGAATGGCCCCATGACACAAGACCGCGAGGTACTCACCTGGGACCTGTTCGGCAGCGCGAGCCGCGAGCTGGCGCAGACCATCCACGACAGCGGCTATCGACCGGATCTGATCATTTCGATCGCCCGCGGCGGCCTCATTCCGGCCGGCGCGATCAGCTATGCGCTCGGCATGAAGAACGTGCACGTGCTCAATGTCGAGTTCTACACCGGCGTCGACGAGCGACTGCCGATGCCGGTGATGCTGCCGCCGGTGCCACAGCCGGTCGACCTGTCGGGCGCCACGGTGCTGATCATCGATGACGTCGCCGACACCGGTGGCACGCTCGACCTGGTCCGCAAGTTCTGCGAGGGCCACGTCAAGGAGACCCGATCCGCCGTCATCTACGAGAAGTCACGGTCGATCGTGAAGTGCGAATACGTCTGGAAGCGCACGGATCAATGGATCGATTTCCCCTGGTCGAGCCAGCCGGAGATCGGCTGATCCGTCACTCGGGACGTCCGCCGAAGTCCCAGCGACGTACTTCGTGCGCGACCCCCGCGCTGCCGGTCAGGACCGTCGACGCCTCCTGCGGAGTCCGCAACTGGACCAGGGCAGCAGCACCGAGTGATCGACTTCTGTCGTCGGAGAGCAGCGGTCCACAAGCGATGACGGAGGTGGGGTCGGACGGTTGCCCCACCCGCTGCCCGGCGAGGCCGAGTACCAGGTACCGATGGGCGTCCGGCTGCGGATTGGGGAACTGCCACATGGTGCGACCCAACAGGTTCTCCCAACGCCGCAGTAGAACGTCGCGGAAGACTCCGGCCTGGTAGTACGGCTCGTCGAAGGCGAACGCGCGCGCCTCCGCGGGGTCGGCCACTCGCACGATGTGCACGCTCCCGGTCACCGATCCGTCGGCGTCGAAGGTCGGTCCGCGGGCGATGAGCTGGTCGGCGAAGCCGTCCATGTAGGACCAGTGCTCCTCCCGCAACTCGTCGCGCAACGCAGCGGATCCGGCCCGATCGCGGTGGAAACAGAAGAAGTTCACGAGACACCCACGTTCAGTCGCATCGCCAACCTCCGCCGCAGGTCGGCAATGGAGTCCCGGCGCGCCCACCCGATCAGTGCCGAGAGCGCCAGCATGACCAGCGGCGGCATGACGCTCTCCCCCGTGCTCACCTGCGCGACGGTCGCGCACGTGGTCAGTGCGACGAATCCGCAGGCAGCCACACCCGCCAGGATCGGCACGAGCAGTGCGACCGCACCCACGACCTCGACGACCCCCAGCGCGATGCGTGGTGGCGCTCCCCAACCCATCGCGTGGAAGGTCCCCATCACTGACGGGGCTGCCACGAACTTCTGCACCGCCGCACCCACGAAGCCCAGCGCCGTCACCCACTGCACCACCAGCAGCCCTCGTTTCCTATACACCGTATAAGTCATGAGGTGACTATACGGCGTACAGTTCCGGTTGTGAAGGCCGATCGATCTACCCGCCCGTCTCTCACACCGACCGCCATCGTCACCGCCGGCGTCACCATTGCCGATGCCGACGGACTCCCGGCGGTGTCGATGCGGCGGCTCGCGAAGGAATTGGGTGTCACGCCGATGGCGCTCTACTGGCATTTCGCCGATCGCGACGCACTGCTGGACGGTATGGCGGAGCAGATCACCTCGGAGGCCAGGTTCAGTGATGACGCGGCGGCCGCGTGGGACGCACGCTATCGAGCGGTCCTCGTCACCCTTGTCGACCTCCTCCGCGCACACCCGTGGATGGGCAGACTGCTGATCGAGCGGCTCGTTCCCCTGCCGCACTACCTCACCGCCCTCGAGGTGCTGCTGGACAGCAGCCGCTCCGCCGGGATCGGTGTGCAGGACTCGGTGTTGCTGGCCCAGCAGGCAGTGCAGGCCGTGGTGACCCTCGTGGACTACGAACCGGTGCCACCGGCCGATCCGACCAAGCCGGCAGCCGAGCTCACCGCCCTGCACAGTTCGCTGAACACATTGTCGGAGAACGATTTTCCGCGGGTCCGCGAAGCGGCCGGCGCACTGACCGAGCCGCTCGATGCCGACCACTACTACCGGCTCGGCATCGACACCATCATCGCCGGCTTGCGCGCGACAGCGACCGGCTGACGATCAGGCCTGCGGCCGCACGAAGGGGAACGCGAGCGTCGCCTTGATGCTCTGACCCGTCAGCATCATGACCACGCGATCCACGCCGAGGCCGAGACCGCCGGTCGGCGGCATGGCGAGCTCCAGCCCCGCGAGGAACGCCTCATCGAGCTGCATCGCTTCGACATCACCGCCCGCGGCGGCCAACGACTGCTGGGTGAAGCGCTGCCGCTGATCGACCGGATCGGTCAATTCGCTGTATGCCGTGCCCAATTCGGCTCCGAACGCAACGAGGTCCCATTGCTCGGTCAACCGGTCGTCGTCGCGATGCCGACGTGCGAGCGGGGACACCTCGACCGGGAAGTCGCAGTAGAAGGTGGGGAAGGTCGTCTGCTTCTCAACGAGTGCTTCGTACAGCTCCATCACCAGCGCGCCGGCCGACTGATCGCCCCGGACCGGTATGCCGTGGTCCCGGCACACCTGCGACACCTCGTCCCGCGCCGACACCGAGGTCAGACGCGTGCCCGCCGCACGTGACACGGCCTCGTGGACGGTGATCACCGGCCACGGCTGGGTCAGATCGACTTCGTCATACCCACCAGAATTGTTGGGCCGCAACGCGATCGGCTTACCGTGCACCGCGGTCGCGACGTTCAACAACACCTCACGGGTCAGCTCTCGCATGAGCACGTAATCGCCGTACGCGGCATACGCCTCCAACGAGGTGAACTCCGGATTGTGCGTCGCATCGGCGCCCTCGTTGCGGAAGTTCCGGCCGATCTCGAAGATCCGCTGCATCCCGCCGACAGCCAGGCGTTTCAGGTAGAGCTCGGGAGCGATGCGCAGGAAGAGCTCCATGTTGTAGGCGTTGATGTGTGTGGCGAACGGACGCGCGGCCGCGCCACCGTGCACCGGCTGCAGCATCGGTGTCTCGACCTCGAGGAAGCCGCGGTCCTGGAAGGTGTCCCGCATGGCGCGCACCGCGGCGGACCGCTGCACCAGCAGCTCCCGCGCGCGTTGGTCGACGATGAGTTCCAGCGACCGGTTTCGCACCCGCGTGTCCTCGGGGTGCAGGACGCCGAGTCCCGGCACGGGACGCAAGCATTTGGCAGCCATCTGCCACGACTGCATCAGCACCGACAGCTCTCCGGTGCGGGATGTCGCCACCGGACCGGTCACGCTCACCAGATCGCCCAGGTCCACGGCCCGGCGCCACAGGCACCGTGCGCTGTCGGGCGAATCGGCCGCGGTGACCATCACCTGCAGCGTCTCCTCCTCGTCCTGTATGACGGCGAACGACACTCCGCCGAGATCGCGCAGCGCGCGAACGCGACCCGCGATGGACACGATGTGGTCGGTGACGTGGTCCGCAGCAAGGTCGGCGTACCGCTGCGCGACGACCCCCGCACGCTCGGTGCGAGCAACTGCTGCCGGGTAGGCGTTGACGCCCATCTCGTCGAGCACCTCGAGCTTGTCGCGGCGTACCCGCTGCTGCTCGGACAACCGCACCGCCGGAGGCGCCGGCAGCAGCAACGCTGCCTCCTGCTCCCGGACCCGGTCGACGAACCACGGCTCGGGCCGCGGCGGCTGCACGTCGGAGGGGCGCGGGCCGGTCAGCACACGTGGGCCGATCATCGGCACGAAGCCCTCCGCGATGCCCATCGCCAACCCGGCACGTGGCACGGTCAGCGCGGGGTCGTAGCAAAGCAGTCGGGGCACCCAGGTCGGCTTGTACTTGTCGTTGGACCGATAGAGCGTCTCGAGCTGGAAGAACCGCGACGCGAACGACAGTGCTGCGTCGTTCAACCGGGTGATCGGCCCGGCACCCACCTGGTCGGCGCTGCTGAACACTTCACGGAACACCGCGAAGTTCAACGAGATTCGTCGTATGCCGTGCTCCGGCGCCGCCTCGATGAGCTCGGACACGAGGTACTCGTTCAAGCCGTTCTCGGCATCCCGGTCACGGCGCATCAGATCGAGCGACGCACCACGCACACCCCAGGGCACGAACGACAGGAACCCACGGATCGCACCCTCGGCGTCGTGCGCCGTGATGATCACGCAGCGGCCGTCGGCCGGATCGCCCAGCCGGTTGAGCGCCATGGAGAACCCGCGCTCGGTCTCCTCGCCCCGCCATTCTTCGGCCAGGACGCCGATCCGCTCCAACTCGTCGGCCGAGAGCTCGGCATGGCGGCGCACGCGGGTCGTGTAACCGGCGCGGCGCACGCGGGTGACGGCCTGGCGCACCGGCCGCATCGAACGGCCGCGCAGCGAAAAGGTCTCCACGTCGATGATCGCCTCGTCGCCGAGTGCGAAGGCCTTGAGGCCGGCTTCGACATACTCGTGCGAGCCGTGCTCGGAGCTGGACAGCACCGCCGGGTAGAGCCCGTGCTCACGACACTGCTCCAACCACGCCTGTATGGCGGGCTGCCACGATGCCGCACGACCGACCGGGTCCGCACTCGCGACACTCACGCTGCCCTCGTTGCGGTAGGTCACCGCTGCCTGGCCGTCCGGAGAGAACACAACGCTCTTGTCGCGTCGGGTCGCGAAGTAGCCGAGCGAGTCGTTCTCGCCATGGAGGAGCAGCAGCCGGCGAATCGCCAGCTCCTCGTCCGCGGACTGGAACTGCCGGCCTCGTCCGGAGCGGACAAAGATCAGGCTCGCCAGCAACAGCGCGATCGTCGACATGATTCCGGCCAGGCCGTAGACCCAGGTGTGGCCGACGTGGCCGTTCAGCCCGGGCGTGGACTCGTCCGAGGTCAAACCGAACGTCGACCGTGCCGCGAATCGGGCGATCTCTCGGGTGCCGCGCAGCGTGTTGTCGGCTGTCGAGGACACCGCGAACGTCACGAGGAAGGAGATGATCAGCCCGATGACCAGGACCGCAGCAGCGGCAATCCGACTGCCCGCGGCCAGCCGGGCCGGGAATCTGCTGCGACTCGCGGCGACGACCACCAGGACGATGACACCGACCACGAACGAGATCGCGGTGATCGGAACACTCGTGACGAACGAGTGATAGTCACGGTCGAATCCGGAAAGCCGGGAGTCCTGTAGCCAGTCCTGCCGGAAGATCGAGCCGAGCAACAGCACGAGGCTGCTCAACACGCTCAAGAACATCAGGCCGACGACCACCGCGTGCCCGAACCGCAACCGACGTCGCACTGCCCCGGCCAGCACGAAGAGCAGCGAGACGATGAAGAGGCTCGGCTCGGCCGGGATGTTCACCAGCCCGAGCACGTCCTCGATGATCGAGACGACGATGTTGTTGTGCAGGGCGACACTGATCAGCGAGACGATCGCGGCGAACATGTACGCGCGACCGATCCACCGCGCGACCGACTCACGCCACGGGACGTCGGCACGCTGACGCACGGCCGGCCCGCCGTACGGGTTGAAGGAGCCACGCAGCAGCTTCGGCATCCGGATCCTGTCGCCGCTCACTCATACTCCCAGCACACCATTGCGGGCGGATTGGCCACGCGCGCTGAATTCTACCCAAAGAGACATAAAAGTAGCCCCGCCTGACACAGGCGGGGCTACTTTCTTAATGATTGTTCGGCGGTGTCCTACTCTCCCACACCCTACCGAGTGCAGTACCATCGGCGCTGAAGGGCTTAGCTTCCGGGTTCGGGATGTTACCGGGCGTTTCCCACTTCGCTATAACCGCCGTAACCCTGTGAAACAAGGTCACACATATTCACTTCACAAACCCACCCAAAGGAGCGGGGGTTGTGCTGTCACTGTGTGGGTGTTGTTTCAGAATCGTATAGTGGACGCGTATCCTTGCAAGTCTAAGAAAAAGTTGTGAGGTAAGTTATCGGCTTATTAGTACCGGTCAGCTCCACACATTACTGTGCTTCCACATCCGGCCTATCAACCCAGTAGTCTAGCTGGGAGCCTCACCAGGTTAAAACCTGTTGGAAACCTCATCTTGAAGCGTGCTTCCCGCTTAGATGCTTTCAGCGGTTATCACTTCCGAACGTAGCTAATCAGCGGTGCACTTGGCAGTACAACTGACACACCAGTGGTTCGTCCATCCCGGTCCTCTCGTACTAGGGACAGGTCTTCTCAAGTTTCCTACGCGCGCAGCGGATAGGGACCGAACTGTCTCACGACGTTCTAAACCCAGCTCGCGTACCGCTTTAATGGGCGAACAGCCCAACCCTTGGGACCTACTCCAGCCCCAGGATGCGACGAGCCGACATCGAGGTGCCAAACCATGCCGTCGATATGAGCTCTTGGGCAAGATCAGCCTGTTATCCCCGGGGTACCTTTTATCCGTTGAGCGACGGCGCTTCCACAAGCCACCGTCGGGTCACTAGTCCCGACTTTCGTCTCTGCTCGACATGTCTGTCTCACAGTCAAGCTCCCTTGTGCACTTACACTCGAAACCTGATTACCAACCAGGCTGAGGGAACCTTTGGGCGCCTCCGTTACCCTTTGGGAGGCAACCGCCCCAGTTAAACTACCCACCAGGCACTGTCCCTGAACCAGATCATGGTCCGAAGTTAGGAGCCCAGAACGACCAGAGTGGTATTTCAACAATGACTCCACACACGCTGGCGCGTGCGCTTCACAGTCTCCCACCTATCCTACACAAGCCGCACCGAACACCAATACCAAGCTGTAGTAAAGGTCCCGGGGTCTTTCCGTCCTGCTGCGCGTAACGAGCATCTTTACTCGTAATGCAATTTCGCCGAGTTCATGGTTGAGACAGTGGAGAAGTCGTTACGCCATTCGTGCAGGTCGGAACTTACCCGACAAGGAATTTCGCTACCTTAGGATGGTTATAGTTACCACCGCCGTTTACTGGCGCTTAAGTTCTCAGCTTCACACCCGAAAGTGTTAACCGGTCCCCTTAACGTTCCAGCACCGGGCAGGCGTCAGTCCGTATACATCGAATTACTTCTTCGCACGGACCTGTGTTTTTAGTAAACAGTCGCTTCTCCCTGGTCTCTGCGGCCCCCACCCCTAGAGAGCAAGTCTCTTCAGGGCAGTGGGCCCCCCTTCTCCCGAAGTTACGGGGGCATTTTGCCGAATTCCTTAACCATGATTCACTCGATCGCCTTAGTATTCTCTACCTAACCACCTGAGTCGGTTTGGGGTACGGGCGGCTCAGACCTCGCTAGAAGTTTTTCTCGGCAGCATAGGATCACCCTACTTCCCACATTACGTGGTCACCATCACGCCTCAGCCTCATGACCAGCGGATTTACCTACCAGTCGGCTCGCACGCTTGGACGGGGACAACCATCGCCCCGCGGAGGCTACCTTCCTGCGTCACTCCATCGCTTACCTACTACAAGATCGGGTCCCACGCTCCCCACACACGCATCACCCCGAAGGGATCAGTCACGGCGGTTCGGGTGGTTAGCATCCCTTGATTCGATATGGGCGGTCTTTCGCCGGTTCCGGAATATCAACCGGATGTCCATCGACTACGCCTGTCGGCCTCGCCTTAGGTCCCGACTTACCCAGGGAAGATTAGCTTGACCCTGGAACCCTTGGTTATTCGGCGGACGGGTTTCTCACCCGTCATTCGCTACTCATGCCTGCATTCTCACTCGTGTCACCTCCACCCCTGGTTCACACCGGGACTTCACTGGTGACACGACGCTCCCCTACCCAATCACACCCCTGAACAACACCCCGAAAGGTGAAGCTAGGAAAATGTGCGATTGCCACAGCTTCGGTGGTGTGCTTGAGCCCCGCTACATTGTCGGCGCGGAATCACTTGACCAGTGAGCTATTACGCACTCTTTAAAGGGTGGCTGCTTCTAAGCCAACCTCCTGGTTGTCACAGCAACTCCACATCCTTTTCCACTTAGCACACGCTTAGGGACCTTAGCTGGTGATCTGGGCTGTTTCCCTCTCGACTACGAAGCTTATCCCCCGCAGTCTCACTGCCACGCTTACACTTACCGGCATTCGGAGTTTGGCTGACGTCAGTAACCTGGTGAGGCCCATCAGCCATCCAGTAGCTCTACCTCCGGCAAGAAACACGCAACGCTGCACCTAAATGCATTTCGGGGAGAACCAGCTATCACGGAGTTTGATTGGCCTTTCACCCCTACCCACAGCTCATCCCCTCCATTTTCAACTGAAGTGGGTTCGGTCCTCCACGACGTCTTACCGTCGCTTCAACCTGGCCATGGGTAGATCACTCCGCTTCGGGTCTAGACCCAGCGACTCAAACGCCCTCTTCGGACTCGCTTTCGCTACGGCTTCCCCACACGGGTTAACCTCGCCACCGAGCACTAACTCGCAGGCTCATTCTTCAAAAGGCACGCCATCACCAGCCCACGGGCCGGCCCTGACGGATTGTAAGCGCATGGTTTCAGGTACTATTTCACTCCCCTCCCGGGGTACTTTTCACCTTTCCCTCACGGTACTAGTCCGCTATCGGTCATCAGGGAATATTTAGGCTTACCAGGTGGTCCTGGCAGATTCACACGAGATTCCTCGAGCCCCGTGCTACTTGGGAATAACATCAAACGCCGTGTTACGCATTTCGCCTACGGGACTCCCACCCTCTACGGTTCAGCACTCACCACTGATTCGACTACACGCACACCATCACGCCACCGCACTGTCAGACACGGTAACGACACCATCCCACAACCCCATGACTGCAACCCCTGACAGGTATCACACAACCATGGTTTAGCCTGATCCGCTTTCGCTCGCCACTACTCACGGAATCACTGTTGTTTTCTCTTCCTGTGGGTACTGAGATGTTTCACTTCCCCACGTTCCCTCCACGTACCCTATGTATTCAGATACGGGTCACACCACATAACTGGTGCGGGGTTCCCCCATTCGGAAACCCTCGGATCACAGCCCGTTTATCGGCTCCCCGAGGCTTATCGCAGATTACTACGTCCTTCATCGGTTCCTGATGCCAAGGCATCCACCATGCGCTCTTAAAAACTTACACAAAAACCAGTAAAATTCTTAAAAACTACAAAGATGCTCGCGTCCACTATACAATTCTCAAACAACACACCAACACCACCACCAAACAATCCAATCGGATCACCCGGTGACGGGCAGCACCAAGAAAACACCACCCCACCCAACCCCGTAAGGCCGGCCAGGCAGTCGTTTCCTCAAAACCCAACAACGTGCCGACACCCCACACACCCACACCGAACCAACATTTCCACAACACCACCAACCCCCCACAAGGGAAACCAGTGAACTGTTCGTACTCCGCCGGCCCAACACGAAATGTGTCAAGCATTCTGATTGATGATTCCACCCATGAGCCACCCCACTACACATTCGGCAATGAAAGGTGTTAATGCTCCTTAGAAAGGAGGTGATCCAGCCGCACCTTCCGGTACGGCTACCTTGTTACGACTTAGTCCCAATCGCCAATCCCACCTTCGACGGCTCCCCCCACAAGGGTTGGGCCACCGGCTTCGGGTGTTACCGACTTTCGTGACTTGACGGGCGGTGTGTACAAGGCCCGGGAACGTATTCACCGCAGCGTTGCTGATCTGCGATTACTAGCGACTCCAACTTCATGGGGTCGAGTTGCAGACCCCAATCCGAACTGAGACCAGTTTTAAGGGATTCGCTCCACCTCACGGTATCGCAACCCTCTGTACCAGCCATTGTAGCATGCGTGAAGCCCAAGACATAAGGGGCATGATGATTTGACGTCATCCCCACCTTCCTCCGAGTTGACCCCGGCAGTCTCCCATGAGTCCCCACCATTACGTGCTGGCAACATGAAACGAGGGTTGCGCTCGTTGCGGGACTTAACCCAACATCTCACGACACGAGCTGACGACAACCATGCACCACCTGTACACCAGCCCGAAGGCTGCACCATCTCTGGCACATTCCGGTGTATGTCAAGCCTTGGTAAGGTTCTTCGCGTTGCATCGAATTAATCCGCATGCTCCGCCGCTTGTGCGGGCCCCCGTCAATTCCTTTGAGTTTTAGCCTTGCGGCCGTACTCCCCAGGCGGGGAACTTAATGCGTTAGCTACGGCACGGACCTCGTGGAATGAGGCCCACACCTAGTTCCCAACGTTTACGGCATGGACTACCAGGGTATCTAATCCTGTTTGCTCCCCATGCTTTCGCTTCTCAGCGTCAGTAGTGGCCCAGAGACCTGCCTTCGCCATCGGTGTTCCTCCTGATATCTGCGCATTTCACCGCTACACCAGGAATTCCAGTCTCCCCTACCACACTCTAGTCTGCCCGTACCCACCGCAGACCCAGGGTTAAGCCCTGGGCTTTCACGGCAGACGCGACAAACCGCCTACAAGCTCTTTACGCCCAATAATTCCGGACAACGCTCGCACCCTACGTATTACCGCGGCTGCTGGCACGTAGTTAGCCGGTGCTTCTTCTGCAGGTACCGTCACAAAAGCTTCGTCCCTGCTGAAAGGAGTTTACGACCCGAAAGCCTTCATCCCCCACGCGGCGTCGCTGCATCAGGCTTCCGCCCATTGTGCAATATTCCCCACTGCTGCCTCCCGTAGGAGTCTGGGCCGTGTCTCAGTCCCAGTGTGGCCGGTCACCCTCTCAGGCCGGCTACCCGTCAAAGCCATGGTAGGCCACTACCCCACCATCAAGCTGATAGGCCGCGAGTCCATCCCTCACCACAAAAGCTTTCCACACCCCACCATGCGGCAAAATGTGAATACTCGGTATTAGACCCCGTTTCCAAGGCTTATCCCAAAGTGAAGGGCAGGTTACTCACGTGTTACTCACCCGTTCGCCACTAATCCAAACCAGCAAGCTGGTCCATCATCGTTCGACTTGCATGTGTTAAGCACGCCGCCAGCGTTCGTCCTGAGCCAGGATCAAACTCTCCAAAAAAGAATCCAAAACTGGCAAAAATCGATCAAGAGCAAAAAATGCTACAAAAACGATCAAACCAACAAACAATTGGCATCAATCATTCGACACGCTGTTGAGTTCTCAAAAAACGACCAGACACATATCTCCGCGTGGTTTGCACCACGAATCGACACGAACTGTGCTTTCTTGGTTGTGTCCTCCCGGCTCTTGGGCGGCAAGTCGTGATCCTCAGGATCTCGACTCTCGCGCACTTGGCTCCGAGTGACGTTGTCAGCTTAGCAGACCGTCTGACCGGCTTCAAAATCCGATCAGCCAGTCTTCCGAGGGCAGTTGCGGAGGGCTTTCGCTCTTCGCTTTGCCGCCCCGTTGGGCTGACATGGAAAACAGTAGACCACCAACGCGTGAACTGCCAAATCGGGGCCATTCCGCGGTTTTTGGACGGGTACCGCCTGCTCCGGGCAGGCAAGAGCCCGCTCGACCCGCCCTTCAAGGCGCCCGACCTGCTGCGCTTGCTCCCACCAGCCCGGACAAACCAACCGAACGACAACCCGACGGCCGCGGAACCGACGACCAGAACGGCCGCTGGCCGGCAACGAGCGTGCTCGTGGGCCGGCGACAGCGCACGAGGACCGGACAAGTCTCAAAGTCCGCGCACCCAACAGCCCCGACAAACCAGCCGAACGACAACCCGACGGCCGCGGAACCGACGACCAGGACGGCCGATGGCCGGCAACGAGCGTGCTCGTGCCGGCCATCGGCCGTTCTGCAAGGAGGTGCAGCAACGAACCCCGCGGACTCAGTCGACGAGGAGGCTCAGCAGGTCCGCTCGGGTCAACACTCCCACCGGCTTGCCGTCCTGGACGACCATCAGTGCGTCGTGCTTGTTGAGCAGCGCCCGCGCACCGCTCACTCGCTCGTTGGCACCGATCATCGGCAGCGCGGCCTCCATGTGGCGTTCGACCGGGTCCGCGAGGTGAGCGTCCCCGGCATACAGAGCGTCGAGCAGCTCGCGTTCACTCACCGACCCGGCGACCTCGCCGGCCATGACCGGCGGCTCGGCATTGACGACGGGCATCTGCGAGACGTCGTATTCGCGCAGGATCTGGATCGCGTCGCGGATCGTTTCGTTCGGGTGCGTGTGGACCAGGGCGGGCATCGAGCCCTCCTTGGCGGCCAGGACACTTCCGACCGTCTGTTCCTCCGCCTGCTCCGGCAGGAAGCCGTAACTGCCCATCCAGGTGTCGTCGAAGATCTTCGACAGGTAGCCGCGGCCCGAGTCCGGCAACAGCACGACGACCGTCGCGTCCGCCGGCAACGTCCGCGCGTGACGCAACGCCGCGACGACCGCCATACCGCAGGAGCCGCCGACGAGCAGGCCCTCCTCGCGGGCGAGCCGGCGGGTCATCTCGAATGACTCCGCGTCGCTCACCGCGATGACGTCGTCGACGACGGACGGGTCGTAGGCGCGCGGCCACATGTCCTCGCCCACCCCCTCGACCAGATAGGGGCGCCCGGACCCGCCGGAGTAGACCGAGCCTTCCGGGTCCGCGCCGATGATGGTGACGCGCCCGCCGGGTCGATCCTTGGACACCTCACGCAGGAAGCGACCGGTGCCGGTGATCGTGCCGCCCGTGCCGATGCCGGCCACGAAGGACGTCAGCTCGCCGTCGGTGTCGGCCCAGATCTCGGGACCGGTCGAGTGGTAGTGGGAGTTCGGGCCTTCGGGGTTGGAGTACTGGTCGGGCTTCCAACCGCCGGGGGTCTCGGCGGCGATCCGGTCGGAGACGCTGTAGTAGGAGTCCGGGTGCTCGGGCGGCACCGAGGTGGGGGTGACGACAACCTGCGCGCCATACGCCTTGAGGACGTTGCGCTTGTCCTCACTGACCTTGTCCGGGCACACGAAGATGCACTTGTAACCCTTGCGCTGCCCCACGAGGGCGAGACCGACACCGGTGTTGCCCGAGGTGGGCTCGACGATCGTGCCGCCGGGCTGCAACGCCCCGGACGCCTCCGCCGCCTCGATCATCCGCAGCGCGATGCGGTCCTTCACCGAACCACCGGGGTTCACGTACTCGACTTTGACCAGAACGGTGCACTCGATGCCTTCGGTGACCTTCGACAACCGCACGAGTGGGGTGCCGCCGACCAGATCGGCGATGTGCTCAGCAAACTTCATGCACCGATCGTCTCAGATGTCGGATGCTCTCGGGGCGGCTCACCGAGAGTCACCCGGACGGCAGCCGGCTTGTCAGGTGATGAGAACATGGACCGTCCGTGGACCAGCGCGACGAGCGCACGGCCAATGGCGGCGGAGGGCGGGTGCAGCAGCAGTGAGTCGGGCATCGATGGCGCGCAAGGCTGCGACGTATGTCGCGGGCACGGCCGGTGTCAGTGCGGCCGGATTCCTCGGCGGTTGGGGCGTTCTCAAGGGCGAGGCCGCGATCGCGCGACGCGTCGTGGGTCAGCCGTTCGACGGCGCACCCGACGACAGCGGCGTCTACGGCGCCGGTCCTGGCAAGCCGATCCAGTTCGTCGTCCTCGGCGACTCGACCGCAAAAGGCATGGGCGCCGACGCGGCGTCACAGACCGTCGGCGCCATCATCGCGACCGCGGTCGCAGCGTTCGCCGGCCGCCCGGTCCGACTGACCAACGTCTCCGTCGTCGGCGCGACCTCCCCGGACCTGGGTGGCCAGCTGGACGAACTGCTCGCCGAGGTGCCGCATCCGGACGTCGCGCTCATCATGATCGGCGCCAACGACGTCACCAGCCGCCTGTCACAGACCGACGCGGTCGAGCATCTCGCGGAGACGGTGCGTCGGCTGCGCGACGCGGACAGCCCTGTCGTCGTCGGCACCTGCCCCGACCTCGGCGTCATCAAGCCCGTCCCGCAGCCGCTGCGACAGTTGGCCCGTCGTTGGTCGCGGCACCTCGCCGCGGCGCAGACGCGCACGGTCGTCGAGCTCGGCGGACGCACCGTCTCCCTGGGCGACCTGCTCGGTCACGAGTTCTCCGACAGCCCCTCGGTGATGTTCTCCAAGGACCGTTTCCATCCGTCGTCCGCCGGTTACGCGCGCGCTGCGTCCGCCCTGCTGCCGAGTGTCCTGGACGCGATCGGCGAGGTGTCGGCGGACACCGGCCGCCGGCCGGAGCGGCTCCGCGGCGAGGCCGTTCGCCCGGTCGCGTCCGCGGCACGCCGGGCCGCCCGGGATCCGGGCACCGAGGTCACCGGCACCGAGGTCGAAGGTGTCGCGCGCAATGCCCGCGGACCCTGGGCCGTCCTGCTGCGTCGACACCGGCAGCCGCTGCCGGCGCCCGCAGACGAGACGGAGCAGCCGGCACCCGTTGCCACGGAGGCCCCGGAAACGAGTGCCGTCGACGCCGAACCTGCCCAGAGCACGGACCAGCCGACGGCGTCGAACTGACCGCCCATCGGGCTTACAGTCGGAGTATGACGACCGACGCCGACTGCCTGTTCTGCAAGATCGTGGCGGGTGAGCTGCCCGCGGAGAAGATCCACGAGGACGAGCGCACCATCGCCTTCATGGACATCAACCCGGGCACCACCGGTCACGCACTCGTGATCCCGAAGAAGCACACCAAAGACCTGCTCGAGATCGAGCCGGACGAGCTCGCGGCCGTCGCCGCATCGGCGCAGACGATCGCCCGACGCGCCACGGAGCGCCTCAACGCCGACGGCATCAACCTGCTCAACTGCTGCGGGGCCGAGGCATGGCAGACCGTGTTCCACTTCCACCTCCACGTCGTGCCGCGCTACGTCGACGACCCGCTGCAGCTGCCGTGGATCCCGACTCCCGGCGAACCCGACGAAATCGCCCGAACCGCAAAGCTTTTGCGTGACTGAGAACTCGGCACCACGAGGTACCGGCGGGCCGGACCGGCCCACGCCATACACTCGTGGCAGCAGTCTTACCCGCGAGTAACATCGCGCCGAGCTCGATCGCCTGATTCCTGCAACGACGGAGGACCCCATGCCTGAAGCTGTCATCGTCTCCACTGCCCGCACACCGATCGGTCGTGCGTTCAAGGGATCCCTGAAGGACATCCGCCCCGACGACCTGAGCGTCCAGGTCATCCAGGCGGCCCTCGACCGGGTCCCCGGCCTGGACCCGAAGCTCGTCGAGGACCTCTACCTCGGCTGCGCCGAGCCGTGGGCCGAGCACGGCAGCAACATGGCCCGCGTCGTGTCGGTGCTCGGTGGCTGGGACCACCTGCCCGGCGCGACCGTCAACCGCTTCTGCTCCTCCTCCGTCCAGACGACCCGGATGGCCGCGCACGCGATCAAGGCCGGCGAGGGCGACGTCTTCATCTCCGCCGGTGTCGAGTGCGTCTCCCGCTACGCCGATTTCTCCGGCGCCGGCGGCAGCAACGTCGCCTGGCAGAACGCGAAGTTCGACGGTGCCAAGGCACGCACCGAACAGATCGCCAAGGACAACTCCACGTGGACCGACCCGCGAGAGGACGGCAACCTGCCGGACGTCTACATCGCGATGGGCCAGACCGCCGAGAACGTCGCAACGCTGCGCGGCATCAGCCGCGAACGCCAGGACGAGTGGGGCGTCAGCAGCCAGAACCGCGCCGAGAAGGCGATCGCGGACGGCTTCTTCGCCCGTGAGATCGCGCCGGTGACCCTGCCCGACGGCACCGTCGTCAGCACCGATGACGGTCCCCGCGCGGGCGTCACCCTGGAGAAGGTCTCGACGCTGCAGCCGGTGTTCCGCGAGAACGGCACCGTGACTGCGGGCAACTGCTGCCCGCTCAACGACGGTGCCGCCGCAGTCGTCGTCATGAGCGACACCAAGGCCAAGGAACTCGGCCTCACCCCGCTGGCCCGCGTGGTCTCCACCGGCGTCTCGGCCCTCTCCCCCGAGATCATGGGCCTCGGCCCGGTCGAGGCGTCCCGCCAGGCTCTCCAGCGCGCGGGTATGACGATCAACGACCTGGACCTCTACGAGATCAACGAGGCTTTCGCCGCCCAGGTCCTGCCGTCCGCGGACGACCTCGGGATGGACTTCGACAAGCTGAACGTCCACGGCGGCGCGATCGCCCTCGGCCACCCGTTCGGCTCGACCGGAGCACGCATCACCACCACCCTGCTCAACGGCCTGCAGGAGGCGGACGGCACGTTCGGTCTGGAGACCATGTGCGTCGGTGGCGGCCAGGGTATGGCGATCATCTACGAGCGGCTGTCCTGAGCTGTAATCACCTGAGGCACAAACGAATTCGGCCCCGGACCGCCAAGGCGGTCCGGGGCCGAATTCGTTTGTGCAGGGATCAGCTCTGCTTCACCGGTTCCGCGTCGCCACCGGTCGCGATCTTGCGCGTCCAGAGGTACGAACCCGCCACGACGGCGATGAACACGATCGCGCCGATCCACTCGGACGGATGCAGGAAGCCGTCGCCGACGACCCCGAGCGGACTTTCCTTGCCGGTCGCGGCGACGACGGCTGCGAGGAAGACTCCGAAGAGGCTCTCGCCGACGATGAAGCCGGTCGCGACGAGCACACCGAGTCGCTTGACGCGCTCCGGGTGCTGGGTGTTGCGGTCGGCCCAGCGGTCGTAGAAGACGCCGATGACGGCACCGATCGGGATCATCAGAGTCAGCGAGATCGGCAGGTACATTCCCATGCCGACGGCCAGCGGGGGCAGCCGTAGCCGGCCGGTGGTCTTGCCGAGGACCTCGTCGACGAGGATCACCGCGGCGCCGATGACGGCGCCGAGACCGATCAGACCCCAGTCGAGCGAGCCACCGAAGACTCCCTTGGCGAGCGAGGAGATGAGCGACGCCTGGGGCGCGGCGAGGGCGTCCTTGCCGGCGCCCGGTGCTCCGAGGAACCCGAAGCTGTTGTTCATCAGGTCCATGATCGGCGGTATGACGATGGAGCCGAACACGACGCCGATGACCAGCGCGACCTGCTGCTTCCACGGCGTGGAGCCGACGAGCTGACCGGTCTTGAGGTCCTGCAGGTTGTCGTTCGAGATCGTCGCGACACCGAACACGATGGACGCCGTGAACAGCGTGTAGGCGACGAGCGCCTCCGTCTCGGCTCCGCTGCCGCTGCCGTGCACCGCCTTGATGAGCAGCGCTGCGGCGAGCACGACGAGGATGCCGACACCGGAGATCGGGCTGTTCGACGAGCCGATCAGACCCGCCATGTAGCCACAGACCGAGGCGACGACCAGGCCGATGACGAGCACGAAGACCAGGCTCAGGATGAGGATGCCGGCGAGGTTGCCGTGCAGCGCGGTGTCATGCGCGAAACCCCACAGCAGGAACGCGATCGGGATCAGCGAGACCAGCACGATCCCGGCGACGATGGTGATCGGCATGTCCTGCTCGGTGACCTCGACCTGCTGGCCGCTCTGGCGTGCGCGCGTCGAGCGGATCGCGTCGTTGATGCCCTTGAGGATCGGCGCGATGATCTTCAGCAGCGTCCAGATCGCGGCCACCGCGATGGCGCCCGCACCGATGAAGCGGATGTCATTGGCGAAGACGCCGCTGACCGCGTCGGTGATGTCACCGTGCGAGGGCAGGTGACCCGAGGACTTGATCGGAAGCAGCACACCGAACGAGATGAGCAGGCCGATGATCATCGCGATGCCGACCGAGAGACCGACGAGGTGCCCGACACCGATGAGCGCGAGCGACAGGCTGGAGCCGATCATCGTTCCGCCGGACCCGACGTGGAAGGTCTTCTGCAACGCATTGCTGGCGACCTTGAGCGCGGCCAGCAGCGAGAAGCCGGCCGCCGCGAGCGAACCGATCACGATGACCCGCAGGCCACGACGGTTCTCGTCGGCGCCCTCGGTGGTGTCACCGACCTTGAGCACCTCGGCGCCGGCGACGCCCTCCGGGTAGGGCAGGTCGGACCCGGTGACGAGTGCCCGGCGCAGCGGGATCGAGTAGGCGACCCCGAGGATGCCGCCGACCACACAGACGGCCATCGTCGTCCAGTACGGGAAGCCGTGCCACCAGCCGATGATCACCAGGCCGGGCAGCACGAAGATGATCGCCGAGAGTGTCCCCGCCGCCGAGGCGATGGTCTGGACGATGTTGTTCTCTTTGATCGAGTGATCGGCCCAGTAGCGCAGGACGGCCATCGAGATGACCGCCGCCGGGATGGATGTGGCGAACGTGAGGCCGACCTTCAGGCCGAGGTAGACGTTGGCTGCCGTGAACACCAGCGTGATCAGACCGCCGATGATGATGCCGCGGACGGTCAGCTCTCTGACGGGCGACCGGCCCGCGGAGCTCTCAGCGGACATGACTCGAACCTCCAGGTTGGATAAAAGAACCAACCCACCCTAAACGCGCGAGTGGCCTCCCCCGAATCGAGTGCGGTGTGCCGCCATACGCTGGGGTGGTGGACGATGTCGCGACCGAGCTGCGCCGGGTGACCCGCAGATGGCAGCAGCTGTCTGCCGAGCAAACAGGCGAAACTGCTTCATCGGTGCGCGAACTCGCGCAGCAGCTGGCCGATCGGGTGCGCCGCGAGCGGGGCCTGGCGCCACTCGTCATACCCGACCTCGGGGACGCCGCACTCCCCGACCAGCTCGCGGTGACGGTGTATGACGCCTGCGGGGCCGGCTTCGAAACAGCGGCACTGGAGGGGCTGACCCGGCTGCGTCGCGCCCTGCCGTGAGCCGGCGACGTCAGAGCAACGGTGCGAGGGCGGCGCGGTAGCGGCCAACGTGCTCCGCATCGGGGTCGGGGTCGGACAGCACCCGGAACAGCGCCGCGCGCAGCATCGCCTGCAGCGAACCGCCGGTCCAGTCACGCAACAGTGCGGGGTCGGCCCCCGACCACATGACCAGGTCCAGCACGCAGACCGCATCCGCCCAGCGAGCCGGCCGCCAGTAGGGCGCGACGTCGATCACGACCGGCACGTCGGCGGCATCCAGCAATACATTGCCGGCGAGATCGCCGTGCACGAGCTGGTCGTCGCCGAATCCCTCCCCGGTGCGCCGATCGAGCAGCTCTCGCGCGAATTCCGTTTGCGCATCGGTGAATTCGCCGGGGTTGAGCGTCAGGTCGCCGAACGCGACGCGCTCGGCGCAGTCCCACCGGCTGCGCGGTGGTTGTCCGGCGAGCGGCCACGCCGCGACCATTCGCGCGAGCTCGGCATGCAGCAACGCACCGGTCGCTCGCACGACCGCGGCATCGGTGCAGGTGCGGCTGCCGGGCTCGTACCGGCTCGCGGACCAGCCGTCGACGACCCAGGTCCCGTCACGCGCCGGGATCGGCATCGCGATGCGGACCTCGCGTCGCGGGCGGGTGTCGAGGCCGACCGCCATACGTGCGAGCAAGGGGTTCAGCCCGTCGGCGATGACCGGATCACGACCGGGGCTGAGCACCAGATCGCCGGCGAGCACGCTGCTGCCCTGGCCTCCCGGCAGCGCTTGTAGGTCGCCGGGAACGGCGAAGAGGTCGAGCACCCGATCCGAGGGGATCAGGCGCTCGACCTCTGTGCTGCTGGGTGTGCTGCCGGTCAACGACTCTGGATGCGGGCGAACAGGCGCAGCAACTCGATGTAGAGCCAGACGACCGTGACCAGCAGGCCGTGCGCCATCAGCCAGGAGTACTTCTCCGGCAGGCGGGCCTGCACACCGCGCTGGATCGAGTCGAAGTCGACGGCGAGTGAGTATGACGCCAGGCCGACCGCGATGACGCTGATGATGATGCCGAGCGGGCCGCTGCCGCCGACGCCGAACGGGTTGTCGATCGCACCAGTCCACACCAGCACGACGTTGACCAGGGCGAAGAGGAAGTAGCCCATCGCCATCATGCCGAAGATCTTGCGGGAGCGTTCGGTGACGCGGATCAGGCCGAACTTCCAGCCGGCGAACATGCCGACGAAGACGCACAGCGTCGCCAGGACGGCCTCGGCGACGACGCCCGGGTAGACCTGGTTGAAGAAGCCGCTGGCGGCTCCGACGAAGAGCCCCTCGCACACGGCGTAGAGCAGGATCAGCGGGACCGAGATGACGCGCTTGAACGAGATCACGAAGCCGAGCACGATGCCGACGATCATGCCGCCGAGCCACAGCGCCATACCGGCGCCCTGGTTCTCCTTGCCGACGAACCAGCCGACGGCGGCGAAGACCAGCATCATCCCGAACAGGCCGAGCGTCTTGGTGACGACGTCGTCCAGCGTCATCCGGCCGGATTGAGTGGCGGTGGCGGACGGGGCGTCATACGCCTTCTCCAGGTCCGGCATCGACGCACCGGGCTGCTGCGGGTAGCCCTGCTGGAAGCCGGGGTAGCCGCCCTGTTGCCCACCCGGGTAGCCGCCCTGCTGGCCGTAGCGGGCCTGGTGCTGCTGCTCGGGGGTGCTGAACTGGCCGTACTGCGGCTGCGAGTCGTTCAACCGACCCTTGGACAGGTCCTCGTTGAACCGGTTGAACACCGGATTGGATGCCATGTCAGTCCCTAACGTTTGTCGAACGACTGTGACGGATGTTGCCTGAGGGCAGTTTAGCTGGATCCGCCACATCTACCTCAACGTCGGAACAACTGCGAGGTTCCGGCGCGACCGGTCACACGGCGACGTCCTCGGCGAGCTCCTCCTCGGTCTCGACCGACAGCACCGTGGCCGCCTGCGCGTGCCCGGCACGCCGCTGCTCGAGGAGGTGCCCGCCGATCACGCACAGCGCACCGAGCGCCAGCCAGCCGAACAGGATCGTCATCGGACCGGCGATGCTCACCTGCGGAAAGTAGAGGACGCGCCGCAACGTCTCGACGAAGCCGGATCCGATCCAGAAGTGGTGCAGCCAGCCGAAGAACGCCGGCTGCAGGTAGGTCGGGAACACTCCGCCGCTCGACGTGAAGTTGAGTGCGACGAACACCGCCGAGTAGACGAGCGTGCAGAACCGGCCGAAGACCGGATGCAGACCGACACCGATCAGCAGAACCGCGGCGCAGTAGACGAGGGAGAGCCCCCAGACCGCCGGCAGGTGCCCGGGGAACATCCCGTATCCCGCTCGCGCGATGGCCAGTCCGGCGGTCGCGATCACGACCGCGGCGCCCAGTGCCAGCCCGGTGCGTTCGCGCATCCGACGTGTCGCGCCGGCAGCGCCGATCGCGATGGAGGTCGCGTAGGAGCCGACGGTCAGCGCGACGAGGTAGAAGAACCCGTTCTGACCGACCGGATCGCTGGCCGGCACCGGCGTCACATCCTTCGACGTCAGGGGCAGGCCCTGCTTCGCGGCGATCGGGCCGAGCATCTGGCTCGCGGTCGACTTGCCGGCATCCGAGGCCATCGTGCTGACCAGCAGTGACGCCGAAACCTTCCCCGGGACATAGGCGCCGGTGAGCTTCAGATCCTTGATCTGCTCGATCGCCTCCTGCTCGGTTGCGACGACCTTGACATCGGCCTTGTCGCCGAGCGCTCTGTTCGCCGCGGCCGCGATCGGCTGCACCTGCTGCGTCGGTCCGACGATCGCCAACGGCACGGCGTGCGGCTGCGGCTTGTGGAAGCCGCCCAGATAGGCGACGGCCATGATCAGGCCCATCAGGACCGGCACGGCGGCGTGGGACAGGACGGTCCTCATCGGGACGCGATCCGGCTGCGACATACAGGCTCCTCGGTTAAAGTTGGTATATACAACTTTTAGAAGGATAGGCAGTCTATGTCAAATCGGGATGGGGTCGGTCACCATGACCCGGCCTGGTCGATTCTGCGCGAACTTCAAACGTTCACAAGGAGATTGAGCCGGCGCTGGCCGTCCGCGGTGCCGAATGTGACGTTCGTCGAGGTGCTGTTGCTGCGCGCGATCGCCGGCGACGAGCAGCCCACCGTCCGGTCCGTGGCCGAGGAACTGGGCATCGACAAGTCGACGGCCAGTCGCCAGGTGACCGCGCTCGAGCGGCGCGGGTTCGTGACGCGGGCAGCCATTCCCGGCGAGCGCCGCGCGCAGGCGTTGCACCTCACCGCCGAGGGCCGTCGCGCCATGGCCGACGCGGACGAAGTGAACCTGGAGGCGGTCACCGAACGGCTCGCCGACTGGCCGGCGGCGGACGTCGCCACCTTCGCAACTCTGCTGCGCAGGTTCAACGACGGCGCCGGCGTATGACGCCCCGCTGAGTCAGCCGAAGCTCATCAGGGACTTCACGGCACTCCGCACGGCGGACCGGAAGGCATCGTGACCGGCGATCTCCTCGTCGAAGACCTCGCGGATGGCGAGCATCCGGTCGACCAGTCCGACGTCAGACCCGGCGGCCCGCTCCCGCAGGAGACCCGCCAGCGGGTCGTTCAGGGGCAGGTCCCGTCCCCCACCGTCCTGCCCGCGCCGGACGTAGACCATCCAGGCCGCGACCGCGAGCGCGCAGTACTGCGGCATCGCCCCTGCCCGGAGCCGGCCCCGGGCGGTCTCGAGGATCCGGATCGGCAGCTTCTGCGATCCGTCCGCGGCCACCTGGATCGTGGTGTGCCGTAGGTGCGGGTTCGCGAACCGACGGAGGATCTGCTCGCCATACTCCTCGAGGTCCAGGGCGGGTGGTGCCTCGAGAGTCGGGATCGCGTCCTCGCGTTGCAGCCCGCGAGCGGCATCGAGCAACCGGTCGTCCGCGAGCGCCTCGGCGATGGTCGCGTAGCCGTCCAGCGCGCCGAGGTAGGCGAGCAACGAGTGGGTTCCGTTCAGCAGCCGCAGCTTCGCCTTCTCGTATGGCGCGACGTCTGCGGTGAACACCACTCCGGCGCGTTCCCACGCCGGACGGTCGGCGGTGAAGCGGTCCTCGATGACCCATTGCCCGAACGGCTCGGCGACGACCAGGCCCGCGTCATACAGCTGCAGGAGGTCGGCGGCCTCGGCTCGGTCCGCATCCGTCGTGGCGGGGACGATCCGGTCGACCATCGTCGATGGGAAGGCGACCCGATCCTGCAACCACGCGACGAACTCACCGGCACCCGTCGCGTCCGCCAGCTCGTGCACCAGTCGGCCGAGTTGGGCGCCGTTGCCGGGCAGGTTGTCGCAGCTCACGACGCTGATCGGTGCGGCGGACCCGGCGAAGCGGGTCGCCAGGCCGGCCGCGAGCAACCCGACCGCCGTGCCGGCGCGGTTCGCGGTGTCGTGACCTGCGAGCGCGGACTCGACGAGCGCGAGATCCGCTGTGACAGCGTCCGTTCCGAGCGCCAGGCCACCGCTCGGTGTCCGCGGATAACCCTTCTCGGTGACCGTCAGCGTCACCACCTGCGCGCCGGATGACGCGATGGCATCGAGTGCGGTTCGTGGTGCGGCACCGCCGCTGACGATTCCGCGTACGGCGCCGACCACCTGTAATGAGGAGCGCTCGGCGGACTTGGTCAGTACGCCGTACAGACAGTCCTGCGGCGCGAGTTGCTCGACGACGGCAGCCGATCGACCGGTGACCGCGAAGGTGCCCCAGCGGTCGTCACCCGTCGCGGCATACGCGCCCTCGGTGTAGACCGCCTGATGCGCACGGTGGAAGGCGCCGATCCCCAGATGTACCAACCCGATCGAGAGCGTCCGCGGGTCGACTCCCGGGACGGAGATGCGCTCCGACCGTTCCGGCAGGGTGGTCAACGACAGGCGTTCCATGCGTGCGTCCTTCGCATCATCGGCGGCGTGCGAGAAGGTCGAACGCCACCAGCACGATGGCAGACGGCACCGCCGACGAGTTCGGCCGGACGGTAGGACAAGATCAAAGGGTCCGATGGCCGCGAGTGTCGAGAGGTTGCAATGACGGAGCACTGGCAGCTCGATCCCGATCGCGCGCTTCCTGCCGACCCGGCTACTCGCGACGTTGCACGCGTCCTCCACCGGCACGCCGCGACGTTGCCACTCGTCTCGATGCACGGGCACGTCGACGTCGATGTCCTCGCGGCGGACGAGCAGTTCAGTGATCCCGCGCAGCTGTTCATCACCCCGGACCACTACCTCGTGCGCATGCTGGTCTCCCAGGGTCATCGGCACACCGACCTCGGGGCCACCCGACGAGACACTGACGGGTCGGCGGGTGAGCCGGATCGGGACGCGAGGGCCATCTGGCGACTGTTCTGCGCCAACTGGCACCTCTTTCGCGGCACGCCCACCCGTTACTGGTTGGAGCACGAACTCGTCGAGGTCTTCGATGCCCCCGCTCCCCCGTCGGCGGAAACCGCCGACCTGCTCTATGACCATCTGTTGGACAAGATCCGCAGCGCCGACTTCCGACCGCTCGCCCTGTTGGACCGGATGAACGTCGAGATCCTGGCGACGACCGACTCGGCGCTTGCCGACCTGCGAGGTCACGCCGTGCTGGCCGAACGACTCGGACCGGGCCGGATCGTGCCGACCTTCCGGCCCGACTCCCTGGTGCACATCGGTCACCCGACGTGGGCCGCCGAGATCGCTCGACTGGCCGAGGTGTCAGACGTGGACACCGGCCACTACGGCGGCTTCCTCGCCGCGCTACGTCGTCGGCGACTCGCCTTCGTCGCGGCCGGAGCACGCGCGACCGATCACGGCCACTTGTCCGCGGACACGACTCCTCTGGAGCACAACGCTGCCGAACGCATCTACCGTGATGCTCTCGAGGGCACCGTGAACCCGGCCGGTGCGCAGGCCTTCGCCGCGCACATGCTCTTCCAGATGGCCGAGATGTCCGTGGAGGACGGCCTGGTGATGCAGCTGCATCCGGGCGTACTGCGCGACCACAACAGCGACATCCACCGTCGCTTCGGTCCCGACCAGGGGTTTGACATACCGGTGCGGGTGGAGTTCACGCACAATCTGCGACCGCTGCTCGAACGGTTCGGGTTGAGCAGTCGGTTCCGGTGCATCCTGTTCACCACCGACGAGACGGTCTACTCCCGTGAGCTCGCGCCGCTTGCCGGCGCGTATCCGTCCGTCCGGCTAGGCGCCCCGTGGTGGTTCCTCGACAGCCCCGAGCAGATGCTGCGCTTCCGACAGTCCGCCGTGGAGACTGCCGGCTTCTACAACACGAGCGGATTCGTCGATGACACAAGGGCATTCGCTTCCATCTCGGCCCGACACGATCTCTCCCGCCGCATCGATGCGGGCTATCTCGCGAGGCTGGTCGCCGAAGGACGACTCAGCATGGACGAAGCCGTGGACACGATGACGGACCTTGCCCATCGACTCGCTCGTACGGCATATGCCGCACCGACCAGCTGACCGTCCTCGAAGGAGAAACATGGCAATCAGATCCGCCGAAGTTCTGGTGATCAGCCCGGGCCGCAACTTCGTGACCCTGCGGCTGACGACGGACGACGGCGTGACCGGTCTCGGTGACGCCACGCTGAACGGCCGCGAACTCGCCGCTGCGTCATACCTGCGCGACCATGTCGTGCCACTGCTCATCGGGCGCGACGAGGCACAGATCGAAGACACCTGGCAGTACCTCTACCGCGGTGCCTACTGGCGACGGGGTCCGGTCACCATGGCAGCGATCGCCGCCGTCGACATGGCCCTGTGGGACATCAAGGCCAAGACCGCGGGTATGCCGCTCTACCAACTGCTGGGTGGCCGCTCTCGGCGCGGTTGCCTTGCCTACGGCCACGCGTCGGGCGCCTCGACCGACGCACTCTTCGGGTCGATCCGGGACCACCTCGAGCAGGGGTTCCGCGCGATCCGGGTCCAGACCGGGATCCCCGGCCTGGGACAGGTCTACGGGGTCGCCACGGACCAGCAGCCCGGACAGCGTTATGACTACGAACCCGCGAAGCGACAAGCGCTGCCCGCCGAGGAGGCGTGGGACACCCGCGCCTATTTGCGCCACGTACCAACGGTTTTCGAGTCGGTCCGCAACGAGTTCGGACCCGAGCTACCGCTGCTGCACGACGGCCATCACCGGATGTCGCCGAACGAGGCCGCCGTGCTCGGCAAGAGCCTCGAGCCCTATGACCTGTTCTGGCTCGAGGACTGCACCCCGGCCGAGAACCAGGAGTCGCTCCGACGGGTCCGGTCGCAGACCACGACCCCACTGGCAATCGGTGAGGTCTTCAACTCCGTCTTCGACTACCAGACGTTGATCACCGAGCAGCTCATCGACTACGTGCGATCCGCCGTCACCCATGCGGGTGGAATCACGGCGCTGAAGAAGCTGATGGATTTCGCGGCGATCTACCAGATCAAGTCCGGGTTCCACGGCCCCACCGACATCTCCCCGGTCGGTCAGGCGGCCCATCTCCATCTCGGCATCGCGCTGCACAACTTCGGGATCCAGGAGTTCATGAAGCACTCACCCGACACTCTCGAGGTCTTCCGCACCAGCTACACGTTCACTGAAGGGCTGCTCGACCCCGGCGAAAACCCAGGCCTGGGAGTCGAATACGACGACGACGCAGCAGAGGCGTTCACCTACACACCCGCGTACCTGCCCGTCAATCGTCGTCTCGACGGCACGGTGCACGACTGGTGAGCTGAGTTTCTTCGTCCGCTTCAGCGGATGCAATTAGTCCGCCCGCTCCGTAGGACTCGCGCAAACTGTCGGCAGGACCGCTGTCCCGGTGGTCCGTGATTCCTTCGGCCGACGTGTGTCCAGGGTGGCTTCGGCCGGAGCGGGAGAGGCCCGCTCGTCACAGTGGGTCGGATCGGAGAACCATGCGTCATCTGCGCGCGCTCGTCGTCGGCTGTGCCGTCGCCGGGCTCACCCTGGCCTCGCCGGGCGTCGCCTCGGCACATCCCAAACATTCGAAACCGAGGGGTCCGGTGGTGCTGTCCACCGACGTGGGCGCACCGTTCAACCTGGAGATCGACGGCCCGCATGTCTTGGTCGCGGACGGTGGTCCCGGCTATGTCGGGAAGGTGGGCAGGGGTGGTTCCGTCATACCGCTGGTCACCGGTGTCCCGGGCGCATCGGGTGTCGCGACCCGCGGAGCCTGGCTGGCCTACACCTCGACCGTGACCAACGAGGAGACGTTCGAGAACAGCGCGTCCGGACTGAACGTGCGTCGACCCGGCGGACGCACCGTCTACGCCGACACCACGGCATACGAAGCGGCACACAATCCTGACGGGACGAACCAATACGGCCCACGCAGCAATGATCCTTGCGTCGTCGCCACCGTCGGGCCGCGATACACCGGAGCGCTGGACTCGCATGCGTACTCCGTCGCCGCGAACCGCAATGGTTGGCTGGTGGCGGACGCCGGCGCGAACGACCTGCTCGCGGTCAGCGACAGCGGACGGATCAGCACCGTGGCTACCTTCCCGGCGCAACCCACGACCGTCACCCAGGAACAAGCGGACGCACTCGGTATGCCGGGCTGCATGGTCGGCGTCACGTACGACTTCGAACCGGTGCCTACCGACGTCGAAGTGGGCCCGGGAGGATCGATCTACGTCACCACGTTGCCCGGCGGCCCCGAGGGACCCGAGCTCGGTGCACGCGGGTCCTTGTGGAAGGTGAATCCGTCGAGGCACTCAGTCACCCGGATCGCGACCGGCTTCGCAGGGGCGACCAACCTGGCCATCGGCAAGCACGGCGAGGTCTACGTCGCGGAGTTGTTCGGCGGGAAGGTCTCCGTCGTCAACACTCGCGGTGTGTCGAAGTTCGTCGACCTTCCCGGTGTCGTCTCCGTCGAAACCGCAGCAAACGGAACGGTTTACGCCGGAACCATGGGTGCGGACGAGTCGACGCCCGGCTCGATCGTGAAGATCTCGCAGGGCAAGATCCATTGGCGTAAGGCCATCCACTGAGCGGGTAGGTCGGTGGGAGGTCGACCCCCTGGACTTCCTCCCGCCGGCCTGCCTTCAGCTGGCATCGCTCGGTGCCCCCGACGGGACTCGAACCCGCACTCGAGCGATTTTAAGTCGCCTGCCTCTGCCAATTGGGCTACGAGGGCGAGAGTCAGCGTACGCGGGAGCCACCGGACCGGAACGTCGTGGTCCGGTGGCTCCCGCGCTACTGTCAGCTCACTCGGTCGGGCCGGCCAGCGGCGTCAGCAGCGGCCGATTCGCCTGGGCCCGAGCCACCCGGCTGGTGATCCAGAAGGACGCCACCATCGACGCGATCAGCAGGATGCCGATCAGCAACAACCGGGCGTCGAACGGGGCTGCGTCGCCGCTCCCGCTCTCCGTGCGTGCGGACCCCGACAGGAACGGGACGATGAGGAGGACCGCAAGTCCGAGCAGCGCCTCGAACGCCGCCACCTTGGGGAAGTGGGTCAGCACCGCATGCCGGACGGTCGTCTCATCACCGTCGCGGACAGCTCGGGCGATCCGCGGCAGCAGGACGGTCTGGTTGTAGCCGCCGGCCGCGAGCATCACGCCGACGAGCACGATCTTCGCCAACAGGAATCGGCCGTATGACGTGGTGACGAACTCCCCGAACGCCCCGACGTGCTGCCACGACATCCACAACCCCGAGATGAGGATGCCACCGGCAGCCGTCATCGCGAGCGCGCTGAACCGGGACCACACCCGGCTCCACACCTCTCCCGATGCGGCCGGCCGCGCCCGCCACGACAGCACGGCGAGCACACCCAGCCCCCCGAGCCAGACCAATGCACCGAGGATGTGGATCTGCGTGAAGATCGGCTTCAGCCAGTCGTCGACGGTGAGGCCCGCGAATGCCGTGGGAGTGCTGACGATCACTTCCCCGACGACTCCGACTGCCAGAGCTCCCGTTGCGAGCCGGCGCGAGCATCGCCGGCCGGCGAACATCGCCAGCACGGCAGCGGCAACGAGCAGGAGGACCTGGATGAGACGGAGCGTCGACTTCCCGATCCATTCGCCGGATTCCTTTGGTGCCGTGAGGAATTCACCGATCACGTCCGGACGCAAACCGTGCGAGAACGCGAATTCGCCCGACCGTGCGGCCAGCGCAGCCTGCTGGATGTAGAGGAGCACGATCATCGCCGCGCCGATGGCGGGGAAGATCCGGAAGGCTGACCGCCCCGCGCCCGGCATACCTGCCGCGTCCGCCCGTTGCGCGGGCAGGACGGCCAACAGCACCGTGGCGAGACCACCGAGCAAGGCGCAGAGCCCGGCGAAGTAGCCGGCTTCGGTCAGGACCCGCCATACCGGCGGGGGTTCATAGGGAGCGGTGGGCACCGTGGCCACGAAGAGTGGGTTCACAGTTAGGGAAGGCTAACCTATGTACTCCCGGATCGAGTATGCCGCCATCGTGACGTACGCCACAGGGCGTCGCCGGGGTGTGAAATGACCGGACGCGGCGGCTACGCGAGCCCGAGCGCGATGCCGTCGAGGATGTCGTGCTCGCTGGTGAGCACCGTGTCGATGCCGGCGGCCGCACCGACCCGGCGGACGATGGTGCGCCAGATCAGCGCGCCGGACCCGATGACATCGACCCGGCCCGGGTGCATGTAACCCAGCGCTGCCCGCTCCTCGCGCGTCGCATGGATCAGCGCGTCGCAGGACCGCTCCACCTGGGCGATCGAGAGCCGCGCACCGTGGATGCGCTGCGGGTCGTACTCCGTGAGGCCGAGCGCGTGCGCGGTGATCGTGGTCACCGAGCCGGCCAGGCCGATCAACGAGCCGGCACGGTCCAGCGGGACCACGGATGCGGCCTCATCGATCGCCGCGTTGATGTCGACGAGTGCCGCGTCGATCTCCGCCTCCGTCGGCGGGTCGGAGTGCAGGTGTCGCTCGGTGAAGCGCACACAGCCGATGTTCGTCGACCGTGCGGCGTCGACCTGCGCCGTGCCCAGCACGAACTCGGTCGAGCCGCCACCCAGGTCCACCACGAGGTATGGCGCCGGCGTCGACTCCGCCGCCACGCTCGTCGCACCACGGAAGCTGAGTTCGGCTTCCTCGTCGCCGGTCACCACTTCGGGCACGGTGCCGAATGCCGCGAAGGCATCGGCGATGCCTGCGGTGAACTCGGCGGCGTTCTCGGCATCCCGGGACGCGGATGTCGCCACGAAGCGCACCCGCTCGACACTGTGCGCCGTGCACTGCTGGGCATAGGTCCTTGCGACCTGCAGGGTCCGGTCCATCGCCTCCGGCGCGATCCGGCCGGTCACGTCGACGCCCTGACCGAGCCGGACGATCTCCATCGTCCGCACGACATCGGTCAGCGTCCGCCCATCGGTGTCGGCGATCAGCAGCCGGATGGAGTTGGTGCCACAGTCGACGGCAGCGACTCGGGTCATGCGGGGCTCCATTCGTCCGGGGGTCTCGATCGCGGTTCGGCTCGTCCCCTTCGAGACGCCCGCTCGTACCTCACGCGCCCCTCAGGGCACGCTTCGGTGCTACTCGGTGCCCATCTGGCTGCAGCAGCCGTTCCGCCACCACTCGGGCAGCGCCGAAAGTGCTTCATCCCCAAGGGGATTGATGCCGGGACCGACTGCCATCGAATGTGCGACGAGCACGTGGAGGCACTTCACCCGATCCGGCATACCGCCGGCGGAGATGCCGGCGATCTCCGGCACGTCACCGAGCTCGGCGCGCCTGCGCAGGTAGTCCTCGTGGGCACCGCGATAGGCGGCCGCCAGCTCCGGGTCGGTGGCGAGGCGGTCCGACATCTCTCGCATCATTCCCTCGGCCTCGAGGGTGCCGATCGCGCTGGTGAGGCGCGGACAGGTTGCGTAGAAGCTGGTGGGGAACGGCGTTCCGTCGGGCAACCGTGGCAGCGTCCGCACCACCGCGGGGCAGCCGCAGGGACACCGTGCGGCGATCTCGACAACACCCCGCGGGAGGCGGCCGAGCTGTTGCTCGACACGGGCGAGATCTGCGGGATCGACTGGGGGCAAAGAACTCTCGGTCATCAACGGATCAGTGCTCACCAGAGGCCACGACGGACTTCCACAACGTGCCGTACCACGTCTGCTTCGCCTCGGACTTCTTCGCCGCGGCGGCCTTCGACTTCGCGTCGGTGACATAGACCGTCAATGTCTTGCCGGGCTCGGCGAAGCCGAGTCGCTGACCCGCCTGCGCGGCGACATACTTCGGGTCGCTCCACTTCTGCTTCTCCGTCTTCAGGGCCGCGACATCGGCCTGCTGCGCGGCGACCTGCGCCTGCAGTTGCGAGACATGCTGGCGCTCGGAGACGTATGAACGAACGGTCGGCGCGATCACGACCGCCAGGAAGACGATCAGCGCGCCGACCACCGCAAGGCGTCGCATCGAACGCGGTGACCGTTGCTTGCGCACCGCGCGTCCCGTGCTCGACGCGCTGCCGGTGGCCGTGCCGGACGGCTTGACCGACGCGGTCCGCACCGTCGTGGTGCGACCCGTGCCGGTCCCTCGCCGTCCGGGCGCCGGGCGGGACGTCGCGCGCGACCGACCTGTGGCGGTCTTACGCGAATCGCGTGTCACAAGAAGGCCTTTCGTCGTCCGTCCGATGTGAGTGAGCCTGGAATCAGGCCTTGAACCGTGGGAAGGCGCCGGCGCCGGCGTAAACCGCCGCGTCGTCGAGTTCCTCCTCGATGCGCAACAGCTGGTTGTACTTGGCGACGCGGTCCGAACGGGCCGGTGCGCCGGTCTTGATCTGGCCGCAGTTGGTGGCGACCGCGAGATCGGCGATGACGGTGTCCTCGGTCTCACCGGAACGGTGGCTCATCATGCAGCGGAGTCCGTTGGTCTGGGCGAGCGTCACCGCGTCGAGCGCCTCGGTCAGCGTCCCGATCTGGTTGACCTTGACGAGCAGCGCGTTGGCGTTGCCGCCCTCGATACCGCGCGCGATGCGGGTGGGGTTGGTGACGAACAGGTCGTCGCCGACGATCTGCACCTTGTCGCCCAGCTCATCGGTCAGGGTCTTCCAGCCCTCCCAGTCCTCCTCGTCCAGCGGGTCCTCGATCGAGACCAAGGGGTATGACGCGACCAGGTCGGCGTAGTAGGCGGTCATCTCGGCGGCCGACTTCTTCGTCCCCTCGAAGACGTAGGCGCCGTCCTCGAAGAACTCGCTGGCGGCGGCGTCCATCGCGAGCGCGACGTCCTTGCCCGGCGTGTAACCCGCGGCCTTGATCGCGTCGAGGATCAGATCGAGCGCAGCCCGGTTGGACTCGAGGTTCGGGGCGAACCCACCCTCGTCCCCGAGGCCGGTCGACAGGCCGCGTTCGTGCAGGACCTTCTTGAGGCTGTGGTAGACCTCCGCGCCCCAGCGCAGTGCCTCCCGGAAGGAGCCCGCGCCGATCGGCGCGATCATGAATTCCTGGATGTCGACGTTGGAATCGGCGTGCGCGCCACCGTTGAGGATGTTCATCATCGGCACCGGCAGCACATGCGCGTTGGGGCCACCCACGTAACGGAACAACGGCAGGTCGGCAGAGTCCGCACCTGCCTGGGCGACCGCGAGGCTCACACCGAGGATCGCGTTGGCCCCGATCCGGCTCTTGTTGTCGGTGCCGTCGAGGGCGATCATCTCCTGGTCGACCAGGCGCTGCTCGCTCGCGTCATACCCGAGCACGTGCGGGGCGATCTCCTCGGCGACCGCGTCGACCGCGTCCTGCACACCCTTGCCGAGGTAACGCTTGGCATCCCCGTCCCGGCGCTCGGCCGCTTCGAACTGGCCGGTGCTGGCACCGGACGGAACGGCGGCGCGGCCGACCGTGCCGTCATCGAGCGCAATCTCGACCTCAACGGTCGGGTTGCCTCGGGAGTCGAGGATTTCACGGGCGAGCAGGGCGTCAATCGTGGCCACTTGGTGAGTCTCCTGGCACTTCGTCGGGGCGTCCGGCAGGCACGGTGCCCGCGTCGCGTGCTGCCCAGACTATCGCCGAACATCGGGCTGGTCCGGCAGGACCCGCCTGACCGGGCCGCGGGTTCGACCACGTCACGCCGAGCGGCCTCGACATACGACCAATTTGCTGAAGCGGCAGAGATCGGTCGAGCGACCTGCCACAATGGTCGGCGACTACGGCGTTGTGCGCCACACCTCCTGGTGGAGAACCCGCCTGCGGACCCCGTGTCAGTGGGCGCCGACGATGCCGCCGACTGGCTCCGCGGCTGGACCCACACGGTCAGCACCGATGCCGTCACGACCACGAGTGCGTGCGCCGGTGCGAGCCGGCCGCGCCGACCCGTGAGGCGACGAGGAAGCACCGTCGCCCACGTCACCGACCTGGAAGAGAACCCCCACGATGCCCGAATCTCGCCGCGGTGCGACGACGGCTGCCGACCCCGACACACCACAGATCACCAGGACATTCTGGCCGCCGACCGACTGGTCGCTGCGGCGGAAGGTGGTCGCCTGTCTGGCACTGCCCCTCGTCTTCGCCACCGTCCTGGTCGGCATCCGGGTCGCCGGCGCCTGGAACGACGCCCGCGATGCGTCCCAGGCGCAGACCCGTTATCAGGTTCTGCAACCGGCCATCGACTACCTCGCCAGCAGCCAGGACCTGGCCGCCGCGTTGGTTGTCCCCCACGCGAACGAGAAGACGGTCGGCGCCGCGCGCGCCCAGTTCCAGCAGTCCCGGGAGACGTTGCAGTCGTCCCTCGGCTCGGCGGACCTGAGCGCCCACCAGCACGACCTGCTCAGCTCCGCGGTCAGCACCGGTCGGTCCCTGGACTCCGCGACGGACGCGACCTCGGAGGCGGCGGCGCTCGCACCGGGTGCGATCAGTTCCGACGTGCTGGGCTTCGTGGACGACCTCAACGCCACGCGCCCTGAGTCGACCCTGAACGCGTTGCACGACCTCGTGACGGCACAGAGCCACCTCGCCGACCAGCGACTCGACATCTCCCCCGAGACCAAGTTCTCCGACTCGCTGCGAACCCAGATGTCGGCCGACATCGGCGGCGAGCGCGACGCGCTGGAACGCGTCCAGGCCGCTCACCTGCCGAAGGTGGACGTGTCGGGACTGCAGTCCGACACCGTCAGCCGGCTGGCCTTCACGACCGACGGCATCATGTCGCAGGTCCGGGGCGTCACCCGCCCGGTCCGTTCGTCATACGGCCCGGCATACAAGGCGGCGACGACCGCGGCGACCGAGCGCGTCTCGCAGCAGGCGAGCGACGCCCGCCGCTCGGCGCTGCTGCAGATCGCCCTCATCATCGCCCTGCTCGCCCTCACCGAGATCGCGGCGTTCTTCCTGTCACGTTCGCTGCTCGTGCGACCGATCACCGGGTTGCGCCGCAGCACCATCGACGCATCCCGGGAGCACCTGCCGGCGGCGATCGAACGCGTGCAGTCCGGTCAGGGCGTCGGCCGGATCAAGAGCGTGGCACTGTCCAGCCGTGAGGAGATCGGTCAGCTGTCGCGCGCCGTCGACGACATGCAGAACCGCGCCATCCGACTGGCCGGTGAGCAGGCGACGCTGCGCCGACAGATGACCGACATGTTCGAGACCCTGTCGCGTCGTAGTACGTCGCTGGTCAACCAGCAGTTGAACCTGCTCGAGCAGCTCGAGCGCTCCGAGGACGACCCGAAACGCCTGGACAGCCTGTTCCGGCTGGACCACATGGCGGCCCGGATGCGCCGGAACGGCCAGAGCCTGATGGTCCTCGCCGGCAACCAGGTGCGCGGTGGCCGCAGCGAGTCGCTCCCGATCGCCCAGGTGGTCGGCGCCGCCATCTCCGAGGTGCAGGACTATCAACGCGTCAATGTCGGCGGGCTGCCCGATCACACCGTCGACGAGAGCGTCGCGACCGACCTCGTCCACCTGATCGCCGAACTCGTCGACAACGCCCTGACCTTCTCGCCGCCGGACTCGCGCGTCGAGATCAGTGGCGCACGCGCCATCGACGGGGGCGTGCTCGTGGAGATCGAGGACCACGGTCTCGGGATCGAGAAAGACGAGCTGCGTCAGCTCAACGAGGACATCACGGCCGGTGGGCGGTTCGCCGTGGACACCACACGTCACATGGGACTGTTCGTGGTCGCCCGGCTGAGTGCCAACCACGACATCGATGTCCGACTGCGCTCGCGCCCCCGCCGGGGAACGGTCGCCGCCGTGCACGTGCCGATGGCGGTGCTGTCGAACGAGCCCACCGTCGCCGGAACGGCGGTGCACGCGTCTGTCGCGACCGAGGAGCACCACGAGCTGGCACCGGCGATGGCCGCAGCACCCTCCGCCGCGGAAGAAACCGCAGCCCTGCCGGTGCGGGAGCGTCCGGCTGCCGAGAATCCGCCGGCCCGGTCGAACGGCGACCTCCCTCGTCGCCGCCCCGGGGCAACCGGAGTGACCAGCCTGACCGCTTCGGCGTCGCTGGGTGCTGCCGCCGTTGCCGCGGGCACCACGCAGGCTCCGGAGCGCAGCACCGGTTGGGTCTCACCGATCGGTGGTGCACCGACGCCCGACCCGGACCGCGCGAGCAATGCCTCGGCGTTCTTCTCGGCACGGCAGGCCGTCAGTGACGACGCTCAACAGACCACCGGGCTGCCCCAGCGACGCCCGGGTGCGGCTCGTAACGGTGCGGAGTCGCCGGCGGACACCACGCAGCCGGAGACGCAACCGGTCGCGCAGGCGGCCGCACAACCCACATTCCGACCGGAGGACACTCCGATCTTCCGGCAGATCAGCTCGCGCTGGCTGGACGCGGACGGCGAGCAGGTCGCGTCGTGGTCCAGCGGGCAGACCGACCAGGCCTGGGAGGCCGCACAGGTGGCGACCGACGAACACTCCAGCAACGGCGACGCGCTCCCGCAGCGCAGCCCCGGCCGGTTCATCGTGCCGGGCAGTGTGGAGCAGCCGGCCGCCATCCGGCCCGCGACACCGACGCGGGACCCGGAGGAGCTGCGTGCGAAGCTCAGCCGTTACAAGGCAGGGGTCGAACGGGCGCGCCAGGCATCGGCGTCCGACGACTTCAGCACTGACAACCCCAACCACACCGACAATGGATCGAGGCCCTGGTGACCGACCACTCCATGACTGCTGGCAACGGCGGTCAATTCGACTGGCTCGTATCGCGATTCGTGCAGGACACGCCCGGCGTGGCGCACGCGGTACTCGTCTCCGTCGATGGCCTGGTGATCGCTCGGAACGACGAGCTTCCGGTCGATCGCGCCGAACAGATGGCGGCGGTCTCCTCCGGGCTGGCGAGCCTGGCGTCCGGCGCTGCCGGACTCTTCGACGGTGGCGCAGTGCTCCAGTCGATCATCGAGATGCAGCACGGCTACGTGCTGTTGATGAGTGTCGGCGACGGTTCGCACCTCGCCGTGCTCACCGCGGCGTCCGCCGACATCGGCCAGATCGGCTACGAGATGGCGATCATGGTCGAGCGGGTCGGCCGCGCCGTCGATGCGGCGCCGAGAACGTGATGACCGGTCATGGCTGACACCGACCCGGATGACTGGGACGGGGCTGCCGGTCAGGACGAGCCGGTGGCCAGTGTCGTCCGGCCGTACACCCTGACGGCCGGTCGTACGACGAGCCAGGTCGACGTCCCGATGGAGGCGACCGTCGAGCTCACCACAGCCGGTCAGGACCGCCGCTGGCCGCCGCACGAACCCAGCAGCCGGATCGCTGATCTGTGTGCGGCCGAACGACTTTCGGTCGCCGAGATCGCAGCCCGGTCCGGGTTGGCGCTCGGAGTCACCCGCGTTCTCGTGGGTGACCTCGTCACCCACGGTTACGCACAGTTGCAGCACACTCTCACCGACAGCACCTCCAGTGTCGAGCGCATCAGCTTGATCGAAAGGACCTTGCGTGGACTCCGCGACCTCTGACCCGAGCCGTCGTACGACGTCGACGAAGATCGTCGTCGCCGGCGGCTTCGGCGTCGGCAAGACGACGCTCGTGGGCGCTGTCTCCGAGATCGTCCCTCTGAAGACCGAGGCGACGGTGACCCAGTTGTCGGAAGGCACCGACAACCTGTCCTCCACCCCGAACAAGAACACCACCACGGTGGCGATGGACTTCGGTCGCATCACGCTCGCGGACGACCTGGTGCTCTACCTCTTCGGGACGCCGGGGCAGCGCCGCTTCTGGTTCATGTGGGACGACCTGGTGCGGGGTGCGATCGGAGCCATCGTGCTGGTCGACACCGCACGCCTCGGAGACGCGTTCTCGGCGATCGACTACTTCGAGGCGAAGGGTCTGCCCTTCATCGTCGCGGTCAACCAGTTCGACGGCACCCGAGTGCATTCCGAGCAGGAGATCTCCGACGCGCTGGCGATCTCACCGACGATCCCGCTGATCCGCGTCGACGCACGCGACCGCGAGTCGGCGAAGTCGGCGCTGGTGCGCGTCACGGAGTTCGCGCTCGAGCATCACCAGGTCATGAGCCGGTAGAGCTGAGCTTCCCGCCAGGGACGGTCATTCGGTGGCAGTTCGACCGCCATCGACCGCACGCATCGCATCGACGAGCGCCGACGGCCCCGACTCCGCGGCGATGCCCGCGGCGGCTCCCTGTCGGTCCGCGGTGTCGCGTGCGGCGCTCACCTTGAACTTGCCGACGATGCGCGACACGACCAGCTCGACACCGACGATGTCCGCCAGCCTGCCCACGAGGTAGTCGGCCGGTGCCTGACCCATGTGCCAGGCGTCCGGGCGGCTGCGCTCCATCGTGCCGGTCAGCTTGGCCACCGCTCCCCTGGTCCACCGCTCGTCATCGTGTATGGCGAGCTCGCCGTACACGTGGGCCACGAGGTAGTTCCAGGTCGGCACGACCCGGTGGTGTTCCTGTTTGGAGGGATACCAGGTGGGCGACACGTAGTGGTCGGAGCCGCTGAACACCGCGAGACTCTCCCCCACGTGGTTGCCCTCGCGCCATACGTCATTGGCACGGGCGACGTGGCCGATGAGCCGGTCACCGTCGGGGCCGCTCTCCAGCAACAGCGGAATGTGGTTGGCACTCAACGTGATTCCGTCGGACGTGACGAGGGTTGCCAGCGGGACTGCGGCGATCAGCGCAGCGACGTCCGCGGCGGACGGTGCTTCGTCGTGGTGCGGCAGGTAGACCATGGGTTCATCGTCCCAGTAGCGCTGCGGCAGTGCCGCAGGGTGTCAGGCCCGGGCGTCGCGTGCAGCGTCGAGGTCGGCACGGGTGAATACCGAGCGGACCTCGATCCCCGCGTCCGTGAGACCGGTGGCGTCCGACGGTCGGCGGTCGATCGCACAGATCACCAGCTCGACGCGGGCGCCGAGTTCGCGCAGCGCGGTCGCGGCTGCAATGACCGCACCGCCTGTGGTGATCACGTCCTCGATGAGCACGACGTGCCTGCCCTCGACCGGACCGCCCTCGGCGAGTTTGCGGGTGCCGTACTCCTTGGCCTTCTTCCGGACGAACACCGTTGGGGCGTTTTCCAATTGACCCAGCACCGCCGCGATCGGCACGCCGCCGAGCTCCAGCCCGCCGAGCGCGTCGGCGTCCGAAGGGAGCAGCGGTCGCATCTCCCCGGCGACGCGCCGGATCAGCTCCGGGTCACCTTCGAAGAGGTACTTGTCGAAATACTCGTCCGCCACCTGGCCGGACCGCAGGGTGAATTCACCGTGCAGCCGGCACCGTGCGTCGATCGCCGAGGCGAGTTCGGGGTTCGTCATACCGGCAGCCTCCCATCGTCGGCGCGGGAGCGCTCAGTCGCCCACCGGGGCAGCGATGCGACGGAGCACTGCACGCAGGGCGGCGTCCGCCGACGTCCCGCTCGCCCGGGCCTGCGAGACCACAGCGAGCAACTGGCCACCGAGGTCGGCCGTGTCGTCATACGCCAGTTGTATGCCGCGCCGGTCCGCCCTGGTGAGCACCTTCTCGGCGATGAGCAGCGTCGACAGCGACGCGGGGATGCCGGCCAGCAGGTCGTCCTCGTCACGGTCGGCCTTCTCGGTGGCCTTGATCCGTTCCCACGACTGCTCGACCTCGTCCGGAGTCGTCGCGTCCCCATCGCCGAAGACGTGCGGGTGTCGGCGGATCAGCTTCTCCACCAACGCTCCTGCGACGTCGTCGATGTCGAAACCGGGTTCTTCGTCGGCTCCGATGCGGGCGTGGAAGAGCACCTGCAGCAGGACGTCGCCGAGTTCCTCGGCGAGGTGCTCCGTGTCACCGGTCTCGATCGCCTCGACCGTCTCGTGCGCTTCCTCGAGGAGGTACTTGGCGAGCGACTCGTGCGTCTGCTCGGCGTCCCACGGGCAGGCCCCGGGCGACCGCAGCGCGTCCATGACCGCGACCGCGTCCATCAGCCGCGCGCCGGGCAGATCCCAGGATCCGACCAGTACTTCGATCTGCGGAGGCTCGTCGAGCCGGGTGAGTTCCTCCGCCAGGGCGTCCGTGAGCCCGGGGTCCGCATCCGGTGAGCCGACCCACAGGACCGGCCCCGACGTCGTCGCCGCGACCAGTGCGCGGGCGGCCTCGGAGGCCGAGTCGTAGGGCATCGCGGTGACCGTGATGCCCGACGCCGCGATCGCGGCCGGCAGGGGGTCGTCCAGGTCAGCGGCCAGCACCGTGTCGGCGGCCTCGAGCGCCGACCATGCATCCCGCGACATCAGCCCGGCGGGCAACCGCGGGCTGGTGACCAGGACGGTCAGCAGTGCAGTGGCTTCACTCACCCTTGGCCTTGACCCGGCTCAGCCGGTGCCGGCGCGGGAGCCGCGGCCGAGGAGGTCGGGGTGGCCTTGATCCACGGGTGCGAGCCCGCGACCATGCCCTTGCCCTTCTCCCACGCGCCGTAGCGCGGGTTGACCGTGACATCACTCTTCTTGGTTAGCGCCTGCAGGCTCGCGTTGTCGAGGTCACCGTTGTTGGCCAGCGTGCTGATCAACGCGTCGACGCGCAGCGCCTCCAGGGCGGTGGGCGACAGCTTGACCTTGGGCTTCTGCGCCTGGATCTGGCTGTCGCTGATCGGCGACTGGCCCTTCTGGGCGGCATACTTCTCGACCTGCGGGCCGACGGCGAGCCGGCCCGCGACGATCGCGGGATCGATGGAGGCACCGACGAACGTCGAGATGTCCTTGGCTGCCGTCTGCAGCTGCGCGTTGCTCACCGAGTGGCCGTCGTACTTCACCGCGGTCTTGCCGTCGTGCATCACCCCGCTGCTCCCGCATCCTGCGAGCGCGAGGGCGGTCAGCGATGCGGCTGCGCCCAGGACGAATCGACCGCGACGGGAGCTCGACATGGCGGTGTGGCCTTTCTCGGTGCGTTGATCTGGCGACGTGGTTCTGGCAGTGGAGCGACGCCACGCCTCATGCATCATGCCAGTCGGTCCTGTGGCGGGCGATGCGTGGGTACGAGCATTCACGACGCCGCTCCCGCCGCGGCACCGATGTCGTCGAGCAGCACCGCCTTGATCAACTGGGCCGCCCAGCGCAGGACCTCGGTGTCGCGCAACGGCTTGCCACCGACGGGCGCAGTCTTCGGCTGCGGCACCAGGATCTGCTGGACACCCGGCTTGACCATCGTGCCCTTGTAGATCCGCTCCAGCCGCAACTGCTGGCTCTCCCGCAGCTCCACCGGTCCGAACCGGACCATCCGTCCCTGCACGGCGATGTCGCCGATGCCGGCCTGTCGCGCGATGATCCGGAGCCGTGCGACCTCAAACAAGTGCTGCACCGGCTCGGGCGGGGCGCCATACCGGTCCCGCAGCTCGGCCTCGATCTCGCCGAGTCCGGTCTCGTCCTCGACGGTGGCGAGCTTCTTGTAGGCCTCGAGGCGCAGCCGCTCCCCCGGCACGTAGTCGTGCGGCAGGTGTGCGTCGACCGGCAACTCGATCTTGACCTCGGTCGGTGCCGCCGACGTGCCGTCGCCCCGGAAGTCCGCAACCGCCTCGCCGACCATGCGGACGTAGAGGTCGAAGCCGACGCCCGCGATGTGACCGGACTGCTCGCCGCCGAGCAGGTTGCCGGCGCCGCGGATCTCCAGGTCCTTCATCGCCACCTGCATGCCGGCGCCGAGATCGGTGTGACTGGCGATCGTCTGCAGCCGGTCGTGCGCGGTGTCGGTGAGCGGTTTCTCCGGCGGGAACAGGAAGTAGGAGTAGGCACGCTCCCGGCCACGACCGACGCGTCCGCGCAGCTGGTGCAACTGGGACAGCCCCAGCCGGTCGGCGCGGTCGACGATCAGGGTGTTGGCATTGGAGATGTCGAGGCCGGTCTCGATGATCGTGGTGCAGACCAGCACGTCGAACTCGCGCTCCCAGAACGCGGTCACGACATCCTCCAGCCGGTGCTCGGACATCTTGCCGTGCGCCGTCGCGATGCGCGCCTCGGGCGCGAGCTCGCGCAGTCGGGCAGCCGCCTTTTCGATGGTGCCGACGTTGTTGTGCACGAAGAAGACCTGCCCCTCGCGCATCAGTTCACGGCGTATGGCGGCACCGACCTGCTTCTCCTCGTAGCCGCCGACGAAGGTGAGGACGGGATGACGCTCCTCGGGCGGCGTTGCCAAAGTGGACATCTCGCGGATGCCGGTGACCGCCATCTCGAGGGTGCGCGGGATCGGGGTCGCGGACATGGCGAGCACGTCGACCGCGGTGCGCATCTGCTTGAGCTGTTCCTTGTGCTCGACACCGAAGCGCTGCTCCTCGTCGATCACCGCGAGCCCGAGATCCTTGAACTTGACCTCACTGGACAAAAGGCGGTGCGTGCCGATGACCAGATCGACTGCGCCGGAACGCAATCCGTCGATCACCTCTCGGGCTTCACGATCGGTCTGGAACCGGGACAGTGCCTTCACGACGACCGGGAACCCGGCGTAACGCTCGGTGAAGGTCTGGTAGTGCTGCTTGACCAGGATCGTGGTCGGCACCAGCACCGCGACCTGCTTGCCGTCCTGGATCGCCTTGAACGCGGCACGGATGGCGATCTCGGTCTTGCCGTAGCCGACGTCGCCACAGATCAACCGGTCCATGGGCACCGACTTCTCCATGTCGGCCTTGACCTCGTCGATGCTGCTGACCTGGTCGGGCGTCTCGACGTACGCGAAGGCGTCCTCGAGTTCGCGCTGCCACGGGGTGTCCGGGCCGAAGGCGTGGCCCTCGGTCGCCATACGGGCCGAGTAGAGCTGGATCAGCTCTGCAGCGATCTGCCGGACGTGTCGGCGGGCGCGGGATTTCGTTGTCTGCCAGTCGGATCCGCCCATCTTGTTGAGTGACGGCTGCTCGCCACCGACGTACCGGGTGACCTGATCGAGCTGGTCGGTCGGGACGTAGAGCTGATCGGCGGGCTGGTTCTTCTTGGCGGGCGCGTAGTCGATCACCAGGTATTCGCGCGTGGCGCCGCCGACGGTGCGCTGCATCATCTTGGCGAAGCGCCCGACGCCGTGCTGCTCGTGCACGACGAAGTCGCCCGGGTGCAGCTGCAACGGGTCGACCACGTTGCGGCGGCGGGACGGCATCTTGCGCATGTCCTTGGTGCTGCCGCCGTGCGTCGAGGAACCGGTCAGGTCGCTCTCCGTCAGGAGAACGAATTCGCTTGTCTCCAGGGTGAATCCGTGGCCGATCGAACCGGTGGCGAGCTCGACGGAACCGGGAGCGAGCTGCTCGATGCGGTGGGACGGGACGTCGTTGTCACGCAGCACCTCGCCGATGCGATGACCGAGGCCGGGGCCGTCCGTGACGATCAGCACCCGGTTGCCGGCCTGCGCCCAGTCGCGGATGTCGCCGACGGCCTGCTCGGTGTTGCCGCGGTAGAGCGGGACCTCGGCGGTGCCGATCGTCACCTGCTCGCCGGTGAGCGCGTCGTCCTCCTGGAAATCGGCCAGCTCGGCATCCGTGGCGAATGACGAAAAGGCCCACCAGGCAATGTCTTTGGACAAAGCATGGTCGCGCAACTCCGGCAGCGTCCAGTAGGACGCCGTGCCGAGCACCGACTGCAGGTCCACCGGGACGGCATTGCCGGCGGCGGCGTTGGCCCAGCTCGCGTCGAGGAACTCCGCACTCGTCGCCACCAGGTCGTGCGCACGGGTGCGCACCCGCTCCGGGTCGCAGAGCAGCACGTGGGTGCCGGCCGGCAGCACGTCCAGCAGGGTCTCCATGCCGCCCGCGGTACCGCCGGCGAGCAGGATCGGCGCGAGCGACTCCATGCCCTCGACGGCGATGCCCTCGGCCACCTTGAGCAGCATGTCCTGCACGCCGGGCAACTGGGTCGCGAGCGTGGCGGCCCGGGCCCGGACGTCCTCGGTGAGCAGCAGCTCCCGGCACGGCGGCGCCCACAGGCCGTGTTCGGCGACCTCGAGGCTGCGCTGGTCGGCGACCTTGAACCAGCGGATCTCCTCGACCGTGTCGCCCCAGAACTCGACACGCACGGGGTGTTCCTCGGTGGGCGGGAAGACGTCGAGAATGCCTCCACGCACTGCGAATTCGCCGCGTCGTTCGACCAGGTCTGTGCGCGTGTATGCCGCGCCGGCGAGGCGCTCCACGACATCGGGCAGCTCGGCATCCTCCCCGACGCGGAGCGACACCGGGGAGAGGTCGCCCAGGCCCTTGGCGATCGGCTGCATGAGTGCACGAACGCTGGCGATGACGACACTGATCTCGCCATACGTCTCGTCGTCGGCGTCCGGGTGCGCCAACCGACGCAGCACGGCCAACCGGCGTCCGACGGTGTCACTGCGCGGACTGAGTCGCTCGTGCGGCAGGGTCTCCCAGCTGGGGAACTCGACCACCCGGTCGGCCGGCAGGAAGCCGCGCAGGCAGGCGGCCAGGTCCTGGGCCTCGCGGCCGGTCGCGGTGACGGCGAGGACGGTGCGCGCCGGGCGGCTCTCGCCACCGGCGGCGACGAGTGCGGCGAGCGGCCCGCGTGCACCGGCGGCGCAGGCGATGTCGACGACGTTCGCGGTGCCGACATGTGACAGCAGGCGCACGACCGCAGGGTCGTGCGCAAGCAGATCGAGCACGGGTTGCAGGCTCAAGACTGAGCAGCTCCTTCAGACCTCGCGTCTGTCGTCGCAGACACGCAAAAGGGCCCCGTTCGCTGGCGAGACGGGGTTGTCGGGTTCGATTCTAGGCGTCCGGTCACGCCCAGGTGACCGCGTGCTCCTCGAACGCCGCACCGGTCTGCACCGGCACGACGCACAGCAGGAGGCCACCCGGGTCGGCGAGCACCGTGTAGTCGTCGTGCTGGTCCACGACGGTGGCGCCGGCGGCGAGCAGTCGCGCGGTCTCGGCCTCGATGTCGTCGGTCTCGATGTCGAGGTGGATCCGCGGTGCGCCGTCATCCAACCGCTGCAGGTCCAACATCACTCCGCCGGGCAACCGGTCGAGCGGCTCGTAGGGGTCGTCGGGTGGTGTGACGCCGGTAGCCACCCGCTCGCCTCCCCTCGCGGCGGTCCAGAAGGCCGCCGCAGCGGCGTAGGACTCCTCGGGATGATCGATCAGGACGACGCCGATCCGACTGCGATGCATGTCGACAACGGTAAGCCCGAGCACCGACAGTGATCGGTGCTCAGCGGGCGTGGATGACGTTCTGTGCGTCGGTGAGGCCCTTGGTCATCAGCAACTCCACCGCCTCGGCGGCGTCGGGCACCAGGAAGTCCAGCTCCTTGCGCTCGGTCGCGTTGAAGTCCTTCAGCACGTATGCCGCGGCGTCCATCCGTCCCGGCGGACGCCCGATGCCCACCCGCACCCGCAGGTAGTCCTTGCTGCCGGTCGACTTGCTGATCGACCGCAGCCCGTTGTGGCCGCCCTCTCCGCCACCGCGTTTCAGGCGCAGCGTCGCGAAGTCGATGTCGAGCTCGTCGTGGATGACGACCAGCTGCTCGAGCGGCACCTTGAAGAAGCGCATCAGGCCGACGACCGGCCCGCCGGACTCGTTCATGTAGCTGGTCGGCGTGGCGACGATCGCCTTGTGACCGGCGACCTGCACCTGGGCGGCGAGCGCACCGGCCTTGTGCGCGCGCAGACTCGCCGAACCGTCGGCCGCCATCCGCTCGATCACCATGGCGCCGACGTTGTGCCGGTTGCCGGCGTACTTCGGCCCGGGGTTGCCGAGCCCGACGATCAGCCAGGGCGCGTCATCAGTCACTGTCAATTCCTATCGGTCTCGCGGAACGCGTCGAGCTTGGCACTTCCGCGGTCAGCGAGGTACCTGGGGCGAGATTCGGGGTCCCCGCGAAGTATCGGAGGAGCGCAGCGGGGGAGAACTTCGTGGGGTGAAGATGCGGCCCCGATCCGAAGTGGATCGGGGCCGCATCAGCGTGGCTGGGTGAGTCAGGCGTCGTCGCCGGACTCGTCGGACTTCTCGCCCTCTTCGCCCTCGGCGGACTCCTCGGACTCGTCCTTCTCGATGCCGGCCTCTTCCTCGGCCTCAGCGAGCTCCTCCTCGAGCTCCTCGGCGGAGACCTGCTGGCTGACGTTGACGACGAGCAGTTCCTCGTCGGAGACCAGCGAGACGCCCTCGGGCAGCTCGACGTCCTTGGCCAGGACCTGGCTGCCGGCCTCGAGACCCTCGACCGAGACGGTGAAGGACTCGGGGATGGCGATGACGTCGGCCTCGACGGTCAGCGAGCTGTTCTCGACGACGACGTTGGTCTCCGGGGCGGCCTCGCCCTCGACGTGGACGGCCACGTCGACGGTGACCTTCTCGCCACGCTTCACGATGACCAGGTCGATGTGCTCGATGACCGGCTTGATGGCGTCGCGCTGGACGTCCTTGGCCAGGGCGAGCTCCTGCTTGCCGTCGAAGTTCAGGGTGAGGATCGCGTTGGCGTGCTTCAGCGCGAGCATCGTGTCGTGACCCGGCAGGGTCAGGTGCACCGGCTCGGTGCCGTGGCCGTAGAGCACGGCCGGGATCTTGTTGTCTCGACGGATGCGGCGGGCCGCACCCTTGCCGAACTCGGTACGGACTTCGGCTTCCAGGCGGATCTCTTTGAGAGCCATGAGTTTTCCTCGCTTCTCGAGCAGCAGTTGATGAACGTTGGCTGCCTCGACGCGGGACGCGGCACGAGCGGTGGATGATCGAGGATCTGGTGCGCGCGGCAGCGACATACCGAATGGTCGCGGGTGCACACCTTGTCGATCACGGACGTTCGTACGTCGTCCCTCGCCGAGGCTGGCGGCACACATCGTATGCCGCCCTCCGGCGCTGCCCCAAATCGAGAAGACTCAGGGAGTGAACATGGAGGTGACGGAGCCGTCCTCGAAGACTTCGCGGATCGCCTTGCCCAGCAACGGTGCGATCGACAGCGGGGTGAGCTTCTCGAACTGCTTCTCGGGTGTGATCGGCAGCGTGTCGGTGACGATGACCTCGCGGGCCACCGAGTCGTGCAGCCGTTGCACGGCCGGGTCGGAGAAGATCGCGTGCGTGGCGGCGATGACGACGCTGGCGGCGCCGTCCTTCATCAGGGCGTCCGCCGCGTGGCAGATCGTGCCCCCGGAGTCGATCATGTCGTCGACCAGGATGCAGGTGCGGCCTTCGACATGGCCGATCACGCGGTTGGCGACGCTGGCGTTGGAGCGGGTCACGTCGCGGGTCTTATGGATGAATGCCAAGGGGGCACCGCCCAGGCGCTTCGACCACTGCTCGGCGACCTTGATCCGGCCGGCGTCCGGCGAGACGACGGTCAGGTCCTCGGCGCCGTACTTGTCTTTCACGTAGCCGGTGAGGATCGGCAGGGCCTGCAGGTGGTCCACCGGTCCGTCGAAGAAGCCCTGGATCTGATCGGTGTGCAGGTCCACGGTCATCAACCGGTCGGCACCGGCGGTCTTGAACATGTCGGCCATCAGGCGGGCGCTGATCGGCTCGCGGCCGCGCGACTTCTTGTCCTGCCGGGCGTAGCCGTAGAAGGGCGTGACCACCGTGATCCGCTTGGCACTGGCGCGTTTCAGCGCATCGACCATGAGCAGGTGCTCCATGATCCACTTGTTGATCGGCGCGGTGTGGCTCTGGATGACGAACGCGTCGCAACCACGCACCGACTCCTCGAAACGCACGTACATCTCGGTGTTGGCGAAGTCGCGCAACTCCGTCGGCACCAATTGAGTGCCGAGGTCGTCGGCGACGGCTTCGGCCAGGTCCTGGTGCGCGCGACCGGAGAAGACCATCAGGTTCTTCTCCGTGGTGCGCTTCATGCCGGTACTCATTAGGAGGTGGGGCCTTCCTGCTGTCCTCGGTTTGCTTCCTCTGCGGCGTCCGCGGATGCCGTGCCGGCGCGTTTGCGTGCTACCCAGCCTGGGACATTTCGCTGCTCGGCGCGCGAAATGCCCAGGTCGCCCGGTGCGACCGCCTTGGTGACCGTCGAACCGGCTGCGACATACACCCCGTCGGCGATGTCGACCGGCGCCACGATCACCGAGTTGCTGCCGACGAAGCTGTGCTTGCCGACCGTCGTGCGGCTCTTGGCGACGCCGTCGTAGTTGGCGAAGATCGTGCCCGCGCCGATGTTGCTGCCGTCACCGATGGTCGCGTCACCGCAGTAGGTCAGGTGCGGCACCTTCGCACCGTCACCGATCTGGGCGTTCTTGGTCTCGACGAAACCGCCGATCTTGCCGGCGCGGCCGAGCTCGGTGCCGGGTCGCAGGTAGGAGAAGGGGCCGACGGTCGCCTCGGCGCCGATCAGCGCCAACTCGGCAACGGTGCGCACCACACTCGCGCCGTCCCGCACCTCGGTGTCGGTCAGTGTCGTGTCCGGCCCGATCACGCAGTCGGCACCGATCGTCGTTGCACCGTGCAGCTGACACCCCGGATGTATGACGGTGTCCTGTCCCACGCTCACGCCGACGTCGACCCAGGTCGAGTCGGGGTCGATGACGATCGCGCCGCTCCGGCGCATCAGCGCATCCAGCGTGCGGCGGTTGAGCTCTTTGCCGAGCCTGGCCAGCTGAGCCTTGTCGTTGACGCCCTCGGTCTGCCAGAGGTCCTCGAGGACGTGTCCGTGCACCCGCAGCCCGCGCTCGACCGCGACGGCCACGACGTCGGTGAGGTACTTCTCCCCCGCCTCCGCGTGCACGCCGACCTCGGCGAGGGCATCGCGAAGCACAGCCGCATCGAAAGCGAAGATGCCGGAATTGAATTCGCCGATCGCACGCTGCTCGGGGGTCGCCTGCTTGTGCTCGACGATGGCGCGCACGTCGCCCTGCTCGTCGCGGACGATCCGTCCGTAGCCGGACGCGTCGTGCACGACGGCGGTGAGCACCGTCACCGCCGACCCAGCGCGCTCGTGGTCGTCGGTCAGCTGCTGCAGGGTCTCGGCGGTGAGCAGCGGGGTGTCGCCGGTCGTCACCAGCACGGTGCCGGTCAGGTCGCCCGGCAGCGCGAGCAGTCCGCACTCCGCCGCCCGGCCGGTGCCGTAGACGTCGTCCTGCTCGGCGATCACGATCTCCTCGGAGATCTCCCGGGCAGCAGCGGCGACGGATTCCTTCTGCGCGCGGACAACGACCGCGACGTACTGCGCGCCGGTGCCGACGGCGGCGCTGACGGCGTGCCCGACGAGCGTCCGACCGCCGATGGCATGCAGTGCCTTGTTGCGGCTCGACTTCATCCGGGTGCCGTCTCCCGCGGACAGGACGATGACGGCTGCGGGTGTTGCGGACAAGGGATCGACTCCTGATGTCGCCGGCGACGTGGCCGCGTGCGCGTGCGACCCGGAGCGATGTTACCGGCCCGTCCCGGGGTGCTGTGTCCTCGGCTCCGCGCGGCGGCGTTCCAACGCGCGACGCTCCGCCGGGTTGTCGGTCAGCCCGACGGCCCGCTCGTATGCCGCTGCCGCCGCGTCGTCGTGTCCGAGCCCGGCCAGGAAGCGCGCGCGAGCCGCGTGCAGGATCGGATAGCCCTGCACCGTGCGATCCGCGGCGAGCAGGTCGAGGGCGGCCAGACCGGCGACCGGACCGTCGCATTCACCGATCGCGATGGCGCGGTTCACCGCCGCGACCGGACCGGGGTCGAGGACCGCCAACTGGTCGTGCAGCGCAACGATCTGCCGCCAGTCGGTGTCCCGGAATTCTCTGGCGTCGGTGTGCACCGCGGCGATCGCGGCCTGCAGCTGATAACTGCCCGGCCGGTTCCGGCGCAGGCAGGCCCAGACCAGGTCGTGGCCCTCCGCGATCAGTTGCTGGTCCCAGAGCCTGCGATCCTGCTCGTCCAGCGGGACCAGTTCGCCATACGCATCGAGCCGGGCGGGCCGGCGCGCCTGGGTGAGCAACAACAGTGCGAGCAGACCGAGGACCTCGGGCTTGTCGGGCATGAGTTCCCGCAGCAGTCGCGCCAACCGGATCGCCTCGGCGGCGAGATCGTCGCGCACCGGTTCGGTGCCGGCGGTCGTCAGGTGTCCCTCGTTGAAGATGAGGTAGACGACTTGCAGGACGCCGCCCAGCCGGTCCGGCAACTCGGCATCCGGCGGCACCCGGTACGGGATGCCCGCATCACGAATCTTGTTCTTGGCCCGGACGATTCGTTGCGCGACGGTCGCTTCGGAGGTGAGGAACGCGCGCGCGATCTCGGTGGTGGTCAGGCCACCGAGCACACGCAGCGTGAGCGCGATCCGGGCCGCCGGTGGTAGGGCCGGGTGACAGCAGGTGAACAGCATCCGGAGCCGATCGTCGGCCACCGTCTCCACCTCCTCTGTCCCCACCTCTTGGATCTCCGGGCGTTGTTGTTCGGTGAGCCGCACCGCCGACGACTCCTTGGCGTCCCTGTTCGTCTCGCGCCGGCGGTGATCAATTGCCCGGCGCTTCGCCGTGGTGATGATCCAGCCGGCGGGGCGGGGCGGCATGCCGCTCTCCGGCCACTGGCGAACGGCGATCTCGAACGCCTGCTGGACGGCGTCTTCGGCGAGATCGATGTCGCCGAAGACGCCGGTCAGCACCGAGACTGCGCGGCCGTACTCGTTGCGGAACACCGCCGCAACATCTGCACTGCCGTGCGTCGTCATGCCCCCGGCATACCGTCGATGAACGGGGCGACCTCGGTCGCCAGTCCGGTGACCTCGACATACCGACCGGCCCAGCGCAGTGCCTCGTCCAGGTCGGCGACGTCGATGATCGTCACCCCACCGACGAACTCGGCGCCCTCCGCGAACGGGCCGTCGGAGACGACCGGCCCGCTGGGACCCGGCCGCACCATCGACGCGGAGTCGGGTTGGTGCAGGCCGCCACCGAAGACCCACGACCGTTGCGCCTCCAGCTCCTGTCGGATGGCGCCGAGGCGTTCCATGATCGGCGCGAGCGCGGCCGCGTCGGGCACTTCACCGACGGGCTGGATCATCTTGAGCAGGTACTGAGCCATGACGCTCTCCTCGCGTTCGTACGCCGACCTCGTGCCAGCGTCTCACCAGCTACACGAACAGTGGCGGCACAGATCGACATACCTGCCGGGGTTTCTTCCACCGGTGTGTGGCGACGTGACTACTTCGCGGCGTACAGGTCCCGGAGCAGCGCGGCTTCCGCGCCGTGGTGGATGAGTTCGTCTGCGACGTGCAGCACGAAGGAGCGCCCGGTGCTGGACGCGAACGAACCCGCCGCCGCACCCATTTCGGCCTCGAAGTCGACCGCGCCATCAGTCAGGATCGCGCGAAAGCGTTGATAGGCAACGGAGATGGAGCGGCGAGCCGACTCCGCGGAATCCGCTGCGGTCGACGGGCCGTCCGCAGCCGGCACGGCGAGCCCCAACCAGAGCCAGTTCCGCGGCGCGGTCAACAGATCGGTGATGTGGTCCAGTCGCCACCGGATGCTGATCTCGGGTTCGGTCGGAGCAGGAAGCCAGGCCCACTCCGCATCCGACAAGCCGTCCATGCGTTGCTGCAGGCGTTGCCAGACGTAGTCCAACAGATCCAGGACGTCATCGTCCGCGCGCGTGGTCACGCTCACATTCTGCTCGCGATGCGCTCGATCGTGGGGTCCACGCATCAACTCGATTCGTGGTCCGGCCCGCTCACCCGAGGCTTCCGGTAGGCCTGCACCATCTGCGCGGCGTCGGCGAAGCCCACGGATCGGTAGAGCCGGCCAGCCTGGTTGGTGGACTCGGTCACGATGACCCACTCGCGAGCGCCGCGATCCGCCGCCCATTGCGCGGCCACACCCAGCAGGTGACCCGCGAGGCCCCTGCGGCGGTGCTCCTCGACCGTGCCGACCGACTGGTAGCGCGCCACGTCCTCGAGCAACACGATGCCGAGGTCCGCGACCAACTCCGCGCCGGCGAAGGCGCCGAAGAACGCCGCATGCCCCGCATCCACGAGCGCTCGCCGACCGGAGGCCTGGTCGCGCGAGAACCGTTCGAAACCAACGGGTTCCTGGTCGCCGGTGAGTTCGTTCTCCTCGATGGCACTCCGAACCACTCGCTCCCAGTCGTCGTCCGACACGAGTTCGTGGACGTCATACCCCGAGGGCAGGGGACGCAGCTGCGGCAACGATGTCGTGGCGAGGACGTCGTCCGTGTCAATGGTGACGCCGTGTGCGTCATACGCCGTGGTGTCCTCGGGGAGGCCGGGCAGGTCGATCGCGATGTGGCCGGCGTCGGGAAACTCGGCGGCGAAGACACCCATCCAGCGCTCCGCATCGTCGGGATCGCCGGTGGTGACGAGAACGAAGTTGCCCCAATGGAATTCGGGGTTGGCAGGCGAGCGGACCACCAGGTGGTCGCCGCGGTCGGTCACCTCAGCGCCTTGTAGACGCAGGATGCCGAGATCGGTGCGTTGTCCGGGTGGAAGGTCGATGCTCACAGCCCAGAAGGTATGGCGTTCGGCCGCTTCGCGCGACAGGTATTCCGGAGCGTGGCAGGGTGAGGCGCGCCGACCCGACGTCGAAGAGGGATCACCGCGACATGAAGCTCGATCTGACCGTGCTCGCCATACCGGCATTCATCGGCGGTATGGCGGCCGAATACGCCTGGCAGCGCAAGCATCCGGCCCCGCCGGGGACGCGGGCCGGCGACTACGAGTTCAAGGACACGATGGCCAGCCTGTCGATGGGGCTGGGCAGTCTGGTGGCGCCATACGTCTCGAAAGCGCTGCTCGGGCCGCTCGGCAAGCGTGGCAAGGCGGCCAGGACGGCGATGACCGTCGCCATCGGTGCGACAGCGGCAACGACTGCGCTGGACGTCGTCCGCAAACTGCGCAGTGAGGACTTCGGTGCGGCCGGCGTTGCCGACTGGGACACCCGGGCACTGCAGCAACCCACCACCGACATCGCGGCGCCGGCAGTGAAACCGGTGTTGCAACGCATCACCGGCCGGGTGGGCGCCATCGCCGTCGCGTCGACCGCTCTGGTCGTGGCGACGGAGTGGGGTGCGCGCACGGCCGGCGACAAGGTCTTCGCCCGCAGCCCGCTGGATCTCGGTGACGGCGCGATCGTCGCAACGCTGGCGGTCCTGGGCTGGGACTTCATCTACTACTGGAATCACCGTTTCGACCACGAGGTGCGTTGGATGTGGGCGATGCACGAGGTGCACCACTCCAGTGAGCGCTACAACCTGTCGACCGCGCTGCGGCAGCCGTGGGGCGACACGATGACGCTCTACATCCCCTACAGCCTGCTGGCCCTGGCCGGCGTCCGGCCGAAGCACATCATGAACGCGCGGGCGATCAACCTGATCTATCAGTTCTGGATCCACACCGAAGCAGTGCGGACCATCGGCCGGCTCGAGCGTTTCCTGAACACCCCGTCGCATCACCGCGTGCACCACGGCACGAACAGCGAGTACCTCGACCGCAACCACGGCAGCATCCTGATCATCTGGGACAAGCTGTTCGGCACGTTCGAGCCCGAAAAGGCCCAGCCGGTCTACGGATTGACCACCAACATCGACACCTTCAACCCGCTGCGCATCGCTGCCCACGAGTGGCTCGACATGTTCCAGGACGTCGCGAGCGCGAACACCTGGCAGGACCGGTGGTCGTACCTGTTGCGCAAGCCAGGCTGGGCGTACGCACAACGCCGGACACGCGTGGCCACCGCGGCCTGAGACTCTAATCCTCCGGCGAATCGTTGGATCGTGTGGACTGCCAGGCGGATTCGAGGTCGGGCACGGCGATCGACAGGTCGCGGATATAGCGATCCAGCACGAAGAAATGACGGTCGCCGACCTCGTCCACGGAGGTGGCCGACGGGAGGATCCACTCGTTGAGGGCCGTCATCAGCCACTCCCCTCCCTCGTCGCCGTGCCGTGCGTTGGCCGCGTCGAACTGCTCCTTGTGCTCGCGCAAATATGCCGTCATACGATCCTCGAGAGCATCTGCGGCCTGCTGGCTCGGCTCGAACCCCCACGGCTCGGCGTCGGCTGAATTTTCCACGGTCGCGCGAATATCCGCGACGAACTCGCGGCCGCGAGTCGGATCCACGCCGAACCGCGCCGCATAGGCGTCGACACGACGCTCCGTCGCGTCGAGGTCCGCCATGGCGGCCCAGGTGAGCTCGTCACCGGCGAGGTAGGGCGCGAGTCGGTCCAGGAACTGGTCCATCATGTCGGCCTCGAGCGGCGCGTCCGCGGGCTCGTCCACCGGCACGCGCACGTGCACGGTCGTCGCCGCATCGTGCTCACTGATCCGGAACTCGCAGCGCATATCGTCATCCGCCCAGCAGACCGTGTAGGACGCATCCGGGCTGATGATCGGCGGGCGTTCGATCTTGCCGAGCAGCGCGTCGAGTTCGCGGACCTCGGCCCAGGGGCCGCCGGGTAGAAACCACTGCCTGACCCGGTCCGGTTCACTCACCGCGCGCCATACCTGCTCGATCGGTGCGTGAACGTGGCGCTCGAAGCGCAGCTCCAATTGCCCGTCGACTGTCACCAACTGGGTTTCGGTCATGTGAGTCCCCCTCGTCGGCGACACTACGCCGGCCCCGGAGAGATGGTGCAACCGTCGGTCGTGGATCGAGGGAGAAGGGCTCCCCGGGTAGGAATCGAACCTACGTCGCTAATCCTGATTCAAAGTCAGGCGGCCCCTACCAGCAGAGCAACCGGGGAACGCCCCCGAAGGGGACCGCACAAGGGTAGGCCAGATCCCAAACGATGGCATATCGGGTCCGGCATGACCCACGTTGTTAACGATCCGGCCCCGGATGGCCCGCGATTCGGCCGCATCCCTTTGAATGGAGGCATGCCTCCCAAGAAGCGCTCCCGACTCTCCGCCGCCGATCGGCGCGAGCAGCTGATCTCGGTCGCCGAGGGACTGTTCGCCGAACACGGGGTGCAGCCCACGACCGTAGAGGACGTCGCGACGGCGGCCGGCGTGACCAAACCGCTGATCTACGAACACTTCGGCGGCAAGGAAGGCCTGTATGCCGTCGTCGTCGACCGCGCCATGCGCCAACTGCTGGACCACCTGGTGGGCTCGCTGACCTCGGGTGGCTCCTCCCGCGAACTGCTCGAGCGCGGTGCGGTCGCCCTGCTGACCTACATCGAGGAACAGCCGGCCGCCTTCCGGGTGCTGTTGCGCGACTCGCCGACCTGGCACGGCAACGGCTCCGCCGCCAGCATCATGTCCGCCGTCGCCGGCCAGGTGGAGGAGATCGTCGTCGAGGTCTTCAAGCGCAACGACCTCGATGTCGACGTCGTGCCGATCTATGCACAGATGCTGGTCGGCATGATCGGCTTCACCGGCGAGTGGTGGATCGAGTCCGGCTCGTCGCTGCCGCGCGACACCGTCGCCGCGCACATGGTCAACCTTGCATGGCACGGCCTGGGCGGCATCGAAGCAGAGCCGACCCTCAAGACGATCTGACGGCGGACGCGGTTTCGATACGTCCCCCGCTGCGCTCCTCCCACTCAACCCGCTCCGTGCGGCCGGTCAACCGGCCTGTTGGATCTCGACCCGGTTGCCGACCGGGTCGTCGGTGTGGAACCTGCGGACGCCCGGGATCGCGTCGTCCCAGCGCACCGCTCCGCCCGCAGCGGTGACCGCGGCCGCCGCATCGTCGACGTCCACCACCAGCAGGCACGGGTGCGCCTTGCGTGCGGGAGCAAAGGATTCCTCGACGCCGCAATGCAATTCGTGGGAATCACCGACCGCGAACCAACAACCGCCGCGCGCGGCCAGCACCGGCGGCTTCGGCAACTCCGGCAGCCCGAGGAGGCCGGTGTAGAACTCGCGCAGCAGATCCTCCGAGCCGGCAGGACAGGCGATCTGCACATGGTGCAGACCGGTGACCGCGACAGGTGCGTGCTCCGTCATCCGACTCAACCCTTCCGGCCCACGGCGAAGATCCGACGGAACGGCATGGGCGTCCCGTATGACGCACGCGGGTATGCCGCGTCGAACCGCGTGACCAGCTCGGCGAGGAACTCCTCCTGCTCGGCCTCCCCCAGCACGTCCAGCAACGGCCGCAATGCGGTCCCCTTGACCCATTCGAGGACCGGACTCCGTTGCAAACCCTGCGGATCCAGCACTTGCAGGTAGGTGGTCTCCCACACGTCGAGGTGGCCGCAGTGCTCTGCCAGCGCCTCCGCGTAGCGTTCGGGTGACTCGACCGGTGCGTCCCGCAGCGCCCCGGCCAGATCACCCGCCCGGCGGTGTTCGCGGGCCAGTTGGCGGATGATCCGGTGCGACGGTGCATCGAAGTTGCCAGGCACCTGCATCGCGAACCACCCGCCGTCCGGCAGCTGGGTCAACCAGCGGTCGATCAGCGGGAGATGGTCCGGAACCCACTGGAGGGTTGCGTTCGTGACGACGACGTCCGGCGCCTCGCCCTCCGCCGGTTGCCAGGTCGCGACGTCGTCGAGCTGCCACCGCACGCGACGGTCGGTGTCGAGACGGCTCGCTCGCTGCAGCATCGACTCCGAGGAGTCCACACCGGTGACCTCCGCGGCCGGCCACCGGTCGCAGAGAGTGAGCGTGAGCGGCCCGTTCCCACACCCGAGGTCGACCACTCGAGGTGGCGACTCCGCACCGACTCGAGCGAGCAGATCCCCGAACGGTCGGTTGCGCAGGTCGGAAAATCGTTCGTACTGCTGCGGATCCCACGTCGCCATACCGACCACCTCACTCGCGTTTTATCTTGATATCAAGATACTGCCGATTGTCTCGATGTCAAGAAACTTGAGAGTAGACTCGATCCATGGTGCCCGAACGCGATGAGGTCGACCAGATCGTCGATGCCTGGCGTCGCGAACGCGCCGACCTCGATGTCGAGCCGTTGCAAGTGCTTTCGCGAGTATCCCGACTCGCGCGACTGCTCGATCAGGCACGCGGGCGCGCCTTCACCGACCACGGCCTGGACGGTTGGGAATTCGACGTGCTCTCCGCACTGCGGCGGGTCGGCGCGCCATACGAACTCTCCCCCGGTGCGCTCGTCCAGCAGACGCTGGTCACCAGCGGCACGATGACCAACCGGGTGGATCGCCTCGAGAGCCGTGGGCTGGTCGAGCGCCACCCCGCCCCGACCGACCGGCGCGGAGTGCTGGTGCGTCTCACCACCGCCGGCCGGGACGCGGTCGACGCCGCAATGGTCGAGTTGCTCGAGCACGAACGAGCCATCCTGGCCTATCTGCCGGCTCGCAACCGCGCGGCGTTGGCGTCCTCGCTGCGGACGCTGCTGTCCGCCGTCGAGAACCCCACGGACTGACCCGTTTTCGGCCCTCCCCTCGATCTGGACCAGGCACCAAGGTCGCGATTCGGCATCCTTTGTTGTGGGCCACCTGTGACAGTGCCACGATGAAGTGGGGTTCATGCGGCACCGATTTCGCTGTCGCTTCAACGGTCCCAGGGAGGGGCTCGGCAGGTGATCACGGTCGATCTGAGCGTGCACACGTCTGCCACCATCGAGTGGGCCGTGTCCCCTGTGCTCGAAACGCTGGGCTGGTTGCGCCTGACCCGTGACGGTGGCACCGACCCGATCTACGGGCGTCCTGACCGGATCGCGAAGGACTATCTCTCCCGCCCGGACGTGGCGCTGGTCGCCGATCTGCTCCCCGTCGAGGACGGCCCGACCCCCGATTTCCTCGCACCGGCACCGCCGGACACGACCAGCGGGTGTGCCGCCGTCGCGCAGTTGGCCGAGGTCGGCGACACCGATCACGCCCAAGCAGCGATGGAGGTCTGGGAGGCTTTCGGTGACCGGCCACTACGTGAGAGCGTCGCCACCGCGTTGCGCGACGGCACGCTGCCCGCTCGAGCCGCACACGGACTCGCGATGTTCTGGGAACTGGCCATGCCGGAGGTCTTCGAACGCGCCGAGACGGCACTGCGTGCCGAGATCGAGCGCTGCGAGCAACTGGTCGACGGCGGCGGGATCGGCGCGGTTCTGGGCGCCGTACAGGAACAACTCTCCTGGGGCGACGACGCACCGGGCACCTGCGTCAACGCCGAAGCGGACACCGGCATGTCGCACCTGCTCGTCATACCGACGGCCCTCCACGGTCCGCGCCTCACCATGCGGCTGCGCGGCGAACGCCCGTATGTCGCCTACCCGATCAACACGACACCGGCCTCGGCGGATTCACTCAGCGGGTTGCGCCGGTTGCTCGGTCCGACCCGCGCGGCGATCCTGCGGCACCTCAGCTCCGCACGCACGACCACCGAACTCAGCGAGGAGCTTCGACTGGCCGCCGGAACGGTGTCCTATCACGTGAAGGTCATGCAGCGCGCCGGCCTGCTCGAACGCTCGCGCCGACGCCACAGCGTCTTCTACGCGCTGACACCCACCGGCCGCCGGCTGCTCTCCAGCATCCCCTGAACCGAGCGTCCGCGGAGAAGAATTTCCGCAAAGATTCGAACCTCGTCGAATATTGCGATCCGGTCGCGATTGCATTTACTTGCTGGACTTCGCCCGGCGGCCGGTCAAGTGTTGAGGTGGAAGTCGTTGACGCACAGCGTTGTTGGGACTTCCGGCAACACGTGGGGGCGCGGACTCAACCGACCGATCCGGGGACTGGCCGCGAGCACTATCAAGAGCGCGGAGTCGATCGTGATGGTCCCCTTCGGCAATTGACAGGTCGATCGGCGTTGACGGCGCATCAGCGATCACCAGCTCGGGGCGGGTGGACAACGGATGCATCGGGCACCAGAACGAGCGATGTATGACGCACCCCGGGACGAATTCCGGGACATGGAAGGGAAATCAGAACAATGCGATTGACGAAACTGGTCGCGCTGAGCGCCGCCGGAGCGACTGCGGTCACCTTGGCCGCGTGCAGCAGCGGTGGCCCGTCGAGCAGTGGTACGAGTGGCAACGGCGAGAACACCGCCGCGGCCCAGCAGACCGACGCCGCCGTCGCGGCGACGAACCCGAACCTGAAGGGTCCGGCTCCGGCGGTGAAGGGTGCCAAGAAGGGCGGCACGATCTACATCGATGATCACTCGAACCCGCCCACCATGGACCCGGCCGGCATCTACTACATCGATTCCAACGCGTTCGCGTCGCAGTACCTCTACCGCACCCTGACGCAGTACAAGATCGTCAAGGGCAAGCCGGTCCTCGTGCCGGACATGGCGACCAACGTCGGCACCCCCTCGGCCGACGGCCTCACCTGGACGTTCAAGATCAAGCCGGGCCTGAAGTACTCCGACGGTTCCCCGGTCAAGATCCAGGACTTCGTCTACGGCATCGAGCGATCCTTCGCCAAGGAGAGCGTCGCGCTCAACGGCACCGACTACCAGCGCCAGTACCTCGTTGATGGCAAGACCTACAAGGGTCCCTACAAGCAGCCGAACGCCAAGTTCGGTGGCGTCACCACCAAGGGCACCGACACGTTGGTCTTCCACCTGGTGAAGAAGCTGCCGTCGTTCAACTACTTCGCCTCGTTCCCGGAGTTCACCCCGGTGCCGAAGGCCAAGGACACCAAGACCGACTACCAGAAGCACCCGCTGACCACCGGTCCGTACAAGGTCGACACCTACAACATCGGCTCCAAGCTGGTGTTGTCGCGCAACACCAACTGGGACCCCAAGTCAGACCCGGTGCGCAACGCCTACCCGGACAAGGTGCAGATCAACCTGACCGTCACTCCGTTGGCCTCCCAACAGCGGATCCTCGCGAACAGCGGAGTCGGCACCAACACGGTGAGCATCGACCCGATCGACTCCTCACTGGAGTCGAAGGTGACCGGTGCACAGAAGAACCAGTTCGCGATCGGACCGTCGTCATGTGAGTTCTACGTCAACATGAACGTCGACAAGATCCCGTTGAACATCCGCAAGGCGATCGGGTACGCCTACCCGTGGAACCAGATCCGCAAGGCCGGCGGAACCTCTCGCCTGAACCTGCAGCCGGCCACCACCTACGCGGCGCCGAGCCTGCAGGGATACAAGAAGTACCCGCCGCTGCCCTACGCGACCGGGCAGGGCAACGGCGACCCGGCGAAGGCCAAGGCGATCCTGCAGAAGGCGAACAAGGTCGGCTTCACACTCTCGTACTACTACACCAGCGACAACCCGCAGGCCGTCGCGGCGAACACGGCCCGCAAATCGGGTCTGGAGAAGGCAGGCTTCAAGGTCAAGGACATCCCGACCCCGGGCGCCGAGATGACCAAGAAGATCGCCGACCCGAACGCGCCGGTCAACCTGCTGAACGGCACGCCGGGCTGGTGCTACGACTGGCCGACCGGTGACTCGGTCTACCCGGTGCTGTTCAGCGGTGAGGGCATCCCGGACGGAACGACGGTCGGGCAGTTCAAGAACGCATCGGTCAATGCGGAGATGGACAAGATCGGTGCCATGGACCCCGCGAAGGCGGCGCCCGAGTGGGCGAAGCTGGACCAGGAGATCATGACGAAGTACGTGCCGGGATTGCCGGACTACTACTCGATGAACACCGCCACGTTCGGTAAGAACGTCGGCAACGTCGAGTTGAACCCGATCATCAGCATGCCGAGCCTGGCCCAGTTGTGGGTCAAGAACTGATCCCGCCCAACTGAAAAGCATCATCCACATCTCTGGCGAGATGGCTGGAGCCGGTGGCATCACGTGCCACCGGCTCCACTTTCTGTCGGTCGACAACCAATCGGCGCGCTCACTGAGCGACGCCTTTCAGCGCTCAGTGCGGATCGTTCTCGTTCAGCACCGCGACGACCTTGTCGTAATCGCCACGCGCCTCGCCATACCGCAGGAATTTGACGTTCTCGACCTGAATCTCACGCACCGCGGGCTGCGTCTCGATGATCTCGACGACCTCGGCGATGAAGTCGTCCAGTGGCATCGCGAAGGCGCTGTCGCGTTGCCCCGGCATCAGGTCGGTCGCGACCGACGGCGGCTCCAACTCGATCACCTCGACACCGGTGCCGGCCAACTGCAGCCGGATCGACTCACTCAGCAGGTGTATGGCGGCCTTGGTCGCGTTGTAGGTCGGTGTCACCTTCAGCGGCGCGAACGCGAGCCCGGACGAGACGGTCATGATGGTGGCGCTCGGCCGTGACCGCAGGTGGTCGATGAAGGCGTCGATCAACCGGATCGGCCCCAGCAGATTGGTTTCGACCACCTGCGCGGCGCCGACGGCGAACCCGCCATGCGTCCAGTCCTCGGTCCGCATGATGCCGGCCATCGGGATGAGTACGTCGAGTTCGGGCCATTTCTCGAGGACCGTGCCGGCGGTGGCCGAGATGCTCTGCGGGTCGGTGGTGTCGATCCGGACGGTGCCGACGCCCGGATGTTCGGCGGCGATCTGTTGCAGCAGCTCGGTCCGTCGTCCGCCGACGATGACAGTGTTGCCCTTCGCCTGCAGCGCCAGTGCCAGCGCGAGGCCGATGCCGCTCGTCGCGCCCGGGATGAAGATGGTGTGTCCGTTGATGTCCATGCTTCGAGTCAAGCCACCGCGCGCGACGCCCTCCAGAGAGCACTCATCGGGGGATCGGCGATCCCTGCCTCGAGCAGCCGGCACCGCCGATAATCGACGGATGGAGCGCGAAGCGCTGGCCGATTTCCTCACCCGCCGGAGGCGGGAGTTGCAGCCCGAGGACGTCGGGTTGCCTGCGGGTGTGCGACGTCGCACACCCGGGCTGCGCCGCGAGGAGGTCGCACTGCTCGCGACCATGTCCGCCGACTACTACACCCGGCTGGAGCAGCGTCGTGGACCACAGCCGAGTACCCAGTTGCTGGCCTCGCTGGCGCGCGCCCTGCGACTGACCGCGGATGAACGGGACTACCTCTTCCGGGTCTCCGGTCACAACCCGCCCGACCGGTCCGTCCCCAGTGAGCATGTCGCACCGGCGCTGCTGCGGGTGCTCGGCCGGCTGTCCGACACACCCGCCCTGATCCTCAACGAGTTGGCCGAGACGCTCGCGCAGAACGATCCCGCCCGTGCACTCTTCGGCGACGCCTCGTCCCGCACCGGCTGGGAGCGCAGCGAGATCTACCGCTGGTTCGTGCACCCGGAGAGCGAGCGTCGTCGATACCCCGAGGAGGATCGCGACCGGCAGAGCCGGGCGCAAGTTGCCAATCTGCGAATGGCGTTGAGCACCATGGGAAGTCGGTCGCGCGCCGGCCGGCTCGTCGACGAGCTGCGCAGCCTCAGTCCGGAGTTCGTCGCGCTCTGGGACGAGCACGAGGTCGCACGGCGGTTCGCCGACCACAAGGTCCTCATCCACCCCGAGATCGGACCGATCGAGCTCGACTGTCAGGTGCTCTTCACCGAGGACCAGTCCCAGGCCCTGCTCGTGCTGACCGCCGAGCCGCACACCGAGGACGACGAGAAGTTGCGACTGCTCAACGTCGTCGGCACGCAGACCCTCACAACCCCTCCCGAGTGACGGCTTCCTCGGCGACTGACGGTCGGATCACGCCGTCACTCGCCGAGGGAGCCGTCATTCGACGATGTCGCCGAGCTCCATCCAGCGTTCCTCGAGCCCCTCACGCTCGGCATGTATGGCGCGCAACTGACGGTCCAGCTCGGTGGCCCGCGCCGGATCGGTCGCCGCCTCGACCAGCGCCGCGTGCAGCTTCTCCTCCTGCGTGGCCAGCTTGCTCAGGCTTCGCTCGATGCGGCCCATCTCCTTGCGCGCCTCGCGCAGCTCTGCCGCGCTGTATGACGCCCCCGCCGCGGCGCCGTCATCCGCGCCCGCGGACGGTGCAGGGGCGGACCGCCTCGCGGCGGTAGCAGCGGATTCCTTTGCGGCAGCATGCAATTCGAGGTACTGCTCGACGCCACCGGGAAGCTCGCGCAGCTTGCCGTCACCCAGCAGAGCGATCTGCCGGTCGCACATCCGCTCCAGGAGATACCGGTCGTGCGAGACCACGACGAGCGTCCCGGCCCATCCGTCGAGCACGTCCTCGAGCGAGGTCAGCGTCTCGATGTCGAGGTCGTTCGTCGGCTCGTCGAGCAGCAGCACGTTGGGCTCGGTCATCAGCAACCGCAGGATCTGCAGCCGGCGCCGCTCGCCACCGGACAGGTCACCGACGCGCGTCTGCTGTCGCGGCCCGGAGAAGCCGAGCCGCTTGGCCAGCGACGACGCCGACACCTCCTTGCCGCCGAGCATGATGAAGCTCTTGACCTCGGTGATGGCGTCGATGACCCGAAGCCCGTCGTACTTGTCGAGCTCCCGCACCTCCTGGGTGAGGAACGCCAACTCGACGGTCCGACCCTGCTTGCGCTTGCCCGCGTCCAGCGGACGGCTGCCCTCGAGCACGCGGAGCACGGTCGACTTCCCCGCGCCGTTCACCCCGACGATGCCGGTGCGCTCCCCCGGCGCCAGGCGCCAGGTCTGTTTGTCCAGCAGCTTCCGGTCACCCAACTCGACCGACGCGTCGATCAGGTCGATGACGTCCTTGCCGAGCCGGGTCGTGGCGAAGCGGACCAGCTCCACCTCGTCGCGGGCCTCGGGCTCGTTCTTGATGAGTTCGTTCGCCGCATCGATCCGGAAGCGCGGTTTGGAGGTGCGGGCCGGCGGGCCACGCCGCAACCAGGCGAGTTCCTTGCGCAGCAGGTTCTGCCGCCGGTCCTCGGTCGCGGCGGCGATGCGGGCGCGCTCGTTCTTGGCCAGCACGTAGGCGGCATACCCACCGTCATACTGCTCGACGCGGCCGTCGATGACCTCCCAGGTGCGATCGGCCACGGCATCCAGGAACCACCGGTCGTGGGTGATGGTGACGAACGCGTTGTCGGGCCGCGCCCGACGCTGCACCAGGTGATCGGCGAGCCACTGCACGCCCTCGACATCGAGATGGTTGGTCGGCTCGTCCAGGAAGAGCAGGTCCGGGTCGTCGATCAGCAGCTTCGCCAACGCGATCCGGCGCCGCTCACCACCGGACTTGGTGCCGACGACGGCATCCGGTCCGCCGATGGCGGTGAAACCGACACCACCGAGCAGGCCGCCGAGGATGTCCCGCACGCGCGGGTCGCCCGCCCACTCGTGCTCCGCGCGGTCGCCGAGCACCGCGTCACGCACCGTCGACTCCGGGTCCAGCTGGTCGTCCTGGCTGAGCATGCCCAGGGTGAGACCGCCGACGTTGGTGACGCGTCCGGCGTCCAGCGGCTGCCTGCCGGCGAGCACCCGCAGCAACGTCGACTTGCCGCCGCCGTTGCGTCCGACGACACCGATCCGGTCGCCGGTGCCCACGCCGAGCGAGACGCCGTCGAGCACTTGGTTGGTGCCGAGGGCGAGCGAAATGCTCTCCGCGGCAATGAGATTGGGCATCAGGTCACTATCGATCGGGTATGGCGGGACGTCAGCGGGATCGCACGTCGTGCACCACGTGGGCGCCGTGCACGGGGCCGGTGGCGCTGACGACCTCGTCGCAGATGGTGCTCGCGGTCAACCCGACCATCAGGTCGAGCGCGGAGTTGCGGTCGGCGCACAGGAAGGCGACGGTCGGGCCCGAGCCGGACACGATCGCGGCCAGTGCACCGTTGTCGAGCCCGGTCGTCATGGTGTCGGTGAGGCGCGGCATGAGCGAGCACGCTGCTTCCTGCAGGTCGTTGTGCAGGTTGTCGGCGAGTGCATCGACGTCACCGGCCCGCAGCGCCGCCATCAGGTCGGCGTTCGGTGTGGGTTCGGGCACCAACCGGTCGCCGCGCAGCCGATCGCACTCGGCGTAGACCGCGGGTGTCGACAGACCCTCGTGGTGCAGCGCGAAGACCCACTCGAAGGTGCCTCGGCTCAGCACGGGCACGAGATGCTCCCCGCGTCGCGAACCGATCGCGGTGCCGCCTTCGAGCGCGAACGGGACATCGCTGCCCAATTCGGCTGCCATTTCCTGCAATTCGCGGGGACTGAAGCCGGTCTCCCAGAGCGCGTCGACCGCGACGAGCGCGGCAGCGGCGTCGGCGGAGCCGCCCGCCATACCTCCCGCGACCGGGATGTTCTTGGCGACCTCGATGGCCACCTGCTCGTCGGTGCCGATGCGCCGGGCGATCAGCCGGGCGGCCCGCATCGCGAGATTGTTCTCGTCGTCCGGCACGACGCCGGCACCCATGCCGGTCGTGGTGACCGACCAAGTCTTCGACGGTCGCACCGTCACCTGATCGACCAGGTCCACCGCGTGGAAAACCGTTGACAGAGAGTGATATCCGTCGTCCTCGAGGGGTCCGATGCGCAGCTCGAGATTGACCTTGGCGGGCACCCGGACGGTGACCGGAGCGGCGGACGTCACTTCCATGCCGTCACCCTATTCGCTGCTCGGCGATGGCCGCGAACTGCCCGATCGTGAGACGTTCACCGCGCAGCGACGGGTCGATCCCCGCGGCCCGCAGCATCCGCTCCGCCTCGACCGGTGTTCCGGCCCAGCCCGCGAGCGCCGCCCGCAGCGTCTTGCGCCGCGCGGCGAATGCCGCGTCCACACACGCGAAGACGTCGGCGCGCGCGGCCGTCGTCGTGGGCGGTTCGCGGTGAGTCATCGACACCAGGCCGGAGTCGACATTGGGCGCCGGCCAGAAGACGTTGCGCCCGACGCGATCCGCCAGGCGCACATCGGCATACCAGCCGGCCTTCACACTCGGGACGCCGTAGACCTTGTTGCCCGGAGTTGCGGCGAGTCGCTCGGCGACCTCCAGCTGCACCATCACCAGCACCCGGCGCAGGCTCGGGAACCGCTCCAGGAAGGAGAGCACCACCGGCACCGCCACGTTGTAGGGCAGGTTGGCGACGAGCGCCACCGGTTGCGGGTCGGGCAACTCGGTCACGGTCATGGCGTCGTGCTGGACGACCCGTAGCCGATCCGCCAGGTGCGGGGCGAGATCGCCGACGGTCAGCGGCAGTTGGGTCGCGAGCCGAGGGTCGATCTCCACGGCGGTGACGTGCGCCGCTGCTTCGAGCAACGGCAGGGTGAGCGAGCCGAGGCCCGGACCGACCTCGACCACGCTCTCGTCCGGGCCGACACCGGCCAGGCGCACGATCTTGCGGACCGTGTTGGGGTCGATGACGAAGTTCTGACCCCACTGCTTGGTCGGTCGCAACTCCAGCCGCTCGGCCAGCTCACGCACCCGGGGCGCGGTCAGCAGGGTCGCTGCGTCGGAGTCGTCGGTCACGCGCCCGACACTAGCCGCTCCCGGGCGAGCGGCCGCACCGGCGCGGGCGGTTCAGCCGAGCGTGGCGACGGACGAGTAGTGACTCGCGTCGCCCTTGCGCACCGAACTCGCGACGCCGTCGATGCTGACCGGCACCTCTCCGGCCAGGGTGATGCGGTGCAGTCGGCGATGCTCGCGCTCGTCGTAATCGTCGACGGCGTAGTGCTGGGTCGCCTGGTTGTCCCAGATGGCCAGGTCACCCGGTCGCCAGCTCCAGCGCACCGTGTTGTCCAGGCGGGTCACCTGCCGCTGGAACAGCCGGAAGAGATCTTGTGAGTCATTGCTCGACAGGCCGACGAAGTGTCGGACGAAGTGCCCGAGGAGCAGGGTGCGCTCCCCGGTGACCGGGTGGATGCGTACAACGGGGTGCTCGGTCTCGAACTCCAACTGCCGGAACTCCTCGCGGTATGCCGTCTCCTTAACGTCGATCCCGCCGATCCGTTTCTCGTCGTGCTCGGCGGCGTAGTCGTAGAGGTTGGTGTGAACCGCCCAGAGCCGGTCGGCGAGCGCTTGCAGCGCCGGGTGGAGCTGGGCGTAGGCCCGGGTGGTGTTCGCCCACACGGTCGTTCCGCCGTATGGCGGAAGCTCGACCGCACGCAGCAACGACGCCGATGGGATGCGATCGACGAAGGTCACGTCGGTGTGCCAACTGTTGGCCTTGCTGTGATCGGAATCGATCGGCAGCACGGCGTCGCCGTCGCCCGCGACGGTGGGATGCGGTTTGGTGAGCGTGCCGAGCAGGGCAGCGAAGGCACGTTGGTCCGCGTCGTCGGCGTGCTGCTGGTCGCGGAAGAAGATCACCTGATGCGCGGCGAGCGCCGTCTTGATCTCAGCTACCTGGGCAGCCGGCACGTCGCCGCCGATCCGCACCCCACCGATCTGGGCACCGATGTGCGCACCGACCTTCCGCACGGTGATCGCGTCGTAGCCTGGCTGCGGCGCGTCCTGGGTGGCGATGGTGTCGGTCGTGAGTGTGTCGAGCTGGGTGGTCATGACGGTTCCTTTCCGTTGTGGTGCAATGGGTTTCGCGTACTTCGGTCAGCCCCGCCAGCGCGAGAAGCGGCGCTCCACGAGGACGAGCAGATAGTTGAAGGCGAGTCCGATCACCGAGATCGTGACGATGCCGGCATACATCTGAGGGATCTGGAAGTTGTTCTGCGAGGCGATGATCAGATAGCCGAGTCCGGCCTTGGCACCGACGAATTCGCTCGTGACGAGAACGAGCATCGACACGGCCCCGGCGAGCCGGACACCGGTGAAGATGGCCGGCGCCGCCGCCGGCAGGATCACCTTCACGAAGAGTTTGCGGCTCGACAGCCCCAGTGACCGGGCCGATCTGATCAGCAACGGGTCGACGTCTCGGGCGCCGCTGATGGTGTTGTAGAGGATCGTCCAGAAGCAGGCGTAGGCGATGATCATGATCTTCGAGAAGTCGCCGATTCCCAGGATCAGGGTGAAGACCGGAATCAGAGCAACCGCAGCGGTATTCAGAAAGATCGTCAGCAGCGGATTGAGGACCTCCGACAACGTCCGGTACCACGCGATCAGCAGACCGAGCGGTATGCCGAGGGCGATCGCGATCGCGAACCCGGCGAGCGAGCGGTGCAGGCTCGCCGAGATGTCGGTCCAGAGCACGCCGGACCTGATCAACTCCACGAGGGCGTCGACCACGGTCGTGAACGGTGGAAGGAATGCCTCCTCCACCCAGCCGAGCTTCGGGGCGATCTGCCACAGCACGAGGAACGCGACGATGGCGATGCTGTGCGTGACGACCTTCCCGGCTAGGCGGCCGAGTCGCGCCGCCGGACGACTGCGACGCTTCCGGGGCGCTGCGGTGACGTCCGACGCCACCACGTCGCGGTCCTGCCGCAGCGTCCGGTCGATCGGCGTGATGGTCTGACTCATGACCGCCCTCCCGTGCTGACGACGGTGCGGTGGCTGTGGGTGACCTCGTCCTGCAGCAGTTGCCAGATCCGGTGCCGCTGCTCGACGAACTCGGGGGTGGAGCGACGGTCACCGGCCGAACCGCGCCGGCCACTCCCGATGTCACTTTCGACATCACTCTCGACATCACTCTGGATATCGACGATCTGCTTGATCCGTCCCGGTCGTGCGGTCATGACCGCCACGCGTTGGCCGAGATAGACGGCCTCGTCGATGGCGTGGGTGATGAACAGGATGGTCGTCCCGGTGCGTCGCCAGATGTCGAGCAGGTCGTCCTGCAGCGCCTCCCGGGTCTGGGCGTCCAGGGCGGCATACGGCTCGTCCATCAGCAGCACGGCGGGCTCGTAGGCGAGGCTGCGGGCGATGGCAACCCGCTGTTTCATGCCACCGGACAACTCACGTGGATAGCGGTCGGCGAAGGCGGATAGCCCCACCAGCTCCAGCATTTCGCGGGCACGCTCGGCCCGTTCCTTGCGCGGGATCCGCTTCTCCTCCAAGCCGAACTCGATGTTCGACTGCGCCGTCCGCCACGGGAAGAGCGCGTACTGCTGGAAGACCACGCCGCGGTCCAGCCCCGGCCCGTCGACGGTGCGGCCGCCGACCGTCACCTCGCCGTGAGTGGGCCGGGTCAATCCGGCGACCAGATCCAGCAGGGTGGACTTTCCGCACCCGCTGGGTCCGACCAGGGTCAGGGACTGTCCGGCCGGTATGTCGAGCGTCACGTCGTCCAGAGCGACGAACTCCCCGCCCGTGCTGCGGTCCGGGAACGTCTGCGTGACGTGGTCGATGCCGATGGCGCTGCTCATCTCGGTCACCGCCCCGTCGAGGCGTAGGCGTTGAACCGGTTGGTGTAGAGCTTCGAGGAGGCCGGGACGGTCTTCACCGATCCCGTCGAGAGCAGCCAGTCCTTCCAGTGTGCGAAGTCCTTGTCGGAGATCACGCCGTGCTGCGACGGGATCCCGGAACTGAGCCAGTACTTGATGCTGGTCGTGTCCTCATTGGTGCGTTTGCGGGCGTCGATGATCTTGGTGAACTCGGCCAGCACCTTCGCGCGGGGCGTCGTGTTCTCCCAGGCGATCGCCTTGGCGACCCCGGTGGTGAACGCGCGCACCGCATCCGGGTGCTTCGCGATGAAGTCGTTCCGGAAGACGTACTGCCCGCCGTGGAACGGGCCGTACTCGTCGAGTTCGGTGAACAGCGCATGTATGCCGCCGTGCTTGACGGCCAACTGCTGGAACTGCCCGGACAACGCAGCGACGTCGACCTGATGGTGCCGCAGGGCGTTCTCGATGTTGGGCGGTGGCAGCGGCACGAGCTCGACCTTCTTGACCTGGTCCGCGGACAGGCCGGACTTGCGGAGCTCGTTGAAGATGTCGGCCTCGTTCTGCCCACCGAGGGTGTTCACGCCGACCTTCTTGCCGATCAACTGCTTCGCGCTCGTCAGCGGGCTGCCGTTGAGCACGTAGTAACCGGTGAAGGACTGCTTGTCCCCGCCGTAGTAGTTGATGACCGCCTTGATCGGCGCACCCGAGCTGACGAGTTTCTCCACGGCGCCGCCGAAAGCACCGCCGAAGTCGGTCTGCCCGGTCGCTGCGGACTGGATGTCCTGCGGGCCGCTGATCGTGTTGCCGACCCAGTCGAGTTTCACCTTGCCGTCGAAGTAGCCGAGTGCCTCGGCGAGTTCGGGCAGGGTCACCTGATCGTTCCAGCCCTGGTAGCGCAGGGTGACGACGCCGTCGTCGGTGGCGGCTGCCGACGCGGAGCAGCCGGTCACCGCTGCGGAGGCACCGACGGCGAGGGCAGCGAGTGCTGCACGAGCGCGCAGTGCGCGGCGCGGCCGGCGGTCAGGGCTTGTCGCGGAGAGTCCGTTCATGGGAGTTTCCTTCGCATCGTTGGGGATTCGGCAGCCGGTCACGCGCCGGCGGCTGCAGCGGGAGTCCCGCTGTAGAGGCTCTCCGGCCGGGCGAGTCCGTAGTGCTCACGCAAGGTGGAGCCGGAGTAGTCGGTGCGGAACAGACCCCGGTCCTGCAGGATCGGCACGACCTGGGAGGTGAAGGCGTCGAACAGCTGGGGGTACAGCGGCGGCATCACGTTGAAGCCGTCGGCGGCACCGTTCTCGAACCACTCCTGGATGGTGTCGGCGACCTGGACGGGCGTGCCGTGCACGACGTTGTGGCCGCGTCCGCCGGCCAGCCGGTGCAAGAGCTCCCGGACTGTCGGGCGGTCTCGTTCGACGATGCCTGCGACGACCTGCTTGCGACTGCGACTGTTGTCGAGCACGTTCCCGGCGCTGCCGAACAGTTCTCGTGGCACTCGTTCCCCGAGGTCGAGATGCCGCAGTGAGACGCCGGTGAATTTCTCCAGCTGGGTCAGTCCGAACGCAGGGACCGTCAGGCTGTTGAAGTACTCGTAGAGTTCCTTCGCCTCCTGCGCGGTGTCCGCGATGAACGGGCTGATGCCTGGGAGCACGAGCACGTCATCCGCAACGCGGCCGAAGGACCGGGCGGTCGCCTTGATGTCACCGTAGAACGCCTGGGCGTCCGCCAGAGTCTGATGTGCGGTGAAGATGGCCTCGGCGTTGCGCGCGGCGAAGGCGCGTCCTTCGTTCGACGAGCCGGCTTGCACGTAGACCGGCCGGCCTTGTGGCGAGCGCGGGGCGTTGAACGGCCCCTTGACCTTCAGATGCGTGCCGGTGTGATCGATCCGGTGCACCTTCGCGGTGTCCAGATAGTCACCCGAGGCCCGGTCGGCGACGACAGCACTGTCCTCCCAGCTGTCCCAGAGCTTGGTGACGACGTCGATGAACTCCTGCGCGCGGCCGTAGCGCTCCTCGTTGCTGGGCACACCGTCGAGCCCGAAGTTGAGTGCGGCGTCCTGACTGAACGTCGTGACGATGTTCCAGCCGGCACGTCCTCCCGAGATCCGGTCGAGGCTCGCGAACAGCCGCGCCAGGTTGTACGGCTCGTAGAACGTGGTCGACGCGGTCGAGATCAGCCCGATCCGCTCGGTCACCGTCGCGATCGCGGTCAGCAGGGTGATCGGTTCGAACTGAGTGCTCGGTCGGTGTCCGGTGCCGTACCAGGCCGGGCCATCGGCGAGGAAGACCGCGTCGAGCTTCGCCTGCTCCGCTCGCCGCGCGATGTCCTGGTAGAACGCGATGTCGTCGATCCGGTCGAGCGGACTGTCGGGGTGTCGCCAGGACGCCTCGTGGTGACCGGTGTCGTGCAGGAAGGCATTCAGACGCAACTGTCGATCGGGCTTGCGGGTCACGGCACAACTCCTCGGGTTCGGGGATGACGGGCGCGGCGGTATCGGGTGCGGCTGGGTCGCACGACCGTTACAGAACGTTTGCTAACTGATTCAGTAACTTATGGTTATGTATGGCGGACGCCAAAGCCGTTGCCACATGGTGGAAACGGTTCAGCCGACCCGATCCAGGACCTGGATGCGGCGGCCGGTCTCGGCCGCCGCACGATGCAGGGCCGGCAGGATCCGCCGCACCCGGTCGCCGGTCAGGCGGTCGACACGCGCCTGGACACCGAGGGCGGCAACCACTCCGGCGTCGCCGACGACCGGCACCGCCAACTCGCGCACACCGTCCGTCCGCTCCTGGTCCGCGATCGCGAATCCGCGACGACGTACCTCGATGAGCTGCGCGAGCAGACCGGCATACGAGGTAAGGGTTCGATCGGTGAACGACTCGAGCTCCCCCAGCGCTCGCACCGCGGCCGCCGAACCGTCCGGCGAGAACGCCAACAGCACCTTGCCCATCGCCGTTGCGTGCATCGGCTCCCACCTCGCGGGCAGCTGCGATGCGCAGTACCCCACGGGCGGTCGCGCCGAGACGAGGCGCGACACGGCCGACTGGCCCTGGACACCGAGATTCACCGCGAAACCGATGGCCGCCGCCAGCGCATAGAGGTGCGGAACCACCTCGTCGACCGCCAGATCGGCAGTCGGCAGAAGGGCCGGCACCCGCGGGCCGACCCGGTAGACCTCAGCCCGCCGGACCAGGTATCCACTGCGGCACAGGGCCTGCAGGATGCGGTGTGTGGTGCTCATCGGCAGACCCGACTCGGCGGCCAGATCAGAAAGACCCAGCGCACGATCGCCCTCGAAGCAGTTCAGGACGAGCAGAGCCCTTTCGACCGCCTGGGAACCGGATCGGGCTGGAACGGACATGACACATCCTCGCTGCTCGGCGCGCTTATGAGCGCCGGACCGACCGGGCGCCCATCGGGTGGTCACCTGGAGCACCCCACCGCGGCTGGAGGGTTGCCGGACAGCAAGCCAGGGCTTGACGCTGCCTCTCGTCACCTGGCTTGAACATAACGCAGTGTTTTTACTTCAACAACGTTTCGTGATGCATCGCTCATCCCGTGGACATCGCGGGGGGGGCGGTTCACGATTCGGGTGGCACGGCCCGGCGTGCCCCGAGCCTCCGGGCCCACTGCTCGTGATCCGTCCAGGTGTCGACGTCCCGCCATACCTCGTCCGCGGGGATCTCCGCGAGCTGCAGACCGGCGAGGAGCGCACGCATCGACCGATCGGCTGGGTCGCCCAACTCGTCGGCAGCGGCGTGGACCGCGGTCGACCGATATCGTCCGAGCAGCCACTGCCGCCGCCCGGTCGGATCGGTCAGCACGACCCCGTCGGCATCGCCGACGTCGGCCGCACCCAGCAGCTGTATGGCGCCCACCGCACCCGGCAGGTCGCAGGCGATCAGGTAGGTCCAGTCCGCCGGCCGCGCGATCGCGCGCAGGCCGGCGACGGCCGCGGCAGCCGGTCCGGAGCCCGGCGGATCCTCGACAACCCGGAGCGCGTGCCCGGGCAGCTCCGCCGAGGTCCGGCCGACGACGACCAGCGTCCGCGCGTCCCGCACCGCCTCCAACGGCCGGGAGACCAATGAGCAGCCGGCGAGCTGCACCGCCGCCTTGTCGATGCCACCGAGCCGGGAACCGGCACCGCCGACCAGCACGATGGCGTCATACGTCGATCGCGCCGAAAGCACAGGACCGCCCACCCGAGGAACGCTACCCATTCACGGGGCACACGGAAGGCCCGCGTCGTCGTGGACGACACGGGCCTTTCGGTGTGTTCGGGGAAACGCCTGGTCAGGCGGCCCAACCGCACTGCCACGGGCTGAGGCCGCGGGAGGCGTAGACGTGGTTGGCGATGGTGATCTGCTGCTCTCGGGTCGCCAGGTCGGCGCGCGCCGCGAACTTGCCGCCGCCGGCACCCAGCCAGGTGCCGCTGTCGAACTGCAGGCCGCCGAAGTAGCCGTTGCCGGTGTTGATGTGCCAGTTGCCGGTCGACTCGCACTGCGCGATGCGGTCCCACATCGCGGCGCGGGACAGGTCCAGGCCGCCGGTGTTGACCGGCTTCGGGCTGCTGACCGGAGCCGGCGCGGCCTTCTTGGTGCCGACGACGAGCACGCGGCTGACCGGCTGCTTGGTCACCTGGCGCTTGAGGAGGGTGGTGCGGGCGATGACCTTGCCGGTCAGTTGCTGGCGCCAGGTGGCGGTCGCCGTGCCGGCGACGCCGTTGCGCTGCACCCGGGTCTTGCCCGCGGCGAGCGTCGAGTCGAACTTGCGAACCGTGGTGAACGCGACGGTCTCGGCGGTGGTCACCGTACGGGTGGTGACGGCCGGGCGGGCCTGGTCACGCGACACCTTCTTGTCGGTGGCGCGGGCAGTGGCCTTCTTGGTCGCCTTCTCGGTCGGGGTGGTGCTGTGCGAGGTCGACGGGGTCGCGCTCGAAGTGGCGGCGGTGATCGCGGCGCTGTTGGCGCCGGTCGAGGAGCCGCCACCGCACGCGGTGATGCCCAGGCCGGCGGCGACGGTGGTTGCTGCGATGGCAGCGGTCTTGGTCAAGCGGTAAGTCAAAAGTGCTCCGATGTCGTGATGTCCCGTCGAGCGGCGAGGCGCACGTCATCAGCAGATAAGGGAAATCGCTGGTGTGTGCGGGGTGAGCGGCTGTTGCCTGGCTCACCCGGCTGCGTCTCGCGCAGCCTCGGTCGGGGATGCCGACTCTCCGGTTGAACTCAACTACCGTGACGCACTGGTAACCCGAAGGTCAAATTTTGGTAACGATAGGCGCGTCACACTTGCATGTGACGCGGATCGCGTACACGCAGTTCATCAGACACAGAACAGTTACGGATGCGTCATACAGACCAGGTGCCGTAGACCTGCTCGCTGTTGTCCGACAGGGCCCGGCAGAGCGTCGGCACATCCACGGCGAGGACGTCCGCCATCGCCCGTACCGTGAGCGGGATCAGGTATGACGAATTGGTCGCCCCACGGTGCGGCGACGGCGTCAGGTATGGCGCATCGGTCTCCACGAGCAGCCGGTCCAACGGCACGATCGCGAGGGCATTCCGCAGCTCGCGGGCGTTCTTGAAAGTCACCGTGCCGGAGAACGACAGGTAGTAGCCGAGGTCCACGCACTGGCGAGCGAGGTTGATGTCACCCGAAAAGCAATGCATGACAGTGCTTTTCGGCGCCCCCTCGTCGTCGAGGATACGCATCACATCCTCGTGCGCATCGCGGTCGTGGATCTGCAGTGCCTTCCCGGTGCGCTTGGCGAGATCGATGTGCCAGCGAAACGAATCCTGTTGTGCAGCAACACCTTCCGGTCCGGTCCGGAAGTAGTCCAGGCCGGTCTCGCCGATGACCCGCACGCGCGGATGAGCTGCGAGTTGCTCGATCTCCGCCCAAGCCGCGTCCAGTTCACCCGCGTCCGCGAGCTTGGCGGCTTCGTTCGGGTGGATGGCGACGCCGCCGAGCATCTGCGGATGCCTGTCGATCTGCTCGACCGTGAAGCGAGCACCGTCGAGGTCACAACCGATCTGCACGAGCCGATCGACGCCGACGGCGGTGGCCGTGGAGAGGACGGATTCCACTGCGGGCGGGTCGTTCTCGTCGCGCGAGATGTCCAGATGGGTGTGGTTGTCCACCACCGGGATCGGCAACGGCGCGGGAGCCGGCGGTGGTCCGGTGACTTCGCTGCGCTGGTGTCCCTTGCTCATCGGGCGAACACAACCTTCCCCTGGGGAGACTCGGGTACGCCTGTCCCGCTCATCGGGCGAACGGGTCCGCCGGGTCGATCTCGTCCAGTTTGGCGAAGATCGGCGTCGGCTTCGCCACGGGCGCACCGACCTGCACCGGGCGGGACTCCCACCGCGGCGTGTCGGAGTATTCGCCGGTGATGATCGGATAGGCGCGGCTGTCGTCGTCCAGGTCGCGCACCTGCTCCAGGTGCGGCATCGGCATGAATTCGCCTGTCGCACCGAAGGTTTCGGCGACCTTGTTGGAGCTGTGCGGCAGGAACGGCGCCAGCATCGTGTTGAGGTCGGAGATCGACTGCGCGAGGGTGTGCAGCACGGTCGCGAGACGCTCCCGTTGGTCGTCGCCCTTGAGTCGGAACGGCTCGGTGTCGGTGACGTACTTGTTCGCCATTCGCACCAGGCGCATGACCTCGGCGATCGCCGCCTTCTGGCGTTGCGCCTCGAGCATGCCGCCGATGGTCTCGAAACCACCCCGGATCGCCGCGAGCAGTTCCTCGTCGATCGGCTCGAGCGCGGCCGGCGCCGGCACCTCGCCGAAGTTCTTGGCGATCATCGACGCGGTGCGGTTGACCAGGTTGCCCCAGCCGGCGACGAGCTCGTTGTTGTTGCGGGTCACGAACTCGGTCCAGGTGAAGTCGCTGTCCTGGGTCTCCGGACCGGCCGCGCAGATGAAGTAGCGCAGCGCGTCCGCGCCATACCGGGCGATCATGTCCTGGACGTAGATCACGTTGCCGCGTGACGTGGAGAACTGCGAGCCGGACAGGTTGAGGAAGCCCGACGCGACGACCTCGGTCGGCAGGTTCAGCTCGCCGTACTCCCCCGGCTCGCCGCCCTTGTCACCCTTGCCCATGTAGCCGAGCAACTCGGCCGGCCAGATCTGGGCGTGGAAGGTGATGTTGTCCTTGCCCTGGAAGTAGTAGGACTGCGCGGCCGGGTCGTTCCACCACTCGCGCCAGCGCTCGGGGTCGCCCTGCCGGCGGGCCCACTCGATCGCCGCGGACAGGTAGCCGATGACCGCGTCGAACCACACGTAGAAGCGCTTGGTGTCCCAGCCGTCGACCGGGATCGGAATGCCCCAGTCGATGTCACGGGTCATCGCCCGGGGGTGCATGTCCTTCGCCAGACCCTTGGCGAAGTTGATGACGCCGGGCCGCCAGGTGCCCGCCGAGTCGACCTCGTCCAGCCAACGCTGCAGCGCATCGGCAAGCGCGGGCAGGTCGAGGAAGAAGTGCTGGGTCTCGATGAACTCCGGTACCTCGCCGTTGGTCTTGGAGTGCGGGTTGATCAGATCGGACGGGTCCAGTTGGTTGCCGCAGTTGTCGCACTGGTCGCCGCGAGCCTCCGGGAAACCGCAGATCGGACAGGTGCCTTCGAGGTAACGGTCGGGCAGCGTGCGGCCGGTCGACGGGCTGATCGCCGTCGTGGTCGTCTGCTCGAGCATGTAACCGTTGGCGCGGATCTGGGTGAAGAGGTTCTGCACGACCTGGTAGTGGTTGCGGGTCGTGGTGCGGGTGAACAGGTCGTAGGACAGACCCAGGTCGGTGAGGTCCTGCGCGATGACGGCGTTGTACTTGTCGACGATCTCCTGCACGCCGACGCCCTCCTTGTCCGCGAGGACCAGGATCGGAGTGCCGTGCTCGTCGGTGCCGCTGACCATCAGCACGTCGTGGCCCGCCATACGCATGTAGCGGCTGAAAACATCTGCAGGGACGCCGAAACCGGCGACATGGCCAATATGACGTGGCCCGTTCGTGTAGGGCCACGCGACAGCAGACAGAACCTTCATGGTCGACAAGCCTAAGTGAGCGGGTATGGCGCCGTCGCGGCAGTTGCCGCCCGTCGGTCGTTGCCAGCGGCCCGACCGACTGCAACGATCCTGCGCAGGTCGATCGAAGGTCGCGGAGGTCTGAGATGTTCGCTGTGCTCACCGGTGCCGGGTTGTCCGCTGCCGCAGGACTGAACGCCTACATACCGTTCCTGATGGTCGGGCTGCTCGCACGGTTCACCGACGTCATCAACCTGCCCGGTGGCTGGCAGTGGATCGAGTCGTGGTGGGCGTTGGGCATCGGCACGCTGCTGCTGATCAGCGAACTGGTGCTGGACAAGATCCCTGTCGTCGACAGCATCAACGATGTAGCGGGCACCGTCATACGCCCGGCGACCGGCGGAATCATCGCAGCCGCAACACAATCGGCCAGTGCGCTGGACCATTCGTCGTTCCTGCAGGACCACGAATGGATCGCCTTCGTCGGCGGACTGGTCGTCGCCGGAGTCGTCCACGTCGGCAAGGCCAGCGCGCGACCGGCGATCAACCTCGGCTCCGCCGGCTTCGGTGCGCCCATCGTGTCCACCGCCGAGGACGCCTCGTCGCTCGGCCTCTCCCTCATCGCGATCTTCGTGCCGATCCTGGTGATCGTGGCCCTTGTCGCACTCGGTTGGGTGCTGTGGAAGTATGCCCGCCGGATGCGCAGGTTTGCACGAAGGAGGCGGGATGCCGAGCACGCGACCTGATCGGCCGCCGTTCCTCGGCACCTGGTGGGAGAAGGTGATCGCGGTGGTGGTGCTGATCGCCGGGGTCCTGCTGGTCGTCCAGTGGTGGCAGAGCCGTCAGGCGGCCGGCCCGGCCCGTCCGGGTATGGCGCCCGCCACCGTCGTGTCGGAAGCGCCGGCGCAGTCCGGTCGGGCGGAGCTGACCGTGCGCTACTCCGTCGACGGGAAGTCCCACGACCTCACGAAACCCGTTGATGCCCAGGCCTTTTCGACGCAGGGCAAGGTCGCCTGGGTCTGCTACAAACCGGGCGACGCGACCGACGCCTCGATCCGGCTGCCGTGGGATCCGTTGTGCGGCCAGAAGTAACTGCCGCGCGTGAAATCGGGCTAGTCGAGTAGGGCTACGTCCAGGTCATAGGCCAGTACGACGGCGCGGGCCAGCTGCGCCTCCTGATCGGCGCTGAGGTACCCAATTGTGCGGCCGAGTGCACTCACGCCAACGGTCACGACGTTGTCGATGGCCACCGCGCACTGGTGGTCCAGCCCGTTGTCGGTTCCCACCGGAACCTCGCTCGACAATCCCTTGACAGTGCTGGTTATTGGGGCAACCGTCACCTTGGTCATCGCACCTCGAGCAGCCTCCCGCGTCAGCACCAGCGCCGGCCGTGTCTTGTCGAGTCGGACCAGGCAGATCTCTCGCACCCGATCAGTCCTCAACTACGACGTTCCCGTGAGCCCACTCGACAAGGTCGTCGAGGTCGTCCGCCGTGCCCTGAGCGCGAAGTATTCGGGCGTCCTGCTCAGCGACCAGTCGGCGCATCTCGCGTTCCACTGCCGACGCGACGAGTGCAGCTCGGCTCGGCGCCCTGCCGTCGGCCACGCTTTGGTCCAGGAAGGCAACCATGTCGTCCGGAAGACGGACTGCGATCTGCGTGCTCATGCGCGCCCCCTCGTCCCTCGGGCCTCGACATTCGCCCTGCGCCCGTTTTGTCGCTCGCTCATACGAGTCAGCATACCTCAGTGAATCCCATAATGGGATGCATTCGTCAACAGGTGGGCGTCACGCGCTGCCGATGCGGGAGCTGCACGAGCGTGACGGTGCCGCGGCGCCATACCTGCGCGGCGTCGTTGACGAGCTTCTCGCGGGCACAGACCGGCACCTGGTAGGTCCATTTGGGCTTGCTGGTGAACATCACGTAGTCGACCGAGGGGTGCTGATCGGGACGCAGTGAATACGCGTCGTATGCCGGGACGAGGTAGGCCCCGACGTCGGCCTGGGTTGCGACCCGCGCGTCCTTGGGCAGGTGATCCGCTGCGAGCGAGCGGATGTTCGTGACGACGGGAGCGGTGCGGAAGAGCGAGCCCGGTGCGACCGATCGGTCGGCCATCTCGGAGACGGCCAGGCCGAAACCGGCGAGGATCGCGACGCCGACCGCTGCCTTCTCCCAGAGCTGCAACGCTGGTTTCGATACGGGCTCGTTCCTCGCCCTACTCAACCCGCGTTGTGAGACGACGTCGACGAAGGCCAGCAGGCCGATCGGCCAGAGGATGACGTCGTAGTGGAAGTCCAGCGCCCAGTAGTGGATGTTCGAGGACACCGCCCGCCACAGCAGTGTCGGCATGGCGAGCACGGTCAGCTTCGAGCGGACACCGATGACGAGCGCCAGCACGACATACATCAGCACCGGCAACAGGCGCTGCGGGCTGAGGCTGTGGTCCTCCGGGACCGGCAGCTTGTTGCTGTTGCCGATGCCGAAGTAGGCCAGGTAGCCGGTGCCGCTGCCGGGCGCGAACGCACCGATCACCAGCATCGCCGTGATCACACCCGCGACGCCGATCCCGGCCAGGATCAGCGGACGGCGCCATCCGTCACCGCGATACATCCACCACCAGCAGAAGCCGGCGGCGAAGACCGTCAGCCCGAGATCCTCCTTGGTGAGCACCAGCCAGACCGACGCGGCAACCGCCCAGCCGAACCGGTGCTGCAACAGCGCAATACACAGCACTACCAAGCCGATTACGGCATACGCGACCTCGTGCACGTCGAACATCGCGGTCGTCAGGACGGCCCGCGAGAAGATCCCGACGACGGCTACCAGGACCGCGATCCGCCAGCCGGCCCGACGACGTGCGTAGCCGACCATCACGCCGAGTGCGGCGCCGAGCAGCACCGACTGGGTGATCAGCAGGGCGGGCGGCGTCGGCCAGATCCGCCAGATCACGCCCCAGGTCGCGAGCAGCGGACTGAAGTGGTCACCGAGCAGGGACAGGTTGCGGATGTGCGACACCGGCCAATGCCCCCGCGACCAGGCGTCGGCGCCCTGCGCGAAGATCCCCAGGTCGTAGTTCGCGCTGTTCCCGGCGTTCCACCGTCCCAGCGCCAGCACCGCGAAGAACACGGTCGCGACGAGTCCGGAGATAGCCCCCAGCGTCCATGCGGGTCGGCGAGCGTCAGCCGTGTCCGTCATGGGGTCAACGCGCAACGACTGCTGCGTCATACAGAGCCTTCTTGGACAGTCCGGTCTGCTCGGCGATCTCGGCGCACACCGTCTTGAGCCGCTCACCGCCCGCAACCCGCTGCTGTATGGCGGGCAGCACGTCCTCGATCGAGGTCGTGACGGCGGGTGCACCACTGACCACCACGGTGATCTCGCCGCGGGCGCCTTCGACGGCCCACTGCGCGAGCGCGGCCAGCCCGTCGCGCCGGACCTCCTCATAGGTCTTGGTGAGTTCGCGGCACACCGCCGCGACCCGGTCGTCCCCGAACGCCTCGGCCATCGCCGCCAGCATCTCGGCGAGCCGGTGCGGCGCCTCGAAGAAGACCATCGTGCGGTGCTCGGTCGCCAGGTCGGCCAGCCGTCGGGCCCGCTCCCCGGCCTTGCGCGGCAGGAAGCCCTCGAAGCAGAACCGGTCGCTCGGCAGGCCGGACACCGCGAGCGCCATCAGCACCGCGGACGGACCGGGCACGCAGGTCACCCGAACGCCCTCCTCGACGCAGGCGTTGGACAGCCGATAGCCAGGGTCGGACACGGACGGCATACCGGCGTCGGTGACCAGCACGACGCGAGCGCCACCGCGGAGCTGCTCGAGCAGCTCCGGGGTGCGGGACCGTTCGTTGTGCTCGTGGTAGCTGGTGATCCGGCCCCGCGGCGTGACCTCGAGCTCGTCCAGCAGGCGACGCAGCCGGCGGGTGTCCTCGGCGGCGATCACGTCGGCCCCGGCGAGCTCGGTCGCCAGCCGCGGCGCGGCGTCCCGCGGGTCTCCGATCGGCGTCGCAGCCAGCACCAGCACTCCGCCAATCTGCGCCTCAGCCATGGTCCGCAGTCTGGCACGCGCGGCGGCATACCCCCATCGATACCCCGATGCGTAGCTTCCTCGGTTACTGTGACCCCGCGGCCGACGGAAAGGGGACTTCGCGTGACGGTCACGTTGGCACGGGAGACCGACGACGCCACCGCCGGCGATCCCGTATCCGACCGCAGGGCCGTCCTGCGCCGACGTCTGCTCGGCGCGCCGCGCACGGCCGAGGCGAAGCTCTGGGCCTTCCTCGGGCCGGCGATCGTCACCGTCATCGGTGGCGTGCTGCGCTTCTGGAACGTCGGCCGTCCGCACCAGCTGATCTTTGACGAGACCTATTACGTCAAAGAGGGCTGGTCGATGTTCCTCTACGGCTTCGAGCACAAGCAGGACAAGTCGACCGGCATCACCAACAACCCGGACGGGTTGTTCACCATGGGCGACCCGCACGTGTTCGGGTCCAACCCCGACTTCGTGGTGCATCCGCCGCTCGGCAAGTGGTTCATCGGGATCGGCGAGAAGCTGTTCGGCATCGACTCGTCGTTCGGCTGGCGGTTCGCGGTCGCCTTCTTCGGCACCCTCGGCATCTACCTGGTCGGCCGGGCCGCCTGGCATCTCTTCCGGTCGCCGGTCCTCGCGACGCTCGCCTCGATCCTGTTGTGCTTCGAGGGCACCGAGTTCGTCATGTCGCGGACCTCGATCCTCGACATCATGGTCATGTTCTGGGCACTGGCGGCGTTCACGGCGCTCCTTGCCGACCGGACCCGCACCCGCCGGATCCTCGCCGACAAGGTCGCGGCGATGCAGGTCGCCGGCACCTGGGAGAAGTCGTCCCTGGCCGGCCCGTGGCTGGGCTGGCGCCCGTGGCGCTGGGTGGCCGGAGTGTGCATCGGCATCGACATCGGCACCAAGTGGTCGGGGCTGTACTTCCTGGCGGCCTTCGGCCTGATGACCTGCTTCTGGGATCTCGGCGCGCGCCGAGCGGTCGGCGTACGTCGCTACTGGTCGGCGACCTTCCTGAAGGACGCGCTGCCCGCCTGCGTCAGCGTGCTGCTGGTCTCGATCGCGGTCTACCTGGCCAGCTGGTTCGGCTGGATCGCCAGCGACGACGCCTACGACCGGCAGTGGGCCGCCACCAACCCCGCGAACCAGAACTCCGGCTTCTCGCCGGACAGTTCACTCTTCGCCTGGATGCCGGACTGGCTGCGCTCGCTGTGGGAATACAACTCGCAGATGTTCACGTCGGCCTCGGACATCACGTCGTTCCATCCCTACATGTCCAACCCCTGGTCCTGGTCGCTGCAGACCCGGCCCACGTCGTTCTTCTACGAAGGACCGAAGAAGGGCGACCCGGGCTGCGACGTCGCACAGTGCAGCAAGGCGATCACCTCACTCGGCACGGTCAGCATCTGGTGGCTCGGCACCATCGCCCTCGTCGTGCTCGTCTTCTACTGGTTGCTGCGTCGCGACTGGCGGGCCGGCGGCATCCTGGTCGGCGTCGCGGCCGGCTGGCTGCCGTGGTTCCTCTACCAGGACCGCACGATCTTCACGTTCTATTCGGTCGCGTTCGCGCCATACATGGTGCTGGCGTGTGTGTTCGTCCTCGGCCTACTGCTCGCCCGGCCCGGTGCCAGTGAGCAACGCGTGATGATCGGCAAGGCCGCAGTGGGCGGGTTCACCATCCTGACCGTCGGGCTGTTCATCTTCTTCTGGCCGATCTGGACCGGTCAGGTCATTCCGTACAGCCACTGGCAGTGGCGCATGTGGCTGCCGAGCTGGGTCTGATCACTTCGCCCGTCGGGTATGACGGTGCAGTCGGATCGCCGACACCAGGAAGAAGATCCCACCGAGGGTCGCGTACCCGGCGAGGTTCCTGAGGGACGGGTCGGCCGCGCCGGCACCCGCGACGAACCCGGCACCGGCGACGACGGAGATGCCGCCGCTGAGCATCATCGCCACCTGACCGCCCATCCGTCGCCGGCCGATCGCGACGACCAGTTGCACGATGCCGGCGGCGATCGCCCACGCACCCCAGACACGCAGGACGGCGGGAACGCCGGACGTCACGGCCACGGCCACCCCGATCGCGGCAGCCGCGCTGAGTGCCATGTTGAGACCCAACGGCGCACGACGCCCCGGGTCGGCCGACGCACGAAGATCGACGACGGCCGCGACCAGGTCGACGAGCGGATAGACAAGCAGCAGAACGCTGCTCGCCGGGTTGATCGTCGACGCGGTGACCGCGAACAGCACCGCCCAGAGGATCGCGAAACCGAATCGGACGGCATACAGGTTGCGAAGCGGGACGGCACCCGATTCAGGGGTGTCGCTCTGCGCGCGGGTGGGCTCATTGCTGACGGAAGTGGACATGGGTCTCCTCTTTCTGGGTTGGCGGTGCAGGCTCGGCCGGGCCGCTGCGGCAGCACGTCCCCCGCAAGTAGAACGATCGGTCTCTTCCAGAGTGGCCGGACAGTTCGGCGTTGTCAAGACCGATCGTTCTGTCTGCTAATCTCGGAGGCCGCCGACGAAGGAGCCCAGGTATGTCGGAAGCACGCGCACGGCTGCTCAGCACGGCCGGCGAACTCTTCTACGCCGAAGGTCTGCACTCGGTGGGAGTCGATCGGATCATCAGCAGCGCACCGGTCACCCGCGCCACCTTCTACCGCCACTTCCCGAGCAAGGACGACCTGGTCGTGGCCTACCTGACCGAGGCGGATCAGGCGATCCGGGCCCAGGTCGGCGCGGTGCGGGCCGACGCGTCGTCACCCGACGAGGTCATTCGCGGAGTCGCCGAGACCATCACCGACGGCATTCGCAGCAAGGGATTCCGTGGCTGCGCCTTCCTCAATGCCGCAGCGGAGTACCCCGACCCGCAGCACGCGGTCCACCGGGCGGTCCTGACGCACCGCGACTGGTTCCTGAGCACCGTCACCGAACTCTTCGCGGACGCCGAGGAGATCGACCCGGGGCCGGCCGCCCGACACTTCGTCATGCTGCGCGACGGCGCAATGAGCGCCGGCTGCCTCACCGACCCCGAGGCGGTCTGCGACACCTTCCGTCGCGGTGTCGAGGGTCTGCTCAGCTACCGAACCCACCGGAACGGCTGAGCGCCCGAGCCACAGCAGTCAGCGCAGGAACTGCTCCACGTGGCCGGGCACGATCTGGCTCGCGAGCTTGCCGACCTGGTCCTCCGGCAGGTCCAGCACCGGGTAGTCCTTGTTCCCGGCTGCCGTCGCCAGACTCACCGTCGCCACACCGGCACGGCGCTGGAAGAAGGACCGTCGCACCGTGACCCCCACGGCTCCGCGGCGCTCGATCACGTTGGTGGACAAACCGATCGAGCCGGACCGGGTGATGAGGAAGCGGTCGGTGACCGCATGTCCGAGCCAGTGGGCCCGGCTGCGGCCGAGCAGCACCCCGCCGATGATCGGCAGCACCGCGCAGACCGCGAGGACCGGAAGATCCCAGATCGCGGCGGCGACGACGAGAGCGGCGGCCGGCACCACGGCGCACCCGACCGCACGCGTGTAACGGCGCCGCGTCGCGGCGACACCATGTGCCTGCATCGGCACGATGAGGGCGTTCTGCCCGAGCACCACGTCCGCTGTCGCGTCGACGACGGACGCCGGCGACGGCGGCGTCAGCATCGTGCTCATCCCACGCCCGTCCTCCTTGACACCCGTCGTGATCGCCGACAGGCGTGCTCCCCCGACCCAACGCAACGGCACCGGCCGGTGGACCTCGACCCCGCGCAGCCGGCGGATCTCGAGGGACGTCGCCCGGGTGGTGAGCAGGCCGCGCGAGACGTGATAGGTCACCCCGCGCCCATCGCGGGTCAGCCGAAAACCGTGGAACGCCAACAGATAACCAAGTAGTGCGAGGACAGTCACCACGACGAGCGCGCCGACCAGGACCGCCAGCACGGCCACCATCACGCCGAGTGCGGCGAGGCGGTTCACTGTGCCGTTGATCAGGCCGCCCTCACCCCAGCCCAGACCCGACTCGTTGAGGAACTGCGAGCCGACACCGACGATGGCAAGTGCTGCGACCAGCCCGGCCGGGCCGAACGGTGCATACCTGATCCATGACGGATTCAGTTGGTAGACAACAGCTTCTGAGGTGTATGCCGCCGTGTCTGGCGTCCCTGCACCGGTGCCGCCGGACGACGCACGAGACACCTCTGCACCGTCCGCCGCCGGACCGTCTGTCGCTGCACTGTCCGGCGCCGCACCGTCCGTCGTTGCGCCAGCAGCGCGGTGCAGCAGATCGCCGCGCAGCGCCGCCGCCTCCGCACTGGTCAGGCCATCCAGCTTCAACGTCTTCTCACCGGCGCCGGTGCCGATGCGCACCTCGGCCAGGCCGAGCGCCCGATGCATCACCGACGCGGTGACGTCGACCGACCGAACACGATCGATCGGTGCCGACACCGTCGTCGTGCTCAGCAACCCGTGCCGCAACTGCACCTGATCAGCGGTGAACCGATAGCGGGTGGTGAACCAACGCAGCACACCGAAGGCGATCGCTCCGCCCGCCGCGAGCAGACCCCACCAGTTCTGGCCGCCGGTCGAACCGGCGACGACGACCGCAACCAGTGCGGGCAGGAAGCGGATGAGTTCCTTGACCGGATGGATCAGCAGCATCCGCGTGCTGAGTCGACGCCAGTGGCCGCCGGCGATTGATTCCTCCCGGACCGCACCCTCCCCAGGGGAGACTTCGGCACGGCTGCCCTCGGGTTGTCCGCTGTCACCATGAGACTGGCTCATGTCGCGTCGCCGTCGCTCGCCGCGGTGACGATGGTCAGGTCATGCACGATCCGTTCGGCGACGTCGGCATCCAGACCCTCGATCCGCAGTTCGCCCTTGGCCGAAGCGGTGGTCACGGTCACCGAGCTGAGCCGGAAGAGCCTTTCGAGCACGCCGCGATCGGTGTCGACGGTCTGCACCCGGGAGATCGGTGCGATGCGCTGCTCGATCGTCAGCAGCCCGCGCTGGGTGTAGACCGCGTCGTCGGTCACTTCCCAACGGTGAATGCGATAGCGCAGCGCCGGCGTGATCACCACGCCGAGAACGAAAACGACTGCAATCACTGCGATTCCGAGCACGATCCACAGACCGGACGGGTCCGCGAGGAACCAGGTGACCGCCCCGGCGACGATCAGCACGGCACTGAGGATGCCGCCCTGCACCGCCCACATCGTGCGCGTGCGAGAAGACACCAGTTCCGTCGGAGGGCGGAGATCCATGCACAGACCTTCTCACGGGAACAGGCCCGGAACCGCAACGGTCGGGCGCCGTACAACCGCCCTGCTTCCCGGCAGCGTGACCTGGACGACGAATCTCTTTTGTTTGCAAGGTTTCGCCAAATTTTCCGCATGCCGGGGGTAAGTCACTCCCATGGACTCCGTATGGGGAGCTTCAATCTTGACCAATTCTTCGTCAGTGGCCTCCCACCGGGCCCTGCGGTCTGCCCATAGTTCTGGCGCAAGTCCAACCCCGGGCTTGCATCAGTCACGTACGACGTGACCTTGGATGGAATGGATGTATATGCGAGTCAACAAGACAGCAATGCTCTTCGGCATCGCCGCTGTGTCGACGAGTTGTGTCATCGGCACCACCTCCGCGAACGCTGCGACGGCACCGTCAGCCGTTCACCGCGCCACCGGAGTCAGCAACAGCCAGGTGGTGAGCTCCTTCCTGAGTTCGCACCCCACGTCGATCGCCTCGTCGGCGAGCGACAAATACCAGCTGGTCGCCACGACCACCAGTGCGGACGGCACGTCGCACTTCCGCTACCAGCGGACCTACGAGGGACTGCCGGTCGTCGGCGGTGACTTCGTCGTCCACGCCAAGGGCGGCAAGGTCGTCGGCCAGTCCGGCGACCAGCGCAACGCGATCTCCGTCTCGACCGCCCCGAAGGTGTCCGCCGCTGCCTCTCGCACTCGGGCGATCGGCGGCGCGCACGTCTACAACGCTGCGGGTGCCACGTCCGCGAAGCTCGTCGTCGACGCCACCGGTGCCAAGCCGGTGCTCGCTTGGATGACCGTCGTCACCGGCGTCCAGGCCGACGGCGTCACGCCCAGTCACAAGGCCGTGCTCGTCAACGCCCAGACCGGCAAGACCATCCGTTCCTCGGAGATGGTGAAGTCCCTCATGTCGGCGCAGACCTCCAAGAAGGCCATGGCGCGCAACGGAGTTCGCAACTCCGCGGCACTGACCACCAAGGCGCCGAAGAGTCTGAAGACCGTCAGCTGGTCCTCGGTCGGCAAGGGCCGCGGGCACACCAAGGGCGTGGCCGCCGACGCCACCGGCAAGTCGCTGACCCTCGGCGACGTGACCTTCGCGACCACCCAGGGCAGCAGCGGCTACGAGATGACCGACCCGAACCACGGCGGCAACTCGGCTTGCGACATGCACAACTCGGAGTCCGGCAGCTGCGACCTGTTCACCGACGACGACAACGCGTGGGGCAACGGCAGCAACGACGACCGGGCGACGGCCGCCACGGACGTCTATTACGGCGCCGCGATGACCTGGGACTACTACAACAAGGCGTTCGGCCGTAACGGCATCTTCGACGACGGCAAGGGCGTGCCGTCACGTGTCCACTACGGCACCGGTTACGTCAACGCCTTCTGGGACGGTCAGCAGATGACGTATGGCGACGGCGAGGGCGACAACGCACCACTCGTCGCGATCGACGTGGCCGGCCACGAGATGTCTCACGGTGTCTCGGAGGCACTGGCGAACCTCGGGTACGACGGCGACGTCGGCGGCATCAACGAGGCCAACAGCGACGTCTTCGGCACCATGGTCGAGTTCGAGGCCAACAGCTCCGTGGACACGCCCGACTTCACCATCGGCGAGACGATCAACATCAACGGCGACGGCACGCCGCTGCGCTACATGGACGAGCCCAGCAAGGACGGCGCCTCGCTCGACTGCTGGTCGTCCGCCACTCAGAACGAGGACCCGCACTACACCTCCGGTGTCGGCAACCACGCGTTCTTCCTGCTGGCCAACGGCAGCGGCAAGTCCGAGTGGGGCGACAGCCCCACCTGTGACAACTCCACCGTCACCGGCATCGGCAAGGACAAGGCCGCGAACATCTGGTACAACGCGCTCAAGGACTACGGCACCTCCGACATGTCGTATGCCGAACTGCGCGCCGGCATGATCAAATCCGCTGACTCGCTCTACGGAGCGGACAGCACCGAGTCCAAGGCCGTGGCAGCGGCCTGGAGCGCGGTCAGCGTCAGCTGACCGCAACACGCTGCGCGCCTCGGGGTCGCGTAGCGCAGACGAACCCCTCCGGCGGGTCCCCTCCCCTCCAACCGGAGGGGTTCGTCATACCCACACGCTGATCGAGCTGCGATGCGGGGACGAGCTGCGTCCACCGCTGGTCGAGTAGCGGTGAGGGACGAGCCGCGTCCACCGCTGGTCGAGTAGCGGTGAGGGACGAGCCGCGTATCGAGACCCCCGAGACTGATTGCACTGCAACGGATTCCTCCCCATCATGGGTCCCATGAGCGACAACACGGTCCGGGTCCGCAGGGTGTATGACGCGCCCGAGCCGGCGGACGGCAGGCGCGTCCTGGTCGACCGGTTGTGGCCGCGCGGGCTGAGCAAGGACAAGGCCGCCCTCGACGAATGGTGCAAGCAGGTGGCGCCGTCGACCGAGCTGCGCACGTGGTACACCCACGACGTGGACAAGTACGGCGAGTTCGCCGCCCGATACCGCGCCGAGCTGGACGACCCGGAGCGTGCGCAAGCACTCGCCGAGCTGCGCGCGCACGCCGCCTCGGGCGCCCTGACGCTGCTGACCGCGGCGAAGCGCAGTGACTTCAGTCACGCAACGGTGCTGGCCGAAATCCTCTCCACGCCAACGGGTTCGGCGGTTTCCTGAGAGCCGGCTGGGACTCCGGTCAACCCTGAGTCAAGGTTGTTCCAGGAGATCGCCAGGGCTATTGCACCACTGCCCGGTGGTGTCCAAGACTCAGCCGTCGCCGAGAGGACGATCCTGCTCGGCACATCCCTGAGGAATGCGCTCCGATGGAGTGCATGCCTCCTGTGCTTGTTCTGATCCGAGGAGTACACATGCGCAAGTTTTCCTTGCTCGCCGCCGTCAGCCTGGCGGCATCCGCCGGCGCACTCGGCAGCGTCGTTCCGGCCGCCCATGCCGCAGCAGGACACGGTGCCGACGTGCACGCCGTGCACTCGTGTGCCACGGCAGCCGCAGGGTCGGCCGCGTGCGACGCGGTCCACCTGACGAACGGCGCCGGCGCGAACGTGAGCAGCAGCGGCCGGGTGCAGCCGGCAGCCGCCTCGAACGGCAAGCCGGTCAAGCCCACCTCGATCTCGGGCAAGACTCCGACCGACATCCAGAGCGCCTACAAGCTGACCGGGCTGAAGTCGGGCGGCCGCACGGTCGCGATCGTCGATGCCTACGGCTACCCGAACGCCGAGCGTGATCTCGGCGTCTACCGGGCGCAGTTCGGCCTGTCGTCCTGCACCAAGGCCAACGGATGCCTGACCGTGATGAGCCAGACGGGCAGCACCTCCAGCCTCCCGCGCACCGACGTCGGCTGGTCACAGGAGCAGGCGCTGGACCTGGACGCCGTGTCGGCTGCCTGCCCGGACTGCAAAATCGTTCTCGTGCAAGCGAAGTCGGCGTCGTTCGCCGACCTCGGAGCCGCAGTGAACCAGGCCGCCAAGGTGTCCGGGGTCGTTGCGATCTCCAACTCGTACGGCGGCGGTGACGCACCGGACTCGACCTACGGCAGCTACTACAATCACCCGGGCATCGCGGTGACCGCGTCGACCGGTGACGACGGCTACCAGGGCGCGAGCTTCCCGGCGTCCTCGCACTACGTCACGGCAGTGGGCGGCACCTCGCTCTCCGCCGCATCGAACTCGCGTGGTTGGACCGAATCCGCTTGGAGTGGCGCGGGATCCGGCTGCAGCACGTCGAACGCAGCACCGTCCGGGCAGAACTCCGCGGTGACGCACTGCTCGGGTCGTGCCATGGCCGACGTCTCCGCGGTCGCCGACCCGAACACCGGCCTCGCCGTCTACGCGCCGACCTCGAGCCAGTCCTCGTCGTGGGCGCAGTACGGCGGCACCTCGCTGTCGTCCCCGCTCGTCGCGTCCGTCTACGCGTTGTCCGGCAACACCAGCGGCTACGCCAACACCAAGCCCTACGCGAACCCGTCGGCGCTCTTCGACGTCACGACCGGTAGCAACGGCAGCAACCAGTACTGGTCGAAGGCCGGCACCGGCTGGGACGGCCCGACCGGACTCGGCACGCCGAACGGCACCGCTGCGTTCTGATCGGCGCGTCCTGCGCATGACTCGGGAGGATCCCCGTCGGGCACACCGCCCGGCGGGGATCCTTGTATGACGCCTCAGTTCGGGACCAGGTCCCGCGCCCCGCGCCACCAGGCGCCGACAGCAGCAGAGGCGACGAAGCACCCCAGCAGCAGGACCGCACCAACAGTCGGTGCCGCCCCATCGGCGTAGTTCGGGACGTGCGCGAACACCCCGGTGTGTTCGAGCCAGCCAGGAGCGTGCAGCACGGAGCCCATGAAGACCAGCACCGCGGATCCGACGACCGGCACCCAGGCGAGGACACTCCACTGCCGCCGAATCCCGATGCACAGCGCGGCAATTCCGACGAGTGCCAGCTCGGCCGGCCATTGTCCGACGATGTACGCGAAGCTTCGGCCCGCTCCGCCGGGTAATTGACTGAGTGCCACCGACGAACCGACACCGCCGGCCACCAGCAACATCGCGAGCGACCCGGTCGCGGCGACGACGACCTGCGCGAGGAGTGGGCGACGGCGATGCGAACCGGTCGCCACGAGGTTCTCCAGGGTCCCGTCCGCTTCGGCGGACGCGCTGCCGAGCACCGTCAGCACCGCGTAGCAGCCGACCAGCAGACCGATCATCACGCCGGCGAACGAGAAGAACACCGCATCCAGGTGCTGCTGGCCGGTCAGTTGTCGCATCAGCTTGGCGGTGGACTCGTCACTGGTGAGCAGATCGATCAGGCTGCCGCTCATCCCACCGAAGAGTGCGGCGACGGCCGTCACCACCACCGTCCATTCCAGCCAACGGGCGCGTTCCAGGTGCCAGGTGAATGCCAGCATCGAGTGCACCCGCAGCCGGTCGTCGGAGGAGGCCCGGGAGTGCAGGGGCGCCGCGGCATACTCGCGATCGCGCCCGGCCCGCCATACGAGCGCACCCATCAGCCCACAGACCGCGGCGAAGACCACGAGTGCCCACCACCGATCGTGGGTGTATGGCGCCTCGGCATCGAGCCATGCCAACGGGCTGACCCACCGAAGCGAGCTGATGCCGTGCACATTGGCGATCGCTCGTATGGCGAAAGCGGCTGCCAGTGCTGCAAATCCAAGCAGTTTGGCAAGTCCGGAACTATCGGCGAGCTCCCCGGCGAGCAGACCGGCCAGACCGAAGAAGAGCCCGCTGCACGCGGTGACAGCGCCGAGTCCGAGCGCGCCCCGCCAGGTCAGCTCGTCGACGAACGGAGTCTCGACGAGCAGCACGACAGCCACCAACGCGCCGAGTCCGACCATGACGACGGTGATCGCCGAGAGCGCCGCACGCAGTCGGGACGACGCCCGGTAGCCGCACGCCTGCACCAGCTCGGCAGTGCCGGAATCCTCCGCGCCACGACCGAAACTCACCCCGAGCAGGAGCGCGAGCACCGCCGTCGCGATGACCAGGTAGGTGCCCATCTCCCAGGTCACCAATTGCCCGATCGTGCCCGGTTCCGGCAGCGGGCCGTAGAGCAGTCGCGTCGCGGCATTGCTGCCCATGCTGCTGATCAGATGCTCCCGCTGATCCAGCCGCGGGTAGGTCGCGGCATACGACGGCGCGACGATCGTGAGCAGCGCCAGCAGCGGGATCGCCCAGGCGAGGATGCGACGGCGATGCGTGCGCAGTGCCACCCGCGCCGGACCAATGTGCCGGCTCATCACGGCCCCACCTTGTAGTGGCGCAGGAACAGGTCCTCCAGGCTCGCCGGCGTGCAGCGGACGTCACGCGGATGCGCGGTCAGCAGACACTGCAGCACCGCGTCGATGTGCTCCTCGGGCACACTCGCTTCCAGCCGAACCATGTTGTCCTGCACAGATTTTCGCTCCACGGAAGCACCATCCAGCACGTGCTCGACGGAGGCGGCGACGCTGTCGGCGGCGTCCCCCGACACCACTGCGCTGACCGTCGACGCCGCCAGGTGCCGCAACTGCGACAGCTCTCCCGTCTCCACGAGCCGACCATCCTTGATGATCGTCACCGCGTCGCAGAGTTGCTCGACCTCACCGAGGATGTGACTGGAGAGCAAGACCGTCCGGCCGTCCGCGACCGCACGTTCGACGCACTCCCCGAAAGTTCGCTCCATCAGGGGATCCAGCCCGGAGGTCGGCTCGTCGAGGATGAGCAACCGCGTCCGTGCGGCGAAGGCTGCGACCAGGATGACCTTCTGCCGATTTCCCTTGGAGTAGGTACGGATTCGCTTGCTCGGATCCAGCGCGAAGGCCTCGATCAGTTCGCGTTCACGGGCCTCGTCGTAGTCGCCACCCGCGGCCCGGCGCAGCCCGGCCAGTACGTCGAGCGCCTGCCGGCCGGTGAGTGTCGGCCAGAGCGCGACGTCGCCCGCGACATACGAGACGTCCTTGTTGATCGTCGCAGTCTCGGTGGCCGGGTCCCTGTCGAGCACCCGGACGTCGCCGGCGTCCCGCCGGTAGAGCCCGAGCAGGACACGGATCGTGGTGGTCTTGCCGGCGCCGTTGGGTCCGAGGAAGCCGTGGACGGTGCCGCGGCCGACCTGCAGGTCGAGGCCGTCGACGGCCCGGAAACGACCGAAGGTCTTGGTCAGTCCGTGCACGGCGATGACGTCGCCCGTTGCCGGCGCATCCATCTCCCGAGGACGTTCCCGGGTGGTCGTACTGCTCATGACGTCACTCCTTGCGATGTGTCGAGCACCGGGTCGTGTTGCCGCAGACCGGCCACGAGAGCCGCCTGGAAGCGTTCCTGCAGTGCTTTGGGGAAGAGTTCGGTGGTCGCGTATCCGACGTATTCACTGGAGCTGTAGGACGCCTGCTCCAACAGGGCCATCGTCTGGTCCGTCGACAAACCCAGCGAAGCAACGAATTCTGCTGCGTGCGTTGCCATTTCGTCGACGCGGCGATCTATCTCGTCGGCCGACAGCGAGGACATCTCGCGGTCCAGGTCCCGGAACTCGGCGAAGAGCGGCAGGATCAGATCAAGCTGCTTCTCGGTGAGCCGCTCGGCAAGGTCAACCACCATTGGCGGCAATTCGCCGCTGTAACAAGCGAATTCGACTACCTGCCGCTCCGCGTTGATCATCGCTGCGATGTCATCGTCGCCCGCTCGCGAGATCAACTGTTCGTACATCCGATGCACCGGTCGCGGCATCGGCGACACCGGCCCGCCGTCGGCGGTCGTACGCAGCAGCCGGATCAACTGATCCCGCTGGCTCCTCAGCTGCTCGAGACGCTCGTCGACACCGGCCAGGGCGATCGCCAGGTCGGTGCGTATGGCGGCGAGTTCGTCCGGGTCGTCGGCGGACTGTTCCTCGAGCATCGACCGCACGACTGCCAGTGGCACCCCTGAGTCGACCAGCCAACGGATCCGCAGCAGGCGGGCGAGGTGCGCCATACCGTAGTCGCGCACGCTGCCGCGCTGCGCCGGCACCGACAGCAGGCCGATCTGGTGGTAGTAGCGGATCGTCCGCACCGTGGTGTCGGTCAGATCCGCCAGCTCTTTGACGCGCATGCTTCGATCATTGACCGTGACGTGACGTCACAGTCAACCCCGACGCTGCACCCGGCCTCAGAGACCGGTGAGAAAATCGACCAGCCCGGCGAAGTAGACCTCCTGGTCGTCATACATCGCCATGTGGCTGCCGTCCGGACAGTGCAGGTGCCGGCCGGCCGGCAGCTGCTCGGCCATCATCGCCATGAAGCCCGGATCCATCGTGTCGTGCTGCGCCCCGATCACCAATGTCGGCACGGTGATGGAGCCGAGGCTGTCGGTCCGGTCCCATTGTGCGAGCGTCGCGTCGCTCGAGATACCGAGTTCGCTCGGGCCTTGCATCTTGCGGTAGATCACCGGATTGATGTGGTCCATCCCGCGCTGTGCCGGGTCGGGCCACTCTCCAGCCGGCATCCGCAACACATGGTGGACGTAATGCTGCTCCAGCAACAGGTCCTCGTAGAGCGGGTTGTCGACGTCACCGTCCGCCTCGAGTTGCTTGATCCGTGCCAGCTTCGCCGCGTCCATCTGCGGCATGAGCGTCCGCTCGGCATACGCGTTGTATGCCGGGATGCTGGACATCATGTTGGAGATGACCAGCCCCTTGAGATGCTGCTGGTGCCGCAGCGCGTACTCCATTGCCAGGATGCCGCCCCACGAATGCCCGAGCAGCACGAAGTTGCTCGCGTCCAGGTCCAGCGCGGTGCGGACCTGCTCCACCTCGTCGACGAATCGGTCCAGATCCCAGAGGGATTCGTCATCAGGCTGATCGCTGCGCGTCGATCCGAGCTGGTCGTAGTAGTAATACTCGACACCAGCCGCCGGCAGGAAACTGTCACAGCACTCGAAGTATTCGTGCGTGCACCCCGGGCCACCGTGCAGCAACAACAGCTTGAGATCCGGGTTGTTCCCCACCCGCTTGGTCCAGACGTGGAACTGCCCGGACGGCGTCGCGATCGGGATCAGCCGAGCGCCGCCGCTGAGCACGTCCCGACGTCCGCGGTAGTCCAAGTAGGCAGGGTCATCGGCCGAACTCGTCATGACCGCATCGTCGCATCGGATCCGCCGTTCCGGCCATGTATCATTTGATACATGTTGCAGATCCACGAATCCTCCACCGCGAGCGCGGACCGCTTGTGGCAGTACCTCGGCGACGTCGAGCGCTGGGGTGACCACCTGCCGACATTCGACTCCGTGCGGCACGTGGGTGGACCGTCGCCCACTGCCGTCGGCACGCGCTTCGAGGTGCGTCAGCCGGGTCTGGCGAAGGCGGTCTATGAGATCACCCGCTGGGAGCCCGGTGTCGGATTCACCTGGGTCGGCCGGGTGCCCGGCGTCTCGACGACCGGCATACACGATCTCGAGCCGGACGGCGCGAACACGGTCATCCGCCTCGGCATGGAGTGGTCCGGACCCCTGGCGTGGGCGATCCGTGCGCTGATGTCCGGCAAGGCCCGGCGGATGATCCAGTCCGAGGGCGAAACCCTCGCCCGCCTCGCCGAGCAGGACTGAGGCGTGGCCGGACCCCGAGAGGACTTGCTGGCCAAGGCGATCGGCTACTTCGCCGAGCACGGCGTGCGGGACACCAGCCTGCGCACCCTGGCCGCCGCCATCGGCACCAGCCAGCGGATGCTGCACTACCACTTCGGATCCCGGGAGGACCTGCTCGTCGCTGTCATCGAGTCGGTCATCGAAGCCGACGCGGCCATGCTGACCGAGCTGTTCGCGAACGAGCCGGACCCCTTCGAAGCGGGCCGGGAGAACTGGCGGATCACCGCCGAGCACGCCCAGACGTTCGGTGCGCTCTACTTCGAGCTGTCCTCGCACGCGATGTACGGCAAGCCGTATGCCGAGCAGCTCGGACACGCCTTCGTGACCCGCACCCAGGACGCGTTCGAGTCGGCATACGCCACCCTCACGGATGCCGCCTCCGCGCGGCGGCTGGCCCGGCTCACGCTCGCGGTCGGCCAGGGGCTGCTGTTCGACATGTTGGTGGACGGCGACCGCGCCGCATCCGACGCCGCCATCGAGGAGTTCATTGCGATGATGCGGGCGCGCCTCGGCCGGTGACTGTTCGAGCCTCGCGGCAGCGGGCCGACGGGGGGCGAGGATGATGGATGGTGCTCGCCCTCCTGCGTTCATTCACCACGACTCGGAAGCACCGTGCCACCCACAACATCACAGTCGACCATCCGCGCAGAGCACCCCGGCGCACCCTCGAAACCCGGTCCATCCCATCCTCGTCGCGAGGGGCTGTTCGCCTCCCTGAGCAACCGCAATTTCCGCTGGTTCGTTCTCGGCCAGGCCATGTCGACCTCCGGGCTGTGGACCCAGCGCGTCGCCCAGGACTGGTTGGTACTGACCCTCACCCACAATGCGTTCGTCGTCGGTATCGCGACGGCGATGCAGTTCGTGCCGACCTTGGTCTTCGGCATGGCCGCGGGCCTGGTCGCCGATCGTTTCGACAAGCGACACGTCCTGATGTGCACGGTGTCCACGTTGGGACTGTCCGCCGTGGTGTTGGGCGTCCTGTGCGTGACGGGCACGGTCCGGTTGTGGCACGTGCTGGTCATCGCGTTCGTCACCGGCGCTGCAGCCTGTTTCGACAATCCGACGCGTTCGGCGTTCATCCACGAGATCGTCGGCCCGGAGAAGCTGCGCAACGCAGTCAGCTTGAACTCGGCGATCTTCCAAATCGGTGCGCTGGCAGGCCCGGCCGTGTCGAGCGGGCTGATCTCGGCGGTGGGCACCGGGTGGGCGTTCGTGGCCACCGGTGGTTGGTACGTCATGGTGTTCGGCGCGTTCCTCGCGATCCGATCCGCCGAGCTGCGCACCGCGCCGCGACTGCCACGGGCCAAGGGGCAGCAACGGATCGCGCTCGCCGAGATCATGCGCCGTCCCGTCCTGCTCTGGCCGATCGTCCTCGCGGGCATCTGCGCGTTTTTCACCACCAACTTCGCCGTCACCCTGACGGCATTCGCGAAGGACCTCCACCTCGATGCCGGCGGCTACGGCTTCTTGACGATCGCGCTTGCTGCCGGCTCGCTGATCGGCGCCCTGGTCTCCGCGGCGTGGCCCGGGTCCCGCATGCGGCACATCGCCGCTCTGGCGGCGGGGCTCGCCGCCGCGCAGCTGCTGGCCGCCTTCATGCCGAACATGGTGGCGGTGGGTGCGGCGTTCGTGCTGATCGGTGCCGTCGGCATGCCGTTCCTCATCGCCACGAACACGTCCATCCAGCTTGCCTCGACCGATGCGATGCGCGGTCGTGTACTGGGCGTCTACATGCTCGTCACGCTCGGCGCGGCAGCGATCGGTGGCCCGATCGTCGGCCTGCTCGATCAGACCGGTGGTGCGCCGCTCGGGCTGGTGGCGGGGGCGGTCGTGATCGGCACCTCCGCGGCGCTGATCGGCCGTCAGTTGGCTCGACTGGCCGGGATCGACGTGCGTGACGGTCTGCGGCGGCGTGGCGTGAACCCGAGGTCCGGATCCAGCCGAATCACCGGCTCTCAGTGAGGGCGTCCCCTGTGCCGTCGTGAAAATGCAGCGGGCCCCGTCAACATCGTGACGGGGCCCGCTGCATTTCTGGTGGAGCATAGGGGAGCCGTCGTCCTCGCTCCGCTGCGGCTCCTCCCGAATCCACTGTGTCGTACTGAAATGCAGCAGGCCCCGTCGAAAACCGTGACGGGGCCTGCTGCATTTCTGGTGGAGCATAGGGGATTCGAACCCCTGACCTTCTCATTGCGAACGAGACGCGCTACCAACTGCGCCAATGCCCCATGAGCGAGAGCAACATTAACACCGCAGCTCCCGATCGGCTAAATCGGGCCGACCCTTCACCAGAGGGTCCGGCACCCGGTCGGTCCGGCCGGCTCAGCCCGCGCGGAACACCGAGGGCAGGTCGTCCAGATCCTGGTCCAGAGCGAGTCCGTCGAAGGGCAGATCCTCATTGGCGATGTCGTCGTAGGACCGGGAGTTCGAGGTCGCGGCGGGCTCCTGCTGCGGACGCTCGGGCGCCCGCTCCTTCATCGTGTATGTCGGACGCGGCACGGCGACCGGCTGCCACTCGTCCGGCCCGTCCTGCTCGACGGATTCCGGCGCGACGGATTCCGGCGCGACGGATTCCGGCGCGACGGGCGCCTGGGCGACCGGCACGTGGGGCAGCTCGACCGGCTGCTGCGCAACCGGCGCGTCCGTGGCGCGCACGTCGAAGACCTGCTCGGCGGCGGCGACCGGAGCCTGCGGCGCGACCGGCTCGGGCATCGTCGCCTTCGCCAGCGGCACCTCGGCCGCTGCGGCCGGCTTGCGCTGGGGAAGTTGCACGCCGCCGCCCTTGCGCGCGGCCGGGGACGGGCGCGGTGTGGTGTTCGCACGGGAGCGGCGCTTACCGGCCGCGGCCATCGCCGACGCGCGGCACCACCAGAAGACGCCGCCGGAAACGGCGAGCATGAGAACCGGCGACCACCACGGCAGGGCGCCGAAGGGCGCACACACCACCGTGATGATGAGCAGCGACAGGCTGCCGACGAGAGCGATCGCGCGCAGCTTCGGGGAACCTGCGTGGGCGGCGAAGTTGCCGAAGCGCTGCACGGCTTCGGCCGACGAACTGCCCGCTGCCGCGAGCTTCTCGGACGCCGACACGGGTGTCTCGTCGGTGGACTGGGGCGTGGGGGGCTGTGGGGTCTCTCCGGTCATGACGGTCCCTGCTCGCAGTGACGGCCGCGGTTCGCTCGCGCTGACCCGCGGTGCCGATGTTCGGCTGGCGTGCGGTGCATCGGATGTTTGTTCGGCGACGCCTTCGACCCGGTGCTCACGTCGTTCGAGCACCCGCATCGCGTCGCTGAACTGGTCGACGGAGCGCGCTGTGGCCAGCGCTTCGCGCCGCCGGATCCAGTGCTGCAGGAGATAGGCAGCCCAAATGACGACGATGGCCAGGAAGATCAGGCTGCTCGGCTGCTGCACGAGACAAGACGTTAGGGGCAAATCCGTTGCAATCCGTGGAGGTACACGGTGTGTCGCCGCTTGCACAGCAAGTCGTTCCGTGTATTGGGACCGGCGCTCGGCTCAGTTCGGTTGCGACACAGGTGAATTCACACGCGTCGACGCAAGCGGGCGACCATCGACTCGGTGGGCAGTTCCTCGCTGGTCACCGCGAACGTGAGGTGGTCGTGCCAGGAGCCGTTGATGTGCAGGTAGCGCTTGCGCATGCCCTCCTCGCGCAGCCCGAGCTTCTCGACCACTCGCAGGCTCGGCTCGTTGTCCGGCCGGATGTTGACCTCCACGCGGTGCAGCCCGGCCTCGCCGAACGCGTGATCTATCAACATTGCCAACGCGAACGGTGTGATCGACCGGCCGGCATACCGCTCGCCGATCCAGTAGCCGGCAGCGGCGGACAATAACGCGCCCCGCGAGATGCCGAAGAGGTGCATCTGTCCGGCCAGTGCACCGTCGACCTCGACCGCGAAGGGCAGCAGGCGGCCTTCGTGGGCCTCACGATCCTGGAAACGGATCAACTGTCCGTAGTTCATCGACACGGCACCGGCACCCGGTGCCGTCGAATCCCACGGCCGGGTCCAGTCCGCGTTGGCGCTGCGCAGCGCGAGGAACTCACGCTTGTCCGCGTGCACCCGCAGTGGCCGGAGCAGTATCCGGGAGCCGCGCCACTCCCCCGCGACAGCGGTCGGCCACCAGCGCGACCTAATGATCGCCTCCGTCGAGCTGTGAAACTGCATGCGGCAGCACGGGTTCCAACACCACGAGCGCATCTCGGACACCACCGGTCGAACCCGGCAGGTTGACGATCAACGTGCTTCCAGCGACCCCGGCCAGACCGCGGGACAGCGCCGCAGTCGGTATGCCGGCAGCCACGCCCTGGGCGCGCAATGCCTCGGCGATGCCGGGCACCTCGAAGTCCAGCAGCGGCCCCGTCTCCTGCGGGGTCCGGTCCGTCGGGTTGAGCCCGGTCCCGCCCGTCGTCAGGATGACGCGTGCTCCCGCACCGAGGGCCTCCCGCAGGGCTGCTCCCACCGGAGGACCATCCGGGACGACCTGCCGGGTGACGCTGAAACCCCAATCCTGCAGTGCCTTTTCGAGAATCGGGCCGGAACGGTCGTCATACGTCCCGGCAGCTGCACGGTTCGACGCGGTGATCACCCAGGCGGCCGCCATTCGGGGTCCCCGCGAAGTGTCGGAGGTGCTACTCATTGCTCGTCCTCCCGCCAGTCCCCGGAGCGGCCACCGGATTTCGCGGTCACGCGCACGTCGGTGATGCGACCGTGCTTGTCGACGGCCTTGATCATGTCGATCAGTGCGAGTGCGGCGACGGTGACGCAGGTGAGAGCTTCCATCTCGATACCGGTGCGGTCGGCGGTGCGGACCTCGGCGCTGATGTCGACGCCGTCGTCCTGCACGGACAGATCGACCGAGACCGCGTGAACGGCGACCGGGTGCGCGAGCGGCACGAGGTCGGGCGTGCGCTTGGCAGCCTGGATGCCGGCGATACGGGCGACCGCAAGCGCGTCGCCCTTGGGCACCCTCCCCGAACGCAACGCGTCGATCGCCGCGGACGACAACAGAACTCGGCCGCGCGCCTGCGCGACGCGAGCGGTCACCGCCTTGGCGCTGACGTCGACCATGTGCGCCGTGCCGTCAGGGCGGATGTGCGTCAGTTTCTCAGCCATCTGAGATCACCGTTCTGAGGACTCGGGGTCCCCGCGAAGTATCGGGGGAGCGAAGCGGAGGAGAACTTCGTGGGGTGAGCTTCATGCCATGCCCTCCAGCGGTATGACGCGCAGCGTCTCGCCGACCGCGACCTCCGTGGTCTCGGCCGGGACGATGGCGAGCGCCTGCGATCCGGCGAGTCCGCCGAGCACGTGCGAACCCTGGCCGCCGATCGGGCGGACGACGCGACCATCGTCATCGAAGACGACCCTGGCGAACTGCTGCCGCCCCGGCGGGGAGGTCCAGTGCTCGGCGACCTTCGCCTCGACCGTCAGGAGCTGCGGGTCGCGTCCGGCCAGCACCCGTGCGGCCGGCGCGACGAAGACCAGGAACGACACCAATGAGCTGACCGGGTTGCCGGGGAGTGCGAAAACCGTTGTGCCGTCCAGGTTCCCGAACCCTTGAGGCTTGCCGGGCTGCATCGCGATCTTGACGAACTCGAAGCCGCCGCTGCCTTCGAAGGCCAGCTTCAACGGCTCGAAGGCGCCGGCACTCACACCTCCACTGGTGACGATCACGTCGGCGCTGCCGGCGAGCTCGGTCAATGCGGTGCGCACTGCCTCCCCGGTGTCACCGACCCGGCGCACCTCGGTGACCTCGAAGCCACACTCGGTCGCCAGCGCGGCGAGCATCGGTCCGTTGGAGTCGACGACCTGACCGTGGCCGGGCTGCTGCCCCGGTTCGACCAGCTCGTCGCCGGTGCTGACGATCGCGATGCGGGGTCGCGGAATGACCGAGATCTCTTGCACCCCAGCGGAAAGCAGCGCCGGAACGTGCCGTGGCAGCAGCAAGGTGCCCGCCGGCAACACCTCGTCGCCCGGCTGCAGATCCTCCCCCTGACGTCGTATGGCGCACCCGGCCTCGACGGCCTCGCCGACGGCGACGGTCTCCGTCCCACCGTCGGTCAGCTCGACCTGCACCACCGCGTCCGCACCCTCCGGCAGGGGCGCACCGGTCATGATCCGCCAGCACTTTCCGGCCGGCAACTGCAGCGAGCGCGTGTCACCGGCCGGTATGTCGCCGACCACGGGAAGCGACACCGGAGTTTCGGCGGTGGCTCCCTGCACGTCCGTGGCCCGCACGGCATACCCGTCCATCGCCGAGTTGGTGAACCCCGGGAGTGCGACACGGCTGCGCAGTGCCGCCGCCGTCACCAGGCCGAGCAGGCCCACCGCATCGGTCGCAGGGACGGAGCGCGGCGGCAACCGGCGCGCCGCCGCGATCACACGCTGCTGGTATTCGTCGAAGGTGAGCACCCTTCGAACTCTACTGATCATCAGCGCGCGCGGGTCTCCGCCCGATCGCGAACCGGGGCGCGACTCAGTGCCCGAGATGCTCGCCGTCGTCGGGTTCGCCGTTGCGTCCGTTGCGTCCGCGGCCCTCGTCCGAGTCGACCCAGGACGTCAGCCAGGAGCGGAAGTCGGACCCGAAGTCGCGGTGCCGCGCCCCGAGCCGGACCATCGCCTTGAGGTAGTCGAGCCGATCACCGGTGTCGTACCGCCGGCCGCCGAAGATCACTCCGGTGACGCCACCGCCGGGCCGGTCCTGGTCCTTGGCCATCTCCAGCAGTGCGTCGGTCAGCTGGATCTCGCCGCCGCGTCCGGGGCCGGTGTGCTCGAGCACGTCGAAGATCTCCGGCGCCAGGACGTAACGACCGATGATCGCCAGGTTGCTGGGTGCCTCGCCGATGGCCGGCTTCTCGACCAGCGAATCCACTCGCACGACCTGGTCGGCGGCGCCCTGCAACTCCGAGACGGCCGCACAACCGTAGAGGTGGATCTGATCCTCCGGGACCTCCATGAGTGCCACGACCGAGCCGCCATACTGCTCCTGCGCCTCAATCATGGTGTCCAGCAACGGATCCCGTTCGTCGATCAGATCGTCACCGAGCAGCACGGCGAACGGGCTGTCGCCCACGTGGGTCCGCGCACAGAGCACTGCGTGGCCGAGTCCGCGAGGCTCGCCCTGCCGGATGAAGTGCACGTTGCCGAGGTTCGCCGACTTCTGCACACGCTGCAGTCGCAGCTTGTCGCCCTTGCGTTCGAGCGCCTGCTCGAGCTCCCAGTGCCGGTCGAAGTGGTCCTCCAGGGCGGCCTTGTTGCGCCCGGTCACCATGAGGATGTCGTGGATGCCTGCACGTTCGGCCTCTTCCACGACATACTGAATCGCCGGCTTGTCCACGACGGGCAGCATTTCCTTGGGAATCGCCTTGGTGGACGGCAGGAATCGCGTGCCCAGACCTGCCGCCGGAATCACCGCTTTGCGTACTTGAGACGTCCCCTCCGCTGTCATGCGGCACAGGCTACGACACGGTTTCCGTCGATCCCCCCTCATTGCCGTCAGAATCAACCGTATGTTTCATGAACTCCCGGCGAACAAAAAAACCGCGCGTCGACTGATCCGCGACGCACGGCGAGCACGTCGCGCGTCGGCCGGCGACGCGCAATGGCGGGAGTATGGCGAAGCCCTCGGCCTCGGCCTCGCCCAGTGGCTGAACCACCGCCCGGTGCCGCAACGAGCCGCCGTCTACGAAGCCCTGCCGACCGAACCCCCGACCCACGGCATCCGAGCGGCGTTGGTCTCGCTCGGTGTTCGGCTCATCGTGCCGACCTTGTTGGTGGACAACGACCTGTCGTGGCACGACCCGGACTCGGGTGCGGACCTCGGCATCGACGCGATCGCCGCGGCCGACCTGATCCTGGTGCCGGGCCTCGCCGTGGGCCGCACCGACGGCATACGTCTCGGTCAGGGCGGCGGCAGCTACGACCGCGCGCTGGGCCGCAAGCAGCCCGGAACACCAGTCCTGGCAGTACTTTTCGACGACGAACTGGTCGAGAACGTCCCGTCCGAGCCACATGACTGCCGGGTCGACGCCGTGCTGACCCCGTCAGGTGGCGTTGCAGAACTCCCTTGCACCGTTTGAAATACTGTCGTCCCGGAACCGACACGCCGCGAAGGAGACCCGAGTGGCCGCCTCCGCAGCCAACCACTTCACGACACACGATCTCGCGTTCGTCCTGTTCATCTCGGCGCTCGTGCTGCTCGTGTCGGTCGCTGCGGTGCGCTTCGCCAATCGCTCGGGTATGCCGACGCTCGTCCTGTATCTCGGCATCGGGCTCGTCATGGGCGAGGCCGGGCTCGGCATACATTTCGAAAACCCTGAGCTGACACAGGTGCTCGGCTACTCCGCGCTGGCATTGATCCTTGCCGAGGGTGGTATCTCCACCCGGTGGTCGAGCATCAGATCCTCGATCGCACCGGCTGCCCTGCTCGCCACCGTCGGCGTCGTCGTCTCGGTCGTCGTCATGGCCGCCTTCGTCGTGCTGTTGCTCGGCAAGTCGTGGACCATCGCGCTGCTGCTCGGCGCGATCGTCACCTCGACCGACGCCGCCGCGGTGTTCTCGGTGCTCAAGCGGGTCGGACTGCCGCGCCGGATCACCGGCGTCCTGGAAGCGGAGTCGGGTTTCAACGACGCCCCGGTGGTGCTGCTGGTCGTCGCACTCGCCGACGCGGCCACACCCGGCCGCAGCGCACACGCCTGGTGGATCGTCGCCCTCGAAGCGGTCGGCGAGTTGGTCGGCGGCGCCCTCATCGGCCTGGCGCTCGGCTGGATCTTCGCGAAATTGAGCCGGGCGACCGCACCAGGTTCGTCCGGTCTGTTCTCGATCGGGATCCTGTCGGTCGCCGTGCTCGCCTACGCCACCGCCAGTCTGGTGCACACCAGCGGATTCATCGCCGTCTACCTGGCGGCACTCGTCCTGGGCAACAGCAACCTGCCGCACCACCGGGCCGTGCACGGTTTCGCACAGGCCGTCGGGTGGCTCGCGCAGATCGGGCTGTTCGTGCTGCTCGGGTTGCTGGCGTCGCCGAGCCGGCTGGGCGGCCAGGTCCTGCCCGCCATACTCGTCGGCCTGGTGCTGCTGCTGATCGCGCGGCCGCTGTCCGTGTTCGCCAGCCTCAGCTGGTTCCGGTTTCGCTGGCAGGAGCAGCTGTTCCTGTCGTGGGCCGGGCTGCGTGGCGCCGTCCCGGTCGTGCTCGCGACCGTGCCGCTCACCGTGGGGACGCCCGACACCGACTGGATCTTCGACCTGGTCTTCGTCCTCGTCCTGATCTTCACCCTGGTGCAGGCGCTGCCGATGCCGTGGATCGCCCGCCGGCTCGGCGTCACCGAGTCGGCGCAGGTGCTCGACCTGGACGTCGAGGCCACGCCGCTGGAGGAGTTGCGGGCCGATGTGCTGCAACTGCACGTGGGTGAGACCTCCCGGCTGAACGGTGTCGAGATCCAGGAGCTGCGGCTGCCCACCGGTGCGAATGTCACCCTGATCGTCCGCGGCGAGCAGGGCTTCGTGCCCGGCCAACGCACCGTCATCCGGCGCGGCGACCAGCTGCTGCTGGTGACCACGGCCAAATCCCGCGACCAGGCGATCCGCCGGGTCCGTTCGGTCTCCCGCGACGGCCGTATGGCGGGCTGGGCGACACCGCTGCGCTCGGAGCAGGAGTGACGGGCGACTGAATTCGGGGCAGCCCGGCTCACGCCGTACACTGTGCGCGTGCCGACCTATGCCTATGTATGCAAGGACTGCGCGCACGCCTTCGATGTGCAGCAGTCCTTCTCCGATGACGCGCTGACCACCTGCCCCGAGTGCGGCGGCAACCTCCGCAAGCAGTTCGGCGCCGTCGGCGTGGTGTTCAAGGGGTCCGGCTTCTACAAGACCGACTCGCGCGACTCGAGCAAGAAGTCCACGACGTCCTCGTCGTCGACCTCATCGACGACCTCGTCCACCAGCACGGACTCCTCGAGCACGAAGGACACCTCGGCCACCACGACGTCGAGCACCCCCTCGAGCACGAGCGCGTCGTCCGACGGCTCGGCCGCCTAGACCACCCCACTCGTCCACACCCCCGCGTCCCAGGCAGGGTCGTCCACCGATCGACCGCCGAGAGGCACCAGGGTCACTGCTGCTGACTAATCTCGCAGCATGACTTCAGACGATCATTCGTATGACGGTCCGCGGGCGGACATCGGCGTCATCGGCGGCTCCGGTTTCTACTCCTTCTTCGACTCCCCCGAGCGGATCCACGTCGAGACTCCGTTCGGCGAGCCGAGCGACGACATCGTCATGGGCGACGTCGACGGGCGCCGTGTGGCCTTCCTCGCCCGCCACGGGCAAGGACACCGGTTCCCGCCACATCTGGTCAACTACCGTGCCAACCTCTGGGCGCTGCGGTCCGTCGGCGTGCGCCAGGTCATCGCACCGTGCGCCGTCGGTTCACTGCGCGCCGAGCACACGCCGGGCACGCTGCTGGTGCCCGATCAGGTCGTCGACCGCACGAGCGGCCGCGCCGGCACGGTCTACGACGAGGTCGGCCCGGTCGTGCACGTGTCGTTCGCCGATCCCTATTGCCCGCAGGTGCGGTCGGCTCTGCTGGCGTCCACCCGCAGTCGCTTCGATCGAACGGTCGACGGCGGCACGCTGGTCGTGATCGGCGGGCCGCGCTTCTCGTCCCGGGCCGAGTCGCAGTGGCATCAGGCCGCCGGCTGGTCGGTCGTCGGCATGACCGGTATGCCGGAGGCGTCCATCGCCCGCGAGCTGGCGATGTGCTTCGGTACCGCCTGTCTGATCACGGACAACGACGCCGGCGTCGAGGGCGGCGAGTCGGTGACCCACGAGGAGGTCATGCGGGTCTTCGCCGACAACATCGAGCATTTGAAGGTCGCGCTGCGCGAGACGATCTCGCGACTTCCCGCGCCCGAGCCGGACGACACGGCCACCTGTCAGTGCCGGCGCGTGCTCGATGGCATGGATCTGCCCATCACCCTGCCGTGATGAGGAGTCCACAGGGGTTGCTGCCCGCGAGCTGGCAGGGCCCGAGCCGCGAAGCGCGCTGGCGTCGGTCGCGGGGGCGTCGGGTGCTTGCCGGTCTGCTCAGCGGCTGCGCGGTGCTGGCGGTCGTCGGAGCGGTGCGGCCGGCCGATCCGCCGACGTATGCCGTGACCGTCGCGGCGCATGACCTGACCGCCGGCCAGCGGCTGGACACCTCCGACGTCCGGGAGAACCGGTGGGCGGCAGGTGACCGCGTGCCGGGGCTGCTCAGCTCGTCGGCCGCCGCCGGGAAGGTGCTCACCGCACCGATCCGAGCCGGCGAGCCGGTGACCGCTGCGCGCGTGCGCTCCGCCCGGTCGTGGCCCTCCCTGCCGCAGGACCGGGTCGTCATCGACGTGAGCAGCAGCGACCGCGCACTGGTGCGCGTGCTGCAGCCGGGTGACCGGGTCGACCTGATCGACACGGGGAAGGCACGGACCGTGGCCAGTGCCGTGTCGGTGGTGTCCGTGCCCGACGCGTCGACGCTCGACACCGAAGACCACCTGACGGTGACGTCGACGGATGCCGCATCGGTGCTGGTTGCTGTCACCCCGACGCAGGCTGCCGCGATCGGATCCGCTGCGAGCGCACGGTCCGGAGGGCTGGGCGGCGGCATACAACTGGCGTTGCGAGCGGGCACCTGACCAAGCGGGCGACAACGGCGACGACTAGCACAACTGTGACCAATGTGACCGGTGTTTCAGATTTCCCGGGTCGGAAATCTCCGATACAGTTCCCGCGACCTACGACCTCTCATCGCAAGGATGTACCCATGGAAGGCTTCAAGAAGTTCCTCATGCAGGGCAACCTGGTCCAGCTGGCCGTTGCCTTCATCATCGGCACGGCGTTCGCGACCGTCGTCACTGCGTTCACGACCATCATCATGGACCTGATCGGAAAAATCGGTGGCCAGCCGAACTTCAGCGGTTACGTCCCCGGAGGCGTGCACGTCGGTGCGTTCCTCACCGCGCTGGTCGGCTTCATCATCGTCGCCGCCGTCGTCTACTTCGCCGTCGTCAAGCCCTACGAGGCGTACCGCGCGCGTTTCGTCAAGGAGGAGGAGGCCCCGGTGACCGAGGTCGACCTGTTGACCGAGATCCGCGACCAGCTCGCGGCGGGCCGCGGTCCGGGCCAGCTCTGATCCAGCGCTTCATCTGACACAACGCCGAAGGGGCGGGACCGACATGGTCCCGCCCCTTTCGCCTGCCCCGCGAGAAGTGGTCACTCCCAGTGCGGCGGCCGCTGCTCGCGCCACCAGCGGTCCTGAGCGCTCTCCGCACGACCGGAAGACTTCTTGGCGGGTCGTTTCGAACCTGTCTCCGGCGCGTCGGGCGCCCAACCGGCATCGGTGTCGTCACGGCCGGGCTCGACCGGCACGTCCGTCGCCGGTGTGCCGCCGGTCGCCGGCCGCGTGGCGCGCCGGTGGATACGTTTGCGCGGCCGTGGCTGCTCCTGCGGAGACTCACCCTCGTCCGCGCCGCCGGTCGGGTCCGGCTCGTCAGTCATCGGCCAACCACGGGTTCCGGGCCCGGTCGTGCGCGGTCTCCATCCGCTGCTTCGTGGACGCGGCCTCCGAGGCGGCATACACGGCCTCGACCAGACGGGCGACCTCGCGCGCCGGGTCACGGAACAGGTCCCGGGTCCAGACACGTTCGTAGCTCCAGCCCAGACGGCGCAGTTGCTCGACGCGCAGCCGTTCGCGGTCGCGAGTGGAGTCGATCGACCCGTATACCGCACCGTCGGTGTCGATGGCGACCAGCAACGAGCCGGGGCGCCGCGGATCCTCCACAGCCAGATCCAGCCGGTGCCGCGACGTGCCCCAACCCGGATGCACCACCAGCCCTTCGGCGCGCAGCCGGCGGGCGAAGTCCCGCACCAGAACGGGGATCTCGACCTCCGGAGTCGGCGGCAGCATCGGCCGGTCGAGCACGCTCCCGGACGACGCGGCACGGCGACGACGACCGTCCGGACCGCGCACGACGCCCGTCGGCGCCGTTCGCTGTATGGCGTCCGCGCCGTCCGCGTCGGAGTGCACCCGACGCGCCGCGCCACCGGACCCGGCATACAGCAGGAAGTCCCGCAGCAACAGGCCACCGCGGGACCGCAAGCGGCCCGGGTGCAGCTCGTCGCCGGAGAAGGACGACACCATCACCATCCGGCGGCGTGCCCGGGTGATCGCAACGTTGAGCCGGCGTTCGCCGCCCTCGGCGCTGATCGGCCCGAACCGGTGCGGCGCCGTTCCGTCCGCGGCGCGGCCGTGCCCGACGGACAGCACGATCGCGTCGCGCTCGTCACCCTGGACCCGCTCAAGATTCTTGACGAAGAACGACTCCGCGACCGACTCGTCCAGCAACCAGGCCAGCTCGGCATCCCCCGCGATCGCCTCGCGCAGCGCGGCATCGATCCGGTCGGCGTGCCGCTGGCCGAGAGTGATGACGCCGATCGACTCGTCGGGTCGTTGCCGGGCCTGGTCGAGCACGACACGCACCACCCGCTCGACCTCGGCACTCGTCGCGTCCCCGGACGTGGGGTGCCCGGTCACGACGTCCAGGCGGACGACCGTGTCGTCGCCGACACCGGGGAAGGTGATGAGCCGGCCGCCATACAGCTGGGCGTTGGCGAAGGCGATCAGTCGCTCGTCCAAAGCCCTGTAGTGCCAAGTGAGTTCGCGGCTCGGCAGCAAGGGCGTCAACGCGTCCAGGATCGACTCCGCCGCCACCGGCGTCGGGTCGTCGTCGGTCTCGTCCACCCCCCGGAAGAAGCTGGTCGGCGGCAACTGACGCCGATCCCCGGACACGACGACCTGCGCGCCGCGGGAGATTGCCGAGATCGCCTCGGCCGGCGGGATCTGGGACGCCTCGTCGAAGACCACGACGTCGAACCACACGCCGGGCGGCAGCATCGATGCCACCAGCAGCGGGCTCATCACCCAGCACGGTGCGATCGCGGTGAGCAACTCCGGTGCCTGCGGCAACAGCTCGCGCAGCGCCGACGGTCGATCCGCGCGCGCCTGCTCGCGCAGCAGCGTCTCCTGCTCGGGCAGCTCGCGCATCGTCCGGCGTACCTGATCGGCCCACGCGGCCCGCACGGTCACGGCTCCGGAGAGGACGTGCTCGGCGTCCGCCTGTGCGTATGCCGCGACCTGCTCCCGCAGCGCCACACCGTCGGCCGCACCGTATGCCGGGTCGATGTCCGCGATCCGGCCGAGAACCGCTCGCCACCAGACGAATTCGAACTCAGCACCGACGCGGGACGCGGGTACCTTGCGCGCCGCCAGGTCGTCGATCAGGTCGCCCAGACCGTTGGCCCGCAGCTGGTCCAGCGGTCCGATGACCGACGGCACGAGGGCCAGCCGGTCCTTCGCTGCGGCCAGCCGGTCGAGCCGATCCTGCAAGGCGTCATACCGGACGTCCAGCAGGTCGTTGCCCTCCCGCGTGCCCTCGAGCCGCTTCGCCAGCCACTCCAGGTCCTCACGCAGCCGCTCGTGGGCGGCGACGTACTTCGCCACGTCGACCGGCGCCGACGGCAGCGAACCCTTGCCGGCGAGCGCCCGCCACCGGTCGCGCTGTCCCGCGGCCAGCACGAGCACGCCGTGCAGGTCGGCCGGCGGCTGACCTGGCCGCAGCAGCGTCCGGGCCTGTTTGCGCAGCCGCCGCCGGTCGAGGACGCCGAGGTCGCTGGGGTGCTCCTTGCGGTATTCACCCGAGCCGGTCGCGCTGACCAGTTGATCGAGCGGTGCCGAGAACACCTCCGGACGGAACGTCTCCAGCGTGCGGTGCACGTCGCTCATCAGCTCGAGTTGCGCCTCGGAACCCAGCATCGTGTCGGCGGCGGGCAGACCGAGTTTCTCGCCGAGCACGGTCAGCATGTCGCGGTGCTCCTGCAGGCCGCCTGACGCCAGTCGCTCGACCAGCTCCTGCGTGCGGCCGGCCTGTTGCACGCCCACCACGCGCGCGCCGTACCAGGGGTCGGGCTCGCCATCGGTGCGCCAGGCACCCAGCTCGGCCACGTGGATCAGCTCGTCGCGCAGCTCGTCCCGACGCCCGGCCGGGAGGGTGTCCAGATCGGCCGGGTCGATGCCCGCATGCGATCGCGGCGCGGGCTTCATCGCGTGGAAGGCGGCGACGCGGTTCTGTGCCTCGTCGACGGTGACGCCCCACGGGTTGCGTGGCTCGTGCATCGCGCGTCGATGCGTCGCCAGGTCGTCGCGCAGCGTCGTCAGGTCGGCCGGCGCGGTCCGCGACTCCACGTCCGAGGCGACGATGGCGTCCATCCGGGTCACCAGCTGCGCGGTGAGCTCACCACCACTGCCCTGCCCGTCATGTATGTCGAGCACCATGTCGCCCAGCCCGACCCGGTCCAGGCGCTTGACCACCGCGTCGATGGCCGCGCGCTTCTCGGCCACGAAGAGCACCCGCCGGCCGTCCGCCGCGATCGCCGCGATCAGGTTGGCGATCGTCTGGCTCTTGCCCGTCCCGGGCGGGCCTTCCACGACCAGGTGCGCGCCGGCCCGGGCCGCCTCGACCACGTCCTGCTGCGAGGCGTCGGCGTCGAGCACCAGGCGCTCGCCGGCCGGATCACGGTCGACCACGGCGGGTGCCTCGGCGCTCACGTCGGCGCGGGCGTCGGCGTCACCGGCGAGCGCGGCGATCACGGGGTGCGAGGACAGGGTCTGCAGCTGGTCGGCGAGATCGCGCACCATCGGCAGCTTCGTGTAGCTGAAGGTGCCGACGACATACCGCCGCGCGACCTCGAAGCCGGGCACGTCGGCGCACGCCTGCTGGATGCGGGTCAGCACACCGCCCGGGTCGACCCGTGCATCGTCGCGCAGGTAATCGTCGATCGCGGCCGTGTCCAACTCGATGCCGTGCTCGACCTCGACATATTTCGCCAGCACCGAGTTGAACTCGATCTGTGGGTGCAGGCGCACCGTCAGCGACTGCGGGACCTTGGGGGTGTTGATGATGTCGAGGCGGCGCAGCAGCACCGGGGCCGCGGGATTCCGCGGTGCGCCCGGGTGCTCCCAGGTCGCCATACCGATCGCGAGGTAGCAGGAAGAGATACCGCGCTCCTGCGCGAGCGCCTGGGTACGGGACCGGATGATGCGGGCCCGCCGGTCCCCTTCGGCGAGTGCGGCAGGTTCGCGCAGCAGCAGCTCCAAGGGGGCGGACCCCGCCGAGAACAGTTGCGCCATACCGGCCGGGTGAGCGCGGGTCAGGTCGAGCGTGCCACTGGGCAGGTCCCGGAACCACAGGAGCGTGTTGCGGCCACCGAGATCGACCAGATGCCGCTGCCATTCCCCGACGGCGTCACGCACGAGGGCATCACGACCGGTCGCCAACCAGGGGTTGGTCGAATCGTCTTGCGGGCTGGGCGAACTCACCGCGCAAGGCTAACCGGCGGGCAGGCAGCAGCCCGCCAGGCACGCCCGGGCACCGCCCATCGCGCGGCTCCCCGAATGTCCGGCGCCGGTGCAATACGGTTGCGGTCGGGCATCACGCGCAGCCGGTGCCCACCCCGTCTCCGATTCACCGCATGAGCAGCGCCTCGACCGATCGAGCACTGCCGACCACAGCCCTGGGAGGACCGCCACGATGGGCCAGCGCCGCCCCAGCAATCCGATCCACGCCGTCGACCGGCAGGAGGAGTCGGCGGACGATTTCGCCGAAGCGGGCACCACGCCACCGCGGACGGCCGAGTACGCCGCCGACCAGAACCCGAACAAGGGCATCGACCGCGCCGGCGTCATCAGTCACGCGCTGAAGTGGACGGCCAGCTGGTCGTTGCGCTTCATCATCGTCGTCGCCGCGACCTGGCTGGTGCTGAAGATCCTCGGCATGTTCTGGTCGGCCCTACTGCCGGTCGCGGTCGCCCTGCTCGTGACCACCGTGCTCTGGCCGCCGGTGCGGTGGATGCGCGCCCACAAGGTGCCACCCGCCCTGGCCGCCCTCGGCGGCATTCTGCTCGCTGCCGTGGTGGTCGGCGGCATCATCGCCGCCATGGCACCCACGGTCACCTCGCAGTGGGGTGACCTGGTCAATCAGTCCGTGGCGGGCGTGAACAAGCTGCGCGACCAGCTGCAGGACGGCCCGTTGCACATCCGGCCCGACCAGATCGACCAGGCGACCAACAGCATCACCGACAAGCTGAAGTCCAGCGGCGACCAGATCGCCTCGCAGGTGCTCAACGGCATCACCCTGGCCGGCCAGGTATTGATCGACGCGGTCATCGCGCTGATCCTGACCTTCTTCTTCCTCAAGGACGGTCCGCGGTTCCTGCCATGGATCCGGGTGTCGGTCGGCCGTGGCGCGGGCGCCCACCTCACCGAGGCACTCACCCGGGTCTGGAACACGCTGTCCGGGTTCATCCGCACCCAGGCGATCGTGAGCGCGGTGGACTCCATCTGCATCGGCATCGGCCTCGTGGTGCTGCAGGTGCCGCTGGCCGCACCGCTGGTCGTGCTGACCTTCTTCGGCGGATTCATCCCGATCATCGGCGCGTTCACCGCGGGCACGGTCGCGGTACTGGTTGCCCTGGTCGCCGGTGGCATCACCAAGGCGGTCATCGTGCTGATCATCATCGTCGCCGTCCAGCAGATCGAGGGCCACGTGCTGCAGCCGCTGCTGCAGAGCCGGTCCATGGCACTGCATCCGGCGATCGTGCTGCTGGCGATCGCCTTCGGCGGGGACGAGTTCGGGATCCTGGGCGCCTTCTTCGCCGTGCCCGTGGCGGCGACGGTCGCGGTGCTGTGGCGCTACCTGTCCGAGCAGATCGACCTGCGCACCGGTGACGCCCGGGCGGGCGACCTGTCCCCCGCCACGGCCGAGGGCGAGTATGCCGCGCAGGCCGGTGAGCGCCACGGTCACGTGCTCTCCCGGCTGCACCGCAAGGACTGATGCGACCGGGCTTGCGCCATCCCCGTGCAGTTAGGTTAGCCTTACCGATGTCATCGATCGGGAGGAAACCCTGTGACCGTCGCCGTCGACGCATCGCCATACCGGATGTTCCGCGTTCGCCTCACCGGACGGGAACGTCGGTCCCCGAGCCTGGTCCGTATGACGTTCGCGGATCCGTCGCTCGCCGCCTTCGCTGATCGCGGGTACGACCAGCGCATCAAGCTGGTCCTGCCCAAGCCGGGTGGCCTGCCGCTGCGCGACTTCCCGACCGGCGACGACTGGTGGCTGCAGTGGCGCGAGCAACCGGAGGACACTCGCGCCCACATCCGCACCTACACGGTGGTCGCGGTGCGGCAGGAGTCGGCCGAGATCGACGTCGACTTCGTCGACCACGGCATCACCGGACCGGGTTCCCGGTTCGCGGTCGAGGCGGAGCCGGGCGACGAGGTGGTCGTATTCGGCCCGAACGCCGACTTCGACGGCGACGCGGGCGGCCTGGAGTTCCGACGCGAACTCGGCGGCACCGCAACGCAACTCATCGTCGGCGATATCACGGCGCTGCCGGCCATCAACGGGATCCTGGAGCGTCTGCCGGCCGATGCGACCGGCCTGGTGAGCATCCAGGTCCCGCACGAGGAGGACACCCGCGGCGTGGTCGCCCCGCCGAACGTCGACCTGATCTGGTGCGTCGACGCTCGCGGCGACGACCAGTGCGAGGCCGTCCGGCGGTGGCTCACCGATCTCGGACCACTGCACTCCGACACCGCGACGACGACGGTCATCGACGACGGCGCCGTCGAGGCCTACTGGGAGGTCTCGACCGACGCCGCAACCGCGCCGGACACAGCCGACCTGTCCGCCTGGATCGCCGGCGAATCGAGTCAGGTCCGGGCGCTGCGCCGGATGCTCGTGGACGAGTTCGACATACCCAAGGCCGCCGTGTGCTTCATGGGCTACTGGCGGGTCGGGGTCGCCGGATCGTGAGAGACGACCGGCGATCGGTTCACAAATCGGTTACCGCTCAGTAAGTTCGAGCCCATGAAGATCTCGAAGCAATGGACGCTCCCTGCGACACCCGATGAGGTGTACGCGCTGTCGATCGACCCCGAATATCAGGAAGAGATCTGCGAGGAGGCCGGCGCGCTCAGTCACCGGAGCACGGTCACCGAGCAGGGCCCCGGCCACGAGGTGAAGGTCCAGCGGGTCATGCCGTCCGGTGACGTGCCGGATCTGCTCAAGAAGCTGGTCGGCGACACGGTGGATGTCACCCAGATCATCACGTGGGGCGCGCGGCAGGCCGACGGCAGCCGCGACGGCACCCTCGACGTCTCGATCAAGGGTCAACCGATCAACATGAAGGGCACCACGAGCCTCAGGCCCGACGGCGACGGAACGGCCGTCGACGTGTCCGCGGACCTGAAGGCGAAGATCCCGCTCGTCGGCGGCAAGATCGAGAAGCTGTCGGCCCCGGAGATCATCAAGGCGATCGGCGCCGAGGAGACCGTCGGCATGCGGCACGCCTCGAGCTGATCCGTCCATGCCGCCGACGGCGCTCCTCAGTCGTCGGCAACCTGCATGGGCGTGCCGTTCGTGATCCGCACCAGATCCTCGAAACTGATCGGGAAGATGCTCGCGGCACTGCCGGCGGCGGCCCACAGTTCGTCATACGCCTGCAGGCTGCGGTCGACGATCGTGCGCAGCGGAGCCGGGTGACCGATCGGTGACACTCCCCCGATCGGCTGCCCGGTCACTTCCTTGACGACCTTGGCGCGTGCCATCACCAGCGGCACACCGAGCTCGCGGGACAGCAGGTCGGTGTCGACCCGGTGCGCGCCGCTGGTCATCACCAGCAACGGCTCGTCGCCGGCCAGGAAGACCAGGCTGCTCGCGATCGCACCTGGCTCGCAGCCGAGCGCTGCCGCCGCCTGCGCCGCGGTGTGACTCGACTCGGGCAACACCCGGACTTCGCCGGAGCAGCCGGCCTCGGCGAGCGCTCGAGCGAATGAAGCGGTGCGTGCGGCAGACCGATCGGACACGAGTTTCCTTTCCGGGGAACGAGATTCGCGCCACCAGCGTATGCCGGTCACGTCGACACCTGTTCAAGCGTGCCACGGAGCGGTATAAATGAAACGAGATCGTTTCATTTATCGGTGGAGGATCGATGTCCCAGCAACCCCGCGCCCAGACCCTGCGCTTCCAGGGCGCCGTCAATCGCGTCATGCGCACGATGCTCCGGCTGCCGGTGGTCGGCAAGCTGCCCGGTCGACGACTGGTGCTGCTGGAGATCGTCGGACGGCGCTCCGGGCGACGGTTCGAGGTGCCGGTCGCCTACACCCGGCAGGGCACCGACCTGCTCGTCGGCACACCGTTCGCCTGGGGCCGCAACCTGCGTACCGGCGATCAGCTGAACATCGTGCTCATGGGTGAGCAGCGGCAGGCGTCGGTCGTCGCCTACACCGGCCACGACGACGTCGTCGAGGCGTATGGCGCCATGTGTCGGGACAACAAGGCGTTCGCCAACTTCAACAAGGTCTCGATCGACAAGCAGGGCAACCCGGACCCCGGCGACCTGGAGGCGGCATACCGGGCAGGCGCCCGGGCGTTCCGGCTCAGCCCGGGTCGGTAGACCGGCACGCCCGGTCGGGCGGGTGTGCGGACTGTCCGCCTACACTGGGCGACGCCGGGAGACCGGCAACTCCCCCTGGCCCCCGTAGCTCAGGGGATAGAGCACCGCTCTCCTAAAGCGGGTGTCGCATGTTCGAATCATGCCGGGGGCACTTACTTCTTCGCCGTCACCACGACCTGGGCCTTGAACGGCTTCTGGCCGGGGAACGACCATCGTCCGTGATCGGCCATCATCCAGCGCACGACGCACAGGCCGGACTTCTTCGGTGCCGTCACCTTGACCTCTATCCGGGCGACCTCACCGGGAGGGGTCTCCCGGATCGGCGTCGACACCTTCGTGCGACAGCTGTTCTTGGACAGCGGCAGGTCACTGCGCACCATGGTGCGGCCGCTCCACATCACCTGGCCGGTGTTCTTCACCTCGAACGCCTTGAGGAACACCTGGCCAGGCCTGACGTGGCTGCAGTCGGAGTAGGTGATGTCCTTCTCGAAGTACGCGTGGTCGCCGGCGACCAGCGGCGGGACGTCCTGGCGCGTGTCCTGGACCGGACAGGAGGAGCCGACCGGCGGCCGTGAGGGAGCGTTCGCGCCGGGCGCGCTGGGGATCCCGGTCGCACGAACGGTTCGTGCTGACGCATCGGCCGACGACGGCCCGGCGTCCGACGAGCCGGAGTTCCGGTGCATCACGAACACCGTGGCCAGTGCGGCGACCAGGACGACGACGCCGACCAGCGCAGCAGGCAGCACCCACGATCGCGCGGGCCGGACGGCCGGATCAGCGACGGCGGGCGTGGACTCGCCGTCCGAGTCGGCGGTGCGGGGTACTTGGTGCGCCGCCGACTCCGGCTCGTATGCGCGGAACTCCGGCTCCGGCGGATTGACCAGGCCATCGACGCGCTCCCACTGCTGCCGGAAGTCGGCGGGGTCGCGACCGATCGACTTGGCGAATTCTGCCGTCGTGGGCCAGCTCGGGAAGCGGTAGCCCTTGGTCGCCTCGTGCAGCGTCGTGTGCGAGATGCACCCCGAACGACCGGCCATCTTGCGGAACGAGGGGTCGCCCGCCTGCTGACGGGCGGCTGACAACACTTCCGCGAATCGTTCGACCTCCGAGCGGACCAGCGAGTCCGGATCGTTGCTGTCCTGGCCTGTCATCGCTCCCTCTCGAGCGCGATCGTCGAGCACAGCTGGAGCTGTCAGATCGCGTGTCAGATCCGCGTCATACCGGGCAGTTCGCGCCGTACACGCTACCGGACACCCGATCCGGGCCCCGAATGTGTACTCACCCGACACGAAAGGTGCGAACGATGAACAAGCAGCAGAGCACGAAGAAGTTCCGGACCGTGCGAGCGGGCGTCACCTGCCTGGCGATCGCGGGCACCCTGACCGGCATCGGCTCTATGCACGGTGCGAGCCCGGCCAGTGCCGCCGGAACCCACAAGTTCCCCGCGAAGGTGGACCTGAACGGCCGTGCCAAGATCGGCCAGCCCGCCGACGCTCCCGGGCACGTCGAGAACCAGTACCGCAAGGGCGAGCAGGTTCCGGTCACCTGCCAGGCACACCACGACGGCGCGTTGTGGGACAAGACCTCGGCCAAGACATGGGTCCCCGACAAGTACCTCACGACCGGCACCGATGGTCGAGCACCCGGAGTGTCCCTCTGCTCGGAGGACGACGGCTCCGGCCACCGCGTCCACGGGCGCAACAACGGACCGGCGGGACCGACCACCGGCACTCGTGCCCAGAAGATCGACCGCGTGCTGAAGGCCGCGAAGTCGCAGACCGGCAAGGGGCTCACGTACGCATGGGGTGCCGGCGGCAAGGGCGGCCCGGCGTATGGCGCGACGACGCCCTCCCCCAGCGGCAAGGACGATTCGAACCGCTTCGGCTTCGACTGCTCCGGCTACACCCTCTACGCCTACTGGAAGGGAGCCGGCAAGGACATCGGTTCCTACACAGGTGCGCAGCTGGCCGGCGCGTCCAAGGTGTCGACCTCGTCGCTCAAGGCCGGTGACCTGGTCTTCCAGGGTTCGCCGACCGACCACGTCGGCCTCTACATGGGCGACGGAAAGGTGGCGCAGGCCGCCACACCGCGCAACTCGCACAGCGTGCGGATATCCGCCTTCCACGCCTCGGACTGGAACAAGCAGGCGGCCCGCCCCTTCAAGTGATCCCGGCGTGACAGCGCCATACATCGAGCACGACCTGCACTGACGGACACCCGACGAGAAGGAGAATCACCATGCGAACTTCCACCAAGACAGCCACCACTATCCTGGCGGCAACCGCCCTCTGCACCGGCCTCGGGGCAGCGTCCGGAGGCACGGCGCACGCCGCCACGGTGCACAAGTTCACGGCGAAGGTCGACATCAACGGCCGCGCCAAGATCGGCCAGCCGGCGAACGCACCCGGTCACGTCGAGAACCAGTACCGCAAGGGACACCAGGTGCCGGTCGTCTGCCAGCAGTATTCCGGCTCGGACCTGTGGAACAAGACCGCCGACAAGACCTGGGTGCCGGACAAGTACATCAAGACCGGCACCGACGGCCGGGCACCCGGCGTGCCCGACTGCAACCCGGGCAAGGCGCCCGGCAAGGGCGAGAAGCCGCGCGACGACTTCAACCACAAGACCTACGGCTTCGCCGCCGACAACTGCACCGCGTTCGCCGCGTTCCGGGTCGTCGACCGGCTCGGGGTCAAGGGCTTCAAGAACGACTGGAAGGGTCAACACTTCGGCAACGCCGGCACCTGGGACGACGCCGCCCGCGGCGCGCACCTGAAGGTCGACAAGAAGCCGGTCGTCGGTGGCATCGCCGTCAACGACGTGCACAAGGTCGGCCATGTCGCCTATATCAACAAGGTCTACCAGGACGGCTCGTTCGACGTCGAGGAGTACAACTGGAACAACCCGCTGCACTACGGCACCCGCAGTCACGTGCACCTGTCGAACGCGCAGGCGGACTTCCAGCACGTCATCCACTTCACGTGACCCGCGTTCGCCGCTGAGCAGGTCGGGCCTGCGGACGGTGCGCCTCAGCGCACCGTCCGCAGGCCCTTCTTCAGTGACCGTTCACGGCGTCGGCGAACCAACCCGTGATGGTCGCCGGATGGGTGATCGCTGTGCCGACCACCACCGTGAAGGCCCCGGCGTCGATCGCGGCACGCGCTTGCTCGGGCGTGTGCACCCGGCCCTCGCAGACGACGGGTACCTCCACCGCAGCTGCGAGTTGCTCGACCAGCTGCAGGTTCGGCCCCTGAGTCTTCTCGGTGTATGGCGTGTATCCGGCCAACGTGGTGCCGACCAGATCGGCGCCGGCATCGGCCGCCCCCCGTCCCTCGTTCAGGGTCGAGCAGTCCGCCATCACGAGAGCGCCTGTGCGGGCATGCAATTCGGCGATCGTCTCGGCAACGGTCCGACCGTCGGGTCGTTCCTGGGCGGTGCCGTCGATCGCCACGATCTCGACACCGGTCTCGGCCACCGCCAGCGCGTGCTCCAGCGTCGGCGTGATGTAGACCGGGGCGTCCCCGTCCTTCCACAGTCCGATGACCGGCAGGTCGACGGCCTGATGGATGGACCGCAGGTCGTCCAGCCCCTGTGCACGGATCGCCGCCGCGCCACCACGCGCCGCCGACAGGGCGACCTGGGTCATCGTGCGCGGATCGCGCATCGGCTCGCCCGGATAGGCCTGACACGACACGATCAGCCGACCGCGCAGTGCCTCGATCACGTTGGTGCTCAACGGTTCTCCTCCGTCTCATCAGCGGGTCGGAGCACCAGGCCGGCCGCGCCGGCCAGTGCGGCGTCGGTCCCGACGCGACTCGGCGACACCGGCACGTCGGCCGTCGCGGGCAGCAGCTCATCACGCAGTGCGGCCTCCATCGGTGACCACCACAGCTCGCCGGCGCCGGCGACCCCGCCGCCGATCACCACGACCCCGGGGTCGAGGAAGTTGACGGCTCCCCCGACCGCGGAACCCAACGCCCGGCCCGCCTCGGCGATGACCGCCGCGGCGTCCGCCGACCCGTCACCGGCACGCTGCACGATCTCCTGCACCGTCGGGAGTTCTTCCCCGGTCCGTTCGGCATACAGCGCGCAGATCGCCGGCCCCGCAGCGACAGCCTCGAGGTGTCCGACACGTCCGCAGACGCACGGACGTCCTTCGGCGGCCGCAACCGGGATGTGGCCGAGGTGCCCTGCGGCGTCGTGCGCGCCGAACCAGGCCGCACTCGATTGCACGAACGATGCGCCGACGCCCGTGCCGACGGCGACCATGAGCATGGACTCCGCACCGGCGGCCGTACCGACCCAGGCCTCGCCGAGCGCGTGCGCGTGCACGTCGTTGACGACACGTACCGGCAGGCCGGTGGCAGTCGAAAGTCGTTCTCGCACGGGCGTTCCCGCCCAGTCGCGCAACACGCTGGTCGCCGAGCGGACGACGCCGGAGCGGTGGTCGATGACCCCCGCAGAGCCAACACCGACACCGATCGGGTGGGCACCCGCGGAGACCTCGTCGATCAGCCGGGTCACGGTGGCCAGGATCGCGTCCGGCCCCTCCGAGCCGGGCGTACCCGCCGTCGCCCGTTGTATGACGCACCCCCGCGTGTCGACCAGCGCGGCGACCGTCTTGGTCCCGCCGATGTCCGCACCGACGGCGCAGCGGGGTTCAGTCCGGCGCCGCTCGTTCATCGACGAACGGTGAGCCCGGCGAGCTCCAATTGCTCACGGACACGGCCGGTTTCAGCCTCGTCGTAGCGACGCATGGGCAGCGAGACGGCAGGTGAATCGATAATGCCGAGCAGATGCAGAGCGCACTTGAAGGCACCGACCCCACGGGTCGCACCCGCGGCCGTCGAATCCGCAGCATCGACGATGCGGAACAGCCGTCCGAGGCGCTCCTGCTCCGCACGCGCGCCGGCCCAATCCTGTTTGTCGGCAAGCTGATGCAGTCGCGCGTAGCCGGCCGGGTCGACGTTCCCGAGACCCGGCACCGAGCCACTGGCACCGGCGAGCAGCATCCCGTCCACGACCAGTTCGTGTCCGGTCAGCAACGAGAAGCCGGTGTCACCCTGGTCGTCCAGACCGAGGCGCAGCTGCCGGAACGCGACGTCGTCACCGCTGGAGTCCTTGACCCCGGCGAGCACACCCTCCGCGGCCAGTCGCAGCAACAGGTCGAGCGGTAGTTTCCTTCCGACGCACACCGGGATGTCGTACGCAAACATCGACAACGAGCTCGCGGCACCGATGGCACGCAGGTGCCGCTCGATCTCGTGCGGTCCGACGATCGCGTAGAACGGCGCCGTCACGACCGTCGCGTCGGCGCCGAGCCGCTCGGCGACGCGCACGCGGTCGAGCACCCGCGGGGTCGTTGTCTCGATGCAACCGGCAATGACGGGGACTGCGCCACCGGCCGTGCCGATAATGACTTCCAGCGCCTCGTCACGCTGGGCGTCGGTGAGGAAGACGGCCTCGCCCGAACTTCCGAGAGCGAAGAGACCGTCGACACCGCCGTCCAGCAGGTGCTGCACCAGCCGTTCCAGCGAGCCGCGATCGACGCCACCGTCGTCGGACAGTGGTGTGACGACGGGCGGGATGACCCCGGTGTAGGTGGTGGGGGTGGCCACGATTCACGCTCCTTGCGCTGTCGCTGCGCGGTCATCGGCGGTCGCCTCGCGCAGCAGTTCGGTTGTCGTTGTTGAGGATTCGATGGGGTGGTAGCAGCGCACGACGTGGTCGTCGCCGACCTCGTCATAGGCCGGCATCGTCGTGCTGCAGGTCTCGTCCGCACGCCAGCACCGGGTGCGGAACGGACACCCGCTGGGCGGAGCCGATGCGGACGGCACCGCACCGACCAGCGGAATGGGGTCGGTCGGATGCAGCAGACTCGGCGCTGCCGAGAACAGTGCACGCGTGTAGGGATGCCGGCCGTCGTCCGGAAGTCCTGCCGCCGGCGCCTGCTCGACGATTCGGCCGAGGTACATCGTGACGACGCGGTCACTGATGCGCTTGACCGTCTGAATGTCGTGTGACACGAACACCATTGCCAGGTCGAGCTCATTCTTCAGATCCAGCAGCAGGTTGAGGATCTGCGCCCGGACCGACACGTCGAGCGCGCTGGTGGGCTCGTCCGCGACGACCAGCGCCGGGTCCAGCGCGAGCGCCCTCGCGATCGAGACGCGCTGCCGTTGGCCACCGGACAGGGACGTCGGGAGTGCGTCCGCGAGGGACGACGGCAGGCCGACGAGGTCCATCAGTTCCCGCACCCGTGCGGCGCGCTCCGTCGACGACTTCCAGCGGTGCACGTCCAGTGGGTCCCGGATGATCTCCGCAACCGGCATCCGCCGGTTCAGCGAGCCGGACGGGTCCTGGAAGATCATCCCGACCCCTCGACCGAGCACACTGCGCCGCTCGCGGGCCGACATGGACCAGACGTCCTTGCCCTGCCACAGCAGCGAGCCGTCCGTCGGGCGTTGCAACCCGACCAGCACGCGCGCGAGAGTCGATTTGCCGCAACCGGATTCGCCGACGATGCCGAGGGTGCGTCCGGCCTCCACCGACAGGTCCGCACCGGTCAGCGCGTAGACCTTGCCGCTGCCGAACAGCCCGTCCCCGCGGGTCCGGTGCACGACGTGCAGGTCCTTGGCCTCCAACAGTGGGGTCTCAGTGCTCATCGGCGGCCGCCTTCACGAGGGAGGGAGTGTCTTTCTCTGCGGTCACCGCGTGGTGGCACGCCGACCGGTGCTGCTCGTCACCGACCATCGCCGGGACCTTCTCGTGGCAGATCGACGTCGCCGCCGGACACCGGTCCGCGAAGCGACAGCCCGCCGGGAAGTCGGCCGGTGCGGGCACGACTCCACGGATCTGGGTGAGTCGTTCGGCACCCGCCTCGAGCGAGAGCACCGAGCCGAGCAGCCCGCGGGAGTAGTGGTGCTGGGGTTGTTCCACCACGTCCGCGCTCGTGCCGGCCTCGACGATCCGGCCGCCATACATGACGGCGACGGAGTCGCACACCTCGCTGACCAGGGCCAGATCGTGGCTGACCAGGATGAGTGCGAACCCGCACTCGGCCCGCAGCCGCAGCAGTAGCTCGATGACCTGCGCCTGGACGGTCACGTCCAGTGCGGTCGTCGGCTCGTCGGCGATGAGCAGCTTCGCGTCCCGGGCGAGTGCCATCGCGATGACCACCCGTTGCCGCTGGCCACCCGACAGCTCGTGCGGGTATGACGCCAGGGTCCGCTTCGGGTCCAGCCCGACGAGCTCCATCAGCTCATCCGCCGACCGAGTGCCTCCGCGCCGAATGATCTGTCGCAGTTGGGCTTTGATCGTCATCGCCGGGTTCAGCGCGGACAGCGCGTCCTGGTAGACCATCGCGATGTCGCGGCCCATCAACGCCCGTCGCCGGCCGGATTTCATACCGACCAGTTCGGCGCCGTCGAACAGCATCGACCCCGTGACGTGGGCACCCTTGGGCAGCAGGCCCATCACCGCGAGCGAGGTCAGCGACTTGCCGCTGCCGGACTCACCGACCAGGCCGAGGACTTCGCCCGGCCGGACGGTCAGGTCGACGCCGTCGACGATCGCGACGCCGCGGTGCCGTTCGGGGAAGTCGATGCGCAGGTCACGCACGGTCAGGATCGGCTCCGCGTCGGGCACCGGCCGAGCAGCCGCCCGCAACCGCTTCGCCGCGAGCGCGAGACCCGGCAACGCCTCCGCAGGCGCACCATCGCCCACGGCTGGTTCCGCAACGGCCGCAGCGGATTTCGCCGACGCGGTCGCCCGGGAGGCCGGCGCCGCCCACGCGTCCGAGATGCCCTCGGAGAGCACGTTCAGGGAGAGCACGGTGATCAGGATCAGCACGCCCGGGAAGAACGTCGCCCACCAGCCGCCGGCCTGCAGGATCTGCTGGCCGTAGGCGATGACCGAGCCCCAGGACGACTGCGCCGCCTGCCCGGGCAGGCCGCCGCCGATGAACGACAGCGACGCCTCGAAGATGATCGAGTCGGCGACCATCACGGTGGCGAAGACGAGCACGGGAGCCGCACAGTTGCGCATCACGTGCCGACGCAGGATGTGGAACCGGCGGGCACCGATCACCTGCTCCGCAGCGACGTAGTCCTCGCCGTACTGCGACAGCACGTTGGCTCGTACGACGCGTGCGATGGAAGGCATGAAGACGAAACCGATCGCGAAGATCAGCACCGACAGCTTGTCCTTGCCGTAGGCGACCACGAGCACCGCCGCGAGCGCGATCGCCGGGAAGGCCATCACGACGTCCAGCAGTCGCATGATCAGCTCGTCGATCACCTTGCGACTGGTGGCCGCGATCGCGCCGAGCACGGAACCGGCGATGAGCGCGAAAGCCGCTGCGCCGAAACCGACTTCGAGCGAACGCCGGGTGCCGACGATCAGCCGGGACAGGATGTCGCGGCCGGACGCGTCCAGACCGAACCAGTAGGACCCGTTCGGCCCGGTGCCGACGGCGTCGAGCCCGGTGCGGGTCGGGTCGTGCGGCGTGATCCACTGCCCGGCGATCGCCACGAGGATGAGCACCGCGACGAAGACGAGCGCGATCCGGGACGGTATGCCGAGCCGGGACAGGCTCATCGATCGGGTGCCGGGGTTGTTCGACAGCTTGCGGGTGAGTCCCGCGCGGTATCCACCCATCAGTTGCCTCCTCGCAGCCTCGGGTTCGCGACCGTGTAGAGCACGTCCACGACCAGGTTGATGACGACGAAGCAGCCCGCGATCACCAGGATCGTGCCCTGGGCCAGCGACGTGTCGTTGGTGGTGACGGCCTGCATGACCAACGTGCCCATGCCGGGCATCTGGAAGATCGCCTCGATGATGATGGTTCCGCCGAGCAGGTAGCCGACCCGCAGGCCGAGCACCGTGAGCGGGTTGACCAGTGCGTTGCGCAGGACGTTCCGCCCGACCACGACGTATGGCGGCAGGCCTGCGCCATACGCCGTGCGTACGTAGTCCTTGTCCAGCTCCTCCACCATCGAGGTCCGCACGATTCGTGCCAGGGAGCAACCCACCGGCAACGCCAGCGCCACCGCCGGCATCGCCATCGACTTCAGGAAGCCGACGAAATCGTCACCGGGGTTGACGTATCCGGCGTTCGGCAGCCAGGTGTGGCTGACCGCGAACTGCTGAATCAGCAACAACGCCAACCAGAACGACGGGATCGAGATGCCTGCCATCGACACCACCCGCACCAAGTGGTCGGGCCACCGGTCCCGGTAGAGCGCCGCACCGATCCCGAGCACCATCGCGATCACGAAGGCGAGCAGAACCCCGAGCAGAGTCAGCTCGATGGTGACGGGCAACGCCTCGCCGACCAGGCCGGAGACCGACTTGTTCAGCGAGTGCGTTGTCCCGAGGTCGCCGGTCAACAGGTCACCGAGGAAGTTGACGAACTGCACCGGCGGCGATTTGTCCAGACCGTGCTCGTGGTTGTATGCCGCGATCTGCGCGGGGCTGGCGTTGTCACCCAGCGCGGACACCGCGGAATTCACCGGCGACAACCGCATGACGATGAAGACGAACAGCGCGATGCCGAGCAGTAGGGGAATCAGTGTCAGTATTCGCCGGAAGACCAGGCCCAGGATGCGAGCCATGCGAACACCTCCTCGGAGATGGGATCGATCGGAAGAGTGCGGACGGGTGCGATCAGCTCGGCTTGGCGTCCAGGAAGTACAGGCCGGTCATCGACACCGGCTTGAAGCCGCTGAGCTTCTTGTCGTCCCAACCGGTCTCCATCTTGGTGTGGACGATCGGGTAGAGCGGGGCATCGTCGGCGATGAAGTCGATGGCCTGCATCCACAACGCCTTCTGCTTGGCCTTGTCGGTCTCCTTCGCCGCCGCATCCAGCCAGTCGGCGACCTTCTTCGTGGAGGCGGCCGACCAGCGGAAGCGGTCCTTCGGCCAGGTCGCGCCGTAGTAGAACCAGCGCAGCAGGAGGTCGACGTCCACGCCATAGACGGTCGGGTCACCGGACGCCAGCAGCACGCGGAAGTTCGACTTGGTCACCAGGCCGTCGGGTGCCGGGGCGTAGACCGACGAGGACGGCGCGGTGTTCAGCGTCGCCTGCACACCGACCTGCTTCCAGGCATCGACGATCAGCGGCGCGGTCGCCGCCACAGCGCCGGCGTCGGTGGTGACCAGCTCGATCTTGAGGTTGGTCGCACCCGCCGCGGCGAGCAGCTTCTTCGCCTTGGCCGGGTCGTGGTTGTAGACGGTCGACGCCTTCTGGAAGTCGGCATTGCCCTCGTCGAGGTAGCTCTGCGCGGCCGTGGCGTGGCCCTGGAAGGCCGTCTTGATGATCGCGTCGGTGTCGACCGCGTAGTGCAGCGCCTGCCGAACTCGCTTGTCGTCGAACGGTTTTGCCGCACAGTTGAACATCAGGAAGATCTGGTTGAAGGCCTGCTTCTCGGCGACCTTCTTGGTCTTCGACAGCTGCTTCACGTTGACGTAGGGCACCGCTTCGATGGCCTGCGAGCGACCGCTCTGCAGGTCGGCGATCCGGGTCGCGTCCTGGGTGGTGGTGTGCCACACCATCTTGGTCGCCTTGGCCTTGTGCGCACCGTTGTACTTGGTGTTGGCGGAGAAGGTGAGGCCGTTGTTGGGGTCCGCCGAGTCGAGCTTCCACGGGCCCGACCCGATCGGCGCGTCACCGAACTTCGTGGCCTGCGCCGTGGTGGCGGTCTTCGCCTTCGGCACGATCTTGATGACCGAGATGCGGGTCGGGAAGAGCGGGAACGGCTCCTTGAGGGTGAATTCCACGGAGGACTTGCCGGTCGCCTTGACGGACTTGATGAAGGTGATGAACTGCGACATCAGCGTGGCCGGGTCGAGCGCACGGGTGAACGACCAGGCGACGTCCTCGCCGGTCACCGCGGACCCGTCGGAGAAGGTCGCACCGTCACGCAGCTGGACGGTCCACGTCAGTCCGTCGGCGCTGGCCTTCGGCTGGGCCTTCGCGAGCGCGAGATACGGCTCGTGGGTGGCCGGGTCCAGATCGATGAGCCCCTCGAACACGTGCTGGTTGGCGGCCGTCGCGACGGCGCTCGAGTGGTTCACCGGGTCCAGCGTGCCGGAGAGCTGGAACGCGAGGGTCGCGTCGATGGTCGACGAGCCACCCTTGGCCCCACCACCACCGCCGGAGGTTCCGCTGGAGGGACCACAGGCGCTGACCGTCGTGGCGATGCCGGCGGCTGCCGCCAGAACTCCGGTGTACTTCAGGAATTGCCGACGCGAGGTTCCGCTGAGTCCGGCAGGATCGAGCGGTGAATTCTTGTGTGACACGACAGCCTCCAAGTTGCTGCAAAACGATGAATGTGAGCGACCCTACAAGACATCAGACGTCTGATGTTGGGATACGCTGACTTCCAGCCAGGAAATTTCGAGGGAGGACGCATGAGCGAGCGCGACGGACGACCACGCACTGCGCAGTTGCAGGTCGTGGAGCAGATCAAGAGCTACATCCAGGACCACCGCCTGAAGGCCGGCGATCCGCTGCCCACCGAGCCCGAGCTGATGAGCGCGATCGGCGCGAGTCGCTCCAGCGTCCGCGAGGCGATCCGCACCCTGAGTGCCCTGGACATCGTCGAGGTCCGGCACGGCCACGGGACATTCGTCGGCAGCCTCTCGCTGAGCGCGATGATCGAGAGCCTCGCCTTCCGCTCGCTCCTCGGCAGCGGAAGCGACTATCGCGTGCTGTCCGACGTGGTGTCGATCCGCCAGCTCATGGAGCAGGGTTTCGCACGCCTGATCATCGACGGCCTCGACGCCGGCCAGCGCAAGCGGATGGCCGGACTCGCCCGGGAGATGTGCAATCTCGCCGACCGGGGCAAGCCGTATGTCGAGCAGGACCGCGCCTTCCACCTGCTGCTGCTGCAACCGATCGGCAACGATCTCGTCGTCCAGTTGACCGGTGCGTTCTGGGAGGTGCAGGCGCGCGTCGCCACCACTCTCGAGGTCAGCGATCGCAGTTGGCAGCGGACCGCGCACGCCCACGTCGAGATCGTCGAGGCTGCGGCAGCCCGCGACCTGGAGCGCCTGCACGCCGCCATCGAGGAGCACTACGCCCCGGTCAAGGAACAGATCCAGACCCTCGCGGCACTGGCAGAATCGGAGTCGGAGTTGGAGGACGACGCGACGGAGGCGACCGGTGCCTGAGTTCGACCTGCCCCTGGAACAACTCACGTCATACCTCCCGGAGCGGCGCGAGCCGCAGGACTGGCAGGTGTTCTGGGACAGCACGCTCGCCGAGGCACGCGAGCACGACCTGGCCGTGCAGACGCGGGCAGCAGCCGACTACCTGACCAACGTCATCACGCACGACGTCTCGTTCGCCGGCTTCGGCGGGCACCGCATCAACGCGTGGCACCTGCGCCCCGCGTCCGGTGAGATCCAGGGCACCGTCGTGCAGTTCCTCGGGTATGGCGACGGGCGCGGCACTCCCCTGGACTGGCTGGCCCGGCCGGCCGCAGGTTTCGCCACGCTGGTCGTCGACACCCGCGGGCAGGGAGCGCGCGCTCGCCGCGGCGGCAGCACGGGCGACCCGGCGGGCAGCGCCTCGCCGCACGTCGAGGGATTCCTGACCCGGGGCATCCTCGACCCGCACGACTACTACTACCGGCGGGTCTTCACCGACGCGGTGCGCGCCGTCGAGGCCGCCCTTGCGCTGGACGGCACCGATCCGGAGCGACTCGCGGTCGCCGGCGCCAGCCAGGGCGGCGCGATCGCCCTCGCGGCGACCGCCCTCGCCGGCGATCTCGTGCGGGCGTCGGTCATCGGCGTACCGTTCCTCGCCGACGTCCGTCGCGCCGTTCGCATCACCGACGAGCGCCCCTACTACGAGCTCGTCGCGTTCCTCGGAACACATCGGGCCGACGCCGAAACTGCGTTGCGCACAATGGATTACGTCGACGGCATCACCATGGCCGCACACGCCACGGCACCGGCAAGGTTCTCGATCGCGCTGATGGACACGATCTGTCCGCCATCGGGCGGTTTCGGGGTCTACAACCACTACGCGGGCGCGAAGCAGGTCGACATCCACCCCTACAACAACCATGAGGCGGGCGAGGCGGACGACGAGATCGCCGCCATTCGTTGGCTGCAGGACCTCTGGACCTGAGTCCCGCAGCACGGCCGTCCCACCCGTCGAACCAGGCGTCGCGTAATCCACACGGCACAGCGGGATCGGACTACGGTCCGAGGACATCAGATGTCTGATGTCCTCCCCGAAAGGAACTCTCCATGCGCATCTCCCGCCTGACCACGCCGCTCGTCGCGGCGGCCACGAGTTGTTTGCTCGCGTCCGTCATGCTCCCGACAGCGCACGCTGTCACCCCCTCGGGCGACGGATCGGTGACCCTCGCCACCCGCGGGCAGGGCGGCTTCCCGCAATACCGCATCCCGGCGCTGACCAAGACCACCCAGGGCACCCTGATCGCCGCGTATGACGGCCGGCCGACCATGGCCGACCTGCCCAGCAACATCGCGATGATCATCCGGCGCAGCACCGACGGCGGTCGGACCTGGCAGCAGCAGCAGGTCGTCCGCGAGGACCCGGCACCGCACGGGTACGGCGACCCGAGCCTGCTCGTCGATCACCGGACCGGTCGCATCTTCCTGTTCTACGCAGCCGGCATGAACCAGGGCTTCGCCGGCTCCACGACCGGCAACGACCCCACCGATCCGAACGTGCTGCAGGCCGACTACAGCTACTCGGACGACGACGGCCGCACCTGGCACTCCCGCCGGATCACCCCGCAGATCAAGGACCCGTCGTGGGGCGGGATGTTCGCCGCGTCCGGCCAGGGCATCCAGCTCACGACCGGGCCGTATGCCGGGCGGCTCATCCAGCAGTACGTCATCCGGATCAACGGTCAGAACTACGCGGGCAGCGCCTACAGCGACGACGACGGAAACACTTGGCAGATGGGCAAACCCGTCGGCCCGGGCATGGACGAGAACAAGACGGTGCAGCTGGCGGACGGCTCGGTCATGCTCAACAGCCGCGCGGTGGGACACCGACTGATCGCGATCTCGCACGACGGCGGACAGACCTACTCGACGCCGGTCGCGGACCCGACTCTGGTGGACCCGGGCGACAACGGCTCGGTCGTCCGGGTCGCTCCGAACGCGCCGGCGAGCGACCCCGCGTCGCACCTGCTGCTGTCGGCGAACAACGACGACCCCTCGATCCGGCGGAACGAGACCGTGCGGTTGTCGTGTGACGACGGCAAGACCTGGGCGGCCTCGAAGGTGATCGACCCGGAGAGCTCGGCGTACTCGACGTTGGCGATGGTCACCCCCGACAAGGTCGGCCTGTTCTACGAACGGGACGGCTACCAGCACATTGCCTACACGTCGTTCTCGCTGAAGTCGATGAAGGCACTGTGTGCTCCGATCTCCGCCGGTGCCAACACTATTCAGGCAGGCAGCACGGAAACCGTGCCGATGACAATTACCAACCAGACCGGTCACGCACTCGGCGCGGGCACCCTGCAACTGACCGCACCGGATGGCTGGCAGGTCCCGAGCCGGGTCCGGGTGTCACGCATCGCGGCACGCGACAGCATCACGCTGCAGGTTCCGGTCACCGCCGCGCTGACGAGCTCTCCGGGCCAGCACCAGATCTCTGCTCGGTATGTCGCCGCCGGCAAGTCCTCCGACGCCGACCTCTCGGTGACCGTCACCGCCAATGACCAGGCACCCGCCACCCCCAACGTACGCATCGTGTCCTACCTGGACCACTTGGACACCGCGGGCCGGGCCGGCACCGTCGACGACGTCGCCACCTACGTCAGCCGAATCACCAACACCGGCAACACCACCCTCACGAACGTGACCGTGACCGGCAATCAGGACAACCTGGCGCGCTGCCACTACAGCTCGCTCGCGCCGGGCGCGTCATACAACTGCAGCTACGGCACGCACGCGATCTCGGACGCGGACGTCACCGCCGGCAGCTACGCACCGGACCTCACCGTGACCGGCGAGTCGACCGCCGGCACCGCGACCGATGCGACCACCGGTGAGGCGGTGAACCTGAGCGACTCGCACTGAGTCGTTCTCCCGACCCGGGCCCCGTTCGCCGACTCCAGCGGCGAACGGGGCCCGCCAAGCGGGTCGAGTAGCGACGAGCCCCTGGGCGAGGCCGTCGAGCGGGTCGAGTAGCGACGAGCCCCTGGGCGAGGCGCGTATCGAGACCGTCCTGCTGCCACGATGGGTCACATGACAACTCCGGAAGAGACCAAGGTCGTCAGCGCCACCCGAGACATCGCCGCACCCGCAGCGCGGATCTTCGAGCTGATCGCCGATCCGAGCCGGCAGCCTGCGTGGGACGGGAACGCGAATCTGCAACAAGCAGAGGAGGGTCAGCGCGTGCACTCCGTCGGTGACGTCTTCCGGATGACGACCACCAAGGGCACCGTCCGCGACAACGAAGTCGTGGAGTTCGAGGAGGGTCGCCGCATCGCCTGGTGCCCCGGCGACGAGGGCGCCGCACCGGCCGGGCACCTGTGGCGCTGGGAGTTGGAGCCGGCCGAGGACGGGCGGACCCGGGTCACCCACACCTACGACTGGTCCCGACTGACCGACGCCCGTCGCCTGGAACGAGCCCGTTCGACGACATCCGAGAATCTCGCGGCCTCGATCGAAAAGCTAGCTGCCGCAGTCGAATCCGCCTGATCGTCCGGCTCAGGACGATGCGCCGCGCAGCTTCGCCAGTCGCGACTGCAGTCGCTCGACACGGTGCGAGTTGCCCTCGAGGGCGACGTATTCGTCGCCGAAACGGTAGAGCAACGCGTCGTCCAATCGGCGTACCGCACCCGGCGGGGTGCGGTACGCCATCCGCTCGTCGATCGTCGCGGAATCGACGGTGTGCAGCGTCTCGGCCAGCTCCGCCAGCGTCCGTATGCCGAGCTCTCCGACCAGCCCCGCCATCCACGAGTAGTGGTCCGCGCGGGACCAGGCCGCCCCGGCGTACTGCCCGGCCAGATAGGCGGCCAGCTCGCGTGAGGAGATCTGGTCCGCGTCCAGGCCGCTGGGCACCGCCTCGGCGGCACCGGACTGCAGCTTGTCGCGGATGGTCGAGAACTCCTCGTCGGCCAGCTCCAGCAGTCCGGCGGCCAGCGTGAACCGCCGGTCGAAATCCGGCCGTTGCTCGGCGGGAATCGTTCCCTTGTAACGGATGTCGTGCTCGAACTCCGCCCAGGCGTGCTGCAGCACGGTGCGGATCTGCACCTGGACGTGCCGGTCGCCGAGGTCCGGGTGCTCGGCACGGTCCTCCGGTGCCAGCCGGATCTGCAGGTGCCGGCTGGAGTAGCCGAACCGACCCTCACTGGCGGTCTCCTGACCGAGGTCACGGTCGTCGAGCACCTCGGTCTCGGCACCGAGCAACTGCACGACCGCGTCGACGTCGCGCCGCACGTAGGTGATCACCCGCACACCGATGGTGTCGCCGATCTCGCGCATCGGATCCGGGTAGAGCGGAGCTCCGTCCTGCTCGCGCATCGCCTTCTCGGCGAACGACGCGACCGTCTTGGCCCGCCCGTCCACCGACAGGTAGTTGAGTCCGGCGTCGTCGAGCACTCCCGCGATCAGTGCGACCGCGGCTGCTGCCGCCCGCTCGACCTGGGGGAACTGCACGGCATACTCGCGCCGTGCGGCGCTGACGACGTCGGCCTGCCGCGCGCCCTTGGCCGACTGTCGACTCGGACGCATCCCCTCCGGGAGGGTCGGCGTCACGATGTAGCCCGACGCGAAGTCGCCGTATGTCGTGAGCCGTTCCGGAGCCTGGTGCGCCAACAGGGCGACATACGCACAGATGACCGCATCGATCGCGTCCTCGGCGCTGCGCAGTTGCGCCTTGCGACGGGCCGACTGCACGGTGTCGACGAGGCGCTGCCAATCCGGGCTCTGCTTCAGGCGCAGCGCCGGTTTCGCCGTCTCCAGCGACTCCAGCAGCCGGATCAGCGTGAGCATCTCGCCCTGCAACTGCTCGACCGACCGGCCCGGCTTGTTCTTGTACTTCAGGCTCTGCCCGAGCCGGAAGAGCGCGACGGTCGCCGCGTGCGGATAGACCTCCAGCGCACGGCGCGGGGCCCGTGATTCCGGGTCCATGTCCAGCTCGAGCAGGCCGGCGAGGCGGCCACCCCGGGTGCCGTCGGCGAACGCCGGATTGCCGGTGTTCGACGGGTGTGCGCCGGCTTCGTATGCCGCGAAGTCCCGCCCCAACGCGCGCTCCGCCGGCCTGCTGCTCCTGGGGTTGACCACGATCAGCGGCGCGTCGATGCCGACCACGCACTCGGCGGGCGCGGCACGCCGGACGAGGGCGACGATCTCCTCGTCGGTCCGGACCGCGCTCGCATGACACAGCGTGCCCGCCTCGTCCAGGACCGCCACTCCGGTGGGATTCTTCAGACCCCAGGCGAGATCGAGACCGACGAAATGCATGCCTGCAGCATGCCGTATCGACGCGCGCAGCCGTCGGCGGAGCACCGAAGGAGCGCCATACGACTCGTAGCATGGGCAGTATGCCGAACAGCACCCAGGCAAGCGGTGACGGCGAACAGCGATCCGCGAACGACGAGTTCATGGATCAGTGGGCCGATCCGGACGACGATTACGGCGACGACTACGGCGACGAGACCCGGCATCGACAGACACCGGGCCTGCTGCCCGGGGCGCTCATCGGTGCCGGGATCGCATCCTTGTGTGCCATCGGCATCTACCTGCTCGCCGGCGGCGGTGGGAGTGACACGGGCACCAGCCCGCAGACCGTCACCGAGACACAGCTCGGTCCGACGCAGACCGTGACGCAGGCCGGCGACTCGGATCCGGCGAACGACAGCACGTTCACGCAGACGACCACGGTCACGCTGCCGCGCCGGACCGTCACGGTTCAGGTCGTGCAATCCGGCAAGGACACGACGCGGACCGTGACCACGACGGCGACCACAACGGAGACCAGCACCACGACGGGGTCCGCTCCCCCGCCGCAGACCACGACGGTCACGCAGACGGTGACCGAGCCGGGTGGGCCACCGCGCCCGTCGGTAGGCGCGCCGCAGCTGCCCTGACGCGACTGCCGCTAGCCGACCTTGAGCTCGTCCGGCGCCGCGTCCAACGCCTGCTGGATCGAGTCGATCAGCCGCTGTGCCGACGCCGCCGTCAGCTCCAGCGCGATGCGCTGTCCCGGACCCGCGCTCGGGTCGGTCAGGTCCAGGTTGAGCGTGTGCTCGGCCATCGCGTGGACCGGGTGGTCGAAGTAAGCGGCGGCATCAGTCACCTTGAACCACTTGCCGCCCGGCGCCTTCGCACTGCCCTCGACGTCGGTCGTGACGGTGATGTAGGTGCACATGGCTCAGGCCCCCAGGTTCTCGTGGAAGAAGGTTTCGATACGTTCCCAGCCGTCGTTCGCGGCGGCCACCTGGTATGACGGCCGGTCGACCGCGAAGAAGGCGTGGCCGGCTCCGTCATACGAGAAGAACGCGTGCGGCTTGTCGTGCGTGGTGAGGATGTCGTCGAGTTCGGCCACCTGCTCCGGCCCGGGGAACTTGTCCTCCTTGCCGAACAGGCCGAGCAGCGGCGCCCGCAGGCCCGGCAGCAGCGGCACCAGGTTGGTGACGTTGAGCGGGTAGTCCGCGCCGGGTGTGCCCGTGACGAACGCGCCGTAGCAGTCGACGGCCGCGTCCAGGTCGACGTGGCAGGCGGCCAGCACGGCGTGCCGGCCGCCGGAGCAGTGTCCGATCACGCCGACCTTGCCGTTGGAGAGCGGCAGGCCGCGCAGGTACTCGGCCGCGACCTGCACGTCCGACACCAATTGCTCGTCAGGTATGCCGCCCGCAGCGCGCACCGCTGCCGCTGCATCGGCCGGGTCGGCGCCCGGCGCCTGGCGGGAGTAGAGGTTGGGGCAGATGGCGTCGTAACCCAGCTCCGCGAAGCGGCGGACCATCTCCTTGGTGGCCCGGTCGTAGCCGGGCAGGTGATGGATCACGACCACTCCGCCACGAACTCGGTCCTCGTCGGGCGTCGCGAGGTAGGCCTCGATGTCGGAGCCGTCGGAACCGGTGAGACGCACGGTCGTTGCGTGCAGCGAATCAGACATATTGAAGGTCTATCAGACCTTCATGGGCGGTTGCTGACCGGCCGCGCCACAGCCGGCAGCCGCCTCGGCACACGCTCAGGAAGCGTGCTGCTGAATGACCTTGCCCAGCCGCGGGAGGGCCTGCTTGACGTTCTCCTTGGCCTTGCCGCGCAGCCCCTTGTAGGCGCGTCGCAGCGGCTCACGCTCGGTCGCCGCGGCCCGTCGATCGGTCACCGCGAGCAGGGCGTCGGCAGCCTCGTCGCCGCGTCCGGCCAGGTAGTCGCCGAAGTCACCGGCGCCGGCGAAGTCCGTCCAGAACGGGTCCAGCGCCGTCGCGACCTCCGGCAGCATCCGGTTCGTCGCGTCGGACGTGACGGTCGGGTTGAACTTGCGCACCGCGGCATACCCGGCCTTGATCGCGCCGCCGCTCAGACCCTTCTTGTCCTTCACCTCGGCATCGATCACCGCGGCGAGGTCGGCCACCACCTGCGGGCGACGGTCGGCGGCGAGCAGCGATTCGGACAAGCTCATGGGTTCTGCCTTTCGGGAGGATGACGCTCGGCGGGTATGACGAACGCCGCGCCCGGCTGGGCCGGACGCGGCGTTCGGTGGAACTGGTGGATCAGGCGGTCGCTCAGAAGCGGCCGTAGCCCGACACACCGCTGTACAGCGGGCGCAGGCCGACCGAACCACCGGGGTGGTTGGCGTCGACCATCATGCCGTTGCCGGCGTAGATGCCGACGTGGTAGGCGGAGCTGCCGTCACCGTAGAAGACCAGGTCGCCGGGTTGCGGGTTGCTGACCCGGGTCGCGGCCAGCATCTGGGCGGTCGCCGTGCGCGGGATCGACTTGCCGATCTGCGAGTAGACGTAGGCGGTGAAGCCGGAGCAGTCGAAGCCGGCCGGGCTCGAGCCACCGTAGACGTAGGGGGTGCCGGTGTAGCGCTCCGCGATGGCGACGAGACCACCGGTCGCGGCGGGCGCCGGGTTCGACACGGGGGCCGGCTTGGTGACCGGCTGAGCCTTCGGCTGCGTCTGGACGGCCGGACGCGTTGCGGTGCGGGAGACCGACGAGGTGCGGGGACGGACGACCGGCTTCGGGGCCTCGTAGCGCTGGGCGGCGACCGGGGCAGCCAGCTGGGCCTGCGCGCGCACGGCGCCGAGCTGCTGCTCGGCCTTCGTCGCGGTCAGCGGGTGAGCCAGCGCCTGGGCGCGGGTCGCCTGGGCGGCAAAGTCGACCGAGCTCGCACCGGTGATCGATGCAACACCCGTGGTGGCCTGGGCGGCCTGGGGCGCGGCGATCGAGGCCACCAGACCACCGGCGACGGCAACAGTGGCCGAAACGCGCGCGGTCGAGTTGAAGGTCGTCGACAACTTGCTCGGGGCGCGGTGACGACCGCGCGTACCAAGAATGGACACGTGTTACCTCTCCGTCGCCTACGAGGTGAGCTGTCGGGCTCGAGTTGGAGATACCCGGTTCCGGCGCGACACCATGTGGTGCTGCGGCGAAACTTCGCCCCTAGGGCGGCTTGCGCCACCCGAATGTGGGTCCCCCGCTCCTGCCGGGCGGATTCGTTGCATCTGTTCGGCTGGCAGGACTCGGCGTTGCCTCACAGAAGCCCACCGAATGGCGGGCCGGGGAAAACGGTACACAACGCCGGACCGGATGTCACAGCGAGGTCACGAACTGGTCCAAAAAACTTTGCAACCCGTTGCGGTGACACCGATGCGACGTGCGTCACTCGGCGTCGACGAAGACGTGCATCGCGACGTCGTGCGGCAGCGACACGGCCTCACTGCCCTCGGCCCGAACCAGCACCCGGTCACCCTCCAGATGCGTCTCGACCTTGGCATCGGGCGTGATGCCTCCGGCGGTCAGCACGCTCAACGCTTCCTGGTCCGCCTGCGCGGGCTCACCGACGCGTCGTACGACGAAACTGGTCGGCTGATCGGACACGACGTCGGTCATCGGGCGGACGCCGTCCCGGAACCGCAGCCGGGTCTCCTCCTCGCCCAACTCCTCGAGACCGGGGATCGGGTTGCCGTAGGGCGAGATGTGTCGCTCCTGGAGCATCCCGAGGATCTTGCGCTCGACCCGCTCGCTCATCACGTGCTCCCACCGGCACGCCTCGTCGTGCGCGAACTCCAGCTCGACCCCGATGACGTCCACGAGCAACCGCTCGGCGAGCCGATGCTTGCGCATCACCCGCGTCGCGAGCATCCGACCGTGGTCGGTGAACTCCAGGTGACGGTCACCGGCCAGAGTCAACAGGCCGTCACGCTCCATCCGGGCAACGGTTTGGGACACCGTCGGACCGGAGTGCCCCAACCGCTCGGCGATGCGCGCGCGCAGCGGCACGATGCCTTCTTCCTCGAGGTCGAAGATCGTGCGGAGGTACATCTCGGTGGTGTCGATCAGCTCGCTCACACCGTAAGCCTGCCATTAAGCGGTGACAGGTGCCATTGCGGCCACCCCGAGAAGAATTTCGGTCAATAAGTTCGGGAATCCTGCTCGCTCACGCTACGTTCTTCTACTTGGAAGCCGTGGGGCTCCTCCCCCCTGACCCACGGCATCCCGAACCGTTCGTTCTACGGGCGGGGTGAGCGCACCGCAAGGTGGTGCTCGGACGGCTGGCGCACCTCCCCTGGGCGCCAGCCGTTCTTGCGTTCGGCGCCACGTCGTGGGACGCCCCGCATTAATCCGTTGCCTCCGGCGAGCACCTCGGCCTAGCGTGGTGGCACACGAGAAAGGAGGTGGTCCAAGAGTGAATTCTCAAAGGACGCGTGAGGTGGTTGCGCGCTAGCGCAACCTACGTATTCGTCGCCGGTCACCTCCGGTGCACCGACGAAACGGACGTTCGGTAGCTACTCCAACGCAGCCACCGCGGCCCGTGGGCGCGCGATCTCGTCCATCGTGCTTCCCGGTTTCGACCGGAGCTCACGGGCTGTCCCATGCCCGCGTGCAGGAAGGTCCTTGAGGAGCCCGTGAGGAACGAGCGGGCGTCTCGAAAGGCCGGGGACCTCGAGACGCTCCTTCGTCGCTCCTCGGCCACCTCGAGTTCGTCACTCCTCGGCCACCTCGAGTTCGTCGCTCCTCGGCCACCTCGAGTTCGTCGCTCCTCGGCCATCTCAGGGTTGGCGGCGCTCGATCCGCCAGGACGTCGCGTCCGCGAGGTCACCGTCGCCGGTGCGGACGTAGACCAGCCGGTCGTGCAGCCGACTGCTGCGACCGGCCCAGAACTCCACCTCGTCACAGCGCACGACATACCCGCCCCAGAAGTCGGGCAGCGGCACATCCGCCGGGCTGCCGGTGTCCGGCCACTTCGCCTCGTATGACGCAACGGCCGCTTCGAGTTCCGCTCGTGTCGCCGCCGGCTGCGACTGGTGCGATGCCCAGGCGCCGATCCGCGAGCCGTACGGGCGGCTGCGGAAGTACTCGGTCACGACCGGCTCGGGCAACCGCAGCGCCATACCGGTGAAGCGGATCGCGCGGTACATCGGCGGCCAGGTGAGCGCCGCCGCGATGCGCGGATTCGCCGCCAGGTCCAACCCCTTGCGGCTACCGAAGTTGGTGTAGAAACCCGGACCGTCCGGCGCGAGATAGCGCATCAGCACCGTCCGGACGTGCGGCTGGCCCGCGGCGTCGGCGGTGGCGACCGAGATCGCCTCCGGCTCGGGCACGTCACCGCGATCGTCCTGCCGGGCGCGCGCGTCGGACACCCACTGATCGATGAGATCCCAGGGACCGGGCGGCAGTTCGTGCTCGTCCAGACCCTCGCCCGCGTAGTCCCAACGCTTGATCGGCTGCATGGCTCCGACGGTACCGCTGGCAGAATCGGACCCGTGACCGACCAGCTCGTCATCCCTGACTCGTTGAAACCGTCCGACGGCCGCTTCGGCTCCGGACCGAGCAAGGTGCGCCCGGAGCAGCTCGATGCGCTGCTCGCGCAGGGCCGCACGGTGCTCGGCACCTCCCACCGGCAGGCCACGGTCAAGAACCTGGTCGCAGCGATCCGCTCCGGCCTCGCGGAACTGCTCGGCGCACCGGAGGGCTACGAGATCGTCGTCGGTATGGGCGGCACCAACGTGTTCTGGGACGCGGCGTCCTTCGGGCTGATCCGCGACCGCGGCGCCTTCGCCGTGTGCGGCGAGTTCAGCGCGAAGTTCGCGACCGTCGCGCGCAAGGCCCCCTTCCTCGCCGACCCGATCGTCGCCGAGGTCGAACCGGGTTCCTCCGTGCAACTGCTGACCAGCCACGGCGTCGACGCCTACTGCTGGGCGCAGAACGAGACGTCGACCGGCGTGGCCACACCGGTGCGAAGGGTCCCGGGTTCCGGCGAGGAACTCATGCTGGTGGACGCGACCTCGGCCGCCGGCGCCATACCCGTGGACCTGGCGGAGACGGACGTCTATTACTTCTCGCCGCAGAAGGTCTTCGCCTCCGACGGCGGCCTCTGGTTCGCCGCGATGTCGCCCGCGGCGCTGGAGCGGATCGCATCACTGAGCGCCCAGCGCTGGACGCCCGCGACGCTGGATCTGCAGGTGTGCGTGGACAATTCGCGGCTCAACCAGACCTACAACACACCGGCGGTCGCCACGATCGCGCTCATGGCGCAGCAGGTCGAGTGGATGCTGGCGAACGGCGGCCTGTCCTGGGCGGCCGGTCGCAGCGCCGCGTCGAGCCGGACGCTCTACGACTGGGCGGAGCGCACGTCATACACCGCCCCGTTCGTGCCCGACCCGGCCGACCGCTCCCCCGTCGTGGGCACCATCGACTTCGACGGTGTCGACGCGGCGGGTGTCGCGAAGACGTTGCGCGCCAACGGGATCCTCGACACCGAGCCCTATCGCAAGCTCGGCCGCAATCAGCTGCGCATCGGCATGTACCCCGCCGTCGAGCCGGAGGACGTCGCCGCCCTGACGGCGTGCATCGATTACGTCGTCGAGCACTCCTAGAAGAGCGTCGCTGACCCCGGGTCCCGCCCCGGAGCCCGTCATCAGCGACCATGGCGGGCGTGACTGTTGCGGACCTGAACCTCACTCGTGACGACTGCGCGACGCGTGGTCGTCAGCTCGCCGTCGACACCCAGCGGGTGGATCTGGACCTGAGCGAGGTCGACAACCCGGAGGTGGCGACCTTCGCGTCGCGTTCGACGATCCGCTTCACCAGCACCGGCACCTCGACCTGGCTCGATCTCGTGGCCGACGAGATCACCGCCCTCACGGTCAACGGCGCCACCCAGGCGTTCGACTCGTATGACGGCGCGCGTGTCCAACTCGCCGATCTGCTCACGGACGGCATCAACGAGGTCACGGTCGAGGCGCACTGCCGTTACAGCCGGACCGGTGAGGGTCTGCACCGCTTCACCGATCCCGCCGACCAGAACACGTACGTCTACACGCATTTCGAGCCGACCGACGCGCGCCGCGCGTTCGCCTGCTTCGAGCAGCCGGACCTGAAGACCCGCTTCACCCTCGCGGTCACCGCACCCGTGTCGTCATCGGTCTTCGCCAACCAGTCCCCGGTCAGTGACGTCGTGGACGGCGACCGCCATACGGTCACCTTCGCGCCCACGCTGCCCCTGTCGTCATACCTCACGGCGCTCGCGGTGGGCCCGTTCCACCACCTGTCGGACGTATGGCGTGCGGACCGCCCGGACGGCAGCTCCTTCGAGGTGCCGTTGGGTGCCATCTGCCGCAAGTCGATGGCCGAGCACCTGGACGCCGAGGACATCTTCACGATCACCAAGCAGGGTCTGACCTTCTTCGACGAGGTCTTCCAATTCCCTTACCCCTGGGGCAAATACGACGAAATCTTCCTGCCGGAGTACAACATCGGCGCGATGGAGCACCCGGGCCTGGTGACCTTCAGCGAGAGCAGCTACCTCTTCCGCGGGACCCCGAGCGAGGCGCAGCGCGAGTCCCGTGCGGAGGTGATCATGCACGAGATGGCGCACATGTGGTTCGGCGATCTCGCGACGCCGCGCTGGTGGGACGACACCTGGCTGAAGGAGTCGTTCGCCGACCTGATGGGCTACCTGGCGGCCACCGAGGCGGCCGGTCACCACGGGTCGTGGGTGACGTTCGCGCTCAACCGAAAGCAGTGGGCCTACACCCAGGACCAGCTGCCGACGACGCACCCGATCGTCGCCGACATCCCCGACCTCGAAGCTGCGCGACTGAACTTCGACGGCATCACCTACGCCAAGGGCGCGTCGGTCCTCAAGCAACTGATGGCGTATGCCGGGCGGGACGCGTTCTTCCGTGCCGCGCAGTTGTACTTCCAGCGGCACGCGTTCGGCTCCACCGGGCTGCAGGATCTGATCGACGCGCTGCAGGAAAGCAGCAGCGCCGACCTCTCGGACTGGGTGCCGACCTGGCTCGAGACGACCGGCCCGTCCGTCGTGTCGGTGCTTCGCGAGGGCGAAAAGCTCTATGTGACAACGGATTCAACAGATCAACTGACCGGCGAACAGATCGCCCGCAACCACCGGGTCGTCGTGTCCACCTTCGCTCTCACCGACGCGGGGCTGGAGCGCACTGCGCGCGTGGAGGTCACGCTCGACGCGGCCAAGGTCGAGGTGCCACTGCCGGCGGGCACGGCCGTCGACGCGGTGGTGGCCAACGACGACGACCTGACCTATGCACTGCTGCGCCTGGACGACCGGTCCGTGGAGACATTCCGGACCGGCCTGTCCTCCGTGCAGCCGACGTTGACCCGTGCCGTGGTGTGGTCGGCACTCTGGAACGCCGTCCGGGACGCCCGTCTGCATGCGGGGCGCTACCTCGAGGCCGTGGAGCGCAACGCCGCCACGGAAACCGATGCAGGACTGCTGGCGATGGTGTTGAGCCAGGCGGCATCCGCGATCACCAGCTACCTTGCCCCCGCCGAACGCGCCTCGGCCGCAACGGTTCTCGTCGCCTCGATCGACAAGGGTCTGCGCTCAGCGGCATCCGGTTCGGACCTGCAGCGCACCTGGGCGCATGCCCTGGCTCGGTGCGCCGGACTGACGCCGTCGGGTAAGACACCGGTCCGCCATACGCTCGAAGGCGGTGTCGAGGGGCTCGAACTCACGCCGTCCCTGCGCTGGGATCTGCTGGTCGCGCTCGCCGAGCTCGGCGCGGTCGACGAGACGCGCCTGCACGACGAGTACGCCGCCGACCCGACGATGAGCGGCGCGACCGCCAGGGACCGTGCGCTCGCGTCGCTGCCGGGCATCGCCACCAAGCAGCGGGTATGGCGCGAGCTGACCACCGACGCCACGTTGACCAACGACAAACAGCGTGCCCTGCTGGCCGGCTTCTCGACCGGCCCGGACGCCGAGGTGGCGGGTTTCGCCGCGCCCTACTTCGAGCAGGTCGGGCAGTGGTGGCAGCAACAGACGATGACCATGGCGGCGCGTCTGGCGACCGGCCTGTTCCCCCGCACGAGCATCACCGACGGCGGCATCGACGGCGGTGTCGCGAACCCGGTGGTGCGGGCCGCGGAGCAGTGGCTGGCGGACCGCGAGGACGCCCCGACGGCGTTGCGCCGCATCGTGATCGAGCAGTTGGACCACACACGACGCCGGCTGTTCGCGCAGCAGCAGTCGAGCTGAGTCGGCTGGTTCAGACGATCGCGCTGAGCACGGCGACGCCCACCAGGGCGACCAGCGCGACGATGACCACGATGCGCTGGGAGCGCGGCGACATCATGCGACGCGCTCGCCCGCGAGGTCGGCACCGCCGTCGCGGTGCCGCACCTCGAGGTGCGGGATGGGGCGGCCCTCCAACCGGAGTCGCAGGTTCGTGCCGCGCATCAGATAGATCATGACGGCACCCACCGTAATGGCTGTGGCGATGCTGCCGACCAGGATGGTCCATCGCGGCCCCCAGGCCGTGCCGATCCAGCCGACGACCGGCGCTCCCACCGGGGTGCCGCCCATGAAGATCGCCATGTAGAGCGCCATCACCCGGCCGCGCATCACCGGCGTGACACTCAGCTGCACGGTGGCGTTCGCGGTGTTCAACGTCGTGATCGCACACAGGCCGGTCGGGACCAGGAACAGGGCGAAGAGGAAGTAGGACGGCGCGATCGCAGCGAGCGCCGAGAAGATGGTGAACCCGACGAGCGCGGCCAGCACGATCCGCAGGCGCGGGCGCTGGCGGCGGGCCGCCATCAGCGCGCCGGCGAGCGACCCGATCGCCATGATCGAGCCGAGCAGACCGTATTCGGCGGCGCCCTGGTGGAAGACGGCGGTGGCCATCAGCGCGATGGTGATCTGGAAGTTCATCCCGAACGTGCCGAGCATGAACACCATGAACATGATCAGCATGATGTCCGGGCGGTGCCGAACGTAGGCGAAACCCTCGCGCACCTTGCCCTTGCCGCGCACCTGTGGAGCCGGCATCAGATCGGCCGGTCGCATCGCCCGGAGCGCGATCAGCACGGCGATGAACGAGAACGTGTTGAACACCAACGTCTGACCGGTGCCGATCAGCCCGATGCACAGGCCGGCGATGCCGGGGCCGATCAGGCGGGCCGCGTTGAAGGAGGTGGCGTTCAGGCCGACAGCGTTGCTCAGCAGGTCCGACTCGACCATTTCGGAGACGAAAGCCTGCCGACTCGGGTTGTCCAGGGCCGTCGCGACGCCCTGCAGCAGCGCGAGCGCGTAGACCTGCCACAAGGTGACCACGTCGGTGAGCACAAGCACTGCGAGCAGGGCGGCGGTCACGGCCAGGGCGCTCTGCGTGCCGAAGAGGATGCGCCGCTTGGGGAAGCGGTCGGTGATGGCGCCGGCGAACGGCGCGAGCAGGACGACGGGGGCGAACTGCAGCGCGGTCACGATGCCCAGCGCGGTCGAGTCGTGGTGCGTCAGCTGGGTCAGGACCAGCCAGTCCTGGGCCGTGCGGCCCATCCAGGTGCCGATGTTGGAGATCAGGGCGCCGGCGAAGTAGACGCGGTAGTTGTAGACGGACAGGGACGCGAAGGTCCGACTCATTGAGGGGTCACGACCCTTTCCAGGATGTCCGCAGCCTGCCGCAGGACCGCACACTCCTCCTCGGTGAGATCCGCCATACGGGAGTAGACCCACTCGTCGCGCGATCGTCGTATGGCGCTCAGGCTCTTGCGACCCTCCGGGGTCAACTGGAGGTGGACCTGACGACCGTCGTCGGGGTCGGCATCGCGTCGGACGAGCCCTTGCTCGACCAACGCGTTGACCGTGCGGGTCATCGACGGTGCGCTGACGCACTCGATCTCGGCGAGCTCGCGCGGCGTGCGGATATTCTTGTCCAGTTTGCCGAGCACCGAAACCTGGTGCGGCGGAAGGGAGCTGCGCCCGGCGCTGGAGAAGCGGACCCTGCGACTGATGCGCATGCACACCGAGCGGAGGTCGACGGCGAGGCGTCTGCGTTCGGCTGGAGTCACAGTTAGTTAGTTTAGCTCATTAGACCAGCTAATTAAATTCGCGAGTCGCAGCGCCTCCGACCCTCGCCCAGCAGAGCCGCCGCGACGTATCATGTGACTCTCAGACAATTCCCAGCGAAGGGGGTCACAGTGTCCGACATGAGTTCACCGGAAGCCCGCCTCCTCGTTGTCGAGGACGAGACCAACATTCGCGAATTGCTCGCAACGAGCCTCAAATTCGCCGGATTCGAGGTGCATACCGCGGCGACCGGCAACGACGCCGTGACGATCGCCGGTCAACACACCCTCGACCTGGCCGTCCTCGACGTCATGCTCCCGGACATGGACGGTTTCACCGTCACCCGCAAGCTGCGCGCCAATGGCATCGAGCTGCCGATCGTCTTCCTCACCGCTCGCGACGCGGTCGAGGACAAGGTCAAGGGCCTCACCGTCGGCGGTGACGACTACGTCACCAAACCGTTCAGCCTGGAGGAGGTCGTCGCGCGCATCCGCGCGGTGCTGCGCCGCACCCAGGTCGAGAGCGACGCCCGTTCGACGGTGCGGGTCTCGGACCTGGAGCTCGACGAGGACTCCCACGAGGTCCGGCGCGCCGGTCAGGTGATCGAGGTCTCCCCCACCGAGTTCAAGTTGCTGCGCTACCTGATGCTGAACCAGGGCCGTGTCCTGTCCAAGGCCCAGATCCTGGATCACGTGTGGGACTACGACTTCCGTGGCGAGGCGGGCATCGTGGAGAGCTACATCTCCTACCTGCGCCGCAAGATCGACGTCGGCGACGTCGCGCCGCTGATCCACACCAAGCGCGGCGTCGGATACGTTCTGCGTGCACCGCGCGAGTGACGCCTTCGCGCAACTCCTTCCGGTCCCGCCGAAGGACGGCACTCGGGCACAGAGCGTGAGGAGACGATGAGGAACCGCTCTTCTTCCTTCTCCGGACGTGTCCGCCACGAGTTGTCGGCCATGCCGCTCCGGCTCCGGCTGAGCGTGCTGCTGATGGGGCTCCTCGCGGTCGCCCTGTTGGCGAGCGGTGCCACGGCGACCACCCAGGTCCGCAGCTTCATGAGCGCCCGACAGGACGCCGAACTGCGTGCGGCGAGCGCCCATCTCGTCGACAGCGCGGTGCAGAACCCCGCGTCCGAGAAGCGGGCGTTCGCGTTCGTCCCGACCAACACCTACGCGATCGAGCTGCAGAGCGTGGACGGCCACGAGCGCAGCCTGGCGACCGACCCGGGCAACTCCTCGACGGGCGGACCGTTGCCCGCGATCCCACGGCTGACCAGCTCCGACCCCCGCGTCCGCAGCGGCCGCGTCTTCAGTGTCGGGTCCAAGAACGGCGACACCACCTGGCACGTCGTGGCAGGCACCGTCCGCACCGACAAGGAGACGCTCGTCTACGCCGTCGCCGTGTCGATGGACCACACGAACGACGTCATCGTGCACCTGGAGCTGGTGATCGTCTCGGTCGGGCTGATCGCCCTGCTGGCGTGTGCGGCACTCGGCTGGTTCGCCGTACGCCGGGCACTGCGCCCGCTGCGCCAGATCGAGGACACGGCGCGCAGCATCGCGCGCGGTGACCTCACCCAACGCGTGCCGGCGCCCGGCGCACAGGACGAGGTCGGCAGCCTCAGCAAATCGCTCAACATCATGCTTGCCCGGATCGAGGACTCCTTCGCCGTACGCCGTGCCTCCGAGGATCGGATGCGGCAGTTCGTCGCCGACGCGTCGCACGAGTTGCGCACCCCGTTGGCCACGGTGCGCGGGTATGCCGAGCTCTTCCGGCAGGGTGCCGTCTCCGAACCCGATGACGTGCGCTCCGCGATGCGCCGGATCGAGGACGAGGCGACGCGGATGGCGAGCATGGTCGACGACCTGTTGCTGCTGACCCGGCTCGAGCGGCGGCACAAGGACGACACCGTCGCCGAACGCCCGCTGACACCGGTCGATCTCACGGTTCTCGCGGCGGACACCGTGCAGGACGCGACCGCGATCGACCACGACCGGGAGGTCCGGCTGCACGGACTGGGCGGGCCGGTTCGCCCGACCGTCGTGCTCGGGGACGACGCCGCGGTGCGGCAGGTGCTCGGCAACCTGATGGCCAACGCCATCCGCTACACGCCGGCCGGGACGCCGATCGAGATCGCGGTCGGCACGATCGACGGCTCCGCCCAGGTCCACGTGATCGACCACGGCCAGGGCGTCCCCGCCGACCTGCACGATCGCATCTTCGAGCGTTTCTACCGTGCCGACGCATCGCGCAACAGCGAGCACGGGGGCAGCGGCCTCGGATTGGCGATCGTGACGGCGCTCGTCGCCGCCCACAAGGGAACGGTCGAGGTGAAGGACACCCCCGGTGGTGGCGCTACCTTCGTCGCGAAAATACCCTCTTTCGAAACAGACATGGCAGCAGACACCGTCAACGAGACAACCGCACCGCGCGACACGAGGGAGCCACAGGAAGCCCACAGGTTCGACGAAGCGCCGGAACAGACGGACGGCGTTCAGTAGGGACCAGTGACGGGCCGGCACCGGCGGCGCATCGACCACGAGGCACGAGGGGTTACACAAGATGTCGTTTGACCAGCATCCTGCTGACGACAGCAGGGGCGACGACGCACCAGGTGGCGACACGACCGGACGCATCTACACGTCCGACGACCACACCGCACATCTGCCGGCGCACCCGAGGCCGCATCAGTCGCCGTACGGCGAGCAGCCACAGTCGCAGCAGCAGAACCCGTATGCCGCGCCGGTCGGGGCCGGGCAGCAGCCCGCCTATGCGGCGGGACAACCTCAGCAACCGCAGCAGCCACAGCACGGCCAACAGCCGTACGGCGCGCAGCCGACGCACAACGCCTACGCGGCACCGACCTATGCCACCGGTGGCGGTCAGCAGGGCGGCTTCCCCGGTGGTCCGTACAACCCCGGCGGCGGGTCGAACGACGGCGGGCCCAAGCGCAGCAAGCGCTGGGCGGCGGTCCCGGCTGCTGCGATCCTCGCGGCCGCATTGGCCAGTGGCGGCACGTGGGCGCTGACGAAGGACGACAACGGTTCGTCGACCGCGACCGGCGGGAACACGACGGTCGTCAAGGCCGACCCGGCCGACTTCGCCGATGCCGGAGCGATCGACTGGTCGGCGACCGCGAGCAAGGTCGCCCCGAGCGTCGTCGCGATCACCGTGCGGGCCGGCAGCCAGGGTGACCAGGGGTCCGGGGTCATCCTGGACAAGGACGGCAACATCGTCACCAACAACCACGTGGTCACCGGTGCGGGCAGCAAGCCGACGGTGACGGTCACGCTGAACGACAGCCGCACCTTCACGGCAAAGGTCGTCGGCACCGACCCCAGCACCGACCTGGCGGTGGTCAAGCTGGAGAACCCGCCGGACAACCTGAAGCCGGTCGGTCTCGGCGACGACACGAAGCTCGTGCCCGGTCAGCCGGTCATGGCCGTCGGCAACCCGCTGGGCCTTGCCGGCACGGTGACAACGGGCATCGTCAGCGCGCTGAACCGCCCGGTCACCACGCAGCAGGAGAGCCAGGGCGGCAGCAACCAGGATCCGTTCGGCGGCTCCCAACAGCAGCAGTCCCAGGACAACACCTCGACCACCAACGCGATCCAGACCAGCGCGGCGATCAACCCCGGCAACTCGGGCGGCGCACTCGTCAGTGGCTCCGGGAAGCTGATCGGGATCAACTCCTCGATCGCCACTCTCGGGCAATCGTCAGCCTCCTCCCAGTCGGGAAACATCGGGATCGGTTTTGCTATCCCTGTGACCGTCGTCAAGAACATCACCTCGCAGCTGATCGACACCGGCAAGGTGAAGCACGCGCAGCTCGGCGTGCAGGTGGCGACCTCCGCAGCGACGGTCAAGGTCGGCAGCGCCACCGAGCAGGCCGCCAAGATCATGAAGGTCAACGCCGGCTCCCCGGCGGCGAAGGCCGGCTTGAAGAAGGGCGATGTGGTGACGAAGTTCGACGGACAGCAGATCGGATCTCCCCCGTCCGATTCGCTGATCGGCTTCGTGCGAGCACACAACGTGGGGGACAAGGTCACGCTGACCGTCATACGCGACGGGAAGCAGCAAGACGTCTCGGTCACCCTGGGCGAGGCATCGTCCAGCTAGACCGTGACGAGGGACCCCGGGCACTCTCCCTTCCTCCGTTGCCCGGTTGGTCCTGACGGGGTGGATCCGGCTTGTGACGGGGCCGGATCACGCGAAGTCCCCCTCGGCTCACGCCGAGGGGGACTTCGGCATTTCCCCATCGACCAGCCGACGGGCGCCTTATTCGGTGGTCGCGGGTGGAGCCGAGCGATAGGCTCGCTCGTCCCCCACAATCGACTGCCGGAAGAGGCGCCCTTTTTCGCCCCACCCCCCGAAGTTCTCCTCCGCTTCGCTCCCCCGATACTTCGCGGGGACCCCGGGTTCCTCCGGCCCGAAAATTCCTGGAGCTCATGGCCACTGACACCGACCTCGAACCCGAACGCGCCTACCTCGCAGCCGCCCGCGCCGACCTGGCCCGGATGCGCGAGCGCGCCGAATCCCTCGACCCGAACCACGCCAGCGACGGCGACTCGGCATACGAACTGGCCGTGACGCTGGCACGACGCGTCGCGTCCCTTCAGGACGACCCGCACAGCACCCTCTTCTTCGGCCGCATCGATTTCGACGCCCCGCCCCCTCGTATACCTGACGCGTCGGCAGTCGCTGATCAGATTCCAACTGCGTACATCGGCCGGCGGCACGTCAGCAACAACGACGGAGATCCGGTGGTGCTCGACTGGCGCGCACCGGTGTCGACCGCGTTCTACCGGGCGTCGCGGACCGAACCGATGGGCGTCGTACGCCGCAGACGGTTCGGGATTGACAAGGGCCAGATCTCCGCCATCGAGGACGAGAACCTCCTGGCAGCAGAGGAATCCAGCGGCACGAGTGAGATTCTCGCCCAAGAGATCGAACGCCCGCGCACCGGTCCGATGCGCGACATCGTGGCGACCATCCAGCCCGAGCAGGACCTCATCGTCCGGTCGGGCATCGAGACCTCCGTCTGCGTGCAGGGCGCTCCGGGCACGGGGAAGACCGCCGTCGGTCTGCACCGTGCCGCGTGGCTGCTCTACACGCACCGTGACCGGCTGGACCGGTCCGGTGTGCTGGTGGTCGGCCCGAACGGCGCGTTCCTGGATCACATCAGCGCCGTCCTACCCGCCCTCGGTGAGGTTCGTGTCGAGCACTCCACCGCGGCCGACCTGGTCGCGCACGCACGGGTGCGCGGCGAGGACAGCACCGAAGTCGCTGTCCTCAAAGGCGATTCGCGTATGGCGGAAGTGCTCCGCCGCGCCCTGTGGTCGCGGGTCAACGCTCCGACCGAGCCGTTGGTCGTGCCACGCGGATCCCGCAAATGGCGGATCCCGGCATACGAGGTGCAGGAGATCGTCGACGAACTGACCACGCGCGGCGTCCGCTTCAACGCGGCCCGTGACATGCTGCCGCGGCGACTCGCCCACGCCGTGCTGTTGCGCATGGAGCGGGCCGGCGACTCCCCCGACGACCGGGTGCAGGAGTCGATCGGACGGAGCGCACCGGTGAAGAAGTACACCGGGTCGGTGTGGCCGACGGTCGATCCGACCCAGGTGCTGTTCGACCTGTGGTCCGATCCGGAACGCCTGGCGGCGGCCGCCGACGGAGTGCTCGACGCTGACGAGCAACGGATCCTGTTGTGGGACAAGCCTGCCCGCAGCAAAGGCACGGCCAAGTGGTCGCTCGCCGACCTGACCCTGATGGACGAACTGCACGACCTGCTCGGCCGGACGCCGAGTCTCGGGCACGTCGTGCTCGACGAGGCGCAGGACCTCTCCCCCATGCAGTTGCGTGCGGTCGGCCGGCGGTGCTCCACCGGCTCGGTGACCGTGCTCGGTGACATCGCGCAGGGGACGACCCCGTGGGCCACGGACAGCTGGGCGACCGCGATGGGGCATCTCGGCAAACCCGAGCACCACCTGGAGGTGCTCGACCGTGGCTTCCGGGTACCCGCCTCGGTGATCGATTTCGCGGCGCGACTGCTGCCGACCATGGCTCCCGGTCTGGGTTCGCCGGTCAGTGTGCGCGACAACCCGGGCGAGCTCCTGCTGACCGCGGTTACCGCGGACGAACGATCGACGGCCCTCGTCGATGCGGTCCATGCAGCGCTGGACAACGTGGGATCGGTGGGCGTGATCGTGCCGGACGCCGTCGTTGCGAAGACGTCGAAACTGTTGCAGGACAACGAAATCGAGCACGGACAGTTGGACATCGCCACAGGTGACGAGGCCGACCACCGGGTCCAGTTGGTGCCCGCCACCGTGGCGAAGGGCCTGGAGTTCGACCACGTCGTCGTGCTCGAGCCCAGCGATATCGCCGACGCCGAACCCGACACGCGGACCGGACTGCGACGGCTCTACGTGGTGCTCACGCGAGCCGTGACCTCGCTGCGCGTCATACATGCCCGGCCGCTGCCGGCAGAGCTCACCACCCATGCCGAATGACGGTTTCCTCGGCGAATGACGGTTTGATCGAACCGTCGCTCGCCGAGAGAGCCGTCACTCGGCGAGAGTGGTTCGCCCCCTGTGGACAACTTCTGCGGGCGACCGCGCCCGCTGCCTACCGTCGTCCCAACGCGTCCGCACCGAGTGGACGACTTCTTGGGAGGCAGACATGCACACACCGAACGACGGTTACAGCGTCAACGCCGCGCACCTCAACCAGCACAGTCTCGACATCGGCCAGATCGGCCAGGAGATCGACACGCTGATGCAGGTGATGAAGGGCAAGCTCGCCACCCTGCAGGCCAGCTGGACCGGCCAGGGGGCCAATCAGTACGCCGCGCTGAACCACGAGTGGACCAAGGCGCAGTCGAAGGTCCGTACGGCGCTCGCCGACATCGGCAACACCGTCGGCTCCGCCGGCACCGCCTACGCACAGGTCGAGACCGACGTGGTCAAGGCGTTCAGTACGAACGCGTGACCTGAGGCTTCGTTCCTCATTCCTCGCCTGACCGTCATCGGTCCGGCACCAGTCCCCGGGGTGGGTCAGACCGTGGCCGCCAGCTCCGTCGCCTGCGCGATCGCACGCTTGGCGTCGAGCTCGGCGGCCACGTCGGCACCGCCGATCACGTGCCGCGCCGCGTCGCCCTCACGTACCAGGTCACGCACCGACTCCTGCCCGGCGCAGATGACGATCGTGTCGACCTCGAGCACTCGCGTCTGCGGCTCGGCGTCCTTGGTCCGCACGGTGATGTGCAGCCCGGCGTCGTCGATGCGGTCGTAGGTGACGCCACCGATCAACTCGACCCCGGCATCCTTCAGCGCAGCACGATGGACCCAGCCGGTGGTCTTGCCCAGGCCCTTGCCGAGCGGTGCCGGCTTGCGCTGCAGGAGGTAGACCTGCCGGCGCGGCTCGACCGGGCGCTTTACGGTGAGACCACCTCGCGCCTCCGGGTCCTCGGTCACTCCCCACTGGGCCTGCCAGTCCGGCAGCTTCTTGTGCTGGTCCTCCAGCAGGAATTCGCTGACGTCATACCCGATGCCACCGGCGCCGATCACCGCGACGCGACGACCGGCCTCGACCTCGCCGCGCAGCAGTTCGTCATACATGACGACGCTGGGGTGCTCGATGCCCTCGATCTGCGGGACCCGCGGCTTGACACCGGTTGCCACGACGACGTCGTCGAAGCCGTGGAGCTCGTTCTCGGAGACGTCGACCCCGTATCGCACGTCGACGCCGAGCACTTCGAGCCGTCGCGTGTAGTAGCGCAGCGTCTCGGCGAACTCTTCCTTGCCGGGCACCTGCATCGCCAGCCGGAACTGTCCACCGAGGTGCTGCTGACGCTCGAAAAGCGTTACCTGGTGGCCGCGTTCGGCGCTGGAGACCGCTGCGGCGAGTCCGGCCGGACCGGCGCCGACGACGGCGATCCTTCGTTTCCGCTGCACCGGCACCGGCAACAGGACCAGCGAGGTCTCGCGGCCGGCACGCGGGTTCACCAGGCAGGTGGCCTTCTTGTTGGAGAAGGTGTGATCCAGGCAGGCCTGGTTGCAGGCGATGCACGTGTTGATCTCGTCGGCGCGGCCCTCGCGCGCCTTGCGGACGAACTCCGGGTCGGCCAGCAAGGGGCGCGCCATCGACACCAGATCGGCCTGGCCACTGGCGAGGATCTCCTCGGCGACCTCGGGGGTGTTGATCCGGTTGGAGGCGACGACCGGAATGTCGACCTCCTGCTTCAGTCGCGCCGTCCAGTCGACGAACGCCGCCCGCGGGACCGAGGTGACAATGGTCGGCACCCGTGCTTCGTGCCAGCCGATGCCCGTGCCGAACATCGAGGCGCCGGCCTGCTGCAACTTGCCGGCGAGCGTCACGACCTCGTCCCAGGTCTGACCGTTGTCGATCAGGTCGACCAGCGAGATGCGGTAGTTGACAATGAAGTTCGCGCCGACAGCCTCCCGCACGCGGCGGACGATCTCGACCGGGAAACGCATCCGCTTCTCAGCACTGCCACCCCACGCGTCGGTTCGGTCGTTGGTGTGTGCCGCGAGGAACTGGTTGATCAGGTAGCCCTCGGAGCCCATGATCTCCACGCCGTCATACCCGGCGAGCTTGGCGAGCTTCGAGGCCCGCACGAACGCGTCGACCGTCCGCTCGACGCCCTTGCCCGACAGGGCGCGGGGCTTGAAGGGCGTGATCGGCGACTTCCGGTTGCTCGCGGAACGAATCAGCGGGTGATACCCGTAACGCCCGGAATGCAGCACCTGCAACAGGATTCGGCCGCCTTCGGCGTGTACGGCGTCGGTGACGGTCCGGTGCTTGCCGGCGGCATGCTTGGTCCGCATCAACGATCCCGCAGGCAACAGCCAGCCCTCGATGTTGGGGGCGAACCCACCGGTGACGATCAGGCCGGTGCCGCCCTTCGCACGCTCGGCGAGGTATGCCGCCCAGCGGCCGAAGTCCTTGCTCCGATCCTCGAATCCGGTGTGCATCGAGCCCATCAGGACTCGACTGGAAAGCGGTACCCCATCGATGTTGATGGGCTCGAGCAGGCGGTCGAATGCCACGGGTATGCCGTCCTTCGCGTGGGAGTTCCGCCGATGTTACCAGCGAGTAGCCACCATGCGCCCTGAAGAACCGATGAGCTGCGCCCTGAGGAGCCCGCGAGGGACGAGCGGGCGTCTCGAAGGGGCGAGCAGCGAATCGAACGGGCGGGACCTCGAGACGGTCGCTCGTTCCTCACGACCTCCTCGGCCACCTCGATGGTCGCTCAGAAGTGCACCTGGGCGCCCATGACGACGGTGCGGTCCTCGGGCAGTCGGTAGTAGACGGCCGGGTTTGCCGCGTTGTGCGCCATACCGAGGAACAGGCGCTTGCGCCACTTGCTCAGGCCGGGCAACGAGCCGTGCTGCACGCTGATCCGGGACAGGAAGTAGAACGCCTCGTCCGGGTCGAGATTGATCCCCTGCTCGCGCGCCGCGCGCAGTGCCTGCGGGACGTCCTGGTCGTCCTGGAAGCCGAAGTTCAGCTGGATGTGTGCCACCCCGTCGTACGGGTCGCCGAGACTGCTGAACTTCAACAGGTCCTCGGGCGCGACGTGCGGCACGTTCCGCGAAACGGCAGACACGATGTAGACGTTCTCGTGGGTGACGTGGTTGAACGCGACATTCTCCCGGAAGGCCAGCGGCGTGGTCTCGTTGTCGGGATGCAGGAACACCGCGACGCCGGGGACACGCGTCACCTCGCAGGTCTGCAGGTAGTCGATGAACTCGGTGAGCCGCCCCTCCTTCTCCCGTCGCATCCCCGAGACGATCGAGGCGCCGCGACGCCACGTGAACATCGTGGTGGCGACCACGGCCGCGATCGAGAGCGGCAACCAACCGCCGTGAATGACCTTCGCCAGGTTCGCGGCGAGGAACGTCAACTCGACGCCGTAGAACAGTACTCCGACGAGGATCAACCGCCACTTCGGCCACTTCCAGGCGGACTCGGCATAGACCAGGAAGAGGGTCGAGCTGAGCACGAGCGTGCCCGTGACCGCCAGGCCGTATGCCGTGGCCAGGTGCTGGGACGTGCGGAAGGTCAGCATGAGCACCAGCACCCCGGCGAACAACGACCAGTTGATCGACGGGATGTAGATCTGACCGCTCTCGTGCTCGGACGTGTGCAGCACGGTGAGCCGTGGCAGGTAGCCGAGTCGCTCGGCCTGACGCGCCACCGAGAAAGCTCCGGAGATCACCGCCTGCGAGGCGATCACGGTGGCCATGGTCGCCAGGATCACGATCGGCCACTGCGCCCACGACGGGCCGAGCAGGAAGAACGGATTGCGTATGGCGCCAGGCGATTCGGTGATCAGCGCGCCCTGGCCGAGGTAGTTGAGCGTCAGGCACGGGAAGACGAGGAAGAACCACGCGCGCCGGATCGGCGAACGGCCGAAGTGGCCCATGTCGGCATACAGCGCCTCGGCCCCGGTGATCGACAGCACCACCGCGCCCATCGCGATGAACGCGACGAACGGGTGCTCGAACCAGAACTGGAGGGCGTATGTCGGTGAGAGTGCGCGGATGATCCCCGGATTCGGGATCACCTTCGTCAACCCGAGCACCGCGATCGTCACGAACCAGAGCACCATCACCGGGCCGAACAGCTTGCCCACCACGGAGGTGCCGAAACGCTGCACCACGAAGAGGATGACGATGATCGTGATGGCGATCGGGAGCACGACGTCGTGCAGCCCCGGGGCCGGCACCGCAAGACCCTCGACCGCCGACAGCACCGAGATGGCCGGTGTGATCACGCTGTCACCGCTGAAGAGCGACGCGGAGAAGACACCCAGCACCATCACCAGTGCGAATCGCTTACCGCCCGGTCGGACCGCGCGGCGGGCGAGCGCCGCAAGCGCGAGGTCGCCGCCCTCGCCATCGTTGTCGGCGCGCAGGATGAAGACGACGTACTTGATGCTCACGACGATCGTGACCGCCCAGAACACCAGCGAGATCACGCCATAGACGTCCTCGTGGGTCGTGTCGACCCGGTTGTGGTCGAGCGAGAAGATCGTCTGCAGCGAGTAGAGCGGGCTGGTGCCGATGTCACCGAAGACGACACCGAGTGCCCCGAGCGTCAGGGACCAGAGTTTGACGCGGTGCGTCGGAGCCGAAGGCGTTGCCACAACCGGTGATTGTGCACCACGAACATGAAGAAGCCGTCCACCCCATTCACAGGGTGGACGGCCTCTTCGATGGTCACGCGTTCTCCGACCTGAGGTCGGAGAAACTTCGTGGGCGGACTAGAAGCCCATTACTTCAGGGCTCTTCCTCGCACTCCACTTCGGCCGGCGGCTTCGCTCCTTCGTCGCTGTGCCCGTAGCCGCACTCCTCACGCACAACGGCCAGGTCGCTGCTCGCAAGCTCGCAGCTGACCCGGCCGTTCCGCGATCGTCGGTTACGGCGAAGCCGCCAACCTTCGTTGCGTGCTTCGTCAGAAGCCCATGTCGCCCATGCCGCCGGACGGGTCGGCCGGCATGGCCGGCGTCTTCTCCGGCTTGTCGGCGATGACCGCCTCGGTGGTGAGGAACAGCGCGGCGATCGAGCCGGCGTTCTGCAGCGCCGAGCGGGTCACCTTGGTCGGGTCCGGGATGCCGGCCGCAAGCATGTCGACGTACTCACCGGTGGCGGCGTTGAGGCCCTCACCGACGGGCAGCGACGCCACCTTGGCGGACACGACACCGGGCTCCAGGCCCGCGTTGGCAGCGATCTGCTTCAGCGGAGCCGAGGCGGCGACCTGGACGATGTTGGCGCCGGTCGCCTCGTCGCCCTCGAGCTTCAGCGACTCGAACGCACCCTTGGCGGCCTGCAGCAGCGCAACGCCACCACCGGCGACGATGCCCTCCTCGACCGAAGCCTTGGCAGCGCGGACCGCGTCCTCGATGCGGTGCTTGCGCTCCTTGAGCTCGACCTCGGTGGCCGCGCCGACCTTGATGACCGCAACACCGCCGGCCAGCTTGGCCAGGCGCTCCTGCAGCTTCTCGCGGTCGTAGTCGGAGTCGGAGTTCTCGATCTCGGCGCGGATCTGCGCAACGCGACCGGCGATCTGGTCGGCGTCACCGGCGCCCTCGACGATGGTCGTCTCGTCCTTGGTGACGACGACCTTGCGGGCCTTGCCGAGCAGGTCCAGTTCCGCGGTGTCGAGCTTGAGGCCGACCTCCTCGGAGATGACCTGACCACCGGTCAGGATCGCGATGTCGCCGAGCATGGCCTTGCGACGGTCACCGAAGCCGGGCGCCTTGAGGGCGACCGATTTGAACGTGCCACGGATCTTGTTGACCACCAGGGTCGACAGGGCCTCGCCCTCGACGTCCTCGGCGATGATGACCAGCGGCTTGCCCGACTGCATGACCTTCTCCAGCAGCGGCAGCAGATCCTTGATGCTGCCGATCTTGGAGTTGACGATCAGGACGTAGGGGTCCTCGAGAACGGTCTCCATGCGCTCGGTGTCGGTCACGAAGTAACCGGAGATGTAGCCCTTGTCGAAGCGCATGCCCTCGGTGAGCTCGAGCTCCAGGCCGAAGGTGTTGCTCTCCTCGACGGTGATGACACCTTCCTTGCCGACCTTGTCCATCGCCTCGGCGATCAGGTCACCGACGGAAGCGTCGCCACCGGCGGAGATCCCGGCGACGGCCGCGATCTGCTCCTTGGTGTCGATCTCCTTGGAGGCCTTGGTCAGCTCCTCGGACACGGCGGCCACGGCGGCCTCGATGCCGCGCTTGAGGGCCATCGGGTTGGCGCCCGCGGCAACGTTGCGCAGGCCTTCCTTCACCATCGCCTGAGCGAGCACGGTCGCCGTGGTGGTGCCGTCACCGGCCACGTCGTCGGTCTTCTTGGCGACTTCCTTGACGAGCTCGGCGCCGATCTTCTCGTACGGCTCGTCGAGCTCGATCTCCTTGGCGATGCTCACACCGTCGTTGGTGATCGTGGGTGCGCCCCACTTCTTCTCCAGGACGACGTTGCGGCCCTTGGGGCCGAGAGTGACCTTGACGGCGTCGGCGAGGGTGTTCATACCCCGCTCGAGCCCGCGCCGGGCCTCCTCGTCGAATGCAATGGTCTTGGCCATGTGCAGTCCAATCCTCACGTGTTGTTGCGGAGTCAGTCGTATGGCGCCCGCGACGGACGAGCCGGTTCTTCGAAGGACTGTCTGAGTCCCGCGAGGTCCGGCTCTCGCCATACATCCGAACTATCACTCTGACTAGGAGAGTGCTAAGGCCATTATTGGCACTCTCCAACGGCGAGTGCAAACGGGGCCGGACCCCTCCCGAATGACGGCTTCCTCGCCGAGCGACGGTCAGATCCCGCCGTCACTCGCCGAGAGAGCCGTCACTCGGCGAAGCGGGTGGCGGCAAGGACACGCATGGCGACCTGCCCAGGAGTGTCGTCATCAACGTCGATGGCGAGGTCCGCGGTGTCCGCGTCGTCGAGCAGCACGTCGAGCTCCGGCGCACGGGCGACGTGCCAGTCGCGCTCCTCACCCGGCTCGTGCCGGGCGATCAGGCGTGCGTCGACCCGGTCGAGCGGCGGCCGGAGTCGGCAGAGCACGACGGGCTCACCGAGCGCCCGCTCGTAGCGGGCCCGGTCGTGCAGCACCACACCCGCGAGCACCAGCCGTTCGGCACCGGCGTTGCGGTAATTCGCCGCGACCGCAGCCAGATTCGCCAACTCGACCTGCTGGTTGAAGCCGTCCCCCGCCGGCGCCGGCCACAGGCGGTGCAACTCGTCGAGATCGATCACCGCATGTGCGAGGCCTCGTTCCCGAAGCAGGTCGCCGATCGCGTATGCCGTGGTCGTCTTCCCGGCGCCGACGGTGCCGGTGATCAGCAGGCTGCGTGGCCACGGCACGCGCTCGGTACTCATACGTCGATCCAATCAGTCGCCGTGCAGCGGTCGCACACCAATAATGAGGAGCGCGATCCGGCGTCGGCCTCCTAGCCTGAACGCATGGCGACCCAGATCAAGGCCTCCGGGCTCGACGCCCAGGAACTGGCGACTCGACTGCTGCAGCGCACCCGATCGGCCGATCCGGACCGCGGACTGTGGGAGGCCGCCGACGTGCAGTGGTGGTGGCGCCGTCCGAGTGCTTCCGACGACGTCGAGCAACCGTTCTGGCTCGACGACGACGGGCCGGTCGCCGGCATACTGCTCACGGGCGACCGGACCGGGTGCCAGGTCGACCCGATCGTCGTGCCCGGAGCCTTCGACCTGGACACGACCTTCGCCGCGGCTCTCGAGGCAGGACGTCGCTACTCCCCCGGAGGTTTCGACATCCCGGTCGGGGACGACGACACCGCGCTGCTTCCTCTCGCCCGGGGTGCCGGCCTGACGGCGGGATACACGGACAGCACCGCATGGCTGCACACCCGCGACGTCGGCGCCGTCCGACCCGTGGCCGACGGGTTCGTGCTGGTCGACCGCACCCAACGCGCGGACGCCGCACACCCGATGCGCAAGCGCAATGGCGAGCGCGTTGCCGAACGACTGGAGCAATGCTCCCTCTACGACCCCGAGCTCGACCTCTGGGTGGAGTCCGCCGACGGACGGTCCGCCGGATTCGCACTCTTCTGGGCCGATCCGGTCACCAGGGTCGGCTTGGTCGAACCGGTGCGAGTGGAGGACGAGTTCCAGCGGCGAGGGTTGGCCTCCGCGTTGGTCAGCGAGGGGGTCGCGCGCCTCGCTGCGCGCGGGATGGAGCGGGTGAAGGTCTCGTTCGGGTCCGACATCGCCGGCGCGACATACCAAGGCGTCGGTTTTCGGCCGGTCTCGACGACCACGTGGTATGGCGAGAAGGCCGCCACCGACTGAGCGGCGGAAGACGGAGCGGGACATGGCAGGGGAATCCTTCGACGCGACAGACGCTTTCGGCCAGGCGATGGAACGAGGCCGTGGGCCGCTCGCCGCCGGTGCCGCACCTCCCGACGCCACCATCACCGGATCACGGGCCAGGGTGTGGGACAGCATCAGCAGACTGCGCAGCATCGCTCGACGGGAGATTCTCGGCGTCGACGACACGACCTACTTGCTGTCCGGCCAGGTGCCGGAGGCGATCCAGTTGCGTGGTCCGTCCACGCTCCGCGCTGCGGTCCGCCGTGGGGTGACCGTCCGGCAGATCACCTCCCGGGCCGGCCTGCTCGCCGACACCGAACTCGGCGCGATCGTCTATCGCGACGGTGGGCACGCGCGGGTGCTGCCCGCCATACCGACGAAACTCACGATCATCGACCGACGACTGGCCCTGCTGCCGCTGGACTCAGTCGTGCTCGCCAACGGCTTCCGGGTGATTCGCGACGGTGCCGTGGTGTCCGCACTGGTCGCGTTCCACCAGAATCTGTGGCGGGTCGGTGACGACCCGGCCGCCGTGATCGCGAACGACCGCGGCGGCCGGCCGCCGTCACATCTGACCCAACTGCTGCCCACCCTGACCTTCAGTGGTTCCGACGAGACCGCCGCGCGCGCACTGGGTATGTCGGCGCGCAGTTACAGCCGCCGGGTCGCCGAACTCATGGCCCTCCTGGGCGCCCGCAATCGATTCCAGGCGGGCGTGGAAGCGGCGCGGCGTGGGTGGTTGTGAGTGGCTCAGCAGGGCTTGATCGACCAGACCCGCCAGGCGTCGCTGTCCCACGGCGTCTTCACCGGCGCTCCCGGGCTGGCGTAGCTGAACTTGCCCTGTGAGTCGTAGAAGCGCGCGTTCGTGCCCTTCGTCTGGTTATTGACCCACGAGGTGAACGGGTAGGGCGTCCGGTAGTACGTGCAGTGGTAGAGCTCGTGCATCGTCCCCTCCCAGTTGTGGTAGCGGTAGTTGCAGAAGTACTTCGGCGGGCATCGGTAGACCGTGCCCTGCAATGCATGCACCCCGTCGCTGAGATGCCGGGCACGGGTCTCGCCGGGCAGCACGAAGACGGTGGTCCCGCCGCTCCAATGCACCTCGTTGAGCGCGGTCTGCTTTCCGTGCGTGCGGCGGACCTCCTGGTCGACCTGACTCTGTAGTCGGTGCTGCGCGGCCGGGGTGAGACCGAGTTCCGTTGCCTGGTGGGCGAATACCCCGGTCGAGCTGTCCGCCGGCGACGTCGCGCGGGCAGCAGCGCCCGGCCCCGCCAGCGCGAGCAGAGCAGCCGCCGCAACCGGCAGCAGTTTGAACGTGTTCCGCATGGTGTTTCCCTTCCTCCGAGTGATGACCGACTCACCATTCCGCGGCCCAACGCAGCCCCCGAGCGCTTGGCGAGAAGTCGCCAAACGTCGCGGCACGACTCCTTGTCGAGACGTCTGCTGAGACACGGATCTCACGATGCAGACCGTCCTTGACGCCCGATGTGAGCTGCGCCACTCTCTTTCGCAACAAGTTTCATAAACATTATGAAACTCACTTTCGTTCGAGGGGAATCATGTCGATCGCCACCGGCGACAGCCACCAGCGAGTACTCGCCGCAATCCGCGACGCGGGGGCGGCGACGGTCAGCGAACTCGCCGACACCACCGGCCTGTCCCGGCCGACCGTCGAGTCGGCGCTCGGCCGCCTCGAGCGCGAACTGCTCGTCCACACGGATGCATCGGCACAGAGTCGAGGCAGTGGTCGACCCGCGCGAGTCAGCACGTTTCGCGCGTCCGCTGGCGCAGTGGCCGGCCTCGACCTGACCGGCGAGCGCGCCCAGGTGGTGGTCACCGACCTGGCGGGCGGTCTGCTCGCGACCTCCGCGAGCGACACGGCGTCACCGACGCAGGGCCGTAGCGACGTGCAGCCCGTCGTGGAGTTGCTGGACCGCACGCTGCTGTCCGCAGGTCTTGGCCGCGGTGACCTGCGAGCGATCGGCATCGGCATACCGGGCCTGGTCCGGGCCGACGGCGTCCTGGAGCTGGCGCCCGAGGTGCAGGACTGGCGCGGACGCAACATGCGCGAGCTGTTCACCGAGACGTTCGGTGTCCCCGCGGTGGTCGACAACGACCTCAGCCTCGCGGCCACCGCCGAGGCACGCGGCGGCGCGCTCACCGACACCCAGGTCGGCGTCTACGCGCTGAGCTGGTTCCACGTCTCGGCACGCACCGTCATCGACGGGACGGTCCTACGCGGACGGCGTTCCGGCGCCGGTGAGGTCGGCCTGTTGTCGGCCCTCTCCGACGTTCAGGGGCCGACCGGCACGCTGCGCAGTTCAATGCCGGCCGTTGTGGAGTCGCTCACCCGCCTGCGGTCCAACGGCGAGGACCGGGAAGGCATCGAGACCCTCGAACGGCTCACCACGGCCATGGCCCCGTCGATCGCCGCGCTGGTGCTGGCGACCGACCCGGACCGCGTCGTGCTCGGCGGCGAGCTCAGCGTCTTCCACGACATGATCGCGCCCCGCCTGACGGCCGCCATACGCGACGCCGTGGCGATCGACGTCGACGTCGAGGTGGTGCCCGGAGCACTCGGTGAGCACGCGGTCGCGCTCGGCGCACTACACCACGCCTTCAGCCAACTGCCCCATGAGATCTACGGAACGGCGACGATGACACCTCCCTCCCTGCCCACCGTCCACGCGTTGCGCGACGCGAAACCGACTGGCCGCGAACAGTTCTCAGCAGCCGTCATCGGCGTGGGTGCCCGTGCCGGTCTGGCCAGGAACGTCGAGAGCTTCGGTGGCGCGATCATCGCGGCCGTCGATCCGGACCCGTCCACGGCGACCGTCGCGGCGGACCTGTTCGGCGCCGACATACCTCTTCTTCCCGACGTCGCCACGTTGCTGCGCGAGTTCCCCGACCTGGACGGTGCGATCGTCGCGAGCCCCGACGACACCCACGCCGACATCGCCGTCGACCTGCTCGAAGCCGGCGTACCCGTCTACCTCGAGAAGCCGCTGGCGATCACCACCGAGGACTGTGACCGCGTGCTCGAGGCCGCGCACCGCACCGGCACCAAGCTGTATGTCGGCCACAACATGCGACACATGCACGTCGTGCGGTTGATGAAGGAGATCATCGACCGCGGCGAGATCGGCGAGGTCAAGGCGATCTGGTGTCGTCACTTCGTCGGAACCGGTGGCGACTTCTACTTCAAGGACTGGCACGCCGACCGGTCCCGCGCCGGAAGTCTGTTGCTGCAGAAGGGTGCTCACGACATCGACGTGATGCACTGGCTGGCCGGGTCGGCCAGCCGCGACGTCGTGGGTATGGGTGACCTGGCCGTCTACGGTCAGGTCACGGACCGACGGGACAACAGCGACCGCCGGATGCGCGACTGGTTCTCCTCCGAGAACTGGCCGCCGCTGACCCAGACCGAGCTGAACCCGGTGGTGGACGTCGAGGACATCTCGATGATCCTGGCCCGGCTCGACTCCGGTGCGTTCATCAGCTACCAGCAGTGCCACTTCACCCCCGACTACTGGCGCAACTACACCGTGATCGGCACCGAGGGCCGACTGGAGAACTTCGGCGACGGCGAGGGCGGCGAGGTCCGGGTCTGGAACAAGCGCTCCGGCTTCCTCGAGCGTGGGCACGTGCAGTACCCGATCGTCGGCGATGCGAACGGGCACGGCGACGCCGACCAGCTCACCGTCGGTGAGTTCATCGAGTTCGTCCGGGCCGGCTCCCCCACCGACACCTCGCCGTTGTCGGCGCGCGATTCCGTCGCCGCCGGTGTCGCCGGCGCGGAGTCGTTGCGGTCCGGCAGCAAGCCGGTCCATGTCGCCGAGGTCGGCGCCGACGTGCGCAGCTACTTCGAGAACAACCAGGAACGCCCGTGATCCGCTACGCCCTGCGTCGGATCGGATTCATGATCCCGACGCTGCTCGGGTCGACCCTGCTGGTCTACTTCCTCGTCTTCTCCATCCCGGGGGACCCGGTGCTGGCGTTGGCCGGCAACAAGCGGATCTCACCGGCAACGGCTGCTGCGATCCGCGATCAGTACAACCTGAACGACCCGTTCTTCGAGCAGTACGGCAAGTACCTCTGGAACGTCCTGCACGGCGACTTCGGCGCGGACTTCAACGGCAACTCGGTCATCTCGACGATCACCACCGCGCTGCCCTACACACTCGCCCTCGCGTTCACGGCGTTCGTGCTCAAGCTGGTCATCGGGATCCTGATGGGAGCCTGGGCCGGCCTGCGACCGGGACGCACCGCCGACCACACCAACCTGGCGTTCACCATCGTCTTCCTCGCCGTGCCCGGGTTCCTCGTCGCCTACGTGCTGCAGTACATCCTCGGCATCAAGTGGCATCTACTCCCGATCTCCGGGGTGCGTCATGGATATCCCGTCGCCTTCCTCCTGCCCGCACTCGTCCTGGCGCTCGAAACCGCTTCTCCGCTGGCAAGACTCACCCGCAACAGCCTCACCGAGGTAATGCGCTCGGACTACATCCAGACCGCGCGGGCCAAGGGAGCCGGCCCGACCCGGGTGCTGTGGCGGCACGCGCTGCGCAACGCGTTCGTGCCGGTCATCACCTACTTGGGCCTGTCCATGGCCGGGCTGCTCGGCGGCTCCGTGCTGATCGAATACATCTTCAATCTGCCCGGTCTCGGCGGCGCACTCGCCCAGGCCATCCAGAGCCAGGAGGGACCCGTCGTCGTCGGCATCTCGGTCTTCCTGCTGCTGTTCTACCTGGTCTCGGCGCTGCTGATCGACCTGCTCTACCCCGTCATCGACCCGAGGGTCCGCCATGCTTGAGCCCACCGAGACGACCTTGTCCCCCGCGGACGCACAACCCGCGGCGACCGAAGCGGCCACCACCGGCCGACCACGCGGAGCCACCGCCCAGGCCCTGCGCACCGTATGGCGCAAGCCGGTCTTCGATCTGGCCGTGCTCATCGTGGTGACGTTCGTCCTGATGGCGGCCTTCCCACGGCTCTTCACCGGCCAGGACCCGCAGGACTGCACACTGCGACGGTCCCGGGAGACCGCATCGGCGGCCCATCCGATGGGCTACGACATACAGGGCTGTGACTACTTCAGCAACGTCGTGCATGGTGCGCGCACCTCGATGGAGGTGGGCGTCCTGACCGCCGCGCTGATCTTTGCGGTCGCGCTGATCACCGGATCGCTCGCCGGCTACTTCGGCGGATTCGTCGACAGCGTCATCTCCCGGCTCGCCGACATCATGCTCGGCATGCCGGTGATGGTCGCCAGCCTCGTGGTCCTCTACCAGTTCAAGGACCGCACGATCTGGACGATCGTCTTCGTCCTGGTGCTCTTCGGCTGGGCGGGCACCATGCGCTACATGCGCGGCAGTGTCATGCAGATAAAGAACAACGAATACGTCCAAGCGGCAAAGGTTCTCGGCGTCTCGAACCTCACCGTGCTGCGACGGCATGTCCTGCCCAACGCCGTCATGCCGCTCGTGGTCATGTCGACCCTGGGCATCGGCGTCGGTATGACGGCCGAGGCCGGCTTCGCAATCCTCGGCGTCGGGCTGAAGCTGCCGGCGTACTCCTGGGGATTGCAGATCGCCGAGGCCAGCCGTGACGGGAACTGGCAGCTGGCCCCGCATCTGATGCTCTTCCCCGCCGCGATGCTCGGCCTGGCGACCCTCGCCTTCGTCGTCATCGGGGAGACGCTGCGCGAAGTTCTCGACGTGAGGAGCCAATGACCATGGCATTGCTGGAGATTCAGGACCTCAATCTGCGCTTCCACAAGCGAGGCGAAGACCGTCAGGCCCTCTCCTCGGTCAGCCTGCGGCTCGAACGCGGCAGCACGACCGTCGTGCTCGGCGAGTCCGGATCGGGCAAGAGTCTGACCGCGAAAGCGATCATGGGGCTGTTGCCACCGGGAGCCGAAATCACCTCGGGTTCCATTGTTTTCGACGGCCAAGAGCTGGTCGGAGCCAGCGAACGGACCCTGCAGCGGCTGCGCGGCGACTCGATCGCCATGGTGTTCCAGGACGCGATGACCGCGCTCAATCCGGTCACGCCGGTCGGTGACCAGATCGCGGAGGTGCACCGTATCCACGAGCGGGTCACCAAGAAGGTCGCCCGCGAGCGCGCGGTCGAGGCGCTCGACGCGGTCGGCATACCGGACGCACGACGGCGGGCGAAGGACTACCCGTTCCAGTTCTCCGGGGGCATGCGGCAACGCGCGATGATCGCCATGGCGATCGCGCGCAATCCCCGCCTGCTCATCGCCGACGAGCCGACCACCGCACTCGACGTCACCGTCCAGGCGCAGATCCTGGACCTGCTGGAGAGCCTGTGTGCCGACCGCGACATGACGCTGCTGCTGATCACTCACGACATCGGCGTCGCCGCCCAGGTCGCCGACCACGCGGTTGTCATGTATGCCGGGCACCTGGCCGAACGCGGCACGGCCACCGACGTTCTCGACGACCCCTCGCACCCGTACACGCAGGGCCTGCTCGGGTCGGTCCCTGGTCCGCAGTTCCGCGGTCGCGACCTGCCGACCATTCAGGGCGCCCCGCCCGCACTGGACCGGATGCCGTCCGGCTGTGCCTTCCATCCACGCTGTCCGCTCGCGACGAATCTGTGCAGCACGCAGTTCCCCGACGCGACGACGGTCGGCGACGCGCACACCAGCTGGTGTCATCACACGCAGGAGGCTCGCGATGAGCACACCGTTGCTGCAACTGTCTGACGTCCACCGTCATTACCGCGCTCGCAGCTCCGGGCTGCGCACGTTGACCGCGCCCCAGGTCCACGCCGTGAACGGTGTCGATCTGCAGATCAACCGCGGCGAGACACTCGGGATCGTCGGGGAGTCCGGGTGCGGCAAGTCGACGCTCGCACGGTTGATCGTCGGCCTGGAGCACCCGTCCAGCGGGTCGGTCAATTGGCAGGGCGACGACGTCACCCGGCTGAACCGCCAACAGCGCAAGGACTTCCACCGGCACATCCAGTTGGTCTTCCAGAATCCCCATGCCTCACTGAATCCCCGCCGCAGCGTGCGCGATTCGGTTGCGGAGGGCATCCTCACCCACGGCCTGGCAGCGCGTGCGGACATCGACCGACGCGTCGTCGAGCTGCTCGACCGGGTCGGTCTCGCACCCAGTTACGTGCATCGCTATCCGCACGAACTCTCCGGCGGTCAGCTGCAACGCATCGGCATCGCCCGCGCCCTGGCGGTGGAGCCGCAGCTACTGGTCTGCGACGAGCCGGTCTCCGCCCTCGACATCTCGATCCAGGCGCAGGTGCTCAACCTGCTGAATTCGCTCAAGACCCAGCTCGGCCTGGCGATCGTGTTCATAGCGCACGACCTCGAGGTCGTGCAGCACATGTCCGATCGGATCGTGACGATGTATCTCGGGAAGGTCGTCGAGGAGGGCCCTTGCGAGCGCGTCTACGAACGCTCTGGACACCCCTACACCCGCGCACTGATGTCCGCCGGTCCGCGGCGACTGGAGAATCGCGAGCGCATCGTCCTCCAGGGCGACCCGCCCTCCCCCGTCGATCTGCCAGCCGGATGTGCCTTCCACACAAGGTGTTTCGCGGCGCAGGAGGTGTGCTCGACCAAGGGGCCCGCGCTGGAGCCGCTGCCCGACGCGGACCGGTCGGCGCCCCTTCCACCGGCGAACGACCACCGGGTCGCCTGCCACTTCGCGCACGACATCGCCAACTCCACCATGGGCCTGCCGCAGCCGGCCGCCGGATCCACGACGGGATGACCATGCTCAACATTCGACAGTCTCGCGTCACCGTCGTCGCCGCGGCTGCGGCCGGCGCGGTGGCCCTCGGCGGCTGCGGCCTGGACGGACAGAAGGACGGGCTCGGCGCATCCTCCGCCGATGGACCGACCCTGACCGCGGTTTTCAACGGCTCCGTCAAACACCTGACGGGTGGCCAGGATCCGGGCTCCCAGATCGCCATGACGATGTGCGAGGGGTTGACCCGGCTCGATGCCACGACCCACGTGAAGATGGCCGCAGCCAAGTCCGTCACCACGAAGGACAACACGACCTGGAAGGTGGTACTCAAACCGGGCCGAACCTTCGACAACGGTGAGCCGATGACGGCCAAGACCTGGGTCGACACCTTCAACTTCATCGCCTCCGGGCCCAACGGGATGGTGTCGAACTACGCGTTCGAGCCGATTCAGGGGTATGACGCCCTGAACCCCGCCAGCGGCAAGCCGAAGACGAAATCGCTGTCCGGCCTGCGCATTCTCGGCAAGTACACGTTCACCGTCACCATGGCCAAGCCGGACAACGAGCTGCCTTTCATGCTCACCACGCTGCCCTTCTGCCCGATGCCGCACTCGGCCTTCGCCGACCCCACGGCATACGACAAGAAGCCGATCGGCAACGGGCCCTACAAGTTTCGCTCGCTCGACACCCGCAAGGGCGTCACGGTCGTACGCAATCCGCGGTATCGCGGGTGGCGGCAGAAGAATCCACCGGGTGCCATCGAGTTCCGGGTCTACAACGACGCCAACACGGCATACAACGACGTAGCTGCCGGCAATGTGGACATCATGCGCAACCTGCCGCCGTCGCTGGTGTCCCAGGCCAAGCGCACGCTGGGCAGGAGTGGTGTCACGCCGCTGCCGGCGAACGTGTTGGAGCAGTACGTCACGTGGCCGACCTATCTCGGCAAGAAGTTCCCCACCCCCGTGCGGATCGCGCTGTCCAAGCTGATCGACCGGGACGGGATCGCGCGCTATCTGTTCCTCGGCTCGAGCCTGCCCGCCCGCTCGCTGGTCCCGAACTCGGTGACCTCCTACCGGCCCGACCCGTGCGGCACGACCTGCGACTACGACCCCCGGGCCGCCAAGAAACTTCTTCGCCAGGCTGGCTTCCACGGCACCATCCCGCTCTACTACTCCTCGGACAACGCGGCCAATGCCACGACGGACGCGGCGACCGTGAAGGCGATCACCAACTCCGCCAAGCGCGTCGGCCTCAAGATCCAGCCGATGCCCACACCGGGAGACCAACTGACCGAACTGGCGACGAACCACAAGCTGACCGGGCCGTCCGTGCAGTTGTGGGGGTCGTCGTTCCCCGGCTCGTCGGAGTGGTTGGCATCGGTACTCGTCGATGCCAACTACGGCCTCAAGTACGACAGTCCGCAGGCCTCGGCGTCCGTGGCCGCGGCGCTGGCGAGCCGTTCTCCGGCGAAGTCCGACGCGTCCTGGCACGCGGCGGAGGACAGGATGCTCGCCGACCAGGTCATCCAGCCGTTGTTCTACCAGCGCGAGTACATCGGCCACAGCCGATGCGCGATCCCGGGCACCGCCGGCGGCGACATGCAGGTCGTGCGGACCGAGATGACCTGCGACTGAACGGTCAGTCGATCGCGTCGGCCGCTATGACGCCGGCTTCCGCCAGCCGTCGTATGTCGGAGTGTGAGTAGCCGAATTCGCCGAGCACGTCTGCGGTTTCGTCATCCAGCGACTCCTCGGGCAGCTCGGTCGGTGTCTCGCTGAAACGCGGCGCCGGTGCCGGATGTCGTATGCCGCCCCGGTCGACATACACCTCCCGGGCGATGACGTGCGGATCGGCCGCGGCCTCGTCCGGCTCCAGCACCGGGACGACGCACGCGTCCCGGCCGGCGAAGACGTCGACCCATTCGTCGCGGGTGTGCGCCGCGATCCGGGTCGCGAAGGCGACCCGCAGCTCCGGCCAGTGCGTCTGGTCGAACTGCTCCGCGGGATCGGCATCCACGTCGAGTCCCTTCAACAATTCGGCGTAGAACTTCGGCTCGATCGCCCCGACCGACAGCCACTTGTCGTCGGAAGTCCGATAGACCCGGTAGAACGGCGCACCGCCGTCGAAGAGATTGCCGCCCGGCGGTTGCTGCCACATCCCGGACGCCAGCATCGACTGGTGCATCGCGGTCAGCAGCGCCGTCCCGTCCAGGATCGATGCATCGACGACCTGCCCCTCGCCCGTCTGCTGCGCCGCGAACAGCGCGCTGAGCACGCCTACGGCAAGCAGCATGCCGCCGCCACCGAAGTCGCCGAGCATGTTCAACGGCGGGACGGGGCGTCCGCCGTCCCCCACCGACGGCGCCAGCGCTCCGGACAACGCGAGATAGCCCACGTCGTGCCCGGCATCACCGGCACGCGGTCCGTCCTGGCCCCACCCGGTCATCCGCCCGTAGACGAGCCGCGGGTTGATCTCGAGCAGGTCCTCGGGTCCGACACCGAGCCGTTCGGCGACGCCCGGCCGGAATCCCTCGGTGAAGACGTCGGCGCTGCGCACCAGGTCCTGCACCACCTCGGCACCGGCCGGATGCCGAAGGTCGAGATGCACGAACCGCCTGCCGCGCAACAGAACTCGGTGGGTGGCGGCCGTCATACCGCCGTCGTCGAGTCGCCCGATGTTGATCACTTCCGCGCCGAGGTCGGCCAGCATCATCCCTGCGAACGGCGCCGGGCCGATCGCTCCGAGTTCGACCACACGCACGCCGTCCAGCGGACCCGACATCGCGCCTCCTTCACTGGTTGCTCTCCCTGTGAGTCTGGCGGATCCGCCTCGACGGCCGAGGATCCGACACGTGGAACCCGTGACGAATCACTAAGCAAGCGCTTAGTGTGGTGGGCGCCATCGTCGAAGGAGTCAGCAACACATGAACGGCATCGCCGGCAAGACCGCCATCGTCACGGGTGCCAGCCGGGGCATCGGCTACGCGATCGCGCAGCACCTCGTCACCGAGGGCGCCAATGTCCTCATCACCGCCCGCAAGGAGGATGCCCTCGCTGCAGCGGTGCAAGACCTCGGCGAGCGCGCCACGTATGTCGTCGGCCGTGCCGACGATCCGGACCACCAGGACGAGGTGATCGCCACGGCGCTGGACAAGTTCGGCAGCGCCGACTTCCTGGTCAACAACACCGGCATCAACCCGGCATACGGGCCGCTGATGGACATCGATCCGGGCGCTGCTCGAAAGATCATGGATGTCAACGTGATTGCCGCCCTGTCGTGGGTGCAGAAGGTGCAGTCAGCCTGGCAGGGCGAGCACGGCGGCGCGATCGTCAACGTCGCATCCATCGCCGGCCTGCGGCCAGCCCCCGGCATCGCCATGTATGGCGTCAGCAAGGCGGCTCTGATCCACCTGACCGAGGAGCTCGCCCACGAGCTCGGCCCGAAGACCCGGGTCAACGCCGTCGCGCCCGCGATCGTGAAGACCGATTTCGCCAAGGCCCTCTACGAGGGACGCGAGGAGAAGGTGGCCGCCCCGTACGCGCTCAAGCGACTCGGTGTGCCGGACGACATCGGTGGAGTGGTCGCCTTCCTGCTCTCCGACGAGGCCGGCTGGATGACCGGGCAGACGCTGACCGTCGACGGCGGCGTGCTGCTCGCCGGCGGCATCTGATGACCGACGACCGGCGCAACTCGGAGCCGCCAGGGCTGGATCTGCAATCACTGCAACGCTTTCTGGCCGATGCGGCCCCAGGGCTCCTCGACGGGTCGCTGCGGGCGGAGCTGATCGTCGGCGGCAAGTCCAACCTCACCTACGTCGTCTCCGACGGCTCGCGCGAGGTCGTCGTACGCCGGCCGCCCCTCGGCCACGTGCTCGCGACGGCACACGACATGACCCGTGAACATCGGGTGATGGCGGCCCTCGCCGACACAGCGGTGCCGGTCCCACGGATGTATGCCGCGTGTACCGACACCGACGTGATCGGCGCACCCTTCTACGTCATGGAACGGGTCGCCGGGACGCCGTACCGGACCGCCGAGGAGCTGAATCCATTGGGACCGGAGCGCGTTCGCGCCATCGCGAACAGCGTCACCGACACGCTCGTGGCGCTGCACGACGTCGACCCGGCGGAGGTCGGGCTGGGTGACTTCGGCAAACCCGAGGGTTATCTGGAGCGTCAGGTCCACCGGTGGCGACGCCAGATGCAGGCTTCCCACTCGCGGGAACTGGCCGGCGAGGAGGAACTGCACCAGGCACTCGCTGCCGCCATACCGGAGTCGAGCGGGGCGACCATCGTGCACGGCGACTACCGGATGGACAACACGCTCATCGGCGAGGCCGACCGGGTGACCGCGGTGCTCGACTGGGAGATGGCGACGCTCGGTGATCCGCTCGCCGATGTCGCCCTCATGCTCGTCTACCAGGCATTGGCCGACGATGCCCCGCATGCTGTTTCGACGGTCTCCCGCGCGAATGGACACCCGAGTCGCGACGAGATCGTGCACCGTTACAGCGAGAGGTCCGGACGCGACGTGAGTCACCTCGCCTTCCACGAGGCCCTCGCCTATTACAAGCTGGCCGCGATCCTCGAGGGAATCTGGTTCCGCTATCAGCAGGGCCAGACGGTCGGCGCCGGTTTCGACGACATCGGCGGATCCACCGAGCCGCTGCTCGCGGCCGGGCTCGCCGTCATACGCAACTATCACGCCGCACCGAAGGGCTGACACAGCAATGGATTTCGAGTTCGACACACAGACCGAGGACCTCCGCCGCCGCGTGAGGGACTTCCTCGACGGCGAGGTCACACCGGCCGAGCCGGTCTTCGAGGAGCAACTGGCCGCGTCCGACGACCCGTGGGCGTGGAGCCGCGTGCCGGTGCTGGAGGAACTGCGCGACAAGGCCAGGTCGCAGGGCCTCTGGAACCTCTTCCTGCCCGGTGCCAACGGTGCCGGACTGACCAACCTGCAGTACGCCCCGCTCGCAGAGATCACCGGCCGGTCGTTCCTCGCCCCAGCGGCTCTCAACTGCTCCGCGCCCGACACGGGAAACATGGAGGTGCTGAACGAGTTCGGCACGCCGGAGCAACAGGACCGGTGGCTGAAACCGTTGCTGCGCGGTGAGATTCGCTCGTCCTTCGCGATGACCGAGCCCGACCTTGCGTCCTCGGACGCGACCAACATCGCCACCCGCATCGAGCGGGACGGGGACGAATACGTCCTCAACGGGCGCAAGTGGTGGATCACCGGCGCGATGAACCCGGACGCGAAGATCTTCATCGTCATGGGCAAGACCGACCCCACCGCGGAGAGGCACCGCCAGCAGTCGCAGATCCTGGTGCCGCGCGACACCCCAGGCCTGGTCGTGAAGCGCGGCATGGAGGTCTTCGGCTACGACGACCACGATCACGGCGGCCACGCCGAGCTGGAGTTCCACGACGTGCGAGTGCCGGCGAGCAACCTGATCGCCGGGGAGGGCCAAGGCTTCGCGATCGCGCAGGCCCGGCTCGGCCCCGGCCGGATCCATCACTGCATGCGGTCGATCGGCTTGGCCGAGAAGGCGATCGAGCTGATGTGCGCCCGGGCCGAGGAGCGCGTCGCGTTCGGCAGGCCGCTGTCGGAGCAGGGCGTCATACGCGATTGGATCGCCGAGTCCCGGGTCCGTATCGAACAGCTGCGGCTGCTGGTGCTCAAGACCGCCTGGCTGATGGACACCGTCGGCAACAAGGGTGCGCACACGGAGATCCAGGCGATCAAGATCGCGACGCCGGAGACGGTGCAATGGATCGTCGACAAGGCCATCCAGACCCACGGTGCAGGCGGCCTCTCGCAGGACTTCCCGCTCGCCCGTGCCTATGCCGGCATCCGGACGCTGCGCTTCGCCGACGGCCCGGACGAGGTGCACAAGGCTTCGCTGGCCCGCCGCGAGCTGCGCCGTCAGGCCGAACTACGAACCGAGTAAGAAATGCCGAATGACGGCTTCTTCGGCGAGTGATGCCCCAGTCTGAGCGTCATTCGGCGAGGAAGCCGTCACTCGGGGCGGAGATGCGCCGGAGCGAGCGGACTCACTCCATCTCGAAGCCGAGCCGGCGGGCGGTGCGCTGGCGCATCCGTCCGGCCCGGAGGCGCTGCAACCGCTTGACCAGCATGGGGTCGTACTTGAGCGCTGCCGGGGTGTCGATGACAGCGTTGAGCACCTGGTAGTAGCGGGTGGAACTCATGTTGAAGGTCTCGCGGATGGCCTGCTCCTTGGCGCCCTGGAGTTTCCACCAGTTGCGCTCGAACGCCAGGATCGCGGCGTCACGCTCACTCAGTTCCCCGTCACCCGACGGCATCACCTGCTGCTCCGCGGCGGCGGTCATCTGCTTGTCCCTTCAGCTCGTGAGCGATGTCCGAGACCGATGATAGGCGGTAAATCACACGCATGTCATTCCGGCAAGGACCCGGCGCGGCATGTCGTGACGCATGTGACTGGTGTTACCGAAGTGATATCTCAGACCATCGAGTCCAGGATCGCGCCGATGTCGTCCGTCGTCGTGTTCGGGTTGACGATCGCAAATCGCGCGATGGTCTCGCCGTTGTGCGAGCTCGGCACCACGAAGCCCTCCTGCCGTTGCAGGAGATCGTCCGACCACGCCTGGTAGTCCTGCGGGGTCCAGCCCAGTCGCCGGAACGCGACGACGGACAGGTCCGGCTCGCGCACCAGCTCGAACTCCGGTCGCGCGGTGATCTGTTCCGCCGCGAACCGGGCCACTTCCAGCGTGTGCTCGATCGCCGCCGTGTAGGCGTCGGTGCCGTTCGACACCAGCGAGAACCAGAACGGCAGCCCGCGTGCCCTTCGGGTCAGCCCGATCGAGTAGTCCGTCGGGTTCCAGTCGGGCGTTTCGTTCAGCACGTCCAGGTATGACGCATGCTGCGTGTGCGCGGCCCGCGCCAGCGCCGGCTCCCGGTAGAGCAGAGCGCAGCAGTCGAACGGCGCGAAGAGCCATTTGTGCGGGTCGACGATGAACGAGTCGCACTGCTCGACGCCCTGGTAGCGGTCGCGGACGCTCGGCGCCGCGAGACCGGCCCCGCCATACGCACCGTCGACGTGGAACCAGATGTCGAACTCCTTGCAGACGGCGGCGACGGACTCCAGGTCGTCGATGACGCCGAGGTTCGTCGTGCCGGCGGTCGCGACCACTGCGAAGAACGTCTCCGGGCCCTCCCGGAGCAGCACCTCGCGCAACGCGGCGCCGGTGAGCCGCAACTGGTCGTCCGCCGGGACCGGCACCAGCTCGGCGTCCATGACCTCACAGGCCGACGCGATCGACGAGTGCGAACCTGCCGTCGCCGCAACGCGGAACGGTCGGGCGTCGTCACGGGTGCGCGCGGCGTTGGCGCGCGCGGTCGCCCGGGCTGCCACGAGTGCCGACAGGTTGCCGATCGTGCCGCCCTGGACGAAACCGCCACCGGCTCCGTCGGGCAGGCCGGCGAGATCCGCGATCCAGCGCAGCGCCTGGTTCTCGGCATACACCGCACCGGCGCCCTCGAGCCAGGAGCCGGCATAGATCGACGAGGCACCGACGACGAGGTCGAACATCGCCGCCTCACGGGTCGGCGCACACGGGATGAACGACAGATAACGCGGGTGGTCGATCGACAGGCACGCAAGCGCGAGCTCGTCCTCGAAGAGCTTCAGCGCGGCCTGGCCGCCGATGCCGTCGGCCGAGATCGCCTGGCCGGCAACGGAGTCCAGCTCCTCGACGGTTCGGCTGAAGTCCAGGGGCACGGGATCCAGCGAGAGCCGCTCGGCGGCATACTTCAGGATCGCCCGGCCCAGGTCCGCAGTGTCTTCGGTAAAACGGTGCACCTGCCGAGTGTATGGGCCACCGGAGGGCGCCCGCTGCGCCCGGTTAGGTTGTCGGTATGCCGGTCCGACCCCTCGAAGAACTCGTCCATCCGTCGTGGCTGCCGGTGCTGCAACCGGTCGCCGACAAGGTGACGGAGTGCGGCGAATTCCTCCGCTCGGAGATCGCCGCCGGTCATGGATACCTGCCCAGCGGCGACAAGGTGCTCCGCGCGTTCGAGCGGCCCCTCGACGAGGTCCGGGTGCTCATCGTGGGCCAGGACCCCTATCCCACACCGGGGCACGCGATCGGACTGTCCTTCGCCGTGGCGCCGGACGTCTCGCCGATCCCACGCAGCCTGCAGAACATCTACCAGGAGCTGACCAACGACATCGGCTGTGCTCGCCCCACCACCGGCGACCTGTCGCCGTGGGCCGATCGTGGCGTCCTTCTGCTCAACAGGGTCCTCACGGTGCGTTCCGGCAAGCCGGCCAGCCACCGAGGCAAGGGCTGGGAGCACGTCACGGCTGCGGCGATCACCGGACTCGTCGCACGCGGCGGCCCACTCGCGGCAATCCTCTGGGGTCGCGACGCACGCAGCCTCGCAGATCATCTCGGGCAGGTGCCCTACGTGACCAGCCCGCACCCTTCCCCCTTGTCGGCGCACTCCGGGTTCTTCGGATCCCGGCCGTTCAGCCAGGTCAACAAGCTGCTCACCGACCAGGGTGCCGAGCCGATCGATTGGAGTCTCCCGTGAATCTGCAGCCGCGAAGTTGGCAGCGTTACGTCGCCATCGGCGACTCGTTCACCGAGGGCATGGTCGACCCCTCACCCACCGTCGAGGGCGAGTATGTCGGCTGGGCCGACCGACTGGCTGCCGTCCTTGCAGCCGAGAACTCCTCTGCCGGAACGGATTTCGGCTACGCGAACCTTGCAGTCCGTGGCAAGTTGCTGGCCGACGTGACCGGCCCGCAGGTCGACGCGGCGCTCGCGCTGCAGCCGGATCTGGTCAGCATCGTGGCCGGCGGCAACGACTGCCTGCGACCCCACGCCGACCTGGACGCACTGGCCGACGAGCTGGACTCCGCCGTCGCACGCATTCGCGCCACCGGTGCCGACGTGCTGATGGCCACCAGCTGCGATCCCACCTGGGCGCCGTTCCTCAAGGTGGTCGGGCGCCGGGTCGCCATACACAGCCTCAATGTGTGGGGCATCGCGCAACGACACGGCGCGTTCGTCCTCGACACCTGGACCTTGCGCTCCCTGCGCGACGTGCGGATGTGGGGTCCGGACCGGTTGCACCTGTCCACGCTGGGTCACCAGCGCGTCGCCGAACAGGCCGCGTGGGCGCTGGGTCTGCGGGACGGGGAACGGGATTGGGCTGTTCCACTAGCGCCGGCGCCCGGGCTCACCCGACTGGAAACTGCACAGGGTCACGCCGCATGGGCGCGCATCCACCTGACGCCATGGGTGCAGCGCCGGATCAAGCACGAGAGCTCCGGCGACAACCGCACCGCCAAACGACCTTCCCTGCAACCCTTTGCGGCGTCAGCAGAAGACGCATGATCCCGGCGAATAGGGTTGGCGTCCTGGGGACGGCCCTGGTCAAGGCGAGTGCACGACGAGCCGACGGCCGCGGAGACGACGACCACGATTGAAAGCGGTGCTCAGCGAACTTGTTCGCTGAGCACCGCTTTCAATCGTGCGAGGAGTCGGAGCAATCAGTGCAGCTCCGCACTCACGGCTTCGACGAACTCGTCGATGTCGCGCTCCGTCGTGTCGAACGAGCACATCCAGCGCACCTGCCCGGTGGCCTCGTCCCAGAAGTAGAAGCGGAACTTCTCCATCAGCCGCTTGGACACCTCGACCGGCAGGATCGGGAAGACCCCGTTGGCCTGCACCGGCAACGGCACGGTCAGGCCCGGCAGGTCGCGCACACCCTCGACGAGCCGCTGCGCCATCGCGTTGGCGTGGCCGGCGTTGCGCAGGTAGAGGTCGTCCGTCAGCAGCGCGATCAGCTGTGCCGAGACGAACCGCATCTTCGAGGCCAGCTGCATCGACTGCTTGCGCAGGAACAACATGCCGTCGACGACGTCCGGGTTGAGCACCAGCACGGCTTCGCCGAAGATCAGGCCGTTCTTGGTGCCGCCGAACGACACGATGTCGACACCGGTGTCGGTGATCATCTCGCGGAACGAAATCCCAAGGGTCGCAGCGGCATTCGACAACCGGGAGCCGTCGACGTGCAGCACCATGTCATTGGCGTGTGCGTGCTCGGCGATCGCCCGGATCTCCGCAGCGGTGTATGCCGTGCCGAGCTCCGTCGTCTGGGTGATCGACACGACCCGCGGCTGCGCGTGGTGCTCGTCGCCGCGGCCGAGCGACACGGTCGCGATCAACTCCGGAGTGAGCTTGCCGTCCGGGGTCGGGACGACCATCAGCTTCAGCCCACCCATGCGCTCCGGCGCAGCACACTCGTCGACGTGAATGTGTGCCGTCGCGGTGCAGATGACCGCTTCCCAGCGCTTGGTGACCGCCTGCAGCGCAACGACATTCGCACCGGTGCCGTTGAACACCGGGAACGCCTCGACACCCGGGCCGAAGTGCTGGGCGAAGACTTCCTGCAGGTGCTCGGTGTAGACGTCCTCGCCGTACGAGACCTGGTGTCCACCGTTGGCGCGCACGATGGCCGCGAGCACCTCCGGGTGGACCCCGGAGTAGTTGTCACTGGCGAAGCCGCGCTGGGTGGGGTCGTGCAACGGAGTGGGGAAACTGTCGGGAGCGTTCACCGGTCAATCGTCTCAATCAGTCCGTTGACCTCGTCGGCAGGGCGGTCGTAGAGACCGACCAGCCAGTCGGCGATGGTCGCGACGGGAGTGAACTTCTTGTATCCGTCAGGCTTCTCGGCCTGCATCTGCGGAGTCACCAGCGCCATGATTCGCCCGATCGACGCGGCGGCGTCGGACTCCTTGTAGGAGTCTGCGACCGCACGCAGCCACATCTCGGCCCCCGCCTTGGCCGTCAGGTATGCCGCGTTCGTCGCGCGCGGTTTGTCCAGACCGGTGGTGGAGATGATCGCGATCCGGCCGTGCGGCGACGCGAGGATCGGATCGTGCAACGCACGAGTCGCATGCTGCAGAGTCCGAATCAGGTTGGTGTGCAACACGTCCCAGTCGGCGAGGTCGCCGTCGACGATGCCCTTGCCGCCCCGCCAGCCACCGACCAGGTGCATCAGGCCGTCGACCCGACCGTGCTCCGCGAGCAACTGCTTCGCCCAGGCCAGGGTGGCTTGTTCGTCGGACAGGTCCACGACCGAGGCGACGATGTGCTCCGGGTCGAGAGCGACGACCTCGGCCAGTCGACCGGCGTCCCGGCCGGCCGCGACGACCGTCGCCCCGGCCGCGGCGAAGGCCGCGGCAGTGGGGCGGCCCTGGTCACCGGCGGCGCCGGTGATCACAACGATTGAACCAGTGAGGTCCGCGCTCATGCTGCTCCTCCCAAGCTGGTCGAGTAGGGCGAGCGGCGTCCTGAGTAGCCCGGAGCCTGCGACGGGCGTATCGAAGGGGCGCTGGCCGAGCCCGTATCGAGACCCGTCATGCTGCGTCCGGGGTGCTCGCGGTGATGCCGGAGGTGGAGGCGATGACCGATGCCATCTGCTTGCGCAGCGCCTCGTAGAAGACGTTGAGCGGGAACTCGTCGTCGAGCACGAGGTCGTTGAGCGCCTTGGTCTTGGTGCCGTCGAAGGGCAGCGCGTCGGGACCCTTGGCCCACGTCGAGCCCGGGTTCGGCACGACATACGTCGCGACGAACTCATGCGAGGCGAGCCAGTGTCCGACCCGTGACCGGTCGATGCCGCTGCGATAGAGGACCTCCACCTCGTCGCACAGCTGCACGATGACCTCGGGCACCCGCCGCCAGTCGAAGGACAGCTTGTTGTCGGTCCAGCGCAGCGCGTCGTGCTTGTGCAGGTAGCCGAACATCAGCTGCCCGCCGAGCCCGTCGTAGTTGCGGTGCCGGTCACCGGTGATCGGGAAGCGGAAGAGGCGGTCGAAAAGGATTGCCAGCTGGACGAATCGGGCGTAGGGCTGCCCTTCGTCCTCCAGCCTGACGGCCTGCCGGAAGGTGTTGAGGTCGCAGCGCAGCTCCTCCAGGGCGTACATCCAGAACGGCATCCGCTGCTTGATCATGAACGGGTCGAACGGCAGGTCGCCGTGGCTGTGGGTGCGGTCGTGGATCATGTCCCACATCGCGAAGGTCGACTGTGCGAGCTCCTGTGAGGCGACCAGTCGCTCGGCGTCCGGCGGGAGCTGCAGCGACAGCAACTCGGATGCGGCGGCGACGACGCGACGGAAACGGGCACCTTCGCGGTCGCAGAAGATTGCACCCCAGCTGAACTTCGGAACCTCGCGCACCGCAACGGTTTCCGGGAAGAGCACCGCGGAGTTGGTGTCGTAGCCGGGCGTGAAATCGATGAAGTTGACCGCCAGGAACATCTTGTTGTCGTAGGTCTCCTCGACCTTCGCCAGCCAGTCGGGCCACTGCACCGACAACAACAGCGCCTCGAAGACGCGGTCCAGGTTGCCGTTCTGGGTGTACATCGGGAACACCACGAGATGCTCGATGCCGTCCGCGCGGCACAGGTCCGGACGGAACTTCATCAGCGAGTCGAGGAAGTCCGGCTCGACGAACCCGCCGTCGACCCACTTCGTCAGGTCGTTCGGCAGCTCGGCGAGGTAGTCGGCGTCGTGCGGGAATCGCGGTGCCAATGCTGCGATCTGGGACTTCATCGTCTCGACGAGTTCGGCCGCGCGAGCGTGCCGGCCGGCGTCTTCGATGGAGCCGTCCTTCGCCTGCATCAGGCGCAGCTCCTCGACTGCCGCCTTGAGCTCCAACCATTCCGGGCTGCGGTCGACACCGGAGCCGATCGAGGTGACGCCGGCGGTCTGCTTGCGTGCGGCGCTCGCCCAGGTGATCAGGTTGGTCCAGAACCGGCGGTGGTCCAGTTCGTCGATGGAGTCGTCGCCGACGATGTCGGAGTCGGCCAGCACGACGACGCGTCCTGCGCCATACGGCAGGGCGACGGCGAGCGGCTGACGGGCGGGGTATGCCGTTGCGCTGGTCCGGGCAAGGACCTTCGCCTCGGGTGCGCCCGAGACGTCGATGATGCCGGCGCGGTAGAAGCACAGTTCGTCGACACCCGCGAGCAGTCCCTGGCCGAGCCCGCCCTCGACATCTGCCAGCACCCAGGTGGCGTTGTCGTGGAAGCGTCGGCCGCCCTCGGCGGACTCGTGCACGGTGGTGCTTGGAACGTGCAGGCCGAAGCGGGCGAGCAACTCGTTGAGGTTGTTGCCGTAGACGTCCTGGTCACACTCGGCCAGGACCACGAGACCGCCGCCCTGCTCGACGAACTCGACGACCGTGTCGATCTCGGTGCCGTCCAGCACGGGCGGCAGATCGCCGGTGGTCTTCTCGGCGGCCTTGGCGGCGGGATGATCGATGACGAGGACGTCGGCGCCCGCGAGGACCTCCGAAACCAGCGGGCCCGACTCGTGACCGACGACGTCGAAACCGCGGCCCCGCAGCGTGTCCGCGGCCTTCTCCAGCGAGGAGTCGGCCGGGTTCGCCGGGTTCATCGTCGCGGCCGTCGCGCGGGTCAACGCCCAGGCGCTGCTGTGGGCCTGCTCCACGACCACCTTCGGGAAGACGCTCATTTCAGTCACATCCTTCATCATCCATAGGAGATTTTCTTGTTGGCCCGAGTCTAGACAGTAAAACTTCCCGCTTCCAACCCAGTGGGGCGGGTCAATGTGACGCGCATTACGCTCCAAGACATGCCGGTCGAACGCATCCTTCCCACGGCCGATGCGGCGGATCTGATCGAGCTCACCCGCGAGATCGCCGCCCGCGAACTAGCCCCGCACGTCGACGAGGCGGAGCGCACCGCTTCCCCGCCCCGTGAGACCTTCCGGACCCTCGGTCGTGCCGGCCTCCTGTCATTGGCCTACCCGGAGGAGTTCGGCGGCGGGGCGCAGCCCTACGAGGTCTACCTGCAGGTCGTCGAGGAGATCGCGATGGCCTGGATGAGCGTCGCCATCGGCGTCTCGGTGCACTCCCTCACGGCATACCCGATCCAGCACTTCGGCAGCGACGCGCAACGCGAGGCACTGTTGCCGGACATCCTCGGCGGCGAAACCCTCGGCGGTTATTGCCTGTCCGAGCGTGAAGCGGGATCCGACATCGCATCCATGCGGACTCGCGCCGTGCTCGCCGACGACGGCAGCGCGACCCTGAGCGGCACCAAGAGCTGGATCTCGCACGCTGCGCACGCCGACTACTACACGACCTTCGCGCGCACCGATGACTCCGGCGGCAAGGGCGTCTCGTGCTTCATCGTGCCGGCCGATGCCACCGGCCTCGGTTTCGGTTCGCCCGAGCGCAAGATGGGGCTCGCCGGCGACCCGGTCGCGGAGGTGCACTTCGACAAGGTGGCCGTGGGGGCCGATCGGATGATCGGCGAACGCGGACAGGGCATCCAGATCGCGCTGGCAGCGCTGGACGCCGGTCGTCTCGGCATCGCCGCGGCCGCCACCGGCCTGGCGCAGTCGGCGCTCGACCTGGCTGCGTCATACGCCTCGGAGCGCACGCAGTTCGGGCAACCGATCGCCGAGTTCCAGGGCCTGGCGTTCCTGCTCGCCGACATGGAGGCCGCCGTGACCACGGCGCGCGCGACCTACCTGCACGCGGCACGGCTGAAGGACGCCGACCGGCCGTTCGCCAAGCAGGCCGCGGTCGCCAAGCTCGTCGCGACCGACGCGGCCATGCGCGTGACGACCGACGCCGTGCAGGTGCTCGGCGGCGCCGGTTACACCCAGGATTTCCCCGCCGAGCGGTTCATGCGCGAGGCGAAGGTGACCCAGATCTTCGAGGGCACCAACCAGATACAACGACTGGTGATCTCGCGGCACCTGCTGCGAGAGCTCACCGAACGAAAGGGCATCGCACGATGAAGATCGACTCCACAACGGTCTCGCTGGTCACCGGAGCCGGCTCCGGCCTCGGCGAGGCCACGGCACGCAAGCTGTATGCCGACGGAGCTTCCGTCGTGTTGCTCGACCTGCCCTCCTCCAAGGGTGCTGAGGTTGCCGAATCCCTCGGCGAGCGAGCGCAATTCGTCGCCGCCGACGTCACCGACGAGGAGCAGGTCAAGGCGGCCGTCGACGCCGCCGTCGCCATGGGCACACTGCGCATCGTCGTCAACTGTGCGGGCGTCGCGACGCCGGGACGCGTCATCAGCAAGCGCGGCGTGCTGCCGCTGGAGGCGTTCAGCAAGGTGGTCCAGATCAACCTGATCGGCACCTTCAACGTGCTGCGCCTGGCCGCCGAACAGATAGCCGGCAACGAGCCCGTCGAAGGCGGCGACCGCGGGGTCATCACCATGACCGCCTCGATCGCAGCGTATGACGGTCAGATCGGCCAGGCGGCATACGCCTCGTCGAAGGCCGGCATCGTCGGGCTGACGCTCAGCGCCGCACGAGACCTGGCGGACAAGGGAATTCGCGTCGTGACCATCGCGCCCGGCACCTTCGAGACACCGATGCTCGCCGGCCTGCCGAACGACGTGAAGTCGGTGCTCGAGGCGCAGGTCCCACACCCGTCTCGCCTCGGCCGACCCGACGAATACGCCTCGCTCGTCGCGCACATCATCGACAACCAGATGCTCAACGGAGAAGTCATCCGCCTCGACGGGGCTCTCCGGATGCCGCCTCGCTGAGTCCGCTGGCTCGACTCCTCGCAGGACAGTGGTGGCGCCACGCTCACGAGCTCGCGGCGCGCCACCACTGTCCTGGTCGTCGTCTCACGGGCGTCCACGTCTCGTTCTGTGACCTGATCGTGGCCTGTCGCCATACGTGCGTGGCGATGGTCGGAGATCGCCGAGGAGCTCGTGAGGAACGAGCGAGCGTCTCGAGGTGCCGCCTACTTGTTCGAGGACGTGGCCCAGAGGTTGATGCCTGCCTCGACGGCGTGCTTGTCGATCTTCTTCAGCTCGTCGTCGCTGAACTCCAGGTTGTCCAAGGCCCCGAGGCTGTCGTCGAGCTGCTCGACGCTGGATGCCCCGACGAGCACGGACGTGACGCGTCGGTCGCGCAGCACCCAGGAGAGCGCGAACTGCGCGAGCGTCTGACCGCGTTTCTTCGCCATCCGGTTGAGCGCCTGCAGATGCTTGAGCGTCTCCTCGGTCAGCATCTTCGGGTCGAGCGACTTGCCCTGGCTCGCACGCGAACCCTCGGGCACACCCTTCAGGTACTTCGACGTCAGCATGCCCTGCGCGAGCGGCGAAAACGCAATGCAGCCAACGCCGTTCATGCCGAGCGTGTCGAGCAGGTCTTCCTCGACCCAGCGGTTGAGCATCGAGTACGACGGCTGGTGGATGAGCAGCGGAGTGCCCAGCTCGCGCAGGATCCGCACCGCTTCCGCCGTCCGGGGGCCGCTGTATGACGAGATCCCGACATACAGTGCCTTGCCCTGCCGCACCGCGGTGTCCAGCGCGCCGAGCGTCTCCTCCAGCGGAGTCGTGTCGTCGAAGCGGTGGCTGTAGAAGATGTCGACGTAATCGACGCCCATCCGCTGCAGCGACTGGTCGAGTGAGGCGAGCACATACTTGCGCGAGCCGCCGCCCTGGCCGTAGGGACCCGGCCACATGTCATAACCGGCCTTGGTCGACAGGATCAACTCGTCGCGGTAGCGCTTGAAGTCCTGGGCGAAGATCGTGCCGAAGTTGCGCTCGGCCGATCCGTAGGGCGGGCCGTAGTTGTTGGCCAGGTCGAAGTGGGTCACACCGCGGTCGAAGGCCCGGCGCAGAATGGCGCGCTGCCGGTCCAGCGGAACGTCGTCGCCGAAGTTGTGCCACAGCCCGAGCGAGAGGGCGGGCAGGTCCAATCCGCTGGTGCCACAACGCCGGTAGGTCATCGAGTCGTAGCGACCGCGGTCTGCTTGATAGTCGTCAACATGCATCGTCACGCCATACATTCTGACAGCACCCATGCCGAGTGACGGCTTCTTCGCCGAGTGACGGCGCACAAGGACCGTCACTCGGCGAGAGAGCCGTCATTCGGCAGGTCGCTGGTGGATTCGTGAGTCCGCCAGGCCCATGGGTAGCATTGGGCCGCTCGCGGGACGCGTCCCGCAGCACGCCGGTGTAGCTCAGTTGGTAGAGCGCTTCACTTGTAATGAAGATGTCGCGGGTTCGACTCCTGTCACCGGCTCTCCCGGACGGCGCACGCCCGTCCAGTTCCTTCGCCGCATTCGCCCACGGTGGGCACGTACGCAGTTCAGAAGACGAACGGCACGAGCATCTTGGTCGACCGTTTGTATGCCGGGTAGGTGTCCGGAAGCTGCTGCGCCAAGTTGGACTCCTCCACCGTCGCGCTGTAGACGAAATAGGCCGTGGCCAGCGCGGCGGCGAACAACCACTGCCAGCTCAACGCCACCGCAGTGGCGACGGTGGCAAGCAGGAGGCCCGAGTAGATCGGGTGACGCACGAGCCGATAGGGCCCGCTCGTCACCAGCTCGGGATCGTCCTTCAGCGTCATCGGTGTTCCCCAGTTGCGGCCGATGTGCCGACGCGCCCAGCAGGCGAATCCGAGACCGGCAGCGAGGAGCGCGAGACCGACGCCGGCCCGCCAAGCGCTGGTGTTCATGTCGCCACCCCGGAACGCTCCCAGGCGAATCAGCAGGATGACGACTGCAGCGATCAAGGCCCTGATTCCCAGTTCGCGGCGCCACGGGACGTGACCGCCCTTCTTCATCGAGATGGCCGACACCAGCCAGTAGAGCCAGAAGATCGCCCACGCGGTCGCCACGACGAACTCGACTGCTCTCATCACGGCCGATCAACTCTCGGAGCGCGCTTTCAGATACAGCGGGAAGAAGAGAATCCACAGGACGAGGCACCCCGCCGCCCACACCTCCGGGCGATCGATCTGCAGGTCACCGATGCGCATGATCACCGCACGCCGATGGTCAGCGCGCACGCGAGCGTCATTCAGCACCCACAGCACGGAAGCGACCAGCAGTCCCAACAGCACAAGCGGTGCGAGCACCTGCATCGACAATGTGGCACCTCCACCGGCAGCGGATCGGATCTCAGTGTCCCACCGGGTGCTGCATACCGCTCACCTCACCGGTTCCTCATTTCCCACCAACCACATCTCTCGCTCCTCTACCGTGACGTACCTCGGGTTTACACGAGCAGGAGAGTCAGATGAAGGCGCTCACCACCATCGCCACGTCAACTGCTGCAGCGCTGGCACTCAGCGCCGGAGGTATGGCGCTCGCCGGACGCGCGACTGCTACGACCAGCACCGCGGCCACGACTGCGACGTGCACGGTCATCACCCTCCAGTACGGCGACTCACACCACTCGCTCGTCAAGACGCTGCAGCAACGCCTCGGTGGGCTGACCGCCGACGGCTACTTCGGCAAGGACACCCTGGCCAAGGTCAAGGCCTTCCAGACCACCCGCGGGTTGGTCGCCGACGGGATCGTCGGCGCCATGACCTGGGACCTGCTCGGTGGTTTTCCGGGTTGCACGACCGTCACCGGCTACGTCATGGCCGATTCCGGCGCCGCCGGGTCGAAGGCGAACATTCGCTCCGGGCCGGGACTGAAATACAGCATCGTCGGGACCTACGGGCCACACGCCAAGGTCGTCGGCACCCGGGTCGGCACGGGACCGTGGCTGCACACCAGCCGTGGTTACGTCCACAAGGGCACCCTCGAGACGACGACCTCCAACCCCTCGTCCATCAACGGCCGGATCCCGGCCGGCAATCGGTGCAAGATCTCGCTCGCCTACAACTCCCCCGATTCCTTCGACCCCGGATACACCCCCACGACCCAGCGCTACCTCAACTGCGACGACCAGCCCTACCTGGCATCGCTCGAGGCGACCTACAAGGCGACGTTCGGGCACTACGCGGCGATCGACCTGACCTACCGCGACATCAACGAACAGTGGTACTGGTACAACAAATTCGGCAGTCCACGCGCTGCCTACCCCGGGACCTCGAACCACGGCTACGGGCTCGCCGTCGACTTCCGGGAGACGGACAAGCCCGGCGAGGAGTTCGGCTGGGGCGGCGCCGGCCAGAAGTGGCTGACAGCCAACTCGATGCGCTGGGGCTTCACCAACCCGTTCCCCTACGGCACCGACGGCGAGAGTTACCACTTCCAGTTCGTCGGCTGAAAGTTCGCTGGACGTCGGAGTTCGACGTTCATCAAATGCTCCATTCCAAACCGCCCGGTGACCTGCTGCGCGGGTGGAAGATCACTGATGCGTCCACTCTGTCGGGACAGCATTTCAGAAGGAGTCATCAATGCGGACAACGCTTTTCGGTGCCCTCGCAGCAGCAGCCATTTGTGTCGGCGCCTCATCGCCGGCACTGGCTGCCGCCCCTGGTCAACACCCTGATCACGCCACACCCTCCGGCTGCCACCTGGCCAACGGGATCCAGCACGTCGTACAGATCGATTTCGACAACGTCCACCTCACGCGCGACAACCCGAACGTCGCGAGTGATCTCGAGCAGATGCCGGCACTGCTCAACTTCATGAAGAGCCAGGGCGTCGTCATGACGAACACGCATGACGACCTGGTGCACACCGGCACCAACATGATCTCGAACGCGACCGGGCTCTACCCGGACCGCAATGCGATCACCCAGTCCAACAGCGGCGACCTGTATGACGCCACGGGCACTCCGACGGGCTACTCGTCCTTCTCGTACTGGACCGACAAGCTCTCCGATTTCAACGGCAACACCTACAACCGCTACAACCTGGACTACCTGCCGTCCCGGACCGCGCCGGCACCGAAGCAGAGTGTCAACGTCCCTGCTCCGTGGACGCCCTTCACCGAGGCCGGCTGCAATGTCGGCGAGGTCGGCAGCCCCAACACCATCCTGGAGAACACCGGCAGCGACGTGACGACGGTCTTCGGGGCCGACTCGCCGCAAGCGGCCGAGGCGAAGGCCGATCCGGTGAAGGCCCAGGCCGACATGGTCGGCCTCGCGGTGCACTGTGCCAAGAGCGCCGCGTTGTGCGCCTCGGGCCAGCAGGACGCGCTGCCCGACGAACCGGGCGGCTACGCCGGTTACCGGGCACTCTTCGGCAACGCCCAGATCCAGCCGCGCATCAGCCCGAGCGGTCCGGTGCAGTCCACCGACGGCAAGACCATCGCCGACAACAAGGGCAACCCCGGCTTCCCCGGGTTCGACTCCGAGACCGCGAACAACTCACTCGGCTACACCGCGCAGATGCTCGAGCACGGCGTCCAGGCGGTGAACCTCTACATCTCGGACGCGCACGGCGACCACACCGCAGCGCAGACCGGTGACCTCGGGCCGGGACAGCAGACGTACGAGCAACAGCTTGCGGCATACAACACGGCGTTCCAGGCGTTCTTCGACCGCCTCGCCAAGGACGGTATGACGGCCAAGAACACGCTCTTCACCGTCACCACCGACGAGGGCGACCACTTCGCCGGAAGCGCGCCGACCCCGGCGAACTGCACTGGCAGCAATGGCAATTACTGCAACTACGCGACACGCTCCGAAGTCAACGTGAACCTCCCCGGGCTGCTCGCGACACAGCGCGCGAACACCACACCGTTCGGGATCCACGCCGACCCCGCTCCGGCGATCTGGTTGAACGGCAACCCGGATCGGACTGCGGCGGTGACCCGCACCTTCGGTCGTGACCTGGGCGGGCTGACACTCACCGACCCCTACACCGGCGAGAAGCAACCGGTCGCGTACGACATCGCGGACTCGGTTGAGCAACGCATCCTGCATTTCGTGAGCGCCGACCCGGCACGCACACCGACCTTCACCGCCTTCTCCGGCGAGGACTCGTATGTCGGTGGCGGGCAAGCGAATTGCAGCCAGCCGTGCGTCTACACCAGCTCCGGGTACGCATGGAACCACGGCAGCTACTGGCCGGACATGCAGGACATCTGGGCCGGGTATGTCGGCCCGGGCATCTCGGCCCGCGGCACGAACGACACGTTCACCGATCAGGTCGACATGCGCCCGACGGTGCTGCTGCTCACCGGGCTGCAGGACCGATACCAGGTCGACGGCGTGCCCGTGCTGCCGATCGTGGCTGACTCGGCGCTGGCGCCCGCGACCCGAAACCACCGGTCGCAGCTGACGGCGGCGGCAGCGGCATACAAGCAACTGGTCGCGCCCACCGGCACGTTCGCGATGCACACGCTCAAGGCGTCGACCGCGGCGATCAAGAGCGACAGCGCGGGAGATGCGCAGTACACCAGGACCGAAAACGCGCTGAGCACACTGGGATCCGTGCGTGACGCAACCGGCCAGCAACTGGCCGCGGTCATCCTTGGTGCCACCGAGGAGCACGGCGCGCAATCCGTGGGCAAGCTCCGGCAGCTGACGCAGGAAGCGGCGCACCAGCAGGATCACGCGGCCGCGCTCGGCTAGGAACCAGCGGTCAGCTCTGCTCCGCTTCGTGCATGTAGGGGTAGAGCTGGCCGCGGTTCTCGTCGATCTGCAACGTGCGGCCGGCGAACGGGAACGCCCGCTGCGGGCACGCCGGCCGCTCGCAGACCTTGCAGCCCATCCCGATCCGGGCGCGCAATGTCCGGTCCTCCAGATCCAGCCCGGCGGAGTAGACCGTCTGGTCGGCATAGCTCAGGTCGCACCCCAGCCCGATTGCGAATGTCTTGTGCGCAGAACGGAATCCGGCACCGCCGCTGCTCACCGTCCGAGCGATCCAGAGGTACGCCCTGCCGTCCGGCATCTCCGCAATCTGGCGCAGCACCTGGCCCGGTCGACTGAAGGCGTCATACACCGTCCACAGCGGGCAGGTGCCACCGCTGCGGGAGAAGTGGAACGGCGTCGCCGACTGGCGCTTGGACAGATTGCCCGCCCGGTCGACCCGCACGAACGCGAACGGAATGCCCGAATCCCCAGGACGTTGAAGGGTGTTCAGCCGGTGACACACCGTCTCGAAGCCGACATCGAACTCCTCGGCCAACCGTTCGATGTCGTAGCGAACCCGGCGCGCGGCCGACAGGAACACGCCGTACGGCAACAGGATCGCGCCGGCGAAGTAGTTCGCCAGCCCGATCCGCGCCAGCCGCGTCGTCACCGCGTCGTCGAAGGGCGCGGTCTCGACGATCCCGTCGATCAGCTCCGACGCCACGACCAGGGCCAGCTGGCTGCCCAACTGGAACGCCTTCTGCGCCGGACGCAGCTCCTGCGCGACCCGCAGCGTGCGCGTCTGCGGGTCGTAACGACGCTGCCCACCGACCTCCGCACGTGGTGCCTCCACCACCTCGACCTCGAGTGCTGTCAGGTGATTTCGCAGCTCGGCATACCGACTGCGCGGCTGTATGCCGAGCTGCGCCACCAGCTCTTCCGCCCGGACGTCGAGCGCGTCGAAGTAGTTGTGGTGCACCGAGAAGAAGTCGCGAACCGCCTCGTAGGGCATCGGCGGAGCAAGAGGATCCTCGCGGTCCGCACCGAGCCGCGCTTCCAGGGACTCGATGCGCTCCCGATCGGCACGCCGCCCGGCAGTCAGGTCCAGCAGGGCCGCGGCCACGCCCGGCAACTGGTCGGCGACCATTCGCACCTCCGCCACCGACAGAGCACGCAGCTCGGCATGCTCGGCGAAGGAGTCGACGAGCGCGGCTGCGGTGCGCGCGTCGGCCTGCACCGTCAGTCGTTGCGCGTCGACTCCCAGCACGGCGGCGACCCGGACCCGCAACTCCGGCGTGAGGACCCGATTGTTGTGTTCGATCTGACTCAGGTAGCTCGGCGAGATCGCGAGCTGTCGTGCGAGGGCGGCTCCGCTGATCCCCGCATCCACCCGGGCCCGTCGGACGACGAAGCCGGCGTACTCACCCATAGCCATCCGCCCATCTTCACAAACTTCACAACACGCGTCGAGAAACTGTCCAAACTTCGCAGACCGGTGCGGGTATCAGTGCGTCCTTTCCATTGCTTATCTTGTGAAGGTAGAAGATCCCTCGACAAGCTCCATCGACAAGGAGAGCGCCGTCATGGCTGACACCAAGCCGAAGCCCAAGAAGTCCGTCGCACTGTCCGGTGTGCCGGCCGGCAACACCGCACTGTGCACCGTCGGCCAGCACGGCAACGACCTGTCGTACCGCGGCTACGACATCAACGACCTGGCCGAGAACTGCAGCTTCGAGGAGGTCGCCTACCTGCTCATCCACGGTGCCCTGCCGACGGCCGCCCAGTTGGACACCTACCAGGCACAGCTGAAGGCCAAGCGTGCGCTGCCGCTCGCCGTGCGCACCGCGCTCGAAGCGCTCCCCGCGGCCAGCCACCCGATGGACGTCATGCGCACCGGCGTCTCCGTCCTCGGCTGCACCCTGCCGGAGAAGGACGACCACAACGATGCGGACGCCCGCGACATCGCCGACCGGCTGATCGCGTCGCTCGGCTCGATGCTCCTCTACTGGTATCACTGGAGCCACAGCGGCAAGCGCATCGACGTCGAAACCGACGACGACTCGATCGGCGGCCACTTCCTGCACCTGCTGCACGGCACCGAGCCGACCGACGAGCAGGTCAAGGCCATGAACATCTCGCTCAACCTGTATGCCGAGCACGAGTTCAACGCCTCCACCTTCACCGGTCGCGTCATCGCCGGCACCGGGTCGGACATGTACTCCGCCATCACCGGCGCGATCGGGGCCCTCCGCGGCCCGAAGCACGGCGGCGCGAACGAGGTCGCACTGAACATCCAGCAGCGCTACGCGACCGCCGACGAGGCCGAGGCCGACATCCGCGAGCGCGTCGCCAACAAGGAGGTCGTGATCGGCTTCGGCCACCCCGTCTACACGATCTCCGACCCGCGCAACAAGATCATCAAGAAGGTCGCCCAGGAGTTGTCCGAGGGCACCGGTGACGAACGGCTGTATGACGTCGCCGAGCGCATCGAGTCGGTCATGTGGGACGCCAAGAAGATGTTCCCGAACCTCGACTGGTTCAGCGCCGTCAGCTACCGCGCCCTGGGCGTGCCGACCGACATGTTCACGCCGCTGTTCGTCATCTCCCGCACCACCGGTTGGGCGGCGCACGTGCTCGAGCAGCGTGCGGACAACAAGATCATCCGCCCGAGCGCGAACTACGTCGGCCCCGAGGACCAGAAGTTCGTCCCCCTGGCCGAGCGACGATAATTTGCTTCAACTGATCCATGCCGAATGACGGCTCTCTCGCCGGGTGACGGTCCTATAGCGCCGTCACTCGGCGAAGAAGCCGTCATTCGGCAAAGGGGTGTCCCGGGAGGTCGCGATGCGCCTCCACCGCTGCGCTCCCCCGGCACTCGACCTGCTTCTCCTCAACCCACTCCGACCGATTGGCGACATACCTTGTCCAGCACTGACAGCACACCCACCAAATCCGCGACCGGCGGCCGCGCCTGGGACGACATCCTCGTCGACATCGTCGACTATGTCCGCGATTACCAGATCGACTCCGAGCTCGCGCTGACCACCGCACGAAACATCCTCATCGACGCGCTCGGCTGCGGCCTCGAAGCGCTCGAATACCCCGCAGCGACAAAGCTGCTCGGCCCGATCGTTGCCGGCACGACCGTCCCGAACGGCGCCCGAGTCATCGGCACCAACTACGTCCTCGACCCGGTGCAGGCCGCATTCGACAACGGCGCGCTGGTCCGCTGGCTCGACTTCAACGACACCTGGCTCGCTGCCGAATGGGGGCACCCGAGCGACAACTCGGGCGCAATCCTCACCGTCGCCGACTGGATCTCCCGCGAGCGCGTCGCCCGCGGCGAGGAGCCGCTGACCATGCAGGCGGTCATCGAGGGCGTCGTCAAGGCGCACGAGATCCAGGGCGTCATCGCCCTCGAGAACTCCTTCAACGCGGTCGGCCTCGACCACGTCATCCTGGTGAAGGTCGCCAGCACCGCCGTCGTGTCCACGCTGCTCGGACTGACCCGCGAGCAGACGCTCGCCGCGGTGTCGCTGGCGTTCGTCGACGGCCAGTCGCTGCGCACCTACCGCCACGCACCCAACGCGGGCAGCCGCAAGAGCTGGGCCGCGGGTGACGCCTGCAGCCGCGCCGTGAAGCTCGCGCTGATCGCGCAGACCGGTGAGATGGGCTACCCGACCGTGCTGACCGCGCCGACCTGGGGTTTTTACGACGTCAGCTTCGGTGGCAAGCCGTTCACCTTCCAGCGGCAGTACGGCTCGTATGTCGCCGAGAACGTCCTCTTCAAGATCAGCTACCCGGCCGAGTTCCACAGCCAGACCGCCGTCGAGGCGGCGCACACACTGAAGGACCGGATCGAGGCCGCCGGCAAGACGATCGACGACATCGACGAGGTGACCATCCGCACCCACGAGGCGTGCATCCGGATCATCGACAAGCAGGGCCCCCTGAACAACCCGGCCGACCGCGACCACTGCATCCAGTACATGGTCGCCGTGCCGCTGATCTTCGGCCGCCTCACAGCCGCGGACTACGAGGACGACGTGGCCGCTGACCCGCGGATCGACGCGCTGCGCGCCAAGATCCACTGTGTCGAGGACCCGCAGTTCACCACGGACTACCACGACCCGGAGAAGCGCAGCATCGCCAACGCGCTGACCGTGAAGTTCACCGACGGCACATCCCTGGACGAGGAGGTCGTGGAGTACCCGATCGGCCACCGCCGCCGCCGCGAGGAGGGCCTCCCGCTGCTCGAGGCGAAGTTCCGTCGCAACCTGGCCCGTCGCTTCGACGAGTCGCGCCAGCAGCAGATCGCCGAGGTGTCCCTCGACCAGGCCAAGCTCGCGGCCACGCCGGTCCACGAGTATGTCGACCTGTTCGTGACCGCGGACAACGACTTCGGGAAGAAGGACCAGTGATGCAGGCGTCCACCAAGCAGCAGCTGCGCGCGCTCGTCGACGAGCGCTCCGGTGTGGTCGTGCCCGGATCGTTCAATCCGTTGTCCGCCAAGGTGATTCAGGACCTGGGCTACCGGGCGTCATACGTGACGGGCGCCGGGGTGACCAACATGTCGCTCGGCCTGCCGGACCAGGGCTTCATGGGCCTGGCGGAGATCGCGGACCACACCGCGCGCATCCGGGACGCGGTCGACCTGCCGCTGCTGGTCGACGCCGACACCGGTTTCGGCAACGCGCTCAACGTGCGCCATACGGTGCGCGTGCTGGAGCGGGCCGGCGCGGACTGCATCCAGTTCGAGGACCAGGTCAGCCCGAAGCGCTGCGGTCACTTCGAGGGCAAGTCGGTCATCGGCACGGACGAGGCGGTCAACAAGATCAAGGCGGCCGTCGACGCTCGCACCGACGAGAACCTGCTGATCATGGCGCGCACCGACGCGGCCGCCGTCCATGGCTTCGAGGCCGCGGTCGAGCGGGCCCGCGCCTTCGGCGAGGCCGGCGCGGACATCCTCTTCGTCGAGGCGCTCACCGACCGCGAGCAGGTGCTCAACCTGCCGTCGATGGTCGAGCAGCCGCTGCTGGCGAACCTGGTCATCGGTGGCAAGACACCGATGGTGTCCGCACCCGAACTCGCCGAGGCCGGCTACGGCATCGTCCTCTACGCCAACGCGGCGTTGCAGGGTGCCGTCTTCGGCATGCAGAACGCCCTCACCGCGCTGCGCGATCGCGGCCGGGTCACTGAGGAGGACAACCTCGTGGTCGGCTTCGCCGAGCGGCAGCGCCTGGTGGACAAGCCGATGTGGGACTCCCTCAACGACCGGTACAGCAGCTGAACCTGCTGCTTCGACTCCTCGCAAGACGGCGGTGGCCCGGAACGAACTCGTTCGTTCCGGGCCACCGCCGTCTTGGTCGTCGTCTCGCGGGCGTCCCCGTATCGCGCGGTCCGGTTGCCTTGGCCCGTCACTGTCGCCAGAGAGGAGAAGGGTCCCGGTTCGCGTCACATGCCCTTCGAGTTCAGCAAGCTCTGCAGGGCGACGACCGTGCGGCCGTTGAGGTGCGAGGCACCGTCCTGCGGGACACCGAGGTACCGCTGCACCGCACGCGTGGTGACCGGGCCGATGACGCCGTCACGGTAGACGCCGAGCCGGGCCTGCAACGCGATGACGGTGCTGCGGGTCAGGTGGTTGGCGCCGTCCTGTCGCACGCCCAGCCAGTGTTGGGTCGAAGCGGTGGTGAGCGGACCCACGATCCCGTCGAGGACCAGTGCACGATGGCCGCCACCGCGGGAGGGCGGCGTCGGTGTCGGCTTCGGGGTGGGCCGCGAGCCCGGATTCACTTGCACGGCAAGGCCGTTGGCGCGGGTGAGTCCTGCCTTCTTGGAGCAGACCGGCCACGCACCGGGTCCCTGCACACGCAGGGTCGCCTGTGCGACGTATATCTGCTGATCGCGCGTGGCGTACTGCGCACTGGAGGCGAAGCGGCCGCCGCCGAACGCCTGCCAGGTGGACTGGGTGAACTGCAAGCCTCCGGAGAAGCCGTTGCCGGTGTTGATCGACCAGTTGTTGCCCGACTCGCAGGTCGCCACGCGGTCCCAGACGTTCCAGGGGGTAGCCGCCTTGGCGTGCGCGGCAGCAGCCAGCCCGGCGCCGACGGTGGTGGCCGAAGCCATCACGGCGCCCATGGCGCGGCGTCCGGCGACAGACGGGCGATCCGTCTTGTGACGCGGTGTGTACGGCAAGGTGATGTCCTTTCCTGACGAACCCGACTCGCGCCGGGATCGGTGCCTTGAAGCGCCCCGCACGTTACGGGATTGACGCATGTGACACAAGATGTGAGTGTGACTCGTGAGCAAAGTTCAAGCCGACACGCGGAGCGGAAAGGTAAAATTACATCCGTGTAGTTCCCAGCGCTCACCGTGAATCCGCGACCCGGCCGGGCCATACACACCGTGCCGGACCACGCCGGAAAATTCGTTGCGGAACTCAGCGCCGGCGGACGCGCCGGCGGCGCAGCGCCTTGCGGTCCAGCGGAGCCGACATGACGTCGCCCATCACCACGCCGGTGCTGATCGCCAGCGCCACTGCGGCGGCACCCATCAGCGTGCTCAGCGCGTTGGCCTGGGTGGTCACGGACGTGCCGATGATGCTGCCGGACACCGCGTCATACATGCCACGGAAGATCCGCAGACCCGGCAACAGCGGTGACACCGCGGGCACCACCAGGACGAGCGCCGGAGCGCCGAGCCGGAGCCCGATGAGGCGACCGAGGATGCCGATGACGATGGCCGCCACCGCGATGGCCGTGGTCGCACCGAGTCGGAACCCGCCCAGCCCCAGCGAACTCGACAATCCACCGGACAGGAACAGGCCGACCGCCCCGAGCAGACCGGCCGGCAGCAGGTGTCGTGGCAGCACCCGGGCGGTCACCGCACTGCAGGTGGCACCGATCCCGCCACAGATCACCCGCACCCACAACGTGGTGGTCTGATCGCCGAAGGCAAGTGCGTGGGGCGCCGTGAGGTCCAGGTCCAGCGCCTTGTCCAGGCGCAGGGTGAACGACAGCCCGGCAGCGATGCCGACGATGATGCCCGCCGTCGACAGGAAGACGGTGAGCAGCCGCCCGGCACCGGTCACCGGATAGCCGGTGATCGCGTCCTCCACCGCCGAGGCCATCGCGCGGCCGGGCAGCAACACGACGATGCCCGCCGCGACGGCATACGCGAAGTCGGGTTTGGACATGTCCGAACCGAGCCAATGGTGTGCGCCGACCACGAAGCCCGACCACGCGAGCACGACCGACACCGCGCTGCCGGCGGCGGCCGCGTAGAAGGACGGTACGGCGCGCTTGCCCAGCCAGCGTCCGATCCGGTCGACCAACAGCGCGGAGATGACCGACACGACGATGGCCATCAGGTGACCGCCGAGCAGCGCACACACCGAGCCGGCCAGCCCGGCATACCCGACGCCGACCAACCAGCGCGGGTAGAGCCGGGACTTGCGCTGGATGCGACGCAGTCGGCGGGTCGCGGCGTCGACGTCGTCGATGCCGCCGGACACCAGTTCCTCGACGAGCCCGTGTACGGCGGTCAGTCGGGCGAAGTCGCGGGTGTTGGAACGCACGACCCGCAGCAGTGTGACCGGCACGCCGGCCGGGGTCGGCGCCTGGACCAGCAGCGACTGATTGGTGATGTCGACCTCGAGACGACGCAGCCCGGCAGCGGCGGCAACCGCGACCACGGCGGCCTCGACGTCCCGGGTGCCCGCGCCACAGCGCAGCAGAAGCTCACCGACCCGCACCGCCAACTCCAGCGCACCACGGACGCTGGCCTCCTGCTCGGGCGCCTCCATAGTGCGCGGATCCCGGTATGGCGTGTGCCGCAGCGAGTCCACGATCGGCATCGGCTCCGTGACCGGCTCTCCCTGCAGGAAGCGCAGCCGGCCGGACATGGGCATCCCACCCGGGTCAGTGTCCTGCACCTCGTCCATCGGATCAGGGTAGGACCGTCACCCGGCGTGCGGTAAGCACCGGCTGAGGATCAGCTGTACCGGATCAGTGACCGACGGGACGCGCCAGCGCGAGCTGCAGTTTCAGGCTCGAATCGCCGGGGATCGGCCACCAGGTGGCGCCGGACGACAGGTGGGTGAGCGCGAACACCGCACCCAGCACACCGATCACGACGCACAACCCGACGATGAGTTGGGTCAGCTGCTGCCCGCGCACGACGCCACGCACGATGCTGCGCGACCCACGTCGCAGTGGTATGCCGCCCGGGCCCCACCACATCACCAGCGTGCCGATGAGCACGCCGACGCCGAGCGGCAGCGGCCGCCCGACATAGACGGAGTCGTTCTCGACCATCGAATAGATGAGCGCGACGGCGGCCGCGGTGCAGCCGCCGACGAATGCCGGGATCAGGACCGTCAGCAGGGTCGCCAGCGCGGCGACCACACCGTGCCAGGGCGAGGTGATCGCCGCCACGAAGGTGTCGGACTTGCGCGGCCCGGAACTGTAGCGGCGCAGCACCATCGAGGTGATCGTCTTGTCGCACCAGCGGGCAGCGATGGCCCAGAGCACCAGCAGGGTGATCCCGACCGTCGGCAGCACCGCGCTGATACCGGCGAGCGCGGCCGCGAGCGCGGCCAGCGTGCCGGTCCGAGAGGCCTGGCCGATGCGCGGGTCGGGCGGCGGCACGAACCGGCCGGGCGCCACCGACGGCACCGGCCGGTCAGCTCGCTCTGCGGACCGATCTGCGGACCGGCCCGCGGAACGATCGACAGAGCGGTCGGCCGGCCGGACGACGTGGCCGCCCGGTGCGGGACCGAACCGTTCCGTCGGGTCGGGCCGCGAGACCGGTGCCGCGGGATGACCGAAACGCTCGGTCGGGTCGGGGGTCGCGCCGTTGCCGAAGCGTTGTGTCACCGGCGTGCGGCGGTCGGCGGGTGGCCGACGGTGCGCGATCACCGGAATCTCCCCGGTGTCGCCTCCGCCGGCGAAGATGTCCAGCGCGGTCAGCACTTCCTGCGCATCAGGCCGCCGGGTCGCGTCGGGGTCGAGCGCAGCTTCCAGCAACGGCCGCAACCGGGAGTCGACGCCGCTGAGGTCGTACTCGCCGCGGCATACCCGATCCAGCACGACCGGCATCGGGCCACGACCGAAGGGCGAGCGACCGCTGGCGGCATACGCGAGCGTGGCGGCCCAGCCCCACCAGTCGGTCGCCTGGCTGACGGCCTCGCCCTCGACGATCTCCGGGGACAAGTAACCGGGCGTGCCCATGACGAGGCCGGTCGAGGTGAGGCGGGAGTCGTCCGCCACGTGCGCGATGCCGAAGTCGATCAGCACCGGGTCATCGCCGACCATCAGCACGTTGCCCGGTTTGAGGTCGCGGTGCACGATGCCCGCACGATGTATGGCGCCCAGCGCGTCCGCCAGTCCACGGCCGAGCCGCGCCAACCGGGCCGCGCCGAACGGGCCGTCGTCCTCGACCACTTGGTCGAGCGCGGCTCCCGGCACGAAACTGGTGACCAGATAAGGGTTGTCGCCGTCGACATCGGCGTCGAGGAACGACGCGACATGCGGGGACTTCACCCGCACCAGCGTGCTGACCTCGCGGCGCAGCCGCTCGCGGGCGCCCTGGTCGTGGGCGATGTGAGCCCGCAGCACCTTCACGGCGACGGCCTGCCCGTCGGCGTCGAGCGCCTTGTAGACGACACCCATGCCGCCCTCGCCGATCTTGCGGATCAGCTCGTAGTCACCGATCCGGTCCTGGTCGGCGCGCCGGTCGCTGTCGTCGGCACCCTGGATCACCGGCAGCCGGTGCGTGCCGCCCACCCCGGACGGGCCGGAGGTCGAGCGACGTTCTGCAGTCATGTGGTCCACGGTATGCGACAACGAACGAGTCGCCGCGGACGCTTCACGACGTGGCGAAAACCACGTCGTCCCGATCAAGAGGTGATGTAGGACTCCAGCTGGTCACGCTCGCCCTGCAGCTCCTCCAGCCGGAACTTCACGATGTCACCGATGCTGACGATGCCGACCAGCTCGTCGCCCTGCATGACCGGGAGGTGGCGGAATCGGTGCTCGGTCATCGATGCGGCGAGCGAACTCACCTCGTCGCCCGGCGTGCAGGTGATGACCTCGCTGGTCATCAGGCTGGACACGGGACGCTCGAGCAGGCCGTCGGCGCCCGCTGGCAGTGCCCGCACGACGTCACGTTCGCTGACGATGCCGGTGATCGCTCCGTCGTCCACGACCACCACGGCACCGATGCGGTGGTCGGCGAGGGTCTGCACCAGATCGCCGATCGTCGTGTCCGAGGTGACCGTCACGACGTCCGATCCCTTGCCCTTGAGCAGCTCTTGGATGCGCATGTTCCACGGTAACGCCCCTGGGACGCCTGTGGCCATGACCGACGACTACGAGGTCGGCGTGTCAGCGGCTCCGCCGGAGGATCCGGGGCAGAAGGCCCACGGCGTGTCGGCCTGCTGCGTCATACGGAGCAAGAGTGCAGGTCGCGTGAACTTGAGCGAATAGGCCAGTGTGTTGCCGTGTTCGGCAACGCGCGCCGTGAACAGGTCCCGGTACGGGCGGGCTTGGGTCGGGTCCGTTCCTGATGCGATGAGGCTCGATCGGGCGTTCTTGTCCGCGGACGCTGTCGTCTCGTTCGGATAGGCGACGGTCACGTGACCTGCGAGCGTGTCGGTCTCCGCAGCCGCCCAGCCCTGAACCTTCTTGAGCCGGTCCGGATGCACGACACGCATGCTCGCGGGCGAAGCTGCACGCGGGTTCGCGCATGCAGACTTACCGGTGGCGATCGTGACGACTCCGGCATCTGCCGCGTCCTGCGCCACCGTTCGCACCACCGACTTGGTTGCGAAGGATCCGGATCCGGTCGCCACGGCTGTGGCGTCACCGGTCATGACCACCAGGTGTCTTCCGGGGACGACCGTGACGCCCAGAGCGAGCGGGATCACCGTGTCGGCGGAAGTCATCTTGCCGCGCGGCAGCTTGAAGTGTGGCGCGTCCTTGGAACCGGATCGCTGATAGCCCCGCTTGGTCAGCGAGTCGATGACGACCTGCATGTCGAGTCCGGGTCGCATCTTGTCGATGGTCATCGGAGGTGTGCTCACGCCGCTTGCGGCTGCCTCCCACTGGACGTCGAGCGCGTTCCAGCCCCAGCTCTGCATGGGGTAGATCCACGACGCAAGGTCCACGGCGTATGACGAGTCGGCGGACTTCTTGCTGTAGCTCGCCATCTTGGCCCTGTCGTCGACCATCTTTCCGGTGGCGTCCGGGAAGCCCAGCTCCTTCAGGCCGCGTTGCTGGTCGGTGAAGCGCACGGAGTCGAACTTCGCGGGCACGAGTTGGAGTGCGTCCTTCAACTCACTCGCCGGTATGCCGCCCCCGACGCGACTCCCGCCGGACGAACCTCCGCAGCCGGCGGTCGCCAGAACCAGCGCGCCGACAGCGACAAGACTCAGCACTCCCCTGCTCATACGGCCGGACGCTACCGCAGGGCGACCATCCGGCATACTCGGTCGCAGTGAGGCGTCGCAGCCTCCACGGAGTCGCCGTGCCACATCCGATTCGAAGGGTTGTGCCCGTTGCCGCAGGACAAATTCGACCTGGTGATCGCCGCCAACCGACTCCCTGTCGACCGGGTCCGCGAAGGCAACCGGTCCGTATGGCGACGCAGCCCGGGCGGCCTGGTGACCGCGATGGAGTCGGTGATGAGCGGCCGCGACGGGGCGTGGATCGGCTGGTCGGGCGTGCCCGGCAAGGCACCGGCCGCCTTCGAGCAGGACGACATGTCGCTGCATCCGATCGCACTCAGCGCGGACGAGATCACCGACTACTACGAGGGATTCAGCAATGGATCGCTCTGGCCGCTCTACCACGACGTCATCGTGCCGCCCACGTTCCGACGGCGGTGGCAGGCGGCATACGAGAAGGTCAACCGGAGGTTCGCCGAGGTCGCTGCCGACCTCGCGGCCACCAACGCCACGGTCTGGGTGCATGACTACCAGTTGCAGCTCGTGCCGCAGTTCCTGCGCGAGTTGCGGCCCGACGTCCGGATCGGCTGGTTCAACCACATCCCCTTCCCGCCGGTCGAGCTGTTCATGCAGCTGCCGGCACGTGACGCCCTGTTGCATGGCCTCCTCGGTGCCGATTTCCTTGGTTTCCAACGCCGTACGGACGCTCAGAACTTCCTGCGCGCCTGTCGGCAACTGCTCGGGGACGATGTCTCCGTACGCTCCGACGTGGTCCAGACCGCCGACGGGCACGTATGCCGCGCCGCCGCCGTGCCCATCTCCATCGACACCCGCGGGATGGCCAAGCTGGCCGCGACACCGCAGGTGCAGGCCCGCGCGGCGGAGATCCGCGAACAGCTCGGCAACCCGGAGAAACTGCTGCTGGGCGTCGACCGGCTCGACTACACCAAGGGCATCCGGCATCGCTTGAAGGCGTTGGAGGAGATGTACCGCGAGGGCACCCTGGACGGGACCCGCACCAAGTTCATCCAGGTCGCGACGCCGAGTCGCGAGCGGTTGGAGGCCTATCAGCACATCAAGAGCGAGGTGGAGCAGACCGTCGGTCGGATCAACGGCGAGCACTCCGACTTCGGGGCTCCCCCGGTCACTTACCTGCACCGGTCCTTCCCGCGCGAGGAGATGGCGGCGATGTTCGTTGCCGCAGACGTCATGCTGGTCACTCCCCTGCGCGACGGGATGAACCTCGTCGCCAAGGAATACGTCGCCTCACACGATCATGACGGTGCCTTGGTGCTGAGCGAATTCACCGGCGCCGCAACCGAACTCAAGCAGTCCTACCTGTGCAACCCGCACGACATCGCGCGCACCAAACGGACGATCATCCGGGCGATCGAGGCGCCGCTCGAGGAACGCCAACGCCGGATGCGCGCGATGCATCGGCAGGTGCTGCGCCATGACGTCCAGCACTGGGCCGAGCGCTTCCTCAGCAACCTCGCGGTCGCGCCGGGGCAGCCGTGACACTCAGCCCAGAACTGCAGGACGCTCTCGTGGCGTTCGCCCGGGTCGGTCCGATTCTGGTCGCCACCGACTTCGACGGCGTGCTGGCGCCGCTCGTCGAGGACCCGTCGGCCTCGCGACCGATCGCCGGGTCGATGGAGTTGCTGCACGAACTCTCCGCACTGCCGGACGTTTTCGTCGCGATCGTGTCCGGACGGCATCTGGCGGCACTCCAGGCGCTGACCGGTGTGACCGCCGGCGACGCCATCGCGCTGGTGGGTTCCCACGGAGCAGAGCCGGACCGCGACCTGCCGCTGGACCTCACCTTCGACGAGGCAGCCCGCGACCGACTGGCGCAGGCGACGACCGCTCTGGAGTCGGTCGCCGCGGCCCATCCACCGACGCGCGTCGAGTACAAACCCGCCGGCGTCGTCCTGCACACCCGAAACGTCGCGGCCGACATCGCTGCTGCAGCGACCGGTGCGGCGCTGGGGATCGACATACCGGGCGTCGACGTGATGAACGGCAAACAGATCGTCGAACTGAGCGCGCTGTCGGTCACCAAGGGCAGTGCATTGCAAGCGCTGGCAACCGCATTCGGCACCGCCGCCAGCCTCTACCTGGGCGACGACGTCACGGATGAGCGCGCGTTCGTGGCCCTGGCCGACGACCCGCACAACGTCTCGATCAAGGTCGGCGCCGGTGATACGGCCGCCGCCTTCCGGATCGACGCGCCACCCGAAGTGCTGCCGATCCTCGAGACGCTACGCACGGCACGGCGCGGCTGACTCGAGCGGTTGATTCGGACGTACTCGCCCGTCACTTCCGCGGGCCGGTTACAGTGTGGCTGGCGTCACACCCGTGTAGTGCGGGACAGGCGCGGCATCCATTCACAACGGATCGTCCGGCACGTTCCTGCCGGTGAAGGAGTTGCATCACCATGGCCACAGTCACCTACGACAGCGCCACCCGGGTCTATCCCGGAGCTGACACCGCATCGGTGGACAAGCTCAACATCGACATCCAGGACGGCGAGTTCCTCGTCCTCGTCGGCCCGTCCGGTTCCGGAAAGTCCACCGCGTTGCGCATGCTCGCCGGACTCGAGGAAGTCAACGAGGGCCGCATCCTGATCGGTGACCGTGACGTCACCAACCTGTCGCCCAAGGACCGCGACGTCGCCATGGTCTTCCAGAACTACGCGCTCTACCCGCACATGTCGGTCGCCGACAACATGGGCTTCGCGCTCAAGATCGCGGGCGTGCCGAAGACCGAGATCCGCAGCCGGGTCGAGGAAGCCGCGAAGATCCTCGACCTCGAGCAGTACCTCGATCGGAAGCCGAAGGCGCTCTCCGGTGGTCAGCGGCAGCGTGTCGCCATGGGTCGCGCGATCGTCCGCTCCCCGCAGGTGTTCCTGATGGACGAGCCGCTGTCGAACCTGGACGCCAAGCTGCGCGTCCAGACGCGCACCCAGATCGCCTCACTGCAGCGTCGGCTCGGCGTCACGACCGTCTACGTCACGCACGACCAGGTCGAGGCCATGACGATGGGCGACCGGGTCGCCGTGCTGAAGGACGGCATCCTGCAGCAGTTGGACACCCCGCGCCGGATGTACGACCACCCGAACAACGTCTTCGTGGCCGGCTTCATCGGCTCGCCCGCGATGAACCTGCTCGAGGTGCCCGTCACCGACGCCGGCGTCAAGCTCGGCTCGATCGTCCACCCCGTCGACCGCGCGAAGCTGGCCAAGACCGAGACCACGGTCACCGTCGGCATCCGCCCCGAGGACCTCGTGCCCACGACCGAGGGCGGCATCCCGGTCGAGATCGACGTGGTCGAGGAGCTCGGTGCGGACGCCTACATCTACGGTCGCACCACGATCGGTGAGCAGCCGGGCGAGAAGCAGCTCGGCGGCCGGGACGACGAGAAGCAGATCGTCGCCCGTGTCGATGGTCGCCAGGTCCCGGACAAGGGTCAGGTCGTCCACTTCGCGCCTAAGGGCGAGGGTGACCACCTGCACCTGTTCCACCCCAAGACCGGCGAGCGCCTCGAGTCCTGACTTGTAGGGCGGACCAGCCCCGGCGTCGAAGGCGGCATACATCCACTGGGTGTATGCCGCCTTCCGCATTCCCACGTACTCGAAATTGCAGTGGCACCGAATTCGGGGCCCCCGCGAAGTATTCGGAGGCTGCGGGCTCCGGCGAAGTATCGGAGCGAGGAACGAGCGGAGAACTTCGTTGGGTGCAGGGCAGCGGGGGGAGAAACTTCGTGGGGTGAAGCACAATGGGGATGTGGCACTCGACATGACCACGGCCCGTCCCTGGCCGGCGCTGCTTGATCTCCCCTGGCGGCAGCCGCTGGAGAACTGGCCGGAGGAACGACTGGCAGCGCTGCCGCGCGGTATCTCGCGGCACATCGTCCGCTTCGTGCGGGTCGAGGGACGTGTGGTGGCGGTCAAGGAGATCAAGGCCGACATCGCCACGCGTGAATACAACATGCTACGGATGCTGCGGCGTCTCGGGCAGCCCGCCGTCGAGCCGGTCGGTGTGGTACGCGGGCGCCTCACCAAGGAGGGCGAGCCGCTGGACGCATGCCTACTCACCCGGCACCTGCAGTTCTCGCTCCCCTACCGCGCAATGCTCAGTCAGAGCCTGCGCCCGGAGACGGCTGCCCGGCTGATCGATGCACTCGCCGTGCTCCTGGTCCGGCTGCACCTCATCGGCTTCTGGTGGGGCGACGTGTCGTTGTCCAACACGCTCTTCAAGCGGAGCGCCGGCGAGTTCGCGGCATACCTGGTGGACGCCGAGACCGGCGAGCTGCACGCCTCGCTGACCGACGGCCAACGCGAGCACGACCTCGACATCGCACGCGTCAACATCGCCGGTGAGCTGATGGACCTGCAGGCCGGCGGCTTCCTCAGCGAGGACTACGACCCGGTCGAGGTGTCCGACCGCATCATCGAGCGCTACCAGATCCTGTGGAAGGAACTCACCGCGGTCGAGCGGTTCGACGTCGGCGAGCGCTGGCGCGTGGACGAGCGGATCCGCCGCCTCAACTCACTGGGCTTCGATGTCGGCGAGCTCGACATCACCACCGACTTCGACGGCGCTACCATCCAGATCCAGCCGAAAATCGTTGATGCCGGGCATCATTCGCGTCGACTGTTGAGACTGACCGGGCTCGATGTCGAGGACAACCAGGCCCGCCGGCTGCTCAACGATCTCGACTCCTATCGCGCCGCGCACGACCGCCAGAACGACGACGAGGAGCTCGTCGCGCACGACTGGCTGATGCAGATCTACGAACCGGTCACCCGCACCGCGCCGCCGGAGATGCGTCGCAAGATCGAACCCGCCGAGCTGTTCCACGAGGTGCTGGAGCACCGGTGGTACATGTCCGAGGCGGCGCACCGGGATTTCCCGATCGAGGAGGCCGCGCGCGACTACATCGCGACCGTGCTCCCGGACAAGCCGGACGACAGCACCGTCGTCGGCGTCGACACCAAGGAGATGCCGGTCCGCGCCGACCGGTGACACCTGCCGGTCGACTGCGGCCGAGCCCCTCGAAGTTCTCCCCCGCTCCGCCCGTCCCACATGCCACGGAGGCGCTGGGCTGCGAGAGTGCAGTCGATCCAAGGAGCGCTACGCCAATGGCTTGCCGTCGGCGTCGTTGATCTTGCGCATCAGCAACATGATGAAGTCGATGAGCGACCAGACGCCACAGGCGCCCAACGTCACAAGCTTGAGAATGCCCAGGCCGACCTGACCGAGGTAGAACCGGTCCACCCCGAACCCACCGAGGAAGAAGGACAGCAGCACCGCGGTCATCCAGTCCTTGCTGGAAAAGACGCCGGGGACCTGCTTGGCCTGCAGCACTACACCGTTGCTCGCGTCACGGATCGGCGTATCACCGTTCACCACGCCGGCTGCTGCCATCTGCGCGAGCTGCGAGTACGGCACCGGGCCTTGTTCCTGACCCATAGTCAGAATGAAGAAGGCCGGTTCGCCACCGGCCGCGGCGTACTGCGGCTGCCCTCCGTAACCGTCATGCCCGTAGTAGTTGCTCATGTCCTGCTCTCGTTCGTCGCGCCGTGCCGAAACCATACGTCAGACAGCGCGGAACGACCCCAGGTTCCATCCAGCCGGCGACCGCCTCCCGGACCAGTCGGCGAGCGGGATCGGGTCAGGCCTGGGCGCGGAGCCGGGCCACCTCGTAGAGCGTGACGGACGCCGCGATGCCGGCATTGAGGGACTCGACGGACGAGCTCATCGGCACCGACACGATCTGGTCGCAGGTCTCGCTGACCAGTCGCGACAGGCCCTTGCCCTCCGACCCCACGACGATGACCAGCGGCTCGGTCGCCAGCTTCAGGCCGGGCAATTCGACGTCGCCGTCCATGTCGAGACCGATGACGAAGAAGCCCGCCTTGCGGAAGTCGTTGAGGGTCCGGGTGAGGTTGCCGGCCAACGCGACCGGGACACGCGCCGCAGCACCGGCGGAGGTCTTCCAGGCCGCGGCCGTCATACCGGCGGAACGGCGCTCGGGGACGATCACGCCGTGGCCGCCGAAGGCGGCGACCGAGCGCAGGATCGCACCGAGGTTGCGCGGGTCGGTGATCCCGTCGAGCGCGACGACCAGCTGAGTGCCGGGCGCCTCGGGGTTGAGCAGGTCGTCCGGGTGCGCATAGTCGTATGCCGGGACCTGCAGGGCCAGCCCCTGGTGTGGCGTGCCGTCGGCGAGCCGGTCCAGCTCGGGGCGCTGCGCCTCCATGATCGGGATCGCCTGGTCGGCGGCGATCTTCAGCGACTCCTTGACCCGGTCGTCGGAGTCGATCCGACCGGCGACATACAGCGCGGTCGCGGGTATGCCGACCCGCAGCGCCTCGAGCACCGAGTTACGGCCGACGATGAGCTCACCGGACTGTTTGGTCGAGCGCTGCGGGCGCTTGGGCGCAGCCTTCTTGCCGGCATCCGATTTCTGAGCTGCCTTGTAGGCCTTGTGGTTCGGGCGATCGCCGGCCTTCGGCGTCGGACCCTTGCCCTCCAGGGAGCGCCGCTTGTGACCACCCGTGCCGACCTGCGGCCCCTTGCGGGAGTTGCCCTTGCGGACCGCACCACGGCGGCTTGAATTTCCAGGCACGTCAGTCCTCCGGATTGTCTGTGGTTTTGCCAGTGACCGTCCAGCGGGCACCGTCGGCGGAGTCCTCCACCGCGATGCCGGCAGCGGTCAACTGGTCACGAATCTGGTCGGCCGTCGCGAAGTCACGGTCTTTGCGGGCTCGCGCACGGGCTTCGATCAACGCCTCCACCAGCGCTGCGAGAGCGTCCGAGCAGGCATCGTCGTCGCTGGAATTCCACTGTGTCGCAAGCGGATTGACACCCAGCACCTCGGTCATCGCCATGACCTGTCCGGCGATCTCACCGGCCCGGTCGTGATCGCCCTCGTCGAGCGCGATGTTGCCCTCGCGGATCAGGTCGAACACGACGGCCAATGCGCCGGAGACGTTGAGATCGTCATCCATCGCCGCAGCGAACGCCTCGGGTATGGCGCCGGCCTCCGTCATACCGGCCGGCAGGGCGCGACCGAGGAACCCCTCGATCCGGTCGACGGCGGCAGCGGCCTCGTCGAGCGAACCGGCCTGGTATTCGATCGTGGAGCGGTAGTGCACGGCGCTGAGGTAGTAGCGCAGCACCAACGGTCGCACCGTCTTGGTGAGTTCGAGCACCGCGAGGCTGTTGCCCAGCGACTTGCTCATCTTCTCGCCGGAGATGGTGACCCAGCCGTTGTGCATCCAGTAGCGCGCGAAACCCAGTCCGGCAGCTCGAGATTGAGCCTGCTCGTTCTCGTGGTGCGGGAAGCGCAGGTCGATACCACCGCCGTGTATGTCGAAGCTGTCGCCGAGCCAGCGACGGACCATCGCCGAGCACTCGAGGTGCCAGCCGGGACGGCCGTGTCCCCACGGCGTCGGCCAGGACGCGGTCGCCGGTTCGTCGGCCTTGACACCCTTCCAGAGCGCGAAGTCGCGCGGGTCCCGCTTGCCGCGGGGGTCCGCGTCGGCCGTCGGCTCCATGTCGTCGATCCGCTGACGGGTCAGCCGGCCGTACTCGGGCCAGGACTTGACGTCGAAGTAGACGTCCCCGGAACCGTCCTCCGCCGGGTAGGCGTGGCCCTTGTCGATGAGCAGCTGGATCAGCTCGACCATGTCGGTGACGTGGCCCGTCGCACGCGGTTCGTAGCTCGGACGCTGCACGCCCAACAGATCGAGCGCGTCGTTGGTCTGCCGCTCGAAGTCGTAGGACCACTGGTTCCACGGAACGTCGTGGTCCGCGGATTTGGCCAGAATCTTGTCGTCGATGTCGGTGACGTTCCGCACGAGCGTCACGTCATACCCGTGGCCGGTCGTGAGCCAGCGACGCAGGATGTCGAACGCGACGGCGAACCGGACGTGGCCGATGTGCGGCGCCCCTTGCGTGGTGAGTCCGCAGATGTAGATGCCGACATGTCCCTCGCGCAGCGGCTCGAAGGCACGCTGTGTCCCGGTAGCGGTGTCGAAGATCTGCAAAGTCACCCGCCGAGTTTAACGGCCCCTCGGCACTCCCCTCGCCACCAGCAACCCTGGGGTCCCTGAGGAGCTCGCGAGGCACGAGCGAGCGTCTCGAAGGGCCCGGTCGATCCACACACACGTTGGTCGAGCAGCGAAGGAGCGTAGCGGGGGAAGCGTTTCGAGACTTCGTCAGTGACCCCGGTCGATCCACTCCTGCAGGTGCGGCGCCTCGTCGCCGATCGAGGTGTCGTCACCATGGCCGGTGTGCACCACCGTGTCCGGCGGGAGCGTGAGCAACGTGTCGCGGATCGACTGGATGATGGTGCCGAAGTCGCTGAACGACCGTCCGGTGGCACCAGGCCCGCCCTGAAACAGGGTGTCACCGCTGAACAGCACCTTCTCGTCCGCGAGGAGGAAACAGCACGCACCGGGCGAATGTCCCGGCGTGTGCAGCACTTTCAGCTCCGTCCCGCCGACGGGGATCAGCCGGCCGTCCGCCAGGTCACCGTCCGGCGGCACAGTGATCTCGCGGTCCCAGAGCATCCGGTCGGCCGGGTGGATCAGTACCGTCGCGTCCGGGTTCAGCGCGACCAGGTCACGGGCCGCGTCGATATGGTCGTCGTGGCCGTGCGTGCACAGGATGTGTGTCAGGCGCCTGCCGGCGATCGCCTCGTGGATCGCCGACGCATCGTGGGCGGCATCGATCACCACGCATTCCGCGTCGTCACCGACGACCCAGACGTTGTTGTCGACGTCCCAGGTCCCGCCGTCGAGACTGAACGTGCCGGAGGTGACCACCCTGTCGATTCGTATGTCGCCCACTGCATCTCCTCGTTGTCGCGTGGCGCCAGCGTAACGATCGGCAACCGCGCGAACGAGGACACCGGGTCAGTAGCGGCTCAGCACCAGGTTGGTCTTCAACACCTCCTCGTGCAGCAACCAGCCGTGGGCGTCGGCAACGGCGATGGCATCGGTTCGGACCTGCTGTGCCGTGGCGAGGTCGGGTGCCTTGAACGACAGTTCGACCACGGTCTGCGCCGGTTGCCCACCGGCCGCCTTGACCGGGAGCACCTCGATCGCCGCGTCGGTTCCCTCATAGCTGCCGGACCATTCGGTGGACGTCACCGGTCCGTGCGGGCGGGACACCTGCAGCGTGTCGGTCCCCCAACCGTTCGCGGACCAGTCCTCGAGCTTGCCAGGCACCTGCTTCACCGCGATCTGCACCGCGTCCTTCGCCGACGGCATACCGATCCCGTCGACGTTCGTGCCCGGATCCTTGTCCGTGCTGAAGCTCAGGGTCTGCTTGCTGTAGCCCCAGTCCACCTCCGCCTTGTAATTGGTGTCGCTCGAGTCGAATCCAGCTGCCTGGGCCGTCTGCAGCGCGCTGTTCACATCACCACCGGAGACGGGGAACCGCTTCTTGTAGTCCAGTTCCAGTGGGTCGCCCTGCTTGTTGCGCAACCGGACGCTCCACCCCTGTCCGTCCAGGTCCAGCGCATCGGTGTCGACATACTCGTAGCTCTGCTGCTGGCCGGCACCGTCGACACCGAAGGCAGCCTGCACGGAGGCGCTCGGTGACCCGGAACTCAGCGCGGACGTCGCAAGGTCGAGCTTGATCTCGTATGACGGCTTCGCGACTCCGGCGGCGTGCGCCGCAGACGGCGTCGTGCCGAGCACGGTCAGGCTCAGTCCGGTCGCGAACATGGTTGCGGTGACGATCTTCATGTCGCCAGAGCCTGCCGAGAAAGGAAGTGCTCGTGTGGGGACGGCAACCGACGAATGGGTGAAATCCGGATGCCGTCCCGTTCCTTCGCGCAAGGTTCACGTCGCGGTCCACCGCCGCACCGTCGACTGTGTCATCGTCGCTCGAATGGAGAGCCTTGACCGCGACCAATTCGCCTCTGCCACAACGGATGACGCCGATCACGACCACGGCATGCTGGCCCGAAGGACGTTGCTCGCCGCGGCCGGCTTCGGCGCCGGCATGGTCGTCGCGCCGACGGCGTTCGCCGCGAGCGACACCGGAAGCACGACGACCAAGACGATCACGGGACATTTCGACCCCGGCGCCGCCGACTTCATCTATGTGCCGGTGCAGGTGCCGGCCGGCGTCCGTCAACTCTCGGTCTCCTACACCTACAGCAAGCCCACGGTTCCGGCGGGCACACCCGGAAACTCCTGCGACATCGGCATTTTCGACACACGCGGTGTCAGCGCTGACTGCCGCGGAAGTCGGGGCTGGTCCGGCGGCTTCCGCACCGAGTTCAGCATCAGCAACAGTGCGGCGACCCCCGGTTACCTGCCGGGCCCGGTCACCAAGGGCACGTGGCACGTCGTGCTCGGTCCGTACCAGGTCGCTCCGCAGGGCATGGACTGGACGGTCACCGTCACCCTGGAGCACGGGCCGGCCGGCCCGGCATACGTGCTCGACTACCCGGCGCTCACTGCTGCCGGTCGCGGACGCGACTGGTACCGCGGCGACTGTCACCTGCACACCGTGTACTCCGACGGGCGCTACCAGCCGTCGGAGGTTGCCGCGGCCGCGCGACAGAACGGCCTGGATTTCATGGTGTCGACCGATCACAACACCAACACCTCGCACGGTGTCTGGGGACCGCTGGCCGGTGACGACCTGCTGATCATCACCGGCGAGGAGGTCACGACCCGGAACGGTCACTGGCTGGCCCTCGGGGTGAAACCGGGCCAGTTGATCGACTGGCGGTACCGATCGCGCGACGACCAGTTGGACCGGCGCCAACGCGACGTCCATCGCAGCGGCGGGCTCTGCGTCTCGGCACACCTGTACTGCCCGTGGATCGGTGCCGAGTGGAAGTTCGGCTTCGACGGGCTGGACGCCACCGAGGTCTGGACCGGACCGTGGGGTTGGGACGACGAGGCGGCTGTCTCCACGTGGGCGAACCTCCTCGCGGTCGCCGCGCGCGGACACAGCACGGACTGGCTGCCGGCGATGGGCAACAGCGACGCGCACAGCCCGGGCAACGTCGTCGGGCTGCCGCACAACGTGGTGTATGCCGAGGGCCTGAGCCGGGATTCGGTTCTGGCGGCTGTCAAGGCGGGCCGCACCTGGATCGCCGAATCGTCGGCGGTCGACGTGTCACTCACCGCGACGGCCCGCGGGCACAAGGTCGGCATCGGGGACCGGGTGACGGTGCGGCGCAGCGACTCAATCACCGTGCAGCTGACCGTCAGCGGCGTCCCGAACGGAACCCTGCGACTGCTGACCGACGAAGGTCAGATGCTCCAATCGGTGCTGCCGGCAAGCGGATCCGGCACCCTCACCTGGCAGACGAAGGCCGAGATCGCAGCCTTCGTGCGGGCCGAGGTCCGGCATCCGAAGGCCGACGGGGGCGCGGGCGGAACGACCATGGACCCGGGCTTCGGCTTCGGGCCGATGGCCGCTCTCACCAACCCGATCTGGTTCGACGTCGCGAAGTCCTGAGCTACTCGGCGGGTATGACGAGGGCGGTCGCGATCGCCGCGACCCCCTCACCGCGACCGGTGAGGCCGAGGCCCTCGGTCGTGGTGCCGGCGACCGAGACGGGCACGCCACCGAGGGCTGCGGACAACGCGGCCTGAGCCTCACTCCGTCGCTTGCCGATCTTCGGCCGGTTGGCGATGACCTGGACCGCGACATTGCCGATCTCGAAACCGTTGTCGCTCAGGATCTTCCGGGCTTCCTGCAACAGGCGTTCGCCCGAGGCGCCGGCGAGTTCGGGCCGATCGACGCCGAAGTGCGCTCCGAGGTCACCGATCCCGGCCGCCGAGAACAGCGCGTCGCACATGGCGTGGGCCGCAACGTCGCCGTCGCTGTGCCCCTCGACGCCCCGCTCCCCCGGCCACTCCAGGCCGGCCAGCCACAACGACCGGTCGTCGTCGGCATACCCGTGGACATCGACGCCGATCCCCGTACGCGGCAACATCACTCGTGACTCCTCATGCAATCGGTCATGTCACCGATCCCCGTACGCGACAGGGACATGAACACCATCATTCGTGACCCCTCACGCAATCGGTCATGTCACCGATCCCCGTACGCGACAGGGACATGAACACCATCATTCGTGACCCCTCACGCAATCGGTCATGTCACCGATCCCCGTAAGCGACAGGGACATGAACACCATCATTCGTGACCCCTCACGCAATCGGTCATGTCACCGATCCCCGTAAGCGACAGGGACATGAACACCATCATTCGTGACTCCTCATCCAGTCGATCACGCTGTCGGCAAGTTCGTCCGGGCTGCTGCTGGCGGTGTCGAGACGCAGGTCCGGCGACCACGGATGGTATTCGCGATCCTGGACCGCCTCCCACGTCGGCACCGTCAACCCGGGTATGTCGGACTCCCGGGCCTCCACTCGCTCCCGATGCTCGCCGTGGTCGGAACAGGAGAGTTCGACCTCGACCACGCGTGCGCCGTGCCGCCGAGCGACCTCCCGCCACCAGTCACGCGTCTCCGGCATCGGGTTGACCGTGTCGGCGACGACGGACAGACCGACGGCGAGTTGGTCGCCCGCGACCCGGAACGCCACGGCATACCCCTCCGGCCCGGTGATCCGATCGGCCATCCCAATGTCCACCATCGTCGCCTCGATCGTGTCAACCCGTAGGTGCGCCAACGGGATTCGGCGGGCCAGCGCGCGTGCCAGCGTCGTCTTGCCGACACCCGGCAGACCGCCGAGGATGATCAGGACGGGGTTCGCTGGTTTCGATACGCGGTCGGGAGCCGGCTCGTTCCTCGCTGTCTCCGGCCCGCTACTCAACCCGCTTTTCGCGAGCAGACGTTCGGCGGCCTCGATGTCCGGCGGCAGAGTGATCTTCATCGCGAGCGGGTCACCCTCGATCACCTGCACGGTGCCGCCTGCCTGTTCGATGAGCATGGCGTCGTCGGTCGCGGCGCCGCCGCGCGCATGGGCGGCTTCGAGCGCCGACCGGCGGAATCCCTGTGGTGTCTGCACGGCTCGCAGCGTCGAACGATCGGGGGTGTGCACGACCGCACCCGACTCGGCGACCTGCTTGATCGTGTCGGTGACCGGAAGACCCGGCACCACGGCGTCGGCACCGTCAGCGACGGCTTGCGCGACGGCCGCGAAGAGCGACGGCGGCGCCAGCGCACGCGCCGCGTCGTGGACCAGCACGACGTCGACCTCCGCCGGTAGGGCTGCGAGACCGGCCGCGACGGAGTCGGTGCGCTCCGCGCCACCGGGTATGACGCGTGCCTCCGGCACGAGGGCCTCGAATTGCTCCAGGTGAGTCTCGGGGACAACAACGACGATCGGGCACGAGGTCTCGATACGGGCTCGCCTAGCGGCTCGCCCTACTCGACCAGCTTGGATGACTCGACCAGCTCGTGAGGCCCGCTGCACGGCGTGCTCGACGAGCGTCCGACCGCCGACGCTGACCAGCGCCTTCGGCATACCGGCGCCCAGCCGCACGCCCATGCCGGCGGCAACGACGACAACGCCCACGACGAGATCGTCGTGGGCGTTGTCGGTGGTTGTCGGGCTCAGGAGGCGAGCACCTCGTCGAGGGTGGCCTCGGCCTTGTCCTCGTTGGTGTGCTCGGCGAGCGCCAGCTCGGACACCAGGATCTGGCGGGCCTTGGCCAGCATGCGCTTCTCGCCGGCGGACAGGCCGCGGTCCTGATCGCGGCGCCACAGGTCGCGGACGACCTCGGCCACCTTGATCACGTCACCGGAGGCCAGCTTCTCGAGGTTCGCCTTGTAACGACGCGACCAGTTGGTCGGCTCCTCGGTGTGCTCCGCACGCAGCACCTCGAACACGCGGTCGAGGCCTTCCTTGCTGACGACGTCGCGGACACCCACCAAGTCACAGTTTTCGGCGGGGACTTCGATCTTCAGGTCACCCTGGGCGACCTTGAGGACGAGGTACTGCTTGTCCTCTCCCTTGATCTTGCGGACATTGATCTCTTCGATGAGAGCCGCTCCGTGATGCGGGTAAACGACCGTCTCGCCGACCTTGAAAACCATGTGTTGTTTTCCCCTTTCGCGACTCCCAGAATATCACGAGTTGCGCGCGTCACATAAACGTTTCCGCAGGTCAGCGGCCCTCCACCGGCCATCCACGACACCTTGACAAGCCGCAGCGGGCATGCTCCGCGCGCGCGTCATATAGTCGTATGGCGCCCGCCGCCGCGTGCCCGGTCGAAACCGCCGATGCGGGACCGCTAGGCTTCCGCGTGTGACGCGACGACTGCCTTCCCCCTTGAACTCGGTGTCTCGGCCGGCCCTCGGTGCAGTGACCCTTGCGGCGGCTGCAACGACGCTGAGCGGGTGCATGTACCTCTCGCCCGCGCAGACGACCAAGAGCTACGAGGCGTCCGACGGGACCAACACGACGATGGGCTCCCTGGAGCTGCAGAACGTCCTGATCGTGGCCGGCGCCAAGGGCGACACCGGTTCGATGCACGGCGTCGCCGTCAACAACGGCCAGTCGGCCATCAAGCTCACCGTCACGGCCGGCAAGCAGGCGACCACGATCACCGTGCCCGCCGAGACCGCGGTCCGACTCGACGGCCAGCAGACGCCCGACTCCAAGTCGACCGTCTCGCCGGTCTCGGTGCCCTCTGTCGCCGCCGCTCCCGGCAACTCGCAGAAGGTCACCTTCACCACGTCGCAGACCGGCGCCACCGACGTCCAGGTGCCGATCCTGCTCGACCAGTACCCCTACGGCTCGGCCTCGCCCGACCACCCGACCTTCACGCCGCCCCCGAACACCGAGACGGAGGAGCCGCCGGCCTGATCCGGCGCGCTCTCACCCGCGAGGGGTAGACGTGCAGCACACGAAAGGCCGCTGACGGCATACCGTCAGCGGCCTTCGCGTATCCCGCCCGGGTCAGGCGGTGTCGAACTTGTAGCCCAGCCCGCGCACGGTCTGGATGTGCTGCGGATTGCCGGGATCGGTCTCGATCTTGGCTCGCAGTCGCTTGATGTGCACGTCCAGCGTCTTGGTGTCGCCGACGTAGTCGCTGCCCCAGATCCGGTCGATCAACTGCGACCGGGTGAGCACCCGGCCAGTGTTGCGCAGCAGCAGCTCCAGCAGCTCGAACTCCTTCAGTGGCAACGAGATCGACTCGCCCGCGACGACGACCGTGTGCCGCTCGACATCCATCCGTACCGGTCCGCCCTCCAGGGTCGCCGGCAGCAGTTCGTCGCCGGCGTCCTGGCCGCGACGGAGCACGGCCTTGAGCCGGGCGAGCAGTTCACGGGACGAGTACGGCTTGGTGATGTAGTCGTCCGCACCCAGCTCGAGGCCGACGACCTTGTCCACTTCGTCGTCCTTGGCCGTGAGCATGATGATCGGCACGTTCGACTTCTGCCGCAGCACGCGGCACACGTCGACGCCGGACATGCCCGGGAGCATGAGGTCCAACAGCACCAGGTCGGCGCCGCTGCGGTCGAATTCCAGGAGAGCGTCCGGACCGGTCTCGGCCAGCGCGACTTCGTAACCCTCCTTCCCGAGCAGGTAGGTGAGCGGGTCGGAGATGGAAACTTCGTCCTCGACCACGAGGATGCGCGTCATGTGCTGACCTTCCGTGTAGTTCCAGGTATGACGGTGTTGTCCGATGACTCAGGACGAGCCGCCGGGAGTCGGACGGTGAAGGTCGAGCCCTGGCCGGGTTCGGACCAGACGGTGACCTCCCCGCCGTGGTTCGAGGTCACGTGCTTGACGATGGCCAGGCCGAGCCCGGTGCCACCGGTGCGCCGCGAACGCGCGGCATCGACGCGGTAGAACCGCTCGAAGATGCGATCGATCTCACCGGGCGGTATGCCGGTCCCCTGGTCCTTGACCACCACCGACACGAAGTCGCTGGCCGGCTGGACCGTCACGCTGACCCGGGTGTCCTCACCGGAGTAGTTGACGGCGTTCTCCACCAGGTTGCGCAACGCCGTCGTGATCAGGTTGGCGTCGCCATACACCTCGGCAGGGACCGCCGGGTCGCCCATCGCGGTCGAGATGGTGATCCGTTTGTCGGCGGCCAGCAACTGCAGGTGCCCGACCGCCTCGCGCGCACAGGAGCGAACGTCGACCAGCACCGGCTCGTCGAGTGCGTCGGCGACCTGGAGTCGGGAGAGGTCCACGATCTCCTGCACCAATCGGGCCAGCCGGGTCGTCTCGATGCGCATCCGCGCGGCGAACCGGTGCACCGCCTCGCCGTCGTCCCGAGCCTCGTCCATCGCCTCGGCCAGCAGGGTCAGACCACTCACCGGCGTCTTCAGCTCGTGCGAGACATTGACGACGAAGTCGCGCCGGATCTCCTCGACCCGTCGCGCGTGGGTGCGGTCCTCGATGAGCAGCAACACATGCTGCGCGCGCAGGCGGGCGACCCGGACGTCCAGTGTCAGCACCGCACGTCCGAGCGGCCCTCGGGCCACTTCGAGCTCGACTTCCCGGACGCCGCCGTCGCGGCGTACCTCGCGCACCAGGTCGAGCAGCCGAGTGTGCGACAGCTCGGTGTGCCGCACCAGCCCGAGCGCACCGGCGCTCGGACTCGACCGCACCACCTTGTCGGAGGGGTCCACGACGATGATCACCGAACTCAACGCGTCGAGGACATCACTCGCCGCGGGAGCCAACGGCGAGGCCGGTGGGTCCGCAGCGGTCCCGGAGTCGGCTCCGCGGCTGCGCAGCAGCCAACCGACGGCGACGCCGGCGATCAACGCCACCACGGCGGCGACAATTGCGACCATCAAGGAACTTTCTTCTGACCAGGCACAGGGAGCTCGAGCTGCAATGCCATGGCGGCAGCTTGCTGACGCTCTCGCCGGCACAGAACACGTCTCACGGCGACCAATGTACGCACCCGCGACACCACGTTTTCACCTGAGAGGCGCCGTATACCGGGTGTGTACCGATCGTTCATCCGTGGGTCCCGCCGTGTTCACCGGTCCCTGCGAAGGTCCACCATGGACGGACCTACCGCAGGCGAGGCGCGCCCGTATGACGCCCTGCGCGCCGGTGCGCTCGTCTGGTTCACTAGCTGTGCAGCGCCGACCGGTGCCCACCCGACGCCACCATCCGACGCCCCACCCACGAAGGATCGAAGTTCAGATGCGCGACGCTTTCCACGACGACCTCGACAAGGTCTCCGACGACCTCGTCGAGATGACCAACATGGTCGGTGCCGCGATGCGGCGAGCCACCACGGCTCTGCTGGAGACCGACCTGACCACCGCCGAGAGCGTGATCGCCGCCGACGACGACATCGACTCGCTGCGGCGGGAAGTGGACGACCGAGCGGTCGACCTGCTGGCCCGTCAGCAGCCGGTCGCCACCGACCTGCGGATGGTCGTCACCGCCATGCACATGTCCAGCGACATCGAGCGGATGGGTGACCTGGCACGGCACATCGCCAAGGCAGCACGCCGTCGCTACCCCGACTGCGCCGTGCCCGACCAGTTGCACGACACGATCCGGCAGATGGCCGAGACCGCGGATCAGCTCGTCACCGCGACCGGAAACGCCATCGCGGACAAGGACATTCACGGTGCGATCGAGATCCAGTCGATCGACGACCGCATGGACGAGCTGCACCGGAAGATCTTCGGCGAGCTGCTCGACCAGAGCTGGGCGCACGGCACCGAGGCCGCCGTCGACACGACGCTGATCAGCCGCTACTACGAGCGGTTCGGCGACCACGCGGTCGCCGTCGCGAACCGCATCGTCTACCTGGTCACCGGCCGTTACGGCACCGAGGACGAGGGCCTGCAGTAGCTTCTTGCTCTACTCCTCGCATAACTGAGAGAGGCTGTCCGCGAGCGAGCTCGCGGACAGCCTCTCTCAGTTATGGTCGTCGTTTCGCAGGTGTCCGCTTGTCGTGCGGTCGCCCGATCTTGCCTGTCGCCGCGGACTCCCCGTCCCGCGAGTAACTGACGACTGTCGCCACTGTGTCGCCCGAAACCGCCGTTCCGGGCGAGTAACCGACGACAGTAGCGATTACGTCGCCGGGAGGTCAGCGGCCCTGATTCGCCACCGCTTCGGCGGCTGCCTTGGCAGCCACCGGGTCGAGGTATTCGCCACCCGCCACGGTGGGCTTGAGGTTCTCGTCCAGCCGGTAGACCAGCGGCTGGCCGGTCGGGATGTTCAGGCCGACGATGTCGTCGTCACTGATGCCGTCCAGGTGCTTCACCAGGGCGCGCAGCGAGTTGCCGTGGGCGGCGACGAGCACCGTCCTGCCGTCCTGCAGGTCCGGGACGATCGACTGCTCCCAGTAGGGCACGAAGCGTGCGATGACGTCCTTGAGGCACTCGGTCGCCGGCAGTTCGTCGCCCAGGTCGGCATACCGCGGGTCGGCATCCTGACTGAACTCGCTGCCCGCCTCGATCGGCGGCGGTGGCACGTCGAAGGACCGACGCCAGGTCATGAACTGCTCCTCGCCGAACTCCGCCAGCGTGGCCTTCTTGTCCTTGCCCTGCAGCGCGCCGTAGTGGCGCTCGTTCAGCCGCCAGCTGCGACGCACCGGGATCCAGTGCCGATCGGCGGTGTCCAGCGCGAGCGCGGCGGTCGAGATCGCGCGCCGCAGCAGCGAGGTGTGCACCACGTCGGGGAGCAGCCCGGAGGACGCCAGCAACTCACCACCGTGCACGGCCTCCTGGCATCCCTTGTCGCTCAGCGGGACATCGACCCAGCCGGTGAAGAGGTTCTTGGCGTTCCACTCGGACTCGCCATGACGAAGCAGCACAAGGGTGTAGGTCATGCGCTCATCCTAGGAGGCCGAGTCCTCGGACTTGTCGTCGTCCAGCAGGTGGCGGAACGCCTCGAGGTTGCGGGTCGACTCGCCGCGACTCACTCGCCAGTCCCATTCCTTCTGCATCGAGGTGCGGAAACCGATCACCAGCAACTCGTTGAAGATCTCGTCGGCCGCCTCGAGCACGATGCCGAAGAGTGTGTCGAGGTATGCCGCGTCCACCGCGGCCAGCGGGGTGCGCGACACCACGAAGACGTCACCGTGCTGGTCGGTCGCGTAGGCGATGCCGGGGCGGCGCAGGTTGCGCCGCAGCAGGTACTGATAGAACTGCGCGTGATTCTCGTCCGGATGCCGTATGACGAAAGCCGTTGCGGTCAGGGCACTTTCACCAGTGAGCAGGGAAACGACCGTCTTCAGCTTGCGCTCGCCCGGCAGGGTGACGACGAACTCGCCCTCCCGCGCTCCGAGCTCCCAGTCGATCTCGGCGTCGGTCAGATACTGCTCGACGGTCTGCTGGATGTCGGTCATCTACCGGCCTCTCCTCGGATGGTGGTCTCCATACGCGCATTCCTCTGCTTCGCTCCCCCATACGCCACTCGACCGGCGTGGTGGGGTCACGGGATCGGTGCGGTCGGGACGCCGGCGAAGTCGAGCCTGGACAGGTCCGGGGTCTCCTCGACCGCCGACCGACAGGCCCGCCGGTAGACCTGCAACAACCGATCGCTGGTGGCGTCCCAGCTGAAGTGAGCGGCGTGGTCGATCGCTCTGCGGGAGAGTTCTTCCCGGGTCGCGTCGTCGTCCAACAGGTCGCCCAGCGCGGTCGCCCAGGCGTCAGGGTCATGACCGCTCACCAGCCGTCCGGCATCGCCGATGGCATCCGGCAGCCCGCCGACGTCGGCCGCGACGACCGGGGTCCCGCAGGCCTCGGCCTCCAGCGCGACGAGGCCGAAGGACTCCGAATACGAAGGAACCGCAAGCACATCCGCCGCGCGATACCACTGCGCGAGACCGGCCCGGCTGACCGGCGGGACGAACTGCACGACGTCGGCGATGCCGAGATCGCGCGCCAGTTGCTGCAGGCCGCGAGGCTTGTCCAGGCCGGTGCCGCTCGGTCCGCCCAGCACCGCCACGACCAGCTTCTCCCGTCGCGTCGGATCGCGCTCGAGCAGTTTCGCGATCGCACGCAACAGGACGTCGGGCGCCTTCAACGGCTGGATCCGGCCGACGAACAGCACGACCTGTGCATCGTCCGGCAGACAGACCGCGGCGCGGGCCTCGGCCGCGTCGGCAGGCGTGAATGTCTCGAGATCGACTCCGGGAGAGACGATCTCGACCAGGTCGGGGTCGGCGTCATACAGCTCGACGAGCTCGTGCGCCTCACGGGGAGTGTTCGCCACGAGCAGGCTCGCCGCCCGCACGACCTGCTCCTCACCGATCTCGCGACCACTCGGTTCCGGTCGGTCGTCCTGCGCGAGCGAGGCGTTCTTGACACGCGCCATCGTGTGCATCGTGTGCACCAGCGGGACGTCCCACCGGTCGGCAGCGAGCCAGCCGACCTGGCCGCTGAGCCAGTAGTGGGAGTGCACCAGGTCGTAGTGGCCCTCCGGGCTGCGTGCGACGTGGCGCATCACCCCTGCGGCGAAGGCGCAGAGCTGTCCGGGCAGGTCGTCCTTGGCCAGACCCTCGTAGGGGCCCGCGTCGATGTGCCGCACCAGCACGCCGGGTGCCAATTGGACCGTCTCGGCGAGCGCCGCAGATGTCCGTCGCGTGAATATCTCCACCGCGATCCCTTGCCGCCCCAGTCGCTTCGCGGTCTCCACGACGTAGACGTTCAGACCGCCCGCATCGCCGGTCCCAGGCTGGTCCAGCGGTGAGGTGTGCACGCTGATCATCGCGACCCGGCGCACCGGACACGGCTGCTGGGAAGGTGTCGTCACCGCTCCAGTGTCCCACCGGGCAAATCCGCCGGTAACGGAACCTCCGTCGGTTCATTTCGTCGCATTACCGTGAGAAGCATGCGTACTCCAGGGGACTGCGCCCGTCTTCGGGCCCTGGGTCATGTGGAGCTGCTTTGCGACTCCACACCGTTGCCGTTGAGCCAGCTGGAACGATCCCTGCTCGCCCGGGTGGCCATGTGCCCGGACGGCGGATCCGTTTCGGCGGAGTCTCTCGTGCCCTGGATCTGGGGCGACGACCCACCCTCCTCGGCCCGAAACCGGGTGCAGGCGCTGGTGTCCGGGCTGCGCCGCAAGGGCCGGGAGCGTTCACTCATCGAGACGACGAAAACCGGCTACCGGCTCGCCGACGGCGTCCGCTCCGACTGCGACGAGTGGCGCGAGCTGATCGCCGACGGTGGCGACTCCGCCGAACGATGGGGGCGGCTGAGCTCGGCGATCGAGTTGTTCAGTGGGCCGCCCTTGCAGAACATCCCCCTGACCGACGAGGTGCACCTCGCGCAGGAGACCTTGAACGGCGAACGCCTCACGGTGATCGAGGAGTGCAACGAACTCGCACTGGAACTCGGCGAATTACGAGGCCTGACAACGCGATTGACCGCACTGGTCCAGGAACAGCCGTTCCATGAGGCGTTCGCCGCACAGCTGATGCGGGTGCTCGCCCGCGCGGGCCGCCAGGAGGAGGCCCTGCGCGTCTACCGGGACATCTATCGCCGGTTGGACCAGGAGCTGGGCGTTGCACCCTCGGAGGTGCTGCGGGCAGCCCACCAGGACGTGCTCACGGGCACCGGAGCGCCGGAGGACTCCGCCGACACAGCGACCGTCGACGCCGAGCCGCACGAAGCGCTCCCGGAGGCGCCGCCGACCGCGCCACCCACACCCGCGCCGGTCCCGGCGCCGATGTCACTCAGCGCCGGCATCTCGCAACTCCCCGTGCCACGGACCCTCCCCCGCGACCCGTCGCACTTCGTCGGCCGCGAGGACGAGACCGACCACATCCGACAGGCCGCCGCTCGAGCAGCCACCGAGGCCGTCGTGGTCACCGTCACCGGACTGACCGGTGTCGGCAAGAGCGCACTGATCATTCGTGCCGCACGTGAGGTGCAGGACGACTTCCCCGACGGCACCCTGTATGCCGATCTCGGCAACACCGAAGGGCTGGACGTCACGGGCATCCTCGGCTCGTTCCTTCGCCTGCTCGGCGTCCGCACTCGCGCCATACCCGAGGATGCCGCCGCGCGCACCGGGCTGTTCCGGTCGATCCTCGAGGAGCGCCGGGTACTGATCGTGGTCGACAACCTGCCGGAGATCACACCCTCGGTCGCCGAAGCGCTCGAGCAGCTGCTGCCGGTGTCGGCCGGTTCGCTGGCGATCGTGACCTCGCGGGGGATCGACACCCATGTCGAGGACTGGTCGTCAATCCGCCTGCGGTCATTGCAGATCGACGATGCTCGGGAGCTGCTGTGCGCGTTGATCGGCAACGAACGAGTCACTGCGGACAGCGACGGCGCAACTGCCCTGCTGACCGCCACCGGGCGTCTGCCGCTCGCCATCCGACTCGTCGCCGGACGACTTGCGCATCGACCCGACCGGCAGTTCGGTCCGATGGCGCAGCGGCTGCTCTCCTCGTCCGCCGGCGGCCGTGACGCCCTGGACGGCCTGCGCAAGAGCGTGCAATTGGTCTGGGAACGCCGCACCGAGGACGAGCAGCGCGCGATCGCGCTCATCGCGCACCTGCCGCTGAGCGGCATCAGCGGGTGGATGCCCGGGACGATGCTGCACGACGAGGACGACGGTGACGACCTGGTCGAGATGCTGTTGGCCACCAACCTGATCGAACCGGTCGAACGCGACAACGAGAGCACGATCTACCGGTTGCACAGCCTGGTCGCGCAGTTCGCGCGGGCGCAGCACCCGATCGACGACGACGCCCTGCAGACCGCGATCACCGACCTCGGGCGTGAACTGCTGCGCAGGGCCAGCAGCTTCCACGGTTCGTTCCACCGCAGATTCGTACCCGCTGCCCCACCCATGCCCGACGACGAATCGCCGATCCCGCACTGCGCGGACGTCGCCGTCGCCCGGGCCTTCTTCCGGGCGGACGGCCGGGCGATGCTGACCATCGCCGAGATCGTGGTGGATTCGGCGCCGGAGCTGTCCTGGCGACTGCTGGTCGCGTCGGCCAATGCGCAGCACACCTTCGCCGGGCACGGCAGTTGGCTCGGCGTCGCCTCCACCATTCGCCGGCGACTGGACTCCGCATCGTCGGACCAGCAACTCGGTCGTGCCATGCTGCAGCTTGCCGAGGCCTGGCACCGGCAGGACCTGCGGTCGGAGTCCCGTGAGGCACTGACCGCAGCCAGCGGTGCCCGCAAGGCCTTGACGCTGCTGGGTGCGAATCGCGCCGCCGCAGCAGCCGACATCGTGACGGCGCAGGCGGCGCTCTCGCTCGGTCGGCGTCAGGCGGTCGAGGCGGCCCTGGCGCGCGCCGAGGGACTGCTCTCCGGTGCCAGCGACCCGACATACGCCGGATGGGCGAGCACGGTGCGCGGGGTGCTGCACAACGACTACGACGAACTCGAGGCGGCCGACCACGAGTTGATGCGCGCCCGCGAGCTGCTCGCCACCGACGGCGACCGGATCGCGTACGCCGCGGCGACGATCGAGCTCGCGCGGGTCACGTGGCGACAGCATCACCTCGGCTCCGTCAACGTGCTGCTCAGCGAAGTGACCACGCTGCTGCAGGATCTCGGCGAGCAGCACCTGCTGTCGTACGCCCTGGACGCCCGCTCCGAGATGAGTTATCAGCTCGGCCGGGACGAGGACGCGCTGCGCGAGTCGGAGATCGTATGGCGCCGGGCGGTCGACTCGAAGGACCTGTTCCTGGCCGCGCGAGCCCGACGCACCAAGGCCCGAGCACTCGCCGCGCTCGGCCGGCTCGACGAGGCGGAGGACGAGTTGCGGGAGAGCATCGAGGAGTGCACCGCTCTCGATCGGCCGCTCAGCGTCGCGGCCGCGATGCACGATCTGTCGGTGGTGCTGGCCAAACAGGGCCAGCACGCCGCTGCCGGCGAACTCCGCCGCCAGGAACGTGCTGCTCGGGCGTCGGCCGATCTCGCGGCTCGCGAGGAGTTCGACAAGGCGTTCGGTCGGGAGGTCGCGGACGTCGCCGACCCGGCGACGCTCTGATCGGACCAGTGGTCGCACTCGCGAATCATCTTCAACCCCAACGAATTACCTGAGGGCGCCGGCGGTCGACTGCGACGACCGCCGGCGCCTTACCGGACCGAATGCACGCGATCACTGCGAGATCGCGCCATCCGGGCTTGCACCCGACGGATGTGTCGGGTTGTCCTGCGTTACGACGCCAGCTTGCTGTAGTGGAACGGCTTGAACGTCCCGTAGCCGGAGTAGTAGGGATACGGGTTCACCCGGTGCACGGCGCCGTGGCTGCCGCTCTCCTCGTAAGCCCAGTAGGACGTGTGCGCCGAGTTGGCCCACTTCTCGAAGATGACCACGTGGCCCTGGCTGCCGGCGTTGGAGTTCAGCAGCACGTCACCGGTCTTGAGCGCCGACTTGCTGATGTAACTGCCGTACTTCGGCATCACGTTCGTCGTCGTACCCGGCTTCGCCAGGCCCCACGCCATCGACACGTAGCCGGAGCAGTCCTCGCGGTAGCCCTGATAGGTGTGCGTCTGGCTGTAGGGAACGCCGGCCGCCACCCAGACCTTGGCCCGGGAGATCACCGTCGCGCCGGTGACCCCGCCGGAGGAGGAGGTTGCGCCGATGTGGTGACCCGCGTTGTTGTTCTTCAACGCGGAGTTCAGATTCGCCTTCGCACCAGCAGCAATCGCCTGCTTCGTCCCGGCATACCCACTGTTGTAATAGACGTACACCGTCTTCGACGTACGGTTCCACACCGACGCAGCCTGATTCTTCACACACAGGCCCTTACCGGCACCCGCACCCTTGAAGTCATAACAACTCGGCTGCGACGCACCGTAATCCGACACCGACGCACTGAAGTCCGACACCGAACCAGCCTCACCGGAGTTGTAATACAGGCAGAACTCACCCGACTCACACACCCCGTTACGCGCCGTCGCCGCATGCGCCGGTGCCGCGAACAGCGCGCCGGAGCCCGCTGCGACGACTGCACCCGCGAGCGCCACGGTGGCCGCCCTGCGTCGAGTGCTCCGAAAACCCTTGATTTCCATGACGTTTCGCCCCTGTCAATCCGTGTCGGCTCAGAAGTGGATCGCGTACTGGAAGCCGCCGTCAGCGCTGTTCAGCGCCGTGATGTGGCGAGTGGTGTAGCCGTGGACGATGCCCCAGTTGTATTCCTCGACGTCGAACGAGCCGTTCGAGTAGACCTTGTTGATGTAGGCGACGTGCCCGACCTTGTGGACCGTGTTGACCGCGATCGCACCCACCTGAGGGGTCCGGTTCACCGAGAGACCGGCGGCCTTCGCCGCGGTGTACCAGTGCCCGGCATTGCCCCAGTGCTGGCCCTTGTAGGAGTTGCTGAACTTCACGTGATCGCGGCTGTTGACGCGGTACGCCGCGAAGGAGGTGCACTCCCGGTAGTAGAAGTTCCACGGGTCGACACCGCTGGGCGACTTCGTCTTGTAGGGGTAGTCGTTGACCGGGGTCTGCGCAGTGCCGCCGGAGATCGCGCCGATGTGGTGACCCGCGTTGTTGTTCTTCAACGCGGAGTTCAGATTCGCCTTCGCACCAGCAGCAATCGCCTGCTTCGTCCCGGCATACCCACTGTTGTAATAGACGTACACCGTCTTCGACGTACGGTTCCACACCGACGCAGCCTGATTCTTCACACACAGGCCCTTACCGGCACCCGCACCCTTGAAGTCATAACAACTCGGCTGCGACGCACCGTAATCCGACACCGACGCACTGAAGTCCGACACCGAACCAGCCTCACCGGAGTTGTAATACAGGCAGAACTCACCCGACTCACACACCCCGTTACGCGCCGTCGCCGCATGCGCGGCAGGCATCGCCATCGTGAAGGCCGCACCCGCGACCATTGCTGACACACCGACCAGAGCTGCGGTGCGGTTCATCCGAGAACCCGTGCTGACCATCGTGACCATCTCCCTGACTTCGCTGGACGAGCGGAACAGGGATCACTGTGCTCAGGGGCGCTGCGAAACCGCTGCGGCCGGTTCGCAGCGAGCGCAGCGTGGTCAGTTCGCCATACCCGATGTCGCGAGGTAGACGGTGCCGGATCCGGACACGGTCGCGGCGCACTGGTGCGCGCCGAGGAAGCAGGACTCCCCCGGCGCGAGCTCGAAATCGCTGTCCCCACAACGGATCACGACCGATCCGTGCAGTGCCAACGCGATCCGGGGACGGGCTTCGCCCGGCAGTTGTATGGCGCCCTCACCGGGCTCGACGACGTGCAGTTGGAAATGCGGGACCTCGACCGGGAAGGAGTGCACCCGCCCCGGGGTGGGGTGTTCCGGGATCATCTCGCGGTCGGTGTCCACGATGCGCAGCAGCTCGTCAATGTTGAGCGGCTTCGAGGTGAGGCCGGCGCGCACGATGTTGTCGGAGTTGGCCAGCAGCTCCACACAGGTGCCACGGACATAGGCGTGCAGGACCCCGGCCGGCACGAAGATGTAGTCGCCCGGCTCGAGAATGCGGTGCACCATCAGCAACAGCACGACGGCCCCGATGTCGCCGGGGAACTGGTCGGCCGCGCGCAGCACCGCCTCGAACGCCGCCGTGTCCGAACCGGTGAGATTCCGCCCGCAGGCCGCGACCACCGCCCGCACCAGGACGTCCTGCTCGTCGGCCGGCGCGCGGAGCAGATTGATCAGCAGGTTCGTGACCGGCTCCGACAGGTGGGCGACCTCGGCGACCTTCGCCGACAACTCCGGCACGCCCAACGAGGTGGTGACCCGGCGGATGTCGTCATACGAACGCAGGCCGGCGAAGATCTCGAACTCGGTGACGGCCACCAGGGATTCCGGCTTGGGCCACCGGTCGATGTAGGTCCCCGGTGCGGCGGCCAGGGCCTGCTCGGCGTTGGGATGCACCTGGATCGACAGCACGCTCTGTGGGGCGAGGATCTTGAGCAGGAACGGGAACCGGCCACCGAAGTGCTCGGCCACCCGATGCCCGAGTGCGGCCACCGGGTCCCGCGCGACGAGTTCGTCGAGGGTGGTGTCGCCGATCCCGGACGGAGCAGCCTCGTGGGCGCCCATCCAGAGCTCCGCCTCGGGCTGCTCGGCCGGTGAGGGTCGCCCGGTCAGCTCGGCGAGCACGGTGCGTGACCCCCATGCGTAGGCCTTGATCTGCGGCCGCAGCTTGCCGCTCACCCGCTGCGACGTCACGCTCGTCTCCTCGAGCATCGTCGGGGGCCTTTCACCAAGGGCCGTAGGGGCCGTCGTTGTTGCGGCGGGCATTGCGGCCGGCATTGCCGACGACGTGCTGCAGTGCGGGGCGCACGTCGGCGAGGTAGACCCCGGCCGCCACGACGGCAGCGATCCCGATGATGTTGACCGGCGACTGGATGGTCAGGAAGCCCAACAAGCAGGCGCCACCGGTGATGGCCAGCCAGGCCGGTTTGCTCAGCTTCCCGGCGGCGGTGAACGCGTCGGACCGATGCCGGAGGCAGTCGATGAACGCGAACAACTGCATCGCGAAGAGCACGACGCCGAGCACCAGACCGACTGTCTGCTGCAGGTGGATCAGACTTCCCATGTCGCCAGCCTAACCCGGCGATCGTGTGTGTTCCGTGTGGTCAGAGACCTACGGCGGTGATTGCACCCACGGGTTCGCCGTGCCCGAGGACGTCGGCGCGACCCAGCTCGTCGACCGCGGGACCGTCGACTCCGGCGCGCCGCAGCAGTGCCGCCATCACCACCGGCCGGGCACGCTGGCCGCCGTCGGCGATCTTCACCGCCAGCCCGCGGCCATCAGGCAGTCCCACGGCATACACCGCCTCGGCACCGTCCTTGGCGATCAGGCCGTCGACGCCCCGGATCAGCGCGGTCACGTCGCGACGGGTGCCGCCGAGGTACTCGGGGTGTGAACGGATGCCGTCCCGCACCGTCGCCTCGTGGCTGCCCGCTTCGGCGGCGGCGAGCGCGCCGAACGCCCGCGCGAGTCCGGCCGGCGAGATCGCCATCACCGGCGCGCCGCAGCCGTCGGTGGCGACCGCGGAGATCTGCTCGTGCGCGAGGTCGCCGATGGTCTCCACCATCGCCTGCTGCAGCGGGTGCTGCGGGTCGCGGTAGGTGCTCGTGTCCCAGTCGTTGGCCACACAGGTGGCCAGCATCCCGGCGTGCTTGCCCGAGCAGTTCTGGGTGATCGAGGTGGGACCGTTACCGGCACGCAGCCAGTCGTTGCGGGTCTGCTCGTCGTACGGCAGGTCGGGCGTGTTCTGCAGGTCGGCCTCGCTCAGGCCGGCGGCGTCGAGGATCTGGCGCACGCCCGCGAGGTGGAAGTCCTCACCGGAGTGACTGGCGCTGGCGAGCGCGACGAGCCTGGGATCCGCGAGCTGCAGACCGCTGCGCAGCATGGCCAGCGTCTGCATCGGCTTGTTGGACGACCGCGGGAAACACGGTGCGGTCGCGTCGCCGACGGCGAACTCGATCGCACCGTCCGGTGTCGTGATCACGGCGATGCCGCGGTGGACGGACTCGATGAAACCACCGCGCTCGACGTGGGCCAGAACGGGTGCGTCGGACAGTGCGCTGAGAGAGGAAGCCACGACGCCGACGATAGAGGCGTATGGCGGCGCAGTGTCCGCAGGGTCGGCGAACGGGACGAGCCCCGCGCACCGGATGGCGTGCGGGGCTCGTCGTGGTCAGTGCCAGATCAGTGGCAGTTGACCCTCTCAGGCGTTGTCAGCGGCCTCGACCTTGGCGTCGACCGGGAGGGTCGGAACGGCGGCGGTGGTCTTCGCCGGCGCGGTCTTCTTCGCGGTGGTGGCCTTCTTGGCCGGCGCCTTCTTGGCGGCGGTCTTCTTGGCCGGGGCCTTCTTCGCAACCGGCTTCTTCGCGGTCGTCTTCGTGGCGGTGGCCTTCTTGGCGACCGAGCTGCGGCTCGGACGCTTCGCGGCACCCTGCTTGGCGGCGTTGCTGCGCACGACGGTCTCGGCCTCGGCCTCGACAGCGGTGGCGTTTCGGCCCACCAGGCCGGCCAGACGCTCGACGCCCTTGGCGGCTTCCTTGCGGACACCGAAGACGGCGGCCAGCGTGCTGTCACCGGTCTCGGAGGCGTTCGCACGAGCGGCGGTCACGACGGCGCGGCCCTGCTCGGTGGCCTCGCGGGTGACCTCGGCGCCGCGCTGGGCGAAGTCGAGGTAGCTCTTGGCGAAGTCGTCGTAGGCGCGCTCGACGTTGCCGGCGACGAGCTCGTAGCGCTCGGTGGCCAGCGACGGGAGGGCGAAGATCTGGTCGCGAACGTCGTTGACGGTGTTCAGGATTCGCTCCTGGACGTTCTCCGGGGTGAGCTCGTCACGCAGCGACAGGGCGCTCTCGGTGGCGGTGTCGACGGAGTTGCGAACGGTCTCGACGGCGGCGTCGGCCGCGCCGATCAGTGCGTAGAACGGGGACTCGAAGGTGCTCTTGGAGGGCATGATCTGCTCCCTTTCTTTCGGGGTTCGGTGGCACGACGTTCGGAACGCCGCGGGTCTTGGTGGGTTACTTGGTGAGTGATCAGTCGCCGACGTACGAGTCGTAGACGTCGATCAACGCCTTGCGCTGTTTGTCGGTGAGCCGCGGATCGTTCTTGATGACTTGTCGCGTGTCGATCGGGGTCTCACCCTCGGGCACTGCGTCGAGGATGCCCGCGTGGACGTAGATCTGCTCGGCCGAGATGGCCAGGCCCTTGGCGATCGCCTGCAGGATCTCTGCGCTCGGTCGCTTCAGGCCGCGCTCGATCTGCGACAGGTACGGGTTGGAGATCCCGGCGCGGTCGGCGACCTGCCGCAAGGAAAGCTGCGCCTGCTGGCGCTGCTCCTTGAGGTAGGTGCCGAGGTCGGTCACCGGGTTCGGGCTCATGTCCCCAGTATGCTAACTACAGTTAGCAAAATGCAAGCCCGGGCAAGCGTGAAGCCCGTCACACGGCGCTACGCGCCGACGATCTCCGTTTGCGCAGCGGCGATCTCCCCGGCATACAGCTGTATGTCGAGAGGGGTGTTCCGCTTCACGACGGCCAACGCGATCGGGCCGTCGTCGGCGTGCCGCGCGACCGTGGTGATGCGGCCGACCGGCCGCTCGCCGGGGACCTTGGCCAACTCGGCACCCTCGTCGGGCAGCACGTGCCCCGAGCCGTCGAGGTGCAGGAAGACCAGCCGACGCGGTGGCTTGCCGAGGTTGTGCACTCGCGCGATCGTCTCCTGTCCGCGGTAGCAGCCCTTGTGCAGATGAACAGCGGTGCGCAGCCAGTCCAGCTCGTGCGGGATCGTGCGGTGGTCGGTCTCCTTGCCGACGCGCGGGCGCCAGGCACTGACCCGCTCGGCCTCGGCGGCCCAGATCCCGGCGAGTTGCCGGTCACCGACCTCCTCGACCAGCCGCTCGCGCGGCACGAGCAGCTCGCGCCATGCCCGGCCGGTCGCCGGGTGCGGCTCGGCCGCGCTGTATGACGCCGTGTCCGCGCCCATCGACGGCCAGCTGTCCCGCCAGGCGATGACGCCACGACTCTCGCGCTCGGCCGGCAGCGACTCGGCATCGATGGTCTCGCCGAGCACGGCATACGCATCGGTGACGTCGGCGACCTCGACACGGAGCATGAAGCGCATGGAGTTCAGCCACTCGACCAGCGCCGGCGCAGTGCCCGGCTCGACAGTGATCCAGGTGGTCTCACCGTCGTCGACGAGGTGCAGGTCGTGCTCGATGTGGCCGTGCGGGCTGAGCACCAGCGACTCCGTCGAGGTGTATGGCGCCAGGCCGGTGAGCGCCTGCGTCGTCATCGAGTGCAACCAGCTGAGCCGGTCCGGGCCGGTCACCGTGACGACACCGCGATGCGACAGGTCGACCACGGCCAGACCCTGCTCGAGCAGCCGTTGCTCGCGCAGCGGATCTCCGTAGTGCGCGGCCACGCCGGCGTCGAGTCCGTCGGCCGGGACCGCACCTGGGTGTGCCAGTAAGGGGCTCTGCACAGCTGCCGTCGTCACGGTTCCAGCGTACGTCGCTCGGAAACGGCGTCGAATCGGCCGGGCCGGACCATAGACTTCCGCCCATGAGTGGGGACGACCGTGACGGCGAGCTGCCCGGCAACGACCACGACGAGCATTCGTCCTTCCAACAGGCGGATTCGTCCTCGGCACGTGCGACGAGTGACACCAGCGTCGCTACGGAGCCGGAAGGGGATGGCGCAGACGACTTCGAGGAGCCTCGCGACGGATACGCCGCAACACCGACCCGCCGTGGCCGTCGCCGCGCCAAGAAGAAGGCCGGCTGGCTGAAGGTCACGCTGTTGACGCTGCTGTCGATGGTCCTGGTCATCGTGCTGGCGTTCGTGGGGTTCGCGCTTTACCTCAACCACGTGCTCAGCTCGAACATCACCCACGGCAAGGCGCTGCCCAGCTCGACGGTGAAACCTGCTGAGGATGCAGGGAATTCGCAGAACATCCTGTTGCTGGGCAGCGACACGCGGTCGGGCACCGTCAAGGACGTCCGGGCCAACGCACGCGCTGACGTCATACAGCTGGTGCACATCAGCGCGGGCCACAAGTCCGTGCAGATCATCCACTTCCCCCGCGATCTCTACGTGTCGATCCCGGGCCACGGCAAGAACAAGATCAACGCCGCTTTCGCGTATGGCGGGCCGGGGCTGCTGGCCCAGACGCTGTCGCAGATGCTCGGCGGCATCGTGATCAACCGCTACGCGATCATCGACTTCAAGGGCTTCGCCGACCTGACCGACGACCTGGGCGGCGTGAACGTCTATGTGGCGCAGGCGTTCGATGAGAAGGGCTACGGCACCTTCCACAAGGGCTACAACACGATGAACGGCGATCAGGCGCTCGGGTTCGTGCGTGAGCGCCACCAACTCGCCGAGGGCGACATCGACCGCGGCCGCAACCAGCAGGCCTGGATCAGCGCCGTCGTGCACAAGACGCTGACCGCGGGCACCCTGCTCAACCCGGTGAAGCTGACCAACACCGTGAAGGACCTGACGAAGTACACCGAGGTCGACGCCGACACGTCCGCCGGCGACATACGCAGCCTCGCGCTGGACATGCGGAACCTGCGCTCCGGCGACATCACCTACTACACCGCGCCGTTCACCGGGTTCGCGAACGATCCGGTCGCCGGGTCGATCGACGTCGTGAACCAGCCGCAGATGAAGAAGCTCGGCCAGGCGCTTTACCACGACAAGATGGCGGACTACTCGTTCGGCAAGAACAGCATCCAGTAGGTCCACCGACATCGTTACGATCGGATCGTGCCCATCGAACTCGACACGTCCATGCATCCCGACCTCGCGCCGCTCGCCTGGCTGCTCGGCCAGTGGGAGGGCACCGGGGTCGCCGGTTACCCGGAGCTGCCCGAGGTGAAGTTCGCGCAGGAGATCAGCTGCACGCACGACGGCCGACCGTTCCTGCGCTGGGAGACCCGCAGCTGGGTGCTCGATGAGGACGGCAGCCGCGGCGAGCCGTTCGAGACCGAGCTCGGCTTCTGGCGCCCGCTGCCCGAGGGCGAGGTCGAGCTGTTGCTGTCACACCCGACCGGTGTGACCGAGCTCTACTACGGCAAGACCGAACCGGCCAAGGCCGAGCTGCGCACCGACGGCGTCCTGCGCAGCCCGGACGCGCGGGAGTACTCCGCGGCGCATCGCCTCTACGGCTACGTGCAGGGCGGGCTGATGTGGGCGATGGACATGGCGGCCCTCGGCCAGCCCCTGCAGTCCTACGCCTCCGCGCAACTGACCCGCGCAGCGCGAACGGGCGACGGCTCAGACCAACAGGTGTGACCGACAAGCGGGCGGCCGCGGAGCCGGAGCCTCAGCGATTGATCAGCCACTGCGCGGCGTAGGCGAGGACGCCGGTGCTGAGCACGGCGGCGATGCCGTAGGTGAGCCGGCCGGCGGGCTCCACGGTGTCGAGCTGTCGCAGCACGCGCCGTAGTGCCGCACCGACGAATCCGGCCAGCAGGCCGGTCAGCAGCAGGAAATTGAGGGCGTTGTCCTCGGTCAACCCGACGATCAGGCCGAGCAGGACACCGATCAGGACACTGGCCGGCAACGACCACTCAGCCGCGTGCCGAGCCGGCACCACCGTGTCGACCAGCAGGCCGAGCGCTGCGGCGCCGACCGCGACCGCCACGGCCGCGTCACCCTGGTCGTACGGCGCAGCTCCCGCGCAGAACATCCCACTCGCCAACACCGCCAGCCCGAGGCAGCAGCTCGCCAACGACACGACCAGCGCCTCGCGGCCGTCCGTGCGGACCAGTTGATGCAGGAACGCCAGGACGAGTCCGACGGCCAGCACGACGCTCAGATCCTGCATTCCGTCGTCAGAGCCGGAGAAGACGACGACTCCCGCCATACCGAGAGCGCCTGCGGCCAGGACGAGGCTGATGCCGGTCGGATGCGGCAACTCGAGCAGCAACGGCCAGCCCCAGGCGAGCGCGAGCCCGGCCGCGAGCACGGCGTATGCCGTGACGTCGTGCCCGGCATACGCACCCAGGATCACGAGGGCGGCCGTCACGACACCACCGATCAGCGCGAGCGGACTCATGGTGATGCGGGATGTGGATGTTTCGGTCAGTCTGGCTCCTGGCACGACCGGCATCCTCCCATCACCCACCGGCGAATGGCGGAAGTACCTCGACAACGGAGTCCGCGGGCAGCGCGGTCGCGCCGTCGATGCGGCGCCCGTCGAGCAGGAATGACGCGACCTCGAGGACCGGCGCGAGGCCGGGGTGAGCCTGCAGCGCCACGTCAAGCAACTGGCCGAGATCGGCCGCCGCCAGTCGCTCCTCGTGGGTGCCTGCGGCGGCCTGCGCGCCCGCCCAGTAGCGGACCGTCACCTCGTGCATTCGTTCCTCCGGACCACGACTGCCGTCGTGACATTGTTGGTGCGGACACCCGACGCAGGACGAGCCTCAGCCGTGTGTCGCTGGTCACCGCGGCGCCGTTCGAGCGGGTTCGCGGCCTGTTGCCCAGTATTCTTGCAAGGTATGGCCCGCCTGTTGCTCCTGACCGACGCGCCCGGCGCGAGCGTCGAGGTGCTGCCGGCGCTGGGGTTGTTGAGCCACCGTGTGCGCATTCTGTCGCCTCAGCCGCAGGCACTGGTGGAGCCGCCCGAGTGCGATCTCGTGCTGCTCGATGCGCGTCGTGACCTGGCCGGCGCGCGCGGCCTGAGCCGCGTGCTGCGCACAAGCGGGCTGTCCGCTCCCCTACTGGCGATCTTCACCGAGGGCGGTATGGCGGCACTCACCGGCGAGTGGCAGATCGATGACGTGATCCTGGACAGCGCCGGGCCGGCCGAGGTCGAGGCGCGGTTGCGCTTCGCGATCAGCAAGGTGACCGAGGAACAGGACGAGGTGCCGGCCCGCATCACCGCCGGCGGACTGGTCGTCGACGAGGAGTCGTATGCCGCCAAGATCCACGGCCAACCGCTCGACCTGACCTACAAGGAATTCGAGCTGCTGAAGCACTTGGCCGCCCATCAGGGTCGTGTGTTCACCCGGGCGCAACTGCTCCAAGAGGTCTGGGGTTACGACTATTTCGGCGGTACGCGCACCGTCGACGTGCACATCCGGCGGCTGCGCGCGAAGCTCGGCCCGGAGCACGAGTCACTCATCGGGACCATCCGGAACGTCGGCTACCGCTTCGTCGGTGCCGCCGGCTCGCTGCAGCCGGAGTCCGATCCGACACTCGTGGACTAGATCTGCCCGAGCCATCGATCGGCCTGCACGTGCGGCACGATGGTCGGGTGACTGCCGCAGCGGAACTTCTGGCCATCGCGGATCGCGCCGCGTCATACGACGAGGTCGATCCCTTCTCGGAACAGACGCGACTGGCGTTGCGGCATACCGAACCGCAGCACGTCATTTCCTCCGACGAGGTGGTGAAAGCAGGGGCGTATGTCGCCGACGACGGCGCCGTCGAACTCGTCGTCGACCCGGACAGTCGCCGGCACGGTTTCGGCTCGAAGATCGTGCAGGAGGTCCTGGCCCAACGGCCCGGCGCGCGGTTCTGGGCGCACGGCGACCTGCCCGGTGCGCAGGCGGTGGCAGCTGCTGCGGAGCTGACCGTGGTGCGCAACCTGTGGCAGATGGGAAGGTTCGTCGATGCGTCGCCGGCGATTGAAATCCCCGTTGTGCCAGCAGGATTCAGCGTTCGCTCGTTCCAGGAGGGCGACGAGGAAGCGTGGCTGAATCTGAACCGGCGCGCCTTCGACTACCACCCCGAACAGGGCAAGATGACCCGGCAGGATCTCGACGAGCGGATGGCCGAACCGTGGTGGGACCCGGCGGGGCTGATCCTCGTATTCGATGACGCCAGTGGGGAACTCGCGGCCTCGCACTGGACCAAGGTCGAGCCGACCGAGCCGGACTCCGGTGAGGTGTATGTCGTGGCCGTCGACCCCGGCCACCAGGGACACGGGCTCGGCAAACTCATCACCGCGCTCGGGCTGGATCACCTGCGGTCGCGCGGTGTTCGGCACATCGACCTGTATGTCGAGGGCGACAACGACTCGGCTGTGGCGACGTATCGGCGACTGGGGTTCGAGCGCACCGGGGTCGATGTCATGTATGCCGTGGAGGGCTGACTCGCTCAAGGCCGCTTCGACGATCGGGTGAGGTCCAACGGGCGTCGGGTGCGTCGTCGGGCCGGGCCTATGCAGAGAGCGGAGCGCCAGCGGAGCGAACGGAGTGAGACCGGCACGGCGGCGTAGCCGACGCCAACAGGGTGACCACACGGCCTCAGTTGGTGCGGGGTTCGTGCGTATTTGGGAAGATGTGCGCATGGACTCCGAGCCGACGACCAACCCCGCCGAGGACCCGGCGACCCAGACGACCGCGAGCGACGCGTCGCTGGTGCGCCTGCAGTCCCGCGCGGCCCAGCGCTCGCGCGGTGAGAACGGCCGATTCATCCGAGTTGCGCCCGAACTCGACGCGCCCGTCGACGAGGAGTTGCCGGACGACCGCTTCCTGGACCGAGAGATCTCCTGGTTGCAGTTCAACGAGCGGGTGCTGCAGTTGGCCGGCGACCCGTTGGTCCCGCTGCTGGAGCGCGCCCGCTTCCTGGCGATCTTCGCCAGCAACCTGGACGAGTTCTTCATGGTCCGTGTCGCCGGTCTGAAGCGGCGCATCGCCACCGGGCTCGCCGTGCGATCCGCCTCCGGCCTGGAGCCACGCGAGGTGCTCGACGAGATCAGCAACGCCGCGCACGAGCTGATGCAGGTGCACGCCAAGATGTTCCAGCGGCACATCCGCCCCGCCCTGGCGGACGTCGGCATCCGCATCGTCCGTCCGAACGACTGGACCGACGCCGACCGCGCGCACCTCAACAAGCTGTTCCGCAACCAGGTCTACCCCGTGCTGACCCCGCTGGCGGTCGACCCGGCCCACCCCTTCCCCTACATCTCCGGTCTGTCGCTCAACCTCGCCGTGGTGCTGATCAACCCCAAGACCGACCGCGAGCACTTCGCCCGGGTGAAGGTCCCGCCGCTGCTGCCGCGGCTGATGGCACTGCCGCCCGGCGAGGACGAGGACAAGCTGTATGACGCACGGTTCGTCGCCATCGAGGACGTCATGGCCGAGCATCTGCAGTACCTCTTCCCCGGCATGGAAGTACGCGAGCACTTCACCTTCCGCGTCACCCGCAACGAGGACCTCGAGGTCGAGGAGGACGACGCCGAGAACCTTTTGACCGCACTGGAGAAGGAGCTCACCCGGCGCCGCTTCGGCCCGCCGGTCCGGCTCGAGGTCGCCGACGAAATGGACGACCACGTCATGGACCTGCTGGTTCGTGAGCTCGGCGTCCGCGACGACGAGGTCTACCGGCTGCCCGAGCCGCTGGACCTGCGAGGGCTGAACACCCTTGCGGATCTTGACCGTTCGGAGTTGCGCTGGCCGCCGTTCCTCGCCAAGCCGCACCCCGACCTGGCTCCCGTCGAGCGGTCCGCCCAGTCCGACGTGATGGCCGCGATGCGCTCGGGCGACATACTCCTGCATCACCCCTACGACTCGTTCTCCACGTCCGTCGTCGCCTTCATCGAGCAGGCCGCGAACGACCCGCATGTGTTGGCGATCAAGCAGACGCTCTACCGCACCAGCGGTGACTCGCCGATCATCGACTCGTTGATCGACGCCGCCGAGGCCGGCAAGCAGGTGCTGGCCGTGGTCGAGATCAAGGCCCGGTTCGACGAGGAGAACAACATCACCTGGGCGCGCAAGCTGGAGCGCGCCGGGGTGCACGTCGTCTACGGCATGGTCGGCCTCAAGACGCACGCCAAACTCTGCCTGGTGGTGCGCGAGGAGAACGGCGAGATGCAGCGCTACGCGCACGTCGGCACTGGCAACTACAACCCGAAAACCGCTCGCCTGTATGAAGATCTGGGCCTGCTCACCTGTGACCGCGAGGTCGGCGAAGACCTGTCCCGGCTGTTCAACCAGCTCTCGGGTATGGCGCCGCGCAGCAAGTTCAAGCGCCTCCTCGTCGCACCGCGTTCAGTCCGCACCGGCTTGCTGGAGAAGATCCAGCGGGTGACCGAGGCCGCCCGCGACGGCAAGCGCGCTCGCCTGCAGATCAAGGTCAATTCGCTCGTCGACGAGGAGATCATCGACGCCTGCTACCGCGCCTCGATGGCCGGCGTCGCGGTGGACATCTGGGTCCGCGGCATCTGCTCGTTGAAGCCGGGCGTGGAGGGACTGTCGGAGAACATCCGGGTCCGGTCGATCCTCGGCCGGTTCCTGGAGCACTCGCGGGTGTTCCGGTTCGTCATCGAAGCGCCCGAGGGCGCCGACGGCCCCGAGGAGGACATCGTCTACATCGGCAGCGCCGACATGATGCACCGCAACCTCGACCGCCGCGTCGAGGCTCTGGTCCGCATCACCGATCCCAAGCACATCGAGACGCTCGCCGCCCTGCTCGACGAAGGTATGTCGGACGAGACCTCCTCCTGGCACCTGCACGGCGACGCCCGGTGGGAGCGACATCACCTCGACGCGGAGGGCAACCCGTTGCGCGACCTGCAGTCCGACCTGGTCGCGACCTACGCGAAGCGCAAGCGCAAGGCCCGCCGCCGGTGACGGCTCGCACGACCACGCTGCGAACCGGCACGGTCGCCGCCGCAGGCGCCCTGCTGTGGCGCCGCAGGAACGACAAGCTGCAGGTCGCCCTCGTGCACCGGCCGAAGTATGACGACTGGTCGTGGGCCAAGGGCAAGCTCGATCCGGGTGAGACCTGGGTCGAAGCAGCCGCCCGAGAAGTGTTGGAAGAGACCGGTTTTCGGCCTCGGCTCGGCATACCGCTGCCTCGCTCCGTCTACACAATGCCGCGCGGCTCCCTCAAGGAGATCCGCTACTGGGCAGCCGAGGTCATGGCGGGTGACGGTTCGCTGGAGAACGAGATCGACCAGGTCGCCTGGCTCACCCCCGAGAAGGCGCAGCGGCGACTCAGCTACGAGCGGGACGCGCAGCAACTGCAGGCCGTGGTCGACGCCGACCGCGCCGGCACCCTGCAGACCTGGCCGCTCGTGGTGGTCCGGCACGCCGACTCGGTCCCGCGCAAGCTGTGGGACGAGCCGGATCCGCTGCGACCACTGGACCGCAACGGACGCGACCAGGCGCGCGCGCTGGTGCCGATCCTCGCGGCATACGGCATCGAGCGCGTGATCACCTCACCGTCCACGCGCTGCCTCACCACCGTCGAGCCGTATGCCGCCGCTGCGGGCATCGCCCTGCGCACCAAGTCCGGACTGTCCGAGGAGACCTTCGAGCGGGACCCGGGGCGGTCCGTCCGGAACGTCGAGCGACTGCTGGCGCGCGCCGAGCCGGCCGCCCTGTGCACCCACCGACCGGTGCTGCCGACGGTCCTGGAACACCTGCGCGACACGACCGAACCGGACAGCGAGGTGCACGAGATCCTCGCGGTCGCCGCCGAGGACGGTATGGCGAAGGGCGAGGCGCTGGTCTGCCAGGTCAGCGGCAGCGGAGACTCTGCGCGTGTCATGAGCGTCGAGCGCCATACGCCATCCTGACCGTTCGCTGACCATTCACCCGCCGGACTCTCATCAAGGCGTCGCGACGCGTTCACCCTGCGTTCACCACCGAGGTGGTAACCGGTCACCCGCCTTCCCTACGTTCTGCCTTGACCGGCCGACGTGGCCGTTTCCACCAAGCTTTATGGGAAGGCAGTTCTCTTGAAGATCTCGCGCATTGGTCGCGCTTCCGGTCTGGCCATCGCAGGAGCGCTCGCGCTCTCGGCCTGCGGCAGCTCCTCCAACTCCGACTCCAGCAGCTCGGCCGGTGGCTCCTCCGCCGCAGCGAGCTCCTCCGCCGGAGCGACTGGCGGCTCGACTGCCGCCGCCGGCAGCGTCACCTGCTTCTCCGGCAACCTGACCGCCGAGGGTTCCACCGCTCAGCAGAACGCCATCACGCAGGCGATCTCGGACTACCAGGGCAAGTGCAGCGGCGCGAAGGTGTCCTACAACGGCACCGGCTCCGGCGCCGGCATCACCAAGTTCATCGCCAAGCAGGTCAACTTCGCCGGCTCCGACTCGGCACTGAGCCCCGACAAGGGCGAGCCCGCCAAGGCCAAGGCAGCATGCGGCTCCGACGCCCTCGACATCCCGATGGTGACCGGCCCGATCGCGGTCTCCTACAACGTCAAGGGTGTCGGCAAGCTGAACCTCACGCCGAAGCTCATCGCGCAGATCTTCTCCGGCAAGATCAAGACCTGGGACGACCCGGCCATCAAGGCCGCCAACAAGGGCGTCACCCTGCCCAGCACGAAGATCTCGGTGTTCTTCCGCTCCGACTCCTCGGGCACCACCGACAACTTCACCAACTACATGAACACCGTCGACCCGGCGGACTGGCCGAACAAGCACGACAAGACCTGGAAGGGTTCGGTCGGCCAGGGCAAGGCCAAGACGGCCGGCGTCGCCTCCGCCATCAAGGCGACCGACGGTGGCATCGGCTACGTCGAGTGGGGTTACTCGATCCAGAACAAGCTGAACATGGCCACCGTTGACGGTGTCGCCCTGACCGCGGACTCCGCCGGCAAGGCCATCGCGGCCGCCAAGGTCATCGGCACCGGCAAGGACCTGTCGCTGAAGATCGACTACAAGACCAAGGCCGCGGGTGCCTACCCGATCGTCCTGGTCACCTACGAGGTCGCCTGCTCGAAGTACGCCGACGCCACCACGGGCAAGAACGTCAAGGCGTTCCTGTCCTACATGGCCTCGCAGGACTTCCAGAAGCAGCTCACCGGTGTCGGCGCCGCGCCGCTGCCGGCAGCGATCCAGTCCAAGGTCGTCGAGACGATCAACTCGATCAGCTGACGAACAAGTGACAGGCTTGCGGGGGTGTCGTGATCACGGCGCCCCCGCAAGCGTGTGCGAAAGACCTTCCGCCATACCGCATCACCCAGCCGGCCCCGTCCCACGTGCCGCGCAGTTCACGGAGATCAGATGAGTTCATCGACCGGCGCCTCGCTCGCCGACGAATTGCCCGACCCCGACGGCAGACCGCCACTGCACGGTGACAACGCCAACACCGGCCGCCTCGGCGACCGGATCTTCGGCGGCGCCGCCACCGGCGCCGGCCTGCTGATCATCGCCCTCGTCGTACTGATCGGGATCTTCCTGCTCTTCCAGGCGGTCCCCGCCATCGGCCAGGACAAGGTCAACTTCCTGACCAGCCGTGACTGGGACATCACGGCCAAGAAGTTCGGCATCCTGCAGTTGCTCTGGACGACGGTCGCGACCTCGGTCGTCGCGCTGGTCATCGCCGTGCCGTTCGCCATCGCGATCGCGCTGTTCCTGACGCAGTACGCGCCCAAATGGCTCTCCGGACCGGCTGCCGCGCTCATCGATCTGCTGGCCGCCGTGCCGTCGATCGTCTACGGCCTCTGGGGCTACTTCATCGTCGCGCCGAAATACGCGACCATCCAGAACTGGCTGTCCGACCACCTCGGCTGGTTCCCGCTCTTCGGCAAGGTCGACGGCGTCGGCGGCGGTACGACCATGTTCCTGGTCGGCATCGTGCTGGCCATCATGGTCCTGCCGATCGTGACAGCGTTGACCCGCGAGGTGTTCGCGCAGGCACCGCAGGCGCACCAGGAGGCGGCCTACGCGCTGGGCGCGACCAAGTGGGAGATGATCCGCACCGCGATCCTGCCCTTCGGTCGCCCCGGAATCATCAGCGCGACCATGCTCGGGCTGGGCCGGGCACTCGGCGAGACCGTCGCCGTCCTCTACATCCTCTCCTCGCTGCCCGGTGGCACGAAGTGGACCTGGTCGCTCTTCAACGGCGGCGACACCTTCGCCTCCAAGATCGCGAACGGTTCGTCCGAGTTCACGCCGGGCATCGGCACCGGCGCGTATGTCGCAGCCGGTCTGGTGCTCTTCGTGCTGACGTTCGTGGTCAACGCAATAGCGCGCGTCATCATCGAGCGCAGGAAGGCGTTCTCGGAATGAGTATGGATGTGAAGGACATTGCGCCGGCCGATGCCGGTGACCTGGGCGGCATCAACCACGGCAAGTCCGGTGCGCGCGCGGTCAAGAACACCATCGCGACTGTCGTCATCTGGGCGGCCTTCCTGGTCGCCCTGATCCCGCTCATCTGGATCATGTGGTCGGTCATCTCCAAGGGCTTCAGCACGATCCTGGACACGACGTGGTGGCAGAAGGACCAGTCGGGCGTCGGCGCCCCGGGCTTCGACCACAACGTGCGTGGCGCCCGCCATGCTCTGGTCGGCACCATCCTGATCTCGGTGGCGACCTCGGTGATCGCGATCCCGATCGCGATCATGACCGCGATCTATCTGGTGGAGTACGGCCGTGGTCGCCTCGCCCGCGCGATCAGCTTCATGGTCGACATCCTGTCGGGTGTGCCGTCGATCGTCGCCGGTCTGTTCATCTACGCAGTGTGGGTGACCTTCTTCGGTTTCACCCTCAACGGCTTCTGCGCCTCGCTGGCGCTGGTGCTGCTGATGGTGCCGGTCGTATGTCGCTCCACCGAGGAGATGCTCAAGCTCGTGCCGAACGAGCTGCGGGAGGCGTCATACGCGCTGGGTGTCCCGAAGTGGAAGACCATCGTTCGCGTCGTGCTGCCGACGTCGTTCTCCGGCATCGTCACCGGCTCACTGCTCGGCTTCGCCCGCGTGGCCGGCGAGACGGCACCGCTGCTGATCCTGGCGCAGTACTCGCAGTTCCTGAACCAGAACCTCTTCTCGGGCAACTTCGCCGCACTGCCGACGCTGATCAACACGAACCTGCCGAACATGTCGGGTGACCCGGTCAGCGCCGACCGGGTGTGGGGTGCGGCCTGCACCCTGATCCTGCTCGTCCTCGTGATCAACCTGATCGGTCGGGTCATCGGCCACTTCACCAAGGTCAAGAAATGACCGTCCAGTCTCCCCGCCCGGCACGCAAGAACTAGGAAAGCACTTCATGGGTAAGCGAATTGACGTCAAGGACCTGAACGTCTTCTACAGCGACTTCAAGGCAGTCGAGGGCGTCACGATGACGATCGAGCCGCGCTCGGTCACCGCCTTCATCGGCCCGTCGGGCTGCGGCAAGTCGACGTTCCTGCGCACGCTCGACCGGATGCACGAGGTGACGCCGGGCGGACGTGTCGAAGGCAAGGTCATGCTCGACGACGAGGACCTGTATGCCGCCACGGTCGACCCGGTCGCGGTGCGGCGCACGGTCGGCATGGTCTTCCAGCGACCGAACCCGTTCCCGACCATGTCGATCCGCGACAACGTGGTCGCCGGATTGCGCCTCAACGGGGTCAAGAACAAGAAGGTGCTGGACCAGAAGGTCGAGGAGTCGCTCGTCGGCGCGAACCTCTGGAACGAGGTCAAGGACCGGCTGAACAAGCCGGGCGCCGGCCTGTCCGGTGGTCAGCAGCAGCGACTCTGCATCGCCCGCGCCATCGCCGTCGAGCCGCAGGTGCTGCTGATGGACGAGCCGTGCTCGGCGCTCGACCCGATCTCGACCCTGGCGATCGAGGACCTGGTGACCCAACTCAAGGAGCAGTTCACCATCGTCATCGTCACGCACAACATGCAGCAGGCCGCGCGCGTCTCGGACCGCACGGCGTTCTTCAACCTCGAGGCGACCGGCAAGCCCGGCAACCTGATCGAGATGGACGACACGCAGCAGATCTTCAACAACCCCGGCAAGAAGGCCACCGAGGACTACATCTCCGGTCGCTTCGGCTGAGTTGTATTGCTTCGACTCCTCGCACGAGGGAAGGGGCTGGGCAACGAGCGAGCTCGTTGCCCAGCCCCTTCCCTCGTGGTCGTCGTCTCCGCGGCGTCCGCTTGTCGTTCGGTGCCGGTTGATCATGCCTGCTCCGTCCTCTCCGCGGCGCCCGGCACACACCTTCCCGAGTGACGGCTTCTTCGCCGAGTGACGGCGCCATACGACCGTCAGTGGGCGAGGAAGCCGTCACTCGGCGGTGACGGTCGACACCCTGCGACTTGAACGATCGTCCATTTCAGTGAGACTCGCCACAGAGCACCCGAATTCACCCACTGCCGCGTGCAGTTCGCCTCGCGTTCCTGCATCATTAACCCGTGGTGAAGAAGGAGAACCGTCGTCCGCGGTTTCGCGGTCGCAAGGGAAACACTCTCGAGGTCTCCGATTCCCACGGACATCGTGCGACGACTCCGCTGGTGCGGCTCGAGGACGACCTGACCAAGGAGAACGGCAGTTTCGCCTTCGGCTACTGCAAGAGCTGCGACTGGACCGGCCGCGCCCGCAGGTCACGCGACAAGGCCCGTGAGGACGCGCGCCATCACCGCGAGAACTGCTCGGGCAAGGGCAAGGTCCGGCTCGGCGCCATCGACCACCGCTGAGCCCATCCTCGAAATTCCCGATCGAGGGCAGGAACAAGTCCGGACACGACACCGTTAGGCTTCATGGTGCGTCGGGCCGCGGCAGCCCCGGGTCCCAAAATTAGCCGCTACGAGCGGCCGTGCGCCGTGAGGCGCTCCCGGCCCGACGCACCCACTCCCCTTCCGGTGACTGCTACTGCTGCGCGTTCAGGTGAGTGAGCCGGCCCGCCAGGCGGACGCGGCACGCTCCAGATCCGTTGCGGTGTCCAGCAGTGCTGCGGCGCTGCGAGTGCCGGCGCTCGCGCGCAGTTCGTCATACCCGTCCTGATCGTCGGCACGGTGCGCCCGACCGATCGAGATGATCCGGCAGAACGCCGCTGCGCGCTCCAGCGCCACCGCCAGGTCGCCGTCGAAGACGCCGGTCAGTATGGCGTCCACCAGCTGCCGCAATGCCTCCGGCGACGGTGGCTCCGCGGCTCCAGCGATGACGTGCTGGACATCTGCCAACTGTCTCCCCGACTCGTAGTCGGCCGCCGCACTGACCGGGTCCCGGCGCACCGACTCGTGGATCGCGTAGAGGCGCCACAGCGCGCCCGGCAGGCTGACCGGAGGGCGGCCGGCCCAGAGCTCGGCCACGGTCGCCATACCGAGTTCGTCGACGAGGCCGACCAGTCGCTTGGTCAGCTCCGGGTCGTCGGCGGCACGACCGTGTCCCACCAGGACGGCTGCCGTCTCGTGGGCTATCTCCGAGACCTGCGCCGGATCTACGCCGGCCGATGCCTGGGCGTCGAGCGCGCCCGGGCTGAACATCGCCGGACGTCGTGGTCGCCGTTGCTCGTTGCTGCTGTCGTCGGTCATCCGTGACTCCTCTGCATCGCCGTCCACCGTAGGCGATATCGAGTAGACCTCGAGACGCTCCTTCGTAGCTCCTCGGCCACCTCTGGTCAATCGAGTCGGTTGAGGCCGAGGACGACGATGACGGCCTGGCCTGCTGCGTCGCTGGCCGCGAGGTTGACCTCGGCGTCGATGCCCCAGTCGCCGTCACCGGCCGGGTCGTGCACGACCTGGCGGACCTCCCACTTCTCCCTGCTCCGCTCGATGCGCAGGTATGACGGACCACGCGCGTCCGCGTCGGTGAGCATCTCGTCGTGTTCGTCGAAGTATGCTGAAAGGTCGTCGTGCCAGGCGGATTCGTCCATGACGACTTCGGTGGGAGGTTCCGTGGACGCGGCGACCGACCGCTCGAGGGCAGCGAGCGCAACGATGTCCCGGCGTGCGGCGAGCTCCAGGCGGTGGAACATGCCGCGCCGGATCTGGATCTGGAACGCCTTCCCGGTCGTGATCGACCGCGGTGTGTGCACCAGGGCCGCCCCGCGTTCCTCGTGCAGCGCCGGGTTGACCAGTTCCTCCCACTCGTCGAGCAGGCTGGAGTCGGTCTGCCGGATGACCTCGCCGAGCCACTCGATCAGGTCGGTGAGCTCGTCGGTCTTGGCGTTGTCCGGCACGGTCTGCCGCAACGTGCGGTAGGCATCGGTCAGGTAGCGCAGCACGATCCCCTCGGATCGTGCGATTTCGTAGTAGCGCACGAGATCGCCGAAACTCCAAGCGTTTTCGTACATCTCGCGCACGACCGACTTCGGTGAGAGCGCCTGCTCGCCGACCCAGGGCTGCGCCGCACGGTAGGTCTCGAAGGCCGCGTCCAGCAGCTCCGCGAGCGGCTGCGGCCAGGTGACGTCCTCCAGCAGCTCCATGCGCTCGTCATACTCGATGCCGTCCGCCTTCATCTGCGCCACGGCCTCACCACGAGCCTTGCGTCGCTGGCCGAGCAGGATCGGCCGTGGATCCTCCAGGATCGACTCGATGACGGACACGACGTCGAGCGCATGGGTCAGCTGGTCGGTCGCCGGGTCCTGCGGATCGGGCAGGACATCGAGCGCCGCGAGTGCGAAGGGTGCCAGCGGCTGGTTGAGCGCGAACCCGTCCTGCAGGTCGGTCACCAGCTGTATGCCGCGCCCGTCGGACAGCGGCTGCGGCAGTCGCTCCACGACACCGGCCGTGAGCAGCTCCCGGGTCAGCGTGATCGCCCGCCGTGCGAGCCGCCGCCGGCGTCGCGGGTCCTCATGGTTCTCCCGCACGAGATCACGCACAGCGGCATACGGATCGCCCTCTCGTGCAATGAGATTGAGCAGCATCGAATGAGTGATGCGCATGCGCGACTGGAGCGGCTCCGGGTCGGCGTGGACCAGTTTCTCGAAGGTCTCCTCGGTGTAGTTGACGAAGCCCTCCGGCGGCTTCTTGCGTTGCACCTTGCGCAGCTTCTTGGGATCGTCCCCGGCCTTGGCGATGGCGCGTGCGTTCTCGATCAGGTGTTCCGGCGCCTGTATGACGACCGTCCCGCTCGTGTCGTAACCGGCCCGCCCGGCGCGGCCGGCGATCTGGTGGAACTCGCGCGCCTTGAGCAGCCGCTGACGGGTTCCGTCGAACTTCGCCAGACCGGTGAAGATGACCGTGCGGATGGGCACATTGATGCCGACCCCGAGGGTGTCGGTGCCGCAGATGACCTTGAGCAGTCCGTCCTGCGCCAGCGTCTCGACAAGGCGGCGATACTTCGGCAACATGCCGGCGTGGTGAACGCCGATCCCGTGGCGCACCAACCGATTCAGTGTCTTGCCGAAGCCGGCGGAGAAGCGGAATCCGGCGATGATCTCGGCGATCTGCTCCTTCTCGGCCTTGCTGAGCATGTTGATGCTCATCAGCGCCTGGGCCTGTTCGAGGGCGGCGGCCTGGGTGAAGTGCACGACATACGCCGGCGCTTCCTTGGCGTAGAGCAACTCCTCGATGGTCTCGTGCAGCGGCGTCATCGCCCACTTGAAGGCCAGCGGCACGGGACGCTCGGCGTTGGCGACTGTCGCGGTCGGCCGGCCGGTCCGTCGCGTGAGCTCTTCCTCGAAGATGGTCACATCGCCCAATGTTGCTGACATCAGCAGGAATTGGGCCTGCGGCAGCTCGAGCAGCGGCACCTGCCACGCCCAGCCGCGTTCGGGCTCGGAGTAGAAGTGGAACTCGTCCATGATGACCAGGCCGACATCAGCCGTCCGCCCCTCACGCAATGCGATGTTGGCCAGCACCTCCGCGGTGCAGCAGATGATCGGCGCGTCCGCGTTGACCGACGCGTCGCCGGTCAGCATGCCCACGTTGTCCGCGCCGAACATCTCGCAGAGCGCGAAGAACTTCTCCGACACCAGCGCCTTGATCGGCGCGGTGTAGAAGCTGACCCGGTCGCCGGCGAGCGCTGCGAACTCGGCAGCCGTGGCAACCATCGACTTCCCGGAGCCGGTCGGCGTCGCCAGGATGACGTTGGCGCCGGCGAGCAGCTCGATGATCGCCTCCTCCTGGTGCGGGTAGAGCGTCAGGTTGCGCTCCCCCGCCCACTCCACGAATCGCGCGTAGGTCTCGTCCGGGTCGTCGGTGTCGGGCAGGCGCTCGTAGAGATTCATGATGAGCCCATTCTCCCAGGCTCTTGTCCGATCACCGACCGCCGCTGGGGTCACCCGCTGCCGACGGTCGGAACCCGGCGCGCGTCGAGCCGAGCCACTGCAGCGCCAGTGGCATGGCTTGGATCCAGGCGCCCATGCGGTGCCCGACCCGTCGCCAGACGACCGTGGTCACCGACAGCGGCGGCTTCGCCTGGTGCGCGAACTGCTCACTGGCCCGTCCGGACACGGGGTCTTGCAGCGCCACCTGCACCCAGGCCGCGATCCGCGGCGGCGCCGTGCGCACGACGTGGTTCAGGTCGTATGTCGCCGGAGGCTTGCCGTGGAACGGGTTCCACCGTCCGAAGATCGGCCGGAAGTACCCGCCGAGCACGATCATCGAGCCGAACTGCTGTGGGCGATGCATCGCCGTCAGTGCCGCGCAGTAGCCGCCGGCGCTGAAGCCGAGCGTCGACCACGACTCTCGGTCCGGACGGGCTCGCAGATGCCGCACGACCCAATCGGGAACGTCGTGCGTCAACCAGGTCAGCATCGGCATGCCGGGGCCGTCGACACATTCGGTGTCGACGCCGTTCGGCAGGTATGTCGGGGCGATCACGATCGTGGGGGCCATCTCGTGCCGTTCGACCAGCCGGCTGATCATCGCACCGATGTGCACCGGGCGATGAAAGTCGTCCGACGTGCCGGGCACGCCGTGGAACGCCTCGATCACCGGAAAGGTCCGGCCTCGCTGTGATCGATCGTTGTATTCAGTCGGAAGCCACACCGACATCCGGACGTTTCGTCCGGTCGGTCCGGGCATCGACACGGTGGTGTACTGGCCACCGCCCCGGCGCTGATGCCGCAGATGCTCCTCCCACCGCGAGCGGTGTCCTCCGAACCGGTGTCGTGCACGTGAGTCGGCCTCGATCGCACCCGGCGAGAGGGCAGGCTGCACGGGGTCAGCGCCATACGTGGTCGGACCGCCGTGCGGTGAATCGGCACCGATCAGATCGTTGCGGAGGTCGGACCAGTCGGCATACCAACCGTTCTGGGCATTCAGCGTCGCGGCAACGGCTACCAGCGTGAGCAGCGTCGCCGTGGCCTGCACGCCGACACGACCTGCGATGGAGCGCCACCGGGATTGTGCGAGACGCGGCCAGAGCAGGACCACGGCGACGAAGGCGCTCACCGCCGTCAGCCATGTCACCACGACCGTGCCCATGCCGTTCGGCGCCATACGTCATCCCCCGGTATCCCCCGATGCAACACATCCCCCGAGCGCCCCGATGCACCCGCCCCGAGCCATTCTGCCCTGTGGCGGCGACCGTTCGCACCACATATGCTCGGCCGCGCTGCGACCGACCCGGACGGGTCGCCGTGACGCCGGACGCCGGGTTTGACTACGCTTACCGGGCGCATCCGCGCGAGGGCCTTTAGCTCAATTGGTAGAGCTGCGGACTTTTAATCCGTAGGTTGTGGGTTCGAGCCCCACAGGGCCCACTCCCTGACGAGCGGCAATCGGCTGCGTCACCCCCGTCCCACGGCGCCGGGCACTGGTCTGTTCCCACCAGGAATGGCATGGTCGTTGTGACACCTTGTCCCAACGACGGGCATTCGACTCGGGAGCACTCATGAGCACGGTGATCATGCACAACGTCGTGTCGGTGGACGGGTTCATCGCCGACCTGAATGACGATCCAGGACCGTTGCACGAGTGGTGCTTCGGTGGCGATGTCCCGATAGGCAATGGCGACAAGGGATTCGACCATTCCGGCGCCGGCGTCGGCTTCAAGGTCGCCGCGGCGTCTGCGCCATACGTCCAGGCGATGTGGGACTCCATCGGCGTCATCGAGCTCGAACAGCAATGCCTGCTGGAGGATCCGGACCTGGTGATCCAGGGCGAAAGCGTCCTGCACCTGCGCTATCGGGTACGGCGATGAGCGAGCTCTCCGTCGACGGCATCCTGGCCGCCAATCGCTACCTGGTGCTCGGCACCGCCGACGCGGACGGCACGCCATGGGCCACACCCGTGTTCTTCGCGCCGCTCGGCGACGACCGCGTCTGCTGGGTCTCGTCACCGAGCAGCAGGCATTCGCGCAACATCGCAGCTCGCGCGCAGATCGCGATCACGGTGTTCGACTCCAGCGTCGCCGTCGGATCGGCCGAGGCGGCCTACTTCGATGCCGTCGCCGTGGCAGCACCGGACGCCCCATCCGCACTCGAGGCGCTGAACGCGCGCCTGCCGAGCGGCAAGGAACTGACTCCCGAGGACCTCGAACCGGCCGGCCCGTTGGTCGCGTATGCCGCCGAACTGCAGCGTCGCTATGTGCTCGTGCGAGGCAGCAGTCCGCACTCCACCCACGCGTTCGACACGACGGTCGAGATCTGAGATCGCTTGACAGTCGGTCGATTTCGGCCGTTCGGTCCGATATCGATTCGTGACCTCCGGACCGCCAACCCGGCAGCGCGCTCGGGAGTCTTCCAGGCATGAACACTCGGGGAAAAGCAATCGCGACCACACTCACCACCGTCTGCGCACTCGGCGTCATCGGCGCGACCGGACCGTCCGCGCTGGCAGCGACCCACAGTGCGACCAGCATCGCCCACCTGACGCCCGCGCCCGTGCTCGGTTCGGCGCACAGTTGCACGGTCTGGGTTCGAGCCGACCGAAAACCGTTGACTTCGGCGGAGATCCGACCAGCTACATCAAGAACGTGCACTGGACCTCGTGGGACGGCAAGGTCGCCACGGGCACCGGCACCGCCTGCCGTCCGCCGGCCGACGGACCCATCGCCTACTGCAAGCCGACCACCGCGACGATCAAGGCGTTCCGCCTCGGCAGCTGCAGCACGCACGGCCGTCCGGCATACACCCGCGTCGTGTGGTGGTTCCCGGTGGACGGTGCGTTCGACCCGAAGAACAACTCGGCCTTCAACACCTGCACCGCCGGCGTCGAGTAGCCCTCGGGGGACCCCTCATCCGCGGAGCCGCGCATAGCTCCGCGGATGAGGTGCGTTTGCGTTTATACCGCGCATGCAACTATTGTTGACGCCGGTTACATCGACGCGCACTCATGAAAGGTCCTCCCCGCGATGCCTCTCGCACTTCTCGCCCTGGCCATCGGAGCCTTCGGCATCGGCACCACCGAATTCGTGGTCATGGGGCTGATGCCCCAGATCGCCGATTCGTACGGCGTCTCCATCCCGACGGCGGGACTGCTGGTGAGCGGTTACGCCATCGGCGTCATGCTCGGCGCGCCGGTGATGACGGTGCTCGGCAATCGGATCAGCCGCAAGACGATGCTCATGCTGCTGATGGGCCTGTTCATCGTCGGGAACGCCCTGTCGGCGGTCGCGCCGACCTTCGGCCTCATGTTGACCGGCCGGATCGTCGCCTCGCTCGCACACGGAGCCTTCTTCGGTATCGGCTCGGTGGTTGCCGCAGGTCTCGTGGCACCGAAACGCAAGGCTGCCGCGATCTCGCTCATGTTCACCGGGCTGACCGTCGCCAACATCGTCGGCGTCCCGGCCGGCACTCTCATCGGACAAACTGTCGGCTGGCGGGCAACGTTCGCGGCGGTTGCCGGATTGGGCGTCATCGGGCTCCTCGGGATCGCGAAACTCGTTCCGCCGATGCCGCGTTCGCAGGCCGCGAACCTGCGCGGCGAACTGGCGGCGTTCCGCAACGTGCAGGTCGTGCTCGCGATGGCCATGACGGTCCTCGGCTTCGGCGGCGTGTTCGCAGCGATCACCTACATCGCACCGATGATGACCAAGGTTGCAGGCTATTCCGAGGGCGCCGTCACCTGGCTGCTCGTGCTCTTCGGAGTCGGCATGTTCGTGGGCAACCTGGTCGGCGGCAAGTTCGCGGACCGGCGGCTGATGCCGATGCTGTTCGTCACGCTCGGCGCCCTCTCGCTCGTCCTGTTGGTCTTCACCGCCACCGCCCACAACAAGGTGCTCGCCGCGGTCACGATCGTGCTGGTCGGCGGGCTGGGCTTCGCCACTGTGCCGCCGTTGCAGAAGCGCGTCCTCGACCAGGCCCACGGTGCACCGACCCTGGCCTCCGCCGTCAACATCGGCGCGTTCAATCTCGGCAACGCATTGTCGGCGTGGCTCGGTGGCATCGTGATCGGTGCCGGTTTCGGCTACACCGCGCCCAACTGGGTCGGTGCCGTGCTCGCGGCGTCGGCACTCGGCCTGGCCATCTGGTCTGCGGCGCTGGAACGTCGGCCGGAGCAGGTGCCGGCGCTGGCGCAGACCTCGTGTGCCTGAGGTACGGCCGGTAAACTTGCAAGCGCCGATTGCCGTCATACGACGGAAGTTCGGCGGAACCACGACAACGCATCACCCGCAGGGAGCGACATGACCGCCACCGACCCACAGCTCACCGCTCTCGTCAGCGGATGGGCTGCACTCTCCCTGCTGCACGATCGGATCGACGGCCAGGTCGAGCGGGCACTGCAGGCGAAGCACGGACTCAGTGTCCGGGAGTACTCGCTGCTCGACGTCCTCAGCCGGCAGCACGACGGAGAGGGTGGCCACCTGCAGATGAAGCAGGTCGCCGACGCCGTCGTGCTCAGCCAGAGCGCCACCACTCGCCTGGTCACCCGGCTCGAGGACCGCGGACTACTCGCCCGTTACCTGTGCCCGACGGACCGGCGCGGCATCTACACCGATGTCACGCCCGCCGGGAAGACGCTGCTGAGGAAGGCTCGGCCGACGAATGACGAGGCGGTGCGCTCCGCGCTCGACACCGCGGCCGAGAACCCGGAGCTGACCACGCTCGTCGACGCGGTCCGCGCGCTGAAGTGAGCCGGGTGCCGGGCGTCGTTCGCCGTGCCGGACTCAGTCGCGACGGCTGAGCATGCGCCCCGGGAGCCTGGTCGCCCCCGCGATCACCGCGGCGAAGAGTGCGGCCGCGATGGCGACGACCACGCTCATGACCGCGACGTGGCCATAGCCGTCATGTCGGGGGTCCAGGAACGGATACGGATACCAATCGACGATCGGCCCGCGGATCAGCGAATAGACAAGGTAGGCAAGCGGATACGCCAGCCAGAGGGTGGCCGAACGCAGGCTGATCCGCCGATCCGGCAGGTCGATCAGCCAATCGACCACGGCGACGATCGGCACGAAGTAGTGCAGCACGACATTCGCCCACGGGAGTGGTGTGTCGACGTCGACGTTGCTGAGCAACAGTGCGTAGACGACTCCGGTGATCGAGATGTAGACCGTGGCCGCACCACGCAACGAGTCGAACCATCGCGGCCCACTGCCTCGCAGTTGTATGGCGGCAGCCATTGCGAAGACGACCGCGACGATGATGTTCGACTGGATCGTGAAGTAACTGAAGAAGTTTGCCGCTGTCGCGGGGTCGACGTCGCGCATCGTGGTGTTGACCAACAAAACGACCACCGTGACCACGATCAGCGCCGCCAATAGCAGGCGCACGACGGCGTGGACCCGCTCCGGGACCGACACCCCTGTGTCGTCCCGGCCCTGCACCAGCGGTCCCGCTGCCATGGACTCACGGTAGAGGTCGCGACACCTCCCGGCATACCTCCTCGCAGAAACTCGTCGGACGAAATCCCGTTGCATCCGATCCGCGTGGTCTGGTGCACTGAGAAGGACCTGTCCGAGATACGAGGAGCCCGCAGATGCGCCGTCCTTCCTGCACCGCACCGATTCACTTCCCCGCGGCCAAGGACAGGACCCTTGCATCTACTCAATCTCGGAATACTCGCGCACGTCGACGCCGGTAAGACCACGCTGACCGAGCGCCTGCTCTTCACGGCAGGCGCGATCGACAGACTCGGCAGCGTCGACAGTGGCACCTCCACAACCGACACCTTGACGCTCGAACGCGAGCGTGGCATCACCATCAAGACCGCCGTCGCCAGTTTCACCATGGGCGACCTGTCGGTGAATCTCGTTGACACCCCTGGACATCCGGACTTCATTGCCGAGGTCGAGCGCGCGCTCGGCATCCTCGACGGTGTGGTGCTCGTCGTCTCGGCGGTCGAAGGTGTGCAGCCCCAGACACGGATCCTGATGCGTGCCCTTCAGCGCATGGACGTGCCGACGACCCTCTTCATCAACAAGACCGACCGGGCCGGCGCGGACCCCGATCGGGTCACGCAACAGATCGTGCACCGGCTGAAGCCGGCACTCGACACTCGAATCCTGCGCGGGTCCGCCCGCACCGGCGACGGCATCGACGAGTTGCTCGCCGTCATCCGTCGGATGCGGCCCGCTTCGGGCGACAACGCTGCACCTGTCTCCGCAACCGTCTTCTCCGTCGAGCGTGACGGTCGGGCCTGGATCCGAGTGCACGACGGGATGATTCGGGTGCGCGACCGGCTCGACACGCGGTCCCGTGTCACCGCGATCTGCGAGCCCGCGGGCAAGCGCACCAAGGCGCTGCCGCCGGGCGGCATCGGCATCCTGACCGGCCTGGACCATCCGCGTGTTGGTGACCGGATCGGCGGCGACGGCGCCCGCCAGGTCACCGCGCTTCGCCCGTCCACGCTGGAAACTGTTGTCGACAGTGCGGATCCGGCGCAGCGCGGTCAGCTGTTGGCAGCGTTGGCGACGTTGGCCGACCAGGATCCGCTCATCAACCTGCGCCAGGACGATGCCCGGGGCGAGGTCCGGCTCTCGCTGCACGGAGAGGTGCAACGACAGGTGATCGCGGCACGACTCGCCGACGAATTCGGGGTCCGTGCCACCTTCCGGCCGCTCTCGGTCGTTTGCATCGAACGAGTCACCGGGACCGGTGCGGCACACGAGCTCATCGCAACCCCGCCGAATCCCTACCTGGCGACGGTGGGGCTGCGGATCGGTCCCGGTTCGATCGGCAGCGGTGTCGTCTTCGAACTCGACGTCGAGGCGGGTTCGATGCCACCGGCGTTCTTCACCGCCGTACGGTCGTCGGTCGACGACACGCTGCGGCAGGGGATCGACGGCTGGCAGGTGACCGATTGTGTTGTCACCATGACACATTCGGGGTATTGGGCACGCCAGTCCCACTCGCACGGCACGTTCGACAAGTCGATGTCGAGCACCGCGGGAGACTTCCGGTTGCTGACCCGGGCGGTGCTGATGCGGGCTCTGCGCAGGGCCGGGACAGCGGTCTGCGAACCGGTCGACGCGTTCACACTGGACCTGTTGCCGGAGCAGGTCCCGCTGCTGCTCGGCGAGCTGGCACGGTCTGAGACCGACGTGACCCGCACCGAGGTCGACGACCGTGACGCACGCATCGAGGGCGTCATACCGACGCGGCTGGTCGACTCCGTGCAGCGGCGCCTGCCCGACCTGACCAGCGGTGAGGGCGTGTGGGAGAGCCGGTTGGACCACCACCGGGTCGTGCGCGGCACGCCTCCGCGGTCACCGCGGGTGGGCGTCGATCCCGGCGACTGGGCCGCATATGTGAAGGCGAATCCGCGATGAGATCCCACGCCTGCCGACCCTTGTCCGGTGGGTGCGCGAGGATGGCAGGCACCCCATCCGCACTGCGACAGGACAGTCCCCGTGATCGACCGGCTCCAGCGCATCATCAAGGACATCGACAATCTCGACGTCTCGATCTTCGACGGCATCGCCGCCACTCGGAGTCCGGTGCTCGACGCCGTCATGCCGCGCCTCACCAATGCGGCCGACCACTCCGTGCTGTGGTTCGGCGTCGCGGGCGCGTTGGGCGTGAGCCGTGACCGACGCGCCAAACGTGCTGCGCTGCGTGGTGTCGTCTCGATCGCGGCGACCAGCCTGATCGCGAATCAGGTTGCCAAGCGGACCAATCGGCGCCCCCGGCCGTCCATCGGTTCAGTTCCGGCGGCGCGCTTGTCGCGTCGTCTGCCGACGTCGGCCAGTTTCCCGAGCGGTCACGCGGCCAGTGCGGCCGCGTTCGCGACCGCGGTCGGCCTGGAGATGCCGACGCTGTCGGTGCCGTTGCGCGCCCTGGCCGGCCTCGTCGGCTTCTCGAGGATCTCCACCGGAGCGCACTATCCGTCGGACGTTGCGGTCGGCTGGCTGCTCGGGACAGCGGTCGCCGGACTCGGCGGCCGGATCGTGCCGCCCGCGGAGCCACCGTCCGCCATACGCCGCCCTGACGCCATACAACTGGAGGCGAAGCCGACCGGTGCGGGCGTCGTACTGGTGGTCAACCCCGCGTCGCACAGCGGCGAGGGCAAACGCGTGCTGGACAAGGTCCGTGCCGAACTGCCCGACGTAGAGGTCGTCGAGTTGGAGGAGCATGCCGACGTCGAGGCCGTGATGCACGAATCCGCCTCTCGCGCGCAGGTTCTCGGGGTCGCCGGTGGGGACGGGACCGTTCGCTCGGCGGCTGCTGCCGCGCGGGACGCAGACGTGCCACTGGCGGTCTTCCCGGCGGGCACGTTCAATCACTTCGCGAAGGACGCCTGGACCTACCCGTTGCGTGCCGCGATCTCCGCGGTCAAGGCGGGCACCGCCGCCAAGGTCGACCTCGCCTATCTCAACGACGAACTCTTCCTCAACACCGCCAGCATCGGTGCCTACACCGACTTCGTCGCGATCCGCGAGCGGAACGAGAAGCGCATCGGCAAACCACTGGCCGCCCTGTATGCCGGAGCCCGAACGCTGTTGCGTTCGAAGCCGATCACCATCCGCGTCGACGACCGCACCACCGAGGTCGACCTGCTCTTCCTGGGCAACGGGGAGTACCAGCCGCACGGCTTCGCACCGAGCTTCCGCGAGCGCATGGATGACGGTCTGCTCGATCTGCGCACCCTAGACGCATCCGGGCTGGCGGCGACGATGATCATCCTCGCCGGCCTGCTGACCGGTCAGCTCGGCCGGCATGGGCGCTATCACGAGATCCACGCGCCATCCTTGACGATCGAGGTGCTGCGGGACGGTCCGGTGCGGATCGCGCGTGACGGCGAGCTCGGCGAGGAGGCGGACGTGCTGGACCTCCGCGTCGACCGACGGGCGTTGACGGTGTACCGGCACGACGGCGCCTACTGAGCAGCTCCAGGACGCCATGGCCCTGTGCTCCGTCGCGCACGTGGCGCACGATGGACTCCATGAGCATCGTTCAGGACACTCGGGCCGCCGTGGCGTTCAGTCGGGAGCTCTACCGCTCGAAACTGTCGACCGCCTACCACGGCAGAGTGCATCGCGACCCGTTCGCGCGGCTGCACCTCAGCGAGGGCCGTAACGATCCCTATGCGGTGTATGCCGAGTTGCGCCCGCGCGGGCCGCTGATCCCCACCCGGCTCGGCAACCTGGCGACCGTCGACCACGGCGTGACCCGGTCGGTGCTGACCAGCCGTACGTTCGGCGTCCGCCCGAACGGTGCGGCGCCCGCCACGGAGAGCACCTTCGACCTGTCGTTCCTGGATCGCAACGAGCCCGACCACAGCCGCCTGCGACGGGTCGCCGCTCCGGCGTTCAGCCCGCGGATGGTGCGCGAATACCGTTCCCGCATAGAGCAGCTCGTCTCGCAATTCATGGGAGATCTGCGCAAAGGCGAGGTCACCGACTTCGTGTCGGCGTTCGCGGCGCCGCTGCCGATCGCCGTCATCACCCGGATGTTCGGCATCGACGAGAACGCCGGCATCGACACCACCGCGTTCGCCCGGTACGGCGCAGCGCTCGGCGGCTCCCTGGACGGCATACATTCGCTGCGGCACGCGCGTGAACTCATGCAAGCGGCCGCAGCTCTCGGGAGCATGTTCGAGCGCCTCCTGGAACTTCGAGCGGCCGACCCGCAGGACGACCTGACCAGTGTGTTGGCGACCGAGCGTGGCGAGCAGGTGCGACCCGACGAACTCATGTCGATGTGCATACTGCTCCTGGTCGCAGGCTTCGAGACGACCGTCAACCTGCTCGGCAACGCCCTGCTCGCGCTGCAGGATCACCCCGATCAGTGGCAGTTGCTGACCGAGCATCCGGAACTGGCCGCGCAGGCGATCGAGGAGACGCTGCGCTGGAACCCTCCCGTGCAGCGCACCGAGCGAATCTCCTTCCAGGACCAGGAGATTGCTGGTGTGCGAGTCCGCAAGGATCAGTGGGTACTGCTGTTGCTCGGCGGCACCGGTCGTGACCCGGAGGTGTTCACCGATCCGGATCGCTTCGACATCACCCGGTCGCACGGCTCCGAACATCTGGCGTTCTCGAGCGGGATCCACTACTGCCTGGGTGCACCCCTGGCCCGACTCGAGGCGACGATCGCGCTGGAACAGCTGGCGATTCGCCTACCCGACATTCGCCGGGCCGGTCCGGTCACCATGCGACGCACGACGCTGATCCGCGGGCCGCTGCATCTGCCGATACGAGCGAGTTGAGTGGGCCGTGTCCGGACCGCGGTCTCGATACACCTCCTCCGCTGCGCTCCCCCGGCACTCGACCAACGTGTCCGCTGCGCTCCCCCGGCACTCGACCAGCATGTCCGCTGCGCTCCCCCGCCACTCGACCAGCGAGGTACTGGGTCTCGACCAACGTGTCAGCGGACGCCCAGGACGATCGAGTTGCCCGAATCCTTCGCCAACTGGGTGTCGTTGGTGGTGATGAGCACCGATGCTCCGTTGTCGGCCGCACGACGCAACTCCGCCAGCACGATCGCCCGGTTCTCGGCGTCCAACGCGGCGGTGGGCTCATCGGCGACGATCACCCCGGGCACGTCGGCGAGCGCCCGGGCGACGGCGACCCGCTGACGTTGGCCGCCGGAGATCTCGTCGACCAGGTGGTCGCCGATCGCGTCGATACCGAGGCGCTGCAACGCATCTGCGGTGCGCTCAGCTGCACGCGCATGATCCACCCCGCGGGCGATCATCGGCAGCAGGATGTTCTCCTCGACCGTCAAGGACTCGCACAATCCGTAGTCCTGCGTCACCACGGCGCACTGTCCGGTCGGCTCGATCTCGACGTCTCCGGACGTCGGGAACAACTCGCCACGGCATACGTCGACGAGCGCCGACTTCCCGCTGCCGGCGTGCCCGGTGACCACCAGCACCTCACCATCATCGACATGCAGGCTGAGCCGGTCGAAGATGACTGTCCCGTCAGTTGATTCGGCGGTCACTTCGCGGAGTCGGATCATGCCTGCTCACCACCTGTCGCCCGACGCACGACGAAGGTGTCGGCGTCCTCACCCGGTTGGATGGTCACCGGGGTACCCATCGGGAACCGGCCGAGCATGTCGTCCGGCAACGGGATGCTGCCGTCGTCCCGCACCATCACATGCGTGCTGCCGTCTCGGGCGTCCATCCGAATGCGGCCGTCACGGATGGTGATGACCCGCGCGTGCAGCGCGGTGGCCACGTCCAGGTCATGTGTCACCGCGATGACGGTCGTGCCGAGTTCCTCGTTCGCCCGGAGTATGGCGTCCGTGACCGCACGCACCTCCGCACCGGCGAGACTGCTGGTCGGCTCGTCGGCGAGCAGCACCTTCGGCTTGGTGACGATGGTCGCCGCGATCGCGGTGAGTTGCCTCGCAGCAGCCGAAAGCGACTGCACCGACTGCGGTCTCAGCTCCGGCGCGAGTCCGACGATGTCCAATGCTTCATCGGGGTCGATGCCGGATCGCAGCTCGTCCGGCCAGCCGAGCTCGACGTTCTGGCGCGCCGACAGGTAGGGCAGGAGGTTCCGGGAGACGTCCTGCAGCAGCACCGCGAAATCGGCCCCGCGTGCCTGATCGAGTCGGCCCGGGTTCTTCGCGCTGAGCTCGTGGCCGGCCAGCCGGACCCGGCCCGCGCTCGGCGTCATCAGACCGGCAAGCACGGTGAGCAGGGTCGACTTTCCGGCGCCGGACGGTCCGACGAGCGCGACGATCTCACCCGGTTGCACCGACAGGTTCACCCCGGACAGCGCAGCGACGTCCTGGCCTTCGAGGCTGTAGATCTGCACCAGACCCTCGACGCTGACGATGGGTCCGGCTTCTTCCGTGATCCTCATGCTGCCCTCCCCCGGCCGGCGGCCCGCGCGAGCCGCACCCCGAACGCGGCACCGACGACGACCAGCAGCACGATCAGCGCGCCGGCTGCCGACAGACCGACCCGCCATACGAAACCTGTCTGGGTGACCGGCTGAGCCGGCTCGGTCGACCACCACAACATCGTGGGGCCGGTCAGCCAGGCGGCCAGCGGTGCCGTCAACGCACCGATCACGCTGCCCACCAACGCCAGCAGCACGAACTCACTCACCGTCGCACGACGCAGCACTGCAGGCGGGACGCCGCCGGTCCGCAGGGCGCGCAGGTCGCGCTCCCGATTGCGCCGGGACGCCACCGCCACCAGCACCACGCTCGTGAGAGCCGCGAGCAGCGCCAGCAGCGACACGACGATGCTGAGGTTCATCGCCCAGGCAGTGGCCGTCGCGCCATACCCGGCACGCACCGTGTCGGTGGTCTCCACCTCGGTCGACGCGAAGCCCACCCTCCGGAGGGTCTTGTCGAGCTCGGCCAGGCGCTTCGGGTCCTGTGTCGCGGAGAACACCTGGTAGGTCACGTTGTCCTGCCGCTCACCGACCCGGAGCATCGACCGGAGGTCGACGACGATCGTCCGTTCGTCCGCACCCGGGATGTATGGCGCGCTGCCGACGACCCGGAAGTCACCATCGACATCCGCCATGGTCGGCGCCGAATCCAACGACCCCACAGCGGTTTTCGTCGTCCACGTGGCGACCAGTGCTTTGGGGGTCCCGGCGAACCCACTGGGTGTCCGCAAAGCCGCCCACGGCACCGGCTCACGCAACCCGGTGCGGGCACCAATACGCTCCATCTCGGACGGAATGACGCCGAGGATCGCGTTGCTGAGCGGTGTCGATGCGTTGATCTCGACCGCCGGCGTGAACTCCCGATGGTGCGGGTCGACCGAGCTCACCGCCTTGATCAGGTCCTGGCCGCTCAGCGTCGCGGGGCCTTGCGTGACGTGGACCAGCGCCGCCGCACCGAGATCGGCGGCGGTCCGGGCGTCCCGGTTGTCGGCTCCCCGCGCGAACACGCTGACGCTGAGCGTCAGGAGCGCGGAGGTGATGATCAGCGTGGTCACCGCCGTCACGACTCCTGCACGGCGGCCGAGCTGGGCGACGGCCAGCGCGCCGGCCGGTCGACGCCGTGAGAGCAGGCGACCCACCAGCCAGCCGGCCACTGGTGCCAGGACCGTTCCGACGACTATCGCGACGAAGCCGGCCAGCAGGACCGGGGTGACCTGCACCGGGGCACCGGTCAGACTCTTCGTCGCGGTCAGCACGACACCGACGAGGCACAACGCGCCGAGCACTGCCGCCGGCATCGACAGCCGCAGACCGCGATGCCGCGAGGGACGCGACCGCAACAGCGTGCTGATCGGCTCGCGCACCATCACCCACCAGCAGAGGAACCACACTGCCGCGACGACGACCGCAGCCGCCAGGGCGAGCACGAGAGACGTCCAATTCCAGGCAATCCCAACGCCTCCCGGCAGCCAGAGGTGTCGGACGAGGCCGTCCACGACATACGCCAGGAGCAGTCCACCCACGACTCCGAGAACGGCCGAGGGCAGGAATTCCTCGGCACCCAGTCGGATCACGCCGGCGGTCCCGTTGCCGCGCATCTTCAACACCGCGGCCTCACCCCGCCGGACGGTTGCGAAGTATGACGTCACCTGCACCAGCAAGATGAGCAGGACGACACCGAGTTGCACCAGCAGGAAGGGCAGGATCTGACCGACCTGCTTGAGGTCGACGCGGGTCTCGTCGTAGACCGAGGACAGCGACTCCGTCACGTCACCGTTGTCCGCCAGATGCCGTTGGGTGGCCGCCAACCCCAGGCGAGCAGCGGACAAGGTCGCCGGCGTCAGTGTGTCGGTGTCGACCGGATAGGAGACGGAGTGCGAGATTCCGTTCCAACTCACCGAATCCGGAGCATCCCGGTCCGGCGGCTGCGGCGCCGTCGGCACATCGCCGGCGAAGGTGGCGTCGGTCGTCAGCCAGTACTCCGACGGCCCGGGGATCCCCGGCGGCTGCGGTGGCGTGATGAAGGCGCCCACGGCGGCGCCGCCCCAGAAGCGATCCGCGACAGGCGCGCGGAAGATGCCGACGAGCCGCATCGTCTTGCGTGGATTGTGGGTCGAGGGAACACCGGTGTAGGAACCGACGACGGGAAGTCGAGCGCCGACCTTCAGTTTCGACGAATCCCCAGCGGCGACAGCGGTGCTGGAGATCATCACCTCATTGCGTGCGCGAGGGCAGCGACCGGCCACGATCCGTACGTGCGCGCACTGATCGTGCGTGGACTGGATGCGCACGAGGACACCGGCGGTCGCCGAACTCGCCGTGACCGCGGTCGATTCCGTCGGCGATCCGGTCACCGCCGTCACGCGCGGGTCGACACGCTCCTTCAGCAGCGGGATCGCGGTGACCCTCTCCCCACTGGACTCCAGCACCACCTGCTTCCCCACCACACCCTGTTGGTCGGTGTGGAACTTGACCAGCGCATCACTGAACGACCTGGTCAACAGCGGGTCGACCGCAGCCGTCCCCACGAGAAGGCACACCGTGACCGCGAAGAGAACGGCGTGCCCGAACCGATGGCGGCGGGCGATCGTTGCCAGCCGCGTCATACCGTCCTACCCACTGAAAGCCCTTCCACCCCGCCGCCGTTGCGATCGCAACGGCGTCACATCCCCTTCGGCACGCTATCGATGCGGGTCGGCGCGGGGTGGCTTCCGCCGGCCAATCCGACCCGAATCGTTACCTCCGACGATTACTTGACTCAGTCCAGACAATGCGTAGGCTGGGGAACATGCCGGACTTCGAAACCACGCTGCGCGAAGCGGGGTTGCGCGTGACGCGCCCGCGGATCGCGGTCCTCGACGCCGTGCGTGACAACCCGCACGCCGACTCGGCGCTGCTGGCCGAGACGGTGCACAACGCGTTGCCGAGCGTGTCGCGACAGGCGATCTTCGACTGCCTCAACACCTTCACCGAGACGGGTCTGGTGCGCCGCATCCGTCCGTCCGGCTCTCCGGCGCGCTACGAGCTGCGCCGCGGCGACAACCATCACCATCTGGTCTGCCGATCGTGCGGCACGGTCGTCGACGTCGACTGCGCAGTCGGCTCGGCGCCTTGCCTCGAGCCATCGGACAACCACGGCTTCATCGTTGATGAGGCCGAGGTCATTTACTGGGGCTTCTGTCCCGATTGCACTGTGTCACAACACGATTCACTCGCGAGCGCGCAGAGCGCCGCAACGAAAGGATGACATGAGCACCACAGAAGAGCAGCCTCTCGCCGAGATCGACGATTCCGGCAGCGAAGGCAAGTGCCCGGTCATGCATGACCTGGTGCGCCCCACCTCGGGTCAGGCCAACCAGCAGTGGTGGCCGCAGCGTCTCAACCTGAAGATCCTCGCCAAGAACCCCGCTGTCGCGAACCCGATCGGTGACGACTTCGACTACGCCACGGCGTTCGAAGCACTCGACCTGGCCGCGGTGAAGTCGGACATCGAGCAGATCATCACCACCTCGCAGGACTGGTGGCCGGCCGACTTCGGCAACTACGGCCCGTTCATGATCCGGATGGCGTGGCACAGCGCCGGCACCTACCGCGTCCAGGACGGTCGCGGTGGCGGCGGCACCGGTCAGCAGCGGTTCGCGCCGCTGAGCTCCTGGCCCGACAACGTCCTGCTGGACCGCGCCCGCCGGCTGCTCTGGCCGGTCAAGAAGAAGTACGGCAAGTCGCTGTCGTGGGCCGACCTGATGATCCTTGCGGGCAACGTCGCGCTCGAGAACATGGGCTTCAAGACCTTCGGTTTCGCCGGCGGACGTGTCGACGCGTGGGAGCCGGACGACGACGTCTACTGGGGCTCGGAGATCGAGTGGCTCGCCGACGACAAGCGTTACACCGGTGAGCGTGACCTCGAGAACCCGCTGGCCGCGGTGCAGATGGGCCTCATCTACGTCAACCCGGAGGGCCCGGAGGGCAACGGTGACCCGCTGAGCTCGGCACGCGACATCCGCGAGACGTTCGCCCGGATGGCGATGAACGACGAGGAGACCGTCGCCCTGATCGCCGGTGGTCACACCTTCGGCAAGACCCACGGCGCCGGCGATGCCGAGCAGGTCGGCCCCGAGCCGGAGGCTGCGCCATACGAGCAGAACGGCATCGGCTGGAAGTCGTCGTACAAGTCGGGCAAGGGCATCGACGCCATCGGCTCGGGTCTGGAGGTCACCTGGACCTACCACCCCACCCGCTGGGACAACGAGTTCTTCCACATCCTCTACGGCTACGAGTGGGAGCAGTTCGAGTCGCCCGCCGGTGCCAAGCAGTGGCGTCCGGTCAAGGGCGGCGGCGCCGACATGGTGCCCGAGTCGCAGGGTGACGGCAAGCGCGAGCCGCGCATGCTGACGTCCGACTTGGCGCTGCGTTTCGACCCGGCGTACGACAAGATCTCGCGTCGTTTCCTGGACGACCCGGACTACTTCGCCGACGCCTTCGCGCGTGCGTGGTTCAAGCTGACCCACCGCGACATGGGCCCGGTCAGCCGCTACCACGGCACCGAGGTCCCGAGCGAGGAACTGCTCTGGCAGGACCCGATCCCGGCGACCGAGGCACCGAGCGCCGACGCCATCGCCGCGGCGAAGCAGCAGATCGCCGACGCCGGCTTCTCGGTGTCGGAGCTGGTCAAGACCGCCTGGGCGGCCGCCGGCTCGTTCCGTGGCTCAGACAAGCGAGGTGGCGCGAATGGTGCACGCCTGCGTCTCGAGCCGCAGAAGAGCTGGACGGTCAACGACCCGGCCGTGACCGGTCCGGTCGTCGCGAAACTGGAGCAGATCGCTGCTGCCACAGGCGTTTCCGTGGCCGACGCGATCGTGCTGGCCGGCAACGTCGGCGTCGAGCAGGCGGCGAAGGCCGCCGGGCACGACGTCCAGGTGCCGTTCACCCCGGGCCGCGGTGACGCGACGCAGGAGCAGACCGACGTCGACTCGGTGAACTACCTCGAGCCGCGCATCGACCCGTTCCGCAACTACACCGACTTCGAGCCGAAGGCACCGTTGGAGCACCACCTGGTGGATCGCGCCAACCTGCTGAACCTCTCGGCGCCGGAGACGACGGTGCTGATCGGTGGACTGCGCGTGCTCGGGGCCAACACCGGCGACAACAAGGCCGGCGTGTTCACCGACCGCGAGGGCCAGTTGACGAACGACTTCTTCGTCAATCTGCTCGACCTCACCACCGAATGGAAGCCGGGCGACACGCAGGGCACCTACGTCGGCACCGGCCCGGACGGCCAGACCTGGACCGGCACCCGCGCGGACCTGGCGTTCAGCGCCAACTCCGAGCTGCGTGCCGTCGCCGAGGTCTACGCCTCCGACGACGCCGCCGAGAAGTTCGTGACCGACTTCGTCGCCGCGTGGGCGAAGGTCATGGACAACGACCGCTTCGACGTGCAGCGGTGAGCTAGCACCCAGGTATGACGAGGGCCCCGGCGGACTTCCGCCGGGGCCTTCGTCATACCTGAACTGCCTACTGTCGTCAGTTACTCGGCCGCGCGCTGCGCCACGTCGTACTCGTGCTGCTTCTCCGCGGCGCGGAAGAACAGCACACCGCCGCCGAAGCCGATGAAGAAGGTGGCCAGCGTCTGACCGATCCACTGCGCGTCACCCTGGAAGAACTCGCACAGGATCACCAGCACGAGGACGACACCGGGCACGATCCACGACTGGACCTGCCAGCTGCGCGGCTTGACCACGAGCGAGGCCAGGATGCCGACGACGAAGCCGATCACCGGGCCGGTCAGCCACGTCGGCCCGGGCAGGGACGAGGTGTCGGGCTGGAAGATGAAGTCCAGGAAGAGCAGCACGATGAAAGCGCCGACCGTGATCACTGCCCAGAGCAGGCCCTCCTGCTTGGCGTTGAGGTCCGAGCCCGGGGCTGCCTTGACCGGTGAATCGAACTTTCCCATGGGTTGCACTCCTCGAAGGGGTCGACCGTACTGGCGGGTACTTACTGGGAAGTTACCGCAGATCCGGCTGTGATGTCAGTTACGCTCACGCCGCATGTGGCCCTACCGTTCCCGCGTCGGTCACCGGGCTGTCCTGCTGGCAACCGCTGGCGTGCTGCTCGCCGGGTGTTCGGCGGGCGGCGGCTCCTCAGCAGGCAATGACACGGGTGCGACCTCGACGACCACCGCGGTCGGGCGAACGTCGTCCGGCACGTCGTCCGGCACACCGGACGACACATCCGGCACGACCACGGGTGCGCCTGCGGGCCCGACGGACAGTGCCACGCACTCCGCTTCGAGCAGCCCGTCCCGCTCGAACGCCGCTCCGAAACCTGCTGGTTCGGTGACCGTCGCCGTCTCGGGCGACGAGATCCCGCACGCCGCCATACTCTCGACCGCACGTCGCGGATCCGGCTGGGACTTCGACCCGATGTTCGCGCAGGTGGCACCCACGATCCGCGGCGCCGACGTCGCGATCTGCCAACTGGAGACCCCGCTCGGCGCGTCGGGCGCGAACCTCAGCCACGGCTTCGTCATGGGCGCGCCGGCTGCGTTCGGCACCGGCCTGCGACGCGCCGGATTCGACGGCTGCAGCACCGCGAACAACCACACCTTCGACCAGCACCTCGCCGGAGTCCGCGACACCCGGCGCATCATGGCGCAGCTCGGGCTCCGGGCCGCGGGGCCGGGAGCCGATGCCACGCACCCCGGGCAGCCGGCGTTCTATCGCGCGAAAGGCTTCACGATCGCGCAGCTGTCCTACTCCTACACGCTCGACAACACGGTCGGGAACACCACGCACATCCCGCCGGAAGCGCCGTGGTCCGCGCGCAATCTGTATGACGTCATCGGCGTGTCCGGGATCGAGGCCGACGCGCGCGCCGCGCGTGCCCGTGGCGCGGATCTCGTTCTGGTGTCGATGCATTGGGGCGAGGAGCAGGATCAGAAGCCCACCGCCGACCAGCACCGTATGGCGCGCGAGCTGCTGTCGTCCGGTGCCGTCGACTACATCATCGGCAACCACCCGCACGTCGTCCAGCCGTGTCAGCGCATCCATGGGCGGATGGTCAACTACAGCCTCGGCAACGCGCTGTCCGACCAGACGCCCGGCATCGTCGCGTATGGCGGCCGGAAGTCCACCGACGCCGTTCAGGACGGTGTCATCGCGCTGGTCACCTTCCACCGCAACTCCGCCGGGAAAGTCACCTCTACCGAGCGCTTCCAGCCGACCCGCGTGGACCGCGCGAACGGCTACGTCATACGCCCGGTGTCGAAGGCGTCCGATCCTGCGTCGTGGCAACGTACTTCGTCGGTCATCCGGTCCGGCGGCGACAGTTGCGCGGCGACGCCGATCTCCTGAGCGTCATACCGACCAACAAACCGGTGTCGGATGTGCACCCGTCCGGCAGAGAATGCTCGCATGGAGATGCAATTGAGCATGGTCGTGCTCGAGGTCCGCGACGTCGCGAAGTCGGTCGAGTTCTACCGCACGCTGGGGGTGGCGATGCCGGACCCGCGCGACGACCGCCCGGTGTCGATCCTGCGGATGGCCAGCGGCGTCAGCCTGGTGCTCGTCGAAGGCTTCGCGGCGGCCAACGATCCCGGCTGGAGCAGACCGACCGGTGGCTATCAACAGATGCTGGAGTTCTTCGCCGGTGACGACGCCGAGGTCGACGCGATGTGGCAGAAGCTCACCGCTGCCGGCCATCACGGACGGATGGCACCGACGCAGACCCAGGGCCCGTATGCCGCCATGGTCGACGACCCGGACGGCAACGTCGTCCTGTTGACGTCGGACGAGGCTGCGCGAATCCGTAGTGAGGACAACGCATGACGCCGATCTCCGAAGCCGCCGCGCGCGCCGCACTGGACGAATTTCCGGGGATCTCGTGGCAGCCGTTCGGGCGGAACGACCTGCCGGCGATCGCCGAGTTCTACACCGAGTGCGAGACGTATGACGAGAACCCCGAGCGCACCTCGCTCGCCGACCTCGAGGAGTTCTGGGACTCACCACGCTCCGTACCCGACGAGGACACACTCGTCGGGCGCGACAGCGGTGGCCACGTGGTCGCCACTGCGTGGGCCGGGTGCAACCGGTCGATCACCGTACGCCGCGGGGTCCGGTTCGCCGGCGCCGTCCGACCGGACCGCCGCGGTGAGGGCATCGGCCGGGCGATCCTGCAGTGGGAGCTCGCGCACGGTCTCGCCTGGGACACTGCCACCCGCCGGGCGGGCTACGGTCCGCTCGTGATGCGGCTGTTCGTGCCGACCGAGCAGGCGGATGTCCGCGATCTCGCGACCCGGCACGACATGCCCACGGAGCGCTACTTCTTCGAGATGTCACGCCGTCTCGAGGATCGGGTCGAGGTCCCGTCGGTCGACGGCATCCGCCTTGCCGCGTGGGACGTCGCGCGCAGCGCCGAGGTGCACCGGGTGATGGACGAGGCGTTCCGGGAGCACTGGGGCCACGTCGACACGACCGACGAGATGTGGCAGGAGGGCATCGACTCGCACGGCTTCCGTCCTGCGTGGACCGTCCTCGCGATCGATGCCGCGTCCGACCGGGTGATCGGTGCGGCGATGAACTTCGCCTGGGAGCAGGACTGGGCACCACAGGGTTACACCGAGGGCTACACCGACCAACTGGGTGTGCTGAGCAGTCACCGGGGGCGCGGCATCGCGGCCGCACTGTTGGCCGAATCCATGCGCCGATTCCACGAATCCGGCATGCAGGCAGCCGGACTCGGTGTCGACGCGGCCAACGCGTCCGGTGCATTGCGGCTCTACGAGAAGGTCGGCTACCGGCGCGTCGCCAGCACGTGCGCGCACCAGTTCACTAGCGCGCCGGCCGACTGAGGTTCAGTCCGAGGGAAGCCCGGGTTCTGTCGGGTTCGCGACATACTTCGTGCCCCAGCTGCCGAGCCGGTCGGCGATCTCCGCGAGCGCCATACCGGCTTCGGTGAGCTCGTAGGTGACCCGTGGTGGCACCTCGGCATAGACCGTGCGTATGACGACCCCGTCCTCCTCCAGCGCACGCAACTGGCGAGTCAGGGTCTTGGCGGAGACCGAGCCGACCGCCCGCTGCAACTCGCCGAAACGCAGCGGCCCGGACGCGAGCGTGGACACCGCGGTCAGCTTCCAGTCGCCACCGGCAACCGCCACCCCTACCTCGATGGGGCAGACCTCCAGCGCGCGGCGCACCGAATCCCGCATGGTCAATTCCCCTCGTGTCCATTAGTGACATGAATGACCGTACTATCCAAATGCGCATCATGCACCTAGCGTTGTGATCATGCGAGCACTAGTGATCTCCGGGGCACCGTCCGCACAATCCCTGACCGACGACCTCAGCCGTACGGCGAGCGCCGAGCTGGGCGCGCGGGGCTACGACGTGGACGTGCTGAATCTCAATGGCCTGCACTGGGATCCGGTCGTTCGCCCCTGCGACTACGGCATCTGCGAGTTCGACGGGCCGGTGGGCGATCACGCGGTCGACGCCCGCACCGAAGGCGTGATCGACTCGGTCGTCGGGCAGCACCAGCGGCTCGTCGAACGAGCCGATCTGATCGTGCTGGTCTTCCCGCTGTGGTGGGCCGGCATGCCGGCGATCATGAAGGGCTGGTTCGATCGCGTCTTCACGCAAGGGTTCGCCTACGGACTGCATGACGCTGCAGGCAATTCGCGAAAGTATGGCGACGGAGCCTTCGCCGGCAAACGAGGCCTCGTCATCACCACCACCGGCGATCGGGCGTCGGCGTTCGACGAACGTGGCCTCAACGGCAACATCCACGATCTGCTCTTCCCGATAACCCACGGCATCTTCTGGTACACCGGGGTCGCACCGCTTGAATCGTTGGCCCTGCTCGGCATCGACACCCCGGACTGGCCCGGGATCGAGGACGCGCGGGAGCGGGTGCGCACGCGGATCGCCTCTCTGGAGCAGGAGCAGCCGATCCCCTACCGCCGGATGCTGGAGGACTACGACTCCGACCGGCGGCTGTGTGGGCAGCACGCGACGGGTCGGACCGATCTGGCGATCCACCTGCGGCCGGAGCGCGCGTCCTAGCCTCGGCTGGTCTCGATCACCTGTCTCGATACGCCTCTCCCGCTGCGCTCCCCCGGCACTCGACCAGCATCTGCACAGGCATGATGGGGCCATGGCACGTGACGTCACGAGTACCTATCGGCTGCAGCTGCATGCAGGGTTCACCTTCGCCGACGCCGCCACCCAGCTGGACTACCTGGCAGCCCTCGGGATCTCGCATCTCTACCTGTCGCCGATCCTGCAGGCCGCGCCCGGATCGATGCACGGGTATGACGTCGTCGACCACACCCAGATCAGCGAAGAGCTCGGCGGGCGTGCGGCGTTCGAGGAGCTCGTCACGGCCGCGCACAACCGCGGCCTCGGCATCGTGGTCGACGCCGTCCCGAATCACATGGCGATCCCGGCTCCCGAGTCACTCAATGCGCAGCTGTGGGAGCTGCTCCGGGACGGTCGCGACGCGAGTACGGCGGGCTGGTTCGACATCGATTGGAAGGCCGGTGGCGGCCGGGTCGGGCTGCCGTTCCTCGGCAAACCGTTGGACGAAGTGCTCGCCGACGGCGAGATCACCCTCGACCGGTCCGGAGACGAGCCGGTGCTGCGCTATTTCGATCACGCCTGGCCGCTTGCGCTCGGCACGGACAGCACCGACGATGTCGCGAAACTCCTTGACCGGCAGCACTATCGGCTCGCGCACTGGCGCGAGAAGGACACCGTCCTCAACTATCGGCGCTTCTTCGAGGTCGACACGCTCATCGCCATACGGGTGGAGGAGCCGGAGGTGTTCGACGCCACGCACGCCCTGCTCCTCGAGCTCAACGACGACGGCCTGATCGACGGATTCCGCATCGACCACCCGGACGGCCTGGCAGATCCCATCGGATACCTGAATCGCTTGCGGGACAAGACATCTCGCGGCACACCCGTCTGGGTGGAGAAGATCCTCGAGCCCGAGGAGTCGCTGCCGCGAACGTGGAAGTGCTCCGGCACGACGGGGTATGACGCACTGCGCGTCATACAGTCCGCGCTGGCGGACGCGGATTCGGCGCCGACGCTGCAGTCGACGTGGGCCGCGACCGGCGGTGACCCGGATTACGCGCATGCGGTCGAGGTCGCCAAGCGCCAGGTCATTGCCCGCTCGTTGCAGCCCGAGGTCGAGCGGCTGACCCGCCGCGCGCGGGAGGTCCTGCCCGAGCTGCCGGCCGAGGGTTTGCGAGCCGCGATCATCGAATTGCTCGTCGCCAGTGAGGTTTACCGCGTCTACGTCCGCCCGGGAAGGAAGCCGACCGACGCGGAGACGGAGCAACTGCGTGCCGCATACGACCGTGCCCTGGAGGCACGTCCCGACCTGCAGGACGAGCTGGACGCGCTGCTGCCGCTCGCGCTGCTCACCGACGAACGCGCCTCCGCGATCGACTTCGGGGTCCGGCTGCAGCAGACCTGGGGGCCGGTGATGGCCAAGGGGATCGAGGACACCACCTTCTACCGGTGGGGCGAGTTCGTCGCCATGAACGAGGTCGGTAGTGACCCCCACCGCGTCGCCGACTCGGCACCCGAGGAGTTCCACAACTGGGCGAAGGAACACCGCGGAACGCGATCGGGCACGATGACGACGCTCTCCACCCACGACACCAAACGCAGCGAGGACGTGCGCGCCCGACTCCTCGCTGTCGGCGGGGATCCGAAGGCATGGCAAGCAATTTCGGATGCGACGCGCAAGGAGGCCAAGCGACTCCGAGTCGACGGACGCACCGGACACTTCGTCTGGCAGACCCTGCTCGGCACCGGGTCGATGTCCGACGAACGCCTCACGGCATACCTGCAGAAGGCGCTGCGCGAAGCCGCCCTGCAGACCTCGTGGCTCGACGTCGATGCCGACTACGAGCAACGGGTCATCGAGTTCGCGCGCAGCGTGTCCGCCGGCGGTCCGGTGCGCGATGCGATTGATGCCGCAATCACCGCCAACAGCAAGGCGATTCGCGCGATCACGCTCGGTGCGAAGCTGCTGCAGTTGACCATGCCCGGCATACCGGACACCTACCAGGGCACTGAGTTGGTCGACCTCTCACTGGTCGATCCGGACAACAGACGGCCCGTCGATTTCGAGCGTCGCGCCGACCTGCTCACCGCGGAAGACGGGACAGGACTGGACGCCGAGAAGCTGCACGTCGTCGACATCGCGCTGCACGCACGACGCGAGCACCCACGAGTGTTCGGCGACGAATCGTCATACCTGCCGGTCGAATCCGGCTCCGAGCACCTCGTTGGCTTCAGTCGCTCCGTCGCGCCCAGCCGCCTGTCCGGCGTGGTCGGTCGCACGGGCCGCGAGTCGTTCGTGACGCTCGCGACCAGAGCCCCGTCGCGGCTGCATCGATCGCGCGGCTGGGGTGACGCAACCGTCGAGCTGCCCGGAGGCGAATGGCGCGACCACATCGCCGACACCACCGTCACGAGCGACGGCGCCCTTCGCGTCTCGGCGTTGCTCGAGGACTGGCCCGTGGCGCTGCTGGAGAAGCTGTCATGACCGACGGCCGACACTCCTTCGCGGTGTGGGCACCGAACGCCCGCGACCGGGTCGACCTCGTCGTGGGCGATCGGGCGATGGCGATGCAGCGGGACGGCGACTGGTGGCGAGTCGGAGCTGCTGCCGCACCGGGCGACCGCTATGCGTTCCGCATCGACGGTGGCGACGAACGCCCGGACCCGCGCTCGCTCGCCCAGCCCGACGGACCACACGGCCGATCCGCAGTGGTCGATCTGGCGGCCCACGACTGGCAGGACCGCAACTGGGTCGGCCACGGGCTGGACGGCTCGGTCATCTACGAGCTGCACATCGGCACCTTCACGTCCGACGGCACTTTCGACTCGGCCGTCGAGAAGCTGGATCACCTTGTCGCGCTGGGCATTTCGCTCGTCGAGGTGATGCCGGTCGCCGCCTTCCCCGGAGATCGGGGATGGGGCTACGACGGGGTGGCGCCATACGCCGTGCACGAGGTGTATGGCGGCGCCGCTGCATGTCAGCGGTTCGTCGACGCGTGCCACCAGCGCGGGCTCGGCGTCCTGCTCGACGTCGTCTACAACCATCTCGGGCCGAGCGGGAACTACCTGGCGGAGTTCGCGCCGTACTTCACCGATCACTATGCGACGCCGTGGGGCAGCGCCGTCAATCTCGATGGTCCGGGCAGTGACGAGGTACGTCGCTACTTCCTCGACAATGCGCGAATGTGGTTGCGGGACTTCCATTTCGACGGCTTGCGACTCGACGCGGTGCACGAGCTGCACGACGGGCGCGCGGTGCACTTCCTGGAGGAGCTGGCACAGGAGGTCGACGCGTTGTCCGAGGAGCTGGGCCGGCCGCTGACGTTGATCGCCGAATCGGATAGGAACGACCCGCGCACGGTCGTTCCCCGCGACGACTCCGGTGCCGGGCTGGGTCTCACCGGACAGTGGTCGGACGACATACATCACGCTCTGCACGTTGCCCTGACTGGCGAAACACAGGGCTATTACGCAGATTTCGCTGATCCTGCCGCGCTGCGCAAGGTGCTGCGCACGCCGTTCTTCCACGACGGCACCTGGTCCAGCTTCCGCGGCCGACACCATGGGCGGCCGGTCGACCTCCGCCGCACTCCCCCGTGGCGCTTTGTCGCGTCGCTGCAGACGCACGATCAGGTCGGCAACCGCGCGACCGGCGACCGGTTGTCGCAGCTGATCGGCCCCGGGCGTCTCGCCGGAGCGGCGGCACTGCTGCTCACCAGCCCCTACACGCCGATGCTCTTCATGGGTGAGGAATGGGGAGCGTCGACCCCGTGGCAGTACTTCACCGACCACCAGGAGCCGGAGCTGGCCAAGGCGGTCTCCGAGGGTCGCGCACGTGAGTTCTCCGCACACGGCTGGTCTGCGAATGTGCCTGATCCGCAGGCGGTTTCGACGTTCGCTGACTCCACGCTCGACTGGGCGGAATCGACCGAGGGCGATCATGCGAAGCTGCTCGACTGGTATGCCGCACTGCTCCGGTTGCGCCGCGAGGTCCCGGCGTTCACCTCCGCCGCCGCGCCACACGTCTTCCGGAACGGCACCACGATCCGGGTGCACCGCGGCGACCACGTCATACTGCTCAACCTTGGTTCGTACGACGCGGCGATGCCCGGCCAGATCGTGCTGGCGTTCGGTGACGTCCGAGGCGGCGGCAATGAACCGGTCACCATCGGCTCCGAGTCGGTGGCGATCCTGAAGACGAGCCGGTGAGCACCCCTCGCCTGTTGGTGCTGCACCACTCGCCGACCCCGCGATTGCGGTCGCTGCTCGACGCGGTGCTGACCGGCGCGAGACACGAAGATCTGCCACCGGTCGACATACACGTCGTCGACGCGCTGTCGGTGACGATCGACGACTTCCTGACGGCGGACGGTTATCTGCTCGGAACGCCCGCGAACTTCGGCTACATGTCGGGCGCGATGAAGCACGCCTTCGACTCGACGTATGACGACACCCGGGGCAAGGTGTCGCGCCGGCCGTTCTCGTTCTGGATCCACGGGCGCTCGGACACGACCGGCGCGCGACGGTCCCTGGAATCGATCACCTCCGGCCTGGAGTGGCGACTCGCAGCCGAACCGGTCGAGATCCTGCGCGTCGAGTCCGACGACCAGCGCGCGGCGCTCACCGAGCTCGGCGGCACCCTCGCCGCACTCGTCGCGGAGACCCGCTGACCCGCCGACCCACCCGTGGATCCACCCACCCACCACCTTCCCGAATGACGGCTTCCTCGGCGACTGACGGTCGTATGGCGCCGTCACTCGCCGAGGAAGCCGTCATTCGGCATCGTTGGGCGGGCCGGAAGGTGGCAGGCCGGGCGAAAATCGGGTGACGGGTGTCGGTGCCTCGTGGTCGACTGAACGACGTGTCCGAACGCCGCACCCGAGCCGCGAAAGCGGTCCGACAGCTGATCCCGCCGACTCCGTTGTCGCGGCGCCTGTCGCTGCAATCGCTGCTGTTCGCGACCGGTGAAGGCACCTTCCTGACCGGTAGCGCCGTCTTCTTCACCCAGGTAGTCGGGCTCTCCGCGGCGCAGGTCGGCCTCGGCCTCACCATCGCGGGCGTCGTGTCCTTCCTGGTCGCCTACCCGGCCGGCCGACTCGTCGACGTGCTCGGCCCGAAGCGGATGTGGTCGGCGGGCGCGCTGCTGGGTGCGCTGATGTTCGGGCTGTGGCCGTTCATCGGTGGATTCTCGTCATACCTGCTGATGGTCGTGCTCTTCGAGATCGTCGGCAACGCGGGTGGAGCCGGGCGGGGCGCCTACATCCTCGACGTCATGCCCGAGGCAGAGCGGGTCGAGACGCAGGCCTACATGTACTCCTCACTCAACGTCGGCTTCACCCTCGGCGCGATCATCGGCGGTGTCGCGCTGGCCTTCGACAACCTGACCGTCATGCGCTGGCTGCCGATGCTGGCGCTCGCGATCGGCCTGGTCAACGCCTATTGGATCGGCCGGCTGCCCAAGGCGAGCCACGACCTGCGCGTCGCGCAGCGCGACCGCAAGCGCGCACCGGAGACGATCCCCGGCAAGGGACCGTTGCACAACGTCGGGTGGATGGTGCTGAGTCTCTTCTCGGGCACCATGTTCACCAACCAGGTGCTGCTCAACGTCGTCATCCCGCTGTGGCTCGTCGAGGAGACCGACTCCCCGCACTGGCTGCTGGCCTGGTTGTTCGGCACCAACACGGTGTTGTGCATCTTCCTGCCGGCATACACCTCGCGCGGAGTGCGCACGGTCGATCACGCGATCCGCGCGGTATGGGTGTCGAGCGGGTTCTTCGTGGTCTCCTGCCTGATCACCATGGCCACGCACAGCACAACCGGCCTGCTCACGATCTTCCTGGTCTGGCTCGGCCACGTCGCCGTCACGGGCGCCGAGCTGGCCAACTCCGCCGGCAACTTCGCCTTCGGTGCGCTGCTGATGGACCCCCGTCGCCGTGGCGAATACGGCGGCATTGCAGAGGTTTTCGGCACTCTCGGCGGGCGGTGGGCTCCTGCCGCCTTCACCTTCCTGGCGCTGAGCTGGAGTGGCCCGGGCTGGCTGGTCATCGCAGCCATCGTGGTCGTGGCGGCGATCGGCACGGGCCCGGCCGCGCACGCCGCCGAACGCTTCATGGCGCGCGAGGTGCCGACGCCGACCCCGCTCGTGGTCACACCGACCGACGTCGCGCTCGGGGACTGACCGCGCACCAGTGCCGCGCGGTCGGTCGTGGCACAGATGCGCGAAGATGGCTGGCGTGAATCCTTCCGCTGCCATCGCGACCGTGCTGCTGGACGAGCTCATCCGTCAGGGTGTGCGCGAGATCGTCCTGGCTCCCGGCTCACGCTCCGCACCGCTGGCGTATGCCGCGGAGGCGGCCGAGCGTGCCGGGCGGTTGCGCCTGCACGTGCGCGTCGACGAGCGGTCCGCGGCATACCTCGCGCTGGGCTTGGCCAAGGCATCCCGGATGCCGGTGCCGGTCATCACGACGAGCGGCACCGCGGTCGCGAACCTCTACCCGGCCGTGCTCGAGGCGGCGCACGGCTATGTCCCGATGATTCTGCTGACCGCGGACCGACCGCAGGAGCTACGCGGCACCGGCGCGAACCAGACCACCGACCAGGTGAAGATCTTCGCCGGGTCGACCCGGTGGTTCCACGAATTCGGCACGCCCGAGCGGCGATCCGGACAGCAGGCGATCTGGCGGTCGGTGATCGGCCGGGCGGTCGCGGAGTCCCGCGGCTACCCCTCCGGCGATCCCGGACCGGTGCATTTGAACGTTCCGCTGCGCGATCCACTGGTGCCGGATCAGCTCGACGACACCGACGACGACTGGCCGGAGAGTCTCACCGGCCGCCCGCACGGCGAGGCCTGGCTCAGCCTGCGGCAACCCGATTCGCACGGTCGCAGCAGCGCCGTGTCGGGATCCGGCATCGCGCCGGTGCCGCGCACGTTGGTGCTGCTGGGCGACCTGCCCGCTCCGCATCACTCCTCCGAGTTGGCCGAGCTCGCGGACGCGGCCGGCTGGCCGATCATGGCTGAGCCGTTCGGCGCCTACCGGCGCGGCAGGGTCACGCCCAACGGACCGCTGTTGCTGCGCGCCCATGAGTGGGTCGATGCGCACCTGCCGGAGCGAGTGCTCATCGGCGGTCGGGTCACCCTCGACCGCGAGGTCGCCCGCCTGCTGAGCAACCCGGCGGTCACCGTCGAGGCCGTCACCCCGCTGACATCCTGGGCCGATCCGGGGCACGTGGTGCGCCGGGTGCACGACTGGGACGACATCGAGCGCAGCCACCAGGCCGTCGCCTCGTGCGTCGATCGTGCGTGGGCGTCGCAGTGGCGGACCGCCGGACAGATCGTGGCCGCCACGGCGGCGCCGTTGATCGAGGCCGGCTGGCCGAGCGGCCCGGCCGTCGCGCGCACCGTGGTGCACAACCTGCCGGCCGACGCCGGGCTGTATGTCGGGTCGTCCAACACCGCCCGTGACCTCGACCTCGCCCGTGACCCTCGGGAGATCACCCACGGCGTCGTGGCGGTCGGCAACCGCGGACTCGCCGGCATCGACGGAGTCATCTCGTCGGCGATCGGCTTCGCACTGGCGCGCGCGCCGCATCCCGCAGTGGCACTGGTCGGCGACCTGACGTTCCTGCACGACACCAACGCGCTGCTGATCGGGCCGCACGAGGCACGGCCGGACCTGACGATCGTGGTGATGAACGACAACGGCGGCGGCATCTTCGGCACCCTCGAGCCCGGCCGCGACTCGCTGTCCCGGCCCTACGAGCGAATCTTCGCCACTCCGACCGACACCAACATCAGCGAGCTGTGCGCCGCGCACGGCATCGAGCACGAGTATGTGGGAGAGGCCGACGTGCTCGCGGAGCGGATCGCTAACCCTGGCAAGGGAATTCGCGTGTGCGAGGTGCGCATCTCGCGCGCCGGCCAGCGGGAGTTCCGTGCCGAGCTCGCCACTGCCGCGGCTGCTGCACTCGCTCCGAAGCCGACCGAATAGCCGAGGCGGTTCGCAGACGCTGAAGGCGATGTCGTTGTGCTGAATAGGCTTGTGCCGTGCCTTTTCCCGATGAGACTTCCCCCACTGGTGTCCACGTTCATGAATACCAGGACCGCTGGGCGGACGAGGCGAGCAACCTCCGCGCTCAGCTCCGCGACCTCGTCCCGGATGCTGTCGCAGTGGAGCACATCGGATCCACGTCGATTGCCGGCATGAGCGCCAAGGACTGCCTCGACATGATGATCGTCGTCGCCGACCTCGACGCGACGTCGGCGGCGACCAGTCTTCCGGATTCGGGCTATCGCCGTCGTCCCGAACCGTGGAACCAACAGGAGCCGGCCGCGGACGGTGAGATGTGGCCCAAATTCGTCTTCGCCCCGCCGGTGGGTGGTCGTTCGGTCAACATACACGTGCGGCTCGCCCACGCGCCAACGACGCGGCGCGCATTACTGTTTCGCGACTTCCTCCGGGCAAACCCTGCGCAGTCGCACAACTGGGCACGGTTCAAGATCGCCGCTGCCGCCGCAGCGAACGACTTGTTCGAGTACGGCGCGATCAAGGATCCGGCGTGGCTGCTTCTGATGGAGCTCGCTGAGCACTGGGCCGCGAGGGCCGGGTGGGCGCCGGCCTGGATCTGAGCGCCGCAGCCGAGTCAGCCGCGGTGGCTGACGCCCCATTGGCCGGTCCAGGTGTCACCGGGCTCGAGCACGACGAGCGCCTCACCGGTGGCGAAGGCACCGGCCGGACAGCTCATCGGCTCGACGGCGACGCCGGTGCGGCGCGCCCGGCCGGCGGGCAGTGAGTCACCGGTGAAAACCTGTGTGTAGCCGAAGTGTTCGGCTTCCGCCCACAGCGTCGTACTGCGTTCGCCGCTGCTCAGCGTGACGCGCCAGCGACCGTCATCATCGGCGACCAGCCCGGTGAACGCCGTGTCGATCACGGTCTCCCCGATCGGTCGCGATGCGCGGAAGTCATAGTCGGACCCCTCCACCGGTGCGGTGCCGGTGGGCAGCAACCGGTCGTCGACCGTGAGGTGGTCGGTCGCCGGAAGGGTGAGGGTCAGCTCGTCCACCGTCTCCTCGCCGACGGTCAGATAAGGATGCGCTCCGAAGCCGAACGGTGCCCGCGTCGACCCGACGTTCGTGGCGCTCGGCGTCACCGTCAGCCCGTCATCGCCCAGCTCGTACCGCACCCTCAGATCGAGTATGGCGTCCCATCCGGCGCTGGGCATCAGCCGAAATCCAACAGTCAGAGTCGAATCCGTCTGCTCCACCAGCGACCACTGCTCCCAGCGAACCAGCCCGTGGGAGGCGTTGCAGCGCGCGGGCTCGGTCAGCGGCAACTGCTGCGTCGCCCCGTCGAACGTGTAGCGACCGTCGGCGATGCGGTTGGGCCACGGCATCAACAGCTGACCGCGTCCCGCGTCGGCCTTCGCATCGGCGGGGTAGCCGAACAGGACCGGCCGCTCTCCGGCGTCATACGACCGGATGCCGCCGCCGACGCCGACAACGGTGAGGCGTTGGTCGCCGTGGGTGATCGCCCACTGCTCCCCTGACGGTGAAATCCCTTGTGTCTCAGTCATCGGCGAGGATCTTACGCGCTTCCTCACGCATCTCGACCTTGCGGATCTTGCCGGTCACCGTCATCGGGAATGCCTCGGTGACGTGCACGTAGCGCGGGATCTTGTAGCGCGCCAGTCGCCCGTCGCAGAACTCCTGTATGGCGCCGGCATCCAGCGGTGCCTCACCGGAGCGCATGACGATCCAGGCCATCAGCTCCTCGCCGTACTTCTCGTCCGGCACTCCGATGACCTGCACGTCGGCAATCTTCGGATGCGTGTAGAGGAACTCCTCGACCTCGCGGGGGTAGATGTTCTCGCCGCCGCGGATGACCACGTCCTTGATGCGGCCGACGACGTTGACGTAGCCGTCCTCGTCCATCGTGGCCAGGTCACCGGTGTGCATCCAGCGAGCGCTGTCAATCGCCTCCGCGGTCTTCTCCGGCTGCTCCCAGTAGCCGAGCATCACGCTGTAGCCACGCGTGCACAGCTCTCCGGTGCCGCCCCGCGGAACCGTCAAACCCGTTGCGGGGTCGACGATCTTGACCTCCAGGTGCGGCATCACCCGACCGGTCGTCTCGGTGCGTCGCTCGAGGGTGTCGTCGGTGCGCGTCATCGTCGAAACCGGCGAGGTCTCGGTCATGCCGTAACAGATCGCGACCTCGCTCATGTTCATCTCCGCGAGCACCCGCTTCATGACCTCGACCGGGCAGGGCGACCCGGCCATGATGCCGGTGCGCAGGGAGGAGAGATCGAAATGCTGCTCGCCCTGGTCGATCAGCGCGAGCTCGGCGATGAACATCGTGGGGACGCCATACAGGGACGTGCAGCGTTCGGCTTCAACGGCTTTCAGGGTGGCCGCCGCCTCGAAGGACGGCGCCGGGATCACCATGCACGCACCGTGCGAGGTGGCTGCCAGGTTGCCCATCACCATCCCGAAGCAGTGGTAGAAGGGCACCGGCAGGCAGATCCGGTCCTCCTCGGTGTAGTCGATGAGCTCGCCGACGAAGTAGCCGTTGTTGAGGATGTTGTGGTGCGAGAGCGTCGCGCCCTTCGGGAATCCTGTTGTGCCAGAGGTGTATTGCAGGTTGATCGGATTGTCGGCCGACAGCCCGTCCGACCGCCGGGCGAGCTCGTCGGCGGTGACGCGAGCCGCACCGGCGACCAGGTCGTCCCAGCTCGCGTCGCCGATGTAGACGACCTGCTGCAGGTCGCGACATTCCTCCCGCACCTGCTCGACCATCGACCGGTAGTCGGACGTCTTGTGGCTGACGGCACTCACGATCATCCGCATGCCGGACTGCTTGATGACGAAGGCCAGCTCGTGAGAGCGGTATGCCGGGTTGACGCACACCATGACCGCGCCGATGCGCGCGGTGGCGTATTGGGTGAGCGTCCACTCCGGGCAGTTCGGCGACCAGATGCCGACCCGGTCGCCCTTGTCGATGCCGGCCGCCATCAGCCCGCGTGCCACCTCGTCGACTGCGGCGTCGAATTCGGCATACGTCCAGCGACGCCCGCTGGGCATGTCGACCACGGCGTCCCGGTCGGCGAAGCGCTCGGCCGTCCGGCGCAGGTTGTCACCGATCGTGTCACCGAGCAGCGGCGCCTCGGAGATCCCGCTGGCGTATGACGGGTGACTGGCGACGGACATCGGAGAACCTCCTGCAGCGCGGGCGACGTGTGTCGCCCCTCACATTAGGTCAGCGACCTCCGTGATGGCATCGCTCTCTCCAGAGCCTGCGCCAATCGTTGCGGTCGGCGGGTGCCGATGACGTAGACACCGATGTCCCGGGCGGTGCGTCGGGCGTCCTCGACACCGGCACCCATCATCACCACTGCCGGCATCGCCGCCGGGACACGCGCCGGGTCGACCCGCACGACCAGGACGTCGCGCACGCCCGGGCCGGTGAAGTTTCCCCAGTTGCCGACCCGCTTGTCTGCCGGCGGCACGGCGAGGTCACCGTCGGCGAACGGCGAGCGCGGGATGCTCTTCGAGGCGTCGGAGCGCGAACACACCGTCCACGCGATCACCTCTTCCAGTGGCAACTGTTGGCGTTTCCAACCGCGTCCGATGCGCGGCACAGCGCGCGCTCCGATCCATAAGGTTCCGCCCTCGAGCCGGATGCCGTAGGGAAGGAAGATCAAAGACCCGACGAAAAGGATCACCGGGACGACGAGCAGCACCGCGATCACACCGACCAGCCAGGCGGGCGAGACCGTGATGCCCCAGATCAACACGGCGAACAGGCCGAGACAGCCCACGACGAGCCGCCACGGGAACTCACTGCACGCCTCCCGGTAGGTGACACTGCGATCGATCGGCGTGCTCACCCAACTGGGCGCGCGACTCGGGGCGGCGTCGCCCGGCGGCTCTGGCGCGACCGGGTATGGCGCGACCGGGTATGGCGCCACGCCGGATCCCGGATCGAAGCGCTGCGCGGCCGCCCGGTTGATCTCGCCCACGAATCAGGCGCGTTCCGCGGAGCTCGGCGTGCGCGCCATCGTCAACCCGGCCGTTCCGACTGCCGCACAGAACATCCCGCCGGTGAGTCCGCCGCCCAGCCCGGACAGGTCTCCACCGACTGCCTGCGCGATCACCGCGACGATGATGATGGCTGCGATCCCCAGGAAGACGACGGCCATCGTCATACCGCCGGCCTTGCGCGCCCTCGAATTGGTCGGAGGCCGCACGCCCGACGGGTCGGTCTGCTTCTGTTCGGCCCACTCGGGCCGGCCGCGGCGCACGAACGCCCTGACGCACAGGAAGGTCCACTAGGTCAGCAGGGCGACAACGACACCGACGAGGATCATCCCGAGTGTCCTGCCCTCGGTGTCCTTGGTGTCCAGTGCGCCCTCGACCAGGACGAGGACGACGAACAGGTCCAGGACGCCGAACGCGAGCGCCAGCGGCACGAACGGCCAACGCCGCCTTCGGACAACCTCCGGTGTCGTCACTCCGCTCCCCCTTCGTCGGCGGCATTTTGCCTGCCCTTCCTGAGTACGCGCACCGGCCGCGGCGAGCGTCCGCCGTCCGGCGTGCCCGCGGCGGTTGAAGCGCCGCATATCCTTGCTCAGTGCCGAAATCCGCCCGCAGTTTCGCCGACGACCTGCGTGCGCGCAGCGACGAGCAACTGCGCGTGCTGTTGGCCGCACGCCCCGACCTGACCCGCCCGGCGCCGGGCGACCTCACGTCCCTCGCCGCGCGCGCCGCGACCAGGGGCAGCGTGCAGCGCGCCCTCGACGTCCTGTCCGCCGATGAGCTGCGCGTGCTCGAGGCAGTGCTCGTCGGTGGCGCCGACGCAGCGCCCCAGCTGCTGTCGACCACCAAGCGCGCGGTCCAGGCGGCCGGCCGTGTGCTGTGGGATCGTGCCCTGCTGTGGCGCAGTCCCGAGGGCTATCGACCGGCACGCGCGGTGTCGGAGATCCTGAGCACTCCCGCCCGTCTCGGCCCTCCCGCCCGCGAGCTCGGTGCACCCGATCGCAGCGCGGACGCCGTTGTGTCATACGAGAACCTCAGCGGGGCAGCGCGATCCGCGATCGACCGACTGCTCTGGCGCCATCCGCGCGCAAGCTTCACCGGCTCGTCGGCGACCGGGGTCCTCGACGAGCTGATCGCCGCCGGCCTGATCGTCCACACCGAGGACGGCGGCGTGATCCCCCGCGAGGTGGGTCTCGCGCTACGCGGCGGGCGCCTGTATGCCGACGGCATCACCCCGCCGGCGCAGCCGACGCAGCGGCTGGTCGCCCGGGACGTCGACGCGGACGCGGCCGGTGCCGCCCTCGACATCCTCTGGCGGGTCGATGCTCTGGTGCGGTTGTGGGACCAGTCGCCGCCGCGGGTGCTGCGCTCGGGCGGCCTCAGCGTGCGCGACCATCGCGCCGCGGCGAGCGCTCTCGATGCCGACCTCGAGCTCGCCGCCTTCGTCATCGAGCTCGCGTATACCGCCCGGCTCATCGCCAATGACGGTGACTTCGAACCGAGCTGGCTGCCCACGACGGCGTATGACGACTGGGTCGACACGGACACGGCGTCCCGTTGGGCGACGATCGCGACGGCCTGGCTGGACAGTTCACGGGCGCCTTCGCTTGCCGGGACGTCCACCGAGCAAGGCACCATCAACGTGCTGAGCACCGAAGTGGCGTGGCCGATGATGCGGTCGCGCCGACGTGACGTCCTGGACATACTGGCGACCGTAGACCAATCCGTTTCGGTACCAACGGAATACATCGAGTCGATGCTGCACTGGCAGCGTCCGATGCGGCTGCCGGCCGGTGCGCCGACTCGTGCGGACGAGGTGCTGCGGGAGGCGGCCTGGCTCGGGGTGACCGGCCGCGGTGTGCTGTCGGCGCCCGGTCGCGCACTCCTTGCCGGGGACGGCGGCGCGGCGACGGCAATGGCAGCGGCACTGCCTGCGCCGGTCGACCACTTGTTGCTCCAGGCCGATCTCACCGCGGTTGCGCCGGGTCCGTTGACCGAAGAACTGAACTCCTTGATGCAGGCTGCCGCAGATGTCGAATCTCGCGGTGGCGCAACGGTTTACCGGTTCACCGACCGGAGCATCCGGCGGGCACTGGACACCGGCCGGTCGGCCTCCGAGCTGATCGAGCAACTGACGGTCGCCAGTCCGACCCCGGTGCCGCAACCGCTGGACTACCTCATCTCCGACGTGGCACGTCGCCACGGCCAGACCCGCGTCGGCACGGCAAGTTGCTACCTGCGCAATGACGACACCGCGATGCTCGACGCCATGGCGGGTGACCGCAACCTGTCGGCGCTGCAATTGCGGAAGATCGCGCCCACGGTGGTCATCTCCCCCGCCCATCCGACGACGGTGCTGGAAATGCTGCGACAGCACGGGTATTCACCGGTCGCCGAAGGACAGGACGGACACGTCGTTCATGTCGGCAGCGATCACACCCGGGCTCCGGCACCGCGCGTCAGCGAGCCGCCACGACTGGATGCGGTCACCGACGAGGTCGTCGAGCAGGTGATCGCGCACGTCCGGCGCGGTGAGCAGGAATCGGCGGGCCGGGCCGCACAGAGCGCCGGGCCGCGCATCCCCTCGACCGATCCGACCGTGACGCTCGCGATGTTGCAGGACGCGGCGTCCGAGCAAGCGGCCGTGTGGATCGGCTACACCGACACCGACGGTGCACTGCACCGGACGTTGTTCCGGCCGCACCGCGCCGACGGCGGCCGGGTCACCGGCATGGTGGGCGACGGCTCGCAGTCCCGCACCTTCTCGATCCACCGGATCACCGGCGTCGCACCGGCCTAGGGTCCTTGAGGAGCGAACGGGCGATCCTTGAGGAGCCTGCAAGGCACGAGCAGGCTCCTGAAAAGGTCGTCTTGCGGGTCTCGATACACCTCCCCCGCTGCGCTCCTCCGGCACCTTTCGAGACGCCGCTCGTACCTCACGGCTCCTCAAGGCAACGCTCGACCAGCCTCACCCGCAACGCTCGACCGGCTTTTGACTCAGATGTCGTAGCCGGCCTCGCGCGCGACGTCGAGAACGGGCCGCCCGGTCTCCCACAGCGCCTCGAAGGCGAAGGTCAGCGATGCAGCGAGGTCGGGGTGCTCGACCAGCACGTTCGTGGCGGTCAGTCCGCCGGCCACGGGGTCGGTCAACGAGAAGAGTGCATGCGTCCCGTTGACCAGACACAGCTTCATCGGCACTCGATCCACGACACGGCCCTGCTCACCCGCAGCCGCGAATTCCTTCAGCGTCTCGACCGATTCGACCGAGTCGAGCACTTCCTTCTCATAGCAACACCGCACGTCGCCTCCGGAGTCGGCGATCCGCCGGGTCGCGTCGAGACCGGGTTCGTTGTTGTCGACGACATACGGCTTGCGGGTGAAGAGCAACATCGAGTCGGTGGCTCGGCGCTGCAACTCCAGGAACCGGGAGCCGAGGCTGGCCGGGTCACGCAAGAACTCCACGAACGCCAGCGGGGTCTGCTCCTGCTGGCCGTCGTCCCACAGACCGGAGAGCTGCTCGGACACGTCGTCCGCGTGCAGCGCGAGGTCGCTGAACTGCTGCCGGTGCTCGGCGACCAGGCCGGAGATCGCGACCCGCGGGTCGGTGGCCGCGAACGATGCGACGTCGCCGCTCACCGGACGGGCCAACCCGCGCTGCACCAAGCCGTCAACGACGTCGTAGATCCGCTGTCGCGGGATCCGCGCGCTGCGCGCCAGCTCCACCGCGGTCGTCGCATTCCGTTGCACGAGAACGGCATACGCCTTCGCTTCGTATGACGTCAGCCCCAGGTCGCGCAGGACACGGCAGATGTCGGCAAGGTCGGGAGACATTGAGACTCACGCTCCGTCGGTGTTGCGAGTCGCAAGCTCCCTGCAACGCCCACGCATCGCGAGTCTCCTGTGTTTGTTCTGAATCAACGTCATTGCAACCATCATCCGGTCACGCGCAGCTTTGACCAAACGCTTGCCATCTCTTGACCCATCGCTGGTCGTTCACGCGAGTAAGTTCGCCGGTTGCCACCACTACTCAGTGGTGACATTGGGAATGTTACGTGAAAGGACACCTGATGTCGTCAACCAAGCTGCGGCGCTCACGGCGGAAAGCCGCCGGCATCGCACTTTTCGGGGTTGTCGCTGCGCTCCCCCTCGCCATGACCGGCGGTACGGCGTACGCGCACCCCGACCACAGCTCTGCCCACCAGGCACACAAGACGACGGCGCTGGCACCGTCGACGTCGACCGCCACCGGCACACCGATCAAGGCAGCGGTCAAGGTGGAACACAGCTGTTCGCAACATGTTTCGAAGGGTTTGGCCACCTGCTTCGCACTCAAGCAGACGAACCCCGTCGAGCCGAACCACATCGTCCCGCGCGCGGTCACGCCGAACGCGACGCCGTCCGGTTACGGGCCGAGTGACATCCAGTCGGCATACAGCCTGCCGGCGAATGCAGGCGCCGGCACGACCGTCGCGATCGTCGATGCGTATGACGACCCGAGCGCCGAGTCCGACCTCGCGGCATACCGTCAGCAGTACGGGCTCCCGGCCTGCACGTCCGCCAACGGGTGCTTCACCAAGATGGGCCAGAGCGGATCGACCTCGAGCCTGCCGACGCCGGACTCCGGCTGGGCCGGCGAGATCTCACTCGATCTCGACGCAGTCAGCGCGGCCTGCCCGGCGTGCAAGATCCTGCTGGTCGAGGCGACCTCCGCGAGCATGGACGACCTCGGCGCCTCGGTGAACACCGCGGTGGCCAAGGGCGCGAAGTACGTCTCGAACAGCTACGGCGGCAGCGAGGACTCCAGCGTCACCAGCGCCGACACGTCCTACTTCAAGCACTCGGGCGTCTTCATCTCGGCCAGCACCGGCGACAGCGACTACGGTGCGTCCTACCCGGCGACGTCGGCATACGTCACCGCGGTCGGCGGCACCTCGCTCAGCCGCAGCAGCGGCACGAGCCGGGGCTGGACCGAATCCGTATGGAAGACAAGCTCTTCCGAAGGCACCGGATCCGGTTGCTCGGCATACATCAGCAAGCCGACCTTCCAGAGCGGCGTGAGCACCGGGTGCAGCAAGCGCGCCGAGGCGGACGTGTCGATGGACGCCGACCCGGCCACCGGCCTCGCGGTCTACCAGACCTACGGCGGCAACGGCTGGAGCGTGTATGGCGGCACCAGCCTCGCCTCCCCGCTGCTCGCGGCCACTGCCGCCTTGGGCAACGCGGCGAACAACTCGACCTACGGAAACGACCTGTCCTACTCGCACACCGCCAACTTCAATGACGTGACCAGCGGCAACAACGGCAGCTGCGGCACTGTGCTGTGCAACGCGGGAACCGGCTGGGACGGACCGACCGGGAACGGCACCCCGAACGGCGTGGCCGGCTTCGGTGGTGGCACCACCTCCGGCGTCACTGTCACCAACCCGGGTAGCAAGAGCAGCGCCGTGAACAACGCTGTCTCGCTTCAGCTTTCGGCCAGCGGTGGCACTGCGCCATACACCTGGAGCGCGAGCGGCCTGCCGACCGGTCTGTCGGTCAGCAGCACCGGCCTGGTCTCGGGCACGCCGACGACGGCCGGCAGCTACTCGGTCACCGCGACCGCCAAGGACGCTGCGGGCAAGACCGGCTCGACGACCTTCGCGTGGACGATCACCAGCGGCTCGGGCGGGTCCTGCACCGCGCAACTGGTGAGCAACCCCGGGTTCGAGTCGGGCACCACCGGCTGGACCCAGAGCAACAGCCAGATCATCGGCCAGTGGGGCGCCGACGAGCCGACGCACGCCGGTTCGTATGACGCCTGGTTCGACGGTTACGGCCAGTCGCACACCGACACGCTGTCGCAGAGCATCACGATCCCGTCCGGTTGCACGGCGAGCCTGTCGTTCTACCTGCACATCGACACCGACGAGTCCGGCTCCACGGCATACGACAAATTCGCCGTGAAGGCCGGCTCGACCACGCTGGCGACATACTCCAACGCCAACGCGGCCGGCGGTTACACCAAGCGCACGGTCAACCTGTCGGCATACGCCGGCCAGACCGTGAAGCTCACCTTCACCGGCACCGAGGACTCGTCCCTGCAGACGTCCTTCGTGCTGGATGACGTCACGACGACGCTTTCCTGAAACGTGTCGTCCTGACAGGTGATGGTTGAGGAGGGTTGGGCGCCGGCGAAGAAATGAGCCGTCTCCCAACCCGTCCCGAAACCCCGGCGCCTTCCCCCCACCCGTGCCGGATCACCCAGAGCCGGCCCGGCCAGCGATTCGCTGGCCGGGCCGGTTTCTCGTCGTTCGGTGGTGGTGAGGACCTTTCGAGAAGACCCGACGCGCTTAGGCTGCTGACCATGACCCGGGGGCTGACCGGTCGCCGCAGAGAGAGCTGGCGCAGAGCAATCGCCTGGATCTTCCTGTCACTGTGCGGATTCGGCGCAGTCGGCGTCACCCTCTGGCTCGGCTTCGTGACCGCGTGAAGACCCATTGGGTCGCTGCGCGTTCAGTGCACCGACTCGGCCGAGTGCGGACCAGGTCGAACTGACCTGGTCCGCGAATCTATTCACCAACACGTTGCGCTGCACGTGGAGCTCCGTGGACGGCACGGAGTCGACCGCGGTGACGATCAGCGCGTACTGAGTCACGGGCACGCTGTGCTGCCCCAATGCCGTTCGGCAGGCCGCTCTCGAAGGCAGTCAAAGATACGCCGGAATCGCAATTGTGTTCGGCTCAACACTGTACGTCGCGTGCCAGTCCTGATATCCTGTAGACACGTGAAAACGCAAGCAGGGAAAGGAGATTCGGCCGTGAACCTCGATTCGACAACGCCGATCTCTGGGCCTGCCGATGATGCGCTGGATGCGATGAAACACGGGCTGCGGAGCCGGGGCGTGGGCCGGAGTTGCTCGCTGGACTGGAGGCTGCCGTCGGCCTGCTGGACGAGGTCCCCGGCGCCGTGCACCAGCTCGGAGGGGACCAGGAGGACGAGCTGGTGACCGTGCTCCTGCGGCTCGTGGGCAGGGCTGCACAAATCACGGTCGTGGTCACCGCCGACGCAGCGGATCGTGGCGCGGTGGCCGAGTCGAATGCGGTGAACACGAGCCAATGGCTGAGCGCTCACGTGGCCGCCGGAGCTCCGGTGGAACCGAAGTCCGTGCGAACAATGGCCACGGTGGCTGATGCATGCCGGGCACGGAAGAACCAGGTCATCGCTGCAGCATTACGTGACGGGACCTGTTCGGTGGAGTCCGCCACAACAGCGCTCACCCAAGCGGACAAGGTGCAGCCCGTCATACCGACTGCAGACCGCGACGAAGTGCTCTCGTGGTTCCTGCAGGTCGATCCGGCGTTGGGTGCCGCCGGACTCACTCAGCTGACACGGCGAATCATCGCGCGCTTCGCGCCGGACGAACTGTCCACGGATGACGAGAAGCTCGAGTGCACCGAGTCATTGACCTGGGCCACCACGCCGACCGGCATGACCAGACTGGTGGCAGAGCTCGCCCCGGCGAACGCGGCAATCCTGCAGGACGCGATCACCGCGAAGTCGGCGCCACGACCGGCGAAACCCACTGAAGATGTTGGCGAGCCGGTCCGAGACGAACGCTCCCCGGCAAACGACGGGTCGACGCGCTCATGGACCTGGTCGGCGCCGGCGCCAGAGTCGCCGACGGTGACGGGGTCCAAGCCGGCGCAGCCACCGTCCTGCTCACCATGGGCTTACAGGAACTCCTGGCCGGTCATGGCGCGACCACAACGACCGGAGACGTGCTTGATGCGGGTGCCGCCCGCAGGCTCGCGTGCACCGCCGACCTCATCCCCGTCGTCCTCGGCGGACCCAGCCAACCACTCGATGTCGGCAGGCGAGAACGATTAGCTACCAAAGCAATCCGCGCCGCAGCCATCCTCCGCGACGGCGGCTGCTCCTTCCCCGGATGTGACCGACCACCAGGCTTCTGCGAAGTCCACCACATCAGCCCCTGGTGGGCCGGCGGCGAAACATCCCTCATCAACTCGGCACTGCTCTGCGGACGACACCACCAGATCGTCCACCGACAGGGCTACACGGCACTGGTCCGCGCCGACGGCGTGCACTGGGACCTGACCCCGGGCCGCATGCATGGGCACCAGACGGCAGCCGCCTGAGTTCACGCCTGCAACCGACGACTCCACGTCTCACGGGCGATTTCGTAGAGCACCTCACCCTGGTCGGTGTCGGGCAATGGGTCGTCGAATTCGACGAAATACGTTCTGACGAAACACATTCCGAGCTTCTCCATGACGGCACGCGATCCGGCGTTCACTGCCATGGTGTCCGCAACAACCCTCTGGACGCCGACGGTCTCGAACGCGTGCCGCAACAACTCGGCGGACGCCTCACTCGCGTAGCCCTGTCGCCAGTGCTTGCGCATGATCCGATAGCCCAATGCGGCGTCCTTCGGATCGCACTCGCGACCGTCGGCGTGATCCGGCGGCAGCATCATCAGGCCGATGAATTCGGCTGGCACGGAATCATTCTCGCCGTCGGGAAGGAATGCCATCCAGTAACCGAGCCCCTCGACCTGCTGCCCGAGGCCGATGCGCTCCGCGTGCGACGCAACTACTTCGTCCCGCGACCGCGCCCGGCCCCAGAGGTAACGCAATACCTCGGCGTCGGAGTCGAGCTCGACCTCGAGCTCCAGGTGCTCGTCGGCCAGCGGCAGCATCAGCAGTCGCTCGGTTCGCAACACGGGTTGGCTCATGGCTTGTCCTCACGGAAGGTGACATTCACGCGGTGTCGAGGTGCCCTTTCGAGACGCTCGTTCCTCGCTCCTCAAGGAGCTTCGGTGGAGTGCCCTTTCGAGACGCTCGTTCCTCGCTCCTCAAGGAGCTTGGGTGGAGTGCCCCTTTCGAGACGCTCGTTCCTCGCCCCTCAAGGAGCTTGGGTCGGAGTGCCCTTTCGAGACGCTCGCGGGTGCGGTCTCGATACACCTCCTCCGCTGCGCTCCCCCGGCACTTGACCCGCTTTCAAACCGACGCACGCTCGTGCCTCGCGTGCTCCTCAAGGGGCTCGGCTCAGAAGATGCGGACCTGCTCGTCCTCGGGCAGGTACATGCCGTCGTCGGCAGTAACGCCGAACGCCCCGAAGAACTCGTGCAGGTTGCGGGCGACGTTGGCGCGGGCATCGGCCGGCGAGTGCGGGTCGATCGTGAGCAGCCGCTTCGCCTCCGCCTCACGTGCCTTGCCGCACCAGACCTGAGCCCAGCCGAGGAAGAACCGCTGCTCAGGGGTGTACCCGTCGAGTTCGGGCGATTCCTGGGACTCCTGCGCGATCTGCAGCGCGTGGTAACCGATGGTCAGTCCGCCCAGGTCGCCGATGTTCTCGCCGATCGTCAGCGCACCGTTGATCTTGTTGCCCGGCGCATCGCGCCCCTCGAGATTGTTGAACTGCTCGATCAGCTTCTGCGACAACGCATCGAAACGCTCCCGGTCCTCGTCGGTCCACCAGTCGACGAGGTTGCCGTCGCCGTCATACCGCGACCCCTGGTCGTCGAAGCCGTGCCCGATCTCGTGGCCGATGACGCCACCGATGCCGCCGTAGTTGACGGCGTCCTCGGCGTCGACGTCGAAGAACGGCGGCTGCAGGATGGCGGCCGGGAAGACGATCTCGTTCATCACCGGCATGTAGTAGGCGTTGACCGTCTGCGGAGTCATGAACCACTCCTTGGCGTCCACCTCGTCGCCGACGCGTCGCAACATCCGGTCGATCTCCCACGCGGTGCCCGCGGCAACGTTGCCGATCAGATCATCGGCGCGAATCTCGATGGCGGAGTAGTCCTTCCACTCCTCCGGGTAGCCGATCTTCGGCGTGAACTTCGCGAGCTTCTCCAACGCCTTCGCCCGCGTCGTCTCACTCATCCAGGACAACGTCTCGAAGTCACGCCGGTAGGCCTCGACGAGGTTGGCGACCAGCTTCTCCATGCGCGCCTTCGCGGGCGGCGGGAAGTGCCGCTCGACATACAGCTGGCCAGCGGCCTCACCGATCAGCGACTCGACGAGCGCGACACCGCGCTTCCAGCGCTCCCGGTTCTCGGGTATGCCGGACAACGTCCGCCCGGCGAAGTCGAACCGCTCGTCGACCATCGCCTCATGCAGGTATGGCGCCCGGTCCGACACCAGCCGCCAGGTCAGCCACGACTTCCAGGCGTCGAGCGACTCACTGCTCAGCGCTTCGGCGAATCCCGTGAGGAATGAAGGCTGTTCGACGTTGACCGGGTCGAGGATCCGTGCCTCGCCGCCCACACCGTCGAGCCAGGCGTCCCAGTCGAGACCCGGAGTCAGCGCTTCCAGCTCGGCCCGGGTGACCTTGTTGTAGGTCTTCACCGCATCGCGCGCGGCGACTCGATCCCAGTGCGCCTTCGCGATGCGCGTCTCGAGCGCCATGATCGTCTCGGCCTGATCGGCATCCAGCCCGGCGAGCCCGAGCAGCCGGCCGATGTGCGCGACATACTGCTCGCGCACCTCCGCGTGCGCGTCCTCGCGGTAGTAGGACTCGTCCGGCAGGCCGATGCCGGCCTGCATGACATACAGGATGTTGTGCGCCGAATCCTTAGCATCCGCAATGGAATAGAAGCCGATGAAGGTGTCCACACCGCGGCGGCTCAGCTGCCCGCACGCGCGCACGAGCTCGGATGTCGAGCTGACCTTGTCGATGATCGCGAGGTCCTCGGCGAGTGCACTCGCACCGGCCTTCTCGATGCGGTCGGTGTCCATGAACGACGCGAAGAGGTCGCCCACCTGTCGACGAGGGGTGCCGGGCTCGGAGGCGGACTCCGCTGCCTCCTCGATCAGCTCGTGCACGGCCGCCTCGGCGGCCTCGCGCAGCCGATCGAACGTGCCGTAGCGGCCACGGTCGGAGGGGATCTCGGTCTTCTCGATCCACGTGCCGTTGACGTGACCGAACAGGTCGTCCTGCGGCCGGACCGACAGGTCGAAGTTCTCCGTGCTGAGACCAGACTTCATGCGTGCACTCCTCATAGATTTCCCGCCCCCTGCGGATTTCGGTCTGTGGCCAACCTACGCGGCCGACCGCGGTATGTCGCCGGGTCTCCTCAACCCGCCAATGCCTTGACCACACTGGACGGTGACGGCCGGCCGAGCTGCTCCGCCATCCACACCGACGTCGCGACCAGTTTGTCCAGGTCCACCCCGGTCTCGATGCCCAGGCCTCGACACATCCAGACCAGATCCTCGGTCGCGAGGTTGCCGGTGGCCGACTTCGCGTAGGGGCAACCGCCCAGGCCACCGGTGGACGCGTCGACCACACGGATGCCGTGCCCGAGCGCGGTCACCGTGTTGGCCAGCGCCTGCCCGTAGGTGTCGTGGAAGTGCACGCCGATGCGGTCACTGCCGATGCCCTTGTCGTCCAACGCCGCCAGCAGTGCGGTCACGTGGCCGGCGGTCGCGACGCCGATGGTGTCGCCCAGACTCAGCTGGTCACACCCGAGGTCCATCAGCTTGCGGCATACATCGACGACCTGCCCGATCGGCACGGGACCCTCCCACGGGTCGCCGAAGCACATCGAGACATAGCCGCGCACCCAGAGTCCGGCGTCCTGCGCCCGTGACACGACCGGCGCGAACATCGCGAGTGACTCGTCGACCGAGCGGTTCAGGTTCTTGCGCGCGAACGTCTCGGTGGCCGATCCGAAAACGGCGACCGCCCCGACACCGGCCGCGAGCGCGTTTTCCAGGCCGCGTTCGTTGGGGACCAGCACCGGACGCTTCGCGCCCTTGCCGAGGTGGCCCAACCGCTCCATCAGCGCGGGCGCGTCGGCGAGCTGCGGGATCCAGGACGGCGGCACGAACGACGTCAGCTCGACCGTCTCGAGCCCGGCGTCGATGATCCGCTCGATGAACTGCGCCTTCACCTCGGTCGGCACGACGGTCTTCTCGTTCTGCAGACCGTCCCGCGCGCCGACCTCGTAGATCGTGATCGAGTCCGGCATCGAGGGCATCGACACAACTTGGGGCAGCTCCATGCGCCCATCGTCGCACTGTGTGATCCAGGGCACGTATGGCGGTCGTTCGTCGCACCGGAGCGACCGCTCGGCTCAGCGGCCCGACCACTGACCGAACCTGAACCGACCTTGACCCCGCCCGACCGAGCCACGGCGAAGAGTGGCCCGACCTGCACCACCGATCTCGATGCGTAAGGAGCCAGACCGTGACTGAAGACATTGATCGCATCTCCCGAGGACGAACGCTCAACCGCCGAGGATTCCTGACCCGAGCCGGCGGCATCGCCGCCGCCGTCGCCGTGGGTGCCGTGTCCGGGGAGACACTCTTCGGCAGTGACCAGACGGCGTCGGCAGCCTCGCTGCGGGGCAGCCTGAAGGTCGACACGACCGCCGGCGACGACCCACTGGCACTGCTGCAGAAGATGATCAGCTTCGACACCCAGAACTTCGGCGAGGGCGGCAAGACCAGGCCGTACGCCGAGATGATCAAGGGGCTGTGGGACGCAGCCGGAGTGTCGTCGGAGATCATCCCGACACCGCAGCCGGACAACGTCCATCTGCTGGCCCGGATCAAGGGCACCACGTCCGCAGCGCCGGTCCTGCTGCTCGGCCACTCCGACGTCGTACCGGTGGAGAAGGAGCACTGGTCGGTCGACCCGTTCGCCGGCACGGTCAAGGACGGCCAGATCTGGGGTCGCGGCGCCTTGGACATGAAGGGTATGAACTCGGCGACGATCAGTGGGCTGCTCCGGCACCTGGGCGAGGGCGGCAAGTTCGAGCGCGACATCATCGTGCTCACCGACTGCGACGAGGAAGCCGGCAACTACGGCTCCTCGTGGCTGGCGCAGAACCACTGGGACAAGCTCGACTGCGGCATGGTCCTCACCGAGGGCGGCTGGTTCATCGCCCAGTCCGACAAGACGACGCCGATGCTGATCACCGTCACCCGCCAGGACAAGGTCTACTTCAACCTCGACCTGTATGCCGACGGCACCGCCACCCACTCGTCCAAGCCGATGCCGGACTCCGCGATCGTGGGCCTGTCCCGCGCCGTCGCCGAGCTCGGGGAGTATGACGCGCCGGTCCACCTGACCGACGTGACCCGCGAGTACTTCGGAGCGCTGGCCGATGCCACGAAGGACCGGCGGTGGGAGCGCGCCATACGGATGATGTTGCGGGCGCACAACCAGCACCAACTGGAACGCACCGCGGCCCTGGTCGTGAAGGGATCGGACTATCCCTACCTGCACCAGGCTCTGCTGCACACCACGGCGGCATACGTCATCGAGGACTCGGGCTACAAGGAGAACGTCATCCCGTCGGAGGCGCATGTGCGCGTCAACTGTCGCGGCATCCCCGGCGGCGAGAAACCGCGCGACTTCCTGGCGACAGTGCGGCAGAAGATGAAGCACCGCGGGATCACGGTGAAGCTGGCAGCACCCGATGGAGTGTCGGAGGCGGACTACCTGGATCAGCTCGACAAGACCTGGGCCACGCCGGCCGCGGACATCGATACGCCTCTCTACCAAGCGATTTCGAAGGCGTCGAAGCAGACGTACCCGGGTGCGGTCTTCGCGCCGGCGTTGTTCGAGGCAGGCACGAGTCTCGGGCCGTGGCGCGAGCACGACATCCCCGGGTACGGCGTCTACCCCTACGTCATCGACAACGATCAGCTCGTCGCCATGCACGGCAACGACGAGCGGATCTACGTCGATGCGCTGAAGAAGGGCACGGACTTCATGTATCGCGTCTTCAACCAGTTCCGCGCCTGAACCGCTCGGCGCCATACCTGCGAACAGGCCATAGGCTCGCCGCATGTCTGATGCACCCGACGGACGCGGCACCCTGACCTGGCACCCCGCAACGGACCACCTCGACCTGCTCGGCGCCCCGGTTGCCGCGCAGGTCGAGGCGGTCCCCGGTCTCGAGGTCGCCGAGATCGACGCGGACCTTGCCGACACCGCAGCGTTCTGTGAGCGCTACCGCTCGGCACCGGAGCTCTCCGCAAACTGCGTGGTGGTCGCCGGCCGCCGCGGTGAGATCACCCGGTATGCCGCCGTCGTCATCCTGGCGACCACTCGGGCCGACGTGAACAAGGCGGTCCGCAAGTTCCTCGACGTACGCAAGTGCTCGTTCGCGCCGATGGACGACGCCGTCCGCCTCAGTGGCATGGAGTATGGCGGGATCACCCCGATCGGTCTGCCCACCGATTGGCCGGTGCTGATCGACGAGCGGGTCGCGAATGCGCCGGCCGAGGTGGTCATCGGATCCGGATTGCGTCGCAGCAAATGCCTTGTGCCGCCGATCCAACTGGCAGACCTCCCGACCTCCGAGGTGGGCAGCTTCGCCGGCTGACCGGTCGGTACGGAAGAACCAGCCGGTCCCTGTCGTTACGGTTAGTCGGCTACTTCTTGAAGGGACACCCGCGTGACCGACGGACCACTGATCGTCCAGAGCGACAAGACCGTGCTGCTGGAGGTCGACCACCCCCTCGCGACGGAGGCACGTCGCGCGATCGCACCGTTCGCGGAGCTGGAGCGCGCCCCCGAGCACATGCACACGTATCGCGTGACGCCGCTCGGCCTGTGGAACGCGCGCGCCGCAGGCCATGACGCCGAGCAGGTCGTCGATGCGCTGATCCGCTACAGCCGCTACCCGGTGCCCAATCCGCTGCTGATCGACATCGCCGAGACGATGGACCGTTATGGCCGGCTGCTGTTGCGCAAGGACGACGAGGGCCGGCTGATCCTCACCACCACGGACACGGCGGTGCTCGCAGAAGTGTTGCGGCACAAGAAGATTGCGCCCATGGTCGGCGAGCGCATCGACGACTCGAGCGTGCTGGTGCACCCGTCGGAGCGCGGCGCCATCAAGCAGCAGCTGATCAAGGTCGGCTGGCCGGCCGAGGACGACGCCGGCTATGTCGACGGCGAGGCGCACGCGATCTCGCTGAAGGAGGACGGCTGGTCGCTGCGGCCGTACCAGCAGCAGGCTGTCGACGGCTTCTGGCACGGTGGCTCCGGGGTCGTCGTACTCCCCTGTGGCGCCGGCAAGACACTCGTCGGCGCGGGAGCGATGGCCGAGGCCAAGGCCACCACGCTCATCCTGGTGACCAACACGGTCTCCGCCCGCCAGTGGCGGGACGAGTTGCTCGCACGCACCAGCCTCACCGAGGACGAGATCGGCGAATACTCCGGCGCCCGCAAGGAGATCCGACCGGTCACCATCGCGACCTACCAGGTGCTCACTCACAAGCGTAAGGGCGTCTTCCCGCACCTCGAGCTGCTCGACGCCCGCGACTGGGGCCTCATCCTGTATGACGAGGTCCACCTGCTCCCCGCACCGATCTTCCGGATGACCGCCGATCTGCAGGCACGTCGGCGACTCGGACTGACCGCGACGCTCGTACGCGAGGACGGTCGCGAGTCCGACGTCTTCTCGCTGATCGGCCCCAAGCGGTATGACGCACCGTGGAAGGACATCGAGACGCAGGGCTACATCGCGCCCGCCGATTGTGTCGAGGTGCGGGTGACACTCTCCGACAGCGACCGCATGGCCTATGCGACGACCGAGACCGAGGACCGCTATCGCTTCGCCTCGTGCGCACCGGTGAAGGAGTCCGTCGTCGAGGAGCTCGTCCGGCAGCACGACGGTCAGCCGACGCTGATCATCGGCCAGTACCTCGACCAGCTGGAGTCACTCGCCGATCGGCTCGGGGCGGACCTGATCACCGGTGAGACGCGAGTTGCGCAGCGGCAGAAGCTGTTTCAGCAGTTCCGGGACGGTGAGATCAACAAGCTCGTGGTCAGCAAGGTCGCGAACTTCTCGATCGACCTGCCCGAGGCGAGCGTCGCGATCCAGGTGTCGGGCACGTTCGGTTCCCGCCAGGAGGAGGCCCAGCGACTCGGCCGGGTGCTGCGGCCCAAGGGCGACGGCCGGACCGCGCACTTCTACACCGTCGTCACTCGCGACACCGTCGACGCGGAGTTCGCCGCGCACCGGCAGCGCTTTCTCGCCGAGCAGGGTTACGCCTACCGGATCGTCGACGCGGACGACATACCCGCCGCCGGCTGACCGGACCCGAACCTCGACCGTCGAAGGTTGGGCACGCCCCTCGGCCGACTCAGTCGCGCAAGAACGCCAGCACGGCCAGCACCCGCCGGTGCCCGGCCGTGTCGTCCGGCGACAACTGCAACTTCGCGAAGATCCGCTGGGTGTGCTTCTCGACGGCGCCCGAGGTGACGACCAGGCGGGCGGCGATGGCGGCGTTCGACATACCCTGCGCCATCAGCGAGAGGACCTCACGCTCGCGAGGTGTCAATGACACCAACGGATCCCGGCGCCGGGTCATCAGTTGGGCGACAACCTGCGGATCCAGCACCGTGCCCCCGCCGGCAACGGACTCCACCGCGGCGAGGAACTCGTCGATGTCACCCACGCGGTCCTTGAGCAGGTAGCCGATGGAGCCGATGCCCGCGGCGAGCAACTCGTCGGCATACGCCTCGACGACATACTGCGACAGCACCAGGATCGGAGCGTCCGCCCACTCCTGCCGGATCCGCACCGCAGCACGCAGCCCCTCGTCGGTGCCGCTCGGCGGCATCCGCACATCGGTGATGACCAGGTCGGGCCGCTCCCGCAGCGCGGCTTCGACGAGTGCTGTTCCGTCACCGACGCCGGCCACCACCTGGTGTCCGGCGTCGCCGAGGATGAGCTGCACTCCTTCTCGTAGCAGCGTCGAGTCGTCGGCCACCACGATCCGCATGCCGATCAGATTAGAGGAAACACCGCCAGCACCGTCGTCGGTCCTCCCACCGGGGAGTCGACGGTGAACGTGCCACCGACAGACCGCACGCGGTTCTGCAGGCCTACCAGGCCGCTCCCCTTCGACAGGTGCGCGCCGCCGTGGCCGTCATCCGTCACCGAGACAGTGAGTTCAAAACCGTTGACCTGCAACGAAACCAGACCGCTGCGGGCTGCGCTGTGCTTGGCCGTGTTGGTCAGCGCCTCCGAGACGACGAAGTATGCCGCCTGCTCCAGATGTGGCGGCAGGATCGCCTCCCCCAGGTCTGCCTCGACCGTCACCGGGATCGTCGCGCGCCCGGCGGCCTCGCGCACCGCGGCGACCAGGCCGCGGTCGGACAGCACCGGCGGCGCGATGCCCTTGGACAGCGCCCGCAGTTCGTCCAGCGTCTCCTGGGTCGAGGCGATCGCCGCCCGCAGCCCGAGTATGGCGTGCGAGTCGTCGCCGACCTGGCGCTCCATCCGGGCCAGATCCATCTTGAGCCGGACCAACCGCTGCTGCGGCCCGTCGTGGATGTCCCGCTCCAGCCGGGACAGCTGCGCCGACTCCGCCACTCGCGCCGCGTCACGCGACTGGGTGAGTTCGGCGATCTTCGCCTCCTGCTGCGCCCGGTTGAGCAACGCGCTGGAGACCAGGCCCTGGCCACGCGCCATACCGATCATCACCAGCGGAAGGGTCGCGAGGAAGAGCAGGCCGACCGTCACATTGGCGATCGCGGCGACCCCGAAGGAGTGCAGTCCGACCAGATCCGCCAGGTCCTGGTTGTCGCCCCGGCCGTGGAAGATCCAGCCGTATGCCGGCCAGGTCGTCCCGGCGATCGCGATGGACCACCATGCGATCGTGATCGTCCACGTGATCATCGACAGCACCCAGGCGACCTGCGTCCACACGATCTCCAGCCAGACGCTCGGGCTGGTGAGCACCCGGCTGACGTATTCGCTCAGCGACTCGTCACGGGTCTTGGCGAACCGGCGCATCGCGGGCCGCGGAGAAGCCGAAACCGGTTCGAAACCGGCCAGATTGGATATCAGGCGGCGTTCGATGGCGGCCGACCCGGAGGCACACATGATGGCCAGCGGGATCGCGATGGGCGCGAGGATGACCGACAGCGCCGTGGACAGCAGCGTGATGTTGATCAGGAAGATCGTCAGGTGGAACGGCGACGCGAGCAATAGGTAGACCGTGCTGGACAGCGTGCGGCGCACCAGCCCCGGCCGACGGTCCTCGACCGGGCCTGTTCCTGACTGCATGCCGCTGCTCATCACCTGTGAATATGCCATGCCTCAACGCTAGGAATCGCCGGCCAGGATGCCGATCCCGTCACCCGGCCAAAGGTATGTCGGGCTAGCCTCACCAAGCGGGTCGAGCGTCGTCCTGAGTAGCCGCGAGGTACGAGTGGCGTATCGAAGGGTAGGGCGAGCCCCCAAGGGCGAGCCCGTATCGAGACCAAGGCCGCGGTCTCGATACACCTCCTCCACTCGCCCCCTTCGAGACGCCTGCTCGTTCCTCACAGGCCCCTCAGGACACAGGTCGCCGCACTCGACCCGCTCTGCTAGAAGATCTTGTCGAGGACGTCCTGGACCGGAGCGATCGCGAAGTAGACGACGAACAGCCCGGCGATCAGCCACATCAGCGGCGGCACCTGCTTGGCCCGGCTGCGCGCGAGCTTCACCACGACGAACGCGATGCAGCCGGCGCCGATGCCGACGGTGATCGAGTAGGAGAACGGCATCAGCACGATGGTCAGGAACGCCGGTATGGCGATGTCCCAGTCGTGCCAGTCGATCCCGCCGACCTGCTGCATCATCAGGAAGCCGACCAGCACCAGTGCGGGAGTCGCCGCCTCGTAGGGCACCACCTCGACCACCGGCGACAGGAACGTCGCCAACAGGAAGAGCGCTCCGGTGACCAGCGCGGACAGACCCGTCCGCGCCCCCTCACTGACACCCGCGGAGGATTCGATGTAACCGGTGTTCGAGCTGACCGCCGCCATACCGCCGGCAGCTGCGGCGACGGAGTCGACGACCAGGATCTTCTGCGCGTCGGTCGGCGTGCCGGTCTCGTCCAGCAGGTCGCCCTTGCTGCCGATCGCGACCATCGTGCCCATGGTGTCGAAGAAGTCGGCGAGCACCAGCGAGAAGATCAGCAGCAGTGCGGTGATGACACTGATCTTGCTGAACGAGCCGAACAGGCTGAAATGGCCGAGCAATCCGAAGTCCGGTGTCGCCACCCAGTCGGACGGCAGCTTCGGGACGTTCAGCCGCCAACCCGTCGGGTTCTTGCCGGTCGGGTCGGCGCCGGGGTGCCAGATCGCCTGCGCGATCACCGCGAGCACGGTCGTGCCCAGGATCGCAATCAGTATGGCGCCCTTGACCTTTCGCACGTAGAGCCCGATCACGGCGATCAGTCCGATGCAGAAGACCAGCAGCGGCCAACCGTTCAGCTGACCGTTGACGCCCAGCTGCACCGGGGTGCCGGCGCCCGCCCGGATGAAGCCGGAGTCGAAGAACGCGACGAAGGTGATGAACAGGCCGATGCCGACGCTGATCGCGGTCTTCATCGGCGGCGGCAGTGCCTTGAACGCCGCGACCCGGAAGCCGGACAACACCAGGACGAGCATGACGATGCCCTCGAGCACGACCAGCCCCATCGCGTCGGCCCATGTCATGTCGGGCAGCGCAGCGATCGAGAACGTCACAAAAGCGTTGAGCCCCAGACCTGTTGCGATCGCCATCGGATAGTTCGCGATGGCACCCATCAGGATCGTCATCACGCCCGCGACCAATGACGTCGCCGCAGCGACCTTGGCCAGCTGGGGGTCCGATCCGCCGCCGAGGAACGACCCGTGACCGCCGTCGTCCTTGACGGTGCCGATGATCAGCGGGTTGAGCACGATGATGTAGGCCATCGCGAAGAAGGTGACCAGACCACCACGGATCTCCCGCCCGATGGTCGAGCCGCGCTCGGTGATCTTGAAGTACCGGTCCAGCGCGTTCGGCGCCACGGCAGGTGAACTCATGGGCAGCAGCGTACCGGCGCCTCGCGCTCGATCCGGGTCAGGCGAAGCACACGACCGCACCGAGTCCGAGGTAGACGCAACCCGTGGTCCTGTTCACCATGCGCTGGGCTCGTGCCGACGAGCTCAACCGCCGGCTGAACGACCCCGCGAGCAGCGCGTAACTGCTGTCGCACACCACGGCCATCAGCACGAAGCAACACCCCAGCACGATGACCTGCCCGGACTCCGATCCCCGCACCGGCTGGACGAATTGGGGCAGGAAGGACAGGAAGAACAGGGCCGACTTGGGGTTCAGCAGGTCCACCATGACGCCGTCCCGGAAGAGCCGCGTCCTCGTCGCGTCCGTTGTCGACGGCGCTTCCACCGGTCCGACGGCGACCCGGATCTCACGAATCCCCAAGTACACCAGGTAGATCGCGCCGCCATACCGAAGCGCGGCGTAGACCGGCTGCGATGCAGCGACCAGCGCGGCAACCCCACCCGCCGCCGCGCACATGTGCACCACCGCACCGGTTTCGAGTCCGAGCATCGAGACCAGACCGGCGGCGCGACCCTGGGCGATGCTCCGAGACATCACGTAGACGACCGACGGGCCGGGCACGAGCAGCACCGCGAGCGCCGCGGCCGCAAACGTCAGCAACGTGTCGGTGGTCGGCATCCGTGCTCTCCCCCGCGAGTCATGACCGCACTCATGACATCCCCGGATCACCCATCACGCACCGGTCGATCGTCGAGTGTGTGGTTTGCGGCCCGCGGTCGTGACCAGCCGCAGGAACGGCCAGGCCCGGAATCTCGGGTCCCGCATCAGGGCGTGGTAGCGCGCCAGCTCCTCCTGGGCGACGCCCTGCGCGAGTAGCAGCGGTTTCGCCTGTGCGACATACGAACTCATCAGCAGGGCACCTGGATCGCCACCGGTGATCATCGGACAGAACTCGCAGCCACGGATGTCGGTCAGCCCGGCTTCAATCAGGTGTTGCTCGACCTCGTACGCCCATTCCACGGCGACACCGACTTCGCGCACCGCCCGGATACCGGCGCCGAGCACTCGGTCGGCGAGTGCCGCGTCGTCCGCGGTCGGCGCGGCGAGGACCTCCTGCGGCCGGTCGGGAGTCTCCCCCAGCACCAACCAACCGCCCGGTGCCAGCGCGTCGATCAACTCGGCCAGGACTCGTTCGCGATCGTCCAGGTGCATCAGTACGAGGCGCCCGTGGATCAGGTCGAAGCCGCCCTCCATTGGCAGTCCCTTCCGTATGTCGTGCTGGTGCACCTCGACCTGCTCCGGCACCTCGATCTGCTCGGTCTCGATGTCCACGGCGACGATCTCGCCCGCCCGGCCGACCCGGTGCGCCAGCCAGCGCGCAATCGACCCACCTCCCGAACCGAGGTCCAGGCAGCGCATGCCCGGCTGCACGCCGAGGTCACCGAGGAACCTCGTCGTAATCGGGTCGAGCAGTGTCTGCAAGTGCCCCAACTGTTCCCGTCCGGCGTCGGACGGGCTGTCGAAGACATACTCAGTGACTGGCTTCGTGGTTGTCGACATTCGTGAACTCCCCTGTGATCAATTGTGATTCGTAGTCGAAGGAACCGGTCCGATCGGCCGATCCGCGGGCTTGCGACCCGCCGTGGTGACCATCCGCAGATGCGGCCACGCCCGGAACTCCGGGTCCCGCATCAGTGCGTGGAAACGGTCGATCTCGGCTCCGGTGATCCCCACGCCGGCCAGCCGGTCCGCCATCTGTGCGACGTATGTGCTGACGAGCAGCGCGCACGGATCGCCGCCGCGCATCATCGGGCTGTACTCACTGCCGCGGATGTCCTCCAGCCCGGCAGCGGCCAGCTGTGCCTCGATCTCGTACGCCCAGTCCAGGGAGAGGCCGGCCTCCTCCGCGCAAATGAGCGCGGTGTGCACGAGCCGATCGGCAAGTTCCGCATCGGCGGCGCCGGGTGCGGCGAGCACCTCTTGCGGCCGGTCGGGCGAGTCACCCACCACCAGCCAGCCGCCCGGCGACAATGCATCCACGAGTTCGTGCAGGATCCGCAGCCGATCCGGCAGGTGGATCAACAGCAGCCGGGCGTGGATCAGGTCGAACGGACCATCGGCCGGGAGCCCCTCTCGTATGTCGTGCCGATACACATCCACCTGGGCCGGAACGTCCACCTGCTCGGTGTCCTTGTCGACGGCGACGACCTGACCGTGCGGACCGACACGGCCGGCCAGCCAGGTCGCGATCGACCCGGAACCTGCGCCCAGCTCGAGGCAGCGCGCGCCGCTCCATGGACCGAGGTGTTCGAGGAAATCCGTCGTGATCGGGTCGAAGACCGTCGTCAGGTGATCCACCTGCTGACGTCCCTGCTCCGACGGGCTGTGGAAGATGTAGTCAGTGGTGTCCGCGGTCATGCGTGCTTCCCTGGGTGCTGGCTGGTCAGTGCCGGCAGCCTGACCCGCAGCGCTTTATTGCCGGTTCATCGGCGGTTACAGGGGTCTTCGATAGACCTCCCCCGCTTCGGCACTCGACGAGAAAAAGTCAGAGCTGGCGCGCGATGACGACGGGGGTGTCCGGGACCGGTTCGGCCAGGAGGGCGTCGAATTCGTCGCTGCCGATCAGACCGAGCTCGTGCAGGATCCTGGTCGAGCGGTCCCAGCAGTCGCGGGCGGCCCGGGTGTCCCCTTGCTCGTGCCGGGCTCGTCCCAGTCCCCACAGGTGCTCGGCCTCGAAATACGTTCCGGCGTTGCCGGATTCGTGATCCGCTCGGAGGGCGCGTTCGAACTCCGCGACCGCCTTCGGCAGGTCACCCGCCCGGCGGTGCAGGTCGGCGACGTTGCCGATGAGCACCCCGGCGTGCCAGAGGTCACCGAACCGCTCGGCGATCTCGATGCCCTCTTCGTGCGCCGCCACCGCCGTTGCCAGGTCACCCGTCGTGGCGGACTGCAGACCGATCGCGATCAGACAGTCGAGCTGCCCCTCCCGGACGTCGAGCTCCCGGAAAATCGCCAGCGCCCTGCGCGCATAGTCGATGCTCTCCGCACCGTGGCCGATGCCCGCCATGGCCCGCGCGAAGACACGCAGCGTCGTCGCCTCGCCCCGACGTTGCCCGACACCGCGCCAGTGCGCGAGAGCGTGTTCGAGATGTGGCATTGCGTCCCGCGGACTGCCGAGCAGCGCGTTGATCCAGCCGAGGTCGTTCTCGAGCAGTGCTCGATGGTCGCTCGTGTCGTCGTCGCCGAGCGCTTCCAGGCCTGCGGTGATCAGCTCCCGCAGCTCGTACCACCGGCCACGCGTGTTCATCGGGGCGAACAGCACCGCCGCGAATGCCGCCGCGAGTTGCGGCCCGTCGCCGGGCAGAGTCGCAGCGCGTCGCGCGGACGCGACCAGGTTGGTGATCTCGTCCGACAACCATGCACCGATCTGGGCGTCGACGATGAGCCGGCGACCGGTGTTCTCCAGGCCGGCGGGCGCGAACCGCCACCGCCAGCTCTCCGGGGACTGGTGCAGCTCGGCGCTCAACGCCGTGCCGAGGTACCACTCCAGCGCGCGCCGCACTGCGTCGTCCCGGACGGCCTCAGGCTCCTGCTCCTCGGCCCGCTCCCGCGCGAAGAGCCGCAGCAGATCATGCAATCGGTAGCGGCCCGGCGCCCGCGACTCGGCCAGTTGGGCGTCGACGAGCTGGTCGAGGGTCGCTTCCGCCTCAGGCTCGGAGCAGCCGGCCAGGGCCGCGGCGACCGGCACACCGGCGTCCCAGCCGGGCAGCAACCCCAGCAGTCGGAACAGCCGCGCAGGCTCACCGGGTATGTCGGCGTAGCTGACCTCGAAACTGGTGCGTACGGCGCGGTCCGGCACCTCGAGCTCGTCGAGGCGCCGCTGCTCGTCCGACATACGACGAACGAGTTCGACGACCGGCCAGTGCGGCCGGCGGACCAGCTTGCCGCCGGCGATCCGCAGGGCCAGCGGAAGGAAGTCGCAGAGCCGCGCGAGCTGCTCGGCCACCCCGGGCTCGGCCCGGAGGCGATCGGACCCGGCCACCCGGGCGAGCAGCGCCACCGAGTCCTCCTGGCTGAGCGGGCCGAGTTGCAGACTGACCGCACCGTCCAGCGCGGTCAGCACACTCCGGCTGGTCACCAGCGCGGCGGACTGCGTCCCTCCGGGGAGCAGTGATCGGACCTGCGCCTCGTCCACGGCGTCGTCCAGCACCACGAGCAGTCGCCGGTCGGCGGTCAGCGTGCGCAATCGCGCCGAAGCCTCCGGAACGTCACGGGGTGTCTCGAAATCGGCGTCGCCGAGCGACCGGAGCAGGCGGTCGATCGCCTCCCAGACACCGAGCGGTCGCTCGCCCGGTGTGGCGCCGCGCAGGTTGAGATAGAGCTGCCCGTCGGGGAACTCGGCGGCGACATTGTGCGCCGCCTGGACGGCGAGCGCTGACTTGCCGACACCACCCGCGCCGGCCACGGCGACGATCGGAACGGCGCGACCGCGGGACCCGGACAGGTCCTTGCAGATGGCGTCGAGATCGCCGGTGCGACCGGTGAAACTGTTGTCCGCGGGCGGCAGTTCGGCCGGGACGGGTCGTGTCCTGGAAGCCGGGACCGCCGCGGCGGAAGAGTCCAGGCCGGGGTCCTCGTTGAGGATCCGCTGGTGCAGCTCCTGCACCGCGTGGCCGGGTTCGACACCGACGTCGTCGACCAGGCGGGACCGCAGACTGCGGTAGGCGTCGAGCGCCTCGGTCACCCGACCCGAGCGGTGCAACGCCAGCATCTGCTGCTCGACGAACCGCTCCCGCAACGGATGACGCGCGGTCAACTGCTGCAGCTCGGGCACCAGTCGCCCGTGCAGGCCGTGGTCGAGGTCGGCGTCGATCCGGGTCTCGAGCGCCGCGAGCCGCAACTCGGTCAACCGGTTCGCTTCCTCACGGACCACTTCGAGGTCGGCCATCCCGTCATACGCCGCGCCCCGCCAGAGGCCGAGTGCGTCGCGTGTCTCATCGGCCGCGAGCATCGCCTCGAACCGTCCGGAGTCGATCTCGTGCGGCTGCACCAGCAGCCGGTAGCGGCCGTCGCTGTGCGCCAACCGGCCGTCCCCGAGCAGGCGACGCAACCGGTGCACGTAGACCTGCACGTTGGAGCGCGCCGACTGCGGCGGGCGCCCCGCCCACAACACCTCGATGATCCGGTCGACCGACATCTCGTGCCGCTCGGCGGCCAGCAGCATCGCGAGCAGCCGGGCCGGTTTCGTCGGAGGTACCTCCACCGGAGATCCCCCGTCGTCATGAACCCGGAGCGGGCCCAACACCCCGAACCACATGGAATACGAGCCTATAGCGCGACCCCGGCGAGCGGGCCGGCCCTGAGCGGGCGATGAGCGGAGCGTCCGTTGGTTAGGCTGCTGCTCGTGAGCGACCGCATCCCCGACGAACCCGCCGAGGTCACCCCCGAGGCTTCGGCCGACGACCTGCTGCCGGTGCAGATCGACGTGTTGCGCGTCCTCGAGATCGGCATCGCGCTGTGGGTCGTCGCCCTGGTGTTGACCCTCGTCATACCGGCTCTGCATCAGGACGGGCGGGACTGGTGGCCGTGGACGTGCGTCGCCGGCGCGGGGCTCGGCGCCATCGGCTGGGCGTACATCAAGCGCGGCCGCGGAAACGCCAGCGCCGCATAACCGCCGTCGAGGTTCGAGGGCCGCGACCTGCGCGCCCCGACTTCCCCTCGCCCGGGCCGAGGGTAGAAGCTTGGGGGTATGACGCCAGACGCCATGCAGGACTCAACCACTTTCGTTCTTTTCGGCGCGACCGGTGACCTGTCCCGGCGCAAGCTGCTCCCAGGGTTGTTCCATCTCTTCGACACCCACCTGCTGGCCGACCTCCGGGTGATCGGCACCTCGCTGGAAGGCATGACGCGCGAGGAGTTCGTCGAGTTCGCCAAGAAGGCCGTCCATGAGTTCAGCAAGCACCCGGTCGAGCCGAAGGTCTGGAATGCCTTCGCCAAGCGACTGCACTACGTGCCGGGCTCGGACGGCCCGGCGGCATTGCGCAACGTCGTCGTCGAGGCCGAGAAGGACATGGCGCCGCCGATCCAGCATCTGCACTACCTGAGCGTTCCGCCGAAGGCGGCACTGGACGTCATCCAGACACTCGAGGCGGCCGGACTCGTCGAGGGTTCACGGGTCATCATGGAGAAGCCGTTCGGCACCGACCTGGAGAGCGCGGTCAAGCTCAACGCCGCCGTCCACCAGGTCTTCGACGAATCGCAGATCTACCGCATCGACCACTTCCTCGGGAAGGAAGCGGCGCTCAACATCCTCGCGTTCCGCTTCGCCAACGGGCTCTTCGAACCGATCTGGCACCGCAACTTCATCGATCACGTGCAGATCGACGTGCCCGAAGAGCTCGGCCTCGAGGGGCGCGCCGGCTTCTACGAGGGCACCGGTGCCTACCGCGACATGGTCGTCACGCACCTGTTCCAGGTGCTGGCGTTCACCGCGATGGAACCCCCGACGTCGCTCGACCCGGAGTCGATCACCGAGGAGAAGAACAAGGTCTTCCGCTCGATGGTGCCGCTCGAACCGACCGAGGTGGTTCGCGGGCAGTACCAGGGCTACCGCGACGAGAAGGGCGTCCACCCGGAGTCCGAGACCGAGACGTTCGTCGCCCTCAAGTGCCGCATCGACAACTGGCGTTGGGCCGGCGTCCCGTTCTACCTGCGCACCGGCAAGCGGCTCGCCGAGGGACAGCGGATCATCTCGATCGCCTTCAAGGAGCCGCCGAAGTCGATGTTCCCGTCCGGGTCCGGTGTCGGCCAGCAGGGCCCGGACCACCTGACCTTCGACCTCGCCGACGAGGCGCGAGTCTCGTTGTCGTTCTACGGAAAACGGCCCGGACCCGGCTTCCGGATGGACAAGGTGTCGATGCAGTTCGCCGTGCAGGACACCGACTGGGCCGGCTCCGTGCTCGAGGCCTACGAGCGGCTGATCTACGACGCAGTCCGTGGCGACCACACCCTCTTCACCACGGCGGAGGGCATCGAGCGGTTGTGGGAGATCAGCCAGCCGCTGCTGGACAACCCGCCGCCGGTCCGGCCCTACGCACCCGGCTCGTGGGGTCCCAACCAGATCCACCAGCTCGTCGCGCCCAGCGCCTGGCGACTGCCGTTCGAACGCAAGTGGCGCGAGCCGACAGCCTGACGCAACAGGCGAGGCGAGTCAGCCGAGCGACAAGCCGACGCCGCGAAGGCGACGACCGGGTGCGGTGGCTGATCGAGCGAGCTTGCGAGCCGATCAGCCACGACACCCGCGAGGAGCCGAAGCAGAGAGCTCAGATCAGTGCTGCGCGAGGACTCAGCTCAGGTAGCAGACGGTGTCCGGGTCATTGAACGTCCGCCGCACCCCGGCCACGTTGTTGGCGGCGTTCGCGTCCGGGGTGGTCACGGTCAAGGTGGTGGTTTCACCCTCGGTGCCGAGGATCTTGTAGACGTAGACGCGCAGTAGCGCGGCCGCCGTGATCTCGCGCGTCGTGACGAAGGTCGCCTGCGACGCGTCGGCCGAGACGGTCACGCCCGCGATGCCGTCGGTACCGCCGTTGAGACTGGTCATGATCGAGCCGACGGTCAGATTGCTCGCGGCTCCGGGGATCTGCTGGTTCACCACCACGTTGGACCCCGCGGGGACCGGAGTGGCGCCGGCCGTCAGCTCGAAGTACGCGAAGACCGAACCGAACATGTCCCCGGTGGGCAGGCAGCCCGCGGCGACCGCGAGATCGAAGTCGGTGGTCGACGCCGACGCGGCGGGCGCCGCCGCCGCTACCGCGACGACCGGCACGGACCAGGCCGCTCCCTTGGCGAGTTGACGACGTGACAGTGCAGACATGGAGTTCCTCCCGATTGCCGAACCTGGCCGACAATCCGGCCCCTGAGTCGTTAGCATCACGTGCACCGCAACCCACCGGCACCTTCCCCGAACGAACCCGAACAGATCGAGGATTCCGATGACCGAGGAGTTCGTCCCGGACCGTCCGCCGGCGCCTGGTGTGGTGACCTCCTGGGACGACATCGCCGATGCGCTCGGTGAGCTTCGGGAATGGGCGGGGTTGCCGTCATACGCCCTCATCGCGTCGGGCATCCGCGCGGCTCGCCTCGAGCGCGGGGTGCCCCAGTCGGAGGCCGCCATCGGACGCGTCACCGTCTACGACTACTTCCGGCACGGGCGCCGTCGGGTCGACGTCGACCTGGTTGTCGAGATCGCGCGGGCCCTCGGCGCTTCCGAGCGGCAAGCATCGGTATGGCGCCAGGCGACCCGCCGCGCCATGTCCCCCGCACGCGCCCTGCGCTCCGCTGCTGCCGACGTGACGCTTCCTGGCGCGCCCACGACGTATGTCGGCCGGCGCGACGAGCTGCGCCAGGTGCTCGCGGCCGACGGCCCGACCTTCATCGGCGGTCTGGCCGGCAGTGGGAAGTCGGCACTGGCACTGACTGCCGCACAGCGTTTCGCAGCAGCCGAGCCCGACAGCACGGCGTTGTACGTCGATCTGCTGGGCGCCGGCACCGAGCCGGCCGATCCACAGTGGGTGCTGCGTGAATTCCTGCGCGCACTCGGCGCGGATCCGGACCCCGCCGACCGGTCGTCCGCTTTCGCTGCGGCAGTGCAGCACCGCAGCGTCGTCCTGGTCCTCGACAATGCCGCGTCGGCCGAACAGCTCGCGCCGCTCCTGCCTGCCACCGGCAGTGCCCGCGTCATCGTGACCTCACGGCACGCACTGCCCGGCGCCTGGTCGGCATCCATCACGCTCAGTGAGCTGCCACCGGGCGAGGCCGTCGAACTCCTCACCCATCTGGCAGCGCGCACTACGGTCTCCGAGCCGGACAGGACCGCGTTGTCCGAGCTCTCCACCCTCGCAGGTGGACTGCCCCTCGCCTTGACAATCGTCGCCAATCGCCTTCGTACGCATAGTGATTGGCCGCTGAGCGATCACGTCCAGGCCTACCGCGAGAGACTGGACCTGTTGCGCTCGGATGCTGACCTCGTCGGTGCGCTCAGCGTCAGCGTCGACGCCCTGTCACCGGAGGAGCGGCGCTGTTTCCTGCTGTGTGCGCTCCATCCGGGCGCGGACTTCTCGGCGGACGCGTCCGGCGCGATGCTCGACCTTGGCCCCGACGAGGCACGTCGGGAGATCGAGCGACTGGAGGACCGCCATCTGGTGCGCGCCGTCCTGCCGGGCCGGTGGTCGATGCACGACCTGGTCCGGTCCTTCGGAGCGCGCCACGCTGTCAGCGATCTTCGCCCCGCAGAACGCAATCGGGCGATGGAGCGACTGCTGCACCACTATCTCGACGACTGCGTGGCCGCTGTCGCAGCTACCAAACCACACGCGGTCAGCGACTGGTTCTGGCTCAGCCGCCCGCCGACGCCTATGGAACCCCCTGAAGCAGCGCACCGGTGGTTCGACCAGGAATACCGCAACGTCGCGGCCGCGGTGTCCTGGGCGGCCGAGCACCGTCCCGAACTCGCCGTACGCCTCGCGGCCGCCGCATCCTGGCCGCTGTGGGACCGGGCCGACCTGGACCTCGCCACTGCGATGCATCGCACTGCGGTCCAGGCGGCCGAGTCGACCGGTGACCTCGCCGAGCGCGCCCTCGCGCTGCGACTGCTCGGTCTCACGCTCGTGCGAGCCGCCCGGTTCGCCGACGCACAGCCGCTGTTGGAGCGGTCGGCCGCGCTCCACCGCGAGTCCGGCGACCTACGGGGCGAGATCGCGTCCCTCAACGGTCAGGCGATCGTCGCCACCATCACCGGTCGGTATGACGAGGCGATGGCGATGCTGGAGCACATCGTCGCCTACTACGAGGCGCAACCGGAGACCGCCGAGAACGCCGACCGACTCTGTGTCGCGCTCGGCAACCTGGCGGTGGCACGCAGTCGCTCCGGCGATCACGGCACGGCGATCGACCTCGTGCGGCGTGCCCTCGAAGTAGCGGTCGCCCACGGACGGACGCAGCGTGAGCTCAATGCGCAGAGCAATCTTTCGGAGATGCTCGCCGAGGAGGGCCGGTTCGCCGAAGCCGAGACCGCTGCTCGGCGAGCATTGGAGCTGGCGCGAGCCGAGCACGACGAGATCACCGAGATCTATGCACTGACGAACCTTTCGACGGCTCTGGCCGGGAGCGATCAGATGGCGGAGGCACTCCGGCTCGGGGAGCAGGCACTGGCGCAGGCCAGGGCCGCCGACGCTCCGGACACGCTCGCTTCCGTCCTGAACAACCGTGCCGACCAGCTCGTCGCCGCCGGGACAGCGGACGATGCCCACGATCTGTACACGGAGGCACTATCCGTGGCCACCGGAATCGGCGAGGAACTGGAGATGCAGCGTGCGGCGGATGGGCTGGCGTCGCTCGGCGCCGGCTAACCGCTCCGAGCCGGCGTGAGTCTCGTCCGCACCAGGCTGGCGACCGTGAGGGCACTCGCCGCCGCGGGGAAGACCAGAACGGCCGAGGCCAACAGAACCATCACCGGGTACTGCCCGATCAACTGGTCCGACAGCCAGTAGGTCATCAGCGTCCCGACCGCCGCGCCGGCCAGCAGCCTGCTGAGCAAGCCGGCGACGAGTGCGACCCCGAGCAGCGTCTCCCACGCCGGCACGAGCGCGCCGAAAAGGGTCGGCGCCCGGCCCAGACTCTGACTCAGTAGATCGCTGAAAACCCCTGGTACGCATGGATTCTGTTTCGCACTGTCGACCACCAGGAGTATGTCGGCGCGGCCGAAGTGTGCGCGGTACTTCGTCATACCCTCACGTATCCAGAGCACTCCGAGCACTACGCGCACCGCACCACCGAGCGCCGGGCCGATCCACGACGGGATGCGGCGCCCGGTCATCACGAGGTCAACGCGGCCGCGCCGAACACCGCTTTGGCCTTGTCACAGTGCACGACCACGTCGGTGTAACCGGACGTCTTCACATCCATCAGATCGAACTTCTGGGTCGCCTTGTCGAAGGCTACCTTGCCGACTTCCTTGCCCTTCCCGACCGCAGCCTCGTCGGTGCCGTTGGTCAGGTAGAGGTGCAGGTCCGGCCCCTCGTCCGAGGAGAAGCCGGTCAACTTCACCGATCCGCCCCCGACCGCGACGGTGCCCTTCACGTGCTTGCCGTTCAGCCCCTTGAACATCCCGTGGTCCATGCTGTCGGCCATCATCGAGCCGCTCGACATGGGAGCGCTCGACGACATCGCCGAGTGACTGGACATGCTCGAGGACATGTCGGAGGAGGACGCTGCCGATCCCCCACCGCTTGATCCGCAGGCCGTGAGTGCCATCGCGGCGATGGCGATTCCGGTGCCGATGAAGGGTTTTGAACGCATGTGTGTCTCCTCGTAGCTCGTGTCAGCGGCCCGTTCGCCGGGCCGCGCCTCGGGGACCGATCGAAGCAGCGGGACCCACCGCGAGCCGCGGATCTTTCATCGCCGTAAGGAAGGCGGCGGCTCCCCGGATGGGTGGGTACCGTCGTGGCCATGGAGAGCAGACCTCGCGTGATGATCGTCGAGGACGACCCGACGGTCCGCGGCGTCGTCGGGGACTACCTGCGATCCAGCGGGTATGACGTGTCCTCGTTCAGCGACGGTGGTCGCGCGCGCACCGCACTGGAAAAGGACCTCCCGGATGTGCTGATCGTCGATCGGATGCTGCCGGGCGTCAGCGGGGACGACCTGTGTCGGGACGTACGACGGCGCTCCGACATACCCGTCATCATGTTGACGGCGCTCGGCGCGGTCGACCACCGCATCAGCGGACTCGAGTTCGGGGCCGACGACTACATCGCGAAACCGTTCTCGATGAAGGAACTTCAGCTTCGCGTGGCGGCTCAGCTACGCCGCCATTCGCCGTCGGCACCGGCCGAGCCGTTCACGGTCGGCGCGTTCCGGATCGACCCCGGCCATCGCCGGATCTGGCGCGACAACGACGAGATCGCGCTGACGACAAGGGAATACGAACTCCTGCTGTTCTGTGTCCAACGGCCGGGTGAGGTCCTGACCCGCAACGCCATCCTCGGGGAGGTGTGGGGTTGGACCTTCGGCGACGCATCGACGGTCACCGTGCACGTCCGCCGGCTCCGGGAGAAGATCGAACCCGAGCCGCGCTATCCCATCTACCTGCGCACCGAATGGGGCGCCGGCTACCGGTTCACTCCGTACGGAAAGGGCTGACATGCTCACCGTGCCGAATCTCGCATTGATCGTGCTGACCGCGGCGCTCTGCACCGCGGTCGTGACCGCGCTTGCCTTGGCTGTATTGCGTTGGAACTCCAAGGGATCGGTCGCCTCTCAGGTCACCGTGGTCGTTGCGGCAGCGGTGCTGTCGATCGTCGCCTCCGTGGTGGCGGTCGTGATCGAGATGTTCGTCTCCGCACACGACCTGACTGTGCTGTGCTGGGTCGTCGGCGTCTCTGCGATCGTCAGCCTCACCGCCGCCTGGGTGACGATGCGGCACACCGTGGGTCGGTCGGTCCGCACTCTCGTCGAGTCGGCCCGGCGGATCGGCGACGGCGACGTCCTGCAGCCGCAGGCTCCGGGGTTGAAGGAATTCAACGAACTACATTCTCAGCTGGCGGACTCGTCCGCCCGACTCGCCGAAGCACGCGCGGAGGTCGACAAGCTGGACACCGCGCGTCGACAGTTCTTCGCCTGGATATCTCATGACCTGCGCACGCCGCTGGCCGGAATGCGTGCGATGACAGAGGCTTTGGACGACGGAGTCGCGACCGACCGCGACGCCTACATCCGCACGATCCGCGCCAAGGTAGACACGATGACCGGCATGGTCGACGACCTCTTCGAGCTCTCCACACTGCAGAGCGGAACCCTCCGGCTGCAGCGGGAGGTCGTCGAGTTGCTGGACCTCGTCTCGGATGCCGTGTCCGACATACAGCCGGTTGCCGCCGGTCGCGGCATCACCGTCGTGCAGCGCGGCGTCGAAGGACATCTGCTGTGGGCCGACCCGCGGGAACTCACCCGGGCGATCGGCAACCTGCTGGCCAACGGCGTGCGGCATGCTCCTGCCGATTCGGAGATCCTGATCTCGGCCCACACGAGCGACGAGAAGCACCTGGTGCTGAGCATCATGGACCACGGCAGCGGCGTCGGCGTGGAGGACCTGGGTCGGATGTTCGACGTCGGCTGGCGGGCGAACACCGCTCGTACCACTGACGATGCCGCGCACGGCGCCGGCTTGGGGCTGGCGATCGTGCGCGGCATCGTCGAGGCTCATGACGGCGAGATCCACGCCGAGCACGTGCCGGACGGCTTCCGGCTCAACGTCACCCTCCCCATCGTCGAGCCGGAGCCGAACCTCGGCCTCAGTAGCGCGGGTCGATGACGGCCGTGCTGGTCGCCTTGCCGCCGTACTGCGAGTGCGGTCCGACCAGGTAGCTGACCTTCTTCGTCCTCAGGTCGTATGCCGCGACTGCACCGTTGTCACCCATTGGCGGGTTGGTGTGCGTGTAGAAGACGATGTTGCCCACGACCTTCGCCGTGTCGACGCTCTTGGCGACATCGGCGGCCAGCGGCGCCTTGATGGTCCCGACGACCCGGCCGGACTGCACGCGGTAGACCGTGCTCCGCTTTCCGGAGAGGTCCTCATTGTGCGCCGTCGCGACCGTTCCCAGCACGGTCTGGTCCGCGTCCACGAAGCCCTGTCCGAACGGCGCGGTGATGTCCCCCGCCCAGCTGCCCGTGGTAAGCGCCTGCGGTGCCCCGCCGTTGATGTTCTGCCGGAACACCTCCTGCTGGTTGAGGTCGCCGAGCTCCTTGGTCGTGCAGGCTTCCAACAGCGTCGAGGCATCGGTCCAGCCGACCGCGACGCAGCCCTTCGCACCCTTGGGCATGGCATAGGTGCGGACCGGTTTCATCGTCACGTGGTTGTAGAGCGTGACGGCGTGATTGCCTTCGGAGGCGGCATCCAGCAGGCCGCCCGGATGCGGCAGGTCGAAGATCGTGCCGGGCCGATTCGCGACCCGCAGTTCCTTGTGCCCGGTCACCGTGACCCGCTGGAACGTGTTGTTCTCCAACGTTTCGTTCACGGCGGATCCGGTGGATCGGGTGAAGCCGGCGAACGACACGTCGGCGGCCAACGTCGTCGACACCTTGCCGCTGCGCGCATCCCAGACCCGGTATCGGACAGCGGGATTGGCGTCCGACGTCAGGTAGGTGGTCAGCACGTGCTTCCCGTCATTCGCGATGCTGAGAACGTTCTCACCGGATCGCAGTGTGGCGATCTGGTACGACTGACCGGCCGGAGAGACGAGCACCAGACTGTTGTGTCCGGTCTTGGTCACCGATGCGGCAGTCCATCCGCTGCCGACCTTCGACCAGGGCACCTGTGCCCGGGTGTGGATGCCGCTGGTGGTTGCCGCGTGCGCGCTCGGCGACGCAACAACCGCGGTGGTGATGCCGGCCCCGGTGGCCGCGATGGTGAGAAGCGCAGCTGCGCGTCGTGTGCGTGACATTTCATCCCCTACGTGATGTTTCGGGTGTGTATGACGCCCGCCACCTGAGCTGTGCAGGTGATCGAACGGTGCGTCCCCCTGGAGGTGAACTCAATCGTGAAAATCCATGCGCAGCAATGGTTTCCACCGCAAACACGCCACAGTCGTAGGGGGTCTAGGACTAGGTCCCAGAGCGCATCCGATGCCATCTCGAGCAGCCGATCCGTCGAGGCGAGAAGCAGAGTCACCCCCGGCATGTACTAGTGCATCTATAACTAGTGATGTTATAACTAACACATGAGCCAACGACTACAGATCCACCCGGACCGATCCGAGACCAGAGTCAGCACCAGCCGGGAGACCTTGCGGCGCATGGGTTTCTGGTCCACGACCCGCCACTACGCCATCCAGGCCGACCACTCGCGGGTCGTCCTCGACCTGCGCGACGCATGTCGCAGATTCACCGAGGTCACCGTTCGCGCCGACCTCGCCAAATCCACCCTGGTCCTGCTGGTCGACGAAGGAACGCAGGTGGACGACACACTCCGCCGGACCGGGAAGGGAAGGCTGAAGGATCGACAGCCCTCGGCGCACCCGTCGGGTGCGCTGACGATCACGGGTGACGCCCACGGCAGCGAGGTCCGCATCCACCGAGGCGGCATGGCCACCCTGCACGACCCGACGTCCGTGCACCGCCTCCGCGAGCTGCGCGCGGCCGAGGGCGCCACGGAGGTCGAGCATGTGCCGGTCCTGGTGGTCGGGGGCGGTTACGCCGGCACCACCATGGCAATGTTCCTGGCACACAACGGCATTCGCGTCATGATGGTGGATCGCCACGACCAGCCGAGCGTGCAAGGCCGGGCACGTGGGGTCAACCAGCGCACCATGGAGGTCTACCGCTCGGTGGGTGTCGACCGGCAGGTCGAAGCACAGTCCGCGCCCTTCACCGGGGACGCCGGTGTCGCCCGTTGCGCGCCACTGTCCGCGCCGTGGGAGTGGCTGTTCGACCCGGAGCCCGACCCACGACTGCAGACGATCACCCCTGCACACTTCGTCATGGCCGACCAGAACTCGGTGGAGCCGGTGCTGACCCGGCGGGCGTGCGAGCTCGGCGCGCGGATCGAGCGGGGCCTCGTCGCCGACCAGATCACCGTTGCCGACCGTGGCGCCGAGGTCACGTTGCGCGACATCACCGACGGGACGACGCGTCGGGTGCACTGCGACTACCTGATCGCGGCAGACGGGTATGCCGGCGGCATCCGCGGGCAACTCGGCATCCAGCACAGCGGATCCGGCGACGTGCAGCACTGGGCGAGCATCGTTTTCGAGGCCGACCTGGACGATCTCGTCACGCAGCGAGCGTTGTTCTGGATCGTGCTGAACGAACAACTCGGGTTCGCCTCCCTCACCACGACCGCCGAGCGGCACCGCTGGAGCCTGGGGTTGGTGTTCGATCCGGACACGAAGCCACTGGCTTCCTTCGACACGGCCGCCTGCGTCGAGGCGATCCGCGCCGCGCTGGGCGACCCCGATCGCGACGTGCGGATCGTCGATGTCACGCCGTGGCAGCAGGCGGTCGGGGTCGCCGACTCCTACCGTCACGGGTGCGCGTTCCTGGTCGGTGATGCCGCGCACGTATGGCCGCCGGCCGGGGCGATGGGAGCCAACTCCGCCGTCCAGGACGCACACAATCTCGCCTGGAAGCTCGCCGCGGTCCTCGACGGTCGGGCCGACCCCACTCTGCTGGAAACCTATGCGGCAGAACGCAAACCGGTCGCCGACGCGCTCGCCGACCTCACCGTGCGCCGTCAGGCGGCCCGCTTCGGCGGTGGGCTCGAGGACGACATCGACGATCTGGTCTGCACCCTGGGTCAGCGCTATGACTCCCCCGCCATACTCGGTGCCGGCGCAGCCGTTCCGTTCACCGACACGGTTGCCGAGGTCGCCGAACCCGGCGCACGCATGCCGCACACCTGGATCGACTCGGCCCATCAGCGGAGCATCCTGGACGCGACCGGGACCGGCTTCGTCCTCGCCGTCCGCGAGGGCGCCGACGTATGGCGCAGCGGGCTCGAGCCGTACGGCGTGACGGTGCACCAGACAGATCCGCCGGTGCTCGGGCCGGGCGTCGGCGCCGCCCTGATCCGACCCGACGGATACGTCGCCTGGGTCGCGAAGGCTCCGACCCCCGACGTCGAGTCCGTCCTCGATGCGATGCACCGGGTGCTGGGACACACGACATACTCGGGAGAGTGACGAGGCCACGCACATGACGACGCGCACCCAGCAGCCCACCCGACGGATGAAGCCGACAGCCCTCGGACTGATCGTCCTCGGGATGCTCCTCGAGGAGCCGATGCACGTCTATCGGATGCAGAAACTGATCAAGGAACGCGGCAAGGACAAGGTCGTGAACGTGCGCCAGCGCACCAGCCTGCACCAGGTCATCGACCGACTCACCACCCACGGCCTCGTCGAACAGGCCGGGACCGATCGGGACAGCTCGGAGAACTACCCCGGGCGTCGCGTCTACCGCATCACCGCCGTCGGCCGGCGGGCCGCCGTCGACTGGCTGACCGAGATGGTCACCGAGCTGCCGGAGGAATTCCCGCAGTTCCCCGCCGCACTCTCGGTGCTCACCATGGTCGACGAGGACACCGCGGCCGACCTGATCGCAGCCCGCATCGAAACCCTGGAGAGCACGGTGCGCGACGCACGCGCCGCGGACGCCGGGTACGACATACCCCGCGTCTATCTCCTGGAGGACGAATACCGCACACGAAGCCTCGCAGCCGAAGCCGGTTGGCTCACCGAGGTCCTGCAGGACATCCGGGGCGGCCGGCTGTCCTGGACCACACCGACCAAAGAGACCACGCCGTGACCACGACAGAATCCACCGACGCACAGCGCCCGACGCTCTACGAACACCTGGGCGGACGCACCGTGCTCGTCCAACTCGCCGACGCGCAGTACCGACGCTGTGTGACCGACCCCGTCCTGATCGAGATCTTCGGGACCGAGCCGCACCCCAGCCACGTCGAGCATCTGGCCGACTGGCTCACCGAAGTCTTCGGCGGGCCGCACCTCTACACCGAACGCCACGGTGGGCACGGCGCACTGTTGCGCCATCACGCGAACCTGGCGATCCAGGAACAGCACCGCGCGCGGTTCGTCGAGGTCTTCATCGAGGCCGCCGACGAGGTCGGGCTGCCCTCGGACGAGGAGTTCCGCAGCGCCCTGACGGCATACCTGGACTGGGGGTCGAAGATCGCGCAGGAGGTCTCCCAACCGGGTGCCGACACGACCAGCAGCGACCCCGTCCCGGTGTGGGACTGGCAGTCGAAGTAGGCCAGCTCGCTCAGGAGAAGTCGAGCGCCAGTTCGTCGAGCACGGGCGCGTCGAGCACCTCGGGCGCGGTCGCCGGAGCCTCGGTCTCGCTGTGCGCGCCACAACCGTGGTCGAGCGAGACGACCTGGCCGTCGGACGGTGACCACTCACCGGCGCAGACCCCGAAGACCTGCCGCAGCACACCCGGCATCGGCACGAAGAAGCCACAGGTCGAGCAGTGCGCCTTGGCCTGTTGCGCGACCGCGGTGTTGGGACCGGATTCACCGTCATACCAACGCTGCGCGGCAGCATCGCGGCCCTCGGCGGACAGCACCCGCGGGCGACCGAGGCCGAGCTCGAAGAACCCGACCTGGTCGACGTCCTCGTCACCGGTCGCTTCGAAACCCGCTTCGAGGAGGTCGTCGTCCTCGACGTACGGCCGCTCGTCCCCGGCGCCGATGTCACCCGGTGCGATGCGGTCGACATACGGAACCCAGTCGGGCGACAGGACGGCGTCGTCGGTCGGCAGCAGGTTGGTCTCGCACACTGTCGCGAACTTCTGCCGCGGTGCACGAGCGACCGAAACCGCCCAGTGCCAGCCGACATACCCAGGCGACAGGCAGGCGAAGTACTGCATCGCCAGGCGGTCACCGATCATGACCGAGCCGACGTGCTCACCGACCGTGCCGGGTTCGGCGATCGCGACGACCGCCTCGCGGGCCGGCTCGATCGCGGCGAGCGCGACCTTGTCGGCCTTCGGCTTGGACTTGCTGTCCTTCTTCACTGCCATTGACTCAGCCTTCGAGATCGTCGGCGACGGCGCGCAGCACGGAGGCGACCTTGTCCGCGTGGCGCTTGTCGGGGTAGCGGCCGCGGCGCAGGCCGTTGCCGAGGTCGTCCAGCAACTTGATGACGTCCTCGACGATGACCGCCATGTCGTCGGCCGGCTTGCGGTGCCGGGCCGCCAGCGACGGCGAGGCGTCGCGCAGGGTGACGCTGAGCGCCTGCGCGCCGCGCCGCCCCTCGGCGACCGAGTAGTCGATGCGGGTGCCGCTCTTGACGGTGGTCACACCAGCCGGCAATGCACTGGAGGGCAGGAAGACGTCCTGCCCGTCGTCGCCGGAGACGAACCCGAAACCCTTGTCCGAGTCGAAGAACTTGACCTTGCCGGAAGGCACCGTGACACCTACTTGCTGGTTGCGTGGTTGATCGTGGAGGAAGCAGCGCGCGATCGCGTCGCGGTGATGCTTGCGGCGCAAGATTAACGTGTGATCGGCGATTCGATCGAATCGTTTGCCCTGCGGACCGCTCTGTCGCGCCGGGATGGCAAGACCCCGGTCGGTGCGGGTCAGGCGGCGGTCAGAGCGTCCAGCCGCGCGACCAGATCGCCGAGGTCGTCGACCACCAGATCGGCACCGGCCTCGCGCAGCGCTTCGGCGTCGGTCGGGCCGGTGGTCACGCCGATCGCCCGGACGGCGGCGGTGTTCGCGGCGTGCATGTCACCGCTGTGATCCCCGACGTATGCCGTGGCGCCGTGCTCCCGCAGCGGGGTCGCCTTGTCGTGCCCGAAGAGGTCGCCGACCACGATGTCCGGGTGCACGCCGACGTGTTCCAGCACCGCCTTGACCGCGGTCGGGTTCTTGGCGCTGACCACCAGAACGGTGCCGCCCGCGTCATGGATGGCGTCGACGAGTTCGCGGGCGCCGGGCAGCAGCACGGTGACCTCGATCGCCCGCACCAGGTAGTCGGCCCGGTAGTCCGCGGCCGCGGCCTCCAGTTGCTCGTCGGGCAGGAACAGCGCCAGGTTGTCCAGCAGCGGTGCGCCGATCAGCGGCCACAGCTGTTGCTCGGTCGCGGTCACACCGCGTGCCTCGAGCACACGCTGCATGCACTCGACGATCCCCTGCCGGGAGTCGACGAGCGTCATGTCCAGATCGAATCCGACAACGAGGCGCCCTGCGTCATACACGTGGCGAACCTTAGCCAAGCGCGTGCTCAGTGCCGGTAGGGGTCCTGCGGATCACCCGGCTTGTACGGCGGCTGCCCGCCATACCCCTGCGGCGGACCGTATGGCGACCCGCCCGGTCCGGGACCGCCAGGCCAGCCGGCCGCAGCCATCCGGGCGCGCGAACGTTCCTGTCCGGACTTGACCAACTTGACGATGCCGACGATCAGCAGCACGACACCGAGCAGGAACGCGAGCACGCCGATCCCGACGCCGATGCCGAGCGGCACCAGCACCCGGCGGGCGACGTCGTTGGCCACGCTGGAACTGATGACCTTGGTGCGGTGACCGCTGCAGTCCACGGTGTAGTCGCCGGGGCCGGACGGGGTGAAGGTTCCTGCCCGGCTGTACGCGGTGCCGCCCCAGTCCATCGACAGTCGCGTGGTTCCCTCGTCGACCGTGAGGCGGTGGCCGTCGGGTCCGGTGACCTCGCAGGTGGGCAGCGGCATACCGGTGTCGTACCGTCCTTCGACCAGGATCGTCTGGTCCTCCGCGCCGGTGACGTGCACCGAGCCACCGGCAGCGGTCCACGCGGTGTCGCTCACGGCGTTCATGCCGCCCGAGACGCCCTTCCAGATGCCGATGCCGGCAGCGGCGGGCGCGACGACGAGCATCAGGATCGCACCGATGATGGTCAGTGCGAGACCTCGTCGCTTGGGCAGTTGCATCGGCGTCTCCTGTCGGCGTCCGTGGACGTGGGCTGTCAGCAGACCACGCCGCAACCGGCGGCGTCCACCGGATCAGCCCACCGGGTCAGTTCATCAGGCTGACGTGCCGGGTTGCCTGGGAGTTCCACAACGTCGCGTAGCGGCCGCCGCGGGCCAGCAGTTCGTCGTGCGTGCCGCGTTCGACGATGCGACCGCCGTCGAGCACGACGATCAGATCGGCGCCCTGGACCGTCGACAGCCGGTGCGCGATCGTCAGCGTCGTGCGGCCCCGACTGACCTCGTCGAGGGCGTCCTGGACGGCGCGCTCGGTGGCGTTGTCGAGGGCACTGGTGGCTTCGTCCAACACCAGGACCGCCGGGTCGCGCAGGATCGTCCGGGCCAGCGCGATGCGCTGCTGCTCACCACCGGAGAAGCGGTGGCCGCGGGCGCCGACGAGCGTGTCGTAGCCGTCCGGCAGCGCCTCGATCAGGTCGTGGACCTGGGCGGCGCGAGCCGCCTGCTCGACCTGCTCGTCGGTGGCGTCCGGCCGTGCGTAGCGCAGGTTCTCGCGGATGGTCGTGTGCAGCAGGTAGCTCTGTTGCGAGACGACACCGACCAGGGATGCGACGTTCTGCAGCGTCATGTCGCGCAGGTCGACACCGTCGATGCGGACCGATCCGCTGTTCGGGTCGTGCAGCCGCGAGACCAGTCCGGCGAGGGTCGACTTGCCCGAGCCGGTCGCACCTACCAGCGCGACCTGCTTGCCGGCCGGCAGCTCCAGGTCGATGTGGGTGAGGGCGTCGCGGTCCGCCCCGTCATACCAGAAGGTGACGTCGGTCAACGCGACGTCGCCCTGTGCGGTTGCCGGGTCGACGACCACCGGGTTCTCGGGGTCATCGATCGTCACCGGCATGTCGAGGAACTCGAAGACCCGGCTGAACAGCGCCATCGAGGTGACGACCTCGGCGCCGACGTTGAGCACCCCCAGCATCGGACGGAACAGCGCGGACTGCAGCGCGGTGAACGCGACCAGCGTGCCGATCGTCATCCCGCCGCTCGTGGCCGGAAGACCGGCGGCCAGGTAGATCAGCGCGGGTATGGCGGAGAAGACGATCGCCATCGTGCCCATCCGCCAGCGACCGGCCATCTGCGATTGCAGCTCGAGCTCGGTCAGCTCGGACGAGGTGTCCCGAAAGCGTTGGGAGAGAGCGGGACCCGAGCCGACCGTCTTGGCCAGCAGAACGCCACTGATGGACAGCGACTCCTCGATCTGGGTCTGCATGTCGGCGAGCGCACGCTGCGCGCGGGTCTGGATGGTGCGGCGCAACCGGGCGACGCGACGGGTCAACCAGATGGCCGGCGGCAGCACCAGCAGGCTCAGCAAAGACAACCGCCAGGAGAGCACGACCATCGCGGCGGCGGTGCCGACGGCGGTGGTGATGTTCGTGGCGACCGAGGTCGCGGAGTTGGTGACGACGCCCTGCATGGCGTTGACGTCGTTGGTCAGTCGCGACTGCACCTCCCCGCCGCGGGTGCGGGTGAAGAAGCCGAGCGGCAGGCGTTGCAGGTGGCTGAAGAGGTCGGTGCGCAGCCCGTGCATGACCTGTTGACCGATACGCGTCGACAGCCACGTCTGTATGACGCCGAGCGCCTGCGTGGTGACGGTGATGGCGAGCATGCCACCGACGAGGAAGAGCAGGAGCCGCACGTTCTGGTGCGGGATGGCGTCGTCGATGAGGTGCTTGGTCAGGAACGGCGTGACCAGTCCGATCAGCGAGCTCGCGACGATGATCGCCGTGACCACCGCGAGCGGGCGCCGATGCGGGCCGAAGAGCGCGGCGATGCGGCGCAGCGGGACGGGGTGCTGCTCGAGTTGTGCGACGTCGGCGGCGCTCTTGCGACGACCGGCTCCGCGGCTCTGGTGGCCGGGTTCGCGTTCGCCGTCGGGACGGCCGGGTTGCGGGCGGACACCCGGGGATCCGGGGAAGGTGGTGGGGGCTGTCATAGGCAGCACCTGCCTTTCGGTGAAAGTCTTTAGTGAGGTTACCTCACATTGGTGTAACCACACTGACCGCCATACAATTCCCGAATGGCGAAGAAACCTGCGCCGGCCGCCGAGGACGAACCGTCGCTGACCCAACTGGTGATGCGCACGTCCCGTTCGTTGCGGCGGGCCACGATGGGCGAGCTGGAGCCGTTCGGCCTGACGCCGAGCCAGTCACGTGCGATGGGTGTGATCAGTCGGCACTACGACCGGCCACTGCGTCTCGGCGACATCGCGGCACACCTGGACATCGCGCCGCGCTCGGCGACCGAGGTCGTCGACCACCTCGAGGAGCGTGGCCTGGTCCGCCGCTCCCCCGACCCCACCGACCGGCGTGCGGTCACGATCGCGCTGACCGATGAGGGCCGTGCGCTGCGCGCCCGCATCGAACGCGCCCGCGCACGACGGGGCGATGAGTTCTTCGGACACCTCAGCGAGAAGGAGCAGGCGCAGCTGCAGTCACTGCTGGAGCTGGCACTCGCGCCGCATCGCCGGCAGACCTGACCGGGGCGGTCACCCGAGGTCCGGTCCGGCCGCAGCCTTCCGGCGGCCGCGTGCCACCAACAGCACGCCGAGGCTGGCCAGCGCGATCACACCGGCGGCCACGAGCGCGGCGGCGGTGAGGTGGTGTCCGGAATGGTCGGTGCCGACGGTCGCGGGCTGCCCGCCACTGTCGTTCTCGACCTGCACCGCGCCGCCCTGACAGGTGATCTTGTAGTCACCCTCCGGACCGGTACGAAAGGCCGCCGTGCTGCCCATGGCGGCGACCGAGTGGTACCAACCGCGCGGTCCGGCGATCGCACAGCCGCGGATGGCGGTGGCACCGTCGCCACTGTCGAGCGTGACCTCGTGGTGCGCGACGAGCAGCACCGAGGCGCCCGGCTCCAACCGCACGCTCTCCCGACTCGCCGAGGGGCGATCGAGGCCTCCGAACACCGGCGCCAGCACCCCGACGACCACGGCGACGAACAGCCCGATCGTCCCCCAGTGGCTGAGTCTGCGAGTCCCTTCGTCCGCCGTCACAGACCAAGGAATATCGTCCCAGCCTTGGAGGTAGCAGGGAACGTCAGAAGTACCAGGGGAACGGCGACCAGTCGGGGTCGCGCTTCTCCAGGAACGCGTCCCGCCCCTCGACCGCTTCGTCGGTCATGTACGCCAGCCGGGTCGCCTCACCGGCGAACACCTGCTGCCCCATCAGCCCGTCATCGGTCAGGTTGAACGCGAACTTCAGCATCCGCTGCGCGGTCGGGCTCTTGCCATTGATCTCGGCCGCGACCTGCAGCGCTTCGTTCTCCAGATCGGCATGGTCGGCCACGATGTTGACGGCGCCCATCCGCTGCATGGCCTCTGCGTCATACGAACGACCGAGGAAGAAGATCTCGCGGGCGTTCTTCTGCCCCACCATCTTGGCCAGGTATGCCGAGCCGTAGCCCGCGTCGAACGAACCGACGTCGGCATCGGTCTGCTTGAAGCGGGCGTGCTCACGGGAGGCGATGGTCATGTCGCAGACCACGTGCAGGCTGTGTCCACCACCGGCGGCCCAGCCATTCACCACTGCGACAACGACTTTCGGCATGGTGCGGATCAGTCGCTGCACTTCCAGGATGTGCAACCGGCCGCCCTGCGCCTTCACCCGGGCGGCGTCCACGGTGTCCGCGGTCTCGCCCTCGGCGTACTGATAGCCCGACCGGCCACGGATGCGCTGGTCACCGCCGGAGCAGAACGCCCAACCGCCGTCCTTCGCGCTCGGGCCGTTGCCCGTGAGCAGCACGCAGCCGACGTCGGGCGTCATGCGTGCATGGTCGAGCGCCCGGTAGAGCTCGTCGACCGTGTGCGGACGGAACGCGTTGCGGACCTCGGGCCGGTCGAACGCGATGCGCACCGTCCCCCGCTCCGGCCCGGGCCGCACGCACCGGTGGTAGGTGATGTCGGTGAAGTCGAATCCCTCGACCGGTTCCCACGCGCTCTCGTCGAAGATCTCGCTGACCTGGCTCTGCTTGCTCACCCGCCCAAGGTTATGGCTACCGTCGTATGTCGTGACATCTTCCCCGTCTCTCGGTGAGCTCCTCGACTCGTTGCACGTCGTCAGCATCCCGATGCAGGTGCGCTTCCGTGGCGTGATGCACCGCGAGATCGCCCTGTTCGCAGGGCCGTCCGGCTGGGGCGAGTTCTCGCCCTTCCTGGAGTACGACGCACCCGAGGCATCCCGTTGGCTCGGCGCTGCGATCGACGCCGCATGGGGTCGGTGGCCGGAGCCGGTGCGCTCCGTCGTCCCGGTCAACGCGACGGTGCCGGCGGTGGCAGCTGCGGACGTTGCGGGCGTGCTCGCCCGGTATGACGGCTGCCGCACCGCGAAGGTCAAGGTCGCCGAGCGCGGACAGTCACTCACCGACGACGTCGACCGCGTCGCGGCCGTGCGGGACGCGATGGGCGGCGATGCCTTCGTGCGGGTCGATGCCAACGGCGGGTGGTCCGTGGACGACGCGGCAGGGGCGATCGCGGCACTGGCGCCATACGGACTGGAGTATGTCGAGCAACCCTGCGCGACCGTCGAGGAGCTCGTCGAACTGCGAAACCTGCTGGCACGCAACGGTATCGACGTGCTGATCGCCGCCGACGAGTCGATCCGCAAGGCGGAGGATCCGCTGCGGGTGGCGCGCCTCGGCGCCGCCGACGTCGCCGTCGTGAAGGTCGCTCCGCTCGGAGGGGTGTCGGCAGCGTTGCGGATCGCCACCGAGTCCGGTCTGCCCACAGTGGTTTCCAGCGCCATCGACTCCTCGGTAGGGATCGCCGCCGGAGTCGCATTGGCGGCTGCCCTGCCAGCACTGCCGCATGCGTGTGGCCTCGGCACCCTCGAGCTGATGGCCGGCGACGTCGTCACGGATTCGCTGGTGCCACAAGGGGGTTCGATCACGGTCCGCCGCCCCCAGCCGGACCCGGCGTTGCTCGACGAGCACCGTGCGCCGGAGGATCGACAGACGTGGTGGCGCGAGCGCGTGGCGGCCTGCCACGACTTCCTGACCCGACCCTGACGGTCGCTTTCACGACTGACGGCGCAATTCGGCCGCCAGTCGCGAACTGCGCCGCCAGGGAAACCGGTTGGCCATTTATATAAGCACTGTTACATTTAACGAATGTCCGAACCGGATCTTCTCGACAGCAGCTACTACCGGCCTCTCTTCCAACTGCTCCACGCGATGGACCAGGACATCGAGCGTCTCTACAGCTCTCGCGGCGCGTCGGTGCGCAGCCGATTCGTCGGGCCGCTGATCACCCTCTCCCGGCGCGGCCCGATGACCGTCAAGGAGCTCGCTGCGGCGCAGGAGATCTCCCATTCCGGGATGAGCCAGACCGTGTCATCGATGATCAAGGCCGGCCTGGTGCGGTCCGAACCCGGCGAAGATGCCCGATCCCGGGTCGTCATACCGACGGACGAGGCGAACGAGCTCATCCCGTTGCTCAAGGCGGAATGGCGCTCCACGGAGCACGTGATCCGGGCGCTGGACGTCGAGATCTCGCAGCCGATCATGGCTGCGGTCGACGCCCTCCATGAGGCTCTCGCCCGGAAACCCTTCGCCGAACGGCTGGCCGAGTCCCTGGACGAGCACCTGCAGGACCGCTCGTGAAGGTCCTGACCGACATCACTCCGCTGCGCACCAGCCGGGCGTTCCGACGCCTCTGGGGCGGCGGCGCCGTCTCGGCGATCGGCAGCCAGTTCAACAGCTTCGCCGCCATGTATGCCGTCTGGCATCTCACCGGATCCTCTTTCCTGGTCGGCCTGTTGGGACTTGCATCCGGCGTGCCGCTGATCGTGATCGCCCTGGCGGGTTCGATGTTCATCGACTCGGTCGACCGTGCCGCACTCGCCCGTCGCGCGACGGTCGGGCAGATGATCACCAGCCTGCTGATGGCATGGGCGGTCCTGGCGGAGCAGGTCGGACTGCTCATCGGGTTGACCGCAGTCGCAGCGGCGCTCGGCTCGTTGGCCGGCCCCGCCCGACGCGCGCTCACCCCGACCGTCGTCGCCAACGGCGAACTGGCCGCGGCATACGCGTTGACCTCGTTGGCTTTTCAGGTGTCCATGCTCGTCGGGCCGGTGCTCGCGGCGCTCGTCGCCACCACGTTCAGCTTGCCCGTGTGCTTCCTGATCGATGCCGGCTCGTTCGTGGTCGCCCTTGCCGGTCTGCGAGGGCTGCATCGTCCACCCGAGGATGCCGCCGCGGACCGTGGCCTGCGCGCCGCGATGGCCGGATTCCGTTTCGCCGCAACGGCACCCGTCGTTCGTGGAGCCCTCCTCTGCGACCTCGGAGCGACCGTGCTCGCCATGCCGTTCGCACTCTTCCCCGCCCTCAGCCACGAACGGTTCGACGGTGGCGCGCAGACCCTGGCGTGGTTCACCACCGCGGTCGCCGTCGGTGGCGTGACGGCGTCGACCCTCAGCGGCCTGATCACCCATCGCTCCCGGCCGGGGCTCGTCATGGTGACCTGCTCGATGACGTGGGGCGCAACGCTGGCCATTGCCGGCGCATCACACCTGCTGATCGTCACCCTGGCCATGCTGGCGCTCGCCGGCGCGGCCGACACCTGGTCGGTGACCAGTCGCACCACCCTGGTGCAGTCGGCGACGCCGGACCGCTTCCGTGGTCGGCTCAGCGCACTCGAGCAGGTCGTCGGCATCGGCGGACCCAACCTGGGCAACTTCCGGGCCGGTGCGGTCGGCACCGCGATCGGTCCCGGTCTCGCCATGTCGATCGGGGGCCTGACCAGCATTGCCGCCGTCGCCGGAATCCTCGCCAGTGGCAAGGAGATTCGCACTTACAAAGTCCCAACGGAAGCGGCTTCGAGCGAGCCCGCGGCCACGACCGGCTGACGAAGGGTCCCTGAGCCGCGCCTTGAGGAGTTCGCGAGGAACGAACGAACGTCTCGAAAGGGAGACCGTGAGGGACGAGCGGGCGTCTCGAAGGGTGGTCCCTGAGGAGACCGCGAGGGACGAGCGGGCGTCTCGAAGGGTCAGAGCTGCGTGCCGTCCAGGGCCTTGAGAACGGCGGCCGAGATGGCCGTCTTGCCGGCCGCGATCAGCGGTGACCTGGTGGTCGTCGGGTCGTATGCCGAGCCGTCGTCATACGTCAGCACTCCACCGGTTTCGGTCACCAGCAGTGATCCGGGCGCGTGGTCCCAGGGCATCGCTCCGCCGTACAGCAAGTAGTCACAAGCGTTTTCGGCGAGCTTGGGGTAGTCGATGCCACAGCTGACCCAGGTGAGTTCCAGCGACGGCAGGTCACCGAGGGCGGTCCCAACGAGCGCCCGGCGTGAGGTGCGGCCGCGCGGGGCGTCCTCGTCCCGCTCCGGGACACCGAGGCGGCGATCGCCGCACCAGGCACCCGCGCCGCGTTCGGCGACATACGCGAGCTTGTGCTCCGGCTGCCAGATCCAGCTGCGGACCACCTCGCGACGCCGCATCTCCGCGACCATGACGGCGTAGTCCTGGGAGCCGTGCACGAAGTTGCGGGTGCCGTCGACCGGGTCGATGGTGAACCAGTGCTCGGCGCCGCCGGCTGCATCCAGCGCCGAACCGTCGGCGGAAACGGCCTCCTCGCCGACCATCAACGCGTCGGGGTATGCCGCGACCAGTCGCTTGGTGATCTCCACCTCGGCCTCACGATCGGCCACGGTGACCAGATCTCCGGGGTTCTTCTCCATCACCTCACCCTCGGCGAGAGCCCGGAATCGGGGCTCGATCACCGTCTCGGCGACTTCTTGCAGCAGGTTCAGGACCTCGTCAGTCTGCACGTTGTCCACTATGCCGGGTCGGATCCGGCCGCGATCACCCAGGGCGGGTGAAGCCGGCGCGACCAACTGACGACAATCGCCAGCATGCCGCCCGAAAGCGCCGCGTACGGCGAGTAACCAACGACAGTATGCGGCAGTTGGGCGGGCGGGACCTCGAGACGCTCGTCCCTCGCTCCTCGGCCACCTCCGGGCCCAGGGATCTCGATACGCGCCTCGTACCTCGGCGCTACTCGATCAGCTTTGGGTGGCCTCGTACCGCGGACTGCTCAGGGATCTCAGTCCTCGCGGTGAACCTTGTGCGCGGCGGCCTGGGCGCGGGGGCGCACGACCAACTGATCGATGTTGACGTGCTCGGGGCAGGTGGCGGCGAAGGCGACGCAGTCGGCGATGTCCTCCTGGGTCAACGGATTGCGCACTCCGGCATACACCTTCGCGGCCTTCTCGGCGTCGCCGCGGAATCGCACGAGCGCGAATTCGTCGGAGGCGACCATCCCGGGGTCGATCTCGCAGACACGGACCGGCTGGTCCCAGAGCTCCAGGCGGAGCGACATCATCAGCGAGTGCACGGCCGCCTTGACACCGCAGTAGCCGGCGCCGCCCTCGTAGGCGACCATGCCGGCCACCGAACCGATAGTCACGATCGTGCCGTGCGCAGCGGTGAGCGCCGGCAGCAGTGCCTGGATCGTCGCGGCGACACCGAGCACGTTGGTCTCGTACATCGCGCGCCAGTCGGAAAGGTCTGCGTCCGCGACGTATTCGGAGCCGACCGCACCACCGGCGTTGGCGACCAAAAGGGCAACGCGATCACCTGCCGCGTCGGCCAGCGCCTTCACGTCGTCCGGCTTCGTCACGTCGCACGTCACTGCGCGACCGTCGATCTCCGCAGCCAGCTCCGCGATGCGATCGGTACGGCGAGCCGCGCAGATGACCTCGAACCCCTCGGCCGCCAGCTTGCGGGCGGTCGCCCGGCCGATCCCGCTGCTCGCGCCGGTCACCACCGCGATCGGACGGGTCATCACACAACTCCTTGGTCGAAGGGCACCGAGCCGCAGAACGCGCGGCCTCGCTCGATGCTCACGATAGAGCGACGACCCGGACACCCGACGGGGTCCCCGCGAAGTACCGGGTGACGAAGGAGCGAGGACTTTGTGGGGTGTCTAATCTGGGTGGGTGCCAGACCTGTTGCCCTTCCCTGTCGATGCTGGTGACCTCACCGCCTACCGCGCCGCACTCGCCGCGGCTCTCGACGGCAGCGGACCGGCCATCGCCCCGTATGCCGACGGCGCAGCCCCCACCCTCGATCCGACCGCAACCCGTCCCGACGGTCTGGCATTGGTGGTCAGCACCTCCGGCTCCACCGGAGCACCGAAACGCGCGATGCTGACAAGGGACGCCTTGATCGCGAGCGCCGATGCGACGCACGAGCGGCTCGGTGGGCCGGGTCAGTGGTTGCTGCCCATGCCGGCCCACCACATCGCGGGAACGCAGGTCCTGATCCGCTCGCTGCGCGCGGGCACCGACCCGGTCTCGCTCCCCCACTTCGACATCGCCGAATTCGTCTCTGCTGCAAGCACGCTCGCGCACGAACGCCACTACACGGCACTGGTGCCGACCCAGCTGCGGCGGCTGCTTGATGCTGGCGACGACGTCCGCGCAACCGTGGCGCGCTTCGACGGGATCCTGCTCGGCGGGGCGGCCGCCGATCCGCGGCTCCTCGACGAAGCGGCCGACGCCGGCGCCACGGTGCTGACCACCTACGGTTCCAGCGAGACCGCCGGCGGCTGCGTCTACAGCGGCGTGCCACTGAACGGAACTCGCGTCGAGCTCGCCGATGACGGCCGAATCACGTTGTGCGGCACCACGATCGCCTCCGGATACCTCGGCGACGTGGAGCGCACCACGGCGGTCTTCGGTCGCCTCGAGGACGGCACACGCACCTTCCGCACCGACGACCTCGGTGTATGGCGCGACGGGCGCCTTCAGGTCATCGGCCGCATCGACGACCTGATCAACACCGGCGGGATGAAGGTCGCCCCACGGACCGTCGAGACCGCTGCGACCACGCACCTGGACGTGCTCGAGGCGGTCGCTCTCGGCCTGCCCGACCGCGAGTGGGGCGAGGCGGTGGCGATCGCCATACGAGCTCGAACAGCGTTGTCGTTGCAGGACATTCGGGCTCACCTGCGGGATCGCGTCCCGCCATACGCACTGCCCAAACGTCTGCTGCTGGTGGACGAGATGCCGTTGCGCGGCCCGGGCAAGCCTGACCGCGCGGCCTTGGCAGCGGCCGAGGGATGGCAGACTCTGAGTCCTCACCAGCAGGCCGACTGACGGCCGCCCGTCTCCCGAAAGTCACGAAGCGCTCGCATGGAAGTCTGTTTTGAACAAGCACAGCAAGCTTGGGCTGCGTTGGCAGGGCGGCAGCTTGCTGGCGCTCGTGCCGACGCAGAATAAGCCGCATGGCCACGCTCAACGAATGGATCGCCGGATCCCGCCCTCGCACCCTGCCCGTTGCGGTTGCACCCGTCGCAGCAGGAACCGGAGCGGCATACGCCCTCGGGGACGGCAACCCGGCCTACGCGCTGCTCGCGCTGTTGGTGTCACTGCTGCTGCAGATCGGCGTCAACTTCGCCAACGACTACTCCGACGGCATCCGTGGCACCGACGACTCGCGGGTCGGCCCGGTGCGGCTGGTCGGCCAGGGCCTCGCGACGCCGTCGAGCGTGAAGGCCGCGGCGTTCCTCAGCTTCGGTGCCGCCGGCGTCTGCGGACTGGCTCTCGTCGCGCTCTCCGGGAAGTTCTGGCTGCTGATCCCCGGTGTGCTGGCGGTCGTCGCCGCCTGGAAGTACACCGGCGGCAAGCACCCCTACGGCTACCTGGGTCTCGGTGAGGTCTTCGTCTTCATCTTCTTCGGGCTCGTCGCCACCCTCGGCACGACCTACACGCAGGCCGGTTCGATCGACCTGAGCGCGGTCGCCGCGGCCGTCGGCATCGGCGCCATCGCCTGCGCGATCCTGGTCGTCAATAACCTGCGCGACATCCCCGGCGACACCGTCTCCGGCAAGCGCACTCTCGCCGTCCGGATCGGTGACGCCGCCACCCGCAAGCTGTTCACCGCGATGTTCGCGGTCGCGCTGGTCGCGGTCGTCGTGTCCGCCGTACAACGACCGTGGGCGATCATCGCGCTGATCGGCCTGGCGCCGTCAGCCCGCTCCGTGCAGACCGTGACCAAGGGCGCCACCGGCCGCGACCTGATCCCGCCGCTCGCTGCGACCGGCATGACGATCCTCGCGTATGGCGTGCTCTTCGGCCTCGGCCTCTTCCTGGACCACCTCTGACCGATCGTCAGTTGGCGGGGCTGGTGCCCAGCGTCACCGTGGCGGTGTGCGACTGACCCTGCGCGTCGGTCCAGGTGACCGACACCTTGTCGCCCGGGTACTTCTGGTCCAGCAGGTCGGTCAGTGCGGTCGGCCCGGACACCTGCGTGCCGCCGATGGCGGTGATCGTCGAGCCGGCCGTGATGCCGGCCTTGGCCGCCGCACCGCCGGACGTGGCACCGACGACCGGTGCACCGGTCGCGCCGCCGTACCCGTATCCGTTCGACGACTGCGTGCTGATCTCGACGCCCAGCGCCGCGCGCCCGCCGATGTGCACGGTGGACGACTTCGAGCCGTTCTCGATCTTGGTGGCGATCTTCATCGCCGACGACATCGGTATGGCGTACCCGGTGATCGGGGTCGACGACGACGCCGCGGTGTCGATGCCGATGACCTTGCCGTCGGAGTCGAGCAGCGGTCCACCGGAGTAGCCCGGCACGATCTGCGCGTTGGTCTCGATCAGCCCGGTCAGCTTCTCCGCGGAGGCTCCGCTGCCGCCGTCCGAGGCGGTGATCTGCTCGTTGGTGTCGGTCACGGTGCCACCGGTCTTGTAGAGGGTCCCCTGGCCGCCACCCTGACCGACCGCGGTCACCTTCTCACCGAGCACAGCGGCGCCGGTGTCCAACGACGCCGTCTTCAGCCCGCTCGCGCCCTCCAGTTTGATCACCGAGATGTCGTGTGTCTCGTCGAAGCCGAGCACCTTGGCCGTGTAGACCTTGCCGTTCGAGGCCTTCACCCGGATGGAGGTCGAGCCGTCGACCACGTGGTAGTTGGTGAGGACGATCCCGTCGGAGGTCAGCACGATGCCGGAGCCCGCACCCTCACCGCCCTGCAGGACGGTGTCGACCATGACGACTCCCGGCCAGGACGACACCGGCGTACCGGACGTCTGACTCGTCGTCGCCTGCGACCACGGGTTGGCGCCGTTGCCATCGCTGGACCCACCGCTGGATCCGCCGCTGCCACCCGAAGAGCCGGAGCCGTTGCTTCCCGACGAGCCATTGCCGTTCGAGGAGCCGTTTCCGGAACCGGTCGACGGGCTGCTGGTGCTGGGGCTGCTGGGGATCGTCACCGACGGCGCGGCCCCCGAGACCGTGACGCGGTTGCTCATGTTCTCGCCCGCGGCGAATGCACCGACCGGCACGAGCGTGGCGACGGCGAGGGCTGCTGTGGCGGCTGTCAGACGGTGTTTCATTCCGGGCTCCTGAAGTTCGACTGACCTCAGACTCCCGCTGTCACCGATGGAGGACCGCGGAAGCAGTTGTGCGCTCCCTGTGAACCGCCTCGTCCGTTCGATCGCTCTCCGACCCACTGTCCGCGGGCCGACCGGCCACCTGCGACGTGAGCAGCACGCCGGAGACCACCACCACGCAGCCGAGCAACTCGATCGCCCCGGGGCGTTCGCCGAGCGCCAGCCAGGCGGCGCTCAGGCCGATCACCGGCACGAGCATCGAGTATGGCGCGACGGTGCTCGCCGGATGCCGTGCCATCAGCCAGGTCCAGATCCCGCTGCCCGCAACGCTGCCCAGCACACAGGTGTAGAGCAGCCCGGCCCAGGCCGGCCACGCACTGCCGGAGGTCGCCACCGAGCCGGCGATCCGCTGCGGACCCTCCACCAGGAGTGAGAGCCCGAACATCGGCAGCGGTGGCACCACGGTCATCCACAGGGTGAGGTGCAGCGGCCTGGGCGGGCGCGCCAGCTTGCTGGACAGGTTGCCGAAGGCCCAGCCGAGGCCACCGCAGAGCGTCAGCACGAACGGCCACCACGCGGCACCGCCGGCCCGCTGCGACCCGACGATCACCAGGCCGCCGACGGCGACCAGCACGCCGAGCGAACGCGTCGGCGTGAGGCGCTCGCCCACGAGCACGCCGAGCAGAACGGTGAACGGTGCCGAGCTCTGCAACACCAGCGACGCGAGGCCGGTCGGCATACCCGCGTCCATCGCGCTGTAGAGGAACGCGAACTGCAGCACACCGAATCCCAGGCCGTAGCCGAGCAGATAACGCAGCGGCACCTGCGGTCGCGGGACGAACAGGACGGTCGGCACGGCGATCAGCGTCCAGCGCAGGGCGACCAGGAAGTATGGCGGGAACTGCTCGAGCGACGCGTGGATCGCCAGGAAGTTCAGCCCCCACAGCACGGCGACCAGTCCGGCGAGGAATCGGTGACGAATCGGCATGGGTCAATGCTCCGCCGATCCACTCAGTAGGTCTATCAAGAATTTGTGGAGGTATTCTTTAGGATTACTTCATGGAGTCGAGACACCTGAGCCTGCTACGCGAGCTGCGCGACCGCGGCAGCGTCGCAGCGGTCGCGGCAGCCACCTGGCGCACACCGTCGGCGGTGTCGCAGCAATTGCGCACCGCGGAGCGGGATCTCGGCGTGCACCTCGTGACGGCCGACGGGCGCGGGCTGCGACTCACCGACGAGGGTCGGCTGCTGGCCGACGCCGCACTCGAGGTGGAAACTGCGCTCGCGAGCGCTCAGGCACGACTCGACGAGTTCCGCGGCGACATCGCCGGCGAGGTGCGGATCGCCGCACTCCCCAGCGCGCTCGAATATCTCGCGCCACTCCTGCTGACCGCGCTGCGGGACGTGCCGGTGGACGTGCGGCTGGAGGACTGCGACGTCTCCGAGGAGGACTTCGCCGGCCTGGCCGACAGTCACGACCTGGTCATCGGACACACCATGAACGCCGCCGTGCCGCGCCGTCGCGGGCTGGTGGTCCGCGAAGTGGTCCGCGAGCCGCTCGACATCGCCATACCCGTCGGCCACCGCTGGTCGAAGCGCCGCAGCCTCCGGCCGGACGAGGCGATCACCGAGCCGTGGGTGACGACGCCGCGGGGCTATCCCTTCCGCACCTTGCTGGACCGCGTCGAGCGGTTGACCGGTCGATCGGCCGAGATCGTCCAGGAGGTCCGCGACAACCGCGTGGCGGAGGCGCTGGTCGCGGCGGGAGCCGGCATCGCGTCGCTGCCGCGCTTCACGACCCGGCCGAATCCCGCGGTCCGGCTGCTGCGGCTGCGCGACATCGACAGTGCCCGCCGAGTGCTGGTGCTGGCTCGACGAGACCGCGCCGAGCGAGCGGTCGTGCGCCACGTCATACAGGAGCTCGTCGCGATCGGACAGGACCTCGCCGCCGCGAACGACTAACCCGCGAGCGCGCTCACTCGTCGGTGTCGTCGTCCTCGGCGCTGCGGTATGCCGCCGCGCGCTCCTGACGCTCGGAGACCTTCTGCTGGACCTGGGTGGCGAACTGTTCCCGGGGTCCACGCAATGCGAAGAAGGACACCACGAGCGAGACCGCCGCGGACAGGACCAACAACGCCCAGCTGCGGAATCCGACCGCGAACAGGAGGAGCAGGGCGACCACGAAGACGAGCAGTCGCAGAATCGTGTAACGGATCATCACATACCTGAATACGAGTGCATGCCAACGATGAAGACGTTGACGACGCAGAAGTTGAACAGCACGCAGCCGAAGCCGGCGAGCGCGATGTAGGCGGCTTTCTTGCCGCTCCACCCAGCGGTGGCGCGGGCGTGCAGATAGGCGGCATAGACCACCCAGATCACCAGCGACCAGACCTCCTTGGGGTCCCAGCCCCAGTAGGTGCCCCAGGCCTTCTGGGCCCAGATCGCGCCGGCGATGACCGTGAACGTCCACAGCGGGAAGGCGATGATGAGCAGCCCGTACGTCGTGCGGTCCATCACCTCGGAGTTCGGCACGGCATCCATGAACGTGTACTTGGTGTCCTTGATGTCCTCCCGCCACTTCTGCACGAAGAAGAGGATCGTCGTGGAGAAGGCGATGGTGAAGAACGCGACGGACAGGATCGCGACCGTGACATGGATGGTCAGCCAGTAGTTCTTCAGCGACGGCAGCAACTCGCTGGCGGCCGTGTAGAAGACGAGCGCGGCGAGCATCTCGGTCAGCAGTGTCGGTCCGACCACGAAGATCCCGAGCGACCGCACGTCGCGCTTGAGGCTCCAGATCAGGAAGGCTGCCAGCACGAAGAACGCACCGACGATGGCGAATTCGTACATGTTGCCCAGCGGCGGGCGTCCGACGGATGCCGACCGCAGCACGACACAGGCCGTCAGCAGCAGCGCCCCGAGCCACGAGAGCGACATACCGATCCCGGCCCACTGCCGTTTCTCCGGTATGACGGGCTGGTCCTGCGCGGTCCGCTCGAGCACTGCGGTGCCACCGCTGCCGGCTTCCGCGGCCGCCGCCTCGGACGACTCAGTGGCAGCGGCCTCGGCGCGTTCGGCGGCCCGCGCGACCCGTCCGGGGTGCCCGGCGAGGTCGGCGGCGAAGGACAGCATCGCCAGGGCCAGCACGACGGCCGAGGCGTAGAGGAATTCGTTCGACAGGTCGGACAGGCCGACGTTGGTGGCATGCCCACCGAAGTCGAAGGAGATGCTGGGCGTGAGGGTGATCATCGTGCCGAACCTGCCTGGGATGTCGGGGTATTGCCGAGCCGGGTCTCGATGCCGTCGAGCAGGGCGTCGAGTGCGACCTGCAGGCGCGGATCCTCGCCCTTGGCGAGTGCGCCGGCGGTGATCAGACTACGCCCGTCGCGGGCGGAGCTTTCGGTGTCGTCGCCACCGGCACCGCGGACCTTGACGAAGATGCGCCGCCGACGCAGCGTCATGGACATGATCAGGCCGGTGAGGCCGAGCAGCGCGGAGACCAGTGCGGTGCCCTTGCCGGGGCTGTACCGCGCCGACAGTCCGGCCCACCGCGGGATCTTCTTGTCCATCGAGATGGTGGTGCCGTCCGGGAGCTTCACCGTCTTGCCCGGCCGCACCACGGCGCTCCAGGGCGTCTTGCCGTTCATGACCTGCTTCATCTTCTGGGTGTTGAGCGCGTAGACGGACTGCGGTGTGCCGTCGGGGAAGAGCTGCCCGCTGTACGCGCCGACGACCAGTTCGGGATTGCTCAGGCCGGCGTAGGTCGAGATGGGTCCGAGCTTGTTGTCGAACTTCGCGGTCGGCAGGAAGAACCCGTAGAAGCCGAGTTCCTTCGGTGACGCCGCGGGCACCTTGATGGCGCCGACCGACCGGTAGGCATTGTCCTGCGGCAGGAACGGCGTCGCCTGGTGGTAGAGCACCTTGCCCTTCGGGTCCTTGACGGTGATCACGGGGGCGTAGCCGTTGCCGAGCAGGTAGACCGAGGTGCCGTCGAGCTTGACCGCATCGTTGACCGCGAGGCGGCGGGTGGTCGTCTTGCCACCGGGCTCGGACGCGGTCGTCACGGACGCGAGGAAGTTTCGGGGCTGACCGAACTGCGCCGAGTCCTGCGGGACGTTCTTCTCGAACGTGACGTCGAGGCTGTTGACCTTCAGCGTCCACGGTTTGACGTCGTCGGTGCCCACCCAGGGGCCGAGGTCGAGGGTGTTGTAGCTGCCGACGGCACTGACGAAGGGATCATCGCCCTCGGGCACGATGACGTCGCCACGCCAGCCGAGCAGGTGTCCTGCCGCGACAGCGAGCACCAGCACGACCAGGCTCAGGTGGAACAACAGGTTGCCGGTCTCACGCAGCCGACCGCCCTCGGCGGCGATGGCCTGTTCGCCGTCGACGGCATCGTCGACCCGCACCCGATATCCCTTGCGGCGCAACGTTTCCCGCGCGGCGTCGACCAGCTGGCCGGTGCTCGCGTCGACCGTGCGTTCCGCACTGGCGGGCAGGCGGGTGAGTCGCTTGGGCACCTTCGGCAGCGGCGACCGCAGGGCCTTCGCGTGCACCAGACAGCGCGGCAGAACACAACCGATGAGCGAGATCAGCAGCAGGATGTAGACGGCCGCGAACCACGGCGCGCTGTAGACGTCGAACATGCTCAGCTTGTCGAGCCACGGTCCGACGGTCTTGTGCTCGTCCAGGTAGGTCGTCACCTTGCCCGCGTCGATGCTCCGCTGCGGGAAGATGGACCCCGGCACCGCTGCGACCGCGAGCAGCAGCAGGAGGAAGAGCGCCGTCCGCATCGAGGTGAGCTGCCGCCAGAGCCAGCGCACGGTGCCGAAGAAACCCAGCTTGGGTGCCTTCGCCTGCGGCTTGCGGCCGGGTTTCGCCTTCTTGGAGGGGTCCTTCTTGACTTCGGTCGACAATCAGATCACCGGTACGAACGTGTCGGAGCCGGTCAGCCGGACCTGGATCCAGGAGATCAGGTGCAACCACTGCCCCGACACCATGATCAGTCCGACGACCAGCATGAGGATCCCACCGACCAACTGGATCGGCCGGTGGTGGTCGCGCAGCCAGCGCGACCAGGTCTCAGCGCGGGACCAGCCGGCCGCGATGAGCAGGAACGGTATGCCGAGCCCCAGGCAGTAGAACGCCGCGAGCGTCACGCCGCGCGACGTCCCCGAGTCACCGATCGGGTTGGCAAGGTTGAGGATTGCGCCATACACGGGGCCCACGCAGGGGCTGGCGCTGAGTCCGAAGACAGCACCCAGCAGAGGTGCACCGACCAGACCGGCGGACGGCTTCCACCGCACCGGTATGCCGCGCTGACCGATGAAGCCGAGGTAGACGAGCGCCAGCAGGATGACGATGACCCCGCTGATGCGGATCGTCAGGTCCTGGTGCAGCAGGCGCAGGTTCGCGACCCAGCTGTATGCCGCGGCGACGCTGACCAGCACCACCGAGAAGCCGAGCACGAAGAGCAGCGCACCGGTGACCAGCCGGGTCTTGCGCTGCTCGTCGGTCAGGCCGGTGACATAGCCGAGGAAGCCTGGCACCAAAGGCAGTACGCACGGCGACGCGAACGACACCACGCCCGCGACGATCGCCAGGAGTACGGCGATCGGCAGGCTGCCCGTGGCGACGGTCTGTGCGGCGTCGGCGGTCATCGCGGCGGTCATGGTGCGGATGTCAGCTCTTGCCCTTGTTGCTCAGCACGTCGTCGACGAGGCCGACGAGAGTGGCAGTGGTGGTCGGTCCGGAGACCCGGGCGGCGATGCGGTGCTGCGTGTCGAGCACCAATGTCGACGGCGTGGCCGAGGCCTTGCCCTGCAGCGCGACGAGCGCCGCACCACCGTCGTCGCGCAGCGACGGGTAGGTGACACCAGCCGTGTGCAAGTACGCAGCCGCGGTCTGTGGGCCCTCCAAACGGTCGACGCCCACCATCAACACGCCCTTCTTCTGCAGCTTGATCCACGCCTTCTGCAGATCCGGGGTCTCGGACTTGCACGGCGGGCACCACGAGCCCCACACGTTCACGACGATGACCTTGCCGGCGTGGTCCTTGGTCGACCACGACTTCCCGTCGAGCAGCTTGCCGGAGAGCGTGACCGGTTTGCCGCGCTTGCCCGGGGCCAGCTGCGCCAGCGTGCCGTCGCCGGCGAGGTAGTTCTTGTCCGATCCCTGGTTGGCCTGTTTGCTGATCGAGTTGCCGTCGCTGCTGCACGCCGCGAGCCCGAGGACCGCGACGCAGGTCAGCGCAACAGCCGGGATGCCTCGGCGGGTCGACGCGCTCCTCGGGGTCCTCGCGAAGTATCGGAGCGAGGGACGAAGCGGAGAACTTCGTGGGGTGATCTTCATCGCTTCGCCCCCATCGCCGAACCGGCGGCCTCCGTCGCGTTCGGCAACAGGTCGCGGGCCGGCTCGGCATACTCGATGCGGCTGAACCGATCGCCCTCGAAGACGACGCTCGTGACCGACGCGAGGGTGCACTGCCGACGACGGGGGTCGTGCCACAGTCGCTTGCCCTCGAAGTGCTCACGGGCGATCCAGACCGGCAGCTGGTGACTGACGATGACCGCCTCGTGGCCCTCGGCGGCCGAGCGCGCATCCCGGGTGGCGGCTTCCATCCGCTCGGCGATCTCGACGTACGGCTCGCCCCAGCTGGGCTTGATCGGGTTGGTCAGCTTGCCCCAGAAGCGAGGATTGAGAAGCTGTTTCGGGTTCTTGCCGACCGTCAGCCCCTCGAAGTCGTTGCCCGCTTCGATCACGCGATCGTCGAGCGAGACGGGCAGCTTGAGCGCCTCCGCCAGCGGTTCGATCGTCTCCTGCGCGCGCTCCAGCGGCGAGGACACGAGGTGGGTGATGTCCCGGCCGGCGAGGTAGGACGCAGTGCGCTGCGCCATCTGCCGGCCGAGCTCGGACAGGTGGAAGCCGGGCATCCGGCCGTAGAGGACACCACCGGGGTTGTCGACCTCGCCGTGGCGGACGAGGTGCACGACGGTCTCAGTCACCGGTGGTCACCCCCGCGCACCCGCTCGTCGAATGACCGAGCCGCTTGGGGCGAGGCATATCGGAACCCGGGCGCCATACGAAAACACGCTGGGAGTGTGACATCGGAGTCTGTGTCGCTTTCTCAGGAGGCGGCGGCAGCTGCGGCGGCGGCCGGGAGCGCGGCCAGGACGTGCTCGATCGCCGCATCGTCGTGCGACGCACTGACGAACCATGACTCGAACGAGCTCGGCGGCAGGTGCACGCCCTGCTCGAGCATCGACTGGAAGAACCGGCTGAACGCCGCGGTGTCCTGCGCCTCGGCGTCCTCGTAGTTGCGGACCGCGCCGTCCCGGAAGAACACCGAGAACATCGACCCGGCCCATTGCACCGTGTGCGGCACACCGTGCTGGGTCAGCGCCGCCGACGCGGCGTCGGCGATCGTGTGCGCGACGACGCCGATGCGGTCGTAGACGTCCGGCGTGCACCCGCGCAGCGTCGCCAGTCCGGCTGCCGTCGCGACGGGGTTCCCGGACAGCGTGCCCGCCTGGTAGACCGGCCCGTCCGGTGCGAGGCCCGCCATCAGGTCGGCCCGGCCACCGAACGCAGCGGCCGGGAAGCCACCGCCCATGACCTTGCCGAAGGTGAACAGGTCGGGGGCGCCGCCCTCGGGCTCGCCCTCGAGGCCGTACCAGCCCGCGGCCGAGCAGCGGAATCCGGTCATCACCTCGTCGGAGATGAGCAGCGCACCGTGCTCCTTGGTGATCCGGCGCAGCGCACTGGTGAAGCCGGGCGCGGGCGGGACGACGCCCATGTTGCCCGGGGATGCCTCGGTGATGACGCAGGCGATCTCGTCGCCGTGCTCGGCGAAGGCCGCCTCGACGGCCTGAATGTCGTTGTAGGGCAACACGATCGTCTCGTGAGCGGCAGATGCCGGCACGCCCGCGGAGTCCGGCAGCGCGAACGTCGCGACGCCCGATCCAGCCGAGGCGAGCAGCGGGTCGACGTGCCCGTGGTAGCAACCGGCGAACTTCACCACGGTGCTGCGCCCGGTCGCACCGCGGGCGAGCCGCAGTGCGGACATGGTGGCCTCGGTGCCGCTGTTGACGAGGCGGACCTGCTCGAGCGGCTCCACCCGCGAGACGATCTCCTCGGCCAGGGCGACTTCGTTCTCACTCGGCGTGCCGAAGCTGAAGCCCCGGGTCGCGGCATCCTGCACGGCGGCCAGCACGTCCGGATGTGCATGCCCGAGGATCATCGGCCCCCAGGAGCAGATCAGGTCGACATACCGATTGCCGTCGACGTCGGTCAGCCACGGCCCCTTCGCGGAGGCGATGAAGCGGGGCGTGCCGCCGACGGCGCGGAACGCGCGCACCGGGGAATTGACGCCGCCGGGGGTGACTGCCCGCGCTCGGTGCAGCAGCGCTGCCGAGGCTTCGTCGCGGGTGACGCGGTCGGGGATCCGGTCCTGCGGATGCTGCCCCCCTCCTTCGTCGGGTCCCAGCATCCGCCTGAGCCGTTGTTCCTCTGAGGGCGTGCTCGTCATACGACCATTGTCTCAGGCGGCACCGCGCGATCTCCTACGGGTTGTAGTTTTGCGGTGCGTCACCCAGCAGATGCGTGCGGACCTTGCGCATCGCGTCGCCGAGGGATTGGAAGAGCGCCGGATCCATCTGCCGGATGAGGTGCTGCTGGACTCCGGTGGCGTGCACCCGCGAGGCGGACCGGACGGCCGCATATCCCTCGTCAGTGAGCCGCAACTGGATGCCGCGACCGTCGTCCGGCGCGGGCCGGCGCTCGACCCAGCCGCGCCGCTGCAGGCGGGTGGCGGTGTGCGTGACGCGACTGCGGGACTGCACGGTCTGATCGGCGAGCCGGCTCATCCGCATCACGTGATCCGATGCCTCGGAGAGCATCGACAGCAGCTCGTACTCGGCGAGCGACATACCTGCGGCCTGCAGCTCGGCGTCGAGGATCACCTCGAGCGCACGGCTGCCGCGCAGGTAGGCGCGCCAGGCATCCTGCTCCGCGTCGGACAGCCAGGGCACGTCACTGTCGGCGCCGACATCGGGTATGGCGTCGGGTATGACGGGAGCGGGCGCTGCGGATGGGGTCTCGGACACCCTCACAGCATAAGTCGACGGAAAACCTGCCCGATCGGGAATAATTGAAACATCAATCAATGTTGGACATGATGGTTGCCACAACGGCAGTCGCACCAGAAGACTTCCAATGTCACTGCATCTACCAAGGAGCACTCATGAGCACGCTTGACGGCTTGACCCCCGGCACCTGGAACATCGACCCGGCGCACAGCGCGCTCGGCTTCCAGGTCCGCCACATGATGGTGAGCAAGGTCCGCGGCAAGTTCGACGAGTTCGACGCGACCCTCACCGTCGGTGACACGCTGGAGACGACCAGCGTCAACGCCGAGGTCCAGATGGCCTCCATCAACACCGGTGTCGCCGACCGCGACAACCACCTGCGCACCAACGACTTCTTCGAGGTCGAGACCCACCCGACGATGACCTTCAAATCGACCAAGGTCACCGAGACCGAGCTGACCGGCGACCTGACGATCAAGAACGTCACCAAGCCCGTCACCTTCGACGTCGACTTCGGTGGCGTCGGCCCCGACCCGTACGGCAACACCCGCGCCGGCTTCGAGGCGACCGTCGAGATCAACCGCAAGGAGTTCGGCGTGGACATCGAGATGCCGCTCCAGGGTGGCGGCGTGGTCGTCGGCGACAAGGTCAAGATCACGCTCGACCTGGAGTTCGTGAAGGCCTGAGCGACTGGCCTGATCGAACACGCTGATCGGCATACTCCGACCAGCAGGTGTGGCAGCCTGAAGAACGTCACACCCACGAACCGCGCGAGCGGGACCGGCATACCCCCGAGTGCCTGGTCCCGCTCGCGTTTTCGTGTGCGCGTCGTGCCGAGTGCTCAGGCGCCCCGCAGCCGGCGGGCGACCTCGACCGCGTAGTAGGTCAGGATGATCTGCGCACCGGCCCGCTTGATCGCGCTGAGCGACTCCATGACCATGGCGTCGCGGTCGATCCAGCCGTTGGCACCGGCCGCCTCGATCATCGCCATCTCGCCACTGACCTGGTATGCCGCAACCGGCACATCGCTGATCTCGCGGACGTCCCGGACGATGTCCAAATAGGGCAGCCCCGGCTTGACCATCACCAGGTCGGCGCCCTCGGCGAGGTCCAACTGCAACTCGCGCAGCGCGTCCGTGCGGTTGGCGAAGTCCTGCTGGTAGGTCCGGCGGTCGCCCTGCAGTTCCGACTCCACGGCCTCGCGGAACGGACCGAACGCGGCGGACGCGTATTTCACGGCGTAGGCGAGGATCCCGACGTCGGTGTGCCCCGCCTCGTCCAGCGCACGGCGGATGACGCCGACCTGGCCGTCCATCATTCCGGAGGGTCCGACGAGATGTGCGCCGGCTTCGGCATGCGCGATCGCCATGTCGGCATACCGCTGCAGGGTGGCGTCGTTGTCGACCCGGCCCTGCGCGTCCAGCACACCGCAGTGCCCGTGCGAGGTGAACTCGTCCAGGCACAGGTCGGACATCAGCACGGTGTCGTCGCCGAGCTCGTCCCGCAACCGCCGCAGCGCGACGTTCAGGATGCCGTCGGGATCGGTTGCACCGGAACCGATTTCGTCACGCTCTGCCGGCACGCCGAAGACCATCAGGCCGCCCACACCCGCGTCGACCGCCTCGCGGCCGGCCTGCACCAGCGAGTCGAGCGTGTGCTGCTGGACGCCCGGCATCGACTGCAACGGGATCGGTGCGTCGGTGCCCTCCTTGACGAACATCGGCAGCACCAGCTCGGCCGGGTCCAGCCGGGTCTCGGCGACCAGTCGGCGCATCGCGGGCGTCGTGCGCAGGCGCCGCGGACGGGCGGAACCCGCGGGCAAGGCCCACGGGTTCCCACTCGTTGCACTGTGCCGGCTCATCGTGAGGCCTTGGCCTTGCGCCGCGACGAAGCCTTCCGCTCGCTCGGACGACGCACCTGGTCGCCGTTCTCGGCTGCGGTCAGCGCCAGGCCTCGGCCGTAGTCCGCGAGGGCCTCGACCAACGCTTCGGCGCTCGGCTCGGCGGCCAGCACGTCGACCCGCAGGCCGTGCTCCTCGGCCGTCTTGGCGGTGGCCGGTCCGATGCAGGCGATGACCGTGGTGGCGTGCGGCTTGCCCGCGATGCCGACCAGGTTGCGCACGGTCGAGCTGGACGTGAAGCAGACGGCGTCGAACTTGCCGGTCTTGATCGCCTCGCGCACCTCGGGTGCCGGCGGAGCCGCACGGACCGTCCGGTATGCCGTGACGTCGTCGACCTCCCAGCCCATGTCCTGCAGGCCCGCGACGAGCGTGTCGGTGGCGATGTCGGCGCGCGGCAGGAAGACCCGGTTGATCGGGTCGAGCAGGTCGTCATACGGCGGCCAGTCCTCGAGCAGTCCCTTGGCGGACTGTTCCTCGCTCGGCACGAGGTCGGGCTCCAGGCCCCACTCGCGCAGCGACTCGGCAGTCACGCCGCCGACCGCGGCGATCTTCAGACCGGCGAACGCCCTTGCGTCCAGACCGAATTCGACGAACTTCTCACGCACGGCGCGGACCGCGTTGGCGGACGTGAACCCGATCCACTCGTAGCGGCCGGTGACCAGGCCCTTGATCGCCCGCTCCATCTGCTGCGGGGTCCGCGGCGGCTCGACGCTGATCGTCGGGACGACGTCGCTGGATGCACCGTGCGCCGCGAGGCGGTCGGTCATCGTGCCGGACTGCTCCTTGGTGCGCGGCACCAGGACGTTCCAGCCGAAGAGCGGCTTGGTCTCCCACCAGGACAGCTGCTCGCGCAGGCCCACGACGGAGCCGACGACCGCGACGACCTGGCCGGCGAGCGGCTGGGTCTTCAGCGCCGCGGCGACCTCACCGAGGGTGGTGACGCGCGTCGCCTGGCGGATCGTAGTGCCTTCAGTGCTCAGCGACACCGGGGTGTCGGCGTTGCGGCCGGCGGCCGCCAGCTTCGCCAGTCCGGCGGGCACGGACTCGGCAGTGCCGAGGACGACCGCGGTGGCGTCGTTCGCGACCGCGCTGCTCCAGTCGGTCTTCTCGTCGGCCGCGGACAGCACGTGCACCGTGCGTGCACCGCTGCCGACCAGCGGGATGCCGGCGTATGACGGGACCGCGCTCACCGCACTGACGCCCGGCACGATCTCGAAGGCGATGTCGGCTTTGTGGCAGGCCATCGACTCCTCGGCGAGACCGTTGAAGGTGGCGGGGTCGCCGTCCATCAGGCGGACGACCAGGCCGACGGTGTCGTCGGTGCGCGCGGCCGCCTTCGCGGTGCGCACGACGAGCTTCGCCCGGGACGCCGTCGTCAGGGTCTGTCCGGTCTCACCGTGCCCGGCATCGACGATCTCGACGTCCTCGCCGGCGAACTGTGCGACGAAGTCCTCCCGAGCGATCTGATCGATGATGATCACGTCGGCCGCTCGCAGCAACCTGGCCGCCCGGACGGTGATCAGTGACGGGTCGCCCGGCCCGGAGCCGATGAAGGCAACCTGGGGCAGGGTCTTGCGGGTCTTTGTTGTGCTCACTTCTTCACGCTCCGCGGCGCTGGGGGGTGTTGGACGGTGACGGGATCTGCGTCCCTTGATAAGTCCCTTGGTAAGAGTCCGCCGGGTGTCGGCTCTGGTGCTTGCCCATCCGGCGGGAACGCTGCCAACGCTCCGTCGGTGAGCAGTAACTCCGCGAGGTCGTGGCCGAGTCGCTCGGGGTCACCGAACGGTCCGGTCACTGACCGTCGCAGGTCGAAGGTGCCGTCGGTGCGACCGACGAACGCGCGCAGGGAGATCTCCAGACCGCCGTCGACGTCCTCGCTGATCTCCGCGAGCGCGCCGAGCGGGGCCGAACAACCGGCCTCGAGTCGGGCGAGAACGGCACGCTCGGCGGTGACGGCCGCGCGCGTGTCCGCGTCGTCGAGCTGCCGCACGATGTCGTGCAGCTCGGTGTCGTCGGACCGGATCTCCAACGCGAGGGCACCCTGTCCGGGCGCCGGCAGCATCTGCAGCGGGTCGATGGTCTCGGTGACCTCGTCCAGCCGGCCGACACGCGACAGGCCGGCCCGGGCCAGCACGATGCCGTCGAGCTCACCCTTGCGGACGTAGTCGATCCGGCGATCGATGTTGCCGCGCACCTCACGGGTCTCGAGACCGAGCCCGAGCGCGGCGAGCTGAGCGGCCCGGCGCGGCGATCCGGCGACCACGGCACCGGCCGGCAGCTCACCGAGCGTCAGCCCGTCGCGGGCGATCAGCACGTCGCGCGGGTCCTCGCGAGGAGGTATGGCGGCGATCGTCAGACCGGGAGCCGGAGCCGTCGGCAGATCCTTGAGCGAGTGAACCGTCAGGTCGATCCGGTTGTCCCGCAACGCATTACGTATGGCGGTCGCAAAGACCCCGGTGCCACCCAGCTGGGTGAGCGGGGCGCGATTGGTGTCGCCCTCGGTGACGATCTCGACGATCTCGATGTCGTGGCCGAGCGCCCGCAACTGGTCGGCGATCATGCCGGTCTGGGTCAATGCCAGGGTGCTGCGCCGGCTGCCGAGACGGATCAGGCTCATCGCGACTCACCCCCGGCCACCTCGCCGTGCGGGATGTTCGCGACGCGCGACTCGTGCGGGTCCAAGTCGAAGAGCATCCGCAGCAACGCTGCGTAGTCCTGGCCACCCTGCTCCTCACCCGCGAGTTGCTTGATGCGCACCGTGGGCGTGTGCAGGATCTTCTCGACCACCCGGTGCACGGTCATCTGCACCTGCGCGGCGTCGTGCTCGGAAAGGTCCGCGCGCTGCTCGAGTCGGGTCAGCTCGGCGGCCACCACGTCCGCGGCGCGCTTGCGCAGCTCGGCGACGGCGGGTGCGACGGCTGCGGCACGGCGTGAGACGAGGAACTCCGCGACCTCGGCACTCACCAGATCGTGCGCGGCGGTCACCTGGGTCTTCTCGGCGTCCTCGGCAACGGCGGCGCTCAGGTCCTCCAGGGTGACCAGGGCGATACCGGGCCGGTCTGCGAGCTCCGGGTCGACGTCGCGAGGCAACGCGAGATCGACCAGCAGCGTGGGGGTTTCGGTGGCGGCGACGTTGTCCGCGTCGAGCACATGACCGACGGCCCCGGTGCAGGAGATCACCAGATCGGCGTCGGTGATCGCGTCCGGCAGGTCCGACCAGTCGCGTGCGACTCCCCCGGTCGCCTGGGCCAGGCGGGCCGCCTTGGCCGGCGTGCGGTTGATGATCGTCAGGCTGCCGATGCCGGCGCGGGCCAGGGTGTGTGCAGCCAGTCCGCTCATCGCGCCGGCGCCGACGACCAGGGCACGCTGCTCGCTCACCTCGCCCAGCGTCGACTGCGCGACGACCAGCGCCCGCTCGACGAGGGATCGGCTGACCGTGTCGATCTCGGTCTCGGTGTGGACGCGCTTGCCGACCCGCAGCGCGTGCTGCATGAGCGCCGACAACGACGGATCGAGGTGGCCGCCGTCCTGCGCGGTGCGCATCGCCTCACGCAACTGACCGAGGATCTGCGCCTCACCCACCGCGACCGAATCGAGCCCCCCGGCCACCTGGAAGGCGTGCGCGACGGCGCGGTCCTCGAAGTGCACATAGAGATGGTCGCGCAGCTGCCCGACTGCCAAACCGGTTGTGGCGGCAAGGGATTCGGTGATGCCGGTGACGGCACCGTGGAAGGTCTCGACGTCGGCGTAGATCTCGACGCGGTTGCAGGTCGAGACCACGACGGTCGCGTTGACATGCTCGTTCAGCTCGAGCGAGGCCACCAGGCGGTTGCGCTGCTCGTCGGTCAGCACGACCTGCTCCAGCAGCTCGACGCCGGTCGTGCGGTGCGACATACCGATGACGATGAGGCTCACTGCACGGCCTCCTCACTCAGCTCGTCGTCCCGACCGCGTTGCTCGTGGAAGGCGAGGATCTGCAGCTCGGTCGCGAGGTCGACCTTGCGGACCTCGACACCGTCCGGGACGGTGATCACGCAGGGCGCGAAGTTGAGGATGGAACGCACACCGAGCTCGACCACCCGATCGGCCGCCTGCTGCGCCGCGTGCGGCGGCGTGGCGAGCACCGCGATGATGCTCTCCGGCGCCTGGTCCGCGAGTTCGGCGAAGTCGATGACCTGCAGTCCGGCGATCTCGGTGCCGATCACGGCCGGGTCCTCGTCGACCAGCCAGCGGACACTGAAACCGCGCGTCGCGAAACCGCCGTATGCCGCGAGCGCGTGACCCAGGTTTCCCATGCCGATGATCGCGACGGACCAGTCGTGCTGCAGGCCGAGCTCGCGGGAGATCTCGTCGGAGAGACGACTGACGTCATAGCCGACGCCCCGCACGCCATACGAACCGAGATGGGAGAGGTCCTTGCGCAGACCGGTGGACCGGACGCCTGCTGCTTCGGCCAGGGCTTCGGAGGAGACGACCTCGACCCCGCGGGAATTGAGGGACACGAGCGCACGCAGATACAGAGGTAGCCTGGCCACGGTGGCTTCCGGGATCTCCCGGCGGGCGGCCGATGCGGTGCTCACGTGCGCTCCGACTCCTCCATGCGCTGCGGGACAGGCGTATACCAAACGCCGGCCACAGAGGATCAATGACCCCCTGACTGTAGGTCTTTGTGAACGCAGGCACAAAGTCGCTAATTCCGACCAAAAGTGCTAGACGGGGGTGGCGTCACCCGTCGGCGGTGCTCGTGGTAGCGATGTGGCGTTGTTGGCACAGCGTCAATACGTGAGACGGCAACGGTTTCGGTGGTTGACACGCCCGTCTCGCGGACTGAGCGGTCGAGTGGTGGCCGGCATCGAGGGCGAGCCCGCCGTGGCCTGCAAATGGTGCGCGACGTTATCTGCACCATCTGCAGGTCCAGGGTCGGAGTTGAGCGTTGCCCGGATAAGGACCTGCAACAGGTGCGCTCCAGCGCACGTTCTGCTGGCCCTCAAAGCGAGACCTCGCATATCACGTCGAACATGTTCCCGCGGCGGTGAAGCGTGCCCAGGACGCCGGCGCCGAACTGTTAGAGGGTCCGCTCACCACGGATTGGGGAACACAAGCGGCATACCTGCGCGGCCCGGGCAACCTGATCGTCGATGTATGCCGCGATGCCTGACCTCAGCTCGCCGAGAGGTCAGTAGATGTCGTGAGAGGGCGGCCCTCACAGCATCTGGTGACCTCTCGGTGAGTGGCGGGGTGAGTGGCGGGCGGGTCAGCGCCGGCCGAAGACCCGCCGCCGCGCCAGTGCCTTGCGCAGCCGGGCCTCGTCGACCCGCCAGTAGTCGTGCTGCTTGCCGTCGACCAGGGTGACCGGGATCTGCTCGGCGTATGCCGCCATCAGCTCCGGCTCGTCGAGGATGTTCCGCTCGGCGAAGCTCTCCCCCGTCTCGGCACAGACCCGCTCGATGATCGCGCGGGCGTCCTCGCACAGGTGGCAGTCGGGCTTGCCGATGAGGGTGATCCGCGGGCCCGACATCGCTTAGAAGAAGACCGAACGGCGTTGCAGCAGCAGCGAATACAGCGACTGCTGGATGGTCTCGCGCACTTGGTCGGTGAGGTCGAAGACCAGCATCGGGTCGTCCGCGGCCGCGGCGCCGTAGGTGTCGGTGTTGACCGGGGCTCCGAATTCGATGATCCACTTGCTGGGCAGCGGGATCATCCCGGCCAGCCCGAAGAGCGGGAAGAACGGCGTCACCGGGAAGTAGGGGAAGCCGAGCACGCGCGCGAGGCTCTTGACGTTGCCGATCATCGGGAAAATCTCCTCGGCCCCGACGATCGCGCACGGGATGATCGGCACCTCGGCCCGCAGGGCGGCGGACACGAAACCGCCGCGGCCGAAACGCTGCAGCTTGTAGCGCTCGGAGAACGGCTTGCCGACGCCCTTGAACCCCTCGGGGTAGACGGCGGCCAGCTCACCCGCGGCGAACAGCCGCTCGATGTCCGGGTTGGACGCAAGGGTGGTGCCGGACTTGCGGCTGAGCTCACCGATCAGCGGCGACTCGAAGACCAGGTCGGCCCCCAGCATGCGCACGTGCCGGTGCTTCGGGTGCTCGTCGTGTATGGCGACCTGGGTCATCAGGCCGTCGATCGGCAGTGTGCCGGAGTGATTGGCGACCACGAGGGCAGCGCCTTCGTCCGGGATGTTCTCGATGCCGCGGACCTCGACGCGGAACCACCGCTTGTAGAGCGGCCGCAACAGTGGCAACCAGACCTGATCGGTGAACTCCCGGTCGAAGCCGAAGTCGTCGATCTCGTAATCGCCGGTCAGCCGGCGCCGCAGGAACGCGAGCGCCTCGGCGATCCGGCGCTCCAGGTCGTCGCCCTCGATGCCGACCAGGTTGCCGGCCTTGCGCAGCCCTTCGACGATGACGTTGACGATGCCCTCGAAGTCGGCGGCACCGGAACCCTGGAGGCTCGGTGTCTCCGGTGGATCGGGCACCACGCGCAGCGACGGCGCTCCGCCGGATGGCGCCGGGCTGCGATGCCCGGGAGTGCGCCGCGCGGTCGCGCTGATGTTCTTGCGTGACGGGCGGCTGCTCGTGGCAGCAGCGGTATGACGGGGGCTCGCCGCCGGAGCGGGCGTGGCCGGCTTCGGTGCCGACCGCTTCAGCGGCGGCGCGGCCTGCACAGCCGGAGTTGCCTTCTTCGCGGTGGCCTTCTTGGCAGGGGCCGTCTTCTTCGCAGTCTTCTTGGCCGCGGTCTTGGCGGCCGGACCGGACTTCGCGGCCGCGGATTTCGCGGGCGCGGTCTTCTTGGCCCGCGACTTCGCCGCGGCCGAGGTCGTGGACTTCTTCGCTGCGGGTCGGCGCGGGCCGGTGGTCCCACCGGCGCTCGCGGGCTGGTCGTCAGACACGGGCTTCTCCCAGGTTGGCGGCGTGGCGGCGACCGGGCGCGCCGAGAACCTCACGGAACGCGTCGCGAGTGGTGTGCTCCGGCGTGAAGTCGAGCATGGTGCGCATCCGGGTGGTGTCCATGCCGCGACCGAACTGCAGGAACTGCATCTGCTCGGCATCGAAGGCACCGCTGCCGCCGAGCATTCCGGTGAGTTGCTGCATCATCGGCGCGGTCTGTGCCAGCACCGGTATGACGGGCTTGCCTGCGATGCGCGCGGCCTGCCGCACCGTGAGCATCCCGTCACCCGCGACGTTGATGGTGCCGGACAGGTTCTCGGCGCCTGCCGCCCGCTGCAGCACGGCGACGGCATCCTCGATGTGCAGGACCTGGAACCGGCCGTCGAAACCCAACGGCACCGGAAGGGCCGGGAGCGAGAAGTATTCGGAGAAGGTCGTCCGCAGGCCCTGGCCGACGAGGTTCGCCATACGCAGCATGGTGACGTCGATGTCGGGACGGCGCCGGGCGAGCCCGCGCACGTAGGTCTCGACCTCGACCGAGTCGCGGCCGAAGCCGCCGGTCGGGTTGCGCCGGGCGCCCATGTCCTCGGTGAACATCGCCGGGTCGCGCGGCGAGGCACCGTAGACGGACGAGGAGGACTTGACGATCAGTCGCTCGACGGAGTCGGCCTTCTGGCACGCAGCGAGCAGCTGCATCGTGCCGATGACGTTGATCTCCTTCTGCAGGGTGCGCCCGCCGGCCTGCTTCGGGGTCATGATGACGCCGAGGTGCAGGACGGTGTCGACCTTCTCCTGCGCGAGGATCTTGCCCATGATCGGGTTGCGTATGTCGGCCCGGATGAAGTCCGCGCGGCCGAGACTGTGCAACGGCGGCACCGTGTCGACCGCAATGACGCGCTCGAGTGTCGGGTCGGCCGCGAGAGCGCGGCACGTCATACCGCCGACCAGCCGGGACACACCGGTGACCAGCACAACCCGACCCATTGGCCCTCCTCGGTATCGACCTACTGTGCGCCCGATCCTATCCGGCGCAGATGTGCACTTCGTCAACGTCCGGGTATGACGAAGCCCCGGGACCGCTGAGGCTGTCCGGGGCTCCTGACACGTCTGTTGTGGGCGACCTGACGGCCGCGCACAGCGCTTACTTCTTGTTGCGACGCTGGTGACGCGTCTTGCGAAGCAGCTTGCGGTGCTTCTTCTTTGCCATCCGCTTACGGCGCTTCTTGACGACTGAACCCATGCGTACGCTCTTCCTGAATCTGCTGAATGGAACCGGTGGGCTGTAGCGCCGCAACCGGCACGCGAAGCCTCGATGTCATCACATCCGCGGTGGGACGCGATTCGCCGCCCAAGGCTACGCCATCACTGCGACCACCGACGAATCGAGGGCGGCCGGCCCGGGCTGCCGCTGTCAGGCGGTGCCCATGTAGGACTGGCTGAGATATTCGGACACCGCGTCCTCGGGCACCCGGAAGGATCGACCGACCCGCACCGCGGGCAACTCGCCGGAGTGCACCAGCCGGTAGACCGTCATCTTCGAGACCCGCATGATTGCGGCGACCTCGGCGACGGTCATGAAAGTGACCTCGCCCGGCTGACGCTCTTCGGTCATGTCTATTGCCAACCCTTCTATTGGCGACACGTGTGTCGACCCGAGCTGTGGGCCGCTCGAGGCGTCCCACAGGTGTTCTGCTGGGCAACGATAGAGGGTCAGGCGTGTCTGTGGAAAGTCTGAGTGGACGAAAAGTCCACCTGACACGCCGATACGGGTGAGAAAAATGTGGCGTTTCGGCCCTTGAGCCCTGTGTTTCTGGCGTTACCGGTGTGACCGAGCTTCGTCCCGACAGACCGACCGTCGGCACTTAAGGACCGCCCCAACGCGATCCGCCGCCCCGACAGACCGACCGTCGGCACTTGGGGACGGCTTATGGCGGCAGCGCACGACAACGAGTCCGAACGACGAGCCCGCGCAGGCGACAGCGCACGAGAAGCCAACCGCACGACAAGCCGACCGCCGCGAAGACGACGACCGCGGCGGGTGGGCGGCGCGAGCGAGCTCGCGAGCCGCGCCGCCCACCCGCCGCGCGAGGAGTCTGAGCAAACGACTCAGTCGAACCAGACGTCCAGGCCGTGCGACGGGAAAACTGCTTCCCGGGTGGCCAGCACGGACTGGTCGATCGCGTCGTCGGGGTCGACGCCCGACTCCCACGAGCGCCACCAGACGTGGCCGTTCTCGGCCTGCCCGTCCCCCATCCGCGGCGGACCGGGACGGTCGAAGGTGCGCCGGACGTGGTCGCGCCATACGGCAGGGACCTCGGTGTCGAGGTCGATCGGGCGGTGCGCCGCGATCGCCGTCAGGTGGGTCCAGGCGCGCGGAACGACGTCGATGAGTTCGTAACCGCCGCCGCCGAGCGCGACCCACTTGCCGCCGGTCAGTTCGTGGGCGAGCTCGTGCAACGTCTGGTATGCCGTGCGCTGTGCGTCGATCGATAGGGCCATGTGCGCGAGCGGGTCGGCGTAGTGCGAGTCGCAGCCCTGCTGGGTGACCAGCACCTGCGGCTCGAAGGCCCGCAGCAGCGACGGCACCACGGCGTGCAGCGCCCGCAGCCAGCCGGCGTCGCGAGCGCCCGGCGGCAGGGCGATGTTGACGGCACTGCCCTCGGCGTCCGGGCCGCCGGTGTCACCGGGAAAACCGGTGCCGGGGAACAGGACTCGGCCGGTCTCGTGGATCGAGATGGTCAGCACCCGGGGGTCGTTCCAGAACGCCCGCTCGACACCGTCGCCGTGGTGCACGTCGACATCGACGTAGGCGACACGTTCCGCGCCGTTGTCCAGCAGCCACTGGATGCCCAGCGCGGCGTCGTTGTAGATGCAGAACCCGGCCGCCTTGCCGGGCATCGCATGATGCAGGCCGCCGCAGAAGTTCACGCCGTGGTCGATCTCGCCCCGCCATACGTCCTGGGCGACCCGCACCGTCGAGCCGGCGATCAGCGCCGACACATCGTGCATGCCGGCGAACGCAGGGTCGTCCTCGGTGCCCAGCCCGTATGCCGGGTCCGCCGCCGACTGGTCGGCCGACGCAGCACGCACCGCGTCGATGTAGTCCGCGTGATGGACCCAGGACAGAAATGCGTCGCTGTCTTCGGGCATGGACGGCGCCACGATCTCCACACCCGGGGCGTCGAACACGCCCAGCGCACGGCACAGCCGCGCCGTGAGATCGAGTCGGATCGGGTTCATCGGGTGCTGCGGGCCGAAGTTGTAGGCCGACAGCTGCTCACCCCATACGACTCGTACCCGGGGGTCGGCGGCGGTCACTGCGGGACCGATCAGAGCACCGAGCTCGGCACCGCGCCCGGGTCGTCACCCAGCGGGTAGACCATTGCCATTTCGTTCTCGGAGACGTCCTCGTCGTCGGAGGTGGATGTCTGCATCGGGCGACGGCCGTCGGTCGGGCGGAAACCGAAGCTGGACGCGAACGCGACGGCGCGGCCGTTGTCGGTGCCGACCCAGTAGAGGACGAAGTCGAAGTTGTCCTGGCGCGCCTGCCGCACACCGGCGTCGACGAGCTTCCAGGCGACACCCTTGCCGCGCAGCTCCGGGTTGACCCAGAGGCCGAACAGCTCACTGACACGGTCGTCGTCGTTCTTCGGATTGCTACCGACCGAGACGACTCCGACGACCTTCTCGCCGTCCTCCGCGACCAGTCGGCGGGACCGCTTCACACGGGCCTGCCACAACTCGTCGTCGAACTTCTCCTCCTGCGAAACCGAGGCCGCGAAGGCGTCGGGCGCTTCGCGCAGGGCAGTCAGTCGAACGTCCCGGTAAACCTGCCATTCCTCATCCCCGAGGGCGCGCACCGTGATGTCAGTCATGGACACAACTCTCCCATGTATCCCTTCGCGCCGGTCACCAGGTGCGGTGAACGGAGCGCGGGAGCTCGATAACGATTGGTCTTCAGTGCTGTTCTGCCGCAAGCTCCGCCGAGCGCGTGGCGGCCGCTTCCATGGCGGTCACGAACGCCGCCCGCACCTTGTGATCGTCCAGCTGTCGCAGCGCCGCGACCGTGGTGCCACCGGGGCTGGAGACCCGCTCGCGCAGCAGCGTGGGGTGGTCCCCGGTCTCGGTCAGCATGGTGGCTGCGCCATACAACGTCTGGACGACGAGTTCGGTCGCGGTGGCGCGGGTGATGCCGAGCAGCACGCCGGCCTCGACCATCGCCTCCACGACGTAGAAGACGTATGCCGGGCCGCTGCCGCTGATCGCGGTGACCGCGTCCAGTTGGCTCTCCGGCACGGCGAGCACCTTGCCGGACGGACGGAGCAGCTCCTGCGCCGCAGCCAGCTGGTCGTCGCTGCAGTGCGTGCCGGCGGAGACGGCCGTCATACCTTCGCCGACCAGCGCCGGGGTGTTGGGCATGGCACGCACGACGGGTGTGCCGTCGGGCAGCCGCTCCTCCAGGTATGCCGTGGTGAGTCCGGCCGCCACCGAGATGACCACCGTGCCCGGCTGCAGGTGAGCACCGACCTCCCGCAGCAACGCGCCCATGTCCTTCGGTTTGACCGCGAGTATGACGCTGCTCGCGCCGTCCACCGCTTCGACGGCGGTGCCGGCCTGCACGCCGTACTTCTCGGCAACCGCCGCCTGCCGCTCGGCACTGTGGTCGGACACGACGATCCGGACGTTGCTGCCGGCCCGGGCCACACCCGCCAGCAGCGCCTCACCCATCATCCCGACGCCGAGGAACGCGATACGGGAGTCGCTCGGCTGCTCTGCTGCTTCGGACATCTCGATCAACCTTTCGTGGAGCTGGAACGGCGGACGAACATCGTGTCGGCGGGGCGCTCGGCCATCCGGTGCATGGCGTAGCGGTACCAGCGGCGGCGGTCGCCATACGGGACGTAGACGCGTACGGCGACGCCGGCGCGGGTGAGTCGCAACTGTTCGTCGGGACGGATGCCGAAGAACATCTGGAACTCGAAGGACTCCGGAGACCGCAACTCCTTGTCGGCCAGCGAGCGGGTGATGTCGATGAGGTCCGCGTCGTGGGTGGCGAGCATCGGATACCCCTTGCCCTCCAGCAGCACCTTCGCGCAGCGCACGAACGACAGCCGCACCTCCTGCTGTGCCTGGTAGGCAACGGAATCCGGCTGCTGGGCGGTGGACCCCTTGCACAGGCGGACCCGGCTGCCGGCGGTCGCCAGGTCACGGCAGTCCGCCTCGGTGCGGCGCAGGTCGGCCAGCAGCACCGCCCCGACCCACGGGAAATCCGCGCGCAGGTCGCGCACGACGTCCAGGGTCGCGTCGACCGTGGCGCTGTCCTCCGTGTCGATCGTGACGGTGGTTCCGGCGGCAGCTGCCGCCTCGCAGATCTGGCGGGCGTTGTCGAGGGCGATCTTCGCGCCGTCCTCCGGCAGTGCCCGGCCCAGGGCGCCGAGCTTGATGCTCACCTCGGCGGCACCGGCCTGCGTCGCACCAGCCTCCCGCAGCGCGCGCAGCATCGCCAGATGCGCGTCGCGGTTGCGGCTGGCGTGCGCGACGTCGAGGGTGTCCTCACCGAGGAAGCTCAGGGTCGCGAGCCGCCCGGTCGCGAGCAGTTCGGTCGCCGCCGCGACGCCGGCGGCGGTGTCCTCCCCCGCGACGAGGCGCAACAGCGCGGACCGGCTCACCGGCGCACGTTCGACCACCCGCCGCACGGAATCGCTGCGACCGAGGCCGAGCAGTCCCTGTCGCAGCGCTGCGCGGGGGTCGATCACGGGAGGCTCCTTCACGGTCTTGACTGTCGAATCCGAGCGTATGGCGCGCCGGGCGCCCGGGGCCGACCGGCATACCTCCTGCCGGTCAGTGCGCGGCGGGGGCGGCGAAGTGCAACCGCGCGAACGCGAGCGCCTCGGCCAGGTCCAACTCGCGCTGCTCGGCCGAATGCTTGCGGGTGCCGACCTCGAGCACCACGTCGCCGGTGTAACCGCGACCGGCCAGCGACTCCAGCAGGTCGGCGCACGGCTGCGAACCGCGACCGGGCACCAGGTGCTCGTCCTTGAACGATCCGGACCCGTCGGCCAGGTGGATGTGGGCCAGTCGGTCACCGAGACCTTCGGCCATGTCCATGGCGTCCGAGCCGGCGGTCGCCGTGTGTGACAGGTCGAGCGTGACGTGGTCGTAGTCCAGCTCGACCGGGTCCCAGCCGGGCAGGTAGGCCTGCATCTCCCGACCGCGGGCGCGCCACGGGAACATGTTCTCGACCGAGATCCGCACGTCGGTGCGAGCGTTGCGCTGCGCGACGCCCTCGACGAACTCCGCGGCATACTCCCGCTGCCACCGGAACGGCGGATGGACCACCACGGTCTGCGCGCCGACCTCCTCGGCGAGCGCGACCGAGTTGTCGATCTTCGGCCACGGCTCCGGGCCCCAAATGCGTTGGGTGAGAAGGAGCGTCGGCGCGTGGATGGACACGATCGGTATGCCGTAGTGATCGACCAGCTTGCGCAGCGCACCCGACTCCTGACTGACCGGGTCGGTCCAGACCATCACCTCGACGCCGTCATAGCCGAGGCGCTCGGCCATCGCGAAGCCGTCGACGACACCCAGTGGGTAGACCGACGACGTGGACAGGGCGATGCGCCCCTGAGGCACGGTGAGTCCCGGCGCCATCACGCCTCTCCAGAAGCAACGTCCATCAGGCACCCAGCCAGTCGAGTCGTCGCAGGATGACTCCTTCGCGCAGCGCCCACGGGCACAGGTCGAGGGATTCGACGTCCAGGACGTCCATCGCCCCGTGGACGACGATCGCGCCGGCCAACAGCTGACCGGCCCTGCTGGCGGAAACGCCTGGCAGTGCTGCACGTTCGGCGGCCGACATTTCAGCGAGGCGGGAGACCAGGTCACCGAGCGCGTCGCGGTCGAGGACACGCTTCACGCGGGGGCCGTCACCGCGTGGCGCCGCGCCCAGGACGCGTGCCAGCGATCGGATCGTCTTGCTCGTGCCGACCACCAGATCGGGGGTGCCGACCTTGTGCAGGTCGCGTACGACGCGTGCGATGTCGGAGCGCACCTGCTTGCGCAACACCTTCAGGTCGGCGGCCGACGGCGGATCGCCGGGCAGGCTGCGGGTCAGCCGTCCGGCACCGAGCGGCAGGCTGAGCGCGACGTCGGGCTCCTCGTCGATGCCGGCGGCGAACTCCAGGGAACCGCCACCGATGTCGACCACCAGCAGCCGCCCGGCCGACCAGCCGAACCAGCGGCGGACCGCGAGGAAGGTCAGCCGCGACTCGTCGGCGCCGGACAGCACCTCCAGCTTCACTCCCGTCGCCGCGTGCACGTCGGAGAGCACCTGGTCGCCGTTGGGCGCCTCGCGGATCGCGGAGGTGGCGAACGCGAGCAGGTCCTCGCAGCCCTGGTCATCGGCGATGGCGAGGCACTCGTGGACGAAGGTGGTCAGTTGTTCGACGCCGTCGGATGCAATGGAGCCGTCCGGGGACGTGTGCTCCGAGAGGCGCAGTTCCCGCTTGTGCGAGGTCGCCGGGAGCGGGTGGGCGCCGGGGTGCGCGTCGACCACGAGCAGGTGGACCGTGTTGGATCCCACGTCGATCACGCCGAGCCGCATGGTCCCAACGCTATCTGACGTCGAGCTTCGTTCCTCATCTCGACGTCAGCTACTGATGTTTGATAGCCGTCCTTCGGCCGGGCCGTACGAGCTCCGCCTACCATGTGGCGCGTGGTCGAGACAGCACTGGAAACCGCGCGTACCTGGGTCGAGTTCGACAATCCGGACGACGCCGAGGAACGCTTCCGCTGCGACCTGACGTGGTTGACGTCGTCCTGGACCTGCATCTTCGGCGCCGGATGCCAGGGCATCTACGCGGACGCCCCGGACGTCGGCTGCTGCACCCTCGGCGCACACTTCTCGGACAAGGACGACCTGAAGAACGTCAAGGCCGCTGTCAAGGAGCTCGGCCCCGACGAGTGGCAGTACTACGACGAGGGTCACTCGCCGGACGGCTGGCGGGAGAAGGAGGACGGCGACTGGAAGACACGGGTCGTCGACGGCGCCTGCATCTTCCACAACCGGCCGGGTTTCCCCGCCGGTGCGGGATGCGCGCTGCACCAGCACGCGATGCTGACCGGGGTCCCGCCGCACACGATCAAGCCCGACGTGTGCTGGCAGCTGCCGATCCGACGCACCTTCCGGACGGTCGAGCAGCCGGATGAGACGTCATACCTGGAGATCTCGATCGGTGAGTACGACCGCCGCGGCTGGGGTCCGGGCGGGCACGACCTGGATTGGTACTGCTCCGGCAATCCCGAGGCGCACGTGGGGAAGTCGCCGGTCTACGTGTCCAACGAGGGCGAGCTGAGACACCTCATGGGCGACAACGCGTATGACGAGCTGGCCCGTCGATGTGAGGCGCATCTGCTCCAGGCGACGGCGTTGCGGGAAGCCGGTCCGGGCGGTCGGAAGCTGTTGCCGCTGTTCGTGCACCCGGCGACGCTGCTGGCCGAGGAAACTGCCGAGCAGGCGGCGAAGCCGCGGAAGAAGAAGTGACGCAACCGGATTCACCGGTCGAGGCGATCCCGTCGCCGAACATCTGGAACGCCCCGGACACCTACGAGATCGAGAACCGCGGCGTCGACCCGGACGGTGCCATCTGGGCGGCGATGCGCCGGGTGCGTGACTGGCAGGACGCCGACGTGCTCGACATCGGCTGCGGCACCGGATTCCACCTGCCGTTCTTCGCCCGGACCGCGCGCTCGGTCGTAGGCGTCGAACCGCACCCTCCGTTGGTCGAGGCTGCCCGTGCGCGTGTGCTGCGCGAGGACCTGGACACAACGGTGTCGGTGCGCCAAGGCAACGCGGAAAGCCTTCCGATGGAAGCGAATTCGGTCGATGTCGCGCATGCTCGGTGGGCGTATTTCTTCGGCGCAGGTTGCGAGCCCGGGCTGGCCGAGCTGGAGCGGGTCATGCGCCCCGGCGGCGTCGCGTTCGTGATCGACAACGACGCTTCCCGGTCGACCTTCGGCGGCTGGTTCCGGAACGCCCTGCCGTCATACGACCCGGTCGGCGTGGAGCGCTTCTGGCGGCGGGTCGGCTTCACGTCGGTGCCGGTGATGATGCGCTGGCAGTTCGACAGCCGCGCCGACTTCGAGGCAGTGGTGCGCATCGAGTTCACGCCGGCGAATGCCGACCGGATCCTGGCCGAGCACGCCGGCACCGGTGTCGACTACGCCGTCGTGGCGCGCTGGCGCGCCTACTGACCGGTCCTGTCCGCCCCACCGTCTATCGTCCGGCGTATGGCGAGCAGTACACGCAAGAAGGCACCCGCCCCGACATACCGCTGCACGGAGTGCGGCTGGCAGGCGATCAAATGGGTCGGCCGCTGTGGCGAGTGCCAGGCGTGGGGCACGGTGACCGAGGTCGGGCAACAGCAGGTCCGCACGGCACCGGCCGCCACCATCGAGCGACCTGCACTGCCGATCGGCGAGGTCGACGCGAGCCGGGCGCAACACCGCGCCACCGGTGTCGGCGAGTTCGACCGGGTGCTCGGCGGCGGGCTGGTGACCGGCGGCGTCGTGCTGGTTGCCGGCGAGCCCGGCATCGGCAAGTCGACCCTGCTGCTCGACGTTGCCGCGCGCGCTGCGCGTGACGGCCAGACCGTGCTCTACGTCAGCGGCGAGGAGTCCGCCGCCCAGGTGCGACTGCGCGGCGAGCGCATCGAGGCGCTCGCCAAGGACCTCTACCTGGCCAGTGAGACCGACCTGGGCACCGTGCTGGCCCAGATCGACAAGCTGCAGCCGGACCTGTTGATCATCGACTCGGTGCAGACCATCGCGTCGGCCGAGGTCGATGGCGCACCGGGCAACGTGAGCCAGGTGCGCGAGGTGGCGGCCGCGATCATCCAGGTCGCCAAACGCCAGGGCATCGGCACTCTGCTGGTCGGCCACGTCACCAAGGACGGTTCGATCGCCGGGCCGCGGGTGCTGGAGCACCTGGTCGACGTCGTCGTGCAGTTCGAGGGTGAGCGGCACTCGCGGCTGCGACTGGTCCGCGCGGCCAAGAACCGTTTCGGCCCGACCGACGAGGTCGGGTGCTTCGACCTGACCGAGATGGGCATCACCGGCCTGCCGGACCCGAGCGGACTGTTCCTGTCGCACATGCAGGAGCCGGTCCCCGGCACCTGCGTGACCGTGACGCTGGAGGGCCGCCGACCCCTGGTCACCGAGGTGCAGGCGCTGCTCGTGCCGGGCAACGGCGGCTCGGCCCGCCGCACCACCAACGGCGTGGACAGTTCCCGGACCGCGATGATCCTGGCCGTCCTCGACCGGCGGGCGGGCGTGCGACTGCGTGACGACGACTGCTACGTCTCGACCGTCGGTGGGGCGAAGCTCTCCGAGCCGGCGGCCGACCTGGCGATCGCACTGGCCCTGGCGTCGGCCAAGGACGGCTGCCCGGTGCCGTCCGGGATGCTCGCAGTCGGCGAGGTCGGTCTCGCCGGGGACGTCCGTGGCGTCGGCGGCGTCCCGCGCCGGCTGGCCGAGGCGGCCCGCATCGGGTTCAAGCGGGCGATCGTGCCGGCCGGGTCGATGGGCACCGAGAGTGCTCCGCCCGGGATGCGGGTGCTCGAGGTTCGCGACGTGCACGCGGCGACGCGCGCCATCGCGATGCCAGTGAGCGCCGACCGAGGCGAGCACACGAGCGAGGCACGAGCGAGGCGCGCAGCCGAGGGAAGAGGCGCGACAGAGAGCTTCAACGGCTGAGCGTCGGCCTGATCTCCCCGGACCCGCGCTCGATGAGGCTCGTCGACAACACGATCTGTTGGTGCGGCGAGTCCTCGCCGCCGAGCCGGCGCAGCAATTGCTCGGCCGCGAGCCGTCCCAGTGCGGTCACGTCATGGTTGACGACCGACACCGCGGGCTGCAGCAGGTCGGCGAACGCGAAATCGTCGAAACCGACGAGCGCGATGCTGCTGCGACGGGCGCCCAGCGCTTCCAGCACGCCACGGGTCAGCAGGTTGTTGCCGGCGAAGATCGCCGTCGGTGGTTCGTCGAGTGCGAGCAACTGCTGGGCCGCCTCGCGTGCCGCCACGACGTCGTGGACGCGGTGCACGTAGCGCCGGTCGGCGCGAATGCCGGCTTTTCGCAACGCATTTCGGTAGCCCTTCATCCGCTCGTCGCCGGTGTGGTGCGCGGTGTCGCCGATGAATCCGATGCGTCGGTGGCCGATTGCGGCGAGCCGCGAGACTGCGTCCCGAACGCCCTCGGCGTTGGCGACGGTGACCGTGTCGACGTTGATCCCGCGTGCGGGGCGGTCGATGCTCACCACGACGGTGCCGTGTTCGAGCTCGTCGGCCAGGTAGGCCAGGTCGCCGTTGCTCGGCACGATGAGCAGGCCCTCCACCCGCCGCGCGCACAGGTCGCGCACGATCTGCCGCTCGTCCTCCACGTCGCCGTGTGAGCTGGCGGTGACCAGCAGGAAGCCGTTGGCCCGGGTGACGTCCTCGATGGCCTTGGTCAGGGTGGCGTAATAGGGGTTCGAGACGTCCTCGATGACCAGCCCGACGCTGTGGGTCCGCCCGCCGGACCGACGCAGCATCGCCGCCGACTCGTTGCGACGGAAGCGCAACTCGCGTGCCGCCTGCTCGACCGCTTCCGCGGTCGCAGGCCGCACCCCGGACTCGCCGTTCAGTACCCGCGACACGGTCTTCAGGCTGACGCCGGCCTGCCGGGCCACATCGACCATCGTCGGCCGCCGCCCGCCTGGCACCGGCTCGTCCGTGACTTTCGTTGTCATCCAAGTTCCTCGCGTGTTCGCCGCCCTCAGCATCGCTGGTCAGCGCGGTCGGGTGGACCGAACCTTACAGTTGCCAAGCCTTTTCGCTGCCTTTATCCGCCAAAGACGATCGGGTATGGCGCCGCCCGGCGCTGCGGCCGCCATACATTCACCGTTCTCTTCACCACACGGGGCGTATGTCGCGGGTCTACTTTGACAACGTTGTCTCACTGTTTCCAGCTCGTCCCCTGAGGCGACAACCTCCCGACCCCCCTCGGGAGGCTCCGTTCGGCCGGCACGACCGGTCAGGACCGAAGGAGCAGAAGTGAAACCAACCAGACGCCCTCGCCGCTGGCTTCGTACAGCGGGAGTGCTCGGCGGATCCGTCACCCTGGCGGCCGGAGCACTGGCGGCAACCGGACCGGCACGAGCGGCGGACGCGACACCGAAGGCGGTGTCCAGCCCCGCGTCGCTGGTCAACACCATCGTCGGCACGTCCGGCGCGGTCGACACGTTCCCCGGCGCGGACGTGCCCTTCGGGATGATGCAGTGGAGTCCCGACACACCGAGCCGCCCGGCCGGCGGCGGTTACGAATACAACGATTCCGACATCACCGGCTTCAGCCTCACCCACATCTCCGGACCGGGCTGTGGTGCCGGCGGCGACATCCCGATCCTGCCGTTCGTCGGCGACGTCGGCAGCAACCCCGGGTCGCTGAAGACGCCCTTCAGCCACACCGGCGAACAGGCGAAAGCCGGCTACTACCAGGTGAAGACGGGCACCGGCGACAACGCCGTGACCACCTCGCTCACCGACAGCCTCCACTCCGGCATCGGCAAGTTCGCGTTCCCGTCCAGCAAGGCGGCCAACCTCGTCGTCAAGCTGAACGGATCCGCCACCACGGTCGACGGCACCAGCGCAACGGTCGTCGGCAACAAGGAACTGATCGGCTCGGTCAAGAGCGGCCACTTCTGCGGCTCGGGCCAACAGAACGACTACACACTGCACTTCGATCTGAAGTTCAACGCACCGTTCACGGCGTCGTCATACGGCACGGCGTCCGGCGGCGGACCGGCCGGCGAGGTGCTGACCTTCGACACGACCGCCAAGCAGACCGTGACCGCCAAGGTGGGCATTTCCTACACCAGCGACACGAATGCGGTCGCCAACCTCAGCTCGGAGATCCCGGACTGGAACTTCGCCAAGGTGCGCAGCGCCGCGACCGCGTCGTGGGACCAGATCCTCGGCAAGATCGAGATCGGCGGCGGCTCCCGCACGCAGCAGTCGCAGTTCTACACCGCGCTCTACCACGCGCTGTTGCACCCGAACGTCTTCAGCGACGTCAACGGCGACTACATGGGCTTCGACAACAAGGTGCACCAGGCGGCGTCCGGTCACGCGCAGTACGCGAACTACTCCGGCTGGGACATCTATCGCAGCCAGGTCCAGTTGGCGGCGATGGTCGCGCCGAAGGAGACCAGCGATGTGGTCACCTCGATGCTCAACGAGTATGACGAAATCGGCCAGATGCCCAAGTGGTCGCAGAACAACGGCGAGAGCTACGTAATGGTCGGCGATCCCGCCGACGCGATCATCGCGGACGCATACGCTTTCGGCGCAAGGGATTTCGACACCTCGCACGCACTGTCGGCAATGGTCGACCAGGCGACGCAGACCAGCAACGTCCGCCCCGGACAGTCCACCCGTGACACCTACGGTTACCTGCCGTACGACAAGTCCTACGGCTGCTGCAACTTCTACGGCCCGGTGTCGACCCAGCTCGAGTACGACTCGGCGGACTACTCCATCGCGGCGTTCGCCGACTCGCTCGGGAACAACAGCGTCTACAACCAGTTCGCCACCCGGGCGCAGGACTGGCAGAACACCTTCAACCCAGCGACCGGCTACGTCCAGGCGAAGCAGGCCGACGGCCAGTGGGTCCCGGGCTTCTCCCCGTCGACCGGCACCGGCATGGTCGAGGGCACCGCGTCGCAGTACACCCCGATGGTTCCGTTCAACATCAAGTCACTCGCAACCGCCAAGGGCGGCAACGCGGCATACGGGAAGTTCCTCGACAGCCTCTTCACCTCGATCACCGAGCCGAGCGGCACCAACGCCGACCTGTCGAACGAGCCGAGCGTGGACATCCCCTGGCAGTACGACTACATCGGTCAGCCGTGGCGGACCCAGCAGGTCGTGCGCCAGGCGCAGCAGCAGCTGTACTTCGACAAGCCGGTCGGCCAGTTCGGCAACGACGACCTCGGCGCGATGAGCTCGTGGTACGTCTGGTCGGAGCTGGGTCTCTACCCGTCCACCCCCGGCACACAGACCCTGGTCATCGGAAGCCCGGTCTTCCCGCTGGCGCAGGTGCACCAGGCGAACGGGAAGACAACGACGATCACCGCTGCCAACGCGGCGACCAACGCGCCATACGTGCAAGGTATGACGATCAACGGCAAAGCGAACGCCAAGCCGTGGACCACCTTCACCAAGCTCACCAAGGGCGCCTCCCTGGACTTCGATCTGGGCACCGCGCCGAACACGACCTGGGGCACGGCCGCGAGCGCTGCACCTCCGTCGGACGGCACCGGCCAGACACCGGCGTTCACCAGCGTCGGCCCGTCGAGCCTGATCGAGGAGCCGGGTGCGACGCAGGCCGGGAACGTCTCGGTGACCAACGTGTCGTCGCGCAAGCTGACCGTGAAGTGGAGTCTGACCGCCGAGAAGGGAGTGACCGTGTCGCCCACCTCGGGCAGCATCACGGTCGCACCCGGAGCGACGGAGACGGCTCCGCTGAAGGTCACCGCGGATGCGACGTCCGAAGGCCGGTACTCGATCGGCGCGACCTTCAAGACCGCGAGCGGTCGGCACCTGCCGTCCTCCTCGGTCTCGGTCAGCGTCGCGAAATCCGGTGAGGTGTGGCCGTACTACACCAACGCCGGCGTGACCGACGACAACAACACGAGCGCGGCGTCGTTCGACTCCAGTGGCTTCAGCTATTCGGCCGACGCCTTGTCGGCTGCCGGTGTGACGCCGGGTTCGACGGTGAAGTCCGGTGCGATCAGCTACACCTGGCCGAACGTGCCGAGCGGGACGCCGAACAACATCGAGGAGTCCGGTCAGACGATCCCGTTGAACGTCCCGGCCGGTGCCACGTCGATCGGCCTGCTGGGTTCCGCGACCAACGGTGACCCGGAGGCAGGAGCCGGCGGCGACGTCACGGTCCACTACACCGACGGCACCTCGTCGACGTTCAGCGCGAACTTCAGTGACTGGACGCTCAACGCCGGCGGCTCGAAGCCGGTCGAGGGTGACACCACCGTCGCAACGCTGCCCTACCGCAACGGTGCGGGCAACCAGCACGACAACGTGAACACCTACCTGTTCAGCGTGTCCGGTGCGCTCACGGCCGGCAAGACGGTCGCGAGCATCACCCTGCCGAAGGCGACGGGCGGTGACGCGCACGTCTTCGCGATCGGCTTCGACGGCACGACATCGGCCAGCTCGCAGGCGCACGCCAAGGTGCCGCACATCCCGGCGGCCCCGCACATCACGGCGAAGGGCCAGCACGTGCAACCGCAGGAGGTCCGCCGGCACTGAGCGGGTCCACTGACCGAAACGAAAGAGGAGCAGATGCGGGTGCGATCAACCGATCGCACCCGCATCGCGCTGGGCGGATACATATCATTCCGACAGGTCCGGCCCTCGCGTGGTGGCGGTCCGCAGTGACGGGGCCCACTTACACTGACCGGGTGAGTCGCTCCCCCGAAGTCATCCTCCGCGAGACCCTCGCCGCCGTCGCGCCCGGCACGGACCTGCGCGACGCGCTCGAGCGGATCCTGCGCGGACGCACCGGCGCGCTGATCGTGATGGGCCATGACGCCGTCATCGAGGACATGTCGTCCGGTGGTTTCCCCATCGACATCGAGTTCACCGCGACCCGACTGCGCGAGCTGGCCAAGATGGACGGAGCGATCGTCGTCAACGGCGACGTGTCCCGGATCCTGCGCGCCGGCACGCAGTTGATGCCCGACCCGAGCATCGAGACCAAGGAGTCCGGCACCCGCCACCGCACCGCGGAGCGCGTCGCCAAGCAGACCGGTTTCCCGGTCGTCTCGGTGAGCCAGTCGATGCACATCATCGCTTTGTATGTCGGAGGCGTGCGCAAGGTCATCGAGGGCTCCAACGCGATCATGTCCCGGGCCAACCAGGCGCTGCAGACCCTGGAGCGCTACAAGGCCCGGCTCGACGAGGTCACCGGCACGCTGTCCGCGCTGGAGATCGAGGACCTGGTCACCGTCCGCGACGTCGCCAGCGTGCTGCAGCGTTTGGAGATGGTGCACCGGATTAGTGAGGAGATCAGCGAGTACGTCGTCGAGCTCGGCACCGACGGGCGGCTGATCTCGCTGCAGCTGGACGAGCTGGTCGGCGGGCTCACCGACGACCGCGAGCTGGTCGTGCGCGACTACGTGGACCCCGATCGTTCCGACATCACCGTCGACGACGCCATCACCCGGCTCGCCGAGATGAGCTCCACCGAGCTGCTGGACCTGTCGGCCGGCGCACGCGCGGCCGGCTTCTCGGTCATCGGCGACATGCTCGACCTGTCGGTCAGCCCGCGCGGCTTCCGCCTGCTGACCAAGGTGCCGCGGCTGCCCGGCGCCATCGTGGACCGCCTCGTCGAGCACTTCGGCACGCTGCAGAAGCTGCTCGCCGCGGACTTCGACGACCTGATGGCCGTCGAGGGCGTCGGCGAGAGCCGGGCACGCGCCGTGCGCGAGGGGCTGTCCCGCCTGGCGGAGAGCAGCATCCTCGAGCGCTACGTCTGACTACCCCACATGAGACCCGGTCGAGCGCCGATGAGGGACGTCGAGGCGCTGCACGACACCATCCTGCGCTGGTATGACGCAACCGCGCGCGACCTGCCGTGGCGCGTGCCCGCAGACCGGTGGCCCTGGCCGGAGGTGGACCGGCCGTGGGCGGTCCTGGTCTCGGAGGTGATGCTGCAGCAGACCCCGGTCGCCCGGGTCGAGCCGGTATGGCGCCGCTGGATGCAGCTCTGGCCCACCCCGGCAGCGCTTGCGGCGGCATCCCCCGGTGACGCGGTCCGCGAATGGGGCCGTCTCGGCTACCCCCGCCGGGCGCTGCGCCTGCACGGTGCTGCCACCGCGGTCACCGGCGAGCACGATGGCGTCATACCCGCGGATCTGCAGCAGTTGCAGTCCCTTCCGGGCATCGGCAGCTACACGGCGGCGGCTGTCGCGGCGTTCGCGTTCGGCATCCGGGCAACGGTCGTCGACGTCAACGTGCGCCGTGTCGAGGCCCGCCTGGTGACCGGTGACGGGCATCCGGCACCGAGCCTGACCGCGGCCGAGACCCGACTCGCAGAAAGCCTGCTGCCGGCGGACGACGAGCGCGCAGCCCGGTGGAACGTCGCGGTCATGGAGCTGGGCGCACTGGTCTGCAAGGCAGCGACACCGGATTGCGACAGCTGCCCCGCGACGGACCGGTGCGCGTGGGTGATCGCCGGCCGGCCCGAGCACGACGGGCCGCGCAAGAAGGCACAGAAATGGCACGGCACCGACCGCCAGGTGCGCGGCAAGCTGCTGGCCGTGCTGCGGGACGCGACCGGTCCGGTGCCGCGCGCCGACCTCGACATCGTCTGGCACGACTCCGGCCAGCGCGACCGCTGCCTTTCCTCGCTCATCGAGGACGGACTCGTCGAGGCGCTCCCCCGCGAACGTTTCCGGCTACCGGCCTGACCGGACGGTCGCTCGGTGCCGCTGGTTAGAGTTGCCGCATGACCGAGCCCGCCGCAACGAGTGCCGCCCACGACGCCCAGTTCCTCATCGTGATGGGAGTCTCCGGCTCCGGGAAGACCACACTGGCCGAAGGGATCGCCGAGGCGATGGGCTGGCTGTATGCCGAGGGCGACGACTTCCACTCGCAGGCCAACGTCAGCAAGATGGCGTCGGGCGTCCCGCTCACCGACGAGGACCGTTGGCCGTGGCTGCGGGCGATCGGCACCTGGATCGACGAGCACGAACGCGACGGTCGCAGCGCCGTGATCACCTGCTCGGCCCTGAAGCGCGCCTACCGGGACCTGCTCCGCGAAGGTCGCGACCATGTGCGCTTCGTCTACCTCGACGTCCCGCAGCAGGTGCTCGAGGAGCGGCTCGCCAAGCGCACCGGCCACTACATGCCGCCGTCACTGCTGCCCTCGCAGCTCGAGACACTCGAGCCGCTCCAGGACGACGAGGCCGGCGTCGTGGTGCACGCGCACCAGTCACCGGAGGCGTCCGTGACGGAGGCCCTCGAGTTGTTGGGTCTCACCGCGAAGAATTGATGCCGCAATAAGGGTTGTCGCGAGACCCCGCACCGGGTAAGTTCTTGCGTTTGTGCGTGCGGTTGGCATTGACCCCTCCCTCCCACTTCGTCCCCACAACCCCAGGCCGGCAATGCTGGCCTACTTCCGCCTGCTCACGGCCGGCTTCCGCGAGCAGGCCGCCTACCGGCTGGCGATGTTCGGCGGCCTCGTCGCCAACCTGACCTTCGGCTTCCTGAAGGTCGCGATGCTCTTCGCCACCGTGCGCGCCGCAGGCGGCACCGTCCAGGGGTATGACGTCGGCAGCATGAGCGCCTACATCTGGGTGTCCCAGGGGCTGCTCGGATCGATCAACCTCAACGGCCGGCTCGACCTCGCCGACCGGATCAAGAACGGCGACGTCGCGATCGACTTCTTACGCCCGGTCAACGTCCAATTGGCAACAGTCGTAACGGAAGTCGGCAAAGCGATGTTTGCCCTCATCCCCCGCGGCGTGCCGAGCGTCGCCATCGGGGCGCTCGTCGTCGGTATGACGATGCCTGCCTCGCCCGCGCCATACCTGCTGGGTGCGGTGAGCCTGCTGATCGGCATCACCATCTCGTTCTCGACCGTGTACCTCGTTGCCGTTGCGGGGTTCTGGTTGATCGAGACCCGAGGCATCCAGATCCTCTACATGGTGCTCTCCGGCTTCTTCGCCGGCCTCTTCGTGCCGATCTCGCTCTTCCCCGATTGGCTGCTGGTCATCGCGGAGGCCACGCCGTGCCCGTCGATGATGATGTACCCGATCGACATCCTGACCGGCCGCACGACCGGCGGCGCGGCATACGGGCTGGTCGGCGTCCAGCTCGCCTGGCTCGCCGGAACACTGCTCATCGGACATCTCATGACGAACGCGGGCCAACGCAAGCTGGAGGTGCAAGGCGGGTGAACACGTTGACCGAAATAAACCACACACCAACGCAATTCGACGGCTACCGCGCCGTGCTCTCCTCTCGAATGCGCTCCCAGCGCAGCTATCGCAGCAACTTCGTCATCGACCTGGTGAGCTCGGGACTGATCGGCCTGATCGAGTTGGCCGAGGTCTGGCTGCTCTTCCATCAGGTGAGCGTGCTGGGCGGCCTGGACTTCAAGCAGGTGTTGCTCGTCTTCGGTCTGGCCGACATGTGCTACTCGATCGCGGACATGTTCGTCGGCCACTGCGACACGCTGCCGAAGTACATCCGCGAAGGGACGCTGGACGTCTTCTACCTGCGGCCGCAGCCGCTGCTGTTGCAGCTGATGACCAGTGACATCTCGCTTCGCCGACTGACGCGCGCCGGAATCGGCCTGGCATCGTTGGCGATCGGGCTCTCGATCAACGACATCCACTGGTCAGCAGCGCACCTGGCGTTGCTCGTGCTGACCATCGTCTGCGCGATCGCGATCTTCTCCGCGATGTACATCTGGGCGGCCGGGATGCAGTTCTTCCTGATCCAGGGCGCCGAGTTCACCAACGCGTTCGTGTATGGCGGACGCTACGCGTCGACCCAACCGGCAGCCGTGTGGTCGATGCCGCTGAAGGCGCTCTTCGGTTTCGTCTTCCCGATGGCGCTGGCGGCATACGTTCCGGCGCTCTACCTGCTCGACCTTCCCGGACCAGCCGGCCTGCCGACCTGGCTCGCGTGGTGCACGCCTGTCGCTGGGGCGTGGATGTGGGGCTTTGCATTGATCATGTGGCGCTTCGGCGTGCGACACTACCAAGGAGGCGGAGGCTGATCATGACAGACCTGATCATCGAAACCGACGGGTTGACAAGGGAATTCACTCGTCGCGGCAAGGGGCGTGACGTGCTGCACCGGACGACCCTACGGGCGGTCGACGACCTGCGGCTGACGGTGCGACCCGGGGAGTCCGTGGGCTACATCGGAGCGAACGGCGCCGGGAAGTCGACCACCATCAAGATGCTGGTCGGGATCCTCGTCCCGACCGGCGGCACGGTCCGGACCTGCGGCATCGACCCGCACAAGGAGCGTCGCCGGCTGGCCGCGCAGGTCGGTGTCGTCTTCGGCCAGCGTTCGCAGCTGTGGTGGGACCTGCCGGTGCGGGAGTCCTTCGAGATCCTCGCCGCGATCCACCGACTCCCGGGTGCCGACGCCAAGGCCCGGACCGGCGAGCTCATCGAGCAGCTCGAGCTGGCGGAGTTCCTCGCGACGCCGGTGCGCCAGCTCTCGCTCGGCCAGCGGATGCGTGCCGAAGTCGCCGCCGCGCTGCTGCACCGGCCACGGCTGGTCATCCTCGACGAACCGACGATCGGCCTGGACGTGCTGTCCAAGCAGCGGCTGCGCGAATTCCTCATCACCGAACGCCGCGAACACGGCACCACCCTGCTGCTCACCACCCACGACATGGGCGACATCGAGCGGCTCTGCGAGCGCGTGCTGGTCGTCGACCACGGTCGCACCGTGTATGACGGCAGCCTCGACGGGCTCGCCCGCGCCGCCGGCGCCGACCGGACCCTGGTACTCGACTTCGCCGATGCCACGCCGGACCTGACCGGCATACCGGACACGACCCACCTGGGCAGTGAGGTCGCGGGAGCGCGCCAGCGGCTGGCGTTCGACTCCGACCGGACGACTGCTGCCGCGGTGCTCGCCGCCGTCGGCGAGCAGGCGCAACTGCGGGACCTGTCCATCGAGGAGCCCGACATCGAGGACGTCGTACGCCGCATCTACCGCGCCGCGCGCTGACGCCCGTCAGCGGTGGATGAGCTCCATCCAGTTGGCCGGCACCCGATCCTGCGGCGCCGGAACACCTTGGTCGGCGGGGTGGCTCGTCGGCTCGGCAAGTGCCGGCCCGTCGACCAGTTGTTGCGAGACGTAGTCGAAGAACCAGTCCTCGCCCGGCTCGAAACTCTGGATGAACCGATGCCCGGTGTCGGTCGCGTGCCCGGTGGCGTGCTGGCCGGGCGACGAATCGCAGCAACCGATGTGCCCACACGCCGCGCAACGACGCAGGTGCACCCACCACCCGCCGGCGGATTCGCAGTCCTGGCAACCGGTCCCGCTGGGCATTGCGTCGACGTCGATCTGACCGTCCGTGGAATCACTCACCCCTGGAACGCTAGTCCGCTGCACCGCTGAAACGAAGCGCGTCATACGTTCGTCGTCATGGCGATGATCGAAGTACGCAGGGCTCGCGCGGGCGACGAGGCAGCCCTCGTCGAGTTGCGAGTGGAGATGTTCCGCTCGATGGACATTCCCACGGACGACCACCTCTGGCGGGCCAACGCCTTCGCGTGGTTCGAGAGCCGGCTCGACGAACCGGCGTACGGGATCTTCGTCGTCACCGACGGCGAGGCGGTGGTCGCGAGCGCGATGGGCTGTGTGCGCGACGCGGCACCGTCGCCGACGTCACCGAACGGTGGCGACGTCCTGGTCAGCAATGTCTGCACCGCGCCGGAACACCGCGGCCGCGGTCACGGCCGCGCCGCGTTCGAGGCCGTGATGGCCTGGGCCCGCGCGCAAGGTGTCGGCCGGGCCGAACTGATGGCGACCGAGGCCGGCCGCGGGATGTACGAGCGCGCCGGGTTCGAAGCGCGAAGCGCCCCGCTCATGCGTGTGCGGCTCGGCTGACGCGTTGCCTCATACGGCTCGAGCTCGGTGCCGTCGCACGGCATCGCGGTTGGCGCAGCGCACCGAGCAGTAACGCTGCCGCCCGTTGCGGGTGACGTCGACGACGACGTTCGTGCAGGCGTCCCCCGGAGCGTCACCGGCGGCACACCGCCCGAGACGGTGCATGCCACGCGTGGTCAGGTGCAGCGCCGTTCCGACACTGATCACGGCTCGCAGCACGTGCGGCATCGTCTGGTCCTCGTCGCGGTAGTGCAGATGCCAGCCCTCGTTGTCGTGGTCGACCAGCCGCGGGTATGCCGTGGCGCGCTTCATCAGCACGTTGAGCAATCGGGCGCGTTCATCCGGATCCCGGGCGTCGACCACCGCCAACCACCGGTCGATCACCCGTCGCGTCTCCAGGTGATCACCGGGCGCCTCCGGGAAGCGCATCGTCATGCCGAACTCGCGAGTGCGTGCATCGATCTCCGTGCGGTCGGCCGGCCAGTCGTTCGCGAGGGACGCGGCCAGCAGGACGGCATACTCGCCGTAAGGGTTGAGATGCATAAGCCCATTACAGCACGCTGAGGGTATGACGCCCCGAAGCCAACGCCAGACCCTCGAAAGAGCAACGACGACAACCGAACACGCGTGGGTCACCGAGTCTCGGCATCCGACTTCACTCGGGGTGGTGCGCTACGTGCGCTGCATCGACTGTGGCGCACGTAGGGTGGATCTGCACGAGGCCACAGCGGTCGCCCCCGAAGGGATCAGCCGCGTCATGTGAGCGCGCCGGATCGTTCAGAACGTGAGAAGCATGCGGTGGTTGCCCAGGGTGTTGGGCTTGACGCGATCGAGGTCGAGGAACTCCGCGACACCCTCGTCATACGACTGCAGCATCTCGGCGTAGGCGTCCGGCTCGACCGGTTCGCCGTCGATCACCGAGAACCCGTGCGCCGAGAAGAAGCCCACCTCGAACGTCAGGCAGAAGACCCGACGCACGGCCAGGTCGCGCGCCCGCTGCACCAACGCATCCAGCAGCGTGCTGCCGATCCCCTGACCCTTCTCGTCGGCGTCGACAGCCAGTGTGCGGACCTCGGCGACGTTCTCCCACATGACGTGCAGTGCCCCGCACCCGACCAATCGGCCCTCGCGTTCGACGACGAGGAATTCTTGGACTCCCTCGTAGTAGGCAACGGCGGGTTTGGGCACGATCGCTCGGGACTCGACATACGGCTTGGTGAGCTCGCGGATCCCGCGCACGTCCGTCGCTCGCGCCGGCCGGAGCTGCAGTGCGGGATCCGTCAATGTCATGGGTCCATCCTTCCGCACGCCCGGTCCGCGGACGCGACGGCGTACCCAACCGGCGACCGTTGCCACTTACGCACGGCCGAAGTCCCAACCCACCCCAGCGGAGCGGGTATGACGAAGGGGCCGAGCGTAAAACGCTCGGCCCCTCTCGCCATACAGCTACCCTTCGATACGCCCGCTCGTCCCTCGCGGGCTACTCAGGGCATCGCTCAGTCAGCAGCCGGCTCACTCCTTGCCGAGGTCGACCCCGCCACCGCCGGCGGTCTCGACCGGCAACGAGTCCGGCGCCTCCGGCTTCGGGCTGCCGGTGAAGGTGAACGTGGCGTCCTTGCCCTCGCCGTCAACGTCGACCAGGACGATCTCGCCGGCACCGATCTCGCCGTAGAGGATCTTCTCGGACAGCACGTCCTCGACCTCGCGCTGGATCGCACGACGCAACGGACGGGCACCGAGGGCCGGGTCGTAGCCACGCTCGGCCAGCAGCTTCTTGGCCGCCGGCGTGAGCTCGATCGCCATGTCCTTGTCCTTGAGCCGCTCGTCCAGGTCGGCCACCCGCAGGTCGACGATCTGCACGATCTCCTCCTGCGTCAGCTGCGGGAAGACGATCGTGTCGTCGACACGGTTGAGGAACTCGGGCCGGAAGTGCTGCTTGAGCTCGTCCTGGACCTTGGCCTTCATCTTCTCGTAGCCGGTCGAGCTGTCGTTGCCCGACGCGAAGCCGAGCGAGACGCCCTTGGCGATGTCGCGTGTGCCGAGGTTGGTGGTCATGATGATCACGGTGTTCTTGAAGTCGACGACCCGGCCCTGGCTGTCGGTCAGGCGACCGTCCTCCAGGATCTGCAACAGCGAGTTGAAGATGTCCGGGTGTGCCTTCTCGACCTCGTCGAAGAGCACCACCGAGAACGGCTTGCGCCGCACCTTCTCGGTCAGCTGGCCACCCTCCTCGTAGCCGACGTAGCCGGGAGGCGAACCGAAAAGCCTTGAAACAGTGTGCTTCTCGGAGAACTCCGACATGTCGAGCGTGATCAGGGCATCCTCGTCGCCGAAGAGGAACTCCGCGAGCGACTTGGCCAGCTCGGTCTTACCGACACCGGTCGGACCGGCGAAGATGAACGAGCCGCCGGGGCGACGCGGGTCCTTCAGGCCGGCGCGGGTACGGCGGATCGCCTGCGACAGACCCTTGATGGCGTCGTCGTTGCCGATGACGCGCTTGTGCAGCTCGTCCTCCATCCGCAGCAGCCGGCTGGACTCCTCCTCGGTCAGCTTGAAGACCGGGATGCCGGTCGAAGCAGCCAGGACCTCGGCGATCAACTCCTCGTCGACCTCCGCGACGACGTCGATGTCGCCGGCCTTCCACTCCTTCTCGCGGTGCTCCTTGGCCTGGATCAGCTTCTTCTCGTCGTCGCGCAGGGACGCGGCCTTCTCGAAGTCCTGACCGTCGATCGCGGATTCCTTCTCACGACGGACGTGGGCGATCTTCTCGTCATACTCACGCAGGTCCGGCGGAGCGGTCATCCGGCGGATGCGCAGTCGCGCGCCCGCCTCGTCGATCAGGTCGATCGCCTTGTCCGGCAGGTGCCGGTCGTTGATGTAGCGGTCGGCCATGTTGACCGCGCCGACCAGGGCCGCATCGGTGATCGTCACCCGGTGGTGCGCCTCGTAGCGGTCACGCAGACCCTTCAGGATCTCGATCGCGTGCGGGATCGTCGGCTCCTGCACCTGGATCGGCTGGAAACGACGCTCCAGCGCGGCGTCCTTCTCGATGTGCTTGCGGTATTCGTCGAGCGTCGTCGCACCGATGGTCTGCAACTCACCACGAGCCAGCATCGGCTTGAGGATCGACGCAGCGTCGATCGCACCCTCCGCGGCACCCGCACCGACGAGCGTGTGAATCTCGTCGATGAACAGGATGATGTCGCCGCGCGTGCGAATCTCCTTGAGAACCTTGCGAAGTCGCTCCTCGAAGTCACCTCGGTAGCGGCTGCCCGCGACCAGTGAGCCGAGGTCGAGCGTGTAGAGCTGCTTGTCCTTCAGCGTCTCCGGCACCTCGCCACGGACGATGTCCTGGGCGAGCCCCTCGACGACGGCGGTCTTGCCGACGCCCGGCTCGCCGATCAGGACGGGGTTGTTCTTGGTACGTCGGGACAGCACCTGCATGACCCGCTCGATCTCCTTGTCACGCTGGATGACCGGATCGAGTTTGCCGTCGCGGGCGGCCTGGGTCAGGTTGCGACCGAACTGGTCGAGCACCAGCGAACCGGCGGGGGTGCCGCTCTCCTGGCCGGGCTGGCCGACACCGGCGCCCTGCGGCTCCTTGCCCTGGTAACCCGACACCAACTGGATGACCTGCTGGCGGACACGGGACAGGTCGGCGCCCATCTTGACCAGCACCTGGGCCGCGACGCCTTCGCCCTCGCGGATCAGGCCGAGCAGGATGTGCTCGGTGCCGATGTAGCTGTGACCGAGCTGCAGCCCCTCACGCAGGGACAGCTCGAGGACCTTCTTGGCGCGCGGAGTGAAGGGAATGTGCCCGGACTGGGTCTGCTGGCTGGGGCCGATGATCTCCTGCACCTGCTCACGCACGGCGTCCAAGGAGATGCCCAGGCTCTCCAGTGCCTTCGCGGCCACACCTTCGCCCTCGTGGATCAGCCCGAGCAGAATGTGTTCGGTGCCGATGTAGTTGTGGTTGAGCATGCGCGCTTCTTCCTGGGCGAGCACCACAACTCGCCGTGCGCGGTCGGTGAACCGTTCGAACATCTCTAACTCCTCGGGTAGCTCTCGCTACATCGATGCTAACCGCAGCAATGGATGCCGCCAGAGTTGACCACAGGGCGGTCCACGGTGCTGCAGCAGGTCTTGGTGCGGACAACGCCGGCGGCGGCCAGCATGTTCCGCCGCCGGCCGCCATGGAGCGTTGTTCGCGCAGAGCGAACAAAACTGCCGCCGGGGAGCAGATAGCATCCCCGGCATGACGGCCGTCCACATCGAAGTCCTGGGTTCGGTCTTCGCGGTCGACATACCCGCTGCGGACGACGTACGACGGATTCGCACCCAATGGTCGCGCTGTATGGCGCCCGCCGAAGCTCCCGTTGCATCGACGGTCCCCTACAGCCCGTTCGACGATCCGGACCTGCGCGACTACAGCCTCGCCAGCGCGCTGACGCTGGCCGGGATCACCGAGTCCGCCGGGTCGCGGCTGATGCTGCACGCGGCGGGTGTCGCCGACCGGGACACCGGGCGGGTGGCGGTGCTGGTGGCCGCGTCCGGGACCGGCAAGACCACTGCCGCGCACCGGCTGTGCGCTGCCGGGTTCGGCTATGTGACCGACGAGACGGTGTCGATCGGCGCCGACGACGACGTGCTGCCCTACCCGAAGCCGCTGTCCGTCGTCATCAACGGCGACGCACCGCATCACAAATCCCAGCACGGGCCGGACGACCTCGGCCTCGAACCCTGCCCGCCGCAAGCTCGCGCCGGCCTGGTCGTGCTGCTGGACCGCGACCGGGACCCGGCGACCGACCCTGCGACCGATTCGGACGCCGGCCCGACACTGGAGCAGGTGCCACTGCTGGACGGTCTGCTCGAGCTGATCCCGCAGACCTCCGCACTGCCCGCGATGCGGCGGCCGCTGCAGTCCCTGGCGGGCACCCTGCAGCGGGCCGGCGGCGTATGGCGGCTGCGCTACCGCGAGATCGAGGACACCGCTCCGCTGCTACGGGAGGTGCTCCACTCGCGCACCCCGGACCCGAGTGACGTCGTGGCGTTCGAACCCTTCGACGACCGGTCCAGTCGCCCGACACCCGAGCCGGTCGCCGACACCGAACAGGATCCGGAGCTGAGCGACACCGCCTGCGTCATACGCGCTCCGTATGTCGACGCCGTGGGTATCGACGACGAGATCGTGGTCCTCAGCGGTGCCCACCCGATCCGGCTCAGCGGCTTGGGCAGCACGATCTGGGCAGGCTGCGCGCGAGCGACGTCGGTCGAGCAGCTGACCGAGCTGAGCGTGGCCGAGCACGGCCATCACCCGCGGGCCGCGCACCTGGTCCGCGACGCCATCCGGGAACTGCTGCTGCACAACGTTCTGCAGCGGACGGCCTGACGCGACCTCAGTCGCCCAGCCGCGGCACCAACTCGTCGAGCAGTTCGCTGATCCGGCCGGCCACCTCGTGCGCGAGCTCCGGGCCGCGACGGTAGGGGTCGGGTATGTCGTCCTCGTCCCGCGCCCGCTGCCGGAACGCGCCGATCTGCGCGAGCAACTCGCGGCCGTGGACCTCCGCCGGGTGGTCGCGGGCGATCCGCGCCAGTTGCCCGAGGGTGAAGGTGCGCCGGACGAGACCCGGGAAGTCGTCCAGCACCACCGAGCGATGGAAGGTCTCCATCGCCACGATCAGGTCGGCTCCCTCGATGATCTCCCGGCTCAGCGACTGTGCCCGGAACCCGGACGGATCGCCGCCGAGAGCCCGCAACTCACCGGCCATGGTGGGTTCCATCGCCGAGCCGACCAACGCCCCCGCGCCGGCGCTCGCGAACGTCCACCCGGTGATGCCGCTGCGCTCGGCCACGTGCTGCGCGTAACGCTCGGCGAACGGCGAGCGGCAGATGTTGCCGGTGCAGACGAACAACAGGTGCGACATGGAGGGGAACTCCTCGTACGGCGGGCAGGGCGATTATTTTCGCACGGCGGGCAGATCCGCCCTGCTCGGATATACTCGCGCCGTTCTGTGGAAGTGCGGGGGGCACCACATCGTCACCCGTTCGCCGGAAACTGCACCGCATCATCGATCCGGCGCCGACCCGGCTCTGATACGTGGTCATGGAGACAGACGTTGACACTGGAAGACCTGTGGAAGCTCACGCGCCGCTACTGGATCATGCTCGCGGCGTGCGCCTGTGTCGGCCTCGCCCTTGCCGCGGCATACACCTGGACCCGGACCAAGCAGTACACCGCCTCGGCGCAGGCGCTCGTCGCCGCACCGAGCAACTCCCATGACACCGCCTCCAGCGGCGCGGCATACAGCAGCGGACTCGTCGCCCAGCAGCGCGCCGCGGTCTGGGCCGACCTCGCGACGTCGCGTCAGGTGACCGGCGAGGTCATCAAGCAGGAGAAGCTGTCGATCTCCAAGGATCAGCTGGCCACCCAGATCACCGCCACGGTCCCGCAGGACAAGCCGATCATCACCGTGACGGTCACCGCCGAGGACCCGGCCCGCGCGAAGTCCATCGCCAACTCGGTCGTCAACGTGCTGACCACTTATGTGCAGAAGGCCGACCCGGGCACCGGCGTCGCGATCAAGAACACCTCGAGCGCTGTCCTGCCGAGCGCTCCGTCCTACCCGAAGCCGGCCAAGATCCTGCCCATCGGCGTGCTGGCCGGCCTGGTCATCGGCTACCTGCTGGCCCTGATCCAGCACCGCCGCGACACCCGCGTGCGCACCACGGAGGACGTCGAGGAGAACCTCGGCTCGAGCGTGCTGGGCGTCATCCCGGCGACCCGACAACTCGCCGCCGCCGACCGTTCCCTGCACAGCAAGCAGGACTTCGCGACCCGCGAGGCACTGCGGCAGTTGCGCACCAACCTGCGCTTCGTCGACGTCGACCACGACCCGCGCAGCATCGTCATCACCAGCGCCCGGATGAGTGAGGGCAAGTCGACCGTCGCGGCCGCGCTCGCCTGGGTGATCGCCGATTCCGGCGACAAGGTCATCCTGGTCGACGCCGACCTGCGCCGACCCGCCGTTGCCGGCATCTACGACCTGGACTCCTCCGTCGGGCTGACCCAGGTGCTTGCGGGCACCGCCTCGGTCGAGGACGCACTGCAGCCCACGGACAAGCCGGGCCTGTTCGTGCTGACCGCCGGGCAGATCCCGCCCAACCCCAGTGAACTGCTCGGGTCGCAGCGGATGCGGCAGCTGCTGGAGTCGCTCACCGACACCTACCGGGTGATCCTGGATGCACCGCCGCTGCTGCCGGTGACCGACGCCGCGCTGCTGTCGGCGAGCGCCGATGGTGCGGTCGTCGTGGTCGCCGCCTCCGACACCCGCGTCGAGCACGTGCAGCGCGCACGGCACAACCTCGAGGCCGTCGGCGGCCGGGTGCTCGGTGGCGTGCTCAACCGCGTCAACACCCGCCGGATCAACCGGATCATGTATGGCGACACGCAGTACGGCCACGGCGCCTACGGCACGTATGCCGGTGAGAAGTACTACGGCGACTCGCACACCGACGGCACCCACGCGGCAAGTGACAAGCGTCCCGCCCAGGGCAAGCGGCCCGGGTCCAAGCCGTCGACCAAGCCGGCCAATCGCTCCGACGTGCCAGAGAGCCGGCGGATGCGCCGCCGCGAGCGCGCCCAGTAGCTAGCCGGCCTTCTTGGCCTGCTTCTTGGTGGTCTTCTTCGCCGCCTTCTTCGGGGTCGCCTTCGAGGCGGACTTCGACGTCTTCGCGGCAGTCGTCTTCTTGGCAGTCGCCTTCTTGGCGGGCGCCTTCTTCGCTGCCTTCTTCGTCGAGGCCGACTCGGCCTTGGCCGCGGCCTTCGGCTCCTCGTCGGCAGACTCGTCGACCGGCTCGCCGCGGGACTTCTTCGCGCGGTTGACGCTCTGCTGCAGCGCAGCCAGCAGGTCGAGCACCTCGCCGCCCTCGTCCTCCTCCTCGGGCAGCGCGGTCACCTCGTTGCCCTCGACCTTGGCGCGCACGACCTCCTTGACTGCCTGCTCGTAGTCGTCGCGGTAGTCGCTCGGGTCGTAGTCGCCGGACAACGAGTCGACGAGCATGCCGGCCATCGCCAGCTCCGCCTCCCTGGGCTCGACGTCGCTCGCGTCGTCCAGCACGCCGAAGTCGGCACTGCGGATCTCGTCCGGCCACAGCATCGTCTGCAGCACGATCACGTCGTCGCGCACGCGGAGCAACGCCACCGTCGATCGGGTACGGATCGACACCGTCACCAACGCGACGCGATCGGTGGACCGCAGCGCGTCGCGCAGCAGCACGTAGGGCTTGACCGAGCCCTTGTCGGGCTCCAGGAAGTAGCTCTTGTCCAGCAGCATCGCGTCGATCTGCGCGCTCGGGACGAACTTGTCGACCGCGATCTCCTTGCTGCTGCTGACCGGCAACTGGGCCAGGTCCTCATCGGTCAGCACGACCATCTGGCCGTCCTCGGTCTCGAAGCCCTTGGCGATGTCGTCATACGACACCTGCTCACCGTCGATCGAGCAGACGCGCTGGTATTTGATCCGGCCGCCGTCCTCGCGGTGCACCTGCCGGAACTGCACGTCGTGGTTCTCGGTCGCGGAGTAGAGCCGCACCGGCACGTTGACCAGACCGAAGGAGACTGCGCCCTTCCAAATTGCCCGCATTCGTCGATTGTGCTGTGTCGGTGTGACAGCCAGCAAGCGGTGCGGCTGCTGTTGCCCGCGAGTTCAGGGCAAGATTGACGCCATGCGCCCCATGCTCGCGACCCCCGCGGACACCGTGCCCGAGGGCGACGACTGGCTGCACGAGGTGAAATGGGACGGCATGCGCGTGCTGGCGCACATCTCCGGATCGTCGGTGCGACTCACCTCGCGGACCGAACGCGACGTGACCGTCGCCTTCCCCGAGCTGATCCGGCCGGACGCCGGATTGCAGGGGTATGACGACCTGCTGCTCGACGGTGAGGTGGTGGTGCTCGCCGACGGCGTTCCGTCATTCGCCGCACTGGCCGAGCGGTTCAACGTCTCGGACGCGTCGATGGCTGCGCGGCTCGCGGCCGCGGCACCCGCAAGCTTCCTGGTCTTCGACGTGCTGCAGGCGATGAACCGGCCCACCCTGGCGATGCCGCTGCGGCAACGCCGGCAGTTGCTGGAGGGCCTCGAGCTGGCGACCCGGTACGTCCAGGTCCCCGCCACCTTCACCGACGGTGCGCAGTTGGCCGAGGCGACCGCCGCCAAGGGCCTGGAGGGCGTGGTGTCGAAACGAGCCGGCTCGCCATACCGACCGGGGCGACGCAGTCCCGACTGGCGCAAGATCGTGCATCGCCGCACGGACTCGTTCGTCGTGTGCGGGTGGCTGCCGGAGCGCGACAACGATCGTGTCCTCGGATCGCTCTACCTGGCGACCCCGACCCCGCACGGGCCGCTGCTCTACCGCGGGCGCGTCGGCTCCGGGCTCGCAGGCGCACGCGGTGCACAACTGCTGGAGCGGTTGCGCGGACTGGCCACTGACGAGTCACCGTTCGACGAGACGCTGCCGGTGGAGGCCGACCGCGGCGCGATCCGCTGGGTCCGACCCGAGCTCGTCGCAGATGTGGAGTTCCTCGGGATCTCCGAGGGCGGCCAGCTACGCCAGCCGAGCTGGCGCGGGATCCGGCACGATCTGACTCCCGACGAGCTCGCCACGACCGAAAGTGCGGACCCATCGTGAATCGCCGGCGGACAGGACCCGGTGTCCCCGCGATGTATCGGAGGGGCGAAGCGGCGGAGAACGTAGTGGGGTGGGGCTGATGGTCGACGGGCAGATCACCACCGAGGTCGGTGGCCGCCGGCTGAAACTGGGCAATCTGGACAAGGTGCTCTACCCGGGCACCGAGACGACCAAGGGCGAGGTGCTGCACTACTACACACAGGTCGCGGAGCCGCTCCTGGCGGTGCTCGCGGACCGTCCGGCAACTCGAATCCGTTGGCCGCACGGCGTTTCCGACCTGTCCTTCTTCGAGAAGAACCTCCCGCCGGGTGCGCCGTCCTGGCTGCCGCGGGTGGCCCTGCCGTCGTCCGGTTCACGCGGCACCGGTGACGAGGTCGTCTATCCGGTGATCGGCGATCTCGCCGAGCTGGTCTACCTCGTCAACCTCGCGTCCTTGGAGTTCCACGTGCCGCAGTGGCGGTTGGTGGACGGCCGACCCGTCGCGCCGGACCGTCTGGTGATCGACCTCGACCCGGGCGCACCGGCCGGGCTCACCGAGTGCGCGCAACTGGCGCTGATCGTGCGCGAGCGGTTGGCCGACATCGGCCTGGACCGGTGCGTGCCGGTCACGTCCGGCAGCAAGGGCATGCAGGTGTATGCCGCCCTCGACCCCGGCCCTGGAGGCGCTCGGAGCAGCGACGCCATACGGGATGCGACCCGCGAACTGGCACAGCAACTCACTCGCGAACACCCGGACCTGGTGGTGTGGAAGATGACCAAATCGAAGCGACCCGGAAAGGTGCTGCTCGACTGGTCGCAGAACACCGCGGCGAAGACAACGATCGCCCCGTATTCACTGCGCGGGAAGGACCGGCCGACCGCGGCCGCACCGCGCACTTGGACTGAGATCGAGAACGGCGCCCGAGAATCCGGCAGTCTGCATCAAATACTGTTCGACGAGGTGCCGGAAAGACTGCAGGAGTATGGCGATTTGTTCGCCGACGGACTGCGTCGGAGTTGACACATGTCACACACATGAAAACGCCGTTCGGTGCATGGAATCCATGCACCGAACGGCGTTGCCGAGAGCTTCGGACCGCCTTCGAGGAAGGCTCTGCTCAACCGTTGGCCCGCGCGTAGGCTTCCTGCACCTCGGCGGACACGCGACCGCGGTCGCTCACCTTGAAGCCGTTCTTCCGGCCCCATTCACGCACCTTGTTGAGATCATTGCGACCGGCCGCCCGCACCGGGGCGACACGCGCACGACCGCCGCGCACGGGTCGGGCATGCCCGACCCACTTCGCGAAGTCGTCACGCAGCTGCGCGGAATTCGCCGCAGAAAGATCGATCTCGTAGGCCTTGCCGTCAATGGAGAAATTGACGGTCTCGCTCGCTTCGGACCCGTCCAGGTCGTCCTCGAGCAAAATCTGCACACGCTGCGCCATTACGTTTACTCCTGCCAGGGGGTTTCCAAAAGACCGGAAACAACGCTAACACAGGGCATGTGTAAGAAGCAGGGCGAAGAAGGGCTTATTGCCGGTGTCTTTTTGTATCGCCGAACGATCTTTTGTCGCGGTCAACGCCACGAATCACTGCTGCGGATCGTGCTTTTCCGACACCGTTGCCGTGGCCTCGGCCTGCGCACGCTCCCACTGAGCGTGCGCGATCCGCTCGCGCCGGTCGCCTTCCATCATGTGCTTGAGGATGATGTAGAGCAGATAGAGCAACCCGATGGACGGGATCAGAGTCTCGATGTAGGGCCACACGCCATCCATGGTAAGCCCTTAAAACAGAGCGCCTTCCGCAGCACCGGACTCGTGCGACAGCAGCCAGCGCTTGCGCTCGATGCCACCGCCGTAGCCCGTCATACTCCCGTTGGCACCGATCACCCGGTGGCACGGGATCACGATCGAGATCGGGTTGCGGCCATTGGCCAGTCCGACGGCGCGGCTGGCGGTCGGACTGCCGATGTGCTCGGCCAATTCGCCATAACTCCAGGTCTGCCCGAAGGGTATGTCGCGCAACGCCTGCCATACGCGCCGCTGGAATTCGGTCCCGATCGGGCGGAGCGGCAGATCGAACTCGGTCCGCTCGCTGGCGAAGTACTCGGTCAACTGCCGGGCAGCTTCGTCCAGCACCGGGTCGCTCTCGACCCGCACGCCGTACTCGTCCGGGTCCGGTGCGTACTTGTGGACCTCCATGTAGACCGCGATCAACTCGTCGCCGTCGGCGATCAGGGTGACCGGACCGATCGGGGTCGGGACCACTTCGTGACGCTTGTTCATGACGCACTCCTTGCGTTCTCGGGAAGCTGGTTGATCTCGTGCGGGCCGCTGGCCCAGAGGTGTTGTACGGCGTAGGCGCGCCAGGGGCGCCACGGCTCGGTGGCGGCGACGGCCGCTCGCCCGCTGTCGGGTATGCCGAGGCGCGCCATCGCCTGCCGGACGCCGAGATCGGTCGCGAGGAACGCGTCCGGGTCGCCGAGTGCGCGCATCGCGACACCCTCGACAGTCCACGGCCCGATCCCGGGCAGGGCCAGCAGGTCCCGACGGGTGTCGTCCCAGTTGGCGCTGGTCGAGACGTCGATCTCCCCCTCGGCGAGGGCAGCGGCGAGGCCCCGCAACGTCGCTCGCCTGCTCTGGGGCATGGCGAGGGTCTCGTCCGACGCGGTCGCGATCACCGCAGCGTCCGGGAAGGTCGCGGTCAGGCCGCCCTCCGGATCGTCGAGGGGTTCGCCATACGCCTCGACGAGCCGGGCGGCATGGGTTCGCGCCGCGCGGGTCGAGATCTGCTGCCCCAGGACGAGGCGCAGGGCGAGCTCCGCCCCGTCGACGGTGCGCGGCACGCGCCGGCCGGGAGCGGCTGCTACCAGCGGTGCGAGCACGGCGTCCTCCGACAGATGAGCATCGATCGCTTCTGGGTCCGCGTCCAGGTCGAGTAGCCAGCGGCAGCGGCTGATCGCCACGGGCAGGTCGGCGAGATCGCGCAGCCACACCCGAGCCGCCACGAATCCGTCGTCCGGCCGCAGCGCGACGACAGCCGGACCGTGCGGCAGCTGCATGGTGCGCCGATAGGCACCGTCCCGCCATTCCTCGACACCCGGAACGGCCGTGGCGACCAGGTGCCCGAAGAGGTTGTCCACTCGCAGCGGCCGGCGGAACGGCAACCGCAACTGCAGGTGGTGCCAGGCGCTGCCGGCGACCGCGTCATCAGCGGAAAGCCTTGATTTCGAACGAAGTTCACGCGGCGCCATGGCGAAGACCTCACGCACCGTGTCGTTGAACGACCGAATGCTGCCGAATCCGGATGCGTGGGCGACCTGGGTCAGCGGCAGGGTCGTCGTCTCGATGAGCACGCGTGCCGTCTGCGCGCGCTGGGCGCGGGCGAGCGCGACCGGTGACGCTCCGAGCTCGGCCCGGATCTGCCGCTCGATCTGCCGCGTGCTGTAACCGAGCCGCCGGCTCAACCCGTCGACGCCCTCCCGATCGACGACACCGTCCGCGATCAGGCGCATGGCTCGCGCCACCAGGTCCGCCCGGGCGTTCCACTCCGGCGAGCCGGGACTCGCGTCCGGCCGGCATCGCTTGCAAGCGCGAAAACCGTTGGCCTGTGCGGCAGCCGCGCTCGGGTAGAAGGTGATGTTGCGCGCCTTCGGCGGAGTCGCCGGACAACTCGGCCGGCAGTAGATGCCGGTGGTGCGGACACCCGTGACGAACCAGCCGTCGAAGCGGGCGTCGCGCGACCGCACGGCCGTCATACACGTCTGGTGATCGGTGAGCATGCGTCCAGTCTGCGCCGGACCACTGACAATGACTAGCGAAAATTCGACATGTCGGTTTTTGGCTAGTGAGTGTCGGTCGTCGGGCCGACCTCGAGGGGCTGGTTGTCGATCAGCCGGGTGGTGCCGACCTTGGCAGCCACCGCGAGCAGGGCCTGTCCGCGGTACCACTCGGGCACCTGCTCCAGGGTCTCCGGATGCACCAGGACCAGGTAGTCCACCAGCGCGAGCGGCTCGCGCACAAGCACCTCCCGCGCAGCCCGGCGGACGGCCGCAGGACCGTTGATCGCCTGCTCGGCGCCCGCTCGCAGCGCACGCGAAAGACTCAGTGCCACTTCGCGATCCGCCGGGCTCAGGTAGGTGTTGCGACTACTGAGTGCGAGACCGTCGGTCTCGCGAACGGTGGGGACCGCGATGACCTCGACGGGGAAGTCCAGGTCACGCGCCATCCGCCGGATCAGCAGCAGTTGCTGCGCGTCCTTCTGCCCGTAGAAGGCGAAATCCGGCTGGACGAGGTGCATCAGCTTGGCGACCACGGTCAGCACCCCGTCGAAATGTCCTGGGCGGGAAGCACCTTCGAGGACCTCGCCCAACTGGCCGGCGGAGACCCGCACGCCCGGTTCACCCTGGGGATAGACCACATCGGGGGTGGGTGCGAAGACGAGGGAGACACCCTCTCGCCCGCAGATCTCCAGGTCGTCCGCGAGCGTCTGCGGATAGCGGGACAGGTCTTCGCCGGCCGCGAACTGCAGCGGGTTGAGGAAGATCGTCACGACGACATGGTCGGCCGATTTCCTTGCGGTTCGGATCAATTCGGCGTGGCCTTCGTGCAGCGCACCCATCGTCATGACGGTGGCGACGGTGCCCTCCAGCGACTTTCGCGCGTTGAGCAGGTCCTCACGGCTGTGTGCGACCACCGGTTGCGACGTCATCGATCTTCTTCCTTTGCGAACAGGTCGAGCATGGGCTGGACGGACTCGGCCGGCATCGCGCGGCGCGCGGCCGACCGCCTCGTGGTGGCGGCACCGAGCGCGCGATAGGCCCGGCGGATGTCCTCGGGCTGATCGTCGAGCGCACGCAGATGCGCCGCGACGGTGCCGATGTCGCCGCGCACGACGGGGCCGGTGAGTGCCCGGTCGCCACGCTGCAGGCTGTTCTCCAGAGCCGCTTCCAGCAACGGGCGCAGCAGCACTGCCGGATCGTCGACGCCGATGCCGCGCAACAACTGCTCGGACTGCGCGACGATGGTCGTCAGGTGATTGGCGGCGTGCGAGAGGGCCGCGTGATAGGTCGCCCGGTCCTCGTCGGCCAGCCGGAACGGTTCACCGCCGAGATCGAGCGCCAGCGCATCGGCCAACAGGTCGGCACCCATGGATGCGGTGACTGCGATCGGTGTGCCCGTGATCCGGTCGACATCTCCGGGCGCTCCGGTGAAGGTCATGACCGGATGGAGCACCACTGCGTCACCACCGGCATCGACGACCGGCTGCAAGACATCGAGGCCACGGAAACCACTGGTGTGTATGGCGACTCGGCCACCCTCCCAGGCGCCGTTCGCCGCCAGCCCGGAGACCAGCGGGCCGATGGCGTCGTCCGGGACGGTCAGCAACACGACGTCGGCCGACGCCACCACGTCCTGGACGTCCCGCACCGGAACCCCCGGCAACAGCTTCGCCGCGCGCTCGCGCGACTCCTCGCTGACGGCGCTCACCGCCACCACCTCGTGGCCGGCCGCGCGCAGTGCCGCTCCGAGCACCGACCCGACCCGGCCGGTGCCGACGACACCAACGCGCAGGGTCGGTCGCTCCAGTTGACTCACCCGAACGACGCTAGCCGAACGCCTCCGACCGCGTGGAGCAGGTCCACCTAGGCTGATCGGGTGGTGTGGCAGTCATGGGCGTCGGCGTGGCACGACGCGCTCTACGGACCAGGCGGCTTCTACCGGCAACCGTCCGGTCCGGCCGGCCATTTCGCAACCTCGGCACAGGGCATCCCCGGTGGCGGACGGTTCCTGGCTCGTGCTCTCGCCATACTCGCCGAACGCAACGAGTGCACCGGGCTCGTCGACGTCGGCGCGGGCCGAGGCGAACTCCTCGCCGAGGTGGCCGCCATCGCGCCGGCCCTGCAGCTGACCGGTGTCGACGTCGTCGAGCGGCCCGGGCGCGTGCCGGACGATGCGGACTGGTTGCGCACCCCCGGGGGCGTCGGACTGCCGGAGGAGCTGCACGGCCTGCAGGACACCCTGGTCATCGCGCACGAGTGGCTCGACGTGGTGCCCTGCACGGTGGCCGAGCACGACGGCGCCGTATGGCGGACCGTCGAGGTCGACGAGGCCGGTGAGGAGCGACTCGGCGACCCCCTCGGATCGGCGGACCTGCAGTGGCTGCAACGGAATTGGCGGTTCGAAGCATCGGAAGGTGACCGAGCCGAGATCGGCACGTCACGTGAGGTGGCATACGACGCGCTGCGAGCGCGCATCGACTGCGGGTTGTTGGTGGCAGTGGACTATGGCCACCTCGCCGACGACCGTCCTCGCTGGGGCACCCTGACCGGCTATCGCGACGGCACGCTGTGTCCGCCACGTCCGGACGGCAGCACCGACATCACCGCGCACGTCGCGATGGACACCCTCGGAGCGGACGAATTGGTGCGCCAACGCACGCTTTTCGACCGACTCGGGCTACGAGCGGAGGCACCCGACATTTCCCTGGCCAGTGCCGACCCTCCGGCATACCTGCGCGGGTTGGCGGACCGCGGCAGTTACGCCCAGCTCACCGCACCGGGCGGCCTGGGCGACTTCTGGTGGGCCATCAGCACGATCCGCCGCCGACGAGTCGTCAGTTGCTCGGACGGAAAGTGCTGATGACCTCGTCGACCGTCGTGTCCGCGAGCTTCCGCGGCGAGTCCAGGCTGCGGACCAACACCAGCTGATATGACTTGCCGCCGGACGAGAACGTGACCGTCCGGACCTCGATCTTCGAGCCCGGGCAGCCGTTCGGATCGCCGATGGCCGTCGTCATCGTGTACTGCAGTGCCGGAATCGTCCCCTGATTCACCTTGACCTGCTTGGCGGCGGACAGCTTGCTCTCCTTCGCCTTCTTGCCGTCCTTCTTGAGCGCGATCGCATCGGCGAATTTCTGGGTGAGGTCGGGGCCGGCATCGGAGGGGTCGCGCTTGCCGACGTTGACCAGACCGAACCAGGCGATCTCGTCGTTCTTGTCCTTCGAGCAGTAGCCGACACCGAACTGCGCCGGCGCCTTCGCGACCACCAACGCCTTGCCGCTCTTCGGGTCGGCGTATCCGAAGAGCGTGTCCTTGCTCTCCAGCTTCCAGTCCTTGTTCTTGGGTACGTCGAACACGCCGCGATCGTCGTCCGCCTGTTGCGCCTGCCAGCCGGGCTTCAGCGCGCGGGCGCCGACCGCGAGGGTGGGGTTGGTCCAGGTCGTGGCCTTGACCGGCGGCAGGGCGCTGGTGGAACTGGAGCCGACGGCCTTCTTCGGGGAGTCGTCGCCACGGGTGAAGGCGAAGATCGCGACTGCCGCGATGACCACCACGAGCGCGGCCGCCAGCCCGAGCAGGACCTTGCCGCGGCCGCCGCCATCGCCGCCCTGCGGCACCTTGAGACCCTCACCGGAAGCTTCGGAGAAGCGGTCGTAGTAGGAACTCTGTGGGTTATTCATCGTCGGGCCGACATTCGGCCCGGTCTGCCCCGTCGACCACGACGGCGGCTGCGCATCCTGCCCACCGGTCGCCCACGGTTGCTGACCGCTCCAGGACTGTTGACCGCTCCACGGCTGCTGGCCGCCGGTCCACTGGCCGCCCGTGTTCCCGCCGGGCGCCTGCTGGCCGCCCGTGTTCCCGCCGGGCGCCTGCTGGCCGCCCGTGTTACCGGGCGCCTGCTGACCGCCCGTGTTACCGGGCGCCTGCTGGCCGCCGGTGTTGCCGCCCGGGAGTCGATGCCCTCCGGTGTTCGGTCCGGGACCCTGCTGTGGTGGCTGCCCCGCCGAGCCGTTCCCCTCGTGCCCGCTCTGGGGGTCCGGCTGCTGCGGCCACTGGCCGTTCCCTTGATCGCTCACGGCTGAAGGCTACCTATCTCGTCGTCATGGGGATGACCGGCGGCATACGGACGCCGCAGGTCAGCTGTTCGGTCGGAAGGTCGAGATGACCTCGTCGAGCGTGGCGGCCGACAGCGAGTCGGCGACACCGAGGAGCCGCACGGTGACCAGCTGATACGACTTGCCCGCAGCCGAGAAGTTGATCGTCCGAACTTCGTACTTCTTGCCCTTGTCACAACTGTTCTGGTCGCCTGCCTCGGAGGTGGCGGTGTACTGCACGGCCGGGATGGTCCCCTGATCCACCGTGATCTTCTTGGCGTCGGACACCTTGCCGGGCTTGGCGTCCTTGCCTCCCTTGGAGGCCGTGGCGATGCCCTTGATGAACTTCTCGGTCCACTTCGGACCGGCCTCGGTCGGATCCGACGTGCCGATCCCGCGGATGCCGACCCACGCCGACTGCGCCTTCTTGTCGGCCGAGCAGAAGCCGAGCTTGTACTCCGCGACGCCGCCGGCCATGGCGGTCGGCGTCCCGTTGGCGTCCGCATAGCCGAGCGCGTAGGAGTTGGAGTCGACCTTCCAGTCCTTCGACTTGGGTACGTCGTACTGGCCCCCGACTCCCGACTCGTACGAACTCTGGGTCACCCAACCGGCCTTGAGGGCTCGCGCACCGACACCAAGAGTCGGATTGGTCCAGGTCGTCGCTGTCACGGGCGCGAGTGCAGCGCTGCTCGCGCTCGACGGACCGGCCTGCTTCGGGGAGCCGTCGCCACGCGTCAACGCGAAGATCGCGACAGCCGCGATGACCACGACCAGGGCGGCCGCCAGCCCGATCAGGACTTTGCCCCGACCACCGCCACCCCCATGCGGCACCTTGAGTCCCTCGCCGGACGCCTCGGAGAAGCGGTCGTAGTAGGAGCTCTGTGGGTTGTTCATCGTCGGGCCGACATTCGGCCCGGTCTCCCCCGTCGACCACGACGGCGGCTGTGCGTCCTGCCCGCCGGTGGCCCACGGCTGCGATCCGCTCCACGGCTGCTGCCCGCCGGTCCACTGACCGCCGGTCTCCCCCTGCGGCCCGCCGTTGTGCTCCGGCCCCTGGCCGTCCCCTTGGTTGCTCACGGCTGCAGGTTACCTTCCGACGGGACCTCGGCCCTCGATGTGAGACGGGCCCGGTAGGCCGCGACGTTGAGCCGATTGCCGCAGCCGAGCTCGCAGTATCGCTTCGACCGGTTGCGCGACAGGTCGACCAGCACGCCGTCGCAGTCGGGGGCCGCGCACCGGCGCAGCCGGCGCAGTTCGCCCGCACGCACCAGATCGACCATCGCCATCGCGGTCTCGACACCCCACCGGGTCGCGAGCGGTGCGTCGTTCGGCGTCGCGTGCAGGTGCCAGTCCCAGCTGTCGTGCTTGACGAGCCGTGGCAATGCCGAAGCCCGACGCAGCAACTCGTTGACCCGCTCCACGACACCGACCTCGTCGACCGTCCACAGTTCACGCAGCTCCGGCCGCAATGCCCGGACTGCTGCACGCTCGGCGTCGTCGCCGGTGATCGGTCCACTCCAGTCGATGCCTCGGACGAACTCCAGGTATGACGCCTCGTCCATCAGCGGATCGGGGTCCTCCAGCGCGGTGTTGACCAGCGCCGCGGCGTCAACCAACGCCACTTCCGTGTCATGAGCAAAAAGCATTTTGACTCCTGTCTGCGGCACACCCTACGATCGATCCACTGTCACGAGCAAAACAACTTTTTGCTCATTACTCACCGAATGACCCGCGAGGAGGCTCTTGTGACCACCGACGTCCTGACGACGCCCGGCGTTCCCTCCGACCTGGGAGCCACGGCCTCCACCCCGCGCGTCGGGCCGAGCCTCGGCACCATCGGCATCGCGCTACTGTCTGCAGCCGCCTTCAGCACGTCGGGCAGTTTCGCCACGGCATTGCTCAAGGCTGGCTGGTCCCCCGGGGCGGCCGTGACCGCCCGCATCGGACTAGCCGCCCTCGTGCTCGCGCCGCCGACGATCTGGTCGCTCCGTGGTCAGTGGGGGCTGGTCCGGCGCAGGGCGGTGTCGATCATGCTCTACGGGCTGACCGGGGTCGCCGGCTGCCAGCTGGCCTACTTCTACGCCGTGCAGCATCTGTCGGTGGGTGTCGCGCTGATGCTCGAGTACCTCTCACCGGTGCTGCTCGTTCTCGGCTACTGGGCGTGGACCCGCGTCCGCCCGTCGACGCCGACCATCGTCGGCGCCGCGGTCTGTGTCGCCGGACTGATGCTCGTCCTGGACGTCTTCGGGGACGCGCACCTGTCCCTCACCGGCGTGCTGTGGGGCCTCGGCGCCGCTCTCGGGTCGGCCGGCTACTTCATCATCGCCGGTCGCTCCGACGACGACCTGCCGCCGATGGCCCTGTCCGGAGTCGGTATGGCGGCCGGTGCCGTCGCCCTCGGCATGCTCGGACTCGTCGGTGTGCTGCCGATGCACGCGAGCACGCATGAGACGACCTTCGTCGGCCATCAGCTGCCGTTCTGGCTGCCGCTCGGTGCGCTGGCCGTCATCTCCACCGCGTTCGCCTATTTCACCGGGGTGATCGCGGCCCGCGGCCTCGGTCGCACCATCGCGTCCTTCGTTGCTCTTGCCGAGGTGCTCTTCTCGGTGTTCTTCGCCTGGTTGCTGCTCGGGCAACTGCCTCTCGCCATACAGCTGCTGGGTGGTGTGTTGATCGTCGGCGGCGTCGTCCTGGTGCGCCTGGGCGAGTTGCGGCCGCGTGCCGTGACCCCGCAGTAGGTCACGACTGGCAGACTGGCCCGCATGCCAGAACGCGAACTCACCGTCGGAGTCGGCGCCGGTGGTCTGGCGACCGCGGACATGGTCCTCAACATCGGGCCGCAGCATCCCGCGACGCACGGCGTGCTCCGATTGCGCGTCACCCTGGACGGCGAGCGCATCAAGCACGCCGAGCCGATCGTCGGCTACATGCATCGCGGCGCGGAGAAGCTCTTCGAGGTCCGCGACTACCGGCAGATCATGGTGCTGGCCAACCGGCACGACTGGCTGTCCGCCTTCAGCAACGAGATCGGCGTCGCGCTCGTCGTCGAGCGGATGCTCGGCATGGACGTGCCGGAGCGGGCCACGTGGACGCGCACGCTGCTCGCCGAGCTCAACCGGGTGCTCAACCACCTGATGTTCCTCGGCTCCTACCCGCTGGAGCTCGGGGCGATCACGCCGATCTTCTACTCGTTCCGCGAGCGCGAGGAGTTGCAGGCGGTCATGGAGGAGATCTCCGGCGGCCGGATGCACTACATGTTCGGTCGCGTCGGCGGCCTGCGGGACGACCTGCCGGTCGGTTGGCTGGGCCGGGTCAGCGAGGCGATCGCAGCGGTACGACGTCGTATGCCCGACCTGGAGAACCTGCTGGTCGGCAACGAGATCCTGCGCGCACGAACCCACGGCGTCGGGGTGCTCGACGCGAAAACCGTTGCGGCATACGGGATCACGGGGCCGATCGCCCGGGCCTCGGGCGTCGACGTCGACCTGCGACGTGACCAGCCCTACCTCAACTACGCCGAGCTCTTCGCGCCCGGCGGCCCTGGCCGGGTCGTCACCCGCACCGACGGCGACTGCCTGGCGCGGCTGGAGGTTCTGCTCGAGCAGGTGCACGTGTCGCTCGACATCGCGCAGGCCTGTGTGGACCGGATCGGCGCGCTGCCGGCCGGCCCGATCAACGTGAAGCTGCCGAAGGTCCTCAAGGTCCCCGAGGGCAGCGATTACCTGGCGACGGAGAATCCGCTCGGCTTCAACGGTTACTACCTGGTGTCACGCGGCGAGAAGACCCCATGGCGGCTGAAGCTGCGGTCGGCGTCGTTCAACAACATCCAGGTGCTCAGCGAACTGCTGCCCGGCACCCTGCTGGCCGACATGGTCGCGATCCTCGGGTCGATGTTCTTCGTCGTGGGGGACATCGACAAATAGGCAGTTGCAGGCGACAGCGCCCGACAACCCGACTTGTCGACAAGCCGACCCGCCGCGGAGACGACGACCAGAACGGCCGGTGGTCGGCAACGAGCTTGCTCGTGCCGACCGCCGGCCGTTCTGTGAGGAGTCGCAGCAGAGAACTCAGCTTCCGCGGATCAGCCGGTCGCCATACACGTCCTCGAGCTTCTGATTGCGCTCGTGTCCACCGGGCACGTTCGCCGAGATGTAGACCGGCGGCTCGCCGGCCGCCGCGAGCTTCTCGATGGTGCCGATGGTGAGCAGCTGCGCGATGAAGGCGGCGGTCATCGACGAGACCGCGCCACAGCCGTAGCCGTCGACCTCCATCGTCGAGTCGCCGTATGGCGCGAGGTTGTCGATCACCACGTCGGCGATCTCGGACAGGCGCTTCCCACTGGGGTGCTTCGGCTCGACGGCCGCGGTGTGCTCGAGGCTGGTCACCGCGATGACCGGATAGCCGTGTTCCTTTGCCTGCAGGGCGAATCCGACGATCGAACCATTCACCCCGGAGTTGGATGCGATGACGATGACGTCACCGGGAGTCGCAGGCACGAGCGCCCACAACTTCTCGGCGATCTGCGGGTCGCGCTCGAGCAGACTGCTGCCCAGCATCGACCGGTCCTCGTCGCCGCGCAGGACCAGATCGCGCAACGCGATCTTGTTGGTCGGAATCAGCCCACCGGCCCGGCCCGCGACCTCCATCGCGAAGGCCTCGGAGTGCCCGGTGCCGAAGACGTGGACAATCCCGCCGTTCGCGATGGACGTCGTCAACAACTCGATGGCGGGATCCAGGCCGCCTTCCTGTGCATGAGCGGCGATGCGCTCGAGACGGTTCGTGGTCTGACCCAGGAATTCGGCGGCGTGGCTCATCGAGTGGCTCCAGAGGTGGTGGCGGGTGGGCCCCGGACGGGACGCTTCGATCGTACGGCGCGAGGGATGAACGGCCCTGCGGTACCCGTGGTTTCACCGTATCGGTTGCAGCACCCCGGCAAAGGGGTCACTGTTGTCCCGGACCCGTGTGCGGTTGCCCGGGCGGGACAGTTTGCGAGGACTCACGATGAGCGGATCAACCGGCCACGAGCGGGTCGCCACCCGACGTCTCGGAACGACGCGGGCACTGTCCGCCTGCGGCGCACTCGGCATCGCAGCCGGCCTGACCATCACCGGCATCGCCGTCTCGGGCCCCGCGCACGCCGCCACGACCACCACGCTCGCGTACACGTGCTCCCTGCCCCAGCTCGGTCTCACCTTCACCGATCCGTGGTCGGTGACCGTCGGGACGAACTACCCCGCGACCGTGCAGGCGGGTTCGTCGTTCACCAGCTCGCAGCTCAGTGCCGCCGTCACCGCGGGCGACGACGGCGCGACGCAACTCCGGGCGATCGGAATCACCTCGTGGTCCGGTTCGGTGGCCTTCTCGTATGCCGTCAGCGGCGCGGTCGCGTCCCCCGGGGATCGGACGAGCACGTTGACCGTGCCCACGACGACCGTGCCTGCGGACGGGCCGATCGTCACCAATGCCACCGGCAGCGCGAAGAACGAGCGGGCCGGTGACGCCGCAGGCACCGCGACGGTGACCGCAGGGAAGTTCACCGCATCCCTGACCGCGGACGCCGGCCAACCGGTCACGGTCGACTGCACGCTCGCCGCCGATCAGGACGCGAAGGTCGCCACAGTCGACGTGACGGCTGCGTCGTCGTCGAGCACCAGCTCGTCATCATCATCTTCCTCGTCGTCATCGTCGTCATCGTCGTCGAGCAGTACGTCGTCGAGCAGCTCGGCGTCCGGCACACCGACGGAGACGGTGACCAGCACCTCTGCGACCACGGGTCCGCCGATCATCACCGACGGCGGTTCGTCGGACGGCGGCCTGAACACCGGCGTCCTGGTCGGCGCAGCGGTCGCGGCGGCAGGCGTCGGCGCTCTCGGCTTCGGCACGGCACGGCGACTGCGCACCAACCGTCGCTGACCTCCCCTGACTCCATCGGGCAGCACGACTCTCGGCCTCAATCGACATACAAACAGCCTTGACTGTTTGTATGTCGATCGTCGATGCTGGCGGCGTGACTTCGGCCCCGCAGCGCACCCCTCAGACGGAACGCACGCGCGCCATGCGCACCCGGCTGATGCAGGCCACCATCGACTGCCTGATCGAACGCGGCTGGGCGGGTACGACGACCACCGTGGTGTCCCAGCGCGCCGGAGTCTCGCGCGGTGCCCAGTTGCACCACTTCCCGTCCAAGCGAGAGCTGGTCGTCGCATCGCTCGAACATCTCAGTGAGCAACTGACGATGGAGCTCCAGCGGCGTCACGATCAGGCGACGCACGGCCGGCGACGGAGCACTCGCAGCGTGTTGACCATGCTGGCCGACTACTACACCTCGGACCTGTTCGTCGCGTCCCTCGAGCTCTGGGTGGCTGCCCGGACGGACGAGCCACTGCACGCGGTCGTGCTGCCGATGGAACGTCGGTGGGGCCGCAACGAGCACGACCTGGCCGTGGCGATGCTCGGCGCCGACGATACCGACCCGACGACACGCGCGCTGGTCCAGGCCACCCTGGACATGCTGCGTGGCTTCGGCCTGGCCAACACACTCAGCGACGACAGCCGGCGCCGCAGCCGCATCCTCGCCGAGTGGTCCAAGGTCTTCGACACCGCCGCTCGACGAACCACAGGGAGTCCGTCATGAACCTCGAACCACTGCTCGCCGACCTCGAGGCGGAGTCCGACGTCTTGCGAGCGATGGTCGGTGCCGCCGGTCCGGAGGCATTGCAGCGGGACACACCGGCTGCCGGCTGGACCGTCGCGCACCAGCTCGCCCATCTCACCTGGACCGACGAAATGTCCACCAGCGCAATCGCTTCCGTCGTTCCTTCGGTCACTGCCCCGCGCGACTGGGACAGTGTGCTGGCCGAGGCTGCCGCAGCCCCCACGACATACGTGGACGAGGCTGCGAACGTCCTCGCCGCGTTGGACCCGACCGAGCTGATGACGCGCTGGGACGACGGCCGTGCCGCGCTGGTCGCTGCTCTGCGTGCAGCACCGACCGACATACGCATCCCGTGGTACGGCCCGCCGATGAAGTCCACCTCGATGGTCACGGCACGGTTCATGGAGACCTGGGCGCACGGCCTCGACGTCGCCACCGCCCTTGGCGTCGACCCCGAACACACGGATCGGGTGCGGCATGTCTGTCACATCGGCGTCGCCACCCGTCGGTTCGCGTATGCCGCCCGCGGCCGGATCGCACCCGAAGCACCGGTGCGGGTCAGCCTGACGGCGCCCAGTGGCGAGTCGTGGACCTGGGGCGACGCCGTCGCGACACACGAAATCAGCGGTCCTGCTTGGGAATTCGCGCAGGTGGCCGTCCGCCGGTTGCATCCGGACGACACCTCACTCATCGCCACCCCGGGCCCCGCGCAGGAGTGGCTCGAGATCATCCAGGCCTTCGCCGGACCGCCCGGAGCGGACCCGCAACCGGGGCGACGATGACCGGCCCCCGTCTCGATCGACCGGTGCGGATCGCGAATGCATCCGGTTTCTACGGGGATCGGCAGTCGGCCATGCGCGAGCAATTGGAAGGCGGTGAGCTCGACTACATCACGGGTGACTACCTGGCCGAGCTCACCATGCTCATCCTCGGTCGCGACCAACTGAAGGACCCATCTCTCGGTTACGCCAAGACGTTCCTCCGTCAGCTCCAGGACTGCCTGGCACTCGCCCTCGAGCGCGGTGTTCGCATCGTCAGCAACGCCGGAGGGTTGAATCCCTCAGGACTTGCCCGCCGGATCGAACAGTTCGCCGACACTGCCGGACTCGACGTCTGCGTGGCGTATGTCGACGGCGACGACCTGCGTTCTGCCGCAAGCGACTTCGGATTCGGCAAAGCGCTCACCGCGAACGCCTACCTCGGCGCTTTCGGCATCGCCGAGGCGCTGAACTGCGGCGCGGACGTCGTGGTCACCAGTCGGGTCACCGACGCGTCGCTCACGATGGGGCCGGCGATCGCCGCACACGGTTGGGGGCGCACGGATTTCGATGCCTTGGCGGGGGCGCTCGTGGCCGGCCACGTCATCGAGTGCGGCGCGCAGGCGACAGGTGGCAACTTCAGCGGATTCGACGATGCCGTGCCCGGCGGCCGCGCCGGTTTCCCGATCGCCGAGATCGCCGCCGACGGAAGCAGCATCATCACCAAGCACGCCCGGACCGGCGGCGCGGTGACCGCCGACACGGTCACCGCCCAGCTGGTCTACGAGATCGGCTCCCCGGCATACCTCAACCCGGACGTAGTCGCCCACCTCGACACACTTCGGGTCAGTCAGGACGACACAGATCGCGTTCGTATCGAAGGGACACGTGGCAGCGCGCCGCCACCCACGACGAAGGTGTGCCTGAACCACCTTGGTGGTTATCGCAATTCGGTCGACTTCGTGCTGACAGGGCTGGATGTCGAGCGCAAGGCCGAGCTCGTGCGGCGGCAGCTGACGGACGCGCTCGCAGCGGATCCCCCGCAGCAGATCGGCTGGCGCCTCGACGCGGTGGCGACCGAGGACCCGCAGAGCGAGTGGGCCGCGACCTCCCTGCTCCGCTGCCACGTCCGCGACGACCGCGAAGCACCGGTGGGGCGCGCCTTCAGCAGCGCCGCCGTCGAACTCGCACTGGCGTCATACCCCGGCTTCACCACGACCGCCCCGCCGGCGCGCGCGACACCGTTCGGGATCTACCGGGCGGCATACGTCGATCAGGCGCAGGTGCCGCACCGGGTGACTGTCGGCGACCGGACGGTGGATATCCCGGCACCGATCGAGTTCGCCATACCCGAATCAGCAACTCCCCCAGCGAGTTCGGCTCGCTCCGATGGACCGACCTTCCGCGCGCCACTTGGCACTGTCGCGTTCGCGCGCAGTGGCGACAAGGGCGGTGACGCGAACGTCGGCGTCTGGATCCCCACGAGCTGTGCCCGACGTGACCTCGGTTTCGACTGGCTCGCCGGCCTGTTGACCCCGAGCCGGGTCCGCGAGCTTCTCCCCGAGGCGCGCGACCTCGACATCGACGTCTGGCCGCTGCCGAATCTGTATGCCGTGAACGTGGTCATCCATGGACTGCTCGGCGACGGCGTCGCTGCTTCCACCCGATTCGACCCGCAGGCGAAGGCGCTCGGTGAATGGCTGCGGGCGCGCGTCGTCGACATACCCGAGGAGCTCGCGCCGTGAGCGACCGTTGGAATACCGCCGAGCGGCAGGCACTGCGGACCGCAGTGGGTGACTTCACCCGTCGCGAACTCACGCCGCACCTGGCTGAGTGGGAGGACGCGGGCGCAGTGCCTCGAGAGGTGCACCGCCGTATGGCGCAGGCCGGCTATCTCGGAGTCGGCTTCGACCTCGGTGTCGGAGGCGCCGGCGGCGACATCATCGACAGCTCCCTCGTCACCGAATCCATCATCACCGCAGGCGGATCCAGCGGCCTGGTCGCCGCTCTCCTCACGCACGGCATCGCGCTACCGCACATCGTCGCCGCGGGCGACCGGGCGCAGGTCGACAGGTATGTGCGTCCGACCCTCGCGGGAGAACTCATCGGTTCGCTGGCCGTCACGGAGCCGGCCGGCGGATCCGACGTCGCGGCGGTGACCACCCGAGCGGTGCGCGACGGCGACCACTACCTGGTCACCGGGTCGAAGATGTTCATCACCAGCGCGACACGCGCCGATTTCGTCACCGCTCTCGTCCGCACGGGCGGCGACGGCCATGACGGACTCAGCCTGCTCGTCATCGACCGCGAGTCGCCAGGGTTCGACGTGTCGCCGCCGCTGCGCAAGATGGGTTGGCTCTGCTCGGACACTGCCGAGCTCTCCTTCGATCGCACACCGGTGCCGATGGGCCACCTGGTGGGTGGCGAGGGCGACGGATTCGTCGCGGTGATGCGGCAATTCGTGCACGAACGACTGAATCTCGCCGTGCACGGCTACGCGGTCGCCGAGCGAGCCCTCGCGCTCGCCGCAGACTACGCGCGTGGGCGGACCACCTTCGGCCGTCCGATCATCGACCGACAGCTGATCCGGCACAAGCTGGTCACCATGCACCGGCGAGTCGCCGAGGCGAAGACCTTCACCAGGTCAGTCATCGAGCGGACCGCGGACGGCGCGGAGACGACGGCCGACGCCTGCCTGGCGAAGAACTCGGCGGTGGCCGCCTGCTCCTACGTGGTGGACGAGGCCGTGCAGCTCTTCGGCGGTGCCGGGTACCTGCGCGAATCGGAGGTGGAGCGGCACTACCTCGACGCCCGCATCCTCGGTATCGGTGGCGGTACGACGGAGATCCTCGACGACCTCGCCGCGCGACTGCTCGGCTACACCTCACAGGGAGTGCGATGACGGCACTGAGATCGGCGGTGGACGCGAGTTCCCCGTCATACCAGGAGAATCGGGCCGCAATGTCGGCCCGGGTCGACGACCTGCACGCCGAGCAGGCCAAGGCGCTGGCGGGCGGCGGAGAGAAGTCGGTCGAGCGCCACCGACAGCGCGGGAAGCTGCTCGCCCGGGAACGCATCGAGCTGCTGATCGACCAGGACAGCGCGTTCCTCGAGCTCTCGACACTCGCCGCGTGGGGCACCGACTTCCCGGTCGGCGCCAACCTGGTCACCGGCATCGGCGTGGTCGAGGGCACCGAGTGCATGATCGTCGCCAACGATCCGACCAGCCGTGGTGGCGCGTCCAATCCGGCAACGCTGAAGAAGAGCGCCCGGGCCGCGCAGATCGCCGCCGAGAACAACCTGCCGACGATCAACCTGGTCGAGTCCGGCGGCGCCGATCTGCCGACCCAGAAGGAGATCTTCATCCCCGGTGGTGGCGGCTTCCGCAATCTGACCCGGGCCAGCGCCGACCGACGCCCCACGATCGCCCTGGTGTTCGGCAATTCGACCGCGGGCGGCGCGTACATCCCCGGCATGAGTGACTACACCGTCATGGTTCGCGGTGGGGCGAAGGTTTTCCTGGCCGGACCGCCCCTGGTGAAGATGGCCACCGGCGAGGAGTCCGACGACGAGACCCTGGGCGGCGCCGAAATGCACGCTCGCACCTCGGGATTGGCCGACTATCTGGCTGAGGACGAGCGCGATGCCATCCGCATCGGTCGCTCCATCGTGCGGCGGCTGGGTCGGCACAAGCACGGGCTCGTCCCCGACCTCACCTACCCCGAACCGGCGTATGACGCCGAGGAGTTGCTCGGGCTGGTCCCGACGGACCCGAAGGCGCCGTTCGACCCGCGGGAGGTGATCGCGCGGATCGTGGACGGCTCCGACTTCGACGAGTTCAAGCCGCTCTACGGGTCGAGTCTGGTGACCGGATGGGCGCAGCTGCACGGCTATCCGATCGGCATCCTCGCCAATGCGCAGGGCGTCCTGTTCAGCGAGGAGGCGCAGAAGGCCGCGCAGTTCATCCAGCTCGCGAACCAGATCGATACACCGTTGCTCTTCCTGCACAACACGACCGGCTACATGGTCGGCGCCGAGTATGAGCAACAGGGCATCATCAAACACGGTGCGCAGATGATCAACGCGGTCTCCAACTCGACCGTCCCACACCTGAGCGTGGTGATCGGATCGTCATACGGTGCAGGCAATTACGGCATGAGCGGGCGAGCCTACGACCCGCGTTTCATGTTCAGCTGGGTCAATGCACGATCCGCGGTCATGGGTGCGGCCCAACTCGCCGGCGTGATCTCCATCGTGTCGCGGGCATCGGCCGAGAGGAAGGGCGTGCCCTTCGACGAACAAGCCGACGAGCAGATGCGCCGGATGGTCGAGGCGCAGATCGACGCGGAGTCCACGGCATACGCCATCTCCGGGATGTTGTACGACGACGGGGTGATCGATCCACGGGACACCCGGACCGTGCTCGGCATCTGCCTCTCGGTGATCAACACGCGCCCGTCCCGCGGCGCCGACGGATATGGGGTGTTTCGCCTGTGACCGCTGTGCCGACCATCAGCCGTGTCCTGGTGGCCAACCGAGGCGAGATCGCCCGCCGGGTGTTCCGCACCTGCCGCGACCTCGGCATCGAAACCGTTGCCGTACATTCGGATCCGGATGCCGACGCGCTCCATGTCACGGAGGCCGACTTCGCGGTCCGACTGCCCGGTGCGACCGCGGCGGAGACCTACCTGCGAGCGGATGTCATCGTTGACGCCGCCCGGCGCTCCGGGTGCGACGCCGTTCATCCGGGTTACGGATTCCTCTCGGAGAACGCCGATTTCGCCGCCGACGTGTTGGCCGCCGGGCTCGTCTGGATCGGTCCGCGCCCGGAGACGATCTCCGCGATGGGTTCGAAGATCGAGGCGAAGGCCATCATGCGCAAGGCCGGTGTGCCGACCCTCGACGTCGACCCGGACTCGGTCGGGGACCACGAATTTCCGGTGCTGATCAAGGCTTCAGCAGGCGGTGGCGGCAGGGGTATGCGGGTTGTCCGGTCAGTGGACCAGCTCGACACCGAGATCGCCGCCGGCCGTGCCGAGGCGCTGTCGGCGTTCGGTGACGACACCGTCTTCGTCGAGCCCTACCTGCCGACCGCCCGGCACGTCGAAGTGCAGGTCCTCGCCGACCAGCACGGGACCTGTTGGGTCCTGGGCGACAGGGACTGCTCGATCCAACGGCGGCATCAGAAGGTCATCGAAGAGGCGCCGGCACCGAATCTCCCCCCAGCAGTGCGGAATCGGCTGCACGCTGCGGCCCGGTCGGCGGTCGAGGCCGTCGGCTACGTCGGCGCCGGGACGGTCGAGTTCCTCGTGCAGGATGAGCAGTTCTACTTCCTGGAGATGAACACCCGGCTGCAGGTGGAGCATCCCGTCACCGAGTGTGTGATGAGTGTCGACCTGGTCGCCGAGCAGCTGCGGGTGGCGGACGGCCTACCACTGCCCCAGCGCGACTTCACACCACGTGGTCACGCTGTCGAGGTCCGGCTGTATGCCGAGGACCCGGCCCATGACTGGGCGCCACAGACCGGCCGGATCGAGGAATTCGTCGTCGCCGGAACGCAGTTCGAGACACTCGCCGACCACGGCATCCGGGTCGATTCAGCCGTCGGAACCGGTTCCTCGGTCGGGATCCACTACGACCCGATGCTCGCCAAGGTCATCGCGTGGGCACCCGACCGTGCGCGGGCCTGTCGCTTGCTCTCGGACGCCCTGCGGCGCAGCAGGATCCACGGTCTGACCACGAACACCGCACTGCTGCGGACGATCCTGGCGGACCCCGACTTCCGCTCGGGACGCATGCACACCTCGCTGCTGGACGAACGACTCGACACCTGGCTGCAGGCGAATCGGATCGACCTGGCCGTGGTCGCGGCTGCCGCCGCATTGGCGGATGCTGCGTCCGCATCCGCCGAAGGCACTGTGCAGCAACGGATCCCATCGGCGTGGCGGAATGCGCCGTCGGCGGACCGCACCCGGCGCTACCGCGTCGGTGACACAGAGCTGCAGGTCGACTACCGCTCCGTGCGCGGTCGGCTACAACTCACCGACTCCTCACTCGAGGTGGTCCAGGTGACACCGGACGAGGTGCGCCTGGCGATCGATGGCGTGGCGGCCACGTACCGCGTGACACGCCGTGGGACCACGACATTCGTGGATGGTCCGAACGGCAGCGTCGACCTGGAGCAGATCCCGCAGTTCACCCCTCCCCGGTCGACGACTGCGGGCTCGCTGCTCGCGCCGATGCCCGGCGTGGTGACCTCGATCCAGGTCGATGCCGGCGCCGAGGTGACCGCGGGTCAGCACCTGATGGTGCTCGAGGCAATGAAGATGCAGCACACGATCACCGCCCCGACCGACGGCACGGTGAGCTCGTTGCCGGTCGCCGTGGGTGCTCAGGTCGCCGCCGGCACGGTGCTGGCGGTGATCGATGAAACAGGCTCCGAACAAAGATCATTGGAGAACTCATGACGGACCAGGAGATCGCCTTCACCGAGTCGCCCGAGCGACGCGCGTTGCGGAAGTCGGTGGCCGCGTTCGCCCAGAAGTATGGCGACAGCTACTGGCTGCAGTGCGCGCGAGAGGACCGCAAGACCGATGAGCTGTGGGCCGACGCCGGCCGCCAGGGCTATCTCGGAGTCGCCATACCCGAGGAGTACGGCGGTGGTGGCGGCGGCATCGGCGATCTGGCGGCTGTCGCGGAGGAGCTCCAGGCGGCGGGGTGCCCCCTGCTGCTGATGGTCGTCTCACCCGCGATCTGCGGCACGATCATCACGCAGTTCGGCACGGCCGAGCAGAAGCAGCGCTGGCTGCCGGGATTCGCCGACGGCACCCGCAAGATGGGCTTCGCGATCACCGAGCCGGATGCCGGTTCCAACTCGCACAACATCACCACGACCGCGGTCCGTGACGAGTCGACCGGTGACTGGATCCTCAAGGGCAGCAAGGTTTTCATCTCCGGCGTCGATGAGGTCTCCGATGTCTTGGTCGTCGCGCGCGCCGCGAACCACAAGACCGGCAAGCTGCGTCCGGCGTTGTTCGTCATACCGACGGACGCGGAGGGTTTCGGCTACTCGCGGATCGACATGGGCATCGTCGGACCGGAGAAGCAGTTCGTCGTCCACATCGACGACGTGCGGTTGCCCGGGGACGCACTGGTCGGTGACGCGGACGCCGGCATCGAGCAGCTCTTCGCCGGGCTGAACCCGGAGCGGATCATGGCCGCGTCCTCGGCGACCGGTATGGCGCGCCGAGCCATCGCGAAGGCCGTCGAATACACCAAGCAGCGCGAGGTCTGGGGCGCCCCGATCGCGACGCATCAGGCGGTCTCGCACCCGCTCGCCCAGTCGTATGTCGAGACCGAACTCGCTCGGCTGATGACGCAGCGCGCGGCCGCGCTCTACGACGCCGGGGAGCTGATGCTGGCCGGCGAGTCGGCCAACATGGCGAAGTATGCCGCCGCCGAAGCCGCCTGCAATGCGGTCGATCGAGCGGTCCAGGCACACGGCGGCAACGGCCTCACGGAGGAATACGGCCTGGTGCACCTCATCGGCAATGCGCGGCTCACCCGCATCGCACCCGTGAGCCGGGAGATGGCGCTCAACTTCGTCGCACAGTTCGGTCTCGGGCTGCCCAAGTCGTACTGAGCCACGTCGTACTGAGCCGGGACTTCACCGCTTGCGGACGGTGGCCAATACCTCGGGGTCGGCGCGCAGGTCGATGCGATGGATCCGTCCGTCGACGATCGTGATGTCGAATGCCACCTTGTACTCGCCGCGATGCATCCACGCCACGGCGGGCCGATCGCCGAGGTGCACCGGGAATGCGGTCTTCATGCCACCGTTGACCAGGCCGAGGACCTCCTCGCGGCCGACGAGGCGCCGCGAGCCGAGCGCCAGCGCGGCGGCGTCTGCGCCCTCGACGATGACGTCCGGCGCCAGCAGTTCGAGCAGGGTCTCGAGGTCGCCGCCCTTGGCCGCGTGCAGGAAGGCATCCACCACTGCCGTGTTGTCCAAGCCTTCCGACCGTCTCGCCGGAGCTCCGGCAGCGGCGACCTTCTGCCGCGCCCGGGACGCCAGTTTGCGTGCCGCTGCGGGCGAGCTGTCGAGAATGGCGGCGATGGTCGGGAAGTCCACGGCGAAACTGTCGTGCAGGACGAACGCCACCCGCTCCGACGGCCCGAGCCGGTCGAGGACCACCTGGAGCGCGTCACCGACGGAGTCGGCGAGGACGACTTCATCCGCGGGATCCGGTGCGGTCTCGTCGATCTCGAGGTCGTCCCGCGGGTCCGGGAGCTTGCTGCGCAGCCGGTCGAGACACAACCGGGTCGTGACGGTGGTCAACCAACCAGGAAGGTTGTCGATGCGGGATTCGTTGCGCGACAACCGGATCCAGGCATTCTGGACGGCGTCTTCTGCTTCGGCGTGGTCGCCGAGCAACCGCTCGGCGATGCGCACCAGCCGAGGCCGCTCGGCGACGAACACGCTGGTCTGCTCATCCATGGACCAAGTCCACCACAGTCCACCGGTTGCGTGTGGTCACACTTGCCGATCCTCGATCGTCATGGAAGTGACGCGCATCGAGCACGTCACCACCGAACCTCGAAAGGCTCCCATCATGGGCAACTTCCAGACCGTCCTCCTGCCGACGAACGACCTGGCCGCCTCCCGCGACCTCTACATCAAGCTGCTGGGCGTGCAGCCGAACGCCGACTCCGACTACTACGTCGGTTTCGACGTGGACGGCCAGCAGATCGGCCTGGTCCCCGGCAGCACCGATGTCCAGCCGCACCTGCACGTCGACGACCTCGAGGTCTCGCTGCAGATCATCACCGACGCCGGTGGCACCGTCGTCGACGGCCCGCGTGCCGTTGGCGGCACGCGTCGGGTGGCTGTCGTCCGCGATGCGTATGGCGCACAGTTCGGCCTCACCCACGACGCCTGAGAGATCTGGGCGACAGGCAATGACGCGGCGACCGAACGACGAGCGGACGCCCGCGAGACGACGACCAAGGTGCTTGGCGCAACGGAGCGAGCCCTCGAGCCGGTTGCTCCAACCACCTTGCGAGGAGTCGAGCAAACAACTACGTCAGGTCGCGGTGCCAGCTCTCCGTCTTGTATGACGTGACCCACCCCATGGACGAGTAGAGGCCGTCGGCGCCCGTCGGTGAGTCGGCATCCACTTCCAGCCCCACCCGATTGCTCCCGGTGTCCAGTGCATCGCGGATCACGGTGTGCAGCAACGCTTTTGCGACACCCCTGCCCCGTGATCGGCGATGCACGCCGATGTAGTCGATGTAGCTGCCCGGTGCACCGGAATCGTCCGGCGGAAGGACGGCCCCGACCACGGCACCACCGGGCAGCAGCGCCCGGTCGGTCTCGACCTCCGCCAACCACCAGTGGTCCCAACGGTGTCCGGGATCCTCGCGCAGCCGCTGCACGAACTCCGGGAAGCTCTCCCGGTAGGAATTGAAGTGGTCGGCGAACGACTCCTCCAGGACCAGGTGCACCGCCTGCAGGTCGGCGGCCACCGGCGTGCCGTCGTCGTGCAACCCGATGGGCCGCACGGTCACTCCCTCGCGCGGGGCGGGGAGGTCTGCGTCCGCCGCGGTCACCGGCCGCTTCATCTGCAGCCAGGTGCGGGCCAGCCCGAATCCTGCGGCAGTGAGCCAGCGCTGCTGGCGCTCGTCCCCGGCATACGCACCGGAATCCAGCTGCGTGACGCTCAAGCCGCGCACCCGCATCATCGTGCTGGCCTCGGCGCTCGCCCACGCGAAGAGGCTCGCCGCGAGCTCGTCGGAGACTCCGGGACGCGCGGTGATCTCGACGACCGTCCGTCCCGCTGCGCGATCGTGCACGACCGCCCATGCCGCGGCTGCACCCTCGGCATCACGCACGACGACCTGCCGGCGAGTCCAGGATCCGACGCCGGCGACGTTGGACGCGACCATGTCGGGGTCGACCGAGCTGCTGCCGTGTGCCGCGACCTGGTGTGCGGCGAGCAACTCGATCAGGTCCGGGACGTCGGAGGTGTCGGGTGTGCTGGCCACGAAACCGTTCGGGACCTCTGGCATCGGCAGGATCTGTTCGCTCACGGCATACAGTCAAGCGCACTCCGAGGGCTCCGTCGCGCACCCGCTTCCGAAGGCCCACCGCACAGCGAGGAGAGCCTCAGCAACAGCCGACTCAGCAAGGGATTCCAAGCGCGGTCGGAAGGTGCCCGCACCGCCCGCTCCCTGGGGGTCGATCGGCGCACAGAAATACGAAATATGTTCGATAAAGTACTAGCCATTCAATGACCCTCCGGGTATTCTGTAGATAGCGAAAATGCTTACAGGGGAAGGGGGTTCACGTTATGGCCATCACTGATTCGCAGACGCCTGGCTCCCTGACCGTCGAGCCTGGTCGCGGGCCGGAGGTGCTCGCCGCCTTGCGGGCCGCAGCCGAGATGCTGGACGAGGTCCCGGGTGCGATGCATCAACTCGGTGGTGCCGAGGAGGACGAGTTGCTGTCGGTCCTGCTTCGGCTGCACGGCCGGACGGCGCAAGTCACGACCGTCGTCGCTGCGGATGCGGTGAAACGTGGGGTGTTGATCGAGTCGAACGCGGCCAACACCAGCCAATGGTTGGCCGGACATCTCGCGAGTGGAGTGCCGGTCGAACCGCGGACGGTCCGGACGATGGCCTCGGTGGCGGACGCGTGCCAGGTGCGTAAGAACGCCGTCATCGCTGCCGCGCTGCGAGGCGGGGCCTGTTCGGTGGAATCCGCCAAGACCGCGTTGACACAGGCGGACAAGGTCGCACCCGTCATACCGACCGCCGATCGTGACGAAATCCTTGGTTGGTTCCTGCAGATCGACCCGGCCCTCGGCGCCGCCGGACTCACCCAGTTGACGCGTCGGATCATCGCCCGATTCGCCCCGGACAAGCTGTCCAAGGACGACGAGAAACTTGAAGGCACCGAGTCGCTGACCTGGTCCACCACACCCACCGGAATGACCCGCCTGGTCGCAGAACTCTCGCCGGCGAACGCCGCAATCCTCACAGAGGCCATCAGCGCCAAGTCTTCGCCCCGACCCGCGAAAACTGCTGATACGGCTGAAGATTCCGAGATTGCGAAGGCTGGCCGAGGAACGCGGAACGAGCGTCTCGACGTCCCGGCCGGCGGCGACTACGGCTCTCACACAGCCTTCGGCCATGGCACCGGCGAGTCAGTGCGGGATGAACGCTCACCGGGCAAACGCCGGTTGGACGCGTTGATGGAGTTGCTCGGTGCTGGTGCCCGGGCAGCGGTCGGCGATGGCGTCCAAGCCGGCGCCGCTACCGTCCTACTGACCATGAGCCTGGAGGAACTACTGGCCGGTCGCGGAGCGACGTCCGCCACCGGCGACGTGGTCGACGCGGGCGCCGCCCGCCGGTTCGCGTGCACCGCCGACCTGATCCCCGTGGTCCTTGGCGGACCCAGCCAACCACTCGACGTCGGACGACGAGAACGCCTGGCAACCAAAACAATCCGAGCCGCGGCAATCCTCCGAGACCGCGGATGCACGTTCCCCGGGTGTGATCGACCACCCGGCTTCTGCGAAACCCACCACATCCAACCCTGGTGGACCGGCGGCGAAACGTCTCTGATCAACTCAGCACTGTTGTGCTCCCGACATCACCAGATCGTGCATCGGCAGGGATACACCGCCGACGTCCGACCGGACGGTGTGCACTGGGATCTGACACCCGGGCTCATGCACGGACACCACACCGCGGCAGCCTGACGAAGACCCCTGGCTGAACGAGGTCCGCCGACCGAACCACACGACAGTCGGCGAGCGAGACTCGTGTCTGCTGACCGCACCGTCGGATAACGATTCGCCGTCGGATCGCGACTGGTCACGCGATCGCGACCATCCTGTAGACATGTTGCGATCGTCTGCCGTGGCCACAGCGATCTTGACCACCGCTCTCGCTGGGTGCGGTGTCATGGACAGTCGTGTGTCGTATGACGAGGACCTGGAGCAAGCTCAGACTCTGCCCGAGTGGATCGCTTGCTCTCGGGCGATCGCGACCGGCGAGGTCGTCAAGGTGGTAGGGGCGGACTCGCCGCAGGTGACCGTCACAATGCGCGTGAGTCATTGGATACGTCCCAGCCACGGGAAATCCACCCTCGTCTTCTCGGAGCGGAACCCGAAAATCGACGGAGGCGGCGCCTGGAAGACAGGCGGTCCCGTCTTGGCAGTCATTCCGTTGAAGACGTCCGATTCGGCACGCATGTATCGCGGTAATCAACTCACGGTGAACAAGCGCCTCATTACGTCGGGATTGAAAGAGGCATCTCGCACGACGTGCCCTTCACCGTGGGCTGCTAGCTCCCGGTAAACCAAACAGACCGGCACCAGCGCGCAAGCAGGTCAGTGCTGACACCACCCGGACCAGGAGGCACCCTAGTATTGGCGGGAATTGACACCTCCCTGGCGGGCACGCAAGCGGGGCGAGTCCGAGCAGATTGAGCAGAGGGGGCGCATGTCGGCGACGAAGCTCCTGGTGCTCGGTAGCGTGCACCTCTCCGGCGGCGCGCATGGCTACCAGGTGCGGTCCGAGCTGCAGAGCTGGCGTGCGGATACGTGGGCCAATATCAAGCCCGGCTCGATTTATCACGCGCTGAAGAAGGCGGCGGCTGACGGCTTCCTCACCGAACACGGCGAGCCGGGCAACTCCGGGCCGGAGCGCGTTCTGTACCGCATGACAGCTCGGGGACGTGACGAGATGGTCGAACTGGTCCGCGACGGTCTGCGGCGTACCCATGACCCCACCATGCTCGACGCGTCGATCGCCATGTTGCCCATGTTGACCAGGACAGATGCCATCGCGCACGTCAACGAGCGGGTCGCGCGCCTGGAAGCGGAGCTCGTAGAGCAGGCCACGTGGCGGGAGCACCCGAACCCCGACATTCCCGAACACGTCCGTGATCAGGCCGAACTGTGGGCGGGACATACACGCACCGAACTGGAGTGGGCGAAGAGCCTGAGCAAACGACTGGCTGAGGGCGCCTACACCATGGCCGATGATCCGGGCTCGTGGCGAACGGTCCCCTAATCAACCTTGACTAGATGCTCCTCCTCGTTTACTTTGACCGAGTAGCCAAACTTGACTAGCCGTCCGGGCCCTGACTCGGACGCGGCAAGGAGAGCCGAATGAGCACCATCCTCAAGAACAGCTCGGAAACCGTTGCGCACACGCCCGGGCGGGCGAGCAGCATCGGGGTCTGGATCCTGCAAATCGTGCTGGCGGCGATCATCGCCGGCGGCGGAATCTCGAAGCTCGCCGGCGACCCGGTCATGGTGGACATGTTCGCCAACATCGGGGCCGGCCAGTGGCTCCGGTACCTGGTCGGAGCGCTGGAGGTCGCGGGAGGGCTTGGACTTCTGATCCCGGCTCTGGCGGGCCTGGCCAGTCTCGGGTTGGCGGCATTGCTGACCGGTGCTGTCATCACCGATCAGTTCGTGCTCGAGCAGAGCCCTTGGCTGCCGCTCGCCCTTCTCGTCGTGGCGGCCGTGATCGCAAGGGTGCGGTGGACGCGCACCGAGGCCGTCGTCGGCACGCTGCTCAGGCGCTGAGACAAACCTCTCGAACGGAGATGTGAGATGAACGAGATGGCCTTTCGCGTGACATCAAACGATGGCACCACCATCGCCTACGACCGAAAGGGAAGCGGCCCGGCTGTCATCCTGGTAGGCGGCGCACAGGACGACGGAGCCGAGAACGCTCCCTTGATACCTGTTCTCGCCGAGCACTTCACGGTCTACAACTATGCCCGTCGGGGACGCGGCGCGAGCGGCTTCACCGAGCCCTACGCCGTGGAAAGGGAGATCGAGGACCTGGATGCGTTGATCGCAGAGGCGGGCGGCTCGGCACACCTGTTCGGGGCGTCCTCTGGTGGCGCTCTGGCGCTGGAAGCCGCCGCGGCCGGGTCAGCCATCGACACGATCGCCGTGTGGGAGGCGCCCTACGCGGTCGGGGACGACATACGCCCGCAATTCGAGGAGTACGTCGCGGACACCCGACGCGCCTTCGACGCCGGGCGAGACGAGGAGGTTCTCGAACTGTTCATGCGCATGACCGGCGCCTCCGACGACAACATCGCGGCCAGGAAAGCGGCAGGCAAGCAGACGGCGCATTGGGCGGATTCCGTCGCCCTCGCGCCCACGCTGGTCCACGACAGCCTCTTCCTCAACCACTACCGGTTGCCGGCCGATCGACTGGCAACGGTCACCCAACCGGTCCTGGTCACCACCGGAGGACCGATCACGGTCCCCTACATGGCAGGCCTGCCCTCGGACTTCTTCGACCGCGCAGCCGACGAGCTTGCAGACCTCCTACCCCACGCTCAACGGGAGACCCTCGAGGGGCCGGATCACGTCGTCGACCCACAGATCATCGGCCCGCTGTTGCTACGGTTCTTCAGCAGCGAACACTGAGGGGCCCGCGAGGTGTTGCGGGAAGACCGATGAGGCACCGCACAAGCAGATCTCTCAGGCCGGCAACGATCCGCCCGGAGAGTCGTCATCGTCGTCCTTGTTCTTCGGGATGCGACACCAGCCCTGGACGACCAGGCCGACGATCACGGCACCGATCGAGCCGACCAAGAGCACGATCGCCTGGATCAGCCCGCCGCGTGCGCTGCCCGCGTCGAGACGGCCGAGCTCCACCAGCGCGAATGCGGCGAACCAGCCGGCGAACATCGAGCCCGCCAGCACCCATGCCTGCGCGGCGACCAGGGCGCGTCGGGCGCGTAGCGGCGTCGGAGGTCGGGTCGACGTGCCGTGCAGGTAAGCACGGACCTCCCAGCCGGCGGCCAGCACGGCGAAGGACAACAGCACGAGCGTGACCAGGATGAACCACGACATGTGCGGCAGCCCGTGCCCGTGCGCGGTGGTCCACCGCAATAGGCCGTAACAGACGAGCAGCACCACGACGCCGACACCGGCCGCGTGCCGCCAGGTGACCCCGGACTCGTTCACAGGGGGCACCACTGCGGACCGACGCGTATGCCGGACGAGTCCGACGCGCGCAACAGCTCGACAACGGGCACGACCTTTCGGCCGACACGCAGTCGGGCCTGCGGGTCCGCAGCGAGCCATGGCGCCAACACGAACGCCCGCTCGTGTGCCCGCGGGTGCGGCAGGGTCAGTTGTTCGGAGTCGAATCGCAGGTCGCTGTCCGCAGCCGGGTCGCCGACCTGGATCAGGTCGAGGTCCAAAGTCCGCGCACCCCAACGGATCTCGCGGGTCCGTCCGCGGCCCGCCTCGATCTCGTGCAGCCGGTCGAGCAACGTCCACGGCGCGAGCCGGGTCGTGCCGACCGCGACGGCGTTGAGGTAGTCGGGTTGCTCCGGGCCGCCGACCGGATCGGTCTCGAAGAGTCCGCTGACCTCGATCAGTGTCAGTCCCTCGATCCGACCCAGGGCACGGACCGCCGACGCGAGGGTGGCGACCCGGTCACCGAGGTTGGCGCCCATCGCGATGACCACGGGACGGTGCTGCTCACGACGAACCATCACCGCCGGACCGGTGAGCCCGATCGACGAGAACTCCACGCCCGCAGGCGCATCCGGCTTGTGCACGGTCACCTCGACCGCCTCGGCCGCGGGCCGGGCGAGCACCGACGCCGCGATCTGCTCGGCAAGCGTCTCGATCAGATCGACCGGCGGCTGCCGCAGGATGCGCTCCGCCTCCTGCGCCACCTCGGCGTAGCTGATGGTCCGGTCCAGATCGTCGGAGCTGCCGGCTGCCGACAGGTCGCACTCGATGGCGATGTCGACGAAAAACCTTTGCGGTTCACGCTTCTCGTGCGCGAGCACCCCGTGCGGGGTGGTCACGGCGAGCTGGGTGAGAGTGATCCGATCAGCCATCGGTCGCCTCCCTCAGATGTTTGACGACATCGCAGGCGGCGAAGGTCGAGCGCACGTCATGGACCCGGATCGCCCAGACGTCCGCCTGCGCGAGCACCACCGACACGGCAGCGGTCGCGAAGTCCCGTTGCTCGGCCGGGACCGGTTGCCCGTCGCGGCTGCCCACCTTCGCCAGGAACGACTTGCGGGACGCCCCGACGAGCACCGGCAGGCGCATCTCTTGGAATGCCGAAAGGTGTTGCAGCAGAACCCAGTTCTGCTCCGCGGTCTTGGCGAACCCCAGTCCCGGGTCGATCACGATCTGCTCACGACGCACCCCGACGTCGAGCGCCGCGCCGACCTGGTCGGCCAGCTCCCGGCATACGTCTGCAACGACGTCGTCGTAGACGGCGCGGGTCTGCATGTCGTGGCTGTGCCCGCGCCAGTGCATGGCGACGAAACCGACACCGGTCCGGGCCGCCACAGCGGTCATCTGCGGGTCGGCCAGTCCCCCGCTGACGTCGTTGATGATCCGTGCGCCCGCGTCGACCGCGGCCTGCGCGACCTCGGACCGCATCGTGTCGACGGAGATCCAGGCACCGGTGTCCGCCAACCCCTCGACAACGGGTATGACGCGACGGATCTCCTCCTCGACCGTCGGCCGCTCGGCACCCGGCCGGGTGGACTCACCACCGATGTCGATGATGTCCGCGCCCTGGTCGACCAACTCGCGCCCGTGCGCGACAGCCGCACTCGCGTCGAAGAAGAGACCACCGTCGGAGAAGGAGTCCGGGGTGACGTTGACGACCCCCATGACCAGTGGCCGATCTGCGGGGCGTCGTGGCAGGGCGGTCGGCTCGGCCGCGGCCATCAGCGTCGGCTCTGGCCGTTGATCAGGCTCATCGCCTCGGCACGCGTGGCGGCATTGGTCAGCTGCCCGCGGACCGCGGAGGTGATCGTCTTGGCTCCTGGTTTGCGTACGCCGCGCATCGACATACACAGATGCTCGCACTCCAGGACGACGAGCACACCCTGCGCGTGCAGGTGCTCGACGAGCGCGTCGGCGACCTGGGTGGTCAGCCGCTCCTGAACCTGCGGTCGCTTGGCGAAGACGTCGACCAGCCGGGCGATCTTCGACAGACCGGTGACCCGACCGTCCGCCGCCGGGATGTAGCCGACGTGGGCGACCCCGTGGAACGGGACCAGGTGGTGCTCGCACGTCGAGTAGAGCTCGATGTCGCGCACGATGACCAGCTCGGAGTGATCGACGTCGAAGGTGCGACTGAGCGCTTCCTGCGGGCTCTGCCACATGCCCGCGAAGCTCTCGGCATACGCACGCGCGACACGGTCAGGAGTGTCCTGCAGACCTTCGCGGTCCGGGTCCTCGCCCAGGGCGAGCAGCAGTTCGCGCACTGCGGCTGCTGCTCGCTCCAGATCAATTTTCGGTGGGGTCGACATACCCGCCGTCCGGGACCTCGACAACCGCCTCGGGCGGATGCACCTGACCGGCCTGCTGCCGCTCTTCCTTCTCCAGGTCGACGCCGTGCGCCATCGCCTCCCGCTCGGCGGGGGTCAGCACCGGCGGCCGGTCGCTGACGTTGCGGCGATCGCTGGACAGCCAGATCTTCCGCTTCGGGCGCTTGTTGACGTCCTTGAAGACGACCTCCAGCTGGTGCACGTCGAGGGTTTCCTTCTCGAGCAGCTCCAGCACGAGGCTGTCCAGGATGTCGCGGTTGTCGTTGAGGGCGTGCCAGGCCTCGTCGTGCGCGGCCTCGATGAGTCGGCGCACCTCCTCGTCGACGACACCGGCGAGTTCCTCGGAGTAGTCGCGCTCGTGGCCCATGTCCCGGCCGAGGAAGACCTCGGAGTTGCCGGAGCCGAGCTTGATCGCGCCGACCCGCTCGCTCATGCCGAACTGGGTGACCATCTTGCGGGCCAGGCCGGTGGCCTTCTCGATGTCGTTGGCCGCACCGGTGCTCGGGTCGTGGAAGACGATCTCCTCCGCGACACGGCCGCCGAGCGCGTAGGCCAGCTGGTCGAGCAGTTCGTTGCGGGTCGTGGAGTACTTGTCGTCGACCGGCAGCACCATCGTGTAACCGAGCGCGCGACCACGCGGCAGGATGGTGATCTTGCTGACCGGGTCGGTGTGGTTGAGCGCCGCGGCGACCAGGGCGTGCCCGCCCTCGTGGTATGCCGTGATCTTGCGCTCCTTGGCGCTCATCACTCGGGTGCGCTTCTGCGGACCGGCCATCACGCGGTCGATCGCCTCGTCCAGGGCGCGGTTGTCGATGACCTGCGCATTGGAGCGCGCAGTGAGCAACGCCGCCTCGTTGAGCACGTTGGCCAGGTCGGCGCCGGAGAAGCCCGGAGTACGACGGGCGACCTGCAGCAGGTCGATGTCGTTGGCCATCGGCTTGCCCTTGGCGTGCACCTGCAGGATGTGGTGGCGGCCGCCCATGTCGGGCGCCTCGACGGCGATCTGCCGGTCGAACCGGCCCGGGCGCAGCAGCGCCGGGTCGAGGATGTCGGGACGGTTGGTCGCCGCGATCAGGATGACGTTGGTCTTGACGTCGAAGCCGTCCATCTCGACCAGCAGCTGATTGAGGGTCTGCTCACGCTCGTCGTGACCACCGCCGAGTCCGGCGCCACGGTGGCGACCCACGGCGTCGATCTCGTCGACGAAGATGATGGCGGGAGCGTTGGCCTTCGCCTGCTCGAACAGGTCGCGGACGCGGCTGGCGCCGACGCCGACGAACATCTCGACGAAGTCCGAGCCGGAGATCGAGTAGAACGGCACGCCCGCCTCGCCGGCGACCGCCCGCGCGAGCAGGGTCTTACCGGTGCCGGGAGGGCCGTAGAGCAGCACACCCTTGGGGATCTTGGCGCCCACGTCGAGGAACTTCTTCGGGGACTCGAGGAACTCCTTGATCTCGTGGAGCTCCTCGACCGCCTCGTCCGCTCCGGCGACGTCGGCGAAGGTGACCTTGGGCATGTCCTTGGTGGCCAACTTGGCCTTGGACTTGCCGAACTGCATGACGCGCGAGCCGCCGCCCTGCATCTGGCTCATCAGGAACCAGAAGATCAGGATGAAGAGCACGAACGGCGCCATACTGATCAGGATCGACAGCCAGACGCTCTGCTTCTGCGGGTCGTCGGTGTAGCCGCCGGAGGGCGGGTTCTTCTCCAGCAGGTTGACCAACTGGTCGCCACGCGGGTCGACGTAGTTGGCCTCGACCTTGGTCAGACCCTTCTTGTCACCGACCGTGGTCGGGTCCTTGAGGGTCAGCTTGATCGAGTCGGGGGTCAGCGTGGCCGAGTCGACCTGCTTGGACGAGATGAGTTTCTCGGCCTGCGAGGTGTCGATGCTCTGATATCCGCCGACATTGCCGACCGCGAGCCAGAGCACGCCGATCAGCACGACGAGGATGACCCATAGCCCAGGGCTGCGAAGAACGCGCTTGAAGTTCATGTACCTGCGGGGCGTGCCCCGATCCTCCTGCTTGAGTTGGGCGGAGCCCATGACAGACCAGTAGACGGTACACCGCGGGTAGCGGGGCTACGGTGCGGTGTCCCGGCTGGATCAACGCGTGGGCGGCGGGCGGTGTTCCGCAATGACCTCGACAGCTGTAGATGCGACCCGCTCGCGTGTCAGGTCAGCTGTACACGTGGGGGGCGAGGGTGCCGATGTCGCGCAGGTTCCGGTAGCGCTCGTCGTAGTCGAGGCCGTAGCCGACGACGAATTCGTTCGGGATGTCGAAGCCGACGTACTTGCAGTCGATCTCGACCTTGGCGGCCTCCGGCTTGCGCAGCAGCGTGCAGATCTCCAGCGAGGCCGGCTCGCGGGACGTCAGGTTGGCGCGGATCCAGTTGAGCGTCAGGCCGGAGTCGATGATGTCCTCGACGATCAGCACGTGCCGGCCGGAGATGTCGGTGTCGAGGTCCTTCAGGATGCGCACGACGCCGCTGGACTTGGTGCCCGAGCCGTATGACGACACCGCCATCCAGTCCATCGGGACCGATCCGGGCAGCGCCCGCATGAGGTCGGCCATCACCAGGATGGCGCCCTTCAACACACCGACCAGCAGCACGTCCTTGTCGTGGTAGTCGCGCCAGATGTCGGTCGCGAGTTCCTCGAGCCGCGCGTGGATCTGTTCCTCGGTGTAGAGGACGTGCTCCAGGTCATTGCCCATATGGCTGGAATCCATGGGCCCTATTGAACCCGACGCGGCTCGACGTGGATCAGCCCGGCACCACGCCGGACCTGCAGGGCGCCCGGGACGTGGATGGGTTGCTGGCCGTGCCATCCGCTCACCAGGGCATCGACCGCGTCGATGTGGACCTTGCTCAGCGAAGCGGCCGGCGATCCTGCACGACGCAACAGCTCGCGCCATACCCGTGTCCGGAGCGGGGTGGCGAGGGCAGCCAATTCGTCCGCGGCCCACGGGGATTCGCCGAATTCGTCGGCGATCTCGCCGGCCCGGTCGTCCAGGAAGTCGAGATCGTCGCGCACCAGGGACGCTGTGCGTGCCAGCCCGGCGACGACCCCGGGACCGATGTCGGCCTCCAGATCGGCGAGCGCCCGCCGCGCCCGAACGCGCAGATAGCGGGGATCGGCGTTGTGCGGGTCGTGCCACGGCTCCAGGTGGAGCGCCGCGCAGGCAGCGTGCGTCTCCGCGCGGGTCACCTCCAGCAGCGGCCGCACGAAAGCCGGTCGAGTAGCAGCTGAGGAACGAGGCTGCGTATCGAGACCGAGGGGTCTCGATACACCTCCCCCGCTTCGCTCCTCCGGCACTCGACCCGCAACACGCGCCATACCGGTCAGAGCCCGTGGCCCGGAGCCGCGGGCGAGAGCGAGCAGCACCGTCTCGGCCTGATCGTCGAGCGTGTGCCCCAGCAGCACCGCCACGGCGTCGTATGACGCAGCCGCCGCCTGGAGCGCGGCATACCGTGCCTGTCGTGCGGCGGCCTCCGGCCCGTCCGCGGTCCGGGGCACCTCGACGGTCCGCACCACCGCGTGGTCCACGCCGAGGTCCCGGCACTGCTCGGTGGCGCGCAACGCCACCTCACCGGAGCCGTCCTGCAGTTGGTGGTCGACGACGACGGCGACCGTGGTGATCCGCAACTTCGGCGCTTCGAACGCCACCGCGGCCGCGAGCGCCAATGAGTCGGCGCCGCCCGAAACCGCAACGACCACAGTGCTTCCCGCGACGAACCCGGCGTCGGACAGTGCTGTCCGAACATGCCGCCGGCACGCGGCGACAGCGGGGTGGGGGCCGGTCATGTCGTTATCCGTGGATCCGGGCGACCCAGCTGGCCGGCGCGTAGATCTCGTCGGCAGTGGGCAGGTTCTCCGGTCCGGCCCAGACGGCGTTGAACCCGTCGACACCGACCTGCTCCTGGACGCCGCGGCAGCAGGCCGCACCGTCGCGGTACTGACGCATCTTGGCCTCCAGGCCGAGCAGCCGCCGGATGATCCGATCCGGTCCCATGCTGCCCCTGCGGCGCGCGTTGAACTTGCGCCGGATCTCCTCCACCGTCGGCACGATCTGCGGGCCGACGTCGTCCATGACAACGTCGGCGTGCCCCTCGAGCAGCGACATGATCGCGGTGACGTTCGCGAGTTCGGCGCGCTGTTCGGCGTTGCCGATGAGATCGGTGAGGCCGCCGCTGCCCTCGCGCAGCAGCCCGGGCAGCGCCTTCGCCGCGTCCTGCAGGCGCTGCTGCAGCATCTCCGGGTCCGGCACCATCTCGACGGCAAGGGTGCGGACCCGCTCGATCAGGTGCTCCCGCAGCCACGGCACGGCGGTGAACTGCACCCGATGGGTCTCCTCGTGCAGGCACACCCACAGCCGGAAGTCCGACGGGTCGACGCCGAGCTCGCGCTCGGCGCTGACGATGTTGGGCGCGACCAGCAGCAGGCTCGGCTGCCCGTCCGGGGCGAGGTCGAACTGCCCGAGCACCTTGCTGGCGACGAAACCCATCAGTGCGCCGGTCTCGGTGCCGGTGACCTTCGCCCCGACCGCTCGGGCGCGCGGGCCGGCCTTGCGCTTGGCCGTCAGCTTGTCGACGACCGGGTTGAGCAGGGCCGCCATCGAGTCGACGTTGACATCGATCCAGGAGGCACGGTCGACGACATACACCGGCGACTCCGCGCCGGCCGTCGCGTCGAGGCGAGCGGTGTCCGCGACCGGCTGCAGCGCACGATGTGCGGCGTCGCGCAGCTCGGTGACGACGTCGGCGGCTTCTGCCGCCGTGGTCTTCGGGCCGTCGGACACCCACCGTTGACCCGTGCGCTTGGCCAGTGCCCAGTCGACATACTCCTCAGACATGGGATCGAGCGTATGTCAGGCGGGACGCCGGAAGACGAGGTGCGCGAGCTGACCGAGGTAACGGAACGGGTCGAGCGCGCCCAGTCGTTCCTCGACGGCGAGGAGCGCCTCGATGTCGGCCGGGTCGGGCGGGAGCGGCGGGTCGTCATCGGCCAGGTCGTAGGCGATGCGTATGCCGTACCACTGCTCCAGCTGCAGCCCGGCGTCGTGCGCGGCGGCGACGAGTCGATCGAAGGAATCTGCGCGAGCGGGTGCACCGATCTCGTTGGTGTAGCGCAGATCCGTGCCGGCGGCCTTGTCCTGCTCCCATCGGGTCAACGCCGCGAGAGCGGTCGGCCAGTCCTGGCGACGTGCCGGGCGCCATACGGCTGAGACGTCCAGGCGTACGGCGACGGAGAGTATGCCGCCGGGCGCGACTCGGGCAGCGGCTTCCGCCACGGCGTCCGTGCCCGACGGGAGATACATCAGGACACCCAGCGCGAGCACGGCATCGAAGGTTCGACCGGCCAGCTCGTCGAGGCCACCGAAACCCGCTGATGACACGGTGATCCGCTCGCGAACTTCGGGTGCGGCGCCGGCGATCCGCTCGTGCAGGACCGAACGCATGTCGTCGTCCGGCTCGGCCGCGACGACATCGTGACCGAGCTCGGCGAGCTCCAGCGTCTTGTGCCCCTGGCCGGCGCCGATGTCCAGCACAGTGCCCGTCCGGTCCTCCAGATGCGCCTCGAGTTGGCGGCGCAGGAGTTCCTGGCGCAACCTCACCCGCAGCGACTGCTCGGAGTCGAGCCATTGCTGCCGCGCACCCGGAAAACTACTGTCGGACAAGGTCTTCCGCCCTCACTTGGAACAGCCGCACTTCTGCAGCGCGGCGACGAAGTCGTCGATCGCGGCGCGGGTGCCGTAGGGCCCCCAGGACTTCGCGGCATTGTTGATCACCGCGAAGACGAGCACCCGGTCGTCCTTGGTGATGACCGTCCCTGCGAGGGACGCGACATCGGTGAGTGAACCGGTCTTGGCGCGCACGTCACCGGCGGCGGAGTTGTTGGACGGCTGCAGGAAGCGGTTGTCGAGAGTCCCGTTGTAGCCGCCGACACTGAGCCGGGTGAGGGTCTCGGCGAACGGTTTGTTCTTGCCGCTGGTGCCCGAGAGCAGCACGTCGGCCAGCACGCGCGGCGGGATCGTCGTGCCGTCGGAGAGACCGGAGACGTCGGCCAGCTTGACGCCCTGCATGTTGAAACCGGCCTCCTTCAGCGTCTTCTCGACGAACGCGGTGACGTCCGCGGTCGAGCCGCCGACGCCCTTGTGGAAGGCTGCCTGCCGGGTGAGCGACTCGATCATCGCGTTGTCGCTGGCCTGCAGCGCGTTGCCGAGGACGTCCAGGAGCGGGGACGACTCGACCTTGCCCAGGGTGGTCGCGTCCTTGCCTGCGGTCACGTGCGAGCCGGCCGTCGCGTGGATCCCCTGCTTGACCAACGCCTTCACGAACGCCTGCTGCGTCGAGGCGACCGGGTCGGCGGGCGTCGGGCGAGCCGGGTCGGTCGCGCGCTCGGTCGACAGGCCCAGCTGTGCGATGCGTGCGGTGTAGCCGGCGGCGACGACACCCGGGTCCCAGTGCTTCGCGGTCAACGGCCCCGGTGCGTATGACGTGTCCACGCCGACGCTGACCGTGGTCGTTCCGGCCTTCTTGAGCGATGCCGCCACCTGGGCCGCCAGATCCGCCAGACCGGCGTGCCCGTTGACGTGGTCGGGGTCGCCCTTGCCCGGATTGAGCGCGGTGTCGCCTCCGGCGACGAGCACGATCTTCCCGGTCGCTGCCCCGTTGACCACCTTGGTCGTCAACGGCTTCTCGAGGTCAAGTGTGTTGGCGACGACCCACCCGGAGAGCAGCTTGGTCACGGATGCCGGTGTCATTGCTGCGTTCTCGTTCTGTTGCAGCAGCACCTGCCCGGTCTTGCCGTCCAGGATCTCGACGCCGAGCTTCTTGGCGAGGTCCGGGCTCTTCATCGCGGCGGCGACCTGTGCGCGGACCTTCGCGGGCACCTGCTCGGGACCGTCGCTGACCGCGAGCGGCGTCGCGGAGGCGGGCGTCGGCGGTGCAACGGACGGCCCCACCTGGGTCTTGCCGGGCTCCGGGACAGGGGTCGCCGCGGCGGCCGAACGGGTGAGCGGTCCGGGGACCACGTCATACACATCGAGCGCTTCGTAGCCGACGCCCAGCGCCACGACGGCAGCAACGCCCATCGCGATCCGCTTGTTCATGTCACCCCTACCACCACAGCACACCCGTCGGTGCGTCAAACTAGGCGCCAGTCAAGCACAACGATCCGCCGAAGGGACAAAGCCGTCATGGAGTTCGACGTCACCATCGAGGTGCCGCAGGGCAGCCGCAACAAGTACGAGATCGACCACGAGACCGGGCGCCTGCGTCTGGACCGCCGGTTGTTCACGTCGATGCAGTACCCCACGGACTACGGATACATCGAGCACACGCTCGGTGAGGACGGCGACCCGCTGGACGCGATGCTGCTGATCACCGAGTCGGTCGTCCCCGGGGCAGTCGTCGAGGCTCGCCCGGTCGGCGTCTTCAAGATGGTCGACGAGGCCGGCGGCGACGACAAGATCCTGTCCGTCATCGCGGGCGACCCGCGCTGGGACCACATCCAGGACGTCAGCGACGTCAACAAGTTCCTGCTCGACGAGATCAAGCACTTCTTCGAGACCTACAAGGTGCTCGAGCCGGGCAAGAGCGTCGAGGAGGGCTCGCACTGGGCCGGCCGCGAGGACGCCGAGAAGATCATCGCCGACGCCCTGCAGCGCGCTAAGGACCAGAACGTCGACACTGCGCGCTGGGTCTCCCCCAACAAGCACTGAGGCTGCACCGCCCCTGATCGAGGGGCGCCGATCGCACTGAGCGGCATACGGATCCGAGGATCTCGTATGCCGCTCAGTGCGTTGGTGGTCGCGCGATCAGCGACGAACCTCTCGCACCCAGCACGAAGGGGCTAACCCTGGGACCAGGAGATCCCAAGCACCGAGCTGACCACGAAGGTGAGCAGGAACGCCTTCCCACCGGTGAGTCGCCAACGCGGCTTGACTGGACTGTCGACGTAGGTAGTTGCCCACGATCCGCTCGCGAGCAGGAACAAGGGCACACCCACCACGTTCAGCGGCGTGGCGATCACCCAGAACCACGCCCACCGTGTAGCCCAGCGCGGCTGCGGGCCGTTCACGAGCACGAAGATCGCGCCGAGCCACATGAACATGGCGACGTACAGCGTCCAATCCGGGACTCGCCATCCGGCGATCGCGCTGTAGCCGGAGATCTCGCGGCCGGTCCGGACCACCCGGAGGTCCCGGTGCGGTGCGATCGCTCGCAGTTGCGCGGCCACGTCGCCGTACAGGACCAGCGTCGCGTTGGATGTGGTCGACATGTCATCGGTCTCGTCGGGACCACTCGATTCGGTCGCTTCGGCGACATGCCAGTAGGCGCCGGCGTGCCAGCGATAGCTGGTCAGGGCGCTTCCCCGTGTGCCGTTCAAGCCGCCGGTGATCTCGACACGATGCGTTCGCCCCGCGGCGACGTCGCCGCGCAGGCTGTTGTACGACGTCTCCCGGGCGCCCGCGAACCAGGCGGCGCCGACGACGACGAGCACTGCCACCAGCAACACCATCCGCGCGACCCACCATGGGCTGACCCGCCTCGTGGCTGACCGGCTCCCCACCGGCGCCACGGTCCCCTGAACCGTCATGGGCGAAATCTACGCCGTCGGAACAGTTGCGGAGAGCGCTTCGCTCAACCGGCGGAGCGGGTCCCGCGGACGCTGACCTTGAGGTGCTCGTAATCGTCCGAGCTGTGCACCAGCCGGCGGGTATGGCGCCGCAGCCGCAGGATCTGGATGATGCCGAAGGCCCACACGACGTACTGGAAGGACATCGCCACCCGGAAGGCGTGCATGTCGTAGTGCTCGGCACCGCCGGGAGCGACGTGGTCGAGGATCACGCCGATCACGAAGACCGACATCAGGGTCGCCGAGAATCCACCGACGTTGACGATTCCGGACGCCGACCCGATGCGGTGGGTCGGGTTGAAGGTCCGCGCCAGGTCGAAGCCGATCATCGATCCAGGGCCACCGATCGCGGTGACGATCACCAGCACCAGCAGCACCGGCAGCGGTGCTCGTCCCGGCCAGAGCAGCACGACCGCCCACATGGCCATGATCGCCGTGACCGTGCCGAGCACCAGCGTCGATCGGTTGTAGGGGTAACGCGCGGTGAACGCGCCGAACAGCGGGCTGGCGGTCACCGTCGCGATGACCATGATCTCCAGCAGCAGGCTCGCGGTGCCGGACGACAACCCCTCGGCCTTGGTCAGGAACGGGAAGCCCCACATCAGGCTGAAGACCGTCGCACTGAACTGCGAGGTGAAGTGGCACCACAACCCCAGCCGGGTGCCCGGCTCGCGCCATGCACTGGACACCGCACGTGCCACGGCGCGCAGCTTGATCTCGGTGCGCTCCTTGGTCGTGTATGGCGAATCGCGCACGACCAGGATCAGCGCGACACCGAGCACGATGCCCACCGACGAGGCGAGCAGGTAGGACTTGGTCCAACCCATCCCGTGCAGCGCCGCGGACAGCGGTCCGGCCGCCGCGATCGCGCCGAATTGCCCGAACACACCGACCAGCTGCGTCATGATCGGCGAACGAGCCGGCGGGAACCACAACGCCACCACCCGCAGCAGCGACACGAAGACCATCGCGTCGCCCATACCGACGAAAACCCTTGCCAGCACACCCAATGCGAAGGTGTCGGCGAACGCGAAGCCGAACTGCGCGATGGTCATCGTCGTCACCCCGGCGATGAGCAGCACCTTGGAGCCGAAGCGGTCCAGTAGCGCACCGACCGGCACCTGCATGACGGCATACACGAAGAGCTGGACCATGACGAAGGTTGCCAGCTGCGCCGAACTGATGTGGAAACGCTCGGCGGCCATCACCCCGGCGACGCCGAGCGAGGTGCGGTGGAAGATCGCCAGAATGTAGACGAAGAGCGCAGTGACGAAGACCGCCCACGCGCGACGTCCGCCCAACGGCCATGCGGCAGAGGGAGATTCGACGATCCCGGGCAGATGACCGGCGTCGGCGGCAGGCGCGTTCATCGGGTGCCCGCCAGACTGCCGGCATACGCGACGTGCTCACTGCAGGCATGCACGAACTGCGACTTGGTACCGGACTCGACGAGGCGCAGGAGTTCGCGGTGCTGCCGCAGCGACTTGGTCATCCGCGGCTTGTCGCCGCGCAGGTTACCGGCGACGATGACGATCTGCCGGTCCCGCAGGTGGGAATACTGCCGGGCGATCACCGAATTGCCGGCCGCCTCGACGATGACCTCGTGGAACGCCCGGTCCGCGGCGCTGAAGGCGCTGACGTCATCGATCTTCATCGCGGCCGACATCTCGTCGAGCCTCTCGCGCAACGCGGGTAGCGCCTCGTCGCGACGCGACCACATCTGTGCAGCCGCCCACTCCTCGATCAGGGCGCGGGCCTCGAACACCTCACGCATCTCCCGCGGGGTCGGGGCGACGACGAGCGCACCCTTCTTCGGGAAGAGCTCGATCATGCCTTCGGCCTGGAGTCGCAGCAGTGCCTCACGGACGGGCGTCCGGGAGATGCCGACCTCGTCGGCGAGCTGCCCCTCCGTCAGGAAAGTGCTCGCCGGGATGTCCCCGGCGAGGATGCCGCCCTTGACGTGTTCGTATGCCTTGTCGCTTGCACTCATGTTGTATCTATCTTAGATGCAACAGTGCGGGTGGGGCCAGGCCGTCGCACGTGACGTGCGCGACATACACTCGCCAGCCGTCTGGGCTACCGTCGGGTAATGCAGACCTACCGCCGCGGCCAGCTGACCTTCGATGTCTCCGACTCGGGACCGGAGGACGCTCCGCTCATCGTGCTGCTGCACGGCTTTCCGCAGGACCGCCAGGCCTGGGCGAAGGTCACGCCATTGCTCGTCGACGCCGGCTACCGGGTGATCGCACCGGACCAGCGTGGTTACTCCCCCGGCGCAACGCCGCGCAAGCGCACGGCATACCCGTTGTCGCAGCTGGCGCAGGATGTGATCGCGCTGATCGACGCCGCCGGCAAGGAGACCGCCCATGTCGTCGGCCACGACTGGGGCGGCGCGGTGATCTGGCAACTCGCGCAGGCGCACGCCGATCGCATCGCGTCGGCGACCACACTTTCCACACCGCACCCCGAGGCCCTGTTGTGGGCGATGCGGCACAGTGACCAGTGGCGCAAGAGCAGTTACATGGCGCTGTTCCAGGTGCCCTGGGTCGCCGAGCGCGGCGTGCTGCGACAGTTGCCGGAGATGTATGTCAAGACGGGCATGTCGCCCGAGGACGCCCAGAAGTATGCCGACCGCTTCAGCACTCCGCAGTCGCTGACCGGCCCGCTGGGTTGGTACCGGTCGATGGCGGCCGGGCAGTTGCGCGCCGCTCTTCCGCGCCGCAAGCGTGGCGGTGGTCGTGGCGACGGGCACGCACCCAGGGATCGTTCGATCACCGTGCCGATGAGCTACGTGTGGGGCACGCGAGACTTCGCGCTCGGCCGTGAAGCGGCGGAGAAGTCAGCCGAATTCGTCTCCGGCCCTTACGAATTCATCGAGATCGAGGGCGCCGGACACTGGCTGCCGGAGGTCAACGCCGCGGAGGTCGCCGAAGCGGTCCTGCGGCGGGTCCGGTCAACGAGCTGACCGAGCAGCGCCGGTCGCCCACGCCGCGCGGAGCGCGTTGATCGACGTCTCCGGACGATGCGGGTGCACCGCGTTCGTCAGCAGTATGGCGGTCGCGCCACTCGCCAGGTCTGCCACGAGCGAGGTGCCCGTGAAGCCGGTGTGTCCGATGGTCTGCGGGCCACTGAGTTCGCCCATGTAGCGGGGCTGATCGATCTCGAAGCCCAGGCCATGCGAGTCTTCGGGCAGGTCCGGGTTGAGGTTGGTGGTCATGGCAATCACACTGTCAGTGCTCAGGATCCGTGGCTCATCACCGGTGAAGACCTGCGCGAACCGCAGCAGGTCGGCAGCGGTCGAGAAGACGCCTGCGTGCCCGGAGACACCGCCGAGGGACCAGGCGTTCTCGTCATGGACCTCCCCGCGCACCAGGCCGCGGCCGGCATCGTCCTCGATCTCGGTGGCCGCGAAGCGCTCCGCCGGGACGTGCCCGAGTCGAGGGATGAAGCCGGTGTCCCGCATACCCAGCGGGGCGGTGACGCCGTCATGGACCAGCACGTCGAGCGACGCGCCGCCGAGCTGTTCGAGGACGATGCCGAGCGTGATGAGATTGAGGTCGCTGTAGACGAACCGCTCCCCCGGCCGCGTCGCCGGCGGATGGGTCAGGGCCGCGTGGATGCGGGCTTCTCGCGTCGGCCAGTCCCGCCAGAGCGGCAGCCACCACTCCAAACCGCTGGTGTGCGTGAGCAGTTGGCGCACAGTGATGGCGGCCTTGCCACCCGCCGCGAACTCCGTGAGGTATGCCGCGACCGGCGCATCGAGGTCGAGCGATCCCGCTTCGACCTGCTGCATGGCGACGGTCGCGGTGAAGAGTTTGGTCAGCGATGCGACGTCGAAGACCGTGTCGGGCCGCATCGGGACCCGGTCGTGCTCGGACAGGAGAGCGGCGGAGTCGTCATACAACACGGCGGAGCCGGTGACGTGCGTCGTGAGGACGTCGTCCCCGATGGCGAGGAGTCCGACGGCGCCCGGGACCAGCGGTGCTCCGGGTGCGACCGGAGTGACACGCGCGGCCTCGAGGGCCGCGACCGCGTCAGTGACCGGCTTGGCGACGCCGCTCACGCTCTTCGTCCTTCTTGACCAACAGCGGAAGCTCGGGAGCCTCTCTCGGCCCGCCGCGGCGCTTGTCGCGCTGCTTGCCGACCCAGATGATCAGGGCGAAGAGGACGACCATGAAGATGCAGATGCCCCAGAAGGTGACGCCCATCCCGATGGGGTGCCCGTTGTTCTGGTCGAGCTTCGTCGGCAGGTCGGCAATCACCTGTCCATTGTGCACCGGCGGTGGCGCGGGGGCACCACACCCCCGGTGGTCATCGCACGGCAGCGCAGATGTCGGTCTCCGTGCCGTATGACCTGGTCAGTGTGCGCTCGGTGTTGTCGGCGTTGAACCGCACGACGTGATAGCCGTCGACGGCGTAGTAGCCGGCGGGCAGACCCTTCGAAGCGCCGGCCGGCATACCGATGCCGACGGGTCCGAACATCCGGTAGGTCTGCAGATTGCCGGTCGGGTAGTCGGTCTCCAATGCCTCACCGCCGAGGTCGTAATTCTTGGCCTTGCCGGTGGTCAGATTTTCGGCGCGAGTCGTGAGCGGCCCGCTGTAGAAGGTGTCTTTCGGCGTGCCGTTGTCCCAGCGCGAGAGCACCTTGCCCCGGACATCCTGGGTGACTGCGGACAGCTTCAGGTCGAACGTGCCGCAATACCGAGCCGCCGGAAGAGTCAGATCTCCTTGCGGTGCCGGCTTCCATCCCTCGTGCACCCAGTGCCAGCCCGTGCCGCTCCCGGCGGCTCGTGGCGTCGCAACTGCCGGTGCCGTTTGCGCCACTCCCACAGCGAGTGCCGCCACTCCGATCGTTGCCGTGATTCCTCGTGACAAGCGCATCGTTCATTCCCCTAACCATTCATTTCAACTAACTGGTTATTGCATAACAGTGGTTAGATGACGAGGTGTCAACCCCCTGGACGATCGAGGTCGACGGCGTCGTTCTGCCCAAACCGCTGAGCGGGCACCCGGCACTCGAGCTGTGCAACACCCGTGCCGGATGGGACGGCCCACCCGATCTGCGCGGCGAATACCTACGTTCGTATGACGCGCTCGCGCTGCTCGCGTACAGCACCGGGGTCATGTCAGAAGCGACCACCGATGCACTCCGCCAGCAGGCCGCCAAGAACCCGAAACCAGCCGATCGGACCCTCGACCGCACCCGCGCGCTGAGAGCCGACCTCTACGCCGCGCTGACCAGCACTCCGAGCGCGGCTGCCAGACATCGGCTCGCCACCGCGATCGGCGCAGCCCACTCCCGACGACGATTTGTCGTCGAAAATGACTCCGCACACTGGGAGTTCGGTGGCACGCCTACGCTGCACGATCCCCTCGATGCGTTGTTGATCGAGGCCGGGCACCTGCTCGCCGATCAGCAACGCGAGCTCGTCTCCGCCTGCCCCGGGGAGGACTGCGGGTGGCTCTTCCTCAACACGTCCCGCCGCCGACGCTGGTGCCAGATGGCGGTCTGCGGCAACCGTGCGAAGCAAGCCGCATTCGCGAACCGGCAGCACCACTGACCGCACCAGTCCGTCGGGGTGCTGTCCTGGGACATCGCTAGGGATCAGAGCGATATCGACTCACTGGGTTTCAGATCGGTCGAACCTCCGCGAGTCGTTTGAGCGCGACGACTACCCGCAGTGGGTCGTGATCAACGACCGGTAGCCGCCGCTGTAGGCGGTCGCGTCACCCTTCCACCAGATGTTCGCGTGCACGGCGATGCACCGGCCCTTGGCGTTGACCGAGACCGGACCGGCATACTGCTTGAAGTTCCCGCTGTTGATGGCGTGCTTGTCCATGTCACAGTTGCGGCCGGGCGTACGATTCCTGCACGAGTAGATCTCGATGAGGGTGTACGCCTTCTTGTTCCAGGTGACGCCCCCGTGATTGGTCTTGGCGCAGTTCACTCCCGTCGCCGCGTTGTAGTAGATCGCCATCGACCCGACAATGGTCTTGCCGACCTTCAGCGATCGGCTCTCGATCAGCTTGCCCGAGCATCCCGTCGCCGCTGCGGCGTGCGGGGCGGTCGCAACCGGGACCACTCCCGTGACGGCCAGTGCGGCTGCTGCGACCGCCGCGATCTTCGCGTGCTTCATACTGATCAGATTCATCGGACTCTCCCCTGTCTGCGCCCCCGGCGGACGGTGGCTGCCGGGCGGGTCGTGCCTGAGACTACCCACCAGACCGCGCGCCAGCACCCGGTTCGACCCGGTCGGCGGCACGTTGAGTGGTAGTCAAGGCCACCCTGCCTGGCGATCCCCGCCGCAGTGAAGAAGGCATACTTTCAACGGCGTCGACGCAACGAGGCCTCCTGCCCGAAGGCCCGCGACGCCGAGAGAGGCAAACATCGTGAGCACCGAGCTGCGACGCACCTTCCACGCCGAGACGCGGCCGACGATCGTCTGCCTGTGCGGCTCGAGCCGGTTCTATGACGAGTTCCAGCGGGCCAACTACGACCTGACGATGGCCGGTCAGATCGTCCTCTCGATCGGCTTCTACCCGCACGCGCACGAGCAGCACGGGTATGGCGAGGGCGTATCCCACGACTCGGTCGAGAAGGTCGCCCTGGACGAGTTGCACAAGCGCAAGATCGATCTGGCCGACTATGTCTACGTTCTCGATGTCGATGGGTACGTCGGCGAATCGACCAGGTCAGAGATCGCCTACGCGACCGCGCACGGCATCCCGGTGAAGTATCTGTCCCAGGACGCAGCGACAGGTCAGTGGATGTCGTGAGAGTCGACTCTCACCACATCCACTGACCTTTCGCGCTCACAACGCTTGGTGCAGTCGGGCCCTGAGCCCGGGGATGACGACCGCCGCGGCCGCAAGGTGACTGCAGATCAGCGCGACTCGGGACGCCGCATCGATGTCCGGCGTCACGAGGTCGGGGATGAACGACAGCACGAGCAGCGCCAGGGTCGTCCACGTGAAGACCTGAGCCGGGTTCCGCGACCACCGCCGACACGCCGCAGCCAGCAGGACGCCGATGAGAGAGAAGATGAACGCGAGCTGGGCGAAGCCGAGCACCGGAATCGCGTCACCGGCAATCTCCAGTGACGCCCCGGCTGCGTGTGCGACGGCGGCGACCAGCGAGGCGGCGACTGCGCCGCCGACGGACAGCGCGACGCCGGGCAACCACAGCGCCGAACCGGTCGATCGAACACGGGACTGCTCGTGGACGGTGAGTATTTCGGACATGTCATGCACCTTCCGGTCAGTGAGGCGGCTGTTGCCGTCCCTTGACATGACGACGAACGGGCTCGACCGAATACGACATCCGGCAGCGCAACTCACCCGATCAATTCACCCGGTGCCCATACGCCTTCGCCAGCTGCGCACCCAACAGGGCGTTGTTCTTGACCAGCGCGATGTTGGCGGTCAGCGACGCACCGCCGGTCAGTTCGACCACTCGGCCGAGCAGGTATGGCGTGGTGTCCTTGCCGGTGATGCCCAGGTGATCCATGTCGGCGAGCGCCTGCGTGATGATGCCGGAGATCCGATCGGCGGGGATCTCGTCGGCCTCCGGGATCGGGTTGGCGATGTCGAAACCGGACGTGATGCCGAGGTCCCACTGCGTCGCCATGATCGCGGCGAGTTCGTCGGGGCTGTCGGCGCGCATCGGGACCGCGTGGCCGCTGGAGCGCGAATAGAACGAAGGGAATTCGTCGGTCCGATATCCGATCACCGGGATCGACAGCGTCTCCATCGCCTCGAGCGTCAAGCCGATGTCGAGGATCGATTTCACCCCGGCGGAGATGACCGCGACCGGCGTACGGGACAGCTCGGTCAGGTCGGCGGACACGTCCATCGATGTGGTGGCACCACGGTGCACGCCGCCCAGTCCGCCGGTCGCGAAGATTCGGATCCCGGCCAGCGATGCGAGGCGCATGGTCGCAGCCACGGTGGTCGCGCCGTGACCGCCCTGCGCAATGACAAGTGCCAGATCCCGCACGCTGGCTTTGGTGACGGATTGGCCTGCCCTGCCGAGCATTTCGAGGTCTGCGTCGGTGAGGCCGATGCGCGGCACACCGTCCAGCACGGCGATCGTCGCCGGCGTCACACCCTCAGCGCGGATGAGCGCCTCGACCTCCCGCGCCATCGTCACGTTGTCCGGGTAGGGCATCCCGTGGCTGATGATCGTGCTCTCCAGAGCCACCACGGGACGTCCGGCCTCCAGCGCGTCACGCACCTCGTCGGTCGGTCGTAGACGGGGGTGGATGCTCATGCGGGGTCCCCGCGAAGTATTCGGAGGAAAGAAGTGCGGGAGAAACTTCGTGGAGTGCTGTTCATGGACGCTGCTCCTTCAGGACGCTCTCGATCAGTGCCGGGGTGAGATCCGGCCGGACGGTGTGCTCGCTGATGACGGTCAGGTACGCCGCGGCGGCCCCGTGGCGGGCCGCTGTGACGTCGTCGAGCCCGGCGACCAGGGCGTGGACGTATGCCGCTGCCATCGCGTCCCCGGCTCCCGTGACGTTCTGCACGACGGCGGTGATCGCCGCCAGGTGCGTGGTCGATGTGCGCGTGAAAAGCGTTGAGCCACTTGCGCCTTCGCGGACCCATATCCGTTCGACGCCCAGGTCGTGCAGCGCGGCGACTCCCGACTCCGGATCGTCCTCACCCGTCAGCGCGACAAGTTCCGTCCGCGTCGGCGTGAGGGTGTGGATCGGTGCAGTGCCCAGGACTTGGGCCACGCGTTCGGCCTTCGGCACGGACACCGGGTCGATGATCACCGGCACATCCGCGGCGGCCGCCGCCCGGCATACATGCTCCAGCACGACGCCGGCGAGATTCGCATCGAGCACGACATACGAGGCGTCCGCGATGAACTCCACGCCGACGTGTTCGACCCGCAGCGACTCGGTCGCCGCCATGTCCGAGACCGCACCGACCAGCTCACCGTCCGCGCCGAGCATCGCCAGATAGCTGCCGCTGGGCATGTCGACGTCCACCGAATGTGTGAGATCGACTGAAGTAGCTGATGTTTCGGACCGTAGCCGCTGACCGAACGTGTCGTTCCCGAAGGCAGCGATGAGGGTGGTCGGCACGCCGAGCCGGCCGAGATTGGCGGCGATGTTGCGGCCGACGCCGCCGGCGCTGGAGTAGGTGCGTCCGGGGTTGCTGGTGCCCGGAGTGAATGTCGCCGACGACTGCGCGACGACGTCGACGTTCGCACCACCCACGACGAGGACTCGACACATGAAAATCAGTCTGTCAGGCGCTGTGACGTACGTTACGGTCACCCCATGTCCGCCGAACGCACCATTCTCGCAACCTCCGGAGGCCTCCGCCCCGGTGAGCGCACGTACTTCGAGTTCAGCGAATTGACCCAGTTCGCAGTTGATCTCGCCGGTGTGACCGGCCGTGCTCCCCGCGTGTGCACGATCGCGACGGCGTGCGGAGACAACCCGCACGTGCTGCACAACCTCGCCGAGGCCGCAAAGGTCGCCGGCTACGACCACTCGCACCTGCAGCTCTTCACCATGCCGAATGTCGCGGACCCGGCCGAGCACCTGCTGCAGCAGGACGTCATCTGGGTCATGGGCGGCTCCGTCGCCAACCTGCTGGCCGTATGGCGCGTGCACGGCCTCGACGACGCGATGCGCGCTGCATGGGAGGCGGGCGTGGTGCTCACCGGTGTCAGCGCCGGTTCGCTCTGCTGGCACATGGGCGGCACGACCGACTCGTTCGGAGTGGACCTGCGTCCGGTCACCAACGGTCTCGGCTTGCTGCCCTACGGCAACGGCGTGCACTACGACGGCGAGGAACGCCGGCGACCGCTGATGCAACGACTGGTCGCTGACGGCACCCTGCCCGAGTCCTATTGCAGCGACGATGGCGCCGGAATCCTCTATCGCGGGACGGAATTCGCCGAAGCGGTGACCGAGCTCGACGGCGCCGGCGCCTACCACCTGGTGCGGGACGGCGACAGCGCCGTGGAGACCGAGCTGCCGACCCGGCGGCTGTGACGCGGTAGTCATCGCAGGGTGCACGCGGCATACATGATGTGCCGCTACAGTGCTGGACCCGTGAGCCTCGAGACCCCGCCGCCCCTGGACAAGCTGCTTCTCTCCATGCCGTTCCAGCGCTGCCGCCACGTCGCGGCGCGCACCGTGAACGACCACACTGCACTGGCCGGCCTGCTCGAGAAGGTCGCGGCGCACGAGTTCGGCATCGGACAGCTGCCGGATGCCCAGGGCGGCATCGACATCGACATCGCGTGCGCGGTGGTCGAAGCGCACATCGACGACCTGGCCAGCGGTGACGCGACCGACGTTGTCGCGGACGCACGATGCCGGCTGGTGGTCGCAGCGCTGCACTACCTGGTCGACATGAACGACGTCATACCCGACAACCTGCCCAGTGGTCACGTCGACGATGTGGCCGTGATGCGCTGGGCGACGCGCGTCGCGCGTGGTGAGGTGCCCGTCGAGTAGCGGGGTCGGCTCTCGCTCGTATGTCGGTCGGCGATGCCAGACTCATCGATCGTGGGCAGAACGATACCTCGGGAACGCGTGGTTGCCGCCGTGGCGCGGGACGGCGAGCGCGAGTTCGTCGGGCGGTGCGTTCGGCTGCTCGGCGGCGACATCGACGCGGCGCTGGTGGAGGTCGTCGGTGGCGAGAGTGCGCCATACGTGCTCGAGGGGCATGAAGGCGGCCCGGACGGCTACTGGCCGCGTGCGTGGGCGCTGCGCGCGTTGCTCTACGCCTGGGACCCGATCGCCGAACCTGCGGTCCTCGCTGCGTGCTCCGACGAGCACTGGCGAGTCCGTGAGATGGCGGCCAAGGTCATTGCGGCACGTATGACGACCTCGGTCGATGCACCCCACACAGTCGAGCAGCTTGCCAAGGACGACAACGCCCGCGTTCGCGCCGCCGCCGAGCGAGCCCGGGGCACACTCGGCTGACGCCGGAGGTGCGACGCCGCAGCGACTCAGGCAAGGTCGCTGTGCACGTCCCCGATGCGGATGTTGTTGCCGAACGGGTCGCGTATGGCGAAGTCCCGGCCGTACGGCTGCTCGACGATCTCCTGGGTGAAGTCGACACCGGCGTCCTTCAACGTGGCGAACGCACCGTCCACGTCGTCGGTGTCGAAAGCCAGCCAACCGCCGCCGGCGCCCTTGGTGACGAGTTCACGGACCTGAGCGGCAGTCGCTTCGTCGATGCCCGGAGGGCCGGGCTTCTCCAGCAGGATCACTTTCGGGTCGCCCGGGACACGCACGGTCAGCCAGCGCATGGGTCCGAAGTCCATGTCCTGGTCGACCTCGAGGCCGAGCACTTCGGTGTAGAACGTCTTCGCCTCGTCCTGGTCGAGCACGAAGATCGAGGAGATGTTGTTCCGCTTCAACATGATGTTGCTCCCTGCCAGTCGGTGGTGCCGGTCGAGTCCTTGCGAGCCTATGACCGGGTCGGTCCACCGCACTTCTCCGAAAGTGCGCTCCTCGCGACCGGGCTCCCACCGCCATACGATGGCCCGGGTGGAGCCTCTGGAGGACCGCAACCGTCGGCTGTTGCGGGCGCGTGACGCGATCGACGTGCACTACCGCGAGAAGCTCGACGTGCCGAGGCTCGCCCGCATCGCGCTGATGGGTAGGGCGCATTTCATCCGGGAGTTCAAGGCGGCGTTCGGTGAGACACCGCACCGGTATCTACAGCGGCGCCGCGTGGAGCGCGCCATGTACCTCCTGCGCTGGACCGACCGCAACGTCACCGACGTGTGCATCGAGGTCGGGTTCAGCAGCCTCGGCACCTTCACGCGCACCTTCACCGAGATCGTCGGTGAGTCACCGGGTTGCTACCGGACCAGCGCCGACCGACCGGCTTCGTTCGTTCCTGGTTCGTTCACGATGCGATGGACCCGCCCATCCGGTTGATGCTGGTCCTCCAGAACATAGCGAACAGAACATAGTTCGGCCGCCGCCGAAGCTTGTTCGCCATACCGTGCAGGTATGACGACTCACCTGTATGACGTCGCCCTGACCTGGACCGGGTCCACCCGCGACTATCGAACCTACGACCGGAGCCACGAGGTCACCGTCAATGGCACGCATGTCTCGGTCAGCGCGGACAAGGCGTTTCGCGGAGACCCGACCAAGGTGAACCCGGAGGCGCTGCTGGTCGCGGCCGCCAGCTCCTGCCAGCTGCTCAGCTTCCTCGCCGTCGCCGCCCGGGCGCAGCTGGAGGTGGTCAGTTACGAGGACGACGCCGAGGGCAGCATGCCCGACGACCAGCAACCAGTGCGTATTTCACGGATCGTGCTGCACCCGTACATCCGCATGCGAGGTGGCACCGCCGACCGGGGTCCGCGAGTTGCTGCACAGCGCACACGAGCAGTGCTACATCGCCAACTCGTTGACGACTGAGATCCAGCTCGATCCGACCGTGGAGGTGGTCTGAGTGTTCGACATCGAGATCCCGGCACCCGACGGGGCCGTATCGCTCCGCCACATAGGCAACGTCCTGGGCGCTGCAGGAGTCAGCCTCGAAGGCGGCGGCCTGTGGTCCGGCATGGCGCACTATCTGGTGGAGGACGGTGATCGTGCGGCGATGGCGTTGCGCGACAACGGGTTCCATGATGTGGCGGTGAGTCCGGTAGTGGTCGTCGAGCTCGACGCGGACGTGCCTGGAGCGCTCGGTCAGCTGATGGACCGGCTGGTGGTCGCCGGCGTCGCCCTGCGCGGGCAGTACAGCGACCACGACAATCGCAAGGTGCTGCTCGTGGATGACCTCGATGCAGCGCGCCGGGCGCTCGGCACCACAACCAGCGAGTCTGTCGAACTGCGTACCTGAAGCGGCGAAACCGATTGCTGGAACAGGAGAACGACGTACTGCGTCACGCCGCGGCCCATCTGTCGCAGGCGAGTCTGCCGCCCAAAATGATGGTCCCGCTCGTGCGCGAGTTGGCCGCACAGGAGCACCCCGTCCGGGTACCGGTGGCTGCCCGGACGCGCGGGCGCGATCCAACGCGATGGCTGACGTTGCCGATCCGACAGCGAAGAAGGCATCCGAGATCGACCCACCCCCCGACGACCCGTCGAGCAGATCGCACCGCCGCTTCGGGCGACGACGTTCGCTTCGAGCTGTATGACAGAGCCGGGCACGCCTTCGACATTCCGATGCCGATCGTCCATCACCCCGAAGCGTCCGCCGCTGCCTGGCGCACACCGTGGATTTCCTGTCGGCATACTTCCCGGCCGTGCGCCGACGGTCAGTCGGACTCCACCCGAGCGAGCACGTTGGTGATCGCATCGTCGGCCAGCTCGTGCAGCGCCGCATCGTCCTCGACAACTTGCCCGACCCAGATCAACGAGACGAGACCGTGCGCGGTCGCCCACAGTTGCAGGACGTGTCGGTCGGCGTGCTTGTCGCCGGCCTCGCGCAACAGCCGGGCCAGGATGTCGCCGACGGCCTGGCCCTCGGTCCATGCGTCGGTCGCGGGCACGCGGTCGCCCCCCACGCCATACATCAGGCCGTAGAGCGCGGGTTCGGCGAGCGCGAAGTCGAAATACGCGTGCGCGGCTCGCCGGACGGCGGCCAGCTCGGCGGTCTCGTCGTGCCGCCGACGCCCCGCCTTCCGTCCTGCTGCAGCGGTTTCCAGCGTTGCGCGAAGGCGCGCGAACCCGTCGCGCGCGACATTCAGCAGTATGTCGGTGCGCCCCTTGAAGTAGCGGTACGCGAAGTTGGCGGAGTAGTCGAGCCGGTCAGCCAACGCGCGCATGGTCACCGCGTCCCACCCGTCCGAGCAGCCGATCTCCAACGCCGCGGCGAGGATCGCCGATCGTGCGGCGTCGCGTTCGCGCTCACGGCGCTGCGCTGCCCGGGTCGGTATGTCGGCGGGCGCTTTGCTCATCGGCAACTCCTTGCGGACGGGGCGGTCGTGGTGGTTACAGTGTACACAATGATGACGTTGTAACCAGAACATCGGACGGAGCGACATGGCAACGATCGAACTGAACAACCCGGACCCCGACGTCCTGGACGGGCGACACATCCGTGCATCCGCCTTCGAAGCCGCCCAACGCGAGCTTCTCACCAGACTGCATCAGCAACTGCCCGCCGCCGATCCGCAATTCGCCACGGCGCTCGCAGTCGGCGCCGGCTACAGCCGGTTGCCACAGCTGATGCTCGACGTCGGGTACCACGTCACTGCCGTGGACCCGTCGGCCGATGCGACGAGGGCGCTCCGTGCCGGATACAACGGTCGGTGGCCGACCCTTCGATCAGTTGTGGGAGACGCCAAATATCTTCCTGCAGAAGCGGATTCGATTGATCTGGTGTGGTGTGTCGACACCCTGGAGATCGTGTCCGACGTGCGACCGGTCTTCACCGAGATCAGTCGGGTGCTGCGACCCGGTGGGGTCGTCATACTCGACACGCTGAACAACACTGCGCTTTCTCGGGTGATCTACCTGCGACTGTTCCAGCAGGCGCCGGGCACTCGGATCATGCCCCCCGGCAGGTATACCGCAGCGCGACTGTGGCGCCCGGACGACCTCAGTGCGGCCGCCCGTGCCGCGGGCCTGCGAGTGGCGGAGGTCATCGGCTACGAACCGCGGTCACCCATCGCGTTGCTGAGCGCTCTGCTTCGGCGGCGGAGCGGCCGCATCGGTGACGAGCAACTCAGCGACCTCGCAGGCTTCCGGTTGTCGACCTCCGAGCACACTCCGCCGGTGACGTATTACGCGATTGCTCGGGCCGAGTAGCCGGCGATGTACTTCCCGGCGAACGCGCCGCTCGGCATGCGGTGGAGGTCGTACGCCAGGTGGTTGGCTCGGGAACGTCTTTCAACCTTGTTGTCTGCGTGCCGTGTTACCGGTCGAGGCCCCCGGCCACGGAAGAAGGGCAAGCGACATACGAAGACGGCCGGTGAGCGTTGTGCTCACCGGCCGTCGTGTCGCGGGGTGTCAGGTGGCGACCAGTGCAGGGTCTTCGTCGGCCCGCCGGCGATCCTCCTCCTCGGCAAACTTCTTCGCGAGGCCTTCGCCCTCGATGTCCACCTTCGGCACGACCTTGTCGAGCCATTTGGGCAGCCACCACGCCTTGTCACCCAGCAGGTACATCACTGCCGGGATGAAGGTCATCCGGACGACGAAGGCGTCGAAGAAGACCGCTACCGCGAGAGCGAAGCCCATCGACTGGATCAGGCTGTTGCTCTGGAAGATGAATGCTCCGAAAACCGAGATCATGATGGTCGCCGCCGCGGTCACCACACGGGACCCGTGCCGGAATCCGTCGACCACGGCCTCGCGAGCGGTGTCGCCGTGCACATATGCCTCACGCATCCGCGTGACGAGGAAGACTTGGTAGTCCATCGCCAGCCCGAAGACGATCCCGATGATGATGATCGGCATGAAGCTGACGATCGGCTGCCCGTCCACCAGGCCGAGGAAGCCATTCTGGAAGATGCCCACCGTCGCGCCGAGGGTGGCAAGAACCGACAGCAGGAACCCGAGGGTTGCCATCAGCGGCACCACCAACGATCGGAAGACGACGATCAGCAGGACGAAGGCCAGACCGACGACGACGAGCAAGTAGATCGGTAGCGCGCTGGAGAGCCGATCCGACACGTCGGTCTCCAGGGCGGTGGTTCCGGTCACACCGACCGTCGTGCCGGTCTTCTGCTCGATCGCCGACTGGGTACTACGCAGTTTGTCCAGCAGATGAACCGTGGACTGGTCATCTGCGGATCCGCGCGGCGTGATCACCAACTGCGCCCCGGACTTGTCTTTGTTGAGCCCGATGATCTGGGCATTGACAACGTCTTTCTGCTGTCCAGCCCAGCTCATCACCTGGCCGTATGCCGCCATCCGCTGGTCAGTGCCCTTCACATGAGTGGCGTCGACAACAGCGAGCAGGCTTGCCTGTCGGCCGGCGCCGAACGCCTCGGTGACCATGTCGGCCGCCTGACGCTGCGTCGTCGACTTCGCGGCCGTCGTGTCCGTCGGCAGCGCCAGATGCATGCTCATCATCGGCACGGCGAGCGCACCGAGCACGACGACCACCAGCGCGACGAACGCAGCCGGCTTCTTGCCGAGCAGGTGCGCCCACCGGACACCGTTGTTGATGGTCTTACCGTTCGGGAGCACCTTGTCCTGGCGCTTGCGCAGCTGGCCTCCGAAAACCTTGGACTTCAGCAGGCCGAGGACCGCCGGCAGCAGAGTCAGTGCGACGCACACAGCGAAGAACACTGAGCCGGCCGCGGCCAGGCCCATCGAGGTGAGGAACGGAATGCGGACCACGGACAAGGCGCACAGAGCGATCAGCACGGTCAGGCCGGCAAAGACGACCGCGCTGCCGGCTTTGCCGACCGCCATCCCCGCCGCATGCGACCGGTCATCGGTCTCGTCCAGTTCTGTGCGGTATCTGGCCAGGATGAACAGGGTGTAGTCGATGCCGACGGCGAGACCGATCATGGTGGCCAGTACGGGCGTGGTCGTACCGATCGTCGTGAAAGCAGTCGTGATCTGAATGGCCAGCTCGCCCATGGCCACACCGACGGCGGCAGAGATGATCGGCATACCCGCCGCCACCAGCGACCCGAACGTTATGAACAGAACGATGGCCGCAATGATGACGCCGAGCAACTCGCTGCTACCACCGGACTCCACTTTCGCCTGCATGCCGGTGCCGTTGACCTCCGCACGGATGCCGTCGCGTCGAGCCTGCTTCAGATCGTCGAGCACCTTGTCCTGTGTGGACGACTTGACGTCGGCAAGGGTCTTGACGTCGAAGTTCCAGGTCAGCGTGCCGGTCCGGCCATCCTTCGACAGCGGCGACAGCGCTTGGGCGTTCTTCCTGGCCTGCGCCTGCTCGGGTGCGCTCCTGCCGGCTGCTGCCAGCATCTGCTTCTGCTGCGCCGCAGCCGCAATGACCGGATTGACCGGCTGCTGAGCGGGCTTGGTCGGCATCTGCGGAGCCTTGTCCAGCTGCGTGATCAGGTTGTCGACCGCAGTCTTGTACTTCGCCTCGCTGAGCGTATGCCCCTTGGGTGCCTGCACGACCACCGTCGCGGTCGCCTGATCCTGCAAGTCCTTGGTGCCGGGAAAGAGCTCCTGTTGCATGCTCTGCGCCTGCAGCGAGGGGATGCCCGGGATGCTGAACTTGTCGACCATCGGCTTGCTCACGCCGACGGCGAGCGAACCAAAGCCGACCAGGATGATCACCCAGGCAGCGATGAAGATCGGCCACCTACGGTAGGCGGTCCGCCCCAGACGATAAAGAAGGGAAGCCATAGAATTCCTAACGAGATGTTTGAAGTACGTTGAGCTATTTGAAGATTCGGCGTGCGATCGCCAGGTGGTCGCGAAATACCGCTGCCGGATCACGGTCATCGTCGACCATGCTGAATTCCTGCATCGCGGTGTCGAACGTCGCCGCGAAGATCGCCAGCAGAACCCGCATCTCCGGAGTTTCCGCCGGGGTTCCAGACCGTCGTTCGATCAACTCCTGAACGCCCTCGATGAAGCCGGCGAACATCTCCCGCACGACGACGACCAGTCTTGGGTTCACCTCGAAGCACCGGCGCATGGTCCGCCAGTCCTCACGAGTTATTTCGACCTCGGCGGAGGTCCGCAGGATGCCGAGGACAAGCACGGCGAAATCCTCGGTGAACTCCCCCGTAGGGCCACCGTCGAGGAATACGTCGATGTCTTTCTGATGCAGCTGCGGACCTCCGCCGATGGTGGCCTCGAGCTTGCCGTCGAAGTAGTTGAACAAGGTACGGCGGGAGACCCCAGCACGTTCGGCGAGCTCGTCGAGGGTGAATCCGTCATACCCCTTCTCCACTGCCAACCGTTGCGCCGTGCTGGTGATCCGGAACGCCCTCTGCAACCGCTTCGTAGGCATTGTTCCGGCGATCCGCGGTGGCGAGGCGGAAGCCCCTTTTGAGGGGTGGGTCCTCACGGTTAGCTGACGCGCAGCAGCACCTTGCCGCCGACACCGTTCCGCAGGTCGTGGAATGCGTCGATGATCCCGTCGAACGGGCGTTCCTCGACCCAGCCTGTGGTGTCGTAGAAGCCGTCTGCCATCGCCGTGATCACCTCGTCGAACTCCTGCGGTTCGTAGCCGACCGCGCCGACGACTTCCAGCTCGGACATCATCAGCTGAGTCAGCGACAGTTCGACCGGGTTTTCGTGGAGAGCCACAACGGACAGCCGTCCCCCGGGCATGAGGCCGGCGATCGCGCCGGTCGCGGCCGGACCCGCACCCGCGGCGTCGACCGCGACCTTGACACCCTCGCCGTCGGTGAACTTAGCGATGGCTGCGGCCAGGTCGTCGGCGGGATCGACGACGTCGGCGCCGATCTTGGCGATCGCCTCGCGCCGCTGCACGTTCGGCTCGGAGACCAGGATTCTTTCCACACCACGGGCCTTGAGCGCGAACCACGCACCGAACCCGACCGGGCCGGCGCCGGCGACCAGCGCGGTGTCACCCGGCTCGGCATTGGTACGTGCCACGCCATGCCAGCCGACAGCCAGCGGCTCGACGAGGGCGCCCATCCGCAGGTCGACGTTGTCGGGCAATTTGTGCAACTGCCCGGCATTGACGGTGACGTACTCCGACAGGCCGCCGCCGGGCGCGGTGGCGCCCAGCGCACCGATCTGATGGCAGATGAATGGCTTGCCGGCGCGGCAGGGCGCGCAGTGTCCGCACGACTTCACCAGTGGGAAGACCGCGGCGCGGTCGCCGACCTGCACATCGGTCACGTCGGGCCCGACCTCCACGACCGTGCCCGAGAACTCGTGGCCGAGCACCTGCGGCAGGGTCGCCCCGGTGACTGGGTGCGGCTTGCTGAAGTCGAATGGAAGCGACTCGGGGTAGAAATAGAAGTGCAGGTCCGAGCCGCAGATTCCGGCATACGCGTTGCGTAGCTTGACTTGCCCCGGGCCGACCGTGGGCTCCGGGATGTCCTCCACTCGGACGTCATGCTTGCCGTGGAAACGAACTGCCTTCACGTGTTGCTCCTTGCTGACTGTGTGAGTCGGGCGGTTGACGACCACGGGCTCGAGGTTGCTCGACCCTGACCAACTCGGTTGATGCTGGCCAGTCTTCGCCGCGGCCAGCTGGTTGAGAACCGCCAAGTGCGAGGGGTTCTCGTCATACAGCCCGCCGAACGCGCGGCATCGCGCGGACCAGAATCGGTCGTCCGTGCTTCTTGCCCACGACAGCGCGGGGCCACGTCGATGACGTAAGCACCACTTCCTGGGCGGGGACGACGATCATCAACCCAGCACCAGGTTGAGCTGTGGGCGTATGAGGAAGACCGAGATCGAGGCGGTACTCAGTGCAATGCAGGTTCAGGTTTCGGCGGCGCGGCACCGCCGACGTGTCGCCGTATGCCGCACCGGCACGAGCGACCGAGGTTCAGGCGAAGCTGCATGTGTGGGCGGCGGTTTGCATGGGTTCGACCTGATGGCTCCACATGCCGGTGTGAGTCAGGCTGCACATGCTGCTCGGGACAACTGGGTCGCACGCACGATGGATTCCTGACCCGCGACCGACACGGGTTGGTCAGCGTGGTGAGCCCGTGCCCGGCTGATCGGACAGCCGCAAGATCAAGGCCGCCGCGATGTAGCGCATCCGGCCCAGCGGAGTGCGCACGTCGTACCCCAGCTGCAAGGTGAGCGCCTCGTGCCGGGCCTGCACGCTCGAGTGGTGCATCCCGAGAGTTGCCGCGGCGGACCGGATGCTGTCGGTCTCGACGAGCGTGCGCAGCACGTGCGCGGAGCGTTCGTCCAGGGCGGCCAGCGCACCCACGTCCGGGTGCGGGTCCTGCGGGTTGTGTGCACGCAGCAACATCAGCATGGCGCCGAGTTCGGCCGCGTCTACGACCGGATCGTCGTCGTTGGTGAGCCGCAGCGCGATCAGCGCACCGGCCCAGGAGTCCGGTGCGTGGTCAGCGCGCACCCACTGGCCGAAGCCGACCAGGCCGGACACGTCGCGGGTGCCGGTCGTGTCGAGTGTCGCGCGCACCAAGCCGTATGGCGTCGGCACCACAGCCGACGTCGCCCCTGCGATGGGTGGCGTGTCGCTCGCAGTTGCGATGATCCGCATCCGCTTGGCCGGGTCGAGACGGAACCGCGCGAGCTGGGTCACGCGATCGCTCAGCGAGCGGTCCTCGTCGAGGATGGCATCGAAACCTGTGGGGCGCCGGTGGGTCTGGAGCAGTTCGACGCCGAATGCGAGCCGATCCACGATCACGTCATCCGCCAGTTCGGGGCTGCCGTCACGCTCCAGCCACACCGACCAGTCCGCGCCCGCGCGCTGAGTTGCGTACGGCGCCCGCGCGCCCGAAACGGGCTCGTGGCCGTCGGGATCACGGCGTCGAACGCGGCCACCGATCTCGACGCCCGCCGTACACCCGGCCAGGACCGCCGCCCCGCGCAGCATCCCGTCCACGCCTGACCCCCGAGCGATGAGCCTGTCGAAGTATGCGACAACGCGAAGGTTGTCCGCAGCCTCCGGATTGCTCGCGCTCAATCGTCCGACCGGAGGCTCCATCGGGCGGTCCCTTCTTCCAGCGGGTACGCAGAGCCTGACCCGCGAGGCCATCGTGAGTGTCCCAGTATGCGCCGAGGCCACGAGGCGCTCGACTGCGTCCCGGCGATCCTCGGCCCCCCGCGCCGCGTCACCGCTCCTGGGCGGCGTGACCGGCCGATGCGACCGGGGTGCACGCGCCGACGGTGCTTGTCGGGGCTGCTGCACGGTTCGCGATGGTTTGTAGTCACGCAGCCCGAGCGACTGGTGTGGTCATGGTGATCTCGTCTTCGATGAGGTCAATCGGCCCAGGACGTAATTGCGGACCCGGTACCGCCGCGACGAGGCTGGCGACGATAGCCAGGAGATGAGCCTGCATACTGCGTGGGCGATCTGCTCGGCCAAGGGCCGCACCCGGCACGACTTCACCACCGCCCGGCAGGTGAACACGGTGTGGTTGACCGACATGTGTCACCGAGTGGAGATAGAGCGCGCGCCAGGGACGAGGCTGACAGGATCGGAGCATGACCGCGATCCGACCCAATGTTGACCACGTCGACCGAGACATCGCCCTCGCCAACGAGATCCTCCGTGTGACCGTCGGCTCCGGCGCACACGGGATGGCGATCCCTGGCCACGACGACAACGACGAGATGGGTGTACGTCCAGACGCCGGGGCAGGTCGCCGGACTCGCTCACACTGACGAGCACTACGTCTCCCGTACCAAACCCGAAGGCGAACGATCCGGCCCTGGCGACACCGACCTCACGATCTACTCGCTGCGCAAGTTCACACGTCTCGCGGCCGCCGGCAACCCAACCATCCTGATCCCGTTCTGGTCCAACGATGTCGACCTGCTCCTCAGTACGGAGCTGGGCGACGAACTCCGCGCGCTCGGAAGCAAGCACTTCGCCACGCGTCGAGCAGGACGGCGCTTGCTCGGATACCTCGAGGGACAACGCGAACGGATGACTGGAGGCGGGCGCCAATCGCGGATACCGAACCGTCCTGAACTGATCGAGAAGTACGGATATGACACGAAGTACGCGAGCCACGCGCTGCGCCTCGGACTTCAAGGCATCGAACTCGTCACCACCGGGCGACTCAGCCTGCCCTTGCGTGCCGAAGACCTCGCGCCCTGCATGGAAATCAAGAGAGGTGAGGTCGACTACGACGAAGCCTTGCGTCGCGTTGACGCTGTCAGGGCGCAACTCGACACCACGCTGGCCGGAGTCCTTCCGATCCTGGACGAGCCCGAGATGGACGAAGTCAACGCATGGCTCGTCGGGGCGCACCGTCGGCACTGGGGATGGCTGGTCTGACCTGCCAAACCTGCGCATCCTCTGGAGGACGAACCATGCAGAACCACACACTGGCCACAATCCTCGGCCAAACACTGGCTGACTCCGACGACATCACGCTGCCCGGGATCGAGGCCGTGATTGGCGAGCTGGCATTGCACATCCGCAGCCTGAGCGGCCCCGACCTGGGAGCCACGTTCCCGTCGAAGGTTCGATCGAACTCGCTCCGCATCCTGGCTGCTGGCTTTCCGGATGCGGAACGCATCGGCAGTCACGGAGCCTCAGGTCACGCTTCCGATGTCGTGGACGCGCTGCGACGAGTTGAGTCCGCCATGACCAGCTCGACCAGCCCGGGACTGTGAGGATGCAGCGGCATCAACTGGAAGGGGTCCACATCTCGATTCGACGTGAACTCGGCCCGCCTCGGCATCCCCGACGCTTGAACGCCGATCGGGTCGCTGAGGCGCCTCGTCGTGGCCCATGCTGCCCCAGCTCAGTCGGTAGAGCGATTCACACCACACGCGGTCGCGCCGCACGAATGGCTGATCAAATGGCCAATGACAGACGAACGGCGCGGTCCGAGATTTCTCCCAGACCGCGCCGTTCCGCCGAGCCGCCTAACGGAATCGAACCGTTGACCTATTCATTACGAGTGAATCGCTCTACCGACTGAGCTAAGGCGGCATGACCTACGACATGCGTCGAAGGCCGCGACGAGTATACGCAGCAGTTGGCCCGGACACCGAATCGGCCAGCGCGGTCAGCCGGCGTCCTCGTCGGCGATCAGCTCGGCGATGGCGTCGCTGACCACGCGGGCACCCTTGTCACCGAGGGTGATCGTGTAGTGATTGACGCCGTCGACCTCACGCCAGGTGAAGTTCGGCCGGCCGGTCTCCCAGTCGTCCAGCTGGCTCGGTGCGTAGAGGCCGCCCTCCTCGCCCAGCAGGCCGCGCGGCGCACGCAGGAAGATCGCCGACGCGTGGATCGCCGGCCAGGCCAGATCGGTCGGGCCGCCACTGAACATCTGCGGGTAGTCCTGGGTGACCAGTTCACCCGCCACCGTGCTCCGGTATGGCGGGCCGGATCCCAGGTCGTAGTCGACATAGTCCGCGGCAGCCTGGCTCCATTGCCCGACGAAGGCCGGGTGCTGCTGCCAGAACTCCTGATAGGCCTGCGGGCTGTCGAACTCCATCGACAACCGCGCGACGGCAGGCCCGAGCACGGCCTTCATCCGCGCGTCCAGGTCGCCGCCCGGCGGCAGCTCGAACGGCACGCCGCCGTCCACCAGCAGCAGGCTGCCGACCGCTTCGGGATGCTCACCGGCCAGCGTCGCGACCACGAAGCCGCCCATCGAGTGGCCGACCGCCACGTCGCAGCGTCCGTCCGCGAGCTCCTGCAACACGACCAGACAGTCGGCGGCGTGCTGCGACATACCCGAGGGTCCGGGCAACGATCCGGACCGGCCGCGACCACGCAGGTCGGGCGCGAGGACCACGGTGCCCGCCGGCACGGCCGCACCGACCGACTGCCACGACATGTGCGTTGCGGTGATGCCGTGCACCGCGAGGATCACCCGCTCGACCGGACCGTCGCCCTGCCACCGGCCGACGCGGAGCATCCCACCGTCCACCGGAACGTCGTGCACCGAGTACGTCATGGCTCAGCACGCCTTCCCGGCAGGCGGCACGGTGCCCTTGGTCAGGTAGGCGTCCACCACGCCGTCGACGCAGGACGAGCCCAGCTTGTACGCCGTGTGCCCATCCCCGTCGTAGGTCAGCAGGTGACCGTTGTCGAGTTCCTTGGCCAGCCGCTGCGCCCAGTCGTAGGGCGTCGCCGGGTCCCGTGTGGTGCCGACGACCAGGATCGGCCCGGATCCCTTGGCCGTGATCCGCTCGGGCTTGCCGGTCGCCTTGATCGGCCACTCGCCGCAGGCGAGCCCACCCCACGCCAGCATCGGACCCCAGGTCGGTGCCGCCTTCGCGAACGTCTTGGCGTCCTTGCGATAGGTCGCCAGGTTCGAAGACCCAGCGCGGTCAAGGCAATTCACCGCATTGAGCGCCTGCATGATGTTGCCGTTGTAGGTGCCGTCGCTGTCGCGCTCGGCATACTGATCGGCCAGCGCCATCAGCTTGTCGCCGCTGCCGTTGAACGCCGCCTGGAAGGCGTCGGTCAAGGTCGGCCAGGAGCCCTTGTCGTACATCGCCTCGGCGATGCCCATCGTCGCCCAACCCTCGGTGAGCTGCGTGACGTCACCCTGACCCGTGACTTTCAGCGGCTTGGCGTCAACGTCCTTGAGGAACTTACGGATTCGCGCCATACCGTCGTCGAGATTGGCGCCCAACGGGCAACTGCCCTGCGCCACGCAGTCACGCACGTAGGCGCGGGTCGCCTGCTCGAAACCCTTCGCCTGACCCAGGCCCATCTCGGTGCCGGTGATGTCCGGCGGCACCACTCCGTCCAGCACGAACCGGCCGACCCGCTTCGGGAAGAGCCCGGCATACGTCGAGCCGATGAAGGTGCCGTAGGACTTGCCGAGGTAGTTGAGCTTGTCGTCGCCGAGCGCGGCGCGCAGCACGTCCATGTCCTTGGCGACCTCGACGGTCGACACGTGCTTGATGAGGTCACCGGTCTTGGCGACGCAGGCCTTGCCGAAATCGCGGCTCTCGGTCGCCGCCGCCTGCTGCTCCGCCGCATCGTCCGGCGTCGGGTCCGCCGCGAGGTACTTGTCCATCTGCGCGTCGCCGTAGCAGGTGATCGGCGCCGAGCGTTGCACCCCGCGAGGGTCGAAACCCACTACGTCGTATGACGATCGGACGTCCTTGCTGACGACGTAGCCGGACGCGGCCGCAGCGGCGTAGTCGACACCGGACCCGCCCGGGCCGCCGGGGTTGACCACCAGCGAGCCCTTCTTGTCGCCGGTTGCCGGCACCTTGTCGATCGCCAGCTTGATGGTCTGCCCGCCGGGTTTGGAGTAGTCGAGCGGCACGACGAGATCGGCGCACTGAGCCTGCCCGCAATCGCTCCACTTCAGCTTCTGGTCGTAGAACTTCGCCAGATCGGCCGGCGTCGTGGCGCCCGCGGATGCCGCCGCGCTCGACGCGCCCGCGGAGGAGTCGGCACTGCTGGACCCTCCGCCGGACGCGGTCTGGTCGGTGGCACCGCCGCCGCTGGATCCGCCGCTGCAGCCGGCCAGGGCCAGTCCCAGCACGGTCGCACTCGCAAGGCCGGCCAAGGACCGTCGTCGAACCATGCGCTGCACGTTACGTCATACGCCTTGGTCGGCGGTGTGGACTTGCTCCTCGCGCACGGGCAATGGACCCTGTCCCCATGCCGCGCGCCATTCGCCCCACTGCGTCGAGCACCGCTGCGTTGGATCGTGGCAGCCGCATCCTCTGGCGGACCCTGGGCCGCCCCATCGATCTGGCCGGTGCGCATGCCTGGCTCGAGGCACCGATGCACTCACAGTCCCGTGTCGCCGACGGCTGGGTGGAGGATGCCGCGCACCGCCTCGGTGGCGTGGCGGATCGCAGCGGGACGGGCGGGCTCCTCGCCGACCTGTCCGCCCTGGACGGCCCGGGGTTCAGTGCGTCGTCGGTGGACCCGGTCATCCGCCGGTTCTACGAAGAGACCAGCGGATGGCGCATGGAGGCGTGGGCCCAGTGGAATCCGCTGCTGCAACCGGGCGGCGAGTTCGTCAGTCGCGCCTTCGGCACCCGGGTCCAGCAGCTCGCCATACCGACGCGTCCGCTGGACGTCGCGCGTGGCATGGACAGCACGGTGGTCCGCATCCTCGACAACACCGGCCGACAGCGCAGCGCCGCCTGGTTGCGCACACTGCGCGGTTCCGGCGATTACGTCTACAGCGGCTGCTACTCGGTGCGATCGCTCCCGGGCAGCGACCGGCCAAGTGTGCACGTCGCGTTCCCCCTGGAGTCCGGCAACGTCCAAGTGTTCCTCCGGCCACGTGCTCTGCCGGACGGCGGACTCGAACTCCATTCGCCACCAGGCAGTTTCGGCCAGGACGGCGCGTATGTCGTCGTCCGCGAGCGCGGCACCCACGCCTCACGTGCACCGATCCACGAGACGTTCCGCGTGTATGTCGACGACGAACGCGTCCTGCGCACCGACCACGTCCTGAAGTTCGGCCGCGTCACCGCCGTGCGCCTGCACTACAAGCTCACCCCGCAATGAGTCCGGGCCCACAACTCGGTTGATCGGTACTCGCCGCGTCGTGAAGGCTGGTGCCATGACGGTGCCCCCCGACGATCTCCGGCTCGAGCTGCTGACCATGCGACACGCAGCGCCGCTTGAGGCGTTCGAGCGCGACAACCGGGCATTCTTCGCCCGCGAGGTCGGCGACCGCGGCGACGATTTCTTCGCCGAGTTCGCCGACCGGCTCGCCGAACGAGTGGCCGAGAACGACTCCGGGACGTCACTGCTGTGCGTCGTGGTCGACACGAACGGCCAGGTCCTGGGCCGGGTCAACCTCCTCGACATCGACGATCCCGGGCGCACCGAGCTCGGGTATCGGGTGGCGGAGTCGGCCCAGGGACGCGGTGTCGCGACGTGGGGCGTCACCGGCGCACTGGATCTGGCCGCCGCACACGGGGTCCGACAGGTGCAGGCCCGGGTCGCGACGACGAACCCGGCGTCACGACGGGTGTTGGAGCGATGTGGCTTCGCGGCGACCGGTCCGATCGACGCGCCCGCCGGTTCGACGCAGCGGTTCCTCGGCTACCGGAAGGACCTCTGACCGACGGCCCGCGTCAGGCGGTGGAGCCGGTCGGTGCCTGCAGGCCGATCGTCATCGCCTCCAGGGCGAGCAACGGCGGCACGTTGGCCTCGATCCGCTCCCGGGCCGTGCCGATGGTGTCCATCGCCAGCAATAGTTGCTCGCTGGTCCGCCCACCGGCCAGGTGCCGCACCTCGTCGGCGAGGTCGGCGTTGATCAGCTCCACGGTCCCGCCGGCCTGCAGCACCAGGGCGTCCCGGTAGATCGACAGCAGATCGACCAACGACCGATCGATGACGTCCCGGCTGAACCGGGTGGCCCGGGTCTTCTGTTCCTTCTCCAAGGCGGCCAGCTGCGAGCGCACGTGCGGCGGTTGGGTCCGGGCCGCCGGGTCGGCACCGAGCTGGGCCATCAGGCGTTCCTTCTCGGCGGCGTCGCGTTCGGCGGACGAGGCAGAGGACTCCTCGCCGGCGATCGCCGCCAGGTCCGCCGCCGCCGTCATCGCGTCGCCGAGGTTCGTGATGTGTCCGGCCAGCAGCAGCGTCTTGCGGCGACGCTCCCGCGCCGACGCATCGGTGGCGAGCCGCTTGGCGAGGCCGACGTGGGACTGGGCCGCCCGGGCCGCGTCGGTCGCGACCTGCAGGTCGATGCCGTCCCGCTCGCTCAGCAGGGCGGCGACCGCCTCCACCGGCGGAGTGCGCAACCGAACGTGCCGCGAGCGGGACCGGATGGTGATGATGACGTCCTCGAGCGAGGGTGCGCAGAGCAGCCAGACGGTGCGCTCCACCGGCTCCTCGAGTGCCTTCAGCAGCGCGTCCGCCGCGCGTTCGGTGAGCCGGTCGGCGTCCTCGATGATGATCACCCGCCAGCGACCGATGCTCGGCCGGCGCTGGGCGAGACCGGCGAGCTCGCGCGCGTCCTTGACCTGGATCGACAGACCCTCGGTCGCCATCACCGTGACGTCGGCGTGACTGCGGTCGAGCACCGTGCGGCATTCGTGGCACTCCCCGCACCCGCCCTGCGGGCACTCCAGCGCAGCCGCGAACGCGCGGGCCGCGGTGGATCGGCCGGAGCCGGGTGGCCCGGTCAGCAGCCAGGCGTGCGTCATACGGGCCGGGTCGGCGACGGCTGCCCGCAACGTGCCGACGGCCTGGTCCTGCCCGATCACGTCGCGCCAGACACCCGGGTAGTCGGTCACAGCCGACCCACCCGCTCGGCGACGATCGCGGCGATCTCCTCGCGCGGCAGGGCGGCGTCCACGATGAGGTAGCGCGCCGAGTCCTGCGCGGCGAGCTGCAGGTAGTGCTCTCGGACGCGGGAGTGGAAATCGTCCTGCTCCGACTCCAACCGGTCGTGTATGGCGCCACGCCGGGCCCGCCCGTCCTGCGGCGTCACGTCGAGCAGCACCGTCAGGTCGGGCAGCAGGTCCTCGGTCGCCCACAGCGAAAGCCGTTTGATCTCAGCGGGATCCAGCTCGCGCCCGGCTCCCTGGTAGGCGACGGAGGAATCGATGTACCGGTCCTGCAGGACCACGGCACCGCGGCGCAGCGCAGGCCGGACGACGGTCGCCACGTGGTGCGCCCGGTCGGCGGCGAACAGCAGTGCCTCCGCTCGCGCGGCAATGGCGTCGCCGTGCAGCACCACCTCGCGGATGCTGGTGCCGAGGTCGGTGCCGCCCGGCTCGCGGGTGACGACCACGTCGTGGCCGTCACCGACCAGCCGCGCACGCAGCATCTCGATCTGGGTCGTCTTGCCCGCGCCGTCGCCGCCCTCGAACGCAATGAACACGGCCCGAGCCTAAGGGACCAGGACGACAGCTCGGCAGCCACGCCGCCGGCCCGCGCTCGGGGCGGGGTGCGCATGTGACGCACATCGCATGGTCCTAGGTTGGTCGTATGACGCAAACCGCCTCCCCCCTCAGCGATTCGACGGCCCGCGTGCTGACCGGCACCGCGATCGAAGCCCAGCGCGACAGCCGCACACCCGCGTTGGTGGCCGGCGTCGGTCGACACGGCACGCTGCTGTGGTCCGAGTCCGTCGGCCGGGCCGACCTGTCCGACCCGAGCGTGCCGCTCGGACCGGAGACGCAGTTCCTGGTCGCGTCCAACACCAAGACCTTCACCGCCGTGCTGATCATGCAGCTGCGCGACGAGGGGAAGCTGAGCCTCGACGACACCGTCGACCAGCTTGTCCCGGGCACGACGCACAACCAGGTCACCGTCCGCCAGATGCTGGCCCACGTCAGCGGCATGCAGCGCGAACCCGTCGGCGATGTGTGGGACACCCTGGAGTTCCCCGACCGCGACGGCCTGATCAGCGGCTGGAACGACGCCGAGCGCGTGCTGCGTCCGCACAACCGGTGGCACTACTCGAACCTCTGTTACGCCCTTCTCGGCGAGATCGTGGCGCGCCTGGACGGTGGCAGCTGGGAGGATTCGCTGCAGCGGCGACTGCTCGACCCGCTGGAGCTGCGTCGCACCACGCTGACGCGGGTGGCGCCATACGTCGGGCTCTACTACGTCCACCCGTTCACCGACGTGCCTGTCGAGGAACCCGTGCTGACCAAGAACACCACGGCGTCCGCCGGCGCGCTGGCCAGCACGTTGTCCGACATGGTGCGGTGGCACGGCTTCCTGCTCGACCCGGTCGAGGAGATCCTCTCCCCCGACACGGTTGAGGAGATGCGCCAGCCGCAGATCGCCGCCGATGCCGGCTGGAACACCGCCTGGGGCCTCGGTCTGGAGCTGGAGCGCCGCGACGGACGTGTCTGGTTCGGACACACCGGAGGTATGCCGGGTGGCATCACCGGGTTCTTCTCCGAGCCCGAGTCCGGCACCACCGGCGCCGTGCTGATGAACAACTCGATCTCCAAGGACCCGGCGGGCACCGCCATCAAGCTCGGCGCGTACGTCGTCGAGCACGACCCGGAGCTGCCGGAGCCCTGGGTGCCCGGCACGGTCGAGCCCGAGGAACTGAAACCGCTTGTCGGCCAATGGTTCTCCGAAGGCGCCGAGTTCACCTTCGCGATCAACGAGGGCAAGCTCACCGCGCGTCTCGCGTCCGCGCCGCGCAGCACCGCGCCGTCGGTCTTCGAGCCGGAGGACGCAGACGTCTACCGCACGGTGAGTGGTCGCGAGCGCGGTGAGCGCCTCGTCATACACCGGCGCGAGGACGGCTCAGTGCGCCAATTCAACTGGGCCACCTACCGATTCACGCGAGAGCCCCTCGGTTTCGGCCAGCCCACCCGCTGACCGCACCGACGACCGAAGGCGGCCACCCCACCAGGGGCGGCCGCCTTCAGCATGACGACTGGATGACCGGCAACAGCCGGCCGCAGGTCACTTGGACCAGACGATCTCGGTCTCGTAGGTGTCCCACATGACCTTGCTCGGGGCCGGCCCGGTCACCTGGTAGTAGTAGCAAGCGGATCCGCTGCCACCGACGGGGATCTCGTCATACGAGGACTTCTTGCAGCCCGGCAGGTCCTGGTAGGGCGAGCCACCGGCGCGACCCTTCTCGGACGAGTCGAAGACCGGCTTCAGGAAGAACTGGTTGGGCGCGGTCGCGCGGAAACCGTACTTCGCACCACCGAGGTTGGTGACGTCGAAGTTGACGTAGTACATCTTGCCGTTGCTCTTGTTGAGGTTCGCCGTCGCGTATGCCGACTCCGGGGCGGCGGTGATCGACTTGACCTTCAGCTTGTACTTGCCGTCGGACTCATCGTCGATGACAGCGCTCTCACCGAACTTCAGCTTGGTGCCGTCAGGGGTCACCTTGGCGTCGCTCTTGGAGCCGCCGGCTGCCGCCGTGGAGGACTCGCTGGTCGAGGACTCGCTCGGCTCGCTGCTGGTGCTCGTCTGTTCGCTGGTCGGCGCCTCCGAGGACGTCGGCGGAGCCGGCTCCGTGGTCGCCTTCGACGTGGCGACGGCTGTCGGTGCCGAACCAGTGGGCTTGCTCACGCTCGCGGTGTCGTTGTTGCACGCGGCCAGGCCCAGGGCGCCCGCGATGGCAACGGTACCGACGACGCTGCGGCGAAAAATGTTGCTGGACATGACTTTCCTCCGTGTGTGTCCTTCGTGAACTTCGGGCCTGTGACGGTTGGTGACCCGATGTGGTTCCGTGGGAGCGTAACGGAAGGTGCGACGACCGCGAACCGGACAGTCGTCCGGTGGACCCGAATCAGTCGGCGGACTTCGCCGCCGACGCCTTCTTCGCAGTCGTCTTCTTGGTAGTCGTCTTCTTGGTAGTCGCCTTCTTCGCGGTGGTCTTCTTCGCCGCCTTCTTGGTGGTCTTCTTGGCTGCTCGCTTGCGCGTGGTCGGGCCCTTGGCCCGCTTCTCGGCGAGCAGCTCGAAACCACGCTCCGGCGTGATGGACTCGGGGTCGTCGCCGCGTCGTAGCGTCGCGTTGGTCTCGCCGTCCGTGACGTAGGGACCGAACCGGCCGTCCTTGACTACCACCGGCTTCTCGGACACCGGGTCCTTGCCCAGTTCCTTCAACGGCGGCTGCGCCGCGCGCCCGCGCCGCTTGGGCTCGGCATAGATCGCCAGGGCCTCCTCGAGGGTGATCTCGAAGAGCTGCTGCTCGGTGGCCAGCGACCGCGAGTCGGTGCCCTTCTTCAGGTAGGGCCCGTAGCGACCGTTCTGAGCGGTGATCTCCACCTGCTTGGCCTCGTCACCCTCACCCTCGCTGACGGTGCCGACCACGCGCGGCAGGCTGAGCAGCTTCAACGCGGTGTCCAGGTCGACGGTCGCCAGATCCATGTCCTTGAAGAGGCTGGCCGTCCGCGGCTTGGGACCGGCGACCTTCTTGGCGCGCTTGGGCTTGGCACCGTCCGCGGGCGCGGGCGGCTCCGGCGGTGCCGGCAGCACCTCGGTGACGTACGGCCCGTAGCGGCCGGCGCGGGCGATGATGTCGTGACCGGTGGCCGGGTCCTGCCCGAGCACGCGGCCGTCGTCGTCCGCCGAGACCAGCAGCTCGCGCGCCTTCTCCGGCGTCATCTCGTCCGGCGCGATGTCATCGTTGATCGTCGCGCGGCGCGGCTTGGGTGCTTCCGCCGAATCCGACGTCACCTCACCGGTTTTCGGGTCGACTCCGTCAGGAACGACCTCTTCGACATACGGGCCGTAGCGGCCGACGCGGACGACGACGCCGTCGCCGATCTCGATGGTGGAGATGCCCCGGGCGTCGATCTCCGGGAGGTGCTCGACCATCTCCTGCAGGCCCTCGTTGCCATCCGGGCCGCTGGTGGGCAGCCCGGGCGTGCGGTCGTTGCCGTCGCCGAAGTAGAAGCGGGTGAGCCAGTCGACCCGGCCGACGTCGCCCGCGGCGATGCGGTCCAGGCCCTCCTCCATCGAGGCGGTGAAGTCGTAGTCGACCAGCGACGGGAAGTGGACCTCGAGCAGCCGAATCACGGCGAACGCGGTCCAGGTCGGGATCAACGCGGTGCCACGCTTGTTGACGTAACCTCGGTCCTGGATGGTGCCCACGATGGAGGCGTATGTCGACGGGCGTCCGATGCCCATCTCCTCCATGGCCTTGACCAGGGTGGCCTCGGTGTAACGCGGCGGCGGGCTGGTCTGGTGGCCCTCGGCCTCGGCACGCAGCACGTCGAGAGCAACGCCCTCGCTCAGCTTCGGCAGTCGCGTGCCGGTGTCGTCGCCCTTGGCGTTGCGCTCGACATCGCGACCCTCTTCGTATGCCGCCAGGAACCCGCGGAACGTGATGACCGTGCCGGACGCGGTGAACTCCGACCGCTTCGCAACGCCCGAATCCTCAATCGGAACAGTCAGTTTCACCGTGGCGGTGCTGCCGCGCGCGTCGGCCATCTGGGAGGCGACGGTGCGCTTCCAGATCAGCTCGTAGAGCGCGAACTCCTCACCGCGCAGCTCACCGGCGACCTGGGCCGGCGTGCGGAAGGTGTCGCCGGCGGGACGGATCGCCTCGTGCGCCTCCTGGGCGTTCTTGACCTTCGCCTGGTAGCGACGCGGCTGGTCCGGGACGTACTCCGCGCCATACAGATCGCGGGCCTGGCCGCGGGCGGCCCGAATCGCCGACTCCGACAACGTGATCGAGTCGGTTCGCATGTAGGTGATGTAGCCGTTCTCGTAGAGCCGCTGGGCGACGCTCATCGCCGCCTTGCTACTCATCCGCAGCTTGCGACCGGCCTCCTGCTGCAGGGTGCTGGTCGTGAACGGCGCGCTCGGGCGACGCGTGTAGGGCTTCTCCTGTACCGAGCTGACCGTGGCCACACCGGCGCCGACAGCTTCCGCAACCGCGTTGGCCTGCGCCGCGTCGAGATGAAAGACCTTGTCGTTCTTGAGGTTTCCAAGGTCGTCGAAGTCGCGACCGGTGGCGACCCGGGCACCGTCGAGGCCGGTGAGCTTCGCGGTGAACTTCTGGGCGCTACTGTTGCCGGGTGCGAAATCGCCCTCGACATCCCAGTAGGAAGCGGAGCGGAACGCCATACGCTCCCGCTCCCGCTCGACGACCATGCGTGTGGTGACCGACTGGACGCGGCCGGCGGACAGCCCGCGGCGGATCTTGCGCCACAGCACCGGACTGACCTCGTAGCCGTAGAGCCGGTCCAGGACGCGACGGGTCTCCTGTGCGTCGACCAGGTGGTCGTCCAGGTCACGGGTCGTGTTCGCAGCGTGCTGGATGGCTTCGCGGGTGATCTCGTGGAAGACCATCCGCTTGACCGGCACCTTGGGCTTGAGCACCTCGAGCAGGTGCCAGGCGATGGCCTCCCCCTCGCGGTCCTCATCCGTTGCGAGGTAGAGCTCGTCGCTGTCCTTGAGCAAGCGCTTGAGCTCGGCGACCTTCTTCTTCTTGGCCGACGCGACGACGTAGTAGGGGTCGAAGCCCTCGTCGACATTGACGGCGAATTTGCCGTACGGCCCCTTCTTCATGTCGACCGGCAACTCGGACGGGTTCGGCAGGTCCCTGATGTGCCCGACGCTCGCGTCGACGACGTACTCGTCCCCCAGATAACCGCCGATCTTCTTCGCCTTGGCAGGCGACTCGACGATGACAAGCTTGCGCGCCACTTCGTTCATCTCGCTTCCCGTCCGACGTGCAGTGGATTCGTCACTGCTTCGACGTACGAACGGGGCTGAGTCTAAGCACGTCGTTCGAGAAACCCCCACCGCGGTCGGGTCAGCAGGCACCTTTCCGGTAATAGTTGAATTTTAAACTTGTTTACGTCATCATGGAACCCATGACCGCAGACCGCCAGCCCGTCCTCTTCCTCAGCCACGGTGCGCCACCGCTCGCCGACGACGCGCGGTGGACCGCTGAGCTCGGCGCCTGGGGAACGAAACTGCCGCGACCGAAGCGGATCCTGATGGTGTCGGCGCACTGGGAGTCGGCACCGATCGCGGTCAGCTCGACGACCGGAGCCCCGCTGCTCTACGACTTCTGGGGCTTTCCGCAGAAGTACTACGACGTTCGGTATGACGCACCGGTCGCGCCCGACCTGGCCGACGACGTCGCCAAGCTCATCTCGACACCCGGGCAGTCACTGGTGCGCGACGAGACCCGCGGGCTCGACCACGGCGCCTACGTCCCGCTGAAGGAGATGTTCCCCGCGGCCGACATACCGGTGCTGCAGCTGTCGATGCCGACGCTCGACCCCCAACGGCTCTACGAGCTCGGCCGCAAGCTCGCACCGTTGTGCGAGGACGGCACGCTGATCGTGGGCTCCGGCTTCACCACGCACAACCTCAGTTGCATGCAGCCGAGCGCCGACGCGGCGCCGCCGTCGGTGATGTCCGAGTTCGACCACTGGGCCGCCGAGACGATGGCCGCCGGCGACCTGGACGCGCTGATGGACTTCGGCCACACGGCACCGGCCGCGCAACTGGCACACCCGCGCACCGAGCACTGGGCGCCGCTGTATGTCGCGCTCGGCGCCGCGGCCGCGGACGGCTCCGACTCGCGCACCGTCATCGACGGCTTCTGGCACGGCCTCTCCAAGCGCTCCTGGCAGTTGGACACGACCGCCGCCTGACCAATCCCGAGGTCGCCGAGGAGCGAGGAACGAGCGTCTCGAGGTGCCAGGTTTCGATACGCTCCCCCGCTGCGCTCCTCCGCTACTCAACCCGCAATATGCGGCATGACCTCGGCCGCGATCAGGTCCAGGTGCTCCAGATCCCGAATGTCGAGCACCTGCAGGTAGACCCGCTCGGCGCCGGCCGCCGCCAGCGCACCCAACCGGTCGATCGCTTCGGCCGGTGTGCCGGCCACGCCGTTCGCGCGCAGCTCCACGACGTCGCGACCGATCGCGGCGGCGCGATGCCCCAGTTCGGCCTCGGTCCCGCCGATGCAGACCACCTGTGCCGTGGACCAGACCATCGAGTCGGCGGCGCGGCCGGCTGACTCCGCAGCCGCCCGCACCCGACCGAACTGCGCGCGGGTATCCTCGATCGACGCGAACGGCACGTTGAACTCGTCGGCGTACCGGGCCGCAAGCGCGGGCGTGCGCTTCTTGCCGTGACCGCCGATCACGATCGGCACACCATCGCGAATCCCGGTCCGCTGCACCGGTTTCGGCAACGCCGGACTGTCGGCCACCTGGTAGTGCTTGCCATCGAACGCGTAGCTGCCGTCGGCCGACCACAATCCGGTGATCACCTCGAGCTGCTCCTCGAGCCGGTCGAAGCGCTCCTTCGTCGGCGGGAACGGTATGCCGTAGGCCGCATGCTCCCGCTCGAACCAGCCTGCGCCCAGGCCCAATTCGACCCGTCCGCCGGACATCGCATCGACGTTCGCGACCTCGATCGCGAGCACGCCGGGTAGCCGGAACGTCGCACTCGTGACCAGCGTGCCGAGTCGGATCGTCGACGTCTCCCGGGCGATGCCGGCCAACGTGATCCACGCGTCACTCGGTCCCGGCAGGCCGGTCCCGTCGCCCATCGCGAGGTAGTGGTCGGACCGGAAGAATGCTCCGAAGCCGAGCTTCTCGGCGTGCTGGGCGATGGTCACGAGGTCGTCGTACGACGCGCCCTGCTGGGGTTCGGTGAAGATGCGCAGCTCCATGCGCCGAGCCTACGAGCCGTTCAGCAGCAGCCCGTCGGCGACCAACTCGTGTATGGCGGGCAGCGACCCGCGCACCAGCTCGTCGGTCGGCACGTCCAGCAGGGACGCGATCGCGCCGAGCGCCTGACCGGTCGACAGCTCGCCGTCGCAGACCGACACGAATGCCGCGACGGCCGTGTCGACCCGCACCGCGCGGCGCAAGCCACCGCCCTGCCGGATGACGATCACCGAAGGGTCCTCGGCGCCCGGGCGACCGTGCCGCTCCTCGATGACGTCCGCCGCGACCGTCAGATGCGCGTCGAGCAATCCCTGGTCCCCCGCTTCGGCCAGCCAGGTCCGGGCATGCAGTCCGGCATCGATCGCCGGACCCATCGGCGACTGCACCGGACCGGTCACCTCGACCAGTTCCTTCCACGGCCGACGTCGGGTCTCCGGCAGCTGCACCGTGATCACGCCGAAGCCGATCTCGGCGATCCCGCGTGACTCGAAGTCGCGCAGCCAGGCGCCATACATCTGCTCGAAACCGGTTGCGCCGGAACGCAATCCGCCGTCCCCGGACCACAGCTCGGCATACTCCGCCGGGTCCTGGGTGTCGCGCTGCACCACCCACGCGTCCTGGCCGGTGCGCTCGAACCACTCACCGACGACGTCGCGCCAGTCCTTGCCCTCGGGGACCTCCCAGTTGGCAAGCAGTTGCGCGACGCCGCCCGGGTTGAGGTGTCTGGGCAACTCACGGATCAGCGAACGCACCACTCCGTCGCCGACGCGTCCGCCGTCGCGGTATTCGTAGGTCGGCACACCTTCCGCGCGCGGCGTGATCACGAACGGCGGGTTGCTGACGATCAGGTCGAACTGCTCACCGCCGACCGGCCGGAAGAGATCGCCACGACGCAGATCCCACCGGTAGCCGTTCAACGCGGCGTTCCAGGCGGCGATCTCCAACGCACGCTCGGAGGTGTCCGTCGCGACGATCTGGTCGGCGTGGCCGGCCAGGTGCAGCGATTGCACCCCGCAACCGGTGCCGAGATCGAGCGCCCGGGCGGCCGGGCGACGCGGCGTCCACGACGCGAGGGTCGTCGACGCGCCACCGATGCCGAGCACGTGGTCGACCGGCAACGGTTCGCCGGTCATCACCTCGGACAGGTCGGACACGACCCACCACTGGTGGTCGTCGTCGCCGTACGGACGCAGATCGTATGCCGCCCGCACCTGCGAGCCGTCCACCCGCACCAGTCCCGCGGCGCGCAGTCGCGCGGTGTCCCAACCGGGCAGCGCACGGTCGAGTTGCCGCGCCCCGACCGGGAGCCCGAGCGCGAAGAGCCGCACCAGGGTGGCGACCGGCGAGGTGTCGTCACGGGTCACCAGGTCCGCCGGCAACCGCTGCTCCCGGTGCAGCGCCTGGGACGCCATCGGTCCGAGACAGTCGCCGATCCCGTCGAGGGTGAAGCGGGCGGCGATCAGTGCACGCCGCAGAGCTGCGGGGTCGTCGGCGAGCGGCGCGGGGTTCGGCATACGCACATCCTCGCGCACTACGGCGCCTTACCCGGTCCGTCCCACCCGCCGTGGGCTACGACTCAGCTGTCGGAGGCGACGGCGTCGGCGATCGACGCGTGGATGTTGAAGACGCGGTCGAGGCCGGTGATCCGGAAGTTCCGCAACAGCCGCTCGGACTGTATGACGAGAGCGAGATCGCCGCCGCCGATGCGCTGCTGCTTCAGCCGCCCCACGAGGACACCGAGACCGGTTGAGTCCAGGAACGGCACGTCGGTCAGGTCGACGAGTACCTTCTCCGCCGGGTCGGTGATGAGCCGCGCGAGGGCATCCCGCAACCGCGCCGCGGCCGAGACGTCCACGTCACCGACCAGACGAATGACAGTGAAGTCGCCCTCGTCGCTGCCGCTGATGTCCAGATCGGTCACGAGCTGCCTTTCGTGGAAGTTCCGGTTGCCGACCGTCAGTCTTTCATCGTCGCGACCGGCCGGATCAACAGATGTCGGAGATCGGTCCTACCGTGGAAGACGGAATGACGAACATCGCGCCCGTCACCGGCCCTCCGCACGCTCGGCCGGAGCCGCTTGCTGCCCCGGAGACGTCCGGTGACTTCGACGCCCAGGCGGCGCTCGACGCGCTGCAGGGCGCGGGCACCGGGCAACTGCTGCACACCCGTCGACTGCCGGGCCGTGTCGCGATCGATGCCCCGTGGCCGGACTGGGTCAACCCGCAGGTGCGCGCCGCCATCGCGGGCACCGGGATCGACGGTCTCTGGTCGCACCAGCGCCGTGCCGCTGATCTCGCGTGGTCCGGGGAGCACGTCGTGCTGTCGACCGGCACGGCGTCCGGCAAGAGCCTGGGCTACCTCCTGCCGATGCTGTCGGCCGTCGCCGACGGCTCCACCGCACCGACCGGCCGCGGCGCCACCGCGATCTATCTCGCGCCGACCAAAGCCCTTGCGGCGGACCAGGAAGCGCGGATCCGGAGTTTCGCCATACCGGGCGTGCGAGCGGCGACCCTCGACGGTGACACCCCGCTCGACGAACGCCGCTGGATCCGCGAGCACGCCGCGCTGCTGCTGACCAACCCGGACCTGCTGCATCACACCTTGCTGCCCGGTCACGAGCGGTGGGCGTCCTTCTTCCGCGCGTTGAAGTATGTCGTGATCGACGAATGTCACGTCTACAGAGGGGTTTTCGGCTCGCACGTGGCAGGCGTCCTGCGCCGGCTGCGACGGATCGCGGCGCGCTATCACGCGAACCCGACCTTCGTGCTGGCCTCGGCCACGGTCGCCACGCCCGGCCTGCACGCGGGCGAGCTCACCGGCCTGCCGGTGCACGAAGTCACGCAGGACGGGTCGCCGCGCGCGCCGATGCTGGTCGGCCTCTGGCAGCCGGGCAGCAAGCCGGGTGCCGGCCCGGACGCCGCGCAGCGCAGTGCCGTTGCCGAGTCCGCCGACCTGATGACCGCTCTCATCGACCGGGGCGTGCAGACCCTCACGTTCGCGCGGTCCCGCGTCGGCGTGGAGGTGGTCGCCGAGATGGTGCGCAGCCACGCGGGACGAGCCGAGCACGCCGATCGAGTGGACGAGCACGCCGGTCGCGTGGACGAGCACGCCGGTCGAGTAGCGCGAGCCCCCCAGAGCGAGCGCGTATCGAGACCACCCGGCGCCGACGAGGCGACACCCGTTGCGGCATACCGCGGCGGTTACCTGCCCGAGGAACGTCGCGAGCTCGAGAACGACCTGCGCAGCGGACGGCTGCGTGGCCTGGCAGCGACGTCCGCGCTCGAGCTGGGCATCGACGTCAGCGGACTGGACGCGGTGCTGCTGGCCGGCTGGCCGGGGACGCTCGCGTCGTTCTGGCAACGTGCCGGCCGCGCCGGTCGGAGCGGTCGGACCTCTCTGGTCGTGTTCGTCGCCGAGGACGACCCGCTCGACTCGTTCCTGGTCCACCACCCCGAGGCGATCTTCGAACGCCCGGTGGAGGCCGCCACTCTCGACCCGACCAACCCCTTCGTGCTGGCGCCGCATGTCGCGGCCGCTGCGCACGAACTGCCGGTCACGGAGGCCGACGCCGAACTCTTCGGGCCCTCGATGGCCGGCATTCTGCAGTCGCTCGTCGCCCGCGGCATCCTGCGCAAGCGACCGCGCGGCTGGTTCTGGGCGCGTGACGACCGGCCGGCCGATCACTTCTCGCTGCGCGGCGGCGGGGAGGACGACGTCCGCATCGTCGAGACACGCACCGCGCGGGTCCTCGGCACCGTCGACGCCGACCGCGCTCACGCCGCGGTGCACACGGGTGCCGTCTACCTGCACCAAGGCACCTCGCACGTCGTCACCGAGCTCGACCTGGATGCGACGACCGCGCACGTCGTCGTCGGCGACCCGGGCTGGTCGACGTTCGCGCAGTCCGTGTCGGCCTTCGACATACAGCAGGTGGAGCGCGAAACTCGTTGGGGCAGTGTCGGTTTGCACTTCGGAACGATCCGGGTGCGTACCCAGGTGACGTCGTTCCAGCGAATGCTGCCTTCCGGCGAGGTCATCGGCCAGCACCCGCTCGACCTGCCGGAGCGAGAGCTGATCACGCGGGGTGTCTGGTGGACCATCGACGAGGACGAACTGCTGCGCGAGGGCATCACGGAGGACGCCCTGCCCGGCGCCCTGCACGCCGCGGAGCACGCCTCGATCGCCATGTTGCCGCTGGTCGCGCAGTCGGACCGGTGGGACGTCGGTGGGGTGTCGACGGCGCTCCACCCGGACACCGGGTTGCCGACCGTCGTCGTCTACGACGGATACCCGGGTGGCGCCGGCTTCGCTGAGCGGGCGTATGCCGAGGCCGCCACCTGGCTGCTCGCCACTCGTGCAGCGATCGACGCGTGCCCGTGCCGCGAGGGTTGCCCTGCCTGTGTGCAGTCGCCCAAGTGCGGCAATGGCAACAACCCACTGGACAAGTCCGCTGCGATCGTCGTGCTGGACCGCGTGCTGCGCGACCACCGCTGATCGGTCCGTTCGGCGCGTAATTCGCTTGCCCACACGGCTTTTCACCGGCATCGTCATGGCCGTGATGGACGATGCGAGCCTGCTTGCGGCATACGACGAACAACTCCGGGCCGACGCCGAGATGGGTTCGACGGCCGACGTCGTGCGGCACGGGCCGCTGCTGTGGGGGCGATTCCACAGCGGTCGCGGCTTCGTCAGCTACCAGACCCTCGGCACGCCGACCGATGCCGAGCTGGAGCAATTGATCGTCGAAACGATCGAGCACTATGAGGCCGACGCGGAGGTCACCGAGTTCGAATGGAAGACCCGCGGCCACGACGGGGTGCCCGCCCTGGACGGCTTGCTGCGCAAGCATCGGTTCGTCCCCGAGGACGTCGAGTCGGTGATGATCGGTGAGGCGACCGCCATTGCCGCGGATGTTCCTGTGCCGGAAGGTGTTTCGCTGCGAAGCATCACCTCTCGCGAGGACGTCACCGCGATGGTCCGGATGCAGGCAGGCGTCTTCGGCGACCCAGAGACCATCGACGAGCGAGTGGACTCGACACTGCGCCGGCTGCACGACACGGACGCGCCGGGCGTCGAGTTGTGGATCGCCGAGGCCGGCGGGCGACCGATCAGCGCCGGGCGCATCGACCCCGTACCGAACACCGACTTCGCCGGAATCTGGGGCGGTGCGACCGTGCCCGAATGGCGTGGCCGCGGCATCTACCGCGCACTCACCGCCAAGCGCGCCCAGGCCGCCCTGCGGGCCGGCAAGACGCTGATCAACTCGGATTCGACGGAATTCTCCCGGCCGATTCTGGAGCGTTCCGGCTTCCGCCGTGTCACGACCACGACGCCATACATCTGCAGCGCTGAGCGATTCGAGCTCACGGCCAATTCCTCGACCTCACCGGCCCGATGCGGCGCAGCGGACGATTGCACAAGTTTCTGATTCTGCAAGATGCCTGCCATTCCGTCGCCGGAATCGCGTGCAAGGTGGAGGATCAGGCCCATGTGGGAGGTTGCACGACGCAGGGGACATGTGGGGTTGGGGCCAACTGTTTCGGGTCCGTGGCACACGTTGGCGGATATGAACGCTGTGACCGGCTGGCTGTTGTGGTCACACCGGATGGCGTCACCGTACGGCGGGATGACCGGCAAGGCCTTCGCCGCGGCAGCGCGCGCTCGTGGCGTGCCGCTGTCCGAGACGGAGGTTTCACGGACGGAGAACGGCGAGTCGGACATCGCCATCACCGCGCTGGGGAAGTACGAACGGATGCTCGACATGCCTCCGGGCACCCTGAGCGCCCCGTTGCGGTCCGCTGCCCGCCTGGCGCCGCACGCCCCCGGATCGGGTCGTCTCGCCACCTTGCGCACGGTGCCCAAGTCGCAGGAAGCACGACACCAGATCGTCGATGACTTCTACGTCCGGTACGTCGACGGGGAGCGGTTCACGGCCAGTGACTGGCTGATGATGGTCGATGCCATCACCTATCGCGACAACTCGTTGCTGCCAGATGCTTTAGCAGCACAGTGGATCCGCGCTCTGCTGGATGAAGCAATGCGGGCAGTCAACAGCGCCTATTACCTGCGGGTCGAAGCGTTGTCCGCCATTGCGGAGTGCGACCGATATGCCATGCACGTCCTGGCGGCCGTCCGGGAGTTGACTGCGGCCAAGGGGGTCTCCGGAGCTACCGATGCCTGGGGCGTCGTCAGCGACATCCGCAACCCGGAGGTCTTCGACACGTTGATCGCGGAGTTGCCGTCAGTCCCGGACCACCGACTGATGCAGTACGCACTGGCGTTGTCGCCGCCCGCTGACCGCAGATCGTTCACCGCGGCACAGGACCGGGCGATCGCTACCGATCTGGAACGTCGGCTTGCGTCGTGGTCCTTGGGATCGTACGAACCGATCGCGACACTCGCCGCCGAGCTCCCGAAGGCGATCGGCGAACCCATCCTTCGGCGCATCGACAACGTTCATCCTCTCGCGCGCCTGACCGGCCGCCGTACCGACCGGGATGTGACACGCGAAGTCTCGATCTACACACAGGCAGCCATGGCCACCACCTGGCCGGATCATCCGCACGGCAGTGTTCTTCCGGAGTTGCTCCGTCTGTCGCTCAGCAGCGAGCGGGCAGCCCTCCGCTATCACGCGACGACGCTCATCTATTGCAGCCCGTTCTCGCCGGCGCTGTGCGATACCGCCGCCGATCTCTGTACGTCCGACGAACGCCCCGTGACGCGACAGCTTGCGACCTATCTCATCTCGCGTCTTGCGACGCCCGACAACGATGAACGGCTGCGGTTGTTGATCAAGCAGGCCAACGGTCGCGGCCTGGTCACCAACGTCATCACCGCGATGGCGCACGCCGGGATCCTCACCGATCAGGACGACCTGCAGCCCTACCTGTCCAACGACGACTACCGAGACATCGGCGTCTACGCCGCCGGCATCACCCACCACCCGGATCTCTACAGCAGGGCGGCCGACGGCGATGCCGCCACGTGGTGGCGGGAGAAACGCGGCGGCATCCTGGAATGACCGACCTCAGGCCGCGGGCGGCCGGCTCATCGCCGGGGCCGGAGCGGACATCCGGTCGGGTCCGGCGCGTGCCCGAGCACGGGCCGGGTCCAGTCCGGGCCAGCTCGCCCGGGTGGTGACCGCGACGGTCAGGTCGTCCCCCGCGATGTCGCACTCCACCAGCGCCCCTCCATTGCGACTTGCCACCGCCGCAGCGACGTCGCACGGTGCGCGCGCGTCTCCCGAGACCAGCACCTGCGCGCCCGCGAGCGCAGCGAGGTCGGCTGCGGCACGAGCTCGGTGACTCGCCTGGACTGCGGACAGCAGAGCGAGCGCACCCATCAGGCACAACAACACCACGCCGATGGCCATCACCCCGAGAACAGTTGCGGAGCCGCGCTCTCCCGCATCCGTCGTCCGGCCCCTCACGAAACCGGCTCGGAATTCTCGACCGGAGTCGTGATCGCCGACCGCAGCGGCTTCCCACCGACCAACCAGCCGAACGGCCCGGGCACCGGAGCAGTCACCGTGACGGTGACCTCTGCTGCTGCGCCAGAACCACCGGCGACGACAACCGTGCTGCCCGACGGGCCCGCTCGAGCGCCGACTTCCTGCACGGCTGTTGCGCTGTCTCCTCGGGCGGCTGCCCGAGCCGCCACCCGCGCCGCGTCCACACAGCGCACCTGGTTGATGCCGATCATCACCGCGTTGACCGCGATCAGCAGCACGAAGATGAGCGTTGGGATGGTGGCCGCGAGCTCGGCGGTGACCATGCCGCCGTCCGTATGCCGGGCCCGGCGCGCCTCTCCCGCGCGAGCCCGCCGCGGCCACCACCCCGGCATCAGGACGCGACGCTCAGTGCCGATTGGATGATGCCGGTGAGTGCGCTCTTGACCGCGCCCGACTTCACCACCGCCATCAGCACGACCGCGAACGCCACTGCGGCGAGCGTGCCGACGGCATACTCCGCAGTCGTCATCCCTGCCTCTTTGCGCTGAGCCGGCGCGGTCGCCAGTTGCAACCAGCGGGTGTGCAATCGCGCGCCCAGCCGAATCGTCCTCCGTGACATGTGATCTCTCCTCATCTCGATGAATTGCCCTCTGCGAGAGCGTTTTCCGCGCACCATCACCGGCGCGGGTCCTGTGGTCACTCACTTCATTCCGGTCATCAAGTCACCGGCGAGTGCCGCGATCACCGGGACGACAGTCAGCAGCGCGAACGCCGGAAGGAAGCACAGCCCGAGCGGTATGACGACCAGCACCGACAGCCGCCCGGTGGCTTCCTCGATGCGCCGTTGCTCCGCTCGCCGCATGTCGGCGGCGGCCCGCGACAGCAGGCCGGCAGGAGGAACCCCGGCCATGCCGGCCAGAGCGACGGCCTGTCCCGCGGGATGCCACATGCTCGGGAGTCCGTCCCAGGCCCGCGCCTCGGCGACGCCCCACCGCAGCGCGGCGACGACCTGGCGGAGGTGACCCGCAACCACCGGGCCGCTGCGGTCCGCGACCACCTCGACCGCGGTCAGCAGCGGCACCCCGCTGCCGAGCGCGAGCGCCATCAGGTCGAGCGCGCCAGCGACGCTCAGCACGTCTTCCTCGCGGGCGGCTGCAACCTTCCGCTGCGGCGTCGTGTCAGCCACGGCGGAGCCCGGACCGGGCGTCGTACGCGCCGGCCACAGCAGCGGGAGCGCGGCCACCGTCAGCGCCACCAACAGGGCTGTCATGCCAGCACCGTGGGCGCACTCGCCCGTCGGATCATCCGCCGGGTCATCAGCCTCCCCGCGACGACGAAGCCAGAACCGAGCACGAGCACACCGAGACCCAGCGGCCCGGCATACAGCCGCCAGGGCGGCACGCCGATGATCATCGCGATCCCGACGCCGAGCATCGGCAGCACCGTCAGCAGTTGCATGGTGGCGCGCGGACCGGCGGTCGCGGCGGCGATCCGCCGCTGCAGGTCGAGCTGCTCGCGCATCATCGCCGTCGCCGCGGCCAGGGCGTCGCCGATCGCGCATCCCACCTGCTCGGACAACGCCCACGCCCTGGCGACCTCGCCGAGCGCCGGAACCCCGTGTCGCGCCTCCAGTCCCGCCCACAGCGGCGCCAGCTCGGCGCCGGCAGCAGCCTGGCGTGCCAGCAGCTGCAAGTCGTCGCGCAGCGCCGGTGCGGACACCGTGCCCGAGGTGAGCAGCGCGGAGGTCGCCACCGCGGTCGCCGGTGTGACCCCCGCCGCGATCGCCGGCGCGATGCCTTCGACCATCGTCGTCAGCGCGTCCAGATCCGCGCTGTGCGCTCGCCGCCCGAACCGGCGCACGCGGAACGACCACCCCGGCTTTTCCTGCTGTATGCCGGGCCCCGGCCGTCCCGGCCAGCACAGGACCGCGAACAGGAGGCATCCCGCAGCCAGCACCGTCACGACGGCTCACCGCCGACCGGTCCGTCCGACACCGCGGCGCGGTCGACGACGTGCTGGTCGAAGAGAGCTGCGAGGGCGCCCCAGCCCTCGGCGGGACGGAGCAGTCCATCCCTGCGGCGCATGGCCGGCACCACCCGCAAGCGGTCCCCGGTCCGGTCGATCACGCCTATCTCGGCCACAATCCGCGCGGTCCCCTCGCGCCGGACGTGGATCACGATCTTGACGGCGGAGGCCAGCTGCGAGCGAACGGCTCCGCCCGACATTGCCGCGAGGGCACCGAGAGCCTCGAATCGACTCAACACGTCGCTGCTGGTGTTGGCGTGCACGGTGCCGCACCCGCCCTCGTGTCCGGTGTTGAGGGCGCTCAGCAGCTCGCGCACCTCCGCGCCACGAACCTCACCGACGACCAGTCGATCCGGCCGCATCCGCAGCGACTGCCGCACGAGCGTCGAGAGGGTGATCTCACCCTGTCCCTCGACGTTCGGGGCACGGCTCTCCAGCCGGACGACGTGCGGGTGATCGATCTGCAACTCGCGAACGTCCTCGACCACGACGATGCGTTCAGCCGCCTCGACCTCGGCGAGCATCGACGCCAGCAGGGTGGTCTTGCCCGACCCGGTGCCGCCACTGATGACGAACGCCACGCGGGCGTCGACGATCCGGCGCAGCACCGCGAGACCCTCCGGGCAGCACGTGCCGGACTCGGCGAGGAGCGTCAGCGCCGGCGGTTCCCTCCGCGGCACCCGCAGGCTGATGTGCGCGGCACCCTCGACCAGCGGCGGCAGCAGTGCGTGCAGTCGCACTCCCCCGGGCAGCAGCCCGTCCACGAAGGGCGACGTCTCGTCGAGCCGGCGCCCGGCACGGGTGGCGAGACGCACGGCGAGCCGACGCACCGCCGCCGCGTCGCCCAGCTCCAGCGGTGCGCGTTCCAGGCCCGAGCCGCGGTCGATCCACACCCCGGTCACTCCGTTGACGAGCACGTCGGTGACGCCGTCCACCGCGAGCAACGGCTCGAGCGGGCCGGCACCGAACACGTCCGCGCGCAGTCGTCCGGCGAGAGTCTGGACACTGTGCCGACCGAGCACGGCGGCATCGAGCTCGGCGAGCTGCTCGACGCTCTCGCTGGTCGGCGACCGGCCGTCGCGGATCTGGGCCCACAGTGCGTCGCCGACGGCCGGATCGCTGCGCGAAGTACTCATGCTGCCGCCGCCCCGGACAGCAGGAGGTCGCGCAGCAGCCGATCGCATTCGCCGACATATGCCGACCGGGCACGAGAACCCGCGGGCAGACCACGCTCGGCGTCAGCAGCCAGCCGTCGATCGTCCGGCACCAGCGCCCCGAGCTCCAGCCCGAGTGCGCCGGCGGCCTCCTGCGCCGCGGCCGAGCCTGCACCCCGGACCACCAGCTGCGGCAGTCGCCCGATGCGCTGGGCGGTCGCGCCCGCGGCGGCGAGTCCGGCGGCGGTGCCCCGCGCGACGAGAAGGAGCTCGTCGTAGCCGGCGACCGTCTCGGGCGCGACGAGGTGCCGGCCGACGTCGATGAGCAGCACGTCGTGCACGGCGCCGAGGCCGCTGATCGTGCGGTCGAGCAACTCACCGGCAACGGTGCACCACCGGCGGCCGAACGAGAGCACGCTCGGTCCGTCGTCGGCCGACGGGAGCCGCTCGAGGAGTCGTTCCCCGTCGAGCGGACCGTCGGAGCCGAGCAGGTCCTCCCAGCGGACACCGGACTCGGTCTCGACACCGAACGCGACGTCGAGGCCGCCGCCACACGGATCGGCGTCGATCGCGGCGACCCGCCTGCCCGCCGCATGGGCCCGCACCGCCAAGGCAACCAGCAGCGTGGTGGCACCCGCACCGGTGCCGCCACCCAGCACCGCGATCGTCCGCACGTTGTTCATGCACCCGATCGTGCGATCGCGGGAACCCGAATCGAAGTGTCCGCGTCGCTACTTGTGGATGCCGGCCGTCCGCCAGAAGGGGTGTGGATGAGGGGACCGGAAGGCGGTCGGTCGGCATCCGTCCCGGACATATGAAGACCCCCGCCGGGGGGGGGTGGCGGGGGTCTTCAGTCGCAACGTGTCCCCGGGGGGGGTTAGGAACGCGTTGCTGCGCTTCGACCTGGAAGGGAGCGCTTCGTGTTCAAGTGTGATCGGCCGACGAGTGCAACACAATGCTCCGAAGAGTTCCCATAAGAAATCCTTACCTTCCGCAGAACTGCGGGGCTTGAGTAAGGATTCCGGAACCGCTCAGCAACGCCGATCCGGCCGCCGAATGTCCGCCACCGAGTGCGTTCGACGCATCATTTTCCGGGCAATGTCGGGTCGGGCCGGACTTCCCTGTCCTCCGCGCCGCGAAAACCCCCACGCAGGACGATGGCCCCGCCACTCCGAGGAGTGGCGAGGCCATCAACCGCTTTCTACCTCCAGTTACCAGGCGTGCATCCTCAAGGTTTGTCGCCAGGGCGCAAGGCCCCGAACGAGCGGTCCATAACGTGGACTGTCTCCGCGTGGGTGCCGGTTTCGAGAGCGGTGGTCGTCGGATTCCCATCCGTCGTTGATGACCACAGGTCTACTCCGATCGGCGCCGTCATACAAGACTTGAATCTGGGTGTTGCCGGGCGGACAATCCGGCCCGGCGGGCAAGCGGCTCAGGGCGCGGTCAGCCGCCCCGCGAGGACCGCGTCGGCGATCGACGTCGCCTCGGCGACCCCTGCGACGACCGCTTCGGCGTAGTGCCGCAGCCACAACGCGACGCCGTCCGGCTCGCCCGTGCTGTATGCCGCGAGCGCCCCCTGATAGGCGACCGCACCCTGCCGTGAGTAGCCAGCCTCGCTGACCACCGCGCCGGTGGGCTCCACACCGAGAACCTGCAGCAGCAGCCGCTCCAATCCCCTTGCCACCATTGCGTTTCCGTGCACGAACGGTCGGGCTGATGCGATCTCCGCGTGCGCGACAGCGGCGACGAGGATGCCGGGTTCCTGTTTCGAGTTCGCGATCAGGTCGATGACGCCCCGCAGCCGTGCTCCGGCCGTCGACGCCTCCGGCGGTGCGCCGAGATCCCGCAACTCGGAAGCGGACTCACCGGCCAACCGGGGCCGGCCGAGTTGGTCGGCCTCGGCCAGGTCGGCAGCCGCCGCGGTGTGCAACCGCGCGAGCGCCTGGGCCGGCGCGGCGAGGACGACGGACCGCAACTGCTCGGTCGCGCTGGTCACCTGGATCGCGCCGTGCAACACCCGTTCCTCGGGCCCGTCGTGACCGAGCGGGGTCGCACCCCGGATGACGTCCCGGACGAGGTCGACCGGGAATTCCGCACCCTCCAGGAACGCACTCGCCCGGGCACCACGGACTCGCGACTCCGCTGCGACCTCCGGCACCCGTCGGCGCAACGCACCGTGCCACCGCAATTGGGTGCACGCCTCGCGCGCGGCATCGATCGCGTCCGCGACTCCCGGCAGTGCCGTCAGGCCGGTCAAGGTTGCGGTCATCGGGTGTCGTTCTCCTCGGCCCGGTCGTCATGGACCCGTCGAGGATAGGTGCCGGCAGGCCGCGACATCCCGTCGGCTTCGTCGTCCACGACCTCGGCGCTGATCGGCATCCGCCAGCGACCCCCGCCACCGTGCCCGGTGACCGCATTGAGCAGACCCGCGACCCGCCACGAGATGCCGACCGCCATACCCATCAGGAAGATCGCGAGCGGAATCTCGATGAGGACGGCGGAGGCGACCGACAGGTGCAGGTCGTCGGCGTCGGACGTGGTGATGTCGAACCACACGTCGGCCAGCAGCAGCACGCCCGTCGCGAACGAGGTCAGCACCACCAACATGCGGCGCTTCCAGGCGAAGAAGGCGGTGAGCCCGAGCAGGATGATCAGCAGTACGTCGAATCCGGACCAGGTCAGCGCCCATGCCTTCGCCACGTAGCGATCGGGCAACGTCACCGCGAGGTATGCCGTCCACGGCACCAACAACGCCGCGGCGACTGCGGTCACCGTCAGCGCCACCGCACGGCGACGTCGCATCCGATGCTCGATGGCCACCGCCGGCGAGGCGTCGGCGACCGCACCATGACGCAGCCGGCGGATCAGCTCCCGACGCGCCGCGGGATCGAGACCGTCGATCTCGTCATCCGTCAGCGACATACCTCAAGTCAACCGCATGACCGTGACGGTGGTCGTGTTGACGACGACCAGCACGGCCCAACACGTCGCGAGCCACACCGGGAGGATCGTGTATGCCGCCAGGGCGCTCCCGCCCAGGACGAGCACTTTGACCGCGATGGCGAGGACCGGCTGGTCGTAGGTCGCCTTCGGAGCGGCGAACAGTCCCCACAACACCGCGGCCACCCCGAGCACCACGACGACGGCCAGGACTCGTGCGACAACCGACTCAGGGGCCAGCCGCCATGCCCAGATGCCGAGCAGCGTGAACGCACCGAGCTCGACGAAGAACGCCACGATGTCGTTGACCCCGACGGCGCGGCCCACGGTGTCGTTCACTGCTGCTCGAGCCGGAAGACGGGGTGGTCGACGATGACCGCGGCGAGCTCGGCGTCGGTCGACTTCGCGCTGACACCCTCCGGGAAGAACTTCCCGACCTCCCATGCCCAGCGCTTCATGTAGTGGCGCATCACCGGGACAGCGGTCTCGTCACGCACTTCGTGCGCCGTGTATGACGCCTGGGACCGCCCGCTGCGCAACGTGATTCGAGGATCATGACGGACATTGCGTACCCATTGCGTCTGACCACGGGGCGCGACGAGGTAGAGCTTTCCGTCGACCCGCAACGGGTTGACCGGGGTGCTGTGCTGCTTGCCGGACTTGCGGCCGGTCACGACAAGTTCCTTCGCGCCGAACGCGCTGACGCCGAGGCGGGACAGTCGCTTCACGACGACGTTGAAGATCCGAGTGCTGCGGTCGAGCTGCTGAACGGGCATGGGTTGACCTCTCCTGGATTCCGAGAGCACCGCTCTCGAAATTGAGAGTAGCCCTTTTCTGACCACAAAACAAGAGCACCGCTCTCTCTTGTGTTCCCCGCTCACAGTTGTCAACATGAGTGGATGAGCCCGACCCCTCGCGAACGTGCCCGTGTCGACACCATGCAACGGATCCTGGAGTCCGGTCGCGCCCAGCTGGCCGAACACGGAGCAGCAGCGCTGTCCTTGCGCGCTGTCGCCCGCGATCTCGGGATGGTGTCGTCCGCCGTCTACCGCTACGTCGCCAATCGGGACGAGCTGCTGACCGCGCTGATCGTCGAGGGCTATCAGGACCTGGCCGACGTCGTCGAGGACGCGGCAGGCGGTCGCGCGGCCCCGGGTCGCCGGTTCATCGCACTGTGCGCGGCGATCCACCACTGGGCTCGGAAGAACCCGCACCAGTACGCCCTGCTCTACGGCTCCCCCGTCCCCGGCTACCGCGCCCCCCAGGACACCATCGTGGACGCAGCCCGGGTGCCGGTTGCCGCCATACAACTGGTGGATGCGGCGTGGACCGCCGGCGAACTCGCCGATGATGCGCCGATGCCGGCCGCCGGCCCGGCACTGCGCCGCCAGGCCAAGGACCTCGCGGCCGCGCTCGAAACGGCACTGCCCGAACGCGTCCTGGTGCGCTTCGCCGCCGCCTGGACACAAGTGTTCGGCGTCATCAGCTTCGACCTCTTCGGTCAGTTCGTCGGCAGCTTCGACCCCGGCGACCAGATCTGCACCTACACGTTCCGCACCGCCGCACGGACCATCGGCTTCCCCGAACCCTGAGTGCCTCGGCGAGTTCGACCGCTGCTCTCCCCCTCGGTAAAATGGCAGTCTGGTGTGCCGGGAAGTGTGGCCCGAAGATGCGTCCCTCATCTTCAACGCCACACCCGTGCTGTGGGATGTGCCGTCCTTCGGCCGGGCTGGTCGGCGTTGCTGTTCGCGACCCTGAACGACCCCGCACACCGAAAGGCTCCGTATGACGATCCGGCCCATCACGCGCGTGTTCACCCGCGGCGACTGGCCCGAAGCCCGCCGGGTCGCAGCACTCTTGCGCCAAGAGACCGTCGGCGGCGCACTCCTTCTCGTCGCCGCACTGGCCGCACTCGTCTGGGCCAACAGCCCGTGGCGCGACGGCTACCACGACCTGGTCGCCTTCGAGATCGGTCCCGACATCCTGCATCTACGGCTGAGCCTCGCGCACTGGACCTCCGACGGGCTGCTGGCGATCTTCTTCTTCCTGGCCGGACTCGAACTGAAGCACGAATTCACCCACGGAGCCCTGCGCGATCCCGGCAAGGCGGCCGTGCCGATCGTCGCCGCCTGCTGCGGTGTCGCCCTGCCGGCGATCCTGTACGCCGCCTGGCAGCTGTATGGCGGAGGCGCCCTCAAGGGCTGGGCGATCCCGACCGCGACCGACATCGCCTTCGCGCTGGCGGTGCTGGCGGTGATCGGCACGCACCTGCCGGCGGCACTGCGCTCCTTCCTGCTCACGCTTGCCGTCGTGGACGACCTGATCGCCATCACGATCATCGCGCTCTTCTACACCTCGAGCATCAGCATGCTCTGGCTCGTCGTCGCGGTCCTCGGTCTCGTCGCGTTCGGCATCACGATGAAACGTGGCCGAAACCCGTTGCTGCTCATTGCCTTTGGGTTGATCACCTGGCTCGCCGTGCTCAACTCCGGCATACACGCGACAGTCGCCGGTGTCGCGCTCGGCCTGTTGGTGCCGGTGACGGCGCTGCCCGGTGAGCACGAGTCGCTCGGTGCGCGCATCGACAACCGGCTGCGGCCGGTGTCCGCCGCGGTCTGCGTGCCGGCGTTCGCCTTCTGTGCGGCCGGGGTGACGGTCGTCGGCGGCGGCCTGGGCGACGCACTCCGCGACCCGGTCACCGTGGGCGTCGTGCTCGGCCTGGTGTTGGGCAAGGCGATCGGGGTGTTCGGCGGCACCGCGATGACGGTGCGGCTGACCCGTGCGGAGCTTGACGACGACCTCGCCTGGTCCGACGTGTTCGGCCTCAGCCTGTTGGCCGGTGTCGGCTTCACGGTCTCACTGCTCATCGGCGAGCTCGCGTTCGGCGACGGTTCGGTCGCCGACGAGCACGTGAAGCTCGGCATTCTCGGTGGCTCGATCCTGGCCGCGCTGCTCGCCACCGTGCTGTTGCGATCGCGCAATGCGACCTATCGACGCATCCACGAGATGGAGTCTCGCGACGCGGACGGCGACGGTGTCCCCGACTGTTACGCGGACGAAGGTCCGCAGGCCGCGCACTGACGCCGGCCCGCGCCCGGGCTTGCTGGGTACGACCGTGGCATGGATAAGGTACCGGTGAGTTCGTTGCGCTTATTCTGGCGAGAACAGACGAAGCGAGCCGACAACCACGACGAGGAGTAATCGATGGCCCAGACCACCAAAGGCACGGAGCGCAGCCTCGGCCAGTTGGTCGCGGACGCCTCCACCGACCTGAAGGCGATCGTCAAGGACGAGATCGCGCTGGCCAAGGTAGAGGTCAAGGCGGACGTCGCCAAGGGCGGCAAGGGCGCGGGCCTGCTGGCCGGTGCCGGACTCTTTGCGCTCTACATGCTCGGATTCCTGCTGCTCGCCCTCGCCTGGGGTCTGCACGCCGCGGGCCTGTCGGTCTGGCTCGGCATGCTGATCACCGCCGGGGTGCTGCTCGTGATCACCCTGATCCTCGCGCTGATGGGCGTCAGCGCCCTGAGGAAGATCAAGGGCAAGCCGGCTCGCACCATCGACAACGCGCAGCGCACCGTCGCCGCGGTCAAGCCGCCGAAGGTCTGATTTTCGCACGCAGACGAAAGCCCCGGGTTCGCCCGGGGCTTTCGTCATGTATGCCGAGCCGGATCAGCCGCCCTGCAGATAGCGACTCGGCACCGGACGCCGGTCGGCGCGGTCCCAGGGCTGCTCGAGACCGGCGAGCCGCAACGTCGCGTCGAGCAGGATCGCGGTGAAGCCCCACACGTAGAGCCCGTCGACCTCGAAGGCGGGCGCGACGAACTCCCGCCCGGGCACCGCCGCGCTGAACCGGTTGGCCGGGTCCACCAGCTGGGCGAGCGGCACCCGCTCCACCCGCGCGACCTCCGCCGTGTCGACGACACCGATCGGTGACGGACGCTCCCACCACGCGGCGATCGGGGTGACCCGGAAGCCCGTCACGCTCAGCGGCAGCGCCGGCAGCACGCCGACGACACGGACGCCGTCGCGGTCGAGGCCGACCTCTTCGTGCGCTTCGCGCAGTGCCGTGTCCGCAGCGGACACGTCGCCCGGGTCGACGCGACCGCCGGGGAACGACACCTGCCCGGCATGCTTGCGCAGGGTCGCTGCCCGCTCGGTGAGCACGACGTCCTGGCCACCGAACTCGTCGGGACCGAAGAGCATCAGCACCGCCGAGGCCCGCCCCTCCGCCTCGGGCAGCCCCGCGACCATCGGCGCCTCGTGGGCGCGCTGTTCCAACTCGCGCAGCCAGTCGGGCTCGGGCGCGGCGGAGGGGCCGGTCACAGGACCGCGACCGGCTCGGGCACACCCTCCGGCCGGGTCGCTCCGGGAGCCAGCTCGAACTTCAGCAGCTTGCGCGCCTTGTCCGGATCGGTCTCCCCCGCGCCGTATGACGGGCACCACCGCGCGATCGGACACACGCCGCACGCGGGCCGTTTGGCGTGGCAGATGCGCCGACCCTCGAAGATCAGGGTGTGGCTGAGCTGGGTCCACTCCTTGCGCGGGAACATCTCACCGATGGCGTGCTCGACCTTGACCGGGTCCTCCAGATCGGTCCAGCCCGCGCGACGTACCACGCGACCGAAGTGGGTGTCGACGGTCAACCCGGGCACACCGAAGGCGTCGCCGAGCACCACGAACGCGGTTTTGCGGCCGACTCCCGGGAGGGTGATCAGATCCGCCAGCTTCGGCGGGACCTGGCCGTCGAACCGCTCGACCAGTGCCTGCCCGAGGTTCATCACCGAGTTGGCCTTCGCCCGGAAGAAACCGGTCGGCCGCAACAGCTCCTCCAGCTCCTCGCGGTCGGCGGCGGCATACGCAGCAGCGTCCGGGTAGCGCGCGAAGAGCGTCGGTGTCACCTTGTTGACGCCGACGTCGGTGGTCTGGGCGGACAGGATGGTGGCGACCAGCAACTCCAGCGGTGTGGTGAAGTCGAGCTCGCAGTGCGCGTGCGGGAACTGCTCCTGCAATGCACGGAACATCTTGCGTGCCCGACGGGTGCGAGCCAGGTCTGATTCGGCCGAGACGTCGATGGGCTTCACGACATACGACCTTATGCCCGGGGTCGGACAGCGACTCGCGGGGCGCGAGGAGATGTGAGCTGCACAACTTCCGGCCGTGGCACGTGGCAGACTGCACATCGTGGATACCGAGGCTGTGCGCAAAGCGCCATTGTTCGCCGCTCTGGACGACGACGCCGCAGAAGCGTTGTTGTCGACGATGACCCGCACCAAGATCGCCCGGGGACAGGAGCTGTTCCACGAGGGCGAGCAGGGTGACTCGCTCTACGTGATCACCGGCGGCAAGGTGAAGCTGGGCCGCCGCTCCGCGGACGGCCGGGAGAACCTGCTGGCCATCCTCGGCGAGGGCGAGATGCTCGGGGAACTGAGCCTCTTCGACCCCGGCCCGCGTACGGCGACCGCGAGCGCCATCGCCGACACCGAGCTGGTCGGCCTCTCCCACCAGGACATGACCGCCTATCTCGGGACCCGTCCCGAGATCGCGATGACCATGCTCTCTGCACTGGCCGCACGGTTGCGCCGTACCAACGAAGCTCTCGGCGACCTCGTCTTCACCGACGTGCCGGGCCGCGTTGCGAAGGCGCTGCTGGATCTGTCCCGACGCTTCGGTCAGCCGTCCGGCGACGGCATCCTCGTGGCACACGACCTGACCCAGGAGGAGCTCGCCCAGCTGGTCGGCGCCTCCCGCGAGACGGTCAACAAGGCGCTCGCCGACTTCTCCTCGCGCGGCTGGATCAAGCTGGAAGCCCGAGCCGTCACGCTGATGGACTCCGAGCGCCTGCAGCGCCGGGCACGCTGACCCGACATACTGACCCGACATACTGTCCCCGCAGCGGGAACCACGCACCTGCCGGTGACGTCTGGATGACGGCACAGGGGCAGTTTGCTGACGGAGGAGAGGCGCGGGAGTGGACACGAGCGAGGCATCGGATGTGGCGGACGACCCACGCAATCACGTTGTGTTGTCACCGCATTCGTGGGTTGCCGGAAGTTCCGACATCGGGCAGCGCCATCACCGCAACGAGGACTCGATAGCCCTCGCCGCATCCAGTGAGCCCGGTGCCCGGGCGGTGCTGGTCGCCTGCGATGGCGTGTCCACCTCGACGGACTCGCACCTCGCGTCACAGGCCGCCGCCATCGCGGCGATGGAGCGCCTCTCCCAGCCGATGCCGCGTGCCGGTGTGCCCGACGCGACGTGGCTCGACACCGCCGCGCACGCCTTCGTCGAAGCCGCCGAGGCCGGCAGCGCGGCGGCCGCCGAGCTGGGCACCGACGACGACCCGACGCCACCGTCGTGCACGTTCGCGGCCGCCGTGGTCGAGGACAACCTCGTGGTCGGCGGCAACGTCGGTGACAGCCGGGTCTACTGGATCCCAGCCGCCGCCCCGGAACGCGCCGTCCAACTGGGCCAGGACGACTCGATGGCCAACGAGCTGATCCGGCACGGCGTCCCGCGCGACAACGCCGAGAACGCACCCAACGCCCACGCCATCACCCGCTGGCTGGGTCGCAACGCGCCGGACGATCTCACTCCCCGGCTCGCCCATCTGCTGGCCGAGGAGGCCGGCTGGGTGATCGTGTGCACCGACGGGCTCTGGAACTACTGCTCGGCGCCCGCGGACCTCTGGGATCTGGTCCACCGCGTCCGCACCTCGCACGGTGAGTCCGCCACCGAGATCACCGCCGGGCTGGTGGAGTTCGCCAACGATTCCGGCGGGCACGACAACATCAGCGTGGTGCTGGCCGCTCTCACACCGGGCACCCCGCCCGCGTAACCGCCGCTCGATTCAGCTGCGCAGGTACTCCAACTGCGCCTGCACGCTCCACTTCGCTGCGGGCCACACCTCGCGCGGGACGTCGGCGTAGACCCGCTCGACCACCGCTTGCGCGACATCGTCCGCGTCCGCGTCGCCGGCCGCGAGCGCGGCGCGCACCTGCTCCAGTCGCTCCAGTCGGTGCTGCTTGTATGCCGTGATGACCGCGGCCGCGTCGGGATGCGTCGGCCCGTGTGCCGGAGCCAGCGCAGTGGGACGCTCCGTCGCGATGGCGAGCAGCCTGTCCAGCGAATCCAGGTAAGGACCCAGTGCGCCGTCGGGATGCGCCACGACGGTGGTGCCGCGCCCCAGCACGGTGTCGCCGGTGACGAGCACATCGGCATCCGGCAGGTGGAACGACACCGAGTCGGCGGTGTGGCCAGGGGTCGTGATCGCCCGAATCCGCAACGACCCCAGCTCGATCCGCTCATCGTCGGCGAGTGGTTCGCCATACCCGCCGCCACGGATCGGCGCATCCACCAGCTGCGCCCAGCGCTCGAGCGACTCGGTGTGGTCGTGGTGCCAGTGGGTGATCAAGGTCAGCCCGACGCGCGCACCGCGCTGCTCGACATGTGCCAGCACGGCCTGCAGGTGGCCCTCGTTCAGCGGTCCCGGGTCGACCACGACTGCCGTCTCGTCGCCGGGCGCGTGCAGCACCCAGGTGTTCGTGCCGTCCAGGGTCATCGGGCCGGGATTGGGTGCGAGCACGGCGTGGGCCTGCTCACCGAGAGCGCCGCCGCGCCATACCGATTCAGTCGTCACGGCACGCAACGCTAGCGCGTTGCACCCGCGACCCGAACATGTGTCGGACCGACGCGCGTACTTGTCAAACGTTTACCGGCCACTGAATCGGAGTTTGCCTTGTGTGAATACCGTGAAGGGTGTTGAAGCTGAGGTTTCCCCTGGCCGAGGCTTCCACCAGGAACGACAAAGCTTCGTGCAAAGGACCCCGAACATGAAGAAGACTCTGCCCGCGGCGACTGCAACGGTCGCCATCCTCGCCCTCGCGGCCACCGCCCTCCCCGCGCAGGCCGCCACCAAGTCACCCGAGAAACCCACCAAGGCCGCCCAGGCCGCCGGCATCCATCAGATGGGTGGCGCGTATGCCGGCTGGGAGAAGCACAACAGCGCCGACCACGTGAGTTCGAACATCGCACCCTCCCCCGCACTGGCCGCGACGAAGACACTCGGCATCGACGTCTCGGCATACCAGGGCAACGTCAACTGGAGCTCGCAGTACAGCTCGGGCGTGCGCTGGGCCTACACCAAGGCGACGGAGGGCGATTACTACACGAACGCCTACTTCGCGCAGCAGTACAACGGCAGCTACAACGCCGGCATCATCCGCGGCGCCTATCACTTCGCCAATCCGGCCGGTCGGTCCGCGTCAGCGCAGGCCGACTACTTCGTCGCGCACGGCGGCGGCTGGTCCAAGGACGGCAAGACGCTGCCCGGCATGCTGGACATCGAGTACAACCCGTACGGCGCGACCTGTTACGGCCTGTCCCAGTCGGCGATGGTCACCTGGATCAAGACGTTCCTGGCCCGCTACAAGTACAAGACCGGTCGTGACGCCGTCATCTACACGACCACCGACTGGTGGAAGACCTGCACCGGCAACAGCACGGCATTCAGCCAGACCAATCCGTTGTGGATCGCGCGCTACGCGTCGACGCCCGGAACGCTGCCCGGCGGCTGGCCCTACTACACGATGTGGCAGTACACCTCGTCGCCGATCGACAAGGACTACTTCAACGGCGACATCACCCGCGTTCGCGCCCTCGCGAACGGCTGACCACCCCGTCAGGAAGCGACACACACCGGCAGGACGCGACCTGCGGGCCACTCCGGCTCGCAGGTCGTGTCCTGTCGGTTGTTTCGTGGCCTGTCCGTCGCACGGAGTTCGCCGGGATCTGTGAAGTCTTTACCGCCACGGGGTAATCACTTTACGTAGAACTCAATACCGTGAGGATTCCTTACCGAGCGTCGTGCGCCCTCCTGGACGACACCGCGCGCACCCAGTGGAGGAGCACCCATGAAGAAGTCCCTGGTCACCGCCGTCTGTATGACGGGAGCCGTCGCGTTGAGCGCCGCCGTCGCAGCGGGTCCGGCGCACGCCGCGCCCGCCCAGAAGAGCCCGACGGCGGCTGCGGCGCGCGCCGGCATACATGCACCGGGTGAGGCGTATGCCGGCTGGAAGAACGCCGGCGGTGCACTGACCCGCAGCGTGCGTCCTGCCGCGGCGGACGGGCAGACGCTGGGCATCGACGTCTCGAGTCACCAGGGCAACGTGGACTGGAGCGCGCAGTGGGGCGCCGGCGTGAAGTGGGCGTACACCAAGGCGACGGAGAACAACAACTACACGAATCCGTATTTTTCCCAGCAGTATTCAGGCTCCTACAACGTCGGCATGATCCGCGGCGCCTACCACTTCGGCATACCGAACGGCGCCTCTGCGGCGGCGCAGGCCGACTACTTCGCGGCGCACGGCGGCGGCTGGTCCAAGGACGGCAAGACGCTGCCCGGCATGCTGGACATGGAGTACAACCCGTACGGCGCGACCTGTTACGGCCTGTCCCAGGCGTCCATGGTCAGCTGGATCCGCGCCTGGCTCACGGAGTACAAGGCCAAGACCGGGCGTGATGCGGTGATCTACACCAACCTGGACTGGTGGAGCACCTGCACGGGCAACTCGACGGCGTTCAACCAGACCAACCCGCTGTGGGTGGCGCGCTACGCCTCCGCGCCGGGAACACTGCCCGGCGGCTGGCCCTACTACACGATCTGGCAGTACACCTCGTCGCCGATCGACAAGGACTGGTTCAACGGCGACATCACCCGAGTGCAGGCGCTCGCCAACGGCTGACGCGAAAGCGGGTCGAGTGCCGGGAGGAACGAGCGGCGTATCGAGACCCGGTCGAGAACCTCAGTCGTTCAGGTCGGCCCGCAGCAGCACTCGGTCGCCGTCCCGGACCGGCCGGGGCATCACGACGTGCAGACCTTCGCGGTTGATCGTCGCGGGCGCGACGTCCGGCCAGCCGGACAGCCGTTTGAGCTGCACGAGCGTCGGAGGAAACATCCGGACCTGCCCGGATGTTTCCTCCGCGATCACGTCGGCCGGGCGACGCCATACGGCCGTGTCGGCCTCGGAGGTGCGGTCGTCGGCGACCTGGCGGTCCGGCAGCCGCGCCGCGAAGAACCATGTGTCGTAGCGGCGTGGCTCCATCTCGGGCGTGACCCAATGGTCTTGCAGCGCAAGCAGATCCGAGCGAAGCACCAGGCCGCGGCGCTCGAGCAGCGCACCGAACGAGACCTCACGCTCGAGCACGGCGCTGCGATCCGCCTGCCAGTCGTCGGTCGACACGTCGAGCACCACGTCGTCGGCCGAAGCGCCCGCCAACAGCACGCCACATTCCTCGAAGACCTCGCGCACCGCAGCAATGACGATCGCCTGCGCGGTCTTCTCCGGTATGCCGAGCCGGCGGCCCCAGTCCGCCGGAGACGGCCCGGCCCACGGGACCGCCGATGTCTCGTCCCGGGCGTCGACACCGCCGCCCGGGAAGACCCACATCGACGGTGCGAACTTCATCGATGAGACCCGGCGCTGCATGAAAACCTCGACGCCGGAGCCGGATTCGCGGACCAGCAGCACGGTCGACGCACGCCGCGGCGGCGCGATGCTGCGGTCGGAGGCGGGCGTCGCCAGCCAGTCGAGCGCGTGCTGCCGCAGTGTCTCCGGCAGCTCGAGCTCGTGGGTCGAGGCCATCAGGACCGTCCTACTGGACGGAGACGACGATCTCGACCTCGACGGGCGCGTCCAGCGGCAGCGCGGCGACACCGACGGCCGAACGAGCGTGCGCGCCCGCCTCGCCGAAGGCCTTCGCCAGGAGTTCGCTGGCGCCGTTGATGACGACCGGCTGGCCTGTGAAGCTCGGGTCGCTCGCGACGAATCCGACGACCTTGACCACGCGGGTCACCTTGTCGAGATCACCGACCTGGGACTTGACGGCGGCGATCGCGTTGAGCGCGCAGGTCTGCGCCAGCTTCGCAGCGTCCTCCGCCGTCACCTCGGCACCCACCTTGCCGGTGGCGGCGAGCTTGCCGCCCACCAGCGGCAGCTGACCCGACGTGTAGACGAGGTTGCCCTCCTGCACGACCGGGACGTATGCCGCGACGGGTGCGGCGACCTCGGGGACTTCCAGACCCAGCTCGGCGAGACGGTCTTCAACTGCGGACATCTGTCACTGCTCCTTCGGACGCTTGAGGTAGGCAACGAGGCTGTTGCCGTCGGGGCCGGGGACGACTTGCACGAGTTCCCAGCCGTCCTCGCCCCACTGGTCGAGGATCTGCTTGGTGGCATGAACGATCAGCGGCACGGTTGCGTATTCCCAGGCGGTCATGCCGTCACCCTATTCCTGAACAAGCTGGTCGAGTGCCTGGGGGAGCGCAGCGGAGGAAGGCGTATCGAGACCGCGATCTCGATAGACGGCCTCGTCCCTCGACCGCACCCTTCGATACTCCCGTTCGTTCCTCACGGGCCACTCAGGACGATGCTCGATCCGCTTGAGCCATTCAGCGCGTCGGGTTGAAGGGCAGCAGCTCCGGCGGCGTGACGCCGGTGACCATCTGCTCGGCGAGCAACTGACCGGACAACGGGCCGAGAGTGATGCCCCACATGCCGTGACCACCGTTGGCGAAGACCCGCGGCACGTCGGTCGGACCGACCAGCGGCAGTCCGTCGACCGTGACCGGGCGGCCACCGACCCAGGTGTCCTGCCGGTCGTCCCAATCGACACCGGACAGAAGGGGTTTCGCGTTCTTGACGATCGCCTGGACCCGCTCGTCGTGCAACGGCTCCTCGGTGCCGGCGAACTCCATGGTGCCGCCGACGCGCAACCGATCGCCCAACGGCGTGCACGCGACCCGTTCGAACGGGAAGTAGACGGGGCACGGCACCGGACGATTCGCCTCGTCCGTGACCGACACCGAGAAGCTGTAGCCACGGCCGGCACGCAATGCGGTACGCACGCCGCACGCCTTCGCCAGCTCCGGCAACCAGGCACCGGTGGCGACGACGACCGCGTCGCCGGAGATCGGCTCGCCGCTGACCATCTCGACGGTCACCCCACCCGGGCCGTGGCGCAGTGCCCGGGCATTCGAACCGATGACGATCTTGCCGCCACGATCGGCGACGGCGTGGGCGAGCGCGTCGACATATTCACCGGGGTTGATGTACCGCTGGCCGCCGAGCCGGATCGCCTTCTCGACATCGGCGCTCACGATCGGCAGCTCCGCCCGCAAGGTGGCGTTGTCGACCTCGGTCGCCTCGAGCTCCAGCCCGGCCTCGCGGATCAGCTTGACCTCGTGCTCCAGGCCTGCGGCATCCTCGGCACGACGGAACGCAGCCATGATCGGCGCCTCGTGCGAGGTCGCCTGCACGCCGTGGTCCTCCAGGAACTGGTAGGCCTCGATGGCGCGCCGGTTCACCGGCACGTACTTGTCCATCGTCCGCTTCCACTGGCCCGGCGTGCAGCGACGCGCGAACCCGAGCAGGAACGCCGCCAGTTTGGGGTCCGGCTTCATCGGGATGTAGAGCGGCGAGTCCGGGTCGAGCAACGCCTTCAGGCCGTACTTGATCACCGACGGATCCGACAGCGGCACGCACAGGCCCGGCGACACCCAGCCGGCGTTGCCCCAGGAGCTGCCCGCTGCGACGCCGGACCGTTCCACCACCGTGACGTCGACGCCTCGCTCCTGCAGGTGCCAGGCGGTGGACAGGCCGACCATGCCGGCCCCGATGATGACGACGTGCGCGGTGCCGTGGCCCTTGGCGGGCCGAAGCGGTTCGAGCGCCATGGCGATCCTCTTTCCGGGGTGATTCGTTACCTCGCTTGGACGGTAGCAATGATTCGGTTTCGAAGCTCAATCGCGGTGCGACTCGCCAGTAGGGTCCCGCGTCGCGTCATACCGGTCATGGGGTGTTCAGCTGCATCGACTCGGTACACAATGAAGGCGTCCTACCCGAAGGTGGAGTCATGAGAACCCTTGTTTCCCAGGCAGGCTCGCAGCCGCAACTCCTCGAGGCACCGGATGCCTTCCCTGCCGCGGGAGCGGTCGCCATCGCGGTGGAGGCGGCGGGCGTCAACCCGGTGGATCTGGCCGTGGCGTCCACAGCGACGCGGGACAACTTCGGGCTCCCGGACTCGGTCGGCCTGGGCTGGGACGTTGCGGGCACCGTCGCCGCCGTGGGTGACGGAGTGACCGAGGTCGCCGTCGGAGACCGGGTGGCCGCGCTGCACAACGATCTGGCCGCTGCCGGCCGCACGCATGCCGACCGGGTGATCGTGCCGGCTGCAGCAGTCGGGCGGGTGCCCGACGACCTCGGCTCCGAGGATGCTGCGTCGGTGCCGCTCAACGCCCTGACCGCGGCGCAGGCGCTGCAGCCACTCGGCGAGCCGGAGGGCCGCCGGCTGCTGGTGACCGGCGCGGCGGGCGGCGTCGGCGGCTACGCGATCGCACTGGCTGCCGCCGACGGCTGGCAGGTCGACGGCCTCGCCCGGGCCGGTGACCGCGAGTTCGTGGAGTCCACCGGGGCCCGGCTCGTGACCGACCTCGGGTCGGGCCCGTATGACGCCGTCGTCGACCCCGCCGAAATCACCGACGTCGCCACCGCGCTGCGCGACGACGGGGACTACGTGAGCATCAAGGACGACAACACCGACCGCGGCCGCGGGATCCGCGTCCACACCGTCCGGGTGCATCCCGACGGCGCCGCACTGACCACACTGCTCGCACGCAGCGCCGCGGGCGAGCTCCGGACCCGTGTCGTCGGCAGGTATCCACTGGTCGAGCACGCAGCGGCGTATGCCGAGGCGGGACGCCCCGGCCTCCGCGGTCGCGTCCTGCTCCTGCCGTGACCTAGTCTCCGCGATATGCCCGTCCCCGATCCCTCACCCGTGCCTCCGGACCGGACCATCGCGTATGGCAGGTCGTCCGACCAGGTTGTCGACCTCCGCATTCCCGTCGGGACGCCGAGGAATGCCACCGTGGTCGTCATACACGGTGGGTTCTGGACGCCGTCATACGATCGGGCGCACGCAGGTCAGCAGTCGGATGCGCTGGCAGCACACGGTTTCCACGTCGCGACGATCGAATACCGCCGCATTCCGGGCGATTGGCCGGCGATGGCCGCCGACGTGCTTGCCGCCGTCGGCGCCGTCACGTCCGACCCGGACCTGCCGGACGACGTGGTGCTGGTGGGGCATTCGGCCGGCGGACACCTCGCGACGTGGGCGATCTACCAGCCGGGGATCTCGGTCGCCGGTGTCGTGTCGCTGGCCGGCTGCGTCGACCTGCACCTGACTCGCGACCTGCACCTCGGCGATGACGCCGCGAACGCGCTGATGGGCTCCGCCACCGAATCCGTTTGGCGCGCAGCCGATCCCGCCATGCTGGGGCAACCGCCGACGCAGGTCCGACTGGTCCACGGTTCGGCCGACGACCGCGTGCCGGTGGAGGTCTCCGAGAGCTACCAGTCCGCAGCGGGCGAAGGCGTCTCAGTGCAGGTGTTGGCGGGCTGCGGCCATTTCGAGGTGATCGACCCGGCGTCGCCATACTTCCGGCACACCGTGGCCGCGGTCGACGCGGTGCTGGCCGGATAACCGGCGGCCCGACCGAGCCCGCACCCAACGCACGAGCTGACCCAGCACGGCCATGATGACCAAGGACACCGCCGCGACCACGAGCGGCGCGGCTCCGGTGAGTGCGCCGACGGTGCCGCCGATGCCGATCATGTATGCCGCCCACATCATCGAGCCGAGCGCGCTCGCCAGATGGAAGCGACTCCTCGGCAGCCGTCCGGCTCCGGCGAGGAAGGTGATCGCGACCCGCCAGCCCGGCATCAGGCGCGCGGACACGATCAACGGCACGCCGCGGCGTTCCAACTCGACACCAGTTCGTTGCAACACCCGCGCGACCCACGGACGGCGTTGCCAGGCAACGCGATCGGTGCCGATCAGCCGACCCAGCGAGTAGCTGATCGTGTCGCCCAGGGCGGCCCCCGTCGCTGCCAGCAACCACAGGCCGACGACGGCCGGCCACCCCGCGGCGAAGGCGCCCGGCGTGTGCGCCAGCAGCACGGCCTCACTCGGGACCGGAGGCACGACGCCGTCCGCGACGATGAGCGCGAACAACAGCACCAGGCTCATCGCGCGATCCTGGCCAGTCGGGTGAGCGCCAGCGGCATACAGACCGCGATGATGACGAGCGGCCACGCGACCGCGAGCAGCGTTGCGTGCTCGGCGACCCAGGACGTCGCGGGCGCGGACGGGTTGCCGAACAGATGGCGAGTGGCAATCACCGTGGCGGACAATGGATTCCAGCGAGCTGCCTCGCCGACCGCGGTCGGCATCAGCTCCGTGGGTATGACGGTGTCGGCCACCATGGCCAGCGGGAAGAGCAGGGCGAAGTACTTCATCGCCGCCTCCGGACCGCTGACCAACAGGCCGAGCAGGATGCCGATCCAGGAGAAGGCCAGCCGCAGCAGCGCCAACAGTCCGAAGGCACCGAGCAGCGACCCGACACCGCCGTGCCACTGCCAGCCGAACAGCGTGCCCAACCCCATCACGATGACGAGTTCGACTGCAGCAGTGGCTAGATCGGCTACCGAGCGGCCGGCCAACACCGCCGCGGGCGACATCGGCAGTGACCGCATCCGGTCCAGCACCCCGCCCCGTATGTCGGCAGCGACCGAGATGGTGGTGTTGCCGATCCCGAACGCCATCGTCAGCGCGAAGAGCCCGGGCAACAGGAACTCGCGGTACTCCGCACCGGGCAGCACCATCGAGGCGCCGAGTGCGTTGCCGAAGACGAACCCGAACATCACGACGGCCATGACCGGGATGAGCAGGGTGCCGAGGAGTTCGTCCGGGCGGTGGACGAGGCGGGTCAGGTGTCGCTTGGCGACCACCCAGGCGTCGGCGGCGAACCAGGCCAATCGGGTTGGCACCGGGCTCAATTCGGCGTTGATGGCGGTCATCACGCCACCGTCCTGAGTCGGGGGCGGCCAGTGAGCTGCAGGAAGGCATCGTCGAGATTCCCGCCGACCCGGGCCTTCAACTCCGCCGGTGAGCCCTCCGCGACGATCCGCCCGTGGTCCAGCACCGAGATGCGCGAGCAGAGCCGGTCGGCCTCCTCGAGGTACTGCGTGGTCAGCAACACCGTGGTGCCCGAGTCCGCCAGCTCGCGGACGGCGTCCCAGACCTCGTTGCGACTGCGCGGGTCGAGCCCGGTGCTCGGCTCGTCGAGGAAGAGCACGCGGGCGCTGCGGATCAGGCTGACGGCCAGGTCGAGGCGCCGGCGCATGCCACCGGAGTAGTGCCGCACCGGCCGGTCCGCTGCGGCCACCAGGTCGAATCGCTCGAGCAGTTCGTCGGCACGAGTTCGCGCGGCACGAGCGCGCAGGTGGTGCAGTCGACCGAACATCTGCAGGTTCTGCCGCCCGGTCAGGATGTCGTCGACTGCAGCGTATTGCCCTGCCACTCCTATCCGTTCGCGCACCGCGGCCGGATCTCCGGTCACGTCGTGGCCGGCGACGACCGCCCGCCCGGAGTCGAGCCGCTGCAGGGTCGACAGGATGCGCACGGCGGTGGTCTTGCCGGCCCCGTTCGGGCCGAGCAGCCCGTGGATCGTGCCGGACTCGACCGCCAGGTCCAGGCCGTCGAGCACCTGGCCGCGGCGCGGGTAGCTCTTCCGGACGTCTTCGCACCGGATCGCCGGCTCACGGGTGGTCATGCCGCCGCCTCGCTGAAACTCAGTGCATCCCGGACGTTTTCGATCGGCGCGACGGATGGGAAGCTCGCACCCGCGGGCGTCACATCGTCATACCGACCGACGGCGATGCGGGCCATGTTGCGCAACGACTCACTGCCCTCGGTGTAGTAGCCGCAGTGCCCGGTGATGTCGCCGGTCCCGAACCGCGTCGCGTGTATGGCGGGATGCAGCGGTGGGCGCCCCAGCCCCAGGCGTCCGATCCGGCCGTGCGGGAAGAAGCGGATCCAATCCGAATCCGTCTGTGCGGCCCACAGTTTCGTGTCCGAGCCGAGCTGTTCCCGTCGCCAGGCACCCATGCCTGCGCTGCCGAGTGCGACACAGTCGTCGACCCGGGCCGAGGGAAGCGCGAGTCCGCAGACCGCGCTCCCGTAGCTGTGCCCGATCAACGTGACGTGTGCCGAGCGGGGCAGGTAGTGGGTGAGTCGGGCCAGATCGGCAGCGCCCTGCCGGGCGTAGCTGTTGGAGAACGCCGACGCCATACCGGCCGGGGTGCGGTAGCCGACCCAGACGACCACGGCCACCCGCTCCCCGGGAGCCAGCGCATTCATCGCCCGCAGCACCTGCTCGCCACGAGCGCGCGGGCTGACCGGACCACGGTCGGTGAAGTAGTTGCCCAGGTGGTGGCCGTTGCCGGGAACGATGATCGCGATGTGGTCGGCGAGCGCCACCTCCCCGAACGCCTCGACGACGCGTACGCCGCCGGGCGGGTCGCAGGCGAGCAGCGTGTGCTCGTCGACGCGGTGAAGTCGGTACTGGAGTTCCGCTGAAGTCGTCATACCGGGAAGTTATGGAGCAGGTTTCGCCCCACGCGTCACACCGAGGAGCCAAAAGCAGACCCCTACCGGGGTATCACTCCCCCGGCGTCACCAGTCCCGACTCGTAGGCGAACACCACAGCCTGCGCACGGTCCCGCAGGTCGAGCTTGGTGAAGACCCGACTGACATGCGTCTTCACCGTCTGTTCGGCGACGAAGAGCTCCCGGGCGATCTCCGCGTTGGAGCTGCCGCGGGCCACCAGGGTGAGCACCTCGGTCTCTCGCTCGGTCAATGCGTTCAGCCGCAGCGCTGGCTTGCGACCGCCGACCGACGGTGTGCGCTGGGCGAATTCGGCGATCAACCGGCGGGTCACCGAGGGTGCGAGCAGCGCCTCGCCCGCGGCGATGACGTGCACAGCGGCAATGAGATCGGCCGGCGGCGCGTCCTTGAGCAGGAACCCGCTGGCGCCGGCCCGCAACGCCTCGTAGACGTAGTCGTCGACATCGAAGGTGGTCAGCATCAGCACCTTCGTCCGGTCCGCGACCGCCGGTGCCGCGAGGATCCGGCGGGTCGCCTCGAGGCCGTCGAGCTTGGGCATCCGAACGTCCATCAGCACGACATCGGGGTGTGTCCGCAGCGCCAGTGCGACACCCTCCTCACCGTCGGATGCCTGGCCGACGACCTCGATCCCGTCCTGGGCGGCCAGTAGCGCTGCGAAGCCGGCACGCACCATGGCCTGGTCGTCGACGATGATGACGCGTGTCGTCATACGGATTCCTTTGCAATCAAGGGGATTTGGGCGGCGACACGAAAACCTCCGTCGGGCAGCGGCCCCACCTCGAGAATGCCACCGACGAGCCGGATCCGTTCGCGCATACCGACGAGGCCCTGCCCCGTGCCGTCGTTCTCGAGCGGCGCCCGGCGCGGTTGCGGGGACGGCTCGTTGACGACCAGGACCAGCAGAACCTCGTCATCCGTCGACACCTTCACCTGCGTCGGGGCGCCCGGCGCGTGCCGGACGACGTTCGCGAGCGCCTCCTGGACGATCCGGTATGCCGACAGGCCGACCGCTTCGGATGCCTCCGTGTCGCACGTGGCCAGCTCGACCGGAACCCCCGCGCGACCCGTCGCCTCCACGAGCTGCTCGATGTCGGCCAGCCCTGGCTGCGGCGCGAGCTCACCGTCCGCGTCCTCGTTGCGCAGCACCCCGAGCAGCCGCCGCATCTCGCCGAGCGACGCGCGTGCCGTCGTCGCGATCGAACTGAACTCCTCCTGCACCTCCGGTGTCAGCCCGCCGAGCCGGTAGGTCGCGGTGTCGGCCTGCACGGTGATCATCGACATGTGATGGGCGACCACGTCGTGCAGCTCGCGCGCGATCCGTGCCCGCTCCTCCAGCAAGGTGCGCCGGCTGCGCTCCGCCTCGCTGATGGTCTCCTGCTCGGCGAGACGCTGCTGAGCGTCATACCGCTCGCGGAGCGCGGCGCCCAGGATCATGGCGACCGCGCTGAGCACGATGACGACGGCGACCGTGTTGCTGGTGCTGTCCGGCGCCAGGAAGGTCAGCGCGATGCCCGCGACGATGGTGACCGCCCAGACGAGCAACAGGGTCCGACGCGCCTCGCGCAGCCCGAGCGCGAGCGAGAGCAGCACGAGTCCGACGATCTCCATCGCCGGGAACGGCCACGCATAACCCGCCGTGTCGCCGGTCAGCAGCAGGAGCGCACCGACGACGTCAGCGGCGAAGACGATGCACCAGGCCTGCAACGGGCGGATCACGGCATACAGCAACGGCGCCGTCTGGATGACCGCGAGCGCACCGGCGACCCCGGTGTTGAGTCCGTAGTCGGAGTTCAGGACACCGAGCGTGACCGGCATCAGGACGATGCAGTAGAGGAACGCGACCCCCCACGGCACGGCCCGCACCCACGCACGGGACGCCCCGCCGAGCAGGGCGTCCGGGCGCCGGGGCACGACTGACGACATACGTGCAGCGTAGGTGAGCAGCACCCACCGGACGTCCCGCTGCAGTAGCACCTTCGGCGTCACTCCCGGGTATGACGCCGCGGGCCCCCACAGCCGCCCCGATACCGTGAGCGCATGAGCACCACCCCACGAAGTTTCTCCTCCGCTTCGCTCCCCCGAATACTTCGCAGGGACCCCGTATGAGCAGCGGTGACTGGGACGGCGTGCGCCTGCACGTGGTGACGGGCAAGGGCGGCACCGGCAAGACGACCGTCGCTGCCGCCCTGGCGATGGCGCTGGCCACCGACGGCAAACGGGTGCTGCTCGTCGAGGTCGAGGGCCGCCAGGGCATCAGTGGTGTCTTCGACGTGCCACGTCTCGGCGACGACGAAGTGCAGGTCGCGACCGGCCCTGGCGGCGGTCAGGTGATGGGCCTGTCGGTCGACCCGAAGGCCGCGCTGCTCGAATACCTGCAGATGTTCTACAAACTCGGCATGGCCGGCGGCATGCTCGAACGCTTCGGGGTGATCGACTTCGCGACCACGGTCGCGCCCGGTCTGCGCGACGTGCTGCTGATCGGCAAGGTCTACGAGGCGGTTCGTCGCCGGCCCAGCCGCCGTGGCACCCGCAGTGATCAGCTGTATGACGCCGTCGTGCTCGACGCTCCGCCGACGGGCCGGGTGGGTCAGTTCCTCGGCGTCAACCATGCGATGTCCGGGCTGGCCAAGATGGGGCCGGTCAAGAACCAGGCCGACGCGATCACCGCGATGCTGCAGTCGTCGCAGACCGTCGTGCACGTCGTGACGTTGCTGGAGGAGATGCCGGTCCAGGAGACGGTCGAGGCCGTGGCCGAGCTGCGTGGCATCTCGCTCCCGCTCGGCGCGGTGATCGTCAATCAGGAGGTCACTCCTCCGGTCGGCGACCGCACGCTGGAGCTGCTGGCCGCCGACAACTTCGACAGCGAGCCGCTGTCACAGGACCTGACCGCGCTCGGCCTGCGGGTCGGTCCGCGGATGGTGCGCGGGCTGACCCAGACCGGTGTCGACCTCACCCGGCGCCTGGCGTTGCAGGAACGCGAGCGCCGGACCCTGGAGGACCTCGACCTGCCGACCTTCCACCTCCCGTTGGTGCGCGGCGGCATGGATGCCGGCGGCCTGCTCGAGTTGTCGGCGGCTCTGACCGAGCAGGTGGCTTCGGTATGAGCTCCGACCCGAGCGAGGACACGAACGAAGTGAGGCCCGGAGCAAGGGACAGAGGCGCGACGAACTCATGACGCAGACACCCACCCTCGACATCGACGCACTGCTGCAGGACGAGACGGTGCGCACCATCGTGTGCTGCGGTTCCGGCGGCGTCGGCAAGACCACGACGGCCGCGGCGATCGCCATACGGGCTGCCGAGCAGGGGCGCACGGTCGCCGTGCTGACGATCGACCCGGCGAAGCGGCTGGCGCAGGCGCTGGGCCTGGAGCACCTCGACAATGAGCCGGCACCGGTCGAGAAGATCGACGCATCGAACGGCGGTTCACTGGACGCGATGATGCTCGACATGAAGCGCACCTTCGACGAGCTCGTGCTGCGACACTCCGCACCGGACAAGGCGCAGCAGATCCTGGAAAACCCTTTCTACCAGGCTGTTTCGAGCTCATTCGCGGGCACTCAGGAGTACATGGCGATGGAGCGGCTCGGCCAACTGCACGCCGAGCAGGCCGGCGGCGACGCGCGCTGGGACCTCATCTTGGTGGACACCCCGCCGTCGCGGTCCGCGCTGGACTTCCTCGATGCGCCGAAGCGGCTCGGGTCGTTCCTGGACGGCAAGTTCATCCGGTTGCTGATGTCACCGGCGAAGGCCGGTGGTCGCGCCTATCTGAAGGTCATGTCGGTCGGCGTCAACACGATGACCGCGGTGATGTCCAAGGTGCTCGGCGGACAGTTGCTGCGTGATGCGCAGACCTTCGTCGCGGCATTGGACTCGATGTTCGGCGGCTTCCGCGAGCGGGCCGATCAGACCTACGCGCTGCTCAGCGATGCGGCGACGGCGTTCGTCGTGGTCGCGACCCCCGAGCGGGACGCGCTGCGCGAGGCGTCGTTCTTCGCCGGCCGGTTGGCGTCCGAACATATGCCGCTCGCCGGTCTCGTCGTCAACCGTGTCGAGCGCACCCACGTGCCGTCGCTACGGGAGGGCCGGGCCGAGGCGGCGGCGGATGAGGCGGACGGCTTGTCCTCCCGCAAAGGTTCGGGCTGGCAGCCGGAGGACACGGCCGGACTGCTGCGACTCCACGCGGAACGTGCCGCGCAGGCCGGACGCCAGGAGGCGGCGATCGGTCGATTCACCGCGGCACACCCGACGATCCCGCAGGTCACCGTCGCCGCGTCGGCCGAAGACGTCAACGATGTCGAGCAACTGCGTGCGATCGGCGAGCAACTCGCCGACTAGAGGTCCCTGAGGAGCCCGCGAGGGACGAGCGGGCGTCTCGAAGGGTCCGCCGTTCTACTGGTTGGCCTCGTCCGCGCGAGCGAGCTTGAAGAGCTGTGCCCAGGAGGGCACATCCGGGCGACGACGCAACAGGGCGCGACGCTCGCGCTCGGTCATGCCGCCCCACACGCCGTACTCGGTGCGGTTGTCGAGCGCGTCGGCGAGGCATTCGGCGACGACGGGACACCGCTGACAGATCACTTTGGCGGACTGCTGAGCAGCCCCCTTGGCGAAGAGCTCATCCGGAGCCGAACCCGTTCGGCACACAGCGCGCGCCGCCCAGTTGTCGTCCCAGGTCGCCTTCTCGGGCATCACAGCAGTCATGTTCTCGCTCTCGGCCTTCCCCGCCCCTGATGGATCTGATGTGCACGCCCCCCGCGTGTGTCTTGGGTCACGGTATTGACCCTGAGCGCCGGCCGCCAGATCCTCGGGGAACTATTTCCAAATAGTCCTTTCGCACTATACGTGCGGGTTTGGCGATTCGTCTATCATGTCCGGCCCGCCGGATGCGGTCGATGACAGTTTCGGCGGTTACGCTGCCCCGCATGCGTGTTGCGTCCCGCCTCGGCACTGTCTTCAGTCTGCTCGGCGCCTTCGTCGCCACGGCCGTGGCGATGGGGCTGATCGTCGCGTGCCTCTTCCTGCCCGCGATCGGCGCCGCCGGCCAGGCCACGAACGGCGGCGTGAAGCTCTTCAACGACATGCCGGGCTCGTTCGCCATGAACCCGCTGGCGCAACAGTCCAAGATCCTGGCGTCCGACGGTTCGGTGCTCGCGACGCCGTTCAACCAGAACCGCATCGTCGTTCCGTTCAACAAGATCTCCGACAACATGAAGCACGCGCAGGTGGCGATCGAGGACGAGCGTTTCTACCAGCACGGCGCGCTCGACTCGAAGGGCCTCTTCCGCGCCATCGGGTCCAACATCTTCAGCAACGGCACGCAGGGCGCATCGACGCTGACGCAGCAGTACGTCAAGATCGCGCTGCAGAACGAAGCGATCAACAGTGGTAACACCGCCAAGGCCAAGCAGGCAGTCAGCCGCACCGGCATGGAGGGTTACGTCCGCAAGATCCAGCAGCTGAAGTACGCGGTGTCGCTGGAGCAGAAGTACACCAAGGACCAGATCCTCGACGGCTACCTGAACCTCGTCTACTACGGCGGTCAGGCGTATGGCGTGGAGGCCGCCGCGCGGCAGTACTTCGGCGTACATGCCTCGCAGCTGAACCTCCAGCAGTCCGCGATGCTCGCCGGCATCGTCAACGAGCCGGGCACGCTCGACCCCTACAACCACCCGGACGCGGTGCTGAACCGGCGCAACGAAGTGCTGACGAAGATGTACCAGCAGAAGATGATCAGCCGGGCCCAGCTGATCAAGGCGAAGAACAGCAAGCTGGACGTCGGGTCGCACGACGTGCAGTCCAACAGCTGCGCCAACTCCAAATACGCCTACTTCTGCTACTACGTCGTCAGCTGGCTGCAGACCCAGCCCGCGCTCGGCAAGACCCCGAAGGAGCGGATGGCGACGCTGGAGAGCGGTGGCCTGACGGTTCAGACCAGCTTCAACCCGAAGATGGCCAAGGCAATCGACCAGCAGATCGAGAAGCGCGTGCCGATGGGCAACAAGGCCGATGTCCAGTCCGCGGGTGTGATCGTCCAGCCCGGCACCGGTCTCGTGCTGGCCAGCGGTCAGAACACCAAGTACTCCAACTCCGGCGGCAACTTCAGCACGGCGGTGAACTACTCGATTCCGGCGTCGACCGGTGGCGGCAGCGCGGGCTTCCAGATCGGTTCGACTCAAAAGCTCTTCGCCGTCATCACCGCCCTGGAGCACGGCTACAAGCCGGACTCCGAGGTCCAGGTCCCGCCGATGAACACCAAGACCAAGGTGGGCGAGGCGGCGCGCGGCTACACCAAGACCGACTTCCCCGACGCCTGCGGCTACAACAGCTACCAGCCCTGGGTCGTACCGAACGACGAGCCGGAGCCGGTAGGACCGATGAAACTCGAAACGGCGACGGCGCGGTCGGTCAACACCGCGTTTGCATCGTTGGTCAGCAAGCTCGGCACCTGCGAGGTCAAGAAGACCGCCACACGGTTCGGAGTCGTCCAAGGTAAGGACGGCAGCCCGATCGAGAACGGTCCGTCGTCCATCATCCTCGGCTCCTCCGATGTCGCACCGGTCGATGTCGCGAACGCCTACGCGACGATCGCAGCCGGCGGCATGTACTGCCCGCCGCACCCGGTCGTGTCGGTCAAGAGCGGCAGCGGCAAGAAGCTGAAGCTCTCGGGCACCGCCTGCAAGCGCATCGTGAGCAAGAAGGTCGCGGCCGAGACCACCCAGGTCTTCGAGAAGGTGCTGACCGATCCAACAGGCACCACCGCCGGCGACATCCAACTCGCCGGCCACCGTCCGGCAGCTGGCAAGACCGGAACCACGAACGGTGCGTCTAACATCTGGTTCGCCGGGTACACCCCGCAGATCGCGACAGCGATCTGGGTCGGCCACGAGAAGACCACGAGTCCACTGAAGGACATCACCTTGGCAGGTCACTTCTACAAGGGCTACATCTTCGGTGGAACCCTCGCGGCACCAATCTGGAAGGGCGTCATGGACGAGGCCCTGAAGGGTCAGCCGCTGAAGCAGTTCATGCGGCCGGACGGCACGACACCGAAGAGCTCGCCCTCCCCGAAGACGAGCGACAAGACCACGAATCCGCCGGTCCAGCCGTCGACCTACACCAACATCCCGCAGACCACCACGACGCGGACCTACGTCGCACCACCGCCGACGACGCGCACCTACGTTCCGCCGCCGGCCACGTCGACAACGACCCAGCAGCCGCCGCCGGCCACGACGACGCAGCAGCCGCCGCCGAAGAAGACAGGTCCGCCGAAGCACACCGGCGGCCCGCCCTCGAAGAAGTAGCGGACTCGAGCGGTGGCCGAGGAGCGAGGAACGAGCGTCTCGAGGTCCCGCCGATAACGAAGACCCTCGCCCGTATGACGGGTGAGGGTCTTCGTATTCAGCGGTGGCCGAGGAGGGCGGAGGAGCGCAGCGGGGGAAGCCCGTCTCGAGGTCCCGACCAATGTGGCCAACCACGATTGACGGCGAAACAGCGATTGACTCTCCTGCTGCGCCGCCAGTGACCGTTTCGACCGTCAATGACGAAGCGTGCTCAGCCCTGCAATGCCTGCTTCACGGCGGCTGCCACGCGACCGCCCTCGGCCCGGCCGGCAACCTTCGGCTGGACCGCCTTCATGACCTGGCCCATCCCGGCCATCCCCTGTGCGCCGGTCTCGGTGACGGCCTCCGCGACGAGTGCTGACAATTCGTCGTCGCCGAGCTGTTGCGGGAGGTACTCCTCCAGGATCGCCAGCTCGGCCCGTTCGGTCGCCGCGAGCTCTTCGCGACCGGCGCCGTCATACGCCTCGGCCGCCTCGCGGCGCTTCTTGGCCTCCTTGGCGATGACCTGCTGCACCTCGTCGTCGGTGAGCTCCTTGGCTTCCTTGCCGGCGACCTCGGCGTTGGTGACCGCGGCCATCGCGGATCGCAGGGTGTTGGTGCGCACCTGGTCGCGTGCGCGGAGGGCTGCGGTCATGTCCTCGCGGAGGCTCTGCTTGCTCGTCATACGGCCCAGTGTCCCACCGCGTATGGCGCCCGCCTCCCCAGCCGCACATGAGGACGCGACACAATTGGCGATGTCATGAACGCATTCACCAAGACCTCAGCGGTCGTCGCCGGTGCCGGACTCGGCACGCTGGCCTGGGCTTCGCTGGTGGAGCGGCACCTCTACACGCTGCGCCACTTCGAAGTGCCGGTGCTGGCGCCCGGCTCACGCCCGCTCCGGGTGCTGCAGGTCAGCGACCTGCACCTGGTCCCTCGACAGGAGCGGCGCATCCAGTGGGTGCGCGGGCTGGCCTCGCTCGAACCCGACTTCGTGATCAACTCCGGTGACAACTGCTCGGACCTGCACGCGGTGCCGGCGGTGCTGCGAGCGATGGAGCCGCTGCTGGAGTTCCCCGGCGCGTTCGTGCTCGGGTCCAACGACTACTACGCGCCCGCACCGAAGAACCCGCTGAAGTATGTCGGCATCGGCGAGCCACACAAGCGCGGCGACGACCTCGACGTCCCGTCGTTGCCGGTGGACGAGCTGGTTGCCGGCTTCACCGATGGCGGATGGCTGGACCTGAACAACGTTCGCACCAAGCTCGAAATCAACGGCATGCCAATCGAATTCGTCGGCGTGAACGACCCGCACATCGATCTCGACGACTATCCGTCGGTATCGGCACCGGCGGCCACCGACGTCGTCGCGACGGTGGGTCTGGTGCATGCGCCATACGTGCGGGTGCTCGATGCGATGACGGCGGACGGCGCCGGCCTGGTGCTGGCCGGGCACACTCATGGCGGGCAGGTGTGCGTGCCGTTCTACGGTGCGCTGACCACCAACTGCGACCTGGACAACGCTCGTGCCAAAGGGATTTCACGATGGTGGCCAGGCGCATCCGGCCACCTCGACGCGGACGCACCGGCCGACGCCGCCTGGTTGCACGTCTCGGCAGGGTTGGGCCACAACAAGTACAACCCGGTGCGTCTCGCGTGCCGACCGGAGGCGACGCTACTGACGCTCGTCCCCCACGCTGGTTGAGCCTGGCGTGCCGTTGCGATGACCTACACCAAACAGGCTCGCTCGGCACGGGCCGCTGCGTGGGAAGTGGCCGGGCTCGACTGGCTGCGTGTCGACGGTGGTGCGGCCGTCGTCGAGGTCGATGCGGTCGACGCCAACGACCTTGTGCTGCAACGAATTTCATCCGTGGCACCCACCGCCTCCGACGCGGAGGCCTTCGGCCGGCCCCTGGCCAGGACTCACGCCGCCGGTGCTTCGGCATACGGCGTCGGCCCGGACGGCTGGGATGGTGACGGATTCCAGGGTCCGGCTGACGACCTGCTGTCGTTGCCGCTGCTGCCCCATGAGTCGTGGGGCGCGATGTATGCCGACCTGCGCCTCGTCCCGTTGCTCGACCGAGCTCCGTCGCTCCGAACTGCGACTGAATCACTCTTGCAACGCCTGCGCAGCGGCGAGTTCGACGAGACCTGCAGCGCGCCGGCTCGGCTGCACGGCGACCTGTGGTCCGGGAACGTCCTGTGGACCGCGGATGGCGCCGTCCTCATCGATCCGGCAGCGCACGGTGGTCACCCGGAGTCCGACCTCGCGGCACTGGCGCTCTTCGGAGCGCCGCATCTGGACCGGATCCTGGCGTCATATAACGAGGTGGCATCGCTGGCGGACGGCTGGCGTGATCGTGTGCCGATGATGCAGCTGCACCTGGTGCTGCTGCACGCCGTGCTCTTCGGCGGCGGGTATGTCGGTCAGGCGGAGCACATCTTCGGGCGCTATCGCTGACCCGAGAGGTGGCCGAGGAGTGGAGCAGCGGAGCGTCACGAGGTCTTGCGTTCATGGCGCTGGTGGCCCCGATTGGGCGAAACCAGAGATCAGCTTGTATCGTTGCTTCTCGCCGCGCGTATCCATCGGGTGCCCGCGGCATGCCACGGGGTGTGGCGCAGCTTGGTAGCGCGCTTCGTTCGGGACGAAGAGGCCGCAGGTTCAAATCCTGTCACCCCGACCAAATTTTCCGCCAGCTTGCTGGCGGATTTTTTGTCGGGGGACATGATGCCGGGAGCGCGTGCACGGTTCCGACGAAGGAGGAAACGTCACGCGCGGTTCCTGTCACCCCGACGGTTTCGAGACGCTCCTCCGCTGCGCTCCTCCACTCCTCAACCACCTCCCATCTCCGGGTTTCGAGACGCTCCCCCGCTGCGCTCCTCCACTCCTCAACCACCTCCTGCCTCGGGGATTCGAGACGCTCCCCCGCTGCGCTCCTCCACTCCTCAACCACCTCCTGCCTCGGGGATTCGAGACGCTCCCCCGCTGCGCTCCTCCACTCCTCAACCACCTCCCACCTCCGGGTTTCGAGACGCTCCCCCGCTGCGCTCCTCCACTCCTCATCCACCCTGTATCCGAAATGACGTCGGCGTGACCCCGACAGGGGCCACGCCGACGACTGTTGCGGTCGCTGCGGTTACGCGCTGGCTCGCGCCCGGCGGCGGGCGGTCCGCTCGCCGGTCTGCTCGCGGGTGGCGAACTGCTCGACGTGCCGGGCCGCGATGTAGAGGCCCTCACGGTTCAGGTGCCGCGAGTACCGCGCATCCAGATAGAGGACCGGGATGTCACCGGCGACCCGCTGCAGCGCCGGCCGTAGCAGGTGCTTGATCGGGCCCGAGCCGCCGCCATACACATAGACGACCTCGGTGGTCGCACCGGTCTGGGCGATGACGTCCGCGAACCGGCTGGCGATCTCGGCAACCAGGTATCGCGACTCGTCCTCGACGAAGCTGCTCGCGCGGCTGTACCGGCCACGCTGCAGCACCGACGGGCGCTGCTGCAGGAAGTCCGCCAGCTGCTTGCGGCTCGTGAATGCCAGTTGCTTGTCGGACTCGCTCATCCGCTCCATGGCGTTCATCAGGGCGGTGCCGTATCCCTGCTCGAGCGTGACGGCCGACTCGGCGTTGAATCGCCCGTCGGTGAAGACCGGGAAGTTGACCGTGCCCTCGCCGACGTCGACGCCGATCGTGTTGCGCACGCTGACCAGGTCGGCGGCCGTGACACCTTCCGGCAGGGCGTCCGCATCGCTGGATCGGAGGTCGTCCAACAACGCCTGCGCCAGCGGCTCACCCTTGTCGGTGATCGCGAACTGGGCGGACGCACCCTCGGCGAGCACCTGCACGTCGACGAACCGCAGCCGCACCGTCACCGGAGTGCTGAAGTTCTTGATCGTCACCGAGTGGACGATCGGCTGGTCCTCGCCCTGCGTGCCGGTGAACTCGGCGGCGAAGGTATGGCGTCGCTGCACGTACTCGCTGATGGGCAGTGCCAGGCCGGCTCGGACGTTGACCTGGAGTTCGTGGTTGGGCAACCGGCCGTGCTCGGCGACATAGTCGCGCAGTGCCTTTGCCGCGAAGACGCCGAGCACGAGCACCGCGCTCAGTTCCTGGTCGGCCTTCGACCGCTTGCCGAGCACCTCGAACTCGGTGAATTTGCTGCCACGCACCGACAGGGCAGACCGGCCGAAGATCCGCCGGTCACTGTGCGCGACCAGCGGACTGGACAGTGAGCAGTCCAACCTGTTGTAGAAGTCGTCGGTGTCATCGGATCCGGAACCGTCGATCACGGCGACGACCTCGGAGTCCGCAAGCGGCACCTTCGGAGTGGACCGACTGGTGGAGACCACTGCCGAGGGAAGGTCGATCTCGTCGAAGACGGCTTCGCCGTCGACCTCGCCGCGGATGACACCCTTGAGGTACCCGTTCCCGACGTCGATGCCGCCGGTCAGGGTGATCTCGTCGGCAGCGCTCGTGCTGCTCGTGCCCGCTGCGCTCTTCGTGCTGCTGGGGCTGTGCTTCGCCATTCCTGATGTGTCCTTCTTCTTGGTTTGAATGTGTTCAAGGGAGGCCGACCGGCGTATGCCGGCTCAGCTCATCACTGCCGCGTGCTGCTCATGATCTCGTCGATCGAATACTGCTTCTGCGGCGTCGGCGCCGCAGCGCCTGTACTCTTCCCGCCTGCTCGCGAACGGCGGCGGGAGCCCGCCTCAGTCTCGTGATCGTCACGCGAACCCCGAGCAGGCGGACTGTCCACCTCGCCTGAATTCCCAGCAGTGGGAGTGGTGTTCGGGGATTCGGCGACCGGCCTGCCACGGCGCGGCAATTGATCGACCGGCCGGGTCAACATGTCCGTGTAGCCGTCGCGTTCGATCGCCGCTCGCACCAGCATGCGCAGCGATATCGACGGACTTTCCTGCACCTCGAGCCATCGCAGCACCGACGTGTCGGACGCCGGCACGGTGATTCGCAGGCGATGTGGCGGATCACTCCGCGAACGCGCGCTCATCCCGCGGCCATCCGCAGGGTGGCGGCGCCGGCCCCGCGGAGCCTCGCGCACACATCGATCTCACATGCCATGAAGTCGGTTTCCTCTCTGTTGTTCTCACGCTCACGATGCTGTGACAACGTCATGGGTGACCCCGGCGCGGTATGGCGAACGATCCGGAAGAGGCCAGCAAGGACCCACGCTCGATACCGCAGGAGATCACCCGGCATCCATTCCATCCCGGATCTGCCACGCGTGGGCGTTTTGTGGCCACCCTTGGCCCCAACGTGACCAAACCCTGACCAAACCGCCATGTTCAGGCCTCTTTTCGGACGCCGCGGGCCCGGCTCGTACTCTCGTAAAGATCCCGGTCCCAGCACTGGCCCGACTGTGGCCCATCTCTGGCCAATTGTTGGCCACGACCGGACACCAACTTGGCCCACGACATCCTGCTGTGGCCCTCGTTCGCATCCGTCCGAGCCCGTCACACGCGGGATCCACCTTCCCTGTCGTGAATCGACTGCCGCACGAATCCAATTGCGCATCCATCGTTTTCAGCCACAGCGAACTGCTTTCGGCGTCGCGTTCACTCGCGAGATCTCGTCGAGATCGAACGCCATCGCTGCACGAATAGTTCTGACAATGATTCTGCGTAATGTGATTTTGCAGGATCGGCTGGCATGCCGAAGAGGACCCGACCCCCCCACAGAGCATCACGCGAGCGACATGATGCGTGAATCCTCTTTATTTCCAGTCATATTGATAAGCACGAAGGCGACCCCCGGACCGCCATACCGGCGGCCTCGGCCACTGCCCGCTGGATACCCGACGAGGCGCCGCTCCTGACCCTCACCGTTGCGCGCCATACGCTGCAGGTGATGGCCGCGACGAAGGAGATCTGGTGATGAGCGCACGATTCGAGGAGCTCGCCTGGAGCGAGACACCCCGCGGCACGATCAGCCTGCGCCGACGACTGGAGCCGACGCTCAAGGTGGACGTCTACGAGGTGAAGCTCGACGAGGAGTTCCTCATGTCGAGCCTGTTCACCGTCGCCGAGATCGAACTCGCCCGACTCGGCCTCGCAGCGGTCGACGGCACCGACCTGGACATCGTCGTCGGCGGGCTGGGTCTCGGCTACACCGCACGGGCAGCACTCGAGGACGACCGGGTTCGGTCGATGATCGTCGTCGACGCCATGGCCGAGGTTATCGACTGGCACGAGCAAGGACTGTTGCCGGAATCAGCTGCGCTCGTTCAGGATTCGCGGACGCGACTCGTGCTGCATGACTTCTTCGCGATGGCCGCCTCCGAGAGCGGATTCGATCCGGATGCGCCGGGCCGAACGTTCGACGCCGTCCTCCTCGACATCGACCACACACCCCGCCACGTGCTGCACCCGGACCATGCCACCTTCTACAGCGCCGACGGACTGCGCGGACTCCAGCAACACCTGAAACCCGGCGGTGTCTTCGCCCTGTGGTCCGACGACCCACCGGACCACGACTTCAACGCACTGCTCGCCGAGGTCTTCCAGACGTCCGAAGCACACGTCGTCACGTTCGCCAACTTCCTCACCGGTGGCGAGTCGGCCAACACGGTGTACGTCGCCCGCTGACCACACCTGGCGAGCCGGCACTGGTCGCCGACGCGGCCGGTGCCGACAATGGGCAGCATGGATGCCAACGAACTGCGAGTTGCGCAGGCTCCGCTCAAGGAGCGCTATCGGCAGGACGCGGCTGCCGCGCTCACACCGCTCACAGCCACGGGCGACGGCAGCGGTCCGGCGCCGTCGTTCTCGGTCCGGCAGAGCGGATCGATCACCCAGGCGGGCCTGCACCGCGCGGCCGGCGGCGACGGCTCCGACGCGTGCTCCGGGGACATGTTGCTGGAGGCGGTGCTCGCCTGTGCGGGTGTCACGCTGCGTGCGGTTGCCCTCTCCTCGGGGCTGGAGTTGCGGTCGGTGGAGGGTCAGGCGAACGCCACCTTCGACGCGCGCGGCACCCTCGGAGTCGACCGCTCCGCGCCGGTCGGCATACAGGATCTGAGCCTGGAGTTCACCGCGGACACCGACGCGGACGACAAGCAACTCGAACGCCTTTCGCGTATGACGGAGCGATATTGCGTGGTCGGCCAGTCGCTCGCGCAGCCACCCACGATCACCGTGCGCCGCTCATAGTTCACCCGGCGTCCGCGGCCCAACCCGTCACGCCGACCAGGTCGAGAGTCAGCATCCGCGCGAACGGCCGGTCGCGGTACTGCGGATAGGACGCTGCCAACGACATCGCGAGCGCCTCGACGACATCCGGCTCAACGTCATCCCGCCACCGCAGCTCGGCGCGAACCCACCACAGCCGCGACCAGTCATGCCGATCCCAGTGCTCCACCAGCAGCGTCGCGCGCGGATCGGCCTGTAGATTCCGCTCCCGTTGCAGGAAATTCGACGACTTGGGCTTCACCGTGTCGATCGGTATGCCGACAATGTTGCCGGTCATCGCGTAGACGACCGGCACGGCATCCACGCCACGTCGCGGGTGCACCGTGCCCAGCACTCCGTGGCCGTCGGCGGTGAGTCGATCCAACGCCTGCTCCCGCGACAGCCTCATCGCGGCACCGCCGTGTCTCCCGCGGCAGCGCCCGGCCGGACCACCGTCGTGGTGAGCCTGGTCAACCCCGGGCGACGCGGTGTGGATGCGAAGCCGAAGCGCGGTGCCGGCTCGACCGGCGCGAGCTCACCCAGCGGCTCACCGTCCCAGGTGGCGACGATGGAGCGGACCGCGTGCAGGTCGTGCGCACCGTAGAACTCGTACCGTCCGGCGCCGGCCGTGCCGTGAGTTCGTACGCCGGGGAACACTCTTCGCGCCATGGGATCGCTCAGCCGACTGAACCAGGGTCGCGCCGTGAGCCCGTCGGGGAGCAGGTGCAGCGCCCACCCGATCGCCGTGCGTCGCCCCAGCTTCGCGATCAGCGACAGCCGGCCCGCCGTCACCGCCACCTGGTCCCCACCGCGTGTGACTTCGACCGACACGACGCGCACCTCGTCGAATCGGTATGTCGCTGCGACATACTCGGCGATCTGCCGGTTCGGCGCCAACAGGATCCGGTGCCCGTCCGCGCGTTCCACCATCACATCCGCGAAGCTCCCGTATGGCGACTCCGCCCAGACGCCCACCACGATGCGCGTCCCTTCACGAGTGCCGACGCCGAGGATCTCCCCGACGAACCGGTCCCGAGCGGACTGCGACCGTGAGCGCTGCATCACCGGGCGTCCACTCATTCCCCCGTCGGCCAGTCGACGTCGTCGGTCGTCGGCGGGAGCGAGCGGGCGGAGTGATCGGCGGCTCGCGCGATGATCGAGCCGATCAGAGTGCCGACGGCGATGGCGAGGAACGCCGAGAGCGCCGTGAGCAGAGACCTGGTGGTCCCGCTGCCCACCTCGATCTGGGAGGCGTTGAGCAACCCGAACGATCCGGGCGCCACGATCAGGAAGGCCGGCACGTAGGTGACCCGCCATACCGGTGCACCGGGGATCCAGGACACGACGATCGCGGCGATCATCGCGGCCAGCGCACCGGCGAAGCCGCCGACCTCGGGGTTGTAGATGATCTGCAACGGCACCTGGGTGCCGCCGGCCGCGCCCATCACGACGGCGATCGCGAGCGCGTGCTCGACCGGTGTGAAGAAGTGGATCATCAGCCCGACCACACAGATCGCGAGGCCGAGCACCGCGGCCCACCAGCCGGGATGCCCGCCGGTGTTGTTGCCGAGCGCGTCGACCGGCGTCCGGGTCAGCGCGCCGGCGGCAACCACACCGGACATGAACAACGAGATCTGCACGCCGCCGGACACCAGGCGCGAGGTCCCGGCTGCGGCAGCGCCGGATGCGATCTCGGTCAGTCCGACGACGATGGCGCTGCCGGGCAGCAGGACCGCGATGGCCGCCACGATCAGCCGGAGCGGACCGTCCACCCAGCCCGCGTGGAACGCACCGAGGACGACCAGCGAGGTCGCGAACGCCGACGCCACCGGCAGCAGCCTGGCCAACGACCGCCAGTGCCGCGTCAGCATTGTCAGCGCCGCGACCAGCAGCGAACACGCTGTGACGACAAGCAGATTGGGGACCGACGGCTGCAGCAGCAGACACAGGCCGATGCCGATCGGTATGCCGCCCAGGTCGCCCAGCCAGCGCGGCCACCGTGGTGGGGTCTCGCGGATCTCGGCCAACCTCCGCAGTGCCGCACCGACGGTCAGCTCACGCGCACGCAGCGCCGAGATGACGACCAGCACCTCAGAGCTCTGGTCCAGCCGCACCGCGGCATCGACCGGCACGAAGCTGACACTGTCCATCGGCTCGAGACCGACGAACAGCCCGGTCGGCAGTGCGGCGACGGTGATGTCCGGGCAGCCGATGGCGGGACCGAGCGCCCGCAGCTCGTCTTCGACGTCGCTGGAGGCGGCGCCACCGCCGAGCAGTGCGGCACCGACCTCGAGCAGCAACCGCTTGCGCTCGTCACCGCGGCCCGAAGCGTATGGCGCCCGCTCGCTCACGACACCCACCGATCCGCTTCCTCTCACCATGCCGCGGCCACTATAAGGCGCGTATGGCGATCAGCCACGATCGAGCGCGTCGCTCTCGTTGGCACGCGAGGCGAGGACCGCTCGCGTGGTGAGCAGGTCGTAGATGCCCCCGGCGCGTAGGGCGACTGCGATGGTCATCGCGATGGCGCAAGCGCCGAGCGTGGGCGACAGCAAGGTGGTCGTGCCGGTCATCTCGGTCGCGAGCACGATGCCGGTCACCGGCGCGTGAACGCTGGCAGTGAACAGTGCCGCCATACCGATGAGCGCCAGGCCGGCCGGTTCGGGGGCTCCGGGGTCGATCGCGTGGGCGATCAGCCCGACGGCGAGACCGAGATGACTGCCGAGCACCAGCATCGGGGCGAAGAGACCACCGGGCGTGCACGCGGCATACGAGACGACGCCGAGCACCCATCGCAGCGCCAGGATGCCGACGACCGCGGCGAAGGTGCCGGTGCCGAGCAGCGCGTCCTCGGTGAGGTTGTCGCCGCCGCCCACCAGCGTCGGAGCGACGAGGACCAGCACACCGACCAGCGCACCGATGACCGCTCCGCGCGCCTCGGCCGACCAGCGACTGCCGTCGACGTAGCGCAGTGCCCGCATGATGGACCGGTTGTAGGCGACACCGGCCAGTCCGCAGAGTATGCCGAGCAGGGCGACCCAGCCGGCCTGCGACAGCCGGGGATCGTGCAGGTGCGCCACGTGGAACTCGGTCTCGCTGGGCAGCAACAGGTGCGCCCCGGCGAACCCGGCGGCCGATGCGATCAGGGTGGCGATCGTGGCCTTGGGGTCGAACCGCCGGACGAGCTCCTCGAGCACGAAGACGCCACCGGCGATCGGTGCGTTGAACGCCGTCGCGAGCCCGGCGGCCGCACCGCCGGCCACCAGGAGGCGAAGTTGGTCACCGTGTCGCCGGGTCAGTTTCGCGACGATGACCGCGATGTTGCCGCCCATCTGCACCGAGGGCCCTTCGCGCCCCAGTGCCAGACCGGCACCGATGGACAGCAGGCCACCGACATACTTCACCGGCAGGATGCGGAACCGCCCCGGCTCGGTGCGGCCCTCGACGACAGCTTCGACGCGCGGTATGCCGCTGCCCTCCGCATGCGGCTCGACGCCGCGCACCAGCCAGGCCGACACGGCGGTTGCCGCGGCACACCCCAGGACGACCAGCGGCGCGACCCACCAGTGATGGCCGGTCCAGTCGCTGAGGTCGGTCCGCCGATCGGCCAGCCAGGACAGCGCTGCGCGGAACGTCGCTGCGGCCAAGCCGGTCAGGACGCCGACAACCGCTGCGGCTGCTGCGAATCCGAGCAGTTCGACGCCCGCGGCCGTGTCGTACGTGCTCAGCGCGGGTATGCCGGCCGGTCGACGCACCCACCGATCGAGTCGCCTGCTCACGGGCGGTCGTTCCGTGACGCGCGAGTGCGATTGCTGCTGTGCGCGGCCCGCACCAGGGCACCCAGGGAAGCAGCGAGGTCGATCTGGGCCTGCGCCGGGATGCTCTTCAGCAGGCGGGTGATCTCGCGCTTGCGATGCCGCGTGCTCTGCGCGATCAGGCTGTGCCCCTCCGGCCGCAGGGTGAGCGTCATCTGCCGGCGGTTCTCGCTGTCCACGGTCCGGTCGACGAGGTCCTTGGCGACGAGTCGGTCGCACATCCGGGTCGCGGTCGACGGGACGACGCTCAGTGCCTCGGCCAGCTGCGCCACGGTCATCGCCTCGTGCATGTCGATCAGCACGAGCGCCCGGAACTGCGGCAATGTCACTTCCGCGTCCAATCCGACGAGGGCTCGCGCTGCGACGGCGACGAAGACCCGGTTCGCCGCCAGCACGGCATCGACGACGTCAGCCTGACCGGCCAGCACGCTGGCTGCGTCATCCCCCGCCAGCTCCGCATCGATGGAGTCGGACACGGCGCTGGAATGCTCGGGCATCTCATCAGCATATGGCAACTGTTGCATGATGCACTAATTGAGTCGTCCAGCTGACGTCCAGTCGGCAATGGCACCGTTGCCCCATGCATCGACGGCGCTGGGCTCTGACGGCATCGCTGATCATCTTGGGCCTCACCGGCTGTTCGTCCGGTGCGGCAGGCAGCGCGCACTCCTCCCCGGGAGCACCCGCGTCGTCGTTGGATCGCATTGGTACGCCGTTGAATTCATCGATTCCGACGTCAATTCGCAATCTTCGGTTCACGACGAGCGACGGCAAACAGGTCTCCCTCGCCGACCTCACCGGGCGCATCGTCGTGCTGTCGGATGTGATGACGCTCTGCCAGGAGACGTGCCCCATCGACACCGCGACAGTGGTGCGGACGGCACGCGCGGAGAAACGCTCGAGCGGCGGCAAACCACCCGTCTTCGTCTCGCTGACCGTCGATCCGGCCAGGGACACCACGACCCAACTGAGCGCCTACCGCCGCCTGTTCACCGATCCGCCGCCGGATTGGCAGGCGTGGACCGGGAGCGCGACGAACGTCGCCAAGCTCTGGAACTTCTTCGGCGTATGGCGCAAGCGGGTCGCCGACGACCCCGGACCCACCCCGCACAACTGGCGCACCGGAGCGCCGCTGACCTACGACGTGCAGCACTCCGACGAGGTGTTCTTCATCGACGCGTCCGGCCGCGAACGATTCGTGCTCGAGGGCACGCCATACGCCACCGCCGGGAGCATCCCGAGCACACTCCGGAGGTTCATGGACGCCGACGGCAGGAAGAACCTCGACTCCCCCGCATCGACGGCCTGGACCGAGACGCAGGCCGAGACGGTCCTGCGATGGCTCCGGCACTGACCCGGCTCGGGTGGCGACACACCGATCGACGACGTGCGACGCTGGGTCGACCATGGCTCGTCCTCGACGAAGGAGCGCACGACGGCATCTGGACCCACCCGTCCAGCACGGAAGCGCTCAACGAGGTGCTGGCCGAGTTGCAGCCCTACCGACCCTGACCCTGCAGCCTCGATACCGTTCGCCGTATGACGAGTCCGGTCCATCACATCGAGCTCTGGACGACCGACCTGCACGGCAGCGGCTCGGCATTCGACTGGCTGCTCACCCGCATCGGATGGCACGAAGACCTCGACGCCGCATGGCCGGTCGGACGGGTCTGGGCCCGACCCGGTGCGCCATACATCGTGCTCGAGCAGTCCCCCGCCGTACGCGGCGGACTCGATCGGATGCGCGCCGGGCTCAACCATCTGGCCCTGCGAGCCGATGACCGGCAGACACTCGACCGGTTGCGCGCCGAATGCTCCGCGGGCGGTTGGAGCGAGCTCTTCGCCGACCGCTACCCGCACGCTGGCGGACCGGACCACACTGCGCTCTTCCTCGAGAACGAGGAAGGGTTCGAATGCGAGATCGTCGTCGATTGACCTGCGCCGCCGTGGAATCCAAGCCGACGGTCCACCCTCCAACCGGGCGGCGACACCGATTCCCCACGACGGACCGCGCCACCCGTCACCCGAATGACAGGATGTGTCCATGACGTCGAATCCGCCCGCTGCCTGGCATCCGGACCCCGCCGGCACCAACCGACTGCGCTGGTGGGACGGCCAGCAGTGGACCGAGCACTACCAACCGATGCCGGCGCCTCAGCCGCAGCAACAGCAGCCCGATTCGGCATACCCACAACACGGTCAGCAACAGGGCTACCCACAGCAGAACCAGCAGGGCGGTTACCCGCAGCAGGGCCAGCCGCAGTCCGCGCGCGGCCAGCACTCCGGTTTCACCCAGGGGTATGGCGACCAGACCTTCGGCGGCGCGGTCAACGGGCCGGTCGGACACACCGTGGCCGGCAACGACCGCAACGTCTTCACCGAGCACACGCTCGTCGTGAGCCAGAAGCGCAAGCTGATCGAGCTGACCAACGAATACATGGTCTACGGGCAGGACGGTGCCGAAATCGGTGCGGTCGTCGAGGTCGGACAGAGCAACGCCAAGAAGGCACTGCGCTTCGTCAGCAACCTCGACCAGTTCCTGACGCACCGCCTGGAGATCCGGGACACCAGCGGCCGGCCGTTGCTGTTGCTGACGCGGCCGGGCAAGGTCTTCAAGTCGACCATCGTCGTCGAGCGCCCGGGCGGCGGCGAGATCGGTCGACTGGTGCAGCAGAACGTCTTCGGCAAGATCCGCTTCGGCCTGCAAGTCGGTGGCCAGGACGTCGGCACCCTGAACGCCGAGAACTGGCGCGCCTGGAACTTCGCGCTGCTGGACGGCAGCGGCGTCGAGGTCGGGCGCATCACCAAGACGTGGGAGGGGCTGCTCACGACGATGTTCACGACGGCCGACAACTACGTCGTGCACATCCGCCCTGAGCTGCAGGATCCGTTGCGGTCCTTGGCGATCGCGGCCGCGCTGACCGTCGACACGGCTCTCAAGCAGGACGACCGCTGACCGCGATGACGACTGTGCTGGTGGTCCAACCCGCAGCGGACGACGGGTTGGGCAGGTTCGACGAATGGCTCACCGCCCAGGGCATCGCCCTGCAGACCGTGCGCCCGTATGCCGGCGACGTCGTCCCGGAGCGGCTGCGGCACGACGGACTGATCGTGCTCGGCGGCGAGATGAGCAGCAACGACGACGCCCGCTTCCCATGGCTCGAGCAGATTCGCGCGCTCTTCCGGGATGCGGTGCTGCAGCACCGGCCGACGCTCGGCATCTGCCTCGGCGGCCAGTTGCTGGCGCAATCGCTCGGGGGCGCGGTCGCCAAGGGTCTGCACGGGACCGAAGCCGGAGTGGTCACCGTGGAGGCGACCGACGCGGCAACCGGGGACGTGTTGTTCGAGAGCCTCGGACCGACCTTCCCCGTGGCGTCGATGCACGGCGACGCGATCGAGCGGATCCCCGACGGCGCCGAGTTGCTCGGGACGTCGAATCCCTATGCGCAGCAGGCTTTTCGCGCGGCGCCGAACGCTTGGGGTGTGCAGTTCCACCCGGAGGTCACCCCGGCAACGTATGCCGAGTGGGCCGCCGCGTTCCACAGCACCGACGCAGCAGAACGCGATCGCGTCGCTCGCGGCGTCGACGAACTGGCCGCGGCGGACCCGGAGGTGCGGAGGACCGCAGCGATCATCGCGTCCCGCTTCGCAGCACTGGTGCTACGGGCTGCGCACAGCGACCCGCCGGCGAGCTGAGACCGACCCACGACACGCGTTCAGGACCGGCAGTGCGTGCGCCATACCGCACCTTCTGCCGGACCCGGCACGTGGTGGCGGCCCATCCGCTCCCCGCGAGTGGCTACCGTCGGGTCCATGTTGATCGCCAAGGACGCTGCCCAACTGTCACACGCGGGCAACACACAACTCTCCCTCGCCGCTCTGGCCGGGATCGCCACGGTGGTGTTGCTGATCGTCGTGGTGAAGCTGCACCCTTTCATCTCGCTGATCCTCGGGTCGGCGATGGTCGCCCTCGTCGCGTGGGTGCCGGCGGCCGACGCGGTCACCAGCTTCACGAACGGTGCCATCACTCCGAACGGCGGTTTCGCCGGCACGGCAGGGTCGGTCGCCTTGCTCATCGCGCTCGGCGCGATGCTCGGTCAGATCCTGGTCGACTCCGGCGGCGCCGGAGTGGTGGTCGACACCATCAGCGACAAGCTGAGCGGCTCCGCCCTCCCGTGGGGTATGGCGCTGATGGCCGCCCTGATCGGCCTGCCGATGTTCTTCGAGATCGGCGTCGTCATCCTCGTCCCGATCGTGCTGATGGTGGCGCGTCATACCGGCCAGCGATTGATGCTGGTCGGCATACCCGCCCTCGCCGGACTGTCGGTGTTGCACGGACTGGTGCCACCGCACCCCGGCCCGGAGACGGCGATCGCATCACTGCACGCCGACCAGGGGCGAACGCTGCTCTTCGGGCTCATCGTCGCCATACCGACGCTGATCATCTGTGGCCCGCTGCTCGCCCGCGTCCTGGATCAGCTGGTACCGATCGAGCACCCGACCCTGCCCGGTGGCGGCACACAGGACATCGACGAGAAATCCGGCCTGAAACGCGCGCCCGGGTTCGGTCGCTCGGTCGCGATGCTGCTGCTGCCGGTCGGTCTCATGCTGCCGTCGGCGATCATCAACCTCGTCGTGTCCGACGAGAACAATCGCGCACGGCAGGTCCTCGACGTGATCGGCACCCCGTCGGTGGCCCTGCTGACGACCGTCGTCGTCGCCTACTTCGTACTCGGCATCGGCACCGGTATGTCGCGCAGCCAGGCCAGTGACTCACTCGGCGGCGGGCTGCCAGGCATCGCCGGGATCATGCTGATCGTCTGTGCCGGTGGCGGATTCAAGCAGGTGCTCGTCGACGCGGGCGTCGGCAACGTCATCGCCGACTGGGCCGACGGCAAGAACATCAGCGTGCTGTTGCTGGGCTGGCTCGTCGCGGTCGGCATCCGGCTGGCGACCGGTTCAGCAACCGTCGCCACCGTCACCGCCGCCGGCATCGTGAGCGGGCTGGCGGCCGACCTGTCGCCCAGCCACCTGGCGTTGCTGGTCCTCGCGATCGGCTGCGGGTCGCTGTTCTTCTCGCACGTCAACGACGCCGGCTTCTGGCTGGTGAAGGAGTACTTCGGCATGACGGTCGGCCAGACGATCCGCTCCTGGTCGCTGATGGAGACCGCCATCTCGGTCGTCGGCTTCGCGTTCGTGATGCTGCTGAGCACCATCACCTGACGCGCGAGAGCCCGGGGAGCTCCGAGCGAGTAACCGACGACAGTAGCGACCTACTCGCCGAACCAGCCGGGCCGCGCGACACGCAACCGCAGCACCCGCTCCGACTCGCTCGCCTCACGCACGTCCCGCACCCGGCCCTCGAGCAGCATGGTGAGGGAGACGAGGCCGACGAGCCGGGTCGAGTCGTCGCGGTCGACGACGGGCATCTTGTCGACAGCGTTGGCAGCCATGGCATTTACGGTCTCGCGCAGCGTCTGGTCGGCGTGGGTGACGATGGGTGCGGAGATGCACAGCTCCTGCAGGGAGGTGTCGCCGCCCTGCTCGTGCACCGCTGTCTCCAACTGCGTGCGGGTGACGACTCCGACGAGCGTGTCCTCGCCCTCGATGACCGGGTAGAGCATCTGCCGCCGCGTCTCGACGGTCGCCGGCTCGTTGCCGGAGATGACATCGAGCGCCTCGGCCGCCGACAGGTCGCTCTCGTAACTGAGGATGTCGCGGGACATCACCTCGCCGACGAAGTAGATCTCGAGCGGGTCGACGTCATACTCCCGAGTGAGGTGGTAGCCGCGTCGCGCGATCTTCTCGGTCAGCACCGAGCGCTTCAGCATCAGGCTGGAGATCGCGAATGCCGTTGAGGCACCGATGATCAGCGGCAGTATGGCGTCGAAGCGACCGGTCAGCTCCATCGCGAAGATGACACCCGTGAACGGCGAACGCATCACCCCGCCGAGGACTCCCGCGAGCGCGACCAGTGCCCAGAAGCCGGGACCGACGTGCGGGAAGATGTTCGACTCGAGCGCACCGAGCGCGCCACCGATCATGAACATCGGCGCGAGCACACCGCCGGAGGTGCCGGACCCGAGCGACAGCGACCAGATGAGGGTCTTGACGATGAGGATGCCGACGACCAGCCCCAGCGAGATGCTGCCGTCGAGTTCGGCGCCGATGATGTTGTAGCCGACACCGAGTGCCTCCGGCACGATCATGCCGCCGATGCCGATGATCACGCCGCCGATGGCCGGCCACCACATCCAGTGCACGGGCAGCCGCCGGAAACCGTCCTCCGCCGCGTAGACCAGGACCGTCGCCACGATGGCCAGCAGGCCGGCGACGATGCCGGTGACGACACACAACAGATCCGCGACCGGCGTCACGTGCAGCGCGCCGTGCACCGGGAACAGCACACCATTACCCAGCATCGGATGCCGGATGACGGTGGCGACGCACACCGCGGTGGCGACCGGCACGTAGCTGCGCGGCCGCCATTCGAAGAGCAACAGCTCGACGGCCAGCATGACGGCGGCGAAGGGAGTGTTGAAGGTGGCCGCCATACCGGCTGCGGAGCCGGCGACGAGCAGCGTCTTGCGTTCGTCGGCGGTCAGTCGCAGGAACTGCGCGAAGAGCGACCCGATCGCACCGCCGGTCATGATGATCGGACCCTCGGCACCGAACGGCCCACCGGTGCCGATCGCGATCGCCGACGACACCGGTTTGAGCACCGCGACGCGCGGCTGGACCTTGCTGCCTCCGAGCAGGATCGCCTCGATCGCCTCGGGCATGCCGTGGCCGCGGATCTTCTCCGAGCCGTAGCGCGCCATGACCCCGATGACGAGCCCGCCGACGATCGGCGCGAGCAGCACGATGTACCAGTGGGCATGACCGCCGCCCGGCGCGACGATCTCGGTGCTCACCCGCTGATAGAAGACTGCGTTGGTGATCAACCCGATGAGTTTGAGCAGCGCCCAGGCGACCACTGCGGCGACGGCCCCGACCGGGACCGCCAGAGCGGCGATGACGAGCAGGCGCGGGGTGGCGCGGAAGTCACCGAGGTGATGGACATCGCGCGGGACGTCGTGGGGCGCGATGGGCTGGGTGGTGCTCAAGAGGTCACTCGCTTGTCGTTGCGTTTATGTCGTAACACGACTATGTCGTGCGGCGACATGTTATAGGGTTTGACCACCTCTCGCCGAAAGGGTCTCAGCCTGTGGCCACCCGCCCACGCGTCACCAACGCCGACTACGCCCGCCTGCTCCGATTGCGCACGCGGCTGCGACAGTTCGAGCACTGGAGTGCCGAGCAGGCGGCGGCGATGGGTCTGACCTCGAGCCAGCATCAGCTGTTGCTCGCCATTCGCGGTCATGGCGGTCACGAGGGCCCGACGATCGGCGACGTGGCCAGCTATCTCCTGGTGCGGCACAACACCGCGGTCGAGCTGGTCAACCGCACCCAGGAGCTCGGACTCATCGAGCGGCACCGCGACGGCACGGACCAGCGCGTCGTGCGACTGGCGCTGACCGACGAGGGCAGCAAGCGGCTCAACGCGTTGTCGGCCGATCACCTCGAGGAGCTCGCACAGCTCGCCACCGTCGTCGACGAGCTCTTCGCCACCCTGCACACCGCCTGACCCGAGCGCCGGCCCGCACCGTATGGCGGCTGTTCGGGCTTGTTCGGGCTGCTCGCCCTGGCTCGGCCCTCTTGCTCTCATGGGGTTCAGACGTCACCGAAACGTCTGTGGTGGGTGGGAACTCGGAGGGGCACCATGGCAGAGCTGGCATTTCAGGTTGCGCATGCAGACCTGTACCTCCCCTCATACGAGGCGGCGACCGACGAAGCGCCATACCTCCCGAGTGCGACGCTCCCCGGCTGGGAACGGAAGCGCCACGGGGAGTGGACGTCGTGGTCGCCCGCCGGCTTCGACCCGGGGCGCCTGATCGGATCGGGGTGGAAGATCCACGTCAGCTCGACGTATGACGCTGCGCAAGCGACCCTCGACAGCACGGCGCAGGCGTGCCGCGACCATGGTGTCGCGTTCAAGCACCTCGCGGATCCGCTGCAGTTCCTGTTGCTGCATCACAAGCACGGCCCGCGCGTGCAGTCCGGCAAGTTCTGCACCCTGTATCCCGTCGACGTGGACCAGGCGCGTGCCGTCATGGAGCGAATGGCCGAGGACCTCGCCACCAGGACCGGCCCCTATGTCCTCACCGACCGTCGGTACGCACCGAACAGCGTCATCTCCTATCGGTACGGCGCGCGCGTCGGAACCGGGCGGGTCGAGTTGGACGGCACGACGACGCAACTGACGATCGACGAACACGGCGAGCAGGTACCCGACGCTCGGGAGCCCCGGTTCCACCTACCCAAGGGAGTTGCCGACCCGTTCGCCCGCCCCGAAGCAGCGAGCGAGGCCGACGACGACGGCCTGCTGAACGGCCGCTACCGGGTGCTGAGCGTGGTGCAGCACAGCAACGCCGGGGGTGCCTACATCGCGCTCGACGCGACCAGCGGACAGAAGGTCTTGCTCAAAGAGGCGCGGCGCCACAACGGGCTACACCCCGATGGGACCGACGCCTGCGCACGCTTGGCGCACGAGTACCGGATGCTGCGCACCATTCACGCCGCCGACCCTGGGCTGTGCCCCGAACCGATCGAACACTTCACGGTCTGGGAGAACGACTTCCTGGCGATGGAGCTGGTGCCCGGAGTGCCGCTTGTCTCGTGGTACTCCCACAACGGCGTCCTTCAGCGACTCGATGCATCGCCCGCCGAATGCGCCGACTACCTCGACAAGGTCCAGCTGATCCTGACCAGCATCCGCGGCAACCTGGACCGACTGCACGCACTTGGCATCGGCTTCGGCGACGTCAGTCACGGCAACATCCTGGTGGGTGCCGACGACCGCACGACGCGGCTGATCGACTTCGAATCCAGCGGCACCCTCACGACGCTCGCGACCAGCCCCGGCACGCCATGGTTCCGGGCGCCCGGCGGCACAGCGGAAACCCTTGCCAGTCATGACGATTACGGCTACTCGACGTGCGCTCAGCTCTTGTTGTTCCCACTGATGGGCCCTCTCGACCGCGACCCGGCAGGCCGTCTACCGCTGTTACGCCGAGACCTGGAGGCCGTCATACCGGTGCCGGAAGGACTGTGGCGCGAGGCCACCCGTTTCCTGGCACAGGTGCCCACACACAACCCGCTGCTGCCGAGCTGCTCGGAGCTCGACGAGACACCTTCCGACGCGCTCTGCCGGATGACCGGGATGCTCCGCGACGGGCTCCTGTCGATGGCCCGACCGGACCGCGACGACTGGATGTTCCCGCTGCACCCGGACGGCTACCGCCGTGGAAGCCTCGGCCGGGCGTACGGAGCGGCCGGCGTACTGGACGCGCTGCGTCAGGTCGATACGCCCGAGGACCAACTCGCGCAGTACTGGGACCGCTTGGAGCTCGAGACGGTCGCGGCGCTCGGCGATGCTCCGGCGCCGCTTCCGCCGGGCCTGCGGTCCGGGTTGGCCGGCATCGCGTGGGCGCTGGCTGATGCCGGACGGACCGAGGCAGCTGCCGGACTGATGCAGCGCGTGCATGAGCACCCGCTCACGCGGCAACTCCGGCGGATCGCAGCCGATAGGGGGCGACCCGTCGAGCAGCGCTTCACCGCGTGGGCCGATCTCGGCGACGGACTGGCAGGCATCGGCATGGCGCAACTGGGCGTCTGCCGTGCGGACCCGTCGGCGGACAGCGGTGCGGCGGTGGAGATCGGTGACCTGCTGTGCGCGCAGGTGGACCGACTGGCCGCCGCCCGTCGAACTCCCGGCCTGACATGCGGCCTCAGCGGTCTCGCGCTCTTCCTGCTCAGCCTCGCGGACACGACCGGGAAGATGCGCTACCGGGACGTCGCCAACGCTTTGCTCACAGCCGAACTCGCACTCGGCACCGTGGACCCCGACGGCACGATCCGCTTCCACGATCTCGGCGGCCGGCGCACGATCGCCTACCTGGGTTCCGGATCGGCGGGCGTCGCCTGCGCCCTCTCCCGGGCCGTCGCGCAAGGCGGTGACCCTGCCCTGTCGGATGCGCTGCCACACGTGCTCGACGGGATGCGCATGCACCTGTCGGTGCAGCCGGGTCTGGACGCCGGTGTCGGCAGCTGGGTCTACGCATTCGTCGAGCACTCCCGATGGGCCGGGACGGACGACGATCTGCATACCGCGCAACGGATCGCCACGTCGATCACGAAACATCTCGTCCCGTGGGGCGCCGGCCTCGTCCCCCTCGGTTCGCTGGACGCGCGGCTGCATGCCGACCTGACCAGCGGAGCGGCGGGCGTCCTGCTCGCGCTGGCCAAGTCGACCTCACACCCCGAGGCGCGCGCCTGGACGGTGGACTGAAGTGTCCGGACAAGAGCGCACCGACGCGTCGATCGTTCGATTGCTGTGGCCGTGGATACGGCCGAACGCGCGGGTGCTGGGCATCGCCCAACTGATCGGACTGCTCGGAGCCGCTGCCGGCCTGGCCAGTCCACTCGCGACGAAGTCCGTGGTGGACGGTTGGTCCGACCGGCCCTCCCTGAACGGTCCGGTCGGAGTGCTGCTCGGTCTGCTCGCAACGAGCCTGGTTCTCAGCGTCGCGCAACAGATGGTGCTCGCGTGGGTCGGGACACACACCGTCGAGCGGGCCAGGACGCTGGTGGCCGACAGTCTGGTGCGGGTCAAAATGTCCGAGCTGACCGGTCGTCCGCGCGGCGAGCTGGTCTCCCGGATCACCGCCGATCCGCCGTTGCTTCGTGAGGCGACCAGCACCGGGGTCGTCGGCATCCTCACCTCGGTGTGCACGGTCGTCGGGTCGGTCGTGCTGATGGCACGGCTCGATGCGGTCCTCCTGCTGGTGGCATTGCTCGCGATCACCGCGATCGCCGTCCTGATCGCGCTCATCCAGCGACCCGCTGCGCGTTCCTTCGAGCAGACGCAGGTCGCGGTCGCCCGGATCGGCGCCACCTTGGACGGCATCATCGGTGCCTTGCGCACGGTCAAGACGTCGAACGCACAGGACCGCAACGCGGCGCTGATGCGCGATCACGCCAAGGCAGCGACCAAGCACTCGTTCCGCGCCACTCTCGCCGAGTCTGCAGGCGCGGCAGTCGCTTCCGCCGGAATCCAGTTGGCGATACTCGCGGTTCTCGGCGTGGGAGCGCTGCGGGTGGGCGCCGGCGACCTGACCACTGCGACGCTCGTGGCCTTCCTCCTCTACCTCGTGCTCCTGGTCCCGCCGGCCAGCGACCTGGCGCGCAACATCGTCGGTCTGCAGGCGGGGGCAGCGGCGGCCCGCCGGATCAACGCGATCCTGACGCTCGAGCCGGAACGTCGGACGGGCGAGATCGCCCCGTCATCCGGCGTACTGCGGGTGGCGAACGCGAGCCTGACGTACCCGGGCGCCACCGGTCCCGCGCTGCGCGAGCTGTCGCTCGCATTCCCCGAGCGCGGCCACTGCGCCATCGTCGGACCGTCCGGTGCGGGGAAGACGAGCGTGTTGTCGCTCCTTCTCGGCCTCGTCGACCCGGACGACGGCGCGGTCCTGATCGGATCCCGTGACCTCCGCGAACTGTCGTTGACGAGCGTGCGCGATCAGATCGGGTATGTCGAACAGGCCGCGCCGCTGCTGGCCGGGACCGTGCGAGACAACTTGTCCATCCGCCATCCCGGAGCCACCGACGACGAACTCTGGACGGCGTTGGCAGCCGTGGGACTCGCCGACCGGCTACGGATGCTGCCCCAGGGTCTCGACTCCCCGATCGCCGCAGATCTCCTCTCCGGCGGGGAGTCTCAACGGATCGCGTTGGCACGCATGATGATTCGGCCACCGCGAATCTCGATTCTCGACGAAGCGACCGCGCAACTCGACGCCGTGACCGAGCTCGTCGCCGCCGATGTTGTCCACCGCGCGGCACGCCACGGGTTGGTCATCACGGTCGCACACCGTCTGTCGACGGTCCTCGACGCGGATCGCATCTTCGTCATGGAGCACGGTCGACTCCTGGCAGCCGGCCGTCATCTCGAGTTGATGTCGACCTGTGCGCTCTACGTCGATCTCGTGCAGGCCCTCCGGATCGGACCGGACGCGTCCGCGCCCGACACGACTTCCCTGTCGATCAGGGTTGGTTCACACAGATGATGGAAGGAAGGGAACTCAGATGAAGACAGTCATCGAACTCCAGGTCCTCGACACCGAGGATGTCGACAGGCCCGATGAGCTCTTCGGTGCGGGGAGCTGGTTCAGCATCTCGTCCGATTGCCGGATGCCCTACGACCACCGATGCCCGGCCTGACGGAAGGAATGATCATGCAAACGATCTTGGACCTGCAAGCCATGGAGACCGACGAACCCGAAGCGCTCTTCGGCCTGAACAGCTGGATCAGCGTCGACGGCGCCTGCTGGACGCGCCGCCACTGCCAGTACTGACCGCTACTCGTGTCCGGCCGCTCGCATGGCGGGCGGTCGGACACGGCGTGTTTCGCGTGTTGTTCGACATCGGCGACGTCGAACGTCACATCGGCACCACCGGACTCTGGTGAAATGGGAGCGTGATCGCAAAGGGAGGGGCGACCGTGACCACCACACATTCCGACTCTGCGCAGCTCGGGGCCGACGCCGGCGCAGTTGCGCGCTTCGTCGCTCCGGGCATCGACAGCCTGAACGTCCGGATGGGACCGAGCACGGCATACCCGGCGGTCGGCCTGCTGATGCCGGACGCTCGGGTCGTCGGCATCGTGTATGCCGGGTGGCTGCAGATCACCGAGGGACCGCTGGTCGGCGGCTGCGTGAGCACCGACTACCTGATCGCTGATCAGCCGACGACCGCGCCGTCGACCCCGTGCCCCCGCATCATCGGGCGGGTCACCACCGACAACCAGTTCGCCAACATCCGCTCGGGTCCGGACTTCTGTCATCCGATCATCGGCCGGTATGCCAGTCATGAGCAGGTGCACGGGGCGCTGGTCGACGACGGCCCGTGGATCCGCACCGATCGTGGCTACGTCAATGGCGGCACGATCGCGGTCTACGCGACCGACCCGCGGGTGCTCAACGGATGCATCCCGACGCACCTGCTGTCGCCGATCCCGTTGTGCTACAACGCCGAATCCACCTTCGAACCCGGTTACACCCCGAGCACGCCGCGCTATCTGAACGGCTCCGCGCTGGACGCGCTGCACCGTCTGCAGGCCGCGTTCAAACGCAGCTTCGGCCACTACGCGGCGATCGACCTCACCTATCGCTCGTACGACGAGCAGCTCTACTGGCACGAGAAGTTCGGCACTCCCCGCGCTGCCCGCCCAGGAACGTCCAACCACGGACTCGGTCTCGCGATCGACTTCGAGGAACGCGACGACCCGTGGATCTACTCGTGGGGCGAAGTCGCCAACCGGTGGCTGCTCACCCATCAGGCCGACTTCGGCTTCGACAACCCGTTCGCCCCGACACTGCAAGAGGGCGAGGACTACCACTTCAACTTCGTCGGCTGAGTTCTCGGCTCCGACTCCTCGCGGGACTGGGGGTGGCGCCCGCCGAACGAGTTCGGCGGCGCCACCCCCAGTTCCGGTCGTCGTCTCCGCGGCCGTCCCCGTGCCGTCCTGCCGAGTTCGAAAGCTCCACCCCCGGTCCCGGTCGTCGTCTCCGCGGCCGTCCGCTGCCGTCCCTGTGCCGTCGTGCCGTTCTGCCGAGTTCGGCCCACCGGCCGCCGTACGGCAGTAGTGTCGGTGCGCCCGTTCCGCCACATCTTCGGAGATGAAACATGCATCGTCGTGCAGCAACGCTCGCCGCGATCACGGTCGCAGCAGCAGCGCCCGCCTTCGCCCTCTCGCCCGCGGCCGTCGCCGATCCGGGCCATTCGTCCCCGACGACGCAGCTGTCCCACCAGCGGTCCGTCAAGTCTCTGTCGTCGCGGACGGACAAGCACCTGACGCCGCGAACGCACTTCACCATGGCACCCGACGGATCCAGCGGGACCACGGCCGGTGGCGCGGGCATCCCGAACATCGACTCGGTGAAGTCCACGATCCGCACCTACTACAACGCCGACTCCAGCGGTATCGCGAGCAAGACCTCCTCGCCATACATCTCCGAGATGACGTCGATCCTGGCGAAGGAGACCAAGAAGCTGAAGGGTCTCTACCAGCAGAGCCGGGCACACGGTAAGACGCCCGCGATCGTGTTCGACGCCGACGACACGACGCTGATGACCTATGACATGGAAGACGGCGCCATGCACTTCAACTTCAACCCGGCGCTGCAGGACACCTGGGTGCAGGACGAGAAGTTCCCGGCGACGCCCGCGATGGTCACCTTCGTGAAGGCGGCGCAGGACGCCGGCTTCACCATCTTCGGCCTCACCGGTCGCAACGACGACCAGAAGACCGCCACCGTCGACAACCTGAAGAAGGTCGGCTACACCGGCTTCACGAGCGACCGGTTCTACACCAAGTGGACCGGCAAGGGTGACAGTCAGCAGCCGTCATACATCACGTGCGCGACCTCGTCGTGCACGACCGTGGAGTACAAGGCCGGCACCCGCAAGCACATCGAGTCGATGGGCTACGACATCGCGCTCAACGTCGGCGACCAGTTCTCCGACCTGCAGGGCGGGTATGCCGACAACACTCTGAAGCTGCCGAACCCGACCTACTACCTGCCCTCCCCCGACCTGCCCGGCATGAACGAACCGAAGCTGGCGCCGCGCACCCACTTCACCATGAACGCCGACGGGTCGAGCGGGAAAACCCAAGGCGGAGAGGGTATTCCGAACATCGACTCGGTGAAGTCGACGATCCGCACGTACTACGGCGCGGGCTCGGACGGCATCGCGAACAAGACGGCCTCGCCGTACATCAGCGAGATGAAGCGCCTCACCTCCAGCATCACGCCGGTGCTCTCGGCGGCCTGCACGGTCGGCAGCATCTTCGGCGCCAAGCCGGCCATCGTGCTCGACGCGGACGACACGACGCTGATGACCTATGACATGGAGGACGGAGCGATGAAGTTCAACTTCGATCCGGTCCTGCAGGACCAGTGGGTGCAGGACCAGCGGTTCCCGGCCACGCCCGGGATGGTCAGCCTGGTGAACGCCGCGAAGAAGTCCGGGTGCACCCTCATCGGCCTGACCGGCCGCAACGACGACCAGAAGGCCGCGACCATCGGTAACCTCGCCAAGGTCGGTTACACCGGCTTCACCACGCCGAACTACTACACGAAGTGGACCGGCAAGGGAGACAGCCAGCAGCCGTCGTACATCAAGTGCGCGACCGCCAAGTGCACGACGATCGAGTACAAGTCGCAGACCCGGGCGCACGTCGAGTCGCGCTCCGGCGGTGACTACAACATCATCGCCAACTTCGGTGACCAGTTCAGCGACCTGATCGGCGGGCACGCTCTGGTGCCGGTCAAGCTGCCGAACCCGACGTACTACCTGCCGTAAACCGCTGACCCGCGGGTCGAGTGCCCGCAGGAGCGAAGCGGCGGCGGACGTATCGAGACCGCCGAAGAGGCACGGAACACGCTGAGAGGACACGTGGAACGACCCGGTCGGGTCGATCCACGTGCCCTCTCGGTCGTTGTGTTGTCCGCTCGGCGACAAGGCGGCGGTCCGACCCGGGATAATGGCGCAGGTGAACCCGACTCGACTGCGCACCGTACTGGCCCGCTGGACCGTCTGGGCTCCTGTCCTGGCACTGCTCCCGCTCCCGTTCACCTTCGGCAGACACGTCGGCGCCGCCTGGATCGTCATCGTCGCCGTGCTGCTCGGCGCATCCGTGCTGGCCGCCGTCCACCATGCCGAGGTGGTCGCGCACCGGGTGGGTGAACCGTTCGGGTCGTTGGTGCTGGCCGTCGCGGTCACCGTCATCGAGGTCGCGTTGATCGTCACGCTGATGGTCAGCGGCGGTTCCGACGCCAACACACTGGCCCGGGACACCGTCTTCTCCGCGGCGATGCTGACCTGCAACGGCATCGTCGGCGTCTCCTTGCTGGTCGGCGCGATGCGGCACAACACCGTCACGTTCAACGCCGAGGGGACGGGCGCGGCACTCGCCTGCGTGCTGACCCTCGCGACCGTGTGCCTGGTGCTGCCGAACTTCACCTCGAGCGTCTCCGGACCGGAGTTCTCCGGGTCGCAACTGACCTTCGCGGCCATCGCCTCGCTCGCGCTCTACGGCCTCTTCGTCGTCACCCAGACCGTGCGGCACCGCGACTTCTTCCTGCCGGTGCACCGCGACGACTACCAGCCACTCGCTCGCGGCAGCGAGCCGGAAAGGGCTGCTCTCGTTGACGATCCGGCGACACAGGAGTCCGAGGGCGAGCACGCCGAACCGCCCAGCAACCGTGCCGCGGTGCAGAGCCTGGTGCTGCTCTTCGTCTCGCTGGTCGCGGTCGTCGGCCTGGCGAAGGTCGAGTCGAAGCCCATCGAGGACGGCGTCCGGTCACTCGGCCTGCCGCACTCCTTCGTCGGCGTGATCATCGCGGTGCTCGTCCTCGCTCCGGAGACGCTCGCCGCGGTCAACGCCGCACGCCGGGACCGTGTGCAGATCAGCCTGAACCTCGGCTACGGGTCCGCGATGGCCTCGATCGGCCTGACCATCCCGGTCATCGCGGTCGCGTCGATCTGGCTGCCCACCGACCTGCACCTCGGCCTCGGGAACACCCAGATCGTGCTGCTCGGGATCACCGCGGCCGTCGGCATCCTCACCGTCGTGCCGGGTCGTGCCACGCGGCTGCAGGGCGGCATACATCTGCTGTTGATGGCGGCGTTCATCTTCCTCGCCGCGAACCCCTGACGTCGGTCGAGTAGCGATGGAGGAGCGAGTCGGGGTCCCCGCGAAGTATCGGAGGAGCGGAGCGGGGGAGAACTTCGTGGGGTGACGGAGCGGGGGAATCGCGTATCGAGACCTTGCAAGGGTCTCGATAGACCTCCTCCGCTGCGCTCCCCCGGCACTCGACCGACGTGGTGGTCAGAGCCACTTCCGTTTACGGAAGACGACGAAGAGCACACTGCACACGATGAGCATGAGCAGGATCGCGAAGGGATAGCCGACCCGCCAGGCCAACTCGGGCATCTGGTGGAAGTTCATGCCGTAGATGCCACTGATCAGCGACGGCGCGAAGAGGATGGCGGCCCACGCGGAGATCTTCTTGACCTCGTCGTTCTGGTCCATCCCCGCCTCGGCGAGGCGGCGCATCTCCTCGTTCTGGGTCTGGGCGACGAGCGTCGCATTCAGGGTGAGTATGTCGGCGAGCGTGCTGCGGAAACCGTCCACGCGCTCGACGACGCCGGTGACGTGGTCCTGCACATCTCGCAGATTCCGCTGCAGTTCCTCGTCCGTGCCGTACTTGTCGAACCCGGCCTCCAGGTCCCGCATCATCTGCAGCAGCGGCTTGGTCGCACGCTGCAGCTCGGCGACCTCACGGGAGAGCTCGTAGATGCGACGGGACACGGCCGGGTCGGACTCGAAGACCTGGTTCTCGATCTCGTCGATGTCGTTCTCCAGCCCGGCGACGACGGGTGCGTACCGGTCGACGACGAAGTCGATCATCGCGTAGAGCACCGCCTCCGGGCCGCGGGCGAGCAGCTCCGGGTCGCCCTCGAGGCGCTCCCGGACCGGTGCCAGCTTCGGCCGGTCGGTATGCCGGACGGTCAGCACGAAATCCGGGCCGATGAAGATGTGCAGCTCGCCGATCTGCACCGTCTCCGACTCGTCCAGGTAGATGGCTGGGCGCAGCACCGCGAAGAGCGTGTCGTCATACCGTTCGAGCTTGGGGCGTTGATGCGCGACGATCGCGTCCTCGACGGCCAACGGGTGCAGGTTGAAAACCGTTGCGATGTCGTTGATCTGGTCTTCGGTCGGGTGATAGAGACCGATCCAGGCCATCGGCTTGTCGGGCTCGTGCAGCCGGTGCATGGCCTCACGCAGCGACCGCGGGGCCTCCACCCGGCGACCGTTGCAGTAGAGCGCCTTCTCGACGACCGACTCCTCGACGGGCACCGGGTCCTGGTCACGACGAGGCTGCAGCACACGTTCGGGCGCGTCCTCGCTCGGCGACGGGCGACGGCGGGTGCCCAGCACGTCCGTCGGGCGGAAGGCGCGGTTCCTCCAGTTCGGCACCATCCGAGCGTAGTGCCGAGTGACGCACGTGCCATCGACCGACGCACGTGCACGTGCGTCAGTCGGCGTGAACTGCGTCAGTCGGCGGGGCGGGTCATCGCCAGTACGTCGAGCACCCGGCCAAGGTCGGCCTCGCTGATCGCGCCGCTCTGCACGTGTCCGCGTTCGACGACGACCTCGCGGATCGTCCTGCCCTCCTTGAGGGACTGCTTGGCGATCGCGGCGGCCTCGTCATACCCGACGTAGTGGTTGAGCGGAGTCACGATGGACGGTGAGGACTCGGCGAACTCACGGCACCGGTCGACGTTGGCGGTGATGCCGTCGATGCACCGATCGGCGAAGAGCACGCTGACGTTCGACAGGATCTCGATCGACTGCAGCAGGTTGTCGGCGATGACCGGCAGCATCACATTGAGCTCGAAATTGCCGGCGGCGCCACCCCACGCGACCGCCGCGTCATTGCCGACGACCTGTGCTGCGACCTGGCACACCGCTTCTGCCAGCACCGGATTGACCTTGCCGGGCATGATCGAGCTGCCGGGCTGCAGGTCCGGCAGGAATATCTCGGTCAGCCCGGTCCGCGGGCCGGACCCCATCCAGCGGATGTCGTTGGCGATCTTCGTCATGCTGGTCGCGATCGTCCGCAGCACTCCGGACAGTTCCACGGGCGCATCGCGCGCACCCTGTGCCTCGAAGTGGTCCGCGGCCTCCGTGAGCGGCAGGCCCATGTCGTCTGCCAGGCGTGAAATCACTTCACCAGCAAGGCCTTTCGGTGCATTGATGCCGGTGCCGACCGCGGTGCCGCCGAGTGGGAGTGACCCCACCCGCGGGAGTGCGTCCTGCAGGCGTGCGACGCCGAGCCGGATCTGCGCGGCATATCCGCCGAACTCCTGACCGAGGGTGACCGGCGTCGCATCCATCAGGTGCGTCCGCCCCGACTTCACCACGTCGGCGAACTCGGTCGCCTTCCGCTCCAATGCGTCGGCGAAGTGCTCCAACGCCGGGATCAGCGTGCGGACGACCGCGCGCGTCGCGGCGATGTGTATGGCGGCAGGGAACTGGTCGTTGGACGAGAACGGATCGTTGACGTCGTCGTTGGGATGCACCGGTTCACCCAGCGACTCCTGGGCCAGCGTCGCGATGACCTCGTTGGCGTTCATGTTCGAGGACGTGCCCGAGCCGGTCTGGAAGACGTCGATCGGGAACTGCGCATCCCAGTCCCCGCGGGCGACCTCCGCCGCCGCGTCGTGGATCGCCTGTGCCTTGCGCTTGTCGAGCATGCCGCGCTCGCCACGGACGAAGGCGGAGCAGCCCTTGATCGACGCGAGTGCCCCGATCAGCTCCCGCTCGATCCGCCGGCCGGACACCGGGAAGTTCTCCACCGCGCGCTGGGTCTGCGCACGCCACTTGGCATCGACCGGTACCTCGATGTCGCCCATCGAGTCGCGCTCGGTGCGCGTCGCGGAGGTTGAATCACCTTGTGCTGACATAGCTTTCGGCTCCCGTCATGAACGTATGCCGAAGCGTCGATCAGCAGGCCCCGGCCCGTCGACCAGTCTGCCACTCCGTCAGCAGCGCTGGCCGAGGGGCCCATGAGGGACGGGCGGGAGTCTCGAGGTCTCAGCCACCCGACCCGGCCTTGATCGGCGCACGGCCGACGGGCTGCTCCGGTCGAGGCGTGAGTGGCTTGGGTGCCTTCGTCGCGCGAGAGGCCGGCTTCCCGGACCGCAGGATGAACTTGCGGCCGTAGTGCTTGATCGTCGTGTGCGCGTCCGGACCGTCCTCGAGTTGATAGGTCGTCCGCTCGTGCGTGATCTCGACCCGGATCTTGCAGCCCTGCCAGCGGATGGTGAACGCGAGCCGCTCGATGCCCTCGGGCAATGCCGGTGCGAAGCTCAACTGGCCGTGGTGATCGCGCATCCCACCGAAGCCGCAGACCAGGGCCAACCAGGCGCCGGCGAGCGATGCGACGTGCACGCCGTCCTTGGTGTTGTGCTCCAGGTCGTGCAGGTCCATCAGCGCGGCCTCGGTCGCATAGTCGTGCGCGAGGTCGACGTGACCGACCTCCGCCGCGATGACCGCTTGGGTACAGGCCGACAGCGAGGAGTCGCGGGTGGTGAGCGGCTCGTAGTACGCGAACGCACGTGCCTTCTGCTCAGTGGTGAATTCGTCGCCGCACCAATGCATTGCGAGGATCAGATCGGCCTGCTTGATGACCTGGCGCGGGTAGATGTCGACATACGGGTAGTGCAGCAGGAGCGGGTAGCTCTGGCTGTCGTGCGTCTCCTGGAAGTCCCACACCCGATGGTTGGTGAAGTCGGCGTCCTGCATGTGAACGTCGAGCTCGTCGTCATACGGGACGGCGATGGTCTCCACCGCCGCCCACCACTCGGCGCGTTCGGCCTCGGTGACCTTGAGTTCCTTGGCGACCTTCGGCCAGCGCTCAGCGGCTTCCGCGGCGTACCGCATGTTCCGCGCGGCCATCAGATTCGTGTAGACGTTGTCGTCGACGATCGCGCTGTATTCGTCCGGTCCGGTGACCCCGTCGATGTGGAAGCGACCGTCGTTGCCGTGATAACCAATGCCGGCCCACAGCCGTGCGGTGCGCACCAGCAACGGAAGCGCGACCTCGCGGTCGAACTCCTCGTCCAGTGTCCAATGGACGTAGCGTGCCGCGGCCGTCGCGACAGCCGAATTGATATGGAAAGCAGCGGTCCCGGCCGGCCAGTATGCCGAGCACTCCTGGCCTCGGATGGTGCGCCATGGGAAGGCAACACCCTTGAGTTTCAACGTGTTCGCGCGTTCTTCTGCAAGATCTGCGATGGACAACCGCCAGATCAGCGCGTCGCGCGCGGCCTGCGGTGCGGTCGCGGTCAGCACCGGCAGGACGTACATCTCGCTGTCCCAGAAGCAGTGTCCGTCATACCCCGGACCGGTCAGGCCCTTCGCCGGTATGGCGCGACCCTCCGCCCGGGCACCCGACTGCAGCACGTGCCAGAGACCGAAACGCACCGCCTGCTGGATGACCGGGTCACCGTCGACCTCGACGTCGGCGCCGTCCCAGAACTCGTCGAGGTAGGTGCGCTGCTCGGCGACCAGGTTGTCCCATCCGGTGTGCAGCACCGCGGACAACGCGGCGTCCACCTGGTCCCGCAATGCCGGCAGGGTGCGCTGCGAACTCCAGCCGTAGGCAACGTATTTCGTCATACCGACGCTCTCGCCGGGCTCGAGCTCGGTGCCGAGGGTGGTGCGCGTCCAGTCGGGCTGAACGTAGGTGTTGCTGTGGAACTCGGTTCCGTCGTCGCCGTGGATCTCATGGTCGCAGGCGACGGCCACGCGCAGCTTGCTCTTCTTCGTGCGATGGATCAGCAGCGACCGGTTCTCGGTGTTCGAGGCCTCCTCCGGCTTCAGCGGATCCTTCAGCGCAGCCGCCACTCGTGGGTCCTTGGACGCGACCGCGAGCTTCTCATTGGCGACCATCTCCGACTGCATGACGATGCGCACCGGTTTGTTGACGGCCTCGACCGTGTAGCGGATAGCGAGGATCGCGCGCTGGGTGAACGACACCAGGCGGGTGGAGCGGATGCGGACCTGCGTCCCTGCGGTGGTCTCCCAGGTCAGGTCGCGGTGCAGCAGTCCCTCACGCAGGTCGAGCGTGCGCTCCTGGTGTCGCACCACGCCATACCGGAGGTCGAGCGGCTGGTCGTCGACGAGCAGCCGGATGATCTTGCCGTCCGTGACATTGACGATCGTCTGCCCTTCCTCGGGGTATCCGTAGCCCGCCTCGGCATACGGCAGCGGGCGTTCCTCGTAGAAGGAGTTGAGGTAGGTCCCGAGCAGACCGTTCGGCGTGGACTCGTCGTAGTTCCCGCGCACGCCGATGTGTCCGTTGGAGAGGGCGAAGACCGACTCCGACTGCGCGAGATTGCCCGGATGGACACCGAGTTCGCGGACGCGCCATGGCTCGACGGTGAATTCGCTCTTGGCGTTGTCGGTCATCGTTCAGCCCTTACGTTCGATCAGTTCGGCGAGATCCTGCACCACGACATCGGCACCGTTGTCCTTCAACGCATCCGCGTGCCCCACGCGGTCCACGCCGACGACGTAGCCGAAGTTGCCCGCGCGGCCGGCGGCCACTCCCGAGGTCGCGTCCTCGAAGACGACCGCCTGCTCGGGCGATGCGCCGGCGAGTTTCGCGCCGGCGAGGAACGAGTCCGGTGCCGGCTTGCCCTTGATGTGCTGTTCCGACAACGTGACACCGTCGATGCGGCCCTCGATGTACTGCTCGAGGCCGGTGACCTCGAGGACCATCTTGGTGTTGGCGCTCGAGGAGACCACGATCCGGCGCAGGCCCTGCTCCTGTGCCAATTGCAGGTAGCGCCGACTCCCCTCGTAGACCTTGACGCCGTTGCGCTTGATCTCGTCCTGGACCTTGTCGTTCTTCCGATTGCCCAGGCCCCAGACGGTTTCGGCGTCACCACCGTCGTCCGGCGATCCGTCCGGCAGCTGTATGTCGCGGGACTTCAGGAAGTCGCGGACGCCGTCCTGACGCGGCTTGCCGTCGACATACTTGTTGTAGTCGTCATCGGTGAACGGCTGAAATCCCTTGCCGTCCTTGGCTTCCAGGTAGGCATCGAACATCTGCTTCCACGCCGTGCGATGCACGCTGGCGGTGTCCGTGAGGACACCGTCGAGGTCGAAGAGGCAGGTGGTGATCGAGTCCGGCAGTCCAAGCATCGAACGTTCCTCAGTTCCGTCGGCAGTTGGCTCGTCGTGGTCGCACACCTTGTGGGCTCTTTGGCAGATTAGACCCGAACCGGTCGTCGTCAAGGAGATTCGGCGCAGTGTTCGGACACGCGCAACGGCCCGGTCACGTGCAGCAGCACGCGACCGGGCCGAGGCGGCGGCGATCAGGTGGTGGCGTGGCCGGCCAGCGCATCGACCGCTGCGCGCAGCGAGTCGGGATTGTCGGCCGCCTCGACGATGGCGTCCACCGCCGGGTCACCGCACGCGACGATCGCCGCGAGGACGATGCCCGCGGGAGGAGTCCGATCGCGGTCGTTCCCCTGCGCCATGTGCGCGGCCCGCAGCTCACCGCGAAGACCGTGCAGCATGCGCCGCATGCTCGCGGTCACCCGCTCGAACCGGCCGCGTCGCGGGCCCCGGCGACCGCGGCCGCCCGGGCCGAATCCGGCGAAACCTTCACCGAACCCGTCGAATTCCCCGCCCCACGGGCCTCGGCCGTGCGGACCGCCGTGCCACTGGCCACCGCGCCGGTCCTCACGGTCCGCCCGCTCGTCGTCGCGGCCTCGACGGTCATGATCGGAGCGGTCTCCGCGCTCACGGCGCTCACCGCGCCGGCCGCGTCCGCCGCGGTCACGACGCTGACCCCAGCGGTCGGTGATGTCCTCACCGAAAGCCTCCCGGACGGCGTCGCGGACCTTGTCCAGGTCGATACCGATGGCTTTCAGCGCCTCCCGATCCTCGTCGAGGCTGTCCGCCGAGTCGGTCGGCTGCTCGACGTCGTCGTCCTGGCGCCGGTCGTCGTGCTTCTCCGCCACCACCCGACGTGCCCAGTCGTAGGTGACTCCCTGCCCGGCCAGCACTTCGTATGCCGAGCCGCGCACGTTGGCCAGCAGGCCGAGCAGCAGGTGGTCGGGTCCGAGCAGGTCGTGACCGAGCTCGCGGCGCTCCTCGGTGGCCTGGAGCATTGCTATCCGAATCTCAGGATCTCTGAACATGGTGGTCTCTCCTTGAAGTGTGTTGGTTCCCAGTGCGTTTCACGCCTGGGGTGCACGGCTGAGGGCGTCATACAACAGCCCCTCAGGAGTGCTTCTGATGAACGGCCTGCCGGCTGACCTGCAGGACATCGGCGATGGCCTGCCAGCTCCAGCCGCGCTCCCGGGCGTTGCGCACCTGCACGTCCTCCAACCGGTCGGCGAGGACCCGGAGCGCGCGAACCGCCGCCAACCCCTGCGCGGGGTTCGTACTCGCAGCGGCCTCGGTGAGCTTGAGTTCGTCGTTCATGTGTCAATAAAACCTGACAAGAATCGCCTTGTCAACTAAACCTGACACACCCCTGATGCCGAATGACGGCTTCTTCGGCGAGTGACGGCCCGATCCGACCGTCAGTCGCCGAGGAAGCCGTCACTCGCGATGGAGGTGGCCGGGACGGGACGCGTAGCGTGGTGCCGGTGAGCATTCCGACATACACACTCCAGGACGGCACGACGCTCCCGGCGATCGGTTTCGGGACCTACCCGCTCAAGGGCACCGACGGCGTGACCGCCATCGGGTCCGCACTCGCCGCCGGCTACCGATTGCTCGACACCGCAGTCAATTACGAGAACGAAGCCGAAGTCGGCGAAGCCCTGCGCCGATCCGGCATCCCGCGCGACGACGTCCGCATCCAGACCAAGATCCCCGGCCGGCATCATGCGTATGACGACGCGCTCGCGTCGATCCGCACGTCTCTCGAGACTCTCGGCATCGACCGCATCGACGTGCAGCTCATCCATTGGCCCAACCCGAGCGTGGATAAGTTCGTCGAGGCATGGAAGGCGCTGGTGACCGCGCAGCAGGACGGCCTCGTCAGCACCATCGGCGTCTCGAACTTCACCGCCGAGCATCTCGCGCGGATCATCGAAGCGACCGGAGTCACGCCGGCGGTCAATCAGATCGAACTGCACCCCTACTTTCCCCAGGTCGAGATGCGAAAGACCCACGCGGACCTCGGGATTCGCACCGAGGCCTGGAGCCCGATGGGCAAGCGTCAGGCTCCGTTCGACGAGGCACCCGTCGCCGATGCGGCCCGGGCACACGACGTCACGCCGGGTCAGGTCATCCTGCGCTGGCACCACCAGCTCGGCTCACTGCCGCTGCCGAAATCCGCCACGCCGGAGCGACAGCAGGCCAACCTCGACGTCTTCGGTTTCGAGCTGTCCGACGCGGAGATGGCGGCCATCACCGGCCTGGGTCGCGAGGACGGGCGTCTCTTCGGCGGCGACCCGAACACCCACGAGGAAATGTGACAGGGGCCCGGATCTCGATACGCTCGCTCGTCCCTCACGAGCTACTCGGCCACCTCGGGGTGTCAGTTGTCGCTGCGCACCGGGTCGTATGACGCACGCCGCGCGGCCCGGCGCAGCACCACCAGCACCGGCCGACCCAGCAGGGCGATCGCCAACGCATTCGTGATCGCACGTCCGGTGTCCCAGCCACCTGTCGACGTGACCAGCGTGTAGACGCCGAAGCGGTGCAGGTTGTCCAACAGCGAATCCCCTGGCACATAGGCGAGATTCGCGTGCCCGGAGATGTCGGTGCCGGCGAGGAAAGGCCACCCGTAGAGGTTCATCAACGCGCCGAAGAGGTATGCCGCCAGCACGCCATACGCGATGAGCATCACGATCTCGCGCGTGCCACGGACCCGGCGCGGCAGCAGCCCCGCTCCCAGCCCGATCCATGCGGAACAGAGCATCTGGAAGGGCAGCCACGGACCCACGCCAGCAGTGATGAGCGCGGACGCGAAGAGCGACGTACAGCCGAGGACGAAGCCGAAGCCAGGACCGAACACGCGACCCGCGAGAATCAGCAGGAAGAAGACGGTCTCGACACCACCAGTGCCGCCACCCATCGGTCGCAGCGCTGCATCAACGGCAGACAGCACACCGAGCATCGCGAGCGCCTTGGAATCCATTCCGCCGTCGGCGAATTCAGCCAGAACGACGAAGACGAGCAGCGGCAGCGTGGCCGCGAAGATGATCGGTGCGTCGGTGACGTGGGCGCTGCCGGACACGTCGTTGTGCGTCAGCAGTGGCCAGCAGAACATCGCCAGACCGGCGACGCTGATCAGCGCGAGGACGAGTGCCGACCGAGCGCGCAGCGGGACAGCGTGACTGCCCAGCGTCGTCACCAGGTCCGGCCGGCTGCCGGGCGCACCCGGTGTCACCGTCTGATTCACGACGATTTCCCCAAAGAGATTGCGACGTCGTCGACCGTGAGGAACTCGTGCGGCGCGAGGACCTTGGCGACCTGCGGTGCGAAGACCGGCGAGGACGCCACGACCTCCGCCGTCGGGCCGTCGGCGATCACGTCGCCGTCGGCCAGCACGACGACCCGATCTGCTGCCCCGGCGACGAACTCCACGTCATGGGTCGCCACGAGCACGGCATGCCCGTCACGCGCGAGCGCATCCAGTTGTCTCGACAGCAGCGCCTTCGCTGTGTAGTCCAGCCCGCGCGTCGGCTCATCCAGCAGCAGCACGCGCGGACGTCCTGCCAGTTGGATCGCCAGGACGAGCGAAAGACGTTGTCCTTCGGACAGATCGCGGGGGTGCTGGCTCCCGTCGATGCCCGGCGCGAGCTCGTCGAGGAGTTCGCGCGCTGCTGGTCCGGCAGCCGCGCACTCCTCGTCGACGCTCTCCAGATAGAGCAGGTCGGCCGCGCTCTGCGGAACCAGACCGATCCGCGTCGCGGCGTCAGCTGCGTCCCGCCGCTTACCGTCCTTGGCTGCAGTCTCGATGCCGTCCACCAAGACCGAGCCGGAACTACGTGCGCCGCTGCCCTGCAACGCCCACATCAAGGAAGACTTGCCCGACCCGTTGCGACCCATCAGTGCTGTCACCGTGCCGGACGCGAGCTCGAGATCGACCTCTCGTACGGCCACCCGCCGGCCGTAGCGCACCGTCACGCCACCCGCCCGGAGCACGGTCTCCCCCGCCGCCCGGCTTCGCACGGTCGGTGCTTCGAGCTTCTCCCGCAACGGTCGCGCCGCTCGACGAGCGTCCCTGACGGACAACGGGATCGGCGTCCAGGAGCACAGTCTCCCGAGTTCCACCACCGGCGGGGCGACCGGCGCATCGATCATCATCGTCGCCGGATCGCCACTGCGGACGACGCCGCCACCGGGCAGGGTGATCACCGAATCGGCATACTGCACAGCCCTTTCCAGTCGGTGCTCGGCCATCACGACCGTCGTCCCGAGGTCATGCACGAGTCGGGTGATCGCCGCCAGCACCTCCTCGGCGGACCCCGGGTCCAACGCGGACGTCGGCTCGTCCAGGACGAGCACCTTGGGTGCTGTCACCAGCGCCGCACCGATCGCGACGCGTTGCTGCTGCCCGCCGGACAACGTGGTCAGGGATCGAGCCCGCAGCGCAGCGATCCCCAGCAGGTCCAGCGTCTCTTCGGCCCGCTTGCGCATGGTGGCCGGCGAGACCCCCAATTGCTCCATTCCATAGGCAAGTTCATCTTCGACGGTGTCCGCGACGAATCCCGCGAGCGGGTCCTGGCCGACGCGGCCGACGACGTCGGCCATTTCACGCGGCGGGTGGTCCCGAGTGTCCATGCCGGCGACCGTCACGGTCCCGGACAGTCGCCCGCCGGTGAAGTGCGGCACGAGCCCGTTGATCGTGCCGAGCAGGGTGGACTTGCCGACACCGGTGCGTCCCACGACCAGTGCGAGCTCACCCTCTTCGACCGAGAGATCGACGTGCGCCAACTCCGGTGCCCGGTCGTCGGCATACCTCACCGACACGTCACGCAACTCGATCATGCGGGCACCTCCTCGTCCTCGGCCGAGTCCTGCATCGAATCCTGACCCGAATCGCGTATGACGCCGGGTGGCGACACCGCCGCCGCGACCAAGCCGACCACCGCCGCCACCAAGGGAAGCAGGTCCACCACCGGCCACTCCACCGGCGAGGTCGACGGATCCAAGTGGTCCGGCGTCACATGCGTGGCAAGGAGCATCAGCACGCCCGACGCCAGCCCCGCAGCGGCGACCGCGGCAGCGATCACGTCGAACGACTCGGGTCGATATCTGGTCACGGTGCGCTCCCGCGAGGAGAAGGCGAGGCTGCCGGCCGCGAGCACGACACCGACGACGAAGGCGGGCCACCGGAAAAGGGACGGTGCGCGATCGTCGAGCACACCGAAGATGCCGACACACACCGCGATCAGCCCGACAACCGTCACCACTCCGAGGATCCGTCGGGTCCGCACCGGGGTCGGTCCGCGCCGACCGTAACCACGCGAATCCATCGCAGCGGCAAGCAGAAGCGAGCGATCGAGCGCGTCGGCCAACACCGGCACGATCATCCGTCGCACCACGTGCCATTTCTTGCCGTCCCGATCCGGACGCAGCTGCTGTGCTCGTCGCACGCGGCGGAGACTGTCCGCGATCTGTGGGAAGACGGACACGGCAACCACGACGACCGTGCCGATGTCGTAGAGCCCGATCGGCACCACCTTGAGCAGCCGCTTCGGATTCGCCAGCGAGTTGGCCGCGCCGATGCAGATGATCATCGCCGCGAGCCGGAGTCCGTCATACAGGCCGGCGAGCAGATCCGACAGGTGCACCGGCCCGAGCAGGCTGACGCCGGCTGCCCACTCCGGCAACGGGATCGACGGCAGGTCCAGGAGGACCGTGCCACCGCTGGACTCCCCGAGGAGGCACCGGAATGCCACCCGCACCACGACGATGAAGAGCCCGAGCAGCAGGTAGAGCCGCAGCGAGCGCGACCACGGCGCGTTGCCGCGGCGCAGCACCACGACGAAGCAAGCAACGCCGATCAGGAGCAACAACAACAGCGGGTTGGTCGTGAACGACGCCGCCACGGCCAGGCCGATCGCCCACAACCACCAGGCGACCGGATGGACCGACCCAGGCAGCCGACTCACCCGAGGTTGCGCCGGCGGACGATCGCGATGGCGCCGCCGCCGACGACGAGTGCCGCCAGGACGATGCCACCGACGACGGTTGTTGCGTTGACACCGGACGACTTCTTGGAGTCCTTGATCAGGTCGTCACTGTTGGCCATGGCCGCATTCTCCGCGTCGCCCCTCGAACCTCCGGCCGCCCCGGCGGACGAGCTCGACGACGCCGTGCCGTGCTTCGCCTTCGCGGCGCTGCTCGCCGACGCGGAACGGCTGGCCTTCGCCTTCTTCGCGGCAGCCTTCTGCTTCGCTGCCTTCGATGCCTTGGCCGCCTTCGACGCCTTGGCCGCCTTCGTCTGTGCGGCGGCGGTCGTCGACTCCGGCTGCGATCCACCGCCGTCACCTGTGCCCGGCGTCGAACCGCTCTTGCTCGTGGTGGTCTTCGTGCCGTTCGGCGCGGTCGAGCTCGTATGACGCGGCGGTGCCGGCGGCTGCGTGGTGTGTGTCGCCGGCGGTGGCTTCGGCGCGCTCGCCGGACGGGACGGCGCGGCGCCGGGCGCGACATTGGTCGACCCCTGAGTGAACGACCAGCCCTCGAAACCGCCGGGTATGACGGTGCGGTTCGTCAGCCCGTCGGAGCTGTAGGTCCACGAACCACCGTTGGCCGCGTGCCAGTAGCTCCAGTACGCATCCGCCGGAGGCATGCGCGGGCAGGAGCGGTCCGGCTTGCCGTACAACGTGCACACGACGCTGTCGCCATACATGCCCGTGCCGGTCATCGGGATCCCGGCCGCGCGCAGCGCATCGAGCCCGTTGGCGCCGGCACCGACCGGAGCGCAGCGGATCGCGACCCCACCACCGAGTCCACGGAAGTCCACGACGACCGTCACGCCGGAGCTGGTCTTGCAGTAGCCGTTGTAACCGGCCGCCTGTGCGGGCGCGGCCGATCCGACATACGCGAAGGTGGTGGCCGAAGTGGCGAGTGCGAGGGCTGCGGCCGATCGCACCGTGCGGCTGGGCATGCGGGCGGTGTCCTTTCGTGTCGCGACTTCCCGCGCGCGACAGACTCTCGCCCGCGACTGCAGTCCTCGACAGTCGATCCGGTGTTGGGCGCTGCAGGTATTCCGACTCGCGACCGACCGGCCACTCACGGCTGCGGGACAGCGCCGGACTCGCACCGGCTTCCCCTGCTCACACCCCGGCGCCCGACACGGACGCCGTCCCACAGATTAGCAGCGCTTGTGCATGGGACCGGAATGCCGCAGAGTCACGCGGGTGACCTCCGGACCCACCCTCGACACTGCTACCGCTGTCGACGCCATCGCCGAGCTGGCCGGCCGGAACGACCGCGTCGTCGTCGGGCTGACCGGGCCACCCGCGACCGGCAAGTCGACCGCCGCCGACGTGCTCGCCCGCGGGTGTCGCGAGCGCGGCCTCCGCACGGTGATCGCCCCGATGGACGGCTTCCACCTGGCGCAGGCCGTCCTCGACGAACGAGGCTGGAGGCCGGTCAAGGGAGCACCGCACACGTTCGACGCCGTCGGGTATGTCGAACTGCTCGCCCGGATTCGACGCGGCGGCGAGCAGACCGGCAAGCACATCGGCGACGACATCGGGCAGGACACCGTGTGGGCGCCCGCCTTCGACCGGTCGCTGGAGGAGCCGATCGCCGGCTCGATCCCGATCGCCCCGGACACGCAGGTCGTGCTGACCGAGGGCAACTATCTGCTGCTCGCGGACCGGCCCTGGCGCGAGGTGCCAGGTTTGCTGGACGCCATTTGGTATGTCGAGACCCCCGACGAACTGCGCCGCGAGCGACTCATCGAACGACACCGCAGCTACGGCCGCAGCGTGGCGGAGGCGACGCAGCGAGCGCTGGGTTCGGACGAGCGGAACGCGGTGCTGGTGCGGTCGACGCGGGAGCGTGCGGACGCCATACTCCTGCTGCCGTGAGGACCGGCACTCTGTGACCGATCGCACGCGCACGCGGTATATCGCCGAGCGCGCCGAGGCAACCTGACCGCCGGTCGTGCGTCTACCCACCGTGAGGTGCGACGCGATGATCGCTGGACGGCAGCCGGTTCCCGGCCTGCCGCGGTGCGGCGTTCCCTTCCACCACGACGACTGGTTAGGGTCTGGGCGAGGGGTCGGGACGTCATGACACTGACCGCGCCCGCCGTGTATGCCGAAAGGCCGTATCGCTTGGGAGGTCGGGTCCATGACCGTGGCTCACTCCCTCGCCCTGCCACGATGACCGCGGACGAACCGGTCGATCTGGCCGAGCTCTACCGCACGCACCACCTGCAGATGGTGCGGCTCGCGCGCCTGCTGGTCGACGACACCGCGAGCGCCGAGGACGTCGTCCAGGAAGCGTTCCTCGGGATGCACCGCAACCGGGCCGCGCTGCGTGATTCCCGGGCCGCGGTCGGCTACCTGCGGCAGGCGGTCGTCAACCAGTCCAGGTCGATGTTGCGGCGGCGCCGGACCGTGCGCGCCCACCTCAAGGTCGCCGAGCCGGAGATCGCGCCGCCCGCCGACACCGACGTGATCCTCGCCGAGGAGCACCAGGAGGTGCTGCGGGCGGTCGACCAATTGCCGCCGCGGCAGCGCGAGGTGCTGGTGCTGCGCTACTGGTCCGACATGTCCGAGGCGGACATCGCCGACGCGCTCGGCATCAGCAAGGGCACCGTCAAATCACAGGCAAGCAGGGCCATGGCCACACTCACCAAGATCATGCAAGGAGGCGTACCCGATGAATCCGTCTGAGCAACACGACCAGGAGGACCTGGAACGCCGCCTGCGCGACGCGTTCGCCGCGAAGGCGTTGCAGGTCTCCGACGCAGACCTGGACCGGGATCGCGAGGAGCAGTTCGCCGCGGCACTGAACAGCCGACGGCGGACCAGCCCGATGACCCGGATCTTCGCCGGCGTCGGCGCGGCGGCTGCCGCGGCAGCGATCGTCGGCGTCACCGTGGTCGCACTGCACGACGGCGGCAAGCACGAGGTCGTCAACGGACTGTCGCCGGCGATGAGCTCGAGCTCGGCCAGTCCGTCACCCAGCACGACCGGCAGTCCCGCATCGACCGGCGGTTCGAGGACACCGGCGCTGAACGAGCCCGTCACCCCACGCAGCGGGCTGAGCACACAGCTGCCGTCCTCCGACGGCAGCAGCGCCAAATCCTCGGCGGCCAGGTCCGGGACGACGACCTCGTCAGCCAGCGGTCCGTCTGCGCTGACCGGTCCGTCCACCGCACGGTCCGACTCGACCTCCACGAAGCTGTCCGCTGCAGCCGACCAGCCCCCGGCCATGTCACCGAGCCTGCCCCAGGCGAGTCCGCTGAGTGATCAGGAGTACGCCGGCGCGGTGCCGCTGGAGAGCCCGTCCGGCGGACCCCGGATGCTCGCCATGCCGTCGGACCTGACCTGGCAGCGAACGGCCGAGAGCGACAACAGCCTGACGGTCCGGATCACCTACCTGCCGACCGACCTCGAGGCCTACTGGCAACAGACGCTGCCCGGTGAGGGCTGGATCGAGGACGGCTCGGGTTGGAGCTACCCCGGCACGTCATACACGGTGAGCGCGATCAGCGACAAGGGCAGCTTCACCGTCACCTGGTGATCGGCAGCGCGAGCGCTCGCGCGCTGTAGTGCGTTGCGGCGCTTGACGATCGGCCGTCCGACGCGAACATCGAAGTGCCTTTTGTAAGGCCCCTCCGACAGACCCATCATGGCGTTACGAACAAATTGTTCGTATGCCGTGAGAGGAGAACTTCATGTCGTTGCTTCGAGTCGATGCCAGCCTCCGGGTGGAGGGTTCGTACAGCCGGGAGCTGGGTGACATCGTCGAACAGGCCTGGCGGGCCGACCGCCCGAACGGCCACGTCGTGCGGCGTGACGTCGGGCTGTCCCCGTTGCGGGCGACCGCACTCGGTGACGCCATCAGTGCCGGACCACTCGAGCCCGCGCAGCGGACGCCGGACCAGCAGCAGGCGGTCGACCTGGCCGAGACCCTGGGCCAGGAACTTCTCGACGCCGGCGCATTGCTGCTCGCCGTGCCGTTCTACAACTTCGGGGTCTCGCAGCACATCAAGTCGTGGATCGACCTGATCTTCACCCATCCGGCCTTCTACCCGGGCGGCCCGTCGCCGATCGCCGGCAAGCCCGCCGTGCTCGCGGTCGCTCGCGGCGGCGCGTACGGCCCGGGCACCCCACGGGACGGCTGGGATCACGGAACTCCGTGGATCCGCCGCATCCTCGAGGACGTATGGCGGATGGACCTCAACGTCGTCGAGATCGAGTTCACCCTCGCCGGGGTGAGCCCCGGCCTCGACGAGTTCACCGAACTGGCCGCCGAACTGCGCACCTCCGCGCACGAGCGTGCACGGGACCACGGCAAGCTCCTCGCCCGCGGGACGGCGGCATGACCGGGCCCCGGCCGGGTCCGCCGCTACGCCTTCGCGCGACCGACCCCGCTCTTCTCGTGCGCGCGACGACGTTCGGCGATCTCGCCATGGTGGGCCACCGCCCAGCCGGCCAGCGCCATGACGGCGTCCAGTAGTGACGTCCCCAGGTCCGTGAGCTCGTAGACGACCCGCGGCGGCACCTCGGCGTAGGCGGTCCGCGTCAGCAGGCCGTCGCGTTCCAACTCCTTCAGGGTCAGGGTCAGCATCCGCTGCGAGATGCCCGGAACGCTCGCCTGCAGATCGGAGTAGCGCAGCGCGCCCTCGCCGAGTGTGCTGATCACCAGCACCGACCACTTGTCACCGATGCGATCGAGCACCTCGCGGATGAAGGCACTGTCCTCCGGCCATGTGGTGCACGGCCCCGCCACCTGCCGGATGCGTGTCATCGAACTCCCTGATTCCTACGTATTGGCTGTAACCACACCAATGGTAAGCACCTCAGGTCAGCCCCGGTCCGCGCCGAGCGTGCGACTGATCCCTGCGCGCCAGGCGGCATGCTGCGCCTCGCGGACCTGCGGGCTGATCTGCGGGTCCCATTGGCCGGCGCGGTGCCAGTTGCGGCGCAGCACCTTGATGTCCGACCAGTAGTCGACCGCAAGGCCTGCGAGGTATGCCGCGCCGAGGCTCACGGTCTCGCTGATGGTCGGCCGCACCACCGACACGTCCAGCACGTCGGCGACCATCTGCATCATCAGATGGTTGGCCGTCATACCGCCGTCGACGCGCAGCGACTTCAACGGCACGCCGGCGTCCGCCGCCATGGCCTCGACGACGTCGCTGGTCTGCCAGGCGCACGACTCGAGCACCGCCCGCGCGAGGTGCCCGGCGGTGACGAAGCTGGTCAGTCCGGAGATGACACCGCGAGCGCCGGAAGACCAATAGGGAGAGAACAATCCGGTGAACGCCGGCACCACGACGCATCCGCCGCTGTCGTCCACTGTGCGGGCGAGCGTCTCGATCTCCGGAGCCGTCTTGATCAGCCCGAGTCCGTCGCGCACCCACTGCACGAGGCCTCCTGCGACGGCGATCGACCCCTCCAGCGCATAGGCCGTCGACCCGTCCGCGAGCTGATAGGCGACGGTCGACAGCATCCCGTGCGTGGAGCGCACGATCTCGTCACCGGTGTTCATCAGCAGGAAGGCGCCGGTGCCGTAGGTGCACTTGACCTCGCCCGCTTCGAAACAGGTTTGGCCGAACAACGCGCTCTGCTGGTCACCGACGGCGGCGGCCACCGGGACGCCGGCCAGGGCACCGGTCGCGGTGCCGACGACCGCGGACGAGGGCACGATCCGCGGCAGGATCGCCTCGGGCACGTCGAAGAACTCCAACAGCTCCGGATCCCATTGCAACGACTCGAGATTCATCATCAACGTGCGACTCGCGTTCGTCACATCGGTGACATGTATGCCGCCGCTCGGCCCGCCCGTGAGGTTCCAGATCAGCCAGGTCTCCATCGTGCCGAGCAGCAGGTCGCCGCGTCGGGCGCGGTCGCGCAGTTCGGGACGGCTGTCCATCAGCCAGGACAGCCGAGGCGCCGTGAAGTAGGACGCCGGCGGGATCCCGGCCCGCTTCCGGAAGAAGTCGGCACCGGGGTCCTCGAGCAGTCGGTCGGCGATCGACCGGGTGCGCGTGTCCTGCCAGACGATCGCCGGACACACCGGCCGACCGGTCCGGCGCTCCCACAGCACGAGCGTCTCCCGTTGGTTGGCGATGCCGACCGCGGCCACGTCCGAAACCGAGATGCCGAGGTCGGCCAGCGCCTCCGGTATGACGCGACGGGTGTTGTGCCAGATCTCGGCAGCGTCGTGCTCGACCCATCCCGGGTGCGGGAAGATCTGCCGGTGCTCGCGCTGGCCCATGCCGGCGAGCCGGCCGTGCTGGTCGAACAGCATTGCCCGGGTGGACGTGGTCCCCTGGTCGATGCTGAGGACATAGCGCGCGGTGGTCACCGCCCTACCACCGTTTCGCCATGAGGGCGTGGCTGGTGCCGCGCGCGGCTTCGTGCAACGACGAGAGCACGTCGTCGCGGGCAGCGCGGCCGGGCGAGAGCACCTGCGAGACCGTCCCGCGCACTCCGAGTGCAGCGACCACCATCCCGCCGTGGCTGCGCACGGGCACCGCGAGCCCGGCCTGGTCAGGCCGGGACGCAGCGACGTTGACGGCGAAGCCGCGGCGCCGCGTGAGCACTGCTTCGGCGCGCAACCGCTCCAGGGTCTGCTCCGCTCGTATGTCGTCGGCGTCGGGCCGGAGTCCCTCCAGGACGCGGGTGCCGATCGGACTGAGCGCCAGCAACACCTTGCCCTCGGCGGTCGCCGCGAGGTCGACCGGATCACCGATCTCGACCCGCTGCGGAGCCGGCGACGCACTGAAGACGTGATGGGCGGTCACGCCCTCGCCGATCTCGGCGGCCGGGGCGTCCGGCAGGACGACGAGCCGTGCCGACAGTCGGGTTCGTGCGGCCAACGCGTCCACCCAGTTGGTCGCGCGTGACCGCATTTCGTTGATATCCATGGGTTTCAGCCGCGCCGCCAGCACTTCGCCGGCCAGCAGATAGTCGCCGCTGCTCGGGTCCTGCTCGACGAAACCCACCTCGACGAGGGTTCGAACGATGCCGTGCACGGTGCTCTTGCTGAGGCCGAGAGCACCGGAGAGTTCGCCCAGTGGACGGCCGTGTCCGCCGGCGAGCAGTCGCATGATCGCCGCCGCACGTTCGACCGATTGCACACTGCCCGGCATACGTCCCGAGGGTAATCGCTGGCACCCCTTCGACAATGTCAAACGGCTGCATCCCCCGGCATCGGCAATGGATCTACGTTGACGTCGCGCACCGCATTTGTGATGCGGCTCACACTCCTGGAGAGGTACGCATGCCATGAGAAATCCAGCCATCCCGCCCCATGAGGTGGACGCCCGATGAGCGCCGTCACCGCACCGATGAAACACGGCCTCGGGCTCAAGCAGTTGGGCGGAGTCTGGGGTGAGTGCGCGGCCGAGTTCCTCGGCACCTGCGTGCTGATCCTCTTCGGCGACGGCGTCGTCGCGATGGCCGTCGCGGCCCTGCCCGGGTCGGGCCGCGCCGAGAACGCCACGACGATCTTCCTCGCTTCGGGCGACTGGCTCCTCATCACCTGGGGCTGGGCGTTCGCGGTCTGTTTCGGCGTCTACATCGCCGGCGGTGTCACCGGCGCCCACCTGAACCCCGCCGTGACACTGGCGTTCGCGGTACGGCGCAAGTTCCCGTGGCGCAAGGTGGCGCCGTACTGGATCAGTCAGATCGTCGGCGCGTTCGTCGGCGCCGCCCTGGTCTGGTGGAACTACCACGACTCGATCAATGCCTACGACCATGCGGCCGCCAAGGGCGGCGCAACGTTGGTCCACGGGCACACCAACGCGACGTTCTCGATCTTCGCGACCTTCCCGTCACCGGTCTTCAACGGCTCGATGTGGGGACCGCTGCTCGACCAGATCATCGGCACCGCACTGCTGCTGCTGTGCATCGCCGCCGTGGTCGACGCACGCAACACCATCGTCAAGGCCAACCTCGGTCCCGTGGTCATCGGTTTCGTCGTCGCCGCGATCGGCATGAGCTTCGGCGCCAACGCCGGGTATGCGATCAACCCGGCACGTGACCTCGGCCCGCGCATCCTCGCCTACTTCGCCGGATTCGGTGAACTCGCACTACCCGGAACCGTCCACGGCCCAGGCGGATTCAGCGGATACATGTGGGTGCCCATAGTCGGGCCACTGATCGGTGGCGTGATCGGCATCTTCATCTACGACCTGTTCATCGGCAAGGTGCTCGATGCCCGAGCGGCGCTGGGAGTCCCGGAGGACGCGCCCGAGCAAGTGATCGAGGACGACGAATGAGTAGTCGACTCCTGATCACCAACAGCGACAACACTTTTCACTTCTGCAGGAGAAACAATGGCTGATTTCGTAGGAGCCCTGGACCAGGGCACGACGAGCACTCGATTCATGATCTTCGACCACGGCGGCAACGAGATCGCCAAGCGTCAGCTCGAGCACGAGCAGATCATGCCGCAGGCCGGCTGGGTCGAGCACAGCCCGCTGGAGATCATCGACCGGACCCGCACCGTCATGGGCAGTGCGTTGGCGAACGCCAATCTGCAGGCCAGTGACCTGGATTCGATCGGCGTCACCAACCAGCGTGAGACGACCGTCGTCTGGAACAAGAAGACGGGGCGCCCCTACTACAACGCGATCGTGTGGCAGGACACCCGAACCGACCGGATCGCTTCCGCGCTGGAGCGGGACGGCAAGGGCGACGTCATCCGGCAGAAGGCGGGCATCCCGCCGGCGACGTACTTCTCGGCCGGCAAGATCCAGTGGATGTTGGAGAACGTCGACGGGCTGCGCGAGGCCGCGCAGAACGGCGATGCGATCTTCGGCAACACCGACAGCTGGGTGCTGTGGAATCTCACCGGCGGCACCGACGGCGGTGTGCACGTCACCGATGTGACCAACGCCAGCCGGACGATGCTGATGAACCTCGAGACGCTGGACTGGGACGACGAACTGTTGTCGTTCTTCGACATACCGCGTTCGATGCTGCCGGAGATCCGACCCAGTTCGGACCCGAACTTCTACGGCACCACGTTGCGCAGCGGGCCGATCGGCGGCGAGGTCCCGCTCGCCGGCGACCTCGGCGATCAGCAGGCTGCCACCGTCGGCCAGGTGTGTTTCGCCCCCGGCGAGGCGAAGAACACCTACGGCACCGGCAACTTCCTGCTGATGAACACCGGCGAGGAGATCGTCCGCAGCAAGAGCGGGTTGCTGACCACACCGGCCTACAAGTTCGGCGACAGTCCCGCCGTCTACGCGCTCGAGGGTTCGATCGCGGTGACCGGTAGCGCCGTCCAGTGGCTGCGCGACCAGCTCGGCATCATCTCCGGTGCCGCCGAGACCGAGCAGCTCGCCCGACAGGTCGATGACACCGGCGGCATGTACTTCGTGCCGGCCTTCTCCGGCCTCTTCGCGCCCTACTGGCGCTCGGACGCACGCGGCGCGATCGTCGGTATGTCGCGGTTCAACACCAACGCCCACCTGGCCCGGGCAACGCTCGAATCCATTTGCTACCAGAGCAAAGACGTCGCCGACGCGATGGAGAAGGACTCGGGCGTGAAGCTCGACGTGCTCAAGGTCGACGGCGGGGTCACCGCCAACAGCCTGTGCATGCAGTTGCAGGCCGACATCCTCGGCGTCCCCGTGTCACGCCCGGTCGTCGCCGAGACGACCGCGCTGGGTGCGGCATACGCAGCGGGTCTGGCGACCGGGTTCTGGAACAACACCGACGAGTTGCGTGCCAATTGGAACGAGGACCAGCGCTGGTCGCCGGAGTGGAACGACGAGCAGCGCGCCACCGGATATGCCGGCTGGCAGAAGTCCGTGCAGCGCACGCTCGACTGGGTCGACGTGGAGTGAGGTCGCCGTCGACCCGCATCGCGGGGCCGGTTCGGTGGGCTGGATCACATCCACTGCCGACCGAACCGGCCGCGCGAGGCGCACGCCGGACCGGTACCTAGAGTGGAAGACAGCCATCGTCGTCAGGCGATCGGCAGCCAGGAGGAACTTTCATGGTGATGCAGCCCAACAGCGCCCGACTCGGGCCCGAAGAGCGCGTGCAGGCGTGGAAAGACCTGCAGGAGCGCGAGTTCGACGTCCTCGTCATCGGTGGCGGGGTGACCGGATCGGGAGCCGCCCTCGACGCGGCGACCCGTGGACTACGCACCGCGCTGGTCGAGTCACGCGACTTCGCCAGCGGCACGTCGTCGCGCAGCAGCAAACTCTTCCACGGCGGGCTGCGCTACCTGGAGCAGATGAACTTCGGCCTGGTCGCCGAGGCGTTGCGTGAGCGCGAGCTCATGCTGACCACGATCGCGCCGCACCTGGTGCATCCGGTGTCGTTCCTCTACCCGCTGTCCCACCGCGGTTGGGAACGCCCTTATGTCGCAACGGGTTTGGCGATGTACGACCAGATGGGTGGTGCCCGTTCGGTGCCTCGCCAGAAGCACCTCACCCGCGGCGGCGCGCTGAAGCTCTTCCCCAGTCTGAAGGCGGACTCGCTGGTCGGCGCGGTCCGCTACTACGACGCGCAGGCCGACGACGCGCGTCACACGATGACGGTCGCGCGCACCGCTGCGCACTACGGCGCCGTGGTGCGCAGCTCGTCCGAAGTCGTCGAGATCGTGCGCGAGGCGGACCGGGTGGTCGGTGCCGTCGTCCGGGACGTCGAGACCGACGAGCGGATCACGGTCCGCGCGAAGGTCGTTGTCAACGCGACGGGCGTGTGGACCGACGACGTGCAGCGAATGAGCGGCGGACGCGGACGGTTCCGGGTCCGCGCGTCCAAGGGCGTGCACATCCTGGTCCCGCGCGACCGGATCGCCGGCGAGGTCGGGTTGATCCTGCGCACCGAGAAGTCGGTGCTGTTCGTCATACCGTGGGGTCAGCAGTGGCTGATCGGCACGACCGACACCGACTGGACCCTCGACCTGGCGCACCCCGCGGCGACGGCGTCGGACATCGAATACCTTCTGGAACATGCGAATTCGGTGCTTGCGACGCCGATCACCAAGGAGGACATCCTCGGCGTGTATGCCGGGCTCCGCCCGCTGCTCGCCGGCGAGAGCGAGGACACCAGCCAGTTGTCGCGCGAGCACGCGGTCGCCCGCCCGCAGCCCGGACTGGTGTCGATCGCCGGTGGGAAATACACGACCTACCGAGTGATGGCCAAGGATGCGATCGACATCGCCGGCAAGGATCTCGGCGAGATCAAGGAGTCGGTCACCGACCGCGTTCCGCTCGTCGGCGCCGACGGGTATGCCGCGATGGTCAACCTCACCCGCGAGCTCTCGGACCAGACCGGCCTGCCGCCGTGGCGGATCGAGCACCTCCTGGGCCGCTACGGATCGAAGCTGGACGAACTCCTCGCGCTGACCGCTGAGGACGAATCCCTTTTGGAACCGGTCACCTCCGCCGAGACCTACCTGCGAGTGGAGCTGAAGTACGCGGTCACCCACGAGGGTGCACTGCATGTCGCCGACGTGCTCTCCCGACGCACCCGTATGTCGATCGAGACCAAGCACCGTGGCGTCGACGCCGCGCAGGAGACCGCCGACATCATGGCGCCGCTGCTCGGTTGGACCGAGGAGCAGAAGCGCCAGGAGGTCGAGACCTACCGCGAGCGCGTCGCCGCCGAACGCGCCTCGCAGGAGCTCGACACCGACTCCGAGAGCGACGCGGCCCGGCTGCGCGCCCCAGAGATGCGCCAGGGTCTGCGGCAGGTCACCGCCACGAAGTAGCGGGCTCCCCGCGACCGCACACATCGCCACTGTCGTGACTTGTTCGCCGTTTTCGCTTGATTTCGGCGAGTAAGTCACGACAGTAGCGATCACGTCGTCGTGAGTTGTTCCGGATCGACCCGCAGGATCCGGTCGTCACCGGGCCGCGGGTCGCCCCGGGTGTCGGTGTTGTTGGTCAGCACCCACAGCGACTTGTCGGGAGCGACCACCACGTCACGTAGCCGACCGTAGGTCCGCACGAAGTACTGCTTCGACGTCGACGGCCGTGCCACCGGAACCACGATCAACCGCTGTCCGCCGAGTGCCGCGATGTAGATGGTGTTCCCCAGGATCGCCATACCGCTGGGGCTGGCTTCGGAGGTCGGCCATTGCTGCACCGGATTCCGATATCTGGCGGATTGAGTGTCGTGAGGGACGAGCGACGTATCGAAATCCGTCTTCGCGCGGCCCTCGTACACCGGCCACCCGTAGTTATCACCGGGCACGATGACGTTGAGTTCGTCCCAGGTGTTCTCGCCGAACTCCACGGCGAACATCGTGCGGTCCGCGGCCCACGCCATCCCCTGGACGTTGCGGTGACCCATCGACCACACCCGACTGCCGGAGAACGGATTGTCGTCCGGCACAGCGCCGTCGGGCTCCATCCGCAGGATCTTGCCCGCCAAACTGCTTCTGTCCTGGGCCAATTCGCGGCGAGTGCTGTCGCCGGTCGAGATGTACAGCTTTCCGTCCGGACCGAATTCGACGCGGCCACCGTTGTGCACGACCCCGGCCGGTATGCCGTCGAGGATCTGCTGACGCCCGGACAGTCGGACCGAGCCGCCACGTCGGGACCAGCGGTAGCGGACCACCTGATTGGTCTCGTCCTCGGCGGTGAAATAGACGACCAGCCAACCGCCGGAGACCGCCATACCGAGCAGGCCGCCTTCGCCGCCGTGCTTGACGCCCGGCACCGTGAAGACGTCGCGCAGCCGGCCGTCGACCAGTTGCCGGATGTGGGCGTCGTCGCGTTGGCTGATCAACGCCGCCCCGTCCGCCCAGACGACCGACCAGGGCGCCTGCAACCCCGTGACGACGTCGGTTACGCCCGGCCCGGATGTCGCCGACCCGGACGGCGCGGTCGACGGATCACCATCGGCGCCAGTGCTTTTCGACGTGCACCCAGCCATGGCCACGAGCGATGACACGCCCGCCGCGGCCAGCACTGCTCGCCGACTCACGATCGGATCCCGACTCATCGTCAACCACCACCCGACTCCATCGTGCCGCGCGACGACTTTCGCCATACAGGGGACGCACAGGATCGTCATAGACTTGGCCATGGCAGCGCACAGTCAGCCGGAAGAGGGTGGACCACCATGAGCAACACATCTGGCCTCAAGCGACCCGACGGGTCCCCCGTGCGCGTCCTCGTCGTCGACGACGAGAGCAATCTGACCGAACTCCTCTCCATGGCACTGCGCTACGAGGGGTGGGAGATCAAGAGCGCGGGCACCGGGACGAGCGCGGTCCGCACGGCCAAGGAGTTCCGGCCCGACGCGGTCGTGCTCGACATGATGCTGCCCGACTTCGACGGCATGGAGGTGCTGCGGCGACTGCGTGACGAGGACCCGACGCTGCCGGTGCTCTTCCTGACCGCGCGCGACGCCGTCGAGGACCGCGTCGCAGGCCTCACCGCCGGCGGCGACGACTACGTCACCAAGCCGTTCTCCCTGGAGGAAGTGGTCGCGCGGGTGCGCGCGCTGCTGCGGCGCTCCGTCGCGATGACAGAGGACTCCTCGTCGACGCTGGTCGTCGGCGATCTGCGACTCGACGAGGACAGCCACGAGGTCTTCCGCGGAGACACCGAGATCAGCCTGACCGCAACGGAATTCGAGCTGTTGCGCTACCTGATGCGCAACCCGAAGCGGGTGCTGTCCAAGGCGCAGATCCTGGACCGGGTGTGGCACTACGACTTCGGCGGCCAGGCGAACGTCGTGGAGCTCTACATCTCCTACCTGCGCAAGAAGATCGACGCCGGTCGTGACCCGATGATCCACACCATGCGGGGCGCCGGTTACGTCCTGAAGCCCGCCAGTTGAGCGGGGCTCACCCACCGACCGGTTCCGCGATGACCACTCACCCGTCCTGGCGCCCCAGCCGGTGGACGCTGCGCACCAAACTCGTCGCGTGGATGCTGCTGCTGTTCATCGTGGTCACCGCCGCGGTCGGTGCGCTCACCGTGTGGCAGCTCAGCCGGACATTGGGCGGCCAGATGGACAACCAGCTCAACCAATCGGCAGCACGGTTCAACGGCCAGTACAGCGACACCATCGGCGGACCGCCGCCGGTCGCGGGTGAGTCCGTCCGGGTGACCCTGCTCAGCTCCACCGGACAGCTCGCGCCATTAGCGGTGCGCTATCGCGACGGAAGCACCGGTGTCGAGACCGACAACTCCGTCTACGGTTTCAAGACACCACGCGGCCTCAGCACGAAGCAGATCGGCATCCTGCAGAAGGCGGGCATCGGCACGTCGCCGAAAACGGTCGAGCTCGGCGGCTATCTGGGCGAATACCGCATGATCGCGGTTCACTCGGAGGCCGGGGTCGGGGTGGGACCGACACTGCACAACGCCGGAGTCACGACCATCATCGGTCTGCCGATGGATCCGAATCGGTCGACCGTCGTGAAGACCGCTCTCGCGATCGGGCTGCTCAGCGGATCGGGCGTGATCCTCGTGGCGCTGGCAGCGACCTACATCATCCGGCGCAACCTGGAGCCGCTGCGCCGCGTCGCGGCGACGGCGACGCGTGTCTCGAAACTCCCACTGTCCTCCGGCGAGGTCGTCATGTCCGAACGGGTCGAACCGCGCGACACCGACGAGCGCACCGAGGTCGGCCAGGTCGGCGCGTCGCTCAACGACATGCTCGATCACATCGACAACGCACTCACCGCCCGGCAGGCGAGCGAGACACAGGTGCGGCAGTTCGTCGCCGACGCCTCGCACGAACTGCGCACTCCGCTCGCCTCCATCCGCGGGTATGCCGAGCTGTCCCGGCGCGAGACCGAACCGGTGCCGCAAGGTGTGACGCACGCGCTCGGGCGCATCGAGTCCGAGGCCGACCGGATGACCACTCTCGTCGAGGACCTGTTGCTGCTCGCCCGACTCGACTCCGGCCGCCCGCTCAACTTCGAGCCGGTCGAGTTGCCGCTCATCGCGATCGAGACGGTGAGCGATGCACGCGCAGCCGGGCCTGACCACCGCTGGGGCCTCGACCTGCCCGAGGAGAGCATCGAGATCGAGGCCGATGAGGCACGCATCCGGCAGATCCTGATCAACCTGCTCGGCAACGCGCGCAAGCACACGCCCGAGGGCACCACGGTCGTCGCGGTCGTCCGACCGCACAACGGAGGCGCACTGCTGCAGGTGCGGGACAACGGGCCCGGCATACCTCCGGAGCTGGTGCCGCACATCTTCGAACGCTTCACCCGCGGCGATGTGGCACGCACCCGGACCGAGGGATCGACCGGCCTCGGCCTGTCCATCGTCTCCGCCGTCGTCGCCGCCCACCACGGCACGGTGGACGTGACATCGCGTCCGGGTGAGACGGTCTTCTCCATCTGGTTGCCGCGTCGGCAGCCCGCCTCGAACGCGCCGGCGACGAACCCGACCGCGCCGAATCCGACCGCACCAAGAGTGCCGGTATGACGAGTGCGCCCCGCCATACCCGACTGAAACACCAGCTGAGCAGCTTCGCGGTCATCGGCATCGCGAGCACCATCGCGAATGTCGTCCTGTTCTACGTGCTCAACCTCACGATGAACGCGCAGGTCGCGAACGCGCTCTCGCTGATCGTCACCACGGTTCTGAACACCGCCGCGAACCGACGCTTCACGTTCGGCGTCCGGTCCCGTGAGGGTGCCGGTCGCGCCCAGCTGCAGGGACTGGTGCTCTGGTTGGTCATGTGGGCCGCGACCGCACTCGCGCTGTTCCTGCTGCTGCACGCGAACCCGGACGCCTCACACACGTCGCAATCGGTGGTCCAGCTGGCAGGGAACGTCGTGGCGACGATCATCCGATTCGTCATGCTGCGGCGCTGGTTCGCGCCGAAACCCGCTGTCGCCATACAGGATTGACGCCCGGACCCAGAGGTGGCCGAGGAACTCGTGAGGCACGAGCGAGTGTCTCGAGGTCCCGACTCCCAGTGGTGACCGAGGAACTCGTGAGGCACGAGCGAGTGTCTCGAGGTCCCGACCGTGTCGCGCTCGTGGAGGCGGAGGGAACCGTCGCGCTCGAGCCCGCTCGTCCCTCGCGGGATCGAGCGCTCCTCCCAAATCCCCCGTGCCCAATAATCGAAGAAGGACCCCGACGAAAAGCATGTCGGGATCCTTCTTCGATGTGCGGAGGCGGAGGGATTTGAACCCTCGATGGGGTTTTATCCCCAAACCCGCTTAGCAGGCGGGCGCCATAGACCAGACTAGGCGACGCCTCCAGTGCCTCACTCGTGGTGAAGCGTGGCAAGGCTACCCAAGAGGCAGTCCCCGTTCAAAACGGGGTGGCCCGACCGGCAACCGAGGACAAAGGTACGGCGTCTACTGTGACGGGGCTTGATTTGTGATCGGCACGATCCGTCGGTCACACTCGTTCATCGACAATGATCACGGAACGATAACGAACTCCAGGTGAAGGCAGGCGAATGACGGGCAACGTCGGGGGCGTCGGTGGACGACGCCATGTACCGGACCATGACCCGGACGAGACCATCATCGCCACCCGGCGAGAGCTCGTCCGACGTCAGGCCGCGGCACGCCCGGCAGCCGGCTCACGTGCGGATCTCCGCATCGCCCGGGCTCGCGACGTACGCCGTGCTCTCGGCCTGACCGCACTGTCCGTGCTGCTGCCCGGGCTCGGCCTGCTGTGGACCAAGCGCCGGATGATCGGCTACGCCATGATCGGCGTCACGGTGATCGGGGCGATCTGCCTGGGCATCATCGTGTCCAGCGGTGGGCTGATCCACGGCACGGCACAGCTGCTCACCAAGAAGGGCCTGGTGCTGCTGCTCTTCTGCACGATCGGCGGCGGACTCCTCTGGATCGCCGGCATCGTGCTGACCGCCCTGACGACCAGCGGTCGACGCTGGCCGGACCAGACGCGCTGGATGCACCGGATCTTCGCGACCGTGATGTGCCTCGTGGTCGCCGCACCCGCTGCGTATGCCGCGCATGACGTGTGGATCACCCGCAACGCGTTCAACAACATCTTCCACGACCGCTACACCACCAACACCAACGCCGCCACCCCCGGCAGCGGCAGCGACCCGTGGAAGGACACGCCTCGGGTCAACATCCTGCTGTTCGGTTCCGACGCGGGAGCCGACCGCATCAATCAGCGACCCGACTCGCTGATCGTCGCCAGCATCGACACGAAGACCGGCGACACCGTGCTGGTGAGCGTGCCGCGGAACATGGGTCACGCCCCGTTCCCCGCGAGCGACCCGCTGCACAAGCTCTACCCCGACGGCTACACGAAGCTGCCCGGTGAGACCGACAACGCGGCCGGCCTGATGGAGGGTGTCTGGCTGCTCGGCAACGACCACAAGGACCTGTTCCCCAAGGACGACCCCAACCCCGGTCTCACCGCCACCAAGGACGCCGTCACCGGCATCACCGGCCTCGGCATCGACTACACGGCCACCATCGACATGGCCGGCTTCGAGCAGCTGGTCAACGCCATGGGCGGCGTCTACGTCAACGTCAAGGCCGACCCGGGCTCGACGTTCGACCCCAGCAAGGGCATCCCGATCGGTGGTGAGATCGAGAACGGTGCGATCAAGCCCGGTTCCATCACCGGATGGATCAAGCCCGGCTATCAGAAGCTCAACGGCCATGACGCGCTGTGGTACTCGCGCAGCCGGGTCGGATCCGCCAGCGGTGACGACAACCGCATGCGCCGGCAGCGCTGCATGATCAACGATCTGATTTCGCAGGTCAATCCGTTCCAGATGGTCCAGAAGTTCCCGTCGATCATGCAGGTCGCATCCGACAACATCCGGATCGACATCAAGCAGGACGATCTGCCGGCCTGGGCGACACTCGCGCAGAAGATGAAGGGCGGCAACATGCGGACCGTCGACATCTCGGACCCGAAGAGCAACTGGGACCCGGACTACACGAAGATCCACGCACGGATCCAGGCGGCGCTCAAGGCCGGGCACAACAAGAAGGCCGCAACGCCGAACAAGAGCAAGAAGGCCGCCCGCAGCACCACCGCGTCCAGTACGCCGGCCACGCCGTCGTCGACCACCGAGAGCGCGTTCAGCAGCACTGCCGACTCCTGCTGAGCAGCCGAGCGACTCCGTGAGCAACTCCCGCCCCACTGCCGCGTCAGCGCGATGGGGTTGGATGTTGCCATGAGTTCACGGACTGTGTTGGGAGTCACGGCGGGAGCCCTGATCGTCGCGGGCGGCGTCGGCGGCTACATGTACTGGCAGCAGACCGACAGCGTGAACAAGCAGGACTCTGCAGCCAAATCGGCGGCGACCGAGTTCGCGCACGACTGGTCGACCCGTCAGCTCGGAGCGGCGTCATACATCGGCACGAGCGGTGAGGGCGCCGCGGCCAACTTCGCGACGGCGACGGCGGCCCTGGGCAAGGGGCCGATCACGGTCGACGTCGCGAAGTTCAACCGCGACGGCGACACCGCGACGGCGACGCTGCACGTGGCGTGGACGCTCGCCAACAAGCGCACCTTCAGCTGGGACGACCCGATCGACCTGGCCAAACAGGGTCAGGTGTGGGGCGTCAAGGTCGACTCTTCCACGTCCCTCTGGCACCCGAAGCTGCAGGCATCCGACGCGTTCGTGGTGCATCAGGACAACGGCCTGCGAGGAGAGATCAGGGGTGCCGACGACAGCGGCATCATGATCAACCAGAAGGTCTACGACATCTCGATCGACCCGACCAAGGGCACCGACGCCTCGATCGGACAACTCCAGAACGTCCTGAACATCACCGGTCTGGTCGACAAGCTGCACGCGGCGAAGAAGGCACATTCGCAGGCGCTGATCCCGGTGATCACCTACCGGCAGGACGACTACATCATTTATCAGAACAGTGTTCAGGGTCTGGCCGGCGTCGTGGTCACGAGTCGCAAGCAGCCGTTGGCGGCCACCCGGACATTCGCACAGCCGCTGCTCGGCGGAGTCGGTCCGGTCACCGCCGACATGATCAAGAAACACCCGAACACCTACCGTGAGGGACAGGTCGCCGGCTTGTCCGGCCTCCAGGCGCAGTATGACGCGACGCTGCGGTCCACCCCCGGCTTCACCATCACGCCACGGTCCAACACCTCCCAAGTGCTGTTCGGCAGCAAGGCCAAGAACGGCACCAACATCTCGGTCACGCTGGACCCGCGTGTCCAGAACGCCGCGGAGAAGGCGCTGGAGTCGCAGAAGAACAAGCCCGCCGCGATCGTGGCGATCAACGTCAAGACCGGCAATGTGAGCGCGGTGGCCAACTCACCGTCATACGGCATCAACCGGGCGATCTCCGGTCGCTACGCACCGGGTTCACAGATGAAGATCGCGACGACCTACGCACTGCTGACGCATGGTTTCGATCCGAACAAGGTCGTGCCATGCCCGAAGTCCGTGTTCGTCAACGGCTACCGCATCGGCAACTTCGAGGGCGAGACGGCCGGGCGCCCGAAGTTCACCGAGGACTTCGCCAAGTCGTGCAACACCGCGTTCGTGAAGGCCTCGTCCGACTTCAGCGACACCGAGTTGCAGCAGGCCGCCAATACGCTCGGTTTCGGCGTCGACTGGAGCAAACAGGTCGGGGTCGACGGTGCTTTCGCCGGCAACGTTCCGACCGCGAACGGCCCTACGGACAAAGCGGTTTCGGTCTTCGGACAAGGTCGCGTGCAGGGCTCACCGTTGTCCATCGCGGTGATGGCAGGTTCGGTGGCACGCGGGTCGATGATCCCGCCGGCGCTGGTCACCTCGCCGGCACCGAAGGGGTCGCGGACTCCAAAACCGTTGGACAAGAACGCAGTTCGGGAGCTCAAGTCGCTGATGCGCAACACGGTCACCCACGGGACGGCCACGGCCGTCAAGAAAGTGCCGGGTGGCCCGGTCTACGCCAAGACCGGCACGTCGGAGTGGGCCGAGGGTGGCAAGACGGGCGTCAACGGCTGGCTGACCGGCTGGCAGGGCGACACGGCGTTCTGCGTGCTGGTCGAGGACGTGCCCAAGGGCAAGAGCGGTGGCGACACCGCCGCACCCGTCGCCGCGAAATTCCTCACCACCCTTGCCAACAGCTGACTTTCGCTGACGGCCTGGTGCCGTGACGCCGTACCCAAGTCTCCCCAGGGTCAAGCTCGGACCAGTCCCAGGCTCCTTGCTGTACCCAACTCTCCCCAGGGTCGAGATCGGACCGGGCCAACACAGAACGCCCCGGCGGCGCTGCTGCGCTGCCGGGGCGTTCTGCTGGTCGGACTCAGTGCCCGGCCATGGATCGTGCTAAATCTGGGGTGCTACCTCGGTCGTCGATCAGACCGGGTTGACGTTGGCCGCCTGCGGGCCCTTGTCACCCTGGGTGATCTCGAACTCGACGCGCTGTGCCTCTTCGAGGCTGCGGTAACCCTGAGACTGGATCGCGGTGAAGTGGACGAAGACGTCCGGGCCGCCGCCATCCTGGGCGATGAAGCCAAAGCCCTTTTCAGCGTTGAACCACTTGACGGTTCCCTGTGCCATTGGGGGTAACTCTCAATCTATTGTTCTTCGTTGCGCGTGACCACGCACTTTACGAGGCCACAAGACCGCCGAGGCATCCCCCCAATGGGTGAACCGTCCGCTCACAAACTCAGCGCCCAACACACGAAGTCGGGCGCCGCACCAACGAGGAACTGCAACTGCAGTCGAGCAATGACCGTAGCACGCGGAAGGTGCACGGCAGGTGTCCGACAGCTGACCGATCTCACCGGATGAACGGCGGCGTTCCCGGCCGGTTCGGACGGATGGTTTCGCCGTATGCCGGCAGGCTCCCAGCGTCCGTCCGATGCGACTCGGGTCAGGAGCCTTTCAGCTCCGGGAAGTCGTCGTCGCGCCATTCGGGCACCGACCGGTCACCGGCGATCTGCTCCTCCCGACCCCGCAATTCCACGCGGCGGATCTTGCCGGAGATCGTCTTGGGCAACTCGTAGAACTCCACTCGCCGCACCCGTTGGTATGGCGCGAGGTGCTCGCGCGCGAACTTCAGGATCTCGAACGCGGTCTGCTCGGTCGGTTCATGTCCGGGCGCGAGAGCGACATAGGCCTTCGGCACGGCCAACCGCACCGGATCCGGCGCGGGCACGATCGCGGCCTCAGCCACGGCCGGGTGCTCGATCAGCACGGACTCCAGCTCGAACGGGCTGATCTTGTAGTCGGACGCCTTGAACACGTCGTCGGTCCGACCGATGTAGGTGTAGTAGCCGTCGCCGTCACGGGAGGCGACGTCGCCGGTGTGATAGACGCCGTGCGCCATGACGGCGGCGTTGCGTTCCGGGTCGGCCTGGTAGCCGGTCATCAGCCCGACCGGGTGCCGGCTCAGGTCGAGGCAGATCTCGCCCTCGTCCGCGTCGGGCGGCAGCAGCTCACCGGTGACGGGGTCGGCGAGTCCGGACGGCACACCCGGCAGCGGGCGGCCCATCGAGCCCGGCTTCACCGTCGACCCGGGAGTGTTCGCGATCTGCACGCTGGTCTCGGTCTGGCCATAACCGTCCCGGATCGTCACGCCCCAGGACTTCTCGATCTGCCGAATCACCTCTGGATTCAACGGTTCTCCGGCCCCGACCACCTCACGCAGGGCATTCGGCTTGGCACCGAGATCGGCGTTGATCAGCATGCGCCATACGGTCGGAGGCGCGCAGAAGCTGGTCACCCCCTCGGTGCGCAGTTGCTCCAGCAGAGCGGGCGCGTCGAAGCGGGAGTAGTTGTAGATGAAGATCGTTGCCTCCGCGATCCACGGCGCGAAGAAGTTGGACCAGGCGTGCTTGGCCCAACCCGGCGAGGACACGTTGAGGTGAACATCGCCCGGCCGCAGGCCGATCCAGTACATGGTCGACAGGTGGCCGACCGGGTAGGAGACCTGCGTGTGCTCGACCAGTTTCGGCTTGGACGTCGTGCCCGAGGTGAAGTAGAGCAGCAGGCGGTCCTGCGGCGCCGTGCCCGGATGCGGGACGGCGCGCCACTCGGCCCGGAACGCGTCGTCGAACTGCCGCCAGCCCTCGGCCGCACCGACACTCAGTCGCAGGTAGTCACCCGGCACCTCGGCGAACTTGCCCACGTCAGCTGCGTTGCACAGCACCGCCTTCGCAGCGGTCCGCTCGAGGCGGTCGATCAGGTCGCTCGGTCCCGCCGCGGTCGTCGTCGGGACGATGACGGCGCCCAACTTCATGACGCCGAGCATCGTCTCCCAGAGCTCGACCTGATTGTTGAGCATCAGGATCACGGCGTCGCCCTTGCCGATGCCCAATCCGGCCAGCCAGTTCGCGACCTGATCGGAGCGTCGGGACATGTCCTGGAAGCTGCGGCTCGTGCGAGAACCGTCCTGCTCGACGATCACCAGCGCGGGGCGGTCGTTGCCCGCCGCGATCGCGTCGAACCAGTCGACGGCCCAGTTGAATCGCTCGCCGAGCTCCGGCCAGCGGAACTCGGCGACGGCTCGGTCGTAGTCATCGGAGTGCCGCAGCAGGAAGTCCCGTGTCGCCCGGTATGCCGTGGTCGCGTCCATGTTCGTCATCATGGCACTGAGCTCCGGCGCGCGCTCGTGCCTCACCCCGGTTGCCCTGATCTCCGCGAGTGACGGCTTCTTCGCCGAGTGACGGCGGGATCCGACCGTCACTCGGCGAGGAAGCCGTCACTCGGCAAGATGGTGCGGGTCGAGGCCACGGATGAAAGGATTTCACGATGCCCGCTCGCCGTGTCGTGTCTCTCGTGCCGTCGATCACCGAGGCTCTGGCGGCCAGTCGTCCGGAGGCATTGGTCGGCGCGACGGACTGGTGCACCCACCCGGCCGACCTCGACGTGACGCGGGTTCGCGGGACGAAGAACCCGAACCTGGACACGATCCGCTCGTTGCGGCCCGACGTGGTGGTCGCCAACAAGGAGGAGAACCGCGAGCTCGACGTACGCCGGCTGCGGGACTCCGGAGTCAACGTCTGGGTCAGCGAGATCGAAACGGTGCCAGGTGCTTTCGCGGCATACGACGAACTCTTCGACGACGTCATGAGCTGGGAGCGGCCGGCCTGGCTGGAGGAAGCGCGTCGCCTGTGGTCGGGTGCCGTGCCGCCGGTGCATACCCGCGTCGCGGTGCCGATCTGGCGCGACCCCTGGATGGTCGTCGGCTCACGGACGTTCACCGGAGACCTGTTGCGCCGCCTGGGTATGGCGAATGTGTATGCCGACGCCGACGGCCGCTATCCGAAGGTGGAGCTCGCCGACTTGGACGCGCACGGAGCGGACGTCATAGTCCTGCCGGACGAGCCGTACGTCTTCACCGCCGACGACGGTCCGGAGGCGTTCCGCACGCCGACCCGGCTGATCAGCGGTCGGCTGATCACGTGGTACGGCCCGTCGATGATCGAGGCCGCGACGCTGGTCGAGTGATCAGACGTTGCGGCGGTACTGCCCGCCCACCTCGAAGAACGCCTCGGTGACCTGCCCCAACGAGCAGACTCGAGCAGCATCCATCAGCACGGCAAAGACGTTCTCTCCCTTGGTCGCCGCCTCCCGCAGGCGCGCCAACGCAGCCTGTGCCTCGTCCCGGTGCTCCTGCTGGAACTCCTGGACACGGGTGAGCTGTGACTCCTTCTCCTGCTCGGAGGCGCGGGCCAGTTCCACCTTCTGCGGCGTCTCACCCTCGTGCGGGTTGCGGAACGTGTTGACGCCGACGATCGGCAGCGAGCCGTCGTGCTTGCGGTGCTCGTAGAGCATCGACTCGTCCTGGATCTTGCCGCGCTGGTAGCCGGTCTCCATCGCGCCGAGCACGCCGCCGCGCTCCGCGATGCGGTCGAACTCCAGCAGCACGGCTTCCTCGACCAGGTCGGTCAGCTCGTCGATGATGAACGAACCCTGCAACGGGTTCTCGTTCATCGCCAGCCCCCACTCACGATTGATGATCAGCTGTATGGCGAGCGCGCGACGCACCGACTCCTCCGACGGCGTCGTGACCGCTTCGTCAAAAGCGTTGGTGTGCAACGAGTTCGCGTTGTCATAGATCGCGATCAGCGCCTGCAGCGTGGTGCGTATGTCGTTGAAGTTCATCTCCTGGGCGTGCAACGACCGGCCGGAGGTCTGCACGTGGTACTTCAACTTCTGGCTACGGGCGTTGGCGCCGTACTTGTCCCGCATCGCGACCGCCCAGATGCGGCGGGCGACGCGGCCAATCACGGAGTACTCCGGGTCCATGCCGTTGGAGAAGAAGAACGACAAGTTGGGTGCGAAGTCGTCGATGTCCATGCCGCGTGCCAGGTAGGCCTCGACGTAGGTGAAGCCGTTGGCGAGCGTGAAAGCCAACTGGCTCAACGGGTTCGCGCCGGCCTCGGCGATGTGGTAACCGCTGATCGAGACGGAGTAGAAGTTCCGGACGGCGTTCTGGATGAACCATTCCTGGATGTCCGCCATCATCCGCAGCGAGAACTCCGTGGAGAACAGGCAGGTGTTCTGGCCCTGGTCCTCCTTGAGGATGTCGGCCTGCACCGTGCCACGGACCGTCGCCAGCGCACGGGCTCGGATCTGTTGCGCTTCCTCGTCGTTCGGCTCTCGTCCCTGCTCGTCGGTGAACTTCGCCAGCTCCTGGTCGATCACCGTGTTGAGGAAGAAGGCGAGGATCGTCGGCGCCGGTCCGTTGATCGTCATCGAGACACTGGTGCTGGGCGCGGTCAGGTCGAACCCGCCGTACAGCACCTTCATGTCGTCCAGGGTCGCGACGGAAACGCCTGAAGTACCGACCTTTCCGTAGATGTCCGGCCGCAGGTCGGGGTCGCGACCGTAGAGCGTCACCGAGTCGAACGCGGTCGACAGCCGCGTCGCCGGCTGTCCCTCCGACAGCAGCTTGAAGCGCCGGTTGGTCCGGAACGGGTCGCCCTCGCCCGCGAACATCCGCGCAGGGTCCTCGTTGTCCCGCTTGAACGGGAAAACGCCTGCGGTGTATGGGAAGTAGCCCGGCAGGTTCTCCCGGCGCAGGAACGAAAGCAGCTCACCGTCGTCCTGGTACCGAGGCAGGGCGACACGGCGGATCTTGTTTCCGGACAGCGACTCTCGTGCGAGCGTCGTGTGGATCTCCTTGTCCCGGATCGTCACCACCTGCTCGTCACCGCTGTACGACTCAACGACCTGCGGCCACTCGGTCAGGAGTCGCGTGACGGCGCCCGGCACGGGCTCGCCGGCCTCGTCGATCAGCGCGTTCAGCGCCTCGGGAGCCTTGTCCGCCAACGCATCCCGTGCCGCTGTCAGGTGCTGGACGCGGCGTGCTGCCTCGGCATACTTCGCCGTGTCGGCGTGGTAGCCGCGCACCGTCTCGCTGATCTCGGCGAGGTAGCGGACCCGCTGCGGCGGCACGACCTGGCGCAGCACCGACGAGTGCCGCACCGAGACCGGCTCGAGCGCGCCCTGCGGCAGGTCGAGGCCCTTCCGGCCGAGCTCGGCGGTCAGCTCCTGGTAGAGCGCCGTCACGCCGTCATCGTTGAAGGTCGCGGCCGAGGTGCCGAACACCGGCATGTCCTCGGGCTTCTTGCCGAACGCCTCACGGTTGCGGACCATCTGGCGGCCGACATCGCGCAGCGCGTCCATCGCCCCGCGACGCTCGAACTTGTTGATCGCGACGACGTCGGCGAAGTCGAGCATGTCGATCTTCTCGAGCTGGGACTGCGCACCGAACTCCGGCGTCATGACGTAGAGGTTCACGTCGGCGAAGTCGACGATGGCAGCGTCACCCTGGCCGATGCCGGGTGTCTCCACGATGATCAGGTCGTATGCCGCCGCGCGCAGCGCCGTGAGCACCTCGGTGAGCTCCTCGGGCAGCTCGCGGCCTCCGCGCGTCGCCAGCGAGCGGAAGTAGATGCGTTCTCCGTCAAGGGAATTCATCCGGATGCGGTCGCCCAGCAGCGCACCGCCGCCACGTCGGCGGGTCGGGTCGATGGCGACGCACGCGACGCGCAGCTTGTCCTGCTGGTCCATCCGGAACCGCCGGACCAGCTCGTCCGTCAGGCTCGACTTGCCGGAGCCACCGGTGCCGGTGATGCCGAGGACGGGCGTATGACGGTCGGCGCCCGCGGCGCGAAGCTCTTCCAGCAAGGCCGGGTCGAGCGCGCCCTGCTCAGCGCCACTGATCGTGCGCGCGACCGCAGTTCGGTCACCGGAGATGACGGCGTGCGCATCCGGCTTCGCGAGCTCGTAGGTGTTGAAGTCACAGTCCTTGATGACCTGGTTGATCATGCCGACGAGGCCGAGTCGCTGTCCGTCCTGCGGGCTGAAGATCGTCACACCGGACGCGCGCAGCCGGTCGATCTCCTCGGGGACGATGACGCCACCGCCGCCGCCGACCACCTTGATGTGGTCCGCACCCGCGTCGCGCAGCAGTTGCACGAGATATTCGAAGTACTCGACGTGCCCGCCCTGGTAGGAACTGACCGCGATCCCCTGCGCGTCCTCCTCGATGGCCGCGTCGACGACCTCCTGGACGCTGCGGTTGTGTCCGAGGTGGATCACCTCCGCACCCTGGCTCTGCATGATGCGGCGCATGATGTTGATCGACGCGTCATGCCCGTCGAACAGGCTGGACGCAGTGACGATGCGCACCGGGTTCACCGGGACGTGCAGCGCGGGTGCCTCGGACATGGGGTCTCCACTCATCGGGCTCGAGATACGTCTCAATGGTAGGATGTCCAAGTAATTGGGTCCAATCGTCGCACCACCGCCCACCACCCCTCCCGAGAGAGTCGGTGCGCTAGCGGGGCGGGCGCGCCGTCGCGAGCGCCTCGCGGTAGGCGACGACGAAGGTCGCGAGCGACTCCAGGAACTGTTGTTGGTCCGGACCCAGCGCCGACAGCGCGGTGCCCATGATGTCCAGCAACGCCTCGACGTCGCCCTCGTAACGCTGCCGACCACTCGCGGTCGCGGACAACATCGCCGGGCCGGCCTCGGCACCATCGCGGTCCAGATGCCCGGCCCGCAATGCGGCGTTGACCTGACGGTTGACCGTGGACTGCTCGAGGTTCAGCTCAGTCGCGATGTCCCGCTGCGTGCGCGGCCGACCGTCGGAAAGCAGCCACAGCAAACGCAATTCGGCAGCAGTGAGGCTCGTCGCCGCTTCCACCACCCGGCGGTCGACATCGAACGCGTGGAACATCGCGGCGGCGCGGCGCTCCGGTGGGAGCTGCTCGTCGCGGGCGAGGGCGGCGAGATCCCCGGCGACGTCGCCCGCGGCCGGCGCGTCATCTGTCGTCATACCCGAAGTTTGACATGCGCGTCAGTATGCATGCAACATACATAAATACCGAGAAACGTGAGGATCCGATGATGACTCCAGCTGACACACCACCAGCCCCGACAGCGGTCAAACCACAACTGATCGTCGCGGTGCTCTGCTTCGGCGCCCTGTCCGCGGCCCTGATGCAGACCCTCGTTCTGCCCATCCAGATCGAGCTCCCCCAACTGCTGCACGCGGCCGCGAGCGACACGTCCTGGATCGTCACCGCGACCCTGCTGGGCGGTGCCGTCGCCATGCCGGTCGCCGGCCGCCTCGGCGACATCGTCGGCAAGCAACGCGTGCTCGTCGGGTCGTCACTCATCCTCGTCGCCGGGTCCGTGGTCTGTGCGCTGTCCACCAGCGTGTGGCCGATGATCGGCGGACGTTTCCTGCAGGGCATCGCCATGGGATTCATCCCGGTGGCGATCAGCATGGTGCGCGAGGTCGTCCCGCCGCGGATGGCCTCGACCGCGATCGCGACGTTGAGCGCGACCATGGGCGTCGGCGGCGCCATCGGCCTGCCGCTGTCCGCGTGGATCGCGCAGAACTACAACTGGCACGTCCTGTTCTGGGCGTCCGCGGGTCTCGCCGCACTGATGGCGTTCGCAACCGCGTTCCTGGTCCCGAACGTCTCCGACCGCAACCCGGCGGCGATCGACGTCGTCGGTGCGATCGGCCTCGCGATCGGCCTGGTCGCGACCCTGGTCGGGGTCTCCAAGGGCAACGAATGGGGCTGGGCGTCCGGGCGCACACTCGCCACCGTCCTCGGCGGAGTCGTCGTCCTGTTGCTCTGGGGCGCCTACGAATTGCGCCAGCAGGAGCCGCTCGTCGACCTGCGCACCACCGCGCGCCGGCCGGTGCTGCTGACCAACCTGGCCGCGGTCCTCATCGGCTTCGGGATGATGGCGCAGTCCATCGTGCTGCCGCAGTTGCTCGAGATGCCGTCGGCGACCGGATACGGACTCGGCCAGTCGATCCTGGAGGCCGGCCTCTGGATGGCGCCGGGCGGCCTGATGATGATGTTCCTCGCGCCGGTCTCCAGCCGCCTCATGACGACGGTCGGCGCTCGCATCACGCTCGCCATCGGCGCCGGGGTCATCGGCATCGGCTACCTGTTGGCCCTCTTCCTGATGAATGCACCATGGCAGTTGCTGATCGCCAGCTGCATCAGCTGTGCCGGCGTCGGCATCGGGTATGCCGCCATGCCCACGCTCATCCTGGAGAACGTGCCGCAGGCGGAGGCCGGCTCCGGCGTGGGCATCAACACGGTCATGCGGTCCATCGGTACGACGGTCGCCGGCGCGGTCATGGCCAGCCTGCTCACCAGCCAGACCATCACTCTCAAGCCCGGCACTCCCGCCATACCGTCGGCGGACGCGTTCAAGTTGTGTTTCCTGGTGGGCGCCGTCGCCGCCTTCGTCGGTGGCGCGATCGCGCTGACGATCTCCGGACGTCGGCCGAAGGACGCCGCACCCGCGACGGACGACCTCGCGCTGGCGGAGGCCTGAGGGGATTCAGCTCAGTCGTCGTCGACGCCGGACCGCACCACGGTGCGGTGTCCGGCGTCGATGCGTCTGGTCCAGCCCCGCTCGTCCAGGTGCTCCAGCAGCGGTATGGCGACCCGGCGCGTCGTGTTCAGTGCCTTTCGAGCCTCGCTGGTGGTGAATACCTCTGGCAATCGGGACAACTCACGCATCGCCAGGGCAGGGGCCGTCGGCAACAGGATGATGTCGTCGCGCAGCCGTAGGAGACGACCCACGCGCGCCGCGGCCGCCAACTCTCGCGGCCCGAGTCCGAGATCGACCAACTCGTGGGCTTCCGGTGCGTCGAACGGCGCGCTGCGCAGCCGCGCCTCCACGGTCGCGACGACGCTCTCCGCCGGCCCGAGATCGTCTGTCGACCCGTCCGGCACCACCACCGAGCCCCGGATCGACAGACCCGCACGCCCGGCCACGGGCTCGAGCAACGATGCATCGGGCAGTCCGAGCACGGCGGCAGCAGCACCGCGAGAAAGCCCGGCGGACAACGGGTTTCGTGCCCTGTCCTTCTCGACGGCGTCCCGCAGCATCGCCGCCCATTCATCGAGCGCGGCCTCATCGATCCACCATTCGCCATGCCCGGACACGCCCGACGGCGGCAGCTCCGGAACGTGCAGCCCCAGTCGGACCAGCTGCTCACGCGCGACCGCTCGTCGCCGTGTCACCTCGGCCCGCACCTCGCCGTCTGCGGGCCGTTCGGCGAGCTCCTCGGCGCGCCGCCGGCCGGCACCACGGCGCCGCAACGCCGGAGGCTCGACATCCAGCACCCGCACCCCGGAAAAGGCGCGAGATCCACTGTCCCGCAGGATCATCCGATCTCCGAGAGTCAGCGGAACCGCATGGTCGAGCGTCACCCTGGCGGTCTCGTCGTCGAACGGCCGGAGCCGGGCCGGTGCCGCGAGCGTGCCGAGATGCGCAACCAGATGCTCGGGCAGCTCGGTCAAGGACGGCCCGCTCTGCCGTCGTACATCGAAGGTGGTGGTGAGCTGCCACAGGTCGGGGTCGGCCAACGCGTCACCGCGGTGGATCTCGTCGACCCCGACCCCGCGCAGGTTGACGGCGACCCGGCTGATCGGGCGCACGCTGTCGACGGCTCCGCCGTGTTGCTGCAACCCGCGCACGGTGACCTCGACCGGCTCGCCCGCGCGGTGGAGCGTCAACCGATCTCCGACGGCGAGCGAGCTGCCGGCAAGTGTTCCGGTCACTATCGTGCCGGCGCCCTTGATGGTGAACGCTCGGTCGATCCAGAGCCGGAATCGACTGTCACGCATCGGTTTCGGGGTTCCTTCGAGCACCCTGTCCAGCGCACGCAGCACTTCGGGGAGGCCGTCACCTGTCTGCGCGGAGGCGGGCACAACGGGTGCGTCGTGCAGTCCGGTGTCGGCCAGCTCGCGGCGCACCTGCTCGGTGACGGTCGGCACCGCGTCCGGGGCGAGGTCGGTGCGCGTGATGACCACGACGCCGTGTTCGATGCCGAGCGCGCGGACGGCATCACGGTGTTCGGTCGACTGCGCCTGCCAGCCCTCGTCAGCGGCGACGACGAAGCAGACCACCGGCACCGGTCCGATCCCGGCGAGCATGTTGCCGAGGAAACGTTCGTGCCCGGGAACGTCGACGAACGCAATCTCTGCACCGGATTCCGTTGTGGTCCAAGCGAATCCAAGATCGATGGTCAGGCCGCGTCGTTTCTCCTCGGCCCAGCGATCAGGCTCGATGCCGGTCAGCGCGCGGATCAGTGTGCTCTTGCCGTGATCGACATGACCGGCGGTCGCGACGACATACATCTCAGTGGCGACCTCGAGACGGACGCTCGTCTCTCACGACCTCCTCGGCCAACCGTGGTCGGCCAAGTGCGACACGCACTGCTGCGATCACCCGGTCGTCGTCGGATTCCGGCACGCAGCGCAGGTCGACCAGACATTGCCCGCCGTGCACCCGCGGCAGAATCGCGGGGTCACCGACGCGCAGGTCTCGAGCCACAGTCTCCGGCAGCGCGACCGCCCAGCCCGCGAGGGGTACACCCGGAGCTCCGCCTCCGCCGACCCGTCCGTCGTGAGGAACAACCTCTCCCCCGACGGTTGCCGCCAACGCCGCTGCGCGCTGCCGGAGCCGCTCCGGGTCCGCATGCAGGGCCGTGGTCACGGGCGCCTCCGGCCCCGCCAGCGTCGCCTCCAGCGCGGCGAGCACGAGCTTGTCCGCACGGACCGCGCGAGCCAAGGGGTGTTTCGCCATACGGTCGACGATGTCCTTGCGGCCCAACACGATTCCCGCCTGCGGGCCGCCGAGCAGCTTGTCCCCGCTGGCGGTGATCACGTCTGCGCCGTCGGTCAGCGTGGTGCGGGCGTCGGGCTCCTCGGGCACGAGCGGGTCCGGGGCGAGGAGACCGCTGCCCAGGTCCACGACCAACGGGATGTTGTGCTCGGCACCGAGCGAATGCAGGTCGGCAACCGACACCGACGAGGTGAATCCGTCGACTCGGAAGTTGCTCGGATGCACCTTGAGGAGCACGCCCGTGTCCGGCCCGATCGCGTCCGCGTAATCCTTGAGATGTGTGCGGTTCGTGGTGCCGACCTCACGCAGCCGAGCGCCGGTCGACGCAATCAGGTCGGGCAGCCGGAAGCCGGCGCCGATCTCGATGAGTTCGCCTCTGCTGATGATGATCTCGCGTCCTTGCGCGAGCGCGGTGGTTGCCAACACCAGCGCGGCAGCGCCGTTGTTGACCACGAGCGCTTCCTCTGCCGCGGGACACGCGCTCAGCAGGGCCGCACGGGCGGCGACACCGCGTTTCGACCGGGCTCCCGAGTCCAGGTCGAGTTCGACATCGACATACTGCGCTGCGGATGCGAGCGCGTCGATCGCCGCTCCGGACAACGGCGCACGCCCGAGGTTGGTGTGTATGACGACGCCGGTGGCATTCAGGACCGGGCGCAGTTGCGTCGTGCGCCCCTGCTGCAGCGAGGCCTCGAGTTCGGTCTCCACCTGCTCCGGCGCGATCTCGCCGCGGCGGGCACGGTCCTGCGCTGCACCGATCAGTCGGCGTACGACATCCGGTCCGAGCCGGGACGACGCCGCGTCCACCGCCGGGGACGCGAGGAGGACGTCCGTGCGCGGAATGCGGCTGCGGGGGTCCTGCGACGACATCGGCACCTCCGGACGGCGGTTGGTCTGCGCCCATTTTCTCGAGACTTCACGTTTGGCGGAGACGGACGGGAATCGAACCCGCCAGACCGAGATGCTCGGCCTCACCGGTTTTGAAGACCGGGGGGCCCACCAGGAACCCTGACGCCTCCACCGGCCAACCTACCCGCGCCCCTCCACCCACCGCCCTCACCCCGCGAATGACGGCTTCTTCGGCGAGTGACGGCGGGCTCCGACCGTCACTCGCCGAGGAAGCCGTCATTCGGCATGGGTGTCGGTGGGTTGGGAGCGGGGTTAGGGTCGATCAGGTGACCAGCATCGACGCCATCCGTCTGACCGGCTACGCACACGGCGGCGGCTGTGCGTGCAAGATCCCTGCGGGCGAGCTCGAGGACGCCGTGCGCGGCCTCACCGGCCAGGCGGGTCCGGATGTTCTCGTCGGCGTGGACGACGGCGACGACGCGGCGGCAGTCCGGGTACGGGACGACCTGGCCGTGCTCTCGACGGCGGACTTCTTCACGCCTGTCGTGGACGACCCCTACGACTTCGGACGTATCGCGGCCGCGAACGCGCTGTCCGACATCTACGCAATGGGCGGGCGGCCGGTGGTCGCGATCAACCTGGTGGGCTGGCCGCGGGACGTGCTTCCGATGGAGCTGATGACCGAGGTGCTGCGCGGTGGCCTGGACGTCGGGAAGCAGGCGGGTTGCCCGGTCATCGGCGGGCACACGATCGACGACCCCGAACCGAAATACGGTATGGCGGTGACCGGCGTTGCCGATCCGAATCGCTTGCTGCGCAACGATGCCGGTGTCGCCGGTATGCCGTTGACGCTGACCAAGCCGATCGGCGTCGGGCTGCTGAACAACCGACACAAGCAGACCGGTGAGGTTTTCGATGCGGCCATCGCCTCGATGACTGCACTCAACGACGTTGCGGCGAATGACGCTCTGAATGCCGGTGTTTCGGCTGCGACGGACGTGACAGGCTTCGGGCTGCTCGGGCATCTGCACAAGCTGTGCCGCGCATCGGGAATCGGCGCGGTGCTCGACCGGGCTGCCGTCCCCGCCGTCGATGGTGCCTTGGATGCGCTCGCCGAGGGGTACATCTCCGGCGGCACACGACGGAACCTGGAGTGGGTGCGTCCCCACCTGCGTTCTTCGGGGTCGATCAGCGAGGACGACCTGCTGTTCCTCGCCGACGCCCAGACGTCGGGTGGTCTGCTGGTGGTCGGCGAGGTGCCGGGATATCCGATCATCGGCCACACCGTCGCCGAGTCCGGCATCGAGATCCGCTGAATCCGGATCTGTCCCGGGCTCAAACCTCGACCGTCGAAGGTTAGGCACGCACGGACGCCGACTTTCCGTACCCAAACCTCGACCGTCGAAGGTTCGGCACGCGCGGACGTGGGTCAGCGGGCTGTGGTGATGGAGTCGTCGACGATGCCGGCGGCCTGACGCTTCGCGAGCCGGTTGCGTTGCGGCACAACGGTGTAGCGCGGATCCTTGGCGGACTCGAGCCCGGCTTCGAGGATGCCGAAGCGGGTACACGCCGACGCTCCCAACAGGGCAACACCGGACATGGCCGCCAGAACCCGATGGCGGCCGAGCAGCAGGGTGCCCACTCCGCCTGCTACCGCGAGGCGTTCGCTCCACCGCAACAGCTGACCGGGCCGCCCCTGGTGCAACGGCTCGGCCGCGACCGGGTCCATCCGGCTCTCCATGTAGCGCGTCGCGACGAGATCGCCCACGACACCCATGACGGCAAATGCCCTGGCAGGTCCCGTTTCTCGCGTCGGAGTGGTGACCATGGCGAGTCCGCCCGCGGCGAGACTCGCGGAGCTCACGAACACGAACGGCAGGTCGCGGTGCGCGGCATTCCAGGTCGGGTTCGCAGTGTCCGAGAGCAGCACCGCGGTGTAGACCGCCAGCGGCGCGGCAAACGCAGCACTGGCCGCACCTGCAGCCGACTCGATCCGGGTGAGCACCCGACGCAGTGGCCCCAGCGGGAGGCGCCCCCCGGCCAGCCTGTCGACCTCCGACGCGACGGTCACCCCAAGTCCCCCGCTGTATGCCGTGAGGATCCACGAGCCGAGGCTCATCGGAGACGTCAACTTGATCGTGCGCAGCATGTTGTAGAAGCGATCCGGCCGACCCAGGTCTTTGACGAGCGCGGCACCACCAATGGAGACTGCGACCATCGCACCGAGACGAGCGTTGCGGCACAACAGTTTTCGGCCGGTGAGCTGCGCACCATAGGCGAGCAGCCCGGAGCCACCGGCGACCCCACCGAGGAAGAGATAGGCGGCGATCTCCGGGCCCCACGGCGGTGGCTTGACGATCGGATGACCGTAGTAGGAGGTGAATTCCGCCTCGGGCACCATCAGCATCTCCGCAGTGCCGTCGGTACGGCCCTTGCGCTTCGGGCGACGCAGCTTGCCGAAGCGGCGGCCGCCCTTGCGCTCGGGCTCCGGCGGGCGGAACTGGTCGAAGTCGGAGACGGTCACCGGCCGCCTCCCACGAACGCGATGGCCGCGGCGGCGAGCATCCCCGCTGCCGCCATACCGGCGCGGCGGAACATCACCGGCAGATCGGCCGTGGGCACGCGCGGGTCCGGCGGCAGGCCATAGGTCTCCGGCTCGTCCAGCAGCAGGAACATCGCTCCCGTCCCACCGACGCCGTCCAGCTCGTTGACGCCGTACAACCGAGCCTCAGTGAGTCCCTGGTCGTGCAACTTTCGCACCCGATCACGAGCGGTATCAACCAGATCGGGCCGATCGCCGAACTTGATGGACGTGGTCGGACACGTTTGGGCGCAGGCGGGAGTGTCGCCCTCGACCAGCCGGTCGTAGCAGAGCGTGCACTTCTGCGCGACGCCACGCTTGGGAACGTCGGGTTGCTCGCCCTTCTTCTCACCACGGCCGGTCGTGGGTGCCGCAGTGCCATCGCTCCGGCGCTCCACGACGCCGAACGGGCATCCGGCGACACAGGTCCCGCACCCGTTGCAGACGTCGTCCTGCACCACGACGGACCCGAACTCGGTGCGCATCAACGCGCCCGTCGGGCAGACGTCCAGGCAGCCCGCGTGCGTGCAGTGCTTGCACACGTCGGAGGCCATCAGCCAACGGAACTCGGGAGTGTCGGGTGGCGTGGTGTCCTGGTCTCGATACGCGCCCGATCTCGATACGCTCCCTCGTCCCTCGGTCGCTACTCGATCCACTTCCTCACGAGGGCGGAGCGTCGGCATACCGAGATCGACCAGCCGGCGCCCGGATTCGCGTGCCTGCTCGATCTGGGTGCGATCCTGCTCGATGAACGCGACGTGCCGCCAGGTGCTCGCGCCGAGGCTCTGGGTGTTGTCGTAGGACCAGCCGGTGAGTTCGAGATCCCCGTCTCGGGGGTTGTGGTTCCACTCCTTGCAGGCGACCTCGCAGGCCTTGCACCCGATGCAGATCGACGTGTCGGTGAAGAACCCCTTGCGCACCGGTCCTGTCGGCCAGTGCGCATCGGCCACCGGGTCGGTCGGACCGGAGAACTGGTGCGAGACGCCCTGCGCATATCCCGAAACTGATTGAGTGCTCTGGCTACTCATCACTCAGACCCTCCTCGCGCACGTCGGTGACTCGCTGGTTGTCAGTCTGCACCGTCACCCCCGCGCGTTCGTTGTATGACGCGAGCAGCGCATCCGCAGCACGGCCGCGCGGTCTGCGTCCGGCGATCACGTCACACGAACCCACCTTCGACTCCTGGATCTGCACGTTCGGGTCGAGCGCCACCCCGATCAGGTCGTTCGCGGAGTCGCCGGTCACCAGAGCATGATCGCCGACGCCCCAGTGGTAGGGCAGGCCGACCTGATGCACGACTCGCCCACCGATGGTCAGCGGCTTCATCCGCTCGGTGACGAGCACGCGAGCCTCGATGACCGCTCTGGGCGAGACGATCGTGGCCCAACCCTCGTTGACCAGCCCCCGCTCGGCCGCGAGCTGTGGCGACACCTCGCAGAACATCTCCGGCTGGAGTTCGGACAGGTAAGGAAGCCAGCGGCTCATCCCGCCGGCGGTGTGGTGCTCGGTCAGCCGATAGGTGGTGAAGACGAAGGGGTAGATGTCCACGCCTGTTTCGTCGCCGCTCGGTGCCGCCAGGTTGTCCGTGCGCGGGAAGACCAACCTCGCCGGGTTCTGCTGCTGCGGATAGAGGCCGTTGCGGACCGGTGACTCCTGCGCCTCGTAGTGCGTCGGCAGCGGCCCGTCGACAAGACCCTTCGGCGCGAAAAGCCATGCCTTGCCATCGGATTGCATGATGAACGGGTCATCCCCAGTGAGCGCGTCCGGCCCTCCCAAGGCGGGGTCGGGTCTGCTGTGCGGCGCCCGGTCGACCGGGAAATCGGGCACGTCGTCCCCGACCCACTTCTGCTCGCTGTCGTCCCACCACACGTACTTCTTGCGATCACTCCACGGCCTGCCGTCCGGGTCGGCGGATGCGCGGTTGTAGAGGATGCGGCGGTCCGCCGGCCAGGCCCAGCCCCACTGCGACTGACTGACACCGGACCCGCCGTGCGGCGTACGCCGTGCTGCCTTGTTCTGATCGCCCGCGAACACGCCGGAATAGATCCAGCACCCGGATGACGTGGAGCCGTCTGCGGTGAGTTCCGTGTAACCGGAGAGCAATTCACGCTCCCCTGTCTCGGTCGTGCGGTAACCGTTGATCTCACGCAGGACTGACTCCGGGTCGGGGTTGCCCTCGTCGTCGACCGGGTAGTCCCACGTCATGTCCAGCAGCGGCCGGTCACTGTCCTCGCCCGACTCGGCTACCAGCGCCCGGATGCGTCGCCCGAGCTCGTAGAAGAAGTCCAACTCGCTCTGGCACTCGCCCGGCGGCTGCACCGCCTGGTGCCGCCACTGCAACATCCGCTGTGTCTGGGTGAACGAGCCGGCCTTCTCGACATGGGAGGCCGCAGGCATGAAGAAGACTTCGGTGTCGATGTCCTCGGTGCGCACCTCACCGGCCTGGACCTCCGGCGAGTCCTTCCACCATGTCGCGCTCTCGATGAGACTGAGGTCGCGCACCACCATCCACTTCAGGTGTCGCATGGCGTCGCGCTGCAGCTTGCCGTTGGCCGATCCAACAGCGGGGTTCTGGCCGAGGACGAAGTAGCCCTCGACCTCGTCCGCGAGCATGCTCATCGCGGTCTCGTAGGTGCCGTGTGCTCCCGTCATACGAGGCAATCTGTCGAAGTACCAGTTGTTCTCGGCGGTTGCTGCATCACCGAAGTAGGCCTTCATCAGGCTGACGAAGTAGGCGTCGGAGTTGGCCCAGAAGCCCTTCTGCTCCTTGGTGCCCACGGAGTTCAGGTAGTCCTGCAGGTTGTCGTGGCGGCCGGCCATCGGCATCGGCAGATAGCCGGGCAGCAAGTTGAAAAGCGTTGGTATGTCGGTGGATCCCTGGATGCTGGCGTGTCCGCGCAGCGCCATGATGCCGCCGCCGGGGCGGCCCACATTGCCCAGCAGCAGTTGCAATATCGCTGCGGTGCGGATGAATTGGGCACCCAGGGTGTGCTGCGTCCAACCCGTCGCATAGGCGAAGCAGGTCGTCCGGTCGCGACCGGAGTTCTCGGTCACCGCACGGGCGAGGTAGTCGAAGTCCTCTGCACCGATCCCACACATCTCCTGCACCATCTCCGGCGTGTAGCGGGAGTAGTGCCGCTTCAGGATCTGGAAGACCGTGCGCGGGTCCTGCAGCGTCTCGTCACGGTCCACATCGGTCTGCGGCAAGGGCGGTCCGCCACTGCCGAGGGTGTCGCCCGGCGCGGAGTCCGGGTGCCCGTGATGGCCGCCGCTCTCGTGTCCGGCATACGCCCAGGAGGACGGGTCGTACTTCCCCGTCTCCGGGTCGAAGCCGGAGAACAACCCGCCCAGGTCCTCCGTGTCACGGAAGTCGTCACCGACCAAGGTCGCCGCATTGGTATAGGCGACGACATACTCCTTGAACCACAGGTCGTGCGTGAGGACATGGTTGATCAGCGCACCGAGCAGCGCGACGTCGGAGCCGGCCCGGATGGCGATGTGCTTGTCAGCGACCGCCGAGGTGCGCGTGAATCGCGGGTCGACGTGAATCACCTTGGCACCACGGGCTTTTGCCTCGGACACCCATTGGAAGCCGACCGGGTGCGCCTCGGCCATGTTGCCGCCCTGCAGCACGATGCAATCGGCGTTGGCCATGTCCTGGAGCGTTTGGGTGGCGCCGCCGCGCCCGAAGGAGGATCCCAGACTGGGAACCGTGGCGGAGTGTCAAATACGCGCCTGGTTCTCGATCTGTATGGCGCCCGCCGCCGTGAAGAGCTTCTTGATCAGATAGTTCTCTTCGTTGTCCAACGTCGCGCCGCCGAGCGAGGCGATCCCCATGGTGCGTCGCAGGATGCGGCCCCGCTCGTCCCGTTCCTGCCAGGTGTCGCGCCGCGACCGCACGAATCGTTCGGCGATCATGTCGATCGCTGTGTCCCGGTCGAGGCGCTGCCACTCGGTGGCACGCGGCGCCCGGTAGAGGACCTCCTGCCGCCGGCCCGGCGCGTTGACGAGCTGCTCGCTGGCGGAACCCTTCGGGCACAGCCGGCCGCGCGACACCGGCGAGTCCGGGTCGCCCTCGATCTGGACGACCTTCTCGTCCTTGACGAACACCCGCTGCCCGCAGCCGACGGCGCAATAGGGACAGATGCTCCGGACGACGCGATCAGCGGTCGCGGTGCGTGGCTGGGTCGCTCGGGTCTTCGCGGAGGTGACCGCAGGACCGCGCCCGAGGTAGTCCCCGGAGCGGAACTGCCGGAAGACCGGCCACTCCAACGCGCTGAATCGACCCACGCGCCAACCCTAGCCCCGACCGCTGGGCGATTTCGAGGGCTCCGGTCACCAGTTCCCGAGGGGCTGCAGGTCCCAGCGCGCCAGCTCGTCAGCGACCAAGACAGCCAGGCGGTGCCGGTCCGGGATGCGATCGGGGTCGAGCGCCTCCACCGTCAGTGTCACGCGGTCGCCGAACTCCTGGAACCACGTCGTCACCCCTCCGCCCGCTGCGCGCAGCAGATCCGGAGTGATGTTCCGGTGCACACCGCGGCACATCATCGACAGGGCCGGCGGACCCCCGAGCCCGCCACCCGCGGCCGACATACGCCCGACATTGGAGACCGACACCAGCGCCGCGGGCATGTCCTCGACGAGTTTTCGGATGACGGGCCGCGGCAGCAGGCGGGCGACCGGTTCGAGTCGTTCCAGCACGGATGCCTGCGCGGGATCAGCGACCTTCTGCAGCGCGGTCTTGGTCGCCGTGCGGACGCCGCGCAGGTCGGTGTATCGGTCGGCCGTCGCGTGCACGGGGACGGACGCTCCACCGAGCATGTTCGAGCGGTAGTCGTTCTCACCGCGCCGGCGGACCGGCATGGCAACGGGAATTGTGTCGCCCTCCTGCGCGAGGCCTGCCGCGACCGCCAGCCCGGCGGACACCATCAGCAGCAGACTGTTGGCGGTCCCGCCACGACGCTCCGCTGCTGCCCGCCATCCATCCGCCGCGATGTCGAACGCGACGAACGGTGGCACGTATGACGATTCGGGGTCCGCTCGTAAGGAACTGCGAGCCCTCTCCTGCGCTGCCGGGCCTTCATCGGGCCGCGCAGCAGAACCCGAATCACGCACCGCCCGAACTGCATCTGCCAGACTCCGCCCGGCCGCCAGATATTGCCGCACGGCATCCCGCAGGTCGTCCCGCAGCCGCACGGCACCGGCTTCCGGCCGGTCGTCGGGCACCCGAGGCAACCGGGCTCCGGTCACCGCGGCATCGACGGCCTGCACGATCAGTCCGCCGTCACCGATCGTATGGCGAGTGACGAGCGACACCAGTTGACCGCTGCCGGTGACCGGAGTGGCCGACAGCCACCAACTCGGGCCACGCCGCGGATCGATGGGAGCGCTCAATTGCTCGTCACACCAAGCCATCAGCCGCTCGGGAGCGATGGGATCGGACTCGACGCTCAACCAGTCGCCGGCGGGCGCAGGGACCCACCTGCGGCGCGCTCCCGGCACCCGGGACTCCACGGCGAGGCGGCTCAACGGCCCGCGGTGCAGTCCGCGGTGGATCGATCGCAACGTGTCAGCCGAGAGAGGCGTGGGCAGCCACCAGGTGTGTTGTGATGCGACCGGGATCTTCAGCAGGTCCTCGCCGAGGAAGTAGGCGTCGTCTCCGAACGTGAACCGATTGTCGTGCGCCGCCACTGTTGCCTGCCTCACCAGAATGTCGGTTTCAGAGACCATTTCGCCGATTCGGCACTGATCGCGCGCTGCACCGCGGCGCGATCCGGCCACAGGTCCGGGTCCATGCTGAGGACGCTCAGCATGGCCGCTCCGGCGGAGATGGACAGCCACACGGTGAGGCCACCCCTGGCAGCGCGGAGCTGCTCCGCGTCGGCGTTCTGTACCGCCATACGAACGGCGACCGAAGCGGGTGCGACACCACCGAGTGTCGCGACATCCGTCGGGAGCTCCCCGAGATTGGAGCAGGTCAGCACAGCCGCTGGCTGACGTAACGCTATTGACCGCAACACTTTTCGCGGTAGCAAACGGATGACCGGGGTCACCAGGCGCAGCATGTCGTGCTTGTCGCGTTCCGGGTCCGTCGCACGCGCGAGGGCGGCCCGGGCTGCACTCCGGATCGGTCGCAGGTCGTCGTACCGGGCTCGGCCCGTGCCGATCGTCATCGTCGAACCGATCGTCGCGATCGCGCGCCGGTCACCGGGGGTTCGCACGGCGACCGGCATGGACACCGGGATCTCGGCCACGTCGTCGATTCGACCGGCTGATTGCAGCAAGCCGACACCGAAGGCTGTGAGAAGCGAATTCGTCGATCCGCCAGCGAGTTCCGCTGTTCGCTGCCACGCGTCCGCCGGGAAGGCGGCCACCGCGTGTGCGGACGGCTCGACGTTCGACAAAGGCACGACGTCCGGACGCTGCGGCTGCGGTGGTGGCGCGAACCTGGCCGGCGTATCGCGCGTCCGGCGGTTCCGCACCGCCATACGGACCGCGGCCGTCATACCGACGATCGCGGCACGCACCTGACGCAGACCGTCGCACAGATCGTCCAGCGGGCGAGGTGGCGCAGCCTCGTCATCCGGCAGCACGCCGAGGTGCTGTCCGGTGACCGCCGCCTCGAAGGCCGCGTTGACGCCGGTGCCGTCGGAGAGCGTGTGTGGTGCGGTGAACGCCACGACGTGACCACCATCGAGCAGCGGTGCAGCCGAAACAGTCCACGGCGCACCGCTGTCCGACCGGAATGGTCGTCGGACATCGACGTCCGCCCACTCGAGCAACCGGTCCCGATCGATCGGTTCATCGACGCGCAGCACGGGTGCGGATCGCGGTGCCGCGACCCAGGTCGCGCGTGCGAACGGGGCCCGAGCGCGGCGCAGTCGCCTGGTCAACGGCCCATCGCGCAGCTGGTCCACGATCGGCTCCAGCCGCCGGACGTCCAACGGGGTGTCGAACCGCCAGATCATCTGATTGATCACCGGCAGGCCGAGCACCTGCTCGGCGAGCACGAACGTCTCCTCGGCCGAGGTGAGGCGGTTCCTGTCGGTCATCGGCGTCACGTCTTCCGGATGTAGGCGCGCACCGCGATCGGCGCCATGACCAGCATGATCAGCGTCGCGCCGACGAGGGACCAGAGGATGTCCATCCCGACACTGCCGTGACCGGCGAGTTGACGCACCGCAGAGACCAGATGGGACACCGGGTTGATGTCGGCGAGCCACTTGATCCACGACGGCATGTTGGTCGTCGGGACGAGCGCGTTGGAGATGAAGGTCATCGGCATCAGCACGAACATCGAAGCCCCTTGCACCGCAGGCGCGCTCGGCATCCGCACGCCGAGGAACGCGAAGACCCAGCTGAGCGCGAATGCCGTGTAGACGACCAAGAGGCCACCCAACAGCAGCCCGGCCCAGCTGTGCGGCTGGTAGCCCATGAGAGTGCCGACCAGGATCACCATCAGCACTGCGACCACGTAGCGCACCACGTCCGCGGTCAACGCCCCGATCAATGGCGCGATGCGTGCGATCGGCATCGACCGGAAGCGATCGAACACTCCTTGGTCGACGTCCTCGCAGAGTTGGACCCCCGTGTTGACGGCCGCGGTGACGGTGACCTGGACCAGGACTCCCGGCACGAGGTCAGGCAGGTAGGTGCTGACGCTGCCTGCGATCGCCCCGCCGAAGATCCCGGCGAACATCGCGGTGAAGACGATCGGTAGCGCCACGACGTCGAAGAGCCGGAAGGGGTTGTGCCGGATCTTCAGCAGACCCCGCCCTGCCAGGGTGAGCGACGCGGCCGCCGTGGCGGAAATGGTTGGCCTACCGACGGATTGGCGACGCCGCCGGTACTGCGAGCGGGTCGGAGCGGCTGCCTGCGTCATACCGACTCTTCCCGAGGACTTCCGGTCAGCTGGAAGAACACCTCGTCCAGTGTGGGCTTGTGGACGCCGACGTCCGCGATCTCGATGCCGTGATCCCGCAGACCGAGCAGCACATCCGTCACCAGGGCCGCATCATCGACGGGAACGACCAGCGCACCGTCGCTCTCCGTCTCGACATGGTGACGGCTCACCCGACCCATCACCGATGCTGCAACGGTCCGATCCGCCTGATCCCGCAGTTGCAAACGGAGCGTGCCGGAGCCGACCGAGGACTTGAGGTCTGCCGCGGTGCCCTCGGCGACGACCTTGCCGTGGTCGATGACCACGATGTTGTCGGCGAGCTGGTCTGCCTCCTCGAGGTATTGGGTCGTGAGAACCACGGTCGAGCCGTTGCCCACCAACCGTCGGACCGTCCCCCACATCTGCTGGCGAGTGCGCGGGTCGAGTCCGGTGGTGGGTTCGTCGAGGAAGATCAGAGGAGGCTCCGCAATCAGGCTGGTCGCCAGGTCGAGGCGTCGGCGCATTCCACCCGAGAAGTTCTTCAGTGCCCTCCCGGCAGCGTCGGTCAGGGAGAACTCCTCGAGCAACTCGTCACATCGTCTCCGAGCGCCGGCACGGGTGTAGCGCAGGAGTCGCGCAAAGATCAGCAGATTTTCGCGTGCCGTCAACTCTTCGTCGACAGAAGCGTATTGGCCCGTGACGCCGATCACGGAACGCACCCCGTGCGGATCGCGACGAACGTCGTGCCCGAAGATGCTGGCGCTGCCACCGGAGGCGGGCAGCAGGGTCGCCAGCACCCGCACGATGGTGGTCTTTCCGGCGCCGTTCGGCCCGAGCAGGCCGAGCACCGATCCCGTCGGCACGGTGAAGCTGACGCCGTCGACCGCGACGAAATCGCCGAACCGGACGGTCAGATCTCGCACGTCGACCGCTGTTCCACGGTCGGTGATTGTGGGAGACATGGCGGCCATGGTGCCTCATGCGGCAGGCCGACATCACCTTCGATCGGTGCGACGATAATCACCTTTCCTGCGAGCCCGCGATCCTCATGCGGTTGTGCTCATTCGTGATTCGCTACACGGCATGCGCATTCTCATGCCGTTCCTCGGCAGCCGCGGCGACGTCCAGCCCGGGATCGCTCTCGCGCTGGAGTTGCGTCGTCGCGGGCACGACGTGCAACTCGGCGTTCCCCCGAATCTGCGGGATCTCGCGCGACGAGCCGGGATCGACGCACTGACAACGGGTCCCGACTCGGCAGCACTGCTGAAATCAGATCTGGTGCAACACCGCATCAAGTCGGCGAATCCCCGAACCCGGTGGCGCGGCCTCTCCGAACTCGGAACGTTCGGCTGGACCGAACTCGCGCTGAGCCTCGACGACACAGCAGCTGAATCCGACCTGATCGTCACCTGTTTCCTCGGCCAGGAAGTCGCACGCGCCCTGGCCGACAAGCACCGGATCGCACAGGTCGCGATGCACTACTACCCGATCCGCCGCTCGGAATCGGTTCACCTGCTACCGGATCCACCGATCGCTGCAGAGGCGGTACACGGGCTCAGTTGGTGGCTCGCGGACCGTTCGTGGCGGTTGATGACCCGACGTGGCGAGGACGCCATGCGCGCACACCTCGGCCTCGGCCCTTCGCGTACCTCACTCGCGCACCGTATGGCGGGAACGGGTTCGCCAGAACTGCAGGCCGTCGACCCCGCACTGTTCCCGGACCTCGGTCAGGAGTGGGGCGTCCAGCGACCGCTCGTCGGGTTCCTCGACCTCCCCGCGGACACGCGCGCCACACTCGACGGCGAGCAGGACACCACGGAGTTGGACGCCTGGTTGGACGAGGACCGCTGCATCTATTGGGGTTTCGGCAGCATGCCGGTCTCGTCGCCGGACGAGACGCTACAGATGGTGCGCGCCGTGTCCCGTCGCCTCGGTTGCCGGGCACTCGTCGCCGCGGGGTGGTCGACGATGACGGACACGAGTGAGGACGACCTGCGGATCGTGCCGGCTGTCGACCACCGTCATGTCCTGCCGCGGTGCGTCGCTGCTGTTCATCACGGCGGCGCGGGCACCACCGCGGCCGCGCTGCGCGCGGGCATACCTTCGCTGATCACCTGGTTCAACGCCGATCAGCCGCTGTGGGGGCGGCGCCTCGAGGCACTCGGTGTCGGCGCTCACCGCAAGTTCCGCGGGCTGACCGCCGAGGACTGTGTGCTCGCTCTCACCCCGCTGCTGACGAACACGACGCAGGACCGCGCGAAAGCGTTGGCGCACCAGCTGATCAGCCCCGCGACGGCGGTGAACAATGCCGCCGATCTGGTCGAACTCCAAGGCGCGGACACCACCTGAACCGAGGTTGTGCCGAACGGTTACCGTGCCGTAACCTGCGGCGCCGACCCCACCATCCCCACATCGTTCCCGCGCATCGCACCACCTCGGCGCACAGCCTGCATGCCCCGCCTGTGCCGCACCACCGCACGAAGGGAGTCCCGTCGTGGAATACACCGAGCTCGCCGATTACCAGGTGTACGCCGGTTCCGTGGCCCTCTGGCGGGCGACCTCCACGACTCCGCGCATCGATGCCGCCGATGACCGACCACTGTCACCGCAGCACGAGAAACACGTTCGACAGGCGGGTGGCCCGTCCGAACCATCCTGGATCGGAACGGTTTTCGAGATCAGTCGCGAGTTCGACGCGGAGGCCGTGCGGCGCACTCTGCTTGCGTGGCACGCCAAGCACGAGTCGTTCCGCACCATGGTCGCTCGCGACGAGAACGGCCTGCGCCGGTTCACCTACCGACCGGAGAGCCTGCAACTGGCGGCCCGAGACGCCGGCACACACGATTCGGTGGAGCGGGTCTACGACGTCGTGTCACGCTTCTTCGACCACACGGTCCGTGCTGACACCTGGCCGCACCTGGTCGCCGCGACCGTCGTACCCTCCGACCAGGCCGACGGGCCTCGTTTCCTGCTCGCGTTCGCCGCCGACCACTCGGTGATGGACGCCTACTCCCAGCTCATCGCCGTCTCCGAGCTGGACCAGCTGTATGCCGCCGCGCTTGCCGGGGAGCCGCTGGTGACCGAACCCGCGCCCAGCTACGTCGATTTCAGCGTCGCCGAACGTTCCCGGGCAGTCGTCGACCATGCCCACGAGACCACCCTCAGGTGGGAGAAGTTTCTCGAGCCGCAGGAGCCGCGCTTCCCCGCGTTTCCCCTGCCGAACGATTCGGTTGGCGACCTGACTCTCCCCCAACGCAGCATCTCCCGGTGGCTGGCGCCGGCCGAGGTGAGTGACGGGATCCATCGGCGCACGAGGTCACTGGGCCACGGGATGCAGTCCGCCGTGCTGGTCGCTCTCGCCACGGCCATGCAGCGTGTCACCGGCACCGACGGTCCGGTGAAGTTCGTCATGCCGATGCATACCCGAACCCCCGAATACACAACATCCATGGGATGGTTCGTCGGAATCAGTCCCCTGGTGCTCGACCTCTCCGGCGCAACCGACCTGCCCGAGCAGTTGCAGCGTGCCGACGCGGCGTCGGCGCACATCCGGTCCGATGCACAGACACCGTTCGCCTCCATCGCCGACCTGCTGGACATCCGGTCGGCGCCCCGCTTCGTGGTGTCCTTCGTCGACGTCCGCCACCTGCCCGGCGCCGCCCAGTTCGACGCCGCCCGGGCTCGCGCACTGCGGAGCATCCGCTACTCCGACGACGAGTTCTACTTCTGGGTGGTGCGAACCGCCGGCGGGATCAATGTCTCCGTGCGCCACCCGAACAACCCGACCGCGACCCAGAGCGTCGAGCGTTATCTCGATGAATTCACCACTGTCCTCATGCAATTCGCTGATCAGCCGCAGCTGACAGCCTGATGCGCCTGACAACCGCGGCTCGACTCCGGCCGCCTGCGGGCCGCCTGTTGGTGTGCTCCACGAAACCCACCGCATCCGCACGTCCGGTGCTCGACGCACCTCCGTCGTTCAACCAGGTCAATCACGCCCTGGCCCGTGGGGACACGGGAGGCTGGCTGTGCGTGACGCTGCGGCTGCGCGAACCGTCGAACGGAGCTGCGCTAGCCACCGCTTTGCGCGGTCTGCTGGACCGCCATGAGGCGTTGCGCACCGTTGTCGACCTCCGCGGACCCCGCCCGGCCACACTCCGCTTCGATGGCGAATTCGACTGCATTGTCGAGGAAATCGTCTTGCCGGAGGAATCCGGCAGCCGGCACGCCCAGTTGCTGGCGCTGATCGATGCCGCAACACATGCAACCGGTGGGCCAGGGATCTTCTGCGCCCTCGGCGAGGACGACGGTGACAGTCTGCTCGTGCTCGCCGTCGACCACGGTGTCGCGGACGCCGTGTCGATGCCGTTGCTCGGCCGCGACTTCGTCCAGCTGTATGGCGCCGCCCGCCGCGGACACGTGCCCGACCTCCCCGTGGTGGGCTCGTTCCTCGATGCCTGCCGCGCGGAGCACTCGACGAACACCAACCCGCACGACCCGCGCATCGCCGAATGGCATCAGGCCTTCGGCCGCAATTCCGATGGGCTGTCACGCTTTCCGCTGCCGAATGCTGCGCGGCATACCGATGAAGACGCCGCGGTCGAGCTGCGCCATACGCTCACCGCAGCACAGACCGCGGCGGTCGAGCACTGGGCGGGCGGGCACGGCGCCCGCCTGCCGGCCCGTCTGCTCGCGGTATGTGCCCGTTCATGCCACGAACTCGGCCTGGGCGATGAATTTTCGACGCTGATACCGGTGGGCACCCGTAGCCGGCCGGAGTGGGCTGAGGCCGTCGGGTGGTTCGTGAGCAACGGACCGGTCACGATCCCCGGCGACCTACCGCTCGAACGTTGCGTCCTCCGGGCGCAGCAGCAGGTCGAGGCCGCGCAACGGCTGGCAGCAATGCGGCTGGGTGACGTGATCGCCTCGTACACACCAGGATTCGCACACTCCGGCGACGTCGGGATGGTCTCCTATGTCGACTATCGGCGGGTGCCCGGCCACGAACTGCACGACTCGTTGCGGATGACCCAGGCGAGTCCGGACGCGCCGACCACTGACGTTCAGCTGTGGTGGGTGCGCGACGACTCCGGACTGGCGCTGCGCTGCCGACTCCCCGACACCGCCGTGTCTCGGAGCATCGTCGGTAACTGGCTCGACGGGGTCGAGTCCGCCCTGCGCCGACTCACCGGCTGACCGGGACCGACCGACCGGGTCGGGTGGGCTCGGGCAGGTCAGGCTATTGCCGGATGCTCCAGATCCATTGCGATACGTGCGGTTTCGATGCCGACCGACTCCCCGGCGGCGACGGCACGGATCAGCTCGGTGATCGCCCGGAAGTAGCTGTCGATGCTCGCTGCCGCGACTGGGTTGTCCGGATAACTCATCAGCGCGTAGGTGCGATCGGTGCGCCGGTTGATCCACACGGACACGTCGCCGGTCGTGCCGGGCCCGCCGAGCGCATGAGCGTCGTCGACGCCCGGCAACTCGGCTCCGGGCAGGCGCCGCATGTCGAGGTAGGACACCATCGGCGGCACGGCGGTTGCGCCGACCTTCACCCCGCCGAATTTCGCTGCGTAGTCGACGATCGCTCGTGCAGGGACGTCGGTCGCCGCCTTGGAGCGGCGCATCGACTTCTGTGCCTTGCCGACGAGGTCGTCGAACGAGGCACCTCCCGGGACGCGGAAAGCGATCGGCACCAAATTGATGAACCAGCCCTGAGCCATCGCATAGCGCGCGTCCGAGCGCGTCGCGATCGTGTTGAGGACGAGATAGCTTGGCCGTCCGGTCAGCGCGACGTCGATCAGCGCGAGAATGCCGAACAGTCCCGCACTGACGCCGCCGCCGTGAGCCTTGCAGCGTCGTTCGAACGCCTCCATGGTCTGCGCGTCCGCGATGGTGCGGTTCATGCGGGTCGACGGCGCCGTCCGCCCCGGCTCGAGGCCGATGTCCAGCGGCGTGCTGGGCAGTTTGTTGCGCACGGACAGCAGCGCCCGCGCCCACACCCGGACCGCGGGAGTGCGCCAGGTCAGCCGTTCCGACCGGACGCGTTCCTGCTCGCTGAAGTCGACGTAGCTGCCGACGGCCACCGGCGGTGCGCCCTCACCGTGCGCCTCGAATTGATAGGTGCGGAAGATGTCATCGACACCGAGCGCGATCGAGACACCGTCGCTGAACGAGTGGTCGACGCCGTAGAACACGGTGAATCCTTCGTCACCGTGGTCGATCGCTCCGGCAGCGAAGGACGGCCACACGAGCGGGCTCGTCGTCGCCGCGAAGCGTTCGGTGATCGCGGCGCGGGCAGCGTCGGTGTCGGCTGCGGTCCCGGCATCGACCAACTCCAGCTCGACGTCCTCGGCGGCGAGCGCGCGACGGCTGAAGGTGGTTCTGTCGTCGATCTGCTCGTCGTCCGGCTCGAACCAGCTCAGCAGTGCCCCGTGCCGTGTCACGAACCGTTGCATGGTGCGACGGAAGGCATCCCGGTCAAGTCGCTGCGGGACATGGAAGGCGAAGGCGAGCCAGGGCGACCACGGCACACCCTTCGCACGCCGATCCGCGGCAGTCCGGATGTGCGACTCCTGCAGCAGCGACGGCCGCGCCGGCGACACGGCCGCGGAACGGGTGGCGGCCAGCGTTCGCTCGGTGGGTCGGACCTCGAGGACTTCACCGGGTCGCGGGTGCCACGACTCGATCGGGGTCATCTCCACGACAGCCACCCTTCCACGTGCGCCGAGTACGCCCTCTGTTGCGGGTCAATGGTTTTCAGCGGTCTCACCTTCCCGTGCACTTCAGTGGCTGCTTGCCCCGAGGCAAGGTGGTGGGCTGTCCGTGGAAGCGGGTCTCGAGGCCGGAGCCGGTGACCTTCGCAGCCGTCGCCCGGAGGCCGAGCGGCATTCGCGCGAAGCCCGTGCCCGTGCCCGTGCCCGAGTCCGCACCCAGCAGCCGCTGCACCTGTGCCGGCGGCACACGGCGTCCGGCGAAAGACGCGGACACGACGGTGAAACCGAGCTTCCCACCGGTCAGCTTCGGCCGCGCCTGCACACGGGCGAGTCCGCCCAGACCGACGAGCCGCACGCTGTCGGTCGCCGGGTCCAACGTCGCCGTGACGTTCTTCGCGCTCGTCGACGTCGCCAGCAGATCGTTCAGCGCCCGCCTGCTCAACGTGAGTGTGAGGTTCGAATCGCCGATGCGGCCACCGGACGGGGAGGTCGAGACATCGCGGACATCCGCCTGCAGGGAGACGTCATGCACCTCGCACACGGTCGCCCGTTGCGCCGCCAGCGACACCTGATCGATCCGTCCGCGGCTCACGTCGAGCAATGCCGGCGACGAACCGATGCCGACATCCACCGACGAAGTGTGCAGGCCGTCGGCCATCGCGTCCGAGACACTGCTGCGCAACTGATGTCGCGCGAAGAGCTCCCCGCCGGCGACCAGCACGGCCAGCGCCAGGACTGCGGCCACGCCGATCAGCAGGGGTCGACGACGTCGGCGACGTCGTTCCTGCGAGGCCACCGCCGAGGGCGACGGCAAGGCACCATGCGACTGCTCGGTCATCGGTCATCACTCCGGTTTCCCGTTGCGGGCAGGGCAGGTTCACTGTACCTACCGATCGGTAACCATCAAATCCACCGACCACGGACCGACCACCCCCGGCATACCTGCCGCCCTACCCCGCTTGCATACCCGGCCGAATTCGCGGTGCGGAGCATTGCCGTTCTGCCATGATCCCGAGCATGAGCGAAAGCCAGCAGGACGTACGTCGCCTCGGCGTCGAGACGACCGGCATCGAGATCATCGAGGAGTCCGAACGGACCGCGCAGCCGCGGGACCTCTTCTGGCCGTGGTTCGCCGCGAACGTGTCCGTCTTCGGGATCTCCTACGCAGCATTCGTGCTGGGGTTCGGCATCTCGTTCTGGCAGTCGGTCGTCGTGGTGGCCATCGGCGTCGTGCTCAGCTTCGCGCTCTGCGGCATCATCGCGCTGGCCGGCAAACGCGGTTCGGCACCCACGATGATCCTGTCGCGAGCGGCGTTCGGCGTGACCGGTCAGAAGGTCCCGGGCGTGATCAGCTGGCTCACCTCGATCGGTTGGGAGACGTTCCTCACGATCAATGCCACGCTCGCCACCGCGACAGTGATGCGCAAGCTCGGGTGGGGCGGTGGCACGGCGACCAAGATCATCGCGTGCATCGTCGTGGCCGCGCTCGTCGTGCTCGCCTCGGTCGCCGGTTATCACATCATCATGCGGCTGCAGTCCTGGCTGACCTGGATCACCGGCATCATCACCATCGTCTTCATGATCGTCGCCGCGTCGCACATCGAGTGGTCCAAGGTCACCGAGTTGCCGTCGGGCAGCTGGCAGCAGATGGTCGGCTCACTGGTCATGGTGATGACCGGATTCGGCCTGGGCTGGATCAACATCGCGGCCGACTGGTCGCGCTACCAGCGACGGGACTCCTCCGGCGGGCAGATCGTCGCGTGGAACACCTTCGGTGGCGCCGTCGCACCCGTCGTGCTGGTGATCTTCGGACTGCTGCTCGCCGGATCGGACAAGAAGGTCGCGAGCGGGATCCTGGACAACCCGATCGGCGCACTCGCCGAGATCCTGCCCACCTGGTTCCTCGTGCCGTTCCTGATCGCCGCGATCCTGTCGCTGGTCAGCGGCGCCGTGCTCGGCATCTACTCCTCAGGACTCACCTTGCTGTCGCTGGGAGTACGGATCCCGCGTCCGACGGCGGCCCTGGTCGACGGCGTGATCCTCACTCTCGGAACGATTTACGTCGTTTTCGTGGCGGAGAGTTTCGCCAGCCCCTTCCAGTCGTTCCTCATCACGCTGGGCGTGCCGCTGGCGTCGTGGGCGGGTGTCATGATCGCCGACATCGCGCTGCGCAAGCAGTCGTATGCCGATGACGATCTCTTCGATCCGAAGGGCCGCTACGGCGCCTGGGACAGGACCTCGATCGGCATCCTTGTGGTCACCTCGGTGATCGGTTGGGGCCTGGTTGTCAACAACTACGCCCAGGACGCGTCCTGGAACAACTGGCAGGGCTATCTGCTGCACCCGCTCGGGATGGGCACGTATGACGCGAAAACCGCGTCGTGGAGCGGGAACTGGGCCTACGCCAACCTCGGTGTGCTGGTCGCCCTGGTGCTGTCGTTCGGCGCGGCATACCTGCTGAGGCGCGGGACAGTGGCCCGGCAGGAGTCGGTCCCGGCCGCCGAGCCCGCCGCCCTGGTGAAGGACTGATCGCATGTCGCCACAGCGGGATTCGCCCGATCAGGACTGGCTCGTCGTCATCGATGCGCAGGTCATTTTCGCGGATCCGGGCACTTCACCCTGGGGCTCGCCGATGTGGGCGGACGTGGTGCCACGCATCCGCCGGGCCGTCGAGCGGTATGACGGCCGGATCGTCCTCACCAGGTTCGTCGCGGACCCGGCACCGCAGGGCTCCTGGGTGGACTACTACGCGCAGTGGCGCTTCGCCCAGGTCCCGGACACGGACCCGCTCTACGCACTTGTGCCGGAGCTCGCCGAGTTCGCCACGGACGTGCCGATCGTCACCATGCCCACCTTCGGCAAATGGCCGGGACTGGCCGAGATCGTCGATCCCACAGCACGTTTGACGCTCGCCGGGGTGTCCACCGACTGCTGCGTCCTGTCCACCGCGCTCGCGGCCGCCGACGCCGGGGCGGAGGTGCGAGTCGCTGCCGCACTGTGCGCCGGATCGACGCCGGAGAACCACGACCGGGCACTGGCTGCGATGGAGCTCTACGGCCCGCAGATCACCCTTGTCTGAACGTCACCGCGCGAGGCAGTCGCGGGTGATCTGATCGAGTGACGCGACCCCGGAGAGCCCCATCGTCAGGTCGAGCTCGGCGAGCAGGCGCTCCATCACCACTCGCGCGCCGGCCGCGCCGTCCAGGGCGAGGCCGTAGAGCCACGGCCGGCCGACCAGCACCGCGGACGCACCGAGGGCGAGGGCCTTGAAGATGTCCGCACCACTGCGGATGCCGCTGTCGAAGAGCACCGGGACCCGGCCGTCGACCACCGGCGCGATCCCCGCCAACGCGTCGAGCGACGCCACCGCACCGTCGACCTGCCGGCCACCGTGGTTGGAGACCACTATCCCGTCCACACCGTGCTCGATAGCGAGGCGGGCATCGTCCACCGACTGAATTCCCTTCAGTACGACGGGAAGTCGCGTCCACTCGCGCAGCTTCGCCAGGTCGTCCCAGGTGAGCGCGGGGCACGGGAAGACGTCGAGGAACGTCTCGACGGCAGCCCGTGGCAGAGGCGAGCGCAGATTGTCACGGAACGTCCCCGGGTAGTGCCGGGTGATCGATGCGAGGGTACGTATGGCGGTCAGTGTTGGCCGCTCCTCAGGGAGGTCCCTTCGAGACGCCCGCTCGTCCCTCGCGGACTCCTCAGGGAACTCCGCCGACGCCCGCTCGTCCCTCACGGGCTCCTCAGGGAGCTCCACACGTTTGTGGACGAATTCTTGGAACACCGGGTCGGTGACGTACTGCGCGATGCCCTCGCCGCGAGCGAACGGCAGGTAACCCAGGTCGAGGTCCTTGGTGCGCCAGCCGAGCAGATGCGTGTCGAGGGTGACGACGATGGCCTGTGCACCAGCAGCCTCCGCGCGACGCACCAGCGATCGCGCCAGGTCGTCGTTGTTGCTCCAATACAGCTGGTACCACATCAGATTCGCGCCGAGCGCTTCTGCCGTTCGCTCCATCGGCACCGAGCCCTGCGTCGACAGCACCATGGGCAGACCGAGGGCAGACGCTGCCTCGGCCACCGCGAGCTCGGCCTTCCGGTGTGCCATCTCCAGCACCCCGATCGGCGCGAACAGCACCGGCGCCGGAAGATCGTGTCCGAGGAGAGTGACCTCCATCGACCGCTCACCGACGTCCCGCAGCATTCGCGGCACGATCGGATAGCGTTCGAACGCAGCGGTGTTCGCGGCATCGGTGCGCTGCATCCCGGCACTGCCCGCGACGTACGACCAGGCCTGCGGACTCATCCGGCGCCGGGCTGCGTCATACAGGGCGGCCGGCTCGACCGGGACCTTCGGCTTGTGGCCGTAGGCACCAGCTGCATAGATCGCCCCTTGCACGGCGCGGCCGATACCCGCAAAGCGACCGGGACGCGCCAGACGCGGTTCCTCCTCGACCGATGTCATCAATTGACCTGCTTGCCCTCGTCGGACCAGAACGGTTGCCGCAGTTTGAATTTCTGCAGCTTGCCGGTCGCCGTCCGGGCGAGCTCGTCGCGGAACTCGATGCGCTTGGGAGCCTTGTATCCCGCGAGCGACTTCTTCGCGTGCTCGATCAGGTCCTGCTCGGTCACCTCGCCGTCGGCGACGACGAGGGCGGTCACCAGCTCACCCCACTTCTCATCGGGTATGCCGATCACCGCCACCTCCCGCACCGCGGGATGCGACATGAGCACGTCCTCCACTTCGATGGACGAGACGTTCTCGCCGCCGGAGATGATGACGTCCTTCTTCCGGTCGAGGATGACCAGTGCTCCGTCGTCGATCGCGCCACCGTCGCCGGTGTGGAACCAGTTGTCCGCCAACGCTGTTGACGTCGCCTCGGGGTTGTTCCAGTAGGCCTCGAGGTTGTGATTGCTCTGGAAGAGCGCCTCGCCACTGTCGTCGACCGTCATCCGCACGCCGACCGCGGGATAGCCGGCACGGCCCAGTTTGCGGGCCTGCTCCGTAGGTGGCAGGTCCTCCCACTCCGAGCGCATCCGGCTCATCGTGAGCAGCGGTGCCGTCTCGGTGAGCCCGTAGATCTGGATGAACTCCCAGCCCAGCTCCTCCCGGACCCGCTCGATCGTGCGCGTCGGCGGTGGAGCGCCGGCGACCAGGATGCGCGTCCGGTCCCTTCCAGGGATCGGACCGTCCCAGTCCCGCGCTCCGTCCAGCGCGGCAGCCACCACTGCGGGTGCGGCACACATCAGCGTGACGCCGTGCTCCTGCACTCGGCGCAGGATCTCGGTGCCGTCGACCTTCCGCAGCACGACGTGCTTGCCGCCCATGCCCGTGACCGCGAACGGCATACCCCAGCCGTTCGCGTGGAACATCGGCAACGTGTGCAGGTAGACGTCGGCGTCGGAAACCGTTGCCTGCCAACCGAAGACGGTCGCATTGAGCCAGTTGTTCCGATGCGTCAGCTGCACGCCCTTCGGGCGGGCCGTCGTGCCGGACGTGTAGTTGATCGTCGCGGTCGCCCGCTCATCGCCTTCCCACGGCCGTGGTTCTTCGGTCGACCCGAAGACCTCGTCGTCCGACTCGCCGAGGACGAACTTCCGCTCGCAGTCCACTTCGTCCAGCAGGTGCTGCAGCTCCGGGTCGACCAGCAGCACCTCGGCTCCGGAGTGCTGCACGATGTACTGCACCTCGGGCACGGACAGTCGGAAGTTCACCGGCACCAGAATGCGGCCGTAGCCACTCACGCCGTAGAACGACGTCAGCAGTCGCGCACTGTTGTGGGAGACGACTGCGACGCGCCCACCGACAGGGACGCCCATCGCATCGAGTCCCGCCGCCTGGCCGCGGGCGAGCTGCGCCATCCGTCGGTAGGTGATGGAGCCGCCGTCGAACGGCGGTGCCGGCTGGTCCGGCTCGTCGACGACCGCCACCCGGTCGCCGTAGACGGTCTCCGCCCGCTCGAGGAAATCGCGGACGATCAACGGGAATTCCATCAGCTGCCTCCTACACGTCGGTCCCAGCATTCTGGCAACTACAGCTGTATGCCGCCGGGAAATCTCACACCGAAGGTTGTCGAGCGTCGTCCCGAGGAGCCCGCGAGCCGCGCCTTGAGGAGCCCGCGAGGTACGAGCGGGCGTCTCGAAGGGGAACGAGCGGGCGTCTCGATGCCCGGTCTCGATACACCTCCTCCGCTGCGCTCCCCCGGCACTCGACCCGCTTGGTGTTGGCTACTCGACCCGCTTGGTGTTGGCTACTCGACCGGCTTCGGTGACTAGTCGGACTGGATGACCTCGGCGAGCAATTCACCGGCTCGGTAGTGAGCCAGTCGCACCGCGCGGTCCGTCGGCTCGGCGTCGCGCAGCGGGGCAGCGTCGCTGACCGACCGCAACACCCCGACGGCCTCCTCCGAGACCCAGATGCCCTCGGCATGCCGGGCGCGCATCAGGTCGTCCATCTTCCGCCGATCGTCGATCATGCACAGGAACGACGAGCCGAAAACCACTGGCAGTCGGCCGAATCCGAAACCTTCCGCGGCAACGACATCGAACGCGTCACGCCGTGACACCACAATGTCCCGTTCGTCGACCAGCCGCACCGCCCGCTGCACGCGCTTCTGCGCCGCAACCTGCTCCGGCTCGAGTTGGGAGAGCATCCGATCCAAGGTGTCGCTCTCCTGCGGGTGCAGCGGATGTATGTCGAAACCCCGCCGGGACGCAATGTGTTGTCCGGCCAGCAGATCCGGCTCGAACTCGTCGGCGACCAGCTCCAGACCGGCGGCGGCGCCGACAGCGACGAGGTCGATGATCACCGGCTCGGCATACACCGACTGCAGGTGTTCGGTCACCAGCCGCAACATCCGCACGCCGGCCTGCGGGTCGTTCAGCGGCAGCGGCCGCTCCTGCAGGCGTCGCCCGATCGGCCCGCGCCGGTCGCGCAGCAACTCGGTCCACAGCTGATAGGAACGTCCGTCCGGCGGGAGCGTGCCGTTCAACACCGGGAAGTATCCCGCCAGCGGGCGCTGCGGACCGAGGTGGCGCAACTCCTCGCTGGTCGCCCGCAGCAGGCGCTGCGCCGCCTGCCAGCCCCCGAAGTCCAGCCCGTATGACGCAAAGGCCGTGAACGTCCTGTCGTCCGCGGCGATCTCGGCGGCCGCCGTGCTGCACCAGTACCGATAGAGCGGACCGGAGAACTTCGTCGCGGCAGCGGCGAATGCTGCGCGGCGGTCGTCGATATCGCTCAAGGGGTCCCCGCGAAGTATCGGAGCGAGGGACGAGCGGAGAACTTTGTGGGGTGTTCGCTCATGGTCCGGCCAATGTAAACCGTGAGACCGCGCGACGCGGCTCGTGCCCCTTCGAGACGCCCGCTCGTCCCTCACGGGCTCCTCAGGGCACAGCTCACGGGCTCCTCGGGGCGAAGCTCGGCCACCTCTCCCGTCATACCTCCAGCAAGCGGTGCAGGAATGTTCGCGTGCGCTCCTGCTGTGGGTGGTCGAGCACGTCCTGCGGGCGGCCGCTCTCGACGACGACACCACCGTCGATGAAGAGCACATTGTCGGCGACGTCGCGCGCGAACCGGATCTCGTGGGTCACGATCACCATCGTCCGGCCCTCGTCGGCCAGCGCTCGTATGACGTCGAGGACCTCGCCGACCAGTTCCGGGTCGAGCGCGGAGGTCGGCTCGTCGAAGAGCAGCAGGTCGGGTTCGAGCGCGAGCGCCCGCGCGATGCCGACGCGCTGCTGCTGACCACCGGACAGTTGGTAGGGGTACTTGCCGGCGTGCTCGGCGAGGCCGACCTTCGCCAGCAGCGCGCCCGCCTTCTCGTTCGCCTCAGCAGCGGGTTGGCCCTGCACGACGATCGGGCCTTCGGTGACGTTCTGCAACGCGGTCCGATGCGGGAAGAGGTTGTGGCCTTGGAAGACCATGCCGCTGCGGGCCTGGTACCGCCGGATCAGCTCCCGGTCCGCTCCGCGCAAGCGACCACGCCTCGACGCGTGCACGGTCGCGAAATCGACTGTCACGTCACCGATTCGGACGACGCCGGCGTCCGGTCGCTCCAGGGCGTTGAGTCCGCGCAACAGGGTGGTCTTGCCCGACCCGGACGGTCCGATGATGACCGTGACCGAACCCTTCGCGACGGTGAACGACACGTCCTTGATGACCTCGTGGTCACCGAACTTCTTGGCCACCGCAGTGGCCTCGACCAAGATGTTGCTCATAGCGACACATACCTGTTCAGCTGGTTCTCGAGGCGGCCCTGTGCTGCGTTCAGCACGAAACAGATCACCCAGTAATAGACGGCGGCTGCGCAGTAGAGCGCCAGATAGCTGTATGTCGGAGCCGCCGCGTCCTGCGCCTTCTGGAACAGCTCGGGCACCAGGATGATCGAGGTGAGCGAGGTGTCCTTGACCAGCGACACCAGCGTGTTGCCGAGCGGCGGGACCGCGATGCGGGCTGCCTGCGGCAGGACGATCCGTCGCAGGGAGGTGCCGTAACGCATCCCGATCGTCTCGGCGGCCTCCCATTGCCCCTTGGGCACCGACGAGATCGCCGAGCGGACGACCTCGGCGCCATACCCGCCGACGTTGAGGCTCAGCGCGATCACAGCCGACCAGAACGAGCTGAACTTCACGCCGGCCTGCGGCAATGCGTAGAAGACGATGACCAGCTGCACCAGTAGCGGCGTCCCTCGGATGATCGAGATGTAGACCCTGGCCAGCCAGGACAGCACCAACACCGTCGAGCGGCGCATCAGCGCGACGCCGACCGCCAGCAGCAGTCCGAGGACGAAGCTGATCGCGGTCAGCGGGATCGTCGTCTTGAGGGTGGCCTGCAGCATCGGCCAGGCGTTGTCCTTGACCAGCTGCCAATCGCTGGTGGTCGATTTCTTCTCGGCCTTCGCGCCGAAGTATTTGTCGTAGACCTGCTGCAGCGACCCGTCCGCCCGCATGGCGGAGATCTCCTTGTTGATCGCCGGCATATAGCCGCTGCCCTTGCGGGCCGCGAAGACGGACTCGCTCTTGTCGTCGGTCGTGGCGACGATCTTCACGCCCTTGTTGCCGGTGGTGTTGAGGTAGTTCTTCACCGCCAGCTGGTCGTTGACCATGGCGTCGACGCGACCGTCGGTCAGCGCTGCGACCGCCTTGTCCATCGCCGTCACCGACACCACCTGGGCGCCTGCCTTCTTGGCCGTCGCTGCCCAGTTGCTGGTGGTGTTCTCGGCCGCCTTCTTGCCCTTCAGGTCGGCCAGACCCTTGATGGAGTCGTTGGACGACTTGACCACCACCACCCCGGTCGTCGTGATGTATGGCGCGGACAGGTCGTACTTCGCCTTGCGCTCCGGATTCGCAGTGACCTCGTTTGCGACCAGGTCGATCCGCTTCGCCTGCAGCGCCGAGAACATCGAATCCCATGGCGTCTGGACGAACTGGATCTTCACACCGAGGCGTTTGCCGATCTCTTTGATGAGGTCGACGTCATACCCGGTGAGCGTCCCGGACGAGTCGTGATAGCTGAACGGCGGATAGACCCCCTCGGTGCCGAGCCGCAACGTCGACGGCAGCCCGGCCGGTCGCGCCTTGTCCGGTGCGGCGTGGGCAGGCGGGGCGAGGAACACACCGCCGAGCACGAGGAGCGTCGCCAGCAGCGCAGCGACGCGAGTCAGAGATAACCGAACCTTATGCACCCGAAAAAGTGTAGAGGGAGCCGTATCGCACTTAAGAATCACAACAACGAAATCGGGGTCCCCGCGAAGTATCGGAGGAGCGTGTCGGGGTCCCCGCGAAGTATCGGAGGAGCGAAGCGGAGGAGAACTTCGTGGGGTGACGGAGCGGGGGAGAACTTCGTGGGGTGACCTAATGGACGGCGAGTTCGGCGATCTGCAGCGCGTTGAGCGCCGAGCCCTTGCGCAGGTTGTCCGCACAGATGAACAACTCGATCGCGTTCGGGAAACCGTCGATCCGCCGGACCCGGCCGGCGAAGATCGGGTCGGCGCCGACGACGTCCACCGGGGTCGGCCATGCGTCGTCCAGCGACGCGGCCGAATCATCAAGAACCACAACGGAGTTGGACGACTCGGTCAGCACCCGGACCGCATCGTTGCGGTCGGTGTCGGTCGCGAAGGTGGCGTGGATGGACACTGAGTGGGTCCGCACCACGGGGACCTGCACGCAGGTCACGGCGACCGGTAGATGGGCAACCCGTAGGAGCGTGCGCAATTCCTCGCGCACGGTCACTTCGGACACGGTCGCGCCGTCGTCGGCCTCGCCGCCCACCCACGGAATGACGTTGAAGGCGACCGGTGCCGGGAACGGTGACTCGCCCAGGTCGGACAGCATCCGTCGGACGTCCCCCGGCGACTGGCCAACACTCTGGTTGCCGGCGAGCTCCATCGTTTCGTCATACAACCGCAGGGCGCCGGAGACACCGGCGTCGGTGACGGCCTGGAAGGTCGTCGCGACGACCGACGTGAGCTGCCACGAACTGTGCAGCGAGTGCAATGCGCCGACCATCATCAGAGTGGCCGCGCTCGGGCTGGCGATGATGCCGGCCGGGGGGTGACGCGCGGAGTCGGGGTTGATCTCCGGCACGACGAGAGGCACGTCGGGCTGGGCGACGAAGTGGCCAGAGTTGTCGATGACGATCGCACCGGCGCCGACCGCGACCGGGGTCCACTGTGCCGACACGTCAGCCGGCACGGCCATCACGACGACGTCGACGCCGTCGAACGCGGTGGCGTTCAGCTCACGGACCACGGCTTCCCGGCCCAGGATCGACACCCGCCGCCCGACGGAACGCCCTGACGCGATGGGTCGGATCTCGCCCCAGAGGTCGTCGCGCGTCGGCAACAGCGAGAGCAACGACAATCCGACGACGCCCGTCGCTCCGACCACCGCCAGGGTGGGCTTGTCCCCGATCATCACGTCACCGCCCTGCGGCTATGACCTCGGCGATCTGAATCGTGTTGAGGGCAGCACCCTTTCGCAGGTTGTCGCTGGAGACGAAGAGCACCAGGCCCTTGCCGTCCGGCACCGACTGGTCCTGCCGGATGCGTCCGACGTATGACGGATCCTGCCCGGCCGCCTCGAGCGGCGTCGGCACGTCCGTGACCACGACACCCGGTGCGTCGGCGAGCACTGCACGTGCTTCGTCCGGCGTGATGGCCTTGTCGAACTCGGCGTGGATGGCCAGCGAGTGACCGGAGAACACCGGCACCCGCACGCAGGTGCCGGCCACGGCGAGGTCGGGGAGTTCGAGGATCTTGCGCGATTCGTTGCGCAGCTTCTGCTCCTCGTCGGTCTCCTCGCTGCCGTCACCGACGATCGAGCCGGCCATCGGCAGCACGTTGTAGGCGATGGGGGCGACATACTTCTTCGCCGGGCCGAGCTCGACGGCCGAACCGTCGTGCGTCAGCGCCTCGAGATTGCCCTCGACGCCCTGGCGGATCTGGCCGGCCAGCTCCTCCACGCCGGCGAGCCCGGAACCGGACACCGCCTGGTAGGTCGCCACGACCAGCCGGCGCAGACCGGCCGCGTCGGTCAGCGGCTTGAGCACCGGCATCGCGGCCATCGTGGTGCAGTTGGGGTTGGCGATGATGCCCTTGGGCGGGTTCGCGATCCGCTCCGGGTTGACCTCCGAGACGACCAGCGGGACCTCGGGGTCCTTGCGCCAGGCGGAGGAGTTGTCGATCACCGTCACGCCCGCCGCGGCGAACCGCGGGGCCTGGGTGCGGGAGGTCCCGCCACCGGCGGAGAAGATCGCGATGTCGAGCCCGGTCGGGTCGGCGGTCGCGGCGTCTTCGACGACCAATCGCTGTCCCTGCCAGTCGATCTCGCGACCCGCGGACCGCGCCGAGGCGAAGAGTCGCAGCTCGGCCACCGGGAAGTTGCGCTCGGCGAGCAGTCGCAGCACGACGCCCCCGACCTGACCGGTCGCGCCGACGACGCCGATCTTCAGGCCCGCTTCATCGAACACGCTCATCGGCCGGTACCTCCGTAAACGACTGCTTCTCCGTCACTGGAATCCAGCCCGAACGCCGTGTGGACGGCGCGGACTGCGTCATCCAGCAGATCACCCTTGGTGACGACCGAGACCCGGATCTCCGAGGTCGTGATCATCTCGATATTGATCCCGGCGTCGGCGAGCGCCTGGAAGAGCGTCGCGGAGACACCGGGGTGGCTGCGCATGCCGGAGCCGACCAGCGAGAGCTTGCCGATCTGGTCGTCATACTGCAGCGACTCGAAGCCGAGCGCGGCCTTGGCATCCTGCAGCGCCTGCACGGCGCGCTGTCCGTCGGACTTCGGCAGCGTGAACGACACGTCGGTCGTGCCCGTGGCGACGGCCGAGACGTTCTGGACGATCATGTCGATGTTGACCTGCTGCGCCGAGATCAGGTTGAAGATCGCCGCGGCGCTGCCCGGCGTGTCCTTGACACCGACGACCGTGATCTTGGCCTCGCTGCGGTCGTGGGCGACGCCGGCGATGATCGGGGCTTCCACGTCTTCTTCTCCTTCTGCTGGGTGGACCCAGGTGCCCTCGCGATAGCTGAACGAGGAACGCACGTGGATCGGCAGGTTGAACCGTCGGGCGTATTCGACGCAGCGCAACATCAGGACCTTGGCGCCCGACGCGGCCATCTCCTGCATCTCTTCGTTGCTGATGCGGTCGATCTTGTGGGCCGTCGGCACGATGCGCGGGTCGGCGGTGAAGATGCCGTCGACGTCCGTGTAGATCTCACAGACGTCGGCGTTCAGCGCGGCGGCGAGCGCGACCGCGGTCGTGTCGGAGCCACCGCGGCCGAGCGTGGTGATCTCCTTGGTGTTCTGGCTGACGCCCTGGAAGCCGGCGACGATGACGATGTGCCCGTCGCCGAGGGCCTCGGTGATGCGGCCGGGAGTCACGTCGATGATGCGTGCCTTGCCGTGCGCGTCGTCGGTGATCACACCGGCCTGCGAACCGGTGAACGACAGGGCGGAGTCGCCGAGGTTGGCGATCGCCATCGAGACGAGCGCCATCGACATACGCTCACCGGCGGTGAGCAGCATGTCGAGCTCACGCTCGGGCGGCGCGGGCGAGACGGCGTCGGCGAGCTCGAGGAGCTCGTCGGTCGTGTCACCCATCGCCGAGACCACGACGCAGACCTGGTTGCCGGCCTTGCGCGTGTCCACGATGCGCCTGGCAACCCGCTTGATGCTTTCGGCGTCGGCGAGCGATGAGCCGCCATACTTCTGGACCACAAGAGGCACGGTCGAGCTTCCCTTCACGGGTCGACGAACACTGGGACGAACACTGCAGCGGTGCCCCGAGTCTACCGAGCGACCGCAGCCACCCCGGGGTCGCCCGTATGGCGGAACCCGCCGCCGCCTGCCGCTACGGTGCCGCGCACGCCCGCCGCGTGATAACACGAACACTCCGTGAACGGAGGGTGATTTCGGCCCGTGAGAGATCAGTGACAGAATTGAGGCGTGTCGCGTCTTTCGGGCGGGGTCGACGACCTCAACAGCAACGAGCGCCGAGTCGAATCCGGCCCGGCGCTGCTTCCGTTACGGTGGCGCGCCTACCGACCGCCACGCTGGTGGTTCGAGATCGTCGTGCTCGTCGTACTCGACATGGTCTACGAGCACCTGCGCAACCTCGTGCCGACGCGCGAGGGCGAGGCGCTGGCGCGTGGCTGGGATCTCTTCGACTTCGAGCAACGCATCGGGCTCGACATCGAGCTGACCCTGAACCACTTCGTGATGCGTCACGAATGGCTCGCCCAGATCGCCAACTACGACTACTCGTTCTTCCACCTGCCGATCACCGGCGGTGTGCTGATCTGGCTCTTCTGGATGCACCGGCGCGTCTACAAGACCGCCCGGACCGTGCTGGTCTTCACGACCGTCCTCGGCCTGATCGGTTTCTGGATCTTCCCGATGGCGCCGCCCCGGTTGCTCCAGGGCAGCGGTTTCACCGACACGGTCGTCTACTTCAACACCTTCGGGTCGTGGGGCAGCCCGACCGTCGCCGACCACTCCAACCTGTATGCCGCCATGCCCAGCCTGCACTGCGCCTGGGCGATGTGGGTCGGCCTGTCGGTGTTCTTCGTCGCACGCCACAAGGCGATCCGGATCCTCGGTCTGCTCTACGGCTGCTGGACGGTGTTCGTGGTGATGGCGACCGCCAACCACTTCATCTTCGACGCCTTCGCCGGCTACGGCTGCCTGGCGGTGTCGGTCCTGGCCGTGTGGCTGCTCTTCGGGCACAACCCGTGGCGGCCGGCACGTGACAAGGAGGAGCTCGTCGCGAACGAGCTGCGCAAGCAGTCCGCCGCGGCCGACGAGGAAGCGTCCGACCGCGCGAGCGCGAGCGAGGACGTCGAGCAGGACTCCGAGTCGTCCTCGAAGACCTCCGTCTGACCTTCCTCTCCCGGGTGGTTGCCGCGCTGCGCTGCACGGTGTGGAAGTAGCTACTGTTACTCGCCCGAACCGGCCGTTTACGGTGGGCAAACCACGACAGTCGTCACGTACTCGTCCCTGCACGGCGTGTGCCGGTCAGGGGTGCAACGCCTCGAACTCCGCGTCGGCGACCGTCTCGTCGTCGGCGTCCAGCCGCAGGTGCGCGAGGATCGTCTGGACCACGCGCAACGCGGCCGACGACCGCACGCCCCACTGCGACAGGTAGCTGAACTGCCACCACCACAGCGCTTCACTCAACCGGCCGTGGTCGAAGTGCACCAGCCCGTGCTCGAGCGCGCCGACGATGTCGGCCAGATCATCGGACAACGCGCCGCGGGCGGGCTCGACCGAGGTGAGCGGGTCGACCACGTCGGCATAGTCGTCGATGCCGTCCAGCATGTTGGCCAGGCCCATTCGCAGCGCGTCCAGGTTGCTCTCCGGGCCGGGATCGGCCTCGAAGCGCTCCTCCGGCACGACATCCTGTATGGCGCCCAGCCGGGCGCCCGCGACCTGCAACTGCGACAACATCAGCAGCATCAGGGGCAGGGCGGCATCCGGTGCGGAACCGGCGGCCAGCTGGCGCACCGACTCACAGAAGGCACGCGCGTCCTGCGCGGTCTCCGCGGCAAGTGCACCGATCTGCAGGGCTTCGGTGTCAGGTGTCTCAGGCATCGACAACTCTCCGTCCTTCGAATGCGCGGCCGAGCGTCACCTCGTCGGCATACTCCAAGTCTCCACCGACCGGCAGCCCGGAGGCCAGCCGTGTCACCCGCAGCCCCATGGTGCGCAGCAGCCGGGACAGGTAGGTCGCGGTCGCTTCGCCGTTGAGGTTGGGGTTCGTCGCCAGGATGATCTCCTCGATCGGCTCCTCGCCGAGGCGACGCACCAACTCGGTGATCTTCAGGTCGTCCGGTCCGATGCCGTCGATCGGGCTGATGGCACCGCCGAGCACGGCATACCGGCCGCGGAACTCACGGGTCCGCTCGACGGCGACGACGTCCTTGGGCTCCTCGACGACGCAGAGCAGCTTCTCGTCGCGGCGCGGGTCCTGGCAGATGCGGCACAGGGTGTCCTCGGCGACGTTGAAACAGCGCTCGCAGAAGCGGACCTTCTCGCGCACGGTCGTCAGCACTTCGGTCAGCCGCGTGACGTCGGCGGGGTCGGCCTGCAGCAGGTGGAACGCGATGCGCTGCGCGGACTTGGGACCGACGCCGGGAAGCTTGCCGAGCTCGTCGATCAGGTCCTGGACCACACCTTCATACACAGTGGTCGAGCCTAATCCTCGGGCGTGACACCACCCGCATCGACGCACCCGCCCTACCCAAACCTCGACCGTCGAAGGTTGTGCACGCGCTCAGCGGTAGAAGGGCGGCTCCACGTCCGGGTCGTCGCGCACGATGTCGAGACCCTCGATGCCGAGCACCGCATCGATCGCCGCAGCGGTGCCGGCGATGGTCGCGAAGTGCGGGTCGACGTCCCCGGTCACGCACCACGCGTGATCGGCCGGCCAGACGTATGCCGGGGTCGGTAGCTCGTCGCCGTACTTGTCCGGCCATTGCGGCGCACGCCAGGTCTGAAAGTCGGCGGATTCACCTTGCAGCAGCACGAATTCACGGTTCGGCAGCGACCACTTCGACACGTCGAGCTCCGACACCCCGGACGGCCAGCCGTCCCAGATCGCGAAGTGGAGCTCGTCGGCCGTTCGGGTGTGCGGGAGCAGCGCGCTGACGGCCCGCTGCAGGCTCTCCTGCTCGTCCGGCAGGTCGTCCTCCGTCTCGAAGTCGTTCTCCGACATACCCTCGTATGCCGGGTCCGGGATGAACCGCAACCGGGCATACGACTCGAAGCCCAGCGGTCCCCGAGTCACCAGCCGCCACCAGTCCTGCCGGCGCAGCTCGTCGGAGATCCACCGAGCACCGGAGAAGTCCGACGCGAGTTGCAGTGTCATGGCGTCATCGTGACGGCGAAGCGGCCGGCGATGCGACCGAATTTTGCGCCGAGTCAGCCCGGCGGCCGCTCGTTGTATGACGCAGCCCGCTCCTGCCCGGACAGCTCCGCGATGGCGTCCATGATCCGGTCCGTCGCCTGGCGGCGGGCCTTGCCGGCCGGCAAGGCCTTGTAGTCGTCACCGAAGCGCAGCGGCTCGCCGAACTTCACCGTGACCTTCGCCAGTCGCGGGATGTTGGAGCCGATCGGTTGCACGTCCGGAGTCCCGATCAGTCCGACGGGGACGACAGGGACGCCGGCCTCCATCGCCAAGTGGGCGACGCCGACGCGACCGCGGTAGAGGCGGCCGTCCCGCGAGCGCGTCCCCTCCGGGTAGATGCCGAACGCCTCCCCGTCGCGCAGCACACGAAGCGCCTGGTCGAGCGAGTTGACCGCGGCACGCGAGTCGTCGCGTTCGACCGGGATCATGCCCATCGCGTTGAACCAGGTGCGGGACGCGAGGCCTTTGGGGCCCTTCCCCGTGAAGTATTCGGCCTTGGCCAGGAACACCACCTTGCGCGGCGCGACGAGCGGTATGACGACGCTGTCGATGAACGAACGGTGGTTGCTCGCGATGAGCACGCCACCGGTGCGGGGGACGTTCTCCCGGCCCTCCACCTGGGGGCGCCAGATGGCACGCAACAACGGCGCAACGGTCATCCGCGACAACGGGTAGAGCATCAGTCGACCTGCTCGTCGATGACGGTGGCGCCGAGCACCGCCTGCATCACCGGCAGACCGACCTGGCCCGGGTCGTCGACGTCCTCGTCGTCCATCGACTCGGTGATCTCTTCGTCCTTGGGTTTGGTCGGCTCCGCGGACTTGACTGGTGCTGCTGGGTTTTCGGCAGTCGCCCATTCCGGCGGCGGTGCATTGACCGAACCCCAACCACCGCCTGTGTCGTTGCCGACGGACGCCGACGCCAGACCCGCCTGCGCCAGCGCCTCGGCGGCACGGGAGCGACGGGCCGCCTGCGGTGCCGCGTCGGACGACTGCTGAGCAGACGGCTGCTGCGGCCCGGGCGCCTGCGGAGCACTCGGCTCCGTCGCCCGGTCGGTCGGCGGAGCAGGCTGCGTCTGCCGGGTCGGCTGCGGTGGCGCGTCGTATGACGGACCGGACGCCGGTGGCCCGTCGGCCGGCGGCAGGTCTGCGGGCGGCGCATCGGCGGGCGGCGGCCCGGAATCACCGCCGGGACCGTCCGACTCCGGCGGCAGATTGGGCGACGGAGCTCCGGCGTCGGCCCGGGCGGTCACCCGGGCGCGCACGCCGATCGCGTCATAGAGCGCGGCGGAGACGACGTCGGGGTGCGGCGCGCGCTCGACCGCGGCTGCGAGTCCCGGGCTGCTGGTGCCGAGCGTCAGTGTCTCGCCGTCGAAGTCGGCCACGTGCGCGTGCTGGCTGAGCAGCGCCCAGGTCACCCGCTTACTGCGGGCGATGCGGTCCAGGACGTCCGGCCAGGCACGGCGTACGGCGTCGGTCGTCACTGCGCCCGTGGGTGCTGCGGCCGGCTGTGCCGACTCCGGCGCTGCAGGCTCCGGCTCCGCAGGCGTCGGGCGCTGCACGGGCTCGGGTTGCGGCTGGGACTGCGCCGGTGGCTGCGGCGAATCCTGTTGCGGCGCAGGGGTTTCGTATGTCGGCTCCGGGGCCTCGATACGCGGCTCGTCCCTCACCGCTACTCGACCAGCTTGTGGAGTGACCGGGGTCTGGATACGCGGCTCGGGGTCTCGATACGCTCCCCCGCTGTGTCCTTGGCTCGACTCCTCGCGGCCCTGCAGCCGGGGCGCGCTCGCGAGCTCGCTGCGCCCGGCCGCAGAACCGATCGTCGTCTCGCGTTGCTCCTCCGCTGCTCGACCGGCTTGCGGTGCGATGTCCATGCGGCGCTCGAGGCGGTCCAGGCGGGCGGCATACCCCTGCTCGCCGGAGACGGCGGGCAGCAGCACACGGGCGCAGATCAGCTCGAGCTGCAGCCGCGGCCCGGTGGCGCCGGTCATCTCGGACAGGCCGGTGTTGACGATGTCGGCGGCGCGGGACAACTCCCCCGGACCGAACGACGCTGCCTGCTGACGCATCCGCTCCAACTGGTCGTCGGGGACACCGCGCAGCACCTGCGCGGCGCCGTCCGGCACGGCGGCGATGACGATCAGGTCCCGCAGTCGCTCCAGCAGATCCTCGATGAATCGCCTTGGGTCGTGGCCGGATTCGACGACGCGGTCGATCTGCCGGAAGACGGCGCCACTGTCGCGAGCGCCGAGCGCGTCGACGGTCGCGTCGAGCAGCTCGCCGTCGGTGAAGCCGAGCAGGGCGGCCGCCCCGGCATACGTGAGCCCCTCATCCCCCGAACCGGCGATCAGCTGGTCGAGCACCGACAACGAGTCACGCACCGACCCGGCACCCGCCCGTGTCACGAACGACAGGACGCCCGGCTCGACGGCGACACCCTCGGCATCGCACAACTGCTGCAGGTAGTCGGTGAGCCGAGCCGGTGGCACGAGCCGGAACGGGTAGTGGTGGGTGCGCGATCGGATGGTGCCGATGACCTTCTCCGGCTCGGTCGTCGCGAAGACGAACTTCACGTGCTCCGGCGGCTCCTCGACGATCTTCAGCAGTGCGTTGAAGCCCTGCGGCGTCACCATGTGCGCCTCGTCGATGATGTAGATCTTGTAGCGCGACTGCGCCGGCCCGTATGACGCCCGTTCGCGCAGATCACGCGCGTCGTCGACACCGCCGTGGCTGGCCGCGTCGATCTCGATGACGTCAACAGTGCCCGAGCCACCGCGGGCCAGCGCGACGCAGGACTCGCACACACCGCACGGAGTCGGCGTCGGACCCTGCTCGCAGTTGAGGCAGCGCGCGAGGATCCGCGCGGAGGTGGTCTTGCCGCAGCCGCGCGGGCCGCTGAACAGGTAGGCGTGGTTGACCCGGCCGGTCCGCAGCGCCTGCATCAGCGGCTCGGTCACGTGCTCCTGGCCGATGACATCGGCGAAGGTCTCGGGCCGGTAGCGACGGTAGAGCGCGGTGGTCATCCGAAAACTCTATGCGCCTTCACCCACACGCGTTGCGGGTCCGTGGCCCTCATCGCCATACCCGCCGGCCCGACCCCGAAACGAAGCGGCGCGACAGGGCCGTGCAGTGCGATCATGGAGGCGGCCGCCGACCGGTGGCCCACCGTGTCCACGCGTGGCGTTCGCCCCGGGATCTCGGGCTTCTACAGGGGATCGTCAGGTGGCGAAAGGTACGGTGGACGTCATGCTCTCGTCGCGTCGGCTGCGCTCGCCGACGGCGCTGGCGATCGGCTGCGCGGTGGTCTTCGCACTGCTCTACATCATCTGGACCCCACAGGTCCCGGACCTCGCAGCACAGGTCGCTCGCGCGAAGGTTGCCCGCGTCGGCGGCGCTCCGGTCTGGTGGGGCGGCTGGTTCGGTGGCATCACCCTGCCGAGCTACAGCGCGATCGTCCCGTTCTCGATGGCGACCTTCGGGATCCGCCTCACCGGTGTCGCCGCGGTCATCCTCAGTGCGTATGGCGGAGCACTTCTCGTCGAGAAGGCGCCGCGTCCGCGCGCCGGTGCTGTCGCCATCACCCTCGCGCAGGCGGCCGACCTGCTCAACGGCCGCGTGACGTTCACGGTCGGCGCCGCGCTGGGCATCTGGGCGCTGGTCGCGTTGCGTGCACACCGCGAGAAGACCACTGTGCTGATCGCGCTGCTGTCCTTCCTGAGCTCTCCACTGGCCGGCTTCTTCGTCGGCATCATCGCCGTCGTCGTCGCCATACTGCGGCCGGACTATCGGCGTACGGCGGGAATCTGCGCGGCCGCCCTGTTCGTCGGCGGCGTCGCGATGTCGATCCTCTTCCCCGGCACCGGCGAGATGCCGTTCCCGATCAGCGATGCCGCACCGGCGATGCTCGCCTGCATCGTGGTCATCGGGGTGTGCCATCACAAGCTGATCCGGGCGACGGCCGCAGTGCTCGCCGTGTCCTTCCTGCCGTTGCTGATCGTGCCGCTCGCGATCGGCACGAACGCGACCCGGCTCGCCTGGCTCGCGGCCGTGCCGGTGATCGTCGCGTATGCCGAGGTCCGTGACTCGCTGACCTGGTTGTGTGCGCTGATCGTCGCCATCTGGCCGGTCAGCGACCTGGTCAACCAGTTGCATCTGGCCGGGCAGCCGTCCAGCAGCTACGTCTTCTACCAGCCGTTGGCGACCGCGCTGAAGGCCGACCAGAAGAAGCTGGGGCCGGCGGCCATGGGTCGCCGGGTGGAGGTCGTCGACACCAAGAACCACTGGGGTTCGGTCTATCTCGCGTCGTTCTCGATAGCGCGCGGCTGGGACCGGCAGGCCGACCAGGCGGACAACTCGATCTTCTACCGCAAGGGTTTGCTGAACCCGGTCAGCTACCGGCAATGGCTGGATTCACTTGCCGTCGGCTGGGTGGCGGTGCCCAAGGCGCCGATCGACTATGCGTCCCGGGACGAGGCGAAGCTGGTCCTCGGTGGGCTGCCGTATCTGAAGCAGGCGTGGAGCAATTCGGACTGGCAGCTCTTCCGCGTAATCAATCCCGCTCCCCTCGCGACCGGCGGCAAGGTCATCAAGATCGACTCGCACGGCGTCACGCTGAACGCGACCGCGAACAAGCCGATCGACCTGAAGGTGCGCTACTCGACCTACATAGGCGCCGTCAGTCCGACGACCAAGGATCAGTTGACGGCCTGCATCGTCAACAACGACGGATGGTTGCGAGTGACCATGCCGGTCAGCGGCAGGATCCGGTTGACCAGTGACTTCAAGCCGGTCCGCTCCCGTCCGGCGGGTTGTGTGGCGCCGGGCGAGACGCCGTCGCCGACACCGAGCGGTACGAACTAACGGAAACGAAGGACCGGGGCCCCCGCGAAGTATTCGGAGGAGCGCAGCGGGGGAGAAACCTCGTGGGCGCTCTCACCGGGGCCCCCGCGAAGTATTCGGAGGAGCGTAGCGGGGGAGAAACTTCGTGGGGTGTAAAGAACCCCCCGCACACCTGGAAGAGCTCTCCTACCCTTGCTGCATTCCTGCCCTGGGGGAGTTCGGAGAGGTACCACCGCACGAGGGGTCCGGCGCCAACTGTAGATCACCGCGGCCGCGGATACGCAATCGAGGGCGCCGCCGGATCCCGATTCGGTGTCCGAGCGATCAGCAGGTATTCTCCTCGGCGGAGGATTCGCATAGTGGCCTAGTGCGCACGCTTGGAAAGCGTGTTGAGTGAAAGCTCTCAGGGGTTCGAATCCCCTATCCTCCGCCACACGCAGAGAAGGACCGCCCACGCTTTTCGGGCGGTCCTTCTCTGCGTTCCGACGAGGACGTCGCTTCGCAGCAGAAGGGCGTCATCTCACCGGTGGCGCCTTTCGTCGTTCCGCCACGCTCCGCCGCCGGTTCACCTGTATGCCGTGCCCCGGCCAGACCGGCTGGGCAGGGTCGCCATACGTGAGCGATGACCAGACGACAGCAGGTTTCCACGACGCGTCGGATGCGGCACTCTTCGGCAAGCGACTGGGCCGCCGGCAGGTGGTCGCGGGTCTGACGACCGGCGCAGCCGTGGCGGCTGCCGACTTCTTCGAGTCCGGCGCCGCGAGCGCCGCGGCAGCCCCGACGGTCGAACCGTCCGCGAAGCAGCCCCACGAGCCGGGCGCGGCGACACCACCGGTCGCGGGCCTGCACACGCAGTTCGGTTCCGACGCGCGACGCGAGGTCGTCGTCTCCTGGCACACCCTGCAGCCGGTGCGGGGCGCCCGTGTCCTGCTCGGGACCGAGTACGGCTACCGCAAGACGTTCGCAGCGCGAACCCGCAGCTACGTCGACGACAAGTCGGGCACGACCGTCTACGCGCACCACGCGACGATGACCGGGCTGAACGCCGACTCGGACTACCTCTACCTCGCGCTGCACACCGGCGCGGCAGCGGAAGGCGGCACCTTCCGGACTGCACCGAACGGGCGAAAGGCCTTCACCTTCACCAGTTTCGGTGACCAGGGCACGCCGACGGTCGGCAAGCAGGTCAAGAACTCCGACGGCACCGCGGTGATGGCCAACGACAACCTCGGCTCCTTCGCCGCCGGCGACACCACCCTCGGCGTGGAGCAGCTCAAGCCGCTCTTCCACCTCTTCAACGGCGACCTCTGCTACGCCAACTTGGCAACGGACCGGGTCCGCAGCTGGTGGGACTTCTGGGCCAACAACAGCCGCAGCGCCCGGCACCGCCCGTGGATGCCGTCCGCCGGCAACCACGAGAACGAGCTCGGCAACGGGCCGATCGGCTACGCGGCATACCAGACGTACTTCGAGCTGCCGAAGTCCTCGGGGCAGACCGACACCACCCGCGGTCTCTGGTACTCCTTCTCGGTCGGCTCGGTCCGCGTCATCTCGATCGCCAACGACGATGTCTGCTACCAGGACGGCGGCGACAGCTACGTGCGCGGCTACTCCAAGGGTGCGCAGAAGCGTTGGCTGGAGTCGGCGCTGCGCGACGCGAACCGCGACAAGGGCGTCGACTGGATCGTCATCTGCATGCACCAGGTCGCCATCTCGACGGCGGACCAGTTCAACGGGGCCGACCTGGGGGTGCGCGAGGAATGGCTGCCGCTCTTCGACAAGTACGGCGTGGACCTCGTCGTCTGCGGCCACGAGCACCACTACGAGCGGTCGCACCCGATCCGCGGCCAGCGGGACAACGAGACCCGCACGCCCATCCCCCGCGCCACCGAGACCCAGGTCGTCGACACCACCAAGGGCACCGTCCACATGGTGATCGGCGGGGGCGGCACGTCCGCACCGTCGAACGGCCTCTTCTACAACCCGCCGGCGTGCCGGGTCATCACCTCCGTCGGCGCGAAGGGCAGCAACGGCAAGCGGACGCCGCACTACGTGCAGGAGGACGCACCGTGGTCCGCGGTCCGCAACCCCGCGCACTCCTACGGTTTCGCCTCCTTCGCGGTCGATCCCGGCTGGCACGGCGGCAAGACGTCGATCACGGTGACCTACTACGACGTGACCGGTGTCGGTGGGCAGCTCACGGCATACGAGACCTTCCGGCTGGAGCGTCCGCGCCGGCACTGAGTGCCGGATCGTGACCGACCCGCCACCCGGGGTGCTCGGCATACACAGCAGAACGACTCATACTGTGTGCACAAAGATCGTTCGGGGCGCACAGGGCGGGAACCATGGGGCTGACCGGTAGGCGCGTGGCGGGGGCCACCGCCGCCATCGCATTGGCACTACCGCTGCTCGCGGCATGCACCAGCACCAACAAGTCCGGCTCCGTCGGCACGGATGCATGCCTCGACGCACCGGCGACGCCGACGATGAAGGTCGCTCTCAACTCGATCCACGCCAACATCTGGAACGCCGGTGGCAAGACCGGGCAGGCGGCGAGCGTCGCCTCCCAGCTGTCCTGGCGGGGCATCAAGATCATCGACACCGGCAACGACCCGGCGGCCGGCGGGCCCCCGAAGTATGCCGAGATCCGTTACGGCCCCAACGGCAAGCAGATCGCGCTCACCCTCGCCCAGCAGGTCAAGGGTGCGACGCTCGAGGAGGACGACCGGACCAACCCGAGCGTGGACCTGGTGATCGGTTCGAAGTTCGCGCTGACACCCGTTCCGCCGCCGGCGCCGTCCAAGATCACCGTCAACGTCTACAACGCCTACGTGTTGCCGGGCACCGCGTCGTCGCTGGCCACCGAGTTGCGCAAGCGTGGCTTCAAGGTCGACCACGTCGGCAACGACCCGGAGCGCGGCTACTACCCGACGAGCGCGGTCGCCATACGGTATGGATTGCAGGGCGAACCTGCCGCGCGCCGTGCTGCCCTGCAGTTCAAGGGCCCGGTCAAGATGCTCCAGATCCACCGCAACAACAACCAGGTCGACATCGCGATCGGCAGCAAGTGGGTCGACGGCACGCTCCTGTCCGCCAGCAAGGCGACGCCGGCTCCGACCCCGAAGCCGACGACGCCCAGTTGCCGGCCGACCGCCTCCACGTCCAGCGGTTCGGCCACCTCGAAGTAGTGCTCAGCGCCCGCGGCGGGCGGTCCCGAAGATGCCGCGGGTGATCTCCCGGCCGAGCACGGTGCCCGCCGATCGCAGCGCCGACTTGAACGCCGACGACTTGATGACCTGCTCGACCATGCCGGGCTCTTCCTTCTTCTTCGGCTCGGCCTTCTTGGCCTCCGCCGGTGCCGGCGCCTTTCCGTCGGCGCCCTCGGCGGGCGCGTCGGCGAGCTTCTTGTTGAGCATCTCGTATGCCGACTCGCGGTCGACCGCCTCCGAATACTTCGGCGCGAGAGGCGACTTGGCGATGATGCCGTCCATCGTCTCGGCGGACGACGGCGCCATCAACGACTGCGGGGCACGCATCCGGGTCCAGGCGACCGGCGTCGGCGCGCCCTTTTCGGAGAGGACGGTGATGACTGCCTCCCCGGTGCCGAGCGCGGTCAGCAGCTTCTCCAGGTCGTAGTCGCTGGTCGGGAAGGTCTGCACCGTCGCCTTGAGCGCCTTGGCGTCGTCCGGGGTGAACGCGCGCAGCGCATGCTGCACGCGGTTGCCGAGCTGGGAGAGCACGTCGTTCGGGACGTCCTTCGGCGTCTGGGTGACGAAGAAGATACCGACTCCCTTGGAGCGGATCAGCTTCACGGTCTGCTCGATGGCCTGCAGGAACGCCGGCGAGGCGTCGCTGAAGAGCAGGTGCGCCTCGTCGAAGAAGAAGACCAGTTTCGGCTTGTCGGCATCACCGACCTCCGGCAGGTCGTGGAAGAGGTCGGCGAGCAACCACATCAGGAAGGTCGAGAACAGCGCGGGCTTGTCCTGCACACCGGGCAGTTCGAGACAGGTGACGATGCCGCGGCCGTCGTCCGCCGTACGGGTGAGGTCCTTGGTGTCGAACTCCGGCTCACCGAAGAACGCGTCGGCGCCCTGGTCGGAGAACGCGATCAGGTTGCGCAGTATGACGCCGGCCGTCGACGCCGACAGTCCGCCGAGCCCCTTCAGGTCCTCCTTGCCCTCGTCGGAGGTGAGGAACTGGATGACCGCGGTGAGGTCCTTGAGATCCAGCAGGCTCAGGCCGCGCTTGTCGGCATAGTGGAAGACCAGTCCGAGCGACGACTCCTGGGTGTCGTTCAGACCGAGGACCTTGGACAGCAGGGTGGGCCCGAAGGACGTGATGGTGGCGCGGATCGGGACGCCTTTGCCCTGGCCGCCGAGGGAGAGGAACTCGGTCGGGAAGCCGGTCCCCTGCCACTGCTGGCCGACGTCCTTGGCGCGAGCCTCGATCTTGTCGCCGCCCTCACCCGGTGAGGCGATGCCGGACACGTCGCCCTTGATGTCGGCCAGGAACACCGGGACGCCCGCCGTCGACAGCTGTTCGGCCATCAATTGGAGGGTCTTGGTCTTGCCGGTGCCGGTCGCCCCGGCGACCAGTCCGTGCCGGTTCATCATCGAGATGGGCAGTCGGATGGGCGTGTCGGCGTGCGCGGTGTCGTCGATGACCGCAGCGCCGAGCTCGATCACCGAACCCTCGAAGGAGTAGCCGTTCTTGATCTGGTCGAGTTGTCCGCCAGCAGTGGATTCAGTCACATTCACCGAGAATAGTCACGCCACGCCGATGCCCGAAGGGTTCTGCGGCAGCGCGCCGTTAGGCTGACCGGGTGATCTTCAAGGCAGTGGGCGAGGGGCGCCCGTACCCGGATCACGGCCTGGTGAGTTCGAAGGACTGGCGCACGGTCACCCCACGCGTCGTACGGCTGGACGAACTGGTCACGATCAAACGCACGCTCGACCTCGACACGTTGCTGTCGGAGGACTCCACGTTCTACGGCGACATCTTCGCGCACGTGGTGGCATGGCAGGGGGATCTCTATCTTGAAGACGGACTGCACCGCGCACTACGCGCAGCGCTGCAACAACGACCTGTGCTGCACGCACGGGTCCTAGTGCTGTGAGCTACGTCCGCGAGGACGGCGGCCTCGCACAGGCCCGGCGCCGCCGACACCGTCGCTCGATGATCGTCATCGCCGTCGCGGCGGCCATGGTGCTCGGCGCCTTCTTGTATGCCGTGACCTACATGGACCGGCACGGCCAGGCGGCCCCGACCGCGTCGTCGTCGTGTGATGTGACACAGACTCCGCCGCCGCAGTCGATCTTCGTGCTGAACATCTACAACGCCTCCGACCGCAGTCAGGCGAAGGAGACCAGCATCGCGATGAAGTCGCACGGCTTCAACGTCGGCACGATCAGCAACGACCCGTACAAGGAGCACCTGACCGGCGTCGGACAGGTGCGGTTCGGCCCCAAGGGCAAGAAGAACGCCACCGAGTACGTCAAGAAATACGCCGCGGGCGCGACACTCGTCGAGGACGGCCGCACCGACGATTCGGTCGACCTGGTCCTCGGCGACCAGGCACCGACGCTGAAGTCCGCGCCCCCGACGACGAACACCCCGCCGCCCGGCTGCCCGTCCTGAAGCCGGTCGAGTAGCGGTCCTCAAGCTGGTCGAGTAGCGGTCCTCAAGCTGGTCGAGTAGCGGCGAGCCGCTAGGTGAGGCGCGTATCGAGACCACCGAACGGTCGGAAAAGGCGAGGAACGAGCCCATCCGAGGTGGTCGAGTAGGGCGAGGAACGAGCCCGTATCGAGACCTCGGCTGACACGCTGGACCTCGTTTTGGCGTCCGGCGCACCGTCAGGTAGCCTCTTCGGCGGTGGCGTGTCCGAGCGGCCGAAGGTGCAACACTCGAAATGTTGTGTGGGGGCAACTCCACCGTGGGTTCAAATCCCACCGCCACCGCCAAAAAAGTTAGGACCCCGATAGTTTTTTGTCGGGGTCCTAACTTTTTTATTGGAGACAGCGGGATTTGGGAGAAGCGCTCAAACTCGCGAGGTACGAGCGGGTTCGAGCGCGACGGCTCCCATCGCACCGGTCTGCATACTGGGGGTATGGCTCGTCGATACGTCCTGGGACGCGGCCGCAAGGCTGTCAATGCTGTGGCCCGACCACTCCTCACTCTTGGCCTCGGGCCGAAGTCGACATACCTGCTGACCACGGTCGGGCGGCGAACCGGCCAGCAACGCACGACGCCCGTCACGCTGGTGGAAGACGGCGAAGAACGGTGGCTGGTCGCGCCGTACGGCGCGGTGTCGTGGGTCCATAACGTGCGCCGTACGCCCACTGTCGAGCTCCGCCGAGGGCGCCGCCGAATCACCCTGCTCGCCCACGAGGTCGATGCGGCCGCAGCCGGGCCGATCCTGCGTCGCTACGTCAAGCACGTCGCAGTCACCAGACCGTATTTTGACGCGTCGCCCACAGATGATGTGGCAGCGTTCGTGTCCGAAGCCGACCAGCATCCAGTCTTCCTGTTGAGCCCAGCCGCTGCGCAGTAGCTGACTGAGTCGACGGGCGAAAACGAGAGCCGGGTAGCGTTCCAGACATGCGACCCACGCTGCTGTATGACGCCGACTGTGGCTTCTGCACACGGGCTGCCGGGAAGGTGCCGGCATTGCGCTTGGATGTCGACGTCGCCACTCTGCAATCGGTCGATGTCGACGCACTCGATGTGTCGGCCGAGCGTGCCCTGTCAGAGATGCCGTTCATCGGTGCCGATGGTTCGGTCGTCTACGGCCACCGTGCCGTCGCCGCCGCCCTGCGAACCGGCCCGGCGCCACTGCGCGTGGCCGGGCGGCTCATCACGCTGCCCGGCGTCGGCCCGATCGCGCAACTCGTCTACGGCTGGGTCGCGCGACACCGCCACCAGTTGCCCGGCGGGACGGCGGCGTGCGCCATACCGACGTCGCCGCAGCGCGGCGAATAGGGCGGCCGGCCTCAGACGCCGGTGTTGTCCGCGTCGGGCAGGATCGGACCGACCTTGAGGTAGGGTCCGCCGGTCGTGCAGGTCACCTCCGGCAACGCCACGAACGCCGCCTGGTAGGAGTCCGGCGGATAGACACGTATGCCGCGCGCCGTCGCCTGGGCGCACGCACTCTTGCGCGGCGCCGACGAGATGAAGAGCCCCGCAGCCGCAGTTTGGTTGGGAATCAACACGATCGGCTGATGTCCGACGATCCGTTGGGCCGGTTTGCCGAGCTGATGACCGTTGCTGCCGCCGACGTAGGACACCCCGGGAGCACCGGTGAGCTTGCAGACCGTGTTGCTGATGTTCGTGAAGCGCAGCGGTCGGTGCGATCCCTGCATGTCGGCATTGCCCGATCCCAGGGTGATGCGCAGCTGTTTCACGCTGCAGAGCGCGACCGGTTTGTCACCCGCGGACGTGGTGCTCGACGGCTTCGCGGCCGGCGGCGCTGCGGTGGTGGTCTTACCGTGACCTGTCGTGCGCGCCGACGACTTCGCCTGGGACGACGTCGTGTTCGACGAATCCGCTGCGGCCGAGCTGGACGCCTCGGACTCGGCCCCGGTGGAGCTCGCTGTGGAGCCGCCAGCGGCCGGCGACAGCGATGCGGAGTTCGCGGCGGAGTCCGACCCGTTCGAGCCACAGCCCGCGAGCAGCAGCGTCATACCGACGCCGGTTGCGGTGAGAGCGGTAGTTACGGATGTGCGATTCATCGTGGTCACCCCGGCTCACGGTCGATCGCTCGCCGATCGGCCTGTCACTGGGTAGGACGTGTCGGCCGTGGCCGGGGTTGTTAAAGGATTGGTCAGCGTTGCTCCAACAATCCGCGCACGTAGGCGAGCTGACCCCAGTGCTGCGTGATGTCGCCGATGACCGACGTGATGCGCACTGCGGCGGTCACCGGCGGGTCCCAGCGCTCATCGACGACACGGTCGTAGTCGGCGCGAGTCCGCAGTGTTTGCAACACTTTCAGTGTCATCTCGTGCACATCAGCGTAGTAGCCGGCGAGCAACTCGGTGTCACCCACGGAGAAGGCGCCGACCTCGTCGCTCGATTGCCCGTAGCCGATCGCCGACTCGTCATACGGCAGTGCGAACCGCGTGGCCCAGTCACCCGTCCAGACCTGCTCGACCCCGCCGACACCGGCCATGTGGTCGTCCTGGACACGCGCCAAGTGCCAGGCCAGCCAGCCGATCGAATTGGCGTTCGGCGCCGGTCGCCAGAGGACCTGCTCGGCGGTCAACCCCTCGAGCTGCGCGGGCAGCCCCTCCCGGACCCGGTCGAAGGCGTCGGTCAGGATCTCGGTCGTCACATCGGTGGTGTCAGCCATGTCATCCACCCAACCACTCGCCTCCGACATGCGGGTGAGTGCCACCGCAGCGCGATCGCAGTGGAATCGCAGCGCGTGTTCCTACCTTCGGGATCGTCAACGATCACAGCTCCCGAGGGGACGACATGCGAATCACGAACACTCTGCGTGCCGGCGCCGCGATCGCCGTCGTGGCGGCGGTCGGCGCCGCTGCCGTCGGCACGGGCGACGCACACGCAGCCGGCCGGCCCAGCCACGTGTCCCAGGTGATCAGCAAGAACTTCCCGGACCCTGGTTTCGCCAAGTTCGGGTCGACCTACTACCTGTACTCCACCGGTGACGGCTTCCCGGTTGCGACGTCCTCGACGCCGCAGGGCAAGTACGCGAGCAAGGGCTTCACCTCGCCCACCGGCGACTACCCCGCCAGCTGGAACGGCACGGCGCCGCAGTTCGGCCGCCACCACTGGGCACCGCACGTCTTCCGCGTCACCAGAAGCGGAAAGCCGCTCTACGTCATGTATTTCACCGCATGGAACAAGCAGGGCGGCTGGAACAACGACTGCATCGGGATCGCGACATCAACGTCTCCGACCAAGGGATTCACGTATGCCGGCACCCGTGTCTGCACCGCCAAGGGCTACGAAGCGATCGACCCGACGATGTATCTGGCCAAGAACGGCAAGCGCTACCTGGTCTACAAGAAGGGCAAGTACGGCACGCACCCGTTCTTCAGCATCGTCTCGGTCCCGGTCGATGCCGGCACCGGCACCAAGGTGATCGCCGGCGAGCGCAAGAGTCTGGCCTCGACGACGAGTTCCGAGACGATGGAAGCGCCCACGTTCGTCGCGCACGGCGGCAAGATGTGGATGTTCGTCTCCCGTGGCAGCTTCGCGGGCAATGCCTACCGCACCGAGGCCTGGTCGGCGCCGACCTTCCAGGACCCCGGCGGCTTCCACTTCGTCAAGCGTATGACGATGAACAACAGCAAAGGCCAGCCCTTCATCAGCCCAGGTGGCGCCGAGGTGCTGCAGGACGGCGCCACCACCCGCGTCGCCTTCCACGCCACGTTGTCGGGCACCAGCACCCGTCAGGCGTATGTCGGGATCCTCAAGTGGGACTCCGCCGGCAATCCCTACCTCTACTGACCTGGAGTACCGAGGCGAGCATCCCGTCATGCCCGAAGCGCGGCGGTGGCCCCAAGAGGTGGGGTCATCGCCGCGTTGCCACCACGGTCACTTCGTGCCGATTGTGCTGCAGCTGCCGCATGAAGCTCGGATCGTATGCCGCCACAAGCACTTCCAGCGCATCGTCGATCTGCTTCTCGGGGTTGTTGGTGCCCAGTTTCAGCGTGATGACCGCCTGGCCGCCGGGACGCAGCAACCGCGCCGCGTCCACCATCGTGTGCGCCGTCAACTGCGGCACCATGCGCATGTCGTTGACGATCAGGTCGACGGCGTCGCCGTCGTACTCCTTGACGAAGTCGCCTGCCGTCTGCCGGTGATGTACGACGCCGTCGAGTGTCAGGACCCGTTCGTCGAGCGCCGCAGGGTCCACCGCGTGCACTTGCCGAAAACCTTGCGAATGCACGATTCTCGTCCACCCGCCCGGGCTCGCGCCGAAGTCCACCGCGATGTCCCCGGTGGGTGCGTCGACATACGAGAAGAGCTCCTCGAGCTTGAACTCCGCGCGTGAGACCTGCTCGGACAAGGTCGCCAGGCGGATCCGGCCACCGGCCCAGTCACACAAGGACGCGTCGCTCGGATTGACCCCGGCAACGATCCGGTCGGTGCCAATGCACAGGCTGCCGACCGTGTCGGCGCCGCTGGTGACGACGCGAATCCCGTTGTCCATCAACAATTCCAGCAGCGAGCGCCGCACCTTGCCCGGAGCGAAGGCCGCATCGCCGCTGTCCCAGGTGTGCAGGCTGATCTCGTCCCCTACCTCCAGCGACGCCAGCAGGACACTCGCGGCCCACTCGGCGAGCTCGGCCGGGGTGTCGAAGCTGCCGGCGCCGCGGATCGCGTCCGCCCGTGCCAGGTGCCGGACCATCGGGATCTCACCGCCCCAGCACGCATCCGCTGCGTCCTGCAGGGTGCCCGAACCCAGGTGCACCACACCGGCATCCGGACCGACCCGCTGTGCCTTGGTCACATCCAGTGCAGCGCGCAGCTCCGCGACGGCGAAGCGGTAGTAGTCGGGTGCGACGGAGAAGAGGACTGGTGGTTCCACGGGGCCATCGTGTCAGGTCCGTCCGCCGACCCGGTTCGCCGATCTCATACTCAAGACGGAGTGGGTATAGCCATTGGTCCGATGCCCCGCCCTCGGTGGAGCGGCATGATCGAGAGGGAGCCGTTCGCGTCGCGGCCCGTCACCCACATGCGCCCACAGCAGGAGAGAGCAATGTTCGCCAGCCTCGGCCGGTATGTCGTCAAACATCCGTGGCAGATCATCGCGGGCTGGATCGTGGCTGCCGTCGCGATCGTGGCCTTCGCGCCGGCGCTGCCCAACAGCAGCAACGAGAGCGACTTCCTGCCCCGTCACTACGAGTCGATCAAGGCCGGCGACCTGCAGAAGGAGGCCTTCCCGGCCGCATTCACGCCGTCGATGATCGGTGTCTTCCAACGCGACGACGGCAAGCCGCTGACCGCCGCCGATCAGGCGAAGGTGAAGTCGTTCGCCGGTGACCTCACGGCCAAGAAGATCAAGAACGTCCAGCAGGTCATCCCTGCCCCGGCGTCGCCGAAGAAGCTCGTGCAGACGCTGCTGGTCAAGACGCCCGAGCAGTCCAACGGCAACTACAAGGAGCTGAACGACACCGCCAAGGACGTCCGCGATCAGCTGCATGCGATGGTCAAGGGCACCGATCTGAAGGTCGGTACGACAGGGTCGATCGCGCAGAGCCTGGACCAGCAGGAGGCGTCCGGCAACTCCGACGCCATCATCGGTATCGCGACCATTCTGTTGATCATCGTGCTGCTGCTGGTGATCTTCCGCAGTCCGATCATCGCCTTCCTGCCGATCGTGCTCATCGGCATCGTCAGCCAGGTCGCGAACGGTCTGATCGGCTTCGCTGCCAAGGGTTTCGGGCTCAAGGCGGACAGCTCGATCAACCAGTTGTTGATCGTCGTCCTGTTCGGCGTCGGCACCGACTACATCCTCTTCCTGATGTTCCGCTACCGAGAACGGCTGCGTGCGGGTGAGGACCCGAAGCAGGCAATGGTGACCGCGGTGACCCGTGTCGGCGAGGCGATCGCGTCGGCTGCGGGTGTCGTGATCATCGCGTTCCTCGCGATGGCGCTGTCCTCACTCGGGATGCTGCGCGCCATGGGCCCGTCGCTGGCGATCGCCGTCGCGGTCACGCTCGTCGCCGGACTGACGCTCGTCCCGGCCGTCGTATCGCTGCTCGGCACGAAGGTGTTCTGGCCGAGCAAGGCGTGGCAGAAGGAGCCGACCGGCGCCCGGTATGCCGCCATCGGTCGCTCCCTCGGCAAGCGTCCGGCCGTCTTCGCAGCCGTCTCCGGCGTGATCATGCTGGCCCTGGCGGTCAGCGCGCTCGGCTTCAAGCCGACGTTCGACCTGGCCGGTTCGTCGATGCCCAAGACCGCCGAGTCCGTCGTCGCGCTGCACGATCTCGAGCGCGACATGCCGGCCGGCGCCACCGAGCCGACCGACGTCTACGTCCAGTCGAGTTCGCCGCTCGACAAGTCCGCCATGGCGTCATACAAGGCGAAGTTGGCGAAGGTCGACGGCGTGGGATCGGTCGCGTCCCCGACATACAGCAAGGACGGCAGGACGGCCGACTTCTCGGTGATCCTGTCCGACAGCCCGGAGTCCGACCAGGCGCTCGACACCGTGGCCGGTCCGTTGCGGGACGCCGCCCACCAGAACGCTCCCCCGAACTCCACGGCGTATGTCGGAGGCATCACCTCGGTCTACGTCGACATCAAGGCGGCGATGAACCGCGACTACGCGCTGGTCTTCCCGGTCGCCGCGATCCTCATCATGATCGTGCTCGGCCTGTTGCTGCGCAGCCTCGTGGCGCCGTGGTACCTCATGGTGTCGGTGGGCCTGGGGTTCCTGGCCACGCTCGGCGCGACCACGCTGATCTTCCAGGGCATCCAGGGCCAGAGCGGACTGATGTTCATGCTGCCGCTGATCATGTACATGTTCGTGGTGGCGCTGGGCACCGACTACAACATCCTGATGGTGTCCCGATTGCGGGAAGAGGCACAGCAAGGGCTGTCGCCGCGGGAGGCGGCGTCGGTCGCCATCCGGCACGCCGGCCCGACGATCGGCGCGGCGGGTCTGATCCTGGCCGGCTCGTTCGGTTCGCTGATGCTGGCCGGCAACTCGCTGCTGTCGTCGATGGGCTTCGCGCTCTCGTGCGGCATCGTGATGGCGGCGTTCCTGATGGCGACGATCTTCACGCCGGCACTGACCGCGCTCATCGGGCACCTCGCCTGGTGGCCCGGTCACGCGGACGAGCAGGCCCCGCCGGCCGAGTCCGCGGAGGAACAGCTCGTGTCGACCTCCTGATCGACCGGCACGGAACCGCATCGAGCGGCGGGAAGTCCACCAGGATTTCCTGCCGCTCAGTGCATTTCCATGCCGCTCGGTCAGGGGTTGGCGCGGTGGCGGTGTCGCATATGGTGCTTTACAGATAACGTCCTGAAGAGGACCATGTCTGTTATGTCCACGCGGTTCGAGAACGACTACGTCAAGGTTGAGGAAGCTGCCCGCCTGCTCAACGTGACGAAGCGCCACGTCGCCCGACTCGGCGCGCTCGAAGAGATTCGGTACGCCAGCCGCGGCGTGGTTGAGCGCGCCTCCATAGACGCATACCTCCATGAACGCCGGTTCTCACGTACGAGGGCCTGGGACGAAGAGACAGCATGGGCAGCCATCGCCCTCTTATCCGGTCTCAGAGTTGACTGGTTGGGTCAAGTGCAGACGTCCAGGCTGCGAAGCCGACTGCGGCGACTCGCCGCCAATGAGGACGGACCGCTGGAGTTGATCGGTCGTGCACGGAACCGAGCCGTGGTCCGGACATACGATTCGTACGAGTTCCTCGCGCCCAAACTGCGCGAATCACTTGTGATGGTCGACGGTCGACGGCTGGGATTGGTCGATCGCGCGAAGGACCAGATCGACGGGTACCTCGAAGGGACTGCTCTGGCAGTTCTGGAGAAACGGTACGGGCTGCAGAGAAATGACCGCGGCGCCATGACGCTCCGAGCCTCTACTTTCGACATCCGATCCATCAAGCACATCGCGGCCGAAGGGAACGGAGTACTCGCAGCCATGGACGCGGCGACTTCGATGGACGCGCGCGAGCACGGTGTCGGCGTACGGGCGCTTGCCGCCTACCTTGAGGAGTTTGCGCGTGGTCGAGCCTCCGAGTGACCTGGTCAGACGTCCCACCTACAACGTGAAAGCTCCTGCCGGAGGCTGGGGCTACCCCTGGCCAAATGTCGCAGAACTCGCTCGTGTTCTGCCCACCGATCGTTGGACCCTGATCGGCGGCTTGATGACTCAGCTCCACGCGATCCACGCAGGCATCAACGCTGTCAGACCTACGAACGACGTCGACATCGCACTTCATATCGAGACGGCCAGAGGGACTCCGAACAAGACAGCCGATGCCCTCGAGTCGCTCGGCTACGCCCTCAAGCAGAACATCGACCCTCGCAACAACACCGGCCACAGGTTCATCCGCGGAACGGCACGGGTCGACGTTGTCAGCAGCGACCCTGCCGAAGAGGACGTTGTCGATGTCGTCGTCGCGGATCACTCGGCCCCGAGGGTCGAGGAGCAGATGCGTCGTATGGACATGGTCAAGGTCCCCGGTGGGACACAAGCGCTCCGACGAACGGCGAACTATCGGCTCAAGCTCAGCAAGGGTGAGGTCACCACACTCTCGGTGCCGCGGCCGTTCGGGGCTCTAATACTGAAAGTCGCTGCCTACGTCGCTGACAGCCGCGACTCCGACCGCCATCTGCAGAATGCTGCCGTCCTCTTGGCTTGTATCGACGATCCGATCACCGAACTCGATCAACTGGCGGGATCGGACCGAAGCCGACTCGCCGCCCTGAAGCGCAGGCTCGTCGAAACACACAACGCGTGGCGGTTGATGCCGACAGAGGCTTCGGCACGCGGGCAAGCCGTCCTGCGGGTTCTGTGCCCACCTGAATAGGAGCTCAGGGGGTGTGCGCCGGTGCGGGCGTGGTCGGTCGCACCACGCGGTACCGCACGAAGACGGGTATGGCGACAGCCGCCACCACGACGAGCACGATCACCAGCACGCCACCGCCGGCGGCGGCGACCGACGTGCCGACCACTGCGGCGGCGCCACCGTGCACCACGTCGGCGACCCGCGGGCCGCCCGCGACGACGACGGTGAAGACGCCCTGCAGCCGGCCGCGAACGTCATCCGTCGCGGATTCCTGCAGCATCGTGGAGCGGAACGCGGCGGACGCCATGTCGGCCGCGCCACCGATCACCAGACCGACGAGCGCGAACACCAGGAACGCGTCGGCGTGCCCGTCGGCCAGCCCGACGCCGACACCGAAGAGGACCATCGCCGCACCCCAGGCCACAATCGCCCAGATCACGGCGAGGCCCTGACGCTCCACACGGGACACCCAGCCGGAGAAGATCCCGCCCACCACGGCACCTGCGGGTATGGCGGCGAACAGCAACGCGAAGGCCAGGCCGCCGTCCGTCGGACCACCGAAGCTCTCGTGCGCGACCTCGGGGAAGAGCGCCCGCGGCATACCGAAGACCATCGCGATGATGTCGACGAGGAACGACATCAGCAGCACCTTGTGACCGCGTAGATAGATGAATCCGTCGATGACGGAACGCAATCCGGCTTTGGAGGACACCTCGTGCGTCGGCGGCATCGCGGGCAGCGTGACCACCGCCCACAGCGTCGCGAACAGACAGATCGTGTCGGTCAGGTAGAGCCACTGGAAGCCCAGCACCGGGATCAGTGCGCCACCCACGAGCGGCCCGGCGATCGCACCGAACTGCATGACCGTCATGTTGAGCGAGTTCGCCGCGGGCAACTGCTCGAGCGGGATCAGTCGCGGCAGGATCGCCGACCGCGTCGGCTGATTCACCGCGAAGAACGCCTGCTGCACGGCGAAGAGGCACAGGATCAGCCAGACGTTGTCGACGTGTGTCAGGGCCTGCAACCAGAAGAGTGCGCTGCAGCCGATCAGGCCGACGGTCGAGATCATGAGCAATCGCCGACGGTCCATGACGTCGGCGAGCGCCCCGCCATACAGGCCGAAGATGACAAGCGGCACGAGGCCGAAGATCCCGGTCAGGCCGACGTATGCCGAGCTGTGCGTCTCGGCGTAGATCTGGGCCGGCACGGCGACGACGGTCAGCTGGGCGCCGATGACGGTGATGATGTTGGCGCTCCAGAGCCGCCGATAAGCGGGGACCTGCAGGGGCCGGGTATCTGCGAACATCCCGCGCAGATTGCTCACTCTTCTCCTCGTTCGATGCCGAACATTTCGGCCTCCAATGTATGTCGGACCACCGACCGGATGGAACGCGTGCACACCTGATGGACGTCGTTAGGCTGCACACCACAACGCGCGGAGGGGGTCCGGAGGTGACTCGAGGGATGCAACGCACCGACGGCACGGAGGTCGGCGGCCGCTACGTGCTGTCCTCGCGCATCGCGGGCGGCGGCATGGGAGAGGTATGGCGCGGCACCGACTCGGTGCTGGAGCGACCGGTCGCGATCAAGCTGCTGCGTACCAACCTGACCGACGACCCGGAGTTCGTCGCGCGCTTCCGCATCGAGGCGCGCAACGCGGCCAAGCTGAGCCACGGCAACATCGCGCAGGTCTACGACTACGGCGAGGACGACGGCACGGCGTTCCTGGTGCTCGAACTGGTCGACGGTGAGCCGCTGTCGAAGCTGATCGCGCAGACCGCACCGATGCCGGAGGACGACGCGGTGCACCTGCTGGTGCAGGCCGCCAACGCGTTGCACGCAGCACACGCCAAGGGCATCGTGCACCGCGACGTGAAGCCCGCGAACATCGTGGTCGACGACGAATCCGTCGCCAAACTCACCGATTTCGGCATCGCCCGCGCACTCGACGCATCCTCGATGACGCGTGCGGGTGAGGTGATGGGGACACCGCAGTACCTCGCGCCCGAGGCCGCGATGGGCAAGGAGGCGACGGCCCAGTCGGACCTCTACTCGCTCGGCGTCGTGGCGTTCCAGATGCTCACCGGGCACTTGCCGTTCCAGGCCGACACGGCGGTCGGTTTCGCGCTGGCCCACGTCCAACAGCCGGTCCCGACGCTGCCCGACTCGGTGTCCGAGCCGCTGCGTCAGGTGGTGCACGCGACGCTCGCCAAGGATCCCGACGCCCGGCCGCACGGCGCGGTCGAGCTGGCCGAGCAGTTGCAGGCCGCGATCGGGTCGCCGCCGACTCTCACCCATCGGATCTCGCCGGTCCGGGTCGCACACCTGCCCGAATCGGCACCGACGACACCGGTCCCGCAAACCACGTCGCGCCCGCGGCAGGCGGTGTTCACCCTGTCCCGCGGGCAGAACGCCCCGCTCACCGGCTCGTCGCTCTCGCTGCGGATCGAGTCCGCCGGCGACGCCAGCGTGGACCTGATCGCCTGCGAACTCGGTGCCGACGACCGCGCGCTCGGCGACGAGAGCCTGGTGTTCTTCAACAACCGCACGTCTGCGGATGGCGTTGTGCGGCTGTCGGATTCGGGCCGCATCGAGGTCGACACCGCTGCACTCGGAGCCGACGTGCACGCCGTCGTCCTCGGTATGGCGGTCGACCAGCCGGCGACGCTCGGCGAGCTGCCCGACCTGCGCACCACTCTGTATGCCGAAGGCCCGGAGCACCGTGAGGAGTTCCACCTGCCTGCCGAGCTCGGCACGGAACGCGCCGCCGTCCTCGCCCGCATCTACCGACGCGGTGACACCTGGAAGGTCCGCAACGTCTCCGCCGGCTGGGAGTCCGGGCTCTCCGCACTCGTCGACGCCCTCGGCCTCGCAGTCAGCTCCCCCGCCGAGCCGGTCGAATAGTCCAAAAGGGGGTCGTCGAGTAGCAGCCGAGGGACGAGGCTGCCTGAGATGGCCGAGGAGTTCGTGAGGGACGAGCGAACGTCTCGAGGTCCCCTGGTCGCGACCTCGAGACGCTCGTTCCTCGCTCCTCGGCCAGCTCAACAGAGGACTCAGTCCAGCGGCTGAAAACTACGCAACCGCAACGAGTTGAGCACGACGAAGACCGACGAGAACGCCATCGCGAACCCGGCGACCATCGGGCCGAGCCGGCCGCTCATGGCCAGCGGGATCGCAGCGACGTTGTAGCCGAATGCCCACACCAGGTTGGACTTGATCACCCGAAGAGTGCTGCGGGACAGGCGGATCGCGTCCGCCGCGCCACGCAGGTCACCGCGCACCAGAGTCAGGTCACTCGCCTCGATCGCGACGTCCGTGCCGGTGCCCATCGCGATGCCGAGGTCCGACTGCGCAAGCGCGGCAGCGTCGTTGACCCCGTCACCGACCATTGCCACGACCCGACCATCGGCCAGCAGGTCGCGCACCACGGTCGCCTTGTCGGCAGGAAGCACGCCCGCGATCACCTCATCGATGCCCACGCTCGCGGCCACCGCGTGCGCCACCGCCTCGTGGTCGCCGGTCAACAGGACCGGACGCAGCCCGAGCTCACGCAGGTGCGCGACCGCCCGGGCCGAGGTCGGCTTGATCTCGTCGGCGACAGCGATCAGGCCGCGCGGCATACCGTCCCACCCGACAGCGACGATCGTCTCGCCGCCGCGTTGTGCCTCCGCCATGGCGGCAGCGAGCTCATCGGTCAGCTGAATGCCGTTGTCCTGCAACAAGGTCGGACGCCCAACGACGACATCGTGCCCGTCGACTGCACCGGTGACTCCCAGGCCGCCCACGTCCGCCATACGGTCGACCGTTGCCAGCGAACCGCGTTCGGCCGCGGCATCCGCGATCGCCTGAGCGATCGGGTGCGACGAGCCGTGCTCCAGCGAACCTGCGAGCGCCAGCACCTCATCTGCCGACTCCCCCGCCGCTGGTATGACGTGAGACATCCGCATCACACCCGTGGTGACCGTGCCGGTCTTGTCCAGCAACACCGTGTCGATCGTGCGCGTGCTCTCCAGGACCTCCGGGCCCTTGATCAGCAGGCCGAGCTGGGCGCCACGGCCACTGCCGACCAATAGTGCTGTCGGAGTTGCCAATCCGAGGGCGCAGGGGCAGGCGATGACCAGCACCGCGACCGCCGCCGTGAACGCCGTGACCGTCGAGCCGCCGAGGATCAACCAGCCGAGGAACGTCAGCAGCGCCAGCCCGAGGACCACCGGCACGAAGACCGCGGAGACCCGGTCGGCGAGCCGTTGCACCTGCGCCTTCCCGGTCTGCGCCTGCTCGACCAGCCGGCCCAACTGGGCGAGTGCAGTGTCTGCGCCTATCCGGGTCGCGCGGATGACGAGCTTGCCGCCGGCGTTGACCGCCGATCCGGTGACCGCCGACCCGACGCTGACCTCGACCGGGACCGACTCACCGGTCATCGCGGAGTTGTCGACCGCCGAGATGCCCTCGACGACCTCGCCGTCGGTGGCGATCTTCTCCCCGGATCGGGTCACGAAGAGGTCGCCGACCGCGAGTTCCTCGACAGGTACGGTGAATTCGCGCCCGTCGCGCAATACGGTCACCTGTTTCGCGCCGAGCTCGAGCAATGCTCGCAGGGCCGCGCCGGCGGACCGCTTGGAGCGGGCCTCGAGATAACGCCCGGTGAGCAGGAACGCCGTCACCCCGGCAGCCGCCTCGAGGTAGATCGTGCTCGCGCCCTCGCCCGCCGGAGTGGTCAGCGAGAAGCCGTGCCGCATGCCCGGCATACCGGCATCGCCGATGAAGAGTGTGTAGAGGGACCAGCCGAACGCCGCGATCGTGCCGATGCTGACGAGGGTGTCCATCGTGGTCGTACGGTGCCGCAACCCGTTCCAGGTCGCGCGATGGAACGGCAGCCCGCCCCACACCACGACCGGTGCGGCAAGGACCAGTGACAGCCATTGCCAGTTGCGGAACTGGAACGCCGGCACCATCGCCAGGACGATCACCGGTGCGGCGAGCAGCCAGCTGATCAGCATCCGGTGGCGTAGCCCCGCCGTCTCGTCGACCGGCTCCGCCGATTCGCCGTCGGCCGAGGAATGCGGTGGTTCGGGCACCGAGGCGTCATACCCGGCGGCCTGTATGACGCCCACCAGCTCATCGGTGGACACGCCCTCCGGGTAGGCGACCTTGGCCTTCTCGGTGGCGAAGTTGACCGTGGCCTCGACCCCGTCGATCTTGCGCAGCTTCTTCTCGATGCGCATCGCGCACGAGGCGCACGTCATGCCGGTGATGCCCAGCTCGACCTCGTGCGGAGAACTCTCGGTAGTCATCTCTCAACCTCCACTGGCTCCAACTATACCCCCCATGGGTATATTCCGAACCGGGCCGTCGTCCCTGTGTTCCCTCCCTTTACGCTGCTGTCCCGTGACCGACGTGAACACCACCGCCGACCCGGAGACCCCCCTCGCCTACTACGTCCCGGTCGGTCCCGGCGTCTACCGCCCGACCGTCCACGTGCAGGGCGCCTGGCAGGAGACCGAGCAGCACATGGCGCCGATCAGCGGTCTCATCGCGCACGAACTGGCGATCCACGATCAACGGGACGACATGCAGATCGGCCGCATCTGTTTCGAGATCCTCGGGATGATTCCGTTGCAGGAGAGCACGATCCACGTGGAGACGATCCGCCCCGGCCGCACCATCGAGCTGCTCGAGGCGACGCTGACCATCGGCGGCCGCACCATCATCCGGGCCCGCGCCTGGCGACTGGCGGTCGCGGACATGAGCGAGCTGGCCGGCAACGAACTGCCGGCCATGCCGAGCCCGGACGGGACCGAGGAGATCGACGGCACCCTCGAGTGGCCGGGCGGTTACATCCGCTCCCTGCAGCTCCAGGCGGTCCCCGGCGGTCGCGAGGGCCGGCGGCAGGTGTGGATCCGCACCGACTGCGCGCTCATCGACGGAGTCGAGGCGGCACCGATCGCGGCATACACGATGCTGGTGGACACCGCCAACGGCATCGCCACCCGCGTGCGACCGACCGAGCTGATGTTCCCGAACGTCGACCTGACGCTGCACTTCGTGCGTGAGCCGGACCCGGCACTCATCGGCCTCGACACCAGCGTGACCTTCGGGTCCACCGGCCTCGGCCTGACGTCCTCAGTGCTGAACGACGTCCACGGGCCGGTCGGTCGGGTCGAGCAGTGCCTGACGGTGCGGCACTTTCCAACTCGCTAGGACGCCGCGGCCGCCGAGCGTGCGCGGCAGGTGCAGCGGCCTGCGGCGCAGTACCCGCCAGGCCGCCAGCAGTACGAGCGCGTAGACCACGCCGGCGAGTTCGTCGATGACGTAGTGCTCGCCGGAGTAGACGAGCGAGAACGCCATCAGGGCCGGGTAGAGCAGCAGCAGCGGGCGCACCCAGCGATGGACGCCGAACCAGAAGAAGCCGACGACCAATGTCGCGGTCGCCATGTGCAGCGACGGCATCGCCGCGACCGGATTGGATCGGCTCTGTCCGTCGCCGAGCACCTGCGCCGCGCCGTGGAAGTCGAGCCAGGACCAGCCCTGCCCGGAGATGCGGAACACCTGGGTGCCGTCGATGTAGCCCTGCTGGGAGGCGAGCCAGGGCGGGCTCATCGGGAAGAGGAAGTAGGTCGCGATCCCGGCGACCGCCAGCGCGACCAGCAGCGCGGCCCAGGCCCGGAAGCGTTCGCGGGACCGGATCCAGAGCACCGCCGCGACGACGGGCGACACCACGAAATGGCTGCAGTAGCAGAGGGTTACGAAGACCGACCACCACGGCGCCTGCTGCACGGCGCCACTCAGGTGCTCCTGCAGCCACTGGTTGGGCAGGTTGCCACCGAACATCCACCGATCGACATCGATCGGGAACATCACGTGCAGCGGCATACCGACGCCGTTGTGGGCGCCCTCCTGCGGGAAGCCGTTGATGAGGCCGCCGGTGAAATGGGACGCGGCACCGTAGCTGTAGTCGTAGGCCAGCAGAATCCCTTGGAACGGCAGCCAGTCCAGCATCATCCGGCCCCAGGCGTGCCAGCCCTTGCCGATGCAGACCGCACTCAGTCCGGCAACGATCCACAGCGTGAGTCCGACGCGATCCAACGGGACGCCCCAGGTCGCGCAGAAGGCCGCCAGGACGACGACATACAGCCCGATGACCCCCCAGCGGACGGTGTCCCAAGACATCCGGGAGGAGAACGATGTGGGGACGTTGTTCTCCCCCGATGCAACCATTGTTCACATAGTAAACAAACGTTCCGGTCCGAGACCGCCGGTCGCCGAAGCCCGTATGCCGCAGGACGGTCGCGTCTCGCCGCAGATGTGCAGGATGTGGCAGGCTCGGTGCAGGAACAGCGCGGTGCACGACGACCGCGCCGGCTGACGAACGGAGATTGCAAGACTATGGCTGGGATCGCGTACAAAGTGCTTCTCACGGTGTCCGGCATCGCCGCGGGCAAGGCCGCGAAGAAGGCGACCACGGCGACCTGGAAGACCGCGACCGGCGGGACTCCGCCCGTCGACAAGCACGACCCGGAGTACTCCGCGATGCAGGTGGCGGTCTTCGCGGTCGTCTCCTCCGCGATCGCCGGTGGCTTCCGCGCCTACGCTCAGCGCAAGGCGTCGGACTACTACACCAAAACCTCCGGACACGTGCCGCCGCCGGTCGTGAAGGCCCAGCAGAAGAAGGCTGCCCAGCTGAAGGCCGACAAGAAGGTCGGCAAGGCCTGACCCGCGCCGTTCTCGACGGCTTATGCGCACGCCGCGGGTGGGTTAGGGTCACCTTATGAATGACGCGAACCCGGCCGACGCGACAACGGCGGACCACGCCGCTGCCTGTGGTGACCTCGTGCGCGGCGGCGACCTGGACACCCTGCTCGCCAGGCTCGACGGCGGTATGCCGGTCGACCTCGCCGACTCCGGCGGCAACACCCTGCTGATGCTGGCCGCCTATCACGGGCAGGCCGCCGTTGTTTCCGCGCTGCTCGAGCGCGGCGCCGACGTCAACCGGCTCAACGACCGCGGTCAGTCGCCGCTGGCCGGCGCGGTCTTCAAGGGCGAGGACACCATCGTCTGGTTGCTGCTGGAAGCCGGCGCCGATGTCGACGCCGGCTCCCCGTCGGCCGCTGCCACGGCCGAGCTCTTCGGCCGCGGCGACCTCTTGCGCTGAGTCGCCGTCAGCCGCGACCTTCGTCCGCGGTCTTGCCGAGCTCGAGCCCCGGCTTCTTGCCTCGACTACCGCGGGCCAGCGTCGAGTGCTTGCGGCCGTAGGCGAAGTAGACGACCAGGCCGATCGCCAGCCACACCAGGAAGCGCGCCCAGGTCTCGACCGCCAGGCTTGCCATCAGCGCGAAGCAGCACAGCGCGGTGATGATCGGCAGCAGCGGAACCTGGGGCGTGCGGAACGGACGGTCCATGCGCGGCTTGGTCCGCCGCAGCACCGCCACCGCGATCGCCACGACGACGAAGGCGAAGAGCGTTCCGATGCTCACCATCTCGGCCAGTGTCGCGAGCTTGACGAAGGCCGCGATCACGGCGACGACCGCCGTGACGACCAGCGTCAGGACGAACGGTGTCTTGTACTTCGGGTGCGCCCGCCCGACACCCTCGGGCAGCAGACCGTCACGGGACAGCGCGAAACCGATCCGGCCCATCGCCACGATGTCGACCAGGATCACCGAACTCAGGCCACACACGGCCGCGAGTCCGATGAGGAATCCGGCGATCCCGATGTGCGGTTTGAACGCCTCGGAGATCGGCGCGCCCTCGTCCAGGTTGGTGTACTTCACCATGCCGGTGATGACGAAGCACACGGCGAGGTAGAGGAAGGTGCAGATGACGAGGGTGCCGATCAAGCCACGCGGCATGTCCTTGCCCGGGTTCTTGGTCTCCTCACCGAGGTTGGCGACCGCTTCGAAACCGCTGTATGCGAAGAAGACCACGGCTGCCGCGACGAGCACGCCGGCGATGCCGAACGACGAGGGCGAGATGCCGGAAATCCACTGCCAGAGCGGTTGCTTCAGCTCATCGCCGCCGCCGTGCGCCGGGACCGCCTTCGGGAAGAACGGCGTCAGGTTCGACGCCTTGAGGAAGAACAGACCGGCCACGATCACGAAGATGCAGACCGTGACCTTGATGACGACAAGCGCGTTGGTGACCCACTTGGCCTCCTTGATGCCGACCGCCGCGACGGTGCCGAGGACCAGCACGATGAACACGGCGCCGAGGTTGACCGTCGAACCCTCACCCATGATGTGGTCCCAGAACCCCCCGTGCAGGCCGAGCGAACTCTGCAGGTAACCGGACCAGCCACGGGCGACCACTGCCGCGCCCAGGCTGAACTCCAGCACCAGGTCCCACGCGATGATCCAGGCGAAGATCTCGCCGATCGTCGTATAGGCGTAGGTGTAGGAACTGCCGGCGGTCGGCACGGCGGCGGCAACTTCGGCATAACAGAGCGCGGCCAGCATGGCGATGACACCGGCGATGGCGAAGGACACCACGATCGCCGGGCCGGCCTGGTTCTTGGCCTCGACACCGGTGAGGGTGAAGATGCCGGTGCCGATGACGATCCCGATGCCGAAGCCCATCAGGTCCCTCGACGACAGGTTCTTGGCGAGTCCCTCACCACCGGTCTCGGACTCGTCATTCTGATGTATGACGGTGTCGACGTCCTTGGTTCGGACGAGCGTTCGCAACAGTCCCATCGCGGCAGACTACGAGCAACCACGCGGGCGGCGCGGGATCCGGGCCGCAGTGTTCGGGGACCGAGACCGGCCCGTTATCCAGCCCAGGGCGCCCCGGCGCCGCGGATCTCCTCGAAGGCCAGCCAGGTCCGCGTTCCGATGACACCGGGGATCGCCTGTATCCGCTCGAGCACCAGCGCCCGCAACGACTGGTTGTCGGGTGCGTGCGCGAGGGCGAGCACGTCGAACTCGGACCCCAGCAGCGAGATCGAGTCGATGTAGTCGAGCTTCGCCAGCGCCGCGGACACCGAGCGCCAGGTGTTCTGCTCGATCTGCAGGGCGATGTATGCCGTCGTCTGCAGCCCCGCCAGGTGCGGCACGACCCGGGCGGCGAAGCCCTCGATCACGCCGTCGTCCAGCAGCCGTTGCAGCCGGGCGTAGGTCGCGGCACGGGACAGGTGCAGCCGCTCCGCCAGCGCACGCACCGACAGGCGCGCGTCCCGCTCGAGCGCACCGATGATCTGCCGGTCCACCTCGTCGAGGACGCGGTGCTCCGCCGACTGTCCGGTGACACCGCGTTGACGCGCACCGCTTGTGGACGTTCGCTTCGCCATACCAGCAGTATGGCGCCATACGTCTTGTATGACGGCAGCAATCGATGCAATTTGCCCGGCCGGCGTGACAATTGTGTGATGGAGACCACAGCCGAGGCGATGACGGCTGCGCTGCTGCCGTCGCCCAACCCGGTGCAATTGATCGACCCGACCGGCGCGGAGGTCGAGCAGGCCGGCGCACGTCGTGACTACCCGATGCCGAGCGCTGCCCGGCTGCGCGCGATGTGGCACGCGATGGTCGTCGGGCGCCGTTTCGACATCCAGGCGACGGCGCTGACCAAACAGGGACGCCTCGCGGTCTACCCGAGCTCCCGCGGCCAGGAGGCTTGCCAGGTCGGTGCGACGATCTCGATCGGCAGTGGTGACTGGCTCTTCCCGACCTACCGCGAGTCGATGGCCCTCGTGACCCGCGGCATCGACCCGATCGAGGTGCTCTCCCTGCTGCGCGGCGACAGCCATTGCGGCTACGACCCGATCGCGACCAGGACCGCAGCGCAGTGCACGCCGTTGTCGACACAGCTGGTGCATGCGGCCGGTGCGGCATACGGGGAGAAGCGGCGCGGCACCGACAACGTCGCGCTCGCGTTCATCGGCGACGGCGCCACCAGCGAGGGCGACTTCCACGAAGCGCTCAACTTCGCGGCCGTCTTCGAGGCACCGGTCATCTTCTTCGTGCAGAACAACGAGTACGCCATCAGCGTCCCGCTCTCCAAGCAGACCAAGGCACCATCGTTGGCCTACAAGGGAATCGGGTATGGCGTCCCCGCCGAACAGGTCGACGGCAACGACCCGGCCGCGGTGCTCGCGGTCATGGATGTCGCGCTCGAGCACTGCCGCAGTGGCAAGGGTCCGTTCCTCATCGAGGCGCACACCTACCGGATGGACGCGCACACCAACGCCGACGACGCCACCCGCTACCGCTCCTCCGACGAGGTCACCGCGTGGCTGGACCGTGACCCGATCGCGCGCATCGAGGCGTGGCTGCGCGCCCGAGGTGAGCTCAACGACGACATGGTCGCCGCGACGAACGCAGAGGCCGAGGCGAAGGCCGCCGACCTGCGTGAGCGGATGAATGCCGACCCGAGCGTCGACCCGATGTCGTTGTTCGACAACGTCTTTGCCGCATCCACACCCCAGCTGGACGAAGCACGCGAGATGGTCCGCGCCGAGCTCGACGCCGAGGAGGCCTGACATGACAGTCACCATGGGCGGCGCCCTCAACACCGCGCTGCGCGACGCACTGACCGCGGACGACGACGTGCTGGTGTTCGGCGAGGACGTCGGCACCCTCGGCGGCGTCTTCCGCATCACCGACGGCCTCACGCAGGAGTTCGGTGAGCAGCGGTGCTTCGACACACCGCTGGCCGAGTCCGGCATCGTCGGCTTCGCAATCGGTATGTGCCTCACCGGTTTTCGCCCGGTCGTCGAGATGCAGTTCGATGCCTTCGCCTACCCGGCATTCGAGCAGATCACCTCGCACGTCGCCAAGATGCGCAACCGCACCTCGGGTGCCGTCGGGTTGCCGATGGTCATCCGCGTCCCGTGTGCCGGGGGCATCGGCGGCGTCGAGCACCACTGCGATTCGAGCGAGGGCTACTACGCGCACACCCCCGGCCTGAAGGTCGTGACGCCGTCCGACGCAGCCGACGCCTACAGCCTGCTGCGCGAGGCGATCGACGATCCCGATCCGGTGATCTTCATGGAGCCCAAGGCGCTCTACTGGTCGAAGCAGGAGATCGAACTCCCTTCCAAACAACCGGGATTCGGCAAGGCGAAAGTCCGTCGCGACGGCGACGACGTCACGATCGTCACCTACGGGCCGTCCGTGCCGACCGTGCTCAAGGCGGCCGAAGCGGCCGCCGAGGAGGGCTGGAGCGTCGAGGTCATCGACCTGCGCACGATCGTGCCGTTCGACGACGAGACCGTGGTGGAGTCGGTGCGTCGTACCGGCCGTTGCGTGGTCGTCGCCGAGGCGCAGGGCTTCGCGGGCGTCTCCGGCGAGGTTGCCGCTCGGGTCACCGAGCGCTGCTTCCACTCGCTGCACGCACCCGTCGCGCGGGTGAGCGGATTGCCCACGCCATACCCGGCGCCGATGCTGGAGAAGACGTATCTGCCTGGTGTGGAACGCATTCTGGACGCGATCTCCCGGTTGCAGTGGGACGACCAGCCCGACCTGACGTTCGCAGGAGTGGGTGCGCGTGGCTGAGCAGACCTTCAACCTGCCGGACCTCGGCGAGGGCCTCACCGAGGCCGATCTCGTCGAGTGGCTGGTCGCCGACGGCGACGAGGTCGCCATCGACCAGCACGTGGTGGTGGTCGAGACCGCCAAGGCCACCGTCGAGGTGCCGTGCCCGTATGCCGGTCGCGTGCACACCCGGCACGGCGCCGAGGGCGACACCATCGCCGTCGGATCCGCCCTGCTGACAGTCGAATCCGGCGTCTCGGGTGATACGCCGGCCGACGGTGCACAGGACGGCTCGGGTGCCGTACTCGTCGGCTACGGCACGACCGACGTCGGCGGGTCCGGATCGTCCGGCCGCCGCGCCGCCCGCCGTCGCCAGCGCACCGCCGCCACCACACCATCCCGAATGACGGCTTCCTCGGCGACCGACGGTCCGATCTCGCCGTCACTCGGCGAGGAAGCCGTCATTCGGCAGGGTGGTGTGCCGAAGGTCCACAGCGCACCGAAGGTCATCTCGCCGATCGTGCGCAAGCTTGCTGCGGACCGCGGGCTCGATCTGCGCACCGTCGCTCCCGGTCCGGACGGCATCATCCGTCGCAGCGACGTGGATGCGGTCCTACAAGCGGGTCGAGTGCCGGAGGAGCGCAGCGGGGGAGGTGTATCGAGACCTACGGCGGCAACCGTGGAACAAGGTCTCGATACGGGCTCGCCCTTGGGGGCTCCCCCTACTCGACCCGCTTCCGTCGGCACCCCCGGCACTCGACCCGCTTCCGTCGGCGACGAACGCGTGCCGTTGACCGGCATCCGGCGCATGGTCGCGGACAAGCTGACCACCTCCCGACGCGAGATCCCCGACGCCACCACCTGGGTGGACGCCGATGCGACCGGCCTGGTGGAGGCACGCCGCGCGATCGGCCTCGAACGCGGCGGGCTGCTGGCGCTGCTGGGTCGCATCTGCGTCGCCGGCCTCGGCAAGTACCCGGAGCTGAACGCCTCCGTCGACACGGAGCGCCAGGAGATCGTGCGCCACGGCGCCATACACCTGGGGTTCGCGGCCGACTCTCCGCGCGGCCTCGTCGTCCCGGTGGTGCACGATGCCGACCGTATGACGACCCGGCAGCTCGCCGAGCGGATGGTCCAGCTGGTCGATGCCGCCCGTGCGGGCACGCTGGCGCCGGCCGAGCTGACCGGTGGCACGTTCACGCTGAACAACTACGGCGTGTTCGGTGTCGACGGCAGCACGCCGATCCTCAACCACCCCGAGGCCGCCATGATCGGCGTCGGCCGGATCATCGACCGCCCGTGGGTGGTCGACGGTCAGCTCGCCGTGCGGAAGGTCGCGCAGCTCGGTCTCACCTTCGACCACCGGGTGTGCGACGGCGGGGTGGCGGGCGGCTTCCTGCGGTTCGTCGCCGATGCCGTCGAACGGCCGCTGCAGCTGCTCGGCGATGTATGACGGCAGCGTGGTTCACGAGTGACCTACCCGTTCCGGTGGGGCAGCACGTAAACTCGCGCCCGTGATGCGCATGACAGCTGGAGGGTCCATGAAGAACTCTGTCCGCCGCGGTGCGGCCGGTCTCGCCGCAGGCGTCGCGGTCATCGGGCTGCTCGCCGGCTGTGGCGACAAGGTCGTCAAGAAGGGTGACCTGCAGTCGCAGATCAAGGAGAAGGTCAGCGCCGCGGCGACCGGCTCCAAGGTCGGCGACGTCAAGTGCGACGACAACCTGAAGGCCAAGGTCAAGGCGACCACCGATTGCACCGTCGAGATCGACGGCAAGCAGCAGAAGATCACCGCGGTCGTCGACAAGGTCGACGGCGACAAGGTGAGCTACAGCATCAAGCGCAAGGGATGACCTGCGAGCGCCGGACCCGCGTATGGCGGTCCGGCGAGCTGGACCGCAGCGATGTCTCGCTGTCCGACCTGCCGCAGCTGCTGTCGGCGGAGGACACCTTGACGTGGGTCGATCTGGTCGACCCCGAGCACACGGACGTGCGCGAGCTGGCTGCGGCGATCGACCTCGACGAGCACACGGTCGAGGATGCGCTGACGCAGCACGAGCGGCCCAAGGCCGTGCGCTTCGAGTCCTACTTCTTCATCACCTGCTTCACGGTGTCCCAGCTGGCCGATGACAGTGACCTGCACCGAATGTCGATCATCGTGCTCCCCCGAGCCGTCGTCACGGTGCGCCTCGGCGACAACTTCCCGGTGAGCGACGTCGAGGACGCGCTGTCGGACAACCCGGACCTGGTCCGACTCGGCGCCAAGGCGCTGCTGCACACCATCCTGGACACCGTCGTGGACGACTACTTCGACGTCACGACCCGCATCGACGACCAGGTCGACGAACTGGAGGATCGCCTCTTCGCCGAGCAGCACGCCGGACCGCAGATCGCCCGGGAAGCGTTCAGCCTGCACAAGCGGATCGGCCGGATGCGCCGGGTTGCCCTGCCGATGCGCGAGGTCGTCACGACGATCCTGCGACGCATCGGCGGCGAGGACCAACAGCACGATCTCCTGCCGTTCTATGAGGACCTCTACGACCACACCATGCGCGTCGCCGAGTGGACCGAGTCGCTCCGGGACACCATGGAGACAGTGCAGGACACGAATCTCGCGCTCGGTGACGCCGCGCTGAACAACATCATGAAGAAGCTGACCTCGTGGGCGGCGATCATCGCGGTCCCGACGCTGATCACCGGGTGGTACGGCCAGAACGTGCCCTACCCGGGCTTCAACCAGCACTGGGGGTTCTGGTTCAGCACGATGCTGATGGTCGTCCTCGCGGTCGGCCTGTATGCCGTGTTCAAACGCCGAAACTGGTTGTGACTCAGTCGCTTCGATCCACGGTAGGGTCGGGCGCCATGGGGACGAGGGGAGGCCGCGGCGCGGCCGGGATCATCACTGCCGCACTGGTGGCCGGAGCACTCGGCGGCTGCACCAGCGGAGCACCAGAGGTGAGCGCGACGTCGGCAACGTCATCGCGCGCGGTGCCGTCGAGGGCGAGCACGACACCACCGACCGGATCCCCTTCGTCGGGGACGACGGGCAATCAGCAGGATCTCGAGGCGAAGATCGTCGCGGGCGCCCCACCGAAGGATCTGACCTGGCGCTATCCCCGTCCGCCGGCGTCCTGGAAGAAACTGAAGACCGATCGCGGCACCATGCAGTGGCAGGTCGCGGGCCGCTGCGTCATCACGCTGGGACAGCCCGCCGGCCTCGGCACTGCGGCAACGCCGGACTCCCGGGACGTCCTCGAGCACACCGCCGAACAGAACTCCACGGCCTTCCCCGGCAAGCCACAGCCGACCTACCACGGTCGACGGACGCGCCTGGTGACGAACTTCGTCGACGGGCTGCAGGGAACGTCGCAGGTGACCATGCAGGAGTCGTTGGTCCACTACGGCAGGTCCGGCCGGTCCCGGATCGTCGCCTATCGGAGCGGGGACTTCGCGCTCACCGCGGTGAGCGTCTGTGGCACGCGACAACTCTTCGCGTCGGCCTCGAAGTCCGAACTCGACCCGTTCATCAACAAACTGCAGGTGCGCACCACCTACTGATCGCACGTCGCATGACGACGAGGAAGGACCGAGATCCCATGCACAAGAACGTCATTGCCGGCGTCACTGCCGGCGTCGGTGTCCTGCTCGCCGCGTCGGTCACGGGATGTCAGGACGGTGCGTCGAGCACCGTCACGACCCCGTCGGCCACCGTTGCCGGCACGCGCACGGCCGAAGCGGCCGTCCCGACGGCGTCCGCTCCAGCAGCGACAACCGACGATGGGTCGGAGCAGACGCGGGTCCGGGCCTCCCATGATGCGCACAAAGCACCGATCGACCTCATCTGGCGCCTGCCGAAGGACCCCTCGACGTGGACGAAGCTGCCGAAGAAGCAGGACGGGCTGCAGCAGTGGTTCGTCAAACCCGGCTGTTACGTCCGGCTGTGGCAACTCGACGGGGCCGGGGGTGCACACCCGATGACGAACCGGGATGTACTCGAGAAGATCGCCGTCGACAATTCGTCGCTCTTCCCCGGCCATCCCAAACCTGCCTATCGCAGCAGGACGACGACGAAGCTCAACGCCTTCGTAGCCGGCCTCAGCGACGTCGGGCACGTCACCATGGCCGACTCCACCGTCGACTACGGCAAGGCCCGGGCCCGGATCATCGCCTATCGCGACGGCGATCTCGCTCTCGCGTACACCGGTTACTGCCGTACGGCGGCGGACTTCACCAAGGTGGCAACCTCCGACTTCGATCCCTGGCTGCAGGATCTCGCGGAGGAGAGCACCTACTGAGGCCTCTGGTGAGGCGACCGCTCAGTCCGTGGTCAGCGATTTTCGCGATCGGCACGCCCGGCCGGTAGGGGATGTGCAGGTAGGAAGGCGCATCGAGCACGGTCAGATCCGTGCGGGCACCAACGCGTATGACGCCGATGTCGTTGCGGCGCAGTGACTTCGCCGCACCGGATGTTGCAGCGAGCAACGCCTCCGCGGGCGTCATACCCATGTCCCGGACGGCGACCGCAATCGCGAACGGGATCGAGCTGGAGTAGCAGGTCCCCGGGTTGCAGTCGCTCGCCAACGCGACGCTCACGCCGGCGTCGATCAACCGACGCGCATCGGGGTATGGCGACTTCGTCGAGAACTCCACACCTGGCAACAGTGTTGCCACCGTTGACGATCCGGCCAATGCGTCGACATCGGCGTCGCTGAGGAAGGTGCAGTGGTCGACACTTGCCGCGCCGAGCTGGACCGCGAGACCGACACCGGGTCCGTGTCCGAGCTGGTTGCCGTGCACGCGGAGCTCGAGACCGGCATCGGCGCCGGCTCTCAGCACGCGCTCGGACTCCTCACCAGTGAAGGCGAAGGCGCTGTTGGGTTCGCAGAACACGTCGATCCACCGGGCGTATGGCGCACAGGCCGCGAGCATGTCGCCGCAGACCAGGGCGAGGTAATCACTGCGTCCGGAGTCGCCGTCGCGGAACTCCGGCGGGACAACGTGGGCGCCGAGGAACGTTGTCTCATCGGTGAATTCAGACGCGATCCGAAGTGCACGTGCCTCGTTGTCGATGTCGAGCCCGTAGCCGCTCTTGATCTCGACGACACCGGTCCCCTGCGCGCGCATCTCGGCGATCCGGCGCGCAAGCAGAACGCGCAGCTCGTCGTCGGTGGCGGCCCGAGTCGCCTTCATCGAGACCGCGATGCCACCGCCGTCATACGGCTCACCGGTCATCCGAGCGGCGAACTCCGCCGACCTGTCGCCGGCGAACACCAGGTGGCTGTGGCTGTCCACGAAGGAAGGGATCACCGCACAGCCACCGAGGTCGCTGCGCTCATCGGTGGCCGAGACGGCGGACGAGCGGCCGACCCATGCCACCTTCCCGCCCTCGACGACCACTGCCGCATCACGGATCAGACCGAGCGGCGAACCGTCGCCCTCCGGGTGCGTCGGGTCGTTGGTGACCAGCTCGCCGATGTTGGTCAGTGCAGTGGCGGTCATCGGTCCTCCCACAAGGTGTCGATGGCTTCGTTCAGCAGGTGCCCGACGTCACCGAGCCGATGCTGTCGGTCGGCGACCACCACCTCGCCGTCGCGGATCACGTCGGTGACGTCCGCAGCCGTTGCCGCAGTGTGCACGAATTCCGCTGGCACGCCTGCGGTTCGGGGAGAGGTGAGATCGACGGCCACCAGGTCGGCCTTGGCACCCACGCGCAGCGCTCCGGCCTCCGCCCACCCGATCGTGTCGTGGGCCGTGGCTGCCGCGAGCAGCTCGCCCTGGCCGATCCGGCCACGGTGCAGGCTGCGCAGCCGCTCGTGCGACTCCAGACCGCGGATCTCCTCGAACGGGTCGATGACCGCGTGCTGGTCGGAGCCCAGACTGAGACGCGCACCGGCGTCCAGCAGCTCGCGCGCCGGGCCGATGCCGTCCGCGAGATCCCGCTCGGTCGTCGGACAGAACGCGGCGGTGGCGTGCGCACCACCCAGGACGGCGATGTCCGCGTCGGTCAAGTGCGTGGCGTGCACCGCGGTGAACTCGCCGTCGACGGCGCCGGCCTCGGCGAGCAACTGCACCGGCGTCATCCCGTAAAACGCTTGGCACGCCTCATTTTCCGCCGGCTGCTCCGAGACGTGCGCGTGCATCGTCTGCCAGGTCTGCCCGAAGTGCGTGTATTGCACGAAGTCTCGCAACTGCTCGCGGGGCACAGCGCGCACCGAGTGGATGGCGGTGCCGACACGGCTCGTGGCGTCGTCCCACAACCGGGAGACCCGCTCGGCCCACCGCGAGACGTCCCCATCGCCGAACCGGCGCTGCTCGGTTGCGAGCGGCTGGTGCCCGTCAGCGGTCAATCCCCCTGCGAGATAACAGGTGTCGAGCAGGGTGAGCCGCACACCGGCCTCCCGGGCCGCCTGCTGCAGCGCCTCACCCATCGCGTTGGGATTGTCGTAAGGCGTGCCGTCGGGAGCGTGGTGCACGTAGTGGAACTCCCCCACGCTCGTCACCCCGGCCAATGCCATCTCGGCATAAGTCGCCCGGGCAAGAGCCAGGTAGTTGTCCGGGTCGAGACGCCGTGCTGCGTCATACATCCGGGACCGCCAGGTCCAGAAGGTGCCACCCTCGGAGTGTGTGCGGCCGCGCAGCGCGCGATGGAACGCGTGACTGTGCGTGTTGGCCAGACCGGGCAGGACGACTCCGGGCAGCCGGTGCGAATCGCCCTGCGGCTGCCCGGTCTCGATCCGGTCGAAGACATCACCTTCGATGTGGAAGGCAACGTCTCGCGCCAAACCACCTGGGAGTATGGCGAATTCGGCCCAGTAGGTCGTCATGAGGACAATTCCTGCACCACCGTGGTCAGCGCCTCAACTCCCTGCAGGCAGTCGTCCCGCTCCGCGAACTCCTCGGGCGAGTGCGACACACCGGTCGGGTTGCGGACGAAGAGCATCGACGTCGAGACCCCGGCCGTCGCCAGCACACCCGCATCGTGACCCGCACCGGTGCCGAGCATCGGCGTCTGCTCGCCGAGGATCTGCCGCAGCCGCCCAGACAGGTCGTCGTCGAACCGGGTCGTCTCGGTCCAGGACTCCTCGGTCATCGTTCCGCCACAACGTTCGGCGGCCTGCTCAACCGCGGAAACCGTTGCCCGCACGGCATTCTGGTCCGCGCCGCGAGCGTCCAGCCACAGCCGGACGTGCGAGGGTATGGCGTTCACCCCGCCCGGCTCCACCGCGATCTTCCCGGTGGTCGCGACGCAACCGTTCCTGGTCGCCGCTTCGCGGGCCGCAAGGACGACCTGCGCCGCGGACAGCATCGCATCGTGCCGATCCGCCAATGCCGTGGTGCCCGCGTGATTTGCCGTGCCGGGCAGGTCGATCCGCCACCGGCCGTGCGGCCAGATGTCGGTGCCGATCGCGACCGCCGACGTCGCCGGGTCGAGGTCGGCGAGAGCTCGACCCTGCTCCACGTGCAGCTCGACGAACTGGCCGATGCGGCGCAGCGCCTCGGGGTCCGGGCCGATCGCTGCAGGGTCGCGCCCCGCTCTGCGCAACGCCTCCGCCATGGAGATGCCGTCCGCGTCCGTCAGGCCGAGGGCTCGCTCCGCGGTCATGGCTCCGGTGATCACCCGTGATCCGGCGCAGGCGACGCCGAACCGCGCGCCCTCCTCGTCGCCGAAGTTGACGACCGCGAGAGGCCGTTTCGGAGTGAATCCCTTGTCCCGCAAGGCGTCCAGCGCTGCGAGCGCGGACACGACACCGAGCGGACCGTCATACGCTCCGCCGTCGGGGACCGAGTCCAGGTGCGAGCCGATGACGATTCCGGGGCCGTCGGCGTCCGGGTCTCCCCACCACGCCCACTGGTTGCCCATCCGGTCCTCGACCAGGTCGAGGCCGCGCCCTGCGCACTCTCCCGCGAACCACTCACGCAGCGTGTGGTCCTCGGCGGTCCAGGCGAAGCGCCGGTAGCCGCCGGACTGCGCACGGCCGACCGGGTCGAGGTCGCCCCACATCCGGTCGAACCCCAAGCTGGTCGAGTAGGGCGAGCCGCTAGGCGAGCCCGTATCGAGACCCTTGTCACTCATACGAGCTCCTCCTCGAGATCCGCCGGCAGGATCGAATGCTCGGGTGGCCGTGAGGTGGCACGCGCCCACGGGTAGTAGACCGCAGCCGTGATGACCAGGCCGACGATCCACGAAACGTCAGCACCATCAATCGCTTTCGCGATCGGCCCGGTGTAGAGACTCTGCGACAGGAACGGAATCTGCACGACGATGCCGATCAGGTAGGTCACCAGCCCGCAGACGTTGTAGCGGCCGTAGCGACCGTTCTCGTCATACAGCGCGGGGACGTCGACACGTTCCTTGGAGACCAAGTAGTAGTCGACCAGGTTGATCGCGCTCCAGGGGATGAAGACCGTCAACAGCAGCAGCACGAAGTTCTTGAAGTTGTCCAGGAAGTTCGCCGAGCCGGCCAGTGCGACCACGACCGAGCAGGCGAGGAAGCCGAAGACGAACGCGATCCGGGCCGCGGGTCGCACTGTGTCTCGGCGAGTGAATGCCGTTGTGGTCGTGAGCATCGTCATCGATCCGCCGTACGCGTTGAGCGTGTTGACGGTCAGTTTGCCGACCACGATGACGATGTAGATCACGAACGCGATGGCGCCGCCGCCGGCCAGGTCGCCGACGAAGCCGACCTGGTTGTCCAGGAACGTCGACTTCGGGATCGAGGCGATCAGCGCGCCGAGAGTCATCGACCACATCGAGCCGATCACGCTGCCCCCGAGGGTCGCCCAGAAGGTGCTGGCGATGGTGGTGTCGCGCGGCAGATAGCGGGAGTAGTCGGCGACATACGGGCCGAACGTGAGCTGCCAGCCGGCGCCGAGCGCGATGGCCAACAGGAACGGTGCGGCGTCGAAGTGCGGCGTACCGAACAGCGTGTGCGCACTGTTCTCGTGGAAGACCCGGAAGGTCAGCCAGGCGAAGCCGAGGAAGCCGAGCACGGTGGCCAGTCGCCCCAGCTTGTGGATCCACCGATAGCCGAAGGCCGCCACGACGAAGGTGAGGATCCCGAAGATGATGATGCCCACGGGTTTCGCGTCGATGTGCAGGATCTTGTTGATCGCCTGTCCGGAGAGGACGGTTCCGGTGGCCGCGAAGCCGAGGTACATGACGATCACGAGGACCAACGGCAGCGCAGCGCCGAAGACACCGAACTGCGCGCGGCTGCTGATCATCTGCGGCAGACCCAGGTGCGGGCCCTGCGCGGAGTGCAGCGCCATGACCGCACCGCCGAGCAGGTTGCCGATCAGCAGTCCGATGATCGCCCACATCGCGTCCGCGCCGAACACGACCGCGAGGGCGCCGTCGACGACCGCAGTGATCTGCATGTTCGCCCCGAACCACAGCGTGAACTGATTGATCGGTGAGCCGTGCCGTTCATGGCCGGGCACGACCTCGATGCTGCGCTTCTCGATCTGCGTTGCGCCGCCGACGGCCATCGCCTCACTCCTCCCGCATCGGAACGCGCACGCCGCGCTCGGTCGCCACGTCCTCGGCCCGGTCATAACCGGCGTCGACGTGCCGGATGACGCCCATGCCCGGGTCGTTGGTCAGCACGCGGGCCAGCTTCTGCGCGGCCAGCGGGGTGCCGTCGGCGAGGGAGACCTGGCCGGCGTGAATCGAGCGGCCGATGCCGACGCCGCCGCCGTGGTGGATCGACACCCAGCTCGCGCCGGAGCTGGTGTTGACCAGTGCGTTCAGCAGTGGCCAGTCGGCGATCGCATCGGATCCGTCTGCCATTGCTTCGGTTTCGCGGTATGGCGAGGCGACCGAACCACAGTCGAGGTGGTCGCGGCCGATCACGATCGGTGCGCTGACCTCGCCACGAGCGACCAGGTCGTTGAAGGCCAGACCGGCCTTGTCGCGTTCGCCGTAGCCGAGCCAGCAGATGCGGGCCGGCAGACCCTGGAAGGCGATCTTCTCCTTGGCACCACGCATCCACTTCTGGAGGCGGTCGTTGTCGGGGAAGAGGTCCATCACGGCCTTGTCGGTGGCGTAGATGTCCTTCGGGTCCCCGGACAGCGCCGCCCAGCGGAACGGGCCCTTGCCCTCGCAGAACAGCGGGCGGATGTATGCCGGGACGAAGCCCGGGAACTCAAACGCTCGCTCGTAGCCACCCTTGCGGGCCTCGTCGCGGATCGAGTTGCCGTAGTCAAAGACCTCGGCTCCGGCGTCCTGGAACTCGACCATCGCCTGCACGTGCTTGGCCATCGAAGCACGCGACCGGTCGGTGAACTCCTCGGGCTTCTTCGTGGCGTAGTCGTGCCAGTCCTCCGGCGAAATGTCTTCCGGTAGATAGGAAAGCGGGTCGTGTGCGCTGGTCTGGTCGGTGACGATGTCGATCGGCACGCCACGACGCAGCAGCTCGGGGAAGATCTCGGCGGCATTGCCGACGACGCCGACGGACCACGCACGGCGGTCGTTCTTGGCGGCGACGGCCTTCTCGATGGCGTCGTCCAGGTTGTCGGCGACCTCGTCGAGGTAGCGGTGCTCGACACGACGCCGCAGGCGGGACTCGTCCACGTCGACGATCAGGCAGGCACCGTCGTTCAGCGTGACGGCGAGCGGCTGGGCGCCACCCATGCCACCGCAGCCTGCGGTCAGCGTGAGGGTTCCGGCAAGGGTGCCGTTGAAGCGCTTCTCGGCGACGGCGGCGAAGGTCTCGTAGGTGCCCTGCACGATGCCCTGGGTGCCGATGTAGATCCACGAACCGGCGGTCATCTGGCCGTACATCGTCAGGCCGAGCTGCTCCAGACGACGGAACTCCGGCCAATTCGCCCAGTCCGGAACGAGATTGGAGTTCGCGATGAGCACACGTGGCGCCCACTCGTGCGTCTGCATGACACCCACCGGGCGTCCGGACTGCACGAGCATGGTCTCGTCGGCCTTCAGCTTCTCCAGCGTCCGGACCATCGCATCGAAGGATCGCCAGTCGCGTGCGGCGCGTCCGGTGCCGCCATACACGACGAGCTCGTCGGGGTGCTCCGCCACCTCGGGGTCGAGGTTGTTCATGAGCATGCGCATCGGGGCTTCGGCGGCCCAGGACTGCGCCGTGAGGTTCGTTCCGCGCGGGGCGCGTACCGGTCGTGCACCTTCCATGATCGTCAGATCCTTTCGTTGTCAGTCAATTTCGTTTGCTGGTCGAGTAGCCCGTGAGGAACGAGCGGGCGTATCGAGACCCGACGTCAGCGCAGCGCGCCGGTGACCCTCTCGGCAGCCGCAAGAGCTGCACCGGAGGCGACGAACTCGACGGCCTCCTCGATCTCGGGTGCGAGGTAACGGTCGGGTCCGGGGACGCCGACGTTCGGCAGCGCCGTGAGGACGGCGCCCGTCGCCGCGGACGGCTGCAGCGGCGTACGCAGCCGGATACCGCGCGCGGCGGTCAGCAGCTCGATCGACAGGACCCGGCGCAGACCGTCCACCGAGCGGCGCAGCTTGCGGGCACCGGACCAGCCCATCGAGACGTGGTCCTCCTGCATCGCGCTCGACGGGATGGAGTCGACCGAAGCCGGGTTTGCGAGCCGTTTGAGCTCGGAAACGATTGCTGCCTGGGTGTATTGGGCGATCATGTGCCCCGAGTCGACGCCCGGGTCGTCGGCCAGGAACGGCGGCAGGCCGTTATTGCGGGCGACGTCGAGGAAGCGGTCGGTGCGCCGCTCGCTGATGCTCGCGAGATCCGCGGTCACGATTGCGAGGAAGTCCAGGACGTAGGCGACCGGGGCACCGTGGAAGTTGCCGTTGGACTCGACTCGGCCGTCCTTGGTGACGACCGGGTTGTCGACGGCCGCGGCCAGCTCGGCGTTCGCCACGCTCGTGGCATGCGCGATTGTGTCCCGCACACCGCCGGCGACCTGCGGCGAACAGCGCAGCGAGTAGGCGTCCTGCACACGGGTGCACGCGGCGGGGTCGCGGTGACTCTCGCGGATCTCGCTGTCCTTCAAAAGGATCCGCAGGTTCGCGGCGCTGTCGGCCTGGCCGTGCTGCGGGCGCAGCTCGTGCAGGTCGGCGGCGAAGACGTCGTCGGTGCCGAGCAGGCCCTCGACGGACATGGCGGCCGTGATGTCGGCGACCTTGGTCAGCTCGGCCAGGTCGGTGATCGCCAGGCAGAGCATCCCGAGCATGCCGTCGGTGCCGTTGATGAGGGCCAGGCCCTCCTTCTCCCGGAGCTCGACCGGCGTCAGGCCGGCGGCGGCGAGCGCGTCCGCCGCGGACTGCTGCACGCCGTCCGCGTTGCGCACCTCACCCTCGCCCATCAGCGCCAGCGCACAGTGGGCCAGCGGCGCGAGGTCACCGGAGCAGCCGAGCGATCCGTATTCGCGGACGCACGGGGTGATGCCGGCGTTGAGCATGCCGACATACGTCTGCAGCACCTCGGGACGGACACCGGTGCGACCGGTCGCCAGTGTGCTGATGCGCAGCAGCATCAGTGCACGGACGACCTCACGCTCGACCTCGGGGCCGGAGCCGGCGGCGTGGGACCGGACCAGGGAGCGCTGCAGTTGAGCGCGCGACTCGACGGGGATGTGCTTGGTCGCGAGCGCGCCGAAACCGGTGGACACGCCGTAGTGCGGGATCGGGTCGTCGGCCAGCCGCTCGATGATCGCGCGGCTGCGCTCGACCTCCGCCAGGGACTCCGCGGAGATCTCGACCGCGGCGTCATGGCGGGCGACGGCGACGACATCGGCGATGGAGACGGCACCAATCCCTACGACAACTGTTTCGCTCATGTGACCCATTGCATACCCGCCCCCGGATCGGCGGTAGCGCCTGACGACTCTTACCGTCTCGGATCTGAGACACTGCGAGGTATGGCGAACGCACCCGCCGCGGCCTCCGCCGTCGCCCTGCTGCAGTTGCTGGCACGCCATGCCGAACCGATGCCGGCCGCGGCGATCGCGCGCGAGCTGGATCTCCCGCGATCCTCGACCTACCACCTGCTGGCCGTGCTCGCCGACTCCGGATTCGTGACGCACCTGTCGGACGACCGCCGATGGGGCCTCGGCGTCGCCGCGTTCGAGCTGGGCACGGCATACGTCCGACAGGCGCCGTTGCAACGGATCGCGCGGCCGGTGCTGACCCGCCTGGTGGAGGCGACCACGCACAACGCGCACCTGGCAGTGCTGCACGGGCGGGATGTGTTCTACGTGATCGAGGAGCGCGCCCCGCGCCGGCCGTCACTCGTCACCGACGTCGGTGTGCGCCTGCCGGCCTCCGTCACGGCGTCCGGGCTCGCCATGCTGGCGGCGCTCCCTGCGTCGCAACTGCGCGCGCTCTACCCGGATCGGGCGTCCTTCGTGCAACGCAACGGTCTCGGACCGACCTCGCTGACCGTCCTCAACTCGGAGCTGGCGCAGGTACGACGTCGTGGGTATGCCGTCGAATCGGGTTCGGTGTCAAAGGGTTTCGCGTCCGTCGCGGTCGCCGCCCTGGACCACAACGGTGGACCGGCCGCCGGAATCGCGGTGACCTACCCGGCCGAGGACCCACCACCGGCCGGGCCCCTCGTCGCGGCGGTGCGCTCCGCCGCGGCAGAGCTCAGCCGCCGCCTCGGCCACCGCCCACAGATGCTGGTCGAGTAGTCCGAGCCCCTGGGCAAGGACGTATCGAGACCGCCAACCTTCCCGAATGACGGCTTCTTCGGCGAGTGACGGCCCTATACGACCGTCATTCGCCGAGAGAGCCGTCATTCGGCGTGAAGGGGGTTGTGCGCCGGCACTCGTCAGCTCGGCCGGATCAGGCCGCGGCGCGGTCGGCGACGACCCGCAGTGCGCCGCGTGCTGCGCGGCGGCCGGCGCGGGTCGCGCCGAGCGTCGAGGCGCTGGGGCCGTAGCCCACGACGAACAGCCGCGGCTCCTTGATCACCGACACGTCGTCGTCGGCGACGAGCAGCCCGCCGCCGGGTTCGCGCAGCTTCAGCGGCGTCAGGTGACCCAGCGAGGGTCGGAAGCCCGTCGCCCACAGGATCGCGTCCACGTCCTCGTGACTGCCGTCGGTGAAGTCCACGCCGCGCTCGGTGAGCCGGTCGATCCCGCCACGACTGACGAGGGTCCCGCGCGCGATGCCGGCGTCGTACTCAGGGCGCCGCAGGAGTCCGGTGTTGGAGACAACGGAACCGGCCGGCAGTCCGGCCCGGGTCTTGGCCGCCACGCGCCGCTCGACCTCGGCGCCCCATCGCGGGCCGACCGGCCGGTCGATCCATTCGGGCGGGCGGCGCGTCGACCAGAGGGTGGCGACGTCATACCGCTCGAGCAGCAGGAGGAACTGCACGGCCGATGCTCCGCCGCCGACGACGAGGACGCGCTTCCCGAGGAAGTCCTCCGGGGCGTGGAAATCCTTGGTCGTCAATTGGATCCCACCGAATCGCCCCGGGTATGACGGCACGTACGGCCGGTCCCAGGTGCCCGTAGCGCTGATGACCGCGTCGGCGACGTACCGCCGTTGCTCACCGTCCTGTTCGGCACGGACAACCAGCGGGTCGCCCGCACTCTCGACAGTGCTGACCCGCCAGGGTCGCTGCACCCGCAGGCCCTCGTGCTGCTCGTAGGCGCCGTAGTAACGCTTGACCACCTCGCGCGCCGGCTCGGTCGGATCGGGAGCGCCGAGAGGGAAATCCGGCAGATCGTGGATGCCGTGCACGGTGCCCAGCGTGAGCGCGTCCCAGCGATGGCTCCACGCCCCGCCCGGCGTCGGGTTGGCGTCGAGCACATCGAAGTCGACACCCGGCTGCAAACCCGCCTTGCGCAGGAAGTGGCCCGCGGACAGCCCGGCCTGGCCGGCACCGATGACCACCACGTCCCGTCGTAGCGTCGGCACGGGTGCGGAGGTCATACCGAGGTGAACGATGGCGCGGAAGCGCTCATTCCCGCGGTGACGGGACCTCGAGACGCTCCTTCGTCGCTCCTCGGCCACCTCTGCCTGGAAGGATGCACACCATGCCGACCAGCCGCGCCGAACGCGAAGCCGACCTGCGCACCTACTACGACAACGAAGCGCGCGACCGCCGCGCCAACGAACTCCCCACCGAACGCGTGCAGCGTCGCGACGACTTCATCCGGCTGGTGCAGCACGAAGGTCGCACGTCCGTGACCGAGATCGGCACCGGCCCGGGTCGCGATTCGATCGCCTTCCGGGATGCGGGTCTCACCTTCCGCGGCCTCGACCTCGCACCCGAGAGCGTTGCCCTGTGCCGACAGGCCGGACTCGATGTCCAGGTCGGATCCGCGCTCGAACTACCTTTCGACACAGCCGAATTCGATGCGGCATACACGGCCAGCACGCTGCTGCACGTCGCCAACGAGGACCTCGACACCGCCGTCGCCGAGCTGGCCCGTGTCGTGCGGCCCGGCTCGCCCGTCGCGATCGGCGTGTGGGGTGCACCGGCAAGCCGCGAAGAGCGCTGGGGCAGCTCGGCATACGGGCCGCCGCGCTTCTTCTCGCTCCGGTCCGACGACGATCTGCGGACAACGCTCGCCCGGCACGGCACGGTCGAGACCTTCGAGACGTGGCCGGCCGGCGACGACTCCGACCTGCACTATCAATGGGCGGTCCTGCGCACCGACTAACGTCGGTCCCATGCGTGCGATCACCCTGCCGAGCTTCGGCGACGAGTCCGTGTTGACGCTCTCCGACATACCCACACCGACGATCGGCGACGACGAGGTGCTCGTCGACGTCGCCGCTGCGGGCGTCAACCGCGCGGATCTGATGCAACGCCAAGGGTTCTACCCGCCACCCAAGGGCGAGTCCGAGATCCCCGGCCTCGAGGTCAGCGGCACGATCAGCGCCGTCGGCTCGGCGGTCACCGGGTGGTCCGGCGGCGACCAGGTGTGTGCATTACTGGCCGGCGGCGGGTATGCCGAGCAGGTCGCCGTCCCCGTCGGGCAGCTGCTGCCCGTGCCCGCCGGCATCGAGCTCGTCGACGCCGCGGCTCTGCCGGAGGTCGTCTGCACCGTGTGGTCCAACGTCTTCATGACCGCACGCCTGCAGCCCGGCGAGTTGTTGCTCGCGCACGGCGGGTCCAGCGGCATCGGGACGATGGCCATCCAGCTCGCCAAGGCGTTCGGTTCACGGGTCGCGGTGACCGCCGGATCCGCCGAAAAGCTCGACCGCTGCGCGGAACTCGGCGCCGACATACTCATCAACTACCGCGAGCAGGACTTCGTCGAGGTCATGTCCGCCGAGGGCGGTGCGGACGTCATCCTCGACGTGGTCGGCGCGAAGTATCTGGCCCGCAATGTTGCCGCCCTCGCCAAGGACGGCCGGCTGGACATCATCGGCATGCAGGGTGGCCGCACCGGCGAGCTCGACATCGCGGCTCTGCTGGCCAAGCGTGGTTCGGTGATCGCGACCGGCCTGCGGGCACGGGACCGCGCCGACAAGGCGCGGGTGGTCACGAGCGTCCGCGAACACGTGTGGCCGCTGTTGGAGAGCGGCGCCGTGCGCCCTGTCGTGCAGGAGACTCTGCCGCTGGACCGTGCCGCCGATGCCCACCGGGCACTCGCCGAGTCGCAGCACATCGGCAAGCTGCTGCTCACTCCCTGAAGCGGCCGGGGACCGGATGGATCTCGGTTTGGCACTATGGGTGCCATGACGCCGGACGAGAACCAGGACGAACAACAGCGCATCGTCGTCGTGACCCAGGACGGCATGGGGGTCGCCTCGCCACCGAGCGATGCCAAGGACGACGACGGCGACGCCGCAGCGACCGAGGCCACGGTCGAGGAGAACCCGGCCGACCTGGTCGAGCGTCCCGCGAAGGTCATGCGGATCGGCTCGATGATCAAGCAGTTGCTGGAGGAAGTGCGCAACGCACCGTTGGACGACGCGGGGCGGAAACGGCTGGCCGACATACATCACCGGTCGATCGCCGAGCTCAAGGAAGGCTTGGCACCCGAACTCGTCGAGGAACTGGACCGGATCGCCCTGCCGTTCAGCGAGGAAGCTCCCAGCGACGCCGAGTTGCGCATCGCCCAGGCACAGCTGGTCGGCTGGCTCGAGGGGCTCTTCCACGGCATACAGACCGCGATCGTGGCGCAACAGATGGCATCGCAGGCACAACTGCAGGCGATGCGCCGCGGGCTGCCGCCGGGCCACGGGGTCGACCCCGCGCACGACGGTTCCGGGCCGGCGGGCCCGACCGGGCAGTACCTCTGAGTCTCGCGGTGCCGCTCCGCCGTTCCCGCTGGGCGGGTCCGGCGACGCGGTCCTGGCTGCTCGGGTTCGCCGCGTTCGTGGTGGCGCGAGTGGTCGGCCTCTGCTGGCTGCTGTATGTCGGACATCGCAATGACAAGTCGCTGCACTCCATGCTCGCGGCCTGGGACGGCCAGTGGATGCTGGCGCTCGCCGGTCGGGGCTACGACCACATCCCGGTGGACCTCACGGACGCGCACGGCCGGCTGACCTCCGACACGTCATACGCGTTCTTCCCCGGATACCCGATGGTCGTTCGTGCCGTCGGTGCACTCCCCGGAATGAGCACGTATGCCGCCGCGATCCTGACCAGTGTCGTCGCCGGCGCCGCCGCGACCGTTGCGGCATACCGGATCGGTCGCTGGTGCGCGCTGCACAGGTGGCCGGAGGACGAACGCCGCGGCGACCTGGCGGGAGTCATCATGGCGCTGCTCTTCGCGGCGACCCCGATGAGTGTGGTCCTCACGATGGCCTACACGGAGGCGATCTACTGCGCCTTCGCCGGCTGGGCACTGTGGATGATCCTCGAAAAGCGTTGGATCGCAGCGGGATTGCTTACGATGTGCGCCGGGCTCACCCGAACGACCGCGGTGGCGCTGATCGCCGTGCTGGTGATCGCGGCGTTCATCTCCCGGCGCGACGGTTGGCGACCCTGGGTCGGTGCTGCGCTCGCTCCACTGGGCTGGCTGTTCTGGATGGTGTTCGTCGGGTTCCACGTCGGCGCGCCGACCGGGTGGTTCCGGGTGCAGAGCAACGGTTGGGGCACGCGCTTCGATGCCGGCGCGGCCACCGTGCGGTATCTGGTCGACACGCTGTCGCTCAACCAGACCGCCGGGGATGTCATCACGGCGTGGGTGATCCTGGCGACCGTCGTGCTGATCGCATTGACCTTCGTCACCCGATTGCCTTGGCAGGTCAGCTTTTACGGTGCCCTCGCCGCCTCGACCGTGTTGCTGTCGACCGGCCTGATGAACTCCCGGGTGCGGCTGCTGTTGCCGGCCTTCGTGCTGCTGACACCCGTCGCCCTCGCCCTGGCGCAGCGCTCCCGCACCACGCAGGTGACGGTGGGCGCCGCGGCTACCGTCACCAGCGCGTGGTTCGGCGCCTACATGCTCGGGATCTACCCCTACGCGATCTGACGCATCGGGCCGCGCTCACACCCGGCGAGCCAGGTGCACGGTGATGTCCGCACGCAACTCGACCACATCCGGCAGAACCTTCGCGATCGCGGCGAGCGCGGCTGCGCGCTCATCCTCGCTCAGCACGAGGTATGCCGAGACGGTCGACAGCAGTCCGACATACTCCGTCGACGTCAGCTCGAAGAGCTGCTCCACCACCGTCTCGCGCACATCGGTGAACCTCGCATCATCCACGAGTTCCGTTGCCGGCCAATGCAGGTCGCTGTCCGGTGCATGCCCCATGTGCGGCGCGGAATCATCGGCGAGCCACGGTTGATGCGCCAGCCGAACCGCCTCGACCAGACCTTCGTCAGCGAGCTCGGGCTGACCACCGAAATTCGCGAACACCCCACCCGGTGTCAACAGCCCGGCGATCCGATCCCACCGGCCGGCCGGCTCGGTCCAGTGCAGCGCGGCCGCGACGAAAACCAGATCGAAGGGTCCGAGCACCGGCAGTTCCTCGAGCGAGGCGTGGACAGTCGCGACCTCGGGCAGCCTGCGGTGCAGCGCGTTTAACATGCCGCCATCCGGCTCACTCGCCGTCACTGAAACTCCGCGCCGCACAAAGATGCTGGTCGCCTTGCCGGTGCCGGCTCCGAGCTCCAGCGCAGTCCGGACGGGGCCTTCGGCATACTCCACCACCAGCGCCGCGACCTGATCCGGGTACTCCGGCCGATACCGGTCATAGGCCGCAGCCGCCGCGCCGAAGCTGCGGGATCGCTCTGTGCTCACCCGATGACTATCGTCGCGAGGCACCGCAACGGGCAACCGAGTTTCCCTCAGTCCGGGAGGAGTTCGGCCACCAGCAGTCCCACTCTGTCGCGGATGTCGTCCCGCACCCGGCGGACGACCGAGAGCGGCCGGCCGGCCGGGTCGGTGAGCGGCCAGTCCTCGTAGCGCTTACCCGGGAAGTAGGGGCAGGTGTCCCCGCAACCCATGGTGATCACGACGTCGACACCTTGGACGAGCTCGGGGGTGAGCAGGCGCGGCTGCGCCGCGGTGATGTCGATGCCGACCTCTGCCATGGCCTCCACCGCGACAGGATTGATGCCGTCGGCCGGCTCGGTTCCCGCGGAATAGATGTCGATCCGGTCATCGGCGAGTTGGCGCAGCCAACCGGCGGCCATCTGCGACCGGCCTGCGTTGTGGACACAGACGAACAGCACGCCCGGCTTGCCCGCGCTCATGCGATCTCCTCCCCGGTGACGGCCACCGGCTGGGTGTTGTTGGAGTAGAAGCGGTTTCGCACGGCGAGCGCGGCATACACGAGCGCGACCAGCACCGGCACCTCGATCAACGGCCCGACGACTCCGGCCAGCGCCTGTCCCGAGGTGGCGCCGAAGACACCGATGCACACGGCGATCGCGAGCTCGAAGTTGTTGCCCGCGGCCGTGAACGCAACCGTGACGGCCTTGGCGTAACCGAGCCGCAGCCGATGCCCGAGCGCGAAGCTGGCGGTGAACATGACTGCGAAATAAGCCAATAGCGGTATGGCGATGCGCACGACGTTCCATGGCTGCGTGGTGATCGTGTGCCCCTGCAGGGCGAAGAGGACGACGATGGTGAAGAGCAGCCCGTAGAGCGCGACCGGTCCGATCCTCGGCAGGAAGCGCTGTTCATACCAGGCGTCGCCCTTGGCGCGTTCGCCGATCGTGCGGGTGAGGAAGCCCGCCACCAGGGGTATGCCGAGAAAGACGAGCACCGACACCACGATCGTGCCGATGGAGAACGCCGCGTCCACCCGGTCCAGGCCGAGCCACCCGGGAAGGAGCTGCAGGTAGAACCACCCGAGGAGACCGAACGCGAGGATCTGGAAGACCGCGTTGATCGCGACGAGCACCGCGGCCGCCTGCCGGTCACCGCAGGCGAGGTCGTTCCAGATCAGCACCATCGCGATGCAGCGCGCCAGACCGACGATGATCAGCCCGGTCCGGTATGCCGGCAGGTCGGGCAGGAACACCCAGGCGAGCACGAACATCAGCGCCGGCCCGATCAGCCAGTTCAGCACCAGGGACGTCACCAGCATCCGCCGGTCGGCGGTGACCCGGCCGAGCCGGTCGTACCGCACCTTCGCCAGGACCGGGTACATCATCAGCAACAGACCGACCGCGATCGGCAGGCTGACCGATCCGACCTGCACCCCGTCCAGCCGGTCTGCGAGCGACGGGACGACCCGTCCGAGGACGAGGCCGAGCGCCATGGCCGCGATGATCCAGATGGGGAGGAACCGGTCCAGGATCGACAGTTTCGCCATGACCGGCTCGCCCCCGGCAGGCGTCGAGGTATGGCGCAGAGCGGTATCCGGCACCGCGTCAGACCTGCCCGGGCTTGCTGGCTCGGACCAGCGCGGAGTGCATCCCCGGTGCGGCCTCATGGGTGAAGGTGACCTCGGCGTCGACGAATCCGGCGGCGGCCAACCCGTCGAGGTACTCGGAGCGGGACAGGGCTCCGGCGATGCAGCCGACATACGACCCTCGCTCGGCGCGATCGGCGGGGCTCAGGTGGTCCTCGGCGACGACGTCGGACACACCGATGCGACCGCCGGGCGTGAGGACCCGGAACATCTCGGCCAGCACGGCCGGCTTGTCGGTCGACAGGTTGATCACGCAGTTGGAGATCACCACGTCGACCGCACCGTCCGGCAGCGGAACGTCCTCGATGGTGCCCTTCAGGAACTCCACGTTGGTGGCCCCCGCCTTCGCCTTGTTGGCGTTCGCGAGATCCAGCATCTCGTCGGTCATGTCGACGCCGTAGGCGTGACCGGTGGGTCCGACGCGTCGCGCCGACAGCAGGACGTCGATGCCGCCTCCCGAGCCCAGGTCGAGCACCTTCTCACCCTCGTGCAACTCGGCCACGGCCATCGGATTGCCGCAGCCCAGGGAGGCGGCGATGGCCTCGGCCGGCAGTTCGCCCTGCTCGTCCGCGGAGTAGAGGGCGGCGCCGAATGCGTCGTCCACCTCGCCGGAACCTCCGCAGCAGGAGGCGTTCTCCGTGGGACCGCAACACGATTGGTCGGCATCGACCACGGCCAGTGCGTCTCGGTTGCCGCGTGTGACGGCGTTGGCGGCAGCGGCATACCGCGTCCGGACCTGCTCCCGGACCTCGTTGTTCGTGTCAGTCACAGCAACCTCCGATTGATGAATGTCGATATGAGCATCGTGCCTCACATATCGACGATCGTCAATGCATGGGCGTAGGGTGGTGGCATGGCCACCAGGACCGAGCTGCCGATCACACCCGTGGGCATCGCCGCGTGCTGTTCCCCCTTGACCGGTGGTGCAATGGACGAAGCTGCTGCCCAGCAGTTGGCGCGCGTCTTCAAGGCACTCGGCGATCCGACCCGGGTCCGGCTCATCTCGCTGATCGCGGCGGCCGACGATGCCGAGGCGTGCATCTGCGACCTGACCGATCCGGTCGGACTGAGTCAGCCGACGGTGTCCCATCACATGAAGCTGCTCGCCGAGGCGGGGCTCGTCACGCGCGAACAGCGCGGCAAATGGGCCTACTACCGCATCGTCGACGACACCTTCGACGAGCTCCGGCGGGCCGTCAGCCTGGACCGCCGGCCGTAGCCGACAAGCCCTCCGTCATACGCCGACGACCCACTCGGCGTAGAAGACGCCGATTCCGGCGGCCACGCAAATGCCGCAGATGATCCAGAACCGCACGGTGATGGTGACCTCGGCCCAGCCCAGCAGCACGAAGTGGTTGTGGATCGGCGACATCCGGAAGAGCCGCTTGCCGACCCCGCCGTTCTTGCGCTTCGTCGCCTTGAAATAGCCGACCTGCAACATCACCGACACCGTCTCCAGCACGAAGAGTCCGCCGAGGATGATCATCAGCAGCTCGGTTCGCGTCATGATCGCCAGACCGGCCAGTGCTGCGCCGAGCCCGAGCGAACCGGTGTCGCCCATGAAGATCTTGGCGGGCGAGGCGTTCCACCACAGGAAGCCGAAACAGGCACCCATGACACACGCGGCGACGACGGCCAGGTCGAGCGGGTCGCGCACGTCGTAGCACTGCGAGGAGGTCACCCACTGGCAGTTCTGGTTGAACTGCCACACGCTGATCAGCACGTAGGCGCCGAAGACCATCACGCACGCACCGGCCGCCTGACCGTCCAGTCCGTCGGTGAGGTTCACGCCGTTGCTGGCGCCCGCGATCATGACGTTGGCCCAGAGCACGAAGAGGATGACGCCGATGACCGTCCCGGCGAACGCCAGGTTGATCCAGGTGTCGCGGACGAACGAGATGCGGTAGCTCGCCGGGGCGATCCCGCCCCTGCCGAAGCGGGTGGCCAGGACGGCGAACACGACCGACACCACGGTCTGCCCGATGAGCTTCTGCACCGACGTCAGGCCGAGCGAGCGTTCGTGGGTGATCTTGGTCCAGTCGTCCAGGAAGCCGACGAAACCGATGCCGACCATCAGGAAGAGCACGAGCAGCCCGGATGCGGTCGGCGCGTCCCAGGTCAGCAGGTGCGCGAGCAGATAGCCGACGACCGCACCGCCGAGGATCACGATGCCGCCCATCTGGGGCGTGCCGCGCTTGGTGTGGTGGCTGGTCGGTCCGTCGTCCCGGATGAACTGACCCCAGCCCTGCCGCTTGGCGAGCTCGATGAAGTATCGGGTGCCGATCAGGCCGACGAGGAGCGCGACGAGGGCTCCGATGAGGACGAGCTTCACCGGAGCGCTTCCGGTGGCAGTTGTGGCGTCGCCGGTGCGACCGAGGTCCTACGCATGCGTCGGTCCATCTTCTTGCTGAGACTCCACCTTGTGTCGACCGTGATCCGGCCCGTCCGGGCAGCGCGGATCACACCATCACTCCAGATGTATGACGCCCGGCGGCGCCCCGGGTTGCATCACGACCTCACGCTCTTGGCCGGAGATCGGCACGGATCGCCCATCGAGGCCGCCGCGTAGGCTCGACGACATGCTGATCTCGGAGGAATTCCTGCTGTTGGTCACCACCGACGAGGGCAAATGGCTGGCGAGCAGCCAGGCGGTGCCGATCGCACTGGCCGGCGGCCTGCTCGCGGAACTCGCGGCCAACGGCCGCGCAGCAGTCGACGACCGCGGGCGGCTCGCACCGCCGCCGACACCCGCGCCGCTCGGCGACCCGACGCTCGACCGTGCGCTGATCACCTTTCAGCAGAAGCTCGGCAAGAAGCCGAAGGACGTCCTCGGCAAGGTCGCCAAGGGGCTCGGGGACGAGCTGTACGACCGCCTCGCCGCGGCGGGGATCGTCGAATGCCAGCGCGGCCGTTTCCTGCGGCCGAACCGTTTCCCGGTCCGCAATCCCGCCATACGCAAGCAGACCTGGAACGACGTCGCCGCGGTCCTATCCGGCACCTCGACGCCGGACATGCGCACCGGCACGTTGCTCGGGCTGACGCTCGCGGCCGGAGCCGTCCCCGGCGTCTTCCCGCATGAACAGTTCGGTATGACGAAGAGGGACCTGACCCGACGGGCGAAGCAGATCACCGACGGCGACTGGGCTTCGGGCGCTGTCGGCCGCGCGGTGCATGACGCGCAGGCTGCCGCCATGGCGGCGACGATGGCCGCCGTCACCGCAGCGACCGCGGCGAGCACGGTCACGACCAACTGACCCGCGCCGGCGCCCGAGGTGCTGGACTGGCCGGTGTGAGCCTGCACATCGATCATCAGGGCGACGGCGAACCGCTGGTCGTACTCCCGGCCTTCGGCCTCGACCACGGGGCCATGGCTGCTGCGGTCGAGCCGGCCTTCGCCGCGGACAGCACCTGGCGGCGCTGGTATGTCGACCTTCCCGGCACCGGGCGCTCTCCTTCGGGTGAGCCTTCATCGGATGCGGTGCTCGACGAGTTGGTCGCAACCATCGAGGACCGACTCGGCACGGATCGCTTCGCCCTCCTCGGCTGGTCCTACGGCGCGTACCTCGGAGCCGGCCTGATCCGGCGTCGGTCGGAGCGCATCCTCGGCATGATGATGGTCTGCGCCGGCTTCAAGATCCGGCCCGCAGACCGCGATCTGACTGGCACACTGCGCTCGCGCCCCGAACCCGATTGGCTGTCGGCAGTGCCGCCATACCTGCACGAACACTTCGAGGAGGCGATCGGTCACCAGACTGTCGCGGCCGCCCGCCGTACGTCTGCCGCAATCCTTGCCAACGGCCCCTCCGATGATGCCTACCTGGACGCGCTGCGCGGCAACGGTTTCGCCCTGTCCGACGAGGAGGAACCCACCACACTCGACGCGCCGGCCTGCCTGGTCACCGGTCGACGCGATCGAATCGCGGGCTACCGCGACGCGATGCTCGGCGCGCCGTATCTGCCGCAGGCGGACTATGTCACTCTCGCGGACGCCGGCCATTACCTACCGTTCGAGCAGCCGGAGGTCTTCGCGATGCTCGTCCGGACCTGGCTCAGCCGGTGCCGGCCGAGCGATCAACCGAGGTAACGGGGAATCTTGGCGACCTGCGCGCCGAGTGCGTCGGCCTCGGCATCGGTCGCCACCCGTCGTCCGGTGCCGACGAGCAGTGCGTCCGCGTCGGAGAACGACAGCGGGAATGCCATGCCGAGGATCTTCTCGAGCATCGCTCGCGACTGCGCGAGCCCGTCCGCCGGTGGCTCGGGTGCGTTCGGCAGTTGGGCGATCAGGTCGAGGTGATGCAGCGTCCACTCCAGAACGTATGCCGTGAGGTAGTCGGCCGCCGTGAGGACCTGCCCCTGCGTGCTGACCACGGCTTCGGGATCGGCGAGCACGGCGGCGCGTCCCGCTGCCGAACCGAGGTCGTCGAGGTGGAAGGTGAGCAGTGACGGCTGCTCGTACGCGGCGGCAAGGCGGACGATCAACGCATCCAGCGGGTCGTCGCCGGTCGGCGGCTCGGCGGCGACGGCCCAGTAGGTCAACGCGTCGTGCGTCGGCGGACCATCGGCCGGCGTTGCGAGCGTGATGAGTACGTCTTGCGCGTCAATCACCAAGTGGCACACAAGATCTCGCACCAACCACCCGGCGCAGCCGGACGGCTGCGCGAAGTCCTCGTCCGCGAGCGAGGCGACCGCGCCGCGCAGAGCGGCCCACGACGTCGTGAAGGGTTCCACCGTCGCAACGTAACAGGATTCCGTCGCGGCGAAGCGATGGCCCGGGGCTGCCTGCGGGTCGGGATCGAGCAGAGCCACGGCACGCCATTTCATAATTTTGCTCGCTGAATCTACAGCCATTGGTGATCTTCGCCAGTAGGCAGTCAGTAGACGAAACAGCAAGCAGGGCAGGGTGATCCGCACCATCGTCACCGATCCAGTCATGTTAATGACACCACCGCCGAGCCGAGGAAACGAGTTCAGGCCTCACCGGCACCGATGCTGGCGGCTCAGCATCGGCTGGTTCCGGCGATCCGGTGCGGGATGAACGCTCCCCCGGCAAACGCCGCGTCGACGCACTCATGGACCTCATCGACGCGGAGCTGCCCGCCGCCTGGCCTGCACCGCAGATCTGATCCCTGTCGTCCTCGGCGGACCCAGCGAACCCCTCGATGTCGGACGCCGAGAACGATTCACCGCAACGGCTACACCGCGCTGGTCCGTCCCGACAGCGTGCACTGGAACCTCACACCCAGCCGCATGCCGGGCCACCACACCGCCGCAGCCTGAAAAGACATCAACCTCAGCAATATTCATCTCGCAGGGTTACTGAGAAGGTCGCAACGTAGTCACCCGGGCGCGGCCGCAACCCCGAGCCTGTCAGGCCACCAAACACGGAGTGATCTCATCCGCGCTGGCTACGGTGCATGTATGACGTCGAAAGCGATCACGACACGCGTGCTCCTGGCCCGGCATGCGGAGGCGGCATACGAATCCGACGGCAGCGGAGACAGCGGCGGCAGCCTGACTGCGCCGGGCCGGAGCCAGGCACGCCGCCTCGGCGAGCGGCTCGCAGCCCATCATCCGACAGCCGTCCTCTGCTCCGAACTGTCCCGCGCGGTGCAGACGGCAGAGATCGCAGCGAGCGTGCTGTCACTACCCGTCGAAGTCCGAGTCGGGTTGCAGGAGTACGACGTTGGCGATGAGCGCGGGCGCCCGTACAACCCGGCGGTGTTCGAGCCGGTGCAGCTGCACTGGCTGCGCGGCGAGCTGTCGGCCGGCATACCCGGCGGCGAAGACGGCCACGCAGTCGCGCGGCGCATGTTCGCAGTGCTGGAGACGATCTGCGCACACGCGCCCGGCGAGACCGTCGCCGTGGTGAGCCACGGGGGCGCGATCATCTCGGTGCTCGGGAGCATCGCCGCCGGGCATCCCGACCTGCCGGCCGACGGCAACGACATGCCCGGTTGCGACCTGTACATCCTGGAGTACGACGGCGATCGGTGGCGACTGACCCGCCGGGACCGCCCCTGAGGACCCGGACGGCGGCCCGCTCACCAAATCGTCCCGAGTGACGGCTTCTTCGCCGACTGACGGCGCGATCTGACCGTCAGTCGCCGAGGGAGCCGTCATTCGGCAATGCCTGGTCCGCGTCAGTCGCCGCTCGACGGGCCGAGCACCGACCCGAACCGCGGCTCGTGGTGCACGGCACGGACGGCATGCAGCACGCGCGCGGTCGCCTTGTCGATATCCGTCCACTCATCAAGCGGCAACCACTCGAAACCTGTCGCCTCGCTGGCGACCCGGACGTCGGGCTCCTTTTCGCAGACGACCCGGAAGAGCACGTCGATGTGCCGCAGTTTGGTCTCGTATGTCGTGGCGATGACGTCACCGGGATCGATGCGCAGCCCGGTCTCCTCCATCACTTCCCGCGCGACGCTCTGCGTCGGGTGCTCGCCCTTCTCGACCAGGCCTCCGGGCAGGCTCACCCCGTTGCGATGAGTTTGCCTGAGCGCCAACAGCTTTCCGTCATACTCGATCAGCGCGACGGCGCCGACCGTGAACGTCGGCGACGCGACCCGGATGAACGGCCACAGCACCTTCGCCGGCGTCAGCCGGAAGAGTGCAAGCCCGAGACGCCGCAGGGAACCCGGCCGGTCGTGGGACATCAGCCCACCTGCGCGGCCGCGGCTCGTCCGGCGGCACGACCGGAGAAGATGCAACCACCGAGGAAGGTGCCCTCCAGCGAGTTGTAGCCGTGCACGCCACCTCCGCCGAAGCCGGCCGCCTCACCCGCAGCGAAGAGACCCTCGATCGGCTCCCCCGTCGCGTCCAGCACACGCGACTGCAGGTCGGTCTGCAAGCCGCCCAACGACTTTCGGGTCAGCACGTGCAGCTTCACACCGATCAGCGGACCGGCCGCCGGGTCGAGGATGCGGTGCGGCTTCGCGACCCGGATCAACCGGTCCCCGCGATACCGCCGCGCTCCCTGGATGGCGGTCATCTGCGCATCCTTGCTGAACGGATTGGCGACCTCCCGGTCCCGTTCCCGGATCTGCTTCTCGATCGACTGCGCGTCCAGCAACGGCTCCGGCGTCAACGCGTTCATCCGATCGACGAGCGTCGAAACATCATCCGCGACAACGAAATCCGCGCCCTTCTGCTTGAAGGCCTCAACCGGACCCGGCGCACCCTTGCGCACCCGCGACGCGAGCAGCTTCAGGTCCTTGTTCGTAATGTCGGGGTTCTGCTCGGATCCCGAGAGCGCGAACTCCTTCTCGATGATCTTCTGCGTCACCACGAACCACGAGTGGTCGTATGGCGCGAGCTCCGGCGTGGTTCGCAGGTAACGCAGGGTGCCCAGCGTGTCGAACCCGGGCAGGTACGGGTGCGGCAGTCTCCGACCGAGGGCGTCGAACCAGAGCGGCGACGGCCCGGGCAGGATCCGGATCGCGTGCTGCGGCCACACCGGAGCCCAGTTCCTAATGCCCTCAACGTAATGCCACATGCGGTCGCGGTTGACGGTGCGCGCGCCGGCCTGCTCGGCGATGTCGATCATCCGGCCGTCGACGTATGCCGGCACCCCCGTGATCATGTCCCGTGGCGCGGCGCCCAACCGTTGCGGCCACCACTTGCGCACCAGCTCATGGTTGCCGCCGATGCCGCCGCTGCTGACGACCACGGCCTGCGCGGTCAACTCGAAGTCCCCGACCTCATCCCGTGACGACTGCTCTCCACGAGGGGCATTGTCGTCCTTGAGGATTCGACCACGCACGCCAGTCACTGCGGCGCCGTCGCGAACCAGCTCGTCGACCCGGCGCCGATGCAGGAAGCGCACCTGCCCGGTCTCCGCGGCGGCGAGTGCCGCGTCGACGAAGGGTTTGACCACGCCGGTGCCGGTGCCCCAGGTGACGTGAAAACGCGGCACGGAGTTGCCGTGTCCGCCCGCGCGACCGTCACCGCGCTCGGCCCAGCCGACAATGCCCAGCCAGCCCATGCCGCGCTCCTTCAACCAGGAACGTTTCTCCCCGGCGGCGAACTCGACATACGCCCGCGCCCACTTGCTGGCCCAGCTGTCCTCGTCGTCCAGACGGTCGAACGCCGCACTGCCCTGCCAGTCCTGCCAGGCGAGGTCGACCGAGTCCTTGATGCCCATGCGGCGCTGCTCGGGCGAATCGACGAAGAAGAGTCCGCCGAAGGACCACCACGCCTGGCCACCGAGATTCGCGGCGCTCTCCTGGTCGACGATCACGACCTTCTTGCCGGCGGCGATGAGTTCGCCGGCCGCGACGAGCCCGGCCAGGCCGGCTCCGACGACGATGACGTCAGCGTCCATGAGTGCACCTTTCGAAGTCGCGAAGCACCAAACCTACCCGCCGGTACTCGCGGCGGTCGCGCGCGACTCCAGCGAACCTGCCCACCGGTGCTGTTGACTGTGACCATGCCCGCCGACGAATTCGAGCGAACCGTCGAGCAACTGTATGCCGGGCCGCCCGACCAGTTCATCGCCCAGCGCGACGCTGCGGTGAAGCAGGCCCGCGCCGCCGGGGACAGGGAGCTGGCCGATCAGCTCAAGGCATTGCGCCGCCCGACCGTCGCGGCCGCGCTCCTCAATCAGCTGCACCGCCGGGACGACCACGGCGGGTTGGACGAGCTGCTCGCACTCGGTGAGAAGCTGCGCGCGGCTCAGAGCACACTGGACGTCGCCTCGATGAGATCGCTGAGCACAGAGCGGAATTCGCTGGTCTCACGCCTCGTCTCACAGATCGCGGAAACGGCCGACGAGCCGCCGTCGTCCGCCGTGCAGGAGCAACTGTCCGACACCTTGGTCGCGGCCGTGGCCGACGCCGAGGCCGGGCGCGCGGTCGGCAGCGGTCGTCTGGTCAGCGGCCTGCGCTACAGCGGTTTCGGCGATGTGGACCTGCAGGACGCCGTCGCCATACCGCTGCGCTCGACCTCGGGGTCGACTGCGGAGACGGACGGAAACGAGACCGCGGGGACAACGCCGGAGCCGGGGCAGGACACCGGGCCGAGCAGCGAGGCGGACGCCGAACGTCGACTGGCCGAGCGGCGCGCTGCCGCCGAGCAGCGACTCGCCGAGGCATCGGCGGCGCTGGAGGCCGCTCGTCGCGCGGAATCCTCGGCACAGCAGTCCGCTGCACTCGCCGAGCGGGCACTCGACGCTGCGCGTCATACGGCGCGCAGCACCCGAGCCCGCGCGGAGCAGGCCGCCGCAGCGCGATCGGCCGCCGAACAGGCGGTCGCAGCAGCAGAACAGGACGCGGCGAGTACTACCCGGTCGTGAGGACCTTCTGGCAGAAGCTGCGCAGCGTCTCGGAGTCCGAGTTGTACTTCGACGGGTCGACCGTCTTGCCGGCGAAGCGATCCGTGGCCATCTGGTCCAGGTCGGCGGCGACCGCCTTGACGCGCACCGTGAAGCTCTTGTTGCCGGCCTTGGCGGGCAACTTGCGCAAGGCGCCGGAGACGGTGCGGAAGTTGTGCGCAGCGGAGTCCAGCTTGCTCTTGGACTGCGAACTGACCGCACTGTTCCACTGACTGATCGCCTGGTTGCTCTTGCTGTTGGCGGTCTTGCACGCGGCGACCGGGTCCGGCTTCGGGGTCGCCTTGGTGCTCTTGCTCGCCGGCGCGCTGCTCGACTTCGTGGCGGAGGACTTCGCGCCGGACGACTTCGACGACGTGGCCGCCTTCGAGGACGAGCTCGCGGCGGAGCTGCTCGTGGCGCTCGTCGACGGCGAGCTGCTGGTCGAGGTGGCCGTCGGCAGGGTGCTCGAGGCGGTGCCGGCGGACGATGCGGAGTCCGAGGAGCTGCCGCCGGAGCAAGCGCTCAATCCGAGGAGACCGCATGCTGCGACCGCGACGACACTCAGACGGCGGGCGTGTACCTGGGTAGTGCTCATCGATCCAGAATGCCCGGGGCGTCGGCGAGTCTCCAAATCGCGTGACGACCGTCACGCACCGGCGGACAGCGCTCCACGGCTGCTCAGGGCCGGGTGCGCATCGACCCAGCTGAGCACTTGATCGGCCACCCACTCGGGGTAGTCCAGCATCGGCGTGTGTCCCTGATCGGCACCCTCGACGTAGCTCCAGTGCGGGTTCGCCGCCGCGAGCGCGCGCGCCGTCCGGACGTGCACCAACCGGTCGTGCGCGCCGTGCAGCAACAGCACCGGCTGAATGATCCGGTGCATCGTCCGGGCGTATCGACCACGCCGAAAGAGTTGCCAGAGAAGCGATTTCGTCGCCGCAAGGTATTGCGCGTCGGCGTTCCCGACCCGTTCCGGGCGCTGTATGGCGTCCTCCAGGTGCAGCTTGTAGAGCTCCGGGCTGATGCGATCGAAGTTGGAGGTGACCAGCCGCATCGTGAAGTCGACCTGCTTCTCGATCGACACGCGCTTGCCCTGGCCGGCGAGCGCCCGCGGCCCGACGACCGGCAGCGAGCTGACGCCGAATCCGACGAGCACCATCGGCTCCGGTCGGCTCACCGGCGTCGGAGGTATGGCGGGATCGATCAACACGGCGCCCGCGACAACGCGCTTGTCGAGCGCGGCGAGCTGGCCGGCCAGGAATCCGCCCATGGAGTTGCCGACGACGATCGCCGGGCGTCCGTCGCAGGTGCTCTGGACGAAGCGCTGCAGCAGCTTCAGGTTCGCCGAGACCGTCGACTGCTCGGGCGTCGCCTGGGTGAGTCCGTGGCCACCGAGGTCGAGTGCGACGACGCGGCCGTGCTCGGCGAGCAGCGGCATCACGTCGGCCCAGTTGGCCCAGGACCCGCCCAACCCGTGCACCAGCACGAATCGCGGACCGTCCTTGGGGCCGTCCTCGGTCACGTAATGGACGCGGATGCCGTCGAGTTCGACATACCGCTCACGCAGCTTCGCAGTCGTCACCCGCACAACTTACGAGATGGAAGGTTCCGGTGGACGGGATCCAGGGTCACAGTGCCGTCACGGGGGGTCTCCGGCGTCAGCGATCACGCGCACTGAGCACACAGAACTCGTTCCCCTCGGGATCGGCCAGGACGGTCCACGGCAGCTCGTCGCTCTGGCCGATGTCCGCATGCGTCGCTCCCAGGTCGAGCAGCCGGGCGATCTCGGCGTCCCGGTCGTCGGACAGGTGCGGTGCCAGGTCGAGGTGCAACCGGTTCTTGACCTGCTTGCCCTCGGGCGCGGTCCCGAACACCAGGACCGGCCCGAGCTGTTGCCAGTCCGTCGTCGACAACGGGCCGGAACCGACCGCGTGCGGCGGTGCGATGACGGCATCGTCGTGGGATTCCTGCACGACCTGCCAGCCGAGCACCTCGGCCCACCAGCGCGCGAGCGTCCACGGGTCGCGGCAGTCCACGACCACACTGTCCCAGCGCAACGACATCGGGCTCCTCCTTACCTCTCGGTCACTCGGCGTCCGGGCGATGGCCGGCGCGCAGCACCAGCTCCAGCTCGAACCGCCGGTCGGCATCATCCAGGTCGTCGGCGAAGACATCGCGCAGTTGCCCGAGGCGGTAACCGACGGTCTGCGGGTGCACGTGCAGTTCGGTTGCGATACGACCACGCTCACCGCGGTGCTTCAGCCAGACCAGCAGGGTCTCCGCCAGTCGATCGCGTTGTTCCGGGCGCAGCTGAGCCATCGGCCCCAGGCAGCGGGCCGCCAGATCGGTCATCACCAACGGATCGGCGTGCAGCGCGATCGCCGTGAGATGGTCCTCGACCCAGCGGACACCAGGGCCGTCATACGCCAGAGACGGCGTCGCTGCGGCCACCGCCGCCATCCGATAGGACTCCTCGGCCTTGTCCCACGTACGCACCGGACCGACCCAGGCCGGTCGATCACCGAGGGTCGCCGCGAGCTTTCCGCGGTCGGCGTCGGTCTCCGGCGCGCGCACCAGGACGACGACCTCACCGGTGCGACCGCTGACGAGCGCGTCCTCGCCGACCGCCGCACGCAGCCCCTCACCGTGCTCGGTCGGCACCACGACGGCGACGAGACGGGCCGGGATGGTCCAGCCCGCCCGGCCGGCGAGCCGGCGGCCCTCGACCTCCGGCAGGTTGCCGGCCAGCATCCGCCGCAGCAACGACTCACGACGCCGGTCCCGCTCCCCGACCTGCCGCGACTGCTCCTCGGTGAACCCCTCGATGCTGGCCGCCGAGATCTCGTCGATGTAGACGAAGATCGACTCACCGAGCGGCAGCATCAGCCGCGGCTCGAGCCCGACCCGGTCGGCGATCGCCGACACCGCGCGGAACGTGACGCGGGCGCCCAGCCGGTATGCCGACAGGAGCGCCTCGAGCGACCGACCGGTGCGCGCCTCGCCCACCCCGATCTGCCGATAGACGGCTCGGGTGTCCGGCATCAGCGCCGGCTCGTCGCGGCCGGGCAGGTCGATGAACAGCCTGCCGAGGGCTATCTCCACGCCGCGGCGGACGGCCGTGCCGAAATCGCCCTCCAGCGGCCGGGAGTACTCGGGGACCTCCTGCGGGATCCGTGACACGATCTCCTCGACGAGCTCCGGCAGCGAGTCCTGCAGCAGCGTGCTGACATCCCGCGGCAGCTCGGCCCACGGCAGTTCGGAGCCGATCATGGTGGCCTTGGCGGGTCGCGCAGCGCTCGTCATACCAGACCCTTTGTTGTCGGACGATAAAATGATGCTCTCCATTGTAGGCGTGAGGCGGATGAATGAGCGTCGCGAGCCAATTACAGTGGACACATGGGTTTGAAGTCGGTTGCGCTGCGCGCTGCCTCGGTGTTCACGCATCCCGCGCCGCCGCATGATTTTCTCGCGCTGATCAACCCGCTCTCCTCGTCCCGGCAACTGCGCGGTGTCGTCACCGCGGTCCGCCCGGAAACCGCGCAGTCGACCACGATCGCGTTCCGTCCCGGCGACGGCTGGTCACCGCACGACGCCGGCCAGTGGGCCCGGATCGGTGTGGAGATCGACGGTGTCCGGCAGTGGCGTTCCTACTCGCTGTCCGCTCCCGCCGGCGGCGACCCGGAGATCACCGTGACCGCCTGCGGCAAGGTCTCCTCGCACCTGGCTCACGAGACACGGGTCGGCGACATCTTCTTCCTGGCGCCGCCGCAGGGCGAGTTCGTGCTGCCGACCGGACCCCGACCGTTGCTGATGCTCACCGGTGGCAGCGGCATCACCCCGGTGATGTCGATGATCCGCACGCTGCTGCCGAAGCGGTCGGACGCCGACGTGGTCCTGATCCACTCGGCACGCGACGCCGAATCCGCTTTGTTCAGTGAGGAGCTCGCCGAGCTCACCGCCGAACACGGCGGCTTCCACGTCATACACCGCTACACCGCGGACGAAGGCCGGATCGACTTCGGCTCGATCGACGACCTCGACGCACTGTGCCCCGACTGGCGCAGCCGCAAGACCTACGTCTGCGGTCCGACCGCCATGTTGGACGACGCCGAGCGCCTGTGGCGCGGCGCGAACCTTCCGGACAGCCTGACCGTTGAACGCTTCGAGACCGCCAAGCTCACCGAAGTCTCAGGCAACGGTGGCACGGTGATTTTCGAGAAGTCCGACCGCGAGGTAGTAGCCGACGCGAGCACCCCCTTGCTCGAGGTCGGCGAGGAGGCCGGTGTGTTGATGCCGAGTGGTTGCCGGATGGGCATCTGCCGCACCTGCCTGACCCCCCTCCTGTCCGGCCAGGTGCGTGACCTGCGCACCGGAGAGATCAACGACACCGAAGGCGACCTCATCCAAACCTGCATCTCGGCCGCCGCCGGGACCTGCCACCTCGATATCTGATCAAGGATCCTGAAAGATCGTGACTCTGACATCCGAACTGACCACCGAAACCACCGCGACCCCTGCCGCGCCGAAGAAGCGCACCGGCGTCCTGCCGACGACCGGTGCACCATTGGCCAGGCCCGACGCAGCGGCACATCTGACGGATGAGCAGGTGCACCAACTCGGTGTCGAGTTGGACGCGATCCGCGACGAGGTCATCGCCGACCGTGGCGCCGCGGACGCGGCATACATCCGCCGGGTGATCCGCGTCGCCCGCGGGCTGGACGCCGGCGGCCGCATCACGCTCGCCTTCAGCAAGAGCAAGCTCGGCTGGACGCTGGGCACCGGAGCGATCGCGCTGTGCAAGGTCCTGGAGAACATGGAGATCGGGCACAACGTGCTGCACGGTCAGTGGGACTGGATGCGCGACCCGGACATCCACTCCACGACGTGGGAGTGGGACTTCGTGGCGCCGGCCCGCGGCTGGCAGCACACCCACAACGACATCCACCACACCTGGACCAACGTCCTCGGCAAGGACCGCGACGTCGGCTACAACATCCTGCGCGTGAGCGACGACCAGCCGTGGCAGCCGCGCGACGTCTTCAACCCGATCGTCAATGCTGCGCTGTCGCCGCTGTTCGAGTGGGGCATCGCGTCCTACGACCTCGAGTGGGACATGGTCAAGGCCGGGCTGAAGACCAAGGAGGAGTTCGACAGCGACCTCTCGGCGCTGAAGAAGAAGGCCATCCGGATGGTCGCCAAGGACTACATCGCGACCCCGGCGGCCGGTCTGCTGGCCGGCAACTCCTTCAAGCGCGGCCTGGCCGGCACCGTCGCCGCCAACTGCATCCGCAACGTGTGGGCGCACGCAGTCATCTTCTGCGGGCACTTCCCGGACGGTGTCGACGTCTTCACCGAGGACATGATCGACGGTGAGACGCGCGGCGACTGGTACATCCGGCAGATGCTCGGCTCGGCGAACCTCTCCGGGTCCAAGCTCTTCCACATCCTGACCGGCAACCTGTCGCACCAAATCGAGCACCACTGCTTCCCGGACCTGCCGTCCAACCGCTACATCGAGGTCGCGCCCAAGCTGCGCGAGGTATGCCGCAAGTACGGCCTGCCCTACACCACGGGTCCGCTGCCCAAGCAGCTCTTCCAGACCTGGAAGAAGATCTGCCAGCTGGCGCTTCCGGACGAAAACCGTTGGGAGACCATCAAAGCCGTCTACTCCCCCAACAAGGAGAAGCGGCGTCGGGCTCGACTCGCCCTGCCGAAGCCGGTCGAGCGCACCGCCTGATCCTTCGTGTGCCGGGCTCTGTGCTGATGCCCATCGCATCGGCATAGAGCTCACACAGGATGGCCATACCGGCCGGCGGTTGAGTGGTCCCCATGAACACCACCACCGCACTCCTTCACTCAGAGGCAGATCAGGGTTCCGGATTCCTGCGCCGGGCAGGGCGCACCCTGCTCGGCAGCGCAGCGATCCTCATCGTCGGCACGGGTGCCATTCCGGCTGCCAGCGCCACCGCAGCCGGTGTCAGCACCGGGCTGAAGCACACCTCCGCCCAGCACGCGACGCACGACGCGGGCGTCAGCCCCAGTGCCCTGCCGAGCGAGAACCGAGCGTCCGCGGCCCGGTTCCGCGTCGACGCGGACGGCACGTTGACCCGCCTCGACTGAGCCGGCGGCCGTCCGGTCCCGGACGTGTGGGCGTCTCTCCCGGACCACTAGATTGATGCCATGACCCGCTCGATCCTGCTCGTGCGCCACGGTCAAGCATCGTTCGGCAAGAGCGACTACGACCAACTCAGCGAGCTCGGCCGCACCCAGACGCGACTGCTCGGGCAGTTCCTGAGCACCCGTGGGGCGACCCCGGACCGGATCGTCAGCGGCAGTCTCAACCGGCAACGCCAGACCGCCGCCGGCATCTGTGTCGCGGCCGGCTGGGTCACCCCCACCGACGTCGACGACGCCTGGAACGAGCTGGACCACGTCGAGATCATCAACACCTTCAAGCCGGCATACAAGAACATGCTCGTGCTCAAGGCCGACATGGTCCGCACGTTGCGGCCGCGTGCTGCGTTCGAGGACATGTTCACCCAGGCGATCGCGCGCTGGGCGAGCGGCGAGCACGACGAGGACTACACCGAGACCTTCTCCTCCTTCGACCACCGGGTGCGCACCGCGATGTCGGCCCTGCTGGAGCACGAGGCCGAGCGCACGCTGGTGGTCTCCAGCGTCGGGCTGATCTCCTGGATCGTCGCGCGGATCCTGGTGCGCGAACCATGGGACCGCGACGTGCGCGACCCGGACCGGCCGGACACCAACGACCTGGCGATCGAGAGCATCTGGCGGGAGACCTCGATGGCCGGCTACAACACCGGCATCACGCGCCTGCAGCTGGACAAGGAAGGCCTGCCGCAACTGCTGACCTACAACGAGATCGGGCACCTGCCCGAAGCCAAGCTCGTTACCGCGCGCTGATCGCGGACAGAGGTGGCCGAGGAGCGACGAAGGAGCGTCTCGAGGTCCCTCACGCGACCCTTCGAGACGTCCGCTCGTGCCCCTTCGAGACGTCCGCTCGTGCCCCTTCGAGACGTCCGCTCGTGCCTCACGGACTCCTCAGGGCGCGGCTCACGCGCTCCTCAGGGAGCTCGGTCAAACGCGGGGGTACTTCCCGGAGATCACGTCGTCCGCGTAGCCGTCGTACAGCGGCACGTAACCGCCCACCTGGTCGGTCAGCACGTAGACCGCATCGTCGCCGGCCTTCCGGAAGCCCTGGTTGCGCAGTTCGATCTTGCGGCTCTTGAACGTCGACGTGTGCTCCAGCGAGTCGGTGACCCGGACGAACAACGGCAGCGCGTATACCGGGAGCGATGACGCCAGCGACGCGGCCAGCCCGGGTCCGTCGAACTCCTGGCCCTCGTGCAGGACGACGGCCGCCATACCGGCCTTGCCGTCGGTGCCGGGCACCTCGACGCCGTAGACGGTCACGTCGTCGACACAGGGGAATTCGCTGACCGCGCCCTCGACCTCGGTCGTCGCGACGTTCTCACCCTTCCATCGGAAGGTGTCGCCCAGCCGGTCGACGAAGGCCACATGGGTGAAGCCCTGGTCGCGGACCAGGTCTCCAGTGTTGAACCAGACGTCACCGTCCTTGAACCCGTTGCGCAGCAGCTTCGCCTCGGTGGCGTCGTCGTCGGTGTAGCCGTCGAACGGCGCGCGGTTGGTGACCTTGGCCAGCAGCAGGCCGACCTCGCCCTTCTTGACCTTGCTCAGCCGGCCCTTGCCGTCGCGGGTGGCCGCGCCGGTCTCGACGTCATACGCGACGACCGAGTAGGGCAGCGGGCAGGTGCCGGCGGTCTGGTCCAGGTTGTAGGCGTTGATGAACGCGATGTTGCACTCGCTCGCGCCGTAGAACTCCGCGATGCGCGCGATGCCGAACCGGCTCTGGAAGTCCGCCCAGATGTCCGGCCGCAGGCCGTTCCCGACGATCACCCGCACCTTGTGCTGGCGGTCGATCGGCTTGGCGGGCTGGGCGAGGAGGTAACGACACAGTTCGCCGATGTAGACGAAAGCCGTGGCGTCATACCGGATGCAGTCGTCCCAGAACTTGCTGGCGCTGAACTTCGGTGCGATCGCCATCGACGCCCCGCTGACCAGCACCGAGCTGAGCGCGACCGTGACCGCGTTGTTGTGGTAGAGCGGCAGCGCGCAGTACATCGTGTCGCTCGACTTCAGCCGCACCCCGAGCGCGCCGAGTCCGCTGTAGGACTTCAGCCAGCGGAAGTGGCTCATGACCGAGGCCTTCGGCATACCGGTCGTGCCGGAGGTGAAGATGTAGAAGGCCTTCTCGTGGGCGACCGTCTGCGCGCAGGCCGCCGGGTTGTCATCGCTCTGGGCAGTGGCGGCGTCCGCCAGCTCCGAGAAGGTCAGCATCTGCTGCGCGTCGGCAGCGTCCCCGGCGGTCGCGAAGCCTTCGGTGCAGGAGTCCTCGACGACCACGACGCGCGCACCGAGCACACCCAGGCTGTGCGCGAGCACGTCGGACCGCTGGTTGTAATTGAGCAGGCCGGCCACGGCGCCGAGCTTCACGGTCGCCAACATCACCAGCAGGTTGTCGATGCCGTTGTGCGCCATCAGCCCCACGACGTCGCCCCGCTGGACGCCTTGGACCTGCAGCACGTGGGCATAGCGGTTGACGATGGAATTGGCCTCTCCGTAGGTGAGGGTGCGGACGTTGCCGTCGTCGCCCTCGCCCTTGACGAAGTCCCGGTCCGGGTGGCGGGCGGCGTTGTTCTGGAAGATCAGACCCAGCGAGTTCTTGGCGGTGGGTTTGCGCAACAGCAGCCCCGGCGCCTCCTTGGCCAGCAACGGCAGGTCGGGCAGGATGCCGAGTGCACCCTTGCCGAGGTCGAGCAGGCTCACGCGCTGACGGGTCTGTGGACTCATTGAAACTCCTTGTTGCTGGTGCCACGGCTCCCGGGACTGCTCCACGATACCCACGAGTAACCTCACGTTTGCCCGATCGCATCGATTAATCGGATTGCCCCGTCCGCGGCCTCCCTGTCAGGCTATCCCCGCCATGAAGAACTGAGACCGCCACCTGCTCGCGTCCGTGGAAATCTGCCCGGCGAGCTCTTCCCATGCCCTGTGGAACGGATCTCTCGCATGTCTCTTCAGATCACCGATCTCGTCTTCTCGTATGCCGACCGGCGCGTGCTGGACGGTGTCAGCCTCTCCGTCATACCCGGCGCGACCGTGGGTCTGGTCGGCGAGAACGGCTCCGGCAAGTCGACCCTGCTGCAGATCGCGGCCGGCCTGCGTGAACCCGATGGCGGAGGCGTGCGGCGGCCGGACGACGTCGGCTACTTCAGTCAGGACTCGGGGCTTGACCCGGCGGCGACCCTCGCTCAGGTCATGTACGACGCCCTCGCGCCGTTGCACCACGGCGTCGAGCACCTGGCGGCCCTCGCCGCACAGCTCGACGACCGCCCGGAACTCGCCGACGACTACTCCCGGCTGCTCGAGTGGGCGACGGCGCACGATGCGTGGGACGCCGACCGTCGCGCCGAGGTGGCCGCGCATCGACTCGGCCTGGGCGCACTGGACCCGTCGCGGACGGTGCGCTCGATGTCGGGTGGGGAACGATCGCGACTCGCACTCGCTGCGTTGCTCACCCGACGCCCGGAGGTCCTGTTGTTGGACGAACCGACCAATCACTTGGACGACGAAGCGTTGGATTTCCTTGAGCACGAAGTGAATTCGATGGAGAGCGCCACCTTGGTCGCCTCGCACGACCGTGTCTTCCTGGACCGGGTGTGCACCGCGATCGTCGATCTCGACCCGTCGCACTTCGGCACGGACGGACGCGGTGGGCGGCTCTTCTCCGGCAACTTCACGGACTACCTGGCGGCCAAGAACGCGTCACGGCAGCGGTGGCAGGAGGAGTTCGAGGCGCAGCAGGACGAGCTGACCGAGCTGCGCGCGGCGGCCCGGACCACCAACCTGGACATCGCCCATGACCGAGGACCCCGGGACAACGACAAGTTCATCTACGGGTTCAAGGGGCAGCGCGTCCAGGCCACGGTGAGCCGGCGACGGCGCAACGCCGAGCAGCGGATCGAGCTTCTCGAGCGCGAGCGAATCCCGAAACCGCCTGCAGTGATGCAGTTTTCGGGTTCATTCGACCGGCAGCCGATCGCGGCGGTTTCGGTCCGGGACGCACGCGTGCGTGGTCGGCTGCGCTGTGACCGACTGGACGTCACACCCGGCGAACACGTGCTGGTGACCGGCGTCAACGGTGCCGGCAAGTCGACACTGCTCGACCTGATCGCCGGCCGTCGCATGCCGGACACCGGGCAGGCCGACGTGCGGGCGAGACAGATCGGGCTGCTCACCCAGGACGTGTCCCTGCCCGATCCGGAAGCGTCGGCCAGCCGGCTCTTCGATCAGTCCGATGGCCGAATCTCGTTGTCGTCATTGGGTTTGTTGCATCCGCGCGATCATGGTCGACCGCTCCGCGAGCTCAGCCTCGGCCAACAACGACGGGTCGAGTTGGCGTTGCTCATCGCGCGGCAACCGGACCTGCTGTTGTTGGACGAGCCGACCAATCACCTGTCCCTGGCCCTGGTGGACGAACTGGAGAACGCGCTCGCCGCCAGTCCGGTCACCGTCATACTCGCCAGCCATGACCGGTGGATCCGGAAACGCTGGGAGGGCCGCGCCATACGGCTGCAGCCTGCGGGATGAGCACCGGCCCCCGCTGACAAGTCCCTACCGTTGGGAGTTGTTGACACCCATCGCCCGCAGCGAGTGTCGAATCCGAGACAAATGCAACCCTGGGGTTGCGTTTGTCTCATCCGATGTGCAACCGTTGAGTTACACCACCGAGACAGCCAAGGAGCCGCCATGACCGAGAAGACGCAGTTGCCGGACCGCATCGAGAACGTCGTCGAGATCCAGGCACCACTGGACCGGGTCTGGACGCTGGTGAGCGCCCCCGGCTGGTGGCTGGGGGACGGACCGGACGGCATACAGGCCCCGCCGGCGGCGACGCGTGAGTGCTATCCCGTGCGGGCCGTCGACAGCCAGCCGCAGGACTACTGCTCGTTCCGCTGGGCCCCGACGACGCCGGACACTCCGCTCACCGACGACAATTCGACGCTCATCGAGTTCTTCCTGGCCGAATCCGACGACGTGGTCACTGTGCGCGTCCTGGAGACCGGGTTCGCCGCACTGGCCGTCAGCGAGGAGACGCGGATTGCCGGCCATCGGGACAACACCGAGGGTTGGCAGACCCAACTCGGCGCGCTCCGGGAAGCGGCTGAAGTTGCGTGAGTGCCGAGGACGTCGCCACGAAGGTCTTCGCCGCACTGACCGACCCGAGTCGTCGTGCGGTGCTGACGGTCGTGGCGCGGCAGGGCGGCGGGTCGGCGAGCGACGTTGCCCGCGTTCTACCGATCAGCCGCCAAGCTGTGATGAAACACTTTGCGGTGCTTGAGGATTCGGGGCTGGTACGACGCGAGCGGGTCGGCCGCGCCATACGGTATGTCGCGGTGGCTGATGCTCTGTATGCCGCATCGACGTGGCTCCGCGACCTGGCCGGGTCCTGGGACGACCGGCTCGCGGCGCTCCGGACGGCAGCGGAGGACGACACCGCCCACTAGGTTTGCGATATGGCAGCCAAGGGCAGCACACCGGCGATCGAGCTCGAGGCCGGCGAGCACACGGTGCGGATCTCCAACCCCGACCGGGTCTACTTCCCCGAGCGGGGCGAGACCAAGCTCGATCTGGCGCACTACTACCTGTCGGTCGGCGACGGGATCGTCCAGGCGCTGCGGGACCGACCCTGCATGTTGCACCGCTTTCCGACCGGCGTCACCGGAGAGAAGGTGCATCAGAAGCGAGTGCCTCGCGGTGCGCCGGATTGGCTGGAAACAGTCAACATTCACTTCCCCCGGTGGAACCGCACGGCCGACGAGCTCTGCGTCACCGAGATCGGCGCCGTGATCTGGGCCGTCCAGATGTCGACCGTCGAGTTCCACCCGTGGAACTCCCGGCGGTTCGACGTGGAGCGCCCCGACGAATGGCGCATCGATCTCGACCCGATGCCGGAAGCGGGGTTCGACCGGGTGCGTCGTACGGCACGGGTCGCACACGAACTGCTCGACGAGCTCGGCATCACCGGCTATCCGAAGACCTCGGGTGGCTCCGGGCTGCACGTCTACGTCCGGATCGAGTCGGAATGGGGATTCCAGGACGTTCGCCGGGCGGCGCTGGCCTTCGCGCGGGAGGTCGAGCGCCGCGCACCCGAGGACGTCACCACGACGTGGTGGCGCAAGAATCGCGACCCGCGAATGGTCTTCGTCGACTACAACCAGAACACCCGGGACCACACGATCGCCGCCGCCTACTCGGTGCGTGGCAACGCCGCAGGCACCGTGTCGACTCCGTTCACCTGGGACGAACTCGATGACATCGAGCCGCAGGCCTGCACCATCGCCACCGTCCCCCAGAGGTATGCCGAGCGCGGCGACCCCGCTGCAGGCATCGACGACGAGGCATTCCGCCTCGACACGCTCCTCGACTGGGCCGAACGCGACGAACACGCAGGGGCCGAAGACCCACCCGAACCGGCCGAGTAGGCACACTGGAGGCATGGGGCGCCGAGGGGGAACAACCAGACTGGATCTGGACGCGCTGCCCGAGGATCTGCGCGCATCGCTCACAGCCGCGATGGACGGCGCCGAGATCACCGTGGTCAGCGGCGACCGCGAGCTCGGTCAACTGCTGTTCCGGCCCTCGGTCCTCGAAGGTGTTGTCCTCCCGGAGTCTCGCACCTCGGCGCCCGAGGTCGAGACGCCGGAGGGCGTCACTGTCGTGGCGACGGCGATGAAACTCTCGGACGTCGCGCGCCGTCGCCTGTCTGACGAATTCGGCTCGGAATACATCGTTCTCGACCTCCACGACGCACCGCCGACCGCGGACGTGCTCCTCGTCAACCCGGTGAGTCCGCAGTTGCTGAACATCTTGCGCGGCTCCTTCCCGGACGCCCGCCTGATCGTCACCGAGATCGAGGACGACGAGCTCGAGATCAGCTATCCAGGTCCGGTCAGCCGACTACTCGACGCCGGCGCGTCGGCATACCTGCCACCGCGTCCGGTCGCAGAGATCGCCACAGCTGTCGACGCCTACCTGACACAGGAGAACGCGCCGGCGCTCGAAGCACCGGCGCGCTCAGCCCCGCAGTTGCCCGCGTCGGATCGGGACTGATCTCTCCCGACGTATGGCGGGCTGCAATCCACATTCGCCGTCAGTCGGCGAGTTGCACCTCGGGAACCCTGTGGTCTGACAATGCCGACGTGTCGATCCCCAACCGCCCCAGTGCTTTCCGCAGTTCCTGGATCTGCGGATCGGCCTCGCCCCGCGACCAGCGAAGGCGCCATACACCGCGCAGGTCGTCGCAGGCGGTGCTGGTGATGTGCACTCGACTGTCCGGGTCGTCATACCAATCGACCGGGACCTCGTGGATCCGCAGCCGACAGCGCTCGGCGAGCACCAGCAGCTCGGTGTCGAAGAACCACGTCTCATCCTCGACGAGTGGCAACAGCGCCCGGGCGACGTCGCTGCGTATCGCCTTGAAGCCGCACTGGGCATCGGTGAATCCGGTGCGCAACGACCACCGCAGGATGAAGTTGTAGCTGCGAGAGATGAATTCGCGCTTCGGACCCCGCACCACGTGCGACCCGCGAGCCAACCGAGACCCGATGGCGACATCGGAATGACCGGACAACAGCGGCGCCACGAGCGGGAACAGCCCGCCGAGATCGGTGGACAGGTCGACGTCCATGTAGGCAAGCACGAGGGCGTCCGAAGCGAGCCAGGCGTGCTTGAGGGCCAGCCCACGCCCCTTGCGATCCATCACCTGCACCCGCACCTCGGCCAGCCTCGACGCCAACCGGCGAGCCACCAGCAGCGTGCCGTCGGTCGAGGCACTGTCGGCGATGGTGATGCGGAACGGGTAGGGAAACTCCGCATGCAGCAGGTGCCACACGGTGTCGACGCTCGCTTCGAGGATGTGCTGTTCGTTGTGCACCGGGATGACGACATCGAGCACCACCTGCGGTGATCCTGCGTGGTCCCGGGTCAGCGAATCATTGTCTTCCGGAATGGTTTTCATCATCCGTTTCCTTGTCAGCCGTTCGACGACGAGCCGGAGGTGCTGGTCGGTTGGGTCAGGTCGTAGAAGGTCGATCCCCCGATCGTCACCTTCTTGTAGTGCGCCGCGACCCAGGTGGAGATCTGTTGCGCGACGTTCGAGCCACCCGACTGGCCGCCACCTCCGACGCCACCGGCGACGAAGTAGTGGATCTTGCCGGACGCCACATAACTCTTGAACTGCGCGAGGGTCGGCGACGGATCGCTCCCATTGAAACCACCGATCGGCATCACCGGCTGACCGGTCGCGAGCTGCAGCCCTGCGGCATTGTTGCTGCCGATCGCGGCGGCAACCCAGGTGTAGCTGCCGGCGTTCGACTGGAGCGCACTGACGATCGCCGTGCTCGGCGTGCTGGCGTCCAGCAGGCCGCCCATGCCACCGCCGGTGGTCCCGCGACCGGTGGTCGTGCCCTGCCCGGTCGCTGCACCCTGTCCGGCCGCCGTGCCCTGTCCGCCACGAGCGGCTCCGGTGGTTCCCTGCCCGGGCATGCCCCCGCGAGTTCCAGTGGTGCCACCGGGCGGCGTGCCGCCCATGCCGCCACCGCCAGGTGCCCCACCTCCACCGAACCCACCGCTACCGGCAGGTCCAGCGGTCGGGATCGAGCCGGTGTGGGCCGAGTTCACCGTGCTCCAGGTGTATGCCGCCGGCCCGGCCAGACCGGCCGCGATCGCTCCCGTGAGAACCAGTGGAATCGCCTTGCGGTGCAACCAGTTCAGCGCCAACAGCAAGAATGCTGCCGCCATACCGACCGCGAGAATCGAGCCGCGCAACCAGTCGCCGTACGCAGTGACCCGGGTGAGCAGGATGAAGGACCAGGTCGCTGCCGCTGCAGTCGCCACGGCCAGCGTGATCGATCCGATCGCGTCGTGTCTACGGTCCCACGCCTCCTTCGCACCCATGCCGACCACCGCGGCGATCGCCGGAGCGAGGGCGACCGTGTAGTACTGATGGAAGATGCCGGCCATGAAGGAGAAGGTCAGCCCGGTCACGAGCAACCAACCGCCCCAGACGAGGTAGGCCGCCCGCCGACCGTCCGTGCGGGGCCGCCGACCACGGAGGGCGACGCCGACACCGAGCAGGATCAGCGCGGTCGGCAGCAGCCAGGAGATCTGACTCCCGACCTCGGAGCCGAACATCCGGGTGATGCCGGTGACGCCCCACATGCCACCGCCGTTGCCGCCGCCGGGCCCGCCACCACCACCGACCGAACCGGTCTCGTTACCGCTCAACCGGCCGAAGCCGTTGTAGCCGAAAGTGAGGTTCCAGAACGAATTGTCCTGGCTGCCACCGATGTAGGGGCGCGCACTGGCGGGCACCAGTTGCACGATCAGCACCCACCACCCACCGGCGACGACCATCGCGCCGAGGCCGGCAAGCAGCCCGATGATCCGGCGGCGGAGGCTGGTGCGCGCCGCGACGAGATACGCGATCCCGAAGAACGGTATGACGAGGAAGACCTGGAACGTCTTGGTCAGGAACCCGAAGCCGAGGAACACGCCGACCAGTGCCATCCACCGGACGGAGCCCTTCTCGATGGCCCGCTGGGTTCCCCAGGCGCCGAGCGTCATCAACAGGACGAGCAACGCGTCGGGGTTGTTGAAGCGGAACATCAACGCTGCCACCGGAGTCAGGGCGAGCACCGCTCCGGAGAGCAGGCCGGCGCCGGCACCGAAATGCCGCCGAACCATCGAGTAGACCAAGCCGACGGTGGCCACGCCCATCAGGACTTCCGGCATCAACATTGCGAACGAGTTGAGTCCGAAGATCCGGACGGAGAGAGCCATCATCCACAGCGCGGCCGGCGGCTTGTCGACCGTGATGGAGTTCGCGGCGTCCGAGGAGCCGAAGAAGAATGCCTCCCAATTGACCGAACCGGCCTGTGCTGCAGCGGAATAGAACGAGTTCGCCCAACCGCTCGCAGTCAGGTTGTAGAAGTAGAGGACGGCCGTTGCGACGAGCAGGCCGAACATCGCCGGCCGGGCCCACGCCGGGTCGTGCGGATGTCCCCGCCACAGGTGCGCGAGTCGGCCGCCGCCCGCAGCAGCACCGGGGCGCGTGGCGTCGCCCGGGCTTTCCCTACGGACAGCCTGATCTGAGGTCCGCAAGTGTGCGGTCGCTGAATCCATGAGATGAACCGTGCCGACCACGTTTATGGCAATCCTGTGGAGGTCACCTGGTCCGCCCGTGAACGGTCAGGCGATGTTCAGGCTTTGCCAGGATTCGCAGCGGCGCCGCAAAGGACGGGCACAGCCGTCCGCGCAATCTTCGTGTCCGACAACGCATCTCGGCACGAAGGACGCATAACCATGACGCAAGAGAACCCAGGACTCCCCACGCCGCCGGACCCCCGGCACGACACGACCGCTCCGGTCCTGCGGCAGCCGCGTTGGTCCGGCAAGAAGACCGCCGTGGTCGCCGCACTCGCCATCGGACTGTCCTCGGCGGGTGCGATCACCGCATCGGCAGCTGTCGCCAGCGGCACCGGTGGCGGCGACGGACGGTTCGGCGGTGGCATGCGCAACATGCGGACCTTCGAAGGCGGATTCGGTTCCCAGCAAGGCAACGGGACGACGGGATCCTCTGGTACGACTGGCAATTCACAACAGAACGGTTCGAAGAGCAACGCACCGGGCGGCTCCGTCCCGGGTGGTGCACCCAACGGGGCGCCCGGCTCGGGCGGGCGGCCGGGCTCCCGATCCTGATCAGCCGGTGGCCGTCAGCGCCGCCATCGCGTCGAGACGCTCCCGGGCGATCTCGGACATGCTGCGTTCTTCTCCACTCGAGATCCATTGCTGGAAGGACAGGTGGAAGATCGTCACGCCCGTCTCCGCCGCCAGTGTCGCTGTCGGGTCGGCGATGCCGCGCCGGAGGAGCAACTCACCGAGCCGAACCTTCAGCGTCGCCAGCTTTGCCAACTCACGCTCCTTCAGGGCAGGCTCCGCGTCGATGATCGACGCACGCACTCGAGCGAACGCCCGGCGCTCGTCCGGGAAGAACTCGCCCGCGGCAGCCAGCGAGCGGGTGATGAGTTCGTATGCCGCCGTGCCCGCCGGTGCCGTCTCGATCGGGTCGGTGAACAACTGCAGGAAGTCGTCCTGGCCGGCGAAGAGCACTTCCCGCTTGTCCGCGAAGTGCCGGAAGAAGGTCCGCTCGGTCAGCTCGGCAGTACGGGCTATCTCGGCAACGGTCGTCTGCTCGAATCCCTGATCCGCGAAGAGCCGCAGGGCGACCTCCTGCAGTCGCTCCCGTGCTCCCGGTTGCCATCGCGCCATACCGACGATCCTACTGATGACAGTCACTGACATCCAGGTGTACGGTGAGTGATGTCAGTCAGTGACATCACTGATTTCCCCGCTTTCCGGAAGGACACACCATGCGCGTATTCGTCACCGGAGCCACCGGCTGGATCGGCTCCGCAACCGTCGACGACCTGCTGCAGGCCGGACACCGCGTCACCGGCCTCGCCCGCTCGGACTCATCCGCAGCGCAACTGGAGTCGAAAGGTGCCGCGGTCCTACGTGGCGACCTGGACGATCTCGACTCCATCCGCAAGGGTGCCGATGACGCAGAGGGCGTCATACACCTTGCGAACAAACACGATTGGACGAACCCGGCCAACTCGAACGCTGCCGAACGGGCTTCGATCGAGGCCATCGGAGAGGTGCTGGCCGGCAGCGACCGGCCCTTCGTCTTCGCTTCGGGCGTGGCCGGCCTGGCCGCCGACCGACCCGCGACCGAGGACGACGCCAGCCCCCATGTCGGCCCGGACTCGCTGCGCGGTGGCGGGGAGAACCGTGCGCTCGACTTCGTCGATCAGGGGGTCCGCGCCATTGCCGCCCGGTTCGCCCCGACCGTCCACGGTGTCGGCGACCACGGTTTCATCGCGCTCATCGTTGCCGCGGCACGCAAGGCCGGCGTCTCGGGCTATGTCGGCGACGGCAGCAACAGCTGGGCTGCGGTCGCCCGCAGTGACGCTGCCCGCCTGGTACGGCTCGGACTCGAGAACGCCCCGGCCGGAGCACGGCTGCACGCCACGGGTGAGACCGGCGTCCCGACGAAGGCCATCGCCGAGGCGATCGGCGCCGGACTCGGACTGCCCGTGACATCGATCGACCCGGACGACGCCATCGAGCACTTCGGTTTCATCGGCGGCTTCTTCGGTATGCCGGGCGCGGCGTCATCCGACGCCACTCGGGCCATGCTCGGGTGGGAGCCCACCGGTCCGACGCTGCTCGAGGACATCGCGGCAGGCGCGTACTTCGAGGCCTGAGTCGGTATCGAGACGCGCGGTTTCGATACGCTCCGCCGCTCCGCTCCCCCGCTACTCAACCCGCTTTATTCGACCCGCGTAATGGCCGTGATGGCGTCCGCGATCGGGGTGGCGCCGTTGTTGAACTGCACGAACGCGCCGACGGAGTTCTCGGCCGGGAGCAGTGCCGCGACGACGGCCGCGACATCGGCCCGCGAGACCGATCCGGACGCCAGGTCGTCGCCGTCCTGACCCTTGACCTCGATGCGCCCGGTCGGCTCGTCGTCGGTGAGCCGGCTGGGTGCGGCGATGGTCCACTTGAGGCCGGTGCCGCGCAGGTATTCGTCGGCAGCGGCCTTCGCTTCGGCATACGCGAAGAACGAATTGTCCTCGGGCACACCGTGATCCGTCGACGCGCCGAAGTAGGACACCATGATGTAGCGCTCGATGCCGAGCTCGGCGGTGGCGTTCATGCTGCGGATGGCGGCGTCGCGGTCGACGGCGTAGGTGCGTGCCGGACTGCCACCGCCTGCACCGGCCGACCACACCACGGCATCGACCCCGCTGAGGAGGTCGGAGAGGGAGGGGACGTCGAGGTTCTCGACGTCGGCCACGACCGGTGTCGCGCCGGTCGCGGCGACCTCGGATGCGTGGTCCTCGTTGCGGAACAGGGATCGCACCTGATGCCCCTGCTCCACCAGCTGCTTCGCGAGCAACAGGGCGACCTTCCCGTGCCCACCGATGATGGCGACCGAGCTCATGCCGGACCTCACTTCCTCTTCGCGCCGAGGGCCTGCAGCTTCTCGACGATCTTCGGTGTCGCTGTCTTGCCGGTGCCGACCTGCTTGCCGGCGGCCTTCATCGCCCGGTCGTAGACGGGACGCGCGTAGCGCTTGGCGGCATACGCGATATGCCCGTCACGGTCGGTCAGGATGATGTGCTTGCCGGCTTTCATACCCGAGAATGCAACGGCGGCAACCTGATCCGCCGACCTGGGCGCCTTGTTGATCATGTCGACACCGTTGGCCTCCATGTCGACGTCCTTGCCGCCGAACGACGAGGCGAGATTGGTGCGGAAGAACGACGGGCAGATCACCGACACGTCGATGTTGTATGGCGCGAGCTCCGACCGCAGCGTCTCGCTGATCGCGACGACGCCCGCCTTTACCGCGTTGTATGACGCCATCGCAGGTGCGTGGACCAGCCCGGCGAGCGAGGCGGTGTTGACGATCTGCCCACCGGCCTGCTGCTTCATCATCGGCACGAAGGTGTGGCAACCGCGGGCGACGCCGATCAGGTTGATGTCGGTGATGCGGCGCCATTCGTCCATGTCGGCGACGTCGATCCGGCCGCCCGCCGCGATGCCGGCATTGTTGATCAGCAGGTCGAGCCCGCCGTAGTTGCCCTCGACCCAGTTGCGCGCGTTGTCCCAGTCCTCGTCGCGGCTGACGTCCAGCCGCAGGTAGTCCACGCCGTCCGGCAGCGAGCCCTCCGGCGCGATCTCGTGCACGTCGCCGACGAGCACGCGCGCGCCGTCGGCGACCAGCAGCTTGACCAGGGCCTGGCCCAGGCCGGAACAGCCTCCGGTGACGAGGCACCGCGCTGCGGCATACGACCGGGTGGGCTTGGTGGAGAGAATGCGCATAACGCCACCCTAGACATTCCTACTGTCAGGTAACCAGCTTCGGGGTCACTCCAGGAGTGCCCGGATGTCGTCCGGCGTGATGGCGCCGCCGACGCCGCCGTCCCCGTCGACGACCTTCTCGAACAGCTCGCGCTTGCGCTCCTGCAGCGCGACGACCTTCTCCTCGATGGTGCCGGCGCTGACCAGGCGGTAGACCATCACCGGTTTGTCCTGCCCGATGCGATGCGCCCGGTCGATCGCCTGCGCCTCGGTGGCGGGGTTCCACCACGGGTCGAGCACGAAGACGTAGTCGGCCTCGGTCAGCGTGAGCCCGACGCCGCCGGCCTTGAGTGAGATCAGGAATGCCGGGTCGTCGCCGGTCTTGAAGCCGTCGATCACCTTCTGCCGATCGCGGGTTCGCCCGTCGAGGTATGACGAGGACAGCCCGGCCTTGTCGAGCGCGTCCCGGGCGAGCCCCAGGAACGACGTGAACTGGCTGAAGACGAGCGCCCGGTGTCCTTCCGCGGCGAGTTCGCCGATCTGCTCGACGAGGAGGGTGATCTTCGCGGAGTTGTCGGCGACGCCCGGGATGTCGTCGACCAGCCGCGGGTCGAGCGCCAACTGCCGCAGCCGGGTGAGGGCGGCCAGGATCGCGACGCGGTTGCCGTCCGGGTCCTCGAGCAGGCCCAGCACCCGCTGGCGTTCGCGTTGCAGGTGCCGGTCGTAGGTCTGCCGATGCTTGGCGCCCAGCTCCACGGCCTGCACCTGGACCTGCTTGGGCGGGAGGTCGCTCGCCACCTGCTCCTTGGTGCGACGCAGCATCAACGGCCGGATCCGGCGCCGCAGCTGGTCCAACAGCTCCGGTGCCTCACCGCGCTCGATCGGCTTGCGGTAGCGCTGCCCGAACGCCTCGGGGCGCGGGTAGAGGCCGGGGGCGGCGAGCGCGAGCATGGACCAGAGGTCCATCAGGGAGTTCTCCAGCGGGGTGCCCGTGACCGCGAGCGTGAACGGCGCACCGATGCGCTTGGCCGCCTGGAACGTCTTGGAGGCGTGGTTCTTGACCCACTGGGCTTCGTCGAGCACCAAGCCGTTCCAAGCTGTTTCGGCGAACTGATCGGCGTCCAGCCGCAACACGGCGTATGACGTGACGACCACGTGTGCATCGCCGATGGCCTCCCGCACGGTATTGCCCCGCCGCTTGCTGGTCTCGGTGAGCGCGACCACACGCAGGTCCGGCGTGAACCGGGCCGCCTCGCCGACCCAGGTGCCCACGACGGAGCTGGGCGCGACCACGAGCACCGGCACGTCCAGCTCACCCTCCTCGCGGGCACGGGCCAGCAGCGCCAGGGTCTGCAGCGTCTTACCGAGACCCATGTCGTCGGCGAGGATGCCGCCGAGCGCGCAGTCCCACAGGGCGGCGAGCCAGGTGAATCCTTCGAGCTGATAGCTGCGCAGCGTCGCGTGCAGCGACTCCGGCACGGTCGGCGCCGAGAACCGGTCGAGCGCTCGCACCCGCTCCAGCTGGCGGGTCCATCGCTCGCTCTGCTGGTCGACGACGCCGAGTTCTTCCAGCTCCTCCCAGAGGCCGACGTGAAACCGGTTGATCGACAGGCCTTCTCGCTGCTTGTCGGCGATCTCACGCGCCTCCGCGATGAGGCGCTCGAGCTGGATCAACTCCGGGCGGTCCAGCGAGAACCACGTGCCGGAGGCCAGCAGCATCGCGTCGTCCTCGCGTGCCAGTGCCGCGAAGAGCTCGGCGAACGGCACCTCCTCGCCGTCGATCGTCACGGTGACATGCAGGTCGAGCCAGTCGTTGTCCTCGGAATCGGCGGCGCCGATCGTGATCAGCGGCGCGACCGTGCTCTCCTCGAAGGTCGGCAGCTCGCCGTCGACGACGATCTCGATGTCGTCGTTGTCGGACAGCTCGTCCATCGCCTCCGCGAACCGGACCGCCGGCCAGCCGCGGAGGATGCTGTCGGACACCGGCCACCAGCCGAGCCCGCCGATCAGCTCCATCAGGCCCAGCTCTCGCAGCGCCGGGTCGATCCGGCCGACCAGCTCGTGCTCGCCGACGCGGTCGCGAGTGCGGTCGTAGACGTCGAGGGCGACCGGCTTGGGATGCTTGCCGGCATACAGCATCCGGGCGGTGACCTGGATCGCCTGCGACTCCGGCGAACTGACGACCAGCCGCAGGCGCAGCGGGTCGGGCACGGTGATCCCGTCGCTGGAGACCAGCCGCAGTTGGCGGGTCAGTCGCGGGTAGTAGAGATCGCGGAACTCCTCGGCGTCCTCCGGCGGCACGGTGAGCGGACCATCGAGCAGCAGCGCCCGCGTCGCCGGGCTGAGTGCGGTCTCGAGCTGTGCGAGCGTGATGCTGCCGTCGTGTCCGACCATTGCGAGCCCGTGGCCGGGGTCGCCGAACAGCACGATCTCACCGGGAGGGGCGCTGAGCCCGACGACGTTCGCGGTGCCGAGCAGGGACCCGTCGTCCTGCTCACCGAAGTCGGCGGCCACCTGCAGCGGGTCGGGCAGCAGCCGGATCTGCTCACGGCTGGTGTATGCCGGCAGCAGCTCCACACCGGTCGCGATGCAGTCCCGCAGGGCCGACCAGACGCCGGCTCCGGCCTCGTCGAGGTGCAGCTCCGAGGGCGCCAGGGCGTATTGGTGGGTGCGACCGACGATGACGTCGCGCAGCGCACTGATCGCGTCGGCCTGCGCGAGGTTGAAGCGTCGTCGCACCCGGTTGAGCGCGATCTCGTCCCAGGACGACGTCTTGGACCAGTTCCTGGTCTTGGTGAGGTGCGCGGGCCGGACCGACACCCGGGTCACCCGCCGCCTGCCGCGCAGTTCCTTGCTCGCCTCGACCCGCAGCCCGAGGCGGACCCCGTCATCGGTGTGATCGACCGGCGGATCCTCCAACTGCTCCTGCACGAACCTGCGCCACGCGGGCAGCTCCGGTGCGCTGCCACCGAGATGGTCACGCGCGGTCAACAGGGTCGCGGCGACGTGTTTGCACTCGGTCGCGACCGGACAGGAGCACCGCGAGTGCCAGTCGGGCAGCCCGTCGCGGTCCTCGACCCGCGTGATCATCACCGTGTAGGGGCGGGCCCGGTTGCCCTCGACCGTGGCCAGGAGCAAGCGGCCCTGGTCGCCGGTGTTGATCGTCTGCACCCGCTCGGAGTCGACATACAGCTCGGCGCGGGCAAGCGTCAGCTCGCCCAACCTCGCCGCGAGCTGCTCGGGCCCGACGCGCCGCACCCACTCGGCGCCTCTCAGCTGATGCTCGGGCGGGTTGATCACGCTTCGACGGTAGCCGCCGGGGCCGACACTGGCGAACACCACGTCAGCCCCTGTGTATGACGCACCGCCGGGGCCCGGGATGTGGGCGGTCGACAGCTGTCAGTAGGGGCTGCGGATGCTGCGACGCGGGTACGAATCCTGGACTCGACTTCACGAAAGCACCCTGTCCGACGAATACTCGGACCATGCGTCGGATTCAGAGCATCGTCGGACTTGGCCTGGCGATCATCGTCCTGGCGGGGGTTCTCGGGCTCTGGCTGTGGGGCAAGCCCCGTGAGACGGTTGCCCGCCCCGACGCGACCACGTCACCGGCCGGCGTCGTCCGAACCTTCGCCACGGCGCTGAACGACCGCGACTACTCCGCCGCCAAGGCAGTGGTCGTCGGCGACCGCGTCGGCGTCGACGCGGGATGGTGGAGCCTGCACGGTCCCCGGGTGGAGGATTTGCGCATCCTCCGGACCGGACCGGTCACCACCGGCGCCCAGTGCGAGGCGCGGGAGGCGACCAAGTGGAAGAAGTGCGTCCAGGTCGACACCTCGGCGACCTTCCGGCACGTGAAGGGCATGACCAAGGGCGGTAAGCCCGACCACGAGGCCTGGTCCTATTACCTGGTACGGAACAACGGCTCCGAGAGCTGGCGGATCCTCGACTGGGGCAAGGGGTGAGCCGGCGGGGTCTCGATACACCCTCCCCCGCTCCGCTCCTCCGGCCACTCGACCAGCTTTGGCTACTTCTTCGGGACGTTGCGGTCCAGCTCACGCAGCCAGACGTCCGCGTTGCCGTCGCTGGGCGCCCGCCAGTCGCCGCGAGGTGACAGTGCGCCGCCGGCGACGACCTTCGGGCCGTTGGGCAGTGCGGACCGCTTGAACTGGCTGAAACCGAAGAACCGCTTGATGAAGAGTTCCAGCCAGTCGTGGATCTCGGCGAGCGAGTACGCGTTCCGGCGGTCGTCCGGGTAGCCCGGCGGCCATTCGCCCGAGTCCGCGTCGTGCCAGCCGTGCCAGGCCAGGAAGGCGATGCGGCTCGGTCGCATGCCGTGCCGCAGTGTGTGGAACAGGTTGAAGTCCTGCAGCGCGTAGGGGCCGATCGTGTCCTCGGTGGACTGCGGCTTCTCATCCGCGCCGGCCGGCACCAGCTCGGGACTGATCTCGGCGTCGAGGATGGTCTGGAGCGTGCGCGATGCCGCCTCGTCGAAGTGGCCGTCGCCGATGACCCACCGGATCAGGTGCTGGATCAGCGTCTTCGGGATGCCGGCGTTGACGTTGTAGTGCGACATCTGGTCGCCGACGCCATACGTGCACCAGCCGAGCGCGAGTTCGGACAGGTCCCCCGTGCCGAGGACGATGCCGTTCTCCTTGTTGGCGATTCGGAAGAGGTAGTCGTAGCGCAGGCCGGCCTGGACGTTCTCGAACGTCACGTCGTAGACCGGCTCCCCGTCTCCGGCGGGGTGCCCCATGTCCTTCAGCATCTGGGTCGCGGCAGGGCGAATGTCCAGCTCCTGGAACGAAACTCCCATGGCCTGCGCCAGGTCTGTCGCGGCCGACTTGCTCGCGCTGCCGGTCGCGAAACCCGGCATCGTGTAGGCGAGTATGTCGGTGCGCGGCCGCCCCAGCTCGTCCATGGCGCGCGCCGCGACGAGCAGGGCGTGCGTCGAGTCGAGACCGCCGGAGACACCGATGACGATCTTGGGCCCGCCGATCGCGGTCAGCCGCTGCTTCAACGCGGTCACCTGGATCGTGTAGGCCTCGAAGCAGTCCTGCGCCAGGTGCTGCGCGTCGTCCGGGACGAACGGGAAACGCTGGATCTTGCGGAGCAGACCGATGTCGTCCCGTGGCGGGTCGAGCAGGAAGTCGATGGTGCGGAATGCACTGGCCTCGTTGAAGGTTCGTGCGTTGTCGGCCAGCGAACCGTCCCGCAGCCGCTCCTGCCGGATGCGGTCCAGATCGACGTCGACGACGGTGCGCGCTGCGGCGCTCGGGAAGCGCTCGCCCTGGCCGAGCAGGCTTCCGCACTCGTGCACCATCGTCTGGCCGTCCCACGAGAGGTCGGTGGTCGACTCGCCATACCCCGAGGCGGCATAGACGTATGCCGCAAGGCATCTCGAGCTCTGCGCCTTCGTCAGCGACCGGCGCTCGGCGGCGCGTCCGACGGTGATGGGGCTGCCGGAAATGTTGACCAGGACGTTCGCACCGGCGAGCGCCGCGACCGAGGACGGCGGGATCGGCACCCACATGTCCTCGCACACCTCGACGTGCACGGCGAGCGAGGGCAGGTCCTGCGCAGCGAAGATCAGATCCGGGCCGAACGGCACGGTCGCGCCACCGACCGTGATCGACTCCCCGCGCTGGTCGTCGCCGGGTGCGAAGTAGCGCTTGTCGTAGAACTCCCGGTAGTTGGGCAGGTAGCTCTTCGGCGCCACGCCGAGCACGACGCCGCGATGCATCACGACGGCGCAGTTGTAGAGCCGCAGTCCCTTCCGCAGCGGAGCACCGACGATCACCATGGGTAGCAGATCCGCTGTCGCTGCTGCGATTTCACCGAGCGCGGCCTCGACGTCCTCGAGCACGGCATCCTGCAGGACCAGGTCGTCGATCGCGTATCCGGTCAGGCTCATCTCCGGAAACGCTGCCACCGCAACCGCGTCCGCGGCGCACGCACGCACCTGCTCGATGATCGTCGCGGCGTTGGCCCGTGGGTCGGCGATCGCGGTCGGGACGGTGCACGCCGCAACGCGCGCGAAGCCCTGGTCGTATGCCGAGAAGAAGTTCATGTCAGCCAGTGTCTCAGCCGGACCGGAATACCTGTCGGTCCAGGCCACACGACACTTCGGGGCAGCCCGAAACGACGTGCTGCGATGATTCTCGGTGTGACGATTCCGCCGTGGTCCCGTGTCGCCGCCGGAATGTTCGTGGTGGGCTGGGGCGCCAACCAATTCACTCCGCTACTGCTGGTCTACCGCGCCACCGACCACTTCTCGCAGACGCTGGTCACGGCGATGTTCGCGGCATACGCGCTGGGGCTGATCCCGGCGCTGCTCGTGTCGGCCGAACTGGGCAGCCGCTTCGGGCACCGCGCCGTGCTGCGGCCGGTGATGATCCTGGCCGGCCTGTCATCGCTGCTGCTCGCCGTGGGTGAGTCGTCGCCGACGCTGCTGTTCATCGGGCGGGTTCTGTACGGCGTGTGTACCGGAGCCGCGATGGCGCCCGGCACCACCTGGGTCAAGGAGCTGTCCGCCGGTGAACCCGCAGGCACGGGAGCGCGACGAGCGGCGATCGCGCTGTCGGCCGGATTCGGCCTCGGGCCACTGGTTGCCGGGCTTCTCGCGCAGTGGCTGCCCGGTCCGAAGGTGCTGCCGTACATCGTGCACATCGCCCTCACCATCGCGGCCGGACTGCTGGTGTGGAACGCGCCGACGACACACGTGCCGCGCAGCGAACGCCCGGCCCCTTCGCGCGAGCAAGCGGTCCGGCATCACACGTTGAGCGGCCACTTCTGGGGCCGCGTCGCACCCATGGCGCCCTGGGTGTTCACCGCCGCCAGTGTCAGCCTGGTGATCCTCCCCTCCCTCATCCGCGGCCAGACCGCATCATTCTCAGTCGCTTTCGCCGGGATCCTCTCCGGCCTGACACTCGGGGTGGGCGTCCTCGTGCAGTCGCCGGCCCGCGCACTGGAGACCCGGCGACCCGGACTCGTCAGCGTGCTCGGGATGGCCGCCGCCCTGGTCGGCGTGTTGCTCACGGCCGCGGTCGTCACGCACCGGTCGATGCCCATCGTCCTCGTCGCGGCCGTCGTGCTCGGCGCCGGCTACGGACTCACCCTGGTCGGAGGCCTCACCCGCATCGAGCACAGCGCACCGGGCACCGAACTCGCGATGACCAACGCCGTGTTCTATTCGCTGACCTACCTCGGGTTCTTCGTCCCGACGATCGTCTCGATGCTCAGTGCGCACATCTCGGAGACAGCCGTCCTGCTCGGTCTCGTCGCCCTGGCCGCGGCGAGCCTGATCGCCGCCACCCTTTCGCAGCGCGCGGCACGCGTCGCCGCTGCCGATTAGAGTCGGGTCATGCGAGTCGAGACCCTGCAGGACCCGGAGGGCGTGCTCGCCATACCCGAGAAGCATTGTGGGACAGGCATTCTCACGATCGGCGGATCGAGTGGGCGGGTCGACGATGCGCGGGCTCGGCTCCTGGCGGAGCAGGGTGTTCTGGCGATGTCGATCCGGTGGTTCGGCGGACCGGGTCAGCCGAGCGGCCCACGGCTGGTGCCGCTCGAGACGTTCACCCGGGCGCTGGACCGGCTCGCACCGGCGTGCGACCGGTTGGTCATCGCGGGTATGTCGTTCGGTGCGGAGGCGGCGTTGCTTGTTGCGTCATACGACGAAAGGGTCAACGGCTGCATCGGATTCGCACCCAGTCCCTACGCATGGAGCTTCATCGACCCGGACGGTTCCCAGGTCTCGCACTGGTCGTATGGCGGCGAACCTCTGCCCGCCATACCGTTCGACACGACGTGGCGGCCCGACACCGATCCTCCGGCATACGTGGGGATGTATCAGCAGAGTCTGCGCGTCGCGGACCCGGAAACCGTTGCCAGCGCGACGATCCCGGTCGAACGCATCGGTGACCTGCTGCTCGTGGCTGGCGGTGACGATCAGGTCTGGCCCTCGGTCGACTTCGCGCAGCAGATCGTCGCACGCCGCCGGGAGCACGGACTCGAGACCGAGCTCTGCACGCTGCCGGCAGCGGGTCACCGCACGATGCTGCCCGGCGAGGAGCCGGTGGTCGCGGGTCAGTCGATGCGCCGCGGCGGCACCGACGACACCAACCGGGAGCTGGGCCTGCTCGCCTGGCCGGCGGTGCGCCACCTGCTGCGCACCCCCTGATTGAGCGGCTAGCGGCGGGCCTGGAAGACCGGCGTCTCGCGCTTGAGGCCGGCGACGCGAGCGATCTGGGAGTTCTTGCCCAGCAGCAGTTTCGTCTGCTCCCACCGCTCGCGGGCGAAGGTACGCCGCGGGGAGGACCGCCAGGTCGTGTCGAAGAGTCGCTTGGCCGCGACCAGTGCGTCCGGCGACCGCTGCTGCAGCGACTCGGCGAGCTCGCGCGCCGCGCCATACGGCTGGTCGTGCACCTGACCGACCAGCCCGAGCCGGCCGGCTTCCTCGCCGGAGAAGACCTCGGCCGTCATCGTCAGTCGCTTCGCCGTCTCGATGCTGACGAGCTCGGAAAGGGCGCGAACGCCGGACATGTCCGGTATGAGTCCCCATTTACCTTCCAGCACAGACCATTTCGCGTCCGGGGCGGTGACTCGCAGGTCGGCTCCGAGGGCGATCTGCAGCCCACCGCCGTAGCAATGGCCGTGGACCGCGGCGATCACCGGCACCGGCACGCGCCGCCACGCCCAGCACGCCTCCTGGAAGACGTTGGTCCCCCGCCACGGCCGGGGCAGCATGCCGAGCGGCAGCTGCTTCGGATCGGCGGTGACGGTCTTGAAGTCGAGGCCCGCGCAGAACGAGTCGCCCGTGCCGGAGAGGATGACGGCCCGGACGTCCCGGTCACCGCGCAGTCGCCGCGCGGCCGAGGCGAGATCGCGCAGCATCGGCAGGGTCAGGCCGTTCAGCTTCTCCGGGCGGTCCAGCCGGACATCCGCGATGCCGTCGGCAACGGTCACGTCGATGTTACTCATGGGTAGAGCCTAGACGTCGGAGTCAGGAGTCGGCCGCGAGGCGTTCCAGCTGCGCCTCCTGCCACCGATACGCACCCGCCTCGTAGGCGACGACCGTCACGAACGGCGCCGCCATGATCAGCAGCAGGCTGATCGAGATCGGTGCCCCGGTCACGGCGAGTACGACGGCGACAGCCAGCAGGACGAAGGTGACGACCGCGTTGATCAGGTGCAGCGGATCCAGCCGACCGATGAAGACGTCGTGCAGCGCATAGATCGCGGCGAGGTAGATCGCGACCGGCACCGTCAGCAGGATGACCGCGGTCGCCTCGCTCAGTTCCGACTCGTGCTCCAGGTAGAGGCCGAGGATGTGCAGCCCGGCACCCGTGCCGGCGATCGCCATGAAGACGAGCACGTGCCCGTAACCGAAGAGATAGCCGTATGTCGGCCGGTGTTCGAGGAAGGCGCCGAACGGCATCATGAAGTAGACCCACCAGAGGCCGAAGGTGAGACCGACGCCGGTGATGACGACCGCGATGGCGTTCCAACTCCAGTGGTCCCCCGCTTCTCCACCGAGCAGTCCCTGCGACGAACCGATGGTGCCGACGATGCCCTCGCCGAGGGTGATGATCGCCAGCAGGCTGTAGCGCTCGGCGATGTGCCGGGGATGCCACGGCGTGCCGTTGGCGCCGCCTTGCGCCAGCACCGGGATCAGCAACTCGCAGATGCCGAGGCAGACTCCGATCACGACGGTCAGCGACAGCGGCATCGGGACGAATCCGAAGACGACCCAACCGGTTTGCACCAGCAGCATCCACCGGATGTTGCGCAGGGCGACCAGCCGGTAGTCGGCGGACTGGCGCGCGGCCCGCCACCATTGCGCGGCGAGCGGCACGCGCATCACGACATACCCGATCACCATCAACCGGGTGTCGACATGGTGTCCCTCGTCGATCGAGTGGAACATCGGCGCGAGCCCGAGCGCGAAGATCACGACACCGACCATCGTGAGCATCGTCAGGATCCGGTAGAGCCAGTCGTCGGTGTCGAACGACGACGCGAACCAGGTGAAGCTGATCCACGCGACGCAGATGGCGAACATCGCGAAGAGGAACGCGAGGACGCCCTTGGCGATGTGTCCTTCCGCGGCCATCTCGGCGAAGCGTGCTGCCGACGTGCCGACCGCGACCACGAAGATCAGGTCGAAGAGGAGTTCGAGCGGCGTGGACGCCCGCTCACCTTCCCCTGGGTCGCGCCCGCGCATCGGAGTGAGCCGACGTTTGAATTCGGAAGGCGACGGGCTGCTGCTCATACCCGACCCCTCGTCCCTCGGGTGCGGGTATTCGCCCTGGTGCCTTCTGGTCGCTCGCTCCGCTCGCTCATGCCCGGCATCCTCGCAGCAGGGCCGTGCCCTTCGGGCTCAGGACGCGTCGATGGCGACCGGCTGGCCGTTCTCCCAGGCGTATGGCGTCATCTCGGCGAGCCCCGGCGAGTAGGCGTGGATGGTGATCGCGACGTCGTCGCCCACGTTGGTGAGGTTGTGCGCGGTCCGCGGCGCGATCGCGATCTCGTCGCCGACAGTGAGGTCGCGCCAGTGTTCCGAGCCGCCCTTCCACAGGCGGTCGATCAGCTCGCCCTGGACGACGACCATGGCGCCGGCCGCAGCGCCGTGGTCGTGCCAGTCGGTGGTGGCACCCGACGGCCAGGTCATCAACCACACCTCGAGGTGCGGATTCTTGGTCAGCTGGTGGCGCTGTCGCTCGGCGCTGGTGCGACTGCTCGCAATCGTGAGATCGGCGTCGTGCGCGAAAAGCCGTGCCACACGGGCGAGTTGGTCACTGGTGAAATCCCGGATGCCGGGCGAAGCGGTCGTCATCGAAGTCTCCGTGAAAAATGGCGGGAGCGCCCTGGGCGCTGCGGTCTGCGGGGTGAGTCGGGCGTTCGATCGGCTCAATAGCGGCAGACATGCCACGTCGCCATACGACGCCGGTCGGCGAGTCGCATGGGAGGCGTGACGTGCGAAGACATGCCTCCAGCAGAACATGGGCGCTCGGCATTCGCCAAACACAATTCGCGTCGTCTCGTATGACGAGACTTGAGTATCGCTATTCGGACGAGGTGCAGGGCACGATCGGAAGGATCCTGGCCGCCCGGTCGTTGGGTGGGATGAGCGGCGTCATACCTGCCGCAGACCGCCACCGTCGATCAAGGAGTTCACCACGATGGCAACCAAGACCCTCACGACCGACACCTTCGCCGACGAGGTCCAGTCCGACGGCATCGTGCTGGTGGACTTCTGGGCGGACTGGTGTGGCCCGTGCAAGATGTTCGCGCCGATCTTCGAGGACGCCTCCAACGAGCACCCGGACCTCACGTTCGGCAAGGTGGACACCGACGCCGAGCCGGCGCTGAGCCAGGCCCTGCAGATCACCTCGATCCCGACACTGATGATCTTCCGCGACGGCATCCGGGTCTTCGCCCAGGCCGGCGCGCTGCCGGGTCCGGAGCTGACGTCGCTCATCGACCAGGCGCGCAAGCTGCCGATGGACGAGGTCCGGGCCCAGATCGCGGAGGAGGAGGCCAAGCAGCAGGGCGGCGAGAAGGGCACGCAGGCCGAGTAGCCCGCCCCGGGTCTCGAGACGCCGCTCGTACCTCACGGCTCCTCGACCAGCGTGAGTCAACGCACTATGCCGAATGACGGCTTCTTCGGCGAGTGACGGTCGTATTGCACCGTCACTCGGCGAGGGAGCCGTCATTCGTCGTCTGGTCAGACCTCGGCTCCGCCGGGATTGCAGCGGGTGTCGTACATCTGCTGGGCGGACACGACCGGCCGCCAAGGTTCGAGATTCCAACTGGGCTTGTTGGGCTCGGCCAGCCGAGCGAAGACCCAGTGGCATTCGAATTGTGCTCGCATTCCTGGGGTTCCGGCGCCGGGCGCCTTACGCAAGACCTCGCGCCACGCTTCACCCTCGGCCGAGTCACCGGTGACGGTGCGGCCGTTCGCGGTCGGGTAGATCTGCAGGCTGCGTCCGCTCGGCAGACTGACCCACACCACCCTGCTGATGTATGGCGGTGGCGCGCTCACCGGTTCGGACGAACTCGTAAACGGCGCAGTGGTTTTCGTAGCAGAGGGACCTCGAGACGTTCCTCCGCTGCGCTCCCCCACTCCTCGGCCACCTTGTGAGGATGAGTTGTCCGAGTGCATGGTCGGCCCGTCGCTGCCGGAACTCGTCCCACACGCGGCGACGGCACCGAGCAACAGCACCGTCATACCGGCGACGCGGACCCGAGACATGCCGCCATCCTCTCAGCAGCCGGACCCAACCCTCGACCGTCGAAGGTCAGGAACGTGGCGGCGCGGTGAGCACCCGCAGCGAACCGTGCTGCGCGATCTCGGTGAAGCCATCGGCGAGCGCGGACTGCACGACGTGCCAGGGAGCTTGGCCACCGTCGGCGGGGTCGGGGAAGACGTCGTGCACCAGCAGCACCCCGCCGGGAACGAGATGCCGGGCGAACGCACGGTAGTCGTGCTGCGCCGTCTTCTCGGTGTGGTTGCCGTCCAGGAAGAGCAGCTCGATCGGCGAATTCCACCAGCCCGCAACGACTTCGGTCTTCGCGACGACCGCCGAGCAGACATCGGACAAGGCGTCGAGCACGGGCCGGAAGTGCGGCAGTGTGTCCAGCAGTCCACTGCGCGGGTCGACCATCGAGCTGTCGTGCCACTCCCAGCCCGGTTGGTTCTCCTCCGAGCCGTGGTGGTGGTCGACGGTCACCAGTCGCACGCCGACCGCGCGAGCCGCGGCTCCGAGCAACAGCGTCGACTTGCCGCAGTAGGTGCCGATCTCCAGCCAGGTGCCGGCGCGGGCACCCAGCGCGACGTCATACAGCGCATTGCCCTCGTCGACCGGCATGAAACCCGTTGTCGCAGCCACGGTTTCGGCGAGTTCCGGCGGAACGGGCATCAGCCGACCGCCTCATCGCGCGCCAACGGAGCAGGTTCGACCGACTCGTCGCCGGGCCAGCCGGCATCGCGCCACAGCCCCGCGCCTGCCGTCGTCTGCGTCACGACGTCGGCCGCCAACAGCACCGCACCGGCGGTCCACGAGGTCTGCTCCCGCGGCCAGAGCACCATGTCCGGCAGGTTGCGACCCGTCCAGTAGCCGCCGGTCTCGCTGTCCCGCAGGCCCTGCAGGTCGTCCAGCACGGCCACGGCGCGATCGGTGTCACCCATCGCATCCAATGCGGCCACCAGCTCCGCGGACTCGGCCGAGGTCACCCAGGGCTGATCGTTAACGCAGCGCGCACCGTGGCCCGCTCGGACGAAGTCGGACCAGCCGTTGTCGATCCGCTCGACCGCTGCCGACCCGCGAATGGCGCCGGCGAGCACCGGGTAGTACCAGTCCATCGAGAAGCGGGATCGATCCGCGAACGAGTCGGGGCGTTCGCGCAACGCCTCGGCCAACCGGTTCCCGGCCCAGCGCCACCGCGGTCGGTCGTGCCCGAGGGTCGCCGCGATCAGGCAGGCGCACTCGATCGACTGCAGGGCACTCGCGCTGCCGGTCAGCAGGGCGAAGTCCGCGACGCCGCCGTCGGTGCCGACGGCCCAGCCGAGCTCGCCGCCCGGATGCTGGGCGCGGATGACGAAGTTGATCGCCGCCTCGACGGTCGGCCACAGCCGCGCCAGGCCGTCGGTGCGACCGGTGACCAGGTAGTAGTGCCACAAACCGACTGCGAAATAGGCGCACTGGTTGGTGTCGGAGCCCGCGTCCTCGACACCGTTGTCGCGCAGCACCATCGGCCACGAACCGTCCTTGCGCTGGTTCGCGGCGGACCATTCGAGCGCCCGCCAGGCCGCCGACCAGTGCCCGGCGACGGTCAGTCCCATGGCCGCTTCGATGTGGTCCCAGGGGTCGAGGTGGCTGCCGTCATACCACGGGATCGAGCCGTCGGCGCGTTGCTGACGAAGCACGAACTGCGCTGTGGCAGAACATTGTTCGGCAGTCATCACGCCAGGCACCGACAGTGCACCGACGCGCCCGACCGGTCGCTGCACCCCCATTACGCGGCGATCTCCGGCTTGCGGAGGTAGACCACGAAGCTCTTCCCGGCCACGGGGTTCAGGGCGTTCTCGGCGGCACGGGTGACGAACGGTGCCTTCATCATGTCCCACACCAGCAGCCGGTGATAGGCCTTGACCGCGGGGTTGTCGTTGTTGTCGGGGCCGACGGCGCACTTCAGCCACCAGTACGGCGCGTGCAGGGCGTGCGCGTGATGCTGCTTGTATGGCGCCAGGCCCGCTCGCTCCAGGCGCTCCACCAGCTCCGACGCCCGGTAGATGCGGATGTGACCGCCCTCCACCTCGTGGTAGGAGTCCGACAGCTTCCAGCAGACCTTCTCCGGCCAGGAGCGTGGCACCGAGACCGCGACCAGCCCGCCCGGCTTCACGACGCGGAAGATCTCGGCCATCACGGCTTCGTCCTCGTGCACGTGCTCGAGGATCTCCGAGGCGATGACCCGGTCGAAACTGTTGTCCTCGAAGGGCATCGAGCGAGCGTCACCGTGCAGCACGGTCCCTGACGCACCCTCCGGAACCTCACCCTCGAGCTCCATCGCGCCGAACATGGTCTTGATGTCGGCCAGATCCGACTCGGACTGGTCGAACGCGGTCAGCACGGCACCACGGCGCAACGCCTCGAACGAATGCCGGCCCTGACCCGCGCCGACGTCGAGCACGCTCATCCCGGGTGCGACCGGGAACGCCGACTCGAAGTCCATCGTGATCATCGTGCTGACTCCTTGGTTCTCGTGGCCTCCGGCGGCGCGGACACGGTGGTGTCCGCAGCGATCACCTCGGCATAGACATCGGCGGTTGCCTGCGCAACCGCGCGCCAACTGTAAGTCGCGACCGCTCGGTCCCGACCGGCCGCACCCATCCGTGCGGCTTCGGCCGGTGACGCCAACACCTCGGCGATCGCCGTACCCAACGCACCCGCGTCACCAGCGGGCACCAGCCGGCCCACACCGTCGGCGAGCAGCTCGGGAAGTGCGCCGACTGCGGACGCCACGAGCGGCGTGCCACTCGCCATCGCCTCGATCGCGGGGATCGAGAAGCCTTCGTACCGGGACGGGATGACCTGCAGCGACGCGGAGGCGATCAGCGTTGCGAGTTCCTCGTCGGTCAGCCCGCTGCGGAAGGTCACCCGGTCCACCAGGCCGGCATCGGCGAGCCGTTTGCCGGTCGACTCGCTCGGGGTGCCGACGACGACGAGTTCGCTCCAGGCGTCCCGCGGCAGCTCGGCGAGGGCGTCGACCAGCACCGCCATACCCTTCAGCGGGACGTCGGCGCTCATGATCGACACGATCCGGCCGGGCACCCGCGGCTCGGGGCGCGGCCGGAAGCGGTCGACGTCGACACCGACCGGCACGATCCGCATCCGGTCGCGCGGCACGCCGAAGTCGGTGGCGATGTCCTGCGCCGACACCTGGGACACGGTGAGGATGTGCCTGCTGCGCCGGGCGACCCGACCCTGCATCTGCACGAAGCCGTACCACCGGCGCTTGGTGACGCGACCCCAGCCGGTCGCCGCCTCCAGCTCGAGACGACGATCCCGGCTGATCGGATGATGGATGGTCGTCAGCAACGGCAGACCGCGGCGCTCCAGCGCCAGCAGGCCCGGCGCCAGTGTCTGGTTGTCGTGCAGGATGTCGAAGTCGTCCAACCGGTCCTTGAGCAGCCGGGACAACCGCATACCGAATGTCCGCGGCTCCGGAAAGCCCGCGGTGCACATCGTGGCGAACTCGAATACGTCTATCGCAGAACGGAATTCGCTGCGAGCAGGGCGCCGGAACGGGTCGTCGGCCCGGTAGAGGTCCAGGCTCGGCACCGGAGTCAGGCGGACGCCAGGGTCGAGCACCGGGTAGGGCTGGCCGCTGAAGACCTCGACCTCGTGCCCGAGCGCCACCAGCTCGCGGGACAGGTTGCGTACGTAGACGCCCTGCCCGCCGGAGTGCTCCTTGCTGCGGTATGACGCGAGCGCGATCCGCATAGGTCTAGGCGACGCTCGGCTGAGCGGCGGCGTGCAGGTCGTCGTTCGGCGACCGGGTCTCGCCGGGGCGCACGAAGGTCATGGCGTCGGTGATATCGGCCCGTCGGGCGTCGCGACGGTCCGAGAAGTAGTTCTGCCGCAGGAACCACGGTTTGCGGTCGCCCTGCTTCGGCAGCGTCGCGATCGAACGCTGGATGTACCCGGCGGCGAGGTCCAGCGCCGGCGACGCCGGCATCTCCTGCTCCACGGTCGGGTAGCCGTAGGCGTACCCGCCGGACCGCACATGGTTGACGAACCGGCAGAAGAACTGCGCCGACAGGTCGGCCCGCAGCGTCCACGACGCGTTGGTGTAGCCGATGCAGACCGCCGCGTTCGGCACGCCCTCGAGCATCAGGCCCTGGTAGATGTAGCGCTGTCCCGGGTCGCACTCCTGCCCGTCGACGCTCAGCGTGGCGCCACCGGCCAACTGCACGTTCAGTCCGGTCGCGGTGACGATGATGTCGGACGGGATCGACACCCCCGATCCGGTGTGTATGGCGCCGTCCTCGACCCGGTCGATCGTGTCGGTGACGACGTCCACGTCGTGTTCCCGGATCGCCTTGAAGAGGTCGGAGTCCGGCACGATGCACAGTCGCTCGTCCCACGGCTTGTAGCGCGGGGTGAAGGCTGCCATGTCGACGCCGCTGTCCTTGATCTGCCGGGCCACCCCGCCGCGGAGGACCTTGGTCGCCGCACCCGGCGCGCGCCGGCAGAACTCGTAGAACCCGACGGCCGTGGCGGCGTTCTTCAGCCGCACGGCGGCATACGCCTGCTTGGCGGGCAGCACCTTGCGCAGCGTCTTCGCGATGACGTCGCGCGACGGCAGGGTGATGACGTAGGTGGGCGAGCGCTGCAGCATCGTCACGTGCGCGCCCTGCCGTGCGAGCGCCGGCACCAGCGTCATCGCGGTCGCGCCGGAACCGATGACGGTGACCTTCTTGCCCTGCACGTCCAGGCCCTCGGTGGGCCAGAACTGCGGGTGGATGACCTGCCCGTCGAAGTCGTCGATGCCGGGGAAATCCGGTCGATAACCCTGCTCGTAGTTGTAGTAGCCCGAGCACAGATAGACGAAGTCGGCCGTGACCTCACGTTGCCCGTCGGGCGTCTGCAGCGTCAATGTCCAGCGGGCATCGGTGCTCGACCAGTCGGCGCGGATCACCTTGGTGGAGTAGACGATCCGCTCGTCGATGCCGTACTTGGCGGCCGTGTCCTTCAGGTACTGCAGGATGTCGGCGCCGTCGGCGATGGACTTCTCTCCGGTCCACGGTTCGAACGGGAAACCGAGGGTGAACATGTCGGAGTCGGACCGGATGCCCGGGTAACGGAACAGGTCCCACGTGCCGCCGAGGCTCTCGCGCGCCTCGAGGATGGCGTAGTCGGTGCCGGGGCACATCGTCTGGATCCGGTAACCGGCGTCGATGCCGGAGAGACCGGCCCCCACGACCAGCACGTCGTAGTGATCCTGCAAGGGCATCGTGTCTCCTCGGCTCGCGATCGGGGTGTGGTCCGAGGGTCCAAGTTACCCGCCGGTCACATGGCACGCCAGATCGACCGCTCGCCCGGTGTCCCGGCCGGTTGCTCAGCCGGCGACGACGATCACATGCAGGTGCCGCGGTCCGTGCACTCCTTCGATGCGGTTGAGCTCGATGTCGCTGGTCGCGCTGGGCCCACTGATCCAGGTCAGCGCCCGGTGCGCCGCGATGGCCGGCCGCAGCAGCCGGATGGCGCCAGGGACGTCCGCCACCACCTGACTCTCCCGGACGACACAGACGTGGACGTCCGGCACGAGGGTCACCGCGCGCCGGCCCTGGTCGGGCGTGTGGTCGAGCACGATCGTGCCGGTCTCGGCGATGGCCACGGCGGCCGCGGTGACGACGGCGTCGCACCGGTCCAGCTCTGACACGGCCACCTCGGCACCGTCGTGGACCAGGTCCGCTCCGGACCTGGTCATCCACTCACGCTCCAGCCCCGCCGGTATGACGACCCGGCCGGCATGATGCGCGCGCAGCGCGGCGTCGACGTGCGCGGAGATCTCGCCAGGACCGCAGCGCTCCACGACTGCCCGGTAGTCCGCGGTCATCGCCACGAAGCGCTGCACCAACTCCTCGTGCTGAGCCGGGTCGGGTGTCGGCCGCGGCGCCATACGACCCGGGGCGGGTTCGTCGGGAGCAGGGCTCTCGCCGAGTGCCTGCCGGATCCGGCCGAGGATCTCCTCGCGGGCTCCGCTCATGACCGACCCTCCTCGTGGGTGCGCTTCCACCACGAGCGGAACGACTCCTTCGCCGGAGCGGGCGCATTGCGCGCCTGTGTCCACGCCGACGCCGGCCAGGGCAGCCGACCGAGGGTCGTCCGGTTGCCGAGCAATCGGGCGCCGGCGGCTGCGCCGGACTGGACGGCCTCGAGCCGCTTGTGGTTGCCGAAGACCCAGGCGGCGGCGCGCATCCCGGCGGCCTCCGCCGAGGGCAGGCCGCCGCGGTGCTGGTCGACGACCTGGCTGCGCAGCTCGACCAGCAGCCGCGGTATGTCGATGCGTACCGGACACGCCTCGAAGCAGGCACCGCACAGGCTGGACGCGTAGGGCAGCGACTGGTCGATCTCGCTGGCGGTCCCCCGCAGTTGCGGCGTGAGCACCGCGCCGATCGGGCCGGGGTAGACCGAGCCGTAGGCGTGCCCCCCGGCGCGTTCGTAGACGGGGCAGACGTTCAGGCACGCGGAGCAGCGGATGCACCGCAGCGCCTGGCGGCCGAGCTCGTCCTCCAGGACGCGGGTCCGGCCGTTGTCCAGGAGTACGACGTGCACGTCCTGCGGACCGTCGTCGGGTGTCGCGCCGGTCCACATCGTCGTGTAGGGGTTCATCCGCTCGCCGGTGCTGGACCGCGGCAGCAACTGCATGAAGGTGCCCAGGTCGTCCCAGGCCGGCACGACCTTCTCGATGCCGACGACGCTGATCAACGTCTCGGGCAGGGTCAGGCACATCCGGCCGTTGCCCTCCGATTCCAGCACGACGAGCGTCCCGGTCTCTGCCACCGCGAAGTTGGCACCGGAGATCGCGACCTTCGCGCGCAGGAACTTCTCCCGCAGGTGCTTGCGGGCGGCCTCGGCGAGCTGCGCCGGCTCGTCGGTCATGTCGTCCGGTGCCGGGCGGCCGACCGTGCCCATCTCGCGGGCGAAGATCTCGCGAATCTGGCTGCGGTTGCGATGAATTGCGGGGACCAGGATGTGTGAGGGCCGGTCGTGACCGAGCTGCACGATCAGCTCCGCGAGGTCGGTCTCCCAGGCACTGATGCCGGCCGCCTCGAGCGCCTCGTTGAGCTCGATCTCCTGGGTGGCCATCGACTTGACCTTCACGACCTCGTCAGTGCCGGCGGCCTGGACGAGTTCGGTGACGATGGAGCACGCCTCGGCTGCATCACGGGCCCAATGGACGGTGGCGCCGGCCGCCTGCAGGTTGCGTTCCAGCTCCTCGAGGTGCTCGTCCAGGTGGTTCAGCGCCGCATCCTTGGCGCGCGCGCCGTCGACCCGCAGCTCCTCCCAGTCGTCGACCTCCGCGACCACGTGGGCTCGCTTGTCGCGGATCGTGTGCGTCGCCATCTGCAGGTTGTGCCGCAGCACCGGGTTGCGCAGTTCGGGCGCGGCCAGCTTCGGGAACTTCGGCATACCGAGGAAGGTCGCGGTCGTCGCGCCGACCGGATTTCGTGGGGTGCTCATGCCGGGTGCTCCTCGGTCGATGCCAGGATCTGCGCGAGGTGCAGCGACCGTACGCCGGAACGGCCCCGGTCGAGCAACCCGCCGATGTGCGCGAGGCACGAATTGTCCCCGGCGACAACGACTTCCGCCTCCGTCTCGCGGATGTGCCGGACCTTGTCGGTGCCCATGGCGACCGAGATGTCGGCGTTCTTCATCGCGAAAGTGCCTCCGAATCCACAGCATTCGGTCGCTGCTGGGAGCTCGACCAGGTCGATGCCGCCGACGGCACGCAGCAACTGCAGCGGCCGGTCGCCCACGTGCAACATGCGCAGCGAGTGACACGTCGGGTGATAGGTGACCCGGTGCGGGAAGTACGCGCCGACATCGGTGACACCGAGGACGTCCACCAAGTACTCCGACAGCTCGTGCACCCGCGGTGCGAGCCGATCGACCTCACGAGCCAACCCTGGATCACCGGACCGCTCGGCGATCCAGTGATGCTGCTCGCGCACCGACCCGGTGCACGACCCCGAGGGCGCGACGATCGCGTCATACGAGCCGAAGACGTCGACGAACGACCGGACGAGCGGGACGGCCTCGTCGACATACCCGGTGTTGGTGAACATCTGCCCGCAGCAGGTCTGCGCCATCGGGAAGTCGACGGTGACGCCGAGCCGCTCCAGCAGGGCAACCGTCGCGCGCGGCGTCTCGGGCCAGACCGTGTCGTTGAAGCAGGTCGCGAAGAGCGCGACGCGGGGAGCTGCGGGCGATCGATCGGTCGGCATGCGTGACGACTCCCTACGAAAAGCGGTGCACCAGAATTAATGGTCTGACCATTAGATACGACTCGAGGCTACCAGCCGACCCGTCCGCCCGTGGCTCGCCGGGCGAGGCCGTAGGCTCGCGAACGTGCCCTCAGCATCCGCCCCGAAGAAGGCCTGGGAGCTCGTCGTCGAGTGGGTCGAGGAGCGCATCCTGGGCGGCGAATACAGCGTCGGATCGCAGCTGCCGGCAGAGCGCGACCTCGCCCAGCAGGTCGGGGTGAGTCGATCCGCGGTCCGCGAGGCGGTGCGCACTCTCGAGGCGTCCGGCGTGCTGCGATCGTCGGTCGGCGCCGGCGCCGCGGGCGGGACCCGGATCACCGGTGTGCCGCACACGGCGCTGACCCGGCTGCTGCGCCTTCATGTGGCGCTCGCCAGCTTTCCGGCCGACGACGTGACCGAGGTGCGGGTCGCCCTGGAACGGTTGTCCACCCGGCTGGCCGGCCGGCAGGCGAGCGTCGAGGACGTGGCGCTGATGCGGGAACTGGTCGACGCGATGGACGACGACGCGCTGACGATGGCGGAGTTCAACAACCTCGACACCCGGCTGCACGTGGCGATCGCGGAAGCTGCCGGGAACCGGCTCGCCAGTGACCTGACGATCGCGATCCGCGAGTCGATGCGGCAGCCGATCCTCGCCGGCCTCGCCGCGCTCGACGACTGGGCCGCGACACGTTCCGTCCTGCGCGCCCAGCATCGCGCCGTGGTCGGCGCCATCGAGCAGCGCGACCCGGACACCGCCGTCGCGCTCATCGAGGAACACATCCGGACCGCGTATGCGCGGATGACTACCCTGCACCCGTGAACCAACGGCCCGAGATGTATGACGTGCTGGTCGTCGGCGCCGGACCGGCCGGCAGCCGCGCCGCACATGCCGCGGCGCAGGCGGGCGCGCGAACACTCGTGCTCGACCGGGCGGCCTTCCCGCGCTACAAGACGTGCGGCGGCGGACTCATCGGACCGACGCTCGCATCCTTGCCGGATGGCTTCGAGGTGCCCGTCCAGCAGCGAATCACGCAGGCGTCCTTCACGTTTCGCGGTCGATCGCACGTCGAGCGACAGGCCGGGGACCGCATCCTCAGCCTGGTCAACCGGGCCGACTTCGACGCCGCGCTGCTGGACGCCGCCGTCGCGGCCGGCGCCGAGCTGCGCACCGCGACCGTGACCGGCGTGCACGAGGACGAGGACGGCGTCGTTACCGTCACCACATCCGAGGGCGAAGTGCGCGCACGCGCCGTCGTCGGTGCCGACGGATCGGCCAGCCGGATCGGCCGGTATGTCGGGGTCGACCTGCGGCAGGTCGACCTCGGGTTGGAGGTCGAGCTGACCCCTGATGCCGCCGCGAGCGCCGCCTGGGCCGGTCGCGTCCACCTGGACTGGGGCCCCGAACCCGGTTCGTACGCATGGGTTTTCCCCAAGCAGGACGTGCTCACCGTGGGCGTCATCATGGCGAAGGGACACCCTGCCGAGACGAAGCGATACTTGACGGATTTCGTGGCGCAGCAGGGACTTTCATCTCTTCCGGTGGTGCGCGACTCCGGGCATCTCACCCGTTGCCGATCGGCGGACTCACCGCTGGGTCGCGGGCGGGTACTGGTGGCCGGCGACGCCGCCGGACTGCTGGAACCGTGGACCCGCGAGGGCATTTCGTATGCCGTCCGATCCGGTGCACTTGCCGGGGCAACTGCTGCCCGGGTCGCCCTCGGCGAGACCACTCCTGCGGACGGCTGCGCGTCATACCGCCTGGAAGTGGAGCGCGAACTGGGCGCGAAAATGGCCGTCGGCGAGCAGACATTGCGGGCGTTCGAGCGTCACCCGCGCGCGTTCCACGCGATGCTGCGCACGCGGCCGGGATGGCGGGTGTTCACCAGGATCACAAGGGGCGACACGACCCTGGCGCACGTTGCGCGGCACCGCGTGGTGCGGGTCGGGCTGGCGGCGATGAACCGCTGGTGACCGTCGCTCCGGACGGCGCCCGGTCAGGCGACCCGGAGGGTCAGGCGGTGGCGATGATCAGGACGATGTAGCCGAGGCTCGCCACGACCTGCACGGCGCCGATCGCCAGGCCGGCGATCGCCATACCGCGGCCGGTGCCGCCCAGCTCCTTGGCCTTGTTGATGCCGAGGACACCCAGGACGATGGCCGCGACACCGGCGATGAAGCAGAGGACGAAGCCGGCGATGCTGGTGATGAGCGCCGCGATCGCCAGCCCGTTGGTCGAGGTCGGCTGGTAGCCGGCGTACGGCGAGCCGTAGGGGGCGTAAGGCTGCTGGCCGTACGTCGGATACTGCTGCCCGTAGGCCTGTTGCCCGTACTGCTGTTGGCCGTACTGCTGTTGCCCGTACTGCTGTTGCCCATAAGGCTGTTCGCCGTAGGGCTGTTCGCCGTAGCCAGCCTGGGGGTAGCCCTGGGGCTGGCCGTATTGCTGCTGGCCGTACTGCTGGTCCTGGGGCGGCTGACCGTACTGCGGTTGGCCGTACTGCTGCGCCTGGGGGTCGACCGCCGGTTGCGCCGTGGTCTCCTGTTCGTGGAACGCCCGGTCACGGGAGGAGTTGCCGCCATACGGATCAGACATGCGTCTCATCGTAGGGTCGCGGCACCGGCCGAGCCGAATCCGTCTCGGCAGTGACCCGGCTCCTCGGCCACGGAGTCGGCCGGCAACCAGCCGGCCGGACCGGCGGAACCCGCCGGGTAGGTCTCCATCGGGACGCGACCGGCCTTCCACGCCTTCAGCACCGGATCCATGATCCGCCAACAGGACTCGGCCGCATCGCCACGCACGGACAGCAGGGTGTCGCCGTCCAGGACCTCACGCAGGACCTCGCCGTACGGCAGCATCCAGCCGGGCGCGAGCTCGGCGCGCAACGTCTTCTGCTCCAGGTCCATCGGGCTGCCCTCGGCATTCATCGTCAGCACGAAGGACACCGCGCCCGGGGTGAGATCGATGATCAGCTTGTCCGGCGCCGCGGTGTTGTCGAAGCCGTTCGGCAGGTGCGGGACCGGACGGAAGTAGGCGATGACCTGCTTGCGCGGCGTGCCGAGTGCCTTGCCGCTGCGCAGCGTGAAGGGCACACCCGCCCAGCGGTTGTTGCGCACCTCCACCTGCACCTGGGCGAGCGTCTCGGTCTCACGCGCCGGGTCGACGCCCTTCTCCCGGGTGTATGCCGGGATCTTGCGCCGGCCCAACTGGCCCGCGGTGTAGCGCGCCCGCTTGCTGGAGCGCTTCGGGCTGCCGCCATACAGATGCGTCGAGCGAAGGACCTGCGCCTTCTGGTCCTGCACCTCCTGTGCGGACAGGTCGGCGATGGACTCCATGGCGAAGACCGCGAGCACCTGCAACAGGTGCGACTGCAGCATGTCGCGCAGCGCACCTGCCCCGTCGTAGTAGCCGGCGCGGCCCTCCAGCGCCAGGTCCTCGTCGTAGATGATCTCGACGCGCTCGATGTGCTCGGCACTCCAGATCGGTTGCAGGATCCGGTTCGCGAACCGCAGGCCGATCAGGTTGAGCACGGTGGACCGACCCAGGAAGTGGTCGACGCGGAAGACGTGATCCTCGGGCACCACCTTGTGCAGTTGTGCATTGAACGCCCGCGCGGACTTCTGGTCACCGCCGAACGGCTTCTCCAGCGCGAGCCGGGTGTCCGGTGGGAGGTCGATGTCCTCCAGCAGCTTGCACACCTTCATCGACACCGACGGCGGCAGCGCGAAGTAGATGACCAACGGGCCGGTGCAGCCGGCGATCAGGTCGCCGAGTTGCTCGGGGTCGAGCAGGTCGGTCTGCCGGTAGCTCGTCTTCGCAAGCGCGGATCGTGCCGGGCGGGCGGGCACGGGGACGGTGCCGAACGACTCCTCGACACGCTTCTTCCATTGCGCCGCAGTCAGATCCACCCGGTCGGCACCGATGATGCGGACCTTCCGGGACGGCTCGATCTTCAGCAGGCTGCCGACACCGGGCAGCAGTAGCCGGTGGGTGAGGTCACCGCCGGCACCGAGGATGAGCAGGGTCACGGGAGTCTCAGCAGCCATGGCCCGAGCATGGCACGACAAGCCGCAATGGTCGCGATATGGACCACGCCGGTTGTCACGGTGTGATGCGTTGTGTAACTTGACGTTATGCAATCCATCATCACACGTGATTCGAGCCTTTCGATGCACCGCGCGGTCATGTGTTGCTGTCTGTCGGCCTGACACGGCTACGTGTCGGCCAGATCCGCTCTCCCCTAACACGATTCGACAGACAGCTTCGAAGGATGCACTCCCATGACCACGATCACCCGTCACCTCGCGCCCACCATCGGCCCACGCGACCTCGATGCGATCACTCAGCTGCATGCCGCAGCAGCCGCACAGTTCGCGTATGACGAGACCCGCCTCGAACGCCAGTGGACGGTCCTGTCCGGCGCCGACGACCACGTGCAGATCTGGGCCATCGCCTGGCCGCCCGGATCCGCCACCGGCTGGCACGACCACGGCACCGCCAGTGGTGCTTTCCGCGTCGTGCGCGGGACGCTGCGCGAACACGTCTGGGTCGGGTATGACGCAGCCAGTGATCTCGCCGTCGGACGCGGCCGTCACTTCACCGACAGCCACGTGCACGACGTCCGCAACGAGACCGGGCAGTGGGCGGTCTCGGTGCACGCCTACCACCCGGTGCTGCAGAGCATGACCCGCTACGAACTGCGCGACGGACATCTGGTGATCTCCGGCCTCGACGAGGAAGGTTCCTCCTGGTGACCAGCTACGCATCCGAAATCACTTGGCAGTCAGAGCTTTTCGCATCACCCTCGATGTCGCTGACCGAGGACGGCCTGCCCAACTCGCGCTTCGCCGGCGTCGACCACCAGCTCGCCGACGCACGCAGCCGGCTGCTCCGTCTCAGTCCGCGTGCTGCGTACCAGGAGGTCTTGTGGCGGCGCGCGGTGCTGGTCGACATACGACCGGCCGCGCAGCGTGCCGCCGAGGGTGCGCCGGCCGAGGCGCTCGGGACGATGACCATCGAGCGGAACGTCCTCGAATGGCGACTGGACCCGCGCAGCGACGCCCGGTTGCCGATTGCGGCGCCGGACCTGCACGTGATCGTGCTGTGCCAGGAGGGTTATGCCTCGTCGCTGGCCGCGGATTCGTTGGTGAGTCTGGGAGTTCGCTACGCGACCGACGTGATCGGCGGCTTCGCGGCCTGGCGGTCGCTCGGGCTGCCGGTGCGGGACTGAGCGTCAGAGATTGACCGACGCGACATCCTCGCCGTCGATCACGAACCGCGCGTCGATCGTGATCCGCGAGCGCAGTGAGTTGGCGATGAAGCACTCCTGGTGCGCGATGCGGGTCAGTCGCTCGAGCTGGTCGAGCCGACTGCCCGGGGCGAGAGTGACCACGGGACGCAACACGATGTCCGTGATCGACATCGGCGAATCACCTTCCGGCATCGTGCCTTCCGCCGCATCGACGTAATCGACGACATCGAGTCTGGCACGCGCGGCCACGGCCAGGAAGGACAGCAGCTGGCAGCTGCTGGCCGCCATCACCATCAGGTGCTCCGGGTTGGGCAGTGCCGCATTGCCACCGAAGTGCGGGTCGGCGGACAGCGTGACACCGGGCAACTCGGCCGGCGCGACCTGGTGCTCGCGCGAGTAGGCGGCATACCCCTCGCCGGTCGAGCCGTGCCAGCTCAAAGCCACTGGGTACGAATGGTTTTCCGCCATGCCCGCATCGTATGCCGGTCCGGTCGACCCTACGTCGACGAGGCCGCTGCTGGTCCGCGACAATGGGGCGTCGGACCAGAACCCAGAAGGGAAGCAGCGATGATCCGCGTGCGGTGCTCGACCGGCGATATCGCCGCGATCAAATTCGTGGTCGATCCGGCCTGGAACATCCTCTCGAGCATGTCGCTGTTCGTGCAGCCGTCCTCCCGCTCACTGCACGCGCCGCTCGCCGCGGCGCTCCGCGACCAGGAGGCGCCCGGCGTCGCGACCCTCCGCCGCCTCACCACGAACCCGGCCGCGCCCTCCCTGCTGGTCGTCCCCGGTTATGCGTATGACGTGGAGAACTCCCCGGCCGCCGTCACCGAACGCCTGCGGTCATTGGTGGCCGGCATCCCCGACCCCGACGTACAGGGCGTCGGCGAGCAACTGAGGGAGCAGGGTTCGCCCTACGGCGACGAGGACGTGACCGGACTGCGCCGGGTCGCGCAGGAGGCGCTCGTCGACTACTTCGAGGGTGTGCTGCAGCCGTTCTGGGATCGAGCGCACGCGATCGCGTTGCGCGACCTGTCGATGCGCGCCGAGCACATCGTCAAGGACGGGATCGGCAGCGTCCTGAACGACCTCGACGAGCAGATCTCCTTCGACGGGCAGGTGCTGGAGCTGCAGCACGCCTTCGACATCGACATCGCCGTCCCACCGGGCGGGCTCGTCTTCACCCCGGTGGTGTTCAAGGCCTCCGGCTTCATCGTGCACGGCCCCGACGAGAACGACGCCCCGGACATGCCGGTGGCCATCGGCTACCCGGCGTGGGGCGCCGCCACGCTGTGGCTGCAGGAGCCGGAGCAGTCGGCGGCGGGCAGTCTGGAGCAGCTGATGGGCAGCACCCGCTCACGGATCCTGGGTCGGGCAACGGTGCCGGTCAGCACGACCGACCTCGCGCAGCAGTTGGACCTGCCGAAGCCGACGGTCAGCGGTCACCTGAAGGTCCTGGAGCGGGCCGGGCTGCTCACGCAGTTCCGCCGCGGCCGCTTCGTCTACTACCAGCTCAGCCCCGCGGGCGTCGCGCTGCGCGGCGCCTGAGCGACCGTCCGGACGCTCAGGCGCCGGTGAGATGCAGCAGCGGTTCGCCGGCCCGGTCGGCGGCCTGGACGACCGTCTGCACGATCGCGCCGGCGACCAGCTCCGGGTTGTCGACCATCGGCACGTGCCCGCAGCCGGGCAGGGTCAGGTGCGAGACGGTCGGCAATGCTTCCCGCGCGGTCGTGGCCTGGGACGGCAGCAGTAGCCGGTCGTTGGTGCCCCAGGCGATGGTCACCGGGACCAGCGGCTGCCCGCGGAATCGGGCCCGCGAAACGTGCCAGGCCACCGGGAAGAAGCCGGGCGAATTGCGCAGGTTCAGCGCCTCGTCATACGCGACATCGGCCGGCACCCGCTCGGGGTGTGAGTAGAGCGGACGCAGGCTGACCTTGCGCAGGAAAGCCTTGTCGGAGAAGACCTTCAGCACCGGCCGGGGCACGTAGGTCGACGCCTTCAGCATCGCCAGGTTGGCGACCGCGTTGACCAGACCGAGCGGACCCCAGAAGCCGGATGGTGCGATCGCGGTCGCGGTGCGCACGGCCCCGCGGGCGGCGAGCTGGAGCGCGAGCATCCCGCCGAGCGAGTTGCCGGCGACGTGCGGGCGATCCAGGCCGAGTTCGGCGAAGAACTCCTCGAGCTGGTCGACGTAGCTGTCCATCCGATAGCTGTGCGGTCGCGCCGGAGCCGGCGACCGACCGAAGCCCGGCAGGTCGATGGCGATGACGTCGAAGTCCTCCGCCAGCAGCTCGAAGGTGTCGCCCCATGCGGAGCGCTGGTGCCCGATGCCGTGGATGAGCACCAGCGGATCGCCGGTGCCCTCACGTGTGTAGGTGATGTCGCTCATCGTGCCTCGCCTCGTCGCCCGCAGCGCGGACGCGTCATGTCAGATTCGGAATGGTCAGCGTGATGGTCAGCGTGCAAAGGTCACGCTTGGATGGTCGGACTCGGACCTGCCCCCGAGATGCGCATGTAGCAGGACTCTCCACACTACCCACAGGTAGCTCGTGTGTGGGCGCTTCCGGGGTGGTGCCGAATGACGGCTTCCTCGGCGAGTGACGGTCGGATACGACCGTCACTCGCCGAGGAAGCCGTCATTCGGAAGGGGGTGTGCGCGGTGGCGCGTGTGCGGTCAGTGAGACGCCCGCGACGAGGGCGCCTGCGGCGTCATACGTGATGTCGGCCGTGATGGCCTCCCCGCGCAGCACGTGCGGCAGCCAGATCCGCGAGTCGTCCCACATCTCGCCGGTCGGCAGCGCCGCCACCGGATGCCATTGCGGGTCGAGTTCGTCGGAGGCGACGACGTCACCGGTCCAGGTCGTGCACCGGTAGAGCGCCACCGACATGTCCGACGCGGGCGCGCTCGGGAACCGGAAGGTGATGCGTCCGGCGTCATACAGCTCGGTCGGTATGACGTGCAGGCCCGTCTCCTCGAAGGTCTCCCGCACGGCCGCCTCGAGATCGGTCTCGCCCGGCTCAACATGCCCGCCGATGCCCACGATCCGCCCGGTGCCGAAGCCGCGCTGCTTCAGGCCGAGCAGCACCTCCCCGCCGCCGGCGGGATCGCCACGCAGCAGGAACACCAGACACATCGGTTTCGTCATCAACCGCCAGCATGCCCGATCGGACCGGCCACCCTGGGTGCGGCCCTCGGCCGACGGCCCTCCTCCGACTCGCCGATGAGACAACATCGTGGACATTTGCCCGCCGGTCGCCGCGAACCACCACCATGGACCCCGTGACCAACGGCATGACCATCGGAATCCTGACCAGTGGCGGCGACTGCCCCGGCCTCAATGCGGTGATCCGTGGGGCGGTGATCAAGGGCGACCGCATCCACGGCGTGTCGTTCCTCGGCATACACGACGGATGGCGCGGGCTCATCGAGGACGACATCGTTGCGTTGCCGCGCAACGACGTTCGCGGCATCTCCCGAGCGGGCGGCACGATCCTGGGCACCTCACGCACGAACCCGTTCGAGCACGGCGGTGCCGACCGGATCCGTGAGGTCATGGACTCCCGCGGTATGACGGGACTGATCGCGATCGGCGGCGAGGGCACCCTGACGGCGGCCCGGCGACTGGCCGACGAGGGCATCCCGGTCGTCGGCGTTCCGAAGACGATCGACAACGACCTGTCCGCGACCGACTACACGTTCGGCTTCGACACGGCGGTGTCGGTGGCGACCGAGTCGATCGACCGGTTGCGCACCACGGCCGAGTCACACCACCGCTGCATGGTCGTGGAGGTCATGGGCCGGCACGTCGGCTGGATAGCCCTGCACGCCGGCATCGCCGCCGGCGCGCACGCCATCCTGATCCCCGAAGTGGACGTGTCGATCGACGACATCTGCGGCTGGGTGCAGGACGCCCGGGACCGCGGCCGCGCACCGGTCGTCGTCGTGGCCGAGGGCTTCGTCCCCTCCGGTGAGGAGCACCTCCACGCGCCGCGCGGCCTGGACGCCTTCGGCCGGCCGCGACTCGGCGGCATCGGCGAGCGGCTGGCACCGCAGATCGAGGAAGCCACCGGCATCGAGACCCGCGCGGCGACGCTCGGTCACCTGCAACGTGGTGGTGTGCCCTCGGCATACGACCGGGTGCTGGCGACCCGATTCGGTACGGCGGCGGTCGACGCAGTGATCGAAAAGCGTTGGGGCACCATGGTTTCGCTGATCGGCACGCAGATCGAACGCGTCGACCTGCACTCCGCGACGACGGTGCTGAAGACGGTGCCGCAGGAGCGCTGGGACGAGGCCGCGATCCTCTTCGGGTGAGCAGCCGGGACCTCGAGACGCTCGTTCCTCGCTCCTTGGCCATCTCAAAGAGAGCTCCTTGAGGAGTTCGTGAGGGACGAGCGAACGTCTCAAAAGGCAGCGACGTCCGCGGTCTCGATACACCTCCCCCGCTGCGCTCCTCCGGCACTCGACCCGCGTTGAGGGGTCACGTGAGCAGGGTCTCGATACACCTCCCCCGCTGCGCTCCTCCGGCACTCGACCCGCGTTGAGGGGTCAGGTGAGTTCGGCGAGCACTTCGGCGACGTATGACGCGACGGCGTCGCTCGCGCGGGACGTGCCCTCCAGCGGCGGGCCGACGTACTCCGGCGCCAGCAGCCCGGCATCGGCGAGCGCGTGAACCAGCGCGTGCTTGACCTCGGGGCGCGGCAGGGCGGGCGGGACCGGGAATGCGAGGACATCCGCGGCCTCGGTCGCGATCTTCGGGAACCGCTTGCGGATCCGGCCGATGTCCCGGTCCTTGGAGTGCAGGTGCAGGTACGTCCGCAGCGCCGGCGGCATACCCGTCGTGCCGACATACAGGATGTTCGCGCGGGGGTCCGGGCTGTCCGGCAGCCGCCAGACGTAGACCCACGAATCCGGGCGATCCCCAAGGAGTTCGCCGTCTCTCACATGCCAGACCTGGTTGCCGTCCACGGCACTATTTTTACCCCTGACCAGGTCTCGATACGCTCCTTCGCCGCTACTCGACCGACGTCAGGGTGCAACCGATACGTTTGCACGTATGACGCAACCGCGCCGCTCGGACGGTCCGAACCTGACCAAGCAAGAACCCGCCGCGGTCGTCGATGAGAACGACCCGCTGGTGCGCAGCGCCGTACGGCGATCGGTCCGCCGGCTCGTGCCGTTCGTGGCGCTCCTCTACTTCGTCAACTATCTGGACCGCACCAACATCGGCTTCGCCGGACCCAACGGGATGAACGACGACCTGCACCTGACCGGGTCGATGTTCGGTTTCGCGTCCGGCATCTTCTTCCTCGGCTACCTCGTGCTCGAGGTGCCGAGCAACATGGCGTTGCACAAGTTCGGCGCACGTCGCTGGATCGCGCGGATCCTGGTCACGTGGGGCATCGTCGCCGCTGCGATCACCTTCGTCCCCAACGCCGGCAGCCTCTACGTGCTGCGGTTCCTGCTCGGAGTCGCCGAGGCCGGCTTCTTCCCGGGCATCGTGCTCTACCTGACCTTCTGGTTCCCGCAACGCGAACGCGCAAGGATGACAGCGCTTTTCATGGTCGCCGTCCCCCTCTCGACCGCGATCGGCACACCGCTCTCCTCGCTGCTGATCGAGCACGCACACGGCTGGCTCGGCCTCGAGGGCTGGCGGGTGATGTTCCTGCTCGAGGGTGTGCCGGCCGTCATCCTCGGTGCGGTCACCTGGTTCTTCCTGACCGACCGGCCGGAGAACGCGGCCTGGTTGCCGCCGGCCGAACGCGACGCGCTGCAGCGGGTGCTCGACGCAGAGGACCGCAGCCGCAGCCGCACCTACCAGGTCAGCATCCTGCAGTCGCTCACCCGGCCGCGGGTCTGGGCGCTGGCGTTCGTCTACTTCGGCGTCGTCTACGGGCTCTACGCGCTCGGGTTCTTCCTGCCGACGATCATCGCCGGATTCGCCGACCAGTACGGCGCCGACTACTCGATCGTGCAGCGCGGACTGATCAACGCCGTCCCGTATGTCATCGGCGCCCTGGTCATGATCCCGTGGGCACTGCACGGCGACCGGACCCGCGAGCGCGTCTGGCACGTCGCCGGACCGAGCATCGTCGGCGGCATCGCCATACCCATCACGCTCTACCTGGGCAGCCCGTTCGCGGCGATGGTGGCGGTCACCGTCTGCGCCGTGGGGATCATGTGCGCCCTGCCGACCTTCTGGGCGCTGCCGACCAATTTCCTGTCCGGCGCGGCGGCTGCCAGTGGCATCGCGTTGATCAATGCGGTCGGCAACTCGGCGGGCTTCTTCGCGCCATACTTCACCGGCTGGCTGAAGGACGGAACCGGCACCGAGAAGACCGGCCTGTGGCTGGTCGGCATCGTGATGGTGCTCGGTGGGCTGCTCGCCGTACTGATGCGTGCGGCGCCGCCGCCCAAGGACGAGAATATGGCTGAGGTGATCACTCGATGAGCACGATCTTGCTGCTGCACTCGGCCCTCGGGCTGCGCCCGGCCGTGATCCGGTTCGCGGATGCGTTGCGCGAACGCGGACACGACGTGATCACCCCGGACTACTACGCCGGCAGCATCTTCGATGACACGTGCGCCGGCCTCTCGCACCGCGACGACGTCGGTCCGGCGCAACTGCTCGCCCGGGTGCGTCCGGTGATCGACGACCTGCCCGCCGACACGGCACTGGCCGGTTTCTCCCTCGGTGCGGCCTTCGCGCAACGCCTTGCGGCGGACCGGCCGGAGGCGGCCGCCGTGATCCTCATGCACAGCGTCGCGGCGCCCCGGAACGGCGCGTGGAGCGGCCAGCCGGTCCAGGTGCATCGGTATGCCGAGGACCCGTTCGTCGACCCGGCCGACCTGCACGCCCTGGCCGATGCGGTGCGCGCATCGGGCGCACGGTTCGACGATTTCGTGACCGCGGGCTCGGGGCATCTGTTCACCGACACCGACCTGCCGGAGGGCGATGCGGCCGCGACCGCTGCCACGATCGACCGGATCGCGGAGCTGTTGTCGGCGTGATTCGGCGTCGTCGCCGGGCCGATCAGCGGTGACGACGCAGGCCGAGCGGCCGAAAATTCTATTTCCGGAGACAGCCTCCGAGTAATACGCTGGGTGGGTCGCCCGGGGTGCATCGTTGTGTTCTGCCGCAAAGGTGCCGGTGAAACCGCTGTGAAACCGGACCCGGTCAGGCTATGACCACAGCCTTCAGAAATGTCCCCTAGGAGGACAAAGCGTGTCCACCGCTGCACCCACCGAGTACCCAGAAGAAATAGACGGAGCCGTCCTCAAGGTCGCCGGCGTCGTCGTTCTCGGCGCAATCATGTCGATCCTCGACATCACTGTCGTCAACGTCGCGCTGCCGACCTTCCAGCGCGTCTTCGCCGACGGTGGCGATCCGATCGCCTACTCCACCGTCGCCTGGACGGTGACGGCATACACCTTGTCGCTCGCCACCGTCATCCCGCTGACCGGTTGGGCCGCCGACCGGTTCGGCACCAAACGCCTCTACATGCTGGCGATCCTGCTCTTCACCATCGGCTCCGCACTCTGTGCGACGGCAGGATCGATCGAGATGCTGATCGGATTCCGCGTGTTGCAGGGTCTGGGCGGCGGCATGCTGATGCCGCTCGGTATGACGATCCTGACCCACGCCGCCGGCCCGAAGCGGATGGGCCGGCTGATGGCCATCCTCGGTGTGCCGATGTTGCTCGGCCCGATCGGTGGGCCGATCCTGGGTGGTTACCTCATCGAGCACGCCAGCTGGCACTGGATCTTCCTGATCAACGTGCCGATCGGTGTCATCGCGATCGTCTACTCGTGGTTCGCCCTCGAGAACGACAGCCCGACCCCGTCGGAGTCTTTCGACTTCGTCGGCATGCTGATGATGTCCCCCGGTCTGGCGCTGTTCCTCTTCGGTGTCTCCTCGATCCCGACCGATGGCGTCGGCTCGGCGAAGGTGCTGATCACGGGCATCCTCGGCCTGATCCTCATCGCCCTGTTCATTCGGCACACGTTCAAGCCGAAGCACCCGCTGCTCGACCTGCGGCTCTTCAAGAACAAGCTGCTGTCGATGTCCACGATCACGATGTTCCTGTTCGTGGCGGCCTTCTTCGGCGGTCTGCTGCTGGTGCCGACCTACTTCCAGGCGGTGCGTGGTGAGTCGACGTTCGACTCCGGCCTCCTGGTGGCTGCACAGGGCATCGGCGCCATGATCACCATGCCGATCGCCGGCGCCCTGGTGGACAAGATGCCGGTCGGCCGGGTCGTGCCGTTCGGTCTGGTCGGGATCATCGTCGGCATGTTCATGCTGACCCAGATCGACGAGCACACCAGCTACTGGTACATCCTGCCGGTGCTGTTCCTGATGGGTCTGGGCATGGGCGGCACGATGATGCCGATCATGACCTCGGCGCTGAAGACGTTGAAGTCGCACGAGATCGCGCGCGGTTCGACGCTGATCAACATCGTCCAGCAGATCGGTTCGTCGGTCGGTGTCGCGGTCATGTCGACGGTGCTGACCGACCGCCAGAAGTCCTCGCACTTCGTGAAGGTCGGCCAGGCGCTGCAGGAGCAGGCCCAGCACAAGCCGCACCCGCTGCCCCCGACCAAGGAGCAGCTGCAGGTCATCGCCGAGGCCGGCGGTCAGAAGCAGTTCATGGCGCACGCGTTGCACGACCTGGCCGGGTCGTTCAGCACGACCTTCTGGGTCGCCGCGGTGCTCTGTCTGCTGACGGTCATCCCGGCGCTGATGCTGCCGCGCAAGCCGTTGCCGGAGCCGGCAGCCGGTGAGGACGCCGCGCCGGTCATGATGCACTGACCTCACCCCGGTTCTTCGGCACCGACATACAGAAGAAGGGCACCGGCACTCACTCGAGTGCCGGTGCCCTTCTCGTATGTCGTCAGCCCTTCGCGGACTCGGGCGGGAAGCCGCCGGTCGCGATCGGGCCCCACTCCGTCACCGTCACGGCGATCAACGACTTGCCCTGATCCCGCATGGCCTGGCGGTATTCGTTCCAGTCGGGATGCTCACCGGAGATGCACCGGAAGTATTCGACCAGCGGTTCGACCGAGTCCGGCAGGTCGATGACGCGGGCCGTGCCGTCGAGTTGGACGTAGGCGTCATTCCAGTCGTCGGACTGGATCAGCAGCGACACCAACGGATTTCGCCGGATATTCGCGACCTTCGCGCGTTGCGGGTAGGTGGAGATCAGCACCTCGCCGCTCTCGCCGACGCCACAGGTGACGAGGGAGAGCTGCGGTGCGCCATTGCGTTTGTGGGTGACCAGCGTGGCTCGATGCCGGGTGCGGACGAAGTCCAGCAGCTCGTCGCGTCCGACCCGGTCTGCCGTGGCGATGCGTGGTGACATGGTTCGATCGTAGGCACGGGAACGGGGATGGAGCGAAAGACCGAGTCGTTGCGTCATACCGAGCGACCCGGGCGAATGCGGAAGGATCAGGGGACATGAAGCGAATGAAGTCGTTGACCACGGCCACTGCGGTGCTGGCGGCCGCCACCTTGTTGGGTGCGTGCCAGCAGCAGGAGGAGGGACCGTCCGTGTCGGGCGGTGGCTCGACGGCAGCCGCCACGAAGTCGGCTGCGCCGCACAGCTCGACGGCTTCGACCTCCTCTTCGCAGGCAGGTTCGTCGGCAGGTTCGTCGGCAGGTTCGTCGGCCACGTCGAGTTCGTCCGCCGCAACGTCGGCGGGCGACGCGCAGGGCGCCCAGAACGCCACCCGCACCGGCGCACTCACCAGCAACGGCGGTTGGTATGCCGAGGGCAGCAAGGTGACGTTCGTCTACAACAACGGCATCCGCTACACGGTCGACACCGGCGCGACCATCACCGACCTGCAGCACACCAAGAGCCGCACCGCGAAGGGTTCGCTCACCCTGACCACCGGGCAGGCGACCTGGCTGGCCGCCAATGGCGTGCCGTCCACCGTCGACAGCAAGGGCGCCGGCGTGATCGCCGACCGCTCCGGGGTCATCGGCGTGCTGCCCGACGGCTCGGTGACCTGCGCGAACCAGAAGGGTCTGCAGTTCGTCGGATCCGACGGCAGCAAGGGCGCCGCGTCCAAGAGCGGCCTGTTCTACGTCGACAAATCCGGCAAGAAGACGATCGCCGGCAAGCCGCCTCAGGGTGCCAAGCTCGCCGGCCGGTATGTCGTGTGCAATGTCGGCGACACCTCGACGGTCGACCTCAACGCAGACGTGCTGTTCGCGTACGGCAGCGCGAAGCTGACCGCCTCGGGCAAGCAGGTCATCGACCAGACGGCCGCGAACATCAAGTCTCATGTCACCGGCAAGACCGTCTCGGTCGTCGGCAACACCGACTCCAAGGGCAGCAACGCGTTCAACCTGAAGCTCGGCAAGCAGCGGGCCGACGCCGTCGCCAAGGAGCTGCGCGCCAAGCTGCCCGGTGTCGACCTGAAGATCTCCAGCAACGGTGAGTCCCAGCCGATTGCGGCCAACACCAAGGCCGACGGCTCCGACAACCCGGCCGGTCGTGCCAAGAACCGTCGCGTCACGATCTCCTGGGCCAACAAGTAGTCGGAGCACCCTGAGGAGCCGGTGAGCTGGCGCCCTGAGGAACCGGTGAGCTGGCGCCCTGAGGAGCCGGCGAGGGACGAGCCGGCGTCTCGAAGGGGTACGAGCCGGCGTCTCGAAGGTCGCGCGGTGGTTTCGAGACGCTCCCCCGCTTCGCTCCGCCGCTCCTCAACCACCTCAACCGAGATCCTTGAGGAGTTCGTGAGGCGGTGCCCTGAGGAGCCGGTGAGCTGGCGCCCTGAGGAGCCGGCGAGGGACGAGCCGGCGTCTCGAAGGGGTACGAGCCGGCGTCTCGAAGGGGACGAGCGAACGTCTCGAAAGGTCGTCGCGACTGTCCTCAGACACGCCAATTACAGTGCCTCACATGGCTCTTCGTAACGCGACCGACGTCCGGACCGCGCCACTGGCAGCGCTCGGGTTGCTGGGCGGCTACCTGACCGCGCGGGAGACCGGCATTCGCCCGCTCGGTGGTGTCGTCCTCGGCGCAACCGGTCTGTATGCCGGTCGCACCTGGCTGGCCAAGTCCGGTCCGGTCGGCACGGCCGCGCTGAGCGCGATCTACGTCGGATCGTTCGGCGCTTCGCATCCGCTCGCGAAGAAGATCGGCGCCTGGCCGTCGGTGCTGACCGCAGCCGCCGTGAGCGCCGGTGCGGCATATCTCGTGGCGGATCGCTGACCTGCCGAGTACGCTTCCTGCCATGTATGACGCGCAGCGCACGACGACGCCGGACCCCTCCGGCGACGCCGCGTTGCGCTGACACACCTGCCAACCACCCGCCCCGGAGTCGTCGCCGGGGCGTTTCTCGTTGCGGGGCGAGCCGGGCGTCAACCTCGAGGACCGCCATGAAACACCCTGACAATGAAGGATTCTCACCGAACGACCACCGGGCGCTCGGCCGGGACCTGGACCTCTTCGCCGGCGATCCGATCGTCGGCTCCGGGCTGCCGTTGTGGTTGCCGGCCGGCTCGGTGATCCGTGACGAGCTGGAACGCCTGGCCCGCGACATCGCCCGCACCGACGGCTGCGTCAGCGTCCACACTCCGGTGCTGGGCAAGCGCGCCCTCTTCGAAAAGTCCGGCCATTGGGCCAAATTCGCCGACGACATGTTTCCTGCGATGGCTCTCGGGGAGGAGCTACCTGGCGACCAGTTGGTGCTGCGGCCGGCGAACTGTCCGCACCACGCGATGGTCTACGCGTCCCGGCAGCGCTCCTACCGCGAACTGCCGCTTCGGCTCAACGAACTCGCGCCGATGTTCCGCGCCGAACGCTCCGGGGTCGTGTCCGGACTGACCCGGGTCCGGCAGATCAACCTGGATGACACCCACGTGTTCTGTCGGCCGGATCAGGTCGCGGACGAGGCCGAGCGAGCGCTGCGGTCCGCGCTCCACGCCCAGCGCGTGCTCGGCATGCCGGTCGACTACGTGCGGCTCTCGCTGCCGGACGACGGTCCGGGTTACCTCGGCGATCCGGCCGTGTGGGCACACGCCGTGGACGCCCTGCGGCAGTCCGCCGGCGCGGTCGACCTCGCGTCATACGACCTGGAGCTGGTGGAGGCGCCGGGTGAGGCGGCCTTCTACGGGCCGAAGCTCGACCTGCAGGTGATCGACGGGAACGGCCACGAGGAGACCATCGCGACCGTGCAACTCGACTTCGTGCAGCCGGAGCGCTTCGACCTCGTCTATGACGGACCGCACGACCGCAAGGAGCGCGTGGTGATGATCCACCGCGGCACCGTCGGGTCGATGGAGCGCGTCACTGCCGCGCTGCTCGAGCGGTATGACGGACGAATGCCGTTGTGGCTCAACCCGATCCAGCTGTCGGTGCTGCCGGTGTCGGAATCCGTCGACGGGATCGCCCGACAGTTCGTCGACGGTCTGGTGACCCGCGGTCTGCGTGCGCAGCTGGATGCTTCCGGGTCACTGGGAGCGCGGATCCGCAACGTCCGCGAGCGGCGCCACTACGCGTTCGCGGTCATCGGTGAGGCGGAGGCGGCCGACGGGTCGGTCCAGATCAATGACGTCTTCGCGGGCTATCGCGGATCGCTGCCCCGGGAGCAGGTCGGCGACATACTCGCCGCAGCGTATGCCGCCCGGTCCTCCCCCGCCTGGCCACCCACCCATGCCGAATGACGGCTTCTTCACCGAGTGACGGTCCAATTGGGCCGTCACTCGGTGAGAGAGCCGTCATTCGCGATAGGGGGTGGTCGATCAATGCGCGTCGATCAGTGGGCCGCCGCGGCGACCGGTTGCTCGGCCAATCGGCCATCGACCAACCGGACGATCTCGTCGTCCGGGGACAGCGTGCCGAGGTCGTGCGTGACGACCAGTGTGCCGAGGTCACGTTCGACGGTCAGCGTTCGCAGCAGGTCGATGATCCCCACCCCGCGCTCGTGATCCAGGGCCGAGGTCGGCTCGTCGACGAGCAGCAGCTTCGGGTCACCCATCAGCGCACGCGCGATGCCGACCCGCTGACGCTGGCCGCCGGACAGCGACGACGGACGCTTGTGCATGACGTCGCCCAGGCCGACCTGGTCGAGCAACTCCTTGGCGTGCTCGACGCTCGCCTTCGACCGGTCACCGTCCAGCCGGGCGGCCATCTGTAGTTGCTCCAGTGCGGTCAGCGACCCGAGCAGATGTGGCTGCTGGAAGACGAAGCCGATGTCGCTGCGCCGCAAGTCGGTTCGCGTGTTCGGTTTGTCGTCGGTGACGTCCTGGCCGGCCAGTCGGACGGTGCCCTCGGTCGGCGTCAGCAGCAGACCGGCAACGGCGAGAAGTGTGGACTTGCCGGAGCCCGACGGCCCCGTGACGGCCAGGAACTCACCGAGCGCGAGGTCCAATGACACGTCGCGCAGGGCATAGGTCCAACCCTCCCCGTCGCGGAATCGGACTGTCACCTGGTCGAGTTCGAGCGCCTTCATGTCGGACTCCTGTCCCTTCGTCATACGCTTCGTCACTTCCGTCGTCGCTCGCTGCTTCATCGCGCACCGGCCAGAGCCGTCATCGGGTCGACCGTCACGACTCGCCGCAGCGCTGCCGTCGCACCCAGCAGGCCGACCGCGACCATCAGGCCGAACGGGACGAGCACGGTGCCTGCGTCGATCACCACCGGCACCTGGCCCTCCGCGAGCACTCCGAGTCCGAGCGCGGCGAGCGTGCCGACGCCACCGCCGATCAGCAGGGTGAGCAGCGCCTGCCCGAGCGCGTCCCGCAGCAGGTACCCGGTGCGTGCACCGATCGCCTTCAGCACCGCGAGGTCACCCTCCCGCTGCACCGTCCAGACGGTGAAGAACGCACCGATCACCAGCGCGGAGATCGCGATGAGCAGGACTCGGATCATCGTCAGCGAGCCGTTCTCGGCGGAATAGGACCCGATCGCCGACAACGAGTCCGCGCGGGACTTGGCGACCAGTCCGGTCGCGTCGTCGAACGCCGTCGCGTCGAAGGCCTTGGTCGTCTGCAGCGCGACGATGCTGCCCGCGCCCGCGGCAGACCCTCCGGTATGGCGCCACAGCGTGTTCGTGACCCAGACGACCGGGAGATGGCTGAACGATGCATCCTCCACGACCCGCGCGACCCGCAGCCTCTCACCGTTGACGGTGATCGACTGGCCCACCCGCACCGAGTGGTCGTCGGCGAGCTCGCTGCTCACGACGACACTGTCGGAGCTCAGCCCCTTCGGTGCCGCAGCGGCGTCGGGGTCGATGCCGAAGAGGGTCGCAGGGGCCGGTGTCGATCCGATGGTGACGCGGGTCGAGCTGATGCCGATCGGGTCGGCGGCGCTGACACCGGGCTGCGTTCGTGCCTTCTGCAGTGCGCTGTCGGTGATCCGGCTGGTCGACATCGACAACGTCTCACCGGAGGCCGGCCGCTCCATCGCCACCTGGTTCGCCTGCAGCGACGTGATCGCCGAGGTGCTCTGCCGGCCGAGGCCTTCGGTCAGGCCGCTGAGCATCACCACCAACAGCGTGATCAGCGCGATGGCACCCGCCATCAGCGCGAACCGGCCCCGTGCCCACCACAGATCCCTGATCGCCAGGAACAACGTCTTCTCCTTCGTCGCAGTCGCGAATTCCTCGTGTTCTCAGTCCATCGCGAATCCCCTTCCAGCACATCGGGAGAACGGTCGAACCCGGAAGCTCGCTTCGATGGACCCCGACCTCAACCGAACGATGGATGCGGTGGACGCGACATACGGGTGCTCGATCCCATAGCGTCGGGGGTGATGCTCGAAGACCACGCCCAGACGCCCGGCGCGCCAGTGATCCGAACACTGCAACTGGCCATGCACGGGCTCTTCGTGGTGCTGCTCTCGATCGGGACGATCCGCGGCGTCCAGGAGTCGAGTCATCCGTACTGGTTGCTCTCCGGCTGCCTCGCCCTCTTCGCCTGGTACCTGCTCGGCCTGGCGCTCACTCCCGGACACGTCGGTGATCGCCGATCGATGATCGGACGCGTCTGGTTCGTGGTCCTCTTCGTCGGCTGGGCGACATTGCTGGCCGCCAGTGCCGACCTGATCTGGGTCGTCTTCGCGCTGTTCTTCCTCGGGCTGCACCTGCTCCCCCGCTGGGCCGGGCTGGCGGCCGTAGCCGTCGGCACGGTGCTGGTGATCGTCGCCCAATTGCATCGACCGGACACGCCGACCGTGCCGTCGATCCTCGGCCCCGTGCTCGGGGCGCTCGTCGCCATCGGGATCTCGTGGATCTACTCCGGCCTGCGGCGCGAGAACGAGCGACGTCGCACACTGAACGCGGAACTCGTTGCGGCACAGGAAGATCTGGTGGCGACGCACGACGCACTGGCCGGCGCACAGCGTGAGTCCGGTGTGTTGGCCGAGCGGGCGCGGTTGGCCCGCGATGTGCACGACACGGTCGCGCAGTGCTTCTCGAGCATCCTGCTGATGTCCCGTGCCGGACTGGCCGGTGAACCGGACCCGGAGCGGCTGGTCCAGGTGCTGCGCCAGATCGAGGAGTCGGCGGCGACCGGGCTGGGCGATGTGCGGTCCGTCGTCCATGCGCTGACCCCGACCGACCTGGAGAAGTCACCGCTGTCCGCCGCCCTGCAGCGACTGGCCGACCGGCAGGAGGGATCACTCGCGGTACGGCTCGTCGTGGACGGTGCCGAACGGCCCCTGCCGACGGCGATCGAAGCCGCGTTGCTGCGCATCGCCCAGGGTGCCTTGTCCAACGTGCGACAACATGCCGAGGCCGAACACGCAGTCATCACACTGGGCTTCGGCGATGACATGACGCTCGACATCACCGACGACGGGGTCGGCTTCGACACAACGGTGGAGGTCGTGCCCAGCGCAGCCGGCGGTTTCGGGTTGCGCGCCATACGGGAGCGGGCGCGGGACGCCGGTGGTCTGGCATCGATCGAGTCCGTCCCCGGAGAAGGCACAAGCGTCCATGTGCAGATCCCGACCGGGGCTGTGCGATGACCCGTGTGCTGCTCGTGGACGACCACCCTGTCGTGCGTACCGGACTGCGAATGCTGTTGACAGCGGCGGGGATCGATGTCGTCGCCGAGGCGGCGAACGGCCAGGACGCGGTACGTCTGGCGAGCGAGTATGACGTCGACGTCGTGCTGATGGACCTGCAGATGGGTCCGGGCATCGATGGTGTGGCCGCCACGGAGCAGGTGCTGGCCCAACCCGATGCGCCGCGCGTGCTCATCCTGACGACATACGACACCGATCAGGACATCCTGCGCGCCGTCGAGGCAGGCGCGTCCGGCTACCTGCTCAAGGACGCACCGCCGGACGACCTGGTCGACGCCGTGCACCGGGCAGCCCGCGGCGAGACGGTGCTGGCACCCGTGGTCGCGGACCGACTACTCGCCCGCCTGCGAAACCCCGCACCGACGCTCAGCGCTCGGGAGTTGGACGTCCTGCGCCAGGTATCCCTCGGACGCTCCAACCGTGAGGTCGCCAAGGAGCTCTTCCTCAGCGAGGCGACGGTCAAGACGCACTTGGTGCACGTCTTCGAGAAGCTCGGGGCTGATTCCCGGACGGGCGCCGTCGCCCGGGCTCGTGAGTTGGGGCTGTTGCGCGACTGACGGCCCTGCGGTGGACGGTGTCCGCCATTCTGTGAAGGGGTGATTCCTGGGGACGGCGTGCACAGTACGTCGGTACGGTGACTCGAGTGGAGCACGACATCACCCTCACCGACGGCCCGGTCACCCTGAACCCGCTCAGCGAACGTGACGGTCCGCGGCTCCTCGCGGTGGTCGACCGCGAGTCGTGGAACGGGATGAGCACACCGCTGCCGGCCACCGGCGAGGAGATGAGCCGACAACTGGCGACCTTGATCGAGATGGACGGGGCGATGGCGTTCGCCGTCGAGTATCAGGGACGGTTCGTCGGGCGGACCCTGCTGTACGACCACGTTCCCGACCTGCGGGTGGAGATCGGCAACACGATCTACGACCGCGCCGTGTGGGGATCGGTCGTCAACCCGACCGCCAAGCTTCTGCTGCTGACCTACGCCTTCGACACCCTGGGCGTAGGGCGGGTCGGACTGCGATGCGACAGCCGGAACACCCGATCCCACAACGCCATTCGACGGCTCGGGGCGACATTCGAAGGGACCCTCCGCTGGTTCCGGCCGGCGGCCGACGGATCTGTCGCCGACGTGGACTACTTCAGCATCCTGACGTCCGAACGGGACGCGGTGTGCGACCGGTTGCGGGATCGCATCGGGTCGATGACGAACTGACGGCGACTATCCGAGACGTTCGGACCGCGCAGCGGTGGAGAGTCGTGCGGGTGCCGTCAGCACGTATGACTCGAGCAGTAGTTCGTTCACCTCGGTCCAGTCGGTTTCCTCGCCGAGGTCGATCCCGGTCCATCCGGAGGGTCCGAGGTAGGCCGGGACGAACGACCCGGACAGCTCGCGTATGGCGGCGCGGTCCGACTCGTCGGCCTGCACGGCTATCGCGTGTGCGTGCTCCAGCCACTCACCGTCAACCTTTGTCGAGGCACCGTAGTAGGCGAACACCTTCGTGGTGTAGAACGCCGGTCGGCCGTGCGAGACCTTCTCGGCGGCCTCTGGCAGGGACAGTGCGAGCTCGCGGACCTGCGCCAGAATCGGATCGTCATCATCGAACATTTTCGGATGCGACATGAGTGCCTCCCGCTCGGTACCGGCGTGGGTCCACCGTCCCACATCGGCCGCGACAGCTGAAGCCGCGAGCGGGTACTGCGGTCGCCGTGCATACGACGGCAGGTATCGCCGTCACTCGGTGGCGAGTCGTTGGCGCAGGCCGCTCGCCCGGCTGATGCGACCCTGGATGGCGCGGCGCACCGTCTGCTCGCTACCGACCACGGTCACGTGCTGCCGGGCACGAGTGACCGCTGTGTAGAGCAACTCCCTTGTCAGCAAAGGGGATTCGTCTTCGGGGAGCAACACGGTGATGCGGGTGGCCTCACTGCCCTGGCTTTTGTGCACGGTCATGGCATACATCGTCTCGATCTCGGACAGGCGACCTGCGGCCAGCCGCAGGACTCCCGCCGAGGTCTCTATCGCAGCAGTCGGCAGCTCTTCGGTGCGTATGACGACGCCACTGTCACCGTTGTAGACACCCAGCGAATAGTCGTTGCGCGTGACCAGCAAGGGGCGGCCGACATACATCGGCTCCCACAGTGGATCTCCGGTCGCCTCCGACAGCCAGTCCTGAATCTGCCTGTTCCAGAACGTGATCCCGCGCGGTCCACGGCGCTGCGCGCACAGCAGACGGTGCTCGCCGAGGATCCGGAGCGCTGCCTCGACATCACCGGCAACCGCCGCATCACGGAGCCGGGTCGCTCCGTCGACCAGCGTCGCTCGCAGCGCGGCGCCCGGGTCCTCGTCCTCCACCCAGCTGATCCCTGCCCCGCCGGCTCGCAGCGCCGCGATCGCATCATCGGCCTGTCCGTTCCGCACCGCGGCTGCCAAATCCCCGATCTGGGCATCGAACCGGTGCGACGTCGACAGCCGACAGACCGTCTGCGGTGCCAACGTGTCGAACCCGTCCACCAGGTCCGCAAGCACCGCACCCGCGTCGACCGATGCCAACTGATCGGCATCGCCGACGAAGACCAGCCGGGTGGACGCCCTGGTCGCGGCGAGCAGGCTGGCCATCATGCTGAGCGACATCATCGACATCTCGTCGACGACGATCACGTCATAGGCCAGCCGATTGCTGGCGTTGTGCCGGAAGACGTTGCGGTTACGTGGGTTCCAGCCGAGAAGGCGATGCAGCGTCACCGCCTCCAGCCCGCCGATACGACCCGCGTCCTGCGGCTCCAGTCGTGCCGCAGCCTCGGCGACGGACTCCTGCAGCCGTGCCGCGGCCTTGCCGGTCGGCGCGGCCAGGGCAACTCGCAACGACCGGCCGGACCCGGCCCGGTCCCATTGCTCCCCGAGCAGCACGAGCAGCCCGGCCACGGTGGTGGTCTTGCCCGTGCCGGGCCCACCGGTCAGCACCGTCGTCCACTGCCCCGCGGCGGTTCGTGCAGCGGTCCGCTGCTCGGCGGACCGATCACCGGGGAAGAGTCGCTCCAGCCCCAGCTGCAGTGACCCCTCGTCGACCTCGGGCGGCGCCTGCGCGATGCGGGCGCGCAGCCCGTCGGCGACCTGGCGCTCCTCGCGGTGATAGCGATCGAGATAGACCAGCCCTTGCTCCACCCGCAGAATCCCGGCGGCAGCGAGCGCGCTCGCACCGACCGCCGCAACCCAGGCAGCACCATCCGTCGGCCAATCGGCGGCCATCGTCGCCCTGGCCGCTGCGACTCCGTCGTCGGAGTCGCCGTCCTCGGCCTGCACGAAATGCTCCGGATCGGTCGAATCCCGCAGATCCACACAGATCGATCCGCGCCGCACCGCGCGCACGACCAGAGCCATCGCGAGCACCACCTGCTCGTCCTGCTCCTGCACCAGATCTCTCAATCGTCGGGCCACGTGTACGTCCGACGGCTCGAAGACGCCCGCCACATTGCCGGCTCGCAGTATGCCGTCGGCCCGCAGCGCAATGCGGCCGGTGAAATCGATCGCCTCGTCGACACTCATGCAACGCCCCCGTCCAGCAGATCCGACAGCTCGAGCACGAGCGCCGTCGGTGGCTTCCATGAGAAGACCCCGGTCGGATTACCGTCCACCACAGGGGTCTTCGCGCCTGCCATCCCCCGCAGGTAGAGGTAGAGAACCCCACCGAGATGCTGCTCGGGGTCGTAGTCGGGCGACCGCCACCGCAGGTAGCGGTGCAGCGTCGCGGCATACAGCAGCGCCTGCAGGGGGTAGTCCGAATGGCCCATCGCGCCGGCCAACGTCTCGGGGCCGTAGGCGGCCAGCAGCAACGGCTGGTCTACCGGGCCGAGCCAGTTGGTCTTGTAGTCGGCGACGAGGTAGCGGCCGTCGACGCGCAACACCACATCGATCGAGCCGGTCAGATAGCCGCGCAGCACCTGCCCGCCGAGTTCCTCGTGGCGCAGCAGGTCGGCGTAGGGCAGCAACGGATCTCCCGGCGGCAGATGCCGGCGGAGTATGTCGCCGAGCTGTCCCAGCCGCACCGGCCGGAGCACGTCTGATCCGCCGAGCGGCAGCTCGAACTCCAATTCGGCCAGCTTGTCCCGGCCGATCCCGCGCAGGGTCGCACCCGGCGCCAGCGGACCCAGCGGGGTGTCGTAGACGGACACCAACGCATCCACCAACACAGCCGTGTCGAGCTCGACGGGCCACTGGATCAGCTCGGCCCGAACCCGTTCTGCGATCTCGGCTTTCAGGTCCGTCGCCGACGCGTCGACGGTCTCGAGCACCGCGTGCACCAGGGATCCGAAGGTCGCGCCGACGGGGAGGTCGGCCATGGGTGACAACTCGTCGAGCTCGGTTGCCACGCCACCCTCAGGCGGCGTCACCACGATGTCGATCTCATCGGTGGTGCCGGTCTGTTCGGGCTCACTGCCGACCCCGTCAGCGACCGGGATGTTGTCCAACGCCCTGCTCAACGCGGAGTATGACGTACGCCGCCAGTCCTCATCGATGGCGCGATCGAACGAGCGGACTGCCAACTCGCTGGTAGCAGAAGGTATCTCGACGTTCGGGGCGGCGACCTTCTCGACCTGCTCCCACCGCGGACCGCTCCCGGCGGACCATCGCTCGAGCAATTGGACCGAGGCGGCGCCGTCCAGCCGCCGGCACGTGTCGGCGATCGCGCCGTCCTCGGTGCGCACCGTCGGGTCCCGATCGACGAGCAACCGGTGCAGTGCCGATGCCTCGACATTGTTGGTCTGACCCCACCACACCACGACCTGCGAGCGGGCGCGGGTCAGGGCGACATACAGCAGGCGGAGCGACTCACCCGCGCTTTCGTGTCGGGCCGCGACCGCCACATCGCGGTCCGGGTCGCCGACGTAGATCGCACGCTGCGGAGGTTGACCTGGCAGATGGAAGAGCGGGTTGCGTTCGGCCGTGCCGACATGGCGGTCGGCGACGAACGGCAAGTAGACGATGGGGTATTCGAGCCCCTTGCTGCCGTGGATCGTCGACAGCTGGACGGCTTCGGCATCGCTCGCGAGTCGTCGGGCCCGGGCGTCGCCGGAGGCCGGCCGATCCGCGTCGGCCTGCTCGGCCAGCCAGCCGAGGAGGGCGGGCAGGCCCGGTGGGAGCCGCAAGGACGCAGCGTGCAACGACTCCGAGATGTGTCGCAGATCGGTGAGCTCCCGCTCGCCGCCGACGAGTCGAAGGACGCGCCCGGGCAGACCATCCAGGTTGCACAGCTCGAAAACCGCTGCAACTCCACGGTGTCGGTAGACGTCGGCGAAGTAGCGCAACCGGGACGCGGTGGCATCGGTGAGCTGGTCACCGAGCTCGTCGAGCTCAGCGGCGGTGCGCCCGAAGAAGGGTGTCAGCGCCGCCGCGCGCACCAGGGCCGAGCGGTGCGGCTGATCCATCGCCTCCAGCAGGGTGCGCCAGTCCGCGGCCGACCGGGTGGCGTAGACGCTGCCACCGGCACCGAGGACCGCCGGCACACCGACCGCCCGCAATTGCTGCTGGATCAACTGCAACTCGCTGTTCTTGGCGGCGAGGACCGCGATGTCGCTCGGGGTGACCGGCCGAGAGCCACCGGACTCGTCATACGTCGCACCGGAGGTGAGCAGCTCGGCGATGTCGCGGGCGGCATCGGCTGCCACGACGGACCGCCACGGGCCCGCGAGCACGGCGTCCTCGTCCCGGTTGAGCCGATGGGGTGCGGCGTCGATGCCGGCGAAGCGAAGCCGTAGCGGGCCGGACACGGGCGCCCCGTGCAACCGTCCCTGCTGGTGCTGGGCCACGACCGGCTGCACCCTTATCTGCGGATCGCCGAGCGCGGCGCCCTCCAGCAGCCGACCGAGCGCGTCCACGAGCGGTGCATCGGAGCGCCAGTTGGTCGCCAGGGTCCGGCGTTGCCCGGCAGTCGCGGCGGCTTGCAGGTAGGTCGCCACGTCGCCGCCACGGAAGGCGTAGATCGCCTGCTTGGGGTCCCCGATCAGCACCATCGTGGCGTGTCCGCTGAAGGCTCGGTCGAAGACCTGCCACTGGGTCGGGTCGGTGTCCTGGAACTCGTCGATGAGCACCACCCGCCAGGCCCGGCGCATGCGTTCGCGTGCGGGTGCGTCCTCCTCCTGCAGCGCGTCGGCGACCTGGGAGAGGAGGTCGTCATAGGTCAGAATGCCCAATTGCCTTTTGCGCGAGTCGAGTTCGGCGCGCACCGCCTGCGCAAAGCCCACCCGACGTGCCCCAGCGCTGCCGGGCGCGGCATCGGTGGGCACCAGCACTGCATCCGGGTCGCCGGCCACCTTCCGGGCGATCTGGCGCGCCTCGGCATGATCGAACTCCGGTCGGGTCCGCTGCCCGGCGAAGCCGCGCACGTAGAGGTCGTCGACGATCTCCATCAACAGGTCGTCGATGTCCTCCACGAGTTGTGCGCCCGGATCGGAGTCACCGGCGACGCCGAGTCCGGTGAGCACCTGGTGGCAGAACTGATGGATGGTCGCGATGGTGGCTTCGTCGAACGCCGCCAGTGCGGTGCGCAGCCGGCGGGCGCGCGTGGCGCGTTCGCCCGGCGACACGTCGCACAGCGCAGCGAGCAGCGGGTCGTCGGAGGTGCCGCCGTCCTCGCCGAGTGCCTCCGCAGCAGCGACGAGGTGCTCGCGCACCCGCTCGCGCAGCTCCTGGGACGCCGCCCGCCCGAAGGTGACCACGAGCAGCTCGTCGAGGGTGTGCACGCCCTCGGCGACATACCGCGTGACCAGGGCGGCGATCGTCCAGGTCTTGCCGGTGCCCGCGCTGGCCTCGAGCACGGTGGTGCCGGTCGGCAGCGGTCCGAGCACATCGAAGGGCTGATCGGTCATCAGGTGGTCCCCGATCGTTGAGCGTCCAACAGCGGCGGCCAGACTCGCAGGGCGTATTGCCCGAGCCGGCTCGTCGCGGCGTTCCAGGTCTCGTCGTCGCGCGGCTTCTCGCGCGCCAGGGTCGCGAAGTCGATCACGTCGCCGTGGATGAGGCGCCGCGCTGCGTCCTCGGCCTCGCCGGGGAACTTGCGGCTCTCCCAGTCCTGCGCTGCAGCGTATGCCGCGGCACGAGTCCGGTCCGGAGAGCGACGCAACGCCCCGGCATACGCCAGTGACGTCTGCAACGGCAACGGGATCGGCTCGTCCATGCCGCGCACGAAGACGTCCACCAGCTCGGCCAGCCGGGTCCTTGCGACGTCCACCTCGAGCGGACCGGCGGTGTAGTAACCGGCCTGACGTCGAGCGCCTCCGCGCAGCCAGCCTGCGGTGACAGTGCACCACGGGCGCTCCGGGGCTCCGGCAGCCAATGCCAGCAACGTGATCCACGACTGCAGCCGCTGCTTGGCCTTGAGTGTCGAGTAGCCGACGGCGAGGTGTATGTCGCCGCGCAGGCCGCCGACGGTGCCGGTGAGTCGACGCCCACCGGGCAGTGCGATGTCGAGGTCGATGCTCGTCACCTCGATGCCGAGCAGGGAAGCGATCGGCGCCCGGACCGCCTCGACACCGTCGACCGCCCACTCGACGGTCCCGGCCCCCAGCATCCCCGGAGGTATGGCGCCCCGAAGCGTCTCCATCCGGGAGATCTCGTCCCGACTGATGCCGCGCATCGAGTCCGCGAGCGCCCGGTCACCGATCTGCCATTTCTGCAAGCCGTCCAGCTCGATCGGCATGGTGTCGGGCACCTCGTCCACCTCGAACGGCAGCGCGACGTCCAACCTCTGCCGGACGAACCAGCGGGCAGGGTCCTCGAAGAACTTCAGCAGGTCCGCCAGCCCCACTTCGTCGACCGACGGTGTGTGCAGGGGCGCCGGGAGCAGTCGCGGCTCGCGGGACGACTGGTGCTGGGCCGCACGCGCGCCCGCGAGGGACAGACGGTCGAAGCTGAAGGGGCCGGCTGTGCCGAGCTCTCCGGGCACCAGGTTGCGAACATCGAACGGTTGCAACGGATGTCGGACGACGACATCGCGTCCCTCGGGCCAGGTTGCGGTGCGCCGAACGGCGTCGATGAGCTCGCCCAATGGTGCTGCCGGTGGCCGTTCCTGACCCGTGTGCTCGCCGGCTCCGCTGAAGGTCACGACGAGGTGATCGGTAGCTGCCAGCACGGCGTCGAGCAGCAGCTGCCGGTCCTCGCTGCGGATGTCCCGCTCACCCGTCATCGGGCGTCGGGCCAGGACATCGTCGCCATCGGTGCCGTTCCCACGCGGGAAGACACCGTCGTCCAGTCCGAGCAGGCAGATGACCCGGTGCGGCACCGATCGCATCGGCATCATCGTGCAGACGGTCAGGGTGCCGGTGCGGAAGTTCGCGCGCGTCGCCCGGCCCTCGAGGTGGCTGCGCACCAGCTGGCGTATGTCGCTGACCTGCAGCTGTGTGCCGGCGGCTGCCAGAGTGCGCACCTGCTCCAGCTCCCGGTCGAATTGTGCTTGCTGCCAGAGGCTTTCACGGTCCACCAGACACAACGCCGCGACGCCCCCACGCAGCGCACTCATCCAGGAGTCGGCCGTGCGCGCGGTCGCGAGCGCGTCGACTGCGGCTTCGATCCGGTCGACACACTCCACGAACCGACCGACCAGATCGATGTCACCACTGGCGACGTCGTCGACCGGAAGCACCGAGCCGACCGTCCCGCTGTCGCCCGTGGTGGCGACACCGAGCAGCAGCCGGCGGAGTCCGAACTGCCAGGTGTTCTGGTCGTATCCACCCAACTGGAAGCGCTGCCGGTGCTCCGCGTCCAGGCCCCACCGGATCTCCGCCGCGGCGGTCCAGCCGGCGATACGGGCGAGGTCGTCCTCGTCCAGTTGGAACCGGCGACGCACCGGATCGGTGCTGAGCAGAGCACGCAACTCGCTCACACGCACTCGACCGAACGCGAAATCGATGAGGACAGAAGCGATCTCGAAGAGCGGGTTGGTCGCCGCGAGGGACCGGTCGGCGAGTTTGACCCGCAGTTGATGAGCCGGGTGCGCGGCCGCCGGCGCATGCCCGCTGGACTCCCCGAGGCCGAACGCCGCCTGGATCAGCGGCGCATAGCCCTCGATATCCGGGCACATGATCAGGATGTCGCGCGGCTCGAGGGTCGGGTCCTCCTGCAGCAGTCCGGTGAGCACCTCCCGCAGCACCTCGACCTGGCGGGCCGGCCCGTGGCAGGCATGCACCTGCACGGATCGGTCGTCCGCCGCGACGACCCGCTCCGCCCGCTGGGCATTGTCCGGGGCTGCATTGTCGTGCAGGTCCTGCTGCAGCCGGCCGAGCACCGTTGTCGGCTCAGGTGAGTCGCCGGGGAGCTCGGTGCGGTCCTCGTGCGGCGGGATGCTGCGTTGCAGCTCACGGGCATCTCGACCGAGTGTCGCCAGCAGGGGGTGACGCACGGCCTCGGCGCTGTCGTCCGAACGACGCGGCACCGCACCCGATCCATGCGACTCCAGTGCTGCCCACAGTGCGCGGGACGACTGCGGCAACCAGAGGTGCACGTCCCGGTGCTCGCCCATGGCCGCGAGCAGCTCCAGTTCGGTGACCGGCATACGGGTATGCCCGAAGAACGAAAGCCGCTCTGGCAGCATGTGATTCGGCGAGGGGTCGGCGCCACTTCGCAGCGCCTCGACGGTGGCACGATGCCGCTCGTGTGGCGGCGGCGCGTCCACCTGCGGCAGCAGAGCGGCCCAAAGCCGGGCCTCCCACTGCAGGTCGTCGTCGAGCGGTCCGCCCGCGCCATCGGTGAATTCGCCTGCAGCCCAGTCGCTCAGCAGTTGCGGCCGCTGCGTCGCGTAAGACGAGAAGAGCGCGGCCAGGCGACGCGCCACGGCATACCTGCGGCCGGCCCGATGCTCGGCGAGCCGATCGGTCGAGCGATGCCCGAGGTGGGCGGCGAGCACGGCGCACCACGGCTCGTCGAGGCTGGCGTCGATGGTCTCCAGCAGCGGCCAGACCAACCGGTCGGGGTGCCAGGGATCGTCCCGCTCGCGGCCGGTCAGCAGGGCGACCAGCGAGTGCGGTGCGACGAAGCGCACCCCGGCGCAGATCCCGTCACCGCCGCGCGGACCGACGCCGAGCCGGCCGGCCAGCGACTGCGCCAGCCAGCGCTCGACACCGCGGGTCGGCACGATGACCAGCTCCTGCTCGAACGGGTCCTCGAGGGGGTCGATCAGCAGCCGTGCGAGCCCGTCGGCCAGGGCGTCCGTGCGCTCGGCGCGGTGCAGGATCAACGTCACGGGCACGACTGTATGACGCCCGACCGACGTCGACGCGGCGGCCGCGCGACGGAACGCATCTTGCGATGAGGGCGTTTGAGTTCAATAGTTGAAGGTCCATCCAGCAAGGGAGATCCACCGTGCCGAACAGCGACGACATCAAGAAGAACGCCGGGGACGCCGCCCAGCAGGCCAAGGAGAAGGCCGGGCAGCTGGCGCACGACAACAAGGACAAGTTCGCCGGGATGCTCGGCAAGCTGACCTCGAAGATCGACGAGAAGACCCAGGGCAAGTACCACGACAAGCTCGAGAAGGCACAGGACGCCGCCCTGAAGGGCGCGGACAAACTGGCCGAGCAGCGCCCCGGCGCCGGTGACGGCGAGACGGGCGACACCCCGCCCCCGCCCGCGCCCGGCCAGACGCCGCCTCCCGGAGTCTGAGCAGACCGTTCGAGCAGACCGAACGAGCACAGCGCCCTTCCGGCATCGCCGGGAGGGCGCTTTCGGTGTGATCACCGGAACCGCGTTGTCAGCCTGGCGACCTAGAGTGGAGAACCTCTCCGGTCCGCCTCTCGGGCGGCCCGCACACCGTCGAAGGACACACACTCAGTGGAGTTGCAGCAGGTCAATCCATGGCGCGCGTTGATCGCGCTGTGCGTCGGGTTCTTCATGATCCTGGTCGACTCGACCATCGTCTCGGTCGCCACGCCCGCCATACAGGAGGGGCTGCACACCGACATCAACAGTGTCGTGTGGGTGACCAGCGCCTACCTGCTCGCGTATGCCGTGCCGCTGCTGGTCTCGGGCCGATTGGGCGACCGATTCGGTCCGCGGCGGCTCTACCTGACCGGGCTGTCCGTCTTCACCATCGCGTCGCTGCTCTGCGGTCTGACCGGCAGCATCGGCGTGCTGATCGCGGCACGTGTCGTGCAGGGTCTCGGCGCGGCGATGATGACCCCGCAGACGATGGCGGTCATCACCCGGACCTTCCCCGCGGAGCGACGCGGTCAGGCGATGAGCCTGTGGGGCGCGGTCGCGGGTGTCGCGACACTGGTCGGACCGGTGCTCGGTGGCATCATCACGACCGGCTGGGGCTGGGAATGGATCTTCTACATCAACGTGCCGGTCGGCATCATCGGCTTCGTGCTCGCCTGGTGGCTGGTGCCGTCGTTGCCGATCCACACGCACAGCTTCGACTGGCTCGGTGTCGCGCTCAGCGGGATCGGGCTGTTCTGCCTGGTTTTCGGCATCCAGGAGGGCGAGTCCTACGACTGGGGCACGATGTGGGGCTTCGTGTCGGTCCCGCTGCTGATCGCGGTCGGTGTGGTGCTGATGGCGGTCTTCGTCTGGTGGCAATCGCGCATCACGTCCGATCCACTGGTGCCGCTGGTGCTGTTCCGGGACCGCAACTTCACGCTGGCCAACATCGCGATCAGCATCGTCGGCTTCGTGATCACCTCGTTCGCGCTGCCGACCATGCTCTATGCGCAGGTCGTCCGGGAGCTGTCGCCGACGAAGGCGGGTCTGCTCTTCGTGCCGATGGCGCTCGTCAGCGCGGTCCTCGCTCCGTTCGTCGGGCAGCTCGTCGACCGCTACCACCCGGCGCTGATCGCCGGCTTCGGCCTGAGTTGCCTGACGGTGTCGCTCTTCTGGCTGGGCGCGATGATCGACCCGCACACGTCGACCTGGCAATTGGTGCTGCCGCTGATCGTCCTCGGCGTCGCCAACGGTTTCATGTGGGCACCGCTGTCGGTGACCGCCACCCGAACGCTCCCGCCGCAACGGGCCGGCGCGGGTGCCGGCGTCTACAACATGACCCGCCAGGTCGGTGCCGTCATCGGTAGCGCCGCCATCGCCGCGGTGATGGAGGCCCGGCTGCACTCGCACCTCGGCGAGAGCGCCGGGGCGGTCTCCCCCAGCCAGGGCAGCCGCCATACGGGGCACCTGCCCGAGCTGGTCGCGCACGGCTTCGCCCGCTCGATGGGTGAGGCGGTCTACCTGCCGGCCGGCATCGCGATCCTGGCCGTGGTCGCGGTCGTGTTCTTCCGCAACCCACACACCGCAGGAGGCAGGCGTCCCTCACATCTCGGGAAAGACCAGATCCCGGCCGGCAGCGTCGACGGGTACTGAGCCGTCCGCCCGCGCGTCGATCGCCACCCAGTACTTCTTGAGTGGATAGTGCACACGACTGATCGTCCGTGCCGGAAGACGCCGCCCGTCCTCGGTGAGCAACGCTGCCGTCGTCGGAGGCAGGGGTCCCGCCTCGAGAACTTCGCCATCAGGCAACTCGAGCTGAATGGACGTGCTCGGATCGTCGCCGGCCACACCGAATCGGCACTCACCGGTCGAATTCGCTGCGGTCTCCGGGCCATCCACTTCCGCAGCTGTCAACGGGTGTTTTGCGTATGCCGCCTCGAGGCACACCGAACCCGCTTCTCCGAGGCCCGTGGTCACCGTCCAGTAGACAGTGCCGCTACGGCCGGTCGCGATGCTGAAGGTTTCGTAATTCCAGTCCCTGTGCGGGCGCAAACTGTCGACGGCGTTCCACCCGGTGGCAACGACGGCGGACAACACGAGCAGTGCGGCGAATGCAACGACCACACGCGCTGCCGGAGACCCGGGGAGCCGACGCGGCGACCACGTACCCATGATGCGACCCCTCCCAGTCCGTGCACGGTGAGCACACCGTAAAGCCGACGGTTCGCCGCGGTACGCAGATCGAGGAAGTCCGACCGTCCGGAGTCCGATTTGCCAATTCGGCAATTGCATTTCACACCGGGCCCGTTCATTGTCACGCTGTTCTCATGCACACCTCCGCCGATGACTCCGCGCACGCACACGACCACTCGACCGAGGGCGGCGGCGCCGACCCGAACTACTTCGAGGCCGACTCCTGGGATGAGCGGTATGCCGGGACCGATGCGGTCTGGAGCGGCAACGCCAACCCGCAGCTGATCACCGAGGCCGGCAAGCTGCAGCCCGGCACCGCGCTCGACGTGGGCTGCGGTGAGGGCGGCGATGTCATCTGGCTGGCCCAGCAGGGTTGGCGGGTGACCGGTGCCGACTTCTCCCCGAAGGGTTTGTCCCGCGCAGCGCAGCACGCACAGGAGGCCGGCGTCGCCGACCGGACCGACTGGTGGCAGATCGACGCGCGCGAGTTCGACGCCGACGGCCGCTCGTACGACCTGGTCACCAGCCACTTCCTGCACCTGCCGGACGGCCGCATGGTCGATGCCGTCACCCGGTTCGCCGCCGCGGTTCGGCCGGGCGGTCACCTACTCGTCGTCGGCCACTCGCCGGCGGCGCACTTCACCGAACTGACCAAGAGCAAGCGGGACGCGATGTTCCTGGCGGCGGACCTGCTGCCGGGCCTGTCGGACGACTTCGAGCCGGTCGTGGTGGAGCAGCGGCCACGGCGGGTCACCCGCGACGGCGAGACCTTCGACATCGACGACTCGACGTTCCTCGCCCGCCGCCGCGCCTGACCCACCGGTCGCCGATGCCGAGTGACGGCTTCTTCGGCGAGTGACGGTCGGATACGGCCGTCACTCGCCGAAGAAGCCGTCATTCGCGAAACACCGGGCGGTCAGGGCTGTGCGGGCAGCGGCTTCGGGGTCTTCTTCGCCGTCAGCCAGGTGGTGATGTAGGGGCCGGCCTTGGGTCCGAGCGCCTTGTTCATGTATGCCGCGAACTTGGTCCGGTTGCTGTTGCCGTACTTCGCAGTCGCCGGCCAGCCCTTCAACGCAGCATCGAACCTCGTTGTGCCATACGCCTTTTCCAGGTTGTGCAGCATGAGCGCACCGGACAGGTAGACGTTCAGATCGCCGAAGTCGCCCTTCCGGTAAGCGCCGGGAGGACCCTGGCTGTCACGGAGCTCCTGGTCGCCGTACGACTGCAGCTCGGCATACGTTCCCCAGGCGGGCGGCAGGTCGAAGTCCTCCATGTAGCGGTACTGCATGAAGAAGGTCAGGCTCTCGTTGAGCCACATGTCCTTCCAGTCGGTCGGCGTGATCTCGTCACCGAACCATTGGTGGAACAGCTCGTGTGCATAGTCGGATCGATAGATGTCCCGGTCCTGCATGGCCGAGACGTCCTGGCTCATGGTGACCAGTGTCTGCGTCTCCATCGCCGAATTGCCGGGCACCAGGACGGCGCCGGCACTGGCGAACGGGTAGCGCCCGATCTGCTTCTCGGCCCACGCGATCATCTGCGGCGCCTGCCGGACGATGCTCATCGACGGGGCACCGGCGGGTGTGTACCAGTAGTTGATCGGCAACCCGTGCGGCCCGGTCGCCTGCTCGTGCCGGTAGTTCCCGAACGCAATCGTCGTCAGGTATGACGCAGCCGGCTTATCGAGGTGGAACGACGTCGTCGTGTCATTGCCGGTGACCGTGGTGGACTCGACCTGACCGTTGAAGACCGGCTTCTGCCCGTCGTGCCCGGTCAGCTTGGCGTCGTAGTAGGCCTTGTCCGCGGGCTGGTCGCTCGTGGGATACCAGGTGAACGCGCCGAACGGCTCCTGGAACGCCCACACCTGGCCTTTCGCACCGATGTGGAAGCCGTCCTTCTGTACGTCGGACCGTTGCGCCGGCTCCTGGATCAGCGCCGGCGTGCCGGCATACGTGATGGCGACCGTGTGCTGCGAATTCGCCGTGATGCCAGAGGTTTTGATCACCACGTTGTTGCCGGACCTACTCGAGGCGACCGGCTTGCCGTCAAGCACGACCTTACTTACCTTCAGCGGTGCACCGAGCTCGAAGCGCACGGTCTGCCGGTCCGTGGTGACCCGGAAGTCGATGGTCGCCGTCCCGGACAACCGCTTGCTCTTCGGCTGCCAACCGAGGTCGAGTTGATAGTGCAGCGTGTCGAGGTAGGGCACGCCGTGCTGCGGGTAGTAACTGTCGGCCTCGGGATGCGAGCGTGCGAGTGCGTATGACGGCTCCGTGGCCGCCGTACTCGCTGTCGTCGTACTCGCACCGGCCGACTGCGACGATCGAGCACCCGAAGGTGGCCCTGCCGGGTCCGTGTCGTTCTGGCACGCCACAAGCCCGACGGCGCCCATGGCTGCCACGGCTGCGATGAATCCCCGACGCATGTGTTCCCCTCCGAATGCTTCGCGGCGCCCCACCCGCGCCACGTCGAATCTCGCACACCGACAGGGATGCTTCAAGCACTTCCCGATGAGCCACGCGCCCGTAGGATCTCGCCATGGTGATCGTCGCGTCGGTGTTGCTCGTCCTCGCGGGCCTGTTGCACGTCTACATCTTCTGGCTCGAGTCGTTCGCGTGGACCGCTCCGCGTACCCGGGCAGCCTTCGGCGTGAGCGCCGAACAGGCCGAGCAGACAAAGCCGTTGGCGTTCAACCAGGGCTTCTACAACTTGTTCCTGGCGGTCGTGGTGTTCGTCGCCGTCGTCCTGCGGGCGACGGGGCCGCACGCCGCGTCGGTCGCACTCGCCGGCGCGGGTGCCGGCTCGATGGTCGCCGCCTCACTCGTACTGGTCGCAAGCGACACCTCGAAGGCACGCGCCGCCGCGACGCAGGGCACGGTTCCGCTGCTCGCGCTCATCGCGCTGGCGTTCGCGGGCTGAGCAAGGTCTCGATACGCTCCTCCGCTACTCGACCAGCTTGACGGGGTCGGCATACTCCAGGCCATGCGCCTCGGCCACCGGTTGGCACACGACCTTTCCGGCATAGGTGTTGAGGCCCAGGCCGAGGGCCGGGTCGTTGCGCAGGGCCTCGCGCCAGCCCTGGTTGGCGAGTCGCACGACATACGGCAAAGTCGCGTTGGTCAGCGCCCAGGTCGACGTATTCGGCACTGCACCAGGCATGTTCGCGACACAGTAGAAGACGCTGCCGTGCACCTGGAAGGTTGGGTCGGCATGCGTCGTGGGGTGGGTGTCCTCGAAACAACCACCCTGGTCGACGGCGATGTCGACCAGCACCGAGCCGGGCTTCATGTTCGCGACCATCTCGTTGGTGACCAGCTTCGGTGCCTTTGCGCCGGGGATCAGCACCGAACCGATGACGAGGTCGGCACCGAGCACCTGCTCACGCACCGCCAGGGTCGAGGTGGCGATCTGCCGAACCCGATTGTCGTAGCGCCAGAACGTCATCCGCAGCTTCTCGAGATCGGTGTCCAGGATCGTCACGTCGGCACCCATGCCGAGCGCGATGTTGGCGGCGTTCTGACCGGTGACGCCACCACCCAGCACGACGACCTTGGCGCTGGCCACGCCGCCGACGCCGCCCATCAACACCCCGGAGCCACCCTGCGCCTTCATCAACGCATGCGCGCCGACCTGCGGTGCCAGGCAACCGGCGACCTCGCTCATCGGGTAGAGCAGTGGCAACATGCCCGATGGCAATTGCACTGTCTCGTATGCGATTCCGGTGACTTTGGACCGCAGCAGCTCGTGGGTCAGTGTCTCGTCCGCAGCCAGATGCAGATAGGTGAAGAGCGTCAGGTCCTCGCGCAGCCGGTGGTATTCCTCGGCGATCGGCTCCTTGACCTTCATGACCAGGTCCGCGTCACCCCAGACGTCGTCGGCCGCCTCGACGATCGTGGCGCCCTCGGCGACGTAGTCCCCGTCGGCGATCGAACTGCCCTCACCGGCACCGCGCTGCACGAGCACGTCGTGGCCGTTTCGGACGAGTTCGTGAACACCGACGGGAGTGATCCCGACCCGGTGCTCCCCCGCCTTGACCTCTGTGGGGACTCCGATCTTCATAATGCGTGGCTCCTTCGAGTGGTGCGGTCGCTTGTCCTGGATCGGCGCTCCGGGCACCGGCTCCGTTTCGACCGTAGACCCGTCGGGCGTCAGGAGGTCTTCACCTCCGTCCGATTGACCCGCCATACGCCGATCGCAAGCGGCACCAGCACCCAGATCGATAGGGCGACGAGCAGTTGCAACCACCCGGTGCCGGTCATCTTGTCGTTGTAGAAGTTCCCGGTGGCCTCGCTCAGGTCGACCCATGCTTCGGCCGACTTCAACCCGCCCACCGTCGAGAACACGGCACTCCACACGTTCGGAAGGACGTAATAGACGACGATCGCCGCGGGAGTGGCGAGGAGCGCCATACCGAATGCCATGCCTTCGATCAGACAGATGAGCATCACCAGGGTGATACCGCCGAACCCGGGGAGTCCGAACGACCAGCTGCCGTCGCCGCCCCGGAACGTCGCGCCAAGAATGTTCCCGACAGCGCAGGCCGCGAACATCACTGCAGTTGCTGCGATCCCGAGACAGAGCGTCGCGACGAACTTTGCCGTGAGCACCCGGCCGCGGCGCGGCACCAGCGTGAACGTGACCAGACCGGTCCGCTGGCTCCACTCGCTGGTCATCGCCAGGATCCCCAGCGCCGGCAACAGCATCTTCTCCGGCGTAGACGAGAAGTCGACCAGCTTGTTGAACGTGAGGTCCTTCGGCGAGAGCGCGACGACCAGGACCGCGATCACGATCGGGGTGAGCGCGGCGAGGGCGATCAGCAGCCAGCGGCTCGCCCGGGTGTCGTACATCTTGCGCAACTCTGTACGGACCAGCCGTTCGAACGGTATGGCGCTGTCGCGATCGGCGAGGGCCGGCGTGATGGTGGAAACGGTGCTCATGACGTGACGTCCTCCCGTGCATCCCCCGCGGTCAGGGTCAGGAAGAGGTCTTCCAGGTCCCCACCGGCGGCATCGATCAGTTGTTTCGTGCGACCCGCGGTGACGACCCGACCGCGACCGATGATCACCAGATCGTCTGCGACTGCTTCGATCTCGCGCAGCAGATGCGAGGACAGCAGCACCGCGCCACCGCTGTCGGCGAAGTCGCGCAGCAACCCACGCATCCACCGGATGCCCGCCGGATCGAGTCCGTTGGCCGGTTCGTCGAGCACCAGCACGTCGGGGTCGCCGAGCAGGGCGGCACCGATACCGAGCCGCTGGCGCATGCCGAGCGAATAGGTGCCGGCGCGCCGATCCGCCTCCGACGCGGTGAGCCCGACGCGATCGAGCATCTCGGGTACGCAGTCCAGCGGCAGACCCATCACCATGGCGCTCAGGCGCAGCACTTCGCGGCCCGTTCGGCCGGCATGCTGGGCCGACGCGTCGAGGAGCACCCCGACACGACGACCCGGGTTGGGCAGGTCGGCATACGACCCGCCGAGCACGTGCGCGGTGCCCGACGTCGGCGGTGTCAGACCGACCAGCATGCGCAGCGTGGTGGACTTTCCGGCGCCGTTCGGCCCGAGGAAGCCGGTGACCGACCCGTGCCGGACGGTGAAGGACACCTCGTCGACCGCCCGGTGCGTCCCGTAGTCCTTGACGAGTGCCGAGACGTTGATCGCGGGCGCACTCATCGCGGCACCCTTCCCCGTTCACGCCACCCGAGTGGTGCCTTGCCGTGCAGTCCGCTCATGCCCGACTCCCATGTATCGCGCTCCAACGGCGTTGGAGACTCATGGGATTCAGCCTTCGCGACACCGCGTCTCACGTCGTCCGCTCCAGTACGTATCTTCCGGATACGCGCACTGGCGCAGGCGCAACGTCGGACGCCGTGCGGCGGGACTGCTACGCGGTGACGAGTCCGGACTGGTAGGCGAACACGACGAGTTGCGCACGGTCGCGGGCGTGCAGCTTCATCTTGGCCCGGCCCACGTGAGTGCGGGCAGTCGCCGGACTGACGACCAGTTCGTCGGCGATCTCGTCGTTCGTGAGCCCGTGCGCGACGAGTGCGACGACCTCACGCTCCCGTTGCGTGAGCTCCTGCAGCTCGGGCGGCACCAGAGTCGGACGTTCGAGTCGCGCGACGAACTCCGCGATGAGCCGCCGGGTGACACTCGGCGACAGGAGCGCTTCCCCGGAAGCGAGCTCGCGAACCGCGCGGACGAGATCAGCGGGTTGGGTGTGCTTGACCAGGAATCCGCTCGCCCCGGCACGCAACGCCTCGAAGACGTACTCGTCCAGCTCGAACGTCGTCAGGATCAACACCTTCACCTGCTCGAGCTGGGGCCACGCCACGATCTGCCGCGTCGCCTCGAGGCCGTCCATGCCCGGCATCCGGATATCCATCAGCACCACGTCCGGCACCTGCGCCGCCACCAGCTCGACGGCACGCACGCCATCGTCCGCCTCGCCGACGACGCACACGTCCTCCTCTGCGTCGAGCATCATCGCGAATCCTGCTCGTACCAAAGGCTGGTCGTCGACCAACAGCACCCGGATCATGTGGTCCGCCGCCAACTCGCATGCACCGCGAAACCACCGGGTTCGGTGGGCCCGGCGGTGAACCGGCCGCCGGTCGACGTGACACGTTCGCGCATTCCACGGATCCCGACACCGGAACCGTTCGCACCGTCGAGGCGGGCCGGCCCGGCGTCCAGGACGTGCACCTCGATCGCCGCTCCGGGCTGCGCGCAGATCCGGACCTCGGCCCGCCGGGCGATCGAATGACGCAACACATTGGTCAACGATTCCTGCACCACCCGGTAGGTCGCCGTGCTGATCGATGGCGCCAACCGCTGTGGCGGCGCATCGACGCTCAGGGTGACCGCGAGTCCGGACGCCGCGGTCCCGTCGACGAGCCGCGCCACGTCCCACAGCCCCGGGGTCGGCACCCGGTCTGCACGCTGGCCCTCGTCGCGCAGCACGTTGAGCATGACGGTGAGCTCGGCCAGCACCTCGCCGCTCACCCGTTGTATGACGGCCAACGCCTCCGCGGCCACCTCCGGCCGATGAGCCACCACGTGCGCGGCCGCGCCCGCCTGCACGTTGATCGTCGTCATCGCGTGCGCCACGCCGTCGTGCAGATCCCGGGCGATCCGTAGCCGGTCCTCCGCGAGCCGACGAGCCACCTCTTCCTCGCGACTCCGCTCGGCGGCGGCCGCACGCTCCCGTCGCTCGGCGAGATAGCGCGCACGACTGCGCACGCCGTCGCCGAGGAAGATCGCCGCGACGCCCCACCCGATGTAGAGGGCGGACTCGAGCAGGCCGCCGCTCGCGAAGGCGGCCGCGGTCAGCGAGAGCGCGGACATCATTGCGGTGACACCGACGATCGCCGTTCGCCGGTCCGTGCGCCAGGCCAGGACGACCAGCACCACCCACCCGGTGATCCAGATGGGACTGTTCGGGTAACCCCGCGCGATGAAACCGCAGAGCGCCAAGGTCACCGCAACGGTCGCAGCGCGCGGCCGGCGCCGACACACCCCCATCGAGATCCCGGCGACGGCCAGCAGCACCACCGCCATCCAGTCGATGCGACGGGTGTGCGAACCGACCGGGATGTGGCCGGACAGGGCGATCATCACGGCCGTGACGGTGGTCGCCACGACTGCGTCGATCGCCCATCCGCGAGCGCGGGATCCGGCGGGGAGCGTCATACCTCCATGGTCGGGTCGCCGCCTCGTCGTGTCGTCAGCGTCGTGACGACATTGCGCCCTACGCTCTACGACGTATGTCGAGGCTGCTGTCGCAGAGCCGGTGAGTATGCCGTCAGTCGGTGGGGCCGCTGCTGACGCGGTGCGGCCGCACGACGCGGATCATCCGGTCCGCGGCTACCTCTTCGTCGTGCGGCGCCGCTGCGAGCAGCCCGAGGTAGAGCAGGTCCACGACATACAGCTGGGCGATCCGGGACGCAGTGCCACCGGAACGTGCCCGCGGCTCGTGCGCAACAGGTCGCAGGGTGTGCGTTGCCGTTCTGCTCAATGCGGAGCTCGCGGCGGCGGTGATCGCCACGACCGTGACGCCTGCCTCGGTGCCGGCCTGCGCGACTTCGAGGCATTCTTGAGTGTCCCCGGAGTGGCTGACGATGATCACCACGGTGCCGGCTGCGGCACGCGCGGTGATCTGCAGCGCACGGTGGACGTCGGTTGTCGTGGTGACCGCCACACCGACCAGTCCCAGCTTGAAGTCGAGGTCCGCGAGCACGGCTCCGGCAGCGCCGACGCCGAATCCGATGACCAGACGGGCTCCGCTGATCGCCTCGATCACCCGGGCGGCCACCGCGATGTCCAGTTGCGCGAAGGTGAGGTCGATCGCGTCCACATGCGCGTTGCGGACGGCTCGTGCGATCGTTCCGAGGTCGCTGCTGCGCTGCACGTCGGCGAGCGAGACTGCTGCAGGCTGCGGCCCGCGTGCGAGTGCGACCGCGATGAGCGAGCGCAGCTCGGGGAATCCGGCGACGTCGATGCTCCGGCAGAAACGCGAGACGGCGGCATCGGACGTGTCGGCCCGACGGGCGAGTTCGGCGGTCGACATGTGCACCACCTCTTCCGCATCCCGAGCGATGGTGTCCGCAATTCGCTGCAGTGTCGGGGACAATTCCTCGCGGCGGGCAGCCACCAGCCGCAGCACATCGCCGTTCGGGGTCACCGACGGGTGTTGCACGCGGACCTCCGGATCGAGATGGAGTGGCACTTCACGATGGAACGGATAGACTGAAATTCTATTACACACACGCGAAAGGCACCCTGACGATGCATCTCGAGGTCGTGGCCGACGACGCGGCTCTGGGCCGTGTCGCCGCCGATCGGATCCTGCAGGCTCGCGCGAACGACGCGCTGCACGTCCTGGGTGTCGCGACCGGCGGCACACCGGCCAGCACCTATCGCGAACTCGCCCGTCGCGCGGACGGGCAACTGGCCGACGTGCGCCTGGCCGCGCTCGATGAGTATGTCGGGCTGCCCGCCGAACACCCCGGCAGTTACACGTCTTTCGTCCGGGAGAACATCGCCGAGCCGCTCGGCATACCGCTCGAGCACGTCGCTGTCCCGCGCGCGGCGGCCGATGACCTCGCAGCCGCAGCCGCCCTGTTCGAGCAGCAGGTGCGCGAGGCGGGCGGCGTCGATCTGCAGATCCTCGGCATCGGCTCGAACGGCCACATCGGCTTCAACGAGCCCGGCTCCCCGGCCGATTCGCGCACCCGCGCGGTGACCTTGGCCGAACGCACTCGTCAGGACAACGCGCGCTTCTTCGACTCGATCGACGAGGTGCCGCACGAGGCTCTCACGCAGGGCATCGGCACGATCCTCGAGGCGCGCAGCATCGTGCTGCTGGCCTCCGGTTCGCGCAAGGCCCATGCCCTGGCCTGCGCGATGGAGCAGCCGCCTTCGCTCGATTGCCCCGCGTCGTGGCTGCAGCGTCACCCCGACGTACTCGTCATCGCCGACGAGGCTGCGGCATCCGCCCTCTCGGACCGCTCACTCGCCAAGCAAGGCGCCTGAGCCGAATTCCGTTCGTGCCGTTACTTCTTCGGACAGGTTGACCTGGCCTTCTCGCCCGCCATACGGGCGTTGAGCCAGGGCAGTCCGTCATCCATCGCGTTGATGACCTCGGCGACGTGCCCCTTGCCGTTGTGGTAAACCCGCCGGTCGACGGTCCAGCCGATCGTGCACATCCGGTCGAACATCACCTTGCTGAGGAAGACGGGCACGACCTCGTCGTCCGCGCTGTGCAGGATCAGCAGCGGGGACTTCGGCGCCTTCTCGCCGTACTGCGCGGGATTGCTCCTGCCGAGCAGCGTCTGCCACGTCGTGTTCTTGGTGAAGCCAGGTTTGACCAGGGTCGACAACGGCTTGCCCCGCGCTGCCGTCCGGAACGCGTTGCAGCTCGCCTCGAACCGCTTCATCACCTGTATGCCGGTCGGCGTCAGCACGTCGGACGGGTGCAGCTGCGGGTATGCCGCGGCATACCCGGCGACGATCATGAAGAGCAGGCTCGGCTCCATCGTGGTCGTGGCGAGCGTGTTGGCGACGAGGTTCATCTCACTGACCGGGCCACCCGCGACGGTGCCGACCAGATGCAGGTCCGGCGTCCAGCTCGCCGCAAGGTCATTTGCCCAGGCGGCCGCATGACCACCCTGCGAATACCCCCAGATCACAAAGGTTTTCCGCACTGGAGTGTGCGGCAGCTGGCGCGCGGCGCGCGCCGCGTCCAGTACGCCTCGGGCTTCGCTCGGGCCGACCAGATAGGGGTGGACGCCGGGCGTGCCGAGGCCCTCGTAGTCGGTCATCGCCATGACATACCCGGACTTGAGGTAGCCCGCCTGCGGCATCCGGTCGAAATTGACGCTCCCGATCTGCACCGTGTAGGGCAGCTTCTGGCCGGCCGGCCGCGGCAGATCGGTGCGTGACGGTGCGCAGTCGTCGGCGATCCCGGTGGTGCCATGCGCGACGGAGAGCAGCTTCCAGCCACCGGCGGGCGCCGCGCCGTTCGGGACGATGACCATCCCCGTGACCGCGATCCGCTTGCCGGTGAGGGCGGTGCTGGCGTACATCACCTTCCACACCGTCGCGCCGGACACCTTCATCGGCGAACGTTCGTAACGCAGCAGCGTGCCGTGCGGCACCTTGGGCAACGGATCGGGTGGGGTGTAGAACGCGGTCTGCGAACCGTGGAACTGCTGCGGACGGTATGCCGCGGGCGAGGCTGGGGTCGGCTTACCCGCAGACGTTGACGCTGTCCGATGCGCCGCCGACGTCGCAGTGGACTGCAGCGCAGTGGAGCCGCCTCGCGGCGCCGTCGAGTCGGCGCCGGAGCAGCCGGCCACCAGCAGCATCGACACCATCGCCAGGAGCCGGCTCGTCACGGAATGCATGCCCTGACCATTCATTCTGAACTATGCGTTTGTCAACTACCGAGAGGTCCCCTGAGGAGTTCGCGAGGCACGAGCGTTGAGCGTGCCCTGAGGAGCCGGTGAGCTTCGCCCTGAGGAGCCCGTGAGGGACGAGCGGGCGTCCCGAAGGGGAACGAGCCGGCGTCTCGAAGGGTCTCGAAGGGTCGCCCTGACGCGTACCCGGACACAGCGCCACGAGCGCGTCGATCGGACGGTCGGGCATGATGGGCAGGCAGACGGGCGGCGAGACGGCAAGGAGGCACACGTGACGAGCACCGGTGCGGAACGGGCGGCACGGGCCTTGGAGACCTCCGGCATCCCCCACCGGATCGTGCGGCACGGACCGGTCGGCTCGCTGGCCGAGGCGGCCGCCCTACGCGGCATCGAGCCGGCACAGATCGCCAAGACGATCGTCGTACGCCGCGGCGACGACGACTACCTGTTCGTCCTGGTCCCCGGCGACCGCCGGATCTCCTGGCCGAAACTGCGGGATCTGCTTGGTGTCACACGGCTTTCGATGCCCGATGCGGCGACGGCATTCGAGGTCACGGGCTACGAGCGCGGGACCATCACGCCGTTCGGGGCGCTGCGCGCCTGGCCGGTCGTCGCCGACGAGCGCGTCACCGGAACCATCTCGATCGGCGCCGGCGGGCACGGCGTGTCCGCCACGCTCGCCGCCGACGACGTCATCACGGCGCTCGAAGCGAGCGTCGCCGATGTGACGGATCCGCTGGATTAGCAACAGTTTCGCTCGGCCCGGCAGCGGGCTGTCGGTGCTCAACGGTTGACTGGTCGCTCGCCCCCGAGAGGAATGAGCCGCCATGACCGTTCGCCATCCCGCCGACCTCGAGACCGTCCGTGCGTCGTACGACGCGGTCGCCGACAACTACGCGCGCATGGTGACGACCGACGGGCTGGGCGACATACGTCAGGAGCCGTGGCTGTGCGCCGCGATGGACGTCTTCGCCGGCGCGGTCACCACGCTCGGCCCGGTGCTGGACGTCGGCTGCGGGCCGGGCACCGTCACGGCATACCTGCAGGAACGCGGAGTCGACGTCTCGGGGATCGACCTGTCACCGCGCATGATCGACAACGCCCGCCGATTGCATCCGGAGTGCCGTTTCTCCGTCGGATCCTGGACCGAGCTCGACCTGCCGGCTGCGTCATACGGCGGGATCCTCGCGTGGTGGTCGATGTTCAACCTGCCCAGAGATCTTGTGCCGGGCGTCCTGTCGCACTGCGCGCAGGCGCTGAAGCCCGGCGGCCAGCTGGTCCTCGCCACTCACGTCGGCGACGAGGACGTCCAACGCACCGAGGCGTATGGCGACGTGCCCGTCCGATGGACCACGCATCGCTGGCAACCCGAGCAACTCGTCGAGCTGCTGACCGCCGCCGGCCTGATTCCGACTGCGGAGCTGCGACTCACCCCGGCAGTCGGCTCCGGGCGGGCCGTGGTGATCGTCGGGCAGCACAGCTGAGTGGCTTCGGAGTCCTACTCGCGAGATCGGCGCTCGCCGAACTGCGCGGCCAGATTGACCCACGTGTTCGTGATCTGCATGCCGAGCCCGGTGTAGAGCCCGAGCGCCCCGGTCCGTGAGTCGGTCGACAGCTCGGATCCGGTCGCTCCCCGCTCCCGGCCGAGGGCGAACACATCCGCCAGCAGCGCCCGGGCATGACCCTGCCGTCGGGCGTCGGCGCGCACGGCGAGCCGGTCGACATACAGCGTGCCGTGGTGGGTGTCGACGACCGAGAACACCGCACCCACGACCTCCTCGCCACGCGGGATGTCCCGGCACAGGATCCGCATGTGCCAGTCCTCGAAACCCGGTCGCTCGTACGTTTGCGCGGCGAAGTCCGCGAACGTCGCCTTGTCGCGCACGGACCATTCCAGGAAGGCGTCCTCGATGACGTCGTATGCCGCGATGCGATCCTGCCTCGACATGGCGTTGCGGATCCGGTGTCCTTCCGGCAACTGCGGCGCGCCCAGACTCGTTGTCGGCGGCAGCTGCAGGACCCAGGACGTCCAGCGTTCAACGAAGCCGAGCCCGCGCAACAGCCGCTCGCCGTCCGAACCCTGCGGGACCGGCATACCGACGGCCGCGACCCCGGCGTCGCGCGCCCGGCGGACGATCCATCGGGCCAGCGCGGTGCCCAAACCCCTTGTCCGGTAAGCAGGTTGGACCGTCGCGTCGTATCGGTCACGACCGGGATACTCCGCGTATGCCGCGAGCTCACCCTCGGGCGTGAAGACACCGATCGTGCTGCGCTCGACGTCGAACGACGGCCGTTGCCAGTCGCCCACGATGTCCGCCTCCTCGACGCCGACGTCGCCGGTGTCGTGCAGCTCGGAGGCAGCCATCGCCGTTGCGACCGCGCCGGCATCGGCGAAGCGCAGCGCACGCACCTCCCAGCCCGGGAAGGCTTCGGGGTCCAGGCCGAGACCGGCGAGATCGGGCGTCGCAGGGCCGTCGTGCGTCATACGGGCATCCTGGCCCTGACCGTGGCGGTCGCGCACCGCGATTTTCGCCTGTCACCAGGGTCACCGCCGGCAAGGGAGCCCGATCCGAAAGGGCGCCGGCGACGAACGACTCGTAGGGCGAGCAGCCGTTGCTCGCCGATGCGAAGGAGTCGTCATGCTGAATCGCGTTCTTGGCCCCGCCGTGAGTTCTCGTTTCCGGCCCCTCGTCGTCGCGGCGGCGCTGGTCGCCGCGGCCGCGCACGTCCCGGTGATCGCGCCGCACCTGGACGAAGCGCCATACATGGGAGCGTTGTTCATCGTGCTGACGGCCGCCTGCCTGGTGCTCGCGGCGACCCTGACCGTGCACGACGGTGAGCGGGTCTACGCACTGTCCACACTCACCTGCGGCCTGGCGATCATCGGGTATGCCGCCACCCGCCTGGTCGCCTTCCCGATGCTCGCGGACGACGTCGGCAACTGGTTCGAGCCGCTCGGAATTGTCTCTTTCCTCAGCGAATTCGTCGTCGTCGCCGGATCCTGTATGGCGATCCGCGGTCGGCATGCCCAGCGGTTGGCGTGGTCGTAGCGCGAAAATTCCTGCCGATCCGTCCCATCCGATCCGGCAACGGCCACGAACCACGGGGGTGACCGTGCTCACAGCGGCACGGCGAAACGGTCGGAGTTCACGTGTGCGCCGACCTCTCTCCGAAGGAACAGAGGAAGTCTCATGAAGAAGCAGGCTCTACTCCTTGCCCCCGCTGCCGCGGCGGTGTGTCTCGGCCTGGCTGCGGCTCCCGCCGCACATGCCGCGGACAGTTCGACGACCTACCAGGCGACCCTGAACTCCATCAACGGTTCCGGTGCCTCTGGCACGTTCTGGCTCAAGCTCACCGGCAACCAGGCGGTCATCACCGAGAAGACCAGCGGGTTGGCGGCCACCTTCATGGGCGGCCCGTACCCGCACGTGCAGCACATCCACGGTGGCGCGATGGGCATGTGCCCGGACATGTCCGCCGACAAGAACGGTGACGGGGTCATCAGCACCACCGAAGGTGCACCGCACTACGGCGGCATCGTGACGACGTTGTCCAAGACGGGCGACACCAGTCCGGCGTCGGGCACCAACGTCAAGATCGCTCCCGGTGGCTCGAGCTACACGTATCAGCGCACCATCACACTGGATTCGAAGACCATCGCCGACCTGAAGAACGGCACCGCGGTGATCGTCGTGCACGGGCTCGACCCGTCGAAGCTGTCCAAGAAGGCCCAGGGTGAGAAGAGCGACCTGGTGCCGTCCCTGCCGCTGGCCGCGACCTCACCCGCCCTGTGCGGCAAGGTCGTCAACTCGCAGATGTCGGGTATGCCGACCGGTGGCGTCCAGACCGGTGGCGGCGGAACCGCCGGGGTGCAGAATGCCGGCCTCTTCTACGCGGCCGGTGCAATCGCCCTCGGCGCTGGTGGCGCCCTGGTCGGTCGCCGCAAGTTCGCCAAGAAGCACTGATCGCAACCTGATTCATCAGTGATGTCGTCCGAACACCGCAGCCATCATGGTGGCCACACGCGTGGGATCCTCTCCGCGGTGGCTGCGGTGCTCGTCATCGCTGCCGCGATCGTGCTCGTCGTCGCGGTGCGTGCCCAGCGGCACGCGCCGCAGCCACCCGCATCGGCGGCACACCCGGCCGCCGAGCAGAACGCAGTGCCCGAGCCGTCCGGCAAAAGCGCTGCACCGTCGAACAGTTCGCCCGGGTCGGCACCGCGGTCGACGACGCCCCACATCGTCGGCCCGGTCCTGTCGCGGTCGAAACCGGTCGCGCTCGACGTGCCGAGCATCGGCATCAAGAATGCGAAACTCGTGCGCTACGGCCAGGATCGGGCGGGCGCCATTTCCATCCCACCGTCGCGCGCGGGCACTCCGGCCGGCTGGTACACCGGCTCGCCCACTCCCGGCGAGGCCGGTCCCTCGGTCATCGTCGGCCACGTGGACTCCGACAGCGGACCGTCCATCTTCTTCAACCTCGGCAAGCTGCGTGCCGGCGACCGGGCCTCGGTCACGCTGGCCGATCACAAGGTGGCCGTCTTCGAGGTCGACAGCGTCGAACGCTTCAAGAAGGCCGACTTCCCGACCCTGCAGGTCTACGGGAACATCGACCACGCGGGGCTCCGACTGATCACCTGCGGCGGCCCGTACGACACCTCGGTGCACCACTACACGGACAACATCGTCGTCTACGCGCACCTCGTCTCGAGCCATTCGGTATGACGGAGGACATCTCATGACTGCACGTCTCACGACCGGTCTCGTCGCACTGTCGGTGACGGGTCTGTTGCTGGCCGGTTGCGGCGGATCCGGGAATGCGGAATCCGCCGGTAGCACAATGCAATCCGCGCCCCGCACGACATCTGCACCGGCATCGACTTCGGCATCCACCTCCACATCGGCGTCGTCCGCGGCCCCCACCGACCAGGGAACGAAGACGGCGACCAAGCAGGCACCCGCGGAGGAGGCTGCGAACCTCGCGAGCGCTCCGGCACCGGCCGCCATGGTCTGTTCCACAGAAGTCCGGGAGAACATCGCCAAACTGCTCGCCCTGCCCACGCCGCCCCGGGGCAAGGCCACCTGGGCGAACCACCGCTACACCTGCGGCTACGACCTCGCCGCCGGACACCTGGTGCTGACCGTGCAGGAGTCGTCCAGCGACGCTGCCGCCAAGCGGTATCTGACGACCGCTCGGGCGTCATACGCCGACACCCGGACCATCACCGGCCTGGAGTCGTTCGGCCTACCTGCCTTCGAGAACTCCACGGGCATCACCGGATTCGTCAAGGACAACTTCACCCTGGTCGTGGACGCCAGCCACCTGACCGGTCGCCTCGGACCGCACGGCCAGAGCCGCAGTGGCTTCTCCTACGCGCTCGCATCCGACGTCATCGCCTGCTGGAGCGAATGAACGACATCGGCCCGGACCCCTTCCCGCGCGAGTCCCCGAGTGCCAGAGTGCACCCATGAAGAGCACCATGCAGGAGACCCCGCTGCTCATCTCCACGCTGCTGCGGTTCGGCACCACGGCCTACCCGCGAAGCGAGGTGATCTCGTGGACCGACGACGGGCCACGCACCACGACCTACGCGGAGCTGGGCGAGATGTGCGCGCAGCTCGCGCATGCGTTGCGGGGCTTGGGGATCTCGGGTGACAAGCGGGTCGGCACGTTCATGTGGAACAACGCCGAGCACCTGGCCGCCTATCTCGCCGTCCCGTCGATGGGATCGGTGCTGCACGCGCTCAACATCCGGCTCTTCCCCGAGCAACTCGTCTATGTCACCAACCACGGCGGCAGCGAGGTCGTCATCGTCGACGACACCCTCGCCGAGCCGTTCAGCAAACTGCTGCCGCACCTGCCCGCGGTCAAGCACGTCATCGTCAACGGGACCGTGCCGGATGCGTTGCGGGACAACCTCGCTCAGCATGTGCAGGTCCACGATTGGGCGACCCTGCTTGCCGACCAGCCCACGTCATACGACTGGGTGACGGACATGGACGAGAACGACGCCTCCTCGCTGTGCTACACCTCCGGGACGACCGGCAACCCCAAGGGGGTTGCCTACTCGCACCGCTCCAACTACATCCACGCGCTGGCCGGGGCCGGCACGTTCCACTGGTCGGCCGCCGACAAGCTGCTGGTGGTGGTGCCGCTCTTCCATGCGAATGCCTGGGGATTTCCTTATATCGCAATGCTTTCCGGCTCCAGCCTGGTGATGCCCGGGCGCTACCTGCAGGCCGAGCCCCTGGCCGCGATGATCCAGCAACTGGGGATCAGCGGTGGCGCGGGCGTGCCCACGATCTGGGCCGACCTGCTGCGCTATTTCACCGAGCACGAGGACGCCGACGCCTCGACCGTCAAGCGGCTGATCGTCGGCGGCTCCGCCGCACCGGAGTCGATGATGCGCCGCTATCAGGACGAACTCGGGATCGAGATCATTCACGCGTGGGGTATGACGGAGACCTCGCCGATGGGCTCGGTCGCCATACCTCCGCCGGAGCTGGAAGAGGGCTCCGACGACTACTGGCGGTCCCGCTCGTCGCAGGGTCGCCTGCTGGCGTCCTTCGAGGGGCGCATCATCGGCCCGGACGGCACGGTGCAACCCTCCGACGGGGTCAGCGTCGGTGAGCTGGAGATCCGGGGGCCGTGGATCGCGGCGTCCTATCTCAGCAACGAGGGGGACGCGCAGGCGGACATCGACGATCGCGCCTCCCGGTTCACCGACGACGGGTGGTTCCGCACCGGCGACGTCGGTGCGCTCACCGCCGACCGGTTCCTGAAGCTCACCGATCGGTCGAAGGACGTCATCAAGTCCGGCGGCGAGTGGATCAGCTCGGTCGAGCTGGAGAACCAGATCATGTCCCACCCCGATGTGGTCGAAGCGAGTGTCGTGAACATCCCCGACGAGAAATGGGGCGAACGCCCGCTGGCGACGGTCGTCCTCGCGGAGGGCTCGACGACGACGCCGGCCGATCTGCGAAAACACTTGGCGGACAAGGTCGCTCACTGGCAGCTGCCCGAACGGTGGGCGATCATCGACGAGGTCCCGAAGACCAGCGTCGGAAAGTTCGACAAGAAGCGGCTGCGTGAGCGGTATGCCGCCGGCGACCTGTCGATCGAGCGACCCACCGACGGCTGAGGCACCGGATCGTCCGCCGGAGTGCGGACCACACCGGTTCGTCCCCGGGTGACTCCTTGCGGCATACACTGCGAACAATGGTGTCCACGCGGGGAACTCGGTCGGTCCGGGAACGCGCCCGCACCTCCCGCCCGACGCACCTGGGGTCGCTGATCCTGCTCGCGGTCGGCGTCTTCTTCGCCATCTGCACCGAGATGCTGCCGGTTGGTCTCTTGCCGGATATCGGTGCGGGGCTTGGGGTTTCGGATGCTCGGACCGGCCTGTTGGTGTCCCTGTACGCCGTCCTTGTCGCGCTCGCCTCGGTCCCGATCGCCGGGGTCGCCGAGCGCTGGCCGCGTCGGATCGTGGTCGCCGTGCTGCTGGCCGTGTATGCCGTGAGCAACCTGATCTTCGGCCTGGCGCCGAGCTACCCGGTCGCGATCGTCGCGCGGGCGATCGGTGGGCTGGCGCATGCGGGGTTCTTCTCCGTCGCGATCGCGGCGGCGGTCGCACTGGTCGATGCCGCGCACACGGGGCGGGCGCTGGCCTTCGTGATGATCGGCAATGCGCTGGCGCTGGTGTTCGGCGTGCCGGTGGGAACGCTGCTCGGCGGCGCGTTGGGCTGGCGGTGGGCCTTCTTGGTGCTGGCAGCTGTGCTGGCCGCCCTGGCGGTCGCGGTCTTCCGGGTCCTGCCGGCGCAGCCGCCCCCGCGGGCGACACCGGGCGGGTCGGTGTGGGCGGGCATCCGTCGGCCGGCCGTCATACTCGTGGCCGCCGTGGTGATCCTGCTCGCCCTGGGACACTTCACGCTCTACACCTATGTCACTCCCCTGCTGCTGCACGACGGCATCAGTCACTCCAGCGTCGGCGCGGTCCTGTTCGGTTACGGCTGTGGCGGATTGGCCGGCCTGGCGATCGGCGCCGCGGTCGTCAACCGGTGGTCTTCGGCCGCCCTCGCGGCGGACATCGTGCTCATGGGCGTGTGCCTCGCGGCCGCCGCGTCGATCGCGTCAACCTTCGGCATCGTCACCGTCGTGGTCGTATGGGGTATGGCGTTCGGGGCCTTCCCCACCCTGACGCAGATGGTCATGCTGCGCGCGGCGGGCGATGCCACGGGTGCGGCGACCGCGCTGACCAACGCGACCACCAATGTCGGCATCGCCGGCGGTGCACTGCTCGGATCCCAGTTGCTCGACGTGATGGCCGTGCCGGGTCTGGGCTGGGTCGGCGCCGGGCTCGTCGCGGTGTCCCTCGCGCTCTACGCCACCCGACTCCGGCGAGCCGCGACCTGACCCGGGAAACCGCGGGACCAGACCGACAACCTGTTCGGCCGCTGTGACGTCCTACCGAGTGGAGCACTCATCGAGGGAGTCACATCATGAAGGCATTCGGGGGACGTCCACTGGCGATCGGCGCCGCAGTCGCCATGGCCACGGGAGGTATGTCGCTGGCGATCGCGCAACCATCGCACGCGGCGGGGACGAAGGCGGCCGCAGCGACGTGCACCACGCATCCGGTCATCTACCAGGGCTCTCGGGGCGCCTGCGTGCAACGAGCCCAGCAGTTGCTGATCAAGCACGGCTACTCGGTGGGCTCCTCCGGCGCCGACGGGATCTTCGGGGCCGCGACGACGAGCGCGGTCAAGCGGTTCCAGAGCGCTCGGCACCTGGACGCGACGGGTGTCGTCGACCACCTGAACTGGAAGGCGCTGGAGAGCTTCGGCCCGACGGGTTCGGCCTGCGTCACCAAGAAGTATGGCGAGCTGTCGCAGGCGCAGCGGGTCGGTCAGCTCTTCATGGCCGGGATGCAGCAGAACGATCAGACCTACGTCCATGTGCTGATGAAGTACGACCACGTCGGCAACATCGTCCTGCTCGGCGGCTGGAGCGGCGACGGCACCATCGGCCGGACCACTGATGGGACACAGGGACTGACGTCGACGGCATACACCGGCAACATCCCGATGATGATCGCCGCCGATCAGGAGGGCGGCTACGTCCAACAGCTCACCGGGACCGGTTTCAGCAAGATCCCGACGGCGCTGACCCAGGGCGGCTGGTCGTCGTCCCAGCAGCAGAGCACGGCGGCGACGATCGGGCAGCAGATGCGGGACGTCGGGGTGAACGTGAATCTCGCGCCCGTCACCGACACCGTCCCGCAGTCGCTCGGCACCGGCAACGGACCGATCGGCCACTACTACCGCGAGTACGGCTACACCCCGACGACGGTGGCCCGCGGGGTGACCAACGTAGTCACCGGGCTGAAGTCCCGCGGTGAGATCGCCACCGTGAAGCACTTTCCCGGGCTCGGCCGGATCAAGAACAACACCGACACCTCGAGCACCGGCATCACGGACAGCACGATGACGACGACCGATCCCTACCTGTCGCCCTTCCGGTCGGGGATCAAGGCCGGCGCGGGAATGGTGATGGTCGGGCTCGCGTCATACCCGAAGATCGACTCCGCCAACCAGGCGGTGTTCTCGTCCAAGACCATCACCACGCTGCTGCGCGGATCGCTCGGCTGGAAGGGCGTCGTGGTCAGCGACTCACTGAGTGCCGTTGCGGTGCAACATGTTTCGGTCGGCGACCGAGCGGTGCGGTTTATTGCCGCCGGCGGTGACATCGTGCTGACCGGCGCCCCGCACGACATACCGACGATGGAGGCCGCGGTCCTGGCGAAGATGAAGTCGAGCTCGACGTTCGCCGCGCAGGTCAGCGCGTCGGTGCACCGAGTGCTGACCCTGAAGTCCCAGCACGGGTTGCTCTACTGCTCCTGACGTGACCCTGGCCGGCCGCCCGAGGGCGCGCCCAGGCTCGAGGTCATTACCGTGCGCTCCGGACGTCTCAGCCGGGGAGGCGCACGGCGTTGCCGCTCACCCTGGCGCGATCCGCCAGGGCCAGCACATCGAGCGTGCTCGGGCGTCCCATCTCGACGCCCTGGTTGATGGTCAAACTCTCGCCCTCGGCGAGTTCGCCGATCAAGCGCAGGTATCCCGTGAAGGCCGCTGCCGCGGATCCGGTGGCCGGATCCTCGGCGACACCGCCGTACGGGAAGGGGTCCCGCGCCCGCCATACTCCCGGAGCTTCGGGCGCGATCAGTTGCGTGGTGATCCACTCCCGCAGACGGCACAGTCGCTGCAACTCCGGGAAGTCGTAGTCGAAAGACGCCAGACAGGCGACGTCGCGAACGACCAGCACCGGGTGGTGGTTGCCGGCTGTCCCGATCGCCGGCCGGTATGCCGGATGGAGCACCTCGGGCGACCAGCGCAGCGCCTCGAGCAGCGCGCCGAGTTGCTCCGGTGGCAAGGGCAGGGCGCCGGTCGCCGGACTGTCCAGGCTGCCACGCGGACCGGACTCCGACCGATCCGCGGTGATCCGCACAGCGCCCACCCGGGTCGACAACTCGTAGTCGCCGGGCGCCACGAACTCGGCGAATGCCGCGGCTGTGGCGATCGTCGCGTGTCCGCAGAACGCGACCTCACCCTCCGGGGCGAAGTACCGGATGGAGATCGGTTCGTCCGGTCGGATCACACCCGTGACGAACGCCGACTCGCTGTAACCGACCTCGGCCGCGATCGCCTGCATCTCCTCGGGAGTGAGCGCACTCGCATCCAGGACGACACCGGCGCGGTTGCCGCCGCTGGCCGAAGTGGTGAAGGCGGTGTAGCGCAACAGTTCGGTCGAACGCATGGTGCTCATTCTCCGTGTCCGGGAACCCGGCCGGCCACGGCCAATTCGGATCGAGTGGCCCATTCGCGGGTCGCCTAGGTTGATCGCATGACCGACGAAACCCTTGACTGGCGGGTGCAGGGAAGCGCCGTTGCCGCTGCGTGCCGGCAGTGGTTGCCCGGGCTGATCGGGGTGTACGTGCATGGTTCGGCCGCACTCGGCGGTATGACGGACCGCTCCGATCTCGATGTGCTGGTCATCAGCGAGTCCGCGGCCGGCGTGGACGACCTGGCTCGATCCCTGCTCGCCGAGGTCACGTCCCCGAGGCCGCTCGAACTGTCGGTCGTCGCGAGCGCGGCCGCCGTACAGCCTCGACGACCGTGGCCGTTCCTGCTGCACGTCAACACCGCCGAGGAACGAATTGTCGTGGACGACGGCACCGGTGACCCCGACCTGATCGCGCACTACGCAGTGACCCGTGCAGCCGGAATCGGACTCAGCGGGCCGGAACCGGCCGACGTCATCGGGCGGATCGAACGCAATCAGCTGCTCATGTACCTGCGGGACGAAATGCGGTGGGGACTCGAGCACGGCGACCAGCGGTATGCCGTGCTCAATGCGTGCCGGGCGGTCGCATATGCGCAGACCGGACAGCTCCTCTCCAAGCTCGGCGGTGCAACGTGGTGGACCGACACGCATGGCGCCCGCGGTCTGGTCGAGCAGGCGCGTGCTGCCCAGGTGGCCGGGATCGATCAGGGTCCGGCGACCGACGGCGCCCGGGCGTTCGTGAACGCCTGCATCTCGGAGCTGACCGCACAGTCGCAGTGACCAAAGTGCGTCGTACCGGCGCGTGACCGCCTAACGTTGTCCCTCATGACCGTCGAAGGACCAGAGGCGCCGCGCCGATGATCGAGCGGCACAAGATGTTCAAACCCGCCACCGTCACCGAGCTGGACGGCGGGCCTGAGGCGCGCACCTTCCCTCGCACCGGACCGCGGGCCGTGGACTGGATGGCCGAGGTACCGGACGCCGTGGTGCTGCTGCTGCCGCCCGACGGCGACACCTCTGCTCCGGCGGAGCGCTGGACCGAAGTCACCGCGAGGGGCTTCCGGGAGCGGGTCCGCCTGCTCGCGCGCGGTCTGATCGGACTCGGCCTACGGCCTGGTGAATGTCTGGCGATCATGTGCCGCACCCGCTACGAGTGGACGCTGCTGTCGTGGGCGAGCGCCTATGTCGGGGTTGCCGTCGCACCCATCTACGACACGTCGTCCGCGCTGCAGGTCCAGTGGATCCTCACCGACTCCGAGGCACGACTCTTCGTCGTCGAGACCGTCGAGCTGCGCGCCGCCTCCGGTGTCGACGCGCTCGCGGACGACATACGACCCGAGGTGCTGATCGTCGACGACGGGGCGCTGGATCACATCGAGCAGGCCGCGACGTGGGTCGGCGACGTCACGCTGGACGCGCGTGCCGCCGCGGTCAGCGAGTCGGACCTGCACGGCATCATGTACACCTCCGGCACGACGGGCCAGCCGAAGGGTTGCGAGATCAGCCACGCGGCGTTCCTCTGTGGCACCGACGCGGCGCTGACGACACTGCGGCCCGCGGTCGAGCGCAGCGAACGACCGCTCACCGTGCTGATGCTGCCGCTGGCGCACGTCTTCGGTCGGGCGATCGAGGCGGCGAACCTGCTCGGCCGCTACGTGCTGGTGCACGAGCCCGACATGCAGCATGTGGCGGAGGCCTTCGTCACGCACCGGCCGACGTATGTCGGGTCGGTGCCACGGGTCTTCGAGAAGGTCTACGCGGCCGCGGCCGCGAAGGCCCAGGCGAAGGGCCCGCGGGCGGCCCGCATCTTCGCGGCTGCCGAGGAGACGGCGGTCGCGTTCGCCGAGACACCCGAGCCGGGTCCGGGACTGCGGATGAAGTACGCGATGTACGACCGGCTCGTCTACCGCAAGCTGCGCGACGCGTTCGGCGGCAGGTGCCAGACGATCATCTCGGGCGGCAGTGCGCTGAGCCCGCACCTCAGCCGGTTCTTCGAAGGTGTCGGCTTCGAGATCCTCGAGGGCTACGGGCTCACCGAGGTCGGGATCACCAACGTCAATCCACCGGGCGGGGCACAGATCGGCACCGTCGGTCCGCCGATGCCCGGTGTGCGGATGACGCTCGGCCCGGACGGCGAGGTGCTGATCGAGGCGCCGCAGGCGATGTCCGGCTACCGCGGTGACCCGGAGGCGACCCGGCTGGCGCTGACGACCGACGGCTGGTGCCGCACCGGTGACCTCGGCAGCTTCGAGGGCGGGCACCTGCGGATCATCGGCCGGTCCAAGGACCTCATCGTCACCTCCGGCGGCAAGAACATCGCCCCCGGCGTACTCGAGGACAGCCTGACCCAGCACCCGCTGATCGGACAGGCACTCGTCGTGGGCGACAACCGCCCGTTCGTCGCGGCACTACTGACGCTCGACGCGGAGGGTGCGGCCTTCTGGGCGCGCAACCACGGCATCTTCAACGGTGAGGACCTGCTGATCCACCCCGACGTGCTGGCCGCGATCGGGGAGCAGGTCGCCACCACCAACAAGCTGGTGTCGCGCGCGGAGTCCGTGCGCGAATGGCGCCTGCTCCCGACCGAGTGGACCGTCGAGTCCGGCGACCTGACCCCGACGCTGAAGATGAAGCGCAACGTCATCACCGATCGTGCGGCCGACACCATTCGCGAGATGTATGGCGAGAAGCGGGCCTGACCGCGACGGACCGCCAGGGCCGTGGCGTCGGCTCAGAGTGCGACGATCCCTTCGGCGCCGACCGCGTTCGGGACCACCACGGACCCGGTCCTGATCAGCGACCCGTGTGGCTGGATCCGGAAGGCGTCGACCGTGCCGGTCGCACCCGTCTGGACGTAGAGGTACTGGCCGTCCGACGAGGTTGTCGCGTCGACGGTGCCGGCGTCGGTCGCCGTCAGGCCCCGGCCGGTGAGCCCACCCGAGCGTGCGGTCGTGTAGCGGGACAGGTTGCCGCTGCCGGCATTCGAGGCGAAGACGGCGTCACCCGCAGTGGCGATCCAGCAGGTTGCCGCCTGACCGGTGGCCGCCGAGTCGATCGGCGAGATGGTGCCGCGGCGCGAAACCGCAAAGGTGGCAACGCTGTTCGTCCCCGCTTCGCTCAGCACGAGGTGGCCGCTGCGGTCGAAGGCGAAGCCGAACGGGACGGCGCCGGGCAGGTTCGTCGTGACCGGACGAAGGGACGGTCCGAACAGGCCGACGGGGAACGTCTTGAGAGTGTTGCCGCCGTTCTTGGTCGACACGATCAGGTTGCGGCCGTCCGGCGTGAAGCCGATCTGCCCTGGCGTTGAAGTGAATTCATCAGATTGGCCCGGTGCGGAGGTGTTCAGGTGCAGCGCGCGGTGCCAGGCGGGGATCGGCAACAGGTGGCTGCCGACTCGCAGGTATCCGGAGACCGACCCGCCGTCGCGAGCGTTCAGTACGAAGACGAGATTCCCGTGTGTGGCGACGCTGACCGGGAAGTCTCCACCGGTCGGGACGACCTGCCGGCGTACCAGCCGATCACCCGAGACGCCGTATGCCGTGAGGGTGTTGCTGCCCGCGTTGACGGCATACAGCGAACGGGACGAGCGGTCGTACCCGAGGGACCCCTGGCTGGCCAGGTGATCGACCACTGAGCCCGACAGCACGCCGCCGCGGCCGCCGGTCGGATAGGAGCCGGCCTGGCGCAGGCCACCCGATGCCATGCGGTCGTAGGTGATGACGGTGTTGCCCGCCGGGTCGTCGTTCTGCACGAACACGACGCCGTGGGTGAACCCTGAGCGGTGTGCGGTCGAGGGTGTCGTGGCATTCGCGGGTGCTGCGAATACTGCTGCGGTTGCTACCGATCCGGCGATGGCAAGAACCTTGGGGAAGGACTTCATGGCAGTTCCTTTGTCGTTGGTGAGCGGATGCTCCACTCACGTCGCGGAACCGCAGGCGTCTCACACGACCGCGTGATCCCGGCGACCTGTCGAGCGTCGTCCTCCGCCCGTCGTCGCAGGATCGTTCTTACAGAACCGTTCGTTTCCTGAAGGGGACGTGGGCACTGGGATCAGACGCTGAACGACCATGTCGTCACACGCCGGTCACCATGCAGGTAAGCGATGGCGGGCGCCCGTAACGGCTCGTAGGGCAACCGGGCGAGCGCCGCAATGGCGGCCGGCACCGGGAACCACCGAACTTCTTCGATGAGCTCGTCCGGATCGTCTGACTGCAGACTCGAATCAGCGACACGGACAACGTAATTCCACGCAAGGGTGCTGCCGCGAGCAGAGTTGGTGATCACCGTCGACACCAGCTCGAGATCCTCGATTGCTGCGTGAATGCCGGTCTCCTCACGCAGCTCACGGACAGCGCCGTGCTCGGGTGACTCGTCCACCTCAACCGCGCCGCTCGGCACGTTCCAGTAACTGCCGCCCCACGTGGGATAGGACTCGCGAACCAGGGCGACGCTCTCGCCATACAGCGCGAGCACGCCGACGTATCTGTTCCCCATGCAACGACGGTATGTCGACGCCGGCCCACCCACGCGATTCCAGATCGATCGCACGTCGGATGCGACGGGCGATCAGTATCCGAACTTATCGAAATATGTTCGAGGAATTGCTAGTCGTTGTCAGTGCCTTCCGGTAGATTGTGAATAGGTGAAAAAGCAAGCAGGGGAAGGGGATTCACGTCATGAGCATCACCCAGCCTGCGATGTACGACATCCCCGCCGAGCCCGGGCGTGGAATGGAATTGTTGGCCGCCGCGCAGACCTTTGTGGCGTTGCTCGATGAAGTCCCTGGTGCGATCCATCAGCTGGGTGACGACCAGGAAAGCGAACTGGTCTCGGTGTTACTGCGGCTGCACGGGCGGACAGCCCAAGTGACGACAGTCGTGACCGCGGATGCGGTTGATCGAGGCGCCGTCGACCGGTCCGATGCTGCGACCACCGGCCAGTGGTTGCTGAATCACGTAGCCGTGGAAGTGCCGGTCGAGCCGAAGACACTGCGAGTCATGGCGGCCGTGGCCGATGCCTGCCGAGAGCGGAAGAACGCGGTCATCGCGGCCGCGTTGAGCGATGGAACGTGCTCGGTCGAATCTGCCCGCACCGCGTTGACCCAGGCGGACAAGGTCGCACCCGTCATACCCACCGCTGAGCGCGACGAAGTGCTCGGCTGGTTCCTGCAAGTCGACCCGGCGCTCGGTGCGGCCGGGCTGACCCAGCTGACCCGGCGGATCATCGACCGATTCAACCCGGACCGGCTCGCCCACGATGACGACAAACTCGAACAGACCGAATCCCTGAACTGGTCCATGACACCGACCGGGATGACCCGACTCGTCGCAGAACTGGCACCGGGCAACGCGGCCATCCTCAAAGCAGCCATCACCGCGAAGTCCGCACCACGACCCGCGGAACCCGGTGAGGGTGTCGACGATTCGGCCTCTGAACCGGTGCGCGACGAACGCTCCCCCGGCAAACGCCGCGTCGACGCCCTCATGGACCTCATCGGCGCCGGCGCACGCGTCGCTGCCGGTGACGGAGTCCAAGCCGGCGCAGCCACCGTGCTGTTGACGATGGGTTTGCAGGAACTGCTGGACGGTCACGGCGCCACCACCACCGACGGTGACGTCATCGACGCAGGAGCCGCCCGCCGCCTCGCCTGCTCGGCCGATCTCATCCCCGTCGTCCTCGGCGGACCCAGCCAACCCCTCGACGTCGGCAGGCGAGAACGCCTAGCCACCAAAGCAATCCGAGCCGGAGCAATCCTGCGCGACCAAGGCTGTTCCTTCCCCGGCTGCGACCGACCACCCGGCTTCTGCGAAGTCCACCACATCAACCCCTGGTGGGCAGGCGGACCAACATCCCTCATCAACTCCGCACTGCTCTGCGGACGGCATCACCAGATCGTCCACCGCAACGGCTACACCGCGCTGGTCCGTCCCGACGGCGTGCACTGGGACCTGACACCCGGCCGCATGCCAGGCCACCAGAGCGTCGCAGCCTGAACGCAACCCTGGGCGGACGCGGCGCTCAGCAGTCGCAGGAGAAGCAGGCGGCCCGAACGTGTCCGCCTCCGCCGAGGCGGCGTAGCCACGCCGGTGCACCGTCGAGTGCCAACGCCTCGACGCCTGCATGGTTCGCCTCCTGCGCACGATGGTGCTCGCGCAAAGGTCCGCGGCCTATCGTCGGTTGTATGACGAGTCAGCCGGAACGTGGCCTGGTCGTGGTCGCCGAGGACGAGGCGCCGATCGCCGACATCATCCGACGCCACCTCGAGCGTGCCGGGTATGCCGTTCATCACGAATCCGATGGCATCGCAGCAGAATCCGCGATCCGTGAGCTACGGCCGGTGGCGGTCGTGCTCGACATAGGGCTGCCGGGACGCGACGGCATCGAGGTATGCCGCAGGCTCAGAGGCGAGGACAACTGGGTGCCCGTGCTCTTCCTCAGCGCCCGCGACGACGAGGTCGACCGGATCGTCGGGATCGAGCTCGGGGCGGACGACTATCTGACCAAACCCTTCTCCCCCCGAGAGCTCGTAGCCCGCATCGGCGGCGTCCTACGCCGCACTCGACAGGGTGAGCCGACGACCACGATGCTCTCCGCGGGCAACGTGCGGCTCGACGAGAAATCCCGGCGCTCATACGTCGGCGACCACGAATTAGAGCTGACCGCAACGGAATTCGACCTCCTTGCCTTTCTGATGCGCCATCCGGCACAGGTCTTCAGTCGCTCCCAGCTGCTGGACCACGTCTGGGGGTATGGCGAGGGCGTCACCAGCCGAACCGTCGACGTCTACATCGCCCAGCTACGCGCGAAGTTGGGCGATGCTCGACTACTCCGCACCGTGCGCGGCGTCGGCTACTCGATCGAGAAGGACCCGCAATGACGTCCCATCCTCGCCCTCGCACCAAGTCCGGCGGATCTCTCTACGGACGGATCCTCCTACTCGCCGCTGCCATCGGCCTCGTCACCGCCGCCGTCGCGGGAGTCCTCACCGCAAGCCTGGTGCGCGCGAACGAGCAGGACCGGGCACGGCACACCTTGTCCCGACTGGCCGACTCCGCAGCCGCAAGCGCGGACCTGGCGGTGAATCCGAGAACCGGCGAGCGCCGGGCGGTCCAAACCCTGAAAGCCCTACGAGTGCAATCGGTTTCGGTGTCCAGGGCGGGCGCCACCAGTTCGACGAGTGGCAGACTCGCGGCCGCCGTACAACCCGCCGACATACGGCGCCTGCTCGACGGCCACAAGGTTGCCGCCACTCGTGACGTCGATGGCACCACCGTCCTCGTGCAGGGCAGACCCACTCGTGCGGGTGGCGTCGTGCTCCTCCAACGTCAGAACGACGCCGTCGGGACGGTGACTACTGTGATTTGGCGAACCCTGATCGCCTTCGCGATCGCCTTCGTGATCGCTGCCGTGATCGCCCTGATCTTCGCCTGGCGCATCGTGCGCCCGCTGCGGCGGACGGCGGCTGCGGCACATGCACTCGCCCACGGTGAGCGCGCCGTCACGGTGACGGCCGGCGGACCCGCCGAGGTCGCCGAGATCGCGGACGGGATCAACTCCCTCGCCGATTCACTGGCCCGATCCGAAGCCAGACAAAGGGATTTCGTGCTTTCGGTCTCTCACGATCTGCGTACGCCACTGACCACCATTCGCGGATACGCGGAGTCGCTGGCCGATGGCGTGATCCCGGCCCACGAGGTACCGACCGTCGGCGCGACCGTCCTCGCCGAGTCACTGCGGCTGCACCGGATGGTGGACGACCTGCTCGATCTCGGCCGGCTCGATGCCGGCGAACTGAGGACGCGGTTCGACGCCACTGATCTCACAGCGCTGGTGACCGACATCGCCGCCGTATGGCGCGACCGCGCCGCGTCGGAGGGACTGTCGCTACGACTGACGGCAATGCCGGTCGCCCCGGTCCGCACCGACGCAGCGCGGTTGCGTCAGGCCCTGGAGGGCCTACTGGACAACGCCGTCCGTGCCGCTCCCCCGGATGCGCTGGTCGTTCTCGACCTGCGCACGGAGCGTGGCGTCGTCATTCTCGAGGTCCGTGACAGCGGCCCCGGCCTGACCGACGCGGACCTCCCGGTCGCCTTCCAGCGCGGCGTCCTGCACGACCGCTATCGCAATGACCGCCCGGTGGGCAACGGCCTCGGCCTCGCGATCGTGCACGGCATCGTCACCGCGCTCGGTGGCCGGATAGAAGCGGGCCACGCGCCCGAGGGCGGGGCCCGCTTCACGATCCGGCTGCCACTGTCCGGTGGACCCGGAGATCAGCCGGCCGACGAGTCCGAGGACGTGTCCGGCTGAGACTTCTTCGGCACCCAGAAGTGCACCGAGCCGGCCGTGGGCTTGTCGGCGGGCCCCGTCCCGACGACCGTTGCCATCAGGCCGGGGCGCACCTTCGAGATCGACGAATTCGCACCCTTGGTCTTGTCCGCGCGGTCGTGGACCTTCGTCGACTTCGCGTCGATCCGGTAGGTCTGGGTGAATCCGTCCGCCGCCTTCACCGTGATCGAGGACGACGACGCGGAGGTCACCGTCCCGCGGATCTTGTCGTGGGTGATGAATTTGTGGTCGACCTTCTTGCCGCCACGAGTCACCCAGGTCGCGTGCGCGGCACGGGCCAGCGGTCGCTGGTGACGCTCCTGCTTCGCGGTCGTGCCGTGCGTCGTACTCGGTGCGCCACTGTCCTGCGCCAGGCTCCCGGTCGCGTATGCCGCGGTGCCCGCTCCGAGCAGCACCGTCGCCGATGCCACGCCTGCTGTGATGATCGAACGCTTCTTCATGGGTCGTTTCTCCTTCTCGGATCGTGACGACTCGAGGGCTCGGCCCCGATGACACTTCCCACCCTGAACCGGGCGCGTTTGCCCGTTGCGAGGTTCGTGTCAGAGTTTTGTAAGCGTTCCGTCGCACGCGAGCTACGGCTGTGCTGCCTTGAGCTGTGGCCAGTCGGTGGCCGTGGTGCCTTCACGGACATAGACGCCGTGCCAATGCGTTCGAACCACCGTGATGGCAACCCGCGGATCCACCCCACGGATCTCGTGCACGTCGACGTGGTCCACCGGGTCGAGGTCACATCCGACGACATCTCCGCCGCCCAACGGCTGATCCTCCGCCGGCACCGACTGTTTCGTCTGGTTGTTGAGGCGAAAAACGTTGTCCCGGAAGTGGATCCGAGCGTTGCAGTCGCCGTCGAGCGGGCCGGGTGGCTCCGAGCCACATCCGGCGAGAAGCAGCGCCGCGGCCGCCAGTGCGCCACCACCGAGGCGAGCTCGAGTCGTCATACAGCTCAGTGTCGACCCACGAGGGTCGTGTCCGCCGCGTCCGTCACCGAATCGCAACGTCGGACGCGACGTGCCTCAGACGAGGTACCGCAGCATCGGGCTGTCCAGCGGAAGCGGCTCGACCGTCAGGGGTGACGCCTCGGCCCGCCCGAGCAGATCGTCGTACGACGACGGGTCACCCAGCTCGACGCCGACCATCGCCGGCCCGAACTCGCGGTTGTTCCGCTTCACGTATTCGAAGAAGGTGATGTCGTCATCCGGCCCGAGGATGTCCTGCAGGAAGCGGCGCAGCGCACCGGGCTCTTGCGGGAAGTCGACCAGGAAGTAGCGCTTCCGGCCCTCGTGCACCAGGGCACGCTCGATGACCTCGGCATACCGGCTGACGTCGTTGTTGCCACCGGACAGGATCGCGACCACCGTCGCGCCGGGTTCGATGCCGCGCCGATCGAGGTCCGCCATCGCCATCGCACCGGACGGCTCGGCGATGATGCCGTCGACCTGATAGAGCCGCAGCATCTCCTGGCAGATCGCACCCGCCTCGACCCCGACGACCTCGACCCCCGAGTCGCGGATGATCTCGAACGGCCGGTCGCCGACCTTGCGCACGGCGGTCCCGTCCGCGAACGTGTCGATCTCGCCGAGGTCCAGCGGCTGCCCCGCTTCCAGGGCCGCTCGCAGGCTGTCCGCACCGATCGACTCGACCGCGATCACCCGGCACCGATCGGCACCGAACTCGGCCGGCGCCTCGGCGAGCGCCAGCAGCGCACCCGCCAACAGGCCGCCGCCACCGACCGGCACCAGGAGTATGTCGGGAGCCCGACCGAGCTCCTCCAGAATCTCGCGCGTAACGGTGCCCTGTCCGGCGATCACCCGCGGGTCGTCGAACGCCGGCGCCAACGTCGCGCCGGTGCGGGACGCGTCCAGGATCGCGGCCTTGGACGCGTCGTCATACGTGTCGCCGTGCAGGATCAGCCGGACGCGTTCGCCACCGAATGACGCAACCCGGTCCCGCTTCTGCCGAGGAGTGTTGCGGGGCAAGTAGATTCGCGCGTCGACTCCCAGCTCGGCACACGCCAGCGCGACGCCCTGCGCATGGTTGCCGGCACTGGCACACACGATGCCCTGTGCGCGCTCCTCCTCGCTGAGCGCGCGGATCAGGTTGACCGCTCCGCGGATCTTGTAGGACCGCACCGGCTGGAGGTCCTCTCGTTTCAGCAGCACCTCCCCGTCGACCAGCCCGCCGAGCCGGTCGTTGCGCTGCAGCGGCGTGCGCACCGCGAAACCCTCGATGTCCCGCGCGGCCCGTGCCACGGCACCGGTCTCACGCAGCGGTCGCGGAGCCTCCTGCTCGCGCGGTGCGATGGCTGACACGCGGTCCCTTCCCGATCGTCGACACGTCCGTCTCAAATCTACGCACTGAGACGGATGGTGAGACGATGTCTCGCTGAGTGGACCGGCATCGTGAGCCTGCAGGGGTCAGTGCGGCCCGTCCGATGGACCCTGCTGGGCGACGAGCTCGGCGACGGCCTGCGGGATGGTCGTCTCGAAGTCGAGCAGCTTCGCCCAGTGCGGCGTCACCGTGATGACGGTCATCCGCTCGTAGAGCGCCCGCACCCCGGCCTCCCAGTCCGCCATCATCTCCGGAGGCATACCGCCACGACTGGCCTCGATGAAACCGTCCGGCACCCCCTCGACCGTCTCCATAGTGGCGATGCCGCGAAGGAGCAGGACACGCGGCGGCATACCGGCCGTGTCGATGGTGATCGCAACCCGCGGATCTGCCTGCAGCGCCTTCACTTTCGGCGCATTCGGCACGGTGTAGAGCTTGACCGTGCCGTCGGTCCACAGGAAGCCGATCGGTATGACGCGCGGCGCTCCGTCCAGGCCGGTGTAGGCGACGCGGGCGATCGCGCTCTGCAGCAACTGCTGGCTGTAGTCCCGACCGAGAACTTCGGCAAGCTCGGTGGCGTTCATGAGGTGCTCCTTGGCTCGGGGACGGTGCCTCGTTGCACCGTCGTCACACCAAGGGACGGCGCCGGCGCCGCGATCTCGACATCGTCGCCCGATCGATGCCGTGACAGAGACGTCCGCTCCGCAGCGCGATGAGGTCGCAATACAACTATGTTGTATTATTTATACAACGTAAATTTATACAACGTAGTTGTGTAACAAGGAGAACCAGTGCTACTGACCAAACACACCCACGCGTGCGTCCGCATCGACACCGGCGACGTGTCGGTCGTGGTCGACCCGGGCGCGTTCACGCCCGAGGCGAAGGCATCGCTCGACACTGCGGACGTCGTGCTGGTCACGCACGATCACTTCGACCATCTCGACGTCGGCGTCGTGTCCGCCGCGATGGCGGATCGGGCGGAGCTGCAGGTCTTCGGCCCGGCCTCGGCGGCCACGGCGTTGCTGGACGCGGGCGCGGACGCCGCGCGCATCCACGCCGTGGCCGGCGACGAACGCCTCGACATCGAGGGCGTCGAAGTGCGCGCTTTCGGGGCACCGCACGGCAGCATCCACGAGGGGATTCCGGTGCCGGAGAATCTCGGCTACCTGATCGGCGGCCGGGTCTTCCACCCCGGCGACTCGTATGCCGTGCCGGCGTTCTCGGTCGACACGTTGCTCGTGCCGACCAGCGGTCCGTGGACCAAGGTCGGCGAAGCGATCGACTTCGTCACAGCCGTCGCGCCCCGACAGACCGTGCCGATCCACGACGTCATGCTCAGTGAGATCGGTAGTCGTTCCATGACGATGTTCCTCGGGCCCGACGGGCTGACCCGCACCCCGTTGCATCACCTCGCGCCGGGCGAGGAGCTCTCGCTGTGAGCAGGCGCATCGAACCGTCGAACGCCGATCTCGAGCTGGCCGAACAGCTCCGAACTTCCATCGGCCGGCTGGTGCGTGCCACTCGCGCACAGGCGGACGCCATACCCCGAGCCCGCGCGGAGCTGCTCGGACGCCTCGACCGCGACGGACCGCAGACGATCGCCCGGCTCGCCGCCGGCCGTGGCGTGCGGCATCAGGCGATGAGCCGGGCGATCAAGGAGGTCGAGGCCCTCGGGCTGGTCGAGCGTGGACCCGACCCGAGCGACGCACGCGCCCAGCTCATCCGGATCACCGCGGCCGGCAGCACGGCGATCGCCTCCGACCGGGCGGCGCGCCGCGATCTGCTGTCCACCGCCATCCAGGAGCGGCTCGACGACACGGAAAGGCAAGTGCTGCAACAGGTCCCGCGCCTGCTGGACAAGCTGACCGGCCCGGCCTGAACGGGCCCGCCGCCGGTCAGTTGAGGCTGTCCCGCAGCCGCCGCACCCGGGTGAGGGCGATCTTGAAATGACCCGGATTCAGCCGGCCGCTGCGCACCGCCGCCGAGACGGCACTGACCGCGTCCTGACCCTGGCCGACGTCGCGGGCGGAGCAGAGCAGCACGTCCATGCCGGCCTCGGCCGACAGGACGGCACGCTCGCCCGTGGCGCCATACGGCGTGAGCGCACCGGCCTCCAGGGCGTCGGTGATGGTGACGCCGCCGAAGCGCTGGCGACCGCGCAACTCCCGCTCGACGAAGATCTTCGACAGGCCGGCCGGGTAGTCCGCGTCGATCGCCGGGTAGGTCGCCCAGGACGTCATCACCAGCTCGACACCGGCGTCGATCACCGGCCCGAACGCTGCCTCGTCGACGGTCCGGATCTCCGCGGCCGACTGGGTCAGCGTGACGACGCCGAGGTCGGTGTTCTCCGCGCGGGTCGCCCAGCCCAGACCGGGATAGTGCTTGGCCGTCGCGGCGACGCCGGTCGCCTGCTGCGCCCGCACGAACGCCGCCCCGAGTGCGCCGCAGACTGTCCAGTCGGAGCTGAAGGAGCGGCCGAACTGGTCGTCGAAGTTGCCTTCCTCGCGGTAGACGTCCTCGACCGGGGCGAGGTTGACGTTCATGCCGACCTGCTTGAGGATCAGGCCCGCACCGTTGCCGCCCTTGGTCGCCTCGGCGACCGGATCCGCAGCGGCACCCATCTGTTTCGCGGACAGCAGCGGCTCCTGGCCGCGCAGTCGTCGTACGACGCCACCCTCCTGATCGGTCGTCAGGATGAGCGGGGTCGCGCTCGTCGGGCTCTGTGCGTGCGCGGCGTTGAGTTCGCTGACGACGTCGGTGATCTGGTCCAGGCTGAGGATGTTCTCGCCGAAGAAGATCACGCCGCCGACCAGCCCGTCCTTGATCAGCTGCAGCAGCTCGTCGGACGGTGTCGCTCCCGGGTAGGAGAAGATGACCCGCTGCCCGACCTGCTGCTCCGTGGAGAGCTTGGCGAACCACGGCGGGTCGGCGAGCGCTGGCTGCGTCGACAGGGCGCCGAGGGCGAGGCCGCTGCCGATCACCCCTCCCGCGCGAAGAACGGTGCGTCGACTGATCGGAAACTGCTGAGCCATCACTGCCTCCAGGTCGTGCGGGCGCCAGGGGTGCGCCCGGACGTAAACGAGTATCGTCCTCCGGCGGCTCCTGCGGTGCTGTTTACCTCACGCGATCGAGGCCCTCGCGGACGTCTCGCACGAGTGCCTCGATCGCCGCCGGCACCGGCTCCTCGACGCACCGTCCGCCGAGCTCGACGACACCCTCCCCGTGCGGTGTCACCCGTATGACGCTGCGGCCCTGCCCGTGGATCACGGTCAGCGCCCGCCCGAGCCGATCGGCCAGGATCATCGACGCACTGCCGCACGCCTCGTCCTCACCCTTGTTGATCCGCGGCGCCCACAACCGGGCTCGGATGACGCCGGCCGGCTCGTCGATCCAGGCCCACACTTGGGTGAAGTCCTCCCCCGCCGGCAACTCGGTGAGCCCGTCGATCGTCTCCGGAGCAGCCAGCTGCAGGTGCCGCCACGGCTTGGACCAACTCGCCGGAGCAGTGACGTGGACCATCCCGGTGCCCGAGTCGCGCCGCGTGCGGACCTCACCCGCATTGGGCCGGAGTGAGGTAACGTCAACGCCCCATCGATGCAATGCCTCCACCGTCGCGAGCGTCGGATGACCGCCGAACTCGATCGGCAGCCCGTAGGAGCCGAAGATCCGGATCCGCGGTGCGACCCGATCGCCGCCATCGGCGATGAAAACCGTTGCAGGAACACCATTTTCGACCGCAACCCGCATTCGATCCTCATCGTTCCAGCCATCGCCGGCACACTCGCGTATGACGAGCGCCGGGTTGCCGCCGCCTCCGTCCTCCCCGACGAACGCCCGCATCAGCGCAATCACCGCACCGTCCTCCATCCGAATATCTCGATATCAAGACACTATCGGACGACGCGCAGCCGGGACCAGAGTCGCCGCCGGTTGACTCATTGGCCTGCGTCGTCCGGTGCGCGCAGCGCCCCGAGCGCGTGCAACTGCTGCAACAACGAGTCCGGGACCGCGGGAACGCCGACACGTTCACCGACGCCCGGCTCGCCGCGTGTCTGCACGTGCAGGCGTTCCATCCGCACGTCGAGGGAGGCTGCCGTCTCGGCCGCATCCTTGAGGTCGGCGAGCAGTTCCTCGGGCACCCGGGCGCGGTACTTGTAGTAGATCTTGTGCTCGAGGCTCGCCCAGAAGTCCATCGCCACCGTGCGGAGTTGGACCTCGACGGTGATGGGCAGGATCCGGTCCGACAGGTGCACCGGAACCTGGACGAGAAGATGCAGGCTGCGATAGCCGTTCGGCTTGGGCTCGGCGATGTAGTCCTTGGTCTCCACGACGTCGATGTCCGGCTGGTCTCCCAGCAGCTCGGCGATCCGATAGACGTCCGAGGTGAAACTGCAGGTGACCCGAATGCCGGCGATGTCGGTGATGGCTTCGCGGATCGCGTCGAAGGCGAGCGGGATGTCGCGGCTGCGCACCTTGTCCAGCAGGCTCTCCGGCGACTTCACCCGCGACGAGATGTGCTCGATCGGGTTGTAGTCGTGCAGGTTCGCGAACTCCTCGCGAAGGATGGACAGCTTGGTGGTGACCTCGTCGATCCCGAACTTGTACTCCAGCAGAAATCGGGTCAGTCGCTCCCGCAACTCGCGCAACACGGCCCAGTCCACCGGCTGGGCTTCCGGATCGGCCGACGCCTCGTCGCGGGCCGTGCGACGGATCGACTCCTCGGGTTCGAGCACCACCTCATCGTCTCACCGGAGCATGATCGGCGCTCTGGGCCGCCATACATTCGAACGGCCCACCTCATCGAGCCGATCCCGGCCCCGGTAGGACGTCGACGTCGCCGGCGTGCATCGGCTCGCCGCACCTGCTGCACCGTGCGTCGACCTCGGCGATCTCGCCGCACGCGTGGTGCCGGTACAGCACCGGTGGGCCCGCCTCCCCGGCCAGCCAGTGATCGCCCCAGCGCACCATGGCCATCAGCACATCGAGCAGTTCGGTGCCCCTTTCCGTGAGGTGGTACTCGTAGCGCGGGCGGGCGCCATACGGCCGGCGTTCGAGTACCTCGCACTCGACGAGGTGATGGAGGCGCTCGGTGAGGACCTTGCGGGAGATCGCCAGGTCGGCCTGCAGCTGATCGAACCGGCGGATGCCGACCCAGACGTCGCGCACGATGAGGGCCGACCAGGGCTCACCGATCACGTCCCATGTCCGGGCGATCGAACAGGCCATCTCTCCGAATTGGGTGCGCTGCATGAGCTCAATCTACCAATTGGGGTTCCCTTACGGAACTCAGCGCGGTAGCGTGCCGTCATAGTCTCCTCAAGAAACTCCGAAGGGAAACGACATGAGCAAGGTCCTCGCCGCGCTGGCCGTCTCGGTCGACGGCTACATCACCGGCAGCGATCCCCGACCCGGCCATGGTCTCGGCGACGGCGGCGTGCTGTTCGATTGGTATGGCGACGCAGCCAACGGCGCCACCTACCAGCAGCTCAGCGATCGCGTGGGCGCGGTGGTGACCGGGCGCACGACATACGACGACTGCGAGGGATTCGGCGGAGGCAGTCCGCACCCGACTGCTCCGATGGTCGTCGTCAGCCACCGCCCGCAGCCGACCGAGTATGCCGCCTCGCCGCGTCAGGTCTTCGCGGGCTCGATCGAGGAGGCTGTCGCCCGGGCGACCGAGCTCGCCGGCAGCAAGGACGTAGGCATCCAGGGCGGGGTCACCGCCACTGGGGCCCTCGAGGCCGGCCTGGTCGACGAGGTGATCCTGCATCAGGTGCCCGTCCTGCTCGGTGCCGGCCGGCCATTCTTCACGCAGCTGTCCCGGCAGATCCCACTCACGCTCATCGACGTCACATCTGGCGCCGGCGTCACCCACCTCCACTACCGGATCAACAAGTAAGGATTGCAACGATGCTCAGCAACGACCTTCGCTCCGTGCTCGACGGCACCCCGATCGCGCACCTGGCCACGACACTGCCCGACGGCTCGCCGCACTCGGTCCCGGTCTGGATCGCCACACTCGACGACCGGGTCGCGATGTCGAGCGAGTCGTGGGCCTGATCGAGGTCGACCATCACCGCATCGGGATGTGATCCCGGGTCAGCGGATGCGGGTGTTGTAACGTCAGCGATCGTTCCCGCCGTCCCGGCGGGCTCGGGTGGACCTGCCTGCCGTACGTCCGCCGCTGCCCCGGAGACCCCGCCGAGAATCGATGACCAGCGACACCGCCACCCCCGAGGACGCGATCGCCCAAGGCGATCCGGAGCTGCACCGGAAGCTGACGCCGCGTCACCTGAACATGATCGCCATCGGCGGCGCGATCGGCACCGGGCTGTTCGTGGCGTCCGGTGCAACGATCAGCGGCGCCGGCCCGGGCGGTGCTCTCGTGGCGTATGCCGCGATCGGCTTCATGGTCTACCTGCTCATGCAGAGCCTGGGCGAGATGGCGACCTACCTGCCGGTCGCCGACTCGTTTGAAACCTACGGAACCCGTTTCGTCTCACCATCATTCGGCTTCGCGCAGGGTTGGAACTATTGGTACAACTGGGCGATCACGGTGGCCGCCGAGCTGGTCGCGGCCGCACTCGTGATGGGCTATTGGTTCCCCGACGTACCGTCCTGGATCTGGTCGCTCGGGTTCCTGGCGATCCTCTTCCTGCTCAACGCGGTGTCGGTCAAGGCATTCGGCGAGAGCGAGTTCTGGTTCGCCTCGATCAAGGTCGTGGCCGTCGTGGCGTTCCTGGTCATCGGTGTGCTGATGATCTTCGGCATCCTCGGCGGCCACTCGCCCGGCTTCTCGAACTGGACCGACGGCCAGGCACCGTTCGTCGACGGATGGCAGGGCCTGCTGTCGATCTTCATGATCGCCGGTTTCTCGTTCCAGGGCACCGAGATGGTCGGCGTCGCCGCGGGTGAGGCGGAGGACCCGGAACGCACCATTCCCAAGGCGATTCGCTCGATCTTCTACCGCATCATGCTGTTCTACATCGGCGCGATCGCGATCATCGGCTTCCTGCTGTCGTATGCCGACCCGCGCCTGCTGAACGCCGACGAGTCGCACATCGCGGTGGCACCGTTCACGCTTGTCTTCGACAAGGCCGGCATCCTGGCGGCCGCGACGATCATGAATGCGGTCATCCTCACCGCCATACTCTCGGCCGGGAACTCGGGGATGTACGTGTCGAGCCGGATGCTCTTCGCGCTCGCCAAGTCCGGCAAGGCGCCACGCCTCTTCTCCCGTACGACGCGGCACGGCGTGCCGTTCGCGGCGGTCGTCGCGACGACGGCGATCGGCGCGCTGTGCTTCCTGACCTCACTCGTCGGCAGCGGCGGCGCCTACACCTGGTTGGTCAACGCATCAGGCCTGGCCGGTTTCATCACCTGGCTCGGAATCGCCTGGAGTCATTACAATTTTCGCCGCGCGTTCCTCGCACAAGGACACGACCTGTCCGAGTTGCCGTTCCGGGCACGGTGGTTCCCGCTCGGCCCGATCGTGGCGTTCGTGATGTGCGCGGTCGTCATCGTGGGCCAGAACTACGAGTCGTGGCTGACCGGCACTCCGGACATCAAGGGCATCCTCACGGCATACATCGGGCTGCCGTTCTTCCTGGCGCTGTGGTGGGGGCACAAGCTCGTCGTCAAGCCGAAGCGGACCCCGCTCGAGCAGGCCGACCTGACCCGGCCGCATCACAGCTCGAGCGCGAACCAGCTTGACTGAAGGCGGCTAGCCTTGTCGCCCATGAGCCCTGAGTCCTCCGACCAGCCCGTCGACATCGAGATCCGCGACGAGAGCATCCGCCTCGGGCAGCTGCTCAAACTCGCGAACCTGGTCGACGACGGTGCGATGGCACGTGAGGTCATCAACGCGGGTGAGGTCACCGTCAACGGAGAAGTGGACACCCGCCGCGGTCGACAGGTCCGCCCCGGGGATGTCGTCGCATTCGCCGGCCAGCAGGTACGGGTGGCGGCGGGAGCCTGACGGCTTCAGTCGGTGGACGTGCCGCGGTCGGCGATCATCTCGATCTCGACCCGCGCGCCGAGCGGCAGTCCGGCGACGGCGACCGTCGTCCGCGCCGGGCGCGGCTGCGTGAAGTATGACGAGTAGGCCTCGTTCATCTCGGCGAAGTCGTCCATGTCGGTCAGGTAGATGTTGCACTTGACCGCGTCGTCGGACGAGAGTCCCGCCTCGTCGAGCACCTGCATCAGGTTGTCCATGCAGCGACGGGTCTGCGCGATGATCCCACCATCGACGACCGTGTCGCTGTCCGGCGCCACCGGACTCTGGCCCGACAGGAAGACGAGCTGCCCGGTGTCGATGCCGGGCGAGTAGGGCCCGATCGAAACACCGTGCTCCGAACCGACAGCCTTGCGCGGCATACCGAACTCCGATCCGCTTGTGCGAGTGGGGTGTTCATCGTTGCAGACGAACCTCTTCAGACAACCGGCTCGACATCGATCCGACGGATGGGTCCATGGACGTGCGGGAACCGCTCGGGCTCGCCCCTCGAACCGGGCTCGTAGCGCGTCTCCGCTTCGAGCCGAGTGGGATCGAGCCGAAGCGTGACGAGGTCGGCGTCCTGCGGGAAGAACGCTGCCCGGACACCGGCGAGCTGGCTCTCATCGCAGCAATGGACGAAACCTTCCGGTCCGGGCGTCGCCACAACGGTGTCGTCGCGCACCCGCTGCCACTCGTCGGCGGTGAGCAAGTAGTAGATCACGACTGCAGATTACGGCTTCGCCCGTGGTTCGCTCGCGACGCCATGGCGCGGACCGAAGCGGTCACTCGCGGCGGATTTCGCCGTCCGGTGTCTGGACGACGATGTCTCCTTCTTCGACCGCTGCCCACAGCTCCTTACTGACCCGGACTCGCTTGGTCGTGCCGTCGGTTTGCCGAATCTTGAGCCTGCGGTACATGTTCGAGCCATCCATCAGTCCGCGGCGCTTGCTCACCACGGTGCCTCTCCACGAGTCGTTCATCGACTCACCTCCTGTCGTGACGAACGAAGGACGCGACGCCCACGGCGCCGATCCACAACATGTTCAGTCCTTCGATACTGGCAGTACTTCCCCAACCGTTGGCCGCACAGAAGGGCCGCGATCAAACAGCGCCCGTCGGCGTAGGAGATGCCGTCGAGCGACGACGGAGCTCAGTGGAACCAGCGGAGCGGGACGGTGTCGGCCATTACCTCGTCACCGAGATCGTTGGGGTGCAGGCTGTCGGCGGTCTGGCACTGGGGTGCGCCCGTGGCGTTGTAGCTCGCGTTGAAGTATCCGGGGTCGTAGGGGCTGGCCGTGGCTCGGTCGAAGTCGATGACGCCGTCGAAGGCGTGGCTGGTCCGGATCCAGTGGTTCACCTCCAGCCGCACCGCTTCACCCTGGGGCGTGCCGTAGACGTGGCCGTAGCGGCAGTTCGAGCCGAGGAAAGGTGTGAGCGTTCCGCCGTAGATCTTGACGCCGCGCGCGTGCGCCATACGAATCAATTGGCGGTAGCCGCTCTCCAGTTGGGCGGCGGTGACGGGATCCGTGTCGCTCTGGCCGATGTCGTTGATGCCCTCCAGCAGGATCACTGCCTTGACCCCGGGCTGCGACAGCACGTCGCGCTGGAAGCGGTGCAAGGCGCTCTCTCCGCTGCCACCGGAGTCGTTCAGCACCCGGTTTCCGCTGACGCCGGCATCCACGACGGCGGGTGCGTGATCTCCGACTGTCGCGTCGAGGCGCCGGGAGAGGTAGTTCGGCCAACGGGCTTCGGAATCGACCTCGGAGTGCCCGACGTCCGTGATCGAGTCGCCGAAGGCGACGACGGTGCCGCCCGAGGCACGGTTGTGTACGTCGAGACCGTCCACGAAGTACCAGGACGAGGTCTGGGTCGTGTAGTCGCTGCCCGTCGAGTCGCCGGCATGGTCGCCGGACGCGACGTAGTTGGTCTCCCACGCGAGCGGATGACCGGTGGCGGGGCCGGTGGGACCTGCGAGGTACAGGTCGACGGCCAGCTTCGAGAGGCGTGGCACTCGTATGGCGATCGGGTCGCTCACGACCTCCTTGCCGACGGGAATCGTGACCGACGATTGCCCGTCGAAGGTCACGGAGCGGCTCGTACCGGGGGCCAGCTGGGCGCCGTCCAGCACGACACCGACACTGGTGGCATCCACCTGAACCGGCTGGCTACCGAACGTGTTGCTCAGCCGCACGCGGACCTGGTCACCGCCGACACTGCTGTAGATGACGTTGCGCACCGTCTGGTCGTTGAACGCGGTGGAACCCACCACCGGGCTGGCTGCCCAGCTGGCCACCCACCCGTGATCCGGTCGCGCCGGACCCGCAGGGTGGCTCGGCGACGCCCACGCACGAAGGCCGGGCGAGATCGTGAAGAGAGCAAGGATCAGGGCCGCCACGCCGACCACCACGGTGGCCCGGTTCATGGTTCGTTGACGTGTTCTCACGATGACCTCCTGGGGACATGCGCATGCGTCGGAGATGGTGATGGAATCGGCCGCACAGCTCAGGACAGCGCGCGTCCGCCGCTCGTTACGAATCTCGATGCCGCGTCGCGCAACACCTGAAAGGGACGCTAGCCAGTTCCCCTGGACCAAGGACGCTTCGGCGGCGCTGGCTCGACGAGCGGTCGCCGGCAGGCGATGAACGGCGGATGTCCTGCCGCTACGAGCAGCGCGGCGGCGCGGTCGCTTGAAGCCGGGCTACTTCGGCAGGTGGGCCGGACCGGACGCAGTCACGAACTGTCGGATCTGTATGGCGTGAGCGGTGGTGTGACCCACCAGGCTCGTCACGATCGACGAGTACGGCCTGCTGGCGTAGCGATGAGCGCGCGGAACGGGCGTTGCGGCCTTCTCGTCGGTCAGGTCGACCAACGTGTCGTGGACGCGCCGACGGCAATAGTCGGCGTACTCGCCGATCTCGGTCTGCGACCACGGCTCGGGCAAGGTGGAAAATGTCTGCCAATGCGGGTTGCCGGCGAACGGAGCCGGTGGGGCCCAGGCGTCCAGCTCGGCAGTGAGGTCGTAGTCGAGGACCTCCAGGGCGTGCCACGCCATACTCCACGGCGTCGACCATTTCTGGACCAGCGCCTCGCGTTGCGCCGGGTCTGCGACCGGGTTGCCGTTCACATCACGTGTCTCCACGACGATCTCGGCCGGATCGACCCACCACATGGGCATCCGCCAGAACTCGTCCGGACAGTCCCGCACCACCTGGGCCAACAGCTCCAGCGCCTCATCGAGGCTCTGCCGGACGCTCACGCCCCACACCGAAGACATGGGGTCCAGGCTATGACCGCGAACCGCCCTCAGCGACGACGTGACTTGGCCAGCGCGGGCGGATGTTGAGGTGCAGCGAACATGCCTCGCGATCAGCCTTGTATTGTCGCAGGTCGCGGCGATTGACCGCTGGTGTGACAAGTAGGAATGGCGACTCGGGGGTGCCGGCCCGGGGTTAGAAGGTCCAGCCTTGATCACTGGTTATCTGGACCAGGGTGAGGCAGTCGATCTCCATGGCTTCGAAACCGTGGGCTTTTTCGGGTTGCGAGCCGCCTTGTGTTCTTCTGTCACCACGGCCCCGGTGAGCGTGATCGCCAACACAATCACAAACGGATCAGTGTGGAGATCCTGAAGGACCAGCGGCGTCGTTCGGTGGGTTGTGAGCCGGCTCCCTTGCGGCAGTACGTGCGTTATGCCGCCTGTTGATCCTGGCGTGTCGCCGGGTCGATTCGCCGGTTGAGCCACGCGCCATACCGACGCAGGGCCCTGCGCTGCATGCGCTGGTCGGCGACCATTGCGGTTTCTGGTCGTGTCCTCAGGCGGGGCTCTTTGCCGGCGGCGAGGCGGCGCATCTGGTGGCGCACGAGAGACATGCCTGCCAGGGACGCCAGGGGCTTGTTCGACCAGGTGACTGGACGCAGCGTCCTGGTCGCTTCTTGCCCGTCTTGCCATCGCTGTGGCAGGTCCGGGTTGACCGCCAGCCCTGTGGCCATGCCGACGACCGCCACATGGTGATCGAGCACCCGGCGTGCGGTGTCGAGCCGTGAGATGCCTCCGGTCAGCATCAGCGGCACTGAACTGGTGTGGGCCAGGTCGGCGGCGAGGTCCAGGAAGTATGCCTCGCGTGCGCTCGTGCGGGAGTCGGCGGGACGCCCCGACATCGCAGGGCTCTCGTAGCTGCCGCCGGACAGTTCGACCAGGTCGACACCGAGGGGGGCCAGCAGCTCGATCACCGCGCGAGCGTCACCGGCGTCGAACCCGCCACGCTGGAAATCGGCGGAGTTGAGCTTGACCGCGACACCGAAACCGGCTGTGACCTCGGCGCGTATACCTCGAACGATCTCCAGCAGCATTCTCGCGCGATGCTCCAGGGACCCGCCCCAGCCGTCGGTGCGATTGTTGACCAACGGCGAAAGGAACTGGGACAGCAGGTAGCCGTGCGCGGCATGCACCTCGACCCCGTCGAAACCGGCCTCCTCCGCCCGGCGAGCAGTCGTCACGAATCGGGCGATCGTGTCGGTGATCTGGTCTTGCGTCATCGCCGTCGGTCGCGCGAACCGCTTCGACAGGCGTGGACCGACGTCGACGGGTATGTCGGACGGGCCCCAGGTGACACCGGGCATGTGCGCCTGGACCTGACGCCCCGGGTGGCTGATCTGCATCCACATTGAAGCGCCGTCGGCCTTACCTGCCTGCGCCCAACGGCGGAACGGCTCCAGTGGTGCGTGTTCGTCCAGCACGACACCTCCAGGGCCGGTCAGCGCCTCGGCGTGAACCATCACGTTTCCGGTGATGAGCATGCCCGCACCACCGGCACCCCACCGGCGGTACAACGAGATCAGTTGCTCGTCTGGGAGCTGGCCCGGCCCCGCCATACCCTCCTCCATCGCGGCCTTCGCGACCCGATTACGCAGCAGCAGCCCGGACCGAAGCCGCAGCTCGGAGAAGACGTCGGCCGGTGTCTCGGTGGCCATAGGAGAAACCCTCCATCAGATGTGAGCATTGATAACTACGAAAGTAGAAGGTAATGTAACCATTGTCAACATTTGCGGATAGATACGGTGCGGACATGGTTGAAAAGGCAACATCGAGCTACCACCACGGGGACCTGCCGGCCACGATGGTGCGCTCCGCGATGGACATGCTCGACGAGGACGGCAGGGCGGAGTTGTCTGTTCGCGCTGTCGCCCGCAGGGCCGGCGTGTCGAGTGCGGCGCCGTACCGGCACTTCCCGGACCGGCTCTCGTTGCTGTCGGCGATCGCGGCCGTCGGGTACCAGGAATTGATGACTGACCTCGCCTCCAGGCATCCGGAGCCGGGCACTGCCGACGAGCTCGCGGAACTTGCTGTCGGCTATGTGGAGTTCGCCCTGGCCCGTCCCGGCCTGTTCCGGGTGATGTTCGCCGAAGGCTGCGACCGCACCAGTGCGGACCGGGTCGCCGCGGTGGAAGCCATCCACGCTTACCTGGGCCAGGCCGTCGGGCGGATCTTTGACACCGACGACTCGGCTGCGTTGGCGACAGGTCTGTGGTCCGTCGTCCATGGCCTGGCCTTCTTGCACCTGGACGGGAAGCTGGACACCGCGTCAGACATCGACGTCAAGGAACGAGTGCGCCAGACGATCACGGCACTCGTGTCGGCCCGGCTTGCCTAGCCGGGGTCGGCGGCCAGCCAGTGCCGTGATCGCGTGCGAGGACGACCGGTCATTTCACGCCGGGCAGCCGCTTGAGTACCCGCAGGCCGCGGGTGACGATGCGGGCATACCGGGCAGGATCCCAACCGTCTGGTACCCCGACGGGCAATACCCGTTCGACGGCGATCGTCTGGGATTCGGTGTATTTGAGGATCCCGTGTTCACCGTGCCGACGCCCTAACCCGGATGCCTTCATTCCGCCCATCGGCGCATCGACTGATCCCCATGCCGGCGCGTAGGCGTCATTCACGTTCACTGTCCCGGCCTCGAGCTGCGCCGCGACGCGACGACCACGTCGGGTGTCCGAGGTCCAGACACTGAAGTTGAGTCCGTACTCGCTGGCGTTGGCCTCTCGGATTGCCTCGGCCTCGTCTGCCACCCGGTACAGGGACACCACGGGGCCGAACGTTTCGTGCGCGAAGACCTCCATGCTGTCGTCGACGTTCGTGAGGATGGTGGGCTCGTAGAAGTACGGGCCCAGGTCGGGGCGTGGTCGGCCACCAGCAAGAACCGCCGCGCCCTTGCTGACGGCGTCATCGACGTGACGAGCCACCGTCTGAAGCTGCTTGTCGGAGATGAGCGAACCCATCTGTGCGGAGTAGTCGATCGCCGCGGAGAGGTGCAATGCCTTGGTCGCCGCCGCGAACTGCCGGGTGAAACGGTCCCAGATCACATCGGGGACGTAGATGCGCTCCATCGAGATGCACAGTTGGCCGGTGTTGGAAAAGCATGCTCGTACCGATCCGGCGACGGCCTTGTCGAGGTCGGCGTCGTCGAGCACGAGCAGCGCGTTCTTGCCGCCGAGTTCCATCGAACAGTCGATGAGGTTCTCACCGGCTTGTGCTGCGACCGTGCGGCCGACGGCGGTCGAACCGGTAAACATCAGGAAGTCGGAGCTTTCGATGATCGACGACCCCAGTTCGGCGCCGGAGCCGGTGACGACTTCGACCAGGCCCTTCGGCATGCCGGCCGCCTCCAACAGCTCCACCGCCCACAGCGCACCGTATGGTGTTTGCGCGTCGGGCTTGGTCAGGACCGCGTTGCCGGCGACGAGGGCGGGCAACGCATCACTGATACCGAGGGTGAGCGGGTAGTTCCAGGGAGAGATGACGCCGACCAACCCCTTGGGGTGGTGCAGCTCCCATACCTGTGTGAGCACCGGTTGGGCACCTTGGCGACGTTTGGGCGCGAGATAGTCCTTCGCGGTGTGTGCGTAGTAGCGGGCGTTGAGGCACACGTCCATGATTTCTTCGAATGCGTGCCGGCGCGCCTTACCGTTTTCGAGCTGGATGAGGTCGAGCACCTCGTCCTGGCGTTGGAGGATCAGGTCGTGGAATCGCAGCAGTACCGCGGCACGCTCTTCTACTGGCCGCTCGGCCCATGCAACCTGGACCTTCCTGGCCCGCTCGGCGGCTGCCCGGACGTCGTCGGGGGTGCAGCGCGGGACCACCCCGAGCGTTTGGCCGGTCATGGCATTGGTGACTTCGACCTGCTTGTCCGGGTCCGTGGCGCGCACCCGCGCCGAGAGGGCCTGCAGGTGGCCTCGGTCGACGTGTGGGCTCACCCGGTGCGCCGCGCGGGCGATCGGTGTCGATGTGGTCATGGTGGTCTCCTTCAATCAGCGACGCGTAGAACGATCTTTCCGATGTGTTGGCCGGACTCCATGAGGCGATGAGCCTGGCCGGCCTCGGTCAGCGGGAATTCGGCATGCACCAACGGGTGGCAGCGGCTCGCCGCCATGGCGGGCCAGATCTTGTCTTCCAGCTCCCGGGCGATGGACGCCTTTTCGGCCGCAGTGCGTGAGCGCATGGTGGAGCCGGTGATGACGGCCCGTTTGAGCGCCAACTGCAACAGGTTGAGCCCGTCACCCACTTCACCGCCGAGATACCCGATGGTCAGCAGCCGCCCCCGTTTACCGAGCGCTTCGACGTTGCGCGACAGGTAATCACCGCCGACGATGTCGAGGATGAGATCGACACCGGCCCCTTCGGTCCAGTCGGCGACTGCCTGCACGAAATCTTCGACGCGGTAGTCCACCACTCGCTCCGCGCCGAGTCGTAGTGCCGCGTCGCACTTTTCGCGGCCGCCGTCGGTTGCCATCGTTCGCAGGCCGAGTTCACTGCCCAGCATCAGGGCGGTCGAGCCGATCCCACTGGTCCCGCCGTGGACCAGGAGCCGATCACCGGGGCGTGCCCCGCCCATGTCGAAGACGTTGGCCCACACGGTGAAGAACGTTTCCGGTATGGCGGCTGCCTGGATGTCGGTGACTCCGTCCGGGGTGTGCAGTGCCTGTGACGCTGGTACGACGCAGTATTCGGCGTAGCCGCCACCTTCTGTCAGACCGCACACTCGTTCTCCGACGCGGAAGTAGGTGACGTCCGAGCCGACCGACACGACCTCACCGGCCACCTCGAGCCCCGGGATCGGGTTGACGCCGGGTGGCATCGGGTACTCGCCCCGGCGCTGCATGACATCCGGGCGGTTCACCCCTGCGGCGCTGACACGGACGAGGATCTCTCCGGGGCTCGGAGACGGCACGGCGGTGCGTCGCAGTTGGAGGACTTCGGGCCCTCCGGGCTCGCTGATCGCCACCTGGGCCATCGTGGTCGTCATGGGCTGTCCTTCCTCGTGGTCCGGGCCAGTTCGTTCAGATGCGTCCGCAGCCGCGTCATGGTCCGGGTGTTCTCCTGGCGAATCGGCGCCATCACGATCGGGTGGAGCCAGCGCAAGACACCGCAGGTGGTGATGGTTCCGGTGCGTTCGATGAGTGAGCCGTCGTCGGTGGCGACCACGTCGTACGTGATCGCGATGGTCAGGTGCCGCCGAGATGTGCTTTGCAGAAAGGAGATTCGCCGGTCAGGCACCCGTTCTGTGACCGTCCCGGTCAGGGAGCCGAAGCCGGTGTGGTCGACGTAGTCCTGTGCCGATCGCGTGCCGGTTCGGGCCGATGTCGCGCGGTACGCGAGCGACTTGGGCAACCAGTCGGAGTAGCCCGCCAGGTCCGCCAGGACGACGAAGGCTTGATGCGCGGTCGCGTTCGTCCGGACACTGGCCCGGCTGGTGCTGGTGCGTGGCCGGCCTTGGGTGCTCATCGCATGGCGCGGGCAGCAGCGCGCAAGACAAGTCGACGCGGCAATGCGCCGACCAGGGTGGCGGTAGCGGCGTTCAGCCGGCCAGAGACGACGCTCGGGCGCGGATGGCTCGTGTCGAGTTCGTGCAACGCAGTGCGGACCACCTGCGCGGGTGTCTGGAAACGGCCGACCGCCGCGTCCTCGGTCCCGACAACATCGAAAAACTCTGTCCTGGTGGGTCCTGGGCTCAAGGCCAGCACTCGTAGCCCGCTGCTCTTGGCCTCGTGGCCGATAGCCTCGGTCAACGACAGCACGTCGGCCTTCGACGCGGCGTAGGCGGCCATCCTGGGCGTGGGTTGGTAGGCGGCGGTGCTCGCAATATTGATCAGGACCCCGCGGCCCGAGCGCATAAGTTGCGGTAGAAGTGCTCGGGTCAGGTCCGTGAGCGTGGCCACGTTGACTGCGATCATGTCGTGCAGTTGCTGCGGCTCTGCGGTGACCAGGTCGCCCGACATGCCGAAGCCGGCGCTGTTGACCAAAGAGTCCACCTGAAGGCCCCGATCAGCCAGTTGGGCTGTCAGAGAAGATGCTGCGCGCGGCGTTGACAGGTCCGCTTCGACGACCGTGGTGTGCACGCCGTGCGTGGCCGAGAGCTGCTCTGCAAGCTCGGCCAGTCGATGCTTGCGCCGCGCCACCAACACAACATCGGCGCCCCGGCGCGCAAGCTGCGTCGCGAACTCCGCGCCCAGCCCCGAACTGGCGCCGGTGATGAGTGTCGTGGTGCCACGGTATGCAACAGGTCGCAACCTACGAGACACGCCCACTCCTCTCTTGGCGTTGTGTGCTCGGCGCTGCCGGGTGGAGCGCCGTCATGGTGGCGCCCCACCCGGTCACGTTGATCAGCTCGTGAACGGCTCCCCGCCACCGTTGAGTGCGGTGTGCAGGAAGTCGATCGCCAGCTTGCGGGCGACATTTGCGGCCTTGGTGTCGCGCAGGCTGTCCAGCAGCAGGAAGTCGTGGACCATGCCGGCGACGCGCACCGAGGTGACGTCGACGCCTGCTTCGCGCAGCTTGTTGGCGTACTGCTCGCCCTCGTCACGCAGCACGTCGGCCTCGTCGGTGATCACCAGGGTGGTCGGCAGCCCCTTGAGCTCATCGAGGGTCGCCTGCAGCGGGGAGGCGTACTTCTCGGCCCGCTTTGCCGGGTCGGTGGTGTAGGCGTTCCAGAACCACTTCATCCCGTCACGGGTCAGGTAGTAGCCGTCGGCGAACTGGATGTATGACGGGGTGTCGAAGTCGGCGTTGGTCACCGGGTAGAGCAGTGCTTGTGCCTTGAGGTCCAGGCCGCCACGGTCCTTGTTCATCAACGCGAAGACAGCCGACATGCACCCACCGACGGATTCGCCGGTGACCGCCAGACGCGAGGTGTCGATGCCGTGCTCCGCGCCGTGCTCGGCCACCCACTGGCCGACGGCGTAGTTCTGCTCGACCTGGGTGGGGTACCCCTTTTCCGGTGCCCGGTCGTAGACCGGGAAGATACCGGTCGCGCCGGCACCGACGGTCAGTTCGCGGAACAGCCGGTCGTGGGTGTGCTCGTCGCCGAACACCCAGCCGGCGCCGTGGATGTAGAACAGGCCGGGCAGTGCACCGGTGGCGCCCTTGGGCCGGATGATGCGGGTGCGGACGGTGCCCCATTCGCCGGCGTCGACATCGACCCACTCCTCGTCGACGTCCGGGCGGGGCACGGACTGATCGCTCTGCAGGTCGGCCAGGATCTTGCGGCCCTGCTCCGGTGGGACCTCGTAGATGCGCGGGTGCGGCGCGGTTGCCTCGGAAAGGTCCTTGGCCGCCGGCTCCAGGTAGGGCGTGATGGGTGCGGGAATCTCGGACATCGTGTTGCTCCTTCGTGGGATGGGTGAGGTAGCGCTCAGGGATGAGGCGCCGGTCAGTCAGACGCGGCCGGAGCTTGCAGTTCGGTGATGAGTCGCCGCGCGAGTTGCTCTGAGGACTGGGGGTTTTGGCCGGTGTAGAGGTTGCGGTCGACGACCACGTGGGGACGTAGTGGTAGGCCCTTGGAGTAGTCGGCGCCGGCTTCCTTGAGCCGGTCTTCCAGCAGCCATTTGGCCTTCCAGGCGAACTTGTTGAGGCGTTCTTCGCGGTTGGACAGGCCGGTCATGTGGTAGCCCTGGAACGGCCAGCTGCCGTCCGGGTTTTTCGCGGCCAGGGAGGCTGCGGGTGCGTGGCACAGCAGCGCCAGCGGACGGCCGGACGCCAGGCGTTTGGTGAGCAGCGCGCCGGAGACCTCGTCGACCGCCAGGTCCTCCATCGGGCCGTGGCCGCCGGAGTAGAAGACCAGGTCGAAGTCGCCGGGATCCATGTCGGACAGGTTCGCCGGATGGTCCAGCACCGGCTGTAACCGTTCCACCTCGGCAGCGACCTTCTTGGTCTTGGACGGCAGGCCGCCTGAGATACCGAGGCTGAGCTTGTCGATCACCGGCTGCTTACCCTCGGGGGTTGCGACCGTGACGTCGAAACCGGCGTCGACGAAGAGCTGGTAGGGGACGGCGAATTCCTCGGCCCACACGCCGGTCGGGTGCAGCGTGCCGTCGTTCAAGGTCCAGTGACGTGCCGCCGAGAGCACCATCAGTACAGATGTCATGACTCAATCTCGTTTCGCCGCAGGGAGTCTCATCGCGTGGGAAACGACACGGGCACGGGGATGTGGAGGGCGTTCTGGCACTCGGTGAACACGTCCAACCGCAGCGGTCGCTTGGGCTTGAGGGATCGGATGTCGTCGCTCAACCTCCCCGATCCCAGCTCAAGGCCCACGTCCTTGGGCAGCAGGTCGCTGCCGAAGACCAGGTTGTTGGTCTGGCTGAGCGTCTGGTTCCACCCGCCGTTCAGTTCGGTGTATGACGTGAGAGTCGACACGCTCTCCCCGCTGGCGACCTTCTTCTGCTTCGGGGTCGCCACCGACAAGGCAATGTCGGTGCCCCCGTCGTCGTTGGCGACCCGGCCCGTGGCGCGACGTGCGTCGATGTCGACGTCAATGTCGGTGACCCACTTGGGGAACCCGTAACCGTCGTGCCCGCGCACCTGGGCGATCTCGGTGTTCACTGGAAGGGAGAGCACGTAGGTGTACAGGTGGTCGTTCCCCAAGGCGGCCAGCAAGTCGACGGGCGGGAGGTTGCCGTGTCGCACTTCCTTGACCGCGATCCCGACGGTGGCCTCGGTGTAGAAGTCGATGTCGCACACGTCGTAGCGGAAGAAGATGACGGAGAACAGCCCGAGTCCGGGCGCGACGGTCAGCGGGTCCAGAGCGTCCGGCAGCCGGCTACGCAGCGCCTTGGTCGGTGCGACGAAGCTGATCTGCGCCTTCGACATGGCGTAGTAGAAGTTCGGCGTGCTCGTGGTTCCGATCGCCGACTCGACCTTCGTCTTCGGCAGCGTGCGGAAGAAGTCGACGGTGCTGACCCGCGGGTCGGCCTCCACGACATCCAGATCGGTGTCCATGCGGTACCGGGCAAAGAGCCCGTCGGCCGGCACGCTCACCTTCCTGCTGCCGAGCTCCACCTCAACAGTTTGTGTATCCGTCATCATCCATGCCCTTCTCGCGATGGCCGGCAGGGTCTCTCCCACAGGCAATGTAATCAGTGCTAACATTAAGTATATCGAAGTACGGCGCGCCGCGGAATGCCGCAGCGACTCAGCCTTTCCCGTGCTCGGCCCGCAGGGCGGCGACGCCTGAGCGGTACGTGGTGGTCTCGAAGCCGGGGAAGGCTTGCTTGAACTTGTCGGACACGAAGATCGTGTCGACGGCATACCGCGGCAGGAGTGCCCGGAACTCGCGAGCACCCTTGTTGACGAGACTGCCCACGAAAAACGCGGGCTTGGACATCACCGCATAGTCGGCATCGCGACCCCACTCCTCCGAACACAGCTGCACGAGCTGCGCGTAGGTCGGGTGATCGTCGGCACACGGCAGATGCCACGTCTGACCGAATGCCGAGGGAGTGTTGCCGATCAACGCCATCCCCCGGCTGGCGTCCGGGGTCCAGATCAACGTCCTTCGGGTGTCGTCCCGCAACGGAACCCGTGCCTTCTTGCCCTCGGCCAACCTGTCGAAGACCAGCGTGTTCGTCAGGCTCTGCGTCTTGCCCGGGCCGTAGAACTCCGGCGCGCGACAGATGGCAGCCTGGACCCGACCGGCATCCATCGCCTCCAGCAGCATGGTCGCGATCCGCGCGCGAGTGACCGCCTTGCTGCCCACCGGCTCGAACGGTGTCTGCTCGGTCTGTGGCTGGCTGGTCATCGGGTACATGTAGGTGTTGTCGAAGAACACCAGCTTGGTCCCGTGCTTGGCGCAGGCGGCGATCGCGTTCTGCATCATCACCGGGAACTGCTCCGCCCAGAGCTTGGCGTCGGGCGGCAGCCCAACGGTGAAGTACGCCACGTCGCTGCCGGCCACGGCGGCCTCGGTCGCTTCGGGGTCCATCAGGTTCGCTGCCACCAGATCGTCGGAATCGTGCAGACGCTTCGGACTCCGACTGACCAGCCGTAGCTCACTCGTGTAGCTGCGGTGCAGCTCGTGGGCCAGCTCCGACCCGATCTGTCCGTTCGCGCCCAGAATCGTCTGCACGGCTTGGTCCTCTCGATTGCACGATGCTCGCCCTTGGAGCCGAGGCACACGCACACTGCGCCGATTGCCCCTGGCCCGTTCGCACCGAGCCCTCAAGATCGAGCATGTTAACGGTGCTCGCATTACGGTACGAGGCAATGTATGCAGTGTCAACACTGGGTTGGGCAGTGACGGGTGCCGCTCGCCCGGAGCCGGCCGCGGCCCTTGTTGTCGATGCCCGCATCGACGCCGTGGAGGACACGGCCGGACGCAGAGTCGCTCGTCTCTCATTCGGGACCCCACCTCTCATTCCGGATGCGTAATCGATCGGTCGTGTCGACCGTAAGGCGAGACGTAGGGTGTTCACCATGGTCACGAGCGACTCGGATGAGGTAGATCACGACACGCGATCGCGCGAGATTGCGATCGTGCAGTACCCGGATTGCCAACTCGCGGCCGTCTACGGCCTGACCGACGTCTTTCGCATAGCGACTGAGCAGATGGCACTTGCGGGGCGGTCGAACGAGCACATCCGGGTGAGTCACTGGGTGTGGTCCGAGGAGGCCGTCACATGCAGCTATGACTCACACCCTGGGACACCGCACAAGCCTTCGCACGTGCTGTTCCCGCCCAGCTTGATACCTCCCGAGCGGATGAGCACCGTTCGGACGCTGCGCGATTGGGCACTTGAGCAGCGCTATAACGGTGCCACGCTCTGCGCACTGTGCGCCGGCGTCTTCGTTCTGGCCGAGACGGGGGTGCTGGAACGCCGGCACGCGACAACGCATTGGGCCTTCGTCGACGAGTTCAAGAAGCGATTCCCGGGCGTGCTTCTCGACGCCGAGCAGATGGTGATCGACGAAGGGGACGTCGTCACCGCGGCCGGGATCATGGCGTGGCTCGACCTGGGGTTGTCAATCGTCGAGTCGATGCTGGGGCCGAGCATCATGCTGCGTACGGCGAAATTCATGATCGCCGACGCCCCACGGTCCCAACAGCTTCCCTACATCGAATTGCTGCCCTCGACCGAGCATCACGACGAAGTGGTGCGGCTCGCGCAACAAACACTCGATCTGGAGTTGGCCTCGGCGCCGTCCCTCGCCCACCTCGCGAACGTGACAGCCACGCATCCCAGAACATTGCAGCGACGATTCCTGCAGGCGACCGGGCTCTCGATCACCCAGTACGTGCAACACCTGCGCATCGAACGCGCCACGTACGCTCTTGCCACGACACAAGATTCATTCGAGAAGATTGCTCACTCGGTGGGGTACGACGACCCGACCACCCTTCGCCGGCTCATTCGGCGCGAGACCGGCATCAGCCCGGCCGAACACCGGCGCAAGTTCGGCACCGCCAGCGCAGGCAGTAGTAAGTAACGCCCCCACGAACCATAACGAAATCCGCATCTTTCGGCCTCATCCATAGCATTTTGTTTATGACTCATACTGGACTCGATTTGTCGAGATGCAGCGAAGTTTGAACGCAATGCGCGGTGAAAGCTGCCGGATTCGGCCGCCCGAAGGAGGGTCGCACCGTCTCTCTGTACGACGCCCCTGGCCCGGAGAAGATGTCCGGTCGGTTCCTACGGGTCCGGCCTCGGCACGCCCAGGCCAGACCGCGTCCTGTCGTGCGGGTTCACCGTTGGTGGCAGATCTATCGTGACGCGGTCGCGTGCAGGAATGTGGTGAGCACGTTCGCAAGTTGTTCGGGGTTGTTTTCGGCGACGTGGTGGGTGCTGTCGAGAGCGGCGGTGTGTAGGGGCGCGTTGACCCAGGACCCCCAAATCTCGGGAAGGTTTCCGAAGAGTTCGTGAGTGTCGTCGTGGATGGACCAGGCGACCAAGGTGGGGCACTGGATGCGGTGACCGGCAGCGCGGTCTTGGCGATCGTGTTCGGCGTCGATGGTCAGCCCGGCGCGGTAATCCTCCAACATGGCCCGCACGGTGTTCGGGTCATGCAGTGCGGCGGAGACGTAGGCGAAGTTTTCCTCGCCCATCGCGGCACGCTTGGCATCGTCCAACCCGTACCAGGCATCGACGTCGGCGTTGATGACTCGCTCGGCGTGCGGGCTACCCGCGAAGAAGAACCAGTGCCACCACTCGGTCGCGAATCGTGCGCTGACCCGCTCGACGGCCACGTCGCGCGGCACACCATCGATGACCGCGAGGGCAGTCACCCGGTCGGGGAAATCTAGAGCGGCACGGTAGGCGACACCTTCGCCGCGATCATGCCCCACGATCGTGAAGCGATCATGCCCCAGCATGGTCATCAATGCCGCGACGTCGCCGGCCATGGCACGGTTGCTATGCGCGGCATGTTCTTGATCAGGTTCGGGGGCGCTGGATCGCCCGTACCCGCGCAAGTCCGGGCAAACCACGGTGAATCCCGCGGCCATCAACAGTGGTGCCACCACGTGCCAGGTGGTGTGCGCTCTGGGATGACCATGCAACAACACCACCGCCGGACCATGCCCACCCGAGCGGCCATGCACACTCACTCCGGTCGGCAGCCGATGGTCCCACTCATCAAAACCCTCGAAAAACATGATCGCCACTCAACCAGGACGCTCCGACACTGACTGTTGTCTCGAGTGACGATCGTCCATCGGAACGGCGCTGTGACACTTTGCTCGTGGATCGTCATATCTACCTCGCGGTCGTGTTCGCAGCGATCGCGGCGATAGGTGCGGAGGTCCTGTGCCGCGTCGTCCTCGACCTCGGCGACGGAGTGACGCCTCTGGTCGTGGTCCCGGCAGCCCTCGGGGTGTACTGGACTACTGCTTTGCTCCTGCGTCGCCATGAGTGACAGAGCCCGCGACCGCGGCCGGCGAGTGTCTCGGTAGCCACACGGAGCGTGACCGTACACCGATCCGCAATCGGCGACGCGCGTCTTGGGTTGCTCCCGGTTGCCAACGCCAGGCGTCGGCCGTGGTGATGCCCCTGCGTATTCTCGATACCAGGCGGCGTCCGGAGGTGAGGTCTCGAATCTGCCGATCACTTCGACCCGCCACTGTTAAACGTTCTTCGCAGAAACCGCACCAGGCGGAAAATCGCGGCACATAGGACGCTGAACCACAGCACCGACGCGACGATCAGCACTACTGGTCGGTGGATGAAAACAAAGATCAGCGTGAGGTAGGCGAGTCCCGAGGCGATCACGGCGCCGTACCACCAGAAGAAGTGTCGGCGACGTCTGACAACGTCGACGCGAGGCGATGGCGTGGCCGGATCAGTATCTGGGACTACCTCGAGGTAGTCGTCAGGTCGCACGATTCCGCCGACCAAGTCCAAATGCCGTACGAGTAGCCGGGTCGGCTCATCGCCGACTACGCCATGCCAGGGCTGCGATCCGGTCCAGTCCACTCGTGCCTGCACCGCGACGGGACCATCAGGTACTTGAAGCCGTACCGAGCGGCCACTGCCGATCCGAGCCCGCTCTTCACCGTCGACCAGCAGGCGGTAGTTCCGCAGCACACCGGCCCAGCCGCGTGCCCGCCGGACAATCAGTTCCCCCACAGCCATCGACCCTAATAGCGGGCTCTCCACCGCACGGCCAGTTTGGCAACGATCAGTCTCCACGTGGTCGAGGCAGCCACGATCAAAGACCGCAAGTTCCGATAGCCGATCGTCTATTGAGACCGGTTAGACGGCGGTATTTGGTTGTTTGATTGTGGTGCTGGTCGGGCTGTGTGGTGTTGCTGCGGTGGTCACCGTGGTGGCCGCTTGTCGCCAGTCGTTCGATAGGGCCCTGATTCCGGGGATGCGGTGCGCTGTGATCGGCCCCGCCAGCAGCACTGGGGTGGTGGCATTGAGTGTCGTCAGGACCGTCGTGTAGCGGCGGATCAGTCGGGGGTTGATCCCGGACACGATGCAGGCGCCGCAGCCGGTGGATCGTGCAGCAGCGGCTAGTGCCTTCCAGGGGGTGTTGGCGCCCAGAACGATCGGTGCGAGGCCTCGATCGAGCAGCATCAGCGAGAACAAGTGGTTCGGTAGGTCGTGCAGCTCGCCGGGTGGGCACGCCAAAATGACAGCCGGTGCCGTCTTGTCAGTGAACGCGGGCCGGCGGAACGTGCCCACGACGGAGCGGATGATGTTGGAGGCGTGGTGTTCGTGCAGGACGCCGAGTTTGCCGCTTTCCCACATGTCGCCGACGTGCCGCAGGACGGGGATCAAGATGTCCGCAACGAGAGAATCGCTGCCGTACTGATCGTGGTAGCGCAACAGGTGACCGTGCAGGAGGTCGCCATCCAGTCCGAGGATTGCGTCGAAAAGATCGGCCCGGGTATCGAGTATCGTCTGCGCGCCGACTGACTCCCCCGTGACTGTCACCTCTGCACCATAGATGAGCAGCCCGACTGCGCGGCCGGGGTCGGTTCGCTGACTAGCTCCGCGCGCCACCACCGGTCGATGTGATGCATCAGCTGATCACCGTCCGTGGCACGAATCGACCCACTGGGGCGACACCGATCACAGTCAACGTCAAAAGCACTGGCATGGTGACGAGGGCTGGCAAGGCTAGTGATCCGCGCATGGGGCGTTTGCATAGCAACACCATGCACCACGTAGTGCACCACCGCTTGATCGCGCGGGTAATGACACCGGACTGTGACGCCGTCCCGCGCGCAGCGTGCGCGTAGCGACCGCGACGGCGGGTAAGAATCTGAGGTCGCTAAAAGCAGCCTTGAGTGGTTGACGATGCGTGCACGCAGGAGACCTGTACTGTCAGGTCGCTGTGCGCCTGCGCCCGGCCACCCGCGCGCGTTCTCACAACGCGCGGTCACCCCATGATGGACACACCCCTTTTAGGAGCTCTGCCCCATGATCGTGCTCGGAATCGTCTTGATCCTGCTCGGCCTGCTGGTCGCCAGCATCAAGTTCTTGCTCTGGCTCGGCATCGTCGTTCTGATCGTCGGACTCGTGCTGAACTTCCTGCCCATCGGAGGATCACGCCGCCGGGTCTACTAAACCCCCGAGGGATCTCTGCGAGGTCAACAACACCGGGTAGCAAGACGGTGGATACGCACACGCGTATCCACCGTCTTCGCGGTCGCAGCGGGTTTCGCCCGCTAGCAGACCAACACTGTCTCGATGAGCGATCGTCTAACGGCACAGTTCGACGAAGCACCAGTCTCGCGCGTTGATCGTCTCTGTTATGTCGCAAGACATCGTGGACAGTTCGGCATCAGGACATCGGCGACGTTCGCGGCTGGGCTGGTGGTGACATTCTGCGGCTTTGGCTGGCTCGCGAGTAGTGCTGGCGTTGTACGGCTAGCGGGCGAGGAACGAGGCTGCTTGGCGTTGAGGGTCGAGCTGTGGCGCGTCGGGCTGTGGATGCGTGATCGCGAGGTAGACGACCGGTCCGACCAAACCAGCAATAGTGTCTTGATCTGGTGTGACACCGGGAATGCGGTCGATCACCCGGGTGGCGCTTTCGCCCAGGACGTCGTGCTCGGCAAGTAGGGCGGCGACTTCGTCGTCGTGTTGTGCCTCGCCAATGAGTGCGCGATATGCGGCTCCGGCGGGTGACTGCGTCAAGAACTCGATGAGCGCCTGGTAATAGTTCGTCACGTCGTCTACGGGGTCGCTGCGTGGCGCGGTGGTCAACGCTTCGCGGGCGTCGTCGATGCATGCTTCGAGCAGGATCGCCGCCTTGTGGGGCCACCAGCGATAGATCGTCATGCGTCCAACGCCTGCCCGGTCTGCGATGCCCTTCATTGTCATTGCCGAGTAGCCCACCTCGACCAGCAGATCGTCGACGGCATGCAGCACGGCAGCGCGGGCCGACTCGCTACGTGGTCGACCGCCATGAGTCCCGCTGGAGTCAGTCACGGGACCAGCATAACTAGACATCGTGCATCGAAACCAGTAGGTTTCGAGACATGATGACTCGTAATAGTTCTGGGAGTGAGCAGGCCGAAAGGGTGCTGGCGGCGGTCTCGGTATGCACGATCCTCGTGGTTGGATTCGTGGCGTCCATCAATCTCGCGGCGCCGAAAATTGCGTCTGGTTCGCTACATCCGTCATCGGCGCAGCTGTTGTGGATCGTCGACGCTTATGTCGTTTTCTTCGCCTGTTTGGTGATCCCTGCGGGTGCGGTGGGCGATCGGTTCGGTCGCAAGCGGGTTGTCCTCGCCGGTCTGGTGACGTTCGCGGCAGGCGCAGCGGTGTCAGCTGCCGCGCCCACTGTGGCTGTCATGTTGATTGGCCGCGCGGTGACCGGAGTCGGTGCCGCAATGGTGCTACCGAACGGTCTGGCCCTGTTAATCCACGCAACTGCTCCCGCTCAGCGTCCGAAGGCCATCGCGGTCTGGGCCGCGATGACCGGAGTCGGTGGCGTCGTGGGCAACATCGGTGGGGGTGCGGTCCTGGCCGCCGGCTCATGGCGGTGGTTGTTCGTGGCTGTCGTGCCGATCGCGTTGGCCGCTGCGGGCTGGTTGGCCGTTGTCGCTCCCGTGACGGACACCAGGGATGAGCCGCTGAATCTGAAAACAGCAGCGTTGCTCACGGCGGCCACAGTGGCGCTACTTCTCGGAATCATCGAGGGACCGCAACACGGATGGGACAGCGCCGCCGTTGTCGGCGCGTTCATCGCAGCAGTCCTGCTGCTCGCAATGTGGGCAGTATCGGAACTGCGCGCTGCTCATCCCATGCTTGACCCTCGCCTCTTCGCTATACCCGCTTTGCGATCGGCGAGCTTGGGCATGATGGTCTTGTTCTTCGGCCTGTTCGGGTTGTTCTACCTGAACGCATCTTTGATGCAGTACGGACGTGGATTCAGCACTCTGCAAACAGGATTCGCTGTCATCCCTCTGTCGCTTCCGCTACTGATCGGCGCCAGGTTCGTGCCCGGACTCGCTGCGCGTCTGGGTGCGCCCGTCACGCTCGGCGCCGCGTTCGTCGTTACTAGCGTCGGCCTGTTCGGCCTGGGCACCGCGATCAACGATCGCTATCTCATCTACGCCGCGTGGCTGGTGCTGATCGGCATCGGAATCGCACTCGGCCTGCCCGCACTGACGGGCACCATTACGGCCAGCATTCCGCCCGAACAGGCAGGCGTCGCCGGCGGACTGCAATCGACCACGCGTGAACTCGGCAGCGCCCTCGGCGTCGCCGTGATCGGCACGCTGACCGCGGCCCAATTCGGTAACAACCTGCACACTCATACATCCCGCACCGTCGCACAGGTCCTCGCTGCCGCCCATGGGAACAGCGGAATCGTGCTGCAGGCCTACACCGACGCTGGCGCAACTACGCTCAAAATAGTCGCTGTAGTCGTGCTCATCGCCGGGATACTCGTCGCGACTGAAAGCGTGTGGTCGGCCAAGCCACGTGGCTAACCGGACCAGAACCAGACCAGTCATGCGGAACCTGCCCAGCAAATCGGCGCACTCTCACCATCCCAAAACCAAGTGACCGCAATAGATCCTGTCGTGCGGCTTGCGATCTCGCAGTGGCCCGATGATGCACCCCGCGGCGCGGTGACCACGTTCTCTGCCGAGCACTGCATTTCCCGCCAGTCGTTGTTGAGGGAGAGTCGCTCGGTGAGCGCCTCGGTTCCGTCCTTGGACGCGCGGGTGCGCCCGCTGACTATGTTCCGGTTCTCGTGCTGGATTGGCCCACTGGGTTCCCGGCGGTGGACTATGGCCGCTTGACTGGGGACCTTTCACCGCCGCTGCCTGATGGTCGAGTGCCGCTCTATGTGTGCGCGGAATGTGGTGACCTCGGATGCGGTGGAGTGACCGCAGTGATCGGGTGGACTGCGGAGACCGTGGTGTGGCGTGAGTTCGGATATCAGAACAACTACGAGCCGTTCGCAGCTGATGACGTACTGCCCGGTGTTGGTTCGATCGTGTTCGATCGGCATGGCTACCTTGACGCGTTGACGGGATTTAAGGACCGCTGGCCCATTGCAGGTCGCGGGTAACGGATCTCTATCGACGGTGGCCGGACGCCTCGGACACCACACCGATAGGACGAAGGGCGACCGTCTGGGCACCCGGAGCGCAGCCGACAGGAGTGAAAGCACTCTTCGTTAGTCGCGACCGTCCCGTTTGTGGAACGTCTATTGAGACTCGCAGGTGACCCGGATTCCTCGGTACGACGCCGGTGCAGCTCATCGACGCTGGCCGTCAGCAGCCCATCTCCGCCCCGTTGGTTTAGCGTTCCGTTGTATGACGAGGAGTCCGGAGATCCTGTATCACTACACTGATACCGTCGCAATGCTCAACATTCTCCAACGGGGCGAGCTGTGGGCGACAGACGCCAACTATCTCAACGACTCCAACGAACTCCAACACGGACGCAACGAGCTCTACTCGGCGCTCACAGCGAAGCAAGTCGAACTCGGCGAGCACGTAACGCGGGGTGGCCACTGGCGCGGGACCGACCTTGGGATCCTCCGCGCTGAACTCGAGTATCACGCCAAGGGAGAGTCGCTTCAGCTCGCCACAGGGGGTCCCTTTGTCTCCTGCTTCTGCGAGGACGGCGACCTCCTTAGTCAGTGGCGTGGTTACGCCGGAGGATCCGGCTGGGCTATTGGCTTTGCTCGCGAATGGTTGGAGTCGGTGTGCTACAGGCGAGGTCGACCTCAAGCACTACGTCAGGTCGTTTACGGCGTTGCCGGTATCGGGCCCATGGTCGAACGGGTACTGGCAGAGCAGACGATCGACCCGCTCGCCAGAAAGGGTCCGAGCTGGGGGCAAGCTCGTGAAATATGTGACACAGGACTCGCGGGAATTAAGGATGACGCCTTTGTTGAAGAGCGCGAATGGAGGCTCATCCTCCAAGGCGCCCCAGGCGGTGAGCAGTTCCGCCCGGGACGGGTTGGCCTCACACCGTATTTGAAGGTTCCGTTCCCCAAGGAGGCGATCAAAGAGGTTGTGATCGGGCCGAGTGTCTACTCCACGCTCCAATGGCGGGCCGCAGCCCGCTTGCTGGAAGGCATCTTCGGCCTCACGCGGTCGGAGGACGGCGACGTTGGTCGCGCCGTCAAATTGCGCAGCTCCGCGGCGCCTTATCGATAATCCAACCGTTGCGACGGCCACGAGCTGATGTCCTCGTAGAGAGCCATGACGCGGTCAGCGTGCCTCGAGCCCTCAGTATCGATGCTTAGCCAGCGTCAGGCGTCGGTCGCGCACTCGCATGACGATCGGCTCGCGGAGCGCGCCGATCGTCTACTGGGCAGGTCTAAAGTGACTTGCCCAGCGGCGCTGGTCAGGGGCGGTGCGCGTGTGCTGGATCGCGTCGTGCAGATGCCGAAGGGCAAGGTCGGGCATTGTCGGCCGTGGATCATCTTTGTCGTCGGTCCACAGGTCGTGAAGTAGGACGTCGACCCAGACGGCGACCTGTGTCTCGGTCGCGAGGTCTTGCCATGATGTGGCGCTCTTGCGGTCGCGGCGACGGGTTGTCGCGCAGACGTTGTCGGCGAAGCTGTCTGCGATCAGATCCAGCACGTCGGGCCACGCATTCACCGGCGGATGGACATCGGTCAGAGGGATGACACCGCAGAACCAGTCACTCACCACCGGATCCTCGACAGCCGCGCGCAACATCGTGCGCAGGCCGTCCCACTCCAACGCGGATGCTTTCGCCATACCTGCTTCCTACACCCTTGACCGTCTTCACAGAACGTGTCAGACGCTGTCCCACAACCCGATCCCTAGTGACACGGCGTCCGGTCGCCGATCAGCCAGTCGAGCTCAGATACTCCTGGAGTTCTCGGCGTCCGCCGACTCTCCCGATCCAGCGATGTAGCGCGGCCACGTATTCAGTGCTGTAGCCGTCGCTGGCGCGTCCCACAACGACTTCCCGGTGCGAGAGCAAACACATGCGCAAATAGGACCGCCCCTGCGGAGTCAGCAGACACCACAGCCTCGTCGAAAGCCGCCGGAACGACAGGTTGAAGTGAGCTTTGTCCCCAGAAATCCGCACCAGGGATGTCGTCTCGGTGAACGACCCGCTCCGACTGGCCATAGTTCTCCGTTCAAACCCTGAGCACGATCTTCGACCCACGCCCGCCGGTCGCGGATCGGGACGGTGATCCGGCTCGGCGGTGGTGCAAGTCATTGTCTAGCAGCTACAACGACAAGCTGGACCCAGATCTGCTGTCCGCTTGCCGATCGGCGATCGGGACGTCATACCGCGGCGGCTTCGGGAACAGTTCACAATGCGGGGATGGATCTCTTGATCTCACATCGGATCTGGTTGATGGGACAGGACGAGCAGCTGCTGCGGCCCCGCGCGGCGGGTCTGCGCACCGCGGTTACTGCCGCCGCGCTGCTCGACGTGATCAGTTCGGGTGCGGCCTCGTGGACTGAGTCCGGCACTCGGGTGCGGACATGCCCACTGCCGGATGGACTACCCGCCCTGATCCAGCACAGGGCCGAACGCCTCGAGAAGGCCGCTGGAGGCAAACCGTTGGACACGGTGTACGCCATTGATGCTCTCGCGCCTGGTGTATGGGACGAGGTGGGATCGGATGCCGCACTGTGCGGTTTCGCGACCGAGGTGCCTCGTCCGATTCGGCGATGGATGTCGCCACGACACCGACCCGACACACGACTCGCCCGGACACTGAAAACCCACTTGCGTGAGGTGATTCGCAGCACCGACGCAATCACTGACCCGGTTGATGAGGCGGTGCTGGCGGTGGGCTGGTCGGCAGGTGTCCTGGATGACTTACTCAGCCTCACCGCGTTTACCGATCCCGACGTTGTCGACCCTGCGAGAACTCATTGCCAATCCAGCGAGCTCGTCAAGCGGCTCGATGGGCCAGTCACCTTCTTGTCGAGCGCGCGTATCCCGCCTTCGAGTATCGGTGCAGGGAACTCCGGCTCGCCAACGTAGGAAGACACGCTTCAGGGAGACTGCTGCGCGATCGTGCTCCCACAACTTCGTCAGGCGTTCCGTATGCGGTTGATCGAGATAGGTTCCGCCGTCGTTGGCGTGTCGTAACGTCACGGTCTGGTGTCATTACAGTCAACACAGCATCGCTCACGGTTGGCGATCGTGAGTCTGATGAGTGTGCAAACAGAGAAGATCCCGGTGCCGCCAGGCCTTGAAAATGAAGTGGCTGCTCTAACGCGCCGAGCTCGTCGCCGGTACCTGGCGCGTCTGATCCCTGCGCTTGCGGTTGTCGTGGTGCTTGAGGTGTTCATCGTGCCGCACTCCGCACGTCACCGACGCGAGCACCACGTGGATCGTCCGTGGTGGGTGGTCGGACTGTTTTTTCTCATGTCGCTGGTGGTTTTGGTGTTCGCCGTTTGGATGTGGCGACGGTTGATCCGCCAGCGCCGCCGGGTGGGGTGGACGCCGTTACCGCTGGGGTTGCCGCGCGCTCAACGCAAACAACTGCGACGCCATGTGCGTGAGGGTCGGCCCAGCGGGGATCCGCTGCTGCGATACGTCGAGACGCGCGCCGCACAAACGATCTGCGATCTTCGCAGTAACCAGAGGTGGGCACTGCCGATCGCAACCGTCGGCATCACCGGTGCAGTCATCACGTTCTGGAACACCCAGCGCTGGTTTTCGATCGTCGCCATCGCCCTTCTGATGTTCGTGATTGCTACGTTGCCTCGGACGCGTCAGCTGTACCGCGGTGCGAGCAAATACTTGAGCGCAGTCAACCCGTGATCGACCAACTAGAGCCGCGCTCACTTCTCGACAAAAGATGTCGGGTTGCCGACGAAGAATGAAGAGACTCACATGCTCCTTGGATTTGCCGCTGGGCCGACGTCAGGGTCTAGTGGCCCGCTGTGGCTCTTCATCCTCGCGGTCACCGTCGTCGGTCTGGTGATATTCGTGCGGTCCCGCCGGCGCTAGCTTCAGCCCGGGAACCCGAAGGCCCGCTTCTCAAACCAACGAATTGCCCCGCCGCCACTTGGTCCCGGATCAATCGACAGACTTCCGCATGCGGTCCCACCAACGGCCAACCCGCGCGTCGGGGCGCGGTCCCGGCCCCCGGCGTAGCGGTGCCGGTCCCGTAAGACCCGTCCGGATGTCTCACCGGGACAGGAGCATCGTACGAAACACGGTGCGATGGCCCTTACACACAGCGGATCAATCTGTCCTCGCTGCACATGACGTGCGGTCCTAGCTGCATCCGAAGTCTGTCGGCGACCTCCAAGTCACCGGCGCCCGGACACGGCGAAGTCACACGTTTCGTTTCACAGGCTGTACGCGCAAGTAACTTGTGAGATGAGAATCGTTCTCACGGCCCAGCGCGCTGAACTGCGCTGATGCCACATCGAAACCGCCGGCGGGATGCGCCGTAGTTAAAGTACCGAGCTCTCCGTAGCGTCATCGAGCCGCTCACGCACCCCCAAGTCACCCCAAAAGTACTCGGTACTTTAAGTACCAGGCCGACATTTCAATCTTCAGTGCATCTCGACAAAAGTACTCGGTACTTTAAGTACCACGCCGAAATTTCAATCTTCGGTGCATCTCGACAGACATTTACGCTGCATCTCGACAATGATGATCAGAAGTTCTGCGCCATATTAGTGAAGCGTGAATAGTGACCCTGGAAGGCAACGGTGATCGTGTCGGTCGGGCCGTTACGGTGCTTGGCCACGATCAGGTCGGCCTCGCCGGCGCGTTCGGACTCGCGGTCGTAGGAGTCCTCGCGGTGCAGCAGGATCACCATGTCGGCGTCCTGCTCGATCGAACCGGACTCACGCAGGTCGGACATCTGCGGACGCTTGTCGGTGCGCTGCTCAGGACCACGGTTGAGCTGGGAGATCGCGATCACCGGGACGTTGATCTCCTTGGCGAGCAGCTTCAGCGCACGGGAGAACTCCGACACCTCCTGCTGGCGCGACTCGACGCGCTTACCTGACGTCATCAGCTGCAGATAGTCGATGACGACCAGCTTCAGGTCGTTGCGCTCCTTGAGCCGACGGCACTTGGAGCGGATCTCCATGAGCGACATGTTCGGCGAATCATCAATGAACAGAGGCGCATCCGCCACTTTGCCCATCGTGGTCGCCAGGCGCGTCCAGTCCTCGTCGCGCATGGTGCCCTTGCGCATGTGCTGCAGCTGTATGCCGCCCTCGGCCGACAGCAGACGCATGGAGATCTCGGTCTTGCTCATCTCGAGCGAGAAGATGGCCGACGCCATACCGGCCTTGATGGAGCATGCCCGGGCGATGTCGAGGCCGATCGTCGACTTGCCGACCGCGGGTCGGGCTGCGATGACGATCATCTGACCCGGGTGCAGACCGTTGGTGAGTGCGTCGAGGTCGGTGAATCCCGTTGGTACGCCGACCATTTGACCGTTGGTGCTGCTGGCGGCGTCGATCTCGTCGGCCGTGTCGGCAATGATCTCGCCGAGCCGGACGTAGTCCTCGGCCTCCTTGCCGGCGGTGACGCCGAAGACCTCGGCCTGTGCAGCGTTGATGACGTCGACGACGTCGCCACCTCCGTCGGCATACCCCATCTGCACGATCCGGGTGCCGGCGGTCACCAGTCGGCGCAGGACCGCTCGCTCGGCGACGATCTCGGCGTAGTAGCCGGCGTTGGCGGCGGTCGGCACGCCCTGGATCAGCTCGTGCAGGTAGGCCTGCCCGCCGATGCGGCTCAACTCGCCGCGCTTGGTCAGCTCGTCGGCGACGGTGATGGCGTCGGCCGGCTCGCCGCGGCCGTAGAGGTCGATGATGGCTTCGTAGATCGACTCGTGTGCCGGGCGGTAGAAGTCCCGGCCGTCGACCGACTCCGCAGCGTCCGCGATAGCGTCCTTCGACAGCAGCATGCTGCCCAGCACCGACTGCTCGGCAGGCACATCCTGCGGCGGGACCATGCCGCCCCCGTGCCCACCTTCGTCGGTGTAGTCCGGGGGAAGTTCAGCAATCGCCACGCACGCTCTCCTTACCACCGTTTTCGAACATGTGTCGACTGCACCACAAGGGTGTGACAGTGAGGCCTGACGAGGGTGCGCGACACGCGAAGACGCCACGCTAGAACCTTCCGGCGCACCCTGCAAACATCCGCTCAGATGGGCTCTGGACAACTTGTGGACAAGGTGTGGAGAGGTGCGGCTCGGCGTGTGCACGCCCTGGGGACGAAGCTGTGGATATCTTCACCGGGCCACTGCCGACAGTCCTCTGAACTGCGTAAACGCACGATGACGGCTGTGCACAAGAAAAAGTTTCGGCGCAGCTGTGGCGTGAGTTACCCACAGGCCGGGAGGCGCACACAGCAGATGTACGGCTCCCATCGGCCGGTGGCCGGCGGGCTCGGTGTCACGTTCGGAGGCGCTGTGTCGTCGTACACACACGAAGCGATCGGAGATGCATCCCCGGCGGCAGCACGTCTTCGATCTCGTCATCGTCGCCGCCACGGAGGAGCCTGCTATGCCCATCGTCAGAATCGACGTCAACCGCGACCGCGATCCGGAGCAGCGACGGGCCATCTCCGACGCGGTGCATCGCGCGTTCGTGACGGCGGTCGGCATCCCGGAGGGCGACCGATTCCACCTTCTGACCACGCACGCGGGCGATGAACTGATCGCCGATCCGACATACCTCGACGTGGCTCGACGGGATGTCGTGTTCATCCAGATCACCTTGATCCGCGGACGCAGCGACGAGATGAAGCAGCGGCTGTACCGGGCCATCCGGGATGGCCTGGTCGCCGTGGGCGTGCGTTCGCAGGACGTTGCGGTGATCCTCACCGAGAACGGTCCGGCCGACTATTCGTGGGGCGATGGTGAAGCGCAGGTGCTCGCCCTGGGGCCTGTTGCCGGTACGACGTGAGCTCGAGGCCCCAGGCGTCTCCCGGACTCCGGACTACCGAACCAGTCTGCCCTTCGCCTCAAGGACCTGGATCGGTTGCGCGGGACCGGTGATCGTGGCCGTGCCGGGGAGATCGGTGAACCGGCCACCGTCGACCGCGAACTGGCCACCGTAGACCGTCGTGACCGAAGCGCCGAAGCTTCCGCGCTTGAGGTAGGTGTGCTTGACGTCCCCGTTCGGGTAGCCGCCGCCCCGCGACACGGTCGGTCCGAGCGAGGCACCGTCGCCGAAATGGAAGGTGTTCGACTTGAGCACCGGCTTGATCCGAACCTTGTGGCCCAGCAGCGTCACGGTCCGCACCTTGTCAGGCCCGTACCCGGGACCCGAGAAGTCGGCAGTGAAGTAGTTGGGCAGATTCACCAGCGTCCGGTTGCCGACAGGTTCCATCGTGGCCTTCGGCTTGACGAACGGTGTCTTGATGAAGGCCGAATTGATCATTGCGACTGTGAGATGCGGCTTGGACTTGGCGCTAGGTACCAAATTGGGCCAGCACGTCTCGCCAGCGTACTGCCATGGACCGAATTTATGTTTCGGGAGTTTCGCACGGAACTCAATCCGCACAAGGGGCCCGACGGCGTTTTTGACATTAACGCAGGTCTTGAACGCCTTTTCGCAGCCCACCTCAGTCTTGTCTGGATCGGTGTTTGCCGGGCATGCCATCGGCGTCCAGTATTCATACGGGACTACCTTGATTGTGACTTTTCCATGCTTTCCCGGGACTGGCTCGGGACCATGTCGTGGCAGTTGGCTAGTTTCTCGTGCGGTCCGGCCCGTATAGGTCGCTCCGCCGTCTTCTACGCACTTGGTTTCAAACTGCCCACAGCCATATGCCGGGCTACGCAAAGCGGGGGCAACAAGCATAGCCGCGACAATGACGAATACTCCGCCACTCGCACTTCTACCCTTCATTCTTTTGAACCTCGCCTGTGCGCCAACCCTCATTTGTCCAATTTAACTCGAAGACAACGTTCATCGAGCTGGTCTTCCCGCGAACTGTGATCGCCTTGCTTTGAACTTTTCGGATGTTCGCAGCCGATTGCTTGAGGGTGAAGAACAAGTGGTACGTGGAATCGTCAATCTTTAATGGGCGCATTTTTGGCGGAATGCCAAATACTGGTGCGTCATAATGCGTTCCGTCTTTAATGAGCGTCGTAAATACCTCGGCCCATTCCGCACAGGTCTTGCAATTTGGCTCCGATATCGGTGCAAGCGGTTTGGCCGTTGGCTTCTCGGCAGCTTTGTTCATGACGTTCAAGTAGTGGACCACGAACGCCTGGGCTCCTGCCTTCGTGTGTTGCCTGGCCCGCTCCGGAACACCGGGAGCGCCGGCAGCTGTGCCGCTGGACGTCGGCGTTGCCGACGTACTGCTGGCCGATGAACTCGGCGAGCTCGTGGTCGAGGTCTGCGGTGGCATGGATTCCCCGGACGCGATGCCCTTCGCGGTGTGCGATGCAGTCGACGACGTGCCCCCACCACTCGATCCGCCGCTGCATCCTGCCGCTGCCACGACGGCGAACAACGTCGCAGCAGCGCCCATGGCACGTGTTGTGCGCATTGGTGAAACCCTCCCCTGTGTGGAACCTGAGTGCCCCGTGATTATGGGTCACCCATCACGGCGAAAGTGAGCCGCTTCCTTAAAGGCTTGGTCAAGAAGGGTGGCTCACCCGGCATACCGACTCCCGGATCATGTCGCATCTCATCGTCCGGACGCAGGAGTTATCCACAGGGCGTCGGATGAGTCCGATCCAGCCAGAGTGTCGGTCGTGGCGAGCGGTCAGTGGATGCTGCGAGGAGCAGCTCTCGCGACACCTGTCGACCTCTCAATGTGCGTATCGGGACCTCGAGACGTTCACTCGTACCTCGCGATCTCCTCGGCAACCTCCCCACAACCTCTCGGTGTGCGTGTCGGGACCTCGAGACGTTCACTCGTACCTCGCGATCTCCTCGGCCACCTCCCCACGGCTGCTCGGCCACCTCGGGATGTGGTTCCTCACGCGCTCTCAGGGACAGAAACGTGGTGGTTTCGAGACGTTCGCTCGTACCTCGCGAACTCCTCAACCACCATCGGCTTCATCAACCATCCGTTGGCATGCAAAGCGGCCACGGCCACTCGAGGAGTGACCGTGGCCGCCGGGACCGGATGCGTGAACCGAAGATCAGCGCAAGGTGCCGTAGTTGGTCGGCGTGGTCCAGATGCTCTGCAGCTTGACGACGTCACCGGGGACCGGCGCCGCGATCATCATGCCCGGGCTCACATAGATGCCCACGTGGTACGCCGGCGACCCGAAGAAGACCAGGTCTCCGGGCTGCGGCGCGGTCGTGCGCTTCATGTACGCCTGCTGCTGGCTGGCCGTCCGTGGGATGGACAGGCCCGCCTGCTTGTAGACGTATGACGTGAGGCCCGAGCAGTCGAAGCCCTGCGAGGGCGTCGAGCCGCCCCAGACGTACGGAACGCCGAGGTACTTCTTGGCGATCGACACGACCTGGGAAAGACCGCTGCCGTTCGACGGTGGCGGAGTCGGGTTGGTACCGCACTGGTAGCCGCCCAACGCGCTCCAGGTCAGCGGGCCGACGATGCCGTCGGCAACGAGACCCTTGCTGCTCTGGAACGACTTCACGCGCGACAACGTTGCGGCGCCGAAGACGCCATCCACCGCGACGCCACCCAGTTTGCTCTGGGCACTGGACACGGCGGATCCCGTTGCGCCATACCGCAACACCGTCACCTGGCAGGTGGGCGGTGTCGGCGTCTTGGGCGGCGGCGTGGGCGTCGGCGACGAGCCCGGGAAGCCCCCCAGAGCCGTCCAGGTCAACGGACCGACGATGCCGTCGGCGACCAGGTGATGCGCCTGCTGGAAGGCCTTCACCTTCGCCAGCGTGCGCGTCCCGAACACGCCGTCGACCGTCAGTCCGCCCAGCCGCTGCTGCACGGTCTTGACATAGGTTCCTGTTGATCCGTAACGCACCGTCACCACGGTTTTCGGCGACGCCGTTCGTACGGCGCTCGTCGTTGCGCTGCTGCGCTGCCCCGACGCTCCGCTCGTGCCGCTGCCGGGATCGGCGTACGACGGAGCGGCCTGCACGAGGCTGGCTGCGGTGGCCGGCACGCTCAAGAGCGTTCCGGTCACCACCAGCCCCTTGCGGGAGGTGATCGCCGGGGCGACCTTGGCGGACAGCCCAGGCCGTGGTTTGCGATGTCTCGGAGTAGTAATCGTGGTCATGTGACCCTCTCGGTGCTCGTCCAGTCCTGAAACGCGCGCAGGGGGATGACACGCGTGCCGTGTCATCCCCCGATGTCGCCTACTCCTTCCCCGAAGAAGGCGCTGCACGAGCACTGACTATGCCGGTGCGTGAATACCTGTGAAAGACGCGAAATATGGGCTCGAATTGGCCCTTGTGACAGGTGTTACTCGTGTTACTTGAGTGAATTGGCGTGGCTGGCGGAGCAGAAGTGCTCTAGTGTTGCAATTTCAACGATCCCCGGGATCGTGACCGGCTTGTAACACTTCGAACGCCCAAATCATTCGAACGACACGCCGAACCGAAACTTTTTGGCGAAAATCTCATATGTTGAGACCCGGGCGCGTCGTCACGCGGGCTCGACGCTCTCAGCGCCGACTGCGGACAAAACGGCGGGCGCAACTCCGCCCCGCGATCGACCGGCCGGCCGGCCCCACCGGGCCGCTCGCATTCCGTTGCCGCACAGGAGCGTTCGAGCGCCGGACCGCCGCTGACGGCCCGTAGCGCGGCAGCGAGAAGCCCCGCCGGCCACGAGGGCCGACGGGGCTCGTCGGAAGTGCTGAACTGCGGTCAGACGCGACCGTAGTAGGGGCTGCCCCACACGCTCTGCACGTGGACCACGGTGCCCGGACGGCTCGCGGCGATCATCTTGCCGCCACCGAGGTAGATCCCGGCGTGGTATGCCGGGTAACCCCAGAACATCAGGTCGCCCGGACGCGGGCTGGACACGCGGGTCGCACGGGCGGCCTGCGCCGACGCCGTACGCGGGATGCTCTTGCCCGCCTGGCGGTAGACGTACTGCGTGAAGCCCGAGCAGTCGAAACCGCCTCGCGACGCCCCGCCGTAGCGGTAGGGCGTGCCGCGCAGGCTCATCGCGATCGACACGACCGAGGAGTTGGAGGTCGGAGCCGGCTTCGGCGCGGGCGATGACCCGGAGTACCCACCGAGCGCGCGCCAGGTGAGCGGGCCGACGATGCCGTCGGCGACGAGTCGGTGAGCGCGCTGGAACGACTTGACCTTGGTGCGGGTGCGCGGACCGAAGATGCCGTCGACCGCAAGGCCGTGCACCTTGCGCTGCACGGTCTTCACCGCGGTGCCGCGGGAGCCGTAGCGGACGGTCGGACCCACCCGGACGGTTGCGGCGACGTGACCGGCGGCCTGGACGTGTCCGGCGGCCTGGACGGAGCTTGCCTGGACCGCGCCGCTGCTGGGAGCGGCAGATGCGCTCTCCATGCCGGCGAGCGGTACGACGACGGCGCCGGCGGCAGCAACTGCAACGCCTCGGCGACCGACCTTGTTCAGAATCTTCGGCTCACGCTTCAGGTGACGCGGGGAGTACGAACCCATGAATCAAGGGACCCTTCAAATGGACTGCAGTGACAAGCGGGTGCGGGCGCCGTTGCCCCGGGACCATTCGCCCCACCCACGTTGTGCACTCGACTCCCCGAAGCCGGTGGCACGGTCATCGACTATGACGCATCGGAACCCCTCCCCAAAGTCGTTCCGAGATATCTGTGGACAACCGTCCACCACCGGACCGGGGTCCGACCACGCGCGCACGCGCGCGTCAGTCGTGATCATTCCGTGATATTCCGCGGCGTTCCGCGGTTGCTCCGCCGCCCGCCGAAACCCGCTCAGTGCCACATCTGTCACACGAACAGGGTTCCTGGATGAGACGCTGGTATCTCACATTTCGGGACGAGCCTTACGTGTCCGTCAACGACGGACGCTCGCGGCGGGTATGGCGGGAGCCGCCCCGTACCCTGAAGGGCGTGTCCGCCAGCCCTCCGTCGCAGCGCAGTGCTGCGACGGTCTCGACACATCGGCAGATCCTCTCGCTGGCGATCCCGGCGTTCCTCGCGCTCGTCGCGGAACCCCTGTTCCTGATGGCCGATTCGGCGATCGTGGGACATCTCGGCACCGACCAGCTGGCCGGCCTCGGCGTGGCCAGTGCGGCCCTGCTGACCGCCGCGAACATCTACGTCTTCCTTGCCTATGGCACGACCGCGCTCGTCGCCCGTCGGCTCGGCGCCGGAGAGGACTCGGCGGCCGTCGGCGCGGGCGTCGACGGCATCTGGCTGTCGCTTCTGCTCGGTGCGGTCACGACCGTCGTCGTCGCGATCTTCGCGGCGCCGATCTGCGACCTCTTCGGCGCGTCACCCGCGGTTGCCGACGAAGCGACGACCTACCTGCGGATCAGCGCGTTCGGCATACCCGGGATGCTCGCGGTGCTCGCGGCAACGGGTGTCCTGCGGGGCTTCCAGGACACCCGGACGCCGTTGATCGGCGCCACCACCGGATTCGCCACCAACCTGTTACTCAACATCCTCTTCGTGTATGGCGCAGGGCTCGGCATCGCCGGCTCGGCGCTCGGCACGGTGATCGCTCAATCCGCTTTGGCCGCAGGGCTTCTCGTGGTCGTGCTGCGTCGCGCACGACGCCTCGGCGCACCGTTGCGACCGCACCCCGGGCGCGTGCTGGCGGTCGCCCGGTTCGGGGTCCCGCTCCTCGTCCGCACCCTTGCCCTGCGGGCCGCGATGCTGGCCAGCACCTGGGCGGCGGCCGAGCTCGGTGACGTGCCGTTGGCGGCCCATCAGGTGGCGATGACGATCTTCGGTTTCCTGGCCTTCGCCCTGGACGCGCTCGCCATCGCCGCGCAGGCGATCACCGGGCGAACGCTCGGCGCACACGATGTCGCCGGCACCCGCGCCGCCACCCGGCTCATGCTCTGGTGGGGCTTCTGGATGGGCGTCGGCCTGGGCATCATCGTCGCGGCCGTCCACACGGTGCTGCCGCTGCTGTTCACCGGCGACGGGTCCGTTCGTGATGCCCTGTCGGTCGCGCTGCTCGTGCTGGCCGTCGGGCAGCCGATCGCCGGGCTGGTCTTCGTCCTGGACGGCGTGCTGATCGGCGCTGGGGACGGTCCGGCGCTCGCCTGGCTGCAGGTCGCGGCGCTGGCGGCATACCTGCCGTTGTTGTGGCTGGTGCACACCCACGCGGCGGCCCTGCGCGACGGCGGCCCGGGGCACGCGCTGCTGATGCTCTGGTGGGCGTTCACCGGGTTCATGGTGTTCCGGCTGATCGGCCTGGGGCTGCGCGCGCGGTCCGGTCGCTGGATGGTCACCGGCGCCTGAACGGCCGGCGTCGCGTCCCCAACCGGCGACGGTCGCCGGATATGCACAGGAGCCGGCCACCCCTCGCAAGGGATGACCGGCTCCTGTCGAGCTGAGTCAGCGCAGAACGCTCAACGCGTCACTTGGCAGCGACGACGTCCAGCTTCACCGTGGCCTCGACCTCCGGGTGCAGCTTGACGCTGACCTGGTGGGCGCCGAGGGTACGGATCGGGGTCGCGACCTGAACGGTACGACGGTCGATCGAGCCGACACCGGCAGCCTTGACCGCGTCGGCGATCTCGGCGGTGGTGACCGCACCGAAGAGACGGCCCGAGCCACCGGCGCGTGCGGGAACCCGCACGACCGTCGACTCGAGGTTGCCCTTCAGCGAGGTGGCCTGCTCCAGCGACTGCACCGCACGGGCGGCCCGCGCCTTGGTGATCGCGTCGACCTGCTTCTGGCCGCCCTTGGTCCACGGCGTGGCCAGGTGGCGCGGCAGGAGGTAGTTACGGGCGTAGCCGTCCTTGACCTCGACCACGTCACCAGGAGCGCCGAGCGAGGCGACCTCGTGGGTCAGGATGATCTTCATAGCGTTACTTCTTTCAGCGAGCCGAGGACGAGTAGGGCAGCAGGGCCATCTCGCGGGCGTTCTTGACCGCCGTGGCGATCAGCCGCTGCTCCTGCACGGAGACGCCGGTGACCCGACGCGCGCGAATCTTGCCGCGGTCGCTGATGAACTTGCGCAGCAACGCAACGTCCTTGTAGTCGATCGTTTCGACCTTCGCCAACTTCAGCGGGTTGGCCTTCTTCTTGGGCTTGCGAATGACGGGCTTAGCCATCGTGGTGCTCTCCTTCTTCATCGAGAGCCCGAGTCGTGACTCGGGATGGGGTTGAACGTGTTGTTGTGTGAGTGGTCGTGGTCTCGATACGCGGCTCGTACCTCACCGCTACTCGACCCGCGAAAGTTAGAACGGGGGCTCGTCGTATGACGGGCCGGTGCTCCAACCGCCACTCTGCTGGCCGCCACCGGGCTGCTGGGCCGGCTGGCCCCCGCCCTGCTGGCCGCCACCTTGACCACCGGTGGCCCACGGGTCGGACTGCTGTCCGCCGCCGAAGCCACCCTGGCCACCGGAGTTTCCGCCGAAGCCGCCACCCTGCTGGCCGCCACCGCCGAAGCCACCCTGGCCCCCGCCGCCACCGCGCTGGGTCTTGTTGACCTTCGCGGTTGCGTAACGCAGGGACGGGCCGACCTCGTCGACGTCCAGCTCCATGGTGGTGCGCTTCTGGCCGGTCTCCTTGTCGTCCCACGAACGGGACTTCAGGCGACCGGACACGATCACGCGCGAACCGCGGGTCAGCGACTCGGCGACGTTCTCGGCCGCCTCCCGCCATACCGAGCAGCGCATGAACAGCGTTTCGCCGTCCTTCCACTCATTGGTCTGCCGATCCATGAATCGCGGCGTCGACGCAACGGTGAAGTTGGCGACGGCAGCCCCGGACGGCGTGAACCGCAACTCCGGGTCCTGGGTCAGGTTGCCGATGACTGTGATGACGGTGTCGCCTGCGGCCATGTCGGAACTCCCTTGCTAGGTGTCGAGTCTCAGGCGTCCACGCGCAGCAGCTTGGTGCGCATGATCTGCTCGTTGAGCGACAGCTGGCGGTCGAGCTCCTTGGCGGTAGCCGACTCGACGGTCATCGTCACAACGGCGTAGATGCCCTCGGACTTCTTCTTGATGTCGTATGCAAGACGACGACGACCCCAGATCTCGGTGTTGTCGACCTTGCCGCCATCGGTGGTCACGACCTTGAGCAACTTGTCCAGCGTGGGCTGGATCGTGCGCTCGTCGAGCTCGGGGTCGATGATGATCATCAATTCGTACTGACGCATGCGTTAACCCACCTCCTTCGGTCTCAAGCGGTCACGGTGTCTCCGTGACAGGAGGGTTGCAGCGTGGCCCGCACCCCCGGTCGCACCACTTCCGGTGTCTCCGCGAGTATGCCGCCAACCCCCGACAGGAGTGGCGGCAATGGGCCGAGAGCGAGTTTATCGGTCAACCGGCGTCGGGCGTTAATCGGTCGTCCGCCGTCACGGGCTCGACGCGTGCCCAGCCGTCGGTCGTCGGCGGGACGTACGGATCAGCGGGATCGCGCGGCAGATCCTCCGAGGACTCCCACGACGCCCACGCGATGCCGACATACGCGATCATCCGGATCAGCAGGAAGAAGGCGTATGCCGCGCCCGGCATCGCCTTCGCGGTGTTGCTCGGGCCCGCGATGAACATCCAGGTCATCACGAAGTAGACGACCTCCGCGCCCGCCCACAGCAGGTGTTCGCGCCACCGCAGCGCCACCAGCGCCATCAGCGGCAGCACCCACACGCAGCTCTGCACCGACATCGACTTGCCGGTCAGCAGCACGATCACCAGCATCGTCAGCGCCACCGGTGCCAACTGGGTGCGCATGCCGGGCCGGCCCGTCAGGTAGAGCCCGATCAGGAACGCCACCACCCAGCCGAGCACCGCGATGATCGACGCGGACGCCGCCGGCAGCGGGTGGTGGGCGATGGTCAGCAGGTATGCCGGTGCGCCATACCCGGCGCGCTGGTTCCACCAGGCGCGGTAGGGGTCCAGCGGGTCGCCGCCCATGGCGTAGGCGATGCCTAGGCAGACCACGATCGCCCCGGCCGCGCCGGCCAGGAAGCGGACCAGCGGCTCCCGCACACCGTCGCGCAGCGTGATCAGGACGATCGCGCCGATCAGCACCAGCGGGTAGGTGCGTGCCATCACCGCGGCGCCGAGCAGGATTCCGGCGGCGGCCGGGTGGCGGCGGGCCCACAGCGCCATACCGACCGCGGCGAGCGCGACACCGAGGGCGTCGAACGACACCAGCGCAGCGGTGATCAGCACCGGGCTGAGCGCGACGTGCGCCGCCAACCACGGGGTATCGCGCAGCATCGACGCGGTCGCCAGCGTGGTGAGGGCGATCAGCAGAACGATGATGACCGTGCCGATCGCGAAGTAGACCTGCTGGGTGGCCAGCGCGTTGCCGCCGGGCGTGAGCTGCTTGACCAGCCAGTCCAGGATCGCGGTGAGCACCGGCTCGTTGTGCCCGGCGCCGCCGACGCTCCACGGGGTGCCACCCTTCGGGCCGCCCGACCCGACCGGCAGGTCCGAGTAGCAGGCCCGCCACAGCGCGCCCGGCGAACCCCAGCCGTCCTCGACACAGTGGTTCTTCTGCAGCACACCGAGCGCGACCAGCACCGAGGCGAGCGCCGACAACATGGCCGCGACATACGTCCAGCCACGTCGGCCGATGGCCGCGAAGCGACCCGTCGGCCCGCCGATGATCTGCGTCGCGAGCGCCGCGGGCTCCTCGCCGCGGCTGGGTGAGGTCAGGCGGGTGGGCACAGGCACGACCGCGAGCCTAACCCGCGAGCCTGCGTCGCGGGACGTGCCTGTATGACGTCAGGCCACCTACGGGGTTGCCTTCGGGTCGGATGCCTTCGGCTGGGGGCCGCCGAGAGTCGGTGGCGGCGGCAGCGGCACGGTGCTCGTGGGCGTCGCCGTCGAGGTCGGGCTCGGCGGCTGCGTCGTGGTCGTGCTGCTCGGCGTGCTGGTCGAGCTCGACGAACTGCTGGACGAGGAGCTGCTCGACGAACTGGGCGTGGACGACGGGGTCGCGCTCGTGCTGGTGCTGGTCGGCGCCTCCGACGTCGAGGTCACCGGCGGCGGCGAGTAGGTCTTGGTCGACTTCACGTCCGTGGCCTTCGGCAGCTTGGCGACCGGCTGACCCTTGAGCGCGGCCTGCATGAAGTCGCGCCAGATGGTGGCCGGGATGTCACCACCGTAGAACGACGAGTTGTGCGTCGCCTTGTCCAGCCCGACGGTGCCGGCCTTCGTGCCATTGCCGGCATACATGCCGACCGAGGCCGTCAACTGGTCGGGCGTGAACCCGGTGAACCAGGCGGACTTGTAGTAACTCGAAGTACCGGTCTTGCCGGCCGCTGGCCGCTGGAGCAGGCCGGCCGTCTTGTTCGCGGTGCCGTCGGCGTCCTTCAGCGGACCGGTCATGCCGTTGACCAGATTGGCGGCGACATCCTTGGGCAGCGCCTGCGTCGTGTTCGGGTGTGCGTCGTAGCTGTAATCACCGGCCACGCTGCTGACCTTCTTGATGAAGTACGGGTCGGCCTTCTTACCCTCTGCACTGATCGTGTTGTACGAGTTGGCCATGTCGATCACTCGCACGGCGACGCTGCCAAGGACGTCGGTTGCGACCGGCGCATTCATCCCCTTCAAACTCGACGGGATGCCGAGCTGCTGCGCCGCACCCAACGTCTTGCCGGTGCCGAGGGCCTGATTGAGCCGGACGAAGGCGGTGTTCGAGGACACCGCGAACGCACGCTCCAGAGTGAGCATGCCGAAATGCTCACCGTTGTCGTTGACGATGGGCTGGGAATATCCCTTCAGCTTCAGGGGCGATGCTCCGCTGAACTGCGTCTGCATCGTCATACCGTCCTGCAGCGCGGCCGCCAGACCGAAGGCCTTGAAGCTAGAACCACCCTGCAACTGCGCATCATTCGCGGCGCTGATCTCCTTGGACGCGTCCTCGCCGCCATACATCGCGACGACGGCGCCGTCGGGCTTCTCGGCGACCAGACCGGTGTGCAGGGCGTCGAGCCGCGCCGTCTGCGACGGGACGTTCTTGTGCACGGCGTCGACGGCGGCCTTCTGGGAGTTCTTGTCGATCGTGGTGGTGATGCGCAGCCCGCCGCGGTCGATGTCCTCGGGCGTCAGCTTCAGCTTCTTCTCCAGCTCGGATCGCACCGCCGAGACGATGTAGCCGTTCGGACCGGAGACCTGCTGGGCGTTCGGGTTGTACTTCTTGAAGACCGGCATGTGCGCCTTGGCACGCTCCGCCGGCGTCATCCAGCCCTCCTTGACCATGCCGTCGAGGACGTAGGTCATGCGAGCGTTGGCCCGTGCCTCGGCAGCCGCGCCGTACTGCGGGTCGTAGAGACCGGGGGCGTTGATCACGGACGCGAGGAAGGCTCCCTGGCTGCCGTCCACCTTGTCGATGTCGACACCGAAGTACGCCTGCGATGCGGCCTGTATGCCGTAGGCGCCGCGACCGAAGTAGATGTTGTTGAGATAGGCCTCGAGGATGTCGTCCTTGGACATCTTCCGGTCGATCTTCAGCGCGATCATGATCTCGTTGACCTTGCGCTTGACCGAGCGGTCCTGGGTCAGGAAGTAGTTCTTGACGTACTGCTGGGTGATGGTCGAGCCACCCTGCTCCTGTCCGCCGGACAGTGTGCTCCAGGCCGCGCGCAGGGTGCCGCTGACCGAGACGCCGGAGTTCTTGTAGAAGTTGCGGTCCTCGGCCGCGAGGAACTCGTAGCGGACCTGCTTGGGGACCTTGTCGAGCTTGACGTCCTCGCGGTTGACCGTGCTGAACCGCCCGAGCTCGGTCTTGCCGTCGTTGTAGTAGACGATCGACACCTGCTTGGCGGCGTTGGCCTGCGGCTGCGGAATGGACGTGCGCAGATAGATGATCACCAGCGCGACCACGCCGATCAGGCCGAGCGCGACGAAGCCGAGCACGGTGCGCCAGAAGATCTTGAAGGCCAGCCCGTGTTCCTTCTTGGTACGACGCCGGCCGGAGTTCCCACCGGCACCGGCTGCCGCGGTACGGCGCGCGCGACGCGGCCCGCCGGACGTCGAGGAACCGCCGGCTGCGCCGCGACCGGCCCCATCCTGCTCATCTGTCACTGATGAAGGGTAACCGCCGAGTCAGTGAACCGGGAATCATGCAACTACGACTCGCCCTATTTGCACGATGTATCGATTCGATACATCGTACGGTATGCTCCAGGACACACCCGGCAAGCCCGACAGCCCCGCGAGATCACCAGGAGGTAGCTCATGTCACGACGTGGCGCCATCCTCGAGCTCGCGATCCTGGGCCTGCTGCACGATCAGCCGCTGCACGGTTACGAGTTGCGCAAGCAACTGTCCGGCGTGCTCGGCGCGTTCCGTGCGGTGTCGTTCGGCTCGCTCTACCCCTGCCTTCGCGGCTTGGTCGAGCGCGGCTGGATCAGTGAGCGCACCGCCGGCGACGACCAGGACCGCCAGAACCACCAGGGTCCCGGCCTCGCGGGCAAGCGCGGCAAGATCACCTACGAGCTGACCGCGGAGGGCAAGGAGCAGTTCCAGACGCTCATGGCCCAGACAGGGCCGGCGTCGTGGGAGGACGAGAACTTCGACGTCCACTTCGCCTTCTTCGGCCGAGCCAGCAGTGATGTGCGGTTGCGCATCCTGGAGGGTCGCCGCAGTCGGCTGGAGGAGCGTCTCGACGACTCGCGGGAGCAGTCCCGGCAGCGTCGCGAGCGCACCGACAAATACACCGCCGAGCTGCACCGTCACGGTCTGGAATCCACCGAACGTGAAGTGCGCTGGCTGTCCGAGCTGATCGAGACAGAGCGATCGGCATACCGCACCACCAACCCCGGCACGGCGGCCGCCGCCGACCAGCCGGTCGATGGGGAGATCTCGGAGCAATCCTCCGACCCCAGCGAAGAATCCAACAAGGAGTAGGAAATGGGATCCATTCGCGTCGCCATCGTCGGCGTCGGTAACTGCGCGAGCTCGCTCGTGCAGGGCGTTGAGTACTACAAGGACGCGCCGGCCGACTCGACCGTGCCGGGCCTGATGCACGTGAAGTTCGGCGAGTACCACGTGCGCGACGTCGAGTTCGTCGCCGCGTTCGACGTCGACGCCAAGAAGGTCGGCTTCGACCTGGCCGAGGCCATCACCGCCAGCGAGAACAACACCATCAAGATCGCCGACGTCCCGCCGACCGGCGTGACCGTCCAGCGTGGCACCACCCTCGACGGCATCGGCAAGTACTACGCCCAGACCATCACCGAGGCCGACAGCGAGCCGGTCGACGTGGTCCAGGCGCTCAAGGACGCCCAGGCCGACGTGCTCGTCTCCTACCTGCCGGTCGGCTCCGAGCAGGCCGACAAGTTCTACGCCCAATGCGCCATCGACGCGGGCGTCGCCTTCGTCAACGCCCTGCCGGTCTTCATCGCGTCCGACCCGGAGTGGGCCGCGAAGTTCGAGGCCGCCGGTGTCCCGATCGTCGGCGACGACATCAAGAGCCAGGTCGGTGCGACCATCACCCACCGCGTCATGGCGAAGCTGTTCGAGGACCGCGGCGTCACGCTGGACCGCACCTACCAGCTGAACGTCGGCGGCAACATGGACTTCAAGAACATGCTCGAGCGCGAGCGCCTGGAGTCCAAGAAGGTCTCCAAGACCCAGGCCGTGACCTCCAACCTGACCGGCCCGCTGGCCGGCATCAAGGACGGTCGCAACGTCCACATCGGCCCGTCGGACTACGTGCAGTGGCTGGACGACCGCAAGTGGGCCTACGTCCGCCTCGAGGGTCGCGCCTTCGGTGACGTTCCGCTGAACCTGGAGTACAAGCTCGAGGTCTGGGACTCCCCGAACTCCGCCGGCATCATCATCGACGCGATCCGCGCCGCGAAGATCGCCAAGGACCGTGGCATCGGCGGCCCGCTGCTGTCGGCCTCGTCCTACCTGATGAAGTCCCCGCCGGAGCAGCGTGAGGACAACCTCGGCCGCGCCAAGCTCGAGGCCTTCATCGCCGGCGACGAGCAGCGCTGAGTCTTCTGCTGAGTCTTTTGCTCTGACTCCTCGCAGAACGGCGGGAGCCCCGGACGAACTGGTTCGTCCGGGGCTCCCGCCGTTCTGGTCGTCGTCTCGCGGGCGTCCGCTTGTCGTTCCCTCGGTTGGTCTTGCCTGTCACCTTGGCCGGCTTCTCGGCCGGTCGGCTTGAGCCTCGCCTCTCACCCGGCCATCTTCGTTCGGTCGCCTGATCCTGATCGGCGGGCCAGGCTCAGTCCTTCGGGTATGGCGGCAGGGGGCGGCTCGGTTCGAAACGACCGGCATTGGGCTGCGGTTGCGTGCCGTCGAGGTCGGTGACGCCATACTCCAGCGCCAGCTCCCCGACATCCACGACCTGTCCACTGAAGCGCTGGACCTCCGGGTCGGTCGCGAGCGCCACCATGACGCGGGCGGCATACCGCGGCGTCTCGGTGTTGCCGGCGAGTTCCTCGGCCGGGACCTTCGCCTCCATCAACTCCGTGCGCATCCAGCCGGGCGCGACCGCGATCGCCGGGATGCCCTTGGGCTGCAGGTGATAGCCGAGCGCATAGACGAGCCGGTTCTTCGCGGCCTTGCTCGACTCGTAGGGCAACCAGGCCGGCGGCTCGGGCGTGTGCCAGGTCGAGGTGAGGATGAGTCCCCGGCCGGCCGGTGCCATCGCGAGCTTCAGCGTCAGCATCGAGGTGACGAAGTCCGAATACGCACCGCCGAGCAGCATCGCCCGGAACTGGTCCATCGGCTCGTCCCACACCTCTTCGCCACCGGGCTGCTCGTGGTGATCGTGCCCGCCCCACGCGTTGTTGACGAGTATGTCGATCCGGCCGTGTCGCTCGACGATGTCGCGAACGAGATCCTCGACCTGCACGGGATCGGTGTGGTCGCACCGGTGCCACTCCCCGGACCCGCCGGCGGCCTCGACCTCCTCGACGGTGCGTTCCAGGGTGAGGTCGGCGGGCTCCCGGTGGGTCGGCGCATCGCAGGTGCTGCGGCCGGTGCACACGACATACGCGCCCGCCGCTCCGAACTCGATGGCGCACGCGCGCCCCAATCCGCGAGATGCACCGGCCACCAACACGATTCGCCCGGCGAGCGGCGCGTCCACAGTGCTCATGCCACGTCCCCCAGCTCCGCTGCCACCCGTGCGGCGGCAGCCAGCACCTCCGGCTCCGGTGCTGCCTGTTCGACCGCGTCGACCAGATGCCCCGGACCCTCATGTGCCGATGCCCGCCACCACGGGATCAGCCACACGTGGAAGTGCTCGTATGCCGCCATGGTCGACCACTGGTAGACGCGATCACACCCGAGCGCGCCGCGTATCGCCGTGAGCAGCTGCCCGAGAGCCGGCACGAAGGTGATGGCCTCCCGCGTGTCGAAGCCGGACTGGTCGAGGACGTGGCGCCGGGACTCCAGGACGACGGTGCCGGCCGCCGTCATACCGACCGGTGCTGCGCCCGCCCGCCAGATCCCGTCGTCGAGCAGCCAGCCACCGGGCGGCGATCCACCGCGTTCGGCGTCGTTGCAGAACCAGCAGTCCGCCTGCCCGGCGACGTCGGGGATCACGCTGGTGGGAGCCGTTCGTGTCGCGTCCATGCGTCCACCATCCCGCGACGGGGGCGGCGCCACTTGATCGATTTCGGCATCTTGCGCCGAACCGGTCGCCGTGTCCGCGTGCTCAGGCCTTGGCGGCGAAGACCGGCAGATACGCGTTGGCGTGGCCGTCGGCGGTCGGGTGGTAGGACTCCTCGATGTCCAGGAAGTTCACCGAGTGCAGCCAGCGGTTGCTGTCGCAGATCTCATGCCCGTCGAAGGCGCTGCGCACGTCGGCATACGTGAAACCGGCCTTGGCCGCGGCGGTGCTGGTGATCGAGTCCAGTAGGTCGATGCCGCCGTTGATCGCGACGCGCGACTCCTGGGCGATGCCGGTGCAGTTGTTGTTCAGGTCGTAGAAATCGGGGTACCCGAGGACGACGACGTGCGCGTTCGGTGCCTTGGACTTGATCGCGCTGTAGACCGAGGCGAGCTTGCCCGGCAGGTTGGCGCTCGCGTCGGCCTTCGCGGCGTTCACCTCGTTCACACAGGTGCTGGAGCCGTCCAGGATGCAGTCCTGCATGATGCCGCTGAAGCCGACGTCGTTGCCGCCGATCGTGATGCTGATCAGGGTCGTGCTCGCAGACAGTCCGGAGAGCTGATTGGCAAGAACGTCAGTGGTTTTCGCGCCCGAGCAAGCAACCGAGCTGTATGACGCGGGGCTGTGCTGCTGCGCCCAGAGCGCCGAGTAGGCGTTGGGGCTGCGATCGCAGGACCCGCTGCTGCCGATGTAGTCACCCGCGCCGACGCCCGAGGAGTAGGAGTCGCCCAGCGCGATGTAGTTGACGCCGGATGCGGCGCGGGCCGACATCGCCGGGACGAACGTGAAGGCCAGAGCGGTGGCTCCGACGCCGAGCTTGAGGGTGAGTGAAGCGCGTGACATGTGGGCTCCTTCGCAAGGGTGGCATCGGTCGGTGCCACCACGGATTGAAGTCCTGTCCGCGGTGCGGTGGGCGATTCGGTTCCGTCCCGGGGGAAAGGTTTGCCGTCCGCTTGCCGAACTCGTACCGCCGCGAGGGAAAGTGTTTACACATCGCTCGCTTGCGGGGTGACATCACCACATCCATGCCGGCGGTGCCGGGTAGGTCAGGCGGCGAACGCGTCGATGGCCTCCGCCAGGTCGTCCCCGGTGGCTCCGAGCTGTATGTCGCTGAGCACGCGCGCGATCGCCGGTAGGGCACCGGCGTCGTTCGCGAGCGCCACGGCAGCGGTGCCGGTTTCGGGCAGCGCCAGCAGTGCGGTGCGGTAGCCGGCGAGGCGGCCGTTGAGGTACAGCTGCCCCGAGGGGCCGATCGCCCAGCCGAAGCCGTACCGCATCGGATCACCGTCCTGCGTTCGGCGTGTCGAGATCGTCTCGATCAGCTCCCGGTCGGCCAGGAGGTGCTCGACGAAACGCAACAGGTCGTCGACGGTGGAGGTGAGACCGCCACTCGGGCGACGCGCGCGTGGGTAACCGTCCTCCGGGACGAGGGAGCCGTCGGCATACCCGGGCACGAGGCTCGCCGGAGCCGCGAACGACGTCTCGCGCAGGCCGGCCGGCGTGAGGACGAGTTGCTCCAGCGCGTCCTCGAAACTGCACGACATCAGCTCCGCGGTGACCGCGCCGGCGAGGAAGTAGTTGCCGTTGTAGTACTCCCACCGGGCTCCTGGTCGGCGATCACTTCCCTGGGCCACGACCAACCGACAGGCCGCGACCAGCGCATCGTCACCTTCCCCGACCGTTGCCGCATCGGCGCCCGTCACCGCCGGAGTGAGGCCGGATGTCTGGGCGAGCAGGTGCTCGATGGTGATGTCGGTGTCGGCGACCCACCCGTCGACCAGGCCGGGCAGGACCCGCCGGACCGGCGTGCTCAGCGCCACGTCCGCGGACCGTGCGGCACGCAGGGTCGCCACGGCGGTGAAGGTCTTCGTCAACGACGCGATCCGGAAGACGGAGTGCTCGTCGACGTCACCCGAGGTCGCCGTGCTGCGCCGGCCCGAGTCACTGACGCCGAGCGCTGCCGCGGGGGCCGTGTCGGTGAGCGCGGACAGGTCCGGGATCGCGAATCGAGTCACACGACACAGCTTTTCATGGACGCAGTGGTGCACCGCCGGCGAATTCACTGGCAGCCGTTGCAACCACTGACCTACCGTCGCCGACATGAGGTCCGTGCAGCTCGTGCGATCCGACCGGTTGGCCCCCGCCCCCTATGCGTATGCCGCAACGGCTCCCGCCCTGAGCCGGGTGATCCACTTGGCGGGGGCGTGCCCGCTGCATCCCGACGGCACCACTGCGGCCATCGGCGATGTCGCCGGGCAGGCTCGAATCTGCCTGGAAAACCTGGAGATCGCGCTCGCAGCTGCCGGTGCGCGGTTGACCGATGTCCTCAGCACGCGAGTCCTCGTCGCGACGCAGGACCGGTCCGAGCTGGTTGCCGCATGGGACGTGGTGGCTGCACATTTCGGCGACCACGATGTGCCGAGCACACTCGTCGGTGTGGCGGTGTTGGGCTATCCCGACCAACTGGTGGAGATCGAGGCTGCGGCAGCGGTGGCGGGCGACCCACCGGCCTGAAGGAGCACCTCGCTCGCCTCAACAAAACATAACTAAATGTGTCATTCAGACAAACAATTGCGTCATTGTATTATGATTTCGTCCAGAGCTATCGACTGGGCGCCCGTAGTTCGACACACCAAGGAGCGGCAATGTCGTTGGCAGGAGATGCCGCTGTCCCGACCGGGGTCGCGTCCGGCATCGAGATGATCGACCGGTGCGACACGTCTGAACGCGCCTGGCTCGATCGGGCCGTCGCGGCCGTCACCGCCGAGGCCAATCGCTCGGCCGACACCCACCTGCTCGCGATGCCGCTGCCGGAGGAGTGGGGCATCGACCTCTATCTGAAGGACGAGTCGACCCACCCGACCGGCAGCCTCAAGCACCGGCTGGCCCGCTCGCTGTTCCTCTACGCGCTGTGCAACGGGCAGATCCGCGAGGGCACCACGATCATCGAGGCGTCCAGTGGCTCGACTGCGGTGTCGGAGGCGTACTTCGCGCGGATGCTGGGGCTGCCGTTCGTCGCCGTCATACCGCGCTCCACCAGCTGCCAGAAGATCGCGTTGATCGAATCGTATGGCGGCAGTTGCCATTTCGTGGATCGTGCCGACCAAGCGCACGAGGTGTCCTGTCGGCTCGCGCGGGAGACCGGCGGGCGGTTCATGGACCAGTTCACGTATGCCGAGCAGGCCACCGACTGGCGCGGCAACAACAGCATCGCGGCGTCGATCTTCGAGCAGATGGCGTTGGAGCGTCATCCGATCCCGGAGTGGGTGGTGGTCGGTGCCGGCACCGGCGGCACCAGCGCGACGATCGGGCGCTACTTGCGCTATCGCGGCCACGAAACCCGTTTGTGCGTGGCCGATCCCGAGCACTCGGTCTTCTTCGACGCCTGGAACGAACGCGACTGGCAGCGCACGTGTTCGGAGTCCTCGCGCATCGAGGGCATCGGCCGCCCGAAGGTCGAGGCGTCGTTCATCCCGTCGATCGTCGAGCGCATGGCGCGTGTGCCGGACGCGGCGTCCATCGCCGCGATGCGCTTCCTGGAGGGGCGGATCGGCCGGCACGCCGGAGCGTCGACCGGCACGAACCTGTGGGCCGCGCTGCATCTGGTCGCCGAGATGCGCCGGGCCGGGCGACGCGGCAGCATCGTCACGCTGCTCTGCGACGACGGAAAGCGGTATGACGACACCTATTACAACGACGCCTGGCTGCGCGAGCAGGACTTGGACATCGCACCGTATGCCGAGGCCCTCGAGCGCTTCCTGTCCACCGGCGAGCTCCACGTCGACTGACCCACGGCCCACTAGGGTCGAAAGATGAGCGAGCGCAGCGAGCGACCCACGGGCACAGGCGAATGACAGAGCCCGACGCAGGAGGGACCTGTCATGAGTGATGACGCGCGGGTCGCGGTGTATGTCGACTTCGACAACATGGTGATCTCCCGGTACGACGCCGTGCACGGGCCGGGTCGCTGGCGCAAGGACGATGCGCGCGACCACACTCCCGCCGAGGCCGACAACGAGGTGTCGCGCCGGCTCATCGAGGCCGAGGTCGATCTCGGCGCGATCATCGACTACGCGTCGTCGTTCGGCACCGTCGCGCTCACTCGGGCGTATGCCGACTGGTCGGTCCCGGCGAATGCGGCATACAAGCGGCAGTTGATCGACCGGGCGGTCGACCTCGTGCAACTCTTCGCCACCTCGGGGACCAGGAACGGCGCTGACATACGGCTGTCGATCGACGCGGTCGATGATCTCTTCCAGCACGCCGACATCACGCATGTCGTTGTCGTCGGCGGGGATTCGGACTACATCGCGCTCGCGCAGCGGTGCAAGCGGATGGGTCGCTACGTCATCGGCATCGGCGTCACCGGCTCGACCAGTCGCGCCCTGGTCGCGGCGTGCGACGACTTCAGCTCGTATGGCGACCTGCCCGGTGTCACCGACGTGCCGTCGGCGGACGACGAGCCGGAGCCGCCCACCAAACCCGCCGCCAAGAAGACCGCGGCCAAGCGCACCCGGAAGTCGACGAAGCCCCAGGAGCCGGCCGCGACCACCCTGCTGCGCCGGGCGATCCAGATCGGCGCCGAGAAGAGCGACGACGGCTGGCAGCACTCGTCCAGCCTGAAAGCCAGATGCAGCGGCTGGATTCGACGTTCAAGGAGAAGTCGCTCGGGTTCTCGTCGTTCCGCGCATTCGTCGAGAGCCACGACGACCTGGTGGAGACCAAGCTGCTCGACAACGGTCAGCTGGCGGTCCGGCTGCGCTGACCCGCGGCAGGTCAACGACGCTCCCTGCCGGTCAGGCCCACGACCCTCGGCAGGACCGCCGGGACCCGGGCGGCGTACTCGTCGTAGTGCGCACCGAAGTCGCGCCGCAGATCACGCTCCTCGCAGCGGATGCCGACGGCGATGTAGACGGAGGCGGTCGCGGCGAAGAGCAGATGCGAGGCACCCATGTGCGGGGTCGCCCAGAACGCGACGAGCAACCCTGTCATGAGCGGATGTCGTACGACGCGATGCAGGCCGGTCACCCGGAGATCGAGTGTCGACGATCCGGCGGATTGCGCGCACCAGCCCGCCTGACGCAAGCCCATGAGTTGGTAGTGGTCCACGGCGAAGGTGGCCGTATAGGCCAGCAGCCAGCCGGCGGCATACAGGGTCCACAGCACGGCAGCACCCGGACCCTCGACCCGCCATACGACTCCGCCGAACGGCTGCCAGCAGACGAGCACCAGCGCCAGCACGAGATCCGTGGCGAGCACGTAGCCGGTTCGCTCGAGGGATGCCGGAACACGCCGACGCAGCCGAGACTTGAATCGACGGCGGGCCATCACCGAGTGCTGCACGGCGAACACCGACAGCAGCGCCAGATCGCAGAGGACGGCGGTCGCGGTAGTCATCCGCGCGTGACCGTCGACCGTGCGCGGGACCCCGGTGTCGGCCAGGAACAGCATCGACCACCCGCTCACCAGGTGAAAACCGGCCCAGCCGAGCCCGGACAGCAGCAGTATCGGGATTCGTCGCACCCTGCCATGGTGTGTGGGCTGTCCGCTGCCCGCAGCAGTGGAACTACGTCACTTCGTGGTGGAGCCCGTGCGGTCCTGGGCCGCGAACCACACCGCCAGCTGGGTGCGGGACCGCAGACCCAGCCGCTGACGGATCCGTTCCACGTGCGACTCGACGGAGCGCTCACTGATACACAGCCGCTCGGCGACCTCCCGGTTCGTCAGGCCCTCGGCGACGACGGCCGCGACCTCCGCCTGGCGAGGGGTCAGGCCGGTCGGCGCCGCCTGCCGCAACCGGCGCAATCCCAGAAAGCGGCGCACTTCGTCGACCACTGCCCGGCAATCGCCCATCGCCGGCAGATGGCTGCGGCCGGTGAGTTCGACGAAGCGAGCGCCCGGGATCCCCTGCGCCACGAACCTGCCCTGGGCCGGCGGCGCAGCTCGATCGCGGTCGCGATGCAACACCAAGGTCGGCGCCGCCACTCGCCCGAGGGACTCGGACACGTCCAGTCCGTAGGCGAGTTGGAGCATTGCGCCCGCCGTTTCGGCCGACGAGGCGGCCCGCTGATACCTGCCGAGCACCCGACGTGTGCCGGCGTCGGCATCCGGCGCGAAGACGTCGGTGAGCAGATCGGAGCCCAGGCCCCAATGGCTCGCGAGCAGACCGAGGACATGGGTTCGGCCGGCGGCGTCGCCGATCATGGCGCCGGACGCCCACCCGCCGTACAGGACGAGCCGCGAGACGGTCGCGGGCCGTTCGGCGGCCCATCGGATGGCCACGGGGGCGCCGAGTGACCAGCCGAACAGGTCGAATCGCTCCAGCTGCAACGCATCCACGACCGCTGCCAGGGTGGCCAACTCGTGCTCCATCGTTCGCGGCCCGTCGTAGGAGCCGGACAGGCCGCAATCGGGCCGGTCGTAGCGGACCAGGGTTCGCCCCGAGGAGAGCGACTCGTGGAAGAGCCGGATGGCGGGGATGGACCAGTCCAGCTCGAGGTGGCTCAACCAACCGGGCACCATCAGCAGCGGCGGTCCGCTCCCGGTCACGGCATACGCCACCGGGGTCCCGTCCGTCATCGACGTCGTACCCAGGCGTTGCTCGCGTCTCGCCACACATTCAGTCAACAACTCCACGCCACAAAGTGCGGTAATTCTCCGGATGTCGACCCGGCCGTGACACAGCAGCCTGTACGGCATGAAGCAGATACACGAAGCACCGAACGGTGCAGACGCCGACGACGTCCCCACGATCGAGCACGACAGGATCTGGCACGGTCGTCCCGATGTGGCCGCGGCCAACCGGATCAGTGCGGAGTGCGCGATCGGCCACCTCGGCATCGAGTTCACCGAGGTGGGGCACGCCCACCTGTCCGGACGGATGCCGGTGGACAGCCGCACCCGACAGCCCCTCGGGCTGCTGCACGGCGGTGCCTCAGTGCTGCTGGCCGAGACGCTCGTCAGCTTCGCCGCGACGTTCGTCGCGGGTGAGGGTATGTCGTGCGTCGGGACCGAGATCAACGCCAACCATCTGCGGCCGGTCCGAACCGGCTGGGTCGTCGGAACGGCGCGACCGGTCTCGTTGGGGCGCCGTATCCAGGTGTGGCAGACCGAGATCCGCGACGAGGCGGGCACGATGGTCTGCGTCTCCCGTTGCACCGTCGCGGTGCTGCCTGCGTGATGCGCAAACGTATGGCGCGGCTCCCCCGAAGGGCCGCGCCATACACCCGTCGCTCAGATGGTGAGCTGCGAGTCCCCTCCGGTCCCGAACTTTTCGGTGAGAAAGCGGTGGTTGGCCAGCAACTCGTCGCTGCCGAGCCGGGCCGCGCGGTGCAGGTGAGCCGCGACCTGGGCGAGCAGCAGATCCAGTTGCTCGACGATGAGCTGGTGCCCGGTCTTGCCGTCGAGCACCTCGTCGGTGTCGGCGGTGCCCGGTGCGAGCGCCAGGTAGGACCGCAACGCCTGCGGGCCGAAGTCGGTCTGGATCTGCTCGACCTCGAAGACCTGGGCGGTGGGCGCACCGTGCTCCCGCAGGTAGGTCAACGTGCTGACGCACTCGCTCTCCAGGCGCTGCGCCCGCTGGCGCACGTCAGCGGGCAGGTCGGACAGCGCAGCCAGGCTACTGAGGGTGTCCGGCTCCTGCTTGGTCAGGTCCACCCGCGCGACCGGCTGCTCGGCCGGCCCACCGTGCCACTGCTCCCACTGCGCACGGCGCGCGTCGAGCTGCTCCTGCCGCCGCTTGAGCTGCTCCCGGCGCCGATCCAGCCGCGCGGACCGACCACCGCAGCGCGAGAGACCGCCGCCGCCGATGAACATCGTCACGAGCACCATCGGGAAGACCAGCCAGTGGCCGACGATGCCGACCAGCATCCAGCCGGCAGGGATCAGCAACCACCACTGGGACCGGTGCAGCCGGATCGATGACATTGCGCTCGCCTTCCTGGAAAGTGTCCTCCGCGATGACACTCACAGTAGGTCGGCGTCCGACCGTGCGCCCGTGCCGAATGTCACGACTCGGATCGTCGTTCGGTCATGGGCCGACTGACGCAGCAAACACCGACTGACGCAGTTGCAACTGCGTCAGTCGGTGGGAAGTGCGTCGGTCAGCGAGGCGCGTCAGGCGTCGGCGCGCATCTCGTGCGCCAGCTCGGCGAGCTCGTCGCCGCCGGCCATCTGCTCGGTGAGCTGCTCGACGGTGATGTCCTCCCGGGCCGCGTCGAGTGCCATCTCGCCGAGCTTCAGGATCACGAAGTGGTCGCCGACCAGGTATGCGTGGTGCGGGTTGTGCGTGATGAAGATGACACCGAGGCCCGAGTTCGCAGCCCGCGCAACGTATTTCAGCACCACACCGGACTGCTTCACTCCGAGCGCAGCGGTCGGCTCGTCGAGGATGAGCACCTTCGCGCCGAAGTAGATGGCCCGCGCGATCGCCACGCACTGGCGCTGACCGCCGCTGAGCGAACCGACCGGACGGTCGACGTCCGACAGGTCGATGCCCATCTTGGCCAGTTCCTCCCGGGTGATCTGCTTCATCCGGTCGGTGTCCAGCAGGCGCAGCGGTCCCGTGCGCAGTTCGTTGGCGAGGAAGAAGTTGCGCCATACCGACATCAGCGGCGCGAGCGCGAGGTCCTGGTAGACCGTCGCGATGCCCGCCTCGACGGCCTCGCGTGGGCTGGCGAACTTCCGCGGCTGCCCGCTGACCAGCATCGTGCCGGACGTGTGCTCGTGCAGTCCGGCCATGATCTTGATCAGCGTCGACTTGCCGGCGCCGTTGTCGCCGAGCACGCAGGTGACCTCGCCGGCGCGCACCTCCAGGTCGATGCCGGTCAGCGCGCGGACGGTGCCGTAGGTCTTGCCGACGCCCTTCAGTTGTATGACGGGAGTCGTCTCGTCGGTGTCCGGGGTCTCGATACGCTCCGGTCTCGATACACCTCCCCCGCTGCGCTCCTCCGGCACTCGACCCGCAGCTCCGCTGCGCTCGCTCGCTGATCGACCCGCTTTTGGCTCAGTCATCGGCGTTCCGCCTGTCGTCGTACCCACATATTGATCAGCGTCGCCAGGACCAGCATGATCCCGAGGAAGGTCTTCAACCAGTCGACGTTCCAGCCGGCATACGTGATGCCGAGGTTGGTCATGCCGTAGATCAGCGCACCGATCGAGGCGCCGATGACCGAGCCGAAGCCGCCGGTCAGCAGGCAGCCGCCGACGACCGCGGCAATGATGTAGATGAACTCGTTGCCGACGCCCTGGTTGGACTGCACCGTCTCGAAGTTGAGCAATGTGTGCATGCCCAGCAGCCAGGCGCAGAAGCCGACGAAGAGGAACAGCCCGATCTTGGTGCGCACGACCGGGACACCGCTCGCCCGGGCCGAGTCGGCGTCACCGCCGGCCGCGAAGATCCAGTTGCCGGACCGGGCTCGGGTCAGCACGACCGCCGCGATCACGGTCAGCACGATCCAGTAGAGGACCGAGATGTTGATGTTGACGCCCTCGAACGAGTCCGACTTGAAGAACGTGTGACTCGAGGCGAAAACCGCGTGCGCAGAACTGAATCCGGCCATGTCGTCGATCCTCGGCGAGGTGACGTTGTTGTCGATCAGCCGCGGCACGGCGAGGTTCGCACCCTGCAGCACGAAGTAGGTGCCCAGGGTCACCAGGAAGCTCGGCAGCTTCGTCCGGTAGAGCAGCCAGCCGTTGGCGAAGCCGACCGCGAGCGAGATCGCCAGGGCGAGCAGGATGCCGACCCAGACGTTGAAGTTGAACTCCCAGGCGAGCATCGAGGCCGCGAGCGCCGAACTCGTCACGGCGACACCGGCGGACAGGTCGAACTCCCCGCCGATCATCAGCAGCGCGACGGGCACGGCCATGATGCCGATCGCCGACGACTGGTAGAGGATCGTGCCGACGTTGGCCAGGCCGCGGAACGCGGGTGCGACGGACAGGAACAGTGCGCAGATCGCGACGGCACCGATCAGGGCACCGACCTCGGGCTTGCCGAGCAGCGCCGCGATCGGCGACTTCGGCGCCGTTCTTGTGTCGGTGGTGGCGAGGCTGGACATCAGCGCGTGCCCTTGCTCGCGTAGCTCGCGATCTTGTCGACGTTGCTCTTGTCGACGAATGCCGGACCGGTCAGCGTCGGCTTGCCACCGCCGACCGTGTCGCCGTTGTTGCGGTAGAACCACAGCGCGTCGATCGCGAGGTAGCCCTGCAGCCACGGCTGCTGGTCGACCGCGAACTGCACGGTGCCGGACTGGATCGCCTTGACGATGCCGGCGTTGGTGTCGAACGTCCCGACCTTCGCCTTCGAACCGGTGCTCGAGACCGCCTTCACGGCATTCAGCGCGACATCACCCTGCAGCGCCATGACCCAGTCGATCTTCTTGTCCTGCTGCAGTTTTGCGGTGATCGTCGAGCGGACCGAGGGCAGATCGGCGCCGTTGACGTAGACGATCTGCGTGCTCGGCACCATCTCCTTGACGCCGTTGCAGCGGTCGTTCAGGCCGACGTTGCCCTGCTCGTGGATGATGCAGATCGGATGCTTGGCGCCGTCCTCCTTCAGCCGCTTGCCGGCCGCCTCACCGGCGACCTTCTCGTCCTGCCCGAAGAAGCCGATCAGACCCATCGGACCCATCTGGTCGGTGCCCGAGTTGAGCCCGTCGACGGGTATGCCGGCCGCTTCGGCGTTCTTGACCGCACCCTTGAGAGCCGACGGCTTGGCGAGCGTGACGGCGATGCCGCCGACCTTCTTGTCGACCGCGGCCTGCACCAGACTGGCCTGCTTGGAGGCGTCCGGGTCGGCGTAGTACTGCAGCTTGATGTTGTCCTTGTCAGCGGCGGCTTGCGCACCCTTGCGAACCATGTCCCAGAAGGTGTCGCCCGGCGCCGAGTGCGTGATCAGCGCAGCGGTGAACCGTGGGGTGTTGGCGTGGCCGCCCTTGCCGTTCTGCTCCTCGGTCGCCTTCTTGCCGCCGGTGCTGCTGCAGCCGGTCAGGGCCATCGCACCGATGACCACCACCGCCGCGAGCCGCGCGTGCCTACCGTTCGTCCTCACGAGTCCTCTGCCTTTCCTGGCATGCCCTTGATTGGCATCCGGCTGGTTCACCGGCATGTATCGAGTTGATATATCTGGTTGATACTAGCTGGCAACGCCCATCAGGCGTGAGTATGCCGAAAAGCCCGCGCCATACCGCGGTGCCACGGCGGACCGGTCTCGATCCAGCTCCTCTGCCGCGCTCCCTCGGCACCGGACCACCATCGGTCTGTGCTACTCATCAAGCCATGACATCCACGTCCGCCGGGTCCGGCTGCGCGCTCGTCACCGAGCGCACGGTGCTGGACCTCGCCCGCGCCGGGACGATCGTCCTCGACTCCTGGCACCTGTATGACGGAGCGGGCGTCGCGATCGACCGGCATCGCTCGCGGTTCAGCGCGCACGTGCACGAGGTATTCGGCGTCGACGAGCAGGAGTCGGGCGCGGCATACGATCACGCACTCGCCCACCTGCCGGCCGAGGGGTCCTGGTTCCCGGCGTTCGTCTGGACCGACGGCGGCCTCCGCTTGCTGGTCCGGCCGTTTCCCGTGGAACGACTGCACGACACGACGACGCTCCTGCTGGTGCCGACCACGGATGCGCGAAAACGCCCTGATATCAAGGGATTCGACTACCTGTCGCAGACCTACGCGCATCGGCAGGCCACCGACGCCGGCTATGACGACCAGATCCTGACCACCGCCGACGGAAAGATCACCGAAACGGTCTTCGCCACCGTGGTCGTCGCGCGGAACGGTGAGCTGCTGGTCCCGGACGCACCGCGTCTGGACAGCGTCACGTTGGCGGTGCTGCGAGAACGAGCCGGTCGTCCCGTGCGCCCCGTGGCTCTCACGGCGTCGCACCTGTTGACCGCGCCGGTCGTCTTCACCCTGTCCGCACTGCACGGCGTGCGAGTGGTCGAGCGCGTGAACGATGGGTCATACCAACCGAATCCGCAGCTTCGCGAGTCGCTGCAAGCCGTGCTGGAAACCGCCCGCAAGCCGGTCGCGGACATCCTCCCGGACGGAGAGCCGCGGTGAAATCGATTCGGAACAGGCACGAGAGGCTCCTCATCCGTAGGCGTTGCAGGGAGCTCGCGACCAACAACGCCAAGGAGGATGAGCCTTCGTGCGCGTGCTGCTGATCGACAACCACGACAGCTTCACCCACAACCTGCTGCAACTGTTGCGGGAGGTGCCCGGGGCGACGACCGAGGTCGTCCGGAACGACGCACCACTGCCGCTCGGCTGGATGGCGCGCTTCGACGCGGTCGTGATCTCACCCGGTCCGGGACATCCGGGTGTGCCGGCCGATGTCGGGTCGTCCCGCGAGGTGCTCGAACACAGCGAACTGCCGGTGCTCGGTGTCTGCCTCGGGCACCAGCTCCTGGCGCTGCTGCACGGCTGTGAGGTCGGGCCCTCCGACCACCCGATGCACGGCGAGAGCTCGGTGATCACGCATCGGACGGACCCGTTGTTCGACGGCATACCAACGGAATTCACTGCTGTCCGCTATCACAGTCTCGCGGTGGGTTCGGTGCATGACCCGATCGTCCCGCTGGCGTATGCCGCGGACGGCACGCTGATGGCCCTGCGGGTGTCCAACCGCCCGCGGTGGGGCGTGCAGTTCCATCCCGAGTCGATCGAGAGCAGCTTCGGCGCGACACTGATCCGCAACTTCCTGCGCCTGGCGGCGGCCGCGGACGAGCCGGCCGACCCGCCGGTGCCCTCCCGGCAACGGTCGGTGCTGCTCGACCGGCCGCTGACGGTCGAGCAGGTGCTGGACCGCTGCATCACCGAACCGGCCGTCGTGCTGGACGGCGTTGCCACTGAACGGGACTCGGGCTGCACCCTGATCGGCTGGGCCGATCCACGGTGGTCGCACCGCCTCCTCGGAAGCTGTGGGGAGGGTGCCCAGGTCGTGACGAACGGCGCCGCAACGGTGCTGCCGACCGGGATCGTGGACACGCTGCAACGCCGACTGGCAGCGGTCCGGGCCGAGGTCCAACGCGTCGGGGACGATCCCGGGATGACGCTCGGGTATGCCGGGTACTTCGGCTACGAGCTCGGCATCGAACTGCTCGGCCTGGCCGAACCGCACCCGCGGACCGCCGCCGACTGGCCGGATGCGTGGTGGCTGCTGGTGTCCCGCGCCGTGGTCGTGGACAGCGAGAACCGTTGCCATGTCGTCGGACTCGACGATCCTGCCGACCCCGCGTCGGTCCGAGCCCTCGACGACTGGACGACCGAGGTCATGGCGGCCTTGGACCGTGCGGAGCCGGGCAGTCCCCGGCAATCTCGGGAGACCGGCCGGCCGCCTGCCGTCGTACCCGGCGTCGACCGGGACGACTACCTGCGACTGATCGGTGACTGCCGGGCGGCGATCGCACGCGGCGAGTCCTACGAACTGTGCCTGACCAACCGGCTGCGCGGCTCCTTCGACGGTGACCCGCTGCAGCTCTTCCGCGCGTTGCGGTCCGGGGGTCGGGTGCCGCGGGCGGCATACCTGCGCATCGACGAGGAGCGGACCGTGGTGTCCGGGTCGCCCGAGCTCTTCCTGCGGGTCGACCCGAACGGGCACGCGGTGAGCGCCCCGATCAAGGGCACCCGGCCGGCGACCGGCGATGCCGCGCGGGACGCCGCGAGCGCCACCGAGCTCGCCGGATCACGCAAGGACCGCGCCGAGAATCTGATGATCGTCGACCTCGTGCGTAACGACTTCAACCGGGTCGCCGTACCCGGCAGCACGACCGTCACCGAGCTGTATGGCGTGCGCACGTTCCCGACCGTCATCCAACTGGTGAGCACCGTCGAGTGCGACCTGCCGACCGGGACCGATGCGCTGGATCTGGTGCGGGTGGCGTTCCCGCCCGGGTCGATGACCGGCGCTCCCAAGGAGCGCTCAGTGCAATTGCTCCGCCACTTCGAACCGGAGCGACGGGGTGTCTATTCGGGCTCGATCGGGCTGCTCGGGATCGACGGTGCGGCGACGTTGAACGTCGCGATCCGGACGATCCAGCTGACCGGGGGTCAGTTCGTGTTGGGTGTCGGCGGCGCGATCACGCAACTGTCCGACCCCGAGGCGGAGTGGCAGGAGACGCTCGACAAGGCGCAGTCGATGCTGCAGGCCATGGCAGAAACGTCGGTCGAGCAAACCAAGCGGGTCGAGTAGCGACGAGCCGCTAGGCGAGACGCGTATCGAGACCACGTGAGCGTCGTACTTGGTCTCGATACGGCTTCGCTAGCGCTCCGCCTACTCGACCCGCGTACCCGGCGCGCCGAAGCGCAGGCCGTCGTAGATGAGGTCGACGACCGCGAGTGAGGTCTGCTGGCCCTCGGGGGTGGACGAGGCCAGGCAGACACCGCCGAGTGCTCGGGTGAGCTCGGCGGGTGTGGCGTCGGGTCGGACGGCGCCGGCGTCGATGGCCGGCTGCAGAACGCGCTCGGCGGACTCGCGCATCCGGCGACGCGCCGACTCGAAGGTTTCTGGGTTGCCCTGCATCATCGAGCGCAGCAGGTTGATCAGGCCCATCTTGACCGCGTAGTAGCCCACGAAACCGCGCATCCACTCGTGCAGCGCCTCGCCGGGCGGCAGCTCCTTGGGCAGGTCGTAGGACCGCTGTTCCAGGGCGGCCACCTGGTCGCCATACACGGCGAGCACGAGGTCGCAACGGGTCGGGAAGTGCCGGTAGAGCGTCCCGATGCCCACGCCGGCCCGCTTGGCGATCTCGTCCAGCGGGGTGTCGACGTCGTCGGTGAACGCGGTCGTCGCGACATCGACAAGTTTTTGTCGATTGCGTGCCGCGTCAGCGCGCAGGGGCTTGCTGCATGCGTCGCCGGTCGCCGAATCCTGTGCCTGCACAACGGGTTTCCCGTCGTCCTGCACAGCCTTCACCGAACGTTTCGACGCCGTTGCCGAGCCGCTTGTGGCCATCGTTCTCACACCTCTTGGGGTCTCCCGGTTGCAAAACCGGAGGATACCTCCGTATAGTTCTAAACGGAGATCAACTCCGCTTCCATTTCATGGTACGCCTCGCTCTCGCGAAGGACACAACTCGTGACCATTACTACCAAGTCTCGCCGCTCCACGGCGTCCACAACTCACAACTCTTCGGCCCAGCCCGCGGCTGGACCGACCACCGGGGCATCGAAGCTGGTGCTCGCTGCCGTCCTGGTGACCCAGCTGATGCTCGTGCTCGATGCCGCGATCGTGAACATCGCGCTGCCGGACATCGGCACCGAACTGCACATGAGCTCCACGTCCCTGTCGTGGATCGTCAACGCCTACACACTGGCGTTCGGCGGCCTGCTGCTGCTCGGTGCCCGCGCCGGCGACATCCTCGGCCGGCGCACCACCTTCCTCGCCGGTATGGCGATCTTCGTCGCCGCATCGTTCGCCGGTGGCGTCTCCCAGGGAGAGGGCCTGCTGCTCGCGTCCCGCGCGCTGCAGGGCGTCGGTGCCGCGTTCGCCGCACCGTCCGCACTGGCGATCCTGATGTCGCTCTACAAGCCCGGCCGGGAACAGACCCGTGCCATCGGCTGGTACACCGTCGTCTCCGCATCGGGCGCGGCCACCGGCCTGCTGGCCGGCGGCATCCTGACCTCGATCGCCTCCTGGCGTTGGGTCTTCTTCGTCAACGTCCCGATCGGCATCGCCGTACTCGCCGCCGGCTACCGGGCCCTGTCCCGGGACAAGGGTGTGCGCGGGTCCGTCGACGTGGCCGGCGCCCTGCTGGTCACCGTCGGAATGACCTCTGTCGTCTACGGATTCATCCGCGCGGCGTCGGACGGTTGGACCGAGTCCGGGACACTCGCGGCCTTCGGTGCCGGCATCGTGCTGATCGCGGCCTTCCTGGCGGTCGAACTGCGCGCCAAGTCACCGGTGATGCCGCTGCGGCTCTTCGCCGACCGCGACCGCGCCACGGCATACATCGCCCGCCTCATGCTGGTCGCCGGCTCACTCGGCTCGTTCTTCTTCATGAGCCAGTACATGCAGATCGTGCTCGGCTGGACGCCGTGGCAGTCGGGGGTCGCGTTCCTGCCCTTCCCGGTGACGATCTTCATCGCCTCGCAGGTCGTCGCCCGGGTGGTGTCGAACCACTACTCCACGCGCACCATCGCGGCAGTCGGCACGTTGCTGTCGGCCATCGGCATGCTGATGCTGACGACGCTGTCCGCGCACACGAGCTACCTGCAGATGCTGCCGGCGTTCGTGGTCTTCGCGCTCGGCAACGGCATCGCGTTCGTGCCGCTCACGACGGCCGGCATCTCGCGGGTCGCGTCGGCGGACATCTCGGTCGCGTCGGGCCTGGTCAACGTCACCCAGCAATTGGGTGGTGCGCTCGGCCTCGCCGTGCTGGTGACGGTCTTCTCGACGGCCGGCAAGGACCCGGCCGTCTCACCCGGTGCGAGCTCGCACGCCATACACACCTTCGTGACGGGTGCGGACCGCGGTTTCCAGGTGGGTGCACTGATGCTCTTCGTGGCGTTCGCGCTGGTGATGCTCGCGATGCGCCGTCCGGTCAAGGACATCGCACAGCGCGACGCCGGTGCACCGGTCGAGCGGCTGCGTGACACCGAGGAGATCGCCCTCGAGGTGGGCTGAGTCCTCTGGCTTCGCTCCTCGCGGGCGGGTAGTGGGGTCGCGTCACTACGTTCGTGCGACCCCACTACCCGCCCGGTCGTCACTGCGCCGGCCGTCGGCTTGTCGATACCGTCACTCTTTCCCGGCGGTCACCTCGACCCCAACGCAACTGCAATACCCGGTGTCGCGGAGACATAGGGAACAAATATGGTTGATCTCGTGGCGGATTCGCCTCGGCCCCGGACAGACCACCTGACGCGACGACGCGGTGGCCCGGAAAGCCGCGTGCCGCGATGAGGCTGCACGGCACGTTCGCACTGGTCACCGGCAGCAGTGGCGGTCTGGGTGCCGCCATCGCCCGGCAGCTCACCGACCGTGGGGTGCAGGTCGTCGTCCACGGCCGCGACCCCGAGCGCACCGCAGCGCTGGCGCGCGAGCTGCGCGGCGGCCGGGTGGTCGCCGATCTGGCCGATCCGACACAACATCGGCGGCTGATCGACGAGGCCACCGCGATCCACGGGCGGCTCGACCTGATCGTGCACAACGCCGGCATCGGCTGGCAGGGCAGCTTCGACTCCATGCCGCCCGAGCGCATCCCGGAACTCGTCGCGACCAACCTTACCGCGCCCATCGCGTTGTCCCGCGCCGTGCTGCCGGACCTGCTGGCGCGCGGCCGCGGACACCTTTGTTTCGTCACCAGCATCGCCGGTCGCACCGCGGTCGCCGGCGAATCCGTGTATGCCGCAACGAAGTCCGGGCTCGACGCGTTCGCGGAGTCGGTGCGCCTCGAGGCCGCCGGCACCGGGGTCGAGATCAGCACCTTCGTCCCGGCCATCGTCGACACCGACTTCTTCGCCCGTCGCGGCACGCCCTACGCCCGGAAGTCACCCCGACCCAGGAACGCCGAAACCGTTGCCCGGCAGGTGGTTTCGCTGATCGCTTCCGGGTCCAGCGAGCGCTGGAGCGACCCGGCCCTGCGGGTGGCACCGGTCGTTCGGGCGGCGTGGCCCGCGGCATACACCCGGCTCGCCCGGCGTTGGGGTGAACAGACGAGGTTGGGAGGCGACTGATGCTGTGGCTGGTGCTGTTGCTCGCGTGTGTCGCCGCCTTCGCGTTCGCGCTGTCGGCGATGCTCGAACAGCGCGCCGCGGCACAGGCCACCCGGTCGCACTCGCTCGGCACCGTCCACGGGTTCTCCACGTTCGTGCGAGCGCTGGTGCGCCGCAAGCTGTGGCTCACCGGTTTCGTCATCAACAATGTCGGATTCGTGGTGCAGGCCGCCGCGCTGCACCTCGGCAGCGTCGCCCTCGTCCAGCCGGTGATGGTCAGCCAGGTCCTCTTCGCGCTGCTGCTGACCGGACTCGGCAGCCGGCTCCGGCCCGGACCGAAGGACTGGGCCTACGTCCTGTGCATCTGTGCCGGCCTGGTCGTGCTGCTGTCGGTCAGTGGTGCCGCGCCGCTGCACGGCACCCCGAACCGCGAGCAGGTCGTGTGGGTGCTGCTCGCGATGGCGGCCTCGGTGGTGGCGCTGGTCCTCTTCGCCCGTGAACAGGACGACCCGCGGGCGGCCAGCCTGCTGCTCGCCATCGCCGCCGGCGTGTGCTTCGCCGGCAACGCCGTGCTCACCAAGCTGACCACCGAGGACCTCTTCGGACCGGGCATCCTGCACACCGCGCTGGACTGGCCGGGCTACAGCCTCGCGGTCGCGACCGCCTCCGGGCTGCTGATCGAGCAGGCTGCGTTCGCCAACGGCTCGCTGCCATGGGCCGTCGCGGCGATGAGCATCACCAACCCGGTCATCAGCTATCTGGCCGGCATCTTCGGTTTCCACGTCACCGCGCCGCACACCGCAGGTGCCCTGGCCGCGGTCTCGGTGACCGCCGTACTCATCGGCATCGGGATCAGCGGTCTCGCGCATTCCCCACTGACTCGTACCCAAAGCACGGCCGAATCTCAGGTGGCGGTGTCATAGTGAGGCATGCCTTCGCGACCGGTGGCACAGCAAGGCGCCTGTGCCCTGATCATCGACCGGGAGTTCGTGCGCACCTCCGCGTTACGGGCGGGACGCATGTTGCTGGAGGCGGTCGTCATACCGGCCCTGCTGCTGTATGCCGCACTCGCCACCGTCGGCCAGCTCTGGGGGTTGATCTCGGTCCTGGTGTGGTCCGGGCTGATCGTCGCCGTCCGACTGAGGACCCAGTCGACCGTGCCGCGCACGCTGCTCATGGCGGTGCTGATGCTGGTCGGGCGGACCTCGCTCTCGCTGGCGCTGTCCAGCGTCTACATCTACGTGCTCCAACCGATCGCCGGGTCGTTGCTGATGGCACTGATCTTCCTGGGCAGCGCCGCCATCGGCCGGCCGATCACCAAGCACCTGGCCCGCGACTTCATCGCCCTGCCGCAGATGCTGATGCACGACAAGCGGGCGCACCGGATGTTCACCCAGATCTGCATCCTCTGGGGTGCGTCCCGACTGATCGACGTCGGCATGAGCATGGGCTTCCTGCAGTTCGGCGCCCGCGACGCGCTGTTGTCCCGCGGCGTCTTCAGCACCGCGCTGACGCTGCTGACCGTCGGGGTGTGCATCGCGTGGGGCTGGAGCAGGTTGCGCCGGATGCCGGACTTCAGCATCTCGTTCGCCTAGTAGCCCCGGCGCCGGAACGGCGACCCTCTCCTGCGGGAGGTGGCCGATGAGCGCCGTCCACCCGCACCATTTCCATCTGCACCTGCCGTCGGTGCACCTGCCGGCCATGTCGCGGGACCGACGTCCCAGGCTGCTGACCGAGCTGCTCGGTGGTCTCGCTCTCTTCGCGGTCTATCTGCTGGTCGACGCGCTGCACGGCTCGTCGCGGACGGCCATCGCGCGGGCGCACGGGGAGCGCGTCATACAGCTGGAGCAGTGGCTGCACCTCGACGTCGAGAGCTGGCTGAACGGCTGGCTCGCCGGGCATCCGGGGCTGATGACGGCGGCGAACTACGAATATGCGACGACCTACATCCTGTCCGCCGCACTGCTGCTCGTGATCACCTACGTGTGGACGCCGGCGCTCTATCGGCAGGCCCGCAACTCGTTCCTCGTGCTCAACCTGATGGCGTTCGCGTGCTTCGCGGTGCTGCCGCTGATGCCGCCGCGGATGATGCCCGGGTTCATCGACACCGTCTCCACCGGCGGCACCGTCGGGTCGTGGGGTTCGCCGCTGGTGGCGAGCGCCAACCAGCTCGCCGCGATGCCGTCGCTGCACATGGCCTGGGCGCTCTGGGTCAGCGTCATGCTCGCCCGGATGTCGCACCGGCGCTGGTTGCAGGTGACGAGCGCCATACACGTGGCCGTCACGCTGTATGTCGTGCTGGCGACCGCGAACCACTACGTCCTCGACGCGGTCGGCGCGGCCGTGGTCGTGGTGGCCGCCGTGGCGGTGACCGAGTGGTGGGGCCGGCGGCGTCCCGGGGACCCGCTGCCGACGTCCGACGGGTTCTTCCTGGACGTCGAGTCGCCCGGGCACGCGCAGAACGTCGGGGGCCTGGTGGTGCTGGGCGCGCCGTTGCCGGACCGCGCGCAACTGCAGGCGACGCTGGCTGCGCACCTCGACGAGTTGCCGCACTTCACCGACCGGCTGGCGGCGCCGGATGCGTCGCGCTGGGTCCCGGCCGGACCGATCGACTGGTCGCACCACCTGACGGAGCTGTCGCTGCCGGAGGGTTCCGGACTGGCCGACCTGGATGAGCTCGTCGGGCAGCTCACGGCACAGGAGTTGCCGCGGGACCGGCCGCTCTGGCGTGCCTGGCTGATCCGGGGCGTCGGCGACGAGGTGTCGTTCTGCATCGTCATGCACCACTGCATGGCCGACGGCATCGGCGCCGTCGCGAAGCTGCTGCACCTGCTGGAGCCTCCCTACGAGCTGCCGATCCCGTCCCGGGCCGGTCCGTCCGCGGCGCAGCGGGGCGCCGGCGTCATACGAGGGCTGGCGCAGTTGGCCACGGACGGCAAGCCGGCCGCCGTGCTCCAGTCGGGAGGGACCCGGCGTGGATTCGCGACGTTCGAGATCCCGCTCGACACGGTCCGGTCCGCTGCGCGTACCTATCGGATGCGGGTCACCGAATTACTGTTGGCGGCAACCGGATCCGCGCTCGCCACAGCCGACCCCGACCTCGCGCGCGACTGCGCGGACCGGCTGCGTGTCTCCGTGCCGGTCATGCTGAGAGCACCCGGCGCGGACGACGGCGGCAATCTGACCGGCGCGGTCATCCTGGACGTCCCGGCGCGCCAGGCACCCGTGGCAGACCTGCGCGACGAGGTATGCCGCCTCAGCGGTGCACTGCGCACACCCACCCGAGCGCTCGCCTCCCGGTGGGTGATGGCGACCGCACTGCGCGCGGTGCCCCATCCGGGGCGACGCTGGTTCGCCCAAACTGTCTACGGTCCCAAGTATTTTCAGGCGATCGTGTCCAACATGCCCGGACCCGATCAGGCCTTCACGTTGGCCGGCAGTCGGGTCGGGCGGGTGCACCCGATCCTGCCGCCGGCGCCCGGCATACCGCTGACGGTCGGTGCGCTCAGCTGGAACGGCACGCTCGGCATCACGATCGTCACCGACGCCGAAGTCCTGGATGCCCGGGCGTATGCCGAGGAACTCGGGGCTTGCTTGCTGCAGCCGAACCGACAGCCGGAGAGCGACCCCGAAGTGGTGGGCTGACCCGCTCAGTTCTTGGGCGGTGCGCCCCAGACCAGGGCGAGGAACAACTGGGCACGCTGATCGGGGTCGTCGAGTGCGTCGCCCAGGATCTCCCGCAACTGGTCGAGGCGATAGCGGACGGTCTGTGGGTGGATGTGCAACTCCTCGGCCACCGCACGCCGCGAACCGAAGTGCCGCAGCCAGCTGGTGAGCGTCTCCAGCAGCCGGTCCCGCGTGGCCGCCGGCAATCGATCCAGTGGCACCAGTACGCGAGAACGCAACGCTGCCAACAGTTCGGGGGTGCGATGCACCAGCAGGGTGTCGATGTGGTCGTGCACGAAGATCAGCCGGCTCGGCAATGCTCCGGCGTCCTGCAGCCGGCGCGCGCTGCGGGCGACCCGCATGCTGCGCCGCGCTTCCGTGACCGGCACCGACGGACCCACCACCGCGGGGACGTCGGTCAGCGCACGCTGCAGCCGCGCCTCGATGCCGGCGACCCACGGCACCAGCCAGCCGACGACGTCACCGACGTGCACGACCAGCCACTCCGGATCCAGCCGCGGGCGTGCGGTCAGCGGTGGGTCGTCCTCGTCGCGCAACAACACGAACGCGAGCTCATCGGGCACTGCCCAGCCGGCCTGATCAGCCGCGAGCCGCACCCCGTTGCGATCCGGCATCGTGGACATCAGCAGACCGGAGAGCTCGCCCCGCGCACGGTGCGAGACCAGCCCCCGCTCGGACTGCTCGCGCACGTAGCCGTCGGTCGTGCGCGCCGAGATGTCGTGCGTGAGCATGAAGAGTGTCTCGGCGAGCCGGGAGAGCCGGCGGGCATCGAGGCCGACCTGCATGGCCTCCTGCGAGATGTGTGCCCACGCGACGCGGGCGCCCGCCTGGTATGCCGTGAGGATGCCGTTCAGGTCGCGGCCCTGCTGGAACTGCACACGCCCCAACTGGTCGAACAGCGCGACCAACAGCGGATCAAGGTCCGGGACGGTGGCCGGATGCGCGAGCGCATCTGCCTCGACGGTCGCGAGCAACCGCGGCACCACCTGATCGGCGGTGTCGGCCAGCTCGGTCCCACGTTCGGCCGCGAACTCGACGCACGCCGGCCAGAGCACTTCGAGTTCCTGCGCGACGGCCAGCATGATCTGCGGGAAATGCGCCACCAGGCGCGCCTGTAGGAGGCGTAGCTCGGGCCGCTGGCTCCCGGGCACGTCGGCAACGCTCAACGTGGACCCCACACATCAGGTCTATCACTTGGTGACAAAGGAAGGCGGCCCGCTCCACACTTTTCGGTGCAGCGCCTGCGGATTCACCCGGAGGAAGCTGGAGTCAAATGATTGGCGCAACCTCTCCCTCGGGCGTCACGGCTCCTGAAGTCACACCCACCGCCGCAACCGAGAACTTCCCGGTCGCGCTGCGCATCCTGCCCGCGCGCAGGCGCCACGCGCTGTTGTCCGTGTATGACGTCGCCCGCCACATCGACCAACTCGGCGACGCCGCGCCGGGAGATCGGGTGGCCGCGCTGGAGGCGTTCCGCGGCGACCTGCAGACCCTGCGATCGGGTGGGCGACCGACGGAGCAGGTGCTGGTCGGCCTTGCGCCATACGCACGTGAGTTCGCCTTGCCGCTGGACGCTTTCGACGATCTGATCGAGGCCAACCTGCGGGATCAGCGGGTCACGCGCTACGCCGATTTCCCGGCCCTCCTGGACTACTGCGCGTTGTCGGCACACCCCATCGGCCGACTGGTCCTGGCCGTCTTCGAACAGACGACCCCGCAGCGGGTCACCTGGAGCAACTCGGTCTGCGCCGCTCTCCAGGTGCTCGAGCACTGCCAGGACGTCATCGAGGACCACGTCGCCGGGCGGGTCTATCTCCCCCAGGACCAGTTGCGTGCCGCAGGTCTGACCGACAGCACGATGCTGCTGCCGGATCACGCACCGGCGTTGCGCCGCGTCGTCCTGAACCAGGTGGCGGCAAGTCGCGAAATGCTCTCCGTCGGAACACAACTCGTCGCCGAGCTGCGCGGCTGGGCACGTATCGCGGTGGCTGGTTATGTCGCGGGTGGACTCGCGACAGCGGATGCCCTGGAGCGCGCCGGCGGTGACGTCACGCAGGGCGAGGAACTGCGTCCTCGGCGAATCACAGTGTTGCGTCATGGAATTCGACTGCTACTGATCAGGGGACGATGAGATGACGGTGCAGGAAGCCTACGCGGCAGCGGAGAACGTCACTCGCACGGAAGCCCGGAACTTCTACTACGGCATTCGGTTGCTGCCCACGCCGAAGCGCCAGGGCCTCTGCGCGCTCTACGCACTCGCCCGTCGGATCGACGACATCGGCGACGACGACGCGCCGTTGGAGTCCAAGCGGACGGCGCTCGGACTGGTCCGCAAGCAGCTGTCCGACCTCGACGCGTCCACCGACCCGGTGATGGTTGCCGTCGCCGAGACCGCCCGCCGCTTCCCCGTGCCGCTGGACGCCTTCGAGGAACTGCTCGACGGCGTCGAGATGGACCTGCGCGGAGCACGTTACGAGACGTTCGACGAGCTGCGGGTCTACTGTCGCTGCGTCGCCGGATCGATCGGGCGGCTCTGCCTGTCGATCTTCGGGAAGGGCACCGACCCTCGGGCGCCGCTCTTCGCCGATCAGCTCGGGATCGCGTTGCAGCAGACCAACATCCTGCGCGACATCCGTGAGGACCTGCTGCTCGGCCGCGTCTATCTGCCCGCCGAGGAGCTCGCGCAGTTCGGGGTGCAGTTGCGGCTCGACGACGGCGGCGCGCTGCACGATCCGGACGCACGGCTGGCGGCATACATCAGCTTCGCGGCGGAGCGCGCCGAGCACTGGTACGACCTGGGGCTGCGCCTGCTGCCGCAACTGGACCACCGCAGCACCGCCTCCTGCGCCGCGATGGCGGGCATCTACCACCACCTGTTGGTACGCATCCGGAACAACCCAACGGCCGTCTACGAACGACGAATGTCGTTGCCACCGCACGAGAAGGGTCGTGTGGCGATCGCCGCACTGGCCAAGGCGGTGCTGCCCGTATGACGGGCCGGCAGCGCGCCTCGGTCTGCGTGGTCGGTGGCGGCCTCGCCGGGATCACCGCGGCACTGGAGCTGGCCGACGCCGGTGTCGGCGTGACGCTGCTGGAGTCCCGCGCCCGCCTCGGTGGGCTCACGCACTCCTTCCAGCGAGGCGACATGTGGGTGGACGGCGGCCAGCACGCGTTCCTGCGCTGCTGCACGTCCTACCTCGGGTTGCTCGACCGGCTCGGCGTACGCCACCTGACCTACCTGCAGGAACGTCTCGAGGTGCCGATCGCCAGTGAGGCGTCGGACCGACGAACCCGGTTGATCCGCAACAGCCTTCCCGCACCCCTGCACCTCAGTGGCTCCCTGCTGCGGCACAGCTGGATGCCGCTTCGGCAGCGGCTGCTGGTCGGTCCCATCGCCCTCGCACTCGGCCGGGTCGATCCCGCCGACCCGGCCGTCGACGCGCAGACCTTCGGGAGCTGGCTCCGGTCCAAAGGAGCGGACGACCGGTCGATCGAGGTGCTCTGGGAGCTGATCGGCAAGGCGACCCTGAACGCCGACGCCGACAACTGCTCGCTCGCTCTGGCGGCGACGGTGTTCCAGCTCGGGCTGCTCGCCGACAACGGCGCATCCGACCTCGGGTGGTCGCGAATCCCGTTGCAGCAGTTGCACGGTGACGCCAGTGAACGGGCGCTGGGTGACGCCGGCTGCGCGGTCCACCTGCGCACCAAGGCCCGCGAGATCGTCCCGGATGGCGACGGGGTGGAGGTGCGCACGTCCCGCGGCGATGCACGGTATGACGCCGTCGTGCTCGCGGTCCCGCCCGCCGCACTCACCCGGATCATCGATCCCGCGTCGCTCGGCCTGCCGGCCGACATCGCCGAGCAACTCGGCGTCTCACCGATCCTCAACGTGCACGTCGTGGTCGACCGGCCGATCCTCGACACGGAATTCGTTGCGGCTGTGGACAGTCCGTTGCAGTGGGTCTTCGATCGGACGGCTGCAGCCGGTCTTCAACACGGTCAGTACGTCGCCGTGTCCATCTCCGCTGCGGACGACCTCATCGGCCGGACCAACGCCGAACTCCGCGACTGGGCGCTGCCGCACCTTCGCCGCCTGCTGCCGCGGATGGTGGACGCACAGGTACTCGACTTCTTCGTGACCCGCGAGCCGGAAGCGACGTTCCGTGCGGCGCCTGGCAGCGCCCGGTTGCGGCCGTCCGCCAGGACCGCTCAGCCGGGCATCGTGCTGGCCGGCGCCTGGACCGACACCGGGTGGCCCGCCACCATGGAAGGTGCTGTGCGCAGTGGGCATTCGGCTGCGGAGGTGGTGCGTGCAGACCTCGGTGCTCAACTTGAGGTGGCCGAGGAACGAGGAACGAGTGTCTCGAGGCCCCAGCACCTTTCGAGACGCTCCTTCGTCGCTCCTCAAGGTCCTTCGGTACTTTCGAGACGCTCCTTCGTCGCTCCTCAAGGAGCTTCGGAGTTCGGCAGGGCGCAGGAGCTGACCCGGGCGTTGGTGACGCCGGCGCTCCGCAAGGCGGTGGACACGCTCGACGGGCAGGATCGCCTGGTCGTGGCCTACCATCTCGGTTTCGTTGACACCCAAGGAAATCCGGCGCGCGAGGACGGTGGCAAGAAGCTGCGGCCGATGCTGGCCCTGCTCGGAGCGCAGGCCGTCGGCGCCGACCCGTCGCACGCCGTGGGCGGTGCCGTCGCGCTCGAGCTGGTGCACAATTTCTCGCTGGTCCACGACGACATCATGGATCGGGATCGCACGCGCCGGCACCGCGAGACGGTGTGGTCGGTCTGGGACGAGCCGACCGCGATCCTCGCCGGCGACGCGATGCACGCGTTGGCCTTCGAGACACTGCTGGCCGATCCGAGCGAACACACCGCCGAGGCCGGCCACCTGCTCGCAGCGACCACCCGCGAATTGATCCGTGGCCAGATGCTCGACATGGATTTCGAGAAACGTGAACGGGTTTCACTCCATGAGTGTCAGGCGATGGCAGCCGCCAAGACCGGAATCCTGCTCACCTGCAGCACGGAACTACCCGCGGTGCTGACCGGTGCAACCCGTTCGCAACGGACAGCGCTGGCGACCTACGGACGCAACCTCGGGCTCGCGTTCCAGGTCGTCGACGACCTGCTCGGCATCTGGGGCGACCCGGCGGTGACCGGGAAGTCCAACCATTCCGACCTGCGAGCGAAGAAGCACTCACTGCCGATCTGCTGGGCACTGGAGCAACCCGGTTCCGCCGGGATTCGCCAATGGTTCGCCGCCGGCGACACAGAAGATGCCGAACTCGACCGCATCGCAACCGAACTCGATCGACTGGGCGCCAAGGACTGGTGCCGGTCGAGCGCTGACGCCGCCATCACGAGCGCCGTCGCAGCATTGCACGGGGCCGACCTCGACGAGGCGGCCGTTTCCGGACTGACCGCGGTGGCGCGTTACGTCGCCGGAAGGGACATGTGACACATGACGCACGTCGCGACACCACCATCGACGGACGCCACGGCGGGCCGGGCCCGCGAGACGCTCGATCGGGCGGTCGGTCGGCTGCTCGACCTGCAGTTGCCCAGCGGCGCTTGGAAGGGAGAGCTGGAGACCAACGTCACGATGGATGCCGAGGACATGATGCTGCGCGTCTTCCTGGGCATCGACACGGCCGAGACGCGGGAGCTGACTGCCCGGTGGATCCGGAGCCAGCAGCGTGCTGACGGCACCTGGGCGACGTTCGCCGGCGGCCCCGGTGACCTGTCGACCACCGTCGAGGCCTGGATCGCACTGCGTATGGCGGGGGACAAACCCCGCGCCGAACACATGGTCGCCGCACGCGAATTCATCCTTTCCGCAGGCGGTTTGGAAGAGACGCGAGTCTTCACCCGGATCTGGTGCGCGCTGTTCGGCTGGTGGGACTGGAGTGACCTGCCGGCGATGCCACCCGAGCTGATGTACCTCGGCAAGAAGGTGCCGCTGAACATCTACTCGTGGGGTTGCTGGGCCCGGCAGACGATCGTTCCGCTGACGGTCGTGTGCACGCTCCGCCCCAAGCGGCGGATGAAGTGGGACCTGTCCGAACTGAGCGGGTCGAGCTCACAAGCTGGTCGAGTGCCGGAGAAGCGAAGCGGGGGAGGTGTATCGAGCGACGTCCTGAGTAGGCCGGAGCGTGCGGAGGCCGTATCGAAGGGACCAGGCGAGCAGAAGGTCTCGATACGACCTCGCCCCAGGGGGCTCGGCCTAGTCGACCAGCTTGGCTCGAAGGGGTTCTTCAGCAAGCTCGACGCCGGACTGCACGTCTACCACCGGCACGCGATCGGACCGGTCCGGCGCAACGCGCTGCGTCGCGCGGCCGAGTGGATCATCGCCCGCCAGGAGGCCGACGGCGGGTGGGGCGGCATACAACCGCCGTGGGTGTATTCGATCCTGGCCCTGCGCACCCTGGGTTACCCGCTCGATCACCCGGTGTTGAAGTCCGCGATCGACGGTCTCGAGGGTTTCGTCGTCAGCGAAGACACTCCGGACGGACCGGTTCGCCGACTGGAGGCGTGTCAGTCGCCGGTGTGGGACACCGGACTCGCGCTGAACGCACTGCTGGATGCCGGTGTGGATCCACGGGATCCGGCGTTGCGCCGCGCCGCGGACTGGCTCATCGACGAACAGATCACGGCACCCGGCGACTGGGTCGAGCAGCGGCCGAAGCTGCCGTCCGGCGGCTGGGCCTTCGAGTACGCCAACGACAACTACCCCGACACCGACGACAGCGCCATCATCGTCATGGGCCTCCAGCGCGTCATCACCACGAGGGGTCCGATCCAGGAGCAGGCCGTTTCCCGTGGAACCGCCTGGACCGCGGGCATGCAGTCCAAGGACGGCGGCTGGGGTGCGTTCGACGCCGACAACACCAGCACCTGGCCGTCGAGGCTCCCGTTCTGCGACTTCGGCGCTGTCACGGACCCGCCGTCTGCCGACGTCACCGCCCATGTGGTGGAAATGCTTGCTGCCGTTGGCCGTTCGCGTGGTGCGCGTTGTCAGCGTGGCGTGCAGTGGCTGCTCGACCACCAGGAAGCGGACGGCTCCTGGTTCGGCCGCTGGGGCGCCAACCACGTCTACGGGACCGGCGCGGTCGTGCCGGCACTCGTGGCTGCCGGGGTCGATCAGGGTGCGGGCCCGATCCGTGCCGCGGTCCACTGGCTGGAGGATCACCAGAACCCCGACGGGGGCTGGGGTGAGGACCTGCGTTCGTATGACGACCCGGCCTGGATCGGCCGGGGCGACTCGACACCGTCGCAGACCGCCTGGGCGCTGATGGCTCTCGTCGCCGCCGGAGAACTCGGCCCGACCCTGGCGCGCGGCATCGACTACCTCGCGGAAACCCAGCAGCCGGAGGGTGGTTGGGCCGAGGACCGCTTCACCGGCACCGGTTTCCCCGGCGACTTCTACATCGCCTATCACCTCTACCGGTTGATCTTCCCGGTCTGGGCCCTCGGCCGTGCCGTGCAAGCTCTCCGCGGCGGCGAGCAAGGGCACAGACCGAGTCTGTCGCTGACGGCGAAGAAGACGTCATGACCGCCCAACTGCTGACGCCGCTGCGCATCGAACGAATGGCGCTGGAGCACGGAATGCGCGTCACGCCATACGTTTCCGGCCGGGGGCCGGACGGGCACGCACCCCGCACCGACGCACCGACCGTCATAGCGGGCGTCGCCGGCGCTCTCGCCCCACAGGTGCGCCCCGGTGACCTTGTCGTGGCCGACCGGCTGCACACCGACGGGGTCGACGTGGCGCTGCCGGCAGCGCCGCTGCTGGCAGGGGCGCTGCGCCGCGCCGGACTGACCGTCCACGTCGGGACGATCGAGAGCAGCGACCACGTGGTGACGGGCGACGAACGTCACCGCCTCGCCGCCGCCGGCGGTATCGCCGTGGACACCGAGTCCGCCTATCTGGCAAAGGGTCTCGAGCCTCGGCAACTCGCCGTCGTACGCGCGGTGGTCGACACGGCGGACGATCCGCTGGTCCACCCCGGGACACTACGACGTGGCATCACGGCGCTGCGGTCATTGCGCCGTGCGGCGCCGGTGCTGCAGGAGTGGATCGACGCCTGCGCTCGCCGCACGATCCTGCGGGCCGAACCCCAGTCCTTCTGCGCCGGCGTCGAGCGAGCCATCGAGATCGTCGAACGTGCTCTCGCACAACATGGTCCGCCGGTCTACGTACGGCGACAGATCGTGCACAACAGCCACGTCGTCGCAGAGCTCGAACAGCGTGGCGCGATCTTCGTGCAGGAGTTGGACGAGGTTCCCGAGGGCGCGACCGCGGTCCTGGCGGCGCACGGTGTCGCGCCGTCGGTGCGCGTGCAGGCGGAGGAGCGCCGGCTGCGCATCATCGACGCGACCTGCCCCTTGGTCGCCAAGGTGCACCAGGAGGTGCGCCGGTTCAGCACGGCGGGTCGCACGGTCTTCCTCATCGGCCACACCGAGCACGAGGAGGTCGTCGGCACCCGCGGCGAGGCGCCGGACAACGTGGTGGTCGTGGAGAACGTCGACGACGCACGAACAGTGGAAGTGCCTGATCCGCACCATGTTTCGTACGTCATGCAGACGACGCTGTCGGTCGAGGAGGCCGACGTGATCGCAGCCGAACTGCGCACCCGGTTCCCCGCGTTGCAGGCGCCGCGCCGAGACGACATCTGTTACGCAACCAGCAACCGGCAGCACGCCGTCCGGGAGATCGCCGCCGACAGCGACTTGGTCCTGGTCGTCGGATCGGCCAACTCCTCCAACTCCGTCCGGCTCGTCGAAGTGGCCGCCGCGGCCGGCACCGCCGCCCACCTGGTGGAGGACGCCTCCGACATACACCTCGACTGGCTGCGCGACGTGCGCACCGTCGGGCTCAGCGCCGGCGCGTCCGCGCCGTCCGTCCTCGTCGACCAGCTGATCGACGCCCTCGGCGCCCTCGGGGACCTGGAGGTCACCCGTCGCGGAGGCGTCACCGAGAACATCCATTTCACCCTTCCTCGAGAGGTCGTCTGACCATGCCGCACATGCCTTTTCGCCAATCCGTCCGCCTCGGCCAGTACCTGATGAGGCAGAAGCTCGCGCACCGCGACAAGTACCCGCTGCTGGTCGAACTGGAGCCGCTCTTCGCCTGCAACCTCAAGTGCGTCGGGTGCGGCAAGATCCAGGAGCCGGCCGCGATGCTCAAGCAACGCATGCCGGTCGAACAGGCCGTCGCCGCCATCGAGGAATGCGGTGCGCCGATGGTCTCCATCGCCGGCGGTGAGCCGCTCATGCACCCGCAGATCCACGAGATCGTCCAGGAATTGCTGGACCGCAAGAAGATCGTCTTCCTGTGCACCAACGCGCTGCTGATGGCCAAGCACATCGACAAGTTCACCCCGCACCGTGACTTCGCCTGGATGGTCCACGTCGACGGCATGAAGGACCGCCACGACGCGTCGGTCAGCCACGAGGGCGGCTTCGAGGCGGCCATCGACGCGATCAAGCTGGTGCAGTCCCGCGGCTTCCGGGTGATGACGAACACCACTGTGTTCAACAGTGATTCGCCGCAAGACGTGATCGACGTGCTCGACTATCTGAACGACGAGATCAAGGTCGACAACATGCAGATCGCGCCGGGCTACGCCTATTGGAAGGCGCCGGACCAAGAGGGCTTTCTCGGCGTCGAGGAGACGCGAGCGCTCTTCTCGAAGGCGTTCGGTGAGGGACGGCGCAAGAAGTGGCGGCTCAACCACTCCCCGCTGTTCCTCGACTTCCTCGAGGGCAAGGTCGACTACGAGTGCACGCCGTGGGCGATCCCGTCATACAGCCTCAAGGGCTGGCAGCGACCCTGCTACCTGCTCGACGACGGCTATGTGTCCACCTATCAGGAGCTGATCGAGGACACCGACTGGGATGCCTTCGGACGCGGTAAGGACGAGCGGTGCGCGAACTGTATGGCGCACTGCGGCTACGAGCCCACCGCGGTGATCGCCACGACCAACTCGTTGCGCGAGACGATCCGGGCGGCGGTGGCGTGATGGCCGCGCCGGACCTGCTGCGGCACGTCACCTCCCCCGGTGACCTCAAGGTGCTGCCGGACTCGGCGCTCCCTGAGTTGGCTGCGCAGATCCGGCGGCGGTTGATCGAGGTGGTCACCCGCACCGGTGGTCACCTCGGCCCCAACCTCGGCGTCGTCGAGCTGACGATCGCCCTGCATCGGACCTTCGACGCACCGCACGACGCGATCATCTGGGACACCGGTCATCAGAGCTACGTCCACAAGATGCTCACCGGACGTGACGACCAGCTTGGCCAATTGCGTTCTGCTGGAGGACTTTCCGGCTACCCGTGCCGCAGCGAGAGCGACTGTGACATCGTCGAGAACTCGCACGCCTCCACGGCACTGTCGTATGCCGACGGGCTGTCCCGCGGATTCGAGCTCACCGGCCGCGGCCGGCGGGTGGTGGCGGTCATCGGCGACGGCGCACTGACCGGGGGTATGGCGTGGGAGGCACTCAACAACCTCGGCGCCAGCGATCGTCCGGTGGTGATCGTGCTGAACGACAACGGGCGCTCCTACGATCCGACGGTCGGTGCGCTCTGCCACCATCTGGCCGAGCTGCGCGCCGGAACGGCCGACTCGAACCTGTTGGAAGCACTGGGTTTCGGCTATCTGGGACCGGTCGACGGACACGACCTCAAGGCCCTGCATCGCGCCCTCCACACTGCGCGGGAGCGCACCGGTCCGGTCGTCGTGCACGTCGTGACGCGCAAGGGCAACGGCTATTTGCCTGCGGAGCAGGACGACGCCGACCGGATGCACAGTGTCAGCCCGTCGAGGCCGCCGACGGCGGTCACCGCGACAACCCACCCGCAGCCCCGAACGGAAGCGTGGACAACGGTTTTCGCGAACGAGCTGGCATCAGTCGGCGAGGAGCGCTCGGACGTCGTGGCACTCACCGCGGCGATGCGCCTGCCGACCGGGCTCGGTCCGTTCGGCGAGCGCTTCCCGCACCGGATCGTCGACGTCGGGATCGCCGAGCAACACGCGGTCACCTGCGCGGCCGGCCTCGCCACCGCGGGACTGCACCCTGTCGTCGCGATCTACTCGACCTTCCTCGGACGGGCCTTCGATCAGGTGCTGATGGATGTCGGATTGCATCGACTACCAGTCACTTTCGTGCTGGACCGGTCCGGGATCACCGGACCGGACGGTCCGTCGCACCACGGCATCTGGGACGTGTCGTTGCTGCGCGGCGTGCCCGGAATCCGCATCGCGGCACCGCGGGACGCCATCCGCCTGCGGGAGTTGTTGCGTGAGGCGCTGGCGCACGAGGACGGTCCGACCGTGCTGCGCTACCCGAAGGGCAGCGCGCCCGCACCTGTCTGCGTGCACAGTCGCGTCGGTTCGGTCGACCTGCTCACCCCGCATCGCACGGACGCGCAGGTGCTGCTGGTGCCGACCGGAGCGTTGGCGACCGTGGCGGTCGAGGCGGCGGACCGGCTCGCCGGCATGGGCGTGTCCGCGACGGTCGCGGACCCGCGGTGGATCCACCCCGTCGCACCCGAGCTGATGGCCCTCGTCGCCGAGCACCGGGTCGTGATCACGTTGGAGGACAACGCGATCGGCGGTGGGCTCGGTGCGGCGCTATCGATGGCCGTGCACCGCGCGGGGCTGTCGACCCGCGTCATACCGCTGGGTCTGCCGGTGGAGTTCGTGCCGGTCGGTGACCGGGCGACGCTGCTGTCCGACTACGGTCTGGACGCCGACCATGTGGTGGACGAAGTGCTCGCGGCCCGGTGGCGCCGCGGGGCGAAACAGCCCGCCTCCACCCTCGTCGGCAGCTGATCAGTCTGCTGCCTGCTCCTGCTCGGCCCACCAGCGCAACAGTTCCTCGCGCGCGGCATCCGCGCCGACCGGGCCGTGGTCGAGCCGGAACGCCAACAGGTGCTTGTAGGCGCGGCCCAGCACCGGACCCGGTGTGATGCCAAGGGCTTCGGCGATCTGATTGCCGTCCAGCTCGGGACGCACCGCGTCGAGTTCCTCCTGCTCTCGCAGCGCCGCGATCCGCACCTCCAAGCTGTCGTATGCCGCCGAGAGTGCTGCCGCCTTACGGCGATTGCGGGTGGTGCAGTCCGACCGGGTCAGCAGGTGCAGTCGGGACAGCAACGGCCCGGCATCGGTGATGTAGCGCCGCACGGCCGAGTCGGTCCAGGGCGAGTCGATGTCGTCGGCGGTGCGGGTCGTCGGCACGCCGGGTCCGCCATACCCATGGAACCGCAGGTGCAGCTCGGTCAGCCGGGCCACCTGCTTGATGGTGTCCTTGTCGAACCGCAGGGCCCGCAGGCGCTTACGCACCAGCTTGGCGCCGACCATCTCGTGGTGATGGAACGAGACGCCGCCGCGCTTCTCGAAACGACGGGTGGCCGGCTTGCCGATGTCGTGCAACAGCGCGGCGAGGCGCAGCACCAGGTCCGGCCCGGGCACCAACTCCGGCGACTCCAGCCCGGGCACCACCCGCTCGCCCTCCAACGCCATCGCCTGCTCGAGCACGATCAGCGAGTGCTCGTAGACGTCCTTGTGTCGGTGGTGCTCGTCGACCTCCAGCCGCAGCGCGGGCAGCTCGGGCAGCACGTGGTCGGCGATGCCGGTGTCGACCAGCAGGGTCAGCCCGGCCCGCGGGTCGGGCGCGAGCATCAGCTTGACCAGCTCGTCGTGGACCCGCTCCGCCGAGATCATCTCGATCGATCCCGCGAGCTCGGTCATCGCCGCCACCGCTCGCGGATCCACCGTGAAGCCCAACTGTGCGGCGAACCGCGCAGCTCGCATCATCCGCAGCGGGTCGTCCCCGAACGAGATGTCCGGGGCGGACGGAGTCATCAGCGTCCGGGAGGCGAGCGCGACCATCCCGTCATACGGGTCGACGAACTCGAGCTCGGGCAACCGCAGCGCCATGGCGTTGACGGTGAAGTCGCGTCGGACCAGATCCTCGGTCAGCGAGTCACCGAAACTGACGATCGGCTTGCGGGTCTGCCGGTCGTAGGCGTCCGCACGGTAGGTCGTCACCTCGACGATCGCGTCACCCTTGCGAGCGCCGATCGTGCCGAAGTCCCGCCCGATGTCCCAGGTCGTGTCTCCCCACGGCTTCAGCAACGCCTCGATCTGCTCCGGGCGCGCGTCGGTCGTCAGGTCCAGGTCGGCCGAGGTGCGGCCGAGGAACGCATCACGCACCGGACCACCGACGAGGGCGAGCTCATGACCGGCAGCGGCGAACAGGGCGCCGAGCTCCTGGAGCAGCGGCAGAACCGGCGCCAACTGTGCGACGGCGCGGCGCTGCAGCCCGTCGTGGGACGGGGAATCTTCGGGTCGTGGGGGCGTCGGCACCACCACAGGGTAGGTGAGCCGAATGACTCGAACGGCTGGGTGTCGCGGCGGGCTCGGTTTAGAGTGTCAAAATGACGCTCCATCCACCACGCACCGACCGCCACGTGCGGCGGCTGCCTGCTGTGGAGGAGACCTCGGCAGGTGGCGTCATCATCGACGTGGCGGGCGGTTTCGCGTGGATCGCGCTCATCGCCCGGCACAACCGGGCCGGCCGGCTCGAGTGGTGCCTGCCCAAGGGGCATGTCGAGCCGGGCGAAACACTGGTCGAGACCGCAGTTCGCGAAGTCCAGGAGGAAACAGGCATCATCGGACGTGCCCTGGTGACCCTGGGCACGATCGATTATTGGTTCAGCACCCCGCAACTACGCATTCACAAGCGGGTCCATCACTACATGTTGGAGGCACTCGGTGGCGAGATCAGCATCGACGGCGACCCCGATCACGAGGCCGTCGACGCGCGCTGGTTCCGCCTGGACCGTGTGCAGCGGAAACTGACCTTCCCCAATGAGCGACGCATCGTCCAGACCGCCTGGCAACACCTGGCTCCTTCGGCATAACCAGGCTGTCGGCGCAGCACTGCTCGGGCTGCTACTCGCGTTCTTCTCGCTGAGCTCCACCCTCGGCACCCCTCACGCGAGCGCCGCCACCGCCTCGTCCGCCCGGATCAGCCTGGATGCCAACCTCCCGGCCGTCTCGGCGTCCGATGAGGCCGTCACCGTCTCCGGCACCATCACCAACACCGGCACAACCGACCTCGCGCACGCCGTCGCGCACGTCTCGGTCGGCAGCCAACTGCTCGACACCCGCTCCGCTGCCGCCGACTGGATGGCCGGCCGACTCGACATCACGACGACCCAGGTGGCCACGAGCACCGTCGGCGCGCTCAGCTCCGGCAGCAGCACCCACTTCTCGGTGACCATCCCCGGCAAGAAGCTGAAGTTCGCCTACGGCCTGGCGTCGCTACCGCTGACCGTCACGGTCACGGACGGATCGTCGTCCAGCGCCTCCGCCATACGAGGTATGGCGCGCAGCACCCTCCAGTTGCAGAACACCACGGTCGCCTCACCCCTGCAGGTCTCGGTCGTCATACCGCTCACGCTGCCGGCGGACCCCGATCTCTTCGGTCCGAGCGGGACCGCTCGAGCTGCCGCGTGGGAGCACGCGATCGGGCCGGACTCGCAGGTGCAGAAGACGCTGGACGCGTTCGCCGGCAAGCCGGTGATCTTCGCCGTCGACCCGGCGCTACTCGAGCCGCCGGCCGCAGCCGAAGCGAACGTGCCGGCCCTCACTCCGAGCGAGTCGTCGTCGGGATCCTCACCGGGATCCTCGGCGAAGTCGTCGAGCGCGAGCGGCTCCGCCGGGTCGAACGGCGGTACGTCCTCCGGGGGCTCCGGTGGCACCCCCGACCCGACCAGCACCTCATCGACGGACCCGACCGACGGCAGCTCCGGCACCGACTCCGGTCAGGGCACGGGTGACACGACCGGCGGCGCCACCGACCAGTCGCCGAGTTCGTCCTCGAGTTCGTCCTCGGAGTCGAGCACCTCGCCCACCACACCGGAGGGACGCATCGACGCGGCGGTTGCCGATCTCACCACGCGGTTGACCGCACTGGACCCCTCCCAGTCGGTGTGGTGGCTGCCGGCCGACGACCCCGACCTGACGTCGCTGCAGCGGCAGGGCGCGCCGGGCAAGGAGTTGGCCACCCGCGACTTCGCGCGCACCCTGCCCGACAGCGTCAAGGCACTGGGCGACACCCGCGTGATCTGGCCGACCGGCGACCTGGCCGGCGCAGCCGTCACGTCCTTCAGCAAGGACCTGGCCGCCCGCAGCAAGAGCCCGACCATGGCGCTCCTCCCGGGCCGCGCCATCAGCGAGCCGACGACCCTGACCGCGACGCACCGCGTTGCGGGCACCTCCGGTGTTCTCACGTATGACGAGGGCCTGTCCAAGGCCTTCAGCACGTCGTCCACCTCCCCGGGCACCCAGACCAGCCGCCTGCTGACACAGTCGCTCGCGCTCTACCAGCAGTCACCCGGGACACCCCGGTCCGTCGCGCTCGTCGCTCCGCGAACCGGTGGTGCCAACCCGACTCAGCTGGCGGCGCAGCTCGACGCACTGGACACGGCCGACTGGGTCCACCTGCGCTCCGGCACCCGGACCGCGACGGCGCTGCGCTCCGCACCGAAGGCGTCGCTGCTGAAGACCCCGAGCAAGGCAACAGCGACCACCCCGAAATTCCCGAACGGTGCGATCACCAAGGCCGAGCTGGACGACCTGGCCTCATCCCGCCAACGCCTCAGCGCCCTGCAGAGCGTGCTGGTGGACGGCGATGACGTCATACCGGATCGGAAGCGGGCGCTGGACATCATCGGCTCGACCCGCTGGCGTGGTGTCTCGGCCAAGCTCGCCGCGGTCGCCGACCGCAACAACGTCGCAGTCAGCGCGATGCTGCACAAGCTGACCGTCCGGTCCTCGACGATCAACTTCTTCGCCGACTCCGGCGACATCAGCATCACCGTCTCCAACGAGCTGAACCGGCCGGTGCACAACGTGCAGCTGGACGTACAACGTCACAACTACCTCATCCGGGTCACCGAGCCGGTCAAGAAGGTCGACATCGACGCCGGTTCCCGCGCCACGACCAACTTCCACATCGAGGCGGTCGGCTCCGGCACCGTGCCGCTGGACGCCGTGCTGCGCGCTCCCGACGGCACCCCGCTGACCGACGCGGACGCGCCGTCGCAGGTGAAGATCAACGTTCACCCGACGTCGGGGTGGATCATGTGGGTGCTGGGCGTGCTCGCCGGACTGATCCTGGTGATCGGCCTGTGGCGCGCCGTACGACGTGGCCCGCGGACCGCGTCCGCACCGGCGGCGGCCGACAGCCCGACGCCGAACGATGCGATCGTCGACGCCGGACAGAAGCCGGCCCGGCATACCGAAGACCGCACGACACGCACCGAGGACGAGGGCACCGACACCGATGACTGACGAGAGCCGACCCAGCCTGGGCCAGCTGTACGCCGAGTCCGACCTGCGTTCCCGTTCCCAGCAGAACTCGCCGGACAACCAGGGCAGCCTGGGTTCGATGTATGCCGCGTGGATAGGCGAGGACTCCGGCTATCTGCCACTGCCGGACCCCGATGTCATCGCGGCCCGCAAGGACGCCATCGCCCGCGGCGAGGACCCCGACGCACTACCGGACGTCGCCGTGCCCACGGAGGCACCCGCCGCCGGAGGTGGCATCGGCCGGGCCAGCGCCGTCATGGCGGTCGGCACGCTGGTGTCGCGGGCGCTGGGTTTCCTGCGGACCATCCTGCTGGCCTCGCTGGTCATCGGTGTCGCCGGAAACGTCTGGGACAGCGCCAACACACTCCCGAACCAGATCTACCTGCTGCTGGCCGGCGGCGTGATCAATGCCGTTCTGGTCCCACAGATCACCCGGGCGCTCAAGCACGAGGACGGTGGCCAGGCCTACACCGACCGGGTGATCACTTTGGCCATGTCGATCCTGCTCGGCGCCACCGTCGTCTTCATGGTCGCGTCGCCGTTGATCTTCAAGCTCGGCTTCCTCAGCGCGACCGGCGACACCTGGAAGCTCGGCATCGCTTTCACCTTGCTGTGCATCCCGCAACTGTTCTTCTACGGCCTCTACACCCTGTTCGGCGAAGTGTTGAACGCCCGCAGCAGATTCGGTGCCCCGATGTGGTCGCCGGTGCTGGCGAACATCTTCGCGATCGCCGGCATCGCCTGGCTGCTCATGCAGTATCCGGACCACCCGATCACCGACCCGTCCGACTGGACGATGTCGATGATCCTGGTGCTCGGCGGCTCCACCACACTGGGCATCGTCGCGCAAGCACTGGTGCTCGTGATCCCGCTGCGCCGGTCCGGTTACACGTGGCGACCGAACTTCTCGTTCCGCGGCGTGGGGCTGCGCAGCACCTCGACAGTCGCCGGGTGGGCGTTCGCCGCGGTGATCGTGCAGCAGATCGGCCTGTACCTGGTCAACAGCAACATCCTCACCGCGGTGCCGTCGGCCAAGCTCGCCCAGACGAACGCCTTCCTCTTCTTCATGCTGCCGCACTCGCTGGTCACGCTCAGCCTGATCACGGTGCTGTTCACGCGTATGTCGAGGGCGGCACACGAAGGCCGAACCCGAGCGGTCACCGAGGACTCCGAGCTCTCGCTCCGGCTGTCGTCCGTGGCGACCATTCCGTCGACCATCGGCATGCTGGTGCTCGCCGGCCCCCTCACCGGCTTCTTCTACCCGGGCATCGCGACCGCCGTGGAGCGACAGACGATCGCGCTGCTGATCGGGTTGGTGCCGTTCACGGTGTGCGTCGTGGTGCAGCGCGCCTTCTTCGCCTACGAGGACGCACGCACGCCGTTCATGATGCAGGTGTGGTGCACGATCATCACCGCCGTCCTCGCGTTGCCGTGTCTGGTCCTGCCGGACGCCTGGGTCGGCTTCGGTGTCAGCCTCGCCGGCTCGATCGCCTACTTCGTCGAGGCCACGCTCGGCTACCGCTGGCTCCGCGACAAACGCCTGCCGCAATTGCGGATGATCACCGTCGCTCAGACCTGGGCTCGCCTGGTCGTTGCGTCGGCACTGGCCGTGGGTGCGTCGTTCCTGGTGCGCTTCCTGCTCAGCGAACTGATCGGCACCGACTCACGAGTCACGAACTTCGCCATCCTGCTCGTGACCGCCGTCGTGTTCTGTTCCCTGTATGTCGTCATCTCGCGTCGCCTGCACGTCAAGGAGGTCGAGGAACTCGTCGACGCCATACAGAGCAGACTCGGTGGTGCACGGCGGCTGATCGGCCGCTGAGCCGGCCCGGCGCGAGGCCCGCCGGCGACGGCCGATCAGGTGCTGCGGAGCGTGTCCCTCACAGGACTCCACCGGAAGCCTCCTAGTATGTGGCCGATGTGTGCTCGCCAGAGGTGGCACACGTCCCCATCGGCGCCGCACCCGGGCGGTGTCCGTACCGCGAACAGGGAGCCAGGTCCACGTGCGAGCCATCGGCGAGAACACCGTTCTGGCACAGCGCTACACGCTGACCCGCAAACTGGCGGGTCGGACGGACCATGGTGCGGCCGAGGGACGGACGTCGGAGTCGGCTTCCGCCCGCCAGGAACTGTGGATCGCGACCGACGCCACGCTCGGGCGCGAGGTGACCGCGACCGTCTTCCCGGCGGACTTCGATCACGCCGAGGCCGCTCTCGACAGTGCCCGCCGTGCGGCCGGCGTCGAGGACCGGCACCTGCCGCGAGTGCTCGACGTCGGTCGGGAGAACGGCACGGCATACGTCATCACCGAGGCCCTGCACGGGGCCGAATCCATCGCCGCCGCATTGCAGTTCGACCCGCTGCCGGCCGAAGAGGTACGCCGGATGGTCGGCGAGGCCGCCAGCGGCCTGGGCGCCGCCTCGGCCCGCGGCCTGCACCATCTCCGACTCACCCCGCACGACATCGTGTCGTCACCGGACGGCGCCGTGTCCGTGCTCGGCCTGCCGACCGACGCGGCCCTCGCCGGCGCGGACGACCTGTCCTCGGAGGAGGCGTCCCGCGCGGACACCGTCGCCCTCGTCCAGATCGTGTATGCCGGGCTGACCCGCCGCTGGCCCGGCGAGGAATCGGTCCCCGGCCTGCAGGACGTGACGCGTCGGGCCGACGGCGAACTCCCGGCACCGAGCGAGCTGGTGCCGGGTGTGCCCGGCGACCTCGACACGCTCTGCCGGACCACGCTGGGCGCGGACGAGGGTCCCCGCACCCCGGGTGAGCTGGCCCGGCAGTTGGCGCCGTGGTCGTCCGAACGAGTGACGACCTCCACCCGGCGCACCACCGGCGCCGGCGGCAAGTCCGCCGCGACCTTGCAGGCCGTTCCCGGAGGGGACCGCGGTGCTGCGGAGTTCGGTGATGGCGAACTGGACAGCGACCTGGACAACGACGAGACCGACGCGTCGGGACGCACCACTGCCGGCGCAGCGCCGATCAAGGCCGCGCTGCCCAAGGTCGGGACCGCGGCGGCCGGCGCGACCGAGGTCGACGGCTCCGACGAGACCGCGCAGATCTCCCAGTCGGCGCTGTTGCAGGCGCGCGAGCGGACGACCATCGCACCTGAGGAGGAGGACGACTACGACCCGTCGTTCACCGATCTCGAGCCTCCGGTCCCGGGACTCGGCGGGCACTCCTACGAACCCGATCACCAGAGCAGCCGGCTGGCCCTGCTGCTGGTCGCCCTGCTGGTGATCGTCGCCGTCATCTTCGCGGCCATCGGGCTGCACGGCATCGGCGGATCGTCCAGCCCCGGCGACGCAGCGTCCTCCGGCGCGTCCTCGTCCGCAACTGGGTCGAAATCCAGCTCGAACGCACCCAAGTCCAGCAAGCCCAAGGCGACCGCGAAGCCGCTGACGATCGACCGGACCACGTCATACGGCGTCAACGGCGGCGAAAACCCCGGCCTGTCCAAGAATGCGACCGACGGCGACCCGAGCACCTACTGGAACACCTACGAATACAACAGCGCAGACGGTCGCGGTGGTGGCCAAGGCACCGGAATCCTGCTCAACCTCGGTAGCGTGAAGTCCGTGAAGAACGTGAAGATCACCACATCGGGTGGGCCGTCGACGATCAAGTTCTTCGTCAGCGACTCCATCGAGCCGGTGAGCACGCGCCAGCCGGAGACGACGCTCACCGGGTCGGGGGCGCAGACCGCGCACCTGAACGCACAGGCGCAGTACATCACCATCTGGGTGACCCAGCTCAGCAAGCAGGACAACGGCACGTTCCAGGAACGCATCAACGACGTCAAGGTGTATTCGTGACGGACCTGGCGGAGACCAGTGACCGCGAGTTGCTCGCGGCACACTGCGCGGGAGACCCGCACGCCTTCGGCGAGCTCTTCAAACGGCACAAGGACCGCATGTGGGCCGTCGCCCTCCGCACCACCCGCGACCCGGAGATCGCCGCGGATGCCGTGCAGGACGGGTTCATCTCGGCGTTCCGGCGCGCGGACTCCTTCCGTGGCGACGCGCAGGTCACGACCTGGTTGCACCGCATCATCGTCAACGCCTGTCTCGACCGGCTGCGCCGGATCAAGCCGACCTCCGAGCTGCCGGAGTACGACCTGGCCGACCGGCACGACGTGCACGGCAGCACCGTCATACGGCTGGACGTGCAGGAGGCGCTGGGCAAGATCCCCGAGGGGCAGCGGCTCGCGCTGACTCTCGTCGACATGCAGGGCCTCCCCGTCGCCGAGGCCGCCGAGGTGCTCGGTGTGGCCGAAGGCACCATCAAGTCCCGGTGTGCGCGCGGTCGCTCGGCACTTGCCGAGTTGCTCCGTGACAAGCACGGGGACGGTTACGTCGGCGGATCCTGATGTCGGATGGAACCGATGGGCCCCGGTGTTCGTCGGACCCTCGACTGATGTTGGTGTCCCCTTCACCGAACTGCTCCGCCGCAAGACGGAACCACCACCTGGCATTCGTCGTCTCAGCTACTGAACCCGATTGGAGGAAGCCGTGACGACACCTCCCGATGACCTCGAGAACGACTTCGAGAACGACCCGACCGGGATGCGTGACCTGCTGCGCTCATTGCCCGACCCCGGGCCGATGCCGCAGGACGTGACCGACCGGATCACCGCTGCACTGGCGCAGGAGCACGCCGGTCGCGCCGGCGACGATCGCAGCAACGTGACGCCCTTGGCGCGCACCGGCCGCCCCGCGGGCAACCGCAGTGGGCGGCGCTGGATGCAGGCCGTCGGTGGTGTGGCCGCCGCTGCAGTCGTCGCCACGGTCGCCGTGGTCGGCGTCAACGAGTTGAGCAACAACGCTCCCGTCACCGCGAACCCGTCGAGCGCGCCGCATCATTCGGCCAGCACCGACGAACTCGCCAGCCGGGTGCAGGTCGCGAGCACGGGCACCCAGTACTCCGGCGCCGCCTTCAACACGCAGGCGGCGAGTATGGCGTCCGACGACAGCACCCAGCTGCCGGACCCGGCGACCGTGGCCAAGTTCGGCTCGATGACCAACCCGCGGTCCATCGTCGAATGCGTGCGCTCGATCGGCGGCTCGCTGCTGGACAACCCGTCGCACATCAAGGTCGACCTGGCCACGTATGACGGCAAGCCCGCTCTCGTCGTCGTGGTGTCCAAGGGCAGCACGCAGACCGCGTTCGCCGTGTCGTCGACGTGCAGCAAGGGCACTGCGCCCTACGCCGCACCGCGCTCGGTCTAGGCGCAGATCGGGTCCGCGGCGCGGCTGTGCTGCCGCGCCGCGTCCGGCGACTCACACCTCTGCGTGGGTGTGGAACATTCGCCGCATACGATCTGTTGTGCTCTACGAGCCCGCCGTGAGCCGGGCCCTCAGTCGACCTCGAAGGACCACCCGTGAGCGAGCCTCGCAACCTGATCATCATCGGTTCCGGCCCGGCCGGCTACACCGCTGCCGTGTATGCCGCCCGTGCCAACCTGCACCCTCTGGTGTTCGAGGGCTCGGTCACCGCGGGCGGTGCGCTGATGAACACCACGGAGGTCGAGAACTACCCCGGTTTCGCCGACGGCATCCTGGGTCCCGAGCTGATGATGCAGATGCGTGAGCAGGCCGAGCGGTTCGGTGCCGACCTGGTCCGTGACGACGTCACCGCGGTCGACCTGACCGGCCCGATCAAGCGGGTCACCGACGGTGAGGGCAATGTGCATGAGGCGCATGCGGTCATCCTTGCGATGGGCTCGGCATACCGGGAGTTGGGCCTGGAGGACGAGAAGCGGCTGTCCGGCCACGGCGTCTCCTGGTGCGCGACCTGTGACGGCGCGTTCTTCCGCGACCAGGACATCATGGTCGTCGGTGGCGGCGACTCCGCCATTGAGGAGGCGACGTTCCTGACCCGGTTCGCCAAGAAGGTCACCCTCGTCCACCGCCGCGACGAACTGCGCGCCTCGAAGATCATGGCCGACCGGGCATTCGCGAACGAGAAGATCGACTTCGCCTGGAACAGCCAGGTCACCGGCATTCAGGGCGACCCCAAGGTCAGCTCGGTCACCCTCACCGACACCGAGTCCGGCGAGACCCGTCAGGTCGACACCTCCGCGGTGTTCGTCGCCATCGGTCACCTGCCGCGCAACGAGCTTGTCGTGGGTCAAGTGAACACTGACGACGAGGGTTACGTGCTGGTCGGCGAAGGCACCACTGCGACCAACCTGCCCGGCGTGTTCGCCTGTGGCGATCTCGTCGACCACACCTACCGGCAGGCCATCACCGCTGCCGGCACCGGTTGCGCGGCAGCCCTCGACGCCGAGCGTTTCCTCGCCGCTCACGCCGAGGCCGGCGCTCCCGCCGAAGCTGCAGCCCAGACCGCAACAGTCTGAATTCCCTTCCCTACCAACGCCTTTCGGCATACATCCACACAATGAAAGGAACATCCGACATGGGTGCGAACACCAAGGACACCTCCGACGCCACCTTCGAGGCCGACGTTCTCAAGAGCGACAAGCCGGTGCTCGTCGACTTCTGGGCACCCTGGTGCGGACCGTGCAAGATGATCGCTCCGATCATCGACGAGATCGCCGAGGCCAACGCTGACAAGTTGACCGTGGTGAAGCTCAACACCGACGACAACCCGGCGACCTCCGCGAAGTACGGCATCACCGGCATCCCGACCCTGAACGTCTACCAGAACGGCGAGGTCGTCAAGAGCATCGTCGGCGTCATGCCCAAGCCGAAGCTCGTCAAGGAGCTCGAGCCCTTCATCGGCTGAGCGCCCACCGCTTCACCGGCGGCGTCCCCCAATTCTGTTGGGGGGCGCCGCTTTTCTTGTGCCCTTGGCCTCTGCTCGAGTTCTCGTCGGGCTGGGTTGGGGGTGCTGGCTACGCCGCGTCGCCGGTCTCACTCCGTTGCTCTCCGCTAGCGCTCCGTTCCACTGCATAGGCCCGGCGCCACGACGCACCCAGCAACCCTCTTCGGTCGCCGAAACCCGTTGGCCCGCAGACATATTCGGCGACTTGCCCTGTCGCTCGGTCGGCCGGATCCGATCGGAGCACGGGGTCTGACCGCTCCCGATTCCGGTGGGGTCAGGGCCTCTTGTCCGCACCTAAGTGCCGACGTCGCCTCACGAATACCTGACGAGGGCATCTGGGTGACCACAAGAACGCTTCGCCCACCCACAAGCCAACTCTCCTGCCCAGATCGGGTGCGGGGCCACGTGGAGACCCCATCGTCCGAACGACGAGCAAGCAACAGATGCTGTCAACAGAAGCAGTGATCAGGCGACGATCCGGAGTGGCGGGTGCGTCGTCGACCCGGGCCTATGCAGCGTAGTGGAGCGTTAGCGGAACGAAGCGGAGTGAGACCGGGGCGGCGGCGTAGCCGCCACTCACCAACGCGACCGAGGCAGGGCACTGATCCACGTGAAACACGTTGATTCACAACAGGTTTCGATACGGGCTCGTACTTCGCCCTACTCAGCCAGCCCGGGCTCAGGAGCGTTGGACGCCCAGCTGATCCATGATGCGATTCAGGTCCTCGACGCTGGCGAACTCGACGGTCAGCTTCCCGCGGCTCTTGCCGAGCGAGATCTTGACGCGTGTGTCGAGCTGGTCGGACAGGCTCGAGGCGAGCGAGTCCAGCTGCGGGTGGTGCTGACCGGCGCGCGGTGAGCGACGCACCGCCTTGTCCTTGTCACCGCCGAGCGCGACGATCTCCTCGGTGCTGCGAACCGACAGGCCCTCGGCAACGATCCGCTGCGCCAGCCGTTCCATGGCCGCGGCATCCGCCAGGCCGAGCAGGGCGCGTGCGTGGCCGGCCGAGAGCACGCCGGCGGCGACGCGACGCTGCACCAGAGCGGGCAGTTTCAACAGACGCAACGTGTTGCTGATCTGCGGGCGGGACCGTCCGATCCGTCCGGCTAGTTCTTCGTGGGTGCACTTGAAGTCGTCGAGCAACTGGCCGTAGGCAGCAGCCTCTTCGAGCGGGTTCAGTTGTGCGCGGTGCAGGTTCTCCAGCAACGCGTCGCGCAACATGTCGTCGTCGTCCGTGCTGCGGATGATCGCGGGGATGGTCTCCTTCTCCGCACCCTTGCTGGCGCGCAGTCGACGTTCACCCATGATGAGTTCGTAGGCGACTCCCGCGTCAGCAGCGTCCGCCGCCGACAGGCGTCGCACGACGATCGGCTGCAAAACGCCGATCTCCCGGACGCTGTGGACCAGTTCGGCGAGCTCGTCCTCGTCGAAGACACTGCGTGGCTGACGCGGGTTCGGGCGAATCTGGTCGACCGGCAGTTCCGCGAAGGTGGCACCGGGAACTTCCTGCAGTTCCTCGGCGTCGTCCGACTCACGTGCTGCAACGGGCTCGGCCGGCTCCGTCTTCTCTGCCGCGTTCCCCGCGTTCTGCGGCGATCCGGCCTTGGTGGCATCTGATCCGGCGGCGCTGGTGTCAGGACCAGTGTTTCCCGTGAAACGTTCGGTGTCCTCTGCGTCGCGAGTGACGGTGGTCGCCGAATTTCCGGGGAAGAAGACGTCGGACGGTCGCGGACTTCCGGGGGTCTGGGCCGGTGCAGTCGGGATCAGTGCGCCCAGGCCGCGCCCGAGTCCGCGTCGTTTTTCGCTCACTGGTCGATCTTAGTGCCTTGGGCGGCCAGCTCTTTCGCGGCCTCGGAATAGGAGAGCGCGCCGCTGCTCGACGGGTCGTAGGTCAGCACGGTCTGGCCGTGGCTCGGGGCCTCGGAGATGCGCACCGATCGCGGAATGGATGCCTTCAGCACCTGGTCGGTGAAGTGTGACCGGACCTCGTCGGCCACCTGTGCCGACAGACGAGTCCGGGCGTCATACATCGTCAACAGGATGGTGGAGACATGCAGTCGTGGATTCAGGTGCGCCCGGATCAACTCGATGTTCTTGAGCAGCTGACTCAGACCTTCCAGCGCGTAGTACTCGCACTGGATCGGGATGAACACCTCTTCAGCAGCCACGAAGGCGTTGACGGTGAGCAGACCGAGGCTCGGCGGGCAATCGATCAGGATGAAATCAAAGCGCCCGGCGTCCCCGGGGTTCTCCTGGTAGTGGTCGATCGCGCGCTTGAGCCGTGATTCACGTGCAACCAACGAGACGAGCTCGAGTTCCGCACCGGCCAGATCGATGGTGGCGGGCGCACACCAGAGCCCGTCGATGTCGGGACATTCCTGCAGCACGCTGCCGAGGTCGCCGTCCTCAACCACGACGTCGTAGACGCTGGGGACGTCCTCGTGATGCGGTATGCCGAGCGCAGTGCTGGCATTGCCCTGCGGGTCGATGTCGATGACCAGCACCTTGAGACCGAACGTTGCCAGTGCAGCAGCGACGTTGACCGTCGTGGTGGTCTTCCCGACACCACCCTTCTGATTGGAGATCGTCAGGATTCGGGGCTGTGCCGGCGGGACCACGGATCCCTCAGCCAACTTCGCACGGCGCCGTGCCTGCTCGACGAGTTGATCGGCCAAGGGCGAGGAGACAGGAGTCTCATCGACCAGAGGCACGCGGTCGGCCTGGTCGGACGGCGATGTTTCACGGGAAACCGGCGTCCCGGCCGCGGGAGACGAGCCCGTAGACTCGGCATCATCGGTTGCAGCACCGTCTGCCGACACCGCCACCTGCCGTGGGCTCGCATCCGGCAGCGCCGAGGGCGGAATCGGATTCAATGCGCCCACCACGACAGTCGGCGCGCACAATGCCGCGTTGCGCCAGCCGACCGGCTCGCCGGTGGACGCCCCGACTGCCGATCCTTGCCACCCGGTGGGCAGCGACGTTGTGCTCACGTTCGCCTCTTCCATTCGTGATTGTGGTCGGACGGTCGGTCGCACACCGACCGCATGATCACCGTCGCGGACGATTGTGACCGCGGGCCTGCACGGACTGTCGAGGTCCGGATTTCTTGGCCTTCTTCTTGGCACCATTCTTACTGAGCCGTCGAGGCGTGCCGATTGCCAGCCGCGCAACGATCGTAGGCTCATCCAGGACGCCGGCACCGCATTCGAGGACGTCGATGTCCGTCACACCCACGGACGTGAGCAACTCCCGACTGGCCTCGATCTCATCGGCGACCGAGGCGCCCTTCATCGGCAACCACCAGCCGCCCGGTCGAACCAACGGCACCGACCATACGGCGAGGTTCTCCAGCGCGGAAACCGCACGGGACGTCACGACATCGGCAGGTGCGACGTCGTCCCAAAGCGTCTCGGCTCGTCCGCGCGCGACCGTCACATTGTCGAGGCCCAGCTCATCGACCACCTCATCGAGCCAGCGCACCCGGCGCAACAACGGTTCGATCAGCGTGACCTTGACGTCGGGACGACGTATGGCGATGACCAGACCGGGGAGGCCGGCGCCACTGCCGACGTCCACGACTGTGCTGTCCGGATCGATCAACTCAGTGATGACGGCACAGTTCAGGATGTGGCGCTCCCACAGGCGCGGTGCCTCGCGTGGGCCGATCAGGCCACGGATCACACCTGAACCGGCGAGCAGCTCGGCATACTGCTGGGCGACCGGCAGTCGGTCCCCGAAGATCTCCTCCGCCTGGGCAGGGGCAGCGGGGACATCAGCAGTCTCCAAACCGTCCGTGCCGGGCTCCGAGGGATCGTGTTTCACGTGGAACGCCTCAGTCGGCGGCGGGCAGAACCACCACGAAGCGTCGCGGCTCGGCGCCCTCCGACTCGGAGCGCAGGCCGCCGGCGAGGACCGCGTCGTGCACGACCTTGCGCTCGAAGGCGGACATCGGGTCCAGCGCGACCCGCTCACCATCGGCCTTCACGGACGCCACCGCGTCCTCGGCGATCTTCACGAGCTCAGCGCGACGATCCGCCCGGAAACCGGCGACGTCGAGCATCAGCCGGCTGCGGTTGCCGGTCTCGGCCTGCACGGCCAGGCGGGTCAGCTCCTGCAGAGCATCCAGCACCTTGCCGTTCTGTCCGACGAGGCGGCGCGGCACGCGGCCCTCCTCGGAGTCGACGATTGAAACCGATGCCCGGTCGCCGTCGACGTCCACGTCGATATCGCCGTCCAGGTCGGCGATGTCCAGCAGTGTCTCGAGGAAATCGGCGGCGATCTCGCCTTCGCGGTCCAGATCGATCGTCTTCCGCGGCTCGGCCTCGTGCGCGGATGCCTCGTCGTGGGTGGTCACGTCAGTCATTCTTCACTCCCGGTGCTTGTCAACACAAAGATCAGGTGGGCCGGCCGCAGCACAGCGGCCGTTCAGGCGGCGAGCTGCCGCCGAATACGAGCAGTGGTGGTCAGCGCTTGCGCTTCTTGTTGGTGCGCTTGGGCTGCACCCGCTGGCCGCCTGCCTTGCCCGCGGTGCCGCCATCGGCCGTGACGAGGCCGGGCGTGCCGGGCGGGGTCTTGGACTTGGCGAGCTCGACCGACGGGTCCGTGGACTCCTCGTCGTCGCCCTTGTGCAGGCCCGGGATGCTGAGTTTGGTGATCGGCTTGCCCTTGGCGGCGCGGCGCTCCTCGAGAGCCTTCTCGGCAGCAGAGCCGGGGGCCGGCATCCGGCGGATCGTGTAGAACTGCTGCCCCATGGTCCACAGGTTGGTGGTCACCCAGTAGAGCAGGACACCGATCGGGAAGTTCACGCCGGAGATGGCGAAGAACACCGGCATGATGTACATGATGTACTTCTGCTGCTTGGCCATCGGGTTGTCGAGCGCCGAGGCCGGCATGTTCTTGCGCATCAGCTGGTGCTGAGTGGTGAACACCGTGACCGACATGATGATGATGAGGACGACGCACAGGGTGCGGACCGCGCCGGCCGGCGACTCGCCCGGGTGCAGGAACGCCGACGACAGTTGGGCACCGAAGAGCTTCGACTGCTCCGCCTGGGCGGCCAAGTCTCGGGTCATCCAGCCGATCGGGTCGTGCTTCCCGGAACCGATGTCCTTCAGCCGGTTGAGCACCCGGAACAGTGCGAAGAAGAACGGTGCCTGCAGCAGCATCGGCATGCAGGAGGAGAAGGGGTTGGTGCCCGCCTTGCGGTAGAGCTCCATCGTCTCCTCAGTCATCTTCTGACGAGACTCGGCGTCCTTCTTGCCCTTGTACTTCTTCTGGATCTTCTGGATCTCGGGCTGGATCAGCTGCATCCGGCGGGACGACTTGATCTGCTTGACGAACAGCGGGATCAGCAGGATGCGCAGCACGATCACCAGCCCGGCGATCGACAGGGCCCAGGTCCAGCCGCTCGCGGCCGGCAGACCGATGGCGGTGAAGATCTTGTGGAACCCCACCATCACGAATGCGACGAACCATTCGAGTGGGTAGAGGATCGTGTCGAAGAAGTTGTAGATGGCGCAGTCCTTCAGTTGAGCGGCGCAGGCACAGGATTGCCCGCGTCGTCTGCGGTAACAAGAGGCGGAACGTGATCAACGCCGCCAGGGTTCCACGGGTGGCAGCGAGCCAGCCGACGAATGGTCAGCCAGCTCCCCTTGAACAACCCGAAACGGTTCAGGGCCGTGATCGCGTATGCCGAACAGCACGGGGTGAACCGGCAGCTCGGCGGAAGCAGTGGAGAAATCAGGATCTGGTAGCACCGAACCAACCAGACGAACGGCCGCGCGAGCATCCGAGTGAGCGACATGTCGTCACCGACGCCGTTCGATCGCGGTCGCGAGCAGTCGGTCCAGGTCCGTCCGGAGCTGGTCGGCGCCCGCGGTGCCCGCCGCCGGTGTCGCCCGGATCACCACATCGGTGTGCTCGGGCATCGACGGCAGGAGTGCGGCCATCCGGTGCCGCAACACACGCTTGGTGCGGTTGCGGACCACGGCGTTGCCGACCGCCTTGGACACCACCAGACCCACTCGATGTGTGGGTACCGACGAGCCGGCGACCGTCACGACCAGTCGTGGCCCGGCCGCTCGGCCGGAACGACGACTGCGCAACACTGCGGAGAAATCCGCACTGTCGCGCAGTCGATTGTTCGTCGGCAGCACTGTCGCCTAACTGGCGGTGGGCCGGTGGTCCCTCAGGCCGAGATCTTGCTGCGACCCTTGGCGCGACGCGCCGACAGGATCGAGCGGCCCGCACGCGTGCGCATCCGCAGGCGGAAGCCGTGCACCTTGGCGCGGCGGCGGGTGTTGGGCTGGAAGGTGCGCTTGCTCACTGTCGTCTCCGTCGAAATGTGCGGACCCGCGGTGGGCCCGATCGTGCGTTGGTCATGGGAATCTTCGCTTCGGCCCGCCGACGTGAGGCGGACCGCTGCCGGAAGGAACCGTGCTGGTCCAGGCAGGCGTGAGCGAAGGAGGCTCGCAGCTACGATACGGGCCGCCGGTGGACAGGGTCAAACCGAGCGGTATGGCGCGGATCGCAAGACCGAACCCCTCATCCAAGAGCGTGGATCCACCGCATGCCAGCCGCCACGCCGCACGGCGCCGAAAAATCTTCGTCGCTCGGCTTGCCGGACGCCAGCTCGGGTTGTTAGCGTCGGCCTCTTCCAGATCGGGTCCCCGCGTCACGCGGTCATCTCGTCGTCACTGCCCACA